>LR590464.1 GCA_901472455.1 Leclercia adecarboxylata
ATGTGGATCCGCCCGTTGCAGGCGGAGCTGAGCGATAACACGCTGGCTTTGTATGCGCCAAACCGTTTTGTGCTCGATTGGGTAAGGGACAAATACCTTAATAACATCAATGGACTGCTGAACGAATTTTGCGGTACCGATGCCCCACAGCTGCGTTTTGAAGTGGGCACAAAAGCCGGTCACCCAAACCCTTAAAGAGACCGTTAACGTCGCCGCAGCACCCCGCGCAAACCGCGCAGGTTCACATGCCGCGCGTCGCCCCAGCGCCGCGTTCAGGCTGGGACAACGTGCCGGCCCCGGCGGAGCCGACATACCGCTCCAACGTTAACGTCAAACACACCTTCGATAACTTCGTCGAGGGTAAATCGAACCAGCTGGCGCGCGCGGCGGCCCGTCAGGTGGCGGATAACCCGGGCGGCGCCTATAACCCGCTGTTCCTCTATGGCGGCACCGGTCTGGGTAAAACGCACCTGTTGCACGCGGTTGGCAATGGCATCGTGGCGCGTAAGCCGAATGCCAAAGTCGTGTATATGCACTCCGAGCGCTTCGTTCAGGACATGGTTAAAGCCCTGCAAAACAACGCGATCGAAGAGTTTAAACGCTACTACCGCTCCGTTGATGCGCTGCTGATCGATGACATTCAATTCTTTGCTAATAAAGAACGATCTCAGGAAGAGTTTTTCCACACCTTCAATGCCCTGCTGGAAGGCAATCAGCAGATCATTTTGACCTCGGATCGTTATCCGAAAGAGATCAACGGGGTTGAGGATCGTCTGAAATCCCGCTTCGGCTGGGGCCTGACCGTGGCGATCGAGCCGCCGGAACTGGAAACCCGCGTGGCGATCCTGATGAAAAAGGCCGACGAGAACGACATTCGTCTGCCGGGTGAGGTGGCGTTCTTTATTGCCAAGCGTCTGCGTTCCAATGTTCGTGAGCTGGAAGGCGCACTGAACCGCGTCATCGCCAATGCCAACTTCACCGGACGGGCGATCACCATCGATTTCGTGCGTGAAGCGCTGCGCGATCTGCTGGCATTGCAGGAAAAAACTGGTCACCATCGACAATATTCAGAAGACGGTGGCGGAGTACTACAAAATTAAAGTGGCGGATTTGCTGTCCAAACGTCGATCCCGCTCGGTGGCGAGACCGCGTCAGATGGCGATGGCGCTGGCAAAGGAACTCACCAACCACAGCCTGCCGGAAATCGGTGATGCCTTTGGTGGCCGTGACCATACCACCGTGCTGCACGCCTGTCGTAAGATCGAGCAGCTGCGTGAAGAAAGCCACGACATAAAAGAAGACTTCTCCAATTTAATCAGAACATTATCTTCGTGACGCTATGAAATTTACCGTTGAACGTGAACACTTATTAAAACCGCTGCAACAGGTGAGTGGCCCCTTAGGCGGCCGCCCGACGCTGCCTATTCTCGGTAACCTGCTGCTACAGGTCGCAGACGGCACGCTGTCGCTGACCGGCACCGATCTCGAGATGGAAATGGTCGCACGCGTGACGCTTTCTCAGCCTCACGAAGCGGGCGCTACCACTGTTCCAGCGCGTAAGTTCTTTGATATCTGCCGTGGCCTGCCTGAAGGGGCAGAGATTGCCGTGCAGCTGGAAGGCGATCGCATGCTGGTGCGCTCCGGCCGCAGCCGCTTCTCGCTCTCCACGCTCCCGGCTATCGACTTCCCGAACCTCGATGACTGGCAGAGCGAAGTCGAATTCACCCTGCCGCAGGCAACCATGAAGCGTCTGATTGAAGCCACCCAGTTCTCGATGGCGCATCAGGACGTTCGCTACTACTTAAACGGCATGCTGTTCGAAACCGAAGGTGAAGAGCTGCGTACCGTCGCCACCGACGGCCACCGTCTGGCGGTCTGCTCCATGCCGATTGGCGTGAGCTTGCCGAACCATTCGGTGATCGTGCCTCGTAAAGGCGTGATTGAGCTGATGCGTATGCTCGACGGCGGCGAAACCCCGCTGCGCGTGCAGATTGGGAGCAACAACATTCGCGCGCATGTCGGTGACTTTATCTTCACCTCTAAGTTGGTGGATGGTCGCTTCCCGGACTATCGCCGCGTATTGCCGAAGAACCCGGACAAAACGCTGGAAGCGGGCTGCGATATTCTCAAGCAGGCCTTTGCTCGTGCGGCGATCCTCTCTAACGAGAAGTTCCGCGGCGTGCGTCTGTATGTCAGCGAAAACCAGCTGAAGATTACGGCTAACAACCCGGAGCAGGAAGAAGCCGAAGAGATCCTCGATGTCACCTATGCGGCGGGCACCGAAATGGAAATCGGCTTTAACGTCAGTTACGTGCTGGATGTGCTGAACGCACTGAAATGCGAAAACGTGCGTATTCTGCTGACGGATTCCGTGTCGAGCGTACAGATTGAAGATGCCGCATCACAGTCGGCTGCTTATGTTGTCATGCCAATGAGACTGTAGTGATAACTATCGGGCTATCTTACTTGCCACTTTCAACCTGGGCTGTGCTCGCCCCTGTCGCGTACTCCGTGTACGTTTCAGGGTCTGTGCGCAGTCCGCGTTGAAACTGGCTGCGCCGATTACGCCCTGGCCCGAAGAAACCCAGATATGTCACTGACGCGCCTTTTAATTAAAGATTTCCGCAATATCGAAAGCGCGGATCTTGCTTTATCTCCCGGCTTTAATTTCCTGGTTGGCGCCAACGGCAGCGGCAAAACCAGCGTCCTGGAAGCCATCTATACGCTCGGCCATGGTCGGGCGTTTCGCAGTTTGCAGATTGGCCGCGTCATTCGCCACCGAGCAGGAAGCGTTCATTTTACATGGGCGTTTGCAGGGCCAGGATCACGAAACGGCTATCGGCCTGACCAAAGACAAGCATGGCGACAGCAAGGTGCGCATCGACGGCACCGACGGGCACAAAGTGGCCGAACTGGCACTGATGATGCCGATGCAGCTGATCACCCCCGAGGGGTTTACTTTACTCAACGGCGGCCCCAAATACAGAAGAGCCTTCCTCGACTGGGGATGCTTCCATAACGAAGCGGGCTTCTTTACCGCCTGGAGCAACCTTAAACGGCTGCTCAAGCAGCGCAATGCCGCGCTACGCCAGGTAACCCGCTATGCCCAACTGCGGGCATGGGACAAAGAGCTGATCCCACTGGCGGAGCAGATCAGCCGCTGGCGCGCCGAGTACAGCGCCGGGATCGCGCAGGACATGGCAGATACCTGCCAACAATTTTTACCCGAGTTCTCTTTAAGCTTCTCCTTCCAGCGCGGCTGGGAGAAGGAGACCGACTATGCGAGGTGCTGGAGCGAAGCTTCGAGCGCGATCGCATGTTGACCTACACGGCACACGGCCCGCACAAGGCGGATTTCCGCATTCGTGCCGACGGTGCGCCGGTAGAAGACACCTTATCACGCGGGCAGCTCAAACTGCTGATGTGCGCGCTGCGCCTGGCGCAGGGCGAGTTTTTAACCCGTGAGAGTGGGCGACGCTGCCTGTACCTGATTGATGATTTTGCCTCGGAACTTGACGACGCGCGGCGCGGACTGCTTGCCAGCCGCTTAAAAGCCACGCAGTCACAAGTTTTCGTCAGTGCGATTAGCGCTGAACACGTAATGGACATGTCGGACAAAAATTCGAAGATGTTCACCGTGGAAAAGGGTAAAATAACGGATTAACCCAAGAATAAATGAGCGAGAAACGTTGATGTCGAATTCTTATGACTCCTCCAGTATCAAAGTCCTGAAAGGGCTGGATGCGGTGCGTAAGCGCCCGGGTATGTATATCGGCGACACGGATGACGGCACCGGTCTGCACCACATGGTATTTGAGGTTGTGGATAACGCTATCGACGAAGCGCTCGCGGGGTCACTGTAAAGACATCGTGGTGACGATCCACGCCGACAACTCCGTCTCCGTAACCGATGATGGCCGTGGCATCCCGACCGGTATCCACCCTGAAGAGGGCGTCTCTGCAGCGGAAGTTATCATGACCGTCCTGCACGCAGGCGGTAAGTTCGATGATAACTCCTATAAAGTATCCGGCGGCCTGCACGGCGTGGGTGTCTCTGTGGTTAACGCCCTGTCGCAGAAGCTGGAACTGCTGATCCGTCGCGAAGGCAAAGTGCATCAGCAAACCTACGTGCACGGCGTACCTCAGGCTCCGCTGGCGGTTACCGGTGAAACTGACGTAACCGGGACTCAGGTCCGTTTCTGGCCGAGCCATGAAACCTTCACCAACGTCACCGAGTTTGAATACGATATCCTCGCCAAACGTCTGCGCGAGCTGTCATTCCTGAACTCCGGTGTCTCTATTCGCCTGCGCGACAAGCGCGACGGCAAAGAAGACCACTTCCACTACGAAGGCGGCATCAAGGCGTTCGTTGAGTATCTCAACAAGAACAAAACGCCAATTCACCCAAATATCTTCTATTTCTCTACCGAAAAAGACGGTATCGGCGTGGAAGTTGCGCTGCAGTGGAACGACGGGTTCCAGGAAAACATCTACTGCTTTACCAACAACATCCCGCAGCGCGATGGCGGTACACACCTGGTTGGCTTCCGTACGGCGATGACCCGTACCCTGAACGCCTACATGGATAAAGAAGGCTACAGCAAAAAAGCAAAAGTCAGCGCCACCGGCGACGATGCCCGTGAAGGCCTGATTGCTGTTGTCTCCGTGAAGGTGCCGGATCCGAAATTCTCCTCTCAGACCAAAGACAAGCTGGTCTCCTCCGAGGTGAAATCGGCGGTTGAACAGCAGATGAACGAACTGCTGAGCGAATACCTGCTGGAAAACCCATCCGACGCCAAAATCGTGGTCGGCAAAATTATCGACGCGGCGCGCGCGCGCGAAGCAGCGCGTAAAGCCCGTGAAATGACCCGTCGTAAAGGCGCGCTGGACTTAGCAGGCCTGCCGGGCAAACTGGCAGACTGTCAGGAACGCGACCCGGCGCTGTCCGAACTGTACCTCGTGGAAGGGGACTCCGCGGGCGGTTCTGCGAAGCAGGGCCGTAACCGTAAGAACCAGGCGATCCTGCCGCTGAAGGGTAAAATCCTTAACGTTGAGAAGGCGCGCTTCGACAAGATGCTCTCTTCTCAGGAAGTGGCGACGCTGATCACCGCCCTGGGCTGCGGCATTGGCCGTGACGAGTACAACCCGGACAAACTGCGCTATCACAGCATCATCATCATGACCGATGCGGACGTCGACGGCTCGCACATCCGTACGCTGCTGTTGACCTTCTTCTATCGTCAGATGCCGGAAATCGTTTGAGCGTGGCCACGTCTACATTGCCCAGCCGCCGCTGTACAAAGTGAAGAAAGGCAAGCAGGAACAGTACATCAAAGACGACGAAGCGATGGATCAGTACCAGATCGCTATCGCCCTTGATGGCGCGACCCTGCATGCTAACTCAAGTGCCCCGGCGCTGGCGGGTGAACCGCTGGAACGTCTGGTCTCTGAGTACAACGCTACCCAGAAGATGATTGGCCGCATGGAGCGTCGCTTCCCGCGCACGCTGCTGAAAGCGCTGGTCTATCAGCCGACGCTGTCCGAAGCCGACCTCAGCAGCGAGCAGGCCGTGACCCGTTGGGTGAACACCCTGGTGACCGATCTGAACGAGAACGAGCAGCACGGTAGCCAGTGGAAGTTCGACGTGAACGAGAACAGCGAACTGAATCAGTTCGAGCCGGTGATCCGTGTGCGTACCCACGGTGTGGATACCGACTACCCACTGGATCATGAGTTTGTGACCGGTGCGGAATACCGTCGTATCTGTACTCTGGGCGAGAAGCTGCGCGGTCTGATTGAAGACGATGCCTTTATCGAGCGTGGCGAACGCCGTCAGCCGGTTGCCAGCTTCGAGCAGGCGCTGGATTGGCTGGTGAAAGAGTCCCGTCGTGGCCTCTCCATTCAGCGTTATAAAGGTCTGGGTGAAATGAACCCGGATCAGCTGTGGGAAACCACCATGGATCCAGAGAGTCGCCGCATGCTGCGCGTTACCGTAAAAGACGCGATTGCAGCGGACCAGCTGTTCACTACCCTGATGGGCGATGCGGTTGAACCACGTCGTGCCTTCATCGAAGAGAACGCGCTGAAAGCGGCGAACATCGATATCTAAGTCTGCCTCCGCGCTTTCCTTACGGGAAGGCGCGGATCAGCTTGCTTCACACTATCATCGGGTTGAATTGTCGGTTTTTTATAGGCGTAAGCATGGAACAGGCGATCACTAAAAGGCGCTATTATGATGTTGGTCTCCAGATAGAGGAGCTGCTCTATTCTGGGGTGTTTAAAGCAGGAGAGCGGCTTCCTTCGGAAAGAGAGCTCGGAGAACGTTTTAACACCAGTCGAACCACAATCCGTGAAGCTAATTATCATGCTTGAGCTGAAGGGCGTGGTGGAAGTTCGTCAGGGTGCTGGCATCTATTTCATTGATAGCCCTGAAAAAGTTAAAATCAAAAAGCTCTTTTGCCCTATTCCGATATCGGCCCTTTCGAACTGCTTCAGGCCCGGCAGGTTATAGAGAGCAATATTACCGGTTTTTGCCGCAACGCAGATCAGGCTGAATGAGCTAACGCGAGCTTAAGCGAATCATTGCCCAGCAGGTTAAGCTGATTGACGGTGATAGCGACAAATTCGAAGAGCTGGATCGGGAGTTCCACAATATTATTGCCGAGGGCGACGCAAAACCGCGTGCTGATGAAGCAATCTGCAGAGCTCTGGCGAGCCGTCAGAACGGAAAACCCCCCGCTGGAAACGCCTGAATTACCACTACCTGCATAAAAAAAGAGTTACGCATGATGTGGGTTGAAGATCACCGCTCTATCTTCCTCGCCCTACAGAAGCGTAATGCTGAACAAGCCGTCAGGCATCCTGGAACCACCTTGAAAACAGCAAAAACGAACTGGTGAAAATCTTCCATCAGGACGAGTCGCTGGATGATTTTGACGACTTTTTCTTTGCCACCTGATTCTGCGCCGGGCCTGCATGGTGGCAGGCCCGGCAACCATCCAGACTTCATATGGGTTGAGTTTATCCCAGTCAAATTCAACACCAATGCCGCATTCATCTGGGGGCGACGGCCGGTAGTTCTCTACCACTAACGGACGTTTCGTATAGCGATCGATAGGGAGAAACTATGTACTTCCAGCCAGCCGGTATCAAAAGCGGATACCAGGCTAACGTGTAGTTCCTGCATACCGTGCGAGCAAATCGGCAAACCATAATTGGTCGACAATCTGGCAGCCTTCAGCCAACCGGTGATCCCACCAGCAGTTCGAGGCATCTGGCTGAATGAACCCTAACCTGGCGCGATCCAGCGCATAGCCAAATTCATGAATGGTATGCAGATTTTCCCCCATCGCCAGTGGAATAGTGGTGTTTTCAGCAATGCGGGCGTAGCCGTCGTAATCATCAGGAATGGTTGGCTCTTCAAACCAGCTAATATCGCATGACTCAACCGCCTTCGAGAGCGCAATAGCCTGTTCAACAGAGAGCGAGTAGTTAGCATCAATCATAAAGGTTACGTCAGGGCCAATAAGCTGGCGAACCGCCTTGATACGGTCGATATCATCCTGTGGATTTTTCTGTCCCACCTTTATTTTCACGGCGTTAAAGCCGCTGTCCAGATAACCCTGGATGCTACGCAGCAGCTTATCGAGTGGAAACGCCAGATCAATGCCACCGCAGTAGGCTTTACAGCTGTTATTGGCACCGCCCGCCATTTTCCAGAGCGGTAATTGCTCACGTTTGCCCTTCAAATCCCATAACGCAATATCGACCGTTGAGGTTGCAAACGAGGCAATTCTCCCCGTCCAACATAGTGAATATGCCACTCCATAAAGTCGTAAATGGCATCGATCTCCGCCGCGTCTTTACCTACAAGGACCGGAGCCAAAATCGTGATCAATCATCGCCTTAATGGCATAACCCCCTTTACCGCCGGTATAGGTATAACCGGTGCCGGTCGCGCCATTTTCCAGGGTAATCGTGGTCGTGATGAGTTCAAAATGGCTGTGATCGCCATGTTTCGCATCCACCAGTATTTCCGCCAGCGGCACTTTGAACAGTCGGGTTTGAACGTGTTTGATAAGCGTATTCATTTCTTGGTCCTCTTAATTCCCATTATTCAATTCATTTGCTCAATGCTTTGGTATGCCTGTTTTGCTAATTGTGTAAACCAGATTGACGCGTTTTGATGAGTGTCTTTGGTTTAAATCATTTAAATTCAATGGATTGCCCGTGGTGGGCCTGTAGTTTATTTAATGGTACACCAATTTTTCTGGTGGCTCATTCGATGCTTATCACACTTTTCAATAAGCATGCTCTTTTTTTGTCTCTTGTTTTAACTATCCTGTTGATATTAATGGTATTTGGTTTGGGATCTGAATTTAATTAGGATTTCATTCATGTTCTTTGTTTACCATTTGAGATCATTATCACTGTTTTGGTAAACCTGTTTGGCGTTATTGGTCGACGATTCGTGGAGGGTTTCTAATGGAAAAGACAACGTACGACAGACAAGCGCTGAAAGCCGATATCGTACATATCGGACTCGGGGCGTTTCATCGCGGGCACCAGGCGGTTTATACCGATCTCTGCAATGAAAGCATGGAACAACGCTGGGGAATTTTTGGCATTAATATGTTTGGCAGCGCGGAGCTGGTGGATGAGTTGAATGCCCGGGAATGCCTGTTCAGCGTGGTGGAAAAATCCGCTACCTCAACCACCTGCCGCCAGGTGCGGTCGATGGCTGGCGCACTTCATACGCCTGCGAGCGGTATTCAGGCCGCGATCGATAAACTGGCTGAACCGCAGGTAAAAATCGTCTCGGCTGACCATCACTGAAAAAGGGTACTGCACCGATCCGCAATCACGCAGACTGGACCTCGGCAATCCGCTGATTCACCATGATGTCACATCACCCCGCACACCTCAGTCGGCCATCGGTTTGCTGGTGGAAGCGTTGCGTATACGGCGCGAACGAAAACTCTCACCCTTTAGCGTTCTTTCCTGTGACAACATTCCGGAAAACGGCTTGCTGACCAGGCACGCGGTGCTCGACTTTGCGCGGCAGATTGATAGCGATCTGGCTGAGTGGATCGAAAGCAATGTGACCTTTCCTGGTACCATGGTTGACCGCATCGTTCCCCGCCATGACGGCAGAACAGTTTGCCGTTATTGAAGAAGAAATGGGTTATGCCGATCCCTGCGGCGTGGTCTGCGAAGATTTTCGGCAGTGGGTGATCGAAGACAACTTTGTTGCCGGAAGACCAGAATGGGACAAGGCCGGAGCGATGTTTCGTCAGCGACGTATTGCCCTACGAAGAGATGAAGCTGCGGATGTTAAACGGCAGCCATTCGTTCCTGGCCTATAACGGCAGCCTGGCAGGCTATGAATTTATCTATCAATGCATGGCCGATCCCGTTCTTAATGCCGCGGTATTCCACCTGATGGTGGAAGAGCAAGCCAAATCCCTTAACCCGGCATTAAACCTGGATGTGGAACAGTACGCCCGGCTGCTGGTTGCCCGCTTCAGCAACCCGCATATCAAACACAGAACCAGCCAGATCGCCATGGATGGTTCGCAGAAGCTTCCGCAACGCGCCATAGATCCATGGCGTACGCTACAGGCGCGCAAGGTAAAAGGGACGGCACTGGCGGTGCTGATCGCCGGTTGGCTTCATTACATTATTGGTGCTGTTTCTCGCGGCCAGGCCATCGCCGATCCCCTAAATGCAGAGTTTCATGCGCGGGTGAGCCAGTTTGACTCCTCATTGGAAACAGGCCCACGCCTTGCTACAGATCGAAAGCATCTTCGGCACGCTTGCCTGTGACAACACCTCATTTTTGCACGAAATCCGTCTCGCTTTTCTTACCATCGAATCTGAGGGCGTTCGTGACGCCATCAAAAAATCTATTGCTGCAGGAAAATCCATGAAAACGCTTATTTGCCAACAACCGCACCAGATTGAGTACATCGAAAGAGACATTCCTTCATTAAAAGAGGGTGAGGCGCTTCTTAAAACCCGCGCGGTGGGGATTTGCGGCACCGATATCCATGCTTTTGCGGGCCGGCAGCCCTTCTTTTCCTACCCACGGGTACTGGGCCATGAAATTTGCGGCGTAGTAGAAGAGACAGGCAGCGCATGCACTCGCGTCAAAAAAGGGCTGCGCTATAGCGTTATTCCGTGCATTCCTGCGGTAGCTGTGCCGCCTGCCAGGAGGGCAAGACTAACTGCTGCGAAAACGTCTCTTTGTATGGCGTGCATCAGGACGGCGGTTTTAGCGAATATCTCGCTGTCCGCGAAGAGAACCTGGTCGAGTTGCCGTCCAGCCTGAGTGATAACGCCGGGGCGCTGGTAGAGTGTTTTGCCATTGGCGCCCATGCGGTTCGTCGGGCCGATATCAGGCCGCAGCAAAATGTGCTGATTGTGGGTGCTGGCCCGATTGGACTGGCGGCGGCTGCGATAGCCAAAGCGAAGGGCGGGCGCGTTGTGGTTGCCGATATTGATGCGGGCCGCCGTCAGCAAATCAGTGAAAAACTGGCGGTAGCCACCCTGGATCCGACCCTGCAAAGCTATCCAGAAGATCTGAAAGCCTGCTTTGACGGCCAGTTAGCCTGTGTCCCTTATGGACGCTACAGGAAATAAAGCGTCAATGTCACGTTTCGGTCGACCTTATTCGACACGGTGGGAAAATTGTCTTTATTGGACTCTATATTGGCGAACTGCAGCTTGATGACCCGACATTTCCATAAAAAAGAGACCACGCTTTTAGCCAGCCGTAATGCCACGCGCGAAGACTTCGAGTGCGTTATCGCATTAATGGCGGACGGGGTATTACACGAAGGTTTAATGGTTAATAAGGAATATGACTTTTACAGCTTCGGTGACGGTTATAAAGAAGACGTTGTCGAAAATAAAAAATTAGTTAAAGGCGTCATTAAATTTTAAGGAAGATTTCGATGTCCAGCGTATTAATTAAAGAAGATGAATTAAAAGCGTTAGTCTTAACAAAATTAACTCGTGCCGGTCTGGATGACAACACGGCAAGAGAGGTCACCGATGTGCTGGTGCATGCCGACATGACGGGTGTCCATTCGCACGGCGTTATGCGAGTTGAACATTACTGCACGCGCCTGCAGGCGGGGGGGTTAAATCCGGCTGCCGTGATGGCATTCCAGTCGATTTCACCTTCTGTCGCCGTGTTGGATTCAGATGATGGTATGGGGCATTCAGCGCTGCTTGCCGCCACGGATCGTGCGGTACAGCTGGCAAAAGAGACTGGGGTAGGTTTTGTTGGCATCAAAAAACACCTCTCACTGCGGCGCACTCTCCTATTTTGCCGAACGTGCGACCCGCCAGGGGGCTATCGCCATTGTGATGACGCAGACAGACACCTGCGTAGCGCCTTATGGCGGTGCGGAACGTTTTCTGGGGACCAACCCTCTGGCCTTTGGTTTTCCGGTAAAAGATGAAGCGCCAATGATTGTCGACATGGCCACCAGCGCCGTTGCCTTTGGCAAAATTTTACATGCCAAGGAGACCGGACAGCCTGTTGGTGAAGGGCTGGCGCTGGATAAAGAGGGCAACGTGACAACTGACCCGCACAAAATAGAAAACCTCCTGCCTTTTGGTAAGCATAAAGGCTCCGGGATTGCGCTGGCGATAGATGCCCTGACCGGCATCTTAATGGGGGCCAACTTCGGCAACCATATTGTACGTATGTACGGTGACTACGACAAAATGCGTAAGCTGGCGAGCCTGGTCATTGCCATCGATCCAGACAAACTGGGTAATGCCTTTTTTGCCGCGACGATGAAGACCATGAGGGATGAATTGCGGGCGGTAAGACCGGTTCCTGGTGTGGAAAAAGTCCTTGCTCCGAACGATCCTCAGATGGCTTATAAAGCCAAATGTCAGCGCGAGGGCATTCCGGTAGCTGAAGGTATTTACCAGTATTTAACCAGTGAGAATTAAAAACGATACAATCGACAACATGGAGAGGATGATATCTATCTTATTTATTATTAATCCTGAATAAATATAACTGGACGTACCCTACATCATGGAGAGAAATATGTATACCAATAGAAGGTATTTTATACTCGTTCTGCTTTTTATTGCATCGATGATAAATTATATCGATAGGGCGGCTTTATCTATTCTCGCCCCTTATATAACCGCCGATCTCAATGTCAATAAAGCTGAGCTGGGCCTTATTTTCAGTAGCTTTGCTATTGGTTATGCTGTTTTTTGTTTTATTGGCGGCTGGCTGGCTGATAAATATGGCCCACGGCGCATTTTTGCTGGAGCCATGGGGCTATGGTCGCTTTTTGCAGGCTTAACCTGCATGGCGTTCAATTTTGTTTCGCTGTTTATCATCCGCGTGATATTTGGTGCCGCTGAAGGCCCGATGGGGTCAGTCACCAATAAAACGATTGTTAAATGGTTCCCTGCGAAGGAGCGCGCCCGCGCCGTGGGCGTCTCTTTTTCCGGCAACCCAATGGGTGGGGCAGTATCAGCGCCTATTGTTGCTGCCGCTGCGCTGGCATTTGGATGGCGGATGACCTTTATCGGCATGATGCTGATCGGTTTTGTCTGGGTGGTGATCTGGCTGGCTGCGACAAGAAACCGTACCGGCGATCAGAGCGATACGCAGCACCAGGCTTCCCCCGTTGATAGTGAAGAGAGCTGTCTGCCGGATGAAAAGCTCTCTTATTATCTGAAGCAGCCGATTATCCTCTTCACCGCGCTGGCCTTTTTCGCTTACAGCTACATACTCTTTTTCTTTATGACCTGGTTCCCCAGCTATCTGCTGGATGCGCGCGGGCTGAATATGCACGATATGAGTATCGCTAACGTCCTGCCGTGGTTGTTGGGGTTCGTTGGGCTGATCTCGGGTGGTTTTATCTCTGATTACATTTATAAAATCACCAATAATCTGCTGTTTTCCCGAAAGGTTATTATTGTCGTTGGGCTGATTATCGCTGCTGTCTGTATTACCGCGTCGGCGCTGGTGGCCAGCCTGTATAGCGCAATTGGTCTGATGTCCGTCGGTATGTTTGCCATGTATGTCACCACCTCCTGCTACTGGGCCATTGTGCAGGATACGGTAAAAGGCAACAACGTTGGTGCAGTCAGTGGATTTATCCATTTTCTGGCGAACCTGGCCGGGGTGTTTGCGCCTATGTTGACTGGTTTCATTGTCCAGGGCACCGGGCAATATTATTCAGCTTTCTATCTGGTTGGAGCGCTGGCCATTATTTCAGCCGTGCTGTTAATGTTTGGCGGTCGAAAGAAAGCGGCAATCTAAAGACAGACGTAGCAATCCGGTAGCCAAGCTGCCGGATTGCTGCCGCCTAAACGGGGAATATTTCCTGTACTTTCAGCCCCGTTTTCCTTCTCCGGTGTTGCTGTTTTTTGAGCGGAATCGCGTTAGCATGAAGCCAGACTCATTCCAACCGGGGATCCCATGGCTATCAAACTCATTGCAATCGATATGGACGGCACGCTGCTGCTGCCAGACCACACTATCTCTGCTGGCGTTAAAGACGCAATTGCCGCAGCCCGTGCGAAAGGCGTGAACGTGGTGCTGACCACCGGTCGTCCATACGCAGGTGTTCACAGCTACCTGAAAGAGCTGCACATGAATGAACCGGGTGATTACTGCATTACCTACAACGGCGCACTGGTGCAGAAAGCAGCCGATGGCAGCACGGTGGCGCAAACGGCGCTGAGTTATGACGATTACCGTTATCTGGAACAACTCTCCCGCGAGGTCGGCTCGCACTTCCACGCTCTCGACCGTAATACGCTCTACACCGCCAACCGCGACATCAGCTACTACACGGTACATGAATCCTTCGTCGCCACCATTCCGCTGGTGTTCTGCGAAGCGGAGAAGATGGACCCCGCCACTCAGTTCCTGAAAGTAATGATGATTGATGAACCAGAGATCCTGGACAAAGCCATTGCCCGTATCCCGGCAGAGGTGAAAGAGAAATACACCGTGTTGAAAAGTGCGCCGTACTTCCTCGAAATCCTCGATAAACGCGTCAATAAAGGCACTGGCGTGAAGTCGCTGGCCGACGCGCTGGGGATCAAGCCGGAAGAGATCATGACCCTGGGCGATCAGGAAAACGACATTGCGATGCTGGAATATGCTGGCTTAGGCGTGGCGATGGAAAACGCGATCCCGTCGGTGAAAGAGGTGGCTAACTTCGTCACCAAATCCAACCTCGAAGATGGCGTGGCTTACGCTATTGAGAAGTTTGTTCTTAATTAAGACCCGGCAAAACCCGCACTCTCCTACATCCTGCTGGTGGGCGACGTGAAACGGGTAGGCTAATTCCCGGCAATGCTATACCCTGATGCGACATCCGCGCATCAGGGTATCCTCATGAAACAAATCACCTTCGCTCCCCGCAACCATCAGCTCACCAACACCCGCACCTGGACTGCAGACAGCCAGTGGCTGGTCTTTGACGTCCGCCCGTCCGGGGCATCGTTTACCGGCGACACCATTGAGCGGGTTAACGTCGAAACGGGTGAAGTAGAGGTGATTTATCGCGCCACAAACGGCGCGCATGTTGGGGTCGTGACCGTACATCCTGCGGAAGATAAGTACGTCTTTATCCACGGCCCAAACCATCCTGATGCCCACTGGCAGTACGACTTTCATCACCGGCAGGGGGTGATTGCTGCACAGGGGCAGATAAGCAATCTCGATGCAATGGATATCACCGCGCCCTTCACCCCCGGCGCGCTGCGCGGCGGCAGCCACGTGCACGTCTTCAGCCCTAACGGCCAGTTCGTCAGCTTTACCTATAACGACCATGTTCTGCATACGCTCGACCCGAAGCGCGATCTACGCAACGTGGGCGTGGCCGCGCCCTATGGTCCGGTGACGCCTGCTGGCAACCATCCGCGTGAATATGGTGGAACGCACTGGAGCGTACTGGTCAGCCGTACGACCCCCACGCCGCAGCCGGGCAGCGATGAGATCAACCGCGCCTATGAAGAGGGCTGGGTCGGTAACGACAGGCTGGCCTTTATCGGCGATACCCTTTCCGCTCAGGGTGAAAAAGTGCCGGAACTGTTTATCGTGGATCTGCCGAAAGAGGAGCAGGGCTGGAAACAGGCCGGGGATTTACCGCTGCAGGGCACGGCGGAGTGCATGCCCGCCCCGCCAGCCGGTGTAGTGCAGCGCCGTTTAACCTTTACCCATAACCACCGCTTCCCGGGCCTGGTGAACGTGCCGCGACACTGGGTGCGCAGCAACCCGCAGGCGACGCAAATCGCGTTCCTGATGCGTGATGATAAGGGTGTGGTGCAGCTGTGGCTCATCGCGCCGGAAGGGGGAGAGCCTCGTCAGCTCACCCATAATCTACGCGATATTCAGTCGGCGTTTAACTGGCATCCGGCAGGCCATTCGCTGGGGTTTGTGCTGGAGAATCGCCTTGCCAGCTGTGATGCCGCCACGGGCGAAGTAACCTTTTTGACATCCGATCACGGCAACCCGCCATCGGGGGATGCTGTGGTTTACTCGCCTGACGGGCGCTATCTGGCCTGGATGGAAGAGATCGACGGCTTCCGTCAGCTCTGGGTGACAGAAACCGGGCGCTAATTAGCGAGAAGGCATCGCAGCGGGCGGGATGACGGCGTTGGTGGCCAGCGTCTTCTCCTCGCTTTGCTCCACGCGGGAGCGAACAGAACTGTCCTTACGAAAGAGATCCCACGGCAGCAGCAGGGTATCAACAACAGCAGTAAACGGCATATCCAGCACCACCAGGGATTTAGTGCCCCAGTTGGTGTCGTCATCCGCGATCATTTTCGCGCTGGCGCGCGTCCCGGGCCATGTCCCTTCTTTACCGCCGGTGTGAGACATCACGCTCGAACACCCGCAAAGCAAAACCACCGTGCTAAACATCGTCAGCTTTATCAGAACATTTTTCATTATCAGTCAGTCATCATCAATGGCCCAATACAGACCCGCAACCGGGTTTATAACGGGCCATGATCAAAATGAATAGTTGAAAAGTACCGCTCTGTGGTACCTATCGCATTTTAACCTTACGTGCTGTAGTCCCAGTCTATTCCAGTACCCGCAAAGTGCAAAAAAATTCTCGCTACGTTGCTCTTGAAAAGGACGGAAGCAGACCCATTTTAAGAGTGTATCAATGAACAAACGTGCCTGAGGGGCGTTTGGGATACCCCAGCCTGTCCACGGTGGAAGGCGACAATTCTTGCTGATTTCAGGAGTTTTAACTGTATGCGTAACTTTGATCTTTCTCCGCTTTATCGTTCAGCCATTGGCTTCGATCGTCTGTTCAATCATTTAGAAAACAACCAAAGCCAGAGCAATGGCTACCCTCCATACAATGTTGAATTGGTTGACGAAAACCACTACCGCATCGCAATTGCTGTTGCCGGCTTTGCTGAAAGCGAACTGGAGATCACCGCGCAGGACAACCTGCTGGTGGTAAAAGGCGCTCATGCGGGCGAGCAGAAAGAACGTACCTACCTCTATCAGGGCATCGCAGAACGTAACTTTGAACGTAAGTTCCAGTTAGCTGAGAACATTCACGTTCACGGCGCGAACCTGGTAAACGGCCTGCTGTATATCGATCTGGAACGTGTGATCCCGGAAGCGAAAAAACCGCGCCGTATCGAAATTAATTAATTGTCCGGGTCGCATCTGCGGCCCATACCTGAATGCTTGCCGATATCGGGAGCATATGTGAATCCATCAGGATTTGCAGGAACAACTGCGCACAAAATTAAACTGTGCCGAACTCGCTTCTCAGAAGGAGATTTAGTATGCGTAACTACGATTTATCCCCCCCCTGCTGCGTCAGTGGATTGGTTTTGACAAACTGGCTAGCGCGCTGCAAAGCACCGCCGAAAGCCAGACCTTCCCGCCGTATAACATTGAAAAGAGCGACGATAACCACTATCGCATTACGCTCGCGGTGGCAGGGTTCAGCCAGCAGAACCTTGATATCCAGCTGGAAGGCACGCGCCTGACGGTTAAAGGTACCCCGGAAAAACCGGAGACCGAAACCAAATGGCTGCATCAGGGGCTGGTCACTCAGCCGTTCAGCCTGAGCTTTACCCTCGCTGAACATATGGAAGTGACGGGCGCCACCTTTAATAACGGGCTGCTGCATATCGACATTACCCGCAACGTGCCGGAAGAAATTGCTCCGCAGCGGATCGCCATTAGCGAACGCCCGGCGTTGAACAGCTAATACCCGTGTATCGGGTGATGCGGCCTGATGTCCTCACCCCAACCCTTTCCCACGGGAGAGGGTAAAAACTCAAACGGTCACCTTCGGGTGGCCGTTTTGCTTTTAGCGCGGGCTTTTTGTGCGCCATCGCCCATACAACCCGCCTGCGCTCTGCGAAAATCCCTTCTGATAATAATGTTATTCACAGGGATGCCGTCATGAGTGATATAGCGTTAACGGTCAGTATTCTGGCATTGGTTGCGGTGGTCGGGTTGTGGATAGGCAATATCAAAATCCGCGGCGTCGGGTTCGGCATTGGCGGCGTGCTGTTTGGCGGAATTTTTGTCGGTCATTTTGCTGACCAGCTGGGCATCGTGCTCAGCGCGCAGATGCTGCATTTCATTCAGGAATTCGGCCTGATCCTCTTCGTTTACACCATCGGCATTCAGGTTGGGCCGGGGTTTTTCGCCTCGCTGCGCGTCTCGGGGCTGCGTCTCAACCTTTTTGCGATGGGGATTGTGGTGATGGGCGGGCTAGTCACCGCCTTGCTGCATAAACTCTTCGCCATCCCGCTGCCAGTGGTGCTGGGGATTTTCTCCGGTGCGGTCACCAACACCCCCGCGCTGGGAGCCGGGCAGCAAATCCTGCGCGATCTGGGTATCGAGCCAGGCATCGTGGATCATATGGGCATGAGCTAACGCCATGGCTTACCCGTTCGGCATCTGCGGCATTCTGCTCACCATGTGGCTGATGCGCGTTTTGTTTCACATTAACGTAGAGCAAGAAGCTAAGCAGCATGAGTCCACCCTTACTCAGGGTCAGGCGCTGATAAAAACCATCAACATCCGCGTCGATAATCCCAATCTCAACAACCTGGCGATCCAGGATGTGCCGATCCTTAATAGCGCCAACATTATTTGTTCCCGCCTGAAGCGCGAGCAGACCCTGATGGTGCCTTTGCCCGGCACCCTGATCCAGACGGCGATCTGCTGCACCTCGTCGGCCAGCCGGTCGATCTGCACAACGCCCAACTGGTGATCGGCCAGGAGGTCGATACCTCGCTCTCGACGCGCGGCACCGACATGCGCGTCGAACGGGTAGTCGTGACTAATGAGCAGGTATTGGGCAAAAAAATCCGCGATTTGCAGGCAAAAGAGCGTTATGACGTCGTGATTTCGCGCCTGAACCGCGCCGGGGTTGAGCTGGTGGCCAGCCCGGACGCCAGCCTGCAGTTTGGTGATATCCTCAACCTTGTCGGGGCGTCCGGCCTCCATTGATGCCGTTGCCAATATGGTAGGCAACGCGCAGCAAAAACTGCAGCAAGTGCAGATGCTGCCGGTCTTTTATCGGCATCGGTCTCGGTGTCCTGCTCGGCTCCATTCCGCTGTACGTGCCGGGGTTCCCGGTGGCGCTCAAGCTGGGGCTGGCAGGCGGGCCGCTGATTATGGCGCTGATCCTCGGGCGCATCGGCTGCGTGGGCAAGCTCTATTGGTTTATGCCCCCGAGCGCCAACCTCGCCCTGCGCGAGCTGGGGATTGTTCTGTTCCTGGCCGTAGTGGGGCTAAAGTCGGGTGGGGAGTTCATCGAGACCCTGGGCCCGCGGCGACGGGGTCAGCTGGATTGGCTATGGCATCCTCATTACTGCCATCCCGCTGATCACCATGGGCATTCTGGCGCGGCTGCTGGCAAAGATGAACTATTTAACCCTGTGCGGCATGCTGGCCGGTTCGATGACCGATCCGCCGGCACTGGCCTTTGCCAACAACCTGCACGCCACCAGCGGTGCGGCGGCGCTCTTCCTACGCCACGGTCTATCCGCTGGTGATGTTTATGCGCATTATCACACCGCAGCTGCTGGCGGTGCTGTTCTGGGGAATGGGTTAAGGGCGAGAAATACTGCCCTGGATACGTTAACATTGCCGCAGTTTTGTTACAACGGGCAGTCAGACAGGAGTGGTCATGAAAATTTCCCGCCTCGGCGAAGCGCCGGATTATCGCTTCTCGCTGGCAAACGAGCGTACCTTTCTGGCGTGGATCCGCACCGCGCTCGGTTTTCTGGCGGCGGGTGTCGGCCTTGACCAGTTGGCCCCCGACTTTGCCACGCCGGTGATCCGCCAGCTGCTGGCGCTGCTGCTGTGCCTCTTTTCCGGGGGGCTGGCGATCTACGGTTACCTGCGCTGGCTGCGTAATGAAAAAGCCATGCGCCTGAAAGACGATCTGCCTACACCCATAGCCTGCTGGTTATCAGCCTGATCCTGTTGTTCGTCGCGGTAATTGTGATGGGGCTGGTGCTGTATGGCGGATAGCCGTAAGGCGCGTCGGGTGGCCGATCCGGGGTTGCAGCCGGAGCGCACCTCGCTGGCCTGGCTGCGCACGCTGTTTGGCTACGGCGCGTTGATGGTGCTGGCGGTCAGGCACAACTGGCAACAGGCTGGCCCGCTGTTCTGGGGTGGCGCTGGGCGTGCTGGCACTGGGTAGCGCTGATCCTCTGGCATTACACCCGCAAACCGCGCGCGGATGGACGTTTCGCTGTACGACTTTTCAGCATCCCGACCTGTACGTATTAAATTTTTGATCTCCCTCGCAGTGTTATCCCTCGCATTATTGTTTGCTGCTAGTCATGTTCACCATCTCATTATTTTTATCAGGGATTTTGCATGACAGGATGTCAGGCCAAAGTGCTCGTAACGCTCATCAACCGCCAGAACTGTTGCCAGCCGGAGCGGTTGTACCGCGATCTGCGCAGCCAGGGCTCGCGGCAGTTACAGTTTATTCCCTTGCAGGCACGCGATAACCCGGCGTCCATCACCGACCAGCAGTGGGCCGCGTTCCTGACGGCGGTGTTTTGATGTCTGGGTACGGGAAGATATCGGTCGTATCTCTGTACAAACTCTTTGACTCGGCGCTGGAGATCTGGCGCGGCAATCCACCGCCGATCTGCGCTTTCCCCCTTCCCGACGAATGCCAGGCGTGCCCGGTTCGTTATCTGTTGCAACAGTGACACCCCGCAGCCGTGGGTTGAGGGCAAAAACGCCCTCTGCGCAGGGTATCAGGCGTTCTTCCGCCACTCCGCCCCGCACATGCGGGTGATGCGCGATTTAATGCGTTATCGCCGTTCACCTGTCGAGCTGATGGCTCTGATGCGCCAGAGCCAACGGGTGAATTAACGTCCTTTCGCCAGGTACTTCGCCATTTCCTCTTCCGGCACCATGCCGCCGCCGGTTGCCCACACCAGGTGGGTGGCGTTATTCAGCGGATAGTGGCCGGAAGCGGCGATGCGTACCGGCCCGGCCATGCCCGCCAGCGCGGATGGCTCAAGACGAATATTTTCTTCCTGCGCCAGCCAGCCCAGCATGTCGTACATGCTCTGATCGGAGAGGGTATAGAACCCGTCGAGCAGACGCTCCATGGCACGGCCAACAAAGCCAGAGGCACGACCCACCGCCAGGCCATCCGCCGCGGTAAGGTTATCGATCCCCAGATCCTGCACCGCAATCTCATCGTGCAGGACCGGTATACACCCCCAGCAGCATGCACGGGGAGTGGTCGGTTCGGCAAAGAAGCAGTGTACGTGGTCGCCAAAGGCCAGCTTCAGCCCAAACGCCACCCCCACCAGGGCCACCGCCCACGCCGCACGGCAGATAGACAAAGAGCGGGTGATCCGCATCCACCACACGACCCTGTTCGGCAAACTGCGCCTTCAGGCGCTCGCCTGCCACGGCATAACCTAAAAAACAGGGGTGCGGGAGTTTTCATCGTCAATAAAGAAGCATTCGGATCGTTTTCCGCCGCTTTGCGCCCTTGCTCCACCGCCACGCCGTAATCCTGTTCATACTCCACTACCGTCACGCCGTGGCTGCGCAGTCTGGATTTTTTCCACTCGCGGGCGTCGGCAGACATGTGCACCGTCACCTTAAAGCCGATGCGGGCGCTCATAATGCCGATAGACATCCCGAGGTTGCCGGTTGACCCCACGGCAATGCTGTACTGGCTGAAGAACGCTTTGAAGCGCGGCTCAAGCAGGATGCTGTAATCGTCGTTGAGGTTGAGCAGCCCGGCGTCCAGAGCCAGTTTTTCGGCGTGGGTCAGCACTTCATAGATCCCGCCGCGGGCTTTAATCGAGCCGGAGATCGGCAGATGGCTGTCTTTTTTCAGCAGCAGGGTGCCGGGAAGGGGGGCGCCAGATTCCTTCTCCAGCCGTCGGTGCATCGCCGGAATGGCAACCAGCTCAGATTCGATAATGCCGTTGGTGGCTGCCGTCTCCGGGAAGGCTTTCGCGAGATAGGGCGCAAAGCGGTTCAGGCGTGCCCGGGCATCCTCCACATCGGCTTCGGTCAGCCCGACATGGGGGAAGCCCTGCGGCCAGAGTGGTGGCTTTTGGGTTAAGCCAGGTGGTCTCTTGCAGGGCGATCAGTGCATTGAGCAGAGGGTATTGTGCGATTAACTTCAGGGTTTGTGGCGTCATAGGATCCTCACAGGCGTATTCCCTTAAGAAAACAGGAAACTGGCCTGGGGGCAAGATCCGCTTACACCGCCTGCTCGTGATGTGACGCGCGGGAGGCCAGCGGCAGCCAGCAGAGCAAAATCAGCAGACCCATTAGCGTCATCAGCAGCCCGAGGCTCGCCTGTCCGTTTTGCGGCAGCATTGCCGAAAGCCAGGCCAGCGCGCCGGAACCGATATTTTGCAGCCCCCCCACCAGTGCCCCGGCGGTGCCCGCGAGGAACGGGAACGGCTCCATCGCACCGCTGGTTGCCAGCGGGAACAGCATCCCCGCGCCAAAGAAGAACAGCGCGGCCGGGACGAGCAGGGTCCAGACGTTCATCACCCCGAACAAGCCCGGGATCCACATCATCAGCCCCGCCAGCAGGCAGCTCACCACCGACTGCCACATCAGGGTGGTGAAGCGTTTATTGGCGCGCCCGGCGAACCAGGCGCCGAAAAACGCCGCCGGGATCGGCAGAATAAACAGAATACTCACCACCATACTGCTGAGGCCCAGCCCGGCGCCCAACAGTACGCCCGAACTGGCTTCGAATACCGCGATCCCCGCCAGGCCACCCACTAGCATCAGCACGTAGCAGTTAAAGGCTCCGTTGCCGAAGAGGATTTTGTAGCTGGTGAGCAGTTTGGTGCGTGGCGCTTCCGCGGGTCGGGTTTCCGGCATCCAGCGCGCCATGCTGAAGGTGACGATAACGCACAGCACCAGCAGAAAGCCGTAGCAGGCGCGCCAGGACCACATGGTATCCAGCAGGCCGCCAATCAGCGGGGCCAGCAGCGGGCTGACCAGAATGCCCATATTGAGCAGGCTGTTGGCATGGCGCAGCTGGCTGCCTTCATACAGATCGCGCGGCAACGTACGCGCCATCACTCCGCCGACCCCTGTGCCGACGCCCTGTAATGCGCTGGCGGCAATCAGCACGCTCAGGCTGTGGGTGGTTATCGCAATCAACGTGGCGATCATAAAAATCGTCATCCCGGCCAAAATCACCGGACGGCGACCAATGCGATCCGAGAGCGGGCCGTAGAATAATTGCGACACACCATAGGTCAGCAGGTAGGCTGCCATTACGCTCTGGACGGCACCCTCACGCACCTGGAGAGCGTTTGCCATGTCGGCAATGGCCGGAATATAGATGGTTTGCGCCATCTGACCGACGGCGACCAGCAATACCAACATCAAGAGTAAATTAACGTTCCGTTGTCTTTTCATGTTGCTGAATACTTCTGCCAAAGTGATAAATAAAGAATAAGTGACTACGCATTCCCATAAATGCGCGTGGAATCTACCACAGTGAGATGACAAGTTAAGTATTGCGGTGATGAATGGATGGCGGCAGAAAGGCAGGATTAATAAACAACAACGGCAACTAAAGTTGCCACGGGATCGGGCCTGGCGCAGCCGCGATCCGTCGTGCCGCAAACCGATATGGCCCGCCCGTTACACTGCGCAGAATAACCGGTGCGTGACGCGCGGTTCATCCACAACCAGCGTGAAGCCAGCACGCTGGTAGAAGGGCCAGGCAGCCTCAGGCGCGTGGGTATTGAGAAAATCAAACCAGACGCTGGCATCGGCCATCACGACGGCGAGCAGCTGCTTGCCGATACCCAGCCCACGACAGCTTTCGCTGATATAGAGATGGCGGATGCGACCGGCCCGCGGCTGCTGGCTGAACGGATCGCGGTTTAACCCGCAAATCCCCACCAGTTTGCCGTTCAGAAACGCACCCAACAGTTTTTCACCGGGAGCGTTAAAGCGGTTTTCACCCCGTTCCCAGTTCTCTTCCAGCCTGCGCAACATATTGAAATTGAGCGCGGTGCTCTCGGTTTTAAGCGCGATATACCCCGGTTCGTGCGGCGTGACAGGCTCAATTAACAAACGCAACATAGCATTCCCTCGTTATTAAAGAGGGGCGGTTTCCCGCCCCTCTTTGGTGCGGCTTGAACCTGAGTTACTTAACGTATTTCAGGACAGCATCAAGCAGTTGCAGTGCTGCAACAATGAGTTTGAGGATAAGTACAACCATATCCACTACGCTCATACGCGTCTCCTCTGGTTAAGGAGCACGATGCTGGCGTACCTTTCCGCCGCCTGTGACCAGCACCTTTGTTGACGTAACACAGTGTGCTCAGGTGGGGAGTGGAGGCGCTGACGGCACCACCCGTTTCAGCCAGGACTTCGTTGCGCCGGTGTACTACGAGCGGCTCCCCTCACACCCTGTGAACACACCCAGTATAGATAAATACTGTATATATGAACAGTAATTTATGGACAAAACGTGAAGCGGGAGCCATACTCAAATGCGTCAAAATCCGTGCCGAAAATTGCGCGTTCCTGTGCGATCGCGTATACTTCGTGCGTTGACGTAACACAGTGTGCTCTGCGGTCACCAGCCGCAAACACTGAAAAAAAACCTCGCTCCGGCGGGTTTTTTGTTTTGTGGTCTCAAAAACATCTGTCTACTTATTAGCCACGCACACGGCTGGTATGCAGCATGTTTAAACCATCCATTTGATAATTGTTATATATAAATTTGATATAATTATAATATTCAACCAACCGCTGGAAAGTAGTGGTTCCGCTGTTTAGCCCCGCTGCGGATTGGTTAGGATCGCTTAAGGAACACTATTTTTATGAAGAGGTTGGTGTCTAATTTTGCATGTCAACGCCACTAAGTTCGTAAATTAATATAAGTCATCCATACCTCATGAAAAATTAAAAGTGCATCACGTATTATCATAATAAATAGTAATGAACCAAATTATGTTTTATGTGAATATCTATGTGAATCAATCTCACTAATTTGAATTGCTCGGCTTTTCAATGTATACCTATATAACCGCAGTAATCGTATGGATACATTATGCAAGCATCTGATTATTTAAAGATGAAGTTCCAGAGCGACAGGCAGTTGGGTATTTATGGACAGCAAGGCGTTGCAGGACATGGCAAGTATTAAAGGGGATCGGCTCTGATATTTACTCAGGAATGGAGCGTGTAAGTTGGTACTCATCATGCTTAATTCCCATCTATCATGATGCATGTGATGAGCTTCTCTCAGAAGAAAAGAGGATGTATCTCTCTATTTATGTCTATTTATCGTTATCGCGATGTAATAGCCTATATGCTCTATCTTTATTTCGAAAGTGTTATAGCTGATTCTGAAAATGGAAATGAACAAAATCGTGTTCGTAAGATGGATTCAAAAGTAACCGGCCTTGTTAAAAATATACCTACAAGTAAGGCTGCACGTTTAACAATAGCTTGGGGACTGGCAAAATCCCTTTCCGAATCTGGCTTACTCTCAGAAATCGTCATCGAACGGCTTGCACGTCGCGTACCTAACGTCGTCATGGCACTGCAATTGATTGGCACAGAACAGAAGTGCGCTCTTGCTGCCCGTCGCTTGAAAACTCTGGATCCTGAGTATTACGCAACTCTCTATGCCGCACAATTAGAAATGCTTTACTACTTTTTTGAGCCTTTTCTGTCTGAACTTATTAAGAAGGTGCGAATGGGATTCTACAGAGATTTCGAGTCAATTTCTAATGACTTAAAGGATAAGGGGTATGTTTAAGAGTCTGCTATCAATTTTATTTTCGGATATTTTATTTCCAATTTATATTTTTGCATGCGCCTCTTTGTTCCTGTGGTTGGTACCCGACTACTGGGTATTGTTAACATTCATTGCTATCGTCGTATTTATTATTGTTCATCCAATCATTTTCGGTCGCTTTGATAAGTACGATTGAATTTTATAAAAAGGAGTTTTTATGTCAAATCCGGCTTATTTATTTTTAACTGATGAAAATGGTTCTCCCATGGTTGGCCCTTGCCTTGTATCAGGGCGTGAAGGTGCAATTGAACTTAAATCTTTCACGCATAATGTAAACATCCCTGTTGACGGGAACACCGGGAGATTGACGGGTACGCGCATACATATGCCCGTCATGTTTCAAAAGGAATTTGATCGTGTCACCCCGCTTTTATTTCGGGCGCTGAGTATGGGAAAAACGCTCCAGTCTGCCACTATTAAGATGTATCAGATTAATCAGGCTGGTTTAGAACAGGAGTATTTTAATATCTTCCTGGAGAATGTAAAAATAACCTCAATCACACCAGACCTGTATCCAGGCGCAAACACCGGAACACACCTTGAAACGGTTCTCATACGTTATGAGAAAATTACCTGGAAGCATTGCGAGGGCAATATTATTTATAGTGACTCCTGGAATGAGCGAGCAACATACTGAAACGGGATTTACAACAAAGCTATCTGGCAAAATTTAAAGTTCTAGCTTATAGGTTTATGTCATACACATGCAGTAAGTCTTTGCAATGCTTATAAAACCACCGAAATAAGCGGTGGTTTTTGCTTTTGTTAACATTGCGAAGTAGTCAGATGTCGCTTATCAGAGGAATAGAACGCGACTAATTTCTATGAAAGCTGGTTTATATGCGGTACCCAACCTTCCGCAGCACACGCAAGAACGCCATTTTTAGGCGAACCATAGCAAAAGGTCATTTTCCGTACCCTGCAGCATTGAAAATTTTTTCCAACGCTGGATACCGTGCGTGCAAGAATTAGTCGCTATGAAGCATATAGCCCCGACATGGTTGCGTTACGCCTGTAAATGGAATCCGTTCTTGTAAGTATTGCGGTTGTAAAACCTTGATGGATTCTCAACCATATCAAAACATTGGTGACCAGATTCGGTGTAACACCTGCACTGTTGATTGGGTGAGTTACATTCCCCTTTTGAGCGTCATCACTCGACAAGCGAAACGTGATCTTTGACGCATTTTCGGCCAGATGAAAATAATTCCGTTGTCACGCCTCAAAACCTGTGCTTGTATAAATCCACTTAATGATTCCAGAAACAGGTTCCTAATGAACGCTTCCATGCTGACCTCGACCCTACTAAAAACTGCGCACCCAGCCGCAGTGGTCGTCGTGCGTGTGGTGGTGGTCGTCGGCAATGCGCCGTAGGGACTGAATCAACACACGATTCCAAACCCCGCCGGCGCAAACCGGCGGGGTTTTTGTTTAAAGGCCCCCCGGAAACCTGGCTCAGAATAAAAGGACTGGAGCATGGCAAGTTCGGGCACAACATCACACAAGACGCGTTTTACTGGCGCGCAGTTAATCGTTCATTTGCTGGAACGGCAGGGCATTACCACGGTAGCGGGTATTCCTGGCGGGACGGTACTTCCGCTGTATGACGCTTTAAGCCAAAGCACGCAGATCCGCCACGTGCTGGCGCGTCACGAGCAGGGCGCAGGCTTTATCGCTCAGGGCATGGCGCGTACGCAGGGCAAACCGGCGGTCTGTATGGCCTGTAGCGGGCCGGGGGCCACCAACCTGGTGACCGCCATCGCCGATGCCCGTCTCGACTCTATCCCGTTGGTCTGCATTACCGGCCAGGTGCCAGCTTCGATGATCGGCACCGATGCGTTTCAGGAAGTGGACACCTACGGCATCTCTATCCCCATCACCAAGCACAACTATTTAGTGCGCGATATCAGCGAATTACCGCAGGTTATCAGCGATGCGTTCCGTATCGCCCAGTCCGGCCGCCCTGGCCCGGTGTGGATAGACATTCCTAAGGATGTGCAGACCGCTGAAATTGAGATCGACGTGTTGCCAGAACCCGGCACGCGTGCACCATCGCCTGAATTCAGCGTTGAGAGCGTGCGCGAGGCGGCGGCGATGATAAACGCTGCACAACGTCCGGTGCTCTATCTGGGCGGTGGGGTCATCGATGCGCCTGACGCGGTGCGTGCCCTGGCCGAAAAAGCCAGCCTGCCGACCACCATGACCCTGATGGCACTGGGCATGCTGCCAAAAGCGCACCCCCTGTCGCTGGGGATGCTTGGCATGCACGGCGCCCGCAGCACCAACTTTATTCTGCAGGAAGCGGATCTGCTGATTGTGCTCGGGGCGCGTTTTGATGACCGGGCGATTGGCAAAACCGAGCAATTCTGCCCGAACGCCAAAAATTATCCATGTGGATATCGACCGCGCAGAGCTGGGCAAAATCAAACAGCCGCACGTAGCGATCCAGGGGGATGTTAACGAGGTGCTGGCGCAGCTGCTGCCGCACATTGATGCTACCCCGCGCACCGCGTGGCATCAGCAGGTGACCGGCCTGCAACAGGAGTTCCCGGGGGCTATTCCGACCGGGGGGCGATCCGCTCAGCCATTACGGGCTGATTAACGCCGTGGCCGCCTGCGTGGACGACAGCGCCATCATCACCACCGACGTGGGCCAGCACCAGATGTGGACCGCCCAGGCCTATCCGTTGAACCGTCCACGTCAGTGGCTGACCTCCGGCGGATTGGGAACGATGGGCTTTGGTCTGCCTGCGGCAGTAGGCGCGGCGCTGGCAAACCCGGACCGGAAAGTGATCTGCTTCTCCGGCGACGGCAGCCTGATGATGAATATTCAGGAGATGGCCACCGCGGCGGAAAACCAGCTGGATGTGAAAATTATCCTTATGAACAACGAAGCGCTGGGGCTGGTGCATCAGCAGCAGAGCCTGTTCTACAAGCAGGGCGTCTTTGCTGCCACCTATCCGGGGATGATTAACTTTATGCAGATTGCTGCCGGTTTTGGCCTGCACACCTGCGATCTGAATGCCGAGGAAGACGCGCACGCGGCGCTGCAGGCGGCGATCTCACGCCCTGGCCCGGCGCTGATCCACGTGCGTATCGATCCACAACAAAAAGTCTATCCGATGGTCCCACCCGGTGCGGCCAATACTGAAATGGTGGGGGAATAAGCCATGCAAAAACAAAACGATAACGTCATTCTGGAGCTTACTGTCCGCAACCACCCCGGCGTCATGACCCACGTCTGCGGGCTGTTTGCCCGCCGCGCTTTTAACGTGGAGGGCATCCTCTGTCTGCCGATTCAGGGAAGCGAACACAGCCGCATCTGGCTGCTGGTGAATGACGATCAGCGACTGGAGCAGATGATGGCCCAGATCGACAAGCTGGAAGATGTGGTGAAAGTGGTGCGTAACCAGTCCGATCCGACCATGTTTAACAAAATTACGGTGTTCTTCGAGTAAATCAGTCCCCGGCAGCGTCCGGGGTTATGATCTTCACAAAGCCGTTCCGGCAGTGGGCCGGATAGTCTGCCGGAAGCGGGCGGTCGCTGATCAGCACATCAAAGGCCGACAGCGGCCCGATGCTGGCGGGGCTACTTCATCAAACAGGGCGTAGCGGGCCAGCAGGATTTTGCGGATGCCGTGCTGCATGGCTTTGCGCTTGGTGGCCAGGTCGTCCAGGTTAAACCAGGTCACGCCGTAGTGCTCATGCACGCCGCTGGCGGAGATAAACACCTTACGCGGGTTCAGGGAGTCCAGCACCGAGGGATTGCTGGTGTCATAAAACGCATCGCTTTTTGCCCGATAGGTGCCGCCACACAGAATGGCGGTGGCGTTGGGCTTTTCATTGAGCGCCATAAATACGCGATGTGAATAACAGATACCGGTAAAGGTGATGTCGTCCGGGATCATGCTAATCACCAGCGGCATTTCCGGGCCGTTATCGAAAAAGACCAGATCGTTTTCTGCCACCATGCCGGCCGCCAGAATGGCGATGGGCAAGTCGTCGGGATGGTGTGTCTGGCTGCGAACGACGGGGGCCGCAGGTGCGGAGGCCGGTTTGTTGACCATCACGATATAGCCGCCCAGCAGGGTCAGGGGGAGCACGGTTTCATGGTTATCCGGGCTGAGATCGCGACGGATGGTCATGACGGAGACTTCAAGCATCCTGGCGGCATCTTTCAGGTGAATGCGGTCGGTTTTCTTTAATAGCTCCACCAGACGCCGGATTCTTTCTTTTTGCTTCGTCTCCATTCACCCTCTCCGCACTTTATGATGTTCCGATAAACACATTTATGATGCGTCAGGAACATTCTTGTTGCGCCATACTATACTGCCGCCCGGCAGGAAAGAAAAGTCACTTCTCAAACTGTTTACCCATCTCAACTCATTGTAATAAATGATTTAATTAACAAACCTCAATCCTGGATCACATTTCTATCGCCGCATAACGCTTAAACAATAAACAGCGGGAGGGATCCTGTAATCGCGATCACAGTCACAAATGATACGAAAATAACATGATAATGTTACGATAATATCATTGTTGTGTGATTGTTTCAGAGAGGTAGTAAAGATGGATATCGCGGTTATCGGCTCCAACATGGTGGATCTCATCACCTACATTAATCAGATGCCGAAGGAGGGCGAAACCCTCGAAGCCCCGGCATTTAAAATTGGCTGTGGCGGCAAAGGCGCGAATCAGGCGGTGGCGGCAGCCAAGCTCAATTCGAAGGTGATGATGCTGACCAAGGTCGGTGACGATATTTTTGCTGATAACACCATTCGCAATCTGGAGTCCTGGGGTATTAATACCACCTATGTGGAAAAAGTGCCCTGTACCAGTAGCGGCGTGGCGCCGATCTTTGTTAATGCCAACTCCAGCAACAGTATTCTGATTGTGAAGGGCGCCAATAAATTCCTCTCACCAGAAGATATCGACCGCGCGGCAGACGATCTGAAAAAGTGTCAGTTAATTGTTCTGCAACTTGAGGTGCAACTGGAGACGGTTTATCACGCCATCGAGTTTGGTAAAAAGCACGGTATTCAGGTGCTATTAAATCCAGCCCCTGCATTACGTGAATTAGATATGTCCTATGCCTGTAAATGTGATTTCTTTGTGCCGAACGAAACCGAGCTGGAAATTCTGACCGGCATGCCGGTGAATACCTACGAAAATATCTGTCTCGCGGCGCGATCGCTGGTAGAGAAAGGGCTGAATAATATTATCGTCACCATGGGTGAAAAAGGCGCGCTCTGGATGACGCGCGACCGGGAAGTGAAGGTTCCGGCATGTAAAGTCAATGCAGTAGATACCAGCGGGGCCGGTGATGCCTTTATCGGCTGCTTCGCCCATTACTACGTCCAGAGCGGCGACGTTGAAGCCGCGATGAAAAAAGCCTCCTTCTTTGCCGCCTTCAGCGTCACCGGGAAAGGCACCCAGTCGTCTTACCCCAGCATTGAACAATTCAATGAGTATCTGGCATTGAACGAATAATAAAACCCTGCGAAATAAAAGGTAGCACTATGAACGATAAAAACATCATTCAGATGCCTGACGGCTATCTGAATAAAACCCCTCTGTTCCAGTTTATTTTGTTATCCTGCTTATTCCCGTTATGGGGATGCGCTGCTGCTTTAAATGATATTTTAATTACGCAGTTTAAAAGCGTCTTTGCACTCAGTAATTTTGCCTCAGCACTGGTGCAAAGCGCGTTTTATGGCGGTTATTTCCTTATTGCTATTCCGGCCTCGCTGGTCATTAAAAAGACCAGCTATAAAGTGGCGATCTTAATCGGATTAACGCTCTATATCGTGGGCTGTACGCTCTTTTTCCCCGCTTCGCACATGGCAACCTACACCATGTTCCTGGCGGCAATTTTTGCCATTGCCATTGGTTTGAGCTTCCTTGAAACGGCGGCCAACACCTACAGCTCAATGATTGGCCCCAAAGCCTATGCCACGCTGCGCCTCAACGTCAGCCAGACCTTCTATCCGATAGGTGCTGCGGCGGGCATCCTGCTGGGTAAATATCTGGTCTTCTCCGAAGGCGACAGCCTGGAAAAACAGATGGCGGGCATGAACGCTGAGCAGATCCATAACTTCAAGATCCTGATGCTGGAAAACACACTCGAACCCTATAAGTACATGATTATGGTGCTGGTTGTGGTGATGGTTCTGTTCCTGCTGACCCGCTTCCAACCTGCAAAGTGGCGCAAACCGCAGAACGTAAGCGCCCGTCGGCAATGGATACGCTGCGTTACCTCTCTACCAATGCCCGCTTCCGTCGCGGTATCGTGGCGCAGTTCCTCTATGTGGGCATGCAGGTCGCGGTGTGGTCGTTCACCATCCGTCTGGCGCTGGAGTTAGGGGACATCAACGAACGCGACGCCTCTAACTTTATGGTGTACAGCTTTGCCTGCTTCTTTATCGGCAAGTTTGTCGCCAAACATTCTGATGACCCGCTTCAACCCGGCGAAGGTGCTTATTCTGTACTCGGTTGTCGGCGCGCTGTTCCTGGCGTACGTGGCGCTGGCACCGAGCTTTAGCGCGGTCTACGTGGCGGTGCTGGTGAGCGTTCTGTTCGGGCCGTGCTGGGCGACCATCTATGCAGGCACGCTGGATACCGTGGACAACGAGCATACCGAAATGGCAGGCGCGGTCATTGTGATGGCGATTGTCGGTGCGGCGGTCGTCCCTGCGGTGCAGGGCTATGTCGCGGACCTGTTCCATTCGTTACAGGCCTCGTTCCTGGTCTCCATGCTGTGCTTTGTCTACGTCGGGGTTTACTTCTGGCGTGAGAGCAAAGTGCGCCGTGAATTGACCGAAGCCACCGCTTCCTGAGGAGAATCACCATGACGCAACTTCCCCTGTGGCGCGCGCTCTTTACTGAACAGCCGCGCACTCTGCTGCAAAATGATGACTTCACGGTGACGGCGTTTCGCTACGCCAGCGGCGTGGAAGGGCTGCGGGTGCAAAACAGCCGCGGCCACCTGGTGATCCTGCCCTGGCTGGGGCAGATGATCTGGGATGCGGAGTTCGATGGCCGCGACCTGACGATGCGCAATATGTTCAGCCAGCCAAAAGCGGCAAAAGAGGTTATCGAAACCTATGGCTGCTTCGCCTTTCACTCTGGCCTGCTGGCAAACGGCTGTCCGTCGCCGGAGGACGCCCATCCTCTGCACGGCGAAATGCCCTGCGCGCCAATGGATGACGCCTGGCTGGAGCTGGACGGCGATAGCCTGACGGTGACCGGTCGCTATGAGTACGTGATGGGATTCGGTCATCATTATCAGGCGCAGCCAGCGGTGACGTTACGTAAAGAGAGCGCCCTGTTTGATATCGCCATGTCGGTGGACCAATCTGGCGACGGTTCCATGCCGCTGCAGTACATGTGCCATATGAACTATGCGTATGTTGAAGGGGCGACCTTCAGCCAGAACGTCCCGGATGAGGCTATTCAGCTGCGCGAGTCGATTCCGGCGCACGTGAAGCCGACCGAACAGTGGCTGGCGTTCAACCAACGGCTCCAGCAGGGCGAAGCCACTTTGAAGACGCTCTCTGAACCGCACTTTTACGATCCCGAGATTGTCTTTTTCGCCGACCGGCTCGATCGCTACACGGATAGCCCGGAATTCCGCATGATCGCACCCGATGGCACCACCTTTGTTACGCGCTTTAGCAGTGCTGAGCTGAAGTATGCCACCCGCTGGATCCTCTATAACGGCGATCAGCAGGTTGCGGCCTTCGTGCTTCCGGCCACCTGCCGCCCGGAAGGATTCCTGGCGGCACAAAACAGCGGCAGCCTGATCCAGCTTGCGTCCCGGGAAACCCGTCATTTCCGGGTAACAACCGGTATTCTGTAAGAGTCGAACCCCGCCCGGCCTCGCGCCGGGTTTTTCACCAGGGAAAACCCGCAAACCTTTACCCCGCTTTACACCCTCGATCTGCCCCATGCTCTACAGTTTTTTTTGCTGCCGCCTTTCGTGCAGCCTTAGCCCCTTTTGCTAATGGAGAGCTTGCATGTTGACCCGACGATTGTCCTGTCTTGCGCTGCTGGTGGCGCTGGCCTCACCCGCCATGGCTGCCGATACCCCCACCTATGGCGAAAAGCTGGAAGGTTTTGACTACGCCTGGCCGGTGAAACATTTCACCTTTACCTCGCAAAACCAGTCGCTTGATATGGCCTATCTGGATGTTAAGCCGGAAAAAGCCAACGGTCGTACCGTGGTGCTGATGCACGGTAAAAACTTCTGCGCCGGAACCTGGGAAGATACCATCCGCGCGCTCACGGCCAGCGGCTATCGCGTGGTGGCCCCCGATCAGATCGGTTTTTGCAAATCCACTAAGCCGGAACGCTATCAGTACACCTTCCAGCAGCTGGCAGACAATACCCATGCGTTGCTGAAAGCGCTGGGCATCGATCGTGTCACCGTTATTGGGCACTCCACCGGCGGCATGCTGGCAACCCGCTATGCGCTGATGTGGCCGCAGCAGGTGGAACAGCTGGTGATGGTGAATCCGATTGGCCTGGAAGACTGGAAAGCACGCGGCGTGCCGCATATCACCGTGGATAAGTGGTATCAGCGGGAGCTGAAAACCAGCGCCGACGGCATTCGCGAGTACGAGAAAAACACCTACTATGCCGGGGAGTGGAAGCCGGAATACGAGCGCTGGGTCACCATGCTCGCCGGGCTGAATAACGGGCCGGGCAAAGAGCGTGTCGCCTGGAACTCGGCGCTGCTCTACGACATGATTTATACCCCAGCCGGTGGTCTATGAATTCAGCGAGCTGAAGATGCCGGTATTATTGATGATCGGCACGAAGGACAACACCGCCATCGGCAAAGATCTCGCCCCGCCGGAGGTGCGCAAGACGCTGGCAACTACGCGGTGTTGGGCAAAGAGACGGCAAAACGCATTCCCCAGGCGACGCTGGTCGAGTTTAACGACATGGGCCACGCCCCGCAGATGCAGGATCCGCAGCGTTTCCACGAGGCGCTGCTGAAGGGCTTGCAGACACGCTGATCTGACTTCATTGCACGCTGATATTCGCCTGGATGCTTTGCCGGGCGGATATCTGTTTTCATGGCCCCGATCCACTGTTTCTCCGTTTATTAATCCGATGTTGTCTGCTGTCGATACACCGCATTTCCCGATATCATGCACGGCTAACCGTAAGGAGAGTTCATGGTCTGGATAATGCTGGCTACGCTTGCCGTGGTGTTTGTGGTGGGCTTTCGCGTCATGACGTCGGGTCCCCGACGCGCCATTCGTCGTCTCAGCGAACGTCTGGGGATCACCCCTGTGCCGCTGGAGTCGATGATCGATCAGTTTGGCAAAACCGCCGGCAATGAGTTTATCCGCTACCTGGAGCGCCCGGACGAGGCGCACCTGCAAAATGCCGCTCAGGTGCTGCTGATCTGGCAGGTGTGTATAGTCGACAGCAGTGAAAACAACCTGCTGAGCTGGTATCGCCTGCTGCGCAAGGCACGTCTCGCTGCGCCGATCACCGATGCCCAGATTCGTCTGGCGCTCGGCTTTATGCGCGATATGGAACCCGATCCGTACGAACTTAACGCCTTCCAGCTGCGCTATAACCAACTCTTCCTGCCGGAAGAGGGGGTCTTCTTTCTGCATTGATTCCACATCGCCCGGTGGCGCGACGCTTACCGGGCCTGCCTGACCTGTAGCCCGGTGCATGCGCCGCCCGGCAAAAAATGCCAAAAGTGGTCTAAACGTTAAATAGATCACACTTTAGCTGTTAAACTGCACGGCTTTCTCGCTCGTTTTTCTCCTCAGGTGATGCCATGACAGAACAGATCCAATCCGCCCCTTCGCCCCATGTTGAAGCGGTCTCCCGCCCGAACTGGTCGGCGGTTTTTTCCGTGGCGTTTTGCGTCGCCTGCCTGATTACCGTGGAGTTTTTGCCGGTCAGCCTGCTGACACCGATGGCGCAGGATCTGGGCATTTCTGAAGGGCTGGCGGGTCAGTCGGTCACCGTCACCGCCTTTGTTGCCATGTTTGCCAGCCTGTTTATTACCCAGGCGATTGGCACCACCGATCGCCGCAAGGTGGTGATCCTCTTTTCTGTCCTGCTGACGCTCTCGTGCCTGCTGGTCTCCTTTGCCGATAACTTTATGTTGCTGCTGCTGGGGCGCGCCTGCCTTGGGCTGGGTCTGGGCGGATTCTGGGCAATGTCGGCCTCGCTCACCATGCGGCTGGTACCGGCGCGTACCGTGCCGAAAGCGCTCTCGGTTATCTTTGGTGCGGTCTCCATCGCGCTGGTGATCGCTGCGCCGCTGGGCAGCTTTCCTCGGCGGGATCATCGGCTGGCGCAACGTCTTTAACGGTGCCGCGGTGATGGGGTTGCTGTGCATTCTGTGGGTGTGGAAAGCGCTGCCGTCGCTGCCGGGCGAAGCCGCACACCATAAGCAGAACATGTTCAGCCTCCTGAAGCGCCCCGGCGTGCTGGCGGGGATGACGGCCATCTTTATGTCCTTCGCCGGGCAGTTTGCGTTCTTTACCTACATCCGCCCGGTATTTATGACCATGGCCGGGTTCGACGTCGATGGCCTGACGCTGGTGCTGCTGAGCTTTGGTATCGCCAGTTTTGTCGGCACCTCGCTGTCGGCGCAGTTCCTGAAACGCTCGCTGAAATTTGCGCTTGCAGGTGCGCCGCTGGTGCTGGCAATCAGCGCTGCCGTGCTTATTCTGTGGGGCAGCGATAAGTGGGTGGCTTCGGCGATTGCGATTATCTGGGGCTTTGCCTTTGCGCTGGTACCGGTGGGCTGGTCGACGTGGATCACCCGCTCGCTGGCCGATCAGGCTGAAAAAGCAGGGTCGATTCAGGTAGCGGTGATCCAACTGGCAAACACCTGCGGTGCAGCGGTGGGCGGCGTGGCGCTCGACCATTTGGGCCTGACGTCACCGCTGGTGATTTCCGGCACGCTGATGCTGCTGACGGCGCTGCTGGTGGCAGCGAAGGTGAGGGCGAAGTCGTAAATTCGCCCCTCTCCCCGGCCCTCTCCCCAAAGGGGCGAGGGTGAAAAGCCTGCACCGGGCAATTCCCTGGCCCCCTGGGGAGAGGGTGAAAAGACCGCCCGGACAATCCCCTTGCCCCTCTAAGGAGAGAGCGAAAAGACCGCCCCGGACAGTCCCCCTCGCCCCATTAGGGAGAGGGTGAAAAGACCGCCCGGACAATCCCCTCGCCCCTTTTGGGGAGAGGGCGAAAAGACCGCACCGGGCAATCCCCTTGCCCCCTGGCGAGAGGGTGAAAAGACCGCACCGGACAATCCCCTTACCCCTCTAAGGAGAGAGCGAAAAGACCGCACCGGACAGTCCCCTCGCCCCTTTGGGGAGAGGGTTAGGGTGAGGGGAAATCAGGCTGATGTCTGAACCCGTCTTCTCGAATCCATCGAAATCAACACCACCGACGAGACAATCAATAGCGTGCCCAGCCAGTCAGGCAGGGTAAACGCCACGCCCAGTAAAATAACCGACAGCAGGGCGCTGCTCAGCGGCTCGGCGCAGCTCAGAATGCTCGCCTTCGGCCCGCCAATCATCTGCGCGCCTTTCAGATACAGGCTGAAGGTTACCGCCGTGCCAATCACTACCAGATAGAAGAATGCCAGCAGCAGGCTACCGTCGATCACGAAGGTGGTCCCTCGCCCGCATAGAACGGCGTTAACATCAGTCCGGCCAGCAACATACTCCAGCCGACGATCGGCAGGGTGCCGTAGCGGGCAATCAGCGTGGAAGGGTAGGTGGTATAAAACGCCGCGGCGAAGGCGGAGGCGATGCCCCAGCAGAGCGCTGCCGGAGAGATGGTCAGCGAGGTGGGATCGCCGTGCGTGACCAGTAAAAAGGTGCCGATCAGCGACGTCATGATTGCCGCCAGCACAAAAATGCCCGGGCGCTTTTTGCGCGCCAGCGCGAACCACGCCACGATAATGGTCGGCGACAGGAACTGCAGCACGGTGGCGGTGGCGGCGTTGGATTTTTCAATGGTGACCAGGAAGGTAAGTTGGACGATCAGCGCCCCGAACAGGGAGAAAATCAGCAGGCTGATAGCATCCTTACGATTTTTGATGACCGAGAAAATCTTGTCGCCGTGGACGAATGAGAGCGTCAGCAGGATCACGCCGGTAAACAGCAGGCGGATCATGGTGAGATAAGGTGAAGAGATCTGACTTTTCTCCATGATGTACTGCGCGCAAACGCCTGAGCTGCCCCATAAAATGGCGGCGATCAGGACGTTCAGCATCCCTTTACGTGTGGAACCCATGTTCTCCCCTGCGATGTTGGTTTTTTATTCGGCCAACAGCATAGCATGGTTGCGTACAGCCTGATGCCCCCACGCCGGGCCTCTCCCATGGGGAGAGGGGGCAAACATGAAAAACGGCAACGCGCGTTGCCGTTTTGCTTTTACCTTACCTAGAACCAGGCTTCCCACATCGCGCCGACGTTGAAGTCGTCCAGCGTTTCATCCCGGGTGTTGTTCACGCGGGCGGTGCGCTCGTTATCCACCTTACCGCCGGTGACGTAGAAGCGCAGCATCGGACGGAACTCCGGCCCCATGGCGATGGACATGTTCTGCGACAGGGTCAGCTTCCAGCCCTTGTTATCCCCGCCGTTGTCATAATCCACATGCTGCCAGCCCGCCTCCAGCCAGGTGGAGTGAACGTCGTTCCACCAGTGCATCGGACGCACGATGGCGTTGTAGTTTTTACGGTTGTCGGTATTGTCCCGGCTGTTGTCATAGTCGTGGAAGGCCAGCAGGTACTCCACCTGGGTCGCCTGGGTGAACTTGTACAGCCCTTCGAAGCTGGCGTAGACCGTGGTCAGATCCTCGGTTTTGTTGTACACGCTGTTGTCAGCGTTATCAGAGTAACGGGCGATCACCTTGTTCACGCCGCTGTCACTGGTGTGGCTCAGGACCACGCCACCCTGCCAGGCGTTGGTCCGCTCTTCGGTATCGATGGCTTTCGAGTCAAAGCCGTAGTTGGCGTACAGCTCCAGGTCGATCGGGCCGAGCTTCATGCCGTGAATTTTGGAGGTGGCCGCGTAGTTGCCTTTGTCCCCGGTGCCGGAGCCGCCGGTACAGGTGATGCGCGACGGGTTAGCTTCGTCGTCCATCACTTCCGGGCTGCAGGATTCGACTGCCGCCACGGTGGCGACGTCAAACTGCACCCCGCCGATGTCGAAGTTCTTCACCCCGGCCCCCTGGCCGTCGTGGTTCATCCAGAAGTAGTCGTTGATGCCCTGCTGCGGACGCTGGTGGAAATCACGCCCGGCCCAGATATAGGCGTTCGGGTTGGATGCCAGAATGTTGGTCACCCCGGCGTAGGCTTTTTTCAGGTTCACCTCGTCGCCCCAGTGGTCGATCATCACGTTGACGTCCCAGATGGCACCGTTTTCGCCCTTAAAGGCTTTCGAAAGCTGGAACTCGCCGCCGTTGCCTTCGTTCCCCAGACGGCCAATGGCCGAGGCGCCGTTGTAGGAGCCGTCCACCGCAACGTATTTCTGGTCGGCCGCCTGGAAGTGCGCGCCGTAGCGGGCATAGCCGGTAAATTTAATGCCGAACGGGATGGCCATATCCGGGGACTGGGCGGCGCTCTGCGGCTCGGTCACCACGTCGGCCTTTTTCGCCACCGCAGCATCCATTTTTGCCTGGCGCTCGGCCAGGGCTTTGTCCACCGCTTTGGCCACAATGGCGTCGATTTGCTCCTGCGTGAATTCCTGGGCGAGGACAGAAACCGGGCAAAGCGCGGCGATAACCGCCATTGTTAATGGAAGTTTTTTAATCATATTCATGGTTATCTCAATATATTTAAATTTTATTCAGACAATAACCACCCCGTTCCGCATTGACAGAATATGTTGCTGTCACCAGAACAAGTTGATTTTTATTTTTTAGGGTACAGAGGCTTTACACTATTATCGTAACATTCACTCCATGGCTAATATTTACTATTAACGCTGATACAGGTGAATAATTTCTTCGGATAATTCACGGGCCAGCAGCGAGTTCATTAAATGATCCTGGGCGTGTACCATAATTAACGTCATCGGCTGGCGGGCTTCACCCGCGTCCTGCTCGATCAGTTTGGTCTGCATATGGTGCGCCTGGCGCGCGTAGCCATCGGCTTCGCGCAGCAGGCTTTTCGCTTCGTCAAAGTTGCCCTGCCGCGCAGCATGCAGTGCTTCAAAGCACAGGCTGCGCGACTGACCAGCATTGACGATGATTTCCATTACGGCTTCTTCTAAGGCAATCATCATCTATTACTCTATTTATCGAAACTATTATTCAGAGAGGTTTCGGCAAACCATTCTCCGCTCTTTTTAATGGTGCGCTGCTGCGTGGTTAAATCCAGCTGGATAAAACCGTAGCGGTTTTTATAGGCATTACACCATGACCAGTTATCAATAAATGTCCACATATGATAGCCAAGACAATTACAGCCTTCGCTAATTCCTTTATGTAGCCATTTAAGGTGTTCAGAAATAAAATCGATACGGTATTGATCGTTAATCTGACCGTTCTCAATAAAACGCTGCTCGTTTTCGACGCCCATGCCATTTTCAGAAATAAAACAGCGAGGGTTGCCGTAATTATCGCGCAGGTTAATGAGAATATCGTAAATACCCGGCTCGTAAATTTCCCAGCCACGGTACGGGTTCATTTTACGGCCTGGCATTTCGTAGCTGTCGAAGAACCACTCCGGCATAAAGGGTGCCTGTGGATTGATGGCCGTATCACGACACTTCACCCCGACGCGGCTGGTAGTAGTTAACCCCCAGCAGGTCGATTTTGCCGTCGGCAATTAGCGCGCTGTCTTCAGGCAGACAGGCAGGCAGCTGATCGTGTGCCTTCAGCATCGCCACCAGATCCGCTGGGTATTCCCCGCACAGCACCGGGTCGAGGAAGCTGCGGTTAAACAGCAGGTCGCAATGGTGCGCGGCCTTCACATCCGCCGGATTCTGCGAGCGCGGATAGGACGGCGTGAGGTTCAGCACGATGCCAATCTCACCGGCGAAATGCCCGGCGCGGAAGGCGCGAACCGCCTGCGCATGGCCAGCACGGTGTGATAGGCCACGGTTGCCGCGCGGCGGAAATCGACCACGTTCGGGTAGTGGAAGTCATACAAATACCCGCCCTCTACCGGCACAATCGGCTCGTTAAAGGTAAACCAGTGCATTACCCGATCACCAAAAAGCTCAAAGCATGTTTCTGCGTAGCGGGCATAGGCCGCGACCACATCACGGTTTTCCCACCCGCCGATCTCCTGCATCGCCATCGGCATGTCGAAGTGGAACAGGGTGATAAACGGCGTCACGCCCTGGGCAAGCAGTTCGTCGATCACCTGATTGTAGAACGCGACCGCCTCCTGGTTTACTTCACCCACGCCGTCCGGGATCAGGCGCGCCCAGCTTATCGAGGTGCGAAAGCTATTGTGGTTCAGCTGCTTTAACAGTTGAATGTCGGCTTTCCAGTGCTGATAAAACGTGGAGGTATTTTGCGGCCCTACCCCATTGTGAAAGCGATTCGGCTCTGCGGCAAACCAGTGATCCCAGATGGATAATCCTTTACCACTGCCCTGGCTTTCCCCTTCTGTTTGAGTTGCAGAACAGGCGCTACCCCACCAGAAGTTTTCGGGAAATGCATATTTCATAAAACGTCCTCTTTGACTTAATTGCCGACGGTCTCTGCTGCACCTACGGTTGCCTGCGCTTTTTGTTCTTCGGTTTTCAGCAAAGAACGCTCATAAGCACGCAGGAACGGTAAATACATCAGCGCCGACATCACCATACATATGACGCACATCACCACCGGACTGAGTGCCCAGTTTGCCGCCCAGGAGGCACCAATTGGCGCCGGAGTGGTCCACGGCGTCAGCGAGACGACCTGTGCCAGCCAGCCGAGTTTGGTGGCGGTATACGCCAGACAAGCGTTGATCATCGGAACGAACACGAACGGAATAAACAGCATCGGGTTCATGATGATCGGCGCACCGAACAAAATAGGTTCGTTGATATTAAAGAAGCTTGGCACCACGCCCATTTTGCCGATGGTACGCAGGTGGGTTACGCGGCTGCGCAGCAGCAGGAAGGCCAGCGGCAGGGTAGAACCCACGCCACCAATCAGCAGGTAGTGATCCCAGAAGCCCTGCAGATAGACGTGCGGCAGCGCAGCGCCGGCAGCCAGTGCGGCCTGGTTGGCAGAGAGGTTAGCCATCCAGAACGGGTTCATGATACCGGTGACAATCAGCGCACCATGGATACCGGCGAACCAGAAGATCTGGCACAGCAACACAGAGAGCAGAATGGCAGGCAGGGAGTCAGAGGCGGAAACCAGCGGCTCCAGCAGGTGCATAATGGCCTGCGGAATGATCATCCCGGTTTGCGCTTCGATAAACAGGTTCAGCGGGTGCAGCGTACCGATGATCACCACGACCGGGATCAGGATTTCAAACGAGCGCGCCACGCCGGTGGGCACTTCTTTCGGCAGACGGATGGTGACTTTATGATCCTTCAGCCAGGCGTAAACGCGGGTGGCATAGATGGAGGTAATCAGCGCGGTGAAGATCCCCTGGCCCGACAGATACTGGGTAGAGATTTTACCGTCGGCATACGGCGCGGCCACCAGCAGGAACGCCATAAAGGCCAGCAGGCCGGACATCACCGGGTCGAGATTAAACTGACGGCCCAGACTGGCACCAATCCCTACCGAGATGAAGAACGTCATTACGCCCATGCTGAGGTTAAACGGCAGCATCAGCTGTTCGCGGTACGTCTCAGAGAAATCGAGCCAGCCGCGGGCAAAGCTGTTAGTGGTATCTGCGGAGAACGGCGGGAAGATAAATACCAACATAAACGAGCCGATGATCATAAACGGCAGCGCGGCGGTAAAGCCGTCACGGATGGCAATCACGTACTTCTGCTGGCCCAGCTTGCCTGCCAGCGGCGCGATGGACTGCTCAATGACGGCAACCATAGATTGATATAACGAACTCATGAGAACACCTTCTTAGTGTGCCGCTTCGATGAGCGACAGAGCATAGTCCAGCACTTTATCGCCACGTTGCATACCGTAATCCATTGTATCGATGGACTGTACGGGTATGCCCTGGGTGGCAGCCTTGTCTGAGAGCGTTTTTAACATGTATTTGACCTGGGGTCCGAGAAGCACCACCTGGTATTGCGGAAACTGTGTATCAAATTCTGAAACACCGTACGCATCGATTTTGACCGGTAAACCGCGTTCGTTCGCGGCTTCGACCATTTTCCGAACCAGCAGGCTGGTGGACATCCCGGCAGAACAGCACAGCATTATCTTGAACATCGACAACCATCCTCAAAATGTAAATAGTTATTGCGGGGATGATTGGATAACATATGGAAACCGGTTTCCATTGGTATAAGACAGAAGTGTGACAGCCATCAAGATCCCTTACTTATCGCGCCTTATTATCGGATTCAGGTCACGTATTTTGACTGATTTTGCAGCATATGGAGTGGAAACGGAAAATCGGTTTCCATGGAAAACGGAAACAGATATACTCCTCAGTGGCTATAATATGAGCCGAAGTGGATTCAGGAATTACAGGTGCCTGGAGCGACCTGTCAGGGGATAAAGATGTCTACAATCAACGATGTATCACGTCTGGCCGGGGTGTCCAAAGCCACGGTATCACGGGTGTTGAGCGGATCGCGCGGCGTAAAGGAAGCCAGCCGCCAGGCCGTACTAAAAGCGGTGGAAGAGCTGAACTATCGGCCAAATGTCATTGCCCAGTCGCTGCTGAGCCAGTCTACCGGCTGTATCGGCGTCATTTGCGCACAGGACAACATTAATCAAACCACGGGTTACCTGTACGCGCTGGAAAAACACCTCAGCCAGCACCAGAAGCACCTGCTGCTTCGCTTCGCCAACACCAAAGCCGAAGTCATGGGCGCGCTGGATGAACTCTCCTGCGGATTATGCGATGACATTCTGATTATCGGCGCCCGTTTCCCGCTGCACATCGATCAGGAGAATGTCATCCTGGTGGATTGCATGGAAACCAACAACGTCAACAGCATCCAGTACGACCATGCTTTTGCTGCGGAAACCGCCTGTAACTTCCTCGCCAGCCAGGGCCGACGCCAGATTGCCCCTGATCCACCCGCACGGGTAGCGGCTTTGCCGATCAGGTACTGCTGGGTTACAAGCATGGGCTGGAGAAGAACTTCCTGCCGTTTAATCGCAACCTGGTGTTTATGGAAGCCACGTCATCCTCCGTGGCCCTGCAGGAGCTGCTCAACAACGCCAGCACACTGAATTTCAATGCCTTACTGGTCGCCGACGAACAGGAAGCACAGCGGGTGATCCCGCAGCTGCAGGCGTTCAACAGGTCAGTACCGGGCGACATCATGGTGTTCAGTCTGGCGGGATCGCTGCATCTGCCAGGCATTCCGACCATCCCGGCGATTGAATACTCGATGGATGCCATGGCGGCACGTATCGTCACCTGGCTGAATGAAAAGACCCAGATGCTGGGTTCGTATGTGCTGCGTGGGGATTTGATTATTCCAGACGTGCGGCGGTAAAAAATTAAGGGGGCTGCATGGCCCCTTAATGCGTAATCAGTAATCCTCCATGCAGTCCACCTGACTCACGGCATCCCAGTAACCCTCCTGGTTGTTCCGCTCCATCGCCACGACCGCATTTTTGACCAGCATCTGATTGGCTTCCGAGGCATGATCATCGCCTGCCACTCTTTATCACTTTGCTTGCGTTGCGGGGCACAGGCTTTCTTCACATCCTTCAAAACCGACTGTTTCATTTGTTCTAATTTTACCGGGTCGTTCAGTTCCTGGAGCATGAACGAAGGCGGCAAAAAGCAAGCAGACTACCAGGCAAAACAGGTGCGCTGGACTTCATGGAAACCCTCCGGGAAAACCACACACGTTTATGAAATATATCGTTACATCCCTGTTTTCGACCCCAGCCGAAAGTATTAATTTGGCGAATAGGTTGCTCCAGGGTATGAATAAGCGTAGCCACAGAACTGACCAGGCAGATACGCGCAAACGAAAAAATTTGTGACGGGCGGGGTGACAGTCACGCAACAAAAAGGTGATGATGTTCGCAAAGGGAATTTGGCATTGAGTTGCACTTACATTTTTAGCGCGCGTTACGCCAGATTTTGGTGTTTTTATCGCGGCAGAATGTGGGATAGTCGAGAAGCAACGAACGGGAGAATGATATGGCAACTGAGTATAACCGACACCATACCGAACAAGAACAAGAAGAGTGTACTGCAGCAGTTGCGGATCTACAACAGCCAGTTTATGATTTTCCCGCGGTGGGGAATGATATCGCCGTATATGCCCGCGATGAGGGCGGCAAAATGCGCGGCGGTCTTATCGGCAATCGCCAGGGCGAGTGGCTGAACATTAAATATCTGTGGGTCAGCGACGAGAAGCGCGGCAGCGGGCTGGGACGACAACTGATGGATGCCGCCGAAGGCGAAGCGCGACGTCCAGGGTTGCCGCCATGCGCTGGTGGATACCTTCAGTTTCCAGGCGCGTCCGTTTTATGAAAAGCAGGGCTATAAGCTTGAAATGACGCTGAACGATTTTCCCTACCCGGGCATACAGCGCCATTACCTGTCGAAGGCGCTTTAAGCGCCAATACCGCTACCGATCACCGCCAGCGCATGGCGCACGATGCTGTCAGGCGAGGAGGGTATGTAACCTCTCGTCATTACGCATCCGTGAAAAGGGCACCAGCACCAGGCTTAACAGGGTGGTGAACAGCAGCTCGGGTGCCAGGGTCGCGATTCAGTTTCCCCTCCTGTTGCCAGCGGGCAATGGGTTTCCAGCGTCGCCTGATATTTCTCATCACCAAACCGGGCCTGCAGATGCGTCCGCAGCACCGGCATCTCCCCGATCACTTCCTGCATCCACAGCGGCGCGAACCAGCGGTGTTCGACGGCCAGATCGGCCAGCTTTTTCACCATTAACGTCAGGGCGGTTACCGGATCGTCCGGGGTGGGCGCTGAACAGCGCGCCAATGGCGCTGCGCAGCGGCAAAAAACGCTCCTCGATCATGGCATCGAGCAGTTGCTCGCGGGAGTTGAAATAGTAGTGCAGCATCGCCGGCGTCACGCCCGCCTCTTTGGCAATGGCGTTGAGGGAGGTGCGGGCAATCCCCTGACGCGAAAAGAGATCCAGCGCGATATCCAGCAATTGTTCCCGGCTGGTGGCGGTGGGTTTGCTTCCGCGCGGACGCCCCGGGCGGCGGCCTGTGGCCTGGGTTCAGAATTATCTTTATGTGCTGACATGCGCGGAGGATCCCTTGACCTGATTCATAACTTCATTAAATATTAATTACCCAATTAATTAATTTCAAGCGGTGTTTTATGGCGTCCGAATCGACAACGCAAACCAAAAACGCGCCTTCTGTCCGGCTGTTGTTCAGCGCGCTCTTGCTGGTAATGCTGCTGTCGGCCCTCGATCAGACCATCGTCTCCACGGCGTTGCCCACCATTGTCGGCGAGCTTGGCGGGCTGGATAAGCTCTCCTGGGTGGTGACGGCGTATATCCTGAGTTCCACTATCGTGGTGCCGCTGTACGGCAAGTTTGGCGATCTCTTTGGCCGCAAAATCGTACTGCAAATCGCGATAGTCTTGTTTCTGCTCGGCTCCGCCCTGTGCGGACTGGCGCAGAACATGACCCAGCTGGTGCTGATGCGCGCTTTACAGGGGTTAGGCGGCGGCGGGCTGATGGTGATCAGCATGGCGGCGGTGGCTGATGTCATCCCGCCTGCCGATCGTGGCCGCTATCAGGGGCTGTTCGGCGGGGTTTTTGGTCTGGCGACGGTGATCGGCCGCTGGGTCGGTGGTTTTCTGGTGCAGCACGCCTCCTGGCGCTGGATCTTTTACATCAACCTGCCGCTGGGGCTGTTGCCCTGCTGGTGATCGGCGCGGTATTCCACGGCAGTGCGAAGCGTAATAAACATGAGATCGACTATCTGGGGGCGATTTACCTCAGCATGGCGCTGCTGTGCATTATCCTGTTTACCAGCGAAGGGGGTACGGTACGCGAGTGGAGCGATCCGCAGCTGTGGTGCATTCTGGCCTTTGGCCTGACGGGCATCGCCGGGTTTATCTATGAGGAGCGTCTGGCGTGGGAGCCGATTATTCCGCTGTCGCTCTTCCGGGATCGCAGCTTTCTGCTGTGCAGTCTGATTGGCTTTATCATCGGCATGTCGCTGTTTGGCTCGGTGACGTTCCTGCCGCTCTATCTGCAGATTGTCAAAGACGCCACCCCGACCGAGGCCGGGTTACAGCTGATCCCGTTGATGGGCGGACTGCTGCTGACCTCGATTATCAGCGGTCGCATTATCAGCCGCACCGGGAAATACCGCCTGTTCCGATCCTGGGCACCCTGTTGGGTGTGATCGGCATGGCGTTGCTGACGCGGATCACCATTGATTCACCGGTCTGGCAGTTGTACCTGTTTACCGGCGTGCTGGGGGCGGGGCTGGGTCTGGTGATGCAGGTGCTGGTGCTGGCGGTGCAGAACAGCGTCTCTGCGGATCAGTATGGTGTGGCGACATCCGGCGTGACGCTGTTCCGCTCTATTGGTGGGGCGATTGGCGTGGCGCTGTTTGGCGCGGTCTTCACTCACGTGTTGCAGTCGGGCCTGATGGCACGGATACCCGAGGGCACCGAACTGCCGCGGGAGATGAACCCCGCCGCCATTCACCATCTGCCCGACGCCCTGCGCCTGAACTATCTGGATGCCTTCGGCTCCGCCATTCATGCGGTGTTCCTGATGGCGGCAGGGATTATGGGTGCTGGCGTTTGCGCTGTCGTGGTTTTTTGCGCGAAACGCCGTTACGGAAGAAACAGGCCTGATACCCATGCCCGGTGGCGCGACGCTTACCGGGCACTACCCGCATATAACTTATCCTTCTTACTGATGCCATTTCGTTTTTTAGCCTGCCGCTGCGTTGCCGATATAGTCGGGAAAACAGTTATCAAAAGGATATGACGGGTGAAACTTCGATTGGGTGCGCTTCTTCTCGCTGGCCTGCTGCTGGCGGGCTGTGACCAAAACGGCAGCGATGCTAAACACATTAAAGTCGGCGTGATTAACGGTGCCGAGCAGGACGTGGCCGAAGTCGCCAAAAAAGTGGCGAAAGAGAAATTCGGTCTTGATGTCGAGCTGGTGGGCTTTAGCGGCTCGCTGCTGCCGAACGATGCCACCAGTCACGGGGAGCTGGACGCCAACGTCTTCCAGCATCGCCCGTTCCTCGCGGAAGATAACAAAGCGCACGGCTACAAGCTGGTGGCCGTCGGCAACACCTTTGTCTTCCCGATGGCGGGCTATTCCCGCAAGATCAAATCCGTGACCGAGCTGAAAGACGGCGCAACTGGTCGCCATCCCCAATGACCCGACCAACCTGGGCCGCGCGCTGCTGCTGCTGCAAAACGAAAAGCTGATCACCCTGAAACCGGACGTGGGCTTGCTGCCGACATCGCTGGATATCACCGCTAACCCGAAAAAGCTGAACATCATGGAGCTGGAAGGGGCGCAGTTGCCGCGCGTACTGGACGATCCGAAAGTGGATGTGGCGATTATCAGTACCACCTATCTCCAGCAAACCGGGCTGTCACCGGTGCACGACAGTGTCTTTATCGAAGATAAAAACTCGCCGTACGTGAACATCGTGGTGGCGCGGGAAGACAATAAAGAGGCGGAAAACGTGAAGGAATTTGTTCAGGCGTATCAGTCGCCAGAAGTGGCGAAGGCGGCAGAGACGATCTTCAACGGCGGGGGCTGTGCCGGGTTGGGAATAGCAGACATGCGGGGCGCGCCCCGCATTTACTCCAGCTATCCCAGCTTCTCCATCTTCGTCTCTCCCTCCACCATCGACAGCTGATACAGCGAAAACGCGCGGTGCTTTTCAATCAACCTTGCCAGCTCTGGCGAGTGGCTGGTGAGCCAGATCTGCGGAGTAACGGCTGGCCTCCGCGATCAGGCTCGCCAGCGCGGGCAGCATCTGTGGATGCAGGCTGTTTTCCGGTTCGTTGAGCGCGATAAACGCGGGCGGACGCGGGCTTAACAGTGCCACCGCCAGACACAAAAAACGCAGCGTGCCGTCGGAGAACTCCGCAGGCTCCAGCGGTCTGCTTAAGCCTTCGCGCTGCATCATCATGCGAAAACGCCCGCCGGTATTGTCGCTGTAAAACACGCAGCCAGGAAAAGCCTGGTCGAGAATGCGCATCAGCAGCATCTCGTCGCCAATCTCGACAATGGTCTGAAAGGCCGCGGCCAGGTTTGCGCCGTCGCTGGCCAGCACCGGGGAGCGGAACCCCACCTGCGGCGCACGCATCGCCGAGCCGGTTGCGACCGAAAACTCATGATAAAAAGCGCCAGTTACGCAGGGACTCACGCATCTGCGACACCTCCGGGTAGAGGTGCGGTTCACCCAGCTGTCCGAACACCGATTCGTTCTCGTACAGCGTGCCGCTGTGGGGTCACTTTTTCGTGGTGCACGTTATTGAGAAACACGGCCTGATTCTTGCGCTTCATCAGCTGCGACGACAGGCGTCGGTGCTGACCGCTCAGCCAGATGGACTCCTCTTTGATCACCGGATCGAGCTGGAACTGCGAGGGATAAGGCAGTTTTTCGACAAAGCCCACCTGGAGCTCATATTCGTAAGTCTCGGTTTCTACTGCGAGGTTCATGCGTCGCAGCTGGTCGCTGCGGGTTTTGCCCGCCCAGGAAGACCTTTAAAATCCCGCCCTCATTGGCCAGCGCCTGGGGAGAATTGCCCCTGTGCCGCGCTGTGCATCAGATGGATCGCCTTGTAAATATTGGATTTTCCGGTGCCATTCGGGCCGAAAACGATATTGAGCTGCTCCAGCTCCAGGGAGAGATCGCGAATCGAGCGGTAGTTTTGGATATGCAGGGTAGTGATCATAAGCGAACCCAATTTTGCGGACTAAACCTGTACAAAGTTACAGTGTTTCAGGCAAAGTGCAAAAAAAAAAGACGACAGTGAGGTGTCGTCTAAACGGGGTAGTGCTTCGGGCCTTTCAGGGTCAATGGGGCCTCGCGTTTGAATTCAGATCACGGCCAGACGTAAACCCAGGTCATCTGGATAGGGATCGAAGTAATTTTGCGTCATCAGATAGCGGTCAGGGTATTCGGCCAGATAGTGTTTCAGGAGCGTCAGCGGGGCGAGAATAGGCAGTAATCCGTCACGGTAATGCAGGATCACATCACGCAGTTCGCCGCGCTGGCGGCTGTTCAGCTGGTTACGGAAATAGCCCTGAATATGCATCAGCACGTTAGTGTGGTTTTTCCGTGAGGCGGGTTTCCTGAGGATCGCCATCAGTTTTTCGCGGTACGCCTCGAAGAAGGCCTCCAGATCGTCCCACTCGTGCAGCGAGGCGACGAAGGGGCCAATTTCGCGGTAGCCCGCCTGATGGTGTGCCAGCAGCTGGAGTTTGTAACGGCTATGGAAGTCGAGCAGCGCATGGCGCGTCAGGCCGTTTGCCCGCAGCGTATTCAGCTCATGCAGAGCAAAAACCCGCTCAACAAAGTTTTCCCGCAGTACGGGGTCGTGCAGGCGTCCATCTTCTTCCACCGGCAGCCAGGGCCATTTTTCAAGCAGGGCAGCGGTGAACAGCCCGACACCCTCCTTTTGACCCGCATTGCCTTTTTCGTCATACAGACGCACGCGCTCCATGCCGCAGCTAGGGGATTTCGCGCAGACGATAAAGCCGCAGAGATCGCCCATTTTCGGCACATAGCCTGCCGCAAAGTCGGCCATTTTTTTGGGTGACATCTTCATGAGGTGCTTTGCTGAACCGCATCTGGATCTCACCGCTGGTGGTCTTCGTCAGACGCAGTGCCGGACGGGGCGTCGGCAGGCCGATCGCCATTTCCGGGCAAACAGGCCGGAAGTTAACCCACTCAGCCAGCTCATCCATGACAAAGCCCATACGCTTATGCCCGCCGTCGAAGCGAACGGCGGAGCCGGTCAAACATCCGCTAATACCCAGTACAGGTTTCGTTGTCATGATGTGCACCTCCAGAGTCTCTCTATAAAAGTTACACAAAATGATTATTTTGTCCAAGTATTGACGGAGTTATTTTTTATTGTTTAACGATATCAATAAGTTTTAGCTGCCCTTATAGGTCGAATAACCGTACTGGCTGAGCAGCAGAGGAATGTGCAGCTTTTCGTTGGTGCGGGTGACGGTAAACAGCACCGGGATCTCCGGGAAGAATGACTCCAGCTTGTTGCCGTGGAAGTATTCGGCCGTTTTGAAGGTCACTTTATAGACGCCTGGCTGCATATCCTGATCCGCCGGATAGAGCGACTTGATGCGGCCATCCTGGTCGGTTTTGCCGCTGGCCAGCGGGGTCCATTTATCCTGCTGCTGCTTTTCCAGCGTGACGGTAACGCCCGGTGGCGGCGTGCCGGTTTGCTGATCAAGGATATGCACGCTCAGGGTGCCAACAGGGGCGCTAAAGGCGACAGGGGCAAAGGCCATAGAGGCCAGCAACAGCAGAGGGGCAGTTTTTTTCATCATCTTTTCCTGTGGAGTGATAAGTCACAGGAAAACGTTAGCATTTGCCGCGCGGGAAAATATTCAACTTTTCGTGAACATTCCCGCAGGACAAAATAATCAGAGGATAATCACCTCAAGGGCAACCTGCTGTTGCCACTGTTCCACCTGTTTGCGGCGCGCGGCGGTGAGTTTAGCGCTGGTGACCAGCAGCCATTTGGCGGTCGGGGAAGATTTCCGGTGCCAGGGCGGCAGGGGGAATGGGCAGGAGGTTGATACGGTGGCCCTGGCCGGTGCGCGCTAAGGCTTCGAGCCAGATCTCGCACGGGTCGTTCAGGTGCCAGCCGCTAATCAGGAGGTTATCGCCCGGCGCTTTTTTATCGGCTTCAAGGCAAAACGAGGTGTAGGAGATGATAATGCCATCAAGGATTTCGCGCAGGGTCATGGCGGCGGGAACATTGGCCGACACCAGGCTGCGCAGCGGGCGTAACACGTTCACGACCAGCGCCGGGCGCGGGTACTCGCGACCGGCATCGTAGATCATCTGGCGCAGGGATTCGATTCTGCCCGCCTGCAAACGTTCCAGCATGTTCTGTTGCAGTGTCTGCCAGTTGTTGGTACGGCTGGGAACAGGGCGTTCCAGCAGCGGCTTTACCTGGCCGATGGGCACGCCTTTTTTCACCCAGTCGAGGATTTTTAACGCCTGCTGGACATCCTCGTCGCTGTACTGGCGATGGCCGCCCTCGGTGCGCAGCGGCTTGAGTAAACCGTAGCGACGCTGCCACGCCGCAGCGTGGTAGGAGTGATGCCACTGAGTCTGGCGAATTCGCCAATGGAGTAAGCCATGTCTGCGTCCGAAGAGGATTAATCTCAATATTCTACGAATATTTTCCCATGGGATGAAGCGCCAGAGCGCTGCACTACACTTTAATTCCAACCGTGCAAAATGACAGGAGTTATCATGAAACTATGGCCCGTTGTGACCGGTGTCGCCATTGCGTTGACCCTGGTAGCCTGCAAATCCCCTACGCCACCGAAAGGTGTACAGCCGATTACGGGCTTTGATGCCAGCCGCTATCTGGGTAAATGGTACGAAGTCGCCCGTCTGGAAAACCGCTTCGAACGCGGTCTGGAGAAGGTAACCGCCACCTACGGCAAGCGCAGCGACGGCGGGATCAGCGTGCTTAACCGCGGATACGACCCCCTGAAACGCAAGTGGAATGAGAGCGAGGGTAAAGCCTACTACACCGGCGCGCCAACCACCGCGGCGCTGAAGGTGTCGTTCTTCGGTCCGTTCTACGGCGGTTATAACGTGATCAAGCTGGATGATGACTACCAGTACGCGCTGGTCAGCGGCCCGGATCGCGACTATCTGTGGATCCTGTCGCGCACGCCAACCATCCCGGACGCGGTGAAACAGGATTACCTTAATACCGCGCGCAGCCTGGGCTTCCGGGTGGATGAGCTGGTATGGGTCAGACATTAAAGATCGTGCTTTCTTCCTGGGGTAATGCGCGGGCAAGAGAATAGACTTGCGTCATGGGCACACGGGAGATGACATATGCACTGGCAACCCTTTCGCGGCACCGCGCCGACCTCCATGACCATCTACAGCGCGTCGTTTCCCGATGTCAGCGACAACTGGCCGATGAAAGACGAGGTGACGCGTGAGTTGAACGCCGTTGATCGGGCCTTAAAAGCAGACCCGCAGCTGATGCCGCCGCTCATCGAAAAGGATGCCAGCGGCGGGAAGACGATTAAATGCCAGCATCACTGGTCTGAAAAGGCGTTTGCAACACGCCCGGCGGTTGTCGCCTGGCGTACCCGGCTGGTGCCCACCGCGCTGGCCCTGTACGCCATCCAGAACCCGCTGGATGATCATCTCCCCGACGGCACGCGGATGGACAGCCGCAGCCGCCAGTGGTTTATCCACGCCAATGATGCTATCGGCATCCGTTCCCGCGCGAGGGTGCTCTCCGTGCTGGCGGCACAGTATCTGGGTAACGATATCGACAACGTCTGGGTCAGCCTGGCCAGCGGTGCGGCCGTTCCGGTGCTGGAGGCGCTGCGTGGTGCCCAACTGGACGGGCAAAAAGTGCATTTAACCCTGGTGGATTACGATCCCGTCTCCCTGCGCTGGGCAGAGAAAATGGCCGCCGCCGAAGGGCTGAAGGTCGGTGAGCAGGTGACGATACTGCCGCGCGATCTGATCGAGGGTCTTATCCGCAGCGATAAACTGATCCAGGAGCTGGGCGAAGGCAACGTCGAGCTGGTGGATGCGCTGGGGATCTTCGAATATTTCAACGACACCGACGCGGTGACCTTCCTGAAACATGTCCTGCGCCTGCTTAAACCCGGCGGGGCGCTGATTATTTCGAACATGCTGACCAGCAGCCCGCAGATTGATTTCGCCCTGCGCTGTATTGGCTGGACCCCTATCTTCCCGCGCACGTTGCAGCAGCTGCAGGATATTCATCTCGCAGCAGGTATCCCGGCGGAAAACGTCACGGTGATTGTGCCGAAAGACGGGGTGTATGCGGTGATGGAGGTGCGGGTTTAGGTTCCCTCTCCCGTTGGGAGAGGGGGAAAAGCGCTACGACCTTTTCACCGCGTCGCGCAGGAGTTGCTGGCGCGTTTCCTGGATTATCTTATCGGCGGCTATTTTGATGCGCTGTTGGCTTTCTGGTGAACAGGACGCTATCAATTCATTCAGTGTACGCAATTTAGTGTTTTCGGGCAGGGAAAATGAGCCGTTAATAGAATGGTCTGTCATTACGTGTATCGTCCTTGTTTATCAGTGCAATGGCTACGCTTGATATCGCTTCGGTATTTAACGATGATCGCTTTATGAAAATCGAACCCGCAGTCCCTTCATACTTTGAACGTCTTGTCGCGATCTGGGAATCATCCGTTCGTGCTACCCACCACTTTTTGCAGGACAGTGATATTGCGGCCTTACGCCCGCTCCTGCTCAACGCGTATCTGCCCAATTTAACGTTGTGATTGCCCGGGATGAAAGGGGCGATATTCACGGCTTTTTGGGTGTGGATGAAAACCGCATTGAAATGCTGTTTGTTGACGCTGCCAGCCGGGGGAAAGGCGTTGGTTCGTTGTTGCTGAGGTACGCCATTGACCATTTCGGTGCTAACGAGGTGGACGTTAACGAGCAAAACCCGCAGGGCATTGAGTTTTATCAGCATAGGGGGTTTGTGCAGATCGGGCGGTCGGAACTGGACGGGCAGGGCAATCCGTTTCCGTTATTGCATATGCGGTATGGGGGGTTGATAGCCGCACATTCTGCCCCCTCTCCCTGAGAGCTGAGGGAGCACCACAAAAAAACACTGGCACGGTCGGCCCCCTCTCCATTCAGGGAGAGGGCTGGGGTGAGGCGGAACATGCCGCACCCGGTTTAAACCGGGGTCATGATGCCAGAGCCAATGCCCCTTCAATGCCTTTCAGCTTCTGCTGCGCCAGCGTTAACTCAGCGAGCAGCGCCTTCTCATACGGGTTGTGCGCCATCACCACGATACAACCGTCCATGACTTTCACCGTGACCTTATCCCCCGTATCAAACCCCGCCGCGCGCAGCCATTTACCCGAAAGGATCAGGTTTGGCGTACTGCGATCGCGACCTTGCGGGCGATATCCCACAATTAAAGTACGCTCAGTTCCGGTTGCGGTGGTGTCTGGGGTAGAATGCGAATCAACCATAATCAACTCCTTGATAGTTGGTGAGGTTAGACGCTCCGGTGTGTTCCTGCACATTGGCGCGTTGGCAAAACAGGAGGTTTAGGTGGCCTCCTATAAGGTTCAGATTAGATGGATAGGTGGCCCCATGTCAATCATAGCGCGTGAAAAAAAACCAAAAGGCGGCGGGCAATCCCCGCAGTTTAAAATGCGTATTGATCCGGCATTGAAGGAACAGTTGGATGCTGTGGCGGCGGAAGAAGGGGGTGAGTCTCGCCAGCTGGTTGAAGGAGTTAGCGAGGGAGGCTTTACGGTTAAGGAAGATTGAACCTAAGGGCTAGCATCAATGATATAGGATCAAGCCATGCCTAAAAAAATGGATCGATATGGTACAGTTAAAGTAATTTCTGGTGAATTTAAAGGTCGTATTGGCTATTACGACGATGATGATTCATTTTTTCCAGAAGATTATGAATGGAATGAAGAAGTTAACGATGGGACGCCGGAGGGTGTAACCCATGTTGCTATTGTCTATTTTGGGTATTTTTCGTTAGCAACAGAGTATTATGGTATTCCTTATGATCATTTAGAATATGCATCTATGTATGATTTAATGAATCGTAAAAATGAACTAACTAAATTATGTTCACCTTATAATAAAACTTCACATAAAAAATTATTTAGCTATTTCTCTGAGCTGCATTATGTTGAAACCAATCTTTTAGAACAAATCGTGGAGCAGCGCTACATGAGTAAGCCAAGTGGAGCCAAGGTTTTTATTTCCCACTCATCATTAGATAAACCTTTTGCAAAGATGTTATGTATGGATCTGGAAGCAAATGGCTATATTCCGTGGTTAGATGAATGGAACATTAAAGTTGGTGAAAGTATTCCTGAACAGATTTCTAACGGGTTGGGAGGAAGCAGATTTTATTATAGTTATTCTTTCTGAAAACGCTGCCGCTTCAAAATGGGTAGAAAGAGAGTGGCATACTAAATATTGGAGTGAAATTCAACATGGTCGTGTTCATGTGCTACCAATCCTTTTAAAGGACTGCAAGATACCTGAATTACTAAAAACAAAGAAATATGCTGACTTTAGAAATGATTTTAATGTTGGATTGAATGATTTATTATCGGCACTAGAAAGTTTAACAAATAAAAAATAAATATTGGCGGAAGATCACAGGAGTCGAACCTGCCCGGGAACGCTGGCGTCCCCAACTGGATTTGAAGTCCAGCCACCTCACCGGAGATGACGATCTTCCGCGCCTCGATTGCTACATGGAGGCGGGGCGCATTATAGCTACTTTCAAACATTTACCCCATCTTTTCGCACACTTATTTCACCCCTTTTTTGACCAGTGTTACCTCTTCAACTTAAATCTTAAGAAAATCCTCATGTTACGATCTCCTTCGCAATTTTACCGCGATCACAAAAAACAAGAATCGTAAAAACGTAACCAGAAAACGCAATACCTGACGAGTAGGGGATGGTTTACAAAACATGTAATCGGTCTCAGCGCCCCTACGCGTGAAGGAATAACAATGAAAAGCGATGTTTTGTCTGTCAAAGAGAAAATTGGTTACGGCATGGGTGACGCCGCAAGTCACATCATTTTCGATAACGTTATGTTGTACATGATGTTTTTCTATACCGATATCTTCGGTATCCCCGCCGGGTTCGTCGGCACCATGTTCCTGCTGGCCCGTGCGCTGGATGCCATCTCCGACCCCTGCATGGGGCTGATTGCCGACCGCACCCGCAGCCGCTGGGGTAAGTTCCGTCCGTGGATCCTGTTCGGGGCCATCCCGTTTGGCCTGGTCTGCGTGCTGGCCTACACCACGCCAGACCTCAGCCTGAACGGCAAAATGATCTACGCTGCCGTTACCTACACCCTGCTGACCCTGCTCTATACCGTGGTCAATATCCCGTACTGCGCGCTGGGCGGGGTGATCACCAACGACCCGACACAGCGCATCTCCCTGCAATCCTGGCGCTTTGTGCTGGCGACGGCGGGCGGCATGCTCTCCACGGTGTTGATGATGCCGCTGGTGAATTTGATTGGCGGCGAGGATAAAGCGCTCGGCTTCCAGGGCGGCATCGCGGTGCTGTCAGTGGTGGCGTTCATGATGCTGGCGTTCTGCTTCTTCACCACCAAAGAGCGCATCCAGGTGCCGCCTGCCACCACCTCCATGCGCGAAGATCTGCGCGACATCTGGCAGAACGACCAGTGGCGCATCGTCGGCCTGCTCACCATCCTCAATATTCTGGCGGTCTGCGTGCGCGGCGGCGCGATGATGTATTACGTCACCTGGATCATGGGGTCGCCGGCGCTGTTCGTCGCCTTCCTCACCACCTACTGCGTCGGCAACCTGATTGGCTCCGCGCTGGCAAAACCGCTCACCGACTGGAAGTGCAAAGTCAGCGTCTTCTGGTGGACTAACGCCCTGCTGGCGGTGGCGAGCGTGGCGATGTTCTTCGTGCCGATGCAGGCCAACATCACCATGTTTGCCTTTATCTTCGTGATTGGCGTGCTGCACCAGCTGGTGACCCCGATCCAGTGGGTGATGATGTCCGATACCGTCGATTACGGCGAGTGGACCAATGGCAAACGCCTCACCGGCATCAGCTTTGCGGGCACGCTGTTCGTGCTCAAGCTGGGCCTGGCGCTGGGTGGCGCATTGATTGGCTGGATGCTGGCAGGCGGCGGCTACGATGCCGCAGCTAAAACCCAGAACAGCGCCACCATCAGCATCATTATTGCCCTGTTTACTCTGGTTCCGGCAGCGTGCTACCTGCTGAGCGCGGTGATCGCCAAACGCTTCTACAGCCTGAAAACGCCATTCCTGATGAAAATCATGGACGACCTGGCACAGGGTGCGCGTCGTAATCAGCAGGAATTTAACACCCTGCCGGTCAGCAAAGAATTACAGAACTAAGAGGACGAACGTATGAAAATCAGTGATGGAAACTGGCTCATTCAACCGGGTCTGAACGTGACCTATCCGGTTCAGGTATTCGATGTGGAGCAGCAGGGCAACGACCTGGTGGTGTATGTCGCCCCGCGAGACGTGCGCGAGCGCACCTGGCAGCTCGACACTCTGATGTTCACGGTGCGCCTGTTTTCGCCGCAGGAGGGGATTGTCGGGGTGCGCATCGAGCACTTCCAGGGCGCGCTGGATAACGGCCCGTACTATCCGCTCAACGTCCTGAAGGACGTTAACGTGCAGATTGAAAACAACGCCGGGTTTGCCGAGCTGAAAAGCGGCAACGTCAGCGTGCGCGTCACCAAAGGCGAGTTCTGGGCGCTCGATTTCCTCAGGAACGGGCAGCGCATCACCGGCAGTCAGCTGAAAAACAACGGCTACGTGCAGGATGGCAACAGCGATCGCAACTACATGTTCGAGCGGCTGGATCTGGGCGTGGGCGAAACCGTCTACGGCCTGGGCGAGCGTTTTACCGCCCTGGTGCGCAACGGCCAGACGGTCGAAACCTGGAACCGCGACGGCGGCACCAGCACTGAACAGTCGTACAAAAATATCCCGTTCTACCTCACCAACCGTGGCTATGGCGTGCTGGTGAACCACCCGGAAAACGTCTCGTTCGAAATCGGCTCCGAGAAGGTGTCCAAGGTGCAGTTCAGCGTCGAGGGCGAGTATCTGGAGTATTTCGTCATCGACGGCCCGACGCCAAAAGAGGTGCTCAACCGCTATACGCAGTTCACCGGACGTCCGGCGCTGCCGCCAGCGTGGTCGTTTGGCCTGTGGCTCACCACCTCGTTTACCACTAACTATGACGAAGCGACGGTAAACAGCTTTATCGACGGCATGGCCGAGCGCGACCTGCCGCTGCACGTCTTCCACTTCGACTGCTTCTGGATGAAGGCCTTCCAGTGGTGCGACTTCGAGTGGGACCCGGTGACCTTCCCGGACCCGGAAGGGATGATCCGCCGTCTGAAGGAGAAAGGGCTGAAGGTCTGCGTATGGATCAACCCGTACATCGGCCAGAAATCGCCAGTCTTCAGGGAACTGAAAGAGAAGGGCTATCTGTTGAAACGCCCGGACGGCTCGCTATGGCAGTGGGATAAATGGCAGCCGGGGCTGGCGATCTACGACTTTACCAACCCGGAAGCCTGCCAGTGGTATGCCGACAAGCTGAAAGGCCTGGTGGATATCGGCGTTGACTGCTTCAAGACCGACTTTGGCGAGCGCATCCCGACCGACGTGCAGTGGTTCGACGGCTCCGATCCGCAAAAAATGCACAACCACTACGCCTATATCTATAACGAGCTGGTGTGGAACGTGCTGAAAGAGACGGTAGGCGAAGAGGAGGCGGTGCTGTTTGCCCGTTCGGCCTCGGTGGGTGCGCAACAGTTCCCGGTGCACTGGGGCGGCGACTGCTACGCCAACTACGAGTCGATGGCCGAAAGCCTGCGCGGCGGGCTATCGATTGGCCTGTCCGGGTTCGGATTCTGGAGCCACGATATCGGCGGGTTCGAAAACACCGCTCCGGCGCACGTTTACAAACGCTGGTGCGCGTTTGGGCTGCTCTCCAGCCATAGCCGCCTGCATGGCAGCAAATCCTACCGCGTGCCATGGGCTTACGATGATGAATCCTGCGACGTGGTGCGTCACTTTACCCAGCTGAAATGCCGGATGATGCCATACCTCTATCGCCAGGCGGCACTGGCGCGTGAGTCTGGCACGCCGATGCTGCGGGCGATGATGCTCGAGTTCCCGGACGATCCGGCCTGCGATTATCTCGACCGCCAGTACATGCTGGGGGATTCGGTGCTGGTGGCACCGGTGTTCAGCGAGGCGGGGGATGTGCAGTTCTACCTGCCGGAAGGGCGCTGGACGCACCTGTGGCACAACGACGAAATCCAGGGCAACCGCTGGCATAAACAGCAGCACGACTTCCGAAGCCTGCCGGTCTACGTGCGCAACAACACCCTGCTGGCGCTGGGCAATAACGACCAGAAGCCGGACTATGCCTGGAATGAGGGAACGGCCTTCCAGCTGTTTAACCTGGACGATGGCGCCACGGCGGTGAGCGAAGTCTCCGCGGCGAACGGTGCTGTCGCCTTCACCCTGACCGCGACGCGCAGCGGCGACACCCTGACCCTGAAAGGAAGCGGCGAGGCGCGGGACTGGTCGGTCTGTTTGCGCAATGTGCACAATGTTAGCGGTGTGAAAGGTGCGTCACATGCTGGCAGCGAGTGGGGCGTGGTGATGAAAGCAGAGGGGGACGAGGTGGTGATTCACCTCTGAGACCCTTCACCCTAACCCTCTCCCATTAGGGGAGAGGGAAGAGTGAGAGCCCATCTTTAAGCAGGTGATAACGGGGTTGCTCCCTCTCCCTTTCAGGGAGAGGGCTGGGGTGAGGGTTGTTGCTCAACCGTATTCACCGCCCCACCCGTCATCGTCTGCGTGACCTGCTGTTTATTCATATTTACCGCATTCAGCCTGCCGTTGACTGTCGGCTTCAAGGGCGTGTCTTTTTGTACATTACCGCTGGCGGTGAGCTGAATATTGCCGTCGCCCGTGACCGGCAGCGCGGGCCAACCCCACTGCTGGAGCACGTTCAACGGCACACCTCGACCGGTCAGGTTGAGGGTCGTCTGGCGTACCGGCGTCTGCGAGACGCTGGCCTTCGCTTCCAGAATGCCTTTCTCGGTAAAGGCGCTCAGTTCATTGATGGCAATCGTCGAGGCGTTAGCCGTCAGGGAGAGCGACGGACGGCGCACGTCCACCCGGTTAAAGGTGGCAGCCGCCCCGTTCAGGGTGGCGGTGCCCGCCCATACGCCCCACTGCCGATCTTTCGCCAGTTGCAGGTTGGTGCCGTAACCGTCGAGGGCGGTGATCTGCCACGGGAAGGCGGGATCAACGTCGATCACCAGGTTACGGCTCAGGCCGAATTTGCGCAGCGTGACGTTGTGCAGCCATTCCGGCAGTGTCTCCATCCATTGTGTTTTCCAGTTTTGCGGCAGGGTGTACTCCAGCCCGGCGACGGCGACATCGTCCAGCACCAGCGTTTTTCCGCTGCGCAACCAGTTGCCGGAGGTGCGCACCATCCCGCCTTCCCAGCGCGAGGTGAACTGGCGCAGGGCAATCCCCTGCGGGGCAAATTCCGCATTCAGGATCGGGTCGAACAGGTGCAGCGAGCCGTAGATAAACTCACTGGCGTTCATCGACAGGCGACCGTCCTCGCTCTGCCAGTCGCCCTGGCTCAGGGTCAGGTTGCGCAGGCTCAAATCGAGATCCGTGACCGCCCAGTCCGGCCCTTGCAGGCGGGCGTCCGTCACGTCGAGGCGGCCAATCTGCAACGACGGCAGGGTGGTGATGGGGGCAAAAAAGTCGGACAGCGATTTATCGCTCTGCAGGCGGATATCGTTCAGGCGCATATTGTCCACCTTCCAGCCGCCGTTGGCGTCGCGGCGTGCGGTGCCGGTGAGGGAGCCTCGTGCCATATCCGCACCGATGGTGGTCAGCACCACCTCTTTGTCGGTCAACTCCCCCTCGATCAGCACGTTGCTGGCCGGTACGCCGTTCAGCGTCAGCGACCCGGCGCTGATCTGGATGTTTGCTTTTTTACCCAGCACATTACCTGCTTCAGGGTCCCAGGGGCGCACGCCGCCGGTCACCTTCTGGGCGCTGAGATCCCACGCGGTATTGGGGCTGTTAAAGGCCATGTTATTCAGCAGCAGGCGATCGGCCTGGAAGGGAAGCGGCGCCGTCTGGGGCGAAAGGTTCAGCGTGCCGTCAAACAGGGTAATGGTATCCATATGCAGCGGATCGGTGAGCTGGCGGCTGCTCACGCCGATATCCACCATTTTCGCTACCAGGGTCGCCGGTTGGCCATCGCGCCCGAAGGTGACGTTTTTCAGCACCAGGTGAGTAGGGGACGAGAAGCGGTGATCCATCAGGTCGAAATTGAGTTCGTAGTCGGTGTTTACCGTGATCCAGCTACTGACCTGCGCCGCTCCCCAGCGGGTCTGAACAAGGATATAGAGCGCGAGAATCGCGATAAGCAGAACGGCCAGAATACCGACGAGAAGCTTTCCAATAAATTTCATGGTCTTCCATCACGTAAAACACACATAAAGGAGTTATGCACGATTTATGCGCATTGCTCAAGGCGCGAATGGTGGAATTCCGGGTTACGGCAGCAGTTGCCTGCTGCCGTTAAAAGGATTAGTTCTTTTCTGGCGGGAAGATCAGATTCAGGACGATAGCGGTGATCCCACCGGCTGCGATGCCGGAAGAGAGCAGGTTTTTCACCCAGTCAGGGGCAAACTGCAGGATCAGCGGCTGCTGAGACACACCCAGGCCTACCGCCAGTGACAGCGCGATAATCATGATGGCGCGGCGGTTCAGCGGTTCACGGGAAACAATACGCACGCCGGATGCCGCGATAGTGCCGAACATCACCAGCGTTGCGCCGCCCAGCACCGGCTCAGGAATGTGCTGCACAAAGCCACTCACCGCCGGGAACAGACCGAGCACAATCAGCATCAGCGCCACGACAAAGCCCACGTAGCGGCTGGCAACGCCGGTCAGCTGGATCACGCCGTTGTTCTGGCCGAAGCAGGAGTTCGGGAAGGTATTGAACACGCCGGAAACAAAGGAGTTCAGGCCGTTGGCCAGCACGCCGCCCTTCAGGCGCTTCATGTACAGCGGGCCAGAGACCGGCTGCTCAGAGACGTCGGAAGTGGCCGTGATATCGCCGATCGTTTCCAGGGAGGTGATCATAAACACCAGCATCAGCGGCAGGAGCAGGTTCCAGTCGATGCCGAGACCGTAATAAAGTGGCGTCGGAACTACGATCAGCGGGTTGTCGGTCGGGGTATTGTTTTGCGGCAACATGTCCATCGCCCAGGCTGCCAGGTAACCTGCCGCCATGGCGATCACCAGTGAGGCGACGCGCAGGTACGGGTTACGCTGACGGTTGAGCAGAATAATGATTGCCAGCACCACACCCGCCAGCAGCAGGTTTTTTGGGGCGCCGAAAGTGTGATCGGCCATCGCAGCGTAACCGCCGCCGATGGAGGTGAGACCGACCTGAATCAGCGACAGGCCGATAATCATCACCACCACGCCGGAGACCAGCGGAGTAATAATGCGGCGCGCCAGGTGCAATACGCGGGAGATGACCATCTCGGTGCAGCTTGCCAGCATCAGAGTGCCGAACAAGGCTGCCATCATCGTAGGGACATCCGCGCCGCCGGTTTTCAGCGCCGTGCCGCCCATGATCAGCGGAGCCACAAAGTTAAAGCTGGTGCCCTGAATCGACAGCAGACCGGAACCCACCGGCCCCCAGGCTTTAATCTGAATGATGGATGCCACGCCCGAAGCAAACAGCGACATGCTGATGATGTGCTGGGTGTCCTGCGCCGGTAAGCCGAGTGCCTGGCAGATCAGCAGGGCAGGGGTGATCACCGCCACAAACATTGCCAGCAGATGCTGACAGGCGGCGAACAAGGTCTGCGCCAGCGGCGGGCGATCTTCAAGACGGTAAATCAGTTCACTGTTATGCGGCTGCGCAATCGGTTGCGCATCTTGCTGTTCTACGGCGTTAACGGACATCTGCTGCGATCCCCTGGAAGAAAAGCGGGCATTTTAGCCGAGTGGATGAGAAAAGCAAACGATTGCTCACAAATATCGTTGATAAAAGCCTCAACTTAATGCGGCTTTTCTGTCACGCCACGGCAAAGTTCATTACACTCCTGCTCCCGATTGTGCTTAAGTCGCGCAATCGGTTCAGGAAAACGCGCATGTTGATGGAGTACGTGCCATATAAGGAGCCTACTATGATTCATCTTGATACGTTGTCGACCCTCGTTGCGGCAACGCTGGTTTTACTGCTTGGCCGTAAGCTGGTTCACAGTGTCCCCCTTCTCAGAAAATACACCATCCCGGAACCCGTCGCGGGCGGGCTGTTAGCCGCCGTTGCGCTGCTGGTGCTGAAAAAAAGCATGGGCTGGGAAATCGACTTTGATATGTCGCTAAAAGACCCGCTGATGCTGGCTTTCTTCGCCACCATCGGCCTGAACGCCAACCTCGCCAGCCTGCGGGCTGGTGGCAAAATGCTGGGCGTGTTTTTAATTGTGGTGGTCGGGCTGCTGGTGATGCAGAACGCCATCGGTATCGGCATGGCCTCCCTGCTGGGGCTGGATCCGCTGATGGGCCTGCTGGCCGGCTCCATTACCCTGTCCGGCGGACACGGCACCGGGGCGGCGTGGAGCAAACTGTTTATCGAGCGCTATGGGTTCCAGAATGCGACCGAAGTGGCGATGGCCTGCGCCACTTTCGGCCTGGTGCTGGGTGGTCTCATCGGCGGGCCGGTGGCGCGCTATCTGGTGAAGCACTCCACCACCCCGAACGGTAGACCGGAAGATGAAGCGGTGCCAACGGCGTTTGAAAAGCCGGACGTTGGCCGCATGATAACCTCCCTGGTGCTGATCGAAACCATTGCGCTGATCGCCATCTGCCTGACGGTGGGTAAAGTGATTGCGCAACTGCTGGCGGGCTCCGCGCTGGAGCTACCGACCTTTGTCTGCGTGCTGTTTGTGGGGGTGATCCTCAGCAACAGCCTGGCGCTGATGGGCTTTTATCGCGTCTTTGAGCGGGCGGTATCGGTGTTGGGCAACGTCTGCCTGTCACTGTTCCTGGCGATGGCGCTGATGAGCCTCAGGCTGTGGGAGCTGGCCTCGCTGGCGCCTGCCGATGCTTGGCTATTCTGGCGGTTCAAGCCCTGTTTATGGCCCTGTATGCGATGTTCGTTACCTGGCGGTTGATGGGCAAAAAACTACGACGCGGGCGGTGCTGGCAGCGGGGCATTGTGGATTTGGTCTGGGGGCAACGCCAACGGCCATCGCCAACATGCAGGCTATTACCGAGCGCTTCGGTCCTTCACATATGGCGTTTCTGGTGGTGCCGATGGGTGGGGGCGTTCTTTATTGATATCGTCAACGCGAGTCGTGATTAAGATGTACCTGATGTTGCCGATGTTTGGCTGATCAGGCGTTGGAGTAACGTTCGGTCTCTGGCATCCAGCGCTCCAATTAACGCTGCCGCCTGGTCGGGGTAGCGTTCATGGATATTGGCGCGCCAGACGTTGAACTTCGGGGATCATACCCTGATCACGCAACAAGTCTGCCACTTTAAACTCGGCGTTACCGGTCTGGCGGGTACCGAGCAGTTCGCCGGGGCCACGGATCTCCAGATCCTGTTGCGCAATCACAAAGCCGTCGTTGCTGTCACGCAGTACCTGCAGGCGCTTCTGGGCGGTTTTCGACCAGCGGGGCTTTGTACAGCAGTACGCAGTGTGAGGCCACTGCGCCACGTCCGACGCGGCCACGCAGCTGGTGAAGCTGCGCCAGACCCAGACGCTCCGGGTTTTCAATGATCATCAGGCTGGCGTTTAGGCACATCCACAACCCACTTCAATCACCGTAGTGGCGATCAGCAGATGCAGATCGCCTTGTTTGAAGGCCTGCATCACCGCCTGCTTTTCGGCAGGCTTCATGCGGCCATGCACCAGCCCGACGTTCAGCTCGGGCAGGGCCAGCTTTAAACTCTTCCCAGGTGGCTTCTGCCGCCTGCGCTTCCAGCAAATCCGACTCTTCAATCAGGGTACAGACCCAGTAAGCCTGACGGCCTTTCCTGGCAGGCGTTACGCACTCGATCGATGATGTCGCTGCGGCGCGTATCGGGGATAGCGACGGTAGTCCACCGGCGTACGCCCTGGCGGCAGTTCGTCGATGGTGGAGGTGTCGAGATCGGCATAGGCGGTCATCGCCAGGGTGCGCGGGATCGGCGTCGCGGTCATGATCAGCTGGTGCGGATGGTATCCCTGCTGGAGTCCTTTCTCCCACAGGGCCAGACGCTGATGCACACCAAAAACGGTGCTGCTCATCAATGATCACCAGCGCCAGGCCGTGAAACTGCACCTTGCTCCTGGAAGATGGCGTGTGTGCCGACAATCATCTGCACCTGACCACTGGCAATGGCGTCCTGCTGCGCCTGTCGCGCTTTGCCTTTTTGCTTCCCGGCCAACCAGCCCACTTCAACCCCCAGCGGGGCAAACCAGCTGCGGAAGTTATTCGCATGCTGCTCGGCCAGCAGTTCGGTCGGGGCCATTAACGCCACTTGTCTGCCGTGCGCAATGGCGCGCAGGGCGGCCAGGGCAGCCACCAGCGTTTTACCGGAGCCGACATCGCCCTGCACCAGACGCATCATCGGCACATCCAGCGCTAAATCGTGCTCGATCTCAGCGGTTACGCGAGCCTGTGCCCCGGTGGGTTTAAAGGGCAGCGAGGCCAGAAGTTTATCTTTTAATTCGTTACGGGCCGGGAGCGGCAGGGCGTGAAAACGCTGGGCACCGGCGCGTAACGCCAGCATGCTCAGGTTATGAGCCAGTAGCTCTTCCAGAATCAGACGACGCTGGGCCGGGTGCTGTCCGCTCTCTAAATCGCTGAGTTGCAGCGTCGGCGGCGGGGCGATGCAGGGTGCGCAACGCTTTCCGGCAGGCTCATCATGCCCTGCGCCAGCTCGGGTGGCAGCAGTTCGGCAATGGCGCAGGTGTCGAGCAGCTCCAGCGCCTGATCGGTCAGCTTGCGCAGCGTTGCCTGCTTGATGCCCTTCGGTGGTCGGGTAGACCGGGGTCAGGGTCTCCTGCATCTCCGGGGTGCTGAGATCGCCCTGCACACGGTACTCCGGGTGGATCATCTCCGCGCCGTATTTCCCGCGTTTGGCTTCGCCATAGGCCAGCACCCGACGCCCGGCGGCCAGGCTATTTTTCATCGCCGCGCTGAAGTTAAAGAAGCGCATCGTCAGGATGCCGGAGCCGTCACTAATCTGGCAGGTCATCATCCGGCGGCCGCCAAAGGTGATGTTGCTGTTCAGCACTTCGCCTTCAACGGTGGCGTAAATGCCGGGCAGCAGCTCGCCAATCTGATAGAGCTGAGTGCGGTCTTCGTAACGCAGGGGAGGTGCAGGAGGAGATCCTGCACGGTATGCAGGCCAATTTTTGCCAGTTTTGCTGCTCTGGGCCGCGCCAACGCCCGTCAGGGAATTGAGCGGCACAGCATCAAGCAGACGGCCTTGCATGATTACTTTCGTCGCTTGCATGGTGGCCCACCACGTTGCATCGGCTTCAATCTCGCCCTGCATATTCACGTGGGGGTAGGGTAATTTTTTCTGCTTCGCCACGTTGGCCAGCACCGGATAACCACCTTCAAACAACAGGCGCTGCTGCTCTTCTTCCGGCAGCATGCTGTTCTCGCGTTTGTACATCCCGGCATTTTGTCGCTGGCGCTGGGCTTCATACAGAATGAGCGCGGAAGCCACGGAGACGTTCAGCGACTGCACCCATGCCAATCATCGGAATGATGATGTCCTGATCCGCCAGATCTAGCCGCTTCCTGGGTGATCCATGTTTTCTCCTGACCCATCAGAATGCAGGTCGGGCGGGTGTAATCAATTTCGCGGAAATCGACGGCTTTGTCAGAGAGGTGGGGTCGCCAGAATCTGCATGCCGCGCCCTTTCAGATGTGAAATGGCGTCGGCAATATTGTCGGTGAGCTTTGACCTGCACCCAGCTGTTGCTACCTGCAGCAGCCGAGGCCATGGGACGCATCCGCGTACCTTTCCAGACGGCGTGCACTTCATGCACACCGACGGCGTCTGCGGTACGGACGATAGCAGCAACGTTATGAGGTTTATGGACCTGCTCCATGCAGACCGTCAGATCGGGCTGACGCCTGGCAAGCATTTCGCAGATCCGGGCATAACGTGTTGAGTTCATAAACCTAGTTTCGGTTACGGGGTGACTTTAATTACGTCGGCCATCACGCGGATTTTTGCGCATGATATTCGCCAGATGCACACGGTCACGCGCGGTCAGACGAATAAAGGCGCTGTACACACGGCCATCTTTCTCTTCCGTATTCAGGCTATGAATGTTGGAAGAGGCGGTATTGATTGCCGCCGTCAGGTTGGCCAGTGCACCCTGGTGGTTGAACATATCCACCTTAATTTCGGTGATAAACTCCTGCTCGGTCTCTTTATCCCACTCTACCGCCATAAACTTCTCAGGCTCTTTCTGGTAGCCACGGATGTTACGACAGGATTCGTGATGGATAACCAGGCCTTTACCAGGGCTGACGTGGGCAATAATCGGGTCGCCCGGGATCGGTCGGCAGCACTTGGCAAAGGTAATCAACACACCGTCGGCGCCTTTGATCGGCAGATGGCCGTGGCTGGTTGATGACGGGCTGCGGCACAGAGGTTTCGCCCTGCTGCAGGTTCTTCGCCACCACCACGCTCATGGCGTTACCCAGACCGATTTCCGCCAGCAGATCATCAAGCGTGGCGAGCTTCATACGCTCGATTTCACGCTGCACGTTCTCTTTCGGGATCTCTGCCAGCTTGCGGCTGCCACCCAACGCGTGGTTGAGCAGACGACGGCCCAGGCTTACAGAGTCGTCGCGTTTGAGGTTCTTCAGCAGCTGGCGGATCTTCGCGCGGGGCTTTCGAGCTAACGACAAAGTTGAGCCATGCCGCGTTTCGGACGGGCACCCGGTGCGGTAATGATTTCTACCGTCTGGCCGCTGGTCAACGGCTGTGACAGCGGGTACGGCTGGCGATCAACGCGCGCACCTACGCAGGCATGACCGATATCGGTGTGCACGGCATAAGCGAAGTCGACCGGAGTTGCGCCAGCAGGCAGTTCGACAATGCGCCCTTCTGGCGTGAAAACGTAAATCTCATCCGGGAAGAGATCGGATTTAACGCTCTCGATAAATTCCAAACGAGCTACCGGCGCTCTGTTGCAGCTCCAGCAGGCTCTGCATCCAGCGCTGAGCGCGGATTTGTGCGGTGGTGCTGGTTTTCGCCCTGTTCTTTGTAAGCCCAGTGCGCGGCAACACCCATCTCTGCCATTTGATCCATGTCTTCGGTACGGATCTGCACCTCAACCGGCACGCCGTGCGGGCCAATCATTGACGTGTGCAGAGACTGATATCCGTTGGCCTTTGGAATGGCGATATAGTCTTTCATTCGGCCTGGACGCGGCTTGTACAGGCTGTGCATCTGGCCGAGTACGCGATAGCAGGTGTCGGCGTCGTGGACGATCACGCGGAACGCGTAGATATCCATGATCGAGTGAAAACGCTGCTCTTTAAGCACCATTTTCTGGTAGATAGAGTACAAATGCTTTTCGCGACCGCTGACGCGGCAGGGGATACCCGCTTCCTGCAAACGTCCTTCGATTTCAGAGAGGATCTTCTGAATCATCTCTTTACGGTTACCACGTGCGGCTTTCACCACCTCTTTAATCACGCGGAAGCGGTTCGGGTATAAAGGCTTCAAAACCCAGCTTCTTCCAGCTCGGTTTTAATGTGATGAATACCTAAACGGTGCGCCAGTGGACTGTAGATTTCGAGGGTTTCACGGGCAATGCGACGACGTTTGTCCGGGCGTAATGAACCCAGAGTGCGCATATTGTGGGGTACGGTCAGCGAGTTTGATCAGAATGACGCGGATATCCTGCACCATCGCCATGATCATTTTGCGGAAGTTTTCGGCTTGCGCCTCTTTCTTGTCGCGGAAATTCAGCTTATCAAGCTTAGAGACCCCTTCCACCAGCTCGGCAACGCTTTTGCCAAACAGCTGTTCCATGTCCTGGTAGGTGGCAGGGGTATCTTCGATCACATCATGCAGCAGGGCGGCCATGAGCGTTTCGTAGTCGAGTTTCATCTCGGCCAGAATACAGGCCACCGCTACCGGGTGCGTGATATAAGGTTCACCGCTTGAACGTGTCTGGCCCTCGTGAGCGTCACGTGCAACGAGATACGCCTGCTGGAGACGCTTAATCTGGTCTACCGGCAGGTAGGTTTGAATCAGTTGATTCAGGCTTTTCAAACAGATACAAGGGCGACCCGCAGGTTTAATTAACGACGACCTTCAGCAATGGCGGTAACGGCCTGCAGTTCTGCGGCTTCCTGCTCTTGCTGCTCCTGGCGTTCACGAACATCAAGGATCTGGTTGTTGATCAGACCTTCTTCGATTTCACGCAATGCGATAACAGTAGTTTTATCGTTTTCTTCTGGTACCAGCGGATCTTTACCGCCTGACTGCATCTGACGAGCGCGACGCGCGGCGACCAGCACCAGGTCAAAACGGTTACCAATTTTCTCTACAGCGTCCTGAACAGTTACGCGTGCCATACTTAAAATGCTCCACAGATGAAGAAATGACTGGGCATGATACTGAATGTGGGTTCAGTCTGCCAACAGTTTGCTGATTAATGCGTCATGTCGCTGCTTCTGGCGGCTCATGCGCAGACGTTCGGCGCGAAGGATAGTTTTGAGATCGCCCCAGGGCGGTATCGAAATCATCATTCACAATAAGATAATCATATTCGGCGTAATGGCTCATTTCCGCAACTGCCTGGGCCATACGTTTTGCGATAACTTCTTCGCTGTCCTGGCCGCGCCCACGGAGACGGCGATCCAGCTCATCTTTCGACGGCCGGTAAAATAAAGATGCTGCGCGCCTGCGGCATCTTCGCGCGAATTTGCTGCGCGCCCTGCCAGTCGATATCAAGGAACACGTTCACACCGGTCGACAGTACCTGCTCAATGGTCTCACGTGAGGTGCCGTAGTAATTACCGAAGACTTCGGCGTGTTCAAGAAACGCCTCTCTGCCAATCATCGCTCTGAATTCATCGTGATCGACAAAGAAATAATGTTCACCGTGCACTTCACCCGGACGCGGCGCGCGCGTGGTGTGAGAAACCGATACCTGGGTATCGTACAACGGTTGGGTTTTTTAACAGCGCCTGAATCAGGCTGGATTTACCCGCGCCACTAGGGGGCAGAAACAATATAAAGCGTGCCTTGAGCCATGAGAGTCTTTTGTATGTGTTAACGAAGAAAGTCCTACATACGGGCTTATTATACACGTCACCGCTTCGTGACGTAGCCTTTGTCACACTTTTTCCGCTTCTTCGTTGATTTTTGCTCACCCTTTTCCGCTTTTTTGCGCCGTTTGCTGCAACAGAATCAAAGTCCTGATGCTGGCTCGTAAAGTCTGTTTTTCCCTGTCGCCTGTAATTTCATACCGCGGTATACCCTCCATAAAACAGGGAGGGATGACGATGTGGCGAGGATTAGGCGTAGTGATGTTGTTGTGGAGCAGTTACGGCTGGCGATATGCCCGGCCTGGTCACCCGCACAGGCAGAGCAGGAGATCGCCCGGCTTAGTGCGCAAATAGCCCGCTGGGATAAGGCTTATTGGCAGCAGGGGGTCAGCGACGTGAATGACGACGTCTATGACCAGTTGGCCGCGCGGCTGAAGCAGTGGCGGCACTGCTTTTGGTGATGAACAGGCGACAGAGGCGCAAATGCCTGCGGGCGGTTCGATCAGGCACCCGGTCAGCCATACCGGGGTATCGAAGGTCGCGAATAAAGCGGCGCTCCGGCAGTGGATGCGTTCACATCAAGACCTGTGGATCCAGCCAAAGGTAGATGGCGTGGCGGTGACGCTGGTCTACCGGCAGGGGCAGCTGGTGCAGGCCACCAGCCGGGGAGATGGGCTGAAAGGTGAAGACTGGACGGCGAAAGTGAAGCGCATCGCCGCGATCCCCGCCCGGGTGACGGGGCCGCTCGCCAACAGCGTATTGCAGGGTGAGCTGTTCTTACGTCGTGATAATCATGTTCAGCATCAGATGGGCGGGATGAATGCGCGGGCAAAAGTTGCCGGAGCGATGATGCGGCAGGATGACAGCGCCCTCTTGGATCACATTGGCATCTTTTATCTGGGCCTGGCCGGACGGTCCCCGCCACGATGGATGAGCGTCTGCAGGCGTTAACCCGGGCGGGCTTTGACCTGAACCGAATCCTGGACGCACAAGGTCAGTTCAGTGGAGGAGGTTGAAAAACTGCGCATCGCTGCTGACGTCGCCGCTGCCCTTTGTCACCGATGCGTTGTTGTCCGCTCGGCACAGGAGCCGGCAGGCAACCGCTGGCTACCCGGTGACGGCAGCTGGGTAATTGCGTGGAAATATGCTCCGGTTGCACGGATCGCTGAGGTCCGATCCTATCACCTTTGCCGTGGGTCGCACCGGCAGGATCGCAGTGGTCGCCACCCTTGAGCCCGTGCAGCTTGATGATAAACGGGTGCAACGCGTCAACCTGGGGTCAGTAGGGCGCTGGCAGGCGCTGGATATTGCACCGGGCGACTCAGGTTCAGGTCAGCCTGGCCGGGCAGGGGATCCCGCGGTTGGATAGTGTCGTCTGGCGAGGGAGCAACCGGCAAAAACCGGTTCCGCCAGCGTCGCGCTTCACGCCGCTGACCTGTTTTTATGCCTCGCCGGAATGCCACGAGCAATTTATGGCCCGCCTGGCCTGGTTGAGTTCGAAAGATGTGCTCGATATTAAAGGCGTGGGTGAGTCGGGCTGGAGGCTATTACATCAAGCACATCATTTTGAGAACATCTTTTTTGTGGCTGGCGTGGACCAAAGAGCAGCTCCAAAACACGCCAGGAATGAATGCCACGCGAGGCTTAATGTTATGGCATCGTTTTGAGTTCGCTCGCAAGCAGCCCTTTAGACGGTGGATTGCTGCACTGGGCGTTCCTTTACCGCGAGCCGCAGCAAAAGCGCTTAACGTGCATTCGTGGCAGCAGTTACGCGAAAAAGATGCAGAAAGCTGGCAACAGCTTCCTGGCGTCGGCAAGGAAAATGCGCAAAAGTTGATCGCGTTTATTCATGATCCCACCATCGCGACCCTGGCTGCATGGCTCGGAGAACAAGGTATCCAGGGATTTTAAAGTGAGCCAGGTTTTGCTTTCCGCCAGGGCGTATTTAAATCTTGTGAGCTAAACGTATTGCGTAGCTGGTTGTAATCGAAGATATGGGCGTCCGCCGTCCATAACCGGAAGTGACGTAGGCTCTTGATAGCAGGTTTCGAGCACCGAAAGGCAGTTTTTAACCCCTGTAGAGATGCCGAGCCAGTTGAGCATAAGCCAATAGTTATTTGCGGTGGGCCAGAAGCCATTAACCCACCCTAACCGCCGTTTTTGGGCTGAAAAGTGCGGGCTGGCTGTACCAGATGAACTGCGGGACTTCGTAAGCCTCTTTACTTGGATTACGGGAACCATGCATATAAATAGATTCCAGTTGCGGATTTTTTTCCAGCCCGTGATCGGAAAAATAAAGAATTGAAGAGGCGGTGTTTTGCAAGCGTTTAGCCACTTCGCCGATAAAGTAATCTGTATAACGAATCGCATTGTTATAGCAATCTTCGTACTTATTTCCGGTATCCAGAACACCTGCTGATGCAGGGTAGCGGTCACATGCCATTTCATGACTACCGTTAATGTGCAGGACAATGAATTTTTTACCGGGTTTGTTTAGTGCCTCTTCGAGGGCGGGTAAAAGCTCCGTATCATATTGGGTATTAATCCAGTGCAAATTTTGGCTGGTTGAAGCAATGGCAGCAATATAATTATTACTCTTTCCTGAGTTCCCTTGCGCACTGATCCATTCCGTGTAATAGCCTTGCTTTTCTGGCAATGCTGACAACGTTGTCGGCAAGTTTGTCGACAGTGAAATTATCCGGGTCGGCCTGGCTGAGGATCATAGGGACCGCCAGTACCGTGGCCGATGCCGGGGCAATAGCATTCCTGAAGATCAGAGCGTTCTTTTTAAAAGATGACTCAACAGGTGTAGTGTTCTGGTTGAAACCATAAAGCTGCATATTGCTGCGTCGTGCAGATTCCCCGACGATAACCACGTAGTTTTCGATACCGGTGCGTTGGTATTGCAGGGCAGGATAATGCACATTTTGCTTACTGATTTTCTCAGCTAACGCGTTGTCCCGGTGAGCAATAATAAATTCAGAACCGATGTAAAACGGCGTATAAGTCAGGATCCTTGAACTGAGCGGATAGTAGACTTCCAGGTCTTTGCGCTTTTTAAGCCAGCTTGCGGCAGAGTACCAGCCCATATAGCCCACCAGTAACACCATACTGATGGTTTTTGCCCGATCCGACAGGTTTTCGCTAAGAGACTTAATGGCGTACCAGGTAATAACAAAATAGGCCATGACAATGGGAAGGCTATTGATATAGAGCCCCGACATGCTTTTAGCTTCAGCAATATGGGTTGCCAGGATACTCATGGCAAAAACGGTGTTGAATTCGCTCTGGTAAACATTCCACGTACTGAACGCAAACGCAAAATTGAGCGTTAACAGAACAGTCAGAGCGAAGGCAATAATTTTACCGGGAGGTAGCGATAGATAGCTGCGGCAGCAAGCAACAAAAGGCTATTACAAATCGCAATGCGCACCATAAAACGTGCAGGTTGTGTGAAATACACCGGCCATAATTGAATCAATACAGAGCACAGCAGCAGGATTAAAAAATGCCTGCAGAGCTTTTTATCTATGATGAGGACAGAGGCTTTAGCAAATGACATCAGTTCTTAATGCAAATTTTGAAGATAATGACAGAGCGGTATTGTATGCGCTTTCCAATATATTATAAGCGCACAAAAGTGCTTTTTTCTGTCCATTTTCCTCTTATCCTTTTGTTAAAAACTCAGTGCGAATCATGTGTGTAATGAAAAACGGGTAGCCCAAGTTTCAAGCGCAGCGCCATCATACGCAGGGTAAAACCAAAAAGTAGTGTCGTAATAACGATGACATCATTGTTCGATACATAATGCTGCAATGCGATGTATAGCAAGGCTGCAGCGAACGAGATGCCGGCGTAAAGCTCTTTCTGGAAAACCAACGGAATACGCTTACAGAACATGTCGCGCAACACGCCGCCAAATACTCCGGTTACCACGGCAGCAATAGTCGCAATGATCGGGCCTTCCCCCATATCCAGCGCAATCTGAGCACCAATAATAGAGAACACAATCAAGCCTATTGCGTCCAGAACCAGAAACAGACGTCGAAGATAAGGCATCACAGGGGCGAAAATGGTTGTGAGCACAGCAGAAACAGCAACAATCACAACATACTCTGGATGTTTGACCCAGCCGAGAGGATAGTGCCCAAGCAAGATATCGCGAACAGACCCTCCGCCGAGTGCCGTTGCGGTGGCAATAATGATGACACCAAAAGTGTCCATACGACGACGCCCGGCAGCCAGCGCCCCGGTCATCGCTTCGGCCGTAATACCGACCAGATAAAGAATGTGTAAAAGCATTGTCGCCCCCCAAAAACGTTCAGCAGAGTAGCCTTTTGTAGGGCGGAGCACGATTGAGATTTTCTAAGGCGAAGATTTTTAGCTTAGTTTAACTAATCCATACACACCATTTTTCTCAGTAAAGAGAAAAGAATTATTCTTTAACGATCTTTTATGGCATGAGAAAAACTAATGGGTAACTCACGCTGAGTTACCCATTCTGATTATTCGATGTTCTGAATCTGTTCGCGCATTTGTTCAATCAGCACTTTCAGTTCAATCGCAGAATTAGTCACTTCAGCGTTGATCGATTTCGACGCCAGGGTGTTCGATTCGCGGTTGAACTCCTGCATCATAAAATCGAGGCGGCGACCTACGGCCTCTTTCTTCTTCAGAATGTTATACGTCTCTTTGACATGCGCTTCCAGACGGTCCAGCTCTTCGGAAACGTCGATACGCTGGGCCATCAGCACCAGTTCCTGCTCGAGACGGTTATTCTCCAGCTGCACTTCGGCATCTTCCAGTTTGGCGACCAGACGCTCGCGCTGCCACTGCAGGATTTCTGGCATATGGGAACGGACCTTCACCACTTCCGCCGCTCACGCCTTCCAGGCGCTGCTCGATCAGCGCTTTCAGCGCCTGGCCTTCGGTTTCACGGGCCACGATGAAATCGTCCAGCGTACCGTCCAGCGCAGCCAGGATCTCAGCGGTAATCGCGTCCAGATCCTGTTCGCCAGCCGCCATCACGCCAGGCCAGCGCAGAATATCAACCGGGTTGATTTCGCCTTCGTCGCTCTGCATCTTGACCCAGTTAGCGGCGTTCACCAGCTGTTTAGCCAGTTTTTCGTTGAGGATCAGCTCCCCTTGCGCACTCGCATCAGGCTCAAAACGCAGGTTGCATTCAATCTTTCCGCGCGTCAGACGAGCGCGGATACGCTCGCGAACCACTGGCTCAAGACTGCGGAACTGCTCCGGCATACGGAAATAGGTTTCAAGATAGCGTTGGTTTACCGAGCGCATTTCCCAGGTAGCGCTGCCCCAGCTACCCTTGATTTCACGGCGGGCGTAGGCGGTCATACTGCGGATCATAGACATTTCCGTTTTCAAAGGAGAGATGGGGGGATTATAGCTTTCGGGGCTTTCTCAGGATAGGAATAAGCGCGTTTAATCCGTATAATGCGCAGCCACATTCGTTTCAAGCCGGAGATATCATCATGCGTCCATCAGGTCGTAGCGCCAACCAGGTGCGCCCCGTCACCCTGACCCGTAACTATACAAAACACGCTGAAGGCTCTGTGCTTGTTGAATTCGGTGATACCAAAGTGCTGTGCACCGCCTCTATCGAAGAGGGTGTGCCACGCTTCCTGAAAGGCCAGGGTCAGGGCTGGATCACTGCCGAGTATGGCATGCTGCCACGCTCCACCCACACCCGTAACGCCCGCGAAGCGGCGAAAGGTAAGCAGGGTGGCCCGTACTATGGAGATTCAGCGTCTGATCGCCCGTGCCCTGCGCGCGGCGGTTGATTTGAAAACGCTGGCGAGTTTACCATCACCCTGGACTGCGACGTGATCCAGGCAGACGGCGGCACGCGCACTGCCTCTATCACCGGTGCCTGCGTGGCGCTGGCCGATGCCCTCAACAAACTGGTTGCGGCTGGCAAGCTGAAAGCGAATCCACTTAAAGGCATGGTTGCTGCGGTGTCTGTGGGTATCGTCAATGGCGAAGCGCTGTGCGATCTGGAGTACGTTGAAGATTCTGCAGCAGAGACCGACATGAACGTGGTGATGACCGAAGATGGTCGCATCATCGAAGTGCAGGGCACGGCAGAAGGTGAGCCGTTTACCCATGAAGAGCTTCTCGCCCTGTTGGCGTTAGCCCGAGAGGGAATCGAATCTATCGTAACGACGCAGAAGGCGGCGTTAGAAAATTGATTTTAAAGGCGACTGATGAGTCGCCTTTTTTTTTGTCCGTAGAAAAGTAAGGAGCGAATCCATGAAACCGTATCAGCGCCAGTTTATTGAGTTTGCGCTTAGCAAGCAGGTACTTAAGTTTGGCGAATTTACGCTGAAATCCGGGCGCAAAAGCCCCTATTTCTTTAACGCCGGGCTGTTTAATACCGGGCGCGATCTGGCTCTGTTAGGCCGCTTCTATGCCGAAGCGCTGGTGGATTCCGGGATTGAATTCGATCTGCTGTTTGGCCCGGCCTATAAAGGCATCCCGATTGCCACGACCACCGCCGTGGCGCTGGCGGAGCATCACGATCGCGACGTACCGTACTGCTTTAACCGTAAAGAGGCTAAGACCCACGGCGGAAGGCGGTAATCTGGTCGGCAGCGCCTTGCAGGGCCGCGTCATGCTGGTGGATGATGTGATCACCGCGGGCACCGCCATTCGTGAATCAATGGAGATTATCCAGGCGAATAACGCGACGCTGGCGGGCGTGCTGATCTTCGCTGGACCGCCAGGAGCGCGGCCGGGGGGAAATTTCTGCTATTCAGGAAGTGGAACGGTGACTACAGCTGTAAAGTGACATCGATCATCACCCTGAAAGACCTGATCGCGTATCTGGAAGAGAAGCCGGAGATGGCAGAGAGCCTGGCGGCGGTGCGGGCGTATCGCGAAGAGTTTGGCGTGTAAATAAAGTGCCGGTTGGCGCTGTGCTTACCGGGCCTGGAATACTGTTTCCGCTACTGCAACTGCGCAGCCACTAACGGCCAGCGGGCGTCAAAATCGTCCGTTGGGCGATATTTGAATTCACTGCGCACAAAGCGGGATAGCATCCCTTCACAGAATGCCAGCACCTGCCCCGCAAGCAGCGATTCATCCATGCTGTAACCCTCGCCTTCACGCATCTTCTTTTCGCGCAATACCTGGCGCAACTGCGCTTCAATACGTTCGAAAAGCTGGTTAATCCGCCCCTGTAGCCTGTCCTGCTCAAACATCAGTGCATGGCCGGTCAGGATACGGGTTAAACCCGGATTGCGTTCACCGAAACCGAGGATCAGCTGAACAATCAGACGCAGCCGTGCGGTGGTGTCTTTTTCATCCTTCAGAATCAGGTTGATACGCGTGATCAGGCTATCTTCGATAAACTCGATCAGGCTGTCGAACATCCGCGTTTTACTGGGGAAATGACGGTACAGCGCCGCTTCCGACACGCCCCACAGAGGCGGCCAGTTTTGCGGTGGTGATGCGTTGACTGCCATCGCTGGATTCAAGCATCAGAGCCAGAGATTGAAGTATTTCTTCGCGACGGTTCCTTTTTCGCTGTTTGTTTTTCTGCCATGTTGCAAAATACCCCTGAAAATAAGCACTTGTCAGGCTGACATCCACACAACGACCGCAAAACAGGTGTTTGCGGTTTGTTAATACGTTATTTAGATTGTGAGATGCGTTTAGCCGGGTTTATTTACGCCCGGAATGGCCGAAGCCGCCTTCGCCGCGATCGGTGGCGTCGAAGTCTTCTACCAGATTAAATTCAGCCTGTACCACCGGGACGAATACCATCTGGGCGACACGCTCGCCGGGTTGGATGGTGAAGCTGTCCTGGCCACGGTTCCAGACGGAGACCATCAGCTGACCCTGGTAGTCGGAATCGATAAGCCCCCACCAGGTTGCCCAGCACGATGCCATGCTTATGGCCCAGGCCAGAGCGCGGCAGGATCACCGCAGCCAGAGAGGCATCGGCAATGTGAATTGCAAGACCGGTCGGCAGCAGGGTGGTAGCACCCGGCGCCAGTTCTACAGCGGCGTCGAGGCAGGCGCGCAGATCAAGACCGGCAGAACCGGATGTAGCATAGGTCGGCAGGGGAAATTCCTGACCAACGCGCGGGTCCAGAATCTTAACGTCGATTTTTTTCATCATAACGGGTAACGATCTCGTCCAGTAATAGTTGGCCCAGGAGTTCCTTGCGCTCAAGCGGTAAGACTTTATCTCCCTCCTGCCAGAATAGGTGCAGTGCATTGCTGTCGCTGTTAAACCCTTGGGTGGCCAGCGATACGTCATTCGCGCAAATCAAATCGAGGTTTTTGCGGGGTACGTTTTTGCCGGGCATATTCTTCCACATTATTTGTTTCAGCAGCAAACCCAACAACGTTAAGGCCGACGATCTTTTAGCGCGGCGACACCGGCAAACGATATCCGGGTTTTTCACCATTTTTATTGTGATTTCATCGCCTTGCTTTTTAATTTTCTCATCTGCTATGGCCGCTGCGCGGTAGTCCGCCACGGCGGCACAGCCAATAAAAATTTGCTGCTGTTGTGCCTGTGCCTGGACAGCCGCTTCCATCTCCAGCGCGGTTGTCACGTCGATGCGTTGCACCCGCGGTGGGGTTGGCAACGACACCGGGCCGCTGACCAGCGTAACCCTGGCTCCGCGCTGCGCGGCGGCGGCGGCAATCGCAAAGCCCATCTTGCCGGAGCTTTGGTTAGTGATATAGCGCACCGGATCCAACGGCTCACGCGTCGGACCCGCGGTAATCATGATGCTGAGATGTTGCAGATCGTTGACAGGTGAAAAATGGCTGGCAGCCAGATCCACAATCGCCAGCGGATCCAGCATACGGCCCGGGCCGATATCGCCACAGGCCTGGCTGCCGCTGTCTGGCCCCCAGATCAGCAGGCCACGGGAAGCCAGCGTGGCAAGGTTATGCTGCGTTGCCGCGTTGCGGTACATCTGCTGGTTCATGGCGGGTACCACGGCGACCGGGGCCGGAGTGGCCAGGCAGATGGTGGACACCAGGTCGTTGGCCATGCCGGCTGCGACACGGGCGATGAGATCGGCGGTGGCCGGCGCGAGGATGACTAAATCGGCCCATTTACCCAGTTCGATATGGCCCATCGCGGCTTCGGCCGCCGGATCGAGCAGGCTGTCCGACACAGGGTAGCCCGAAACGGCTTGCAGGCTCAGTGGCGTAATAAACGCTTTGCCCCCTTCGGTTATTGCCACCCGCACGTCTGCGCCACGCTCACGCAAACGGCGCACCAGTTCCGGCGTTTTATAGGCCGCAATGCCGCCGCTGACACCGAGAACAATTTTTTTACCGGCCAGGCTCATCATGATTCTTTCCTGTTGGGTTCACCTGAGAGACGGGCATTTTATCACAATCCGAAAAGCATCGTGATGTTGTCCATCCGCCACTTTGCGAGGCGTTACGCAAGACAAGCAATCCGCCATCGTGAGGGGGCACGGTGTATGGCAGCATAGCCTGACGATGGAGGAGGGCAGAGTATGGATACACCATTCCCGCAGTTGCCGCGGGAAAAAATGCTCGCTGATGGCGCGACAACGCTGACGGACGAAGAGCTGCTGGCGCTGTTCCTGCGAACCGGTACGCGAAGTAAAAATGTTTTCACGCTTTCTAAAGACCTGTTGCAGCATTTCGGCTCCCTGCACGGCTTGCTGACTGCCGAACTGACGGCGTTCAGGGGCGTGGACGGGATCGGCATTGCGAAATTCGCCCAGCTCAGAGGTATTGCGGAGCTTGCCCGCCGGTACTATTGCTCGGGGATACGGCAAGAAAACCCGCTTAAAAACCCGGAGATGACCCGGGAGTTTGTGCGCAGCCAGCTGGCGGAAGAGGAGAGGGAGATTTTTATGGTGATTTTCCTCGATAATCAAAACCGCGTGCTGAAACACTCCCGGCTATTTTCGGGTACCCTGAGCCATGTGGAGGTGCATCCACGTGAAATTGTGCGCGAAGCGATAAAAGTGAATGCCGCTGGCGTGATCCTCGCGCATAATCATCCCTCAGGACGCGCCGAACCGAGTAAAGCCGACAGAGACGTGACCGCACGCATTATGAAATGCTGTCAATTCATGGACATTCGTGTTCTTGATCATCTGGTGATAGGCCGTGGAGAGTACGTTTCGTTTGCAGAACGTGGATGGATTTAAGCCATTTCTCGCGATCCATCGGGATCTTTGTCTGTTCGGGACTTGAGCACATCCTCGAGTCAGCGTATACTACGCCACCTTTGAGAATCTCGGGTTTGGCAATTGGGCCTGGCAATCGATGGTTCACTTAGAACTGCGATGACTGGGCTGTAAAGCCTGACGAGGCGCCGATACCCCATACGAAGCTCGAGCTAATTTGATTTTTGGAGAATAGACATGTCCCGAGTCTGCCAAGTTACTGGCAAGCGTCCGGTGACCGGTAACAACCGTTCCCACGCACTGAACGCGACTAAACGCCGTTTCCTGCCGAACCTGCACTCTCACCGTTTCTGGGTTGAGAGCGAGAAGCGTTTTGTCACCCTGCGTGTATCTGCTAAAGGTATGCGTGTTATTGATAAGAAAGGCATCGATACAGTTCTGTCCGAACTGCGTGCCCGTGGCGAAAAGTACTAAGTACTTAAAGAGGAAATAAATCATGGCTAAAGGTATTCGCGAGAAAATCAAGCTGGTTTCTTCTGCTGGTACAGGTCACTTCTACACCACCACGAAGAACAAACGTACTAAGCCGGAAAAACTGGAACTGAAAAAGTTCGATCCAGTTGTACGCCAGCACGTAATGTACAAAGAAGCTAAAATTAAATAATTTTAGGGCTCCTTGTACTGAAAAACCCCGCACCTGCGGGGGTTTTTTGCATTCTGCATCTCAACGGAGGAACCATGCCTGAATTACCTGAGGTAGAGACCAGCCGCCGTGGCATTGAGCCTCACCTGGTCGGTGCGACCATTCTTCACGCTGTTGTCCGTAACGGCCGCCTGCGCTGGCCGGTTTCTGATGAGATCCACACGCTGAGTGACAAACCCGTTCTCAGCGTGCAGCGCCGCGCGAAGTACCTGCTGCTGGAACTGCCGGATGGCTGGATCATCATCCATCTGGGGATGTCCGGGAGCTTACGCATCCTTAGCGAAGAGCTGCCCGCAGAAAAGCATGACCACGTTGACCTGGTGATGAGCAATGGCAAAGTGCTGCGCTACACCGATCCCCGCCGCTTTGGTGCCTGGCTGTGGACTAAAGAGCTGGAAGGGCATAACGTGCTGGCGCACCTGGGGCCGGAGCCGCTCTCGGACGCCTTTGACGCGGAATACCTGAAAGCGAAGTGCGCGAAGAAAAAATCCCCGATTAAACCCTGGCTGATGGATAACAAGCTGGTGGTCGGCGTCGGTAATATATATGCCAGTGAATCGCTCTTTGCCGCCGGGATCCATCCCGATCGCTTAGCCTCATCGCTTTCTGCTCAGGAGTGTGAGCTGTTGGTCAGGGTGATCAAAGCGGTGCTGCTGCGTTCGATTGAGCAGGGCGGAACCACCCTGAAGGATTTCCTGCAAAGCGACGGTAAGCCGGGCTACTTTGCTCAGGAGCTGCAGGTTTATGGCCGTAAAGATGAGCCATGCCGGGTCTGCGGTGCGCCGATTGTGGCAACGAAGCACGCGCAGCGCGCCACCTTCTACTGCCGTCAGTGCCAGAAATAATGCAATGCAGGCCGGGCAAGCGCAGCGTCGCCCGGCAAAAAGGCAGGAACTACTTCAGTTTGTCCATTAACGCCTGATGGACAACGGCAGGCAGGAAATGGGTAACATCACCCGCGTGGCGTGCCACCTCTTTCACCAGCGAAGAGGAGATAAACGACCACTCTTTGGATGGCATCAGGAAGACGCTCTCCAGCTCGGGCATCAGATGGCGATTCATGTGGGCGAGCTGCATCTCATATTCAAAATCAGCCACCGCCCGCAGCCCGCGAATCAGGATATTCGCCTGCTGAGCGCGGGCAAAGTTCGCCATCAGATCGCTAAAGCCCACCACATCCACATTCGGCAGGTGCGCAGTCGCGGCTTTCGCCAGGGCCACCCGCTCGTCAAGGTCGAACAGCGGCTTTTTGCTGGGGCTGGCGGCAATCGCCAGAATCACCGTATCAAACATGCTCGCCGCACGTGTGACGATATCGATGTGACCGTTGGTGATGGGATCGAAGGTACCCGGATAAATCGCTTTTGTGCTCATGGCTCACGCTTTCTCTGAGTAGCCGCGGTTCAGCGCCCACAGCTCGGTGTATTTATTAAAAGTATACTGGCGTTAACCACTGCCAGTAACCAGCCCTGTTTACCGTCCAGCACGCCACCGCGCAGCACCAGCGTCTTCAGGAACGCCCCTGCGGTGTGGCTGAAAATACCCGCTAGCGAGGTTGTCTTACCGCGCTGATGACGCTCCTGCGCCCATGCCGTGGCGTAATTCAGCTGTTTACGCTGGAAGCTGGCGAAATCACGACAGGTGAGATGCAACAGATCGCCATCGAGGGCAACCACGCGTGCGCCGTCGCAGGCCAGCGATTCGTGCACCAGGTTATCGTTGTACTGATAGCGCGTGCGCGAGTACAGGCGCATCACGCGATCGGGATACCAGCCACTGTGCCGCATAAAGCGACCCAGGAAGTAGTTGCGCCGGGCGATGCTGTAGACGGCATCAGGCTGCGGTGCAGCCAGCACATGCTGGATGGCCTGTTGCAGTTCCGGGGTAACACGCTCGTCGGTGTCGATCATCAGGACATAGTCGCCAGTGGCGAACGCCTGCGCGCGCTGGCGCTGGATGCCGTAGCCCTGCCAGTCGGTATTGATATAGACCTGCACACCGGCCGCGCGGGCGACCTCCACCGTGGCGTCGGTGCTGCCGGAATCAAGCAGAACGATCTCATCGGCCCACGCCACGGAGGCGAGGCAATCTGGCAGCAGGTCAGCGGCGTTTTTGGCGATCATGACGACCGACAGGCGCGCAGACATCAATGGCTCCGCAGGGGCAGGTAAGGTTGCAGAAGTTGCAGCAGGCGGGTCAATGCCCCCTGATTCTGATGCAGCACTTCGACAGCATGGCGGCCATACCACAGGCGATAATCTTCGTCGGTCAGAAGGGTGGAAACTTCCTTCACGATCGAATGTGCATCGGTGACCGTAATCAGCCCGTCAGCCTGCTGCAGTTTGGCGCAGATGTCTTTGAAGTTGAAAGTGTGTGGCCCCATCAGCACTGGAATGGCGTGCGCTGCTGGCTCCAGCGGGTTATGCCCGCCGCGCTCCACGAGGCTGCCGCCGACAAAGGCCAGATCGGCAATGCCGTACAGCAACATCAGCTCGCCCATGGTATCGCCAATCACGACCTGAGTGCCGGAGGACGGGATTTCACCGCTGCTGCGCATAGTGAAGCTGAACCCGCCTTTCTGCACCATGTCACGGGCATCTTTAAAACGCTCAGGATGACGTGGCACCAGAATTAACAACAGGTCCGGGAAGCTTTCCAGAAGCTGGCGATGCGCCTGGAGGATAATCTCTTCTTCGCCGTCGTGGGTGCTGGTAGCGATCCATACTTTACGGCGCGGCGCCCACTGGCGACGCAGGGTAATAGCTCGGGCAGCCAGTTCCGGGGTAACCGAAATATCAAACTTCAGGCTGCCGGTGACCGCCAACTGATTGCGCTTCAGGCCAAGCGACAGGAAGCGCGCGCCGTCTTCTTCATTCTGGGCGGCGATCAGGGGTGATTTTACTCAGCAGGCGACGCATAAATTTGCCCAGCTTGCCGTATCCCTTCGCAGAGCGCTCCGACAGGCGGGCGTTGGCCACCACCAGCGGAATTTTACGGCTGTGCAGGGCAGAAATCATGTTCGGCCACAGTTCGGTTTCCATCACAATCACCAGCTTAGGGCGCACGGTATTGAGGAAACGGTTCATGGCGCAGGGTAAATCGTAAGGCAGATAGACGTGATGCACATCTTTGCCAAAGGCCGACATGGCGCGTTCGGAGCCGGTTGGCGTCATGGTAGTGACGGTGATCGGCAACGAAGGATAACGGTGGCGCAGGGCACGAACCAGCGGAATGGCCGCCAGCGTTTCACCCACGGACACGGAGTGGAGCAGGATACCGTCCGGCGCAACTTTGTTGCGGCAGAAACCATAGCGTTCAGCCCAGCGTTTACGGTAGGCAGGCGCTTTACGGCTACGCAGCAGCAGTCGTAGCCACACCAGTGGCTGAATAATATAGAGCAGAGCGGTATACAACAATTCCAAGCGATTATCCGTTTTTTCAGTTTCGGCGGGCAAATTCTAAGCATTTAGGCCGTTTAAAGCTATCCCTTTGGCGCTTTTGCTCAGCCATTTGCCTGCGTTACATGCGTTCGCAGATAAAAAAACGGGCATCTGATGCCCGTTTTATGATTTCTGCTTAACGTTCCGCTTCCGGCAGTTCGTTCAGATGGTAGGTGACGCGCTCCGACAGGCCGCGAATATCACCCCCGGTGATGTAGTAGCTGTCGTCCTTCTGGTTCGGGTTGCTGACTGCGTAACCCAACATCTTGTTGATCAGCGTCGCCATCTGGTAATGGTTGAGCGGCACCTGTGGGCTGATAGCGTTCATCGTATACGCCGGATCGTTACTGAAGTAGAGGAACGGCACCTGAGCAATCGGCATTTCGACAATCGAGTGGCCGAACAGCCCGCCATCACCCACGCGTTCGCCGTGATCTGAGGTAATAAACACCAGGACTGGCAGTCTGGATTTCGCCATCGCGGTACGGATCGCCGAGGCCAGTTCTTTGTCGTACAGGCGCACGGCATCATCGTACTCATTTTTCTTCTGCGCCACGTCGTCACTCAGGCGTGGGGTAGAGAATTTCGCGAAGCCCTGCGGAATGTTGCGCTCATACGGAATATGCGGCGCACGGCTGTTCAGCACCATCAGGAAAGGCTTGTTCCAGTCCAGCTTCGCCTGCTCAACGGAAGGGGTTAGCACCACATCGGCACCGACGTCCGGCGCCGGGCGGATCTGTGTATCTTCCCACAGGTCGATATCGTGGATACCAATCCAGTTGCTCAGCCCTTCCAGACCCTGGGCAGAGATAAACGCCGTCTGGTAGCCCTGCTTTTTAGCATTGGTAAAGATGTTGGTCGACTTCGACTTATAAGCATCGTAGTTGTCCGGCTCGCGCAGGTTATTGACCAGCATCGGGATCGCCACGCGGGTCGAAACCGCGTTCGAGACGATCAGCCGACCCGTACCCTGATACTGCTGCATCAGGGCTTTCAGTTCCGGCGTGGTGTCGCGATCGTAGCCCAGGGCGCTGACGTGATGCGGGTTGAGGCTTTCACCAATCGCCAGGATGATGGAGTATTTCCCGGCGTGACTGCCTTCCACCGGTGTGACCTTATACGGCTCATAGTGCGTTATGCTCTGGTTTTCGCCGGAAAGGGCTTCAGGGATCAGGCGAATAGCGCTGTAACTCATGGCCGACAGACCGTTACGCAGTAAGGAGTGGCGCAGATCCGGGTTGAATTTATACATCTGCCCGTCGATGGCTTTATAGAACTGACCGGCAAACATCACCACGATAGCCAGCAGGCACGGCATCGCCACCCACTTATGCCACTGCGGTGCCAGACGACGAGTAAAGACCAGCGCAAAGATTACTGCGACGGCCATGATGGCAAAGTAGATCCCAAGCGATCCCAGACTGTCCGTAATGCCGCTGGCGATATCTTTGGTTTCGACAAAGGCCAGCCACACTTCACTCGGGCCATAAAACTGGCCGTAGAACTGGTAATAAACCGCTTCCGATATCTGCACGATAAAGGTAACCGCCAGCAGCAGACGGGTGAGGAAATAGCGGGCGCTGATAGCCGCCAGCAGGGAAATGATCAGATACAGCGACATGTCGCTGGATTTCGGCTGATAAACATGGTCTTTCAGCAGGATGATGATTTCACACAGTGAAAAACAGCACCAGCAAAACCAGCGTGAGTATCACGGTACGCAGAATAGTGCGGCGCGGCGTGTGTGACGATTGTGAGGATGTTTTAAACATGAACGGACTCAAGGTTACTTAAAACTTTTTAGTCAGCGGGCGAATGGCTTTACCGAAACCAAAGCGCAGTGCACGAACCAGGGTAGGGGCGTTTTATGCAGTCCTTTACGCCAAATATCCTCAAACAGGCTGAACCAGCGCGCGGCGACCGCTTCGCGGGAATAAACCTGCAGACGTTTATCACCCTGCTCGCGCATCTGACGATACAGGTCTGGATTGTTTTTAAGCCCGCATGATGGCCTCAAAAGCCTCATCCGGCGTTTTGGCGATCAGGTAGTCGAACTCGCTTTCGCGGATCGCGCGGTACGATGGCTCGTCGTCGCAGATCATCACCGTTTTGCCCAGCCAATTGTTAATCAGCTTGCTGGCTGGTTTGCGCGCCAGCTTGTGGTCGTGCGATTTGCGGAAGCTGATACAGACGTCCACGTCCTGATAGTCAGTCCAGTTATCAAAGGAGATACGCAGGTCAATGCCTTGCTCGGCAAGACGCTGTTTAAAGGCCTCGCTGCGGAACGCCTCCGGGAAGCTGTCGACGCGGCCAAAAAAGGCCACGGTTTTGACGGTTTCATCAGTACGCTCACGCGGTTTCACCCCTGGCTGTGGCCAGTACGGAACAAAGATGCGGTTGCTGCGGTTATCGACTTCCGGGTTCTGATCCACAACCACGTCCGCGCCAATTACCCGGTGGGCGGTCGGCACGTGCGACGACGGTCACCCCACGCCAGGGTTTGACGCGCGATCCAAAATCATCGTTATGCATCAGGTTGATGGGCATCCGGGCGGCACTCCGATCCAAAGGAGCACTCAATGTCGTCACCGTAGTAGTGTTTCAGCGCCAGAGTTGTCTGGAACGTCCAGCCGCCGCGACCGCCGCAGTAGAAACGCTCCGGGATGGTATCCGGGTTGACGCCGGTTATCCAGCCAGCGTCTGGAAGTCTGCATAGTTTTTGGCGATGAAATCAGCGCGGGAGACCGGCATGTAATTTAAGTTTGCTCATAATGTTCGTTAGCCGATGATTTTTTTAAGGCGGAAGTAACGACGCCCCAGGCGCCAGCGCTGGCGTAAACCACGCGCGTTTTGCCAGATCATCGACCAGATGCCGCGATCGAACAGTTCCTGGGGTGATTTCGCGTTTTTTCGCGCTGTCTTCGATATTGTTAATGCTGTGCAGAATACCCAGTCCTTCTTTGGCAATTTGGCCACTGACAGGCCGGGGCGGCGCTTCAACCTGTTCTGGATAGCGTTTATTAATGGCATCCAGCATTTCGAGGATTTTCATATAGTGGCGTGAAGAGCGGCATCCGCGTATCGTCAGTGGCCGGGCGTGTGGGAAACCGATGCAGAGTGAATCAGATAGTCCATAATAGACTTCATCCACATATTGCACGCGTTTGGCCGTCAGCAGCACTTCCGTGGTCCAGGGAATATCCTGATGGCGCAGCCCGTGTTCGAAGGTGAAACCCTGGGCTTTGATAAAGGCGTGGCGATAGATATTCAGCCAGGTGACGTGCAGGAATTTACGTGATGCCAGTGCCATCTGCAGCCACTCCGGGCCGTCGAGCACGCCTGTAGACGCGAGCTTGTCGGACGGAAAAATCTTTTTTCGATGGGCGGCCGTCGTCATAAATATAGGTGCCGTTGCAGGTGGCGACATCCAACTGGCCTGCAAAGGCAATATCCAACAGACGCTGGTACATGCCTGGATAAATAACGTCATCGATATCGGGGAAGGCAACGTATTCGCCTGTTGCGAGGGCAAGGCCAGTATTACGTGCGGCCGATACGCCGCCATTAGGCTGATCGATTATCTGGAAATGGCTAAATTCACTGGCATAGCGGGCAATAATTTCAGCTGAGCGATCCGTTGAGCCGTCATTAACAATAATGAGTTCGAGGCTCGATAAATTCCTGCTGTTTAATGCTGTCCAAAAAAAGCGCTCAGGAATTTTTCGCCATTAAAAACGGCAACGATGAGGCTTAATTGAGGCGTTTCAGACATGCTTTTCTCCGTAAAAATACGCAGCAATAAAAAGGGTATAACGAGGCCATTTGCTGGCAATTCGACAGCCGACAGGCTAAAGCGTTCCGCGCCAGGGTGATTATTCCCCCTGGCGCGTCAGAGTGATCAGGACGTTTGCTTTTCGGTGTTTGCAGGGCGCAGCGCGCACATGCCAACCAGCAGGCCGGTCAGTAACATATACTGCTCCAGATAGTGATCTTTGAGGTTGTGATCGACCATGGTCCGGCAGAAGAAGCCGATGGTAAAGAGCAGCAGGAACATCCCCACCATCATTTTGCCACGACGGAATTCTCGCCAGCCGATATACCAGCAGCCCACCAGCAGAATCAGCCAGCCTGCAATGCCAATAACACCGTTCTGGAATGCCAAATTCAATCAGGCCATAGTGGCTATGGGGAATGTTGATACGGTTATCCTGGGTATCCCGGCGCAGCACATAGCGGAATGCCTCTTTTTTTGGCCCCTACGCCTGCCGGATGCTCGGCAATCAGGTTCCACCCCTGATGGAAGAAGCTGGCCCGGCAGCCGTTGGAGTGGTTCATGGCGACACCCTGGCTGTTAACCGGTACCGTTCCGTCTGTTTTGTTGTAACAAAAGCTGGTGAAGGGGGCGTTCCAGCCAGCAATGGCATCACTTTCCAGGTTTTGCCAGCGTGGATCGGTTTTCCATGAGGCGTAACCGAGCAGCGCAGAAGCTACAACAATCCCGACGAGGATCCCCCCGGTGACGATCACCCGGCTGCGACGCATGCTGTGCAGGCTCAGCAGGATAAAGGTCGAGAACAGGCTGCCAACCAGGCCGATAGTGCCCCAGCGGGTATCCACCAGCGCGGTACACAACAGGTTACTTATTAACATTAATGCCAGAACCGGGGGTTTTCAGGCGCAGGAAGCGTTGATGCAGCAGACCACGCGCCAGCAGCTCGGCCATCAGGAAGCCGGTGATCATATTGACCTGGAAGCTCATGCGGGTGCGGTTATAGACAATCCGCGTTTCGCCCCAGTGAATATAACCGTCGCGCCAGTAGAGCCAGAGTGAATCCAGTAAATGTACGCAGACCACGCCCCAGAAGAAGAGGATCACCAGCGTAAAGAAGCGGGCGGCAGACATCGAGGGGTAAGTTCTCTGAATCGCCGGTAATAATACCAGGCCAGCGCAGAACAATAATACCGGGCGTAGCCACTGGCCACTCCAGGCAGAAACCATTTCTTTTATGTCGGGGGCGACAAAAAAACCATTAATCACAATAAAGAAAGTTAACGCCCATATCACAATAAGAACGAACTTAATTTTGCTTAAATCCAGCCGTTGTCTGGTTGTTACTCCATTAAAAAACAGGCCAAGTGCCACGGCGACAATGGGATAAATCAACCCATTGCGGTGAAAAGGTAGCTGATCGTTGGGAATAGGCCAGATAAAACATAAAGCCAGTACAGCAAGGACTAACAGACCTGTCAAAATGTTACGAGTATTTGTCATATATTTTGGGCTGGTTAAGGATTTTTCGGTTCTTGACCGGCTGGTTAACAACGCTGTGAGCGATCTCCACGGTTTTTCCGTGGGAAATAAAAAGCCAGAGAAAACTATCACAAATACCTGACCTACAGAAGGACAATGTTTGTAAGCAAGAATAATCCGTTAGGCGCTTTCCGGCACCAGGCTTTATGTATTACCCGGGCCGTAAAGGTTATAATTTGCTGCTATGGCAAGTTCTTGCACAATAAACAGGAAAAGTATGCATATTGTTCACACTGAAGCAGACGGTGGTAAGGGCGGACAGCCATTACGCATCATTAATGAGTCCTTAGGGATGATTCAGCGCGGCCATCAGGTGACCATACTTTGCCCGGAGAGTGCACCGCTACACGTCCTGGCACGTGATGCTGGGTTAACGGTGGTGACGATGCCACTTCGGCGTAAGAACCTGCAAAATCTCCAGCTGTTGCGCCACTGGCTGAAAGAGAACCGGCGATCTATTGATGTCATCAATAGTCACAATTCCGCCGATACCTGGCTGGTGGCGCTGGCTAATCTCACCCTGCCAGATCCGGTTCCGCTGGTGCGTACCCGTCATGCCTCCGGCGTGCCGCGCAATAACTGGACCACCCGCTGGCTGTTTCGCAAGGCCTGTGCCCATATCGTGACCACCGGAGAAGCGCTGCGCCAACAGATGGCAGACATTGGTGTGCCGATGGCCCAGAGCACGTCTGTGCCGAGCGGCGTGGATACACAGCGTTTTCACCCGGCAGATAAACAGGCTGCCCGTGAACACTGCGGCCTGACGCAGGAGGATTTCTGGCTGGGCGTGGTGTCGCACCTGCGGCCTAATAAAGGTCATAGCGTGCTGCTGCGCGCGCTGGCCGCCATTGATCATCCGCACATCAGGCTGGCGATTGTCGGTGAAGGGCCGCATAAAGCGACGCTGGAGCAGGAAATTATCGACCTGGGATTGCAGCAGCGGGTGGTCATGGCAGGCCATCGCAGCGATCCAGAACGCTGGTTCCCGGCCTTTGATGTCGCACTCAGCCCCTCGCATGATATGGAAGGCGTTCCGCAGGGGGTGTTGCAGTCACTGGCGTCGCGGATCGCCACCATCGCCACCGACGCGGGCGGCACGGCAGATGCGGTGATTAACGGCCAGACCGGGATCCTGATTGCGCAGCGCGACGAAACGGCGCTGCGCGAAGCCATTGTGCAGTTATACGAAAATGCCGCGCTGCGGGAAAAGCTGGCGCAGCAGGGGTACGATTACCTGTGCAGCCATTTCACCCGCGAATGCATGCTGGAGGCGATGGAAAAAGTCTTTGCCACTGCGGCTCAGCGCAGCAGGTCGCGATAGAGCGCCTGCAGCTCTTTTGCCATCCGCTCCAGGGTGTAAGGCTCAGCAGTGGCGCGTGCCGCTGCTGAATAATCGACACCCTGTTCACGGCCCTGAAGCCAGTGGCCTATCACCTGCTGATACCCGTCGCTATCGAGCGCGTCGCGCACCCAGCCGTTAACACCCTCTTTAATCCACTCCGCCGCGCCGCAGCCATGGCTGGTAAGCAGCGGCAGGCCACAGGCCAGCGCTTCGACACAGACATTCGGGAAGGGATCGTAAAGTGTCGGCAGGATCAGCGCATCAGCGGTGCCGTACACCTGGCGTACATCAGCAACCGGCCCCAGAAAACGCACTCGTGATGCCACCCCGAGGGTCTCGGCCAGCTTTTCGAATTTGCGCGCATGCTTATCACGCCCGGCAATCAGCAGCCAGACATCAGGGTGAGGGACCAGCGCGCGCAGCGCCGTTGCCACCCCTTTACGGCTGAACCCCGGAACCGACATAGGCCAGCACTGGGTGCCGTCGGCGGGATCCCCAACGCATCACGTTGCGAAAGTGTGCGCACCTCAGGACTGAAATGAGCGGTATCCACACCGTTGTAGATCACCGTCAGTTTGTCATCCGGCAGGCTAAAACGGCGGGCGATATCATCCCGCACCATTTTCGAATTGCAGATCACCTTGCGCAGCGCAGGATGGGTAAACATCTGCGCTTCCGCCTGCAAAATATAACGGTGGTAGCGGCTCAGGGACTGCGCCCAGCGCGCCAGCGGCGACTGGATGCGGTTGTACTGCTCAAGCCAGGTGGCGTGTATGCCATCTCCGGCGCGGAAAATGGTTGCCCCGGGAATACGCTCATGACTCTGCACGATATCGAACTGCACAAACTGCGCCGCCGCGGCCCCGGCAAAACCCGATTCGCGATCGAGGCGGTTGCGGAAAGCGGGATTAACCGTCAGGGTTTTCCAGCCAGCGGCGTCTTCCCACTGACGGGCGATCAGCGTCACGTCCAGGTCTGTATCCTGCGCCAGCACATTCAGCGCGCGGGAGACAAAACGCTCCGCGCCGCCGTTGGGATTATAGGTCTGTCGAACGATAGCCAGCTTCATGCCGGGTTTTCCAGCAGCAGGGTGTCGATGGCGCTCAGCACCATTTGCGGGGTGATCGCCGTAATGCAGTCGGAGACGCCGCTGTCGCCGCAGCCCGCTTTACCGCAAGGCTGGCAGGTAAATCCGGCGGTGATGACGCGGTAGTTCACCCCCCACGGCGCCCACTTGATCGCCCCGGTCGGGCCGAAGATGGCAACGGTCGGCGTTCCCACCGCGCTGGCGAGGTGCATCGGCATCGAATCAACGCCAAAGTAGACCCGCGCGTGCTTCATCAGCGCGCCCAGTTCTTTCAGGTTTAACTGGCCGCTTAAATCGAACACCGGCTGGGTGAGCGCGGCACGCAGCGCATCCATATAGGCGGTCTCTTCTTTTGACGGCGCGGCGGAGAGGATAATCGGCAGGCCGCGGGCCGCCAGGTTATCAATGGTTGCCGCCAGCTTATTAATATCCCAGGCCTTAAACATCCAGCGCGACGTCGGGTGCACCAGAATGTAGGAGTGGCTCGCCAGCCCAAAGCCAGCCAGTTTCTCTGCAATCGATGCTTCCGCCGCGTCGCCAGGCACAAACAGGGTATGTTTATCGGCGTCGGTCTGCGGATGAATGCCGATCCGCCGCAGCGCATCGAGATTCACTTCCACCATATGGCGGCTGTTATCCTGGATCGCCGGATAGAGGGTGGTGAAGGATTTCACCCAGCGGCGGCGCGCCAGTCCACTGCGTTTATCAGGCTTAAAGCCGACGGAAACGCGCGGTTTCAGGCGTCGCGCCAGACGCGCGCCATGCCAGTGTTCGGTGAGGTTGATCAGCACGTCATACTGACGCGCCTTCAGAGTATTCAGTAGCGCACGGTACAGGCGGAACTGTGCGAACCAGCCTTTTTTACGCCAGTTGCGGCCAATGGTGTGCACCTGATCGATAAACGGATGGCTGGTGAGCATCGCCTGGGTGTCGTCATACACCAGGGCATCCACTTCGACATTAGGGTAGTTTTTTTTCAACACCGTAAAGACCGGCGAGGTCAGCAGAACGTCACCGTGATGACGCAGCTTAACGATCAGCACGCGCTTCGGTGGGCGTTCCGCTGAGAAAAAATCAGACATAGGCTCTCTCTGCTGCCAGCAAAGGCTCTAATTGGCGCAAAGACCGCAGCGGCGGAAAGGTCGCTCAGCTGGCGATGAATGTTCCGGGCGGCCAGATATATTGATTTTTGCCATAGCCGCCAATCAGGCCCGGATCCGTTGGGCCGTAAAGCGTAATATTAGGACGATCAAGCGCCGCCGTCAGGTGGCTGAGGCCGGTATCCACCGACACCACCGCCGTGGCGCCAGCCAGCTCTTGTGCCACGCCGTCCAGCTTCATGCGCGGCAGAACGTCTACGTAATCAAAACCTTCAGCCAGACGCTTCGCCCGCGCTTCTTCATGCGGGGCACCCCACGGCAACCTGATGCGCAGGCCAGTACCGCTCAGCAGGCCGATAAGATCGCGCCAGTGGGCTTCCGGCCAGTGTTTGTCATCACGGGTGGTAGCGTGCAGGAAGATGAGATAAGGCGTGCCCGCCTGCTCCGCACCGTGCAGGAAATGCCGGGAAATGGCGTAATCGCCCTGCATTTGCGGTTTCGCATAGCCCAGGCTTTTGGCGAACAGTTCCCGGGTGCGTTCCACCGCGTGCTGCTGCTTCGCAATCGAGTGGCGGCAATTGTAGAACAGGCTCGCCAGCGGCTCGCGGGCGCTGTGCCAGCCCATACCGTGCTTCACGCCATGCGCCAGCCGGGTGACGAGTGCCGCGCTTTTGACCAGCCCCTGAGCATCGATAATCGCATCGTAATGCCGGGCCTGAACCGCGTCGCGAAAGGCCTGACGTTCGGCCTTAATTGGCGCGGAGAAACCAGGCTTTACGCCAGCGTCGGATCGCCACCGGGATCACCCGGTCTACGGCTTCATGCCAGCCTGGGATCTGCGCGAAGCCTTCTTCCACTACCCAGTCAAAACGAATGCCCGGGATAGCCTGCATAGCATCGGTGAGCGAGGGCAACGTATGCAGCACGTCGCCCATAGAGGAGGTTTTAACGATCAATACCCGCATCCGTTATCCTTCTTCGCTCAACAGCAGCTCGTTAAGCTCGTCCAGGACACGCTGCGGGGGTAATGTCGATCAGGCTCTGGTGATAGCCTTCGGCGGCGTCGCCCTTACGCACTTTGTGGTAGCCGGTGATGAGGCGGATCACGCGCGCTTTATGCGACAGCGGCGGGGTAAAGTCCGGGCTGCTTGGGCCGTACAGCGCCACCAGCGGGCGGTTCAGTGCTGCGGCAACGTGCATCAGGCCAGAGTCATTGGTGACCACGGCTTTACAGGCGGCAAGCAGGATGACGGCCTGCTCCAGCTGGGTTTCCCCTGCCAGATTACGGCACCAGGCCTGCTGCTCAATGCTCAGCGCGGCGAGAATTTCATTCCCCGCCTCATGATCTTTCGCCGAGCCGAACAAGACAATCTGATAGCCTTCGTCGATTAACTGCTTCGCCAGCTCGGCATAGTGATAGTGCGGCCAGCGCTTCGCCGGGCCAAATTCCGCGCCAGGGCAGAAGCCAATCAGAGGACGATCGGCCAGCAGGCCAAAGGCGTTGCAGGTGTGGGATTTTTCACCCTCGTTGACCTGGAGCTGCGGCCACAGCAGCGGCTGGGGCAGATCTTTTGCACTGCGCCATCACGCCTTTGTCGTAGGCCAGCGCCACATAGCGCTCCACCATCAGCGGCCAGGCCTCTTTATCCAGGATTCGCGCGTCGTTCAGCAGGCCGTAGCGCATCTCGCCACGCCAGCCGGTGCGGTGCGGCACGCCGGCAAAGAAGGGCACTAACGCCGATTTAAAGGAATTCGGCAGGACATACGCGCGGTCATAGCGTTTTTCGCGCAGGTTATGGCCGAGCTTGCGGCGCTCTGCGAGTTCCAGCGCCCCATGGCCGAGCGGCATTGGGATCGCCTCGTTCACTTCCGGCATCCGCGATAACAGCGGACGGCACCACGCGGGTGCCATCACGTCGATTATCGCCTGGGGATAGCGCGCCTTGAGCGTGCGATAGAGACTTTGCGACATCATCATGTCCGCCCACCCAGGACGGGCCAATCACCAGTATTCTCATCGGTTACTTGCCTTACGCGTCCGCGGTTCAGCCAGGCCATATATTCCGTTACGCCTTCGGCAACGTTTTGAATGGCTTGTCATAGCCAGCGGCGCGCAGGTTGGTCAGATCCGCCTGAGTGAACGCCTGGTAACGGCCTTTCAGCTTATCCGGGAACGGGATGTACTCAAGGCTGCCTTTCTTATGGTATGCCAGCGCCGCATCCGCCACCGCCTGGAAGGATTCGCGCGGCCCGTGCCCAGGTTGAAAAATACCGGAAACACCGTTTTCCCAGAACCACAGGTTTACCGCCGCCACATCGCCCACGTAAACGAAGTCACGCTTGAAGCCATCGCTGCCTTCGAACAATTTCGGACTTTCGCCATTATTGAGCTGAGTATTGAGGTGGAATGCCACGCTCGCCATGCTGCCTTTATGGCCTCGCGCGGTCCGTAGACGTTGAAGTAGCGGAAGCCGACGATCTGCGAGTTCGCTTCTGGCAGCACCTGGCGCACGTATTCGTCGAACAGGAACTTAGAATAGCCGTAGACGTTCAGCGGCTGCTCATATTCGCGGGATTCAATAAAGTCAGAGGTACGGCCGCCGTAAGTTGCCGCAGAAGAGGCATACAGGAACGGAATTTCACGCTCCAGGCAATAGTGCAGGATCTCTTTGGAGTACTGATAGTTGTTATCCATCATGTACTTGCCATCCCACTCGGTGGTGGAAGAGCATGCACCTTCATGGAAGATGGCCTCGATCTCACCGAACTCTTCACCCGCCATAATCTGGATAAGGAAATCTTCTTTATCCATGTAGTCGGCAATGTTCAGATCCCACCAGGTTAACGAACTTGGTGCCGTCTTTCAGGTTGTCCACCACCAGGATGTCGGTGATGCCTTTGTCATTGAGGGCCTTAATAATATTGCTGCCGATAAAGCCCGCGCCGCGGTAACGATGATCATAGCTGTAACCTTTGAAGTGTGGAGTCCGGGGACAATCCCGGACACTAATAGTCATATCATATCATTAGTATGACGCCCCATCAGCCATTCACAGACATACACTTCATCCTTCAGGCTGCCAGGCGTTGCCTGAGCTTAGAAGGCCGGTCACCTGGTTCGCTATGCTCCCGGGCATTTCTTCCCTTGCCGCCCTGATGCATCCTGAATGATTTTGTGTACATGTAACAAATGCGTCACGTGATTTATGCTGCAAAAACGATAACTCTTAATGTGTCATCTCGTATCGGGGTATAGCTTTGGGTAATATGTGCCGAAATTTGCCGAGTCTGGAGAATTGCAATGCGTGGTGATTTTTACAAACAGTTAAACAGTGACCTGGAAACCGCGCGTGCGGAAGGGTTGTTCAAAGAAGAGCGAATCATTACTTCCGCTCAGCAGGCCGATATCACCGTTGCCGACGGCAGCCATGTGATTAACTTCTGCGCCAACAACTATTTAGGTCTTGCGAATCACCCTGAGCTGATCGCTGCCGCGAAGGCGGGCATGGACACCCACGGTTTTGGCATGGCCTCCGTGCGCTTCATCTGCGGCACCCAGGACAGCCACAAGGCGCTGGAGAGCAAACTGGCTGCGTTCCTCGGCATGGAAGATGCGATTCTGTACTCTTCCTGCTTCGACGCCAACGGCGGTCTGTTTGAGACCCTGCTCGGCGCGGAAGATGCCATTATTTCCGATGCCCTGAACCATGCGTCGATCATCGACGGCGTGCGTCTGTGTAAAGCGAAGCGTTTCCGCTACGCCAACAACGATATGGTTGAGCTGGAAGCGCGCCTGAAAGAGGCCCGCGAGGCGGGTGCGCGTCATGTGCTGATCGCCACTGACGGCGTGTTCTCTAATGGACGGCGTGATCGCCAACCTGAAAGGCGTCTGCGACCTGGCGGATAAATACGATGCGCTGGTGATGGTCGATGACTCGCACGCGGTCGGGTTTGTTGGCGAAAACGGCCGTGGCTCCCACGAATACTGCGACGTAATGGGCCGCGTGGACATCATCACCGGCACGCTGGGTAAAGCGCTCGGCGGCGCGTCCGGCGGCTACACCGCTGCGCGTAAAGAGGTGGTGGAGTGGCTGCGTCAGCGTTCCCGCCCGTATCTGTTCTCCAACTCGCTGGCCCCGGCCATCGTTTCCGCCTCCATCAAAGTGCTGGAGATGGTGGAGTCCGGTGCCGAACTGCGTGACCGTCTGTGGCCAACGCCCGTCTGTTCCGCGAAAAAATGACCGCTGCGGCTTTACTCTGGCTGGTGCCGATCACGCCATTATCCCGGTCATGCTGGGTGATGCGGTGGTGGCGCAGAACTTTGCCCGCGAGCTGCAAAAAGAAGGGATTTACGTCACCGGTTTCTTCTTCCCGGTGGTGCCAAAAGGTCAGGCGCGTATTCGCACCCAGATGTCGGCGGCGCATTCCCCTGAACAAATTGAGCGTGCGGGTGGAAGCCTTTACCCGCATCGGCAAACAACTGGGCGTGATTGCCTGAGGACGAGTGATGAAAGCGTTATCCAAACTGAAAGCGGAAGAAGGCATCTGGATGACCGACGTACCGGAGCCGGAAGTCGGTCATAACGATCTGCTGATCAAAATTCGTAAGACCGCTATCTGCGGTACTGACGTGCATATCTACAACTGGGACCAGTGGTCGCAGAAGACCATTCCGGTACCCATGGTCGTCGGTCACGAATATGTCGGCGAAGTGGTGGGCATCGGCCAGGAAGTGAAAGGCTTTAAGATTGGCGATCGCGTTTCTGGCGAAGGCCATATTACCTGCGGCCACTGCCGTAACTGCCGCCGGTGGTCGTACCCACCTGTGCCGCAACACCGTTGCGTAGGCGTCAACCGCCCGGGCAGCTTTGCGGAATACCTGGTGATTCCCGGCGTTTAACGCCTTCAAAATCCCGGACAATATCTCCGACGATCTGGCTTCCATCTTTGACCCGTTCGGCAACGCGGTGCACACGGCGCTGTCGTTCGATTCTGGTGGGTGAAGACGTGCTGGTCTCTGGCGCAGGCCCAATCGGCATCATGGCGGCAGCGGTAGCGAAGCACGTGGGTGCCCGCAATGTGGTGATCACTGACGTAAACGAATACCGTCTGTCGCTGGCGCGCAAGATGGGCGTCACCCGTGCGGTGGATGTGTCGAAAGAGAACCTCCAGGACGTGATGGAAGAGCTGGGCATGACCGAAGGCTTTGACGTGGGGTCTGGAAATGTCCGGCGCGCCGCCAGCGTTCCGCACCATGCTCGATACCATGAACCACGGTGGCCGTATCGCGATGCTGGGTATTCCGCCGTCAGATATGTCCATCGACTGGAACAAAAGTCATCTTCAAGGGTCTGTTCATCAAAGGTATTTATGGCCGCGAGATGTTCGAAACCTGGTACAAGATGGCAGCCCTGATCCAGTCTGGTCTGGATCTCTCTCCGCTCATTACCCATCGCTTCTCCCATCGATGAGTTCCAGCAGGGCTTTGGACGCGATGCGTTCAGGCCAGTCCGGGAAAGTTATCCTGAGCTGGGATTAAACGAAAAGCGCCTGCGGGCGCTTTTTTTCGTTGGCCTCACGTTTTTTCGGTCCACAACCGGATAATTCACAGCTTTTCATCGCTTTTTTTAGCCTGCGCTTATACAGTCTGAGGAAGTTTACTCAACTTTACAGCGCCTATGTTCAAGCTCACCGTTTGTTTATTGACCTGTAACTCAGCACGGCTACTGCGCGAAGTCCTGCCTCCGTTGATAGTGGTTGCCGATGAAATCATCGTCCTCGACTCGGGCAGCCACGACGCCACCTTAGCGATTTGCCAGGAATATGGCATCACTCCTCATCATCAGCCCTATACCATGCATGGCGTGCAGATGAACCACGCCATCGATCTGGCGAGCAATGACCTGGGTGCTCTGCATGGACAGCGATGAGATCCTCGATGCTGAAACCGTTGATTTTATCCTGCGTCTGAAGGCGGGTGACGAAACCAGCTCCGGATCAGGCATGGCGGATCGCCCGCTACTGGCATGTGTTGGGGGAAGAGATTCGGACGATTTATCCTGTCTCCTCGCCCGATTTCCCGGTACGGCTCTTTAACCGTACCCAGGCGCGGTTTAACCAGCGTCCGGTGGATGACAAAGTGGAAGGAGCGATCCCAGTCGGTTAAAATCCCGGGTCGGGTGCGTCATGACACCTTTTATTCACTGCACGAGGTCTTCAACAAGCTGAACAGCTACACCAGCCGTCTGGTGAAGTACCAGCCTGTACGCCCGTCACTTTCGCGCGGCGTGATTAGCGCCATCGGCGCATTCTTCAAGTGGTATCTGTTCAGCGGCGCGTGGCGCCAGGGGGCGAGTGGGAGTGGTGACCGGCCCTCTATGCCACCTCTTACAGCTTTCTGAAATACTTCAAAGCCTGGTATCAGCACCACGATCAAAAAGAGTCTGCGGGGCAAAAAAACACGCAGACTCTCACGTTATTGAGTAAAGGACCCGCCTCACGGCGGGTATCAGGCTCTTCTTACCCCAACCCTGCCACTGCAACTGGACGTATTTCACCAGCGTACTCTGACTGATGCTCTCCCCAAGCACCGAGAAGTAGCGGCTCATATAGACCGGCTCTGGCGGCTGCTTAGGCGCACAAAGCGTTACGCCCCGGAAAGGATTACGTGGTTTTGTGCCAGGCGCAGTACCCGCTGGTGGCGAGCTGAACCGGGCGGGACGTATCCACCTGCGGTTCATTGAGCAGGCTGCTCGCTGGCACCAGGGTGATATCCGCAGGCAGCGTGGGCAGCATCTGCTGTAGCACGCGAACGGTGGACGGATGCGGGTGACCAATGGCGATGGCCGAGCCTGAACGGCGGGCCACCTGAACGGCGCGGTTGAACTGGACGCGGATATCGGCCTCGTTTTGCGTGTCATCGAGGAAGACTTTGCGCTTAATCACCTTCACGCCAGTGCCCTGCGCGGCGCGCATCGCCTGGCTGTTGCCGATGGTCATGCTGTCGAGGAAGTAGAGGTTGTAGCGCGACAGGGACTGCATCACCTTCTGCATACCAAACAGGCTGGAGGTCATGGCGCTGCCCATATGGTTATTCAGCCCTACCGCGTAAGGGACTTTGGCGTAAGCCTCGCGGATGATGCGCTCGATCTCGTCGCTGTTCATCTCCGGGCGGAGGGTGTCTTTTTCCAGCGGCTGTTTACTGAGCGGTGCCATTGGCAGGTGGATCAGCACTTCATGCCCGCTGTTGTGGGCTTTGGTGGCCATCTCATGGGCGTGCGGCGCGTTCGGCAGTACGGCGACGGAGATGGCGGATGGCATTGCCAGCACCTGGTTTTCTGTGTGTGGACGATAACCGAAGTCATCAATGACGATAGCGAGTTTACCTGCGTAAACCGGCAGCGCCAGCGCCAGTGCGCTGACGAAGGGGAGAACCATACGACGAAATTGAAGCAAAACTTATCTTCCCAACCACGGCTGTGGATTGACCGCCTGACCCTGGCGACGAATTTCGAAATAGAGTGACGGGCGGCCCTGACCGCCACTGCTGCCCACAAGGGCGATAGCCTGACCGGCGCGAACCTGGGTGCCCACGCTGACTAAAGCGCTCTGGTTATAGCCGTAAAGACTCATGTCGCCTTTACCATGCTCAACCACCACCACCAGACCGTAACCCTGCAGCCAGTCAGCGAGGATCACCCGGCCATCGGCAATAGCTTTGACTTCGCTACCTTCCGATGCACCGATAACAATCCCTTTCCAACGTAGCTCACCCTGCAGTTGTTCGCCATAGCGATGCAGAATTGAGCCCCGTACCGGCCAGTAAGCCTGACCGCGCGGCGAACCAAGGCCGCCGGTGCGCGACATCAGCGAACGTTCATTTTCTGTTGGCTTGTAGGTGGTGCCTTTGCGGGAAGCTTCCTGCTGCTTGTCGCGAACGGCTTGCGCTTCACGGGCCTCTTTCTCGGCGCGAGCTTTGGCGGCGGCTGCCGCACGGGCGATGCTGTTACGCAGTTTCGATTCGTTGGCGCGCATTTCCCCCAGCTGCGCCTGGCCCTCCTGAATGGAGGATTCCAGCCCCGCGAGGGTCTTCTTACGCTCGTTGCGCGCCTGCTCCAGCTTAGCCTGCTGCGCCTGCTGATCGTAAAGCAAGGTCTGCTGCTGGCTTTGCTTCTCTTCCAGCTCCGCTTTTTGCGTGGTGACCTCTTCCCGCGTCTGCTTCAACTGGGCGATGGTCTCCTGGCGGGACTGGTTAAGGTAGCCGAAATAGGCCTGCAGACGTTGACGCGCGCTGGCTCTCTTCGCCGCTGAGGATCAGCTGTATGCCGGTGTGTTCACCCTGGCGAAAGGCGGCATCCAGTTGTGCGGCAAGGTTGCGCTCCTGAGCCGCGCGCTGGCGCTCAAGTTTGGCGATAGACGCATTCATTTCGTCTATTTGCTTATTCAACTGGGCGAGGGTGTTCTGGGTTTCGCGCAGCTGACGTGCCGCTGCGGAGATCGCCTCTTCCTGCTTTTTGAGTTGCGCGAGCAGGGAGGAGCGTTGTTGCTGTTGCTGACGTACCGCCCGCTCTTTAGCGGCGATATCGGCCTGAATGGTTTTAAGCTGGTCGCGCTCGTCCGCCTGGGCGGATGCCGCGCACAACAATACGCCAGCGCTGAGCACGCTGGCGTAAAGTAAAGGCCTGACTGATAACCGTAACGGCTTCACGACCCATGTGATTGAAACAATCGCCTTTCCCCTCATGGGGAAGGATTATTCCACGATGAACAGCGGCTTGCCAGTCATCTCTTGCGGGATTTCCATGCCCATCAGGGTCAGCATGGTCGGGGCGATGTCCGAAAGCTTACCGCCATCAACGGATTTCACCGCTTTATCACCAACATAAATCAGTGGTACCGGCAGGTTGGTATGCGCAGTGTGCGCCTGGCCGGTGGCGGGATCGCGCATCTGTTCGGCGTTACCGTGGGTCTGCGGTGATCAGCATCTGGACCGCCTGCGGCGACTACGGCGTCGGTCACCTGCTCAATGCATGCATCCAGCGCTTCAATCGCTTTGATCGCGGCTTCCATCACCCCGGTATGGCCAACCATGTCGCCGTTCGGGTAGTTACAGATGATGGTGTCGTACTTGCCGCTTTCGATGGCTGCAATCAGCTTCTCGGTCAGCTCGGCAGAACTCATCTCTGGCTGCAGGTCGTAGGTGGCGACTTTCGGGGAGTTGATCAGAATGCGGTCTTCGCCTTTGAACGACTCTTCCACACCCCCGTTAAAGAAGAAGGTCACGTGGGCGTATTTTTCGGTTTCAGAGATGCGCAGCTGAGTCTTGTCATGCTTCGCCATCCACTCGCCGAAGGTATTCGCCAGAGAAGATGGCGGATAGGCGCATGGCGCTTTGATGTCGGCGGCATATTCGGTCAGCATCACGAAATCGCCCAGCTTAACCTCTTTTTTACGGGCGAAGCCGTCGAAGTCAGCGTTGACGAAGGCGCGGGTGATTTCGCGAGCGCGGTCGGCACGGAAGTTCATGAAGATCAGCGCGTCGCCATCTTCCATTGCGGCATCGGCCTGGCCTTCGGCGCGGATCACCGTTGCTTTGACGAATTCGTCGTTTTCATCGCGGGCGTAAGCGGCTTCCAGCGCAGCAACCGCGGTGTTGGCCTGGAACTCGCCTTTGGCTTCTACCAGCAGATTGTAGGCCTGCTCTACGCGATCCCAACGGTTGTCGCGGTCCATGGCGTAGTAGCGGCCAATGATAGAGGCCACGCGGCCTTTACCGAGGGTGGCAAACTTGTCTTCAAAGGCTTTCAGGGAGGATTCAGCGCTGCGCGGCGGGGTGTCACGACCATCAAGGAAGGCGTGCAGGTAGATTTTGTCCGCCCCTTTTTCTGCGGCCAGCCTCGACCATCGCCATAATGTGGTCTTCGTGACTGTGGACACCACCGGCAGAGAGCAGACCCATAATGTGTACCGCTTTGCCTGCGGCGGCGGCTTTCTCAACCGCGCTGGTCAGCACCGGGTTTGCAAAGAAGGTGCGTTCTTTAATTTCAACATCCAGACGGGTCAGATCCTGGTAGACAATGCGTCCGGCACCCAGGTTGACGTGTCCAACTTCGGAGTTACCCATCTGGCGATCGGGCAGACCCACTTCCAGGCCGGACGCATCAATCAATGTATGAGGACGTTGTGCCCACAGTGCATCCATGACCGGGGTTTTAGCGTTGAAAATGGCGTTATCCTGCTGATCTTCGCGATAGCCATAGCCATCCAGAATCACCAGTACCATAGGTTTTTTAGAAACCGACATTGCGACAACCTCTTTGCTCAAAAGACAAAAAATTTGCGTAATTTTACTACAGCTGAATCGATCAAATAGCCGCAGAAGATCAAAGAAATCACCGGGGGAAGCGTAAGGAGAGGGCAATTTTGGTCTTTTTTTTCGTGGCAGCACGCAGAAAATGGATTAGCTTATTGTCGCTGGCTGTATTTGCCACAACGCACAGGTATACTCCTGTCCTGGTTTTTTATTCACTCAGTCGGGAGTCGTTACCCCCCATGCAAGAAATTATGCAATTTGTCAGCCGCCACCCCATACTTTGTATCGCGTGGATTGGTCTACTGGCAGCCGTACTTTTCACCACGTTCAAAGGCCTCACCTCAAAAGTGAAGGTGATTACCCGCGGCGAAGCCACTCGTCTTATCAATAAAGAAGATGCTGTGGTTGTCGATCTGCGTCAGCGTGATGATTTCCGCAAAGGCCATATTGCAAGCGCAATTAACCTGCTGCCAGCCGACATCAAAGCCAATAACCTTGGCGAACTGGAAAAGCATAAAGACAAACCCATTATTGTCGTTGATGGTACCGGGATGCAGGCAAACGAGCCAGCAAATACCCTCGTCAAAGCAGGCTTTGCAAACGTCACTGTCCTGAAAGACGGCATCTCTGGCTGGAGCGGTGAAAACCTGCCTCTGGTTCGTGGTAAGTAAACAGGAGTCTGAACATGGCCAATATCGAGATCTATACCAAAGCGACCTGCCCGTTCTGCCATTCGCGCGAAAGCGCTGCTGGACAGCAAAGCGTTGCCTTCCAGGAACTGCCTATTGATGGCGACGCTGCGAAACGCGAAAGAGATGATTAAACGTAGTGGGCCGGACGACAGTTCCGCAGATTTTATCGATGCGCAGCACATTGGCGGCTGTGATGACTTGTATGCGCTTGACCGCGCGTGGTGGACTTGATCCCCTGCTGCGCTAAGGCGTTTTAGGACAATAAAAAGGTATTTCCATGTCAGAACAAAACAACACCGAGATGACTTCCAGATCCAGCGCATTTACACCAAAGACGTCTCCTACGAAGCACCAAATGCGCCACATGTTTTCCAGAAAGACTGGCAGCCAGAGGTTAAACTTGATCTGGATACTGCTTCCACCCAACTGGCGGAAGATGTGTATGAAGTCGTACTGCGTGTTACCGTAACCGCTTCTCTGGGCGAAGAGACTGCATTCCTGTGCGAAGTACAGCAGGGCGGCATCTTCTCCATCGGCGGCATCGAAGGTAATCAGATGGCGCATTGCCTGGGTGCATACTGGCCCGAACATCCTGTTCCCGTATGCCCGCGAATGCATCACCAGCCTGGTTTCCCGTGGTACGTTCCCGCAACTGAACCTTGCGCCGGTGAACTTCGATGCGCTGTTCATGAACTATCTGCAGCAGCAAGCTGGCGAAGGTACTGAACAACATCAGGATGCCTGATGAGTACTGTCAATGCGTCAATGACTGTGATCGGTGCCGGCTCTTACGGCACCGCTCTTGCTATTACCCTGGCAAGAAATGGTCACGAAGTGGTTCTCTGGGGCCACAATCCTGAACATATCGCGACGTTAGAAGCCGATCGCTGCAACGTTGCGTTCCTCCCCGATGTGCCTTTCCCTGACTCACTGCATCTTGAAAGCGACCTGGCGACAGCGCTGGCTGCGAGCCGCAATATTCTGATCGTTGTACCGAGCCACGTGTTTGGTCAGGTGCTGCGACAGATTAAACCGCTGATGCGTGATGATGCCCGCGTGGTCTGGGCGACCAAAGGGCTGGAAGCCGAGACCGGCCGACTGCTGCAGGATGTCGCCCGCGAAGCGCTGGGTGATGCTATCCCACTGGCGGTGATCTCCGGCCCGACCTTTGCGAAGGAATTGGCGGCAGGACTGCCGACGGCGATCTCGCTGGCCTCAACCGATGAGACGTTTGCTGAGGATCTGCAGCAGCTCCTGCACTGCGGTAAAAGCTTCCGCGTCTACAGCAACCCCCGATTTTATCGGCGTTCAGCTGGGTGGTGCAGTGAAGAACGTTATCGCGATCGGCGCGGGCATGTCCGACGGTATCGGCTTCGGCGCGAACGCGCGTACGGCGCTGATCACCCGTGGTCTGACCGAAATGTCCCGTCTGGGCGCAGCGCTGGGTGCCGATCCCGCCACCTTTATGGGGATGGCAGGGTTAGGCGATCTGGTGCTGACCTGTACCGACAACCAGTCTCGTAACCGTCGCTTTGGCATGATGCTCGGACAGGGCATGGATGTCATCGGCGCGCAGGAGAAGATCGGTCAGGTGGTGGAAGGCTATCGCAATACCAAAGAAGTCCGCGAGTTGGCACACCGCTTTGGTGTCGAAATGCCAATAACCGAGGAAATTTATCAGGTATTGTATTGCGGAAAAAATGCGCGCGAGGCAGCATTGACTTTATTAGGTCGTGCACGCAAGGACGAGCGTAGCAGCAGTTAACCGCAGGAAAGCATTATCACCTGAATGACCCGGCTGGCGAAGAACTGGCCGGTCATTATCATTACGTCTGGAGCAAGCAATGCCGTGTGAAGAACTGGATATCGTCTGGAACAATATTAAAGCCGAAGCCCGTGCTTTGGCCGACTGTGAGCCGATGCTCGCCAGTTTTTACCATGCAACGCTACTCAAGCACGAAAACCTCGGCAGCGCGCTGAGCTATATGCTTGCCAACAAACTGGCATCACCGATCATGCCCGCTATCGCCATCCGCGAAGTGGTGGAAGAGGCCTATGCGGCCGACCCGGAGATGATCGCCTCAGCTGCCTGTGATATCCAGGCGGTACGCAATCGCGACCCGGCGGTGGATAAATACTCCACGCCGCTGCTCTATCTGAAAGGTTTTCACGCCCTGCAGTCCTACCGTATCGGCCACTGGCTGTGGAACGAAGGCCGTCGCGCGCTGGCGATTTTCCTGCAAAATCAGGTCTCGGTGAGCTTCCAGGTGGATATCCACCCGGCGGCGAAGATTGGCCGCGGGATCATGCTCGACCATGCCACCGGCATTGTGGTGGGTGAAACGGCGGTTATTGAAAACGACGTCTCGATCCTGCAATCCGTGACGCTGGGCGGGACCGGCAAAACCAGCGGCGATCGCCACCCGAAAATCCGTGAAGGGGTGATGATTGGCGCGGGGGCGAAGATCCTCGGCAATATCGAAGTCGGACGCGGCGCGAAAATTGGCGCCGGTTCAGTGGTGTTGCAACCTGTACCACCGCATACCACCGCCGCAGGCGTTCCGGCGCGTATCGTCGGCAGGCCGGACAGCGATAAACCAGCGATGGATATGGATCAGTTCTTCAACGGTCACCATACCTTTGAGTATGGCGACGGGATCTGAGTAAATGCCCGGGGGCGCTACGCTTACCGGGCCTACCTGAGTATTGCTCCGGCGTACCCCAGCTGGCGCCAGGCTTCATAGACCACTACCGACACCGCATTTGACAGGTTCATGCTGCGGCTGTCCGGCATCATCGGAATACGGATTTTTTGTTCAGCAGGCAGGGCATCAAGAATGCTGGCCGGCAGGCCGCGCGTTTCCGGGCCAAACAGCAGATAGTCCCCCTCCTGATAGCTCACCGCGCTGTGCGCAGGCGTACCTTTGGTGGTGAGGGCAAAGATCCGTTCCGGGTTTTCCGTTTGCATGAATGCGGCCAGATCCTGATGGCGAACCACGGCGGTGAATTCGTGATAATCCAGCCCTGCACGGCGCAGGCGTTTGTCGTCCCACGTAAAGCCCATCGGTTCGATGATATGCAGACGGAATCCGGTATTGGCGCACAGGCGAATGATGTTGCCGGTATTAGGTGGAATTTCTGGTTCGAATAGAACGATATTAAGCATGCTGCCCCCTTGAATAGCGGGGGCAGAATAGCAGAATTTTTCACTCACCCTAACCCTCTGCCAAAGAGAAAGTACCCTCTCCCTTGAGAGAGGGGGCTGGGATGAGGAGATCAGACCCGTACCTACGCCGCGTTCCCCTGCGCCAGCGGTGCCAGCCCGGCAGGGATCTGACTCAACTCCTGCACCAGCATCTCTTTGCTGATGTCACGGATAGACTTCGCCCCGGTCAGCGTCATGGCCACTCTCATCTCCTTCTCGATCAGGTTAAGCAGATTCGCTACGCCTGCCTGGCCGTGCGTCGCCAGCGCGTAGAGATAGGCCCGCCCCAGCAGGACGGTGTCGGCGCCGAGGGCAATCATGCGCACCACGTCCAGACCGTTGCGGATCCCGGAGTCCGCCAGAATCGCGATATCGCCTTTAACCGCATCGGCAATGGCGGGCAGGGCGCGGGCAGAGGAGAGCACGCCGTCCAGCTGGCGGCCGCCGTGGTTCGACACCACGATACCGTCGGCACCAAAGCGCACCGCATCGCGGGCATCTTCTGGATCGAGGATCCCTTTGATCACCATCGGGCCATCCCAGAACTCCCGGATCCACTCCAGGTCTTTCCACGAGATGGACGGATCAAAGTTATTCGCCAGCCAGCCAATGTAATCTTCCAGCCCTGTCGGTTTGCCCAGATAGGTGGAGATATTGCCCAGATCGTGCGGACGCCGTTCACACCCACATCCCACGCCCACTGCGGATGGGTCACTGCCTGCCAGTAACGACGCAGCGCGGCATTCGCACCGCTCATCCGGAGTGCGCATCGCGATAGCGCGCGCCGGGGGTGGGCATATCAACGGTAAACACCAGGGTGGAACAGCCCGCCGCTTTTGCCCGCTCCAGGGCATTACGCATAAAGCCGCGATCGCGCAGAACGTAGAGCTGGAACCACATTGGACGCTTAATGGTCGGGGCCACCTCTTCAATCGGGCAGACCGAGACGGTGGAGAGGGTAAAAGGAATGCCTTTGGCGTCGGCGGCCGCTGCGGCCTGCACTTCACCCCGGCGGGCGTACATGCCGCACAGGCCGACGGGGGCAAGGGCTACCGGCATAGAGAGCGTTTCGTTGAACAGCCTCGTCTCAAGGCTCAGGTCAGACCATATTCTTCAGGACGCCGCTGGCGCAGGGCCACCTGCGACAGGTCTTCCACGTTGCGGCGCAGGGTATATTCAGAGTAGGCCCCGCCATCAATATAGTGGAACAGGAACGGGGGCAGGATGCGCTGCGCGGCGGCGCGATAGTCACTGGCTGCAGAAATGATCATGCTTTGTTCTCCCTGGAAATATCGTTGTCGCCAGGCAGACGGGTAATACGCGCCTGTCGGGCCTGATCTTCATCGAATCGTTTAATGGTGGTATGCACGAAGCCCAGATGCGCCATCATCGCCTGACGGGCAGCTTCGGCATCGCCAGCAAGAATGGCGTCGAGAACAGCCTGATGCTGCTCAGTTAGCCGGGCAAATACCGGCGGCACCTGGTACATCCGCTGGCGGCTCTGCTTAACAGAGGTTTGCAGCAGATCGAAAAAACCGCGCATGGTCTGGAGCAGCACCACGTTGTGCGAGGCTTCAGCAATCGCCAGATGAAAACGCACATCGGCCTGCGAGGCGATATCGGGATCGCTGCTGTGGGTCGCCTCGAAGCAGGCTTTTAACTTCTCTTTATCCGCTGGTGTGGCGCGCATGGCGGCATGCCAGGCGGTACTGGTCTCAATGGCATGACGCGCTTCGAGAATATCGAAGCTGTAGTCAGGGTCGTTTTCCATCAGCGTTTTCAACGGCTGGACAATCGCCTGTTCTGACCACTCCTCATGCTGCCAGCGCACAAAGGTCCCGCCCGCCGCGACGGCTCAGCAGTACCCCTTCACTGACCAGCGTCGCCAGGGCTTCGCGCAGCGAGTTGCGCGACACACCAAGCTGGGCGGCAAGCTGGCGCTCGGCGGGCAACTTCATGCCCGCCTCCAGCTGTTGTTCTTCAATCAGCGCCCGCACGCGAGAAGCAATCTCGTCGGACAGGCGTCTGGGCATCACTATCATGGGATCATCCAGGTTAAGACGTAAGCCTGCAACGTGGTGATCACCCCCACCATGCAGGTAAATATCAGGCTGTGTTTAACGGTAAAGCGGAACAGATCCGACTCTTTGCCCACCAGGCCTACCGCCGCACAGGCGATAGCAATGGACTGCGGCGAGATCATCTTGCCGGTCACGCCACCGGTGGTGTTAGCGGCGACCAGCAGCACGTCCGAGACGCCAATCTGCTGCGCGGCTGTCGCCTGCAGGGCCGCAAACAGGGCGTTAGACGAGGTATCTGACCCGGTCAGGAACACCCCCAGCCAGCCGAGGAACGGCGAGAAGAAGGTGAACGCGGAGCCGGTATGCGCCAGGGCCAGGGCCAGCGTTGACGACAGGCCAGAGTAGTTGGAGATAAACGCAAAGGCCAGCACCATACCGATGGAGTAAATCGGCAGCGCCAGCTCTTTCAGCGTACTGGCAAACGTCTGCACCGCGGCGGCAGGCTTCATGCGCAGCCACACAATGGAAAGGATAGCGGCAAACAGGATGGCCGTACCGGTTGCGGAGAACCAGTCGAATTTAAACACCGCTGCATACGGCGTGGCGTCATGCACCACGGGTGGCATACGGGCGACCATTTTATCGAGGAACGGCACCGAAATATTGACCACCATGTCGTACAGCGCACCGTTCGGGGCAAACAGGGCTTTAAAGGGCGGTACGCTCCACAGGGTTACTGTGGCGGTCAGGAACAGGAACGGTGACCAGGCACGTATAATCTGTCCTGGGGTGTAGCGGGTGCGGGCCAGCGTCATATCGACCTGCGAGGCACCCATATCGGCAAAGCGGAAGATCCGCACCGGCTGCCACCGTTTGAGGAACAGCGTCAGGCAGACCAAAGAGACCAGCGAAGAGATAATGTCCGGCAGTTCCGGGCCGAGGAAGTTGGAACTCAGATACTGGGCGATAGCGAAAGAGCCGCCCGCCACCATCACTGCAGGCCAGGTTTCCTTCACGCCGCGCCAGCCGTCCATTATCGCCATGATCCAGAACAGCACGATAATGGTCAGGAACGGCAACTGACGGCCCACCATCTGGCCAATCTCAAAGCTGTCCAGGCCGGTCACCTGTCCGGCAACCAGAATCGGAATGCCCATCGCGCCAAAGGCCACCGGCGCGGTGTTGACGATCAGACACAGACCGGCGGCATACAGGGGGTTAAAGCCCAGCCCGACCAGCAGCGCGGCGGTGATTGCCACCGGGGCGCCAAATCCGGCCGCCCCTTCCAGGAAGGCCCCGAAAGAGAAGCCGACGATGAGCATCTGCAGGCGCTGGTCAGGGGTAATCGACAGTATCGATGAGCGAATGATGTCGAACTGCCCGGTTTTCACCGAGATTTTATAGACGAAGACCGCGGCGATGATGATCCACGCAATCGGCCACAGGCCGTAGAAGAAGCCATAGATGACAGACGCCAGCGCGCGATCCACCGGCATTTTGTAGAAGAACAGCGCCACCATCAGGGCGATGGCAACGGTGTACGTCGCGGCAAGGTATCCCTTCAGCTTGAGCTTAATCAGCGCAAAGAAGAAGAACAGGATAGGTAGCGAGGCGATCAGGCTTGATAGCCAGATATTTCCTGCCGGATCGTAGTTTTGTTGCCAGAGGCTCATTGCAGGTCTCCCGAGGACCACACCTATTGCGATGCGGTGAGTCTGTGCTCATCTCGGCGTCACAATATGTGTAAAAGTGGTCCTGCCAATAGTGTGATGTAGGGTTAATGACAACAAATGGTTAACCAAATGTTATTGGTCGGCAATGTGTTTGTGAGCAAAGATTATGGAAATGTGAACCAAGGGAGGGTTGGTTGCGGAATTGGTTGGGCCAATTTTGAAGGGAAGGAGAGCGGTAAGCCGGGTCAGCGTAGCGCCACCCGGCTAAAAATCAGAACTCAGTCTTGCTGAAGCCCGTCATCTCTTTCAGGCCCATTTCACGGCCCAGCTCGGTCATTGGGTGGACGACGATCAGGCCGCGCACGCTTTTCTTCAGCTTGCCCATGTCGGCCTGCTCTTTCTTGGTAATAGCGCGGCGGAAAGGCAGTTTAGAGAGCTTCTGGGCTTCTTTACTCAGCTTCTGCTCTTTTACGCCACGCAGGCGTTCGATTTCCGTTTCCAGCGTCGCTTTCTCTTTTTCCAGCTCGGCGTATTTCTCGGCGGCATCAACCAGGGAGAGGCTGGCCTGCTGGTGGCGGATCAGATCCAGGCGGTCGCTCAGGCGCTTAATTTCATTCTTTTCGACTTCTTTCATCACAAATAGCTCTAAAAACAGGGGAGATTACAGGGAAGGATACACCAATGTGCGCAGGCTTACTTCTGAAACGCTTTTTTTAAGCTGATTCGGGAAATCAGCTCAGTCAGGGAAAGAACCATCGTGGAGCGAACGATCTGCTGGTAACGCTGCTTCTGCATCGCGTACAGCTCCGGGTCGCTGGTATCAAAATGCGGCGTCGGGGGCAGGGCGGTCACGCAATGTAACTCGCCGAGCGGGCCGAGGATCTCGTCGTCGGTGAACGCATACTCGTTGCCATCGTGGTTCAGCTCTTCACGCAGCGCCATCAGCAGTTCGGCGTCTTCATACTCATGACGGCTGATAACGCCCAGGCCATAGATCAGTTTCAGACGCACGGATAAATCGCCCAAGGGGCCGTCACCGTCAAGCAACGGTTCAACTGCGTATTTCACCGCGTAGTCGTCTTTGCGAAAAACCTGAAGCACCAGGATATTCACCGCCTCGGTTAGCAACTCGACGGCGGATATCAGGAAACTTCGAACGGTTTTGCCAGTATTCAGACGCTCCAGCACACGGTTTTCAAAGGCCTGGGTTTGTTCCATTATTGCCTGCATATCTGACAATCTATATTCCGGGCGCAGGATGACCTGCGCCAGTTCCTGCATCATTTGGTTGCGTTATATACGTTAACCGCCTCCACAACCACATCGCTGTTGGCATCCAGACCGGATACCTGCGCCAGCGCGGCCTGTGGACCTTGCTCGTCAATCAGTTGCGCCAGCTCCTGCGCCTGCGGATCTTCTTCGCTGCGGTAGTGCATCGCGGCGGCAATGCCTTTGACCAGACTGGTGTGTGGCAGGTCATATTCCAGGGTGCCGAGCAGCGGCTTGATCAGACGATCGCCCGCACTCAGCTTGCGCAGCGGCTGACGGCCTACACGCTCAACGTCATCTTTCAGATACGGGTTTTCAAAACGACCGAGGATTTTCTGAATATATGCCGCGTGCTTATCGGCATCAAAACCGTAGCGTTTAATCAATACCGCGCCGCTCTCGTCCATTGCACCTTTTACCACGGCGCGAACGTTCTCATCGAGAATAGCGTCACGAATGGTCTGATGACCGGCTAACTTACCGAGGTAGGCGGTTATAGCATGCCCGGTGTTCAGCGTGAAGAGCTTACGTTCGACAAATGCCATCAGGTTATCAGTTAATTCCATGCCCGCGATCTCAGGCAGCGCGCCTTTGAACTGGGTTTTATCGACGATCCACTCGCTGAAGGTTTCCACGGTCACTTCCAGCGGGTCATGGGTGGCCGACGCTGACGGCGGAACGATGCGGTCAAACGGCAGAATCCACAAAGCCGACGTGCTCTTCAACCCAGGCTTTATCTTCATCAGCCACAGCCGCCATCACATGACCTTTCAGCTGGGTGGTGCCGCGCACCATGTTCTCACAGGCGATGATGTTCAGTGGGGCATCGTTACCCTGGGCCTTACGCTTTGCCAGCCCTTTGGCGACGGACGGGGCGATACGCTCCAGCACCACCGGACCGACCGCGGTGGTCACCAGGTCAACGCTGGCAATCAGGTCGATAACATCGTCGCCAATGCTGCTGACCGCATTCACGCCGGTCACGGTTTCGACCTGTTCGTTTTCACCTACGACATGCACCTGATAGCTATGACGCGCATTCAGGGCGTCCAGTACCGTCTGATTCACATCCGCAAATGTCAGCGTAATGCCCGCGTCTGCCAGCAGTTTGCCGATAAAACCACGACCGATATTACCTGCGCCGAAATGTAATGCTTTCATCGTATTAACCTTCATCAATGTTGTTACCCGAGAGGGCTGGGGTGAGGAACCACGCGAATTTCCCCTCACCCTAGCCCTCTCCCCAACGGGGAGAGGGAAGGGAAAGACTTACTTGTTCAGCAGCGCCAGGACTCTTCGACGCTGGTGGTGTTTGCCAGACGTTCGATCACGGTCTCATCGTCCAGCGCATTGGTCAGGCTGGTAATCACCTGAATGTGCTCGTTGTTGCGAGCCGCGATACCAATCACCAGACGGGCAATGTCATCTTCTTCTTCACCGAAGCGCACGCCTGCCGGATACTGACAGAACACCACGCCAGTTTTCAGGACGCGATCTTTCGCTTCAACCGTACCGTGCGGCACCGCAATGGATTCGCCCAGGTAGGTTGGCGTCAGTTTTTCACGATCCAGCATCGCCTGAACATATTCTGGCTGTACGTAGCCGCCTTTTACCAGCTGCTCACCGGCAAAGCGAATCGCTTCTTCTTTATGGCTCGCGGTACGGCCAAGGAAGATGTTCTCCGCACCCAGACGGAACAGGTGACTGTTGCTCTCGTCGAAGCTGTCCTGCAGGCTGGTACGCACTTTGACTTCGTTATCTTCATGACGCTGTGCCGCAACCAGACGTTCGGTCAGATTGGTGTACAGGCCGCTGTCGAGGAAGTTGGTCAGCGAAATATGCTGCGCCTGCGGAACCTGGCGCATCGCACGCTCGGTCAGGTCGCGGTGGGTGATGACCAGGTCAACATCCGCCGGCAGGCTGTTAATGGCGCTGTTGGTAACGGAGATCTGCGACAGACCGGCATCCGCCACTTTCTTACGCAGTACGCCTGCACCCATGGCGCTGGAACCCATGCCGGCATCACAGGCGACGATGATTTTACGCACGTGGCTCAGGTCGTTAGACACATCACCCGCAGCCAGCGGCGTTGCAGCAACACCTTTAGACTGAGATTTCATGTCCTGCATACGACGGGTAGCCGCTTCGATATCGTCTTCTTCTTTCACTTTGCTGGTTTTCAGCAGGATAGCCGACACCACGAAGGAGACCGCCATGGCCGCACAGATCGCTGCGATGTTAGCGAAGTAGGCACCTTTCGGGGTCATCGCCAGTACCGCCAGGATAGAACCTGGGGAAGCAGGGGAGACCAGACCACCGCCCAACACGCTCAGAGTGAACACGCCAGTCATACCGCCGAGGATAACGGCCAGGATCAGACGTGGGTTCATCAGCACGTACGGGAAGTAAATTTCGTGGATACCGCCGAGAAAGTGGATGATAGCCGCACCGCCAGCAGACTGCTTAGCGCTACCGCGACCAAAGAACATGTACGCCAGCAGAACACCCATACCCGGACCCGGGTTCGCTTCGATCAGGAAGAAGATGGATTTGCCGAGGTCGTGAGACTGCTGAATACCCAGCGGTGAGAAGATACCGTGGTTGATGGCGTTGTTGAGGAACAGGATTTTCGCCGGTTCAACAAAAATGGACGCCAGCGGCAGCATGTCGTGGGCAACCATGAAGTTAACGCCCGCTGCCAGCAGTTTGGAGAGCACTTCAACTGCCGGGCCAATGCCGAGGAACGCCAGAATAGCCAGGATCATCCCGATGATGCCGGCAGAGAAGTTGTTCACCAGCATTTCGAAGCCGGATTTGATTTTGCCATCAACCCAGACGTCGAACTTCTTAATGGCCCAGCCGCCCAGAGGACCGGCAATCATTGCGCCGAGGAACATTGGCATATCCGCACCGACGATAACGCCCATGGTGGTGATCGCGCCGACCACACCGCCACGGTCACCGCCCACCAGACGACCACCGGTATAACCGATGAGCAGCGGCAGCAGATAGGTGATCATCGGGCCAACAAGTTTCGCCAGCGTTTCGTTAGGCAACCACCCTGTCGGAATAAATAACGCAGTGATGATACCCCACGCGATAAACGCGCCGATATTTGGCATCACCATGTTGCTAAGGAATCGACCAAAGCTTTGTACTTTGATCTTGAAATCGGATGACATAAAACACCCCTTCTTCTGTTGATGCAGGCCTTAAGCCCGAGGTTTGTTGTTAATGTGGTGGCAGAGGTTGCCCAACCTGTTCTGTTGACGTGAAATTTGGCACTTAATGGTTTAACTGTCCAGACAGGCAAAATTTATGTGATCTGAATCACGTAAATGCAGGGGGTGCAGCCACGATTGAAGTGATGTGCGTCACAAAATTGAAGTGTAAAAAAAATACAACGACCGTTAAAACGGCAGTTTGACCCATAAAATGTGAATCAAATCACATTTTGTTGTCGTGAGTTTGTTTCTGGAGTGTGATCAAAACCACAAAAATATTTTTATGCAGAATTCTCTGGATGTGATCGACTGCAACATCTGTTTCACCCATCAACGCCAGGATGTAAGTCAGCAACACGTATTGTCCAAAAAAGAGCATCAATATGTGTTATGGCAAAAATGCCAGGCTAGTTTAAGCTCATTTTGTAAACAGAACGCTATTATTCTTCAGGCTATATTTTGACACGCTTATAAACTTGCATGGAGATATAAGGAAAAATCATATTCCCCGGCTCTGAAATAGTTAGTACATCTTCGTGTGCTTAATCATAAATTAATTTGGCTGCTTACCATTTAATTATTTTTATGCGTTTGCGATTTACTGAGTGAGGCAAATATGTTTCTCAACTATTTTTGCACTGGGTGTGTTGATTTTTGTCTTCCTGGTTCTTTTTTATGGAATCATCGCCATCCATGATATTCCTTACAATATTGCCAAAAAGCGCAACCATCCGCATGCCGATGCGATCCATACGGCGGGATGGATAAGCCTGTTTACGCTCCATGCTATCTGGCCGTTTCTGTGGATTTGGGCCACCCTCTACCAGCCAGAGCGTGGCTGGGGAATGCAGAACCATATTCAGCCGCCAGAACGCCATCCCGACGTTGATGCGCTTACAAAGCGCGTCGCCGATCTGGAACAAAAACTGGCTGCAGTGCCCCCCACTGCTGATAAGAACACGCTGGAGCACTAATCATGGATCTGTTGATCATTTTGACCTATGTCGCCTTTGCATGGACCATTTTTAAAATATTTCGTATTCCGGTAAACCAATGGACCTTAGCGACCGCGACGCTAGGCCGGTGTGTTTATTGTGGCCGGGCTTATTTTATTAATGAACTATAACCACCCGTATACCTTTACGGCGCAGAAAGCGGTTATTTCTATTCCCATTACCCCGCAGGTCACAGGGGTGGTGAGTGAAGTGACGGATAAAAATAACCAGCTAATTAAAAAGGGCGAAGTATTATTTAAAATCGATCCGACCCGATATCAGGCACGTGTCGATCGTCTGAAGGCTGACCTGGTCACCGCGACGCACAATATAAAGGTGCTGAAAGCGCAACTTTCGGAAGCACAATCGAATACCACCCGCGTCTCTGCTGAGCGCGATCGTCTGTACAAAGACTATCAGCGTTATTTGAAAGGCAGCCAGGCGAAGGTGAATCCCTTCTCTGAGAGCGATATCGATAATGCGCGACAAAACTACCTGGCGCAGGACGCCATGGTGAAAGGCTCTGTCGCGGAACAAACCCAGATTCAGAGCCAGTTAGACAGCATGTCTAACGGTGAGCAGTCGCAGATTGCCTCGCTGCGCGCCCAGTTGACCGAAGCCACCTATAACCTGGATCAAACCGTTATCCGTGCGCCCAGCAACGGCTATGTTACCCAGGTGCTGATTCGCCCGGGAACCTACGCGGCCTCTCTGCCGCTGCGCCCGGTGATGGTGTTTATCCCTGAGCAGAAACGCCAGATCGTGGCGCAGTTCCGCCAGAACTCATTACTGCGTCTGAAGCCTGGTGACGAGGCCGAAGTGGTGTTCAATGCCCTGCCAGGGCAGGTCTTCTCCGGTAAGCTCACCAGCATTCTGCCGGTCGTGCCGGGCGGCTCTTACCAGGCACAGGGGGTACTGCAATCTCTGACGGTAATTCCGGGCACCGATGGCGTGCTGGGCACCATCGAGCTGGATCCAAACGCCGACGTGGACGCGTTGCCTGACGGCATTTACGCCCAGGTTGCGGTTTATTCCGACCACTTCTCGCACGTGTCGGTAATGCGTAAAGTCCTGCTGCGGATGACCAGCTGGATGCACTACCTCTATCTCGACCATTAATCCCTTAAAGGCAGGTCTGGAATACGCAGAGCCTGCCTTTTTTCTTTGCCTGGGCCATACTTATCCTTTTGTTGGCGAACAAGGAGCAGGCAATGAAACTCATCGGCAGTTATACCAGTCCTTTCGTGCGTAAAATCTCCATTCTCCTGCTGGAGAAAGGCATCACTTTTGAATTTGTGAATGAACAACCCTATCAGGCTGAAAACGGTGTCGCGCACTACAATCCGCTGGGCAAAGTCCCGGCGCTGGTGACCGATGACGGGGAGCATTGGTTCGACTCGCCCATCATTGCCAGCTATATCGAGTTGCTGGATATTGCCCCGGCGATGATCCCCCACGAGCCAAAAGCCGCGTTGGTTATCCGGCAAATCGAGGCGCTGGCGGACGGGATCATGGATGCCGCGCTGGCTTCAGTGCGCGAGCAGGCGCGCCCGGCGGCACAGCAGTCTGAGACCGAGCTGCTGCGTCAGCGCGAGAAAATCACCCGCAGTCTGGATCACTGTGAGGCGCTGATCCGTGAAGGAAAAATTGCCACCGACAGCGTTAACCTGGCGACCATCGCCATTGCCTGCGCTATCGGCTATCTCAATTTCCGTCGCGTCTCGCCGGGCTGGTGCGTTGATCGCCCGCTGCTGGTCAAACTGGCGGAAACCCTGTTCCAGCGTGAAAGCTTCGCCCGCACCGAACCGCCAAAGGCTTGATGTCGTCGATAACACTTCCTTGACGGACGCGGTACAATCGCCCTGACATTGACTCCCTCTCCCGTCGGGAGGGGGGAAGATACCCAACCGTCAGGCGCTTTCATGACTACTCAGCACGCTCTTTATAGCCAACTTCCGCGACCGATCGTCTGCTTCGCGACGCCCGTCTTACCGCTGTTATTGCCCGGTTTGGCCACAGCCGAACGGTGGATACCTTACGCCTGTTGCAGGATGAAGCCCGCGCCGGGATCCGCGCAGACAACCGTCTGCCGGCCTGGTGTGATGACTGGGCGCAGGAGACCGAAAAACGGCTGGCAATGGCTGACGCCCCGGGTCTGCGGCCGGTCATAAACCTGACGGGCACGGTACTGCATACCAATCTGGGCCGCGCGCTGCTGGCTCAGGAGGCGGTAGAGGCGGTAACCCATGCGATGCAGACGCCGGTTACCCTGGAGTACGATCTTGACGGCGCCGGGCGCGGCCATCGCGATCGGCCGCTGGCGGCGCTGCTGTGCCAGCTCACCGGTGCGGAAGATGCCTGCATTGTGAATAACAATGCCGCGGCGGTACTGCTGATGCTGGCCGCGACCGCCAGCGGTAAAGAGGTGGTGGTCTCCCGCGGCGAACTGGTGGAGATCGGCGGGGCGTTTCGCATTCCCGACGTGATGGCGCAGGCCGGGTGCCAGCTGCGGGAAGTGGGCACCACCAACCGCACCCACGACCGGGATTACGCGGCGGCGATCAATGACAATACCGCCCTGCTGATGAAGGTCCACACCAGTAATTACCAGATCGAAGGCTTTACCCATGCCGTTGACGAGGCCGGACTGGTACGCATCGGGCAGGAGAGGGGCGTGCCGGTCGTCGTCGATCTGGGCAGCGGTTCGCTGGTGGATCTCAGCCGCTATGGCCTGCCGAAAGAGCCGATGCCGCAGGCGTTAATTGCCGCCGGTGTCAGTCTGGTAAGCTTCTCGGGCGACAAACTGTTGGGTGGCCCGCAGGCCGGGATCATCGTCGGTAAACGCGACCTGATTGCCAGATTGCAACGGCACCCACTGAAACGCGCCCTGCGCGCGGATAAAATGACCCTCGCCGCGCTGGAGGCCACTTTACGCCTCTATCTCCACCCGGAGACGCTGGCCGAACGCTTACCGACGTTGCGCCTGTTGAGCCGCGACGCCGCCGCGATCCATCGTCAGGGGGAGCGCCTGCTGGCGCAGGTCGCGCCGCACTACCCTGATTTTGAGGTTCGCGTGGAAGAGTGCCTGTCACAGCCTGGCAGCGGTTCGCTGCCGGTGGACCGCCTTCCGGGAGCCGCCCTGACCTTCGCCCCACGCGACGGGCGCGGCGCGCAGCTGGAGGCGCTGGCGTTACGCTGGCGAGCCCTGCCCGTGCCGGTACTGGGTCGGATAAAGGACGGACGTTTGTGGCTGGATTTACGCTGTCTGGAAAATGAAGCACAGTTTCTGGAGATGTTGCTGAAATGATTATTGCCACCGCCGGTCATGTTGACCACGGCAAAACCACCCTGCTGCAGGCGATCACCGGCGTCAATGCCGACCGTCTGCCGGAAGAGAAAAAGCGCGGCATGACCATCGATCTGGGTTATGCCTACTGGCCGCAGCCGGATGGCCGGGTACTGGGATTTATCGACGTCCCCGGGCACGAAAAGTTTTTGTCCAACATGCTGGCGGGTGTCGGCGGGATCGACCATGCCCTGCTGGTGGTGGCCTGTGATGACGGGGTGATGGCGCAGACGCGCGAGCACCTGCAAATCCTCCAGCTGACCGGCAACCCGCAGCTGACGGTAGCCCTGACCAAAGCCGATCGCGTTGACGACGACCGGGTGGAGGCGGTGCGCGAAGAGGTGCTCGCCACCCTGCGGGAGTATGGCTTTGCCGATGCGACGCTGTTTGTCACCGTTGCCACCGAGGGGCGGGGAATAGATGCCCTGCGCGCCCATCTGCAACAGCTCCCGGCCCGCGCCCACGCAGAACACCATCGCTTCCGTCTGGCCATCGACCGCGCCTTTACCGTAAAAGGGGCCGGACTGGTGGTCACCGGTACGGCGCTGTCGGGCGAAGTGCGGGTGGGCGATAACCTGTGGCTGACCGGGGTTAACAAACCGGTGCGTATTCGTGGGCTGCATGCGCAAAACCAGCCTGTTGAGCAGGCCCATGCCGGGCAACGCATCGCCCTCAACCTGGTGGGCGACACGGAAAAAGCGGCGCTGAACCGCGGGGACTGGCTGCTGGCCGACGCGCCGCCGGAGCCGACAACGCGGGTGATCGTCACCCTGCAAGGCGATGTGCCGCTGGCGCAGTGGCAGCCGCTGCATATTCACCATGCCGCCAGCCATGTTACCGGCCGCGTTTCGCTGCTGGAAGGAACGCTGGCGGAGCTGGTCCTTCGATTCTCCGCTGTGGCTGGCCGACAACGATCGGCTGGTGCTGCGCGATATTTCTGCCCGTGCGACCCTGGCCGGGGCGCGGGTGGTGACCCTCAATCCGCCGCGTCGCGGGAAGCGTAAACCAGAATACCTTCAATGGCTGGCGATGCTGGCACGGCAGAAGATGACCACACCGCACTGCGGGTGCATCTGGAGCGCGGGGCGGTCAATCTGGATGCGTTCGGCTGGGCACGCCAGCTGAGCGGCGAGGGGCTGCGTCAGTTTGACCCAACAGCCGGAGTTTATCCAGGCCCGGTTCCAGCCTGTTAAACACCGCTGTCGCGGCGCGCTGGCAGCGTAAAATTCTGGAGGTGCTGACGACCTACCATCAGCCAGCATCAGGATGAACCTGGCCCCGGACGGAACGCCTGCGTCGTATGGCGCTGCCGATGGAGGACGAGGCCCTGGTTCTGCAGCTGATCGAGCGGATGCGCGAGAGCGGCGAGCTGCACAGCTACCACGGCTGGCTGCATCTGCCGGATCATAAAGCGGGCTTTACCCCGGCGCAGCAGGCCGTGTGGGAAAAAGCAGACGCCCTGTTTGGCGATGAACCCTGGTGGGTGCGCGACCTCGCTCGCGAAACCGCCACCGACGAGCAAACCATGCGTCAGGTGCTAAAGCATGCGGCGCAGCAGGGGCTGATCACCGCCATCGTCAAAGACCGTTATTACCGTCACCATCGGATCGTCACCTTTGCCAACCTTATCCGCGAGCTGGATCGCGAGCGCGGCTCCACCTGCGCGGCAGATTTCCGCGACCGGCTGAACGTCGGGCGTAAGCTGGCGATCCAGATCCTCGAGTACTTCAACCGCATTGGCTTTACCCGCCGCCGCGGTAACGATCACCTTCTGCGGGATGCGCTACTCTTTGCCGACGAGACGCCAGCAGCGTTAATCCTTTTTGCTGGCGAACTTCTGTTTCGCCAGCCATACGGCGCCCAGCCTGCCCGCCTGGTTCCCTAACTGGCAGGGCAGGATGGGCACCTGCAACGCTTCCCACTCTTCAAAGGTTTGCAGGTGTTTATCGAGTAGCCGATAAATTTTCTCCCTGCTCGCTGATACCGCCGCCGATCAGAACCACCTGCGGATCGAACATCGAGATGACGCTGTAGACCCCGCGGGCGAGGAACAACGCCCACTCTTCCACCGCCTCGCGCAGGTGCAGATCGTTCTCCATCAGCTCGAACAGTTCTTCGCCTTTCGGCATATCATCCCCGGAGACCCCCAGCGCCCGGCCGGCAGGTCTCCATCAGCCCTTTGGCCGAGGCGACCTCATGCATTCCTTCGCCATGTTTACCGACCGGCATCACCCCGAACTCCCCGGCGCGATAGTGTGAGCCGCGATAGAGATCGCCCCGAGTACGATCCCGCCGCCAATGCCGGTGCCAAGCGTCATGCAGACAAAATTCTCATACTCTCGTCCTGCGCCGCACCAGCGTTCGCCGAGGGCAGCGCAGCTGGCGTCATTATCGGCCACCAGCGGCAGGTCGGTCAGCTCTGCGAAGAGGTCGTACAGGTTGACGTTATCCAGATACTCCAGCGCGCCAGCCTTCGCCGCTTCGCCGGTATGGGTATTGATGTGGCCGGGGATGCTCACCCCGATCGCGGCAATCTCGTGTTCGTTCTGGTAGGCCTCGACCACCTCGCGCCATTGCTGCTTAAAGCTCTCTTCATCCTCCGGCGTATCAAACTGATCGGTGGTGAGTTCGTTTCCGTCCTCGTCGATCACGCCGTGTTTAATGTGGGTTCCGCCCACGTCGAAGCCGATAAAAAGCCGCATTTAACCTTCCCTCTGCCAGTGTTGTGCGCTTTAAGTATGGCTCAGGGCGGAAAACCAAACGTAAAGTAAGGTAATGCGTGAAGAGGCTCGCAAAGCAAGCGATGGCTGGCGAAAAAAACACCGCCGCGGTCTACCTTTGAAGGACACTTCACGCAAGGAGACAGTCATGACGAATAACCCTCCCTCAGCACGTATCCTGCCCGGCGAATATGGTTTCCCCCTTAAACTGAAAGCCCGTTATGACAACTTTATCGGCGGCGACTGGGTTCCTCCGGTCGACGGCGATTATTACCAGAACCTCACCCCGGTCACCGGCCAGCCGCTGTGCGAAATCGCCAGCTCCGGCAAGCGCGATATCGATCTGGCGCTGGATGCTGCCCACAAGATAAAAGAGAAATGGGCGCACACCTCGGTGCAGGATCGCGCCGCGATCCTGTTCAAGATTGCCGATCGCATGGAGCAGAACCTGGAGCTGCTGGCCACGGCTGAGACCTGGGACAACGGCAAACCGATCCGCGAAACCATGGCCGCCGACGTGCCGCTGGCGATTGACCACTTCCGCTATTTCGCCTCCTGTATTCGTGCCCAGGAGGGCGGGATTAGCGAGGTGGATAAAGACACTGTCGCCTATCACTTCCATGAGCCGCTGGGCGTGGTCGGGCAGATCATTCCGTGGAACTTCCCCCTGCTGATGGCGGCCTGGAAAATGGCCCCCGCGCTCGCCGCCGGGAACTGCGTGGTACTGAAACCGGCGCGCTTAACACCACTGTCGATACTGCTGCTGATGGAAGTGGTGGGCGACCTGCTCCCGCCGGGGGTGGTGAACGTGGTCAACGGCGCCGGGGGCGAAATTGGTGAGTATCTGGCGACCTCCAAAAAGATCGCCAAAGTGGCCTTTACCGGCTCCACCGAAGTGGGCCAGCAGATCATGCAGTACGCCACCCAGAACATCATTCCGGTGACGCTGGAGCTGGGCGGGAAATCCCCGAACATCTTCTTCGCCGACGTAATGGATGAAGAGGATGCCTTTTTTGATAAGGCGCTGGAAGGGTTTGCGCTTTTCGCCTTCAACCAGGGCGAAGTCTGCACCTGCCCAAGCCGGGCGCTGGTGCAGGAGTCGATCTACGAGCGCTTTATGGAGCGCGCCATCCGCCGCGTGGAGGCGATCCGCAGCGGCAACCCGCTGGACAGCGTTACCCAGATGGGCGCCCAGGTATCGCACGGGCAGCTTGAAACCATCCTCAACTACATTGATATCGGTAAGAATGAAGGCGCTGAGATCTTAACCGGCGGGCGGCGTAAGCAGCTGGATGGCGAGCTGAAAGAGGGTTACTACCTGGAGCCAACCATTCTGTCCGGCAAAAACAACATGCGCGTCTTCCAGGAGGAGATCTTCGGCCCGGTGCTGGCGGTGACCACTTTCAAAACCATGGAGGAGGCGCTGGAGCTGGCCAACGACTCGCAGTATGGCCTGGGGGCGGGGGTCTGGAGCCGTAACGGCAATCTGGCGTATCAGATGGGACGCGGGATCCAGGCCGGACGCGTGTGGACCAACTGTTATCACGCTTACCCGGCCCATGCCGCGTTTGGTGGATATAAGCAGTCGGGCATTGGCCGTGAAACCCACAAGATGATGCTGGAACATTACCAGCAGACCAAATGCCTGCTGGTCAGCTACTCCGATAAGCCATTGGGCCTGTTCTAACCTTTGAGAGCAGACCGCCCCCGGGGGGTCTGCTCAATCTGTTTACGCAGCGTATTCAATACCCCATCCAGTACAAACTGCACCCGCCACGGCTGATAGTCACGTTTGCGGAAGATAGCCACCAGATCCAGCCACCACTCCTCCTGCTGAATGAAACAGGGCACCATTGACCCCTCTTCTATCTCCCGTGCCAGACTCTCTTTTGGCGCAAAGACGATCCCCAGATGGTTGCGGGCCAACTCCAGCGCCGTCTGGGTGTTGTCGCAAATATAATTGCCCGAAACTTTATAATCGAGAACCTGCTCGCTATTATTCACGCGAAAACGCCAGATATTAGCGTCATCAATTATCATTGAGTCGATAAGAATGCAGGAGTGATTAATAAGGTCGTCGGGTTTGCTAATGGGGTGTTTTTTTATATATTCCGGGGTGGCGAAAGCGGTAAGAGAATATTTGGTTAAGGTGGTGGCGACCAGGTTTTCATCTTTGGGTTGGGCATAGGTAATTAAAATGTCGCAATCGTCGGGAAAGGTCACCCCTTCGAAAAATTCATTCCTGTCGAGGTTGTAGGTTTTCAGGCTAATACGGATATCGCCAATATCCTTGATCTCATGAATTACCTGGCGGGCAAGGTAAGACATGATTCCCGATGGCCCATAGATAGTGACCTTCCCGCGTTTTTCGTGCTTATAATCAGCAATGAAATTAATCAGTTGCTCATTTTTTTTCAGCGATGCCTCGATGAAAGGCAGTAATGATTCACCGAACTGGGTCAGCGCCAGGTGGCGGGTGGTACGCTCAAACACCTTCAGCCCAACGCGGGTTTCGAAATCAGCAAGATATTTACTGACGTTGGCCTGGGCCATCCCTAATAACGCGGCAGCATCACCAATACTGTGGGTCGCGGCAATAACGGAAATGATTTTTTAATTCTCGTGGCTTGATTTGCATTTTGTTCATTGCCTGACGCCCATCTATATGAATTTATATATAATATTATACAAATAACGGCATTGCATCGCCATTTTTGTAACCATTATTATGCGCCGCGTCGTATGACATTTAATGGATTGCAAAACAATGAAGTTTAAAAAGAATTTCCTCATCGCGGCCGCTTTATTTACGGCAACGTCCGCAATGGCCGATGACTTTTCAATTGGCGCTGGCGCATTTTTTAATGAATCACCCTATAAAGGCTATAACGAGAACGTCTCCGCAGTCCCGTTCATGAGCTACGAAGGCCAGTACGTCTACGTGCGCCAGACCACCGGCGGCTGGATCGTCTGGAAAGATGCCAAAAACGAACTGAGCCTGACTGCCTCCTGGATGCCGCTGCACTTCGACCCGGACGATAACGACGACCATGGGATGAAGCAGCTGGATGAGCGTAAAGCCTCTGTGATGCTGGGCGGAGCCTACTACCGCCACGAAAGCTGGGGGAGCCTGAAGTTTACCCTGGCCGCCGATGCGATGGACGAAAGCGGTGGGGCGATGGGCGAGATGACTTACTTCCGTCCGATCCGCATGGAGCGCCTGACCCTGACGCCGTCGGTGGGCGTCTTCTTCCACGAGGAAAGCTTCAATGATTACTACTACGGCGTCTCAGAAAAAGAGTCCCGCCGCAGCGCTCTGCAGTCTTATACCGCGGGCGACACGGTCACCCCGTATGTCGGCCTGGCGGCGAAATACCGGCTGACGCAGAACCTCTATTTGAACGCCAGCGCAGTCTATACCGTACTGCCTGACGACGTGAAAAACAGCCCAATGATCGACCGTGACGACAGCTTTATGCTGATGACCGGTCTCTCCTGGAAATTTTAACTCGCCAAAAATCTGCCCTCAGGGACGAGGGCAGCCTCAATTCTGCCGGGTGGCGCTGCCCATACCTGACCCGTTTCCCGGGCTGGGTATGTGCAGCGTCGTCCGGCTTTAATTTGCCTCATCTATCCAGATGCGCATTTCCCCTTCGCCGCGGTTCGCCCAGCTAAACCACGGAATAAAGGTCAGCGTCTGGGCCTGCTGCGTGGTTGGCGCGCGATCGTACTGCCACAGCGGCTGGTGCTCCGCGTTCGCGGTATGGCGGGTGTAACCCTGGGTCTGGAGCAGCACCTTGTGGGCAAAAATCCCTTTGCCTTCCAGGAGCTTAAATTCGCTGTCGGCGGGCAGGATCAGGTTATGCAGCCCGGCACCGTTATCGGCCTCTTCGAGACAGTAGACCAGCGGCCCGCGCTGGATCGCCACTTTCCCGGCCTGCTGGCGCACCTGCGGATTGCCGTATACCCGGCGTACCGGCATCGGCAGGGTTAACTGCAGTCTGTCGCCCTCCTGCCAGCGGCGGGTCAGGTAGAGATATCCCGCGCGCACCTCCCCGGTAACGACTTCGCCATTCAGCGTCAGCTGCGGATTATCGCACCAGTCCGGCAGACGCAGGGCCAGGGTGTGGTCGATGGCCACCGGCGATGTGATGTCGATAGTGACCTGCTCCTGCCACGGGTAGTTGCCGCTGATCCGCACCTGCAATTCTTTGTCGCCTACCGGGAAGGCCATGCTGTTGCCGATGTAGAGGTTAATAAACAACGCATCTTCACGGACGGTATAGAGGTAGTGACCGATGGAGGTCAGCACGCGGGCGATATTCGGCGGGCAGCAGGCGCAGCCGAACCAGCGCTGGCGAACCGGCTTCACGTGATATGGTTAAACGCCAGCGATTTCGGATGCACCTCCAGCGGGTTAACGTAGAAGAAGTGCTTCCCGTCCAGCGCCATGCCGCCCAGAACGGTGTTGTACAGCGCCCGCTCCATCACGTCGGCGTACTGGCTGTTGGCCTCCATCTCCAGCATCCGGCGGGCAAACATCATCAGGCCGATGGAGGCACAGCTTTCGGCATAGACGGTGTCGTTGGGCAGATCGTAATCGCTGCTGAAGGCTTCGCGCTGCTCTGTGAGCCGATCCCGCCGGTAATGTACAGCTGGCGCTGCGCCATATTGTTCCACAGGCGCAGGCAGTCCTGACGTTTGCCTTCGTCCTGGCTCAGGCGCGCCAGATGCGCCACGCCGGTCATCAGATAGACGAAGCGCACCGCATGACCAATCGCCGTTGGCTGTTCGGCCAGCGGCTGATGCGCCTGGCTGTAGGCTTTGTCCTGCACCATCCACGCCGGGCCGTAGGTGTTCCAGTACGAGGTTTTACCGCGCTTTTTCATATTCGATGTCGTAGAAGTGCGGCTGGGTGCCGCGCTCCTCGACAAAAATATTTCACCAGCGCCAGATAGCGCGGCTCCTGGGTGACATCGAACAGGCGCATCAGGGCCAGCTCGATCTCGGGATGGCCGGGATAGCCATGTAACTGCTGCTCGCCAGGGCCAAACACGCTGTCGATATGGTCGGCCAGCTTGCAGACCACCTCCAGCAGACGGCGTTTGCCGGTGCCCTGGAAATACGCCACGCCCGCTTCAATCATGTGCCCGGCGCAGTACAGCTCATGGCATTCGGCCAGGTTCGTCCAGCGTTCGCCGGGGGCTTTTACCGTGAAATAGGTGTTCAGGTAGCCATCGTCGCACTGCGCGGCGGCCACCAGTTCGATCACCTCGTCGGCGGTTTTTTCCAGTTCGGCGTCGGGTTTCTGGCACAGCGACCAGGCCACGGCCTCCAGCCATTTGGCTACGTCGCTATCCTGAAAGACCATCCCGTAAAACTCTCCGCTCTGCTGGCCTGCCGCAATGCGGAAGTTGGCGATCGCATGGCTCGGTTCGGCCTCGGTGATGCGATCGTTCAGGGCGTCCCACTGATAGGGAATAACCACATCGCGCACCAGCTGTTGATACTGGCCCAAAAACGGGTCGCTGATTTTCAGTTTGTGCAGGTCGGGTTCCATTATGGACATCATGTTCTCCTCAGGCGTGAGCGTGACGCTGGCGCAGGTCGGTGGCAATGCGCGCCATCATCGGGTTATTGAGTCGGCACTTGCGGATCGCCAGTGCCAGCAGCAGGTGGAAAAGGGCAGGTAGCAGGGTTTCCATGGTGGTGATGCCCTGCAGCGAGGCGGCTGTCTGGTTGCCCGCCCCCGGCTGATAGGCGACAAAAATGAACACCAGGCTGATGATCCCGGCGCTTGAGGCCCAGGCCAGCTTGATGAAAAACAGGTTAAAGGCGAAGTTCATCCCGGAAGAGCGCACGCCGGTTTTCCACTCGCCGTAGTCGTCGGCAAAGGCCATTAACGCGAAGTGCAGCGGCAGGGTAAAGCCGAGGATCACTCCGTTCGCCAGGATAACGATCAGCCACAGGGTCTGGTGCGCCGGGCCGCCGGGCAGGAACCACATGCCCGCCGCCAGTACCGCCAGCACCAGGTTGGTGTAGTAGTAGAGTTTGACGGTATCGCTGCGGCGCGACAGCAGGTTGACGATCACCGCCCCGAGAATGGCGGCAAAGGTCACCATGGTGAAGAACAGCGAGGTGTAGGCGGTGCTGCCTTCCAGCACGTAGGTGATGAAATACATGTAGCCGCCGCCACGGATGTTAAAGACGTTAATCAGCAGGAAGGACATCACCAGCATCAACAGCAGTTGGTCGTTTTTGCGCAGACCGGCAAGGTGCTCCTTGAGGGTGAACTTGCCCATCAGCGCCAGCGGCACACGCTCGCGCACCCAGAAGAAGCAGCACAGGAACATCACTACCGCAATGGCGCACAGCACTCCCACGCCGAGCTGATACCCCTGCGCCACATTGCCCTGGCCGAGTGCCGAAACCAGCCAAGGCAGGCCGACCGAGACCAGAAAACCGGCCACACCGCACAGTACAAAGCGCCAGGACTGACAGGAGAGCACCTCGCTGTGGCGGGTGGTCATGGTGTTGATGAGCGCGCAGTAAGGCACGTTGATGGCGGTATACCCTACCGAGAGCAGCAGGTAGGTGCCGAATGCCCAGGCGATTTTGACCCCCATCCCGGCATCCGGCACGGTGAAGGTCAGGACGCCGATAATACCAATGGGGACGGCGACCCACAGCTGCCACGGGCGAAAGCGTCCCCAGCGGCTTTGGGTACGGTCGGCAATAATCCCCATCACCGGATCGGAGATGGCGTCAAAAATGCGCAGGGCGATAAACAGCGTGCCGACCAGCGCCGGGGTTAAGCCAAACACATCGGTATAGAAAAAGGTAAGAAAATTCATGATCAGACAGGTGATTACCGTCCCGCCCGCATCACCCAGGCCGTAGCCGATTTTTTTCTCGCACCGAGAGGCGATCGTTGATGGCCTGTTGGGCAATCTCTGTCTGTGTAATCGGAGTGGAAGTCATGAGGTAACTCCTCGGGTTATCGGATTTTTTATGTTGTTTTGTCAGGTACCCGATTAATTTTGCACTGTTCCCTGGTGCCAACAAGGGAAGGGAAAAGTATAAAAAGGTGAGGATTCCGACCTTGTTCTCAAAATGTGATTCAGATCGGGCGATTAACAATTAAACGTTAATAATCAAGAGTAAATTGGCAATAAATGACCATGAATAGCGGGAAAATGAATAGCGATGCTCGAATTATCCATAACACTTCCGATTAAAGTGCAGAACGGGGGGTTCTTTATCTCCCGGGGCGTGGGGCGACACCCGGCGCGTAAGCTCGACTCCTGGGAAAATCATCTTTGTCGAAAAGGGGACATTAACGATCCAAGAGGAGGGGACCGTTTTCGAGGTCAATGCTGGGGAGAGTTTACTGCTCTGGCCGCATCGTCGGCATAAAGGGGTGGAGGATTTCCCCGCCGATTTACGCTTTTACTGGCTGCATTTTGAGGTCGAGGAGCAGAGTTCCCCTTCCGCCTGGGAGCACGCTGCTGTCGGTACAGCAGCACGGCAAAAACCGGCGATCCGCAGGCGATGATTGCGCTGTTCCGGCAATTTATGACCGAGCAGGAGAAGCTTCAGCGCAGCCTGGCGCTGGAATTTATTCTGCTGCTGATCCTGCAACAGCTTTCGCTGGCCGCCGGGCAGGAACTGCCGCCGGATGAGGCGGGGGTAAACCTGGCGTGGAAGGCCCGGCAGCTGATCCGCACCCAGTTTCATCTGCCGCTCTCCACCTCATCGTTGGCCAGAGAACTGCACTGCAACGCGGATTACCTGGGGCGGGTGTTTCGCCGTGTGTTCCATTTGACCCTGACCGAGGCCATTCACCGCCAGCGCGTCAGGGCCGCCGAAAAGCTCTTACTCAACGATGCCGTATCGTTGAAAGAAGTGGCGACACGCTGCGGTTTTAACGACGTGGGTTACTTCCGGCAGATCTTTCGTAAGCACACCGGGTTAACGCCCGCCGTCTGGAAACGGCGCTATTGTAAGGAGCATATTAATTCCGGCTGAGTTCTGGGGCCGATGGCCAGTTTTTACGGCAGGGCGCACAAATCAGGTCTTTTACCCTGTCTGATCAAAGCGCTGGTCCCGGGCACTCTGGCAACCTGACTTTTTGAGTCAGGATGGAGCAGGCGATGAATCCCTTTATTATGGCGGACCCGGCGAAATGTATTGGCTGTCGCACCTGCGAAGTGGCCTGTGTGGTGTCGCATCAGGAAGATCAGAATTGTGCGGCCGTTACGCCTGGCACCTTTACTTCGCGTATCCGGGTGGTGAAGGGCGGCACGTTTACCACGGCGGTCACCTGTCACCAGTGTGAGGATGCGCCCTGCGCCAACGTCTGCCCGACCCAGGCTATTCAGCGACTGGCGGGTGTCTGGCAGGTAGATCAGGCGCGCTGTATCGGCTGTAAAAGCTGCATGCTGGCCTGTCCGTTCGGGGCGATGCAGGTGACCGGACATGCTGAACAGGTTCAGGCACTGAAATGCGACCGCTGCGCGCACCGTCAGGAGGGGCCGGCCTGTGTCGCGGCCTGCCCAACCTACGCGTTACGCTGCGTCGATCCCGCCAGATTACGCGCCGAACGGCTGCGTTTTCTGGCGTAAACCGTCAGAGACCGTTTTCCTGCCAGGCAAGCTCAATCTCTTCTGCAAGGATTTTCACCCCGGCTTCGATTTTTTCCGGGTCCGGGACATAGTTCATGCGCATGCACTGGTGAGTGTGCGGCCAGGGTTTATCCAGCCCCGGGAAGAAGTAATCTCCCGGCACCATCAACACCCCACGTTTTTTCAGGCGCTGATACAGCAGTTCAGTGGTGATCGGCAGATCCTTAAACCACAGCCAGAGGAAAATCGCCCCTTCAGGTTTGTGGATCAGGCAGCGATCTTCCGGTAAATAGCGGCGGATGGTGGCGATCGTCTCTTGTACGCGCTGATAGTAAAACGGCTTAATCACTTCATTGGACAGGCGCAGCAGATCGTTGCGCTTAATCATCTCGCACATCATTGCCGGGCCAATCCCACCTGGAGACAGGCTGATAATGCCGTTCATATTGGTGATGGCGGTGATGATTTTCTCATTGGCGATGATGATCCCGCAGCGGCTGCCCGGCAGCCCCAGTTTGGACAGACTCATGCACAGGACAATGTTCGGATTCCACAGCGGGGCGTGCTTCGCTGAAGATGATGCCCGGGAAGGGCACGCCATAGGCGTTATCAATCACCAGCGGAATGCCGTGCTGGTTAGCCAGCACATCCAGCTTCATCAGCTCTTCGTCAGTGATCACGTTCCCGGTTGGGTTGGTCGGACGCGAGACGCAGATCATCCCCGTCTCTTCACCAATATGCAGATGCTCAAAATCGACGTGATATTTGAACTGGCCTTCCGGTAGCAGCTCAATGTTAGGGCGCGCGGAGACGAAAAGGTCGTCCTCAAGGCCGGAGTCGGCATAACCGATGTACTCCGGCGTTAGCGGGAAGAGCACTTTTTTAGTGGTGCCGTCGGCACGTCGGCCCGCGAAGAGGTTAAATAAGTAGAAAAACGCGCTCTGGCTGCCGTTTGTCAGTGCAATATTCTGTGGTTCAATCTCCCAGCCGAGGGTGTCGCGCAGCATCTCCGCCAGTGCGGCGAGCAGCTCGGTTTTCCCTTGTGGGCCGTCATAATTGCACAGCGCATCAGTGGCTTTGCCATTTTCCAGCATGTCAGCGAGGAGCGTCTGAAAATAGGCGTTCATCTCTGGAATTTGTGCCGGGTTACCGCCGCCGAGCATGATGGCGCCCGGTGTGCGCAGCCCGTCGTTGAGATCCTCCATCAGGCGGGTAATGCCTGAATGGCGGGTGAATTTGTCGCCGAAAAGTGAAAAAGTCATAGCAGGTGTTCTGTCGAGCCTATTCTAAGTGTGGCTCACCATAACCCTACAGCTGCGTGGGTGCAAATCAGCGTGGAAACGGAGAAGTGCGGTTTTGTGTTATCAGTTTGCCATCAGGCAGCGAATAATCCTGTGCTTCACTGCCCGCCGGGCTGCGTCATCCCGACAAAACGCTTTCCACGATCGGCCCCCTCTCCCGTGAGGAAGAGGGGACACAGGTAGACGCTAGCGATTACCCGCCCAGACCACCATCACTTTGTCGCCCTGATGTTCACGCACAAAGCCGTAGCCCTGAGGCATCGTCAGCGTGGTTTGCGTGCCTTCCCCTACCGCCGGATGGCGGGCGCGGAACTGTCCGAGCCGCTGCCAGTGGGCAACGGTCGCCGCCTGTGAACCGCTGATATCCTGCCAGTTCATGTCGGAGCGCGTCCCCTGTAGCGGATCGGAGCCGGTTGGGCCAAAGGGCCGCGCGGATTCATCGCCATAAAATATCTGTACGCTGCCCGGAGCCAGTAACAGCAGCTCTGCCGCACGTTGATCGCCCTCGCGGAACAGGCGGGTATCGTGGGAGGAGAGATAGCTCAGGACGTTAAAGCCCTGCAGCTTTTCCGCCATCTGCTGCCAGGTGAGGTCGATGTCGGCCAGGCACTCCACCGCTTTCGCCGCCTGCTCCTGGTAATCAAAATTGATCATCGCATCGAAGCCATGACGATAGTAATCGCTCTGCATTACCCCGTGCCCCCAGGATTCGCCGGTCATCCAGAAAGGCGCATCGTCGAGTTTTTTCTCCGGGTTGGCCTGCTTCCAGGCTGCCAGCGCGGCGCTGGCCTGATCTTTTAGTTGTTTCCAGCCGGCCAGCTCAACGTGCTTGGCGGTATCAACGCGGAAACCGTCGATCCCGTAATCCCGTACCCACTGGCTCAGCCAGTGGGTGAGATAATCCCGGGGCGTATAGCCATCGACGAGTTGTGCCCCTGTGTCGGGCTTATGGCGATAGAAATTCGGCAAGCCCGACGGAATGGTGGATTCGGTTTTCAAATCCGGCAGGAAGGCCAGCGACATGGTCAGATCGTCGAAACCGGGATTGTCGTAATCGCCAATATCGGTGCGTATCCACTTTTTGCCCCACCAGTTTTCCCATGCGGCTTTATCGCTGAAATTGATGTAGTCGTTAAAGCTGTGCCAGCTCTGCCCGGCGGCAGGCTTCCAGTCGGTCCAGCGATCACCCAGGGTTTTCTTCAGCTCATCACCCTGCAGATAGAGGGCACCAAACTGGTACTCCTGCATGTCTGCCAGGGTCGCGTAACCGGTATGATTCATCACCACGTCAAACAGGATGCGGATCCCCCGGCGATGGGCTTCATCCACCAGATGGCGTAAATCGTCTTCTGTGCCCATGTTGGCATCAAGCCGGGTCCAGTCCTGGGTGTAGTAGCCGTGATAGGCATAATGGGGGAAGTCACCCTTGGTGCCGCCGCCGACCCAACCGTGGATCTGCTCCAGCGGTGAGCTGATCCACAGGGCGTTGACGCCGAGCTGTTGCAGGTAATCCAGTTTGCTGGTGAGGCCTTTGAGGTCGCCGCCGTGGAAGGTGCCGATCTCCTGCATACCATCTTTATGGCGTCCGTAGCTGTTGTCGTTGCCCGGATCGCCATTCACAAACCGGTCGGTCAGGACAAAATAGACGGTGGCGTTTTGCCAGCTGAACGGGGCGGGTTTATCCGTCTCTGCACGCTCCAGTAACAACAGGCCATTGCTGCCCGGTGCGGGTTGCAGGGTGATTTTGCCCTGTTGCACCGTGGCGGTCTGTTTGCTGTAAAAATCACGGACCACGCTCCCTTCCGGGAAGGTGCTGCTGACGTCGAGCGTTAAGGGATTGCCGTCCCATTTCGGACACTGGCGCACCACGCGGGTCGCCGCCTTTTCGCTCTCGCTGGCGACGGTCAGCATCAGTGTGGGTGTGCCGGAGCGGGTATCAATCCGCGCCTGATAATCGCCATCGCGAAACAGGCGCCACTGCACCGGATCGCCTTCGCAAGGCTTGAGTGACATCATCTCATTGAGTTTTATCGCCTTTGTGGGCTGCCAGCACGCCTTGTCAAAACTCAATGTCAGCGGGCGGGTACCCTTCGTCAGCTTTGCCTGTGCCGTGAATACCCCCGAACCTTCGGCGGTAAAGGCTGGAAAACCCGGCGCTGACCAGTCGGCGCTGGCCATGGCAGGCAAGAGAAGAAGAGCGAGAGCGGAACGTTTCATACCGGTTTCCTGTCACAGCATTTTGTTCAGTTTGCCATCTATTGTAGAGGGCTAACTCATCCCCTGGCGCTATCGCGCAGGGAGGAGCGATGAGGGTGAGTGATCTCACGCTTATCTGGCTGTTTAACTGCGATATTGAGCACGTTTTGGTGAAAATGGTGCTTAAGCGAGCGATTTCCAGGTGACAGGGTTTCGGATTTAGACTATTTCTTTGAATGCTCTTCTCGTCTATTTTTGCTAGGATCTGAGATTCGCCTCTCATTTTACGAAAAAAATAAGGTGTTGGAATGTTTCTATCCGACCAGGAGACCTAATGATATCGACTCCCATTCGACGATATGGGGCCGCGATACTCATGTTACTCACCATGGCTATTTCTGGTGAGGTGCTTGCGAAGACGCACACAGATACAACGAGTAAGAAGGCCCACGTCATAAAGACGACAAGTAGTAAGGTTAGCAGTAAACAAGAGTATTCTCGCAATAGTGCAAAGAGTAGTTCACTTCCTGATTTGCGAAAATACCCTTCCGGGACACCAAGGAAAAAAAGCGTTTCTCCGGACGGTAATGCCTTACATTACAAGTCAAAATGCCGCGATTACTGCGGATCGTAACTGGTTGATCTCCAAACAGTACGATAGCCGCTGGTCGCCATCTGAACGCACGCGTCTGAAAGAAATTTCAAAACGCTATAAAGTGAGCTGGAACGGAAACACGCGCCGTGTGCCGTGGAACGCTCTGTTAGAGCGCGTAGATATTATTCCAGGCAGCATGGTCGCAACTATGGCAGCCGCCGAAAGTGGCTGGGGTACCTCGAAACTGGCCCGCAGTAATAACAACCTCTTCGGCATGAAATGTGCGAAAGGGCGTTGCTAATAATGCACCGGGCAAAGTGAAAGGCGCTACTCACAATTTGAATCGGTAAAAGATTCCGTGAATGCGTATGTTGTTAACCTGAACACGCATCCGGCTTATAAATCTTTCCGTAAGTCGCGCGCACAATTGCGTAAAGCAGACCAGGAAGTGACGGCAAGCACCATGATCCATAAGCTGAAAGGTTACTCAACTCAGGGACAACGCTATAACAATTATCTGTTTGCGATGTACCAGGATAACCAGCGTTTAATTGCCGCCCATATGTAATAGTAAAAAAAAGCCTTCCTTACGGAAGGCCTTTTTTATTTAAACCAACACTTCACTGTAGCGATCGCGATACTCTTTCCGGCGTGGTGTCATACTCTTTTTTAAATACCGAATAGAAATACTGCAGCGACGGATAACCGCACATCTGTGAAATCTCGTGAATGGAAAGCGAGGTTGAAATCAGCAGGCTGCGGGCTTTCTCCAGCTTTTCAGCGTGAATAACCGCATGGATCGTCTCGCCACCTCTTCCTTAAAACGCTTCTCCAGATTTGAACGCGAAATCCCTACTGCATCCAACACCTGGTCCACTTTAATGCCTTTGCAGGCGTGGTTACGAATGTAGTGCATCGCCTGAATCACTGCCGGATCGTTCAGTGAGCGGTAGTCGGTTGAGCGCCGCTCCACAACGCGTACCGGCGGCACCAGCAGGCGCTGCAGGGGCAAGTTTTCGTTATCCAACAGACGGTGCAGCAGCTTGGCGGCCTGATAACCCATCTGACGGGTTCCCTGTGCCACCGACGACAGCGCCACCCGTGACAGGTATCGCGTCAGCTCTTCATTATCGATACCAATAACGCACAGCTTTTCCGGCACCGGAATGTGCAGATGTTCGCAAACCTGGAGCACATGCCGGGCGCGGGCATCGGTCACGGCGATAATGCCGGTTTGTGGCGGCAGAGTTTGCAGCCAGTCGGCGAGACGGTTCTGGGCGTGCTGCCAGTTTTCCGGTGCGGTTTCCAGGCCCTGGTAAACCACGCCGCGATATTTCTCCTTTGCCACCAGCTGGCAGAAGGCATATTCACGTTCCGCCGGCCCAGCCTTTGCCGCTGGAAACGGGCAGGCCATAAAAGGCGAAGCGGTGCACGCCTTTCTCTTTCAGATGGAGAAACGCGCTCTGCACCAGAGCGTGATTGTCGGTCGCGATATAATGAACGGGAGGGTAATTTTCCGGCTTGTGGTAGGAGCCGCCGACGCCGACGATGGGAACGTCGACATCGACCAGCAACTGCTGGATAACGGCATCATCAAAATCCGCGATAACGCCGTCGCCCAGCCAGTCTTTGATGTTGTCAGTCCGCGTGCGGAAATCTTCTTCAATGAAGATATCCCATTCGGACTGCGACGCCTGCAAGTATTCACCCACACCTTCTACGACCTGGCGGTCATAGGCTTTATTGGCATTGAATAACAACGTAATGCGGTGACGCTTCTCAAACATGGCGCTCTTCTTCCAGAATCAATAACAAATGATAAAGCATCCTCAGGCGCGCCTTTTAGTGGCGGAGTCCATCCATACCGCCAGCAACAAAATGGCACCCTTAACGATATACTGCCAGAATGTCGGGACGTCCATCATACTCATTCCGTTATCCAGCGACGCCATAATAAAGGCACCCATCACCGCCCCGGCCACGCTGCCGATCCCCCCTGCCAGACTGGTGCCGCCAATGACGCAGGCGGCGATGGCATCGAGTTCGGCAATGTTCCCCGCAGACGGCGAACCGGCCCCCAGGCGCGAGCTTAAGATCAGACCCGCCACAGCGACCATCAAACCATTAATGGCAAAGACGGCAAGCTTGGTGCGCTCAACGTTGATCCCGGACAGGCGTGCGGCTTCGAGGTTGCCGCCAATGGCATAAATGCGGCGGCCAAAAGCTGTGCGGGTAGCCATAAACATGCCGGCCAGCATCAACAGAACCAGCAGCAGCACCGGTGTCGGCACACCGCGATAGTCGTTCAGCAACCAGATGGCCCCAAGAACAATCACCGCCGTCAGCGCCTGGCGTCCAACAACCGCAGTGGACGGCGCCGTGGCTAACCCTAAGGTCTGACGACGCATTCTGCTACGCCACTGCCAGGCAACAAAGGCCATCAGGCCAATCGCGCCAAGGCTAAAACCGACCCCCGCTGGAGAGATAGCTTTGGCCGATCTGCGACATGGAGGCGCTGGTAGGGGAGACGGTGGTGCCGTTGGTCACGCCAATCAGGATGCCGCGGAAGGCCAGCATTCCCGCCAGGGTGACAATAAACGACGGCACTTTGCGGTAGGCCACCCACCAACCGTTCCAGGTGCCGAGCAGTAAACCGAGGATCAAGGTCACGACGATTGTAAGCGGCAGCGGCCAGCCAAGCCAGACGTCGAAAATGGCCGCCAGCCCGCCGAGCAGACCCATCATTGAGCCTACAGAGAGATCGATCTCCGCCGAGATAATGACGAACACCATCCCCACCGCCAGAATGCCGGTAATGGCGGTCTGACGCAGCAGGTTGGAGACGTTACGGGCGCTGAGATACGAGCCATCGGTTGTCCAGGTGAAGAACATCATGATGACCACAATGGCGGCAATCATCACAAACACCTGCAGATTAAGCGCTTTTAACCCAGAAAACAGACCCGGTGCAGGCGCCGTGGCTTTTAATTCAGATGGATTGCTTTTCGACATGGCGTTCGCTCCTCAATGCGGCTTCCATCACCTGTTCCTGCGTCAGGTTCTGGTTGTTCAGGTTGGCTTTCAGTTTTCCTTCGTGCATCACCAGCACCCGGTCACTCAGGCCCAGCACTTCAGGCAGTTCCGAGGAGATCACGATCACCGCGATACCCTGCTGGACCAGCTGGTTGATCAGCTTGTAGATTTCGTATTTCGCACCGATATCGATCCGCGAGTGGGTTCATCGAGGATCAGGATGCGCGGGTTGAGTAACAGGCAGCGGGCGAGAATCGCCTTTTGCTGATTGCCGCCGCTCAGACGGCCAAATGGCGAGATCCGGGGAGGATGTTTTGACCTTCAGGCGTTGCAGGGACTGTAAAATACAGTGCTGTTCGGCGGCGTCGTCCAGACTGCTCAGCTTACCGCTGAACTGATCCAATGCGGCGAGAGTGATATTTTTACCCACCGCCATCACCGGCACGATGCCGTCTTTTTTACGATCTTCCGGCACCATCGCGATACCCTGGGCAATGGCCTGCTGACAGTTTTTGATCTCGACCGGCTTCCCGTCAATAAAGATGCTGCCTTCCCAGCGCCCGGGCCAGACCCCGAACAGGCACTGTACCGCCTCAGTGCGTCCCGCGCCGACCAATCCGGCGACGCCCAGGATTTCACCCCGATGCAGGGAAAAAGATACGTCATTCACCCGCTTGATATGGCGATTAACCGGATGCCAGGCGGTAAGGTGTTCTACCCGCAGGATCTCTTCCCCGAGGGTATGCTGTTCGCCAGGGTAGAGCGCGGTCAGCTCGCGGCCTACCATCATGGTAATGATGTCGTCCTCGCTCATCCCCTGCGCTTCGCGGGTGCCGATATGCTGCCCGTCGCGAATGACGCAGACCGTGTCCGAAATGGCTTTCACTTCGTTGAGCTTATGGGAGATGTAATGCAGGCAATACCGTGGTGTTGCAGGTCACGAATAATGTCCAGCAATACCGCGGTTTCCTGTTCCGTCAGCGACGCGGTCGGCTCATCGAGGATCAGCAGCCGCACCTGTTTGTTGAGCGCTTTGGCGATTTCCACCAGTTGCTGCTGCCCCAAACCAAGATCGCCCACCCGGGTGTCAGGGGAGATCGCCAGGCTCACCTGCGCCAGCAGCTTTTCGCAGCGCAGGGTCATGGTGTCGTAATCCAGCACCCCGTGACGGGTGATCTCGGCACCGAGAAAAATGTTCTCCAGCACGGTCAGGTGCTTCACCAGCGCCAGTTCCTGGTGAATGATGGCGATGCCTTTTGCGTTCGGTGTCGCGGATGTGCGTGGCCTGCAGGGTTTCGCCAGCAAACCACAATTTCGCCGTCATAACTGCCGTGAGGGTAAATACCGCACAGCACCTTCATTAAGGTCGATTTGCGGAGCCATTTTCACCGCACAGCGAGACGATCTCGCCGGGATTTAAGCGCAGGCTGACGTTATCCACGGCCTTCACCGCGCCAAACGCCCTTAGTGATACTTTTCATTTCAAGGAGATAAGCCATAACTGCCCCCACATGACCCGAAGGAAAACAGAACAAGTCGATACGCCCCCGCCAGGCAGGGGCGATGATGGATTACAGTTCGCTCTTTTTGTGGAAACCGTCTTTAACTACGGTGGCGTCAATGTTCTCTTTATTGACTTCGATAGGGGTCAGCAGTCGGGACGGCACATCTTTCAGGCCGTTGTTTAAGCTGGCGTCGGCTTTAGGCTGTTGGCCATTGCCCAGCTCAACGGCGATTTCCGCGGCGTTGGTGGCCAGCTCAGTGATCGGTTTATAGACCGTCATGGTCTGGGTGCCTGCCACAATCCGTTTCACCCCCGGCAAGGTCTGCATCCTGCCGGAGATCGCGACTTTCCCGGCCAGGCCCTGGGCGCTGAGTGCCTGGATAGCGCCGCCTGCGGTGGCATCGTTGGACGCGACGACGGCGTCAATTTTGTTATTGTTGGCAGTTAGGCGTTTTCCATGATTTTCAGCGCATTTTCTGGCAGCCAGCCATCCGCCCACTGGTCGCCCACGACCTTTGATTTTGCCCTCATCAATATAAGGCTTCAGCACTTTCATCTGTCCGGCGCGGAATAATTTGGCGTTGTTGTCCACCGGTGAGCCGCCCATCAGGAAATAATTGCCCTGCGGCACTTTCGCCACCAGGCTTTGCGCCTGTAATTCACCGACTTTTTCATTGTCGAAAGAATATAATAATCGATGTCGGCGTTATTAATCATACGGTCATAGGCCAGCACTTTAATGCCTTCGCGTTTGGCTTCTTTCACCACGTTACTTAAAACCTGACCGTTATACGGAATAATAACCAACACGTCGACGCCGCGGTTTATCATATTTTCGATTTGCGACATTTGGGTCTCTTCATTGCCATTGGCAGATTGTACAAAAACTTTTGCACCTAATGCTTCTGCCTTATTGACAAAAATATCGCGGTCTTTTTGCCAGCGCTCCAGACGGAGGTCATCAATCGCCATGCCGATTTTGACTTCTTTTGCATGACTCGCCGTACTCGCCAGTAGCAGCGATGCACAAAGAGTGAGGCACAGGTTCTTTATCTTCATAATTGTATTGCCTTTTGTAGGGTTAGGTTGCTGAGATAAAAGAAACAATCATTGCAAGAGACGTAGCAAATTCTTAACGGGGAATGGCAGACTGGCAATTACAGATTTTTATCTTCTCGTTATGATATTTGGTTTATTTGCGAATTTATGACCGCGATCTGATTTTAAATTACATAACTTATTAATTACACATGATTCTGGAATTTACGCTGTAGATTTCGTTTGACTGTAAATTAATTTTGCGAGCCAGCGCACGTTTGTGCATTCTCTCAATAGCAGAGTGAAATAACGTAATTGAGCAACTTGCGATCACTATTCAGTATTACTCCAGTATCTTCTTTTTGCCGCATCCCTGATTATGGAGCTCACTATGCAAGCTTATTTCGATCAACTCGATCGCGTTCGTTATGAAGGCCCGAAATCCTCCAATCCTTTAGCGTTTCGTCATTACAACCCGGACGAGCTGGTGTTGGGTAAGCGCATGGAAGATCACCTGCGTTTCGCCGCCTGCTACTGGCATACCTTCTGCTGGAGCGGGGCCGATATGTTTGGCGTAGGTTCATTCGACCGCCCTTGGCAGCAGCCCGGGCGATGCGCTGGAGCTGGCGAAGCGCAAAGCGGACGTCGCCTTTGAGTTCTTCCATAAGCTGAATGTGCCGTACTACTGCTTCCACGATGTGGACGTCTCCCCGGAAGGCGCGTCGCTGAAAGAGTACCTGAATAACTTCGCGCAGATGGTCGATGTGCTGGCGGAAAAACAGCAGCAGAGCGGCGTGAAGCTACTGTGGGGCACTGCCAACTGCTTTACCCATCCGCGTTATGGCGCAGGAGCTGCCACTAACCCGGATCCTGAAGTGTTCAGCTGGGCGGCTACCCAGGTGGTGACGGCGATGAACGCGACCCATCAACTGGGCGGTGAAAACTACGTTCTGTGGGGCGGGCGCGAGGGCTACGAAACGCTGCTCAACACCGATTTACGTCAGGAACGCGAGCAGATTGGCCGCTTCATGCAGATGGTGGTGGAACATAAACACAAAATTGGTTTCCAGGGCACATTGCTGATTGAGCCGAAACCGCAGGAGCCAACCAAGCATCAGTACGATTACGACGTGGCCACGGTATACGGTTTCCTGAAGCAGTTCGGGCTGGAAAAAGAGATCAAAGTGAATATCGAAGCCAACCACGCGACCCTGGCTGGCCACTCGTTCCACCACGAGATCGCTTCCGCCATCGCGCTGGGCATTTTCGGCTCCGTGGATGCTAACCGCGGCGATCCGCAGCTGGGCTGGGACACCGATCAGTTCCCGGTCAGCGTGGAAGAAAACGCGCTCATCATGTACGAAATCATCAAAGCGGGTGGTTTTACTACTGGCGGCCTGAACTTTGACGCCAAAGTGCGTCGTCAAAGTACCGATAAATACGACCTGTTCTATGGTCATATTGGCGCGATGGACACGATGGCGCTGTCGCTGAAAGTGGCAGCCCGCATGATTGAAGATGGCGAGCTGGATAAGCGCGTGGCGAAACGCTTATGGCGGCTGGAACAGTGAGCTGGGCAGCAAATTTTGAAAGGCCAGTTATCGCTGACGGAGCTGGCGAAGTACGCTGAACAGCATAATCTGGCGCCGCAGCACCAGAGTGGCCATCAGGAGCTGCTGGAAAACCTGGTGAATCATTACCTGTTCGATAAGTAATGGGTATCGCCGGGCGGCGCTATGCTTGCCCGGCCTACACTTTTTAAGGAACCCACGATATGTATATCGGGATCGATCTTGGCACATCGGGTGTGAAAGCCATTCTGTTAAATGAACAGGGCGAGGTGCTGGCAACGCAAACAGAAAAGCTGCACGTTTCACGGCCACACCCGCTCTGGTCTGAACAGGATCCTGAAGCCTGGTGGTTAGCAACGGATCGCGCCCTGAAGGCGCTGGGCGAGCAGCACTCTTTGGGAGAGGTCAAAGCCCTGGGGATTGCCGGACAGATGCACGGCGCCACGCTGCTGGACAAGGACAACCGCGTGTTGCGCCCGGCGATTTTATGGAACGATGGCCGCTGCGGTGAAGAGTGCGCTCTCCTGGAAGAACGCGTGCCAACCTCGCGAGAGATCACCGGCAACCTGATGATGCCGGGCTTTACCGCACCAAAATTGCTATGGGTTCAGCGTCATGAGCCCGAGATTTTTAGCCAGGTGGCGAAGGTGCTGCTGCCAAAAGATTATTTGCGTCTGCGGATGACAGGTGAGTTCGCCAGCGATATGTCCGATGCGGCAGGCACCATGTGGCTCGACGTGGCAAAACGCGACTGGAGCGAGACGATGCTCGACGCCTGCCATCTCACCCGCAATCATATGCCCGCGCTGTTCGAAGGCTGTGAGCTAACGGGTACGCTGCTGCCGTCAGTCGCACCAGCAGTGGAACATGCCAGCCGTGCCGGTCGTGGCGGGGGCGGAGATAACGCCGCGGGGGCGGTTGGCGTGGGGATGGCGGATGCCGGGCAGGCGATGCTGTCGCTGGGCACCTCCGGGGTCTACTTTGCCGTGAGTGACGGTTATCGCAGTAACCCTGACAGCGCGGTGCACAGCTTCTGCCATGCATTACCCGGCAAATGGCACCTGATGTCGGTGATGCTCAGCGCGGCGTCCTGCCTGGACTGGGCGGCAAAACTGACCGGATTAGGCAGCGTTCCGGCCCTGCTTGATGCCGCGCAGCAGGCCGATGAAAACGCAGGCACCCTCTGGTTCTTACCCTATCTTTCCGGCGAGCGCACGCCGCATAACAATCCGCAGGCAAAAGGGGTGTTCTTTGGCTTAAACCCATCAGCATGGCCCGGCCGAACTGGCGCGTGCGGTGCTGGAAGGTGTGGGTTATGCCCCTGGCCGATGGGATGGATGTTGTGCATGAGTGCGGCCTTAAACCCACCAGCATTACGCTGATCGGCGGCGGGGCGCGCAGCCCTTACTGGCGTCAGATGCTGGCGGATATCAGTGGGCTGCAGCTGGATTACCGTACCGGCGGCGACGTCGGGCCTGCACTGGGCGCGGCGCGGCTGGCGCAGATCGCGGTGAACCCGGATAAACCCTTATCCGCACTGCTGCCACAGCTGACGCTGGAACAACAGCACACCCCGGATGCCGGGCGTCATGCCCGCTATGTTGAGCAACGTGAAGTGTTCCGCAAGATCTATCAGCAGCTTCTGCCGCTGATGTCTTAAGTCGCTTGCCCGGTAGATTGCATCTGCCGGGTAGCCATAAGCATTCATTTTCTAACTATCTGATGTGTAGAAAATTAATCATCAATATGGTTTTTTTCTGAATTGATGTCTCTCCACGTCCTTCCAGACAGGGGATCGTAAGACTTCACCCATAATGGCTTGTTCAGTTTCATTGGTGAGGTTGACGTAAAAATGGAAAGAAACGTGACAAATAACTCCCCCGCTTTTAACGCCGTATCCTGGCTTGCTCTTCTTGGTGGCATCATCAGTTATCTGGTCGGCTTATGGAACGCAGATATGCAACTCAACGAGAAAGGATATTACTTTGCGGTCATCATCCTTGGCTTGTTTTCCGCAGCCTCTTATCAGAAAACCGTTCGTGACAGATATGAAGGTATCCCGACGACATCGCTCTACTATATGACGTGCCTGACAGCATTTATTATCGCCGTTGCGCTTTTAGTGGTGGGTCTATGGAATGCCACCCTGTTGCTGAGCGAGAAGGGCTTTTATGGCCTTGCCTTCTTTTTGAGCTTGTTTGGTGCGGTGGCAGTGCAGAAAAACGTGCGGGATAGTGCGGGACAGGCCTCTTCTGATGTGATTGCAGAACAAAAAGAGAACGACTGAAATAGCGCCTGGTGGTTTGCAGGCCCGGCAAGCGAAGCACCGCCGGGCAAGCAGCCACGCTTAGCTCACAAACCTGCGCGTATCAATCCGCTGCAACAGCATCGACAACAGCAGACTGACCACCAGCGTGGCCGAGAAGATCCAGACGATATCCAGCAACGGCCAGCTCTTTAACTCCACGCCTCGCGTTCGCAGCGCGTGGATCACCAGCGCATGAAAGCCGTAGATCCCCAGCGAGTTACGTGAAATTAACCCCAGCAGCGGCAGGGGGCGCGTATTGAGCGTGTTTTTCACCAGGGTAAAGAGTGAAATTGCGCAGATAAAGACCATCGGGCCGCAGTAGAGATACCAGGTATCGGCGAAGGTGCCGCGCCACTGCAGCTCATGCAGCGTCCCGCGGGAGATAATGGCGACCGCAGCAATAAACAGCGCGGCGCAAATACTATTCAGCCAGCGTTTGCGGGTGTCCATCATTCCAAGGGCGCGGCCCAGCATGCCGTATAGCACGTAATAGAAAGTGTCGCCGTTGATATACAGGTTGATCGGCAGCCATTCAAAACCATCAATCTTTTGCGAGACGGTGTTCGGGTTGGCCACGATGCCAATCACGATCATCAGCGCCAGCAGCATTTTGCCGTTCGCGATTTTTACCTGCAGCAGCGGAGAGAGCAGATAAATGACAATAATGGCGAAGAAAAAACCACAGGTGATAGAACACCGGCTTTTGCAGCAGGTATTTCAGGGACAGCTCACTGTTAATCGAAGTAAACAGCACGATATAGAGGAACGCCACGGTGCTGTAAAAGAGCAAACACAGACCGATGCGTAAAAAGTGGCGCGGCTGCGCGCTGCGCTCGCCAAAAAAAGAGATAGCCGGAGATCATGAAAAACAGCGGCACGCTCACGCGCGAGGCGGAGTTGAGAACGTTAGCAATATCCCAGTTAACGAGGCTGACGCTTGCGGCATTGGTGATATACCAGGTCGTGGTATGGATCATTACCACCATTAAACAGGCAATTCCCCGCAGATTATCAATCCAGTTAATTTTTTCCTGCATCTATCCCTCTGTTTACGCATTAAAAAGAGTCTGACTGTGGTATTGCTAAAGACGCTCACTGGAAAATTCTGAGTTTGCATCGCCCTGCTTGTGCCGGGGCGGTGAGATTCGCAGAATGCCGGGCGATAATCTATAAAGTTTAGAGTTTAAAAATAACAGCCACAGTGCAGGGCGGTAATAAAAATGATGATGCGTGCAATGTGGGTTTTGCTGCCTGCGTTACTGGCTGGCTGCGTGGCTCAGGAGACGGCGCCGACGCAACAAGCACAAACGAAGAAAGTCAGTCCGGTACGTTCGCTGGACATGGAGCAGCTGTGTAAGGATCGGGCGGCTCAGCGCTATAATACCGGTGCGCAAAAAATCGACGTCACCGCATTCGAACAGTTCCAGGGAAGCTATGAACTGCAGGGTTTCACTGCCCGCAATGAGAGTTTCATCTGTTCTTTTGACGCAGAGGGCCGTTTTTTACACCTTTCGATGCGTTAAGACCGCCGCGTGATGAGCTGGCTGCGCCTTGAGTGCGTTGTCAGCTATGCTTATTTCCCAATTTTCCCTAAACAACCCCGTTTCGTACTGTATATCTTGCATCCGACGGGTATACTGATCCCCTCCATTCAAAACCACACGTATCCAGCACGAAATACTATGCAAAAGTTTGATACTAAGACCTTCCAGGGCCTGATCCTGACCTTACAGGATTACTGGGCTCGCCAGGGCTGCACCATTGTTCAACCACTGGACATGGAAGTTGGCGCCGGCACCTCACACCCAATGACCAGCCTGCGCGCGCTGGGGCCAGAGCCAATGGCGACTGCCTATGTGCAGCCATCCCGCCGTCCGACCGATGGTCGCTACGGTGAAAACCCGAACCGCTTACAGCACTACTATCAGTTCCAGGTGGTGATTAAGCCTTCCCCGGACAATATCCAGGAGCTGTATCTCGGGTCGCTGAAAGAGCTGGGTATGGATCCGACCATTCACGACATTCGTTTCGTGGAAGATAACTGGGAAAACCCAACGCTGGGTGCCTGGGGTCTGGGTTGGGAAGTGTGGCTGAACGGCATGGAAGTGACGCAGTTCACCTACTTCCAGCAGGTTGGCGGTCTGGAATGTAAACCGATCACCGGTGAGATCACCTACGGTCTGGAACGTCTGGCTATGTACATTCAGGGCGTAGACAGCGTTTACGACCTGGTCTGGAGCGACGGCCCGCTGGGTAAAACCACCTACGGCGACGTGTTCCATCAGAACGAAGTGGAGCAATCCACCTATAACTTCGAATACGCGGATGTGGACTTCCTGTTTCACCTGCTTCGAGCAGTACGAGAAAGAAGCCCAGCAGCTGCTGGCGCTGGAGACTCCGCTGCCGCTGCCAGCCTACGAGCGTATTCTGAAGGCCGCCCACAGCTTCAACCTGCTGGACGCCCGCAAAGCCATCTCCGTGACTGAACGTCAGCGCTACATTCTGCGTATTCGTACCCTGACCAAAGCCGTTGCAGAAGCTTACTATGCGTCCCGTGAAGCCCTTGGCTTCCCGATGTGCAACCGAAACAAATAAGAGGCGGCCATGTCTGAGAAAACTTTCCTGGTGGAAATTGGCACCGAAGAGCTGCCACCAAAAGCCCTGCGCAGCCTGGCGGAGTCCTTTGCTGCGAACGTGACTGCCGAGCTGGATAACGCTGGCCTCGCACACGGTAAAATCGAGTGGTTTGCTGCTCCGCGCCGTCTGGCGCTGAAAGTGGCAAGCCTGGCGGCATCCCAGCCCGATCGCGAAGTTGAAAAGCGCGGCCCGGCCATTGCGCAGGCATTCGATGCCGAAGGCAAGCCGAGCAAAGCGGCAGAAGGCTGGGCGCGTGGTTGCGGGATCACCGTTGACCAGGCCGAACGCCTGACCACCGACAAAGGCGAGTGGCTGCTCTATCGCGCCCATGTGAAAGGCGAAAGCGCCGAAGCGCTGCTGCCAAACATGATTGCCACCTCGCTGGCTAAAACTGCCTATTCCAAAGCTGATGCGCTGGGGCGCAAGCGACGTGCACTTTGTGCGTCCGGTTCACACCGTGACCCTGCTGCTGGGCGATACCGTTATTCCTGCCACCATTCTGGGTGTTGCGTCCGATCGCGTGATCCGTGGCCACCGCTTTATGGGCGAGCCAGAGTTCACCATCGACAATGCCGACCAGTATCCGCAGATCCTGCTGGAGCGCGGTAAAGTCATTGCTGACTACGAACAGCGTAAAGCCCGTATTAAAGCGGATGCGGAAGAAGCGGCACGTAAGATTGGCGGTAACGCTGATCTGAGCGACAGCCTGCTGGAAGAAGTCACCTCGCTGGTGGAATGGCCGGTCGTGCTGACCGCGAAGTTCGAAGAGAAATTCCTGGCCGTTCCGGCAGAAGCACTGGTTCACACCATGAAGGGCGACCAGAAGTACTTCCCGGTCTATGCCAACGACGGCAAACTGCTGCCGAACTTCATCTTCGTGGCGAACATCGAATCGAAAGATCCGATCCAGATTATCTCGGGTAACGAGAAAGTGGTGCGTCCACGTCTGGCAGATGCCGAGTTCTTCTTTAATACCGACCGTAAAAAGCGTCTGGAAGATCACCTGCCGCGCTTGCAGACCGTGCTGTTCCAGCAACAGCTGGGTACGCTGCGCGACAAGACCGACCGTATCGCGGAGCTGTCCGGCTGGATCGCCCGTGAAATTGGTGCCGACGTGAATCACGCCACCCGTGCAGGCCTGCTCTCTAAATGCGACCTGATGACCAACATGGTGTTTGAATTTACCGACACCCAGGGTGTGATGGGCATGCACTACGCGCGCCACGATGGCGAAGCGGAAGATGTGGCCGTGGCCCTGAACGAGCAGTATCAGCCGCGCTTTGCCGGTGACGATCTGCCGTCTAACCCGGTCGCCTGCGCCGTCGCGATCGCCGATAAGATGGACACCCTGGCGGGTATCTTCGGTATCGGTCAGCATCCGAAAGGCGACAAAGACCCGTTTGCGCTGCGTCGTGCTGCGCTGGGCGTGCTGCGCATCATCGTTGAGAAGAACCTGAACCTTGACCTGCAAACGCTCACCGAAGAAGCGGTGCGTCTGTATGGCGACAAGCTGACCAACGCGAAAGTGGTGGATGAAGTGATCGACTTCATGCTCGGTCGTTTCCGCGCCTGGTATCAGGACGAAGGCTTCGCTGTTGACACCATTCAGGCGGTGCTGGCGCGTCGTCCAACCCGTCCGGCCGATTTCGATGCCCGTATGAAGGCCGTGTCCCACTTCCGTACTCTGGAAGCGGCATCTGCGCTGGCTGCGGCTAACAAGCGCGTCTCCAACATTCTGGCGAAGTCCGACGAAAAGCTGAACGAGCGTGTAAATGCCGCGACGCTGAAAGAGCCGGAAGAGATCGCCCTGGCGATGCAGGTTGTGGTGCTGCGTGACAAGCTGGAGCCGGTCTTCGCAGAAGGTCGCTATCAGGAAGCACTGGTAGAACTGGCTGAACTGCGCGAAGTGATCGACGCCTTCTTCGAGAAAGTGATGGTGAACGTAGAAGATAAAGATCTGCGTATCAACCGTCTCTCTATGCTCGAAAAACTGCGCGAGCTGTTCCTGCGCGTGGCGGACATTTCTCTGCTGCAGTAATGCGCACTTTGCCCGGCGGCGCTCTGCTTGCACGGGCACTGTGAGTGCTAAAAACCCGCTTCGGCGGGTTTTTTTATACCGCATAGTTGAAAATTTAACCTTGAAACGCTCAGTAAATTACCGCTATCCTTAATCCCGTTAATTTTCTCCCTCTGGAGCGCCCCCCAAAAATGAACAACCACGACTGATGAATTTCGAGCCTTGCTAAACGCCACCGCGTCGGCAGGGGATCTATTGATTTCATTCAGGAGTGCTTATGGCTCATTTTGCGCAATCCCCTTCTTTTATTTTGCATCAGGTCACCTGTCAGTTTGCGACGGGCGATACCCTTTTTGGTCCGCTGAATCTTTCGCTGGAGCCTTCACTTTGCGCGTTAGTTGGCCGCAACGGTAGCGGTAAGACCCGGCTCCTGCGGTTGCTGGCCGATCTGGACAAGCCAGCCAGCGGCCATATCGAACGTTTCGGCACGCACAGTTACGTTGCGCAACAGCACGATATTTCCCCTCAGACCACACTGGCACAGCTGCTTGGTTATGAAGCTATCTTCGCGGCCCGGGCGCGGATCGACGACGGTGATTACCAGCCTGACGATCTTGAGCGCCTGGACGGTTTCTGGGATATCGCCGAACGGCTGAGTGAGGCGTTCAGGGAGGCGCAGCTTCCGGCGTTTGCCCCTGACAGGCTGGCCTGCGAACTGAGCGGCGGCGAGCGGGTTCGCGCCCTGCTGTGCGGTGCGTTTATGACTAATGCGGATTATCTGCTACTGGATGAACCCACCAACCACCTCGATCGGCAGGGGCGGGAGTGGTTCTATGCTCAGCTGGCCCGGTATTCCGGCGGTGTGCTGGTGGCTTCGCACGATCGTGAGTTACTGGCGCGGGTGCCGCGCATACTGGAACTCAGCGCTTCCGGTTTGCACAGTTACGGCGGAAATTATGCCGATTATCAGCGTCAGCGGGACGCGGAACAGCAGGCCGCCCGCGCGGCGCTGGAGCACGCCACAACCGAGCGCAAACGCACCCGCAGTCGCATGCAGAAAGAGCATGACGATAGCCTGCGCCGCTCAGCGAAAACCCTGCGCACGGTGGATAACCTTAATATCGCCTCGTTTGAGCGGGTGAAATACAAAGGCGCAGCAAAGGAGCGTCCGGGTACGTGGCGCAAACAGCATCATGAGCAGCAGGATGCATTGAACGCGGCGGTCAACCAGGCGCGGGAACGGGTCGAAGAGGATAACCCGGTGATGTTTACCCTGCCGGGCAGCCAGATTGCGGAGGGCAAACAGGTGCTGGTGTTAGAAGAGCTGGTGCTGCCGTATGTCTCAATGCCGCCGCTTAACTGGCGCATGGATGGGCCGATGCGGGTAGCCCTGCGCGGGCCGAACGGTTGCGGGAAATCCACGCTGCTGAAAGCGATTCTGGGTGAGTGCCTGCCTGCCGCTGGCTCCTGTCGTGTCTCTGTCAACACGGCGTATCTTGACCAGCATTTGTCGCAACTGGATCTGACGCAGTCCGTTATCAGCCATCTCAATCTGCATAACACACCGCTGGAGGAGGGCGGGCTACGGAGTCGTCTGGCACAGCTACAGTTGGGTGCGGATAAAGTCATGCTGCCGCTGGCAGAGCTAAGCGGCGGCGAGCGGTTAAAAGCGGCGCTGGCCTGCGTTCTGTGGCGGGAAGAGGCGACGCAGCTGTTGCTGCTTGATGAACCAACCAATCACCTGGATCTGGCCTCCACGCAGGGCATTGAGGCGGCGCTGGCAGGCTTTGCAGGTGCACTGCTGGTGGTGTCGCATGATGGGCATTTTCTGGATGGGCTTAATCTGACGCATGAACTGGTATGGCGTGGCGGGGAGTGGCAGGCTGAACGACGGTGACAGAAACATAAGCCCCCGCAAATGCGGGGGCGGAAACAAGACTACTCAGTCAACTGCTTGCGGAGTGCCGGGTTAGCCTGAATCAGACTCATCAGCTTCAGCTCGGTCATGGAGGGCTTCACTCTTTTAGATTCCCACTCCTGAACCATTGCTACGCTGACACCCATTGCTCGGGCGAAATCATCGGTTTTCATCCCTGTCCCTTTGCGTAAGCGCTCAAATTCCGTAAAGGGATTAGACTTTTGCGAACGGGTTACCGTTTGCGGTTTATCTTTAAAAACAATCTGTTCCAGACTGCTTAGCAGATCGAACATAGGATCTTTTAATTCCATTGAGGACTCCTCATAAATCACACTGCGGGATCGTGAACATTAGAGAGCAATTTAAGAATAGTCGCTAAAACTGAGAGGAGATCGTAACGTGCGTGATTAATTTTGCGAGATACGTTTCGCTCGCGGAATTTGAGGCCGCATGCTTATGCTAATGACTTGATTATTCAGTAGCGCCTTAGCATCAGGTATATTTTTGTAAATCGTAAGAATTTATATGGCAATAGCCGTTTTACATGAAAAGAGTATCTTGCAGGCCTGACCTGGACTATTCTTGGCAGCGTTGGGCACGCGTGTGCCGGTGTGCGCTTTTTTGGGTGAAAGGAGTAATAACAATGGCGACAGGAAAGCTCTGCTCTCGCTGGTTTGCGCCGCTTGCGGCGTTATTAATGGTAGTTAGCCTGAGTGGGTGTTTCGATAAGGAAGGCGATCAGCGCAAAGCGTTTATCGATTTCCTGCAAAATACAGCGATGCGCAGTGGTGAGCGTTTGCCAACGCTGACTGCGGATCAGAAAAAGCAGTTTGGTCCCTTCGTTTCTGACTATGCCATTTTGTATGGTTATTCACAGCAAGTGAATCAGGCGATGGACGCTGGTCTGCGTCCGGTGGTAGACAGCGTGAATGCGATTCGCGTCCCCCAGGACTATGTGACCCAGCGTGAGCCGCTGAGCCAGGCAAATGGCGCACTGGGTGTGCTGGGCCAGCAGCTGCAGAACGCTAAAATGCAGGCCGATGGCGCGCGTTCTGCGTTGAAACAGGGCGAAGACCTCAAGCCTGTGTTCGACAAAGTGTATGAAAAAGTGGTGACCAAACCTGCCGATGCGCTGCAGCCGCTCATTCCGGCCGCGCAGATCTTCACTCAGCAACTGGTACAAGTGGCGGATTATATTTCGCAGCAGGGCACCCAGGTGAGCTTTGTCTCTAACGGCATTCAGTTCCCGACTTCGCAGCAGGCCAGCCAGTACAATACGCTGATTGGGCCGCTGGCAGCGCAACACCAGGCGTTTAGCCAGGCCTGGGGCGCAGCGATGGCCGCAACGGAATAACGTCAGACGTTGTGCTCGTCTTTGCCGGGTAACGCCGTGCTTACCCGGCCTGCAAATCCGTAGGCCCATGCAAGCGAAGCGCACGTTGGCAGATTAAAAACCCCGCTGCAAAGCGGGTTTTTTATAATGGTAGAAAATAAAGCTTGTCTTTGATCTCGTAACTATGTTTAATAGTCCTCGTCGGTTTGTTACACAGACCTAAAGCAGTTTAGTTAAGCAGTCCAGATGCGTTATCTTAGATACCCTTCGTAGTGACCCTTCCTTCATCGCTTAAAAATCTGTAACACATTCCATCATCGCGCCGGAAGGCAAAACAAATTTTTAAAAGGTAATCTCTATGTCTGGTAAAATGACTGGTCTGGTAAAATGGTTCAACGCTGATAAAGGTTTCGGCTTCATCACTCCTGACGATGGCTCAAAAGACGTGTTCGTACACTTCTCTGCTATCCAGAACGATGGCTACAAATCTCTGGACGAAGGTCAGAAAGTTTCCTTCACCATCGAAAGCGGCGCTAAAGGCCCAGCAGCTGGTAACGTTGTAAGCCTGTAAGCTTCCAACTCAGCTAAAAGAATTTAAAAACCCGCCTCTGGCGGGTTTTTTTCGTTCAGGGTTTGGCCTGCGGATTAACGCAGTTTTTATCGACCTTGCCCTGCAGGGCGTCGATCAGGTTATCCACTGCACAGGCCGCCATGTTGTAGCGCGTCTCATGCGTTGCAGAGCCAATGTGCGGCAGCGCCACGACGTTGGGCAGCTTCAGCAATTCTGAGCTGGCCGGTAGCGGCTCCTGCTCAAACACATCCAGCCCCGCCGCGTGGATCTCACCGTTTTTCAGCGCCGCAATCAGCGCCTGCTCATCCACCACTGGCCCGCGTCCCGCATTGATAAAGATGGCGGATTTCTTCATCTTCTCAAACTGCGCTTTACCCATCAGATGATGCGTCTCATCGGTCAGCGGCAGGATCAGGCAGACAAAGTCCGCTTCCTGCAACAGGGTATCCAGCTCACAGTAGCGTGCGTTGAAACGCTCCTCTGCTTCTTTATGCTGGCGGCGTGCGTTGTAGAGGATCGGCATGTTGAAACCGAAGTGGGCGCGCTGCGCCAGCGCCAGACCGATACGACCCATCCCAACGATACCCAGCGTTTTTGCCGTGCACGTCGGTGCCAAACCAGTCCGGGCCGATGCTTTTGGTCCATTCCCCGGCTTTAACGCGTTCGGCCACTTCCACCACCCGACGCGCGCTGCTGAGCACCAGCGCCATCAACGTATCGGCCACGGTTTCGGTCAGTACGGTTGGCGTGTGCATCAGCAGAACGTTACGGGCATTCAGCGCATCGACGTCGAAGTTGTCATAGCCCACCGAAATGGTGGAGGTCGCACGAAGCTTCGGCATTTTTTCCAGCAGCGCGGCATCCACTTTTTCGCTGGAGCCGAGCAGCCCGACGGCACCCGCGAAGGCGTCAGCATGCTGCTGTACCGTCTCTGGGCTGAGGTTGTTGACCCGGGTGACGGTGAAATGATTTTCAAGGCGCTGCTGTAACGCATCAGGCAGGGCTTTATACAAAATGACGGACGGCTTCATGCTAATCTCCGTTGTTATTTAAAGGGTTCAGGCGTGGCGTGCGCCGACGGGAATGTTTTGATTATTAGCAGGCTTAACAATCAAAGTAAGCCATACCGAGGCAAAAAGCGCCACCCCCATAAAGATGTACGAGGCCGACGGGCTGCCGGTTGCACCGTTCAGATACCCCACAAACCACGAACCGAAGAAGGAACCCAGCGCACCCATGCTGTTGATCAGCGCCATCGCGCCGCCTGCTACGTTACGCGGCAGCATCTCCGGGATAATGGCAAAGAACGGACCATAAGGGGCGTACATGGCGGCACCGGCAATCACCAGCAGCGTATAGGAAACCCAGAAGTGGTTTGCCCCTACCGCCCACGAGCCGATAAAGGCGCAGGCAGCAATTAACAGCAGCGGCCAGACGAACAGCTTACGGTTTTGCAGCTTATCCGATGCCCATGAGACTACGATCATGGCGATGGTCGCCGCCAGATAGGGTACGGAAGAGAGCCAGCCCACCTCGACCATACCGAGGTTATCGCCCGCGCTACGGATGATGGACGGCAGCCACAGGACAAAACCGTAAACCCCGATGCTCCAGGTGAAGTACTGCATGCACAGCAGGATCACGTTGCGTGAACGGAAGGCTTCACCGTAATTACGTACCGCTTTCAGCCCCTGCTGCTCTTTATCCAGCTGCGCCTGCAGCGCCGCTTTTTCATCTTCCGACAGCCATTTGGCCTGTGCGGGTTTGTCTTTTACCAGTACCCACCAGCAGAAGGCCCAGATCACCGCCGGAACGCCTTCAATAATGAACATTTCGCGCCAGCCGAAAGACTGGATCAGATACCCGGAGACCACCGACATCCACAGCACCGTCACCGGATTACCGAGAATAAGGAAGGTATTGGCGCGCGAGCGTTCGGATTTGGTAAACCAGTTGCTAATGTAGATCAGCATCGCGGGCATTACCGCCGCTTCCACCACGCCGAGGATAAAGCGAATGGCCGCCAGCGCTGGGATATTATTCACCACCCCGGTGAGGGAAGCACAGGCACCCCAGAGGATCAGGCAGATAAAGATCAGTTTGCGCACGCTGCGGCGTTCGGCAATAAATCGCGCCGGGGATCTGGAAGAAGAAGTAGCCGAGGAAGAAGAGGGCACCCAGCAGCGAGGAGACGCCTTTGTGATCCCCAGATCTTCGGTAATGCCTGCGGCGGATGCGAAGCTGAAGTTTGCGCGGTCGAGATACGCCAGGCTGTACGTGATGAACACGACAGGCATGATGTACCACCAGCGTTTTACTGCATTTGTTGCACTGTTCATAGGCTTGCCTCTGTGATTGAGGGGGTAACCGCCGCTGTCTGTAGGGGTACAGGGTGGTCTGTTTGTTTATTTCCTCTCCCCTGTGGGGAGAGAGCCAGAGCGAGGGGACTTATGCTTCCAGTTGTTCTCGCGTCGGTAATCCTTCGCTGTCGCCCTGAACCTGAATCGCCAGCGAGCCGATGATATTGCCGCGGGTGATGGCCTGATGAAGCGTTTTACCTTCCAGCAGAGCACTGACCACGCCCACGGCAAAACCGTCTCCAGCGCCGACGGTGTCGACAACGTTCTCGACCTTCACCGCTGCCACGGCACCTTGCTCGCCGTCGACGGTTTTAAACCAGGCGCCGTCGGCCCCCGGTTTTCAGGATCACGGCCTTCACGCCCCGGTTCAGATAAAAATCAGCAATTCCTTCCGGCGTCTTTTCCCCGGTCAGGATCTGGCCCTCTTTCACGCCGGGTAATACCCAGTCGGCCTGGAAGGCGAGGTGGTTCAGCTTCTCCACCATCTCCGCTTCGCTTTTCCACAGCACCGGGCGCAGGTTCGGATCGAAAGAGATCGTCTTGCCCGCCGCTTTCATTGCGCCGGCAGCGTGATCGAGCAGGGCGTAAGAGCTGTGGGACAACGCTGCCGCCACGCCGCTTCAAATGGAGATGCCTTGCTGCGGTAAACCAGACCGGGTTGAAATCCTCTACCGACAGGTGGCTGGCTGCCGAGCCTTTACGGAAATACTCCACGATGGGATCGGTTCCATCGGTGACCTTCGATTTAAGCTGAAAGCCCGTTGGATAACGGCCATCCAGGGTCACGCCTGCGGTCTCGATCCCCTCTTTTTTCAGGGTGTCGAGCACAAACTGGCCGAAGCTGTCATTGCCGACGCGGCTCACCCAGCCCACCTTCAGGCCGAGACGCGCCAGGCCGGTGGCGACGTTGAGTTCTGCACCGGCAACGCGCTTCATAAACTGATCGACGGCGCTAAGTTCGCCGGTCTTCGTGGCGACAAACATGGCCATGGCTTCGCCGATGGTGATGACATCCAGAGCATGCGGCATGGCGTTACTCCTCGCGCAGTAAATTGACGTAATGACGGGTGACAGCCGTCAGGTCTTGGGCCTTCCAGCGGAAAACTCAATTCCGCGTGGGGCGTCGGCAGGTAGCTGATCCAGCAGCGCCTGCCAGCGGGTGCTGTCATGATCCGGCGGCACGGCGCGATACTGTTGCTGATGGGGAACGGCGGCTTTTACATGAATATAGCTGACCGCAGGTGCCAGATGCTTCGCCGCCTCTTCCGGTGATTCTCCCACCCACAACCAGTTGCCCATATCAAAGGTCAGGTTCACCGGGAGATTCATCACCCGGCAGGCAGCTTTGAAACGCTGCATGGGGGCCAGCTGGCCATAGTTCGTCTGGTCGTTTTCCACCACCAGCGTCATGCCGGTTTCATCCAGCAGGGCACGCAGCGCATCGAGCTGCTTGCCTATCGCTGAAATGACCGGAGGGAGACTTTCAGCCACAGGGCATTGAGCGTCGCGGCTTCTTCAAGATAGCGGGGCAGCATGGGGTTGAGGATGCCATCCGGGGTAAACAGGGCATCGGGTGCGGAGTAGCAGGCCAGCAGGCCGAGCAGTTCAATGGAGCCAGCCAGGAGTGGATAACGACGCCAGTTCGGCTTCGTTAAATAACTCCCCGGCGGATCTCGACCCCGTCGGCACCCGCACCGGCGATCACGTGCAGGATGGCGCGTTGCCCCCGGCTTCACGCACTTTGTCAGCGCCATACGCGGCGGTGACAACAATAATTTTTCTGCCCATTGGTGGACTCCATCACGTAGCTGATACTCTTTACGCTAGATGGAACCGGTTCCAAAGAAAAGTTCAGGGATGCTGGATTTATGATCGCCATCACGAAGGGGGTTATCGGGCCGTGGAACCGCGGACGATCAGCTCGCCGGAGAAGACCTGCTCGCGCACCGCATCATTGGCGCCATTGATCCGGCGGACCACCTGCTCGACAGCGGCGAAACCAATCTGCCAGGTGGGCTGCTTGAGGGTGGTGATGCCCACGCCTGCCAGCTCGGGCCCACTCCAGCTCGTCAAAGCCCAGCAGGCCAATGTCGCTCCCCCAGTGCAGACCAATGCGCTTCAGCGACCGGGCGACCTGCAGCGTTAACGCGCCGTTAGCGGAAATGACGGCTTTGCGCATCCCGCGATGGCGGGTGTGAAACTGGCGCAGGGCGTTGTCCAGCTGCTCAGACTCGTGAAGGGGAATTTCGACGTTTTCAGCCACCACGCCAGTATAGCGGGCAAGGGTGGTGCGAAAGGCGGTCAGGCGTTCGCGGCGGGTGTTGACCATCCCCAGGGGTTCGCTCAGGAACAGGATCGCTTCAAAGCCTTGTTCAATAAGGTGTTCGGTGGCGGTGGTGGCGGCCTGGGTGTTATCCAGCCCCACCACATCGCAGGCGAAATCGGGAATTTTACGGTCAATCAGCACCATCGGCAGGGCAGACTGTTGCAGGCGGTTCAGTCCCTCTTCGCGCATCCCGACGGCGTTAACCACAATGCCTTCCACCTGATAACTGCGCAGCAGATCGAGATAGTGCAGCTCCTGGTCGACTTCGTTGTTGGTGTTACACACCAGCGGGGTAAAGCCTTTTTCCCGGCAGGCGGCTTCGATGCCGCTGAGGACATTCACAGAGTAGGGATTGGTGATATCGGCGATGATCAGGCCGATCAGGCGCGTGCGGCCATGCTTCAGGCCACGGGCCATCAGACTGGGGCGGTAATCGAGTTCGGCGATAGCCTGTTCAATACGGGCCAGCAGCGCGTCGGACAGCAGGTGTTTTTCGCCGTTGAGATAACGGGAAATGCTGGTTTTTACCGGTTTTTGCGGCTTTTCGCCACGTCGCTGGATGGTGGGCCGTGTTGATTTGCTCATCGCTGATGTCCTTGCTTAGGGTGAGCATACCTTAACGCGAAAATGCCCGGTGGCGCTACGCTTACCGGGCCTGGGGAGTGTGCGGCCTGATGCCCTCACCCCGGCCCTCTCCCACAGGGAGAGGGTTAGGGCGAGGGGAAATTGCTACAGCCTGATGCCCTCACTCCGGCCCTCTCCCATAGGAGAGGGAGAAAACTATCCCGAGCACGGTCTGTCCTCTCTCCCCAAAGGGGAGAGGAAGAAAACCACACCGCGCACGGTCTGTCCTCTCTCCCTAAAGGGGAGAGGAAGAAAACCACACCGCGCACGGTCTGTCCTCTCTCCCTAAAGGGGAGAGGAAGAAAACCACACCGCGCACGGTCTGTCCCCTCTCCCCTTTGGGGAGAGGGTTAGGGTGAGGGGAAATCGCTACGGCCTGATGCCCTCACTCCGGCCCTCTCCCACGAGGAGAGGGTGCAAACATTAAAAACGGCAACCAGGTTGCCGTTTTGCTTTTACTTACTGCACCGGGCTTAAGGTGATCTCAACGCGACGGTTCTGCGCTTTGCCTTCTGCCGTGCTGTTGCTGGCGATCGGATTGGCCGGACCCATGCCGCTGGTGCGAATGCGATTTGCCGCAACGCTCTGAGTGATCAGCGCGCTGGCTACCGCGTCGGCACGCTGCTGGGAGAGACGCATGTTCAGGTCCTGGCTGCCGGTGCTGTCGGTATAACCCAGCACGTTCACCGCGGTTTTTTTCATACTCTTTCAGCACCATCGCCACGCCGGTCAAGGTGTTGGCACCCTCAGGTTTCAGCGTCGCGCTATTGCTGTCGAAGGTCACGTTGTTCGGCATGTTCAGAATGATGTTATCGCCACTGCGGGTGACGCTTACGCCAGTCCCTTTCATTTTGTCGCGCAGCTTCGCTTCCTGCACGTCCATATAATAACCGGCACCGCCACCCAGCGCTGCGCCTGCTGCGGCACCAATCAGGGCACCTTTGCCGCGATCTTTTTTCGAGGAGGAGAGGACGCCAACGCCTGCCCCTACCAGGGAGCCGATACCAGCGCCAATGCCTGATTTACCCGCTTCGCGTTCGCCGGTGTAAGGGTTGGTGGTGCAGCCTGAAACAACCAGTGCGCCGCTGACTACGGCGGCAATCATAAGTGCGCTTTTTTTCATCTTCTTTCCTTAAGCTTTTTTATTCTTTGCCACGACGGGCGTGGCGGTTGATTATGACGTGCAGTTACGGAGAAAATTCCGGGGATAACTCTTAAATTTGTGTCAAACCATAAACAGCCTCAATGAAGGCTGAAAAAAACCTGCAACCGGCAATCCAGGAGCACACGCTGTGACCACTTCTACAAAAACCATTCTGACGGCAAGCCCACTGGGGGCCCATGCTGGTCGAAACCGACGGCGACAAGGTGTTGTCATCCCGTGGCGCGTTGCCGACGCAACACCCTAACTCCTTGCAAACCGCGGTGCGCGACCAGGTGCACAGTAAAACTCGTGTGCGCTGGCCGATGGTGCGTAAGGGCTTTCTGGCGTCACCCGAAAATCCACAGGGGGTGCGTGGGCAGGATGAATTTGTGCGCGTCAGCTGGGATCAGGCGCTGGATCTCATCGATGCGCAGCATAAACGTATACGCGAGAGTTATGGCCCGTCGTCGATATTTGCCGGTTTCGTACGGCTGGCGCTCGAACGGTGTGCTGCACAAGGCGGCGACCCTGCTTCAGCGCTATATGAGCCTGGCGGGGGGCTACACCGGCCATCTGGGGGACTACTCCACCGGGGCGGCGCAGGCCATCATGCCCTATGTGGTGGGTGGCAACGAGGTGTACCAGCAGCAGACCAGCTGGCCACTGGTGCTGGAGCACAGCGAGGTGGTGGTGCTGTGGAGCGCTAACCCGCTCAACACCCTGAAAATTGCCTGGAACGCCAGCGACGAGCAGGGCATCCCCTATTTTGATGCGTTGCGTAAAAGTGGCAAACGCCTGATCTGTATCGATCCGATGCGCTCCGAAACCATGGATTTCTTTGGCGAGAGTGCCGAGTGGATCGCCCCGCATATGGGCACCGATGTGGCGATGATGCTGGGTATTGCCCATACGCTGGTGGAGAATGGCTGGCAGGATGAAGCCTTCCTTGCGCGTTGCACCAGCGGCTACGAGACATTTGCCGACTACCTTCTGGGCGCGACGGATGGCGTCGCCAAAACTGCTGAGTGGGCTGCCAATCTCTGCGGCGTTCCGGCAGAGAAGATCCGTGAACTGGCGGCATTATTCCATAACAACACCACCATGCTGATGTCCGGGTGGGGTATGCAGCGCCAGCAGTTTGGCGAGCAGAAGCACTGGATGCTGGTCACTCTCGCGGCGATGCTCGGCCAGATCGGTACCCCGGGCGGCGGCTTTGGTCTTTCATACCACTTTGCCAACGGCGGTAACCCGACCCGGCGCGCGGCGGTGCTGGCCTCCATGCAGGGGTCGGTCAAAGGCGGTACGGATGCGGTGGATAAAATCCCGGTCGCCCGTATTGTCGAGGCGCTGGAAAACTCGGGTGGCTTCTATCAGCACAACGGTCTGGATCGCCACTTCCCGGATATTCGCTTCGTCTGGTGGGCGGGCGGAGCCAACTTTACCCATCACCAGGACACTAATCGCCTGATCCGCGCCTGGCAAAAGCCGGAGCTGGTGGTGATCTCTGAGTGCTTCTGGACCGCGGCGGCGAAGCATGCCGATATTGTACTGCCGGCGACCACCTCGTTTGAACGTAATGACATGACCATGACCGGCGATTACAGCAACCAGCATATGGTGCCGATGAAGCGGGTCGTGCCGCCGCGCGATGAAGCGCGTGATGATCTGGAGGTGTTTGCCGAACTGAGCGAGCGCTGGGAGCAGGGCGGGGGCGAGCGCTTTACCGAAGGCAAAACCGATCTGGAGTGGCTGGAGACCTTCTATCAGATCGCCGGGCAGCGTGGCGCGGCACAGGGGGTGACGTTAGCGCCCTTTGACGAGTTCTGGGAGGCCAACGCCATCGTCGAGATGCCAGCGTCCGACGAGAACGCGAAGTTTGTGCGTTTCGCCGATTTCCGTCGCGATCCCGAGAATCATCCGCTGAAAACCGAGAGCGGTAAAATTGTCATTCATTCTGAGCGCATCGCCAGCTTCAACTATGCCGACTGTCCACCGCACCCGATGTGGCTGGAGCCGGACGAGTGGCAGGGTAATGCCGAGCCGGAACAGCTGCAGGTGCTCTCTGCTCACCCGGCGCACCGTCTGCACAGCCAGCTGAACTACTCCTCTCTGCGCGATCAGTATGCGGTGGCCGGGCGCGAGCCGGTGACATTACACCCGGATGATGCGAAAGCGCGCGGCATTGCCGATGGCGACGTGGTGCGCGTCTGGAACCATCGCGGCCAGGTGCTGGCCGGAGCGGTGGTGAGCGACGGCATCAAGCCGGGAGTGATCTGTATTCATCAGGGGGCATGGCCGGATCTGGATGCTGAGAATGGCGGAATTTGTAAGAACGGGGCGGTCAACGTGCTGACCAAAGATCTCCCCAGCTCGAAGCTGGGGAATGGCTGTGCGGGGAATACCGCGCTGGCGTGGCTGGAAAAATATCAAGGGCCGACGCTTACGCTGACGGCGTTTGATCCGCCTGCCAGCTCATAAGCCAGGTCGGGTGTTGGGTATCTTCCTGCCAGGCGCTGTCTTCAATACGAAAGCCTGAGCATGGTAGAAATTCACCGCCCGACTGTTCTTCTGGTAAAACCTCCAGGCTTAACGACGGGTAGCGCTGCTGCACATGGTGGATCAGTGCGTGCCCGATCCCCTGTCCGGCATAAGCCGGTTCGACAAACAGCGCGCCGACATAGGCTGACTGCATCACGCTGATAAAGCCGCGAAGCTGGCCTTTCTCTTCCCACACCCAGGTCTCTGCTGATGGCAGGTAGACCTCCCGCACCACCGGCTCGCTCTCCTGCCAGTACTGCGCATCAATAAATGGATGGGCCACGGTGGTGCTCTCCAGCCAGAGAGCCAGCAGTGGTTCGACATCGTCATTGAGCCATTTGCGGATCATCTTGACCTCCTGGATGGCAGTAGCAGGACGTGACGTGATCGTTGACCAGCCCGCAGGCCTGCATAAAGGAGTAAACAGATGGTGGTGCCGACGAACTTAAAGCCACGCTTTTTCAGCGCCTTCGACAGGGCATCTGACGCGGGCGTAAGAGGTGGGGATCCCGGCGAGTGTCGCCGCCTGGGTCACCTGTGGAGTGTTATCGACAAAGGACCAGACGAAATCGCAGAACCGCTCGCCATTCTCCTCCATCGCTAAATAGGCCCGGGCGTTGCCAATAATGGCTTCGATTTTGCCGCGATGGCGAATGATCCCCGCATCCAGCACTAACCTGTCGACGTCGGCGGTGGTCATCCCGGCGACAAGGACCGGATCGAACTGGTGGAAGGCGCGGCGGTAGTTTTCCCGTTTTTTAAGCACGGTGATCCAGGATAACCCGGCCTGCTGGCCCTCAAGGCAGATCATCTCAAACAAATTCTTTCCGTCAGTTTCCGGCACGCCCCACTCTGTATCGTGATAGGCGATGTAGAGTGGATCCTGGCTAACCCAGCCACAACGTTGCATCGGTTGTCTCCCTTGTTGCTCCTGAAATTTCAAAAATTTCAATCGACCCGGCTTGACGTGTCATCTAAAGAGACAATAGTTAATACAGGCTGATACGCAACATTCTTCATGTAACCGCGTAGCCTCACTATAAACAATCACAAATATCGCCGAATTCGGCTCTTCTCTGGAGTCGCTTTGATGATTATAAAAAAAATAAGTGGCCGCCATGCCGTAGGCCTGGTGAGTTTCGTGGCCTGTCTGCTGACAGGCAACACAGCAAATGCCTGGCAACAGGAATATATCGTTTCAGATACGAAAAGTAATACCACTGAGCGTTATACATGGGATGACGATCACCCACCGCGTTATGAAGATATTTTAAAAGAGCGGATCCTCTCTTCACAGAATATGCCCGGACTGGCGCTGACGTTGCCCGATACGTCACCGACGGACGCCACCAGCACGATGAGCGTGGGTTGGAGTATTCCCATTATCCGCCGTGTCACCACCGGACCGGTTGCCGCCTGGCATTACGACGGCTCCACGCCCAATATGTATAACGAGTTTGGTGATAGCGTGAATACCCAATCGCTGACCGACCCGCTGTGGCACGCCAGCGTCAGCACCCTGGGCTGGCGCGTCGATACGCGGCTGGGCGATGTGCGACCCTGGGCGCAGATTAGCTATAACCAGCAGTTCGGTGATAATCAATGGAAGACGCAATCCGGGCTGGGGCGACTGACGCCGTCAACGCAGTACGGCAACTGGATGGATGTTACCGTTGGGGCCGATATGCTGATTAACCCCCCCATATGGCCGCCTATGCGTCAATGTCGCAGGCCGAGAATATGTCCACCGGGGAAGATTATCTCTATACGCTTGGTGTCAGCGCCAGGTTCTGAATACAGCGCATGAATGACCTGGTTTCCTCTTCTCTGGAACGGGTACAGGCAGTCGTCCAGGTCATTCATTCCTGATTTTAGGCATTTCATTCCCGCCTCTCTGCACTTCATGCCGTTTTACCCCTGCTCATGTAGGGTTTTGGTTATCGTTGTCAGCAGTGAATTTCCCTTTTTTCTGCTGCAGGACAACTGCCATGAATACACCCTCTTATAATCGCACCCGTTGGCTGACCCTTATCGGTACCATCGTAACCCAGTTTGCGCTGGGTTCAGTCTATACCTGGAGCCTGTTTAATAGCGCGCTCTCCGACAAACTCAATGCTCCGGTCAGCCAGGTGGCATTCTCCTTTGGTTTGCTGAGCCTGGGTCTGGCGCTCTCTTCCTCCGTGGCCGGTAAATTGCAGGAACGCTTCGGCGTGAAGCGCGTCACTATGGCCTCCGGGATTTTGCTGGGGGTCGGCTTCTTCCTGACTGCACACTCCAACAACCTGATGATGCTGTGGCTAAGCGCCGGGGTGCTGGTGGGGCTGGCGGATGGCGCGGGCTATCTGTTAACCCTGTCGAACTGCGTGAAATGGTTCCCGGAACGTAAAGGGTTAATCTCCGCCTTTGCCATTGGCTCTTATGGGTCTCGGCAGCCTGGGCTTTAAATTTATCGACAGCCACCTGTTGGCCACCGTCGGTCTGGAAAAAACCTTCATGATCTGGGGCGCTATCGTGCTGGTGATGATCCTGTTTGGGGCCACACTGATGAAAGATGCGCCGCAGCAGCAGGTACAGACGGTCAACGGTGTTGTGGAGAACGACTTTACGCTGGCTCAGTCAATGCGTAAGCCACAGTACTGGATGCTGGCGGTAATGTTCCTGACTGCCTGTATGAGTGGCCTGTATGTTATTGGCGTGGCGAAAGATATTGCCCAGGGAATGGTGAAACTGGATGCCGCAACGGCGGCTAACGCAGTGACCATTATCTCTATCGCCAACCTCTCTGGCCGCCTGGTGCTGGGGATCCTGTCTGATAAAATCGCCCGCATCCGCGTGATCACTATCGGCCAGGTGGTGTCGCTGGTAGGGATGGCAGCGCTGTTATTCGCGCCGCTTAATGAAGTGACCTTCTTCGCCGCCATCGCCTGTGTTGCCTTTAACTTCGGCGGGACTATTACTGTCTTCCCATCACTGGTCAGTGAATTCTTCGGCCTGAATAACCTGGCAAAAAACTACGGCGTTATTTATTTAGGCTTTGGTATAGGCAGTATTTGCGGTTCGCTTATCGCTTCGCTGTTTGGCGGCTTTTATGTCACCTTCTGCGTTATATTCGCCTTACTTATCCTTTCCCTGGCGCTTTCCACCACTATTCGCCAGCCGCAGCGCGAAGTATTTAAACAAGCGCATGCCTGATTAAATCTCACCCTAAGGGCCGGATATTCCGGCCTTTTTTGTTTCTGTAAGACGTTACGAACACGTCATGAGTATGTCATCGGACTTGTTTTTTTGTAAATATTTGCAGGGATCACATTCTCTGTTGCCACTTTTCCTTTTCCCTGTGGTCTACTTACCGCGCTTAAAGACGTTTCCGATAACTGTCCCTGAGCAGTCAATTATCTTGTTTACTTTTTAACCAAAAGTGAAACGGTTTTACTTTACCTTTTTCCAGGTTGCATTAATGAAATATATCAAAGCGATGACGCAACAAAAGCTCAGCTTTTTGCTCGCGTTGTACATCGGTCTGTTTATGAATGGCGCGGTTTTTTTCCGTCGGTTTGATGGTTATGCGCAAGACTTTACCGCCTGGAAAGGAATCGCTGCGGTCGTTGAACTGGTTGCCACTGTACTGGTTACCTTCTTTTTGCTGCGTCTGCTGTCGTTGTTTGGACGGCGTATCTGGCGCGTACTCGCCACGCTGGTGGTGTTGTGCTCGGCGGGTGCCAGCTATTACATGACATTTATGAACGTGGTGATTGGCTACGGCATTATTGCCTCGGTCATGACCACGGATATCGACCTCTCGAAAGAGGTGGTCGGTTTGCACTTTATTCTCTGGCTGGTTTGCGTCAGCGTTCTGCCGCTGCTGCTTATCTGGAACAACCGCTGCCGCTATACGTTATTGCGCCAGCTGCGTACGCCAGGGCAGCGCATCCGAAGCGCCGCGGTGGTGGTGCTGGCAGGATTAATGGTCTGGGGGCCAATTCGCCTGCTTGACCTGCAACAGAAAAACGTTGAGCGTACCTCCGGCGTGGATATGCCGAGCTACGGCGGCGTGGTGGCGAACTCGTATCTGCCATCCAACTGGATCTCTGCGCTGGGGTTATACGCCTGGGCGCAGGTGGATGAGTCCTCCGATAATAAATCGCTGATGAACCCGGCGAAGAAATTCACCTATCAGGCACCGTCTGACATCGATGACACCTATGTGGTCTTCATTATTGGTGAAACCACGCGCTGGGATCATATGGGTATGCTGGGCTATGAGCGGGATACCACACCGAAGCTGGCGCAGGAGAAAAACCTCGTCGCCTTCCGCGGTACTTCCTGTGATACCGCCACCAAGCTCTCGTTGCGCTGCATGTTCGTGCGTGAAGGGTGGGGCAAGCGATAACCCACAGCGGACCCTGAAAGAGCAGAACGTCTTCTCGGTACTGCGTCAGCTTGGCTTTAGCTCTGACCTCTACGCGATGCAAAGCGAGATGTGGTTCTACAGCAACACCATGGCCAACAATATCGCCTACCGCGAGCAGATTGGCGCCGAGCCGCGTAACCGCGGTAAGAGCGTGGACGACATGCTGCTGATCGACGAGATGCAGCGCTCTCTGCAGAACAATGAGAACGGTAAACACCTGATCATCCTGCATACTAAAGGGTCGCACTTTAACTACACCCAGCGTTATCCACGCAGCTTTGCTAAATGGACGCCGGAGTGTAAGGGCGTGGATAAAGACTGCAGCAAAGCGCAGCTGATCAACTCTTATGACAACACGGTGACCTATGTAGATCACTTTATCGATAGCGTGATTGATCAGGTGCGCGATAAAAAAGCCATCGTCTTCTACGCTGCCGACCACGGTGAGTCGATTAACGAGAAAGAGCATCTGCACGGTACGCCGCGCAAGATGGCACCACCGGAGCAGTTCCGTGTGCCAATGATGGTGTGGATGTCCGACAAGTATCTGGAGAACCCGGATAAAGCCAAAATGTTTGCTCATCTTAAAGAGCAGGCGGAAATGAAAGTGGCGCATCGTCATGTAGAGCTGTACGACACTATTCTCGGTTGCCTCGGTTATACCTCGCCAGACGGCGGGATTAACGAGAATAACAACTGGTGTAAAGTGCCTGACGGCGCGGCAAAAGCCGCAAAATAACTGGCCTGGCGACTTTATAGCCGATCGAAAGGCTTTTGCTAAATAAGGGATTGACGGAGGCAGAGCGTAGCAGTAAGATGCGCTCCGCATTCGGCGAGTAGCGCAGCTTGGTAGCGCAACTGGTTTGGGACCAGTGGGTCGGAGGTTCGAATCCTCTCTCGCCGACCACATTCGAAAACCCCGCTCATTTGAGCGGGGTTTTTTGCATCTGAAGGTTATAAGGATGAGAGCCTCCGGGGAAGGGAGGTTCGACTCGGAGCGAAGCGAGAGAACGTTGCTTCAGCAACGGCCCGCAGGGCGAGTCACGAAGTGACGAGTAGTCCTCTCTCGCCGACCACATTCGAAAACCCCGCTCTTTGAGCGGGGTTTTTTGCATCTGAAGTTATAAGGATGAGAGCCTCCGGGGGAAGGAGGTTCGACTCGAGCGAAGCGAGAGAACGTTGCTTCAGCAACGGCCCGCAGGGCGAGTCACGAACTGACGAGTAGTCCTCTCTCGCCGACTACATTCGAAAACCCCGCTCATTTGAGCAGTATTCTTTGCATTTATCGCCCGCAGAAATGAATGCTTCGCAAGACTTACTCCGCATAATTCCACAAAATACGCCTTACCTCTGTTTAGCCCTGCCTGTTAACGTATTTGTGACATATTCCATTGTATTTTTTTATCTTTGGATTGATCTTTTTTCGCGTTGCTTATGGATAACCTCAGCATTTTCCCCTGTGCGTTTTAACGTTCATGGCATTTAGTGCGCAGATAATCGCCATTCTGAAAGAAAATTTACCCTGGTTGAATAAATGTTAATCACTGGTTGTAGCAGATTGCATAGAGAGTTGTGCTGCATCATGGCGGGTAGCATAAATTTCCCTGCTGAAAATACGCCCCGGTAGTTTTTTTAATCTTTGTTTGCCAATTCTCACACTTAGCGTAAATCCCCGTCACCTGTATTGACGTTTTCACATTCTGTTGACAGATTGTAGGGCACGAGGGGCAATTCAGGGAGGATCTGCGCTGCAACTCAGTCGCTATTCTGAAAGAATCTCCATCCCTTATACGCCTCAGGGCAACACCGACCGGACCGGGTAAAAAAACAAATTAAAGGTCAGGCGGAGTAACACAACAAAAACATCACATTGGAGCAGAATAACAATGAGTATTTCCTTGAAGAAGTCAGGGATGCTGAAGCTTGGTCTGAGCCTGGTGGCTATGACCGTCGCAGCAGGGCGTACAGGCAAAAACCCTGGTCTACTGTTCTGAAGGCTCGCCGGAAGGCTTTAACCCACAGCTCTTTACCTCTGGTACGACGTACGACGCAAGCTCCGTACCAATCTATAACCGTCTGGTTGAATTCAAAACCGGTACCACGGAAGTTATTCCGGGTCTGGCAGAGAAATGGGAAGTCAGCGAAGACGGTAAGACCTATACCTTCCACCTGCGCCAGGGCGTGAAGTGGCAGGACAGCAAAGACTTCAAACCTACGCGCGATCTGAATGCAGACGACGTGGTGTTCTCCTTCGATCGTCAGAAGAATGCTCAGAACCCATACCATAAAGTCTCTGGCGGCAGCTATGAGTACTTCGAAGGGATGGGCCTGCCAGACCTGATCAGCGAAATCAAAAAAGTGGACGACAATACCGTTCAGTTCGTACTGACGCGTCCAGAAGCACCGTTCCTGGCTGACCTGGCCATGGACTTCGCCTCTATTCTGTCAAAAGAATATGCCGACAACATGCTGAAAGCCGGCACGCCGGAGAAAGTGGACCTGAACCCGGTGGGTACCGGTCCGTTCCAGCTTCTGCAGTACCAGAAAGACTCCCGTATTCTGTACAAAGCGTTCGAAGGTTACTGGGGCACCAAGCCGCAGATCGACCGTCTGGTCTTCTCCATCACGCCTGACGCCTCCGTACGTTACGCTAAGCTGCAGAAGAACGAGTGCCAGGTGATGCCGTACCCGAACCCGGCTGACATCGCGCGCATGAAGCAGGACAAAAACATCAATCTGATGGAGCAGGCTGGCCTGAACGTGGGCTATCTCTCCTTCAATACCGAGAAGAAACCGTTTGATGACGTGAAAGTGCGTCAGGCGCTGACTTACGCGGTGAACAAAGAAGCGATCATCAAGGCGGTTTATCAGGGCGCAGGCGTTGCCGCGAAGAACCTGATCCCACCAACAATGTGGGGCTACAACGACGACGTTAAGGATTACACCTACGACGTTGAGAAAGCGAAAGCACTGCTGAAAGAAGCGGGCCAGGATAAAGGCTTTACCGTTGAACTGTGGGCAATGCCAGTACAGCGTCCTTACAACCCGAACGCGCGCCGTATGGCCGAGATGGTTCAGGCTGACTGGGGCGAAAATCGGCGTTCAGGCCAAGATCGTCACTTACGAGTGGGGCGAGTACCTGAAACGTGCTAAAGCAGGTGAGCACCAGGCCGTCATGATGGGCTGGACCGGCGACAATGGGGGATCCAGATAACTTCTTCGCGACCCTGTTCAGCTGCGCAGCGGCGAAAGACGGTTCTAACTACTCTCGCTGGTGCTACAAGCCGTTTGAAGACCTGATTCAGCCGGCGCGTGCTGCAGAAGATCACAACAAGCGTATCGAACTGTACAAGCAGGCTCAGGTTGTTATGCATGACCAGGCACCAGCACTGATCGTCGCTCACTCAACCGTATACGAACCAGTACGCAAAGAAGTGAAAGGCTATGTGGTTGATCCACTGGGCAAACACCACTTCGAAAACGTTTCTGTTGAATAATAAGTAGGGTGTTCTCCCTCTCCTTTTGGGAGAGGGCAGGGGTGAGGGGCGTGCATGCACCCCCTCACCCTAATCCTCTCCGTCACGGAGAGGGAATTTACATTTGTGAGCAATACAGACGTCGCGCCCTCCCGCGTACGTCATTAGAGAGAATCCGGGTTATGTTGCAGTTCATCCTCCGACGTCTGGGACTAGTTATCCCCACGTTTATCGGTATCACCCTTCTCACCTTTGCCTTTGTCCATATGATCCCCGGTGACCCCGGTAATGATTATGGCGGGCGAGCGTGGAATTTCTCCTGAACGTCATGCACAACTGTTGGCCGAACTGGGGCTGGATCAGCCTATGTGGCAGCAGTATCTCCACTATATATGGGGTGTGATGCACGGTGATTTGGGTATTTCGCTGAAAAGCCGTCTGCCAGTGTGGGAAGAGTTCGTGCCGCGCTTCCAGGCAACGCTTGAGCTTGGTGTCTGCGCCATGATTTTTGCCGTCGCCGTGGGTATTCCGGTGGGCGTGCTGGCTGCGGTGAAACGCGGCTCCATCTTTGATCATACTGCCGTTGGCCTGGCGCTGACCGGCTACTCCATGCCTATCTTCTGGTGGGGCATGATGCTGATCATGCTGGTATCGGTGCAGCTTAACCTGACGCCCGTCTCGGGACGCGTCAGCGATATGGTTTTCCTCGATGATACTAACCCGCTGACCGGCTTTATGCTGATCGACACGGCTATCTGGGGCGAAGAGGGCAACTTTATTGATGCGCTGGCGCACATGATCCTGCCTGCCATGGTGCTCGGTACGATCCCGCTGGCGGTTATCGTGCGTATGACCCGTTCGTCAATGCTTGAAGTACTGGGCGAGGATTACATCCGTACCGCCCGTGCCAAAGGCCTGACCCGCATGCGGGTGATCATCGTTCATGCCCTGCGTAACGCCATGCTGCCGGTGGTGACCGTTATTGGTCTGCAGGTGGGGGACGCTGCTGGCAGGGGCGATCCTGACCGAAACTATCTTCTCCTGGCCGGGACTGGGCCGCTGGCTGATTGACGCGCTGCAACGCCGTGATTACCCGGTGGTGCAGGGCGGTGTACTGCTGGTGGCGACGATGATTATCCTCGTCAACCTGCTGGTCGATTTGCTGTACGGCGTGGTGAACCCGCGTATTCGTCATAAGAAGTAAGGGGCCATCATGTCACAAGTTTCTGAAAATAAAGTGGTCGCAGCACCGGTGCCAATGACGCCGCTGCAGGAGTTCTGGCACTACTTCAAACGCAATAAAGGCGCGGTAGTGGGATTGGTGTACGTTACCATCATGATCATTATCGCGGTGTTTGCGAACTTTCTTGCACCTCATAACCCGGCGGATCAGTTCCGCGACATGCTGCTGGCACCGCCAGCCTGGCAAGAAGGCGGAACATTCGCTCACCTGCTGGGTACCGACGATGTCGGTCGCGATGTGCTGTCCCGTCTGATGTACGGTGCGCGTCTGTCCCTGCTGGTCGGCTGTCTGGTGGTCGTGCTTTCGCTGATCCTCGGGGTTGTCCTCGGCCTGATTGCAGGTTACTTCGGCGGGCTGGTTGATAACATTATTATGCGTGTCGTCGACATCATGCTTGCCCTGCCGAGCCTGCTGCTGGCGCTGGTGCTGGTGGCCATCTTCGGTCCGTCGATCGGCAACGCCGCCCTGGCCCTGACGTTCGTGGCGCTTCCTCACTATGTGCGATTAACGCGCGCGGCAGTGCTGGTGGAAGTGAACCGCGATTATGTCACCGCGTCTCGCGTGGCGGGTGCGGGCGCGATGCGTCAGATGTTCGTCAACATTCTTCCAAACTGCCTTGCGCCGCTGATTGTTCAGGCGTCGCTCGGTTTCTCAAACGCCATTCTCGATATGGCTGCTCTTGGCTTCCTTGGCATGGGTGCGCAACCGCCAACACCGGAGTGGGGCACCATGCTCTCCGACGTGTTGCAGTTCGCGCAGAGCGCCTGGTGGGTCGTGACCTTCCCGGGTCTGGCGATCCTGCTGACGGTGCTGGCATTTAACCTGATGGGTGATGGTCTGCGTGATGCACTTGATCCCAAACTGAAGCAGTAAGAGGCACGAGATGGCGTTATTAAATGTAGATAAATTATCGGTGCACTTCGGTGACGTAGGCTCCGAGTTTCGCGCCGTAGATCGGGTTAGCTACAGCGTAAATCAGGGTGAAGTCGTTGGCATCGTGGGTGAGTCAGGTTCCGGTAAATCGGTCAGCTCACTGGCGATCATGGGTCTGATTGATTACCCGGGCCGCGTAATGGCGGAAAGCCTGGAGTTCAACGGTCAGGATCTGAAGCGCATTTCAGAAAAAGAGCGCCGCAACCTGGTCGGTGCCGAAGTGGCGATGATCTTCCAGGATCCGATGACCAGCCTCAACCCGTGTTACACCGTCGGTTTCCAGATTATGGAAGCGATTAAGGTGCACCAGGGTGGGAATAAGCAAACCCGTCGTCAGCGGGCAATCGATCTGCTGAACCAGGTCGGTATTCCTGACCCGGCCTCGCGTCTGGATGTTTATCCGCACCAGCTCTCCGGCGGGATGAGCCAGCGCGTGATGATCGCCATGGCGATTGCCTGTCGTCCGAAGTTGCTGATTGCCGACGAACCGACAACCGCGCTGGACGTGACCATTCAGGCGCAGATCATCGAGCTGCTGCTGGAGTTGCAGCAGAAAGAGAACATGGCGCTGATCCTGATCACCCATGACCTGGCGTTAGTGGCCGAAGCCGCGCACAAAATTATCGTGATGTACGCCGGACAGGTTGTTGAAACCGGCAACTCGCACGATATCTTCCGCGCGCCGCGTCACCCCTATACCCAGGCACTGCTGCGCGCCCTGCCGGAGTTTGCCCAGGACAAAGCGCGTCTGGCCTCACTGCCGGGCGTGGTGCCGGGTAAATATGACCGTCCGACCGGCTGTCTGCTGAACCCGCGTTGCCCGTATGCCACGGACAAATGCCGCATCGATGAGCCGGAACTCTATACCCTCAGCGACGGCCGTCAGTCTAAATGTCACTACCCACTCGATGACGCCGGGAGGCCCACACTATGAGTACGCAAGAGGCCACCATGCAACAGCCACTGTTGCATGCTATCGATCTGAAAAAACACTACCCGGTGAAGAAAGGGCTGTTTGCCCCGGAACGTCTGGTTAAAGCACTGGATGGCGTCTCCTTTACCCTTGAGCGCGGTAAGACATTAGCGGTGGTGGGTGAGTCCGGGTGTGGGAAATCCACACTGGGCCGCCTGCTGACCATGATTGAAACCCCGACCGGTGGCGAGCTGTATTATCAGGGCCAGGATCTGCTGAAGCACGATCCCGACGCGCAGAAACTGCGTCGCCAGAAAATCCAGATTGTCTTCCAGAACCCGTATGGCTCGCTGAACCCGCGCAAGAAAGTGGGACAGATTCTGGAAGAGCCGCTGCAAATCAACTATACGTTGAGCAAAGAGCAGCGTCGTGAGAAGGCGCTGGCGATGATGGCGAAAGTAGGGCTTAAGACCGAGCACTACGATCGTTACCCGCATATGTTCTCCGGCGGCCAGCGTCAGCGTATTGCTATCGCCCGTGGTCTGATGCTCGACCCGGATGTGGTGATTGCCGATGAACCGGTCTCCGCGCTGGACGTGTCCGTCCGTGCGCAGGTGCTGAACCTGATGATGGATCTGCAGCAGGATTTAGGCCTGTCGTATGTCTTCATCTCTCATGACCTGTCGGTAGTGGAACACATCGCGGATGAAGTGATGGTGATGTATCTGGGACGCTGCGTGGAGAAGGGGACGAAAGACCAGATCTTTAATAACCCTCGTCACCCTTATACCCAGGCATTGCTCTCTGCGACACCGCGCCTGAACCCGGATGAGCGCCGGGAGCGTATTAAGTTAACGGGTGAGCTGCCAAGTCCGCTTAACCCGCCGCCGGGCTGTGCTTTCAATGCCCGCTGCCGTCGTCGCTTTGGGGCCATGTACCCAGTTGCAACCGCAGTTGAAAGACTACGGCGGTCAACTGGTGGCGTGCTTCGCCGTCGATCAGGATGAAAACGGCGAAAAGCCTCAGGTATAAGTCATAAAAAAACCGGCGAATTCGCCGGTTTTTTGTTTTCAGGCCCGGGCAAGCGACGTGCCGCCGGGCTTGTATCGTTACTTGCGCAGACGCACATGGTCGACAGCGTGTTTCTCACTCTTGGTGAGGATCAGGCTGGCGCGTTCCCGCGTTGGCAGGATGTTCTCTTTCAGGTTCACGTAGTTGATCTCGTTCCACAGCGAGGTCGCCACATTTACCGCTTCTGCTTCAGAAAGCTGGGCGTAGTTATGGAAGTAAGAGTCAGGATCGGTGAACGCCCCTTCGCGGAACTTCAGGAAGCGGTTGATGTACCAGCTTTGCAGCAGCGCTTCCGGCGCATCGACATAAATAGAGAAATCGACAAAGTCAGAGACAAACACATGATGCGGGTCATGCGGATAATCCATTCCACTCTGCAGAACGTTTAGTCCTTCCAGAATCAGAATATCCGGCTGTACCACCGTTTTGTCGCCGTCAGGGATGCGGTCGTAAATCAGGTGCGAGTAGACGGGGGGCCGTTACGTTCGGCACGCCGGATTTCAGATCCGAAACAAACTTCACCAGACGGTGCATATCATAAGAGAGCGGGAAGCCCTTCTTCTTCATCAGGCCGCGTTCTTTTAACACCTCGTTCGGATGCAGAAAGCCGTCGGTAGTGATCAGCTCAACACTGCGGTGTTCAGGCCAGCGGCTCAGCAGCGCCTGCAAGACACGCGCGGTGGTGCTTTTACCCACGGCGACGCTGCCGGCAATACTAATGATATAAGGAATGCGTTGCCCGTTCGTACCGAGGAACTGCTCCAGTACGGCCTGTCGGCGGAGGTTGGAACTGATATAGAAATTCAGCAAACGCGATAGAGGCAAATATATTTCGGCCACTTCTTCAAGCGACAGGTCTTCGTTTATCCCTTTTAACCGTGCGATTTCGCCTTCCGTTAAGGTCATGGGGACGGAGTCACGCAGAGCAGCCCACTGGCTGCGGCTAAACTGGAGATAAGGCGTCATTAACGTTTGCTCTTTTTTGCTCATAAGCATGCTTGAGTGAAGCGTCTCATCCCACAGTAGGGGCTAGCCATGCGGGGTATGGCACATCACATAATAGTTAATTTTGGACAATGCGCAGGAGGGTAACACCAGATGAGCCGAATAATAAGAAAAAATGTGGCCCAGTGTTGCGTTAAGCGGGAATGGTCACAGACAGTGTCTGCGACCTTTTGCAGTCAGTAAATGATGAATATTTGCGCGCATTTGCTTAGAAATACAGCGTTATTCTCTCTTCTCGCACAAAATGTGAGCGAAAGAACGATTTATGCAAATTTTTAGTTGCATGAACCTGCGGGTCTCCCTAAAATGCGCGCTACTTGATGCCGACTTAGCTCAGTAGGTAGAGCAACTGACTTGTAATCAGTAGGTCACCAGTTCGATTCCGGTAGTCGGCACCATCAAGTCCGGTGGGGTTCCCGAGCGGCCAAAGGAGCAGACTGTAAATCTGCCGTCACAGACTTCGAAGGTTCGAATCCTTCCCCCACCACCACTTTCTGGCAGCGTTAACGCCGCCGGAGCTGGTTGGAAAAATTAACCAGCTCGAACTTAAAAAGAGAGAAATCTCTTTTTTTGTTACAGAAAGAACTGGGTAGCCGAGTTTCAGGATGCGGGCATCGTATAATGGCTATTACCTCAGCCTTCCAAGCTGATGATGCGGGTTCGATTCCCGCTGCCCGCTCCAATACGTGCTGATATGGCTCAGTTGGTAGAGCGCACCCTTGGTAAGGGTGAGGTCCCCAGTTCGACTCTGGGTATCAGCACCACTTCACTTCTCCCTCCCGTTTCTCTCTGTTTCAATGTAAATGAATTCAACAGTTCAGGCATTTCGCCTGGTTGATGTGGTGATATCACCGATTTATCCGTGTCTTAGAGGGACAATCGATGTCTAAAGAAAAGTTTGAACGTACAAAACCGCACGTTAACGTCGGTACTATCGGCCACGTTGACCATGGTAAAACAACGCTGACCGCTGCAATCACTACCGTTCTGGCAAAAACCTACGGTGGTTCTGCTCGTGCATTCGACCAGATCGATAACGCACCAGAAGAAAAAGCTCGTGGTATCACCATCAACACTTCTCACGTTGAATATGACACCCCGACTCGCCACTACGCACACGTAGACTGCCCGGGCCACGCCGACTATGTTAAAAACATGATCACCGGTGCTGCGCAGATGGACGGCGCGATCCTGGTTGTTGCTGCGACTGACGGCCCAATGCCTCAGACCCGTGAGCACATCCTGCTGGGTCGTCAGGTAGGCGTTCCTTTCATCATCGTGTTCCTGAACAAATGCGACATGGTTGATGACGAAGAGCTGCTGGAACTGGTTGAGATGGAAGTTCGTGAACTCCTGTCCCAGTACGACTTCCCGGGCGACGACACCCCAATCGTTCGTGGTTCTGCGCTGAAAGCGCTGGAAGGCGAAGCAGAGTGGGAAGAGAAAATCATCGAGCTGGCTGGCTACCTGGATTCCTACATCCAGAGCCAGAGCGTGCGATTGACAAGCCGTTCCTGCTGCCTATCGAAGACGTATTCTCCATCTCCGGTCGTGGTACCGTTGTTACCGGTCGTGTAGAGCGCGGTATCATCAAGGTTGGCGAAGAAGTTGAAATCGTTGGTATCAAGGACACTGCTAAGTCTACCTGTACCGGCGTTGAAATGTTCCGCAAACTGCTGGACGAAGGCCGTGCCGGTGAGAACGTTGGTGTTCTGCTGCGTGGTATCAAACGTGAAGAAATCGAACGTGGTCAGGTTCTGGCTAAGCCAGGCTCCATCAAGCCGCACACCAAGTTCGAATCTGAAGTGTACATCCTGTCTAAAGACGAAGGCGGCCGTCATACTCCGTTCTTCAAAGGCTACCGTCCACAGTTCTACTTCCGTACTACTGACGTGACCGGTACCATCGAACTGCCAGAAGGCGTTGAGATGGTAATGCCAGGCGACAACATCAAAATGGTTGTTACCCTGATCCACCCAATCGCAATGGACGATGGTCTGCGTTTCGCAATCCGTGAAGGCGGCCGTACCGTTGGTGCAGGCGTTGTTGCTAAAGTTCTCGGCTAATTGCTGATAACATTTGACGCAATGCGCATGAAAAGGGCATCATTTGATGCCCTTTTTGCACGCTTTCGAAACAGAACCTGGCTCATCAGTGATTTTATTTGTCATAATCATTGCTGAGACAGGCTCTGAAGAGGGCGTTTTAGTCCGAAACGCAACAGAGCATTTCGGTTTGGTTCGCCTCGCTATCGCGGGGTGAAAATGTTTGTAGAATACTTCTGACAGGTTGGTTTATGAGTGCGAATACCGAAGCTCAAGGGAGCGGGCGCGGCCTGGAAGCGATGAAATGGGTAGTGGTAGCCGTATTGTTGATCGTAGCAATCGTTGGCAACTACCTTTATCGCGACATGATGCTGCCGCCTACGCGCGCTGGCAGTGGTAATTCTGATTGCTGCAGCGGGTGGTGTCGCGCTGTTGACGACCAAAGGTAAAGCGACTGTCGCTTTTGCCCGCGAAGCGAGAACCGAAGTCCGTAAGGTCATTTGGCCGACTCGCCAGGAAACATTGCACACCACGCTGATTGTAGCTGCGGTTACCGCTGTAATGTCACTGATCCTGTGGGGACTGGATGGTATTCTGGTTCGCCTGGTATCCTTTATCACTGGCCTGAGGTTCTGAGATGTCTGAAGCCCCTAAAAAGCGCTGGTACGTCGTTCAGGCGTTTTCCGGTTTTGAAGGCCGCGTAGCAACGTCGCTGCGTGAGCATATCAAATTACATAATATGGAAGAGTTGTTTGGTGAAGTTATGGTTCCGACCGAAGAAGTGGTCGAGATCCGTGGCGGCCAGCGTCGCAAAAGCGAACGCAAATTCTTCCCGGGTTACGTGCTTGTTCAGATGGTGATGAACGATGCAAGCTGGCACTTAGTGCGCAGCGTACCGCGCGTAATGGGCTTTATCGGCGGCACGTCTGACCGTCCGGCGCCAATCAGCGACAAAGAAGTTGATGCGATTATGAACCGCCTGCAGCAGGTTGGTGATAAGCCGCGTCCGAAAACGCTGTTTGAACCGGGTGAAATGGTTCGTGTTAATGACGGTCCGTTTGCTGACTTTAACGGCGTGGTCGAAGAAGTGGACTACGAGAAGTCCCGCCTGAAAGTTTCCGTTTCTATCTTCGGTCGTGCGACCCCGGTAGAACTGGACTTTGCCCAGGTAGAAAAAGCCTAAGCAGCGATCAAAAAAGCGACGATTTAATCGTTGCACAGGGCGCGAGATTGGAATACAATTTCGCGCCTTTTGTTTTTATGGGTCTCGGCCCGTAAAACGATTTTTATTCACGGGGAGCCTCCTTGAGGCGCTATTACCCAATCAGAGGATTTTAGAATGGCTAAGAAAGTACAAGCCTACGTCAAGCTGCAGGTTGCAGCTGGTATGGCGAACCCAAGTCCACCAGTTGGTCCAGCTCTGGGTCAGCAGGGTGTGAACATCATGGAATTCTGTAAAGCGTTCAACGCCAAAACCGAATCCCTGGAAAAAGGTCTGCCAATCCCAGTCGTAATCACTGTTTACGCTGACCGTTCTTTCACTTTCGTTACCAAGACCCCTCCAGCAGCAGTTCTGCTGAAGAAAGCGGCTGGTATCAAGTCTGGTTCCGGCAAGCCGAACAAAGACAAAGTGGGTAAAATTTCCCGCGCCCAGCTGCAGGAAATCGCGCAGACCAAAGCTGCCGACATGACTGGTTCCGACGTTGAAGCGATGACTCGCTCCATCGAAGGTACTGCACGTTCCATGGGCCTGGTAGTGGAGGACTAAGAAATGGCTAAACTGACCAAGCGCATGTCCGTGATCCGTAACAAAGTTGATGCGACCAAACAGTACGACATCAACGAAGCGATCGCTCTGCTGAAAGAACTGGCTACCGCTAAGTTCGTTGAAAGCGTTGACGTTGCTGTTAACCTGGGCATCGATGCTCGTAAATCTGATCAGAACGTACGTGGTGCAACTGTACTGCCACACGGTACTGGCCGTTCCGTTCGCGTAGCCGTATTTGCCCAAGGCGCAAACGCTGAAGCTGCTAAAGCTGCAGGCGCTGAGCTGGTAGGTATGGAAGATCTGGCTGACCAGATCAAGAAAGGCGAAATGAACTTTGACGTTGTTATTGCTTCCCCGGATGCAATGCGCGTTGTTGGCCAGCTGGGCCAGGTTCTGGGTCCACGCGGCCTGATGCCAAACCCGAAAGTGGGTACTGTAACTCCTAACGTTGCTGAAGCGGTTAAGAACGCTAAAGCAGGTCAGGTTCGTTATCGTAACGACAAAAACGGCATCATCCACACCACCATCGGTAAAGTGGACTTTGACGCTGACAAACTGAAAGAAAACCTGGAATCTCTGCTGGTTGCGCTGAAAAAAGCGAAACCAACTCAGGCGAAAGGCGTGTACATCAAGAAAGTTAGCATCTCCACCACCATGGGTGCAGGTGTTGCAGTTGACCAGGCTGGCCTGAGCGCTGCTGCAAACTAATGCCTTTACGTGGGCGGTGATTTTGTCTACAATCTTACCCCCACGTTTGCTAACGAAAGTTAGCGGCTAAAGAATTTGTTCGTTGGGAGCCTGGCCTATCCAGGCCTCCGTCGAAGACCGCAGGTGTTTCGCAAGAGACTTAATCCCCTGCGTAGACGGTGACAGAACGCTAAGATTATTTTTGGATACTCTGGCTTGTTTCTGCTCACCGTATTAAGACGCTCTTTCCGTTGGGAAGAGTGAAGTGAGTTCCGGGACATGAGTCCCGGCAACATCCAGGAGCAAAGCTAATGGCTTTAAATCTTCAAGACAAACAAGCGATTGTTGCTGAAGTCAGCGAAGTAGCCAAAGGCGCGCTGTCTGCAGTAGTTGCGGATTCCCGTGGCGTTACTGTAGATAAAATGACTGAACTGCGTAAAGCAGGTCGTGAAGCTGGCGTTTACATGCGTGTTGTTCGTAACACCCTGCTGCGCCGCGTAGTTGAAGGTACTCAGTTCGAGTGCCTGAAAGACACGTTTGTTGGTCCAACCTTGATTGCATATTCTATGGAACACCCGGGCGCTGCCGCTCGTCTGTTCAAAGATTTCGCGAAAGCGAATGCAAAATTCGAGGTTAAAGCTGCAGCCTTTGAAGGTGAGTTGATCCCGGCATCGCAAATCGATCGCCTGGCAACCCTGCCGACCTACGAAGAAGCAATTGCACGCCTGATGGCAACCATGAAAGAAGCTTCGGCTGGCAAACTGGTTCGCACTCTGGCTGCTGTTCGCGATGCGAAAGAAGCTGCTTAATAGCAGTCATCTTTATCAAGTATTCGCTTACGTATAAACTTATTCTGATTTTCAGGAACAATTTAAATGTCTATCACTAAAGATCAAATCATTGAAGCAGTATCCGCTATGTCCGTAATGGACGTTGTAGAACTGATCTCTGCAATGGAAGAAAAAATTCGGTGTTTCCGCTGCTGCTGCTGTAGCTGTAGCTGCTGGCCCGGTTGAAGCTGCTGAAGAAAAAACTGAATTCGACGTAATTCTGAAAGCTGCTGGCGCTAACAAAGTTGCTGTAATCAAAGCAGTACGTGCTGCAACTGGCCTGGGTCTGAAAGAAGCTAAAGACCTGGTAGAATCTGCTCCAGCTGCGCTGAAAGAAGGCGTGAGCAAAGACGACGCAGAAGCACTGAAAAAATCTCTGGAAGAAGCTGGCGCTGAAGTTGAAGTTAAATAAGCCAACCCTTCCGGTTGCAGCCTGAGAAATCAGGCTGATGGCTGGTGACTTTTTAGTCACCAGCCTTTTTGCGCTGTAAGGCGCCAGTAGCATTTCACACTGTTTTGACTGCTGGTAGTCCTGACAATGCTTGTTTCTATCGACGACTTAATATACTGCGACAGGGTGCTCGCTCCTGGGTAAATCGCAATGAAATGGTTTAAGCGTGATAGCAACAGGCATTGCGGAAAGTGTTCGATTTTCCGATCAACAAAATGGTGTTGCACAAACTGTCCGCCAATGGACAGATGGGTCGACTTGTCAGCGAGCTGAGGAACCCTATGGTTTACTCCTATACCGAGAAAAAACGTATTCGTAAGGATTTTGGTAAACGTCCACAAGTTCTGGACATTCCATATCTCCTTTCTATCCAGCTTGACTCGTTCCAGAAGTTTATCGAGCAAGATCCTGAAGGGCAGTACGGCCTGGAAGCAGCCTTCCGTTCCGTGTTCCCAATTAAGAGCTACAGCGGTAATTCCGAGCTGCAATACGTCAGCTACCGCCTTGGCGAACCGGTATTTGACGTTCAGGAATGTCAAATCCGTGGCGTGACCTACTCGGCACCGCTGCGCGTTAAACTGCGTCTGGTGATCTACGAGCGCGAAGCGCCGGAAGGCACCGTCAAAGACATTAAAGAACAAGAAGTCTACATGGGTGAAATTCCACTCATGACTGACAACGGTACTTTCGTCATCAACGGTACTGAGCGTGTTATCGTTTCCCAGCTGCACCGTAGCCCGGGCGTCTTCTTCGACAGCGATAAAGGTAAAACGCACTCATCCGGTAAAGTACTGTATAACGCGCGTATCATTCCTTACCGTGGTTTCCTGGCTGGACTTCGAGTTCGATCCGAAAGACAACCTGTTTGTCCGTATCGACCGTCGTCGTAAACTGCCTGCGACCATCATTCTGCGTGCGCTGAACTACACCACTGAGCAGATTCTTGATCTGTTCTTTGAGAAAGTTGTCTTCGAAATTCGCGACAACAAGCTGCAAATGGAACTGGTGCCTGAGCGTCTGCGTGGTGATACCGCGTCGTTCGACATCGAAGCCGACGGCAAAGTGTATGTTGAGAAAGGCCGCCGTATTACTGCGCGCCACATCCGTCAGCTGGAAAAAGATGATATCAAACACATCGAAGTCCCGGTTGAATACATTGCTGGAAAAGTAGCTGCAAAAGATTACGTTGATGCATCCACTGGCGAGCTGATCTGCCCGGCTAACATGGAGCTGAGCCTGGATTTGCTGGCTAAGCTGAGCCAGTCTGGCCACAAGCGTATCGAAACGCTGTTCACCAACGATCTGGACCACGGTCCGTACATGTCCGAAACCGTACGTGTCGACCCAACCACCGATCGTCTGAGCGCGCTGGTAGAAATCTACCGCATGATGCGCCCGGGTGAGCCACCGACTCGTGAAGCGGCTGAAAGCCTGTTCGAGAACCTGTTCTTCTCCGAAGACCGCTACGATCTGTCCGCGGTTGGTCGTATGAAGTTCAACCGTTCTCTGCTGCGTGACGCGATCGAAGGTTCCGGTATCCTGAGCAAAGAAGACATCATCGAAGTGATGAAGAAGCTCATCGATATCCGTAACGGTAAAGGCGAAGTGGACGATATCGACCACCTCGGCAACCGTCGTATCCGTTCCGTTGGCGAAATGGCGGAAAACCAGTTCCGCGTTGGCCTGGTACGTGTAGAGCGTGCGGTGAAAGAGCGTCTGTCTCTGGGCGATCTGGATACCCTGATGCCTCAGGATATGATCAACGCCAAGCCGATCTCCGCAGCAGTGAAAGAGTTCTTTGGTTCCAGCCAGCTGTCTCAGTTTATGGACCAGAACAACCCGCTGTCTGAGATCACGCACAAGCGTCGTATCTCTGCACTCGGCCCAGGCGGTCTGACCCGTGAGCGCGCAGGCTTTGAAGTTCGAGACGTACACCCGACTCACTACGGTCGCGTATGTCCAATCGAAACGCCTGAAGGTCCAAACATCGGTCTGATCAACTCCCTGTCCGTGTACGCACAGACTAACGAATACGGTTTCCTTGAGACCCCGTATCGTAAAGTGACTGACGGTGTTGTAACCGACGAAATTCATTACCTGTCTGCTATCGAAGAAGGTAACTACGTTATCGCTCAGGCGAACTCCAACCTGGATGACGAAGGCCACTTTGTAGAAGATCTGGTTACCTGCCGTAGCAAAGGTGAATCGAGCTTGTTCAGTCGTGACCAGGTTGACTACATGGACGTTTCCACCCAGCAGGTGGTTTCCGTCGGTGCGTCCCTGATCCCGTTCCTGGAACACGATGACGCCAACCGTGCATTGATGGGTGCGAACATGCAACGTCAGGCGGTTCCAACTCTGCGCGCTGATAAGCCGCTGGTTGGTACCGGTATGGAACGTGCTGTTGCCGTTGACTCCGGTGTTACTGCAGTTGCTAAACGTGGCGGTACCGTTCAGTACGTGGATGCATCCCGTATCGTTATCAAAGTTAACGAAGACGAGATGTACCCGGGCGAAGCAGGTATCGACATCTACAACCTGACCAAGTACACCCGTTCTAACCAGAAACACCTGTATCAACCAGATGCCATGTGTGTCTCTGGGTGAGCCAATTGAGCGCGGCGACGTGCTGGCTGACGGTCCGTCCACCGACCTTGGTGAACTGGCGCTCGGTCAGAACATGCGCGTAGCGTTCATGCCGTGGAACGGTTACAACTTCGAAGACTCCATCCTCGTTTCCGAGCGTGTGGTTCAGGAAGATCGTTTCACCACTATTCACATCCAGGAACTGGCGTGTGTGTCTCGTGACACCAAGCTGGGGCCAGAAGAGATCACCGCTGACATCCCGAACGTGGGTGAAGCTGCGCTCTCCAAACTGGATGAATCCGGTATCGTTTACATCGGTGCAGAAGTGACCGGCGGCGACATTCTGGTTGGTAAGGTAAACGCCGAAAGGTGAAACCCAGCTGACGCCAGAAGAGAAACTGCTGCGCGCGATCTTCGGTGAGAAAGCGTCTGACGTTAAAGACTCTTCTCTGCGTGTGCCGAACGGTGTTTCCGGTACGGTTATCGACGTTCAGGTCTTTACTCGCGACGGCGTAGAAAAAGACAAACGTGCGCTGGAAATCGAAGAGATGCAACTGAAGCAGGCTAAGAAAGACCTGTCTGAAGAGCTGCAGATCCTCGAAGCTGGCCTGTTTGGTCGTATCTACGCGGTGCTGGTTGCCGGTGGTGTTGAAGCTGAGAAGCTCGACAAACTGCCACGCGACCGCTGGCTGGAACTGGGGCCTGGCCGACGAAGAGAAACAAAATCAGCTGGAACAGCTGGCTGAGCAGTATGACGAACTGAAACACGAGTTCGAGAAGAAACTCGAAGCGAAACGCCGCAAAATCACTCAGGGCGACGATCTGGCACCAGGCGTGCTGAAGATTGTTAAGGTGTATCTGGCTGTTAAACGTCAGATCCAGCCTGGTGATAAGATGGCAGGTCGTCACGGTAACAAGGGTGTTATCTCTAAGATCAACCCGATCGAAGATATGCCGCACGATGCTAACGGTACGCCGGTAGATATCGTACTGAACCCGCTGGGTGTACCGTCTCGTATGAACATCGGTCAGATCCTCGAAACTCACCTGGGTATGGCTGCAAAAGGCATCGGCGACAAGATCAACGCCATGCTGAAACAGCAGCAAGAAGTCGCGAAACTGCGCGAATTCATCCAGCGTGCGTACGATCTGGGTACTGATGTTCGCCAGAAAGTCGACCTGAACACCTTCAGCGATGAAGAAGTGCTGCGTCTGGCAGAGAACCTGAAAAAAGGTATGCCAATCGCAACGCCAGTCTTCGATGGTGCGAAAGAGTCTGAAATCAAGGAACTGTTACAGCTGGGTGGCCTGCCAAGTTCTGGCCAGATCACTCTGTTCGACGGTCGTACCGGTGAGCAGTTCGAGCGCCAGGTAACCGTGGGTTACATGTACATGCTGAAACTGAACCACCTGGTTGATGACAAGATGCACGCGCGTTCTACCGGTTCTTACAGCCTGGTTACTCAGCAGCCGCTGGGTGGTAAGGCGCAGTTCGGTGGTCAGCGCTTCGGGGAGATGGAAGTGTGGGCGCTTGAAGCATACGGCGCAGCATACACCCTGCAGGAAATGCTCACCGTTAAGTCTGATGACGTGAACGGTCGTACCAAGATGTATAAAAACATCGTGGACGGCAACCATCAGATGGAGCCGGGCATGCCAGAGTCCTTCAACGTACTGTTGAAAGAGATTCGTTCGCTGGGTATCAACATCGAACTGGAAGACGAGTAACTCTCGCTCAAACAGGTCACTGGTGCCGGAGTAATTTCCGGCACCAGATTGTGCTAACTCCGACGGGAGCAAATCCGTGAAAGACTTATTAAAGTTTCTGAAAGCGCAAACTAAAACCGAAGAGTTTGATGCGATCAAAATTGCTCTGGCCTCGCCAGACATGATCCGTTCATGGTCTTTTGGTGAAGTTAAAAAGCCAGAAACCATCAACTACCGTACGTTCAAACCTGAGCGTGACGGCCTTTTCTGTGCGCGTATTTTCGGGCCAGTAAAAGATTACGAGTGCCTGTGCGGTAAGTACAAGCGCCTGAAACACCGTGGTGTGATCTGTGAGAAGTGCGGCGTTGAAGTGACCCAGACTAAAGTGCGTCGTGAGCGCATGGGCCACATCGAGCTGGCATCTCCGACTGCCCACATCTGGTTCCTGAAATCTCTGCCGTCCCGTATCGGCCTGCTGCTGGATATGCCGCTGCGTGATATCGAACGTGTTCTGTACTTCGAATCTTATGTAGTTATCGAAGGCGGTATGACGAACCTGGAACGTAACCAGATTCTGACCGAAGAACAGTATCTGGACGCGCTGGAAGAGTTCGGTGACGAATTCGACGCGAAGATGGGTGCGGAAGCGATCCAGGCCCTGCTGAAGAGCATGGATCTGGAGCAGGAGTGCGAGCAGCTGCGTGAAGAGCTGAACGAAACTAACTCCGAAACCAAGCGTAAAAAAGCTGACCAAGCGTATCAAACTGCTGGAAGCGTTCGTTCAGTCTGGTAACAAACCAGAGTGGATGATCCTGACCGTTCTGCCGGTTCTGCCGCCAGATCTGCGTCCGCTGGTTCCGCTGGATGGTGGTCGTTTCGCAACGTCTGACCTGAACGATCTGTATCGTCGCGTCATTAACCGTAACAACCGTCTGAAACGTCTGCTGGATCTGGCTGCGCCGGACATCATCGTACGCAACGAAAAACGTATGCTGCAGGAAGCGGTAGATGCCCTGCTGGATAACGGTCGTCGCGGTCGTGCGATCACCGGTTCTAACAAACGTCCTCTGAAATCTTTGGCCGACATGATCAAAGGTAAACAGGGTCGTTTCCGTCAGAACCTGCTCGGTAAGCGTGTTGACTACTCCGGTCGTTCTGTTATCACCGTAGGTCCATACCTGCGTCTGCATCAGTGCGGTCTGCCGAAGAAAATGGCACTGGAGCTGTTCAAACCGTTCATCTACGGCAAGCTGGAACTGCCGTGGCCTGGCCACCACCATCAAAGCCGCTAAGAAAATGGTTGAGCGTGAAGAAGCTGTCGTTTGGGATATCCTGGACGAAGTTATCCGCGAACACCCGGTACTGCTGAACCGTGCACCAACCCTGCACCGTCTGGGTATCCAGGCCTTTGAGCCAGTACTGATCGAAGGTAAAGCTATCCAGCTGCACCCGCTGGTTTGTGCGGCATATAACGCCGACTTCGATGGTGACCAGATGGCTGTTCACGTACCGCTGACGCTGGAAGCCCAGCTCGAAGCGCGTGCGCTGATGATGTCTACTAACAACATCCTGTCTCCAGCGAACGGTGAGCCAATCATTGTTCCTTCTCAGGACGTTGTACTGGGTCTGTACTACATGACCCGTGACTGTGTTAACGCCAAAGGCGAAGGCATGGTGCTGACTGGCCCGAAAGAAGCTGAGCGTATTTATCGCGCTGGCCTGGCCTCTCTGCATGCGCGTGTAAAAGTGCGTATCACCGAATATGAAAAAGCTGAAAACGGCGAACTCGTTGCGAAAACCAGCCTGATTGACACGACCATTGGCCGTGCGATTCTGTGGATGATCGTACCGAAAGGTCTGCCTTTCTCCATCGTCAACCAGGCGCTGGGTAAGAAAGCGATCTCCAAAATGCTGAACACCTGTTACCGCATTCTGGGGTCTGAAGCCGACCGTTATCTTCGCTGACCAGACAATGTACACCGGCTTTGCTTATGCAGCGCGTTCAGGTGCATCTGTTGGTATCGATGACATGGTCATCCCAGAGAAGAAACACGAGATCATCTCTGAAGCGGAAGCTGAAGTTGCTGAGATCCAGGAGCAGTTCCAGTCTGGTCTGGTTACCGCGGGCGAACGCTATAACAAAGTTATCGATATCTGGGCAGCGGCGAACGATCGTGTATCCAAAGCGATGATGGACAACCTGCAAACCGAAACTGTGATTAACCGTGACGGCGTCGAAGAGCAGCAGGTTTCCTTCAACAGCATCTACATGATGGCCGACTCCGGTGCGCGTGGTTCTGCAGCACAGATTCGTCAGCTGGCAGGTATGCGTGGTCTGATGGCGAAGCCAGATGGCTCCATCATCGAAACGCCAATCACCGCGAACTTCCGTGAAGGTCTGAACGTACTCCAGTACTTCATCTCTACTCACGGTGCTCGTAAAGGTCTGGCGGATACCGCACTGAAAACCGCTAACTCCGGTTATCTGACGCGTCGTCTGGTAGACGTTGCGCAGGATCTGGTGGTTACCGAAGACGATTGTGGCACCCTCGAAGGTATCACCATGACCCCGGTTATCGGAGGGTGGTGATGTTAAAGAGCCGCTGCGCGATCGCGTTCTGGGCCGTGTGACTGCTGAAGACGTTCTGAAGCCGGGTACCGCAGATATTCTGGTTCCACGTAACACACTGCTGCACGAGCACTGGTGTGATCTGCTGGAAGCGAACTCTGTTGACTCCGTGAAAGTACGTTCCGTCGTATCCTGTGACACCGACTTTGGTGTATGTGCGCACTGCTATGGTCGTGACCTGGCGCGTGGCCACATCATCAACAAAGGTGAAGCTATCGGCGTTATCGCGGCACAGTCCATCGGTGAGCCGGGTACACAGCTGACGATGCGTACGTTCCACATCGGTGGTGCGGCATCTCGTGCGGCTGCTGAATCCAGCATCCAGGTGAAAAAACAAAGGTAGCATCAAGCTCTACAACGCGAAGTCGGTTGTTAACTCTTCCGGTAAGCTGGTTGTGACTTCACGTAACACCGAGCTGGAAGCTGATCGACGAATTCGGTCGTACCAAAGAGAGCTATAAAGTGCCTTACGGTGCTGTTATGGCGAAAGGCGATGGCGAACAGGTTGCTGGCGGGCGAAACCCGTAGCGAACTGGGATCCGCACACCATGCCGGTAATCACCGAAGTGGCGGGCTTTATTCGCTTCACCGATATGATCGATGGCCAGACGATTACTCGTCAGACCGACGACCTGACTGGTCTCTCTTCCCTGGGTGGTTCTGGATTCTGCAGAACGTAACCGCGGGTGGTAAAGATCTGCGGTCCAGCACTGAAAATCGTTGATGCTAACGGCAACGACGTTCTGATCCCAGGCACCGATATGGCCGGCTCAGTACTTCCTGCCAGGTAAAGCGATTGTTCAGCTGGAAGATGGCGTACAGATTAGCTCTGGTGATACCCTGGCGCGTATTCCTCAGGAATCCGGCGGTACCAAGGATATTACCGGTGGTCTGCCACGCGTTGCGGACCTGTTCGAAGCACGTCGTCCGAAAGAGCCGGCAATCCTGGGCTGAAATCAGCGGTATCATTTCCTTCGGTAAAGAGACCAAAGGAAGCGCCGTCTGGTGATCACGCCGCTGGATGCAGCGATCCGTACGAAGAGATGATCCAAAATGGCGTCAGCTCAACGTGTTTGAGGTGAACGTGTAGAAACGTGGTGACGTTGTTTCCGACGGTCCAGAAGCACCGCACGACATTCTGCGTCTTCGTGGCGTCCACGCGGGTAACGCGTTACATCACCAACGAAGTACAGGACGTTTACCGTCTGCAAGGCGTTAAGATCAACGATAAGCACATCGAAGTTATCGTTCGTCAGATGCTGCGTAAAGCCACCATCGTGAATGCCGGTAGCTCCGACTTCCTCGAAGGTGAGCAGGTTGAATACTCTCGCGTCAAGATTGCTAACCGCGATCTGGAAGCGAACGGCAAACTCAGTGCGACCTTCGCACGTGACCTGCTGGGTATCACCAAAGCGTCTCTGGCAACCGAGTCCTTCATCTCCGCGGCATCGTTCCAGGAGACCACTCGTGTGCTTACCGAAGCAGCCGTTGCGGGCAAACGCGACGAACTGCGCGGTCTGAAAGAGAACGTTATCGTGGGGTCGTCTGATCCCGGCCGGTACCGGTTATGCGTACCACCAGGATCGTATGCGCCGTCGCGCAGCAGGTGAAATCCCTGCTGCACCACAGGTGACTGCTGAAGACGCATCTGCCAGCCTGGCAGAGCTGCTGAACGCAGGCCTGGGCGGTTCTGACAACGAGTAATCGTTACGTCAGCCCATAAAAAAACCCGCTTCGGCGGGTTTTTTTTTGCCTGATACGCTGTGGTTATCTGGCCTGCTATTCGGTGTTGCTGTTGCCCGGGGACGCTGCGTTTACCCGACCAGGAGTTTAAAGCTGTTACAGGCCCGGTAAGCGTAGCGCCACCGGGCGTATTAGTTCACCAGCGGCAAACGGCGATACAGCTCGATCATATCTCCCGCCAGATCCTGAATCACCATCGCATTCATGAGGTGATCCTGGGAGTGAACGGTAATCAGGTTGACCGGCAGCTTGCCGGTTCCTTCATCCATACCAATCAGCTTCGTCTGGATGGTATGCGCATGCTTAACGAATTCACGCGACTCTTCCATCGCCTTTTCCGCATCGGCAAAATCACCTTTACGCGCCATCTGCAACGCGGTTAATGCTGAACTGCGGGCTGCACCTGCATTCACCAGCAGCTCCATAATGATGGTTTCTAAATCTTCCATGACTTACTCCAGCAGCTTGAGGGCTTTTTCGAGGACGGCATCGCCTTTCATCATGCCGTAATCCATCATGTCGATAACCGCGACCTTTTTGCCCAGTGGCTCTGCCTGTGCCTGAAGATTATTGAGTTCGTATTTGACCTGCGGGCCAAGCAACACGATGTCGGCTGCGGCAAGTTCATCTTTAAACTCAGCAACCGGGACGGCTTTGATGGTTACTTCGACCCCTTTTTTCTGCGCGGCGTCTTTCATGCGTTGAACCAGCATGCTGGTGGACATTCCCGCTGCACAGCATAAAACGATGTTCTTCATAGTCAGCCTCAATGTACATGTGTTTATTGATAATTATCCCGCGCGGCCCGCTTCGACAACCGCGTTACCGCGATTGTGTGTGAGTCATCACAAAGAAACCCGCTTTTCTGAAACCGGTTACAACTGTTACAGTGCGGGGGAAGGCAGGGCGAAACGAGGAAGAAGCTTTCCGCCCTGGTCAGCATCCCTGCTGACGTAATGAGCATAAAAAATCCGGGCGAGAGCTGACAATCGCCCGTTAATGACGTTACGTAACGCCTCGTAAACATTTCATCGGCTTACAGGATTTTTCAACCCGGCTGCGAGGCGCGTCCCAACCAGCTATCCCAGTCTTTCCACACTGGCTGCAATCCTTGTTGGCTAAGCGCCCCGGCAACCTCTTCCGGGCGACGGTTATCGTGCGGCGCAAACTGCTCCAGCTCGGGGTGATCATCGGCATAGCCGCCTGGCTGGGTTTTTGAAAAAGCACTGACGTTATTAATGGCCAGCGGAATAACGCGATCGCGAAATGCGGGGGATTCCCGGGTCGATAGCGATAACTCCACTTCCGGTGCCAGCAGACGAAACGCGCAAATGGTCTGCACCAGCTGGCGTTCATCCATGATCGACGCCGGCGGATCCCCCGGCGCAGGGGCGCAGCCGTGGGAAGGAGATCGAGTACCGGCTCTGCCAGTAGTGTTGCTGCAGCCAGAGCAAATGTTCGCCACCATAAAGTTGTCGACCCGCAGTTGTCGGAAAGCCCGGTCAATGCTCCGAGGCCGATCTTATCGATCCCCGCGCGGCCCAGCCGATCTGGCGTTTCCAGCCGCCAGAAGAAGTCCTGCTTTTTACCTTTAAGATGGTGCCGGGCATACACCGCCTCGTGGTAGGTCTCCTGATAGACCAGCACGCCATCCAGCCCCAGCGTTTTAAGCTCGCCCATACTGGGCCTCAGAAAGAGGCTGAACCTCCATTTGCAGCGAGGCGAACTGGCGACGAATGGCCGGGATATGGCGACGAAAATAGTCCATTCCCACTTTAGTCTGGTGTTCGCCGGTAACCAGCAGCAGGTGCTCAAAACCCATCGCGCGGATCGCAGCACACTCCCGGGCAATCTCATTTTCATTCAGCGTTTTGCGCTTGATGTGATTGCTCATGGAGAAAACCGCAGTAGGTACAGTCGTTGGCGCACAGATTTGAGAGATAGAGCGGCACATAAAAGCTCACCGTGTTGCCAAAGCGCTGGCGGGTCAGGCGCTTCGCCCGCTGCGCCATCGGCTCCAGATAGCGGCTGGCGGCGGGGGAGAGGCAGGGCCATCATATCCTCGCGCGTCGGCTGTCGGGCATTCAGGGGCGCGCTCAACATCCGCAGGGGTTTTGCTGTTGATGCGCAGGCCAATATCATCCCAGTCGAGCTGGCGCCAGCGATCGGTAAAAGTGTTCATGAGAAGGCCTCCAGAAATCCGGTTAACGGGCTGGTGGCCTGGGCTTCAACGCTTCGGCGAACCGGGGCCAGACTGACGGGCCAGCACACACCGGCTTCCACCGCCAGGCGGAAGGCTCGCGCCATAGTGACCGGATCGGTCAGCGACAGCAATGGCGGTGTTGACCAGGACGGCATCGGCGCCCATCTCCAGCGCCTGTGCGGCATGGCTGGGCACGCCGATCCCGGCATCCACTACCACCGGTACGGTCGCCTGCTGAATGATGATCTCCAGCATTGCGCGGGTTTCCAGACCCTGATTGGAGCCTATCGGCGCGCCCGAGCGGCATCACCGGCCGCGCAACCCACCTCTTCAAGGCGTTTGCACAGCACCGGATCGGCACCGCAGTAGGGCAGCACCGTGAACCCCTCTTTGACCAGCATCTCTGCCGCTTTCAGCGTTTCGATGGGATCGGGCAGCAGCCAGCGGGCATCGGGGATGGATCTCGAGCTTCAGCCAGTGGGTTCCCAGCGCCTCGCGCGCCAGCCGGGCGGCGAACACCGCTTCCTCCGCGGTTTTGGCCCCGGAGGGTATTGGGCAGCAGGCTTACACCCGCTTCCAGCAGCGGTGCCAGAATAGCGTCATTGGTGATTACGCAGATCGACCCGTTTCATTGCCAGCGTCACCAACTGGCTGCCACTCTCACGAATCGCCTCCACCATCAGCTGCGGCGAAGCGAACTTCCCGGTGCCGGTAAATAGATGCGAATCAAAGGGTTTTTATCAGCAATACGTAACATCTCAGCCTCCGGCAATCACCTGAAAGAGCAGGATCTGATCGCCTTCGCGGACCTGCTGTTGATCCCACTGCACACGCGGCAGGATCTGTTGATTCAGGGCCAGCGCGACCCCGGGTTTTAACTGGCGCAGCTGGTGGAGCAGGGTGGCGACGGTTAAGTCATCCCCGCACTGCATCGGTTCGTCGTTAAACAGGATCCGCATGCTGCCCTCCGCACACCTGACAGCCGCTGGCACGCTGTAAAGCCAGTTGCCGCCAGCTCCCTGTCCGGGCATCGAACAGGCGCAGCGTATTGCGCGTTGTCTCGATGCCGCTGAGCAGTTTGATCGCCTCCAGCGCCTGCAAGGTGCCCATCACGCCAACCACCGGCCCGACGATCCCTGCGGTGCGGCAGTTGCGTTGCGGCTCGTCATCCTCCGGCCACACGCAGCGGTAGCAGCCCTGCGTCCAGGGCGGCGTCAACACCATCATCTGCCCGCCAAAGCCCACGGCGCTGGCGGTGATGAGCGGGGTATTGAGCAGCACGCAAGCGGCGTTAATTGCCTGACGGGTGGCCATATTATCGGTGCAGTCCAGCACCACGTCGGCGCGAGCGATCTCCTCCTGCAACGCATTGCCTTCCAGGCGCGTCTGCAGGGCAATCAGCCGGATATCCGGGTTGAGTTGCTGTAGCCGACGCTGCGTCACGTGCGCCTTTGGCTGGGCGACGTCATCGGTGGTAAACAGGATCTGGCGCTGCAAATTACTCAGATGAACGTCGTCATCGTCGGCCAGCACCAGGGTGCCGATCCCGGCTCCGGCCAGGTACAGTGCCGCCGGTGCGCCTAATCCGCCGAGGCCCACCAACAGGACCCTGCTGGCGAGCAGCTTTTGCTGCCCCTCAATGGCGATATCCTCCAACAGGATCTGGCGGCTGTAGCGCATAAAGTCACGGTCATTCATCGCCCACCCCCGCCAATTGCAGTAGCTGTGCCGTTGCCGCCTGCCAGTCATTGGCCTGAGTGATGGCACTGACCACCGCAATACTTCCTACCCCGGTTGCCAGCACCGCCGGGGCGCGTTCCAGACTGATACCGCCGATGGCGACGGTGGGATAATCCGCAAGGCGTTCAATATGACTGCCTAACTGCTCCAGCCCTTGCGGGGCTGAAGGCATCTGTTTGGTCTGGGTCGGGAATACATGCCCGAGGGCGATGTAGGATGGGCGCGCCGCCAGCGCCACGTCGATCTCCATGTTGTCATGGGTCGAGACGCCGAGGCGCAAACCGGCGGCACGAATCAGCTCCAGTTCGGTGCTCTCCAGATCCTCCTGACCCAGATGCACGCCGTAAGCCTGATGCTTAATCGCCAGTCGCCAGTAGTCATTGATGAACAGGCGGGCATCGTAGCGACGCCCCAGGGCAACGGCCGCAATGATATCGGCTTCGACCTCGTCATCCTGTTTATCCTTGATGCGCAGCTGGATGGTCTTTACGCCGACCGCAAGCAGACGTTCGATCCACGCCACGCTGTCGACCACCGGGTACAGCCCCAGGCGAAAGGGTACGGGTGGGAAATCAGGCTGGTACATTACGCCTCCTCTTTTTTGAGGTAGATTTCGCCGCCTTTGGCGCGGAAGCTTTGCGACATGTCCGCCATCCCTACTTCAATGGACTGCGCCGCAGCATAATCACGTACCTCCTGGCTGATTTTCATCGAGCAGAATTTTGGCCCGCACATGGAGCAGAAGTGCGCCACTTTGCCGGACTCCTGCGGCAGGGTTTCGTCGTGATAGGCGCGGGCGGTGAAGGGGTCGAGGGCGAGGTTGAACTGATCTTCCCAGCGGAATTCGAAGCGCGCTTTCGACATAGCGTTATCACGGATCTGCGCGCCCGGGTGGCCTTTCGCCAGGTCTGCGGCATGAGCGGCAATCTTGTAGGTGATCAGCCCCTGCTTCACATCCTCTTTGTTCGGCAGGCCGAGGTGCTCTTTCGGTGTGACGTAGCAGAGCATGGCGCAGCCGAACCAGCCGATCATCGCCGCGCCAATCCCGGAGGTGAAGTGGTCGTAACCCGGTGCGATATCGGTGGTTAGTGGCCCCAGGGTATAGAAGGGTGCCTCGTGACAGTGCTCCAGCTCCTCGGTCATGTTGCGACGGATCATCTGCATCGGCACGTGGCCCGGGCCTTCAATCATCACCTGCACGTCATACTCCCAGGCGATTTTGGTCAGCTCGCCCAGGGTGTGTAGCTCGGCAAACTGCGCTTCGTCGTTGGCATCGCGAATGGAACCGGGACGCAGGCCATCGCCCAGCGACAGGGAAACATCGTACGCGGCGCAGATTTCGCAGATCTCGCGGAAGTGTTCATACAGGAAGTTCTCCTGATGATGGGACAGGCACCATTTTGCCATGATCGAGCCGCCGCGGGAGACGATGCCGGTCAGACGTTTAGCGGTCATCGGCACGTAGCGCAGCAGCACGCCCGCATGGATGGTGAAGTAGTCAACGCCTTGCTCGGCCTGCTCCAGCAGGGTGTCGCGGAACGCTTCCCAGGTGAGATCTTCCGCGATGCCGTTAACCTTCTCCAGCGCCTGGTAGATGGGCACCGTACCAATCGGCACCGGGCTGTTACGCAGGATCCACTCGCGGGTTTCGTGGATATAACGGCCAGTGGAGAGGTCCATCACCGTATCCGCGCCCCAACGGGTGGACCAGACCAGCTTCTCTACTTCTTCCTCAATGGAGGAGGTCACCGCCGAGTTACCGATATTGGCGTTCACTTTCACCAGGAAGTTACGTCCGATGATCATCGGCTCTGATTCCGGGTGGTTAATGTTGGCGGGGATAATGGCGCGGCCAGCGGCCACTTCGTCACGCACAAATTCCGGGGTGATGTTCTCCGGCAGGCGGGCACCAAAGCCTTCGCCCGGGTGCTGGTGGCGCAGCACTTCGCCACGAATACGCTCGCGGCCCATGTTTTCGCGAATGGCGATAAATTCCATCTCCGGCGTTACGATCCCTTTGCGGGCGTAGTGCAGCTGGGTTACACATTTGCCCGCTCTGGCCCGCTTCGGTGTCAGCAAGCCGGTGAAGCGCAGATCGTCCAGACCGTCGTCGGCCAGGCGCTCGCGGGTGTAAGCCGAGCTTTGCTCGTTCAGGGCTTCGCTGTCGTCACGGGCTTCGATCCACGGCTGGCGGAGCTTCGCCAGACCCTGCTGGACGTTAATAGCGATCGCCGGATCGCCGTACGGGCCGGAGGTATCATAGACCGGTACGGCTTCGTTCTCTTCAAACTGCGGGTTCTCTTTGCTGCCGCCGATTAACGTCGGGCTGAGCTGGATCTCACGCATCGGCACGCGAATATCCTCCTGGCGAACTTGTCAGATAGATGCGTTTCGAGTTAGGGAAAGCAGTGCCTTCGAGAGTGTCGATAAAGTGTTGGGCGTGTGCGCGCTGTTCGCGGCGGTCATTTTAGTGGCAGACATAGCTCGTTCCAGTAAGTTCAGGAAGTGGCTTGTCAGACGACGGATGAATCAAGAGGAGATCGCCCGTTGGGCGATGCAATAAATTGACTCTTGTTCCCTTCGCAGGTCTTAACCTGATCAGGTTCCGCGGATCCCGAATTAACGGTCTCAGCCCGGCTTTCGCACTGGGCACTCCGACAAGAATAGGCTCCCCTACAACGGGAGCGGTGAATGTAAATTACGCGTTAACGAGAAATAACTCAAGCCGGTCGGGCGACGTTATCTTCGTTGCTCGCTTTCAGATTGTGATCCAGCGCAAGGGCGATCAGGCTGTCTTCCAGCGTAAAGCGTTGCTCCAGCGCCTCGCCGATATCGGAAAGCGCCTGCTGGAATTCCAGATAGTTATCCTGATCGATGGCGTTCTCCAGCGTGGAGTCGTAGTAATCCATGATTTGCTGAGTATTGGCTTCCAGCTGGGGGTAGAGTCTGGTGGCAGCTAACTGCGGACTATTACCTTCCAGGTCACGGATAATGCGCTCATAAATATTGAAATGCCCGTTAGAGAGGTAATCAACAAGGCTCTGACAAAAAATCGTCCAGCGCTTTTTTCGTTCAGGCGCATATATGATTCTTTGCCAGGCTTAATGCCAACGAGATTGTAGTAGGCAACAAGCAGATGTTTACGCACGTGCAGCCAGCGATCGACCAGTTTGTTACATCCGCCAACGCGCTCTGTCAGGTTTTCTAGCTGGTTTAGCATGTTTGACTCCGCAAGGTTAAGATTAAAAGCTGCCCACCCAAAATGTAATAGTATTGTTACCAACATGCCTGTGAAGCAAAGGTAGTGCAATAGATATGGATCGTATAATTGAAAAATCGGATCGCGGCTGGTGGTTAGTCAGCCATGAACAAAAATTATGGTTGCCCGGTGGTGAATTACCATATGGCGAGGCCGGAAATTTCGATCTTGCGGGGCAACACGCACTAAATATTGGTGAGTGGAAGGGCGATTCTGTGTGGTTGATCCAACAAAATCGTCGTCACGATATGGGATCGGTGCGCCAGGTGCTCGATCTCGATGTCGGCTTGTTCCAGCTGGCGGGTCGGGCTGTGCAGTTGGCCGAGTTTTATCGTTCGCATAAATTCTGCGGCTACTGTGGCCATACCATGCACCCCAGCAAAACCGAGTGGGCGATGCTCTGCAGCCACTGCCGGGAACGCTATTACCCGCAAATCGCGCCGTGCATTATTGTCGCTATCCGCCGGGATGATTCCATCTTACTGGCGCAACATACCCGCCATCGCAACGGGGTGCATACCGTTCTGGCCGGGTTTGTCGAAGTGGGCGAAACCCTGGAACAGGCTGTCGCGCGCGAAGTGATGGAGGAGAGCGGCATTAAGGTGAAGAATCTACGCTATGTCACCTCCCAGCCGTGGCCGTTCCCGCAATCGCTGATGACCGCCTTTATGGCCGAGTACGACAGCGGCGAGATCGTCATCGACCCGAAAGAGCTGCTGGCAGCCGACTGGTATCGCTATGACGACTTACCGCTCCTTCCCCCGGCAGGTACCGTGGCGCGCCGCCTGATAGAAGATACCGTGGCAATGTGTCGGGCTGACGATGTGTGACATGTTACACTGGGGATAAGACGCTTAAGGAACTGCAAAAATGACCGAACTGAAGAACGATCGTTATCTGCGTGCGCTGCTGCGCCAACCCGTTGATATCACCCCGGTATGGATGATGCGCCAGGCGGGCCGCTATTTGCCGGAATACAAAGCCACGCGCGCACAGGCGGGCGATTTTATGTCGCTGTGCAAAAACGCGGAGCTGGCCTGTGAAGTGACGCTCCAGCCGCTGCGCCGCTATCCGCTGGACGCGGCGATCCTCTTCTCCGACATCCTGACTATCCCGGACGCCATGGGGCTGGGTCTGTATTTTGAAACCGGCGAAGGCCCGCGCTTTAGCTCCCCGATCAAGAGCAAAGCGGACATCGACAACCTGCCGATCCCGGACCCGGAACAAGAGCTGGGTTATGTGATGAATGCGGTGCGCACCATTCGCCGCGAGCTGAAAGGCGAAGTGCCGCTGATCGGTTTCTCCGGCAGCCCGTGGACGCTGGCGACCTACATGGTTGAAGGCGGCAGCAGCAAAGCCTTCACCGTGATCAAGAAGATGATGTATGCCGATCCGTTGGCGCTGCACGCCCTGTTGGATAAGCTGGCGAAAAGCATCACCCTGTACCTGAACGCGCAGATCAAAGCGGGCGCACAGTCGGTGATGATCTTTGATACCTGGGGTGGGGTGCTGACGGGCCGCGACTATCAGCAGTTCTCGCTCTATTACATGCATAAAATCGTCGATGGCCTGCTGCGTGAAAACGAAGGCCGCCGCGTGCCGGTGACCCTGTTTACCAAAGGCGGCGGTCAGTGGCTCGAAGCCCTGACTGCAACCGGCTGTGATGCGCTGGGCCTCGACTGGACCACCGATATTGCCGATGCGCGCCGTCGCGTGGGAGACAAAGTCGCCCTGCAGGGCAACATGGATCCGTCTATGCTGTATGCTCCGGCCGCCCGTATTGAAGAAGAAGTCGCGACCATTCTGGCGGGCTTCGGTCAGGGCGAAGGCCATGTGTTTAATCTGGGGCACGGTATTCATCAGGATGTTCCGCCAGAACATGCAGGCGTGTTTGTGGAGGCGGTGCACCGACTTTCTGCCCAGTATCACCTGTAAGGAGTCGTTATGGATCTTGCGTCACTTCGCGCTCAACAACTTAAACTCGCTGCGTCGGTATCCGTGAAGACCGGCTGGATAAAGACCCACCCGCGCTGATTGCCGGGGCGGATGTCGGGTTTGAGCAGGGCGGAGAGGTAACGCGGGCGGCGATAGTGTTGCTGACCTGGCCCGAACTGGAGTTGGTCGAGTATCAGGTAGCGCGTATCGCCACCACCATGCCTTACATCCCCGGCTTCCTCTCTTTTCGTGAATATCCCGCGCTGCTGGCCGCGTGGGATCAGCTTTCGCAAAGACCCGACCTGTTGTTCGTAGATGGCCATGGGATCTCCCATCCGCGCCGTCTCGGCGTCGCCAGCCATTTTGGCCTGCTGGTGGATGTCCCGACCATTTGGGGTAGCGAAAAAGCGTCTCTGCGGTAAGTTTGAACCTCTGTCGGCTGAACCCGGCGCGCTGGCGCCATTGATGGACAAAGGCGAACAGCTGGCGTGGGTCTGGCGCAGCAAAGCGCGCTGTAATCCCCTGTTCATCGCCACCGGCCATCGCGTCAGTACCGACACCGCGCTCGCGTGGGTGCAGCGTTGCATGAGAGGCTATCGACTACCGGAGCCGACGCGCTGGGCCGATGCGGTGGCGTCCGGGCGTCCCGCTTTTGTTCGTTGGCAGGAAATTCAGCGCTGATTCAGGTAAACTGCGGCTAATTTTCGATTCGAGACTTCATCATGTTACAAAACCCGATTCACCTGCGCCTCGAGAAGCTGGAAAGCTGGCAGCATGTCACTTTTATGGCCTGTCTGTGCGAACGCATGTACCCGAACTATGCCATGTTCTGCAAGCAGACTGAATTTGGTGATGGTCAGCTTTATCGCCGTATTCTCGATCTGGTGTGGGAGACGCTGACGGTAAAAGATGCGAAGGTGAACTTCGATTCTCAGCTCGATAAGCTGGAAGAGGCGATCCCCGTAGCCGACGACTATGATGTCTATGGCGTCTATCCGGCAATTGATGCCTGTGTGGCTTTAAGTGAATTGATTCATTCGCGCCTGAGTGGCGAAACGCTGGAACATGCCATCGAAGTCAGTAAGGCCTCAATTACGTCAGTGGCGATGCTGGAGATGACCCAGGCAGGCCGTGAAATGACCGATGAAGAGCTGCGTTTAAACCCGGCTGTTGAGCAGGAATGGGACATTCAGTGGGAAATATTCCGTTTGCTGGCAGAGTGTGAAGAACGCGATATCGAGCTGATTAAAGGCCTGCGTGCAGACTTGCGTGAGGCAGGCGAGAGTAACATTGGTATAAATCTTCACCAGTGAAACAATAAAACGTGATTTTACGCCTGTTTTGTCATACCTGTACTCTTCCCTTCTGCCCCCCGTCTGGTCTACATTTGGGGGGGCGAAAATAAGTGGCTATCGGTGCGTGTATGCAGGAGAGTGCTTTTTTGGCATTTTCGTCGCACTCGATGCTTAGCAAGCGATAAACACATTGAAAGGATAACTTATGAACAAGACTCAACTGATTGATGTAATTGCGGACAAAGCTGACCTGTCTAAAGTACAGGCTAAAGCTGCTCTGGAATCCACCCTGGCTGCAATTACTGAGTCTCTGAAAGAAGGCGACGCTGTACAACTGGTAGGTTTCGGTACCTTCAAAGTGAACCACCGCGCTGAGCGTACTGGCCGCAACCCGCAGACCGGTAACGAAATCAAAATCGCTGCAGCTAACGTGCCAGCATTTGTTTCTGGCAAAGCACTGAAAGACGCAGTTAAGTAAGCCGCGTAGCAGTGAACAGTTTTATCGAGGGGGCGGTTTCGCCCCTTTTGTCTGTCTGGCGCCAGACAATGGCACTGGCAGGCATACTTTTGCTGTCTGCGTGCAGCCATGACTCCTCTCTCCCGCCTTTTACCGCCAGCGGTTACGCTGACAATCAGGGCGCAGTGCGTATCTGGCGTAAAGACACAGACGATGAAGTGCATCTGCTCTCCGCCTTTAGTCCCTGGCATAGCGGCAGTACCACCACCAGTGAATATCGCTGGCAGGGTGATACGCTGGCCTTCATCGACGTGAATATCTACAGCAAAGTACCCGAGCATGTGCGGGTGCGTTTTGACGACCACGGTGAGCTGAGCTTTATGCAGCGCGACATCGGGGGTCTTAAGCAGCAACTCTCTACCGATCAAATTGACCTCTACCGCTACCGCGCCGAGCAGGTTCGTCAGACCAGCGATGCGTTGCGACAGGGACGCGTGGTGCTGCATCAAGGGCGCTGGCATGCCGACGGCACCGTGACCACGTGCGAAGGCCAGACTCTGAAACCGGATCTTGATAGTTGGGCGACGGAACATATCGGACGCCGTCAAAGCCATTCATCTATGGAAGTGAGCGTTGCGTGGCTGGTTGCGGCGGAAGGATCACAGCTGCTGCTGGTGGCTAACGAAGATTTCTGTACCTGGCAGCCGACAGAGAAGAGTTTTTAAGTCCTGCAGATTAAGCCGGATGACACTGATGCTTATCCGGCCTGGTCAAGAATCCCTCTCCCCTGAGGGAGAGGGTGAAGGGATTACTCCCCTTGCTCCCGCGCAATCGCACGATATCCAATATCGTTACGGCTGAAGCTACCGTTCCAGTGAATATCCGCCATCAGGGCATAGGCGCGCTGCTGCGCTTGTGCAACGGTATGGCCCAGTGCGGTAGCGCACAGGACGCGACCACCGTTGGTCAGCACACGATCGTCATCAGACAGCGTTGTGCCGGCATGGAACACCTTCGCATCTTCCACCTGTTCCAGCGGCAGACCGTGGATCTCGTCCCCGGTGCTGTAGTTGCCCGGATAACCGCCCGCCGCAATCACTACGCCCAGCGAAGCACGCTCGTCCCACTCGGAGGTTTTCTTGTCCAGCTTGCCTTCGCAGGCCGCCAGGCAGAGATCCACCAGATCGGATTTCATGCGCAGCATGATCGGCTGCGTTTCGGGATCGCCAAAGCGACAGTTGAACTCGATAACCTTCGGGTTGCCCTGCTTGTCGATCATCAGGCCCGCATAGAGGAAACCGGTATAGGTATTGCCTTCCGCTGCCATGCCTTTTACGGTTGGCCAGATGATGCGGTCCATGGTGCGCTGATGTACTTCATCAGTCACCACCGGCGCAGGGGAGTACGCACCCATTCCACCGGTGTTTGGGCCGGTATCAGCATCGCCAACGCGTTTATGATCCTGGCTGGTGGCCATCGGCAGCACATGCTCGCCGTCGACCATCACGATAAAGCTCGCCTCTTCACCGTCAAGGAACTCCTCGATCACGATACGGTGGCCCGCGTCGCCAAAGGCGTTACCCGCCAACATATCCTGAACAGCGGCTTCTGCCTCTTCGAGGGTCATCGCCACGATCACACCTTTACCGGCAGCCAGGCCGTCGGCTTTAATCACAATAGGCGCGCCTTTTTCACGTAAGTAAGCCAGGGCTGGCTCTACCTCGGTGAAGTTCTGATACTCCGCGGTCGGGGATGTTATGACGCGCGAGGAAATCTTTGGTAAAGGCTTTTGAGCCTTCCAGCTGGGCGGGCGCCTTCGGTTGGGCCGAAGATGGTCAGGCCCGCCGCGCGAAACGCATCCACCACGCCAATCACCAGTGGCGCCTTCCGGGCCTACGATGGTCAGGTCGATCTTCTCGTTCTGGGCAAAGCTCAGTAGCGCCGGGATATCGGTCACACCGATAGCGACGTTCTGCAGGGTGGGTTCCAGCGCAGTGCCGGCGTTACCGGGTGCAACAAAGACGGTTTTCACTTGCGGAGACTGCGCCGCTTTCCACGCCAGGGCGTGCTCACGCCGCCGTTACCCAATCACTAATACTTTCATTCTCTGCTCCGGGAATTAATGGCGGAAATGACGCATGTCGGTGAAGATCATCGCAATGCCGTGTTCGTCGGCAGCGGCAATGACTTCGTCATCACGGATAGACCCGCCAGGCTGGATCACGCAGGTGATGCCTACAGCCGCCGCCGCATCGATGCCGTCACGGAACGGGAAGAAGGCGTCAGAAGCCATGGCGGAGCCTTTTACTTCCAGACCTTCGTCACCTGCCTTGATACCGGCAATTTTCGCAGAGTACACGCGGCTCATCTGGCCTGCGCCTATCCCGATAGTCATGTTTTCTTTCGCGTAAACGATGGCATTGGATTTAACAAACTTCGCCACTTTCCAGCAGAACAATGCATCACGCAGTTCCTGTTCGGTTGGCTGACGTTTGCTGACTACGCGCAGGTCGGCTTCTGTCACCATACCCAGATCGCGATCCTGAACCAGCAGACCACCGTTGACACGTTTGAAGTCCAGGCCCGGAACACGCTCTGCCCACTGGCCGCAGGTCAGCACGCGAACGTTCTGTTTCGCCGCGGTGATTTTCAGAGCCTCTTCGGTAGCAGACGGGGCGATGATCACTTCAACAAACTGACGGGAGATGATCGCCTGAGCGGTTTCAGCATCCAGTTCGCGGTTGAAGGCAATAATGCCGCCGAACGCAGAGGTAGGGGTCGGTTTTATACGCGCGATCGTAGGCATCCAGGATAGAGGTGCTTACCGCCACACCGCATGGGTTCGCGTGCTTGACGATCACGCAGGCTGGTTCGCTGAACTCCTTCACGCACTCCAGCGCCGCGTCGGTATCAGCGATGTTGTTATAGGAGAGCGCTTTGCCCTGAACCTGCTGTGCGGTAGCAACGGAGGCTTCTTTTACATCTTCTTCTATATAGAAGGCTGCCTGCTGGTGGCTGTTCTCACCGTAACGCATATCCTGCTTCTTAATGAAGTTCAGGTTTAAGGTGCGAGAGAAGCGACCGGAAGGGTCTTTGCTTTCGCCGTGATAGGCAGGTACCAGGCTACCGAAGTAGTTGGCGATCATGCTGTCGTAGGCGGCGGTATGTTCGAACGCTTTAATGGCAAGATCAAAACGGGTGTCGAGATTCAGGGAGCCTTCGTTAGCATCCATCTCTTTAATAATGGCGTCGTAGTCGCTGCTCTTTACGACGATGGCGACATCTTTATGGTTCTTGGCAGCGGAGCGCACCATGGTCGGGCCGCCGATATCGATATTCTCTACGGCGTCTTCCAGCGAGCAGCCTTCACGGGCAACGGTCTGGGCGAACGGGTAAAGGTTAACGACGACCATGTCGATCGGCGCGATCCCATGCTGATCCATAATGCCGTCGTCCTGACCGCGACGACCCAGAATGCCGCCGTGGACTTTTGGGTGCAGGGTTTTGACGCGTCCATCCATCATTTCCGGGAAACCGGTGTAATCGGACACTTCGGTTACCGGCAGGCCTTTATCTGCTAACAGGCGAGCAGTACCGCCAGTGGACAGCAGCTCCACACCACGTGCAGAAAGTGCCTGAGCGAATTCGACGATACCGGCTTTATCAGAAACACTGAGCAGAGCGCGGCGGACTGGACGACGTTGTTGCATGGTAAATCCCCTGGATTTGACGATTACAGAGAGCGTTAGGTGAATTTTCTACATAAAAACTCAACTAACACACCTGGCAGGGCCTCTTTATTTAGCGCGAGCATTTTAACGAAAACGTTTGCGCAACGCTCGCACATTTTCACTTTTTCGTCGGGTTGTGGATAAGTCTGTTAATAATCAGGTATAAGGCGGGGTTTTGCTGGGGAATGCAGCAGTCAGTCATTTTTCTGTCATTTAAGGGTTGCGGCCTGAAGAGAACTCCCTATAATGCGCCTCCATCGACACGGCAGATGTGAATCACTTCACACAAACAGCCGGGCCGGTTGAAGAGAAAAGCGCGAAATAATCGCTTGACTCTGAAAGAGGAAAGCGTAATATACGCCACCTCGCAACGGTGAGCGAAAGCCGCGTTGCACTGCTCTTTAACAATTTATCAGACAATCTGTGTGGGCACTCAAAGTGACATGGATTCTTAATGTCGAAAGACAATAAATGAATACCAAGTCTCTGAGTGAACATACGTAATTCATTACGAAGTTTAATTCACGAGCATCAAACTTAAATTGAAGAGTTTGATCATGGCTCAGATTGAACGCTGGCGGCAGGCCTAACACATGCAAGTCGAACGGTAGCACAGAGAGCTTGCTCTCGGGTGACGAGGTGGCGGACGGGTGAGTAATGTCTGGGAAACTGCCTGATGGGAGGGGGGATAACTACTGGAAACGGTAGCTAATACCGCATAACGTCGCAAGACCAAAGAGGGGGACCTTCGGGCCTCTTGCCATCAGATGTGCCCAGATGGGATTAGCTAGTAGGTGGGGTAATGGCTCACCTAGGCGACGATCCCTAGCTGGTCTGAGAGGATGACCAGCCACACTGGAACTGAGACACGGTCCAGACTCCTACGGGAGGCAGCAGTGGGGGAATATTGCACAATGGGCGCAAGCCTGATGCAGCCATGCCGCGTGTATGAAGAAGGCCTTCGGGTTGTAAAGTACTTTCAGCGGGGAGGAAGGTGTTGTGGTTAATAACCGCAGCAATTGACGTTACCCGCAGAAGAAGCACCGGCTAACTCCGTGCCAGCAGCCGCGGTAATACGGAGGGTGCAAGCGTTAATCGGAATTACTGGGCGTAAAGCGCACGCAGGCGGTCTGTCAAGTCGGATGTGAAATCCCCGGGCTCAACCTGGGGAACTGCATTCGAAACTGGCAGGCTAGAGTCTTGTAGAGGGGGGTAGAATTCCAGGTGTAGCGGTGAAATGCGTAGAGATCTGGAGGAATACCGGTGGCGAAGGCGGCCCCCTGGACAAAGACTGACGCTCAGGTGCGAAAGCGTGGGGAGCAAACAGGATTAGATACCCTGGTAGTCCACGCCGTAAACGATGTCGACTTGGAGGTTGTTCCCTTGAGGAGTGGCTTCCGGAGCTAACGCGTTAAGTCGACCGCCTGGGGAGTACGGCCGCAAGGTTAAAACTCAAATGAATTGACGGGGGCCCGCACAAGCGGTGGAGCATGTGGTTTAATTCGATGCAACGCGAAGAACCTTACCTACTCTTGACATCCAGAGAACTTAGCAGAGATGCTTTGGTGCCTTCGGGAACTCTGAGACAGGTGCTGCATGGCTGTCGTCAGCTCGTGTTGTGAAATGTTGGGTTAAGTCCCGCAACGAGCGCAACCCTTATCCTTTGTTGCCAGCGGTTAGGCCGGGAACTCAAAGGAGACTGCCAGTGATAAACTGGAGGAAGGTGGGGATGACGTCAAGTCATCATGGCCCTTACGAGTAGGGCTACACACGTGCTACAATGGCGCATACAAAGAGAAGCGACCTCGCGAGAGCAAGCGGACCTCATAAAGTGCGTCGTAGTCCGGATTGGAGTCTGCAACTCGACTCCATGAAGTCGGAATCGCTAGTAATCGTAGATCAGAATGCTACGGTGAATACGTTCCCGGGCCTTGTACACACCGCCCGTCACACCATGGGAGTGGGTTGCAAAAGAAGTAGGTAGCTTAACCTTCGGGAGGGCGCTTACCACTTTGTGATTCATGACTGGGGTGAAGTCGTAACAAGGTAACCGTAGGGGAACCTGCGGTTGGATCACCTCCTTACCTTAAAGAACCTGCCTTTGTAGTGTCCACACAGATTGTCTGATGAAAAGTAAGCAGTAAAAAATCTCTGCAGGCTTGTAGCTCAGGTGGTTAGAGCGCACCCCTGATAAGGGTGAGGTCGGTGGTTCAAGTCCACTCAGGCCTACCAGACTCCTTGTGATAAAGGATGAGCGGTACAGAGATTAGCATTTTGCGATGGGGCTATAGCTCAGCTGGGAGAGCGCCTGCCTTGCACGCAGGAGGTCTGCGGTTCGATCCCGCATAGCTCCACCATCCTTTTACTGCGACCACAAGAAAACTTCAGAGTGTACCTGAGAAGGTGCGCTGCGAAGTTTTGCTCTTTAAAAATCTGGATCAAGCTGAAAATTGAAACGACGCACCGTGTCTGTTCTCCGTAATAAGAGCAGATGAAGGTGTGATCGGGTCTCAGATTTCGCAATCAGAAGTGAAACAGCTTCGGGTTGTGAGGTTAAGCGACCAAGCGTACACGGTGGATGCCTAGGCAGTCAGAGGCGATGAAGGACGTGCTAATCTGCGATAAGCGCCGGTAAGGTGATATGAACCGTTATAACCGGCGATTTCCGAATGGGGAAACCCAGTGTGATTCGTCACACTATCGTTAAGTGAATACATAGCTTAACGAAGCGAACCAGGGGAACTGAAACATCTAAGTACCCTGAGGAAAAGAAATCAACCGAGATTCCCCCAGTAGCGGCGAGCGAACGGGGAGCAGGCCCAGAGTCTGAATCAGCATGTGTGTCAGTGGAAGCGTCTGGAAAGTCGCAGGGTACAGGGTGATACTCCCGTACACGAAGATACACTTGCTGTGAACTCGAAGAGTAGGGCGGGACACGTGGTATCCTGTCTGAATATGGGGGGGACCATCCTCCAAGGCTAAATACTCCCTGACTGACCGATAGTGAACCAGTACCGTGAGGGAAAGGCGAAAAGAACCCCGGCGAGGGGAGTGAAATAGAACCTGAAACCGTGTACGTACAAGCAGTGGGAGCACCCTTGTGGTGTGACTGCGTACCTTTTGTATAATGGGTCAGCGACTTATATTCTGTAGCAAGGTTAACCGTATAGGGGAGCCGAAGGGAAACCGAGTCTTAACTGGGCGTTAAGTTGCAGGGTATAGACCCGAAAACCCGGTGATCTAGCCATGGGCAGGTTGAAGGTTGGGTAACACTAACTGGAGGACCGAACCGACTAATGTTGAAAAAATTAGCGGATGACCTGTGGCTGGGGGTGAAAGGCCAATCAAACCGGGAGATAGCTGGTTCTCCCCGAAAGCTATTTAGGTAGCGCCTCGTGAATTCATCTCCGGGGGTAGAGCACTGTTTCGGCTAGGGGGCCATCCCGGCTTACCAACCCGATGCAAACTGCGAATACCGGAGAATGTTATCACGGGAGACACACGGCGGGTGCTAACGTCCGTCGTGAAGAGGGAAACAACCCAGACCGCCAGCTAAGGTCCCAAAGTCATGGTTAAGTGGGAAACGATGTGGGGAAGGCACAGACAGCCAGGATGTTGGCTTAGAAGCAGCCATCATTTAAAGAAAGCGTAATAGCTCACTGGTCGAGTCGGCCTGCGCGGAAGATGTAACGGGGCTAAACCATGCACCGAAGCTGCGGCAGCGACACTTAGGTGTTGTTGGGTAGGGGAGCGTTCTGTAAGCCGTCGAAGGTGACCTGTGAGGGTTGCTGGAGGTATCAGAAGTGCGAATGCTGACATAAGTAACGATAAAGCGGGGTGAAAAGCCCGCTCGCCGGAAGACCAAGGGTTCCTGTCCAACGTTAATCGGGGCAGGGTGAGTCGACCCCTAAGGCGAGGCCGAAAGGCGTAGTCGATGGGAAACAGGTTAATATTCCTGTACTCGGTGTTACTGCGAAGGGGGGGACGGAGAAGGCTATGTTGGCCGGGCGACGGTTGTCCCGGTTTAAGCATGTAGGGCGGAGGTTCCAGGTAAATCCGGTACCTTATTAACGCTGAGGTGTGATGACGAGGCACTACGGTGCTGAAGTAACAAATGCCCTGCTTCCAGGAAAAGCCTCTAAGCATCAGGTAACATCAAATCGTACCCCAAACCGACACAGGTGGTCAGGTAGAGAATACCAAGGCGCTTGAGAGAACTCGGGTGAAGGAACTAGGCAAAATGGTGCCGTAACTTCGGGAGAAGGCACGCTGATATGTAGGTGAAGCCCCTGGCGGGTGGAGCTGAAATCAGTCGAAGATACCAGCTGGCTGCAACTGTTTATTAAAAACACAGCACTGTGCAAACACGAAAGTGGACGTATACGGTGTGACGCCTGCCCGGTGCCGGAAGGTTAATTGATGGGGTTAGGCGGCAACGCGAAGCCTCTTGATCGAAGCCCCGGTAAACGGCGGCCGTAACTATAACGGTCCTAAGGTAGCGAATTCCTTGTCGGGTAAGTTCCGACCTGCACGAATGGCGTAATGATGGCCCAGGGCTGTCTCCACCCGAGACTCAGTGAAATTGAAATCGCTGTGAAGATGCAGTGTACCCGCGGCAAAGACGGAAAGACCCCGTGAACCTTTTACTATAGCTTGACACTGAACACTGGTTCCTTGATGTGTAGGATAGGTGGGGAGGCTTTGAAGCGTGGACGCCAGTCTGCGTGGAGCCATCCTTGAAATACCACCTTTAATGGCTGGTGTTCTAACGTGGGCCCGTAATCCGGGTTGCGGACAGTGTCTGGTGGGTAGTTTTGACTGGGGCGGTCTCCTCCTAAAGAGTAACGGAGGAGCACGAAGGTTAGCTAATCCTGGTCGGGACATCAGGAGGTTAGTGCAATGGCATAAGCTAGCTTGACTGCGAGAGTGACGGCTCGAGCAGGTGCGAAAGCAGGTCATAGTGATCCGGTGGTTCTGTATGGAAGGGCCATCGCTCAACGGATAAAGGTACTCCGGGGATAACAGGCTGATACCGCCCAAGAGTTCATATCGACGGCGGTGTTTGGCACCTCGATGTCGGCTCATCACATCCTGGGGCTGAAGTAGGTCCCAAGGGTACGGCTGTTCGCCGTTTAAAGTGGTACGCGAGCTGGGTTTAGAACGTCGTGAGACAGTTCGGTCCCTATCTGCCGTGGGCGCTGGAGAATTGAGGGGGGCTGCTCCTAGTACGAGAGGACCGGAGTGGACGCATCACTGGTGTTCGGGTTGTCATGCCAATGGCACTGCCCGGTAGCTAAATGCGGAAAAGATAAGTGCTGAAAGCATCTAAGCACGAAACTTGCCCCGAGATGAGTTCTCCCTGAGCCTTTAAGGCTCCTGAAGGAACGTTGAAGACGACGACGTTGATAGGTCGGGTGTGTAAGCGCAGCGATGCGTTGAGCTAACCGATACTAATGAACCGTGAGGCTTAACCTTACAACGCCGAAGCTGTTTTCGGTGACTGAGACAATTTTCAGCTGAACCAGATTAACCGGGTGGCCCGCGTGGCGGCCCGGAAACAGAATTTGCCTGGCGGCTGTAGCGCGGTGGTCCCACCTGACCCCCATGCCGAACTCAGAAGTGAAACGCCGTAGCGCCGATGGTAGTGTGGGGTCTCCCCATGCGAGAGTAGGGAACTGCCAGGCATCAAATCGGAAACCCCGTACCGCAAGGTACGGGGTTTTTTGTCGTCTGCCTGAAACCCTCAGGCCATAAAACCCTGAAACCCAGAAACCGGCCGGATGGCGGCTTCGCCTTCCCCGGCCTGCGGATCACGCTGTGCCGCCCGGCAATTCCAACCGCACCAACTCCCCCTTCCTTGAAACTTTCTCACCTTTCACATGCAGACTCGACATTTGGCTTATTCCTGGTTATTGTCAGCTATCTGGATGTCTAAACGTTTATACGTATGCTGTGAGGATATAAGGTTATGCCGATTAGGGTGCAGGACGAGCTACCAGCCGTCAATTTCTTGCGTGATGAGAATGTCTTTGTAATGACGGCATCGCGCGCTACAGGTCAGGAAATTCGTCCTCTTAAGGTGCTTATCCTTAACCTGATGCCAAAGAAAATTGAGACGGAAAACCAGTTCCTCCGCTTACTCTCTAACTCCCCGCTGCAGGTTGATATCCAGCTGCTGCGTATTGATGCGCGCGAATCCCGTAACACACCTTCAGAGCATCTCAATAACTTCTACTGTAACTTCGATGATATTCGCGACGAGAATTTCGATGGTCTGATCGTTACCGGCGCACCGCTAGGTCTGGTTGAATTCAACGACGTAGCCTACTGGCCGCAAATCAAGCAGGTACTTGAGTGGGCCAAAGATCATGTCACCTCTACGCTGTTTGTGTGTTGGGCGGTACAAGCGGCACTCAATATTCTTTACGGCATCCCTAAGCAAACGCGCACCGAAAAACTTTCTGGCGTCTATGAGCACCATATTCTGCACCCTCATGCATTGCTGACGCGGGGCTTTGATGATTCCTTCCTGGCTCCCCATTCACGCTATGCCGATTTCCCGGCAGCACTGATCCGTGACTACACCGATCTGGAGATCCTGGCAGAAAGCGAAGAGGGTGATGCCTACCTGTTCGCCAGCAAAGATAAACGCATCGCCTTTGTCACCGGTCATCCTGAATACGATCCCGACACCCTGGCGAGCGAGTATTTCCGTGATGTCGAAGCGGGTTTAAACCCGGACGTGCCGTACAACTATTTTCCACAAAACGATCCGCAGAACAAACCGCGGGCAACCTGGCGCAGCCATGGCAACCTGCTGTTTACTAACTGGCTCAACTACTACGTCTACCAGATCACACCATACGATCTGCGCCACATGAATCCGACGCTGGATTAATCCTCTGACGATCCTCTTCCTGTAGCGTTTCAGCTCACCAGTTAAGGCACCTTCGGGTGCCTTTTTTATTTCCGAAATTAGCTCCGCTTGATGACTAACTTTTAATTTCATAAATATCAGCCAGTTAAATATATTTTAAATTGAAAATGGAAATAGTTTTGATTTTACGATAAATCGAGATAGTCTTTATTTTGCTGAACGAAAACTACACAACGATCTTTCGTTCGCCTGGGGGAAGTGAATTTGGATCAATGACGAGGAGCAGCACAATGAATCAACAGGCAACCATTATCGATGAACTGGCGTTTAACCAACCGCATGGCGAGCAGGAGCAGCAGGTCCTGACGCCCGAGGCCGTTGAGTTTCTTACCGAGCTGGTGACCCGTTTCACGCCCAAAGCGCAATAAATTACTGGCGGCACGTATCCAGCAGCAGCAAGACATTGATAATGGAAAGCTACCGGACTTTATTTCGGAAACCGCTTCCATTCGAGAAGGTGACTGGACGATTCGCGGCATCCCGCAGGACCTGCAGGATCGACGTGTGGAGATCACCGGCCCGGTGGAGCGCAAGATGGTGATCAATGCGCTCAATGCCAATGTGAAAGTCTTTATGGGCCGATTTTGAAGATTCGCTGGCGCCGACTGGAGCAAAGTGATCGAAGGGCAGATTAACCTGCGCGACGCGGTGAATGGCACTATCAGTCACACCAACGAAGCAGGAAAAATTTATCAGCTCAAGCCCAACCCGGCAGTCCTGGTCTGTCGTGTACGCGGCCTGCATTTACCGGAAAAACATGTGACCTGGAATGGGGAAGCGATCCCCGGCAGCCTGTTCGACTTTGCCCTCTATTTCTTCCACAACCATAAAAATCTGCTGGCAAAAGGCAGCGGCCCCTATTTCTACCTGCCGAAAACCCAGTCCTGGCAGGAAGCGGCCTGGTGGAGTGAGGTCTTTAGTTATGCCGAAGATCGTTTCGGGCTGCCGCGCGGCACCATCAAAGCCACGCTGCTGATTGAAACCCTGCCAGCTGTGTTCCAGATGGACGAAATACTGCATGCCCTGCGTAACCACATTGTTGGCCTGAACTGTGGCCGTTGGGACTATATCTTCAGCTATATCAAGACGCTGAAAAACCACCCCGATCGTGTCCTGCCGGATCGCCAGGTGGTCACCATGGATAAATCATTCCTGAATGCCTACTCGCGTCTGTTAATCAAAACCTGCCATAAACGCGGCGCTTTCGCGATGGGCGGGATGGCGGCGTTCATTCCGGAGCAAAGACAGCGAGCGTAACACCCAGGTTCTGAAGAAAGTGAAGGCCGATAAAGAACTGGAGGCCAACAACGGTCATGACGGCACCTGGGTGGCGCATCCGGGTCTGGCTGATACCGCCATGGAAGTCTTCAACCGCATTCTCGGTGATAACAAAAACCAGCTGCACGTCACCCGTGAGGACGACGCGCCTGTCACCGCCGCCCAGTTGCTTGAGCCGTGCGAGGGCGAGCGCACCGAAGAGGGAATGCGCGCCAATATCCGCGTGGCGGTGCAATACATTGAGGCGTGGATTTCCGGCAACGGCTGTGTGCCGATTTACGGTCTGATGGAAGATGCCGCTACCGCCGAGATCTCACGTACCTCTATCTGGCAGTGGATCCACCATCAAAAGACCCTCAGTAACGGCAAACCGGTCACCAAAGCCCTGTTCCGCCAGATGCTGTCGGAAGAGATGCTGAACATTCAGGAAGAGCTGGGCGAGCATCGCTTCAGCAGTGGTCGCTTCGACGCCGCGGCACGCCTGATGGAACAGATCACCACCTCAGACGAGTTAATCGACTTCCTGACGCTGCCTGGCTACCGCCTGCTGGCGTGATTTCACCACATAACAATATGGAGCATCTGCACATGAAAACCCGTACCCAACAGATCGAAGCATTACAAAATGAGTGGACTCAACCGCGCTGGGAAGGCATTGAACGCCCTTATAGCGCAGAGGAAGTGGTGAAGTTACGCGGTTCGGTCAACCCGGAGTGCACCCTGGCGCAACTGGGCGCGGCCAAAATGTGGCGTCTGCTGCACGGCGAATCGAAAAAAGGGCTACATCAACAGCCTCGGTGCATTAACGGGCGGCCAGGCCTTGCAGCAGGCGAAAGCAGGCATTGAAGCGATCTATCTGTCAGGCTGGCAGGTTGCGGCAGACGCCAACCTGGCCTCCAGCATGTACCCGGATCAATCCCTCTATCCGGCAAACTCTGTTCCGGCGGTGGTGGAGCGCATCAACAATACCTTCCGCCGTGCGGATCAGATCCAGTGGGCGTCCGGTATTGAGCCGCAGGATCCACGCTTTGTGGATTACTTCCTGCCGATTGTCGCCGATGCGGAAGCAGGCTTTGGCGGGGTACTGAATGCCTTCGAGCTGATGAAATCGATGATTGAAGCCGGTGCAGCGGCCGTTCACTTCGAAGATCAGCTGGCCTCAGTGAAGAAGTGCGGACACATGGGCGGCAAAGTGCTGGTGCCGACTCAGGAAGCCATTCAGAAACTGGTGGCGGCCCGTCTGGCTGCTGATGTAATGGGCGTTCCGACGCTGGTGATTGCCCGTACCGATGCCGATGCCGCAGATCTGATCACCTCAGATTGTGATCCTTATGACAGCCCGTTTATTACCGGGGAACGTACCAGCGAAGGTTTCTATCGTACCCATGCTGGCATTGAACAGGCGATCAGCCGTGGCCTGGCGTATGCCCCTTATGCTGACCTGGTGTGGTGCGAAACCTCCACCCCGGACCTGGCGCTGGCTAAACGCTTTGCCGACGCCATCCATGCAAAATATCCGGGCAAACTGCTGGCCTATAACTGCTCCCCATCCTTCAACTGGCAGAAAAATCTGGACGATAAAACTATCGCCAGTTTCCAGCAGGCGCTGTCGGACATGGGCTACAAGTACCAGTTCATTACCCTGGCGGGCATTCACAGCATGTGGTTCAACATGTTCGACCTGGCGCACGCCTATGCTCAGGGCGAGGGCATGAAGCACTACGTCGAGAAGGTCCAGCAGCCGGAGTTCGAAGCCAGCAAACAGGGCTATACCTTTGCCTCGCATCAGCAGGAAGTGGGAACGGGCTACTTCGATAAAGTGACGACCATTATTCAGGGCGGCACCTCCTCCGTGACCGCACTGACAGGCTCAACCGAAGAAGCACAGTTCTGATCCCTTCACCCTGACCCTCTCCCCACAGGGGGGAGGGAACAAAAGGGCGTGAGTTATTACGGTTGGCACAATATAGCGTTACGCCTTCTCCCCTGTGGCGAGAGGGCAGGGGTAAGGGAGATCTATGTCGCGTGAGCTGGAGTTACTGATTGCACAAACCATTCTGCAGGGCTTCGATGCCCAGTATGGTCGTTTCCTTGAAGTGACATCCGGGGCGCAGCAGCGCTTTGAGCAGGCTGACTGGCACGCCGTGCAGCAGGCGATGAAGCAACGTATTCACCTTTATGATCACCACGTTGGCCTGGTGGTGGAGCAATTACGCTGTATTACCGGGCACACCATTACCGATGCCGCATTCTTACTGCGAGTGAAAGAGCATTACACCCACCTGCTGCCGGATTACCCTCGCTTTGAAATAGCGGAAAGCTTTTTCAATTCCGTCTATTGTCGGCTGTTCGATCACCGCTCTTTATCACCCGGAGCGGCTCTTTATTTTCAGCTCTCAGCCTGAGCAACGTTTTCCGTACCCTGCCGCGACCGCTGGCAAAAGACTTTTTCCCCCGACAACGGCTGGGAAGCATTACTTACCAAAGTGTTAGCCGATCTCCCTTTGCGCCTGCCGTGGCAAAACCGTGCCCGTGATGTGGGCTATATCATCGCGCATTTGTCCGAGGCGGTGGGGACAGAGACGCTGCAAAACAGCCATTTGCAGGTCGCTAACGAATTGTTCTATCGCAATAAAGCGGCCTGGCTGGTTGGCAAACTGATGACGCCCGACGGCACCGTACCGTTTTTAGTGCCCATACATCGCAATGATGAAGGACAACTGGCGGTGGATACCTGCCTGACCACCAACACCGAGGCCAGCATCGTTTTCGGCTTCGCCCGCTCTTATTTTATGGTCTATGCCCCGCAGCCAGGGGCGCTGGTGGAGTGGCTGCGGGAGATCCTGCCTGGTAAAACCACCGCCGAACTGTATATGGCGATAGGGTGTCAGAAACACGCCCAAAAACTGAGAGCTATCGGGAATACCTGCACTATATCGCCCATGCCGACGAGCAGTTTATCGAGGCACCGGGCATTCGCGGAATGGTAATGCTGGTCTTTACCCTGCCGGGGTTTGACCGGGTCTTTAAGGTGATTAAGGATAAATTTGCCCCGCAGAAAGAGATGTCTGCCGCTCACGTCCGCGCCTGCTATCAGCTGGTTAAGGAGCACGACCGCGTCGGGCGAATGGCCGATACCCAGGAGTTTGAGAACTTCGTGCTTGATAAGCGACAGATTGCGCCGGAACTGATGGCGCTCTTGCTCCAGGAAGCGCCAGGCAAGATCACTGACCTGGGGGACCGGATTGCCATCAGCCATCTTTATATCGAACGCCGGATGGTCCCGCTCAATATCTGGCTGGAGCAGGCGGAAGGGCAGGTTCTCCACGACGCCATCGAAGAGTACGGCAACGCTATCCGTCAGCTGGCAGCGGCTAACATTTTCCCGGGCGATATGTTGTTTAAAAACTTTGGCGTCACCCGGCACGGACGGGTCGTGTTCTACGATTACGACGAAATTTGCTACATGACCGAAGTGAATTTCCGTGAGATCCCGCCGCCGCGTTATCCAGAGGATGAGTTCGCCAGCGAACCGTGGTACAGCGTCTCGCCTGGGGATGTCTTCCCGGAAGAGTTTCGGCACTGGCTATGTGCCGACCCTCGCATTGGGGCGCTATTTGAGGAGATGCATGCCGATCTGTTCCGGGCGGACTACTGGCGCAGGTTGCAAACACGCATTAAGAACGGGCACGTAGAGGACGTATACGCCTACCGCCGTCGCCAGCGGTTTAGCGTACGTTATGGCTGGCCAGTGAGTTCCACCACGGCAAACTCTTCGTAAATCAGCTCCATTTCCGGCGACCAGCTTCCTTCTCGCTCAAAGAACTGCTGATGAGCCGATTGCCAGTAAGCCAGGCTGAGATCGCCTTCCCCTTCCATGGCGGCCAGTTCGGCAGTCATTTCATCGAAACGTATCAGCCTGAGCGCGAGCGTGCGTATAACGCAGACGGCATCGCCCGCGCCGTTCAGCACAATATGGTACGCGCCGGGCGTGACGGGAGGCTGCTCCTGGCGGTAGCTGGCTAACGAACAGCAGGTGCCGCGCTTTTTACCGGCCACCACCAGTGCCGCCAGCTCGTCGGCCAACGTCGGCGAATCGCCAAAAGCCCAGCATAACGCCTGCGGATATTTATCCTGCCAGTAGGATTTTAACGTGCTCATCAACGCGCTCCGCCGTACGCCAGCGTCACTTCTTTGGCAGCCTTAATCACCAGCGCGCCCAGCTCGGTCACCCGGTCATCGGTCATCCGCGAGATCGGCCCGGAAATGGAGATGGCGGCAAATGGCTCGCGATGCTCATCATAAATGCACGCCGCAAGGCAGCGCAGGCCGAGGGCATGCTCTTCATCATCAAAGGAGTAACCGCGCTTACGCGTCAGGGCTAAATCCTCTTTCAGATGTAACGGTGACACCAGCGTCGCGTGGGTATAAGCGTGTAAGCCTTTGCGATGCAACAGGCCGGTGACCTGCTCTTCGCTGAGCTGGGACAAAAATGCTTTTCCTGCTCCGGAGGCGTGCATCGGCAGCTTGCCGCCAATGGGAGCCGACATGCGCATCAGCTGGGTACACTGCACCTGGTCGATAATAATCGCCTGGTGATCGCTCTGGTCGAGCACCGCCAGGTTGACCGTCTCGCCGGAATCCTCCATCAGCTTACGCAGGATCGGGTGCACGATGGCGAGCAGATTACGGCTCTGCAAAAAGCTGCTGCCGACGATAAACGCGTGGGCACCCACGGACCAGTGCCCCAGTTCGCCCACCTGACGCACAAAGCCCAGTTGCTGCATGGTGGTGAGCAGGCGATGGGTGGTGGAGTTCGGCAAGCCTGCCTGTTGGGCCAGCTCGGTCAGCGCCACGCTGCTGTGCGACTCGGCTATCCACTCCAGCAGTTTAAGGCCCCGCGTCAGAGACTGGACTTGTCCACCCGGCTGGGCGGTTGCGGCGGCGGGTTTTCTGCCGCGTTTAGCGGGAACGGTGGCGACCATGACAGGCTCCTTTTTCTGTATCGTGGAAATCATTTTCGTTTTATTTGGGCGTTTTGCAACCGCTATCCGTACTGATCGGAGGAGTTATAGTGAACATGTCTCATGTTACCGCGGTGTGACTTTTCCCCCTTGCAAGATTATGCCAGTATGGTCTGCTGGCCTTTTGGCCTGGTTGACCGTTGTCGGGAGCAAGTGTGAGCAGCAAAGTAGATCAACTGCGTGCGCAGTTAAATGAACGCATTCTGGTGCTGGATGGCGGTATGGGCACCATGATCCAGAGCTATCGTCTGAGTGAAGACGACTTTCGCGGCGACCGCTTCGCGACTGGCCCTGCGATCTAAAAGGCAACAATGACCTGCTGGTTCTCAGCAAGCCAGAGATTATCGCCGCCATTCATTACGCCTATTTCGAGGCGGGCGCGGATATCGTTGAGACCAACACCTTCAACTCGACAACTATCGCCATGGCGGATTACCAGATGGAATCCCTGTCGGCGGAGATCAACTACGAGGCGGCTAAACTGGCGCGTGCCTGCGCCGATGAATGGACCGCGCGCACCCCGGAAAAACCGCGCTACGTAGCAGGCGTGCTTGGCCCGACCAACCGCACCGCCTCTATTTCACCGGACGTGAACGATCCGGCGTTTCGTAATGTCACCTTTGACCAGCTGGTGGCCGCGTACCGCGAGTCGACCCGTGCGCTGGTGGAGGGCGGTTCCGATCTGATCATGATTGAAACGGTGTTCGATACCCTCAACGCCAAAGCTGCGATCTATGCGGTGAAAGAGGAGTTCGACGCGCTGGCGTGGATCTGCCGATCATGATCTCCGGTACGATCACCGATGCTTCTGGCCGTACCCTCTCAGGACAAACCACGGAAGCGTTTTACAACTCCCTGCGCCACGCCGATGCCCTGAGCTTTGGCCTGAACTGTGCGCTGGGGCCGGACGAACTGCGCAGTACGTGCAGGAGCTGTCGCGCATCGCCGAATGCTACGTCACTGCTCACCCGAACGCTGGTCTGCCGAATGCCTTCGGTGAATACGATCTCGACGCCGGGACCATGGCGGCGCAGATCCGCGAATGGGCCGAATCCGGGTTCCTGAATATCGTCGGCGGCTGCTGCGGCACCACGCCAGAGCATATCGCCGCTATGAGCAATGCGGTGGCAGGCCTGGCCCCGCGCAAGCTGCCCGAACTGCCGGTTGCCTGCCGACTGGCCGGACTTGAGCCGCTGAACATCGGCGATGACAGCCTGTTTGTGAACGTGGGTGAACGTACCAACGTGACCGGCTCCGCGAAGTTCAAGCGCCTGATCAAAGAAGAGAAATACAGCGAAGCGCTGGACGTTGCCCGCCAGCAGGTTGAGAGCGGCGCGCAAATTATTGATATCAACATGGATGAGGGGATGCTCGACGCCGAAGCGGCGATGGTGCGTTTCCTTAATCTCATCGCCGGGGAGCCGGACATTGCCCGCGTGCCGATTATGATCGACTCCTCGAAATGGGAAGTGATCGAGAAAGGCCTGAAGTGCATTCAGGGCAAGGGCATTGTTAACTCCATCTCCATGAAAGAGGGTGTCGAACCTTTTATACATCACGCGAAGTTGGTGCGCCGCTACGGTGCCGCCGTGGTGGTGATGGCCTTCGATGAAGTCGGTCAGGCCGATACCCGCGAGCGCAAAATTGAGATCTGCCGCCGCGCGTACAAAATTTTGACCGAAGAGGTTGGTTTCCCACCAGAAGACATTATCTTTGACCCGAACATCTTTGCCGTGGCGACCGGGATCGAAGAGCACAACAACTATGCTCAGGACTTTATCGGGGCCTGTGAAGACATCAAACGCGAGCTGCCGCATGCCCTGATCTCAGGCGGTGTCTCCAACGTCTCGTTCTCGTTCCGCGGTAACGACCCGGTGCGTGAAGCCATCCACGCGGTATTCCTTTACTACGCCATCCGTAACGGCATGGATATGGGCATCGTCAACGCCGGGCAGCTGGCGATTTATGACGACCTGCCTGCCGAACTGCGCGACGCGGTTGAAGACGTGATTCTGAACCGCCGCGACGACGCCACCGAGCGCATGCTGGAGCTGGCTGAAAAATACCGCGGCAGCAAAGCCGATGACAGTGCCAACGTCCAGCAGGCCGAGTGGCGTTCCTGGGACGTGAATAAGCGTCTTGAGTATTCGCTGGTGAAAGGCATCACCGAGTTTATCGAACAGGATACCGAAGAGGCACGCCAGCAGGCCACGCGCCCGATTGAAGTGATCGAAGGGCCGCTGATGGACGGCATGAACGTGGTGGGCGATCTGTTCGGCGAGGGCAAAATGTTCCTGCCGCAGGTGGTCAAATCCGCTCGCGTCATGAAAGCAGGCGGTGGCGTATCTGGAACCCTTTATCGAAGCCAGTAAAGAGAAAGGTTCCAGCAACGGCAAGATGGTGATCGCCACCGTGAAAGGCGACGTGCACGACATCGGCAAAAACATCGTCGGTGTGGTGTTGCAGTGTAATAACTACGAAATTATCGATCTGGGCGTGATGGTGCCGGCGGATAAAATCCTCAAAACCGCGCGCGAAGTGAATGCTGACCTGATTGGTCTCTCAGGGCTGATCACCCCGTCGCTGGACGAGATGGTCAACGTGGCGAAAGAGATGGAGCGCCAGGGCTTTACCCTGCCGCTGCTGATTGGTGGCGCGACCACCTCGAAAGCGCACACTGCGGTGAAGATCGAGCAGAACTACAGCGGGCCGACGGTATACGTACAGAACGCCTCGCGCACGGTAGGCGTGGTCTCGGCGCTGCTGTCAGCAACCCAGCGTGACGACTTTGTTGCCAGAACCCGCAAAGAGTACGAAACGGTGCGTATCCAGCACGCGCGCAAAAAACCGCGCACCCCGCCGGTGACCCTGGCGGCGGCACGGGATAACGACCTGGCCTTTGACTGGGCCAGCTATACGCCGCCCGTCGCCCATCGCCTGGGCGTGCAGGAGGTAACGGCCAGCATCGAAACCCTGCGTAACTACATCGACTGGACGCCGTTCTTTATGACCTGGTCGCTGGCCGGAAATATCCCCGCATCCTCGAAGACGAGGTGGTGGTGAAGAAGCCCAGCGCCTGTTTAAAGATGCCAACGATCTGCTCGACCAGCTCAGCGCAGAGAAAACCCTCAACCCGCGCGCGTGGTGGGGCTGTTCCCGGCGAACCGCGTGGGGGGATGATATCGAGATCTATCGCGATGAAACCCGTACCCACGTGCTGACGGTCAGCCACCATCTGCGTCAGCAGACCGAGAGGTCGGTTTTGCCAACTACTGCCTGGCCGACTTCGTCGCGCCGAAGCTGAGCGGTAAAGCCGACTACATCGGTGCTTTGCCGTGACCGGCGGGCTGGAGGAGGACGCGCTGGCGGATGCCTTCGAAGCGCAGCATGATGATTACAACAAAATCATGGTCAAAGCGATTGCCGACCGTCTGGCCGAAGCGTTTGCCGAATACCTGCATGAGCGAGTGCGTAAAGTGTACTGGGGCTATGCGCCGAACGAGAACCTCAGCAACGAGGAGCTGATCCGCGAGAACTACCAGGGGATCCGCCCGGCGCCAGGCTACCCGGCCTGCCCGGAGCACACCGAGAAAGGCACCATCTGGCAACTGCTGGATGTCGAAGCCCCACACCGGTATGAAACTCACGGAATCCTTCGCCATGTGGCCGGGTGCATCGGTGTCCGGCTGGTATTTCAGCCATCCTGACAGCAAGTACTACGCTGTGGCGCAGATCCAGCGCGACCAGGTAGAGGATTATGCCCTGCGTAAGGGGATGAGCGTCGCGGAGGTAGAGCGCTGGCTGGCGCCGAATCTGGGGTACGACGCAGACTAAGGTCACGTTTCCTTACAACAAACAGGGCACCCACAGGGTGCCCTGTCTCTTTCTGACATTTAAGACCTTATACTGAACGAAGGTTCCTTCGATATTGCCCGGTGTACTGCCCGGTGGCGCTTTTGCTTAACATGCCTGCGCCCAGGCGGGATAAGCCATCGCCGTCATCCGGCAATACAGCCTGCAAGGAACCTCAGGAAAACGGATAACGAAAAGGAGAACCGACACTCGTGCTGACACTGCTACATCTGCTTTCTGCCGTGGCGTTGCTGGTCTGGGGCACACATATTGTCCGCACCGGCGTAATGCGCGTTTTTGGCGCCCGCTTACGTACCGTCCTCAGCCGCAGCGTTGAGAAAAAGCCGCTCGCGTTCTGTGCCGGCATTGGCGTCACTGCGCTGGTACAAAGCAGTAATGCCACCACCATGCTGGTCACCTCGTTTGTGGCCCAGGATCTGGTGGCGCTGACCCCTGCGCTGGTGATTGTCCTCGGCGCAGATGTCGGCACCGCGCTAATGGCGCGCGTATTAACCTTCGATCTCTCCTGGCTGTCGCCGCTGCTGATTTTCATTGGCGTCATATTTTTCCTTGGCCGCAAACAGACCCGCGCCGGGCAACTGGGACGGGTGGGGATCGGCCTCGGGCTGATTTTGCTGGCGCTGGAGCTGATCGTTCAGGCTGTCACCCCCATCACCCAGGCCAGCGGCGTGCAGGTCATCTTTGCCTCGCTGACCGGCGATATCCTGCTGGATGCGCTGATTGGCGCAGTGTTTGCCCTGATCAGCTACTCCAGCCTGGCGGCGGTGCTGCTTACCGCCACGCTCACTACGGCAGGGATCATCTCCTTCCCGGTGGCCTTGTGTCTGGTTATTGGTGCCAACCTCGGCTCCGGCCTGCTGGCGGTACTTAATAACAGCGCCGCCAATGCCGCAGCCCGTCGCGTGGCGCTCGGCAGCCTGCTGTTCAAGCTGGTGGGGAGCCTGGTCATCCTGCCGTTCGTCTATCCGCTCGCGAATCTGATGGACAACCTGCCGCTGCCAAAATCGGAGCTGGTGATCTATTTTCACGTCTTCTACAACCTGGTGCGCTGTGTGGCGATGGTGCCTTTGCCGAGCCAATGGCGCGGTTCTGCAAGCGGGTTATCCGCGATGAGCCAGAGCTGGATGCGCGCCTGAAGCCGAAGCATCTGGATACCTCAGCCCTGGATACCCCGGCGCTGGCGCTGGCCAATGCCGCCCGGGAGACGCTGCGCATGGGCGATGCCATGGAGCTGATGCTGGAGGGGTTGAAAAAGGTCATGCACGGCGAGCCGCGGGAAGAGAAAGATCTGCGCAAGCTCGCGGATGATATCAACGTGCTCTATACCGCCATTAAGCTCTATCTGGCGCGGATGCCCAAAGATGAGCTGGCGGAGGAGGAGTCCCGCCGCTGGGCAGAGATCATCGAGATGTCCCTCAACCTGGAGCAGGCCTCTGATATCGTCGAGCGCATGGGGAGTGAAATCGCGGATAAATCGCTGGCGGCCCGGCGGGCGTTTTCCCTCGAAGGGGTCAAAGAGCTGGATGCGCTGCACGACCAGCTCCTCGCCAACCTGAAGCTGGCGATGTCGGTCTTCTTCTCCAGCGATCTGGCCAGCGCCCGTCGTCTGCGTCGTAATAAGCACCGTTTCCGTATCCTCAACCGCCGCTATTCCCACGCGCACGTTGACCGACTGCACCAGCAAAACGTGCAAAGCATCGAGACCAGCTCCCTGCATATGGGCCTGCTGGGGGATATGAAGCGTCTTAACTCGCTCTTCTGCGCGGTGGCATACAGTGTGATGGAGCAGCCGGACGAAGACGACAGCCGTGATGAGTATTAATCTGGATAACGCCTCGCAGGACCACACTGCGGGGCCTGATACGCAGGTCATGACGTTCAGCAAACCGGAGACCTGTCTCAGTGACCGTGGGCTGATCTTTTTACCAGCCCAAACCTAAGGTATATTTCGCCTCTACAGGAGAAATTATGCTGCCAACTCAATCCACCCGATTAAACAAATACATTAGCGAGAGCGGGATCTGCTCGCGCCGCGAGGCTGACCGTTACATCGAACAGGGCAACGTGTTTATCAACGGTAAACGTGCCACTATTGGCGATCAGGTTGTTCCTGGCGATGTGGTCAAAGTGAATGGTCAACTGATCGAGCCACGGAACGAAGAAGACCTGGTGTTTATCGCGCTGAATAAACCGGTTGGCATTGTCAGTACCACGGAAGATGGCGAGCGCGACAACATCGTGGATTTCGTTAACCACAGCAGCCGTATCTTCCCGATTGGCCGTCTGGACAAAGACTCTCAGGGGCTGATTTTCCTCACTAACCACGGCGATCTGGTGAATAAGATCCTGCGGGCCGGTAACGACCACGAGAAAGAGTACATCGTCACGGTCAACAAGCCGGTGACGGATGATTTCATTCGCGGGATGGGGGCGGGTGTTCCGATCCTCGGCACGGTCACGAAAAAGTGCAAAGTGAAGAAAGAGGCACCGTTCGCTTTCCGTATCACTCTGGTTCAGGGGTTAAACCGCCAGATCCGCCGCATGTGCGAACATTTTGGTTTTGAAGTGACGAAGCTGGAACGTACCCGCATCATGAACGTCAGCCTCTCCGGCATCCCGCTGGGCGAGTGGCGCGATCTGACCGACGACGAGCTGATTGAGCTGTTCAAGCTGATCGAGAACTCATCCTCAGAAGCGAAACCGAAAGCAAAGGCAAAGCCGAAAACGCAGGGCATCAAACGCCCGGTGGTCAAGGCGCCGCAAACGGAAGAGAAAAGCCGGGGCAAACCGGCCGGAAACGGCAAACGCTTTACCCAGCCAGGGCGCAAAAAGAAAGGGCGCTAATCAGCGCCTTCCACGGGTTGGGGTATTCGCCGACCAGGAAAATGTCGCCTCTTTATCCACTTTATAAGCCTGCTCTTTTCTCAGCTTGCGGGCTTTTTTAGCGTCCTGTTCACGCTGCGCCATCAGTTTGTCGATGTACTCTTTCTTCACGTGATTGGTTTCGGCGTTGGTCAGCAGTCGGCCATGGGCGATACGGGCGCGATCGAGCAGGGTTTTCAGTTCGCGCTGCTCGCTTTCCGTCATGTCTTTCTGGGTCAATCTCGGTGTGGACATACCTGAAGCCTCCTGTGGACGAGGCTTCAGTGTAAAGCATGCCTTCGCTGCCGCGAAGCTGAATTAACCTTCCTTCACCACATCATGTTTCTTTTGGTCCTGGATCGGCTTACCTGACCAGTAACCCGCCAGCAGGGAGCCGGAAAGGTTGTGCCATACCGAGAACAGCGCGCCAGGCAGTGCCGCCAGCGGCGAGAAGTAAATTTTGCCGAGCGCAGCGGCCAGACCCGAGTTCTGCATCCCCACTTCAATCGCCAGCGTACGGCAGGTGGACTCGTCAAAGCCAAACAGCTTCCCACCCCAGTAGCCGCCCAGCAGTCCGATGATGTTATGCAGCACCACAGCGATAATCACCACAAAACCGACAGAGGCGATATGCGCCGCTGAGCCCGCCACCACGGCGCTGATAATCGCCAGAATGCAGACCATCGAAAACGCCGGCAGATACGGCTCCACGGCTTTCACCAGCCGTGGGAACAGGTGATGAATAATCAGCCCCAGCGCAATCGGGATCACCACGATTTGCAGAATGCTCAGCAGCATTCCCATCACATCCACCTGAATGTGGGCATCCACGTACAGACGTGTCAGCAGCGGGCGTCGCCACCACGCCCCACCAGCGTGGAGACGGAGGAGATCGTCACCGACAGCGCCACATCCCCCTTCGCCAGATAGATCATCACGTTGGAGGCCGTACCGCTGGCCACGCTGCCCACCAGTACCATCCCGGCGGAGAGATCCGGTGGCATCTTAAAGGCGATGGCCAGCACCCAGGCGGCCAGAGGCATCACCAGGTAGTGCAGGAAAATTCCCGCCGCAACCGGTGCCGGGCGTGACAGCACACGTTTAAAATCGTCGATTTTCAGGTGCACGCCCATGCCGAACATGATCAGCATCAGCAGCGTAGTAACCCACGGGCCAATGGAGGTAAAGGTGGTTGGCGTGTAATACGCGAGAACAGAGAGCAGCAGCGCCCATAACGGGAACAGCCGGGTGATAGCGGATAACATACGTATTCCTTGCGATTGTGTTGTGTCATGTAGTTATAAAAAAAAGCCGGGTTCAAGCCCGGCTTAGAGATAGTGTTTATCCTGCTAATGATTTTTGTTCAACCAAATTTTCTTCATGATCCCGGGTGGAGGTGTTCCCAGCTCAGGCCAAAGCGGGCGAGATATTTGCGCAGCCTGTCGGCATCGTTAGGGTTGGCTTTCTTCATGCGCGAGACCGCAAAGAGTTCCCGTCCGGCCTCGGATAAAGAGGCGCTACGACGGCACACCTCCAGCACGGTTTCCAGCTGTCGCTGGTCGAAAAGATCCAGGTCCATGACCGGAGATGGCGCGGCGGTCTGCCAGCCCTCCTGCAGCCTGACGACTCTCCTCCTCAACAAGCGCTAAGGTGATGCGCCCCTGTTCGGCAAGCGTGGCCATCCGCGCGACAGAGGAGCCCAGTTCACGAAAGTTGCCGCGCCATAACGCCTGAGGCGAGTCAGCAAAACGCAAATAAGCGTTCACGCGCCTCTTTGTCGAAACGTACCTGGGATTGCGTTTGCGTCGCGAAGCGTTGCAGTTCGTACTCCACGTTGGGGGCGATATCCTCCCGACGCTGCGCCAGGCCGGGCAGGGCAAAACTCCACATATTGATACGCGCCCAGAGATCCTCACGAAAACGCCCTTCCGCCACCCACTGCCGCATATCCCGGTGCGTACCGGCAATCAGCTGAAAATCACTTTTGACCTCTTTATCGGAGCCAAACGGGAAGAAGGTTTTCTCTTCGATAGCTTTCAACAGCATGGCTTGTTCGTCGAGGCCCAGTTCAGCGATCTCATCTAAAAACAATACGCCGCCGTCGGCCTCACGCAGCAGTCCGGCGCGCGCCGTGGCCGCCCCGGTAAATGCCCCTTTGACATGGCCGAACAGGGTGGACATGGCGTTGTCACCCCGCAGCGTGGCGCAGTTGACCGCCACCAGCCTGCCCGTCAGCTGATGGCGAGATTGCTTAAGCTGATATATACGGTTGGCGAGGAAGGATTTTCCGGCCCCTGTGGGGCCAGTCAGCAAAACAGGGGCGGTCGAGCGCAGCGCCACGCGCTCGATCTGGTCGATGGAGGGCGTTGAAGGTGGCATTACGGGTATCAATCCCCGCTTTCAGGAACGAAATGGATTCCTGCTGCTCGCGCTGAAAGCGGCTGGTCAGCGTGGTATAGCGGCTTAAATCCAGGTCGATGATCGAGTAACGCCCGATGGGTACGGCCTCTTCGGAGGCATCCCTGCTGGCGGGGGCCGGTCTGGATCAGGCTGGCGGGGAGATACCGCGCTTCGGTCAGTAAAAACCAGCAGATCTGTGCCACGTGGGTGCCGGTAGTAATATGCACCAGGTACTCTTCATTCTCGGTGTCAAACGTGTAATGGGTGGCGAAGTCGAGGAACGCGGCGTAGACCTCTTCAAAATCCCAGGGGATCGGCAATGGTGACGGGCCACGGTCGCACGGTGGTATGGGGAGAAAGCAGCCTGATGTCTTCCGTTATCTGTTCCGCCATCCCCCGATCCTGCGGCTGGTGGAGCAACTCCAGCCTGTCGACGGGGGAGATCGGGCTGCTGGCAAAGGGCGACGGTCGGGCGCCATTTGCGTAAGCGGTTGGCCCGCTTGCCGCGTTTGTCCATCACCGTGCCCAGAACACCAATAACCACTCGCCGCTTTTTCATATTTATCCTGCAAGATAAAGATCGATACTAAAAGATAAAAATATTCTGCGGGTTAAGCAATATCTGGCGAGGCGTTGAAAATAAAAATCAATCTAATCAATTAGATAAATTTTATGTGTGGAGGCTAAGGATTCTGGCACGCTTCTGGCAATACTTCCGGTAACAGACAGTCCTGAGGGTCAGCACCATGAAAAAGAATGATTTTGACGTGTTAACGGCGCAGCACAGTGCGCCCGTAAAAATGTGGACGCATGGCGTGCCCGTGGAGCAGAGGCGCGCGAGCAGCTGCTGAATACCGCGAAGATGCCGTTTATTTTTAAACATCTGGCGGTGATGCCGGATGTCCATCTCGGGAAAGGCTCCACCATTGGCAGCGTGATCCCAACCAAAGGGGCCATCATTCCGGCGGCGGTAGGGGTGGATATCGGCTGCGGGATGATTGCCGTACGAACATCCCTTCTGGCAGCCGATCTGCCGGATAATCTTCACGGTCTGCGCAGCGCCATTGAGCAGGCGGTGCCACACGGGCGCACCAATACCCGCTCCCGTCGCGACAAGGGAGCATGGGAAAAGACGCCGGATGAAGTGGATAACCATTGGGCGACGCTGGCACCACGCTTTAAGCGGCTGACGGATAAGTATCCGCAGCTGCTGAAAACCAATAACCATCAGCATCTGGGCACGCTGGGTACCGGCAATCACTTTATCGAGATCTGCCTGGACGAGCAGCAACGCGTGTGGGTCATGCTGCACAGCGGCTCGCGCGGCGTGGGCAACGCGATCGGCAATGTGTTTATCACTCTGGCGCAGAAAGATATGCAGCAGCATATCGCCAACCTGCCGGACAGAAACCTGGCCTACTTCCAGGAGGGGTGTCGGCACTATAACGATTACATCGAAGCCGTGGAGTGGGCGCAGGATTTTGCCCGCCATAACCGCGAGGTGATGATGGCGCGCGTGCTGGCCGCGCTCTCGCGCATTGTGCCAAAACCTTTCCTGACCCAGCAGGAGGCGGTGAATTGCCATCACAACTATGTCCAGAAGGAGCGGCATTTTGGTGAAGAGGTACTGGTGACGCGCAAAGGAGCGGTATCGGCGCAGAAGGGCGAGATGGGGATCATCCCGGCTCGATGGGCGCGAAGAGCTTTATCGTGCGCGGCCTGGGTAATGAAGAGAGCTTCTGCTCGTGCAGCCACGGGGCAGGGCGGGTGATGAGCCGGACGGCGGCCAAAAAACGCTTCACCGTTGCCGATCAGATCCGCGCCACAGCCCACGTCGAGTGCAGAAAAGACAACGAGGTGATCGATGAGATCCCGATGGCCTATAAAGACATCGATGCCGTTATGGCGGCCCAGGCCTCACTGGTCGAAATCGTTCATACCCTGCGTCAGGTTGTGTGTGTAAAAGGATAAAAGAGATGACTGATAACGGTGTGGATACCGCCATGCGCGAGCGCGTGCGGCAGCAACTCCACGAAATAGAGCAGCGATTCAATGTCACCGTGCTGTACGCCTGCGAATCGGCAGCCGGGGGCTGGGGATTCGCCTCCCCGGACAGCGATTATGACGTGCGCTTCCTGTATGTGCATAAACCTGACTGGTATTTACGCGTCGAGCCGCAGCGGGACGTGATCGAGCTGCCCATAGACGACGAACTGGACGTCAGCGGCTGGGAGTGGCGCAAGGCGCTTGGCCTGCTGAAAGCGGCCAACCCTACGCTTATCGAGTGGCTGGATTCGCCGGTGGTCTATCAGCAGAGCGACAGGGTGATAACAGAGCTACGCGCGCAGGTGCCCGCCTGGTTTTCCCCTGTGCGTGCGCGCTGGCATTACTACTCGATGGCGCGCAAAAACTTCCGCGTTTATTTACAGGACGAAGAAGTGCGGCTGAAGAAGTACTTTTATGTCTTGCGGCCGCTGTTAGCGGTGCGCTGGGTAGAGGCAGGAAAAGGCATGCCGCCGATGCGTTTTGCCGAACTGCTGGCGGGAAGCGAGCTTGATGCGGCGTTACGTCAGGAGATCGATGAGCTGCTGGCGATAAAACAGCGCGCGGGAGAAGCGCAGTACGGCCCGAGACGCCCTTTGCTGCACGCTTTCATTCAGCACGAGCTGGAACGGGGTGAAAACCCACCCACGCTGCCCGACAGCCGAGATGGTGAGATAGCCTCGCTGGATTCACTGCTGATGAGAACGGTGTTAGCAGAATAAAAAAATGGCCCGGTTATCCGGGCCATGTTCATCTTACTCAAACAAGTTGTTGATGCAGCTTCTGCACAACCTGCTCGGCTTCGGCGCCAGGCACCAGGAAGCACAGGTTGTAGCTGGATGCGCCATAGCAAATCATGCGGATGTTGAACGGCTCCAGCACGCCAAATACCTCTTTGCCCACGCCGCTGGCGCGGGACAGCTCGTTGCCGATGATGGCTACCAGGGCGAGATCTTCTTCCACCTCGACACGGCACAGTTCCGACAGCTCCATCAGCAGGGACTGGGTCAGCAGGGTATCACCGGTGGAGGTAGAGCCAGTGGTATCCAGGGTCAGGGCGATGTTCACTTCTGAGGTGGTCACCAGATCGACCGAGATGCTGTGGCGCGCCAGAATGCTAAACACGTCGGCCAGGAAGCCGCGGGAGTGCAACATGCTCAGGCTGTGCAGGGTCAGCAGGGTCTGCTTGCGACGCAGCGCCAGGGCACGGAACAGCGGCGGGTTTTCGGTGGTATTGCACACCATGGTGCCGCCCGCTTTTGGATCCTTGCTGGAGCCAACAAAAACAGGAATATCGCTGCGCACGGCAGGCATCAGCGTCGCCGGATGCAGTACTTTCGCACCAAAGGTCGCCATCTCAGCGGCTTCTTCAAAGGCGATCACATCAATACGTTTTGCCGCCGGTACCACGCGCGGGTCGGTGGTGTAGATACCCGGCACGTCCGTCCAGATATCCACGCGGGATGCCTTCAGGGCTTCGCCCAGCAGGGCTGCGGTGTAGTCGCTGCCGCCACGGCCCAGCGTAGTGGTGCGGCCTTTGGCCTCGCTACCGATAAAGCCCTGGGTGATGACAATGCCTTCAGCCAGACGCGGTGCCAGCTGTTGGGTGGTCAGTTCGGCAATGGCGGTAATGTCCGGCTCGGCACGGCCAAAGCGGTCGCTGGTGCGCAGCACTTTACGCACGTCAAACCACAGCGAGTCAACGTTACGCTCGCGCAGCACTTCGACAAACAGCAGGGTCGACATCAGCTCACCGTGGCTGACCAGCTCGTCGGTCAGGGCGGTGGAGGTGGCCAGAGAGGCGGCTTCCGCCAGGGTGATGATATTTTCCAGCAGACGCTCAATCTCTTCGCTGATCACGCTTGGATCGCGCAAGCGGCTAAGAATATCGAACTGAATTTTGTGCAGCGCTTCGAGCTTCGCCTGGCGCTCGCTCGCTTCCAGCCTTCAGCAAGGGCGACCAACAGATTGGTGACGCCAGCCGAAGCGGACAGCACCACCAGGCGGGTATCAGGATCGGCCAGCACCACATCGGCGCTGCGGTTCATGGCGTCGTAATCGGCCACGCTGGTACCGCCAAATTTGGCGACAACAAAACTCGTCATAACAACCTCGTGTCAGGGAAGGAAAAAAGCGACCATGGCACAAGGACAAAATAGTTTTATCGGTGCAGGCGCAAATACCGTGTGTATAAATAAAATGTGCAGGGGATCCTGTCAACGCCGGGATTATGCGGATTTTTCATGCTGCCTTCCATATGAGAAACAGGACTTATAACAGCTATACTTTTGGAGCTTTTGAGGTGCACTTGATGCAGGCCAGGCCAATGGCATAAAAAACCATCACAATTTTTGGCGACAGAGGCTACAATCGACCGAGGTCACAATTCTCAATTCAGAAGAGTATTGCTATGAAAAATATCAATCCAACGCAGACTTCAGCCTGGCAGGCATTACAGAAACATTTTGATGAAATGAAAGACGTCACCATCGCGGAACTGTTCGCGAAAGACGGCGATCGTTTCAGCAAGTTCTCCGCGACCTTCGACGATCAGATGCTGGTCGATTTTTCCAAAAACCGCATCACCGAAGAGACGCTGGCAAAACTGCAGGATCTGGCGAAAGAGACCGATCTGAGCGGTGCCATCAAGTCCATGTTCTCCGGTGAGAAGATCAACCGCACCGAAGACCGCGCAGTACTGCATGTGGCTCTGCGTAACCGTAGCAATACCCCTATTATCGTTGACGGCAAAGATGTGATGCCGGAAGTGAATGCCGTACTGGAAAAGATGAAAGCCTTCTCTGAAGCCATCATCTCCGGTAACTGGAAAGGCTACACTGGCCAGGCGATCACCGACGTAGTCAACATCGGTATCGGCGGCTCCGACCTCGGCCCGTTCATGGTGACCGAAGCGCTGCGTCCATATAAAAATCACCTCAACATGCACTTTGTCTCTAACGTCGATGGCACCCACATCGCCGAAGTGCTGAAAAAGGTGAACCCGGAAACCACGCTGTTCCTGGTGGCGTCCAAAACCTTCACCACCCAGGAAACCATGACCAACGCCCACAGCGCGCGCGACTGGTTCCTGAAAACGGCTGGCGACGAGCAGCATGTTGCGAAACACTTCGCGGCGCTCTCTACCAACGCCAAAGCGGTTGGCGAGTTCGGCATCGACACCGCCAACATGTTTGAATTCTGGGATTGGGTAGGGGGTCGCTACTCCCTGTGGTCCGCTATCGGCCTGTCGATCATCCTCTCCGTGGGCTACGACAACTTTGTTGAGCTGCTCTCCGGCGCGCACGCGATGGACAACCACTTCGCCAACACCGCACCAGAGAAAAACCTGCCGGTACTGCTGGCGCTGATCGGCATCTGGTACAACAACTTCTTCGGCGCTGAAACCGAAGCGATCCTGCCGTACGACCAGTACATGCACCGTTTCGCGGCCTACTTCCAGCAGGGCAACATGGAATCCAACGGTAAATACGTTGACCGTAACGGCAACGCCGTGGATTACCAGACCGGCCCAATTATCTGGGGTGAGCCAGGCACCAACGGCCAGCACGCGTTCTACCAGCTGATCCACCAGGGCACCAAAATGGTTCCTTGCGACTTTATCGCCCCGGCCATTACGCACAACCCGCTGTCTGACCACCATCCGAAACTGCTGTCGAACTTCTTCGCGCAAACTGAAGCGCTGGCGTTCGGTAAAGCGCGTGATGTGGTTGAGCAGGAGTATCGCGATCAGGGTAAAGATCCTGCGACCCTGGACCACGTTGTGCCGTTCAAAGTGTTCGAAGGCAACCGTCCAACTAACTCCATCCTGCTGCGTGAGATCACCCCGTTCAGCCTGGGCGCGCTGATTGCCCTGTATGAGCACAAAATCTTCACCCAGGGCGCCATCCTGAACATCTTCACTTTCGACCAGTGGGGCGTGGAGCTGGGTAAACAGCTGGCTAACCGCATTCTGCCGGAGCTGGGTGATAACCAGGATATTAACAGCCACGACAGCTCTACCAACGGTCTGATTAACCGTTATAAAGCATGGCGTGCCTAATCTCGCTGCTGTGAACAATGCCGGCTTATTGCCGTAATGCCGCTTAGTTAAGCCCGGTGGATTGTTCCGTTCACCTCAGGTTCAGCAGAAGATGGCATTCCACAACTCGTGAACGTGACAAGGGGGGGCCGCCGGGCCCCCCCTTGTCAATCCCCGCGGCCCCGCAATGAAACCGGTGCTTCGCACTGCGCTCACCTCCCGACCGGCTGCCTGCGGTCGGCTCAACGCGACATCCTGTCTCGATTCGCCTCTGGCCGCCATCCCTGGCGTCCAGCCCCTTGTCATCCGGTCTCCGGTTCGCCGGTTTCAGCGGGGACTCAACACCCGTGCCACATTCAGGCGACTGAGAAGCGTGAGGGTGGGGGAGTCCGGCTGAACATCGCCGAAGCATTGACCGCAGCGGAGGGGGCATAAAGCAGAGGTGCTTTAGTGAACGTAAGCTTTCCACTTCAGTCACTGAGAAATATCGAATTGCTTAACTGGCTGGCATTACGGCTTATTGCCGGCATTTTTTTACCTGCGGGTTTGCACCTGAACAAAATATAAACAAAAAATATAGATCCCCGTCACATTTTTGCGTTATACAGGAACCTCGCCCGGAGAATGAGGTGCTGTATGACATCCCTGACTCGCCCACGTGTTGAGTTTATCTCGACCCTTTTACAGACCGTGCTGGAACCTGGGTCTGTTGAGCCTTGGCCTGATTCTCGTCATCTTCCTCGGTAAAGAGACGGTGCATCTGGCTGATGTGCTTTTTGCCCCTGAGCAAACCAGCAAATACGAGCTGGTTGAAGGGCTGGTGGTTTACTTTCTTTTACTTCGAATTTATCGCCCTGATCGTTAAGTACTTTCAGTCGGGCTTTCACTTCCCGCTTCGCTACTTTGTCTACATTGGGATCACCGCGATTGTGCGGCTGATCATCGTCGATCATAAATCGCCCCTCGACGTGCTGCTTTATTCGGCGGCCATCCTGCTGCTGGTGGTTACGCTCTGGCTGTGCAACTCGAAGCGACTGAAACGGGAATAAAAAAAGGGCGGCCCGAGGGCCGCCGAATACAGTCACAAGTTTGGATCAAGACATCAAGGCAAAGTTGAGGGTTGCAGTGGTATAACAATGATACTTAACCTTTCACGCCCCCTGCGGTCAGGCCGTTCACCAGCCAGCGCTGGGCCAGCAGGAACACGACGGTGATCGGGATAGCGGAGAGTACGGCGGCTGCGGCAAAGTCGCCCCACAGGTAGTTTTGTGGGTTGAGGTATTGCTGCATCCCTACCGCCAGCGTGTAGCTGTTCACATCACGCAGCAGCAGTGACGCGACCGGCACTTCAGTGATTGCGGCGATAAACGACAGAATAAAGACGACCGCCAGAATCGGCACCGACAGGGGCAGCAGCACCAGACGGAATGCCTGCCACGGGGTTGCGCCATCCAGCGACGCCGCTTCTTCCAGCGAATTATCGATAGTTTCGAAATAGCCTTTAATGGTCCACACATGCAGCGCGATACCGCCAAGATAGGCGAAAATCACCCCGCCGTGGGTGTTCAGGCCGATGAACGGCACATACTGGCCGAGGCGGTCGAACAACGCATACAGGGCCACCAGCGACAGGACCGCCGGGAACATCTGGAAAATCAGCATCCCTTTCAGCAGTGTCGCTTTCCCTTTAAAGCGCATACGGGCAAAGGCGTAAGCGCAGGTGGTGGAGAGCGTCACGATACCAATAGCGGTGATGGTGGCGACTTTCACCGAGTTCCACAGCCACAGCAGTACCGGGAACGGCGGCGGCGTGACGCGGCCATCGGCGTGTTCCACGCTGAAGCCCAGCGCCAGTTTCCAGTGCTCCCAGGAGATTTGCTCCGGGATCAGGCTACCGGTGGCGAAGTTCCCGGAACGCAGGGAGATGGCGATAACCATCAGCAGCGGGAACATGATCGCCGCGATAAAAAATCAGCAGCCCTAAGTGCGTAATCAGCAGGCGCAGCTTTTGAGATTTGGGTTGGACCATAGCCATAATATTCTTTACTCCTTAACACCGCTCCAGGCTATTTTGCTTGCCGTTTTGAACGCTGACAGTGGCTCAGAATCCTCACGTACTTTATGTACGCTCCGGTTCTTGCGTGCTGGCAGCGCCCAGACTGGCTGCGCCAATAACGCCTGGTGATTCCAGTTAGTCAAATTTCATGCGTGTGGCTTTCAGGTTCACCACCGCCAGCGCGCCTACCAGCAGGAAGATCAGGGTGGCGATGGCCGCCGCCAGACCGAAGTCCTGGCCCCCGCCGCCTTCAAAGGCGATACGGTAGGTGTAGCTCACGAGCAGGTCGGTATAGCCGGCCGGCGTGGTGGTGCCGAGACGGTCCGGGCCACCGTTGGTCAACAGCTGAATCAGCACGAAGTTGTTAAAGTTAAAGGCGAAGCTGGCAATCATCAGCGGCGTCAGCGGCTTGATCAGCAGCGGGAGCGTAATCTTAAAGAAGTTCTGGAACGGGGTCGCACCGTCCATCGCCGAGGCTTCGTACAGGTCATCCGGGATTGCCTTCAGCAGGCCCATGCACAGGATCATCATGTACGGATAGCCGAGCCAGGTGTTGACGATAACGATCATCGTACGGGCGGTGGTCGGGTCGCTGAACCAGGCCGGTTTAATGCCAAACAGCCCGCTCAGCATCATGTTGATTTCGCCAAAGCTCTGGTTGAACAGACCTTTGAAAATCAGAATCGAGATGAACGACGGCACGGCATACGGCAGGATCAGCAGGACGCGGTAAATCGCTTTCCCTTTTAACGCTTCCCACTGCACCAGGCAGGCCAGCACCATGCCGACGGCCACGGTCAGGAGCACGGTCAGTACCGAGAAGACCACGGTCCAGACGAAGATAGCAAAGAAGGGCTTCTGGATGCCTTCGTCGGTAAAGACGCGGGTAAAGTTGTCCCAGCCGATGGTGACGGTATAGCCCGGGCTGAGTTTATCGTCGCCCCAGTTGCCGTCAGCATTCACAGACTGGTAAAAGCCGATGTCGTTGTTCGGACGGTACTTCACGCCGGTCTGGTTGTTGGTCAGCGTGCTGTCATTGCCCAGCGTATAGAGCGGGCGGGTACCGGAGAACTGGCGCAGCGAGCTCATGATCACTTTGCTTTCATCTGGCAGTTCGGCGGTCAGTTGGGTCAGCGCCTGGCGGTTCTGGGTGATGACACGCAGGTTAGCGCGCTCCCCTTCTGGCAGGGCGTCTGCTTCTTTCAGGGCCAGTTTCTGCTCGCCGCCAAATTTAAAGGCGTCGGAGACGTAATATTTGTTCGTGGTCGTGTCAGTCAGCGCCAGCTTCCACTCATCACCGGCCGCGTAGAGGCCAAAGTTGAAGGTCTTACCGGCCTGATAAGAACGGTCCATCAGCACCTGCTGGGCGCGCTCTTGCGCAAGCTGGTTGGTGCTGCTGTAGTTGGTGAAGGCAATGGCGATGGTGCAGATCAGCGGGAACAGAACAAACAGTCCCATCCCGGCCACACCCGGATAAACATAGCGCCAGGCGTAAGCTTTACGATTCGCAAAAATATAGAGGCCGACCGCGCTTAAGATCAGCGTCATGGCGGCAAACAGGTACTCCCCCTGGGCGTACATCAAAACAATAAGGTAACCCACCAGCAAACCCAGCAGACCAATCACTGACCATTTCAGCGTGTCGCTTTGCCACCAGTGTTTCTTTTTAACGACATCCATGGGGATCTTCCTCTACAACAATTAAACAACCCTCATCCCAGGCCTCTCCCTGAGAGAGAGGCCTTCTCCCTCAAGAGAGAAGGCCGGGATGAGGGGGTTACAGCCTGTCTTACTTGGTAATACGACCCTGAGCATCTTTCAGCGCGGCATCCACAGTCTGACGACCGCTGGCGGCGTTGATCACCGCAGTACGGGTGGCATACCAGAAGGCAGCCATCTGTGGGATGTTCGGCATGATTTCGCCTTTCTCGGCGTTGCTCATGGTGGCGGCGATGCGTGGATCTTTCGCCAGCGTTTCCTGGAAGGATTTCAGCGCCACAGCACCCAGCGGTTTATCCTTGTTCACTTCTTCCAGACCCTGATCGGTCAGCAGGTAGTTTTCCAGGAACTCTTTCGCCAGCTCTTTGTTCGGGCTGGCGGCGTTGATACCGGCACTCAGCACGCCAACGAACGGTTTAGACGGTTTGCCATTGAAGGTTGGCAGTACCGCGACGCCGTAGTTGATTTTGCTCTTATCGATGTTGGACCACGCCACGGACCGTTGATGGTCATCGCGGTTTCGCCCTTGTTGAACGCGGCTTCAGCGATGGAGTAATCGGTGTCTGCGTTCATGTGTTTGTTCTTGATCAGGTCAACCAGGAAGGTCAGACCCGCTTTCGCGCCTGCGTTGTCCACGCCGACATCTTTCACGTCATATTTGCCGTCAGCAAATTTGAACGCGTAACCGCCATCGGCAGCAATCAGCGGCCAGGTGAAGTACGGCTCTTGCAGGTTGAACATCAGCGCGCTCTTACCTTTCGCCTTCAGCTCTTTATCCAGTGCCGGGATCTCTTCCCAGGTTTTTGGCGGGTTAGGAACCAGATCTTTGTTGTAAATCAGGGAGAGCGACTCAACCGCTACCGGGTAAGCAATCAGCTTGCCGTTGTAACGCACGGCATCCCAGGTGAACGGGAACAGCTTGTCCTGGAAGGCTTTATCGGGAGAAACTTCTGCCAGCAGGCCAGACTGTGCGTAGCCACCGAAACGGTCATGCGCCCAGAAGATGATATCCGGGCCGTCGCCGGTCGCCGCAACCTGCGGGAATTTCTCTTCCAGTTTGTCCGGGTGTTCAACGGTGACTTTGATGCCGGTATCTTTCTCGAATTTTTTACCCACTTCGGCCAGGCCGTTGTAGCCTTTGTCGCCGTTAATCCAGATTACCAGCTTACCTTCTTCAATTTTGGCGAGCGCCGGAGCGGAGATCATCATTGCTGCAAGGGCGGACAATGCGAAAACGCGTGCGCCAGTCTTGATATTCATATCTGCCATCCTTTTTGGTGATGTGCTGTGGATACATGAGGTGGTTCAACGTCGCTCAGTCTCCTTATTTGACATCCTCTTTCCATCCTCCCGTCCCCTACGCCCCACCCCCGTTTTATGTGATCTGCGTTGCATAAAATTGAGTTATGTGTCCCAGCGCACATAAAAGTACGGTGAATTTTGCCAGTGACATCACGAATTTAGCCTCAGCCCTCGAGCCGCGCTGGTGGAGTCCTCTCTCTCATCCTCCCGCCTCCTCCCCCATAAAAAAGGCAGGGGGTGGAGGATTCGCGACGCGTTGCGATACCGCATAGTCAGCCCATATTGAATGTTTCTGTCGATGACAGGTTGTAACGAAGGGAGTAGGGCATGGCGAGCGTAGAACTGCGTAACGTAACGAAAGCCTGGGGTGACGTGGTGGTATCGAAAGATATCAACCTCGATATTCAGGAAGGCGAATTCGTGGTTTTTGTTGGCCCGTCAGGCTGTGGTAAATCCACGCTGCTGCGCATGATTGCCGGTCTGGAAACCATCACCAGCGGTGATTTGATGATTGGCGATACCCGTATGAATGATATCCCGCCTGCGGAGCGCGGCGTCGGGATGGTATTCCAGTCCTATGCACTTTATCCCCATCTCTCCGTTGCCGAGAACATGTCGTTCGGCCTGAAGCTGGCCGGCGCCAAAAAAGAGACCATTAACCAGCGCGTGACCCAGGTTGCCGAAGTTCTCCAGCTGGCACACCTGCTGGAGCGTAAGCCGGAAGGCGCTCTCCGGTGGTCAGCGTCAGCGTGTGGCGATTGGCCGTACGCTGGTGGCAGAGCCGCGCGTGTTTCCTGGCTCGATGAGCCGCTGTCGAACCTCGACGCCGCGCTGCGCGTGCAGATGCGTATTGAAATCTCCCGCCTGCACAAGCGTCTGGGCCGCACCATGATTTACGTCACCCACGATCAGGTCGAAGCGATGACCCTGGCCGACAAGATTGTGGTGCTGGATGCCGGTCGCGTGGCCCAGGTGGGCAAACCGCTGGAACTCTATCACTACCCGGCAGACCGCTTTGTTGCGGGCTTTATTGGCTCGCCAAAGATGAACTTCCTGCCGGTTCAAAGTCACCGCTACCGCCATTGAACAGGTTCAGGTTGAACTGCCTAACCGCCAGCAGGTGTGGTTACCGGTAGACAGTGCAAACGTACAGGTAGGGGCAAACATGTCCCTCGGGATCCGCCCTGAGCATCTGCTGCCGAGCCACATCGCTGATGTGACGCTGGAAGGTGAGGTTCAGGTGGTTGAGCAACTTGGTCACGAAACACAGATTCATATCCAGATCCCAGCCATTCGTCAGAACCTGGTGTACCGCCAGAATGACGTGGTGGTTGGTAAAAGAGGGTGCCACCATTCGCTATCGGCTTGCCGCCAGAGCGCTGCCATCTGTTCCGAGAAGATGGCACTGCATGTCGTCGGTTGCACCAGGAGCCAGGCGTTTAAGCAATCCCAATAATAAGCACGAAACCATCAGGTGAAGTGTTCAAAGAAAAGCAATGATCTCAGGAGATAGAATAATGATTACTCTGCGCAAAGTCCCCTCTGGCGGTCGCCATTGCGGCAGGCATCCTGTCTGCCCAGGCCGGCGCTGTCGACTTTAAAGGTTATGCTCGTTCTGGCATTGGCTGGACCGGGAGTGGTGGCGAACAGCAGTGTTTCCAGGCAACAGGTGCACAAAGTAAATACCGTCTTGGTAACGAATGTGAAACCTATGCCGAGCTGAAACTGGGCCAGGAAGTGTGGAAAGAGGGCGACAAGAGCTTCTACTTCGACACCAACGTAGCCTACTCCGTTTCACAGCAGAATGACTGGGAATCAACCAGCCCGGCCTTCCGTGAAGCAAACGTGCAGGGTAAAAACCTGATTGAATGGCTGCCAGGCTCCACCATTTGGGCCGGTAAGCGCTTCTATCAGCGTCATGACGTCCACATGATCGACTTCTACTACTGGGATATTTCAGGTCCTGGTGCAGGTATCGAAAACATCGATCTGGGCTTCGGTAAACTCTCTCTGGCAGCAACCCGTTCTTCTGAGTCCGGCGGTTCTGCAACCTTCGCCGATCGTGATGCCAATGGCGATCGCATTTATGACAACGTCGTACCTAACGATGTCTTCGATGTTCGTTTAGCGGGCATGGAAATCAACCCAGGCGGTACCCTGGAGCTGGGCGTTGACTACGGTCACACCAACATTCCAGACGATTACTACCTGCAGCCTGGCGCCTCTAAAGATGGCTGGATGTTCACTGCTGAACACACCCAGAGCATGCTGAAAGGCTTTAACAAGTTCGTTGTGCAGTACGGCACGGACTCTATGACCTCTAACGGCAAAGGTATTCCACAGGGCGGTAGCGTTGATAACGACGGTTCTATGATCCGCGTGATCGACCACGGTGCGATCACCCTGGCTGGACCAGTGGGACCTGATGTACGTCGGTATGTACCAGAACATTGACCGCGACAACAACAACGGCACCGAGTGGTGGACCGTCGGTGTTCGTCCAATGTTCAAATGGACGCCAATCATGTCCACCCTGCTGGAAGTTGGCTACGACAACGTTAAATCTCAGAAAACTGACGATACCAACAAACCAGTACAAAATCACCCTGGCACAACAGTGGCAGGCAGGCGACAGCATCTGGTCTCGTCCGGCTATCCGTGTCTTCGCAACCTACGCCAAGTGGGATGAGAAATGGGGCTACGCGAACAACGGCGATACTGGCTACACCTCTGGCGTAGCGTACCGCGACACTTCCGCGAAAACCTTCAGCCGTGGCGACAACGATGAGTGGACCTTCGGTGCCCAGATGGAAATCTGGTGGTAATACGTAACACCTGATGTATTGACCTAAAAGAGGGGGCGAAAGCCCCTCTCTTCATAGGGTGCTGCGCGCTATTGCCTGGCCACCGCAGTGCTGATGCTATCTGAGGTAAACATAATGAAAATGAAGAAAAGTCTCGTCGCGCTGTGCCTCTCCGCAGGGTTGCTGGCAAGTGCTCCCGCCGTCACCCTGGCGAACGTCAATTTTGTACCGCAAAACACCAGCGCCGCGCCTGCTGTACCGGCTGCCGCACTGCAACAGTTAGTCTGGACGCCTGTCGACCAGTCTAAAACCCAGACCACCCAGCTTTCTACCGGTGGCCAGACCCTGAATGTGCCGGGGATCAGCGGCCCGGTGGCGGCCTACAGCGTGCCTGCCAATATCGGTGAAATCACCCTTACGCTGACCAGTATAGTGAACAAGCAAACCAGCGTATTCGCCCCGAACGTGCTGATTCTGGATCAGAACCTGACGCCATCGGCCTACTTCCCAAGCGAATACTTTACCTACCAGGAGCCGGGCGTAATGAGCGCTGACCGCCTGGAAGGGGTGATGCGCCTGACGCCTGCGCTGGGCCAGCAAAAACTGTACGTCCTGGTGTTTACCACTGATAAGGATCTGCAGCAAACCACCAAACTCATCAACCCGGCAAAAGCCTATGCCAAAAGGCACCGGCAACGCCGTACCGGATATCCCGGATCCGCTTGCCCGCCACGTCACCGACGGCGAGCTGAAGCTGAAAGTTTCTACCAATAATGCCTCCAGCGTGCTGGTCGGCCCCGCTGTTTGGTTCTTCCGGCCAGGGTCCGGTCACCGTGGGGTAACACCGCAGCACCTGCCCCGGTCTACGCCGCACCAGCCGCTGCACCGGCTCCTGCTGCTCCTGTTGCTGCCCCGGTCGCCGCGAAGAAAGCCGAGCCGGTGCTGAATGACACCGAAACCTACTTCAATCAGGCCATTAAACAGGCAGTTGCTAAAGGTGACGTCGATAAGGCGCTGAAACTCCTCGATGAAGCCGAGCGTTTAGGCTCGACCACTGCCCGTTCCACCTTTATCAGCAGTGTAAAAGGCAAGGGGTGACCGTCTCCCCACAGTGCTGATTTTGTCAGTAGTTTGGTGCGGCCCTTGCGGGCGCACTTTTTTTGCGCTGACTGCCGCTGTTGCATCTCTGTTGCGATAATGTTCGCTAGTTCACGTTTGCCCGCCCCCATTCCGCGTTTCTGCGATACAATAGCTTCACGTTATGTATCGGAGAGTCAGGCATGTCACACCCCGCGCTTTTGCTCCTGCGCGCACTGCGTTATTTTGACGAAATTCCTGCGCTGGAACCGGATCAGCTCGACTGGCTGCTGCTGGAAGATTCCATGACCAAACGTTTTGAGCAGCAGGGCAAAAAGGTCACCGTCACCCTCATTCAGGAGGGATTTGTCACGCCTGACGCGGTGGCAGATGAGCTGCCGTTGCTGCCGAAAGAGGCACGTTTACTGGCTGCGGGAGATCCTGCTCTGTGCCGATGGCGAGCCGTGGCTGGCCGGGCGCACCGTGGTGCCTGAGTCCACCCTCACCGGGCCGGAGATGGCGCTGCAACAGATGGGCAAAACCCCGCTAGGGCGTTATCTGTTCACCTCCTCCGAGCTTACCCGTGATTTTATCGAGATTGGGCACGAGGCCGGGCTATTGGGACGCCGTTCCCGCCTGCGCTTGAGTGGTAAACCCTTGATGCTGACCGAGCTGTTTTTACCGGCGTCGCCGCTGTACTAAGAGGAAGAAAAAATGGAGAGGAGTCTCACGCAGAACAAGCTGCTGGCGTACCACCGCCTGATGCGAACCGACAAGCCGATCGGTGCGCTGCTGCTGCTGTGGCCGACGCTGTGGGCGCTGTGGGTGGCTACCCCCGGCCTGCCGCCGCTGTGGATCCTGGCAGTGTTTGTGGCGGGCGTCTGGTTAATGCGCGCTGCGGGTTGTGTCGTCAACGACTATGCCGACCGTAAGTTTGACGGCCATGTAAAACGCACCGCTAATCGCCCGCTGCCGAGCGGCGATGTCACCGAGAAAGAGGCCCGCACGCTGTTTGTGGTGCTGATCCTGCTCTCGTTCCTGCTGGTGCTGACCCTGAACACCATGACCATTCTGCTCTCCGTGGCAGCGCTGGCGCTGGCCTGGGTCTACCCGTTTATGAAGCGCTACACCCACCTGCCGCAGGTGGTGCTGGGTGCCGCCTTTGGCTGGTCGATCCCGATGGCGTTTGCCGCCGTCAGCGAAAGCGTGCCGTTGAGCTGCTGGCTGATGTTCCTGGCCAATATCCTTTGGGCCGTGGCCTACGACACGCAATATGCGATGGTCGATCGGGACGACGATCTGAAAATCGGCATTAAATCCACCCGCCATTCTGTTTGGTCGTCAGGACAAGCTGATCATCGGGATTTTGCAGGTCGCGGTGCTGGGGCTGATGGTGGGCATTGGTTACCTGAACCAGCTTAACGGCGCATTTTACGCGGCGATCGCGGCGGCGGGCGTGCTGTTCATCTATCAGCAAAAGCTTATCGCAAACCGCGAGCGCGAAGCCTGCTTTAAAGCGTTCCTGAACAATAACTATGTAGGGCTGGTGTTGTTCCTGGGCCTGGCGGTGAGTTACTGGGCGTAAACAATGCCCGGTGGCGAGGTAAAAAAATGACAGCCTAAAGGCTGTAATGCCAGTCAGTTAAGCAATTTGATATTTCTAATTGACTGAGGTGGAAGGGTTCCGTTCACTAAAGTACCTCTGCTTTATGTCCCTTCCGCTGCGGTGAACGTGCCAGGGGGGGGCCGCCTCCCCCCCTGGCTACCCCGGCTCCCGGCCAGGAAAATCGCCGCTTCGCGGATTATTCGCCCCGTCCCTGGGGCTCACCCCTACGGGGCCAGCGCAGGCGCTGTTCAAAATTGCTCCCGGCAATTTTGTCCTCAGCTTATTCCCTCCAGCTTTCGGGTCGGGCACCAGCCTGCATCCCTGCAGGCTATGCCCTCTCGGCGCGTCCCTGCGCCTCGCCCCGGCCTTACGGAAACGCTTCGTCGATTTTCAGCCGGATTCACGCTCCCTCACGCTTCTCAGTCGCCTGAAAGGGGCACCGGTGTTGAGTCCCCGCTGAAACCGGCGAACCGGAGACCGGATGACAAGGGCTGGACGCCAGGGATGGCGGCCAGAGGCGAATCGAGACAGGATGTCGAGTTGAGCCGACCGCAGGCAGCCGGTCGGGAGGTGAGCGCAGTGCGAAGCACCGGTTTCATTGCGGGGCCGCGGGGATTGACAAGGGGGGCCCGGCGGCCCCCCTTGTCACGTTCACGGGTTGTGTAATGCCATGTTTCTGCTGAACATGAAGTGAACGGAACAATCCGCCGGGCTTAACTGACTGGCATTACAGCCTTTCGGCTACCATTTTTTATGTTTGCTCCCTCTCCCGGTGGAAGAGGGGCGGGGGGCGGGCATCAGACCGCAGACTCGCCCTGCGTTGCGCTCTCAATCGTTAAGCGCACGTCGGAGGTAATCAGGTCTGCCAGCATCTGGTACACCTTCATCGTCTCTTCCGGCTCGGCATCACCACTGTCGCTGATATAACCCTCGTCACGCAGCGTTAACACCAGTGAACTGAATACCGCTTTATCGAAGAACTCCGGGCGCGTTGATGCCGTGCAGCATCGACAGACGCTGTGCCAGCGTGCGACTCTCTTTCTCCAGCGTACCGCGGTTGATCGACGGGTTAGCGCTCAGCAGCCAGAAAGTAATGGCGTAGCGCTGCACGGTTTCGCGTGCGCCTGCTGCCAGCAGTTGTAGCGTGCGCGCCCGGGACGGGTTGATCAGCAGAAGGTCATCTTTCTGCGAAATCAGGCCCTGGCGGGTCAGCTCTTCAATCTGCTTATCCAGCACCTCGGCCAGCTCGTCGTTGTTCCAGCGCAGGAACAGCTCGGCTTTCAGCATCGGGTAAAGGGCGGTGACATGCTCCAGGAGCGCCTGACGGGTGATCTGGCGATGCTGGGGTGATGATGGCCGCCATCAGCGAAGGCAGCATCAGCATATGCGCAATGTTGTTGCGGTAATAGGTCATCAGCACCGCCTGCTCGCGCGGCAGAATGATGATATCGCCGATGGTGTCCTTCTCGACCTCAAACTTGTTCATCTGCAGCGCGTGCTCAAGCAACTCGCTGGCGCTGGCGGTCGGCACCGTGGCGTCTTCCGCGTACGGCACGTTGCGCAACAGGTTCAGGTAGCAGTCGAGCTGCTCGGTCAGCTGCTCGCGGGTAAGCGAACGCTGGCGAGAGCCGAGCAGGGCGGTACAACACAGGTTCATGGCGTTGGCCGCACCGGCGTTGTTAATGCGCACCATCAGATCGGCGGCAATGGCGTTAACCGTTGGCGTCAGCCAGGCCGGACGCACTGCTTCGATCGGGTCGATGGACTCACGCCACTCCGGCACACGGTGATTCAGGTAGGTCATCAGCGGCATAGGTTCGCCGAAGTTCACATACCCCTGGCCGAGGTTACGCAGCTTGCTCAGGCCCCGCAGCATCTGCAGCAGGCTCTCTTTCTCTTTGGTGGCGCCGCGCAGCTCTTTGGCGTAGGTGCCCACTTCCATCACGTGCTCGTAACCGATGTAAATCGGCACCAGGGTGATTGGACGCGTACCGCCACGCAGCATCGCCTGAATGGTCATCGACAGGGTGCCGGTCTTCGGATCGAGCAAACGCCCGGTACGGGAACGGCCGCCTTCCACGAAATATTCCACCGAATAGCCACGGCTGAACAGCTCGCCCAGATACTCGCGGAACACGGTGGAGTAGAGCTTGTTGCCTTTAAAGGTACGGCGAATAAAGAACGCACCCAGACGGCGGAAGATCGGGCCTGCTGGCCAGAAGTTGAGGTTGATACCCGCAGCGATATGCGGCGGCACCAGCCCCTGGTGATAGAGCACATACGAGAGCAGCAGGTAGTCCATGTGGCTGCGGTGGCAGGGTACATAGACAATCTCATGGCCGTCGTGGGCAAGCTGGCGCACACGCTCGGCGTTGTGTACGTTAATCCCCTGATAGAGACGGTTCCAGGTAAAGCTCAGGATACGGTCGCTAAGGCGGATCATCTCGTAGGAGAAGTTGGCCGCAATCTCTTCCATCAGGGCGATGGCGTTTTGCTGCGCCTTCTCGTGGGAGATTTTTTTGCTGCGCGCTTCGTCTTCAACGGCGCGGGCAATGGCTTTTGAGGCCAGCAGCTTGTTAAACAGATCCTGGCGAGCAGGCAGGCGTGGGCCTACCGCGGCCAGACGCTGACGGGCAAAGTGCATGCGCGCCACACGTGCCAGCTTCTGGGCGATGGTCTTATCCGTACCGTGTTCATCGGCCATGCGGCGCAGTGAAACTGACGGTGAAAAACGGACAAAGCTGTCGCGGCCAAGCCAGTTGACGGCAAAAAATTTCTGCACCCCGTTGAGCATGCGCAACGGCGGATTCTCTTCGCCTTTATCGCGCCCCGGACGACGGCCAAACATGACCGACACGGGCACCATCTGCACATCCAGCAGCGGGTTGCTGCGGTGCAGATCGAGGTAGTCATGGAACAGCTTGATCGACTCTTCTTTCGGTGTGTACCAGGTGAACACGCGAGGGCCACCGTGGATAAAGATGTAGCGCGGCAGTTGGGTGCCGTCGATCTCCAGCGGCTCCAGCGGATCGGGGAGATCGTGCGCCAGACATTGGGCGCGCAGCGTCAGCAAGTCGGCCTTCGAGTTATAAGGCAAAACGTACATAATAGGACGCGAGTTATCGAGTCCTAACTCCAGCGTAGGAACCGCCGGAATAGACTTGCTTTTTACCAGGACGCTTAATGGTAAATTAAGTAATTTGTAGTAAATTCGTGGCCAGCCAGACATAAACGATGTAAAGCCTCTGGTTAAAAATGCAATTGCGGCGCAAGGATAACAGAAAGCGCGCAAAATTTCTGTTGTTACCCGTCATACTTCCGGTGGCTGCGCAGGGCGCTTAAACCACCGTTTCTGACGCTATTTTCGAAGAAAGGTTTCTTTTAATGGCCAATAATACCACTGGGTTAACCCGAATCATTAAAGCTGCCGGCTATTCATGGAAAGGCATCCGTGCTGCCTGGATCAATGAAGCCGCATTTCGCCAGGAGGGTGTTGCTGTCATCGCGGCGATTATTATTGCCTGCTGGCTGGATGTGGATCCCATCACCCGCGTATTACTGATTGGCTCGGTGATGTTGGTGATGATAGTCGAAATTCTGAACAGTGCGATCGAGGCGGTAGTAGACCGTATCGGCACTGATTTTCACGAGCTGTCGGGCCGGGCGAAAGATATGGGTTCTGCCGCAGTGCTGATGGCGATTATCGTTGCGTTGTTTACCTGGGTCACGCTGCTTTGGGGACATTTACGATAAGCCTTCAGAAACCGCAAAAGTCTCTGGTTTTTTATGCGGTTTGTGGTTCCAAAATCACCTTTAGCTGTATATACTCACAGCATAACTGTATATACACCCAGGGGGGCGGAATGAAAGCGTTAACGACCAGGCAGCAAGAGGTGTTTGATCTCATTAGGGATCATATCGGCCAGACGGGTATGCCGCCGACGCGTGCAGAAATCGCGCAGCGTCTGGGCTTCCGTTCTCCAAATGCCGCTGAAGAGCACCTTAAGGCACTGGCGCGCAAGGGTGTGCTTGAAATTGTCTCCGGTGCGTCTCGCGGCATTCGTCTGCTGGTCGAAGCGGAAGAGGGTCTTCCCCTCGTCGGTCGTGTCGCCGCCGGTGAACCGCTGCTTGCGCAACAGCATATTGAAGGCCACTATCAGGTCGATCCTGGCATGTTTAAACCGAGCGCAGACTTTCTGCTCCGTGTTAGCGGCATGTCGATGAAAGATATCGGTATTCTGGACGGCGATCTGCTGGCAGTCCATAAAACTCAGGACGTGCGTAACGGGCAGGTTGTGGTCGCACGTATCGATGATGAAGTGACCGTTAAACGCCTGAAAAAGCAGGGTAACACTGTGCAACTGCTGCCGGAAAACAGCGAGTTTTCCCCGATTGTTGTCGACCTGCGTGAAAATAACTTTTCCATCGAAGGCCTGGCGGTTGGCGTCATCCGCAACGGTGAATGGTTATAATGCTTTTCTGACAGACTGCGGCAGTGTCGCAGTCTGTTTTTCTTGCCTCTGGCGAACATTTCCATGTCTCTCCTGACTTCTTCAGACAAGGCGTTGTGGCGTCTTGCACTTCCCATGATCGTCTCCAACATTAGCGTTCCTCTGCTTGGGCTGGTGGACACAGCGGTGATTGGTCATCTCGATTCGCCCGTCTATCTGGGCGGTGTCGCCATCGGCGCGACGGCAACCAGCTTCCTGTTTATGCTGCTGCTCTTTTTGCGCATGAGCACTACCGGGCTTACCGCTCAGGCCTATGGCGCGAAAGATCCGCTGCGTCTGGCCCGTGCGCTGGTGCAGCCGCTGATCCTGGCGCTGGGCGCAGGGTTAGTGATTGTGCTGCTGCGCACGCCGCTTATCGATCTGGCGCTGCATATTGTCGGTGGTAGCGAGGCCGTCCTGCATCAGGCGCGGCGCTTCCTTGAGATCCGTTGGCTCAGCGCCCCGGCATCGCTGGCTAACCTGGTGCTGCTCGGCTGGCTGTTGGGCGTGCAGTATGCCCGGGCACCGGTGATCCTGCTGGTGGTGGGCAACCTGCTCAATATCGTGCTGGATGTGTGGCTGGTGATGGGGCTGAAGATGAACGTGCAGGGCGCTGCCCTGGCGACCGCTATCGCGGAATACGCCACCTTGTTGATCGGCTTATGGATGGTCTGGCGGGTATTGGCGCTGCGCGGTATTTCGCTGGCGCTGCTGAAAACGAGCTGGCGCGGCAACATCCGTAAGCTACTGGCTCTCAATCGCGACATCATGTTGCGCTCGCTGCTGCTGCAACTCTGCTTCGGGGCGCTGACGGTGATGGGGGGCACGGCTGGGGCCGGAGATTATCGCCGTCAACGCCGTGCTGATGACCTTGCTGACCTTTACCGCTTACGCGCTGGATGGCTTCGCCTATGCGGTCGAGGCGCACTCCGGGCAGGCCTATGGCGCACGGGAAAGCGGCCAGCTGCGGGAAGTGTGGCGGGCGGCCTGCCGTCAGTCTGGCCTGGTCGCGCTGACCTTTGCCCTCATCTATGCCCTGGCAGGCGATCGAATCATTGCCCTGCTGACTTCACTGCCCGAACTGCGCGAGCTGGCGAGCCACTATCTTATCTGGCAGGTGATCCTGCCGGTGGTGGGCGTCTGGTGCTATCTGCTGGATGGCATGTTTATCGGTGCCACCCGCGGGGCGGAGATGCGCAACAGCATGGCGGTGGCCGCCGCCGGGTTTGGCCTGACGCTCTTCACCCTGCCGTGGCTGGGCAACCATGGTTTGTGGCTGGCCCTGAGCGTGTTCCTGGCCCTGCGCGGGCTGTCTCTGGGCTGGATCTGGCATAGGCACTGGCGCAACGGCAGCTGGTTTTCATAGCGGCCTCGCCTTGCCAAATGGTAAAAGATTCCGAATAACAAACCTAACGCCGCAGGCTTATCTATAATTATTATCACGTCCAGCACGAAACGTATTTCAGGACGAACTTAACCTTAACGACCGAACGAAGAGGAATCGATGATGAATAAAGACCAAGTCGGCGGTAACTGGAAACAATTCAAAGGTAAAGTGAAAGAACAGTGGGGCGACCTGACCGACGATGACATGACCGTCATCGAAGGTAAACGTGACCAGCTGGTGGGTAAAATTCAGGAACGCTATGGTTATGAGAAAGACCAGGCGGAGAAAGAAGTTGGTGACTGGGAAACCCGTAACAACTATCGCTGGTAATTAACCTATACCCGCAGGTACACGGATGTACGCCCAGGGCGACCTTACAGGTCGCCCCTTTTTTTGCCCTCAGCGCGGCTTTTTCTTCAGCTGGATAGAGTGATCGTGCTGGCAATCTTCCTGATGGCGGCAGGCTTCCACTTCGACGCAGTTACGGCACAGGCCGTGCGCCTCAATCACGTTGTGACGCAGGGCAAAGCCCATCTTCGCAGCCAGGGTATGCATGATATCTTCCACCCCTTCCGCGCCCTCTTCCTTCACGCTGCCACAGCGGTCACAGATAAACATCGCAGAGGTGTGGGTCGGCTGATCGAACAGATGGCACAGCACATAGCTGTTGGTCGATTCCACCTTATGCACAAAGCCCTGCTCCAGTAAAAAATCGAGCGCCCGATATACGGTAGGCGGCTTGGCCTGAGGCTCGCTTTCACGCAGCAGGTCGAGCAGATCGTAGGCGCTGATGGCCCCGTTTTGCAGACTCAGCAGACGCAACACTTCAAGGCGCTGCGGAGTCAGGCGCACATTGCGTTGCGCGCACAGCTTTTCGGCTTGCGCTAACAGTGCCTGCATTGTGGTCGTTTCCATTTTGCACCTCGAATAACGTGGAATAACAAACCGCCACTTTACCATATTCTGGCCCAAACGCCGAGATCCGCCGGGTGTGCTACCCTGACGAAAAACCACAGGGGGATGAAAAGATGAAAAGACCGGACTGCATTCGACACTGGCGTGAAGTAGAAGGTGCTGACAACTCGACCTATCCTGACAGCCCAGAGCGTTTCTCCATTGGCGCGCCGCTGGCCCGTGCGCTGGGGGCTTGGCCGCCTCGGTATCCACCACGAACGTCTGCCGCCCGGACGTCGCACTTCTTATCCTCATGCCGAAAGCGATGAAGAGGAATTTATCTTTGTGCTCGAGGGTTATCCCGAAGCCTGGATCAACGGCTATTTATGGAAGCTGGAGCCGGGGGATAGCGTGGGTTTTCCTGCCGGGACGGGGGTCTGTCACACCTTTATTAATAATACCAGTGAAGATGTACGGTTATTAGTCGTGGGGTGAAGCAAATAAAAAACATAACCGAATTTATTATCCGCTGAATCCGGTATATGCCGCCACGCGCGAAGATCGCTGGATCGATCATCCGCCGCAATTTTTTGGACCTCATGATGGAAAACCAGGGCAAAAATAATTTCTTGTTCTATACATATTTAAACAGATAAGAAAATCAACGAGTTATCTAATACGAAAGTTTAGATAAATTCGTCGCCTAATACTTTTTTCACAAAGGACGTATGCTCCTGCGCGGCATTTAGCTGCCGGGGTTTATTCACCCACAATAAGTCAGGTGTCCTGTGAAAATAAAATTCAAATTTTCTGTGGCGGGAATTGCCACCGCTTTTCTTTTGTCTAATCAGGCCGGAGCTGCAAATACATGGACGGAAGCACGCGGCGATGCAATGGGTGGGACAGGCGTTGCGTCGGCGCATTATAGCAGTGGGGGTATTGATCAACCCGGCCCTGCTGGCAAAATCCCAGGCGGAAGATGACGTCGCCATTATATTTCCCTCGGTGGGGGCGCAAATCAGCGATAAAGACAATCTGCAGGATAAGATCGACGAAATCAGCGATGAGATCCGCGCCGATCAGGAGATGATCGACGATCTGACCGTAGCGAGGATCATGGCCGATCCGCAGGGAACGCTCAGTGAGCTTCAGGGTGCCGCAGGCAGTCTGGCCGACCAGCTGGAGTTTCTTGAGGGAAAAACCGCGCACGGCAACGCCGGGGCAGGGATCGCCGTCAGTATTCCCGGCTCGGGCTGTCGCTGGCGTTTGTCGCTAAGGCCAATGCCCACGCGCGCGTCAGCTCGGAGATCGACCAGCAGGATATCGATTTTCTTCGGAGATTGCAGGGCAGCATGGGGATGACCAACCAGATGGCGTTGGGTGCGGCGCGAAACGGCAGTGACGTGATTACCCGCAATCTTAACTCCATCGCCAAGGGCAGGGCGGCGATCGTCTCTGATTACGGCGTGGCGATTGCCCGCCAGTTTGATTTCAACGGCCTGCCGATTTCGGTCGGCGTGACGCCAAAGCTGCAACAAACCTGGCTCTACAACTACACCACCTCCATCTATACCTACGACAGCAGCGACTTTAACAGCAGCCGTTACCGCAATGACGATACCAGTTTTAACGTCGATGTCGGCGTTGCGGTGGACTTCGGTGAAAACTGGACGGTCGGCCTGAGCGGGCAGAACCTGTTGTCCCGCGACATTGATACCAACGATATCCGCGTTCTCAACGGGCGTACCGGGCAAGAGTGAGTTATCAGGATACCTGGCAGATCCGCCCTCTGGTCACGGCGGGGGTGGCCTGGCATACCGGCCTGTTAACCCTCAGCGCCGACGGCGATCTGACTCAAACCCGGGGCTTCAAAAGCGAAGAAAATTCGCAGTATGTCGGGGCGGGGGCAGAGGTCTCTCTGCTGGGCTGGCTGGCGGTGCGCGGCGGCTTCCGCGGTGACGTGAAGGGCAACGACAGTAACGTCTTTACCGGCGGGCTGGGCTTCGCCCCTTTAACACCGTGCATATCGATCTGACCGGCATCGTCGGCGAGGATGAAACCTGGGGGGCCGGAGCGCAATTTAGCGTGAGGTTCTGACAGGAACCGGAGGCGCTCTGCCTCCGGCAAATCTGTGCTATAGTAGCGCCCCCTTTTCACCAGATGCTTAAAATTTCGCCATGTCGTCAGAAAACTCGTCCATCTATCCTGCTCACCGTTTTTCCATCGCGCCGATGCTCGACTGGACAGACAGACACTGCCCGCTACTTCCTGCGTTTACTGTCGCGCCATACTCTGCTCTATACCGAGATGGTGACCACCGGGGCGATTATTCATGGCAAGGGCGACTACCTCGCCTTCAGCGAAGAAGAGCATCCGGTAGCCTTGCAGCTCGGCGGCAGCGATCCGGCCGCGCTGGCGCACTGGCGCGAAGCTGGCAGAAGAGCGCGGTTATGACGAGATCAACCTCAACGTTGGCTGCCCCTCCGATCGTGTGCAGAACGGCATGTTTGGTGCCTGCCTGATGGGCAATGCGCAGCTGGTGGCCGACTGCGTGAAAAGCGATGCGCGATGTGGTCTCCATTCCGGTGACGGTCAAAACCCGTATCGGCATCGACGATCAGGACAGCTACGAATTTCTCTGCGACTTTATCGGCACGGTAGCCGGCAAGGGCGAGTGCGACATGTTTATCATCCATGCCCGCAAAGCCTGGCTTTCTGGCCTTAGCCCGAAAGAGAACCGTGAGATCCCGCCTCTGGATTACCCGCGTGTCTATCAGCTGAAGCGTGATTTCCCGCAGCTGACCATGTCGATCAATGGCGGTATCAAATCTCTGGACGAGGCCAAAGCGCATTTAGCGCATATGGATGGCGTAATGGTGGGCCGCGAGGCGTACCAGAACCCGGGCGTGCTGGCGGCGGTCGATCGCGAAATCTTTGGTGTGGATTGCGCCGATTGCGATCCGGTCGCGGTGGTGCGGGCAATGTACCCCTACATTGAGCGTGAGCTGAGCAACGGCACCTATCTGGGCCACGTGACCGCCACATGCTGGGTCTGTTCCAGGGGATCCCGGGGGGCGCGCCAGTGGCGTCGTTACCTGAGTGAAAACGCCCATAAAGCGGGAGCCGATATCGAGGTGCTGGAGCAAGCGCTGCGTCTGGTGGCAGACAAGCGATAATTTTCACTAAAACCTGGTCAAATTCACCACGCCCGGCACCGCATTGCCGGGCGTTTTTATTTACTATCAATCACTTATTTTTGGCACGGATCTTGTAATAGTCATAGCAGCGTATCGTTGTTATGCATTACTGGAGAGAGCCATGCTGGAACTACTTTTTGTGATTGGATTTTTTGTCATGCTGTTGGTAACCGGCGTCTCGCTGCTGGGGATCATTGCCGCATTGGTGGTTGCCACCGCGGTGATGTTTATCGGTGGGCTGTTTGCACTGATGCTAAAACTGCTGCCGTGGTTGCTGTTGGCCGTGGCGGTGGTGTGGGCGATACGGGCGATTAAATCGCCAAAAATCCCACGCTATCAGCGCAATAACCGCTTTCGTTACTAAGGTATTGAGCGGTTCGTCACATCCTTGCAACTTTTACGGCAGCATTGCTTAGAACAGAATAGGATTTAGTTATCGAATCTGTCACTATTGCCGCCGTTAAAGAATTCATCGTGCTGTACCCTACATACAGCCGAACTAAAAAAAGAAAGGGCTTCCTCCGGGAAGCCCAATTTCTTTCTGACCCGTTATCATTCCTGCCGCAAATGCGTTGACTGCTTTCATTCACCCCAGTCACTTACCTGAGTAAGCTCCCGGGGTTCATTCAATTATCGCATTACCCGGCCTTTTGACCTCGCCCGTTCGGGGCCAGCGCAAGCGCTGTTCAAAGCGGTTAAGCGTTTCGTCCTGCAACATGAATTATTCAGGGGATCAGCAGACTCGACCCCTGCGTCGCCCGGCTCTCCAGCACTTCATGCGCCCGTTGCGCATCGGCCAGCGGATATTTCTGCGCCTCCGCCACATCCACCTTAATTACGCCGCTGGCAATCAATGAGAACAGCTCATTGCTGGCCTCAACCAGTTCGTCATGATTGGTGATGTAGCCTTGCAGCGAAGGACGAGTGGCGAACAACGACCCTTTCTGGTTGAGAATGCCGAGATTCACCCCGGTTACCGGGCCGGAGGCGTTACCGAAGCTGACCATCAGGCCGCGACGTTGCAGACAATCCAGCGAGGCTTCCCAGGTGTCTTTGCCCACCGAGTCATACACCACGCGCACCTTTTTACCGCCGGTGATCTCTTTCACCCGCTCAACGATGCTCTCTTCACGGTAGTTGATCACCTGCCAGGCACCCGCCTGAAGCGCGCGCTGCGCCTTTTGCGCGTTGCCGACGGTGCCGATCAGTTTGGCGCCCAGCGCTTTTGCCCACTGACAGGCAATCAGCCCAACGCCGCCTGCGGCCGCGTGGAACAGGAACTGTTCATCGGGTTTGATCTCGTAGGTTTTGCGCAACAGATAAAACACCGTTAACCCTTTCAGGAAGGAGGCGGCGGCCTGCTCAAAGGAGATGGCGTCAGGCAGAATGGCGGCTTTATCTGCCGGGACATTGTGGATCGAGCTGTAAGCGCCGAGGGCAGATTGCGCATACACCACGCGGTCGCCCTCTTTTATATGCTTAACGGCGCTGCCCACTTTGACCACTACGCCCGCCGCTTCGGTGCCCAGTCCGCTTGGCAGAGCCGGGGGCGGATAAAGGCCTCCGCGGATATAGGTGTCGATATAGTTAATACCAATGGCTTTGTTTTCGACCTGGACTTCGTTATCGCCAGGCGCGGTGGGGGTAAACTCTACCGCTTTGAGAACGTCCGGGCCGCCGTGCTTATGAAATTCAATACGCGTTGCCATTTATCCTCCAGTGACATTTGGGTGGGGCAAATGTTATGAATCATGGTAAAATATCGACCCCATTTCTATCTCGGCTCCCTTCACTATGGCAGGAAATAAACCCTTCAACAAACAGACTGAGCCCGCGAGCGCGATCCGCAGTTAGCCGGGTTAAAAGTCCCGCCGCACTCGATTGAAGCGGAACAGTCGGTGTTGGGCGGTTTAATGCTGGATAACGAACGCTGGGACGATGTTGCCGAGCGCGTTGTCACCGACGATTTCTATACCCGCCCGCACCGCCATATCTTTACCGAGATGGCGCGTTTGCAGGAGTCGGGCAGCCCGATTGACCTGATCACGCTCGCGGAATCGCTGGAGCGACAGGGACAGCTCGAATCTGTTGGCGGCTTCGCCTATCTGGCCGAGTTATCGAAAAATACCCCAAGTGCGGCGAACATCAGTGCCTACGCCGATATCGTGCGCGAACGTGCGGTTGTGCGCGACATGATCTCCGTCGCCAACGAAATCGCAGAAGCCGGTTTCGATCCGCAGGGGCGTAACAGCGACGAGCTGCTCGATCTGGCCGAATCCCGGGTATTTAAAATCGCGGAAAGCCGCGCCAATAAAGACGAAGGGCCAAAAAAACATTGCCGAAGTGCTGGACGCCACCGTCTCGCGTATCGAGCAACTGTTCCAGCAGCCGCATGACGGGGTAACCGGGGTCAACACCGGCTATGACGATCTGAACAAAAAGACCGCGGGTCTACAGCCGTCGGATCTGATTATCGTCGCCGCGCGTCCGTCGATGGGGGAAACCACCTTTGCGATGAACCTCGTCGAAAATGCGGCGATGTTGCAGGATAAACCGGTTTTGATTTTCAGTCTGGAGATGCCCTCCGAGCAGATCATGATGCGTTCTCTGGCCTCGCTGTCGCGCGTGGATCAGACTCGCATTCGTACCGGCCAGTTGGACGACGAAGACTGGGCGCGGATCTCCGGCACCATGGGCATTCTGCTGGAAAAACGGAACATCTATATCGATGACTCCTCCGGCCTGACGCCGACGGAAGTACGTTCCCGCGCGCGCCGCATTGCCCGCGAGCATGGCGGCATCGGCCTTATCATGATCGACTACCTCCAGCTGATGCGCGTTCCGTCCCTGTCGGATAACCGTACACTGGAGATTGCCGAAATCTCCCGCTCGCTGAAGGCGCTGGCGAAAGAGTTGCAGGTGCCTGTTGTAGCGCTGTCGCAGCTTAACCGCTCTCTGGAACAGCGTGCTGATAAACGCCCGGTGAACTCCGACCTGCGTGAGTCTGGCTCCATCGAGCAGGATGCTGACCTCATCATGTTCATCTACCGTGATGAGGTGTATCACGAGAACAGCGATCTTAAAGGCATCGCAGAAATTATTATCGGTAAGCAGCGTAACGGCCCGATCGGTACGGTGCGGCTTACCTTTAACGGCCAGTGGTCGCGCTTTGATAACTATGCGGGCCCGCAATACGACGACGAATAGCGCTTCCTCATCCTTCACGCCGCAGGGGCGTTGACTGCGCCCGCTCACCCCGGCTTACTAAGCTCCCGGGGTGAACGGGCTTGTCACGTGTCTCGGCTGCGTCCTCGCTCCTTTGGGGCCTGCGCAGGCGCTGTTCAAAAACGCGATAGCGTTTTTGTTCTGCATCGTGAATGATTCTGGAGAGTCTTTTTATTAAGGAATTCAAATGCAAGCGGCAACTGTAGTCATTAACCGCCGCGCTCTGCGACACAACCTGCAACGCCTGCGTGAACTGGCTCCCGCCAGCAAACTGGTTGCAGTCGTGAAAGCGAACGCTTACGGACACGGTCTGATCGAGACCGCGCGAACGCTCCCTGATGCAGACGCCTTTGGCGTCGCCCGTCTCGAAGAAGCCCTGCGCCTGCGCGAAGGGGGGATCACCCAGCCGATACTGCTGCTCGAAGGCTTCTTTAATGCCGCCGATCTGCCAACCATCGCCGAAAAACAGCTGCATACCGCCGTGCACAACAGAGAGCAGCTCGAGGCGCTGGAGAACGCGGTACTCAGTGAGCCGGTCACCGTGTGGATGAAGCTCGACACCGGCATGCACCGCCTCGGCGTACGCCCGGAGCAAGCTGAGGCTTTTTATCAGCGTTTAAGCCAGTGCCAGAACGTTCGTCAGCCGGTCAATATCGTCAGCCATTTTGCCCGCGCCGATGAGCCGGAATGTGGCGCGACCGAACAGCAGCTCGATATCTTCAATACCTTCTGTGAAGGCAAGCCGGGCTTACGCTCGATAGCGGCCTCCGGCGGTATTTTGCTGTGGCCGCAGTCCCACTTCGACTGGGCGCGTCCGGGCATTATTCTGTACGGCGTTTCGCCGCTGGAGGGCAAGCCATGGGGGCCAGACTTCGGTTTTCAGCCGGTGATGTCACTCACTTCCAGCCTGATTGCGGTGCGCGAGCACAAAGCCGGTGAACCGGTGGGCTACGGGCGGCACCTGGGTCAGCGAGCGCGACACCCGTCTGGGCGTGGTGGCGATGGGCTATGGCGACGGTTACCCGCGCGCGGCCCCATCCGGTACGCCAGTGCTGGTCAATGGCCGCGAAGTGCCTATTGTCGGCCGTGTCGCGATGGACATGATCTGCGTTGACCTCGGGCCAGAGGCGCAGGAGAAGGCGGGCGATCCGGTGATCCTGTGGGGAGAAGGTTTACCCGTGGAGCAAATCGCGGAAATTACAAAAGTGAGTGCTTACGAACTTATCACCCGACTGACGTCGCGGGTGGCAATGCACTACCTCGACTGATATCGACTTTCCCTCAATTCTGTGTGAGTGAGAAACCCGCACGGACTGCTCCCTCTCCCTTAGGGAGAGGGCTGTGGTAAGGGGGAGCATGCGACTGAGGTGATTGTTCCGTTCACCTTATGTTCAGCACTTCTTTGTCAGTCGCGTCACTCGCGAACCTGTTAAGGGGGCTCGCCGCCTCCCTCTTCACAATCCCGGCTCCCGGCCAGGAAAATCGCCGCGTCGCGGTGCACTCAGCTTATTCCTTCAGACTTTCGGGTCGGGCACCAGCCAGCATCCCTGCAGGCTATGCCCTCCCGGCGCATCCCTGTGCCTCGCCCCGGCCTTCCGGAAACGCTTCGACGATTTTCAGCCGGACCAGGGAGCCGCTATAAGTTATTTATCCTCTTAGAACGCCGACATGGCTTTAAGGGCAATAAAATACTGGGGAGCCCTCGGCCTTTTAGAGCCAGGGTGAGGGGAAACAGGCCGCCCGCAGGTTCTGTCGCCCACACCTCATCTTCCTTAACATCCTCTCGATCTTCTGCCGCTTCCGGTTTATTGTTGAATTCCCTGCCTCATTATTACCCGGAGAACCATCGCGTGTTCCAGAAAGTTGACGCCTATGCTGGCGACCCAATCCTCTCCTTAATGGAGCGTTTTAAAGAAGATCCGCGCGGCGATAAAGTTAACCTCAGCATCGGTCTTTATTACAACGAAGCCGGCATTATTCCGCAGCTGCAGGCGGTGGCCAAAGCCGAAGAACGTCTGAACGCCACGCCGCACGGCGCCTCGCTCTATCTGCCGATGGAAGGGCTGAACAGCTATCGTCACACCATTGCCCCGCTGCTGTTTGGTGCAGACCATCCGGTGCTGGTGGAAAAGCGTGTCGCCACCATCCAGACCCTGGGCGGCTCAGGTGCGCTGAAGGTTGGCGCAGACTTCCTGCACAAATATTTCCCGGAATCCGGTGTCTGGGTGAGCGACCCTACCTGGGAAAACCACGTCGCCATCTTTGAAGGCGCGGGCTTCACGGTGAACACCTACCCGTGGTTTGACGATCAGAGCAATGGGGTGCGTGTTGGTGCGTTACTGGAAAAACTGAGCACCTTGCCGGAACGCAGTATCGTGCTGCTGCACCCGTGCTGCCATAACCCGACCGGTGCCGATCTGACCAACGATCAGTGGGGATGCCGTGATTGAGGTGCTGAAAGCGCGCAACCTGATCCCGTTCCTCGACATTGCCTATCAGGGCTTTGGTGCCGGGATGGAAGAGGACGCCTATGCCATTCGTGCCATCGCCAGCGCTGGCCTGCCGGCACTGGTCAGCAACTCCTTCTCCAAAATCTTCTCCCTGTATGGCGAGCGTGTGGGTGGCCTTTCCGTGGTCTGCGAAGACCAGGACGCTGCCGGGCGCGTGCTTGGCCAGTTGAAAGCCACCGTGCGTCGTATCTACTCCAGCCCGCCAAACTTTGGTGCGCAGGTTGTGGCGACCGTACTGGGCGACGACGCACTCAAAGCCGAGTGGCTGGCGGAAGTGGAAGCGATGCGTACCCGTATCCTTTCCATGCGTCAGACGCTGGTCGATGTGCTGAAAGAGGCGGTACCGGGGCACAACTTCGACTACCTGCTGCAGCAGCGCGGTATGTTCAGCTACACCGGCTTCAGCGCGCAGCAGGTGGATCGCCTGCGCGATGAGTTTGGCGTCTACCTGATTGCCAGCGGACGTATGTGCGTGGCAGGCCTGAACAGCAGCAACGTTCAGCGCGTGGCGCAGGCCTTTGCCGCTGTAATGTAAGTACTTACTCGCGGCCTCCTTGCGTTGACGAAGGGGGCCGCAATCAGGAAACCCCGCGCTGTGATACCCCTCCTTTTATTACGCCTTTAATGAAGAATTTCCTTTCATTCCCCTCCCGCTGCGGTTATTTTCGATGTGTTTTTTGACCATCCGCTCAAAAATAAACAATAACGCTTTGAATATTCAGGGGATAATATGCGCAAGATCACACTGGCGTTCAGCGCTGCCTGCTTATTGCTCTCGCTTAGTCACCCGGTAGTCGCGCGCCCCTCATCACCCCCACCGTTATATACCGGTACCAACGCTGCCAGACTGGCCGAACAGGAGCCGATCCATTGGGTGTCTGTTACCCAGATAGAAAACAGCCTGATGGGACGTCCGCCCATGTCGGTGGGATTTGATATTGATGACACCGTCCTGTTCTCCAGCCCGGGCTTCTGGCGGGGTAAAAAGACCTGGTCACCGCAGAGCGAGGATTACCTGAAAAATCCGGCTTTCTGGCAGCAGATGAACAACGGCTGGGATGAGTTCAGCATTCCGAAAGAGGTGGCCCGCTCGCTGATTGCCATGCACGTTAAGCGTGGCGACAGGATCTGGTTTATTACCGGGCGTCATCCTACCCGAACCGAAACCGTCACTAAAACCTTGCAGGACGCCTTTCTGATCCCCGCCGCGGCCATGAACCCGGTCATTTTTGCCGGTGACACATCGGGCACAAACAACAAAGCGTCGTGGATGGAGCAGAAACAGATCAAGATTTACTACGGCGATGCCGATAGCGACATCGCCGCAGCCCGCGAGGCAGGCGCCAGAGGCATCCGGGTGCTGCGCGCCTCCAACTCGACGTACAAACCGCTGCCACAGGCAGGGGCGTTTGGCGAAGAGGTGATCGTCAATTCAGAATACTGAGTACCCGGGGCGGAAAAGTCGCTTTTTTAAGCAGATTTACCCGCAACGGGTTTTACCTTTCGTCGTATTGCTGCACACTTAGAAGGATTATCCTGTAACACGGAGCAGCACATGTGGTATCAGCAAACCCTGACCCTGCGCGCCAGGTCTCGTGGTTTTCACCTGGTGACGGACGAGGTCCTTGGACAGATCCGCGATCTTTCCCGCATCAACGTCGGTTTACTGCATCTTTTGCTGCAACACACGTCAGCCTCTCTCACGCTCAACGAGAATTGCGATCCCACCGTCCGTTCCGATATGGAGCAGCATTTTCTCAAATCCGTTCCCGACGGTGCCCGCTGGGAACATGATGATGAGGGGCCAGACGACATGCCTTCCCATATTAAATCCTCCATGCTGGGCGTCTCTCTGCTGCTGCCGGTGAATCATGGCCGCGTGCAGCTGGGCACCTGGCAGGGGATCTGGCTGGGAGAACATCGTATCCATGGCGGTTCGCGCAAAATTATCGCTACGCTACAAGGGGAATAATGATGACAATTTCGGAGATACTTCAGTACTGCATGAATAAGCCGGGTGCGGAGCAAAGCGTGCACAGTGACTGGAAGGCAACCCAGATTAAAGTCGCAGACGTGCTGTTTGCGATGGTGAAAGATGTGGAGGGGCGTCCGGCGGCCTCGTTAAAAACCAGCCCGGAACTGGCGGAGCTGCTGCGTCAGCAGCATACCGATGTGCGTCCCAGCCAGCACCTGAATAAAGCCCACTGGAGCACGGTCTACCTGGATGGGTCGATACCGGATTCGCAGATTTACTACCTGGTGGATGCCTCTTACAAACAGGCGGTGGAACTGCTGCCGGAGATGACCCGGCAGCAGCTTTCGGTGTAACTACTTCAGAAGAGGCTTAAGGAAGCGGGCCGTGTGTGAGGCTTCGCATTCCGCGACGGTTTCCGGGGTGCCGGAAACCAGGATTTCGCCGCCGCCGCTGCCGCCTTCCGGGCCGAGATCGACAATCCAGTCCGCGGTTTTAATCACGTCCAGGTTGTGCTCAATCACCACGATGGTGTTGCCCTGATCGCGCAGCTGGTGCAGCACGTCGAGTAACTGCTGGATATCGGCAAAGTGCAGACCGGTAGTTGGCTCATCCAGAATGTACAGCGTCTGACCGGTGCCGCGCTTGGAAAGCTCACGCGCCAGCTTCACGCGCTGCGCTTCACCGCCTGACAGCGTGGTCGCCGACTGGCCCAGACGAATGTAGGTCAGACCGACATCCATCAGGGTCTGGAGCTTACGCGCCAGCGCCGGAACGGCATCAAAGAACTCACGTGCTTCTTCAATGGTCATATCCAGCACTTCGTGGATGGTCTTGCCTTTGTACTTAATTTCCAGCGTTTCGCGGTTATAGCGCTTGCCTTTGCACTGGTCGCACGGCACGTAGATATCCGGCAGGAAGTGCATTTCGACTTTGATCACCCCATCGCCCTGACACGCTTCGCAGCGACCACCGCGCACGTTAAAGCTGAAACGACCTGGCGTATAGCCGCGCGAACGCGATTCCGGCACGCCGGCAAAGAGTTCACGTACCGGCGTAAAGACACCGGTATAGGTCGCCGGGTTAGAACGCGGGGTACGACCAATCGGGCTTTGATCGATATCGATCACCTTGTCGAAATGCTCCAGACCGGTAACGTCGCGATACGGCGCTGGCTCAGCCAGGGTCGCACCGTTCAACTGCGTCTGAGCAATCGGGAACAGTGTATCGTTGATCAGCGTCGATTTACCGGAACCTGACACACCCGTAATACAGGTGAACAGGCCAACCGGCAGGGTCAGCGTGACGTCTTTCAGGTTGTTGCCACGCGCCCCGGTGAGCTTCAGCACTTTTTCCGGGTTCGCAGGCACGCGCTGTTTCGGCACTTCAATCTTACGCTTGCCGCTCATGTACTGGCCGGTCAGGGATTCTGGTACCGCCATAATGGCGTCCAGCGGCCCTTCTGCCACAACCTGACCACCGTGGACGCCAGCCCCCGGGCCGATGTCGATCACGTGGTCGGCCGCACGAATGGCATCTTCGTCATGCTCAACCACAATCACCGTGTTACCGAGGTTACGCAGGTGGATCAGCGTGCCGAGCAGGCGTTCGTTGTCGCGCTGGTGCAGGCCGATGGACGGCTCATCCAGCACGTACATCACCCCGACTAAGCCCGCACCAATCTGGCTCGCCAGACGGATACGCTGCGCTTCGCCGCCGGACAGGGTCTCTGCCGAGCGGGAGAGGGTCAGGTAGTTCAGGCCGACGTTGACCAGGAACTTGAGGCGATCGCCGATCTCTTTCAGCACTTTCTCGGCAATTTGCGCACGCTGGCCGGAGAGCTTCAGGTTGGTGAAGAAGTCCATCGCGTGGCCGATGCTCATGTCCGAGATGGTCGGCAGCGGCGTGTTTTCAACATACACGTGGCGCGCTTCGCGACGCAGACGGGTGCCGTCACAGGTCGCGCAGGAGCGGTTGCTGATGAACTTCGCCAGCTCTTCACGTACCGCGCTGGATTCCGTCTCTTTGTAACGGCGCTCCATGTTGTGCAGCACGCCTTCGAACGGATGACGGCGTACCGAGGTATCGCCGCGATCGTTCATGTATTTGAACTCGATGTTCTCTTTCGCGGAACCGAACAGGATCACCTTGTGCACGGTTGGGCTGAGGCTGCCCCACGGCGCTTCGACGTCGAATTTGTAGTGTTCCGCCAGCGACTTCAGCATCTGGAAGTAGTAGAAGTTACGCTTATCCCAGCCGCGGATCGCGCCGCCTGCCAGCGACAGCTCCGGGTTCTGGATCACCCGGTCAGGATCGAAATACTGCTGCACGCCCAGGCCATCGCAGGTCGGGCACGCGCCCGCCGGGTTGTTGAACGAGAACAGACGCGGTTCCAGCTCGCGCATGCTGTAACCGCACACCGGGCAGGCAAAGTTAGCCGAGAAGAGCATTTCGTCTGCTTTCGGGTCGTCCATATCGGCAACCACGGCCGTACCGCCGGAGAGATCCAGCGCGGTTTCGAACGACTCCGCCAGGCGCTGAGTCAGATCGTCACGCACCTTAAAGCGATCGATGACCACTTCAATGGTGTGTTTCTTTTGCAGCTCCAGCTTCGGCGGATCGGAAAGGATCGCACACTTCCCCGTCAATACGGGCGCGGATATAGCCCTGGCTTGCCAGGTTTTCCAGCGTTTTGGTGTGCTCGCCTTTACGCTCTTTAATGATTGGTGCCAGCAGCATCAGTCGTTTGCCTTCCGGCTGCGCCAGCACGTTATCCACCATCTGGCTGACGGTCTGGGCCGCCAGCGGAACATCGTGATCCGGGCAGCGCGGCTCGCCCACGCGGGCATACAGCAGACGCAGGTAGTCATGGATTTCGGTGATGGTCCCGACGGTGGAGCGCGGGTTATGGGAGGTCGACTTCTGCTCAATAGAGATGGCCGGCGATAACCCTTCGATATGGTCGACGTCCGGTTTTTCCATCAGCGACAGGAACTGGCGCGCATAAGCAGAGAGCGATTCGACGTAACGACGCTGCCCTTCGGCATACAGGGTGTCGAAAGCCAGTGAAGATTTGCCTGAGCCTGAAAGCCCGGTCACGACGATCAGTTTGTCGCGAGGGATGACGAGGTTGATATTCTTGAGATTGTGGGTGCGGGCGCCCCGAACTTCTATCTTATCCATTCACCTTTCCCGGTAGGTAGATACACGGAATGCCTGGTTTGTTTGAAGGACAACCGGCAGAAACGATTAATTATGACACAAATTGACCTGGCTGGATATACAGTATTGGAATGCAAATTCTGGTGACTTGTGCAACAATGTATCCTTCGTGAGAACTCTGGAAGATGCTTCGAAACTATCGAAAGACCACGTGGAAATGGTACACTCGCGCGCTACACTCTTTTCAGACAAGTTTTCAGGAGACACGATCATGGCCAGCAGAGGCGTAAACAAGGTGATTCTCGTCGGTAATCTGGGCCAGGACCCGGAAGTACGCTATATGCCGAGTGGTGGTGCAGTGGCCAACATTACGCTGGCTACTTCCGAATCCTGGCGTGATAAAGCGACCGGCGAGATGAAAGAGCAGACCGAATGGCACCGCGTTGTGCTGTTTGGCAAACTGGCCGAAGTGGCCGGTGAATATCTGCGTAAAGGCTCCCAGGTCTATATCGAAGGCCAGCTGCGTACCCGTAAATGGACCGATCAGTCCGGCGCAGAAAAATACACCACTGAAGTGGTGGTAAACGTCGGCGGCACCATGCAGATGCTGGGTGGCCGTCAGGGCGGTGGCGCACCAGCAGGTGGCGGCCAGCAGCAGCAGGGCGGTTGGGGTCAGCCTCAGCAGCCTCAGGGCGGCAACCAGTTCAGCGGCGGCGCACAGTCTCGTCCGCAGCAGCAGCCGTCTGCACCAGCGCAGTCTAACGAACCGCCAATGGATTTCGACGACGATATCCCGTTCTGATAATCAGAACCTGCGTTTCGCAACAACAAAAAACCCAGACCTCGGTCTGGGTTTTTTATTTACAGTTTTTCTTTTCAGAATGTCTCGCCCACAGGCATCAGGTGTACATCATTGGCCAGTCTGGTGGCGTATGGCTCATCGCCTCGACCATTACCGCTTTAACGTTATTCCAGATCGCCGCCACATCCAGCAGGGTGATACCCAGCAGGCCGGTGGCAAACCAGCATGCCGCCGCCAGACCCAGACAGGTGCTGATCACCGCCAGAACGGCGTAATCCGATTTACGAAACTGAATGTTCAGCGTGCTGGCCAGAAACATCAGCACCGCGCTCAACAACTCCCAGCGTGCAAACACAACGCCAGTGGTAATAGCTGCCATAAAAACGATCCTCAAAGATAACCGCCGCCGGGTAAAGCGCGACGTTGCCCACACACTGTGGCAAACTGGCTATCGGCAGGCTCAGACTCACAACAATGAAACAATGTTTCTTGTTACATAAGATGTGTGAACTATATCACATTTGTTCTTTTATTCGCCACTGGGCAAATGCATAAAAATAGCGATTTTTAAACCATGCTGTCAGCATGGTTATAACTACTTGAAATATATATTTAGTCTGCCATGCGCTGTATTTATGATAACTTTGCTGATAATTCATCAGGATAAGAAAACATGTACAGAGCGAAGGTCGATGTACAATATTTACAGCCTCAGAGGTATGGATTATGCTTCTTCCGGTTGCTTAATATGTTCGTAATAAATAAATCAGGCTTGAGTTTTTTTTCTGTTTATTCTTTTTTCTTTTAATTTTACACACGCGTCTCTGGAAGATTCTCGGATTCATGTATCTGACTGAATGTCATTTCATTCCTGATTAATTCGTTGCGGTATTTCTGTCTCGTTAATGAGCTGCGAATAAACAATGAAGCAAGTAAATCGAGAAAATATTAATGACAGTACCCGGGCCTTGCATGCATTAGCTAAATTAATGCCAAAACTATCCTCCCATGCCACCTTAACGTCTTTGCTGGAGACGATAAATTATACCTTTGGCGCCCAGCTCAGCTGGGTAATGATGCAGGATGAGACGGGCCAGCCGCAGCTGGTCAGTGCCGGTGAGTTAACCTGCCATCCGCTGGAAATTAATGCTTTTCTTGCCAGCCTGTTATTGCAACGTCATCAGCGTTCATGGCAGACAATCGGCTGGAAAGAGAATACCGGCACGCTGATATTCCCTCCCGGCCATCCGGGACACCATCAATTACAGTGCGGGGTGCTGTGTAAAATGGCCCGCATCAGCACGGCTACTTCTTCCTTGGGTTTACGCAGCCGCAAAGCCCCCTCACTGTGCTGAAAGAGGTGGTAATTATCCTGGTGGAAAAGCTGAAGGATGTTGTCACCGGGCTTGTCGCCGAGAGCGCATGGCAAAAGAGATGCAGCGGATGATCGCCCAGTACAAAACACTGTTTGAACGGGCGCCGGTGCTGATGAACTCGTTCGACAGAAATAGCCGCTGCGTGTTGTGGAATGCCGAATGCGAAAAGGTGTTTGGCTGGACGATGGCGGAGATCAACGCCCATCCCGATCGCTGCGCAGTTTTATCCTGACCCGGAGATGCGTCGCCGGGTGCATGAGTCGGTCAACATCACCCGCTTAACGACATGTACGAATGGCACCCGGTGCGCCGGGACGGGATGCAGCTGACGATCCTGTGGTCGAACATTTCCCTGCCGGACGGCTCAATACTCAATATCGGGCTTGATATTACCGCCCGTAAAACGCGGAGCGGCTTCTGGAATGAAGGCCATGACCGACGATCTGACGGGCTGCTTAAATCGTTTTGCCATCCTGCAGCAAATTGCCGTTGCCCTTGAAGCCAGCCAGCGACAGGAGGCCGACAGCTACTTCTCAGTCCTGATGTTTGACCTGGATTTCTTCAAACAGATTAATGACCAGTGGGGCCACCTGGTGGGAGATGCCGCGCTGGTGCACTTCTGTGACTGCCTGCGGGCGCTGATCCCCCCAGATGCAGCGCTGGGCCGGGTGGGTGGAGAAGAATTTTTACTGCTGTTGCCGAAGACCCGCAGCGACGCGGCGGTGCAGCTTTCCACCCGTCTCCGCCAGGCGCTGACCGTGACGCCGCTTAACGTGGGCACCCGAATGCTGACCCTTTCCTTTAGCGCGGGGTGGTGGAGGTGAGCGGCGAACCGCACGATACCTCCTCGCTACTCATTAGCGCAGATAAGGCACTTTACGATGCCAAACGCGCGGGAAGAGGAAAAACAATCGTCGCGGTTGATTATTTATAAATCACTTTAATCATTATCATGGATAAATAGCACCAAAATCTCATGATGAAGTTGCGCTTTTTACATGCTGTAGGTAGTTTGAGTTAATCGACGACATTCTGTTGAGTTATCCGGGAGCCTGGCTTTCGACACCGGTAATTATTTTACTTAATAACCAGGAAACGAATACTTTCAGTTTGGCTTACGGACAAATATTATCGGCATAACCAAATATTAGGTTATTGGTGTTAAAAGTCAGTTGCTAACTTCGCATGATTCATGCAACGTAATCACCTGTTTAGCAAAGCATCCGGCCTTCATGATTACAGGCACATAAAAAGCAGGGATATAGGGCGGAAATGAATCGTAACGCACGGGACAAGGTGCTGAGGATAGTCGGGGTTATCATGTAGTTTTGCTACCTGTGATGCTTGCGCTATGGTTTGCCAGCAACGCGCGATTAACGAAACAAGCAGCCAACTTCGTTCCTTTGCAAAACTCGCTTTAGACAAAACTGAACTGGTCATTCAGCAGGTTGAGCTGGCTCGTCATGCTGCCGAACAGTATTCGGGCGATATTTGCACGCCGGCACACCGACAAAATATGTTGAATATCGTCCGGGGGCGACTCTACATTGCTGACCTGGTGTATGCGCAAGGCCGTGAATTCCTTTGCTCAACGACGAGCACCCCCGAGAATCCGTATACCATTTCCGCCGCCAATTACCAACGCCAGCCTGACGTCTCTATCTATTATTACCGCGACACCCCGTTTTATGAGGGATATAAAATGACCTATATGCAGTTAGGTCATTATGTGGTGGTGGTTAACCCCCTGACGTATAGCGAAGTAATGTCTTCTGACCGATCCCTGGCGTGGGGAGTATTTGATACGGTCACCAATACCTTTTTCTCCGCCAGTGAACAGGCTAATCAGAGTGAATTGAAAACCCAGATTAGCAATGACGATCTTATATTCCAGAATGAAGGCCGTTTTTATACGATTGTTCGCTCGGACAAGCGACCGATTGCCGCCATTGTCTCAACGACTAACCAACGTTTTTATGAAGTCCTTTATCACCAGGCGACATTAACTCTACCGCTGGGGATGATCAGCAGCATTATTATTTTATTAATGTGGTCGAGAACACGACGCGAATTTAATTCTCCGGGGCGCTTATTGCATCGGGCATTAAATAAAAGACAGCTTTGCCTGCACTACCAGCCCATTATCGATATCAAAACCAATGTCTGTGTCGGGGCTGAAGCGTTATTGCGCTGGCCGGGTTTTAACGGCCCGGTAATGAGTCCGGTAGAATTTATTCCGCTGGCAGAAGAGAGGGCATGAGCGAGCGCATTACCGACTATGTAGTGGAAGAAGTCTTCAAGCGATCTGGGTCCGTTTCTCGCCTTGCCAATCCGCATATCTATATCTCCATTAACCTGTTCGGCAACGGACTTCCACTCTTCACGCCTGATTGCGATGATCACCGATAAAGCCCGCCACTACAATGTCCGGGCGGCAGCAAATCAAAATTGAAGTGACCGAGCGTGGGTTTATCGACGTGCCGAAAACGACGCCGGTAATTCAGGCGTTTCGTCAGGCGGGTTATGAAGTGGCGATCGATGATTTTAGGTACCGGCTATTCCAACCTGCACAACCTCTATTCGCTGAACGTCGATATCCTGAAAATCGATAAATCTTTTATCGATACCCTGACGACCAACAGCACCAGCCACCTGATTGTCGAGCACATCATCGAAATGGCTCAAAGCCTGCGCTTAAAAACCATCGCCGAAGGGGTGGAAACACCGGAACAGGTCACTTGGTTAAACAAGCGCGGCGTGCAGTATTGTCAGGGCTGGCACTTCGCGAAGGCGATGTCGCCGCAGGATTTCATGACCTGGCAGCAACAGCCTGTCGCGGCATCACTCGCCCACAGTCACTAGTTTCAGCTGATGACGATAGTCGCTGGGAGTACGATCAAACTCGCGGCGGAATACACGCGAAAACGTCTGCTGGGAGACATAGCCCAGATCCATGGCGATATCAAAAATGGGGCGCTTGGTGGTACGTAACGCCTGAGCCGCCAGCAATAATCTGCGTTGCCGAATGTACTCGCCCAGCGTCTGGTGCATGACTGCGCGGAACATCCTCTGTAAATACCATTTCGAGTAACCCGACTTTTTAGCCACCACATCAATACTCAAGGGTTGATCGATATGGTCATCCATCCATTCAATAAGTGTCTGAATAATTTGTTGATGCGACATAGAGCAGCCTCTTTCTGGTTACACCTGTATCGGTTAATTCGTCGTTTTGTCTGCGGGCGAGTATAATTCCTCAAGTTAACTTGAGGTAAAGAGGTTTTATGGAAAAGAAATTACCGCGGATCAAATCGCTGCTGACGCCGGGCGAGGTGGCAAGGCGTAGCGGCGTGGCGGTGTCGGCTCTGCATTTCTATGAAAGCAAAGGGTTAATTAAGAGTATCCGCAACACGGGCAACCAGCGCCGTTATACCCGCGATGTGCTGCGCTATGTGGCGATCATCAAGATTGCCCAACGCATCGGGATCCCGCTGGCCACCATTGGCGAGGCGTTCGGCATCCTGCCTGAGGGGCATACGCTGAGTACAAAGGAGTGGAAAGCACTCTCGTCACAGTGGCGCGATGAGCTGGATCGGCGCATTCATACCCTGGAGGCGCTGCGCGACGATCTTGACGGCTGTATTGGCTGCGGATGCCTGTCGCGCAGTGACTGCCCGCTGCGTAACCCTGGCGATAAGCTGGGCGAGCAGGGCACCGGCGCGCGGTTGCTGGAAGAAGATTAGCCCGACGCATAAAAAACTAAAGCGCCATACAGGCGCTTTAGTTTATTTCCGGTCTTTGTCTTTCTCTCTATCCCGCTGGTTCACAGGAGGGTTTCCCCCCGACATCAACACCCTCAGTCGAGCATGGTTTGGAGGTTCCGGTTTGTGCTGACAATTTAAGTCTAGGCCGGGAGGCCGGGTTTGCCAGTTCCACAGCGCATAAAATAGGCGAAATTTTTTCGCCAGGTTGTGCAATTTTCTATAGTTAGTGGGTAAGCCCAACTGGAGATGTCCATGATTAAGGTCCACCACCTCAACCAGTCCCGATCCCAGCGTGTGCTGTGGGCGCTGGAAGAGCTTTCTCTGCCGTATCAGATTGAACGTTATCAGCGTGATAAGACGATGATGGCGCCCGCCGCATTGCGAAAAGTTCACCCGCTGGGTAAATCCCCGGTGCTGGAGGATAACGGCCTGATTCTGGCGGAATCGGGGGCGATCCTCGAATATTTGCAGGAGACCTACGATCCCACATCGCAGCTCAAGCCGCAGGATCGCGAGATGAAACTGCACTACCGCTTCTGGCTTCACTACGCGGAAGGTTCCCTGATGCCGCTGCTGCTGATGAAGCTGGTTTTCTCCAGCCTCGGTAAACCGCCGATCCCGTTTGGCCTGCGCTCGCTGGGCAAAGTGCTGGGGCAGGGGGTGCAAAAGGCGTATCTCAACCGCCAGCTGGAAACCCACGCCCGTTTTCTGGAGTCCTGGCTGAAGGATCACCGCTGGTTTGCCGGGGATAACCTCAGCATGGCGGACGTGCAGATGAGTTTTCCGGTGTTTGCCCTGCTGGAGCGTGGCGGCATCGCGGATCTCCCTCATCTGCAAAGGTGGATGAAAAACGTCGAAATGCGTCCGGCCTGGCAGCGGGCGATCCAGCAGGGCGGTCCGTTCGAAATCCCTGGCAAATCCTGAGCGAACCCTGAAAATGTTATCAAATTGCGCATTCACGATAACGTTTGCGCATACTCTGGCTATTTCTTCACCGCCCCGCAGGAAAATAAGCGAAAAACGGCAAAGTTAAGTTGAAAATGCCCGTGTTCAGGACGGATAATCGTTTGCCTTTAATTCAACACCCGTTTTGTCAGCGTGAAGCTAAACGTTTGCTTTTTTTATGACGCCCCTCTTTGTCATAAACGCAGCACAGGGATATGACGTTTCGCTGGTCGTGGAGTGTCCATCACGCTGACCGACGACGATTATAATTTTCAGGGGATGTTTTCTATGTCTACGCCATCTGCGCGTACCGGCGGTTCACTCGACGCCATGTTCAAAATTTCTGCCCGTGGCAGCACCGTGCGTCAGGAGATCGTTGCCGGTCTGACGACCTTCCTGGCCATGGTCTACTCGGTGATCGTGGTGCCGGGCATGCTGGGCAAAGCCGGTTTCCCACCGGCGGCGGTCTTTGTCGCCACCTGTCTGGTTGCCGGTGTCGGCTCCATCGTGATGGGTCTGTGGGCCAACCTGCCGCTGGCAATTGGCTGCGCCATCTCACTGACCGCCTTCACCGCGTTCAGCCTGGTGCTGGGCCAGCAGATCAGCGTCCCGGTTGCGCTGGGCGCCGTGTTCCTGATGGGTGTGCTGTTTACCATCATCTCTGCCACCGGTATCCGCAGCTGGATCCTACGTAACCTGCCGCAGGGCGTTGCGCATGGCACCGGCATCGGTATCGGCCTGTTCCTGCTGCTGATTGCCGCCAACGGCGTTGGCCTGGTGATCAAGAACCCGCTGGACGGTCTGCCGGTTGCGCTGGGTGATTTCGCCAGCTTCCCGGTGATCATGTCGCTGATTGGCCTGGCGGTGATCATTGGTCTGGAAAAACTGAAAGTGCCGGGCGGCATCCTGCTCACTATCATTGGCGTCTCTGTGGTGGGGCTGATTTTCGATCCCGCGGTGCATTTCTCCGGTGTATTTGCCATGCCATCCCTGAGCGATGAAAACGGCAACTCGCTGATTGGCAGCCTGGATATCATGGGCGCGCTGAACCCGGTTGTCCTGCCAAGCGTGCTGGCGCTGGTGATGACCGCGGTCTTCGACGCCACCGGTACCATCCGCGCGGTAGCGGGCCAGGCGAACCTGCTGGATAAAGACGGTCAGATCATCGATGGCGGCAAAGCGCTGACCACCGACTCCCTGAGCAGCGTCTTCTCCGGTCTGGTGGGTGCTGCGCCAGCAGCGGTATATATCGAATCGGCGGCGGGTACGGCGGCAGGCGGTAAAACCGGTCTGACGGCGATCACCATCGGCGTGCTGTTCCTGCTGATCCTGTTCCTTGCCCCGCTGTCCTATCTGGTTCCGGCGTACGCAACTGCCCCTGCGCTGATGTACGTTGGCCTGCTGATGCTGAGCAACGTGGCGAAAATTGATTTTGCCGACTTCGTTGACGCGATGGCCGGGCTTATCACCGCGGTGTTCATCGTGCTGACCTGTAACATCGTTACCGGCATCATGATCGGCTTCGCATCACTGGTGATCGGGCCGTATCGTCTCCGGTGAATGGCGTAAGCTGAACATCGGTACGGTGGTGATTGCCGTGGCGCTGGTGGGCGTTCTACGCGGGCGGCTGGGCTATCTAAGCTGTCAACTGCGCAAACAGACGGGTGGCTAAGGCCGCCCGTTTTTATTTTCGGAACACATCTTGTTGCCTTATGCGTTACTCTGAGGGAGATACACTGTGGCAAGATGCCAGTGATGTAAACGTACCAAAACCTCGCAAACAGGGAACGCATGGAAATCTTCTTCACAATACTCATCATGACCCTTTTGGTCTCCCTCTCCGGGGTAGTTACCCGCGTACTGCCCTTCCAGTTACCGCTGCCGCTGATGCAGATCGCCATCGGTGCTCTGCTGGCATGGCCGACGTTCGGATTGCATGTCGAGTTTGATCCTGAACTGTTTCTGGTGCTGTTTATCCCGCCTCTGCTGTTTGCCGACGGCTGGAAAACCCCTACGCGGGAATTTCTTGAGCATGGGCGCGAGATCCTGGGGCTGGCGCTGGCGCTAGTGGTGGTCACCGTGGTGGGGATTGGTTTTCTCATCTACTGGGTGGTGCCGGGGATCCCGCTGATACCGGCCTTTGCGCTGGCGGCGGTGCTGTCGCCCACCGATGCCGTGGCGCTGTCCGGTATCGTTGGTGAAGGACGCATTCCGAAGAAAATCATGGGTATTTTGCAGGGCGAAGCCCTGATGAACGACGCCTCCGGCCTGGTGGCGCTGAAGTTTGCCGTCGCCGTGGCGATGGGCACCATGATCTTCACCATCGGCGGGGCATCCGTTGAATTCTTGAAAGTGGCGATTGGCGGCATTCTGGCCGGGTTTGTGGTGAGCTGGCTGTATGGCCGTTCGCTGCGCTTCCTTAGCCGCTGGGGCGGCGACGAGCCTGCCACGCAAATCTTACTGCTGTTCCTGCTGCCGTTCGCCTCTTATCTGATTGCGGAACACATTGGCTTCTCCGGCATCCTGGCGGCGGTGGCGGCCGGGATGACCATCACCCGCTCCGGTGTCATGCCGCCGCGCGCCGCTGGCGATGCGCCTGCGCGCCAACAGCACCTGGGCGATGCTGGAGTTTGTCTTCAACGGCATGGTGTTCCTGCTGTTGGGTCTGCAACTGCCGGGGATCCTCGAGTCCTCGCTGGTGGCGGCCGAGGCCGACCCGAATGTTGAAACCTGGATGCTGTTTACCGACATCGTGCTGATTTACGCCGCGCTGATGCTGGTACGTTTCGGTTGGCTGTGGACGATGAAAAGATTCAGCGTGCGTTTCCTGAAAAACAAACCGATGGAGTTTGGTTCCTGGACCACGCGTGAGCTGCTGATCTCCACCTTCGCCGGGGTGCGTGGGGCCATTACCCTCGCCGGTGTGCTTTCCATTCCGCTGCTGCTGCCGACTGGCGATGTCTTCCCGGCGCGCTACGAGCTGGTGTTCCTGGCGGCAGGGGTGATTCTGTTCTCCCTGTTTGTTGGCGTGGTGATGCTGCCAATCCTGCTGCAACATATGGAGGTGGGCGACCACGTTCAGCAGCATAAAGAGGCGCGTATCGCCCGGGCAGCAACGGCTGAGGTGGCCATTGTCACCATCCAGAAGATGGAGGAGCGTCTGGCCGCCGATACCGAAGAGAACATCGATACCCAACTGCTGAAAGAGGTGAGCTCGCGGGTGATTGGTAACCTGCGCCGCCGTGCGGATGGCCGCAACGACGTGGAAAGCTCGCTGATGGAAGAGAACCTTGAACGCCGCTTCCGCCTGGCTGCGCTGCGCTCGGAACGCGCAGAGCTGTACCACCTGCGTGCCACCCGGGAAATCAGCAACGAGACACTGCAAAAACTACTGCACGATCTCGATTTGATGGAAGCGTTGTTGATAGAGAAGCAGTAGGGGTGAGCGCGGTCTGATGCCTTCACCCCGGCCCTCTCCCACAGGGGAGAGGGTGCAAACACTAAAAACGGTAACCTGGCGGTTACCGTTTTGCGTTTACCCCGGTACCCAAAACCCTTCACAGCATTTCAGCCAGGCCTGGGCGCTGTGCGACAGATACACTCCCTCCCGCCAGATCATCCCCAACTGCCAGTGCAGGTCGCTCTGTAGTGGGATCCAGCGCAACGTATTTTTATCCAGCCGCTCGCAGATGGGCTGCGGCAAAATCGCGATCCCGACGCCCGCCTGAACCATCGCAGCCAGAAAGTCCCACTGCCCACTGCGCACCGCGATGCGCGGCTTAACACCGTGCTGGCTGAACAACTGCATCAGCTGGCGGCTGAGGGCAAAATCTTCGTTGTAGATCAGCAGCGGGTGCTCGGCCAGCAGTTCAGGGTTAATGGTATCAAGGGTCAACCAACTGCCGGAGCGCGGTACCAGCACGCACAGCGGGTGGCTGAACAGCGGCAGTGCCGTCAGACCGCTGTCCTCCTCCACGGGGAGGGCGGTCATCGCCAGATCCAGCTCGCCGTTGATCACCGCCTGCTGGACGGTTAAGCCACCAAAATTCAGAAATTTTCAGCTCTACGCCGGGATAGCGCTGACGAAACAGGCCGATTGGGCCCGGCCATCATCATCCCCACCATCGGCGGAATACCGAGGCGTAATATGCCTTTTGGTTAAGGTGATTGATGTCGCCAAGCTCCGCCTCCAGCTGGCGAAACTCTGCGAGGATCGCCAGACCGCGTTCAAACACCACCCGACCGGTGTCGGTTAACAGCAAGCTTGCGCCCGTCGCGGATCAGCAGGGTACAGTTCAGTTCATCTTCGAGGTTTTTTCAGCATTTTGCTGATGGTGGGTTGGGTGACAAAAAGCTTCTCCGCAGCGCGGGTGAAACTCTGCTGACGTACCACTTCGACAAAGTAACGCAGCGTGCGTATGTCCATGACTATTCCTCGAAACTATACCTTTGATGATTTTAATTCATTTCAGTCAATTACGGGCGCTGACTATACTGGCGCTCCGTCTCATTTTGAGGAAATCCCCCATGACCGTGGCGTTAGGTCGCGTTACGCCTGCCGTCGTGCAACGACTCCAGGTACCGGTTCAGGTACTGCTTTACGCGGGTCTTTTTGTCTTCGCTGAATACCTTGTTGGCTGGCTACATCTGCCGCTGCCGGCCAATCTGGTCGGGATGGTGCTGATGTTCAGCCTGATCCTCTGCCGCGTTATTCCCCTGAATTGGGTGCGGGCAGGCTCACGCTGGCTGCTGGCAGAAATGCTGCTGTTTTTTGTGCCCGCGGTGGTGGCGGTGGTGAATTACGTCCAGCTGCTGATGGTGGATGGCTGGCGCATCTTTGCGGTGATCGCCCTGAGCACGCTGATGGTGCTGGGTGCCACCGCGTGGGTGGTGGATAAAGTCTATCGCTTTGAGATTAGCAGGCAGAAAACATGACTAACTTTCAGGTCAGCGTGCTCTGTCTGGTGGTGACGCTGATTATCTATTTCGCCAACAAGCGCCTGTATCGCCGCTTTTCGCAAATTGCCCCTGATGCCGCTGGTCTTCACCCCGATTTTGCTGGTAATGATGCTGGTGTGGGGGCATATCTCCTGGCAGAACTATATCGGTGAGGCGCACTGGCTGCTATGGCTGCTCGGCCCGGCGACCATCGCCTTTGCGGTGCCCGTGTACGATAACCTCGCGGTGATCAAACGCCACTGGATGTCGCTTTCGGCCGGAGTGATCACCGCCACGGTGGTGGCCGTCACCAGCTCGGTCTGGCTGGCGCGGTTGTTTACCCTGTCGGATGAGATCCAGCGCAGCCTCGCGGTGCGTTCCGTCACCACGCCCTTTGCGCTGGCCGCGGCAAAACCGCTCGGCGGACAGCCGGATCTGGTGGCGCTGTTTGTGGTTGTCACCGGGGTGGTTTGGCATGGCGGTGGGGGGACATGCTGTTTTTGCGGCTCTCGATCCGCGAAGGGATGGCGAAAGGGGCCGGGTTTGGTGCCGCCTCCCATGGCGCTGGCACCGCCCGCTCCTATGAGCTGGGCCAGCAGGAGGGGGTGGTCGCCAGCCTGGTGATGATGCTCTCCGGCGTGGTGATTGGTGCTGGTGGCACCGCTGGTGAGCTGGTTAATGTTCTGAGTCTTGCCCGGCGGCGCGGTGCTTGCCGGGTCTGCGGTTCTCCAGGTCGGTAAGCGCCGCGCCACGCGACGATAACTAACGGTTCAAACGCCGCACAATCCGTTCCACCTGCTGGCGAAAATCCGCTGCGACCTGGGCGGGGAGCTGGCCCTGCTCCAGTTTTTCCCGCGCGGCGGTGAACCTGTCGATCACCTGCAAATCCTCAATATAGGGCGTGGCGACGGCGGTCGTGTGCAGCGACTGCGCCTGGCGCAACCCGGCGATCACCGGATCCTGCGGGTCAATCAGCCCCTGCTCTGTGAGCTGTGTCTCCGCCGCCTTGTTGAGCGGAATGCCGCGCTCCAGCCCCAGCGCCTCTACCGACTTAGGATCGTTAAGCAGGTAGTTCACCAGGATCGCCGCCTCTTTGGGATGCTTCGTGGATTTTGCCACCGACAGCATCTGCGCCGTTTTGAAATACACCCCCGATTCCTCCGTCCCGGGCTGCATCACGTAATCCCCCAGCACCAGCTTCGCGGGCGGGGTCATGTTGTTGGCAAACATACGAATGGTGATGTTCCAGGTGAACAGGCCGCCCCATTCGCCGTTGATCCACGGCTTCATCTCATAGAGGTTGCCTTTGCCGTAGGAGGAGAGGGTTTTGGGCGACGGCAGAACGTGGTCATCGCTCAGGCGCTTCACAAAACTGAAGGCCTCATCCCACTGCGCGTCGTTCCAGGCGAAGGTGCCGTCGCTATTGAACATCGGCTTGCGGTGCGTCTGCATCATGTAGGTATTGAGCAGCAGAATGACATCCTGATCGACCATGGTGTAGGGATAGTAGTTGTTGCCCAGTTTCTGCTGGAAGGTTTTCCCGGCGGCAAAAAACGCCTCCCAGTTTTTTCGGGTACGCCAGCCCGGCTTTCTGCCAGGTCACATCGTTATAGTAAAAGACCGGGGCGTTGACGGAGACCGGCAGGCCGTTGAGCTTGCCGTTGATGGTGGTGGATTGCAGATCCTGAGCCTGATACTGGCTTAAATCCAGCTCCGCTTTCAGTTTGTCGAGATCGTAATACCCGTCGCCGTTTTTGGAGAAGATTATCAGCCACGGCCAGTTGGTCTGCATCACATCCGGCTCGGTGCCGCTCGCCATCTGGGTGGTCAGGCGCGAAAGATGCCCGTCCCAGCCGGTGTATTCGGCCTTCACTTTAATATCCGGGTGCGACTTTTCGAAGGCGTCCAGCGCCTTCAGCGTGGCCTGGTGGCGGCTGTTGCCACCCCACCACGACATGCGTAATTCAACGGGCTGCGCCCAGGCAGAGGTACAGGTAAATAACAGCGATGCGATGACACCTGACAGGAGTTTATTCATTTTTTATCTCCGGAATTTTTATTATTAAACAGGTGAGTAACGACACAATACTGACCAGTCGCGCTGGCGCGGCCTCCTGCCGCGCCTTCATCATGCTCTTAGCGTTTCGTCAGACGGGAAACCAGCTCGAACTCCTTAAAATTGACCGGACGTTGCTGCTGCATGGAGATATTGCCCGCAATCCCGGTCAGGATGGACATAGCCCCTGCCCGGTGGTCGGCCGCGCGCTGCAGCGGATCCTGGCCCGGCGTGCCAAAACAGGTCGGCCAGCATGGCGTTGTCGCCACCGCCGTGGCCCCCTTCACCGAGGCTGAATACCGCTTTCCAGGGTTCGGCAAACATCGGGAAGACGGTGAGATCGCACTGCTCCAGGCTGCCCTCGTTTTCGCGATCGCCCCCGGCGTTGACGTAGGACTTCTCGACGATCTTCATCTCCAGACGACCTTCGGTGCCGTTAAAGACCACGTTCAGCCCTTCCCACGGCAGGTAGGCGTTAAGGGAGTAGGTGAGCTGCACCTGATTTTGATATTTAACCAGCACCGACAGGGTGTCTTCGATGGTAATGCCATCGCTGAACACGCTCTGGTCGCGGAAGTAGTTATCTTCATGCTCGGCATCGAGATAGAGCGCCTTAAGCTGGGCGTTCTCCGCCATCTGCAGGGCAAACGGATCCGCTTTCGCGTCGGCAAAGCCGTGGGCACGCGGGTAGAACTTCGTCACGCCGCGCTGCTCGGCGTTCTCCCTGCCGTAGAATTGCAGGCTGCCTTCGGCGTAAACCCGTTCCGGGTAGCTGCCGAGCCAGAAGTTCATCAGATCGAAATGGTGGGTAGATTTGTGTACCAGCAGGCCGCCACTGTTGCGCTTTTCCCGGTGCCAGCGGCGGAAGTAGTCTGCGCCATGTTCGGTGTTGAGCAGCCACTCAAAGTGTACCGAAGTAACCTTGCCAATCGTGCCCTGCATCAGCAACTCGCGCACCTTGCTGTGGTGCGGGGCGTATCGATAGTTGAAGGCCACCCGCACGCTGCGGCCGGTCTCTTCGATGGCATCGAGAATGCGCAGGGCGCGTTGTTCGTCGATGGTCATGGGTTTTTCGGTGATCACATCGCATCCGGCGTGCAGCGCCCGAACGATGTAGTCGTCATGGGTGCGATCCATGGTGGTCACGATGACAACATCGGGACGCGTTTCGCGGATCATCTCTTCAAACTGCGCCGCCTGCCAGAGGGAAACCGGCTCTGCCCCTTCGTTTTTTAATAGCTGCCGGGCATACTCCATGCGCGTCCTATTGGTATCGCAGAAGGCGACCAGTCTGGCATTTTCCCGCCAGGCACCGCCGATAGCGGAAATATATAAACCAGCACGACCACCGGTTCCTACCAGAGCATAATTTTTCATGGCATCCTCAAGTCAAATAGCAAAATAAATATCAGCAAGGTGACGCAATGAAACGTATTCCACATCAGTTGATGGAGCTGAACAGCACTTTTATCTGGCACTGGCCCTGGTTTATTCAGGGGGGTGAAAAGCGCGAAACAGCACGGTTTCACTGGGATCATCCTGCACCAACAGGAACTGCTTTCGGTACTTGCCACGCCCTCGGCATTAAGCCAAAAGCTCAACGTCGAGAACCTTATTCATCAGCAAAATTACGCCCTGCAATATTTAATCCGCGTCGATCGCTATCTGGCGGAAAATAACTTATCGTTCTGGCTGCAAGGGGAGGCCGCGCCGGATGACGATATTATTAAGCGTAAATTTCCTGAACTGACGTTCGACGAAAAAAGCGCGCCGGATTTCTGGCACCAGTTTTATGCCGCCATATTGCATCCGCTATTACACGCCTTGCCCCACCTCAGCGGGCTTATTCTCAGCCTGACGACACCGGACTTTCAGACCACCCGCTGGCAGCAAAGCCTGCATGATGTCTGGAGCCTGCTGCGCGCCCGGGGCAAAAAGCTCATCCTGCGCGACTTTATTGATAACAGCTGGCCGCGACAGCAGCTGGCTAACATTCTGGCGACGCTCCCGGACGACGTCCGGGCCTCGGTTAAAGCCACGGAGCTGGATTACCACCCCGGCTTTGCCAACCATCCGCACATCGCCACCCTGCCGGGGCATAAAAAGTGGATCGAGTACGATCTCTTCGGCACCGGTTACGGCTGGACCGCGCTGCCGTGTTATCTGGGCGATGAGATCAGCGGGCGCTTAAGCTGGGCGCTCAGCGCCGCCGAAAACGAAATCGAAGCTATAACTTCCCGCGTGAGCTGGCAGTGGCTGCCCGACAGCCGGGTGATGGACTCCGCCAACGCCATCAATCTGTTCGGTCTCACCGCCGCCAACCAGGCCGGCCGATGCGGCGTTGCCCGCCACCTTCGATCGCTGGGCGGAACATCATCAGCTCGGCTTTCGCTCTTTGCAGGACAAGCATCAGCTCTCGGCCATTGTCCACGCCAGCTACGACTGGTTGTGTAAAACGCCAAACCTCCTCGGGCGACGGCTGCACTACCAGAGCCAGATCCCGGAGAGCATTGCCCAGGCGCAGCAGCTGCTGCATATGGACACCCGCAGCGCCAACTGGCTGCACGCCTGGCAGCCGCTGATGCCCGCCGACGATCCTGCGCTGGGCAAAGAGCAGCGTGAGCGGATGGCGCTAGAGAAAGAGGCCGCCTGCTTCCTCGCATCACGCACGCTGCAAAATCTGCGGGGAGCTCATGCCGCGGATAACCTGCCAGGACGATACCCTGGCTACCCTGCTCGCCGCCTGGCGCAGCGCGGAAATCTACAGCCAGATGTTCTCCCACGTGGCCGCCGCGGTGACCGACGTGTTGTGGCGGGATCACTACGGTGCGAACAGTCTGCCTGCTGACACCCTGCAGAAGCATCAGCAGCGGCTGCTTCACTACACCGACACCCTGAATCGCTGGCTGGCGGACCCACCCGCCAGCGGCCCCTTGTTCCTGCCGCTACTCCTCAGCCCGGAGCGGCTGGAGCGCTTTGCCAGAAGCCTGAGCGGAGTCGCTGTGACTAAAGCATAAAAACTGAGACGGGGGATTGTCTGTACGGGGGGGCAGAGGGAAAGCCGGGGATTGAGGTGAAATCGGGAAAAGTGTGATGGCCTTTGCGAATTGCAGATAAAGCCTGTGATGCACATCGGCTTTTTCCCTTCTGGTGACGTGATAAACGTCACCAGAAGGGGAAAAAAAATGTGATCCCGACCAGCGGCCGGGGGAGGGGTTTTTTAGTGCGCGCGGCCCTGTTCGACGCCCAGGCCGGTTTGTGAACGGATAAACTGGGCGCGGAATTTCTCACGCTCCAGGTTACCTTCTGGCGAGTTATCGGTAGCGGAGAAGAACCAGATGCCGATGAACGCCACGGCAATAGAGAACAGCGCCGGGTATTCATACGGGGAAGATGGCGCTTTCGTGGCCGAGGATCTGCACCCAGATGGTCGGGCCGAGGATCATCAGGATCACCGCCGTCAGCAGCCCCAGCCAGCCGCCAATCATCGCGCCGCGTGTGGTCAATTTAGACCAGTACATGGAGAGCAGAATGATCGGGAAGTTGCAGCTTGCCGCAATGGAGAAGGCCAGTCCCACCATAAAGGCGATGTTCTGTTTCTCGAACAGAATGCCGAGCAGGATCGCCACCACACCCAGTACCAGCACGGTGATTTTGGAGACTCGCAGCTCGTCGCGCTCGCTCGCGCCTTTACGGAAGACGTTGGCGTAAAGGTCGTGCGATACCGCAGAGGCACCAGCCAGCGTCAGCCCGGCCACCACCGCAAGGATAGTGGCGAAGGCCACGGCGGAGATAAAGCCGAGGAACAGGTTGCCACCCACCGCGTCGGCAAGGTGTACCGCCGCCATGTTGTTACCGCCGATCAGCGCACCCGCCGCGTCTTTAAACGCCGGGTTCGCCCCCACCAGCATGATCGCGCCAAAGCCGATGATAAAGGTCAGAATGTAGAAGTAACCCATAAAGCCGGTGGCGAAGAAGACGCTCTTACGCGCTTCACGCGCATCGCTCACGGTGAAGAAGCGCATCAGGATATGCGGTAAGCCCGCTGTACCAAACATCAGCCCCAGGCCAAGCGACAGTGCGGATATCGGGTCTTTGACCAGCCCGCCCGGGCTCATGATCGCTTCCCCTTTCGGATGCACCGCCATTGCTTCGGTGAACAGGTTATTGAAGCTAAAGCCGACGTGCTTCATTACATAAAGGCCATAAAGCTGGCACCGAACAGCAGCAGCACGGCTTTGATGATCTGTACCCAGGTGGTGGCGAGCATGCCGCCAAACAGCACGTACATCACCATCAGTACGCCAACCAGGACTACCGCAACGTGGTAGTTCAGGCCGAACAGCAGCTCAATCAGCTTGCCGGCACCCACCATCTGCGCAATCAAATAGAGGGCCACAACCACCAGCGAACCGCAGGCAGAGAGCATACGGATGGGGCCTTGTTTCAGACGATAGGAGGCAACGTCTGCAAAGGTATAGCGCCCGAGGTTACGCAGGCGCTCGGCAATCAGGAACAGAATGATCGGCCAGCCGACGAGGAACCCGAGGGAGTAAATGGAGGCCATCATAGCCGGAGGTATACACCAGCGCGGAGATCCCGAGGAAGGAGGCGGCGGACATAAAGTCACCCGCAATCGCCAGCCCGTTCTGGAAGCCGGTAATGTTTCCGCCCGCCGTGTAGTAATCGTTACGGGAGCGCACGCGTTTCGATGCCCAATACGTGATGTACAGCGTCAACACGACGAAAATCAGGAACATGATAATCGCCTGCCAGTTGGTTGGCTGACGCTGAACCTCGCCGGTAATGGCATCTGCCGCATGGGCAGCAAAGGGAAGTGTGGCGGCAAGCGCCGTCAGAACTCGCTTCATGATGCTTTTACCTCGTGCAGGACAGCCTTATTAAGCCGATCGAATTCGCCGTTCGCACGCCAGACGTAGACGCCCGTCAGCACAAACGAAATGATGATAACGCCAATGCCAATTGGAATACCGCGCGTGACGCTGGTGCCGGCGTGCAGCGGCGTACCAAGCCAGTGCGGCGCAAAGGCGATCAGTAAAATAAAGCCGACGTAGATAATCAGCATGATGATGGAAAGAATGAAGGCGAACCGTTGCCGTTTTTCGACAAGCTCCCTGTAGTGCGCACTGTTCTCTATCTGCTGACAAATATCGTTATTCATCAGATTCTCCAGAAGTATCGGTAGGGTTGAGGTTTATTGTTATTCCCTCTCCCGGAGGGAGAGGGTTAGGGTGAGGGTGAAGGAAGGAGCGGTCTGATGCCCTCACCCCAGTCCTCTCCCACAGGGAGAGGGAGAAAAAATTACGAAGGCATTGCGATGGCCTGCTTCTCTTCGAGCAGTTTGTCCACCACGCCAGGATCGGCGAGCGTTGAGGTATCGCCTAAGTTGCTGGTATCACCCGCGGCGATTTTGCGCAGAATACGGCGCATGATCTTGCCGGAGCGGGTTTTCGGCAGTGAGTCGGTCCAGTGCAGTACGTCCGGGGTGGCAAGCGGGCCGATCTCTTTACGTACCCAGTTACGCACTTCGGTGTACAGCTCCGGCGACGGCTCTTCGCCGTGATTCAGCGTGACGTAGGCGTAGATCGCCTGGCCTTTGATGCTGTGGGGAATACCGACGACTGCCGCTTCGGCAATCTTCGGATGCGATACCAGCGCAGATTCAATCTCGGCAGTGCCCAGACGGTGGCCGGAGGACGTTCAGCACGTCGTCCACGCGACCGGTGATCCAGTAGTAGCCATCTTCATCACGACGCGCACCGTCGCCGCTGAAGTACATGTTTTTGAAGGTAGAGAAATAGGTCTGCTCGAAGCGCTCGTGATCGCCAAACAGCGTGCGCGCCTGGCCCGGCCAGGAGTCGGTGATCACCAGGTTGCCCTCGGTGGCTCCGTCCAGCGGGTTGCCTTCGTTATCCACCAGCGCAGGCTGCACGCCAAAGAACGGACGGGTCGCGGAGCCGGCTTTCAGCTGGGTCGCGCCTGGCAGCGGGGTGATCATGAAGCCGCCGGTTTCGGTCTGCCACCAGGTATCGACAACCGGGCACTTCTCGTTACCGATCTTCTTCCAGTACCACTCCCAGGCTTCCGGGTTGATTGGCTCGCCCACGGACCCGAGGATGCGCAGGGAGGAACGGTCGGTCCCTTCAATGGCCTTGTCGCCTTCGGCCATCAGCGCACGGATCGCGGTTGGCGCGGTATAGAGAATATTGACCTGGTGTTTGTCCACCACCTGGCTCATGCGCGCCGGGGTCGGCCAGTTTTGGCACCCCTTCGAACATCAGCGTGGTCGCGCCACAGGCCAGCGGGCCATACAGCAGGTAGCTGTGACCGGTGACCCAGCCCACGTCGGCAGTACACCAGTAAATATCACCCTGATGATAATCAAAGACATATTTGAAGGTGGTCGCGGCATAGACCAGATAGCCGCCAGTGGTATGCAGCACACCCTTCGGCTTGCCGGTGGAACCGGAGGTATAAAGGATAAACAGCGGATCTTCCGCGTTCATTGCCTCTGGCTGGTGCTGGTCGCTGGCCTGCTCAATCAGGTCGCTCCACCACAGGTCGCGGCCCTCATGCCATTCAACCGCATTACCGGTGCGCTTGAGCACAATCACGCTGTTGACGCTGTTCACACTCGGGTTTTTCAGCGCCTCATCGACGTTCTTTTTCAGCGGAACGGCACGGCCCGCACGCACGCCTTCGTCGGCGGTAATCACCAGTTTTGAACTGGAGTCGATAATGCGACCGGCAACCGCTTCCGGCGAGAAGCCGCCGAAGATGACGGAGTGGACCGCGCCGATGCGGGCGCAGGCCAGCATCGCGACGGCCGCTTCCGGCACCATTGGCATATAGATAGCAACCACATCACCTTTTTTGATGCCCTGGGCCAGCAGAACGTTGGCAAAGCGGCAGACATCGCGGTGCAGTTCGCGGTAGGAAATATGTTTGCTCTGGGATGCGTCGTCGCCTTCCCAGATGATGGCCGTCTGATCGCCGCGCTCGGCGAGATGACGATCCAGGCAGTTGGCGGCGAGGTTCAGCGTGCCGTCTTCATACCATTTAATAGAGACATTGCCGGGGGCAAAGGAGGTGTTCTTGACCGTTTGATAAGGGGTGATCCAGTCAAGAATTTTGCCCTGCTCGCCCCAGAAGGCGTCAGGGTTGGTAATCGACAGCTGATACTTCTCCTGGTACTGCTCCGGGTTGATCAGGCAGCGGTCCGCAATATTTGCGGGAATGTCGTGTTTATGGACCTGGCTCATGGTTTTTGTTCTCCTTGTAGAATGTTAATGATATGTCGCAAAAACGTTAATTGTAGGGGCTTTGGGACCTTTGTTTACTATTTGGGCGACAGATCACGCAAAAATTAAAGAGTTCGAAAATTGAGCAAATGACACTTTGCAGAAAAATAATTACTCTTGAGGATTATTTGCATTTATAGATAAAAAAAGCGTTTTTATAACAAAAGGTTATTTATCATTACTGATATAAATTAGCGTGATAACGCCTTTTGTCAGTCAAATGCCTCGTTCTTAAAGGCTTGCGCAGCATGCCGTGCAAATGGTACTGATACCGCGCGTTAAAAAACCCCATAAATGAACGCAACACAATTCATACCCTTTCAGTATGTGTCGTCCCCGCCGTTTTACGAGTACGAACACTTCATTGAGGAAGTCTCTTGTTATGAAAAAATTTGAAAGTCAGCCTGGCCTGGCAAATTTTGCTGGCCCTTGTGCTGGGTATCTTGCTGGGCAGTTATCTGCATTATCACAGTGACAGCCGCGAATGGCTGATCGCCAACTTACTGTCGCCAGCCGGTGATATCTTTATTCATCTGATCAAGATGATTGTGGTGCCAATTGTCATTTCGACGCTGGTGGTTGGGATTGCCGGGGTCGGCGACGCGAAGCAGCTCGGCCGTATCGGCGCAAAAACGATTCTTTATTTCGAAGTGATCACTACGGTCGCGATCATTCTTGGCATCACGCTGGCGAATGTGTTCCAGCCTGGCGCGGGTATTGATATGTCGCAGCTGGCGACGGTGGATATTTCGAAATACCAAAGCACAACCGCAGAAGTGCAAAGCCATTCTCATGGCCTGATGGGCACGATCCTGTCGCTGGTGCCGACCAATATCGTGGCGTCGATGGCGAAGGGCGAAATGCTGCCGATCATCTTCTTCTCGGTGCTGTTTGGTCTGGGCCTGGCGTCGCTGCCCTCCACCCATCGCGAGCCGCTGGTGACCGTGTTCCGCTCCATCTCTGAAACCATGTTCAAAGTCACCCATATGGTGATGCGTTATGCGCCGGTTGGGGTATTCGCGCTGATTTCCGTGACGGTGGCGAACTTTGGTTTTGCCTCCCTGTGGCCGCTGGCGAAGCTGGTGCTGCTGGTACACTTCGCCATCCTGTTCTTCGCCCTGGTGGTGCTGGGGCTGGTGGCGCGGATATGTGGCCTGAGCATCTGGATCCTGATCCGCATCCTGAAAGACGAGCTGATTCTGGCGTACTCCACCGCCAGCTCCGAGAGCGTGCTGCCGCGTATTATTGAGAAGATGGAAGCCTACGGGGCGCCTGCGTCAATCACCAGCTTCGTGGTGCCGACCGGTTACTCGTTCAACCTCGACGGCTCCACGCTGTACCAGAGTATCGCGGCGATCTTCATTGCCCAGCTGTACGGTATCGACCTCTCCCTGTGGCAGGAGATCGTGCTGGTGCTGACGCTGATGGTGACCTCAAAAGGGATTGCTGGCGTGCCGGGCGTGTCGTTTGTGGTTCTGCTGGCGACGCTGGGTAGCGTGGGCATTCCGCTGGAAGGGCTGGCGTTTATCGCCGGTGTTGACCGTATCCTCGACATGGCGCGTACCGCGCTGAACGTGGTGGGTAATGCGCTGGCGGTGCTGGTGATTGCCAAGTGGGAACACAAATTCGATCGTAAGAAAGCCCTGGCGTATGAACGCGAGGTGCTGGGCCGTTTCGATAAGACGGCTGACCAGTAGTGTAAAAAAAGCCCGGTGGCGCTGCGCTTACCGGGCCTACTATACTATTCCCTCTCCCCTTTGGGAGAGGGTTAGGGTGAGGGGATTTTTACTCCCCGCTCAACGCATCAAACTCCTCGCAGCCGGTATCAAACCCTTCACTACAGCTCAGATTAAACCAGTACAGCGCCTTCTGTTTATTGGGGGTGATAAACCCGGCCTCCGCCCTGATGAAACACCTGACCTGCCCAGTATTCCGCGTAACCCGTGCGCGAGAGGGCGGAGCTTTGCTTAAACCACTGCGCGGCCTGAACATCATCCTGCGCCACCTCCACGCCGTTGGCGTAGATCAACCCCAGCAGCAGTTGGGCATCGACAGCGGCGTCATCCTCGGTATTCGCCGCGGCTTTATGCAGTAAGGTCAATGCCTGCGGGTAGTCGGTTTGCCCGGCACGGGTATTCACCAGCAACCGCGCCAGCATCACCGCCCCCGGCGAGCTGCCCGCCACCGTGGCCTGCTGCGCCAGCCCCTTTGCCTGGGTTAAATCGCCGTGTTTAAACTTGATTTGCGCCAGCAGCGCCATGGCATCGATATCGCCGTTTTTGGCCGCTTTTTCGGCCCAGGTTTCGGCCTGCTTATCATCACCCGAGCTGTAATAGGTTTCGGCAAGGTAATACTGCGCGCGGCTGTCGCCCGCCTCAGCCTGCTTCAGGTACTGGCCGCCAATCTCTTCGGCGCCCACCAGGGAAGAAAAAAAGGATCAATAAAAGATAAAGAGATTTCATGCGTTATTTTCGTAGGGGTAGATAACGGGCAGTATAAGCGTGGGACGAGAAGAAAAAAATGGGTGCATTAAGACCTCCACTATCCACAAGCCGGGCGGGTTTCCCCACCCGCTGACGTTAGCCTGCCGCGCAGGCTGATTTAGCCGCCACGTCGTGCTGTTCATCCTTTATACCCGTCATACATCACGTAGCTGACGCCTGTAAAAATGGAGTGAATACTCACCCCATTTTTTTATGGTTCCGTTAATTAAGCCTTAGCCAGTGGCCATTTCACGTAAAGTATTTTTTCAGTTTGTTATATTCCTCAAGAACATATTGTTCGGCAGCCGATTGATCCGCAATGGGTTCCACGCGCACCGCACAGTATTTGTATTCCGGCGTTTTGGTTATGGGGCTTAAATTCTCCGTCACCAGCTCGTTACAGGCGCCGATCCACCACTGGTAAGTCATGTACACTGCCCCGACGTTTGGCCGGTCGCTCACCTGAGCGCGGGTAATGACCCGGCCTTTGCGTGAGTTGACCCACACCAGCGCCTCATCCTCAATGCCCAGCCGTGCGGCATCCTCAGTGTTAATCTGCACATAGCCGGGTTCATCGGCCAGCGCCGACAGAGCCGCACAGTTGCCGGTCATCGAGCGACAGGAGTAGTGACCCACTTCGCGCACCGGTGGAGAGCACCAGCGGATAGTCGTCATCCAGCTTATCAATGGGGGCCATCCAGTCGCAGGTGAAGAACTGCGCCAGCCCGTTCGGGGTATCAAATTTTTCCGCGAACAGGTACGACGTGCCCTGATCTTCCGGCGACTCATCCCAGCAGGGCCACTGGATATAGCCCAGCTCGCCCATCTTTTCGTAGGTTGCGCCCTTAAAGCCCGGGCACAGCTGGCGCAGCTCATCCCAGATTTGCTGGGTGTTGTCGTAGTGCATCGGATAACCCATCCGGGTCGCAATCTCGCTGATGATCTGCCAGTCGGTTTTCAAATCCCACTTCGGCTCGACCGCCTTAAAGAAACGCTGGAAGCCGCGATCGGCGGCGGTGTAAACCCCCTCCATGCTCGCCCCAGGAGGTGGACGGCAGGACGACATCCGCCACCGCCGCGGTTTTGGTCATAAAGATGTCCTGAACAATCACCAGCTCCAGATCGGCAAAGGCCCGACGCACCGCCGGAAGTTCGGCATCGGTTTGCAGCGGATCTTCGCCCATGATGTACGCCGCCCGCACCTCGCCGTGGGCCACACGGTGCGGCAGTTCGCTGATGCGGTAGCCGGGATGCGCAGGCAGGCTCGCCACGCCCCAGGCTTTGGCAAATTTCTCGCGGTTTTCCGGGAACTTAACAAACTGGTAGCCCGGGTAGGTATCCGGCAGCGCGCCCATGTCGCAGGCACCCTGCACGTTATTCTGGCCGCGCACCGGGTTGACCCCGACGTGGGCTTTGCCGAGATTGCCGTTCAGCATCGCGAGGCTGGTGAGCGAGCGCACCGTTTCCACCCCCTGCCAGAACTGGGTGACACCCATCCCCCACAGCAGGGTGGCCGTTTTCGCTCCGGCATACAGACGCGCGGCCTGGCGGATCTCTCCCGCACTTACGCCAGTAATGGCCTCGACCGACTCCGGCGTATAGCGTTCAACGATCTTACGGTACGCCTCAAAGCCTTCCGTGCGGGCAGTGACGAAGGCCCGATCGTAGAGCTGCTCGGCAATAATCACGTGGCCGATGGCATTAAGCAGGGCGATGTTTGAGCCGTTTCGCAACGCGATATGCATATCGGCAATGCGCGCGGTTTCGATGCGCCGCGGATCGCAGACGATAATTTTGGCCCCGTTCTGCTTCGCGCGCAGAATGTGGTTCGCGACGATCGGATGTGAATCCGCCGGGTTATAGCCGAAAATAAACACCAGATCGGTGTTATCAATCTCGTTGATGGCATTGCTCATGGCGCCATTCCCGACCGACTGGTGCAGACCTGCAACCGAGGGGCCGTGTCAGACGCGTGCGCAGCAGTCGACGTTGTTGGTGCCAATCACGGCGCGCGCAAATTTTTGCATGATGTAGTTGGTTTCATTCCCGGTGCCGCGCGAGGAGCCGGTGGTCTGGATCGCATCCGGGCCGTGCTGCGCCTTGATGGCGCTGAGACGGCGGGCGACGTAATCCAGCGCTTCATCCCAGGAGACGGACTCCAGCTTGCCGCCACGTGTGCGCCGGATCATGGGAGTTTTCAGCCGCGGGGTCAGGATTTGGGTGTCGTTGATAAAATCCCAGCCGTAGTAGCCCTTCAGGCACAGCTTGCCCTGGTTGGTTTTCCCCCCGGCTGCCTCGGCACGGACGATGCTGCCGTTATCGACGACCAGGCTTATCTTGCAACCTGATGCGCAATAGGGGCACACCGTGATGACGTTTTTCATCGGTCTCGCTCCAGTGTAAATGATGCTGACGTGTGGGTTTATTATGCGGCTTGCAGGCCACATTCTTATTGTGGGATTGCCCTGACTTTACGGGTGAATTCGGGTCAAAACCCTGACAGAAAACAGGCCCACGTCAAAAAATGCGACGGCGAAAGCGATGGGGATGTGACGGCGGTTGAAGATCCGCAAGGGAAAGGACGTTTTGGCTGGAGCCTTGCACATAATGGGCCAGACTGATCACTATCTCCCTGATGGAATCCAGTATGAAACCAGCAATTCTGGTGGTCGATGACGACACCGCGGTCTGCGAACTGTTGCAGGACGTCCTCAATGAGCACGTCTTCACTGTCCATGTGTGCCATAACGGCCAGGATGCCCTGCGTCTGGCGCAGCAAGCGCCGGAGATCGCGCTGGTGCTGCTGGATATGATGCTGCCGGATATCAATGGCTTGCAGGTGCTACAGCAGTTGCAAAGCAGCGCCCCGAGTTGCCGGTGATCATGCTGACGGGCCTGGGCAGTGAATCGGACGTGGTGGTCGGCCTGGAGATGGGCGCCGACGACTACATTGGTAAACCCTTCAACCCCCGGGTGGTGGTGGCGCGCGTCAAAGCCGTGCTGCGCCGCACCGGTGCGCTGGCGGCAGAGCCGGTGGCCGTGCGGGCAGCCGGGGATCAGCTTTAACGCTGGACGCTGGACACCACCCGCTGTGAATTGATCGACGCCCGGCGCGGCGTGGTCGCCCTGACCCAGGGCGAGTACGGTTTGTTGCTGGCGTTGACGCAAAACGCGCGTCGGGTACTCAGCCGGGAGCAGCTGCTGGAGCTGACCCACAGCGAAAAGCGCGGAGGTGTTCGATCGCACCATCGACGTGCTGATCATGCGCCTGCGACGCAAAATTGAAATTAACCCCCATCAGCCGCTGCTGATTAAAACCATCCGCGGGCTGGGCTATGTCTTTGCCGCCGACGTGCTGCACGGTGACAGGGCGGCCTAGGCCAGCGTATTCTCCTCGATAAAGTGCTGTAACTCCGCAAGGGTTTTTGCCCGTCGATGGCGTTGGCCGCCAGCAGGCTGGCCCGGGCGCAGGCATGCGCCATGCGGATGCTCTCTGCCAGCGACAGCGAGTCGTGGCAGCCATACAAAAAACCCCGCGCAGAAGGCATCCCCCGCGCCGACGCTGCCGACGATCTCCTCCTGACTCAGCCGCCACGAAGGGATCCAGCCTCCCTTCCTCGCCCGGCTCTTGTCCCCAGGCCCCTTCCGGGCAGTGGATCACCACCCGCGCCTTCACCCCGCCGCCAGCAGTTCTGCCGCCGCCGCGGCAATATTGGCGATCGCGGGCGCATCCCGGTCATCGCGCGTTGGCAGGCCGCTGAACTCGCCCCGCCTCCAGCTCGTTGATCACCAGATAATCGAGATGGCGCAGGGCAGGGAGCACCAGCGGCTGATAGCGCGGATCGCCCTTGCGCGACACGAGGTCGAGAGAAGTCTGGAACCCCAGCTCGCGCATCTGCGCCAGCAAGCGCGCGCTGCGGGTGCCGTACTCCTCGTCCGGCTTATCCAGGCTGTCCAGCAGCAGGAGATAGGCCCAGATGGAAGATTTTCATGCTCTGATCGAGCCGGTCAAAGGCGGGCAGGTCCAGCAGCCGGTTGGCCCCCGGCGAGTGGAAAAAGGTGCGCTGGCCGCTGGGGTCGGTCATCACCTGTGACATGGAGGTGGGCGCAAACGTGGTGCGCTGCACCCGCTGGCGGTTGACGTGATACTGGTCGAGCATGGCGAGAATGTAATCCCCGTCGTGATCGTCTCCCACCAGCCCGACCGCCTGCAGCGGAGCCCGGCACGCATTTTCGCCAGGGTCAACAAAACGTTGAGCGGTGCCCCGCCAGTGGCGCGCTCGCTGTGGGTGATCTCCGCCAGCCAGCCGCGCTCGGGCCACTGCACAATCTGATGAACATGATCCACCAGCATGTTGCCCGCCGCGATAATCCCCCGGCGTTCCATCATGCGTACCCCGCGCTGCCAAAGGTGCGCATCTGCGCGGCCACGGTGTCGGTGATCGCCTCTTCGATGCCGAGCAGCAGTTCAGCAAACTCATCGTACAGTGGCTGTCGGTTGGCCATCCGCTGTTCCACCGCCGCCAGCGCCGCCTGCGACATGCCGGTGTAGAAGTTAATTTTGTGGATCCCGAGTTCAATGGCGCGACGGAAATCGGCGTCGCTGATCCCGGACCCGCCGTGCAGCACCAGCGGCAGGCCGGTTTGCTGCCGGATGGCATCAAGACGGGGAAAAATCGAGCTTCGGCTCGCCCTTGTACTTGCCGTGAGCATTGCCAATCGCCACCGCCAGCGCATCGATGCCGGTCTGATCGACAAACTCCCGCGCCCGCAGCGGATCGGTAAAAAAGCGCTTCGTCGGCATGACCATACAGGGCGCCGCCCTCATCGCCACCGACGGCACCGAGCTCCGCCTCCACCGATACGCCCACCGCGTGGCACATCTTCACCACTTCCCGCGTCTGGCGGATGTTCTCTTCGTAGCTCAGGGTGGAACCGTCAAACATCACGGAGCTAAAGCCTAACGCAGCGCCCGCACCACCGCCTCGAAATGCAGGCCGTGATCGAGATTCAGCACCACCGGAATATCATGCCGGGCGGCTTCGAATTTCACCGCCTCCACCAGTGAATCGAGCGACACATACTTAAAATGCACTTCGGCAATGTTGATGATAAAAGGCGAATTCTCCTGGCGAGCCGCGGCAAACAGTGCCCGCAGAAAGTGAGAGTCGAGGACGTTAAACGCCCCCAGTGCGTAACGGTGTTCGCGGGCGTGCGCCAGCCCGTCGGCGAGAGAGATAAGCGGCATGATTCACTCCTTACAGGCGAAACAGGCTGTATTCATTGCACAGGACCAGCACGGCCGGTTCGTCTTCATCGATATTGTTATAGCGGGCGGTAGGGTGCAGGAAATGGTTGTCCGTCTCGTCGTCATTGACTGACGAGACTTCGCCCACCAGCACATCACCAAAGCCCTTTTCACCCCAGAAGCTGTGGTATATGCCGGGCGGCAGGCAGATGCTCTCCCCCGGTGCGAGGCGGATATGGCTGCCCGCCACGTGGGTCTGCTGGCATCCATCAATGGCGACCTTGATATCGCCAGCCTCTTTCTGTTCATCCTCATCGGCATTCCAAAGCTCAACAATCAGGTTCCCGCCGCCGCGGTTGATGATGTCTTCGCGTTTGCGCCAGTGAAAATGCAGCGGCGTCACCTGGCCCTCACGCACGTGCATGATCTTCTCGGCATAGCATTTGTTCCAGGGTTTGCCGCCGGGAGAGCCGTTGCGCAGGGCAAAGAGAGTTAAGCCCTGTGCCGCAAAGTTATCGCCGCCGAAGGCAGTCACATCCCAGCCGAGCCGCAGATCGAACACTTCTTGCCAGGCGTCGGGCGTCAAGCTGCTGCCAGCGGCCAGGCGGGGAAGCTGGCAAAGGGGGGTAAATGCACATCGTGCATTGAGAAAAACTGTCGTGTGTGGCCAAGGATCTCGTTAATTTCGGAGCGTTTCATAATGACTCCTTGAGTGATGTGCAAATATTACCCCTCACCCTAACCCTCTCCCCATAGGGGAGAGGGAATCTGAACATCCTCTCCCCCATACAAGAGAGGGAATCTGAACACCCTCCCCCCCATACGAGAGAGGGAATCTGAACACCCCTCTCCCCATACGAGAGAGGGCCGGGGTGAGGGGCATCAGGCCGCACAAGGCTTACTTAACCGTCCAGCCTTTATAATTGCCGACGTTGCTCTTATCGATCATCGTCACCGGGATCAGCACAGGCTCTTTCGGCGCGGGTTTGCCCTGTAATATGTCATAGCCGATCTCAACCGCTTTCGCCGCCATGACCTGCGGATCTTGCGCCGGGGTGGCGATAAACAGGGAGTTTTCGCGCTTTCAGCGCCTCTTCAGCATCCGGCGAACCATCGACGCCCACAATAAAGAACTCATTACGTTGCGCCTGTTTTGCTGCCAGATCGGCACCGATCGCGGTCGGATCGTTGATGGCAAACACGCCGTCGATCTTCGGATTGGCGGCCAGCAGGGAGGGTCATCACCTCCAGCCCACCGTCACGGCTGCCTTTGGCGTTCTGGTTCCAGGAGAGCACTTTAATATCCGAGTGGCGCTTGAATTCAGTCTGGCAACCTTCCACGCGGTTTTTGGACCGCAGAGACTGGCGGTCCGTTGATGATCACCACGTTGCCTTTGCCTTTCAGGCGGTCGGTGATCAGCTTACAGGCCATCTCACCGGCCTGGGGTGTTGTTGGAGGTAATGGTCGCATCGGCACCCTCTGCCGCGACGTCAACCGCCACCACCACGATCCCGGCGTCTTTCGCGCGCTTCACCGCCGGGCCGATCCCTTTTGAATCCGCGGCGTTAAGAATGATCATATCGACCTTCGCGGCGATAAAGTTATCAATCTGAGAAACCTGCTGGCCGAGATTCGTAGCCGCTGGACACCAGCGTCACTTTCACGTTATCCCCCCGCCAGTTTGCGCGCTTCCAGCTCCGCGCCTTTGGTGATCTGCACAAAGAACGGGTTGGCCAGATCGCCCACCGTCACGCCGATGGACTTCAGCTCTTTGGCCTGGACAAACGGACTTGCTGCAAGCAGTGCGCCAGCACAGAGCGCGGTAACTAATGGCTTTAATCTCATGCTGTATTCCTCACGTAGGGTTTTCCCGTCATCCTTCTGGCCGCAGATGCGTTGGCTGCGCGCATTCACCCGAATCACTGACGACAGTCAGCGCATCGGGATTCATACACTTGCCGCCTTCCTGCGACCAGAATGATTCAGGGAAATATTGTTGTTATGCACTTTGATGGTGTCGGGTACGGTATTTGTCGATCAGCACCGCAATGATGATCACCGCCCCTTTGATCACCAGTTGCCAGAAATAGGAGACGCCCATCAGCGTCATGCCGTTTGTTAAGGGTGGCGATAATCAGCGCGCCCACCAGCGTGCCGGTGATGGTGCCGATCCCGCCGACAAAGCTGGTGCCGCCGAGGATCACCGCCGCGATGGCGTCCAGCTCATAGCCGGTGCCGAGGTTGCCGTTGGCGCTGTACAGCCGCGAGGCGCTCATCACCCCGCCGAGGCCCGAGAGCAGGCCGCTCATGCCGTAGACAAACAGCAGCACCAGCCAGACCTTGATGCCCGTTAAGCGCGCGGCCTGCATGTTGCCGCCTACCGCGTAGATATGAACCCCGAGCGTGGTGCGGCGCAGGATGAACCAGCAGACCGCGATCACCGCGAGGGCAATCACCACCAGCCATGGCACCGGCCCGAGATAGTTATTGCCGATCCATTCAAAACTGATGCTGGAGTTGATCACCGTGGTGCCGTCGGCCAGCAGATATGCCGCGCCGCGCAGCGCCGTATAGGTGCCGAGCGTGACGATAAAGGGCGGTAGCCCGGCAAAGGCCACCAGCGCCCCGTTAAAAGTGCCGAGCACCAGCCCGAGCATCAACGCTGCTGGCACCGAGAGCATGGACAACTCCGGCATCAGCGAGACCACCATCGCCGCCACCGCGGTGGTGCCCAGAATCGAGCCGACCGAGAGGTCGATGCCGCCGGTCAAAATAATGAAGGTCATTCCCGCCGCCAGCACGATGTTGATCGACGCCTGGCGGGTAATGTTCAGCAGGTTGCTTTCGGTAAAGAAGTTTGGCGCGATAAAGCCAAATACCGCGACAATCAGGATCAATATCGGCAGGATACCGATGGTTTGCATCAGATCGCCCATCAGCATTTTTTTTTGCGGAGGCCGCTTTGGGCCACCTGTTGCGGAGTGTTTGGTTGCGTCATGGTTATACCGCCCGATGATGAGAGTCGTTAACGCCGGTCGCCAGCGTCATGATGTTTTCTTGTGTGATATCGGCCCGATGGAGTTCACCGGCAATGCTCCCTTCGCGCATGACATACACGCGATCGCTCATGCCGACCACTTCCGGCAGTTCGCTGGAGATCATCAGGATCGCCACCCCTTTGCGCGCCATCTGGTTCATGATCCGGTAGATCTCGCTTTTGGCACCCACGTCCACGCCGCGGGTCGGCTCGTCGAGGATCAGAATGCGTGGGCTGATGGCCACCCAGCGGGAGATGAGCAGCTTTTGCTGGTTGCCGCCGGAGAGACCGCCCGCCCGCACCTGGGAATGCGGGACGCGAATATTGAGCAGGGCGATGGCGTCATCGGAGATGGACTGCGCTTTTTTACGGTTCAGCATGCCGAAGGTGGCGTCGCGTTCCAGCGTCGCCATGGTGATGTTCTCCTGTGCCGCCAGTTCCAGAAACAGCCCCTGCTCCTTGCGGTTCTCGGTTAAGAAGCCAATCCCGTGATCGATGGCGGCGCGCGGGGAGTGGATCACCACCGGCTCGCCATCCACTTCAATCATTCCGCCCGTGGCCTTGCGCACACCGAAAATCAGCTGCGCCAGTTCGGAACGTCCGGCCACCCCACCAGCCCGGCAAGGCCGACGATTTCGCCGGAACGCACCTGCAGGCTACAGGGCTGCACTTTGCCGCCGTCGGTCAGGTGGTGAACGTTCAGGCGCGGGCTGCCGAGCGGGATATCGCGCTCTTTGTTGAACAGATCGCTCAGCGGCCGCCCGACCATCATCCGCACCAGTTCAGAGGCGTTGAGCTTGTCGCGGGTCAGACTGCCGACGTATTGCCCGTCGCGCAGCACGCTAACCCGGTCGGATAACTCATAGACTTCGGCCATGCGGTGGCTGATATAGATGATCGCCATCCCTTCGTCGCGCAGGCGCAAAATCAGCTCGAACAGACGGTGGGTCTCGCGTGAGGAGAGGGCGGCGGTGGGTTCATCCATCACCAGAATGCGGCTGTTGCGGTGCAGCGCGCGGGCCAATTTCCACCTGCTGCTGCTCGGCGATGGTCAGCTTCATCACCAGGTCGGTGGCTTTGAAATGCGCGCCAAGACGATCGATTACCGCCTGAGCCTGGGCGGCCATCTCTTTGCGCTGCACCAGCCCGCCGCGTGACAGCTCGCTGCCGAGGAAAATGTTCTCTGCCACGGTGAGGTTAGGGGCGAGCTGCATTTCCTGATAGATCAGGGTGATACCAGCCGCCAGGGCATCTTTCGGGCCTTTGATGTTAAATGGCTTGCCGTCGATCAGGATCTCGCCGCTGGTGGCGATGTAGGCCCCGGCGAGGATCTTCATCAGCGTGCTTTTTCCGGCGCCATTTTCGCCCATTAAGGCGTGGATCTCGCCCGGGGTAGACCGTCAGATCCACACCCTTCAGCGCGTGAAAGCTGCCAAAGGTTTTGGCAATGTTGCGCATCTCTAAAACCGGGGTTCTGCTCATGGCGGATCTCCTGTGACGTTCGATATCCGCACTTCATCACATCCCGGTAAATGCAAAATGTCAGAAGTCGTTCATATTTGTCATAGTTATGAATAGTTAATGTGGATCACAGTTACGCTACTGAATCGCTTTCTCCCCTCACCCCGGCCCTCTCCCCAAAGGGGAGAGGGAGTAACAGTACCCTTTCCCTTTGGGGAAAGGGTGTACGGTCCCCTCTGGCCTTTGGGAAAAGGGGGGCTGTTCCCTTTCTTCTTTGAGGAAGGGTGTAACTGTTCACGCTCTCCTTTGTGGAAAGGGGATGACTGTTCTCTCTCTCCTTTGGGGAAAGGGGGTGACTGTTCCCTATCTCCTTTGTGGAAGGGGTTAACTGTTCCCTGTTCCCTTTGGCGGGGAGTCACTGTTCCCTCTCCCCTTTGGGGAGAGGGTTAGGGTGAGGGGTAAGAGCCTCAAACCGCACAGGAGCTGACATAAATGCCCTCACGCCGTCCCCCCTTCTTCGCCAGTGCACGTGGTCGCCTGCTGATCTTTAATCTACTGGTAGTAGCGGTAACCTTAATGGTCAGCGGCGTGGCGGTGCTGGGCTTCCGCCATGCCAGCCATATCCAGGAGCAGGTACAGCGTCAGACGCTGGACGACATGACCGGCAGCATGAACCTGGCTCGTGAAACCGCCAACGTGGCGACGGCGGCAGTCAGGCTATCCCAGGTGGTAGGGGCGCTGGAGTATAAAGACGAAGCCAACCGCCTGAAACAGACCCAGACGGCACTGGTTCACGCGCTGGAGCAGTTGGCCGATGCGCCACTGGCGCAGCAGGAGCCAGCCCTGGTGAAGCGGATCATCCAGCGCAGCAATGCGTTACAGCAAAGCGTGACCGGCATGCTGGAGCGCGGGCAGCGACGCCACCTGGAGCGTAACGCCCTCCTCAGTTCGCTCTACCAGAGCCAGAGCTATCTTCGCCATCTGCAGGACATTAACCGTCGCTACGCCAGTAACCTGCCCGACGCCCGGCTGCTCAGTGAGATGGACCGGCTGATTGCCGCCGCCATCGAAACCCCCTCGCCGCGCGCGACTATTCAGCAGTTGGATACGGTAACGGCGATGCTGCCCCGCCAGGCCATACAGCCTGCGGTGAGCTTCGTGCTGCCCGATTTCAACGCCGAGCTGAACAAGCTCGGCCCACTCTCCGGGCAGCTGGAAGAGAGCGATCTGGCGATCAGCTGGTATATGTTCCACATCAAGGCGCTGGTGGCGATCTTAAACAGCGATATCAATCAGTATGTGGAGCAGGTGGCGCAGGCCTCCCGGCAGCGCACCGCCGAGAGCCATCAGGAGCTGCGCTCGATCAGCGTCTTTATCACGGTATCTGCCGTGCTGGCGCTGATCATCACCGCCTTTGCCTGCTGGTATATCTACCGTAACCTGGGTACCAACCTGACCGCCATCTCCCGGGGCGATGTCGCGGGCTGGCCCACGGCGAACAGGATGTCTCGGTGCCTGCGCTACAACGCCGGGATGAGTTGGGCGAACTGGCCCGGGCATTTAACGTCTTTGCCCGTAATACCGCCTCGCTGGAGCACACCACCCGGCCTGCTAAAAGAAAAAACCTCGCAGATGGAGGTGGATCGCCTCGAACGTCAGGGGCTGGAAGAAGCGCTGCTGCACAGCCAGAAGATGAAGGCCGTCGGGCAGTTGACGGGCGGGCTGGCGCATGATTTCAACAACCTGCTGGCGGTGATCATCGGTAGGCCTGGAGCTGGCCCGATCCCCATTCGCCGGATGCCCCGCGCGCATCGGCCGCGCGCTGAAGGCCGCCGAACGCGGAGCGCTGTTGACCCCAGCGTCTGCTGGCGTTTTCCCGCAAGCAGTCCCTGAACCCGCCACGCGGTGGAGATGAAGCCCCTGCTGGAAAACCTGGCCGAGTTGATGCGCCACTCCCCTGCCTGCAACGATTGTGCTGGATATCGAAGCGCAAACCCCGGCATGGTCCGCGTGGATTGGACGTCAGCCAGCTGGAAAACGCCATCATTAACCTGGTCATGAACGCCCGCGATGCAATGGAAGGGCAAAGTGGGACGATCAAAATCCGCACCTGGAACCAGCGCGTGACCCGCAGCGACGGGCGCAGGCAGGACATGGTGGCACTGGAGGTGATCGACCACGGCAGCGGGATGTCGCAGGAGATAAAGTCCCGTGTCTTTGAGCCGTTCTTCACTACCAAACAGACCGGGAGCGGCAGCGGGCTGGGGCTGTCGATGGTCTACGGCTTTGTGCGCCAGTCCGGCGGGCGGGTGGAGATCGAAAGCGCGCCGGGCAGGGCACCACCGTGCGGCTGCATCTGCCGCGCGCCACCCTACAGGCGTTACCCGCGCCGGAAGCAGGGGCAACCATCGCCTTGCCGCCAGGCGACCGTTGGTGCTGGTGCTGGATGATCAACCCGACGTCCGTCAGACGCTGTGCGAACAGCTGCACCAGTTGGGCTACCTGACGCTGGAGGCCGAGACCGGCGAGCAGGCGCTGCAGATGCTGAATGCCTCTGCGGATATTGAGATGTTTATCAGCGATTTAATGCTGCCCGGCAATCTGAGCGGCGCCGAGGTGATTCAGCATGTACGCCAGCATTTCCCGCATCTGCCGGTGCTGCTCATCAGCGGTCAGGATCTGCGTCCTGCGCATAACCCGCAACTGCCGGACGTGGGCGCTGTTACGTAAACCCTTTACCCGTGAGCAGCTGGCGCAGGCGCTGCAAAAAGCGGCCAGAATTTGAGATTCCTCCGCTACTCGCGCTAACTGCCGTTCATTACCGTAAAGCCAGCTCAACCGCTGTGAGACTGGCTTTATGAAACGTTACTCCACCGCTCTGTTATTTGGTTTGCTCTCTTTAACCAGCCAGCTGGCGCATGCCGACATCGTAGATGAGGCGATTGGCAATATTCAGCAGGCGATCAACGACGCTTATAATCCTAACAGCAGCCGCAACCAATGATGACGATGACCGATACGATCAGCGGCGTCAAAGCGACAGCCGACAGTATGACGATCGCCGCAGACAGCTTGAGGACCGGCGTCAGCGTCTGGATGAGCGGCAGCGCCAGTTGGATGAAGACCGGCGTCGGCTGGAAGATGACGAACGGCGGTTAGAGGATGATTACGATCGTTAAGTATGTGTGGCCTGATGCCCCTGACTCCGGCCCTCTCCCGCAGGGCTGAGGGCTCCCCACAAAAAATAGGCTCGGTCGGCCCCCTCTCCTGATACTGGCACGGTCAGCTCCCGCTTCTGATACTGGCACGGTCGGCTCCCTCTCCCCTTTGGGGAGAGGGTTGGGGTGAGGGGAACATGCGGCTCAGGTGGTGGTTCCGTTCACCTTAGGTTCTGCACTTCTCTGCCAGCTGCTTCACCGTGAATGTGGCTCCCTCTCCACTTTGTGGAAGGGGTTGGATTGAGGGATCCCCATAAAAAATGGGCACGGTCGGCTCCCTCTCCCCTTTGAGGAGAGGGTTGGGGTGAGGGGAACATGCGGCTCAGGTGGCGGTTCCGTTCACCTTAGGTTCTGTACTTCTCTGCCAGCCGCGTCACCCGTGAACGTGTGAAGGGGCTCGCCGCCGCCCCCTTCACAATCCCGGCTCCCGGCAAAGAAAATCGCCGCGTCGCGGTTCACTCAGCTTATTCCTCCAGGCTTTCGGGTCGGGCACCAGCCTGCATCCCTGCAGGCTATGCCCTCTCGGCGCGTCCCTGCGCCTCGCCCCGGCCTTCCGGAAACGCTTCGTCGATTTTCAGCCGGACAAGGGAGTCGCTGTAAGTCCTTTAAAATATTGTGATTATTTCATTGCTGTAAGGGAAAATTACTGGGGATCCCTCAGTCCGCAGGGAGAGGGAAAAAGTTAGTCCAGCACTAACGTCATCCCGTCATACCCCGCCTCGATTCCCTCTGGCAGCGGGTTATCCATCATCCACACGTCAAACTGATGGCTGATATGGGTCAGGATCACCTGTGGACACCCGATCACCGCGTTCAACGCAACAACGGTATTCAAATCACAATGGTTGCGCGGCGTCTCGTCCCGCGGCTCGTGGCTGCAGTCAATCACCATCACCTGCGGGTGGTTGTTAACTAAAAACTTCACCGTTTTCTCCGGCAGCCCGGCGGTATCAGAAAGCCAGGCCACGCGGCTGTAGGCGCTCTCCAGCAGGTAGCCAAACGTCAGCTTCGAATGGTTGAGCGGCAGCGGCGTGACACGCAGGCCCTGGAGTTCAAACACCACAAATGGCTCCAGCGTATGGCTAAAGTCGAGGATGCCGGGATGCTTAAACAGATCGTCGCAGCCCGCTTCGTCCGGCGGGCCGTACACCGGGATGGTCGCGCCCACGCCCCAGCGCAGCGGGAACAGCCCCTGGACATGATCCATATGGTAGTGAGTGAGCAAAAACTGCTGAAAACTGCCCGCGGGCCAGTCGTCCATCAGGTGGGGGATCCCCGCATCCAGCAGCGTGGATCGCGTCGTTGAATTTGACCACCGCGCTACAGGGACGGCGGCGATAGTCGTCCTGCAAACGCGCCCGACGGCAGGCCGGACAGTCGCAGCCAAAAGCGGGCCACCAGTTGGGCACCGCCGGTGCCTGTTAACGTAATGGTCAGACTCATAGCGTCCCCTTACAGCGGTTTGGTGAAGCGAAAATGGCTCTGTGTGTACCCTTCTCGAAGGTAAAAGCGATGCGCGTCGAGGCGCTTTACACTGGTGGAAAGCTCCGTCATCTCTGCGCCAGCCTGGCGCGCAAATTCCTCGGCCCAGGCCAGCAGCTGGCTACCCACCCTCAGTCCCCGCGCCTGCGGCATGACGACCAGCTCCTGAATTTCGCCGATCCAGTTGGCATGATGCAGATGAAACTGCATATGCAGGCCGATCATGCCGATAATGTGCCCATTCTGTTCGGCCAACTGGTAACGCATGTTGTGATCCAGCAGGTTGGCCGCAAAACCGGCGTGAAAAGCCGATCTGGTCCAGCTCGGCCTGTTTTAGTTCGCAAATCAGGCCGTATACCGCGTCAACGTCCTCCGCAGTGGCGGGACGCAACTTACACTCAGGCATGGTTTTTCTCCTTCTGGTGGATCAGTGAAAGAAAGTTATCGACGGACTGAAGCAAGCTGCCGTCGTTATTCAGGACAGGGCAGTGGGACGGAGTGTAGCGCGCGGCGCGCTCCAGCCGCTGGTCGATCTCTCTGGCGTTCTCCCGGCCACGGCGTTGCAGGCGCTGGCGCAGAATGTCTGGCGACACCTGCAGGCAGACGGGCAGCAGCGCCCCGGCATAACGCGCCTGCGCCTGTGGAAGATGCGCGCGCGAACCGTTCACGACCACGTCAAACCCCGCGTGTAGCCACAGGTCGATCTCCAGGCCCACCCCATAATAATAGCCGTTAGCGTGCCAGCTCAGGGCAAACAGTTTGCTGCCCCTGCGCGGGTAAAAAACTCTGGCTCGCTGAGGGCGATGTGGTTTTCACTCCCCGCGCTGGCGGGGCGGGTAATGTAGCGATGCGCTACAGCAGCTGCGGGTGTGTCTGCTGGCGCAATGCTGCCAGCAGACTGTCTTTACGGAGCCGGACGGCCCCATTAACCAGATCACTCTTCCCATCAGAAACACCCGTTTTCCCTGACGCCAGACGTGGTCGATATGAATATGCTCGCCTTTGCGGTGCGCCAGCCACCAGGTCCGCGCGTTTGCCTTCACCAATCACCCCGCGATCGTGCAGGTTCAGAGCCTGCGCCGGGTTTTTTGTCACCAGACGGATCGCCTGCGGCAGGGTAAAGCCGTTGCCTGTATCGTCGGCCACCCGGAACGCCGCATCCAGCAGGCTGGCGGGGTAGTAATCGGAGGAGAGAATGTCCAGCAGCCCGAGCGATGCCAGCGAACTGGCCGCCACGTTGCCGGAGTGCGATCCACCGCGCACGATGTTAGGGGCACCCATCAGGACGTTCATCCCGTGCTGGCGGGACGCTTCTGCGGCCTCAAAGGTGGTGGGGAATTCGGCGATCACGCTGCCGAGCTGGTGCGACTCCAGCACATGATCCGCCGTGGCATCGTCGTGGCTGGCCAGGGGCGATGTGGCGCTCCGGCACAGCGCGGCAATGGCCTGGCGATTGGGGCTGCGACCAGCGGGGCGGCAAGCTGAAGTTGCTCCTCTTCGTAGCGCGCCATCTGTTCGTCATTGGAGGGAGTACTTGCCCTGATAATATTCCGCGGTACTTCTCGATATTGGCGAACTGGCGCTGGCCGGGGAGTGATCCATCAGCGACACCAGGGTTACCGGCTCGCGGCCAACCAGCTTCTCGAACAGCGGCAGGGTGGTGTGATGGGGCAGCTCGCAGCGCAGATGCAGACGATGCTCGGCGCGGTTGAGGCCGCGTTTTTGCGTCTCTTCCACAGCGTTGATCATCTTCTCCAGATTCTCCAGTCGGTCGCCGCCGTCGCGCACGTCGCCAATCGCCACCGCGTCCAGCACGGTGGTGATCCCGCTGGCGACCATCATCCCGTCGTGGCTACTCATTGCCGAGTGGGCCGGCCAGTCCACCTTTGGCCGCGGGGTGAAGAATTTGTCCATGTTGTCGGTGTGCAGCTCAATCAGCCCCGGCAGTAGCCAGCCGCCTTCGCCGTCCATCGCCTGTGGCGAGCGGCTCGGGGTTTCGGCGAAGGCGCGAATGACGCCGTCCTGAACCTCGATGGAGCCGTCAACGACCTCGTTTTCCAGCACCAGTTTTACGTTGTTTACGATCATGCGGTGATCCCCATCGGGTGCAGTCGATCCGCCACGCGATCCCGCACTGCATCGTCGTGGAAGATCCCGACGATCGCCGCGCCGCGCGCTTTGGCCTCTTCGATCAATTCAATGACTGCCGCGCTGTTTTTCGCATCCAGCGAGGCGGTCGGTTCATCGAGCAGTAAAATCGGGTAGTCGACGATAAAGCCGCGGGCGATGTTTACCCGCTGCTGCTCGCCGCCGGAAAAGGTCGAAGGGGCGAGATGCCACAGGCGCTCCGGTACGTTGAGGCGCGTCAGCAGGCTGGCGGCTTTGGCGGCGCAGGTCTCGCGCGGTACGCCAAGATCCAGCAATGGCTGCATCACTACCTCGAGCGCCGGGACGCGCGGGATGACCCGTAAAAACTGGCTCACCCAGCCGATGGTGGTGCGCCTGACGTCCCGCACCTTGCGCGCCGGGGCCTGCACCAGATCCACCCATTCATCGCCGTGACGGACATGAATGTGCCCTTCGTCAGGCAGATAGTTGGCGTACAGGGAGCGCAGCAGCGTGGATTTTCCACTGCCGGAGTGGCCGTGCAGCACCACGCATTCGCCATTGTTGACTCCAGAGAGGCATTTTGCAGCACCGGCAGGCGGACGCCGTTTTGCTGGTGGAGCACAAAGGTTTTACTGACGTTTTCTACGCGGATCATAATAGGTTCCTGGGTCCGATTGCCGGGTAAGCCACAGCCGCCACCCGGCAAAAATCAGTTCTGCAATACCGATGACACCAGCAGCTGGGTGTACGGATGATGGGGATCGTCGAGCACGCGGTCGGTTAGCCCACTTTCCACCACCTCGCCGCTCTTCATCACCAGCAGGCGGTCTGCCAGCAGGCGGGCAACGCCTAAATCGTGGGTGACAATCACCACGGCCAGGTTCAGTTCCACCACCAGACCGCGCAGCAGATCCAGCAAACGCGCCTGAACAGACACGTCCAGCCCACCGGTGGGTTCATCCATAAACACCAGCTTCGGATGCGTGACCAGGTTGCGGGCAATCTGCAGCCGCTGCTGCATCCCCCCGGAGAAGGTGGTCGGCAGGTCATCGATGCGCGAGGCCGGAATTTCCACCTCTTCCAGCCAGTGCTGGGCGGTGGCGCGGATGTTGCCGTAGTGTCGCGCGCCGGTCGCCATCAGCCTTTCACCGATATTGCCCCCCGCCGACACCTGACGGCGCAGGCCATCCATCGGGTGCTGATGCACCACTCCCCACTCGGTGCGCAGCAGGCGGCGGCGGTCGGCCTCGCTCATGCCATACAGCGACTGGTCTTCATACAAAATCTCGCCGTTCTGCGGGGCCAGACGCGCGGAGATCGCCTTCAGCAGGGTGGTTTTGCCGGAGCCGGACTCGCCGACAATCCCCAGCACTTCGCCCGGCCACAGGTCGAACGACACGCCGCTGAAGCCTTTCCCCGGCGCATAAAGGTGGGTCAGGTTATTGACCGAAAGCAACGGTTTCATTGGCTGAGGGCCTCGCTCTGTTGGCGGCAGTAATCCGTGTCGGAGCAAACAAACATCCGCTTGCCCGTGTCATCCAGTACCACTTCATCGAGATAGCTGTGTTTCGATCCGCAGATGGCGCACGGCTCATCCCACTCCTGCACCGTAAACGGGTGGTCATCGAAGTCGAGGCTCTCGACCCGGGTGTAGGGCGGCACGGCGTAAATACGCTTCTCGCGTCCGGCCCCGAACAACTGCAATGCGGGCATCATGTCCATCTTCGGGTTATCGAATTTCGGGATCGGGGAGGGGTCCATCACGTAGCGACCGTTGACCTTCACCGGGTAGGCGTAGGTCGTGGCGATATGGCCGAAGCGGGCGATGTCTTCGTACAGCTTCACCTGCATCACGCCATACTCTTCCAGGGCGTGCATGGTGCGGGTTTCGGTTTCGCGCGGCTCGATAAAGCGCAGCGGCTCCGGGATCGGAACCTGGAAAATCAAAATCTGATCTTCGGTGAGTGGGGTTTCCGGGATGCGGTGGCGGGTCTGGATCAGCGTGGCGTCTTCGGTGCGCTCGGTGGTGTTCACCCCGGTAACACGCTGGAAGAACTGGCGGATCGACACCGCATTGGTGGTGTCGTCGGCGCCCTGGTCGATGACCTTCAGCACGTCCGCTTCGCCAATCACGCTGGCGGTGATCTGAATACCGCCTGTGCCCCAGCCGTAAGGCATCGGCATTTCACGCCCGCCGAACGGCACCTGATAGCCAGGAATGGCCACCGCTTTGAGGATGGCGCGGCGGATCATGCGTTTGGTTTGTTCATCCAGATAAGCAAAGTTATAGCCGCTGAGGTTAGCCATTTTTGCGCTCCCGTTGCAGACGTTTCAGTAGCTCCAGTTCAGCCTGGAAATCGACGTAATGCGGTAGCTTGAAGGTGCGAGACAAACCCGGCGGCCTCCACGTTATCCGCGTGGGCCAGCACAAACTCTTCGTCCTGCGCCGGGCCGCTGATGTTCTCGTCATAGTCCGGGGCCTGGAGGGCGCGATCCACCAGCGCCATGGCCATGGCCTTGCGCTCGCCCATGCCGAATACCAGCCCGTAGCCGCGGGTGAAGTGCGGCGGCTCCTCCTCTGGGGCGATAAAGCCATTGACCATTTCGCATTCTGTCATCAGCAGTTCGCCGACGTTCACCGCAAATCCCAGCTCTTCCGGCACAATCTCCACATTGATATAGCCGCTGCGAATTTCACCGGCGAACGGATGGTTACGCCCGTAGCCGCGTTGGGTGGAGTAGGCCAGCGCCAGCAGATAGCCCTCGTCACCGCGCATTAACTGTTGCAGGCGCGAGGCCCGCGAGCAGGGATAGACCGGCGGGGTGCGGGTGATGTCGTCCGGCTCGTCGCCGCGATCTTCCTCTGCTTTCGCCAGCCCCTGGTTTGCCAGCAGGCTAAAGACGTGCGGGGAGGCGGAGGCTTGCGCCTCGCTGCTGTTCAACTGCGGGGCTTCGCCATTCGCCAGCAGGGTGAAATCGAGCAGGCGGTGGGTGTAGTCGTAGGTGGGGCCGAGCAGCTGTCCACCGGGGATATCTTTATACACCGCCGAAATGCGCCGCTCGAGGCGCATATCCGCCGTATTCAGCGGCTCACTCACCGCCAGCTTTGCCAGCGTGGTGCGGTAGGCGCGCAGCAGGAAGATGGCTTCGACGTTATCGCCGCTGGCCTGTTTCAGCGCCAGCGCCGCCAGCTCGCGGTCGGCAATGCCGCCTTCGGTCATGACCCGGTCGACGGCAAGGTTGAGCTGCTGTTCTATCTGGGCGACGCTCAGCTCGGGAAGCTGCTCATCACCCCGGCGTCTGTGTTCCTGCAAGGCATGGGCGGCGGCGATCGCCTTCTCGCCCCCTTTGACGGCAACGTACATCAGCACACCTCCACATGGGTGGTGCGCGGGATCGCCAGCAGGCGTTCGCCGCAGGTTAACAGCAGGTCGATCCCCAGCGGGAACGGGTGCGGGCGCTCGGTCAGCTCATGAATAATGCACTCCGGCAATTGCGGGGCGACCATCCGCTCCTCGGCGATCCCGGCGCCGGTCAGGCGCAACATGCGGCCACCGCTCAGGCTCGGCACCTGCAAAATCAGGGTGGCGCTGGTCTCCGGTGCCACGGCGCTGCCTTCGCTCAGGGCGTTAAGCTGCTCGTGGCCGATCTGCTCGTCGGCGACGGCGAACACCGCCAGCTGGGGTTGATCCACCAGCGGGGCGCTGGTGTGAAAACGCAGGTTCGAGCTGACGATATCGTTACTTACCGCGCCCGACAGCCAGACCGGGGTATCGTTGTCGGCCAGCGTCAGTAGCACGCTGGTGGTGGCGAGGTTCAGCGGCTGCCAGCCGTGTTTTAACTGGTGCAGGGAGACGATCACCCCCGGTTCGCTCATCGCTTTCAGCAGACGGCGAAAACTGTGTTGGGCATCCTGCACGGCAAGGGTAAAAGCGGGTTGAAGGGTCATGCGTTATCTCCGCGAACGAGCGTAAAGAAGTCGACCCGGCTGGTGTTCACCTCGGCCTGACGCGCGGCAAGGCGTGCGGCGCGGTCGGCTTCCAGCGGGGCAATAAGGGTTTCCATCAAGGTCTGGAAGTGGGGCGCTTCCTGCAACAGGGCATCCACAACAGCGCACTGCTCGGCATGCGGTTTGTTGCGCCCGAGCGAATAGCTGTAGCCGAGCGTGCCGCTGGCGAGGCGCACCACGGCACGGGTCAGGGTGGCGTCACCGGCAAAGTAGCGCGCTCCGGTGCCGCCCATCCGCGCCTGGATCTGCACCAGCCCGATTTCCGGGGCGCGGATGAGTTCGTAGTCCGGCGTCAGGTTGAGCGCCGAAAGACGGGCCTGTAACGCCGCAGGCTGGCTGTGGGCCAGCACGGCCATCCAGTGCTGGCGGGTGGAGGTATCGAAATGCATTCAGTGCTCCATGGTGAATTCAATCATGTCGGCGCGGGTCAGGCTGACGGAGTACTCCGTCGCGTCGATCTCGCCGTCACGGTGGTTGAGGGTGCGCACGCAGAGCAGGGGGGCCATGTTAGGAATTTCCAGCACCTTGCTCTCTTTGGCCTGCGCGCGGCGGGCGCTGATGCGCGTCTGGGTGCGTTTCAGGGCGATACCGGTGGCCTCGAACAGAAAGTCGTGCAGCGAGCCGCTGGAGAAGTTTTGCAGCACCGGCCAGAGGGCCATATCCGCGAAGTAGTGGTCGATCTGGCATACCGCCACGCCGTTCACCCGGCGCAGGGTGCGTAGGTGGATCACGTTATCGCCCTCCTTGATCCCCAGCGCATCGGCGACGTGGCTGGAGGCCGGACGCAGCACCGAGAGCAATTTTTCGCTGGTGGGTGACTGCCCTGATCCAGCAGGTTCTGGCTGAAGCGTGCCTGGGCGTTGAGCGGGTAGTCGAACGGGCGCATCAGCACCAGCACGCCTACCCCCTGACGACGCTGCACCCAGCCGCGCTCGACCAGCTGATCGATAGCGCGGCGTAGGGTATGACGATTCACTTCATAGCGGTCGGCCAGCTGCTGCTCGGCGGGGAGGTAGTCCCCGCAGCGGTAAATGGGTACGCAGCTCCACTTCGAGTTTTGCCGCAATCTCTTGCCAGCGGGTCGGGTAACTGGTCGGATGTCTGGATAAGTGCATACAAATCAAAGCCTCGCTTCTCAGATGAAGTGCTTACGCAAACGTTGGAGAAAGGAAATCCAGCAGGCTGACCGTGATGATAATGAGCACCATCAGGGCACAGGTTTGCTGGAACTGGAAACCGCGAATCGCTTCCCACAGGGTGACGCCAATCCCGCCAGCGCCGACCATGCCCACCACCGTGGCGGAGCGAACGTTGGACTCAAAGCGGTAGAGGGAGTAGGAGATGAGCAGCGGCATCACCTGCGGCAGGACGCCGTAGAGGATCTCCTCCAGCTTGTTGGCCCCGGTAGCGCGAATGCCTTCGACCGGGCCTGGCTCAATGGCTTCCACCGCCTCGGAGAGCAGCTTGGAGAGCACGCCGGTGGTGTGGATGAACAGCGCCAGCACCCCGGCGAACGGCCGAGACCAACGGCGACGACGAACAGCATCGCAAAGACCATTTCGTTGATGGCGCGGCAGGCGTCCATCAGGCGACGCACCGGCTGGTAGATCCACCAGGGCACGATGTTGTCGGCACTCATCAGGCCAAAGGAATGGAGAGCACCACGGCCAGCGCGGTTCCCCAGACGGCGATTTGCAGGGTGATGGCCATTTCGCCGAGGTAGTCCTGCCACTGGCTAAAATCTGGCGGGAAGAAGTCGGCGGCGAAGGTCGCCATGTTGCCGGAATCCTGAATCAACGTGAGCGGGGCCATTTCGGCCCCCTTCCAGGAGATAACAAGGACCGCCAGCAGGATGGCCCAGCTGATCAGCGAGAACCAGCTGCGCTTCGGCGGTGGGACGGTGATGGTTTGCATGTTGGCTCCTTTATGCGTTCTTCCTCTCCTTGTGGGAGAGGGCCGGGGAGAGGCATTAGCGTGCGTACTTTCCCCTCACCCTAACCCTCTCCCCATAGGGGAGAGGGGACTGTACGGTGCGGTTTTTTTACCCTCAGCCCATAGGGGAGAGAGGACTGCTCGGTGCCTTTTTTACCCATCCCCACAGGGAGAAAGGACTGCCCGGAGCCTTTTTTACCCTCTCCCCTGGGGGGGAGAGGGCAGGGTGAGGGGATAAAAGTGTTACTGCACTGCTTTATTCACGCTGGTCATCGCGCCCAGCGCGGCGGTCAGACGGTCGAGATCGTCCAGCTGCGCCTGAATTTCAGACATCTTGCTGCTCTTCTCTTCGTCCTTCAGGCCCTTGTTCTCTTTCACGCCCTGGATCTGCTTGAACAGCGCCAGCTGGCGAATCGGCACCAGTTGCAGGTCGCTGGAGGCGCGGAACGGTGCCCAGCCCAGGCGTTCCAGTACGGTCTTCTCTTCGGCGGTTTTGCCGTAGTTCATAAAGAAGTCGTACACCTTGTCCTTGGTGCTTTCGGAGAGGTTTTTACGCCACACAATCGGGTCGCCCGGGATCAGTGGCGATTTCCAGATCACCTTCAGTTCTTTCAGCTTGTCCGGGGCGGAGGTTTTCAGCTTGTCGAGGTTTTCAGTGTTGTTGGTCGCAACGTCCACCTGCTTGTTGGCGACGGCCAGGGCGTTGGTTTCATGCCCGGCGTTGACCGTGCGTTTGAATTCGCTGGTGGAGACGTTGTTTTTGGCGAAGACGTAATAACCCGGGACCAGGTAGCCCGAAGTGGAGTTCGGGTCGCCGTTGCCAAAGGTGAGGTCTTTACGTTTGGCGAGCATGTCGTTGAGGTTGTTGATCGGGCTGTCTTTGTTGACGATCAGCACGCTCCAGTAACCCGGGGAGCCGTCGGCGGCTACCGTCTGGGCAAAGACCTGGCCGTTAGCGCGATCCACGGCTTCCATCGCCGAGAGGTTGCCGTACCAGGCGATATCGACTTTGTTAAAGCGCATTCCCTGGATGATGCCCGCATAGTCCGGGGCGAAGAAGGCGTTCACTTTGATCCCCAGTTTGCTTTCCATGTCTTTCAGGAAGGGTTCCCACTGCGGCTTCAGGTTCTGCTGTGATTCCGTCGAAATGATGCCAAAGTTCAGCGCCTTTTCTTGCTCCTGTGCAAACGCAGGGCTCACCAGGGTGCTGAGGCTGAACAGGCTGGTAAAGGCCAGCGCGGCAACGGCTTTGTAGCTCATCTATATTCCTCACGTTGACATTGTTCCAGGCTATTTCACTTGCCAGCCTGGTCTTTTCGGGTTTCGTTACGCAGCCTGCGCGTTCTCTTCGACGCAAGTAATGCTGCGGTAGAGATGGTCAAAACGGTCGTTATCAAACTGATGGCTGGCACCATCAAAGAACACATGCCCCTGTCGCAGGGCGACGATGCGCTCGCAGTAGCGCAGGGCGTAATCCACCTGATGCAGCGTCACCACGATGGTGATGCCGTCTTTCTGGTTAATGTCGTGCAGGGTTTCCATCACGATGCGGGCCGACTCGGGAATCCAGCGAGGCAATCGGCTCATCGGCGAGAATGATTTTGGCTTTCTGCATCAGCGCCCGGGCAATCGCCACGCGCTGCTGTTGTCCACCGGACAGGGTGGAGACGCGCTGGTGGGCGAAGTGGGCCATCCCGACGCGGGTCAGCGCCTGCAGCGCTTCCTGTTTTTGCGCGGGGGAGAACCAGCGCAGGCAGGTGCGCCAGAATGGGTGCTGCCGAGCGCGCCGATCAGCACGTTTTCCAGCACCGTCAGGCGGTTCACGAGGTTGAACTGCTGGAAGATGTAGCCGGTCTGCGCGCGGCTTTTACGGATATCGCTCGCCAGACGGCCCGCGCGCTGCACGGTATTGCCCAGCAGCTCCACGTGGCTGTCTGATGTTTTATCGCAGGTGATAAGGCCGCTTAAGTGGCGCAGAAGGGTCGATTTACCTGAACCGGATGGCCCCAGCAGCGCTACCATTTCGCCCTGCTGGACGGTCAGATCAACGGCATGCAGGGCCTTATTGTGATGGAAGGTCTTGCTCAGTTTCTCGACGCGGATGACGGTTTGCATGGATGAGGCCTCGATTCAAATGTGGCCTCATGCTGGCGGATCTATGTGACGTTTAGGTTAAGTGTTGGTTGCAAGGATTTGAAGAGTTGGCGTGAAAGCGATGACAGGCGAGCGCGAGCGCCCGCCGTCGGGATTAGGGCTGTTTAACGACGTTGATCATCCAGGGTACGCCGTATTTATCGGTCACTTTGCCGAAGCCGTGCGCCCAGAAGATCTCCTGCCAGGCCATGTCAATGTTGCCGCCTGCGGCCAGGTTATCGAACCAGCGCTTGCCTTCGGCGACATCCTGGGTGTCGAGCACCAGCGTAAAGCCGGAGTAGGTGGCATTACCGCTGAGCGTACCGTCGCTCATCATGATGTCGCTGCCGGCGATGCGGACGTTGGAGTGGGCGATAGCGGAGTCCGGGAAGGACATGCCGGACGGACAGCCCTCTTCGCTATTGTCGTCTTTGGGCATTTCGCCGAAGGTGATTTTATAGAGGAGTTCAGCGCCGACGGCCTGCTGATAGAAGGCGGTAGCCTCTTCGCAGTTACCGGCGAACGAGATGTAGGGACTTAACGGCATAATCGTTACCTCAGGTAAAGAGAAGCCCGTTAAGTGTAGTTCGGTATTTGTTGGCCGGATAAGCGTAGCGCATCCGGCAAAAGCGCCCGGCGTCGCGTCGCTTGCCGGGCCGACAAAAGAGGGATCAGTTCTTTTTCACGAACTCGGATTTCAGCTTCATTGGGCCAAAACCGTCAATTTTGCAGTCGATGTTGTGGTCGCCTTCAACCAGGCGGATGCCTTTTACTTTGGTGCCGATCTTCAGCATCGACGAACTGCCTTTGACCTTCAGATCTTTAATGACGGTGACGTTATCGCCGTCGGCCAGCAGATTGCCGTTGGCATCTTTAACGATCAGCTCATCGCTCTCTTGCGCAGGTTCTGCGTTGTTCCATTCGTAAGCGCATTCCGGGCAAATGAACATACCGTTATCTTCGTAGGTATATTCAGAATTGCATTTAGGGCAGTGTGGCAGTGACATGGTGTTCTCCTCAAATAGTGCGAACCGGCGGCAATCAGGCCCGCCAAAAACCGACAGGTTGTCGAAAAAGGCGGCAAGTATAACGCATGTCCTTACTGTTGTCGGTGACATTATTTTTCGCTTTTGACGAAAAAAAGTCTTTTCAATGACACCCTTTGTCAGTGACTCAGGCGATGCTAGCGGTCAGACGCAGGCGAGAAACGCGCCTGATTAAAAGCGACAATATTTTATTGCGGCAAATTGATACGCCGTGCTATTTCAGATAAGGTTAAGGCGCTAATGATATTTAACTTACTTGCTTTAATAGCCATCCCCGGTCTGCAAGGGATGTTTTGCCCCTCATTTTTGGTGGGTAACAAACCATGGTTTTTCCTGACGTTTTTTAAAAATTGAGCTACGCTCTTAATCTTTCGGTTTCCCTGACCGAAGGAGCGTACTTCGCTGCGTTAACCGTTAAAAGAATATATTTTCACTGTTGCTACAGAATTATATGGCTTCGAACATATTTACAACACGTAATCATATAAGCCGATCCTTCATTCTTAAAAACAATTCGGTTATATAAAATTTGTGTTAGGGAAGGCTTTAGTATGCACACACAAACAATATTTGAATTGAGCCAGGAAGCCGAAAGGCTGCTGCAACTCTCCTTGCAGAATCTTGAGGCACTAAGCACCATGCCTGCTGCGATGCTGGATAACGCCACGTCGGCCCTTACCGGCGAAACCAGCAATGTTTTACCTCTGCATTTTAGTACCCGTGGCTTAGAGGCGCAGCAGTCGATGCTGAATAATGAGCTGCGCAAAATTACCCGCCTGGAGATGGTGCTGGCGATCGTGGGCACCATGAAGGCCGGAAAGTCCACCACCATTAACGCCATCGTGGGCACGGAAGTGTTACCTAATCGCAATCGCCCGATGACTGCGTTGCCGACGCTGATCCGCCATACGCCTGGCCAGAAAGAGCCGGTGCTGCATTTTTCTCACGTTGCGCCTATTGATACATTAATAAAGCAAATGCAAAAAAAAGCTCGCCAATTACGATCGCGGCAAGCTGGCGCAACAGTTAGAAATTGATAAAGATATGAATGCGCTACTTGGGCGTATTGAAACGGGTGAGGCATTTGAAAAACATTATTTAGGCGCGCAGCCGATATTTAATTGTTTAAAAAACCTGAACGATTTAGTCCGGCTTTCTCAGGCGCTGGGCACCGATTTTCCGTTCCCGGCCTATGCCGCGATCGAAAATATCCCGGTTATTGAGGTGGAATTTGTGCACCTGGCCGGGCTGGATGCTCATCTGGGGCAATTAACCCCTGCTGGATACCCCAGGGCCGAACGAGGCCGGGGCAGCCGCATCTGCAAAAAATGCTCACCGAGCAGCTCGCCCGCGCGTCGGCGGTGCTGGCGGTGATGGACTATACCCAACTGAAGTCGATTTCGGACGCCGAGGTGCGGCTGGCGATTTCCGCCGTCGGGAAATCGGTGCCGCTGTACGCGCTGGTCAATAAGTTCGATCAGAAAGACCGCAACAGCGATGATGAAGAGCAGGTGCGGGCGATGATCTCCGGCACCCTGATGAAGGGCCATATCTCCCCGGGCCAGATCTTCCCGGTGTCGTCGATGTGGGGATACCTGGCGAACCGGGCGCGTCACGAACTGGCGCTGCACGGTAAATTGCCTGACCACCAGGAGCAGCGCTGGGTGCAGGACTTTGCCGAAGCCGCGCTGGGTCGCCGCTGGCGGACCGCCGATCTGGATGATATTGAACACCTGCCGCCACTCTGCCGATCTGTTGTGGGAAGACTCCCTGTTTGAGCAGCCGATCCGCAAGTTTGATCTATGCCGCTTACGCCAACGCCTCGCTGTATGCGTTACGCTCCGCGTCACATAAGCTGCTGAACTACGCCCAGAACGCCCGCGAGTACCTGGATTTCCGCTATCAGGGGCTGACGGTGGCCTTCGATGAGTTGCAGCACAATATTACCCGTCTGGAAGATGACATGGCGCTGCTGCACTCCCGCCAGGCATCGGTGAGTGATGAGGTGCGGCATGAGGTGAGTCAGGCCCTGAGCGCGACAGATCTGTTTTTCGCCGCCCAGCAGAGCGAGATCAAGCGCGCCATCGGACATGTCTTCGATCCCGATAATATGCTCGACCTGGCGGGGTTTGACCCGCATAAGCAGCGTGCTGATGCCGCGGCGACGCCCGGCCAGCTGGTGCTGGAGGATGAAGGCCAGGCGCAAATCCTGTTGAGCAAAATCCGCTCCGCCTGTGAGCTGATCATGCTGGATGCGCAGGCAAAAATCGGTCGTGAACTGGCGCTGCGTTTCGACCAGCTGGAGTCTACGCTGGCGCGGGCGCTGAACGACGCCATGCGCCGATTGAAACGCGCATTAAAGAGGAGTTGAGCCATGCCGGTTTCCGCGCGCGGATCAGCTTCCCGGCGTTTCAGGCCAGCCAGCTTAACTTCAATACCCGCGGGTTGTTCAGCGATGCCATCGCCGAGGAGAGTGAGCCTGCCGGTCAGTCCCAGGGCGCTGGCAGCGCGCTGCGCGAGACGGTCTCCCGCTGGTTGAACAATCCGGGCTGGGGCTGGGAAGATTACGTGATGACGCGAACGCGGTATGTTATTAACGTGTCACAGCTTCATGAGAAATTTAATCAGCATATTGATCACTTTTGTGAACAAATCCGTAAAGCTTTGTCCGCCCAGGTCGATGTCTCTGTTACAGCGGGTATGGCGACATTCTTCGCAGAATTCTCGTTATGCCTTGCAGGGTTACAGGAAAGCTTGCGTGATAGCCTCGCGGTGCGCCAGCAAAATGAGCATGCCACACGCGCGCTCAGCCAGCTGTTGCAGCAATGTATTACGACTGCGACGTGGATTCAGGAAGATACCCGACTGTTTACGCGATGATATTCAAACGCTATTCGCGGCAGAGCAACCATGACAAAACAATTACTGGACGGTCCCGGACGGACGCTGGAATGCATACATCCTAAATTTATGGTCGACCTGGTGCAGGGGCTGACGCGCAGCGTCACGCCTCTGTGGGTCGCAACAGCAGCACTTTCGTGAACGTTTAACTCAGGAGATCATGGCGCAGGCTCAGCTTCGTCAGTGGGCGATGGGGGGAATGTTCAGCGAAAATGCTGTGCTGCGACTCGGGCTAGCGGAGAAGCTGGCGGGCATGGTTGATCCCGGCCATCTGGCGCTGACCCGCATGACCCAGGCGCTGAATACGATGCGCCAGCAGGCCAGCCTGCGCAATCAACCCGCCATTGGCCTGGTGCATCAGTACGAAATCCTCTCTGCCCATTTCCATCAACGCGCGCAGTTTAAAGAGAAGGCGTTAACCCAGCGCGGGTTAACGGTGCAGGCTGGCGTTCATAGCGAACAGATTTTTACCCGCTGGCGGGCCGGACACTATGACGGCTGGGTCGCTGGCCGGGGCGCGGCTATGTGGTGCTGGAAGAGCTGCGCTGGGGGGCATTCGGTGACGCCTGTCGGCTGGCGAATGCGGATGTCAGCGCCATGCTCAAAGACAACCTGCGCAGCATGGTGGCCAACTACCTGGCGCAGGGGATCAATGCGGCCCCCACGACCCGTCATTTTTATCACCAGTGGCTGACCACACCCAGTACGCCGGGGATTATCGACCATAAAGATATGCTTGGCTGGCTGGGGGACTGGTGTGATGCCGACCGGCATCCGGTGTGCTGGTCGGTGACGCAGAGCTGGCAGAATGTGGCGTTGGGCATGCCGAGACTCTGTTCGGCGGCAAGGCTGGCAAAAGCGATGGTGGAAGAGGTGTTTGGGAGTAGTTGATTCCCTCTCCCCTTTGGGGAGAGGGTTAGGGTGAGGGAAATATGCTGCACCGGTGGTTGTTCCGTTCACTTCCAGTCCATTGCTTCTCTGTTAATACGGAACCGGTGAACGTGCCAGGGTGGCTCAATCGCCACCACCCTGGCGACCCGGGCTCCCGGCAAAGAAAATCGCCGCTTCGCGGAATATTCGCCCCATCCCTGGGGCTCACCCCTACGGGGCCAGCGCAGGCGCTGTTCAAAATTGCTCCCGGCAATTTTGTCCTCAGCTTATTCCTTCAGGCTTTCGGGTCGGGCACCAGCCTGCATCCATGCAGGCTATGCCCTCTCGGCGCGTCCCTGCGCCTCGCCCCGGCCTTCCGGAAACGCTTCGGCAATTTTCAGCCGGACCAGGGAGCCGCTGTTAAGGCATTTATTGTTCTGAAGGCACTGCACTGCTTTAAATGCAAAACCCTCCTTGTGGGGAGGGCTTACATCTTAGTGGTGGCAGAGATTCAACTACTTGCTGTTCCTCGGCTTTCGCCGGAACCTGACCCAAAGCGTTTGGCATACCAGCGCGGTGATAATTGGTACCAGAATCGCCGTCAACGATGACGCTGGCGGCAACCAGCGCAGTGGCGGATGGCGGCTACCGGTTCGAACGCCGGGTTAATCTGGGCGATAATAACCGGGTTCGCCACGGCAGCACCCGCTGCGGAAGAGGCGGCGACACCCGCAGTACCATTCCCTCCACCGATAACACGGTCGGCAATAATCAGCGGAATACCGGTGATAATGAATAACCGGCCACACCCAGCACGATACCCAGCAGGCCGGTATCCAGAATCACGTTCAGGTTGATGGTGTTACCCAGCGCGAAACCGAAGAACGGGATCAGCACCGGCGTCGCTTTGCTGAAGAAGTCGCGCAGATCGTGGTCAAGGTTGCCGAGGGCAAAACCGATCAGGAACGGCAGGATGGCACCGACAAAGTGGTGCGGTTCAAAGGAGGCCAGACCGGCGGAGCCGAGGATCAGCATGGTCATCAGTGGGCCGGATTCCAGAGACATCAGAACGAAGGCGCCAGACTCTTCTTTGGTGCCGTACTGGTTCATCAGGCTGGCGTAGAGGCCGCCGTTGGTCATGTCCATCGCAGAGACAATCGCCCAGTACAGAGAGGCCCGCGAAGAAGCCGGTCTGAATGCCATTTTCCGGGATAAACATGGCGCAGATCATCGCCACTACCCATGCGACGGCAATTTTAGTAATAACCAGCGTGCCGGATTTACGTAATACCATGCCCGTTGCGCGTAAATTAATGGAGGCGCCGATACAGAAGAACCATACCGCCAGAATCGGAACGGTTCCGGTAATCATGCCTTTTAGTGAACCCCACCAAAATAGGCTCCGGTATTAGGTGCTAAGGTATTTAAAATTGCACCCAGTACCAGCGGTACCAGCATCATCCCTCCGGGGATGCGTTCAATCGTGGCTTTAATCTTCATCATTAACCCTCACATCTCATCACGCATCGCCAGCGGACAAGAGATATTTAATAATCTAATAAATTCAACGAATTGTGACTTGAAGGTGTCAGGCGTTTCGTCGTTCATACAACAGATATAACCAGTCTGGTTTTTTTAAACCTTCATCTGAAGGCCACCTGACTCGTTTTGACGCGCTTATGATGCGATCGTTGGAATGATGATTCAATGAAAATAAAACAGCGTTTTAGTTATCTCCATCAACATATTTTAAGGAAACACGAATTGTGCATCTTGCTAATTAAAATGGCTGTGAATGCATTGTAAAAAATGTCGTCTTTTTTTGATTTGACAGCAAATAATAACGGCTGAAAGCGTATTTTCAGAGGCGGGTATAAGAAAGAGCGCATTGGGGGTATTTACAGTTTTGACACTTCCGTTAAAAACCTTAAACATATATGTGAAGTTGATCACAAATATAAACGCTGGTAGGGTATTGGCTCCATTTTACAGCCCAGACAGGCGTCACAGGTTCGGTTGTACCGCTCCGAAAGGTCAGTGTAAGTAAACCTGCTACGCTTGAGAAAGGAGAATGCGCATGATGCGCTTCCCGGGTTCCACAGAGCGCGTTTTTAGTGCGGTGGTGAGGACTGGGCTAATTTACGAGGATAGCCATGCTGAAAAGGAAAAAAGTAAAACCGATCACTCTGCGCGACGTTACCATTATTGATGACGGCAAGCTGCGCAAAGCGATCACCGCCGCCTCGCTCGGTAATGCGATGGAATGGTTCGATTTCGGTGTATACGGCTTCGTGGCCTATGCACTGGGGTAAAGTCTTCTTCCCTGATGCCGATCCCAGCGTGCAGATGATTGCCGCCCTCGGGACCTTCTCTGTTCCCTTCCTTATCCCGCCCGCTAGGGGGTCTGTTCTTCGGGATGCTGGGGGACAAGTATGGCCGCCAGAGGATCCTCGCGATTACCATTGTGATTATGTCGATCAGTACCTTCTGTATCGGCCTGATCCCGTCGTATGCGAGCATCGGCATCTGGGCACCTATTCTGCTGCTGCTGTGTAAGATGGCCCAGGGCTTCTCGGTCGGGGGCGAATATACCGGCGCATCCATTTTTGTGGCCGAATACTCGCCTGACCGTAAACGCGGCTTTATGGGTAGCTGGCTTGATTTCGGCTCTATTGCCGGGTTCGTGCTGGGTGCAGGGGTCGTGGTGTTGCTCTCCACCGTGGTGGGCGAAGAGAACTTCCTCTCCTGGGGCTGGCGTATTCCGTTCTTCCCTGGCGCTGCCGCTGGGGCTGATTGGCCTCCTATCTGCGTCACGCGTTAGAAGAGACCCCGGCGTTCCAGCAGCATGTTGATAAGCTGGAGCAGGGCGACCGCGAAGGTCTGCAGGAAGGGCCAAAAGTCTCGTTCAAAGAGATCGCGACCCGTCACTGGCGTAGCCCTGCTGACCTGTATTGGTCTGGTGATTTCCACCCAACGTGACCTATTACATGCTCCTGACCTACATGCCGAGCTACCTGTCGCATAACCTGCACTATTCAGAAGATCACGGCGTGCTGATCATCATCGCCATCATGGTAGGGATGCTGTTTGTGCAGCCGATCATGGGCCCTGCTGAGTGACCGCTTCGGACGTCGTCCGTTCATTATCCTCGGCAGTGTCGCGCTCTTTGTGCTGGCTATCCCGGCCTTCATAATGATTAACAGCGATGTGATCGGCCTGATTTTTGCCGGTCTGCTGATGCTGGCGGTGATCCTCAACTGCTTTATTGGTGTGATGGCCTCGACGCTGCCAGCGATGTTCCCGACGCACATCCGTTACAGCGCCCTGGCGGCAGCCTTTAACATCTCGGTACTGATTGCCGGCCTGACGCCGACGCTGGCGGCCTCGCTGGTAGAGAGCACCCCAGAACCTGATGATGCCTGCCTACTATCTCATGGTCATTGCAGTGATTGGCCTGATTACCGGCCTTTACATGAAAGAGACGGCGAACCTGCCGCTGAAAGGGGCGACGCCTGCCGCGTCTGACCTTCAGGAAGCCAAAGAGATCCTGCGTGAGCACCACGACAACATTGAGCAGAAGATAGAAGATATCGATGCTGAAATTGCCGAGCTACAGGCGAAGCGTAGCCGGCTGGTCGATCAACATCCCCGCATTAATGAGTAAATAAAAAACCCGGCGCCCGCCGGGTTTTTTTTTCATACCCCAAATGGAATACAACGAAAGTTTATTGGCGGTTTTATTGAATAGTGCTTACGCTGTATATAAGCGGATGTCTCTATAAAATCGGCGCTTTCTTCTTTATAAGGGGTATGTATGCTGAGTTTTACACCCCATCTAGTTGTTTACGCAGCCATCGTCTGAAATGCTGCCTCTTTTCGGTGACTGCTCTTTCCCCGAAACGGCATTTTACCTTTTTTAAATATATCCCTTGGTGCCACAGCACAAAAAAATAATACCGAGACTCATTCTAAGTAGGTCTGGACATGCTGAGAAATTCGCAAAAGATCACCCATGGAAGTTAACTTCAGTATTCATTAAATTAATTGATTTCTTCTCAATTAATTTAATTTAATCCTGAGTGGATGGGTATTGGAAATGGAGTCGTTCGATACTGTAATTCTGATCAGCTTATTGTACTCGACCGCCTTTTTGCTGTTTGGTGAATATACGCAGTGCTATCTTTATCGACCTAAAAACAATAAGTTGCGCAACCAAAGACGGTCTGTTTTTGACGGCTTTTTTTGCCATTCTTTTTTATCGGCATGGTGCGTCCTGCTGGTCGCGAAATTATACGCCCTGGGCTACGTCAGCTTTATCGATGTGCGCAATATTCCTGCCATGCCGCTCTGGTATGCCTCACCGGTCATTTTCCTGTACGTGGTTCGTCTGATTATTTTCAAGCTGTCAGCAAAAAAGAAAATAAGGGTGGCAATCATCGGGATTACCGATAACGGCCTGGCGGCGGAGCGGGCCGCTGCGCCTGGGAGTATGCCGACGTCCAGCTGGAGCTTGCCTTCTACGATGAACGCGGCCCGGAGCGTCTGGGCGAGCTGGCCACCAAAATTACCAGCCCCTATAACGGAACGGTGATCAAGCTGGTTGAAGAAGCCAATGCTGGCAGAGTCGATGAAAATCTATATTGCCCTGCCGATGGTGGCGCTGGAGCGCATCCGCCATTTTCTGGCGATGATGTCCGACACCACCGTGGATACCTATATCGTGCCGGACTTTTACGCCTACAGCACCAACACCTCCCAGATCCGTTCCATCCACAACCTGCAGACCATCGGCCATCTTTACCTCCCCGCTGGATGGCGGTGGATCGATTATTAAACGCGCAGAAGATCTGGTTTTGGGCAGCGTGATTATGGTAATGATTGTCGTGTTAATGATCGCTATTGCCATCGGTATCAAACTCACTTCACGTGGGCCTGTTTTCTTCAAACAGGATCGCTATGGCCTGAGCGGGCAGAAGATTAAAGTCTGGAAGTTTCGGACGATGAAGGTGATGGAAAACACCGACAAGGTGGTTCAGGCGACACGAGACGACCCTCGCGTCACCCGCTTTGGCGCATTCTTACGTCGGACATCTCTGGATGAACTGCCGCAGTTCATTAATGTGATACAGGGGAATATGTCTATTGTCGGTCCACGACCGCACGCCGTGGCGCACAATGAGCTTTACCGTAAGCAAGTCGAAAAATTACATGATTCGCCACAAAGTAAAGCCTGGGATCACAGGTTTAGCGCAAATTAATGGCTATCGTGGCGAAATTGATGCGCTATATAAAATGGAAAAGCGAGTCCAGTACGACATTGAATATATTCAGAACTGGTCCTTTTGGTTTAGATATAAAAATCATCATTAAAACCATTTTTAAGGGATTTGTCGGTAAGAATGCATACTAAAAATTATTATTATCGCTGGGGTTATAGCGTCTCCGGTCGCTCTGGCAGATTTAACACCAAAATCACACATTGGCTGGGCAGGCATCGACTTTCAAAGCCACGTGGGTGTGGATTATGGGCATAACGATAACGTGACCTTCCAGCATCACGATAGCGACGCCAAAGGCTCCGACTTTCAGGGGCTGAAGCCCGTTATAAGCCTGAACGGCGAGCGGGGCCAGGATAAGTATCTGTTGATGTACTCCGGGGATTATCGTCACTACTCCAGCGATTCTACGGACGATTATGACGATCACGTTTTCCGCTTTAACGGGGACTGGCGTTTTGGTCTGATGCACGGCCTGAGCCTGAAACTGGAAGATTCGCTCGGCCATGAGGAGCGCGGGCGTGGTGTGACGGAGGGGTTCCTCCCTGAACAATTCCGGCAATTTGGCGTCACGTCACCCTTAACCACCAATCTGTTTAACAGCGAGCTACGCTATAGTTATGGCGCGCCGAACGGACGTGGACGGGCTGACCTGGCGCTGATGCACCGTGAGTGGACCTTTGGCAATACCGGCCAGGTTGAAAGCAAGGATGAGGACTTCGCGCAATATATCAGGGAGCAGGAGTGGGACGAAAATACCCTCATTGCAGAAATTTTCGATCAGTACACATCTAAGACGCGTTTTCGCTATAGTTTTATTACCAACCAGTTTCGTTATGGCCATGCGTCAGAAAAAGACAGTAATGAATATTATTTGCGTTATGGGGTTCAGTCGCAAGTAACGGGCAAAACAAACGTCGATGCAAACGTGTCGTGGCTCTATAAAACGTTTGAAAATAACCCCGGTTCGAAGGATTTCAATGGGATTAACTGGGATATTCTGGGTGAGTGGCGACCTCTTCAACAGTCAATTTTTACGTTAAGAACATCCCAAAGTATTAAAGATCCCTCCGAAGCTGGCGGATATAATTTAGTGACGGAATACGGCGTCTCCTACAAACATCTCTGGATGAATGACCGCTTAACGACGTTGCTTGATTATGCATACATCACGGAAGACTACAAAGATCAGGACAAAGATCGTCACGACAAGAATGGCGTGTTTTCTTTTATCGTAGGTTATGACCTCACACCATCGATTAACTTTGGTGTGGAATATCATCTTGATACGCTTAAGTCTAATAAAGATACAGATACCTTTACCATCGGCCCCAACGACGATCGCGTAGTGACCGAAACGTTGGGCTATGATCAATCTTTGATTATGCTTACAGCTAAGGTTCAGATTTAAAATGAAAATAATGAAACTGTGCGCATTTTTACTCCTCAGCATTGTTTTCGCCGGCTGCAAATCAACGCAGCCGACGCTAATGGACAATAGCGTGGTTGATACAGCAAATTATTTACTCGGGGCCGGTGATACCGTCAACATTAACGTTGCCGGTCAACCTGACCTGACCATGAAAGTAGTACTTGATAATAGTGGGGCTATTAATTACCCCTATATTGGCAAGCTGGAATTAAAGGGCAAAACCGCCAGTCAGGTCGATGCAGAGATTACGCAACGCCTGCAAAAAGGGTTTGTGCTCAATCCCATGGTGACGGTGAATATTGCTGAATTCCGCAAATTCTATATCTCTGGTGAGATCGAGAATCCTAATGGTTATGCCTATGAACCGGGGCTGACCGTGGAAAAAGCGATTGCGTTAGGCGGGGGATATACCGACCGTGCAGACCGCAGCGATCTCAGTATTCGACAATCATCCACTGGCGAGTTACTCGAAAATGTTGATGTGACTCACTCCGTGCTCCCCGGTGATCTCGTAATTATTGGCATAGGGTTCTTCTGACCATGAAACTATCAATAGTGGAAAATGGCAAAAAACGAGAAAGCGCTATCGATATCTCCAGATTTGCCAGTGAAATTAAAAAGAACTCCTGGAAAATCCTTCTCTCCGGCATCATTGCCGGGGCGATTGCCTGGCCACTAATGAGTTTAATGCCGTCAAAATATGTCTCTACTGCCACGGTCCTGCTCAAAGCCCAGCCCGACAATGTGACCCCTTTCCAGAAGGTAGAGGGGTACGACTCAACCCGTAATGGTTATTACGAAACCCAAAACGCGCTGATGCAGTCGCGCGTTGTGCTGGAGCAGGCGGTTCGCACCATGAAGCTGGACCAAAATCCAGCGTTCAACGGTAACGACGACGGCGCAGCGGGGAAAGAGAACGAGCAGCAGCGGATCGAAAATGCGCTGAAGACGCTGAACAAAAACCTCACCATTAACAGCGTGCGTACCACCCATCTGGCCACCGTCTCGTATGAGTCAACCTCGCCGCAGCTGTCGGCAGACATAGCTAACGGGGTGGCCGAATCCTTTATCAGTTACAGCTTAGGGCTGAAGCAAGAGAAAACGCGGCAGGCCAGCGAAGATACCCAGCACAAGCTAGCGCTGCTCAAGGAGCAGATGATCCAGCCAAAAAACGGCGCTGGATAACTATCTGGCAAAAGCGGGGTTACTGACCTTCCGTGGCGTTGACGGTTTTGAAACCGAACAGATGGGTATTGTCACTAACCGGCTGGCGAATGCTACCGAACGCCGGGTAGCCGCGGAATCTCTCTATAACGAAGTGCGTTCCGGTAGCGGTAACGTCATCTCGCTGCCGTCGATTTCAAATCATGCCCAGATCCAGGATTTACGCATTGCGTTGATCCAGGCAAACAGCGAGCTTTCTCAACTGGAGAAAACGTACGGGCCACAGCACGACAAAGTGATCCAGGCGCGGGCGCGTATCAGCGCAATCCAGGCGCAAACGGCGATGACGCTGCGAGAACAGCAGGCCGGATTACGCCAGAACTACGAAGCGGCGCTGGCGGATGAAAAAAATTACCAGAAGCAGCTGGATGAACAGAGAGCGAACTTCCAGAGGCTGTCGATGAAGCGTGATGGCTACAACGAGCTGAAGCTGGCGCTGGATAAAACGGAAGAGATGTACAAGGTGATCTACCAGCGTACGCAGGAGCTGACGCTGCCGGGCACCTATACCGATGCCGACGCGGAGATCTACGATCCGGCCGTGCCCGCCGCGCGTCCAGTGAAGCCGAACAAACCGCTGCTGATGCTGATGATCGTGCTGCTGGTGATGCTCTTCTACGTGATGTACATCATGGTGAAAGCCGCGACGGATCGGTCAGTGAATACCCTCAGCCAGATGCAGAAACGGCTTAACCTCATGCCGCTGGGTGAAATCCGCCGTTTCAAAGGCGTGGGAGGACGGGGCAAAATCCGCGACCTGATGACCAGCGATCCGCTGAATGCCGACATCATTCATAGCATACGCACGCAGATCATGCTGAACAGCCATCCGTTGCAGGTCATCGCCGTGACGTCGGCGGAAGCGGGCGAGGGGCGGTCACTGCTGGCGAACCTGCTGGCGAACTCCTTTAGCTTCGATCAGAAAACCCTGCTTATCGATATGGACTTCTTCAACAATGACGGACTGTCGGGCGAGCTGGCCTCCCCGAAAGCACCGGGCGTGGCAGAAGTGCTACGCGGTGAGGGCGACACTGACACGGTCCTGGTGAAGGTTAACGATAAGCTCGACTTCCTGCCGCGCGGTAATACCCCGGTCTCCGCGCTGCTGCTGCTGTCGCCTGAACGCCTGAAACCGCTGCTCGATACGCTGCGCAGCCGTTATCAGCGCATCATCATTGATGCGGCCGCGGTTAACCAGAGTCAGGAGGTGCAGCTGGTGAGCCAGGTGACGGACGGGCTGCTCTTCGTTCTGAAAGCGGGCCAGAACCGTGCCGACACCCTCGCACAAGCCGTTGATAAAGTGGGCCAGCGATCGCTGCGTGGTCATTGGCGGGGTGCTGAATCAGGTGGTGGATAAAAATCTGGAGAGCAAAGAGGGGCTGCGTTCACTTAATTACCATACCCATGAACTGATGAATAACACAGGCCGGGCATGAGTTTACTCAGGAGCGCCTCCACGATCGCGGGCTCATCAGTTATTTCACAACTGATTGGCGCCCTGTCGATCTGGCTCATTTCGCATAAGTACGATCTTGGCGAAGTGGGGCTTTACGCGCTCAACTACAGTATCGCCCTGATCGGGGCACAGGTGTGTACCTTTGCCTCGCAGCTGTTGATTCCCCGGCAGCAGGATGACGAGCTGGCGCAGAACGTGGTGTTTTGTCTTCTGCAAAGCCTGACGATTGCTGTTCCCTATGCCGTGCTGACGGGCTGGTTGTTTCATCAGAATATGCTGTTTCTTTATCTGCTTACGCTCTCGAATACCTGGGTGCTGGTGGCAGAAAACCTGTCGCTGCGCACGGCAAACTTCCGTTTTCTGGTGGTGCAGCGCATTTCCGTCTCGGTCGTGGTGGTGGTGTCGGTCCTGCTCACCCGCCAGGTGATGGCTTTTTACTGGATGTGGGCGATCCTGATGATGGCGCTGACCAGCGCCTGCATCCTGCGGGCCTTTGATATTCGCTCCATCACCCCTGCATCACCTGCGGCTCTCCAGTAATCTGGCGTTTCTGAAAAAAAATATTCATCACGTCACGAAGGTGGGCAGTGCCGAAGTGCTGGCGATGGCGAACAACAATCTGCCGATTATGCTGATCAACTTCTGGTTCTCGGCCTTAACGGCGGGTTACTTTTCGGTGGTCAGCCGTTTCTGTCTGGCCCCGGTGGTGATTGTCGGCAATGCGGTGCGCAATACTATCTTCTCGAAATGGTCGATTGATTTCAGAAACAACGTCTTCAATTACGAAGAGTACACAAAGGTCCGTCTGCTGCTGCTGGTGCTGGGTGTGATCTGCACGCTGGGCGTGTTTATCTTCTACCCGATTGTGATGAATCTGGGTTCAGCGAGGAGTGGATCGCCTCCGTGCCAACCTCGCGCTATATGCTGCCGTACCTGTTCCCGGCGCTGGCGGTCTGTCCGCTGACGGTCATAGAGCTGATCTTCGGCTCGCACCGCTATTTCCTGCGGATCCAGCTTGAGCAACTGGCGATCGTGGTGATCGCTTTCGTCGTTGTGCCCTATTTCTACAATGACTACGCGACCTCCATCATCTTATTTTCGATTCTGACGTTTATCCGCTACGCCTTTATCTACCTGAAGGTGAACAAGCGCGCCGACATTCTGAAAAACGGGTCAGTGACATCATGAATCTTAATACCGGACATTATTTACAAAGCCTCGCGCTGCTGACCCTGATCTTCTGCGGGCTGGTGCAGTATTTCACGGGGGAGCTGGCGGTGCTGTGGCTGCCCTTTGTCATGACGCTGATCATGGCCGGTTTTCTGGTGCTGCAGAGCCGCGATGAACCCGTGCGGATGGATGCCCAGGAGACGATTATCCTGACGCTGTATGGCGCCTTTATCGTGCTGTCCGGTATTTCGACCCTCTTTCAGGGCGGGGCGCTGATTACCCTTATCGGGTTCAAGAACGAGATTGGACTGTCGCTGGTGATGCTCTGCCTGCTGCTGGGATTCTGTCGGGAATCGCAGATCTATCAGGTGACCCGGGCGCTGTACTGGGTCTTTTACATCCAGTTCCCGGTGGCGATTTACCAGCTGATTTTTGTCCTGCCGGAACGCGTAGCGCTGCGCGGCGAGGCGGAGAAATGGGACTCCGTGGTGGGGACCTTTTGGCGGCGATCCTATGGGTGGCGGCAATACAGCCGCCAATGGGGCTGTTTTGTCTGCTGATCATGCTGCTGAAAGTCTCGGAATATAAGCATGGGCTGACCAGCTTCAAATCCATGGCGCTGCACATCGTGCTGGGGTTTGTGATGTGCATCATTGGCGAAGTCAAATTCGTGATCCTGCTGTCGCCCCTGCTGCTGGGCTGGGTGTGGCTGACCCCCTCCTGGGTCAAAGAGGCGAGTAAAGTTAACCTGGCCGTGCTGCTCTCTATTCTGCTCGGCATGGCGCTGCTGATCGTGCTGGCGGTCGTCGCGCTGGCCTATACTTACACCTCGGCCTATGGCGTGGACACGGCGGAGAACCCCTTTGTGGTCTTCCTCGACTCCATGAGCTACATCTTCGATCCCGATTTTATTACGCCTGGCGGGGGAGGTGGGACGATTTACCTCTCTGCTGTTCTGGGCACAGCATAACGATCTTTCCGGGCTACCGGGAACGCTGTTTGGCTACGGTCTGAACGCCACCAACAGCGGCAGCTCCGTCTCTCCGGGCTTCCTGCATCAATACTACAACCTGTATCTCGATAGTACGTCCCTGAGTATGTTGTTATGGGAAGTGGGCATTGTGGGGACGTTGCTGTTTGTGGGCTTGTTTATCTACATCCTGAAGGCGGTCCGGCCTCAGCCGCTGCTGTCGGTTGAGCAGCTTGATAAGCCGGACGTGCAGCTGCTGAGCTTTGCCCGGCGTTTAACGTCTTCGCCATCGCCTGTCTGCTCAGCCTGCCCTACAGCCAGATACTGATGATTACGCCGATGTTGCAGTTGTTGTTTTTACATGTCGTTAGGTTTCCAGTTTGATTATTCGCCGGACCGTACGCCGTTATACGGGGCTTTATTGATGTACAAACCGTTTATTACCGTAAGTATCAAAACCTTTAACGAAGCCGAATGTATTGAGAAAACCATCGACAGTATTCGCCGCCAGATCGGTGAGTATCCGCATAAGATTATTGTGGCCGACCAGTCTCTCAACGGATAACACCCAGCAACTGGCCAGCGATAAAGGGGTGATGGTGGTGTCGTTAACCGAGCCGACAGACCGCTGCTGCGGTGTTGGACATCAGCTGGGCTACCTTCACAGCGAAGGGGAGTTCATTCTGCTGATGGATGGCGATATGGAGCTGGAGCCAGGTTTTTATCGATCATGCGGTGACGTTTCTGCAGAACAACCCAACGTACGCTGGCGTGGCCGGTACGGTGGAGATGGACGACGCCTCAAACTACGAATTCACTTCCCGCAAGCAGCGCATTAATAAAATCTATCCGCTGGGGGACAGCGACCATCTGGGCGGCGGCGGTCTGTACCGTCTGTCGGCCATCGCCGATATCGGCTATCTGACCAATCGCAGCCTGCACGCCTATGAAGAGGCGGAGTTAGGTATTCGTCTGCTGGCCGCGGGCTATAAACTGCATCGCCTGAACGTGCCCTATTTCCGGCATACCTCTTATACGATGCCGACCTTCAGAATGCTGCGCTATCGCTGGAAGAGCGGCTTCCATCAGGCACCCGGCGAGCTGCTGCGCAGCGCATGGGGTAAAAACCCTGGTTCCGCGATGCGCTGATGATGGTAAAAAACGAAGTGATCTTTGCGAGTTACATCCTCATCGTGGTGATTGCCTTTTTCACCTTCGACGTCAGCCTGATTGATATCGCGCTGCTGCCGCTGCTGGCCTTTATTCTGCTAAAAACCATTCGCAACCGCTCGTTAAAAAACGGCTTGAACAGCGTGATTAACCTCGCCGTGCTCTCTGCCGGGCTGATAAAAGGCCTTTTCCGCCCGCAGCGCGATCCCCGGATCCCGCCGGACAATAAAGTTATTCATGAACAGGTAGAGTAATGAAAGTCTTACTGGTGAATAAGTTCTTCTTTATCAAGGGAGGAGCGGAGACGGTCTATTTTCAGGAACGCAACATGCTGAAAGAGGCCGGTGTGGAGGTGATCGATTTCTCCATGCAGCATGAGAAGAACTTCCCCTCGGCGTATGCCGACCACTTCGTCAGCAATGTTGATTACCACAACGGGGGAGGCCTGCTGGCGGGGGCGAAGACCGCTATCAACTTTATTCACAACCGGGAGGCCTGTAAAAAAAATGCGGGCGCTGATGGAGCAGACGCGCCCGGAGATCATCCATTTCCACAATATCTATCACCAGCTGACGCCGGCCCTGATCAAGGTCGCCCGGGATTTCGGCTGCAAAACCGTCCTGACCGCCCACGACTATAAGATTATGTGCCCGTCGTACTCGATGCTGCGCGACGGCAAAGTGTGTGATGCGTGCGTCACGGGCAGCGTGTTTAATGCGTTTCGCTATCGCTGCCAGGAAGGCTCGGCGGCGAAGAGCCTGCTGCTGTCGCTGGAGGCGACCTGGCAGTACATCGCGCAAAATTATCAGGCGCTGGACGTGATTGTCTCGCCGAGCGAGTTTCTGCGTAACGAGCTGAAACGCTCGCTGCCGGACTCCCGCATCGATGTGATTGTGAACGGTATCGACGACAGCCACACCCGGAAGCCGGCACGGATCAAGGTTATCTGCTGTACGTCGGGCGACTGAGCCGGGAGAAAGGGGTTCCGACCCTGGCCCGGGCGCATCAGTTAATGCGCAATAACATCCCCTTAAAAATTGTCGGCCACGGGCCGCTGTATGACGAGATGGTGGTGGACTATCCCAACGCAGAGTTCCTCGGCTATGTGCAACAAGGCCCGGCGCTGGATGCGTTGATCCAAAATGCCCGGGCCGTGGTGCTGCCGTCAGAGTGTTATGAAAAACTGCTCCATGGCGGTGCTGGAGGCGATGTCCTTCGCCCGGCAGTGGTGGGAGCACGCATTGGCGGGATCCCGGAGCAGATACGTCACGGTGTGGAAGGATTGCTGTTTGAACCTGGCAACGCTCAGGATCTGGCCGATGCGCTGGACGTGATGGCGGAAAACCCGGCGCAGGCCCATGAGATGGGGCCTGAAAGGCCGGGTACGGCTGTGCCAGAAATACTCACTGCGCAAGCACATGGACACGTTGCTGTCGCTCTATCGCGAGCTGCTCGCCAGGCCATAATATGCCAAAAAAAATCACAGTGTTGGGTACGCGCGGATCCCCGATGTGTTAGGCGGTGTTGAAACCCATTGTCAGAATTTGTACCCGGCTATCCGGCAGCAATATGACGTGGAGATTTGCGTGATTGCCCGGTCACCTTATGTGCCTTATCGCCGCTCGAGCTATAAAAATGTCGAGACGCTGGCGATCTGGGCACCCAAAAAACGCAGTTTCGAAGCCATCGTGCATTCTGTTATTGCTGCGTTGAGGACATTTGTTGACCGATCCGATATTGTGCATGTTCACGCCATCGGACCTGGCCTGGTGGTGCCGTTGTTACGCCTGATGGGCAAACGTGTGGTCTTTACCCCACCATGGGCCGGACTACGAGCGCCAGAAGTGGGGCCAGATGGCGAAAAAAATCCTGATGCTCGGCGAGAAAATGGCGGTGAAGTATGCCCACGAAGTGATTGTGATTTCTGAGGTGATCAACCAGCTGATCCAGCAGAAATATCATCGCTACGACGCGCATCTGGTCTATAACGGTGTTAACGTGCCGGAGCCACTGGCTGACGAGACCATCGACAGGATCCTCGGGCGTTATGAGTTACAGCCCAGGCGCTATATCGTGATGGTCGGGCGATTCGTGGAAGAGAAGGGGATGCATGATGCCATCGCCGCTTACCAGCAATCGGGCCTGACCCTGCCGCTGGTGTTGGTCGGGGATGCGGATCATGACACGGAGTACAGCATCCACCTGAAGCAGCTGGCGTTTAAGACGCCGGGCGTTGTCATGACCGGTTTTTTAAAAGGTGAGGCGCTGCAGGTCGTTTTCTCGCAGGCCTCGCTGTTTGTGATGCCCTCTTACCATGAGGGATTGCCCATTGCGCTGCTGGAGGCGATGTCATTTTCCCTCCCGGTGGTGGTGAGCGATATTTTGCCGAACCTTGAGGTCGGCTTACCGGCTGAGACCAGTTTTAAGCTGGGCAATGTCGCTGATTTGGCCGATAAAATGACCCGTTGGGCGAACGCGCCCCGGATTGATTACGGCGATTTTTTGCAGCGTTACAACTGGGATGAAATCGCCAGAAAAACCGTGTCCATTTACCATAGATTAGATAAAACAATAGGTTAAATTTGACCAGTAACACCAGACACCCGATTGTTATCGATCGTTTTTATGACGTGCTTGATAAGGACGTGAGTGCCCAACTGACCCCGGAGCAAAAAGAGGAGATCGAGAACGCGATTGTCTCGATTACCCTGGCAACGCGGCACCGGATCGACATCCGTAAAAGTTTTCCTTTCTTCGGCAAACGCCTCTATATGGTGTTCTTACTGGGGCGGGATCTGCGCGCCCGCTCGCGCCCGGAGTCGAAGCTGTCGCGGATCGTGGTGACCTTTCTTATCCTGTTCGCCACGTTGTTCTTGCTGTGTTGCGTGCTGCTGACGCTGTATATGATCAAATCCGCGCTGGGAATAGACATCTTTCAGCACTTTCACGTCGGGATTTGGGACTGGTGGCTCAACCTGAAATACCAGTAGCTAACGGGTGCCGGATGCGGGCACCTGTTTGCCTTGCCCTGTCTCAGGCGCTGTAGCCGCCGGGATTGTTCTTCTGCCAGTTCCAGGCATCGCGCATCATCTCCTCCAGGTTGCGCGTGGCCTGCCATCCCAGATGCTGACGTGCGAGCGAGGAATCTGACCAGCACTCTGCCACGTCGCCGGAACGTCTGCCGACCACCCGGTAATTGATTTTGGTCTGGGCAGCTTTTTCAAAGGCCTTAATCAGATCAATCACCGAATAACCCACCCCGGTCCCGAGATTGATGGCCTTAAACGCCTCGCCATCGGCTTTATGATCCAGTGCGGCCAGGTGACCATGGGCGAGATCCATCACGTGAATATAGTCGCGCACGCCGGTACCGTCCGGCGTCGGATAATCATCCCCAAAGACGGTCAGGCATGGCAGCTTGCCGATAGCCACCTGAGAGATATAGGGCACAAGATTATTCGGGATACCGTTCGGATCTTCTCCCAGACGCCCGGAAGGGTGTGCGCCAACGGGATTAAAATAGCGCAGGCAGGTGATCCTGAAGTGCGGCTCGGCAACGGAGTAATCCCGTAAAATATGCTCCACCATCAGCTTCGACGTTCCATACGGGTTGGTCGTGCCGCCGGTTCGCGACTGCTCGCTTAAAGGAACCGATTCGGGATTGCCGTACACCGTGGCCGATGAGCTGAAAATAAGACTGTGTACGCCCGCACGCTGCATTTCATCCAACAGCACCATGGTCCCGACGACATTATTTTCATAATAGGCGAGGGGACGTGCAATGGAATCTGAGACGGATTTAAGTCCAGCGAAATGGATAACGTCGGTAATGTTATGTTGCCTGAAAAGCGTTTTTAACGCATCGCGATCCAGAATATCCGCGATACAGACCACCGGCTTTTTACCCGTTAATTCTGCGACCCGGATTAATGACTCCTGCGAGGCATTGGAAAGGTTATCGATGACGACCACCTCTTCGCCTCTCTCCAGTAATGTTAACACCGTATGTGAACCAATATAGCCTGCGCCACCCGTGACCAGAATTGCCATAATAAATCCCCCAAAAAAGCCAGCAACTGCCGGCACAAAAATGTGCCGGAACAGAGATGCGCTTTTGCAGTGTTTTATTTTGTCGCTCTGGTTAGCGTAGTGCGACTTTCCTGTATTGTCACTTTGTTAAACAGCCGTTTACGGTGGCTAACCATAATTTTGTACGCCAGCTTTTTAAGCGTAGAGAGCAGGCTAAATGTCAGGTGCTTGGTATCATAGACAATATAGTTGTCGGTAAAGTTTAACGTGTGAATACCATCGCTGTTATTAATCGACGCGCTTATTTTCCCTACCAGTTTCTCTTCATAGTTTATGCGGGGTTAAGCTGGTCAATTCTTTAATAAAAATGGATTTCCCGTACACATCAGGATTGGACTCCTGAGTGAAAATGTAGGTTTTGTTGTTGATTGAGTAAGGCTTTCCGGCCCGCGGAAATGCACGTTGCAAACATCCAGGTTTGGGGAGATCCGCTTCCAGTCGCCCAGAATGCCCTCTGAAGTATGAATAACCAGCTCGTTATCCATGGTGGTTGAGACCAGGTAACTGACGCCATTCAACTCAAAGACCACGTTATCCGTGACGGCCATGTCGGAGACCAGCACTTTGACCTTTTCCCCAGCGCGCGGGGAAATCGACGGACTGGAACAGAATCACCTCTTTGCGTTCTGACGACTCGGGGATCATGAACAGTTTACCGTCGAGCTGGAACAGGAAGGGGAAAGAGAGATGACATTTTAAATCATCAAATCCTTCCAGCTTCAGGTCCTCGATCTCTTCGAGTGCGTTATTGAGGATACGGCAGCGCAGCACCCCCTTCGAGTTAAGAAAGGAAAACGCTTCATAAAAAACATACAGCCGATCGTCTTTATCAATAATAAAGGGATCGGCCTGGAAGATATATTTTTTTATGAAGCTGCTGTGCTTTACTATTTGTGAGGATATCCAGCGTATTATCCGGGAAAACGTGCTTGCCATTGCTGTTAATGACCATGATGTCCCAGGACTCATGGAAAAACAGCTTTTTGATTATCCTGTTATTTTTATTAAACATTTTACCATGCTTCTCATTAGGAAATATTAATCATTCCAGAAATGAGCGGCTGTCCAGGTGTTCAGAGGCATCACAAGATAATCCAGACATTCCACTATTTCCAGAGCATTTACATTACTTTGCAAAGAGTCTGTATCAGCATTAAAATTTACTTCAGGTACGGGCTATGGTCAGGGCGCAGGGATGTTGTCATAAAAACTGCATAATTAGCGCGGTAGAAGGGATTATTCCTGCGTATAACAACCCTATGTCCAATCCTTATATAAGGAAATAATAGAAATGGGTGAGTTCGGGATATATCGCATGAAATACAATGAAGTCATCTTCAGCGCGGGCTTGTCAGCCGCGACGTTATTACAGGGCGTGGTGTAAGGGGTATTTAATGCGCTTAGGGGAGCTGCGATACAAAAAAAATCGACTGCTGCTGCTGGTCGCCGGGGCGCTCGCGTTCTCGCCGGTATGGGCGAAGGCGGAAAGTGCGCAACCGCTGCAAAGGGTGAATCCTCCGGCCATGAGCGGGCTGTTGACCAACCCGGGCACTGGCGTGGCCCGTTTTCACAATCAGGACTTAAGCATCGCGCAATACCCGACAACGGGCCTTGAGTATCGTCGCTATTACTGGACCGAAGTGGAACCGCAGGAAGGGCAATACAACTTTGCGCTGGTGGATGAAGGGTTTGCCGCTGCGGCTGCGCAGCAGCCAGCAATGAATGTCGGACTGCGGTTTATGATCCTCGATGGGCCAGAGTCGGGTTCAGAGATCCCGCAATGGCTGATCAATAAAGGGATCAAAGGCACCTGGACGCCGGATCATAAGACCTTTGTGCCGGATCTGGATGATCCCACCTATCTGGCCTACGCCCAGCGTCTTCTCCAGGCGTTTGGCGCGCGTTACAACAACAACCCGGAGCTGGCTTTTATCGACATTGGGATGGTCGGCGCGTGGGGAGAGTGGCATAACAGCAACTTTCCGACCTTGCCGCCGTTGCAGGAACGCTATCCCCCTGAACTGCTCAACCGCTATGTCGATATGCACTTCAGTGCCTTCCCTGACACCCCTAAAATCATGCTGCTCAACGGCTATGATTCCGTGGCCTATGCGGTGAAGAGAGGGGCGGGCTGGCGTGCCGACTGCTGGGGCGACTGGCGCAACTTTAGCCCCAGCTGGAGCCATATGCGCAATGATTACCCGGAGCGCCTCACGGCGGCAGAGACGGCCTGGCCGGGGTTCGACCAGGCATGGAAAAAAGCCCCCGTCAGCCTGGAGATTTGCGGCCACATGGCGGAGTGGCTGAGCGAGCAGAAGTATTCCCGGGAAGAGGTGCAGGCCACCTTTGACTGGGCCCTGGCGCAGCATGCCAGCACCCTGAACCTGAAATCCACCGAGGTGCCGCAGGCGTATCGCGATATCCTCGACAACGCGCTGACAAAAATCGGTTACCGTTTCCGGGTCGTGTCGCTGACCCATTCGCCGAGCGTCCATGCGGGGCAGGCTGTTACGCTCAACAGCGAATGGTCCAACGATGGGGTGGCGCCCATTTATCTGCGCTATACCCTCGCCTGGCGTTTTACAGGACGCGCGCGGGAATACCGTCGCACAGGGCAGCGCCGGGGAATGATATCCGCCAGTGGCTACCGGGCAAGCATAGCTCGGCATACCCGCTTGCAACCCCACGTAACCTGGCGTCAGGGCACTATCTGCTGGACGTGGCGATGGTGGACAGAAATAACAAGGCGCGTATCCAGCTGGCTAACGAGGGGAAGCTGAGCGATGGCTGGTATCGGCTGTCGTCGGTGATGATTAATTGAAGGGCAGGCTGACCCGGCTGGTGTCTTTACATCCTGGTGCGGTGGCGCGGTTCTGATAAAAAGCCCCCGCAGGAGGGGGGCTATGCTCAGTAATAATAGATATAAGGTTTACGAGGAAGAGGGAACAGCACACCATCGGGATCGGCTCCCTTCATGATCCGCGCAATAGCCGCGGACTCCTTTGCCCGACGCGGCCGGGTTATAAACATACGTGTCCGGGCGGAAGAGCAATGACGGGCATTCCAGTCAGGCCAGCATCCCGCGGTGCGATTGCGGTGGTGCATCATCTTGCCTTCAAAACCGGGGTAGCCAACGTGGCAATGGGGTTTTGGTTTCCCGTTCCGTTCACGATCTTTTCTTGTGTTAAATACAGACATTTCAGGTACCTGGTTATGGATAGTTACCTCATATGTCCTCCTTACGTGTTTCTTCGTCGTGTGCGTCTCTTCTGCATACCTGCGGCGCTGGTGCCCACAGATTCAGCAAGAGCTAATGCACGGTGTCTTATCGTAACCGCCGGAAGTTTGGGCTGCCGTTACCCGTAGCCAGAAGGGGGGGCCTTGCAGGCTTATTCTTGCATTTTCAGGGACGTGCAGACAGGGTGGCCTGAATAGCAGACTCGTGCGGGAACGTCAGACATCCAGTGACGTTCTCCGCGAGCACGAAAGTCTGCAATGGCAGTTTCAATCACAGCCCGGTTTAACCTGTCGGCGTCAACGACCATCTGCAAACCCATCCCGAAAGCGTATCCCGGCAAGATGCGGTAACCGCAGTAAATGGCTGGCGGATTATCCCGCGTGATTTCCAGCGCCCGTTTATCGACGAAATCATGAAAAGTTAAGCCGTCAAACTGGGGGTAGTGTCGTGGGGGGTTACGCAGCCATGTCTTGCCCTGGCTACTGACGTCAGGAATGAAATCCACGTGCATTAAGTCATCTTTTTCAGCGGCATCTAACTTCGACAGGGCCTCATTGAAAGCGATGTCTTCTACGGCATCGGCAAAGCCACATTGGCTGTGACGATCTCTGCGTTCCAGAAGAGAGCGGGATCGTGACTGAGAAAGAGAATATCGCTCCAGGTCCAGTGGCCGCTGGCGGAGTGCGACATCCTGGTCGCATTCGTCAAAGAGGTGCCGCCCAGCCTGTCACGTTCACGATAGATAAGATTTTTGACTCGTAAGGCTTTAGCCCGACGCTTTCGACGCGAAAGAGACGTGAATGGCGTATGTTTCTGGCCCATGAGGATCTCTGCGAATGTTCGCTGGGAGAAATCCAGCCGGTCAGGCTACCTGAAAGGGTTTAACGTTGGAAGCTTTTGATGGGGGGATAGAGGGGGGGTAGTGCGATGGAGAGTCCTGAACCCCAGAAAGCAAAAAACCAGCCTTAAGGCTGGTTTTTCTGAATAGTGGTGCCCGGGCTCGGACTAACGCCGCAGGCGTTGAACAGCGCGCTTGTCGCGCTGGCCCCGAAGGGGTGAGCCGCTGGCGGCGAATAATCGAACGTAGTTCGGATGGAGAGTCCTGAACCCCAGAAAGCAAAAAACCAGCCTTAAGGCTGGTTTTTCTGAATAGTGGTGCCCGGACCCGGACTAACGCCGGAGGCGTTGAACAGCGCGCTTGTCGCGCTGGCCCCGAAGGGGTGAGCCGCTGGCGGCGAATAATCGAACGTAGTTCGATGGAGAGTCCGGAACTCCAGAAAGCAAAAAACCAGCCCTAAGGCTGGTTTTTCTGAATAGTGGTGCCCGGACCCGGACTAACGCCGAAGGCGTTGAACAGCGCGCTTGCCGCGCTGGCCCGGAGGGGTGAGCCGCTGGCGGCGAATAATCGAACGTAGTTCGATGGAGAGTCCGGTTCTCCAAAAGCAAAAACCCGCCTTTTGGGCGGGTTCTTTAGAATAGTGGTGCCCGGACTCGGAATCGAACCAAGGACACGGGGATTTTCAATCCCCTGCTCTACCGACTGAGCTATCCGGGCAACGGGGCGCATTAAACCGCAATCACGTACGGGCGTCAACCTTATTTCTGGAAAAGCTGTTCAACTGCTTAAGTTTGCGGCAATCTGTCGGTTTTGCGCGTCGATTTTGCACAAATCTTCCAGACATAAAGGTGAACCGGGGCAATGCTGGACAGCGAAAAAGGGGGCGCGACAGTGAACGACTGGCTTGAGCTGCGACAGCATGCGGATACAGGAATTGAAACCATCAAGGCGCACTTTGAAGGGCACGCCTACGATCCGCACTGGCACGACAGCTATCTGGTGGGGATCACCCTCAGCGGCACGCAGCAATTCCATTGCCGCCGTAAGCGCTATCTTAGCCATCCGGGGGATGCGTTCCTGCTTGAGCCGGGTGAGATCCATGACGGTGACGCACCCGTCGCGGGCGGTTTTCACCTATGTGACGTTCTACCTCGACGAGCGCTGGCTCCTCAACACTCTGCATGGCCTTTATGAGGCCACACCCGGCAGTTATTCTCTGCATTTCTCGCAAATCCTGACCCGCGAGCCGCAGCTGGCGCACACCCATCGGCAATACCTTTGCGGCGCTGCACAATGACGAGATGAAGATCGTGCAGCAGAGCACGATGGATAATCTGCTGGCGCAGCTCACGTCCCATAGCCACTGGCGTAAAAAATTACCGTCACAGTTGCAGAGCGCAGCGGTGGCGCATCGGGCGCGGGACTATCTCTATGCCCATCTGGGCGACAATATCGGCCTGTACGATCTGGCCGGGAGACCGGCACCGATCGCTTCACGCTCACCCGCTGCTTTAAGCGAGAGTTCCACCTGGCGCCGCATGCCTGGCTCATTCAACTGCGTCTGGCCAAAGCGCGGCAGTTTCTGGCGCGTGGGGATCAGCCCGTCGATGTGGCGGCGGCGCTGGGGTTTGCCGATCAAAGCCATCTGGGCCGCTGGTTCCAGCGGGCTTACCGTATCACGCCTGCCCACTATCGTCGGTTGTGCACAAACCTTCCAGACGTTTCCAGAAAATAGCGGCACTGTCAGGACTCTTATAATAAGGAGTCACCTGTGAATCTAATGCCGTTTCTGTTATTTGCTTTTGTCGCCTCGATAACGCCAGGGCCAACCAATATCCTTGTACTGACCAACAGCCAGCATTTCGGGGTGAGGGCAACCCTGCCGGCGCTATTGAGTGCCTGCGTGGCAGCCAGTGCCATTGTGCTGATTTCCGGGGCCGGAGCGGGTGAGATGCTGCATCAGTATCCGCTGGTGCGTCAGGTAATGAGCTGGGCCGGGGTACTGTGGTTAAGCTGGATGAGCTGGCAGCTGTTTTGTGCGCCAGCGGCAAACGTCTCCCGCGACACGCATACCCGCTTCACCGCGCGGGCGGCGGCGTTACTGCAGGTCATTAACCCTAAAACCTGGATGATGGCGCTGGCGGTGGTCAGCCTGTTTGCCCCTGCGGGAGAGGGGGCGTTGCGGGATATCGCGCTGATGGCGCTCTGGTTTCTGCTGATCTCCGTGGCCTGTCTGCTGTGCTGGGCATGGCTGGGACAGGCGGTAAACAAAGTGTTTCGGACCGCTGCGGCGATGGTGCGTTTTCAGCGCCTGATGGCGCTGTGTCTGTTCATCTCTGCCTGGGCGGGAATGCTGGCTTAAGTCAGCGCTCCACCTTTGCGACACTGCGCAAAGTGCAGAATATCTTCCGCCAGCCGCTGGGCGGTATCGACATCGGCCTGGCTGCGGTTTCACCAGCATCCGGCTGAGGCAGCCTTCAATAATCAGATCCATCTGCTTTGCCACCATCGCCGGATCGTCCACTTCCAGCGTGGTCAGCAGTTCATGCGTAAAGTCATGCGAGGCGCGTTTTTTGCTGGTCGGCAAGCTGGTGGATCGGGGTGGCCCGGATCCGGGTAAAAGGTACAGGCGGCAATAAACAGGCAGCCCGGATAGCGATGGTTACGCACGCATTCGGTCAGCGCAGAGTAGCGCGCCAGTAATTTTTGCTCTGCCGAAAGCTCGGTGTTGAGCATCAACTGTCTGCGCCAGGTATCCACCTGCTGGCTGAGATAACGCAGGGAATCGTACAGTAGCGCCTCTTTATCGGGCCAGAAACGACGTAGTTCATCCAGAGGATAATTAATACGTTCGGCAACCATTTCCAGCGAGGTGCTGGCTATCCCTTGAATTTCAAGTAATTGCAGGGTTGCACCCAGAACATCTTCACGTTGCACGGTTTTTCTCCTCCGTTTACTTTCGTACTTTCCCATTTGAAGTGTCGTTTACGGTTGGCGATCGCGCAAATGCGCACTGAACGCGGCGGCATCCATAAAACCCGTTACCCGCTGTGCGGGCTGCTCTTCACCTTTGGGCGTTGAAAAACCAAGATAGTCGGCAGGCCGAGCACGTTAAGCTCCTTCAGCAGGGCCTTACCCTGCGGGCTGTTCGCCGTGACGTTAGCCTGCAACAGGACGGTCTCTTTCAGGGCATTTTGCACCTGTGGATCGCTAAAGGTGTATTTTTCAAACTCTTTGCAGGCGACGCACCAGTCGCGTAGAGGTCGAGCATCACCGGTTTTCCCTCTGCCTGTGCCAGCGCGCGGTGTAATGCGTCGATATTGTCGACAGGCGTGAAGTTCAGGTGCGCCTGGCTTTTGCGCAGTAGGCGCACCGAAGGCCCAGGTCCTGCAACGGACGCACGCTGACCAGCGCGGCAGCCAGCAGCAGGATCTGCACCAGGCGGATCCATGGCGTGCGGGCGTTCAGGCTGCTGATAAAGGCCCAGCTAAAGGAAGGCGACGCCCAGCATGGCCCACAGCCGCAGGCCCCAGACGTCACCGACCACGCGCTCCAGCAGGAACACCGGCAGGGCCAGAATGACAAAACCAAAGGCGGTTTTTACCGTCTCCATCCACGGGCCGCTCTTCGGCAGCAGGCGGTTGCCAAACACCGTGACCAGGATCAGCGGCAGACCCATCCCGAGGGCATAGAGATACAGCGTGCCGCCGCCGAGCCACATATTGCCGCTCTGGGCGATATACAGCAGGATCGCGCTGAGCGGGGCGGTGGTGCAGGGCGAGCAGATCAGCCCAGCAATAGCTCCCATTGCAAATACGCCGCCGACAGATCCACCCTGCTGGCGGTTGCTCATCAGCGTTAAACGGGTTTGCAGGGAGGAGGGCAGTTGCAGGCTGAACAGGCCAAACATCGACAGCGCCAGCAGGATAAAGACCGCCGACAGCCCGATCAGCACCCAGGGATGCTGGAGCGCCGCCTGAAACTGTAATCCGGCTGCCGCGACGACCAGACCGAGCGCGGTATAGGTGAGCGCCATCCCCTGAACGTAGATAAACGCCAGCAGGCAGCGCACGGCCTGTGGAGAGCCGCTGTTTACCGCCGAGAACGATGCCCGAAATCAGCGGATACATGGGCAATACGCATGGCGTGAAGGCGATACCGATGCCAATTAACAGCGCCCAGAGCGCGGAGAAGGGCAGCTCAGCGCCGCTTTCGTCCTTCGCCCCGGTCCTCTCTTCTGAGGGAAGAGGGGCAACAGCAGGTTGGGCGGCTGCTTTCACTTCACTAAGGGGAATCACTTTGGTTTCGGGCGGGTAGCAGAGACCGGCATCGGCACAGCCTTGATAAGTTACCGTCAGCGTAGCGCCTTTATCGGCCTGCGCGACGGCAACAGGCACAGACAGCTGGCCCCGGTAGATTTCACTTTTGCCGTAAAATTCGTCTTCGTGCGCTACCCCGGCAGGCAGCTGGAGTGGACCTACCTGCGCCTGAGCGGGCGTAATGCTGATCTGCTTGCGATAGAGGTAGTAACCCTCTTTTACCTGCCAGTTGAGATTCAGGTCATGTTGGTTTTGCTGAAAATCGAAGACAAAAGCCTGGTCGGCAGGCGTGAAATTCGAGCGGCCGGGCGCGTCAAATAACCCGGCAAAAACTGATGTGCTGCACAGCAGCAGGATCAGCGTAAGGAAGCGTTGAGCCATGAGAGATAGTCGTTATCACCGTGGAGCACTGGCAGCACCAGCAGTTCCGGGGTCTGGTAAGGATGATGCGATTTGAGGCAGTCGAGGAGTGCTTGCTGATGGGTCACGCTGGATTTGAGGAGCATCTGCACTTCGTACTCCTGTTCCAGCTTGCCTTCCCAGTAGTAAAGGGAGGTGGCGCCGGGGAGGATGGTCACGCAGGCTGCAAGCTTATCTGCCAGCACTTTGGCGGCAAGATCCTGGGCGGTAGCTTCATCGGGAGCGGTACACAGAACAACAACAGTGTCGGGCGTATTCACAAGTCGACCTCGGTATCGCGAAAAAAATTACTATATCACGACCGGCCGCTGCTCATTAATGAATCGGGCCGCTAAGCGGCCCGACTTTAACTCTTTTTACAACCGAAAGCGGTTTACAGCACAATTCCGCCGATGATGAAGCCGAGCACGACACACAGGGTAATGGCAATCACGCCCGGGATCAGGAAGGCGTGGTTAAACACGTACTTACCGATACGGGTAGAGCCGGTGTCATCCATCTCGACCGCAGCCAGCAGCGTCGGATAGGTTGGCAGAACAAACAGCGCGGAAACGGCCGCAAAAGAGGCAATCGCCGTCAGCGGAGAGACGCCCAGCATCAGCGCCGCAGGCATCAGCGCCTTAGTGGTCGCCGCCTGGGAGTAGAGCAGGGTCGCAGCAAAGAACAGCACCACCGCCAGCAACCACGGGTAGTTATGCAGCAGATCGCCCGCAACGGTCTGGATATCGGTGATATGGGCTTTCACGAAGGTATCACCCAGCCAGGCCACACCCAGTACGCACACACAGGCGCTCATACCGGATTTGAAGGTGCTGGCGTTGAGTACTTCGCTGGTGTCGATTTTACAGGTGATGCTAATCAGCGTGGCGATGGTCAGCATGAACACCACGATCGCTTCGTTACGTGGCAGAACCGGGTTCTGAATCAGCCCCACGGTATCGCTGATGGCGGTCGCGTAGAACATCACCGCGATGATCCCGATCAGGAACAGCAGCACGGAGCGTTTAGCGTGTGGCTTCAGGACAAAGGCCTGGCTGCCGCGCAGCTTCACTTCACCTTTTGCCAGACGCTCCTGATAGACCGGATCGTCTTTCAGCTCGGCACCGAGGAAGTTACAGAACACCGCGGTGATCATCACCGCAATCAGGGTGACCGGAATACAGATTGCCAGCAGCGTCAGGTAGCTTACGCCCAGCGGCTCGAGGATCCCGGCAAAGAACACCACCGCCGCAGAGATAGGAGACGCGGTGATAGCAATCTGTGACGCGACAACGGCAATGGAGAGTGGACGAGAAGGACGGATGCCCTGCTCTTTCGCCACTTCGGTAATGACCGGCAGGGTGGAGAACGCGGTATGGCCAGTACCGGCCAGAATCGTCATAAACCAGGTTACCAGCGGGGCGAGGAAGGTGATGTATTTCGGGTGGCGGCGCAGCATACGCTCCGCCAGGCTCACCAGGTAGTCCATCCCCCCGGCAACCTGCATGGCGGCGATAGCGGCGATAACCGCCATGATGATTTCAATAACGTCGAACGGAATAGCGCCGGGTTTAATTTGAAAAAATGAGAGTAAGGACAAGTACGCCAAGACCGCCGGCGAAACCGATGCCGATCCCCCCGAGCCTTGCCCCTAAATAGATCGCCAACAGGACGACGACGAGTTCTGCTCCAAACATGAGTGCCTACCTTGCTTATTAACAAGTTGATATTGAATTGTTGTGTTTTGGTAAAGCCTAAAAACAAAAAAGGCACGTCAAGTGACGTGCCTTCATGAAGATTAACCTGAACTGTTATTGTTCACTTTCATCCGTATATCTTTTTGCTTTATAGGCCGGGTGCATTAAGTTTTGTGCGGAGAAGATATCATCCAGCTCAGCTTCTGTCAGCAAGCCACGCTCAAGTACGACCTCTCGTACGCTCTTACCGGTTTCGGCACAGATCTTACCAACGATGTCGCCGTTGTGGTGACCGATGAACGGGTTGAGGTAGGTGACGATACCGATGGAGTTATAGACGTAGCTTTCACACACCGCTTTGTTCGCCGTGATGCCGTTGATGCATTTCTCCAGCAGGTTGTAGCAGGCGTTGGTCAGAATGTGAATCGACTCAAACATCGCCTGGCCAATCACTGGGCTCCATCACGTTCAGCTGCAGCTGACCCGCTTCTGAAGCCATGGTGACAGTGATGTCGTTCCCGATGACTTTGAAGCACACCTGGTTAACCACCTCTGGCACCACCGGGTTCACTTTGGCTGGCATGATGGACGAGCCTGCCTGCAGTTCTGGCAGGTTGATTTCGTTCAGCCCTGCACGCGGACCTGAGGAGAGCAGGCGCAGGTCGTTACAGATTTTGGAGAGCTTCACTGCCAGACGTTTCAGGGCGCTGTGCACCATAACGTAAGCGCCGCAGTCGGAGGTGGCTTCGATCAGGTCTTCCGCTGGCACAACCGCCAGGTTGGAAACTTCGGCCAGCTTCTGCACTGCCAGCTGCTGATAGCCATCCGGGGTATTCAGGCGTGTACCGATGGCCGTGGCCCCAAGGTTCACTTCCAGCAGCAGTTCAGAGGTGCGCATCAGGTTGCGGGTCTCTTCATTCAGCAGCACGTTAAATGCGTGGAACTCCTGGCCGAGGGTCATCGGCACCGCGTCCTGCAGCTGGGTGCGGCCCATTTTCAGGATGTCCTGGAATTCGACGGCTTTATTCTGGAAACCTTCACCCAGTTGGTTAATGGCATCAACCAGCTTCACCACGGAGGCGTAAACGGCGATACGGAAACCGGTCGGGTAGGCGTCGTTGGTGGACTGGCATTTATTGACGTGATCGTTCGGGTTCAGATACTGGTACTCACCTTTCTGGTGGCCCATCAGCTCAAGACCGATGTTTGCCAGTACCTCGTTGGTGTTCATGTTCACCGATGTCCCCGCGCCGCCCTGATAGACGTCGACCGGGAATTGATCCATGCACTTGCCATTGTTCAGCACTTCATCGCAGGCGGCAATGATGGTATTGGCAATGTTTTTCGGAATGGTTTGCAGCTCTTTGTTCGCCATGGCTGCCGCTTTCTTCACCATCACCATGCCACGCACAAACTCAGGGATGTCGCTGATTTTGCTGTTGCTGATGTAGAAGTTTTCAATCGCTCTCAGAGTGTGAACACCATAGTAGGCATCCGCTGGAACTTCCCTGGTACCCAACAAATCTTCTTCGATACGAATGTTGTTTAACATGTGAACCTTCTTTTCAAGCTGCCGATTGATTGTACTAAACACACAGTACATCTGTGGTTATGTCTATTTTCTGGCCGACGATTATCCCCTGAATCGACCAGATACCCGGAATGATATGCTGATGATTAGCGAAATGCCGTAACCTGGATCACTTATTATCGACCCCGTAACATGATATTTATCAATATGTGAAATGAGTCACCGCTTCAATATTTCCAAAAAAAATATCCGTGCAAACCGATTGAATTTTGACTAAACGCCTCCATTTCAGACAGACGCGAATCGCAAATTGATACCGACAGGGGCCTTAAGGCGTCTGCCACACAGGAGAAGCCATTGCGCTGGATACCGTTAGTTGCCATTTTCCTTTATGTTTACATAGAGATATCTATTTTTATTCAGGTCGCCCATGTGCTTGGCGTCCTGCTGACGTTAATCCTGGTGATTTTCACGTCGGTCATTGGTATGTCGCTGGTGCGTAATCAGGGTTTCAAAAATTTCCTGTTAATGCAGCAGAAGATGGCCGCAGGCGAAAGCCCGGCAGCGGAGATGATTAAAAGCGTGTCGCTGATTATTGGCGGTATCCTGCTGATTATTCCCGGCTTCTTCACCGATTTCCTCGGCCTGTTGCTGCTCTTCCCGCCAGTGCAAAAGTTGCTGACGCTGAAGCTGATGCCGCACCTGCGTTTTAACCGGATGCCGGGCGGCGGATTTAGCACCGGCCCAGGTAACGGCGAGACGTTTGACGGGGAATTCCAGCGCAAAGATGACCAGCGCGACCGTCTGGATCATAAAGACGACCGTTAAGATATTTTGCCCGGCGGCGCTGCGCGTACAATGGGCCTACGGTTTTGTAGGCCAGGTAAGCGAAGCGCCATCCGGCGCTTACACTGCACTCCGCTTCGGCAAGAACCACCACAGCCCCGCCAGCATCACAATGGCGTACAGACTCTTCCATCCCACCATCGCCAGCAGCAGTAAGCACAGCACCCCACCGATCACCGCCAGCGCCTTATAGCGGCCTTTCAGCAGGCGGCAGCCCGCCAGCATGCACAGCAGATAGATCATGATGAATATGCCGTTGGCATAGACGATAAGCGCGTCAAGGTTGATGTCCAGCCAGTAGATCGCCAGCGTGCTCAACACGCAGCAGCCCAGCACGGCGTTCAGCGCGTTGAGCGGCAGCTGGCGTTTCGACAGACGCGACAAACGGCTGTCCGGTTTATACAGCGCCTGGGACCATACCAGCCGGGCAAAACTCTGGATGTAGATATTCAGGCTGGCGAAGCAGGCGAGATAGCCAATGACGCAGGCGATCCACAAAGCCTTCACTCCAAACAACTGCACCACAATGGCTGGCAGCGAGGCCGCCGCGGCCATATCGGCGCCATAAGCGGTGAAATGAAGGACCAGGACCGTACAGGCCCAGTAGACCGTGCCCGCCAGCAGCAAGCCAATCATCAACGCCCGTGGGAAATCGCGTTCTGGCTGTTTGAATTCCGAGGCTAAGTGAGCGAAAGCTTCCAGGCCGACAAAACACCAGAACATCACGGAAAGGGCGGCAAAAAGCTGTGAATGGTCGATATCAGTCACGGCAGGGGAAGGGGATAGCACTAACGTTAATCTCCCCGGCCCACCAGATGGCGGCGATCAGCGCCACAATCAGCACCGCAACCAGCGTCTGGAGGTTGGCGCTGGAGCTTGCGCCCCGTGAACCGACCCACCAGACAATCGCCAGGGTACCCAATTCGGCCAGCAATAGTTGCGCATCATGCCAGCCAAACAGCGCCTGACCAAAACCTGTCGCGATATGCAAGGCTGCCGGTAAGCCTACGGGGATCACGGAGAGGAACAACCAGCCGGTCACGCGCTCCAGGCGTGGGCCAAACGCCATCCCGACAAAATGCGCCACCCCGCCGGCACTGGGAAAGTGTCGCCCGAGAATGGCAAAGACAATTGCCACCGGAAACACCAGCACGATTAACACCGGCCATGCCCACAGACTGTTATCACCTGCGACCAGGGCAGCCAGCGCCGGTACGGCAAACACCCCCGTACCCAGTAATGACGTTGAAAGTAAGCCTACACCCTGTGCGAGTCCCAGCTCCTGTTTGAGTCCACTCATTCCGTTGTCCTGCCGCCATCAAAAGAGAGGCGATGGTAACACTTTCGCAAATTTTTTTTCGACTACCCCTTGAAGGGGTAAAACCCCATCCCCATCTCTCTGGGCACTAGCCGGAAAACCGCTTACGGCCCGGCGTCACCCATAACTGATAATGACTTTCTCAAAGGAGAGCTATCAATGAGTATTCGTCCGTTACATGATCGTGTGATCGTCAAACGTAAAGAAGTTGAAACTAAATCTGCTGGCGGCATCGTTCTGACCGGTTCTGCAGCAGCGAAATCAACTCGTGGCGAAATCATCGCTGTCGGTAAGGGTCGCATTCTGGAAAACGGAAATGTGCAGCCTCTGGACGTTAAAGTTGGTGACATCGTTATTTTCAACGATGGCTACGGTGTGAAGTCCGAGAAGATCGACAATGAAGAAGTGTTGATCATGTCCGAAAGCGACATTCTGGCAATTGTTTGAAGCGTAATCCGCGAACGACACTGAACATACGAATTTAAGGGAAAGATTAAAATGGCAGCTAAAGACGTAAAATTCGGTAACGACGCTCGTGTGAAAATGCTGCGCGGCGTAAACGTACTGGCAGATGCAGTTAAAGTAACCCTGGGTCCAAAAGGCCGTAACGTGGTTCTGGACAAATCCTTCGGCGCGCCGACCATCACCAAAGACGGTGTGTCCGTTGCGCGTGAAATCGAGCTGGAAGACAAGTTCGAAAACATGGGTGCTCAGATGGTGAAAGAAGTTGCCTCTAAAGCGAACGACGCTGCAGGCGACGGCACCACCACTGCAACCGTACTGGCGCAGGCAATCATTACTGAAGGCCTGAAAGCCGTTGCTGCGGGTATGAACCCGATGGATCTGAAACGTGGTATCGACAAAGCTGTCGTTGCTGCTGTTGAAGAGCTGAAAGCGCTGTCCGTACCGTGCTCTGACTCTAAAGCTATTGCTCAGGTTGGTACCATCTCCGCTAACTCCGACGAAACCGTAGGTAAACTGATCGCTGAAGCGATGGATAAAGTCGGTAAAGAAGGCGTGATCACCGTTGAAGACGGTACCGGTCTGGAAGACGAACTGGACGTGGTTGAAGGTATGCAGTTCGACCGCGGCTACCTGTCCCCATACTTCATCAACAAGCCGGAAACTGGCGCAGTAGAACTGGAAAGCCCGTTCATCCTGCTGGCTGATAAGAAGATCTCCAACATCCGCGAAATGCTGCCAGTTCTGGAAGCCGTTGCGAAAGCAGGCAAACCGCTGGTTATCATCGCTGAAGACGTTGAAGGCGAAGCGCTGGCGACTCTGGTGGTTAACACCATGCGTGGCATCGTGAAAGTGGCTGCGGTTAAAGCACCTGGCTTCGGCGATCGTCGTAAAGCCATGCTGCAGGATATCGCAACTCTGACTGGCGGTACCGTGATCTCTGAAGAGATCGGTATGGAGCTGGAAAAAGCCACTCTGGAAGATCTGGGCCAGGCGAAACGCGTTGTTATCAACAAAGACACCACCACCATCATCGATGGCGTGGGTGAAGAAGATGCCATCCAGGGCCGTGTGACTCAGATCCGTAAGCAGATCGAAGAAGCCACCTCTGATTACGATCGCGAAAAACTGCAGGAACGCGTAGCGAAACTGGCTGGCGGCGTTGCGGTAATCAAAGTCGGTGCAGCTACCGAAGTTGAAATGAAAGAGAAGAAAGCGCGCGTTGACGATGCCCTGCACGCGACCCGTGCTGCGGTAGAAGAAGGCGTGGTTGCTGGTGGTGGTGTTGCTCTGGTTCGCGTTGCAGCGAAACTGGCTGGCCTGACCGCTCAGAACGAAGACCAGAACGTGGGTATTAAAGTTGCGCTGCGCGCAATGGAAGCACCACTGCGTCAGATCGTTTCCAATGCCGGTGAAGAGCCGTCTGTTGTAGCGAACATGGTGAAAGCGGGCGAAGGTAACTACGGTTACAACGCAGCGACTGAAGAATACGGCAACATGATCGACTTCGGTATCCTGGACCCAACCAAAGTGACCCGTTCTGCTCTGCAGTACGCGGCCTCTGTTGCGGGTCTGATGATCACCACCGAATGCATGGTGACCGACCTGCCAAAAAGCGACGCGCCTGATTTAGGTGCTGCTGGCGGTATGGGCGGCATGGGTGGAATGGGCGGCATGATGTAATTGCCCTACGCCCTGCATATTTCAGGCTGTAGATGCGTTGGCTACGTTCGCGAACCCCAGTTACTTACTGGGGATTCAGAAACTTGCCGCCTTCCTGCAACCAGAATGATTTGGGCGTATACCTCGCAGAAATGAAGAAACCCCCGGTCAGAAATGACCGGGGGTTTTTCTTTTGGTCATCTTTTTAGTATAAGGTTTAGACGCGGGCAGCGAGTGCTCAACTTTTTGAAAACGAGGAATAACATGCGCGTTAACGTTTGTGCAGGGATTGTAGGAGCAGCACTGCTGCTGGCGGGGTGTAGTTCCGGTAATGAGCTGTCTGCTGGTGGGCATAGCGTTCGCTTTGTAGAAGATAAGCCGGGCAGCGAATGCCAGCTGATTGGCACCGCTACGGGCAAACAAAGCAACTGGCTTTCCGGGCAGCATGGCGAAGAGGGCGGTTCAATGCGTGGTGCAGCGAATGGTCTGCGTAACCAGGCGGCAGAGATGGGCGGGAATGTGATTTATGGCGTCAGCAGCCCGACGCAAGGCCTGTTATCAAGCTTTGTACCGACTGCCAGTGAAATGCAGGGCCAGGTTTATAAGTGTCCGAATTGATATGCTGTGCCTCTCTCTGCGCGATCGGAAAGAGGCTCAACTTTCTCTTCTTGCTTAACTCTCTTGTTTCAGCCCTAAATCAAGCGGTGTTTTACTCGGTTGACCGCCAATTTCCCGGGCTAACCTTGGCACCATGTACCCTGATACCAGGGTCAGCAGTTCACGCATAATGGCGCGGGCTTCATCATCATTCACCATGAAATGCGCGGCGCCCTGCACCTTATCGAGCACATGGATGTAATAAGGCATCACCCCCGCATCAAATAAGGCATTGCTCAGGTTAGCGAGGGTGTGGGCATTATCGTTCACGCCGCGCAGCAGAACGCTCTGATTAAGCAGTGTCACTCCGGCCTGGCGTAAGCGGGCCATTGCCGCCCGGAATGTCTCATCAATCTCGTTAGCATGGTTGATATGGTTAACCAGCAAGATTTGCAACGAAGACCGCGCAAGACGTGCCGTGAGTTCTTCAGTAATACGCGCCGGGATCACAATCGGTAAACGGCTATGAATGCGTAACCGCTTGATATGCGGGATCGCCTCCAGCTGGGTAATCAGCCAGTCCAGCTCATGATCTTTCGCCATCAGCGGATCGCCGCCAGAGAAGATAATCTCATCCAGCTCAGTATGAGAAGCAATGTAGTCGAGCGCGGCCTGCCAGTTGCGCTTGTTGCCCTGATTATCGGCATACGGGAAGTGACGACGGAAGCAATAGCGACAATTTACTGCACAGCCGCCCTTAACCAGCAGCAGGGCGCGATTACGGTACTTATGCAGTAAACCGGGCACCACGCTGTTCTGCTCTTCGAGGGGATCGGTGCTAAAACCCGGAGCGGAGATAAAACTCATCCTGGGCTGTGAGCACTTGTTTTAACAGCGGATCATCGGGATTTCCTTTCTCCATGCGTGCCACGAAAGCACGTGGAACGCGCAGGGGGAAAAGACGTTTCGCTTCACGTCCGGCGAGAAGTTTTTCATCATTATCCAGATCCAACAGATGAAGCAGTTCATCAGGACGGGTGATTACATCGGCAAGTTGCGATAACCAATCTTCTCTGGACGGGGTATTTAGGGTTACAATATGCGCCATTTTGTGGCTTAGCTACCAGTTAACAATTTCAGAGGGCCTTATGGCGACTTACTATAGCAACGATTTTCGTGCCGGTCTTAAAATCATGATGGACGGCGAACCGTACGCGGTTGAAGCCAGCGAATTCGTTAAACCAGGTAAAGGTCAGGCATTCGCACGCGTTAAGCTGCGCCGCCTGCTGACCGGTACCCGTGTAGAGAAAACCTTCAAATCCACCGACTCTGCTGAAGGCGCAGACGTGGTTGATATGAACCTGACCTACCTCTACAACGACGGTGAATTCTATCACTTCATGAACAACTCCACTTTCGAGCAGCTGTCTGCTGACGAGAAAGCGGTAGGTGACAGCGCTAAATGGCTGCTGGATCAGGCAGAGTGCATCGTGACCCTGTGGAACGGCCAGCCTATCGCTGTGACCCCACCAAACTTCGTTGAACTGGAAATCGTTGAAACAGACCCAGGTCTGAAAGGCGATACCGCAGGTACTGGCGGTAAGCCAGCCAAGCTGTCTACCGGTGCCGTGGTTAAAGTTCCACTGTTCGTGCAGACTGGCGAAATCATCAAAGTGGATACCCGCTCTGGTGAATACGTATCTCGCGTGAAGTAATTCACTTCGGGATGAAAGGCGCAGTTTTTTGCTGCGCCTTTTTGACCGAAAAAGGATTCATGGACGATGCAGCGCACAATCAAAATTTTCCTGCTGATGATCCTTGCTGGCTCATTGCTCACCGGCTGCAATACGGCCCGTGGCTTCGGGGAAGACATTAAAAGCCTCGGCCATGCCATTTCGCACGCCGCCTCCTGATTTTTCTTCTTTTCCTAAAAATTCTTCCTTTTCCATCACTCGCCGGGATCCTGGCTATGCTTATGTAGCTGTACACAATAACTTTGGCTAAAAAAGGAAGACATTATGCTTAAGAAAACATTTGTAGCGATCTTTTCGGTTCTGGTGCTTTCGTCTGTACTGACGGCCTGTAATACCACTCGCGGCGTCGGTGAGGATATCTCCTCTGGCGGTAGCGCGATTTCTGGTGCGGCAACTAAAGCACAACAGTAATCTTGGGCGGTACGGTGCTGAATACGTCGCCGTACCCTCAGTTTCCCCCTCAGGGTAGTGACAGAAACGGCGAGTACCGTGTATCCATGTGCAATTTCATTCGAATATTGCGCTTGTAGGTGTAAACCGTTTTCCCGTGAATACTCAGTTTACTGGCAATCTTCTGGTTGCTGGCGCCGTCCATCCATAGCGTTAACACTTTCTCTTCCTGGCGCGTCAGTAATGGCGTTGCGACAGGTCCAGGTTCACTGATTTCTTGTGAGGCTAATGCCTCATTAATTGTCTGCGCCAGTATCGCCAGCGGGATCGTTTTGGCTAATGATGCCCACAAGGGAAAGGTATTCATAAAGGCCGACGTTTCAGGTTGTTCCTCTGATTGCAGTAAAACAAAAGGCACGGTTTCACTGGCGCTCATTAGAGAAGAGAGCTGCTGGATATGTTGTATGTCTGACGTAAATCCCTGCAAGTCTGCAATGACCAGCGTCGGTTTCCATTGCAGAATATGCTCTCTGGCCAGAAAGAGATTGTTAAGGCCCGTTACCAGAACGGGGGGAGGGGAACAGCCCTGAATGATTGATCCACATTTCCAGGCCCATGCGGGTGTAATGACACCGGTCAATCAAAAGAATTTTGAACATTTGGTTTTCGCAATCGGCAAAGTGAAGTCGCTTCCTGCATCGAGGAAGTCACTCATAGTAAAGAAGTCGGATGAGTTATAAATGGGGGAATTTCGCAGCTAATTACGTCTATTTCTTGCATTCAAATGGTTAACCAGGGCCAGAAACAAAGACGTTGAAAAATGAATGCATGCTCTTCACAATAAGTTGTTCACCCGCCTTACAGGACGACCTGTAAGAGCTTCTCTCATCGGGGACGGCCCCAGACTGTTATTTAAGTTAAGGAGCCTTTATGTCCTGGATTATTCTTTTTATTGCCGGTTTACTCGAAGTGGTTTGGGCCATTGGCCTGAAATATACCCACGGGTTCACGCGTCTCACGCCCAGCATTATTACCGTTTCTGCGATGATCGTGAGCATTGTGCTGCTCTCCTGGGCCATGCGTTCGCTGCCCGTAGGGACGGCCTATGCAGTGTGGACGGGGATTGGTGCGGTAGGCGCGGCCATTACGGGCATTTTACTGCTGGGTGAGTCTGCGAGCCTGGCGCGTATTGCCAGCCTCGCATTGATCGTCGCCGGGATTATTGGGCTGAAGCTCAGCACTCACTAATGGGTCTGCTCAACCCAGACCAACTGGCTGATATCAAATCCCTGACGGCTGGCAGAGTCCAGCAATCTCTGTTTCATCTCATCTGAAATCGTTGGTGTGCGGGAAAGAACCCACAGGTAGTCACGATCGGCCCCGCACACCAGCGCATGCTGATAATTTTTATCCAGCGCAATCACGTTATACCCGCCATAAAAAGGACCGATGAAAGAGGCTTTCAGCGCGGCGGTATCAGACGCGCCGGTAAAGTAGGCTTTCCCCGTCATTTTTTGCCACATGCCGCGGTCAGGATTATAGCCACGGTTGATGACCTGGATTCCGCCGTCGCTCATCAGGCTGTAGTGAGCCGTTACCTGTTGTAAGGCACGCTCATAGCGATGGTCAAAACGGGCAATTTCATACCAGGAACCCATAAATTGCTGGGCGTTAAAGGGCCGGACGACAGTCACACCCTGAGGCGGGGCAGGCGTACTACAGGAAACAACCAGAAATGCAGCGGCAACGGCGGCGATGACGGGCAGGATGCGCATAGGCGTTTCCTTACAGGATTTTTCATAAGTGTAGAACCTGTCAGGAATTTTGCTCTCCCACCAACAGGCAGGAGAGCGGAGGAAGATCACATAAACACAACGGCAACCAGCGTGACCACGCTCAGAATGGCGGCCAGTCCGTAGAACACCCATTTCCCGTTAGGGACGTGGATCTTCAGGTCGTGCATGGCGTGATGAATACGGTGCAGGCCACACCACAGCGGCAGCACGATCATCAGGAAAATGAACACCCGGCCAATAAGGCTATGGGCAAAAGCCAACACCCGCTCGTAGCCCAGCGCATCGCCGGGGTAAAGCCCCAGCGGCAGCATAATGCCCACCAGCAGAATAATGACCGGCGCAATAATGGCGCACCACATACCACCTGCCCCGAAGAGTCCCCAGAAGACTGGCTCATCAGAACGTTTTGGAGTTGGATTAATCACAGAGGTCTCCTTACCAGAACAGGGCTACGCCAAGAACCACCACGGTCACGACCGCAGTCACCGCCCAGAGTCCTTTGATGATCGGCTCTGGCCCCAGCTTTTCGTTTTTGACGATAATATTTGCCGCTTTCGGCGCCAGCTCAAACCAGGTTTTGGTATGCAACAGCGCTGCCGCCAGCACGATGATATTCAGGATCACCACAATAGGGTTCTGCAGGAATCCAACAAAACCGGCCCAGGTTTCAGGCCCGTGCTTAAGGGCAAACAGACCGTACAGCAGTTCGATGCTGAACCACACCGCCGGCACCGCCGTGCCTTCACGCAGCATATAGAAGCGATAAAACGGCAGATTTTTCCACCAGGTGGACGGCATCGGCCGGACATAGGCTTTGCGTTTAGTCGTCATCATGCACTCCTTAGCGTGGTTTCAGGGTAGCGATAAGAAAGTCTTTCGAACTTTCCACTTTGCCCTGCTGGATCGCGGCGGCCGGGTCGACGTGCTTCGGACACACTTCCGAGCAGTAGCCAACGAAGGTACAGGTCCAGACACCGTTCTGGCTGTTCAGCTGCGCCATACGTTCTTTCTTACCGTGATCGCGGCTATCTTCGTTGTAGCGATGCGCCAGGGTAATCGCGGCTGGGCCAATAAACTCTGGATTCAGACCAAACTGCGGGCAGGCGGCATAACAGAGACCGCAGTTAATGCAGCCGGAGAACTGATGATATTTAGCCATCTGCGCCGGGGTTTGCTTGTTCGGTCCCTGTTCCGGCGTGCGCGGATTGCCAATAATGTACGGCTTGATGGCTTCCAGGCTCTCGATAAAGTGGGTCATGTCGACCACCAAATCGCGCTCAATCGGGAAGTTAGCCAGCGCTTCGACCTTCATCCCTTTCGGGTATTCACGCAGGAAGGTCTTACAGGCCAGTTTGGGCACCTTGTTGACCATCATGCCGCAGGAGCCGCATATCGCCATACGGCAGGACCAGCGGTAGCTCAGGTCCGGCGCCAGGTTGTCTTTGATGTAGCCAAGCGCATCCAGCAGGGAGGTCTGCTCATCGTAAGGCACGTCATAGAAAGTGCTGTGCGGCGCGCTGTCTACTTCCGGGTTGTAGCGCACCACTTCCACTTTCATCGTTTGCATCTCAGCCATTTGTCGTCTCCTTCTTCTCGGCTGCTTCCGCTTCTGCACCGTACACACGTTTCGCCGGTGCCAGCGTGGTGATCTTCACGTCGCTGTAGTCCAGACGGGTAGAGCCGTCTGCATCGCGATAAGCGAGGGTATGCTTCAGGAAGTTCACGTCGTCACGCTCCGTGCAGCCTTCGTCCAGGCGCTGGTGCGCACCGCGCGACTCTTTACGTGCGAAGGCGGAGTGCGCCATACATTCGGCCACGTTCAGGCCATGACCCAACTCAATGGTGTAGAGCAGATCGGTATTAAAGACGCTGGAGGTGTCAGTCACGCGTACCCGTTTGAAGCGCTCCTGCAGCTCGGCCAGCTTGTCGATGGTCTTCTGCATCAGCTCCGGTGTACGGTAAATGCCGCAACCTTCTTCCATGGACAGACCCATTTCGTCGCGGATCTTCGCCCAGTTTTCAGTGCCTTCCTGATTAACCAGCTTTTTCAGGCGCTGCTCCACATCGGCCACCTGCGCATCAAGCGCGGCACTGTTAGCGGTGCCAGCCGTCGCAGCGCGTGCCACGGCTTGTTCACCAGCAAGACGGCCAAACACCACCAGTTCTGCCAGTGAGTTTGAACCCAGACGGTTAGCGCCATGCAGGCCGACGGACGAACATTCGCCCACTGCAAACAGCCCTTTAATACGGGTTTCACACTGCTGATCGGTTTCGATACCGCCCATGGTGTAGTGCGCGGTTGGGCGTACCGGAATCGGATCTTTGACAGGATCGACGCCCACATACGCTTTCGACAGTTCGCAAATGAAGGGCAGACGTTCCAGCAGCTTCTGCTCACCCAGGTGGCGCAGGTCGAGATAGACCACATCGCCGCGTGGGGTTGGGATGGTGTTGCCTTTACGCCACTCGTGCCAGAACGCTTGTGACACTTTGTCGCGCGGGCCGAGTTCCATGTATTTGTTTTTCGGCTCACCCAGCGGGGTTTCGGGACCCATGCCGTAATCCTGCAGATAGCGATAGCCATCTTTATTGACCAGAATGCCGCCTTCGCCGCGGCAGCCTTCAGTCATCAGAATGCCGGAGCCGGGCAGGCCGGTTGGGTGATACTGGACGAACTCCATGTCGCGCAGTGGAATGCCATGCTGTAACGCCATGCCCATTCCGTCGCCCGTCACGATGCCGCCGTTGGTATTGTAGCGATACACGCGTCCGGCACCGCCGGTGGCCATCACCACCGCATTGGCGCGGATCTGCACCAGCGTGCCTTCCATCATGTTCATCGCCACCAGGCCGCGGGCCTGGCCGTCATCGACCAGAATGTCGAGGACGAAATGTTCGTCGAAGCGTTGGATCTGTGGGAACTGCAGCGAGGTCTGGAACAGGGTGTGGAGCATATGGAAGCCGGTCTTATCGGCGGCAAACCAGGTACGTTCAATCTTCATGCCGCCGAAGCGACGCACATTGACGCTGCCATCTTCACGACGGCTCCAGGGGCAACCCCACTGCTCCAGCTGGGTCATTTCCGTTGGGCAATGATGAACGAAATAATCAACGACATCCTGTTCGCACAGCCAGTCGCCACCGGCAACGGTGTCGTGGAAGTGATACTCAAAGCTGTCATGATCCTGCGCGACGGCGGCGGATCCTCCCTCCGCGGCGACCGTATGGCTGCGCATCGGGTAGACTTTTGAAATCAGGGCAATTTTAGCGTTTGGGTTAGCCTGGGCTGCAGCAATTGCTGCGCGTAATCCCGCTCCGCCTGCGCCTATAATGGCAAGATCGGCTTGAAAGGTATGCACGACATTCCTCCAGATTTTTGATATTTCGCATCTCCGCTACCCTGAGGTAGTGCACGGCCCGGTAAGGCGAATGCGAAAGCGATTCCACTGCTCCTTTATGGGTAACGCAGTATAGCCTTAGGAAAGAAAGGGAAATTTGACGTGTTCGATTTTTTTGCGGTTCTTTCCCGCGATTTATCACTGTAATTGATGAATCACGTCACGAAATTATTGGAAGTTATGAAAACCACAAAATTGACTGTGCAAAATTTGTCTCTGCCATAGGTTACGAGTAGACTTCGTCCCCTTGTCTGAAATCGGAGAACTTCTCATGAGCGAAACGGCCACCTGGCAGCCGAGCGCATCCATCCCCAATCTATTAAAACGCGCCGCAATTATGTCGGAGATCCGCCGCTTCTTTGCCGACCGCGGTGTGCTGGAGGTGGAAACGCCCTGCATGAGCCAGGCGACGGTAACGGATATTCACCTGGTGCCGTTTGAGACCCGTTTCGTTGGCCCTGGTCACTCCCAGGGGATGAATCTCTATCTGATGACCAGCCCGGAATACCACATGAAACGCCTGCTGGCGGCGGGATGTGGCCCGGTATATCAGCTGTGCCGCAGTTTCCGTAATGAAGAGATGGGGCGTCATCACAACCCGGAATTCACCATGCTGGAGTGGTACCGGCCGCATTATGATATGTATCGCCTGATGAACGAGGTGGACGACCTCCTGCAGCAGGTACTGGAGTGCCCGGAAGCCGAAACCCTCTCTTATCAGCAGGCTTTCCAGCGCCATCTGGAAATTGATCCGCTCTCTGCGGATAAAACCCAGCTGCGCGAAGTGGCGGCAAAACTGGATCTCAGCAACGTTGCAGATACTGAAGAAGATCGCGACACGCTGCTGCAGCTGCTCTTTACCTTTGGCGTTGAGCCGCAGATTGGCAAAGATCGTCCGACCTTTGTCTATCACTTCCCGGCAAGCCAGGCGTCACTGGCGCAGATCAGTACCGAAGATCACCGCGTGGCGGAGCGTTTCGAGGTGTACTTTAAAGGTATTGAACTGGCGAATGGTTTCCATGAACTGACCGACGCCCGTGAACAGCAGCAGCGTTTCGACCAGGATAATCGCAAGCGTGCCGCGCGCGGCCTGCCGCAGCAGCCTATCGATCACAATCTGTTGGGCGCGTTAAAAGCTGGCTTGCCGGACTGCTCCGGCGTGGCGCTGGGGGTTGATCGTCTGGTGATGCTGGCGCTTGGCGCAGAGCAGCTTGGCGACGTGATTGCATTTACGGTTGATCGCGCGTAATAAAATACCGGGCGGTGCGCGTCTCTGCCCGGTATGCCTCCCTCCCTGGCAATAAATTCCTCACTAATTATTAATGACATCAATAACTTCCAGTGCCGCGTAACGCAGGCTATTTTCCTAATTTGCCCTGAATAGCCACACTGTTCATCTGGTCATCTGCTACCATCCGCGCAGTTTATTTTCGCTTTGGATGGTTCTATGTCCCACTCAATGAAAAAGATGACCCTGACCGGTCTCATCCTGATGATCTTTACGTCAGTGTTTGGTTTTGCCAATAGCCCCTCGGCGTTTTACCTGATGGGCTACAGCGCGACGCCGTTTTATATCGTCTCTGCTCTGTTCTTCTTTATTCCGTTTGCGCTAATGATGGCGGAGATGGGGTCCGCTTATCGCAAGGAAGAGGGCGGGATTTACTCGTGGATGAACAACAGCATCGGGCCGCGCTACGCGTTTATCGGCACGTTTATGTGGTTCTCTTCCTACGTGGTCTGGATGGTCAGTACGGCCGCCAAAGTGTGGGTACCCTTCTCGACGTTTCTCTTTGGAGCAGATAAAACGCAGGTCTGGTCTTTGGCTGGACTTAGCTCCACACAGGTCGTCGGGATTCTCGCGGTCTGCTGGATGATGCTGGTAACGCTGGTGGCATCGAAAGGCATCAACAAAATCGCACGCATAACCGCCGTGGGCGGTATTTCAGTCATGTGTCTGAACCTGGTCCTGCTGTTGGTGAGCATCGCGATTTTGTGCCTCAACGGCGGCCATTTTGCACAGGAGGTGAATTTCGTTTCGTCACCTAACCCGAGCTATCAGTCCGGCCTCGCGATGCTCTCCTTTGTGGTGTTTGCGATCTTTGCCTACGGCGGTATTGAAGCCGTGGGCGGCCTGGTCGATAAAACCGAAAACCCGGAAAAGAACTTTGCCAAAGGGATTATCTTCGCGGCGATAGTTATCTCTGTCGGCTACTCGCTGGCGATTTTCCTCTGGGGGGTGAGCACCAACTGGCAGCAGGTGTTAAGCAACGACACCACTAACCTTGGCAATATTACTTACGTGCTGATGAAGAGCCTGGGGATGACGCTCGGGCAGGCAATGCAGCTGACGCCGGATGCGGCCACGACGATGGGCGTCTGGTTTGCGCGTATCACCGGCCTGTCGATGTTCCTCGCCTATACCGGTGCTTTCTTCACGCTGATCTATTCACCGCTAAAAGCGATTATCCAGGGAACACCAAAAGCGCTGTGGCCGACCCGCATGACGCAACTCAACACGGCAGGCATGCCTGCGAATGCCATGTGGATGCAGTGTCTGCTGGTCTGTGTGTTTATTCTTCTGGTGTCGTTCGGAGGGGATACTGCTTCTGCGTTTTATAACAAGCTGACCCTGATGGCGAACGTATCAATGACGCTGCCCTATCTTTTCCTGACTCTGGCGTTCCCGTTCTTTAAGGCGAAGCAGGATCTGGAACGTCCGTTCGTGATTTTCAAAACCCGCGCCGCCACGCTGCTGGCAACGACCGTCGTCGTGCTGGTGGTAGCCTTTGCAAATATTTTCACCGTGATCCAGCCGGTTATTGAGGCCAACGACTGGAACAGCGCGCTGTGGATGGTCGGCGGCCCGATCTTCTTCTCGCTGATGGCGATGGGGATATACGAGAATTACCGTCGTCGCGTAGCGCAATCACCGATTTGGGTGGCTGACTGAGTTCGCTATTCCCCTACTGCCTGAAAGTGTGCGGGGAGTAGGGGGGTATTGCATCTTTGCGATGTAATCCTTTGTGGCAAGCCGGGCATCCGAACCGATAATCTGACAGATGAACACATCATTCTGGCAGGCTCACGATGTAACAGAGATACCCAAAGAAGTACGGGTAATCGCATTGCTTCCATTCACCAGCCCGTGGGTCAGTCTTCACGAGTATACGGTGAGACGCATAATTGCGAAAAAAAAGCGCGATCATGGCCATCTTGGAAGGTATTTAAGTGAGCTATAAAATATTTACGCTTGGGATCATCTGGCTGTGCTTATCGATTATCGTCACTGTTATCTTCTCAACACAGGATAAGGAATGGTGGATTGGAGAAGAGAACATCAAAAACATCTGTGACCTGATGGCGTATGTCGAGAATGATGATATCCGCGATTTCGGAATGCTCAGTACGTTTCCCGATTTTTTTACCTGCGCTGTATGCTTTTTTGATAAAAAAAGCCCATCACGGATTTCTGTACCTTATAACAATACTCATCGCAGGCATCTGGTTATGGCGATTTGTTTTCAGGTACCAGTTTTGTCTTGGGTAAAATCGCAGGCAAAAAAGCCAGCCACTGATGCGGCTGGCTTTTATTTTTACAAACTTCCCGCCGGGCGTGTCTTCGCCGCTTGACGTTAATGTTCTTCCCGTCTTACGTCCGTCCAGGGTTTCCAGTCGCATCTGGAACGGTGGGAATGCATGTCGATACCGTGTTCACGGAAGCCCGCCAGAATCAGCTGGTGGGATCTCATGACGCAGCGGCATGCGATGACCCATTTCGGCCGCATAGATACGCAGCTCGAAAATCTGGATCCCCTGTTGTAAATCCACCAGGAATACTTCCGGCTCCGGCGTGCTGATTACCAGCGAACAGCGCTCGGCCGCGGTATAGAGAATTTGCGTCACCTCTTCGCTGTTGGCATCTGACGGGGCCGGTACGGTCAGTACCACACGCGTCACGGAGTCCGACAGCGACCAGTTGATAAACTGCTCGGTGATAAACGCCTTGTTAGGAACGATAATCTCTTTGCGATCCCAGTCGCTGATCGTGGTGGCGCGGGTGTTGATCTTCGTAATGCTGCCGGTCAGATCGCGGATCGTCACGGTATCGCCAATACGGATCGGCTTTTCAAACAGGATAATCAGGCCTGAGATAAAGTTGGCGAAGATTCTCCTGCAAGCCAAACCCAAGCCCGACACCGAGCGCGGCTACCAGCCACTGCAACTTCGACCACTCGATGCCGATCATCGAGAAGCCCACCAGCCCGCCAAACACCATCAGCAGGTATTTGGTGATGGTGGTAATGGCGTATCCGGTGCCCGGGGTGAGATCCAGATGCTGCAACAGGGCCAGCTCCAGCAGCGCCGGGAAGTTACGGATTAGCTGGGTGGTGATGATGAACACCAGAATGGCGATCAGCACCGCGCCGAGCGTAATCGGCTCCAGGCTTTCCACGCCCTGAACCGTCGAGGTCACATCCCAGAGGGTAATGTTTTCCAGGAAGCCAAACGCTGAATGGATTTCCGACCACAGCACAATGACGGACAGCAGCGCGATCAGCATCAGAATGGAACGGACCAGGCGCAGGGACTGGGTACTGATGGCATCCAGATCCAGCTCCGTTTCATCGACCTCCACCGTTCCTTCCGTGCTGAGCATATGGGCTGGCTCTTCTTCGCCGCGCGCACGTTGGGCGAGAATTTCGGCACGACGGTTTTTCGCCCGGTCGAAGGCCAGACGACGACGCTGAATCAGCATCCAGCGGCGAATAACGTGATAGACCACCAGCAGCAGGAACCAGATTGCTACCGAGGTTTCAAGACGCGCCAGCAGCGCCTGGGCAGTGGCCAGATAGCCGACGGCTGCCGCCAGAATCGCCGCCAGCGGGGCGCTGAGCAGTAAATTCCACAGCATATGGTTGACCATGTTATCGCCGCTGCCCTCTTTATCGAGATAGAGCGGGATCCCGGCTCTCTTCAGACTCAGCGTGACCCACCGCCAGCGCACCACAAATCAGGATAAAGCACAGGCGGCCGAACGAGCCGGAAAACTCCCTGTCGTTCAGATTATCAAACATGATCAGCGCCATGATCAGCGGCACAATCAGCCCGATGCTCATCAGGTAGTAGCGCATCGCCCGCGCCACGCGGTGACGCGGCCAGCCAAAGTGGGCGACAAACAGGCCATTCGGCCGGGCGAAGGTGGCGCAGATCATCACGACCCACAGCAGCGGCACGGTGGCCGTTACTCCAAAGCCAATCGCCACCGCCAGCGGGTAAGGCCAGGCCTCACGCAGGCCATAACCCAGGGTCATCCACAGTACCGGCAACGGCGAGGCCACCAGGATCGACCAGAAGACCGTACGCAGCGTGAGCCAGAAATGGTCCTGGGTCACCTTACCGACGCGCGCGCTGGAGCGGTCGAGGAAGCGGGTGAAGTGACGGCGGGAGTAAATACTGAATCCAACCAGAATTAATGCGCCAAGCAGCGGGAAAATCGTCTCCTTGCTGGTGAGCATCATCACGCTGGCTTTACCAAGCTGGCTGAAGGTATCCAGCGAAATCAACCGCCGCAGATCCTGAACAATATCAAGCGGCCAGGAGAAGGTGATCGGGCGTACGTCCGAGGTCCAGAACAGATAGCGGTGAGTGGCCTCGTTGACCTCTTTTAACGCATCTTCCAGCTGGCTATTTGAGACTTTCAGTTTTGGTCAGCTCGAGCAGCAGCGTATCGCCCCCTGTAACAGGGAGTTCAACAGCTCGCGCTGGGTGCGTAGCTGGGCTTCCAGAATGCGGTTTTGCTCGGCGGTGAGCGGCTTGCCGTCCGGCTGGTGGATCTGGCGCAGCTGCGGCTGCTTATTCAGCAGATCTTCAAAGCGCAGACGCTGCACACGCAGTTGCGCCATTTTCGGTATCGAGCTGCTGGGGTTTTGGCATTTCAGGAAGACGGGCAACCTGGGCGCGCAGGGCTTCACCAAGCAGGTTCGATGAGCCAAGCCACTGCGACTGCTCGCGCAGCGTATTCAGCGCCTGACGTACCTGTAGCGTTTGATTGGTGGCCTGGCGTTGCTGGGAAGCCACCAGATCCATGCGCTGCGCCTGCTGGTTGAGCGCGGCAGAAAGCTCACGGTTGACCTTAAACTGCTCGACGATACCGGCGGGCAGGTTCTCGCTGTTTTCCGCCAGCAGTTCAGTGCTTTCCAGCGCCCGCTCGGCTTCGCGCTGGCGCTGGCTGTTGAGTTGATTGCGCAGCGCCTGGAGATAAGCATCCAGCTGCTCGCCCTGTTTTTTCGCCAGCTCAGAGCGCATACGCGCCAGCTCCTGGCGATTGTTGGCCGAAAGCTGCGCCAGCTCCAGTTCATCTACCCTGGCTTTTAACCTGGCAGATTCCGCCTGTAGGCCGAGATTTTGAGCCTGGCTGAGGGCGTTAGCGCCGGTTTGCGCTCCGGCCCGGCGTTCTACCTCATTGAGCTGACGGCGGGCATCGGTTTGCTGCTGAGGCAGCTGGTTCAGGGAGTCCGCAATATCGCGGGCGCGCTCCTGCTCCTGCTGCGCCTGGCGGGTTTTTTCCAGTAACTGGCTGCTGACCTGCAGGATCTCCTGATTCAGGGTGTCAGAGGTCATGCCCGCAGGCACCTGGCGCGGCTCTTCACGAATATCGTTCAGCTGCGCGCGCAAGGTTTGTGAAAGTTTGGGGAAGTTATCGATGACCTGCTGGTACTGCGCGGCGCGCTCAAGGGAGGCTTTACGCTCCTCAAGCGCGTTCAGCGCAGCCTCGAGCGCCTCAACGGTTTCTGGCTGGGCAGGCTTTGCCGCCTTCGCCTGCTCGAGTTCCTGTGAGATTTGTTTACTGTCAGGGGCGTTCGCGGCGTACGCCCCCGTACTGAGGCACCAGGCCATCAGCAAAGTGATAATCAGGCGCACGTCAGTTTACCTTTGCTTAGCTTGCGTCTTTTTTGTCATCAACCAGCGGGCTGGCTTCGAGTTCAGCGGCGATCTCTTCGTCTGACAGCGGGGCAGGCTCTGCGTCCGTTGTAACGAAAGGCTCCGTCGAAACCGCCAGCGGCTGGCCGAGTTTGGTTACGGACAGGCTTTCAAGCTGCTCTACCAGCTTCACTTTACCCGGGGCAAACAGGTTGATTACAGTGGAGCCGAGTTTGAAGCGGCCCATCTCCTGACCCTTCAGCAGCGCCACGGAGCCTTCGCTTTCACCCTCAGGCCAGGTCCAGCGTTTAATCACGCCTTCGCGCGGTGGCGTAATGGTGCCCGCCCAGACGGTTTCAATGCTGCCGACAATGGTGGCACCCACCAGAATCTGCGCCATCGGGCCAAACTCGGTGTCGAACAGGCAGATAACGCGCTCGTTACGGGCAAAAAGGTTCGGGACATTTTGCGCGGTCAAATGGTTCACCGAGAACAGATCGCCCGGGACGTAGATCATTTCACGCAGAATACCGTTGCACGGCATATGCACGCGGTGATAGTCGCGTGGCGACAGGTAAGTGGTGGCAAAGGAACCATTGCGGAACAGATCCGCCATCAGGTAGTTACCTGCCAGCAAAGCTTCCAGACTGTAGTTATGGCCCTTAGCCTGCAGGATCTTGTCGTTTTCGATCGCGCCCAGCTGGCTGATCACGCCGTCAGCAGGCATCACCAGCACGTTCGGGTCGGTATTCAGCGGACGCACTTCATCGCGCAGTGGGCGCACGAAGAAATCGTTAAAGGTGCGGTAGCTGGCGGTATCCGGCTTCTGCGCTTCACGCATATCGACCTTGTAGTATTTCACGAACAGATCGATTACCAGCTTGGTCAGCCAGCCCGCTCGTTTGCTCGCGCCCCAGCCCGCCAGGCGAGTGAGCCACAGTTTTGGCAGAATGTATTGAAGCGAAAGTTTAAATGAGTTTAACAAGGTAGCCTCCAGGCCATTGTTTTGTCGTTCCTGAACCGGCTGTCAGACAGCCGGAAACCTGAAAAAAAAGGGGACGATTTTAGCGACGCTTAGCTTAGTTGTCAGTCATCAGATTCAGAAAAGCTTTTACGCGTTTTTTACCTGCGCCATGCTGTCGAGAATATGGTGATAGTTGGCAAAACGGGTTTCCGCAATTTCACCGTTTTCGACCGCGGCACGAATGGCGCAGCCAGGGTCGTTATCGTGCTTACAGTCACGGTATTTACACGCGCCTAAATAGTCGAGGAACTCGACAAAGCCGTTTAAAGATCTGATCGGTTCGAGATGCCACAGACCAAATTCACGCACCCCCGGGAGTCGATAACATCGCCGCCGTGCGGGAAGTGATACAGACGTGAGGCAGTGGTGGTGTGCTGACCCAGACCGGAGTTGTCAGAGACATCGTTAGTCAGAATCTCTTGTTGTAGACCAGCAGGTTGTTCAGCAGGCTGGATTTGCCTACGCCGGACTGACCGGCAAAAATGCTGATGCGATCGGTTAATGCCTCTTCGAGCGGCTGCAGGCCATTCTGCGTCCGGCTCGAGACCATCAGCACGCGATAGCCAATCTTGCGATAGATATCCATCTGCTCATTAACGAAGTCCATGCCTTCGCTGTCGAGCAGATCGATTTTGTTCAGGACAATCAGCGGCTCTACTTGCAGGGTTTCACAAGCGACGAGATAACGTCGATAATATTCAGCGACAGCTCGGGCAGGATCGCCGAGACAATGACGAGTCTGATCGATATTGGCGGCAATGGGTTTTACGCCGTCGTAGAAGTCCGGGCGCGTCAGAACCGACGTGCGCTCATGCACGGCTTCAACGATGCCTTTCACCGTCACGCCTTCTGCTGCAGCTTTACCCGGACGCCAGACCACGCGGTCACCGGTTACCAGCGAGCGGATGGTGCGGCGAATATTGCAGCGGTGAACCTCGCCATCACCCGATTCCACATCAGCATGCATACCGAAGCGGCTAATCACTACGCTTCAGCGGGTTCGCCAAACAGGTTGTCGTCGTAATCGACCTTCTCCGAAGTGGTTTTAAGACGGCGCTGGTGATTTGCTTTCACGCGGCGCTGCTGCCTTTGGAGAGTTTATTTTTACTCAATCGTGCTGGCTCCTGGTCGCCCATATTGGGCAAAACTCTCTATGATACACACTAATTAATACTAGTTAACCTGCCACGGCCGGTTATACGAGAAGGGTGGAAAATAACATGAGTGCAGATGAAAACAATCTGATTTGGATTGATCTGGAGATGACCGGGCTGGATCCCGAGCGCGATCGCATTATTGAGATCGCCACACTGGTAACCGATGCGAACCTGAATGTGCTGGCGGAAGGGCCAACCATTGCCGTGCATCAGTCCGATGAGCAACTGCGCTGATGGATGACTGGAACGTACGTACCCACACCGGCAGCGGCCTGGTGGACCGCGTGAAAGCCAGCACCCAGGGCGACCGCGAAGCCGAGCTGGCTACCCTTGAGTTCCTCAAGCAGTGGGTACCGCAGGGTAAGTCACCGATTTGTGGTAACAGCATCGGCCAGGATCGCCGTTTCCTGTTTAAGTACATGCCGGAGCTGGAAGCCTATTTCCACTACCGCTATCTCGATGTCAGTACCCTGAAAGAGCTGGCGCGCCGCTGGAAGCCGGAAATGCTGGATGGATTTAAGAAGCAGGGGACGCATCAGGCCATGGACGATATTCGTGAGTCAGTGGCGGAACTGGCGTATTACCGCGAACATTTCATTAAACTGTAAGCGAGAACCCCGGCGGTGCTGCAGTTGCCGGGGCTAAACCGCTATAACGATTTAAAAATGCGCAATGTGACGAATATTGCAGCACTTGAATTAAATTTATAAAAAAACGCTTTTGGGGGGGTTGCAGCAGAAAGGATTTCTCGTATAATGCGCCTCCCGTAACGACAGAGAATTCATCGTTACGACAGCACAGATTTTGCGGGAATAGCTCAGTTGGTAGAGCACGACTGGCCAAGGTCGGGGTCGCGAGTTCGAGTCTCGTTTCCCGCTCCAAATCTGTTCGCTGTGCAGTAAGACCACCAATCGCAGGCTTTCAGGTTGCAACAAAGCAGCACGTGAAAGACGAAGATTAAGCGGGAATAGCTCAGTTGGTAGAGCACGACCTTGGCCAAGGTCGGGGTCGCGAGTTCGAGTCTCGTTTCCCGCTCCAAAATTTGAAAAGTATCGCAAGATACACACCACCAAAATCGCAGACTTTCAGGTTTGCAACCAAGCAGCAGCGTGAAAGACAAAGATTAAGCGGGAATAGCTCAGTTGGTAGAGCACGACCTTGCCAAGGTCGGGGTCGCGAGTTCGAGTCTCGTTTCCCGCTCCAAATTTTTTCTCCTCTTCCAGATATCCACCGCGGCAAGCCCCGCCGGGGATGATTTGTTTCATTTCTGACAAACTCTTCTTAACAGACTTATCCACAGCTTTGTTAATTTTCTGCGAATAGCCAAATACTTCGCCTGATGAATAGTAACTTTATAATTTATTGAAAATTATAGAGAAAATATCATTTCAAAATGTTAAGCCGATCACTTGACCAATAGCCTGGCCCAGATGGTTTCTGGCTTTTAAATTTTATTCACAGGCTGTGGAAACATCATGCATCCCGCGGCAGCCCTTTTTCGACCACCCGGACCAGCCTGTTTTTCTGCGGTAATTGCACCTCTACAGCACAGGCGTTTCGCCTGGCGATTTGCTGCGCAACCGCCCATTCTATGTGTTCATCAAGAAGTGGGTGCTCACCTCGGCGACTTTCCAGAGCCTGAATATTGGCTTCATCCCAGGGAGCATTTCCCAGCGCGACGGCGATATTACGCAGCCAGCGCAAGTGCCCGATACGGCGAATAGCCGATCCCTCCGTTACCTTTAAAAACCAGGCTTCACTCCAGCCAAACAGCTCAATGAGCGGCGGAGCGTGCAGGGCCTTGCGCGGACTGAAGTCGTCCTCTTCCGTTAACTGTGAATAACGGTTCCACGGGCAGATCAGCTGGCAGTCATCGCAGCCATAAATGCGATTGCCGATTAACGGCCTAAACTCTTCCGGGATCGCCCCTTCAAGTTCAATGGTCAGATAGGAGATGCAGCGGCGGGCATCGACGGTGTAAGGCTCTACGATGGCGCCGGTAGGGCAGATAGTCATGCAGGGCGACACAGCGCCCACAGCCATCTTCAACCGGCTTATCCACCGGCAGGGGGAGATCAATCAGTAGCTCGCCCAGGAAGAAAAAGGAACCGGCGTCGCGGCTGAGGATAAGTGAGTGCTTACCTGTCCAGCCAAGTCCCGCTTTTTCAGCCAGGGGCCGCTCAAGAACAGGCGCGAATCGACAAAGGGTCTAAAATTCAGCGTGGCGCATTGCTGCTGGATCATTTCCCCCAGCTTTTTGAGCCGGTTACGCAACAATTTATGATAATCACGCCCCAGGGCATAACGGCTGACGTATCCCAGCGTGGGGTCTTTTAGCGTGCTGGCAAAAGCGGCCCGGGCGGGAAGGTAGTTCATCCGCACACTGATCACGCGCAGCGTTCCCGGCAGCAGTTCATGCGGGCGGGCGCGCATCATGCCGTGACGCGCCATCCACTCCATCTCGCCGTGGTATTGATTATCCAGCCATGCCTGGAGTTTTGGCTCACTGGCAGAGAGATCGGTATCGGTGATACCCACGTGTTGAAAACCAAGCTCAGCGCCCCACTGTTTAATGTTTTGCGCTAACTGATTGAGATCGAAGGGCTGTGACATGACGGACCATACTGTGAAGAAAAACCCCGCAAGTATACCACATTCTGTCTGGCCGGCGGAGGCGCTACGTCGCGTCGAACAAGAGGCTGCAGACAGCATTGGTATGACGCTTTATGAACTGATGCAGCGCGCGGGTGAGGCAGCGTTTGCCGTTGGCCCGCAGGGCGTATCCGCAGGCCAGACACTGGCTGATCCTGTGTGGCCATGGCAACAACGGTGGCGATGGTTATGTCGTCGCACGCCTGGCGCTGGCCGCCGGTATAACCGTGACGCTGTTGGCGCAGGAGAGCGACAAACCGCTTCCCGAAGAGGCTGCAAAAGCGCGGGAAACCTGGCTGGAGGCGGCGGGGGTGATCCATGCTACAGATACGGCCTGGCCCGAAGAGGTCGATCTGATCGTCGACGGCCTGCTGGGAACGGGGTTACGTAGTGCGCCACGTAATGAGATTGCCAGATTAATCGCGCACGCTAACCACCACCCGGCCTCCATCGTTGCGCTGGATGTGCCCTCCGGGCTGAACGCCCAGACGGGCACCACGCCCGGCGACGTCATTCACGCTAACCATACGGTGACCTTTGTTGCCCTCAAGCCCGGCCTGTTGACCGGGGAAAGCGCGTGATGTCGTCGGGGAACTGCACCATAACGCCCTCGGGCTGGAAGGCTGGCTTGCCGGACAAGAGACGCCCATCAGCCGCTTTGATGCTTCGCAACTGGCGCAATGGCTACCTCCGCGTCGTCCTACCTCCCATAAGGGCGATCACGGCCGACTGGTGATCATCGGCGGCGATCACGGCACCGCAGGGGCTATCCGCATGACCGGCGAAGCGGCGCTGCGAACGGGGGGCAGGGCTGGTGCGCGTTCTGACCCGCCGCGAAAATATTGCCCCGATCGTCACCGCCCGGCCTGAGCTGATGGTACACGAACTGACCGCTGGAGGCGCTGGACGACAGCCTGCAGTGGGCCGATGTGGTCGTAATTGGCCCCGGTCTGGGACAAGCGTCCTGGGGGTAAAGAGGCGTTACGCAAGGTCGAGAACTTTCGGCACGCCATGCTTTGGGACGCTGACGCGCTGAACCTTCTGGCAATCAACCCGGATAAACGTCACAATCGCATCCTGACGCCGCACCCCGGCGAGGCCGCGCGTCTGCTTAACTGCAGCGTTGCAGAAATTGAAAGCGATCGCTTACATTCTGCCCAGCGTCTGGTAAAACGTTACGGTGGTGTGGTAGTGCTGAAAGGCGCTGGCACCGTCGTCGCCAGTGAAAGCGGAATGTCAGGTATTATTGATGCCGGCAATGCGGGCATGGCGAGCGGCGGTATGGGCGATGTGCTTTCCGGTATTATCGGGGCGTTGCTCGGACAGAAACTGGCGCTTTATGATGCTGCCTGCGCAGGCTGCGTCGTGCATGGTGCAGCCGCCGATCGGCTGGCTGACCAGTACGGTACGCGCGGCATGCTGGCAACCGATCTTTTTGACACGCTACGGCGTGTTGTTAACCCGGAAATAATTGACGTAGAAAATGATTAATCGAGTGATCCCTTTACCCGACGAACAGGCAACTTTAGATCTCGGCCAGCGCGTGGCGCAGGCCTGCAAGGGCGCAACCGTCATTTATCTGTATGGCGACCTTGGCGCGGGTAAAACCACCTTTAGCCGGGGCTTCTTACAGGCGCTGGGACATCAGGGAAACGTGAAAAGCCCGACCTATACGCTGGTGGAGCCGTACACCCTGGATAACCTGATGGTGTACCACTTCGATCTCTATCGCCTTGCCGATCCTGAAGAGCTGGAATTTATGGGGATCCGTGACTATTTCGCCAACGATGCCATTTGCCTGGTAGAGTGGCCGCAGCAGGGTACGGGCGTCTTGCCTGACCCGGATGTTGAAATTCACCTGGAGTATCAGGCGCAAGGGCGTGAAGCCCGCGTCACTGCTGTCTCCGCATCAGGTCACTCCATACTGGCGCGGTTGGCCGGTTAAAAGAAGAGATAACGGGATGATTAATCGCGTTAAAAGTTGGTTGATGGCTGCAACGGTGCTGTTTTGTGCCCAGACCGGGGCAGCAACGTTGTCCGATATTCAGGTGTCCAACGGCGACAATCAGGCCCGGATCACCTTCAGCTTTATGGGCGATCCTGAGTATGCTTTTTCGCAGGACGATAAGCGCAGCGTCGCACTGGATATCAAACAGACCGGTGTTATCAAAGGGTTGCCGCTGCAGTTCAGCGGCAATAACCTGGTGCATAGCATTCGTTCCGGTACGCCGAAAGACAATCAGTCCTTGCGTCTGGTGGTCGATTTAACGCAAAACGGCAAGACCCGGGCGGTGAAGCAACAGAACGGCGCGAACTACATGGTGATTTTTACCATCAACGCCGATGCACGCCGCCGCCTCCACCACCACCGGTAGTGGCAAAGCGGGTGGAAGCGCCTGTGGTTGCACCGCGTCCTTCAGAGCCAGCCCGCAATCCGTTTAAATCCGGCAGCGATCGTATTACCAGCGTCACCAGCAGCAATACCGTGACCCGTCCGGCCGTCCAGGCGCGCCAGACAAACGGCGATAAGGTTATCATTGCGATTGATGCAGGACACGGTGGCGATGATCCTGGCGCTATCGGACCGGGCGGCACGCGTGAGAAGAACGTGACTATCGCCATTGCCCGTAAGCTGCGAACCCTGCTGAACAACGACCCGATGTTTAAAGGTGTATTAACCGTGACGGCGATTATTTTATCTCGGTCATGGGCCGTTCTGACGTGGCGCGTCAGCAGAACGCTAATTTCCTCGTTTCTGTGCATGCCGATGCGGCTCCCAACCGCAGCGCGACGGGGGCATCCGTATGGGTGCTTTCCAACCGTCGTGCTAACAGTGAAATGGCAAACTGGCTTGAGGAACATGAAAAGCAATCCGAGCTGTTGGGCGGGGCAGGTGACGTGCTGGCGAACAGCCAGTCGGATCCCTACCTGAGCCAGGCGGTACTGGATTTACAGTTCGGCCATTCCCAGCGTGTCGGGGTATGATGTAGCGACTAACGTCCTGAATCAGCTGCAAAGGTGTGGGTTCCCTGCATAAGCGCCGCCCGGAACATGCCAGCCTGGGCGTGCTGCGTTCGCCGGATATCCCGTCCATTCTGGTCGAAACTGGCTTTATCAGTAATAACGGTGAAGAGCGACTGCTGGGCAGCGATAACTACCAGCAGCAGATTGCCGAAGCGATTTATAAAGGCCTGCGTAACTATTTTGATACGCATCCGCTCCAGTCTGCACCGCAGGGTGGCGCGGCGCAGACAGCCAGCGCCGTATTACCGGGCGAGTCGACCTCGACCAACTAAGGAGATTTCATGCCGATTCAGGTTCTGCCGCCGCAGCTTGCGAACCAAATCGCCGCCGGTGAGGTGGTAGAACGCCCTGCGTCGGTCGTGAAAGAGCTGGTGGAAAACAGTCTCGATGCGGGTGCGACCCGCATCGATATTGATATTGAGCGCGGCGGCGCGAAACTCATCCGTATTCGTGATAACGGCTGCGGCATCAAAAAAAGAGGAGCTGGCGTTAGCGCTGGCCCGTCATGCAACCAGCAAAATCGCCTCCCTTGACGATCTCGAAGCCATCATCAGCCTCGGTTTTCGCGGCGAAGCGTTGGCGAGTATCAGCTCTGTCTCCCGCTTAACGCTCACTTCCCGCACGGCAGAGCAGCCGGAAGCCTGGCAGGCTTACGCCGAAGGCCGGGATATGGACGTGACGGTTAAACCCGCCGCGCACCCGGTGGGCACCACGCTGGAAGTGCTGGATCTGTTCTACAACACCCCCGCGCGGCGCAAATTTATGCGCACCGAGAAAACCGAATTCGGCCATATCGACGAGATTATTCGCCGCATCGCGCTGGCGCGTTTCGATGTCACCATCAATTTGAGTCATAACGGCAAGATGATGCGCCAGTACCGCGCCGTGGCGCAGGGCGGGCAAAAAGAGCGCCGACTGGGTGCCATCTGCGGTACGCCCTTCCTTGAACAGGCGCTGGCGATTGAGTGGCAGCATGGCGATTTGACCCTGCGCGGCTGGGTGGCGGATCCGAAAGCGAGCAGCGCGGCATTTGCTGAGATCCAGTATTGCTACGTGAACGGGCGCATGATGCGTGACCGCCTGATCAATCATGCGATCCGCCAGGCGTGCGAGGATAAACTCGGTGCCGGAGAGCAGCCCGCTTTTGTGCTCTATCTGGAGATCGACCCGCATCAGGTGGACGTTAACGTTCATCCGGCCAAACATGAAGTGCGTTTTCATCAGTCACGGCTGGTGCATGACTTTATCTACCAGGGCGTGTTGAGCGTGTTACAGCAGCAGGCCGATCCGACCCTGCCGTTGACTGATGTGGCACCTGCGCCGCGTCCTATCCCGGAAAACCGCGTAGCGGCGGGTAAAAACCAGTTTGCAGAACCGGCTGTCGCACGTGAACCGGCCGCGCCGCGCTTTGCATCCAGCGGATCGGCCCCGCGAGCATCGGGTGCCAGCTACCCCCATGCCCAGCCGGGTTACCAAAAGCAGGCGGGCGCGGTCTATCGCACATTGCTTGATACCCCAGCTCCCGCACATAAAGCAGAAGATAGCGCGCCCGCGGCCCCTACGCTGGCGGGGCATAGCCAGAGTTTTGGTCGGGTGCTGACCATCGTAGCGCCGGATACTGCCCTGCTGGAGCGTGACGGCCAGCTGGCGCTGTTGTCCCTACCGGTCGCCGAACGCTGGTTAAAGCAGGCGCAGCTTGCCCCCGGGCCGCATCAGGCCTGCGCCCAGCCGCTGCTGATCCCGGTGCGGATAAAAATCTCGGCGCAAGAGACGCAGGTCATCCAGCGTTATCAAACGGCGCTGGCTGAAATGGGCATCCAGATGGTGACCGAAGCGCACCATGTCACGCTTCGGGCCGTGCCTTTACCCTTACGCCAACAAAATTTACAAAACTTGATTCCTGAACTGATAGGCTACCTGGCGCAACAAACGACGTTTGATGCCGCCAACACCGCGCAGTGGATCGCTCGCCAACTGGCCAGCGAACATTCGACGTGGAGTATGGCGCAGGCGATCACGGTGCTGGCTGAGGTCGAACGCCTCTGCCCGCAGCTGGTGAAAGCGCCGCCGGGTGGTTTATTACAACCTGTAGATCTACATTCGGCGATGAACGCCCTGAAAAATGAGTGACTTGAGTAATACCAGCCTGCCTAAGGCGATATTTTTGATGGGGCCAACGGCCTCCGGCAAAACAGCGTTAGCCATTGAGTTACGTAAAGTTTTGCCAGTAGAGTTGATTAGCGTTGATTCCGCCCTTATTTATCAGGGGATGGATATCGGTACAGCAAAGCCGAACGCAGACGAATTACGCGCCGCGCCGCACCGATTACTGGATATCCTTGACCCGGCGCAGGCGTATTCGGCGGCAGATTTTCGTCGCGATGCGCTGGCGCAGATGGCAGAGATCAGTGCGGCAGGTCGTATCCCCCTGTTAGTGGGTGGAACCATGCTCTATTTCAAAGCCTTACTGGAAGGGTTATCGCCATTGCCATCGGCAGATCCTGAAGTAAGAGCAAAAATTGAGCAACAGGCGGCAGAGCAGGGATGGGGTGCGTTGCATGAACAACTGGCTGAAATCGATCCGGTTGCCGCAGCACGTATTCATCCAAATGATCCGCAAAGGCTTTCCCGGGCACTGGAAGTTTTTTTCATTTCGGGTAAAACTTTAACGGAACTGACGCAAACGTCAGGAGAGGCTCTGCCGTATCAGGTGCATCAGTTCGCCATCGCCCCGGCGAGCCGTGAACTGCTCCATCAACGAATTGAGCAGCGTTTTCATCAGATGTTAGCTTCAGATTTTGAAGCAGAAGTGCGGGCGCTATTTGCCCGTGGAGATTTGCATACGGATATGCCTTCCATTCGTTGTGTGGGTTATCGCCAGATGTGGTCATACATTGAAGGTGAAATATCACATGATGAAATGGTTTATCGAGGTATTTGCGCCACGAGACAGTTAGCGAAACGCCAGATGACCTGGTTGCGCGGTTGGGACGGTATTCACTGGTTAGACAGTGAGAAACCGCAGCAGGCGCTACAAGATGTGTTACAGGTTGTTGGTGATATCGCAGACTGAATGTGTACAATTAAGCCGTATCGTGCGCAATTTTTCAGAATCGCAAGGTTCTAAGTACAAAACAAGCATATAAGGAAAAGATAGAATGGCTAAGGGGCAATCTTTACAAGATCCGTTCTTGAACGCACTGCGTCGTGAACGTGTTCCAGTTTCTATTTATTTGGTGAATGGTATTAAGCTGCAAGGTCAAATTGAGTCTTTCGATCAGTTCGTGATCCTGTTGAAAAACACGGTCAGCCAGATGGTCTACAAGCACGCGATTTCTACTGTTGTTCCGTCTCGCCCGGTATCTCATCACAGCAATAACGCTGGCGGCGGTTCCAGTAACTACCATCATGGCAGCAACGCACAGGGCTCTTCTGCGCCTGCGCAGGACAGCGAAGAAACCGAATAAGGTTACTGGCTGTTATTTCCATATCGGGGAGCCAGGTTTCTGCGTTCCCCGCTGATCTTTTTAGAGAGGTTTACGCTTGTTTGACCGTTATGATGCCGGTGAGCAGGCGGTGCTGGTACACATCTATTTTTCGCAAGACAAAGATATGGAAGATCTCCAGGAGTTTGAATCTCTGGTCTCTTCCGCCGGTGTCGAAGCAATGCAGGTGATTACCGGTAGCCGTAAAGCGCCGCACCCAAAGTATTTTGTTGGTGAAGGTAAAGCAGTAGAGATTGCGGATGCCGTTAAAGCGACTGGCGCATCAGTCGTGCTTTTTGATCACGCCCTGACACCGGCCCCAGGAACGCAACCTGGAACGTCTGTGCGAATGTCGTGTTATCGATCGAACGGGTTTGATTTTAGACATTTTTGCTCAACGTGCGCGTACTCATGAAGGGAAGCTGCAGGTTGAGCTGGCGCAGTTGCGCCATCTGGCAACGCGCCTGGTGCGCGGCTGGACACACCTTGAAAGACAGAAAGGCGGGATTGGTTTGCGTGGCCCGGGTGAAACCCAGCTCGAAACCGACCGCCGCTTGCTGCGTGGCCGTATAATGCAGATCCTCTCACGGTTGGAAAAAGTTGAGAAACAACGTGAGCAAGGGCGCCGCTCCCGACAGAAAGCAGACATTCCGACGGTGTCGCTGGTCGGTTATACCAACGCCGGTAAATCCACCCTATTTAACCAGATCACTGAGGCCCAGGTGTACGCCGCAGACCAGCTGTTTGCGACCCTGGATCCGACGCTGCGCCGCATTGATGTAACGGATGTCGGTGAAACCGTGCTGGCGGATACCGTTGGGTTTATCCGCCATTTGCCGCACGATCTGGTGGCTGCGTTTAAAGCCACCTTGCAGGAGACCCGTCAGGCGACGTTGCTGCTGCACGTAATTGACGCTGCGGATGTACGTCTGCAGGAAAACATTGACGCAGTGAATATCGTGCTGGAAGAGATTGATGCGCACGAGATCCCAACGCTGCTGGTGATGAACAAGATCGATATGCTGGACGGTTTCGAACCGCGTATCGACAGGAATGAAGAGAACATACCGATTCGGGTCTGGCTTTCTGCCCAGACCGGTGTCGGTGTACCACTGCTTTTCCAGGCCTTAACAGAACGTCTTTCCGGTGAAGTGGCCCAGCACACGCTGCGTCTACCGCCCGAGGAAGGCCGACTGCGCAGCCGTTTTTATCAGCTTCAGGCGATAGAAAAAGAGTGGATGGAGGATGACGGCAGCGTGGGGTTGCAAGTGCGTATGCCGATCGTTGACTGGCGTCGCCTCTGTAAACAAGAACCTGCGCTGGTCGACTACGTCGTCTGACCGGAAAGGAGATGCCTGAAGGTTTTTGCCCTTTGGGATACCCCAATCGCCATGGATGCTCCGGCATACCAGGCCTTTGAAGGTATATCACCGCATAACAAATATGGAGCACATACATGGCGTGGAATCAGCCCGGTAATAACGGACAAGACCGCGACCCGTGGGGGAGCAGCAATAATCAAGGCGGCAACTCCGGGGGAAATGGCAACAAAGGTGGTCGCGAGCAGGGGCCACCCGATCTGGATGATATCTTCCGCAAGCTGAGTAAAAAGCTGGGCGGTCTTGGCGGTGGTAAAGGCACTGGCGGCGGTACTGGCCAGGGGCCGCGTCCTCATATGGGCGGTCGCGTAGTGACTATTGTTGCGGCTGCAGCGGTAATTATCTGGGCTGCCAGCGGGTTCTACACCATCAAAGAAGCCGAGCGCGGTGTTGTCACTCGTTTCGGTAAGTTCAGCCATCTGGTTGAGCCAGGTCTGAACTGGAAGCCAACCTTTATCGATGACGTTAAGGCGGTAAACGTTGAATCGGTGCGTGAGCTGGCGGCATCTGGTGTGATGCTGACGTCTGACGAAAACGTGGTGCGCGTTGAGATGAACGTGCAGTACCGCGTGACCGATCCACAGCACTATCTGTTTAGCGTGACCAGTGCGGATGACAGCCTGCGTCAGGCTACCGACAGCGCCCTGCGCGGCGTGATCGGCAAATATACCATGGACCGTATTCTGACCGAAGGTCGTACCGTTATTCGTAGCGATACCCAGCGCGAGCTGGAAGAGACCATTCGTCCGTACAACATGGGTATCACCCTGCTGGACGTCAACTTCCAGGCTGCTCGTCCGCCGGAAGAAGTGAAAGCAGCGTTTGACGATGCGATTGCTGCCCGTGAAAACGAACAGCAGTATATCCGTGAAGCGGAAGCATACATCAACGAAGTCCAGCCACGTGCAAACGGTCAGGCACAGCGTATCCTCGAAGAAGCGCGCGCCTATAAGACTCAGACTATCCTCGAAGCTCAGGGTGAAGTGGCGCGTTTCGCGAAACTGCTGCCTGAATATAAAGCCGCACCGGAAATTACCCGCGAGCGTCTCTATATCGAGACCATGGAGAAAGTGCTGAGCCATACCCGTAAGGTACTGGTGAATGACAGCAAAAATGGCAACCTGATGGTTCTGCCACTGGATCAGATGCTGAAAGGCGCAAACGCCACTGGCGCGAAGAACGATACCAGCGGAGCGAATAACCTGCTGCGTCTGCCACCTGCGTCAACAGGCAACTCCAGCGCAAATACCACCTCTTCTTCAAACGATGGTGACATCATGGACCAACGCCGCGCCAACGCGCAGCGTAACGACTACCAGCGTCAGGGGGAATAACGATGCGTAAGTCAGTTATTGCGATCATCATCATCGTGCTGGTCGTGCTTTATACCTCTATTTTTGTCGTCAAAGAGGGCGAGCGCGGAATTACCCTGCGTTTTGGCAAAGTCCTGCGTGACAGCGAAAACAAACCGCTGGTTTACGAGCCGGGTCTGCACTTTAAGATCCCGATGATCGAATCGGTTAAAACCCTGGATGCCCGTATCCAGACCATGGATAACCAGGCCGATCGCTTTGTGACCAAAGAGAAGAAAGACCTGATTGTCGACTCGTACATCAAGTGGCGTATCAGCGATTTCAGCCGTTACTACCTGGCAACCGGCGGCGGCGACGTCTCCCCAGGCCGAAGTGCTGCTGAAACGTAAGTTCTCTGACCGTCTGCGTTCTGAAATTGGTCGTCTGGATGTAAAAGACATCGTGACCGACTCCCGTGGTCGTCTGACCCTGGAAGTGCGCGATGCCCTGAACTCCGGCTCTGCTGGCACCGAAGATGAAGTGACCACGCCAGCGGCTGACGATGCGATCGCCAAAGCGGCTGAACGTGTTCAGGCTGAGACCAACGGCAAAGTGCCGGTAATCAACCCGAACAGTATGGCTGCATTAGGTATCGAAGTGGTTGACGTGCGTATCAAGCAGATCAACCTGCCGACCGAAGTGTCCGAAGCGATTTACAACCGTATGCGCGCTGAGCGTGAAGCGGTAGCCCGTCGCCATCGTTCACAGGGTCAGGAAGAGGCTGAAAAGCTGCGCGCAACCGCAGACTATGAAGTGACCAAAACGCTGGCAGAAGCTGAGCGTCAGGGTCGTATCCAGCGTGGTGAAGGCGATGCCGAAGCCGCTAAACTGTTCGCGGATGCGTTCAGTCAGGATCCAGACTTCTATGCCTTTATTCGTAGCCTGCGTGCATACGAAAGCAGCTTCCAGAGCAATCAGGATGTGATGGTACTCAGCCCGGACAGCGATTTCTTCCGCTACATGAAGTCTCCGACTGCTGGCCGCTGATTTTCACCGTCTGAATACGAAAATGGCGTCTCATTGAGGCGCCATTTTTTTATCCGTACTTAGCCAACAGGTGTTTTCCATCAGGCTACATTTTTTGTCTATCCGGCTCTTCTTGTGATGAAAACAAGCGTGCCACACAAGATATTGAGGTAATCGTTTAACTGAACATGAACCCGGCAATTTCGGCGAAATTTGTATACAAAAAAAGCTGAACATCATCAAAACCGATGGTAGAATCCATTTTTAAGCAATCGGTGATTTTGAAAAATGGGTAACAACGTCGTCGTACTGGGCACCCAATGGGGTGACGAAGGTAAAGGGAAGATCGTCGATCTTCTGACTGAACGTGCTAAATTTGTTGTACGTTATCAGGGTGGTCACAACGCGGGCCATACTCTCGTAATCAACGGTGAAAAAACCGTCCTCCATCTTATTCCATCAGGCATTCTTCGTGACAATGTGACCAGCATCATCGGTAACGGTGTTGTGCTGTCTCCTGCTGCGCTGATGAAAGAGATGAAAGGCCTGGAAGACCGTGGCATCCCGGTTCGCGAACGTCTGCTGCTCTCTGAAGCCTGTCCGCTGATCCTCGACTACCACGTTGCGCTGGATCTGGCACGTGAAAAAGCGCGTGGCGCGAAAGCGATCGGTACTACCGGTCGTGGTATTGGCCCGGCTTACGAAGATAAAGTTGCACGTCGCGGTCTGCGCGTTGGCGACCTGTTCGACAAAGCTACCTTTGCTGAAAAACTGAAAGAAGTGATGGAATATCACAACTTCCAGCTGGTGAATTTCTACAAAGTTGACGCGGTTGACTACCAGAAAGTGCTGGACGATGTGATGGCCGTTGCCGACATCCTGACCGGTATGGTTGTTGATGTGTCCGATCTGCTGGACCAGGCGCGTCAGCGTGGCGATTTCGTCATGTTCGAAGGTGCGCAGGGTACGCTGCTGGATATCGACCACGGTACCTATCCGTACGTAACCTCCTCTAACACCACCGCGGGTGGCGTGGCGACCGGCTCTGGCCTGGGTCCACGTTATGTGGATTACGTTCTGGGTATCATCAAAGCTTACTCCACTCGCGTGGGTGCAGGTCCATTCCCCGACCGAACTGTTTGATGACATCGGTGAGTTCCTCTGCAAGCAGGGTAACGAGTTTGGCGCGACCACTGGTCGTCGTCGTCGTACCGGCTGGCTGGATGCGGTTGCTGTGCGCCGTGCAGTGCAGATCAACTCCCTGTCTGGCTTCTGCCTGACCAAACTGGACGTCCTGGACGGCCTGAAAGAAGTGAAAATCTGTGTTGCCTACCGTATGCCGGATGGCCGCGAAGTGACCACCACTCCGCTGGCAGCTGACGACTGGCAGGGCATCGAGCCGATCTACGAAACCATGCCAGGCTGGTCTGAAACCACCTTCGGCGTGAAAGAGCGTAGCGGTCTGCCACAGGCGGCCCTGAATTACATTCAGCGTATCGAAGAGCTGACCGGTGTGCCGATTGACATTATCTCTACCGGCCCGGACCGTTCTGAAACCATGATCCTGCGCGACCCGTTCGACGCATAATCGTGGTTTTGCCCGGCGGCGCTGCGCTTGCCGGGCTGACAAAACGCATTGTAGGCCGGAAAGCCATGCGCATCCGGCTTTTTCTTTCTCCTTCCCTCCTTTCAGTCCAAATAAATTCGCCGTTAACTATCTGGCTGGTTTATCATCATTAATGAATATCTCTGCGGATATACCGCGATTTACCCTTTTCCTGAGGTTGATGTGCAGTTAACAAGTTTCACCGATTACGGATTACGTGCGCTGATCTACATGGCGTCGTTACCCGCTGGACAGATGACCAGTATCTCTGAGGTGACAGAGGTGTACGGCGTGTCCCGTAATCATATGGTCAAAATAATCAATCAACTTAGCCGTGCTGGATATGTTGCTGCCGTCCGCGGGAAAAATGGCGGCATCCGCCTCGGTAAACCGGCACAGAGTATTCGTGTTGGCGATGTGGTACGTGAACTGGAGCCATTGTCTCTGGTGAACTGCAGCAGCGCGTTCTGCCACATTACCCCTGCCTGTCGTCTGAAACAGGCACTTTCAAAGGCCGTGCAAAGTTTTCTCATGGAGCTGGATAACTACACGCTGGCCGATTTGGTTGAAGAGAATCAACCGCTGTATAAATTATTGCTGGTGGAATGAAGAAAACTTCCACCGGAGATGACAACGGAGGAACCGCTATGTCACAAGATCCTTTCCAGGAACGCGAAGCTGAAAAATACGCTAATCCTATCCCAAGCCGCGAGTTCATCATTGAACACTTAACTAAACGCGAAAAACCCGCTAACCGTGAAGAACTTGCCGTTGAATTAAACATTGAAGGCGAAGAGCAAATTGAAGCCCTTCGCCGTCGTCTGCGTGCGATGGAGCGCGATGGACAACTGGTCTTTACCCGCCGTCAGTGCTATGCCCTGCCAGAACGTCTCGACTTGCTGAAAGGCATCGTAATTGGCCACCGCGATGGTTTTGGCTTCCTGCGCGTCGAAGGCCGTAAGGACGACCTGTATCTCTCCTCTGAACAGATGAAGATGTGCATCCATGGCGACCAGATCCTGGCCCAGCCGCTGGGTGCCGATCGTAAAGGTCGTCGTGAGGCGCGCGTGGTGCGTGTCCTGGTGCCGAAAACCAGCCAGATCGTGGGTCGCTACTTCACCGACGCTGGTGTCGGTTTCGTGGTGCCGGACGACAGCCGCCTGAGCTTTGATATCCTTATTCCACCCGAAGAGGTGATGGGCGCGCGGATGGGCTTTGTGGTGGTCGTTGAACTGACCCAGCGCCCAACCCGTCGCACCAAAGCGATCGGTAAGATTGTTGAAGTGCTGGGCGATAACATGGGCACCGGCATGGCCGTGGATATGGCGCTGCGCACCCACGAAATCCCTTACGTCTGGCCAAAAGCAGTTGAAGAGCAGATCGAAGGCCTGAAAGAGCAGGTGCCGGAGTCGGCAAAAGAAGGCCGCGTGGATCTGCGCAACCTGCCGCTGGTCACCATCGATGGTGAAGATGCCCGTGACTTTGATGACGCCGTCTACTGCGAGAAAAAACGTGGCGGCGGCTGGCGACTGTGGGTGGCGATTGCGGATGTAAGTTATTACGTCCGCACAGGTACGCCGCTGGATGGTGAAGCGCGCAACCGCGGCACCTCGGTATACTTCCCGTCCCAGGTCGTGCCGATGCTGCCAGAGGTGCTCTCCAACGGTTTGTGCTCGCTTAACCCGCAGGTTGATCGTCTGTGCATGGTGTGTGAAATGACCATCTCCACCAAAGGGCGCTTAACGGGCTACAAATTCTATGAAGCGGTGATGAGTTCACATGCTCGCCTGACCTACACCAAAGTGTGGCACATGCTGCAGGGTGACCAGGATCTGCGTGAGCAGTATGCGCCGCTGGTGAAGCACATCGAAGAGCTGCACAACCTCTATAAAGTGCTGGATCAGGCGCGTGAAGAGCGCGGCGGCATTTCATTTGAGAGTGAAGAGGCGAAGTTCATCTTCAACGCCGAACGTCGCATCGAGCGTATTGAACAGACCCAGCGTAACGATGCACACAAGCTGATTGAAGAGTGCATGATCCTGGCGAACATCTCCGCGGCACGCTTCGTTGAGAAAGCCAAAGAGCCAGCGCTGTTCCGTATTCACGATAAACCGACCACGGAAGCCATTACCTCATTCCGTACCGTACTGGCGGAACTGGGGCTTGAGCTGCCGGGTGGCAACAAGCCGGAGCCGCGCGATTACGCCGAATTGCTGGAATCCATTGGCGATCGCCCTGATGCAGAAATGCTGCAAACCATGCTGCTGCGTTCGATGAAGCAGGCGATTTACGATCCAGAAAACCGTGGTCACTTCGGCCTGGCATTGCAGTCTTATGCCCACTTTACCTCGCCGATCCGCCGTTACCCGGATCTTTCCCTGCACCGCGCTATTAAGTATCTGCTGGCGCAGGAGCAAGGTCATAAAGGCAACACCACGGAAACCGGTGGTTACCACTACTCCATGGAAGAGATGCTGCAACTGGGCCAGCACTGTTCCATGGCAGAACGCCGGGCAGATGAAGCAACCCGTGACGTGGCTGACTGGCTGAAGTGTGACTTCATGCTGGATCAGGTCGGCAACGTCTTCAAAGGCGTGATTGCCAGCGTCACCGGCTTTGGCTTCTTTGTGCGTCTGGATGAACTCTTTATTGATGGTCTGGTTCATGTGTCCAGCCTGGACAATGACTACTACCGGTTTGACCAGGTTGGGCAGCGTCTGATCGGTGAATCTGGCGGGCAAACCTATCGTCTGGGCGATCGGGTGGAAGTGAAGGTTGAAGCCGTCAACATGGACGAGCGTAAGATCGACTTCAGCCTGATCTCCAGCGAACGAGCGCCGCGCAACGTGGGTAAAACCGAGCGCGAGAAAGCGAAGAGAGGGGCCGCCGGTAAAACCAGCGGCAAACGTCGTCAGGCCGGGAAGAAGGTGAACTTCGAGCCGGACAGCGCGTTCCGTGGCGAGAAAAAACAGAAGCCGAAGGCCGCAAAGAAAGAAGCCAGAGCCGCGAAAAAGCCGTCAGCGAAATCTCAGAAAATCGCCGCCGCGACCAAAGCAAAGCGCGCAGCGAAGAAAAATAGCGCTGAGTAATACCTCCCTGTCACCCCTTCCAGCCGGAAGGGGTGACGCTTTTTAGCCGTAAGGCATCTCGTAACAAAATAGATATTTCCTTGCGTCCTGCCATGCCTCCACGCGCTTTTTGCTGAACGCCAGTTTGCCTGCGCACCCGGTCCCGACAGACGTTGCGTGAGCGGTGGTGAACGGCTAATGCCGACAGGAGTCGATTTGACCGGCGGGTCGGTTATAATAGGCGCAAGTGACGACATTCACGGCCCCATTTAACCCGGCGCACACCGCCTCACATGAGTACCTTTAATGAGTGAAATGATTTACGGCATCCACGCGGTGCAGGCCCTGCTGGAGCGCGCACCGGAGCGTTTTCAGGAAGTGTTTATTCTGAAAGGGCGTGAAGATAAACGCCTGATGCCGCTGATCCACGCCCTGGAAGCGCAGGGTGTGGTGATCCAGCTGGCGAACCGTCAGTATCTGGATGAAAAAAGCGAAGGCGCGGTGCACCAGGGGATCATCGCCCGCGTGAAGCCGGGCCGCCAGTATCAGGAAAACGATCTGCCGGATCTTATTGCTTCGCTGGAGAATCCGTTCTTCCTGATCCTCGACGGTGTGACCGATCCGCACAACCTCGGTGCCTGCTTGCGTAGCGCCGATGCGGCGGGTGTCCACGCGGTGATCGTGCCCCGGGACCGTTCTGCACAGCTGAACGCGACGGCCAAAAAAGTGGCCTGTGGCGCAGCGGAAAATGTGCCGTTGATCCGGGTAACCAACCTGGCGCGTACCATGCGTCAGCTGCAGGAAGAGAACATCTGGATCGTGGGTACGGCGGGTGAAGCTGACCATACTCTGTTCCAGAGCAAAATGACCGGCCGCATGGCGCTGGTAATGGGTGCAGAAGGTGAAGGTATGCGCCGCCTGACCCGTGAGCACTGCGACGAGCTGATCAGCATTCCGATGGCAGGCAGCGTCTCGTCCCTGAACGTCTCCGTGGCTACCGGCATCTGCCTGTTTGAAGCGGTGCGCCAGCGCGGGAAATAAACTAAAGGCCTTCAAAGAAGGCCTTTAGTGTTTTCTCCCTCTTACTATGGGAGAAGGTTGGGGTGAAGGCACCAGAGGGTGATCATCCGGGCCGGGTAAGCGTAATGCTACCCGGCACATACCTCACTCCTCCAGCGACCGCAAATGGTCATCCTTTCTCAGTGTCATCAGCGCCACAATACTCACCACCGCCGTCGCCATCACGTAATATGCCGGGATATCCAGATTCCCCGTCTCTTTTATCAGACCTGTAATGATTAAACCCGCACAGCCCGAGAAGATGGCATTCGACAGCGAATAGGCCAGCCCCAGCCCGGTATAACGTACTCGCGTCGGGAACATCTCCGACAGCATGGCCGGCCCTGGTCCTGCCAGCATTCCTACCAGGCCACCAGCAATCAGCACCACAATCGCTTTCACTGCCAGGGTACTGGATTCAGCCTGCAATATTTTCAGCAGCGGCAGGGCGAGGATCAGCAGCAGGACGGCGGCAATCACCATCACCGTGCGGCGTCCGATGCGGTCGCTGAGGATCCCCGACGGAATAATGGTCAGCGCAAAACCGATATTGGAGATCACTGCAATCAGCAGCGCCTGGTTAAAGCCGGTATGCAGGGCAGATTGCAGGTAGGCGGGCATGATCACCAGATAGGTATAGCCCGCAGCAGACCACACCATCACCCGGCCGATCCCCATCACAATGGCTTTCAGCGTGTCGCCGGTTTTGGCCTTCGCAACGACCGGCCTGGTTTGCTGTTTCACGAAGCTCGGCGTCTCTTCCATGCTCACCCGCAGCCACAAGGCGACGGCCCCCAGCGGCAGAGCGATAAAGAACGGAATGCGCCAGCCCCAGTCATGCAGAGCTTCTGGTGTCAGCAGCGCCGACAGCAACGCCACAATGCCCGCACCGGCCAGCAGGCCCAGCGCAACGGTAAACGACTGCCATGCGCCGTACAGCCCCCGTTTGCCGCGCGGGGCGAACTCGGTCATCAGCGATACCGCGCCACCATATTCGCCGCCCGCGAACAGCCCCTGCAGGATCCGCAGGACGGTGATAATCAGCGGGGCGGCAATGCCGATGCTGGCATACACCGGTACGAGACCGATGGCCGCGGTGGCCAGCGTCATCATCACCAGCACGATGATAAGCGTGGGCTTACGCCCGATACGATCGCCGATCCGCCCGAAGACGATGGCGCCTAACGGACGAAAGAAAAAGGCGATGGCAAAAGAGGCGTAGGTGAGGATCAGGCTGGTCAGCCCGGCCTCGCCGCTGAGCTGGAAAAAGTTTTTCGCAATCACAGTGGCCAGAAAACCGTACACCGCAAATTCGTACCATTCGATGAAATTACCAATTGAGCCAGCAATTAAAGCGCGCTTATGGGCATCCGGCACTCGTTGAGGGGTTTGCATCGTTATTCTCTCCATGAGGGTAGGAATAAATTATTCACCATAAAAGCTATTTGGAAATTTATTATTCGCGCAATCTGTGACCAGATTCACGCTTGCGGAGGGCGAAATTTTGCGCCCGCTCCCATGCAGCGTCTGCGTGGCCTGTCCATAATTACGTCATTGCCATAGAAGGAGGGATACATTATGCACTGGCAGACGCACACTGTTTTTAATCAGCCTGCGCCACTCACCAACAGCAACCTTTTTCTTTCCGATCGTGCCCTGTGCGAAGCGGTCAGCCGTGAAGGCGCGGACTGGGACGCCGAGCTGCTCGCCAGTATCGGCCAGCAACTGGGTACGGCAGAATCTCTGGAACTGGGCCGCCTTGCCAACGTCAATCCACCTGAACTGCTGCGCTTTGACGCCAGCGGAACCCGGCTGGACGATGTGCGCTTTCATCCCGCGTGGCACCTGCTGATGCAGGGTCTGTGCGCCAACCGGGTGCATAACCTGGCGTGGGGAAGAGGAGGTGCGCAAAGGCGCATTTGTGGCCCGGTCGGCACGCTTTATCCTGCATGCGCAGGTGGAGGCCGGCACGCTTTGCCCGATCACCATGACCCATGCCGCCACGCCGCTGCTGCAACAGGCATTACCGCGCGCCTTCCACGACTGGCTGACGCCGCTCCTCAGCGACCGCTATGACTCGCATCTGGCCCCGGGCAATCAGAAGCGCGGTCTGTTAATTGGCATGGGGGATGACGGAAAAAACAGGGCGGATCGGATGTTCTCAGCAATACCACCCGGGCAGAACGCTGCAGCGACGGTAGCTACCGGCTGGTGGGCCATAAATGGTTCTTCTCTGTGCCGCAAAGCGATGCCCATCTGGTACTGGCGCAGGCGAAAGGCGGCCTGTCGTGCTTTTTCGTTCCCCGTTTTCTCCCAGACGGCCTGCGTAATGCCGTGCATCTGGAGCGTCTGAAAGACAAGCTGGGGAACCGTTCGAACGCCAGTAGTGAAGCCGAGTTCCTCGAGGCGACTGGCTGGCTGTTGGGCGAGGAGGGGGAAGGGGTGCGCCAGATCCTGAAAATGGGCGGCCTCACCCGATTCGATTGCGCGCTTGGCAGCCATGGCCTGATGCGCCGGGCATTTTCGGTGGCGCTGTATCATGCCCACCAGCGGCAGACCTTTGGCAAAAACCTGATCGATCAGCCGCTGATGCGCGACGTATTAAGCCGCATGGCGTTGCAGCTGGAAGGGCAGACTGCGCTTCTGTTCCGCCTGGCGCGCGCCTGGGATCGCCGGGATAACGAGCGCGACGCGCTGTGGGCGCGGCTGTTTACCCCGGCTGCAAAACTGGCCATCTGTAAAGCGGGGATCCCGTTTGTCGCTGAAGCGATGGAGGTGCTCGGCGGTATTGGTTATTGCGAAGAGAGCGAACTGCCGCGCCTGTACCGTGAAATGCCGGTCAACAGTATCTGGGAAGGCTCGGGCAATATCATGGGGCTGGACGTACTGCGCGTGCTGGCGAAACAGCCTGCGGTGATGGATCTGCTGGCCGATGATTTTGCCGAGGTGAAAGGGCAGGATCGGCACTTCGATCGCAGCTGGCGCCAGTTGCAGCAGAAGTTACGTAAGCCGCAGGAGGCGCAGGGCAGGGAGATCGCCCGGCAGATCTTCCTGCTGGGCGCGGGGGCGCAGATGTTGCGCCATGCGTCACCGCCGGTGGCGCAGGCCTGGTGCCGTGAAATGCTTGATGCCCGCGGCGGATCGCTGATCGGCGAGCAGGTCCAGGACGACCTGCTGCTCCGCGCCACGGGCGGTGTTGCCTGATCCTTACAGGCGGAACAGGCTGACCAGATCGGTCAGGTGCGAGCCTTTCCCGCGCAGGACCTGCGCGGTCTGTTCGCTGCGCGAGACGCGATCGGCGTTAATATGCGACGCTTCGCCGATATGCGTCATCGCCAGGTTCACCTGACCGATGCCTGCCGACTGCTCGCGGGAGGCATGGTTAATTTCCGTGACCAGCTGGTTGATATTGTCGATGTGCTCAATGATGCTATCCATCGCCTGACGGGTCTGCTCCGACAGGGCGTGGCCCTCGCTCACCTTGCTGAGCGTATCGCCAATCAGCTGTTCAATCTCCTTCACCGCGTTGGCGCTTCGTGCTGCCAGGGCGCGAACCTCCTGAGCCACCACGGCGAAGCCTTTACCGTGCTCACCTGCGCGGGCGGCTTCTACGGCGGCGTTTAGCGCCAGAATATTGGTCTGGAAAGCGATACCCTCAATCACCCGGGTAATGGCTTCGATACGTTTCGATGCTTCGCGAATATCATCCATCGTAGAGACAGCATTGCTGACGGTCTCCCCGCCCTGATGCACTGCCCGGGACGTTTCGCCCACCAGTTGCTGGGTCTGCTCCATATTGGCCGCATTCTGCTGCACGCTGGCCGCCAGTTGCTCCATACTGGCAGAGGTCTCTTCCACGCTGCTGGCCTGCTTGTTGATCTGTTCGGAGATCTCGCCGGTATCCGCCGCCAGGGCGTTGGTTCCCAGATGGATATCTCCCGCGGCTTCACGCACCTGCAGCACGATTTTTTGCAGCCCGCCGCCAATGCCGTTAATGGCGCTTATCAGCTGACCCACCTCATCCTGACGGGTGGCTGGCAGAGTGGCGCGCAGATCGCCTGCGGCATACTGTTCTGCCAGACCAAATCACATCGCGCAGCGGGCGTGTCAGCCAGCGGCGGATAATAAACACGAACAGCATGGCGAAGAGCGCAGACAGAACAACGCCAGCCAGCAGGAAGCGATCGCGCATGCTGGTCACATCGGCCAGCAGGACGGTTTTATCCACTTCGCCCACTATCGTCCAGTTCCAGCCCGGGAGCGGCGTCCAGGCCATAATCAGGGTGCGACCATCGGCGCTCTGACGTTCCAGGGTGCCGGAGTCATCCCCCAGTAACTGTTGCTGAACCTCGTTCTCCCACGTCGGCAACCGTCCCTCTTCTGCGCTGTGGAACAGGTACTGGCCGTGATTTTTGCCATTGCTGCGGTCCAGCACAAAGAAGTGGCCACTTTCGCCCAGACGGCGGCTGAGGATCTTCTCGCGCATGACGTTCCACGAGTGGGTGATGTCGACCCCGACGAAGATAATGGCGATTACCTGTCCACCCGCATCCTTTACCGGTTGGTACTGGGTGATATAGCGTTTGCCGAACAGCAGGGCGAGGCCGCGATAAACCTCTCCTTTTGGCCACCACTGCCCATGCTGGACTGGCGTGATCCAGTTTCGTACCGATGGCCCGATCGCCGTTCTCTTTACGCAGGGAGGTTGCCACGCGAACAAAGTCGTCACCGCTGCGAACAAACAGCGTAGAGATGGCGCCGGTGCGATTCAGAAATCATCGGGTGTGGTGTTGTTCTCATGGAGTTCCGTATCGCCGCCTTTCAGCAGCGGGACAGTCTGACCGTTGATGGTGCGGGTCTGGCTGGCGTCAAGGTTCAGCGGCTGCGGCAAAAAAGGTGGTGAACAGGCGGGTATAGCTTTCCACCTCTTCGGTGAGGCTAGTGTTGAACATCTGCACCATATCCACCACGCCGGTGGACTGGTTATGCAGGTCTTCTATGGCCAGCGATTCGAGTTTTTGACTGGTGTTATAGCTCAGAAGGAAAGTGAAAAGCAGAAAGAGTGTGGCAACACTCAAGCCGGTAAGCAGCGATAGCTTTGTGCCCAGACCTGCACGGCGAAAAAAGTTGATCATAAATTGCTCATTGTTAAAAAGGTAACGCTTTTCAACGGCAGAGCAGGGATAACATTTATTGGGTTTATGTAACAAAATGTTACATAAGTGTCTCGTGGTAGTAACGGCAAGGATAATAGAATTGTAAATATAAAAAGCACTCTTTTTTTAGTGGCTTTTTATTGATGCTTTTTAGACGTAAAGGATGGCCTGGACTCGCCAACGATCAACATGGCTCTCTTCCTGCATAGCAATAATGCGATACCAAGATGCTCCCTGTTCATCTGCTTTTAGCGCGATCATGCGCTCAACATCCTGCGGACTCCCTGAGATTATCACTCACGGAAATCAGTCCGATTTCATTTAAACCCGTCACGCAATCAGCACTGGCAAATTCGGCTGACTGGGCGGCAGTGCTCACCAGACCGGCTGAGAGCAACAGTGAGGTCAAAGCAAGAGATCGTTTCATCGTCAGCTCCATTTTACGTGTCCCCGGAATCCGCCGGGCAATCCTTCGCTAATAAACTCGCTCCATTGACCCAGGCATGGAGTTTATTGTGAACAGGAAAACGTCTATGGACGCAAAGCAGTGTAAATGTCGTTTAAATACCGCGCGTTATTTACGGTATAAAATGGCCTGCGAGTACCATTGTCCCTGTCACGATGGTTTCATCAACAAGGACAATGACGTAATAATCTGCTTTCGCAGCGACGGCTTTTGCTTTAATGGCATTTTCCACATCTGCGGGAGAGCCTCGCTCCAGGGCGGTGACCGTACCCATCCGCTGTAATCCTTCCGTCTGATTACGACGAATTTCTTGTGGGTGGTCGGCAACCGGTGGTGCAGGCTGCGGCGAGCCTTCTAATACACTACATCCGCCCAACGCCAGCGTTAGCAATAAAGCAGCAAACCTACGCATAACCATATCTCGTTTCCTGATAGCCATAGTGTAGAACTCTGTTGATTTAGGATTGGGGGAATGTTCCCAAATTGTTAGCTGCGGCGTAAATTTCGAATGAAAATTGTGCGAAAGCGTAATCTGGTTCTCAACATTTTAAATCACCCATTAGCATGGAGGCCCATTAATGATTGAACTTGAAATACGTCAATTTGGCGACCATGAGTGTGTACACGCTTTTTCCCGCCGGGAAAAAGGCTCAGCCGTTGCCCGTTGTCATTTTTTATCATGGTTTTACATCCTCAAAACTGGTTTACAGCTATTTTGCGGTGGCGCTGGCGCAAGCGGGTTTTTCGGGTGGTGATGCCAGATGCACCCGATCACGGGGCGCGTTATTCCGGCGATGAGCAGGCTCGGCTGGGCCAGTTCTGGCCGATTCTGCATGGTAATCTCACGGAGTTTGCCGCATTGAAGAGCGCGTTATACCAGGCCGGGCTGGTGGCGGATGAACGCCTGGCAGTCGCCGGAGCCTCGATGGGAGGGATGACTGCGCTGGGTATCATGGCGCGCCATCCAGAGGTGAAATGCGTGGCAAGCCTGATGGGTTCTGGCTACTTTACCTCGCTGGCCCGCACGCTGTTTCCGCCGCTGCAACCGGGGGACTTTGCGACCATGGTCTCTCCGCTTGCCGACTGGGAGGTGACGAATGCGTTACCGCGCCTGGCCGATCGCCCGCTGTTGCTGTGGCACGGGGAGGAGGATGATGTGGTGCCCGCCGGGGAAACATTCCGTCTGCAGCAGGCCTTGCAGCATGAAGGGCTGGATAAAAACCTGACCTTCCTCTGGGAGGCGGGAGTAAAACACCGCATCACGCCCACGGCCCTTGATGCCACGGTGGCCTTTTTCCGTCAGCACCTTTAAACGCGCAGGATCTTCACCCCCTGATCTTCCAGTTTCTGGAGGATTGTGGGGTCAGCACTTTTACCGGTGATCACCAGATCAATCTGCTCGGCGCGGCTGAATAACATCCCCGCACGCTCTCCGACCTTGCTGCTGTCGACCAGCACCACCAGCTTGCCGACGACGTTCAGCATGTTCTGCTCCGCCATCGCCGTCAGCATATCGGTTTTATACAATCCCTCGGCGGTGAGTCCTTTCCCGCTGGTAAACATCCAGTGCCCGGCATAGAGGGTGTTCTCGCTATCCTGCGGACTTAGGGTAATGGACTGGCTCTTGTTGTACTGCCCGCCCATGATCACCACGCTTTCGTGCTCCTGATCGATGAGGTAGTTAGCCAGCGGCAGGTAGTTGGTAATGATCTGCACCGGCTTACCACACATTTCCCGACCCAGCAGGAAAGCGGTTGAACCACAGTTGATCACCACGCTTTCGCCGGGATTGACCAGCTGAGAGGCGGCCCGGGCAATACGCACTTTTTCGTCGTGATTCTGCGCCTGATGAATATTCATCGGCGACCAGCGTGGACGCTGTTGGCTAATACCTTCGGCACCGTTGCGGACTTTTTTCAGCTTCCCGCTTTCATCAAGCTTATTGATATCCCGGCGCGCGGTGGCAGGGGAAACGCCCAGCCGGGCAATCACCTGTTCCACGGTGACAAACCCCGTCTGCGCCAGGAGTTCAAGTAAAATTTGATGCCGCTGTGCTTCTGTCATGAGCTATTCCGAAACAAATTGATTTCAAAAGATGATATTTGAAATAGCGTGAAATTACTAAGTAAAAGATGGTATCGCCAGGCGCTGTGCCTGGCGATAAGAGGAGAATTACAGGAAAGATTTGAACGGCAGATCCGGCTCAATGGTAAAGCAATCGTCAAACCCGCGCGGGTAGTGATATTCAAAATTGTCTTTATCCAGCGGCCAGGTAAACTTGCCGCCCACCTGCCAGATAAACGGCTTAAAGCCATATTTCAGACGGTCTTTTTTCATCTCCCACAGCACACGGATCTCCTGTGGATCGGCCTGGAAGTTTGACCAGATATCGTGGTGGAATGGAATTACCACTTGGGTGTTCAGTGCTTCTGCCATGCGCAGAATATCGGCGCTGGTCATCTTGTCGGTGATACCACGCGGGTTCTCGCCATAGGAGCCCAGCGCCACGTCGATGTGATGCTCGTTGCCGTGTTTGGCATAGTAGTTTGAGTAGTGGGAATCGCCGCTGTGATACAGCGTACCGCCGGGGGGTTTTGAACAAATAGTTCACCGCCCGCTCATCCATGCCGTCCGGCAGTACGCCGGCTGCCTTCTGGTCTGCCGGCAGGGTAATAAGAGCCGTGCGGTCAAAGGCATCCAGCGCGTGGATTTCAACATCTTTGATTTTTACGACATCACCCGGCTTCATCACGATGCAGCGCTCTTTTGGCACGCCCCAACCGATCCATAAATCAACGCAGGTCTGTGGGCCAATAAAAGGAACATCATCTGCACAATTCTGCATTACCGCCGCCGCGACGTTGACGTCAATATGATCGTTGTGATCGTGGGTCGACAGGACGGCGTCGATCTGGCGAATCGCAAAGGGATCAAGGACAAATGGCGTAGTACGCAGGTTGGGCTGCAGTTTCTGCACCCCCGCCATACGTTGCATCTGATGTCCCTTTTTCATCAGCGGATTGCCATGGCTTTGCTTGCCGGTGCCACACCAGAAGTCGACGCAAATATTGGCTCCCCCCTCTGATTTCAGCCAGATCCCGGTACAGCCCAGCCACCACATTGCAAAGGTGCCAGGCGCAACCTGTTCCTGCTCAATCTCTTCGTTCAGCCAGCTGCCCCATTCCGGGAAGGTGCTCAGAATCCATGATTCGCGGGTGATGGTGTTCACTTTACTCATCTTTTTGACTCCTGGTTTAATCAAATTAAATCATTTTGTGATTTGTTGTGAATAATGCTGTCACTATTTCACGCGCTTTGCAACGGTGGGAATGCGGAATTTTCGCTGCTCGACTTCACGAATTGTTCAGCTATTGCTTAATAAACGATCGTGTCATTTTCATTAATATAATGAATTATAAGAATTTATTTGGAGGTTGTGGTGGTTGAATAAAATCACCACTAACAACAGGGAAATAATTTGCGTGACGCGTCACAAATAATCAAATGCAATCTTGTGGTGATTATTCTTGATTACTAGAGTGGGGGCCTGTTGTACGAGCATTACGCAGCGTACTGCCTTTATCGGAGAGTGTTATGGAGATCCTCTACAGCGTCTTTACCGTCTTTTTTAATCAGGTAATGACCAATGCCCCGCTACTGCTGGGTATCGTGACGTGTCTGGGCTACATCCTGTTACGCAAGAGCGTCAGCGTCATTATCAAAGGCACTATTAAAACCATCATCGGTTTTTATGCTCCTCCAGGCGGGGTCCGGCATTTTAACCAGCACCTTTAAACCTGTAGTCGCCAAAATGTCGGAGGTCTACGGCATTAATGGCGCAATATCAGACACCTATGCATCAATGATGGCCACCATTGAACGCATGGGCGACGCCTACAGCTGGGTGGGTTACGCCGTCCTGCTCGCGCTGGCGCTGAACATCATTTACGTTCTGCTACGCCGGATCACCGGCATCCGCACCATCATGCTCACCGGCCACATCATGTTCCAGCAGGCGGGGTTGATTGCGGTTTCCTTCTATATCTTCGGTTATCCAATGTGGACCACGATTATCTGCACGGCCGTGTTGGTCTCACTCTATTGGGGTATTACCTCCAATATGATGTACAAACCGACGCAGGAAGTGACCGACGGTTGCGGTTTCTCTATCGGCCATCAGCAGCAGTTCGCCTCGTGGATTGCCTACAAGGTTGCCCCGTATCTGGGTAAAAAAAGAGGAGAGTGTTGAGGACCTTAAGCTGCCAGGCTGGCTGAATATCTTCCATGACAACATCGTTTCTACAGCGATTGTAATGACCCTCTTCTTCGGCGCCATTCTGCTCTCTTTCGGTATCGACGTAGTCCAGGCGATGGCAGGTAAGACCCACTGGACGGTCTATATCCTGCAAACCGGTTTCTCTTTTGCAGTGGCAATTTTCATCATCACGCAGGGCGTACGCATGTTTGTCGCCGAGCTGTCCGAAGCCTTCAACGGTATTTCTCAACGTCTGATTCCTGGGGCCGTTCTGGCAATTGACTGTGCAGCTATCTATAGCTTCGCGCCAAATGCCGTGGTCTGGGGCTTTATGTGGGGCACCATCGGTCAGCTGATCGCGGTGGGTATTCTGGTGGGCTGCGGCTCTTCCATCCTTATTATTCCTGGCTTTATCCCGATGTTCTTCTCCAACGCCACCATTGGCGTCTTTGCTAACCACTTTGGCGGCTGGCGCGCGGCGCTCAAGATCTGCCTGGTGATGGGGATGATTGAAATCTTTGGCTGCGTGTGGGCAGTCAAGCTCACCGGCATGAGCGCGTGGATGGGTATGGCCGACTGGTCAATTCTGGCGCCGCCAATGATGCAGGGCTTCGCCTCCGTCGGCATCGTCTTTATGGCCGTCATCATTGTTATTGCCCTGGCTTATATGTTCTTCGCTGGCCGTTCGCTACGGGCGGAAGAAGATGCAGAGAAACAAACAGCAGAAGTTTCTGCTCACTAAGGAGTTCCGATTATGACCGTACGTATCCTGGCTGTGTGTGGCAATGGGCAAGGTAGCTCCATGATCATGAAGATGAAAGTGGACCAATTTTTAACCCAGTCCAACGTTGACCACACGGTGAACAGCTGCGCGGTGGGTGAATACAAAAGTGAACTGAACGGCGCAGACATCATCATTGCCTCGACCCATATCGCCGGTGAAATAAGCGTCACAGGCAATAAATATGTGGTGGGGGTGCGCAATATGCTGTCGCCTGCGGATTTTGGCCCAAAACTGCTGGAGGTGATCAAAGAACACTTCCCGCAAGACGTGAAGTAAGGAGGCCCGATGAAGCTCCGTGATTCGCTGGCAGATAACCACTCCATCCTTTTACAGGCCGAAGCCAGCACCTGGCAGGAGGCGGTAAAGCTAAGCGTTGATTTGCTGGTTAAGGCTGATGTTGTTGAGCCGCGCTATTACCAGGCCATTCTCGATGGCGTTGAGCAATTTGGCCCCTATTTTGTGATTGCGCCAGGGCTGGCAATGCCGCATGGCCGCCCGGAGGAGGGGGTCAAAAAAAACCGGCTTTGCACTGGTCACATTGAAAACGCCGCTGGTGTTTAACCATGAAGATAACGATCCGGTCGATATCCTGATCACCATGGCGGCCGTTGATGCCAATACCCATCAGGAGGTGGGCATCATGCAGATCGTCAACCTGTTTGAAGACGAAGCCAATTTCGACCGTTTACGCGCCTGCCGCACCGAGCAGGACGTGCTGGATTTAATCGACAACGCCACAGCGGCGGCAGTTTAAGAGGGAATTGAAATGTCATTACCAATGTTGCAGGTCGCACTGGATAACCAAACCCTGGCCCACGCATACGAAACGACGCGTCTCATCGCCGAAGAGGTGGATATCATCGAAGTGGGCACCATTCTGTGCGTCGGAGAAGGTGTGCGCGCCGTGCGCGATCTGAAAGCGCTTTATCCTCACAAAATTGTGCTGGCTGACGCCAAGATCGCGGATGCAGGCAAAATCCTGTCGCGCATGTGCTTCGAAGCTAACGCCGACTGGGTGACGGTGATCTGCTGTGCAGACATTAATACTGCCAGAGGCGCGCTGGAGGTTGCCAAAGAGTTTAACGGCGACGTGCAGATCGAACTCACCGGCTTCTGGACCTGGGAGCAGGCGCAGGCGTGGCGTGAGGCAGGCATTCAGCAGGTGGTCTATCACCGCAGCCGCGATGCCCAGGCCGCGGGCGTCGCCTGGGGTGATGCCGATATTACTGCCGTGAAGCGTCTGGCGGAGATGGGCTTTAAGGTTACCGTCACCGGCGGTCTGGCGCTGGAGGATCTGCCGCTGTTTAAAGGTATCCCTATTCACGTCTTTATCGCCGGACGCAGCATTCGTGATGCCGCCTCGCCGGTGGAAGCGGCACGTCAGTTCAAACGTTCCATCGCCCAGCTGTGGGGATAAGGAGCGGTTATGTTAAGCAAGCAGGTGCCGCTTGGTATCTATGAAAAGGCACTTCCTGCCGGGGAGTGCTGGCTTGAACGGCTAAAACTGGCTCAGTCTCTGGGTTTTGATTTCGTCGAAATGTCGGTGGATGAGACGGATGCGCGTCTCTCCCGTCTCGACTGGAGCCGCGAGCAGCGTCTGGCGCTGGTAAATGCGGTGGCCGAAACTGGCGTACGCGTGCCTTCAATGTGCCTGAGCGCTCATCGTCGCTTCCCGCTCGGCAGCGAAGATGACGCCGTGCGGGCACAGGGCTGGCGATCATGCGTAAGGCGATTCGCTTTGCCCAGGACGTGGGGATCCGCGTCATCCAGCTGGCGGGCTACGACGTTTACTACCAGCAGGCCAGCAACGAAAACGCGGCGGCGCTTTCGTGAAGGGCTGAAAGAGAGCGTGGAGATGGCGAGCCGCGCCCAGGTGACGCTGGCAATGGAGATCATGGACTACCCGCTGATGAACTCCATCAGCAAGGCGCTGGGCTATGCCCACTACCTCAATAATCCGTGGTTCCAGCTTTATCCCGATATCGGCAACCTGTCTGCGTGGGATAACGATGTGCCTATGGAGCTGCAGGCGGGATGGGCCATATCGTGGCGGTACACGTCAAAGACACCCGGCCGGGCGTATTTAAAAACGTACCTTTCGGCACAGGCGTGGTGGATTTCGAAGCCTGTTTCGCCACCCTCAAGCACAGCGGTTACTGCGGACCCTACTTGATTGAGATGTGGAGCGAAACCGCAGAGGATCCGCTGCAAGAAGTCGCAAAAGCCCGCGACTGGGTGCTCGAGCGCATGGCACGGTCCGGGCTGACGGGAGCAGAAAATGCAGGAGCTTAAGCAGCAGGTTTTTGAGGCAAATATGGATTTGCCGCGTTACGGTCTTGTGACCTTTACCTGGGGAAACGTCAGTGCGATAGATCGCCAGCGCGGGCTGGTGGCGATCAAACCCAGCGGCGTAGCCTATGAGACCATGCGTGTGGAAGACATGGTGGTGGTGGATCTCGACGGTAAGGTGGTAGAGGGCCAGTGGCGGCCCTCGTCCGATACCGCGACCCATCTGGAACTGTACCGGCGTTATCCGTCACTTGGCGGCGTGGTGCATACCCACTCCACCCATGCCACGGCCTGGGCGCAGGCGGGGCTGGCCATTCCGGCGCTGGGCACCACCCATGCCGACTACTTTTTTGGCGACATCCCCTGTACGCGGGCATTAACCGAAGCGGAGGTGCAGGGCGAGTATGAACGCAACACTGGCAAGGTGATCATTGAAACGCTGGGGGAGGGTGAACCGCTGCACGCCCCGGGGATAGTGGTGTATCAGCATGGCCCTTTTGCCTGGGGTAAAGATGCCCACGATGCCGTACACAATGCCGTGGTGATGGAAGAGGTAGCGAGAATGGCGTGGATTGCCCGCGGCATCAACCCGCATCTGCAACCTATCGACAGCTATCTCATGAACAAGCATTTTATGCGTAAGCATGGCCCGAATGCTTATTATGGGCAGAAATAAAAAAAGCCCCCGGGCAGGGGGCTAATTCGACTATGACAATATTTTAGTTGTTGGCTTTCCTGGTGCTAGCGTCAAAGCATTATCTGTAGATATCTGCACTGACATGCATATTGCCGTTGCTGCCCGGTTCACGGGTGAGCATGACGTGATAGTAGCGGGCATCCCGCGCATCGGCTTCTGCATTAATGGCTTCCGTCGCTTCGCTTTCCGTTGCGAAGTTATGGTTGATATAAATGACGCCCAGACTTTGCACATCATCCATATTTCTGGCCTGTCGGCCGTCAACCTGAATCGCTGCTGTCGCGTTTGCACTGAGCAAAAGCGCAGCCAGAATGGCAAGGTTTATCTTTTTCATGATATGCGCTCCACGACAAACTACGGTGCGACGATAATCACTTCGGGTTTTGTCCTCAGAAGGGGTCTGATTAAAGTGTAACCCCTTATCTGACGGGCATTGGCGACCATTTCTGATGCTGTTGTTCAAAAAAATCGCCGCGATCGCCCGTGAGCCATGGTAAATCACCCACTTAGACGAGCTTTACGCTTTGTGCGAATTATTTGTGCAATCAGCTTGAGTTTCCAGGGGGGTACAAGTATTATGGCGCGTCAATTTTTCAGCCGACCTTTAACACGTTCCTTGCCTCCCCGGGCCTCGGCTGACCCAGACAGGAGGCTGAATAATCCGTAAGGAGCAATTCGATGCGTCATTACGAAATCGTTTTTATGGTCCATCCTGACCAGAGCGAACAGGTTCCGGGTATGATCGAGCGCTACACTGGTGCAATCACTGCAGCAGAAGGCACGATCCACCGTCTGGAAGACTGGGGCCGCCGTCAGCTGGCTTATCCGATCAACAAACTGCACAAAGCTCACTACGTTCTGCTGAACGTTGAAGCACCGCAGGAAGCGATCGATGAGCTGGAAACTAACTTCCGCTTCAACGATGCCGTTATCCGCAGCATGGTTATGCGTACCAAAAACGCAGTGACCGAAGCATCTCCGATGGTTAAAGCGAAAGACGAGCGCCGTGAGCGTCGCGATGATTTCGCAAACGAAACCGCAGATGATTCTGATGCTGGGGATTCTGAAGAGTAATTTCTGATGACCAACCGTCTGGTGTTGTCCGGTACCGTGTGCAGGACCCCCCCTTCGTAAGGTCAGCCCATCAGGAATTCCTCACTGCCAGTTCGTGCTTGAGCATCGTTCAGTGCAGGAGGAAGCCGGGTTTCACCGGCAGGCGTGGTGCCAAATGCCCGTTATTATTAGCGGACACGAAAACCAGGCCATTACTCACAGTATAACGGTCGGTAGCGCAGTAACCGTTCAGGGGTTCATCTCTTGCCATAAGGCAAAGAACGGCCTGAGCAAAATGGTTCTGCATGCCGAGCAGATTGATTTGATAGATTCTGGAGACTAGCCATATGGCACGTTATTTCCGTCGTCGCAAGTTCTGCCGTTTCACCGCGGAAGGCGTTCAAGAGATCGACTATAAAGATATCGCAACGCTGAAAAACTACATCACCGAAAGCGGTAAGATTGTCCCAAGCCGTATCACCGGTACTCGTGCAAAATACCAGCGTCAGCTGGCTCGCGCTATCAAACGCGCTCGCTACCTGTCTCTGCTGCCGTACACTGATCGTCATCAGTAATCGGGCACGGTCCATTAATACGACTTTAAGAGGATAAGGTAATGCAAGTTATTCTGCTTGATAAAGTAGCAAACCTGGGCAGCCTGGGTGATCAGGTTAACGTTAAAGCGGGCTACGCTCGTAACTTCCTGGTTCCACAGGGTAAAGCTGTTCCTGCTACCAAGAAAACGTAGAGTTTTTCGAAGCACGTCGTGCTGAACTGGAAGCCAAACTGGCTGACGTTCTGGCGGCTGCTAACGCTCGCGCTGAAGAAATCAACGCACTGGGCACTGTTACTATCGCGTCTAAATCTGGCGACGAAGGTAAACTGTTCGGTTCCATCGGTACCCGCGACATCGCTGATGCAGTAACTGCAGCTGGCGTTAAAGTGGCTAAGAGCGAAGTTCGTATGCCGAACGGCGTTCTGCGTACCACCGGTGAGCACGAAGTGGACTTCCAGGTTCACAGCGAAGTCTTCGCTAAACTGGTTGTTAACGTTGTTGCTGAGTAAGTAATTACTCGTCATCACGTTCGAAGCGCCGGCCTTGTGCCGGCGTTTTGCTTTTTAATGAGACCCGTCCCTACCTTTTGCCTTGTAAGGTAGCTATTCCCATCACATTCTCTGATAATAAAATGAAACAACATTTTAACTTTTGGATGTGTTATGGATGCCGTTCTGCCCACGCCGGTTTTTGCCCGTAAAAACATCGTATTCGCCAGCGCGACGCTGTGCTGTTTGTTATGGGGAAGCTCCTATCCCGCAATTAAAAGCGGCTACGAACTCTTCCAGATCGCCACTAACGACATTTTCGTCAAAGGTGGTCTTTGCAGGCTATCGCTTTGTGTTTGCCGGCCTGCTATTGCTGCTGTTAGCCCTTGCCCAGCGCAAGCCGATTGGCCGACTCAGTCCACGGGCAGTTTGGGCAGTTGACGGTGCTGGGCCTGACGCAGACGGCTATCCAGTACACCTTCTTTTATATCGGTCTCGCTTACACGACGGGTGCTAAAGGTCGATCATGAACGCGACCGCCACGTTCTTCAGCGTCATGCTGGCGCACTTCATCTATCAAAACGATAAGATCAGCTACAACAAAGCCCTCGGTTGTATCCTCGGTTTTGCGGGGTGATGATCGTCAACTTCAATAGCGGCTTGCAGGACTTCCACTTTGTCTGGAACGGCGACGGTTTTTGTTGTGCTGGCGGCGTTTATCCTCTCTGCGGCCACGCTGTATGGCAAACGTATTTCTCAGACGGTCGATCCTATGGTGATGACCGGCTGGCAGCTGGCGATCGGTGGGGTGATGCTGGTCGTGGGGGGCTACATAACGGGCGGGACGCTGGCAGTACCGAGCGTCAAAGCGGCGGCCATCCTGGGCTATCTGACCTTGCTCTCCTCGGTGGCATTTGCGCTGTGGAGTTTGCTGCTGAAATACAACCGCGTCAGCATGATTGCGCCGTTCAACTTTTTAGTACCGGTCGCCGGAACCGTGCTCTCTGCCATTTTCCTTGGGGAGAATATCCTGGAGATCAAATATGCCGTGGCGCTGGTGCTGGTCTGCTCAGGGATCTGGTGGGTCAACAAAGTGAGTGGAAAACAGGCCCGGTAAAGGGTGCATTACCGGGCGAACCGCTATTTAGCGCGGACAAAGCTGCCGTCAGCCTGACGAGTAAACAGCACCTGCTGACCATTGCCGGCTGTCGATGGTCAGCCCTGTCACCACGCCGCTCGCGTTCTGGCGGATCTGTACCATCTGACCGTTTTGCAAATTGCTCAGCGGCTTGCCTGCGCCCTCAACCTGCGCCATCGCATAGACGTCAGTCGGAGGAAGGTTGTGATCGCGGAACAGCTGCGCCATCGTTTTGCCTGACTCTACCCGATAGGAACGCCACTGCTGTTCAATACCTGGCACCGGCTGCGACTGCACCGGCGCGGCAGCCTGCTCCTGCGGTTGCTCTTCCTGAATCGGCTCCGGCTCTACCGGCGCCATCTGGCCTGGATCGTTTGTCGGGGAGACCAGCTGCGTCTGCATCGGCTGGGTATCGGGTTGCGGCTGCGTTTGCGAGCGGAAATCCAGTTCGGCATCCCGCCGGACAGGCGTTGTCGCGCTGTCGTCAGCCCCTGGCAGCAGAAAACCAACGATAACCATCAGCGCACCGATGATAATGCCTCTGCGGTGCAGGGGCGGCAGCGGGTCCATGAGGCGAAAGTTGTCTGGCGCATGCCAGATTTTCGTCAGGGTAGGTTTTAGTTCAAATGGCCCGGGCATGGCTCTCCTCCTGCTCCGCGTCTTTTTTCCTGTCCCAAGAAGTATAGTTCGCTAACTGCCTGATGAGCGTAGTAAAGCGGGCTTCCGTGACACACATTCGGGAAAAATCCAGATAGCCTCTATTGTTTCCGTTTCATCGCAATTTGTCATCTTTCCATGCGACAAAGTTTTACCGGATGGAAGGTGGCTGTTATGCTGCCCGCTACTTTAAATGTGATGGAAGGAAATCCCATGACCACCCCGACTTTTGACACAATCGAAGCGCAGGCAAGCTACGGTATTGGTTTGCAGGTAGGACAGCAGCTGAGCGAATCAGGTCTGCAAGGTCTGTTACCTGAAGCGCTGGTGGCGGGTATCGCCGATGCGCTGGAAGGTAAACATCCGGCGGTTCGGTAGATGTGGTTCACCGCGCGCTGCGCGAAATCCACGAACGTGCTGACTCCGTACGTCGCGCGCGCTTCGAAGAGATGGCCGCGGCAGGCGAAAAGTTCCTCGAAGAAAACCGTGAGCGCGAAGGCGTGAACAGCACCGAAACCGGTCTGCAGTTCCGCGTGATCAATCAGGGTGACGGCGCAATTCCGGCGCGTACCGACCATGTTCGCGTGCACTATACCGGTAAACTGATTGACGGCACTGTGTTTGACAGCTCGGTTGCCCGTGGCGAACCGGCTGAATTCCCGGTCAACGGCGTGATCCCAGGCTGGATCGAAGCCCTGACGCTGATGCCAGTAGGCTCCAAATGGGAACTGACTATCCCTCAGAACCTGGCCTACGGCGAGCGTGGCGCAGGCGCGTCCATTCCGCCATTCAGCACCCTGGTCTTTGAAGTTGAGCTGCTGGAAATTCTGTAATTCCGCTCTCTTTCCTCTCCCCAGCCGGGGAGGGGAATTCAGTTTAAAAACCTATAGTTACGCGACAATCAACAGATTATCTTGCAAATGGTCACAGTAAGTGTATTTTTGTGAGCTGTTTTGCGTTGCTTAAGTGATATGCCACTCACTTTCAACATATTGTTAACATAATATTTAAATCATAGTATTCATCCCGCCGATTCTTACCTAATATCGATGAGTCCTTAACCGGGCCGTCGCTTTTTCGACGTAATAAAGGGCCAGAAGAGCCTAAACAACACAGGCAGTAACAACAGGAAAACATCACATGGTAGATCAGGTAAAAGTCGTTGCCGACGAAGAGGCACCGTCTGAACAATCGCTACGGGCGTAATCTCACAAACCGTCATATTCAGCTTATCGCCATTGGCGGTGCCATTGGCACCGGGCTGTTTATGGGGTCAGGCAAAACCATCAGCCTTGCGGGTCCGTCGATCATTTTTGTCTATATGATCATCGGCTTTATGCTCTTTTTCGTGATGCGTGCAATGGGTGAATTGCTGCTCTCGAATCTCGAATACAAATCCTTTAGCGACTTTGCGTCCGACCTTCTTGGGCCGTGGGCGGGGTACTTTACTGGCTGGACCTACTGGTTCTGCTGGGTGGTTACCGGGATGGCCGACGTTGTCGCCATTACGGCCTATGCGCAGTTCTGGTTCCCCGGACTGTCGGACTGGGTTGCCTCGCTGGCGGTAATTGTTCTGCTGCTAAGCCTTAACCTCGCCACCGTAAAAATGTTTGGTGAGATGGAGTTCTGGTTCGCGATGATTAAAATCGTCGCCATTGTCGGGCTGATTGTGGTCGGCCTGGTGATGGTCATGACTCACTTTACCTCGCCGACGGGCGTAGAAGCCTCGTTCTCCCATCTGTGGAATGACGGCGGCTGGTTCCCGAAAGGGCTGAGCGGATTCTTTGCCGGTTTCCAGATTGCGGTCTTCGCCTTCGTGGGGGTTGAGCTGGTAGGGACTACCGCCGCAGAAACCAAAGATCCTGAGAAATCCCTGCCGCGGGCGATTAACTCCATTCCGATCCGTATCATCATGTTCTATGTGTTTGCGTTGGTCATTATTATGTCCGTTACGCCGTGGAGTTCCGTCGTACCGACCAAGAGCCCATTCGTGGAGCTGTTTGTACTGGTTGGCCTGCCGGCTGCGGCGAGCCTGATTAACTTCGTGGTGCTGACCTCCGCGGCCTCTTCGGCCAACAGCGGTGTGTTCTCCACCAGCCGTATGCTGTTCGGTCTGGCGCAGGAAGGCGTGGCGCCGAGTGCATTCGCCAAGCTGTCAAAGCGTGCGGTTCCGGCGAAAGGGCTGACCTTCTCCTGTATCTGCCTGCTGGGTGGCGTGGTGATGCTTTACGTGAACCCAAGCGTCATCGGCGCGTTCACCATGATCACCACCGTCTCGGCGATCCTGTTCATGTTCGTCTGGACCATCATCCTGTGCTCGTACCTGGTGTACCGCAAACAGCGTCCGCACCTGCATGAAAAGTCCATCTATAAGATGCCGCTGGGCAAGTTCATGTGCTGGGTCTGCATGGCGTTCTTCGTGTTTGTGCTGGTACTGCTGACGCTGGAAGAGGATACCCGTCAGGCGCTGATCGTCACGCCGCTGTGGTTTATCGCACTGGGGCTGGGCTGGCTGTTTATCGGTAAGAAAAGAATGGCAGGCGTAAGATAAAAGCAAAACGGCAACTTCGGTTGCCGTTTTTTTATCTGTTCTTTTTCTCCCTGTGGGAGAGGGCATCAGGCCGCAATGGCCTTATTATTCCCCGGCAAGCGCCCGCGGGAACAGCACGTTATTCTCGAGGCTGATGTGCTCCATCAGGTCGTCGATCATCTCGTTAATCCCGTTATACATCGCGCGCCAGGTGGTGCAGGCATCCGCCGGTGGGGTAACGTTATGGGTGATGTGTTTGATCACTTCCACCAGTTCACCCGCGTCATCATGCTCGCTTTCCATCACGCTGATTGGCCCCATCGCCTGGCTGCCCATTCCCTGTTTGATCATCGGGAACAGGATCTGCTCTTCTTTCATCATGTGGCTGGACAACTCTTCATGCAGCATGGTCAGGCTCTTCGCCAGGCCACCGCGGTACAGAGGCTTTCTCGGCATGAACGCGCTCCACTTTGGTCGCCTGCAGGATCAGTTCCGGCAGCTGTTCGCGGTGGCGGTCATGGTAACGCACGATGATGTGATTGATGATCTCTGCCAGTGCCACGTTGCGCCAGTCTTTTTCCAGCGGTTGCTCAGCCAGTTTTGCCAGTTCAGCTTCGATGAGATCCAGATTCAGTTCCTTACGCGATGCCGCACGCGCCAGGGTTTGCTTACCGCCACAGCAGTAATCCATATCGTATTTACGAAACAGCGCGGAAGCGCGTGGGATGGAGAGCGCCAGCTCGCCTAAAGGTTGGTCGCGGAAGGCCATCATTGTTACCTCATCGTGATTTAATAACATGCATTTTAAATACATCTTTTAAGGTAAGGATATAACCCTTTAGGGGCACAGGGAATAAAGTCGGTAAATTATCAAAAATTTCTTATGTTTTAACTTGCTGAATGGATTTGATTATTTCCAAATAATTGAGGTGGTTAGACCACCCAATGTTAAATAACATGCCTTCTCTGCCGATATACCCCTCAGTCAATATCCTGCAAAAGAAGGCTGAGAATGTTCAAACGTATTAAAGTAATCACCCTGTTAGTTTCGGTACTGCTGGTGCTCGGGCTGATGCAGATCATCGCCGCGACGGTTTTTATCAATGCCCTGAACAATGATAAGGACAATTTCACCGTCTCCCAGCTATCCAGCCAGAACGTGGCAGAGTTTACTGACGCGTGGATCAGCCTGAACCAGGCGCGCGTAACCCTTAACCGCGGCATGCTCCGTCTGCAAAGCAGCACGGCGACCGAGATCAACGGTACGCAACTGGGTGAGCTAGTCACCGCCGGTAAAGCCCGGCTGAATGAAGCTCAGGAGCATTACGACAAATATTACGCCCTGCCGGAAACCCCAGGGCTGGACGAGAAGCTGGCCGATCGGCTGGAAGAGCAGTACCGCGCTTACCACACTACGCTGACGAATATGAATGCGCTGCTGGCAGAGGGCAAGCTGGACGATATGTTCAAGCAGAATGCCGAGCAGAAGCAGGTGGCAATGCAGGCGGTGTACCGCGAATGGCGTGAAGCGCAGGCGAAGCTGGCCAGCGCAGGCATCACCGATAACGAAAACGACTACAAGCGTATCCTGTGGATCCTCTCCGCCGTTATGGTGATTGTCGTGGCAGTGATTATTGCCAGCTGGATCGCCATGCGCAACGTGCTGCTGAAGCCGCTGCATGAGGTGATCGCGCATATTCGCGCTATTGCCGCAGGCGACCTGACGCAACCGATCGATGGGCAGGGGCAGAACGAAATGGCGCTGCTGGCGCATAACGTTCATGAGATGCAAAAGGCGTTGGCCAACACCGTGAGCGTGGTGCGCGATGGGGCCGATACCATTTTCACCGGTGCCGGTGAGATCTCCGCAGGCAGTAACGACCTTTCTTCCCGTACCGAGCAGCAGGCGGCCTCGCTGGAAGAAACCGCAGCCAGCATGGAGCAGTTAACCGCGACCGTGAAGCAGAACGCCGATAACGCCCGTCAGGCGTCACGTCTGGCGCTGGATGCCTCATCCACTGCGAAAAAAGGCGGCAACGTCGTCGAAGGCGTGGTGCGTACCATGGACGAGATTGCCACCAGTTCCAGCAAAATCGCTCAGATCACCAACGTGATCGATGGTATTGCTTTCCAGACCAACATCCTGGCGCTGAACGCAGCAGTAGAAGCGGCACGTGCTGGTGAGCAAGGACGTGGGTTTGCGGTGGTAGCAGGGGAAGTTCGTACCCTGGCCCAGCGCAGCGCCCAGGCCGCGAAAGAGATCAAAGGGCTGATTGACGACTCGGGCGCGCGCGTCAGTGCGGGGTCCGCGCTGGTGAATGAAGCCGGGGCGACAATGGCGGAAATCGTCAGCGCCGTAACCCGCGTGACCGACATCATGGGGCGAAATCGCTTCCGCCTCGGATGAGCAGAGCCGCGGTATTGACCAGGTGGGTCAGGCAGTGGCCGAGATGGATCGCGTGACCCAGCAGAACGCCTCGCTGGTAGAGGAGTCTGCGGCCAGCAGCGGCAGCGCTGGAAGAGCAGGCGGCACGTCTGAATGAGGCGGTGGCGGTGTTTAAGATCGTTCACGGCCAGGCGACCAAAGCGGCACCAGTGAAAACCTATACCGCAAAAGCGAAACCGGTGCTGGCGACCACGGACGCTAAACTGGGAAACCTTCTGACAGACGCCGGGTAGCGGCTACACCTGATCCGGCCTGCGGCTTGTACGGTCCGGTGTCCTCAACCCAACCCTCTCCCACCGGGAGAGGGAGCACACACTAAAAACGGCAACCCCTGGGTTGCCGTTTTACGTTTATCTTGCTGCGGGGGGACGGTAGGGAAGCCGGAACAACCCGTGGCGAAGGCCCGCTACCTCTTCCGGCAGTTCCGGCTCGAAGGAGATCATCCGGTAGCGCCAACCGTGCGGGCCAGTTTTCACGACCGGAGATGACCCGCAGAGACGCCGCAAAAATCACCCTTTTTGACAGCTACAGGATGCCTTTCACGCTCTCCGCAAGGGAGGTAGTCGGATGACCCAGCAGTGCGCTCAGCGTATGACTGTCATCAAACAGACCGCCCTTTGAGGCACCGACATCGGAGTCGGCCAGCATATCGGCCCAGGCCCGCCGGTAAACCGACACTCTTCAGCGCGGCGGCAAAATCGGCCTCGCTCAGGTTCTGATACACCACATTTTTACCGCTCTGACGGCTCAGTTCGGCAGCCAGTTCGCTTAATGTCCACGCCTGGTCGCCCGCCAGCTCATAGACTTTCCCGGCATGACCCTCTTCGCTGATGACGCGCGCGGCAGCGGCGGCATAGTCGGCACGGGTGGCGGAGGCAATCTTGCCTTCCCCCGCAGCGCCGGATGAACACGCCATGCTCCAGCGCAGGCGGGGCGCTGGCAAGATAGTTTTCGGTATACCAGCCGTTACGCAGCAGGGCGTAAGCAATGCCGGATTCGGCCAGCGCTTTTTCGGTGGCGACGTGCTCCACGTGCAGCCCCAGCGGCGAGGTATCGGCATGCAGCAGGCTGGTATAGGCGATAAATTTCACGCCCGCCGCCTTCGCCGCATTAATCACGTTCTGATGCTGCGCCGCACGCTGGCCCACTTCGCTGGAGGAGATCAACAGCAGTTTATCCACGCCCGCGAGCGCGGCGGTGAAGGCGGTCTGGTCGGTGTAATCGGCCTGACGGACGGTCACGCCCTGCTGGCTCAACGCTTCGGCCTTGGCGGGGTTACGCACAATGGCGACCAGTTGGCTGGCCGGAACGGTCTCCAGCAGCTTTTCAATAACGTGTTGGCCAAGCTGGCCGGTAGCTCCGGTAATGGCGATCATGATGAATATCCTTCGTCTCGTGTGAATGTTATGGCACACTACCACCCAAGCTAACTTTTAGTAAGTACGTACAAAAAGGTAAGTATCAAATGAGCAATCTCACCCTCAGCGAACAAATGCGCGACGGCAATCTTTTTGCCGAACAGTGCCCTTCCCGGGATGTACTCAAGCACGTCACCAGCCGCTGGGGTGTGCTGATCCTGGTGGCGTTGCGTCAGGGGACGCATCGCTTTAGCGATCTGCGGCGCAAAATGGGCGGGGTGAGCGAGAAGATGTTAGCCCAGTCGCTTCAGGCGCTGGAGCAGGATGGTTTTATCAATCGCGTGTCGTATCCGGTGGTGCCCCCGCACGTGGAGTACAGCCTGACGCCGCTGGGGGAAGCGGTGAGCGAGAAGGTGGCGGCGCTAGCCGACTGGATTGAGCTGAATTTACCGCAGGTGATGAGTCACCGGGAATGAACATGCGGCGTGATGCCGGGTGGCGGCTACGCCTTACCCGGCCTGCGGGTTTTGTCGGCCCGACAGGTAAAGCGCCGCCGGGCGTTTTCTATGGTTGAGAAGCCGGAACAACCAGTGGCTTTTCCGGCTTCGCGCTGACGGCGATCACAACCCCCACGACCAGTAACACAATCCCCGTACCGGTTAACAGCGGCGGCAGGCTCTGGCGCATCAGGAAGGTATACAGCAGCCCGGCCAGAGTTTCGAAGACTATCAACGGACCTAAGATCACCGTTGGTAATTTCTGGCTGGCGACGTTCCAGCACAAGGCACCCACCCACGAGCAGCAGATGGCAATCGCCACCATCAGTCCGAGGAAGACCCAGGGGCGCGGCCCCAGCGGCAGTGCGAATTCCGGCTGCTGCACATTCAGCCAGGCGCAGGCGGCGATATAGCCCAGCACCGACACCGGCAGCGTCACCAGCGCCTGCGCGGTGGCCCACATCATTGGATGTTTGTCCGGGTTCTCCCGCAGCCAGCGGGCATTACGCAGCGCATACCATGCCCAGCAAACCACCGACACCGACGCCAATAGGATCCCGGAGACATAGCGCCAGCCGCTGCCCCCGGCCGCGCCATGACGCAGCTCGGCAATGTTGACGCAGGCCAGCCCCAGCGCAATGGCGATCAGGCCTGGCACCATCTTCGACCACGCCAGTTTGCCGTCACGCTGGCTGTAGAGCAGATTGGCAAATACCGGGATCACCACCGGCAGAGTGCCGATGATCATCGTCGAGACGGGAGCGCCGGTGCGCTGGATGGCGCTGGCCAGGCAGATGTAATAGATGAGGTTGCCCATCATGGTCAGCGCCAGCGCGGTCAGCCAGTCCTGGCGTTTCAGCTGGCGTAAGCGCGCGCGGCCCAGCCAGGCGATCGGCAGAGCGATAAGCCCCAGCGCCAGATAGCGCCCCATCGACTGCAATGCCGCCGGGTACTCCGGCACGATCAGCGGGCCGACAAAAATCAGCCCCCACATTAACCCTGCAAGCAGGGCATACAACACGCCACTAACCATTTTTGTATCCATTTTCGCTAAACCTGCTGGCAGTGTAGAAAGGCAAAAGGGGGGCGTATTGTATGAGATTGCGCATTAGCGCTTCGCGACCTGCTTCTGGTAACGCACGGGGGTGATGCCATACCGCCGGGTAAACGCCCGGGTCAGGTGCGACTGATCGGTCAGGCCCGTCGCGGCAGCCACCTCTGCCGCCGGCAGCCCCTGGGTGAGGAAGTCTTTGGCGCGCCACAGGCGGATCGCCATCAGCATCTGATGGGGGCGTGACGTGGAAATGGGCCTTAAACTGGCGCTGAAAATGGTACGGGCTGAGCGACACCACCTGCGCCAGCTCATCGAGGGTCAGGGAGTGCATGTAATTATCGTGCAGATAGTCGCGCACGCGCTCGAAGCGATGCGCCCCTTCGTGCAGGACCGGGGCATGGCGCGCCAGCGGTGTAAAGGTATCAATCAGATCCAGCAGCAGGCCTTTTTGCGCCAGCGGGTCGTCGGTGTGCCACAGGCCATAGATCAGCTGGCATATCTGCTGCGAACGACGGGGATCGTGGCGGGTGACATCGCTGAACCACCAGTGGCGAATGCCCGTCACCTCTTCCAGCAGATCCGGCTCGAGGTAGATCATCCGGTAGCGCCAGCCGTCAGCGGTTTCGGCTTCGCCGGTATGCAGCTCATCGGGATTCATAGTAACGACGGAATGGACGGGGGCAACGTACTGCGTTCCGCGATAGCGAAAGCGTTCGGCACCGGCTTCAATGGCGCCGATACCAAAGGCCTCGTGGGTGTGCGGCTCAAAGGCGTAGCGTGAAATATGGGCATGATACAGTTCGACGCCCGGCAGCTGCGCCAGATGGCGAAAGCGCGCGCTGTCTCTCTCATCGAAGAACTGTTCGGGTACGCCTTGCACGGTGAGCCTCCTCGCGGGTCAGATTTCATTATCAGAGATGACCCAAAGGGATGCCACCAAAAATAACCACTTTTTAACAATTACAGGGTGCTTTTCACGCTCTTTGCGAGGAGCGGCGTGGCGGCATAATCCGCCTCGCTCAGATTTTGATACCCTCCGGCAAAAAGATCTCCGATATCTCCCGGGGTCGTCGCGGGTGGCTTCATGGCCGATCACCGGCGAGGCGTGTAAACCCGTGTGCTGGCGCCTTAAATATTCCAGGTAAAAATATTTCTGACCGGTCCCCGCAAGCAGGAACCGGTTAAAAATAAGAGGGATGTAAAATATTTCGCACTGAAAAGGAAAGCGGGCCAGAAAAATAAATTTATCGGACAAATTTTTCGCGTTTAATAAATAAAACAGATAAAAATAGCTTTATGGCAGGAAGACGACTAGGCTGTGCCTGTGATGAATCCCCCTATGCGGCGGGGCGTCCAGACAGGCAGGTGAGTAGCGCGGTTCTGTGGTCTGGCATAGAGTCACCGGGAGGCACCCGGCATCACACCCAATCATGCACTCCTTTTTAGCCCATTATGTAAATTATGTTCACTGTACTGAATCGGATAGCGTCCCCTCGGAAATATCCGGCATGCTGCTCATGAATAATGGCCAGGTGATTATCAGGTAGGGTTTCAACGGTGCCACGACCGCAAACTGTGGCCCCGTAGATGATGGATAAGGCTGGTTACCTAAAAATTATTTTCGTTCCCAAGGGGTTCCTTTAAAAACAGCTTCGATAGTTTCATCATCGCGTTTTCTTGTCGCATCGACATCTTGCTGTAGAACATCATCCTTATTAATTTCTCGACCACACTCAACACAACTTACGTCAACAAAGTTGGTTTCAAAATCAAAGTCATTGGGCATCGTCAGGAACGGGCTGCCGCAATACGGGCATGTAACTTTGAGATTTTTATTTTTAAGCATGGAAAAACCTCCTTTTTATTGTGGCGTATAAATATTAGCTCAGGTTTTTTATAGAGAAAATACGAAACAAAGATGTCAGTGGTCGATAATTAGGGTGATAACAATGCGTTAAGTTTTTTCCAGCCAGAGCGACTTTATTCTGAATAGATGCGCACCGGGAAAGGTTATAAATAAACAGCGAAGGATAGCGGTTACGGAGCGATGACAGGCAAACATTGGGTCGGGTATTTATCGCTGCCACTATGGTCGGTGAAACAGGAACAGAAGTCCTGCCGAAACCGTACGTCTCTGACTGTGTAGAGAGGCCAGTGGTGAGCATCTGGCGTCAGCGCCAGCAGCAAGTCGTGCGTATACAGGTTGAGCAGGAGGCGGCAAGGTTTAAGGCAGGGCAGGGTGGAGACTACGGCTGTCGCCAATTCGAGAGAATATCAGGCTGTTCAGCTGTCGTTATCACCAGGCTCCCCACCCTCCGACCAGGTAACGCAGGTGGCCGACGTAAAAATTTCAGGATGCTAATGACAAATGAAAAATCCGTTCTAAGATTCTGTAGCAAGAAAAGTGAGAATAAGGAGTTTCTTATGACATTAGCTATGCTGGCTGTTTTATCCGCGCTACTGATTGTTTCCGGGCTTATCTACATTTTGAGGCAGTTAATGAATGCCTGGTGTGACCCGGAACATCCTCAGGCAGGGAACTCTCTCCCTGGAACAGCAGACGATCTCTTAAAACGGTAAAACGGATAATCCAGGGGGGAGGTATCGCTGATCCTCATCTGGCGCACTCTGTACTACGTTTTATATCTGCTATGCGCGACAGGCGGACGCCCGCACAGAGTACACGGGCGTCCGTTAACGTGACGTGGACAGATTACTTAACCCGCTTCCCCGTTTCGTCAATGACCTTCTCGCCATCCTCTTTGGTAAACACGCCTTTCTGATCTTCCGGCAGAATATCCAGCACGACTTCTGACGGGCGGCAAAGACGCGTGCCAAGCGGCGTCACTACGATGGGACGATTAATCAGGATCGGATGCTGAAGCATAAAATCAATCAACTGCTCATCCGTAAATTTCTCTTCACCAAGACCCAGTTGTTCATAGGGTTCAACATTCTTACGCAGCAGTTCGCGAACTCCAATCCCCATATCTGAAATCAGTTTAATCAGCTCGTCCCGGGTCGGTGGCGTATCGAGATAGTAAACGATGGTCGGTTCGTTACCGCTGTTACGGATCATCTCCAGCGTGTTGCGTGAAGTGCCGCAGGCCGGGTTGTGATAAATGGTAATGTTGCTCATATCAATATCTCATTACAAAGTGACAGAGAGCCGCCACGCCAGCGCGGCCAGAGTGACTAACAGCACGGGCACCGTCATGATAATGCCGGTACGGAAATAGTATCCCCAGGTGATCGTGATATTTTTCTGGGCAAGCACATGCAGCCACAGCAGGGTTGCCAGACTGCCAATCGGGGTGATTTTCGGGCCTAAATCGCAGCCAATCACGTTGGCATAAATCATGGCCTCTTTGACAACGCCCGTCGCGGTACTGCCGTCAATCGACAGCGCGCCAATCAACACCGTTGGCATATTGTTCATCACCGACGACAGGAACGCCGTCAGAATGCCGGTGCCGAACGTTGCAGTCCATAACCCCTTAGCTGCCAGCAGGTTCAGTACGCCTGACAGGTACTCCGTAAGCCCTGCATTACGCAGACCATAGACCACCAGATACATGCCCAGCGAGAAAACAACGATCTGCCATGGCGCACCGCGCAGGACTTTCCCCGTATTGATGGCATGACCTCTTTCGCTACCGCAAACAGCACCGCTGCGCCGGAAGCCGCTATCGCGCTGACCGGGATCCCCATCGGCTCCAGTACAAAGAAACCGATAAGCAGCAGTAACAGCACAATCCAGCCCGCCCTGAAGGTCGCCGGATCCTTTATCGCACTGGCAGGGGTTTTCAGCAGCGAAATGTCATACGTCGCCGGTATATCCTTGCGAAAGAAGAGGTGCAGCATGATCAGGCGTGGCCGCAATCGCGGCCATGTCCACAGGGATCATTACGGAGGCGTACTGCGCAAAGCCAGATCGAAGTAATCCGCCGAGACGATATTCACCAGGTTAGACACAATGAGCGGCAGGCTGGCGGTATCGGCGATAAATCCTGCGGCCATGACAAAGGCCAGTGTCGTGCCCTGGCTGAACCCCAGCGCAAGCAGCATCGCAATCACAATTGGCGTCAGGATCAGCGCGGCGCCGTCATTGGCAAATAACGCAGCAACAGCGGCACGAGTAACACTATCCAGGTAAACAGCAAGACGGCCACGCCCGTTACCCCAGCGGGAGACGTGCAGTGCGGCCCATTCAAAGAAACCGGACTCATCAAGCAGCAGGCTGATAATGATGACCGCAATAAATGCCGCCGTCGCGTTCCAGACGATATTCCAGACAACGGGAATATCAGCAATATGAATGACACCGGTTCCCAGCGCCAGCGCAGCCCCGATACTCGCGCTCCAGCCAATACTCAGGCCTCTGGGTTGCCAGATCACCAGCACCAGCGTCAGTAAAAATATACTCCCTGCCACAAGCATTTTAGACTCCATTATATATGATTATGTGAATGTGTTTTTCTGTCTCAGCAGGCGGTGCAGGCTGATTTGTTCAGCCATTCACGTACATCCTCCCGCAGACACTGCCAGGACGACGTGATGGTTTCAGCCGCCCACGCCGGTATGTGGGGTGACAGACGATAGTGGATCCACTTGCCTTCCCGGCGGTCAAGCACCAGCCCCGCCTCGCGGAGAATAGCCATATGGCGCGAGATTTTGGGCTGCGATTCAGCGGTGGCCGCGCAGATATCGCAGACACACAGCTCTCCAGACTCCCGCAGCAGCATCACGATGGCGAGCCGTGTTTCATCGGACAGGATTTTAAAAAGCTGAACAGGTTGTAGCATGATTCACTCCGTTCCCTTTAGAATACACATATGCTAATTCATATGTATTGATTTTGAAATCACCTGTTCTCCCCGGAGGAGAAAAATGGAACAATTTCCTGCCCTGAACACTGAATGCTTTGATCGACACATCGCTGAACGCCTGCACCTGCAGGAGCCGCCACGGATTCTGATTCTGTATGGCTCAGTAAGGGAGCGCTCCTACAGCCGCTTTGCCGCAGAGGAGGCCGGTCGCCTGCTGACGGCGATGGGCGCGGAGGTGAAACTCTTTAATCCCTCTGGTTTACCCTTGCCAGATGATGCGCCGGACACGCACCCGAAAGTCACCGAGCTGCGCGGTCTGGTCAGATGGTGTGACGGTATGGTCTGGAGTTCCCCGGAACGACATGGGGCGATGAGCGCAATTATGAAGGCGCAGATCGACTGGATACCCTTAAGTGAAGGCGCGATCCGTCCTTCGCAGGGCAAAACACTTGCAGTCATGCAGGTGTGCGGCGGGTCGCAGTCTTTTAACGCCGTGAACCAGATGCGCATTCTGGGTCGATGGATGCGGATGTTCACTATCCCCAACCAGTCCTCAGTGGCGAAAGCCTGGCAGGAATTTGATGAGAACGGCCGGATGAAACCCTCTTCCTGGTATGACCGTATTGTCGATGTCACCGAGGAGCTGTTCAAGATCACGCTACTGCTTAAGGGGCAAACCGGCTATCTTGCCGATCGTTACAGCGAGCGAAAAGAGAGTCATCAGGCGCTTTCTTCCCGTGTTAATCAGGACAAAATTTAACGCTGCAGGGGCAAAGAGGGTGTAGGCGCTGGAGGTAGTCGATCCTGCTCTCTGTCCGCCACCCTTTTTAGCCCACCGTTTTATCGATACAAAGCACTTCTTCACGCCGTTTTGCGGTCTGACTGCCGGGGGGCGGCTTCGCCTTACCCGGCCTTCAGAAACCCTCACTTCTGTTATTTGCTTAAATCTACCTGATAAATCGCAAACCCAATCTCATCGGTTGCGACCTGCTGCATCGGATACTGCGCTTTCTCTTTGGATAAACGCCGCCGCTTTTTCTGATGGCGACGTCTCAAAAGCGAACATCCAGCTTCACCTTGCTGGCGATCGGTGCCAGACGCCAGTTGTTGTCCGCTGCCGGATGAATTTCAACACTCTTTTTCGACTGCTCACCGATCCACGCAGCCAGCACCGAGCGGTTCTCATCCGGTGAAGCGAAGGCGATATGGCTGTCGCCGGTTCCGGCAAACTTACCGCCGTAGGCGCGATAGTTATTAGTCGCCACCAGGAAGGTCGCTTTTAGGATCGATTGGCTTACCGTTAAAGGTCAGGTTTTTGATACGCTCCGCCTGGGCATTTACTACCTGGCACTCGCCGTCATATTTTGCCGGCTGCGAGACATCAATCTGATACTCCACGCGTCGATTACGTCGAAGTTATAGGTACGGAACCCGTCCCAGTTAATAAGCGACTGCGGTTGGGGGCTGTTCGTATCGATCTGGTTGAATTGTCCAGCAGAGCACTCCAGCCACTCTTTCACCCTCCTGGCCGGTCGCTTTCACCACTACCAGGGTGTTCGGATAGAGATAGAGATCGGCGGCGTTACGGAAGGTCAGCTGGCCTTTTTCCACTTCGACGTAGCTGGCCGGATCGTTCTTACGTCCGCCCACTTTAAATGGCGCGGCAGCAGAGAGTACCGGCAGTTTCGCCAGGTCCGGGTCGCCCTGAATATAGCGCTCCACGTAGGCTTTCTGCGCCATGTTCACCACCTGTACGGTGGGATCGTCCTGCACCAGTGACAGGTAGCTGTACATGTTGTCCGAGGATTTACCGATCGGTTTGCTGACAAACTCGCGGGTAGCGTCGTGATCGTGTTTCAGCACCTCGACGATGTTTTTATCCTCACCCACCAGCGCTTTTTTGGCGGCCAGATCGTAAATCGGTCGTGCTTCGGCCTTCGACTGCGTCACCTGCCATTTGCCGCCGTCATTATTCAGCACCAGATCAACCACCCCGAGGTGATCCCCCCACATGCCCGGCATGACTGCAGGTACACCGTTCAGCGTTCCTTTGGCAATATCAGCCCCTTTAATGCTGGCGAAATCTTTGCCCGGGAACACTGCGTGCGCGTGGCCGAAGAGAATGGCATCAACGCCTTTCACTTCGCTGAGGTAGTAGACGGAGTTTTCCGCCATCGCCTGATACGGATCGGCAGACAGACCCGAGTGCGCCACGACGACCACCAGATCGGCGCCTTTCTCACGCATCTCCGGCACATACTTACGTGCAGTTTCCGTAATGTCGTTAACCGTCACTTTGCCGCTCAGGTTGGCCTTATCCCAGGTCATGATTTGCGGCGGTACAAAACCGATATAACCAATCTTCAGGGTCTGCGTTTTCCCGTCCTGATCGACCACGGTAGTCTCTTTGATCAGATAAGGGGTGAACAGCAGCTTATTGGTCTTAACGTCGATGATATTGGCGTTAACGTACGGGAATTTGGCTCCGGAGAGCGCCATGTGTAGATAATCCAGCCCGTAGTTAAACTCGTGGTTGCCGAGGTTACCCACCGCGTAGTCCAGGGTGTTCAGCGCCTTATAGACCGGATGCACATCGCCCTTTTTCAGACCTTTCGCCGCCATGTAATCGCCAAGCGGACTACCCTGAATTAAGTCCCCGTTATCGACCAGCACGCTGTTTTTCACTTCGCTACGGGCGGCATTAATCAGGCTGGCAGTGCGAACCAGGCCAAATTTTTCCGTCGGTGCATCTTTGTAGTAGTCGAAGTCCATCATATTGCTGTGCAGGTCGGTCGTTTCCATAATGCGGAGATCAACTGTCGCTGCCTGTACGCTCGCGGCAATCAGCGTCGCCAGGAGCGTTGCGCTAAACTTAATCATCAGAGGAGTCCTTTTTTTGAAGCAGGCCACAAAAGAATATGTATCTATATTTTTTTTGCTTACAGAATTGTGAATCCTGCCAGAAAAAAGTGCCCTGAAACCGGAATTGCTTCACAGATAGCGGATTTATTCACAATGCGATATAAATAAAACAAAGAGTTAAACCCACTGTGTTAACAAAGAGGTGGAGAATGTTAGATAAAATTTGTCAGCTCGCACGGGATGCGGGCGATGCCATTATGCAGGTCTATGATGGCAAGATCCCGATGGACGTGCTCAGCAAAATCGATGACTCGCCGGTAACCGCAGGCGGATCTCGCGGCACACAGAGTGATCCTGCAAGGTCTGCAGGCGCTGACGCCCGATATTCCGGTGCTGTCAGAAGAAGATCCTCAGCCGTGGGAAGAGCGCCAGCACTGGCAACGTTACTGGCTGGTTGATCCGCTGGACGGCACCAAGGAGTTCATCAAACGTAATGGTGAATTCACCGTCAACATTGCCCTGATTGAGAATGGCAAAGCGGTGCTGGGTGTGGTCTATGCCCCGGTGCTGAACGTGATGTATAGCGCCGCCGAAGGCAAAGCCTGGAAAGAAGAGTGCGGCGTGCGTAAACAGATTCAGGTGCGTGATGCCCGGCCACCGCTGGTGGTCATCAGCCGCTCGCACGCCGATAACGAACTGCAGGAGTACCTGCATCAGTTAGGTGAGCAATCAGACGACGTCGATCGGTTCCTCGCTGAAGTTCTGCCTGGTAGCAGAAGGGCAGGCGCAGTTGTATCCCCGCTTTGGGCGACAAACGTCTGGGATACGGCGGCAGGTCACGCCGTTGCCGCCGCTGCGGGAGCACACGTTCACGACTGGCAGGGCAAGCCACTCGACTATACCCCGCGTGAATCGTTCCTCAATCCCGGCTTCCGGGTCTCGCTTTACTGACCGAGCAGCTTATGCAGCAGGGCAACCACCTGCTGCACCTCTTCCTGCGTCAGCGATCCGTCTTTGGCCCATTGAATGCGGCCTTCTTTATCCAGCACGGCAATCGCTGAACTCTCTTCTTGCAGCTGCCATGCGGCGCGCGCCGTGCCGTTGCTGTCGACGATAATCTGCGACCACGGATAGAGCTTTTTATTGCTCTCAAGGCTGCTACGTACAAACATGCCAGAGCCAGGAATCGCATCGTCGGTATTGACGATGGTGGTCGTCTGGTAGTGATCTCTTGGTAAATTTGCCGCCTTGATCGCTTCAATTAAGGTTGCGTTTTTCTCTTTTGCTGACGAGCGACCGGCAATATGTAGCACAACTCGCACTTTGCCTGGGAGCTGCGCGCTATTCCAGGTTTTATAGCTAAACTTATCATTGTCGAGGATCAATTCTCCCCGGTCGGCAATGCCCACCGGCGGCACACGTTGTCCCTTATCAAAATTATGTGCGGAAGCCATCAGTGGCAGCATCAGGCAGGCAGTTGCCAGAATGTTACGTAGAGTCATGGTGTTTCCTTATTTTTTAGCAGGTGATCCGACCACTTGGTCTGACGTTTAATCATAAGTGCGATTGCGGCGCTTTACCCGCAATCCCGGTGCCAGAGTGAGGCGGAACGCACATATCTGCGCAAAAACGAAGGCTTATACTGCTCGAAAGTTACCATTGCAAAGAATATTCTGATTATTTGTCATCAAAAGGTAAATAAACTTATGCAGACTGGGTATCACCGTTTTTCTGGACTATAGTCATTGGGCAATAAATTTGCGCTCCAGAGGGTCGGCCCGATTGTGGTGCCGCAAGAGCGTATGATTCGCAGGAGATAATAGAATGAAAATTTTCCAACGCTACAATCCGCTTCAGGTGGCGAAATACGTAAAAATCCTGTTCCGTGGACGGTTGTATATCAAGGATGTTGGCGCTTTTGAGTTCGATAAGGGCAAAATCCTTGTCCCAAAAGTGAAGGATAAACAGCACTTTTCTGTGATGTCCGAAGTCAACCGTCAGGTTATGCGTCTGCAAACTGAGATGGCTTAACCAACGTGCTATGCAGTAAAAAAATCGCAGTAAAAAAAACGGCTCCCCAGGGAGCCGTTGATGTTTCTGGCTTAGGCCGACGCGTTCTCTTCGGCGTCCGGCAGTTTCGGCACCAGCACGGTCGGCTTGTTGTCGATGCGCGTCACCAGCAGCTGGTCGATGCGGTAGTTGTCGATATCCACCACTTCGAACTTATATCCCGAGAATTTCACCGAGTCGGTGCGTTTCGGGATCTTACGCAGCATAAACATCATAAAGCCGCCAATGGTCTCGTAGTTACCGGACTGCGGGAACTCGTCGATATCCAGCACGCGCATCACGTCGTCGATCGGCGTACCGCCATCCACCAGCCATGAGTTCTCATCACGCGCCACAATCTGTTCTTCCAGACCCTGGCCCACCAGATCGCCCATCAGCGTGGTCATCACGTCATTGAGCGTGATGATCCCCACCACCAGCGCGTATTCATTCATGATTACCGCGAAGTCTTCCCCGGCGGTTTTGAAGCTTTCCAGCGCTTCGGAGAGCGTCAGGGTGTCCGGCACAATCAGCGTATTGCGGATCTGGACGCCGCTGTTCAGCGCCAGGCTCTGGTTCGCCAGCACACGGTTCAGCAAGTCTTTGGAATCCACATAGCCAATGATGTGGTCAATATCCTCATTACAGACCAGGAATTTGGAGTGCGGATGTTCCGCCACTTTGTTCTTCAGGCTCTGCTCGTCTTCGTGCAGATCGAACCAGATCACGTTCTCGCGGCCGGTCATTGATGACGGCACGGTACGCGACTCCAGCTCAAAACACGTTCTCGATCAGCTCATGCTCCTGCTTACGCAGCACCCCTGCCAGCGCACCGGCTTCGAACACCGCGTAGACATCATCAGAGGTGATGTCGTCTTTAACGTACCATCGGCAGCTTGAACAGGCGGAAGATGGTGTTTGCCAGGCCGTTTAAAGAACCACACCAGCGGGCGGAACACGAACAGGCAGAAGCGCATCGGGTTGATGATGCGCAAAGCCACGGCTTCGGGCGCAATCATACCGATGCGTTTCGGGGTCAAGTCGGCAAACAGAATGAACAGGCCGGTCACCAGCGAGAAGGAGAGGATAAAGCTCAGTTGCTCGGAGAGTTCAGGGGAGAAGTAGTTAGAGAAAACGCTATGAAACACCGGGGAGAATGCGGCGTCGCCCGACGATACCGCCCAGGATGGCGACGGCATTAAGGCCAATTTGCACTAACGGTGAAAAACATCCCCGGATTTTCCTGCATTTTCAGGACCCGTTGGGCATTAAGGTTGCCATCATCGGCGAGCAGCTTAAGTTTGATTTTACGGGATGCGGCCAGAGAGATTTCCGATATCGAGAAAAATGCACTGACAGCGATTAGACAAAGTATGACTAAGATACTGTTTAACATAGTTTATCCGGCTTCTCGCCAGATCCTCAGAGATAATACTGTGAAGAGACATTGAGTACCCGCTCGTAGCGTTGAGCCGGTTATTTACGCGGCTAGTATAGCGTAAAGGCGTGTAAATCTGCCAGAGGTCACGTTTTACACATATTTTGAGGGTAAATGTATGCCGGGTAACGCAAGGTGTTATCCGGCATAGCAGGGGGGAACTGCCTGCTCTGCTCTCGCACCAGATACCTCTCTCCCGCACGATAGGGCACAGCTTACGGCGTCAGGCCATCGTATAACACGCGTTTTGTGTTCGAGGGATGTTAAGCGACACCTCCTGCACCCGCAAAAGGCCAGGGTAGCGATGATCCGCACCGCGCGGGATCGGGGTATAAACGCTGTGCAACTATTGCAGACGCAGCTCAACCGGCCGCAGGCACCGGTTTTGAAGTTGCTGTTAAAGGGTAAAGAGATAAAGGACGGTTCGGTGAGCAATGCCATGCGCCACGCGGCTTGCGTGGCGCCTAAACCGATAATCAGGCCAGTTTGTGGCGGCAGGCATACGCCGATGCCACCGATACCGCAGTAGCCGTACGGATTTTTTATGCAGGTACTGCTGGTGATCGTCTTCCGCGTAGTAGAACGGCAGCGCGGTGGCGATCTCCGTGGTGACCTGACGGTCGTCGTTTGCCGCGAGCATCGCCTGCTGGAAGCGCGCCAAGGCTGTCGCGGGCTGCCGCGTCCTGTTCCGGGGTGGAGCGGATAGATCGCCGAGCGGTACTGGGTGCCGTGGTCATTGCCCTGACGCATACCCTGCGCCGGGTCGTGGTTTTCCCAGAACACCTGCAGCAGCTGTTCATAGCTGATTACGTTCGGGTCATACACAACCCGCACCGCCTCGGCATGACCGGTCTGGCCGGAGCAGACTTCGCGGTAAGTTGGGTTAGGGGTATAGCCGCCGGTGTAGCCCGCAGCGGTGCTGTAGACGCCAGGCAGCTGCCAGAACAGGCGCTCCACGCCCCAGAAGCAGCCCATCGCGAACAGGGCGATAGCCATGCCGTCGGGGACGTTGGTCATTGAGTGACCGTTCACGGCGTGCAGGGTGGCGACTGGCATAGGGGTGTTCCGTCCCGGTAATGCATCCGCCTGAGCAACAAGGTGCTTTTTATCGAATAAACTCACGGTGTGACCTCCGGGTAGGTGATGTTTGGGTTAAGGTTGTCACGACGCGTTTAATTGAACACAATAAATGCCGTGAATGAGTCTAGATTTAAACATAAGAAATATTAGGTTGTTTAACCATTTTTCAACCCGTGTATTGGGTTTTTGGGCTTTATGCCGTGATCTGCCGCGGAGCGGCAATTCATCTGCTTCCAGGGGTGGAAACAAGGATATTCAGGAGAAAACGTGCCAAAAATCCGCCAGTTATGTTTAGTCAGTTTCTTGCTGACAAGCGGAATCGCCGACGCGGCGAATGTTCGTTTGCAGGTTGAGGGGTTATCCGGGAAACTGGAAAAAAACGTACGCGCACAGCTCTCCACGATCCAGAGCGACGAAGTGACGCCAGACCGTCGCTTCCGCGCCCGCGTGGATGACGCCATCCGTGGCGGTTTAAAAGCGCTCGGCTACTACGAACCCACTATCGACTTCGAACTGCGTCCACCTCCGGCCAAAGGGCGGCAGGTATTGATTGCCCGCGTCAAGCCGGGCGAGCCGGTGCTGATCGGCGGCACGGACGTGGTGCTGCGCGGCGGCGCGCGCACGGATCACGACTACCTCGATCTGCTGAATACGCGACCGAAAAACGGCACCGTGCTTAATCACAGCGATTACGACGGCTTCAAAAAAGATCTGACCAAAGTAGCGCTGCGCAAAGGCTATTTCGACAGTCAGTTCAATAAAAAGCCAGCTGGGCATTGCCCTCGACAGACGCCTGGCATTCTGGGATATCGACTACGACAGCGGCGAACGTTACCGCTTTGGCGACGTCACCTTTGAAGGGTCGCAAATTCGCGACGAATACCTGCAAAATCTGATCCCCTTCAAAGAGGGCGACTATTACCAGTCGAAAGATCTGGCCGAGCTTAACCGCCGCCTCTCTGCCACCGGCTGGTTTAACTCAGTAGTGGTAGCCCCAGAATTTGATAAAGCGCGGCAGACCAAAGTGCTGCCGCTGCACGGCGTGGTCTCGCCACGCACCGAGAACACCATTGAGACCGGGGTCGGTTACTCCACCGACGTCGGCCCGCGGGTCAAAGCGACGTGGAAAAAGCCGTGGATGAACTCCTACGGCCATAGCCTGACCACCAACGCCAGCATCTCTGCTCCCGAACAGCAGCTGGATTTCAGCTATAAAATGCCGCTGCTGAAAAACCCGCTTGAGCAATATTACCTGGTGCAGGGCGGCTTTAAGCGCACCGATCTGAACGATACCGAAGCCGACTCCACGACCCTCGCCGTGTCGCGCTACTGGGATCTCTCCAGCGGCTGGCAGCGCGCCATTAACCTGCGCTGGAGCCTCGACCACTTTACCCAGGCCAATGTAACCAACACCACCATGCTGCTCTATCCGGGGGTGATGATCAGCCGGACCCGCTCCCGCGGCGGGCTGATGCCGACCTGGGGCGATTCTCAGCGCTATTCAGTGGATTACTCCAATACCGCCTGGGGTTCAGATGTCGATTTTGTCGTGGTGCAGGCGCAGAACGCCTGGATCCGCACCCTCTACGATCGTCACCGCTTTGTGATGCGCGGCAATTTGGGCTGGATTGAGACCGGCGATTTCGAAAAAGTGCCGCCGGATCTTCGCTTCTTCGCCGGGGGCGATCGCAGTATTCGTGGCTATAAATACAAATCCATCGCGCCAAAAGATGACGACGGCAAGCTGATCGGGGCCTCGAAGCTGGCCACCGGCTCGCTGGAGTATCAATACAACGTCACCGGAAAATGGTGGGGCGCGACCTTTATCGACAGCGGGGAAGCGGTAAGCGATATCCGCCGCAGCGACTTCAAAACCGGCGCAGGCGTCGGGGTGCGCTGGGAATCCCCGGTCGGGCCGATCAAGCTCGATTTCGCCGTGCCGGTGGGTGATAAAGATGAACACGGTTTACAGTTTTACATCGGTCTGGGGCCTGAATTATGAGTTTATGGAAGAAAATCAGCCTCGGCGTTGTGCTGTTTGTTCTGCTGCTGCTGTCTGCGGTGGCCTTTCTGGTGGGCACCACCAGCGGGCTGCATCTGCTGTTTAAAGCGGCCAACCGTTGGGTGCCGGGGCTGGAGATTGGTCAGGTCACCGGCGGCTGGCGCGACCTGCATCTGAAAAACGTCCGTTATGACCAGCCGGGCGTGGCGGTCACCGCGGGCGATCTGCACCTGGCGGTGAAGCTCAGCTGTCTGCGTGACAGCAGCCTGTGCGTGAACGATCTGTCGTTAAAAGACGTGTTCGTGACGATCGATTCGAAAAAAATGCCGGAAGCGGCACCCCCTGCTGAAGAGGAGAATGGGCCGCTGGATCTCTCCACGCCATACCCGATTTCGCTTAACCGGGTGGCGCTGAATAACGTCAACGTCAAAATCGACGACACCACCGTGTCGGTGATGGACTTCACCTCGGGCCTGCGCTGGCAGGAGAAAAACCTGACCCTGACGCCGACCGCCCTGCAGGGGCTGCTGATTGCCCTGCCGAAAGTGGCGGACGTGGCGCAGGAGGAGATCGTCGAGCCAAAAATTCAGAATCCGAAGCCGGAAGAGAAGCCGCTGGGCGAAACGTTGAAAGATCTCTTCTCTAAACCGGTCCTGCCGGAAATGACCGACGTTCATCTGCCGCTGAACCTCAACATCGAAGAGTTTAAGGGCGAGCAACTGCGCCTGACCGGCGATACGGACCTGACGGTCTTCAACATGCTGCTGAAGGTGAGCAGTATCGACGGCAATATGAAGCTCGACGCGCTGGATATCGACACCAACCAGGGGAGCGTCAACGCCACCGGTAATGCGCAACTGCGCGATAACTGGCCGGTGGACATCACTCTCAACAGCAGCCTGAACATCGACCCCATCAAGGGCGAAAAGGTGAAGCTGAAGGTCGGCGGTGCCCTGCGCGAGCAACTGGAGTTTGGCGTGAACCTCTCCGGCCCGGTAGATATGGTGCTGCGCGGCCAGACCCGGCTTGCAGAGGCGGGTCTGCCGCTCAACCTGGAAGTGGTCAGTGAACAGCTGTACTGGCCCTTCACCGGCGAGAAGCAGTATCAGGCCGATGACGTGAAGCTGAAGCTTACCGGCAAAATGACCGACTACACCCTGTCGTTCCGCACTGCGGTGAAAGGGGAGGGGCTACCGCCTGCGGGCATTACCCTTGATGCGAAGGGCAATGAACAGCAGATCAACCTCGATAAGCTGACGGTCGCGGCGCTGGAGGGCAAAACCGAACTGACGGCGCTGCTCGACTGGCAGCAGGCGATCAGCTGGCGCGGGGAGTTTGAAGCTCACCGGGATCAACACTGCCAAAGAGGTGCCGGACTGGCCATCGAAGCTCGACGGCCTGATTAAAACCCGCGGCAGTTTGTACGGCGGCAGCTGGCAGATGGATGTGGCCGGAGCTGAAAATTTCCGGCAACGTGAAGCAGAACAAGGTGGATGTGCATGGCTCGCTGAAGGGCAACAGCTACCTGCAGTGGATCATTCCCGGCCTGCACGTGGCGCTGGGCCGCAATACCGCCGACATCAAGGGCGAGCTGGGGGTGAAAGATCTGGATCTGGATGCCACCATCGATGCGCCGAATCTTGATAATGCTCTGCCGGGGCTGGGCGGAACGGCGAAAGGGCTGGTGAAAGTGCGCGGCACGGTCGAGGCCCCGCAGCTTCTGGCTGACATCACCGCTAACGGCCTGCGCTGGCAGGAACTCACCATCGCCCGCGTGCGCGTCGATGGCGATGTAAAATCCACCGACCAGATCGCCGGACACATGAACCTGCGCGTGGATCGTATTTCGCAGCCGGGGGTTAACCTCAATCAGGTCACCCTTGAGGCCAAAGGCAGCGAGAAACAGCACGACCTCCAGCTGCGCGTCCAGGGCGATCCGGTCTCGGGTCAGCTGCATCTGGCGGGCAGTTTTGACCGCAAAGAGATGCGCTGGAAAGGCACGCTCGACAACACCCGCTTCGCCACCCCGGTGGGGCCGTGGTCGTTAACCCGCTCGATTGCGCTGGATTACCGCAATGCGGAGCAGAAGGTCAGCATCGGGCCACACTGCTGGACCAACCCGAACGCTGAGCTGTGCGTGCCGCAGACTATTGATGCCGGGCCGAAGGGCGGGCGGTAGTGAACCTCAATCGCTTTGACCTGGCGATGCTCAAACCGTTTATGCCGGACGCCACCCAGGCCAGCGGCGTGTTTAGCGGTAAAGCGGATGTGGCCTGGGATACTACCAAACCGGGGCTGCCGCAGGGCAACGTCACGCTCTCCGGGCGCAACGTGAAGGTCACCCAGGTGGTGAACGACGCGCCGCTGCCGCTTGGCATTCACCACGCTCAATCTTACCGCCGATCTGCACAACAACCGCGCCGAGCTGGGCTGGCTGATCCGCCTCGCTAACAACGGCCAGTTTTGACGGCCAGATCCAGGTAACCGATCCGCAAGGGCAGCGTAACCTGGGCGGCAACGTCAATATCCGCAATCTCAACCTGGCGATGGCCAACGCCATTTTCTCCCGGGGCGAGAAAGCGGCAGGGATGCTGAACGCTAACCTGCGGCTGGCCGGTAACGCGCAAAGCCCGCAGCTCTTCGGTCAGATGCAACTGAACGGGGTCGATATCGACGGCAACTTTATGCCGTTCGATATGCTGCCGAGCCAGCTGGCGATGAACTTCAACGGCATGAGCTCGACGCTGACCGGGACCGTACGCACCCAGCAGGGGCAGATCAACCTCAGCGGCGATGCCGACTGGAGCCAAATCGATAACTGGCGCGCGCGGTGGCGGCTAAGGGCAGCAAGGTGCGCATCACGGTGCCGCCAATGGTGCGTTTAGACGTCTCGCCGGACGTGGTCTTTGAGGCCACGCCACAGCTGTTCACCCTTGATGGCCGTGTCGATGTGCCGTGGGCGCGTATTGTGGTGCATGACCTGCCAGAAAGCGCGGTGGGCGTCTCCAGCGACGAGGTGATGCTCGACAAAAATCTGCAGCCGGAAGAGACCAGGCGGGCCTCTATCCCGATCAACAGCAACCTGATCGTGCATGTGGGCCAACAACGTGCGGCTGGATGCCTTTGGCCTGAAGGCGAGGCTCACCGGCGATCTGAAGGTCGCGCAGGATAAACAGGGGCTGGGCCTGAACGGGCAGATCACTATCCCGGAAGGGCGCTTCCACGCTTACGGGCAGGATCTGCTTGTCCGCAAAGGCGAGCTGCTCTTCTCCGGCCCACCGGATCAGCCGCTGCTGAATATCGAGGCGATTCGTAATCCAGAGGCCACCGAGAATGACGTGATCGCCGGGGTGCGAGTCACTGGCACCGCTGACGAACCGAAAGCGGAGATATTCTCCGACCCGGCCATGTCCCAGCAGGAAGCGCTCTCATACCTGCTGCGCGGGCAAGGTCTGGACAGCAATCAGAGCGACAGTGCGGCGATGACTTCAATGTTAGTCGGTCTGGGGGTTGCACAAAGTGGTCAGGTTGTGGGTAAAATCGGGGAGACGTTTGGCGTAAGCAATCTGGCGCTGGACACCCAGGGGGTCGGTGACTCTTCACAGGTGGTGGTCAGTGGCTATGTACTGCCGGGTCTGCAGGTGAAATATGGCGTGGGGATCTTTGACTCGCTGGCGACACTCACGTTACGCTATCGCCTGATGCCTAAGCTATATCTGGAAGCGGTGTCTGGCGTAGATCAGGCACTCGATTTGCTCTATCAGTTTGAGTTTTAGCAATGCGAATATTTGTCTACGGCAGTTTACGAACCAAGCAGGGCCAACAGCCACTGGATGACCAACGCCCAGTTGCTGGGGGATTACAGTATCGAGAACTACCAGTTGTACAGCCTGGGCCACTATCCAGGCGCGGTTCCGGGGAACGGAGCAGTACAGGGTGAGGTTTATCGTATTGATAATGCCACGCTGGCTGAACTTGATGCCTTGCGCACTAAAGGCGGGGAATATGCTCGCCGGTTGATCCAGACGCCCTACGGCAGTGCCTGGATGTACGTGTACCAACGTCCGGTCGATGGCCTGACGCTGATTGAAAGCGGTAACTGGTTAGACAGAGACCAGTACTGAGATGAACAACGCCACCCTCGGGTGGCGTTGTTTTTTGTTATGCCCCTTCCTGGCGCAGCTTAAAGATCTGCACCGTCTCCAGTAGCTGTTCAGCCTGGCGATGCATCGCCTGTGCCGCCGCGGACGACTCCTGCGAAAGCGTAGCGTTTTGCTGGCGTGGCGGCATCCATATGGGTGACGGCCACGTTCACCTGATCGATGCCCGTGCTTTGCTCGTGGCTGGCTAACGAAATTGCCTCAATCAGTTCACTCACCTTGCTGACGCTTTGCAGAATACCGGCCATGGCAACCCCGGCTTCTTTGACCTGACCATTCCCCTCATCGATACGGCTGACAGAGCGATCGATAAGGACGCGAATCTCTTTGGCGGCCGAGGCAGAACGCTGGGCCAGGGCGCGCACTTCAGCCGCGACTACCGCGAATCCGCGGCCTTCGGTTCCCGCCCGGGCGGCTTCGACCGCGGCGTTCAGCGCGAGGATGTTGGTCTGGAAGGCGATACTGTCGATCATGCTGATGATGGTGTTGATCTCGCTGGAGAAATTATGGATCTCGCTCATGGTCTGCATGGCACGATCCACGGCTTCCTCGCCCTGACGCGCTACCTGACGGGCATTACGGGCCAGATCGCTGGCGGTTCGTGAATGTTCCGCGTTGCTTTTGACCACCGAGGTCAGCTCTTCCATCGACGCGGCGGTCTGCTCCAGGGCACTGGCCTGGGCTTCGTTACGGGAAGAGAGTTCATGGCTGCCACTGGCAATCTGTGCCGAGGCGGTGGCGATGGTCTCAGTGCCGCTGCGTACCCCGGACACAATGCGGGTCAGGTTGATGTTCATCTCTTGCAGGGCATGCATCAGTTCGGCCGTCTCATCGCGACCGGCAACCGTAAAGCGGGACTGCAAATCTCCGGCGGCCACGGTACGGGCGATGCTCACCGCCTGGGCCAGCGGCCGGGTGATGCTGCGGATTAACCACCAGGTCACCAGCATTCCGGCGCCGAGCGTTAACGCCATCGTCAGCGCCAGCATCCAGCGGGTCTGCTGATAGCGGGCCTGGTTCTGGTCCAGCGATCTGCTGGTGGAGCATCTTTGCGTGCTGGAGAGTGTTCGCCACCACCTCGTCGATCATTCTGGTCGGTTCGCGGTCAATGCCAGTGACCTGCTTATCCACGCGCTGGGCGCTGGTCACATCCCCCACCTGATAATCGGTCAGCGCTTTCAGGTACTGTTGCTCCAGCCCGGCGTGGATCTGCCGGGTTGCCAGCACCTCGCGGTTATCCATACCGATTTTGGGCAGCAGCTCGCTCAAATGGGTGAGCAGCGCCTGGGGTGGCCTGGCTCTCGCGGCTAAAAGCATTTTTGTATTTATCGAACGCCTCCTGCCCCTGGGCACCGCGCAGCAGGGTGTTTTTCCACTCTTGCACCTGGATTTTAAACTGCACCTGGGCGCTACGTGCAGTGTCGATGCTTTCCGTGATGGACTGTTCCATTGCCATAATGCGTTGTTGCTGCGTCAGGCTGTCGTTGTTAATCGCCAGGCCGCGCAACCCGGTGAAGAGTGTTGCAAGCAGCAGCAGTGCGGCCAGCAATCCTAGCCGCTGGCCAATTGTAAGGGTGTTGATTTTCATCTTTAGCAGGTATTTCCCTGGTGGAATAAAGCGATCGTGATCACGTAACGGAGGTATCGACCGAGGGCAGACAGACTTTAAGGGCGCAGAAGGGGAATAAGACAGGCTAAACGCGCTATCTCGTTAATACACATAGAGAAAAGGGGTATGTGACATTTTCGTGACAATTGACGGGCATAAAAAAGCCCCGACAAGTCGGGGCTTTTTACACGTTAAGAATTACTTCTTAGCGCGCTCAAAGGAGGCAATGATTTCAGCTTTAGCCGCTTCTGCATTGTCCCAACCTTCCACTTTCACCCATTTGCCTTTCTCGAGATCTTTGTAGTGCTCGAAGAAGTGGGCGATCTGCGCTTTCAGCAGTTCTGGCAGGTCGTTCACATCTTTGATGTGATCGTATTCTTTGCTCAGCTTGGTGTGCGGTACCGCAACCAGTTTCGCATCTTCACCGGCTTCGTCGGTCATTTTCAGAACACCAACCGGACGGCAGCGGATTACGGAACCAGGCTGCAGTGGGTTATGGAGTTGGGACCAGCACGTCTACCGGGTCACCGTCCAGAGACAGGGTGTGGTTGATGTAACCGTAGTTGCACGGATAGAACATCGCGGTAGACATGAAACGGTCAACGAACAGCGCACCGGTGTCTTTGTCGATTTCGTATTTGATAGGATCAGCGTTCGCCGGGATTTCGATAACTACGTAGATGTCTTCCGGCAGTTCTTTACCCGCTGGGACGTTGAGTAAGCTCATGTCTGTGTCCTTTAAAATGATTGGTAATCAAGTGGCGAGTATTATAGCCAACTGACGCGGAATGTCTTCGCCTGTTTTCATCCTTCACCGCTTCTGAGCGCCAGTATTAGACCTTTCTCATGACAAGATAATCCATAAACTTAGCCGCATCTTTAATGGCTCAATGAAAGCGATTACAAACTTGTGATTAACGTTTTATTCACTTCTTCGAAGTGTGATGTAACACACTCCGTTACATCTCGTATTGTCTATAGTCATTTCGCAGAACACCTTTTACCCAACAATAAACTACCCTACGAGGACGTTCTTATGTGGAAGCGCTTACTTCTTGTCACAGCAGTTTCAGCAGCCATGTCGTCTATGGCAATGGCCGCCCCATTAACCGTAGGATTCGCTCAAGTCGGCTCAGAATCAGGCTGGCGAGCAGCTGAAACCAACGTCGCGAAAAGCGAGGCCGAAAAGCGCGGCATCACGCTTAAAATCGCTGACGGTCAGCAAAAACAGGAAAACCAGATCAAAGCGGTGCGTTCTTTTATCGCCCAGGGCGTTGACGCCATCTTCATTGCACCGGTCGTGGCAACAGGCTGGGAGCCGGTATTGAAAGAAGCCAAAGATGCCGAAATTCCGGTGTTCCTGCTTGATCGTTCCATCGATGTAAAAGACAAATCTCTCTATATGACCACCGTCACTGCCGACAACGTGCTGGAAGGCAAATTGATCGGTGAATGGCTGGTGAAGCAGGTGGATGGCAAGCCATGTAACGTGGTGGAACTGCAGGGCACCGTCGGTGCCAGCGTGGCCATCGACCGTAAGAAAGGCTTTGCCGATGCCATTTCCAAAGCGTCAAACATCAAGATTATCCGTTCTCAGTCCGGCGACTTCACCCGCAGTAAAGGGAAAGAGGTCATGGAAAGCTTTATCAAAGCCGAGAACAACGGCAAAAACATCTGCATGGTTTACGCCCATAACGATGACATGGTGATCGGCGCCATTCAGGCTATTAAAGAAGCGGGTCTGAAACCAGGCACCGATATCCTGACAGGCTCTATCGACGGCGTACCAGACATCTATAAAGCGATGATCGACAAAGAGGCCAACGCCAGCGTTGAGCTGACGCCAAACATGGCTGGTCCGGCTTTCGATGCGCTGGAAAAATTCAAGAAAGACGGCACCATGCCAGAGAAAGTCACCATCACCAAATCCACGCTTTATCTGCCTGATACCGCAAAAGAAGAGTTAGAGAAAAAGAAAAATATGGGCTACTAAGCCTTAACCCCTCACCCCTGCCCTCTCCCCATAGGGGAGAGGGAGAAAGGCGGGTTGGGCAGAAAATTAAAGCCTGCACCATCAATTCCCTCTTCCCATAGAAGAGAGGGAGAAAGGCGGGTTGGGCAGGAAATTAAAGCCTGGCACGTTCAATTCCCTCTTCTCATAGAGGAGAGGGGGAAAGGCGGGTTGGGCAGAAAATTAAAGCCTGCACCATCAATTCCCTCTTCTCATAGAGGAGAGGGGAAAAGGCGGATTGGGCAGAAAAGTAAAGCCTGGCACCATCAATTCCCTCTTCTCATAGAGGAGAGGGGGAAAGGCGGGTTGGGCAGAAAATTAAAGCCTGCACTATCAATTCCCTCTTCTCATAGAGGAGAGGGAGAAAGGCGGGTTGGGCAGAAAATTAAAGATTTGCACGATCAATTCCCTCTCCCCTCCGGGGAGAGGGTTAGGGTGAGGGGGAAATATGACCACTGAACAACACCAGGAAATCCTCCGCACAGAGGGCTTAAGCAAATTCTTCCCCGGCGTAAAAGCTCTGGATAACGTCGATTTTAGCCTGCGGCGCGGCGAGATCATGGCCCTTCTTGGGGAAAACGGCGCGGGTAAATCCACGCTGATTAAAGCTCTGACCGGCGTGTATCACGCCCGATCGCCGGCACTATCTGGCTGGAAGGCCAGGCCATTTCGCCAAAAAATACCGCCCATGCCCAGCAGCTGGGGATCGGGACGGTCTATCAGGAAGTGAACCTGCTGCCGAACATGTCGGTCGCTGATAACCTGTTTATTGGTCGCGAGCCGCGGCGTTTTGGCTTTTTTGCGCCGCAAAGAGATGGAGGCCCGCGCCACCCGGCTGATGGAATCCTACGGCTTTTCCCTCGACGTGCGCGAACCGTTGAACCGTTTTTCGGTGGCGATGCAGCAGATCGTCGCTATCTGCCGCGCTATCGATCTCTCTGCCAAAGTGCTGATCCTCGATGAACCCACCGCCAGCCTGGATACCCAGGAGGTGGAGATGCTCTTCACCCTGATGCGTCAGCTGCGCGATCAGGGGGTGAGCCTGATTTTTGTCACCCACTTCCTCGATCAGGTCTACGAAGTGAGCGACCGCATTACCGTGCTGCGTAATGGCGGCTTTGTTGGCTGTCGCGAAACCCGCGAGCTGCCGCAAATCGAGCTGGTGAAAATGATGCTTGGCCGCGAGCTGGAGACCAACGCCCTCCAGCGTGCGGGCCGGACGCTGCTAAGTGAAAAGCCCATTGCGGCGTTCAAGGATTACGGCAAGAAAGGCACCATTGCGCCGTTTAACCTGGAAGTCCGCCCTGGCGAGATCGTCGGCCTGGCGGGGCTGTTGGGTTCAGGCCGTACCGAAACCGCAGAGGTGATCTTCGGCATTAAACCAGCCGACACCGGCACTGCGCTGATCAAAAGGCAAACCCCAGGCGCTGCGTTCGCCGCATCAGGCCTCCAGCCTCGGGATCGGCTTCTGCCCGGAAGATCGCAAAACCGACGGGATTATTGCCGCGGCCTCCGTGCGTGAAAACATTATTCTGGCCCTGCAGGCCAGCGCGGCTGGCTGCGGCCAATCCCACGTAAAGAGCAGAACGCCATTGCCGAACGCTTTATTCGCCAACTGGGGATCCGCACCCCGAGCGCCGAACAGCCCATCGAATTTCTCTCGGGCGGCAACCAGCAGAAGGTGCTGCTGTCGCGCTGGCTCCTGACCAAACCGCAGTTCCTGATCCTCGACGAGCCGACACGGGGCATCGACGTGGGGGCGCATGCGGAGATTATCCGCCTGATCGAAACGCTCTGCGCCGACGGCCTGGCGCTACTGGTGATCTCCTCGGAACTGGAGGAGTTGGTGGGCTATGCCGATCGCGTGATCATCATGCGTGACCGGCAGCAGGTGGCCGAGATCCCGCTGGACGGGCTGTCCGTTCCGGCAATCATGAACGCCATTGCGGCATAAGGAGTAGATCGTGATGCCACGTTCGCTGACTCAAACTGGCGAGCCGAAACGCCGCTTCCGCTGGCCCACCGGGACGCCGCAAATCATTGCGCTGCTGCTGGTGTTACTGGTGGATAGCCTCGTTTCGCCGCATTTCTATCAGATTATCCTTCAGGATGGCCGCCTGTTCGGCAGCCCGATTGATATCTTAAACCGCGCGGCCCCGGTGGCCCTGCTGGCGATTGGCATGACCCTGGTGATCGCCACTGGCGGTATCGACCTGTCGGTAGGGGCGGTGATGGCTATCGCGGGCGCCACAGCGGCCTCGATGACCGTGGCCGGACACAGCCTGCCGGTGGTGCTGCTGGTGACCCTGGGAACGGGCGTGCTGGCGGGGTTGTGGAACGGCATCCTGGTGGCGATCCTCAAAATACAGCCCTTCGTTGCCACCCTGATCCTGATGGTGGCCGGACGCGGGGTGGCGCAGCTGATCACCTCCGGGCAGATCGTCACCTTTAACGCCCCCAATCTGGCATGGATCGGCAGCGGTTCGCTGCTGTTCTTCCCGACGCCAGTGATTATCGTGGTGGTGACGCTGATTGCGTTTTGGCTGTTCACCCGTAAAACCGCCCTCGGGATGTTCATTGAAGCGGTGGGGATTAACATTCGCGCGGCGAAAAACGCCGGGGTCAGCACCCGCCTGATGGTGATGCTGACCTACGTCTTAAGCGGGGTCTGCGCCGCCATTGCCGGGATCATTGTCGCGGCCGATATACGCGGGGCCGACGCCAACAACGCGGGCCTGTGGCTGGAGCTGGATGCGATCCTCGCGGTAGTCATCGGCGGCGGGTCGCTGATGGGCGGGCGCTTTAACCTGCTGCTGTCGGTGATTGGCGCGCTGATTATCCAGGGAATGAACACCGGGATCCTGCTGTCTGGTTTCTCGCCCGAGTTAAACCAGGTGGTGAAAGCGGTAGTGGTACTCTGCGTGCTGATCGTCCAGTCGCCGCGCTTTATCAGTCTTATTAAGGGGATGCGTGGCCATGATAAAACGTAATTTACCGTTAATGATCACCCTGGGCGTGTTCGTGCTGGGCTATCTCTACTGTCTGACGCAATTCCCCGGTTTTGCCTCGACGCGTGTGATCTGCAACATCCTGACCGATAACGCCTTTCTTGGGATCATCGCCGTCGGCATGACCTTCGTGATCCTCTCCGGCGGGATCGACCTCTCCGTTGGATCAGTGATCGCCTTTACCGGCGTCTTCCTGGCGAAAGCGATCGGCTATTGGGGGATCTCCCCACTGCTGGCCTTCCCGCTGGTGCTGGTAATGGGCTGCGCCTTCGGCGCCTTTATGGGGTTGTTGATTGATGCGCTGAAGATCCCGGCGTTCATTATCACCCTCGCCGGGATGTTCTTCCTGCGCGGCGTCAGCTATCTGGTGTCGGAAGAGTCGATCCCGATTAACCATCCGGTTTACGACACGCTCTCCAGCCTGGCGTGGAAAATTCCCGGCGGCGGCCGTCTGAGTATTCTCGGGCTGGTGATGCTGGGCGTGGTGGTGATCGGTATTTTCCTCGCCCACCGTACCCGCTTCGGTAACGAGGTATACGCCATCGGCGGCAGCGCGACCTCTGCCAACCTGATGGGCATCTCCACCCGCAGCACCACCATCCGTATCTATATGCTCTCAACCGGGCTGGCGACGCTGGCGGGGATTGTCTTCTCCATCTATACCCAGGCAGGCTATGCCCTGGCGGGTGTGGGCGTTGAGCTGGACGCGATTGCCTCGGTGGTGATTGGCGGCACGCTGCTGAGCGGCGGGGTCGGCACGGTGCTGGGGACGCTGTTTGGCGTGGCGATCCAGGGGCTGATCCAAACCTATATCAACTTCGACGGCACGCTGAGTTCCTGGTGGACCAAGATTGCGATAGGCATCCTGCTGTTTATCTTTATCGCCCTGCAGCGCGGCCTGACGGTGCTCTGGGAGAACCGCCAAAGCTCGCCTGTCACCCGCGTGAGCACAACGACCAGCAAGGGATAACTTGCTGAATTTTCGCAATGTCTAAATCTTTTCCGGTAGCGGCCGATAACCCTTAATTCTGTCCAGATTTATCTCGCTACCGGAAATTACATCATGCTTAAAACGCTATCGATTCGTACCGGCTTGCTTTCGTTACTGGCCGTCATGACCCTCCTGCTGCTGCTCGTCAGCGGTATCGGCATTTATGCCCTCACACAAAGTTCCGCTTCACTGCAGCGCATTAATCATCTTCAGGGTGAACAGCTGGTGCAGCTTAACTCGGGCTACACCCTGATCCTGCGCGCGCGCAACGAAGCAGGGCAGGCCGTGCGCATGATGGAGGTGGGTCTGCTGGATGACGCCGCAAAAGCGGTGAAAAACATCAATGATGAAATCACGCAGGCACAAACCACGTTGAAAAACGTGATCGATAGCGGGGTAAACGATCCCGAAGGCGAACTGCTGCTGAAGAAGGTTGCGGCAAGCCTCGCAGCCTATAACGACCAGGGGATCGTGCCGATGCAGAACGCGCTAAAAGAGCAGAGCGCGGATGCCTATTACGATCTGCTGGAGAACCATCTGGTGCCGGTGGCACGTCAGTTTGATAACGACATGCAGGCCTTCCAGACCTGGAGCAACAGCCGTGGTAAAGCCGAAGTGGGCGGCGGTGCAGGCCAGTAAAAACCGGGTAATGATGCTGATTATCGTCGCCGCGCTGCTGACGCGGGGATCATTGTGCTGGCCTGGCTGGCACTGCGTCATATGCTCCTGAAGCCGCTCTCCACCTCTATCGCCCAGCTTGAACACGTGGCTGCCGGGGATTTGACCCACACTCTGCCTGTGCCCGCAAGCCAGGAGTTTAACCGCCTGAATGCCGCCATCGAAGCGATGCGCCAGTCGCTGATGGGATCGGTGCTGCGCGTGCGCGATGCCAGTTCCCAGATCGACACCGGCAGCCGGGAGCTGACCGCCGGCAACATGCATCTTGCCCAGCGCACCGAATCCACCGCCACCTCGCTGGGAGCAGACCGCAGCCAGCATGGAAGAACTTACGGCCACGGTGAAACAGAACGCCCATAACGCCGAGCAGGCACATCAGGTGGCGAAGACGATGTCTGATACCGCTGATCGCGGCAGCGAAATGGTGTGCTACGTGATTGAGAAGATGCGCGATATCTCCGGCAGCGCCGACCGTATCGCCGATATTCTCAGCGTTATCGACGGCATTGCCTTCCAGACCAATATCCTGGCGCTCAACGCCTCGGTAGAGGCCGCCCGTGCGGGTGAGCAGGGCCGTGGTTTTGCGGTGGTGGCCGGTGAAGTGCGTATACTCGCCAGCCGCAGCGCCGATGCGGCAAAAGAGATCCGCACCCTGATCAGCGACTCGCAGTCACACGTCAGCGAAGGCAGCGAGCTGGCGCAGCAGGCGGGTGAAACCATGGATGAGATCGCCAGCGAGGTTATGCGCATGACTCGCCTGATGCGTGAGATTGCTAACGCATCGCACGAGCAGAGCAGGGCATTGAGCAGGTTAATATTGCGGTCAATCAGATGGACGAAACCGCCCAGCAAAACGCGGCGCTGGTCCAGCAGTCTTCCGCCGCGACGCGCTCGCTGGGAAGAGCAGTCGCGCGAGCTTATCGAGGCGATGTCATCGTTTAAACTGTCGATGCAACAGGCGTAGCATCATCACATTCCGGCGCTGTAACAGGCGCCGAATGCTCTCACCCATGGACGGCGCATTGGCGATCTGGTCATGGATCAAGCCCCAGCAGTTTTTCCATCTCAACGGTCAAGTGCAGCGCATAAGGCGTTGGCTCCAGAAACAAACCCTTGGCGGGTAAACAGCGGCACATTAAAAAGCATCCCAAAGCGTTTCAGCGCCATGCTCACGGCCGGTCTGGACATATCAAGACGTAAAGAGGCTTTGGCCATACTCCCGCACCTGACAACTTCAATAAAGATCGGAATCAGATTGAGGTCGATCCCAGTAGCTGCGCGAGAGAGATTTTTCATTTCTGCGAATTTCCGTTGAACACACTTTGAACGACATAATGATGACGGATTGATTCAGCGGGTTACAGCAGCATTTTATATAGTTTTATAGCGAAAAAGGTATAAATCACTGGGGAAATAAAAGGGGCCGGATAGCTGGAGGAGTCCCTGGTAAGTGTCTTGTCCTTAAAGCAATAAAATAGTACCGATTTAATAAATGGCTTACAGCGACTCCCTGGTCCGGGCTGAAAATCGCCGAAGCGTTCCGAAAGGCCGGGGCGAGGCGCAGGACGCGCCGAGAGGGCATAGCCTGCAGGGATTGCAGGCTGGTGCCCGACCCGAAAGCCTGGAGGAATAAGCTGAGGGTACCGCGAAGCGGCGATTTTCTTTGCCGGGAGCCGGGATTGTGAAGGGGGCGGCGGCGAGCCCCCTTCACACGTTCACGGGTGACGCGGCTGACAGAGAAGTGCTGAACGTAAAGTGAACGGAACAACCACCTTAGTCGCATGCTCCCCCTCACCCCAGCCCTCTCCCCCAAAGAGGAGAGGGAGCCGACCGTGCCAATATTGTGTGGGGATGCTTCAGGCCAGCTGGCCCCTTTTTCTCAAACTAACACATCAGGCATCCGGGTATTCCCGGATTAAGCGCTCGACGTCTTCCACCATATGATCGTTGCCGACGAAGAAACGAACGGCGCTGGTGCAGGCTTTCAGGGGATGATATCCATGATCCGCTCTTTACCGTCGCTGGCTTTACCGCCCGCCTGTTCAGCGAGGAAGGCCATCGGGTTGCACTCATACAGCAGACGCAGCTTACCTTCCGGGTGGCTGGCGGTGCTTGGGTAGAGATAGATGCCGCCTTTCAGCAGGTTGCGGTGGAAATCCGCTACCAGGGAGCCGATATAACGGGAGGTATAAGGACGCTGGGTGGCTTTATCCTCTTCCTGGCAGAATTTGATGTATTTCTTCACGCCCGCCGGGAATTTGATGTAATTCCCTTCGTTGATGGAGTAGGTGCTGCCTTTCTGCGGGTAGCGCATGCGCTCCTGGCAGAGACAGAACACGCCCAACGACGGATCGTACGTAAAGGCATGCACCCGCAGCCGGTGGTGTAAACCAAGCATGGTGGAGGAGCCGTAAACCACATAGCCCGCGGCAACCTGCTTGTTGCCCGGCTGCAGGAAGTCTTCTTCGGTAACCGGCGTGCCGACAGGGGTAACGCGGCGGTAAATGGAGAAGATCGTGCCGACAGAGACGTTAACGTCGATGTTGGAGGAGCCATCCAGCGGATCCATCAGAACGACATATTTTGCGTGTTCACACCCTTCAAAGACCACGATTTCGTCTTCTTCTTCAGAGGCGATCCCCGCAACGATGTCGCGTGCGCGCAGTGCAGCTTTGAGTTTTTCATTCGCGAACAGATCGAGTTTTTGTTGAACTTCGCCCTGCACGTTTTCAGCACCGCTGGCACCCAGGATATCGACCAGACCGGCCTTATTGATATCGCGATGGATGATCTTGGCGCCCAGCTTTATTGCCGACAACAAAGCAGTGAGTTCACCGGTAGCATGCGAGAACTCGTGCTGCTTTTCGACAATAAATTCACCTAACGTTTTCATAACACCTTCCCTGCATTGGATGTTGAGTAAAGTTGTTGATGCCCCAACAATCTTAACAAACTTTCAAATCTTCGCGCAGAGGTGAATCGCGCCAGCAACATACAGATTTCGCTGAAATGCGTTTCTCTGCCGCAGACATATGCGTAAAATGTGCGCCACATTGAAGAAGGATAGTGACGTATGCGCATTCATATATTGGGGATTTGTGGCACTTTCATGGGCGGCCTGGCTATGCTGGCGCGCTCTTTGGGCCATGAAGTGACAGGTTCGGACGCCAATGTGTATCCGCCTATGAGCACGCTGCTGGAAAACCAGGGCATTGATCTTATTCAGGGTTACGATGCCAGCCAGCTGGATCCGCAGCCGGATCTGGTGATCATCGGCAACGCCATGACCCGTGGAAATCCATGCGTGGAAGCCGTGCTGGAAAGGAATATTCCCTACATGTCAGGCCCGCAGTGGCTGCATGACTTTGTGCTACGCGATCGCTGGGTTGTTGCTGTTGCGGGCACGCACGGCAAAACCACCACCGCCGGAATGGCGACCTGGATCCTGGAAGCCTGCGGCTACAAGCCAGGCTTTGTGATCGGTGGCGTACCGGGGAATTTCGAGGTTTCTGCCCGCCTGGGCGACAGCCCGTTTTTTGTCATCGAAGCAGACGAATACGACTGCGCCTTCTTTGATAAGCGCTCTAAATTTGTTCACTACTGCCCGCGCACGCTGATCCTCAACAACCTTGAGTTCGATCACGCGGACATCTTCGATGACCTGAAAGCGATTCAGAAGCAGTTCCACCACCTGGTGCGTATCGTGCCGGGCCAGGGGCGCATCATCCTGCCGGAAAACGACGTCAACCTGAAGCAGACTATGGCGATGGGGTGCTGGAGCGAGCAGGAGCTGGTAGGCGAGCAGGGCCACTGGCAGGCGAAAAAGCTCACCAACGACGCCTCCCAGTGGGAAGTGCTGCTGGAGGGTGAAAAAGTCGGGGGAAAGTCCACTGGGGGGCTGGTGGGGCGAACACAACATGCATAACGGCCTGATGGCGATTGCCGCAGCCCGTCATGTGGGCGTACTGCCTGCCGATGCGGCAAATGCGCTGGGATCGTTTATCAACGCCCGCCGCCGTCTTGAACTGCGCGGCGAAGCCCATGGCGTGACGGTGTATGACGATTTTGCCCATCACCCGACGGCGATCCTCGCGACGCTGGCCGCCTTGCGCGGCAAAGTGGGCGGCACGGCACGTATTCTGGCCGTACTTGAACCTCGCTCCAACACCATGAAGATGGGCGTTTGCAAAGACGATCTCGCGCCGTCGTTAGGCCGTGCGGATGAAGTCTTCTTGCTGCAGCCGCAGCATATTCCGTGGCAGGTCGCAGAAGTGGCCGAAGCCTGCGTCCAGCCTGCGCACTGGAGTGCCGATGTGGATACGTTAGCGGAGATGGTGGTGAAAACCGCGCAGCCTGGCGATCACATTCTGGTGATGAGCAACGGCGGGTTTGGTGGGATCCATCAGAAGCTGCTGGATGGGCTGGCAAAGAAAGCAGAAGCGGCAGTGTAATCTTTTCCCTCTCCCTGAATGAGAGAGGGAACATTCACCCCCTCGGCCCGTTGGGAAGAGGGGGAAAATAACGCGGTTTTTAACTTCGGCTTCCGCCAGCTCGCGCAGATACTGGAAGATCAGACGCGCAGACTTCGGCGGCTTATTCCCTTCTTTCTCTTTCCTGGCATTACGGACCAGCGTACGCAACTGCTGGCGGTCGGCGTCCGGCCACAGGTTCAGTACCTCTGCGATGGCGTCATCGCCATTATCAATCAGACGATCGCGGATCTGTTCCAGCTTGTGGAACAGGGCAACCTGCTGGTTGTGGCGGTTTTTCAGCTTATCGAGCGCCTGGCGAATAGGCTCTACGTCGCGCTGGCGCAACATTTTACCAATCAACTGAAGCTGGCGGCGACGGCCCTCTTTCTTGATACGCTGTGCCAGTTCGATGGCGGCACGCAGATCGGGATCCAGCGGGATTTTATCCAGCGCGTTCTTACCCAGTTCTACCATTTCCGCACCAAGCTGTTTTAACTCTTCGGCGTCGCGTTTAATTTCACTTTTACTGACCCAGATGATCTCATCATCTTCGTCTTCGATGTCATCACCGGGGAACGTCGTCGAGCCAGTCTTCGGGCTGCTTAGTCATGTCAGGCTCCTTAAAAAAAGAGGCTAATCTTACCAGTTTAGGCGCGTACTGAGAAACGGTTCTCTGTTAGACTTCAGCTAACTACACCTTACATTATGGCATTTACGATGAAAGTGATCTCACAAGTTGCAGCGCAGCGTAAAGCACTGGAAGAAGCTGTCTCCATGGCTCTGGAGCTGGCGTCAGCGAAATCCGACGGGGCAGAAGTCGCCGTCAGCAAAAACCACCGGTCTGAGTGTCAGCACCCGCTATGGCGAGGTGGAAACCGTTGAATTTAATAGCGATGGCGCGTTAGGGATTACTGTATATCACCAGAACCGTAAAGGCAGCGCCTCCTCCACCGACCTCAGCCCGGATGCCATTGCGCGCACCGTGCAGGCGGCGCTGGATATCGCCAGCTACACCTCCCCGGACCCTTATGCAGGCGTCGCAGACAGAGAATTACTGGCCTTTGAGGCCCCGGATCTGGATCTGTTCCACCCGGCAGAAGTGACCCCTGACGAAGCCATTGATTTCGCGGCGCGCGCTGAACAGGCCTCCCTTAATGCCGATAAGCGCATCACCAACACCGAAGGCGGCAGCTTTAACAGCCACTACGGCATTAAAGTTTTTGGCAACAGCCACGGCATGTTGCAGGGCTATAGCTCTACCCGTCACTCGCTTTCCAGCTGCGTGATTGCGGAGGAGAACGGCGATATGGAGCGTGATTACGCTATACCATTGGCCGTGCGATGGGCGATCTGGCGACGCCAGAGTGGGTGGGGATGGAGTGCGCAAAACGCACATTGTCCCGGTTGGCTCCACGAAAATTGTCTACCATGAAAGCACCGGTTATTTTTGCCAATGAAGTGGCGACCGGGCTGTTCGGGCATCTGGTCGGGGCAATCGCAGGGGGGCGCGGTATACCGTAAATCGACCTTCCTGCTCGACGCGCTGGGCACGCAGATCCTGCCGGAATGGCTGACCATTGAAGAACATCCGCACCTGCTGAAAGGGCTGGCCTCCACGCCGTTCGACAGCGAAGGCGTTGCGCACGGAAGCGTCGCGATATCATTAAAGACGGGCATCCTGACCCAATGGGCTGCTGACCAGCTACTTCCGCGCGCAAACTGGGGGCTGCAAAGCACCGGCCATGCGGGGCGGCATCCACAACTGGCGTATCCCTGGCCGCGGCCTGAGCTTTGAGCAGATGCTGAAAGAGATGGGCACCGGGCTGGTGGTAACAGAGTTGATGGGCCAGGGCGTTAGCGGCGTAACCGGTGACTACTCCGCGGGGCGTCTGGCTTCTGGGTCGAAAATGGTGAAATTCAGTACCCGGTGAGCGAAATTACTATCGCCGGCAACTTAAAAGATATGTGGCGCAAATATCGTGACGGTAGGCAACGATATCGAAACGCGCAGTAATATCCAGTGCGGATCGGTGTTGTTACCGGAGATGAAGATCGCCGGCCAGTAATACCCGCCAGACTTCACGCTGCAGATGCGTTGGCAGCGCGCGTTCATCCCGGCACTTACTCTGTAAGCTCCCGGGCCTTCACGCGCTTGCCGCGTTACTCGGCCCTTTGGGGCCAGTGCGCGCTGTTCAGGGCACAAGTGCCTTTATCCTGCAACGCGAATTATTCAGGGTATTCGTCGGTTTTTTTAATAATAAAAAAGGAAGTGAGCAATGCGTAAAAATCTGTTAGCTATCCTCGCAGCCTCAACGCTGGTATTGAGTTCGTCGGTATTTGCCGACCTGGAAGACAATATGGACACCCTCAGCGAAAACCTGAAGGTTGGTGCAGAAAACGGACAATGCGGCGGAAATGAAAGGCGCACTGACCAAAATGCGTGCCGCCGCGGTGGACGCGCAAAAAGAGACGCCGCCGAAGCTGGAAGGTAAAGCGGAGAACAGCGCGGAGATGAAAGATTACCGTCACGGTCTTGAGACGCTGGTCGGGCAGATTGACGGCGCGCTGAAGCTGGCCAATGAAGGCAAAGTAAAAGAGGCGCAGGCGGCGGCCGATGGATTTGTGACCACACGTAATACCTATCACAAAAAATATCGTTAATGGGTGCCTGAGCCGTACGTCCTTGATACACTCATAAAATGCAGGGGGGATTGCTCTCCCCCTGCATAATAGCTCTACTCCTTGCCAGAGCTGCAATCCAGTCGGGCAGTCACTTCCAGTGAACCGTTGCGATAGTGAATTTCGCAAAGGGTTCGACGGGTTATCAGCGTCAACAAAATTGCTGTTATTGCTGCAATCGTGGCGACTCTGATAATAAGTTGTGTGCGTTTCATGGATGCCTCCTTGCTTCTTAAGCGGGTAAGGCAGCGAACTTCACGTGTTAGGACGTGTTGTTTCGGGCCCCATCCCTGATTTTTATTCAGGTGGGGCTTTCCACTTCCCGTCCCATGCATGAGACGGTCAGTCTCAAGCACCCGCAGCCACTCTACCCAATCCCCATAAGAAAACCTTATCCAGCTCACATTTCTACGAGTTTGCTCGTAAACTTTTTCACTTCCACCACGCCGCTTTTCCCGTTCAGGAGCGTGATATTCATCACGTAAAACCAGCGGAAAATCATCATTCAGCGTAATTATGTGGCACAGATCACTGGCGCCGCTCTCCTTTCCACTTCGAAGTGGAAAACAACTCGCTACAAACCAGCAACAGCCAGCGTTAGTTTTATCCCAGAGCCAATAACAGGGTAATACGAGTGATTAACGGAACGGTAATAAACGACACTGGAGACCAGGCGGCGCAAACTGAACAGCTGGCCGACACCATGCTCAAGCAGACGTTCACGCTGCTTAGTCATCACCACATTATCCCCAATGCCGTTCAGGAGCAGATGCTGACCTCCCACGTTCGCGCCATGGCGCACCGGTCAGTGACCGGCGAGCCGCTGCCGGAGGTTGAGGCTGACCTGTTCGACGAAATTTCACCTGAATCAATGCAGCTTGCCCGGGACGTTGTGGCGCAGTTTGGCAATCTTCCTGATGAAGAAGCCTGGCTGCTCTCCGTTCACTTTGAAGTCGCAAAAGACAACCTTTAAGGAGTACATCATGGAACAAATTACAGTCGTTATCGGCGATCGCCTGGGTAAAGGTCAGAAGGTTGCAGCAGGCGTTGAAAAAGCAGGCGGACGCGCCGTGGTGGTGCCAGGCATGGCGGCAGACATGAAGCTGGGCGATGTGATGAAAGCGGAAAAACGCGACCTTCGGCATCTCCTTCTGCGGCAGCGGTGGCGCAGGTGCTATTACCGCGCAGACCAAATATGGCTACAAAGCGAAATACGGCATGCGTTCCGTGGAAGAGGGCGTGACCGCCATCAACGAAGGCTGCAAACGTGCTCGGTTTTGGCTTTATGGATAAAGAAGAGCTGGGTGAGCGTCTGGTCCAGGCGTGGCAGAAGAAGCACGGCGCATAAGCATGAAAGAACAGTTCACCACCACGGTGAGAGTAAAAGGCAAGGGTGACGCCAAAGCGCGCGCCTTTGCCGACGCGCTGAACCATGTTCAGGCCGCGGTGATGAAAGCATCGCCGCATATCTTACTGCGTATTGAGCCACAGGATGTGCAGGTTGTTCAGGCGCAAGAAGCGGTGCGTAAAGAGGCGTTTCTGTTCTTCTTTTTGCGCCGGGAAAGACGCACCTACAGCGTGGAGCTGGACGTGACCGTCAACGTGACTGCCATCAATCTGGACCAGGTGGACTTTGTCACGCAACGCTGATTCTTACTAATAGGGCAGACTAATGTTCCTGATAATTTTAATAAAATCGCTCATCATCGGCGGCCTGGTTGGCGTCGGCGTTGGTGCCGGGGCTGCACGCATGTTTCATGCGCCTACCACACAGGGTATGGGCGCGTTTCGTACGTTGGGGGAGCTGAACTCCTGTGAAGGGGATCCGGCGTCTCACTTCTCCTTTGGGTTAGGCTTCTTCTTCAACGCCTGGGCCTCGTCGGTGGCGGCGGGTTCCTTCACCCAGGACGTTGACCACCGCATCATCCCGAACTGGGGTGCCGCCGGCGCTGATGATCAAAAACCGCAACGTCGGCGAGACGCTGCATGATCCACGCAAAATGGCGATAGCCTGCGGCGTGATCGGCATGCTGGTCGTCACCTTCCTGAACCTTACCGCCTCTTCCGTACCGGCAGCCCTTCAGGTCACCGCCGTGAAGGTACTGGTTCCGGCGGCGAACCTGTTGGTGAACACCGTGATGCCGGTGATCTTCTGGCTGGCAGCCATCGACGCGGGCAAAAAATCCGGCTTCTGGGCTACCGTCTTTGGCGGCGCAGCGCAGCTGATCATGGGTAACGCCGTACCGGGTCTGGTGCTGGGGATCCTGATCGGCAAAGGCGTGGAAGAGAGCGGCTGGAACCATGTCACCAAAGTGATGATGGTCGCTATCGTGGCGCTGTTCGTGCTGAGCGGCTTCTTCCGCGGCTTCGACATGAAGATGATTGAATCCTTCCATCTGACCGTGCCGAACTGGCTCGACATGATCCACAACTCGCTCAGCGGCAAGTAACAGGAGCCTCTAAATGGAACAGAATAAAGGTTTTTGGTATGCCGACTGGTCGTTCCCGATCTTCGTTGGCCTGCTCTCCTCCGGCGTCTTCGCCGGGACACACATGTACTACCTCTACGGCATTGGCGCGTTTAACGAAGTGGCCTTTGTGGCGATGCTGAAAGCGGGCATCGATACCGGTGCCTACGGCGCGGTGGCGGCGTTCGGCGCCAGCTTCCTGTTCGCCCGTATCATTGAAGGCTCCCTGGTGGGGATCCTCGATATCGGCGGGGCGATCCAGACCGGCGTAGGCCTCGGTGTGCCGGCGCTGCTGCTGGGGGCGGGCATCATGTTCCCGGTGACCAACTTTGTCGCCTCGCTGGCGACCGGCCTGGTCATTGGTCTGGCGATTGGTTACGTCATCATCCTGGCGCGTAAGTTCACCATCAATCAGAGCAACTCCACCTACGGGGCTGACGTGATGATGGGGGCGGGTAACGCTTCCGGCCGCTTCCTTGGGCCGTTGATTATCCTCAGCGCGATGACCGCGTCGATCCCCATCGGCATCGGTTCACTGTTGGGCGCACTGCTGTTCTATATCTGGCAGAAGCCGATTACCGGTGGTGCCATCCTCGGTGCAATGCTTTTAGGCTGGCTGTTCCCGGTCGCCCTTTAATACCCGCGGGCGCTCAGGCGCCCGCCTTATCAGGAGAACCCCATGTTTGATTTACTCCTGCGCCGTGCGCGCCTCACCGACGATACCCTGACCGATATCGCCATTCAGGACGGGAAGATCGCGGCGGTTGGCGACATCACCGATCCCGCACACAGCACCGTTGAGTTGAACGGTGACACTTACGTCAGCGCGGGCTGGATTGACTCCCACGTCCACTGCTACCCGAACTCCCCGATTTACCATGACGAGCCGGACAGCGTAGGCATTGCCACCGGCGTCACCTCTGTAGTGGACGCGGGCAGCACCGGGGCAGATGACGTGGACGACTTTTACAACATTACCCGCAAAGCCTCCACCGAGGTGTTTGCCCTGCTGAACATCTCCCGCGTCGGGCTGATTGCCCAGAACGAACTGGCCAATATGGCCAATATCGACGCCGATGCGGTGAAACAGGCGGTACAACGCCATCCGAATTTTATCGTCGGCCTGAAAGCACGCATGAGCAGCAGCGTGGTGGGTGAAAACGGCATTACCCCGCTGGAACGCGCCAAAACCATTCAGAAAGAGAACGGCGATCTGCCGCTGATGGTGCACATTGGCAACAACCCGCCAAACCTCGACGAAATCGCAGAGCTGCTGAGTTCCGGCGACATCATTACCCACTGCTACAACGGCAAACCGAACCGCATTCTCACCCCGTCCGGCGAGCTGCGCGCCTCCATCACGTCTGCCCTGAAGCGCGGCGTGCGGCTGGACGTCGGCCACGGCACGGCGAGTTTCAGCTTTGAGGTGGCGAAACGCGCCATTGCGATGGGCATTCTGCCGCACACCATCAGCTCGGATATCTACTGCCGCAACCGCCTCAACGGCCCGGTTGGGTCGCTGGCGAGCGTGATGTCGAAATTCCTCGCCATCGGCATGTCGCTGCCGCAGGTGATTGAGTGTGTCACCGCCAACGCCGCCGACGGCCTGCGCCTGGCCCATAAAGGCCGCATTCAGCCTGGCCTCGACGCCGACCTGACGCTGTTCACCCTGAAACGCCAGCCCACGCTGCTGGTGGATGCTGAAAACGACAGCCTGCAGGCCGAACAAATTCTGGTGCCGCTTGCCGCGATCCGCGCGGGCAAGGGCTACATGACCGAACAAGGGAGCACGGAACATGCCTTCAATTTTTGAGAAGTACAATTTAAAACAGGTGATTAACACCTCCGGGCGCATGACTGCGCTCGGCGTCTCCACCCCGCGCCCGGAAGTGGTGCAGGCGGCCATGGACGGTATGAACCAGTACTTCGAGATGAAAGATCTGGTCAACAAAACCGGGGAGTACATCGCGAAGCTGCTGGACGTGGAAGGCGCGACCGTCGTCTCCTGCGCCTCGGCGGGCATCGCCCAATCGGTGGCGGCGGTGCTGGTCAAAGACAGCGACTGGCTGCTGGAAAACCTGCACGTGACCCCGATTGAAAACAACGAGATCGTCCTGCCGAAAGGCCATAACGTCAACTTTGGCGCGCCGGTCGGCACCATGGTGGCGCTGGGCGGCGGCAAGCTGGTGGAAGCCGGTTACGCCAACGAATGCTCCGCCGATCAGCTGGCGGCGGCGATCACCCGCGCACCGCGGCGATCCTTTACATCAAATCCCACCACTGCGTGCAGAAAAGCATGCTCAGCGTCGAGCAAGCGGCGGTTGTGGCGCGTAAGCACGAGCTGCCGCTGATCGTCGATGCGGCGGCAGAAGAAGATCTCCAGACTTACTACCGTTCCGGTGCAGATCTGGTGATCTACAGCGGCGCGAAAGCGATCGAAGGGCCAACCAGCGGCCTGGTGATCGGCAAAACCCAGTACGTTGAGTGGGTGAAACGCCAGACGGCGGGCATTGGACGCGCCATGAAGGTGGGCAAAGAGGGCATTCTCGGCCTGACCTGCGCCATCGAACACTACCTGACGGCGACCAAAGAGAGCGGCGACGAGATGGTGGCGAAGATGACGCCATTTATCGATGCCCTGAATACTCTGAACGGCGTCACGGCCCGCGTGGTCTGGGACAGCGCCGGTCGCGACATCGCCCGCACCGAGATTAAGTTCGACGAAGCAACTACCGGGGTGGGCACTGGCGATCTGGTAAGTGCCCTGAAGCAGGGCGAGTACGCGATTTACTTCCGCGGCTACAAGGCCAACGAAGGGATCATCGAAGCGACGTGCGTAGCGTCAGCGCAGACCAACTGAATATCGTCTATCGCCGCATCAGCGAAGTATTAGGCCAGGAGAAGAAGGCATGAAACTGACCCCCAATTTTTACCGCGACCGCGTTTGCCTGAACGTGCTGGCCGGATCCAAAGCCAATGCCAGCGCCATCTATGAAGCGGCAGAAGGTCATGTGCTGGTGGGTGTGCTCTCTAAAAACTACCCGGACGTGGACAGCGCCGTAGCGGATATGCGCGAATACGCGGCACTGATTGATAATGCGCTCTCCGTGGGCCTCGGCGCGGGGATCCGAACCAGTCGGCGATGGTGAGCGAAATCTCCCGCCAGGTGCAGCCGCAGCACGTCAACCAGGTCTTCACCGGTGTCGCCACCAGCCGTGCGCTGCTGGGGCAAAGCGAGTCCGTGGTTAACGGCCTGGTTTCCCCGACCGGCACCGTCGGCATGGTCAAGATCTCCACCGGCCCGCTGAGCAGCAAGGCGCCGGACGGCATCGTCCCGGTGGAAACCGCCATTGCCCTGCTGAAGGATTTCGGCGGCAGCTCGATCAAATACTTCCCAATGGGTGGCCTGAAGTGCCGTGACGAATACAAAGCGGTGGCGGAAGCCTGCGCCCGTCACGACTTCTGGCTGGAGCCGACCGGCGGTATCGATCTGGAAAACTACGAGGAGATCCTGCAGATCGCCCTGGACGCAGGTGTCAGCAAGATCATCCCGCATATCTATAGCTCGATTATCGATAAAGCCAGCGGCGATACGCGCCCGGAAGATGTGCGCACGTTGCTGGAGATGACGAAGAAGCTGGTGAAGTAATAAAAACCTTACCCCTCACCCTAACCCTCTCCCCACAGGGGAGAGGGAACGATTACTCCCTCGCCTCAAAGGGGAGAGGGAACGATTATTCCGTCGCCCAAAGGGCAGAGGGCACGATTACCCCCCTCGCCTCAAAGGGGAGAGGGGAACGATTAATCCTCGCCTCAAAGGCAGAGGGAACGATTATTCCGTCGCCTCAAAGAGGAGAGGAACGATTTATTCCGTCGCCCCAAAGGGAGAGGGAACGATTATTCCGTCTCCCCAAAGTGCAGAGGGCACGATTACCCCCTCGCCCTATGGGGAGAGGGCTGGGGTGAGGGGAAACAAACCCGCACACACCTAAAGGAGCCACCATGCATACCCGTAACCTGCTTGTCGCTTCACTCTCTTTACTTGCCACCGCCGCTGTTGCCCAGACGCAGTACGCCTGGGGTAGGCACCTACAATCCCAACGGCGAAGGGCTGTACCGCTTCACCGTCGATCCGCAATCCGGCGTGCTCGCCAACAAAACCCTGGTGAGCAAACTGCCGAACGCCGCGCAATTGACCACCTCAAAGGATGGCAAAAACGCTCTATCTGGCAAGCGAAGTTGAGCAGGGCGTGGTGCAGGCGCTGCGCGTGGGCGATAACGGCGACCTGAGTGAGCTTAATCAGGTGGCTTCCGGTGGTGCAGGGCCGGTCTATCTCTCGCTGACGCCGAACGGCAAACATCTGCTGGTGGCGAACTACGTCAGTGGTTCGATTGCGGTTCTTCCGATCAACGCTGACGGCAGCCTGGGTGATGCCACGGACAAACATCAGGATCAGGGTGATCCGGGTGCAGCAAAACCCGAGGCGGCCGCTGAAGGAAGTTTTGCCATCAGCGATCATAATGGCCCACATGCACACATGATCGCCGCCGATCCGAGCGGGAAATACGTATTTTCCACCGATCTGGGCCTGGATCGTATTTATCAGTACCGTTTTGACGATCAAGCCGGAAAGCTGATCCCGAACGATCCGCCGTTTATCAGTGCCTCCTCGAAAGGGGCCGGGCCGCGCCATTTCGTCTTTACGCCCAAAGGCGATGCTCTGTGGCTGATTAACGAAGAGGCTTCTACGCTGACCCATTACGTACTGGATAACAACGGCAGGTTGAAAGAGGGCAAAACGATCTCTGCCCTGCCAGCAGGTTATAAAGGCACCAGTTTTGCCGCCGGGCTGGCATTAAGTGCCGATGGTAAACAGTTGTATGTGGCTAACCGTTTGCATAACAGCATCGGGCACTTTACCGTAACAGCGGAGGGCACGCTGACGCATCAGGACGATGTCTGGACGCGTGGCGATTACCCGCGCACCCTGACGCTGGATAAACAGGGGCGCTGGCTGTACGTCATGAACCAGCGCAGCGACAACATTACCCGTTTCCGCGTGGCGCAGGACGGCAAGCTGAACGCCGAGCCAGACTATACGCCGGTCGGCAGCCCATCCCAGATGGTCATTTCACCCTAAGCTGTAAGAGGAAAACCCCGTGCGATTTCCCAACCAACGTTTGGCGCAACTTTTCGACCTGTTGCAAAACGAAACGCTGCCTCAGGACGAACTGGCGCAACGGTTGTCGGTATCCACGCGTACCGTCCGGGCTGACATTACCGCACTCAATGCGCTGCTGGCAGGAAACGGGGCGCAATTTATTCTCAGCCGCGGGAACGGCTATCAGCTGAAAATCGACGATCCGGCCCGCTATCAGCAGCTACAGGACTCCCACCCGCGGATGCTGCGTATTCCGCGTACCGGCCCGGAGCGGGTTCACTACCTGGTGGTGCGCTTTCTGACCTCCGCCTTCTCCCTCAAGCTGGAAGATCTGGCCGATGAGTGGTTTGTCAGCCGCGCCACGCTGCAAAGCGATATGGCGGAGGTGCGCGAGTGGTTCCATCGTTATCGCCTGACGCTGGAGACCCGCCCGCGCCACGGCATGAAGCTGTTTGGCAGTGAAATGGCGATCCGCGCCTGCCTGACCGACCTGCTGTGGCAGCTGGCGCAGCAGGACAGCCTTAATCCGCTGGTGACGGAAGTGGCGCTCAACGCCGGCGTCCCGGAACAGCTCGCCGCCGTCCTGCATGAGACCTTTACCCGACACCATATTCGCCTCACCGATGAAGGTGAGTTGTTTTTACGCCTTTACGGCGCGGTGACGGTGCGGCGTATCAGCGAAGGTTATCCGTTGCCGGAATTTAACGCCGAAGAGGTGGCGGAAAACGTGCGCGATGCCGCCCGGGATATTGCCAGCGCCATCGCCCGGCTGGCCGATAAGACGCTTTCGCCTGCGGAAGAGACCTGGCTGGGGGTACATATCGCCGCGCGCCAGGTGCAGGAGATCTCCCCAAGCGCCATCAACGCTGATGATGAAGAGGCGCTGGTGAACTACATTCTGCGCTACATCAACACCCACTTTAACTACAACCTGCTCGACGATAGCCAGCTACACGCGGATCTGCTGACCCACATAAAAACCATGATCACCCGCGTGCGCTACCAGATCATGATCCCCAATCCGCTGCTGGATAACATCAAGCAGCACTACCCGATGGCGTGGGATATGACCCTCGCCGCGGTCTCCAGCTGGGGGAAATACACCCCCTATGTGATCAGCGAAAACGAGATCGGTTTTCTGGTGCTGCACATCGGCGTGGGACTGGAGCGGCACTACAACATTGGCTATCAGCGCCAGCCGCGGGTGATGCTGGTCTGCGACGCGGGCAACGCGATGGTACGGATGATCGAGGCGGTGTTGCAGCGTAAGTACCCGCAAATCGAGGTGACGCGCACCCTGACGCTGCGGGAGTACGAGCAGTGCGAGAACATTAGCGAAGATTTTGTCATTTCCACCGCGCGGATCGCGGAGAAAGCCAAGCCGGTGGTGCTGATCGCCCCGTTCCCGACCGACTACCAGCTCGAGCAGATCGGCAAGCTGGTGCTGGTGGACCGAACGCGTCCGTGGATGCTGGAGAAGTTCTTCGACGCCAGCCATTTCCGCGTCATCGATCGCCCCATTGACCAGCAAACGCTGTTCCGGGAGCTGTGCGGCCAGTTGCAGGAGGAGGGGTTTGTTGACGCGGAGTTTCTCGACTCGGTGGTGGAACGTGAAGCCATCGTCAGCACCCTACTCGGCGACGGCATCGCGCTGCCGCACTCCCTCGGGTTGCTGGCGCAAAAAACCGTGGTCTATACCGTGCTCGCCCCGCACGGCATTCAGTGGGGCGACGACACCGCGCACGTGATCTTCCTGCTCGCCATCAGCAAAAGCGAGTATGAAGAGGCGATGGCCATCTACGATATTTTCGTCACCTTCCTGCGTGAGCGGGCGATGACCCGGCTGTGCGGTTGCAGCGACTTTGCCGGGTTTAAAACCGTGGCGATGGAGTGTTTGAGCCGATTTTAAATTAACGTAACTGATGCACCACCTGATTACTGCTGCCGCGCCAGATAAGCATCGGATCTTTCAGATCCTGCACAAATTTGCCGTCGATCAGCACGTTGATCAGGTCCACCACCTGCATCTGAGCGTCGTTTAATTCATCCAGTTTGTAGCCGGTCCACACCCAGATATCCTTTCCCACACACTCGGCGCGAATGCGCTGCACCAGCTTCAGAATATCCGGGACGTTTTGCGGATGCAGGGGATCGCCGCCGGAGAGGGAGATCCCCTGGCGTTTAATGCGTGTGTCGTTGAGATCGTCGATGATCCGCTGCTCCATCTCTGCGGTAAACGGCATCCCGGAGTTCAGCCGCCAGGTGCTCTTGTTGTAGCAGCCGGGGCATTCGTGAATGCAGCCAGAGACAAACAGAGTGCAACGGGTGCCAGGGCCGTTGACGATGTCGACGGGATAGTACTGATGATAATTCATTTTCGCTTCTCAATTGGCGCCATGACTACGTTGGCTGCCCTCGTTCACCCGGGTCACTTACTGATGTAAGCTCCCGGGATTCGCTCCAACTTGCCGCCTTGTCTGCAGTGCTGTGCGAAAGCATTGCTTCTCAATTGACGCCATAAGTACGTTGGCTGCCCTCGCTCACACGGGTCACTGATTAATGTAAGCTCCAGGGGATGACTCACTTGCCGCCTTGTCCGGGCATCAGGTGCTTTGCGAAAACCAGGTTCAGGCTTACAATGTGTTCGATCGATCCCCTTCTTTTGCGAAAACCAGGTCCAGGCTTAACAATGTGCTCGATCGATCCCCTCTCCCCTGAGGGGAGAGGGTTAGGGTGAGGGGAAAAACCCTGCGCAGAACTTTACCCGATCTGCCCATTCCCCAGATGCTTCACGCGGCGCTTCACCTCTTCCTGCTTACCGGCGTTGAACGGACGCGCATCCGGGCTGCCGAGATAACCGCACACGCGGCGGGTCACGGAGACGCGGGCGGCGTCGTGGTTACCGCATTTCGGGCAGGTGAAGCCTTTGCTGGTGCATTCGAACTCGCCGGTAAAGCCGCATTCGTAGCACTCGTCGATTGGCGTGTTAGTCCCGTAATAAGGCACGTGCTGATAGCTGTAATCCCACACGTCTTCCAGCGCCTTCAGGTTGTGCTGAATGTTCGGGTATTCGCCGTAACAGATAAAGCCGCCGCTCGCGACCGGTGGGTAGGCCGCTTCAAAATCGATCTTATCGTATGGGTTCACCTTCTTCTCCACGTCGAGGTGGAAGCTGTTGGTGTAGTAACCCTTATCGGTCACACCCTCTACCACGCCAAACTCGGCGGTATCCAGACGGCAGAAACGGTCGCACAGGTTTTCGCTCGGAGTGCTGTAGAGGCTGAACCCGTAGCCGGTTTCGTCTTTCCAGCGATCCACCGCGTCGCGCAGACGCTGGACGATAGCGATGCCTTTCGCACGCAGGGCCTCGCTGTCGTAGACATGCTGGTCGCCAAACAGGGCGTTAATGGTTTCGTGGATGCCGATATAGCCTAGCGAGATAGAGGCGCGGCCGTTTTTGAAGATCTCTGACACATCATCGTCAGCTTTCAGACGCACGCCGCAGGCCCCTTCCATATATAAAATCGGGGCGACACGGGCTTTGACCCCTTCCAGCCGGGCGATACGGGTCATCAGCGCCTTACGCGCCAGCAGCAGGCGCTCGTCCAGCAACGTCCAGAAGGCGGCCTCGTCGCCTTTGGCTTCCAGCGCGATGCGCGGCAGATTCAGGCTGATCACGCCCAGGTTGTTACGCCCGTCGTGGATCTGCTCGCCGTTTTCATCTTCGTACACGCCAAGGAAGCTGCGGCAGCCCATCGGGGTTTTGAACGAACCGGTGACTTTTACCACCTGGTCATAGTTCAGAATGTCCGGGTACATGCGCTTGCTCGCGCACTCTAATGCCAGCTGTTTGATGTCGTAGTTGGCATCGCCGGGTTTATGGTTCAGGCCATCGCGGATAGCGAACACCAGTTTCGGGAACACCGCGGTTTTGCGATTTTTGCCGAGACCCGAGATGCGGTTACGCAGAATGGACTGCTGGATCAGACGTGATTCCCAGCTGGTGCCCAGACCGAAGCCAAAGGTGACAAACGGCGTCTGGCCGTTGGCGGTGTGCAGGGTGTTCACCTCATACTCCAGTGACTGGAAGGCGTCGTAACACTCTTTCTCGGTGCGGGTGCGGGCATAGCCGTCTGCATCCGGGATCTGCCACTCTTCCGCCACCTGGCGATGCTTGGCAAAGCTGGCGGCAACAAAGGGGGCCAGCACTTCGTCGATACGGTTGATGGTGGTGCCGCCGTAGATATGGCTGGCGACCTGGGCGATGATCTGCGCCGTGACCGCGGTGGCAGTAGAAATGGATTTTTGGCGGCTCAATCTCGGCGTTGCCCATCTTGAAGCCGTGGGTCAGCATGCCTTTCAGGTCGATCAGCATGCAGTTGAACATCGGGAAGAACGGTGAATAGTCGAGATCGTGATAGTGAATATCCCCGCGCTCGTGCGCCTGCACCACGTCACGCGGCAGCAGGTGCTGACGGGCATAGTGTTTGGCGACGATACCGGCCAGCAGATCACGCTGGGTGGGGATCACTTTGCTGTCTTTATTGGCGTTTTCGTTGAGCAGCGCAGAGTTGGTCTGTTCGACCAGGCCGCGGATCTCCTGGTTCAGGCGACCGCGTTTTTCACGCTCGATATCCCGGTCGTGACGGTATTCAATGTAGGCGCGAGCCAGCTGTTTATACGGACCCGACATCAGCTGGTTTTCCACCGCGGTCTGGATCTCGTTGATATCCACCTTGCTGCGGTTTTTCATCTGATTACTGACGACGTCTGCGACGGTGGCGCAGTAATCTGCGTCATCGACTCCCGCTGCTTTAGCTGCACGCAGAATCGCTTCCTGAATGCGCTCTGATTTGAAAGGCACGTTACAGCCATCTCGTTTCATCACATGCGGTGTCATGATCACTCCATTCATCTATTTATAACTACAGGTTATCCACAGAGTCAGGGAAAAGGGTCGGGGCCGTAACTGCCGACACGCGCGCGATTTCTCCTGATATCGACCCTTTTTATCCACAATTTTAAGCAGGCGTGGTTTGCATCGTCTTGTGGCAATAATAGACGATAAATACAACATCTTGGGTCGGCGAGCATTCTAAGTTCTATATATAGTGATTTGCATCAAACAAGTTTGCGATTTATTTGATTCAGGACAAGGTAAAAAACAGAGTGTACAGATGACGGGGCGATCCGGGGGTTTGTAAATTATTCAAGTACTAATCTGGTGATTTTGCATCAAAAAAAGCGTGCGCCGGGCAACCGTGCGGTGCCCGGCGGATAACGTCAGGCCTGTAACCACCATACCGCCTCAAACGGCCTCAGGGTCATAGCGGCAGGCTGGGGCGAGACTTCGCTGTAGTTGCTCATTACCACCTCCCAGTTGCCTTCCACCCCCTGCGGATGCCACGGCTGGCACTCGCGGCTCAGGCTGGCAACCACCATCAGCGTCTGGCCCTGCCACTGGCGGCGATAGCACCACAGCGACGGGTGATCCGGGAGCAGATCCTGATAATCCCCCCAGGTCAGTACCGGCAGGGTTTTACGCAGTTGGATCAACGCCTGGTAGGCGTAAAACACCGAGTCGGGATCGGCCAGCGCCGCCTCGACGTTGATTGCTTCCGCGTTATTCCCCAGGGCGATCCACGGCTCGCCGGTAGTGAACCCGGCATGGGCCGAGGCATCCCACTGCATAGGCGTGCGGCTGTTGTCGCGGGACTTACTCGCGAGGATCGCCAGCAGCTCGTCGGCATCCCGCCCCTGCGTACGCAGCTCGGCGAACATGTTGTGGCTCTCCACGTCGCGGTAGTCGGTAATGCGGCTAAAGTGCGGGTTGGTCATGCCAATCTCTTCACCCTGGTAGACGTAAGGCGTGCCCTGCATGCCGTGCAGCACCATCGCCAGCATCTTCGCCGCCGGAACGCGGTACTCCCCCTCGTCGCCAAAACGCGAGACGATACGCGGCTGATCGTGGTTACACCAGAACAGCGCATTCCAGGCTTTATTGTGCATACCCTCCTGCCAGTGGCTGAAGAGGGCCTTCAGCGCTACAAAATCCGGTTTGGCCAGCGTCCACTTCTCGCCGTTGGGGTAATCCACCTTCAGATGGTGGAAATTAAAGGTCATCGACAGCTCACGCCCGTCGAGCGCCGCGTACTGCTGACAGTGCGCCAGGTGAGTAGAGGACATCTCGCCCACCGTCATCAGGTTGCGCGGGGTAAAGACGTCGCGGCTCATCTCCTGCATATAGTCGTGAATGTGCGGCCCGTCGGTGTAAAAGCGGCGGCCATCGCCGATCTCATCGTCGGGGAAATCCTGGTCTTTCGACACCAGGTTAATCACGTCGAGACGCAGGCCGTCCACGCCGCGATCGGCCCAGAATTCGCACACCTTTTTCAGCTCGGCGCGCACCTGCGGGTTTTCCCAGTTCAGGTCTGCCTGCTCCGGGGCAAACAGGTGCAGATAGTACTGCTCGCTTTCGGCATGCCAGCGCCAGGCGTTACCGCCAAACTTGGAGCGCCAGTTGTTCGGCAGCTGCTCCGGGGTACCGTCGCGCCAGATATAGAACTCGCGGTATGGACTCTCTTTATTAAGCGACTCACGGAACCACGCATGCTGGGTGGAGGTGTGGTTAAACACCATATCCAGCACGATGCGGATCCCGCGTTTATGGGCCTCGGCCACCAGCCCGTCAAAATCATCCAGCGTGCCGTAGGCCGGATCGATGCTGATGTAGTTCGCCACATCGTAGCCGTTATCCACCTGCGGGGGAGATATAGAACGGCGTCAGCCAGATGGCGTCGATACCGAGGGGTGCTGAGGTAGTCGAGACGCGAGGTCACGCCGCGTAAGTCGCCGGTGCCACGCCCGGGTGGTGTCCTGAAAGCTCTTCGGGGTAGATCTGATAGATGACGCCGTTTTGCCACCAATGAGGAAGGGTATTCATCTTGCGTTCCTGCAAATGCGAAGGGGCGCAACGGCGCCCCGAAAAAAATTAAACAATCTGTAACGCGCCCTGACGGAATTTGCGCTGGTAGATCACGGTGGTCAGTGCCATCGGTACGATAATCGCAATGGCCATCGCCAGGGGAGAACACCTGCCAGTAGGCCCGGCTGGATGGGAGAGGATACCCGGCAGGCCGCCGACACCAATGCCGTTAGCCATCACGCTGTTCAGGCCGCACAGCAGGCCCGCCAGCCCGGAGCCGATCATGGCGCACAGCATCGGGAAGCGGTATTTCAGGTTGATGCCATACATCGCCGGTTCGGTGACCCCGAGGTAGGCGGAGATCGCCGCCGGAACCGAGATTTCACGTTCGTTATGCTTCCGGCTGACGATGATGATGCCGGTAACCGCCGAGGCCTGGGCAATGTTCGACAGGGGCGATGAGCGGCCATACCGGGGTGCCGCCGAGGGCTCTGGATCATCTGCATATCAATCGCCAGGGGTGGTCTGATGCACGCCGGTGATCACCAGCGGGGCATACAGGAAGCCAAACAGCGCGGCACCAATCGGGGGCGAAGCTGCCGGTCATCAGGTGGCGCACCGCGTAGGCCACGCCGTCACCGATCATGCGGCCAAACGGACCGATAAAGGCGTGGGCGAGGAACACCGCGAGGATCAGGGGAGCACACCGGCACCACCACCAGATAGAGGTAGTCCGGCACCATGCGCTTCAGGCGGGTCTCAATCATCCCCAGCGCCAGACCGGCCAGCAGGGCCGGGATCACCTGGGCCTGATAGCCAACTTTGGCGATAGTGAACAGGCCGAAGTTCCACACTTCAGGTACCTGCTGCCCAAGTAAGTAAGCGTTCATTAACTGCGGAGAGACCAGCGTTACGCCCAGTACGATACCCAGAATCGGCGTACCGCCCATTTTGCGCACCGCCGACCAGCAGATCCCCACCGGCAGATAGAAGAAGATCGCCTCGCCAATCAGCCACAGGGAAGTCATAGATTGCTTTGCAGGGCCGGATACATCTGGGCCAGGGTTTTGCCGCCGCTCATCGGCCACATCGCCAATCACGTTACGGAAGCCGAGGATTAAGCCCCCGCTGATCAGCGCAGGCAGAAGCGGGAAGAAGATCTCCGCGAAATGTGAAATGAGCTGTTCATGCCATTTCATGTTCTGGCGCGCGGCTTTTTTGGCCTGCTCTTTATCCGCCGACGAGTGGCCGGTGGTGGCCAGCAGCGCCTTATAGTAATCACCCACGTCGGTGCCGATCACTACCTGGAACTGGCCCGCATTGGTAAAGCAGCCTTTCACCATCGGACAGCTCCTCGATGGCTTTGGGATTCGCTTTTGGCCGGGTCGTTTAGCACAAAGCGCAGGCGGGTGATGCAGTGGCTGACCGTGGCGATGTTGTCACGTCCGCCAACCAGCACGATTAACTGGTCGATATCCGTTTGTTTTACTTTGCTCATCATGAAACCTCATGACAGATGGTAGGGGGTTATGGACTGGTGGCAAGCCTACTCTGAACCGGTAATAACGAAAATGGGAACGTTCCCGAAACCGGGCGAGGATCACAATAAAGCGTCTTTTAACGCTCAGGAGAGGGTGGCGGGAATGACGATCTGGCGAGGTTCGCTGCGGCCGTTGATCTGCTCAATCAACTGCATAGCGGTCTGGCGGCCGGATTCGGCGTAGCCAGGATCGACGGTGATGATCTCCGGGTGAAGAAACTTCATCAGCGGTGTGTTACCCACGCTCGCCAGCTGCAGGCTGTCGAGGCGCTGTTCTTGTAAGTACTTACTTGCGCCAAGAGCCAGCGTATCCGTGGCACAGACCAGGGCAGTCGTCTGTGGGGTCAGCACGTCAGCCACCTTTTCATAGCCCTGTTTCATCCCAAGACCGGGTAACGCAGCCACGGCAGGCAACGCATACTTTTTGCAGAATTCCAGATAGGCATTGTGGCGGCGCTGGCCGGTGGTGACGTCGCTGTGCGGCACGCCGAGATAGCTGATATGGCGATGGCCGCTGTCATACAGACGCTGCATCAGAATGCGGATCGCCCCTTCATCGTCGTAGCATACGGAGGCAAAACCGCGGGCATCGCGCGCCAGCAACACCAGCGACGACTGCCACGGCGTGAGCATCTGCTCGTTAAGGCCGGTGAAGCCAAACAGCACCACACCGTCGATGTTGCGGCGTTTCAGCATCCCGAGATGCTCTTCCACCATCTGCGGCGAGAACTTGCTCTCCATCATGATCGGATCGTAACCCTGTTCGTAGAAGACGGGCAGCATGGTCTGCACGGCAAGGTTTTCCGAGAGCGAATCCAGACGGGTGACCATGATCGCCACCACTTTGTCGCTCTGCCCCCGCATGGCGCGCGCCGAGCGCGACGGGGAGAAGCCGTGCTGATTCATTACCGCCTCGACGCGTTCGCGGGTGCGTTCGCTGACACCACTTTCGTTGTTCAGCACCCGTGAGACGGTGGATTTACCCACGCCGCTCAGACGCGCGATGTCTTTAATGGTGAGGCGGTTCTGCATGCTTTCATTCCTGTAACGCATTGATGAAATAATCAATAAGCCTAAATCGGGGGTCCGGTTCCGCAATGAGCAAAGTCTGGTTTACGTTTGGTTTAATGCCTGGGCGCTATCATACCGCCCGAATAGTCACAAACGGTACGGCTAAAACACTATACTGCGCGCCGACTTACCTTTTTTTACTTACCGGAGGCGATATGGATCCCGATCCCACCCCTCTCCCGCGAGGGAGAACCCTTTCTTTCCGGTAAGCCTGTTCTCACTGTCTTACCGGATGCGTAAGGCAGTGACGTTATTCAACGTTCCTGCATAACTGATACCGCCGCTCAGGCGTGGCTTTGTCACGTCTGAAGGCAAGACTGCGCCCGTCTTCACGGGTGCGGGGGACGTGTTATGTTCAAAAATTTCACACAACAGCTGCTGGCCCGGCTGGGCCGCCACCTGCCGCGCCGTCTGGTGCAGCGCGACCCAATGGCAACGGGCAAAACCGATGCCGTCATTCCCGGCGCACTGGCCGCCCACTGTCTGCGAATCGCCGCGATGGAAGAGCCTGACCTGTGGCGGACGTTTGCCAGCCACCCGGAAGGGCTGACGGCTGCCGAGGTCGAAACCGCCCGCGCCACGCATGGCGAAAATCAGATCCCGGCACAAAAACCGGCCCGCTGGTGGGTGCATCTGTGGGTCTGCTACCGCAACCCCTTTAACCTGCTGCTGACGGTGCTGGGCGTTATCTCCTATGCCACCGAAGACCTGTTTGCCGCCGGGGTGATCGCCCTGATGGTGGGCATCTCCACGCTGCTGAACTTTATCCAGGAGGCCCGCTCCACCCGGGCGGCAGATGCCCTGAAGGCGATGGTCAGCAACACCGCTACCGTCTTACGGACGATCAACGATAAAGGCGAAAGCGTCTGGCAGGAGCTACCGATTGACCAGCTGGTGGTGGGCGATGTGGTTAAGCTGGCGGCCGGAGACATGATCCCGGCGGATTTACGCCTTCTCCAGGCGCGGGATCTGTTTGTGGCCCAGGCTTCGCTGACCGGGGAATCCCTGCCGGTGGAAAAGGTGGCCCACAGCCGCGATCCGCAGCAGAGCAACCCGCTGGAGTGCGACACCCTGTGCTTTATGGGCACCACGGTGGTGAGCGGCACGGCGCAGGCGATGGTGATCGCCACCGGGGGCAATACCTGGTTTGGGCAACTGGCCGGGCGCGTCAGCGAGCAGGAGAGCGAGCCGAACGCCTTCCAGCAGGGGATTGGCCGCATCAGCATGCTGCTGATCCGCTTCATGCTGGTGATGACGCCCATCGTGCTGCTGATTAACGGCTACACCAAAGGTGACTGGTGGGAAGCGGCGCTGTTTGCGCTCTCGGTGGCGGTGGGGCTGACCCCGGAAATGCTGCCGATGATTGTTACCTCGACCCTGGCGCGTGGGGCAGTCAAACTCTCGAAGCAAAAAGGTGATCGTCAAACACCTCGACGCCATTCAGAACTTTGGCGCCATGGACATCCTCTGCACCGACAAAACCGGGCACCCTGACCCAGGACAAAATTGTGCTGGAGCACCATACCGACGTCTCGGGCAAGGAGTGCGAGCGGGTGCTGAACACCGCCTGGCTGAACAGCCACTACCAGACCGGGCTGAAGAACCTGCTTGATGTCGCGGTGCTGGAAGGGGTGGATGAAGCCGTCGCCCGCACGCTCTCGACCCGCTGGCAGAAAGTGGATGAGATCCCCTTTGATTTTGAGCGCCGCCGCATGTCGGTGGTGGTAAGTGAAGAGCAGGGCGTCCATCAGCTGATCTGTAAAGGGGCGCTGCAGGAGATCCTGAACGTGTCGACCCAGGTGTGGCATAACGGCGAGATTGTGCCGCTGGACGACAGCATGTTGCGGCGCATCCGGCGCGTCACCGACAACCTCAACCGCCAGGGGCTGCGGGTGGTGGCGGTCGCCAGCAAGTTTTTGCCGGCCCGCGAAAGGGATTACCAGCGTATTGACGAATCGGATCTGATCCTCGAAGGCTATATTGCCTTCCTCGATCCGCCGAAAGAGACCACCGCCCCGGCGCTCAAAGCGCTGAAAAACAGCGGCATCACGGTGAAAATCCTCACCGGCGACAGCGAGCTGGTGGCCGCAAAGGTGTGCCGCGAAGTCGGCCTGGATGCGGGCGAGGTGGTGACGGGCAGCGAGATCGAAACGCTTTCCGACGATGAGCTGGCAACCCTTGCGAAGCGCACCACGCTGTTCGCACGCCTGACCCCGATGCACAAAGAGCGCATTGTCACCCTGCTGAAGCGCGAAGGGCACGTGGTGGGCTTTATGGGAGATGGTATTAACGATGCGCCCGCGCTGCGTGCCGCGGATATCGGGATTTCGGTGGATGGCGCGGTGGATATCGCCCGGGAGGCGGCGGACATCATTCTGCTGGAGAAGAGCCTGATGGTGCTGGAAGAGGGGGTGATCGAAGGCCGCCGCACCTTTGCCAACATGCTCAAGTACATCAAAATGACCGCCAGCTCCAACTTCGGCAACGTCTTCAGCGTGCTGGTGGCGAGCGCGTTTCTGCCCTTCCTGCCGATGCTGCCGCTGCACCTGCTGATCCAGAACCTGATGTACGACGTCTCGCAGGTGGCGATCCCGTTTGATAATGTCGATGATGAGCAGATCCAAAAGCCGCAGCGCTGGGAACCGACAGAACTGGGCCGTTTCATGCTCTTTTTCGGCCCAATCAGTTCGATCTTTGACATTTTGACCTTCTGCCTGATGTGGTTTGTGTTCCATGCCACCACCCCGGAACAACAGACGCTGTTCCAGTCCGGCTGGTTTGTGGTCGGGCTGCTGTCGCAAACGCTGATTGTGCATATGATCCGCACGCGGCGGATCCCGTTCCTCCAGAGCCGCGCCGCCTGGCCGCTCATCCTGATGACGGGGCTGGTGATGGTGCTCGGCATCGCGCTGCCGTTCTCGCCGCTGGCAGGCTATCTGCAATTGCAGGCGCTACCGCTGAGCTACTTCCCGTGGCTGGTGGCGATCCTTGCGGGTTATATGGTGTTAACGCAGATGGTGAAAGGGTTCTATAGCCGCCGGTATGGGTGGCAGTGACCTGTTTTTACACACCTTCAACTTCACCTTCACCTTCACCTTCACCCTCACCCTAACCCTCTCCCTAAAAGGGAGAGGGGACAGTCTGGTGCGGTCTTTTGCCTCTGGCTCTTGTAGGGAGAGGGTCGGGGTGAGGGGACAGCCCGGTGCGGTTTTTCCCCCTCGCCCCTTTGGGGAGAGGGCCGGGGTGGAGGGGACTGGCTTTCCTCTCAAATTCAACAACCTGTGATCCCCGTCATGCCATTTGCTTGACGACAATTTGTACACATGTTAACAGAATGTTTTGCCTTTTTTCGGCCCGTCAAATAAGGAACATTCATGTTACGGTACAGCTTGTTAACCGCCGGGCTTATGCTCGGCTTTTCTGCGTTTGCCGCCCCGGCAGGCGATCTTCCCCTGATGCCCTGGCCTGCAAAGGTCGAGCGTCCTGCCACCCAGGGCGCGCTGGTCATCAGCAATGACTTCTCGGTCAGCGTCTCCGGGGACGATCTCGGCGATGCGGTGACCCGTCTGCGCCAGCGGGTGGCGCAGCAGACCGGCTGGACGCTCCAGCCGCAGGCCGATAAACCGGCGAAGCCGACGGTGACCATCGCCATCGCCCGCAAAGTGGCTCCGCAGCCCAAAGCGGACAGCGATGAAAGCTACAAACTCACCGTGGACGCCAGCGGGGTAAATATCACTGCCAATACCCGCTTCGGCGCGCTACGGGCGATGGAAACCCTGCTCCAGCTGATCCAGAACGGTGCGGAAAACACTTCCCTGCCGTGGGTCGCCATTGAGGATGCCCGCGCTTCCCGTGGCGTGGCCTGCTGCTCGATTCGGCCCGACACTTTATTCCGCTCGACGACATCAAACGCCAGATCGACGGCATGGCGGCGGCGAAGCTTAACGTGCTGCACTGGCACTTAACCGACGATCAGGGCTGGCGTTTTGCCTCGAAGCGCTACCCGAAACTGACCGAACTTGCCAGCGACGGGCTGTTCTACACCCAGGATCAGATGCGCGAAGTGGTGCGCTACGCCACCGCGCGTGGTGTTCGCGTGGTGCCTGAAATTGACATGCCGGGCCACGCCTCGGCCATTGCGGTGGCCTACCCGGAGCTGATGAGCGCGCCGGGGCCGTATGAGATGGAGCGCCACTGGGGCGTGCTCAAGCCGGTAATGGATCCTACCAAAGAGGCTACGTATGCATTTGCCGGAGCGATGGTCGCCGAACTGGCGGCGATCTTCCCGGATCCCTATCTGCACATCGGCGGCGATGAGGTGGACGACAGCCAGTGGAAAGCGAATCCTGCCATCCAGCAGTTTATGCGTGACAACAAACTGGCCGACAGCCACGCGTTGCAGGCGTATTTCAACCGCAAGCTGGAGACGATCCTCGAGAAGAACCAGCGCCAGATGGTGGGCTGGGATTAGATCTTCCACCCGGATCTGCCAAAAAGCATCCTGATCCACTCCTGGCAAGGGCAGGACGCGTTGGGTGAAGTGGCGAAGCAGGGCTACAAAGGGATCCTCTCCACCGGGTTTTATCTCGATCAGCCCCAGTACACCGCCTATCACTACCGCAATGAGATCGTGCCGCAGGGGCTAAACAATGTGGACGTGATCACCGATCGCGACAGCGCCCAGAGCTGGTCCTTTACCCTGCCGCGCCTGAAGGGCAAGCCGGTGGAGGGGAGTTTCACGCTGGTAAAAGGCGACGCGGGCTGGCGTGGGTTTATCGATTTCAACGGCAAATCGCGGCGTGCGGTGCAGGACATCGACTGGCGCAGCGACAACCAGGTGAGCTTCACCGTCGATACCTGGATGGGGGAAACCCGCCCGGTAGTGACGGTGAAAGATGACAAGATCGAGGGCTATTTCCTGCTGGGCAACAGCCGTTATCCGGTGACGGGCCAGCGGCTGGACGCGGTGCCGGAAGGGATCGCTCCGGCGGTGCCGGATGCCAGCCAGCAGGCCAATCTGCTGGGCGGCGAGGCGGCGCTGTGGGCGGAAAACGTCGCGGCCCCGGTGCTCGATATCAAGCTGTGGCCACGGGCGTTTGCGGTGGCGGAGCGGCTGTGGTCGGCGCAGGAGGTGAACGATGTCGAGAACATGTACACCCGCCTGCAGGCAATGGACACCTGGTCAACGGTGTCGGTAGGGTTACAGCAACACGCCCGCCAGCAGGTGCAGTTCACGCGTCTGGGGAATACCACCGACACGCTGGCGCTGAACATCCTCGCCCAGGCGCTGGAGCCAGCCCAGTATTACACCCGCAACCATCTCAAGTTCCAGGCCGGGAATTACGACCTGTTTGAGCCGCTGAACCGTTTTGCCGACGCGCTGGCACCGGAAAGTAACACGGTGCGGCAGATGAACCGCTGGGTCGAGCGCCTGGTGAGCGATGCTGAAGACAGCGAAAGCGCGGAATCGCTGCGTCATCTGTTTACCCGCTGGCAGACCAACACCCCGGACGCGCTGGCGCTGGCCGGGAACAACTATCAGCTTAAAGCGCTGAAGCCGGTGATTCTGACGGTGGATAAACTGGCGGCGATAGGGCTGCGCCTGACGGATCTGGTGGCACGACAGGGGACGCTGGATGATACCGAGATTGCGTCGATTCAGGGGGAGTTAGATAACGCGGCGCAGATTCAGGATGAGGTGGTGATTGCGGCGGTGTATCCGCTGGAGAAACTGCTGCGCGCCACGCGCAATCAGTAGGGTAAAACGCCTGCCCGGTGGCGCTGCGCCTGCCGGGCCTGCGGAGGTGATGACCTTGCAGGCCCGGCAAACGAAGCGTCACCGGCAAACAGCGTAAACGCCTCTGTATGCCGGGCGTTTACATCACTATTTCTGCAGCGTCCACGCCATCTGCCAGTGAGAACCTACACCTGGTTCGAACTGGTTAGCGTTGGTGCGTACTGCACGCAGTAGCCGCTGTATGGCGCTTTCTTACACTTGTAAGTTTTGCCATTCTTCGGTTGCAGAACCACAGTGTCTGCTTTGTAAGACGAAAGATTCTGCGGGGAAGGTAAAGTCGTATTTACCCGCAGCACCGGTATCCGCACTGGCTTCGCCTTCCAGCATCATGTCGATCACGTCCTGCGCGAACATAACGCCATCTTTGTTGGTCGCGAAGTATTTCAGCATGTGGTGGCCAGGGGTCACGTCAGTCAGGTTCATGGTCACGTCCTGGTTGGCGTTGTTCATGTCCTGCTTCACATAACCTTTTTCTGCATCGACGTGGTTCATCACACGGGCTTCCAGGTTGACGTCCCCCTGGGTGTTAACGTGGAAGGTCACGGTTGCCGCGCCGTCTTTAACTTTGCTGAACTGCACGTTGGTCACAGCGATATCTTCGCTGGCCTGAGTCTGCTGCTCTTCATAAGAGATGGCGACAGATTTCAGGGCGCTACCGTCTTTCACGTAGACGTTGTTTGCGCCGTGAACCGGGTTAACCACGCCGCTTTCATCTTTCACCCCGACACGTACATCGCTGTGTGCTGCGTTGATGGCCTGCGCCAGATCGAATGCCCACTGATTTGCCTGGCCCTGAGATGCAGAGGAGAACAGTCAGTTCGGTGCGCATGGAAGCAACTTCACCGTTAGCATCGAAGAAACGCGCGATCACTTTGTCGCCTGGGTTGATGTTGTTACCGGAGATCTGGCCGTTCAGGGCATGGCTCCACTCGGAAACCACTGCCGGGGTTTCGTCTGGGGTGACATTGCCGCCGTTGCCGAAATCAACGTCGATTGCCTGGTAGAAGCTGTTAGTGGTATCGGCAATTTCCCATACTGCGTAAATAACCTGGTAACCGGTACGCTGAGGAACATTACAGCTCATTTCCTGACGTGGCGACGGCGCCTGGCCATTACCGTTAACAGTACAGAATGGGGTGGATTCAAATTGATCGCGGGTCAGCGGTTTATTTGGATTCCAGTCTTGCTTGGTAATATACCAACGCCAGTTAACGGTTTTATGCGGTGCAGTGTGATACCAGGTAAATGTATTTTTACCGGCGGTAATTGGTGTTTTAGTCCAGGCATTCAGGCTCTGACGATCAAGCTGGGAATATTGCGAAATACCGGCGCTGGCAAGCTGTCCATCTGGCGGCAGGGCACCTGTCGGGAAGCCAGACGTACGTTCCACGCTCTGTGGTTCATATTGAACGGTACCGCAGTCGATATTTTTACCGAGCTTACACATATAAGCGCGGCTGGCCGGAGACTCCACATAACCATGTGCTAAAGCCGACGAAGCAACCGTGAGTGTGGCAAGTGCCAACGCAATTTTTGACAATTTCATTTTTTATTCCATTAAAGATGATTAATGAGTTTTGGGCACGGCTAGTGTCGGCTGGAATAAAAAATTAGTCATTTCAAGCAGAGATGAAAAAGAATAGTGAAAATGCTTGAAGGATATTTCTCTCTGTGTATTCAGATAATAAAAAAAGGCAGCCCAGGCTGCCTTTTACTTAGTAAATAATTATTTAGCGGCGCACGGCAATCGCTTCAATTTCGATTTTCACGTCTTTTGGCAGACGCGCCACTTCCACGCAGGAGCGTGCCGGGAAGCCCGCATTGTGCTCGGTGAAGAACGCTTCGTAGGTGGCGTTAACGGTGGCAAAGTCATTGAGATCTTTAACGAAAACGGTCGTTTTCACGATATCGCCCACTTTCAGGCCAGCAGATTCAACGATCGCTTTAACGTTTTCCAGCGACTGACGCGCCTGGGCAGAGACGTCTTCCGCCACTTCACCGGTTTTTGGGTTCACCGGGATCTGGCCGGAGGTGATGATCATGCTGCCAAGATCAACGCCCTGAACGTATGGGCCGATAGCTGCAGGTGCATTTTCCGTCGCGAGTACTTTGGTCATGATTTCTCCTGAATTACAGCGTTATGAGTATGCCTGCCATTATAAAGAGGCAGGCATGCTTTACCACCGCGATTAGTTGGCCAGCACCACATTATGAGAAAACTCTTTTTCGCAGTATTTACATTTGAGCGCGATGTCGTTGGCGCGCTTTTTCACTGCAAAACTGGAGTTAACCGGCTCAGCATGGCTGATGCAGTTACTGTTCGGGCAGATCAGCACGCTTTCAATACGATCCGGCAGGCTCGGGCGGGATTTGCCCACCACTTCGTAATCGTCGATGCGGTTGACGGTCGCTTCCGGTGCGTACAGCGACAGCTGGTTAACCTGCTCGTCGGTCAGGAAGGTGTTCTCGATTTTAATCAGATCTTTACGGCCCATCTCGCCAGAAGGCAGGTTCAGGCCGATGGTGATGCGCTGGTCGGTTTCGGTCAGTTTGAACAGGGTCAGCAGCTTAAAGCCCACCTGCGCAGGGATATGGTCAATTACGGTGCCACGTTTAATGGCTTCGACCTGGAGTTTGTTATCGTGTGTCATGGTCATTTCCCCTTACAGAGCTAAGTCGCGATTCAGAACCAGTGCCAGTAACGCCTGGCGAGCGAAGATGCCGTTTCCGGCCTGCTGGAAGTACCAGGCGTGCGGCGTCTTATCCACGTCGGTGGTGATCTCATCGATACGCGGCAGCGGGTGCAGCACTTTCATGTTACTGCGTGCGCCCTCAAGATCGCTGGCGCGCAGGACGAACTGCGCCTTGACGTTGGCGTACTCCGACGGATCAAGACGCTCTTTCTGCACGCGGGTCATATACAGAATATCCACCTCAGCCATCATCTCTTCGATGCTGGCGTGCAGGCTCCACGGGATGCCTTTCTCATCGAGCATATCGAGGATGTACTGCGGCATCGCCAGCGCGTCCGGGGCAACGAAGTAGAAGCGGTTGCCGTTGAACTTCGCCAGCGCCTGCGTCAGGGAGTGGACGGTGCGGCCATATTTCAGGTCGCCGACCATGGCGATGTTCAGGTTCTCCAGACGGCCCTGGGTCTCCTGAATGGTGAACAGATCCAGCAGAGTCTGGGTCGGATGCTGGTTAGCGCCATCCCCGGCGTTCAGCACCGGAACGCCGCCGGAAAACTCGGTCGCCAGACGCGCGGCGCCCTCCTGCGGGTGACGCATCACGATGGCATCAACGTAGGTGCTGATCACTGAGATGGTATCCGCGAGGGTCTCGCCTTTTTTCCCCAGCGAGGTGTTGCTGCTGTCGGAGAAGCCCACGACGCTTGCGCCCAGACGGTGGATGGAGGTCTCGAACGACAGGCGGGTACGGGTGGAGGCTTCGAAGAAGCAGCTGGCGATCACCTTGTGCTTCAGCAACTCCGGCTGCGGGTTGGCTTTCAGTTTTGCCGCGGTTTCAAGAACCAGCTCCAGCTCTTCACGGCTGAGGTCGTTGATGGAAATGATGTGTTTTTGATAAAGCGGATTCATTTTTATCTCCTGACGCCGGGCAAAAAAAAGCCCCTCAAATGAGGGGCTTCTGGAATAGGGACTGCAACGGGAAGAAAAACGGCAGGCCAGCGTCTTTTTTAAGACGCGCTACGACACTCTGTAGACACTGTTTGACCATGCTTCCTCCCGGCAAATTGTGGGGGCATTATACGCAGCCTGATTGGCGGATCAAGCGAATAATGCACACTTTACGCAACGTAAACGGTTAGGTGTGCATGGTTATGCGCTAATGCAAAGCACGCACAAAAAGAAGTGGTATGGCAGCTAAAATTCTCGTATAAAAGCTTAAAATGAAACGATGTTTTATATTGAGGATATCACCATGATCGTTGGCAACATTCACAACCTCCAGTCCTGGCTGCCACACCCGCTGCGTCAGGCGATCGAACATGTTAAAACGCATGTGTCAGACGCGACCCCCAACCGGTAAGCACGACATCGACGGCAACAACCTGTTCTATCTGGTCTCCGAAGACATGACCCAGCCATTTGAAGAGCGTCGCGCCGAGTATCACGCCCGCTATCTGGATATCCAGATCGTGCTGAAAGGCCAGGAAGGGATGACCTTCAGCACCCTGCCAAATGGCACGCCGGACACCGACTGGCTGGCAGATAAAGACATCGCGTTTCTGCCGGAAGGCGAGCAGGAGAAAACCCTGGTGTTAAGCGAGGGCGACTTCGTGGTCTTCTACCCAGGCGAAGTGCACAAACCGCTGTGCGCGGTGGGCGCGCCTGCGCAGGTCAGAAAAGTTGTTGTTAAAATGCTGCTTGGTTAAGCCCCTCATCCCGGCCCTCTCCCACAGAGCTAAGGGATACCTGGTAATTTAATTGCTCTTAAAGCAATGAAATAATCACAATATTTTAAAAGACTTACAGCGGCTCCCCTGTCCGGCTGAAAATCGACGAAGCGTTTCCGTAAGGCCGGGGCGAGGCGCAGGGACGCGCCGAGAGGGCATAGCCTGCAGGGATGCAGGCTGGTGCCCGACCCGAAAGCCTGGAGGAATAAGCTGAGTGCACCGCGAAGCGGCGATTTTCTTGGCCGGGAGCCGGGGTAGCCAGGGGGGAGGCGGCGAGCCCCCCTGGCACGTTCACCGATGACGCGGCTGGCAGATAAGTGCAGAACCTAAAGTGAACGGAACTTCTACCTGAGTCGCATGTTCCCCTCACCCCAACCCTCTCCCCAAAGGGGAGAGGGAGCTGACCGTGCCAATATCAGGAACGGGAGCCGACCGTGCCAATATCAGGAGAGGGGGCCGAGCGTGCCAATATTTTTGTGGGGAACCCTCAACCCAGCGGGAGAGAGTGAGGGCATCAGGCCGCACCCTTTAATATGTGATCCAGCTTAAATTTCCTACACTCCTTCTTTCCTTCCCATTTACCTGCGCTTTTTCTGCGTCATAGTATGAAAATCAAATAAACGAACGCTGTTCTATAATGTAGAACAAATGCTTTCAGCAAGGAGATCCCATGCAGCAGACTCAACCGTTCTCGGGCATTATTCCCCCTGTCTCCACTATCTTCACCGCCGACGGCGCGCTGGATAAAGCCGGTACCGCCGCGTTAATCGACAGCATGATCGACGCCGGTGTAAATGGCCTGTTCTTTTTGGGCAGCGGCGGGGAGTTTTCGCAGCTCAACACCGAAGAACGCAAAGCCATCGCAGAATTTGCTGTCGCCCATGTGGATCGCCGGGTACCGGTGCTGATCGGCACCGGGGGCACCAACGCCCGGGAGACCATCGAGTTGAGCCAGCACGCGCAGCAGGTCGGTGCAGACGGCATCGTGGTGATTAATCCCTACTACTGGAAAGTGTCTGAAGCGAACCTGATCCGCTACTTCGAGCAGGTGGCTGACAGCGTGACCCTGCCGGTGATCCTCTATAACTTCCCGGCGCTGACCGGGCAGGATCTGACCCCGCAGCTTGTCAAAACCCTGGTGGACTCTCGCCGCAATATCGTGGGGATTAAAGACACCATCGACTCTGTGGCCCATCTGCGCAGCATGATCCTCACCGTCAAGGCGGCGCACCCCGACTTTGTGGTGCTGTGCGGCTATGACGATCACCTGTTCAATACCCTATTGTTGGGCGGCGATGGGGCGATCTCCGCCAGCGGCAACTTTTGCCCCGCAGATTTCGGTGAAACTGTTGCAGGCTTTCCGCGACGGCGACCTGGCCCGGGCGGCGCAGTATCATCAGACCCTGCTGCAAATTCCGCAGATGTATCAGCTGGATGCCCCGTTCGTGAACGTGATTAAAGAGGCCATTGCGCTCTGCGTGTGTCCGGTCTCCACCCACGTGCTGCCGCCTGCCGGGCCGCTGGATGAACCGCGCAAGGCGCAGCTGAAAGCGCTGCTGCAACAGCTCAAGCTCTGCTGAGTCGGACGGTCACGATGTCGATAGAGAAGATTTTTACCCCGCAGGACGACGCCTTCTATTCGGTGATCACCCATGCGGCCGGGCCACAGGGGGCGCTCCCCCTGACCCCGCAGATGCTGATGGAATCGCCGAGCGGCAATTTGTTTGGTATGACGCAGAACGCCGGGATGGGGTGGGATGCCAATAAGCTCACCGGCAAAGAGGTGCTGATTATTGGCACGCAGGGTGGGATCCGCGCGGGCGATGGCCGCCCGGTTGCGCTGGGTTACCACACCGGCCACTGGGAGATTGGCCTGCAGATGCAGGCGGCGGCGAAAGAGATCACCCGCAACGGCGGCATCCCCTTTGCCGCCTTTGTCAGCGATCCCTGCGACGGTCGCTCCCAGGGCACGCACGGCATGTTCGACTCCCTGCCGTATCGCAACGACGCGGCGATCGTGTTTCGTCGGCTGATCCGCTCCCTGCCGACGCGCCGGGCGGTGATCGGAGTCGCGACCTGCGATAAAGGCCTGCCCGCCACCATGATTGCGCTGGCGTCTATGCATAACCTGCCGACCATTCTGGTGCCGGGCGGGCCACGCTGCCGCCGACTTTTGGCGAGGATGCGGGCAAGGGTGCAGACCATCGGCGCGCGTTACGCCAACCATGAGCTTTCGTTGCAGGAGGCCCGCCGAGCTGGGGTGTCGCGCCTGCGCGTCGCCGGGCGGCGGCTGCCAGTTCCTGGGCACAGCCGGGACGTCACAGGTGGTGGCCGAAGCCTTAGGGCTGGCGCTGCCGCATTCCGCACTAGCCCCGTCCGGCCAGGACGTATGGCTGGAGATTTCCCGCCAGTCCGCGCGGGCGGTGGTGGAGCTGGATAACCGCGGCATCACCACACGCGATATCCTCACCGACAAAGCGATTGAAAACGCGATGGTAATCCATGCCGCGTTCGGCGGCTCGACCAACCTGCTGCTGCATATCCCGGCCATTGCCCATGCGGCGGGCTGCACCATTCCTGACGTCGATCACTGGACGCGCATCAACCGTAAGGTGCCGCGGCTGGTGAGCGTTCTGCCCAACGGGCCGGATTATCACCCGACGGTGCGGGCGTTCCTCGCGGGCGGCGTGCCGGAAGTAATGCTCCATCTGCGCGCGCTGGGTCTGTTGCACGAAGATGCCATGACGGTGACCGGGCAGACCGTCGGGGAAAACCTCGACTGGTGGCAGGCCTCGGTGCGCCGCGAACGCTTCCGGCAGTGCCTGCGCGAGCAGGATGGCGTCGATCCTGACGACGTGATCCTGCCGCCGGAACGCGCCAAAGCAAGGGGGCTGACCTCCACGGTGGCGTTCCCGGTGGGCAACATCGCGCCGGAAGGATCGGTGATCAAGGCCACGGCGATCGACCCGTCGGTCGTGGGTGAGGACGGGGTGTACCGTCACACCGGGCGGGCGCGGGTGTTTGTCTCGGAAGCCCGGGCGATCAAGGCGATCAAAAGCGGCGAGATCGAACAGGGCGACATCATGGTGGTGATCGGCGGCGGGCCGTCCGGCACCGGGATGGAAGAGACCTATCAGCTGACCTCGGCGCTCAAGCATGTCTCCTGGGGGGAAAACGGTATCGCTGATCACCGATGCTCGCTTCTCGGGCGTCTCCACCGGCGCCTGTTTTGGGCATGTGGCCCCCGAAGCGCTGGCCGGTGGGCCGATTGGCAAACTGCGCGATAATGACATCATCGAGATTGTGGTGGACCGCCTTTCCCTGACCGGCAGCGTCAACTTTATCGGCACGCCGCTGGCACCGCTCACCCCGGCAGAGGGGGCGGTGGAGCTGGCACGTCGTCAGCCACACCCGGAGCTGCACGCCCATGATTTTCTACCCGACGATACGCGGCTGTGGGCGGCATTACAGTCAATAAGTGGCGGCACCTGGAAAGGCTGTATTTATGACACCGATAAAATCATCGAGGTAATAAACGCCGGGAAAAAAGCGCTCGGGATTTAAATATATTTATCACTTTTGTCGCCTACGGGAAATATTCCGTGGGCGGCTTTGCTGTGTTTGTTTTTTTATTATTTTTAATCCTCTAAAAACAATTATTTACCTTATATGGCGTCGTGTCACAAAAGCAAAATAACGTAATTCAGAAACAAGATATGACCATTGCTGGTTAATTGAACAGCTTATTACACTCCATTAACACGATGTTGTGAATTCAGCACACTAAATAAGGGTGTATTTCTGATGATGCAATTAACCATGAAAGATAAAATTGGCTACGGGCTGGGTGATACCGCCTGCGGCTTTGTCTGGCAGGCGACCATGTTCCTGCTCGCCTACTTTTATACCGACGTGTTTGGCCTGTCGGCGGGCATTATGGGCACGCTGTTTTTGGTCTCTCGCGTGCTGGATGCGGTGACCGACCCGCTGATGGGGCTGCTGGTGGACCGCACCCGTACCCGTCACGGCCAGTTCCGCCCGTTCCTGCTGTGGGGCGCGATCCCGTTTGGCATCGTCTGTATGCTGACGTTTTACACGCCGGACTTCTCCGCCAACGGCAAAATTATTTACGCCTGCGTCACCTACATCCTGCTGACGCTGGTTTATACCTTCGTCAACGTGCCTTACTGCGCCATGCCAGGGGTGATCACCGCCGATCCGAAGGAGCGCCATGCCCTGCAGTCGTGGCGCTTTTTCCTGGCGGCGGCGGGATCGCTGGCGATCAGCGGTATTGCCCTGCCGCTGGTGGGGATCATCGGGAACGGCAACGAGCAACTCGGTTACTTTGGCGCCATGTGTGTGCTGGGAGTGAGTGGCGTGGTGCTGCTGTACGTCTGCTTCTTCACCACCAAAGAGCGCTACACCTTTGAGGTGCAGCCGGGGTCGTCCGTGGCAAAAGATCTGAAGCTGCTGCTCGGCAACAGCCAGTGGCGGATCATGTGCGCCTTCAAAATGATGGCCACCTGTTCCAACGTGGTGCGCGGTGGGGCGACGCTCTACTTCGTGAAATACGTGATGGACCACCCGGAGATGGCGACCCAGTTCCTGCTTTACGGCAGCATCGCCACCATGTTTGGTTCGCTCTGCTCCTCCCGCCTGCTGGGCCGTTTCGACCGCGTGAAGGCATTCAAGTGGATTATTGTCCTCTACTCCCTGATCAGCCTGCTGATTTTCTTCACTCCAGCCGAGCATATGGCGCTGATTTTCGCCCTCAACATTCTGTTCCTGTTTGTGTTTAACACCACGACGCCATTGCAGTGGCTGATGGCCTCCGACGTGGTGGATTACGAAGAGAGCCGCAGCGGCCGCCGTCTGGACGGGCTGGTGTTCTCGACCTATCTGTTCAGCCTGAAGATCGGCCTGGCGATTGGTGGCGCGGTGGTGGGCTGGATCCTGGCGTACGTGAACTACTCCGCCAGCAGCAGCGTGCAGCCGGTCGAAGTGTTAACCACCATCAAAATTCTGTTCTGCGTGGTGCCGGTGGTGCTCTACGTGGGCATGTTCACCATGCTGTCGTTTTATAAGCTCTCGGATGCGCGGGTGGAAGCCATCAGCCAGCAGTTACTTAAGCATCGCGCGGCGCAGGGCGACGCCATCCCCGAAGCGGCAACGGCGGCATCTCATTAATGAGGAGGAGCTATGTACACCATTACTAACCCGATTCTGACTGGCTTCAACCCGGACCCGTCGCTGTGCCGTCAGGGCGAGGATTACTACATCGCCACCTCAACCTTTGAGTGGTTCCCGGGCGTGCGCATTTACCACTCCCGCGACCTGAAAAACTGGCGGCTGGTGAGTACCCCGCTGGATCGCGTATCGATGCTGGATATGAAGGGCAACCCGGATTCCGGCGGGATCTGGGCGCCGTGCCTGAGCTACGCCGACGGGCAGTTCTGGCTGCTCTATACCGATGTGAAAATTGTCGATTCGCCGTGGAAAAACGGGCGTAACTTCCTGGTGACGGCCCCCTCCATCGAAGGCCCCTGGAGTGAGCCGATCCCGATGGGCAACGGCGGGTTTGATCCCTCCCTGTTCCACGACGACGATGGCCGCAAATACTACATTTATCGCCCGTGGGGGCCGCGCCATCACAGCAATCCGCACAACACCATTGTGATGCAGGAATTTGATCCGCAGACCGGCACCCTGTCGCCCGAGCGTAAAACCCTCTTCACCGGCACGCCGCTGGCCTACACCGAAGGGGCGCATATTTATCAAAAAGATGGCTGGTACTATCTGCTGGTCGCCGAAGGGGGCACCAGCTACGAACACGCGGTGGTGGTGCTGCGCGCGAAAAGGCTGGATGGCCCGTACGAGCTGCACCCCGAGGTGTCGATGATGACCAGCTGGCATCTGCCCGAGAACCCGCTGCAAAAAAGCGGGCACGGCTCGCTGCTCCAGACCCACACCGGCGAATGGTACATGGCGTATCTCACCAGCCGCCCGCAGCGTCTGCCGGGCATGCCGTTGCTGGCCGCTGGCGGACGTGGCTACTGCTCGCTGGGGCGTGAGACGGGGATCGCGCGCATCGAATGGCGCGACGGCTGGCCGTACGTGGAAGGTGGCAAACACGCCCGGCTGACGGTGCCAGGCCCGCAAATGGCCGAGAGCCAGAGCGCGGAGCCGTCTCACTGGCGGGATGATTTCGACGGCGAGCGCCTCGATCCTGAACTGCAAACCCTGCGCATTCCGTTCGACGATACGCTTGGCTCCCTGCGCGCCCGCCCGGGATTTTTACGCCTGTACGGTAATGACTCCCTTAATTCGACCTTTATCCAGTCCACCGTGGCGCGTCGCTGGCAGCATTTTGCCTTCCGCGCGGAAACGTGCATGACGTTCGATCCGCGTCACTTCCAGCAGAGCGCGGGTTTGACCTGCTACTACAACAGCAAAAACTGGAGCTACTGTTTTGTCGATTTCGAGGAGGGGCAGGGCAGGACCCTGAAGGTGATCCAGCTTGACCACAACGTGCCGTCGTGGCCGCTGCACGAGCATCCCATCCCGGTGCCGGATGAGGCGCAGAGCATATGGCTGCGGGTGGATGTCGATCGTCTGGTCTACCGCTACAGCTATTCCTTTGATGGCGAGACGTGGCAGACCGTGCCCGTCACCTATGAGGCGTGGAAACTGTCGGATGACTATATCGGTGGGCGAGGCTTCTTTACCGGGGCCTTTGTCGGGCTGCACTGTGAGGATATCAGCGGCGACGGCTGCTACGCTGATTTCGCGTACTTCAGCTATACGCCAGTCACGGCGTAAACCTTCAGGCCGGGTAGCCCAGCGCGCGTGAAAGCTGGCGCCCGGCCTCCTGCAACTGCTCGCGAAAACGCGCCAGTTCATCGTCGTTAACGCGGGAGGTCAACGTCGACAAGCTCAGGGCGGCAATCACGCGGGATTCGTGGTTACGCACCGGCACCGAGACGCAGCGCACTCCCTGCTCATTTTCTTCGCTGTCCAGGGCATAACCCTGCTCACGGGTCTGCGCCAGTGCGGCCAGCAGCGCCTCGCGTGAGGCCAGGGTCGCGGGCGTAAAGGTGGTGTACTCATATCCGTCGAGCAGCGTGTTCAGCTCGGCGTCGCTCAGCCAGGCGATCAGCACTTTGCCGATGGCGGTGGCATGCACCGGCAGGCGACGGCCAATGCGCGAGTAGGCGATGGCAGCAAGCTTGCCTTCAATCTTCTCGATATAGACCCCTTCGCGCCCGTCGAGAATGCCCAGATGGGTGGTCTGCCCGGTGCGCTCCGACAGGTCCGTCAGCCAGTGCTTCGCTTTCTGGCGAATATCCATCGTACTCACCACAAAGTGGCCGCGTTCCACCAGCTTCATGCCTGGGCGGTATTTGCCGTTCTCCGGGTTCTGATCGATATACCCGTGCAGTTGCAGGGTTTTGAGCAGCGAATGGAGCGTGCTCTTACTCAGGCCCCATCTGTTTACTGATGTCGGTGATTTTAAGTTCCGTCGCTGTTCGTTAAACAGATCGAGGATCTGTAAGGCACGTTCAACAGATTGAATAATAGGCATAAGTTCGGCACATCCGCACGGGAATTAAGGCCAAAACGTACCCTGTTTACGCTGAAAAATCAATCGACCCGGCAGGCCGGTTTTTGTTCAGCCTGATATTCATGGCGCAAAAATTTGACTTAAGTGATCGTTGAGGCTTATCGCCCTTGCCTGAAAGGATAGGCTGTACCTATTACCACATTTTCATTGTTCTCTTACACTCATTAAGCGTAAGGCTTTACGCATTTTGCATAGCTCGTTTTAAAAGGTATTTGGATGACTGCTTCTAAAACTTGGATCGCTTTGGGTACTATTGCCAGTCCGGCTACTGGGACGTTATTTTCAAAAATTCTGACTCCGCATAATCATAAATATATTCTCTGGTATAACGGCGAGAAGCTTTTTAAGCCCGGCGATGAAATCCATGTTTGCCATAACCGTTTATTCGTTAATGACGAGCTACGCGATATTAATATTCTGCAAATAGACAAATACAGCCACACCCTGTGGCGCGTGATGCACAACATGTCCAGCTGCCCCGGTCATCGTGACCCGGAAAGCAAGGAATGTGCTGCTCCGGTAAAATGTATTTTTAAGTGCTGCCCTTACGGCAAGGTGCGGGTATCGGCAAGTTAATCAACCGGTGAGCTTATATTATCCCGAGCGGATAAGATGAATATCAGGAGGCCGCAACCCTCCTGCATTTTAAAAATAATAGGGGTTATTCACCGAGGGTAGCGACCATCACTGCCTTAATGGTGTGCATGCGGTTTTCTGCCTGGTCGAATACCACGCTTGCCGCCGACTCGAACACCTCGTCCGTCACTTCCATCCCGCCGTGCAGATCGAACTCCTTCGCCATCTGCTTGCCCAGCGTGGTCTGGTCATCGTGGAACGCCGGCAGACAGTGCAGGAACTTCACATCCGGGTTACCCGTCAGCGCCATCATCTGGCTGTTCACCTGATAGCCCACGCAGCAGCGCAATCCGCTCCGCCCACTTCTCTTTGGCTTCCCCCATCGACACCCCACACGTCGGTGTAGATAAAGTCTGCGCCCTTCACGCCCGCTGCCACATCTTCGGTGAGGGTGATCTTGCCGCCGTTCTTTTCTGCCAGCGCGCTGCACTCTGCCACCAGGCTCTCTTCCGGCCAGCAGGCTTTGGGTGCCACCAGACGCAGATCCAGCCCGGTGAGCGCCGCCGCTTCCAGCATCGAATTACCCATGTTGTTTCGCGCATCGCCGGTATAGACCAGCACCATCTCGTTAAAGGCCTTGCCCGGGAGATGTTCCTGCATGGTGAGCAGGTCGGCTAACAGCTGGGTAGGGTGGAACTCGTTAGTCAGCCCATTCCACACCGGTACGCCAGCAAATTCCGCCAGAGTTTCGACCACATCTCTGGCCATATCCGCGATACTGAATGCCGTCATACATCCGGCCCAGCACGCGCGCGGTATCTTTAATTGATTCTTTATGCCCAATCTGGCTGCCGCTCGGCCCGAGATAGGTCACACGTGCGCCCTGGTCAAACGCGGCAACTTCGAAAGAGCATCTGGTACGGGTAGAGTCTTTTTCGAAGATGAGCGCGATGTTTTTGCCAGTAAGCTTTTGTACTTCGGTGCCTTTTTTCTTGTCGGATTTCAGCTGTGCAGACAGGGCAAGCAGGGAGGTGAGCTGTGCAGGGGTAAAATCGAGCAATTTCAGGAAGTGTTTTTTATACAGTTCAGACATTTTATCCTCACATGGCAAAGGCCACTTATTGAATTAAAATTCACTTTATATGTATCAATATTCACTTGCAACCCCCGTATCATAAATCTTTCTTACAAAGGTGGAGGCAAACACATCCGTGTGTGAAAATAGAAGTATCTGCCGCACTTTAAAGAGGAACGAGCCATGGCAAACCCAGAACTGCTGGAAGAACAGCGCGAAGAGACGCGACTGATTATTGAAGAACTGCTGGAAGACGGCAGCGATCCGGATGCGCTGTACACCATCGAGCACCATTTCTCTGCGGATGATTTCGAAGCGCTGGAAAAGCTGGCGGTTGAAGCGTTCCGCCTGGGTTACGAAGTGACAGAGCCAGAAGAGCTGGAAGTGGAAGAGGGCGACACCGTCATCTGCTGCGATATCCTGAGCGAAGGCGCGCTGAAGGCAGAGCTGATCGACGCCCAGGTTGAACAGCTGATGGACCTGGCCGAACGTTTTGAAGTGGAATACGACGGTTGGGGCACCTACTTCGAAGACCCGAACGGCGAAGAGGGGTGACGAAGACGACGACGAAGATTTTGTTGATGAAGATGACGACGGCGTGCGTCACTGATTAATTTAATACACGGGACATTCGCGTTGCATCGAGGCCGGCAACGGCGTGACTCCCCGGTCACTTACATAAGTCAGTGACTGGGGTAAACAAAGGCAGCCAACGAAGAGGCAGCGTAAAAAGCGACGTGTATTTGCGGCAGCGGAAGCTGCCGCATCCAAAAGGTTAAAAATGGATTACCCGCAGATACTTGCCCCTGTTCTCAACTTCCTCCAGTGCCCAACCCCGCAAGCGTGGATTGATAAAAGCCCGCGACCCGGCTAACCTGCCGCTGCTGCTCACCGACCATATGGTGTGCGAACTCAAAGCCGCCCAGACCGCGCTATTATTGGTGCGTAAATACGTCGCCGACGAGAGCGGTGCCGACGCGCTGCTGGAGTGGCTCAAGCCCTACGAAGCCTTTACCTTCCGCGAAGGCCCGGAACCGGATTTTGTCGCCCTGCATAAGCAGATTGGCAAAAGCGTGATGCCGAAGACCGACGATCCCTGGGGCCGGCTGCTTATCGACAGCATGGTGCTGCTGATCAAAGAGGAGCTGCACCATTTCTGGCAGGTGCGGGAGGCGATGCTGATGCGTAACATTCCCTACGTCAAAATCACCGCCAGCCGCTACGCCAAAGGGATGCTCAAAGCCGTGCGCACCCACGAGCCGCTGACGCTGATCGACAAGCTGGTTTGCGGAGCCTATATCGAAGCACGCTCCTGCGAACGCTTCGCCGCGCTGGCGCCGTTCCTCGACGAGGAGTTGCAGAAGTTTTACCTGTCGCTGCTGCGCTCTGAGGCGCGGCATTATCAGGACTATCTGCGCCTGGCGCAGCAGGTCAGCGATGACGACATCACCCCGCGCGTGAAGCTGTTTGGCGAGATAGAGGCGGAGCTGATCTTATCCCCGGACAGCGAGTTCCGCTTTCACAGCGGGGTGCCGGTTAACATGACATAAGGACAGGGAACGATGAAAAAGGGTTTACGTATCGCCATTGCCGTGGTGCTGGGTATGGTGGCGGCAGGCTGGATCTACCGCGACAAAGCGCCCAACACCGAACAACAGCTCGACACCGCGCTCAGCAGTATGCCGGTGTGGCAGGTGATTAAAGAGCAGGAACCCGAGTTCCGCAAAAAGGTGCAGGACGAGATGCTGGCCCTGCAAAAAGCGGGCAAAAACGAGCAGCAGATCATCGACACCGTGCAGCCGAAGATTTTGCACTTGCAGATGGCGCGCCTGCAAAAACGCCCCGGACGCCAACGTGGTCGAGTACATGAAGATCAACATGGAGCAGACCGCCGCCATGCAGAAGGTGAGCGATGACAACTGCTACCGCTTCCTCTACCCGGAGGTGAAGGGGGGCGTCAACCCGATGCGTCTGCTGGATAAGGATCTGATGCAGCGCCGCATGCAGGCCGATGTCGACATGATGCGTGCCGCCGCTGGGCCGGACAAACATACCGTGACCCCGCAGGAGATTCAGCAGGCTGAAACCGACGTGGTGCCGATTATCCAGAAGCTGACCGGGAAGTACGGCGACGATATCGAGCTGCTGCAGATGCCGCAAAAAGGGAAGGGCAAAGAGAAGCAGAGCTGCGACCTGGTGCAGGATCTGTGGAACAACGTGCTGGCCCTGCCAGAGCCGAACGCCGCCGGGCTGATACGTTATGCGGTGTCGGATCTGTAACGGCAGTTGGGTTACGCTGGTTTTTTGGACACTTAGCTGCGGAACTGCACGTCGCCGCTTGCATGGCGGCGTGCGACAGGTATAATCCACAACGTTTCCGCATCCCCTTCAGTGCCGAAGTGGCGAAATCGGTAGACGCAGTTGATTCAAAATCAACCGTAGAAATACGTGCCGGTTCGAGTCCGGCCTTCGGCACCATCGGAACATCAATAGACGTCAACGGACGTCTTTTTTTGTGCCTGAAATCCAGTATTAGCAAGGCTTTCCTCGCTTTTTCACTCCACTTAAGTCAACCTGATTCAATCTACATCAACTTACTGATGCGGGTACAACTGCGGGTATATCCCGGTTCGATAATGTTTGTACCCACACAGAACCTTGAAAGGATACTCATCATGGCTCTGAGTGATGTGAAGGTTCGTTCGGCTAAGCCTGAAGAAAAAGCCTATAAGCTTACTGATGGCGACGGCATGATATTGCTGGTTCACCCCAATGGTTCCAAATATTGGCGACTGCGTTATCGCTTCGGTGGTAAAGAGAAGATGCTGGCGCTGGGGAAATATCCTGAAGTGTCGTTGGCGGATGCTCGGGCGCGCCGGGATGACGCCCGTAAGCTGTTAGCTAACGGCGTCGATCCCAGTGAGAACAAGAAAGCCATTAAGGTAGAGCAGGAGCAAGAGGCAATAACGTTTGAAGTGGTCGCCAGAGAGTGGCACGCCAGCAATCAGAAGTGGTCTGCATCACATAGCGCTCGTGTATTGAAAAGCCTCGAAGATAATCTCTTTGCTGCTATCGGTAAGCGGAACATTGCAGAGCTTAAGACTCGGGATCTTCTTGTACCCATTAAAGCGGTGGAGTCATCCGGGCGTCTTGAAGTCGCCGCCCGTTTACAGCAGCGAACTACCGCGATTATGCGCTTTGCCGTTCAGAGCGGCTTAATCGACTACAATCCCGCGCAAGAGATTGCCGGTGCGGTTTGCTACGGCGAAAAGACAGCATCGTGCGGCTTTGGAGCTTAATCGTATTCCTGAATTACTTCATCGCATTGATCACTATTCCGGAAGACCATTAACCCGACTTGCTGTCGAACTTACCTTGTTAGTCTTTATCCGTTCAAGCGAACTGCGTTTTGCTCGCTGGTCTGAAGTAGATTTTGAAACTGCTATGTGGGACGATTCCGGGGGAGCGTGAGCCATTGGGAAGGCGTTAAACATTCTCAGCGTGGTTCGAAGATGCGAACTCCTCATCTTGTGCCTTTGTCGAGGCAAGCCTTAGCCATTCTGGAAAAGGTCAAAAGCATGAATGGGAATCGAGAGCTGATCTTTTTAGGCGATCACGATCCGCGTAAACCCATGAGTGAGAATACAGTGAACAAGGCTCTGCGCGTAATGGGATATGACACGAAAACGGAAGTATGTGGGCATGGATTCAGGACGAATGGCATGTAGTTTCACTGATTGAGTCAGGATTGTGGTCGAGGGATGCAGTAGAGAGGCAGATGAGTCCACCAGGAGCGTAGCTCTGTACGTGCGGCTTATATCCATAAGGCGGAACATCTTGGGGAGCGTAGGCTGATGCTGCAGTGGTGGGCGGATTATCTTGATGCAAATCGGGAGAAGGGGGTTAGTCCGTTTGATTTTTCGAAGATTGATAGAGTGAATCGACAGGGCGATAGTTCCGTTCTGTAAAATTTACTTCGTCAAGTTGGGAAGCTAAATAAAAAAGATGCTTAGCCGTAAAGATGGCTAGGCATCTTTTTTATCCTTTAGTTGGTAAAGATCGATATAGTGCGATATCGATCTTTACCTCACATTTTATTTTTTTATTACAGTTAACTTGTAGTCATACGCTGTGTGGTACAGGCATGAAGTCATTTTTTTGGAAAAATTGATAATTCAGGCCTAAATCTAACTATGGAAAAATGAATAATTCAATGTTCCATAGTTACTGCTCAAAAATATCGATTGCTGAAGGGCTAATGTTTCAGTAAAGCTGAATGCAAGAGTTTGTAATCATGTACCGCCAGTGGTGGCCTGACATTAGCAATATTACAAATTCTATTGCTGCCCCCCTTACTAATCCTAAGTGGAAGGCAATCCAAGCTTGTCGAAGAATGCCCGGTTACGCTCTCTGGCCGCTTTTTACTAATTGGTCAAAAACTAATCACCTCGATATAGGCATGGGAAGGTTCGTTATAAACCGAAATAGCCCATCCCATCAGATGTGATCCGCAGATTTGCTCGACGACAGCGCCGGTGCATGGATTCAGTAAGGTCACAAAGTACATAACAATAGCCCGGTATATCATTATTTCCCGGAATTGGGCGACCGGATTTTGTAGTTACTTTACCCTCGGCGTATCCGCTCTAAATAACTGAGCGCCTGATCAATAGGGTCTTTATCTTCACCTTCTCGCATATCATTACGCATGGGGCGTTTGATTTCGATAACTGTAATGGCTGCAAGTGGAAAGCTGATCTGGTCGTTAACAAGAAGTGGATTATCAAAATACTCTTAGACTGAGCAAGTCTGGCTCTTTGGTTGATTCATTGCCAGTGATTGGCATTGAGCTGAGCGTTTTATCAGAAGCTAAATAGTTATGAAATGCCAAGCGCTCATCGATTAGCCAAAGGTTACAAGAGTCTAGGAAAACCTCGACGGAATCCTTGCGCATAGGCATGATTAGTTCGTGAATTATATCTTCACGGGCGTACTTTCCGTCCTCTAGTCGCTCAATAGATTTTTGTAAAAGGTCGATAATAACCTTGCGGTGTGAAACGTAATTGGCAAGATCTGATTTCTTAAGGTCCCCTGCTTTGCGTAGGTAGTCGCCTAACCGTTCTTTATATTCTTCTACATGCTCTTTATTCTGAGGCAGCATGATGTCATGGCCTTCGCTCACCAACTGACGCTCCACTTCATACCACTGAGCATGCAGGTGTAGTTCCAGCTCTTTATCTGATTTTTCTGGGTCAACGATCAATAACTCTTCTGGAACATAATTGGCAATCGGGCGATAGCGCGGAGCATGATTGTTGATAAAATCATCTACTCGTCTACGACCAGCCGACACGTTTTCTGCCAGAACATCTTGCAGGTACTCCTTGGTACGAATCAACACGGCTTCCCTAATGTCTTTGAAGCTTACTTCGTTGAGCATGTCCTCAACATCTTCAGCAATATCAAACGAGGTTCGCTCACTGCGCACATGTTGATTCAGGTAGTCGGAAGATATGTAACATGTATAAGTAAACTCACCGGAAACGTCAGAAATTTTTCCGTACAGTCCAGGGATTTTTCCTTGAATGGACTCTTCTTTAACCAGTCGATTAGCCGCGCAGAGTGCCAGTTGGTGTTTTTTATTAACTGATGCACGAAATTTGATATGAGTTAATTCGAATTGGTGGTCACGAATTGTTATTGTTTCGAGAAAGGCGCTGGCATGCATATGCTCTTGGAGCAAAAGATCGAGGTCAAACACCTCGTCCGCGTCTTCTAGAAGTATCTTGGGTGCGCTTCCTTGCCGTACGAAATACCATAGAACATGTTCCAGCAACTGATTGGCTATGGACTGGCCTTTTGCAGGAACCTGCTTTCGAAAGTTTTCATCAAAATCGAGAAGTTTTATAATGGTGCCAGATTTTTCGTATGTGGCTTCTACAACCTTTTCACCGTGGACTCCCGATTTATCGTCGAAGCGAAATATGCGTTTTTTAAGCTTATCATCAACATCGAAAAAGTGGCTTTCCACTTCGACCAGACCAAACACTTTAAGCCACATCAGACGACCAACACCCCTGCACCCCTTGTCAATTTTGTGGTCAGAATCTAGGGTTTCAAATGACTTAAAGTTGGCTTCGTCAAATCCACAGCCATTATCAATTATAGTGAAGCCGATGATTGGCGATTGGGATTTTGCGTCTAAATCCAGGCTGCCTTGAGTGGTGCGATTGATGTGAAGAATAACCTTTCCATCAGTGATGTTATTAGTCTCCTCAATAGAATGAATGGAGTTTACCACCGCCTCAAATACTGGCATTAGGCCGTGACTCTTAGGCAATGAAGTATTTCGTAAGCGGCCCTTTAAATTTGTTTGTAGGCTCACGGTGCAACCTCCTCTTTTTCATCGCTATTGTCGAGAAACTCGTGCAGTTGCTTTAACTTGAGTAAGAGCTCATCAAATGTAATGATTTGCACGTTCTTCGAATTCCGTCGGTACATCTCAAAAGACTTCTTCTCGTCTTCATCACTTGGCATAGTACCAATCACTAAAATACAGTGAACAGCATATGATTCAATGTCATAAATTCGATTGTTGTTCTTTATCGTGGCGATGTTTTGCTGTAGCCGATAACACTGATCGAGTACTTGTGTTACAGAGCCGGTAAGTTCTGTGGAGGCGCAATAAACTGCTCCTCTGTAGGGTTTTTTGTTCAGTAAGTCGGAAAAGGGCTTTTTGATTTCAATGAGAGCTAAGTTGTTCGTTATACCATTTTTAATTAGATAGTCCGTTATTTTTTCGCCATCACCAGTCAAACGTTTGCCACCAACACTCGCTTGGTCTGATATTTTTATTGCCGGGTAGCCGAAGGCAAGACTCAAGATAAATGGGTTCTGATTGAATAGTTTCTGCCAAGTGTCTTCTTTAGTTTTTTTGCTTAGTAAGTCTTCATAAGAACTAATCAAACGCTCTAATGAGACCAACTCGATATCATTTTTTAACTTGGCCAAGGTAAGTGAGTCGGTTTGTTTTACAACTGATTTGTCTTCCGCGACCATATTCATAGCCGCTTGTTTATCACAATCCGTTATCTTTATCCGAAGCATCTTGCTAATGGCGTCATTATCTGTAGGCAATGGTTTTTGTTCGTTTCCCAAACGATGGGCAATATAGTTGTAAGCAGCTGTGGTTTTTGTAATACGGGCAACTTTCCTTGTTCTTTCTGTAATGCGGTTACAAGCACGGCGCATTTCATCATAATCATAAAAATTTAGATTAAAACATTCATAATCAGTATCGCCAGTTTTTTCCTTATTAATAAGAAGACATTGAGATTCTGTGTGCTCTTCAATAGCTGAAATTATCGTGCGATACTCTTTTTTCAATCCTAGGCCATAGCGTATGTCTTTGATAAAACCTGCTGGCAAAAGTTGTAAGCATTCAGATACCTCGCTTTTGGTGTAGGGTGCAGAGTCAAGGTTAACTTCAATATCAATTTCATTTATTTGGGCATACTTCTGGTTTAAGTAGTTAGGATGGGAGGTCAAGGTATATATAGGGAAAATCGAGATAAATCCATCCTGACCGCTAAATAAAGCAATCTTTCTTTTATACTTACTAGGCTCAGCCGAGTTAATTCCTGCTTCTTCAAGCTCACTAACTCTAGGAATATAGAAGACTTCCGTGCAGTTAGGAATATTTCCTCTATCTCAATATTGAAATCTTCAGAACTGAAATATTCAGGTAATAGCTTGGCCATATTCTCTCCTTAGAGGTCGCCTTTAAAGGCAGAATCTAGAATTGATGCTTTTAAGCTTGTTAAATAAGCCAGTTTGCTCTCTAATACAATACTTGCTTCGTTAGTTTTCTCAGCTAAAGCATCAAGAGATTCACATATAGACGCTTGTTCATCTAATGGCGGCAAATGGAATGCAAAGCTAAATAAATGGTTTCGATTGACTTTTGGCATTCCGGCTCGACTGGAGCCTTCTATTGCATATTGAGTAAATTGTTCAGATAGTAGAAGATAGAACAAAAAATCCCTAGTGATCTTTTTCTTGTCTGGTGTAAGCGGATAAATATCAGCACTACAGATACCAGATATCATCGGTCTAGCAACTTTCATTAGATATGGTCGGATCTTACTATATAAAACCATACTCGTATCAAAAGGAAATTTACCGGAAATAAGTGTCTCTTCTTTTGCGGTCTTCAAGTTTATTAGTAAGCCGCTAAACTGTTTGATGTTAGCACCACCAACATGATACATATCTAAGTACTTCTCTTCTCTAGGGTCACATAATTTCGAGGTGATCTGACAAACCTCATTCAATCTAACATGCTCCCAATGCTCGCATAGAGTCAGCATAGAGTTCAAAGAGCTTTTCAATAGTGTATCAGTCAGTGAGATGCTTTGCTGCAAATGCCTAATGGCGGTGTCAATGCGAATAAGAAGCGCATCAAGTTTTTCAACAATTCGTTTTTGCTCTTTTAAGGAAGGGATAGGGATTAATACCTCGCCAAGCCTTTTAAGTGCTAGTTTTGGTTGAGCTACAGTTTTTGTAGCCAATCCTATTTGCTCAATAAATGAATGAGTTTTTGTAAAATAATAAACATATTTAAGGATTTGTTTTTCTTTATCCTTAAATACAATCTTCGCAGCATTCTCAGTTAAGTTTGCACCACTGAGAGATGGTGGAACTATCCCTGTTTTTCCAATTGTACCAGCAATGCTAATGTAAAGATCATCATCGGAAATTGTATATTGAGATATTTTTTTTTGTGTCTTTTCTGAAATAAACTTAATATTACTACAATCAATAGAACCAGACTCGTTAAAATCAGAGACTCTAATATATGGGTGTGCAGTAACCTCATCCATCAACGAAGCATCTTTCGGTAGTCTTTTTCCTCCCTTGATGTAAGCAATTTCATTCAATTTAAATTGGATAAATTCCATCAAACTTTCTCCGCCAAAAGATTTTCAATTTCATCAAGCAGGTTAGACACCTTTTTTTCCTTGGCGCGGATCTGCTTAAGGATGGCATTTGGAGCTAAGTACTCGGAATTCTTCTGTTTAGCTGGATTCTTGGCAGATAAATCATAATCTTCATCTTCAGCCAATTTGCTGGCAGAAATTGTCCATGAACACTCCGTGTTTTGCCGAGTGCTATATAGTGTAACAAACTCTTTTAAGTGGTTGTCGGTGATTGGTTTGTTTTTAGTGAGTTTCTGTTCTGGCTCACATTCATAGTACCAAATATCACTGGTACCGCCGCTTCGTTCAAAAAATAGCACGTTGGTTTTTACGCCGGAATAAGGCAAAAACACCCCGGCAGGTAGGCTTAAAATGGTATGCAAGTTAAAGTTTTCCAACAACTCTTGTTTAACCTGTTTAAAAGCGCTGTTGGTTTGGAATAGCACTCCTTCTGGCACTACGATCGCTGCTTTACCTCCGCTTTTCAGTGTTTTCATAAAGTGCTGTAAAAACAGCAACTCAGTGGCATTGCTCTGGATGGGAAAGTTTTGTTGAATTTGTGACTTTTCTTTGCCGCCAAACGGCGGGTTTGCCAGAATAATGTTGTAACGGTCTTTTTCCTGAATATCGCGAATATTCTGGGTCAGGGTATTACCTCGGAACAGATTGGGCGACTCGATGCCATGCAGGATCATGTTCATCATACCCATGACATAAGCCAGCGAGGTTTTTTTCATAGCCGAAGAAAGTATCGCGCTGAATGAATTCCCATTGCTCGGTGGAAAGTTCATTCTTTTCGCTTTTTAGGTGCTCAAAGGCTTCAACCAAAAATCCGCAGGAACCAGCCGCTGCGTCGTAAATGGTCTCTCCGGGCTTGGGGTCAATAACCTGTACCATGGCACGGACAACAGGGCGTGGGGTATAAAACTCACCCGCATAGCCACCAGCATCGCCCATGTTTTGTAGAAGACCTTCATAAACCAATGAGAGTTCGAATAAATCTGACTCAGACTGGAAATTCAGGCTATCCACAATATCCAACACTTCACGCAGGGTATGACCAGAGGCTACTTTGTTATCCAGATACTGAAATATCGCTCCAATTTTGTAGGTAAACGACTTTGGGTCTGCACCATTTACAGTTACGTTGGCGAAGCTTTTTAGGTAAGGGAAAAGTTGACTGTTCACGTAATCGGTAAGATCATCACCTGTTTTTGCACGTGCCAAATCCAGCTTGCCATCGGCAGTTTTGGGGCACGCCCAGGTCGTCCAGCGGTGCTCCTCATCCAGTACATGTTGATAATCCTTACCGGACAATACTGCTTCGTCTTCTTTTTCGGACTCGTAATCATCGAGAAACTTCAGGAACAATACCCATGAGGTTTGTTCTGTGTAATGCATGGCACCGCTGATACCATCGTCACGGCGCAGAATGTCGGTAATACGGTCAATTTTTGGTTGCAATGACATATTTACTATTTCCCGATGATAAAATCATACATACTTTTGATGTCTTCGCTTATTTCGCTAGGATGCATCATGGATATATATTCTAACAGCAACTCACGATTTAGCCCATAGGGAGGTGTCTCAACATTCTCAATAAATGGTGACAGTATGTTTTTTACAAATCTTGATGGTAGTGAAGCAAGATAGTGATTGTAAACTGGACCGCTTGTAATAGTTGTTATTTTTCCTTTAGTTACTTCTTTGTCTTCCATTAACAATTGATAGTCATTTTTTTTATATTCCAGTAAGTAATCACTGCTATAACCTTCACGTAAATATGAAGCTTCAGGTAATCTATTTTTATTATTCAACACAGCTACACAACCGCCAAGTGCGGAATAAGAAAGAAGATAGTGTTTTATTTCACGCCTCCGCCAGCTTAAAAACACTTGTTTTAATATTGTTATCATTTGCTATTTTTATACCCTGAACTATAAGAGGTGACTCATCAGTACCTATACCATCTATAGGAAGATTATCTCTATCACACACTAAGAAAATATCTTTGGTTTTTATGTCCAAACCTTCGCAAAATTTGTTGAAATTTTTGTACCCAGGAAATTTTTGACTCTGCAAATTTAGCGTTGTGCGTATTCCAGCCAGAGTTAACCTTGACTACAGCGACTTGATCAAAAAGATGATCAAATGTTGCATCATAATCAAAATCTGGTACGCCAATTATTCTTTTATATTGCTTGTAAAGTTCTTTAAAAATAAACCAATCATTGGTATCATCAATGAGTACTATTTTTCATAATACGTCAAAGCTCGAAATTCAGATTTTTTTATATTGGATAATTGTGCGAGTCGAGTAATTAATTCACCAGAGTCTGAAGGAAGGTAAATTTTACCTTTATTTATAATTCTTATGTTCTCAACGCCCACGCAATATATCGAATCTAGTAGATGTGTTGTCGAAATTGTTTTCCCTTTAGTTTCTTTTTAGGCAATTCCAAAATCTTTCGACATTTTTAAAGTGAAGATGAGAGTCTGCCTCATCAAAAATAAATATAGTTTCTTCACTATCGAATAGATCAATGATTGAATATAAAAAAAGAATTTGAAACTCACCATCGCTTAAGTCTCCGAGCTCTAGACCATTTTTTAAAAATAAAGAGGACGCTTCTTTATCCAAAAAGTTAGTGTTATGACAAGCTCTGATAAAGAAACCTATCTCTGGATCAAACGTTATCTTTGACGCCTCACCATCCTCTAATCGCTCAGTGTCAAAAGATACGGATAGCACATCATCTTGACGTATATCAAAAACATTTTTCTTGATTGGTTCATCAAAGTCATATTGATCCTGTATACAATTTTCAATAAAACTTTCCAGTGTGCGATGAAATGCGGTCTGTCTTATCGTGTTCGTATCTCCTCTTGCTTCTCTGTTTAGAGCGTCTTGAACTTGCCTAACATATTGTGAGTCTACTCGAAAGGCAATTTTCAGAATACTTGAGGTGTCCAACCCATCGACTTCATCGGCATAACCGGAGCTGATGAGAAATTGTCTAACCTTGCCTGATTTTTTTATAGAACTGGCTAGGAATATCAGTAGCTTAGACCATGACTTATCGAAATAGAAACAAGAGAATTGCAAATTATTCTCATCTGCTTGTGTCTGTCTTAAATAGCGAAGGAATTCATTTGAAAACTTTTCGTTTTGGCCAGAAGAGAAACAAACAATCTTTTGATCTGTATAGTCTTTTTTAGAGAGCTTTTGATTGAAAATTGATTGGAGAACACTTGACTTCCCTGAGCCATTTTCACCAATTAAAGTGGTAACTTTATTGAGATATATTGTTTGTGGATGATCGTATAATACATTAGGTATTAAGTTTAATTCCATTTTAGTTCACATGATAAAGATGTAGTTGTAATTGTTTAAAAGCTGCTAATACAAATGCAGGTTTACCGCCGAAAGCTATTGAAGCGTCTTTGATAGTACCCACACCCGAGAGCTCGATCAGTGCAGGTAGGCGCTCTCTGGATAATTCCATAACGCCAATCTTCTCATAGCGACTCAAAACAAAGTGCAGAAATTTATTAGCACTTTCCTGTGGATATTGAGCAAAGAAAACAGTATCCGACCGAAGCGCCTCAACTCTGGATTTACGCGTTGCCATCGGCCTTTCAAACGCTAAAAATGCTAGTAGATCGAATATGTCACAGTCGTCGGCCTCGAACATGCGACGCAGAGCGGATAGCTGCTCTGTGTCAAAGCCAGCTTGTACCAACTTGGTCAGCAGTTGTTCGCGCAAGTCAGGGTCTGACCAGATATCTCTGGAGTTCATCGACACTTTTGAATAGTCCTGGCAATTGTTGAATTAGCCGTTCGACAAACTCCTGAATCGAGAGAGGCTTACCGCTCTCGTCGATATAGCGGGTTTCTATATCGATGACCTTGAGTTCACGGTGTTTACCGAGTTTTACTTTCAGTCGCGGGCGGGGTTCGCTTGGATTCAGATTCTGTCCTGTCTCCACCTTCTGGTGGCTCGGGTGAAGAGGGCGGCGGCGTAGGTTCGCTGGTTGCGCCCGGCTCTGGAGCTTGGGGCTCGCCCATCCCATTCTTCGTCATAGAAGTTATTAGTCGCACCGCGAAAATCCACGATGGTGAAGTAGTCTTTACCATCGAACACTCGAGTACCACGGACCAACAATCTGTTTGAACTCCACCATTGAGTCTATGGTTCGATCCAGCACTACGTTGCGTACGTTACGGGCATCAACGCCGGTAGTGAGCATTTGTGATGAGGTAATAATGGTAGGGATGTTTTTGTCATTGTCCTGAAATTTTTCCAGCAGTTCGCGACCGATCTTGCCTTCGTCACTGGTGACCCGTACACAGTAATGCGGATCTTTAACTGATTTGTTTTTATTAATCATGTCGCGCATGGTTAGCGCATGATTTTGGTTTTCACAGAAGACAATAGTTTTATCCAGCGGGTTGATGTTTTGCAAAATTGCTTTCGCAACCAACTCAGTGCGTTTCATCTACAATGATTTTGCGGTCGTAATCTTCGACCTGATATAAATCTTGACTAGATTCACCTTCGACGATGACATCATCATTGGTGGAGAACTAATTCATCCAAATTAGTTCTAATGCGCTTAACCCGGTATGGTGTGAGAAAACCGTCGTTGATACCATCCTTTAGTGAATACACATAGGCAGGCTGGCCAAAATATTCATAGGTGTCCACGTTGTCTGAGCGTTTTGGTGTGGCAGTCAAACCCAAATGCACAGCGCTACTGAAGTGATCAAGAAATTGCTCGCCAGGAACCTGCTTCATTGGCAGCACCTCTGTGACATTCATCAATCAATACCATGTCAAAGAAATCTTTGGGATAGGCTTTATAGTAGCCATCAATGTTTTCCCGTTCCGCAATCGCCTGATAGATCGCAAAAAAGATGTGTGCGTTGGTGGGCACCACGCCATTGCGCTTGCGAACTTCCTCCCCATTAATTTTAATCAAATCTTTTTCATAGGGGTTGAAGGTGTTAATGGCTTGGTCTGCAAGGATATTACGATCGGCCAGAAACAGAATGCGTGGTCTGCGCGAACCGGGGTTGTCGCGGTTCCAGCGAGCCTGAAATACTTTATGAACGATTTGGAAGGCAATGAATGTTTTACCAGTGCCAGTAGCTAGTGTGAGCAAGATTCGGGATTTACCCTCACCGATTGCGTCTGTAACGGAATGGACTGCCAGTTCCTGGTAATAACGTGGTTGCATTGCTCCTACCAAGTGAAACGGGATGTTTCTTAGTTCTTGACTTAATCCCGTAGTTTCACTTGTATAGCGTTTTTCTAGCTCTACAGGTGTTGGATAGAACTCAATATAGTCGCCTTTGCCTGTTTCCAGATCGAATTCGTAGGTTTGCTTACCGTTGCTTGAATAGACGAAACGAACGCAAAGCTTCTTAGCGTAGTCGATGGCTTGTTGCAGGCCTTTCGTAGGATGCTCGGATTCTTTTTTAGCTTCCACCACTGCCAAATAGCGACTGTCTTTATGAAGCAGATAATCCACAAAACAACGCCGCCCACGCACACACCTGCCATCTTTCTACCGTCGGTGAAGTAATGCTCCCGGCTGACGTTGCTCGATAGCCAACCAGCTGAAACCAAAGCTGGATCAATATAGTTCGCTCGAGTATCTGCTTCAGAGGCCATTAGGCTGCTCCTTAGTCATTTTGGCTTGGCATCAATTCCAATAGCTCACCAACAGTGCAATCGAATAGTACGCAGATCTGCTTAATGGCATTTAGATCTACCTTCTGTGCCGTCTCTTTATAGAGCAGGGTCACTGTAGCGCGGCTGAGCCCAGTTTCCCTGGCAACGTCTGCAATGCGCAATTTGTGTTCGCCCATCATTCGGGCGAGGGTGGCAGCGGATCATGGCTGTGACTCTGGGTATAGTGGTAACTTAAGAGAATACCACGACTTACTGATTTACAAAGTGTTTTGTGAGTTGAAGTTGAATTTTGACGTTTAAACTACGTTTTTAGGTATTGGTAACAATAGGGCTGGCAAAGAAATGACACAGATTGAAGATCGTCGAGTTGGCTTAACTAAGGACCCCTATTAATTGATAACTCTTTGCTAGTTAAAATCTTTGTATCATTTGTCAAATGTACCAGACCAAATAAAAATTATTGCGAACGATACCGCATCGTGGCCAATGCTTAACCATATGTTGCATTTATATCAACGATATCAATAATTTTTATTAAGTCATGGGGATGAGCAATGGACAGGAACACTCAGGGATTTGCATCATAACCAACTACGAGAACAAATACCTCATTTCGCAAACGTCACCGGTATCGTCAGGGTATCAAGGTCATTCATTTCTGTGCTGTAGATATGTTCTCCGCACTCCGGGCAACACCGCTGACCATGATAATCACGTTGGCAGAGTACGCAGAAGTAATCTTTTTCTGAAGGTGCTATGACGGATACATCATCACGTTCAATAAGTGGCTTCACTGCCTGCTCAAAAGGCTGATATTGGTTTGTACTGCGAAATAACACGGTATTCACAGTGCATCAACCTGTGTACTTCTGCTTCTTCTAGGTGATGTTCAAAATAACCGCCGCAGTCATGCGTCCAGTGTAGCGCAGGGGATTGTTGCAGGAACGACAGTACCAGGCTCCCCGCGATCGCGGGCTTAAGTTTCTGGTGTGAGCGACTTGGCCCTTGTGGTCAAGGGCGGTACGAATTGTGCGAAATTGCATGGTGTAAATCCTGTGATGATATCGAGATGGCAAGTGGCAGATAGCGGAGCCTCATTCTGCGCAACGTTCAGTGCTGTGGTCACCGGTCCGGCAGTTCTGGCAGTAACGTTCACCATGGTAATCACTGCCACAACCGCAACAATTCCATTCGGCCCTGCATACCAGCGGTTAAGACTTCCGGCACATAGCGACGCAGCATGCGTATCCGTCGCGCTTCCTTAGGCTCAGGGCGTACATACGGACAATGGTGGCGTCCGTTCTCCGTCAGGTCTTCCCATGTGTGCTCAAACCATGGGAGGTTAGTACCCCATTCAGGGTGGAATACCAGCGCACTGCCGCAGAGGTGGCAGGTGTATCGGTCGTAAGGGTGAAGCTGTGCAGTGACCGCGCCCGTGAGGCGCTGATTGCCGTCAAGCGCGATAAAAGATTTGGCGTATATCGTCATAGTATTGGTCCTTTGCCATACGACAGGGGGCAGTGAGCCGTCCCGGGTAGGGCAGCAGTGCAGGTCATACAACTGGTGGCGTTAATTCAGATGGGGAATGTGATTCCGTTCGATAGATTACTGACGGGACTGCGCGATGCGTTGCTGTAGCCAGGCTTCCACTTCGCTTTCAAGCCAGCGAGAGCTTCTGCCCAGCTTAATTGGCTTCGGGAATTCCCCCGATGAAATCAGTTTGTAGAACCATTTGTCCGTTAAGCCGGTCAGTTTTGTGATAAACGCCATATCGACAAATTTGTCGTTAAGAAGACTGGCAGGAGTGGTCATCGTTTTTCTCCGTTGGTGGTAAGGGAGAAGAAGTCAGGGATGCGAATGGTGCAGACTTCTTCAAACGATGAGGGACTGGCGTAATTTTTTATTCGCTGATGGCACACCTGCGACGTCTGCCACCCACCGCAGGAGCGGGAATGTCACTCAACTGGCAAACCACTTTCTCGCCCTTCTGGTCCTGCTTGCTCAGGTAGCTCAGAATGTACAGCATGCCCTTACGGCCTTTCATATCACTATGCGACGTCACCCGCTCGCCCTGCACTTTGTAATACTTCTGAGGCGTACAGCGGTAAGCACAGCCTTCCTCTCTTGTTATCTCAACCCAGAGGGCTTGCAGGGTTTTAAAGGTCGGCCCATATCTTCCGATGCTTCTGACCGTTGAGATAAAACGCAGCGTGGATGTGATAGCCATGCTGTTCGGTGTATTCAAGCACCCCAAGTAAACCCGACAAGCCCTGTCATCGTGTTACACCGCTGGAGTAACAGAATCATATCCGCCGTCGTGGAATGTTTATCAGCGTGGCACCAGGCATTGCTGTCTACGCGGTAGTAGAAATCAACCCGGAGCATGAGCAACTTGGAAAAGCGTTCAAATAATTCGGAGAGATGATGACGTTGGTAACGTTGTAGCGTGCGGTGCTGGACGTAGTTAAGATTGGTATCGGTAATGTTGTGGTAAGCCATATGTCGTTTCCTGGTGAATACTTGTCACGGGAATGGACGCAGACTTCAGATTTGACGGATACGCTGATCACGAGGCTAAGGCTCAGTATCGTGGGATATTTCGTTCGGGAAGATTATCGATATGTGGATCTGACGGAAGACCATTACTGGATAGCATCGTTCATAAGCAATGGGGCAATGTGATGACAGCCAGGGGGAAACGATGATTATTAGAAATATCTCTTCTTTAGAAACAGTATTATTTACCTTAATTACAGCGTATGCCTGACCAACAACACGGCACCGGAAACCGCTGATTTATCGTAGGGAAATACCGTTTATGCGCCATTTTTTGACAACGTACCGGGACTCGATCCTCGCATCTGCAGGCATCATCATTGCCATTATCTCGCTTGCATTCGCTATCTGGCAGGGCAGAGAGGAAATCAGGCACAACCATATTTCTGTAGAGCCAAGGATAAATGCCTATTTCTCTAACGATGGTCGCAAAAATCAGTGGGAATTTAACGTCATCAACAACGGTATGGGAACGGCCTTTGTTAACGAGTTCACCGTGACGGTCAATGGCAAACCCGTGAATGCCATTGATTAACAATATCTTGGTGGGGGGCCATTCAGGCACTGGGCCTTCACGCAGAATGTTTTGTGATTGGTGGCCCGCGCCCAAATGATTCCTTCAAGGTAGGAGATGAGATATTTCTGGTGGAGGCAAGAGGGTCAGATAAAGGCTGTTCGGAAGACATGCTGCGCCTGAAGTGGGCCTCAAAGGATCGAGAGCAGCTGGACTTTGTGCTGGATATGGAATCCATCTACGGTGATAAATTTCGTTTATACCTATTCTCAGAACCGTCAGGTAAAACTGAATTAACGTCCGGGAACACATGAGCGTGATCTGCCGCTCACCGCTGGTGCCGGAACTGCGCTGACTCTGTAAATCCGGCGTTCTATACCCTGCGGCTGCTTGCCTAAGTAGCTCAGGATTATATTGCATTCCTTCCCGCCCCCCTGCTATCGCAGTATGGATGCGGTAACTGTGGTCTTCTGTGTACTCCAGTACCCAGGCATAACCCACCAGCCCGGATAGCGTCGTACATTGTTCTGTTAGCCAGGTCATATCGGCGACCAGTTGGTTCACGTCAGCGGCGTTAAATGAGTCACTCTCCTGGCGGTAGGCAAAATCCACCCGCAGCATGAGCAGTTTTGAGTAGCTGCTGAAGAGCTGATTCTGATGAGTGAATAACACGTTCTGTAGAGAACTATCGGGTAGGTGGATTTCTGTTGGCATTGTGAAGCATGATGTTATCCCGTGATGAATAGTGTGTTCATGGGATAACAGCAGATTGTTATTTTTTACTGTGTGGAATTATCAGATTATCCGGCAGGTTCATGCTTAACGCCGTCACTGGTACCGTCAGCAGAGTATTATCAGCGTGAAGGATATTGTTCATATCATCCTCAGGGTAATATCCGGGACTATTGTTTAGAATAAGTACATCAGGATCAAACGGCAGATGAGATTAATCACACTGAGTGTATGAGGCTAAACTCTGCGGATGGATATCTCATCGAAGGATGTCACTGCGGAGTATCAGTACGCTTCTTTATAAAATAACACTAATAACCTAAATGAATCTGTTTTGAGGGTTTCATTCAGTCTATGGTTAATGGATTTGTGAAGTGTTTCTGTAGATAGAAAATGTGTTATCGACGTTTTTTAATCCGGCTGTATCTGATTAATATCACCATGGCATTCCAGTAATGCTACCGTACAGGTGTTATGCCTACGCATAGCTTCCCGCCACTTACGATAATACTCTCTGAGTATGTCGTTCACTGTGCTTACTCCTCTACACCTCAGCGTATATTATCTTTACCATTCTGACAGCAGAGTGATGTGTGTTCCACCCCCGGTCACTTATATTGGCACAACGGCTACGCCGGTGCCGGTACCTGTAAAGGTAACGTTTCGTATAATTGCAAGACAGCGTAAAAAATGAAAGCACGAACGCCGCGGGTAAAGCCCCCCTATCCAGGCCAGATGCTCTCACACTGAACCTGTAGCATAATAATCCAGTTATAATGAGATATAAAATTTTCTTAATAAGAAATAAACAACATGAGTATATACAAACTAACTCATTGATTTAATTTAATTATAATGATATGCAATTGTATGATATTCATCCGATATCTGCGTGATAACTCAGTGAAAAGCCACTTGGTTTTTGTAGTGAATCCAACTGGTGTTTTAGCTACTGCCTCCAGATATCGCCATGTATATTCAGTTGAATTCTTTGTGATGTTTCACATTTCTGTTTTTATACTCTACGTATACTTGTCGATAATTTTTATTCAATGTTATCAGAGGGAGCTGTATGCACAGGTATATTGAAGTGAATTCAGTCAGGGAAGGGGGCTATCTTCTCTGGCGCCTTGGTCATGCAGAAGATGCCAGGCGTTTTGCTTTCAGTTCGCAAAAAGAACAGGCAACAAATTCAGGATAAAATTAACAGTATCATTGATGATGAAATACAAAATAATGACGGTGACGCACGTATTCTCAGAGCAGTGCTCCGGTATGCCTCAAATTACCGTGAACGTAGTGTTGATGAATCTCAGTTGTCATGGCTCAGGCGGGATGCTTATGGTTGTCTGTATTTCTGGTTAGGGTTAGTAAAAGAATATGTAACATTCGGGCTGACGGAGAGTAATGAAGTGAATCCACGATATTATTACCGACGGCAGGGGCGTTTCTGGCTTACTGGTGAGCACATGTCGTCATCAGTCCCTGACACACCGGAACAATGTTATCTGGCAATATTATCCATCCTGGATATGTTACCTCACCGGATTAAACGCAAAGATGCCATTATAGCGGGAACTAAGGGATGAGTATTTTTTACAATAAGGAACGATTAAGAAAAAGATTTTTCCTGGATAACTGACGCAGAGCCTGAAAACATTGAATGGATAATGGCTCAATTCGGTCTGCATCGAAAGATTCTTCGGGATTTTAAAAATATTAACCTTGTTCATGAGATGCAAAACCTTGCTGTTCCTGCACTATATTATCTCTGGGAGGAAGAGCCAGACACAAAACAACTGTTTCTTAATACGTTTCGCAAACGTTATGCAAATATGAAGCATCGTAAGAAAGTAGCGGTTAAGTCTCCGGTTAATATTCGTATTTCTGAAAATGCAAAAAAAGACGCTGGTCAAACTGGAGAAACGCTTTAACCGAAACAGGGCTGATGTGATTGAATATCTGATAGAAAAAACCTGGCAAGAGCTGAACCAGAAAAACTAAAAAAATCTAAGTTATATATCATTTTATTGATTCCCTCCCGTTTACTTAAGTCAGGCCATCCATTCCGGATGGCCTTTTTTCATTCAGAGGCCAGCATGAAACATCTCTCGGGCTACGCCATTATCCGCCGTCACCTGCGGCGCTATCCACGCTCACTTCGACAACATTTGCTGAAAGAACTCAATCAACTCGTCACGTATGAACCCGTGATTGGCATTATGGGCAAAACTGGCGTAGGGAAGTCCTCGCTGTGCAATGCTCTATTCCGTAGTGAAGTCTGCGCCGTGAATGCAGTGGAAGCCTGCACCCGTCAGCCACAGCGAGTACGGCTACGTTTCGGCACTCACTTCCTGACGCTCGTGGATTTACCCGGTGTGGGTGAAAGTGTTACTCGCGATGGCGAATACCGCGAGCTGTACCGGGAACTGATGCCACAGCTGGATATGGTGCTTTGGGTGCTTAAGGCCGATGACCGCGCTTATGCGGCGGAAGAGCAGTTTTACCTGGACGTGTTTGCACAGTACGGCGGACCTCTGCCGCCGGTGTTATGGGTACTGAATCAGGTGGACAAAACCGAACCCGCTGAGCGCTGGAACTGGTTATCGGCTCAGCCCTCGGCATTACAGGCAGAACGTATTGCGCAGAAGCAGCAGGCGGTGGCCCGACAGTTAGGCATCGCTGAGCAGGAAATCCTGCCGGTTTCCGTCCGGGGACGTTATCGCCTGTCACGTCTGGTAGAAGCGATGATTACCCGTCTCCCAAAGCAGGCCCGCAGTCCGCTGGTTCCCCACCTGCATAATGGGTATCACACCACCAGCGTCATCAGAACCGCCAGCAGCAGCTTTGGCGATGCCGTAATGGAAGTGATTGATAAGATTATTGATCTGGCCCCGCTACCACAGGTGGCTCGCATTGCACTGCAGGCTGCAACACACACTGTCGCCCGCGCAGCACGCTCCCTGTGGGGATTTTTCTTCGGCTAGTCACTTCGCTTTCGATGAGCGGCCTTGCCGTTTTCGATAAGTTTCTTTGTTTCATTACGATCGATTTTGTCGATCGAGCCGATCGATATTCATCGTTGTACATGATTAATCCGGTAGCCACATAATCCACAGGGCATTATGTGATTTGTTAATTTTAACCATCAAAATCAATGCGATGTATTGCAGGGATTGTCACGCATTAAGGAAAGTATATGCCGTTAATTCTGTTATGGGGCGGTCTGGCCCTGTTGCTGGGTATCGTGGCTTCCGCTAACGGACGCTCGTTCTGGGGGCTGGTTCATTCTCGGTCTGATAATCGACCCGATACTGGCGGGGCTGCTGTACTGGCTTATTGCAAAGGACCGCACATGAAAACATTTCTGCGTCTGTTCGGTAAGTTCACCCGCTGGTACATCACCCTCATTATCTTTATGGCCTGCCTGCTGTTCATTATCACCACCCTGGGCAATATGGCTGGCTTCTGACAGGACACTCCAATGAAAAATAAACTGATTATTTCATTTTTACTGGCTTCAGCGCTGACGCCTTCTGGTCTCGCATGCGTTTGGCAACCGTGATAGCTGGGTAAGTGGCTATGCGCAGGGAACGTCTGAATACACCATCCTCGGTAAAGGGCAATCACAACTTTATCTGGCCTGCGATAGTTCCGGCTCACAGCCAGCGACCATTATCTTCACTGATGTGAACGGCCATCAGGTCAGGATGGACAGCGGCCAGACACTTGCCATGAGAATTGATAACGCTGAAGAAGTGAATATCAGCGAAAGCGAGTCTCATGTGGGATCTGACAATGTGATGTGGGCATGGAACAAATTACGCACCGGCAAACGTGTTGTGGTTTCAGGTAGCGGGGTAAAACCTGTCACTTTCACTTTAGCGGGGGCAGCTGCAGTTATTCCTGCGTTCGGTGACAACGGCTGCGTGCCCGGATTTGCACTGTAGTTCTGCCTCACTCTTTCAGGTTAAAGGAGATTTAATGAAGAAAATCATCACAGTCGCAGCACTCTGTCTGCTGTCATTTTCTTCGCTGGCCGCTTCTTCACCGGTCAGTGTCAGTGTTAGTCCCGGAAGCTATAGCCACTACTCATCGATTCGGATTACATCAAAAGTCGATTCGATTGTGATTAAACAACTCATTGTCAACCGGGGGAAACTGCCAGGATGCAGAATTCGCCAGCCCGTGGAAACCGGTACGTCTGGGATTTGGCGGTGCTGTATCCCATGAATTTACCGGCAAGGGTCTGATGGTTCCCTGTAATGTACTGGAAGTGGTGGTCCAGACAAGCGAAGGCGCATGGCAGTTTGATTTTGACAGCTGACACCGCGCGCTTTTCCACCTTTCTTTTCTATCTGAACGCCTTGCTCAAACGAGCAGGGCGTTTTCTTTTGCCTCTTTTAAAGGAATTACTCATGAGATTAGCCAGCCGCTTTGGCCGTATAAACCAGATACGCCGTGACCGTCCTCTGACCCATGAAGAGCTGATGAGTCATGTTCCCAGTGTATTCGGGAGTGACAAACATGAATCGCGTTCAGACCGTTACACCTATATTCCGACCATCCACCATCCTCGAAAGCCTGCAGCGCGAGGGTTTTCAGCCGTTCTTTGCCTGCCAGACAAAGGTTCGGGACCAGAGCAAGCGGGAGCACACCAAACATATGCTTCGCCTGCGTCGCGCCGGGCAGCTAAACGGTCATCAGGTACCGGAAATCATTTTACTCAACAGCCATGACGGCTCATCAAGCTACCAGATGCTGCCGGGGCTGTTTCGTGGTGTCTGTACTAACGGTCTGGTCTGCGGTCAGTCATTCGGAGAGGTACGGGTGCCACATAAAGGTAATGTCGTTGAGAAGGTAATAGAAGGGGCTTACGAAGTGCTCGGGGTATTTGACGGGTGGATGAAAAGCGCGATGCCATGGCGTCACTGTTACTTCCGCCACCAGCAAAGCACGCTCTGGCGAATGCCGCGCTGAAATATCGCTTTGGTGAGGACCACCAGCCGGTCACGGTATCGCAGTTGCTGACCTCACGTCGCCGGGAGGATTGCAGCGATGACCTCTGGACCGTCTACCAGCGCGTGCAGGAGAACCTGATGAAAGGGGGATTGTCAGGACGAACCGCACAGGGGAAAAGCAGTCGCACCCGTGCCGTTACCGGTATTGATGGCGACGTGAAGCTCAACAGGGCGCTCTGGGTGATGGCAGAGAACATGATGGATCTGCTCAGCAAATAACTATCTGCGTGCCTCACTGATATCCCGTTTGATCACTCCCACAAACTTAACTCATTAGTGAACAAGGAATATTCCAATGACCGACATTGTTAACTTTAACGACACCCTCCCGTTACAGCCACAACCTGCCGATGCCGGTTGTGCGCCAGCTCTGACCGCCATCCTCGTCCCGGACGAACAGCGTGTGGAGTTCTGGCCGCAGCATTTCGGCACCATACCGCAGTGGATAGCCCTTGAACCGCATATTTTCGCGTGGATGTACCGCTTCTGTGAGGACTACAGCGGGGGTATCTGGAACTTTTATACGCTCAGCAATGATGGCGCGTTTATGGCTCCGGAGCCCGACGGTGACGGCGATAAAAAATGGACGCTGTTCAACATGATGAATGGTAACGGTACGGAGATGAGCTCAGAAGCCGCAGGTATAGCGGTCTGCCTTATAGCTTACAGCCACCATGCCTGTCGTACGGAGTGCGATGCCATGACAGAGCACTATTACCGTCTGCGGGACTACGCGCTCAACCATGCGGAATGCAATGCCATCATGCACATCATTGACTGAAGACAGCCCAATGAAACAATAGCTGCCTTTATTTGCCTCAGACCTGCCGGCATCCGCACAGCAGACAATCCGGGAGGCGTTAGCCCTGCTGAAGTGCCAGTTGCGCGAACCCAGCGCATCGTTTACCTCCGGTCAGGCAGTACGTGACTGGCTGCGTCTGCATCTCTCCATACTTGAGCGCGAAGAATTTGCCGTACTCTTCCTCGACAACCAGCATCGCCTGATTACGCACGAAACGTTGTTCACCGGCACCCTGAACGGCACAGAAGTTCATCCCCGCGAACTGATAAAGGCCGCCCTGAAGCACAATGCTGCCGCCGTTATCGTCGCCCATAATCACCCGTCTGGCCATGCCGAGCCCAGCGTGAGTGACAGCAACATCACCCGACGTCTGAAAAACGCTCTTGAGCTTGTCAATATTCCGACTGCTGGACCACATGGTGGTGGGTGGAATGGACATCGTGTCGCTGGTTATAACTCAGAAGGAAAACCACCCAATGAAAATCATCAGCAAACGCCGGGCAATGGCGATATACCGTCAGCATCCGGAGGTCCGGTTATTTCGCTTCTTCACCGGGAAATACATGTGGTCCGGCAGTATATGTCACTATGCCGGTCAGGAGGTGCAGGATATCAGCGGTGTGCTGGCAGTATTCGCAGAACGCCGCCAGGACCGCAACGGTCCTTATGTCGTATTACGCAGCGTTACCCTGAGTTAACGCATAGTTAAGGATTACTAAAATGCAGAACATAACCAATGTAGCAAACCATTATATTGCCGAACCCTGGTGGGGGCTTAAGCCCACCGCCACGCCGTGCTTTGGCGCACGACTGGTGCAGGAGGGTAACCGGGTGCATTATCTGACCGACCGGGCCAGTATCGCCGGGACGTTCAGCGACGATGACGCGCTGCACCTGGATCAGGCCTTTCCGTTGATATTCAAGCAACTGGAGCTGATGCTCGCCAGCGGAGAACTCTCTCCCCGGCATCAGCACTGTGTCACCCTATGTCACAATGGGCTCACGTGCGAAGCCGATACTCTTGGCAGTTGTGGTTACGTATACATCACTGTTTATCCCACTCAACGTTAATTACTTTCACGAGTACCATAATGAAATTTCTACCTGCAACAACTCTGCGTGCAGCGAAGTCATCCCATCACCTGTCGCTATCTGGCAAATGTAACTTACTCATCTGCTATCGTCATAGTCTTTACCAAGATGACTGTAAACGGTGACTTAAAGTCCGCTTCGTGTCAGAAGCAGACAGTCGGCTCAGACTTTGATTACCTTGTTACATGCTGTAAATTATGTGCTTACTGTTGCAAACTTTATACCTTAAGGAGTATTAATGACAATTGAAACTATAAAAATATTAGCTGCAATAAGCAGTATTATTGGCTCTGGGATTCTTGCTTATCGAGTTACAGGAATCCTATCAGCACTTACTCTTGTGGCCAATTGCCATGAGGTAAACATTCAACAATTAATGCCAAATAATAAGGGGGATATCCATTATTTCGCCAATGCACCGAAGCACGTTGAAAAGGCACAAAAGAAAACTCTTCTAATCACGGGGTTTATATTTCTAATTGCATCTGGAATTTTGCAGCTCATAGCTTTGATGATGGCAAATTCATAACAAGGCACATATATTGCCAGTGGTGCCACTGGGACGATTTGCATTTCACCTTAACCCCATAAATTTGGCTTTAATGTCCGCTTCGTGCTAGGAGCGGACGTTGCTAGTATCAGTTCATGTTAGTCAATGGGACTAGGTCACTGGCATCAATGAACCTCGTCTCATCTTGTCGTTGCTTAATTACAGTGCATATTAAGTAAAAAATGACAGAACATAACTTCACGTTCCCCTCTTAATCTGGTTTCAGTACAAACCCAAAGATTGTCTGTAACGGATTCTTCATCAATTATTACAGCTAGGCAGTCTTTTTTGTAACCTGTATAGTCCGTTTTCGAAATAAAATTGTGATATCCCACCGTAAGTGTGCTGAAATCTTTAACATCACAATAGGCGACCATGAATACCGGGCTCAGGGCTTCAGCATCGTATCCTGATACTTTATTGAGATGTTCGGTTATAACTTTTTTGTTGAGTGAAGAGAGGCGAAATGCTTCGAAAATTGCAATCCGTCTGTTTTTGCTGTCGGTAATCAAACCATCACTCTCACCGGGGCTTTTTCCTGATTCAGAGCTGCCGGTACGTTTCTGATCGCGAAAACCAATTCTCGCTTCAGCCATTCGCATATCGACAAGAGAAGCAAACCAGTCGTTGATGAGATCTTCATGAATAATTTTATTGAGCTGTCCATCAGTGCTCTGCTGGCTTTGCAGGTTCTTTTTCCTCAAAAGCAACTCACCAGCAACCTCAGTAATTACTTTTTTCAAAAACATCTCTTTCGAACGGCCACCTCCAGTAATCTGTACATAATCCTCGAAGCTACCACCGGTGATACGTAAGTAGTGCTGTCTGAGTTGATCAATACTGCGCTGACTGGATTCTGCCATTGCATGGACAATGTCGAGAACAGAGTTCTGATTAGGAAGAGCTTGACTGAGCTGGGTAATCAGTTCGGCCAGCCCAACATCATGTTCGCTGAGAATGAGATTACACTCTCGAAACTCATTAATTATTTGAGACGCGACAAGGGGTTTACCTCGTTGGATAAGACCTTTGCAATATGGCAGGAGGATTTCCCGTGTTCTGTGCTGCTCACCTGTGAGTTTTCTCCAGTATTCATCCGCCTGTTGCTGATCGCCGACCTGTATCATAACGTCAAGCACCATGGCTACCCAGCTTGCAGCCATCTGATCCGGTGTAATGCTGCTCGTCTGCTCTAGAAACTTATTCAGAGCGCGACGACGCGCGTCTTTATTCTGGCTATCTGACAGCTCGGCTATATGCCCTCTGAACAGAGTAAATGCGAAGTGTGGCGCATTGACCTCTGCGCAAAGAGCTTCCATATATCGTACCGTTTTGCTGGGCTCAATCTGACAGAATGCTATTGCGATGATATAACGACGGAACTGTTCACATTCCCTGAGCTGGCGACGGACTATTTCATGCCCCGGTAAGCCAGTCAGGCCATCAGGTAAAGAGATACGTAACACTACTTCTTCTAAGGCATGAGGATCTTCGTGACCGGAAAGGTAGGCTGTCAAAAGGGTGTATTTATAGTGATAGGTTTCCCATAGGTAGATAGTTTCTTTGAACTGTATGTGGGAGTGGCCTCTGAAACGTTCAAGCAAGGGTTTTGCAGCAGATAGAACTCTTTCGGCAAGTTCCATATGACTATTTTCGCAGGCATGAATAAATGCCGTTTCCAATGATTTTAGGCCAAGCTTTTCGTCCCTGAGCTCCTGTCGGTCGAGAATTGCATCATGAAGAACCTGTCTTCTTTCATGGATATTACAACGTTGAAGCAGGATATATAGTGAATCAAGCGGAATCATGTCGATACAGCGTTCCGTAAACTCATCGTACTTTGATGGGGGAAGGTTATTCACAAAAAGGCTAAACATTTTCCACAGGTCTGCTGCCTCATCATTAAGAACAGCGCTAAAGAGATAGCATCTATCCTCATCATGACCGAATCCAAACGCGCACACGATGTTTATGATGCGCTGCCACGCGCGCGAGCGCTCTTCTTCTTCCAGCGGACCTTTAGAGATTAGCATCAGGAGTTGCAAATACTGGCAGATAGCTGATACAGCATCAAAGCATCGGTCATGCTTGTAGGTCAGCACGCTAGACCAGCTATCATATCGACTAGAAATCCGCAGGATTTCATTAATTCCAATAACTTTTATCAGGCTTTGCCAAGGTAGAAGCGCAAAAAAATTGTCAGATTTAAGGTCTCGTCTACGCGTAGCAATGCATTCACAGAATGCATTGCTATAAAAGCGAATCAGGCATTCACCCAGTTGGGGCAACAAGTCACGATACGCAACATCCGTAGATTCGAGTCGCTGAATAATCCAGAGCCCGAGGTGGTATATACTCCTTTCCCTGATATGTGAAATGCGCCGTTCATATTGTACGGGGATGGTTTCAAGGAAGGCAGAAGCAACTGCAGCTACGTGCTTATCCTCAAGCTTGTGCATAAAACAGGTTAGCGCCCTGTACTGGAAACTGTCTGTGTTAAGCAACGTATATAGGCCACTGTTTGTCGGCAAGATAAAGAGATACGTTGAGTAACTTCAGACCGTTATCTGAACGATCTTTTATGGTACGGACATACTCTCTCACCAGCACGTCGAGAAACAACTGACTCAGGTCATTGGACACATCATGTCGACGGGTCACAGGCAGCGGATATTCCCGATTGGTCAGATGATAAATTGCAATCTCACATGTTTCAGGCCTCGATAGTAAAAAGAGGATAGATTTGCAGTTGAAGCGGAGAGGGAGAGCAATGAAGAGCAAATACTTTAGCGCTTGACGTGACTCGGCCAGCGAAAGCAGATTGAGCGCAAACGGTTTTGTAGTGAGTGAGTGATGGTCAATGAGTATTACATGATTAAAGCACGCCTGAATGAGCCTGGACAAGGCCCCCCATAGGATCACGCCAGTTTCCCCAGTATTGCAATTTTCCTTGAGCAATTATTTCGGCAGGATCGTCAATGTCAGGGAAATGGTAGGCACCATCCAGAGTCTCCCGCAGTTCTCAGTGTCAGAGGAGCAGGCTCATCTGGCTCATCGGTTTTTATCCGGCATGATACTTTCACTGTCGATGTGTAGGTTTATTTCCAACGTGACAGGCTGGTTCAGGCTTGCGAAGTCATATGAGTTTACGGCCTGCTTGTAGATTGTTCTGAGTGGATAACTGAACTCCAGGCGCCGTCTTCACCAGCAATTCAACCTGACGTAAGAATTGATCCGTTTCATTTTTCATCAAGCAAGCTGAACTGCACCGGAACAATTGAATGACTCAATGCGCGCACGCAAAGCATCCATTGGCGAAAAGCCTGTTCAGGGAGAATGACGTCTCAGAAGACACTGCCAGAGATAGGTGCTCTCTAGTTGGGTAAATCGATGCTTTTCAGGATAAATGGCAACCCTTCCCGCCCTGCTGAACTGCGCTGGGAAAAAGACGATCAAGATGAATATTCCCCAGTTCTTTACTTATGAGAGCAATGAGCTGAGCTTCCTCCATCACGAAATGAGGTTGAACGTAACCCTTCCGACCAAAGGTAATATTCTGCAAAAGGTTTGTTACCCGAAGAATATCCTCAATGCTCTGATCCAACTGCTTAGATTGCTGCGATTCACTGCAGTGAATCGCAGCCCATCCTCCGGGAAATGAAATTAATCCCCCAGCTTCAAAAAATGCCAACGAATGTTGGGTGCCAGAGTCAAGAGCTGAGCCTTCAGAACGTGGCCAAGATAATTCTCCCGCAATCAACGCGGCCACGTTGCACCGGTTTAACTCGGGGGTTGCAAGTGTTGCGTCAACCAAAAAAATGGCAAGCGCATAGGCCTGCTGGTGTACGAAAAGATTGCCATTACCGTGCGAAACTTGTCCTGAATTATCATTAAGTAACTTGAGAAGAAATGCCCAATTTTCTGAATGTGAAGTGTCCATTTTATGTCTCTGCCCCATCCGTATTTTAGCCAATATTACTGGCTGAACCGCTGACCGGTCATTGTTTTTTCACCGTATGGCCCGCTCTCCGTTCGTTTACACATAGCAACGTTAGTAACGCATCCTGCGCAGTAATAACAATTGCGAGCTTCCGCTCCTCGCTCATAGCAGCGCTGCAAGCGCTTAGGTTCTGCCACCTTGTACCAGAAGCTGTCAATGCTAGTATTGCGATGTATCGATCAACGAGTGAAGGTTAGGAGAAATGATTGTAACCAGGGAAAGCATGAAAAAATGGATCATCGAGTGTCTTCAGGAACGGGGTGGTAGGGCTTGGCCACGTGAAGTTTCAAAGTATGTATGGGACAGCTACGAGGCTGAGCTTAGGGATTCCGGCGATATGTTGTATACGTGGCAATATGACATTCGTTGGGCAGCTCAACAATTGAGAAACGAGGGTACTCTAAAACCAGTAAATAGACGCAGAGATTTGCCATGGGAACTAGCATAGCAAAGCAAGGGTTAGCGTTCATTTCGCAGCCAAATCTGACTTTGTTCTGAGTGGATGGGAATTGATATCTCTGAAGAAAACGTTCCTGCCTGCCTGAATCTTGCTTTGACAGCCATATCGGTGTTCTACTGGTATGGCTTTATACCTACTCGCGATGTCTATTTTTTATACGGATTTTAACTTGTGGGTACAAGTGCGGGTATAAATAATTATTCCTGCTTGAAAACTAAATTGATATCAGTCTATTGGGTGTGAAATTCGAGTCCGGCCTTCGCACCATAAGATGCAAAGATAAGTCGCTTAAGGGCGGCTTTTTTTTGTGTCTGGAATCCGTAATACAAAATTTTTCAAGATTGTATTTGAAAATGAATACGCATGAATAAGGCACTCATTATATCGGTTATAAATATATGTTTGGATTTTTATGCTGTATTATTAATGATTCTAAATTCACATTAATATATGAAAACTAATCCATCAGATTCTGATGTATGTCAAAATGAGTTATAAGGATATTATTATAATCATTGGCTCTTATCAATCGGAAGAGCATTCATTTATTCTTTACTATAAATGTTGAAAATACTAGCTATATGAATTATACATTGAATTACCAAAACATGATGGTTGCTGGATCTAGTTCAGTACCTTTTTATTAAAAGAGTTATAAAGATATTTTTATTACTAGTTTATGTCCATGGTTTATGTCCATGTGAACATAAGCATGTCGTGAAAAAAGAATAAATTAAAAGGTTATTACCGCTGAGACTGTTACCAAGGAGTGTCTTTAACATATTGATTTTATTGATATATTTTTTTACATGACACTACATAATATATATCCACGCCTTACAGAAGAACCTCCATAACTGTCATTCGAACTTTATCAAAAACTTTTGGTTATGATAATACACTCAATTAAATAAAAGTGAATTTATTTCAATGTAATCAATTGGTTAAGTTTTTCTGGGGTTATCTTTATTACGAAACAAATATCATAATAGATGTGAACCAGAGGGGGTTAAGATCTAGTAAGGCTTTCTCTCATCTGCTAAAGTTGGATATGAGTGATAATAGAGAAAGATACCAATGAACGACATCGATAAAGACAATATGCTTTTGAACAAAGTCATCTCCAGCTCAAAAGGTGACAAAGCTTATTGGTCATTTAAGGGACGAGCAAAAAGACAATATTGTCACGCTTTAATTCAATACCCTGCCATGATGGTCCCAGCCCTGCAGGGAGAACTGATTGATGCTGTATTAGAAATTGATTCCAGCATAACAAGTATCATCGATCCTTTTGTCGGTTCCGGGACTACTCTTGGTGAAGCTATGTGCCGAGGACTTGATTTCGTTGGAATGGATATTAACCCTCTCTCGATATTGGCATGTGAGGTTAAAAGCGGCCCTTTATATATTGAGGCATTAGAAAAAAAAATGTGTTAATCTAATAGAAAAGATACGTACTGATCTACAAGAAAATGTACCTGTTAAAATAAACAACATTGATAAATGGTTCACTAAAGAAGTCCAATTGGACTGAAGTAAAATATATAGGGCTATTCAGCAAGAAGATTCTAAATGGGCTAGAAAGATATTTTGGCTATGCATGAGTAATACTGTACGCGCTGTATGTAATTCAAGAAGTTCAACTTTCAAACTACATATTAAATCTACTGATCAAATTGAGAATACACCAAATACATTAGAGGTTTTTACAAAAAATATTGAAAAAAGCTTAATTGCTCTTAGTGAGCAAAAAAATGTCCTTAAAGAAATGGATAGTTTAAATAAATCGTTATCAAAAAGCAATGTTAAAATAATACATGCTGATACATCAAAGAAGATTAATAAAAAAATACAATGTGATCTTCTTGTAAGCTCTCCGCCTTATGGAGATAATAATACTACTGTCACATATGGCCAATTTTCTTATTTGTCTTTGAAATGGATTGATGAGCGAGATATAGATAATTTAAAAAATCAAAGGATTGCTGGAAACGCAAAATAAAATTGATTCTAGCAGTCTTGGCGGTTCCCTTAAAGGGTCAAGTGAAAAGCTTGAATTATTAAAGCATAAATCTCCAACATTATTAAGAATTGTAAAAGAGATTTCCGCTCTTAATCCTCAACACGTTAAAAAATTAGTGACATTTATTTTTGACCTAGATCTATCTTTAGATAACGCATTATTATACTTACGAAAAAATGCTTATATGATATGGACGTTAGGTAATCGAAGAATTTCTAATATTGAAATACCATTAGACAGAATCATGAGAGAGATTTTAGAGCATAAAGGTTGTGTATTTATTCATCAAATCGAAAGGGAAATATTGTCCAAAAGGATGGCTATGAAAAATAGTTTTGCAAATACGATGGATAAAGAATTAATTCTAATGATGCGAAAATAATTTTATCTAAAGCGGCTTTATTATATTTTGAGAGGGAGTTTTTTTATATATGGTTTTCTACTACACTGAAGTTTGGAGGAAGAATAATTGAGGAGCTCTCTCAAAAAATTCCTTCATCATTATTTGCTTTAAATGAGTTAATCAAAAATTCATATGATGCATTCTCTCCCAGATGTGGTCATTACTATAGTCCCATCCAAATTAATGGTAAAAATATCTGATACCGGTAACGGTATGTCAGAAGAAGAAATACATTCCTTGTTTCATATTTCAAAAAAGTACTAAGAAATATGGAAATGAAATATGTCAAAATGGCATAACTAGAATCATTCAAGGTTCTAAAGGTCTGGGCTTCTTATCTGCTTTTAAATTTGGTGATGAAGTTGAATGGAAAACATGTAAAAACGGCATCCGTAGTACTTTCTCTGTTCAAAAAGCGGATTTTAATAAATAAAGATGATGTATTATCAACAAAAAAAATAAAAACCATATGTTTCTGAATGTGAAAATAGCCAATTGTTTTATGTGATATATAATTCGGCGAAAGGACAAATTAATTTTTTCCATAAGGGAGAGTTAATTGATCAAAACACCTTTTTCGATAGATCGTACCGATTACAGCATTGATATTGACTTAGTAATATTTTTATTTGGTAAAGGTAAAAGTGCTCGCACGATATCTAACCTTCATAAAAGATTGCACGATAATGCTCTCTATCCTTTAATATATGTAAATAAAAATCTCTTTAATAATACTAATTTTGTTTGATCCCGATTTACTTAGAAAAAGAAGCTCTGGTTCATCTTTACCTCAAATGATAGGCCGAGTATTAATTCTTAGCCAAAACAAAAAGATGGAATTTAACTCTGATAGAACTTTTTTTGTAGAAAATAATATAACTAAAAGTATTGTTAGTAATCTTCAGAAATTGAATGAAACTATTCAAATTAGAGGTTCGGAATTAAAAAATCAATTAAAGAGTAATCCTTCTTCATCATTAACTGGAAAAGCATTCCCAAACGATGAAAATAAAGTCATCAAAAACAAACCTGCCTCAATATTGATTGATAGGAAAAAGAATATAAAATTCTCTATCCCTTCAGAACAAATAGATTTAAGCGAATACATTTATTCTGTAAAGGATAGTAATGGTAACGATGTAAATAAGAATAATGTAAAAATAAGCATTGATAATTTTGAAATTAATAACAATATATTGGGGGCGTTAGAGGAACCTTCTGAAATGGAGGTGGTTTTTCGGTATGAAGATAGTGTAACAGGGCTTGTTTCAGCAAGTATCTATCTTTTCTTTGAGAAAAAGCTTTCTAATATATCAGGCAATAAAGAAGATAAATCATTATTTACGATACAGTCTGCATCGGATTACACTATTAAAATTGGAACAGTTTCTTCCATTATTTATGCTATAGATAAATTGTATTCTTTGAGAGAAAAAGATGGCTATCTTCCACTAATTGCGTGTTCAATTCGATCAATTTTTGAAATATCACAAGACAAGCTTATCAGAACACATCGATTTTTATTTCCACAATTAAAGATTCAATCATATATTCCTGAAGCTAAAAGAGAAATGAAAGACAAACTTCTTGGTAATATTATACATATAATTTTATTAATCAAGAAAAATCCTAAATTAAGCACAAAAATTGCTGAAAAGCTAGATATTAGCTACTCAACATTTTCAAACTCGCTAAATGTTGATGAATTCAAAACTGCAGTTAAGTATTCACATATTGGAGCTCATCAATCTACTAAATTTTTATCAAAACCAAAAATAGAGGTTTGTGCGGATTCTTGTGGTTTATTTGCAGTGATTTGTGATGTTTTGATTAATATGGACAAAAAAGATATTAATGATCTTAATATAGTGAGGATTGATGCTCATGATATAAATCAATGCTTTGTGGGTTAATCCAACATCACGCCGCGCTTTTTATGAAGGCTGTATTATACAAACATACAGCCTTTCATAGTTTTTTTTTAAAAATCGTGACTGTTCAATTTACTGAAAATACCCTTGGGTGATAGACATCACTTAAATATTATATTAAATCATTGAAATGGTTATTTATCTAATGTTGGCGAGTGAAGTACCACCCTAACATAACTTTGATTTCAGATTTAAATCTAAAGAAAATAAACTATGCACATAGGCTGACCTTGTCCTATTTATTTCCTGTGAGTACTAAATTAGTTATTTGTTCACATAAATAATAGATAGTTATAGCAATAAATTTATTAATTAAAATTAATTAATTTTATCTGATTTCGTGAAATAGTTTTGCGCCATAAAGATGATATTTTTATGGCGCAAAGTGAAATAATGAGAATGTGCTCAATATTAATATTTACCCCCTGAATACCTGCCGCCTATGCCATTCCACAAATCCCTCAAGCGGAAAATCTCCCTTTATCATTGGCAATCCAATCTGCTTCCCTGAAAAATCCCAGAACAGCTGCCCAACGATTCCATTCCCGTTCACGCCCTTCGACACCAATACCCGCATATCCTCATCCAACCCAATCGACCCTTTATCAAACGCCTTATGGTGAATCGCGCAGAGCGCCAGCCCATTAGTAATCTCACACGGTCCACCATGCTGCTTCCATTTGATATGTGCCGCTTCAAGCGCAACAGAAGAATGATCGTGCCGCATGTTGAACCCACAGATCGCGCATTGGTAGTTATAAGCACGTAGCACCTGCTGACGGAACTGAGGATCGCGAACCTTACGGATCTGCCTGATATCAAACCCCATCTCGTCAGCGATCTCTTCCTGAATACTTTCCGGGAAATGGGCTTCAAGAATCTGCTGCGCCAGCGAGCCGATAAGGTTTTTGTTCCTTACTCAGCAGCGCATAATGTTGCTCATCAAACCCACCCGCGACGTGATGCTTTACCAGTTCTCCAGCGGGTGGCTGCCTGCTGCTACCCGTTGTTGAACAAAACTCGTCATTCTGTAGCTCCCAGAAGCCATCCCCTTTAAGCCGCCAGAACGGCATATCGGGGCGGTACTGCGCGCGTTGCGGACCAAAACGCTCCAGCAGGCTATACAGCTGATCGCGGATTTCAGTACCGTAATCGAACAGGCGAGTATGTCCCTGCTGGTAGTTCGCCAGCACATACAGTAGCAATAACGGTTTATGCGGCGCACGCTGATCCCCTTTGCGCCAGATAGTGATGTCGGCAATTGCCTGTTCGAGTGTTTTGCTGGAAGCCATCGCGTTACGGAAGAAGGTAAATAATTGCGATGATGCTCGCAAAACCCCACCCGATCAACCTACCAGCTTCTTACAAGTAATAAAATGTGGCCATCGACGCCCTCGCATCAATCTTCATTCCGGTACTAAATCCGGTTCCATTCACTCAATGGTCTGTCATGAAGAACGCAGGGATGCAGGTGAAATCCCCATAACACGTCATTTAGCTCTCGGTTAATGCAGGATTGTCAGAAGGTCATACCTAAAGTTAGCAGACTTCCTAATCAAGTTATTAGATAGCCGAAGGAATCAGGATTCAATTAAACCATTTTAATTCAGGGTGCTTTTTATCCTACTCAAACACTGCGCTAAATTAACCATCAACACTAAACAACTAATTACCTCAGGTTCATTCCATCACACTCTATATACGCAAAATCCCCCGCATCTAACCCCCCAAACTCCGTTTATTAGTAGTTGCCTAACCTATGCAAAGCCATATCATTCTGCCGATAACAAATCTCAATTTAGGGAATGAAGATGAAAGACGCGTGGCTGGATACGTGCTCTACAACCATCCAGGACTTCGTGGAACGCTCTACGAGGCTACAGCCAGATAATCTTGATCTGGAATTGGTCGAAAAAATCGATTTTGACTACCAGATTAACCTCAGTCTGCATTTTCGTATTGAGACGACAGACCACACTCAGGTGGGAAGAGTCAGCGCCGGGAACGGCACCCGCGTTTTTACCAGTACTTTCCAGTACGCCGAGGCTCTCCAGGCTGAAACCAGCGCTGTCTTATCCCGTGCAGAAACCCTTCGTGAAGCTCAGGCGCTGGTCCTTTCCCATCCTTACGGTGCACTTAAAAAAGATCACGAAATCTACTCCCATCCAACACGCCTCTGTTTAACTGAAGACTGCACGAACTGTAATGGACGCGGGCAGGTCAATTGCTCCTGGTGCTATGGTACTGGTCGCGTGAGCTGCACCACCTGCGGGGGAAGTGGGCAGGTACTGGAACAGCGAAGCCATTTCGATCACTACACCAATCAGTACCGCACGGAGAGCCACTATCGGATGTGCTACACCTGCTCAGGCGGTAAGGTGAACTGCAACCACTGTAGCGGCTCGGGAAACCAGCGCTGTTCCCCCTGTGACGGAACAGGTGAAACAACCCGCATTACCCGGCTTTCCAGCGTTGCCGTGCCTAAATATCAGTTGATCTACCATCGTGAGGATGTGCCGACATTCATTAAAGATGGCCTCTACAAAGCGGGCATCCCGGAACTGGCGAGTTATGGTGCCGTTGAGCTGGCCGATTCCGGTATTGATGAGGGTTGCGTAACGTTAATTTTTTCTACAACGCCAGCATCCCCTTCGCCAGGTTTACGAGTCAGCTGCGCCAGGCTCAGCTTGCTGAACAGCCTGTTAACTGGATTGTTTACGGGCGTCGTCCGCAGATACTGGATGCGGGACATGTCGTTGAGTTGATGTTAAAAACGATCTCAATGAGCTTGTTTATCGAAGCACCAGAGGGAAGTTGCTGAATCCGCTTGTTGCGGCGTGTAGCCGTAAAACGGTGGCCACATTTATGGAATCGGAAGCCCATCAGGACATGCTGGATGCGAACCGCGCGGGTAAATCCGGGGAGATGCTCCGCGAAGCGATGAATCGTGGGGTCACTACGACCTATATTGATGAAGCCCTGACCAGCCTGAAAGCCATTACCCAGGCTGTGCAAAACTGGTCGGTGGTGAAGTGGGCAATCTTCAGCGCTGTCATCATCTATCTTTTTATGCCTCTGTATACTGCTTATGGCGACATCTGGATCAGCGACATTGCGACAGGACGGGTTTATCTTACGCCGTTCCTGCGCTGGGATAGTCAGCAGAATTTACTCGCTTCCCTGGAGGTACTGGCGCGTTACTGTGGCTTGTTTATTGTCATCGCTGCCGTTGTTATCTCGTTCCTGGGGTATTTATGGCGCAGGGGCTGGGTCCGCTGGCGAATGGGTCAGCATCTGTCTAAGTGGGCAGTTAACGAGAAGATTTTACGTAGCGGTTGGTTCAAGAGCCTTCTTCTGACCAGCCTGCTCACGACGTCCCTGTTACTGTTTTTCCCGATCTGGGTGACAAATGAGGGGGAACTCTTTGGGCAGTATTCCTTAATTGAATTACTTCGCTGGGTTGCTCAGTCCCTGAGATAATACGACCAGGGCTCCCGGTATTTTTCAGGGAGCCTTTCGCAACCAACAAAAAAGGCGCCCACCCGGCGCCTTTCTCATTCCATCGCAATCTCAAGCTTTTCGAAGCTTCCCGGATATCACCCCAACAAAATCCATCACCTGCTGTTGCTTCTGGTCCGACAGTTGACTCACCTCACGCATCAGCGTCTCTAACTCTGGCTCTCCCTGTCGGGGATGTCAGGATCATGCAACTTTTCATCACCTTCACATCCACTTTCGTTCCGGTGCTGAACCCGGCTTCATTGAGCCACAGGCCTTTCATGATAAACGCAGGAATGCGGGTATAATCTCCAAACCGCGTCGCATAACTCACGGTAAATACGCGGTCGGTAGATTCAAATACTTCTGGTTGCAGGGATTCTGCAATACAATCGATATCAGTCATGGTTACTATTCTCTGTAAATAGTGATTGTGATGAGCGATACGGGCATGTTGGCGCATGCCCGTATTGCGTTAAATAACACCTGTAAATCTACCCAGTAGATAAAAATAAGTCCAGATTAATATAAAACGTAATAAGCGCGTTTAGAGCGCTTTTAAAATATTAATAACGTTAAATACATAATAATGTTTTTAATTAATTTATAGGGCTTAACTGCAATCAGGGAATATTCAAGGTTTCGTAATAAATATGCAGACATTGCACCTTAAAAAAGGGACTAAATGGATAGTGCCTGTTTTAAGGTACATTTTCCTCTTCAGGTCGCCAGGCCCACTCCCATCGCCCCCCTTATAATCGGAATCGGCGTCAACAAATGCTGATACATCAGCTCCCCCGCCTTATCCGCATCCCGCGCCAGCACCGCATCCAGCAGCCTCTGGTGCTCCCCATGCTTCTCCTCTAACATCGCCACCGACAACACCGTCTTCCGCAACCACACATACCGATACCGCGCCGCCAGATCGAACAATCTTTCCCGCATCTGCAACAAATACCGCGACCCACACCCGGCCACAATCGCCGTATGAAACGCCTGATGTCGCTGGTCCCACTCGTCCAGCATGGTCTCGCTGGCGTCGCGGGATTCCAGCTTGTTCAGCAGATGCATCCGGGGCGAGGAGGTCGGCTTCCCACTCTTCGCCGCCGCGTTCGATGGCGAGGCGGACCAGCATCGCCTCCATATTGGCGCGGGCATCAAAGATATCGAGCAGCTCCTGTTCGGACATCGGGGCCACCCGGTAGCCTTTCTGGTTAATGACCGTGACCAGCCCCTCGGCAACCAGCTGCGACAGCGCTTCGCGCAGCGGGCCGACGCCCAGCTCATACCGGGAGGTCAGCAGGCTCATCCGCAGCTTCTCATCCGGGTGATACACCCCGCGGATAATGTCGTTCTTCAGCCAGCGGTAGCCGTCGATAGCCGTCGCCTGGGAAATAATGGTCATGGTCGTGCTCCTTGAATACGGCCCGGCTCGCACCGGGCGTAAAGATTAGTCCTGCTTCGCCTCGTCAAAACACGCGGCGATAATCGCCAGCCCCTGCTGGAGCTGTTCTTCTTCAACGGTGAGCGGCACCAGGATGCGCAGCACGTTGTGGTACGGGCCGCAGGAGAGCAGGATCAGCCCTTTATCCCGCGCACGCGCCACAATCTGCGCCGTCAGGGCGGCGTCCGGTTTATGGTGGTCGCCCGCTTCAAACAGTTCGATGGCGATCATCGCCCCCAGGCCGCGAACGTCGCCGATCTCAGGATGTTTTTCAGCGATAGCCAGCAGGCCTTCGCGCAGGGTGTTGCCCAGTTTATTGGCTTTGCCCAGCAGATCTTCCTGCTCGAACACCTTCATCACCGCCAGCGCGGCGGCACAGGCGATCGGGCTACCGGCGTACGTGCCGCCCAGCCCGCCCGGGGCGATGGCGTCCATCACCTCGGCGCGTCCGGTGACGCCCGCCAGCGGGAAGCCGCCAGCAATGGATTTAGCGAAGGTGGTGATATCCGCCGCCACGCCCATCTGCTCCATGGCGAAGAAGGTGCCGGTGCGGCCCGCGCCGCTCTGTACTTCATCGGCGATTAGCATGATGCCGTACTCGTCGCACAGGTCGCGCAGGCGCTGCATAAAGGCCGGGGAGGTGGCATAGAACCCGCCTTCACCCTGGACAGGCTCAATCACGATAGCGGCGATATCTTCCGGCGCGGCATCGTTCTTGAAGATGCGATGGATGCTGGCGATGGCGTCGTCATCGCTGATGCCGTGCAGGGCGCACGGATACAACGCGCGATAGACGTGGCCCGGCATCAGCCCCATGCCTGCTGAGTAAGGATTCACTTTCCCGGTCAGGGAGAGGGTGTAGTGGGTGCGGCCATGATAGGCCCCGGTAAAGGCGATGGTGCCGTTGCGCTTCGTCGCCGCGCGGGCAATCTTCACCGCGTTCTCCACGGCTTCGGAGCCGGTGGTCACCAGCAGGGTCTTTTTCGGGAAATCCCCCGGCACTTTCTGGTTCAGGGTTTCGCAAAGCTCCAGATAGGGTTCATAGGCCAGCACCTGGAAGCAGGTGTGCGACAGCTTTTTCAGCTGCTCTTCCACGGCGCTGACCACGTCAGGATGGAGATGCCCGGTGTTCAGCACCGCAATGCCCCCGGCGAAATCAAGATATTCACGGCCTTCGACATCCCACACCCGGCAGTTCTCGGCGCGGGCGGCAAAGATAGGGTGGATCTGCCCCACGCCACGGGGTACGGCATTGCTACGACGCTGCATTAACTCTTTGTTGGTGCTCATTGGATGCTCCTGAATTAAAGGCCGATGCACATATATTTGATTTCTAAGTAATCTTCGATACCGTATTTAGAACCTTCCCGACCCAGGCCAGAGGCTTTAATGCCGCCGAACGGGGCCACTTCATTAGAAATAATGCCGGTGTTGATCCCGACGATGCCGTACTCCAGCGCCTCGCCCACGCGGAACACGCGGCTCAGGTCGCGGGCATAGAAATAGGCCGCGAGGCCAAACTCGGTATCGTTGGCCATGGCGATAACGTCGGCTTCATCTTTAAAAACGGAACAGCGGTGCCAGTGGGCCAAACGTCTCTTCTTTTGCCACTTTCGCATCACCGGGTACATCTACCAGAATAGTCGGCTGGAAGAAGTTGCCGCCTAATTTATGCAGGGACCCGCCGGTCACCACGCGGGCGCCTTTCTCCACGGCGTCGGCAATGTGTTCTTCCACTTTATCAACCGCCTTGCTGTCGATCAGCGGCCCGATGGTCACGCCCTGGGTCAGGCCGTCGCCGATCTGCATCTTATCCACCGCCTGCTGGAGTTTTTCGGCAAAGTGATCGTAAACGCCGTCCTGCACGTACAGACGGTTGGCGCAAACGCAGGTCTGCCCTGCGTTGCGGAACTTCGACGCCAGCGCCCCTTCCACGGCTTTATCAAGATCGGCATCGTCAAAGACGATAAAGGGCGCGTTGCCTCCCAGCTCCAGCGACACTTTTTTGATGTCTTTCGCGCACTGGGCCATCAGCTGGCGGCCAATCTCGGTCGAGCCGGTAAAGGAGAGTTTGCGCACCAGCGGGTTGCCGGTCAGCTCGTTGCCGATGTCCGACGCCGAACCGGTGACCACGTTAAACACCCCGGCGGGGATCCCGGCCCGGCTCGCCAGTTCGGCCAGCGCCAGCGCGGAGTAGGGCGTCTGGCTGGCAGGTTTGAGCACCATGGTGCAGCCTGCCGCCAGAGCTGGCCCGGCCTTGCGGGTGATCATCGCCGCCGGGAAGTTCCACGGGGTGATGGCCGCCGTTACGCCGATCGGCTGCTTAATCACAATCAAACGCTTATCTGCCTGATGGCCCGGAATGGTGTCGCCGTAGACCCGTTTCCCCTCTTCGGCGAACCACTCTATAAAGGAGGCGGCATAGCTGATCTCGCCTTTGGCTTCCGCCAGCGGTTTGCCCTGCTCAAGGGTCATCAGCCGGGCCAGATCGTCCTGGTTAGCCATCATCAAGTCGAACCAGCGGCGCAGAATGGTGGCGCGCTCTTTGGCCGTGAGCGCGCGCCAGGCGGGCAGGGCGCGGTTCGCGGCCTCAATCGCTTCGCGGGTCTCGTCGGTGCCCATTTTCGGCACGCTGCCCAGGGTCTGGCCGTTCGCCGGGTTGGTCACGGCGAGGGTGTCACCGCTGTGGGCGTCGCACCACTCACCTTCTATATAAGCCTGCTGGCGGAATAAGCTGGGATCGTTGAGTTGCATGATGGCTTCCTGTCTCAGAATGATTAACGGGTAAACGCGGCATGTAATGTCTCCACACCAGGGCTCTGCAAGGACCGCCCGGGGTTGTGCTGACTGGCAATCAAGGTCTGAACCTTGCTCACAATATGCGCGCCAATCGGGATTGCCGAGGTCGCAGCCGGTGAGGGGGCATTACAGGTATGGATGGTGCGCGGCGTGGTGACAAATAAAAAATCGTCGATCAGCTTACCGTCTGGCGAAACTGCTTGCGCCCTCACACCTGCAGGCCAGGGGTGCAGATCCTTCACCGTCAGGCTCGGGCAATACTTCTGCACCTGTTTCAGATAGCCGCTTTTGCACAGCGAGTTTTTCATCTCGCCTAAGCCCGAGCGCAAATTGTTCTGCAGCACCCGGCGAATCCCGGACGAGCCCATAATTTCCAGCATATCGGATAAGGAGAAATCGCCCTTGCGGTAGCCCTCGCGCTTAAAGGCCAGCACCGCGTTCGGCCCCACCGTGACGCTGCCGTCGATCATCCGGGTGAGATGAACGCCGAGAAACGGCATGGCCGGATCCGGGATCGGGTAGATAAGGTGGTTGACGATCTGATTGTGCTCCGGCGCCAGGCGGAAATACTCCCCGCGGAACGGGCAGATAATAAAGCCGGGGTCGATGCCGAGCATCTTCACCAGTCGGTCGGCCATCAGCCCGGAGCAGCTGATTAAGGTGCTGGCTTCAAATTCGCGTCCGTCATGGGTGTGGATCACCACGCCGTCGCCGTGTTCTTTCAGGGCGCAGACTTCGGCGCGATACACCACTTCCCCGCCTTTCGCCTGGAAGCGTTTTGCCATTGCCGCCGCCACCTCGCGATAGCTGACGATCCCGCTGGAGGGGACAAAAATCCCGCCCAGCCCGGTGATATTAGGCTCGCGCTCGCGCAAGTTCCGCGCCGCTCAGCCACTCGCGCTCGATGCCGTTGGCGGCGGTGCGATCCCACAGGGCCTGCATCCGCGCCATCTCCAGCGCCGATGTAGCAACCAGCATCTTGCCGCAGGTGTCGTAGCGGATGTTGTTCTCATCGCAGAAGGCTTTGGTCGCCCGATTGCCCGCCAGGCAGAACTGCGCCTTCAGGCTGCCGGGGGTGTAATAAACCCCGGCATGGATCACCCCGCTGTTGTGCCCGGTCTGGTGGCAGGCGGGGCCAGCCTCCTTCTCCAGCAGCGCGATGCGGGCGTCCGGGTAGCATTCAATCAGCTGCATGGCGGTCGACATACCGATAATGCCGCCGCCGATAATCACGAAATCATACATCCGCTCAATTCCTACTGATGGGTCTGATAGTGGCGGGTGGCGTAGCTGATATACCCGCGCTGGCGCATCAACTCCCGGCGCAGATCCGGGTGTGGGGTAAAGCGATCCCGGCCATGCAGCCAGAACATATTGTTGATCAGCAGGAATTTACCCCACCGGTACGGGAATTGAGACGATGCTTTTGCTGCTCTCCAGCGCGTCAGAAAGTTCGCTCAACCAGACGCCCTCTTCAAAAATCTTTCGGCTGGACGAACTGGTCGATATAGCGCATCACCGGGCGGCCCTGCTGATCAACGTCAAACACCGGGTGGAACACATCGGCCGCCACGTTTTTGCTCGGCGGTGCCGTCCAGCGCAGCGGGCGGCGGGCGAGGGGATGACTAAAGAATTTATCCAGCGCTTCCCAGTCGTCGAGGTGCAGCAGCAGGGAATTGCCGCCCTGCATATTCTGCTCATCGATTTTCATCATCAGCACGTAGTCGGTCACTTCATCAACAAAAGTGCCGTCGTTGTGCAGCTCCAGCACGCGGTGGGGCTGGCGCAGGTAGCTGTCTGAGTTATCAACATTTTTCACCGTAAAGCGGGCGTAGTACTGGCCGCTCATGGCGTCATAGTTGGAGCGGCCGATGAGGTGCGCGACGGCGGTGGCGATCTTCACCATCTCGTCGGCCTGGGTGACGTTATCCACCCCCTCGGCAGAAATCAGCATCGCGCCCTGGTCACGGCTGAGCAGGGTGTTCAGCAGCAACGGCTGGAGCTGGTTGCCGCACAGGTCATCGAGGATCTTCGCCACCCGAAAGCGCAGAAACGATTTGTACTCCAGGGCCTGAATGGGCCACTGCTCTACCTCCCGCAGGAACTGCTGCGTGACCTCTGCGGAGAACGTCAGTTCCAGCAGACGCGGAGACTGCACGGATGTCGCGATGCTAAAACCGGAGATGGTGCGGGCTAACGCCTCGTCGGGCTGTTGTACGGCGGTAAGTGCATTCATCGAATCAATCCTCTCAGAAAGTATTCAGGAGACAGGGCTGTGCATTTCGTAGCCATAAATTAAAAATATCTACATTCTGGCGAAATGGGCCTGACCTGGCGTGAATGTTTAAATTTTGTGATGGATGCGAGAAAAACAGGCGAAATGACGGGAAAATGCGCCGCCAGACGGCGAACGGGCTGAGACAAGGTGATCGCCCTCACGGAAAAGGCGGGTTGCCCTTAACAAAAACGTGACATATACATACAAAACTTAACAAATCGTGGCGGGGGTGCTGTACGGCGTTGTGGGGCTCTTCTATACCTTGATTCGTGTTACCTGCGACTCAACCTCAACACAGAGAATAAACGTATGGAACAGACTTCTGGCAAGAAAAGTGAAGCAATTCATAGTGATACTACACAGCATTTCAACCGCTCCATCGGCCTTATCTCTAATTTTTCGCTTGGGTTCACCTACCTCTCGCCGCTGACGGCGGTTTACTCCCTGTTTGCGCTGGCGGTGACGCTGGCAGGGCCGCCAGCGATCTGGTGGATCCCGATCGTGGCCTGCGGGCAGCTGCTGGTGGCGCTGGTGTTTGGCGAAGTGGCATCGCAGTACCCGATTACCGGCGGTTTGTACCCGTGGGCGCGCCGCCTGTGGGGGCGTAAATATGCGTGGATCGCCGCCTGGATCTACCTGTGGGCGCTGGTGGTGACCATCACCTCGGTGGCGGAATACACCGCGACCTTCGTAGGTCGCTGTTCGGCTTTTTGACATCTCGGCGGGCAATATGCTGATCACCTCGGTGGTCCTGCTCCTGATGATGATGGCGATAAACATGTCGGGCACCAAAAACCTCGCCCGGGTTGCCAGGATTGGCTTCTGGTGTGAAATCGTCCAGCGTGATTGCGCTCGGGATCTACCTGCTGCTGTTCCATCGCGCGCAGCCTTTCTCGGTGGTCTTCGACTCGATGGGCCGTTATCGCCAAAGACGGCAGCTACCAGCCAGCTTTTATGGCGGCGGCGCTGATCGGCCTGTTTATGTTCTTCGGCTTTGAAGCCTGCGGCAACGTGGCGGAAGAGGTCAAAAACCCGAGCAAAAAGATCCCGGTGGCGATGATCCTGAGCATCGTGTTTGGCGCGATCTCGGCGATCATCTCGATCCTCGGCTACCTGCTGGCCTCCGCCAAAATCTGATGAATATTGTTAACGGCCAGATCGCCGATCCCATCCCGGCCGATCCTTAACGAAGCTCTCGGCGAGACCGGCCGCCACGGTGTTTATTCATCATCGCGGTAATCGCCATGCTGTCGTGCATTCTGTCCCTGCAGGCCGCGTTAAGCCGCCTGATCTTCTCCTTCTCCCGCGACCAGATGCTACCGGGTAGCGCCTGGATGTCGAAGCTGTCGAAAAACAGCGTCCCGGATAACGCGATGATCGTCAGCTGCCTGCTGCCGGTGCTCATCTGCGTGTGGGTCTACTTCCAGCCGGACAACCTGGCGCGCATCACCGCCTTTGCGGTTATCGGCATCTACATTTCGTTCCAGATGGTGGTCCTGGCGGCGCTGCGTCAGCGTCTGAAAGGCTGGAAACCGGCCGGGGAGTGGAGCGTGGGCGGCTGGGGGATGCTGGTCAACATCCTGGCGCTGGCCTATGGCCTGTGTGGGATCTGGCTACTGGCACAACCGGCTGAAAGCAATGACTTTATGGACCGCTGGACGGTACTGGTGGGGCTGGCGGTGGTGGTGATCTCTGGCCTGGTGTACATGGTGCTGGCCCGTCCGTTCGGGCGCTCAAATGCGCCGGAAAACGACGCGATCGAGCATGCAAAACGGCTGAACGCAGGACAACCTCTGTAATTTCCCGAACATAAAAACAATGGAGTCGGCTATGCAACACAACTTATTGATCAATGGCGAACTGATTGCCGGTTCAGGTGAGAAGCAGCCCGTCTATAATCCGGCCACCGGCGAGGTGTTGCTGGAGATTGCCGAAGCCAGCCCGGAGCAGGTGGATGCCGCGGTACAGGCCGCCGATCGCGCCTTCCGGCAATGGGGGCAGACCACGCCCAAAGCCCGTGCCGAATGCCTGCTGAAGCTGGCGGACGTCATCGAGCAGAACGCCGACACCTTCGCCAGACTGGAGTCGCTGAACTGCGGCAAACCGCTGCATTGCGTGCTGAACGATGAAATCCCGGCCATTGTCGATGTGTTCCGCTTCTTTGGCGGGGGCCACCCGCTGCCTGAACGGCCTCGCCGCCGGGGAGTATCTGGAAGGGCACACCTCCATGATCCGCCGCGATCCGGTGGGCGTGGTGGCCTCCATCGCCCCGTGGAACTACCCGCTGATGATGGCGGCGTGGAAGCTCGGCCCGGCGCTGGCGGCGGGGAACTGCGTGGTGCTTAAGCCCTCAGAGATCACCCCGCTCCACTGCCCTGAAGCTGGCCGAGCTGGCCAAAGATATCTTCCCGGCCGGGGTGATCAACGTCCTGTTTGGCCGGGGGTAAAACCGTCGGCGACCCGCTGACCGGCCACGATAAAGTGCGCATGGTGTCGCTGACGGGTTCCATCGCCACAGGCGAGCATATTCTGGGCCATACCGCGTCCTCGATTAAGCGCACCCATATGGAGCTGGGCGGCAAAGCGCCGGTCATCGTCTTTAACGACGCCGATATCGATGCGGTGGTGGAGGGGCGTCCGCACCTTTGGTTTTTTACAATGCCGGACAGGACTGCACCGCGGCCTGTCGTATCTATGCGCAAAAAGAGGTCTATAACGCGCTGGTGGAGAAGCTGGGTGTCGCCGTAGCCAGCCTGAAAATGGGCGCCCGGAGGATGAAACCACCGAGCTGGGGCCAGTCAGCTCTGCCGCTCATCTGGCCGCGTCAGCGAGGCGGTGGACCGCGCAAAAGCCCTGCCGCACATCCACGTGGTCACCGGCGGTAACGTGGCGGGCGGCAGCGGGTACTATTTCCAGCCGACCCTGCTGGCTGGGGCGAAGCAGGAGGATGAGATCATCCAGCGCGAAGTCTTCGGCCCGGTGGTCAGCGTCAGCCTGTTCGACGATGAAGAGCAGGTGCTGGAGTGGGCCAATGACTCACAGTACGGCCTGGCCTCATCAGTCTGGACCAAAGATGTGGGCCGCGCGCACCGCATGAGCGCCCGCCTGCAATACGGCTGCACCTGGGTGAACACGCACTTTATGCTGGTAAGCGAAATGCCGCACGGCGGCCAGAAGCTGTCCGGCTACGGCAAGGATATGTCGATGTACGGGCTGGAGGATTACACCGTGGTGCGGCATGTGATGGTGAAGCACTAACGGCACTGCCCGACGGCGCTTCGCTTGCATGGCCTGCGGTTTAACAGGCCGGGTAAGCGCAGCGCCACCCGGCCACGTCCATATTCTATTTAACAATTTTTTGATTACTTATCATTTATTTACCGGAATTTTACGGGATCGTAAGACGTAATACCTGACAACGCAAAACAGAGATCACATAAGGGATATATGCATTCTATATGGATCATTTCCCTGCCTCTCTATATACTTTGCATATAGCTGTAAAGAAGAGAGATTATCATGCCCACCCCAACACGCACTGCGCCAAAAAAATTCCTGTTCCAGCTCCGTTCTGTTGATAACGAATTTGGTGTCAGCGAAGACACCTTTGCCCGGCTAATGGCGGAGTTATCTCTGAACCAGACCGAGTTAGTCCACAAGGCATTACGCAACCTTGCTAAAGAGGTGCTGCCCTCATACGAACAGGACGATGGCCCGTTGACCGACGCACAACATAAAGCGATCAGAAAAGTGTCAGGCCTCGATATTTCAGAGGACGATCTGGACTCTCCATTATTCAAATAAGCAGGATGCTTATGGCTAATAATTACAACCCGTTACCGGCAATTGGTGACATTATCTGGTGTAAAATTTCCTTCAACATGAGGATCTGGGCCATCCGGGGCCGAAAGCGCGTCCCGGACTGATTCTGAACGTCTTCCCGGAGCTGCATGCCGTCCTGATCGTCTATGGAACCTCACGGACGGACCACGTCTATCAGGGCGAATTTGTCATCGACGATCAGCTGGATACGGCAGGGTTAAGCTGGCCGACAAAGTTTGACCTTAATCGCCTGCAAAAATTGCCTTTTAATACCGAGTGGTTTGCGGTGGCAACCAGGCGTGGAGATCGCTACGCCGTTGCCGAAAATGGGCGTCATCCCGCCGCGTATTTATTCCCGTTATGCGTGCCGCCTGGGCTAAAAGAAATTAGCAGTCATTGCCCGGCGGCGCTGCGCTTGCATGGTCTGCGGTTTAACAGGCCGGGCAAGCGCAGCGCCACCGGGTTTAAAGGGTGACGGAGTATCGGGCTAAAATCCTAATAACATGCGGTTATATAGACAGCGATGGAAAAGAGTCCATACCATCAGGCCAGTCATTTTAAAAAATATAAATTCTGAGTTCACAATAAGATATCAGGGATGATGTTTATTTTTATGAGATCTCTCACTGCTATATTTATCGCCGCATTAATCCTGGGCGGAACATTTATCTACTTCACCGCATCTAACATAAACGAGATGACGGTTTACAAAGAAACCGACCGCTACCGTTATTACACTCTCCACTTATAATGAAATTCAAAACGCGCCGAGAATTTCCCAACATTACTACTTTGAATCTCATCCTGGCGACGGATATCCCCCTTCGAATGACATTATTTTTAAAGACACGGCTAATGCTGAGCCGCTTCGTGTCTACCTCATCAATTTAGGGTATATCAAAGAAAGGCGAAGAAAGCGTGGAATGGAAGTGTGGTGCCAGCCCAAAAAAGAGTGCAGGGATCGCTTCTATTTATACGTTGATAAACATGCTAAAGAAGTGAGGCTAACCTCTATCCAGGACTGAACCTCATGCTTAACGCCCTTAACCATCTGACCCTTGCCGTCAGCAACTTGCCTGCCAGCATCGCATTTTGGCGCGATCTTCTCGGCCTGCGCCTACATGCCGAATGGCACACCGGAGCTTACCTTACCTGCGGCGATCTCTGGCTCTGCCTCTCTTATGACGAGACGCGACAATTTATTCCGCCGCAGAACAGCGATTACACCCACTACGCCTTTTCTGTTGAACCGGAACACTTCGAGGCCGTCGCGCAAAAGCTGAAAGACGCTGGCGTAACGGTCTGGAAAAGAGAACAAAAGCGAAGGGGCGTCGTTCTATTTTCTCGACCCGGACGGGCACAAACTGGAACTGCATGTGGGCGATCTTGCCGCGCGTCTGGCCGCGTGTCGGGAGAAGCCTTACGCGGGAATGGTTTTTACGTCAGATGAAGCGTAACGGGAGACGGGGGCCGACAAAGGAAAAGTAGGCCGGGTAAGCGCAGCGCCACCCGGCATTCAACCCTTACAGCGACTTCACAAACGTCAGCAGGTCTTCGTTCAGCTGGTCCTGATGCGTCAGCGCAAAGCCGTGCGGCGCATTGTCATACACCTTAAGTTCCGCGTTGCCGATCAGCTCTGCCGCCACTTTACCGGTGGTTTCGAACGGCACGATCTGGTCGTTGCTGCCGTGGATCACCAGCGTCGGCACATCAACTTTCGCCATATCCGGGCGGAAGTCGGTTTCGGCAAAGGGCGGTTACGCAGTCGGAGGGTGCCTTTCAGCGATGCCAGCAGGGCGATGTTCAGGGTCTGGGTCAGCGCGCCTTCGGAAACCGTCTGCCCGGCGTTGGTGCCGTAGAACGGCGTAGCGAAATCGCTGATGAACTGGGCGCGATCTTTCAGCAGTCCGTCGCGAATACCTGCGAAGACCGACTGATCCACACCCTGAGGGTAGGAGTCAGACTTACCGAAGATCGGCGTTACCGCACCCAGCAGCGCCAGGCCAGCCACGCGATCGGTGCCGTAGGTGCCGATATAACGGCTCACGTCGCCGCCGCCCATCGAGAAGCCCACCAGCGTCACGTCGCGCAGATCCAGCGCGGTGATCAGGTCGTTAATGTCAGAGGCAAAGGTATCGTAGTCATAGCCATTCCACGGCTGATCCGAACGGCCGAAGCCGCGGCGGTCGAAGGCGATAGCGCGGAAACCGCGTTCGGCCAGATAGTTGAGCTGGCTGTCCCCACATGTCGGCATCCAGCGGCCAGCCGTGGCTGAACAGAACCGGTTTACCTGCACCCCCAGTCTTTGTAGTAAATCTGAGTGCCATCTTTCGCTTTAATCGTCGCCATAGTGTCTTCCTCAAAGTGTTGTTGTAGGTTCTAAACCGGCGCCACCAGGTAGCGGGTCGCCGGAGGTGCATCGCCCTGATGAAAAGCCAGCACGCGGCCTTTGCAGCAGGTGGTCATTCATGGTGTGGCGCTCCTGCAGGCGCAGGTGTTCCACCCCAGGATCCCATCAGGAAGGTCTCGATATAAAGACCCGGCTGGTCGATATCTTCATACACCGCCCAGCTGATGGCTCCCGCACGGCGGCGCACCCGGCGCAGCTCGTGGACGGCCTTCAGGAACTCGCTTACCGCTTCAGGCTCATTTGATACTCGCAGGAGACCAGCACCGGGGCCGCGCTCGTTGGGGATGCTCTCCCGCGCGTCATCGGCAATCAGGCCGCTGGTATCCGAGGTTCAGGTTAGGATCTTTCTCCAGCTTCCAGCGCAGCACCGTGGCGCTGGCGAGCAGCATCCCGATGGTCGCCACGCAGAGTGACGTGGCGGTGTTCACGTGCGAGGCCAATCTGTCCCCAGATGGCGCTGCCTGCGGTCATCGAGCCCGAAGAAGACCGTCAGATAGACCGCCAGCGCCCGGGCTTTCACCCAGCGTGCGGCGCTGCGTTGCGCCCCCAGGTTCAGGGTGGGAAGAGCACGGCAATCCACGCAAAGCCGGTGAAGAACTCAAACAGGTTCAGCAGCCAGAAGTGGCGCACGAAGGCCAGAGCCAGCATGGTGAGAGCAAAGACCAGGCTCCGCCGCCCACCATCAGTTGATCGGCGTTCAGACGCTGGCGAAGACGCGGCAGCAGCACCGCCCCGGCAATCGCCCCCAGTCCGATGCAGGCCAGCATAATGCCGTACCCTGCCGGGCCGAGACCCAACTCCCGACGCGCCACCAGCGGCAGCAACGCCCAGCCCGCACTGGCGAATACGAAGAACGCCACGGTGCGAATCAACACGTTACGCAGCACCGGGGCAGCGTGAACGTAGCGCACGCCGGCGCGCACCGGCCGAGAAAAAGTGCTCCGGTGGGCAGGCGTTGCACCGAGGCCGCAGGCTTCCAGCGCCACAGCACCCAGGCGACGCCCAGCACCGACAGGGCATTGAGCATGAACACCATCCACGGCCCGGCCAGCGAGAGCAAAAAGCCCCCCAGCGCCGGGCCGATGGCGCGGACTGATGTTGACCCCGAGGGAGTTCAGCGCCACCGCCGGACCCAGTTCGGCTTTGCTCACCAGATCCGGCACCACCGCCTGGAACGGCGGCGAACTCATGGCGCTGCCAACGCTCAACAGAAACGCCGCGGCCAGCAGCACCGTCGGTGTCACATGCCCGGTGAACGAGAGGATCGCCAGCCCCCGCTGCGGCAATAAACATCCACAGCTGGGGAGAAGAGCAGGTACTTACGCCGGTCGACGATATCCGCCATCACCCCTGAGGGCAGGGCGAAGAGAAACATCGGCAGGCTGCTTGCCGCCTGCACCAGGGCGATATCCAGCGGATCGGCGCTCAGGGTCAGCATGCTCCAGTTGACCCCCACGTCGCTCATCCATGAGCCGACGTTCGAGACCACCGTGGCGATCCACAGCATACGGAACACCCGCTGATGCAGCGGCTGCCAGGTGGACATCGCCGGGGCAGGCGGATGCTCCACGTGCGAGTCGGTAATCTGGGTCATGCGAATCTCTCCGTAACACGTGAACGTACCCGCCACGCGCCAGGGCCGGTGATCGCCAGCGTGGTGAAGATGATCAGCAGCAGCCAGCCAAACTGACCTTCAGCAATCGACCAGCCCGGATGCACCACCAGCATCGCCACCAACAATACGGCGATGATCGGTACGCAGGCCAGACGGGTCGCCACGCCGAACAAGATCAGGATCGGGCAGATCACTTCGGCGACGATCGCCGGGATCAGGCTGAAGTACGGCCCGAAGCCAAAGGGATCTTCGATCCGCGTCAGTTCTTCGCTGAAATGCAGCACCTTCGGCAGGCCATGCACGTACAGCAGCAGCAGGCTGCCGGTGATACGCAGGAAGAACAGCCCACAGGTCAATCCGGGGCAGGGGTCTGATGTGAAGTTGAGTTCATCATGATTAAAAACGCAAAGCAGCTGCAGCCCCAGCGCTCCCCAGAAGGCGTTATCGTCGGCCACCGGCATCTCTGCCGTGGCGGGCAAAGTCATGCGCGTGGTTGTGTACGCCGCACGGGCCGCTGCAGTGGTGAACAGCCTGCATTCCCACGCGGGTAGCCTGAGGCGGGTGCGCTGCGGTAGTGACCCGGCACTTTCACCACCCGGCGACCACTCCGGCAGGACCGGGATCGCAGGCGGAGCCAGTGGACCCAAAGCTGCCTGCGGCGTAGACGATATTTGCCATCCACCACCGTCAGTACCGACTCGATACCTTTGATTTCCTCTTCCGGCACGCGGAAGAAGTCTTTGCTCAGTACCGCCAGGTCGGCGAGCTGGCCTTTTTGATCTGGCCTTTCTGGTTCTGCTCGTTGGAGAACCACGCGCTGCCCTGGGTCCAGAGCATCAGGGCGGTGTCGCGATCCAGACGGGCGCTGTGATCGTACATCTGCATCCCGCCGACGGTGCGGCCAGAGACCAGCCAGTAGAGCGCGGTCCACGGGTTATAGCTCGCCACCGCGGGTGGCGTCGGTGCCCAGACCCACCGGTACGCCGGTCTCGAGCATGCGGGTGACTGGCGGAGTATGGCGCACCGCTTCCATCCCGTAACGCTCGGCGAAGTACTCGCCCTGGAAGGCCATGCGGTGCTGCACGGCAATACCGCCGCCCAGCGCCTTGATACGGTCGATGTTGCGTTGGGTAACGGTCTCGGCGTGGTCGAAGAACCAGTGCAGGCCATCAAAGGGGATCTCGCGGTTCACTTTCTCGAAGACGTCCAGCATCCGGCTGATGGACTCATCGTAGGTGGCGTGCAGGCGGAACGGCCAGCGGTGCTCCACCAGATGGCGCACCACGCGCTCGAGTTCGTCTTCCATGCCAGGCGCCAGATCCGGGCGCGGCTCGAGGAAATCTTCGAAGTCAGCCGCCGAGAAGACCAGCATCTCGCCTGCGCCGTTATGGCGGAAGAAGTCGGTGCCCTGGCCCGGCTTGAGCATATCGGTCCACTTCTCGAAATCTTCCAGCTCGTGGCCGGGACGCTGGGTAAACAGGTTGTAGGCGATACGGATCGTCATCTGCTTTTTCTCATGCAGTTCGGCGATCACTTCGTAGTCTTCCGGGTAGTTCTGGAAACCGCCGCCCGCGTCGATGGCGCTGGTTAAGCCCAGACGGTTCAGCTCGCGCATAAACTGGCGGGTGGAGTTCACCTGCTGTTCCAGCGGCAGTTTTGGCCCTTTGGCGAGGGGTGGCGTAAAGGATCATGGCGTTCGGACGGGCGATCAGCATCCCGGTCGGGTTGCCGTTGGCGTCGCGCTGGATCTCACCGCCCGGTGGGTTCGGCGTATCTTTGGTATAGCCGACCACCTTAAGCGCCGCGCGGTTGAGCAGGGCGCGGTCGTACAGGTGCAGGATAAAGACCGGCGTATCCGGCGCGGCTTCGTTGATCTCGTCTAAGGTTGGCATCCGGCGCTCGGCAAACTGGAACTCGTTCCAGCCGCCACCACGCGTACCCACTGTGGCGACGGGGTGCGCAGCGCCTGCTCTTTCAACATCCGCAGGGCATCGGCCAGTGACGGCACGCCTTCCCAGCGCAGTTCGAGGTTATAGTTCAGCCCCGCCACGGATCAGGTGCAGATGCGAGTCGTTCAGGCCCGGGATGGCGGTGTGACCTTTCAGATCCACCACTTTGGTGGCGTCGTCGTGGTATTGCATCACTTCTGCAACGGTGCCCACGGCAAGGAATTTGCCGTCGCGCACGGCAACCGCTTCGGCGAGGGGATTTTCACGATCGACGGTATGAAACTGGCCGTTTACCAGAATCAAATCTGCTTTAGCAGAGAAGTCATAACTGCTCCTGGACTGAGAGGGGAAATGTCAGGATTATTGGAACCGGTTACCTAAAAAAAACCAGTTATACAATGGGATAGGTATACCAAAGTATAACTATACCTCCGTATAACTATACGAAAGGTTAATTATACAAAGAGATAATTACGCCGGGCGTAAGGGAGACATAGGATGCAGGCAACGCATCGTCGCAGCGTCCTGCGGCGGGTTTCACCCTGTTAACCTCACTGGATACCATTATGTCTAACTCAAAACTCGAAGTGTTAACCCCTGATAACTGTCAGATGATCTTTATCGACCAGCAGCCGCAGATGGCGTTTGGCGTGCAGTCTATCGATCGTCAGGTGCTGAAAAACAACGTGGTGGCGCTGGCGAAATCGGCCAAAGTGTTCAACATCCCGACCATCATCACCACCGTTGAGACCGAAAGCTTCTCAGGTAACACTTTCCCTGAAACTGCTGGACGTGTTCCCGGGTAAAGACATTCTGGAACGTACTTCCATGAACTCCTGGGATGACCAGAAAGTGCGTGACGCCCTGAAAGCCAACGGCAAAAAGAAAGTGGTGGTATCCGGCCTGTGGACCGAAGTGTGCAACAACACCTTCGCCCTGTGCGCGATGCTGGAAGGCGACTACGAGATCTACATGGTGGCTGACGCTTCTGGCGGCACCTCGAAAGACGCCATGACTTCGCGATGCAGCGCATGATCCAGGCTGGCGTGATCCCGGTAACCTGGCAGCAGGTGATGCTGGAGTGGCAGCGTGACTGGGCGCGTAAAGAGACCTACAACGCGGTGATGGATATCGTGCGTGAGCACTCCGGTGCCTACGGCATGGGCGTTGATTACGCTTACACCATGGTGCACAACGCGCCGTCTCGCCAGAAGAGCGAGCACGAAACCCTGGCCCCGGTTCCTGCCCCGGTCCGCTAAGTGTGTCGCGGCAGGCTGGGCCCTCATCCGGCCTGCCGTTGATCTCTCTGGAGTTCATCATGAGTACTGGGTTAATTTTCCCTCGCGGCAGGCGTGTTGATTGGCCTGCTGTACGCGCTGCTGAAAGTGCGCTCTCCCGCCCCGCCCGCGCTGGCGCTGATTGGCCTGCTGGGATGCTGGCCGGTGAACAGGCCACCCGTCATTTTTTGCATGCTGACGACACCGCGCAAAAAGCGCCGTCACCCTCTCCACAGGAGCCTCATCATGAAAGCCTGGGTTGTTTCGCTGAGCTGTGGAATTCTGGCAGGGTGATTTATGCCGCAATTGATGTACACTCGCCCGCACCCCCGGTCGTCGCGCTGATGGGGCTGTTTGGCATGCTGGTGGGTGAACAGCTGATCCCGATTGGACGCCGTCTGTTCAGCCGTCAGCTGACGATGACCTGGTTTCGCCACGAATGCGTTTCCCAAAAATTAGCGGCACTGCGCCTCCACCCGGTCCCGGCGACGGTCGCGAGGGTTAATCACGTTTTCGTTTGAGGAAAGAGAGCATGCCGCAGCGCATAGCCATCATTGATGATGAACGGTCTGTTCGCAGCGGGTTAAGCAACCTGCTGCAGTCCGGAGGGGTACGCCACAGAAGCCTTCGACTCGGCGGAGGGGTTTCTCAGCCACCCCACCGCGCTGGCAGACGCGGCGCTGGTGATTGCCGATATCCGCCTGCGGGGGATGACCGGACTCGAAATGCTCGACAAACTTCCGTCTCATCGCCACCTCGCCACCCCCACTTATTTTTATTTCCGGTCATGCGGATGACAATATGCAACGCTACGCTGTTGATCACGGCGCCGTTGCTTTTTTGCGCAAGCCGATTAATGTCGAGGTATTACTGGCGCACATTCAGCGCGCGCCTCACAGCCTGACAACCGCGACAAACCTCCCCACGAGAACCATTAATGAAGAACAATAAGGAACGTGGATGAACAACTCATCGCTGCCTGCTCGCTGGCCCGCCCCCGGAAATTTGTCCGAAGGGCGGGCTTTTGTGCTTAAAGAAGACGTTATTTTTTACCCCACTGGGGCAGGAGGGGAGCCTCTGCTGGCTGAATGCCCGTCTGCCCAGTTCCGGCGGGTCGTTTATTATCGCCACCGGGGTGAGCGATGAAGAAGAGGCCAGCGCAACGCGCCTTGCTGCGCAACGAGTTTGCCCTGCGGGAGTACCTGAGCGACGACTGGGCCATTCGCCCGGTTGCCAGCACGCAGTACCACGGGCGCTTTGCACTGGTTTTATGCCCCCCTTTTCGTTTGTGCTGTTAACAAGGATTGTCGGCGCGCCGATAGCCTGTATCCAGAGCTTCCTCGATCTGGCGATCCGCATCAGTCTGCCGCTGCGCCTGATGCACCTGCGCAACCTGGTACATGGGGATATCAAGCCCGGCAATATTTTTATTCACGACGATAACAGCTGTCGGCTGGGGGGCTTTGGCCTGTCGTCCGGCACCTCGCAAGAGCTACAGCAGGCGCGGCTGGCGAGTCATCGGCGGCACGCCGGCCTATATGTCGCCGGAACACCCACCCGCACCCAACGCGCGGTGGACAGCGCAGCGATCTCTACAGCCTGGGCGTTGTGCTTTACGACTGCTCACCGGCAGCCTGCCGTTTGAGCCGGGAAGCCAGGATCAGGGCAAATGGGGCGCACTACCATATCGCCTCCGAGCCGCGCGCGCCCGGCGTGGTGTGCCCCGGTGTGCCTCCATGCTGTCGGCCATCGTCCTCAAACTGCTGGCAAAAAAACCCGGAGAACCGCTACCAGACCGTTGACGGCCTGATCGCCGACCTGCGCCGCTGCCAGGCTACCCTGGAGTGGCGACGGGGATATTGCCGCCTTTACCCCTGGTCTGCAGGATCGCTCTCCCGCGTTTTATCTTACCGACACCCTTTACACCGCCCATCCGCAGGCGGCGGATCTTATTCACGCCTTCGATCGGGTCAGCCGCGATAACCTCGCCGGATTCGTGGCGATCAGCGGCCCGTCGGGGATCGGAAAATCCTCGCTGATCGCCTCCGGGCTGAAGGCCCTGCAACACCGCAGCGTGCTGCTGGCGGTGGGCAAGGTGGATCAGTTTTCCCCCACGCTGCCTTATGCGGCGTTAACCTCGGCGTTTCGTACCCTGGTGCTGCACCTGCTGGGGCTGTCGGCGGAGGAGGTGGCCCAGTGGAAGGTGCGGCCTGTCGCGCGAGCTGGAGGGCTACGAAGCCTTAGCCGTCAGCCTGGTGCCGGAGCTGCGGCTGCTGCTGGATAACAAGCCGCGCTTTACCAGCGACACTTTCTCCATCGACACCCGGGCGCGTTTCAGCCATATGGTGCTGGCGCTGGTGAAAGCCTTCGCCAGCGCAGGCTGCCCGCTGGTGCTGCTGCTGGACGATATCCACTGGATCGACGCCGCCAGCCTGCAAATCCTGGAGTATCTGCTGATCCACGCCAGCACCGTGCCGCTGCTGATGGTGGTGGCGCACCGGGATGCCTGCTCGCTGCCGGACAGCGCCCTCCATCATCAGCTGGCGAATCTGCATCTGGCCTCGCGTAATACCACCGAGCTGCGCCCGGAGCCGCTGTCGGTGAAGGCGGTGTCGCTCTGGCTGGCGAATATCTTTCATATCCGCTCGGCCAGCACCCTCGATCTGGCCGGGCTGATCCATGAGAAACCGGCGGCAACCCACTGTTCGTTCATGAGTTTTTCCGCGGATCGTCGATGACGGGCTGGTGGCACATAATAAATATCAGGATAAATGGCACTACGATCTCCACGCCATCCGCACCCGGCACTACACCGAAAACGTGGTCACCCTGGTGCTACAGCAACTGGAGGAGATGCCGGACGACACCCGGCGGCTGCTGGGCAGCATCGCCTGCCTGGGCGGTAGCGGCGAGCTGGAGATGGTCTGCCGGGTCGTGTCGATGTCGACAGCGGAGATCCGCTATGCCCTGCACCCGGCGGTGACGGCGCAGCTGATCGCCCTCAGCGACGAAGGCTATGCCTTTACCCACGACCGGGTGCAGGAGGCGGCCTTCGCCCTGCTGGATAACGCCGAGCGTAGCCGTCTGCACCTGACCACCGCCAGCCTGCTGGCAGAGTCGGCCCGTCAGGCGGCGGGCAATGAGATCCTGTTCCGCGCCGTACATCACGTCACGGCGGCGCTGGACTGCATTCAGCCTGCGCCCCAGCGCCAGATGTTCCGCGAGCTGAGTCTGCTGGCGGCCCGCCGCGCCCGGCGTTCGGGGATTACCTGTCGGCCCTGAGCTACATTCAGACCGCGCGCGCGCTGGGCAACGCCGGTTCGCTGCCGGAGAGCGCCAGCGACTTCACGCTGGACAGCGAAGAGGCCGGGTGCCAGTTCGCGCTGGGCAATCTCGACGGCACCCGTCGGCTGTGCGACCGCATTCTTAGCTCCGCCGGCGGGCTGGCGGAAAAAGCGCTGGCGGCCAACCTGCTGACGGAAGTCTATATGCGCCAGTCCGACAACCGGCTGGCGCTGGAGGCGGCGCTGAGCTGGCTGGCGGTGTTTGGCATTCACGTCAGCCGCTACCGGAGACCGCCGAGTGCGACGAGGCCTGGCACAGCCTGTGCAACCGCGTCGGCGATAACCCGCAGGGCCATTTTGCTGTGCTGCCGCGGATGAACGACGGTGACACCGAAGCGGTGATGAACCTGCTCAACAGCGCCTGCGTGTTCGCCAGCTTTACCAGCTCGCGCCTGCATTTCGTTCTGCTGTGTCGGATGCTGCACCTGACGCTGGATCACGGTATTACCGGCGCGTCTGCCCCGGCGATTGCGTGGTTTGGGGTACTGATTGGCCACCGTTATGCCGAGTATCGTCTCGGCTTCCAGTACGGCACCCTGGCGGCGGGAGCTGGTCAGCCGCCACGGCTACGACGCTTTCGAAGCCAAAACCCTGCTGCCGCTGGATCAGCTCAGCGTCTGGACCCAGCCGCTCTCCTTCACCATCGAGTGCGCCAAAGCCTGCTTTACCTCCGCCGTGACGCACGGGGACATGACGATGGCCTGCTTTGCCGCCTGCCACCAGGTGATCAACTTCCTCACCCGGGGCGATCATCTCGATGGGGTGCTGACCAGCATCGAGCGCGGGCTGGCCTTTGTGCGCAAAACCCATTTCCAGGATGTCGAGGCGATCCTGCTCATTCAGCGCCACTACGTGGAGCACCTGCGCACACCGGTGAGCGGCCACTGGAGTGCCAGCGATGTGCTGCCAGAATCTCTGCTACCCGCCGCGCCGGAGCAGGCTACGGAGCAGACCTCCACCATGCTGTTTCTGGTTCTGGCTCTATCGTGGCATGGCCCACTTCGCCTGCGGCGAATTCCCGCAGGCGGCAGATAATCTTGCGCAGGCCGGGCGCTTTGCCTGGTCTGCCCCCGGTCATATTCATCTGCTGGATTACCATCTCTACAGCGCGCTTACGCTTTCGCAGCAGCTGACCCGGAGACCTTTTCCGCCGATCTGCGCCGCCAGATCCATCTTCACTACGACAAAATCGTCCTCTGGGCGCGGATCAATCCGGGCAGTTTTGCCGATAAAGAGGCGCTGATCTACGCCGAGATCGTGCGGCTGGACGGGATGAACAGCATCGCCCTTGAGCAGTACGAGAAGGCGGTGCGCCTGTCACGGGAAGGGGGCTTTAATCCGTTCAACGCCCTGGCGCACGAGCTGGCCGGGCGCTTCGCCCATGCCTGCGGCTACACCACCGCCGCCGATGCCCATTTCCGCGGGGCGATGACCGCCTGGGGACGGGCCGGGGCGCAGTCTAAGGTGCGCCAGCTGGAGCGGGATTTCCCGTACCTGCTCTCCCCCCGGTCAGGCCAACGCCTGGGACACGGTGGCCTTTGCCCGCAACGAAGAGATCCGCGACCTGCAAAGCGTGATCAAGGCCTCGCGTGCCCTCTCGGAGGAGATCAATCTTGAGCGGCTGATCGAAACCCTGATGACCATCCTGCTGGAGCGGGCCGGGCGCAGCGTGGCCTCTTGATTCGGGTAAATGACAACAACATCCCGGAGATCGAGGCCAGCGCCAGCACCACCACTGATGGGGTGCGGGTGCAAATCCGCAAAGAGGTGCCGATGGCCACCGACATGCCGCTGACGGTGCTGGCGGCGGTGATCCGCACCGGGCAGGAGATCCACACCGGCAAACCCGAAGAGTTTCACCCTTCAGCCAGGATCCTTATCTGGTGACCTCCGGCGCGGCGGTGATGTGCGTCCCGATGTTCAAGCAGGCGCGGCTGGTAGGGGTACTCTATCTGGAGAACCGCCTGATGCCGGAAGTCTTCACCGTCGAACACTCCCGGGTGGTGAGCCTGCTGGGGCGCATGCCGCCATCTCTCTTGAAACCGCCCGCCTGTACGCCGAACTGCTGGAGGAGAACCTCCAGCGCCGCCGGGTTGAGAAAGAGCTGCGGGCCAGCCAGACCTCGCTGATGCTGGGGGAGCAGATCAGCCACACCGGCAGCTGGCGCTGGGAGCTGGAGCAGGATCTGATGTTTATGTCGGAAGAGTACGCCCGCATTCTGGGGCTGCCGGAGAAGCAGAAGATGATCTCCATGGCCGAGTTTCTGACCTTTGTGCATCAGGATGATTATTCACGCATCAGCACCCTGGTGACCGAGAGCGTGCGCGACGGCCTGACCATGCGCGCCGAGTTCCGCATTATCCGCGCCGATGGCGCCACCCGCACCATTCTGGGGATTGGCGATCCGGTGGGGGTGGGCAGCGAGGTGAACGAGTATTACGGCATCATCACCGACATCACCACCCAGCGCAGGGCCGAAGACGCCATGCGCGTCGCCCAGGCAGAGCTGGCCCGCGTTTCGCGCGCCACGACTGTCGGCAGTTAACCTCGTCCATCGCGCATGAGATTAACCAGCCGCTGATGTCGATTGTCGCCAATGCCGGGGCAAGCCTGCGCTGGCGTCAACCGCGATCCGGCCCGGCTGGATAAAGCCCGCCTCGGGCTGGAGGAGATCGTCTCCGAGGGCGAGCGGGCAGGGGAGATCATCCGCAGCCTGCAATCCCTTACCCGCAAGCAGGATCCGGTCTTTGCCCGCATCGATCTGCACCATCTGGTGCGGCACATCATCACCCTGTCCCGCAGCGAGCTGGAGCAGCGACGCATCAGCGTCAACTATGCCCTGGCGGCAGAAGACAGCTTTATCGTGGGGGATAGCGTACAGATCCAGCAGGTGTTGCTGAACCTGGTGATGAACGCGATAGAGGCGATGGCCGAGATCGCGGATCGCCCAGGCACGCTGGTGCTCTCGACGTCGATCCTGAAGGCGGGGGATCACATTTGAAATGGCCGACAGCGGCACCGGCATCGAACCGGGGTTAACCGAGCGTATTTTTGACTCGTTCTACTCCACCAAAGCCCAGGGGATGGGAGTGGGGCTGACCATTAGCTACAGCATTATCGAGCGCCACCGGGGCAAGCTGACGGCCCGCAATCGCGAGCCGCATGGCTGCGTCTTCGCCTTTACGCTGCCGCTGGCAGCCAGCATGGTGTGACGCTGACGGCGGATTTCAGGTCAGGCGCTCTGCGTCTCTGACCCGATCCGCCAGCGAGCGGGCCTGCATTGTATCCATCAACCGTCGGCTATGGACTTTCACCGTAATTTCACTTCTCCCGGCTCTGACGGCGGATTTCAGGCCAGGCGTTCTGTGGCCCTGACCCGATCCGCCAGCGAGCGGGCCTGCATCTTATCCATCACCCGGCGGCGATGCACGTTCACCGTGATTTCGCTTCTCCCTGCACTGACGGCGGATTTCAGGCCAGGCGCTCTGCGGCCCTGACCAGATCCGCCAGCGAGCGGGCCTGCATTTTATCCATCACCCGGCGGCGATGCACTTTCACCGTGATTTCACTTACCCCCAGCTCGGCGGCGATCTGCTTGTTCAGCAGCCCGCTGATCGCCAGCTGTAACACCTGTTGTTCACGGGGCGTCAGCGAGAGGTGGCGCTGCTTAAGGGAGTACTGCTCGCGCAGGTGCAGGGCATTCTCTTCCGCCTGCTTCAGCGCCGCGCTAATTGAGTCGATCAGATCGTTCGACGCCACCGGCTTAGTAAGAAACTCGTATGCGCCGCCTTTTATCGCCTTCACCGACATGGGAATGGTGCCATACCCGGTGAGATAGATAATCGGGATCTCACGCCCGCTGGCCTTTAGCGTATCCGCCACCTCAAACCCGCTGATGGTGGGCATCTGCATATCGAGGATCACGCAGGAGGGCACATCTTCAAACCTGTGTTGCAGAAAAGATTCTGCCGAAGAAAAGTCGAGGGCGTTCAGCCCGGCAGACTCCAGCAGCCCGACAACGGACCGCCTGACAGCGTGATCATCATCAACGACATAGACAATGTGTTCCATTAATAGCCCCAATGTTTCAGCCTGACAGAGATGAGAGGATTTTCGCTCAGCGTGAAAACTACCTCCCGGGTGTTCAAGCGGTTATGGCGGCAGTTTTATGAACGCAGCAACTTTAACACATTAATTATCATTATCATTTAACAATATGATAACTGTATGAAAGCGACGGATAAGATATCAAAACCGCTTTTCATATTGGATAAGCGTAGGCCAGGAATGGTCAAATTGTCGTCAATTGAGAGGGGGGAAACGCCAGTTTTATGAAGCGGGTGCTTGCCAGACGCACGGACGATCCCCTCTCCCCTTTGGGGAGAGGGTCTGGGAGAGGGTCAGGGTGAGGGGAATGACTCCCCCCACCCGTTCAATACGGTTTCCATCAGAATCCGCAATTCAATTGAGAGGGGGGAAACGCCAGTTTTATGAAGCGGGTGCTTGCCAGATGCAAGGACGATCCCCTCTCCCCTTTGGGGAGAGGGTCAGGGTGAGGGGATTACTCCCCCACCAGCTCAATACGGTTTCCAGCGGGATCCGCAATCCTATAGCGAGGGGTGAAAGGCCAGTTTTATAAAGCGGATGCTTGCCAGACGCACGGACGATCCCCTCTCCCCTTTGGGGAGAGGGTTAGGGTGAGGGGATTACTCCCACCCCCGTTCAATACGGTTTCCAGCGGGATCCGCAATCCAATAGAGAAGAGGGAACGGCCAGTTTTATAAAGCGGATGCTTGCCAGACGCACGGACGATCCCCTCTCCCCTATGGGGAGAGGGTTAGGGTGAAGGGATTACTCACCCACCAGCTCAATATGGTTTCCATCGGGATCCGCAATCACGGCTTCATAATAGCCGTCTCCGGTCATACGAGGGGCGCTCAACAGCGTGTGGGTTGCCCGCGCCTGCTCCGCCATCCGATCCACATCCGCTTTGCTGCCGACGTTCAAAGCGATATGCGCCCAGCCGACAAATTCCGCATGCGGCGGCGTATCGGCCAGATCCGGGACGGTCATCAGCTCGATGGTTGGCCCGTCGCTGAGGGTCATAAAGTGGGACGCAAACCCCGGGCGATTTTTACTCAGGTAGCGTTCGTTGCGGCGTGCGCCAAATACCGACTCCCAGAAGTCTACCTGAGCGTCCAGGTTGCGGGTCCAGAGTGCGACATGTGCAATATTCATATCATCCCTCGCTGCGGGCGGGTTGGTTGGCGGTGACGGTCACGGAGAGCATGGCGACGACCAGCATCAGCAGCATAATGACCATAAACGCCTGGGTTAAAGAGGTGGCATGCGCCATATAACCGATAATGGCAGGCCCGGCGAGCACGCCGAGGTAGCCCATCGTGGTAATTGCCGGGACGGCGACCGCCTGCGGCATGCGGGTCTGACGGCCAACGGCGGAGAACATCACCGGCACGATATTGGCGCAGCCAGCGCCCACCAGCACATAGCCCACCAGCGACAGCTGCCACTGCGGCACAAACGTTACCAGTGCAAAGCCGACTGCGGCCACGATCGCGCCACCCACCACCGCGCGCAGAGCGCCCGTGCGGGCGATCAGCCGGTCGCCGGTTAAGCGGAAAATCGTCATTGCCACCGCAAAGCAGGTGAAGCCCAGCCCGCCCAGCGACTCCGGTACGCCGCGCACTTCGGTGAGGAACACCGCACTCCAGTCCAGCACTGTCCCTTCGGCGAGGAACACCGCAAAGCAGATAGCGCCAATCAGCAGCACCACGCCGCGCGGCACGGCAAACGCCGGGCCGGTGGCGGGGTTGGCCCACGGCAGCAGCCCTTTCAGGCTGGCGGCGAGCATCAGGATAACGCTCAGGATGATGATCAGGCAGGCGACAACGGCGCTGGCACCCAGGGTCAGTAGCAGGGTCATCGCCCCGGCCCCCGCGATGCCACCGACGCTGTACATGCCGTGAAAACCGGACATCACCGGCTGAGGGGAGTCGCGCTCGACGATGATCGCCTGAATGTTCATGGCGCAGTCCGTCACCCCTACGCCCACGCCGAACAGCAGCAGCGCGGCGGCCAGCAGGCGCGGGTCAGGGATGATGGCCAGCAGCGGCGTGGTGAGCATAACGATCGCCAGTGCCGTGACGATCACCCGACGGCAACCGTAGCGGCTGGTCAGCATCCCGGTGAGCGGCATCGCAATCAATGCCCCCATCCCCAGGCAGAGCAGCCAGCGAGCCAAGCGTGGCCTCGTTAACCCCGGTATTGGCTTTGGCGTAGGGCACCAGCACCGCCCAGGTGGCGGTCACGTATCCGGCAATAAAAAAGACGATCCGGGTGGCAAGCCGATGGACGGCTCCGGTGGTCTGATGGGTCATTTTATATCCTTATAAGGTTTCAGTATGGGAGGGGCGGGTGTTTTGTGTTGCACCTTCTCCCCCGGGCGTGAATTTGCAGTCTCAGGCTTAAACAGGAAGCCGTCATAAGGGTGGGTAGCGGGCACCTGCTGACGGTAATCATCATAGTATTTCATCGTGACGCTCCGGTTTCGGGCCTGGTGGATTGACAGATCGCGCCGACATGCAACATTATGCGCATTGTTGCTCGATTCAAATCCAGAGAAGATAATTTATGCTCGATTATGCAGCTTTCCCGGAACAACGACAAGATCTGATCCGCCAGATCCTGCAGGAAAATGGCCGAGTGGTCTGTGCCGAACTGGCGACCCGGATGCAGGTATCGGAACATACCATTCGCCGTGATTTACAGGAACTTAGTAAAGAGGGAATCTGTAAGAAGGTCTATGGCGGGCCAGTGCTGCAGCTGGCAGATGCCGGAAACTTTCACAGCCGTGAGCAAAAAAATCACGCAAAAAAAGCCACGATCGCGCAGAAAGCGGCAACCCTGATCAAAGCAGGAAGCTGCATTTTTATTGACACCGGCACCACCAACCTCGCGCTGGCGAAGGCCCTGCCGCCGGATCTGGCCATCACCGTAGTAACCAACTCCCCGGCCATTGCCGCGGAACTGCTGCATCACCCCTTATGCGAGGTGATCATCACTGGCGGCCAGATCCAGCGTACCTCCGGCGGTGCGGTGGGGGCCACAGCGGCCAGCCAGATCCAGGGGATTATTTTCGATCAGGCGTTTATCGGCGGCTGCGCGATGGATCCGGGGATGGGGCTGACCGGGTTCGACTTTGCCGACTGCGAGTTTAAAAAAGCCGTGATCGCCCAGAGCAGCCAGACCATTGTGGCGCTCACCACCGATAAAATTCCCGGCGTGGCACGCTTTGTGGTGGCGAAAAGCCGTGATATCGACGTGCTGGTGGTGGAGGCGGGCCTGGATAATGAGGCGATGGCGGCCTTAGCGGCGCAGGATGTGCGGGTGATCAGTGCCTAACGTACCTCAAACACCACCGCCGTCCAGTTAACTTTGGTGTAGGGCGGAAACGCGGGGCAGGGGTCGATACGGGTACAGGCGCCGGACCAGATAAAGGTGTCCTCATCAATCCTGTACCAGTGCGGATTGCCCTGCACCGCGTCGCCAACTACCGCCGCCTGCACGCGGATACGGCTCCCAGCAGGCAGCTCGCTGGCCACAGGCGAGAACACCGACGGGTGCTCTTTGCGCGTATAGACTTCCATCAGGGTCTTTACCTGGGCGGTAACGGGATATTCGGTAAACTGGCTCATGGTAGCTCTCATGACGGTACACTCTTTGTCATTAACGATATAAGTCGCTCTCTATCTCGCGCTCACGATAAAGCGTGAAACTGTCAGTCTGTGTCATGCGAAAGGCTGAATGAGACAGATTTCACCCCCGCTTGACCCATGACAAAGCAGCCAGCCCCGGCCCCTTCCTATAATCAGGCCCGTTTATCTTTTCACTGGTGCTCACCATGGCGTATCAACTCAACCTGAACTGGCCGGAATTTTTAGAAAATACTGGCAAAAGAAACCTGTCGTTTTAAAGAACGCCCTGCCCAACTTTATCGATCCTATTAGCCCGGATGAGCTGGCAGGGCTGGCGATGGAGCCGGAAGTGGACAGTCGCCTGGTCAGCCATAAAGAGGGTAAATGGCATGCCAGCAACGGTCCGTTCGAACACTTCGACGGCTTAGGCGATACCGGCTGGTCGCTGCTGGCGCAGGCGGTCAACCACTGGCACGCCCCGGCTGCGGAGCTGGTACGCCCGTTCCGTGTACTGCCGGACTGGCGTCTCGATGACCTGATGATCTCCTTCTCCGTCCCGGGCGGCGGCGTGGGGGCCGCATATCGACCAGTACGATGTGTTTATCATTCAGGGGATGGGCAGCCGACGCTGGCGCGTAGGGACAAGCTGCCGATGCGTCAGTTCTGTCCACATCCGGCGCTGCTGCATGTCGATCCCTTTGAGCCCATCATCGACGAAAATCTGGCCCCGGGGGATATCCTCTACATTCCACCTGGATTCCCGCATGACGGCTTCACCCCACGAGACGGCTCTTAACTATTCGGTGGGCTTCCGTGGCCCGAACGGCCGGGATTTGATCAGCAGCTTTGCCGATTACGCCCTGGAAAACGATCTGGGCGGCGAGCACTACAGCGATCCCGATCTGACCCTGTCGCGAGCATCCGGGCCGGGTGGAAGAGTACGAACTTGAACGCCTGCGTCAGATGATGATCGCGATGATCAGCCAGCCGGACGACTTCAGAGACTGGTTTGGCAGCTTTATCTCTACCCCACGTCACGAGCTGGATATCGCCCCTGCTGAGCCGGAATACACCACGGAAGAGGTGCTCGACGCACTGCTGGGCGGCGAAACCTTAACTCGCCTGAGCGGACTGCGGGTGCTGAATATCGGCGGCAGCTTCTTCATCAACAGCGAGAAACTGGAGACGGTAGACGCAACGGCGGCAGATGCGCTGTGCCGCTATACCGAGCTGGGCCAGGCTGAGCTGGGCGCTGCGCTGCAAAATCCGGCGTTTGTGGAAGAGCTGACCGGGCTGATTAACCAGGGTTACTGGTTCTTTGATGAGTAACGTTAACGAGTGATCGTTAAGACGGCGCGGGGCGCAGGCCCCACGCCGCTATCGCTAAGCCGCGAGGATATGACAGGCCTTCCAGTAATCAAGCAGGCGGTCATCATCGTTTTCTCGCTCGGCTTTCGTTTTCATGGCCCGGGCAAGATTCTCTCTCCGACACTTCCTGGCCTTTTTTGTACAACGTCTAAAACCGCTTCACCAAGAGCCAGGGATATTTCGGTACGATTGGCTTCTACCATATATGCCTCCATGTTGAGTGCGTGACAGTAATTATGCCGCATAATAACGTTGCTGGAATATTTATAGGCGCATTCTTATATATTTCGCTTGTTCTTTAAACGTGCCGGGAAATATGTTTCGAAATGCTAATGAGGCGGTAAATAAATTATTTATGGTCTACAGTTAGTTTCGTGACACAACCCGTAGAAACCTGATGAGGAGAATTAATTATGGTAAACAAGAGTGAAATCAAGGAACATGCTCCGGTTGTTGCAAGCTGCGGTCACCACGTCGGTACAGTTGACCATCTTGACGGCGAGCGTAATTAAGCTGGCAAAAAACGATTCCGAGTCTGGCGGCAAACACCATTATATTCCGCTGGAGTGGGTCGATAAAATTGACGGCAAATAAAGTCGTGCTGAATAAAAATCATGAAGAGACCTTTGCCGCCTGGCAAGAGGCGTGATTTAACAGCATTGCCATAAAATAATATTTAAACGCTGGTGTTATGCCAGCGTTTAAATACGTTTTAAGCGAAGCGGAATATAGCCGCATTGCCGCTGCGTTAAAGGAGTGATACTGTTTTATTTTTAATAGCTTCCTCCAGGCGCAGGTATGTCCAACACAACGCTCCATAATCCCACCGCTGCAACGAAAAAAACCTTTTCCGTGGCAGACTTTAAGGTGTTTGGCGAGCGCTACGGTATCGACTATCGCTTCCCTCTGCTGACGGATACCAGTGCCAACACCAGCCCCCGTTCTGCACGGCAATGTCGAAGAGATGATCCTGCCGTCCGGCATCTCGTTAACCCATTCCGACGTGCGCGTGCTGCAACCCTATGAAACGACCTCCCGCCACAGCAGCCCCCTATATGTACTGGTGGTGCTGGAAGGCTGCGTAACTCTGACCCTCAGCGGCGAAGTCTACTCGGTGCGGCCCGGCATGGCGTTTAGCGCCAGTCTCAGCGAACAGCAGGCCATGTCTGCCCGTCATGATGCCGATATCGCCCTGAAAACCCTCTCCTTTGGCGTTTACCCCCGACGATGCCCGCCGTGAAAGCCTGCTCGCCTCGCTGCTGGAGCAGTGGGAGAAACTCAATGCGCCCACCTTTGTCTGGCAGGTGCCGGATTTTGTGCTGGCCGGTATTCAGCATGCCCGGCAGCGCGAGCGCAGCAGTCTGTCGCGCCAGCTGTTACTGGAAGGGGTGATGTATCAGCTGCTGGGCCATGGTCTGCACCTGCGGGAGCAGCAGGGCACGGCGCTGCCTGGCACCACCGGCGGCGAGCACGCCCGCCTGGAACAGATCCGTCATCTGCTGGCACAGTCCCCGGAGCAGGACTACACCCTCGCTCAGCTGGCCGCCCGGGCGGCGATGAGCCCCAGCAGCCTGCGCAGCAAGTTCCGCCAGGCCTACGGCTGTACGGTGTTCGACTACCTGCGCGACTGCCGTCTTAGTCTGGCGCGCCGCTATCTGCTGGAAGGCCACAGCGTGCAGCAGGCAGCGTGGATGTCGGGCTATCAGCATGCCACTAACTTTGCCACCGCCTTTCGTCGTCGCTACGGCGTCTGTCCCGGCGCGGTGCGCAGCGACCGTTAATCCGCTTTCCCCATTCGCCAACGCCTTTTGTGCGGTTTGGCATTGCGCATACGTACTCTGGCGGCGCGCATAGCTATCTTCGAAATGAAAAAGGTAATAATTCTTATTAACAATTAGAAATGCCTTTGGAGATTTTCATGTTCGCTAAAACGCGGCTGGCACTGCTGGTGGGATGGGTTACCGGGAGCGTCGCACTCCCTCTGATGGCGCAGGAGACGCCGAAAACCGAAACTGTGGTAGTAACCTCGCAGATGGCAGAGTGGTGCCACCAAGCTGGCGACCCCGGATATCGAGACCCCGCAGGCGGTGTCTATCGTCACCCGCGAGCAGTTCGAAGAGCAGGGCGCCACCAGCGTGCGTCAGGCGGTGAGCTACACGCCAGGGGGTTTACAGCAACCAGATCGGCGCTTCAAACCGCTTTGACTACATTGTGCTGCGCGGCTTCTCGGACGGCAGTCTGGATAACGTCTATCTCGACGGGCTGAAGATGATGGGGGACACCAACTCTCACAGCTCGCTGGTGGTTGACCCGTGGTTCCTGGAGAATATCGAAGTGGTGCGCGGCCCGGCGTCGGTGCTGTATGGCCGTTCCTCACCGGGCGGGATTGTGGCGCTCACCTCGCGTAAACCGTCGTTCGATCCGGGCGGCGAGATCAAGCTGTTCGCCGGGAATAACGATCAGCGCGGGGCGATGTTTGATGTTACCGGTGCGCTGGACGACAACGACCGCGTGGCGGCGCGTCTGAGCGGTATGACCCGCTATGCCGATTCCCAGTTTGATCCGCTGAAGGAAGAGCGTTACGCGCTGATGCCGAGCCTGACCTGGCGCATCACCGATAACACCCGTCTGGATCTGATGGCCTATCTGCACCGCGACCCCGAGGGCGGTAGCCACTCCGGCCTGCCATACGACGGCACCGTGGTGCCACACGATGGCAAAATGATCTCCAATACCTTCTTCGAAGGCGAGGACGATTACGATAAGTACGATCGTCGCGAGAACATGGTCGGCTACAACATTGAGCATATGTTTGACAGCGGCTGGTCCGTGCGCCAGAAGCTGCGCTATCTGCATACCAAAGTGGAGCTGAATCAGGTCTATGCCGCTGGCTGGCTGAACGAAACCGAGCTTAACCGCGGGTATTCCGGCTCGGACGAGAAGATGGATGCCATCACCCTGGATAACCAGATCGACGGCAGCTTCGATACCTGGGCAGTGAACCACCGGGTGCTGATCGGCCTCGATTATCAGGATCGCAGCAACGACACCACCGGCTACTACGGCGGCTTCCCGCCTATCGACGCCTTCCACCCGGTGTACGGCGCGAAGCCGGATTACATCACCATGTACAGCCAGGAGAAGCACAAGCTGCGCCAGACGGGCTACTACCTGCAGGATCAGCTCTCGCTGGATCGCTGGCGTCTGACCCTGGGCGGTCGCTACGATCAGGTGAAGGTCTCGAACATCGACAAGCTGAACGATACCCGCAGCGATCTGGACAAGAACAACTTCAGCAGCCGTGCGGCGCTGTTATACCTGTTTGATAACGGTATCGCGCCGTACATCAGCTACTCCACCGCCTTTACCCCGACCAGCTTTGCCGATGCCAATGGCGATCTGCTGGATCCAATGAAAGGCAAGCAGTGGGAAGCGGGCGTGAAGTTTGAGCCGGAAGGAATGAACAGCCAGTTCAGCGCCTCGGTGTTCCGCATCAACCAAAAAAATATCGCCACCAAAGAGGAGCCGACCGATCCGTACCGCTCTATCGGAGAGATCGAGTCTGAAGGGGTCGAGCTGGAAGCGGTGGGTCAACTGACCGACAACCTGCGTCTGCAGGCGGCCTATACCTATACCGACATCCGCTACAAGAAGAGCAGCCCGGAGGAAGAGGGCAAGCGTGCGGTCTATGCGCCGCGCAATATGGCCAGCGGCTGGCTCAGCTATGACGTCAAAACCGGGCCGCTTGATGGCCTGACGGTGGGATCGGGCGTGCGTTACGTCAATGGCGTGACCAGCGACCGCATGAACACCCATACGCTGCCGTCATACACGCTGGTGGATCTGGCGGTAGGCTATGATCTGTCGAAGGTCGGGCTGACAGGGGTAAGCGCGCAACTGAACGTCAACAACCTGACGGACGAAAGCTACGTGGCGGCCTGTAACTCGCTCTCATACTGCTACTTTGGTGCCGAGCGCAGCATCGTCGGCAGCGTGTCCTGGAAGTTTTAAGCTGACATTGCCCGGTGGCGCGACGCTGACCGGGCCTGGGTTTTTCCCTCTCCCTGTGGGAGAGGGCATCAGGCCCCACGATACCGCACTACGCCGTACTTCGCCGCACTACGCCTCCATCGCAATATGAATCGCCTCGCCCATCTTCTTTAACGCCTCGCGGTTCTTCTCGGTCGGTGGCAAGGCCACGTTAATCCGCAGACAGTTGCGATACTTCCCTGAGGCCGAAAACAGCGATCCCGCCGCGGCCTGGATCTTCAGGCGACTCAGCTGCTTGCTGACGCATACCATGTCCACCTTCTCCGGTAGCTCCACCCACAGCAAAAAACTGCCCTGCGGACGCGTAACGCAGATCTCTGCCGGGAAATACTGCCGCACCCAGCACGTGTAGCGCTCCATATTTTGCTGATAAATCTGTCGCATACGGCGCACGTGGCGATGGGTAATGACCATCCCGAATAAACGCGGCGACCGCCATCTGCGTACCCGGCACGTTAAACCCACCCCGCGGCATATTTCATGTGCATCACCCCGGTCGTAATAACGGCCCGGCACAATCCAGCCGACGCGCAGCCCGGGGGCCACGGTTTTGGTGAAGGAGCTGCACAGCAGGACGCGGCCGTCGATATCAAACGAGTGGATGGTGCGCGGGCGCGGGTAGTCCGCCGCCAGCCTCGCCATAAATATCATCCTCGACGATGACAATATCGTGGCGCTGGGCCAGGGCCAGCACCTGACGTTTACGCGCCTCCCGGCATGATAAACCCAAGCGGGTTATTACAATTGGGCACCAGGATCACCGCTTTAATCGGCCACTGCTCCAGGGCCAGCTCCAGCGCTTCGATGCTGATCCCGGTCTGCGGATCGGTGGGGATCTCAATCGCCTTGATATTAAACCCACGCAGCATCTGCATGGTGCCGTGGAACGACGGCGACTCCACCGCCACAATATCCCCCGGCTGGCACACCGACAGCAGCGCCAGCGACAGCGCCCCGTGACAGCCGTTGGTGATCACAATCTCGTTTGCCGCCACCGTCGAGCCGCCGTCCAGCATCAGGCGGGCGATCTGCTCGCGCAGCTCCTGTCGCCCCTCCAGCACGTCGTAGCTTCAGCATTTCTCCGGGATGGTGCTGGGCGATGCGGCTCATCTCGCGCCACAAGGGTTTCAGGCTCGGCTGGTTCAGATCCGGCGAACCGCCGCCAAAAGAGATCATTTCTTTATCGGCGCGGGCATCGAGGAGCATCATCACCTCATTCCCACTGGGTCACCTCTACCGGACGCTGAACAGGGCGGGTCATCGCCGGAACGGGCGGCTGTGCTTTGCGTGAAGAGACAAAATAGCCGGAGCGCGGCTGGGGGGTAATCAACTGGAGGGTTTTCGAGGATCTGATAGGCCTGCTGTATGGTGCTGATGCTAACGCCATGCTCCTGGCTCAGGGCGCGCACCGAGGGTAAACGCTCCCCACTGCGATACAGCCCTTGTTCAATGCGTTGTGCCAGGAGATTGGCCAGATGTTGGTAACGCGTCATGCTGTATCCTTGGTTGTCGCCATACAGATCTAAAAACCAGTACAGATTGCCGCAAAAAACGGCATTCAGATACTGTTTTAGCGGATCTGTATGTTAAACAAAAAGTTGTTTTTGAATCTGTATTGTCCACCCCGATCTCCATGATGATAACCCCACTGACAAGGTGAGGAGCGCATCATGGAATTTTATGAAAACCGGGCAAAAAGGCCGTTTGCGGTGTTTATCTGGATGGGACGGGCAGTGAAAAGATGGTATCGCATCAACCGCACGCGCCGCATTTTACGCCAGATGAGCGATGAGCAGCTGAAGGATGTCGGGCTGTCACGATTTGATATGTAGCGGATTGCCCGGTGGCGCTACGCTACCGGGCCTACAGAGTGTGCTGTGGCGTTACTCTACGGTGGATTTCCCGGTGTTCTCGGCAATACGGCGCAGATATTCGTTATTTTTAAACGCGACCATGATCAGCTCGAACATCACGCGGGTGCCGATCAGGCTGAACAGCATGCCGAAAAAGCCGGTAATAAGATGCTCGGTAAACATGGAGTAGATGCCGCCGAGCAGAATAAACAGCATGACGATCCAGTAGAAGAAGACCAGTACGCGCGGTGTTAACAGATAATCGAATCCCAGAAGTGATTTCATTTTTTTGTCCTTAAACATGTAATTTAGCGCGTCGATTATAAAGACCGTGACGGTAATTCATACCTTAATGATTGTCTGATAACGGCTTTTTGTAGTGCAAAATCAGGGGGTTGCTATTTCAGAAGATCGCAGGTTTGGCTTTTTGGCCGCGTGAGTAGCGCAACGGCCTCGTCGTAGCTGCGCACGTTGTTATACCCCATCACCAGCCCATAGCGTTTGCCCGACCCGCTGTACCACGCCGACAGGGCATTCACCTGCAACTGCTGCTGTTGCCAGCAGTGGGCAATCTCCCGGTCGCAGCTGCCTTTGGTTAAAAACGCCACAATATGCATCCCACCGTCGTTCTGCTCGGTGAAAAACCGCTCCCCGTAGACCTCATGCAGGGCGGCGATCATCCAGTCGCGCCGCTGCTGGTACAGGGCGCGCATCTTTTTCAGATGGCGGAAGAAGTGGCCGTCGTTGATGAAGGCGGTCAGGATCTTTTGCGTCAGCACCGGCTGGCCACTGGCGAGCAGATCGGCGGTATCGTTAAAGGCCGACACCGTGCTGGCGGGCATCACCACGTAGCCGAGACGCAGCGACGGCATCACGGTTTTGCTGAAGGTGCCCATGTAGATCACCCGATCCTGACGATCGAGGCTTTTCAGCGACGGCAGCACCTTGCGGGTGTAGTGAAATTCGCCGTCGTAATCATCTTCGATGATCCAGGCGTCATTCTGCCCGGCCCAGTCGAGCAGTTGCTGCCTGCGGGGTAACGACAGCGTCACCGCCAGCGGGCTTTGGTGTGAAGGGTGACGATAACGAAACGGGCGTCGGGGTGGTGGTGCAACAGATAGTCGGTGTCCATGCCTGAACGATCCACCGGCACGGTGTGCAGGCGCGGAACGATACGCCGGAGCAATTGCTGGCCCATAAAATAGCCCGGATCTTCAAACACCACCTTATCGTTGCGGCTGGCAAGGGTATCGAGGATCAGCCGCAGGCTGCCGCTGTAGCCGCTGGTGATCAGCACCTGCTCCGGGGTGCAGGACAACCCGCGGGAAATATTCAGGTAGCTGGCGATGGCCTGACGCAGGGGTGTCCAGCCCATCACCGGCGGACTGAGCATCTCCTCCTGGCGCATGGCGCGCACCGCCTGGCCCGCCAGCAGCAGCCATTTCTTGTACGGGAAACTGTCCAGCGCCGGGATGCCGGGGCGCAAAAAACCGCTGCGTTCGCGCTGGCTGACCAGCGATTCAGGCAATGCACCGGTCAGCGGGTCGGCAGGGGGCGGTGGCGTGACGGGGAGAGTTAAATACGGGTTCACCCGCGTGCCGCGCGCGCCCTGGCTCACCAGATAGCCTTCGCCGGTGAGAATGGCATAGGCGGTTTCCACCGTTTTGCGCGCCACCTTCAACTCTTCCGCCAGCACGCGGATGGCGGGCACCTTGTCGCCGGGCTTGAGGATGCCGCGGGTAATGTTGTCCCGGTAGCGGGTATAAATCTGGTGATAGCCCGGCTTCATGTCCTACCTCGTTTCGCGCTTTTTGTATCTTTTTACTATGTCATGAACGGCGTAAATTTGCCCCATCGCATTTCATATGCCGCACATCAAGAGGAAAGACAATGAGCACTCGCGTTAACCACCATAAAGCCACACCTGCCCTCGCTAAAGCGCTGTCCGACCTGAGCATGGCGGTGGGCCAGACCTCCATCGACCCGGCGCTCAAGCACCTGATCGACATCCGTGTCTCCCAGCTCAACGGCTGCACCTTCTGTCTGGATATGCATTCGAAAGAGGCCAAAATTGCCGGGGAGCGCGAGCTGCGCCTGTACCATCTGGCCGCATGGCGTGAGTCACCGCTGTTCAGCGCCCGTGAAAAAGCGGCGCTGGCCTTCACCGAAGCGCTGACCCAGATTGGGCCGCACGGCGTCAGCGACGTGCTCTACCGCAGCGTGGCGGAACACTATTCGGACATTGAGATCTCCGAGCTGAACTTTGCGATCGTGGCGATCAACGCCTGGAACCGCCTGGGGATCACCTCCCGTATGGCACCCGGCTCGCTGGATAGCGCCTACGGCCTGAACAAAGCTAATCTCGAATAAGACCGCGCTCCGCGGATCATCGCCACCAGCGCCCGCAACCCCGGCGGGACGTGGCGATGCCCGGGATAGTAGAGGCGCAGCCCGGCAAAGGGCTGCGACCACTCCTCCAGTACGCTCACCAGTTCCCCCGCTTTGCAGCTCCTGCTGAATATAGAGTTCCGGTAAAATCCTACCCCCAGACCCGCTTTCACCGCCCGGATCGAGGCGAACAGATCCGAGGTGGCAAAGCGCGGCGGCACCGCAGGGCTACCTGCTCCCCACGTCGCGCCAGCTCCAGCGATAGATCCCGCCGTGGGCCATCCGCATGCCGATCCCCTGGTGATGCAGCAGATCGTCCGGGTTTGCGTATGCCGTAACGGGTTAAAAATAGTCCGGCGTGGCGGTGACGACCTGGCGAATATCGGGGGTCAGCGGCACGGCGATCATGTCCTGCGGGACGGACTCCGCCAGGCGAACGCCCGCGTCGTAACCCTCTGCCACGATATCGATCATCCGCGCTTCGCTTACCGCTTCGACGCGCATTTTCGGGTAGCGGATCATGTAGTCGATCAGCAGCGCATCCAGGAACAGGGTGCCGACATTGTTGGGAACGTTCAGGCGCAGGGTGCCAGCAGGCTCATCGGTATCGCTGTGGATCTCTTCATCGGCCTGACGGATTTCCTGCAACGCCGGGCCGATCCGCGCCACATAGCGTTGCCCGGCGTCGGTAAGCCCCACGCTGCGGGTGGTGCGGTTAAACAGACGGGTTTGCAGGCGGCTTTCCAGCCCGGCAACGGCGTTGCTCACGGCGGTGGCCGACATCCCCAGCTCCTGGGCGGCGGCGCGAAAGCTGCCGCGACGTACCACGGCCATCACCACTTCCAGCTCGATCAGTCCTGAACGGTGCATTAGATTATCCTGAAAATCGAAACAACCTTTGCAGCATAGCGTGGATTATCGCAACGGAGAAGGTATGCCAGACTGGGTTCATCCAGCCTGAGGAGGTTTTTATGCACTATATCGAACAGATCTCTATCAACGGTGAATTTGTCACCCCACACGGCACCGAGCGTTTTGATCTCTATAACCCGGCGACGGCCCGGGTGACAGGACAGGTGCGTCTTGCTGATGAAGTCGATGCAGAGCGCGCCATTGCTGCCGCCAAAGCGGCGTTTCCGGCGTGGGCCAGAACCACGAAGCAGGAGCGTATCGCTGCCCTGCGACGGATGCAGGCTGCGGTGGCGGCCCGTCATGACGATCTGCTGGAGGCGGTAATTGAAGAGTACGGCGCGCCCGCGTCGCGCTCGGCGTGGATGGCAAGCTATCCGACAGAGGTGATTGCCCAGGCCATCGCGGCGCTGGAGACCTTTGAATTTACCGCCGTCGCCGGTGCGGCCAGGGTCGAGATGACCCCGCTGGGTGTCGCCGGACTTATTACCCCGTGGAACAGCGACGCGGGTTTTATCTGCGGCAAGCTGGCGGCCGCGCTGGCGGCAGGCTGCACCGCGGTGATCAAGCCCAGCGAGATGAGCGCTTTGCAGACGCAGATTGTAACCGAGGCTTTGCATGCCGCAGACCTGCCGCCGGGGGTGTTTAATATCGTCACCGGGCGCGGCGACAGGGTAGGTGAGACCATCAGCCGTCACCCTGACGTGGCTAAAATATCCTTTACCGGTTCCACGCAGACCGGCAAAGCGATCCTGGCGCAACGCGGCGGAGAACTTTACCCGCGTCACCCTGGAGCTGGGCGGAAAATCCCCGACCCTCATTCTTGACGATGCCGATCTCGACCAGGCCGTTTCGCTGGCGGTGCAGGCCGGGTTGATGAACAGCGGGCAGGCGTGCGTGGCCGGTACGCGCATCCTGGTGCCGCAGTCGCGGCAGGCTGAAATCGAGCAGGCGCTGGCCCGGGCCATCGCGGCGGTGAAATCCGGCGATCCGCGTGACAGCACCACCGAGGTTGGCCCGATGGTGAGCGAAAAAACAGTGGCAGCGGGTGCAGGGCTATATCCGCAAAGGGCAGGAGGAGGGTGCTCGTCTGCTGGCGGGGGGCGAAGGCCGGCCAGAGGGAACCCGGGACGGCTGGTTTGTCCGTCCGACGCTGTTTACCGATGTGCATAACCAGATGGCGATCGCCCGGGACGAGATTTTGGTCCGGTACTGTGCGTGATCCCCCTACCGCGACGAGGCAGAGGCCATTGCCATTGCCAACGACACCGATTACGGCCTGAGTGCGCTGGTGCTGGGCGGTGACGCGGAACGCGCCCGGCGGGTGGCGCAGCAGATCCAGTCTGGCCGCGTGCTGGTCAACACCCTCGCCCATGAGCCGCAAGCCCCTTTTGGCGGGTTCAAACACTCCGGCGTCGGGCGCGAGATGGCGCGTGGGGGATAAGGGCGTTTATGGAGCCGAAGTCGCTCCTTGGCTAAAACCGCCCGGCGTACTGCCGGGCACGTCGTTCAAACGTCACCCCATATTTCGCTCCTCACCGAAGCATCACGTTTTTGTTTCCTTCATGCTCTCCGTAACCTCACAACGGAGAGATCCTCATGATTGCAGTCCTGTTTGAAGCCAAAGCGCAGCCCGCGCATCAGGCGCGTTATCTGCAACTGGCCGCTGAGCTAAAACCGCTGCTGGCGGACATCGACGGCTTTATCGATATCGAACGTTTTCAGAGCCTGACCACCGAGGGCAAATCCTCTCCCTCTCGTGGTGGCGGGATGAGGAGGCTGTTCAGCGCTGGAAGCAAAACGTGTTTCACCAGGCCGCGCAGGCCCGAAGGGCGGGCGTCGATATTTGCCTGCTACCGTATTCGGGTTGCGCAGGTGGTGCGGGAATACGCTTCAGAAACCGGAGGAGAGGCCCATGTATGACGTTCATGTGATGTTCAACCCTACACCCGGCGAGCTGGCGCGCTTTGGTCAGCTGCTGGGGCAGCATGGCGTGGGGCTGGAGGGCGGCGGCGTCTTTGGCGTGGAGGCGCATTTTCTGGTGGAGGAGGGCGATAAAGCCCGGACCGTGTTGCTGGATGGCGGGTTTAACGTGCTGGCGGTGCGTAAACCGCTTATCCGTAAGCTGAAACAGGAACGTCCCGGCGAGCTGGGGGAGATTGCCGCCGCGCTGGCCGCGCAGGGGGTGTCCATCCTGACCCAATACAGCGATCATGCGAACCACCTTATTCTGCTGACGGATAATGATAAGCTGGCGGCAGAGATCACTGCGCCGTGGGCAGCCTATGCTAAAGACCCGTTTACCTCCCGATAACAGCACCGCGCTGGAGCTGGCCGTGGCGGCAGTCGCCGCAACGATGGCCGATCCTTCCCGGGTGAAAATGCTCTGCGCCATGATGGACGGCCGGGCGTGGACCGCCACAGAACTCAGCGCCGTGGCGGATGTGGCGCCCTCTACCGCCAGCGGGCATCTTACCCGGCTGATGGAGGGGCGGCTGATCACCTGCCTGTCTCAGGGCAGGCATCGCTACTATCGGCTGGCAGGGCATGAGGTTGCGGAGCTGGTGGAGCAGATGATGGGGATGTCCTGGGGGCGCATTACCCCGCCGGAGACGACGGCACCGGAATCGATGCGCCACGCCCGTACCTGCTATGACCATCTGGCGGGCACGGTCGCGGTACAGATATATGACTTTATGCAGGCGGAGGGCTGGCTGGTGGCAGATGGGTCGGCCCTCACCCTGAGCGGGCGCGAGGCGTTCCTGTCTCTGGGCATTGTATTGAATGCAAGAACCCGACGAAAAGCCTGCTGCGCCTGTCTGGACTGGAGCGAGCGGCGGTTTCATCTGGGCGGTGAGGCAGGCGCGGCGCTGCTGGTGCATATGGATACCAAAGGCTGGATCCAGCGGGTGGCGGGGTTCCGCGACGTGGTGGTGACTGCGTCCGGCAGACGTGCCATTTGCCAGCATTTTAGCCGCTGAGGAAACCTCCGTTTATTATTTTATGAAGGGAAAACGGAACCCAACGTCATTCGCAGGGCGTGATAAATTAATTACCGTCCTGCCAGAAAGAAAGCCGCATACAGCGTATGCGGCTTATTTGTTTTAGAAGTTAAGCGACCAGGTGGCGTTCATTGTCTGATCGGTGTCGCCGGTGACAATATTAAGCCGCTGCCAAAAAGTAAGCTCATACTGGCAGCCAGGCGCGTCAATCGAAAAGAATTATTCATATAAAAATCCTTCTATAGTGCGTAATGATTTTATTTCGCAGTGACGAATATAAAAACGCATACATCGTTTAATCCTTGGTTACATTTCGCAGCATATCAAAAGAAAATAAACGCGAAGGTCAGATTGATCTTCCTTCGATTGGATTAATCTTATTGGGTGGAGTTTCTCACTGTAATAACAGACGAATAATGCCTTCAAATATGCGTTTTTGCGAGCAACCGCACAAAGTGTCCCTCATGGCCTGAGAATATTCCTACAATCCCCCGGAAACTGTTAATTGAAAATTAATACATTCTCGATGATTATGAACGAATCCACAGTGATGATAAGGATATAGGCAATGATTATAGTATTAACATCCTGTAGATATTTTCAGCAGGGCTTTGCCGTGCTGGTTGAGCAGCTAATGACGGAGGCGCCATCCTTTCAGCGGGTGCTGTATCTTGATGACATTAAAAAAGCGACAAAAGAGGAACTTGTCCGTACAAAAGCCATTGTTGTCGATTATGGTGAGTCTGATATCAAGGTATTAAATACGTTGCTGGATATTAAAAATCGCTATGAACAACGTTATTTTATTTTTATTACCCGGGATGTGTGCTACGAAAGTACGATTGAAAATATTTTAATAAATACCATCGCCGATTACACCATCGATTGTAAAAGTGCCGTAACCAAATTACGCGCCTGTCTTGTCCATCTGGCACAGGAAGATCAGCCGGTCACGATTTTTAAAAACGCGCGCTGGCATCATCTTGAAAAAGAACAGCGGCTCACCCGCATGGAAACCATGCTGCTGCCGTATATTGTGTCGGGGAAAAAGAATAAAGAGATCACCCGCTACCTGGATGTGACCGGAAAAACCGTCAGCCATCATCGGCGTAATATTTACCGCAAGTTCGCCGTGACCAATTTGACCGGGTTGTATAAAAAATTTGATCAACGTGTTTGATGCTGTCAGAGAACTGTATGGAAAAAATGATCGCTGCACAAAAGAGCCTGGAAAAAGCGCTCTTAATCCTGATCGAGAATGACGATAACGAAGAGAAGCAGCGCCGGATCTACCAGGAATGTCTGTGCACCATCACCCAGGAGAGTTTCCCTAAGCTTTTACGTATGGATTACTTCGATCTGTTACGGCTGGCCAATGTGCCGTTCACTAACCCCGGCACGTCGCTAGCGGAACTCAATGCCCATCAGGAACTCCACAGCCTGTTCCCGATGGCGATGCTGCATCTCTATAAACGCCTGACGGAATGGATCGCCATTGAAAATTATCTCCTCAGTCAGCAGCACATTTACAGTCAGGTAAGACGGGCGAGGCCTCGCTGGCCCGCTTTCGCAATTCCTGCTCTTAACCTCCTCGTTTCTTGATACTTACCCTGATAACTATTATCTTCGCAGCGTGTGAAGCGAGGATCCCCCATGCGTGAAGAAGATCTGTTCTGCCGTCGGCCCATGGGCATGCGAATGGCAATGATTGTGCGTCAGTGGCGCGCGGTGATTGACGACGCCATTCTCGAGACAGGGTTAACCCAGTCAAGCTGGACGGTAATGATGCAGCTGAAACAGTTGGGGGATAACGTCTCGGTAAGCGAACTGGCGGAGGTGCAGGGTATTGAACTGCCGCCGCTAATGCGCACCCTTTCACAGCTGGAAAAGCAGGGCTATCTGCTGCGCACTACTTCGCCTTACGACAAGCGCATCCGGCTGCTGAGGCTCACACCCCGAGGGGAACGCGGTGCTGAAAACGCTGACCCAGGTTATCGAAACGTTCCAGGAACGGGTATCGCAGAATGTCGCCCCCGGACCCATCTCGAGATTTTCAGCGCCACACTTAATCAAATCGCCTGCAATTTGCGGACAATCCGCGAAGAAGATAACAAGATCAAATAATCATGACCCCTGAACAAAAGTTTGCCCGCTGGGTAAGGGTGAGTATTGCCTCTTTCCTGCTAATGTTTGTCTATTTTATTGTCGCGGATATCTGGATCCCGCTGACGCCGGACGCCACGGTGATGCGCGTGGTGACGCCCGTTTCGGCGCGCGTCTCCGGCTATGTGGCGGCGGTGCATGTGCACAACAACAGCCAGGTGAAGAAGGGCGATCTGCTGTTTGAACTCGACCCTACGCCGTTTCGCAATAAGGTAGAGGCCGCAGAGATTGCCCTGCAACAGGCACGGCTCGCCAATGAGCAGCTGGATGCGCAGATCGTGGCGGCCCAGGCCAGCCTGAAAACCGCCGAACTTACCGCCCGCAACGACAAAGTGACTTTCGATCGCTATCAGAAACTCAGCACCCTGCAGAACGTCTCGCGTGCGGATCTGGATAAAGTCCGCACCACCTGGCAGAGCAGCGAGCAGAGCGTCGCCAATCTGACTGCCAGCATCCACCAGCTGCGCATTGAGCGCGGCGAGCGGGATGAAAAGCGTAACGTGACGCTGCAAAAATACCGCAACGCGCTGGATGAGGCTGAACTCAATCTCGGCTGGACGAAGATCTACGCCGAAGCCGACGGCCACGGTCAGCAACGTCCAGCTTAGCCCCGGTTTTTATGCCGCCTCCGGCTCGGCGGCGCTGGCGCTGGTGAACAATCAGAGCGATATCGTCGCCGATTTCCGCGAAAAGAGCCTGCGCCATACCCACCAGAACACCGATGCCGCGGTCGTGTTTGACGCCTTCCCGGGCCGCGTGTTCCGCGCCCATGTCACCAGCAGCGATGCCGGTATTTTAGCGGGACAGGAGGCGGTCAACGGCCAACTCTCGGAGCCGGAAACCTCCAACCGCTGGGTGCGTGACGCGCAACGTATGCGCATCCATGTGGCGCTGGATGAACCCCTGCCGAAGCACCTCCCGACGGGCGCGCGCGCTACCGTACAGCTCTATAACAGCGAAGGTCCGTTTGCCCGCTTCTTCTCCGGGATGCAGATCCACCTCGTCAGCCTGCTGCACTATGTCTATTGATCATCATGTCTATTAATACCCTGGCGCGGGTCTTTACCCCGCACGGCAACATCGTCTACACCGCCAACGACTTTCGCCAGACGTTGCGCATCGTGTTTGCCGGGATGATTGCCCTGAGCGTGTCGAGTTTTTACAGCACCAGTTACGGCGTCTTCTTCGTGATCTACCCGATCATGCTGCTGTCGCTGGTGCCAGTATTTAACCGTCACATCGCAAAACAGTTTGTATTCAGTTCTGCGCTGAACTGCATCGAAATGGTGTTTATTATCGGCTATCTGGCTCAGTGGCCGGTGATCATGACGCTGGTGGTGTTTGGCCTGTATGTGATGCGTTTTCGCTTTATGAGCCAGGGGCCGCTGTTTCTGTTTGGCTCAATGGGGGTCGTGTGTCAAAGCACCATGCTCAACTTTATGAGCTATCCCACCACCAACTGGCACACGCTGTTGTTCTCGAACCTTGAAGCTAGCGTGATGGCGGTGTGCCTGAGCGCGCTGATGCACTATCTGCTGCCAGACGTCGAGCCGCGCACGCCGCCGCCGCGTCTGGAGAAAGATGCCGCCCGCGTGCGCCATGAGTCGCTGCTCTCCGGGACGGTGGCGACGCTGATTTTTGTCGTGTTCCAGATAAGCGATCTCAGCGATTCGCTGTCGGCGCTGATGGCGGGGATCCTGATCCTCTTCCCGATGCATTATCGCGGGGCAGTGATGAGCTCCCTGTGGCGCGTGGTCGGGGTGGTGATCGGCTGCCTGTACATTCTGCTGGTGCAGCTGGTGCTGTACGATCACAGCAGCCACATGCTGTTGATGATGCCGCTGATTGGCCTTGGGCTGGCGTTTGGCGCGCGTCTGCACGTGATGGAGAAGGTGGGTGCCGGCGTCGGGTTTGCCAGCATCACCACCATCGGGATCATGTTCGGCCAGAATATGCACCCGGACGGCGACCTGGTGTTCAGCGATCTCTACCGCATCGTTTCGGTGACGGTGGCGCTGGTGGCGACCCTGACGGTGGTGTTCCTGATGCACATGTTCCTCAACTGCTTTGCGCCGACGCGCTACGTGATCCGCAATACCTGATTCTATTACCGGGTAAGCAGTGGCAGCACATCGGGCAGTTGTGAGAGCAGGAACAGAATCAGCCCGATGGTGCCGCCCACCAGGGTACCGTTAACGCGGATAAACTGCAGATCCTTGCCGATGTTCAGCTCAATCTGCCGGGACATATCTTTGGCATCCCAGCCTTTAACCGTGTCGCTGATGTGACGGGTGAGGAACCGGGCAAAATCCGGTGCCACCCGATGAGCAGCCTGCTCCAGGTGTTCATTCAGCGAGGCACGCAGGTTGATATCCGCCACCAAGGTCTCACCAAACCACAGCCCGGCATTGGCGAGGCGCTGTTTGACGCGGGAGTCGTCGCTCTGCATGTCCGCTTTCAGCCACTGACGCAGGTCGCCCCACATTTCGCCCAGATAGCGGTTAAAGGCCTCGTCGTTCTTCAGATATTCTTTAATGTTCTCGGCTTTGGCCGCGGTTTCCGGATCGTTTTTCAGATTGTCCACCAGCTTCAGCACCGCGCGATCGAAGGCCTGACGGATCTGGTGGGTGCGGTCGTGGCTGACGTCATCCAGAATGGCATTCACCGCATTCGAGACCAGCTCGGCGCTCTGATCTCCCAGCCACTCGGTGGGCAAAATCATCGCCTTGCGCGGGTGCTCGGTCTTCAGCCATTGAACGATTTGCGCGGCGATAAAGTCGCGGGTGCTGTCGCGCTGCAGAAGCGTGATCAGGCGATTAATCACCGCGTCCAGCAGCACCTGGTGACGGTCGTTTTTGGTCATGCTCTCCAGCATGGCGGCGCTGGTTTCACTGAAATCGACCTTATCCAGCGCCTTATGTACCGCCCGCTTAAGCATGCGTTGAATGCGACCGTCATCGGTCAGCTCGAGGAAACCGCTCATCACCTGCATGATGTGCTGCCCGACGCGCTGGGCGTTATCCGGCTTGCTGAACCAGTTGCCGATGAGCAACGCCGGTTCGTGCTGGCGGATGAGCGCTACCAGCGACTGGGTATCAAGGAATTTTTCCTGCACGAACTGGCCGAGATTGTCGCCAATCCGATCTTTATTGCGCGGGATAATCGCCGTATGCCGTGAAATGAACGGGATCGGCACCCGGCGGAACAGGGCCACCACGGCAAACCAGTCTGCCAGTGCACCGACCATGGCTGCTTCGGCAATGGCCTTTACCCCCCGCACCCAGAAGGTCTGCGGCAGGAAGAGGGTGGCGATAAAGGTCGCGGCGGCAACCAGCAGCAGCGACAGCGCCAGAAGCTTGGCGCGTTTGAGTTCAGCGAGTTTTTCCATAGGGTTAAGAATAGAGGGAGAAAAGGCGAAGGGGCAAGGGGACGGGCATTTTGCCCCGGTGGCGCTGTGCTTACCGGGGCTACGATGTGTGTTTCCCAGATCAGGCGAAGCCGCCACCCGGCGTTGTCCCCGCATCAGACTGAGGTGAAAAATCGCCACAGGATCCCTGCACCAAACACCATCAGCACGACGCCCGCCAGGCGCTCGATTTTCCAGATATTGTTGCTCAACCGCCGTTGTACGCTGGGCAGGGCGATAAACATTACCACCGCCAGATCCCACACCAGCACCACCGTGACCATCCAGATCCCGCTGACCGATTGCTGAAGCAGCGTCACGTCCGGCCCGAGCAGCGCGGTCATCAGCGCCAGATAAAACAGTGCGTTTTTCGGGTTTAACACCGCCGAACCCAGCCCGAGGAGAAGCTGTCTGCGCCAGCCAGGACAGGCCGATTCGGTGTGATTGAGAGCAAGCGTTCCAGGCTGGCTGCGCACCAGATGCCAGCCAATCCAAAGCAGATACAGTGCGCCCAGGAGTTCAATGGCGCTAAAAAGCGGCGTGAACTGGCGCAGCGCACTCGAGCCAACGATGACCAGCAGGATGTACAGCCCGTTGCCCGCGGCGATCCCCACGCATAATCCGGCACTGCCGCGCAGACGATAGCGGGCGGCGAACCCCATCAGCAGAAAGAAATCCGGGCCGGGGCTGAGCAGGGCGACAAAATGCGCCAGCGCGAGAGCCAAAAACGCAGGTGGGAAGAGAGTGGTAAGCAGTTCCATAGTGACCTCATCAGCAAAACTGAGGTCAGGCTACGCTGACGCGAGCGCTAATTATTGTCGGATATTGATCGCCCGGTGGCGTACTGGCGCGGCGTAGCAGCCGTATAGCTGACAAAGGTTTTATGGAAGTGGCTCTGATCGGCAAAGCCGCTCTGATAGCTAACATCAGCAATATCATCCCCGGCGCGCAGACGTGCTTTGGCGAACTCTATCCGGGTAACGTTCAGGAAAGTGCCGGGCGTCAGGCCTGTATCCTGCTTAAAGGTTCTGATAAGCGTCTCTTTGCGCAGCGAAAAGCGTTGGGCTAAGGCGTCCAACGACGGCGGGGTTTGCAGGCTGTGACGTAACGTCTGCTGAAGCGCAAGGCTGGTGGGCCGCAACGGAACGGGCGGCATTGGCCGGGTGGTCAGCAGGGCGAGAAACCTGTCGATGGCCGTCGCCGAGAGTGTCTCTACGACCGTCAGATACTGGCGAAACAGCGCCTCGCTGCGGATCACCTGCAGGGCGGGCTGATGGTCGGTCTCCAGATACAGCATATGGTAGCTGCGCGGCTGTCCTGCTACCGGGTTACAGCTGTGCGGCATATGCGCGGGTATGACGATCAGATCGCCCGGATAAAGGGTGAACGGTTCGCCGTTGCAGGTGCAGCAGGTCTGCCCCTCCAGAATAGCGCCAATGGAGAGCTGCGCATGGCTATGACGCTTGTAGGCCTGCGTGCTTTGCCAGGTGCTACGCAGTTCAACGCCGGGCTGGCGAAGGAAGGTCTGATTAACATGGCGTGTGTAGGTCATGGCGAATACCGATCGGAGGGGTAACAGAGTTATAGCATGATGGCAGCGACGATTCCCCTCTTCGTTACCCGGCTTGGGCGTGTATTGATGGCGATGCTATGGGGTGGCTCGAACATGTGAGGGAAGGATATTAAGCGCGTCTGAATATGAAGCCATGCAGCATATAAAAGAGCGTTGAAGAATATTCCAGTAATGATATATAAAAAGCATATTAATAATAATCATTATGAATGGGTGTGGTTACAGACTAATAAATACTTGCATCGCCTCGCCAGGGTGATATAAAGCAAGAGAGTGACTCAGGGAGAAGGATATCATGGTTGATACCGCTTTGTTTGTTGGAAATATAGCTACGGATGATGCGAAAAAGGTTGCTAACCGGATTTACGATATAATCGTGTCGCCAGGTATCATTCCTGGATTAATAAATGGGGCACTTACTGTTCCGCTTGATTTAGGCTATCTTGCTTTGGGCTATTTTGATACGGATTCGCGTTTTGCTCATCAAACTCAGCGCATTCGCATGGCAGAGGCCATTCATAACGATATTTTAAATTACGAGCACATCACAAATGCAGTTAAGAAAATATTTGAAAGATTTAATACTTATCTTACGGTAAGCCAACAAGATAGTGTATATCGCACAGTTGTTTCATCCATTGCTGGTCGTCTCGCTGCCGCAAATATTATTTCATCAATAGGTGCCGCAGTCCTCACGCGTGTATCGTTCATTAGTGCAAAGCGAGCAAATAACGGGATCGGCAAAGTCACTATGTTATTGCTTGTTGGCGGGATGGCTGAACGTTCCATTAGCGTTTCTGAAGCGCTTGCTATTCAGTTTCCTGAAATATATGAGTTACTTCGCCCTCATGATTATGATCTAACCTACTTTCTTTTTGAACCTGCTGTAAAACCGTTTGTAGAAGCCATTCACATAGGAAACCAACTGGGACAGCCTCATTTTAATAGAATAATAGAAATTGTCGGGCATAAATTAAATGGTAAATAATAGAGCTATCTCATTTTTTTATAAGTATTTTTTGCACGTATTTGCGTGGGCAATCATTCATGTCTGGAATTTTTTCGAATCCGTTTTATTTATAGGTGGCTTTATACTGTGCATTATGCTGCCTGTCGTGTGGCCAATGAAGTTCGTTTATGCTCTTTTATGGTTGATAATATTCTACATATGTTCAAAAGTCGTAAGCTTTTTAGAAAGCTACCGTGACAGAAACAAAAATAGAGAATAGGGAAATAAAATGTCTAATCCTGCTTATTTATGGTTAACAGATGAGAATGGATCGCCTATTGTGGGAGGATGCTGCGTGTTGGGCCGTGTAGGATCCATCGAGATAAAATCATTGTCTCATCACATGAGTATCCCGACAGATTCACATACGGGGAAATTAACCGGCACGCGAATCCATACGCCAGTTTTGATACAAAAAGAATTTGATCGTGTAACACCACTCTTATATCGCGCAATTAGTCGTGGGTACACCTTAAAGTCAGCAGAAATCAAAAATGTATCAAACAGTAGATGCGGGAAGGGAGGTTGAATATTTTAATATCTATATGGAAAATGTAAAAATCACGGGCATTACACCCAGCCTTCATCCAGGTTCTGGAACAGGCACCCATTTAGAAAATATTGAGCTTCGCTACGAGTCTATTCAGTGGAAGTATGTTGACGGAAACATCGTCTTTAAAGATAGCTGGAACGAACGCTGCGTCGCATAAAAAGCGGGGCTGTAAGGTGCTAAACCCTCACGCCATCCGCGGGGTGGCGTGCGCTATATACCTAACTTTACCTGCGAACCCAGCCATTTTGACTACCCTTAATACCCAACGCGGTAAAAAAGGAGGCAACAATGGCCTATCAGACAGTGAATCCTGCCAACAACAAACTCATCAAAGAATACTCTTCTCATACCGATGCTGATGTCGAGGCGGCGCTGAGCACCGCCGATGCGCTCTACCACTCCGACTGGTCGAAGGGTAGCATCGACAAACGCCTGGCGGTGCTGCACAAGCTGGCAGATCTGATTGATTCCCGTACCGAAGAGCTGGCTAAAATCGCCAGCGTGGAGATGGGTAAACTGATTGCCCAGAGCCGCGGTGAGGTCAAACTCTGCGCGCAGATCGCCCGCTACTATGCGGATAACGCCAAACAATTTCTCGCCCCGGTGAAATACCCGTCTGAGATGGGCGAAGCCTGGGTAGAGCATCACCCCATCGGCGTGGTGATGGCCGTGGAACCGTGGAACTTCCCTTATTACCAGCTGATGCGCGTGCTGGCCCCGAACCTGGCGGCAGGTAACCCTGTGCTCGCCAAACATGCGAGCATCGTTCCGCATTGTGCGGAGACTTTCGCCCATCTGGTGCGTGAAGCCGGTGCGCCGGACGGGGCATGGACCAACCTGTTTATCTCTTCCGATCAGGTGGCGAACATCATTGCCGACGATCGCGTGCAGGGTGCAGCCCTGACCGGGTCGGAGAAGGCGGGTAGCATCGTGGCTGCGCAGGCAGCGAAGCACATCAAAAAATCGACCCTCGAACTGGGCGGCAACGACGTGTTCGTGGTGCTGGACGATGCGGATCTGGAGAAAGCGGTGAAGATCGGCGTCAACGCGCGCCTGGCCAATGCCGGACAGGTCTGTACAGCCGCCAAGCGCTTTATCGTGCATGAGAAGGTCGCGGAGCAGTTCCTGACGAAATACACCGAGGCATTCCGCGCGATTACCATCGGCGATCCGCTTGATGAGAACACCCGCCTGGGGCCGCTGTCCTCGAAAGATGCGCTTGAGACCCTGACGAAACAGGTGGATGAGGCAGTGAAAAATGGCGCGACGCTGTATTACGGCGGCAAGCCGGTGCAGCGCGAGGGCAGCTTCTTTGAGCCGACCATTCTGACTAACATTACCCGCGATAACCCGGCCTATTTTGAAGAGTTCTTTGGGCCGGTGGCGCAGGTCTATGTGGTCAAAAACGATGACGAGGCGGTGAAACTCGCCCAACGACTCCCACTATGGTCTGGGCGGCGCGGTGTTCAGTAAAGATATCGATCGCGCCAAAAAAAATGGCCTCGAGAATCGAGACCGGGATGGTGTGGATCAACTGGCTTACCGATACCGCACCAGAGCTGCCGTTTGGCGGCGTGAAGCGTTCCGGCTACGGGCGTGAGCTGTCGGATCTGGGGATTAAAGAGTTTGTGAACCAGAAGCTGGTGGTGATCCGCCGCTAGGTATTCTCCCTTCCCCTCACCCTCTCCCCGCAGGGGAGAGGGAACACGCCTGCCGCCCTTTATAAGTGATTCGCATAAATGTGATAAGGCGTAATAATTGTGTCGTAAATTAGCTAGCCACCTCCACAGTTCGCAGACAAACCATCCCGCCATTCTGGCTAACTATTGGCCTGTTGCTAGTATGAATTCGCTAATCATACACCTGCAAGAGGATACAATGATAAACAGAAACCGTATGATCGTGAACTGTATTGTGGCTTCCCTGGCCTGTTCATGGACCCCTGACAACGCAGGCGGAAAGCGCCTCAACCGCAGTAAAAATCGTACGTGATGAGTACGGTATGCCCCATATTTACGCCGATGATACCTACCGTCTTTTTTATGGCTACGGCTATGTCGTGGCGCAGGATCGTCTGTTCCAGATGGAGATGGCACGGCGCAGTACCCAGGGAGAGGTGGCAGAAGTCCTCGGCAAGACCTTTGTTAAATTCGACAAGGATATCCGTCAGAACTACTGGCCTGATTCAATCCGCCAGCAAATCGCCGCGCTCAGCGCAGATGACAAAGCCATTCTGCAGGGCTATGCCGACGGGATGAACGCCTGGATCGATCGGGTAAACCGCGACCCAGACAAACTGCTGCCGAAGCAGTTCACAACCTTTGGTTTCACGCCGAAACACTGGGAAGCCTTTGATGTGGCGATGGTCTTCGTGGGCACCATGGCGAACCGTTTTTCAGATGCCACCAGCGAAATCGATAACCTTGCCCTGCTGACTGCGCTAAAAGATAAATACGGTGAAAAAGGGATGGCGGTCTTTAACCAGCTGAAATGGCTGGTGAACCCGGCGGCACCCACCACCATCGCCCCCCCAAGAGAGCCAGTATCCGGTTAAGTTCGATCTCCACACCACGCAAACCGCCGCCCTGTTGCCGCGTTACGATATGTCACCACCCATGCTGGATCGACCGGCCAAAGGTGATGACGGCGGCCTGCTCGCGCTGACGTCGGCGCAAAATCGCGAGACCATTATGGCTCAGTTTGCTCACGGCGGTGCCAATGGCCTGGCAGGCTATCCCACCACCAGCAATATGTGGGTGCTGGGTAAGGGCAAAACCCAGGATGCGAAAGCGATCATGGTCAACGGCCCGCAGTTCGGCTGGTATGCCCCGGCCTACACCTACGGCATTGGGCTGCACGGCGCGGGTTATGATGTTACCGGCAATACGCCGTTCGCGTATCCGGGGCTGGTATTCGGCCACAATGGCATGATTTCCTGGGGGTCAACGGCCGGTTTCGGCGATGATGTCGACATTTTTGCAGAACAGCTCTCTGCCGATAAACCAGGGTATTACCTGCATAACGGCGAGTGGGTCAGCATGCTCAGCCGGGAGGAAACCATTGCCGTCAAAGACGGGCAGCCGGAGACGTTTACCGTCTATCGCACCGTGCATGGCAACGTGATCAAAACCGACACCGCCACCCAGACGGCCTATGCCAAAGCCCGCGCCTGGGATGGCAAAGAGGTGGCATCCCTGCTGGCCTGGACCCACCAGATGAAGGCCAAAAACTGGCAGGAGTGGACCCGGCAGGCGGCGAAGCAGGCGCTGACCATCAACTGGTACTACGCCGATATCGACGGCAACATCGGCTATGTGCATGGCGGGGCTTACCCGCAGCGTCAGCCGGGACACGATCCGCGTCTGCCGGTGCCGGGAACCGGGAAGTGGGACTGGCAGGGGCTGCTGCCGTTTGATCTCAATCCTAAGGTCTATAACCCGAAATCGGGCTATATCGCTAACTGGAACAACTCGCCCCAGCAGGGATATCCGGCGTCGGATCTGTTTGCCTTTTTATGGGGCGGGGCGGATCGCGTCACCGAGATCGCCCGGCTTATCGATAAACAACCGACCTTCACCTATGAACAGGCCTGGGATCTGATCCGGCAGACCAGCCGTCAGGATTTGACCCGTCGACTGTTCTTGGCCCGCCCTGCAAAACGCTACTGCGCAGCTGTCTGCCAGCGACCCGCGCCAGCAGCTGGTGAAATCGCTTAGCGACTGGGATGGCGTGAATCACCTCAACAATGATGGGCAAAACCCTGCAACAGCCGGGGTCGGCGATTTTAAACGTCTGGCTGACCAGCATGCTGAAAAAGACCGTGGCAGCGGCCGTGCCGCAGCCGTTCGATAAATGGTATAGCGCCAGCGGCTACGAAACCACGCAGGACGGGCCGACCGGGTCACTGAATATCAGCGTGGGGGCGAAACTGCTTTATGAGGCGTTGCAGGGTGATAAATCCCCAATCCCGCAGGCGGTGGATATGTTTGGCGGCAGGCCGCAACAGGAGGTGATCCTTGATGCCCTGCAGCAGACCTGGCAGACGCTGTCGCAGCAGTACGGCACTGATATCGCGCAGTGGAAAACCCCGGCGATGGCGTTGACCTTCCGCGCCAATAACTTCTTTGGTGTTCCCCAGGCGGCACCGGAAGAGGCCGTACATCAGGCGGAGTACCAGAATCGCGGTACAGAAAACGACATGATTGTTTTCTCGCCGACATCGCAGGAAGCGCAGGTGCTGGCGTGGGATGTGATGGCACCGGGTCAGAGTGGCTTTATCGCCCCGGACGGCACGCCGGATAAACATTATCGCGATCAGCAGAAACTGTATGAAACCTTTGGGCGTAAACCCTTGTGGTTAACCCCGCAGGAGGTGGCAGCGCATCAGGAGTCGCAGGAGATTTTACAGGTGCAGCGGTAAGCGTGGAGGCGGTTTGCCCTGACTAAGTGCGACCGGGCAATGTTGCCCGGCGGCGCTGCGCCTGCACGGGCCAGGAGTTTTGTCGGCCGGGTAGCGTAGCGCCACCCGGCAACAAAGGCTGTACGGAACCTTAGAAGGTCACACCGCCGCCAACATAGGCACCGTCAATCAGCGTGTGGTTTGGACGACCGTCTTTGCCGTCAACGCTCACGTGGCGGTAGCCCACTTTCAGCGTCACCGGCGAGATTGGCGTCCAGCTTACGCCGCCGTTGGCTTCAACGTAGTTTTTCACGCTGTTGTTCAGCCCTTCCGGCGCGGCATAGCCTTCGCCGAACACGTGGATGCTGTCGGTCAGCGCAACGTTCACACCGCCGCCGATTGGGAAGGCCACGCCGTTATCGCCTTTTTTCGGGCCGATGTAGATCGCTTTTGCGCCTGCGTTAAGCATCACCGGGCCAACTTCCAGGTTGTAACCTGCGCCAACGCCGCCGGTCTGGGTACCGTCATCGGTGTTCTTCAGCCAGTTGCTCTCGGCATACAGGCCAGATGAGGATTTACCCATTTCCAGATTCAGGTTGGTAAAGTTTTTACCCTGCTCAATGCTACCGCCCATTGCCAGTGCGGAACCCGATACAGCGGTCAGAGCAGAAAGAAGAAGAATATTCAGTTTTTTCATGTTTTATGCCTCGTCATCAAATTAATCTGAGGGCACCTTAACAAGCGATGTTTATGACTGCAAATGTGACGGGGGCCGCGGTTTTATGCTGATTGTGTAAATTTGTTTCGGGGATATTGTTGCGCAATGGTGAATTTGCGGCGGGGTCAATCATTGATTTTGCCGTGTTTAAGATCGATTTAGTTTATTGCCTAAACAGACACTGAATAGCGCGTTAATAACAGCCAGAAACGAATTAATAATCACTACTATCATTACGCCATCTATTTTTAGTTTTACATTTTATAACCTTTATTTACATTGGTTCATCGTTATTTGGTTATAAAACAGGCACTCCCTTTGATTATCAAAGGGAGTGCAGCATTTATTTTTTCAAGCCCGCAAAGGCCGCCCGAATTTCATCTTCCGGCAGTTCCAGGCCAATAAAGACCATCACGCTGTGCGGCGGCTCGTCGCCCCACGGGCGATCCCAGTCGGCGCTGTAGAGGCGCTGCACGCCCTGGAACAGCAGGCGGTTGGGTTCGCCGTCGATCCACAGCATCCCTTTGTAGCGCAGCAGCTTGTCGGCAAACGACAGCAGCAGGTTCTCCATCACGCGGGAGACTTCGCTGATATCCACCGGGTAATCCAGCTCAACCACAATCGACGAGACGTCGTTTTGCTTATCGGCCATAAAGTGGAAGCGCGGCTTCGCGGTGACATTTTCTTCCAGCATAAAGCCGTTGGTGTTGAACAGTTGGGCGAGATCGATATCGCCATGCGTCACGGTGTAAATCGGGGCGCGTGAATTGATGCGCGTCAGCCGCTCGCGCAGCGTCTCGCTCTCACCCGCCACGTCGGTTTTGGTCAGCAGGATGCGGTCGGCGTAGCCTACCTGCGACTGGGCGATGGTGAACTGGTTCATCTGGTCGTCGGCGTGTACTGCGTCAACCAGGGCAATCACGCCGTCCAGCAGGTAGCGCTGGCAGAGGATCTCGTGGGAGAAGAAGGTCTGAATAATCGGGCCGGGATCGGCCATGCCGGTGCACTCAATCACCAGACGGTCGAAGTCGATCTCACCGCGGTCGCGGCTGTCGAGCAGGTCGAGCAGGGCGTCTTCGAGTTCATTCGAGCGGGTGCAGCAGATGCAACCGTTGGTCAGGGTTTTGATCTGGGTAGCGCGATCGCCAATCAGCTGGTCATCAACGGAGACTTCCCCGAACTCATTTTCGATAACCGCGATTTTAAAGCCGTGTTGTTCGTTGAGGATGTGGCGCAGCAGGGTGGTTTTGCCCGCGCCAAGAAAGCCGGTGAGCAGGGTAACGGCAATCGGTGTCATGGTCTCTCCTTTAGCAGCAGCGTACGCCGCCTTCTCCTCCTCCGCCGTAGCGCGCTTCCTGACGCTCGCGGAAGAATTCGTTGTAGGTCATGTACGGCTTATCCGGGTGGTTGGTCTTCATATGTTCAACGTAGTTGTCATAGTCCGGGATGCCAATCAGCATTTTCGCCGCCTGACCGAGGTATTTTTTTGCTTCGCCTAAGTTACCAAACATTGAGGGTTCCAGACAGGAAAAGCCCCTCACCCTGATCCTCTCCCCAAGGGGAGACGGAATATTGACACCCTCTCCCTTTTGGGGAGAGGGCTGGGGTGAGAGGTTGTTTGTGGATTAGTGGTGTGAAGAGGTCTTCACGCCGCCTTCCGGTACGGGCACATACGGGGTCTCTTTATCCGTACGACCGTCGGCGTTACGCACTTTCATCCAGGTTTTAATGCCGTAGAAGATGATGCTGTAGACCACTACCAGGAACAGAATGCTCAGACCCGCGTTGGTGTAGTTGTTCACCACGATATGGTTCATGTTGGCAATCTGCTGCGCGGTCAGGTCACCGCCGCCTGCGGCAATCTTCTCTTTATACTGGTTAGCCATAAAGAAGAAGCCTTCCAGCTGCGGGTTGGTGCTGAACAGTTTCAGGCCCAGTGCCCAGGTGGTGCAGAGCAGCAGCCACAGGGCAGGCACTACGGTCACCCAGATGTATTTGGTGCGCTTCATCTTCACCAGCACTACGGTGCCGAGCACCAGGGCAACGGCCGCCAGCATCTGGTTAGAGATACCGAACAGCGGCCACAGGCTCTTCACGCCGCCCAGCGGATCGACCACGCCCTGATACAGCAGGTAGCCCCACAGACCGACGCAGCCCGCTGTACCCAGAATACCGGCCACCAGCGAGTCGGTTTTCTTCAGGAACGGCACGAAGTTACCCAGCAGATCCTGGAGCATAAAGCGGCCTGCACGCGTACCGGCGTCCAGCGCGGTAAGAATGAACAGCGCTTCGAACAGAATACCGAAGTGGTACCAGAAGCCCATGTCTGCCCACGGCAGCACTTTGTGGAACACGTGGGCGATACCTACCGCCAGGGTTGGTGCACCACCGGCACGGTTCAGGACTGACGGTTCGCCGATGTCTTTCGCGGTCTGCATGATCTGCTCAGGGGAGATCACAAAGCCCCAGGAGCTGACGGTTGCTGCCGCGTGGGGCGCTTGCATCTTTCAACTGCGCCATGATCAGCGCCGCGTTGTCACCGCCCATCTCATGCAGGTTTGGCATGGTAATACCCAGGCCTGCCGGTGGGGTGTTCATCGCGAAATAGAGACCTGGTTCGATGATGGATGCCGCCACCAGCGCCATGATCGCCACGAAGGACTCCATCAGCATTGCGCCATAACCGATCAGACGGGCGTCGTTTTCGTTCGCCAGCAGCTTCGGTGTGGTACCGGACGCAATCAGGGCATGGAAGCCAGAGACCGCGCCACAGGCGATAGTAATAAACAGGAACGGGAACAGGGCACCTTTCCACAGCGGACCGGTACCGTCAACGTACTGGGTCACCGCAGGCATTTTCAGCTCTGGGTTGATGATTACAATGCCGATCGCCAGCCCGACGATTACGCCGATTTTCAGGAAGGTAGCCAGGTAGTCACGTGGCGCCAGAATCAGCCATACAGGCAACAGGGCAGAGACAAAGGCATAGCCAACCAGCACGAAGGTGATGGTGGTGTCTTTGAAGGTCAGCGCCGGGCCCCAGTACGGGTCGTGAGCAATCACGCCGCCGAAGTAAATGGAGGCCACCAGCAGCACAATACCGATTACAGAGACTTCACCCACGCGGCCCGGACGCAGGAATCGCATGTAGATCCCCATGAACAGCGCAATCGGCACGGTGGAGCAGACGGTGAACACGCCCCACGGGCTTTCCGCCAGCGCTTTCACCACGATCAGGGCCAGCACCGCCAGGATGATGATCATAATCAGGAAGCAACCGAACAGGGCGATGGTGCCTGGCACGCGGCCCATCTCTTCTTTGATCATCTCACCCAGAGACGCGCCGTTACGGCGGGAAGAGATAAAGAGCACCATAAAGTCTTGCACCGCACCCGCCAGCACCACGCCCGCCAGCAGCCACAGCGTACCCGGCAGATAGCCCATCTGCGCAGCCAACACCGGGCCGACCAGCGGGCCAGCGCCTGCGATGGCGGCAAAGTGGTGACCAAACAGCACGTAGCGGTTGGTTGGCACGTAGTTCAGGCCGTCATTGTTAATGACCGCCGGGGTGGCACGCGTCGGGTCGAGCTTCATGACCTTCTGCGCGATATAGAGACTGTAGTAGCGGTACGCCACCAGATAGACCGACACCGAGGCCACGACGATCCACAGGGCACTGATGTGCTCGCCGCGGCGCAGGGCGACCACGGCAAGACAACAGGCACCGAGGATCCCGAGCAGCAGCCAGGGAACGTGCTTAAGTAGTTTTTTAATGTCCATAATAAAACCTGGTTTTTTAGATGAAAAAGGATCAGGGTTCGCTGTGAGAGAAAGTGAGTAATGCTGAGGCGATCTTGCCAGAGCCTTACGCGCGTAAAGGACAGTAAATCGGTGAGTGGTTATATGGCGGGATGAGCGGTCAAAGAAGCGGGCGAGTGGTTGAGGCTCGCCAGCAGGGGGTAAAATTGTGTGAAGGGGATCACGCTGTCAGGTGCGAGTCACTCCGCGCTTGCCAGATAGTTTTCTAACGTGCCGACAAATCTCTCCTTAATCCAGTCCGGTTCCAGCACCTGAATGTTGGGCAGCCAGTAGAAGAGCAGCGGCAGGATCTGGTTCTCATGGGCGGCATGGCAGCGCAGGGTGATGCCCTGCTTATCTTCCGCCAGAATTTCCTGGCCGGGCAGCAGATCGCGGCGTTTGAAATAGTGCGCAATCTGGGTGGGAATAAATACCTCGACTTCGAACGTCTCTTCGCTAACCCCAGGGATCGCGATTTTTTTCCAGCAGTTCGAGGATGTCATTATCCGGCGTGAAGGTTTCGCTGGCGAATATCCAGCCACTGCACCAGGCTTAAAGAAAACGATTTCAAACGCTGTTCTTCGGTGGCTTGTAAATACCATATGTTCTTTTTGTTAATTACTTTATAGGGGTTAATCTGTCGCGATTTTCCTTTATACAGGATATGGCAAACCTGCTGGCCCTTAATCGCCTTTTCAAAGCCTGCTAACAGGCTGTGAATATCTTTTGGCCCTGTGCGTTCGGCATCGTTGCCGAAGATCATGATATGGTTATCTTCGACCCGCGACTCCAGCTTGTCCCAGAAGTCGCGGCCTGTTGCCGGGAAAAAGTCATCCACATTCAGAAAGTTAGCAATGACATGATGTAACCCCGGTTCTGCATGGCCCGGGCGGGCATGAATAAGCCGGTACTGCCCGTCTCCGCAGCGCTCTACAATGGGCGAAAGTGCATTAAGATCGCGATAAACCGTGCGCTCAGTAATATTAAATTTATGCATCAATGCCTGGCGGCTCAACCACGCCGTGTAAATGAAGCTCCAGCAGAATATCTACCAACCTTTCAGCCGAGCGACTCCTGGTCGGAATTGTCATATTAGCTTTCCTGTTATTTTAGCCAGTGCTGTGAATTATGCCGGCGCGACTGACAAAATATGTCAGTGCAAAATTCGGCATCAAAATTTGTCTTAGGTTATAACGGCCAGGAAGGGGATAAACATTAGTGATTTTTACAACGGAGGGATAAAAGCGCGGTGTGGATCGGATCCGCCGGGGTAATTTCCCCGGCGTGGGGATGAATTAACGTTCGAGTTCGGAATCGGCGAGCGGTGCCGGCAGAGGGACTTCGGTGGGGATGTTGAGCCAGTCAGACTTGCCGTAAAAGACGGCGTTGATCTGCGTTTGATAGAGCAGGTGGGTACGAAAACGCTGGAACAGCTTTTTATCGGGCGCGAAATCCGCCTGCCAGAACTGGTTCAGCGGCCCCTGCCAGGTTAATCCTTCGATGTCGTACAGCGCTTTGCCCATCACCTTGAGCGGCTTGTTATGGATCAGCGCCGACAGCCCTGCGGTGCTGTTAACGGTGATCACCCGCGGGTGTGGGTCAGCAGAGCGGGCAGGGAGAGATCGTGGATATAAATCACCCGGCCAGGAATGCCGTACTTTTCAGTCAGCGTGTTAATCAGGGTGCCGTTAATAGCGGTGACCACGATCCATCGGGGTGATGCTTGAACACCAGATGGTGCTCTTTTGACGCATGGCGGGCAAAGGAGCGGATCACGGTTTCGATATAGTCACGCACGTCTTTATACGGGCTGTGGTGGATAATCTGGCTGTCGTTGTAGACCTGCAAAATCGCCAGGTAGTATTCGTTATCCAGCGTGCCGGTGATATGGCTCAGCATGTGGCGCTGCTTCCAGCGATACCACAGCTTACGGCGTCCGGCGCGGAACCAGCAGCGCATCTCGTACCACGGCGAGAACGATTTGTGGTGGCGATAGCCCCGGTAGCGATGGCGGCCAAACCAGCCTGCCGCGTAGTAGAGCATGGCATGGGAGGCGCGGTTAAAGGCGCTGGGGTTTCCACGGCGTCGGGGTTTTCACCTCCGGCAGCGGTTGCTCGCGATAATACTTCGCATCGATGGGCATCGAAGAGAAGGCATTCACCCCCCCTTTTTCCAGGGTGATGTAGTACGGGCGGAAATAGCCCTCTTCAAACGCGAGGAAATCGATGGATTTGCTGCGCGCCCACTTCTTCGCTTCGATGTGCATCGGGCGGCAATCGCCAAAACAGACGATGGTGTCGAAGGCGTAGGTTTTATGTAGTTCGCGCAGCCAGAAGGCAAAATTCTTCACGGAGCCGGTGTAGTGCAGCGCGGTCTCTTTCGCGGCATACCAGGCGTCTCCGGCATTAAAGCAGACCTGCTTCACTTCGCGGTGGCTGCTCTGCAACCAGCTCGCCAGACGTGAAAAGCAGGGCCCCATCGGACTATATTTTCAAGATTTTGACAATATTTGTTGTACACCAAAAATAAAGATGTTAAAACAACTATATAATCAATAAAAATATAGAAAGATATTATAAACTAGTTATGGTTAAATTTATCAATATGCTTTACCAAACATTGATATGGGGGTATAAATTCACGAAAAGCATAAATGTTTAATATACATTAAACATATATCATTCTTTTTATAATGATTAAAAAGAAGATTATGGCTGAATTTTTTATTCAATAATTTTATTATTAAATAAAAATGTAGGCTCACATTCATTAAATTATGCTTATATGTTCCATTTTTATTGAAAAATTATACTTTAATTTTCAAAGATATCCCTAGGTATTAATTACTAATCGATACATTATTGTTAATCTTGATGTTCACGTAATGTAGCAAGCCCCATGACAATCAATCCATAAACTAAACAAAGCAATACGGCAATTGTTTGCAAGATTATAAAGACGGCGCGGGTATTCGGCATCTTCAGCCAGCGTCGGCTGACTAATGATCAGCAAATGCTTAAGTTTACGATACGCCTCGATTCTGGCTTGTTCCAGGCTGATTAGGCCGGTTTTGTAAAGGTCTGCCGCGAGTGTGGCCTGAGTTTGTACATCCATATAGCTGGCGGTCACTTCGTTCATCGAATTTTTATCCGCGCCGGTAAGTCTGGATTGTTCCTGCGCCAGTTGCTCGGTCAAAGCATCAACTCGGGCCTTAACAGAAACAACAGCAGGTGCGGTAGCTTTCATGTAGCTTTGTAGTTGTTTTAATTGTGCCTGTTGCTGGGCCAGTTGCCCTTCAATCTGGCTTACGACACCCATACGGGCCGTGCTGGTCGATTCTGGGCTAATAAGGTGATGGGTATTTTGAAACTCCAGCACTTTGGCTTTTTCGGCCTGTAATCGCTGGTAGGCGTGATCAACTTCTTTTTCGACAAAGGCCAGTTGTTCGAGCGCGACCTGGTGTCCCAGTTTATTAATAAAGCCTTCAGACTCTTTCAACATCACTCCTACCACCTTCTGACCATAGGCAGGATCAAACGCCTGCAATTCAATAGTCAGCACACCGGAGATGTCATCCATGCGTAATGTGAGGTGTTCCTGATAATACTTCAGAAATTCCTCGCGACTGACATTGTCAGGCAGGCGAGAGAAGTAATCCACTTTATGGCTCTGGTAATGGGCTTTTAGCCCCAGTTCTTTATCCAGCTTATTAAGCAAATCAGCAGACTTGAGATAGTCTTGAATGAGCAGCACATCCTGATGATTATTTCCACCTAGTCCCAGCATGGAAAGAGCATCGGGCAGCATTTTAATCTGGTCTGCTTGCTTGACCACTAACTCTGCCCGACTCACATAGCGATCGGAGGCAATGAATCCGAAATAGATAACAGCGATAGCAAAGCAAGCCACTACCCACTGAAAACTGCCGAGTTTGAGACTTTTTTTCCATGAGCGGTGGGCAAGTTTGTAACCGCTAGAATCTATAATAAAATGTTTTGGTTTGGTTTTTAATTTGTGCAGCTTGCGCATCAAACCAGAAGATTTGTTAAGGCGGATTGGCTGAGTCATGATTTTTTGGCTTGTTATAAGTTCTGATAAATACGGATGGCGTCATCGATATTGTCAAATATCTCAAGCGTGCTGTTACGCAGCAAAATTCCCATGTCGCACTGTTGACGTAAGTTCTTCATGTCGTGCGAGACCATAATCAGGCTAGCGGTCTCGCGCTTAAGATTAAAAGTATCAATACATTTCTGTTTAAAGCGGGCATCACCTACTGACATAATTTCATCGGTCAGATAGATATCAAAATCAAATGCCATACTGACAGCAAAGGAGAATTTTGATTTCATCCCGCTGGAGTAGGCTTTAATAGGTAATTCGAAATGCTGGCCGATTTCTGAGAACTCTTTCACCCATTCTTCAGTCGCTCGGGTATCGCGAACCCCATGAATTCGACAGACAAAACGTGTATTTTCCCGTCCTGTCATGCTTCCCTGAAATCCACCACCAAGAGCAAGGGGCCATGAAACGCGACAGTGGCGAGTAACTTTCCCTTTACTGGTAGTATCCATTCCACCTAACAGGCGTAACAGAGTCGATTTACCCGCGCCGTTGGCACCCAAGATACCAATATTGCGATCACGCGGAAGAGTAATGTTCACCATCTCTTAGCACATAATTACGACCGAACTTGGTGGGTAATACTTAGAAACGTTGTCTAAAAGGATCATTTTTATTCGCTTTAGCTGGCAATAAGGCGACGATGGCTCAGACGATAACAACTCATCGCGAATGTCAGCAGCACCAATGTGACACTAGACAAATACACCCAACTGACATTCGGGCTGGTATAGCCCGCAATCCATCCTGAGCGAATCAACTCAATAGCATGTACCAGTGGGTTCCATAAGAACCAATGTTGAAACTGCGATGGTACCGTTGCCAGGGGGTACATGACGCAAGAGATAAACATCAATGGCATCATCATTAGGCTTAGGAATTTATCTGCTTCTTTGAATAAACTTCCTAGCACACAAAAAACGATGCCTAACGAGAATGAAAAGATCATCAATAAAAAGTAGATAAGCACAACTTCTAACGGATCGTTAGGTATAGCATCAAAACCAAACCACATTAACCCCAATACTAATATCACACCGACCACCAGTCCTATGATGGATTCGAGAATAAAACGGGCGACGAAGGTTGCAAAAGGTGTAACTTGTCGATAGCAGAACAATCCCATATTGGCGTTAACTGCTGATTTTAACTGGCTAACCACTTTATTAAAAAACATGAATGGCAAATAGCCTGCAGTTATGAATACCTGTACAGGCACGCCACCGAAACCGCTCTGGCTACGCATCCCAAAAATGGCGCTAAACAGGCTAATCATCAACAACGGATCCAGCAGCGCCCAGGCATACCCCAGCCGGTAACTCCCAAATCGTGTTTTCAGTTCACGGATAAGCAGGCCAAACGTTACATCGCGCAGCACCTGGAACGAGCTGCGGGGCGTTTGATTGAGAACAGGTTTAAGCATGAGAAGGCCGATATAACAGAACGGGCCAGCTTTTCAGCAAGCCCGTTTTGGGGTTAATTCAGGACCACGTTGGCCGCCACGGCAACCTGATAGATGACCTGGGTAATGTCTTTGATGGACTGCATCATTTTGCTGTCCACTTTCGGCATGACCAGAATCTGATCGCCCGGCATCACATCACCACCGTCTTTAAACTCCATCAGCCCGTTGGCATGAACCACCGCAATACGCTTGTCGTTCGCACGGTCGGTAAAGCCGCCTGCCCAGGCCACATAGTCTTCCAGACTGGCGCTTTTGTTGAAGACCACCGCCTGCGGCATCATCACTTCGCCACCCACCTGAATCAGGTCGGTCTTGTTCGGGATCACAATCTGGTCGCCCTGTTCCAGCAGGATGTTGGCAATCACGCCTTTATCCGACACCACCACTTTACCCAGCGGCTGGACCTTGCGGGCTTTTTCCACGAAGCGCATTACCAGTTCGGCCTCTTTGGTGCGAATAGAGGCCTCACCATCGGAACTGGCTGGCGCGGTGAACACGCTGCGCTCCAGGCGGTTGAGGGAGTCTTCCAGCATCTCTTTCTGCCGCGCGGCCACGCTCTTACGCATGATGTAGATCGAGCCGTAATCTGCCATGTTCGGGTCAATCGGAATATGGTTCAGCAGATCGTGCAGACGGGTCTCTTTACGCACGGTGAAGTAAGACGGGCCACGGTAGCTGCCCATCACCTGCACGTCGTAAACCTGAGCATGCATATCGTCGTTAAACAGCACTTTGTCGCCGTCGCTCAGCTGAATGCGGTCGAAATCCTTGTACGGCATATAGACCGAGAATGGGCCGCTGGAACGATCGCCAATCACGCCCACGTGGCTCACCTTGGCGAGCGGCAGGGCGTAATCGATCAGCTCAGAGCCGAGCGCGGTGCTGTTCTTCAACTCGAAGCGGAACGGGTTACGCACTTTACCGGCCACGTTGATCATCGGCCCCTGCGGTTCCACCAGGATCACATCCTGATCCTTCAGCGACAGCTTCGGCATTTTGCCCTGCTGCATAAACTCGTACAGGTCGATCTGCTGAATAACCCGGTTCTGACGTAAAACTTTAATATGACGGTAGCTGCCGCGATCGGAGTCGATGCCCCCTGCGCGTTTCAGAAAATATAAAACGCTATCGGAAGATTGTCCGGCATATTGCCCTGGACGGATTACCGGGCCGGTGACAAATACGCTGACCGGCGTCGCGGTAAGTAAATTTACGTAAACATTAACGTTGTTGGTAAATACTTCGCTGATGTGGCTGGTCACTAAGTTATTGACTTTACTTGCCGCCACATTTTTCACATTAATTGGCCCGACATCAGGGATAAAAATATTGCCCTGGTTGTCAACCGTGACCACGTTGGAAAAATTGACAGCGCCCCAGATCCAAATATTCAGCTTGTCGCCAGGAGCGATCAGATAATTATCGTTTAAGCCGTCGCTGCGCTCGGTTTCATAGCCACCGGCAAACAGGTTAGCGCCGTAAGGCGGGGGCAGGCCGGATTCGGACTGGGGCAGTAATTTACGCACATCGGACTCGCCGGCAGGAGCATGCCCTGGCGGTTTTGCTGCGCAAAGGTCCCTGTGGTGGAGGAGGTGTTCGCCTGGCCGCTCATCGCTTGTTCACCGCCGAGCTGCAGTCGGCCATCACCGGTATCTGCGGGGGCGTTCATCCCAAATGCCTGGGCATCTTCTTTAGAAGGTGCAGCAAAGGCAGCGCAAGAAGCGCAGGCCAGCAACAGAATGGCACTCAATTGCCGAAGTTTCGTTATCTTCACAACTTTTCTCTTCTAAATTATTGCACGGCAAGCAGATTGCTGGCGGATGCCTGTTCCAGCTGCGGCACCAGATACCAGGTGTCACCGCTCTTGCAGGTCACGCCATGCTGCGATTGGTTGTAGTTACGGTTACGCAGCAGTTCAATGCATTCCAGACCCAGGGCAGAGACATAACGTTGGCCCAGGATATAGGTATTGCCATTAGCGCTAAGTGCAGCGCCCTGCGGCAGGGTGTTCAATGGTTGTTGCAGGTTGGCTGACATGGTCTGGAGTGTGGTAGAAGCGGCCGGATTGACAAGCGGTCGGGAGGCTTCAACCTGCTTCGGAGAATATGCACAGCCACTCAGCATGAGGGCGAGCGAAATCACCAGAAAGCGAGTTGCGTTCTTCATAGATCAATATTTTCCAACAATTTAGTAACTGGAATGCGATATAAGATGTCGACGGCGATCAGCTGTTTTTAATAAGAAAAACAGTTGAGATGTCATGCAAGTGCAGGAAAAGCAAAAAACGCAGAAGTAGAGCAAGGGATACCAAAAAAAGGGTAGGCTACCGCACGGAAAATGACCATTCCGGTTAAAAAGCGCTCAATTTGCTTTAAGGGCTGCCATAAAAAAACAATTCAGTAAACAAATAAGTTTGTTTTTATTATTCATAGAAGTGTTTTTTTTTTGTGTGCCGCAGATTACCTAACTTTGCAGTTTGTGTCATTTCAAATTTAAGAAAAGTGCCCGAAAAAAAGGGGAAAATTCTGAAAGGCTATTAAACTCTGGTGGGTTGACCAAATACATATATTGAAGAGTAGTTTCTGATGGTGATTGTTTCGTATTTAAATTAGGGGGAGGAAGAATAAACGCCAGCCGATATTCCGGCTGGCGAAGGGCATTAAACGATTATTTCTTGTTCAATTAAAACCGGATGAAATCTGCGTTTAAAGTAAATCAGCCCGTGCCCCTCCTGGCTCAGGTGAATATGTTTGATCGCCACCAGGTAGACCAGATGGGTGCCGATGGTCTGCACCTGGCTTATCTCACCTTCCAGGCTGGCCAGCGCTTCTTTTAACACTGGCTGGGCCAACAGGCCTTTTTGCCAGCAGGAGAGGGTAAACCGCTCTTCCATGGCCATACCGGTCATGCCAGCAAAATGGCGCGCCATCAACTCTTGCTCGTGATTAAGCACGTTGATACACAGCTTGCCGTTGCCCTGGAAAACCGGGTTCATGGCGCTGTTGGCGTTCAGGCACACCATCACCGACGGTGGAGTATCAGTTACCGAGCAGACCGCAGTGGCGGTAATACCGCAGCGTCCGGCGTCGCCGTCGGTAGTGATCACATTGACCGCCGCAGAGAGGCTGGCCATCGCGTCGCGAAAACGCAGGCGTTGTTCATCAGGTTGCATTTTGACCTCCCGCTGCGTTATTTCAGCAGCTTGTCCAGCATGTTGATATCGGTGTTGTTATGCAGGTGTGGAACCGTCCAGCCGTTCTGGTCGTACTCAGACAGGCAGCGGTCAACCATCGCCATCATCTTGTCCATGTTGCCGGAGGTCTGCGCCTGACGCAGGCATTGCAGGCGGATTTCGTCCTGGGCTACCGGAGTAGTTAATCTCATACAGCTCGTGGCGGCCGCCGAACTCGCTGCCGATGGCATCCCACATCAGCTTCAGGATCTTGATGCGTTCTACGTGATCCATGCCGTTGGAGCCGCGCACGTATTTCGCCAGGTATTTGTCGATCTGCGGGTTGTTCAGATCCCGGGCGCTGGACGGCAGGTAGATCAGGCCGCTGGTGACGTTGCGCTCGATGATATTTTTGATCTTCGCGTAGGCCATCGGGGCCATCACACGGTAGGTCTGTAGCGCCGCGTGGTCCGGCAGATACGCGCCATTTACCCATGGCGTCGCTTCGAACACATCGAGTCGCTCAACGCCCAGAACATATTGCGCCAGGCCACCACTTCCCCGAGGTCGGCCTGCACCCCGCGGAACTCAGCGGTGCCGGTACATTCCAGCGATTTCTTCAGCAGAGCAGTGATGAAGTCGAGTTTCACCGCCAGACGCACGCACGCCTGCAGCGGATACATGCGGGGCGAAACCGCCTTCCATGGTCCAGCGACGGCAGCGGTCGAAATCGCGGTAAATAAGGACGTTCTCCCACGGGATGAGCACGTTATCCATCACCAGGATGGCATCGTTCTCGTCGAAGCGGCTGGTGAGCGGGTAGTCGTAAGGCGAGCCGGTCGCGCCTGCCACCAGTTCATAGGAGGCGCGGGAGATCAGCTTCACCCCTTCGGCATCCATCGGGGCGACAAACATCAGGCGAAGTCCGGGTTATCGCCCATCACCTGCGCTGAACCAAAGCCGATCATGTTGTAGTGGGTCAGCGCCGAGTTGGTGGCGACCACTTTTTGCGCCGCTGACGATGATCCCGGCGTCGGTCTCTTTTTCCAGCTTGATGTAGACGTCTTTCACCTCATCGGCCGGTTTATGGCGGTCGATCGGCGGGTTGACGATGGCGTGGTTAAAGTACAGGCCGCTCTCCTGAATGCGGGTGTACCAGTTGCGGGCGTTTCTGCTCGAACTGACCATAAAACGCCGGGTTGGCACCCAGCGCACAGCCAAAGGCTGCTTTGTAATCCGGGGTGCGCCCCATCCAGCCATAGCTCAGGCGTGACCACTCGGCGATGGCATCGCGCTGCTGACGCAGGTCATTGGCACTTTTCGCCACGCGGAAGAACTTATGGGTGTAGCCGCCGTTGCCGGTATCGGTGTTCCAGCACAGGGCATCCTGCATGTCCGGCTTGTGCAGCGCGTCGTACAGTTGCGCGACCGAGGCCGCCGCATTACGAAACGCCGGATGGGTGGTCACATCCTTCACGCGCTCGCCGTAGATGTAGATCTCCCGGCCATCCTGCAGGCTCTTCAGATACTCTTCGCCGGTTAACGGGCGGGTAGTGCTTGCGCGGAAATCTTCAGGTTTCATAGGGACCTCGTATCGGAATGGTTTTGTTAAATTTATGTTTTGTTTTTGTTGTTTAATTGAAGCGTGAGAGAGGCGGGAGGTGAAGGGACGAATGGGTCAACGACGGGTACTTTTCAGGCGGGTGTGAGATTTGTGATCGGAGTGGGGTTTGTATAAAATGGCTGCACTATAACTGCTTATATTTTATGGATTATGGCAGGAGCATAACGATGGAACGTGTAATAAAAATACTGCCAGATATGATTGCGTTGGTGATCGGTGGTTTGCTCGCTATCGTTATCTGCGAGCTAATACAGAGGTTATTTAGATTTAAACGGTTTGCCACCGTCTGGATACTGACATTCGTTCCCTTTGGGCTGCTGATGCCGCCAGTTTTACGTGTATTGTTATTTCCATACACAGGGGTGATGAGTGGAATAAGCTATATCGCGACGGCCGTAGCGACCTTTCTGGCGATGATTTTTTATGTCGGCACGTTTTGCTGGGCTGCGCTGGTGGATACGCCAGACAAAAGGCGATTCATTTATTGCCTGATCGCCTTTTACATAGTAGGTGTAACGTTTCTGTTTTACATTACCAGTGATGTTAATGGCCCCATTATTGGGTAATTACGCTTCCCATGGTAGTTCGTAAGTGCCGCTTATTTTTTCCCAATTTACGTCTGAAAACACCACAAAGTCGCCACCTTTTCCAGTAGCTTCACGATATTTCAGGAAATCAGAATTGTGGACTGCTGATACCTTGCGTATCCGTTTTTTGAAGTAAATTTTTTGCCCCGCAATTGTTGAGATAGCCGAATCAGCCCGGCGTAATATCCCTTCATCAGTCCAGTATCCTAACGGCTGATCCCATGCTCCATTGTTATTGAAATCATAAAAATCTTTGACGTAAATACCTGCCCACTGGGCTTCGAGATAACGCTTACCATCGGTATGTTGGAATGCAGTACCAATGACCGCAACCTTTAATGAATATGTACCGAGAGCACCATATATGTCGTCCAGTGTATCGAACATATGTGTGACGAAATTTCCGCCTACTAATTCAAAGTTATTCTGATATTTCTGTTCCAGTTCTCGTGCAGACATTGATGGCCTGCCTATTAGATTCCGGCGGCCAAATGTATAAGCACCAGAGCCACTCCACCCAAGCGCTTTCAAACGATGTGCAGTTATTTTCATTGCGGCCGGTGAGCATGCTTTTGCCATCAGCGTACGCATGGAACTAACCGCAGACGGGTATTGCATTAACCATGTCATCGTAATTATGGAGTCGTCACAATGCTGATCGGGGATATAAAGGCCCTGTGGTAATTCGCTTCCCTCCTTCCAGGTGTCAGGGCATTTCCACCTTGGAGAATTAAGCCAACGGTCCATCATCTGAGCAGATTTTTTCCAGCCAATTTTCCGCATCACCTTAGGGATGTAGCTTATATGAATTGGCTGTAATTCGACCTCGCTTTGAGAGTTCATTCTGTTCGGTTTGGTTCTAGCATCCTCCATCAGAAAATAAAGATCTTTCTCCACACCCGATATGCGCATTGCCATAAATCACCCCTTTATTTTAGCAGTGGTTTTGGTGCTCGCATCGCCACATAAATCTTTTCACTATTTCCAGTAGTTACTTTTGTATTAGTACCGGAGCCGCAGTATTCTTTTTTTTAAGGCCGTACCCATTTCCAGCACAGCGTCCTGTTTGAAAATGACATATCCGAGTGGCTCTTTTCCTGAATTGCAGATAGAGAATTGATGCGAATAGTCGCCATTGCTTTGCTGGTTTGCCAGTGCAGCTTTTTTTGCATCTTGGGACAGTAAATGATCATTATCCCCCCGTATTGCGGAGATCGTAGCAGATAATAGGGATGTCGAGACGGTGAATGGCGAAAGCACCACACGAAGCCCTGTGACCTTCCAGAACTCGATACCTGCCGTCAACAGAGTAGCGGGAGGTACCTTCAATGAATTTTGACCAGCACATACATTGTGGGCACCAGAATTTATGGCCTACCAGCACAGCCCGGTGAGTATTGTTATAGGTATCGTTCTTGCAACCATCATGAAGTGTGCCTCCGTGACTGGTGGTATCACCTGTCCATATGGTGCGTTTAGTTATCATACCGCTCATATGATAATCCCTTTCGCTTTTAGATCTTCATCTTCCTCTTCATCCATAACGCAGCACATACCTGTGTTATTTTCGAAGATGACTAAGGCCATCGAAGTTTGCCCAGCATTAGTGATGACATCACCATTACTTATTAACGTACCACTCGCGGCAGCGGACAGCATTTTTACGTTAACTTCCGTGGTCATTCGCGTGGTGGGGGCTGACATAACGAAGGCTGTAGTGTCATCAGGATAGGTAACAATGTCCTTTTGGAGCACGGTATTTTTGTCGTAACTGATAAGGCTTGATATGCCAGTGATGATGCCATTATTTGGGGTTTTAGCATCGGTCACGGCATATAAAAGGGCCTCTTTAGTACCTAATTTATTAATGTTTTCATTCATTAAACCTTTCCTTACTTTAAACCGGGAAAGTCATATTCCTTGGTGAACTGTATATCCATGCAATTTAAATGGGAATGAGGGCTCATTTTTTTTCAGAATATAACAACAAATTGTTAGTAGGTATTCAAAATGAGGTTTGAGTGTGCATAAAAAACCAATTTTCTAGAAAGAGTTTAGGGGAACAGATAGTACGTCCTGTAACGTTGCGCTTCTGGAAGCATGCTCGCAAAGTTTAAGTTAACATCATGAAAAACAAAGTGTTGTCTTCTTTTTACCTTCACCGAGTCTTAAGGTGCTTGTGTTACGGAGATAACCGCAGCCGGGCGTGAGAACCTGAAAAAATACGAAAGAATGCGGTTTGAATACCGTATCAGTCTGCATGCCGTTAGAATTACGGCGACGCTGACTCAGGCACTACTGAACAATACGCTGCCACCACCGGTGGCGAAATCCATAACGGGGTTACTGCATGACGTGGTGTATCTCTTGGCGGAATTTGTGAAAGAACCGTACCTGACCGTGCATTAATTCTGTGCGGTTTGTCGGCCGGGTGGCGCAGCGCTTACCTGGCTTACAATATTTTCCCTCTCCCCTAAGAGGAGAGGGAAGGATGAATGAAAAATCACGACACCGGCACCTTCTGCGCCCGATACCTGCTCGGCGAGCATCCCACAAGACGGTTAAAAAACCTTGCGAAATAGGCCGGATCTTTAAACCCCAGCTGCCAGGCAATTTCACTGACCGTGTTGTCGGAGAAGAGCAGCAGCCCGCCTGGCCTCGCGGAGCTGGCGGTCAAAGATCAGCCGTTTTGGCGGGCGGTTGGCAAAGCGGCGGCAAATATCGGTCAGACGCGATTCGGTGAGGTGCAGCTCGCTGGCGTAATCCGGCACCGTCCAGTGCTGATGGAAGTGACCATCGACCATCTGGTTGAAGCGCTGGAACAGTTTCAGCTCGCCGCGCATGCCGTTCGCGGCGTGATCGTCAAGACTGGCGTTACGCAGCAGCAGGGTAAACACGGCCTGCGCCAGCAGCACCAGAGTATGTTCCCGCCCGGCAAGCTGGGCGGTGGACTCACGTTTAATCAGCCGCCAGTAATAAGAGAGCGCCGCCAGCTCGTCCGGTTTGTCGGCGAGCGACAGGCAGATCCCCGGCAGCCCGAAGGTCTCCCGGGTGCCGGGGTAAAGTACCTCAAGCAGCGGCCAGATCAGATCCTCATGCACCGTCAGCACATGACCGTCGCTGTCCGATTCGGTAAAGAATGCGTGCGGCACCGACGGCGGGGTGAGAACAAACAGCGGCGCCTGCACCGAGTAGCGGTGATCGTCCAGCTGCAGTTCGATCTGCCCGGTATCGAGAAAGTGCATCTGAAAATAGTGGTCGTGGCGATGGGCCTGCATATCGCGGCCAAAAAAGGCCGCCATCCGGCCAAAGGACTGATAATGCACATCGTCCGTCCCCAGACTCTCGTCGTACTCTTTACTGATATCGATATTGGCAATCGGACTCTGGCACATAACCGCTCCTCAGTGGATCTTCTGCGCCGCCATCCCCGGCGCACTTTCACGGCTCTCCTGCCGCGTCATCGGGATCCGCGTCAGCACCAGCGCACCCAATACCAGCAGCCCGGCCACAAACCACAGCCCGGAGCTGAAACTGCCGGTTGCGTCGCGCAGAATACCGATCAATAGCGGGCTAACGGCGGATCCAACGTTACCGATGGCGTTGATTACCGCCAGCGCCACCGCCCGGGATTGCAGGCTAATAACCTGATCCGGCGTGGTCCAGAAGATCGCCATGGCGGTAAACGATCCGGTTGAGGCCATGATGATGCCAAGCAGCTGGATCAGGCTGTGATCGGTCGCGGACGCCAGCAGCCATCCCGCCGCCGCAAACAGATACGGCAGGATGGTGTGCTTTTTTCGCTCTTTCAGCCTGTCCGAGCGGCGGCTCCACCACAGCATCCCGAGAATGGTGCAAAACTGCGGGATCGCCGCCAGCAGGCCAATCACGATATTGCTGCTGCCGGTGTTGAAGCTTTGCAGGATCTGCGGCGTCCAGATGTTAATGGCGCTCAGGGTGTTGGTCAGGCAGAAATAGGCCAGGGTATAGAGCAGCACCGCCGGGGTCAGCACTTCGCGTAGCGTCGAGCGCGGCCGTAGCGGCGTGCGCCACGGCGTTCTCCCTGCCTCACGGGCGATCATCGTTTTCAGGGTCTGCTTCTCTTCGTCGTCCAGCCAGGTGGCCTGATCCGGCGTGTCGTTCAGGAAGAACCAGGTCACCACGCCCAGCACCACCGACGGCAGTCCCTCCAGCAGGAACAGCCACTGCCAGCCCTTCAGGTTCCACAGCCCGTCCAGCGCCAGGATATAACCCGAGAGGATCGAGCCGAGCATCATGGTCACCGGCATGGCGATCATAAAGAGCGCGTTGGCGCGGGCGCGATGATAAGCGGGGAACCACCAGGTGAGATAGACCAGGATCCCCGGCAGGAAACCGGCCTCGGCAATACCCACCAACATGCGCAGGATGTAGAGCGTCTGCGGGCTGGTGGCAAACATGGTGCAGGTTGAGGCGATGCCCCACACCACCATGATCCCGGCGATCCAGCGCCGCGCGCCGATCTTCGCCAGCATGATGTTGCTGGGGATCCCGCACAGCACATAGGTGACGTAAAACAGCGTGGCGGCCAGGCCAAACATCGTCGAGGTGAGGCCCAGATCTTTGCCCATCGTCAGCCCGGCAAAGCCGATGTTGATGCGGTCAAGGAACGAGAAGACAAACAGAATAAAGAGAAACACGATCAAACGACGAAACAGCTTATTAATAACGCGATGTTCAACGGCTTTATTATCTTGCAGGGTAGAGATCGTCATAGTGCGCTCCACATCATACGTTAGAGCCTGGCTCATCAGGCGAGTTAACTTGCCAGTTTGTACCCCGGCAGTGCTCGCAATCCGCACGTACTGCGTGTACGTTCCGGTTGCTGCGCGCTGTTCGGGCCGAACTGGCTGCGACAATTTCGCCTGGTAAGACAGTCTTTTAGTAGACGGATTTATTGTTGTCAGAGCTAACGGGTTTATCGATAAAACGTGCTGCCAGCGCCTCGGCGCCGCGGGCGAGCAGGGTGGTATCCACGCCGACGGCGACAAACAGCGCGCCGCGTTCCAGATAGCGTCGGGGCCAGCTGTTCGGTTCGCCATCAGGATGCCGGGGGCTTTCCCCGCGCTCAGGATCTGCGCGATGGCCTGTTCGATAGCGGCCTGCACCTCCGGGTGCTGAGGATTACCGGCAAAGCCCATGTCGGCGCTGAGATCCGCCGGGCCGATAAACACGCCGTCCACCCCCGTCTACATCCAGGATCTGCGGCAGGTTTTTTCAGCGCCTCGCGGGTCTCAATTTGCACCAGCACGCACATGGCGTCGTTGGCCTGATGCAGGTAATCAGGAATGCGGTTCCAGCGTGATGCCCGCGCCAGCGCGCTGCCGACGCCGCGAATACCCGCAGGCGGATAACGGGTCGAGCGTACTGCCAGCCGCGCTTCGTCGGCGTTTTGCACCATCGGGATCAGCAGGGTCTGCGCCCCACGTCCAGCAGCTGTTTGATCTGCACCGGATCGTTCCACGACGGACGAACCACTGGCTGGCTGGGGTAGGGGGCGATAGCCTGAAGCTGGGTCAGGACGGTTTGCACGTTGTTGGGGGCGTGCCTCGCCATCGATCAGCAGCCAGTCGAAGCCTGCCCCGGCCAGCAGTTCGGCGCTGTAGCTGCTGGTCAGCCCCAGCCATAAGCCGATTTGCGGTGTGCCGGCTTTCAGCGCCGCTTTGAATGCATTTTGCATGGTGGTCTCCTACACAAAGCGGCAGCTGATGCAGCCCATATTGCCGTAATCGACGTGGAAGGTGTCGCCCTTGCTGGCGGTTACCGGGCGTGTGAAGGAACCGCCGAGGATGATCTGTCCCGGCTCCAGCTGCACGTCATACGGTGCCAGCTTGTTCGCCAGCCACGCCACGCCGTTGGCCGGGTGGTTAAGCACGCCCGCGGCGACGCCGGTCTCTTCGATCACGCCGTTGCGGTAGAGCAGGGCGGAGATCCAGCGCAGATCCAGTTCGTCGGGGCGGATCGGGCGGCCACCGAGGATCACTCCGGCGTTGGCGGCGTTATCGGAGATGGTGTCGAACACTTTGCGCGGACGCTGGGTCTCGGGATCGATGTTGTGGCAGCGGGCGTCGATCAGCTCCAGGGCCGGGATCACGTAGTCCGTGGCGTTATAGACGTCGAACATCGTTGCAGTTCGGGCCACGCAGCGGCTTCGCCAGCACAAAGGCCAGCTCCACTTCGATGCGCGGAACGATAAAACGGTCGGTCGGGATGTCGCTGCCGTCGTGGAAAAACATGTCGTCCAGCAGCGCGCCGTAGTCCGGTTCGCTGATCTGCGAGCTGGCCTGCATTGCTTTAGAGGTCAGGCCGATTTTGTGGCCTTTCAGGGTGCGGCCTTCGGCGATTTTCAGGCTCACCCATTCTCGCTGCACGGCGTAGGCATCGTCGAGGGGTGATCGCCGGGTAATCGAGGGAGAGATCTGACGGATCTGCTCCCGGGTCTGTTCCGCCTGATGCAGGCGATGGGCAATCAGGGGTATGGGTATGTTTATCGAGCATGGCGGTTTCCTGTTTTTGCCGGGTGAGGCGTCGTGTTTGTTTTCTCACTCTCCTGGTGGGAGAGGGCCGGGGTGAGGGCATTCGGCAGCAGTGATTTTCCCCTCCACCCTTAACCCTCTCCCCAAAGGGGAGAGGAGGGACAGACTGTGCTCGGTATGGTTTTCTCCCTCTCCCTGAGGGAGAGGGCCGGGGTGAGGGCATCCGGCCGCAGTGATTTCCCCTCACCCTAACCCTCTCCCCAAAGGGGAGAGGGGACAGACTGTGCGCGGTGTGGTTTTCTCCTTCTTCCCAAAGGAGGAGGGAGCAGACCGTGCTCGGTGTAGTTTTCTCCCTCTCCCTGAGGGAAAGGGCCGGGGTGAGGGCATCCGGCCGCAGTGATTTCCCCTCACCCTAACCCTCTCCCCAGAGGGGAGAGGGGACAGACTGTGCGCGGTGTGGTTTTCTCCTTCTTACCAAAGGGAGAGGGGACAGACCGTACCGGTATTACTTAAACAAGGCGTGCACGTTGTTCTGTTTGTAATTGAGCGTCGGATGCAGCTCTTCAATTTCAAACGACAACGCCAGATAGCGCGCCGCCATCAGCCCGGCGAAATGGCTTTTGATCAACGTAAATAACATCTCACCCACCTGCTGGCGGCTCTCCAGGCTGCGCCCGGTGCCGATCTTCAGCTTCATATGCACAAAGGCGTAATCGTGCTTACCGTCGGCCATCTGCCAGGTGTCCACCCAGTGCGCGCGGCTGCGAATGCCGCCGAGGGGGAAAATGCCGGTGGCGGCCAGCGCCTCGTTGACGGTGGCGAACAGACCCGGGAGATCGGCCTGCTCACGGATGTTTTCGGTACATTCGACAATAAAGTGCGGCATGGGGCGTCCTTATGCGGGCAGAGGGAAGACGGCGTTAACCTGGCCGGTGCCGGAGCTGGGGAACAGCTCGGTGAGAAATTCCACCTTGCCGTCGTATTTGTCCCAGCCGAGCACGCCCAGCAGCATCACCGTGTCGTGCATATTGCCTTCGCCGTAGCAGTAGTCGGCGTACTCCGGCAGCATGTTGCAAAACTCTTTGAACTGGCCTTCGCGCCACAGCTTCACCACGCGCTCGTCCATCTGGCGGTCGAACTCGCGGGTGTAGCTGTTCATCCCTTCTTCTGCCCGCTGGTCGTCAATGAAACGGTGCGACAGCGAGCCGCTGGCGAGCACCGCCACGGTGCCGTCATATTTTTCGATGGCGCTGACAATGGCCTCCCCCAGCCTGCGGCTGTCGGCAAAGTCATGCACGGTGCAGAACGCCGAGATGGAGACCACTTTGAAATGCTTATCCGCATTCATGTAGCGCATCGGTACCAGGGTGCCGTACTCCAGCTTCAGGCTCGGGATGTTGTGCGCTTTGGCGCGCACGCCCTTCGCCACGGCTTCGTCGGCGATCAGCTGGCCCAGCTCGGGGTTGCCGTTGTAGTCGTAGGTCATGTCGCGGATAAAGTGCGGCAGCTCGTTGCTGGTGTAGACCCCGGCAAAATGATCCGCACAGTTGATGTGGTAGGCGCTGTTCACCAGCCAGTGGGTGTCGAAGACAATAATGGTATCGACCCCCAGCTCACGGCAGCGTCTGCTGATCTCTTTATGCCCGTCGATGGCTCCCTGACGGCAGCCAAAGTTTTTGCCCGGTATCTCAGAGAGATACATCGACGGCACATGGGTAATTTTTGCGGCTAACGCTAGCTTGCCCATCTCATACCCCCCACTTCGGAATCGGGTGGTCGCCCATGGAGATACAGACGTTCTTCATCTCCGCGAACACCTCAAAACTGTACTCGCCACCCTCACGCCCGGTGCCAGAGGCCTTCACGCCGCCGAACGGCTGGCGCAGGTCGCGCACGTTCTGGGTATTGACGAACACCATGCCCGCCTCGATGTTGCGCGCCAGGCGCAGCACCTTGCCGACGTCCTGGGTCCAGATATAGGACGCCAGGCCGTACTCCACATCGTTTGCCAGACGCAGCCCTTCCGCTTCGTCCTTGAACGGCAGCAGGCAGGCCACCGGCCCGAAGATCTCCTCCTGCGCCACGCGCATGCGGTTATCGACGTCCGCCAGCACGGTCGGGCGCAGGAAGTTGCCGCCGCGAAGGTGTGCAGGCAGATCGGTCGGTTTGTCCGGCCCGCCCGCCAGCAGGGTGGCACCCTCTTCAATGCCGAGGCGGATATAGCCGGAGACTTTCTCCCAGTGCTGCTGGCTGATCAGCGCCCCGATCTGGGTGTTTGGATCGGTTGGGTCGCCTACCCGCAGGCGGTTGGCGCGTTCGGCAAAACGTTTTACGAATTCCGGGTAGATGCTCTGCTGGATAAAGATGCGTGAGCCGGCGGTGCAGCGTTCGCCGTTGATCGAGAAAATGGTGAACAGGGCGGCATCCAGGGCGCGTTCGATGTCGGCGTCCTCAAACACCAGTACCGGCGATTTACCGCCAAGCTCCATGGAGTATTTTTTCAGGCCAGCGGTCTGCATAATCCGGCGTCCGGTGGCGGTGCCGCCGGTAAAGGAGACGGCGCGCACGTCCTGATGGCGCACCAGCGCGTCACCTGCCGTGGCACCATAGCCCTGCACCACGTTCAGCACGCCTGCCGGAATACCCGCTTCCAGCGCCAGTTCGCCAAGACGATCGGCGGTCAGCGGCGACAGCTCAGACATCTTTAAGACCGCGGTGTTGCCCAGCGCCAGGCAGGGCGCGACCTTCCAGGTGGCGGTCATAAAGGGTACGTTCCACGGCGAGACCAGGGCACATACCCCTACCGGCTGCACCAGGGTGTAGTTGAGCATCTTGTCGTCGACCGGGTAGGTCTTGCCGTTCATCTGCTGGCACACTTCGGCAAAGAACTCGAAGTTGTGCGACGCACGCGGGATCAGCACGTTTTTGGTCTGGTGGATCGGCAGGCCGGTGTCGGCGGTCTCCATCGCGGCGATCTCCGGCACGTTCTGGTCGATCAGATCGCCCAGACGACGCATCAGGCGCGCGCGCTCTTTCATCGGCAGGTTGGCCCATTTCGGGAACGCCGCTTTCGCGGCCTCAACTGCCTGGCCGATCTCGGCTTCACCGCCCGAGGCTACTTCAGCCAGCACCTCACCGGTGGCGGGGTTAGTGGTGTGGAAGTACTCATTACCCGCCACGTTTTTGCCGTTGATCCAGTGGTTAATCTTTTTCATTTTGCCGTCTCCTCACTCACAATCCGGTTGACCAGACGGCCAACGCCTTCCACTTCCACGACTACTTCATCGCCCGGACGCACGTCAGCCAGCCCTTTTGGCGTGCCGGTGGCGATCATGTCGCCCGGCTGCAGCGTCATAAATTCACTCAAATATGCGATCAGGAACGGGATGCTGAAGATCAGATCGGCGGTGCTGCCCTGCTGGCGTAGCTCGCCGTTTATCCAGGTGCGCAGAGTCAGATTGTGCGGATCGGCAATCGCCGATTTATCCACGATCCACGGGCCAATCGGGGTCAGGCCATCACGGCTCTTCACCCGCAGGTTAGGGCGGTAGTAGTTTTCCAGGTAGTCGCGGATCGCGTAGTCGTTACACACCGTGTAGCCCGCCACATATTCCATGGCGTCGGCTTCGGCGACGTTGCGCGCGGTTTTGCCGATCACCACCACCAGCTCGGCTTCGTAGTGCATGTATTCAACGTTGTCCGGGCGCACCGAGGACTGGTTATGTGCGTTAAAGGTGTTCGGCGCTTTGATAAACACCAGCGGCTCGGTGGGCGGTTTAAAGTCCAGCTCGCTGGCGTGATCGGCGTAGTTCAGCCCCAGGGCAAACAGCGTGCCACTGGTGGAGAGCGGCCAGGCGAAGGTGCGGTTCGTGGGCAGCTCGCGAGCGTTGATCACGCTGTTTTCCAGCGTCGGTAACCCTTCAGCCAGTACACGCACCTGGTCGCCCGGATGCAGGGCCACGCGGGACTGCGGGGTGCCCAGCAGAATGGCGTCGCCCGGGTTGAGGGTGGCGAAGGCGCTCAGTTCGCTCAGCAGGGTGGCGGCGTTGCGTTGCAGGTCGGCGGTGTTCCAGCGATCCACTTCCTGACCGTTGATCTCGGTGATGATGGTCAGGTTATCAATATTCGCGATCGACGCGCGCTCACCCACAGGGCAAAAACCGTCCCGGCATTTGGCTTTGATCGCCGGGCGGTAGAAGCTCTCTTCCGGCAGGCTTACCTCGTTCGCCAGCGCGTAACCGGCAATGTAGTCGGTGGCCTCTTCCGGGCTGACGTGAGTGGCGGTCTTGCCAACAATCAGCGCCACCGTCGCGCCGCTCATCACCTGTTCGCCTTCGGGATGCGGGATGGCATCGCCGGAGCGGATCAGGGTATTGCGCGGTTTGATAAACCAGACGGCGGTTTTTGGCGGCGTGTTGTAAGGGGGCTGATGAAATGCGTCGCGCCAGGCGTCGATCTGGCTGCGGTGATTGAGTGCCACCGCGAAAACAGTACCTTTCATTCCTTTCTCCTCGGACCCGGCTGGCGGGTTTTGAGTTCATTAATATGTTAATGAATAGGTTTTAGACCCTCGCTGTGCGTTTGGCAAACAGAAGTAAATAATTTGTGATATCAATAACAATAAATTTACATGCCTTTGTTTGTATTTATATAAATCAATAAGTTAAAATTTTAATGTGATATCTGTTAGACTTTTTACCCGCGCCGCTGGCACCGTAAAGCCGCGTGAGGCATTGATTGTTTCGTTATTAATGATGTTGAGGTGGGAGCGCCATGCACGATTCGTTAACTATCGCACTACTCCAGGCGCGGGAAACCGCGATGACCTTTTTTCGCCCGATTATCAAGCAGCACAATCTGACGGAGCAGCAGTGGCGGATCGTACGTGTGCTGGCAGAACATCCGTCGATGGATTTTCACGATCTGGCTTTTCGCACCTGCATTTTGCGCCCGAGCCTGACCGGGATCCTCACGCGCATGGAGCGCGACGGGCTGGTGCTGCGCTTAAAGCCGCTCAACGACCAGCGCAAGCTGTATGTGTCCCTCACCAAAGAGGGCAACGCGCTGTATGAGCTTGCTCAGGCGCAGGTGGAGGAGGCCTATCAGCGCATTGAAATGGAATATTCGCCCGAGAAGATGAAGCAGCTGACCGCGCTGCTGCAGGAGTTTATTGAGCTTGGAAACCGGCACGTCATAACGCAGGAAGAAGAGGAGTAGCCACAAATTCCAGGATGATTTCCGTAAAGTTTTTGCTTCCCAGGCCGAAAATTCTGTACCTGTCTGGTGGAATGAGAAATCATGTTAAATCGTATCAAGATTGTTACCAGCTTATTGCTGGTTTTGGTTATTTTTGGCCTTTTACAACTCACATCCGGTGGTCTTTTCTTTAATGCCCTGAAGCATGACAAAGAAAACTTCACCGTCCTGCAAACCATTCGTCAGCAACAATCCACGCTTAACAGCAGCTGGGTAGCGTTGCTGCAAACCCGTAACACCCTGAACCGCGCGGGCATCCGCTACATGATGGATCAGAACAACATCGGTAGCGGCGCGACCGTGAACGATCTGATGCAGATTGCTTCTGCTTCCCTGAAGCAGGCGGAAAAAAGCTGGGCGGAATACGAAGCCCTGCCGCGTGACCCGCGTCAGAGCGAAGGTGCCGCGCTGGAAATCAAACGTAACTACGACATCTATCACGGCGCGCTGGCCGAGCTGATCCAGCTGCTGGGTGCAGGCAAGATCAATGAGTTCTTCGATCAGCCGACCCAGGGCTACCAGGACGGCTTTGAGAAGCAGTACGTTAACTATCTGCAGCAGAACGATCATCTGTATCAGACCGCCGTCGATGACAGCAACAGCTCCTACAGCCAGGCGATCTGGATCCTGTTAAGCGTGCTGATCCTGGTGCTGGTGGTGATTGTCGGCGTTTGGGTCGGTATCCGTCACGCCCTGATCTCCCCGCTGAACCGCCTGACTGACAGCATTCGCCATATCGCCAGCGGCGACCTGGTGAAGCGCATCGAGGTGGACGGTTCTAACGAGATGGGCCAGCTGGCCGATACGCTGCGTCATATGCAGGCTGAACTGATGCGTACCGTGGGTGACGTGCGTAATGGTGCCAACGCTATTTACAGCGGCGCGAGCGAAATCTCCATGGGCAACAACGATCTCTCCTCCCGTACCGAGCAGCAAGCGGCCTCGCTGGAAGAGACCGCAGCCAGCATGGAAGAACTGACCGCGACCGTGAAGCAGAACGCCGAGAACGCCCGTCAGGCAAGCCATCTGGCGCTGAGCGCGTCCGAGACGGCGCAGAAGGGCGGCAAAGTGGTGGATAACGTGGTGCAGACCATGCGTGACATCGCCGGTAGCTCGCAGAAAATTGCTGACATCATCAGCGTGATCGACGGCATTGCCTTCCAGACCAACATCCTGGCACTGAACGCCGCGGTTGAAGCAGCGCGTGCCGGTGAGCAGGGTCGTGGCTTTGCGGTTGTTGCCGGTGAAGTGCGTAACCTGGCACAGCGCAGCGCCCAGGCTGCACGCGAAATTAAGAGCCTGATTGAAGACTCCGTAGGTCGCGTTGAGCTGGGTTCTACTCTGGTAGAGAGCGCCGGTGAAACCATGGGCGAGATCGTCAGCGCGGTTACCCGCGTGACTGACATCATGGGCGAAATCGCTTCTGCTTCCGATGAGCAGAGCCGCGGTATCGACCAGGTGGGTCTGGCGGTCGCCGAGATGGATCGCGTAACGCAGCAGAACGCCTCTCTGGTGCAGGAATCTGCAGCTGCGGCGGCGGCACTGGAAGAGCAGGCGAGCCGCCTGACTCAGGCCGTGGCGGTGTTCCGTATTCAGCAGGATCAGCAGAAAGCCCGCGCAAACGCGGCGGTGAAAACCGCTGCAACGCCTGTGACAACGCGTAAAGCGGTCGTTGCTGACAGCGGTGATAACTGGGAAACCTTCTGATGTAGCACAGCGCCCTGTTCAGGCAGGGCGCTGGAGATGGCCGGGTAGCGCTACGCTTACCCGGCCTTCAAAACCCTTCTCCATATGCCCGCATAAGCGCATCGCCGCTGGACAATTCTTGAGAACCTTACGAGTAGACCTGCGCGAACGTCGCGCCGCCTGACAATTCCTCAGAGCCTTACCAACAATTCTCCGCAAGTGCAGCGTCGCCGGACAATTTTTGAGAACCTTACGAGTAGACCCGCGCGAACGTCGCGCCGCCTGACAATTTCTCAAAGCCTTACCAACAGTTCTCCACAAGTGCCGCGTCGCCGGACAATTCCCGAGAACCTTACCAACATGCTTCGTACGAACAAAGCGCCCGGGGTGAGTCCGGGCGCTGTTTTTGAGTCAATCAGCCTTCAGCGTTAACCACTTTAATCTCCACCATGCCGATCCCCAACTGGCGCGGGGAGTGGCCGAGGATATTCCCCTCGTTAGTGGATTCCGGCGCAGGCGGGACAATCACCAGGGTGCTGCTGCGCGACGGGTTGTCGAAGTGCAGCGTGGTGGTGGTGACATCCTTACCGAGCGTTAAAGTCTGCTCCTTATCCCCAATCCGCACCGGAATCGGTTTATTGGCATTTTCCCCCCAGGCTTTAGCGGTGATCACCAGGTCAAACTTCGCTGGCAGGGGCTGGTTGTATTCGATCTTCACCTCATCCCCCAGCTGCGCGTTCGACCAGCGTCCCCAGGTTTCCGGGCGCGAAATGCCGCTGAACTGCTTGACCTCTTCCGGGGCACCGGCCACGTTAAAGATGAAGCTATCCGCCTTGTAGCGAATATCGTTATCGGACACTCTCAACGTATCAACGTTGTGCTGATACCGGTCGGTGTTGATGACGGTCTCTTTAAAGACCGTTTTGCCCTTCCACTGCGCTTTATCGACACGCTGCACGGTCTGTTCGCCGCCCAGCTGACCCTGGGAAACACACCAGTCGGTGGAGAGAGCCAGCGGCTGCGACCACAGTTGGCCCATTTTGTAGCAGCGGTCGACCCAGACGAAGTTATCCCGCGGGGCGAAGTCGGCCAGCTGGTAGCGCAGCGGGGTCGAGTATTCGCTTTCCGGCATCGGTTCGACACGCTTATCGGAAACGCGCAACAGCAGCGGCAGACGGAAGTGGCTCCCGGAGAAGGCCATCATATTTTTCTGGCTGTCGATGGTGAAATCTTTCAGCTCTTTCGGGAAATTCCACAGGCGGATAACGTCCGGTTTCCACGCCAGCATTTTGTCCTTCATGTTGAGGAACACCTCTGACAGCGACTGCCCGGAGAGGCTGCTGCGGCCAAGGCCGATAAAGTTATCCCCGCCGAGAATATCCAGCACCGTTGCGCCGTTATCCATGGTGTTGCGCTTCACGGCCATTACTTCCTGCTGGGGTTTGTCGCCTCGCAGGATAAAGAACAGGTTGCTGCGATCCTGCTTGTTCAGCTCATCCCAGGCGCTATTTTTCATCGCCAGATGGTCGGAAGAGACCACGATCACCGTGTTTTTGAAGTACGGCGAGGTTTTGATTTTTTCGATCAGCGCCGCGATATGCTCCTGGCTACGCCCACCGCGCTGAACGACTGATTCGGTTTGCCGTTAATCGCGTAGCTCTTGCGCTGGCAGGTGCGGGAGATAAAGCCGTCCGGGTGGTGAGTATCTACCCGTCAGGGCAAACAGCGAGAAGCGCTTGCCAGACTGCGACAGCTCCTCGAATTTTTTCCAGGTTTCATCCAGCACCGTGTCGTCGTAAAAACCCCCAGTCGTTGCGATAAGAAGGATCGGCAACGGTGGTTTTTAATTCTTCTGCGCCGTACAGATGGTCAAAGCCGTGGGATTGCAGGAAGACGTCTTTCCCGGCAAAACGCAGGTTGGCACCCTGCACGAAATAGTTCTGATAACCGGAGTTTTTCAGGATATCGCCAAGGCAGATATTTTTCGGGAAGAAGCTGGAGACCGAGGGCCGAAGCGTTGCCTTCAAAGGGCGCAAACAGCGGGATGCCGCATTGGGAGGCGACCATCCCGGCGATGGTGTAGTCCGTGCCCGGCAGCTGCGCGGTGTGGCTGAAATCGATCCCTTCGTTCTTGATGCCCCCCAGTTCCGGGGCGAGATCAGGGAAGGCGTTTGTTATCGAAATAGGTGCGCTCAAGACTTTCGCCGTAGATGTAGACGAGGTTCAGCTTCGGATTCGGAATCGTTTTACCCGGCTCTTTGTAATAGGCCGCAAAGTCGGGATCGCCGTCGCGCGACTGGGATTTCACCAGCTCGGTGATCTGATGAAACGCCGGGCTGGCATCCACCGAGGCGAGCGCGAGTACCAGCGCCAGCAGGCTGTAGCCGAGATGGTTGCGGATGGTGACGGCGGCGGCGCAGGATCCAACCCAGCAGAGCAAACACGCCTACCAACGCAACCACCACGCCAACGCCAGGAAGTATGTACTTACTAACCCCGGCGCCGGTCAGGCTGTTGGTCAGAGTATAGAGAGAACGGCATCGTTAATCCCGTCCCCGGTAAAATAGTCGCTGGCATAGAGGGTAATGTTTAAAACGACAAAAAGCCCCAGCACCAGAAGCGTGATGGCAAACCACCAGGTATTACGTCCCGCTTTACGGGGCGTAAATCACTACAGAGGCAATAAACAGGGCAATAGAAATAAACTCTGACAACAGCTTATCCTCAACAAAGACAGCCGCTGATTAGCGGACTAACTGTATAATTTTTGGGTTATACAATGTAATGGCGATGCCATTTAGCTGCAATTGTAGTGTCACGGAAATGTGCTGTTGTTAGGATTTGGTTTAGAAAATGCAATGTTTGACGGGTGTCGCTTTATGCAGGGGGATACACGCCGCAACGCTTGTCGCGGCGCGAGAGGATCAGGAGATAAAGCTGAGTCCCTGTTTCAGGACAAAATCACAGGCCTGGGCTTTAACCTTTTTTCGCCAGCGGCGTGTTGCCGATGGTTTCCAGATTCAGTTGCTGGCCGTTATTGGCATTCAGCAGACCCTGAAATTCCTTCCAGATAGTTAGTGTCCTGCTGCTGCTCTTCCGGGGTCTCCAGCCCTAATTTCCCCAGCACCTGATTTTTAATATTGGTGGCATCGGTCATCGAGGCCAGCTTCTCTTTGGCGCAGTATTCGAGGATCCCGGCCGCGTATTCATGTTGCTGGCGCTGAGCGACTGCTGCCGTTGCTGAGCAGGCCAGTCAGGGAGGAGAGGGAGAGACCGCCGTTCTGGGTGGTGGTAGTGCTGTTGCCCGCACCGAGCTGGCTGGCGGCGCTGTTAAGCGAATCCTGCCAGGAAGGTGCCGCCGCCTGTGCCGCACCGGTGACCAGCAGTGCGCTTACTGCGGCGCTGAGAAGAAAATGTGTTTTCATAAAAGGCTACTCTGTCGTTGCCCGCCGGGGCGGAGTGGCAGGCAGTATAAACCCCCGCGGCACCGGAGTTCCCGGGAAAATATCCTAATACTCTTTACCGGTAACGCGGCTGCGATAGCTTTCCCAGTCAAAAATGACATACAGGCTGTTGCCGAGCTTCATGCGATCCATCACTCGCTCACCCAGCAGGCGGGTCATCTCATCCACGTTGTGGTTGGTGAGCATGCCGGTGGGGCGCTTCGAGGAGGAACGACGATCAACGATCTGGTTGATGATCACCTTTTCATAGCGTGATTCGGTCTGCACGCCGATCTCATCGATAACCAGCAGATCGACATTGCTCAGATCGTTCAGGAGCTGCTCTTCGCTGGTCTCCCGGTTGCTGAAGGTGTCTTTCATCGCCGACATGATGTCGGCCACGGTGATAATCAGCACCGAATTTGCCCCGCAGCAGCAGCTCGTTGCAGATGGCCGCCGCTAGGTGGTTTTTACCGGTGCCCGGCTTGCCGCTGAAAATAAAGCTGGCGATGTTGCCGTCGAACTCTTCGACGTACTGGCGCGCCTGTTGCAGGGCTTTTAGCTGCCCCTGGCTCTCCACGTTGTAGTTATCGAAGGAGCAGTTCTGGTGCAAGGGACGAATACCGGAGCGGTTAAAGGTGCGCTGCATCTTCATGGCGCGGTTCTCCCGGCCAGCGCCGCGGCGCGGATCTCACCCTTGCTCTTTCTGCCACGCCAGCAGCTCTTCACCGGTGGTAAAAAAGCCGGTTTGACGTTGGCCGGCATGATCTTTTGCAGACGCTTCATTCAGTTCGCCGAACTCTTTCATTTGGCACCTCGGAATCCATGGGGGATCTGTTTATCCGGTTCTGAAAAGGCATTCACGTCGCGTTTTGACTGCGCGCCGTTGCTGGGCCGGTTGATCTGTACGCTGCGGGCTAGCTTTTGCTGCCACTGAATATGATGGAAGACTTTCCCTTCCGCCTGCCAGTAAAGCAGTGAAGGCGGCCAGCTCTTCCGGGGCGACAGGCTGGGTGAGGGCAATGCCCCCACAGCGCCGCCTGGCGTTGAAAGTCGGGGTCGGGCTGCCAGCCGTTATACATGGCGAATTTGCCCATCGGCACCGCAATCGGGGGCGCTGGTGGGTTCGTCGAAAAATTGATTATCCAGAGTGACATCGCTGGACGGGCGCGACAGGCGCGCTTCCAGCTCCAGCAGTTGAGCCAGACGCTGTGGCGTTATCGCATAAAAAGCCGGGGCGTTATCGGCAAAAATGGCGACGGTACCGCCTTCAGCATTGGGCCAGCACGCCGCGGGGATCGTGCATAAAGGCATCAATGCCAGTGACGCTGGTGGTCAGGATTCTGGAGGACATAATACTTCTCTACTGGATTACTGCGGACGTGATATGGGCTTATGGTAGCACAGAGAGGAGGGGGGCAGGCAGAGGTCTGATAGCCACTTCCTGCCCCCCTGAAAAATCAGGAGATAATGTTCAGCGTCAACATCAATGTTGTTGCGGGTGGCGTTGGAGTACGGGCAGACAATGTGCGGCCGCATCGACCAGTTTTTTCGCCTCGGCGGCGTCCCATCCCTGGCAGGTGAATATTCAGTTTCGCTTCAATACCAAACCCGGTTGGCAGTGGGCCGATACCCACTTCCCCTTCGATAAAAGCGTCCTTCGGCATGGTGATTTTGTCGCGGTTAGCCACAAACTTCATCGCACCGAGGAAACAGGCCGAATAGCCCGCGGCAAACAGCTGTTCCGGGTTGGTCACTTCACCGCCCGCGCCGCCCATCTCTTTGGGAACGCCCAGTTTGACATCCAGCACTCCGTCAGACGAAGTGGCGCGGCCATCACGGCTCCGGTGGCTTTGGCTCTGGCGGTATAGACTACTTTCTCTAAAGACATGTTGGGATCCTTATCTCTGGGTTGTGTGCAAGCTATGGACAGGTATACGCAAGGCAACCTGAACCGCCATCTTTCGGTAGTGCTGACGTTGGGCCTGCTCGTCAGCCCCGTCTTCAAACCAGAAAGGGTAAAGGTGTAGCTGTTGGCCACATAATGAAAGCTGAAGCTGCTGATCAGGCGGTGCAGATCGCGGGCGTTTACCGTCAGGTTAAACAGCTGCTTCGCTTTGCCACGCTCAAGGATGGTTTCCAGCAGATCCAGCGCACTGCGGTTCACCTGGCGCAGCAGCGCCGACTGCTGCATGTACCGCCCGCGCTGCATGTTCTCCATGCAGATAATGCGGATGTAGTCCGGGTGGTCAGCATGATAATCAAAGGTGGTTTCGACCAGCTGCACCAGCGCCTCGACCGGCGGCAGGGCATCCAGACTGAGCTGCTTTTCACTGGCGCGGATCTGGGTGTAGACATACTCCAGCACCAGCAGATACAGGTTTTCTTTGGTTTTGAAGTGATACACCCACCATGCGTTTAGTGGTGCCTGCTTTCTCGGCAATTTGCTCCATGCGCGCGCCGTTCAGTCCGTACTCGGCAAACAGCGAGAGGGCGCTGAGAAAAATTTTGTCTTTCAGGCGGGATCCGTCGCTGTTTTCTGCGTGTTCGCTGTCAGGGTGAGACACATCCGTTCCTTACTTAGCCACATGAGAACACAGGATTATCGCCACGGCAGCGGGAGAACACAACTCTCCAGACCCGGGGGCGCTTGCGATAGAGCCACAGCCCGGGGATCGACAGCCCGATCGAAAGCGCGCCGACAATCGACGAGGCTTTCAGGAAGTTGGTCAGCAGCAGGATCATCTGCGCTTCGCTGTAGCCAAAATGGCTAATTTTTCACCGCTGAAATCATGGCGGTATAGGCCGAAATGCCCGGAAACATCGGGATGACCGCCGCGACGGTAAAGACTTTCGGGTGGGCCAGATACCAGCGCGACCACTGGATCCCAATGCTGCCAACCAGCATCGAGGCCATAAAGGTTGACCATTCGATATTCAGCCCGGCGGTCATCATCGCCATCCGCGAGCCATGCCCTATCGCCCCCCAGCAGCGCACACCACGGCAGGGCGCGGCGGGGAACGTTAAACACCATGGCAAAACCCACCGCCGGAATAGCCGACAGCAGCATGTCCTGGGCCAGTGCCCCTATAAATTCGATTACGCCCATCCGCGAAGATCCCACAACGTCATGGCCATCACCACCCCAATACAGGTGGCCAGGGTCAGCAAACTGGCGATCGCCCAGCGCGCCAGGCCGGTATTAATATGCCCTTTAAACATGTCAGCCACGGCATTAATCAGTGGAAATCCGGCACCAACAACAACACGCTGGCGGCCATGGCGATGGTGGGCGTGGTGGCGAATGCCGGGATCCGCAGCAGTAAACCAGACACCGTGGTGGCGACAAAGGCGGTAATGGCAGAAGTTAATTTGCGGGTGCAGATGCCGGTGGGTCAGCACCTGACGCACGTACATGGCGAGGGTGCTGGCAATTAACGTGATAAAGGCACCGTCCCAGCCGCCATTATTGAGCTTGCAGAAGCAGGCGCAGGAGAGGCCGACCATCATCACCACCAGCCAGCGCGGATAGCGCAGCGGCTTGATTTGGCTGAAGCGTTTTTCGATCCCCTGCGCATCCAGCAGCTTATGTTCCGCCATGATGACGATGTGCTGCACCTCGGTGACAACGTGCATGTTGATCCCGCGATCCTGGTTTTTGCGCGTGGAGGTCAGGCATTGGCCTGCTTTCAGGGTGGTCAGCACAATGGCATTCGACGAGATGGAACTCTCCACGCTGTCCATCCCCAGCGCCAGCCCCAGGCGTGTGGACAGCTCCTCGACCAAGGCGCTCTCTGCGCCATGCTGCAATAAAAAAAGGCCGCACTGAATACACAGTCGCGTGGCGGTGCGTTGTGATGACTGATCTGCCTGCATCTGTTGCCCTGAGGAGAGAGTGACGGTTGGATGGTCAGAAGGGTTACTTGTAGCACACAACCCGGTGAGGCTTACTCTGGGTTAGATCAAGGTTTAAGCCGATTAGCGACCTAAGGTTTTCGGAAATGCAGGGTGACTAATTATTATTTTCTATGGGTTTAATATATCTATATTTATAATTTTTATATTTAGAATAACTAATATCCTGTTTAGGATAATATTATGACCAGAGGCTTAACATTTCGTGCGGATTCTGCGACATTAATGCCGATTTTGGCGGTGTATAAATTTGTGATGCGGATTCTTTTCGCATTCTCATTTCGCTCAGCTAATGAAAAAGGAAAAACATTACATTTTTACGTCGCCCTGTAAAAGAAACGGGTATTTCAACTGGATGAAAGACGTGAAATGACTTTATGAATGGATTCGGAGCGCCAATGTCATCTATAAATTGTAAAAGCGCAATAATCATCAGTAAATCACCCATAATGCAAACCGGTCTCGGCAGCATTATGTCTCGTTATTTTCCAGACTGCGAACACGCGTTTAGCCGGTCTCAGGAGGAGCTGACGCTTCTTCAGTTACGCCGTGCCTTTGTTGTCATTGCGGATCTGTCTGGCGACCGCGCAATGCGCGCAGCCTCTGTGAACAGTTTTACAAGCTACAAAACCAGTATCGGGATATTCACTGGATTTATCTGGTTCCGCGCGCCATTTATCCCTTCGCTGTCGAGCTCTTAATGCGGCCAGAAAGTACCTTACTTTCCGATATGGAGTCCATTGACGTTGTGGTTAATGCGATTCGTTCCGGGAGTGAACGCGCTGAACGAATTAGTCAGACGTTGTTAAAACCCGCGGCGGAAGAGTTTCATGATGCTCAGGATGACGTCATGTTGACCTTTTCAGAGCGCAAAGTACTACGCCTGCTCGGCAAAGGATGGGGAATTAATCAGATCGCTACATTACTGAAGAAAAGTAATAAAACGGTAAGCGCGCAAAAGAATAGCGCCATGAGGCGACTCTCTTTAACCAGTAATGCCGAAATGTACGCGTGGATTAACAGCACCAAGGGAATGAAAGAGCTGAATTTATTCTCAGCCTATGGAGAGCAAGACGAATGGAAAAGAGTGCCGCGAAAAGACATATCGCTATCGTCGAAAAGTGCATGATGAGTGCTATGGGGCTGAAACACCTTTTTGCCAGCCCATCACTGAATGCTTACGAAGTACACCTTTTTAATAACATCGCCAGTTTTCAATCCACCCTTAATTCTGTTCCGTATTCAACGTTGATTTATTCCCTCTCCGATGAGCGTGAAGAGCGACGAAATTGTCTGCTGTGCATCAAGGAGTTGACTGCTACCCACGGCATGATTCAGCGCATTGTCCTGGCGTCAGACGAAAAAGAAGCAAGCCTGATAAACCAGCTTTCGCCGTCACGTTTGCACGGTATTCTTCTGAAATCTCATTCGCTGGCCACGTTGCAGGAGCAGCTCAGCAAAATGTTGAGCGAGACCCGGCGGGCGAATGACAGCAAGTTGCATCACTGGAATATTCATCGGGGACGGTTGCTAAGCCCATCCGAGCGCGCCATTTTGCAGTATATGTCGTGTGGCTATTCCCTCGCGCAAATTGCCACCCAGCTGGAGCGCAATATCAAAACCATTCGGGCGCATAAATTTAATGCCATGATGAAGCTCGGTGTGCACTCCGATGTGGGGTTACTGGATGCGGCAGATATTTTGACGCTGTTTCCCATACCCGACCACCGCGCGCTGCACTTCCTCTCTCCGCTCCATTCCTGACGCGTAATAACCTGTCTGCGCCAGAGTCACATCTGGCGCAGGGGTTACAGGCAAACGTCCACCCAGGTGGCTTTGGTTAGCTCGGCCATGCGTTCCGGTGAAATGCGCACCGCGCTATGAATGGCACCAGCAGCAGGCAGGACTTCTGCATATTGCCTGAGCGAAATATCGCAGTAGACCGCCAGCGGGTTTTCCAGCCCGAAAGGGCATACGCCACCGACGGGGTGCCCGGTTACCGTCACCACCTCATCGCTGCTCAGCATCCGGGCTTTTGCGCCAAAGGTCTGCTTCAGCTTTTTATTATCCAGGCGCGCATCACCTTTGGCGACGACCAGGATCACCTCATCTTTAATTTTCAGGGACAGCGTTTTCGCTATTTGCCCTGGCGCGACATTGTGCGCCTCGGCAGCCAGCGCAACGGTAGCGGTACTTTGACCCAGCTCGATAACTTCTACGTCGGGAGCATGGTCAGCAAAAAACTGACGCACAGACTGCAAACTCATTGTTTCCTCCAGAAAAATACGCTGTGTAATCTGTCATAAGAAATTATGCTCTGTAAATATTCCCTAAGTAACAAAACTCCAACATCAGCGATTTCTGGATCCTCTTCACAATCACGGAAACCGGTTACAGTAACCGGTTGCAGACCGGGAAGCGGAGATTAATACTGATTACGTCATTTCCCCTGTATCCAATAAATAATAAGAGTCGATTATGAAACCTATCCGTTTGAGCAGTACCGCTGGTAAGCGAACCAGCAAGGTGGTGAAAGTGGTATATGGAACACCGAGCGGCGTAACTGCGCCCGAAACGATCGTCTGACAGGAGAGCCGTTATGTCTGCCAACCATGCTGCGTTTAACCTGATATTCCGCTTTGTTGAAAACTATGTCAGCCCCATTGCCGGACGCATCTCTTCCCAGCGTCACGTAATGGCGATCCGCGACGGCTTTATATCCGCCATGCCGTTTATGATTGTCGGCTCGTTCTTATTGGTGTTTGCCTATCCGCCGTTTTCACCGGATACCACCTGGGGCTTTGCCCGCGCCTGGCTGGATATGGCGAAACAGTTTGAAGGTCAGATCCTGACCCCGTTCGATATGACGATGGGGGTGATGTCTCTTTATATTTGCGCGGCTATCGCCTACAACCTCGGCAAGCACTACGTGAAGTCGCACCAGCTCGATCCTTTCATGTGCGCGATGCTGTCGCTGATGGCCTTCCTGCTGATTGCTGCGCCAAAAACCAAAGGTGCGCTGCCGGTGGATAGCCTCGGTGGGACTGGGATTTTTACCGCCATTCTGGTGGCGATCTACTGCGTGGAGATGATGCGTTTCCTGAAAGCGCACAACATCGGTATCCGCCTGCCCGATCAGGTGCCGCCGATGATCAAAAACTCCTTTGATCTGCTGATCCCGGTGCTGGTGGTGGTGTTAACCCTCTATCCGCTGAGCCTGTTCATCCAGTCAGAGTTTGGCATGCTGATCCCGCAGGCGATTATGGCCATCTTTAAACCGCTGGTGTCTGCTGCTGATTCGCTGCCGGCGATCCTGCTGGCGGTGCTGATCGGTCATCTGCTGTGGTTTGCGGGGATCCACGGGGCGGCGATTGTCTCCGGGATGCTGCAGATGTTCTGGCTGACCAACCTGGGGATGAACCAGACCGCGCTGGCGCAGAGCGCGCCGCTGCCGCACATCTTTATGGAGGCGTTCTGGACCTTCTTCATTGTGATTGGGGGTTCCGGGGCGACGATGGGCTGGTGTTCTGCTACTTGCGCAGCCGCTCGGCGCACCTGCGGTCGATTGGCCGGTTAAGTGTGGTGCCCAGTATTTTCAACATCAACGAGCCGGTGATCTTTGGTACGCCGATCGTCATGAACCCGGTGTTCTTCATTCCGTTCCTGCTGGCACCGATGGTGAATGCGGTGCTGGCGTGGGCGGCGATGAAGCTGGATCTGATTGGCCGGGTGATTTCCGTGGTGCCGTGGACAGCGCCTGCGCCTGTGGGTGCCGCATGGGCGCTGGGCTGGGACTTCCGTGCGGCGGTACTGGTGCTGCTGTTAGCCCTCCGTCTCTGCCATCATCTACTACCCGTTCTTTAAAGTGTACGAGAAGCAGTTGCTGGCGCAGGAAGCCGAAGAGGCCCAACGTGCCGACGAAGAAAGTCAGCAGGTGGCATAGGTAAAAGCAAAACGGCGACCAGAGGTCGCCGTTTTGAGTATTTGTTGGGAGAGGGTGAGGGCATCAGGCCGCACCCGTTTATTTAAGCGTGCAATCCCCACATTGCTGAACATCCGGCAGGCGATAACGCTGGCAGCAGGTACGACGCACCAGCAGCCCGTCGCGCGGCACCACGGTGCGGTAAAGCGGGTTATCACGCCCATCCGACAGCTGGCGGGCAAAGAAAATGGCCTGACGCAATGCGTCCACCTTCTCATCACCCAGCAGGGTTTTCATTTCGGTCAGATACCAGTGAATTAAATATCCGGTATTGCTCCAGATAAGTTTGCCGTTGATCTCACCTGTCTCTTCCAGCGCCTCAACCACCGGGATCAGCGCCCGGGTAATCAGCACTTCCATTCGTTGCTGTGCAGAAAGCGAGGTGGTCTGGCTGTCTTCCTGGACGTCGATCCAGAAGCAGGCGGCACGCCCGGTTTCATGAAACTCAACGTGGAAGTGTTCAGGGGAGAGATCCAGCGCCACGTCCTGGGTAAGCAGAGCCAGCATCATCGGCGGTACCATTAGCCCGATATACCATTGCGCCCAAAGTGACAGCAGCGGCTTGTTCTCGCGCGCCAGAGTAGGTTGGTTGCGGTAGATATGATCGGAGTAGGTGGCCAGCAATGACTGCAGCTCGGCAGGGCGTTGCCACTGTGCCAGCGTCAGGGCATGGTGCGGAGGCGTTTCATCCAGCTTGATGACATCCAGCATATGCGCACGCGTCTCGGCAATGGCGTCACGCACCGCATCCGCAAGCCCTGAAGGCCCGGCCGGAAGGCGGGTTTGCCAGATGACATTCTCAATGACGTGTGCAGAGCGTATGGCCATAATTGGGCTGGATAAAAATCTAAATGATAATGATTGCCAATCCTAACTATAGATAAAACCGGGCGCAAGATGTTTTACATAATTAAGTCTCACATAAGCCCACGCTGACAAATGAGAAATTATGTCATATGATATTGGTTATCATTATCGGGTTGGGGGACAGATCATGTTGAGCAGAGCGTTAGGGAGTGGATGGGGAGTGATATTGCCGGGGGCGATGATTGCCGGGCTGGCATTTACCGATCTGTCGCTGGCGGTCTGGAAACTGATTATCGTGTCGGGATTACTCATGTCATCCGCCATGATCTGGCATAAACAACTGCGGCACTTTGTGCTGCTGCCATCATGTGTTGCGCTTATTGCGGGAATGTGGGTTCTGGTGATGAATCTGAACTGAAAGGGTAACAAGAGAGAAAATCAGGAGAGATAAGATAATTGGTGCGAGGGGGGGGACTCGAACCCCCACATCCTAAGGACACTAACACCTGAAGCTAGCGCGTCTACCAATTCCGCCACCTTCGCACAGTCATCTTATTGTATTGATATCGCCTCGTTGGTGCGAGGGGGGGGACTCGAACCCCCACATCCTAAGGACACTAACACCTGAAGCTAGCGCGTCTACCAATTCCGCCACCTTCGCCCAGTGCGAGCAATATCAATCATGGTTATTGGTGCGAGGGGGGGGGAACTCGAACCCCCCACATCCTAAGGACACTAACACCTGAAGCTAGCGCGTCTACCAATTCCGCCACCTTCGCATACCATCGATACAAAAAAAGTATCGTAACCACGGAGGCGCATTCTAGATGTTTTCAGCTATTCGTCAATAGATAATTGTGCCGGATGTTTTGATCGTTGCAAAAATGGCCTGATCGCGCAGATCAGGCCGGAGGGAGACGTTACTTCTTCGCCTGACGGGTCATGATCGCACGGTAGATCTTAAAGCGGCCCGTTTGCGCCAGCACTTCGTGGAAGCCGAAGACTTCGTCCAGCACTTTTGGATACGGCAGGAAGGCGTTAGCCACGATGCGCAGCTCACCGCCGCTGTTGAGATGGCGTACCGCAGTGCGGATCAGTGTCTGCGCGGCCTCGAGGGTGGTTTCTACCCCGTCATGGAACGGCGGGTTGGAGATAATCATATCGAAACGACCGGTCACGTCGGAGAGCACGTTGGAGGCAAATATCTCGCCCTCAATGCCGTTGGCGGCCAGGGTCGCACGGCTGGCTTCAATGGCGGATGCGCCGACGTCGGTGAGGGTCAAACGCACCTTCGGTGAGTGGTTGGCGAGTACGGCGGAGAGCACGCCTGCGCCACAGCCGACATCCAGCACTTTGCCTTTGGTGTGCGGCGTAAAGGTGGAGAGCAGCAGCTGGCTGCCAACGTCCAAACCATCACGGCTGAATACGCCCGGCAGCGTTTTTGATGGTCAGGCCATCCAGCTGATATTCGCCCCAGTATTTTTCCGCGTCGAAGGTTGGTTTTTTGTCCAGACGGCCATGGTACAGGCCGCAGCGGCGAGCGCTGTCAACTTTGTTCAGGGTGGTGTAATCCGCCAGCATCTGCTCGGCGCTACGCACGCCGCTGCGGTTTTCACCGACCACGAAAATATCGCAGCCCACCGGCAGCAGGGAGAGCAGGTTCATCAGCTGGAACTGGGCTTCAGGTTTGTTCTTCGGCCAGTAGTAGATCAGCGTATCGCAATCTGCGATGTCGCTCTGCTCAGCCACCAGGCTAAAGCGAACGCGCTCGCCCATCTGGCGGCTCAGTACCTGCCAGTGGTGATACTGCTGGGTGTGCGCGCGGCTCGCGGCGCACTCGAAACGGGCAGGCAGGTCATCCTGCATATCTCCCGGCAAACAGAATACGGCTTTTGTTCGAAATCATCACTGTGGCGCAGCAAGACTTCACTTGCCGGGGTAAATGCAGACATGAATTGTTCCTCAATAAACTCAGGCGGGATTATAGTAGGTAGATGGCGCAGATTCGACACATTTGGTATATTTGCGCGCCTGACAGACAGGAGTTTTCGCAATGGCATCCCGACGAGACAGGCAATTACAGCAACTGGGTATCACCCAGTGGGCGCTGCGCCGCCCGGCGGCCTTGCAGGGCGAAATCGCCATCTCGCTTCCGGCGCACATTCGTCTGGTAATGGTGGCACAGAGCCTGCCTGCGCTGAACGAGGCCGCTGATTGCCGACGTGCTGCGCGCCCTGAAGCTGGGTGCCGACCAGGTGCTACAGCTCACGCCCGATCGCGTGGCCATGCTACCGCCAGACGGTCGCTGTAACAGCTGGCAGCTTGGCGTGATGGAAGAAATAGCGCTTGGAGGGCGGCAAACCTGGCCACCCCGGCATTGGACGAACTTAACGCGAACCCGGCGGCACGTCGCGCGCTGTGGCAACAAATCTGCGAACATGAACACAATTTCTTCCCTCACGACGACTGATTTAGCGCAGGCTTTTGAGATCGAAAAACGCGCCCACGCCTTTCCGTGGAGTGAAAAAACGTTTGCCAGCAACCAGGGCGAGCGTTACCTCAACTATCGACTGGATGTCGATAATACCCTGGCGGCTTTCGCCATTACGCAGGTCGTTCTGGATGAGGCGACGCTGTTCAACATCGCCGTAGATCCTGCTTTCCAGCGCCGTGGGCTGGGCAGAGAACTGCTGGAACATTTAATTCGCGAGCTGGAAGCACGAGACGTGTTCACGCTGTGGCTGGAAGTACGGGCCTCGAACGCCGCCGCCATCGCACTCTATGAAAGCCTGGGCTTCAACGAGGCGACGATCCGCCGTAACTATTACCCCACCGCAGAAGGACGTGAAGACGCCATCATCATGGCTCTGCCGCTTGGATAACTAAAAAGGTTGTAACGATGAATTGGGACTGGATTTTCTTTGATGCTGACGAAACGCTGTTTACCTTCGATGCGTTTGGTGGCTTACAGCGGATGTTTCTCGACTACAGCGTGACCTTTACCGCTGAAGATTTCCAGGATTACCAGACGGTGAATAAACCGCTGTGGGTCGATTACCAGAACGGGGCGATCACCGCGTTACAGCTGCAGCATCAACGTTTTCAGGGATGGTCTGAGCGCCTGAACGTCCCGGCGGGCGATCTGAATTATGCATTCCTGAATGCGATGGCAGAGATCTGCGCCCCCCCTGCCGGGCGCCGCGTCGCTGCTCGCCTCCCTGAAAGGAAAGGCGAAGCTCGGGATCATCACCAACGGCTTTACCGCGTTACAGCAGGTCCGCCTTGAGCGCACCGGTTTTCGTGACTACTTTGATTTATTAGTGATCTCCGAACAGGTGGGTGTAGCCAAACCGGCAGCCAAAATTTTCGATTATGCGCTGGACCAGGCCGGAAACCCTGATCGGTCAAAGGTGCTGATGGTGGGGGATACGGCCGAGTCCGATATCCTCGGCGGGATGAACGCCGGGCTGTCCACCTGCTGGCTGAATGTGCACAATCGCCCCCTGCCGGAAGGAATCAACCCGACCTGGACCGTGGCCTCCCTGAGCGAACTGGAGCAACTCCTGTGTAAACATTGATTGCCTGCCCCCCATTGATGGGTAAAATAGCCGCATTTTCGTATTCATGATGCGTGGCCTGCTGCCGCGCTTTTTATAGAAGATTCTATTATGACGTTGTCTCCTTATCTGCAAGAGGTGGCGAAGCGCCGTACTTTTGCCATTATCTCTCACCCGGATGCCGGTAAAACCACCATCACCGAAAAGGTGTTGCTGTTCGGACAGGCGATCCAGACCGCCGGTACGGTAAAAGGCCGTGGCTCCAGCCAGCATGCAAAATCTGACTGGATGGAGATGGAAAAGCAGCGTGGTATCTCGATCACCACCTCCGTAATGCAGTTCCCGTATCACGACTGCCTGGTGAACCTGCTTGATACCCCGGGGCACGAAGACTTCTCCGAAGATACCTACCGTACCCTGACGGCGGTGGACTGCTGTCTGATGGTAATTGATGCCGCAAAAGGTGTAGAAGACCGTACCCGTAAGCTGATGGAAGTCACCCGTCTGCGCGATACGCCGATCCTCACCTTTATGAACAAACTCGACCGTGACATCCGCGATCCGATGGAAGTGATGGACGAAGTGGAACGCGAGCTGAAGATCGCCTGTGCGCCAATCACCTGGCCTATTGGCTGCGGCAAGCTGTTTAAAGGGGTTTACCACCTCTATAAAGACGAAACTTACCTGTATCAGACCGGTAAAGGTCACACCATCCAGGAAGTGCGCGTCGTTAAAGGGCTGGATAACCCTGAGCTGAACGCGGCAGTGGGCGATGAGCTGGCAGAGCAGCTGCGTGATGAGCTGGAGCTGGTCAAAGGTGCTTCCCACGAGTTCGACCAGGAGCTGTTCCTGAGCGGTGAAATCACCCCGGTCTTCTTCGGTACCGCGTTGGGTAACTTCGGCGTTGACCATATGCTGGACGGCCTGGTGGAGTGGGCGCCGCAGCCAATGCCGCGTAACACCGACACCCGTGAAGTGGTTGCCAGCGAAGAGAAGTTCACCGGTTTCGTGTTTAAAATTCAGGCCAACATGGACCCGAAACACCGCGACCGCGTGGCCTTTATGCGTGTGGTGTCCGGTAAATATGAAAAGGGCATGAAGCTGCGTCAGGTGCGTACCGGTAAAGACGTGGTGATCTCCGATGCACTGACCTTTATGGCCGGCGACCGTTCCCACGTGGAAGAGGCGTATCCGGGCGACATCATTGGTCTGCATAACCACGGCACCATCCCAGATCGGTGACACCTTCACCCAGGGCGAGATGATGAAGTTCACCGGTATTCCGAACTTCGCGCCGGAACTGTTCCGTCGTATCCGCCTGCGGGATCCGCTGAAACAGAAACAGCTGCTGAAAGGGCTGGTTCAGCTGTCGGAAGAGGGTGCGGTGCAGGTGTTCCGTCCTATTTCTAATAACGATCTGATTGTCGGCGCCGTCGGTGTGCTGCAATTCGACGTGGTTGTTGCCCGCCTGAAGAGCGAATACAACGTTGAAGCGATTTACGAATCGGTCAACGTGGCGACGGCGCGCTGGGTTGAGTGTTCTGACGTGAAGAAATTCGAAGAATTCAAGCGTAAGAACGAAGTCCAGCTGGCGCTGGATGGCGGTGATAACCTCACGTATATCGCCCCAACCATGGTTAACCTGAACCTGGCGCACGATCGTTACCCGGATATTCAGTTCCGTAAAACCCGCGAGCACTAATCCCTTCTCAGAGCACGGCAGCCGCCGTGCTCTGCTTAAATCCCTGCCTTATTAATCCCTTGCGGAATGTTCTTAATTCATCATCTTTTGTTACTTATTGCTCATTTATTAGTCAATTCTGAAAGCAGCGCTGCGAGAGTGATCTATATTTAACTCAGTGTTTAACACCGGGCGCAGATGAAAGCTCCACTCAATGCGTGTTGATAAGGTTCTCATCTCGCCCGAGTGTTGATTAGTAGGATGAAAGACTACTTACACATGATGATTTACGCTCGAATTCGGAGCAAACCACAGGAATACATCGATGAATACTAAAAAACTGAAGATTTCGAAAACTCTGCTGGCGGTAATGATGGGTAGCGCTCTGGTATGCGGTTCTGCAATGGCAGAAACCACCGCCACTGATAAAGGCGCAATCCACAGCAAACACCGCTGGGGAAAAAATCGATAACTCTATGAATAAAGTCGGTAACTTCATGGATGACAGCTCTATCACAGCGAAAGTAAAAGCGGCGCTGGTGGATGCTGATGATATTAAGAGCACCGACATCTCCGTAGAAACCGAGAAAAATGTGGTCACGCTGAGTGGCTTTGTCGAGAGTCAGGCGCCAGGCTGAAAAAGCGGTTGCCGTGGCGAAGAAGGTAGAGGGTGTGACCTCTGTCAGCGACAAACTGCATGTGCGTGACGGTAAAGAGCAGTCTGCCAAAGGCTATGCCGGCGATACTGCAACTACCAGCGAAATCAAAGGCTAAACTGTTAGCTGATGACATCGTGCCATCACGTTAAAGTGAAAGTTGAAACCACCGACGGTGTTGTTCAGCTGAGCGGTACTGTGGATTCAAAAGCACAGAGCGATCGTGCCGAGAGCATCGCAAAAGCCATTGATGGCGTGAAAAGCGTTAAAAACGACCTGAAAGTTAAATAAAACACCACAATCGTCCTTCTGGCTGAGGCCAGAAGGCGAGATAAGAATTAAACCTTAGTATCGCCGTGAGCAACCTGAGCGCTCACCATGCGGTCGACAATTAACTATGGTAAAGGAGAGTCTTATGTTTCGTTGGGGCATCATTTTTCTGGTTATCGCGTTAATTGCCGCCGCTCTGGGTTTTGGTGGTCTGGCGGGTACCGCGGCGGGTGCGGCGAAAATTGTCTTCGTCGTCGGTATTATCCTGTTCCTGGTTAGCCTGTTCACCGGACGCCGTCGTCCATAGCTCAGGTTATGGGTTAGTTGACGAAAAAGGCTCATGCTCTGCATGAGCCTTTTTTATGGCTGGCGTTTGTCGGCATCCGATTTGAGTAATACGCCGGGTGTACGCTACTGTGTAATAACAAAACAAATAAAAAACAGGACAGCAGAGGTGGGACAGCGAATTCCGGTTACGCTCGGCAACATTGCGCCGCTGGCGCTGAAACCCTTTCGACCAGGCCAGATGGCCCTGGTGTGTGAGGGCGGCGGACAGCGAGGGATCTTCACGGCTGGCGTGCTGGACGAATTTATGCGCGCGCAGTTTAATCCGTTTGATCTCTACCTTGGCACCTCCGCCGGGGCGCAAAATCTCTCGGCCTACGTCTGTCATCAGCCGGGCTATGCCCGGAAAGTGATCATGCGTTACACCACCTCCCGCGAATTTTTCGATCCACTGCGCTTTGTACGCGGCGGGAATCTTATCGACCTCGACTGGCTTCTGGAGGCCACGGCCAGCCAAATGCCGCTGGCAATGGATACCGCTTCGCGCCTGTTCGATACCGGAAAAGCCTTCTGGATGTGCGCCTGCCGTGGCGATGACTACTCAGCCAGCTACTTCTCCCCGCAAAAAGAGAACTGGCTGGATATTCTTCGCGCCTCCAGTGCCATCCCTGGTTTCTACCGCACCGGCGCAGCGCTGGACGGCATTGCCTATCTGGACGGCGGGGTTAGCGACGCGATCCCGGTACAGGAGGCGGCCCGACGCGGCGCCCAGACCATCGTGGTGATCCGCACCGTGCCGTCGCAGATGTACTACACGCCGCAGTGGTTTAAGCGGATGGAACGTTGGCTGGGCACCAGCAGCCTGCAACCGATGCTGAATCTGGTTTCACATCATGAGGCCAGCTACCACACCATCCAACGTTTTATCGAGAAGCCGCCGGGTAAGCTGCGCATCTTTGAAATCTATCCCCCGCGTCCGCTTAACAGCATGGCGCTGGGCAGCCGCGTGCCCGCCCTACGGGACGACTACAAAACCGGGCGCCTGTGCGGGCGTTATTTCCTGGCCACAGTGGGCAAGCTGTTAGCCGAACGTCCGCCGCTGCGCCGCCATCAGCATATTATTGCCCCTGCTCCGGTGGTGGTTCCCCCGGCAAGCGTGGCCAACGATGCTGTCACCACGCCGCTGGTGATGGCCCCTGAGGCCAATGACACCCTGTTTGATAACGAGGATCTGGCGTGACTTACCGCTTTATCGATACCCATTGCCACTTTGATTTCCCGCCTTTTACTGACGACGAGCCAGCCAGCATCCAGCGTGCCGCCGATGCGGGAGTGATGGCGATTGTGGTGCCATCGATTGATGTGGCGAGCATCGATCGCGTCCTGCGCCTCGGGGCGCGCTATCCGACGCTGTATATGGCGCTGGGCCTGCATCCGATTGTGATCGAATCCCACCAGGATGCACATCTGGATCAACTGGAGGCGGCGCTGGCTGCGCGCCCGGAAAGACTGGTGGCGGTAGGGGAGATCGGCCTCGATCTCTATCGGGAGGATCCGCATTTTGATCGTCAGGAGGCGATCCTCGACGCACAGCTGAAGCTGGCGAAACGCTACGATCTGCCGGTGATCCTCCACTCCCGGCGTACCCACGACAAACTGGCGATGCACCTTAAACGGCAGGATCTGCCGCGTACCGGCGTGGTCCATGGTTTTGCTGGCAGCCTGCAGCAGGCGCAGCGCTTTGTCGAGATGGGCTATAAAATTGGCGTCGGCGGCACGATCACCTATCCACGGGCCAGTAAAACGCGCGATGTAATGGCGCAATTACCGCTCTCCGCTCTGCTGCTGGAAACCGATGCCCCCGACATGCCGCTCAACGGTTTTCAGGGCCAGCCGAACCGCCCGGAGCAGGCGGCGCGGGTGTTTTCGACTCTGTGTGAACTGCGTGACGAGCCTGCGGATGAGATCGCCGCGGCATTGCTGAACAACACCCGCACGCTGTTCGATCTGCCGCTATAAATAGAGCGCCGGGCGGATCACCCTGATCCGCTCATGCTCCAGCATCCCGGCCAGTGGTTCGACATCCTCTGCCGTGGCGCTACGCCAGTGTCGGGCTTCGCCATAGACGCCGTGCGCATGGAAGGCGTTGATCCTGACGGGCACATCCCCTAACTGGCGAATAAACGCGACCAGCTCCCGGCGGTGCGTCAGGTAATCGCAGCGATCCGGGATCACCAGCAGACGTAGCTCGCTCAGCCGGTGGTGCGCGGCCAGCCAGTGGATGCTGCGCTTGATAAGCGCGTTGTCGCGCCCGGTCAGATAGCGATGGTGCGCCGCATTCCAGGCTTTAAGATCCAGCATCGCACCGTCAAACACCGGGAGCAGTTTTTGCCAGCCGGTTTCGCTTAACAGACCGTTACTGTCCACCAGACAGGTCAAATGTTGCAGCTGTGGATCGGCCTTCAGGGCTGAAAACAGCGCCACCAGAAACGGCAGCTGTGTAGTGGCTTCTCCGCCGCTGACGGTGATGCCGGAGATAAAGGGTGACACGTTGCGGATCTGCGCCACCACCTCCTCCACGCTTAAACGCAGCGCCATGGGCGTCGCCTGCTGCGGGCACATCTGCAGACAGGTGTCGCACTGCTGACAGCGGGCATCATCCCACCAGACCCGTCCAGCCTGAATGTTCAGCGCGTCATGCGGGCAGTGCGGCACGCACGACGCGCAGTCGTTGCAGCGGCCTATCGTCCACGGGTTGTGGCAGGTTTTGCAGCGCAGGTTGCACCCTTGCAGAAACAGGGCCAGGCGGCTGCCAGGCCCGTCAACGCAGGAGAACGGGATAACCTTACTGACTAAAGCGCATCTGTTGTTCATGGCTTATCACGCGCGGCTGGCGCTCCAGAATACGGGTGTTACGGGCGGCCTCTTCACCCAGCAAGGTGGTGTTGGTACGCGAGCCTTCGGCGCGGTATTTCTCCAGATCGGAAAGCCGCACCATATAGCCAGTGACGCGCACCAGATCGTTACCCGAAATATTGGCGCTGAACTCGCGCATCCCGGCGCGGAAGGCACCCAGACAAAGTTCCACCACCGCCTGCGGATTGCGTTTGATGGTTTCGTCCAGAGTCAGGATATCGCTGATCCCGGCGTGATAGTGCTGATGATGCGGCGCAACCGCCAGCAGATGGCTGATCGGATCGGGCTCTTCACCATAAGGCAGACGCGCGCCTGGCGTGGTGCCAACGTCAGAGCTGATCCCCGACTGGGCATGCAGCAGGGCGCGTTGCTTCCAGCCGTACCTGACCGGGGTATTTTCCACAAAGGTCGCTAACTGTTCGCTGATGCGATACCCCAGGTCGTTGGCCTGCTGATCTTTACCGTAGCGCCCCGTAATTCCGGCTTTCTCGCACAGCACATTCACCGCTTCGGCCAGGCCATACATGCCGAACATCGGCACAAAACGGTCGGGATCGATCAGCCCTTCTTTTACCAGGAAGCTATTCTCAAAGAAGCCGGATTGTTGATAGAGGAAGTCGCAGCGCGCATTGATGATGGCGATCTGCTGCTGGCAATAGTAAGGCAGCGTGCGGGTAAAGAACGCCTCAGGCGTTTCGCTCTGTTCCGCGATGGCTTTCAGGTTGAGACGCACCAGGGTACTGCCGCCGCCCGCCAGCGGCAGGGAGTTGTAACAGCTGACGACGCCAAAGCCTTTTTTTGTGAAAATTTTATCATTTACCGGCCCGTTGGCGATGTGCGGTTTGCTGCATTCGCAGATGTTGCTGGCCACCTCCAGCAGCAGATCATCCGGGGTGATCTCAGGATCATAAATAAAGGTTAGATTGGGTGAAACCTGCTTAAGCTCTGCATCTGCGCGTAAAATGGCGCGTGTCACAGGGCCGTCTGCCGGGCCGATATTGACGTGGGTGAAGGCATCCGGCAGGGTGCGGTCGAGATAGCGCCAGAAACGTTTTATTCGAATATCGATTTCTTGTTGGTGTTAGAATTCTAACATACGGCTGCAGCAGCGTATCGAGATGGCCGAGGTACACCGGCATGCCGGTAACGGACGGAACATGGTGGTAAAGGATGGTTAACAGCGACAGGGCATCGTCCAGATCCTTTGCGCCTTCCAGCTCCAGCCATTCCGAGCCCTGTTTCAGGAACATCGCATAGTCGGGTAACACATAGCGTGGCTTGTACGGCGCATGGCCCTCAAACATATCGCAGATAAACCCCGCCTCCAGCGCCTGGCGCGCTTCGGGGGCTAACGTCGGGTAGGGGAGGTTGTTTTCTGCCTCCAGTGCCAGAAAATGGCGTTTTTGTTCGGGGCTTAACACCGGGCTTGTCACAATTTGCTGGCAACGTTGTTGCAGGGCATCGGGGGTCATGTTCGCTTCCTTTTTCTTCTGCATGATGGGGAAGGATTGTAAAAAGAGTCCCGACCACTGCCTTTGATCCCGGGCGTGTACCTGACGCTTTAATCAGCAGTTGTAGCTAAATTATTTGAAGTTGATCTCATTACTGTTATGCAAATTTGTACGCATATTTCATTAACTGTGATGAATGTCGAAGTGAGAATGCGGGTGGATGTTAGAATACTCACAGACCCGCAAGGTAAAATTTTACGGCGATACGCCGGGAGAATGTTATGACTGATTTAACCGCAAGCAGCCTGCGCGCCCTGAAACTGATGGATCTGACTACCCTGAATGACGACGACACCAACGAGAAAGTGATCACTCTGTGTCATCAGGCAAAAACGGCCGTGGGCAATACCGCTGCTGTCTGTATCTACCCGCGTTTCATTCCGATCGCCCGCAAGACCCTGAAAGAGCAGGGTACGCCGGACGTGCGCATCGCTACTGTCACCAACTTCCCGCACGGTAACGACGATATCGAGATCGCGCTGGCTGAGACCCGCGCCGCTATCGCTTACGGTGCTGACGAAGTTGACGTGGTCTTCCCGTACCGTGCGCTGATCGCCGGTAACGAGCAGGTTGGTTTTGATCTGGTTAAAGCCTGTAAAGAAGCTTGCGCTGCGGCAAACGTGCTGCTGAAAGTGATCATCGAAACCGGCGAACTGAAAGAAGAAGCGCTGATTCGTAAAGCGTCTGAAATCTCCATCAAAGCGGGTGCCGATTTCATCAAAACCTCTACCGGTAAAGTCCCTGTGAATGCCACCCCGGAAAGCGCACGCATCATGATGGAAGTGATCCGCGACATGGGCGTGGAAAAAAGCGTGGGCTTTAAACCGGCAGGCGGCGTGCGTACCGCGGAAGACGCGCAGCAGTTCCTGGCGATTGCCGATGAGCTGTTCGGTGCCGACTGGGCCGACGCCCGTCACTACCGCTTCGGTGCCTCCAGCCTGCTGGCCAGCCTGCTGAAAGCGCTGGGACATGGCGACGGTAAGAGCGCAAGCAGCTATTAAGATTTGATTTGCCGGGTGGCGCTACGCTTACCCGGCCTACTTTCGGGAGGTTACCGTGTTTCTCGCACAAGAAATTATTCGTAAAAAACGTGATGGTCATGCTTTAAGCGACGAAGAGATCCGTTTCTTTATCAACGGCATTCGCGACAATACCATCTCTGAAGGGCAGATTGCCGCCCTGGCGATGACCATTTTCTTCCACGATATGGCGATGCCGGAGCGCGTGTCGCTGACCATGGCGATGCGGGATTCAGGAACCGTTCTGGACTGGAAGAGCCTTAACCTTAATGGCCCGATCGTGGATAAACACTCCACCGGCGGCGTGGGTGATGTGACCTCGCTGATGCTGGGGCCAATGGTCGCTGCCTGCGGCGGCTATATCCCAATGATCTCCGGGCGCGGCCTCGGCCATACTGGCGGCACGCTCGATAAACTGGAAGCCATCCCGGGCTTCGATATCTTCCCGGATGACAGTCGCTTCCGTGACATTATTAAAGACGTTGGTGTGGCGATTATCGGCCAGACCAGCTCTCTTGCCCCGGCGGATAAGCGTTTTTACGCCACGCGTGACATTACCGCGACCGTTGACTCCATCCCGCTGATCACCGCCTCTATCCTCGCCAAAAAACTGGCTGAAGGGCTGGATGCGCTGGTGATGGATGTGAAAGTGGGCAGCGGCGCCTTTATGCCGACCTATGAACTCTCCGCTGCGCTGGCCGAAGCGATCGTTGGCGTCTCCAACGGTGCAGGCGTGCGTACCACCGCGCTGCTCACTGACATGAACCAGGTGCTGGCCTCCAGCGCCGGTAATGCGGTCGAAGTGCGCGAAGCAGTCCAGTTCCTGACTGGCGAATACCGCAACCCGCGCCTGTTCGACGTGACCATGGCGCTGTGCGTCGAGATGCTGATCTCCGGTAACCTCGCCAAAGACGACGCCGAGGCCCGTGCCAAACTGCAGGCAGTGCTGGATAACGGCAAAGCGGCCGAAATCTTTGGCCGGATGGTTGCTGCGCAGAAAGGCCCGACCGACTTCGTGGAAAACTATGCCAAATACCTGCCAACGGCGATGCTGAGCAAAGCGGTTTACGCAGATACGGAAGGTTTTGTCTCTGCCATGGACACTCGCGCGCTGGGCATGGCGGTAGTATCGATGGGGTGGCGGTCGTCGTCAGGCATCGGACAGCATTGATTACAGCGTCGGCTTTACCGATATGGCCCGTCTGGGCGACAGCGTTGACGGCCAACGTCCGCTGGCGGTGATCCACGCGAAAGATGAAAACAGCTGGCAGGATGCGGCGAAAGCAGTGAAGGCCGCCATCACCCTGGCAGATAAAGCTCCAGAAAGCACACCAACCGTCTATCGTCGCATTACCGAATAGCGGTATACTGATCTGATCGCTTTTTTATAAGCACTGAGTACGGAGAACATATGAAACGTGCATTTATTATGGTGCTGGACTCTTTCGGCATCGGCGCTACAGAAGATGCAGATCGCTTTGGTGACACCGGTGCAGATACCATGGGTCACATCGCTGAAGCCTGTGCTAAAGGCGAAGCAAACAACGGGCGTCAAGGCCCGCTGAATCTGCCAAACCTGACCCGCCTGGGTCTGGTAAAAGCCCACGAAGGCTCTACCGGCCACGTTGCCGCGGGTATGGATGGCAACGCGGAAGTGGTGGGCGCATACGCCTGGGCGCACGAGCTTTCTTCCGGGAAAGACACCCCGTCTGGTCACTGGGAAATCGCTGGTGTACCGGTTCTGTTCGACTGGGGCTATTTCTCCGATCACGAGAACAGCTTCCCGCAGGAGCTGCTGGATAAGCTGGTTGAGCGCGCTAACCTGCCGGGCTACCTCGGCAACTGCCACTCTTCCGGGACCGTGATTCTGGACCAGCTTGGCGAAGAGCACATGAAAACCGGCAAACCGATTTTCTATACCTCCGCTGACTCCGTGTTCCAGATTGCCTGCCATGAAGAGACGTTTGGCCTGGATCGCCTGTACGAGCTGTGCGAAATCGCCCGTGAAGAGCTGACCGAAGGTGGCTACAACATTGGCCGCGTGATCGCGCGTCCGTTTGTTGGCGACAAGCCGGGTAACTTCCAGCGTACCGGCAACCGTCACGACCTGGCTGTGGAGCCGCCAGCACCTACCGTGCTGCAAAAACTGGGTTGATGAGAAAGATGGCCAGGTAGTCTCCGTCGGTAAAATCGCGGATATCTATGCCAACTGCGGTATCACCAAAAAAGTGAAAGCCACCGGTCTGGACGCGCTGTTCGACGCAACCGTGAAAGAGATGAAAGAAGCGGGCGACAAGACGATCGTCTTTACCAACTTCGTTGATTTCGACTCCTCCTGGGGCCACCGTCGTGACGTCGCAGGCTATGCTGCGGGTCTGGAACTGTTCGACCGCCGTTTGCCGGAGCTGATGGAGCTGGTGGGGGAAGATGACATTCTGATCCTGACCGCTGACCACGGCTGCGACCCGACCTGGACCGGTACCGACCACACCCGCGAGCACATTCCAGTGCTGGTGTACGGCCCGAAAGTCAAACAAGGCTCGCTGGGACACCGTGAAACCTTTGCGGACATCGGCCAGACCATTGCGAAATACTTTGGTACGTCCGACATGGAATATGGCAAGGCTATGTTCTGATGTCACGGTGGGGGCGGCCTGATGCCCTCACCCCAGCCCTCTGCCACAGGGAGAGGGAGAACAGCATGTAGGGCCGGGTAAGGCGCAGTCGCCACCCGGCAAAAACAACAATGTAAAAGGAACTGAAGATGGCAACTCCTCACATTAATGCAGAGATGGGTGATTTCGCTGACGTCGTTTTGATGCCGGGCGACCCGCTGCGCGCGAAACATATCGCTGAAACTTTCCTCGAAGACGTGCGTGAAGTGAACAACGTTCGCGGCATGCTGGGCTTCACCGGTACGTACAAAGGCCGCAAAATTTCCCGTAATGGGTCACGGCATGGGTATCCCATCCTGCTCCATCTACACCAAAGAGCTGATCACCGATTTTGGCGTGAAGAAAATCATCCGTGTCGGCTCCTGTGGCGCGGTGCGCATGGACGTTAAGCTGCGCGATATCGTTATCGGCATGGGTGCTTGCACCGATTCCAAAGTGAACCGTATTCGCTTTAAGGATCACGACTTTGCCGCCATCGCAGACTTCGACATGGTGCGTAACGCGGTAGACGCGGCGAAAAACCTGGGCGTTGACGCGCGCGTGGGCAACATCTTCTCTGCTGACCTGTTCTACTCCCCGGACGGCGAAATGTTCGACGTGATGGAGAAGTACGGCATCCTGGGCGTGGAAATGGAAGCGGCAGGTATCTACGGCGTGGCAGCAGAGTTCGGCGCGAAAGCCCTGACCATCTGCACCGTGTCTGACCATATCCGTACTCACGAGCAGACCACTGCCGCTGAACGTCAGACCACCTTCAACGACATGATCAAAATCGCGCTGGAATCCGTTCTGCTGGGCGATAAAGAGTAATTATCTCCTCCTCCCTCTCCCTTTGGGGAGGGAGGAAGCAAGACAGTTCGTTACCGTACCGCCCGCGCAATCCACGCCGACAGCTCCCGCAACTCTCTCTCCTGCTCCGGGAAATCGCCAATCAGGGCGTCACACGCCTGCTGCAGCATATCTGCCCGATACAAACAGCCCTGCAAACGCGCTGCGAGAGCCTCTAACGGCGCCGGGTTCAGGCTATCGGTAAAGACCTGCGTGCGCGAGATGTGCCCCTTCTCGACGTCGAAGTGCAGCTCCACGCCGCCCCAGGTAAACCGCTCATCCAGCAGGTGCGAGAAGGCAGGGGCCTGGCCGAAGTTCCACTCCCAACTGCTCTGGCGGGCAAAGGTCTCGGCAAAGTTTGGCAAATCCGGCGTCTTATCCGGGGAGATCACTTCAGCGTCTACGCGCTCGCCATAATGGGCGAAAAAGGCCTCACGGATCGCGTCGCAGATCTGTTCGTGAGTCACGCCGGGCAGCAGATCCACCAGATTCGCAACCCGGCCACGCACGGAGGTGATACCTTTGGCCTGCAGCTTCTTCTGGTCGGGATTGAGGTAGTTTGCCAGGCGGCTGAGATCGGCATTCAGCAGCAGGGTGCCGTGGTGAAAACCGCGGTCCATCGTTTCACGATAGGCCGATCCCGAGACCTTACGATCGCCCTCGGCGGTCTTGACCACCAGATCGTTGCGCCCGGACGCTTCCGCGGTCGCACCCAGCGCCTGTAATGCGCTCAGCACGATGTTGGTGGAGATGGTTTTGTCGTACTCCGGCTTGCCGGCCATAAAGGTAAAGCAGGTATTCCCGAGATCGTGGAACACCGCGCCGCCGCCGCTGCTACGACGCGCCAGGCGCACGTTGTCCTCTTCCATGCGGCGCGTGTTGCACTCTTTCCACGGGTTTTGCGCCCGGCCAATGACCACCGTATCAGCGTTGCGCCACAGGAACAGCACCCGCTGCGTGGCGGGCATCTGGCGGAAGATGCACTCTTCTACGGCGAGATTAAACCAGGGATCGTAAGAGTCAGAGATAAGCAGGCGTAATGTCGTCATGGCAAAGTTCCTTTTCTGAATCGTTTGGTTACTTTAACACTATTCCTTCTTCTCGCTCTCTTCCTCTTCGGGTACCGACTTGCTGGCGGTGAGCAAGAATGGCGACTGCTGCCAGCGGGTGCGTTTGCCCTGTAACAATGTGCGGGTCAGTACCACGCCAAATCGCCAGCGACAGCAGCAGCATCAGGCGCAGGATATTGGTGGTGTTATCCACCTGCTTGGCCTCAGTGGCTAAGGTATGGGTGTCGGAGGGTAAGACGCAGGTAGCCGAGCGGGCCATTTTTTCCCTGAATCGGCTCCACCAGCTGCTGGTTGAAGTAGCCGCCGGCTTTTTTACCATCCAGCGCCAGCCTGTCCGCGCACCTCAACATGCTCCCCCCGCCCGGGCGATCAGCGCGCCTTCGTTGTTCATACACGCTGGCATCCAGAAATGCGGCTTCTCGTCGGTCAGCAGACGCAGCACCTGCCCAATACGCTTTTCATCTGGGCGTTTCGGTACGCATCAGAGGGGGCGACGTTAAGCGACACCTGTCCGCGCCAGCGTGTGCGCCAGCCTCTTCAAGCTGTGGGTTACGCTGTCGTTGATGATTCTGGCTGAACCAGGATGCGCCCTGCATCAGCGCCACTAACAGGGCCAGACAGGAGAGGACCAATCACGGCTCGATGAAGCCGGAATTTTAGTTTTTGCACGAGCCATATTCCACCTGCTGAAAATTTTCGGGGTTAATGTTGCCAGAAGTGATGGTTACAAGGTAGCCTCATGCGTTATTTTCACCCCCCTGGATGATTCCCGGCGCGAACGATTTTACAGGAGCTTTAATGCCAAACATTACCTGGTGCGACCTGCCCAATGATGTCTCTTTATGGCCAGGATTGCCGCTCTCATTAAGTGGCGATGAGGTAATGCCGCTGGACTACCATGCTGGTCGTAGCGGCTGGCTGCTGTATGGCCGCGGCCTGGATAAACAACAGTTAACCCAATATCAGAGCAAGCTGGGTGCCGCGATGGTGATCGTCGCCGCCTGGTGCGTGGAAGATTACAAGGTCATTCGTCTGGCCGGTTCTCTGACCCCGCGCGCCACCCGTCTGGCGCACGACGCCGGGCTGGATGTGGCTCCACTCGGTAAAATCCCGCATCTGAAAACCCCGGGGCTGCTGGTGATGGACATGGACTCTACCGCCATTCAGATCGAGTGCATCGACGAGATCGCCAAACTGGCCGGGACCGGCGAGATGGTGGCCGAAGTGACCGAGCGCGCGATGCGCGGCGAACTGGACTTCACCGCCAGCCTGAAACAGCGCGTGGCGACCCTGAAGGATGCCGACGCCAATATTCTGCTCCAGGTCCGCGAAAAGCTGCCGCTGATGCCTGGGCTGGTGCAGCTGGTACTGAAGCTGGAGACGCTGGGCTGGAAAGTGGCGATCGCCTCCGGCGGGTTTACCTTCTTTGCAGAGTATCTGCGCGACAAGCTGCCGGTCTGGATGCCGTGGTCGCCAACGAACTGGAGATCCTCGACGGCAAGCTGACGGAAACGTGGTGGGCCCAGATTGTCGATGCCCAGTTTAAAGCCAGCACCCTGACCCGTCCTGGCGGAAAAGTATGATATCCCGGTTGCCCAGACGGTGGCGATGGCGACGGCGCGAACGACCTGCCGATGATTAAAGTGGCCGGCTTTGGCATTGCTTACCATGCTAAAACCGACCGTGAACGAAAAGACGGAAGTGATTTATCCGTCATGCTGACCTGATGGGGGTGTTCTGCATTCTCTCCGGCAGCGTGAACCAGAAATAAAGAGGTAAAACGTGGCGAAAGCTCCAAAAACGCGCCATTTGTCTGTAATGAATGTGGTGGCGGATTATCCGCGCTGGCAGGGCAGTGCAGTGCCTGCCATGCCTGGAATACCATCACCGAAGTGCGCGGGGTTGCCGGCTTCGCCAACCGTTGCCCGTAACGAGCGTCTCAGCGGTTATGCGGGCAACGCGGGTGTATCGAAGGTTCAGAAGCTCTCCGACATCAGCCTGGAAGCCCTGCCGCGCTTCTCCACCGGGGTTTAAAGAGTTTGACCGGGTGCTGGGCGGCGGCGTCGTACCGGGGAGCGCCATTCTGATTGGGGGTAGCCCGGCGCGGGGAAATCGACCCTGCTGCTGCAAACCCTGTGTAAGCTCGCGTCGCAGATGAAAACCCTGTACGTCACCGGTGAAGAGTCATTACAGCAGGTGGCGATGCGCGCGCACCGGCTCTCTTTGCCCACCAACGATCTGAATATGCTCTCCGAGACCAGCATCGAGCAGATCTGCATGATTGCTGAGGAAGAGCAGCCGAAGCTGATGGTGATCGACTCCATCCAGGTGATGCACATGGCCGATGTGCAGTCCTCGCCGGGCCAGCGTCGCCCAGGTGCGTGAGACCGCGGGCCTACCTGACGCGCTTCGCCAAAACCCGCGGCGTGGCGATCATTATGGTCGGCCATGTCACCAAAGATGGCGCTCTGGCCGGTCCGAAGGTGCTTGAACACTGTATCGACTGCTCGGTGATGCTGGATGGCGATGCCGATACCCGTTTCCGTACTCTGCGCAGCCATAAAAACCGCTTCGGTGCGGTGAATGAGCTGGGCGTGTTTGCCATGACCGAGCAGGGGCTGCGTGAAGTCAGTAACCCGTCGGCCATCTTCTTAAGCCGTGGTGATGAAGTCACCTCCGGTAGCTCGGTGATGGTGGTCTGGGAAGGACGCGCCCGCTGCTGGTGGAGATTCAGGCGCTGGTCGATCATTCGATGATGGCCAACCCGCGTCGCGTTGCGGTGGGCCTGGAACAAAACCGTCTGGCGATTTTGCTGGCGGTGCTGCACCGCCATGGCGGCCTGCAGATGGCCGATCAGGATGTGTTTGTGAACGTGGTCGGTGGGGGTAAAAGTCACCGAAACCAGTGCCGACCTGGCCCTGCTGCTGGCGATGGTCTCCAGCCTACGCGACCGTCCACTACCGCAGGATCTGGTGGTCTTTGGCGAAGTCGGGCTGGCAGGGGGAGATCCGTCCCGGTGCCGAGCGGCCAGGAGCGTATCTCCGAGGCGGCAAAACACGGCTTCCCGCCGGGCGATTGTGCCTGCCGCGAACGTGCCCCAAAAAATTACCGGAAGGGATGCAGGTCTTCGGGTGAAAAAACTCGCAGATGCGTTAAACGTCTTTGACGACTTATAATTACCTCTTCCGATGTTGCAGGAGGCACCGTAATTTATGTCGTCATTTGACTATATCAAGACCGCTATCCGCCAGAAAGGGGCTGCACCTTGCAGCAAGGTGGCGGAAGCCAGCGGTATGACCAAGGGCTATTTAAGCCAACTGCTGAATGCCAAAATCAAAAGCCCCAGCGCGCAGAAGCTGGAAGCGCTGCATCGCTTTTTGGGGCTTGAATTTCCGCGCATGCAAAAGAACATCGGCGTGGTGTTTCGGCAAGTTTTATCCGCTGCATACCGGGCATGTCTACCTCATCCAGCGCGCCTGTAGCCAGGTGGACGAACTGCATATCATCATGGGCTACGATGATAAGCGCGACCGGGAGCTGTTCGAAGCCAGCGCCATGTCCCAGCAACCTACCGTATCCGATCGCCTGCGCTGGTTGCTGCAAACCTTCAAATACCAGAAAAACATTCGTATTCATGCCTTTAACGAAGAGGGCATGGAGCCGTATCCCCACGGCTGGGACGTGTGGAGCAACGGCATAAAAGCCTTTATGGAAGAGAAAGGGATTCAGCCTAAACTGGATCTACACCTCTGAAGAGTCCGACGCCTCGCAATACCCGGAGCATCTGGGAACGGAGACGGTGCTGATTGACCCCAAAACGCACCTTTATGAACATCAGCGGAGGCGCAGATCCGCGAAAAACCCGTTTCCGCTATTGGGAATACATTCCCCACCGAAGTGAAGCCGTTCTTTGTGCGCACCGTGGCCGATCCTCGGCGGGGAATCCAGCGGTAAATCCACCGCTGGTCAACAAGCCTGGCGAACATCTTTAACACCACCAGCGCCTGGGAGTATGGCCGGGATTATGTCTTCTCGCACCTCGGCGGGGATGAGATGGCGTTGCAGTATTCCGACTACGATAAAATCGCGCGCTGGGTCATGCGCAATACATTGATTTTGCGGTTAAATACGCCAATAAAGTGGCGTTCATTGATACCGATTTCGTCCACTACTCCAGGCGTTTTGTAAGAAGTACGAAGGGCGCGAGCACCCCGTTTGTGCAGGCCCTGATCGACGAATACCGCTTTGGACCTGGTGATCCTGCTGGAGAACAACACGCCGTGGGTAGCAGATGGGGATGCGCAGCCTGGGCCAGCTCGGTGGACCGGAAAGAGTTCCAGATCATGCTGGTGGAGATGCTGGAAGCGAACAATATCGACTTTGTGCATGTGGAAGAGGCAGATTAATGACGGCCGTTTCTTGCGTTGCGTGGAGCTGGTGAAAGAGATGATGGGGGAGAAGGGGTAACCCCCTTACAGCAATCCTCTTCCACAAGGGGGAGGGGGCAGGCATAAAAAAACGGCAACCTGTAGGTTGCCGTTTTGCTTTTATTTCGAGATACGCTTGTACTTGATACGCTTCGGCTCCAGCGCGTCGGCGCCCAGCGTGCGTTTTCTTGTACTCTTCGTATTCGGTGAAGTTACCTTCGAAGAACTCCACTTTACCTTCATCCTGGTAGTCCAGAATGTGGGTCGCGATACGGTTCAAGGAACCAACGGTCGTGCGAGATAACCATCGCGCAGCCCGGGAACTCCAGCATGGCGTTTTCCAGCGCACGCAGGGTTTCGATGTCCAGGTCGTTGGTTGGTTCATCGAGCAGCAAGACGTTACCGCCAACCTGCAGCAGTTTGGCCAGGTGCAGACGGCCACCGCTCACCACCGGACAGCTCGCCCACACGTTTACCCTGATCAACACCTTTGAAGTTAAAGCGGCCTACATAAGCGCGGCTTGGCATCTCGGTGTTGCCGATACGCATGATATCCTGCCCGCCGGACACTTCTTCCCAGACGGTTTTGCTGTTATCCATGGCGTCACGGAACTGGTCAACGGAGGCCAGCTTCACGGTCTCACCCAGGGTGATGGTGCCACTGTCAGGGGCTTCCTGACCGGACATCATAACGGAACAGGGTTTGATTTACCCGCGCCGTTCGGGCCGATGATGCCCACGATTGCGCCTTTCGGTACCGAGAAGCTCAGATCGTCGATCAGCACGCGGTCGCCATAAGACTTACGCAGGTTGCTGACTTCCACCACTTTGTCACCCAGACGTGCTCCAGGCGGAATGAACAGTTCGTTGGTTTCGTTACGTTTCTGGTATTCGGCGTTGTTCAGCTCTTCGAAGCGTGCCAGACGGGCTTTACCCTTAGACTGACGGCCTTTCGCGCCCTGACGAACCCACTCCAGCTCTTTCTCAATCGACTTACGACGCGCCGCTTCCTGAGAAGCTTCCTGCGCCAGACGTTGATCTTTCTGCTCCAGCCAGGAGGAGTAGTTACCTTCCCACGGAATACCTTCACCGCGGTCCAGCTCCAGGATCCAACCGGCAACGTTATCGAGGAAGTAACGGTCGTGGGTGATCGCCACAACGGTACCTTCGAAGTCGTGCAGGAAGCGTTCCAGCCAGGCTACGGATTCCGCATCCAGGTGGTTCGTTGGTTCGTCGAGCAGCAGCATGTCTGGTTTTTCCAGCAGCAGACGGCACAGCGCGACGCGGCGGCGTTCACCACCGGACAGTTTTTCAATTTTTGCATCCCAGTCTGGCAGACGCAGGGCATCGGCCGCGCGCTCCAGCTGCACGTTCAGGTTGTGACCGTCATGTGCCTGGATGATCTCTTCAAATTTGCCTTGCTGGGCGGCGAGCTTGTCGAAGTCGGCATCCGGCTCGGCGTACTTCGCGTAGACCTCGTCCAGGCCTTTCAGCGCGTTAACCACTTCAGAAACGGCTTCTTCGACGGATTCGCGAACAGTATGTTCCGGGTTCAGCTTCGGTTCCTGCGGCAGGTAACCGATTTTCAGGCCAGGCTGCGGACGGGCTTCACCTTCGATGTCTGTATCGATGCCCGCCATGATGCGCAGCAAGGTGGACTTACCGGCACCGTTGAGACCCAGCACACCAATTTTTGCGCCCGGGAAAAAAGCTCAGCGAGATATTTTTAAGAATATGACGTTTCGGCGGGACCACTTTGCCGACACGATGCATGGTATAAACGAATTGAGCCACGTTGGACTTCGCCTCTTTTATCGTGATGAGAATAGTGGCGAAGTGTAGCCTTTTTCCCTCTCTAATCCCAGCCATCGACGCCGGGAGTGTTAAAGCGCGCAAGAAAGGTAAAAATGTGTCCATGACGTGGCGCGTTAAGCGATGCCTGGTTAGCATAAGTTAAAGACGCTTTTGCGCGGCAAGACGCTGCATTTAACGACGATTAACAGAGGACGAGCGTGTGGTAAAAGCCAAACAGGTGGCCTGGCGAGTACTGGCTGCCAGCGTATGTGTGCTGACCATCAGCAGCGCAGCGCGAGCCGATTCACTGGATGAACAACGTAACCGTTATGCCCAGATCAAACAGGCGTGGGATCAGCGACAGATGGAGACGGTGCAGGCCCTGATGCCGACGCTTAAAAACTATCCGCTGTATCCCTATCTGGAATACCGTCAGCTGACTGACGATCTGATGAACCAACCGACGATCACCGTCAAAAACTTTATTCAGGCCAACCCGACGTTGCCGCCTGCGCGCACGTTGCAGTCGCGTTTTGTGAACGAACTGGCGCGTCGCGAAGACTGGCGCGGCCTGCTGGCCTTTAGCCCCGGAGAAGCCTGGCACCACCGAAGCGCAGTGTAACTACTACTACGCGAAGTGGGCGACCGGCCAGCAAGAGGAAGCCTGGGACGGTGCCAAAGCATTGTGGCTCACCGGGAAAAGCCAGCCGAACGCCTGCGACTCGCTGTTTGGCGCCTGGCGCGCGTCCGGCAAGCAGGATCCTCTGGCCTATCTTGAGCGCATCCGTCTGGCGATGAAAGCGGGTAACACCCGTCTGGTGACCACCCTCGCCGGGCAGATGCCGCCGGAGTACCAGACCATCTCCAGCGCCCTGATCCAGCTGGCGAACGATCCGAAGACGGTGATGGACTTTGCCCGCAATACCGGCGCTACCGATTTTACGCGTCAGATGGCGGCGGTGGCCTTTACCAGCGTGGCACGGGATGACGTGGAAAACGCGCGGTTGATGATCCCCTCCCTTGCCCAGGCACAGCAGTTGAATGACGATCAGACTCAGGAGTTGCGCGATATCGTGGCGTGGCGACTGATGGGCAATGACCTCACCGACGAACAGGCCCGCTGGCGCGACGACGCGATCATGCGCTCGCAGTCTACCTCGCTGGTAGAGCGCCGCGTGCGTATGGCGCTGGGCAACGGCGATCGCCGCGGCCTGAACACCTGGCTGGCGCGCCTGCCGATGGAGGCCAAAGAGAAGGATGAATGGCGCTACTGGCAGGCCGATCTCCTGCTGGAGCGAGGCCGCGATGACGAAGCGAAAACCATTCTGCCATACCCTGATGCAGCAGCGCGGATTCTATCCGATGGCCGCGGCCCAGCGGCTGGGCGAAGAGTACAATCTCAAGATTGATAAAGCGCCGGCTGGCGTCAACGCGGCGCTGGTGAATGGGCCGGAGATGGCCCGGGTGCGTGAGTTGATGTACTGGAATCTGGATAACACGGCCCGCAGTGAATGGGCGAATCTGGTGACCAGCCGTACCGTGGAAGAGAAAGCGCAGCTGGCGCGCTACGCCTTCGATAACCGCTGGTGGGATCTGAGCGTGCAGGCGACGATCGCCGGCAAGCTGTGGGATCATCTTGAAGAGCGTTTCCCGCTGGCCTATAAGGATCTGTTTGAACGCTACACCAGCGGGAAAGACATTCCGCAGAGCTACGCGATGGCGATTGCCCGTCAGGAGAGCGCCTGGAACCCGAAAGTGCGCTCGCCGGTGGGGGCCAGCGGTCTGATGCAGGTGATGCCTGCCACGGCCGCTCATACGGTGAAGAAGTTTAATATTCCAGGCTACAGCAGTCCGTCGCAGCTTCTGGATCCCGAGACCAACATCAACATCGGCACCACCTATCTGCAGAGTGTCTACAACCAGTTCGGGGATAACCGTATCTTCGCTTCGGCGGCCTACAACGCTGGCCCGGGTCGCGTGCGTACCTGGCTTGGCAACAGCGCCGGGCGCATTGATGCCGTGGCCTTTGTTGAGAGCATTCCGTTCTCGGAAACACGCGGCTATGTGAAGAACGTGCTGGCGTATGATGCTTACTATCGCTATTTCATGGGAGAGAAAGATGCCCTGATGAGCGACAGTGAGTGGCAGCGACGTTACTGATCGGTGTGGGTTATGTTATGCTTGTACTCGTTTAAGAGTACGACAGGCGGCATAACATGACCCAGCATTCCCCTTATTCATCGGCTATGGCCGAACAACGTCATCAGGAGTGGCTTCGTTTTGTGGAGCTGCTTCGCCAGTCTTATGAACAGGATCTGCATTTGCCGCTGCTGCAGCTGATGCTCACGCCCGACGAGCGCGAGGCGCTGGGCACGCGGGTGCGGATTATCGAGGAGTTGCTGCGCGGCGAGATGAGCCAGCGCGAGCTGAAAAGCGAGCTGGGGGCGGGGATCGCCACCATCACTCGCGGATCGAACAGCCTGAAATCAGCGCCAGTTGAACTGCGCCAGTGGCTTGAGAATATCCTGTTGAAAAACGCCTGATGGCGCTGCGCTTATCAGGCCTGTAACAGACAGTGTTTACCTCAGGCTGCATAAGGCGAAGCCACCATCCGGCAATTAGCGGTAAATGGCGTTATGAAACGGACTTAACGCCAGAATCACCGCCTGGTGGTAAACGCTTGAACGCGTCAGCGCCCCGGCGGTAAAGACTCCAATCGCCCCCTCTTTACGGCCAATCTCATCAATACCCGTGTAGTGTGACATTACCGGGCCAAGGGCTTCGCCTTCGCGCACTTTATCCAGAATGACCTCCGGCAGTGGCAGGGTAGCAGAACGCGCTTCGCCGCGCTGTTCGCGGCTCTCGATAACCACCCAGCTAAAAGTTGCGCCTTCGTCAATTCCCGCTTCAATCGCCACCCAAAAATCCGCGTCAGGACGGGCTGCACGGGCGTTAGCCACGCGGTTTCGGGCGCCAGCCCGTGTTTCTTCGCTGCCGAATGGCTGTTCCGGGACGCCGCTCTCGACGTTGACGGACTCAATGTGGCAGGATCCTTCGCCGTAAATCTCGTCAAATGCCCTTAGAATTGCCTGAATTTTGGCAGGATTAGTGGTAGCAGAGATAACCTGGTGCATAATTAAGCCTAACTCTAAAAATATCATCGCAGTATAACGGAAAAAAAGTATGTTACAGGTATACCTTGTTCGCCACGGTGAAACGCAGTGGAACGCCGAGCGACGTATTCAAGGCCAGTCAGACAGTCCACTTACTGCCAAGGGCGAGGAACAGGCCCGTCAGGTTGGCGAACGCGCCAGAACGCTGGGCATCACCCATATCATCGCCAGCGATTTAGGTCGTACGCGACGCACAGCAGAGATTATCGCCCAGGCCTGCGGCTGCGATGTCACTGTGGACGCCCGCCTGCGCGAGCTGGATATGGGAGTGCTGGAAAAGCGTCTTATCGATACCCTGACCGAAGAAGAAGAAGCATGGCGTCGCACGCTAGTTAATGGCACCGAAGCGGGCCGTATCCCGGAAGGCGAATCCATGCTGGAGTTGAGCGAGCGTATGCACGCGGCGCTGGCGGCCTGTCTGGATCTGCCTGAGGGGAGTCGACCGCTGTTAGTGAGTCATGGTATGGCGTTAGGTTGCCTGGTCAGTACCATCCTCGGGCTGCCAGCATGGCTGAGCGTCGCCTGCGTCTGCGCAACTGCTCGCTTTCCCGCATTGATTATCAGCAGAGTCCGTGGCTGGCATCAGGCTGGATAGTGGAGATGGCAGGGGACATTTCGCATCTCGATGCCCCTGCATTAGATGAGCTACAGCGTTAACGGCGTACGGGAATCAGGTATTCGCAGCGCAAATCAATTGGGCGTTCGTCCGGTTTAACATCCGTTGACGGATAGTAACGCTCAATATCCTGCCCCTTTCTGCGGTTCAGGTTCAGCATCGGCATGCAGGTACCGTATACCGTCATGATAAAATCCTGTACCCCGGTGCCCAGCCCTTCATAGGTGAACATCACGTATTCGCCGCCTTCCACCACCACCGGCTTCGAACCCTGGATATAGCCGTTGGCCATCTCAGGCGTTAATGCCGTGGTGTAGAAGACCTCCTGCTCGTCATCTTTTTCCAGACTTGGACGCGTCTCGTTCAGGCCATACAGCAACGGCGGAATAGCCGGTGCGTGGCTGAGGAAATCACGCCAGAACTGGACACGCATCTGGTGACGGAATTCGGAGATCTGCTCCAGCGAGCAGGAGTAACTTTGGGTGGTGCCGACCAGATGTGTCTCCGGCAGGGTAACCATCTCGTGCTTCGGCATCTCGAATTCGCCCAGACGCAGCGGCGGGCGCATCCCGAACGAACTCCAGTCTGGCGAGCGGCGATAGAGCGCAGGGGTCAATGAGAACTGTTTTTTAAACGCACGGGTAAAGGTCTGCTGCGAATCAAAGCGATACTGTAATGCGATATCCAGAATCGGACGCGCAGTCAGGCGAAGCGCCACAGCGGATTTGGAAAGACGACGCGCGCGGATATAGGCGCCGATGGCATGACCGGTGACATCCTTGAACATCCGTTGTAAATGCCACTTAGAATATCCCGCTTTTGCCGCCACGTTGTCGAGTGACAAAGGCTGGTCCAGATGGCCTTCCAGCCAGGTAAGAAGATCGCGAATAATTCCAGCCTGATCCATATACTATCCTCATCCTTAATACAGCAGAGACCCTGCTAAACAGGTTAGCGGATAATAGCATTTTTTGATGTTTTAGCATTCAGTGTTTTTTTTGCGCTTAAATGCGCTTTGCCCGGCATTGCGCCGGAATATATTCTAATCCTGTGATCTTGCTACGCTTTTCACATGATTGTTGAATAATGACTCAGTGTAATATTTAAATATGGTAACAATATGAAATACAAGACATTGATCCTCACAACGCTGCTGTTTTTAGCCGGTAATGCGGCGCAGGCAGAAGAAATTGGTTCCGTTGATACCGTATTTAAGGTTTTCGGGCCAGACCATAAAATCGTTGTTGAAGCTTTTGACGATCCCGATGTGAAAAACGTGACCTGCTATATCAGCCGGGCGAAAACCGGCGGGATTAAAGGCGGGCTGGGGCTGGCGAAGACACCTCCGATGCGGCCATTTCCTGCCAGCAGGTGGGGCCGGTTGAATTGAGCGATAAGATCAAAAACGGCAAGTCGCAGGGCGAAGTCGTGTTCCAGAAGCGCACCTCGCTGGTGTTCAAAAAACTTCAGGTCGTGCGTTTCTATGATGCGAAGCGTAACGCGCTGCATACCTGGCCTACTCGGATAAGGTGGTGGAAGGGTCGCCAAAGAATGCGCTCAGCGCCGTACCGATTATGCCGTGGCATTAAAAAGGCATAAAAAAAACGGCGCAAATGCGCCGTTTTTAATTGCTGACGTGAGGATTACTCCTGCAGGTCGCCGCAGAAACGATAGCCTTCACCGTGGATGGTGGCGATGATTTCTGGGGTGTCCGGTGTGGATTCGAAGTGTTTACGAATACGACGGATGGTTACGTCAACGGTACGGTCGTGCGGCTTCAGCTCACGGCCGGTCATTTTTTTCAGCAGTTCTGCACGGGACTGGATCTTGCCCGGGTTTTCGCAGAAGTGCAGCATGGCGCGGAATTCACTGCGCGGCAGTTTGTACTGGTCGCCCTGGGGCTTACCAGTGAACGGCTATTAATATCAAGTTCCCAGCCGTTGAATTTGTAGCTATCTACGCTACGACGCTCTTCGCTGACGGTGCCCAGGTTCATGGTACGGGACAGCAGATTGCGTGCACGAATGGTTAACTCGCGTGGGTTAAACGGTTTGGTGATATAGTCATCCGCACCGATTTCCAGGCCAAGAATTTTATCAACTTCATTGTCGCGGCCAGTCAGGAACATTAACGCAACGTTCGCCTGCTCACGCAGCTCGCGCGCCAGCAGAAGGCCGTTTTTACCCGGCAGGTTAATGTCCATGATGACCAGGTTGATATCATTTTCAGAAAGGATCTGATGCATCTCTGCGCCATCGGTCGCTTCAAAGACATCGTAGCCTTCTGCTTCGAAAATGCTCTTTAACGTGTTGCGTGTTACCAACTCGTCTTCAACGATAAGAATGTGCGGGGGGTCTGCATGTTTGCTACCTAAATTGCCAACTAAATCGAAACAGGAAGTACAAAAGTCCCTGACCTGCCTGATACATGCCATAAATTAACATGACCGGCGTAACGTGACTAAAGTACGTAATTGCGTTCTTGATGCACTTTCCATCAACGTCAACAACATCATTAGCTTGGTCGTGGGTACTTTCCCTCTGGACCCGACAGTGTCAAAAACGGCTGTCATCCTAACCATTTTAACAGCAACATAACAGGTTAAGAGGCACCGGACACCCAATAAAACTACGCTTCGTTGACATATATCAAATTCAATTGTAGCACGTTAACAGTTTGATGAAATCATCGTAGCGGATTGCTAGCTTTTGTCACATTTTTTCAATAAACCAACCAGTTGCGTTCATTGATTAATAAACAGGGTGAATCCAATGTCAATAACCAACACAAGAAAGCATTATCATTATTAAACATAGGGATAAGTGCTATTCTTTAACATTATCGCGTAAAGTTCATGCATGAAATAGTTTAGTAATTTTAATTTGTACTGAAACACGATTTCGGTGATTTGTGTTGCAATTTTGTAAATTCGCCGCCGCGTAATATGATGATGTCCATCACATTATTTGCGGCTAACTGCCTAAAAAGAGAGCATAAATGCATTTGTCAATTGTACTGGTATCCCCCGCAAGAGCAGAAAACATCGGTGCCGCCGCACGTGCCATGAAGACCATGGGGTTTACTGATTTACGTATCGTTGCCAGTGACGCACATAACGATCCGGCGGCGCGGCGTGTGGCCCATGGATCGGGAGATATTCTCGATAATTTAACCACTTACGAAACGCTCGCGGACGCGCTGCACGACATTTCTTTTACGGTCGCGACCACTGCACGCGGTCGTTCGAAATTCCATTACTACGCCACGCCAGCGGAACTGGTGCCGCTAATGGCTGAGAAAAGTCAGTGGTTGCCGAAGATGGCGCTGGTATTTGGCCGCGAAGATTCCGGCCTGACTAACGATGAACTCGCCCCTGGCAGATGTGTTGACCGGCGTGCCGATGGTGGCGGATTACCCGTCGCTGAATTTAGGCCAGGCAGTCATGGTGTATTGCTATCAATTAGCCTCTCTGATGGCAAATGCCGGCTGCCCCGGTGGCGGAAGTTGATGAAAACCAGCTTGCCGCTTTACGTGCGCGCACCGATCGTCTGCTGACCGCGTTGAATGTTGCTGACGATCAAAAAATGGCGGAGTGGCTACAGCAGCGGCTGGGTCTGTTAGCTCAGCGAGACACGGCGATGTTGCACCGATTACTGCACGATATCGAAAAAAAGCTGGCAGAGTAAACGTCTGTCATAAATTTTTATTATGGTTAAATATTCCAGAATAGAGGTTGCATACGGCCCGATCCGAGAAGAAATAAAATCTCAGGCCAGCAAGACGTCACAGGGCCGGGAAAGCCGCTTAAATGAGAAATTCGTTGACTTAGCGGCACGTATGCTTTAACCAATAGAGGTAGACAGCACAGACAGATAATAATGACAGAGTACACAACATCCATGAAACGCATCAGCATCACCACCATTACCACAACCATCATCATTACCACAGGTAACGGTGCGGGCTGACGCGTACAGGAAAGAAAGAAAAAAGCCCGCACCTGAACAGTGCGGGCTTTTTTTTCGGCTAAAGATCACGAGGTAACAACCATGCGAGTGTTGAAGTTCGGCGGTACATCAGTGGCAAATGCAGAACGATTTCTGCGTGTTGCCGACATCCTGGAGAGCAATGCCAGGCAGGGGCAGGTGGCGACGGTACTCTCTGCCCGGCTAAAATTACCAACCATCTGGTGGCAATGATTGAAAAAACCATCGGGGGGCAGGATGCACTGGTGAACATCAGCGACGCAGAGCAGATCTTCGCTAACCTGCTGCAGGGCCTGGCGGACGCCCAACCCGGCTTTCCGCATGCTCAGTTGAAGGCTTTTGTTGAGCAAGAATTTGCCCAGATTAAACACGTTTTGCATGGTATCAGTCTGTTGGGGCAGTGCCCCGGACAGCATTAACGCGGCCACTGATCTGCCGCGGTGAAAAACTCTCTATCGCCATTATGGCGGGTCTGCTGGAAGCTCGTGGCCATAACGTCACGGTGATCGATCCTGTCGAAAAACTGCTCGCTGTTGGTCATTACCTCGAATCCACCGTAGATATTGCCGAATCTACCCGCCGCATTGCCGCAAGCAAAAATCCCTGCTGATCATATGATCCTGATGGCGGGTTTCACCGCCGGGAATGAAAAAGGGGAGCTGGTGGTGCTGGGCCGTAACGGCTCTGACTACTCTGCCGCCGTACTGGCCGCCTGTTTGCGTGCCGACTGTTGCGAGATCTGGACTGACGTGGACGGTGTGTATACCTGTGACCCGCGTCAGGTGCCGGATGCCCGCCTGCTGAAGTCGATGTCGTATCAGGAGGCGATGGAGCTTTCCTACTTCGGCGCCAAAGTGCTTCACCCGCGTACCATTGCCCCTATCGCCCAGTTCCAGATCCCATGCCTGATTAAAAACACCGGCAATCCACAGGCGCCAGGCACGCTGATTGGGGCCAGCAACGACGACGATGGCCTGCCGGTTAAAGGTATCTCTAACCTTAACAACATGGCGATGTTCAACGTCTCTGGTCCAGGGATGAAAGGCATGGTGGGCATGGCGGCACGCGTGTTCGCGGCCATGTCGCGCAACGGCATCTCGGTGGTGCTGATCACCCAGTCCTCTTCCGAATACAGCATCAGCTTCTGCGTACCGCAGGTGGACTGCCTGCGCGCCCGCCGGGCGCTGGAGGAGGAGTTCTACCTCGAACTGAAAGAAGAGTTGCTGGAGCCGATGGCCATCCAGGAGCATCTGGCGATTATCTCTGTCGTCGGTGATGGCATGCGCACTCTGCGCGGTATCTCCGCGAAATTCTTTGCCGCGCTGGCGCGGGCAAACATCAATATTGTTGCCATTGCCCAGGGGTCTTCCGAGCGTTCCATCTCCGTGGTGGTGAATAACGACGATGCCACTACTGGCGTGCGCGTGACCCATCAGATGTTGTTCAACACCGATCAGGTGATTGAAGTGTTCCTGATTGGCGTGGGCGGTGTGGGTGGTGCATTACTGGAGCAGCTCAAGCGTCAGCAGGAGTGGCTCAAGAAAAAGCATATCGATCTGCGTGTCTGCGGTATCGCAAACTCCAAAGCGCTGCTGACCAACGTCCACGGGCTGAACCTGGAGAACTGGCAGTCAGAGCTGGCGGAAGCAAAAGAGCCATTCAATCTGGGCCGCCTGATCCGTCTGGTGAAAGAGTACCACTTGCTGAACCCGGTGATTGTTGACTGTACTTCGCACCAGGCGGTGGCCGATCAGTACGCAGACTTCCTGCGCGAAGGCTTCCACGTGGTGACGCCGAATAAAAAGGCCAACACGTCGTCGATGGATTACTACCATCAGATGCGCCACGCAGCGGCAAAATCCCGCCGTAAGTTCCTCTACGACACCAACGTTGGCGCAGGGCTGCCGGTTATCGAAAACCTGCAAAACTTGCTCAATGCCGGTGATGAACTGCAACGTTTCTCCGGGATCCTGTCCGGCTCGCTCTCCTTTATCTTCGGCAAACTCGACGAAGGCATGAGCCTGTCGGAAGCGACCAAAGTGGCGCGCGAACTGGGCTACACCGAGCCAGATCCGCGTGATGACCTTTCGGGCACCGACGTGGCGCGCAAGCTGCTGATCCTTGCCCGTGAAACGGGACGTGAGCTGGAGCTGTCGGATATCGTGATCGAACCGGTTCTGCCGGAAAGTTTTGATGACTCCGGCGATGTGGCGACCTTTATGTCCAGGCTGCCGCAGCTGGACGATGCCTTCGCCGCGCGCGTTGCAAAAGCCCGTGATGAAGGGAAGGTATTGCGCTATGTTGGCAACATCGAAGAAGACGGCGTTTGCCGGGTGAAGATGGCGGCGGTAGACGGTAACGATCCGCTATACAAAGTGAAAAATGGCGAAAACGCCCTCGCGTTTTACAGCCACTATTATCAGCCACTGCCGTTGGTCCTTCGCGGCTATGGCGCAGGAAACGATGTGACGGCGGCGGGCGTCTTTGCCGATCTGCTGCGTACCCTGTCATGGAAGTTAGGAGTTTAACATGGTCAAAGTTTATGCCCCGGCTTCCAGCGCCAATATGAGCGTCGGGTTTGATGTGCTGGGTGCGGCGGTGACGCCGGTGGATGGTTCATCGTTGGGGGATACGGTCACGGTAGAGGCCGCAGACAGTTTTAGCCTGAGCAACGTTGGGCGTTTCGCCAGCAAGCTGCCGACCGATCCGCGTGAGAATATCGTTTATCAGTGCTGGGAGCGTTTCTGTCAGGAGATCGGTAAAAACGTACCGGTCGCAATGACCCTGGAAAAGAGTATGCCGATCGGCTCCGGGCTGGGATCGAGCGCCTGTTCGGTCGTGGCCGCGCTGGTAGCGATGAACGAACACTGCGGCAAGCCGCTGAATAATACCCGCCTGCTGGCCCTGATGGGTGAGCTGGAAGGGCGCATCTCCGGCAGTATTCATTACGATAACGTCGCCCCCTGTTTCCTGGGCGGCATGCAGCTGATGATCGAAGAGAACGGCATCATTAGCCAGCAGGTGCCAGGCTTTGACGAGTGGTTGTGGGTGCTGGCCTATCCGGGCATCAAAGTGTCCACCGCGGAAGCGCGCGCCATTCTGCCAGCGCAGTATCGTCGTCTGGACTGCATTGCACACGGTCGTCATCTGGCGGGCTTTATTCACGCCTGTTACACCCGCCAGCCAGCCCTGGCTGCAAAACTGATGAAAGATGTTATTGCCGAACCATACCGCACCAAACTACTGCCTGGCTTCAACGAAGCGCGCAGTGCGGCGCTGGATATCGGCGCCCTGGCCTGCGGCATTTCCGGTTCGGGTCCGACGCTGTTTGCCCTGTGCGACAAACCGGATACGGCACAGCGGGTCGCTGAGTGGCTGGGAAAAAATTACCTGCAAAATCAGGAAGGCTTTGTTCATATTTGCCGTCTGGATACGGCCGGCGCACGAGTACTGGGATAAACGATGAAACTCTACAATCTTAAAGATCATAACGAGCAGGTGAGCTTTGCACAGGCCGTCACACAGGGCCTCGGCAAAAACCAGGGGCTGTTCTTCCCGCACGACCTGCCAGAATTTGGTCTGACCGAAATCGACGAGATGCTGAAACAGGATTTCGTCACCCGTAGCACCAAAATTCTCTCTGCCTTTATCGGGGATGAGATCCCGCAGGAACTGCTGGAAGAGCGCGTCCGCGCTGCCTTTGCTTTCCCGGCACCGGTAAGCCAGGTGGAGCCGGACGTCGGTTGCCTGGAGCTATTCCATGGCCCGACTCTGGCATTTAAAGACTTCGGCGGCCGCTTTATGGCGCAGATGCTGACTCACATCAGCGGCGATAAGCCGGTCACCATTCTGACCGCGACGTCCGGCGATACCGGCGCGGCGGTTGCGCATGCCTTCTATGGCCTGAAAAACGTGCGCGTGGTGATCCTCTATCCGCAGGGCAAAATCAGCCCGCTGCAGGAAAAACTGTTCTGTACCCTCGGGGGCAACATTGAGACTGTCGCCATCGACGGCGATTTCGATGCCTGTCAGGCGCTGGTTAAGCAGGCCTTCGACGACGAAGAGCTGAAGGTCGCGCTGGGTCTGAACTCCGCGAACTCCATCAACATTAGCCGCCTGCTGGCGCAGATTTGTTACTACTTCGAAGCGGTCGCTCAGCTGCCGCAGGAAGCGCGTAACCAGCTGGTGATCTCAGTGCCGAGCGGCAACTTTGGCGACCTGACTGCGGGCCTGCTGGCGAAGTCTCTCGGCCTGCCTGTGAAACGCTTTATCGCCGCCACCAACGCCAACGACACGGTGCCGCGTTTCCTGAAAGAGGGCAAGTGGACGCCAAACACCACGCAGGCCACTCTGTCCAACGCGATGGATGTGTCCCAGCCTAACAACTGGCCGCGTGTGGAAGAGCTGTTCCGCCGTAAAATCTGGCGTCTCAATGAGCTGGGTTATGCTGCGGTGACTGACGACACCACCAAAGAGACCATGCGCGAGCTGAAGCAGGTGGGCTACACCTCCGAGCCGCACGCGGCGGTGGCGTATCGCGCCCTGCGCGATCAACTGAACCCGGGCGAGTACGGCCTGTTCCTCGGCACGGCCCATCCGGCGAAGTTTAAAGAAAGCGTGGACGCGATCCTCGGTGAGTCGCTGCCGCTGCCGAAAGAGCTGGCCGAGCGTGCCGATCTGCCGCTGCTATCGCACAACCTCCCGGCTGATTTTGCGGCGCTGCGTAAGTTGATGATGACGCGCGGGTAAGCCTGTTTGTTGCCGGGTAGCGCTGCGCATACCCGGCTAACCCAAGTACCGTGTTTGAGGCCGGGTAAGGCGAAGCCGCCATCCGGCTTTTTTTATGGAGAAATTAAGGAGAAAAATAGCAGGGAAAAAGCAGAAATTCCCAATAAATGCGGTAACTTACAGAATAGGATTGCAGAGAATAACATCCTTCCCGCCCCTCACGTAATCTCCTCACATCGGCCCATAACGGGCAAGATCAATAAGGAGTAACCTATGTCTACACTGAAACCTGTGCTTATCGCACTTTCGCTGATGCTGGTGGCTCCGATGGCGGCTCAGGCCTCTGAAATCACGCTGTTACCGGCGGTTAAACTGCACATCGGCGATCAGGACAGGCAGGGACACTACTGGGATGGCGGCCGCTGGCGCGACCATGACTGGTGGAAGTCTCATTACGAGTGGCGTGACAATCGCTGGCATCCGCATGGCGAGCATCATGATAATCGCCATCACGATCGTCATGACGATCACCGTCCGGGACCGGACTGGAAACACCATTAAACTCACCCCGCCAGCTGGCGGGGTTTTGCATTACTGCTCGTGGCGCTTAAACACCAGTTCACCTTTCCCTGACGCTTCTTCGTCAAAGAAATAGTCGTCGCTGTTGAATGCGGTCAGCTGCTCTGGCTGCGTCAGGCGGTTTTCAATGATGTAACGGCTCATCAGCCCGCGCGCTTTTTTGGCGTAGAAGCTGATGACTTTAAACTTGCCGTTCTTCTCATCGAGGAACACCGGCTTGACGATCTCCGCGTTCAGCTTTTTCGGTTTGACCGATTTGTAGTACTCGTCCGACGCCAGGTTAATCAGGATATTGTCGCCCTGCGCCTTCAGCGCATCGTTCAGGGTGTCAGTGATGGTCTCGCCCCAGAACTGATACAGATCTTTGCCTTTTGCGTTCTCCAGACGGATCCCCATCTCCAGACGGTAAGGTTGCATCAGATCCAGCGGACGCAGCACACCGTACAGACCGGAGAGCATGCGTAAATGCTGCTGGGCAAAATCAAAGTCGGCTTCGCTAAAGGTTTCTGCCTGCAGGCCGGTATAGACGTCACCTTTGAAGGCCAGAATTGCCTGGCGGGCGTTGGCCGGGGTGAAGTCCGGGTGCCAGTCGTGGAAACGAGTGGCATTAAGATCCGCCAGCTTATCGCTGATCCCCATCAGGCTGGCAATTTGCGGTGCCGAAAGTTTGCGTGCCTCGCGGATCAGCTGTTGCGAGTGATCCAGCAGTTCAGGCTGGGTATAACGCTCGGTGGCGAGGGCGCTCTGGTAGTCGAGCGTTTTAGCGGGTGAAATCAGAATCAGCATATCCAGTCCTTGCAGGAGATTTAGGGCGACTTTAACAAAAAAACCGCCTGTATTGATCGATGGCTGTTATTGACGCGGCAAATCATCCCAGGCGCCTGGCGCAAGTTGCGCTTCAATCTCGGGGTAACGCGCGACATCAAACACAGGCCGAACCCCCCAGTTTTCGCTGACGCAGATAATCCCGCGCAATCAGGGTAACCACGGGGGAGAGGAGCAGGATTGCCGTCAGGTTGGTGATCGCCATCAGCGCCATAATAATATCTGCCAGTTGCCAGACCATCGGCAGGCTTAACAGGGAGCCGAGCAGCACCATCAGCACCGCGCCACCCTTAACAGCCAGCGGGATTTGTGGGCATCAGCGTGCAAAAAGATCAGGTTGTTTTCAGCGTAGATGTAGTTCACCACGATGGAGCTAAAGGCGAACAACACGATAATAAAAGCCGCGAAATCGGCACCCCAGTCCCCGGTAAGATTGACCAGCGCCTGCTGCATCAGCTGCACGCCTGTGGTATTGGCCGGGAGGTCCACTGGGCCTGCCAGCAGCACAATCATCGCGCTGGCAGTACAGATGATAATGGTATCCACGAAGACGCCAATCATCTGCACGATCCCCTGGGAGGCCGGGTGAGGGGGCCAGGAGGCAGCAGCCGCGGCGGCATTCGGCGTTGACCCCAGGCCCGCTTCGTTGGAAAACATACCGCGCTGAAAACCAGCCGTCAGGGCCTGGCTCAGGGTATAGCCCAGCGCACCCGCGGCGGCTTCGTGCCAGCCAAAAGCACTTTTAACGATCAGCGTAAAGACGGCGGGCAGCTGGTCGGCATGCCAGGCGCAGACCAGCAGGCTGGCGCTTACCCACAGCAGGGCCATCACCGGTACCATCCATTGCATCAGCCGGGCAACGCCTTTTATACCGGTGATGATCACTCCCAGGGTGAACAGCGCCATCACGCTGCCGGTAACGATTTCCGGGCAGTCGAAGGCGAAACGCAGCGCGTGGGAGACTGAGTGGGCCTGAACGGTATTGAAAAATCAGGCCGTAGGCGACGAGTAAAAAGAGCGAAAACAGCACACCCATCCAGCGCATGCCCAGGCCGCGGGCCATATACCAGGCCGGGCCACCGCGAAATTGTCCCTGTTTATCCGCTTCTTTATACAACTGGGCCAGCGAGCACTCGGCAAACGAGGTCGCCATGCCGATGAGGGCGGTCATCCACATCCAGAAGATGGCCCCCGGGCCGCCCGCCGAAATCGCCAGCGCGACCCCGGCTAAGTTACCGCTGCCCACCCGGGCCGCCAGGCTGGTACAGAGCGCCTGGAACGACGTTAGGCCTCCCGGCAGAGGGCTTAGGCTATTTTTCAGATTATTGTGCAGCTGGCGAAAGGCGCGAAACTGAATAAAACCGCAGCGAAAAGTGAACCAGATACCTGCCGCAAACAGCAGGTAAATCATCACCGAACCCCACAGAATTTCATTAATAAATGACAGAAAATCAGGCATTAACGTCCCTCTTGTTGATGCCAAAGTGCATAGGTAATCGCTTCCAGTGAGTGGGCAAACAGATTATGAGCAGGGTGGAGTTTTGCCAAGTTTATCACAGTATCTTTCAGCGCATTGTCTGCGGTTGCGCTGACCTTCCGTCGTGTTATCATCAGGGCAGACCGGTTACATCCCCCTAACAAGTAAACCTGTCATTTTTCCGTTTCTGGCCTTCAGCTGGTAACGCGAATTATCCAGGGCAAGTTAAAGAGAAACACTATCATGACGGATAAATTAACCTCCCTTCGTCAGTTCACGACTGTTGTCGCTGACACCGGAGATATCGCGGCAATGAAGTTGTACCAGCCGCAGGATGCCACAACGAACCCTTCTCTGATCCTTAACGCTGCACAGATCCCTGAATACCGCAAACTGATCGACGACGCCGTTGCCTGGGCGAAAACCCAGAGCAGCTCACGCGAGCAGCAGATTGTTGATGCCTCGGATAAACTGGCTGTTAACATTGGTCTGGAAATTCTGAAGCTGGTTCCGGGCCGTATCTCGACAGAAGTCGATGCACGTCTGTCTTACGACACCGAAGCGTCTATCGCGAAAGCCAAACGCCTGATCAAACTGTACAATGATGCTGGCATCAGCAACGACCGTATCCTGATCAAACTGGCCTCTACCTGGCAGGGCATCCGTGCTGCAGAGCAGCTGGAAAAAGAAGGCATCAACTGTAACCTGACCCTGCTGTTCTCCTTTGCCCAGGCGCGTGCTTGTGCAGAAGCGGGCGTGTTCCTGATCTCTCCGTTCGTGGGCCGTATTCTGGATTGGTACAAAGCCAATACCGATAAGAAAGAGTACGCAGCGTCTGAAGATCCGGGCGTGGTTTCCGTTACCGAAATCTACGAGTACTACAAACAGCACGGCTATGAAACTGTGGTGATGGGCGCAAGCTTCCGTAACGTTGGCGAAATCCTGGAACTGGCTGGCTGTGACCGTCTGACCATCGCACCTGCGCTGCTGAAAGAGCTGGCAGAAAGCGAAGGCGCGATCGAGCGTAAGCTGGAGCTTCAGCGGCGAAGTGAAAGCCCGTCCAGAGCGTATCACTGAATCCGAATTCCTGTGGCAGCACAACCAGGATCCAATGGCCGTAGACAAACTGGCGGACGGTATCCGTAAGTTTGCTATCGACCAGGAAAAACTGGAAAAAATGATCGGCGAACTGCTGTAATCATTCCCGCGTGACCGGGCTTCCGGTCACGCGACTTCGCTTGCTCCCTGTCTGAATCCCCCGCCTGCGTGTATCATTCCCTCAATCTGTATTGTTTGAATGGAATGAATATGAATACCTTACGCATTGGCTTAGTTTCCGTCTCCGATCGCGCCTCCAGCGGTGTTTATGAAGATAAAGGCATCCCCGCACTGGAAGCCTGGCTGGCGTCTGCCCTGACCACCCCCTTTGAAGTGCTAACCCGCCTGATCCCGGATGAACAGGCCATCATCGAGCAAACCTTATGTGAACTGGTTGATGAAATGAGCTGCCACCTGGTGCTGACCACAGGCGGCACAGGGCCAGCGCGTCGCGACGTGACGCCGGGATGCGACCCTCGCCATTGCCGATCGTGAAATGCCGGGCTTTGGCGAACAGATGCGCCAGATCAGCCTACACTTTGTGCCAACGGCGATCCTCTCCCGCCAGGTAGGGGTGATCCGCAAGCAGGCGCTGATCCTCAATTTACCGGGTCAACCTAAGTCGATTAAAGAGACGCTGGAAGGGGTGAAAGAGGCTGACGGTAAGGTGGTTGTGGCAGGCATCTTTGCAAGTGTACCTTATTGTGTACAGCTCCTTGAGGGGCCTTACGTTGAAACGGACCCGCAGGTGGTAGCAGCTTTTCGCCCGAAAAGCGCGAGGCGTGAAATAATCTCCTGAAATTAACAATAATGTGACATAAGCTGTAACGGCAGTGGCGTGCTAATTGATTTACGGTATAGTAATTTTTTCTTTTACGATCGCTGTAAATATAACTCAACAACTCAGCCCAAAATGGTTCGCTATGTCACATTACAACCGGCCTCTCAATCGTCAGGATTATAAAACCCTCACGCTTGCCGCTCTCGGCGGCGCGCTGGAGTTTTATGACTTCATCATTTTCGTCTTTTTTTGCGGCGGTCGTCGGGGCGTTATTCTTCCCGGCTGACATCCCTGAATGGCTGCGTCAGGTACAAACCTTTGGCATCTTTGCCGCCGGGTATCTGGCTCGTCCGCTGGGGGGCATCATCATGGCGCACTTCGGCGATCTGGTGGGACGCAAAAAGATGTTCACCCTCAGCATCCTGCTGATGGCCGTACCGACGCTGGCTATCGGCCTGCTGCCTACCTATGCCTCGATGGGGATTATCGCCCCGGTATTGCTGTTGTTGATGCGCATTTTGCAGGGGGCGGCAATCGGCGGGGAAGTGCCCGGTGCCTGGGTGTTTGTGGCGGAGCATGTTCCGGCCCGGCGGATCGGTATTGCCTGCGGGACGCTTACCGCAGGGCTGACGGTTGGTATTCTGCTCGGTTCGGTGGTGGCGACGTTGGTGAACACCAGCATGACCCAACAGGCGGTGCTCGACTGGGGCTGGCGTATTCCGTTCCTGCTGGGCGGTGCTTTCGGGCTGGTGGCGATGTATCTGCGTCGCTGGTTGCAGGAGACGCCGATCTTCCTCGAGATGCAGCAGCGCAAGGCGCTGGCGCAGGAGCTGCCGGTCAAGGCGGTGGTAGTGCGGCACAAAAAAGCGGTGGTGGTGTCGATGCTGCTCACCTGGCTGCTGTCGGCGGGCATCGTGGTGGTGATTTTGATGTCGCCGGTCTGGCTGCAAAAACAGTACGGCTTTGCCCCGGCGGTAACCTTGCAGGCCAACAGTATCGCGACCATCATGCTCTGCTTTGGTTGCTTGATTGCCGGGCTGGTGGTGGATCGTATCGGTTCCAGCCTGACCTTTATCATCGGTAGCCTGCCTGCTGGCCGGAGCGAGCTGGGCGTTCTATCACCTGGTGGGCAGCCACCCGGAACAGCTGTTCCTGCTATACGGCATGGTCGGGCTGTGTGTTGGCGTAGTAGGGGCCGTGCCCTACGTCATGGTGCGCGCCTTCCCGCCGGAAGTGCGCTTCACTGGTATCTCCTTCTCGTATAACGTTTCTTACGCCATCTTCGGTGGGCTGACGCCGATTGCCGTCACCCTGCTGATGGGCGTATCGCCAATGGCTCCTGCCTGGTACGTGCTGGCGCTCTCGCTGATGGGGCTGGCATTAGGTCTCTGGCTGCGCCAGAAGCCCGTAGAAGTGCCTGTCCTGGCCGGTTAACGCTTTGGCCGGGGGAGGCGAAGCCCCCCGGCCTTGTCGTTAGTGCGATGGGGTATAGCTCAGGATGATATTGTCATCCGGGATCTGAGTAAAGTCTTTGATAATGCGATGGTAATCCGCGACCGGATCTACATCGTTAAACAGCGTCGGGTAGAAAATTTTGCTCAGTGTCTCAATGGCGACGATGTTGTACGGATTGTTATAGAAGTGGTGATAGAGCGCGCCGGTGTGGCCTTGTGCGACGGCAGGAATACTGCTGACACCCTGACGCGACAGCAGGGCGTTGAAGGCGGCGGTGACATCCTCCGCCGGAACGTTGTAGCCAAACGGGATAATCGCCGTACCTTTACCTGGTCGTCTGGAGCCGGTCATCAGGTAATAATCCGGGTTCAGCGAGATAATTTTCTCTACCGCGATATTCCCGGTTGCCCCCGGTAGCAGCTGCGAGCCGATGTTGGTGCCGCCCTGCCGCTTCGACCAGTCCACCCCAGCCGTTACGCGCGTGGGTAAAGCAGCAGCCATTATCCAGCCCGCCGACGCCAGCAATAGGTTCGATAAAGACCAGCGGTTTTTTACTGGTCGTTGCCAGACGCTGGTGGATCCTATCCAGCCGCTGCTGATAGAAATCCATGTAGGCCTGCGCACGCGCGGTTTGTCCCATCACCTTACCTAACAGGGCAATACTCGGCAGGGTGTTCTCCACCGGGTGCAGTTCATAATCCACGAAGATAACCGGAATATGCAGGGCGTCGAGCTTCGCCAGTACGCCGGTCTGCACCAGGGACGGCTTAGCGCGTAGCTGGGCAATCATCAGGTCGGGCTGACGGGAGATTACCGTTTCAAGATCGACATTGCCCTGGTCGGAAAACTTCATGTCGAGGATCTTCTCCGCTTCCGGCCATTTACGCTTCAGCACGTTCCAGGTTTTCGGTGTCCTGTTTTTTCGGCAGATTGTTCCACGCCACCACTTTAGCGAACGGGTTATCGCGCTCCAGCAGCGCCAGGGCGAAGATGTCGCGTCCGTCCTGCAGGATGATACGCTGCGGTTCGTGTTCAACGGTGACCGTGCGGTTATCCAGATCCTTAACCGTTACCGGCCAGCTCTGCGCCTGGGCGAGCAAAGGTGAAAGTAGCAATGCCAGGCCGCCTGCGGCGGCAATGAGTTTTTTCAGCGTCATGTTTTCCCCGTCTTTTTCTTATGGTGTTAACCCATCGACCACCACATGCGGCAGCCCACGGGAACAGTATTCAACCCGGCCATCCACGCCGTACACCGTTGCCAGGTTGGCTGGAGTAACAACCTCACCCGGCAGGCCGCTGGCAATCAGTTCTCCACCTTTTCAGCATCAGTGCAAAATCCGCATGGCGCAGGGCAATGTTGATGTCGTGGATCACCACGACGGTGACGATATTGCGCAGACGCGTTTCGCGGGCAACGATATCCATCACATGGAACTGGTAGTTAAGATCGAGTGCGCTTAGGGGTTCATCCAGCAACAGCAGATCCGGTTCGCGGATAAGGGACTGGGCAAGGCCAATAAGCTGTTTTTGCCCGCCGGAGAGCTGATCGAGAAAGCTCATCGCCAGATGGGAAACACCCAGTTTGTCCAGAATGGACCAGGCTTTCGTGTTCGACATCCAGACCCGAAGTGCCGCCACTCGCCCGGCGGGCGACGATAATCGATTCCAGCGTGTGCAGATGCACGCCCTGCGGCAGGGGATTGCGGCAGATAAACCACTTTTTGCGCCCGCGTAGCAGAGGGAAGGGTCATCAGATCTTCGCCGTTAAGCAGCAATGCCCCTTGAGCGGGGTTCAGGTCAGCCAGAGCGCGCAGCAGGGTGGATTTGCCCGAGCCATTTGGCCCCAGCAGGGCGGTGATCTGCCGCGAGGGAGAAGCGGGGTGTTCAGCCCACTGATAATCTTTTTTCTTGCGATAGCCGGTGTGCAGATCGCAGACGCGCAGGCCTTCGGTCATACGTTCCCCCCGGTTGCGAATAATGATGCTGAGGAAGAACGGCACGCCCACCAGCGAGGTGACAATGCCCACAGGAATAATGACGCCGGGAACGATGTTCTTGGAAAATACCGAGGCCAGCGACAGCACCAGCGCGCCAATCAGCATACTGCCCGGCAGATAAAACCGGTGATCTTCGCCAACATCATGCGGGCGATATGCGGGGCCACCAGGCCGATAAAGCCAACGGGGCCGACAAAGGCGACCGTCAGGGCCGAGATAATACTGATGCGTAACAGCGTCGCCAGACGCAGCTTTTTCACGTTAATGCCAAAACTGACGGCACGATCTTCACCCAGACGCAGCGCCGTAAGCTTCCAGGCATTTTTCAACGACAGCGGCACGATAATCAGCAGCGCCACGGCCAGGATCGCCAGCTTATCCCACGAGGCTCTCGCCAGGCTGCCCATCGTCCAGAAGACCAGCCCCTGTAGCGTGTCTTCGCTGGCCACAAATTGCAGGATGGAAATCAGCGCGTTAAAGGTAAAGACCAGCGCGATACCAAACAGCACCACGCCGGAGGTGGCCACACGGGTCCAGCGGCTGATGCCATCCAGAATAAAGCAGGCCAGCAGCGCAAAAACAAAGGCGTTTGCCGGAATGAACCACTTGTCGGCAATGCCGGGAATGCCTAAACCGAGCACAATCGCCAGCGCGGCGCCGAAAGAGGCCGCAGACGACACGCCCAACGTAAACGGGCTGGCGAGCGGATTATTGAGGATGGTTTGCATCTCCGCCCCGGCCAGCCCGAGTGCCATGCCGACGGCAACGGCCATCAGCGCGAACGGTAACCGCAGTTCCCAGACGATCACCCGGGTCCCGGCGTCGGCCGCGGCGGCGTTGATTAAGGTATGCCAGAGGGTGGAAACGGAAATGCCTGACGGGCCGAGCGTGAAGTCGAGTAACAGGGAGCAAATAATAAAGAAGAATAGCGCCCCTGCCAGGGCAAAGCGCCTGACAAGAACCTTACGGTATTGTGACGCGATAATGGATTCGCCAGTGTGATCGCTGGCAGCAAGGCTGGAATTCATCAGTTAACCTTATGCAACACAATAGAATCATTTCATCCCCTTGGGTTCCATTTCGGGTGCTACCTGATATCCATTCTCCGGGATGCGCCGGGTCACACTAATCGCAATGATAATGCTTATCAATTGTATGAGGTAATTATTGCCATCCCGTTTAATCATCGTTTCTGTTGTGACTGAAAATTGAGCGGAGTGAAACAAGAGAGGGTATGCACGGAGGAGGCGATATCGTGCCCGCAGGGCGGGCACGAAGGGGGATCAGTGTTTTTCACCAATCGGCAGAACGGCGCGACCGAACTGTTCGTTCAGGACTTCACCCATTGCCAGGTAGATGGCGCTGGCGCCGCAGACCAGGCCAATCCAGCCCGCTACGTGAATAATAGATTCGCCGTTTTCCACCAGATGACCTACAGCCAGCAGTGCAAACAGTACGGTCAGGCTCAGGAACACAAACTGCAGCGCACGGTTACCTTGCAGCGTACCGAAGAACATGAACAGGGTGAAGATACCCCACAGGCCCAGATAGACGCCCAGGAATTGTGCATTCGCCGCATCGGCCAGACCCATTTTCGGCATCAGCAGAATGGCGACCAGGGTCAGCCAGAAAGAGCCGTAAGAGGTGAATGCGGTTAAACCGAAGGTATTGCCTTTCTTATATTCCAGCAGGCCCGCAAAGATCTGTGCGATACCGCCGTAAAAAATGCCCATCGCCAGGATAATGCCGTCCATCGGGAACATCCCGATATTGTGCAGGTTCAGCAGAATGGTGGTCATGCCAAAACCCATCAGGCCCAGCGGAGCCGGATTAGCCAACTTAGTGTTGCCCATAAGTCCTCAAAAAAATCATCATTAATATGGTGAAATGGTGAATCCCACGCCAATTCTCCCTGGCGGGGCGCGGCATCATAATGGGCGGCATCAGCGCCGTCTATGATCTAATCAGGGTGAAATTAAAAATTTTTTTATCCTCCCCCCTTGATGGATGCCGTTGCGACCCCATCTTGTAGTCAACCGCAGTGTGTGGACCTGAAAAAATTCAAATCTGGACAGTTGAAAAAGCACCTTCTGCCCTTATTACAGGTACACAACCACATGTTGACTGAATTTTTAGTGGAGACGTTTAGATGGGTAAAATTATTGGTATCGACCTGGGTACTACCAACTCTTGTGTAGCGATTATGGATGGCACCACTGCACGTGTGCTGGAGAACGCCGAGGGCGATCGCACCACGCCTTCTATCATTGCTTATACCCAGGATGGTGAAACTCTGGTTGGTCAGCCGGCTAAACGTCAGGCAGTGACAAACCCGCAAAACACCCTGTTTGCGATTAAACGCCTGATTGGCCGTCGCTTCCAGGACGAAGAAGTTCAGCGTGATGAAGCCATCATGCCGTACAAAATCATCGGCGCTGAGAACGGCGACGCATGGATTGACGTTAAAGGTCAGAAAATGGCACCGCCGCAGATCTCTGCTGAAGTGCTGAAGAAAATGAAGAAAACGGCCGAAGATTACCTGGGCGAAGCGGTAACTGAAGCAGTTATCACCGTACCTGCTTACTTCAACGATGCTCAGCGTCAGGCAACCAAAGACGCCGGTCGTATCGCAGGTCTGGAAGTCAAACGTATCATCAACGAACCAACCGCAGCGGCACTGGCCTACGGTCTGGATAAAGAAGTTGGCAACCGTACTATCGCGGTTTACGACCTCGGTGGTGGTACTTTCGATATCTCTATTATCGAAATCGACGAAGTTGACGGCGAAAAAACCTTTGAAGTTCTGGCAACCAACGGTGATACCCACCTGGGTGGTGAAGACTTCGACAGCCGTATGATCAACTACCTCGTTGACGAGTTTAAGAAAGACCAGGGCATTGACCTGCGTAATGACCCGCTGGCGATGCAGCGTCTGAAAGAAGCCGCAGAAAAAGCGAAGATCGAGCTTTCTTCTGCACAGCAGACCGACGTGAACCTGCCGTACATTACTGCAGACGCGACCGGTCCAAAACACATGAACATCAAAGTGACTCGCGCGAAACTGGAAAGCCTGGTTTGAAGACCTGGTTAACCGTTCCATCGAGCCGCTGAAAGTTGCTCTGCAGGACGCGGGTCTGTCCGTATCCGAAATCCAGGACGTTATCCTGGTGGGTGGTCAGACACGTATGCCAATGGTTCAGAAGAAAGTGGCTGAATTCTTTGGTAAAGAGCCACGTAAAGACGTTAACCCGGACGAAGCTGTTGCCATCGGTGCAGCGGTTCAGGGCGGCGTTCTGACCGGTGAAGTTAAAGACGTACTGCTGCTGGATGTTACCCCGCTGTCTCTGGGTATCGAAACCATGGGCGGTGTGATGACGGCGCTGATTGCCAAAAACACCACCATCCCAACCAAGCACAGCCAGGTGTTCTCTACCGCTGAAGACAACCAGTCTGCGGTAACCATCCATGTGCTGCAGGGTGAGCGTAAACGCGCCGCAGATAACAAAGATCTGGGTCAGTTTAACCTCGATGGTATCAGCCCGGCACCGCGCGGTATGCCGCAGATCGAAGTGACCTTCGACATCGATGCCGACGGTATCCTGCACGTTTCCGCGAAGGACAAAAACAGCGGTAAAGAGCAGAAGATCACCATTAAGGCCTCTTCCGGTCTGAACGAAGAAGAGATCCAGAAAATGGTTCGCGAAGCGGAAGCTAACGCCGAGTCTGACCGTAAGTTCGAAGAACTGGTTCAGACCCGCAACCAGGGTGACCATCTGCTGCACAGCACCCGTAAGCAGGTTGAAGAGGCCGGCGATAAACTGCCAGCTGACGACAAAACTGCTATCGAGTCTGCACTGAGCGCGCTGGAAGCGTCCCTGAAAGGCGAAGACAAAGCCGATATCGAAGCGAAAATGCAGGCGCTGGCCCAGGCTTCTGAGAAGCTGATGGAGATCGCGCAGCAACAACACGCACAGCAGCAGGCTGGTGCAGGTGCTGACGCTTCTGCAAACAACGCGAAAGATGACGATGTTGTCGACGCAGAGTTTGAAGAAGTGAAAGACAAAAAATAATCGCCCTTTGAACGGGTAATACACTGGCACGGGCGAAGAGGTTTCCTCTCCGCCCGTGCACGCATGTTAGGGGCAGATAAAACAAGATGGCTAAGCAAGACTATTACGAGATTTTAGGCGTTTCCAAAACAGCGGAAGAGCGTGAAATCAAAAAGGCGTATAAGCGCCTGGCCATGAAATTTCACCCGGACCGCAACCAGGGTGACAAAGAGGCCGAAGCCAAGTTTAAAGAGATCAAAGAAGCCTACGAAGTCCTGACCGATGCCCAGAAACGTGCGGCATACGATCAGTACGGTCATGCTGCGTTTGAACAGGGCGGCATGGGCGGCGGCGGTGGATTTGGTGGCGGCGGCGCAGATTTCAGCGATATTTTTGGTGACGTCTTTGGTGACATCTTCGGCGGCGGTCGCGGTCGTCAGCGTGCGGCCCGTGGCGCAGACCTGCGCTACAACATGGAACTGTCGCTGGAAGAAGCGGTACGCGGCGTAACGAAAGAGATCCGCATTCCGACCCTGGAAGAGTGTGACATCTGCCACGGCAGCGGCGCGAAAGTGGGTACCAAGCCGCAGACCTGTCCAACCTGTCACGGTTCCGGCCAGGTACAGATGCGCCAGGGCTTCTTTGCCGTTCAGCAGAGCTGTCCACACTGTCAGGGGCGCGGTACGCTGATCAAGGATCCGTGCAACAAGTGTCACGGTCATGGTCGCGTTGAGAAGACCAAAACCCTGTCCGTTAAAATCCCGGCAGGCGTGGATACCGGCGATCGTATTCGTCTGTCTGGCGAAGGCGAAGCGGGTGAACATGGTGCACCAGCGGGCGATCTGTACGTTCAGGTGCAGGTGAAGCAGCACGCGATTTTCGAACGTGAAGGCAACAACCTCTACTGCGAAGTGCCGATCAACTTTGCGATGGCGGCGATGGGCGGCGAAATTGAAGTGCCAACCCTCGACGGTCGCGTAAACCTGAAAGTGCCTGGCGAAACGCAGACCGGCAAGCTGTTCCGCATGCGCGGGAAAGGCGTGAAATCGGTGCGTGGCGGCGCGCAGGGCGACCTGCTGTGTCGCGTGGTGGTTGAAACACCGGTTGGCCTGAACGAGAAACAGAAGCAGCTGCTGAGAGAGTTGCAGGAGAGCTTTGGCGGCCCGACGGGTGAGAATAACAGCCCGCGCTCCAAAAGCTTCTTTGATGGCGTGAAAAAATTCTTTGACGATTTGACTCGCTAATCGGTGAGCTGACGTTTTTCTCAAAGCCCGGAAGCGATTCCGGGCTTTTTTATGGCTGAAAAAAATAGCTCGGAAAAACTGAGTTCATACTCAATATTAACCTGCTTTTACCGATGAATATCCACGAGTATGATGGTTTTAACGAAGAATTTCCGTAAAAAGAGAGAGTAAAAGTGAAACTTCTGCACCGTTTTTTCAGTAATGAGGCCGCCGGCGGCATCATACTTATTCTGGCGGCCGCGCTGGCAATGCTGCTGGCTAATATGGGCGGTACCCGCGACCTCTATCATTCTTTTCTGGAAACGCCTGTCGAACTACGGGTCGGCGTGCTCGAAATCAATAAGAACATGCTGCTGTGGATCAACGATGCACTGATGGCGGTCTTTTTCCTGCTGGTAGGCCTTGAGGTGAAGCGTGAGCTGGTACAAGGCTCACTCGCCAGTCGCCAGCGCGCTGCGTTCCCGGTGATTGCCGCTATCGGCGGGATGGTGGTACCCGCGCTGATCTACCTGGCGTTTAACTACCAGGACCCTCTTGCCCGCCAGGGCTGGGCAATCCCCGCAGCAACGGACATCGCCTTTGCGCTGGGCGTTCTGGCTCTGCTGGGCAACCGCGTGCCAATGGCGCTAAAAATCTTTCTGATGGCGCTGGCTATCATTGACGATTTGGGCGCAATTATCATCATTGCCCTGTTCTATACCAGCGAACTGTCGATGTTGTCGCTGGGTGTCGCAGCGGCGGCCATTGCGGCACTGGCGCTGCTGAATATCTTCAACGTTCGTCGGATTGGCATCTATGTGCTGGTGGGGATGGTTCTGTGGACGGCGGTACTGAAATCGGGCGTGCATGCCACCCTGGCCGGGGTGATTATCGGCTTCTTCGTCCCGCTGAAGTCGCAGGAGGGCAAATCCCCGGCGAAACAGCTGGAGCATGTTCTGCATCCATGGGTCGCTTTTCTGATCCTGCCGCTGTTTGCCTTTGCGAATGCGGGTGTCTCCCTTCAAGGGGTGACCTTCGCAGGACTGACATCAATGTTGCCGCTGGGGATCATTGCCGGGCTGTTTATCGGCAAGCCGCTGGGAATTAGCCTCTTCTGCTGGCTGGCGCTGAAACTGAAGCTGGCCTCGTTGCCACACGGCACCACCTGTCGGCAGATCATGGCCGTTGGCGTGCTGTGCGGGATTGGCTTCACGATGTCGATCTTTATCTCGACGCTGGCATTTGGCGCACATGCCCCGGAGCTTATCGTCTGGGCTAAACTGGGTATTCTGACCGGGTCACTGCTGGCGGCGTTTGTTGGTTATGCCTTACTGAAAATGAAATTGTCGGGGCAGGTACATCCGGCATAACGGGACATCGGGAGGGCAGGCCGCCCTCCCGTAAACACTATCAGGGAGCGAGGAACGTATGTCTCATCTTAATTACAACCACCTGTACTACTTCTGGCATGTCTATAAAGAAGGGTCGGTTGTCGGCGCTGCAGAAGCGCTCTACCTGACGCCACAAACCATTACCGGGCAGATCAAAGCCCTGGAAGAGCGCCTGCAGGGGAAGCTCTTCAAGCGCAAGGGACGTGGCATCGAACCCAGCGAGCTTGGTGAGCTGGTGTTTCGCTACGCCGACAAAATGTTCACCCTGAGCCAGGAAATGCTCGATATCGTCAATTATCGCAAGGAGTCGAACCTGCTCTTTGACGTGGGCGTCGCGGATGCGCTGTCAAAAAGGCTGGTCAGCGGCGTGCTGGATGCGGCGGTGGTTGAAGATGAACAGATCCACCTGCGCTGTTTTGAATCCACCCACGAGATGCTCCTGGAGCAGCTAAGCCAGCATAAGCTGGATATGATTATCTCGGATTGCCCGATCGATTCTACCCAGCAGGAAGGGCTGTTTTCGGTGAAAATTGGCGAATGTGGCGTGAGCTTCTGGTGTATCAATCCACCGCCGAAAAAACCCTTCCCTGCCTGTCTGGAAGAGCGACGTTTACTGGTGCCAGGGCGGCGTTCAATGCTCGGCCGCAAGCTGCTGAACTGGTTTAACTCGCAGGGCCTGAACGTGGAGATTCTGGGTGAGTTTGATGATGCGGCGCTAATGAAAGCCTTTGGCGAAGCGCACAACGCGATCTTCGTTGCCCCGACGCTCTACGCGCAGGATCTCTATACGGACATCAGGATTATGGAGATTGGCAGGGTGGATAACGTGATGGAGGAGTATCACGCGATATTCGCCGAAAGAATGATTCAGCATCCGGCAGTGCAGCGTATTTGTAACCGTGACTACTCGGCGCTGTTTACGCCACCAGCAATCTGAAGGCATAAAAAAACCCGCGTTAAGCGGGTTCTTTAAACAAGCAACAACAAGTGACGATTAAGCCAGTTTGTTGATCTGCGCGATCAGGTTTGCTTTATGACGCGCTGCTTTGTTTTTGTGGATCAGACCTTTAGCAGCCTGACGATCCACGATTGGTTGCATTTCGTTAAATGCGTTCTGCGCTGCAGCTTTGTCGCCAGCTTCGATTGCTGCGTATACTTTCTTGATGAAAGTACGCATCATAGAGCGACGGCTTGCGTTGTGCTTACGAGCCTTTTCAGACTGAACGGCACGTTTCTTAGCTGATTTGATATTAGCCAAGTCCAACTCCCAAATATGATCTATGTGGACAATTCAAAGGCCGAGGAATATGCCCTCTCTGCCTTCTTTTGTCAATGGATTTGTGCAAATAAGCGCCGTTAATTAGCGACGCTACGTTACGTAGTGATGGCGCAGGATTCTACCAGCTTGTCGCTCCTGAATACAGCTTTTCGACATAAAAATCCTCATCCGCAGACAGATTTTTTCGCTGTGAAAGGCAACCCTGATGAAATCATTACGGCTTTCTGTTTTGCGTGAACAATCGCCGGTTAACCTTAACCGCTGTACAAGGTATACTTTGGCGATTTTCACTGTTTTGAGCCAGTCATGAAGCTGATACGCGGCATACATAATCTCAGTCAGGCCCCGCACGGGTGTGTGCTGACTATTGGTAATTTCGACGGCGTGCATCGTGGACATCAGGTGCTGTTGCAGGGGTTACGTGAAGAGGGGCGGGCACGAGGTCTGCCGGTAGTAGTCATGATTTTTGAGCCGCAGCCGCTGGAGCTTTTTGCCAGCGAGAAGGCGCCTGCGCGTCTGACCCGCCTGCGTGAAAAATTACGTTACCTGGCCCAGTGCGGCGTGGACTACGTCCTGTGCGTCCGTTTTGATCGGCGCTTCGCCGCGCTGACGGCACAAAATTTTGTCAGCGACCTGTTGGTTGATCGCCTCGGGGTGCGCTTTCTGGCCGTGGGTGATGATTTCCGCTTTGGCGCTGGTCGTCAGGGGGATTTCTTGCTATTACAGAAGGCTGGCCTGGAGTATGGCTTTGACGTCACCAGCACCCAGACCTTTTGCGAAGGCGGCGTACGCATCAGCAGCACGGCAGTACGCCAGGCGCTGGCTGATGACGATCTGGATGCCGCCGCAACGCTGCTCGGCCGCCCGTTCTCCATCTCCGGGCGCGTAGTGCATGGCGATGAACTGGGTCGCACCATTGGTTTCCCTACGGCGAACTTACCGCTGCGCCGTCAGGTTTCCCCGGTAAAAGGGGTCTTTGCGGTAGAGGTAACGGGGCTGGGCGATAAGCCTCTGCCCCGGCGTTGCCAATATTGGTACCCGTCCGACAGTGGCTGGTGTACGTCAGCAACTCGAAGTGCATTTGCTGGACGTTGTAATGGACCTTTATGGTCGCCATATAGATGTAATCCTGCGTAAAAAAATACGCAATGAGCAGCGATTCGCCTCGCTCGATGAGCTGAAAGCGCAAATAGCGAGAGATGAATTAACAGCCCGCGAAATTTTTGGGCTTTCAAACCCGGCTTAATGCCTGAGATATAAATACGGAACCGAGAATCTGATGAGTGACTATAAATCAACCCTGAATTTGCCGGAAACAGGGTTCCCGATGCGCGGCGACCTCGCCAAGCGTGAACCGGGAATGCTGGCGCGTTGGACCGATGATGACCTGTACGGCATCATCCGTGCAGCCAAAAAAGGCAAAAAAACCTTCATTCTGCATGATGGCCCTCCTTATGCGAATGGCAGCATTCATATTGGTCACTCTGTAAACAAGATTCTGAAAGACATTATCGTGAAGTCCAAAGGCCTCATGGGCTTTGACTCGCCTTACGTTCCAGGCTGGGACTGCCACGGTCTGCCAATTGAGCTGAAAGTAGAGCAAGAGTTCGGTAAGCCAGGCGAGAAGTTCACCGCGGCTGAATTCCGCGCGAAATGCCGCGAATACGCTGCCACCCAGGTTGACGGTCAGCGTGAAGACTTTATCCGTCTGGGCGTGCTGGGCGACTGGTCGCATCCGTACCTGACCATGGACTTCAAAACCGAAGCCAACATCATTCGTGCGCTGGGTAAAATCATCGGTAACGGCCACCTGCACAAAGGCGCCAAGCCGGTGCACTGGTGCGTGGACTGCCGTTCTGCGCTGGCTGAGGCAGAAGTTGAATATTACGACAAAACTTCTCCATCCATCGATGTAGCCTTTGAAGGCGTCGATCAGGAAGCGCTGCAGGGCAAATTTGGTCTGCCAGGCGTCGAAGGCCCAATCTCGTTGGTGATCTGGACCACCACGCCATGGACCCTGCCTGCCAACCGCGCGATCTCCCTCTCTGCGGAGTTCGACTACGCGCTGGTACAGGTTGAAGGCCGTGCGCTGATCCTGGCGAAAGACCTGGTGGAGAGCGTGCTGAAGCGCGCGAACGTCACTGAGTACAGCATTCTGGGTACGGTTAAAGGTGCCAAGCTGGAGCATCTGCGCTTCAAGCATCCGTTCCTCGATTTCGATGTGCCAGCGATTCTGGGCGAACACGTTACCCTCGAAGCGGGTACCGGTGCGGTGCATACCGCCGGTGGCCACGGCCCGGACGACTACAGCATCAGTTTGAAATACGGTCTGGAAATCGCTAACCCGGTTGGCCCGGACGGCGCTTACCTGCCAGGCACCTATCCGGCCCTGGACGGCGTGAACGTCTTTAAAGCTAACGACATCATCGTCAACATGCTGCGCGACAACGGCTCGCTGCTGCATGTTGAGAAAATGCAGCACAGCTATCCGTGCTGCTGGCGTCATAAGACACCAATCATCTTCCGCGCGACCCCACAGTGGTTTGTCAGCATGGATCAGAAAGGCCTGCGCGCGCAGTCTCTGAAAGAGATCAAAGGCGTACAGTGGATCCCGGACTGGGGCCAGGCGCGCATCGAATCTATGGTTGCGAACCGTCCTGACTGGTGTATCTCCCGTCAGCGTACCTGGGGCGTACCGATGTCTCTGTTCGTCCATAAAGAGACCCAGGAACTGCACCCGAATACCCTGGAACTGATGGAAGAAGTGGCGAAGCGCGTCGAAGTTGACGGCATTCAGGCGTGGTGGGATCTCGACGCCCGCGACATCCTGGGCGCGGACGCGGATAACTACGAGAAAGTGCCAGATACCCTGGACGTGTGGTTCGACTCCGGTTCAACGCACGCCTCTGTTGTTGACGTGCGTCCAGAGTTTGCCGGCCACGCTGCCGACATGTATCTGGAAGGTTCTGACCAACACCGCGGCTGGTTCATGTCATCCCTGATGATTTCCACCGCCATGAAGGGTAAAGCACCTTACCGTCAGGTACTGACTCACGGTTTCACCGTGGATGGTCAGGGTCGTAAGATGTCCAAATCTATCGGTAACACCGTTTCTCCGCAGGACGTGATGAACAAACTGGGCGCCGACATTCTGCGTCTGTGGGTGGCATCAACTGACTACACCGGCGAAATGGCGGTGTCTGACGAGATCCTGAAACGTGCTGCCGACAGCTATCGTCGTATCCGTAACACCGCGCGCTTCCTGCTGGCGAACCTGAACGGGTTCGATCCGGCAAAAGACATGGTGAAACCGGAAGAGATGGTCGTTCTGGATCGCTGGGCCGTGGGCTGCGCGAAAGCGGCACAGGAAGATATCCTGAAAGCTTACGAGTCTTACGACTTCCACGAAGTGGTGCAGCGCCTGATGCGCTTCTGCTCCATCGAAATGGGTTCGTTCTACCTCGACATCATCAAAGACCGTCAGTACACCGCGAAAGCCGACAGCGTGGCGCGTCGCAGCTGCCAGACCGCACTGTTCCATATCGCAGAAGCGCTAGTGCGCTGGATGGCACCGATCATGTCCTTCACCGCGGATGAGATCTGGGGCTACCTGCCAGGGGATCGTGAGAAGTATGTCTTCACTGGCGAGTGGTACGAAGGTCTGTTTGGCCTGTCCGGGACCGAAGCCATGAACGACAGCTTCTGGGACGAGCTGCTGAAAGTGCGCGGCGAAGTGAACAAAGTGATCGAGCAGGCGCGTGCCGACAAGAAAGTGGGCGGCTCCCTGGAAGCGGCAGTAACCCTGTACGCGGAACCTGAGCTGGCTGCGAAGCTGACTGCGCTGGGCGATGAATTACGATTTGTCCTGTTGACCTCCGGTGCGAATGTTGCGGATTATGCCGACGCGAGCGCTGATGCCCAGCAGAGCGAACTGCTCAAAGGGTTGAAAGTGGCGCTGGTGAAAGCCGAAGGTGAGAAGTGCTCGCGCTGCTGGCATTACACGACCGATGTCGGCAAGGTGGCGGAACACGCAGAGATCTGCGGACGCTGTGTCAGCAACATCGCCGGTGATGGCGAAAAACGTAAGTTTGCCTGATGAGTAAATCACTCTCTTCAACAGGGCTGCGCTGGCTGTGGCTGGTGGTAGTCGTGCTGATTATTGATTTGGGCAGCAAATACCTGATCCTCCAGAACTTTGCTCTGGGGGATACGGTTTCGCTGTTCCCGTCGCTTAATCTGCACTATGCGCGCAACTACGGCGCGGCGTTTAGCTTCCTGGCTGACAGCGGCGGCTGGCAGCGCTGGTTCTTCGCAGGTATCGCTCTCGGTATCTGCGTTGTGCTGGCAGTGCTGATGTACCGCGGGAAAGCCACGCAAAAGCTGAACAACATCGCCTACGCACTGATCATTGGCGGTGCGCTGGGTAACCTGTTTGACCGTCTGTGGCACGGCTTTGTGGTCGATATGATCGACTTCTATGTCGGCAACTGGCACTTCGCCACCTTTAACCTGGCCGATACTGCAATTTGTATTGGTGCGGCGTTAATCGTGCTGGAAGGCTTCCTGCCGAACGCAGCCGCGAAGAAACAGGCTTAAGCATCAATGCCGGGTGACGCACAGCGATCCCGGCCTACCGAATATGCCAACGCCAGTTTGCCGGGTAAGCGAAGCGCCACCTGGCAAACTGCGAGGCAATATTAAAGAGACAATGTTTATGTCTAAATCCGTACAGAGCAACAGCGCGATCCTCGTTCACTTCACGCTGAAACTGGATGATGGCTCTACCGCAGAATCCACCCGCAATAACGGCAAACCGGCGCTGTTTCGCCTGGGCGATACCTCCCTGTCCGAAGGTCTTGAGCAGCAACTGCTGGGGCTGAAAGAGGGAGAGAAAAAAGCCTTCTCTCTGGAGCCGGATGCTGCGTTTGGCGTGCCCAGCCCGGACCTGATCCAGTACTTCTCGCGTCGTGAATTTATGGACGCGGGTGAGCCTGAAATCGGGGCGATTATGCTCTTTACCGCTATGGACGGCAGCGAAATGCCTGGCGTGATTCGGGAAATCAACGGGGACTCCATCACCGTCGACTTCAACCATCCGCTTGCCGGGCGTACCGTCCATTTTGATGTTGAAGTGCTGGAAATTGACCCAGCGCTGGAGGCCTGAAATGCAGATCCTGTTGGCTAACCCGCGGGGTTTCTGCGCCGGTGTAGACCGCGCTATCAGCATTGTTGAAAACGCGCTGGAAATTTACGGCGCGCCAATTTATGTGCGTCACGAAGTGGTGCACAACCGTTACGTGGTCGATAGCCTGCGCGAGCGCGGGGCGATCTTTATCGAGCAGATCAGTGAAGTGCCTGATGGCGCGATCCTGATTTTCTCTGCCCACGGCGTTTCTCAGGCCGTACGTAACGAAGCGAAAAGCCGCGATCTCACCGTTTTCGATGCTACCTGTCCGCTGGTCACCAAAGTGCATATGGAAGTGGCGCGTGCCAGCCGCCGTGGTGAAGAGTCGATCCTGATTGGCCACGCCGGTCACCCGGAAGTGGAAGGCACCATGGGACAGTACAGCAACCCGGAAGGGGGGATGTATCTGGTCGAGTCGCCGGAAGATGTGCTTACGCTGAACGTGAAAAACGAAGCGCGTCTGTCCTTTATGACCCAGACAACGCTCTCCGTAGACGATACGTCAGACGTTATTGATGCGTTGCGCCAGCGCTTCCCGAAAATTGTCGGGCCGCGTAAGGACGACATCTGCTACGCCACGACAAACCGCCAGGAAGCTGTGCGTGCGCTTGCTGAGCAAGCAGATGTGGTGCTGGTTGTCGGCTCCAAAAACTCCTCGAACTCCAACCGTCTGGCCGAGCTGGCGCAGCGGATGGGGAAAGCGGCGTTTTTGATTGACGATGCGACGGACATTCAGGAGGCGTGGGTTAAGAATGCCGCCTGTGTTGGCGTAACTGCGGGCGCTTCCGCCCCGGATATTCTGGTGCAGAACGTCATTGTCCGCCTGCAGGAGCTGGGTGGCGGTGAAGCGGTGCCGCTGGAAGGACGCGAAGAGAACATCGTCTTTGAAGTCCCGAAAGAGCTTCGCATTGATGCCCGCGAAGTCGAGTAAGGTTTAAAAAAATGCCAGTCACTGAATGACTGGCATTTTTTCATTCAGGTAGTCGATCATGGCCCGCATTCTGGCCGGCATATGTTTGTTGCGCGTCCACAGCAGCCAGAGATCGCCCGTATAGCTACTGATAAACTCCCACTCAGGCAGGACCTGCACAATCTCCCCACTTTCCAGCGTCTCACGCGCCGTGAACAGCGGTAAACTCCCGATACCCAGGCCGCGCTTTACCGCATCCAGCCTCACACCCGTGTGGTTAGCGGCATAACGTCCATGAGTTTGTACCGTTTCAGTTTTTCCATTCAATGCAAACTTCCAGCGTGAATCGGCCGGAGTTTCACCGAGCGAAATACAGCTATGTTGCCGGAGATCGTGCGGATGCTGCGGTATGCCCATGCGACGAAGGTACTCTGGGGTGGCGCAGATGACATGGGTGACCGGCATCAGCGGTTTACCGTACAGGCCGGGAGAGGGGGTGTTAGTGATCCGTAGCGCCAGATCGACACCGTCGTCGATCAAATCCATGTAACGATCTTCCAGGCGCAGGCAGACATCAATCTGCGGATAGCGCTCAAGGAATGCCGGGATTAAAGGATGGATCACGAAGCGTCCCACGGCTTTCGGTACGCTCATGGTGAGTTTCCCCTGCGCAACGGTCTGCAGGCTGCTGCCTGAATCCATCGCCTGTTGTGCCGCGTCCAGCATATCCAGCGCATGTTCATAAACCGCTTTTCCGGTCACGGTAAGTGCCAGCTTACGTGTAGTGCGGTGCAGCAATTTACATCCCATCTCTTTTTCCAGACGTGAAACACAGCGGCTGATCGCAGAGGGCGTGGCGCCAGTGAGGCGGGCTGCGGTTGAAAAATTGCCATGTTCTACGATGGTGGACGAAAGTGGCGAGATCGGGAAGCAAAGAAGGTTTCATTTGTGCATACCAGGCAAGAGTGCAATGTCTGAGTGGCCGATTATCGACACTTAAGTGATGAATATACTGTCAGGGTACAGAGGAGAACAACCATGACAGAACGACTTTATTACACCAGTGACGCGACAGAAGGGCGTACACAGGTGATCCGTTGCACTGAGGAGCCTGACGGCCGCTACGCCATTGAACTTAATCAGACCCTTTTCCATCCGCAGGGCGGTGGACAGCCAGCGGATCGAGGATGGATCGCCGGGATAGCGGTAGAAGCGGTATCCCTGCGTGGGGAGCATGTCGTCCACATTCTGCCCGCAGCGCTTACGCCAGGCGAGGTGGAGATGCAAGTCGATAAAGATGTGAGAGAACGTCACTCCCGCTGGCACAGCGCAGGTCATTTGATCGGCTATGCTGGGGGAGCAGTTTGGCTGGAAGCCGGGTAAAAGCTCACCACTGGCCTGGTGAAGGGCGGATTACCTTTACGCCTGGGCGAGGGTCAGGATCCCCTGCCAGATGCCAGCGCCCTGATGGTCATTATTGACGGCTGGAAAGCCGATAACCTGCTTCGCCATACAGAAATTGAAAACGGGCAGACGCAAGGTTCGCTTTGGCGATCTCCCGCCTTATCTTTGCGGTGGAACGCACGTTAAACAGCTGGCGGATGTGGGGGGCAATGCAAATCCTCGGGACTGAAAATGAAAAAAAGGGCAGCTGGTCGTCACCTATAGCCTCGATTAACAGGGGTGTGATTAACCCGACATCGCGGGTGGCCTGGTATTTCTTTTGAAAACAATGCCAGGCTCAGCGGCGATCCTCAACACTGCATGTTGAACGTTACATTGATGAACCATAACCTGGGCTGCTGTGTGCGGCTCGCGAAACGCCACGTACTTTTTTCTATGACCGGAAGGCGGGCCATATCCTGGCGATCATGTCTTTAACTGATATCTCTCCCTGTTTATCATTAAATTCTAATTATCGGCGTTTTCTGTGGCAGCCTTCGTCAGGGCTGGTTAATCTGGAAAGCGGTTTACATCATTTTAACGTAAGAGAATAACTATGCATGATGCAGAGATCCGTGTCGCCATTGCGGGCGCGGGCGGACGTATGGGCCGTCAGCTTATTCAGGCGGCACTACAGATGGACGGCGTGGCCCTTGGCGCGGCGCTGGAGCGTGAAGGTTCATCTCTTCTGGGAGCCGACGCAGGTGAATTAGCAGGCGTGGCGAAAACGGGCGTGACCGTGCAGAGCAGCCTGGATGCCGTTAAAGATGACTTTGACGTTTTCATCGATTTCACCCGTCCTGAAGGCACGCTCGACCACCTGGCTTTTTGCCGTCAGCATGGGAAAGGAATGGTTATTGGCACCACGGGTTTTGATGATGCCGGTAAACAAGCCATTTCAGGCTGCATCAAACGAGATTGCGATTGTTTTCGCCGCGAACTTCAGTGTAGGCGTTAACGTCATGCTGAAGCTGCTGGAGAAGGCGGCGAAAGTGATGGGGGGATTACACTGACATCGAAATTATCGAAGCGCACCACCGTTATAAAGTCGATGCCCCGTCTGGCACCGCGCTGGCGATGGGTGAGGCGATCGCTCAGGCGATGGATAAAGATCTGAAAGAGTGCGCGGTCTATACCCGGGGAGGGTTATACCGGTGAACGTGTGCCTGGCACCATTGGGTTTGCAACCGTCCGTGCTGGCGACATCGTCGGTGAACATACCGCGATGTTTGCTGATATCGGTGAGCGTGTTGAGATTACCCATAAAGCCTCCAGTCGGATGACTTTTGCAAATGGGGCAGTTCGTTCCGCAATGTGGTTGAAAGGCAAGAAAGATGGTCTCTTTGACATGCGAGATGTGCTTGATCTTAATAATTTGTAATCATGATTACCCTTCGTGATGTGGTTATTGCAGTCATAATCAATTGATTGCACAGGGCAATATTTTATTGCCCTTTAATTTTGAATGTTTTATATAATTTCTTTCTTAAACCCTCATAAACCAACGTTATCCTCACTATTTTTGTTTCAAAAATGTGAATTTTGACCAAATGGTCCACTTTTTTGGGCTTGAGATGAGCACTTGCTATTAAAACTGAGTCGCAAGCGTTTTCTTACGTGATTTAGTTGATCTTTTTGCCCGTTAATTACTTTCCAGCTCATCAGTGGCGCAAAAACAACAAACAAAACCCACTTTTTGAGTTGACTTTCCCCTGCCAAATCTCCAGAATGCCGCCGTTTGCCGAAAATCCACTGGCAGCAGATTTGCATTGATTCATACTATGGGTATGCATTAATATGCAAATAAAGTGAGTGAATATTCTCTGGAGGGTGTTTTGATTAAGTCAGCGCTATTGGTTCTGGAAGACGGAACCCAGTTTATCGGTCGGGCCATTGGGGCAACAGGTTCGGCGGTTGGGGAAGTCGTTTTCAATACTTCAATGACCGGTTATCAAGAAATCCTCACTGATCCTTCCTATTCCCGCCAAATCGTCACTCTAACTTATCCCCATATCGGCAATGTCGGCACTAACGCCGCTGATGAAGAGTCTTCCCAGGTACATGCACAAGGTCTGATTATTCGCGACCTGCCGCTGATTGCCAGCAACTACCGCAATACCGAAGACCTCTCTTCCTACCTCAAGCGCCATAACATCGTGGCGATTGCCGATATCGATACCCGTAAGTTGACGCGTCTGCTGCGTGAAAAAGGTGCCCAGAACGGCTGCATCATCGCTGGCGATAGCCTGGATATAGCTCTGGCGCAGGAAAAAGCCAAAGCCTTCCCAGGGCTGAACGGCATGGATCTGGCAAAAGAAGTAACCACCGCTGAGGCTTACAGCTGGACTCAGGGGAGCTGGACGCTGGCAGGCGAACTGCCAGAAGCCAAAAAAGAAGAGGAACTGCCGTTCCACGTCGTGGCCTACGACTACGGTGCCAAGCGCAACATCCTGCGTATGCTGGTGGATCGCGGCTGCCGTCTGACCGTTGTGCCGGCGAAAACCCCGGCAGAGGACGTGCTGAAGATGAACCCGGACGGGATCTTCCTCTCCAACGGCCCGGGTGACCCGGCGCCATGCGACTACGCAATCGACGCGATTAAGAGCTTCCTGGAAACCGATATTCCGGTATTCGGTATCTGCCTCGGCCATCAGCTGCTGGCGCTGGCGAGCGGGGTGCAAAAACCGTGAAAATGAAGTTCGGCCACCACGGTGGTAACCACCCGGTGAAAGATATTGATAACAACACGGTGATGATTACCGCGCAGAACCACGGTTTTGCGGTGGACGAAGCCTCCATGCCTGCCACGCTGCGCGTAACGCACAAGTCGCTGTTCGACGGCACCCTGCAGGGGATTCATCGTACCGACAAACCGGCGTTCAGCTTCCAGGGCCACCCGGAAGCCAGCCCAGGCCCGCACGATGCCGCGCCGCTGTTCGAGCACTTCATCGAACTCATTGAGCAGTACCGTAAGACCGCTAAATAATCAGAATCTGTTTATGCCCTGCTGCGCTCAGGCAGACGGCGTCAAAAATTTGTCTGCCAGTCGCTCGCGACGCGCATAAACAGGTTCTCCGGAGAAAGAAGCTATGCCAAAAACGTACAGACATAAAAAGCATCCTGATTCTTGGCGCTGGCCCGATTGTTATCGGCCAGGCCTGCGAATTCGACTACTCCGGCGCACAGGCGTGTAAAGCCCTGCGCGAAGAGGGTTACCGCGTTATCCTGGTGAACTCTAACCCGGCGACCATCATGACCGACCCGGAAATGGCCGATGCGACTTACATCGAGCCGATTCACTGGGAAGTGGTACGCAAAATCATCGAAAAAGAGCGCCCGGATGCGGTGCTGCCGACCATGGCGGCCAGACAGCGCTGAACTGCGCGCTGGAGCTGGAACGTCAGGCGTACTGGCTGAGTTCGGCGTGACCATGATTGGCGCGACTGCCGACGCGATTGATAAAGCAGAAGACCGTCGTCGTTTCGACGTGGCGATGAAGAAAATCGGCCTCGACACTGCACGCTCCGGTATCGCTCACAACATGGAAGAAGCGCTGGCGGTTGCCGCTGACGTGGGTTATCCGTGCATCATCCGTCCGTCCTTCACCATGGGCGCACCGGCGGCGGTATTGCGTATAACCGTGAAGAGTTTGAAGAGATTTGCGAACGCGGTCTGGATCTCTCCCCAACCAAAGAGCTACTGATTGACGAGTCGCTGATTGGCTGGAAAGAGTACGAAATGGAAGTGGTGCGTGATAAAAACGACAATTGCATCATCGTCTGCTCTATCGAGAACTTCGATGCCATGGGCATCCACACCGGTGACTCCATCACCGTGGCACCCGCCCAGACGCTGACCGATAAAGAGTATCAAATCATGCGTAACGCCTCGATGGCGGTACTGCGTGAGATTGGCGTCGAAACCGGCGGCTCTAACGTTCAGTTCTCGGTAAACCCAAAGAACGGTCGCCTGATTGTTATCGAGATGAACCCGCGCGTATCCCGCTCTTCTGCGCTGGCATCGAAAGCCACCGGCTTCCCGATTTGCTTAAAGTGGCAGCGAAACTGGCCGTGGGTTATACCCTTGATGAGCTGATGAACGACATCACCGGTGGCCGTACCCCGGCATCGTTTGAGCCGTCTATCGACTACGTTGTGACCAAAATCCCTCGCTTCAACTTCGAGAAATTTGCCGGTGCGAACGACCGTCTGACCACACAGATGAAGTCCGTTGGTGAAGTGATGGCGATTGGCCGCACCCAGCAGGAATCCCTGCAGAAAGCGCTGCGCGGCCTGGAAGTGGGCGCGACCGGTTTCGACCCGAAAGTAAGCCTGGATGATCCGGAAGCCCTGACGAAAATCCGCCGTGAGCTGAAAGATGCAGGTGCCGAGCGTATCTGGTACATCGCCGATGCCTTCCGTGCTGGCCTGTCCGTTGATGGTGTCTTCAACCTGACCAATATCGACCGCTGGTTCCTGGTGCAGATTGAAGAGCTGGTGCGTCTGGAAGAGAAAGTTGCGGATCTGGGCATCAACGGCCTCGACGCTGACTTCCTGCGTATGCTGAAGCGGTAAAGGCTTTGCCGATGCGCGTCTGGCAAAAACTGGCGGGCGTACGCGAAGCAGAAATCCGCAAGCTGCGTGACCAGTACAACCTGCACCCGGTTTACAAGCGCGTGGACACCTGTGCGGCAGAATTTGCGACCGACACTGCCTATATGTACTCCACCTATGAAGAGGAGTGCGAAGCGAACCCATCGGTTGACCGTGACAAAATCATGGTTCTGGGCGGCGGTCCAAACCGTATCGGCCAGGGCATCGAGTTCGACTACTGCTGTGTACACGCCTCACTGGCGCTGCGCGAAGACGGTTACGAGACCATCATGGTTAACTGTAACCCGGAAACTGTCTCTACCGACTACGACACCTCCGACCGTCTCTACTTCGAGCCGGTTACGCTGGAAGACGTACTGGAAATCGTGCGTATCGAGAAGCCAAAAGGCGTTATCGTGCAGTACGGCGGCCAGACTCCGCTGAAGCTGGCGCGTGACCTGGAAGCCGCAGGTGTACCGGTTATCGGCACCAGCCCGGACGCGATTGACCGTGCCGAAGACCGTGAGCGTTTCCAGAAGGCGGTTGATCGCCTGAAGCTGAAACAACCGGCTAACGCCACTGTGACCGCGATTGAGCAGGCGGTTGAGAAGGCCAAAGAGATCACCTATCCACTGGTGGTGCGTCCATCCTACGTGCTGGGCGGCCGCGCAATGGAAATCGTCTACGACGAAGCCGACCTGCGTCGTTACTTCCAGACCGCGGTCAGCGTCTCTAACGATGCGCCAGTACTGCTGGACCGCTTCCTGGATGACGCAGTTGAAGTGGACGTTGATGCTATCTGCGATGGCGAAATGGTGCTGATTGGCGGCATCATGGAGCATATCGAGCAGGCGGGGCGTTCACTCCGGTGACTCAGCCTGTTCTCTGCCGGCTTATACGCTGAGCAAAGAGATTCAGGACGTGATGCGTGACCAGGTGCAGAAGCTGGCCTTCGAGTTGCAGGTGCGCGGTCTGATGAACGTGCAGTTTCGCGGTGAAAGACAACGAAGTTTACCTGATTGAAGTTAACCCGCGTGCGGCGCGTACCGTACCGTTCGTCTCCAAAGCAACCGGCATTCCGCTGGCGAAAGTGGCGGCGCGCGTGATGGCTGGCCAGACTTTGGCCACAGCAGGGCGTGACCAAAGAGATCATCCCGCCGTACTACTCGGTGAAAGAGGTCGTGCTGCCGTTCAACAAATTCCCGGGCGTTGACCCGCTGTTAGGGCCAGAAATGCGCTCTACCGGGGAAGTGATGGGCGTGGGCCGCACTTTCGCTGAAGCATTCGCGAAAGCGCAGCTCGGCAGTAACTCCACCATGAAGAAACAGGGCCGTGCGTTGCTGTCCGTGCGTGAAGGGGATAAAGAGCGCGTAGTGGACCTGGCGGCGAAGCTGCTGAAACAGGGCTTCGAACTGGATGCCACTCACGGTACTGCGATTGTACTGGGCGAAGCGGTATCAACCCGCGTCTGGTGAACAAGGTGCATGAAGGTCGTCCGCACATTCAGGACCGTATCAAGAATGGCGAGTACACCTACATCATCAACACCACTGAAGGGCGTCAGGCGATTGAAGACTCCAAGCTGATTCGCCGCAGCGCGCTGCAGTACAAAGTGCACTACGACACCACCCTGAACGGCGGTTTTGCAACAGCCATGGCGCTGAACGCGGATGCCACCGAGAAGGTCATTTCGGTGCAAGAGATGCACGCGCAGATCACGAAGTAATCGCTTCAGATTGCTCTCAAAACCCGCTTCGGCGGGTTTTTTTTATGTCTTTCCGACCATTTTTGGCGGTTGTGCCTCCTCCCTTTTCAACGCACTGTAGGGCAATACCTGAAAAAAGGAGTTTATTGTGAAACAGGCCCTTACGTTGATACCCCTGGTAATACTGCTTGCTGGCTGTGCAGATTTTGCCTCGTCGGTGACCAATACCATTGATGGAATGGGAATGACTCCCGACTATGCAAAAGGCTTAAAGGACGATCTGGAGCCGCAGAAAAAGTTAACCACACCGGTGGTGAAGGTGGCGGATAGCGTGCCTGAGGGCAAGCTCGTCGAGAAGTATGACAATGGCAATAAGAAGTTTGAGACTGTCATCAAGAACCGCTGCTTTAACGACTATATCGACGTCTATTACCCGAACGGCGTCCTGCGGAGCCATACGCCGCTGGTTAACTGTCAGGCGGAAGGGCTGTCTCAGGGTTATACCCCAGGACGGGAAGCTGCGCTCGACCATCACCTTCAAAGCGAGCGTGGCGAACGGCGAAGCGAAAACCTATGACGCTGGCGGAAAAGTGGTACAGACAGTGATCTACAAAGATGGCTTCCCGCAGAAAAGCTAACCTTCAGAGTGTTCTGCATTTTTCCCCTGACCGTAGCGTATTACGCTACAGTTTAGCCTGATGATAACAATGACGACCAACAGGGAGAATACTATGCAAAGCAAACTACTGATGGCCTCTGTCTTTGCGGCTGCAACGCTGTTTACCGTGACGGGATGTTCGTCTAATCAGGCGGTGAAAACGACGGACGGCAAAACCATCGTTACCGACGGTAAACCGCAGGTAGATGATGATACCGGGCTGGTGTCCTATGAGAATGCAGAAACCGGGCAAACCGAGCAGATTAACCGCGATCAGGTTAAATCCATGGGTGAACTGGATAACTGATAAAAAAATGCAGTGGCCTGAACCACTGCATTATTCGATCTGATTATGTGATTACCAGCGGTGGTTCAGCAGGATATGACCGCCATACGCGTCATAACCGTTTTCACCCCACTCGCCGCTGGCGCGTAACGAGATCAGCGTGGTTTCATTCAGTTTGCCGGTAATGCCCAGCTCCAGTTGACCGCGGTCGTCCGGGGTATCGTTACTGAACGCTTCGCCGTTGAAGGCGATATCATTCTGTCCGGCACCTTTCAGCCAGTTGACTGCTACGTAAGGCTGCCATGCCTGCACATCTTTCTGATCGAAGTAGCTGGTTTTCACACCTACGCGTCCCAGAATGCCGTCATTATCAGGGGTAGAGATACGTACGCCGTCCGGCGTCTGTATGGTTTTCCTGATCAAGATAGCTATAGATGGCCTGGATCTGCGGTTCGATTTTCAAGGTTCTTTCGTTTTCTGAGTCAACGATCCAGGCGTGACCTGCTTCCAGTGATACAGCAAAGCCGTGGCTGTCGTAAGACTCGTCGCTGCGACCGTCACTGGTGAGCGAGTTGTGATACCAGCCGAAAGAGGCCCAGCTGTCGATATAGCTGCCTTTACGCAACTGTTGGTCTTCCTGCCAGGTGGCGTATACGCCGACATTCACCCCATCGACTTTACCCTGCGCTGAACGTTTACTGCCTGTGGACGTGGAGTCAGTTTTTGCCTGACCGGCACCGAACATCACCCCGCTATGCAGTACACCCGTGTCCATCTTCTTGCTGATGAAATCACTGCCGACCTGCATCACGTACTGGGTGGTGTCATAGTTTACTTTACCGCCCGCCACATCGTTTTCGTGGTAGCGGCCTTTGACATACATCCAGGTGTTGAGATCTTCTTCATTGCGCAGCGTCAGCTGATCGCGATCGTCGCGTTTGTGCAGGAACATGTCCTGGGCAGCCAGGTAGTTACCTAAATAGGCACCGACCTCAGGAGCAAGATTGCTCATCTCTGGTGGGGTATAGCCGCCGCTGTTGCCGCCGTCGTTGTTACCACTGTTATCACCGTCGGTGTTGCCGCCGTTACCGCCGTCGGTGTTACCGCCGTTACCGGCCGTCGGTGTTGCCGCCGTTACCGCCGTCGGTGTTGCCGCCGTTACCGCCGTCGGTGTTACCGCCGTTACCGCCGTCGGTGTTACCGCCGTTGCCGTCGTCGGTGTTGCCGTCGGTGTTATCGTCTTTGTCAGGAACCGGGGTAGTGTCTGCAGACTCCAGGTACCAGTTGCCATCGCTGTGCTGGTTCAGACTGTATTCCCACGCGCCAACGACGACCGGTCTGGAGAGGCTAAACGCAGCCCTGGAATCGCCACCCACGCTCACGATCTGCATACCGTTGACGGTCTTCGCGCCCGCCCCACCGATATTGCTGATACGGATATCCGATACACCTGCACTGTTACCGGTGATGGTAAGATGGTCGGTCAACGCATTGTCATCCCCCAGCACGCTGTTCATGGCGATCAAACTGCCGCTCATGCCGGTGTAATCACCGTTGATGGTGAAATCATTCCCCACACTGTCGTTCAGACCGCTGATTTGCAGCGTACCGCTGTTGGTGACGTTGCCGTTGATGGTATCGGCGGTAGAAGCACTGGACAGCGTATTTCCCTGAACCGCATTCCATGAGGCCAGAACGCCGCCGCCGAGAAATATTGACGTTATTGTTTACCGTACCTGCACTGGCGAAGGTAGCCCCGTCCTGAATCGTGACGGTGGCGGAATTGCCTGCACTTCCCAGCGTTGCGCCTTCGGCTACCAGCATCGTGCCGCTGTTCAACTGCGTGTCGCCTGTATAGCTGTTGTTGCCGGTCAGCGTCAGGGTATGGGCATCTGTTTTGATAACAGTACCGCTGCCCGTGATGCCAGTGGCAAAGTTGAAATCAGCAGCCTGATTAAATTCCAGCGTGCCGTTGTTGGTCAGCTTCCCACTTAAGGTGCCGGTTTTTTCGCCAGTACCCAGTTGCAGGGTAGCGCCTTCTGCGATGAGGGTATTACCAGCGTTGCTGACGTTGCCTGCGAAGGTGAGCTTGCCGGTATCAACCTTGATTGAATCATCCGTGCCGATGATATCCACATTACCGGTCAGCTCCCAATCGGTGCCTAACATGGTGAGAGAGGCGAAACCGTCGCCTTCATTCAGGCCAATGAAATTGCTGTCTTCAGTTCCTGTGCCTGTTAGTCGTAAAGTATTGGGTAGTTGAATTGGTTGAAATAACATCCCCTTCCAACCGGGAGCCGGTCGTCAGAGTAAGAACGTTGTTTTTTTTCGCTGGTAAATGAAATAGCACTTTCGGCCGCCTTTGATGATTCCAGCATTAGTCACTTCAACTCTTGTGATACCAGAGGTGTGAATACCATGCTCAATCCCTTCAATCGTGCCGTTATTAGTAATTTTACTATTGCTGGTGACGCCGGAGAGTTCGACACCATTATTTAAATTACCTTTTATTTCACCATTATTAATTAGAATTATTCCGATCTTACTGGCAATCCCTGTTTTGCCTTCGATATGGCCAGTTGAAGCATTCTCAATCCTGAGCATCGACGAATCTTCTTCAATTTGGATGCCGCTTTCTGCACCCGTCACGTTACCCGCGTTTTTAATGGTGCCTGTCATTGAGTGAACAGTAATGGCATTTCCAGTGCTCGATGAAATCACACCAGATTGTGTGTTGTTAATGACAGGTTCCTGCGTACCGGTATTAATATAGACAGCATCTCCGGTATTGGTAATTTTTTCCCTCGTTATCAACAGTAAGTAACTGATCGCCTGCTATCGTAACAGCCGCAGTGTTTGAACCCGTAGATATGAGTACATTTTCATTAATTGTGTATGACGGGTCGATGGAAAAAGTCTGAGCCTCCGTCGTAGAATCCTCAATGATGGCCGCTGGTTGCCATTAATGGAGCAAACATAAGTAAAGCAGGGGAATATTCTGCTCATTGATTTTGTTATTTTATTTAATTGCGGGGTTTTTCTTTTCATTGCCACGTCCATTTGTGATTAAAAATGAATGGATATTTTAATGGCGATAAAAATTATTGTAAATATATGTTTTTACAGGGTAATTTGAGGGGTTGAAATTTAAATTATTAATTTCAAAATCAATTCTGTATATCAATTTATTTTAAATTTTTAATTAACCATGAGTTAAATGCTTCATATTTCTTATTGTTAACAATTAATCGATCTGTGATTATAATATTATATCTTCTGGTGATTTATTATTTGCGATATATATCTTTTGCCGCGACGGGATTTGCCAATCCTTGCGGTTAAGCCAGGCACAGGCGCAGACCCCTTCAAACGCCCGCCGTTCCTGTCTACACTGACTGCTACAACAAGAAAGCAGTTCAACCAGGTTAATCATGATACTCATTATTTACGCCCATCCTTATCCGCATCATTCCCATGCGAACAAACGGATGCTTGATCAAGTCAAGACGCTGGAGGGCGTAGAGATCCGTTCGCTCTACCAGCTCTACCCCGATTTCAATATAGATATCGCTGCCGAACAGGAAGCGATCGCCAGGGCCGATTTGATTGTCTGGCAACACCCGATGCAGTGGTACAGTACGCCCCCGTTGCTGAAACTGTGGATCGACAAAGTGTTCTCGCATGGCTGGGCATATGGTCATAACGGCAATGCGCTCAGGGGGAAAAGTCTGCTGTGGGCAGTGACCACCGGCGGCGGTGAAAGCCATTTTGACATCGGCTCCTTCCCCGGCTTTGAGGTACTGGCGCAACCGCTACAGGCAACGGCGCTGTATTGCGGCCTGAACTGGCTCCCGCCGTTTGCCATGCACTGCACCTTCGTCTGCGACGACGAAACGCTCCAGGCGCAGGCGCGCCACTATAAACAACGTTTACTCGACTGGCAGGAGACGCACCATGGATAGCCATACGCTGATTCAGGCGCTGATCTATTTAGGCGCTGCGGCTTTGATTGTGCCGGTTGCGGTACGCCTCGGGTTAGGATCAGTACTGGGGTATCTGATTGCCGGCTGCGTGATTGGGCCGTGGGGATTCCGGGCTGGTTACTGACGCCGAGTCGATTCTGCACTTTGCCGAAATCGGTGTGGTGCTGATGCTGTTTGTCATCGGCCTTGAGCTGGATCCGCGTCGTCTGTGGAAGCTGCGCGCGTCGGTGTTTGGCGGCGGGGCATTGCAGATGCTGGCCTGCGGTCTACTGCTGGGCGGGTTCTGTATCCTGCTGGGCATGGACTGGAAGGTGGCAGGGCTGATCGGCATGACGCTGGCGCTCTCCTCAACGGCCATCGCCATGCAGGCCATGAACGAACGTAACCTGACGGTTTCCCGTATGGGGCGCAGCGCCTTCTCGGTGCTGCTATTCCAGGATATCGCGGCTATTCCGCTGGGTGGCGATGATCCCGCTGCTGGCTGTATCCGGAGCGTCGACCACGCTTGGCGCTTTTGCGCTGTCGGCATTAAAGGTCGTCGGAGCGCTGACCCTGGTCGTCCTGCTCGGGGCGGTACGTCAGCCGACCGCTGCTGCGCTTTGTCGCCCGTTCCGGCCTGCGGAAGTGTTCAGTGCCGTGGCCTTATTCCTGGTCTTCGGCTTTGGCCTGATGCTGGAAGAGGCGGGCTGTCCATGGCGATGGGGGCGTTTCTGGCGGGTGTTCTGCTGGCGAGTTCGGAATATCGTCACGCGCTGGAAAGCGATATCGAGCCGTTTAAAGGGCTGCTGCTGGGGCTGTTTTTCATCGGCGTGGGGATGTCGGTCGACTTCGGAACGTTAGTGACGCATCCGCTGCGCATCGCCATCCTGCTGGTAGGTTTCCTGGTCATTAAAATGACGATGCTCTGGCTGGTGGCTCGTCCGCTAAAGGTGCCCGGAAAACAGCGCCGCTGGTTTGCCGTGCTGCTGGGGCAGGGAAGTGAATTCGCATTTGTGGTCTTCGGCGCGGCCAATATGGCAAACGTGCTCGATCCAGAATGGGCCAAGGCGCTGACGCTGGCGGTCGCGCTCTCAATGGCGGTCACGCCACTGCTGCTGGTCGTGTTGACCCGTCTGGAAGCGGCCGACAGCGGTCAGGAGCGTGAGGCAGATGAAATTGACGAGGAACAGCCGCGGGTGATCATTGCCGGGTTTGGTCGCTTCGGCCAGATCACCGGCCGTTTGTTGCTCTCCAGCGGCGTTAAGATGGTTATCCTCGATCACGATCCCGATCATATTGAAACCCTGCGTAAGTTCGACATGAAGGTTTTTTACGGTGATGCCACGCGCGTGGATCTGCTGGAGTCTGCCGGAGCGCACAAAAGCCGAAGTGTTGATCAACGCGATAGACGATCCGAAAAATAGCCTGCAGCTGGTCGAGCTGGCGAAGACCCATTTCCCGCACCTGAAAATTATCTCCCGGGCGCGTGATATCGAGCATTACATCAAACTGCGTCAGGCAGGTGTCGATGCGCCGGAGCGTGAAACCTTTGAAGGGGCGCTGAAATCGGGTCGGCTGGCGCTGGAGAGTCTCGGACTCGGGGCATATGAAGCCCGGGAGCGAGCCGATCTGTTTCCGCCGGTTTAATACTGAGATGGTCGAAGAGATGGCTGAAATGGCCGAGAATGATGCGAAGTCACGCGCGGCGGTGGTTAAACGTACCAGCGCTATGCTGATGGATATCATCAATGAAGATCGCAATCATCTCTCGCTGACGCAGCGTCACGGCTGGCAAGGAACGGAAGAGGGTAAGCATACCGGCGATCCGGGAGACGAGCCGGAAAGTAAACCACTGGCGTGAAGAGGGGTTGCCAGCAAATATAAAAAATTTCCTGTTCTTTACTCTGCCGCCAGTCGACGAAAGATTAAGCTTTCCGTATAGTGGCGGCAATTTTTTGCATCCGGGAAATAATCAATGATCAGTCTGATTGCGGGCGCTTGCGGTAGATCGCGTGATCGGTATGGAAAATGCCATGCCGTGGAATCTGCCTGCCGATCTCGCGTGGTTTAAACGCACTACGTTGAACAAGCCGGTAGTAATGGGTCGCCTGACCTGGGAGTCAATCGGGCGTCATTGCCGGGCCGTAAAAAACATCGTTATAAGCAGCCAGCCGGCACGGATGATCGTGTTGAGTGGGTCAAATCCGTTGACGAAGCCATTGCTGCCTGCGGTGATGCCGAAGAGGTAATGGTGATTGGTGGAGGCCGTGTGTATGAGCAATTCCTGCCGAAAGCGCAGAAATTATATCTGACACACATTGATGCTGAAGTGGAAGGGGATACCCATTTCCCGGACTACGATCCTGACGAGTGGGAATCGGTATTCAGCGAATTCCACGACGCGGATGCGCAAAATTTCGCACAGCTATTGCTTCGAGATCCTTGAACGCCGCTAATGTTTTACTGCACCTTTCCCCACGGGAGAGGTGCAGCTCTCTGCTACGACGCTACCGCTTCATTCTCGCCTAAATCCAGATGCCGGTTCGACGGCTGAACAAAGTACGCTTTATCTTCCCAGCGCAGGCAGGTGAGTTCTCCACCCCAGCAGCAGCCGGTATCCAGCCCGTAAATACCCTCAGGCGTGCCTTTGCCCTCCAGCGACGCCCAGTGACCAAAGATCACGTTGTAATGGTCCGTCACCGGGCCGGGGATCGCAAACCAGGGTTTGAGCGGGGTCGGTGCGTTTTCCGGCACATCCTTGCAGTACATGTCCAACTGACCGTTCGGGAAGCAGTAGCGCATGCGGGTGAAGGCGTTGGTGATAAAACGCAGGCGTGCTACGCCGCTAAGCTCCATACTCCAGTTGTTGGGCATGTCGCCATACATGGCATCAAGGAAGAAGGGGTAAGAGTCGCTGGAGAGCACGGCTTCGACGTCGCGTGCGCACTCTTTCGCGGTTTGCAGATCCCACTGCGGGGTAATACCCGCGTGCGCCATCACCAGCTGCTTCTCTTCATCGACCTGTAGCAGTGGCTGGCGACGCAGCCAGTTAATTAAGTCATCGGCGTCAGGTGCATCCAACAGCGGGTTGAGCCGGTCTTTCGGTTTATTACGGCTGATCCCGGCGTAAACCGCCAGCAGATGCAGATCGTGATTGCCAAGGACGAGCCGCACGCTGTCACCCAGCGATTTCACATAACGCAGCACTTCCAGCGAGCCAGGCCGCGCGCAACGAGATCGCCGGTGAGCCATAGCGTATCCTTACCGGGGGTAAACTCCACCTGCTTTAATAATGCGATCAGTTCATCGTAGCAACCATGAACGTCACCAATGAGATATGTAGACATGTTTAGTGAATGAGTGTTGGAACAGCCAGACGGAAAACAGGAATGGCAACGCGGAATGCGTTGCCGTCGGCATCGACCATTTCATAATGGCCCTGCATGGTACCCAGCGGTGTTTCGATTACCGCACCGCTGGTGTACTGATACTCTTCGCCGGGATCAATGTGCGGTTGTTCACCCACCACGCCTTCGCCCTGCACTTCAATTTCACGACCGTTGCCGTTGGTGATAAGCCAGTAACGCCCAAGCAGTTGCAACAGGCGTCCGCCCCAGGTTGCGAATGGTGACCGTATAAGCAAAGACAAAGCGCTCTTCATCCGGGGTGGACTGTGACTCAATATAGATGCTTTGTACGTGAACACATACGCGGGGCGAATCAATCATGGCTTAGCTCTCCTTCGGCGGCGCATTTTCGCTGATGTAATTAGCCAGCTTGCAGTACTGTTCTACAGAGATGTTCTCTGCACGCATTGCCGGATCAATACCCAGCTTAGCCAACACTTCAACGGTAAACGTATTGCCAAGGCTGTTTACGAATCGTTTTACGACGCTGGTTAAAGGCTTCAGTAGTAATACGGCTCAGGACACGCAGCTCTTTGACCGGGTACGGCTTGGTTTTATGCGGCACAAGGCGTACAACCGCAGAATCCACTTTTGGCGGCGGCGTGAACGCGGATGGCGGCACTTCGAGTACCGGGATCACGTTGCAGAAATATTGCGCCATCACGCTTAAACGACCATACGCTTTACTGTTTGGCCCTGCAACCAGTCGGTTAACGACCTCTTTTTGCAACATGAAGTGCATGTCGGCAATGGCATCAGTATAGCTAAACAGGTGGAACATCAGCGGCGTGGAGATGTTATACGGCAGGTTGCCGAACACGCGCAGCGGCTGACCAAGCTTCTCCGACAGTTCACCGAAGTTCATGGTCATGGCATCTTGCTGATAAATAGTCAGTTTCGGCCCAAGGAACGGGTGCGTCTGCAGACGGGCTGCCAGATCGCGGTCCAGTTCGATGACAGTCAGTTCATCCAGACGCTCGCCAACCGGCTCGGTCAGTGCGGCCAGACCCGGGCCGATCTCGACCATCGCCTGGCCTTTTTGTGGATTGATAGCCGAAACAATACTTTCGATCACGAACTGATCGTTGAGGAAGTTTTGCCCGAAACGTTTACGGGCTAAATGGCCCTGGTGGACGCGATTATTCATTGAGTATTAACAATCATTTTGATGGCGAGATTAAGCGCCGTAATAAAACTGCCGACATCTGCTTTTCCCTGGCCCGCTAAGTCAAGCGCAGTGCCATGGTCAACAGAAGTGCGAATAAAGGGTAAACCGAGGGTGATATTCACGCCGCGGCCAAATCCCTGGTATTTTAGCACGGGAAGGCCCTGATCGTGGTACATCGCCAGCACGGCATCTGCATGATCGAGATATTTTGGTTGAAACAGGGTATCCGCAGGCAGCGGCCCGCTGAGATTCATCCCCTGGGCACGCATCTCGTCCAGCACCGGAATAATGGTGTCGATCTCTTCCGTGCCCATATGGCCGCCTTCGCCCGCGTGCGGGTTCAGGCCACACACCAGTACGTGCGGATCGGCGATACCGAATTTGGTGCGTAAATCATGGTGCAGAATGGCAATCACCTCGCGCAGCAGGTCCGGCGTAATGGCATCGGAAACCGCTTTGATCGGCAGATGCGTGGTCGCCAGCGCAACGCGCAGCTCCTCGGTGGCCAGCATCATCACCACTTTTGCGCTGTGCGAGCGCGCTTCAAAAAACTCGGTATGGCCGGTAAAAGCTACCCCCCGCATCGTTAATCACCCCTTTATGCACCGGCCCGGTGATCAGCGCGGCAAATTCGCCGCTCAGGCAGCCATCACAGGCGCGTGCCAGCGTTTCCACCACATAATGACCGTTTTCGGTACTGAGTTGTCCGGGAACAACGGGGGTACGCAGCGGGACAGGCAACAGCGTCAGGGTGCCCGCTTGCTGGGGGGAGAGGCGCATTTTCTGCCTGATACGGCAGGAGCGTCAGCGGCAGATTAAGGGTTTTTGCCCGCGCCTCAAGCACGCTGGCATCGGCGCAAATCACCAGTTCGACCGGCCAGCTGCGCTGGGCAAGCTGGACGACCAAATCGGGACCAATCCCGGCAGGTTCGCCGGGAGTGATAACAACACGATGGTGTTTCATTAGTTGCTCAGAACTTTGACGTAAGCGCTGGCGCGTTGTTCCTGCATCCAGGTTGCCGCTTCTTCAGAGAACTTACGGTTGAACAGCATGCGGTACGCACGGTCTTTCTGGGCTGCGTCGGTTTTATCCACGTTACGGGTGTCCAGCAGCTCAATCAAGTGCCAACCGAAGGTGGAGTGAACCGGTTCGCTCAGCTGACCTTTGGTCATTCGCATCAGCGCATCGCGGAAAGCGGGATCATAAAATATCCGCTGCCGCCCAGCCCAGATCGCCGCCCTGATTTGCAGAGCCTGGATCCTGAGAGAACTCATTCGCGGCGTTAGCGAAGGAGGTTTTACCGCTGCGGATATCGGCAGCAATCTGCTGCAGCTTAGCCCGCGCCTGATCGTCATTCATCAGTGGGGATGGCTTGAGCAGAATGTGACGGGCATGCACTTCGGTGACGGAGATGCTCTTGCTTTGGCCGCGCAGGTCGTTCACTTTCAGAATGTGGAAGCCAACGCCGGAACGGATTGGACCGATGATATCGCCTTTCTTCGCCGTGCTCAGCGCCTGAGCGAAGATAGACGGCAGTTCCTGAATACGACCCCCAGCCCATCTGGCCGCCTTTCAGTGCCTGCTGGTCAGCCGAGTAGGTGATCGCCAGTTTGCCGAAATCACCACCATTACGCGCCTGATCGACGATTGAACGTGCCTGGCTTTCCGCCTCAGCAACCTGGTCGGAAGACGGGTTTTCTGGCAGCGGGATCAGGATGTGGCTCAGGTTCAGTTCGGTGCTGGCATCATTCTGGTTACCCCACCTGTTTTGCCAGCGCGTCCACTTCCTGCGGCAGAATGGTCACACGACGACGCACTTCGTTGTTACGCACTTCTGAAATCAGCATCTCTTTACGGATCTGATTACGGTAGGTCGAATAGCTGATGCCGTCATAGGCCAGACGGCTGCGCATCTGGTCGGCTGACATGTTGTTTTGCTTCGCAATGTTAGCGATAGCCTGATCGAGCTGCTCATCAGAGATCTTCACACCCATCTTCTGGCCCATCTGCAGAACGATCTGATCCATGATCAGACGTTCAAGGATCTGATGACGCAGTGTGGAATCATCCGGAAGTTGCTGACCCTGCCTGACCCGCGTTGAGCTTCACAGACTGCATTAAACCATCAAACGTCGCTCTTCAAGTACCACACCGTTGTTCACAACGGCAGCGACTTTGTCCGACAACCTGTGGGGCCCGCGAAGCTGGTATTCGCGACCATAGCGATACCGAGCAGCAGCGTTTTCCAGTTCTTCATACTTTTTCCATATCAATTAACCGCAATGCGGATTACGTTGTAAATCAAGCACATTATAAGGAACTACGGTACGGCAGAATCGGTGAGCGCAGCATCTGCTGAGTGCCCAGGCCATAGTTGGAACTCAGGCCACGCAATTCGATGTTAAAGCCAATAACGTTATCGTACTCGCTCTGACCTTTGTCAGGATCCCAGCCATTCAGCTTACGCTCGTACCCGACGCGGATCGCGTAGCAGCAGGAGCTGTACTGCACACCCAGCATCTGATCGGCCGACTTACTCTGATTGGTATCAAAGTAATACGCCCCGACGATTGACCAGCGATCGGCAATCGGCCAGCTGGCGGTACCCCCCACCTGCGAAATGCCCTCTTTGTACTGATCCGCCGTCGAGAAGTTAGGCAGCGTTGCCTGGATATATTCCGGGCTGGCGTAACGGTAGCTCAGCTGAACCATGCGATCTTCGTCACGGCGATACTCAATGGCGGCATTGCTGGTAGCAACGTTATCCAGACGCGTATCGTACTGCAGACCGCCACGCAGTCCCCAGCGATCGGTCATGCGCCAGTAGGTATCGCCCGCCCAGACCAGTGAACCCGTTTTGTTGTTTTTCTCCCAGTTGATGTTGTCATCGCCGGTACGCGATTCTGTGAAGTAGTAGATTTGACCCACAGAAGCATTAAAAACGTTCAACGGAAGCATCATCATAAACGCGGGTTGTGACGCCGGTCGTCACCTGGTTGGCCGAGGCAATACGGTCCAGACCACCGTAGGTACGGTCGCGGAACAGACCGCTATAGTCGGATTGCAGCAGTGAAGAGTCGTAGTTATTGATTTTGCTCTGATCGCGATATGGCACGTACAGGTACTGCGCGCGCGGCTCCAGGGTCTGGGTATACCCCTCGCTCCAGTTCATGTCACGCTCGAAGACCAGCTTGCCGTCCATTTTAAACTGCGGCAGCGTACGGTTAACGGTCTCTTCCAGATGAGTACCGTTAGTGGCGTTGTACGTTTCCAGATTATCCTGCTGATAGTGGGTTGCCATCAGCTTCACTTCAGTATCCAGGCTTGCCCAGTCGTTAGACACCGGCAGGTTGATCGTCGGCTCAAGGTGAATACGGGTGGCTTCTGGCATATCCGAGTTGGTATTCACGAAATGCACGGCCTGGCCGTAGATACGAGTATCAAACGGGCCGACATCATTCTGGTACCAGTTGACGTCAAGCTGCGGTTCAGCCCCGTAGGTGCTGGCGTTCTGGCTGCTGAACACCTGGAACTGACGGGTGGACACGGTGGCGTCAAAGTTTTTCACCGCGTAGCCTGCGCTAAAGATCTGCGTGGCGTAACCGTCGGTACTGGAACCGTATTTTGTTGTAAAGTCGTTGAAATAGTACGGATCGCTGACTTTGGTATAGTTGACGTTAAAGCGCCATACCTGATCCATTACCCCACCATGTTGCCAGTAGTACAACCAGCGGTGGCGATCACCCTCGGTGGGGTGCTCGTCTTCAAAGACTTTATCCGATGGCAGATAGTCCAGCTCCATCAGACCTTCACCCGCGTGCGTCAGATAACGGAACTCGTTTTCCCACATGATGTTGCCGCGCTTATGGATATAGTGCGGCGTGATCGTGGCGTCCATGTTGGGCGCGATGTTCCAGTAGTACGGCAGGTAGAATTCGAAATAGTTGTTGGTGCTGTACTGAGCGTTCGGGATCAGGAAGCCTGAACGACGTTTGTCGCCCACGGGCAGCTGCAGATACGGGCTATAGAAGACCGGTACCGGACCGAGCTTAAAGCGGGCATTCCAGATCTCCGCAACCTGCTCTTCGCGGTCGTGGATTACTTCGCTACCGACCACGCTCCAGGTATCAGAGCCCGGCAGACAGGAAGTAAAGGTCCCGTTTTCAAGAATGGTATAGCGGTTTTCACCGCGCTGTTTCATCAGGTCGGCTTTACCGCGCCCCTGACGGCCCACCATTTGATAGTCACCTTCCCAGACGTTGGTATCTTTGGTATTCAGGTTCGACCAGGCTTTCGGACCTTTCAGGATGACCTGATTATCGTCATAGTGCACATTACCCAGCGCATCCACGGTTCGTACTGGTTCTGCCGCGCCTTCTGGCTGTTTCTGGTGCAACTGAACTTCATCGGCCTGCAAACGGCTGTTGCCCTGGTTAATATCCACATTGCCGCTAAACACGGCGTCGTCAGGATAATTCCCTTTTGCATTGTCAGCCGTGATGGTGACCGGTAGCGTGTTCGTATCACCCTGTACCAGCGGGCGATCATAGCTGGGCACACCCAGCTTACATTGCGAGGCGAGATCGGCTGCGAGACCCTGTTGACTGTACAAAGCACTCGCTATCATCGTGGCCAGAAGGGTGGGGATACGTTTTTTCATACGTTTTATTTATTGTTCCGTCATCAGTGGCTTATCGCTGGCAAACGGTCAGAGACTATCTTACTCATCATCACAGTGCCAGCGTTAATCCTGCCCGTAAACAAGCCGTGGTGATAGGCTCGTTATTGAATGACGAGTATGATAATGCAAATTATAGGCGATGTCCTTCAATTGACCGTGGCCCGGCCACCGGAATGATGGCGTTCGCGGGATCAAATACATCACCATTTGGGAGTATATGCAGTATTGGGGAAAAATTATCGGCGTAGCGTTCGCTTTACTGATGGGCGCGGGCTTCTGGGGTATCGTTCTGGGCCTGATTATCGGCCATATGTTTGATAAAGCTAGAAGTCGTAAGATGGCCTGGTTTGCCAACCAGCGTGAACGTCAGGCACTTTTTTTTGCGACGACGTTTGAGGTCATGGGGCATCTGACCAAATCGAAAGGGCGGGTGACCGAGGCCGACATCCATATCGCCAGCCTGTTTATGGACCGTATGAACCTGCACGGCGACTCCCGCGCGGCGGCACAACACGCATTTCGTATCGGCAAGGCGGATAACTATCCCCTGCGTGAAAAAATGCGTCAGTTTCGCAGTATTGCTTTGGGCGCTTCGATTTAATTCGGATGTTTCTGGAGATCCAGATCCAGGCGGCGTTCGCCGACGGCTCGCTTCACCCGAACGAACGTGCGGTGCTGTATGTGGATTGCTGAAGAGCTGGGGATCTCCCGCACGCAGTTTGATCAGTTCCTGCGTATGATGCAGGGCGGCGCGCAGTTTGGCGACGGCTATCAACAGCAGCAGGCGGGCGGTGGTGGCTGGCAGCAGGCACAGCGCGGGCCTACCCTGGAAGATGCCTGTAACGTGCTGGGCGTGAAGCCCACCGATGAGCCAACGACCATTAAGCGCGCCTATCGCAAGCTGATGAGCGAGCACCATCCAGACAAGCTGGTGGCAAAAGGTTTACCGCCGGAAATGATGGAGATGGCGAAGCAAAAAGCGCAGGAAATTCAAAAGGCGTACGAACTCATCAAAGAGCAGAAGGGCTTTAAGTAAGGCTATAGGCCGGCAAGCGTAGCGCCGCCGGGCAAGACATCAGAAATCCGCCGGGGCCCTTAAAGGTCATCGGCGTACCGTATTCGGGGTGGGTGATGGTCAGCATCTCTGCATGCAGCTGTAGCCGCGGCGCCATGGCCCGGGCTTCTGGCGTGGCATAGAAGCGGTCACCCAGAATAGGATGACCCAGTGCCAGCATATGCACACGCAGCTGATGCGAGCGGCCGGTAATCGGTTTTAACAGCACCGCGAGCGCTGTTATCCGCCGCGTACTCCAGAACTTCATACTCGGTTTGCGCCGCTTTGCGGTCTCGTAGCAGACCTTCTGCATCGGACGATTCGGCCAGTCGCAGATCAGCGGCAGGTCATCAGCCCTTCCGCCGGTTTTGGATGTCCCCAAACGCGCGCAAGGTACTGCTTCTTCGGCTCGCGCTCACGAAACTGCCGCTTCAGTTCACGCTCTGCCGCCTTGGTCAGCGCGACCACAATCACACCGCTGGTGGCCATGTCCAGACGATGCACAGACTCTGCCTGCGGATAGTCGCGTTGAACGCGCGTCATCACGCTGTCTTTGTGATCGTCCAGCCTGCCCGGTACGGACAACAAGCCGCTCGGCTTGTTGACCACCATAATGTGCTCATCCTGATACAGAATGACCAGCCACGGATCCTGCGGCGGATTGTAGGGTTCCATCAACATTTTGCGCTCCGCTTACTGATGCGTCACAACGATGAGACGCAGCGCATCCAGACGCCATCCCGCCTGATTCAGGCTTTCGAGTACCTGCTGACGATTGCTCTCAATCGCCGCCAGTTCATCGTCACGAATGTTCGGATTGACCGCGCGCAGGGCTTCCAGACGCGACAGCTCCGCCGACAGTTTTTCATCCGCTTCGCTGCGTGCAGCGTCAATCAATGCCCGCGCCGCTTTCTCGATCTGAGGCTCACCCTGCTGCAGGATGGTATAGACGTCCTGCTGCACCGCGTTCACCAGCTTGCTGCCGGTGTGGCGGTTCACCGCACTCAGCTGACGGTTAAAGCTCTCAAACTCCACCTGCGCCGCCAGGTTGGTGCCATTCTTATCCAGCAGCAGACGCACCGGCGTGGCTGGCAGGAAGCGGCTGAGCTGCAGCTGTTTCGGTGCCTGGGCTTCAACCACGTAGATCAGCTCCAGCAGCAGTGTCCCCACCGGCAGCGCCTTGTTCTTCAGCAGCGAAATGGTACTGCTGCCGGTATCGCCTGAGAGGATCAGATCCAGACCGTTACGGATCAGCGGATGCTCCCAGGTAATGAACTGGGCATCCTCGCGGGAGAGCGCCACATCACGTTCAAAGGTGATAGTGCAGCCATCTTCCGGCAGACCCGGGAAATCAGGGACCAGCATATGATCGGACGGTGTCAGCACAATCATGTTCTCGCCGCGATCGTCCTGGTTGATACCGACGATATCAAACAGGTTCATGGCGAAGCTGATCAGGCTGGTATCGTCATCCTGCTCTTCGATGCTCTCCGGCCAGCGCCTGGGCCTTTTCGCCGCCGTTGGAGTGGATCTCCAGCAGACGGTCACGGCCCTGTTCCAGCTGCGCTTTCCAGGGCTTCATGCTGCTCGCGGCAGGTTTTGATCAGATCGTCGAAACCGTCCGTGTTTTCCGGTGCCGCCAGATACCCGGTCAGCTCGCTGTGCACGTTGTCGTAAATAGTACGGCCGGTCGGGCAGGTATGTTCAAACGCATCCAGCCCCTTCGTGGAACCAGCGCACCAGTACTGACTGGGCAGTTTTTTCCAGATACGGGACGTGGATCTGAATGTCGTGTGCCTGGCCAATACGATCCAGACGACCGATACGCTGCTCCAGCAGATCCGGGTTGAAGGGAAGATCGAACATCACCAGACGGCTGGCGAACTGGAAGTTACGCCCTTCGGAGCCGATTTCGGAGCAGAGCAGCACCTGTGCGCCGCTGTCCTCTTCGGAGAACCACGCCGCCGCACGGTCACGTTCAATAATCGACATGCCTTCATGGAACACAGCCGCGCGGATACCCTCCCGCTCGCGCAGAACCTGCTCAAGCTGGAGCGCAGTGGTCGCTTTGGCGCAGATCACCAGCACCTTTTGCGAGCGGTTGGCGGTCAGATAGCCCATCAGCCACTCAACGCGGGGATCGAAGTTCCACCAGGTGCCACTGTCGCCTTCAAATTCCTGATAAATCTGTTCCGGGTAGAGCATGTCCCGGGCACGCTCTTCTGCCGTTTTGCGCGCACCCATGATGCCTGACACCTTAATCGCCGTCTGGTACTGGGTCGGCAGCGGCAGGCGAATAGTATGCAGCTCGCGTTTAGGGAAGCCTTTCACCCCGTTACGGGTGTTACGGAACAGGACGCGGCTGGTGCCGTGGCGATCCATCAGCATGGAGACCAGCTCCTGACGCGCGGCTTCAGCACCCTCACGATCGCTGTTGGCAGCCTGCAACAACGGCTCGATATCCTGTTCGCCAATCAGCTCGCCCAGAGTGTTCAGCTCCTCGTTGGAGAGGTACTTGCCCGCCAGCAGAAGGGCAACGGCGTCGGCTACCGGGCGGTAATTGTTCTGCTCTTCGACAAAGAGCGCGAAGTCATGGAAGCGGTTTGGATCCAGCAGACGCAGACGCGCAAAGTGGCTCTCCAGACCCAGCTGTTCCGGGGTAGCGGTCAGCAGCAACACACCCGGTACGCGCTCGGCCAGCTGTTCAATCGCCATGTACTCACGGCTCGGCGCATCTTCGCTCCAGACCAGGTGATGGGCTTCGTCGACCACCATGATGTCCCACTCGGCGTCGCACAGATGCTCCAGGCGCTGCTTGCTACGGCGAACAAAATCCAGGGAGCAGAGCACCAGCTGTTCGGTTTCGAACGGGTTATCGGCATCGTGCTGGGCTTCGGCGTAGCGCTCATCGTCAAACAGGGAGAAACGCAGGTTAAAGCGGCGCAGCATCTCCACCAGCCATTGGTGTTGCAGGGTTTCCGGCACCACAATCAGCACGCGCTCGGCTGCGCCGGAGAGCAGCTGCTGATGCAAAATCATGCCCGCTTCGATGGTTTTACCTAACCCCACTTCATCGGCCAGCAGGACGCGCGGCGCATAGCGGCGACCGACGTCATGGGCAATGTTTAACTGATGGGGGATCAGGCTGGTACGCTGGCCGCGCAGGCCGCTCCACGGCATACGGTATTGTTCGCTCTGGAACTTACGCGCGCGGTAGCGCAGCGAGAAGCGATCCATACGGTCAATCTGACCGGCGAACAGGCGATCCTGTGGCTTGCTAAATACCAGTTTGCTGTCGAGCAGCACTTCGCGCAGCATGACATCGGCCTCTTCGGTATCGAGGCGAGTACCGATATAGGCGAGCAGTCCATTCTCTTCTTTTACGTCTTCAATCTTCAGCTGCCAGCCCTCATGGCTGGTAACGGTGTCGCCCGGGTTGAACATCACGCGGGTAAACAGGGGAATCATTGCGAGCATACAGACGGTTTTCACCGGTGGCGGGGAAAAGGAGAGTCACCATACGCGCATCCAGCGCAACCACAGTTCCTAACCCAAGTTCGCTTTCTGTGTCGCTGATACCAGCGTTGACCAAGTGTAAAAGGCATATTTGTTCGGCTCTAATCTTTAATTGCAGGCAATAGTTCAACCACGATCATAAATGACGGCAATTGAATAATGGGTCCGGGAATGGAAAGGGCGCTATGGTACTGGATGGCAGCGATTTCGTCACCTGTCAAAATAGCCCCAACTGACCTGTCATCAGTGTAGCAAAGTCGTCGTCCATGAAAGGTAAAATTCCGTCTGCCACGGGCTGCAGTTGCCGTGTCAGGTAGTGCTCATAGTCAAGCGGAGCGCGCTGATAATCCACCGGCTCCGGGCCGCTTGGTGGTCCAGACATATTTGATGGTGCCGCGGTTCTGGTACTGCGGCGCCCGCCCAAGACGGACGTTCTCTTCATCGCAAGCCGGGCGGCACGGACGTGCGGCGGCACGTTGCGCTGATACTCCGCCAGCGGGCGGCGCAGGCGTTTGCGGTACACCAGTTGGTCATCCAGTTCACCCGCCATCAGGCTGGCAATGGTCTCGCGTACAAACTCCTTATAAGGCTCGCGACGGAAGATTTTCAGATAAAGTGCCTGCTGGAAGTGCTGCGCCAGCGGGGTCCAGTCGGTACGTACTGTTTCCAGCCCTTTGAACACCATCCGCTGCGTTTCCCCCTCCTGGATAAGCCCGGCATAGCGCTTTTTACTGCCCTGATCGGTACCCCGAATGGTGGGCATTAAAAAGCGGCAGAAGTGGGTCTCATACTCCAGTTCAAGGGCGCTGGTTAAGCCAGCCTGTTGCAGATGAGCCTGCCACCACTCATTAACGTACGCCACCAGCGACTGGCCGATGGCGGCCGCCTCGTGTTCGCTGTGCGCGCCCTTAAGCCAGACAAAGGTTGAATCGGTATCGCCATAAATCACGTCATAGCCCCGGGACTCTACCAACACTTTGGTCTGGCGCATGATTTCGTGGCCGCGCATGGTGATCGACGACGCCAGGCGCGGTCGAAGAAGCGGCACGCGCTGGTGCCCAGCAACGCCGTAAAAGGCATTCATGATGATCTTTTAGCGCCTGGGAGAGAGGCTTGTTGCCGTGGCGTTTGGCCTCTTCGCGACCGTGCCAGATCTGGCTGACAATCTCCGGCAGGCAGTGTTTTTTCCCGGGAAAAGCGCGCCCCGAGGAAGCCTTCAGTGCTGTGCTCATCATCCGGCTGCGCCAGGCCTTCCACCAGCCCGACCGGATCAATAAGAAAGGTACGGATGATCGACGGATAGAGGCTTTTGTAATCCAGCACCAGCACCGAGTCGTACAGGCCGGGACGGGAGTCCATCACATAGCCGCCGGGGCTGGCCTGGGGCGGCACGTCACCCAGGTTCGGGGCTACATAGCCGCCCGGTGCATGCGCGGAAAATAGAGGTGGCTGAAAGCGGCTACCGAGCCGCCGTGCCGGTCAACGGCAAGGCCATTGACCGTGGCGCGCTCCAGCAGGAACGCATGATGTCGGTTTTGTGAAAAATGCGCGTGACCAGCTCGCAATCTTTCAGGTTATAGGTGGCCAGCGCCGGTTTATTTTCGGCGAAGCGGCGGTCGATCTCGTCCATCCTGTCCCACGGGTTGTCGATGGATTTGCCCTCGCCGAGCAGCTCCTGTGATACCGACTCCAGCGAAAACGACGGAAAACTCCAGAACGCCGATTTCAATGCCTCAATACCGTCGATAATCAGGCGTCCGTTTGCCTGGGCGAAGAAGACGCCGTTTTTAAAGCCGTGCTCGCGCCACTCCAGTTCGCTGTTCCCGCGCCCGAGCAACAGCGGAATGCGGTAGCGTTCGGCGTGCTTTTGCAGCACCCGCAGATCAAACTGCACGACGTTCCAGCCGATGATCACGTCCGGGTCGTGCTGTGCAAACCACGCATTGAGCTTCTCGAGCAGTTGGGGACGGCTGTTAACGTAGATAAGATCAAAATCGAGCGTGGCGGCATCGCCATTTGCCGGGCCGAGCATATAGACAACACGCTGGCCACAGCCCTCAATGCCGATGCAGTACAGCTCGCCGTGGCGGGTGGTTTCAATATCCACCGACGCCCATTTCAGCGGCGGGCGATAGTGCGGGTTAGGCTTGAGGCGGGCATTGATCAGGCGATCGCCCAGAGGTGTACCGTCCACCCAGACCGGGGCGGTAATAAAGCGCTCCATCAGAAAGCGTTCCGGGGGGCGAACATCGGCTTCATACAGGGTCACGCCTGCTTCGCGCCAGCAGTTTTTCATAACGCATCAACTGGCGATGGGCGCGGCAGTAAAGACCGTAGACCGGACGACGCTGGAAATCTTTCAGTTCAAGGGGCGTCAGGCGCCAGCCGCTTTCATCGCGCAGCAGCTGTCGGGTCTTTTCGACGTCTGGCTCAGGGATAAAGGCAACGGACTCCTGCGGCGGCAGGGTGATGTGCAGCGGGCCATTGTCAGTCGCCAGCCAGAATTCCACTTCGGTACCCTGTGGGGTATCCCGCCCAGTGTCGGGTCAGTAAAAAGCCTTGTTGCGCCTGCGCCACGCCGTTTTCTCATAAAACAAAACCAGGCGTGAGTATAGCCTGGTTGCGGGTGTTTTGCTGGGGTTTTATACAGGCATTCCTTCACCTTCTCCCAAAGGGGAGAGGGCGAAGGGGGATTTTTTACTGCCCGTAATACGCCTTCGCGCCGTGCTTACGCAGGTAGTGTTTATCCAGCAGGGTTTGCTGCATATCAGGCAGCTGCGGTGCCAGCTGGCGGCAGAAGATGCCCATATAGGCCACCTCTTCCAGCACGATGGCATTATGCACGGCATCTTCGGCATTTTTGCCCCACGCAAACGGGCCGTGAGAGTGAACCAGCACCCCCGGCATTTGCGCCGCGTCGATACCCTGTTTCTCGAAGGTTTCGACAATCACATTGCCGGTTTTCCCACTCATATTCACCGTTGATTTCGGCATCGGTCATCTTGCGGGTGCAAGGGATGGTGCCATAGAAATAGTCGGCGTGAGTGGTGCCGGTTGCCGGGATGGGCTGTCCAGCCTGCGCCCAGATGGTCGCGTGACGGGGAGTGGGTATGAACGATGCCGCCAATCGACGGGAAAGCCTGATACAGCAGACGGTGGGTCGGCGTATCGGAGGAGGGCTTTTTCTTCCCTTCCACCACTTCTCCAGTGGCGATGCTCACCACCACCATATCGTCGGCGGTCATGACCCGGTAATCGACGCCGGACGGTTTAATGACAAATACGCCAGCTTCGCGGTCAACCGCGCTGACGTTACCCCAGGTCAGGGTGACAAGATTATGTTCCGGCAGGGCCAGGTTGGCTTCAAGCACCTGACGTTTGAGATCTTCCAGCATGTATCCTCCAGGAAAAAAGGCCCGCCCTGCGGCAGGCCAAAGGTTCCCCTGTTAACGTTTTGAACCGTAATAGACTTCGTTCCAGCGCAGTGCGTCTTTGAACGCCGGCATGCGGGTGTCGTTATCAATGACGGCCAGCTCGATATCATGCAGCTCCGCGAACTGACGCATATCGTTCAGATCCAGCGCATGGCTGAAGACGGTATGGTGCGCGCCACCCCGCCACAATCCAGGCTTCGGATGCTGTCGCCAGATCCGGCTGGGCTTTCCACAGGGCGTTAGCCACCGGCAGTTTTGGCAGGGAGTGCGGCGTTTCCACAGCGTCAACGCAGTTGACCAGCAGGCGGAAACGATCCCCCAGATCGATCAGGCTGGCGTTAATCGCCGGGCCGGTACGTGTGTTGAAGATCAGACGCGCCGGATCGGCTTTGCCACCGATGCCGAGGTGTTGAACGTCGAGGATCGGTTTTTCATCCACCGCGATCGATGGGCAGACTTCCAGCATGTGGGAACCCAGCACCAGATCGTTGCCGTTTTCGAAGTGGTAGGTGTAATCCTCCATAAAGGAGGTGCCGCCCTGCAGACCGGTCGACATCACTTTCATGATGCGTAGCAGAGCGGCAGTTTTCCAGTCGCCTTCGCCGGCAAAGCCGTAGCCCTGCTGCATCAGACGTTGTACCGCCAGGCCCGGCAACTGCTTCAGGCCGTGAAGGTCTTCAAAGGTGGTGGTAAAGGCATGGAAGCCGCCCTGTTCCAGGAAGCGCTTCATACCCAGCTCAATACGGGCTGCATCCAGCACGTTCTGGCGTTTATCACCATTCACCTGCGCCGCCGCCGTCAGGCGGTAGCTGCTTTCATATTCATCCACCAGCGCGTTGACGTCGCCCTCGCTGACGTCGTTGACAACCTGCACCAGGTCGCCCACGGCCCAGGTATTGACGGAGAAACCAAATTTAATCTGCGCGGCCACTTTGTCGCCGTCGGTGACGGCCACTTCGCGCATGTTGTCACCGAAGCGTGCCACTTTCAGCTGGCGGGTATCCTGCTTCGATACCGCCTGGCGCATCCACGAGCCAATGCGCTGGTGGGCTTGTTTGTCCTGCCAGTGGCCGGTTACAACGGCATGTTGCTGGCGCATACGTGCACCGATAAAGCCGAACTCGCGGCCGCCGTGCGCGGTCTGGTTCAGGTTCATAAAGTCCATGTCGATGCTGTCCCATGGCAGCGCCGCGTTGAACTGGGTATGGAACTGCAGCAGCGGTTTGTTGAGGATCGCGAGGCCATTGATCCACATCTTGGCCGGGGAGAAGGTATGCAGCCACACCACCAGCCCGGCGCATTTGTCGTCGTAGTTGGCGTCGCGGCAGATATGGGTAATTTCATCCGGCGAGGTACCCAGTGGCTTCAGCACCAGTTTGCACGGCAGTTTTGCTTCCGCATTCAGGGCGTTAACGACATGTTCTGCATGCTGAGTCACCTGGCGCAGGGCTTCCGGCCCCGTAAAGATGCTGACTACCAATCACAAACCACACTTCATAATTATTAAAAATCGTCATTATCGTGTCCTTAATGTGTCAGGGTTGCCGTAGATTCCGGGATGTTCTTAACCGGGGCGGCGACAGGGAGATAGTGCTGTTCAGCGCTCTTCGCCCACTGCTGGTAGCGCTGATAAAGTTGTTCAAAACGTTGCGCCTGCTGTGGGCGCGGCTGCAGGGTGCTTTCTACCTGGCTCGCCATGTACTGCTGCGCCGTCGGGATATCCGCATGTACCCCCGCGGCTACCGCTGCGAAGATTGCCGCGCCCAGAGCGCAGCACTGATCGGAGGCGACAATCTGCAGCGGACGATTCAATACGTCACAACAGGCCTGCATGATCACCGGGTTCTTACGGGCGATACCGCCCAGCGCCATCACCTCGTTGACGGCAATCCCCTGTTCGGTGAAGCACTCCATAATGGCGCGTGCGCCAAAAGCGGTGGCCGCCACCAGCCCGCCAAACAGCGCCGGGGCGTCGGTGGCGAGGTTCAGATCGGTAATGACTCCTTTCAGACGCTGGTTGGCATTCGGCGTACGGCGACCGTTAAACCAGTCGAGCACCACCGGAAGATGGTCGAGCGACGGGTTTTTGGCCCAGGCGTCAGTCAACTGTGGCAGGAGCTGTTTCTTGCTGGCGTCGATCTGGGTTTTCAGCTCGGGATGCGCAGCCGCCAGCTGATCCAGCGGCCAGCCCAGCACGCGACCAAACCAGGCGTAAATATCCCCGAAGGCAGACTGACCTGCTTCGAGGCCGATAAAGTCAGGCACTACGCTACCGTCCACCTGTCCGCAGATACCCTTCACGGCGCGGTCGCCGACGCTGGCTTTATCTGCCGTCAGAATGTCGCAGGTGGAGGTGCCGATCACTTTCACCAGCGTATTCGGCTGGGCACCAGCACCGACCGCACCCATATGGCAGTCAAATGCACCGCCGGAGATGGCTACGTGCTGCGGCAGGCCCAGGCGTTCCGCCCACTCGGCGCAGAGGGTGCCCACCGGGATGTCGGCAGTCCAGGTATCGGTAAACAACGGGTAGTCGAGATTCTGGTTAATGATTGGATCGAGTTCGTCAAAGAAGGCGGCAGGCGGCAGACCGCCCCAGCTCTCATGCCAGAGGGATTTATGCCCGGCGCTGCAGCGGCCGCGACGGATATCCTGCGGGCGCGTCGTGCCGGAGAGCAGGGCCGGAACCCAGTCGCACAGCTCAATCCATGACACCGCCGCCTCGGCAACGCGCTGATCCTGACGGGTGACGTGCAGGATCTTCGCCCAGAACCATTCGCTGGAATAAATGCCGCCGATGTAGCGGGAGTAGTCGCTTTTGCCCGGCTGATGGCACAAACGGGTGATGGCCTCGGCTTCTTCCCACCGCGGTATGGTCTTTCCACAGCACGAACATGGCGTTCGGGTTGTCGGCAAACTCCGGGCGCAGCGCCAGCACATGGCCGTCGGCGTCAATGGGGGCCGGGGTGGAGCCGGTGCTGTCTACGCCAATGCCAACAATCTGGCTGCGCTGTGCCTCGCTTAATTCAGCCAACACGGTTTTGATCGCCGCTTCCATCGACTCGATATAGTCGCGCGGGTGGTGGCGGAACTGATTGTTCGGCGCATCACAGAAGCGCCCCTCTTGCCAGCGCGGATACCACTCAACGCTGGTCGCTATCTCCTGACCCGTTGTGCACTCCACTGCCAGGGCGCGTACTGAGTCACTGCCAAAATCGAGGCCAATCGCAATTGCCATGGTGTTGCTCCATCAAAAAACAGATATGAATGAACATTAGAGAGTGAGGGGGAAAATCGTCAGGCAGGATCCGCTAATCTTATGGATGATTTTGCTGTGGCATGGGAAAGTGTGACGCCGTGCAAATAATGGATGTGGACATTTCTGCCGTAGTTATAGACACTTTTGTTACTGCCGACCCGCTCGATGTTACGGTTAAATCGCAACGGAAGCGTTATGATGGTGGACATAAAAGCAGCCTGATACCTTTTTGTGCTTTGGATGGCCGGTTTTTATGCCGCTTTTGTTGATATGGACAAATGGTTTCCTTCAGGACCGTCAGGAGTACTGAAAATATGGCTGAGACACAAAGTGATCCCCTGCTGCCGGGCTACTCATTTAACGCCCATCTGGTGGCGGGGCTGACGCCCATTGAGGCGGACGGTTATCTCGATTTTTACGTTGACCGACCGCTGGGGATGAAGGGGTATATCCTCAACCTGACCGTACGCGGGGAAGGGGTGATCAAGAATAACGATCAGACCTTCGTCTGCCGTCCGGGGGATATTTTGCTCTTCCCACCGGGCGAAATTCATCACTATGGCCGCCATCCCGATGCCCGCGAGTGGTATCACCAGTGGGTCTATTTCCGCCCTCGTGCCTACTGGCATGAGTGGCTGGCCTGGCCGTCCATGTTTGCTCATACCGGTTTTTATCGTCCTGATGAGGTCCATCAGCCACAGTTTCGTGAGCTTTTTGCCCAGATCATCGAGGCTGGACAAGCCGGAGGACGCTACGCCGAGCTGCTGGCAATCAACCTGCTGGAGCAGCTTCTGCTGCGCCGGATGGAGGCGATCAACGAATCGCTTAACCCGCCGCTGGATCACCGGGTGCGCGAAGCCTGCCAGTACATCAGCGATCATCTGGCAGATAGCCAGTTTGATATCGCAAGCGTAGCCCAGCATGTCTGCCTGTCGCCTTCGCGTCTCTCGCACCTGTTTCGCCAGCAGTTAGGGGTGAGCGTGCTGAGCTGGCGAGAAGATCAGCGCATCAGCCAGGCCAAGCTGTTACTCAGTACCACCCGGATGCCCATAGCCACCGTCGGGCGCAATGTGGGCTTTGAGGATCAGCTCTATTTTTCTCGCGTGTTCAAGAAATGCACCGGTGCCAGCCCGAGCGAATTCCGTGCAGGCTGTGAATAGAAGGTAAATAAAGCTAAACATATTCGCTGAATGTCGTTCACACCCGGTAAACTATTCAGACAATTGTTGTCTTGACGAAGCAGGCCTCTCTTCGCAGAATCCCTGCTTCGTCACCTGACCGGAACTGTTATGCAGGCATTGCTGGAACATTTCATTACCCAGTCCGTTACTTATTCGCTCATCGCTGTGGCGTTAGTGGCTTTTCTTGAATCTCTGGCGCTGGTCGGACTGATTTTACCCGGCACGGTGATGATGAGCGGGCTGGGTGCCCTGATCGGCAGCGGCGAGGTGAACTTCTGGCAGGCGTGGCTGGCGGGGATCGTCGGCTGTCTGCTCGGGGACTGGATCTCATTCTGGCTGGGCTGGCGCTTTAAAAAACCGCTCCACCGCTGGTCGTTCATGAAGAAGAACAAAGCGCTGCTCGATAAAACCGAGCATGCCCTGCACCAGCACAGCATGTTTACCATTCTGGTCGGGCGCTTTGTCGGGCCGACGCGTCCGCTGGTGCCGATGGTGGCGGGAATGCTGGATCTGCCGGTCGCCAAGTTCATTATCCCGAATCTGCTGGGTTGCCTGTTCTGGCCGCCAATCTATTTTCTGCCGGGTATTCTTGCCGGGGCGGCCATTGATATTCCTGCCGGGATGCAGAGCGGCGGCTTTAAGTGGCTGCTGCTGGCGACCGCGCTGCTGCTGTGGCTGGCCGCATGGCTCTGCTGGCGGCTGTGGCGCAGCAAAAAAGCGTCTGCCGATCGTCTGAGCCATTACCTGCCGCGTGGGCGCTTGTTCTGGCTGGCCCCCGTCACCCTGGGTATCGCTGTGGCGGCGCTGGTGGTGCTGCTCCGCCACCCGCTGATGCCGGTTTACGGCGAGATCTTATTGAAGGTGGTGAGCCGCTGACCGCCGTCAGTGGATCCCCAGCAGGCGCGACGCGCTGGCTTTTCCGCTCGCTAACTGTTCCGTATCGCCATCCCAGGCGATACGGCCATCGGCAATCACCACAGACCGCGGAGCGATTCTGACCGCATCTTCCACGCTGTGCGACACCATCAGCATCGTCAGGCCCTGGCGTTCACACACCTCTTTGACCAGCAGCAGCATCTCCTGGCGTAACGCCGGGTCGAGCGCGGAAAAGGGCTCATCCAGCAGCAGGATTGGCTGCTCACGTACCAGGCAGCGGGCAAGGGCGACGCGCTGACGCTGGCCTCCCGATAGCTCGCCCGGCAGCCGTGCCAGCAGATCGCCAATCCCCATTTGCGCTGCGATATCACTCAGCTTCTGCTGCTGTCCGGCGTTCAGCCTGAGTCCCGGATGCATGCCGAGGCCGATGTTCTGGCGCACGGTCAGATGGGTGAAAAGATTGTTTTCCTGAAACAGCATCGACACCGGGCGCGCAGCGGGCGGCGTATGGGTATGGTCCTGACCCTCAATGGTGATACGGCCATTCGCCGGTTGCAGAAAACCGGCCACCAGATTGAGGAGCGTGCTTTTCCCTGCGCCGCTGGGGCCGAGCACGGCAATCAGTTCGCCCTGACGCACGGACAGGGTGAAACGCATCGGCAGGTGTTGATAAAGCCAGGTGACATCAGTGAGTGTTAGCATCACGCCCCGGAAGTTTCTCAATAACGGTAAATAACGCAAAGCACAGTAACAGCAGCAGCAGCGCCGTGACGGCACCGTCCTGGCTGCGATACGAGCCGATCTGCTGGTACAGCCAGAATGGCAGGGTGCGGAAATCATCATTGCCAAACAGCGCCACCACGCCAAAATCACCAATCGACAGTACGCAGGCAAAGGCCAGCGCTTGCGCCAGCGGGCGTTTCAGGGCGCGCAACTCAACCACCTTCAGCCGCTGCCAGCCGTGCATTCCCAGCGAGTCGCAGAGCAGGGTATAGCGGGCGGCAAGATCCCGCATCGGGTTTTCCAGCACCTTCAGCGCATACGGAATGGCCATTAATGCGTTGGTAAAAATGACGATGCCATCCGCCGATTCGGGCAGGCCGACGGTGCTGTTAAACAGCAGGAAGAAACCGCTCGCCAGCACGATACCGGGCATCGCCAGGATCAGCATCCCGCTGAGATCCAACGCCTGTCCGGCTACTGTGGCCTGACGGGCATACAGCTCGCGGCTGGTCCACAGCAGCATCATGGTTAATAGCACGCAGAGTAGACCGGCCCCCAGCGCAATACGCAGCGAGGTGCCGAGCGCCTGCCACAGCACCGGCTGTTGCAGCACCGACAGCAGGTTAAGATTCAGGCCATCCACCACCACCGCCAGCAACGGCGGGAGCAACAGCAGCAGGGCCAGAGTGATAAGCAAGCCATCGGTCAGGCGGCTGCGCAGGCTGTCCTGCGGATCGCGCCAGCCTGCCAACTGGTTACTGCCCACGGCGATAGCTTTACCCAGCCGCTGACTCAGCATCACCAGCCCCAGGCAGCAGATCATCTGCACCATCGCCAGTAGCGCCGCGCGGCCCGGATCGTAGTCGTAGCTCAGGGCCTGATAGATGGCAAGCTCAATGGTGGTGGCCTGCGGCCCGCCGCCCAGCGAAAGCACCGTGGCAAAGCTGGCAAAGCAGAGCATAAAAATCAGCGCGGCCACCGGCGGAATTTGTCGGCGCAGCCACGGCCATTCAACGAAGCGGAAAAAGAACCAGCCGCGCATCCCGAGCTGGGCGGCGAGCTGACGCTGCTCGCCCGGGATATTCTCCAGCGCCTGCAGGAGCAGCCGCGTCGCCATTGGCATGTTGAAAAAGACGTGCGCCAGCAGGATGCCCTGCAGGCCATAAGGCGAGAAGGTCCACTCCAGCCCGAGCGCCTGGCAGAGGGCGGCAAGCCAGCCCTGACGGCCATAGACGCTAAGAATGCCAAATATCGCCACCAGCACCGGCAGGATCAGCGTCATGGCGCACAGGCGCAGCAGCACCTGCCGTCCGGGGAAGCGACGGCGGTAGAGGGCGCGAGCAAGAAATATGGCGGGCACGACGGAGAGCAGGGCAGAAAGAAACGCCTGCCAGAAAGAGAAGCGGATGACGTGCCATAGATAGCTATCGTGTAGCAGCGCCGTCACGTCGGTGGCTGGCGCGTTAAACCACAGCGCCAGAAATGCACCCAGGGCGACAGCGACCATTAAGATGGCGGCTATCAGCCCCGGGAGTAACCAGCCGGCGATCAGCGGCTGACGGCGCGTTGCCATTCACTGACCCAGGCAGCACGTTTCCCGGCCACTTCCTGCGGGGAGTATTCCAGCGCGGTTTGCGGTTTCACCAGCGTGTCGAAACCGGCCGGTAAGGCGACGTCAGTTACCGGGTACATCCAGTTGCCGGTCGGGATCGCATTCTGGAACGACGGCGAGACCATAAATTTCAGGAACTTGTTTGCCAGTTCCGGCTGTTTGCTGGCGGCGGTGCGGGCGGCAACTTCCACCTGCAGGTAGTGGCCTTCAGCAAAATCGGCAGCAGCGTAGTTCTCTTTTTTCTCCGAAATAATGTGATACGCCGGAGAGGTGGTGTAGCTCAGCACCAGGTCGCTTTCCCCTTTCAGGAACAGGCCGTAGGCTTCGCTCCAGCCTTTGGTGACGGTGACGGTTTTGGCGGCCAGCTTCTGCCAGGCTTCCGGGGTCTTATCGCCGTACACTTTTTGCATCCACAGCAGCAGACCCAGCCCCGGCGTGCTGGTGCGTGGATCTTCGTAGATCACACGCCATTTCTGATCGCTTTCCACCAGCTCTTTCAGGCTTTTCGGCGGGTTTTTTAGCTTGTTTTTGTCATACACGAAGGCGAAATAGCCGTAATCGAAAGGCACAAAGGTGTCGTTCTTCCAGCCGCCAGGGATGTTAACCGCATCGGTCGCCACGCCGCTTTTGGCGAACAACCCGGTTTGCGTTGCCGCTTCCAGCAGGTTGTTATCGAGACCCAGCACCACGTCGGCTTTGCTGTTCTTACCTTCCATACGCAGGCGATTCAGCAGCGAGACGCCATCTTCCAGCGCCACGAATTTCAGCTCGCAGTTGCAGTCGGCTTCAAAGGCTTTTTTGACCGCCGGGCCTGGACCCCAGTCGGCGGCGAATGAGTCGTAGGTGTAGACCGTCAGGACAGGGCTGGCAACGGCAGGCAGCGCCATCAGCGCCAGCAGGGAAAGAACAGTTTTGAACACTTTGCACCTCTGTATTTGAGAGTGGCAAAGGATTTTGAGCGACAGCCTCAAATCCCTTCGCCGGCGTTATCCGGATCAGGTTCGACGGGTATTTTCTCAGCACACGCTTGCACGTAGCACCCCGTTGAGAACGGCGGTATTGTAATGATTTGGTGAATATTACGAAAGTATTATGGTTCCGGTGGGGCAAACCACGCGGATTTAAAGTCAAACCAGCCCAGGGTATTCATGCGTAAGCCGCGCATACTGCGCTGCCCCTGGATCATCAGCCAGTGGTGGATCAGCGGGACAATCGCCTGCTGGGACAGCAACTGCTGGCACCAGGCGGCAAGGTTCATCTCGCCTGCGCGCCACTGGGCGGCGTCCTGCTGCCAGTCGCGGGGAATGCAGTGTTGCAGGAGCGGGACTTCATACAGATGCGAGAACAGCGAGAAGTCGAGCGGCAGGGTGAAATTGACGCTGTTGAGCCAGATGTCGCTCACCGCCTCGCCGCGATGCCACTCTTCATAGCTGACCTCCTGAATATTCAGCGTCACCTGCTCGGCGGCCAGCAGTTCACTCATCATTCTGGCGATCACCCGATGTTCAATATGCTCGCGGTAGAAAGTGAGGGTGAGGCTCTCCAGTCCGGCCGGTTTGTCACCGCGTCCCGGGCGGGCGTGATGCCAGCGTGGCAGCAGGCCATAGGCCGGGAACCAGTAGGACTGATAGACCTCCTCGGCCTTATAGATCAGATTGGCCGGTGAGAGGATCTGGCTTACCCACTGACGCACTTCTGCGCTGGCGCCGCGATGGGAGCGGGCGTCGAACAGCAGATAGTAACAGCCCTCTTCGAGCCGACTTTCCACTGCCTTTTCTCCCTCGGTCGGGCCCTCCAGCGTCAGGCCGACGCTCAGCTCTTCGTTGATATCCGGCAAGACCCAGACGTTCACCTCGTCAATCAGCGCCCGGTAACCAAAGTAGTCATCGAAGGCGCGGATCTTCAGCTGGTTATTGTTGTTACGCGATACGGCATACGGCCCGGTACCCACCGGCAGGCTGGCAAAGTTGTGCATCGATTCCCACTCGCGCGGCAGGATCATCGACGGCACATACCCCAACAGCCAGGGGAGCCAGCGGTCAGGCTGCGAGAGATGGATATCCAGGGTCCAGGCGGTAGGGGATTCGACCCGGGTAATGTGTGAATAGAGGGGTAGCTCGCGGGCGCGCTGCAAAGTGGCAATGACGTCGGCCATCTCCAGCTCACGTCCATGGTGAAAATGGATACCCGGCCGCAAGAAAAAGCGCCAGTGCAACGGGGAAAGTTGCTGCCAGTGGTGGGCAATATCGGCTTCGAGTTCCCCATTTTCCTCATTTATGCGCATCAGCCCGCTGAAGATCTGGCGTGCCATATGGGTTTCGGAGCGTCGTAATGCGCTGCCCGGCAACAAGTTTTTCATCGGACGATAATAGAGTACCCGCAGGATGTGTCTGCCCTGGCGGAAGCTGCGGCCCAGATGGGAGACCAGCATCTGGCGTACCGCAGCCTTATCACCTACCAGCTGCACCAGCTGATCGATACGATCCTGCTCCAGCAAATCTTCTGCCCGCTGCTGCTGCAGTGCGAGGCCAGTGTAGAGAAAGGTGAGTCGGGAACGCTTGCCGCGCCCGGCTTCGGCTTCCCAGCTCAGCCAACCCTGTTGCTGCATGGTATTCAGCAGGGTGCGCATATGGCGGCGCGAACAGCTGAGTAACTCGGCCAGCTCGCTGAGCGTGGTGACCTGAGCCTGGCCGTCACAGCACTGCCACAGGCGAATGAATTGTTGTTGCAGACGACCAGAGGGCATAAAAGGGGAACTCCTGACAAAAAATCAGCAATTTATTAATCCCTATATTAAGCCAATAATTCACTTCGATGAAGCGAGGAGGTGAATATGAAGAGGTCTACCACGAGTCAGTTTTACCGACAGTACTTCTCAGCGACAAAGGGAGTGTCCTGGCTGGCCCGCCGGTGTGCAGAACAGCAGCTGAAAATACTGGAAGATCTGATGCAGTGGGAGGTGACACCGTCGACCTCGGAACGCTGAATGGCTTCGATCATGTGTGACTGAGTATTGGTGCGAATCACCACGCCAGCAGGTATTATCTGCTGGCTTTTTTCGTTTTCACTTGCGCTAAAGGGAACAGTTAATGCTCTGGTTAATGACGATGGGACGCCGTCTGAACGGTGTTTATGCCGCCTTTTTAGTGGTGGCTTTTATGATGGGCATCGCCGGTGCGCTACAAGCCCCGACCCTGAGCCTGTTCCTGAGCCGTGAGGTGGGTGCCCAGCCATTCTGGGTAGGGATTTTTTACACCGTCAATGCCGTCGCCGGGATCCTGGTCAGTCTGTGGCTGGCGAAACGATCGGACAGCCAGGGCGATCGCCGCAAGCTGATCCTCTTTTGCTGCGCGATGGCGATTTGTAACGCGCTGCTGTTTGCCTTTAACCGTCACTACCTGACCTTATTGACCTGCGGCGTGCTGCTGGCTTCGCTGGCCAATACCGCCATGCCGCAGCTGTTTGCCCTCGCGCGGGAATATGCCGACAGCTCGGCGCGTGAAGTGGTGATGTTCAGCTCGGTAATGCGTGCCCAGCTGTCGCTGGCGTGGGTTATCGGCCCGCCGCTGGCCTTTATGCTGGCGCTTAACTATGGCTTTACCGTCATGTTCTCTATTGCGGCGGCCATTTTTGCTATCAGCCTGGGGCTAATCGCTTTCGCACTGCCGTCGGTTTCCCGGGTGGAATCAGCAAGTGCCGTACCGGTGACGCAGATCAGCGGCTGGAAAGACAAAAACGTCCGCCGGCTGTTTATCGCCTCTACCCTGATGTGGACCTGCAACACCATGTACATCATCGACATGCCCCTGTGGATCAGCAGCGATCTGGGCTTACCGGATAAGCTGGCCGGGATCTTAATGGGTACCGCCGCCGGGCTGGAGATCCCGGCAATGATCCTTGCTGGCTATTACGTCAAATACTTTGGTAAGCGGCGGATGATGGTGATTGCGGTGGCGGCGGGCGTGCTGTTCTACTTTGGGCTGATCCTCTTTCACAGCCATGAAGCGTTACTTGCCCTGCAGCTGTTTAACGCGGTCTTTATCGGCATCGTCGCCGGGATTGGCATGCTCTGGTTCCAGGATCTAATGCCGGGGCGGGCAGGTTCAGCCACTACGCTGTTTACCAACAGTATTTCAACCGGCGTGATTCTTGCGGGGATTATTCAGGGGGCGCTGGTGCAAAGCTATGGTCATGCCGTGGTGTACTGGGTGATTGCAGCCATCTCGCTGGTGGCGCTGGTGCTGACCTGGCGGGTAAAAGAGAGTGAAATTCTGGAAGGCGGCTTCACGAAATGACGGCCGATTCTGACAGCAGGACGGAATACGAATAGAGTTCACGCGGGTGCTTGAGGCTGTTTGCCTGAAGCATTGCTGGAAGGGTAAACAGAAGAAAGCCCCACTCAACATAACGTTGATGTGCATGCACTGCACCCATTTAGTTGGACTCTCAAACTGGAGAGTCCTATGCCCGGACGTAAATATACCCTCGAAGAACGCCTTGCAGTCGTTATGCACTATCTTGCTGGCGATGAAGGCTATCGGTTAACTTCAGCCCGTTTCAACGTTCCCAGAACCCAGGTAAGAATCTGGGTTGCAGCCTATGATGCTTATGGTGAAGAGGGATTAAAGCCCAGAGATAAGGGCGTATCCATCGATCCTGAAATCAGAATTGAAGCTGTGAAAGCCGTGCTTTCCGGACAGATCTCCCTTACCCAGGCCGCGACTAAATTCAATGTTGCTGGTGCATCATCTGTCGCCAAATGGGTAAAAGTGTTCAATGAGCATGGTGAAGAAGGGCTTCGAGCACTCAAGGTAGGCACAAAAAGGGTATCTTACATGGCTGAACACCCTGAACTTATTGAAGCCGCAGAGGAACGATCAAAAGAGCAACGGATTCATGAGCTGGAAAGGAAGGTCAAACGTCTGGAATTACGGATAGTTTATCTACAAAAGCTGAAAGCCTTAGTTCGGTAAGAGATAAGGTTCTCGTTGTTGACGAACTAAGGCAGCATTATCCGCTTGACCAGCTGCTGAGTATTGCCCGGATACCCAGAAGCACGTTTTACTATCATCTTAAGGCACTTAAGTCTCCTGGAAAATACGATGCAATAAATCGTCGAATCAGTGAGATATATGATGAAAACCAGGGTCGATATGGTTATCGACGGATAACGCTGGCGCTCAGAAGAGAGGGGGGCGTGATCAACCACAAAGCGGTCCAGCGCCTGATGAATGCTCTTGACCTTAAAGCAGCTATCAAAGTAAAGCGTTACACCTCATGGCGTGGCGAACGGGGAAGTGCTGCTGCCAATATCATGCAACGAAACTTCAAAGCCAGCCGGCCTAATGAAAAATGGGTCACAGACGTCATCGAGTTTGCTGTCAATGGCCGGAAACTCTATCTTTCTCCGATCATCGATCTCTTCAATAACGAAGTCATTTCATACAGTATTTCGGAACGCCCAACCATGCCGATGATTGACGACATGTTGATTAAGGCATTTGCCAGAATGGAGGCAAACAGCAAACCAGTACTTCATTCAGATCAGGGCTGGCAATACCGGCATCGATGGTATCAGTATCAGTTGCGTGAGTTTGGGGTTTTGCAAAGCATGTCCCGTAAAGGAAACTGTCTGGATAATGCCTGTGCAGAATGCTTTTTCGGGACCTTAAAATCTGAATGCTTTTACACCCGTAAATTCAACGATGTTGACGAACTGAAGATCGTTCTTGAGGAGTACATTCATTACTACAACACCCGGCGAATCAGCCTTAAATTTAACGGCCTCAGCCCGGTTGAATATCGCCTGAAAACCTATCCGCTACGAATTTGATATGGTGATTTTCATCAAGGAAGCATCATAAATAAAATTATGATAAGGCGTAATCAGCTTGCGCAGGATTTTTACATTTTTGATGATAGTGTTAAGGATATCATCCAGTTATCAAGCCTGCTCAATATCTGAAATGAATAGGGTATAGGTCCGCTATGAGCGACAAGCGGAAATCCGCCTGGTGTTAGAGATATGCTGTGAGCGATGGCCGACTCTGCTCATCAGAAGGTTAAATGTTACTTGCAAACATTACAGGGCATTGATTTTGCAAAACTATGCCTCTTAAAATTCAATTGGTTGTTTTATTTGCTCACTTGCTGAATATGCTTGCCTGGTTATATTTATTCATGTTCCCCGCCGTTAATTCTATTTCTTGAAATTTTTTCAGCCAGCGCACTCGCAGCAGAAGCACCGAAAGAGGCTGCCGCCGCCACACAACAGGCCAATAACGCCCTGTTCAGCCAGCTGCCTTTCTCCGATAACACCGACTTTACCGATGCCCACAAAGGCTTTATCGCCGCACTCCCCGCAGAGGTAATCAAAGGCGAACAGGGCAACGTAGTCTGGGATCCGCAGCAGTACGCTTTTATTAAAGAGGGCGATAAAGCGCCGGATACCGTCAACCCCAGCTTATGGCGGCAGGCGCAGTTGATTAATATCAGCGGCCTGTTTGAGGTGACGGACGGGGTGTATCAGATCCGTAACCTCGACCTGTCGAACATGACCATTATTGAAGGCGCCACCGGCGTGACCGTGGTCGACCCGCTGGTCTCGGCGGAAACGGCAAAAGTCGGGATGGATCTCTACTTTAAAAACCGCGGCCAGAAACCGGTGGTGGCGGTGATCTACACCCACAGCCACGTTGACCACTACGGCGGCGTGCGCGGCGTGGTGAATGAGGCCGACGTCAAGGCCGGTAAGGTGAAAATCTATGCCCCGGCCGGCTTTATGGAAGCAGCGGTGGCAGAAAACATTATGGCCGGGAACGTGATGAGCCGTCGCGCGAGCTATATGTACGGCAACCTTCTGAAACCGGATGCCAAAGGCCTGGTCGGTGCCGGGCTGGGTACCACCACCTCCGCCGGGACCGTTACCCTGCTTGCCCCAACCAATATCATCGAAAAGGATGGTCAAAAAGAGACCATCGACGGTCTGACCTATGACTTTATGTTGGCACCAGGCTCAGAAGCGCCCTCTGAAATGCTCTGGTATATCGAAGAGAAAAAACTGATTGAATCCGCCGAGGACGTGACCCATACCCTGCATAACACCTACTCCCTGCGCGGTGCCAAAATCCGCGAGCCGCTGCCGTGGTCGAAATACATCAACGAAGCCATTGTGCGCTGGGGTGATAAAGCCGAGATCCTGATGGCCCAGCACCACTGGCCGACCTGGGGCAATGAAAACGTCAATAAACTGCTGAAGAGCCAGCGCGACCTGTACCGTTACATCAACGACCAGACCCTGCGCATGGCGAACCAGGGCCTGACCCGGGACGAAATCGCCGTCAACTTTAAACTGCCGGATTCGCTGGCGCACACCTGGGCCAACCGGGGTTACTACGGCTCGGTGAGCCACGACGTGAAAGCCACCTACGTGCTGTATCTCGGCTGGTTTGACGGCAACCCGGCCACCCTGGATGAACTGCCGCCGGAAGAGGCCGCGAAGAAATTCGTTGACTACATGGGCGGCGCGGACGCCATTCTGCAGAAGGCCAAAACCGACTTCGACCAGGGTAACTATCGCTGGGTGGCGCAGGTGGTGAGCAAAGTGGTGTTTGCCGATCCAAACAACCAGGCGGCCCGCAACCTGGAGGCGGACGCGCTGGAGCAACTGGGTCATCAGGCCGAATCGGGCCCGTGGCGTAACTTCTACCTCACCGGCGCACAGGAACTGCGTAACGGCGTGGTGAAAGGCCCGACCCCTAACACCGCCAGCCCGGATACGGTGCGGGCGATGACTCCAGAGATGTTCTTCGACTATCTGGCGGTGCACATCAACGGCGAGAAGGCCGGGACGGCGAAATCGGTGTTTAACATCGATCTTGGCAGCGACGGCGGTAAGTACAAGCTTGAGCTGGAAAACGGAGTGCTGAACCACACCGCCAACGCCGAAGCGACCGATGCTGACGCCACCATTACCCTGAATCGCGACACCCTGAACAAAATCATCCTCAAGGAAACCACACTGAAACAGGCCGAGGAGAACGGCGCGGTGAAAGTGACCGGTGACGGGACAAAACTTGATGCCATGCTGGGATATATGGATAAATTTGAGTTCTGGTTCAATATCGTGACACCGTAAGTTATATCCCTGCAGGCTTCACTTTAGCCTGCGGGGAATTAATACCAGTAACGTCCGCTACTGGCACCAGGCGGACATATTCACGGTGTTACAGGTCGACTATGAGCGAAAAGCAGAATTCAGATATCAAGATGGAGGCGGGGACTTAAAGCAAAGATAACATGGCTGCGTAACCGGGTTTGCCCGGTAGCGGTTTTTCAGCCGGAATTAGCGAAGACAGGCGCCAGGTTCATACAAAACAGCACGGCCTCTGGCCGCGCTGTTTATACCTTATGCGGATATTATTTCAGGTGGTTCTGCAGCGCTGCGCCCGCCTGCTCCAGCGCTGTTCTGACAGTGGGCTCCTGACTTAACGGGTTCAGCAGCCCGTAGTCATGGATCATGCCGTTGTAGCGTGTCACGGTCACAGGCACGCCGGCGGCATCGAGCTTGCGACCGAACGCTTCACCTTCGTCACGCAGAACATCCAGTTCCGCTGTCTGGATTAAGGTTTGCGGGAAACCTTTCAGCTGTTCCGTGGTGGCCCGCAGTGGCGAGGCAAGAATATTATTACGGTCTGACGCGTTAGTGGTGTAGTTATCCCAGAACCATTTCATCATGTTTTTCGTCAGGAAATAGCCGTTTTCATACTGGTTATAGGATGTGCTGTCAAAATTCGCATCCGTTACCGGCCACAGCATCACGTTATAACGGATCTTCGGTCCGTTAAACTGTTTAGCCTGCAGCGCCACAGAGGCCACCATATTCCCCCCGACGCTGTTACCGACCAGGCCCAGACGGCTGCCATCGACGCCAATTTCCTGACCGTGTTCAGCCACCCATTTGGTTGCTTCATACGCCTGGTTAATCGCGACAGGGAAGTGGGCCTCCGGTGACGGCGTGTAGTCCACATATACCGCCGCAGCGCCGGATGAACGAACCAGGTCCCGGATCAGACGTTCATGGGTCGGGAAATCTCCCAGCACCCAGCCGCCACCATGGAAGAACATGAATACAGGAAGGGTGCCGGTCGCGTTGTCCGGTTTCACGATTTTCAGTTTAATGGATTGCCCGTTTACCGTGATGATTTTTTCTGCAACCTGCGCAGATGGCAGCGTAACGCCCTTCTGTGCCCGATCAGCACCTGACGGGCCTCCCTGCGGGGTCATCTGTTCCATAGGCTTGCCGTCACCGGCGTTCAGCACGTTGAGAAATGCCTGCACGCCGGCTGTGGGAGCAGGAAGGTTAACTGGTTTTTCGGAAGCCACAGCGGTGGCGGATGCGAAAAGAGCAGAAGTCAGGACAGCTGATACGGTTTTCATGATTAAGCCTCGTTAGATGTGTGTTGATTGTATGATTCGGTTGAGTGCCGGTTGTTGATGGCACTTGCCTTGTGTAGATAATACTTGCACGCAATATTCTTTCGGTCAAACATTATTTAAATAACTTTTTCTGAATATCCTGGCCTTCAGTTAATTAAGTGTTTAAAAACAGTTAATTAGAAGATACTGCATTTTGTTATCCTGATTTACCTGCTGATCCGCTCTGCCGCCAGCTGCCTCTCTTCACAACCAGTGTTCTGCTAACTGCCCTGCGGCTGGCCGGTCTTAGGGCTGGCTCAGTCAATACGGTTCTGCGCAGTTTCGTTGAAAACCGGACGTTCCTTGCTATCTCTCCTCAAGACATGTGGCGTATTAACCGACACAGACCCGGGGCAGGTAATCCCTTGTCTGCCTGGCTGACGTCTGAGCGAGTGGTCTCTCGTTTATGTTGAATATAAAAGTAAACGATCACTTATATAAATACAATGATTTTTTATGTGCTTTTTTCGGGTGTTATGTGAATGACGTCGCTGGCGTTCATGAGAAGGGGTCAGTAAGCATGAGATAATCACGGTATTCAAAGAAATGCCCGGCCCTCGCTGCTGAGCAGAAAACAAACCGGTTGCCCGGAAAATGCCTCAGGGAGAATGCAAATAAGGCAAAATTCAGGACATCTGGTCCGGCTTTTTATGACCGGCCTTGGTAAAATTATGCGCATCGCCTTGTTACCGGCATTTAACTTTTGCGAATTTAGCTTGCATGCAATATTCTTTATTGCAGATATTATTTAAAACAATTCTGGTATCTTTGCATGGAGATAATTAAATGCAAAAAAACAGCATCTTAGAGGAAAAGCTATGCTTTTCTTTGTATTCGGTAACAAACGCGCTAATCCGCCAGTATCGGCCCTTGCTGAAAGAGTTTGACCTGACCTACCCACAGTTTGTCGTGCTTATGGCCCTTTACGAGCAGGACAATATCCCGTTACGGGCGCTTGGCCAGAAGACATTATTTGACTCGGGAACGCTGACGCCGCTTGTACAAAAACTTGAGGCGAAGGGGTTTCTGAAAAGGATGGCTGTCGCCGGAGATGAAAGGATGAAAAATGTCGTTCTTACTGAAAAGGCGAATGAGATGAAAGAGGCTCTGCTGGATCTGCCTGGTAAGATGAGATGTACCATGCAGATGAACGATGAAGAGTTAAATCTGCTTCGGCAACTGTCGGCTAGTCTGCTGAAAGACTTGTAAGGCTTAGTGCCGGTGTGGCATGGACGGGAAGCACAGTCCGGCAATTCAGCGGTACACCAGAAGATTGCGGCAGCCGTCCATTTTTCCCGGAGGGAATTGCTCTGACGCAGAGCAACAGCGATGGCCGGAGCAGTGTCAAAAATGTTATGAGCGGCGGGGTGAAGGATGCATCCTGATTCCCCGTCATGAATGGGACGGAAATTCGGGATCCCCGGCCGGATTTAAGCCTTGTACTCGCAGAATGCATGCTCTTTTTGAGCATGATTTCCTCGTTTGAACCTAGTAAAAATTTCGCTTACTCAAAGATTCACATTTGGGGCAGTTACAGCCCATCTGTACCGGGCGGCAAAAGATTTGAGCTGCCGCCCCAGGGCGATGCGTATTCGTTCCATGACCATCTATCCTCGCCAGGACGAGTCCCGTCCACGCCAGCAGTGTTAATCCCATAATATCTGAGCGCTGTAAAATAACGTTGCATTTATATAAATGATCACTTACTTTTATATTTGTCGCGACGCAAACGGGCAGCTTTTAGCTTCGGCGTCAACTAGGCAGACAAGGGATTACCCGCACCGTGTCTGCATCGTTCAATCCGCGGGATACCCGGAAAGGAAATATCATGGAACACCCGAATATGACTGAAGCTGCAGGAAACTGGATCAACGGTAACTGGAACAACGGAGGCACGATAAGACAGGCGATAAGCCCTTCAACAGGCCAGCCACTGGGAAACTACCTGGACATCGGCACTGACGAAGCACGTCAGGCGATCGAAGCCGCCCGTACTGCCTTTGACACGACAAGCTGGTCCAGAGATCGCTCCCTGCGCTCACGTGCCCTGTTTGAACTGGCCGACGAGGTCGCAAAACGGGTGGACGAGATAGCAATCCAGCTGGCACGCGAAGGGGGGCAAGCTGCTGGCGCAGACTCAGTGGGAGCTGGCATTAACGGTGGAGTGGCTGCGTTATGGTGCCGCCACGGCACTGCTGCAGACCGGCGGGCGCGCCCTTGAAGCCGCTCCGGGAATGCATTTCCATTCCGATCCCGAACCTCTTGGCGTTGTGGGCGTTATTTCGCCATGGAACTCACCAATCATACTGTCAGTGCGCGCTGTCGCTCCCGCCCTGGCTGCCGGATGTACTGTGGTGCTGAAACTGCCGCACCAGACCGCGCTTACCAATGCCCTGTTTTCCCGGGCAATCGCTGCAGTCAAATCGCTGCCACCGGGTGTACTGAATGTGATCACCGAAACCGGGAGTACAGGCGCTTCCATGCTGGTCGACTCCCCTCTGGTGAACATGATCAGCTATACCGGCAGCACTAAAGTAGGCCGCCTCATTGCCGCCAACGGCGCCAGAACGCTCAAACGTCTGAATCTGGAACTGGGCGGCAAAGCGCCGCTGATCGTATTTGATGATGCAAACCTTGATGTGGTGGTGCCGCAGATCGTCATGGCACTGGTCGCGATGAATGGTCAGTTCTGCTGTACCGGTTCACGGGTACTGGCCCAGCGTGGCATCGCCGACCGGTTGCGCGCTGCACTGATCGAGGCTTATCAGAATGTCCGGCTCGGCGAAAGCGAAGACCCGCAGGCGCAGCTTGGCCCGTTGATCGACAAGGCCAGTGTTCAGCGCGTTGACGCCGTGGTCGCGGCTGCAGGATCGTATGCAAACATTCTGGTGCGCGGCGGCCCCGTAAATGAAGGCCCTCTGGCCTCAGGCGCGTTCTACCGCCCCACCCTGATCGAAGTACAGGACCTGAGCACCGATGTCATCCAGTCTGAAGTCTTCGGGCCGGTCCAGACTTTCGAGATTTTTGATGACGAAGCTGATGCAATCATGCGCGCAAACGCTACCGAATTCGGTCTCGCCGCGTCGGTGTTCTCAGACGACACGGCGCGTGGCCGGAGAGTTGGCAAGTCTGTTCAAGCCGGTCATATCTGGCTAAACTGCTGGGGCGTTATGTCCGAGCACTTCGAACAGAGCGGCTTCAAGCAAAGTGGTATCGGCGTCCTCTGCGGGCCACGTGCGATTGAGCAGTTTCAGGAAATCAAGGTCTATGCGAGCGTTGAGGCTACGCCGGCGTCACTCTGACGTTTATCGCCTCGTATCGCCAGTTCGTCCACTGCGCGGCTGACCTGACCTGCAAACTGAGGACGACACTACTCCGGTGTCGTCCTTGTGTTACCTGAATGGAATAAAATGTGAAAATGAAAACTGATGCAGACAAGCCCCTGCGCGGGCGTCCCGTGAATGAGCATGCGCGTGAAGAACGCATGACCCAGATCCTCAACGGGGCCCGAACCTGCTTTATACAACGAGGGTTTCACGCCTCATCTATTTCCGAGATTGGTGCGGCTGCAGGGGTCAGCGTTGCGAACATTTACCAGTACTTTCCGAGCAAGGACGTCCTCATCACGGCGCTTATTGAACTCGACCTGCAGCGGCATCACAATCTGATAAGCCGTTTCTGGAGTACTGATTTCAGTCGCAAGGCGATTGAAGAGTTGCTGGCAGAGATTTTCCTCACACCCGAGGGGCACGCGGTGGCGGTTTTACGTGCTGAAATCGCCAGTGAAGGTGCGCGTAACACACATGTTGCGGAACTCCTTCGTGATTCAGAAGCTGGCCTGATTGACAGCGTCCATAGCAGGATACGCGCGGCCCAGAGCAGCGGCCAGATATCTGCCGGACTCGATCCGCATGCAGTGACAGAGCGCCTGTCCCTTGTTTTTGAAGGCCTCATGCGCCTGTACCTGTTCTCCCCGGACAATGGACAGAAACTCATCGAGCTGTATTACCGCCAGTTTGCCGATACGCTTCAACTGAAGTTTTGACTTCCTGTCCACGGTAGAAAATGAAGGTGGCGCCAGGCTAACCAGGGCTGAATTATCGGCTGGTACCGGAGCCTGGCATAACGATAATACATGCACGTTGCTGGCACAGAATGACAGCCCCGCCTGTCCGTTAAACCAACTTTCACACCTTTTTAAGATGCCCCTGTATACCAATTAAATGTAGGTTAACCTCCCGTAATGAACGAAAAACCTCCTTTGACAAGTGAAGCGGAAGTACTGGCCGAAGAACTGCGCGAGATAGTGAGCGCGTTTATTCGAAATGTACGCATATCAACCGGCACAATTCGCACATCCCAGTATGAAACCCTGGATCTGCTCGATACGCACCATGCGCTTTCTATCGCTGAACTTGCCAGCCTGCGGGGTGTAAAACATCAAAGCATGCGTCTGGTAATCAATGAACTTGAGCTTCAGCGTCTGGTGCAGCGGCAAAAAAATCCGCAGGATGCGCGGGCACAACTGATTGTACTAAGTGAAAATGCACGTGCCCTACTGGCCGACGCACGTGCAAAGCGAGTTGAGTGGATTGCGGCACGGTTAGATACCCTGCTCAGTGAAGCCGAACGCGGGGATCTGCAGAAAGGTCTGGCAGCACTGCACAAACTCCTTTAGTTCTGCTTTAGCTGACTCAACACCTGTGCCAGTGTGTTTAGTCCCCAGTGCTCTACGTATTTTCCTTCAGCAATCCGGACCATATCTATCACTGAAATGTTGACAGCTTTACCGGTTGGAGCGACCCCCATCAGTTCACCTGTATGCCTGCCCGTTATCGTTTTACGCGTGGTGACCCAGTCTCGTTCGGCAATCTGATCTTCTATATTGACCTGCAAATTTGTAAGCGCGGGGCGAAGGATCTGGTCAAAGGTACGCCACAGACTTTCACGATCGCCGGCAGTGCCTTCCGGCGCGGATCGATTGATAAAACGGTCAGCCACTAATGCGTCAAATGCCTCGCGGCTGCCTTCGGCAATAACGTACTGATTGAAGCGTTGCACGACAATTTTATTTTGCTCAGACATGAAAACCCCCATATATACAGTTTAACTGTATATATTAAAGCAGATCTTGGCCCCCTTTGAATAGTGATGTTGTGCGGTCAGATGTTCAGGACGTACCTGAGTTTTTCTCAGTTTGTTTCCGGCATAAAGCGGGCCTGCCTTGAGGATTATGTCCGCGTTGAAGAAAAGGCGGAGAATCGGTTGTTCTGGCAGGAATACCCACTACGCGCCCACAGGTCCCTCCGGTCTGGACTGATGGGGCCAGAACGCAGGTGGCTGGGGCAGTTTCAGTGGATATAATTACTGTGGATTTGATCCCTTACCAGCAGGCAGGTATCGGCAACAGGGTGAAATTGTGGGGTAAAAAGATCCTGATTAATGAGGATGCGTACGCTGTCGGTACCGTTGGTAATGAGCTGACGTGTGCGCTTGCTCCGCGGGTACCGGTCGGGGTTATTTGGTTTTCAGCGCGGTAAGCGTACCGTGCATATTCCTGCTGCATTTCCACGCCAGCGCTGCCAGCACGGCACCCATAATCATCATCGCACTCAGCGCAAGCTTCTCGTTTACCGGCAGAGCCATCGCCAGTAAACCGGCAGAGGAGCCGCCCGCCATCTGAATAAATCCCGCCAGGGCCGAAGCCACGCCAGCCTGCTGTTTATAAGGTTCCAGTGCAAAGCTGGTTGCCGGGCCAACCGTAAAGGCCAGACCGGCTACCGAAATAGCCACCGGGAACATATACAACGCCCAGCTGGTTTGCATCTCTGCCGGGAAGATGGCCATGCCTGCCAGCATCGTCACAGCACCACAGGCCATTGCCAGACTACCAAAAGCCAGACAGATGGACCGGCCCAGTTTGCGGATGATTTTATTTACCAGCACGCTGCCCAGCATAATCCAGAAGCCATTAGCGCCAAAGGCTATGGAAAACTGCAGGGCAGAGAGTTTTCCTTCGGTCATCAGCACCTGCGGAGCCAGCGACACGTAGGTCAGCACCATGCCCATTGCACCCGCATTAGCAAACGTAAAAGCAAGGAAGCGGGGTTCACGCAGGATTCTGGCGTACTGGACAAGCGGAAGTGCTTTGACTGCCAGCGTTCCGGCCGGACGTGTTTCAGGCAGGAAACGCAGGATCATCAGGCCAATGACCAGCACATAACTGGCAAGAAACCAGAAGGGGGCACGCCAGCCAAACGCACCGGCCAGGAAACCACCCAGCATCGGTGCCAGTGCCGGAACAATATTCAGGGCACCGTTAAGAAAACCGTAGGCTCGTGCCGCTTCCTCGCCCTCAAGACGATCCCTCACGCCGCTGAACGCCACCACGGCCGGTACAGCAAACCGCGCAACCCTGAACAATACGCGCGCTAAGGAACTGCGGCCAGCCGGTTGCAGTGGCAGCCAGAATACTGCCCATCAGATAAAGCAGGATCCCGGTTATGGCTACAGGTTTACGGCCAAAATTATCAACCAACGGACCCGCAACAATCTGACCTAAACCCATGACCAGCAAAAACAGGGGAATGGTTGTCTGGATCGTGGTCACAGGCGTGTTCAGCCCCAGCGCAATGTCTGGCAGGGTAGGCAGGTAGAGGTCAATGCCCAGCGGACCCAGAAGCACCAGGCTGAGTAAAAGAAGCGTGAATTTTTGCATCGTGCGTGACAGCATCCATATAAAAGCGAGCCGCACAGGTTAGCGCAACCGCAGAAAAAGAAAAGGGTAAGTCAGCTCGTGGATCATCGCCATTATGGCTATGACAATTTCCCGGAGCACCACCCAGTCCTTCATGAGCTCAAGCCAGTCCGTTACCTTTTTCTTATTCATAAATGCCTGTCAAAAGATCCAACAGGCTATCGCGTCCCGCCCTGTGGGCTGAATTTTTCACAAAGTCCGGTGGCGACCTGTAGCTACAGAAGTTTCAGCCGGGACAGATCAATTTTTTGCTCAGCGTAAAACAGGCCGTGACGTATTGCATCCGCAGACACCACTCAGCTGAACTTTCTGTTTTCGGTATAAATTTGAAATAGGTATCTACCAGCGCTGATGAACCCATGGGGATATTTTTTGTTGGTAAATCTTCTGCCAGGGCGGTCATCACTTCATCTGAAAGAGCATTGATACTCCCTGCCTGCGCATTAGCCTCTGACTGAGCCTTGTTTTTGGCACCAGGGATCACGACAGAAACATCCTCATTCATGAGAATCCAGCGCAGGGCGAATGCGGCTATTGTGATATCACCCGGTACAAGGCGTCGTATTTCCTCCACGGCATCGAGCGCAACGTCGAAAGGCACACCGGCAAAGGTTTCCCCCTTATCAAACTGCTTCTCCATTACGATTAAAAGATCGATGGTCATCGGCTGAGAATACTGTGTCCGTTTTCATTTTGCCGGTCAGCAGGCCTGAAGCCAGCGGGACGCGAGCAATGATCCCCACCTCCCGACGCCTGGCCTCACGCAGCAGCAACTCAGCAGGACGCTGCCTGAAAATGTTGTAAATCAGTTGAATGGATGAAACGTTCGGGTACTCAAGTGCCTTAAGCCCCTCTTCCACTTTTTCAACAGAAACCCCATAGCTGCGAATTTTTCCTGCCTTCATCATTTCATCCATAACGGCGAAAACTTCAGGCGTGTAATAAATTTCGGTTGGCGGACAGTGCAGCTGAACCAGGTCCAGCGTTTCTGTTTGCAAATTATCGCGGGAGCGATCGACAAACTCGTTGAGATTTTTTTCTGTGTAACCCGAGGCTACATGGGGGAAAGACGGCGGCCAATTTTAGTCGCAACAAAAGGACGTTCGCCGCCCCGCTCTTTCAATACCTCGGCAATGATTTTTTCAGAACGCCCGTCACCGTAAACGTCAGCGGTATCGATAAAGGTCATACCCGCGTCCAGTGCTGCATGCAAGGCACCTCTGCATCCTCCAGGCTGACTTCCCCCCCAGGTCCCACCAATAGCCCAGGCTCCGAAGCCAATTTCAGATATGCTTTTTCCGGTTTTACCAAGAATTCTTTTTTTCACGAGTATCCCTCACTGGGTGAACTGTACGCTTCGGCTTTAATCACCTGCGTATATGACTGTAATCACAAAGCTTAGCGTTTACGGGCACTGAATTCTTATGCTAAAAGATGTGCCAGATTCACTGAATCGATTAATGAGGTTCATCATATAAATGGAGCGTATTGATTTCGCTGATCTTCAGGCATTCGTGACTGTTTTACGGTGCCGAAGTTTTAAACTCGCCGCCATTGAACTTGGTCTGTCATCTTCAGCCGTAAGCCATGCCATCAGGCGACTTGAAACCCGGCTGGGAGCCAGACTGCTAAACAGAACCAGCCGATCGGTATCGGCAACGGCGCTGGGCCAGGAGATAGCTGAAAAGCTTTCGTGCGGATTTGATACGATTTCTTCTGCGCTGGATACTGTCAACGCGCCTGGCCGTGGACGCTTTGGTGTATTGCGTATTAACGTCTTTGCCGACGCTGCTGCGCAATTGATTTCGCCTTCCCTGAAAGAGTTTGCGACAAGGTGGCCTGATGTCCGGCTGACTGTTGTCGTAGAAGACCGGCCTGTCGATATCACCGCCGAAGGATTTGATGCAGGTATGCGGTATGGGCATCTGGTACCCGAAGACATGGTCGCCGTGGCCCTGACCGGCTCTCAGCGCTGGATAGTGGTGGGCTCCCCTGATTATGTAAATCGTTATGGAACACCGAACAGGCCAACTGAATTATCCGCACATAACTGCATACAGCTGTTACTTGGGAATAATGCCAGTTTTCGCTGGGAGTTTGATGCGCCTGAAGGAAATTTCAGTATACGTGTACCGGGTTCTATCACCCTGAAAGACACGGCGACAACAATTGCAGCGGCCAAAGCCGGGATTGGTCTGGCTTATGTGCTGGAATCTCGTGTTCAGACAGAGCTTACAGAGGGAACTCTTATCAATGTCATGCCCATGCATTCTGCTTATGGCGATCCTTTCCACATGTATTACAGCTCTCGTCGATACGTCCATCCCGCTCTGCGAGAGCTTATCAATATCATTCGCGCTGACAACGGGTTGCAGTCTTTACCGGATTTACCTCATCAAAAGCAGAATAGCCCGCAAAGTAATTTTAGATAACGTGCGTTGCGATAAAAAATGATGTCAGTAATGTCTGTTATTAGTCCCGGATGGTCATCTTCATGGCATTGAAGACCGGATAGCTGACGTCTTCAGAAAACAATATGTCCGCTCTGAGCGAAAAGCAGACAGAGGCCGTTGAGTGTTGTATAACGATTTCATTTGAGCTGATAGTGTGATGAGAAAGGGAAAATGGGCACAGAAAATAGAGATAATTTCTCCTCCAAGACTAAAAATTAAAGGACAAATAACATGACACCAGAGTTACTAAATACAATAGGGCTGACTTCTAATATTTTTGGTGTAATTCTAATTTTCTTCTTTGGGCTGCCTCAGCCATCACATGATGAAGGTGTGTCTTTAGGGTTGGAGGACGGTACGCCTTTGGGAGATGGAACAACGGTCGGGGAGAGGAATGTTAAAATCCGTAAGCGAAAAGCTCTTTATAAATTTTTCGCCTACGTTGCGCTCATTTTAATGCTTTTTGGTTTCGTACTTCAATTTTTAGCTTTGCATATTGATCTAATTCCATTTCATTAACCCTCGGGACTCTTTGCAATGTCCGCTTCTGGCACAAAGCGGACATTCCGACCTTTAAGACTCTTTCTGCCGTCAGTTAGCCCAGTCTTCCAGGACAAGGCCAGGCACACGCTCAAACTCACGTACATTGTTCGTTACCAGCACTGCGCCGGCGGCGATGGCATGCCCGGCGATCGCCGTATCGTTCGGACCGATTGGCGTCCCGGCCGCAGTCAGTGCGGCCTTAATCTCCGTGGTTGCGTCCACCGCGGCGCGGTCCCAGGCGAGGATTGCATCGAGGCGGGCGCAGAAAGCTTCGACAAGCAGGCCGTGGCGGGGAGATGCCTTCTTTCCGATCGCACCGAAACGCATCTCTGCATAAGTAATGGCCGAAACCACGATGCGGTGATTCCGCAGCACTGCCTGCTCCAGCCGTTTAATGACAGCTTCCGGCTGCTCACGCATGATGAACGAGCAAATGTTGGTGTCCAGCATATAGGTCTTGATCACAAGTCAAACCGTCCTTCATCGCTGACGACGTCCCCACGTTCGGACATAAAGTCTGAGTCGGCTTTTTCGAGCTGAGTAAACGAACCCCATGTTGGACGAACGGGACGAAGGATGATGCTGTCACCTTCCCGGACGATTTCCAGTTCGCTCACTCCCTCAAAATCCAGGTCGCGGGGCAGACGGATAGCGCGATTGTTGCCGTTTTTGAATATCGATACGGTTCTCATAGTATTTCTCCTGATAGGTTAGCCTTAAAGCATATCCTAAGTATATGCAGATGTTTGGCATATGTATAGATATAACTACTTCGGAGTGATAGAGGTGCAAATGCGGTGCATGCAAAAATGCTCTACATACCTCAATTAATCTTTTCTTCACCTAAGATCTGAATAACCAGAATCGGATCTTGCTCAATTAACTGGTGCAGTACAGATGGTTGCAGAAACAAGGAAGTGCATGGAGTAGGAGGCAGTTGAATGGATGATTTTGCTGTGGAAGAGTTTATTTAACTTTTGCAGGAAACAAAAAAGAGCCCATGTATTCCATGGACTCTTTCTGGGATGCCTCGATTATTCTGTCCAACTTTTGGGGGTCAGTACAATGTGAGGCTACCCAACCAACACAACTCAACCCTGTGAGGGTAGCCTCTTCATCGCTGGAAAGCAATAAGGAGGCTGGAATGCCAAAACCTACTCTGCTGTTAGGTTTGTTGATGATCTGTATGACGTTTACTGATCTTCACCTGGATGGTTCGCGGCTCGCTGTGTGAGCTGCGATTCAGACAGAAACAGACAGAGCTGGCGGCAGTGTTAGCTTACGAAGTGAAACGTTAAGGCAAGGGCGGGGGAGACAATTCCCCGCCTTTCCAGACTTTGAGGTTGGCTCAGGCACTTTTTTAATGGCCCGCTTTGCGGCCATTAAATCACCCCATAAACGCAGGCTGTTTGTTCTCGTAGGCGGCAATTGCATCTTCATGCTGCAGCGTCAGCCCGATGCTGTCCAGGCCGTTGATCATGCAGTGGCGACGGAATGCATCGATAGTAAAGCTATAGATTTTATCCCCGGCCTTCACTTCCTGCGCTTCCAGGTCCACTTCAAACGTTATCCCCGGCTGGCTCTGCACCAGCGCAAACAGCTCGTCGACCTCTTCATCGCTCAATGTTACCGGCAGCAGCTGGTTGTTAAAGCTGTTGCCATAGAAGATGTCGGCGAAGCTCGGCGCAATCACGACTTTGAAACCGTAGTCGGTCAGGGCCCAGGGCGCATGCTCACGGGAAGAGCCACAGCCGAAGTTTTCCCGCGCCAGCAGGATCGACGCGCCTTTAAATGCCGGGAAGTTCAGCACGAACTCCGGGTTCGGCACTTCGCCTTTGTCATCCAGGAAACGCCAGTCGTTAAACAGATGGGCGCCAAAACCGGTGCGGGTGACCTTCTGCAAAAACTGCTTCGGGATAATGGCGTCGGTATCGACGTTGGCGGCGTCCAGAGGGACCACCAGGCCAGTATGTTGGGTAAATTTCTCTGCCATGATGGTCTCCTTATTTCAGGCTGCGAATATCGGCAAAATGGCCGGTCACTGCGGCTGCCGCGGCCATCGCCGGGCTGACCAGGTGTGTGCGCCCGCCGCGCCCCTGACGACCTTCAAAATTACGGTTACTGGTAGAGGCGCAACGCTCACCCGGATTCAGGCGATCGTTGTTCATGGCCAGGCACATGGAGCAGCCCGGCAGACGCCATTCAAAAGCCTGCATCAATGAAAATTTTATCCAGGCCTTCGGCTTCCGCCTGCGCTTTTACCGGGCCGGAGCCTGGTACCACCAGCGCCTGCACACCCGGCGCCACTTTACGGCCTTTCGCCACTTCTGCCGCCGCGCGCAAATCTTCGATACGCGAGTTAGTGCAGGAGCCGATAAACACTTTATCAATGGCCACGTCGGTCAACGGAACGCCCGGTTTCAGCCCCATATAGGCCAGAGCTTTTTCTGCGCTGGCGCGCTCAACCGGATCGGCGAACGAGGCCGGATCAGGAATGCTGTCGTTAACGGAGATCACCTGGCCCGGGTTTGTTCCCCAGGTTACCTGCGGCGCGATGGCCTCGGCCTGCAGTGTCACCACGGTGTCAAACTGCGCGCCCTCGTCAGTTTTCAGGGTCTTCCAGTACGCACGGCGTCGGCATAATCCTGGCCTTTCGGTGCATGCAGACGATCCTTCACATACGCGAAGGTGATCTCATCCGGGGCAACCAGACCAGCTTTTTGCGCCCATTTTCAATGGCCATGTTGCACAGGGTCATACGGCCTTCCATGCTCAGGGCCTGGATTGCGCTGCCGCAGAACTCCACGACATGACCGGTGCCGCCTGCGCTACCGGTTTTGCCGATGATCGCCAGCACGATGTCTTTGGCGGTAATGCCCGGCGCGGCCTGGCCCGGTAACTTCCGATCTTCATGGTTTTGGCACGGCCCTGCTTCAGGGTCTGTGTCGCCAGAACGTGTTCCACTTCCGAAGTACCGATCCCGAACGCCAGCGCACCAAAGGCACCGTGGGTGGCGGTATGGGAAATCCCCGCAGACGATGGTCATGCCTGGCAGGGTAATGCCCTGTTCTGGCCCCATCACGTGAACAATGCCCTGATACGGGTGGTTCAGGTCGTACAGTTCCACGCCGAATTCGTTGCAGTTCTTGATCAACTCCTGCATCTGGATACGCGCCATCTCACCGGAGGCGTTGATGTCTTTTCGTCTGCGTCGAGACGTTATGGTCCATCGTGGCAAAGGTTTTGCCTGGCTGACGCACCGGGCGATGGTGCGCACGCAGGCCATCAAACGCCTGCGGCGAAGTTACTTCGTGAACCAGGTGGCGGTCAATATAGAGCAGCGGGGTTTCGTTCGGCGCTTCGAAGACCACGTGCGCATCAAACAACTTTTTCGTACAACGTCTTCGCCATGATTACACCCCTTCAGCGACATAGCGGGCAAATGATGTCGCCCATTTCATCAGTAGTAACTGCAGCAGCGCCACGGGCCAAATCACCGGTGCGAATGCCTTCTTCCAGCGCACGGTTAATGGCGTTTTCAATCGCCGTCGCCGCGTCGTTAGCATCCAGGCTGTAGCGCAGCAGCAGCGCTAAAGACAGGATCTGTTGCAATCGGGTTAGCAATATTCTTGCCCGCGATATCCGGTGCTGAGCCGCCTGCCGGTTCGTACAGGCCAAACCCTTCTTCATTCAGGCTGGCAGACGGCAGCATCCCATCGAGCCGGTGATCATCGCGCACTCGTCAGAGAGAATGTCCCGAACAGGTTGGAGCCACAGCAGTACGTCGAACTGGGAAGGATCTTTAATCAACTGCATGGTGGCGTTGTCGATAAACATATGCGACAGCTGCACGTCCGGGTATTCACGGGCGATTTTCATTGACGATTTCACGCCACAGGATCGAGGATTGCAGCACGTTGGCTTTATCGAATCGACGTCACTTTATGACCGCGTTTGCCGGGCAGATTCGAACGCGATACGGGCGATACGTTCGATCTCAAAACGGTGATACACCTCGGTATCAAACGCTTTTTCGTGCTGGCCGCTGCCTTCGCGGCCTTTTGGCTGACCAAAGTAGATGCCGCCGGTCAGCTCGCGAACGCACAGAATATCGAAACCGTTAGCTGCGATATCGGCGCGCAGCGGGCAAAACTCTTCCAGGCCCTGGTACAGCTTGGCCGGACGCAGGTTGCTGAACAGCTTGAAGTGTTTACGCAGCGGCAGCAGCGCACCGCGCTCTGGCTGCTCAGCGGGTGGCAGGTGTTCCCATTTCGGGCCACCCACGGAGCCAAATAACACCGCGTCGGCATTTTCACAGCCGGTCACGGTCGCCTGCGGCAGCGGGGTGCCGTGATTATCGATGGCGATACCGCCCACATCATAGTGGCTGGTGGTAATTTTCATCGCAAAACGGGTGCGGATCGCTTCCAGAACCTTCAGCGCCTGTGCCATAACTTCGGGGCCAATGCCGTCGCCCGGTAACACAGCAATATGGTAATTCTTCGACATTACACGGTTTCCTTATTGTTCTCTTTATTCTGAGCTTTGCGTTGCAACTCTTTTTCCACTTCGGCGGCACGCCAGATGTTGTTCAGGACGTGAACCATCGCTTTTGCGGAGGACTCCACAATATCGGTTGCCAGGCCCACGCCGTGGAAGCGGCGGCCGTTATAGTTGACCACGATATCGACCTGACCCAGCGCGTTTTTACCCTGGCCTTTGGCCGTCAGGTCATATTTGACCAGCTCAACATCGTACTCGGTGACGCGGTTAATGGCCTGATAGATGGCATCGACAGGCCCGTTGCCGTTGGCGGCTTCGGCTTTGATCTCATCGCCGCAGGCCAGCTTGACGGAGGCGGTGGCAATATCGCTCGAACCTGACTGCACGCTGAAGTAATCCAGACGGAAATGCTCTGGCTCTTCCTGCTGTTTGTTGATAAATGCCAGCGCTTCCAGATCGTAATCGAAGACCTGGCCTTTCTTATCGGCCAGTTTCAGGAAGGCGTCGTACAGGTGATCCATGTTGTAGTCGGTGTCTTTATAACCCATCTCTTCCATGCGGTGTTTTACCGCGGCACGGCCGGAGCGGGAGGTCAGGTTCAGCTGGACCTGGTTCAGACCGATGGATTCCGGGGTCATGATTTCGTAGTTTTCGCGGTTCTTCAGCACGCCGTCCTGGTGGATACCGGAGGAGTGGGCGAAAGCGCCGGTGCCAACAATCGCTTTATTCGCCGGGACCGGCATGTTGCAGATCTGGCTGACGGTCTGGCTGGTGCGCCAGATTTCGTGGTGATTGATGCGGGTCTGCACATTCATGATGTCTTTGCGCACTTTGATCGCCATGATCACTTCTTCCAGCGAACAGTTACCTGCGCGCTCGCCGATACCGTTCATCCGCGCCTTCTACCTGACGGGCACCCGCATGAACCGCGGCGATGGCGTTGCCGACTGCCAGACCCAAATCGTCATGGGTGTGAACGGAGATGATTGCTTTATCAATGTTCGGCACACGCTCATACAGGCCGGTGATGATGTTGGAGAATTCGAACGGCATGGTGTAGCCGACGGTGTCCGGGATGTTGATGGTAGTGGCGCCAGCACGGATGGCGGCTTCCACTACGCGAGCCAGATCGTCAATCGGCGTACGGCCTGCGTCTTCACAGGAGAACTCAACGTCGTCGGTGTAGTTACGGGCATGTTTCACCATATAGATGGAGCGCTCAATCACCTCATCCAGCGTGCTGCGCAGCTTGGTGGCGATATGCATTGGTGAAGTCGCAATAAAGGTATGAATTCGGAAGGCTTCAGCCACTTTCAGCGACTCAGCCGCCACATCGATGTCTTTTTCGACGCAACGCGCCAGGGCGCACACGCGGCTGTTTTTAATGGTACGGGCAATGGTCTGAACGGATTCAAAATCACCCGGAGAAGAGACCGGGAAGCCCACTTCCATTACGTCTACACCCATACGTTCCAGGGCCAGCGCAATCTGCAATTTCTCTTTAACGCTCAGGCTTGCCTGTAATGCCTGTTCACCGTCACGTAAGGTCGTATCGAAAATAATGACTTGCTGGCTCATGGGTTAGGTCCTTGTCTGAATTTGGGCGCCTTGCTACGAGCATAAAAAAACCCGCGCAGTGGCGCGGGTTTTTTGTCTTACCAGAGAACGATTCAGTGCTGAATTTCGCCCGCCAGTCTACCGCGCACAGTGGATGCGTTTAGTAGTAGACCGGTGAAACGAATGCTGTGAATCATGAATCATGCCCCAGATAAATAAGATATGCTTTTAGTGGTACTGGATACGCGGTTTGATGTCAACCCCTGCACGGTGAAAACGCGCTTTCGACCCGCCAGCTTCATCGCACGTAATTAGCTTATTGTGCTGGTTTTGCCCTTTCAGACAATTTTATTCGTCTGGCGGCTCGCAGAGAATACATAGTCAGAATCGTTTGCATAAACTTGATTGCAATTGTTCAAACTTTTGATACAAAGGCGCCGTTTTTTGAATGCGTTAATTTTCATTATGTTAGCTTGATACTCAACCTATAAAGCGTATACCGGTAGGCGTAGTGATAAAGAAATGTTAATCATTTAAAATAAAAGGCTATTAATAATTCATTAATACTTAAATAAGCCTTAACTAAACGCGATATTTTTTATTCGCGTAATTTATGTTTTCATTCGAACTATAAACTTATAAGTATGTTTCCTCCTGTCAGGATAGGTTTCCACGTTTTATTTTTCAACCCTGTCACGGTTGACGGGTATTTATATATTCCTAATTTGTAACATTTTCCTTTTTCTTGTTTTATATGCGTGGTAAATCATATTTTCAAAATTGATTGTTGCTGACGAGTAAAGGGAGTTTAACGTGACAGTGGAGCAGGATATGTCTGTAGAAAAAGTTGAAAAAACAGCAGCATTCGAGGGGGCAAAACCACAGCTCCGTACGGTGGATCTGAATCTGCTAACGGTATTTGATGCGGTAATGCAGGAGCAAAATATCACGCGCGCTGCCCATTCGCTGGGGATGTCACAACCCGCTGTCAGTAAATGCGGTTGCCCGACTCAAGGTCATGTTTAATGACGAGTTGTTTGTGCGCTATGGCCGAGGATTCAGCCTACTGCGCGTGCATTCCAGCTATTTGCATCGGTACGCCAGGCGTTGCAGCTTGTACAGAATGAGTTGCCTGGGTCGGGGTTCGACTCTTCCAGCAGCGAGCGTATTTTCCATTTGTGCGTTTGCAGCCCTCTCGATACGTATATGACCTCGCTTATTTATAATAAAGTTGAGCAGGTCGCGCCTAATATTCACCTGGTGTTCAAATCTTCGCTTAACCAGAATACCGAACATCAGCTGCGTTATCAGGAAACCGAGTTTGTGATTGGGTATGAAGAGTTCCGCCGCCCGGAATTTTCCTGCGTACCTTTATTCAAAGATGAAATGGTGCTGGTGACCAGCAAAACACATCCACGTCTGCATGGTACGCTGCTGGAGAGCGATATATATAGCGAAGAGCATGCGGTTGTCGCCCTCGATCGCTACGCCTCTTTTAGCCAGCCGTGGTATGACACCCCGGATAAACAGGCCTGCGTAGCGTATCAGGGTATGGCAATGGTCAGCGTATTAAACGTCGTCTCACAAACACAGCTGGTTGCTATCGCGCCGCGCTGGCTGGCAGAGGAGTTTTCCGGGCCGCTGAATCTGCGGATATTACCGCTGCCGGTTGAACCTGAACTCGCGTACATGTTATCTCTCATGGCATGAAGCTGCCGGACGCGATAAAGGCCATCAATGGATGGAAGAGCTGCTGGCGAGCGTCTGCCGCCGCTAAACGACTTCAGGATAAATTGCACTGTTGTTGTTATTTATCCTGACTTTCTTTTTGTTCGTGAAATTTTATTCTGTCGCCATTTTTTTCATTGCCGCTTCCGGTCAGTAAAATTGCATGAATTACTGTACCTTTTCCTTTTTAAATGATGAATGCTCACGGCTGTTCGTTATCGTAGTTGATTTATCCATAACAATTATTAATACCTCATATTTCTTCTTTAGTGCTTATGGCTCCGCGCAGGTTTGCTAATTGCCTGCCTTCCGGCGAGCGGTTATGTTAACTGTCACTCTGCACAATAAAAAAAACGCCAGGGGTAACCCTGACAAAAAAGACGGCGCAGTGCATATTTCTCCTGTCCGTCTGAAACGATAAGCCTGGAGGCTAATCATGGAGATGTTGTCTGGCGCCGAAATGGTCGTCCGATCGTTAATCGATCAGGGCGTGAAGCAAGTGTTCGGTTACCCCGGGGGCGCGGTCCTCGATATTTACGATGCGCTACATACCGTGGGCGGTATCGATCATGTTCTGGTACGTCATGAGCAAGCTGCCGTGCACATGGCCGACGGACTGGCGCGTGCAACAGGCGAAGTTGGTGTGGTGCTGGTGACATCTGGCCCTGGCGCGACCAATGCCATTACGGGTATCGCCACAGCCTATATGGACTCCATTCCGATGGTGGTGCTCTCCGGTCAGGTGGCGACCTCGCCTGATTGGCTACGATGCCTTTCAGGAGTGCGACATGGTGGGCATCTCCCGACCCGTGGTGAAACACAGTTTCCTGGTCAAACAGACGGAAGATATCCCCGGCGTGTTGAAAAAAGCTTTCTGGCTGGCGGCGTCCGGGCGTCCCGGTCCGGTGGTGGTTGACCTGCCTAAAGATATCCTCAATCCGGCGAACAAACTGCCTTACGTCTGGCCGGAATCCGTCAGCATGCGCTCTTATAACCCCACCCACGCAGGGGCACAAGGGCCAGATTAAACGGGCGTTGCAGACTCTTGTCACCGCCAAAAAACCGGTCGTGTATGTTGGCGGCGGGGCGGTGAACGCTAAGTGTGAATCGCAGCTGCGCGCGCTTATCGAAAAGTTGAATCTGCCGGTGGCCTCTTCATTAATGGGGTTAGGCGCGTTTCCGGCTACCCACCGTCAGGCGCTCGGCATGCTGGGTATGCATGGCACCTACGAAGCCAACATGACGATGCACAATTCCGACGTCATTTTTGCTGTAGGGGTGCGCTTTGACGATCGCACGACCAACAACCTGGCGAAATACTGTCCCAACGCGACCGTGCTGCACATTGATATTGATCCAACCTCGATTTCCAAAACCGTCCCGGCGGATGTGCCCATTGTTGGCGATGCCCGTCTGGTACTGGAACAAATGCTGGAACTGCTGGGGGCAGGAAAACGACGTTCAGCCGCTCGATGAGATCCGCGACTGGTGGCTGCAGATTGAACAGTGGCGCGCGCGTCAGTGCCTGAAATACGACACGCAAAGCGAGAGCATTAAGCCCCAGGCGGTGATTGAAACCCTCTGGCGACTGACAAAAGGCGAGGCTTATGTGACCTCGGATGTGGGTCAGCACCAGATGTTTGCCGCTCTTTATTACCCGTTCGATAAGCCACGTCGCTGGATCAACTCCGGCGGTCTGGGCACCATGGGCTTTGGCCTGCCTGCCGCGCTGGGCGTGAAGCTGGCGTTACCGAATGAAACGGTGGTCTGCGTGACCGGCGATGGCAGTATTCAGATGAACATTCAGGAGCTGTCCACTGCCCTGCAGTACGACCTGCCGGTGCTGGTCCTTAACCTGAACAACGGCTATCTGGGCATGGTGAAGCAGTGGCAGGATATGATCTATTCCGGCCGCCATTCGCAGTCGTACATGAAGTCACTGCCTGATTTTGTTCGTCTGGCTGAAGCCTACGGCCATATCGGTATACGCATCAGCAGTCCGGCCGAGCTGGAGACGAAACTGAGCGAAGCCCTTGAGCACGTCAACAATAACCGCCTGGTGTTTGTCGATGTCGTGGTTGATGGCACCGAGCATGTCTATCCGATGCATATTCGCGGCGGCGGTATGGATGAGATGTGGTTAAGCAAAACGGAGAGAACCTGATATGCGCCGGATATTATCGGTATTACTGGAAAACGAGTCCGGAGCGCTATCACGCGTGATTGGGCTTTTCGCACAGCGCGGCTATAACATCGAAAGCCTGACGGTTGCCCAACGGACGATCCGACGCTTTCGCGCATGACCATCCAGACGGTGGGTGATGCAAAGGTACTGGAGCAGATCGAAAAGCAACTGCACAAACTGGTTGATGTGTTGCGCGTCAGCGAGCTTGGGGCAGGGGGCTTACGTCGAACGTGAGATCATGCTGGTGAAAATTCAGGCCACGGGTTATGGCCGGGAAGAGGTGAAACGTAATGCGGACATTTTCCGCGGGCAGATCATCGACGTTACTCCCTCCATCTATACCGTTCAGCTGGCCGGCACCAGCGATAAAACTGGACGCCTTCCTCGCCTCGGTGCGGGATGTCGCCAAAATTGTTGAAGTGGCGCGTTCAGGCGTCGTGGGTCTTTCCCGCGGTGACAAAGTGATGCGTTAAGGATAAAAAGGTTCGCCTCTAGCTTGCCCGGTATGAATGACCGGCTTTTTTTTGTGCACCGATGTCGCTGCACCGACAAAAGCGGTTGCCGGACAGGCTATTCTGCGCTTAGATGTTACAAGATTTAGCCCATAACCCTGACGAGGTCATGGACTCTTTTCTTTTTTTTAAGGGCAATTGTGAAACTGGATGAAATCGCCAGGCCTAGCCGGGGTATCGCGAACAACGGCAAGTTATGTGATTAACGGTAAAGCGAAGCAGTATCGTGTCAGCGATAAGACCGTTGAGAAAGTCATGGCAGTGGTTCGTGAACATAACTACCATCCGAATGCCGTCGCGGCAGGTTTACGTGCCGGGCGCACCCGTTCGATCGGTCTGGTGATCCCGGATCTGGAAAACACCAGCTACACCCGGATCGCAAACTACCTTGAGCGCCAGGCCCGTCAGCGTGGTTATCAACTGCTGATCGCCTGTTCGGAAGATCAGCCCGATAACGAGATGCGCTGCATTGAGCATCTGTTGCAGCGCCAGGTTGATGCCATTATCGTTTCCACCTCCTTACCCCCTGAGCATCCTTTCTATCAGCGCTGGGCCAATGATGCGTTTCCGATTGTCGCCCTCGACCGTGCGTTAGATCGTGAGCATTTCACCAGCGTGGTCGGCGCGGATCAGGACGATGCTGAAATGCTGGCGGCAGAGTTGCGTACTTTTCCGGCGGAAAATGTCCTCTATCTGGGAGCACTGCCGGAACTCTCCGTGAGCTTCCTGCGTGAGCAGGGTTTCCGCACAGCCTGGAAAGACGATCCCCGTAAAGTTGATTACCTCTATGCCAATAGCTATGAACGCGAGGCCTCGGCCCAGTTGTTCGAAAAGTGGCTGGAGACCCATCCGATGCCGCAGGCTCTGTTCACTACCTCGTTTGCACTGTTACAGGGGGTGATGGACGTGACCTTACGTCGTGAAGGCAAGCTGCCATCCGATCTGGCCATTGCGACCTTTGGCGATCATGAGCTGCTCGATTTCTTGCAGTGCCCGGTGCTGGCTGTAGCGCAGCGTCATCGCGACGTGGCCGAGCGGGTGTTAGAGATTGTACTGGCAAGCCTCGATGAGCCACGTAAGCCGAAACCGGGACTGACCCGTATTCGTCGTAACCTTTATCGTCGCGGTATTTTAAGCCGCGCGTAAAGACATCAGGGCAGCGAAAAGCTGCCCTGAAATTCTCATCCTGAATCAACAAATTAATTCCCACAGTATTTTTAAGATAATTCCTTTAAAACCTTTGCCTGCTACGCTTTTTAATTCCTTTTATTGTTTAAACCTTCTCTTGATGTTTATTTTATTGTCAGTAGCGCCTTTAATTGTATTATTTTGTTACATAACCGACAGTCAGTGCTGAATTATCAGCCATTTTTTTCGCCTGGAGTAACCTGCTTACGCCTGCCCGCTACAGGCTTCGCGCCCGCAGCGCAGCTAGCGCTGTTATCCCCCCGCAATATGGCTTAAAATGCCGCCCGCGTCGCAAACTGACACTATATATTTACCTGCGATGATAGACGTGGTTTTAAAGACGGATATGCGTATTCGCGTTTTTTCTCACAGCTATTCATCACGTTAATTTTGCCGCGCCAGTTGGGTAGTTAATAGCCGGACGAACTTCCATTCGTAAATCAGTGACATTTAGACAGATGTCGCGGAAGTCCTGGCTTGACAAGCTTTTTCCATCGCTCCGTAAACTCCCTTAAGTGGGAATTTGTGGGTTAAAGTGGTGAGGAGGGGTGAGACTGGCATGTTCCGTGGAGCGACGTTAGTCAATCTCGACAGCAAAGGGCGTTTATCGGTACCAACCCGATATCGCGACCAGCTGAACGAGAGCGCTTCTGGTCAAATGGTCTGCACCATTGACATCAACCACGCCTGCCTGCTGCTTTACCCCTTGCCTGAATGGGAAATCATTGAGCAAAAGCTGTCTCGACTGTCGAGCATGAACCCGCAGGAACGCCGCGTGCAGCGGCTGTTATTGGGTCATGCCAGTGAATGTCAGATGGACAGCGCGGGGCGTTTATTGATTGCGCCCGTGCTGCGGCAGCATGCCGGTCTGACAAAAGAAGTGATGCTGGTCGGACAGTTCAATAAGTTTGAGCTGTGGGATGAAACGACCTGGTATCAACGGGTCAAGGAAGATATCGACGCTGAGCAGTCTGATTCCGCACATTGTCGGAACGATTGCAGGATTTGTCTCTATAAAAAATGATGGAAAATTATAAACATACGACGGTGCTACTGGATGAAGCCGTCAATGGCCTGAATATTCGTCCTGATGGCATCTATATTGATGGCACTTTTGGCCGGGGTGGCCACTCACGTTTGATCCTCTCCCAACTGGGCGCGGACGGCCGTTTGCTGGCAATCGATCGCGATCCGCAGGCTATCGCCGTGGCGAAAACCATCGATGACCCTCGCTTTTCCATCGTACATGGTCCTTTCTCCGCGCTGGCTGATTACGTCAGCGAGCGCGATTTAACCGGCAAAATTGACGGGATCCTCCTCGATCTTGGCGTCTCCTCACCACAACTTGATGATGCTGAACGTGGCTTCTCCTTTTATGCGCGATGGCCCGCTGGACATGCGTATGGATCCGACGCGCGGCCAATCTGCCGCCGAGTGGCTGCAAACCGCCGAAGAAGCCGATATCGCCTGGGTGATCAAAACCTTCGGGGAAGAGCGTTTTGGCAAACGTATTGCTCGCGCCATCGTGGAACGTAACCGTATCGAACCCATGACCCGCACCAAAGAGCTGGCGGAAGTGATCGCCGCGGCCACGCCGGTAAAAGACAAGTACAAGCACCCGGCTACCCGCACCTTCCAGGCGGTGCGTATCTGGGTTAACAGCGAGCTTGATGAAATCGAGCAAGCCCTGAAAAGTTCGCTTAGCGTGCTGGCTCCGGGCGGTCGCTTGTCGGTAATCAGCTTCCACTCGCTGGAAGACCGCATTGTGAAGCGCTTTATGCGTGAACAGAGCCGTGGCCCGCAGGTTCCGGCCGGGTTACCGATGACGGAAGAGCAGCTCAAAAAACTGGGCGGCCGCCAGCTACGTGCCTTAGGTAAGTTAATGCCGGGCGAAGCGGAAGTGGAAGAGAACCCGCGCGCCCGCAGTTCAGTGCTGCGCATTGCAGAAAGGACTCATGCATGATCGGCAGAGTGGCAGACACCCTCAGCAAGGTGAAAGAGACGTTAGGCAGCAACGAGCGTCATGCCTTGCCGGGTGTTATCTGGACGACCTGTTGCGTTTCGGCAAGCTGCCACTGTGTCTGTTCATTTGCATCATTGTGTCGGCGGTCACCGTTGTGACCCACCGCTCACCATACCCGTTTGTTAACGGCGCAGCGCGAACAGCTGGTGCTGGAGCGTGATGCGCTGGATATCGAGTGGCGAAATTTGATCCTCGAAGAAATGCGGCTCGGCGATCATAGCCGGGTTGAACGGATCGCAACGGAAAAGCTGCAGATGCAGCATGTTGATCCTTCTCAGGAAAATATCGTAGTACAAAAATAAGGGAAACGCGACGCATGAAATCCGCGGCGAAGGCGCTAAAACCAAAACGTCAGGAAGAACAGGCCAGCTTCATCAGCTGGCGTTTTGCGTTGCTTTGCGGCTGCATTTTACTGGCGCTGGGTTTCCTGCTGGGACGCGTGGCGTGGCTGCAAATCATTGCCCCTGACATGCTGGTACGTCAGGGCGACATGCGCTCCCTGCGCGTGCAGGAAGTGTCAACTTCGCGTGGTCTGATCACCGACCGTTCCGGCCGTCCGCTGGCGGTCAGCGTGCCGGTGAAAGCGATCTGGGCCGATCCCAAAGAACTGCATGATGCCGGTGGGATCTCGCTCGATAACCGCTGGAAGGCTCTCTCCGACGCGCTGAAAATGCCGCTCGATCAGCTGGCTGCCCGCGTCAATGCGAACCCGAAAGGGCGCTTTATCTATCTGGCGCGTCAGGTTAACCCTGATATGGCCGACTACATCAAAAAACTGAAGCTGCCGGGTATTCACCTTCGTGAAGAGTCGCGTCGTTACTACCCATCCGGGGAAGTGACCGCGCACCTGATTGGCTTTACCAACGTCGACAGCCAGGCATTGAAGGCGTCGAGAAAAGTTTCGATAAGTGGCTGACCGGCCAGCCGGGCGAGCGTGTGGTCCGTAAAGACCGTTATGGCCGCGTCATTGAAGATATCTCTTCCACCGGACAGCCAGGCGGCGCACAACCTTGCGCTGAGCATCGACGAGCGTCTGCAGGCGCTGGTGTATCGTGAACTGAACAACGCCGTCGCTTTTAACAAAGCGGAATCCGGCAGTGCGGTACTGGTGGATGTCAGCACCGGCGAAGTGCTGGCAATGGCCAGCAGCCACATCCTATAACCCGAATAATTTTGCCGGAACCGCCAAAGACGCCATGCGTAACCGTTCGATCACTGACGTCTTCGAGCCAGGTTCAACGGTCAAACCGATGGTGGTGATGACGGCGCTGCAGCGTGGCATCGTCAATGAAAAATACCGTGCTGAACACGGTGCCCTTACCGAATCAACGGTCCACGAAATCAAAAGACGTGGCGCGTTACAGCGAATTGACCCTCACCGGGGTTTTACAGAAGTCGAGTAACGTCGGCGTTTCTAAGCTGGCGTTAGCGATGCCGTCCTCAGCGTTGGTAGAAACTTACTCGCGTTTTGGACTCGGAAAAGGCGACCAATTTGGGGTTGGTCGGAGAACGCAGTGGCTTATATCCTCAAAAACAACGGTGGTCTGACATAGAGAGGGCCACCTTCTCTTTCGGCTACGGGCTAATGGTAACGCCGTTACAGTTGGCGCGTGTCTATGCAACGATTGGCAGCTATGGCGTCTATCGCCCGCTGTCGATTACCAAAGTTGATCCGCCGGTTCCCGGTGAGCGTATCTTCCCGGAATCGATCGTTCGCACCGTCGTGCACATGATGGAAAGCGTGGCCCTGCCCGGCGGCGGTGGCGTGAAAGCGGCGATCAAAGGCTATCGCATCGCGATTAAAACCGGTACGGCGAAAAAAGTCGGGCCGGATGGTCGCTACATCAATAAATACATTGCATATACCGCAGGCGTTGCGCCTGCGAGTAATCCGCGTTTTGCGCTGGTGGTGGTTATCAACGATCCACAGGCGGGTAAATACTACGGTGGCGCCGTTTCCGCGCCGGTCTTTGGTGCCATCATGGGCGGCGTACTGCGCACCATGAACATCGAGCCGGATGCGCTGACAACGGGCGAGAAAAGTGAATTTGTGATTAATCAAGGCGAGGGAACAGGTGGCAGATCGTAATTTGCGCGACCTTCTTGCTCCGTGGGTATCAGGTTTACCTGCGCGAGTCCTGCGAGAGATGGTACTCGACAGCCGTGCGGCTGCTTCGGGCGATCTTTTTGTGGCAGTAGTCGGTCATCAGGCGGACGGGCGTCGGTATATCCCGCAGGCGATAGCGCAAGGTGTAGCTGCCATTATTGCTGAGGCAAAAGATGAAGCCGCTGATGGCGAAATACGTGAAATGCACGGCGTGCCGGTCATCTATCTCAGCCAGTTAACCGAACGACTCTCCGCGCTGGCGGGGCGTTTTTATAACGAACCTTCTGACCAGTTGCGTCTGGTTGGCGTAACCGGCACCAACGGTAAAACCACCACCACGCAGCTGATGGCGCAAGTGGGCGCAGCTGCTGGGTGAAACCAGTGCGGTGATGGGTACGGTGGGGAACGGCCTGCTGGGCAAAGTGAACCCAACGGAAAACACCACCGGCTCTGCCGTCGACGTACAGCATGTGCTGGCCGGCCTGGCGGGGCAGGGCGCGACCTTTGCCGCAATGGAAGTCTCTTCTCACGGGCTGGTTCAGCACCGTGTTGCGGCACTGAAATTTGCCGCCTCCGTGTTCACTAACCTGAGCCGGGACCATCTCGACTACCATGGCGACATGGAAAACTACGAAGCGGCAAAATGGCAGCTGTATGCCACGCACCATGCCGGTCAGGCGATTATTAACGCTGATGACGAAGTGGGACGCCGCTGGCTGGCTAAGCTGCCGGATGCCGTTGCGGTCTCCATGGCCGACCATATCAACCCGAACTGCCACGGTCGCTGGTTGAAAGCCACCGAGGTGATCTATCACGATAGCGGCGCGACTATTCGCTTTGCATCGAGCTGGGGTGAAGGCGAAATCGAAAGCCGCCTGATGGGGGCGTTCAACGTCAGCAACCTGTTGCTGGCTCTCGCTACCCTGCTGGCGCTGGGTTATCCGCTGGCAGAATTGCTCGGCACCGCCGCGCGTCTGCAGCCGGTTTGCGGGCGTATGGAAGTGTTCGCCGCCCCGGGCAAACCTACTGTCGTGGTGGATTATGCCCACACCCCGGATGCGCTCGAGAAAGCGCTGGAAGCCGCGCGTCTGCACTGCGCCGGTAAACTATGGTGCGTCTTTGGCTGCGGCGGCGATCGCGATAAAGGCAAACGCCCCCTCATGGGTGCCATTGCCGAGCAATTCGCGGATATCGCGGTAGTGACCGATGATAACCCGCGTACCGAAGAGCCGCGCGCCATCATCAACGACATTCTGGCTGGCATGCTGGATGCCGGACGTGCTCGTGTGGTGGAAGGCCGCGCCGAAGCGGTAACCAACACCATCATGCAGGCCGGTGAGAACGACGTGGTGCTGCTGGCCGGTAAAGGCCATGAAGATTACCAGATCGTCGGCACTAACCGTCTGGACTATTCGGACCGTATCACCGCGGCGCGTCTGCTGGAGTCATGGCATGATTAGCGTAACGCTAAGCCAACTGGGCCACTATCCTGGGCGCAGACGTCAGCGGCGAGCTGACCTTCGATTGCCGTCACCACCGACACGCGAAAAATTACCCCCGGCTGCCTGTTTGTGGCGCTGAAGGGTGAGCGTTTCGATGCGCACGATTTTGCTGAGCAAGCGAAAGCGGCGGGAGCTGGCGCATTGCTGGTGAGCCGTAAACTGGATATCGACCTGCCGCAGGCGGTGGTGCAAGACACGCGTCTGGCGTTTGGTGAACTGGCCCGCATGGGTTCGCCAGCAGGTCCCGGCGCGTATTGTGGCGCTGACCGGCTCTTCCGGCAAAACCTCCGTTAAGGAGATGACCGCCGCGATCCTTAGCCAGTGCGGTAACACGCTCTATACCGCAGGCAACCTGAATAACGATATCGGCGTGCCGATGACGCTGCTACGTCTGACCCGTGAGCATGAATATGCGGTGATCGAACTGGGGGCTAACCACCAGGGCGAAATCGCCTGGACCGTGAGTCTGACGCAGCCGGAAGCGGCGCTGGTAAACAACCTCGCCGCGGCGCACCTTGAAGGTTTCGGCTCGCTGGAAGGCGTGGCAAAAGCGAAGGGCGAGAATCTACACCGGTCTGCCGGTCAACGGCATCGCCATCATGAATGCCGACAACAACGACTGGCTGAAACTGGCAAAGCGTCATCGGGGATCGCAAAACCTGGCGCTTCTCACCGAATGCCGCCAATAGCGACTTCACCGCCACCAACGTTCACGTGACCTCCCACGGCACAGAATTTACCCTGCAGACCCCAACAGGGGATGTGGAGGTGCTATTGCCTCTGCCGGGTCGTCACAATATCGCAAATGCCCTGGCGGCCACCGCGCTGGCAATGGCGGTCGGCGCACCGCTGTCGGCCATCAAAGCGGGGCTAGCAAACCTGAAAGCGGTCCCCGGACGCCTGTTCCCCATTCCGCTGGCGGAAAACAAACTCCTGCTGGATGACTTCCTACAACGCCAACGTCGGCTCTATGACTGCTGCAGTACAGGTGCTGTCTGAGAATGCCTGGTTACCGCGTGATGGTGGTCGGCGATATGGCCGAGTTGGGCGACGAGAGCGAAGCCTGCCATATCCAGGTGGGTGAGGCGGCGAAAGCCTCCGGTATCGATCGCGTGTTAAGCGCTGGTCATCTCAGTAGAAACATCAGCCAGGCCAGTGGCGTCGGGGAACATTTTGCCGATAAATCGGCGTTGATTGCCCGTCTTAAGACGCTGGTCGAAGAGCAGCAAATTGTGACAGTTTTAGTGAAAGGTTCACGCAGTGCTGCCATGGAAGAGGTTGTGCACGCTTTACAGGAGAATGGGACATGTTAGTTTGGCTGGCCGAGCATTTGGTCAAATATTATTCCGGCTTTAACGTCTTTTCTTATCTGACGTTTCGCGCCATCGTCAGCCTGCTGACTGCGCTGTTCATCTCATTGTGGATGGGTCCGCGCATGATTGCCCGTCTGCAAAAACTCTCTTTCGGTCAGGTTGTGCGTAACGACGGTCCCGAGTCGCACTTCAGTAAACGCGGTACGCCGACCATGGGCGGCATTATGATCCTCACTGCGATTGTGGTGTCGGTGCTGCTCTGGGCTTACCCGTCAAACCCGTACGTCTGGTGCGTGCTGGTGGTATTGGTGGGCTATGGCATTATCGGTTTTGTCGACGACTACCGCAAAGTCGTGCGTAAAGACACCAAAGGGCTGATCGCCCGCTGGAAGTATTTCTGGATGTCGGTGATCGCGCTGGGCGTCGCCTTTGCGCTCTATCTGGCAGGAAAAGACACTCCGGCAACCGAGCTGGTGGTGCCGTTCTTTAAAGACGTGATGCCGCAGCTGGGTCTGTTCTACATCCTGCTGGCCTACTTTGTGATTGTCGGTACTGGTAACGCCGTCAACCTGACCGATGGCCTGGATGGTCTGGCAATTATGCCTACCGTCTTCGTGGCGGCCGGTTTTGCACTGGTGGCGTGGGCGACAGGTAACATGAATTTTGCGAGCTACCTGCACATCCCTTATCTGCGACACGCCGGTGAACTGGTGATCGTCTGTACGGCGATTGTCGGTGCGGGCCTCGGCTTCCTGTGGTTCAACACCTACCCGGCGCAGGTCTTTATGGGCGACGTGGGTTCGTTGGCACTCGGTGGCGCGCTGGGCATCATCGCCGTGCTGCTGCGTCAGGAGTTCCTGCTGGTGATCATGGGCGGTGTGTTTGTGGTTGAAACCCTGTCGGTGATTTTGCAGGTTGGCTCCTTCAAGCTGCGCGGTCAGCGCATCTTCCGTATGGCGCCTATCCATCACCACTATGAATTGAAAGGCTGGCCAGAGCCGCGCGTCATCGTGCGCTTCTGGATTATTTCGCTGATGCTGGTGCTGATTGGCCTGGCAACGCTGAAGGTACGTTAATCATGGCAGATTACCAGGGTAAAAAAGTCGTTATCATCGGGTTGGGCTTAACCGGCCTCTCCTGCGTGGACTTTTTCCTCGCGCGAGGCGTTACGCCTCGCGTGATGGATACGCGTACCTCTCCGCCGGGTCTGGATAAACTGCCGGAGCAGGTTGAACGCCACCTTGGTGGTCTGAATGAAGCGTGGCTTCACGCCGCCGATCTGATTGTCGCCAGCCCGGGCATTGCCCTGGCCCACCCGGCGTTAAGCGCGGCGGCAGAGGCGGGCGTCGAGATCGTCGGTGATATCGAACTGTTCTGCCGTGAAGCTCAGGCGCCGATCGTGGCCATTACCGGTTCCAACGGCAAAAGCACCGTCACCAGCCTGGTGGGTGAAATGGCGAAAGCGGCGGGCGTTAATGCCGGTGTGGGCGGCAATATCGGCCTGCCAGCATTGATGCTGCTGGATGCAGCCCGCGAGCTGTACATCCTTGAACTCTCCAGCTTCCAGCTGGAAACCACCTCAAGCCTGCAGGCGGTCGCTGCTACCATCCTCAACGTTACCGAAGATCATATGGATCGCTATCCGTTTGGTCTGCAGCAGTACCGCGCCGCCAAGCTGCGTGTCTATGAAAATGCCCGCGTCTGCGTGGTGAACGCCGATGATGCGCTGACCATGCCAGTACGTGGGGCAGATGAACGCTGCGTGAGTTTCGGTATTAATATGGGCGACTATCACCTGAACCGTCAGCAGGGCGAAACCTGGCTGCGGGTGAAAGGTGAAAAGGTGCTGAACGTGAAAGAGATGCACCTGACGGGCCAGCATAACTACACCAACGCCCTTGCCGCACTGGCGCTGGCGGATGCCGCCGGCTTGCCGCGCGCCACCAGCCTGAAAGCCCTGACTACCTTCAGCGGTCTGGCGCATCGCTTCCAGCTGGCGCTGGAGCATAACGGCGTTCGCTGGATCAATGATTCAAAAGCCACTAACGTTGGCAGCACCGAAGCGGCGCTGAATGGCCTGCACGTTGAGGGTACCCTGCATCTGCTGCTGGGGGGCGACGGCAAAGCTGCCGATTTCTCTTCGCTGAAACAGTACCTCAGCGGCGACAACGTGCGTCTTTACTGCTTTGGCCGTGACGGGGCAGAACTGGCGGCGCTGCGCCCGGATATCGCTGAACAAACCGATACCATGGAGCAGGCGATGCGGCTGATTGCCCCGCGCGTGAAGCCGGGTGACATGGTGCTGCTCTCGCCAGCCTGCGCCAGCCTCGATCAGTTTAAGAATTTCGAGCAGCGTGGCGATCTCTTTACCCGTCTGGCGAAGGAGTTAGGCTAATGCGCTTCTCTCTCCCTCGCCTGAAGATGCCGCGCATGCCGGGATTCAGCATCCTGGTGTGGATTTCGTCGGCGCTCAAAGGCTGGGTCATGGGGTCACGGGATAAAGATTCCGATAGCCTGGTGATGTACGACCGTATGCTGCTCTGGCTCACGCTGGGGCTGGCGGCGATTGGCTTTATTATGGTGACCTCAGCCTCAATGCCTGTCGGGCAGCGTCTGGCTAACGATCCTTTCCTGTTTGCCAAACGTGACGGGCTGTACATCATTTTGGCGTTCTGTCTGGCGATGGTGACCTTACGTCTGCCGATGGTCTTCTGGCAACGCCACAGTACCGCCATGCTGATCGCCTCGATCGTCATGCTGTTGATCGTACTGGTGGTGGGTAGCTCGGTGAACGGGGCCTCGCGCTGGATTGCCTTTGGCCCGCTGCGTATTCAGCCTGCCGAATTCACCAAGCTGTCGCTGTTCTGCTACCTCGCCAACTATCTGGTGCGCAAGGTGGATGAGGTTCGTAACAACCTGCGCGGCTTCTTAAAACCGATGGGCGTGATCCTGGTGCTGGCGGTTCTGTTGCTGGCCCAGCCTGACCTCGGGACCGTGGTCGTACTGTTTGTTACCACCCTGGCGATGCTGTTCCTGGCGGGGGCGAAACTCTGGCAGTTCATCGCCATCATCGGAATGGGCATCTCCGCAGTGGTACTGCTGATCCTTGCCGAACCGTACCGTATCCGTCGTGTGACCTCTTTCTGGAATCCCTGGGAAGATCCCTTCGGCAGCGGTTATCAGCTGACCCAGTCATTGATGGCCTTTGGCCGCGGTGAAATGTGGGGTCAGGGGTTAGGGAATTCAGTGCAAAAACTGGAGTATTTACCCGAGGCGCATACCGACTTCATCTTCTCCATCATTGGGGAAGAACTGGGTTATATCGGTGTGGTATTAGCGCTTTTAATGGTATTCTTCGTCGCTTTCCGTGCGATGTCGATCGGCCGGAAAGCACTGGTTATCGACCACCGTTTCTCAGGTTTTCTGGCCTGTTCAATCGGTATCTGGTTCAGTTTTCAGGCTTTTAGTTAACGTGGGTGCCGCAGCCGGTATGCTGCCAACCAAAGGTCTGACGCTGCCGTTAATCAGTTATGGTGGTTCGAGTCTGTTGATCATGTCGACCGCCATTATGTTTTTGCTACGCATAGATTATGAAACGCGTCTGGAAAATGCCCAGGCGTTTACACGAGGTTCACGATGAATCAACCGAAGCGGTTAATGGTGATGGCAGGCGGTACCGGCGGGCATGTGTTCCCGGGACTGGCGGTTGCGCACCATTTAATGGATCAGGGCTGGCAGGTACGCTGGCTGGGAACCGCAGACCGCATGGAGGCCGATCTGGTACCGAAGCATGGGATTGAGATCGACTTTATCCATATCTCCGGCTTGCGCGGCAAGGGGATCAAAGCCCTGCTGCTGGCGCCGGTGCGCATTTTCAACGCCTGGCGCCAGGCGCGGGCGATCATGAAGCGTTTCAAGCCGGACGTGGTGCTGGGGATGGGCGGTTATGTCTCGGGTCCTGGTGGGCTGGCGGCGTGGTCGCTGGGGATCCCGGTTGTGCTGCATGAGCAGAACGGTATTGCCGGTCTGACCAATAAGTGGCTCTCCCGTATCGCCAGCAAAGTGATGCAGGCGTTTCCCGGCGCATTTCCGAAAGCGGATGTGGTGGGTAACCCGGTGCGTGTGGACGTGCTTGCGCTGCCGTTGCCGCAGGAGCGTCTTGTCGGGCGCGAAGGCCCGGTGCGTGTGCTGGTGGTGGGCGGCTCTCAGGGCGCGCGCATTCTGAACCAAACGCTGCCGCAGGTTTGCGGCCAAGCTCGGTGACGCGGTGACCATCTGGCATCAAAGCGGGAAGGGCGGTCAGCAAACGGTCGAGCAGGCCTATGCCGATGCGGGCCAGCCGCAACATAAAGTGACTGAATTTATCGACGACATGGCGGCGGCGTATGCCTGGGCCGATGTCGTGGTCTGCCGCTCCGGCGCGTTGACGGTGAGCGAAATTGCCGCCGCAGGCTTACCGGCGCTGTTTGTGCCGTTCCAGCACAAAGATCGTCAGCAGTACTGGAATGCGTTGCCGCTTGAGAAAGCCGGCGCCGCGAAAATTTTTGAACAGCCGCAGTTTACCGCAGACGCGGTCGCCACTACCCTGGCGGGCTGGGACCGGAAGACATTACTGGAGATGGCGCAGCATGCACGTGCCGCAGCGATCCCGGATGCAACGGAACGGGTGGCAAAAGAAGTGAGCCTGGCAGCCCAGGTTTAACCCTCGCAGCGCGTGTTGCGCTGCACGAATTTTTTGAAGTAGTCGATGGCGTTTAGAGAATGAATACACAACAACTGGCGAAACTGCGTTCAATCGTGCCCGAGATGCGTCGCGTCCGGCACATTCATTTTGTTGGCATCGGCGGCGCCGGTATGGGCGGTATTGCCGAAGTGCTGGCGAATGAAGGCTACCAGATCAGCGGGTCCGATCTGGCGCCGAACCCTGTTACGCAACAGTTGGCGTCGCTCGGTGCGACTATCTATTTTAACCATCGCCCGGAAAACGTCCTTGATGCCAGCGTGGTGGTCGTTTCCAGCGCCATCTCTGCCGACAACCCGGAAATTGTTGCTGCACACGAAGCACGTATCCCGGTGATCCGCCGTGCAGAGATGCTGGCCGAGCTGATGCGTTTTCGTCACGGCATCGCCATTGCCGGAACCCACGGTAAAACCACCACCACGGCGATGGTCTCCAGCATTTATGCTGAAGCGGGCCTCGATCCAACCTTCGTCAACGGCGGCCTGGTCAAAGCCGCGGGTGTGCACGCGCGCCTGGGTAACAGCCGTTATCTGATCGCTGAAGCGGATGAAAGTGACGCCTCTTTCCTGCATTTGCAGCCGATGGTGGCAATCGTGACCAACATCGAAGCCGACCATATGGATACCTACCAGGGCGACTTCGAAAATTTAAAGCAAACATTTATAAACTTTCTCCACAATTTGCCGTTTTATGGACGGGCCGTCATGTGTGTAGACGACCCGGTGATCCGCGAGCTGCTGCCGCGCGTCGGTCGTCAGATCACGACCTACGGTTTCAGCGAAGATGCCGATGTTCGGGTGGAAAGTTACAAACAGATTGGTGCGCAGGGGCATTTCACCCTGGCACGTCAGGATAAAGAGCTGCTGCAGGTAACGCTGAATGCGCCGGGTCGTCACAACGCCCTGAACGCCGCGGCGGCCGTTGCGGTCGCAACAGAAGAAGGCATTGATGACGAGGCCATTTTGCGGGCGCTGGAAAGCTTCCAGGGCACCGGTCGTCGTTTCGATTTCCTTGGCGAGTTCCCGCTTGAAACCGTGAACGGAAAAAGCGGAACCGCGATGCTGGTTGATGACTACGGTCATCACCCGACCGAAGTGGACGCCACGATCAAAGCGGCGCGCGCGGGCTGGCCGGACAAAAATCTGGTCATGCTGTTCCAGCCACACCGCTATACCCGTACGCGCGACCTCTATGACGATTTCGCGAATGTGCTTTCACAGGTTGATACCCTGCTGATGCTGGAAGTCTACGCCGCGGGCGAAGCGGCGATTCCGGGCGCAGACAGTCGCTCTCTTTGCCGCACCATTCGCGGTCGCGGCAAGATCGACCCGATTCTGGTCTCCGATCATGCCCAGGCGGCAGCGATGCTTGCTCCGGTGTTGACCGGCAATGATTTGATTCTGGTGCAGGGTGCGGGAAATATCGGCAAGATCGCCCGTACTCTGGCTGAAATCAAACTTAAGCCGCAAATTTCGGAGGAAGAACGTCATGGCTGATAAGATTGCGGTCCTGTCTGGCGGCACTTCTGCAGAACGCGAAGTCTCTCTGAATTCGGGCGCGGCGGTGCTGGCAGGGCTTCGCGAAGGCGGTGTTAATGCGCATCTGGTCGATCCGAAAGAGACTGACGTGACGCGCCTGAAAGAGATGGGTTTTGCTAAAGTCTTTATCGCGCTGCACGGCCGCGGCGGTGAAGACGGTACGTTGCAAGGGCTGCTGGACATCATCGGTCTGCCTTATACCGGCAGCGGTGTGATGGCCTCGGCCATCTCCATGGACAAACTGCGCAGCAAACTGCTGTGGCAGGGGGCCGGTTTGCCAGTTGCGCCATGGGTAGCTATGACCCGTCGTGAATTTGAGCAGGGCCTTGACGCCAGCGTCACTGAACGTATTGCGGCGCTGGGATTGCCGGTGATTGTGAAACCCAGCCGTGAAGGCTCAAGCGTAGGAATGTCTAAGGTTGACGAAGCTGGCGATATATCATCTGCATTAGCGCTGGCATTTCAACATGATGAAGAAGTTTTGATTGAAAAATGGCTCAGCGGACCGGAATTTACCGTTGCGATGCTTGGCGAAGAAATTTTACCATCCATTCGTATCCAACCAGCTGGAACCTTCTATGATTATGAGGCGAAGTATCTCTCTGATGAGACGCAATATTTCTGCCCAAGTGGTCTGGAAGCGGAGCGTGAAGCCATTTTAAACGCGCTGGTGCTAAAAGCCTGGCATGTACTTGGCTGCCGTGGCTGGGGACGGATCGACGTGATGCAGGATAGCGATGGGCAGTTTTATCTGCTGGAAGCCAACACCTCACCGGGTATGACCAGTCATAGCCTGGTGCCGATGGCGGCGCGCCAGGCGGGAATGAGCTTCTCGCAGTTAGTGGTTCGTATTCTGGACCAGGCGGGCTGATATGTCTCAGGCTGCGCTGAACACGCGAAACCGTGACGAAGAAGAAGAGTATTCCTCTTCGCGACGGAGTAATGGAACGCGTCTTGCAGGGATTACCTTCCTGCTCGCCGTGCTGTGTACGGTGTTTGTCAGCGGCTGGATGGTGCTCGGCTGGATGGAAGATGCACAACGTCTGCCTCTGTCGAAACTGGTGGTGACAGGTGATCGTCACTACACGCGTAATGATGATATCCGTCAGTCGATTCTGGCATTAGGATCGCCCGGCACCTTCATGACGCAGGATGTGAATATTATCCAGAGCCAGATTGAGCGTTTGCCCTGGATTAAACAGGCGAGCGTTAGAAAGCAGTGGCCGGATGAATTGAAGATTCATCTGGTTGAATATGTACCCATTGCGCGTTGGAATGATCAGCATATGGTTGACGTAGATGGAATTTCTTTCAGCGTCCCGGCCGATCGTGTCAGCAAGCAAAATTTTACCTATGTTGTATGGTCCTGAAGGCAGCGAAAACGAAGTGCTGGAAGGTTTCCGTAACATGGGGCAAGTGCTGGCTAAAGATCGTTTTACCCTGAAACAAGCCGCGATGACGGCGCGTCGTTCCTGGCAATTGACGCTGACGAACGATATTAAGCTGAATCTTGGCCGGGGTGACACGATGAAGCGTCTGAACCGTTTTGTAGAACTTTATCCCGTTCTACAGCAGCAGGCGCAGGCTGAAGGCAAAAGGATTAGCTACGTTGATTTGCGCTATGACTCAGGCGCATCGGTCGGGTGGATCCCGGCGCCGGTTGAGGAACCTAATCAGCAACAGACTCAGGCTCAGGTACAGGCAGAATAACAATGATCAAGGCGACGGACAGAAAACTGGTAGTAGGACTGGAGATTGGCACTGCGAAGGTTGCCGCTTTAGTAGGGGAAGTTCTGCCCGACGGTATGGTCAATATCATTGGTGTGGGCAGTTGCCCGTCTCGTGGTATGGATAAAGGTGGGGTAAACGACCTTGAGTCGGTGGTGAAATGCGTACAGCGCGCCATCGATCAGGCCGAACTGATGGCAGATTGCCAGATTTCCTCCGTGTATCTGGCGCTTTCTGGCAAGCATATCAGCTGCCAGAACGAGATTGGCATGGTGCCGATCTCAGAAGAAGAAGTCTCGCAGGAAGACGTCGAAAACGTAGTGCATACTGCGAAATCTGTGCGTGTTCGCGATGAACATCGCGTCCTGCATGTGATCCCGCAGGAGTATGCGATTGACTACCAGGAAGGTATTAAAAATCCGGTAGGCCTTTCCGGCGTGCGTATGCAGGCAAAAGTGCACTTGATCACATGTCACAACGATATGGCGAAGAACATCGTCAAAGCCGTTGAACGTTGTGGTCTTAAAGTTGACCAACTGATTTTCGCCGGTCTTGCGGCAAGTTATTCCGTATTGACTGAAGACGAACGTGAGCTGGGCGTCTGTGTCGTGGATATCGGTGGTGGTACGATGGACATGGCCGTCTATACCGGCGGGGCGCTGCGCCACACGAAAGTTATCCCTTATGCGGGGAACGTGGTGACCAGCGATATCGCCTATGCCTTTGGCACGCCACCGAGCGATGCAGAGGCGATTAAAAGTGCGCCACGGTTGTGCACTTGGCTCCATTGTGGGCAAAGATGAGAGCGTTGAAGTGCCGAGCGTGGGTGGACGTCCACCGCGCAGCCTACAGCGCCAGACGTTAGCCGAGGTCATTGAGCCGCGTTATACCGAGCTACTCAACCTGGTCAACGAAGAGATTTTGCAGTTACAGGAACAGCTTCGCCAGCAGGGTGTCAAACACCATCTTGCGGCGGGGATTGTATTAACCGGCGGTGCGGCGCAAATTGAGGGTCTTGCGGCCTGTGCTCAGCGCGTGTTCCATACGCAGGTGCGCATCGGCGCACCGCTGAACATCACCGGTTTAACGGATTATGCTCAGGAGCCGTATTACTCAACGGCAGTGGGCTTGCTTCATTACGGGAAAGAGACACATCTCAGTGGCGAAGCAGAAGTAGAAAAACGCGCGTCGGTAGGTTCGTGGTTTAAACGAATCAATACCTGGCTGCGAAAAGAATTTTAATTTTAGTAAGAGACCGGCGAGAATTAACGGTTTCGGGCGACAGGCACAAAACGGAGAGAAACTATGTTTGAACCTATGGAACTGACCAACGACGCGGTGATTAAAGTCATCGGCGTCGGTGGCGGCGGCGGTAATGCTGTAGAGCATATGGTGCGCGAGCGCATCGAAGGTGTAGAGTTCTTCGCGGTGAACACCGATGCGCAGGCACTGCGTAAAACGGCTGTTGGCCAGACGATCCAAATCGGTGGCGGCATCACCAAAGGGCTGGGCGCTGGGGCAAACCCGGAAGTTGGCCGCAATGCTGCAGAAGAAGATCGTGAAGCCCTGCGTGCTGCGCTTGATGGTGCAGACATGGTGTTTATCGCCGCGGGCATGGGCGGCGGTACCGGAACCGGTGCTGCGCCAGTAGTTGCTGAAGTTGCTAAAGATTTAGGTATCCTGACGGTTGCCGTCGTGACTAAGCCTTTCAATTTTGAAGGCAAGAAGCGTATGGCGTTTGCCGAGCAGGGTATCACCGAGCTGTCCAAACACGTGGACTCGCTGATCACTATTCCGAACGACAAACTGCTGAAAGTGCTGGGCCGTGGCATCTCTCTGCTGGACGCCTTTGGCGCTGCGAACGATGTACTGAAAGGTGCAGTGCAGGGTATCGCCGAGCTGATCACCCGTCCGGGCCTGATGAACGTCGACTTTGCTGACGTGCGCACCGTGATGTCCGAGATGGGCTACGCGATGATGGGCTCTGGCGTGGCGAAAGGTGAAGACCGTGCAGAAGAAGCCGCTGAAATGGCGATCTCTTCTCCGCTGCTGGAAGATATCGATCTGTCTGGTGCGCGCGGCGTGCTGGTCAACATCACTGCGGGCTTCGACCTGCGTCTGGATGAGTTCGAAACCGTGGGTAACACCATCCGTGCGTTCGCCTCTGACAACGCCACTGTGGTAATCGGTACGTCCCTTGATCCAGAGATGAACGATGAGCTGCGCGTAACTGTTGTTGCTACCGGTATCGGCATGGACAAACGTCCTGAGATCACCCTGGTGACGAACAAAACTGCTCAGCAGCCTGTTATGGATCGCTACCAGCCGCACGGCATGGCGCCGTTGACGCAAGAGCAAAAACCGGCCGCGAAAGTGGTTAATGACAACACAACACAGACCCAGAAAGAGCCAGATTATCTGGATATCCCTGCGTTCCTGCGTAAGCAAGCTGATTAAGAATTAGCTGGAATTAGGGAATTTACGCTCTTTGTGCTAAACTGGCCGCCCGATAGTGATATACACTCTCGGTTGGATAAGTAACTTGGCGAGATTATACGATGATCAAACAAAGGACATTAAAACGTATCGTTCAGGCGACAGGTGTCGGTTTACATACCGGCAAGAAAGTCACACTGACGTTGCGCCCTGCGCCGGCCAATACCGGGGTCATCTATCGTCGCACCGACTTGAATCCACCGGTAGATTTCCCGGCTGATGCCAAATCTGTGCGTGATACCATGCTCTGTACTTGCCTGGTGAACGAGCATGACGTGCGGATCTCTACCGTAGAGCACCTGAATGCCGCCCTGGCGGGTCTGGGTATTGACAACATTGTTATTGAAGTCGATGCGCCAGAAATCCCAATCATGGATGGCAGCGCTGCACCGTTCGTTTATCTGTTGCTGGATGCCGGCATTGAAGAACTGAACTGTGCGAAGAAATTTGTGCGTATCAAAGAGACCGTTCGTGTCCAGGATGGCGACAAATGGGCTGAATTCAAGCCGTTTAATGGTTTTTCGTTGGATTTCACCATCGACTTCAACCATCCGGCGATTGATTCCAGCACCCAGCGCTATGCGATGAACTTCTCTGCTGATGCGTTTATGCGTCAGATTAGTCGTGCGCGTACTTTTGGTTTCATGCGTGATATCGAATATCTGCAGTCCCGCGGCCTGTGCCTGGGCGGCAGCTTCGATTGTGCCATCGTTGTTGACGATTATCGCGTACTGAACGAAGACGGCCTGCGTTTTGAAGATGAATTCGTTCGTCACAAAATGCTGGATGCGATCGGCGACCTGTTCATGTGTGGTCATAATATCATTGGTGCATTTACCGCGTATAAATCCGGTCATGCGCTGAACAACAAACTGTTGCAGGCTGTTCTGGCAAAACAGGAAGCCTGGGAATATGTGACCTTCGAAGACGAAGCTGAACTGCCACTGGCATTCAAAGCACCGAGCACAGTTCTGGCGTAACGGTAGATCCCGTTATTTAAATTCGACTGGTTGACCTGGCACTCTCTCCGGCCAGCAAGACCAGTCGTTTTTGTTTTTATCCTTCCCGAATTGCCGTAGTCAATGGCGCGTTTGCTGATTTCATCACCATTTTTAACCTCCCCGGTGCCTCATTACTGCTGCTGCGCCGTCGCATTGGTGGTAATATCTGGACGCTAAATAGAAAATTCTTACGGTGAGCCTGAAGGCTTACTTACTTTTGGTGGGGCAATTGAGCGGAATTCTGACGCGCTGGCGACAATTTGGCAGACGTTACTTCTGGCCGCATCTCCTTTTGGGGATGGTCGCGGCGAGCCTTGGCCTGCCCGCGCTCAGCAGCAACGCCGAAGCAGCTAACCCCGCGAAGACCGCCACCTCTCCACAAGACCTGAACACGCGGGTTAACTTCACTAACCTTGCCCTGCTGGAAGCGAATCGCCGACCGAATTACACCGTGGATTATTGGCATCAGCATGCTATCCGCACCGTTATTCGTCACCTTTCATTCGCCATGGCACCGCAGGCGTTGCCTGCTGTTGAAGAGTCCCTACCGGTTCAGGCGCACCATCTGGCGCTGCTGGATACGCTCAACACGCTGCTTACCCAACAGAGCGAGCCGCCGGTCATTGTTCGTCAGGTCGCGCTTACTGCATTCTATCCCCCATCCGCTTTCTCCGTGTCGGCCTGGATTAGCCAGGTACAGGGCATCCGCGCCGGACCTCAACGCTTCAGCTAAATTAACGCTTTTTAATACCTTAATTTAACTGCCCATGATGGGGCGTTTGAGAATTTATTATGTTAATCAAATTACTAACAAAAGTTTTCGGTAGCCGTAACGATCGTACTTTGCGCCGTATGCGCAAAGCTGTCAGCATCATCAATGGCCTTGAGCCAGCGATGGAAAAACTCTCTGATGAAGAGCTGAAAGGCAAAACTGTAGAGTTCCGCGCCCGTCTTGAAAAAGGCGAAACCGTTGAAAGTCTGATCCCGGAAGCCTTCGCCGTGGTTCGCGAAGCGAGTAAGCGCGTATTTGGCATGCGTCACTTTGACGTGCAGCTGCTGGGCGGTATGGTGCTGAACGACCGTTGCATCGCTGAGATGCGTACCGGTGAAGGTAAAACCCTGACTGCGACCCTGCCTGCTTACCTTAATGCCTTATCCGGTAAAGGCGTACACGTCGTAACCGTCAACGACTATCTGGCGCAGCGTGACGCCGAAAACAACCGTCCACTGTTCGAGTTCCTGGGCCTGACCGTGGGCATCAACATGTCCGGTCTGCCTGCTCCGGCCAAGCGTGAAGCCTATAACGCGGACATCACATACGGCACCAACAACGAATACGGTTTTGACTACCTGCGCGATAACATGGCGTTCAGCCCGGAAGAGCGCGTTCAGCGTAAACTGCACTATGCGCTGGTGGATGAGGTTGACTCCATTCTGATCGATGAAGCCCGTACGCCGCTGATCATCTCCGGCCCTGCCGAAGACAGCTCCGAAATGTATCGCAAAGTCGACAAAAATCATTCCTCACCTGATCCGTCAGGAAAAAGAGGACTCCGACAGCTTCCAGGGCGAAGGCCACTTCTCCGTGGACGAAAAAGCCCGTCAGGTGAACCTGACCGAACGTGGTCTGGTCCAGATCGAAGAACTGCTGGTTGCGCAGGGCATTATGGATGAAGGCGAGTCACTCTACTCTCCAGGCAACATTATGCTGATGCACCACGTGACGGCGGCGCTGCGCGCGCACGTACTGTTTACCCGTGACGTTGACTATATCGTTAAAGATGGCGAAGTTATCATCGTCGATGAGCACACCGGTCGTACCATGCAGGGGCGTCGCTGGTCCGATGGTCTGCATCAGGCGGTGGAAGCTAAAGAAGGCGTGGATATCCAGAACGAGAACCAGACCCTGGCATCCATTACCTTCCAGAACTACTTCCGTCTGTATGAGAAACTGGCAGGGATGACCGGTACGGCGGATACCGAAGCCTTCGAATTCAGCTCAATCTACAAGCTGGATACCGTGGTGGTTCCAACCAACCGTCCGATGATCCGTAAAGATATGCCGGACCTGGTCTACATGACCGAAGCAGAAAAAATTCAGGCCCATCATCGAGGATATTCGCGACCGTACCGCCGCGGGCCAGCCGGTTCTGGTGGGTACCATCTCCATTGAAAAATCCGAAGTGGTTTCCAATGAGCTGACGAAAGCGGGCATCAAGCACAACGTACTGAACGCCAAATTCCACGCCAAAGAAGCGGATATCGTCGCCCAGGCAGGCTATCCGGGGGCCGTAACTATCGCCACCAACATGGCGGGCCGTGGTACTGACATCATGCTGGGCGGTAGCTGGCAGGCAGAAGTAGCCGAGCTGGAAAACCCAACCCCGGAACAGATCGCCCAGATCAAAGCCGACTGGCAGGTTCGTCACGATGCTGTACTGGCCGCGGGCGGTCTGCACATCATCGGTACCGAGCGTCATGAATCACGCCGTATCGACAACCAGCTGCGCGGTCGTGCAGGTCGTCAGGGTGATGCCGGTTCATCCCGCTTCTACCTGTCGATGGAAGATGCGCTGATGCGTATTTTCGCTTCTGACCGTGTGTCGGGCATGATGCGCAAACTGGGCATGAAGCCGGGCGAAGCAATCGAGCACCCGTGGGTGACCAAAGCCATCGCCAACGCCCAGCGTAAAGTGGAAAGCCGTAACTTTGATATTCGTAAGCAGCTGCTTGAGTATGATGACGTAGCCAACGACCAGCGTCGCGCGATTTACACCCAGCGTAACGAGCTGCTGGACGTGTCCGACGTGAGCGAAACCATCAACAGCATCCGTGAAGACGTCTTTAAAGCCACTATCGATGGTCACATTCCTCCGCAATCGCTGGAAGAGATGTGGGATATCGAAGGCCTGCAGGCACGCCTGAAGAACGATTTCGATCTGGATCTGCCTATCCAGGAGTGGCTGGATAAAGAGCCTGAGCTGCACGAAGAGACCCTGCGCGAGCGTATTTTTGCTAATGCCATTGAAGTCTATAAGCGCAAAGAAGAAGTGGTCGGCGCTGAGATGATGCGTCACTTCGAGAAAGGCGTGATGCTGCAAACGCTGGACTCCCTGTGGAAAGAGCACCTGGCGGCGATGGACTACCTGCGTCAGGGGATCCATCTGCGTGGCTATGCACAGAAAGATCCGAAGCAGGAATACAAACGCGAATCCTTTGCGATGTTTGCTTCAATGCTTGAATCCCTGAAATACGAAGTGATCAGCACCCTGAGCAAGGTGCAGGTACGCATGCCGGAAGAAGTTGAAGAGATGGAGCAGCAGCGCCGCGAAGAGGCTGAACGTCTGGCCCAGATGCAGCAGCTTAGCCATCAGGACGATGAAGAAGCCGCCGCTGCCGCGATTGCCGCGCAGGCCGGTGAGCGTAAGGTAGGTCGTAACGATCCGTGCCCATGTGGTTCCGGTAAAAAATACAAACAGTGCCATGGCCGTCTGAGCTAAGCATTAAACCAACTGAAAAGGCGCAGATATCTGCGCCTTTTTTATGGAATCAGGACAATGAAAACACTGCAAATCGCTGTCGGGATCATTCGCAACTCCGATAACCAGATCTTTATTACCCAACGTGCGGCGGATGCGCACATGGCAAATAAGTGGGAATTTCCGGGCGGGAAGATCGAGGCTGGCGAAACGCCGGAACAAGCGTTGATCCGCGAGTTACAGGAAGAGGTGGGGATCACCCCGCTCGGTGCGACCCTGTTCGATAAACTGGAATACCAGTTCCCCGATCGCCACATTACCTTATGGTTCTGGCTGGTGGAAAACTGGGAAGGGGAGCCATGGGGCAAAGAGGGACAGCCGGGGAGTTGGGTTACGCTTCAGGCGAGTGATGCTGATAAATTCCCACCGGCAAACGAACCTGTTATTACCCGCTTGGTGGGGAAGTTGTAGCCTGCTAAGCGAAGCGCCAGCAGGCTTTTACAGTTACTGCTGGTTTTCGCTCCAGTCATCGCTGTCAGAGAGATCGCCATCGCTCGGAATGCGTTTCTCTTCCGCAGCCCACTCACCAAGATCGATCAGCTGGCAACGTTTGCAGCAAAAAGGACGAAAAGGACTCTGCTCGCCCCAGATAACGGGCTTCCCACAGGTGGGGCAGTTTACGGTGGTAACATCAGACATCATGGCTCCTTAACAACACGCCAGCTCAAAGTCGAGACGTTCCGGCACCAGACCATGTTCACTGTCGAGCGGCATGAAACGAATCGCAAAGCGGCTCTTGTGACCTGAAATTTGTGGGTAAAGCTGATCGGCAAGGGCCAGCTGCAGGCGCAGCAGATCGGCATCCTCACCGTTATCCTGATAAAAACCGTTCAGGCTGGTTTGCTTACGGAACGGCGCGGAGTTGCGGATCAAATCAAGGATCAGCGACAGCGCCTGGTTCAGCGGCTCAAGGCTGCCGAGCCAGCTTTGTACCTGAACATCGCGCTGCTCCTGCGGCATGTGCAGCCAGATATGCAGGGTCGGTAAATCGAAACTACAGCAGCCGCCAGGAATGCTCAGTCGCTGGCGAACCAGCGCCACCAGACGATCTTCCCGCAGAAACTGGCCGATACGTGGCGCCGCCATCAATACTGTGCTGTTGTGTTTCAACTGCTGACGCAGGCTGTCGATACGGCTGTTATCCACGCCAGGCACTTCGGCCCAGGCCTGTAATTTACGCTGCTGACGCTCCAGCTCTTTCAGTAATTCTGTGCGAACTTCACCACGCTCTAACACATCCAGCAGGTCGCTGACGTTACGGAAAAAATGCAGCGCCGTGGTGTGATCCTGTATCGGAAGAAGGTTTGAAAGCTGCTGGATTAAAAACTCGATGCGCAGCCAGGTACGCATTTTTTCATTGAGGGGATGCTCAAACAGAACGTGGGTGTGCATTATGCTTTTTCCTGTGAAACGGCCTGCGCCAGGTAGTACTGATGCAGGCGGGCAACATCGGAGCTGATGGCATCCGGTGCGCCGTTATTATCAATAACATCATCCGCGACGGCAAGGCGTGCTTCACGCGTGGCCTGCGCGGCAAGAATTTGTTCGGCATGTTCGCGCGCAACATTATCGCGGGCGATGGTGCGCTGAATTTGTGTTGTCGGAGAGACGTCCACGACAAGCACCCGATCAGCTTTTTCGTGGAGCTTATTTTCCACCAGAAGCGGTACAACCCAGAGGACATAAGGTGAGGTTGCCTGCGACATCTGCCTCTGCGTCTCCTGCTGGATCAGCGGATGAAGCAGGGCATTTAGCCAGGCTTTTTCTTCAGGATGCGAGAAAATGCGTTCACGCAGCATCCGGCGGTTCAGGGTGCCATCGGGTGCGATCATATCGTGGCCGAAATGTTCTGCGATGGCGTACAGTGCAGGTGTACCTGGCTCTACCACCTGGCGGGCAATGATGTCGGCATCAATAATCGTGACACCCAGACGAGAGAAGGCGTCGGCCACAGTGCTTTTGCCACTGCCAATGCCTCCCGTTAATGCAACGATGTACCCCATTAATTAAAATCCTGGGAAATATTCATTATTGATATCAATTGCTTAACATTTAATCTTTTAACAGCAATGGTTAAGCTCTGCTTACGGACTTTTTACCAGGTAAATTTATAGGATTGTAGCGTAAAAAAAGTGATTTTCGCAGTCTTGCGCAACAGGTATTAGTGCGTATGATAGCGTCACTGGAGTTGTGTGTTTCGTTTTTCGACATTTACCCCAGTACCCCAGGAATCCGCAAATGCGTATCGAAGAAGATCTGAAGTTAGGTTTCAAAGACGTTCTTATCCGCCCTAAACGTTCTACTCTGAAAAGTCGCTCCGACGTTGAACTCGAACGTCAATTCACCTTTAAGCATTCCGGTCAGACCTGGTCTGGCGTGCCTGTTATCGCCGCCAATATGGATACGGTTGGGACGTTCGCGATGGCGAAAGCACTGGCTTCCTTCGACATCCTCACCGCCGTGCATAAGCACTACAGCGTTGAAGAGTGGAATGCGTTTGCAGGCTCCGTATCTGAAACTGTTCTCAAGCACGTAATGGTTTCTACCGGCACCTCCGATGCCGATTTCGAAAAAACGAAACAGATCCTTATTGCCAACCCGAACCTGAACTTCATCTGTATTGATGTCGCGAATGGTTATTCGGAACATTTCGTGCAGTTCGTCAGCAAAGCGCGCCAGGCCTGGCCGACCAAAACCATTATTGCAGGTAACGTGGTTACCGGTGAAATGTGTGAAGAGCTGATCCTGTCTGGTGCCGATATCGTGAAAGTGGGCATTGGCCCGGGTTCCGTCTGCACCACCCGAGTAAAAACCGGTGTTGGCTATCCGCAGCTCTCTGCGGTGATCGAGTGTGCTGATGCAGCCCACGGCCTGGGCGGCCAGATCATCAGCGACGGCGGTTGCACCATGCCGGGTGACGTGGCGAAAGCCTTTGGCGGCGGCGCAGACTTCGTGATGCTGGGCGGTATGCTGGCAGGTCATGAAGAGAGCGGCGGTACCGTTGTTGACGAAAACGGTGAAAAATTCATGCTGTTCTATGGCATGAGTTCTGAATCCGCGATGAACCGTCACGTGGGCGGCGTTGCTCAGTATCGTGCGGCAGAAGGTAAAACCGTTAAGCTGCCACTTCGCGGCCCGGTTGAGAACACCGCGCGTGATATCCTGGGTGGCCTGCGTTCAGCCTGTACCTACGTGGGTGCATCCCGACTGAAAGAGCTGACCAAGCGCACCACCTTTATCCGCGTTCAGGAACAGGAAAACCGCGTTTTCAATAGCCTGTAATGCTCGCTCGCTGGCGCGGTTCGCGCCAGCGTTATCCCGCCCCCATCGCATCCCCCAGATGAAAAATCGGCAGGTACATCGCGACCACCAGCGTGCCGATAATTAACCCCGTCATAATTAACAGCAGCGGCTCCAGTAATGAGGCAAGATTATCCGCTTGCTGAAACGTTTGCTCATTATGATGCTGCGCCAGATTAGCCAGCATGGTATCCAGCGCGCCCGATGCTTCGCCGGTGCGAACGAGTTGAATGCAGAGCGGCGTAAAGATCGCCGCTTCATTCAGGGCAGACCAGATGGGCGCCCCCTGCATGATGTGCTGGCGTATCGCCTGTAATTTCTCCTGCCAGAAGGGGCATGTCAGCGTCTCTTCTGTACTTTCCAGCCCCTGAATAAAGGCGATGCCTGCCTGCTGCGTAAGTGACAGAACGGTAAAGATCTGGCTGAGCTTTTGCCCGCGCACGAGCGCCCCAACCACCGGGCTGCTCAGCAGCAGACGCTGCGTGGCGCGTTGCCATCGCCGGTTGCGGCGAACATACATCAGGCCACATGCCGCCACCACCAGACTTAGCAGCAACCCGCGCCCCGCTCCTGCAGCATGGTTGCCAGCGCCATTACAGCGCGGGTCAGGGCCGGTAAGGGCGTGTTGAAGGTTTTGTAGATCGCGGCAAATTCCGGCAGTACCAGGGTCACCATCGCCAGTACCACGGCGAAGGCCAGGGCGAGGATAATCACCGGATAGCGCAGCGCCTTTTTTACCTTCGCGCTCAGCTGATGCTGTGTTTTTTTGCTGTTGCGCCAGCTGACGACAACATTCATCGAGCTTGCCGGTCAGCTCCCCGGTTTTCATCATCGAAACATAGAGTGGAGGGAAGACATGCGGCCACTTTTTCAGGGCGTCTGAAAAGGCGCAACCCGCACTGAGATCGTCAGCCACGCTCTGCAGCAGGGCCTGCCACTGCCGGATGGGATGCTGCTGCGCCAGAAGCGCCAGACCTGCCGAAAGCGTTAAGCCCGCCTGCAGTAACGTCGCCAGCTGGTGGATCACCTCATAGCGATGCTGCGCCCGCCAGCGCGTCTGCTGCAGGCTGCGTTTGATTTCGAGAGGGAAGAGATCCCGGCCCAACAGGACGCTCCACGCCGTTTGTTTGTCGGCAGCCCAGAGCGCGCCAGTCTGTTGCTCTCCCTGCGGGTTAAGTGCCCGCCAGCGCCACAGTTGATTATCCGCCATCCGATTCGCCCAGCATCTGAACCAGCTCCCCGAGCGTGGTGTGACCTTGCTCTACCGCCATGCAGCCATGTTCAAACAGCGTGACCATGCCCGTCTGTCTGGCCAGCTTTTCGATCTCCTCCACTGGCGCTCCGCCGGCAATGGCGGCGCGCAGTTCCCGGGTGATCACCATCACTTCGAAAATTGCCACCCGACCATAAAATCCGTGATAGCAGCGGTCGCAGCCCACCGGCTGCCAGTGCGGCAAAGGCCGGGGCCATAGCGCCTGGGGCAAGGGCGTGTCCCGGTGCAACTCGGTACGGCAGTGTGGGCAGAGTCGGCGCACCAGCCGCTGGGCGATCACCAGAGACAGCGCCGACGAGATCATCCAGCGTGCCACGCCCATTTGTTGCAGGCGAACCAGCGTCTCAGCAGTCGAGTTGGTGTGCAACGTTGACAGCACCAGATGACCGGTCTGTGCAGCGTTGATGGCGATCTCCGCCGTTTCGCCATCGCGTATTTCGCCCACCATAATGATGTCGGGATCCTGGCGCAAAAATGCGCGCAGCACGCTCTGGAAGGTTAACCCTGCCCGGGGATTAATAGGCGTTTGATTCAACCCCTCCAGCGGGATTTCGACCGGATCTTCTACACTGCAGATATTCACTGCGGGCGTGTTCCGCGCCTGCAATGCGCTGTAGAGGGTAACGGTCTTGCCGCTGCCGGTGGGGCCGGTCACCAGAATCAGCCCCTGGGATTTGTGCAGTGTGCTGGCAAATAGCCGCTGCTGGGTTTCGCTCATGCCCAGTTGTTCGAGCCGCAGCGCCTGTTGCTCTTGCTGCAGAAGCCGCAAAACGATTTTTTCGCCGTTGCGGCAGGGGAGCGTGGCAATGCGAAACGAGACGGGGGATCCCGAAAGCTCGACCGTAAATTGCCCATCCTGAGGTAAGCGACGCTCGGCGATATCCAGATTGCCCAGCACCTTCAGTCTGGCGATAAGGGTTGTGCCAAGTTCGGCCGGGAGCGGCTGCTGCGGGTAGAGCACGCCGTCAATGCGCAACCGTATCTGCCAGCTTTCGTCGGCTGGCTCGATATGAATATCCGACGCCCGCTGGCTCAGAGCCTGCATCAGGGTCTGGTTAAGTATGTCGATGGCGGAACGCGTCGATGTAGTGACCACAGGCAAATGCGCTTCCGACATGGTCTGCTGGTGCTTTTCCATTCGCTCGGCGGTCCAGCATTCAATGTCAATTCGTTTCTGCGTCGCAAAACGTAATGCCTCCAGCAGTTCGGGCGATGGGTTGCCGACCACAGCAATGTTGATCCTGTCCTGGGCGCAGGTCAGCAGCAGGGCGTTATGACGCCGACAAAGGGCCGTTAAGCGTTCAGCATTCATTGCCCGCTCTCCTGTTCAGCCGTGAAGCGGAACACCTCTTCGCAGGCCTGCTTCAGTGCGCTGTCCTCGCCAACGGTGCACAGGCGCTTCCAGCCAGTGATGCCGTTGCCATTATCCCACTGCGGGGTCATCGTCACCTCCAGGCCGTTCAGGCTCTCCTGGCCAGTCAGGGTAATAACGCCTTTGTCGATGCTTATCCCGGAGACATAACGGCTGGTCGACGGGGAGGGAATACCGTTGACGCCCGCATTACAGCTCTCTGTCCCGCCATGATCGAGAGCGCAGAGTTCGACTGCGGTACGGTAGGGCATAAAGGTTTGCAGCATATCGGTGAGGGCGGCTTTTCGCAGGTAGTTCTGGTAAGCCGGAATGCCAATCGCGCTGAGGATAGCCACGATGCCGATGACCACCATTAACTCGATGAGGGTAAATCCTTTTTGTCTTTCCATGGGTCGCTCCTTATGTTGACGCACACTACTGTGGCAGCGGGGCAGACCAGGGGCGAGGGGCAAAAATCGATTCGTGAAGCAGCATTCAGCGGGATGTGCTGGTGTTACAAAACCATGCAGCAGGTTTGCGGGGCGGGTCGTAAATCGGGCGTACCCGGCCTGTGCAGGCCGGGCTTTTTGTCACTTAGCGAAAGCGCATCGACAGGTCGAGGGCGCGAATGTGTTTGGTCAGCGCGCCAACGGAGATGAAATCGACGCCGGTTTCGGCAAATTCGCGCAAGGTTTCGTACGTCACGTTGCCGGAGACCTCAAGGCGGGCCTGGCCGTTGGTGCGCTTCACCGCTTCACGCATCTCTTCGGTTTTGAAGTTATCCAGCATGATGATGTCGGCACCCGCTTTCAGGGCATCGTCCAGCTCCTGCAGGTTTTCCACTTCCACTTCAACCGGCACATCCGGGTGCAGCCAGAAGGCTTTTTCCACGGCCTGGCGAACGGAGCCGGAGGCAATAATATGGTTCTCTTTAATCAGGAACGCATCAGATAACCCCAGACGGTGGTTTGCGCCGCCGCCGCACAGCACGGCATATTTCAGGGCGGTACGCAGGCCCGGCAGCGTTTTACGTGTATCCAGTAGCTGGGTATGGGTGCCTTCCAGCAGGTCGACATAGCGGCGAGCTTCGCTGGCGACGCCGGAAAGCGTCTGGACAAAATTCAGCGCGGTGCGTTCACCAGTCAGCAGGACGCGTGATGCGCCTTCAAGTTCAAACAGCGGCTGATTCGTTTTAATGCTGTCGCCATCTTCAACATGCCACGTCACCTTAACGCCGTCACCGGCCAGCTGGGTAAAGACCTCTTCCACCCAACGTTTACCACAGAAAACCCCGTCTTCACGAGTGATCACAACCGCATGGGAACGGGCATCTTCCGCCAGCAGCTGGGCGGTTATGTCGTTGTCAGCATTGACATCTCCACCCAGATCTTCGCGCAGCGCATTGGCAACGCTTACCGGAATATCAAGATTTATACGTTCCAGCAGTACGTTACGTCTGTGGTCGGGGTTGTAGCGGCGAGGCGGCATGTTAAAACTCCAAATTGGTAACGAATCATAAGATTGAAACATGCTACTCTGAACCGGGAATCAGCACCATATATAAGGAGATCCTGCATGCAGTTAGAACATGGCTGGCTGGCAGATGCCCGGCGTGTTCCGTCGCCACACCACGATTGCCGCCCGGAGGATGAGATCCCGTCGCTGCTGGTGGTGCATAACATCAGTCTGCCGCCAGGCGAGTTTGGCGGTCCGTGGATTGACGCGCTATTCACCGGGACAATCGATCCCGATGCTCACCCCTTTTTTGCGGAGATCGCTCACCTGCGCGTTTCTGCCCATTGTCTTATTCGTCGTGACGGCGAAATCGTCCAGTATGTTCCCTTTGATAAACGTGCCTGGCATGCGGGCGTTTCTCAGTATCAGGGGCGTGAACGGTGCAATGACTTTTCTATCGGCATCGAGCTGGAAGGGACTGATACACTGCCCTACACCGATGCGCAGTATCAACAGCTGGCCGCGGTGACGCGCGCCCTTATCAAGCTCTACCCGGCTATTGCCCAGAACCGGACCGGACACAGCGATATTGCACCGCAGCGCAAGACCGACCCTGGCCCGGCCTTTGACTGGCAACGATTTAACACTATGCTTACCGCCCTGTCAGATAAGGAGATGACATGACGTTATTTACCATGCTGCTGGTGATGATTGCTGAGCGTTTGTTCAAGCTGGGCGAGCACTGGCATCTGGATCACCGGATGGAAGTGCTGTTTCGTCGCATCCGCCATTTTTCCATGATCCGTACTCTGCTGATGACCGCGGCGGTGATGGGCGTGGTGTTCCTGCTGTTGCGTTCGCTGTATGGTCTCTTCTTCAATGTGCCGCTGCTGGTGGTGTGGATCCTGCTCGGTGTGCTCTGTATTGGCGCGGGTAAGGTGCGTCTGCACTACCATGCCTATCTGAAGGCGGCAACCAACGATGATGCCCATGCCCGCGGCGCGATGGCCAGCGAGCTGACGCTGATCCACGGCGTCCCGCCGGAATGCGACGAACGCGAGTTTTTACGCGAGCTGCAGAACGCGCTGTTGTGGATTAACTTCCGCTTCTATCTGGCGCCGTTGTTCTGGTTTGTCGTCGGCGGTGCGTGGGGCCCGGTGCTGATGATGGGTTATGCGTTTTTACGCGCCTGGCAGAGCTGGCTCGCACGTTATCTGACGCCGCACGAGCGGTTACAGTCCGGGATCGACGCCATTCTGCATGTGCTGGACTGGCTGCCGGTGCGACTGTTCGGGGTGGTTTATGCCCTGATCGGGCATGGTGAGAAAGCCCTGCCGGCATGGTTTGCCTCGCTGGGAGATCGCCATACCTCGCAGTACCTGGTGTTAACACGTCTGGCGCAGTTCTCGCTGGCGCGTGAACCGCATACCGATAAGATCGAAACGCCGAAAGCGGCCGTTTCAATGGCCAAGAAAACGTCTTTTGCGGTGGTGGTGATTGTGGCGCTGCTGACCATCTACGGCACGCTGATCTAAACCAGCGTGCCGCAGGGCTTACACTGTATCCGCTGACGGGATGCCAAAATCAGGCATCCCGTTTTCATTCCAGCGAACAAGCTTCAGGCGGGTGTGGCGGTTCGGATCGTACAGCGGATCGCCCTCGATTTCGGTGTAGTTACGCGCGTGGTAAACCAGCACGTCTTCACCCTCCGGCGTTTGGGTAAAGCTGTTGTGCCCCGGCCCGTACTGGCGGTTTTCATAGCTGGTGGTAAATACCGGCTGCGGTGATTTATGCCAGTTCGCCGGGTTCTGTGGGTCGGCATTAAGGTCGATCCACAGTAGCCCCATGCAGTAGTTTTCATCGGTGGCGCTGGCAGAGTAGCTGATAAACAACCGATCGCCGTGGAACAGCACTGCCGGGCCTTCGTTGACCCAGAACCCGCGGCACTCCCAGTCATACTCCGGTTTGCTGAGCATCACCGGCTTGCCTTTTAACGTCCACGGGTTTTCCATTTCGCACAGGTACAGGTTCGAGTTACCGGTGATATCCGGGGCTTTTTGCGCCCACAGATACCAGCGTTTTCCCTGGTGAACAAAGGTGGTCGCATCCAGCGCAAAGGTATCGAACGGGTTTGGATCTGCCCTTTCTCAACCCAGGTGCCGGTGAGCGGGTCGCTGTCGGAACACTCCAGCGCAAACATCCGGTGCTGGAACATCCCGAGTTTATCCAGCGCCTGAGTGTGCGTAGCGGCGAAATAGATGTACCACTTGCCGTCAATCCAGTGCAGCTCCGGTGCCCAGATCAGCTGACTCATCGGGCCGGTGTCGGGCTTGCGCCAGACCACCACCTCATCGGCGCTGCGCAGCCCCTCCAGCGAGTCGGCACGGCGGATCTCCAGCCGGTCGTACTCCGGCACCGAGGCAATAAAGTAGTATTGTCCTTCATGATGAAGAATGTACGGGTCAGCGCGTTGTTCAATAAACGGGTTTGGCCAGGTTTGCATTCGGCTTTCCTTATTTTGTCTCAGCGGCGTTGAGTTCCTGAAAATCATTCAGCTCGCGGTAGTTGTTCCGGCGTTTTTCAAGGTCTTGCTGAATTTGCTTCATGGTTTCGCGATCAACCTTCAGCAGACGCACCACGCCAGCGGTTATGAGGTAGCCAATGCCCGGAATGACGGTGAAGAGCAGAACGATCCCGTTGATGGCATCCGCGCTTTGCGCCTTAGCACCGGCATCATAACCGTACCAGGAGAGCAGGAAGCCCACCATCGCCCCCGGCAATCGCCAGCCCCAGCTTGAGGAAGAAGATGTTGCCGGAGAAGCTGATCCCGGTGATACGTTTACCGGTTTTCCATTCGCCGTAGTCATCTACGTCGGCCATCAGCGACCAGTGCAGCGGAGACGGGATCTGGTGCAGGATATTCAGCAGGAAGTAGAGCACCACAATGGTCACGGTGGCTTTTGGATCGAAGAAGTAGAAGGCGGTGGAGAAAATCGCCAGCACGATGTTGGTCCAGAAGAAGACCTTCAGCTTACACCAGCGGTCGGTCAGCACTTTTGCCAGCACGCTGCCAAGCATCATGCCGACCACGCCCAGGCTGATAAACAGGGTGGCGAAGTGAGTGCTCTGGCCCATGACCCAGGTGACGTAATACATGGTTGCCGCCATGCGGATAAAGCCCGGGCAGACGTTGCAGAGCGTCAGCAGCAGAATGCGTACCCACTGGTCGTTCTTCCACACATCTTTCAGATCGTTTTTAAGCTCATCCATTGGTTTGCACCGCCGGGCGAACACGCTCGCGCACGGTAGAGAAGCTGAACAGGAACATGCAGGTGCCAATCAGCGCCAGCACGGTCATGGCCATCTGGTAGCCTTTGGCTTTGTCTTCGCCGCCGAACCAGTCGGCCATCGGCAGCAGCGTCAGCGACAGCAGCAGCGTGGCGATACCAACCATCACAAAGCGATAAGACTGACAGGCCACGCGCTCTTTAGGATCGTTAGTGATCACGCCCCCCAGCGAGCAGTACGGAATGTTAATGGCCGTATAGGTCAGGGAGAGCAGGAAGTAGGTGACGAAGGCATAGATAACTTTGCTGTTATAGGTCCAGTCCGGGGTGGTAAACATCAGGATGCTGAACAGCGCATAGGGGAAGGCGATCCATAAAAGCCATGGACGAAATCGCCCATACTTACTACGGGTACGATCGGCAATGGCCCCCATAATGGGATCGGTTACGGCATCGATGACGCGCACAGAGAGCAGCAATACCCCCACCAGTGCCGGAGCAAGGCCGAAAATATCCGTATAAAAATAGTTTACAAAACAGCATGATGGCGCCAAAGATGATGTTGCATCCGGCATCCCCCATTCCATAGCCGATCTTTTCTTTTACTGAAAGTTTATTGTTATCCATCGACGATTCTCCGAGTTGCACTATGGAGAGAATTATTCGCTGCCGAAGCAAAATATGCGTTGCAGTATACCGTCGGTGATATGGATAAAATGGCTGTTGGCGAGAAAGTGTGAGGAAGGTAACAACCCTCTGCATCCGCCGGGACGCAGAGGGGAGAAGATTAATGCGCTTTTACCGCTTTAGCATTTTTCTGCTTACATGCGTAACCCACCCCTAGGATAACAATCCAGACAGGGATCAGGTAAACCGAGATAGCCATACCCGGCGTCATCAGCATGATAACCAGCACGGCAGCCATAAACAGCAGGCAGACCCAGTTACCCAGCGGGTAGAGCAGGGCAGGGAAGCGCGTTTTCACGCCCTGCTGCTGTTTCGCACGACGGAACTTCATGTGCGCCAGGCTGATCATCGCCCAGTTGATCACCAGAGCGGAGACCACCAGCGCCATCAGCAGACCGAAGGCGGATTCCGGGCCAGGTAGTTGATCAGCACGCACAGCGCGGTCACAACCGCCGACACAATAATGGTGTTAACCGGCACGCCACGCTTATCCACGTTGAGCAGCGCTTTCGGGGCGTTACCCTGCTGAGCCAGGCCGAACAGCATACGGCTGTTGCAGTAAACGCAGCTGTTATAGACCGACCAGCGCGGCGGTCAGTACCACCACGTTCAGGGCATTGGCCACAAAGGTGTCGCCCAGCTCGTGGAAGATCAGCACAAACGGGCTGGTGTCAGCGGTGACGCGGGTCCACGGCAGCAGGGAAAGCAGCACGGCCAGCGAGCCTACATAGAAGATCAGGATGCGGTAGATAACCTGGTTGGTCGCTTTCGGGATGCTCTGCTCCGGGTTGTCTGCTTCAGCGGCGGTGATACCCACCAGCTCAAGACCCACCGAAGGAGAACATAATGATCGCCATCATCATCACCAGACCGGTCATGCCGTGTGGCAGGAAACCGCCCTGATCCAGAGGTTGCTCACGCTTGCCTGCGGGCCGCCGTTGCCGCTGAACAGCAGCCAGCCGCCAAACAGGATCATCGCCACAACCGCGATAACTTTAATAATGGCGAACCAGAACTCCATCTCACCGAACACTTTTACGTTGGTCAGGTTGATGGCGTTGATGACCACAAAGAAGACCGCCGCGGAGACCCAGGTTGGGATCTCAGGCCACCAGAACTGGACATATTTACCGACCGCGGTCAGTTCCGCCATCGCCACCAGCACATACAGCACCCAGTAGTTCCAGCCGGACGCGAACCCGGCAAAGCTGCCCCAGTATTTATAAGCAAAATGGCTAAAGGAACCGGCTACCGGCTCTTCGACCACCATTTCACCGAGCTGGCGCATAATAAGAAAGGCGATAAAACCGGCAATGGCATAACCCAGAATAATACCCGGACCGGCAGACTGAATAACCGATGCGCTGCCAAGGAACAGGCCTGTACCGATAGCGCCACCGAGAGCGATAAGCTGAATATGGCGGTTTTTAAGGCCGCGCTTCAGCTGATCGCCGTGCTGTTGACCATCCATTATGAAACCTCGTGTGTGGTTGTTATGTTCACGCTCTGGCGTGTGTAATTATGAAATTCCATTTCATGTATTTATTAGTTTACGGTTCAATTCGCTGAAAATATCGGAAGTGTCTTCCGTAATTGGAAGAATAATGTTAAGCGACGGCGAATGCACCTGCTTTATGCGTGGAGAAAGTGAGTTCGAATAAAAAGAAAGCATTTGTAAATCGTTCCGTTTATGTCCCTTCATCAACCTATAGAATAAAAATGCTCCATAAGTGGGCAGCTTTTCATTTTTTACTCCGCTAAATCGGTTCAGATCGCACTTTTCTTCGTTTCGATAAAGTTAAAACTGCCTCTTTGGGAGTAATCATTTCATTTGTGCAGAGTTACATTTTTGAAACGTTATTTCTGTAAGGTTGTTAAAATAAGCAGGGTTTACTGATTTCGGTCAAAACCAATATGGACAGAAGGTGAATACTTTGTTACTTTAGCGATACGAACATGAAATTGGTAAGACCAATTGACTCCGGGCAAAAAGGCGTAAGACAGGGAATATGGCCTACAGCAAAATTCGCCAACCAAAATTATCTGATGTGATTGAGCAGCAGCTGGAGTTTTTGATCCTCGAGGGGACCCTGCGCCCCGGTGAGAAACTTCCACCTGAACGCGAACTGGCTAAACAGTTCGACGTTTCCCGTCCTTCGCTGCGTGAGGCGATCCAACGTCTCGAAGCCAAGGGCCTACTGCTTCGTCGCCAGGGTGGCGGAACCTTTGTGCAAAACAGCCTGTGGCAGAGCTTCAGCGACCCGTTAGTGGAGCTGCTCTCCGACCACCCAGAATCCCAGTTCGATCTGCTTGAGACCCGTCACGCGCTTGAAGGCATCGCGGCTTACTACGCGGCGCTGCGCAGCAACGATGAAGATCGTGACCGCATTCGCGAACTCCATCAGGCCATTGAACGGGCCCAACAGTCCGGCGATCTCGACGCCGAGTCCGACGCCGTCGTCCAGTATCAAATTGCCGTCACAGAAGCAGCCCACAACGTGGTGCTCCTCCATCTGCTACGCTGCATGGAGCCAATGCTTGCCCAGAACGTTCGTCAGAATTTTGAATTGTTGTATGCCCGTCGGGAGATGCTCCCGCTGGTCAGCAACCATCGCACTCGAGTATTCGAGGCGATAATGGCCGGGGAGCCGGAGCAGGCGCGTGAAGCGTCGCACCGTCACCTGGCTTTCATTGAGGAAATCTTGCTGGACCGCAGCCGTGAACAGAGTCGTCGAGAACGTTCACTTCGCCGCATACAGCAACGAAAGGATTAAGCGCCAGTTTTTTAGAGCGCGGCAACTAAACGCAGAACCTGTCTTATTGCGCTTTTAGTTTTCGACATAGTTTGGGTTGTATCGCGGCGGCAAGTGCGCGCATCCCCAGGAGCACAGTTAACGCTGTGACTGGAGTGAAGAAGCACAGCCAACAAAGAGACAGCCCGAAACGAAAAGAAAGTGCAATGGGACAGGTTCCAGACAAATCAACGTATTAGATAGATAAGGAATACCCCCATGTCAGAACGTCTCCAAAATGACGTGGATCCGATCGAAACTCGCGACTGGCAACAGGCGATCGAATCGGTCATCCGTGAAGAAGGTGTTGAGCGCGCTCAGTATCTGATTGAACAGATGCTTTCTGAAGCCCGCAAAGGTGGCGTGAAAGTAGCTGCAGGTGCAGGGGCTAACAACTACGTAAACACGATTGCCGTCGAAGACGAACCGGAATACCCGGGCAATCTGGATCTGGAACGCCGCATCCGTTCTGCAATTCGCTGGAACGCCATCATGACCGTTCTGCGCGCATCCAAAAAAGATCTGGAGCTGGGCGGCCACATGGCTTCCTTCCAGTCTTCTGCAACCGTTTATGAAGTGTGCTTCAACCACTTCTTCCGCGCACGCACCGAGAAAGACGGCGGCGACCTGGTGTACTTCCAGGGCCACATCTCTCCGGGCGTTTACGCACGTGCGTTCCTGGAAGGTCGTCTGACTGAAGAGCAGATGAACAACTTCCGTCAGGAAGTTCACGGTAAAGGCCTGTCTTCTTACCCGCACCCGAAACTGATGCCTGAATTCTGGCAGTTCCCGACCGTATCTATGGGTCTGGGTCCAATCGGTGCGATCTACCAGGCTAAATTCCTGAAATATCTGGAACACCGTGGCCTGAAAGACACCTCTCAGCAGACCGTTTACGCCTTCCTGGGCGACGGTGAGATGGATGAGCCAGAATCTAAAGGTGCGATCACCATCCGCGACCCGTGAGAAGCTGGACAACCTGTGCTTCATCATCAACTGTAACCTGCAGCGTCTGGATGGTCCGGTAACCGGTAACGGCAAGATCATCAACGAACTGGAAGGCATCTTCGCAGGTGCAGGCTGGAACGTGATTAAAGTCATGTGGGGCGGTCGTTGGGATGAGCTGCTGCGTAAAGACACCAGCGGTAAACTGCTCCAGCTGATGCAAGAAACCGTAGACGGCGACTACCAGACCTTCAAATCCAAAGATGGTGCCTACGTTCGTGAGCACTTCTTCGGTAAAATATCCTGAGACTGCAGCCCTGGTTGCTGACTGGACTGACGATCAGATCTGGGCACTGAACCGTGGTGGTCACGATCCGAAGAAAGTCTACGCTGCACTGAAAAAAGCGCAAGAAACCAAAGGCAAAGCGACTGTAATCCTGGCCCATACCGTTAAAGGTTATGGCATGGGTGATACCGCCGAAGGTAAAAACATCGCGCACCAGGTGAAGAAAATGAACATGGACGGCGTGCGTTACATCCGCGACCGTTTCAACGTTCCAGTGACCGACGAGCAGGTTGAAAACCTCTCTTACATCACCTTCCCGGAAGGTTCAGAAGAGCACACCTATCTGCACGCACAGCGTCAGAAACTGAACGGCTACCTGCCGTCCCGTCAGGTGAACTTCACTGAGAAACTGGAACTGCCAGCGCTGGAAGACTTCTCTCAGCTGCTGGAAGAGCCAGAACAAAGAGATCTCCACCACTATCGCCTTCGTGCGTGCCCTGAACGTGATGCTGAAGAACAAGTCGATCAAAGATCGTCTGGTTCCAATCATCGCTGACGAAGCGCGTACCTTTGGTATGGAAGGTCTGTTCCGTCAGATCGGTATCTACAGCCCGAACGGTCAGCAGTACACCCCGCAGGACCGCGAGCAAGTTGCATACTACAAGAAGACGAGAAAGGTCAGATCCTGCAGGAAGGTATTAACGAGCTGGGCGCAGGCGCATCCTGGCTGGCTGCTGCGACCTCTTACAGCACCAACAACCTGCCGATGATCCCGTTCTACATCTACTACTCCATGTTCGGTTTCCAGCGTATCGGTTGACCTGTGCTGGCAGGCTGGCGACCAACAGGCTCGCGGCTTCCTGGTCGGTGGTACTTCCGGTCGTACGACGCTGAACGGTGAAGGTCTGCAGCACGAAGATGGTCACAGCCACATTCAGTCTCTGACTATCCCTAACTGTATCTCTTACGACCCGTCTTACGCGTACGAAGTGGCAGTCATCATGCATGACGGCCTGCAGCGCATGTACGGTGAAGCGCAAGAGAACATTTACTACTACATCACCACCCTGAACGAAAACTACCACATGCCGGCCATGCCAGCAGGTGCCGAGGAAGGTATCCGTAAAGGTATCTACAAACTCGAAACTGTTGCAGGTAGCAAAGGTAAAGTTCAGCTGCTGGGCTCCGGTTCTATCCTGCGTCACGTTCGTGAAGCAGCGCAGATCCTGGCGAACGACTATGGCGTAGGTTCTGACGTCTACAGCGTGACCTCCTTCACCGAACTGGCACGTGATGGCCAGGATTGTGAGCGCTGGAACATGCTGCACCCGCTGGAAACCCCACGTGTTCCGTACATCGCTCAGGTGATGAACGACGCGCCAGCTGTAGCTTCAACTGACTATATGAAACTGTTCGCTGAGCAGGTTCGTACTTACGTACCAGCTGATGATTATCGCGTACTGGGTACTGACGGCTTCGGTCGTTCTGACAGCCGCGAAAACCTGCGTCACCAACTTCGAAGTTGATGCTTCTTACGTGGTTGTAGCAGCACTGGGCGAACTGGCTAAACGTGGCGAAATCGACAAGAAAGTGGTGGCGGAAGCAATCACCAAATTCAACATCGATGCAGATAAAGTTAACCCGCGTCTGGCGTAAGAGGTAAAAGAATAATGGCTATCGAAATCAATGTACCGGACATCGGGGCTGATGAAGTTGAAATCACCGAGATCCTGGTCAAAGTGGGCGACAAAGTTGAAGCTGAACAGTCCGCTGATCACCGTAGAGGGCGACAAAGCCTCTATGGAAGTCCCGTCTCCTCAGGCTGGCATCGTTAAAGAGATCAAAGTCTCTGTTGGCGATAAAACCGAGACTGGCAAACTGATCATGATTTTCGATTCCGCCGACGGTGGCAGCAGCTGCTGCACCTGCGCAGGAAGAGAAGAAAGAAGCCGCTCCGGCCGCTGCTCCAGCAGCTGCCGCGGCAGCGAAAGAAGTGAACGTGCCTGACATCGGCGGTGACGAAGTAGAAGTTACTGAGATCCTGGTCAAAGTGGGCGATACCGTTGCGGCTGAGCAGTCCCTGATCACCGTAGAAGGCGACAAAGCCTCTATGGAAGTCCCGGCACCGTTCGCAGGTACTGTTAAAGAGATCAAGATCAACACCGGTGACAAAGTGTCTACTGGCTCTCTGATCATGGTCTTCGAAGTGGCGGGTGCTGCACCTGCTGCTGCCCCGGCTCAGGCGGCTGCTCCGGCACCTGCTGCTGCTCCAGCTGCGGCTGGCGGTGCGAAGGACGTTAACGTCCCGGACATCGCGGTGACGAAGTTGAAGTGACCGAAGTGATGGTGAAAGTGGGGCGACAAAGTTGCTGCTGAACAGTCACTGATCACCGTTGAAGGCGACAAGGCTTCTATGGAAGTTCCTGCGCCATTCGCCGGTACCGTTAAAGAGATCAAAATCAGCACCGGCGACAAAGTGTCTACTGGCTCTCTGATCATGGTCTTCGAAGTGGAAGGCGCTGCGCCTGCCGCGGCTCCGGCTGCTGCTGCTCCGGCACCTGCTGCTGCACCGGCTCAGGCTGCGAAACCTGCTGCTGCCCCTGCTGCGAAAGCAGAAGGCAAATCTGAGTTTGCTGAGAACGACGCCTACGTTCACGCCACCCCGCTGATTCGTCGCCTGGCGCGCGAATTCGGTGTAAACCTGGCGAAAGTGAAAGGAACTGGCCGTAAAGGTCGTATCCTGCGCGAAGACGTTCAGGCTTACGTGAAAGACGCGGTGAAACGCGCTGAAGCGGCACCTGCTGCTGCCACCGGTGGCGGTATCCCGGGCATGCTGCCATGGCCGAAAGTCGACTTCAGCAAGTTCGGTGAAATCGAAGAAGTGGAACTGGGCCGTATCCAGAAAATCTCTGGTGCGAACCTGAGCCGTAACTGGGTGATGATCCCGCACGTTACGCACTTCGACAAAACGGATATCACCGATCTGGAAGCGTTCCGTAAACAGCAGAACGCCGAAGCTGAGAAGCGCAAACTGGACGTGAAATTCACCCCAGTGGTCTTCATCATGAAAGCCGTTGCTGCTGCGCTTGAGCAGATGCCACGTTTCAACAGCTCCCTGTCTGAAGATGGCCAGAAGCTGACGCTGAAGAAATACATCAACATCGGTGTTGCGGTTGATACGCCAAATGGTCTGGTTGTTCCTGTCTTCAAAGACGTGAACAAGAAGAGCATCACTGAGCTGTCTCGCGAACTGACCACCATCTCCAAGAAAGCGCGTGATGGTAAGCTGACTGCCGGCGAAATGCAGGGCGGCTGCTTCACTATCTCCAGCATCGGCGGCCTGGGTACTACCCACTTCGCGCCCGATTGTGAACGCGCCGGAAGTGGCGATCCTCGGTGTCTCCAAGTCTGCGATGGAGCCTGTGTGGAATGGTAAAGAGTTTATGCCGCGTCTGATGATGCCAATTTCTCTCTCCTTCGACCACCGCGTGATCGACGGTGCTGATGGTGCCCGCTTCATTACCATCATCAACAACACCCTGAGCGACATTCGCCGCCTGGTGATGTAATAGAAAAGCCGGCCTGACGGCCGGCTTTTTTCTGGTAACCTCATGCTGTTCGTGAGGTTATTGGCGAAAGCAAAAATTCGTGAGCCGTTTGTTGTTTCAAAATTGTTAACAATTTTGTAAAATGCGAGCGGATAGAACGACCCGGTGGACGACGGGTATAAATTAAGAGGTCATGATGAGCACAGAAATCAAAACTCAGGTCGTAGTACTTGGGGCAGGCCCGGCAGGTTATTCCGCAGCATTCCGTGCCGCGGATTTAGGTCTGGAAACCGTCATCGTAGAACGTTACAACACCCTCGGTGGTGTTTGTCTGAACGTCGGCTGTATCCCTTCAAAAGCGCTGCTGCACGTAGCCAAAGTTATCGAAGAAGCCAAAGCGCTGGCTGAACACGGTATCGTCTTCGGCGAGCCGAAAACCGATATCGACAAGATTCGTACCTGGAAAGAGAAAGTTATCACTCAGCTGACCGGTGGTCTGGCAGGTATGGCCAAAGGCCGTAAAGTGAAAGTGTAAACGGTCTGGGTAAATTTACCGGGGCAAACACCCTGGAAGTGGAAGGTGAGAACGGCAAAACCGTGATCAACTTCGACAACGCAATCATCGCGGCGGGTTCCCGTCCGATCGAACTGCCGTTCATTCCACATGAAGATCCACGCGTGTGGGACTCCACCCGATGCGCTGGAGCTGAAAACCGTTCCTGAACGCCTGCTGGTTATGGGTGGCGGTATCATCGGTCTGGAAATGGGCCACCGTATACCATGCGCTGGGTTCACAGATTGACGTGGTTTGAAATGTTCGACCAGGTTATCCCGGCTGCTGACAAAGACATCGTTAAAGTCTTCACCAAACGCATCAGCAAGAAATTCAACCTGATGCTGGAAACCAAAGTGACTGCCGTTGAAGCGAAAGAAGACGGTATTTACGTTTCCATGGAAGGCAAAAAAGCCCCTGCAGAACCACAGCGTTACGACGCGGTGCTGGTAGCGATCGGTCGTGTACCGAACGGTAAAAAACCTGGATGCAGGTTGCAGCGGGGCGTGGAAGTTGACGACCGTGGTTTCATCCGCGTTGACAAGCAGCTGCGCACCAACGTGCCGCACATCTTTGCTATCGGCGATATCGTCGGTCAGCCAATGCTGGCCGCACAAAGGTGTTCACGAAGGCCACGTTGCCGCAGAAGTTATCGCCGGTATGAAGCACTACTTCGACCCGAAAGTGATCCCATCTATCGCCTACACCGAGCCAGAAGTTGCCTGGGTTGGTCTGACCGAGAAAGAAGCGAAAGAGAAAGGCATCAGCTACGAAACCGCCACCTTCCCGTGGCTGCTTCTGGCCGTGCTATCGCTTCCGACTGCGCAGATGGTATGACCAAACTGATCTTCGACAAAGAGACTCACCGTGTGATCGGTGGTGCGATTGTCGGCACCAACGGCGGCGAGCTGCTGGGTGAGATCGGTCTGGCGATCGAAATGGGCCCTGTGACGCTGAAGACATCGCGCTGACCATCCACGCTCACCCGACTCTGCACGAGTCTGTTGGCCTGGCGGCAGAAGTGTTTGAAGGCAGCATTACCGACCTGCCAAACGCGAAAGCGAAGAAGAAGTAATTTTCTTCCGGCAATAAAAAAGCGGCTCATGAGCCGCTTTTTTTTTATTCTGCAAACCCCTACTGCGCCACCCGCTGCCAGCGATCGTCCGGGTTAAAGGTCGGTATCGCTTTTGCTTCCTCCGCTGACTGCTCGCCCAGATTGGCCCTGCCAGACCCGATCCTCACCGTTAATCATAAAGCTCATCACCCCGGTTTCGCCGTAGCTCACCGGCCAGGCGATCATTGCAAAGCCTGATTTGCTGTCCGGCAGGATACGGAAATGGTAGCCGTGATACCCCTGGCCTGGCGCTTTCGGGCTAAAGGCCGGACCAAGCGGGCTGGGGGCTTCGCCGGGTTTTACCGGCCAGTAAAGCCCATCTTTTTTGCCCCTCACTGCTGACAATTTTCTGGGCATACTGCGAGGTGAGGGCGTAATAGCTGTCCTGCGCATCCACGTAGGCGTGCAGGGCTTCGATGGCGGCCAGCTCGTTACGGCCCACTTCGCGGGTGAGGATCTCCTCTTTGGCTGCCTGCATGTCGAAACTGCCAGGCCTCCGGCGCGTTTTACCGCCGGGACAGGCAACTGCCAGTGGTACTCTCCCACGATGAGCCAGGCCATGTCGCCGTCGATCACCGTGTGATGGTTCACCTGCCAGTCACGCTTAAAGCGATCCACGGCCTCCGGGTCAATGCCATCAGTCGGTAAAAAGGTACGCCAGTCCTCTCCCGAGCAGGTTGCTGAGTGCGTTGTCATTCTGCTCGTTGATAGCTTTCGCCAGCGCATCGGTCGCCTGTTCAGGCGTGCTGAAATAGTGTTGGGCAAAGGCACCGGTCGATACCATGAACAACATCATTCCGCTGAGTAATTTACTTTTCATTGTCCTCTTCCTTAACGATGCCGTAATTCACGGTGCTCACCGCCGCCCAGGCGTTCAGATATCTGTGCTCTGCCGTCGCTGCGTTGTTCCAGATGGCGGCCCAACTGCTCACGGCTTTGCATCCCACGCTGCTGCTGCGCCTGCCAGTTGGCGGAACGGCTGTCGTTGCCGCTGAGGGCGTTGGCGCGCGGGTGCGTCTGCGTCGCCCGTTGCGGGGCCTGCACCTTGTGGACGGTTTGTTGATGTGCCGCCGTACGTTGGGCATCGCGCTGGGCATTGCTGGCCCCGTTTCACCGTTTGTGGACGCTCGTTGTCGTATCCCCGGTAGTTATTGCGCCGGGAGATCTGGTTCAACTGCTGGCTTGCTGCCTGGCGCTGGCCGTCACGGGTGGCCGGATGCGCCGTCCGGGAGAGGTTTTTACCCGTTGAACGCTCCATCTGCGTCATAGCCGCCTGACGCTGGGCGTCGCGGTTCACAGCTCCTTGCGGCGTAGTAAGGCTGTGATTGACGGTCCGGCGCTCCGCGGTATTGTTCTGCTGGTAACGGTTGTTCAACTGGCTGTTGGCGTAGGGCACGCCGCCGCGATAGGCCGGATTATGTTGCCAGCCGTGGTTGGGATCCAGATGCTCTCCACTGATTTTATTGAAGTTATTGACGTTGATATTGATGTTGTTATCGCCGTTCCGCGAATAGCCATCGTGGTGATCCCGTCATGGTGGTGATGATCCCAGTCGTCATCATCCCAGTCGATATTACTGAAGATGGCGTAGGTGGTGGCTACCCCGAGGCTGAAGCCAAGCCCTTTGACCAGGCTGTCGGTAAACTGCTCCCCCGGAGGCGGCCGGCAGATAGACCGGCGGGTAACTGCTGTTAGGCCAGGTGCCATAAACCGTACTGGGGTTGTAGGTTGGAACATACACGACCTGCGGATCGGCTGATTCAATCTTGATCACCGTTGGCGCGGGCGTTGAGGCTGGGGCTGAGCTGGCGGCCGTAGTCGATGAAGCGGGTTTCGCCGTTGCAGTTTTTTGCACAGTAGTCACCGTCTGCTGCGGCGTCGATTGCAGCGCGCCGGTTTGCTGCGCCAGCAGGCGTAAGCGCTGGACAGAGTCCATCACATCCTTCGGCTGATTGAGAAACGCATCCCCGAGATTCTGTACCCATGGCGGGTTTTCCCCCATCAGCGACAACAGCTGCGGGAAGGCGACCAGCGATTTAACGCTCGGATCCCAGGGCTGCCCCGCGACGGCCTGAACCGCGGCATCGCCCTGCATACGGGGGGTTATCCCGCGACCACTGCGCCGCCTGTATCACGTTCGCCGGATAGGTTGCGGCCATTAAAACTTGCGACAGCAAGGCGTCCGGGTAGAGGGCGACCGGGGCGACCCACTGATCGATTTGCGCTGCGGTGTAGGTCACCGGCGCATGCGCCACAGCCGCCGGGGCGGTTTGCGCTGTCGGGGCGGGCTGCACGGGGGCGATGGCTGAGTGAGGGTCTCGGTTGTGCGGCTATTAACGTAGACCACACCCGAGGCGGCAAACAGCCCGGCACTACATATGAGAGCAAGCAGATGAGGCTTAATGGGCAACTTCATAATAAGACTCCGGGGAGAGCAAGGCCGTAAGGCGTTTACGTTGCCGCGAGTATATGCACCCGGGTGTGACTTTTTTGACTTAAACTGGGAACCGTTCCGAATGGCCGGAAAAAGAGTGTGAGTATTTATTACACAGAGTATATCTGATGATAAAAAAGACAACGGGGAGATTCTTTGGTGTGCCGAAAAGATGAAACTTCCCCGCCAGTAACAACGGATTAACGGGTTTGCGTGAGTTTAAATGACCGCTACACCATGCTTAACGATTCAGCAAACAATTCAATGTTGCTTTTTTGTAAACAGATTAACACTGTGTGAAAATCCTGCTATGCTGCCCGACGCGGTATCGGGCATTTACCCTACAAACTGCTGTCTCCACAGGAGCGTGAAGAGAACGCCGGCCGCATATGACAATGAGAGCGAGGAGAACCGTCCGTGCTAGAAGAATACCGTAAGCACGTAGCAGAACGTGCCGCCGAGGGAATTGTACCCAAACCCTTAGATGCTACCCAAATGGCTGGGCTCGTCGAGCTGCTGAAGAATCCGCCTAAAGGCGAAGAAGAATTCCTGTTAGATCTGTTGATCAACCGTGTACCGCCAGGCGTCGATGAAGCCGCCTACGTTAAAGCCGGTTTCCTTGCTGCGATTGCCAAAGGCGAAGCAACCTCCCCACTGGTTACCCCTGAAAAAGCGATTGAACTGCTCGGCACCATGCAGGGTGGCTATAACATTCATCCGCTGATTGATGCGCTGGACAGCGACACGCTGGCCCCTATTGCCGCTAAAGCACTGTCCCACACGCTGCTGATGTTCGATAACTTCTACGACGTAGAAGAGAAAGCGAAAGCGGGCAACAGCTACGCGAAGCAGGTAATGCAGTCCTGGGCAGATGCCGAATGGTTCCTGAGCCGCCCTGCGCTGGCGGAAAAAATGACCGTTACCGTCTTTAAGGTGACAGGCGAAACCAACACCGATGACCTCTCTCCGGCCCCGGATGCCTGGTCACGCCCGGATATCCCACTGCACGCGCTGGCGATGCTGAAAAACGCCCGTGAAGGTATTGTCCCGGATCAGCCGGGTGTTGTCGGCCCGATCAAACAGATCGAAGCCCTGCAGCAGAAAGGTTTCCCGCTGGCTTACGTCGGTGACGTGGTTGGTACCGGTTCTTCCCGTAAATCCGCAACGAACTCCGTGCTGTGGTTTATGGGCGATGACATCCCGCACGTGCCGAACAAGCGCGGCGGCGGCCTGTGCCTCGGTGGCAAAATTGCCCCTATCTTCTTCAACACCATGGAAGATGCTGGCGCACTGCCAATCGAAGTGGACGTGAACAACCTGAACATGGGCGACGTGATCGACGTTTACCCGTTCAAAGGCGAAGTCCGTAACCACGAAACCAACGAATTGCTGGCAAGCTTTGAGCTGAAAAACTGACGTACTGATCGACGAAGTACGTGCTGGTGGTCGTATCCCGCTGATCATCGGCCGTGGCCTGACCACCAAGGCGCGTGAAGCGCTGGGTCTGCCGCACAGCGATGTCTTCCGTCAGGCGAAAGACGTGGCCGAAAGCAACCGTGGTTACTCTCTGGCGCAGAAAATGGTTGGCCGTGCATGCGGCGTAGCCGGTATCCGTCCGGGTGCCTACTGCGAGCCGAAGATGACCTCCGTTGGCTCTCAGGACACCACCGGTCCAATGACCCGTGACGAACTGAAAGACCTGGCGTGCCTGGGCTTCTCCTCTGACCTGGTGATGCAGTCCTTCTGCCACACCGCGGCCTATCCGAAGCCGGTTGATGTCACCACGCACCACACGCTGCCAGACTTCATCATGAACCGTGGCGGTGTCTCCCTGCGTCCGGGCGATGGCGTGATCCACTCCTGGCTGAACCGTATGTTGCTGCCAGATACCGTCGGTACCGGCGGTGACTCCCATACCCGTTTCCCGATTGGGATCTCCTTCCCGGCGGGTTCTGGTCTGGTGGCCTTTGCCGCTGCGACCGGCGTCATGCCGCTGGACATGCCGGAATCCGTTCTGGTGCGTTTCAAAGGCAAAATGCAGCCGGGCATCACCCTGCGCGATCTGGTGCACGCGATCCCGCTGTACGCGATCAAACAGGGCCTGCTGACCGTTGAGAAGAAAGGTAAGAAAAACATCTTCTCTGGCCGCATCCTCGAGATCGAAGGTCTGCCGGATCTGAAAGTGGAGCAGGCGTTCGAACTGACCGATGCTTCCGCTGAGCGTTCTGCTGCGGGCTGTACCATTAAGCTGAACCAGGCGCCAATCGAAGAGTATCTGACCTCTAACATCGTGCTGCTGAAGTGGATGATTGCTGAAGGCTACGGCGACCGTCGTACCCTGGAGCGTCGTATTCAGGGCATGGAAAAATGGCTGGCGGATCCACAGCTGCTGGAAGCCGATGCTGACGCAGAATACGCGGCGGTGATCGACATCGATCTGGCCGACATCAAAGAGCCGATTCTGTGTGCACCGAACGATCCTGATGACGCACGTCTGCTCTCAGACGTACAGGGCGACAAGATCGACGAAGTGTTCATCGGCTCCTGCATGACCAACATCGGCCACTTCCGCGCTGCCGGTAAACTGCTGGATACCCACAAAGGCCAACTGCCGACCCGTCTGTGGGTGGCTCCGCCAACCCGTATGGATGCGGCGCAGCTGACCGAAGAGGGCTACTACAGCGTGTTTGGTAAGAGCGGGGCGCGTATTGAAATCCCGGGTTGCTCCCTGTGTATGGGTAACCAGGCGCGCGTGGCTGACGGTGCGACCGTTGTGTCTACCTCGACCCGTAACTTCCCGAACCGTTTAGGTACTGGTGCTAACGTCTACCTGGCCTCTGCGGAGCTGGCGGCGGTTGCGGCACTGATTGGCAAACTGCCAACGCCGGAAGAGTACCAGACCTTTGTGGCGCAGGTAGATAAGACCGCGGTAGATACTTATCGCTATCTGAACTTCGATCAGCTCTCTCAGTACACTGAGAAGGCTGACGGGGTGATCTTCCAGACCGCAGTATAAGCCGCAAAACCGTCTCTCTGGAGACGCAATCGCCCGGTGGCGCTACGCTTACCGGGCCTGCAAGACCCATCGCAACCGCGGTGGGTTTTTTATTTTCATTCCTTCACGCGTTACGCTTTTTTTCTTCCCCTGTGCTGCGATAATTACATCAAGGGCTTTGCAGAGGAAAATACTATGGATTACGAATTTCTGCGTGATATCACCGGTGTGGTGAAAAGTGCGTATGTCGATGGGCCATGAGGTGGTCGGTCACTGGTTCAATGAGGAAGTGAAAGAGAACCTGAGCCTGCTCGATGAAGTGGAACAGGCTGCGCGCACCGTGAAAGGCAGTGAACGATCCTGGCAACGCGCTGGACATGAATACACGTTATGGATGGACGGCGAAGAGGTCATGGTTCGCGCCAACCAGCTGGAGTTTTCCGGCCGACGAGATGGAAGAGGGGATGAATTACTACGATGAGGAGAGCCTGTCGCTGTGCGGCGTAGAGGATTTCCTTCAGGTGGTAGCGGCCTACCGTGACTTCCTGAAACAGAAATAAAATCATGAGCATCCTTGCTCCCACCGATGCCTTATACGGTCGCAATGTTGCGGCCGTAGTAAATTTCGCGCATCTCTTTCCACAGCAGGTCCGTGATGACCTTACGCTCATCTTCGCTTAAATCTTCCGGCCGGGTATGGAAACATGTAGTGCTTCAGGTCGAACTCCTTCAGCAGCATCTTGGTATGGAAGATATTTTTCCTGATACACGTTCACATCCATCATGTCGTACAGCGATTTCATATCTTCAGACATGAAGTTTCTGAATCGAGTTAATTTCATGATCGATAAAGTGCTTCATACCGTTGATATCACGGGTAAATCCGCGCACGCGATAGTCGATGGTGACGATATCCGACTCAAGCTGATGAATCAGGTAGTTCAACGCATTGAGGGGGGAGATGACGCCGCAGGTCGATACTTCAATATCGGCACGAAAAGTACATAACCCGCCTTCCGGGTGACTCTCCGGGTAGGGTATGTACGCAGATGTGGCTCTTATCGAGATGGGCAACGACCGCTTCCGGCAGCGGGCCGGGATGCTCACTGTGGTCGATAAGCGTCGGGTCAACCGGCTCTTCACTGGACCAGAATGGTGACGCTGGCACCCCTGGGGGTTCATAATCCTGTCGCGCGATATTTCAGGATATTGGCCCCGATGATGGAGCAGGTCTCTGACAGGATCTCCGGTCAGTCGGTTGGCGTTATAGAGTTCATCGATATAGGCGATATAACCATCGCGCTCTTCCGCCGTTTTAACATAGCAGATATCGTAAATACAAAAACTCAGGCTTTTGGTCAGGTTGTTAAAGCCATGCAGTTTTAGCTTTTTCAATTCATTCACCCCCTCAGAGCCTCTTGCAAATATTGCCGGTAAGGCAAAGGCTGCGGTAATGGACGGCCGGATTGTAATAACGGCAGCGTCAGATTTGCGTGCTGGAAGCGCGGCCTGAATGATACCGGTGGAGAGATGACGCAGGGCTTCATTATCCGTTGCCCAGGCAAAGGTCATCACGCCGCCGTAATAGGTGGGGATCGCCGCCTGGTAGAAGCTGACGTCAGTAAAGTAATGGCTCAGCTTACGGTGGCTGTCGATAGCCTCATCCTGCTGCAGGAAGCAGACGCCGTTCTGGGCGACGAAGACCCCGCCGGGGTTCAGGCAGCGTTTGCAGCCTTCATAGAACGCCGAGGTAAACAGGCTTTCGCCTGGCCCAATCGGATCGGTGCAATCAGAGATGATGAACATCAAAGGTGCGCGTCGTCTGGTTAACAAAATTGACGCCATCGTCAATCACCAGCGTAAAGCGCGGATCGTCGTAGCTTCCGGCGTTGTGATTGGGCAGATACTGGCGGCAGAAAGAGACGACGCCAGCGTCAATCTCGACCATGGTAATGCTTTCAATGGTTTTGTGGCGGGAGACTTCACGCAGCATGGCGCCGTCGCCACCGCCGATGATCAGCACATGTTTTGCATTGCCGTGTGCCAGCAGCGGTACGTGAGTCATCATTTCATGATAGATGAACTCATCACGCTCGGTGGTTTGCACCACGCCATCCAGCGCCATTACCCGGCCAAAAGCCGCGTTTTCGAAAATGATCAGATCCTGATGATCGGTTTTCTCATGATAGAGCACGTTATCAATGGCAAAGTACTGTCCAAACTGGTCATGCAGCGTTTCATGCCACATTTTCTTTTCGGCCATGGGATGATACCTCCTTTGTTAACACCCGCTTAAAACAGGCGCAACATCATAGCTAACAATGACCGTGGTTGCACGGTCATCAATTCAGCAAAAGGGCATCGGGAGGGGGAGTTACTTAACGTAGGCGAGCAGGCTCAGTGAATCGCGAGCCAGAGCTTTACATTTTTTTGCTGTGGGAATGCCGATGCCGCTGAGATCGCGGTAGCTGTCTTCACCGAGGGTTTTCATATCAAAACTGTCGTAGTTGCTCAGATCCCACTGGTTCTGTTGAGCAAAGAAGACCAGCGCGCGACGGATCTGGCCGTTAGGTAAATTCTGGTAGCCACAGTCGTTTTTCAGGAATACAAAACACCGCCGTTAAATCCGCCATGTCTTCGGCTTCATTTTCACTCAGCGCATAGCTGTTTGCGCAACTCATCATCAGGGTGCTGAACAGAATTGTTCGGAAAAACGTCTTCATTGCTTCTACCAATACGTCACGGAAATTCAACGTTAGCACACTTCCCGCCGGTGCGACGATCTTTATTCTCTCTGCTTTTCTTGACCTTCCGGCAAGGGGGAGGGTTTATGCTCATCTCATCGAATGCTGCGAATACGGAGATGAACATGCAACGCCGTGATTTTTTAAAATATTCTGCTGCACTGGGTGTCGCCAGTGCCCTGCCGCTGTGGAGTCGCGCCGCTTTTGCGGCCGAGCGTCCCGTTCTGCCAATCCCCAATTTACTGACGCCCGATGCGCGTAATCAGGTGAAGCTGGTGGTGCAGGCGGGTAAAACTACCTTTGGCCCGCACAACGCCACCACCTGGGGCTACAACGGCAATCTGCTTGGCCCGGCCATTCAGCTACACAAGGGAAAAGCGCTGACCGTAACTATCCACAACACCCTCAATGAAGAGACCACCGTCCACTGGCATGGTCTGGAAGTGCCGGGCGAGGTGGACGGTGGCCCGCATGGCATCATTAAACCCGGCGGCCAGCGGACGGTGACCTTTACCCCGGACCAGCAAGCGGCAACCTGCTGGTTCCATCCCCATCAGCATGGGAAAACCGGGCATCAGGTGGCGATGGGACTCGCCGGGCTGGTGCTGATTGAGGATGACGAAAGTCGCCTGCTGCGTCTGCCAAAGCAGTGGGGCATCGACGATGTACCGGTGATTGTCCAGGATAAAAAATTTACTGCCGACGGGCAGATTGACTATCAGCTGGATGTGATGAGCGCCGCGGTGGGGCTGGTTTGGTGACACGCTGCTGGCCAACGGCGCGATTTACCCGCAGCACAATGCCCCGAAAGGCTGGCTGCGTCTGCGCCTGCTCAACGGCTGTAACGCCCGCTCGCTTAACTTTGCCGCCAGCGATAAACGCCCGCTGTATGTGGTCGCCAGTGACGGAGGGCTGCTGGCGGAGCCGGTGAAAGTGACCGAGTTGCCGATGCTGATGGGCGAACGTTTTGAGGTGCTGGTGGATATCAGCGACGGCAAGGCGTTTGACCTGGTGACCCTGCCGATCAGCCAGATGGGGATGGCCGTGGCACCGTTCGATAAACCACACCCGGTGCTGCGCATTCAGCCGCTGCTGGTGACCGCATCGGGCACATTGCCGGATACGCTGACCACCCTGCCGGCTCTGCCATCACTTGAGGGGCTGACCCAGCGGAAGCTGCTGCTGTCGATGGATCCGATGCTGGACATGATGGGCATGCAGGCATTAATGAAAAAGTACGGGCACCAGGCAATGGCAGGTATGGACCACGGCCAGATGGAGCATGGTCAGATGGACCACGGCAAGATGGATCACGGCAAGATGGGCGTGATGGATCACAGCATGCATGCGTTTGATTTCCATAACGGCAACCGCATTAACGGCCAGGCCTTCGACATGCATACCCCGCAGTTCGCGGCCACCAAAGGGCAGTATGAGCGTTGGGTGATCTCAGGGGAGGGCGACATGATGTTGCACCCGTTCCACATTCACGGCACCCAGTTCCGCATCCTGGCGGAAAACGGCAAAGCGCCAGCGGTGCATCGCGCGGGCTGGAAGGATACGGTGCGCGTTGAGGGCGGGGTAAGCGAGGTATTAGTGAAGTTCGATCATGCTGCGCCGAAAGAATTTGCCTATATGGCGCACTGTCATCTGTTAGAGCATGAAGATACGGGGATGATGCTCGGCTTCACCGTATAAAAAAGCCCGGTGGCGCTAACGCCTACCGGGCCTGGAGCTTTAAAACGGCAACCCTGGTTGCCGTTTTGCTTTTACTTCTCGTCAGGCAAGGCGTAGGCAACAATGTAGTCGCCCATCTTCGTACCAAACGAACCGTGACCCCCTGCGGAAATCACCACAAACTGCTTACCATTGGCCTCATAGGTCATTGGCGTGGCTTGTCCACCCGCAGGCAGACGACCCTGCCACAGTTTCTCACCGTTGCTCATGTTGTATGCGCGCAGGTAGTTATCGGCAGTCGCGCCAATGAACAGCACGTTACCGGCGGTGGAGATTGGGCCACCCAGCATCGGCATACCCATATTGAACGGCACCGGGATCGGCATCGGGGAACGGCATGCTGTCCTGTGGCGTACCAATACGTTTTTTCCAGACGACCTGATTGGTCTTCAGATCCGTTGCTGCGATATAACCCCATGCAGGCTGTTTACACGGCAGGCCAAACGGAGAGAGGAACGGGTTCAGCGTCACGCCATACGGCACGCCGTACTGCGGCTGAATACCGGACTCTGTACCTGTACCCTGAGCGTCTTTCGGCTGCTCCATTGGGTTGCCTGGGCCACGTGGGATCAGCTTCGACACAAACGGCAGCGCCATCGGGGTTAGCAATTGCCACCTGACGGTTTGGATCCACCGAGATACCGCCCCATTCGAACATCCCCCAGGTTACCCGGGAACACCAGCGTGCCCTGCTCGGACGGCGGTGTGAAGATGCCTTCATAGCGCAGCTGATGGAACATCACGCGGCACACCAGCTGGTCAAACATAGTGGCACCCCCACATGTCTGCCCCCGCTGAGATCTTTCTTCGGACGGAAGCTCAGATCAGAGAACGGCTGGGTTTTTAGTAACGTAATCGCCTTTCGCTGCGCCCTGCGGAACCGGTTTTTTCCGGTGCCGGCACGACCAGTTGGCCGTTACGACGATCCCAGTACAAAGATATTACCGGTTTTCGCCGGGGCGTAGATTACCGGTACGGTCTGGCCGTTAACGGTGATGTCAGCAAGCGTCGGCTGGGACGGCAGATCCATATCCCACAGATCGTGGTGAACGGTCTGGTAGCTCCATGCCAGTTTCCCGGTGGTGGCGTTCAGCGCCAGTACGGAGCTGGCATAACGTTCCTGTTCCGGTGTGCGGTTACCGCCCCAGATATCTGGCGTGGTCACGCCCATCGGCAGATAGACCAGGTCCAGCTTCGCGTCATAGGCGGCTGGCGCCCAGGAGTTCGGTGAGTTTGAAGGTAAAGGTGTGCTCATCCGACGGGATGGAGTTTGGATCTTTCGCACCCGGGTCAAAGGCCCACAGCAGCTTACCGGTGTTAACGTCAAAACCACGGATTACACCGGAGGTTTCACGGGTAGAGAAGTTATCCGTTACCGACCCGGCGATCACGATGGTTTTATCGGTGATGAATCGGCGGAGAAGTTGGCTCATACAGACCCGGCGTTTGATCCGGCATGTTGGTCTGCAGATTCAGGATACCTTTGTTGGCGAAGGTTTCGCACAGCTTGCCGGTTTCAGCGTTGAGGGCAATCAGGCGACCATCGTTCACTGGCAGCATAATGCGGCGCGGACAATCAGCAATGACTTCCGGGCTGGCATTATCTGCACGTGCTTCGTGGTAAGAGACGCCACGACAGGTTACGTGCTGGAACGAGGAGTTAGGTTTAAGCTGCGGATCGTAGTGCCATTTCTCTTTACCGGTAGCCGCATCCAGTGCAAACAGGCGTTGGTGAGCGGTACAGAGATACAGCATGTTGCCGACTTTAATCGGGGTAACTTCGTTGGTCAGTTCGCCCGGATCGGTCGGCAACTTCAGATCGCCAGTACGGAATACCCAGGCCTCTTTCAGCTTGTGTACGTTATCGGCATTGATCTGCTTCAGTGGCGAGTAACGTTGGCCCTCCTGGTTACGACCGTAGGCAGGCCAGTCGCCATCTGCGACCTCAGAGATGGCTGCCGCCGGGGTAGCGTCGGCACTCAGTGTACCTTTTACTTCCTGCGGATCGTTGAAACCCGCCCAGGTCAGGATGCCACCGCTGATCAGCAGCGCCACGACCAGAGCAGTCACCGCCCCGCCGGAACGCACGAACAGTCGACGCCAGACGAAAGGCAGGATCAGCCAGATACCGAAGAAGACCAGAATATCGCTACGCGGGGTCAAGGCCCAGAAGTCGAAGCCGACCTCCCAGACGCCCCAGATCATCGTGGCAAGCAGCAGGGCGGCATAAAGCCACAGTGCCGATTGTTTACTGCGCCATAACATCAGGGCGACACCCAGCATCACTACGCCAGCAATCGGGTAGTACCAGGAACCCCCAATGGCTACCAGCCAGACTCCACCTATTAGCAGGTAAAGCCCGCATAAGGCTGCGAACAGCGCTGTTAGCTTCACGAGTAACCGTGAAGGTTGAACTTTTGTTTCCGCCATAAAAAAGTACTCTTTAAGTTTGTTAATTTTTTGATAGCAATTAATTATAGGACTTAACAAGTGTGATCGGAATCACAAATCTGGCTTTTATGAACAGATGCGCCAGGCGGATCCATTTGCTGGTATACTTCAGGGCTTATGTAGCGATGCCGGACGTGAAGCCATCGGCATTGAGAAATTCGTTATAAAAACATACGGTTAGTAAAATGAAACATACTGTTGAAGTGATGATCCCGGAAGCGGAAATCAAAGCGCGTATCGCCGAACTCGGTCGTCAGATCACCGAACACTATAAAGACAGCGGCAGCGAGATGGTGTTGGTGGGTCTGTTACGCGGTTCCTTCATGTTTATGTCCGATCTCTGCCGCGAAGTGCAGGTCTCCCATGAAGTCGATTTTATGACCGCCTCCAGCTATGGCAGCGGTATGTCGACGACTCGTGATGTGAAAATCCTTAAAGACCTGGATGAAGATATTCGCGGCAAAGATGTTCTGATTGTTGAAGACATCATCGACTCCGGTAACACCCTGTCGAAGGTGCGCGAAATTCTCAGCCTGCGTGGCCCTAAATCGCTGGCGATTTGTACCCTGCTGGACAAACCGACCCGTCGTGAAGTTCAGGTTCCCGTGGAGTATGTCGGCTTCTCCAATCCCCGGACGAATTCGTGGTGGGTTACGGCATTGACTACGCGCAGCGCTACCGTCATCTGCCGTATATCGGCAAAGTGGTGTTGCTGGACGAGTAAACGAGTTGGGTGCGGCTTGATACCCTCACCCCAGCCCTCTCCCACAGGGAGAGGGAGCAAAGCCAAAAAAACGGCAACCGGGTTGCCGTTTTGCTTTTACCTCGGCACCGCCCGGCTTTTTTGCAGGCTTACTTGTGGTTTTCGTGCTTCTGAGTCAGGTTACAGATGCCCCGACGGTAGCGCTGTTCCAGGGTTTCCCGGTTGGTGGCGGTCACTTCCAGGTCGCGCAGCAGGCCATCGTGAATACCGTACGCCCAGCCGTGGATCGTCACTTTCTGCCCGCGCTTCCAGGCGGATTGCATAATGGTGGAGTGGCCCAGGTTGTATACCTGTTCCATTACGTTCAGTTCACACAGGGTATCCAGGCGACGCTCCTGCGGCATTTGCCCCAGCAGTGAGCTATGTTTGAACCAGATATCACGAATGTGCAGCAGCCAGTTGTCGATCAGACCCAGTTCCGTGTTCTCTACCGCCGCCTGTACGCCGCCGCAGCCGTAGTGGCCGCAAATAATGATGTGTTCGACTTCCAGCACATCAACCGCATACTGCACCACGGACAGACAGTTCAGGTCGGTGTGGATCACCAGGTTGGCGACGTTACGGTGTACAAAGAGTTCACCCGGTTCGAGGCCCGTCAGACGCTCAGCCGGAACGCGGCTATCGGAACATCCAATCCACAGAAAGCGTGGCTTCTGCGCTTGAGACAGTTTCTCAAAAAATCCGGAATCTTCTTCCAGCAGCATCTTTGACCATAGTGCGTTATTGCTGATGAGTGTATCTATGTCGTTCATAGAGGTTAACGGCCTGTAACCGAGTGATTGCGTTGCGCTAATATAGGGGTAACTCGACTTTTTATGAAACCACACAACGTGTGTCAGAACTATAGGTAGTCTAATTCATGGCGATTGCACTTGAGCTTGAGCAACTAAAAAAAACCTACCCGGGCGGCGTCCAGGCGCTGCGCGGGATAGATCTCAAAGTAGAAGCCGGTGATTTTTATGCGCTTCTGGGGGCCTAACGGGGCGGGTAAATCCACCACCATCGGCATCATCAGCTCGCTGGTGAACAAAACCTCCGGTCGGGTTGAGCGTGTTTGGCTACGACCTGCAAAAAAGACGTAGTGAACGCCAAGCGCCAGCTGGGCTGGTGCCGCAGGAGTTCAACTTCAATCCGTTTGAGACCGTTCAGCAGATTGTGGTGAACCAGGCGGGTTATTACGGCGTGGAGCGTAAAGATGCCAGTTGAGCGCAGCGAAAAGTACCTCAAACAGCTCGATTTGTGGGAAAAACGCAACGAACGTGCGCGGATGCTGTCAGGCGGTATGAAGCGTCGTCTGATGATTGCCCGTGCGTTAATGCACGAACCAAAACTGCTCATCCTCGATGAACCGACCCGCAGGGGTGGATATTGAACTTCGCCGCTCGATGTGGGGCTTTTTGAAAGGATTTAAACGATAAAGGCACCACTATCATTCTCACCACCCATTATCTGGAAGAGGCCGAGATGCTGTGCCGTAACATCGGCATCATTCAGCACGGCGAGCTGGTGGAAAACACCTCGATGAAGAACCTGCTCTCCAAGCTGAAATCAGAAACCTTCCATTCTCGATCTGGCGGCCCAAAAGCGCGCTGCCGAAGCTGGAAGGCTATCAGTACCGGCTGGTTGATACGTCAACGCTGGAAGTGGAAGTTCTGCGCGAGCCAGGGGATCAACAGCGTCTTTAGCCAACTGAGCCAGCAGGGGATTCAGGTATTAAGTATGCGTAACAAAGCAAACCGACTGGAAGAGCTGTTCGTCTCGCTGGTCCATGAGAAACAAGGAGATCAGGCATGATGCAGCTTTACTGGGTGGCGCTGAAAAGTATTTGGGCCAAAGAGATCAACCGCTTCATGCGCATCTGGATCCAGACGCCTGGTGCCGCCGGTGATCACCATGACTCTCTAACTTTATTATCTTCGGCAACCTGATTGGCCTCGCGGATCGGTGAGATGCATGGCTTCACCTACATGCAGTTTATCGTGCCCGGCCTGATCATGATGGCGGTGATCACCAACGCCTACGCCAACGTGGCCTCGTCGTTCTTCAGCGCCAAGTTCCAGCGCAACATTGAAGAGCTGCTGGTGGCGCCGGTGCCCACTCACGGTTATCATCGCGGGCTACGGTCGGCGGCGGGGTGGCGCGCGGCCTGTGTGTCGGTGTGCTGGTCACGGCGATTTCGCTGTTCTTTGTGCCGTTCCAGGTTCACTCCTGGCTCTTCGTCGGGCCTGACGCTGCTGCTGACGGCGGTGCTCTTCTCGCTGGCCGGTCTGCTGAATGCGGTATTCGCCAAAACCTTTGACGATATCAGCCTGATCCCGACCTTCGTCCTGACGCCGCTGACCTACCTCGGCGGGGTGTTCTACTCCCTGACGCTGCTGCCGCCGTTCTGGCAGGGGCTGTCACACCTGAACCCTATCGTCTATATGATCAGCGGTTTCCGCTTTGGCTTCCTTGGCATTTCCGACGTACCGCTGGCAACCACCGTCGGCGTGCTGGTGATCTTCATCGTGGCCTTCTATCTGCTGTGCTGGAACCTGATCCAGCGTGGACGCGGACTGCGCAGCTGATCCTCAGGCCCGGCGGCACTCTGTTGCCGGGCCGCTTTATTGACGCTTATCACCCCCGTACTCTCCTGACTCCGTTAGACTACCCCTTTCTGATGAGAGGTGACGATGCTGGGTTGGGTAATCACGTGCCATGATGAACATGCGCAGGAGATGGCGGATAAACTCGCCGTCCGGTTTGGGCCGCTGGAACAGTGCCAGGTGTCAATTTCTGGCGCGGATTAAGCTGCAATATGCTCAGCCGTATGCTGTGCGATGCCCAGCATCGGGCCGACAGTGGTGACGGGGTGATTTTCCTGACCGATATCTCCGGCGCAGCCCCTTATCGTGCGGCGGCACTGCTCAGCCACAAGCATGCCAACTGCGAAGTAATTATCCGGGATAAGCTATCCACTGCTGGAGTTGATGTACCCTCTGCGGGAGATCACCGACAGCATCGGCTTTCGCGAGACCATCGTGGCCCGCGGCGCACCGGAAGTGAGCAGCCTGTGGCATCAGCAACAGAAAAACCCGCCCTTTGTCCTGCTTCACGAGCTGTAGAAATATTAATCATGGGTTTTGCTGCCGCTTTTTGTTACAATGGCGTCCGATTTTCGTATTGAATAAACCCCTATGTTCTCGCGTATTTGTCTCCTGTTTTTGCTGCTGGTTTCCGGCGGCGTGTCTGCCAGTCTGCTCAGCCAGCCAGGGCTCCCGCCCCGCTATATGCAAACCACCGAAGATGCCGCCATCTGGGCGCAGGTGGGCAATAATGTCGTCACCGTCGGCAACGTGCGTGCCGGACAAATCATTGCAGTGGTGCCTACCGCCGCGGATTACTATGAGTTCCGTTTTGGCTTTGGCACGGGCTTTATCGACAAAGGTCATCTCGGCGAAGTGCAGGGCAAACAGCGCGTGGAGGACAGCCTGGGCGATTTGAACAAGCCGCTCAGCAACCAGAACCTGATCACCTGGAAGGATACGCCGGTCTATAACGCGCCCAATGCCGGAAGCGCGCCGTTCGGCACCCTGGCGGACAATCTGCGTTATCCGATCCTCAGCAAACTGAAGGACCGGCTTAACCAGACCTGGTATCAAATCCGCATCGCCAACCGCCTGGCCTGGGTCAGCAGCCTGGACGCTCAGGAAGATAACGGTCTGCCGGTTTTGACTTATCACCATATCCTGCGGGACGAAGAGAACACCCGTTTTCGCCATACCTCAACCACCACCAGCGTGCGCGCCTTCAATAACCAGATGGCCTGGCTGCGCGATCAGGGTTTACACCACCCTGACGATGTACCAGCTGGAAGGCTATGTGCGTAACAAAATGAACCTGCCGGCTCGCGCGGTGGTGATCACCTTTGACGACGGCCTGAAGTCGGTCAGCCGCTACGCCTGGGCCGATCCTGAAGCAGTACGGTTTTCACGCCACGGCGTTTATTATCTCCTCGCGGATCAAAGCCCATCCGCTGAAGTGGGACCCCCGATCGCTACAGTTTATGAGCATTTCCGAGCTGCGCGAGATCCAGGATGTGTTTGACGTCCAGTCACACACCCATTTTCTGCATCGGGGTGGATAACTACCGTCATCCCATCCTGCTGAGCCGCACCTACCAGAACGTGCTGATGGATTTTAAACACTCCCGTCGCGCGCTGGCGCAATTCAACCCGCACGTGCTGTATCTCTCGTACCCGTTCGGCGGCTATAACGATAACGCGGTTAAAGCGGCCAACGACGCGGGCTTTCATCTGGCGGTGACGACGGTGAAGGGGAGGTGAAACCGGGGGATAATCCATTCCTGCTGAAGCGCTTATATGTGCTCAGAACGGACTCGTTAGAGACGATGTCGCGGCTGATCAGTAATCAGCCGCAAGGATAACGATCAGGCGACCTGAACCGGAATCGCTTTCGCGGTACGTTTCATGTCGTTATCACCTTCAAAGTAGGCGACTTTTGGCTGCCAGCGGCGTGCTTCTTCATCGGACATCATGACAAAGCTGGCGATGATGACAATATCACCCACGTTGGCACAATGCGCTGCCGCACCGTTGACGGAGATAATTTTAGAACCACGTTCAGCCGCGATAGCATAGGTTGAGAAACGATTGCCGTTACTCACGTTCCAGATATCAATGGCTTCGTTTTCAAGAATACCCGCTGCGTCGAGAAAATCCTGGTCGATCGCGCAGGAGCCTTCATAGTGCAGATCGGCCTGCGTGACTTTCACACGGTGAAGCTTACCTTGCAGCATTTTGCGAATCATGACGTTACCTTAACTCTTTATCGTATCCCCTCCCCGAAGAAGGGGCGGAGGAAAACTAATCCGTTAGCATGGTTATGCTCAGTGCTTACTGAGCCAGTTCAACTACAGTGTTGTCAATCAGGCGCGCCTGGCCGAGCCATGCGGCCACCAGGATCACCGCGCGCTTGCTGTCAGACGAGGAGCGCCAGCAGGGTGTCAGCATCGCGGATCTGCACATCGTCAGCCCGAAGGCCCCCGATCGTTCAGCGCCTGTTCCGCCAGAGCCACGATCTCTTCGCTGTTCAGTTCTTTGCTTTTCAGCTGGGTCGCCATGGTGCTCATCACCTGGTACAGGCCCCGGGGCGATTTTACGTTGTTCGGCGGTGAGGTAACCGTTGCGCGAACTCAGCGCCAGGCCATCTTTGGCCCCGCACGATCGGCACGCCAACGATCTCGATGTCGTAGCCCATGTCGGCCACCATTTTGCGGATCAGCGCCAGCTGCTGGAAATCTTTTCTCACCGAAGCAGGCAATATCCGGCTGCACCAGGTTAAACAGCTTGCTGACGATGGTCGAGACGCCGCGGAAGTGACCCGGACGGCTGGCCCCTTCCAGCATGGTAGAGATACCCGGCACGTCGACAAAAGTGGTCTCTTCCGTGCCTTTCGGATAGACATCGTTTGGGGCCGGGGAGAAGACGAAATCCACCTTACTGCTTTTTCAGCTTCTCGCAGTCTTCCTGCAGCGTGCGCGGGTAGCGCGCCAGGTCGTCGGCACGGTCGAACTGCATCGGGTTAACAAAAATACTCACCACCACCACATCGGCGCGGGCTTTTGGCTTCGTCCACCAGCTTCATGTGGCCGTCATGCAGGTTGCCCATGGTAGGCACCAGCGCGATAACGTTTACCTTCCTGGCGCAAACGGCGAATGTGCTGGCGCAGCAGCAGCAGGGTTTCAATGATTAGCACGACAAGACTCCTTACTGGAAACTGTGTTCTTCACCCGGGTAAACACCCCGATTCAACGTCGGCAATATACTGCCTGACCGCGCCGCGGATGTCGCTGGCGCCGCTAAGGAAATTCTTCGCAAATTTCGGGATGTGCCCACCAGTGATACCAAACGCATCATGCATTACCAGGATCTGGCCATCGGTAACGTTACCGGCGCCAATGCCGAATCACCGGGATCGTCAGCGCGTCGGTGATACGTTTTGCCAGTGCGACCGGCACGCACTCCAACACCAACAGCTGTGCTCCCGCGGCTTCAAGGGCGAAGCGCCGTCATCAAACAGCGTCTGGGCGGCGTCGCCGCGCCCCTGCACCTTATAGCCGCCAAAAGATATTCACCGACTGCGGGGTTAATCCGAGATGGCCCGCAGACCGGCACCGCGCGCTCGGTGAGGCATGCGTACGGTCTCAACCAGCCAGGCGCCGCCTTCCACTTTGACCATATTGGCCCCGGCGCGCATCACCGTGGCGGCATTTTCAAACGCCTGCTCCGGTGTGGCATAAGCCATAAACGGCAGGTCGGCGAGCAGCAGGCAGGCGGGCGCTCCGCGGCGCACCGCCCGGGTGTGATAAGCAATATCGTCTACCGTCACCGGCAGGGTGGAGTCATGTCCCTGGACCGTCATCCCTAACGAGTCGCCAACCAGCATGACGTTAATGCCCTCTTCGGCAAAAAGTTTGGCGAAGCTGTAGTCATAGGCGGTAATAGTGGCGAAGCGCTGCTTGTCCTGTTTGCATTTCTGCAAGGTGGCGATGGTGGTTGGTTTCATACTGTTTCCTGATAGCCCAAAGCGAATCTTTGCGCATTCTAACAGTAACATTCGAGGGAACAATGATTTTAGGTAACCGATTAACCACAAATATTTCAGGGTTAATAATTAAAAATTTCGTGTTACCAGTGGGCAGGTTTTTCGGCGTTCAACTGCGCCAGCAGGGCGCTTAAATGTTCGCCGTCGGGGAAGGTGAGGTCAGGGGCGATTTCAAACAGCGGCCAGAGCATAAAGCCGCGGCGTTTCATATCGTAATGCGGCACCGTAAGACGCTCGGTGTGGATCTGCGCATCACCAAACAGCATGATGTCTAGGTCGAGCGTGCGCGGTCCCCAGCGTTCTTCTTTACGCACACGCCCCTGCTGCAACTCGATGCGCTGGGTGTTGTCCAGCAGCGCTTCGGCACTGAGCACGGTTTCCAGCGCGATGGCGGCATTCAGGTAGTCGGGCTGATCCTGCGGGCCTAGCGGGGGAGTGCGGTAAAACGAAGAGAGGGCGACGACGCGGGTCTGCGGGATGTCGCCCAGCGCCTGAACGGCAGCATTCACCTGCTCCAGCGGAGAGGCCAGATTGCTGCCGATAGCGATGTACGCAAGCGTCATGCTGCGCCTTCGCGGCGTGGAGCGCGTTTGCGCGGACGACGATGGCGGCGACGCGGCGCTGGCTCTTCATCCAGCTCGCCCAGCATGTCTTTCTGCGCCGGTGGTGCAGAGACCTGGAACTCACCCCACCACTGCACCAGAAGCTGCAGTTCGCGGTTGTTTTCCGCTTCGGCACGCAGGGCCATCAGATCGTAAGCTGCGCGGAATTTTGGATGCTCCATTAACTTCCAGGCACGTTTACCCTGACGGCGGGACATCCGCAGCTGAAGCTGCCAGATATCACGCACCAGCGTGGTAATACGTTTCGGGATAGCCAGCGAGCGGCAGGCTTCATCCAGCACATCGTTGGCGGCCAGCGCAAAGGCATCGTAATAGGCAAGGCCGCTTTCCTGGGCAATCTTCTGCGCGGTTTCCAGCAGCGGATACCAGAACATCGCGGCAAAAAGGAACGCCGGGTTAACGCGCATATCGTTCTGAATGCGGTTATCGGTGTTCTTCAGCACCTGATCGATGATGCGTTCCATGGCGCTGTCACCTTTTTCGGTGAAGTTGCGCGTGATGGTCGGGAACAGAGGCTGGAACAGGCTGTATTCGCGCAGCAGCTGATAGGTAGCAAAACCATGGCCCGCCTGCAGCAGCTTCAGCGACTCTTCAAACAGACGCGCCGGTGGCACATCGTTGATAAGCGTTGCCAGGCGCGGGATCGGCTCGGCGGTTTCTGGGCTGATGCGCATATCGAGCTTGGCGGCAAAGCGCACGGCGCGCAGCATGCGCACCGGATCTTCACGGTAGCGCGTTTCCGGATTGCCGATCAGGCGGATCAGACCCGCGTTCAGGTCCGGCACGCCGCCGACGAAATCGCGAACGGTAAAGTCAGCCACGCTGTAATAGAGGCTGTTGATGGTGAAATCGCGACGCTGGGCATCTTCTTCGATAGAGCCAAAGATGTTGTCACGCAGCAGCATACCGTTCTGACCTTGTTGAGAGGTCGTGCGGTCTGATGGGGTGCCTTCGTGATGACCACGGAAAGTAGCGACTTCGATGATTTCTGGGCCAAACATGACGTGAGCAAGGCGGAAGCGACGACCGACCAGGCGGCAGTTACGGAATAATTTACGCACCTGCTCAGGGGTGGCGCTGGTGGTCACGTCAAAATCTTTTGGCTTTTTGCCCAGCAGTAAGTCACGCACCCCGCCACCAACAAGATAGGCCTCATAGCCGGCTTTATTCAGGCGATAAAGGACCTTCAGGGCGTTTTCACTGATATCTTTGCGGGAAATAGCATGCTGCTCGCGCGGAATAACCGACATCGTATTTTGAACAATGACGTCTTCCGCCATGCTCTCATCGCGGCTCAGCACCTTACGGCAAAAATTAGCGACTCGGGTAAAAATAGTACACCTCGGTAGTGTGTGTTTCAGAATTCAGGACAAAAAATAGCGGCTAATCATAGCTCAGCGAGACGCATTTGAGAATGCTGGATTTTCGGCACGCGGTTTAGCGACCACCGGGAGACCGCTTTTGCCAGTAATTCCTCGGTTCGCAGATCCTGCCAACTCATGTGTTACATCCTGGTTTAGAAATTGTAAAGCATTGATAAGAACAGGGCGAGGATCGCCTGTCGGTAATGCCGGGGCATGATTCTGTTTCGAGAGTTTCATCCCTTTTTCATTCACCACCAACGGCAAATGGATATAGTCCGGCACCGGCCAGCCAAATAGCTGGTAGAGCGAAATCTGCCGCACGGTGGGTTCGATCAGATCGGCACCGCGAACAATTTCATTTACTCCCTGGAAAATGGTCATCCACTACGACCGCCAGGTTATACGCAAACAGCCCGTCGCGCCGATGGATAATGAAATCCTCGCCCGCCAGCCGGGGATCGGCATGGAGTTCGCCCTGTAGCTGGTCGGTAAACCAGGTCACCGGGTGCTGCTGCCACCACGCGCACCGCCGCGTTTTCCGGGCTGTGATGCAGGGTGCGGCAATGGCCGTCATAGACGCCGCCGACGCTCTGAATGCGCGCGCGGGTGCAGGTGCAGTAATAAGAGAGTCCCTGGGCGTGCAGCCAGGCCAGGCGTTCGCGATAGGCATCGTGACGCTGCGACTGCCACAGCACGTCGCCGTCCCAGTGCAGGCCCGTAATGTTCCAGCTGACGCAGAATAGTCTCTGCTGCACCGGGAACTTCACGCGGGGGTCAATATCTTCGATACGTACACGCCAGATACCCTGTCGGGCACGGGCTTGCAGATAACTGCCAAGTGCGGCAATGAGCGAGCCAAAATGCAGTTCGCCAGAGGGGGATGGCGCGAAGCGCCCAATATAGTCAGCAGGCATAATACACAGCGCAGAAAGTAATCAGGCGGGAGAAGACTCCCGCCTGTGATAGCGTTATGACAGGGTCGGAATTAACCGGCCATCTGTTTTTCGCGGATTTCTGCCAGCGTTTTGCAGTCGATACACAGGTCGGCTGTTGGACGGGCTTCCAGACGACGAATGCCGATCTCGACACCGCAGGACTCGCAGAAGCCGAAATCTTCGTCTTCGACTTTTTTCAGCGTCTTTTCAATTTTCTTGATCAGTTTGCGTTCGCGGTCACGGTTACGCAGTTCAAGGCTGAACTCTTCTTCCTGGGCGGCACGGTCTACCGGGTCCGGGAAGTTAGCGGCTTCGTCCTGCATATGCGTAACGGTGCGATCGACTTCATCCCTAAGTTGATTACGCCATGCTTCAAAGGATTCGCTTGAAGTGCGACAGCTGGGCTTCGTTCATATACTCTTCGCCCGGCTTCTCTTGATACGGCTCCACCCCAGCGATGGCGAGAATACTCAGGGACGATGTTTTACGGTTTTGCCCTTCTTGCATGTTGCTTCTCCTTAACACGCACTATCGATCCCCGTGTTGGGGGAAAAATCAGGCCGCTATAAATAGCAGATGCTTTTCCGTAAGGCAATTATCTAAACGTAACAACTTGACAAGCCTGTGAGGAAAAGCGTATTTGCGCACCACGACCAGAACACTTAATAAACAACGCTCAACCCCTTTTATAACGTGACGGGGAGAGCGGATCTCAGAGTTATATTATCGGCAGAAAGTTCCGCTTTATAAGCCAAAACTCTACCCCCTGCTTTTGTGCCTCATTCAACAGTTGCGCGTACTTAGGGTCAATATGGCGGGCAGGTGAGAATTTTCCAATTGCGCTGTGCAATACCGCAAAAAACAGCACGGCGCGCTTGCCTTCTGCCGCCACACTAATCAACTCCCGGAGATGCTTCTGCCCACGCAGCGTTACCGCATCCGGAAAGTAGCCATTATCCCTGTCAGCTAACGTTACTGATTTCACTTCAATATAGCACTCGGGTTGATCCTCTGCCTGCAACAGAAAGTCAATTCTGCTGTTTTCAGCACCATATTTCACTTCAGTTTTTAAGGAATTGTAGCCGCGCAGTTCAGGAATTAAATCCAGACTAATCGCCTCTTTCACCAACTGGTTGGCGCGCAGCGTATTGACACAAATATATTCTCCCCCGGCGGTTTGGGTTATTTCCCAGGTATGAGGATATTTACGTTTGATATTGAGAGAGGTGGAGTACCAGACGGTATCCCCGGGAGTGGCGCAGCCGGTCATTGCCCCGGTATTCGGGCAGTGCAGGGTGAGGGTAACGCCCTCCGGCGTCACCACGTCGGCCAAAAAACGCTTGTAGCGCTGCACCAGCGTGGCGGGTTGTAGGGCAGGGGTAAACTGCATGCAGATCCCTTGTTATTCGGTAAGCGTCCAGCGCTGGAGCGGCGTATAGCGCGTGCGCCCGCCAGCAAAACGGCTCTCGTAGAGGACAAATTCCTTCACCGGAAACGCCCAATGAAAACCCGGCGGCGGAATGGCAACCGCGTGGCTGGCATCGCGCAGCAGGGTGATATGGGGGTGAAATGGCTGCGGGCTTTGATAGCAACCGCTGCGCGCCGCCTGGGCACGCAGCATATTGGCTAACTGCAATAATCCCCGCGGCGGCTGGCGCGTACCCAGCCAGACCACGCGGGAGGCGCAGCCACTGTCCGGCATCGTCCAGCGTCAGGGTAAACCCCGGCTGGCGGATACGCCGGCCATGGCCGCCAGCGCCTGACGTTTTTTCGTCGCTGACCTCCCCTAAAAACGCCAGCGTCAGGTGCAGGTTGGCCGCCGCCACCGGACGGCCTGCTTCCGGCGCGAAAATGGTCGGCGCGCCAGCGCACGACCTGGCGCTGGATTGCGGCAGGCATTTCAATGGCAAAAAACAGCCTTTTCGACTCAGACATACGGGGCACTCGGTAATGAATTGTGGCGATGCTACAATGTACGCCGTCTAAAGTTAACCCTCTGGAGCCATTCGTGTCCTTGTTGCCGGTCGCCGCTGTCCTTCCTGAACTTCTCCTCGCGTTACAACACGCCCCCCAGGTTCTGCTTACTGCGCCCACCGGTGCGGGTAAATCGACGTGGCCTGCCGCTGCAAATCCTGGCGCAGGGGGGAATTAACGGCAAAATTATTCTGCTCGAACCGCGCCGGATCGCCGCCCGTAATGTCGCGGAGCGGCTGGCAGATTTGTTGGGTGAAAAGCCGGGGGAGACGGTGGGTTACCGGATGCGCGCCGAAACCTGCGTGGGGGCGAATACCCGGCTGGAGGTGGTCACCGAGGGGATCCTGACCCGGATGTTGCAGCACGATCCCGAGCTGACCGGCGTGGGGCTGGTGATCCTTGATGAGTTCCACGAGCGCAGCCTGCAGGCGGATCTGGCCCTGGCGCTGCTGCTGGATGTCCCAGCAGGGGCTGCGTGAAGATCTCAAACTGCTGATCATGTCCGCGACACTGGATAACGATCGGCTCCAGCGTCTGCTGCCAGAGGCACCGACCCTCGTTTCTGAAGGGCGCACCTTTCCCGTTGAGCGACGCTATCAGTCGCTACCGGCGCAGCTGCGTTTCGACGAAGCGGTGGCGGTGGCGACCGCCGAGCTGCTGCGTCAGGAGCCTGGCTCGCTGCTGGCTCTTTTTACCGGGCGTTAGCGAGATCCAGCGCGTGCAGGAGCAGCTCGCCCGTCGTGTAGCCAGTGACGTGGTGCTCTGTCCGCTGTATGGCGCGCTATCGCTGACCGAGCAGCGTAAGGCGATCCTGCCCGCCCCGGCCGGACAGCGCAAAGTGGTGCTGGCGACCAACATTGCGGAAACCAGTCTGACTATTGAAGGCATCCGGCTGGTGGTGGATTCGGCCCCAGGAGCGGGTAGCGAATTTCGATCCGCGCACCGGCCTTACCCGGCTGGTGACCCAGCGCGTCAGCCAGGCGTCGATGACCCAACGCGCCGGGCGTGCCGGGCGACTGGAACCGGGCATCTGCCTGCATCTGACACCGTTCGAGCAGGCCGAGCGCGCGGCAGCCCAGGGCACGCCGGAAATTTTGCAAAGCGATCTCAGCGGATTGCTGATGGAGTTGCTGCAGTGGGGTTGCCGGGATCCGGCGCAGTTGAGCTGGCTGGATCTGCCGCCTGCGACTAACCTTGCTGCGGCCCGCCGCCTGTTAACCCAGCTTGGGGGCGCTGGCGGGGGAGCAACTTACCGCTCACGGGCAGAAGATGGCGAAGCTCGGCAGCGATCCACGGCTGGCGGCAATGCTGGCCAGCGCCTTGGGTGAAGACGAAATTGCGACGGCGGCAAAACTGGCGGCTATCCTTGAACAGCCGCCGCGAGGCAGCAACAGCGATCTGGCCCAGGCGTTCTCACGCAATCAGCCGGAGTGGCAGCAGCGCGCCCGGCAGTTAAATGCGCGCCTCAACAACCGCGGCGGCACCCCGGACAGCGACCACGTCCCCGCGCTGCTGGCAAAAGCGTTTCCCGACCGGATTGCCCGCCGTCGCGGGCTTGATGGCCGCTACCAGCTGGCGAACGGCATGGGGGCCATGCTGCAGAGCGATGACGCCATGACCCGTCACGAGTGGTTGATTGCGCCGTCACTGCTGCAGGGCAGCCAGTCGCCGGACGCCCGCATTTTGTTGGGCTTAGCCGTGGATATTGATGCCCTGATAACTGCCTCCCCTGGCCTGGTGACGCAGTCTGATACCGTCGAGTGGGATGATGCCCAGGGTACGCTGAAGGCTTTTCGCCGGGCGCAGATTGGCCGCCTGACGGTGAACGTGAAGCCGTTGGCGAAGCCGTCGGAAGAGGAATTGCATCAGGCGATGCTCAACGGCATCCGTGATAAAGGGCTAAGCGTGCTGAACTGGACCCCTGAGGCGGAGCAGTACCGAATCCGCCTGCACTGCGCGGCGCAGTGGCTGCCGGAGTGTGACTGGCCCGCAGTAGATGAAGCGTCGCTGCTGGCCAATCTGGAAAACTGGTTACTGCCGCAAATGCATGGCGTACACTCCCTGCGCGCGTTGAAAGCGCTGGATGTTAAGGTGGCGTTACAGAACTTAACCGACTGGTCGTTACGTCAGCGTCTGGATACTGAGCTTCCGGGGCATTACACTGTGCCGACCGGCAGCCGGATAGCCATTCGTTATCATGAAGATAATCCTCCGGCGCTGGCGGTACGGATGCAGGAGATGTTTGGCGAGGCGACCACGCCTGCCATTGCCCAGGGCCGCGTGCCGCTGGTGCTGGAGCTGTTGTCACCGGCCCAGCGCCCGCTGCAGATCACTCGCGATCTGGGGGCTTTCTGGGCTGGAAGCTACCGCGAGGTGCAAAAAGAGATGAAAGGACGCTATCCGAAGCATGTCTGGCCGGACGATCCGGCGAATACCGCGCCAACCCGGCGCACGAAAAAGTATTCGTAACGGCGCGGGTGCGCGCTAAGGCCTTCATCCCGGCCTTCTCCTGCAAGGAGAGGGCGTAAATTTTGAGAGATTTCTTCTTCCTCCATCAGGGGGAAGAACTGAGAATCGGGCCCTTGCGCCTGATAGTTGCGGAGAGAGAGCATGGCGGGGAATGACCGCGAGCCAATAGGACGTAAAGGAAAACCTTCGCGTCCGGCGAAAGAAAAAGCAGGCCGTCGTCGCCTCAGTGATGAGGAGTATGACGACGTTGATAATGAGTATGAGGATGAGGCGCCCGTGCCACGTAAAGGAAAAGGCAAAAAAGGTAAACCTCGCGGCAAACGCGGCTGGTTCTGGCTGCTGCTGAAGCTATTTATTGTTTTCATCGTCCTGCTGGCGATCTACGGCGTCTATCTGGACCAGAAGATCCGTAGCCGTATCGACGGTAAAGTCTGGCAGCTGCCAGCGGCGGTGTATGGCCGGATGGTCAACCTCGAGCCGGAAATGACCATCAGCAAGAACGAGATGGTCAAGCTGCTGGAGGCCACCCAGTACCGCCAGGTGACGAAGATGACGCGTCCCGGCGAGTTTACGGTGCAGGCGAAAAGCATCGAGATGATCCGCCGTCCGTTTGACTTCCCGGACAGTAAAGAGGGGCAGGTGCGCGCGCGTCTGACCTTCGATGGCGATCATATCGACACCATCGAGAACATGGACAACAACCGTCAGTTCGGTTTCTTCCGTCTCGATCCGCGACTGATCACCATGCTCTCCTCGCCAAACGGCGAGCAGCGTCTGTTTGTCGCGCGTAACGGTTTCCCGGATCTGCTGGTGGATACCCTGCTGGCGACCGAAGACCGTCACTTCTATGAACATGATGGTGTCAGCCTGTACTCCATTGGCCGTGCGGTGCTGGCGAACCTGACTGCCGGACGGACGGTGCAGGGGGCAAGTACCCTGACCCAGCAGCTGGTGAAAAACCTGTTCCTCTCCAGCGAACGCTCTTACTGGCGTAAGGCCAACGAAGCGTACATGGCGGTGCTGATGGATGCCCGCTACAGCAAAGATCGCATTCTTGAGCTGTATATGAACGAGGTCTACCTCGGTCAGAGCGGCGACAATGAAATCCGCGGCTTCCCGCTGGCGAGCCTCTACTACTTTGGTCGTCCGGTGGAAGAGCTGAGCCTCGACCAACAGGCACTGCTGGTGGGGATGGTGAAAGGGGCGTCGATCTACAACCCGTGGCGTAACCCGAAACTGGCGCTGGAGCGTCGTAATCTGGTGCTGCGTCTGCTGCAACAGCAGCAGGTGATCGACCAGGAGCTGTACGACATGCTCAGTGCGCGTCCGTTAGGCGTTCAGCCGCGCGGCGGCGTGATCTCCCCGCAGCCTGCCTTTATGCAGATGGTGCGTCAGGAGCTGCAAACCAAGCTGGGCGACAAAGTTAAAGATCTCTCCGGCGTGAAGATCTTCACCACCTTTGACTCAGTGGCGCAGGACGCTGCAGAGAAAGCGGCGGTGGAAGGCATTCCGGCGCTGAAAAAGCAGCGTAAGCTAAGCGATCTGGAAACCGCGATGGTGGTGGTCGATCGTACCACCGGTGAAGTGCGGGCCATGGTCGGTGGGGCAGAGCCGCAGTTTGCGGGCTACAACCGCGCGATGCAGGCACGCCGTTCGATCGGCTCCCTGGCAAAACCGGCGACCTATCTCACCGCGTTAAGCCAGCCGAACCAGTATCGTCTGAACACCTGGATTGCCGATGCTCCGATTGCCCTGCGCCAGCCAAACGGACAGGTGTGGTCGCCGCAGAACGACGACAAACAGTACAGCGGCCAGGTCATGCTGGTGGATGCCCTGACGCGTTCCATGAACGTGCCGACGGTTAACCTCGGGATGGCGCTGGGTCTGCCAGCCGTTACCGATACCTGGCTGAAGCTGGGAGTGCCGAAAGATCAGCTGCATCCGGTTCCGGCCATGCTGTTAGGGGCGTTGAACCTGACGCCGATCGAAGTGGCGCAGGCGTTCCAGACCATCGCCAGCGGCGGTAACCGTGCACCGCTCTCTGCGCTGCGTTCGGTGATTGCCGAAGATGGCACCCCGCTGTACCAGAGCTTCCCGCAGGCTGAGCGTGCCGTACCGGCGCAGGCCGCGTATATGACGCTGTGGACCATGCAGCAGGTAGTGCAGCGCGGGACCGGTCGCCAGCTTGGCGCGAAGTATCCGGGTCTGCATCTGGCGGGTAAAACCGGGACCACCAACAACAACGTCGATACCTGGTTTGCGGGCATCGACGGGCGTGAAGTGGTGATCACCTGGGTAGGACGCGACAACAACCAGCCGACGAAACTGTATGGTGCCAGCGGGCGATGTCGATTTACCAGCGCTATCTGGCTAACCAGTCGCCGGTTCCGTTAACCCTGACGCCACCGGAAGATATCGTGAACATGGGCGTGGATGAGTCGGGTAACTTCGTGTGTGGTGGCGGAATGCGTAGCGTTCCGGTCTGGACCGCGAACCCGGACTCCTTATGCCAGGCGCCAGTACCGGAGCCGACGGGCAACCCGTTTGAGCAGTCTTCTCCTCAGCAGCCGCAGCAGCAGCAACAACAGCCGCAGCAGCAGAATGAGAAGAAAGACAGCGACGGTGTCGCAGGCTGGATCAAGGATATGTTCGGCGGTAATTAATCATCAGTCCCTCTCCTGCGGGAGAGGGACTTTTCACCTCAATTCAACATCCCTTCAACAGTAAAACCCCTCGTTTATTAACCCTGCATTTTCCATTGTTTAATTCTTATACCCCTCAATTCCTGTAGGGCCGCATATCACTTGCTATGCCGTGAATGTTTCGCATAATATGCTGCGGTCATAATAATAATTCTCGTTTACGTTATCATTCACGCTTCCATCAGAGACATACCAATGGCGCATTCAAAAACTGCTCAGCCAATGCAATCTTCGCTGCGTAAAATCGCAGTCGTTGTAGCCACAGCGGTTAGCGGCATGTCTGCTTACGCTCAGGCTGCTGACACCCCTAAAAAAGAAGAAACCATCACCGTAACCGCAGCACCAGCTGCGCAGGAAAGTGCCTGGGGTCCGGCCGCGACCATTGCGGCACGCCAGTCAGCCACCGGGACCAAGACCGATACCTCCATTGAGAAGGTACCGCAGTCGATTTCCGTGGTGACCGCGGAAGAGATGGCGCTGCACCAGCCACGCTCGGTGAAAGAAGCACTGAGCTACACGCCAGGGGTGGCAGTAGGCACGCGCGGCGCGTCAAACACCTATGACTATCTGATTATTCGTGGTTTTGCTGCCGAGGGCCAAAGCCAGAACAACTACCTCGACGGTATGAAGATGCAGGGCAACTTCTATAACGACGCGGTAATTGACCCCTATATGATCGAGCGCGCTGAAGTCATGCGCGGTCCAACCTCCGTTCTGTACGGTAAAAGCAGCCCGGGTGGCCTGCTGAACATGGTCAGCAAACGTCCGCTGACAGAGCCGCTGAAAGAGATCCAGTTCAAGGCCGGGACTGACAGCCTGTTCCAGACCGGGTTTGACTTCAGTGATGCGCTGGATGATGACGGGGTCTACTCCTATCGTCTGACGGGCCTGGCGCGTTCGAACAATTCGCAGCAGGAAGGTAAAGGCGAGCAACGTTATGCCATTGCGCCATCTTTCTCCTGGCGTCCGGATGATAAAACCAACTTCACCTTCCTCTCCTATTTCCAGAACGAACCGGAGACAGGTTACTACGGCTGGCTGCCGAAAGAGGGCACGGTTGATCCGCTGCCAAACGGCGATCGCCTGCCGACCGACTTTAATGAAGGCGCGAAAAACAACACCTATTCCCGTAACCAGAAAATGGTCGGGTATAGCTTCGATCACGAATTCAACGACACCTTCACCTTGCGTCAGAACCTGCGTTTTGCCGAGAACAAAACCTCACAGAACAGCGTCTATGGCTACGGGGTGTGCTCCGATGCAGCGAACAGTGGCAACGCTCTGTGTAATGCGTTGTCACCTGCGGACAAAGGCCATTACCTGGCGCGTAAATACGTGGTTGACGATGAGAAGCTGCAAAACTTCACCGTCGATACCCAGTTGCAGAGCAAATTCGCTACCGGCGAGATTGACCATATCCTGCTGACCGGCGTTGACTTTATGCGCATGCGTAATGACATCAACGCCTGGTTCGGCTATGACGCCTCCGTCCCGCTGCTGGATCTCTACAACCCGGTCTATAGCGATTTCGATTTCGGCTCGAAAAACCCGGCTAATTCCGGCCCGTATCAGATCCTGAACAAGCAGCAGCAGACCGGTCTCTACGTCCAGGACCAGGCGCAGTGGGATAAAGTGCTGGTCACCCTGGGCGGTCGTTACGACTGGGCCGATCAGGACTCAATTAACCGCGTCGCAGGCACCACTGCATCACGTGATGACAACCAGTTCACCTGGCGTGGCGGCGTTAACTACCTGTTCGATAACGGCGTTACTCCTTACTTCAGCTACAGCGAATCCTTCGAGCCGTCTTCCCAGACTGATGCACAAGGGAAGCCATTTGCCCCGTCGAAAGGTAAGCAGTACGAAGTGGGCGTGAAGTATGTCCCGAGCGATCGTCCAATCGTTCTGACCGGTGCGCTGTATCAGCTGACTAAAACCAACAACCTGATGGCCGATCCTTCGGGAAATTCATTCTTCTCGGTTGAAGGTGGCGAGATCCGCGCGCGTGGCGTGGAAATTGAAGCCAAAGCGGCATTGTCTGCCAGCGTCAACGTCGTGGGTTCTTACACCTACACCGACGTGGAGTACACCACCGACACCACCTACAAAGGCAACACCCCGGCACAGGTGCCTGAGCACATGGCCTCGCTGTGGGGGGATTATACCTTCTATGATGGCGCGCTCTCTGGCCTGACGCTGGGTACTGGCGGTCGCTTCTCCAGCTCCAGCTATGGCGATCCGGCGAACTCCTTCAAGGTAGGCAGCTATGCCGTGATGGATGCGTTGATCCGTTACGATCTGGCGCGTGTTGGCATGGCGGGCTCGAACGTGGCGCTGCACGTGAACAACCTGCTGGATCGTGAATACGTCGCCAGCTGCTTCAACACCTATGGTTGCTTCTGGGGTGCGGAGCGCCAGGTTGTTGCGACTGCAACCTTCCGTTTCTAATCTTTAAATTTGGGCACGATTTTCGTGCCCTTTTCTTTACTTAAGTTGGCTAACATGCAGGAAAACAACCCGCAATCTGATACCACTTTTGCACTCGATAGCATCTCCTTTCGCGTTCCCGGACGTACGCTGCTGCATCCGCTTTCGCTGACCTTTCCCGCAGGCCAGGTGACGGGTCTGATCGGCCATAACGGCTCCGGCAAATCCACCTTACTGAAAATGCTTGGCCGCCATCAGCCGCCGTCTGAGGGCGACATTCTGCTCGACGGACAGCCGCTGGAGAGCTGGAACAGCAAAGCCTTTGCCCGCAAAGTTGCCTATCTGCCCCAGCAACTGCCGCAGGCGGAAGGTATGACCGTGCGCGAACTGGTGGCGATTGGCCGTTATCCCTGGCACGGTGCATTAGGCCGCTTCGGCGTGGCCGACCGCGAGAAAGTGGAAGAGGCGATTACGCTGGTAGGATTAAAGCCGCTGGCCCATCGTCTGGTGGATAGCCTGTCCGGCGGCGAACGCCAGCGCGCGTGGATCGCCATGCTGGTGGCGCAGGACAGCCGTTGTTTACTGCTGGATGAACCGACCTCGGCTCTCGACATTGCCCATCAGGTGGACGTGCTGGCGCTGGTGCATCGCTTAAGCCAGCAGCGTGGGCTGACGGTGATTGCGGTGCTGCACGACATCAACATGGCGGCGCGTTACTGCGACTATCTGGTGGCGCTGCGCGGTGGCGAGATGATTGCCCAGGGTACGCCTGCCGAGCTGATGCGCAGTGAAACGCTGGAACACATTTACGGGATCCCAATGGGGATCCTGCCGCATCCTGCCGGAGCGGCACCGGTGAGCTTTGTCTATTGATGCCTGAGTTAACACATATTAGCCGTCGTCGTCTGTTGACGGCCATGGCCCTCTCGCCGCTGCTGTGGAAAATGGGCACGGCGCACGCCGCCGCCGTCGATCCTCATCGCATTGTGGCCCTCGAATGGTTGCCGGTCGAATTGCTGCTGGCGCTTGGCGTCACCCCCTACGGCGTGGCCGACATTCCCAACTACAGCCTGTGGGTGAACGAGCCTCGGCTGCCGGAAACGGTGATCGACATTGGCCTGCGTACCGAACCCAATCTCGAACTGCTCACGCAGATGAAACCGTCGTACCTGGTCTGGTCGGCAGGGTATGGGCCATCAGAAGAGAAGCTGGCGCGGATTGCGCCGGGGCGCGGATTCGCCTTTAGCGACGGTAAAAAACCCCTGGCCAACGCCCGCAAATCCTTAACCGAGATGGCACAGCTGCTGAACATGGAAGCGGCTGCCCGTTCGCATCTGGATCATTTTGACAGCGTGATCGACAGCTACAAACCGCGTTTTGCTGGCCGTGGCGACCGACCGCTGCTGATGGTGACTCTGCTCGATGCCCGCCATATGCTGGTGTTTGGCAACAACTGCCTGTTCCAGGAAGTGCTGGATCGCTATGGGATTAAAAACGCCTGGGAAGGGGAGATGACCTTCTGGGGCAGTACCACCGTGGGTATCGACCGTCTGGCCATGTTCCGTGATGTGGATGTGCTGTGCTTCGATCATGGCAATGAGCGCGAGATGCAGACCTTGATGGCGACGCCGCTGTGGCAGGCGATGCCGTTTGTCCGCCAGCAGCGCGTCAAGCGCGTGCCCGCGGTGTGGTTTTACGGCGCCACCCTGTCGGCGATGCACTTTGCCCGTGTGCTGGACAGCGCGCTGGGAGGCCAGGCATGAAGTCACGGATAACCCTTTTCCCGGCGCTGCTGATGGCGCTGCTAGTGGTGGTCGCGCTGGGCCTAACCTGGTGGAACCTGAATCTGGCGCTGCCGCGCGCGCAGTGGGGGGAGTGCCTTAATCGCCCCCGATATCGACAATATTCAACAGATGCTGTTCCACTACAGCCTGCTGCCGCGGCTGGCGATCTCGCTGCTGGTGGGCGCAGGGCTTGGGCTGGTGGGCGTGCTCTTCCAGCAGGTATTACGTAACCCGCTGGCAGAGCCGACGACCCTTGGCGTGGCGACGGGTGCCCAACTGGGGATGACGATTATCACGCTGTGGGCGCTCCCGGGCGTACTGGCGGCGCAGTTTGCCGCGCTGGTGGGTGCTTGCGTCGTCGGTGCGATTGTCTTTGGCGTGGCCTGGGGTAAACGCCTCTCGCCGGTGACGCTGATCCTCGCCGGGCTGGTGGTGAGCCTCTACTGCGGCGCGGTCAACCAGCTGCTGGTGATCTTCCATCATGACCAGCTGCAGAGCATGTTCCTCTGGAGCACCGGGACGCTGACACAAACCGACTGGAGCATCGTCCAGCGTCTGTGGCCGCAGCTGCTCGGCGGCGTGCTATTGACCCTGCTGCTGCTGCGTCCGCTTACCCTGATGGGGCTGGACGATGGCGTGGCGCGCAACCTCGGCCTGGCGCTGTCGCTGGCCCGTCTGGCGGCGCTGACGCTGGCGATTGTCATCAGCGCCCTGCTGGTGAATGCGGTCGGCATCATCGGTTTTATCGGCCTGTTCGCGCCGCTGCTGGCAAAAATGCTCGGGGCGCGCCGTTTGCTCTCCCGGCTGATCCTCGCCCCGCTGATTGGTGCCCTGATCCTCTGGCTCTCTGACCAGGTGATCCTCTGGCTGACGCGGGTATGGATGGAAGTCTCGACCGGTTCGGTCACGGCGCTGATTGGCGCGCCGCTGCTGCTGTGGCTGCTGCCACGTCTGCGCAGCATGAGCGCCCCGGCGATGAACGCGGGCGATAAAGTGAGCGCCGAGCGTCATCATGTCTTGTGGTTTGCTCTGGCGGGCGGCGCAGTACTGATGCTGGCGGTGATTGCGGCGCTGGCGTTTGGCCGTGATGCCCAGGGCTGGCACTGGGCGAGCGGGGCAATGCTTGATGAGCTGCTGCCGTGGCGCGCGCCGCGTATTTTTGCCGCGCTGATTGCCGGGGTGATGCTGGCGGTAGCGGGCTGCATTATCCAGCGTCTGACCGGCAACCCGATGGCAAGCCCGGAAGTGCTGGGGATCAGCTCCGGTGCGGCGTTCGGCGTGGTGTTGATGCTCTTCTTCGTGCCGGGTAATGCCTTCGGCTGGCTGATGCCTGCGGGCAGTATCGGTGCGGCGGTCACGCTGCTGATCATCATGATTGCCGCCGGACGGGGCGGCTTCTCGCCGCACCGGATGCTGCTGGCGGGGATGGCGCTGAGTACCGCCTTCACCATGTTGCTGATGATGCTGCAGGCGAGCGGCGATCCGCGGATGGCGCAGATCCTGACCTGGATTTCCGGTTCAACCTATAACGCCACGAATGAACAGGTAGTGAGCACGGGGGTGGCGATGATTATCCTGTTGGCCCTGGTGCCGCTGTGTCGTCGCTGGCTGACAGTACTGCCGCTGGGGGGCGACACTGCACGTTCAGTGGGGATGGCGCTGAGCGCCTCGCGTATCGGCCTGCTGTTGCTGGCGGCGTCGCTTACGGCCACCGCCACCCTGACCATTGGGCCGCTGAGCTTTATCGGGCTGATGGCACCGCACATTGCGCGGATGATGGGGTTCAGTCGGACGATGCCGCATATCGTGATGTCGGCCTTAACGGGGGGAATATTGCTGGTGTTCGCTGACTGGTGTGGCCGGATGGTGTTGTTCCCGTATCAGATCCCGGCGGGGCTGTTGTCCACCTTTATCGGGGCGCCTTACTTTATCTATCTGCTGCGCAAGCAGAGCCGATAAAAAAAGCCGGGTGGGGCTAACGCCCACCCGGCCTGCGGTTTATTTGCTCCCTCCCTGTGGGAGAAGAGTGGGGTGAGGGCATCAGGCCGCACCCCGCAAACAACCTTATCAGAGCTTCGCAAACACCCGACGTGCCGCGTCGATGGTGTTATTGATATCCTCTTCGCTGTGCGCAACCGACATAAAGCCGGCCTCAAACGCTGATGGTGCCAGATACACACCTTCCTCCAGCATCAGGTGGAAGAAACGCTTGAAGCGCTCAACGTCGCACTTCACCACATCCTGATAGCAGGTCACGGTTTTCGCGTCGGTGAAGAAGATGCCGAACATGCCGCCGACATGGTTCACCACCAGTGGAATACCCGCGTCTTCAGCCGCCTCCAGCAGGCCGTTTGCCAGCTGGGTGGTACGCTCGGTAAGGGTGGTATGAATACCCGGCTGCGCCACTTCGTTTAAGCAGGCGAAACCGGCCGCCATGGCGATCGGGTTACCGGAGAGCGTACCCGCCTGATAGACCGGGCCAGTTGGCGCCAGCGCATCCATCACCTCTTTACGACCGCCAAAAGCCCCTACTGGCATGCCGCCGCCGATGATTTTGCCCAGACAGGTCAGGTCCGGCACCACGTCGTAGTACGCCTGTGCGCCTGCGAGGGCTACGCGGAAACCGGTCATCACTTCGTCGATAATCAGCAGCGCGCCGAACTCGTCGCACAGCGCCGCAGACCCTGCAGGAAGCCAGGCTGCGGTGGAATGCAGTTCATGTTGCCTGCCACCGGTTCGACGATAATGCAGGCGATCGCCTGCGGGTTCAGTTCAAAGGCTGCGCGCACCGAATCGAGATCGTTATAGATGCAGGTCAGGGTGTGTTTGGCGAAGTCTGCCGGCACGCCCGGGGAGTTCGGCTGGCCGAGGGTCAGCGCGCCAGAACCGGCTTTCACCAGCAGGCAATCCGCGTGGCCGTGGTAGCAGCCTTCGAATTTAATGATCTTGTCGCGGCCAGTAAAGCCACGCGCCAGACGGATGGCGCTCATGGTCGCTTCGGTACCGGAGTTCACCATGCGCACCATATCCATGGTCGGCACCAGCTCGGTTACCAGCGCCGCCATTTTTACTTCCATCTCGGTAGGTGCCCCGAAGCTTAACCCGCGCTGCGCCGCTTCGATCACCGCGTTGCGGATGGCCGGGTGATTGTGACCCAGCACCATCGGCCCCCATGAGCCGACATAGTCGATATAGGCTTTACCATCCACATCGTACAGATAGGCGCCATCGGCACGTTCGATAAACAGCGGTGTCCCACCCACGCCGGTAAAGGCACGGACCGGGGAGTTAACACCGCCAGGGATAAGCTCGCGGGCTGCACTGTAGAGGTTTTCAGACTTGCTCATGGCGTGGTTCCTGGCTCGTATAAAATGATTAAGCCCGCTATTCTAAGTGATTCGTGGAAGGTTATGAAATTTTTGCCCCATTAATGCATTAACAATTGTTAAGCAATTTTCCGAAGACGGCCGGGCGGTCTCTGGTAAACTCCCTGCGGCGATTTGTATGACGAAAATTAACAGGCCATGAAAGCAGATTCTCCCTCATTTGAACAACAACAGTTTGCGCGTGCGCGATCCCGTATCAGCATCCGGCGGCTGCTCAATCGCGACAAAACCCGCTGGCAATTTTACTGGGCGCAGCGGTGGTCGGCACGCTGGCGGGGCTGGTGGGCGTCGCATTCGAAAAAGCCGTCAATGCCGTGCTTAACTGGCGTATCGGCACCGTTGCGGGTTATGCCGATCGTGAAGGGCTGGTCTGGATCCTGGCGTTTGGTTTATCCGCTGTGTTGGCGATGGTCGGTTATTTTCTGGTGCGTAAATTCGCCCCGGAAGCGGGGCGGCTCGGGGATCCCTGAGATAGAAGGGGCGCTCGAAGAGCTGCGCCCGGTTCGCTGGTGGCGCGTCCTTCCCGTTAAGTTTATTGGCGGAATGGGGACGCTGGGTGCGGGGATGGTGCTTGGGCGAGAAGGGCCGACCGTACAGTTGGGCGGTAATATTGGCCGTATGGTCAGCGATCTGTTCAGGATGCGCAGCGCCGAAGCACGCCATACGCTGCTGGCAACCGGTGCCGCCGCAGGGCTTTCCGCCGCGTTTAATGCCCCGTTGGCGGGGATCCTGTTTATTATCGGAAGAGATGCGGGCTCAGTTTCGCTATAACCTGATCTCGATTAAAGCGGTCTTTACCGGCGTGATTATGTCGAGCATTGGTCTTCCGGCTTTTCAATGGCGAAGGGGCGGTTATTGAGGTCGGTAAATTGACCAACGCGCCGGTCAATACGCTGTGGTTGTATCTGATCCTCGGCATGATTTTTGGCATTGTAGGCCCGCTGTTTAATGCCCTTATTATTCGCGCTCAGGATATGTTCCAGCGGATCCACGGCGGCAATACGACCAAATGGGTGCTGGTGGGCGGCCTGCTGGGGGGCGTGTGCGGCGTGCTGGGCTTTATCGAACCTAACGCGGCAGGCGGTGGCTTTGGCCTGATCCCCATTGCGGCGGCGGGTAATTTTAGCATCGGCCTGTTGCTGTTTATGTTTATCTCCAGGGGTGATCACCACCGTACTCTGCTTCTCCTCCGGCGCGCCTGGTGGCATTTTTGCCCCGATGCTGGCGTTGGGTACGTTGCTGGGAACGGCCTTGTGGCATGGGTGCCGCCGCCGCAGGCTTCCCGGCGTATCATCTTGAGGCTGGGCACCTTTGCCGTCGCCGGAATGGGGGGCGCTGCTGGCGGCATCGTTGCGGCGCGCCACTGACCGGGATTCGTGCTGGTGCTGGAGATGACCGACAATTACCAGCTCATTTTGCCAATGATCATTACCTGCCTTGGGGGGCCACACTATTAGCCCAGTTCCTCGGCGGAAAACCGCTATACTCCACCATTCTTGCCCGTACCCTGGCGAAGCAGAATACTTGAATGAATTACCAGGGTATTAGATAATGGCAACAAGAATTGGGTGATTTTTACCCACTAGCAGTATTCATGGGAGCATAAGATGAGTGATGACGTAGCGCTGCCGTTGCAGTTTACCGAAGCAGCAGCCAAAAAAGTAAAAGACCTGATTGCCGATGAAGACAACCCAGAGCTGAAATTGCGTGTTTACATTACCGGCGGCGGCTGCAGCGGCTTCCAGTATGGTTTCACCTTTGACGATCAGGTTAACGACCGGTGACATGACCATCGAGAAGCAGGGCGTTGCGCTGGTCGTTGACCCCGATGAGCCTGCAGTATCTGGTGGGCGGCGCGGTGGACTACACCGAAGGTCTGGAAGGTTCCCGCTTTGTGGTAACCAACCCGAACGCAACCAGCACCTGCGGGTGTGGCTCGTCGTTCAGCATTTAAATTGTGCGGCCGGGTGCCCTCACCCCGGCCCTCTCCTTACCGGAGAGGGAGCAAACATTAAAAACGGCAACCCTGGGTTGCCGTTTTTGCTTTTATGACCTGGCGTTATCATCCAGCGCAAAGGTGGGCAGCTTCAGGTGCCAGCGAATGGCCGCCAGCCGGATCCCCAGCGTGACCACCATCCCCAGCATCGCCGCCTGTTCCAGCGGAACCTGAAATGTGTACCAGGCCGTGGCGTGGACGATCCCACCCAGAATACAGGCGGTGGCGTAAATCTCGGTTCTCAGGATCATCGGGACTTCGCGCGCCAGAATATCGCGGATAATCCCGCCGCCCACGCCGGTGACCACCCCCATACAGATCGCGACCATCGGGCCGGTGCCAGCCATAAAAGCTTTGTTAACACCAATGCCGACAAAGACCGCGAGGCCTACCGCATCCAGCACCGGTAGCAGCCATTTAGGCAGGCGGCGCGGCTGACGGACCAGGATAATGGTTAACATGCAGGTGACCATCGCCACCACCAGATCGGTAGGATCTTTGACCCAGAAAACCGGGCCGTGATCGAGCGCCATGTCGCGGATGGTTCCTCCACCCACAGCGGTGACGACCCCTAACACCAGCACGCCAAACGGGTCCATACGTAATTTACCGGCCAGCAGAACGCCGGAGATCGCAAAAACGGCTGTGCCGAGAATATCCAGCCAATAAACGAGCATCGTGATCCTCGAGAAAATTAGTGGCTCTGCGACAGCGCAGAGCAGAGTTGTTTTGCGGCGAGGATAATACGCGGGCTTGCTCGCTCAAACCAGTCGCTGTTCAGCGCAATCACCGGTATTTTTAGTTGGCTGTGCCAGTATTGTTCTATTTTAGGAATATCGCCCGCAGAACCGGCCACCACAATCGCCTGAGGCTGGCGCGCCAGCACCTGCTCGCGGCTCACCTGGGGCCAGGGGACACGGCTGGACGCGAAGATATTTTCACCGCCACACAGTTCAACTACCTGATGTTGCAGCGATCCCCGGCTGGTCGTGAACAGCGGCTGTTGGCCGAACTGAATAAATACCCGCTTTTTCGGCAGGGTGCCGTAAGTCGCTTTCAGGGCGGCATAGTCGGTCAACATTTTTTGTGCGGCCTGTCGGGCCTGGTCTGGCGTCGGACTCCAGGGCGCAAGATCGCCAAGGGCCTGCGCGATATGTTCAATGCTGGTGGCATCGATCCACTGTACTTTTATCCCGAGCGAGGCCAGCTGGTTTACCTGCCGTTCCGCGTTGCCGCCGCGCCAGGCCAGCACCAGATCGGGCTTCAGGGCGACGATACGTTCAACGTTCATGCCTTGCCAGGTGGCGACCTGCTCAATCTTTGCCGCTTCGGGGGGATAATCGGAAAAGCTGCTGACCCCGATGGGGGTGATCCCGGCGGCAAAGGCCAGTTCGGTATTGGCGGGGGAGAGGGTAATAACACGCGGCGCGGCCAGAAGCCACGCCGGTGCCAGCAGAAACAGCGCCAGAAGCGCCCTGACGAGCAGCTTAACCACGCGCCAGTTTCTGCACCAACGTCTCAACCATCAGGCTGGACTGTTTGGCAGCGACCACGAGGAACTCGTCGAAGCTCAGGTGAGACTGCTGATCCGCGACGTCGGAGATGGCGCGAACCACCACGAAGGGTACGCTGAAGTTATGGCAGACGTGGGCAATGGCGGTGGCTTCCATCTCAACGGCAATCGCCTGCGGGAAGTTATGGCGGATTTTCGCCAGGTTCACGGAACCATTGATAAAGGCATCGCCGCTGACAATCAGGCCACGCACGGCGTTGAGGTTCAGTTCCGCGATGCAGCTTTCTGCGGCGGCAATCAGCTTATCATCGGCTTTGAAACCGGCCGGGCAGCCCGGGAGCTGGCCGTATTCGTACCCGAAGGCAGTAACATCGGCGTCGTGATAGCGCGCTTCGTCAGAAACCACGATATCGCCCACTTTCAGGGTGGAGGCCAGGCCGCCCGCAGAGCCGGTGTTAATGATCACGTCTGGCTTGCAGCGTTCCAGCAGCAGGGTTGCGCCCAGCGCGGCGGAAACTTTACCGATACCCGATTTCAGCAGAGCAACTTCAGTACCGTTCAGCGTGCCGGTGTAGATCTCGCAGCCACCCAGAGAGAGGGTCTGACGGTTCTCAATTTTGTCACGCAGCAGCGTAACTTCTTCTTCCATTGCTCCAATAATACCGATTTTCATAGATTTACTCGCGATGTGCCTTGTTAAGATGCATAGTCTATCATGCGCTTCAGGGGAAACGCATTCTCACGCGGGGGAGCACATGGCACCAATCGACTTTCGCACCAAAATTAACTGGCACCGCCGGTACCGCTCTCCGCAGGGGAAAAAGAGCGAACATGAGATCCTGCGGATCTTCGAAAGTGACCGCGGGCGCATCGTCAACTCGCCGGCGATCCGCCGCCTGCAGCAAAAAACGCAGGTTTTCCCCCTCGAACGCAACGCCGCCGTGCGCACCCGCCTGACCCACTCCCTGGAGGTGCAGCAGGTAGGGCGCTATATCGCCAAAGAGATCTTAAGCCGCCTCAAGGAGCAGCGCCTGCTGGACGCCTACGGGCTGGATGAGCTGACCGGGCCGTTTGAAAGCATCGTTGAGATGGCGTGCCTGATGCACGATATCGGTAACCCACCTTTCGGTCATTTTGGCGAAGCCGCCATCAATGACTGGTTCCGCCAGCGCCTGTTCCCCTCCGATGCTGCCAGCCAGCCCTGAGCGACGATCGCTGTAGTGTGCAGGCTCTACGGTTGCGTGAAGGCGAAGAGACGCTGAACGGATTGCGACGCAAGGTACGTCAGGATCTGTGTAATTTTGAAGGCAATGCTCAGGGTATCCGTCTGGTGCACTCCCTGATGCGCATGAATCTCACCTGGGCGCAGGTGGGGTGCATTCTGAAATATACCCGCCCCGCCTGGTGGCAGAGCGACCCGCCCGAGACGCACAATTACTTAATGAAAAAACCGGGCTTACTATTTCTCGGAAGAGGCGTATATCGAGCGGCTCCGGCAGGAACTTTCTCTCACGCCCTATGGCCGTTTTCCATTGACCTGGATTATGGAAGCGGCAGACGATATTTCCTATTGTGTGGCCGATCTGGAAGATGCGGTAGAAAAAAGAATATTCAGCGTCGAGGGGCTTTATCAGCATCTTTATGATGCCTGGGGCAACCACGAGAAAGGGTCTTTATTTTCCCAGGTGGTGGAAAATGCCTGGGAGAAATCACGCTCCAATTCCCTCAGTCGCAGCACTGAGGATCAGTTCTTTATGTATTTACGCGTCAATACATTAAATAAACTGGTGCCCTATGCGGCTGAGCGTTTTATCGACAATATCGATCAGATTTATCACGGTGAATTCAATCATGCGCTACTGGAAGACGACAGTAGCTTTAGTCAACTGCTTGAGTTATATAAAAATGTCGCCATGCGCCATGTCTTCAGCCACCCTGAGGTCGAGCAGCTGGAATTACAGGGATATCGGGTAATCACCGGCCTGCTGGAGATCTACCGTCCGCTGCTACAATTATCCGCGGAGGAGTTCAGCGAGCTGGTAGAAAAGGAGCGGGTCCGCCGCTTACCGATTGAATCCCGGCTATTCCATAAACTTTCCCCGCGCCATCGGCTGGCGTATGTTGAGTCGGTCAGTAAATTTGATCGGCAGCAGCCGGAATGGCCGGTGCTGGAGTTTTATTATCGCTGCCGCCTGATTCAGGACTATATCAGTGGAATGACAGACTTATATGCCTGGGATGAATACCGCAAGTTGATGGCAGTGGAATAAGGCTGAGTTTTGTAAAGACGGACAATAAATTTTTACTTTTTCCAGAAACTTAATGCCGGAACTAAGCGCGTCGAAACGAATCTGATATACACAGCAATTGTGCGTGACCTGTAAATCGAGATTAAGAAACATGAAAAAAACCACTTTAGCAATGAGTGCACTGGCTCTGAGTTTAGGTTTAGCGTTATCCCCTCTGTCTGCCAGCGCAGCAGAGACTGTCTCTTCCGCAGCCACTGCGCAACAGATGCCAAGCCTGGCACCGATGCTGGAAAAAGTGATGCCTTCGGTGGTGAGTATCAATGTCGAAGGGAGCACCACCGTCAACACGCCGCGCATGCCGCGTAACTTCCAGCAGTTCTTCGGTGACAACTCGCCGTTCTGCCAGGAAGGTTCGCCATTCCAGAGCTCACCGTTCTGCCAGGGCGGGGCGGGTGATGACAACGGCGGCGGCCAGCAGCAGAAGTTTATGGCATTGGGTTCCGGCGTAATCATTGATGCGGCCAAAGGCTATGTCGTCACCAACAACCACGTGGTGGATAACGCCAGCAGCATCAAAGTTCAGTTGAGCGACGGGCGTAAGCTTGACGCCAAAATGGTCGGAAAAGATCCGCGCTCTGATATCGCTCTGATTCAGATTCAGGATCCGAAAAACCTGACGGCGATTAAGCTGGCTGACTCAGACGCGCTGCGCGTCGGAGACTACACCGTGGCGATCGGTAACCCGTTTGGTCTGGGTGAGACGGTCACCTCCGGTATCGTTTCTGCCCTTGGCCGTAGCGGCCTGAATGCGGAAAACTATGAAAACTTTATCCAGACCGATGCGGCGATCAACCGCGGTAACTCCGGTGGTGCGCTGGTCAACCTGAACGGGGAGCTGATCGGGATTAACACCGCGATCCTCGCCCCGGATGGCGGTAACATCGGCATCGGCTTTGCGATCCCAAGTAACATGGTGAAAAACCTGACCGGTCAGATGGTTGAGTTTGGCCAGGTGAAACGCGGCGAGCTGGGTATCCTCGGCACCGAGCTGAACTCCGAACTGGCGAAAGCCATGAAGGTTGACGCCCAGCGTGGCGCCTTTGTCAGCCAGGTGATGCCGAACTCCTCCGCAGCGAAAGCGGGGATCAAGGCGGGTGACGTGATCACCACCCTGAACGGCAAACCGGTGAGCAGCTTCGCGGCACTGCGCGCAGAAGTCGGCTCCATGCCGGTGGGCAGCAAAGTCTCCCTGGGCCTGCTGCGTGAAGGGAAGCCGGTCACGGTGACGCTGGAACTGCAGCAGAGCAGCCAGAATCAGGCGGGTACTGCTACCGCAGTCTTCAGCGGTATCGAAGGCGCGGATATGAGTAATAAAGGCCAGGATAAAGGCGTGTCGGTGGATAACGTGAAAGCCAACAGCCCGGCTGCCCGTATCGGCCTGAAGAAAGGGGATGTCATTATCGGTGCCAACCAGCAACCGATTAAAAATGTCGAAGAACTGCGCAAGATCCTCGACAGCAAACCGTCGGTGCTGGCGCTGAACATTCAGCGTGGCGACACCTCTCTCTATCTGCTGATGCAGTAAGCTGTTCTGCCCCTGTTTCTGCCTGGAAACAGGGGCGTTTTCATCCCGTTATGTGAACCCTTCCACAAGTCCATACTTCTCCCTCTCAGTTTGTGCGTTTGCACAATGCGGCGCGAATTAATCTTCCTTATGCTTGAGCGATGCTCAGAGGAGGGTGACATGGCTGGCTGGCATCTTGATACCAAAATGGCGCAGGATATCGTGGCGCGAACAATGCGCATCATCGACACCAATATTAACGTAATGGATGCTCGTGGCCGGATCATTGGCAGCGGCGATCGTGAGCGTATTGGGGAATTGCACGAAGGTGCGCTATTGGTGCTCTCTCAGGGGCGCGTGGTAGATATTGATGACGCGGTCGCGCGGCATCTGCATGGCGTACGCCAGGGGATCAACCTGCCGCTGCGTCTGGAAGGCGAGATCGTCGGGGTTATCGGTCTGACCGGTGAGCCGGAATCCTTACGCAAATATGGCGAGCTGGTCTGTATGACGGCAGAGATGATGCTGGAGCAATCCCGCCTGATGCACTTGCTGGCGCAGGACAGCCGCCTGCGTGAAGAGCTGGTGATGAACCTGATCCAAGCGGAAGAGCATACCCCGGCGTTAACGGAGTGGGCGCAGCGTCTGGGCATTGATCTCAACCAGCCCCGCGTGGTGGCGGTCATCGAGGTTGATAGCGGCCAACTGGGCGTCGACAGTGCAATGGTCGAACTGCAGCAGCTGCAAAACGCGCTGGCGACGCCAGAGCGTAATAACCTGGTAGCGATCGTTTCATTAACCGAGATGGTGGTGCTCAAACCGGCATTAAACCAGTTCGGTCGTTGGGACGCGGAAGATCACCGTCGGCGGGTAGAACAGCTGATTTCCCGGATGAAAGAGAACGGGCAGCTGCGTTTCCGGGTCGCGTTAGGGAACTACTTTACCGGTCCGGGCAGTATTGCGCGCTCCTGGCGTACCGCCAGAACGACTATGATGGTTGGTAAGCAGCGTATGCCGGAAAACCGCAGCTATTTTTATCAGGATCTGATGTTGCCGGTGCTGCTCGACAGCCTGCGCGGCGGATGGCAGGCCAACGAACTGGCGCGCCCGCTGGTACGTCTGAAAGCGATGGATAACAACGGCCTGCTGCGGCGCACGTTACAGGCCTGGTTCCGGCATAACGTGCAGCCGCTGGCGACGTCCAAGGCGCTCTTTATTCACCGCAATACGCTGGAATACCGCCTGAACCGTATTTCGGAGCTAACGGGGCTGGATCTGGGGAATTTTGACGACCGGCTGTTGCTGTATGTGGCGTTGCAGTTAGACGAGCAGCGGTGACATTGTTTACCGGATCATCCGGTCTGTGAGGTAAACGCAAAACGGCAACCAGAGGTTGCCGTTTTAGTGTTTGCACTCTCTCCATGTGGGAGAGCGCCGGGTGAGGATATCAGGCCGCACCGGGAATTACTTGTTACGGGTCAACTTCTCAAGATCCGCTTCGATTTCCGTGATCTTGTGGGCAACGACGCTTTCCAGATGACGCAGGTCATCCAGGATCTTCCGCTTCAGATCCACCTCAGTGCGATCGCGCTGGCAAATCTGATCCAGCTCATCAATCACATAACGCAGATTAGGGCTGATCTCCTGCACTTCTTTGTAACCCTGACCGATGCCATCGGCAACGACAGTCTTACGCTGACGTGGGTACTTGAACTTCACGCTCTTGGCGAAGAACTCGCCTTTATCCTTGTGGAAATAGATTTTCAGGATATCGTTGTTGGCTTCCTGACGGAGGCTGTAACGGTCAATTTCATCAGGATTAGTAATGCCCAGACTTTTCAGATTATCGTACATAGCGGTACCCTTGATCTCAACATAACCCATGAATAATTCACGAAAAAATCTATTTTCGCCCACCCTCAGATATAAAAAAAGCGGGGTTGCCCCCGCTTTTTGTTATACCCGATTAATCGATGGTGCGCAGCAGTTCGTTGATGCCAACTTTGCCGCGGGTTTTCGCATCGACTTTTTTGACGATAACCGCACAGTACAGGCTGTATTTGCCATCTTTTGATGGCAGGTTGCCGGATACCACGACGGAACCTGCCGGTACGCGACCGTAATGCACTTCACCGGTTTCACCGATCGTAAATACGGGTGCTCTGGCCGATGTAAACGCCCATGGAGATCACCGAGCCTTCTTCCACGATCACGCCCTTCAACCACTTCGGAGCGTGCGCCGATGAAGCAGTTGTCTTCGATGATGGTCGGGTTCGCCTGCAGTGGCTCCAGAACACCACCGATACCCACGCCGCCAGAAAGGTGAACGTTTTTACCGATCTGCGCACAGGAGCCAACGGTGGCCCAGGTATCAACCATGGTGCCTTCATCAACGTATGCGCCAATGTTCACATAGGATGGCATCAGCACGGTGTTACGGGCGATAAATGCACCCTGGCGAACCGCCGCCGGTGGCACCACACGGAAACCTTCTTTCTGGAAACGCGCTTCGTCCGTAATCAGCGAATTTCATTGGCACTTTATCGAAGTAGCGGCTTTCCGCACCGTCGATAACCTGGTTATCGTTAATACGGAAAGAGAGCAGTACCGCTTTCTTCAGCCACTGATGAGTGACCCACTGACCGTCGATTTTTTCGGCTACACGCAGCGCGCCGGAATCAAGCAGAGAAATAACCTGATTAACCGCCTCGCGGGTCACGGTATCCACATTTGCCGGAGTAATTTCGGCGCGACGCTCAAAAGCGGACTCAATAACGTTTCTGTAACTGCTGCATAGTTCAACTCTTTCCAGGTAAAAAAAAACATCACCCTTTATCGTTTGGATTGAGGGCTGCTGTCAACCGTTGTTGCACTTCCTTCTGCAGGGCATTATTAAGCCCACGACGGTCGGCTGTGGCGATTATAAATAAATCTTCTACTCGCTCGCCAATGGTTGTAATTCTGGCGCCGTGCAGCGAAATTCCCAGATCCGCAAAAACCTGGCCAACCCTGGCAAGCAGGCCTGGCTGGTCGAGTGCGATCAGCTCAAGGAAGGATTTCCGGTCGGTATGCGTCGGCAAGAAATTGACCTCGGTATCGACGGTAAAGTGGCGCAGTTTGGCCGGTTGTCTCCGCGGCTGCGGTGGCTGCCAGCTGTGTTGGGTGATCGCCTGCTCCAGTCCGTAGCGAATCGGCTCGTGACGGTCGGCCGACAGCGGACTTCCGTCCGGCTCCAGCACAATAAAGGTATCCATCGCCATGCCGTCGCGGGTCGTGAAGATCTGCGCGTCGTGAACACTGAGGTTACGTCGGTCGAGTTCAGCACAGACCGCAGCAAACAGGTAAGCGCGGTCGGGGCTCCAGATAAAGATCTCCGTTCCCCCGCGGGTCGCCTGCGGGCTAAGCAGGATCAGGGGCTTAGACAGATCGTGCTGCAGCAGATGACGGGCGTGCCAGGCCAGCTGATTCGGGCTATGACGCACAAAATAGTTGGCGCGACAGCGCGCCCAAATCAGATGCAGTGCCTCTTCATTAATACTCTCCATCCGCAACAGTGCCAGAGCCTGCATCTGGTGATGGCGCACGCGTTCGCGCATGTCCGGCGTGCTCTGCATTCCGCGACGCAGCTGCTTCTCGGTGGCGAAATAGAGTTCGCGCAGCAGGCTCTGCTTCCAGCTGTTCCACAGCGTCTCGTTGGTGGCGCAGATGTCAGCCACCGTCAGGCAGACCAGGAAGCGCAGGCGATTCTCGGTCTGCACCTCTTCGGCAAACTGTTTGATCACCTCGGGATCCTGAATATCGCGCCGCTGGGCGGTAACCGACATCAGCAGGTGATGGCGTACCAGCCAGGCAACCAGTTGGGTTTCACGCGAATTCAGCCCGTGCAGTTCGGCGAATTTCAGCACGTCTCTGCACCCAGTATTGAGTGGTCGCCGCCGCGCCCTTTGGCGATATCGTGAAACAGGGCGGCAATCAGGATCAGCTCCGGGTTGGTGAGGCGTGGCCAAAGCTCGACGCAAAGCGGGTGACGACTGCGCACCTCTTCTTTGGCGAAGCTTTCCAGCTTCAGCATTACGCGGATGGTGTGTTCATCAACGGTATAGGCATGGAAAAGGTCAAACTGCATCTGGCCGACGATATGTGACCACTGCGGCATATAGGCCCAGAGTACGCTGTGACGGTGCATCGGCAGCAGCCCGCGGCTGACCGCACCAGGGTGGCGCAACATGCTCAGAAACAGCGAAACGCGCTTCCGGGATATAGCACAGCGGCTGGTTAAGATGGCGGCGGGCGTGACGCAGGTGGCGCAACGTAGTGGAGTAGATCCCGGTGATGGTGCTGTTCCGCACCATGGTGTAGAACATCCGCAGAATCGCTTCCGGCTTACGGATAAACAGCGTCTCGTCACGCAGGTCGATCAGGGTGCCGCGCAGCTGGAATTCATCATCAATTGGACGCGGCTTTTCATCGGCGGTAAGCGCCAGGATCGCCTCATCGAACAGCTGCAACAGCAATCTGATTCAGTTCACCCACGCGACGGGTCACGCGGAAGAAGTCTTTCATCATCTGCTCGACCGGTTCGTTACCTTCGCCGCTGTAGTGCAGGCGCTGGGCGACGCTTAGCTGGCGGTCAAACAGCAGACGGTTGTCGTAGCGGGTAACTTCAAGATGCAGGGCGAAACGGATGCGCCACAGCAGATGCAGACACTCATTCAGCTCGGTACGTTCGGCCTCGGTGAGGAAACCAAACCCGACCATCTCATCCAGCGAGGTGGCGCCGAAATGGCGGCGGGCGACCCATTGCAGGGTATGGATATCGCGCAGGCCACCCGGGCTGCTTTTGATGTCCGGCTCCAGGTTGTAGCTGGTGCCGTGGTAACGCTGGTGGCGCACCTGCTGCTCATCGACCTTCGCGGCGAAGAACTTCTCTGATGGCCAGAAGCCGTCGCTGAAATATGCTTTTGCAGCTCCAGAAACAGGGCCACGTCGCCAATCAGCAGGCGGGTTTCAATCAGGTTGGTGGCGACGGTGAGATCGGATAGCCCTTCCAGTAGACACTCTTCCAGGGTTCGCACGCTGTGGCCGATTTCAAGTTTGACATCCCACAGCAGGTCAGCAGCTCACCGATTTTTTGCGCCTGTTCATCAGGCAGCTTTTTCCGGCTCAGGATCAGCAGGTCAATATCCGAAAGAGGGTGCAGCTCGCCACGGCCATAGCCGCCGACCGCGACCAGCGCCACATCGCCCAACTGACCAAAACCGTAGTCAATCCATAAGCGTTGCAGGAGCTGATCGATAAAATTCCGTGCGCGCCTCAATAAGCGCTTCAGCGGAGATCCGCTATCAAAGGCCTCCCCCAGCCAGCGCTGGAAGATATCGATATGCGCTTTGATGCCAGCGCAGGTCAGCTCGGCCGTCGGCCAGACGCCGGGGTTATCCGGCTGGCCAGGCAGGGTGGGGAGTGCCGTATTGGCATACTGTTCGGGTAAAAGGTTACTCATTGCGCGCCACCCATAAGAAAAAACGATAGCCATTAAAAAAGCCGGCATTTGCCGGCTTCTTATCATGCGTCTTGCGAGAGTATCGCCGGGATGGTGTCATCCTTGCGTAACGTCAAAATTTCGCAGCCGTTGTCGGTCACCACAATAGTATGCTCGTACTGGCAGACAAGCTCCGGTCTTTGGTTTTCACCGTCCAGCCATCTTTCATGGTACGGATGCGGTAATCACCCGAGTTGACCATCGGCTCAATGGTGAAGGTCATGCCCGCCTGCAGCACTACACCGCCGTCATCCGCATCATAGTGCAGAACCTGTGGCTCTTCATGGAAGACACGGCCAATACCGTGACCGCAGTATTCGCGGACCACAGAGAAACCCTGTGCTTCAACAAATTTCTGGATCGCCGCACCGAGAGTACGCAGGCGAATGCCCGGCTTGACCATCTTCAGCGCCAGATAGAGGCTATCCTGCGTCACTTTACACAGACGCTCGCCCAGAATAGTCGGTTTGCCGACGATGAACATTTTGGAGGTGTCGCCGTGGTACTCGTCTTTAATAACGGTCACGTCGATGTTAACGATGTCGCCGTCTTTCAGCAGCTTTTCGTCATCCGGGATGCCGTGACAGACCACTTCATTAATAGAGATACACACGGATTTCGGGAAGCCGTGGTAGCCAAGGCAAGCGGAGACCGCCTGCTGCTCATTCACGATGTAATCATTACAGATGCGGTCCAGTTCGCCGGTGCTAACGCCCGGTTTTACGAACGGCTCGATCATTTCCAGCACTTCAGCGGCCAGACGACCGGCGACGCGCATCTTTTCAATTTCTTCAGGTGTCTTAATAGAGATAGCCATGTAATCTGTCCATCAGTGTCGTTTTTTTCGACAATACTAGTCTAAGTGTTGTCAATGGTATCAGTCTGGCGCACATGCTGCCAAATTGAGATTCCCTCACCGCACACACCGCCAACAATTGTTGGTTTCGGGTAGCATTTTGTGGTATAAAGCGCGCCGGACTTCCGATCCATTTCAGATACACAGAATGGACGGGAGCGACAAATCTCACTTTGTGTAACAACACACACGTATCGGCACATATTCCGGGTGCCCTTTGGGGTCGGTAATATGGGATACGTGGAGGCATAACCCCAACTTTTAAATAGAGGTTTTAAAACATGGCAACTGTTTCCATGCGCGACATGCTCAAGGCTGGTGTTCACTTCGGTCACCAGACCCGTTACTGGAACCGAAAATGAAGCCTTTCATCTTCGGCGCACGTAACAAAGTTCACATCATCAACCTTGAGAAAACTGTACCAATGTTCAACGAAGCCCTGGCTGAGCTGAACAAGATCTCTTCCCGTAAAGGTAAGATTCTGTTCGTTGGTACTAAGCGCGCTGCAAGCGAAGCTGTGAAAGAAGCTGCTAACAGCTGCGACCAGTTCTTCGTGAACCATCGCTGGCTGGGCGGTATGCTGACCAACTGGAAAACCGTTCGTCAGTCTATCAAGCGCCTGAAAGATCTGGAAACCCAGTCTCAGGACGGTACTTTCGAAAAGCTGACCAAAAAAGAAGCGCTGATGCGCACTCGTGAGCTGGACAAGCTGGAAAACAGCCTGGGCGGTATCAAAGATATGGGCGGCCTGCCAGACGCGCTGTTCGTTATCGATGCTGACCACGAGCACATCGCAATCAAAGAAGCTAACAACCTGGGTATCCCAGTATTCGCAATCGTTGATACCAACTCCGATCCGGACGGTGTTGACTTCGTTATCCCGGGTAACGACGATGCAATCCGTGCTGTTAGCCTGTACCTGAGCGCTGTAGCTGCTACCGTTCGTGAAGGCCGTTCCCAGGATCTGGCTTCTCAGGCGGAAGAAAGCTTCGTAGAAGCTGAATAATAAGGTTCTACCCCTTATTAGTACCGTGTATGAATAGGGGCCAATTATCGGCCCTTTTTTCAATTTATACTGTTTGGCTTCTGGCCGGGCAGTTCACATCTCCCGAGGATTTAAGAATGGCTGAAATTACCGCATCCCTGGTAAAAGAGCTGCGTGAGCGTACTGGCGCAGGCATGATGGATTGCAAAAAAGCGCTGACTGAAGCGAACGGCGACATCGAGCTGGCAATCGAAAACATGCGTAAATCTGGTGCGATCAAAGCAGCTAAGAAAGCAGGCAACGTTGCTGCTGACGGCGTGATCATCACTAAGATCGACGGCACCTACGGCATCATTCTGGAAGTTAACTGCCAGACTGACTTCGTAGCTAAAGATGGCGGTTTCCAGGCATTTGCTAACAAAGTTCTGGACGCAGCTATTGCTGGCAAAATCACTGACGTTGAAGTTCTGAAAGCACAGTTCGAAGAAGAGCGTGTTGCGCTGGTTGCTAAAATCGGTGAGAACATCAACATCCGTCGCGTGTCTTCCCTGGAAGGCGACGTTCTGGGTTCATACCAGCACGGTGCGCGTATCGGTGTTCTGGTGGCGGCTAAAGGCGCTGACGAAGAGCTGGTTAAGCAGCTGGCAATGCACATCGCTGCAAGCAAGCCAGAATTCGTTAAGCCAGAAGACGTGTCTGCTGAAGTTGTAGAAAAAGAGTACCAGGTTCAGCTGGACATCGCCATGCAGTCTGGCAAGCCAAAAGAAATCGCAGAGAAAATGGTTGAAGGCCGCATGAAGAAATTCACCGGCGAAGTTTCTCTGACTGGCCAGCCTTTCGTAATGGATCCAAGCAAGTCTGTTGCTCAGCTGCTGAAAGAGCACAACGCTGACGTAACTGGCTTCATCCGCTTCGAAGTGGGCGAAGCATCGAGAAAGTTGAGACTGACTTCGCAGCAGAAGTTGCTGCAATGTCTAAACAGTCTTAATCAGCGAAAAGAAGCGCCTGAGGGCGGCTTCTTTTTGTGTACGTTACGTGTAAATCAGCCAAGTGCCTATAGTCTCTGTGCTGAGATGCGATATATCATGTCGCCAGAATTAACCCCCATCTTAATCGTTGACAGTCCCAGGAAAGAAATATGGCTACCAATGCAAAACCCGTTTACAAACGCATTCTGCTTAAGCTGAGCGGCGAAGCGCTGCAAGGGTCGGAAGGCTTCGGTATTGACGCAAGCATCCTTGACCGCATGGCGCAGGAAATCAAAGAACTGGTTGAACTGGGCATCCAGGTTGGCGTAGTCATTGGCGGTGGTAACCTTTTCCGTGGCGCGGGTCTGGCAAAAGCAGGCATGAATCGCGTGGTGGGCGACCACATGGGTATGCTGGCAACGGTCATGAATGGCCTGGCTATGCGTGATGCACTGCATCGTGCCTATGTGAATGCGCGCCTGATGTCCGCTATTCCACTGAATGGCGTCTGTGATAACTACAGCTGGGCCGAAGCTATCAGCCTGCTGCGCAACAACCGTGTGGTGATCCTCTCTGCCGGTACGGGTAACCCATTCTTTACTACCGATTCCGCGGCCTGCCTGCGCGGTATCGAGATCGAAGCCGACGTGGTACTGAAAGCGACCAAAGTGGACGGCGTGTTTACTGCCGATCCGGCAAAAGATCCTGCTGCCACCATGTACGATCAGCTGACCTACAGCGAAGTACTGGATAAAGAGCTGAAAGTGATGGATCTTGCGCCTTTACGCTGGCTCGCGACCACAAACTGCCGATTCGTGTCTTCAACATTGAATAAGCCTGGTGCGCTGCGTCGCGTGGTGATGGGCGAAAAGAAGGCACTTTAATCACGGAATAATTTCCGTCGACGATAAATACAGGTAAGATTCCGCTTTATTTTGTAGTGATATCTTACCTGGACGCGCCTTTGGCGTTGTCATGAATTAAACGCGACTATACTTAGCACACCTGTAGCGTAGTGCTGGTGGATAGTCTGCCTGAGACAAGTTTCCAAGGATTCGTAACGTGATTAACGACATCAGAAAAGATGCTGAAGTACGCATGGACAAATGCGTTGAAGCGTTCAAAACCCAAATCAGCAAAATTCGTACTGGCCGTGCTTCTCCAAGCCTGCTGGATGGTATCGTCGTGGAATACTACGGTACGCCAACGCCGCTGCGTCAGCTGGCGCAGGTTACGGTAGAAGATACCCGTACGCTGAAAATTAACGTCTTTGATCGTTCAATGGGCCCGGCTGTTGAGAAAGCCATCATGGCATCCGATCTGGGTCTGAACCCAAGCTCTGCAGGCACGGATATCCGTGTTCCACTGCCAGCGCTGACCGAAGAGCGTCGTAAAGATCTGATCAAAGTGGTACGTGGTGAAGCAGAGCAGGGCCGTGTTGCCGTGCGTAACGTACGCCGTGACGCGAACGACAAAGTGAAAGCACTGCTGAAAGACAAAGAGATCAGCGAAGATGACGATCGCCGCTCTCAGGACGACGTACAGAAACTGACCGATGCAGCCATCAAGAAGCTTGATGCGGCGCTGGCAGAAAAAGAAGCGGAACTGATGCAGTTCTGATTTCTGACGTAATCTGATAAAACGCCGTACAGAAGGCCCGATGGGCTTTTGCTGGCGGCGTTTTGCTTTGCTGGTTTCACTACTTCTGGACAATTCATGAAGCAATTAACACTCCTCGGCTCAACCGGTTCGATTGGTTGCAGGCACGCTCGACGTCGTTCGCCACAACCCTGAACACTACACCGTGACCGCGCTTGTCGCCGGAAAAAACGTTCAGCGGATGGTCGAGCAGTGTCTTGAGTTTTCGCCACGCTATGCGGTTATGGACGACGAGGAGAGTGCTCGCCAGGTAAAAGCGCTGCTGGCCGAAAATGGCAGTCGGACCGAAGTATTAAGCGGTCAACAGGCTGCCTGCGACATGGCGGCCCTGGATGAAGTAGACCAGGTGATGGCAGCGATTGTGGGAGCTGCGGGCCTGCTGCCGACGCTGGCGGCGATCGATGCCGGGAAAACGGTGTTGCTGGCCAATAAAGAGTCGCTGGTGACCTGCGGACGCCTGTTTATGGAGGCGGTAAAGCAACGCGGTGCGCGTCTTTTGCCGGTAGATAGCGAACATAACGCTATTTTTCAGAGTTTACCGCAACCGTTTCAGCAAAACCTGGGGTACGCTGATCTCGAGCAGAATGGCGTCTCTTCTATCCTGCTTACCGGGTCTGGTGGCCCGTTCCGTGATACGCCGTTGTCTGACCTGGTCTCAATGACCCCGGATCAGGCCTGCCGTCATCCGAACTGGTCGATGGGGCGTAAAATCTCGGTCGACTCTGCCACCATGATGAATAAAGGTCTGGAATACATTGAAGCCCGCTGGTTGTTTAACGCCTCGGCAGCGCAGATGGAAGTGTTGATTCACCCGCAGTCCGTGATCCACTCCATGGTCCGTTATCGGGATGGCAGCGTGGTGGCGCAGTTAGGCGAGCCAGATATGCGTACGCCTATCGCCCATACGATGGCGTGGCCAAACCGCGTCGTCTCCGGCGTGAAGCCGCTCGACTTTTGCAAATTAAGTGCGCTGACGTTCAGCGCGCCGGATTATCAGCGCTATCCATGCCTGAAACTGGCAATGGAAGCCTTCGAGCAGGGGCAAGCAGCGACAACTGCCCTTAATGCGGCGAATGAAATTGCTGTCGCCGCCTTCCTCGAACAACGGATCCGCTTTACGGATATCGCTGCGCTGAACCTGTCTGTTCTTGAGGCAATGGATTTACGCGAGCCGCAAAGTGTGGATGATGTGCTGACCGTCGATGCGAAAGCCAGACTCACGGCGCAAAAAGCGGTGACGCACCTCGCAAGCTGGTGATAATCCAGCCTCGGGTGGTCATGCTATTTGTTAGCGTTGTGCTTCAGTGATATAGTCTGCGCCACCTGATTGCGGGTAGTTGACGTTACGTGGTCAGGTAAGCCGTGGTATGACACGGCTTTTTTACGTAAAGGCTTCAGTATTCCTGAGTACCGTTAAATCCTTTCAGGGACCAAAAACGCGTTATGTTGTCTGCGAATCAACCAATAAGCGAGAACTTGCCAGCACATGGCTGTCGTCATGTTGCGATCATCATGGATGGCAATGGCCGCTGGGCGAAAAGACAAGGGAAGATCCGAGCCTTTGGGCATAAAGCTGGGGCGAAATCTGTGCGCCGCGCCGTTTCTTTTGCCGCTAATAACGGCATTGATGCGTTAACGCTCTATGCTTTCAGCAGTGAAAACTGGAATCGACCTGCGCAGGAAGTTAGTGCGTTGATGGAATTGTTTGTGTGGGCGCTCGACAGCGAAGTAAAAAGCCTGCACCGCCACAACGTTCGTCTGCGTATTATCGGGGATACCAGTCGTTTTAACTCACGTCTGCAGGAACGTATTCGTAAAGCGGAAGCGTTGACCGGGAAAAACACCGGCTTAACGCTCAATATCGCGGCGAATTATGGCGGACGTTGGGATATTGTCCAGGGTGTACGGCATTTGGCTGAACAGGTTCAGGAAGGGCTATTACAGCCGGACCAGATTGATGAAGAGGCGCTGAGTCAGCAAATCTGCATGAGTGAACTGACACCCGTGGATTTAGTAATTAGGACAGGGGGAGAACATCGCATCAGTAACTTTTTGCTGTGGCAGATTGCCTACGCCGAACTTTACTTTACAGATGTTCTTTGGCCCGATTTTGATGAACAAGACTTTGAAGGTGCGCTGCATGCTTTGCCAATCGAGAGCGTCGCTTTGGTGGTACCGAGCCTGGTGGCGACAACGCCTGATGGGGTAGCTTTTGCTGAAGTATCGCCTGATTTCTGCGTTTGTTTTAATACCTGTTGTCATCGCGGCGCTGTTTTTACTGCCACCGGTGGGCTTCGCTATTGTCACTCTGGTCGTTTGCATGCTGGCGGCGTGGGAATGGGGTCAGCTTAGCGGCTTTACTTCGCGTTCCCAGCGGGTATGGCTGGCGGTGTTGTGCGGCCTGATGCTGGCGCTGATGCTCTTTATGCTGCCAGAGTACCATCACAATATTCATCAGCCGATCATAGCAGGTTCGCTCTGGCTTTCGCTGGGATGGTGGCTTGCAGCCCTGCTGCTGGTACTCTTTTATCCCGGCTCTGCTTCCGCTATGGCGCAATTCTAAACTACTGCGTCTCTGCTTTGGGCTGTTCACCATCGTTCCTTTCTTCTGGGGAATGCTTGCCCTCCGTACCTGGCACTACGACGACAACCCTTACAGCGGCGCGTTATGGCTGCTTTATTGTCATGATTCTCGTCTGGGGGGCTGACTCTGGCGCCTATATGTTTGGTAAACTGTTTGGCAAACATAAACTGGCGCCAAAGGTCTCTCCGGGTAAAACCTGGCAAGGCTTTATCGGCGGGTTATTTACGGCGGCGATTATCTCATGGGGTTATGGCGTGTGGGCCAACCTTGAGGTGGCACCGGCAACCCTACTGGTCTGTTCTATCGTCGCAGCGCTGGCTTCCGTGCTGGGTGATTTGACCGAAAGTATGTTTAAGCGTGAAGCAGGGATCAAAGACAGTGGCAATCTTATTCCAGGGCACGGTGGTATCCTGGATCGTATAGACAGCCTGACGGCGGCGGTTCCCGTGTTTGCCTGCCTGTTTTTGCTGGTATTTGGGACGATTTAACGGAAGGTTTTATGCTTAGCATTCTCTGGAATCTGGCGGCGTTCATTGTTGCACTGGGTGTGCTTATCACGGTGCATGAATTTGGCCATTTCTGGGTTGCTCGGCGCTGTGGCGTACGTGTAGAGCGCTTTTCAATTGGTTTTGGGAAAGCGCTCTGGCGTCGTAACGACCGCCACGGCACAGAATTTGTTATTGCCCTTATCCCGCTCGGCGGCTACGTCAAAATGTTGGATGAGCGCGTAGAGCCAGTGGCGCCTGAAGTGCGCCACTACGCGTTCAATAACAAAACCGTCGGCCAGCGCGCCGCCATCATTGCTGCTGGTCCGGTGGCAAACTTCATTTTCGCTATCTTTGCTTACTGGCTGGTGTTTATCATCGGTGTCCCTGGCGTTCGTCCGGTTGTTGGTGAAATAACACCCAACTCCATCGCGGCAAGCGCGGCAAATTAACCCCAGGGATGGAACTTAAAGCGATTGATGGTATCGAAACCCCTGATTGGGATTCCGTGCGGTTACAACTGGTTGCCAAAATTGGCGATGAGCAGACCACCGTCAGCGTGTCACCTTTCGGTTCCAGTACGCGTCAGGATAAAATCCTGAATTTACGCAACTGGACCTTTGAGCCAGATAAGAAGATCCTGTAGCGGCTTTAGGCATTCGCCCACGCAGCGCACAGATTGAACCGGTGCTGGCAGAAGTGCAGTCTGACTCCGCAGCGCGTAAAGCAGGTTTGCAAGCGGGCGATAGGATCGTTAAAGTCGATGGTCAACCTTTAACGCAGTGGATGACCTTTGTTACTCTGGTGCGTGATAATCCAGGTACGCCGCTGGCGCTGGAGATAGAAAGGCAGGGCAGCCCGCTCTCCTTAACGCTTATCCCGGATACGAAACCGGGTGGCGGAAAGGCTGAAGGTTTTGCAGGCGTGGTGCCAAAAGTCATCCCGCTGCCTGATGAGTACAAGACAATACGCCAGTATGGGCCGTTCAGCGCCATTCTTGAAGCCACGGATAAAACATGGCAACTGATGAAGCTGACCGTGCAGATGCTGGGGAAATTGATTACCGGTGACGTAAAACTGAACAACCTCAGTGGGCCGATTTCGATCGCTCAGGGGGCTGGGATGTCAGCAGAGTTCGGGGTGATTTACTATCTCATGTTCCTTGCGCTCATTAGCGTGAACCTCGGGATAATAAATCTGTTCCCACTGCCTGTTTTAGACGGGGGTCATCTGCTGTTTTTAGCGATCGAGAAGCTAAAAGGCGGGCCGGTATCCGAGCGAGTTCAAGACTTTAGTTATCGCATTGGTTCGATTTTACTGGTGCTGTTAATGGGGCTTGCACTTTTCAATGATTTCTCTCGGTTGTAAGAGAGTGTTAGGAAGAACGCATAATAACGATGGCGATGAAAAAGTTGCTCATAGCGTCGCTGCTGTTTAGCAGCGCGACCGTATACGGTGCTGACGGGTTCGTAGTGAAAGATATTCATTTCGAAGGCCTTCAGCGTGTCGCCGTTGGTGCGGCCCTCCTCAGTATGCCAGTGCGCCCAGGCGACACGGTTAATGATGAAGACATTAGTAATACCATTCGCGCCCTGTTTGCCACTGGCAACTTCGAGGACGTTCGCGTTCTGCGCGATGGTGATACGCTGCTGGTGCAGGTAAAAGAGCGTCCAACTATTGCCAGCATCACTTTCTCCGGCAACAAGTCGGTGAAAGACGACATGCTCAAGCAAAACCTTGAGGCCTCTGGCGTCCGTGTCGGCGAATCTCTGGATCGTACTACCCTGTCTGACATTGAGAAAGGGCTGGAAGATTTCTATTACAGCGTCGGTAAATACAGCGCGAGCGTAAAAGCCGTTGTCACCCCACTGCCGCGTAACCGTGTTGACCTTAAACTGGTGTTCCAGGAAGGCGTCTCCGCGAAGATCCAGCAGATTAACATCGTCGGTAACCATGCTTTCACCACCGATGAGCTGATCTCAACCTTCCAGCTGCGTGACGAAGTGCCGTGGTGGAACGTAGTGGGCGACCGTAAATACCAGAAACAGAAACTGGCGGGCGATCTCGAGACCCTGCGCAGCTACTATCTGGATCGCGGCTATGCGCGCTTCAACATCGATTCGACTCAGGTCAGTCTGACTCCTGACAAGAAAGGTATCTACATCACGGTTAACATTACCGAAGGCGATCAGTACAAGCTTTCTGGTGTTGAAGTGAGTGGCAACCTGGCAGGGCACTCTGCTGAAATCGAGAGTCTGACCAAGCTTCAGCCGGGCGAGCTGTATAGCGGTGCGAAAGTGACCAAAATGGAAGACGGCATTAAAAAGCTGCTCGGCCGTTATGGTTATGCTTATCCACGTGTACAAACTCAGCCTGAAATCAACGATACGGATAAAACCGTTAAGCTCCACGTTAACGTTGATGCGGGTAACCGTTTCTACGTACGTAAGATCCGTTTTGAAGGCAACGACACCTCTAAAGACTCCGTACTGCGCCGCGAAATGCGCCAGATGGAAGGGGCGTGGTTGGGCAGCGATCTGGTTGACCAGGGTAAAGAGCGTCTGAACCGTCTGGGCTATTTCGAAACGGTTGATTACGGACACCCAGCGTGTACCAGGCAGACCGGATCAGGTTGACGTGGTCTATAAGGTCAAAGAGCGTAACAACCGGTAGCTTTAACTTTGGTGTCGGTTACGGTACAGAAAGTGGCGTCAGCTTCCAGGTGGGCGTGCAGCAGGATAACTGGTTAGGTACTGGCCTATTCTGTAGGTATCAACGGTACCAAAAACGACTACCAGACTTACTCTGAGCTCTCTGTTACTAACCCTTACTTCACCGTTGATGGTGTGAGTCTGGGCCGGTCGTATTTTCTATAACGACTTTAAAGCGGATGATGCAGACCTGTCCTCGTATACCCAACAAGAGCTACGGCGTTGATGGTAACGCTCGGTTTCCCAATTAACGAATACAACACCCTGCGTGCTGGTTTAGGTTACGTGCATAACGACCTGTCCAACATGCAACCGCAGGTGGCCATGTGGCGTTATCTGGACTCTATTGGACAATCTGCAAGCACCTCCAATGATGATAACGGCTTTGCCGCAGATGACTTCACCTTCAACTATGGCTGGACGTATAACCGCCTCGACCGTGGTTTCTTCCCGACCGAAGGCTCACGCGTCAAACCTGAACGGTAAAGTTACGGTCCCGGGCTCTGACAATGAGTTTTATAAAGTTTACTCTCGATACCGCGTCATACTTCCCAATCGACGAAGATCACAAAATGGGTGGTTCTGGGTCGTACGCGCTGGGGTTACGGCGACGGCTTAGGTGGCAAAGAACTGCCATTCTACGAGAACTTCTATGCAGGTGGTTCAAGCACCGTACGTGGCTTCCAGTCCAATAACATTGGTCCGAAAGCAGCCTATTACGGGCGGTAATGACGAAGATAACTGGCAATAAGTCTTCATCAAGCGAAGTATGTAGCTCTGATGGACGCAGTAGGCGGTAACGCAATGGGTGTTGCAAGCCTGGAGTTTATTACCCCTACGCCGTTTTATCAGCGATAAGTATGCCAATTCCGTACGTACGTCCTTCTTCCTGGACGCGGGTACCGTATGGGATACTAACTGGGAAAATACCAGTGCGACCCGGGCTGCCGGTATTCCAGACTACAGCGATCCGAGCAATATTCGTATGTCTGCGGGTCTCGCACTACAATGGATGTCACCGCTGGGGCCGTTGGTCTTCTCTTACGCCCAGCCGTTTAAGAAATACGAAGGAGACAAAGCGGAACAGTTCCAGTTTAACATTGGTAAAACCTGGTAATTGTCCGTTGCAAAGGAATGCGTTGGCAGTGTAGCGCTGACAACTGGCGATCGCAGGATCGCCTTGCCACGCAAAGAACGGTACCTTCGGGTACCAATGGGATGGTAAGGAGTTAATTGTGAAAAAGTGGTTATTAGCTGCAGGTCTCGGTTTAGCGATGGCAACTTCTGCTCAGGCTGCAGACAAAATTGCAATCGTCAATATGGGTAACTTGTTCCAGCAGGTTGCGCAGAAAACGGGTGTTTCTGCCACGCTGGAGAACGAGTTCAAAGGCCGTGCAAGCGAACTGCAAGGTATGGAAAAAGATCTGCAATCCAAAATGCAGCGTCTGCAGCGCGATGGTTCTACCATGAAAGCGAGCGAGCGCAGCAAACTGGAAAAAGACGTAATGGCTCAGCGTCAGACTTTCTCTCAGAAAGCGCAAGCTTTTGAGCAGGATCGTCAACGTCGTTCTAACGAAGAACGTGGCAAGCTGGTTACCCGTATCCAGTCCGCCGTGAAAGCTGTTGCCGCCGATCAGAACATCGATCTGGTTGTTGATGGCAACGCTGTTGCATTCAACAGCAGCGATGTTAAAGACATCACCGCTGATGTCCTGAAACAGGTTAAATAAGTAATGCCTTCAATTCGACTCGCTGATTTAGCTCAGCAGTTGGATGCAGAATTACACGGTGATGGCGATATCGTCATCACCGCTGTTGCGTCCATGCAGTCTGCTAAAGCAGGCACTATCACCTTCATGGTAAGCCCGAAGTACCGTGAACATCTGGCTCTTTGCCAGGCGTCTGCTGTCGTACTGACGCAGGACGATTTGCCGTTTGCCAAAGGTGCAGCGCTGGTAGTGAAGAATCCCTACCTGACATACGCCCGTATGGCACAAATTCTGGATACCACGCCGCAGCCGGCACAGAACATCGCACCCGGTGCGGTGATTGATCCGACGGCGCAGCTGGGTAATAACGTATCAATTGGTGCAAATGCGGTTATCGAATCAGACGTCGTGCTGGGCGATAACGTTGTCATTGGTGCCGGTTGCTTCGTAGGTAAAAAAACAAAAATTGGTGCAGGTTCTCGCCTGTGGGCCAATGTCTCCGTTTATCATGAGATCGAAATTGGTGAACAATGCCTGATCCATTCCAGCACCGTTATTGGCGCAGATGGTTTCGGTTATGCCAACGATCGTGGTAATTGGGTCAAGATCCCGCAGCTGGGACGGGTGATCATCGGCGATCGTGTCGAAATCGGCGCATGCACTACCATTGACCGTGGCGCGCTTGATGACACGATAATCGGTAATGGTGTTATCATCGATAACCAGTGCCAGATTGCACATAACGTTGTGATTGGCGACAATACGGCGGTTGCCGGTGGCGTTATTATGGCGGGCAGCCTGAAGATCGGCCGTTACTGTATGATTGGCGGTGCCAGCGTCATTAACGGGCATATGGAAATATGCGATAAAGTCACGGTTACAGGGATGGGCATGGTTATGCGTCCTATCACTGAACCGGGCGTTTACTCCTCAGGTATTCCGTTGCAGCCTAACAAGGTGTGGCGTAAAACTGCTGCCCTGGTGATGAATATTGATGATATGAGTAAGCGCCTCAAGGCCATTGAGCGCAAAATCGATCAACAAGACTAAGCGTTCACCCGTTAAACGCATACTTCCCGGCCTGTCGGCTTTCTTATAAACCGGCAGGCCGTGTTATTATTGCCATTCAGATATTTTGACAGGAAGAGTATTTTGACTACTGACACTCATACTCTGCATATTGAAGAGATTTTAGAACTTCTGCCGCACCGCTACCCGTTTTTGCTGGTAGACCGTGTGCTGGATTTTGAAGAAGGTCGTTTTCTGCGCGCAGTGAAAAATGTTTCTGTAAACGAGCCATTCTTCCAGGGGCATTTCCCTGGGAAGCCTATCTTCCCGGGCGTATTGATCCTGGAAGCGATGGCTCAGGCTACCGGTATTCTGGCGTTTAAAAGCGTTGGTAAACTGGAGCCGGGTGAGCTGTATTACTTCGCAGGTATCGACGAAGCGCGCTTTAAGCGCCCGGTTGTACCTGGTGATCAGATGATCATGGAAGTGACTTTTGAAAAAACGCGTCGCGGCCTGACTCGCTTCAAAGGCGTAGCTCTGGTTGACGGCAAAGTTGTTTGCGAAGCTACCATGATGTGTGCGCGTAGCCGGGAGGCCTGATACGTGATTGATAAAACCGCCTTTATTCATCCAACCGCCATTGTGGAAGAAGGCGCCGTTATCGGTGCTAACGTTCACATTGGTCCATTTTGTATTGTTGGACCCCATGTTGAAATTGGTGAGGGTACCGTACTGAAATCTCACGTTGTGGTGAATGGTCATACGACCATTGGCCGCGATAACGTGATCTATCAGTTCGCCTCCATCGGTGAAGTTAACCAGGATCTGAAATATGCTGGCGAACCGACCCGTGTGGAAATTGGCGATCGTAACCGCATTCGCGAAAGCGTAACCATTCATCGTGGCACAGTACAGGGTGGTGAATTGACGAAGGTGGGCAGCGATAACCTGTTTATGGTCAACGCGCACATCGCGCATGACTGTACCGTTGGTAACCGCTGTATTCTCGCCAACAACGCAACGCTGGCGGGACACGTATCAGTTGACGATCATGCCATCATTGGCGGCATGACCGCTGTCCATCAGTTCTGCATCATTGGTGCGCACGTGATGGTAGGCGGCTGCTCCGGCGTGGCGCAGGACGTCCCGCCGTATGTGATTGCGCAGGGTAACCATGCGACGCCGTTTGGTGTCAACATCGAAGGCCTCAAGCGCCGCGGCTTCAGCCGTGAAGCGATTATGGCTATCCGTAACGCCTATAAACAGCTGTACCGTAATGGTAAAACGCTGGAAGAGGCGAAGCCGGAAATCGCTGAACTGGCGAAACAGCACCCTGAGGTGAACGCGTTCGTGGAATTCTTCGCACGCTCAACCCGTGGTCTGATTCGTTAATGGTTGATAGTCGCCCGCTGACGATCGCCCTTGTCGCCGGAGAAACCTCCGGCGATATTCTTGGTGCTGGTCTTATTCGAGCGCTCAAGGCGCGCGTTCCCAATGCGCGCTTTGTCGGCGTTGCCGGTCCATTGATGCAGGCTGAAGGATGTGAAGCCTGGTACGAGATGGAAGAGCTGGCGGTGATGGGCATCGTTGAGGTGCTGGGGCGCTTGCGCCGTTTGCTGCACATCCGCGCCGATTTAACACGCCGTTTTACCGAACTTCAGCCCGATGTTTTCGTCGGCATTGATGCGCCTGATTTCAATATTACCCTCGAAGGGAATCTGAAAAAGCAGGGGATCAAAACCATTCATTACGTCAGTCCGTCCGTCTGGGCGTGGCGACAGAAACGCGTTTTCAAAATAGGCAGATCGACGAATCTGGTGTTGGCCTTCCTGCCTTTCGAAAAAGCGTTTTACGATAAATTCAACGTGCCTTGCCGCTTTATCGGTCACACGATGGCGGATGCCATGCCGCTGGACCCCGATAAAAATGCGGCGCGCGACGTGCTTGGCATTCCGCATGACGTGCACTGTCTGGCCCTGCTGCCGGGTAGTCGTGGGGCAGAAGTGGAAATGCTCAGCGCAGATTTCCTTAAAACGGCGCAGATCCTGCGTCAGACCTACCCTGATCTCGAAGTGGTCGTGCCGCTGGTAAATGCCAAACGCCGGGAACAGTTCGAGCGCATTAAGGCCGAGGTCGCCCCGGATCTGCATGTTCATCTGTTAGATGGCAAGGGCCGTGAGGCGATGGTGGCCAGCGATGCCGCGCTGCTGGCATCCGGCACTGCCGCGCTGGAGTGTATGCTGGCGAAATGCCCGATGGTCGTAGGCTATCGTATGAAGCCGTTCACCTTTTGGTTGGCGAAACGTCTCGTGAAAACCGATTACGTCTCCCTGCCAAACCTGCTTGCCCGACGCGAGCTGGTGAAAGAGTTGCTGCAGGATGAGTGCCAGCCACAGGCGTTAGCCGCTGCGCTATTACCGCTGCTGGCCAACGGCAAAACCAGCCATGAAATGCATGACACCTTCCGGGAGCTGCATCAGCAGATCCGCTGTAATGCCGATGAGCAGGCGGCTGACGCGGTGCTGGAGTTAGCACAATGATGGAATTTGTTTACCCTCACACCCATCTGGTGGCGGGTGTGGATGAAGTGGGTCGTGGGCCGCTGGTGGGGGCCGTTGTCACTGCCGCGGTGATCCTCGATCCTGCTCGTCCGATTATCGGTCTGAATGACTCGAAGAAATTATCCGAAAAGCGCCGTCTGGCGTTATACGATGAAATTAAAGAAAAAGCGCTGGCCTGGAGTCTGGGGCGCGCGGAGCCGCATGAGATCGACGAACTGAACATCCTGCATGCCACAATGTTGGCGATGCAGCGTGCGGTAGCCGGGCTGAGCGTGGTGCCCGAATTTGTGCTGATCGACGGGAATCGTTGTCCGGCGCTACCCATGCCGTCACTGGCGGTCGTTAAAGGCGACAGCCGGGTAGCCGAAATCAGCGCCGCCTCGATTATTGCCAAAGTCACCCGCGATGCCGAAATGGCTGCGCTGGATCTCACTTTTCCCCAGTATGGCTTTGCCCAGCATAAGGGGTATCCTACCGCTTTCCATCTGGAAAGACTGGCTGAACACGGCGCAACTGAACATCATCGCCGCAGTTTTGGGCCGGTGAAACGCGCACTGGGACTGATGTCCTGAATCAAGACGCCAATAAGTAACGCGGAATCTGAAGATGGCTGAACCACGTTTCGTACACCTGCGGGTGCACAGCGACTATTCCATGATTGATGGGCTGGCGAAGACCGGGCCGCTGGTGAAAAAGGCGGCCGCGCTTGGCATGCCTGCGCTGGCGATCACCGACTTCACCAACCTGTGCGGTCTGGTGAAGTTCTACGGAACGGCGCACGGTGCCGGTATGAAGCCGGTGATTGGTGCCGATTTTCACGTTCAAAGCGAGCTGCTCGCCGATGAAATGACGCAGATCACCGTGCTGGCGCTGAATAACACGGGTTATCAGAACCTGACGCTTTTGATCTCCCGCGCCTATCAGCGTGGCTACGGCGCGCAGGGTCCATGGATCGATCGGGAGTGGCTGGCGGAGCTGAATGAAGGGCTGCTGCTGATCTCCGGCGGGCGTATGGGCGATGTTGGCCGCTGCCTGTTGCGCGGCAATGGCGCGCTGGTGGAGCAGTGTGTCGATTTTTATAAAGAATATTTCCCGGATCGCTTCTACCTGGAGCTGATCCGCACCGGCCGTCCTGATGAAGAGAGTTATCTGCACGCCGCGGTGGCGCTGGCAGAAGAGCATGGATTGCCAGTGGTGGCATCCAACGATGTGCGCTTTATCAATGCCGACGACTTTGACGCCCATGAAATTCGCGTCGCCATCCACGATGGGTTTACCCTCGACGATCCGAAACGCCCGCGTAACTATTCGCCGCAGCAGTACATGCGCAGCGAAGAGGAGATGTGCGAGCTGTTTTCCGATATCCCGGAAGCGCTGCAAAACAGCGTAGAGATTGCTAAACGCTGCAACGTCACCGTTCGCCTGGGCGAGTATTTCCTGCCGCAGTTCCCGACCGGCGACATGACCACCGAAGACTTCCTGGTCCTGAAATCGAAAGAAGGTCTGGAAGAGCGTTTGGAGTTTCTCTTCCCGGATCCGGCCGTTCGCGCCGAAAAGCGCCCGGAATATGACGAACGTCTGGATATTGAACTTCAGGTTATCAACCAGATGGGGTTCCCCGGCTACTTCCTGATCGTAATGGAGTTTATCCAGTGGTCGAAGGATAACGGCGTACCGGTAGGGCCGGGCCGTGGTTCGGGTGCCGGATCGCTGGTGGCCTATGCGCTGAAAATCACCGACCTCGATCCGCTTGAGTTTGACCTGCTGTTCGAACGTTTCCTCAACCCGGAACGTGTCTCGATGCCCGACTTCGACGTCGACTTCTGCATGGAGAAACGCGACCAGGTTATCGACCACGTGGCCGACATGTACGGCCGCGATGCGGTATCACAGATTATTACCTTCGGTACCATGGCCGCAAAAGCGGTTATCCGCGACGTGGGCCGCGTACTGGGGCATCCGTACGGCTTTGTTGACCGTATCTCGAAGCTGGTACCGCCCGATCCGGGCATGACCCTGGCGAAAGCCTTCGAAGCAGAGCCGCAACTGCCAGAAATCTACGAGGCCGACGAAGAGGTCAAAGCGCTGATCGATATGGCGCGTAAGCTGGAGGGCGTCACCCGTAACGCTGGTAAACACGCCGGTGGGGTGGTTATTGCTCCGACCAAAATTACCGATTTTGCGCCACTCTACTGCGATGAAACCGGTTCGCACCCGGTCACCCAGTTTGATAAGAACGACGTAGAATACGCTGGCCTGGTGAAGTTTGACTTCCTCGGCTTGCGTACGCTCACCATCATCGACTGGGCGCTGAAGATGATCAACCCGCGCCGGGCCAAACAGGGCCTGGAGCCGATCGATATCGCCGCGATCCCGCTGGATGACAAGAAAAGCTTCGACATGCTGCAGCGTTCGGAAACCACGGCGGTGTTCCAGCTTGAATCCCGCGGCATGAAAGATCTGATCAAACGCCTGCAGCCTGACTGCTTCGAAGACATGATCGCCCTGGTGGCACTTTTCCGTCCGGGGCCGCTGCAGTCGGGGATGGTAGATAACTTTATCGACCGTAAGCATGGCCGCGAAGAGCTTTCCTATCCTGATGTGCAGTGGCAGCACGAAAGCCTGAAGCCGGTGCTGGAGCCAACCTACGGCATTATCCTGTATCAGGAACAGGTTATGCAGATTGCCCAGGTACTCTCTGGCTATACCCTCGGCGGCGCGGACATGCTGCGTCGTGCTATGGGTAAGAAAAAGCCAGAAGAGATGGCCAAGCAGCGTTCTGTCTTTGAGGATGGGGGGCGAAAAAGAACGGCATCGACGGCGAACTGGCGGATGAAAATCTTCGAAATCTGGTAGAGAAATTTGCCGGATACGGGTTTAACAAAATCGCACTCCGCTGCCTACGCGTTTGGGTCTCCTATCAGACCCTGTGGCTCCAAAGCGCACTACCGGCAGAGTTTATGGCCGCGGTAATGACCGCCGATATGGATAACAACCGAGAAGGTAGTGGGCCTGGTGTGATGAGTGCTGGCGAATGGGATTGAAGATCCTTGCCGCCGGATATCAACTTCCGGTCAGTTACCATTTCCACGTTAACGATGACGGAGAGATTGTTTACGGTATCGGCGCGATTAAAGGCGTGGGTGAAGGCCCGATCGAAGCGATCATCGAGGCCCGTAATCAGGGCGGTTATTTCCGCGAGCTTTTCGACCTGTGCGCCCGTACCGATATTAAACAAGCTTAATCGCCGGGTGCTGGAAAAGCTGATCATGTCCGGGGCGTTTGACCGTCCTCGGGCCGCATCGTGCCGCGCTGATGAACTCGCTGGCCGATGCCCTGAAGGCCGCCGATCAGCACTCAAAAGCGGAAGCTATTGGTCAGGCGGATATGTTTGGCGTGCTGGCAGAAGAACCAGAGCAGATTGAACAATCCTATGCCAGCTGTCAGCCGTGGCCGGAACAGACGGTTCTGGATGGTGAGCGTGAAACGCTGGGCCTGTACCTGACCGGGCACCCGATCAACCAGTATCTTAAAGAAATTGAGCGCTATGTTCGGAGGCTATCGGCTGAAAGACATGCATCCGACAGAACGTGGTAAGATTACCACGGCTGCGGGGCTCGTCATTGCCGCGAGGGTTATGGTCACCAAGCGCGGCAATCGTATCGGCAATCTGTACGCTGGATGACCGTTCCGGGCGTCTGGAGGTGATGTTATTCACCGATGCACTGGATAAATATCAGCAGTTGCTGGAAAAAGACCGCATACTTATCGTCAGCGGACAGGTCAGCTTTGATGACTTCAGCGGGGGGCTTAAAATGACCGGCCCGCGAAGTGATGGACATTGACGAAGCCCGGGAAAAATATGCTCGCGGGCTTGCTATCTCGCTGACGGACAGGCAAATTGATGACCAGCTTTTAAACCGACTCCGTCAGTCTCTGGAACCCCACCGCTCGGGGACCATTCCAGTACATCTCTACTATCAGAGGGCGGATGCGCGTGCACGGTTGCGCTTTGGTGCGTCGTGGCGTGTCTCTCCGAGCGAATCGTTTACTCAACGATCTGCGTGGCCTCATTGGTTCGGAGCAGGTGGAACTGGAGTTTGACTAATACAGGAATACTATGAGTCTGAATTTCCTTTGATTTCGAACAGCCGATTGCAGAGCTGGAAGCGAAAATCGATTCTCTGACCGCCGTTGGCCGTCAGGATGAAAAACTGGATATTAACATCGACGAAGAAGTGCATCGTCTGCGTGAAAAGAGCGTAGAACTGACGCGCAAAATCTTTGCCGATCTCGGCGCATGGCAGGTAGCCCAGATGGCGCGCCATCCACAGCGTCCGTACACCCTGGATTATGTCCGCCTGGCGTTCGATGAATTCGACGAGCTGGCAGGCGATCGCGCTTATGCCGACGATAAAGCTATCGTTGGTGGTATCGCACGCCTCGACGGTCGTCCGGTGATGATTATTGGCCACCAGAAAGGGCGCGAAACGAAAGAAAAAATTCGCCGCAACTTCGGGATGGCCAGCGCCAGAGGGTTACCGTAAAGCCCTGCGTCTGATGGAGATGGCCGAGCGTTTCAACATGCCGATTCATCCACCTTTATCGACACCCCGGGTGCATACCCTGGCGTCGGTGCAGAAGAGCGCGGTCAGTCTGAAGCGATTGCCCGCAACCCTGCGCGAAATGTCACGCCTGACCGTGCCAGTCATCTGTACCGTTATCGGTGAAGGTGGCTCCGGTGGCGCGCTGGCTATTGGCGTGGGCGATAAAGTGAATATGCTGCAGTACAGCACCTATTCCGTTATCTCCCCGGAAGGCTGCGCATCCATTCTGTGGAAAAGCGCCGACAAAGCGCCGCTGGCTGCTGAAGCGATGGGCCATTATCGCCCCGCGTCTGAAAGAGCTGAAGCTGATCGATACCGTTATCCCGGAACCTCTGGGTGGTGCGCACCGTAAGCCAGAAGTGATGGCGGCCTCTCTGAAGGCGCAGCTGCTGGCCGATCTCGCAGACCTCGACGTGCTGAGCAAAGAAGATCTGCTTAACCGTCGTTACCAGCGTCCTGATGAGCTACGGTTACGCGTAAGCCAGGCCATACTCTGAAAAGCCGCACATCGTTGCGGCTTTTTTTTATGCCTGCGGTTTACCTCAACTATGCTTAGTGAATGTTTTTTAAGGAGGTAAACCGTGAACATTATTGCCATTATGGGGCCCGCACGGCGTCTTTTATAAAGACGAACCCATCAAGGAGCTGGAGCAGGCGTTAACATCCCGCGGGTTTCAACTTATCTGGCCACAAAACAGCGCCGATCTACTGAAATTTATCGAACACAATCCGCGTATTTGCGGCGTTATCTTCGACTGGGATGAGTACGACCTCGAGCTGTGTAGCGATATCAATCAACTTAATGAATATCTTCCGTTGTATGCCTTTATTAATACGCATTCATCGATGGATATCAGCGCGCAAGAAATGCGTATGGCGCTGTGGTTTTTTGAGTATTCCCTTGGGGTGGCAGACGATATCGCCGCCCGTATCCAGCAATATACCGGTGAGTACCTTGATACCATCACCCCGCCGTTTACCCGTGCACTCTTCACCTATGTGAAAGAGGGGAAATACACTTTCTGCACCCCGGGCCATATGGCGGGAACGGCGTATCAGAAAAGCCCGGTGGGCTGTCTGTTTTATGATTTCTTTGGCGGGAACACGCTAAAGGCAGATGTGTCGATCTCGGTGACGGAGCTGGGATCGCTGCTGGATCATACCGGTCCACAATCTTGAAGCCGAAGAGTATATCGCCCGCACCTTCGGGGGCCGAGCAGAGCTATATGGTGACTAACGGCACCTCCACCCTCGAACCAAAATTGTCGGCATGTACGCCGCGCCGGATGGCAGTACTTTACTGATTGATCGCAACTGCCACAATCGCTGGCGCATCTGCTGATGATGAAGCGACGTGGTGCCGATCTGGCTATCGCCCACCCCGTAACGCGCTGGGTATCTCTGGGCGGTATCCCGCGCCGGGAATTCTCCCATGCGGCAATTGAGAGTAAAGTGGCGACCGTTCCGGGGGCAAGCTGGCCTGTTCATGCGGTGATCACCCAACTCCACCTACGACGGCCTGCTGTACAACACCAACTGGGTGAAACAGACCCTGGATGTGCCCCTCGATCCATTTTGACTCTGCATGGGTGCCCTATACCAATTTCCACCCGATCTATGCCGGTAAAAGCGGGATGAGCGGCGGGCGGGTGCCGGGAAAAGTGTTCTTCGAAACCCAGTCCACGCATAAGATGCTGGCGGCGTTTTCCCAGGCCTCGCTGATCCACATTAAAGGTGAATACGACGAAGAGACTTTCAACGAAGCCTTCATGATGCATACCACCACCTCGCCGAGTTACCCGCTGGTGGCTTCGATTGAAACCGCGGCGGCAATGCTGCGCGGCAATCCCGGTAAGCGTCTGATCAACCGCTCTGTTGAGCGCGCCCTGCATTTTCGCAAAGAGGTCCAGCGACTTAAAGATGAAGCCGACGGTTGGTTCTTTGATATCTGGCAACCGGACGATATCGACGAAGCCGAATGCTGGCCGGTTGCACCTGGGGAGAGCTGGCATGGCTTTCGCGATGCCGATGCGGATCATATGTTCCTCGATCCGGTTAAAGTCACCATTCTCACACCGGGTATGGATGAGCAGGGCGTGATGAGCGAGGAGGGGATCCCGGCTGCGCTGGTGGCGAAGTTCCTTGATGAGCGCGGTGTCGTGGTGGAGAAAACCGGGCCATATAACCTGCTGTTCCTGTTCAGCATTGGTATCGATAAAACCCGGGCGATGGGATTGCTGCGCGGGTTGATGGAGTTTAAACGCGCCTACGATCTGAATCTGCGGGTCAAAAATATGCTGCCGGATCTCTATGCCGAGGATCCTGACTTTTACCGCAACATGCGCATTCAGGATCTGGCCCAGGGGATCCATAAGCTTATCCGCCAGCACGATCTGCCGCGGCTGATGCTACAGGCGTTTGACGTTCTGCCGGAAATGAAGCTCACTCCCCATCATGCCTGGCAGCGCAGGTGAAAGGGGAGGTGGAAACGGTCGATCTGGAGGATCTGGTCGGGCCGGATCTCCGCCAATATGATCCTGCCCTATCCGCCGGGCGTGCCGTTATTGATGCCGGGAGAGATGATCACCGAGCAGAGCAGGGCGGTGCTGGATTTCCTGCTTATGCTCTGTTCGATTGGTCGTCATTATCCTGGGTTCGAAACCGATATCCATGGCGCCAAACGGGATGAAGATGGCAACTATCGGGTACGTGTCCTAAAAGCGCAGTGACCCCTTGCACGGCACGGGGGTTCGGATATAACGTTCAGGCACATTAAAAAGGAGAAACTATGCTGGGCTTAAAGCAGGTTCACCATATTGCCATTATTGCTACCGACTACGCCGTGAGTAAGGCGTTTTACTGCGATACGCTGGGATTTACCCTGCAAAGTGAGTTTTATCGCGAGGAGCGCGACTCCTGGAAGGGAGACCTGGCGCTGAACGGCCAGTACGTCATTGAGCTGTTTTCGTTCCCATTCCCGCCAGCGCGCCCGTCCCGGCCGGAAGCCTGCGGTTTACGTCATCTCGCCTTTAGCGTAGATGATATCGACCAGGCCGTGCAGCATCTCGACGCGCATGGCGTAAAGTGTGAAGCCATCCGCATCGACCCCTTCACTGGCAAACGCTTCACCTTCTTCACCGATCCTGATGGCCTGCCGCTGGAGCTGTACCAGCAGTAACGCTTGCCTCCCTGGGAATTGCCCGGTAACGTGCCGGGCATCTTCCTGCACAGATGATGACGATGACCACAGCCGATCTTCAGCTCGCCCTCCACCCATACCGCCGACTGCTGGTGGGATTTAGCGGTGGCCTGGATTCCACGGTTTTGCTGCATCAGCTGATGCGCTGGCGTGAACATGCACCCGACCTCGAACTGCGCGCTATCCACATTCACCACGGTCTCAGCCCACATGCTGACAGTTGGGTGGCGCATTGCCAACGCCTCTGTCACGAATGGGATATTCCCCTGATCGTGGCGCGGGTGATGCTGGCGGAAGAGGGGCTGGGGCTGGAAGCGCAGGCACGAAAGGCGCGTTATGCCGCTTTTCACGAGGCGCTGTTACCCGGGGAAGCGCTGGTCACGGCGCAACACCTGGACGATCAGTGTGAAACCTTTTTGCTGGCGCTCAAGCGCGGTAGCGGCCCGGCGGGACTGTCGGCCATGCCTGTGCGGGCACGTTTTGCCGATACCGAACAGATCCGTCCCCTGCTCGGCAAGACGCGAGAATCGCTGCTTGCCGAGGCGCAGCATTGGGGTCTTCGCTGGATTGAGGATGAAAGTAACCAGGACGACAGCTATGACCGCAATTTCCTGCGTCTGCGTGTAGTGCCCCTGCTGACACAACGCTGGCCCCATTTCGCACAAGCCACCTCCCGTAGCGCCACGCTGTGCGCGGAACAGGAGCAGCTCCTTGATGAGCTGCTGGCTGAGGAGCTGTCGTCCCTGGTTTCTGACGACGGGGCGCTGGCGATCGCGCCGCTGGAGGCGATGAGCGCGGTACGTCGGGCTGCACTCCTGCGAAGATGGCTGGCGGCACACGGGGCGTTAATGCCGTCGCGCGCTATGCTTACCCGGCTCTGGGATGAAGTGGCGCTTGCCAGGGAAGATGCGGCACCGCGGCTGCGTTCAGGTGAGGGAGAAATCAGGCGCTTCAAGGGGCAACTGTGGTGGGTAAAAAGCCACGCATCGCTTGCCGATCGGGTTATCGACTGGCCCTGTCTGGATCGGCCTCTGTTGCTACCGGAAGGGCTGGGCACTCTGCATCTCAACGCAGGCGGTAACTTGCGCCTGCCGCAGCCTGATGAGCCGGTGACGGTGCGCTTCCGGGCCAGCGGAACGTTGCACATTGTCGGGCGAAACGGGGGGCGTAAGATCAAAAAAATCTGGCAGGAGCTTAATGTTGCGCCCTGGCGTCGGGATGCCACACCGCTACTGTTTTATGGCGAAACGCTGGTGGCGGCTGCGGGCGTGTTTGTGACGCGAGAAGGCGTGGCGGATACGGATAAAGGTGTACAACTGGAGTGGAATACGTAACGGACAGCAGGCTGCCCGTTACAGAGGATCAGGACTCGCTCACCACGACGGTGCCGATTTCGGGATGACTGAAGCTGGCGATTTTATCGAGACGGAGTTCACGCGTTGCGCCGCCGTCCTCGACCACCAGGTACTCCACATTTTTACGGGATACCAGATCGTTCGCCTTTGCCTTCAGGACTTCGCCATCTTTTAACGTCAGCGTCAGAACCAAATGATGCTGGCAGGCGAGTTCGAGGTTGTCATAGTCATCACAATTGATGGGTTGATAAGTTTCATTCATTGACATAATCGCTCACCAGTAAATTCGCAGCAGCATAGGCTGCCTTTTCTCTGACCGATTCTGAAAGCGTGTCATCCGACGCTATTTCATTCAGAACTTTCAATACACAGCCCAACGCATCGGGGACATACCCCAGATCGCCGCTGGCAATTTCCGCATACCGTTTGCGAATTAGCTCACAATAATTATTCACATCCCCTCCTGCCAGCGCACTGACTTTACTGTGAGATACAATTAAGCCTACGAGCATTAACCCGGTTTAGCAAGGTGACTATACCATACTCATTTAAGCAATATCAGCAGGTTGATATAGCAGACATTCGCGAGCCTGTAACAGCCTTTTGGCAGAGATTTCGCTACAATGCGCACCTGATTCGAAAGGAGTTCTCTCATGGCGCTTAAAGCGACAATTTACAAAGCCGCGGTCAATGTGGCGGATTTAGACCGCAATCAGTTCCTGGATGCGACATTAACGCTGGCGCGTCATCCCTCTGAAACCCAGGAGCGCATGATGCTGCGTCTGCTGGCATGGATTAAGTATGCCAACGAGCGACTGCAGTTTACCCGCGGCTTAAGCGCGGAAGAGGAGCCAGAAGCCTGGCTGCGCAACGACCATATGGGTATCGATCTGTGGATTGAGCTTGGCCTGCCGGACGAGCGCCGTATTAAGAAAGCCTGCACCCAGTCTGCTGAAGTGGCGCTCTTCACCTATAACAGCCGCGCCGCGGAGATCTGGTGGCAGCAGAACAAGAACAAATGCTCGCAATTCAATAACCTGTCTGTCTGGTATCTGGATGATGAACAGTTGGCTAAGCTGAGTGCGTTTGCCGGTCGAACCATGATCCTGCAGGCGACGATTCAGGATGGGGCCATCTGGTTATCGGATGCTGAGAATAATCTGGAAATTCATCTTGTAGCCTGGCAGTCCCGCTCATGATTGTTCTGTCCCGAACGGTCAGCCTCCCTGATAATGACGTTGAGATCACCGCGATCCGCGCTCAGGGAGCGGGGGGCCAGCATGTGAATAAAACCTCAACGGCTATTCATCTGCGCTTTGACATTCGGGCATCCAGCCTGCCAGAGTACTATAAAGAACGCTTGCTGGCCGCCAGCCACCATCTGATCACCCAGTGAAGGGGTGATTATTATCAAAGCCCAGGAGTACCGCAGCCAGGAGATGAACCGGGAAGCGGCGCTGGCCCGGCTGGTGGCGGTGATTCAGGAACTCACGGCAGTGCAAAAAAGCCGTCGGGCGACCCGTCCGACCCGCGCCTCGAAAGAGCGCCGCCTGGCGTCTAAGTCACAGAAATCATCCGTCAAGGCGCTGCGTGGCAAAGTTCGCCGTCCTCAGGATTAACGGGCGACAGTTGAGATACGATAAGGAATAAAAAGTGAAATCAGCGATATTTTCCGTGGTGGCAGCAAGCGCGCTGTTCGTCCTGATGGGGTGTCATAACCGTGCTGAGATGGAAGTGCTGGAACCGACCCAGGCAGAGGCGTTAAAACCCATGCAGCAGAGCTGGCGCGGTGTCTTGCCTTGCGCTGATTGCGAGGGTATCGAAACCTCGCTGTTTCTGGAAAAAGATGGCACCTGGGTAATGAACCAGCACTATCAGGGCGCCAAAGCCCCTTCCCACGTTTGCCAGCTATGGTACATGGGCCAGAACTGCCGATAAGCTGGTGCTGACCGATACGGCGGGCGAAAAGCGTTATTTCCGTGCCAAAGGCGAAGGGCTGGAGATGCTCGACATGCAGGGCAACCCCATCGTGTCACAGTTTAACTACACGCTGGCACCCATAACCGCCGCGCTGCCGGCGACACCAATGGCGATGCGTGGCATGTATTTCTATATGGCTGATGCAGCGATCTTCACCGACTGTGCCACCGGCAAAAAGGTGAGTGTGGCAAATAACGCTCAGCTGGAGCGGGATTACGCAGCAGCGCGTGGGAATGATACTAAACCGGTGCTGCTCACGGTTGACGGTCACTTTACGCTGCAAGCTAACCCGGACAGCGGGGAAAAAATCAAAACGCTGGTGCCGGACCGCGACGCCAGGTTTGAAGCCGGTAAGAATTGCGACAGCAAATAACTGGAATAAAAAACCCCGCCGAAGCGGGGGTTTTTTGTGGCTTATGCCTTGATGGCTTTCACCAGGTAATCAAGCACCTCACCGGTCTTGATCATCTGTTTCTCGCCGTTACGACGGTATTTGTACTCAATTTCGTCATTGTCGAGGTTACGATCGCCGATAACCACAGTGTGTGGAATACCGATCAGTTCCATATCGGCAAACATCACGCCCGGACGCTCTTTACGATCGTCCATCAGCACTTCGATACCCTGCGCACGCAGCTCGCTATACAGCTTCTCGGCCAACTCCTGGACGCGATAAGACTTATGCATGTTCATCGGCAGGATTGCTACCTGGAACGGTGCAATGTTGTCCGGCCAGACGATACCGCGTTCGTCGTGGTTCTGCTCAATTGCAGCGGCAACCACGCGCGTTACCCCGATACCATAGCAACCCATGGTCAGGATCTGGTTACGGCCATCTTCGCCCTGTACGGATGCGTTCAGTGCCTGGGAATACTTGTTGCCCAGCTGGAAGATGTGGCCCACTTCGATACCGCGTTTGATCTGCAGCACGCCCTGGCCATCCGGGCTTGGATCGCCTGCGACCACATTACGAATGTCAGCCACTTCCGGGGTCGCTACGTCGCGATCCCAGTTGATGCCGAAGAAGTGTTTACCATCAACGTTGGCACCGGCAGAGAAATCGCTCATTGCCGCAACGGTACGGTCAATCACTACCGGGATCGGCATATTGACCGGGCCGAGAGAGCCTGGACCGGCATTCACCACCGCGCGGATTTCTGCTTCGGTCGCGAAGGTCAGTGGGCTGGCAACCTGTGGCAGTTTTTCTGCCTTAACTTCGTTCAGTTCGTGATCGCCACGCACCAGCAGGGCAACCAGCGGGTAGCTGCTGCCTTCAACCGCTTTCACCAGCAGCGTCTTAACGGTTTTTTCAACCGGCAGATTGAACTGCTCAACCAGCTCAGCAATGGTTTTGGCGTTCGGCGTATCAACCAGCGTCATCGCTTCAGTGGCTGCCGCGCGTGGCGTAGCGGGTGCCAGGGCTTCAGCAAACTCAATGTTAGCCGCGTAATCAGAGGTGTCAGAGAAGATCACATCATCTTCGCCGCTCTGCGCCAGCACCTGGAATTCATGGGATGCGCTACCGCCGATGGAACCGGTATCGGCCTGTACAGCACGGAAATCCAGACCCATACGGGTGAAGATTTTGCTGTACGCGTCGTACATCTTGTCATAGGTCTCTTGCAGTGATTCCTGTGAGGTATGGAAGGAGTACGCATCCTTCATCAGGAATTCACGGGAACGCATCACGCCAAAACGCGGGCGTACTTCGTCACGGAATTTGGTCTGGATCTGATAGAAATTCAGCGGCAGCTGTTTGTAAGAGCTCAGCTCGTTACGGATCAGATCGGTGATCACTTCTTCATGCGTTGGACCCAGAACAAATGGGCGCTCGCCGCGGTCAACAAAGCGCAGTAATTCCGGGCCGTACTGCTCCCAACGACCGCTCTCCGCCCACAAGTCTGCGGGCTGAACCACGGGCATGGACACCTCAATGGCACCGGCGTTATCCATCTCTTCACGCACGATGTTCTCGACTTTTCTCAGGACGCGCAGGCCGGTCGGCAGCCAGGTATACAACCCGGAGGCCAGCTTGCGGATCATCCCGGCGCGCAGCATCAGCTGATGGCTGATAACTTCGGCGTCGGCAGGTGTCTCCTTCAATGTGGAGAGCAGATATTGGCTAGTACGCATGTTGTTACGGTTCCATTTCGACGATTGGAACAGGCTGACAGGGCAGCCTGACACAAAAAAAAGTGGTTTAGTTTACCAGTGTGGCAATGATGCCAAAAGAGAAGAGAATAAAATTACTGCGGCTCGAGGGCAAACACTTCAAAGCCCGCCGCCGTAACGCGCCAGCGAACATTGAAGTCCAGCAACAAGACGGCATAACTTTTCCCGGCTTCTTCTTCCTTGCGATAGGCTGGGCGAGGATCTTGCGCCAGCACCTCGACGATAAAATCCCGTAGGCGAGGGTAACGCTTTTCCAGTTGGATTAACGTGTGAACCAGCTCGTCGGTAAAGTACACCGGCATATCCGCCTGAGGGGCAAGCTGGGCATAGCTGGCACGCGCATCCGGCAAGGCTTCGGCAAAGGGCAGATAGGGTTTGATATCCACTACCGGCGTGCCGTCGACCAGATCCAGACTGGCCCAGTTCGAGGATCACCTGGTCTTTTTGACAGCGGATGCCTTTCAGTTCAACGAGCGACATACCGACGGGGTTTGGGCGGAAGGTCGAGCGCGTTGCAAATACCCCCATCCTGGCATTACCGGCCGAGACGAGGCGGGCGCACGGTTGGCCGCCAGCCGCCAGCCATGGTCTGATGAAAGATAAACAGCACCCACAGGTGGCTAAACGCTTCCAGTCCGCGCACGGCATCGGCCTGATTATACGGCGCGAGCAAGTGAAGTTCGCCGCCACCGCTTTTTACCAGCCCAGGCTGACGGGGTACGGCAAACTTCTCTTTATAAGGAGAGCGGATAACGCCTATCTGCTCGAACTGGAACACACTCATTTTGCCGAGACGTTAAGAGCAGTACCTACGCAAACAGCCTGGCGGTAGCAGCCTGGCGTGCCGCTGGTGACTTCGCAGCTGTGCAGCAGAACCGCATTGGCCTTCATTTTTGAGGCATTGATCTGCATGCGTTTACGTGCCGTTGGGATATTCGGCGGAGAGTCCTGATTGCTGGCCTGGCAAGATTCGCCGGAGACTTCACCCAGATCGCGGAACGGTTTACCGATTAACGCTTCAGCGCTGGTATAGATTTTGACTGGCGCAGGGCGTGGCGCTTTTGGTTTTTCAGGCTCCACTTTTGGCGGGGTTGCTGTGCTTTTAACAGGTTCAACAGGAGATCTGCTTAGCATAGAACAGCCGCTCAGCATCAGTGCTAAAAGACAGATCGGTAAAGCACGCATAATATTTCCTCTATGAATAATCAAATCGTCAGTTATTGAATCAGTTGCCTGCATAAATGACAAGACGGGCTTTCGCCCGTCATGAATGATATTACACAAAGGTCAGATTACCAGCCTTTAACTGCTCCGCCGTTAAAGACTTTGTTGGCTTCCTGGTAAACTTCATCAGACTGGTAAGCCTGTACGAATTTCTTCACGTTCTCCGCGTCTTTATTATCTTCACGGGTTACGATCAGGTTCACGTACGGGGAATCTTTGTCTTCAACGAAGATACCGTCTTTGGCTGGCGTCAGGTTGATCTGGCTGGCGTAAGTCGTGTTAATAACCGCCAGGGCGATCTGCGCATCGTCCAGAGAACGTGGCAGCTGTGGTGCTTCCAGCTCAACAATTTTCAGGTTCTTTGGATTGCCGGTAACGTCCAGAACGGTCGGCAGCAGGCCAACACCGTCTTTCAGCGTAATCAGGCCCACTTTCTGCAGCAGCAGCAGGGAACGACCGAGGTTAGTTGGATCGTTAGGTACCGCAACCTGAGAACCGTCCTGCAGCTCTTCTAACGATTTAATTTTCTTGGAGTAGCCCGCGATTGGATAAACGAAGGTATTTCCTGCCGCAACCAGCTTGTAGCCGCGATCTTTGATCTGCTGATCCAGGTACGGTTTGTGCTGGAAGGCATTAGCGTCGATATCGCCTTTGCTCAGTGCTTCGTTCGGCAGAACGTAATCGTTGAAAGTTACCAGCTCGACGTCGAGGCCATACTTCTCTTTCGCCACTTTGGCTGCCGTCTCTGCAACCTGCTGTTCCGCACCGACGATAACGCCCACTTTGATGTGATTTGGATCTTTTTCATCCTGACCGCAGCCTACCAGTGCCAGAGAGCCAATCAGCGCGCCTACCGCAGCAAAGGTCTTCAATTTAAACGCCATGTTCTTATCCTTAACTCGTCGAGTTTGTATTGTGTAACGTTATTTGTGCGTAACTGCCCGGACGATGCGATCGCCTGAGAATTGAATGAGATAAACCAGTACAACCAGCAGGACCAGCACGGTATTCATAACAGTGGCATTGTAGCCAATGTAGCCGTACTGATAACCGATCTGACCCAGACCGCCTGCACCGACAGCGCCGCCCATCGCAGAGTAACCCACCAGGGTAATCAGCGTGATGGTTGCCGCATTCACCAGACCCGGCAGGGCTTCTGGCAGTAAGATTTTGCGAACGATCTGCATCGGCGTTGCACCCATGGCGCGTGACGCTTCAATCAGACCTGACGGGATCTCTAACAATGCGTTCTCAACCATACGGGCGATAAATGGCGCCGCGCCTACAGTCAGGGGAACGATAGCCGCCTGCAGGCCGATGGAAGTTCCAACAATAACGCGGGTGAAGGGAATCATCCACACCAACAGAATAATGAAGGGAATAGAACGGAAGATGTTCACCAGCGCAGAGAGCGTGCGATACAGTTTTGCGTTCTCGATAATTTGACCCGGGCGGGTGACATACAGCAGTACGCCTACCGGCAGACCAATGACAAAACCGAAAAAGCCGGATACGAAGGTCATTGCCAGCGTTTCCCATACGCCGCGTGCCAGCAACCACATCATTGCCTCAGACATAACCCAGTACCTCTACTTTTACATGATGCTCTTGCAGCCAGGCGATAGCGGCCTGGGTATCCTGTTGTGTGCCGTGCATTTCGGTCAGCATGATGCCGAACTTCATGCCACCGGCGTAATCCATCTGCGCGCTAATAATATTGTTGTTCACGTTGAAACGACGGGCGGTTTCAGACAGCAGTGGGGCATCCACTGACTTGCCCGTAAATTCCATTCGCAGCATTGGCACGCTGTCGGTTGTTGGAGAGCTTTTTAAACGCGCCTGATAATCTTCCGGGATATCCAGATGTAATGTGGCCTGAATAAACTGCTGCGCCAGCGGGGTTTTGGGATGCGAGAACACCTCGCTCACGCTGTCTTGCTCAATCAGTTCACCCTGACTGATCACCGCCACGCAGTCGCAAATACGCTTAACCACGTCCATCTCGTGCGTAATAAGGAGGATGGTCAGTCCCAGGCGACGGTTAATGTCTTTTAATAGTTCCAGAATCGAGCGGGTAGTTGCAGGATCCAGGGCGCTGGTGGCTTCGTCACAGAGCAACACTTTTGGATTGCTTGCCAGCGCACGTGCAATGGCCACGCGCTGTTTTTGCCCGCCGGATAAGTTAGCAGGGTAGATATCATGCTTATCGCTCAGACCGACCAGATCCAGCAGCTCAGTAACGCGACGTTTGATTTCGTCTTTTGGCGTATTGTCCAGCTCCAGCGGCAAGGCGACGTTGCCAAATACGGTGCGGGAGGAGAGCAGGTTAAAGTGCTGGAAGATCATGCCAATCTGGCGGCGAGCTTTTGGTTAAATCCGTTTCGGAAAGGGTTGTCAGCTCCTGGCCCATCAACCTGAACCTGACCTTTTAGTCGGGCGTTCGAGCAGGTTAACGCAACGGATGAGCGTACTTTTACCTGCACCGGAGGCACCAATGACGCCATAAATCTGTCCAGCCGGAACATGCAGGCTAACGTTGTTCAACGCCTGAATGGTTCGGTTCCCTTGCTGGAACACTTTGGTGATATTCGAAAGTTTAATCATTAGATTATTTTTATCGTATGTAAGTTAGCCGTGGCATTTTCTGCTGCCTTATACGGGCGATGACCGTCAACAAAATGGATGTTAAGGCATCCAGACGTCTAAATCAATCCAACTCTGCGTGATGAGCACTTTATTGCGCGGTGATTCATGAGATACTAACCGGACATCCCTTTTCAGGAGCAAACCGGTGGCAAAATCAGTACCCGCAATTTTTCTCGATCGTGACGGCACTATTAATGTTGATCATGGCTACGTGCATGAGATAGACGAATTTGAATTCATCGATGGCGTTATTGATGCCATGCGTGAATTAAAAGAGATGGGTTTTGCGCTGGTGGTCGTCACCAACCAGTCAGGTATCGCGCGCGGTAAATTCACCGAAGCACAGTTTGAGACATTAACTGAATGGATGGACTGGTCATTGGCCGATCGTGGCGTCGACCTGGACGGTATCTATTATTGTCCTCATCACCCGCAAGGAACCGTGGACGAATATCGTCAGACCTGTGATTGCCGTAAACCCGCATCCGGGCATGCTCATCTCGGCACAAGAGTTCCTTCATATAGATATGAGCGCTTCATATATGGTGGGCGACAAACTGGAAGATATGCAGGCAGCTGTCGCAGCAGGTGTCGGTCATAAAATTCTGGTGCGTACCGGCAAAACCCGTTACGCCAGAAGCAGAAAATGCAGCGGATTGGGTGATTAATAGCCTTGCAGCACTGCCGGAAACCATCAAAAAGCAGCAAAAATAGGCGTTATGGCCAAAAGGTGAGCGGTTGAAATAAAATTGTCTTTTTCCGCTTGTCACCGCCAGAGAACTCCCTATAATGCGCCTCCATCGACACGGCAGATGTGAATCACTTCACACAAACAGCCGGGCCGGTTGAAGAGAAAAGCGTGAAATAATCGCTTGACTCTGAAAGAGGAAAGCGTAATATACGCCACCTCGCAACGGTGAGCGAAAGCCGCGTTGCACTGCTCTTTAACAATTTATCAGACAATCTGTGTGGGCACTCAAAGTGACATGGATTCTTAATGTCGAAAGACAATAAATGAATACCAAGTCTCTGAGTGAACATACGTAATTCATTACGAAGTTTAATTCACGAGCATCAAACTTAAATTGAAGAGTTTGATCATGGCTCAGATTGAACGCTGGCGGCAGGCCTAACACATGCAAGTCGAACGGTAGCACAGAGAGCTTGCTCTCGGGTGACGAGTGGCGGACGGGTGAGTAATGTCTGGGAAACTGCCTGATGGAGGGGGATAACTACTGGAAACGGTAGCTAATACCGCATAACGTCGCAAGACCAAAGAGGGGGACCTTCGGGCCTCTTGCCATCAGATGTGCCCAGATGGGATTAGCTTAGTAGGTGGGGTAATGGCTCACCTAGGCGACGATCCCTAGCTGGTCTGAGAGGATGACCAGCCACACTGGAACTGAGACACGGTCCAGACTCCTACGGGAGGCAGCAGTGGGGAATATTGCACAATGGGGCGCAAGCCTGATGCAGCCATGCCGCGTGTATGAAGAAGGCCTTCGGGTTGTAAAGTACTTTCAGCGGGGAGGAAGGTGTTGTGGTTAATAACCGCAGCAATTGACGTTACCCGCAGAAGAAGCACCGGCTAACTCCGTGCCAGCAGCCGCGGTAATACGGAGGGTGCAAGCGTTAATCGGAATTACTGGGCGTAAAGCGCACGCAGGCGGTCTGTCAAGTCGGATGTGAAATCCCCGGGCTCAACCTGGGAACTGCATTCGAAACTGGCAGGCTAGAGTCTTGTAGAGGGGGGGTAGAATTCCAGGTGTAGCGGTGAAATGCGTAGAGATCTGGAGGAATACCGGTGGCGAAGGCGGCCCCTGGACAAAGACTGACGCTCAGGTGCGAAAGCGTGGGGAGCAAACAGGATTAGATACCCTGGTAGTCCACGCCGTAAACGATGTCGACTTGGAGGTTGTTCCCTTGAGGAGTGGCTTCCGGAGCTAACGCGTTAAGTCGACCGCCTGGGGAGTACGGCCGCAAGGTTAAAACTCAAATGAATTGACGGGGGCCCGCACAAGCGGTGGAGCATGTGGTTTAATTCGATGCAACGCGAAGAACCTTACCTACTCTTGACATCCAGAGAACTTAGCAGAGATGCTTTGGTGCCTTCGGGAACTCTGAGACAGGTGCTGCATGGCTGTCGTCAGCTCGTGTTGTGAAATGTTGGGTTAAGTCCCGCAACGAGCGCAACCCTTATCCTTTGTTGCCAGCGGTTAGGCCGGGAACTCAAAGGAGACTGCCAGTGATAAACTGGAGGAAGGTGGGGATGACGTCAAGTCATCATGGCCCTTACGAGTAGGGCTACACACGTGCTACAATGGCGCATACAAAGAGAAGCGACCTCGCGAGAGCAAGCGGACCTCATAAAGTGCGTCGTAGTCCGGATTGGAGTCTGCAACTCGACTCCATGAAGTCGGAATCGCTAGTAATCGTAGATCAGAATGCTACGGTGAATACGTTCCCCGGCCCTTGTACACACCGCCCGTCACACCATGGGAGTGGGTTGCAAAAGAAGTAGGTAGCTTAACCTTCGGGAGGGCGCTTACCACTTTGTGATTCATGACTGGGGTGAAGTCGTAACAAGGTAACCGTAGGGGAACCTGCGGTTGGATCACCTCCTTACCTTAAAGAACCTGCCTTTGTAGTGTCCACACAGATTGTCTGATGAAAAGTAAGCAGTAAAAAATCTCTGCAGGCTTGTAGCTCAGGTGGTTAGAGCGCACCCCTGATAAGGGTGAGGTCGGTGGTTCAAGTCCACTCAGGCCTACCAGACTCCTTGTGATAAAGGATGAGCGGTACAGAGATTAGCATTTTGCGATGGGGCTATAGCTCAGCTGGGAGAGCGCCTGCCTTGCACGCAGGAGGTCTGCGGTTCGATCCCGCATAGCTCCACCATCCTTTTACTGCGACCACAAGAAAACTTCAGAGTGTACCTGAGAAGGTGCGCTGCGAAGTTTTGCTCTTTAAAAATCTGGATCAAGCTGAAAATTGAAACGACGCACCGTGTCTGTTCTCCGTAATAAGAGCAGATGAAGGTGTGATCGGGTCTCAGATTTCGCAATCATAAAGTGAAACAGCTTCGGGTTGTGAGGTTAAGCGACCAAGCGTACACGGTGGATGCCTAGGCAGTCAGAGGCGATGAAGGACGTGCTAATCTGCGATAAGCGCCGGTAAGGTGATATGAACCGTTATAACCGGCGATTTCCGAATGGGGAAACCCAGTGTGATTCGTCACACTATCGTTAAGTGAATACATAGCTTAACGAAGCGAACCAGGGGAACTGAAACATCTAAGTACCCTGAGGAAAAGAAATCAACCGAGATTCCCCCAGTAGCGGCGAGCGAACGGGGAGCAGCCCAGAGTCTGAATCAGCATGTGTGTCAGTGGAAGCGTCTGGAAAGTCGCAGGGTACAGGGTGATACTCCCGTACACGAAGATACACTTGCTGTGAACTCGAAGAGTAGGGCGGGACACGTGGTATCCTGTCTGAATATGGGGGGACCATCCTCCAAGGCTAAATACTCCTGACTGACCGATAGTGAACCAGTACCGTGAGGGAAAGGCGAAAAGAACCCCGGCGAGGGGGAGTGAAATAGAACCTGAAACCGTGTACGTACAAGCAGTGGGAGCACCCTTGTGGTGTGACTGCGTACCTTTTGTATAATGGGTCAGCGACTTATATTCTGTAGCAAGGTTAACCGTATAGGGGAGCCGAAGGGAAACCGAGTCTTAACTGGGCGTTAAGTTGCAGGGTATAGACCCGAAACCCGGTGATCTAGCCATGGGCAGGTTGAAGGTTGGGTAACACTAACTGGAGGACCGAACCGACTAATGTTGAAAAATTAGCGGATGACCTGTGGCTGGGGGTGAAAGGCCAATCAAACCGGGAGATAGCTGGTTCTCCCCGAAAGCTATTTAGGTAGCGCCTCGTGAATTCATCTCCGGGGGTAGAGCACTGTTTCGGCTAGGGGGCCATCCCCGGCTTACCAACCCGATGCAAACTGCGAATACCGGAGAATGTTATCACGGGAGACACACGGCGGGTGCTAACGTCCGTCGTGAAGAGGGAAACAACCCAGACCGCCAGCTAAGGTCCCAAAGTCATGGTTAAGTGGGAAACGATGTGGGAAGGCACAGACAGCCAGGATGTTGGCTTAGAAGCAGCCATCATTTAAAGAAAGCGTAATAGCTCACTGGTCGAGTCGGCCTGCGCGGAAGATGTAACGGGGCTAAACCATGCACCGAAGCTGCGGCAGCGACACTATGTGTTGTTGGGTAGGGGAGCGTTCTGTAAGCCGTCGAAGGTGACCTGTGAGGGTTGCTGGAGGTATCAGAAGTGCGAATGCTGACATAAGTAACGATAAAGCGGGTGAAAAGCCCGCTCGCCGGAAGACCAAGGGTTCCTGTCCAACGTTAATCGGGGCAGGGTGAGTCGACCCCTAAGGCGAGGCCGAAAGGCGTAGTCGATGGGAAACAGGTTAATATTCCTGTACTCGGTGTTACTGCGAAGGGGGGACGGAGAAGGCTATGTTGGCCGGGCGACGGTTGTCCCGGTTTAAGCATGTAGGCGGAGGTTCCAGGTAAATCCGGTACCTTATTAACGCTGAGGTGTGATGACGAGGCACTACGGTGCTGAAGCAACAAATGCCCTGCCTTCCAGGAAAAGCCTCTAAGCATCAGGTAACATCAAATCGTACCCCAAACCGACACAGGTGGTCAGGTAGAGAATACCAAGGCGCTTGAGAGAACTCGGGTGAAGGAACTAGGCAAAATGGTGCCGTAACTTCGGGAGAAGGCACGCTGATATGTAGGTGAAGCCCCTGCGGGTGGAGCTGAAATCAGTCGAAGATACCAGCTGGCTGCAACTGTTTATTAAAAACACAGCACTGTGCAAACACGAAAGTGGACGTATACGGTGTGACGCCTGCCCGGTGCCGGAAGGTTAATTGATGGGGTTAGCGGCAACGCGAAGCTCTTGATCGAAGCCCCGGTAAACGGCGGCCGTAACTATAACGGTCCTAAGGTAGCGAAATTCCTTGTCGGGTAAGTTCCGACCTGCACGAATGGCGTAATGATGGCCAGGCTGTCTCCACCCGAGACTCAGTGAAATTGAAATCGCTGTGAAGATGCAGTGTACCCGCGGCAAGACGGAAAGACCCCGTGAACCTTTACTATAGCTTGACACTGAACACTGGTCCTTGATGTGTAGGATAGGTGGGAGGCTTTGAAGCGTGGACGCCAGTCTGCGTGGAGCCATCCTTGAAATACCACCCTTTAATGGCTGGTGTTCTAACGTGGGCCCGTAATCCGGGTTGCGGACAGTGTCTGGTGGGTAGTTTGACTGGGGCGGTCTCCTCCTAAAGAGTAACGGAGGAGCACGAAGGTTAGCTAATCCTGGTCGGACATCAGGAGGTTAGTGCAATGGCATAAGCTAGCTTGACTGCGAGAGTGACGGCTCGAGCAGGTGCGAAAGCAGGTCATAGTGATCCGGTGGTTCTGTATGGAAGGGCCATCGCTCAACGGATAAAAGGTACTCCGGGGATAACAGGCTGATACCGCCCAAGAGTTCATATCGACGGCGGTGTTTGGCACCTCGATGTCGGCTCATCACATCCTGGGGCTGAAGTAGGTCCCAAGGGTACGGCTGTTCGCCGTTTAAAGTGGTACGCGAGCTGGGTTTAGAACGTCGTGAGACAGTTCGGTCCCTATCTGCCGTGGGCGCTGGAGAATTGAGGGGGGCTGCTCCTAGTACGAGAGGACCGGAGTGGACGCATCACTGGTGTTCGGGTTGTCATGCCAATGGCACTGCCCGGTAGCTAAATGCGGAAAAGATAAGTGCTGAAAGCATCTAAGCACGAAACTTGCCCGAGATGAGTTCTCCCTGAGCCTTTAAGGCTCCTGAAGGAACGTTGAAGACGACGACGTTGATAGGTCGGGTGTGTAAGCGCAGCGATGCGTTGAGCTAACCGATACTAATGAACCGTGAGGCTTAACCTTACAACGCCGAAGCTGTTTTCGGTGACTGAGACAATTTTCAGCTGATACAGATTAACCGGGTGGCCCGTGAGGCGGCCCGGAAACAGAATTTGCCTGGCGGCTGTAGCGCGGTGGTCCCACCTGACCCCATGCCGAACTCAGAAGTGAAACGCCGTAGCGCCGATGGTAGTGTGGGGTCTCCCCATGCGAGAGTAGGGAACTGCCAGGCATCAAATTACGTAGTGAACCGGGGCAGTAACCCGGTGGTTACAGAAGTATTCGGTGGAGCGGTAGTTCAGTCGGTTAGAATACCTGCCTGTCACGCAGGGGGTCGCGGGTTCGAGTCCCGTCCGTTCCGCCACTTATTAAAAGCCCTGAGCTAACGCTCAGGGCTTTTTTCTTGTCTGTTTTTTAATTATTGCCATAAACGCAAAAATCCTCTGCTTAATACGCTCTTTTTTCAAATAGCCACAGCAGTAATAATCCTCTTTATTAGCAAACATGATGAAAAAAGAGGAATTCAATGGCTATCCCTGCATTTGGTCTCGGCACTTTCCGCCTGAAAGACGACGTTGTAATCGGATCCGTTAAAACTGCTCTCGAACTGGGTTATCGCGCCCTTGATACCGCACAGATCTACGATAACGAAGCCGCTGTCGGTCAGGCCATCGAAGAGAGCGTTGTACCGCGCGACGCACTTTTTATCACCACCAAGATCTGGATTGAAAATCTCAGCAAAGAGAAGTTAATCCCAAGCCTGAAAGAGAGCCTGAAAAAGCTGCGTACTGATTATGTCGATCTCACCTTGATCCACTGGCCATCACCGAACGATGCGGTAGCGGTTGAAGAGTTTATGCAGGCATTACTGGAAGCCAAATCCCAGGGGCTGACGCGCGAAATAGGAATTTCTAACTTCACTATCCCATTGATGGAAAAAGCTATTGCGGCTGTCGGCGCAGAAAATATCGCGACCAACCAGATCGAGCTTTCTCCTTATCTGCAAAACCGTCAGGTGGTGGAATGGGCACAGCAGCATGGCATCCATATTACCTCTTATATGACGCTGGCTTACGGCAAAGCGCTGAAAGACGAAACCATTCTGCGTATCGCTGCTGAACATAATGCCACTGCTGCTCAGGTTATCCTGGCGTGGGCGATGGGAGAGGGTTATGCGGTGATCCCTTCTTCAACCAAACGTGAAAATCTGGCAAGCAACCTGCTGGCTCAGGATCTGACGCTGGATCAGGACGATAAAAAAGCGATCGCAGCACTGGATTGCAACGATCGCCTGGTCAGCCCGGAAGGTCTGGCGCCGAAGTGGGATTGATTTAACCCCCCGCTTCTGTACCCTTAACCCTCTTACAGCTCCTTCGGGAGCTGTTTTACGTGCTCGCTCAGAAAGTCGATAAAGGCCCGAATTCGGGTGCTTACCGCTCTGTCGCTGTAGTAGACCGCACTAAAGGGCATCTCTACCGGCAGACGTTTATCGGCCATCAGCTCGACCAACTCGCCCCGGGCTATCTCTTTATCAATCATATAATCCGAAAGACAGGCAATCCCGTTCCCTTCAAGGCATAACTGCTTGAGCGTCTCGCCACTGTTCGAAGATAAGCCGCTGACCACTTCATGAAGTTGGCCATCATGGCAGGCGAGGGGCCAGGTATTAAGGGATACCGGTTCCGTGAAGCCCAGGCACAGATGCTGCTTAAGCTCCTCAATCGTCTCAGGCTTGCCAAACCGGGCTATATAGGCCGGGGAGGCGATAACTTTGCGATAACTGGTGAACAACGGGCGTGCCCGCAGGCTGGAATCGGTCAGCGTCCCGGCGCGGATCGCCACATCCACTTTGCGCTCAATCAGATTAATGAAGGTTTCAGACGAGACCAGAGACAAAGTCATTTCAGGATAACGTTCGCGGAAAGGTTTAATCAACGGCATCAGGAAATGCAGCACTACAGGCGTGGCGGCGTCAATGCGTAACAGGCCGCGTGGCGTGCTACGCGTTTCCATAATTTCCGTTTCTGCCGCCGCCATCTCCTGCAGAATAGACTGCACGCGCCGAAAATAACGTTCGCCTTCCTCGGTCAGGCTTAGCTGACGGGTCGTCCGGTTAAGCAGGCTAACACCCAGCTTCATCTCCAGCTTTTTGACCGACCGGCTGACGGCGGAGTTCGCCTGACCCAGCTGTTCGGCGGCACGGCTGAAACTGCCGCTCTCCACGACGGCGACGAAGATCGCCAGTTCCTCAGAGGTTGCTTTCATTATTGCTTAATCCGCAAAATTATATTGATATTTTGAGCATTTTTGTTATTTAAACACTGGCGCATACTCCGTGTCATCTTAATCCTGATGAAACGGAGTTTTTTATGCCTCTGGCGCTACTTGCCCTGACGATCAGTGCCTTTGCAATCGGCACTACCGAATTTGTTATTGTAGGTCTGGTTCCTACGATTGCGGACCAGCTTGCTATCTCACTGCCTTCGGCAGGTTTGCTGGTCTCCATCTATGCCCTTGGTGTCGCAATTGGCGCGCCGGTGCTGACCGCATTAACCGGTCGCCTGCCGCGTAAGCAGTTGCTGATGGCCTTAATGGTATTGTTCACTGCCGGAAACATTCTTGCCTGGCAGGCACCTGATTACACGACACTGGTCATTGCCCGCCTGCTGACGGGTCTTGCCCATGGCGTCTTCTTCTCCATCGGCTCAACCATCGCGACGAGTCTGGTACCCAAAGAGAAAGCGGCCTCTGCCATTGCCATCATGTTTGGTGGTTTAACCGTGGCGCTGGTTACCGGTGTGCCGCTGGGAACCTTTATCGGTCAGCATTTTGGCTGGCGTGAAACCTTCCTGGCGGTCTCGCTGCTCGGGGTCATTGCGTTGATCAGCAGCCTGGTACTGATCCCATCGAACATTCCAGGTCGTGCTGCAGCGACGTTGCGTGATCAGCTAAAGGTCCTGACCCATCCACGTCTGCTCATGATCTATGCCATTACGGCGCTGGGTTATGGCGGTGTGTTTACCGCGTTTACCTTCCTGGCGCCAATGATGCAGGATCTGGCTGGCTTCTCTCCGAGTGCAGTCAGTTGGATCCTGCTGGGTTATGGCGTTTCGGTAGCAATCGGCAACATCTGGGGCGGCAAGCTGGCAGATAAACACGGCGCCGTTCCGGCATTGAAAATTATCTTTGCCGCGCTGGTTATCCTGCTGCTGGTCTTCCAGTTCACTGCCTCAATGCAGTATGCCGCACTGGCGACGGTACTGGTGATGGGGATCTTCGCCTTCGGCAACGTACCGGGCTTGCAGGTTTATGTGGTGCAGAAAGCCGAGATGTATACACCCAACGCTGTCGATGTGGCGTCTGGTTTGAACATTGCCGCTTTCAATGTTGGGATTGCGCTCGGGTCTATTATTGGTGGGCAGACCGTCGAACACTTCGGTCTGGCGCAAACTCCGTGGATTGGTGCCGTTATCGTTCTTGTCGCATTTTTGTTGATTGGCCTGAGCGGTCGTCTGGATAATCCTGCCCGTGTTGTGCCGGAATAAGCATGGTGTAAGCACTTGCTAACAAAACGAAACAGCGGTTTATCCGTAATTGCGTTGAAAGTGTGAGCTGAAAACCCTATAACATTAGAACCCGCTCCTGTTTCTGGACGGGTTCTGTCTATAGAGGTCGTGTCACATCGTGCGAAAAAATACCTATGCCATGCGTTATGTTGCCGGACAACCTGCGGAGAGAATATTACCGCCGGGTTCGTTTGCGAGCATTGGTCAGGCGTTGCCCGCCGGCGCACCTTTAAGCAGCGATGAAAAAATCCGGGTGCTGGTGTGGAATATCTTTAAACAGCAGCGTGCTGAATGGTTATCCGTCCTGCAGAACTTTGGTAAGGATGCGCATCTCGTTCTGCTGCAGGAGGCGCAAACCACCCCTGAGCTGGTAAGGTTTGCAACCACTAACTACCTCGCCGCCGACCAGGTGCCGGCATTTGTCCTGCCGCAGCATCCGTCAGGCGTGATGACGCTCTCAGCCGCTCACCCGGTTTATTGCTGCCCACTGCGCGAACGTGAGCCGCTCCTGCGCCTGGCAAAATCTGCTCTGGTCACCGTCTACCCGCTGCCGGATACTCGCCTGCTGATGGTGGTGAACATTCATGCGGTCAATTTCAGCCTCGGCGTTGACGTCTATAGCAAACAGTTACTGCCTATCGGCGATCAGATCGCGCATCACAGCGGTCCGGTTGTCATGGCCGGTGATTTCAATGCCTGGAGCCGCCCACGAATGAATGCGCTGTATCGCTTTGCGCGTGAGATGTCGCTGCGCGAAGTACGCTTTACCGATGATCAGCGTCGCAAGGCGTTTGGTCGTCCACTCGATTTTGTCTTCTATCGTGGTCTGAACGTGCACGAAGCCTCAGTGCTGGTGACTCGTGCATCCGATCACAATCCGCTACTCGTCGAATTCAGTCCCGGCAAGCCTGAGCGATAGAGGTGCGTCAGGTCTGCCGTGGGGCAGGCCTGCGCAGGTGCTGCCCTTTATTTTTCATCAACCGAAGGACAGCAAAATGACAACACAGTCCCATCATGACAACGTAGAAAAACAGTTTGGCTCCCAGGCGAAAGCCTATCTCACCAGTGCGGTTCACGCATCCGGGCGCGATCTGCAGCGTCTGGCTGAACGTCTGGCCGACTTCCCCGATGCCAGCGTGCTGGATTTAGGCTGCGGTGCGGGTCATGCCAGCTTTGTAGCGGCACAGCAGGTTAGCCATGTAACAGCATACGATTTATCCAGCCAGATGCTGGAGGTCGTCTCTGCGGCCGCCAGTGAGAAGGGGCTGGCGAATATCGCCACCCGTCAGGGTTATGCTGAATCCTTACCCTTTGCCGATCAATCGTTCGATATCGTTATCAGCCGCTACTCGGCGCATCACTGGCATGATGTCGGCCAGGCATTGCGCGAGGTTAAACGGGTTCTGAAGCCGGGCGGTTTAGTGATCATCATGGATATCATGTCGCCGGGTCATCCTGTACGTGATATCTGGTTGCAGACGGTTGAAGCCCTGCGTGATACCTCGCATGTCCGTAATTATTCCAGCGGTGAGTGGTTATCCATGTTCACTGAAGCAGGGCTGATTACACGGGCACTGGAAACCGACAGGCTGACGCTGGAGTTCTCCTCCTGGATTGCTCGTATGCGCACGCCCGAGGCATTAAGCCAGGCGATCAGGCTGTATCAGGACAGCGCTTCCGCTGAGGTAAAAGCCTATTTTGCATTGCAGGAAGAAGGCTCCTTTACCAGCGATACCCTCTTCGCTGAAGCCCAAAAGGCGGGATAAAACAAAAAAGGCACCGAGGGGAATCGGTGCCTTTTTACTTCAGGTTTCTGAAATCAGGAATCCGGAGTGGCGTTGTTTTTCACAAACAACGTTATCCGATCGCCAGGCTGCAGATTGTCGGTATCGCTATTCCAGCGCATCACATCTTTGATGTTCACGCCGTGACGCTTCGCAATACTCGAGAGCGAGTCGCCTTTTTGCACACGATAGGTAATGCTATCGTTGTTATTAGCGAGACGCTGTGCGCTATAACCCGCGCCAATCGTCAGGTTCTGACCCACTTTCAGGGTAGAGCCACGCAGCTTGTTCCACTGCTGCAGATCTTTCGTGCTCACGCCAAGACGTGATGCAATGCCTGAAAGTGTATCGCCTGTACGTACCTGATAGCTCCGGCTGTTAACCGGTGAATTATCCGCGATCAGCGTAGACTGAACCGCAGCAATTTCACCTGCAGCCAGCGATACCCGTAGCTGTTCAGCGTGCTTCTGCGGCACCAGAACGTATTTCGGCCCGCTGTTACCAAGTGTAGAGCCTTTCACACCTGCGTTGAAGGCTTTCAGTTTGGTGACCGAGATACCTGCCATATCCGCAACCTGTCTCAATTCAACAGGGTTGTTGATACGCACTCTCGCCAGCGCGCGACTTTCGTCCGAAGTCGGCAGCTTCACGCCGTACTGTTGGCTGTTTTTGAAGATTTCACTCAAAGCCAGCATTTTCGGTACGTATAGTTTGGTTTCCCGTGGCAGTGGAAGCGACCAAAAGTCGGTAGGTTTACCCCGTGCTTTATTCGCTTTCATTGCCTTCAGTACACGACCCTCACCGCTGTTATACGCAGCGACAGTCAGCAACCAGTCACCGTCGAACATCTTGTTCAGACGTTGCATCATGTCGAGAGCGGCAGTCGTCGAGGCGACCACATCACGACGTGCATCGTAGTTGCGGGTCTGTTTTAAACCATAATTTCGCCCTGTGCTCGGTATGATCTGCCAAAGACCTGCGGCCTTGGCGCCAGACGTTGCGTGTGGGTCAAAAGCGCTCTCCACTATGGGTAGTAGTACCAGTTCCATGGGCATGTTACGTTTCTTAACTTGCCCTGCTATCCAGTACATATACGGCTCTGCCCGTAAAGTTACATCGTGGAGATAGCTCTTATTGCTTAAATACTTCTGTTTCTGTTCGCGAATCCGGCTGTTTTCCGGAATCCCCATCTTCAGCTCGTCGCCAATAGAGACCCACAAGTCTTGATCCTGTGCGAAAGACGTCCCATCGTCTGCCCATCGCGATTGACTTGTAAACTTCCCTGCTTCCCCTTGACCAGCTGCAGAAAGGCTCTGTGCGTGCTGTTGTACGTTGCCAGTGTTCTGAGACGCCTGGCAACCCACAAGCAGGACAGAGGCGAGTAATATCGCTTTTGCCTTCATGTGTGTGTCAATAGTTGCTTAAAAGACGAGCGATGATAACGACGAATATTTAAAAAGGCAACACGCAATTGTCAGAAGTTATCTTTCTTCGCCCTTAACCATGCGAAACATTGCTCAGGTTGTTGCATATTTGTTTCTTTGGTAAATTTATTAATTAAATCAATATCATTTACTCTAAGAAATAAATTAATTTTGCGCTCATTTTTCAGAATTCCGGGCAGTGTTTTTTGATTTTTTGCACGTAACTCATTCACTTTGTGGTAATAATCCTGAATTGCCACATCCTCTGGCAGAACGTGCATTGCAAACTTCATATTCGCTAAAGTGTATTCATGTGCGCAACAAATGAGGGTGTCTTCAGGAAGGGCGTTAATTTTCTGGAAGGACTGGTACATCTGGGCTGGCGTACCTTCGAACAGTCTCCCGCAGCCGCCAGAAAACATCGTATCGCCACAAAAAAGATAAGGAAAACTGAAGAACGAGATATGTCCTAAAGTGTGACCCGGAGTGGCAATTACAGAAAACTCCGACTCAAGAATGAGGATCTTTTCCCCATCTTCGACTACGCGTGTGGTGCCCTTATTTTGTGTTTCAGCGGGGCCGTAGACCACAAGATGAGGAAATTTTGCACAGATCGCCGCGACACCGCCCACATGATCGTGGTGGTGATGAGTAAGCAGAATCGCTTCTGGTTGCCACTGGTTTTGCTCAATGGCCTTTAATACCGGCTCAGCCTCACCAGGATCGACAATAATGCAACGACCTTCATCATTGGTTAAAACCCAGATGTAATTGTCCTGAAACGCAGGAATACTGATAAGATTCATACATTACCTCTCATAGCGTGGCGGGTGTTTTGATGAAACCGGCAAGGATACCTCAGATTGTCTCAGCACCAGCACATTGGGCGGAATTGCCCTGGGGTGAATACTATCGGCGAAGCGCTTGAGCAGCAGCTAAAGCCCTGGTTTGCGAAAATGTATGGTTTTCACCTGCTTAAGATTGGCAATCTGAGCGCGGAAATCAACTCTGAAAGCTGCGGGATTTCACATCAGGTCAATGTGTCGCTGGGGGGCGAGCCTGTTCAGGTGAAGGCCAATCCGTTACATCTGCCGTTTGCTGAAAAATCCGTGGATGCCTGCCTGATGGCGCATTCGCTGCCCTGGTGCGACGATCCCCACCGTTTACTCCGCGAAGCCGACCGGGTTCTGATTGACGATGGCTGGCTGGTGATCAGCGGATTCAACCCGATGAGCCTGATGGGCTTGCGCAAGCTGGTGCCGGTGCTGCGCCGCACCCCGCCGTACAACAGCCGGATGTTCACCCTGATGCGTCAGTTGGACTGGCTGTCGCTGCTCAACTTTGAGGTGATGCACCATAGCGGTTTTCAGGTATTACCCTGGACGCGGCAGGGCGGGAAGATGCTCAGCACCCATTTCCCGGCGCTGGGCTGTATGCAGCTGATTGTAGCGCGCAAACGAACCATTCCCCTGACGCTCAATCCCATGAAGCAAAGCAAGGCGAAAACCCGACTGCGTGCCGCCGTGGGCGCCACGCGACAATATCGTAAGCCCTAATCAGGCTTCCGGTTTATACCCGACATCATCATGCTGCGGATTCATCGCGGCAGCGCGGGCCAGTTCGTCGCAGCGTTCGTTTTCAGGATGCCCTGCGTGGCCTTTCACCCATTCCCACTGGATTTTATGCTGGCTGAGTGCCGCATCAAGACGCTGCCAGAGATCGACATTCTTCACCGGTTTTTTGTCGGCTGTTTTCCAGCCCCGTTTTTTCCAGTTATGGATCCACTGGGTGATCCCCTGGCGCACATACTGGCTGTCCGTGCTCAGCACAATATCGCAGTGCTCTTTCAGCGCTCAAGGGCAACAATCGCGGCCATCAACTCCATACGGTTGTTGGTGGTCAGGCGGTAGCCTTCGTTGAAGGTTTTTTTCGTGTTCGCGATAACGCAAAATCGCACCGTAGCCCCCCGGGCCTGGGTTGCCGAGGCATGATCCGTCGGTGTAAATCTCTACCTGTTTACGCATCCTGGCAGACATCCTGTAATCAAAACGGTAAGTCTGACATAAATGGTCGTTATCAGCACTGCAAAATAAAGCCGATGCGAATTAGCCTTTGAAGGCCTGACCAGGTTGTTTACAATGTCGCCATTGAACAGAGCAGGTTTTCAGAATGAGTATTGCAGACACACATAACGCCGACAGGATCATTGTCCTCGATACCGAAACCACGGGTATGAACCAGATCGGTGCTCACTATGAAGGGCACAAGATCATCGAGATCGGTGCGGTAGAGGTGATCAACCGCCGTCTTACCGGCAATAACTTCCATGTCTACCTGAAGCCAGACCGGCTGGTGGACCCGGAAGCCTTTGGCGTTCACGGTATCGCAGATGAATTCTTACTGGATAAGCCTACCTTTGCCGACGTCGCCGATGAATTCATCGACTATATCAAAGGTGGCGAGCTGGTCATTCATAACGCCTCGTTTGATATCGGCTTTATGGATTATGAATTCAGCAAGCTCAACCGCGGTCTGCCGAAGACCGACACCTTCTGTAAAGTCACCGACAGCCTGGCAATGGCGAGAAGGATGTTCCCCGGCAAACGTAATAGCCTCGATGCGTTGTGCTCGCGCTATGAAATAGATAACAGCAAGCGAACGCTGCACGGGGCATTGCTCGATGCCCAGATCCTGGCCGATGTCTATCTGATTATGACGGGTGGCCAGACAGCTTTGGCCTTTAATGCCGATAACGATTCACAACAGCAGACCGGGGAGAGCGAAATCCAGCGCCTTGTCCGTCAGTCCAGCGCATTACGCGTTATTCTCGCAAGCGATGAAGAGTTACTGGCGCATGAATCGCGTCTGGATCTGGTACAGAAGAAGGGCGGTAGCTGCCTCTGGCGCGGCTAAATGCGGCGGAAGCGCTGTTAAAATAACCGTTTGGAGTGTTTTTGCAGCAAACGATTCAAAAGCAGAGAAAAAGCATTGACGGGATCGGAGGCAAACCGTAATATCTGCCTCGTTCCCAAGGGAACACAGCGGAGCGGTAGTTCAGTCGGTTAGAATACCTGCCTGTCACGCAGGGGGTCGCGGGTTCGAGTCCCGTCCGTTCCGCCACTATTAAGAAGGCCTGAATCAGCAATGATTCAGGCCTTTGTCATTTTATCACGTAGCTAATTTAGCCAGGCAGCAAAACGTTGGTGCCGCCCGGCTGATGTTTAATTAATGCTAAACGGATCCGCATCCTGCCAGGCAGGAAACTTCTCCCGATATTCTCTTAATGCCGTCAGCGACAGCTCTGCGTCATGCGCGTGGCATGATGGGGATCAGCGGTGGCGATGATCTCGCCCTGCGGATTAATCACTCGACTGTCGCCGCGATAGTGATGCCCGTTACCGTCGGTACCGACCCCGGTTGCAGCCCGCAACATAGGCCTGGTTCTCCGATGGCCCTCGCTGTCAGCAGTGCCTGCCAGTGCAGCGAGCGCGGGGCAGGCCAGTTAGCGACATACCAGCGCCAGGTCATAATCGTTACGGTTACGCGACCACACCGGGAAGCGCAGGTCGTAACAGACTAAGGGCCAGAATGCGCCAGCCGCGCCACTCAAACACCAGCCGCTCGTTACCCGCTTCATAATGCTGGTGCTCATCCGCCATGCGGAACAGGTGACGCTTATCATAGAAATGCACCTTACCCTCAGGCTCCACCAGCAGAAAACGGTTAACCGGCCCGCGTTCGGTCTGCAAGGCGGCGCTTCCGGCGATTAGCGCCTGGGTTTGCTGCGCCCTGGCCTGCATCCAGGCGACCACATCCGCCTGTGGCAGAGACTGTTTTGCCGCTTCCATGGCAAACCCGGTGGTGAACATTTCCGGCAGGATAATAATATCGCGTCGCGGTGATCCCCTCCAGTTGACGATCAAAATGGCGCAGGTTGGCGGGGCCATCCATCCACACCAGCGGTTGTTGCAAAAGCGTAATCTTCAAACCAGGCACAGTAAGACTCCTCGAAGAACCACATTTTGACACTGTAGCACGACAATCAGAGAAACGGGTGGCAATAAAAAACCCCGCACCAGGCGGGGTTCTTTAGCACTGAAACGGGTTAGGCGGCTTCAGGTTTACGCACACTCTCTGCAAACTTTACCGGCTGTGTCGCCAGCTCATCGGCGTCGAAATCATCGACGTTGATACTGCGCAGACGGCTCTCTTCAGCTTTGATCAGCACGGCTGCTTCATCCTGGCTGATGATGCCGCCCGCCAGCGCCTGTTTCGGCCAGTTCATCCAGACGGGTAAATGGCAGGTTTTTTGCCCAGCTGTTTGCAGATCTTCTGATGAATCGGATCGGCAGCCATCACATCCAGCCAGCGCCTCTTCCAGCAGGCCAACCGGGTTATGCTCGCTTGGCGTCAGATACTGGTCACGGCCGGATACGGGAGCGGGTCGCGCTCGGCACCTGCAGTATTTTCGCTACTTTGTGGTCCAGCTTATCGGACGGCGCCAGATAGTGACGACCGGTCGGGAAGATGACCACGCGCAGCGCGCCAGCCACAAAGCGGTTCGGGAAGTTCACCAGCAGATCGTCGATGGCCTGTTCCGCCTGATACAGCGCATCCTGCACGCCCCAGTGAACCAATGGCAGATCCGCTTCGTGACGACCTTCATCGTCGTAGCGTTTCAGTACCGCCGAGGCGAGGAAGATCTGGCTCAGCACATCACCCAGACGCGCAGAAATACGTTCCCCGGCGTTTCAGGCTGCCACCCAGTACCGCCATCGATACGTCGGAGAGCAGCGCAAGGTTGGCACTCAGACGGTTCAGATGCTGATAGTAACGACGGGTTGCATCGCCGGTTGGCGTGGCGCTGGTCAGGCCGCGGGTCAGTCCCAGCCAGAAGCTGCGTACTTTATTGCTGCCGACGTGGCCGATGTGTTTAAACAGCAGTTTATCGAAGGCATCCACGTCGTTGTTCTGTGCGGCTGCCATCTCTTCCAGTACGTATGGATGGCAGCGGATTGCGCCCCTGACCGAAGATCATCATGCTGCGGGTCAGAATGTTTGGCCCCTTCTACGGTGATGGCAATAGGTGCGCCCTGATAGCCACGCGCCAGGAAGTTGCCTTCGCCCCAGCATAATGCCTTTCCCGCCAGCAATATCCATTGCATCGATGATCGACTGCTGCGCACGGTGAGTACAGTGGTACTTCACGATAGCTGACAGCACGGCCGGTTTTTCACCCCAGCATAATCCCGTAGGTAATTAATGAAGCCGCCGCATCCATCACGTAGGCATTACCCGCGATACGTGCCAGCGGTTCTTCAATCCCTTCCATCTTACCAATAGAGACTTTGAACTGACGGCGGATGTGAGCGTAAGCGCCAATCCCCATCGCCACGGATTTCAGCCCACCGGTTGAGTTCGACGGCAGCGTAATGCCGCGGCCAACGGACAGACATTCCACCAGCATACGCCAGCCCTGACCGGCCATTTTTGGGCCGCCGATGATGTAATCAATCGGGACAAAGATATCCTGACCGCGGGTCGGACCGTTCTGGAACGGCACGTTCAGCGGGAAGTGACGACGACCAATTTCCACACCCGGGGTAGAGGTTGGGATCAGCGCACAGGTAATGCCCAGATCCTCTTCACCGCCTAACAGCTTGTTCGGGTCGGAGAGTTAAAGGCCAGGCCCAGCACGGTGGCGATGGGGGGCCAGCGTAATGTAGCGTTTGTTCCAGGTCAGGCGCATACCCAGCACCTGCTCACCCTGCCACTCGCCCATACAGACCACGCCGGTGTCCGGGATAGCGCCTGCATCAGAACCCGCTTCCGGGCTGGTCAGTGCGAAGCAAGGGATTTCCAGACCGCGTGCCAGACGCGGCAGATAGTGATCTTTCTGCTCTTCAGTACCGTAATGTTGCAGCAGTTCACCCGGGCCTAATGAGTTAGGCACGCCGACGGTGATCGCCAGGATCCCGGAAACGCCGGACAGTTTTTGCAGAACACGTGCCTGAGCGTAAGCAGAGAACTCCAGCCCGCCGTACTCTTTCTTAATGATCATCGCGAAGAAGCGATGCTCTTTTAAAAATGCCCACAATTCAGGCGGCAGATCGGCCATTTCATGCGTGATCTGGAAGTCATTCGCCATCCGGCAGGCTTCTTCAAACCGGGCCATCAATAAATGCCTGCTCTTCCGCAGTAAGGCGCGGCTGCGGATAGTTATGCAGCTTTTTCCAGTCTGGCTTGCCCTGGAACAGGTCGCCTTCCCACCAGGTGGTGCCAGCGTCGATGGCCTCTTTTTCGGTCCGCGACATCGGCGGCATCACCTTACGGAAGCCGCGGAATACCGGAGCGGAAATCATCGACTTACGCATGGAGGCGACGTTGAATGGCACCAGGATGATCGCCAGCGGAACCAGCACCCAAGGGTTCCAGATGCCGGCCAAGCCGAGCGCAGCGGTCCAGGCCAGTAAGATAACGCTGCTCAAAACTAAGCTAACCCGGTGGTAGAACAACACCCCGAGCAGAACAACGGATAAGAGAATACTTAAAATCATCATAACGAAAAGCTCCCTGTCTTGTAGGAGGTCTGACCACTTGTGATGATATGGTTGTAGTGGATGTTATTTCTTTTAGCAATGCATTCACAAAATAATTACAACCTGGTTCACATTGTTCAGGTTTTACGCGCCACAAAAAAGCAAAACGCCCGATGATTGATGCGGCTTTAGCTTCTCGCTTTTACTGCTATCCGGTAAAACTTGCTCTGTTATTTCATCAATACTGAAGGATTATCCTCATGTACCAGGATCTTATTCGTAACGAACTGAACGAAGCGGCGGAAACCGCTGGCTAACTTTCTGAAAGATGAAGCCAATATTCACGCTATTCAGCGCGCGGCGGTCCTGCTTGCCGACAGCTTCAAAGAGGCGGTAAAGTGCTCTCCTGCGGCAATGGCGGTTCACATTGTGATGCCATGCACTTTGCCGAAGAGCTGACCGGTCGTTATCGTGAAAACCGTCCGGGCTATCCGGCGATTGCCATCTCTGACGTCAGCCACATCTCCTGCGTCGGCAATGACTTCGGTTACGATCACATCTTCTCCCGCTATGTCGAAGCGGTAGGGCGTGAAGGGGATGTCCTGCTGGGGATCTCTACTTCCGGCAATTCCGGCAACGTGATCAAAGCCATTGAAGCGGCCCGCGAGAAGGGGATGAAAGTCATTACCCTGACCGGCAAAGACGGCGGCAAAATGGCGGGTACGGCGGATATCGAAATTCGCGTGCCACACTTCGGTTATGCTGATCGTATTCAGGAAATTCACATCAAAGTGATCCACATTCTGATTCAGTTAATCGAAAAAGAGATGGCCAAGTAAGACTTCGCTGGGGGCGTATCGCCCCCGCTGTTGTGGAGGTGATGTATGTGCGAACTGCTCGGGATGAGCGCCAATGTGCCGACCGATATCTGCTTCAGTTTTACCGGGCTGGTGCAGCGCGGTGGAGGAACCGGGCCGCATAAAGACGGCTGGGGTATCACCTTCTACGAAGGAAAAGGCTGTCGCACGTTCAAGGATCCACAACCCAGCTTCAACTCTCCGATTGCCAAACTGGTGCAAGATTATCCGATTAAATCCTGCTCGGTGGTGGCCCATATTCGCCAGGCCAACCGCGGTGAAGTCGCGCTGGAAAACACCCATCCGTTTACCCGCGAGCTGTGGGGACGCAACTGGACTTACGCCCACAACGGCCAACTGAGCGGCTATAAATCGCTGGAGACCGGCAACTTCCGCCCGGTGGGGGAAACCGACAGTGAAAAGGCCTTCTGCTGGTTGCTGCATAAATTGACTGAGCGCTACCCACGTACCCCCAGCAATATGACCGCCGTGTTTAAATACATTGCGTCACTGGCGTCTGAGTTACGTGAGAAAGGCGTGTTTAATATGCTGTTGTCTGACGGGCGCTACGTGATGGCGTTCTGCTCTACGAATCTTTTCTGGATCACCCGCCGCGCACCTTTTGGCGTGGCAAAGCTTCTGGATCAGGATGTGGAAATTGATTTTCAGACAGAGACCACACCGAACGATGTGGTCACTGTGATTGCAACGCAGCCGCTGACCGGCAACGAAACCTGGCAAAAGATTATGCCAGGCGAGTGGATCTTATTTTGTCTCGGGGAGCGCGTAGTTTGACGCCAGCTGTGGATGGACAACTTCGTGGCTCAGCGGCTTGCTGACCACATAACGTCCATCCACCACCGAAACGGTTGGCGGCTTACGCGTCTGCTGGAAGTAGTCATAACCCGGTTTCAGCTGTTTCCAGAAATCCGCATAGTAAGAGCGTTGATGACGCTGCATGTTAGCGTCGGTCATACGGAACGGATAGATGCTCACCTGGACGGCCGACTGGCCAAACACCAGCGCACCGGTCACAAACTGGAAGATCTCATCGATTCCGCTGTCGGTCATGGCGTAGCAGCCAACAGAGACACAGGCACCGTGGATCATCAGGTATTTACCGTCATAGCCATGCGCACGGTCAAAGGCATTCGGGAAACCGATGTTGATGGCTTTATAGAAGCGGCTGTCTGGTTTTAGCTGGCTACGCTGAACGCTGTAGAACCCCTCCGGGCTTTTAAAATCGCCCTGACGCTGTTTCGGGCCGAGGCCGCCGGAGTAGTTACAGATTTTATAGCTGTCGAGCAGCTGATACGTCTCACCCATCTTCACGTACAGGTCTAACGTGCGCTCTTCTTTAAAGATCTGGATATAGACCGGAGAGCCCATCAACTGCTGCTTGTATTCTTTGCTAACTGGTGTCGTTGAACTGTTGCTGCTGAGCAGCCCGGCAAACGAAACGCAGGGAATAAGAAGCATCGCAATGAACAATGCGATTTTACGCATACTACAGGTTCCTTGATAAAACATAACCAACTTGCCAGGACGGCAAAAGAGACCCGAAATCAGATTTATCTGCATTAGGCGTGCTCACATTAGCACCACTGCATTTTTTCGCAAGCGTCAGCACGTCGGTTTACAAAATAGTTTTCCCTTATAACCTGGATTAACCGCGCTGGCATTGAGAACTTTGCGTAATCGGTCGCATTTTAGCACCTGCCGCTGCGTTATCCCTGCCGCCTGATAGGGGAAAATGGTACACTGCGGCCGTCTTATGACTGAAGGGTAAGAAAGGACGCTTTTTCAGGATCATCCACGGTTCTGCTGCTCATACAGGCGAGTTCTCGCCCCCTTTCTCTATCCTGTGCAACGACTTCTGACTCGTCCGGCATCCTGGCCGGAACGGTTACTCATGGATATCAACTAACACTATGATTAGAATCAGAAAAGGACTTGATTTGCCGATTTCTGGCATCCCTTTACAGCAGATATTGCCTTCTGCAACACCTCGCCATGTGGCGATCATGGGGGACGACTACATTGGTATGCGTCCCACCATGCTGGTGCAGGAGGGCGATAGCGTTACTAAGGGCCAGGCGTTATTCGAGGATAAAAAAAATCCCGGCGTCCTCTTCACCGCACCCGCCAGCGGGACGGTGGTGGCCATTCATCGTGGCGAACGTCGCGTGCTGCAATCGGTGGTGATCCGGCTTGAAGGCGATCGGCAGCGCGAATTTACCCGCTACGATGTCGCCGATCTCCCCTCGCTCACCCGTCAGGCTGTACAAGCGCAACTGCTGGAATCAGGGTTGTGGACGGCGCTGCGTACCCGTCCTTTCAGCAAAACGCCGGTGCCCGGCACTGTGCCGGCCGCTATCTTTGTTACCGCGATGGATACCAACCCGCTTAGCGCTGACCCGCAGCCTCTTATTCTGGCGCAGCGTCAGGCATTCGATGCCGGGCTGACCCTTCTCACGCACCTGACGGACCGGCAAAGTGCATGTTTGCCAGGCGAACGGCGGCAAGCTGGGCGGGCATCCTCAAGGAAAGGTAACGTTTAATACCTTCGCCGGGCCGCATCCGGCAGGGTTGCCAGGCACGCACATCCATTTCCTGGAGGCCGTCAGCCTGACCAAACAGGTCTGGCATCTTAACTACCAGGACGTTATCGCCATCGGCAAACTGTTCACCACCGGCGAGCTGTATACCGATCGGGTTATCGCTCTGGGCGGCCCACAAATGCGCAACCCTCGGCTGGTGCGCACCTGTCTGGGCGCAGACATCAATGACCTGCTGGTGGACGAAACCCTGGAGGGCGAAAACCGCCATATTTCGGGGCTGTGCTGAGCGGGCAGGCATGCAGTAGGTGCCCATGCTTATCTTGGGCGTTTTCATTTACAGATAAGCGTGGTGAAAGAGGACGCGAGAAAGAGCTGTTCGGCTGGGTAATGCCCGGCAAAGAGAAGTTCTCCGTTACCCGCACGACGCTGGGCCACTTCCTGCGCAACAAACTGTTTAACTTCTCTACGGATACCCATGGCGGCGAGCGGGCTATGGTGCCCATCGGTAACTACGAGCGCGTAATGCCGCTCGACATCCTGCCGACCCTGCTGCTGCGCGATCTGCTGGCGGGCGATACCGACAGTGCCCCAGGCGCTGGGCTGCCTCGAACTGGATGAAGAAGATCTGGCGCTGTGCACCTACGTTTGCCCCGGTAAATACGAATACGGACCCGTATTGCGCGAGGTGTTAACCCGCATTGAGCAGGAAGGATAACTGATGGGCCCTGAAACATCTCATTGAAAAGCTGGAGCCGCATTTCACCCACGGCGGCAAGCTGGAAAAGTATTACCCGCTATTTTGAAGCGACCGCGACGCTGCTCTATACGCCAGGCCAGGTCACTAAAGGGGCCGCGCACGTGCGCGACGCCCATCGACCTCAAGCGCATGATGATCCTCGTCTGGTTCGCAGTGTTCCCGGCGATGTTCTGGGGTATGTATAACGTTGGTCTGCAAACGATCCCCGCGCTGACGCATCTTTATGATGCCCAGCAGCTGTCGCAGGTTATCGCAGGCGACTGGCACTACCGGGTGGCGCAGATGCTCGGCGTCAGCTTTACCCCGGATGCTGGTTGGATCAGCATGATGACACTGGGAGCGGTCTATTTCCTGCCTATCTACCTGACGGTATTTTTGGTCGGCGGCTTCTGGGAAGTGCTGTTCGCGATTATCCGCAAGCATGAGATCAACGAAGGCTTCTTTGTTACCTCCATTCTGTTTGCCCTGATTGTTCCTCCGACCTTGCCTCTGTGGCTGGCGGCGATGGGTATCAGCTTTGGCGTGGTGATGGCGAAGGAGATCTTCGGTGGCACCGGACGCAACTTCCTTAACCCGGCTCTGGCCGGACGGGCGTTCCTGTTCTTTGCCTACCCGGCGCAGATCTCTGGCGATCTGGTCTGGACGGCAGCGGACGGTTTCTCTGGTGCGACGCCACTGTCGCAGTGGGCCGCCCATGGCGGCGAGTCGTTGATCAACAACGCGACCGGCCAGCCAGTGAGTTGGTTCGATGCCTTTATCGGCACCATTCCTGGCTCGATCGGGGAAGTTTCCACGCTGATGATCCTGATTGGCGGGGCCATCATTCTGTTTGGCGCGTCGCCTCCTGGCGCATTGTGGCGGGTGTAATGCTCGGCATGATCCTCACTGCCACGCTGTTTAACCTGATCGGCTCAGCCACCAACCCGATGTTCGCCATGCCGTGGTACTGGCATCTGGTACTGGGCGGTTTCGCCTTCGGCATGATGTTTATGGCGACCGACCCGGTTTCGGCCTCGTTCACTAATAAAGGGAAATGGTGGTACGGCGCGCTTATCGGGGTTATGTGTGTCCTGATTCGTGTCGTCAACCCGGCCTACCCGGAAGGAATGATGCTGGCAATCCTGTTCGCCAACCTGTTTGCGCCGCTGTTCGATTACCTGGTGGTGCGTGCCAACATCAAACGGAGGAAGGCGCGTGGCTGAGATGAAAAATAATGACAGCATCGGCAAGACGCTGATGGTGATCATCGTACTGTGTCTGGTCTGTTCCATCGTGGTGGCAGGCTCTGCGGTAGGGCTTAAGCCTCGCCAGCAGGAGCAACGCGCCCTCGACAAGCAGCGTAACATTCTGGCGGTAGCGGGCCTGATGCAGGGCGAAATGAGCGCCGAGGATGTGGCGCAGCTCTTCGCTGAACGCATCACACCGCGTCTGGTCGATCTCAATACCGGCGAGCTGCTGGAGAGCGATCCGGCCAGCTATAACCAGGCGCAGGCGCTGAAAGATCCGCAGCGCAGCACTGAACTGGAAGCCAGCCAGGATCCCGCTGGCATCAAACGTCGCAGCAACACAGCAGAGATCTACCTGGTGCGCGATGAGCAAAAGCGCGTTCAGGAGCTGGTTCTGCCGGTATATGGCAACGGGCTATGGTCGATGATGTACGCCTTCGTCGCTCTCAACACCGATGGCCGCACGATTAAAGGCATCACTTATTACGATCAGGGGGAAACCCCGGGGCTGGGCGGCGAAGTGGAAAATCCGGCCTGGCGAGCGCAGTTTGTGGGCAAAAAAGTGCTGGATGATAACGGCCAACCGGCTTTGAAAGTGATAAAAGGAGGCGCGCGTTCGGGTGATGAGTACGCCGTTGATGGCCTTTCCGGCGCCACGCTGACCTCAAATGGCGTTCAGCACAGCTTTGATTTCTGGATGGGTGAGCTGGGTTTTGGACCCTTTCTTAAAAAGGTACGTGAAGGAGAGCTGAACAATGGCTGATGCGGGCGAACTGAAAGAAGTTAAACGGGTTCTTATCGGCCGCTCATCGCCAATAACCCGATCACCCTGCAGGTGCTGGGCGTCTGTTCGGCGCTGGCGGTGACCACCAAACTGGAAACCGCCGTGGTGATGACCCTGGCGGTAACCCTGGTGACGGCGTTTTCCAGCATGTTCATCTCGATGATCCGCCACCACATCCCCAACAGCGTGCGCATCATCGTGCAGATGGCGATTATCGCCTCGCTGGTGATCGTGGTGGATCAGTTGCTGCGGGCGTTTGCCTACGAAACTTCAAAGCAGCTGTCGGTGTTTGTCGGCCTGATTATCACCAACTGCATCGTAATGGGACGCGCAGAAGCCTATGCCATGAAGATGCCGCCGCTGGCGAGCTTTATGGATGGGATCGGCAACGGTCTCGGCTATGGCGTGATCCTGCTGACGGTCGGTTTCCTGCGTGAGCTGATCGGTAGCGGCAAGCTGTTTGGCATCACCGTACTGGATACCGTGCAAAACGGCGGCTGGTATCTGCCTAACGGTCTGTTCCTGCTGGCCCCCAGCGCGTTCTTCATTATCGGTTTGCTGATCTGGGCGGTGAGAACCTGGCGCCCTGAGCAGCAGGAAAAGGAGTAACCGACAATGGCTCATTACCTGAGTTTGTTTGTGCGGGCGGTGTTTGTTGAAAACATGGCGCTCGCGTTTTTCCTCGGCATGTGTACGTTCCTTGCCGTGTCTAAAAAGGTATCGACCGCCTTCGGGCTGGGCGTTGCCGTCACGGTGGTGTTAGGGCTGTCGGTTCCGATTAACAACCTGGTCTTTAACCTGGTGCTGCGCGACGGTGCGCTGGTGGAGGGGGTTGATTTGAGCTTCCTCAACTTCATCACCTTCATTGGCGTCATTGCGGCGCTGGTGCAGATCCTGGAGATGATCCTTGATAAATACTTCCCGTCACTCTACACGGCGCTGGGGATCTTCCTGCCGTTGATCGCCGTGAACTGCGCCATCTTCGGCGGCGTGTCGTTTATGGTACAGCGTGATTACAACTTTACCGAGTCGGTGGTGTACGGCTTCGGCTCTGGTATCGGCTGGATGCTTGCCATCGTGACGATGGCGGGTCTGCGCGAAAAAATGAAGTATGCCAACGTGCCGGCCGGGTTGCGCGGCTTAGGGATCACCTTTATCACCACCGGGCTGATGGCGCTGGGCTTTATGTCCTTCTCCGGTGTGCAGCTGTAAGGGCAAAATAGATGGAAATTATACTTGGCGTAGTGATGTTCACGTTGATCGTGCTGGTGCTCTCAGGGCTAATTCTGGTGGCGCGGTCAAAGCTGGTGAACTCCGGCGATGTGATCATCGAGATTAACGATGAGGCGGATAAGCAGATCCGCACCCCTGCAGGTGACAAGCTGCTGAACACGCTTTCCGGCAATGGCATTTTTATCTCTTCTGCCTGCGGCGGCGGCGGTTCCTGCGGGCAATGCCGGGTCACGGTCAAAGAGGGCGGCGGGGATATTCTACCGACCGAGCTGTCACACATTAGCAAGCGTGAGGCGAAAGAGGGCTGTCGTCTGGCCTGTCAGGTGGCGGTGCGCCAGGACATGAAGATTGAACTGCCGGAGGAGATCTTCGGCGTGAAAAAGTGGCAGTGGTGAAGTTATCTCCAACGATAACAAAGCCACCTTCATTAAAGAGCTGAAGCTGCGCGTTCCCGATGGCGAAGATGTGCCGTTCCGTGCGGGCGGCTACATTCAGATTGAATGCCCGGCGCATACTGTCGCGTACAAAGACTTTGACGTTCCTGACGAGTACCGCGGTGACTGGGATAAATTCAACCTGTTCCGCTTTGTCTCTGAGGTCAAAGAGCCGACGCTGCGCGCCTACTCCATGGCCAACTACCCGGAAGAGAAGGGCATCATCATGCTCAACGTGCGTATCGCCACGCCGCCGCCGGGCGTACCGGATGCGCCGCCGGGGATCATGTCGTCTTATATCTGGTCGCTGAAAGCGGGTGATAAGGTCACCATCTCCGGTCCGTTTGGTGAGTTCTTTGCCAAAGAGACCGACGCCGAAATGGTCTTTATCGGCGGGGGCGCCGGGATGGCGCCGATGCGCTCGCACATTTTTGATCAGCTTAAGCGCCTGGGCAGTCAGCGTAAGATCAGCTTCTGGTATGGCGCCCGTTCGCTGCGTGAAATGTTCTATCAGGAGGAGTTCGAACAGCTGGCGCGCGACAACCCGAACTTCAGCTTCCACATTGCGCTCTCCGATCCGCTGCCGGAAGACAACTGGACCGGTTATACCGGGTTCATTCATAACGTGCTGTATGAAAACTATCTCAAACAGCATGCCGCCCCGGAAGACTGCGAGTTCTACATGTGCGGGCCGCCGATGATGAACGCCGCCGTCATCAAAATGTTGCAGGATCTCGGTGTAGAGGATGAGAACATCATGCTGGATGATTTTGGAGGCTAATGATGGTGACCTTCTTGCTGACCTTTGCGATGTTTGTGCTGGTGGTGTTTGGCATGTCGCTCGGCTGGTTGATTAAGCGCAAAAGCATTCAGGGCAGCTGCGGCGGCATCTCCTCGCTGGGGATGGAAAAAGTCTGCGATTGCCCGGAGCCGTGCGACGCGCGTAAAAAGCGTATTGCACGAGAAGCGCAACGCCAGCAGAACCGGATCCTCTGAATAATACAGGCCGCGACAGCGGCCTGCTTTTTTACTTAAGCCAGGCGCTGGCCTGCGCGGGCGAATCCACCATCACGCCGTCAGCCCCCAATGCTTGTGCTTTCTGGTAATCCTCTGCGGAGTTAACACCGAGCAGGATCACATGGGCATTTCCCTGAGAACGGAAACAGTCCATCGCCTCCTTATCCCACGTCAGGGTTGCCGGGAGATACCATCCCCCAGCGTGAATTTCTCCACCACCTCTACCTTGCGATTCAGTTCCAGCCCGTACCAGTACGCATCCATTTTCTTTGCCGGCGTCTGGCAAACGTGGTTCAGTGAGATATTCGCCAGCCGGGTGCGTGTTTCACTGCGGGTGACAAAGCGCGGCACTTCCGCAGGCAGCGCATCCAGATAGCGATCCTCTGTGGAATATACGCGAACACGCGTCAGGCCGTTGGTCTCTTTCAGCACGCTAAGAAGCTGTTTACCCATCTCAGCCGGATCGGCGTCGGGAGATTTAATATCGATGTAAAACGGGGTGTCAGGCCAGCGTTCAAGCACCGCTTTCAGGGTTGGAATTGTGCTCCCGGCGACCTTTTCTTTCCATTTAGCCCCGGCATCAACTGTCGCCAGCTCCGCTTGGGTGTACTGCGAGATCTTTCCCTTTGCTGTGGTTAATGCGCTGAGATCGCTGGGACGATAAAGCACCGGCACACCGTCACGGCTGAGCTGCACGGTGACCCAGATAGCCTGAGCGCGGTTTTCCAGCGCCAGCTGGATCGCCGGAAGGGTATTCTCCGGCGCGTCGGCGGTTCCTCCACGGTGAGCAATCATTTGTGGGCTGGCCCAGGCGGAGGTGGTGAGCACAAGTGAGGCGATAATTATTTTTTTCATGAATAATTTTCCATTTTAAATCATGTAATTCAATGAGTTGTAAATGCTTGATGGCGTATTCTTGTACCACGCTTTAATGACAGGAGTGAGACGGTAAATCTGCTGACGCATTTTTTGCACTTTGTTATACTGTGCATAATTACAGGTGTGGTGACGATGATGCGCAAGATAATCCATGTCGATATGGACTGTTTTTTCGCTGCGGTAGAGATGCGCGATAACCCGGCGCTGCGGGATATCCCCATTGCGATTGGCGGCAGTCGTGTGCAGCGCGGGGTAATCAGCACGGCCAACTACCCGGCACGTAAGTTTGGCGTGCGCAGCGCCATGCCGACCGCAATGGCGTTAAAACTGTGCCCGCACCTGACCTTATTACCCGGACGTTTCGAGGCCTACAAAGAAGCGTCCCACCATATCCGCGAGATTTTTTCCCGCTACACCTCTCTGATTGAGCCTCTGTCGCTGGACGAAGCCTATCTGGATGTCACCGACAGCCTGCACTGTCACGGCTCTGCCACGCTGATGGCCCAGGAGATCCGCCAGACGATTTTCGATGAACTACAACTCACCGCCTCGGCGGGCATTGCGCCGGTAAAATTTCTCGCCAAAATCGCCTCGGATCTCAATAAGCCCAACGGCCAGTACGTCATCACCCGGATGAGGTGCCAGCGTTTATCAAAACGCTGCCGCTCGGCAAGATCCCCGGCGTGGGGAAAGTCTCTGCGGCAAAGCTGGAGAACATGGGGCTGCGAACCTGCGGAGATGTACAGAACAGCGATCTGAGCATGTTGCTTAAGCGCTTCGGTAAGTTTGGCCGGGTACTGTGGGAGCGGAGCCAGGGCATTGATGAGCGCAACGTTAACAGCGAGCGGCTGCGTAAATCCGTGGGCGTTGAACGGACGCTGGCCGAGGATATTCATGACTGGGCAGACTGCGAAGCCATTATCGTCGGGCAGCTTTACCCGGAGTTGGAGCGTCGACTGGCAAAGGTCAAACCGGATCTGCTGATTGCCCGCCAGGGGGTAAAGCTCAAGTTTAACGACTTCCAGCAAACCACCCAGGAACACGTCTGGCCGCGGCTGAACAAAGAGGATTTGATTGCGACCGCCAAGAAAACCTGGGAAGAGCGTCGGGCAGGGCGGGGAGTGCGGCTGGTGGGGTTACATGTCACTCTGCTGGATCCGCAGCTTGAGCGGCAACTGGTGCTGGGGCTGTAAAAAAGCCCGGTGGCGCTCACGCTTACCGGGCCTGATACAATGTGTGACCCGCAGGCCCGGCAAACGCAGTGCCGCCGGGCAACTGTCGGCGGATTACTTGGCCGGGATTGCTTTCAGCAGTTCCGTCAGCAGGGTCCAGTAATGGCCCACGCTTTCGATATGCACCTGCTCATCCGGGCTGTGCGGACCGGTAATGGTTGGCCCGATGGAAACCATATCCATATCCGGGTACGGTTTCTTGAACAGACCGCACTCCAGACCGGCGTGGATCACCTGAATGTTCGGCGTGCTGTTGAACAGACGCTGATAGGTTTCACGCACCAGCGCCATCACCGGTGAGCTTGCGTCTGGCTGCCAGCCCGGGTAGCTGCCCTTGGCGGTGGTTTGCGCACCAGAAAGTTTGCCCAGCGATTCCAGCATGCTCACCACGTAATCTTTACCGCTGTCGATCAGGGAGCGGATCAGGCAGATGATCTCTGCGCTGTCGTCAGCCATGGTCACCACGCCGACGTTCAGGGAGGTTTCAACCACGCCTTTCGCCACATCAGAGTTGCGGATCACGCCGTTCGGGGTCGCGTTCAGCAGTTGAACAAAGCGGTCACGCGACTCTTCAGTCAGTGCAGCTTTATCCGTCGTGACGGCTTCCAGCACCACGGTCAGGTTCTTCTCTTTCGCTTCCAGTTCGTTTTTCAGGATATCGAGATAAACGGTAGCGAGCTTTTTCAGCGCATCGGCTTTGTCTGCGGCAACGGCCACGGTGGCGAAAGCTTCGCGTGGGATTGCGTTACGCAGCGTACCGCCGTTGAAATCCACCAGACGCAGATCCAGCTCGGCAGCGTGGCCAGCCAGGAAACGGGCCAGCAGCTTGTTGGCATTGCCTAAACCTAAGTGAATATCACCGCCGGAGTGGCCGCCCTTCAGCCCTTTCAGCGTCAGCTTGAAGGTCTGGAAGCCTGCCGGGATCGCTTCGCGGGTCAGCGGCAGCGTGGAGATAAAGTCGATACCGCCCGCGCAACCCATGTAGATTTCGCCTTCCTCTTCGGAGTCGGTATTGATCAGGATATCCGCCTGCAGCCAGTTCGGTTGCAGACCAAAGGCGCCATCCATACCGGCTTCTTCGGTCATGGTCAGCAGTACTTCTAGTGGACCATGCTCAACGCCATCGTCTGCCAGCACCGCCAGCGCAGAGGCCATACCGATACCGTTATCCGCACCCAGAGTGGTGCCGCGGGCTTTAATCCACTCGCCGTCGATGTACGGCTGAATCGGATCTTTGGTGAAATCGTGTACGGTGTCGTTGTTCTTCTGTGGAACCATGTCCAGGTGCGCCTGCAGCACAACCGGTTTACGGTTTTCCATCCCGGCGGTGGCCGGTTTACGGATCAGAATGTTGCCAACCTGGTCGCGTTCGGCGTGCAGCCCTTTTTCCTTCGCCCAGCCCATGATGTGTTCGGCAAGCTGTTCTTCGTGATAAGACGGGTGAGGAATTGAGCAGATTTTGGCAAAAATATCCCACAGCGGTTGTGGCGATAATTGAGACAGTTCAGACACAGTAAGTCTCCTTGTCGAGAGCCTGCAGACAATGTTGCAGGTCACGGGGTTAGCAGGTTTAGAGTTACACAAGTCAGACTTGCGAGGTGGGTTCGAGAATACCACTTTCTCTGTCGGCTGGTAGGGGTAAGCAAGTAAAAACTCCGGGCGGAACCGCTTAGCACTGGTTTTTAGTGCTTCAGATCTCTATAATCTCGCGCAACCATTTTCCCCCTCGAACACTTTTTAAGCCGTATATAAACAGGCTGGGACAATTCACATGAGCGAAAAATACATCGTCACCTGGGACATGTTGCAGATTCATGCACGTAAACTGGCTGCACGCCTGATGCCATCCGAACAGTGGAAAGGCATTATCGCTGTTAGCCGCGGTGGCCTGGTACCGGGGCATTGCTGGCACGTGAGCTGGGTATTCGCCATGTCGATACCGTATGCATCTCCAGCTACGACCATGACAACCAGCGTGAGCTGAAAGTGCTGAAACGCGCCGAAGGCGATGGTGAAGGTTTCATCGTGATTGACGATCTGGTTGATACCGGCGGTACGGCAGTGGCCATCCGCGAAATGTATCCTAAAGCGCATTTCGTCACCATCTTCGCTAAGCCAGCAGGTAAACCACTGGTTGACGATTATGTGATTGATATCCCGCAGGATACCTGGATCGAACAGCCATGGGATATGGGCGTCGTTTTCGTCCCACCTATTTCAGGCCGCTAATCCCTACATTTTTTAACGCCCGGTGATGCCGGGCGTTATTTTTTTCGCCGTTGTCGCGTTACAATGATGCCCTCTGACGTATCTTAAGAGGCAGCGCGCAATGTCCCAGGCGAATCTCAGCGAAATTCTCTTCAAGCCCAAATTCAAACACCCGGAAACCTCGACGCTGGTTCGTCGCTTTAACAGTGGCGTACAACCGGCCGTGCAATCGGCGCTGGATGGCAAAAACGTCCCGCACTGGTATCGCATGGTCAACCGTCTGATGTGGATCTGGCGCGGCATCGATCCCCGTGAAATTCTGGATGTGCAGGCGCGTATCGTAATGAGCCAGGCCGAACGGACAGACGACGATCTGTACGACACGGTGGTGGGCTATCGCGGCGGCAACTGGATATACGAGTGGGCAAAACAGGCGATGATCTGGCAGCAAAAGGCGAGCCAGGAAGACGATCCCCTGTTAAGCGGCAAGCACTGGCTGCATGCCTGTAACCTCTACAGCATCGCGGCTTACCCACCACCTGAAAGGCGATGAACTGGCGGAGCAGGCGCAGGCGCTGGCGAACCGTGCTTACCAGGAAGCGGCCCAGCATCTGCCGGGTCAGATGCGCGAACTCACCTTTTACCATTCCCGGCGGTCCGGCGGTGACCGGCTTCCTGCATACACCTCCAGGCGACGGCCCCTTCCCGACGGTGATGATGTGTGGCGGCCTCGACTCGCTGCAAACCGATTACTACAGCCTGTATGAACGCTACCTGGCGCCGAAGGGGCTGGCGATGCTGACGCTCGACATGCCGTCGATTGGCTTCTCGTCAAAATGGAAACTGACTCAGGATTCCAGCTTGCTCCACCAGCATGCCCTGAAATCGCTGGGAGCAAAATCCGTGGGTGGATCACACCCGGGTGGCGGCGTTTGGCTTCCGCTTTTGGCGCTAACCGTCGCCGTGCGTCTGGCCTATCTGGAATCCTCACGCCTGAAAGCGGTGGCCTGCCTCGGGCCGGTAGTGCATGCGCTGTTAAGCAAACCCGCACGACAGGGGCGCGTGCCGGAAATGTATCTTGATGTACTGGCCAGCAGCCTGGGCATGCATGACGCCTCCGACGAGGCGCTGCGCGTGGAACTCAATCGTTACTCCCTGAAAACGCAGGGATTACTGGGTCGTCGCTGCCCGACGCCGATGCTTTCGGGCTTCTGGAAAAACGATCCCTTCAGCCCGGAAGAGGAGTCACGCTTAATCACCTCGTCATCTGTCGAGGGTAAGCTGCTGGAGGTGCCGTTTAGTCCGGTGTATGAAAATTTTGACAAGGCATTACAACAGATTGCGCGTTGGATCCATCAGAGACTGTGTTAAGAGATTGCTAATTTCTTGAGGTTTGGTACAACAGTGGCTTCATAAAAGGAGATCGCAATGACGTTACCGAGTGGACATCCGAAAAGTAGAATGATCAAGAAGTTTATGGCTCTTGGCCCCTACATCCGCGAAGAGCAGTGCGAAGAGAATCGCTTTTTTTTCGACTGCCTGGCCGTGTGCGTTAACGTAAAGCCAGCGCCGGAAAAGCGCGAATTCTGGGGATGGTGGATGGAAATGGAAGCCGAAGCGTCACGCTTCACCTATAACTACCAGTTTGGCCTGTTCGATAAAGAGGGCCACTGGCAGGCGATGGCGATTAAGGATCCTGAAGTGGTCCAGCGCCTTGAGCATACCCTGCGTGAATTCCACGAGAAAGCCCGTACATTGCTGGCGACGTTCGATCTGAAACTCGAACCTGCTGACGACTTTACCAACGAACCGGTTAAGCTGACCGCTTAACGCCTGGCGTAAAAACAGACAATAAAAAAACCCGGCCATACCGCGCCGGGTTTTTTATTTCGCGAAATCAGAACTGGTAGGTCATGCCCAGGGGCAACGATATCATCGCTGCTCACGCCCAGTTTATTATCGTCATCAATCTGGTTGATTTTTATAATCAACAAAGGCCGACATTATTTTTGTTGAAATAATAGGTCGCGCCGACGTCGATATATTTCACGATATCTTCATCACCGATGCCTTCAATATCCTTGCCTTTAGACTGGACATAACCCAGAGATGGGCGCAGACCAAAGTCAAACTGATATTGTGCAACTGCTTCGAAGTTCTGTGCTTTATTGGCGAAGCCACCGGAGATTGGCGTCATATTACGCGTCTCGGTATACATGGTTGCCAGGTAGAGGTTGTTCGCGTCATATTTCAGACCGGTGCCCCAGGCTTCGGCTTTTTCACCTTCACCACGTGCCAGCAGGTTCTGGGCATTGGTGCGGTCAGAGTTGGTGTAGGCGCCGCTGATGGCAAAATCGCTGCCGCCGAAATCATAGCTCAGAGCCGTACCGAAGCCGTCGCCGTTCTGTTTCTTCGCTTCGCGCCCTTCGTTTTTACCCTGATATTGTAGGGTCAGGTCCAGGCCATTAATGGCGCCGAAGAAGTCGGTATTACGGTAGGTCGCCAGACCGCTGGCGCGTTTGGTCATGAAGTTGTCGGTCTGTCCAGAGGAGTCACCGCCGAATTCCGGGAACATATCAGTCCAGGCTTCGACGTCATACAGGGCGCCGAGGTTACGACCATAGTCGAATGAACCGAAGTCTTTCAGCTTGATACCGGCGAAGGCCAGACGGGTTTTCTGTGTCGCGTCGCTTTCAGCTTTATTGCCGGAAAATTCAGCTTCCCAACGGCCATAACCGGTCAGCTGTTCGTTAATTTGGGTTTCGCCTTTAAAGCCGAAACGCACATAAGTCTGGTCACCATCTTTGGCATCATCATCGCTGAGATAATGCATTGCTTTCACTTTACCGTACACGTCCAGTTTATTGCCGTTTTTATTAAATACTTCGGCTGCCTGTACAGATGAAGATGCCACAATGCCCATTACCACTAATGCCAGAGTACTCTTTTTTCATTTTCAATCCTGGTTTCTTATAAACGCGCTAATATTCGCTGAACAGTAAGCTCAAGCTTTTGTTCCGTGAAAAAACAGGAAGGGTTTTAACGTTATGAAGTGAACGTTTTATGACAAATACAGAATAAGTTTAAAATACTGAGTTTTTTTATTTCAGTAATAAAAGTGTCAACCTTTGCCGCTACGCTTCCTGATCCCGCGCAACAAAGTGGTAGCCTGAGCGTTAAGGCGGTTGGCAACCGGCCCCAGTCCTGATAAAAAGTCTGATTGATTTCATTTCCCTTATTGTTGAACGGCAGAGAATCATGAGTGACAGCCAGACGCTGGTGGTAAAACTCGGCACCAGTGTGTTAACAGGCGGATCGCGCCGCCTTAATCGCGCCCACATTGTCGAACTGGTACGCCAGTGCGCACAGCTTCATGCCGCAGGGCACCGTATTGTGATTGTCACCTCCGGGGCGATTGCCGCCGGACGTGAGCATCTGGGTTATCCCGAACTCCCCGCGACCATTGCCTCCAAGCAGCTGCTGGCAGCCGTCGGACAAAGCCGCCTGATTCAACTCTGGGAACAGCTGTTCTCTATCTACGGCATCCACGTTGGTCAGATGCTGCTGACCCGCGCCGATATGGAAGATCGCGAGCGTTTCCTCAACGCCCGCGATACCCTGCGCGCGCTGCTGGATAACAACATCGTTCCGGTCATTAACGAAAACGATGCGGTCGCTACCGCAGAAATTAAGGTTGGCGACAACGATAACCTGTCGGCGCTGGCCGCGATTCTGGCAGGGGCCGATAAGCTGCTGCTGCTCACCGATCAACAGGGGCTGTTTACCGCAGACCCTCGCACTAACCCGCAAGCCGAACTGATCACCGATGTAAAAGGCATTGACGATGCGCTGCGCGCCATTGCAGGCGACAGCGTCTCTGGCCTTGGCACCGGCGGGATGGGCACAAAGCTCCAGGCCGCTGACGTCGCGTGCCGCGCGGGTATCGACACCATCATCGCCGCCGGCAGCCGTCCGGGTGTAATTGGCGATGTCATGGAAGGTATTTCCGTTGGAACACGTTTCCACGCCGAAGCCACCCCGCTGGAAAACCGCAAACGCTGGATTTTCGGCGCACCGCCTGCCGGGGAGATCACCGTTGATGAAGGTGCTACGGCCGCTATTCTGGAAAGAGGCAGCTCATTGCTTCCAAAAGGAATTAAAAACGTGACAGGCAACTTCTCCCGTGGTGAAGTGATCCGTATCTGTAATCTGGAAGGGCGCGACATCGCCCACGGCGTCTGCCGCTACAACAGCGACGCGCTGCGCCGTATTGCAGGCCATCATTCACAGCAGATCGATGCCATTCTCGGCTATGAGTATGGCCCGGTTGCTGTCCATCGCGACGATATGATCACCCGTTAAGGAGCTGGACATGCTGGAACAAATGGGCGCCGCTGCCAAAGCCGCCTCTTACAAACTGGCGCTCCTTTCCAGCCGCGAGAAAAATCGCGTGCTGGAAAAAATTGCAGAGTATCTGGAAGCCCAGTCTCACGAGATTTTGCTCGCCAACGAGCAGGATCTGCTGGAAGCCCGCCGCAACGGCCTGAGCGAGGCGATGCTCGATCGTCTGGCGTTAAACCCCGCGCGCCTGAAAAGCATTGCCGATGACGTGCGTCAGGTATGCAGCCTGGCCGATCCGGTCGGGCAGGTGATCGACGGCGGACTGCTGGACAGCGGCCTGCGCATCGAACGCCGCCGCGTGCCGCTTGGCGTCATTGGGGTGATCTACGAAGCGCGCCCGAACGTGACTGTTGATGTCGCCTCGCTGTGCCTGAAAACCGGCAACGCGGCTATCCTGCGCGGCGGGAAAGAGACCTGGCGCACCAACGCCGCAACGGTAAAAAGTGATCCAGCAGGCGCTGGAAGAGTGCGGTCTGCCAGCCGGTGCGGTTCAGGCGATTGAAAGTCCGGATCGTGCGCTGGTCAACGAAATGCTGCGCATGGACAAATACATCGACATGCTGATCCCGCGCGGCGGGGCAGGGCTGCACAAACTGTGCCGCGAGCAATCGACGATCCCGGTTATCACCGGCGGTATCGGCGTGTGCCATATTTTTGTCGATGACACCGCCGAGATCGAACCGGCCCTGAAGATCATTGTCAATGCCAAAACTCAGCGCCCAAGCACCTGTAACACGGTGGAAACGCTGCTGGTGCATCAGCGTATCGCCGATCGCTTCCTGCCTGCATTGAGCCAGCAGATGGCACAGAGCGGTGTGACCCTGCACGCGGATCCCAATGCGCTAACGCAGCTGAAAGACGGCCCGGCGAAGGTTGAGGCGGTGAAAGCAGAACAGTATGACGACGAGTTCCTGTCGCTGGATCTGAACGTGAAGGTGGTTGCCGATCTGGATGACGCCATCGCCCATATTCGTGCCCACGGCACCCAGCATTCGGATGCGATCCTCACCCGCACCCTGAGCAATGCCAAACCGCTTTTGTGAACGAAGTGGACTCGTCAGCCGTGTACGTGAACGCCTCCACTCGCTTTACCGATGGTGGCCAGTTTTGGCCTTGGCGCCGAAGTGGCGGTCAGCACCCAGAAGCTGCACGCGCGCGGGCCCGATGGGGCTGGAAGCGCTGACCACCTACAAGTGGATCGGCTTCGGTGACGATACCATTCGGGCATAATCCCTACGCGGGCAGCGGCTGCTGCCCGCGCTATCCCTGACTATTCTGTTCATTGCGTCCCTGTGCCGCCGAATCCAGCGCGGATATTTGCTCCTGTAACGCCGTCAGGCTGAGCGGCCTGCTGATAAAATAGCCCTGCGTTTCATCGCACTTCATCATCATCAGCTTCTGGAGCTGCCCTTCGGTCTCCACCCCTTCTGCCGTAATACTCAGCGAAAAGGCTTTGCCCAGGCCGATAATATTTTCAACGATGGGTGTTGGCGCTGTCGCTCTCCGGCATGCCGTCGATAAAGGATTTATCCAGCTTAATGCCATCGAACGGGAAATTGCGCAGATAGCTCAGGGAGGAGTAGCCGGTTCCAAAATCGTCCATCAACAGCTTCACGCCAAGTTTCTTCAGCGCCAGCATGATTTCGAGACTGTTTTCCGGGTTCCACAGGGTGGCGTTTTCGGTAATTTCGATCTCCAGTCGGGCCGGATCTAATTGCGAGAGCTGTAGCGCCTCCTTGATGCGATCCACCACCTGCCAGGACTGGAACTCGACCGCAGAGATATTCACCGAAACCGAGAGACCGTGCAGCGTCTCCTGCGCGTCCCGGCAGGCGGTTTTCAGCACCCAGTCGCTGAGCGGAATAATCAGCCCGGTCTCTTCGGCCAGAGAAATAAACTGATCCGGCATGATCAGGCCAAGCTCAGGGTGATCCCAACGAATTAACGCCTCTACGGCGATGATCCGCGATAAGTCATGACCGTAACGCGGCTGGTAGACCAGACGGAACTGCTCTTTTTTAATCCCGTCGCGCAGGCTCTTTTCCATCTCCCGGCGCTGCACCATCTGCTCGGCCATTTCAGGCATATAGAACACCCATTTATTGCGCCGGTGCTTTTGGCTTTGTACAGCGCGATGTCCGAGAAGCGCAGGAGTTCGCCCGCGTCGACGGCATCATGCGGTGCCATGGCGATCCCGATGCTGGCGCCGATCACGATCTCATTTCCGTTGATCAGGAAGGGGCGCGTCAGCTCGGCAATGATGCGCTCGCACAGGGTATCGATGTACCGCCGGTCATGGATGTCGGAGATCACCAGAATAAACTCGTCTCCGCCCTGGCGCGCCACCAGATCGTAATCGCGGATACAGTGCCGTAGCCTGGCTGAGACCTCATGCAGTACGGCGTCACCGGCACCATGACCAAAGAGATCGTTAACCGGCTTAAACTTATCGAGATCGAGGCTAAGCATTGCCAGCGGGTGCTGCTGCGTGGGTTGCGCCTGCAACTTGCCCTCCAGAAACTCGCGCATGCGCACCCGGTTGGGCAGCCCGGTCAGTTCGTCGTGGCGGGAGAGATACTCCACGCGTGCCTGGGCCTCCACCTCCAGCGTGACATCCGTGGCAGTGCCCCGGTAGCCGGTTATCCCCTCCGGTGTGATGACAGGTTTGATCGCAATATGGCAGTAGCGTTGATGTCCCATTGCGGAAAGATAGCGGCAGTGCAGCAGGCGGCGATGCCCTGTCTGCCCGGGGCAGGGTAATCCAGTCTGCCAGCGACTGGTTTTTCTGCGGACATTAGCTCGCTGAGCGGGCGGCCGATCCAGGACGATATGCTGTACCCGGTAATGCCGGGAAAACGCTCGGAAAGCCAGGTAAAAACGCAGCTCCGGGTCGGTCTCCCAGATCCAGTCGGTGGTCGCCTCGGCGACGTCACGAAAAACGGCGCTCGCTGGGCCGTCAGGGCAAGACGGTTCTGGGGCCAGCAGATAGGTATTTTCATCATACATACGCGCCTTTTTTGAGCGCGTTGCGCCCTAGCATCACGCCGGGAATAGCGGGTACAAAGCGCCAGCAGGATTAGCAGCGGCAGGATATAGCGCAGCAGCTCCCGCCCCGGATTTTCGCTTTTCCATTCAAAGGTCACTTGCTGGCCGTCAACGGGGAAGGGTAGCCACCCCGCGTCGTCCTGCCAGCCTCGGTGAGTTTTTATGCTGCACGCGAGTCTGGGCGATACCGTACTCTTCACCCAGCGCAGTGAGCTTAGGGCTATCCAGCACGTCGACAAAGACCAGCACAGAGGCGGGGCCGGGAGCAACAGGGATGCTTGAGTCGTCACCGGTTGTGATGCGTGCCGCTGCCACCAGCGCCGGATAGCCGCCCTTCATCACCACCGTACTGGATACAGGAATCGCGTCCGGCTTGTTTATTTTTTGAATCAGCTCGGGCAAGGGATCTTCACCCAGCCACGATTGCAGTGAGTCTGTCACCAGCTTGCCGTTAATCACGCTGTAACGGGTCTTCCCGCTGCCGTCGAGCACGAACAGTCCTTCGTACTCAAAATCGCGCCACAGCGTGGCTCCCATGTTCTGCCGGGTATAAGCCCAGTCGGTATCTATTTTGGGATGCAGGTGCTGATAGGCTTCGCCCCACCAGGCATAATCTTTGATGTGGGTTGTGAGGGTATCTACGCGGTTGTGGATCGCTTTTTCCAGCAGCATGGCGCTGTGCTTATCGCTGCTGTCATTGATGTTTCGCACGATGGTCAGCAGCGCGATAATCGCAACAATAAATAACACTGCCAACAGAGAAAACATCAGCTGCAAAGCACGTTTTAATCAAGGTCGCCGTTTGTTTAGGCTCAAGGTCCGTACCGGATATATCATCGCTGACAAAAAGTTTATGCATGATTACCCCATTTTCTCAGGTGTTATTATGTTCCGATCGTTTTTAATATCGGCCTGTTCTGGCGGGGCTTGATGTCAAAATGTAAAACTCAAGATAGCCGATTCTGCAGGCAAACGGGGGAAGATAGCCTCTCTTGCGCAGGCAATTAGCCGCAAAATGTGAAGAAAAACAAAAACAACCTTTTTATTTGTGTTGTTTTTGCGCGTATTTGATGGAAAAATCAACGACTAAAAAGGTGAAGGGTTGACGAGTTGGGGTTCTTTTCTTACCCTTTTACACCGAAGTTCCTCCTCCGGAAAGCCGATATAGCTCAGTTTGGTAGAGCAGCGCATTCGTAATGCGAAGGTCGTAGGTTCGACTCCTATTATCGGCACCATTCTTACTTCTTTCTCTTTCTCTCTAACTCCACGAAACGCCGTCAATTCTGGGGTTTTTTGTGGCTGTTGTATTCTTTCTACTTCTACCAACGTCTATTGAAATCTACACCGTATTGGGGGTACATTCGGGGGTATACTCTGTTCGGTCTTCCTGAGATACCCCCAAATGAAACTTAATGCCCGTCATGTCGATACAGCCAAGCCAAAGGATAAGCCCTACAAGCTCGCCGATGGTGGTGGCCTCTACCTCCTCGTGAATCCAAATGGTGCCCGTTACTGGAGGCTCAAGTATAGGGTTTCAGGGAAGGAGAAATTGCTTGCTTTGGGCGTGTATCCAGACGTTACCTTGGCAGATGCCCGCGCTAAACGTGATGAAGCAAAAAGGGGTATAGCTGGGGGTATCGATCCTAACAAAGCAAAACGTGAAGAAAAGGCCAGTCGCGAAGCTCAGGTAAACAACACATTTCTGGACATTGCTACGGAGTGGCATTCGAGTAAGTTAAAGAAGTGGTCTCCCGGGTATGCCTCCGACATTATGGAAGCATTCAAAAAAGACGTGTTCCCCTACATTGGTAAAAAGCCAATTGCGGAGATTAAGCCGCTTGAACTGCTGAATGTGCTTCGTCGAATGGAGAGTAGAGGGGCTACAGAGAAAGCCAAAAAAGTGCGGCAACGTTGCGGCGAGGTTTTTCGTTACGCCATCGTTACTGGCAGGGCTGAATATAATCCCGCTCCAGATCTCACCAGTGCCATGCAGGGGCATGAATCCAATCACTACCCTTTCCTGAATGCGCCAGAGCTACCAGCATTTTTTGAGTCGCTATCACACTACTCAGGCAGTGAGTTGGTGGTATTGGCTGCGCGCTTGCTCATTATTTACCGGCCTCAGAACGGGAGAATTGCGCGGGGCATCCTGGCAAGAAATCGATGAGCAGGCCGCAGTATGGGAAATCCCCGCTGAACGCATGAAGATGCGCCGTCCGCACATGGTACCTTTATCCCTGCAGGCGCTATCCATCATTGCGCGCATTCGTGAAATCACTGGTAGATACCCTCTCATGTTCCCAGGGCGTAACGATCCAAGGAAGACTATGAGTGAGGCCAGCATTAACCAGGTGTTTAAGCGGATTGGATATGCCGGGAAAGTAACAGGCCATGGATTCCGCCACACCATGAGCACGATACTCCACGAACAAGGCTACAACACAGCCTGGATTGAAACGCAGTTGGCGCATATCGATAAGAACTCTATTCGTGGAACGTACAACCATGCCCAATATCTGGACGGTCGTCGCGAGATGCTCCAGTGGTATGCCGACTATATAGACGCTCTGCAGCACGGGGAGAACGTGGTTCATGGCAAATTTGGCGCAACACGATAATGTTACGGGGCTTTATATGACTATTCATTATGAAGAAGGGCAATCCCTTAAAAAGTGCTTGAAAATTATTAGATTGATTGAGTCCATAACTTTTTGGGCTATCGAGGAAATCGACACTACTAAAATTTATACTTTTGATGAGGCTGTGAAAGTTGCTAAGTCCTGCCAAGAGTTCGTAACAAGCGAAATAAATCACTATGAGCCAATTAACGCTCCGGTTAATTTAGCCTTGTACAATAAGGTGATAAGAGATGACAGGAATGTTAAGAAATTTATGGAGCTTATTAAATTTAATCGATCTCCATTGGATTGTGTATATGATGCCGCTCTTGACAGCATCATTAGGTTCAAATTGGGTGAGCATAGGCATTGTGAAAAACAGCATATTAATGACGTTTTCGGGCCACCTGTAGAGAGTTATCTTTACTGGTTTAAGTATGCTCAGAAAATGACATATGCCTACTATCCAATGATTGGGCAATCATTTTACTCTCGGCTGCTTCTCATGGTCTTGCGGTATCAAACCAAAAGAGGTAATGCCTTGATTCTGGATGATCTACGCTTCTTGAATGAGTATAAATCCAAGTTGGCTGAAGTCTGCAAAATGGCACAAGACCCCATTTTCGACAGTTTACACAGGCCACGTCGTAGAGATCGGGATGAGTATATGGGGGATGGTGTCTTCAATCTCTATGAGATTGAATACCTTATAAAAAAGACGGAGTCACTTATTATCACAAAAAGGCAAGATGAGACTCTCCATGAAAGAGTATTAGCCTCTTGGTTAATGATGCTTCTTCAGTCATGTGAGGTGAAAAATGTATTAAGTGCCACAAACGTTTTTATGGGGGCTGGGTTTATCGAAAATATTGTCGAACACAGGACACTTGCGCGATTGTGGAACGCAGTCAAAAAGCGTCGTGAGTTTGAACAGCAAACCATTGCTGAGCGGGAGGATTTCTTCAGGAAAAGGTTAGAGAAAGCCAAGGCTAGAAAAAATGCAATGAGTGATTACACCTTAAATCGTGAGGTATCGAGTAAATTTCACGAACATGCAAAGCATCTGGGGGTGACAAAAAACAGGTACAAACTAGCCTGACTTTGTCATGCCGATATCCCTCCTGAAAATTACAAACATTGTCATGTCGAACACGTGCAACTAAATGGCCGTGTTCGACATGACGACAGCTAGCTAATATCTCCAAGGTATTGTCATTACTGAAAAGTAGCCGATCCCATATAGTCCATCTGACGAAAAACAAAGAAGGTGAACGAAAGATGGAAACGATGAGCACTAAGCAAGGCCGGGTTAATAATGATCAGTTAGTTGATATGAAATTTATTACCGCTGATTCTGGCATGGGTGACAAATGGTTCTATCGGCTGATGTCTGAAGGTAGATTTCCCCGCCCCATTAAACTTGGTCGTTTAAGTCGATGGTTGGCAAAGGATTACTATGCATGGAAAGACGCCCAAATCTCCAATTCAGCAGAGGAGTTTGAAAAAAGGCAGCGGGAAGCATTTAAAAGAGCGGAGGCAAAGCGTAGCAAACATCAAAAGCATGTGGTGGGGGTGGCCTGATGGGAATAAAAAACGCCCGTGCCACCGAGCGTCATACCGAACTTAACCATACACCTGCGCAATTGGAAGTTGCTGTTTCTAATGATAACCAGCAGCGCACCACAAAACCAGTGCCCAAAAAGCATAAAGCGCGTGTTCTTATCCTGCGCTCTGGCGCGTCCGGTATCACTGAGAACGAGATCCTGCGTTACTGCCGCCTTTCCTCTGGTCGCAATTATTTGTCGGACCTCGAAAGACGCCTCGATATCCAGTTTGAACGCATCGACGAGCCTAATCCTGATGGCATTGGCAGCCACTACCGCTACTGCTTCATTAAGCGCGCTGACGTGCAGAAGGTGATCGCCCTCGTTAATGCCAGCGCAGCGACTAACGGCCACCAGCCCCTCAATCAGCTGGATATTGACGATATTCTGAAACTGTACCCGGACAACGCCGCCGAATAAGGAAAATCCTGATGAAAAATAATATGACCTTTATCGGTCAGGGCCTCGCTCACCCTGAAGCCAGCCAGAAGCAAATTATCAATAAAGATTTCGCCTCCCTCATTCCGGTGATTAGCGGGCGGATCAGCGGTCGCGAAGCGAATGTTGTGAGCGCGAAATCGTTACACCAGACATTGGGTGTGGGGCGCGTTTTTAGCAGCTGGTTCAATGGCCGCGTATCTCAATACGGGTTTACCCGCGGTACAGACTTTGACCAATTAACACCGGAACGGGTGGAAATTAACGGGGCCGGACGCCCGGAGGTGGATTACGCGATCACCATCGGTATGGCGAAAGAACTGGCTATGGTTGAGCGCAACCAGCAGGGCCGTGATGTTCGTCAGTATTTCATCCAGTGCGAAGAGGAACTCCATCGTAGCGCGCCGGAAGTGGCCGCCCGTTTTCGTCGTCAGCTTAAGGCCCGTCTGAATGCGGCAAATTACTTTAAACCAATGTGTGAAGCACTGGATGCCGCCCGCGCTGAACTGGGTAAGCAGACACAGCAACGCCACTATGCCAACGAGTCCAACATGCTGGCACGTATTGTCCTAGGTGGTCTCACTGCTAAGCAGTGGGCGCAGAACGGCAGCATCACTGGTGAGCCGCGCGATGCCATGAGCACTGAGCAGCTCGAGCATCTCTCATATCTGGAGCAAACCAACATCACGCTGATTGAACTGGGGCAGGACTACCAGCAGCGTAAAGTCGAACTGATGCGCCTGTCTCAGCGCTGGCTGGCAAAACGCCTGGGGGTTAGCCATGCGTAAACTGATCGGACAGCAAATCGGCGAGGCAATGACTCTAACTTTAACTGAGGGTCATTCTGGCAATTGTCTTGCCGAAAGCCACCCCGACGTGAATCACAATATGCACCCTATGCACAAAAAGGGCTTGCCGTTTGTCCCTAACCAGGTTTATGGTTATAGCGCACCAGCAAAATCTGGTGCCAGGATTGGCGTCCTGGTAAAGTACAAGGCGACACATGACGCGCCGAGCGTCTTTTTTTGTGTCCTCGCATCTTCACACCCTTTTTTCAGCGGTATGGCTATACTCCATGTCGCTCGCGAAGTAATGGTGGGCTGGATGGGGGCGGAGCAATCCGCGCCGGTTACCTTGTACGCCGGTTACGCCAACCCTGTTCAGCTCACCACCAGTGAAATTGGCGTTTCCGGTGGTGGGATTTATTCCCAGTACAAGGAGGCTGCCAAATGTTGGCTACTACCCCCACCCAAAATCCACAATTCATATGGATTATCGCCGCAGTTCGCCGCGATTGTCCGACAATCAAGCCTGTTCTCCACCATGTTACTGCTGAGACTGAGCGTGATGCTCGTCGCTCTCTGGTGCGTGATCACGTCTGTTTCTTTGCTGGCCGCATCTCTGTGCAGGGGGTGGCAGCATGAATGATTTAATCAAAGCTAAAGCCGACCATGACCGTATTAATGCTGTTCTCGGCAGGAATGAGGCCGTCAAACCGGATACAGAGTTGAATGTGTCCCGGGACCGTCTTTTGAGGGCTCAGGCCGGGCTGCGTCATATCCTGACGGATGTAATTCCTTTCCTCGCCGATCCTGCAGAGAGGGAGGAAATGTATCTCTGGGTAAACGGTGTGTTCACCATCACTCTGGCCGAAGAGTGCGGCGCTAAAAACCACAGCCTGGCACGCCTGCCAGTAGAAAAATCCATCCCCGATGCCAGCCACAAGCTGGACAACATCCGCCACGATGCCGCCTGTGCTGAGAAGTACGCACTTGAGCTGCGCGATTTCTATATGGCCCACATGGACGCCCCGATCCGTCAGGAGAATATCAAGGCAGCAGCCCGCCTCCAGACCCTCATTAACGAGCTGTATTGCGCCGCATATCGCACCAGTGACCGCCTTTCGGCGCTTCACAATGAGGAGGGTCAGGAATGAAGTCATTAGGTGATGCTGTATGCCAGGTTGAGCAGGCCCAGGCGGTGTTATCCCTCTGGCTGGAAACCACGACCAGAAAGGATGGTGATCTGTCCCGGATGATTGGCGCACTCATGACCCTGCTGGACGGGGTTCCCGAGTCGATGGATGAGGCTGAAAGCAAACTGGCTGATTACGCGATGCGGGAGTACAAGGAGGCGAACAAGTGACCATTAATGATTCAAATCCTGTTGCCACCCCTGACGGCATCCGGCTTACGGTAGCTGAGCCTGCCGGAACTTTGTTGCTGTCCTGGCATGAAGCTGTTCGCCAGCTCGACAGCGGGCAGTTTGACGATTCACTGGCCGATGGTCTGCAGATGATTATCCAGCTCCAGTGGGCCGCCGTACATGGCTGGTTTGTTACAACCAACGAACAGAAAGCCCTGATGTGGCGATGGATCATTGCCTGCCTGTTCTTGCTGGAGCAGGCGGAGGCTAACGGTACCGTTGAGGTAGCCAACGAGGACGGCGGCACGGATCTGGCCGTCATCTACTCAGGAAAGAACGGCGGAATGGCCGTTTATCCGGCGTCTGAGCGCATGTCACTGGCAACCCATATCGAAGGCATTGCCATTCAGAAGTACGGGGCGGTAACAGGGCTGGAGCGCGCCATTCTGCTTTATGAGGGGATGGCTGAGGTTCCGCCTGCAGGTGGTCCGCTGCGTCTGTCTCAGTGGGGCAGGGAGGCGCTGAAGATGCTGCATGACGACTTTATCAGGATGGTGAATACCGAAGGTATGCCAGCAGAGCCAACGGCGCACTAAGGAGCCAGCAATGCGTAATATCGATATGATCCGCCAGGTGTCTGATGCCGCTGCCGGTCGCTGGCCTGACGTGCTTTCACTGATGGGGATCGAGGTTCCTGCCTCACCCCGCGCACAGGTAGCCTGCCCGGCATGTGGTGGCAAAGACCGCTTTCGCTTCGATGATGACGGGCGCGGAGCGCACTTCTGTAACGCCTGTGGGGCCGGTGACGGACTGGAGCTGGTGAAGAAGGTGAACAACTGCGACGCCACCCGGGCCGCGCAGCTGGTGGCAGATGTGCTCGGGATGGATGTACACACCCTGCACACCACAGCCAGCAATGGAAACGCCCTTCGACAGCAGGAGCAGGGAGAGCGCCGGGCAGCGCTGGCGCAGCAGCAGGCCGAAGACAGGGCGGCGCGCGCTATCCGCTTCACTGCGAGGCTTACGGCGCTGGCGGCGCAGGCACAGCCGGGTGAACCGGCGTATCTGGCGGGCAAGGGGCTGCCGGGCTTTACGTTTCCTGTTCTGCCTGATGGGGCGCTGCTGCTGGTGCTGGTGAATGAGGCCGGCGACAAGGTGGCCGCGCAGACCATAACGGCAGATGGTGAAAAACGACTACTTACCGGTTCGGCGAAAAAGGGGGCATATCACGTTATTAACCTCACGTATTCGCCGCAGGCGGTGAGGCAGGAAGTGATTATCGGCGAAGGGCTGGCAACTGTCCTGTCCGTTCACCTGATGCGCCCTGATGCGCTGGCGGTAGTCGCCATTGATGCCGGGAATCTGTTGCCCGTAGCGCAGGTGATGCGCCGGAAGTATCCGCAGGCGCAGATCGTTATTGCTGCCGACAACGACCATCCTGCCTCCGAAACCGGAGCCACCAATATCGGCAGGGAGTCCGCAGAGAAAGCCGCCATTGCCGTTAATGGCAGCGTGGCGCTGCCGCCTGGCGACCACAAAGCCGACTGGAACGACTACCACCAGCAGCACGGTCTGGATAACGCCATCGCCGCTTTTAACGATTCGTTGTACCTGCCGCAAGGAGAAGAAGTGACTGCGCCAGCAGAAGTAATCGAGATCGGCTCTCAGGCCAGCCAGAAACGTAACGCACAGAAGCCCTATGTAGACAGCCGTCGTAATGGCCTTTACTGGGTTGAACCTAAAGAAAAGAGCGGGGAGATCACCGAAGTAGAGAGCCTGCTCTGTTCTGCGCTGGAAGTGGTTGGTGTGGGCATTGATGACAACAGAACGCGCTACCTGGTTCTGCGCTGGCGGGCCCTGGGCGCGAAGGAAGAAACGACACAGGCGATCCCCCTGGCAGATATTGGTGAAAGGGAAGGGTGGCGCACCCTCAAGGGGGGCGGTCTGTACGTCACCACCAAAAGCGGCCTGCGCGCGACGCTGGCTGACTGGCTACAGAGCCAGGCGCACAAGGGTGAGGTATGGCGCATCGCCCAGGCTACTGGCTGGCAGTGCGGCGCATACCTGATGCCTGACGGTGACATTATCGGCACCCCTCAGATCCCGGTGCTGTTTAATGGCCGCAGCTCCGCCGCATCAGGTTACACCACCAGCGGTACGGCTGAGAGCTGGCGTGACAGCGTGGCGCACCTTGCAGACGGCAACTACTCCATGATGACTGGCGTTGCGGCGGCGCTGGCGGCCCCGCTGATTGGCCTCGCCGGAGCTGACGGGTTCGGGATCCATTTCTACGAGCAGTCGAGCGCCGGAAAAACCACTACAGCAAACGTGGCGGCCAGCATGTACGGCAATCCTGATGTGCTGCGCCTGACGTGGTACGGCACTGCGCTGGGGCTGGCTAACGAAGCGGCCGCACACAATGACGCGCTCATGCCTCTGGGATGAAATCGGCCAGGGCGCGGATCCGGTGGAGGTCTATAAATCGGCTTATGCGCTGTTCAACGGCACCGGGAAACTGCAGGGAGCCAAAGAGGGTGGCAACCGAGAGCTTAAACGCTGGCGTACTGTTGCCATCAGCACCGGAGAGGTGGATCTGGAGACTTTCATTGCCGGTGCCGGGCGTAAGGCAAAGGCCGGGCAACTGGTGCGCCTGCTCAATATTCCGCTGAGTAAGGCTGTTCGCTTCCACGGACACGAAAGCGGTAAGCACCATGCTGATGCGCTGAAAGATGCGTATCAGAGCCACCATGGCGCTGCTGGCCGCGCATGGGTTCAGTGGCTGGCTGATCATCAGCAGGAGGCTGTTAACGCTGTGCGTGAGGCGGAGGCCCGCTGGCGCGGGATTATTCCGGCTGACTACGGCGAGCAGGTTCATCGCGTGGGGGGCGCGTTTCGCCATTCTGGAGGCGGCGCTAATGGCGGGGCGGGTGATCACCGGGTGGGATGAGCAGACCTGCCGTGATGCGATTCAGTACAGCTTTAATTCCTGGATCCGGGAATTCGGTACCGGGAATAAAGAGCATCAGCAAATCATCGAGCAGACCGAAGCATTCCTCAATGCTCACGGGCTTAGCCGGTTCGCACCATTCCCGTATGACCCGGGAAGCCTGCCCATTGCCAACCTGGCAGGTACCGCCAGAAAGGCGGGCATGACGCTGACCCGGTGGTGTTCTACACCTTCCCGGCCGCTTTTGAGAAAGAGATCGCTCAGGGGTTCAACGCGAAGATGTTTGCTGAGGTGCTGAAAAACGCCGGGATGCTGACCCCGCCAAATACAGGCCGAGGGTATCAGCGCAAGTCACCGCGCATTGATGGGCGGCAAATCAATGTTTACGTGATCCAGTATCAGCCGGAGGGGAGCCAGCCAGAGTAAGTAACTCTCTCATGTGCGTAGTTTTAGTGTTGGTTCAGTTGGTTCAGTTGGTTCAGCGTTTTTATGTGTCTGTTATTTAAGGAATCATGCTCAAAAATTGAACCAACACTGAACCAACAAATGCCCTTTTTGAACCAACACAAACCCCGGATTTCAGCATCACAGACAGGTAAAAGACGATGACAGCACAAATTTCAGCATACGGTCGGCTGGTGGCGGATGTGCAGAGCCGCACGACCAGCAACGATAAACCGATGGCATTTACCCGCATGGCGGTGACGCTGCCATGCCAGAAAGCAGAGAACGGAGAGGCCACCTTCTGGCTGGCGATTACTGCGTTCGGCAGACAGGCCGAGGCGCTGGCGAAGCATCAGAAGGGCGACATGGTCAGCGTGGCGGGCAATATGCAGGTGAACCAGTGGACAGGTAACGACGGTGGCACACAGACCGGGTATCAGGTGATCGCCGACAGCGTGATCAGCGCCAGAACGGCGCGCCCGGGCGGGAAGAAAGGCCAGCAGGGGCAGGCAACCGACGCGCTACGCCGTTCGCAGGAGCAGCGTCCACCAGTGCAGGGATACGAAGATTACGACCAGACCCCGCCTTATGACGACCTCCCGCCTTTCTGAGGATGCAGAAAATGACAGAACATAAACGGCCCGTATTAAGCCTGAAGCGCGCTACAACAGGCGCAGCGGCAAAACCATCCGACAGCACGACAACAGCAGAGAAAACGGCTCACGCAGGCTCTGGCGCAACCACAAGCACAAAGAGCAGTCGGCACAACCGCAAAAAGCTTGAGCTGCTGATCACTCACTGGCCTGCAGCTTTTAACCTGGACGCACCGCGCCCGCTGGCAATTGGCACTGCCGAACTGATAGCTGCCGATATGTGCGCCCGGGGCATTACCGGGGCGGGCAAGATCCGGGCCGCCGTTACGATGTACACCCGGCGCGCATCCTATCTGAAAGCGCTGATCGCTGGCGGGTCGCGTTATAACCTCGCCGGGCAACCGGAAGGAGAGGTGACGCCGGAGCAGCAGCATATGGCGAGAGAAAACCTCTCTGCCATGAACGGTAAGATCACGGTAAGGGGTGACCATGCGCCTGACGCCTGAACAAAAAGCGGAGATCATCCGCCTCAAACGCCGCGGCCTGGGATATGGACGCATTTCCGGTGAACTGGGAATCAAAACCACTACGGTGCGCGCCGTCTGTAAGCGTAGCGGCCTCTTTGATGATAACCCGGCCCACGCAGCGCTGTTCACTATCCCGCAGCCGCAGTACAGCACTGAACTGGCGACGGTGAAACCGCTGCCGCCGCAGGAAGTGGTGACCGGGCATAAGCAAACCGACGCTTATCTCTGGGTACTGGAGGTGATCAAACTGAACGAACCGGCGCATCTGGCCGCCGCCGAGGAAGCCCTGCAGAAGCTGACCATCAAACCGAAAGACGCAGAGAAGCGCTACCGCGACTGGATGATGATGAACGGGGCCAATGTACTGAGCATGGCGTTCGGCACGATGTTTATGAGCGACCCTCAGCATTTCATCCGCTGCGCAAAAGCGGATATCGCCAGCGCCAGCCAGGTGAGGGCGCATTATGGCAGCTATGACGCCGCGATGGAGCCGGTGAACGCCGAGCTTCTGATTGACCAGTCGGCGCTGCTGGTGGGGGATGACTTCGGCATGACGGAAGAGGAGGCATCCAGCGGCTCTATATCTGGCGCGGATCGTTACTTTGAAGTCGAAGATGCCCGTAGGGCAGCGCATGACGGCTTTTGCGACGTTCTGCCCGATCCGCACACACTCTCTGACGTGGTGCGCGAGTTCGAATACTGGAACTGGCTGTATCACATGCGCCACACGGCGAGTAAGGAGTTAGGATGGGAGTATGGGGCGGAGCACAGGCAGGAAGTATACGACCGGGAGGACTGGCTTGATGGCAAGCTGGTAACCCTGCGCCCACGCCACCAGCGCGAAGCGGTGGACGTGCTGAAATGGCTGCTACAGAGCGAGCGGCATGAGGGCAGGGATGAGATGGACACTATTCTGCTTAACCTGGTGGGAGGCGATACAGACCATGACTGAAGTTCAACGGGTGAGGGATGTGCTGGCGGAAGAACTGGAGGGTAAAGGCCTGTACCGCAGGGCGGCTTCCCGCTGGCTGGTCGTACTGGAGCAGTGCGCTGACGAGAAAGACCGGGAGTGGGTGGCCCTGCGCCGGGGGCGTTGTATCGACAGTGCCAGGCTGCCTCCTGCACGCGCCGAAGACTTCGGGGATGTACGCCGGGCGGCTGGTGCCACACACACCAGAATGGGGCTGGCGCAACTCAACGGAAGCGCGTTCCGGTTAAAGGGTAAGCGCGGAGACCAGCCGACATAATGGCTGGTTCAACGAGAAAAGATAACGTAATGTACACGGTATGCACTAACGCAATTATTAAAATTTTTGTTGGTGATAGGATTCGTGGCTTATTTCTCATTGGAGTGAAAAATGTCTGGATGGCATATTATTATTTTGGTGTTTGGCCTTGTGATCTATCTCCTGCCTGGAGTGATTGCCAGCTCAAGGATGCATAAAAACTCAACGGCCATATGGGTACTTAATATCGTACTTGGTTGGAGTTTTCTGGGGTGGGTTGCTGCGCTTGTTTGGGCTTTCACAAATCCAGGCGGTAACCAGGCAACAACCATGGATACTAAAGGGATCGAAACAGGCCACTCATTGAGCACTGATTTAAAAAAATGCCCCTACTGCGCAGAAGACATCAAAAAAGAGGCTATTTTGTGCCGGTACTGTGGCAAAGACATTCCCGCCTGATAAGTATCCTCGTCAACGACCCCGCATTGCGGGGTTTTTTTACACCCATTCGTTTCATTTTCTGCAATAGTTGCCATTTATGTTGCGTAAATTACAATAAAGATGACTGTATAAACATCAGGGGTAACGCAATGAGCAGAGAACAGATGACCGTGGCCTTAGACCGGCAGCAAATGCAGGCGATTCGTGAGATGCAGGAGCAGCAACGTAAGAGCTCTCCAGTCGGATTGGCCCAACCATTAACGCCATTGCCCGCGCGCTGGTCGCCAAAGGGCTTGAGTCTGTTAAGCGGGGTGAGTGATGGAGCAACTTCAAAGACTGGCTGATGTGATCGCCGAAACGTATGTACGTGACCTGATTAGAGCTACGGGCAGCAATGAATTAACTGTTGATGGGTTTACGGGGAATATTGAGGTGGGGCTTCTGTCTGCGGGCCTGTATGGCAATGCGCTTCTCTCCTCGCAGAAAGAAACCGGTCGCACCGATGAGAAGAAAGCCTACTGGCTGCTGGCCGACTTAATCTCCCTCAATGGTCCTGAGTATCAACTTACGGAACATGGCACCAGCGCAATAAATAAAATGACGGAAATCTCCCTGCGTAAACAGATTGCCGCAAAAAATAAAACCATACACTGAGGTGGCTATGAACGATAAGGTTGGCAGTTACTATGTCGATATTGATGCTGATGTGAGAAAGCTCCTGTCAGGAGCGCACGAAGCGGATGAGGCCTTAAAGATAATTGAAAACTCCGTTAAAAAAACGGAGAAGTCGGCGAATAAATTAGACAGTAGCCTGAATCAATTGGGAGGCGGTTTTTCGCGCCTCGCCGTAGCCGTTAAAGGATACATCTCTATCCAGGCGCTGATGAAGCTCCAGCAGGTATCCGAAGAGTTTACGTTACTCCAGGCCCGGGTCACGCGCCTGTCATCCAGCGCTGAGGTAGGGGCCAAAAGTTTCCAGCAACTGGTGAATATAGCCTCCGTTTCCGGTGCCAGCCTCGGCGATACAGTGAACCTCTGGCAGCAACTCACCGCAACGCTGAAAACCGTGGGCGCTACCAACAGCGACGTTAACCGGCTCGTTCTGACCCTGCAGAAGATTGGCACGATTGGCGGCTCATCCAGCCAGGAAATGGCTAACGCCCTCCGACAGTTTATGCAGTCCGTTGCTGCCGGAAGAATTCAGGCGGAAGAATTCAACTCGGTACTGGAACAAATGCCCGAGCTGGCACGCCAGATTGCTGCTGGTATGGGTGTCCCTTACGACCAACTGCGGCAGCTGATGCTGGCTGGCAAACTGGACATTGGCGAAGTTCTGGCGGCAATTGAGAAGCAGTCTGGTGAGGTTAACCAGCAGTTTGAAACGATGCCCAGGACCGTAACTCAGGCAACCAATGCCCTGATAACTCAGTTTGGGGTGGCGATATCGAAAATTGACAATGCCATTGGTGCGTCGCGCTATCTGGCGAAACTTCTGGATCAGACAGCACTGTCAATATCGCTGACAAATGGAAATGTAGACGCCATTACTTCAATAGATGACCAGCTGGATTCGCTTAATAAAAAATTAGCAGTGGCTGAGGCGCGCTATAACACCTTATCCAAGGCTTCCATTTATACCGATGGAGGCACAAAGGCAGAGGTTGACAGCCTCAAGGAGCAGATCGCGGCTCTTGAGCGGACGAAGGTGCTTTATAACGATATTGGGCGCGCCTCCTCTGGCCCAACGAATGGCTCCAAGCCCGCCTACATTACCAACCTCGAGAAGAAAACTGCCGAGAACAACGCTAATGCGATTATCCAATCCGGGCAAACACTCGTCGATAAGCTCACAAAGCAACGCGAAAAACTGAGTCAGTACAAAGCCCAGGGCCTGCTGGATGATAAAAAGTATGCAGACGCAACTGCGGTACTGGATAAGCAGATCGCCGAAGCCCGCCAAAAGCAGGATAAAGCGCCTAAAAACGCCTTTGCCCGCGGTGATGAAAGTATCAGCTCACTGCAAAGGCAGATTGAAGTCCTGACAATGCGGTATGACGACAATACGCGTGAGGCTGCGCAATACAATGCGGTGGCCGCACTGGGTACGAAAGCTACCGATGCGCAAAAGGCGAAGGTCAGCGAGCTGGCCGGCACGCTCTTCGATGCCCAGCAGCGCCAGAAAGACCTGAACGACGCGATCAGCAATGACCCGGTACGGAAGGAAAACAAATCCTATACGGACGCCAGAGAGCAGCTCAAGCGCCAGCTGGATGGTCAGATGATTGACCAGAAAACTCACGATCAACAGTCTGAGCAACTGGCGCAGCAGCACCAGATTAACCTGGCAAAAATCCGCGCCCAGCAGGTGGTGTCTCCACAACAGGCGGCTAAAGGGGAGATCGATCCCGTCCAACAGCTGGCAAACCAGCACGCTCAGGAACTCGCGTTAATCCAGCAGTTTGAAACCCAAAAGGGACAGATAACCCAGCGCGGACTTGAGCTGGCGAACGCCGCAAATACCCAGTACGAGCAGCAGCGCATTGCCGCGCAGTGGGAAATTTTCCGCAACCAGACCATGGCTAACGAGTTGCTGGCCGTGTCCCTTGAGTCAATGCAAAGCGGCGCAGCAAATGCGCTCACTGGCCTGCTGAATGGCACACAGAGCGTTTCCGAGGCGTTCGCCAACCTCGGCACATCGGTAATCAACGGTGTCGTCAGCAGCCTTGTGCAGATGGGTACGCAGTGGGTTATGTCGGCAATGATGGGGCAGGCGGCGCAGACCGGCGCAATAGCGGCGAACCAGGCGGCGGCTACGGCTGCTCTGGCGGCATCAACGCTGGCGGGCACAGCGGCGGCTACAACGCTTCTCTCTGCGTGGTCACCAGCAGCGATGGCGGCAAGCATCGCAACATCTGGTGGTGCGGCAACGGCTGGGATGGCTGGATATACCACGGCAATGGCAGGAACGAAGATAATGGCCGTTGCCGGTGCCCGCGAACACGGCGGCCCTGTTAACGCAAACTCCATGTACCGCGTGGGCGAAGGTGGCAAGCCTGAAATTTTCAAAGCCAGCAATGGCAGCCAGTACATGATCCCCGGCGATAACGGTCGTGTCATCAGTAACCGCGATATTGGCGGTGGCGGTGGCGGGTTTAATTACAGCCCAGTCATTCAGGTAAACGGAGATCCAACTGAGCAGACGCTTGCTATGCTTGAGGCCGCAGTTAAGCGCGGTGCGCAGCAGGGCTATGCCATGGCCGTCAGCGACATCGCCAGCGGCAAAGGCAAGCTCTCCAACGCGCTGACCAACGGCTTCAACACAAGCCGGCGGCTGACGTAATCAGATTTTCGCCATTAGCTGGTGGTCAAGCCACCAGCCTACCCCATGAGAGGGTGACAAAAGTTGACATCGAGAGGCGCTTTAATGACTGACGATGAGAAGCGGAAGCTATACCGGGCGTGGGCTGAAGATTTAGATGGGCTGATACCGTTCCGGATGCCTGCCGGGATCTGACGTGCGGCGCGATAACCAGAAAAGGCACCCCCTGCAAAATGACAGCGCTTTACTCCTCTGGGCGCTGCAAATTACACGGCGGTAAGAGCACCGGCGCAAAGACGCCAGAAGGAAAGTCGAGGCAGTTAGAGGGATTCCGCCGCTGGCTGGCTGAGAAGCGCATAGCGGGCGCTGGTGCGCAGGATGAAGGTACGCAGTGAGGTACGCAGCGAAACCGCGCACTTTTTAAGTGCGTACCCGACAATATGAGAGGTTAGCAATGGGCATCAAAGCCAGGGGTATGAATAAGGTCAGGCGCAACATCCACCAGATGATAAACGATGTGGCCGGGCGGCGGGCTGTTCGTGCCATTCAATCGGCATTACATGAAGTTTCGATAGTCGCAGCTCTCTATACTCCGATCGACACCAGCACACTGATAAATTCCCAGTATCGCGAAGTCGTAGCCAGCGGCAGCCGCATCACCGGCAGAATCGGCTATTCAGCCAACTACGCTATTTACGTCCAGGATCCGAATATCCCGCAGACGTTCAGACGCTCCACTGCAAAGAAAGAGTTTCTGCAGAAAGGTATCGAGGATGCGAAGCCGCAGATGATGGACGCGATTGCGCGCGAACTGTCGAGGCGGTGATGGGTTTTTTGCGATCTGGCGATATATGGAGCGGCCGGCAAAGGGGAGATTACTTTGACTGTATTTGACGGATTAGACAGTGACAAACAGCCGCAGGCCACGCCACCGCAGGGCAGAGAGCAAATCAGCATCATAAGCCGTCAAGAATTCGCGCATATGACTACACTAGCGAGAACCTCCTTAACTGCGCAGCAAACCACGCATTTTGCCTTACCCCATGAGAGGTTGAGAAAACTTAATATGCGGCAGCCCTGATTAATATCCAGTGTGCCCACCAGCCAGGGAAAGCCCCTTCAGTGGTTCGCGGCTGGTGGTTCGCACTTTGGTTCGCAGGGTTTTGGCCTGTTATGGCGTGCGAACCAGTTGATCCGCCAAAGGACAAAAATGTCCTCTGGAAACTCCCGGGTTATGAGAGTTTGAGAATGACTGATAGTCACGCGCAAAACGCCAGGGTAACGAGCTATCTTTCAGCGAGTCACTACCGGCGCTACCTTTGAGTGCGCCCGTCAGCTTGTCCAACGATGCGGCGAAAGGGGAGGGCTTAACCTAAAGGTGTAATTTTCCCACCCTGTCCATGTCGAGAACCTGTCAAAAGTTGTCATGTCGGTTTGAGAGCCAACGGCATTGGCTGACAAAACGGCGATGATAAACAGGATAAAAATCCTCTTTAAAGGGCAGGATTCTGCCCTTTTGATTCGCTCACCAACATACAGATTTCCTCGTATCCACATTACCGGTTTTGCAGGGATGTATTACCTTTATTCCCCTTTACACTTTTGCGCAGGGGTTTCGCTCTGATGGCCCGCCACCAGCGGCAGATGGACGACTGGCTTTGAACTAATGCAAAGGTACATCTCGGTATGCAAACGCGAGGTATCCACGCTGGTATCCACCAGAACGGCAGGAGTTGGCTGGATACCTGCAGCTGGTAACCAACTATGGTAACCAGTTCTGGTAACCGGAAGAAGCGGTTACCAATGGGGAGGTTTCCATACAGGTTTCCGGCAAAACGCCGGTTGCCAAACGCGAGGTTGCCAGGCAGGTTGCCACCGAAAGCGCTATTTCAGAGCGGCAACTTAACGCATAGCCGTCGGAGTTCACGCATAGGCTCCATGCATAACAGCGCCAGCCAGAGGAAGTCCTCACTGGCTGGCATGGGTTGTGATTTTACAGGGGCTGCACAAATTCGAAGATAGCGCTGTATCCCAGAGCGCATGGGATTTCGAGACCAGTACGCGTGCGCGCGAAGATAGATCACCAACTGGCGGTTAGCTTCCACCCCCACCAGCCCACCCCGGCAGAACTGCGAGATCTGAAACGCCAGCTGGCAGAGAGCCCTGGCTGTACCGGAAAATTATGACCGGCCCTGCATACCGCAGGAGCAAACCAGCGCCGCGTCGCGCGAGGTGACCTGCACCAAACCAGCACCAGACAAGTACTGTGCTGGTGGGATTCCCACTAAATAGCAGATTATGAGCGGCGTGTTGGTTCACGGCCTCTTTTTGTTGGTTCAAAATTGGGGTGTGTTGGTTCACTTTTTTGAAATAACCCGTTTAAAAACAAGCATTTTTACAAATTGAACCAACTGAACCAACTGAACCAACGCTTTTTAAGTACACATGGAAGATTTCTGCGCCCACAAAGAACAGTTCGGATCCAATAATGAGTCCTGGAGTGGTTGAATTGTATTCAAACCTGTGGGACAAAAAGCATTATGGGGGTATCTTTGGGGGTATGTGAAAAAAATAATCATAATAATATTTAATTAAAACAATGGTTTCATGTATTGTGTACTGTTCCTATTATCGCACCATTCAAGCATTTCTTCACATTTTCCTGCATCAGCAAAAAATTCATTAGCCATTAATTTGCTCGGGCGCCTTTGATTCTATTAATTATCAAACAGTTAACATTCTCTTCCCTGCCGCAAAAGGTTGCGCTACTCTCACAAAAGCATTCGCTACCAAAATGGTTCGGGACTTGTACGCGTGTTTAATTGATGAAATAGCTCAGGCTACTCTCTGATAGATGATCGCTAATCAAAGGTAAAAAAATGAAAGCAACCACCCCAGCATATACCGTTGTGGACTTGTCTCGTTGGGCAAGGAAGGAGCATTTTGAGGTATTTCAGTCGTTTGCACAAAGTACGTTTAACCAGACGGTGCAATTAGACATTACGGCGCTGTTAAAGCATATCAAAGCGGTTGGCTGGAAATTTTACCCGACGATGATTTTCCTGATTGCTCACGTCGTAAACAGGCATACGGAATTCCGTATGGCGATGAAGAACAATGAGCTCGTGATATGGGATGAAGTCCATCCAAGCTATACCATCTTCCATAATGAAACGGAGACCTTTTCATCAATATGGAGTCCGTACGACGGCAATATTCAGCACTTCCAGAATGTTTATTCCGAAGACGTGGCACGCCATGGTAATAATCTTGCTTATTGGCCTAAGGGACAGTCGCCAGACAATATATTTTTCGTATCCGCTATTCCCTGGGTGAGTTTTACCAGCTTTGATATCAACGTCGCTCACATGCAGAACTTTTTTTCCCCTATGTTCACTTTTGGGAAATACTACGAGCAAGATGGAAAAGTATTATTACCTTTCGCCCTGCAGGTGCATCATTCCGTGTGCGATGGTTTCCATGCGGCAAGATTAATCAATGAGTTACAAGCGATGTGCGATGACATACAGCACTATTCAGAGGAACTCAGGGGTTGATACTCCATATTGAATGATAAGCCTTCCGGCCACTATCCTGCTGTAAAGGTAAATATCAGTATCAGCAGAGAGTAGCGGCCAAAAAATTACAGAGAATGACCAGCCGGTCAGCCCCGCTGGTCGCTTTACCGTTATTTCAGGTGCTCTTTCAGCTGGTAACCAGCCTGACCAATGGCAGCCCGCACGGCAGGAACGTCACTCAGCGCGTTCAGCAGGCCGTAATCATGAATTAATCCGTTGTAGCGCGTCACCGTCACGTCGACACCCGCGGCATCAAGTTTGCGACCAAAAGCTTCGCCTTCGTCACGCAGCACATCAAGCTCAGCGGTCTGAATCAGGGTAGGTGGCAGGCCCTGCAACTGCGCTGTTGTGGCGCGCAGCGGAGAGGCGAGGATGTTATTTCTATCGCTCTCATTTGGGGTGTAAGCATCCCAGAACCACTTCATCATATTGCGCGACAGGAAATAGCCGTTTTCATACTGATGATAAGAATCGGTATCAAAATTCGCGTCAGTGACAGGCCAGAGCATAACGTCATAGCGGATAGCAGGGGTTTTTATGTTGTTTAGCCTGAAGGGCAACGGCCGCAACCATATTACCGCCCACGCTGTTACCAACCAGCGCCAGGCGTTTACCATCAACGCCAATTTCATTTCCGTTTTCGGCTACCCAGCGGGTTGCTGCATAGGCCTGATTAATCGCAACGGGGAAATGCGCTTCCGGGGAGGGCGTGTAATTAACGAAAACGGCTGCCGCGCAGACGCGTTAACCAGATCGCGAACAAGACGCTCATGTGTCGGGAAATCGCCCAGGATCCAGCCACCGCCATGAAAGAACATAAATACCGGCAGGGTTCCCTGCGCGTTATGCGGCTTCACAATATTCAGTGTGAGATTTTGCCCATCAACAGTAATCGTTTTTACACTGACGTCGGCAGCAGGCAGGGTGGCGCCTTTTTGCGCATCGATCAATACCTGGCGTGCTGCCTGAGGAGACAATTGCTCAATGGGCTTCCCGCCACTCCCGTTCAGCACATTCAGGAATTGTTGAACATGACGTTCTGGGCCAGTTGTATCAGCAAAGCTATTGGCTGAAACGGCAGCCATTGCGACAGACAATAACGCGGATCTGATATTCATGGTGTCACCTTATTCGTAATGCTTATGATTATTTCGCGTGCTTTTTACATAAGCGAACCCTCAGGCTTATCACGACTGGATAAGCCCTGGGCATTATTTGTATTTAAAAATTCTGCCACGCCTGTTGCAGCAGTTTTACCCGTCGAGGAGTAGGGCAAGTGCCCGACCAGGACAGTCGCCGGGCTTAACGGAATAAACCGGACGTTACAGACCCAGCTCTGATAACCCTGGATGGGCATCTGGACGACGCCCCAGCGGCCAGTGGAATTTGCGATCGCTCTCTTTGATAGGCATATCATTGATACACGCGAAACGGCGTTGCATCAGACCATCTTCCCCGAATTCCCAGTTCTCATTTCCGTAAGAACGGAACCAGTTGCCTGAATCATCGCGCCACTCGTAGGCGTAACGGACCGCAATGCGGTTGCCCCCGAATGCCCACAATTCTTTAATAAGACGGTACTCAAATTCTTTTTTCCATTTACGTTCAAGGAATCCTTTGGCTTCTTCGCGATTATTCGCAAATTCTGCGCGGTTACGCCATTTGGTATCCAGAGAATAGGCCAGCGAGACTTTTGCAGCGTCACGGCTATTCCAGCCATCTTCAGCAAGCCGTACTTTTTCAATCGCTGACTCAAGTGTAAATGGAGGAAGCGGCGGACGAATTTGTGCATCAGACATGGTAGAGACTCCTGTAAATGTGGAAAGTTCGGTTTCATTTGCTTTTCGAGACGTAGACATAAATTCTTCCTCTGTTATTTAACGCCCTGGGTAGCTATGAGAATTCTGTATTCTCAATCATGCCCGATATCACTTTTCAGAGGGTCCGTCTGGTCTATGAACTCATGGTAGAACGATCGTTCTACCTCGTCAAGACGGTGTTTGATAAAATCATTAAAAAAGCAATGCATCCCTTTAAAAAATGGTGTTAACGCGTTCATAAATAATAAGAAATTGATTTTTAGATATTCTTATCTGCTGGTGGTTTGGGATATCTTTCAGAGGAAAATCGTTTAATTTCAATGGGGTACTCAGGGCTCATTGCCTTGCAGGATTTTTTGATATGAGAATAGAGCCAAAGCCGGTTAGGCGAGAAGTTAGAATGAAATAGCGACGGAAAGGAAAGGGGGAAAGGTGAAGCGCGTTTTGCATCGGTATAATCAGATCAACGATAACGTCATATCAGAGGATGAATGTAATATTCTCTTTCGTGGTCTGAAATTAAATAAATGACACCCACGCGTGAACCTCCAGCATAACTGGATAATTCAGTGAGTATTATTTCCCCGGAATACAGGCCTCTTTTACGAGACCTGTTTCAGTAACAGCTGCGCAATATCTTTTGCATCATCGGCGGCGCTGTTATCACCCATAACTCGTGACATGGTGATGGCACCTTCAATTAATAACAGCAGCTGCCTTGCCAGTGATGAGGAGTGCTCAATATTCAGTTGTCCGGTAAGCTCAAGGGCGTAATCCAGGATTTTCTGCTTATGCAGTTTAGCAATCTGGCGAATGGGATCTGCACTGTCACCCACTTCCCCCGCGGTATTGATGAATGCGCACCCGCGGTAGCCCTCCGACTCAAACCAGCCTTTGAGTACGGTAAACATATTCAGGATGCGTTCCTGCGGCGTATCCGCTTTGTCGCACTCGCTCCTGAACCATTCCATCCAGCGCACATCACGTGCGTTCAGGGCTGCAGCCGCCACTTCGTCTTTGTTGGCGAAGTAGCGATAAATACTTTTCCGGGCCACACCTGACGTTCTTACAAGAAGATCCATGCCGGTGGCATGAATACCGTTCTGGTAAATGAGTTGTTCAGCTGTCGCGAGGATTTTTTCGCGTGTATCAGTCGTGTTTTTGTTCATAGGTAAATGGTAGAACGATCGTTCTCTTTGGTCAAGTCCAGGTCAACACTCTTTTAAACCAGAGGGGGTAAGAGGCTGGTACGCTCGCCGGGTGCGGCCAGCCTCAACGCGTTATCGCATGTCACTGAGAATGAGCGCTATGAACCCTTTCTGTTTCGGTAGGCCGCGACTTTCATACGATTACCGCAGGTTGCCATGCTGCACCAGCGGCGGCGATGTGACTTGCTCAAATCCTGGAAAAGTAAAATACAGTTATGTGCTTCACACTCTCTCACGTATTCAAACTTTTCATCAGTGACCAGCTTCACCAGGGCATCCGCAATGGGCCAGAGCAGGCCTGCGGAGCTGAGCGTGTTTGAACAGACCTCAACCCGATATCGCCGCGTATCTTCGTCCCATTGCAGCCCGATCTCAGGACGCCCCGCTTGCAGTATCTGGTTAATCACCGTCAGGTTAGTTGCCTCGGATTTCATCGCGGCATGCACCAGGGTTCTGGCAGCATCGCGCAGCTGACGGGCTTCAGTTAGTAAGTCATCCGGAGCCTCAGTGCCTTTCGGCACAACACCCGCCGTTTCCAGCCAGTCGATGACGCTGAGATTGTCGGTAAAACAATCATGCCGCTCATCACCCGTCCCGTATTCACTGTTAATAAAATCCAGTGCGAGATTATCGGCGAGGAAGAGAGGCTGAGAAGGTTGTTTGAATTCCATACCTGTCCGTAACTCATAAAATCATTTTGACAGGTTACCAAATTTGCGTGTAACCTTCAAACACACACTTTAATGGTTACAAAGAGGTTTGCCATGATGTCTTCCACAACCGATAACGCCTCCGTCTCGCCAGTTACCGCGATCCATTACCGTTATCAACAAGCAGGCGACGTGAACGTTTTTTACCGCGAAGCGGGGGATCCGGCATCGCCTGTATTACTGCTGCTTCATGGCTTCGCGGGTTCATCATTTATGTTTCGTGACCTGATTCCCCAGCTGGCCGATCGTTATCATGTCATCGCCCCGGATTTGCCCGCCTTTGGTTTCACTGAGGCACCCGCGCGAGGGGAGTATGCTTATACCTTTGCCCAGCTTGCTGAGACGATTGGCCGGTTTACCGAAGAGCTTCATCTCAACCGCTATGCGCTGTTGGTCCACGATTACGGCGCGCCTGTCGGATGGCGACTGGCGTTAGCGCATCCGCAGCGGGTAACAGCCCTTATTTCCCAGAACGGCAATGCCTACGAAGAGGGGCTGGGAGAGGCCTGGGCACCTATTCAGCAATACTGGCTTGATCCCACTGTGGAAAACCGCAATGCGCTGAGTGAATTTCCGACGCCAGCGGCTATCAAATGGCAATATCTGGAAGGCGTTTCCGATCAGAGTCTGATTTCACCTGACGGCTATTCGCTCGAAGGGATGCAGGTATTACGGCCGGGTAATGCGGAAATCCAGTTAGACCTGCTGCTGGATTACGCCTCGAACGTAGAGATGTACCCGCAGTTTCAACACTATTTTCGCCAGTATCAGCCACCGCTATTAGCCGTATGGGGAAAAAACGATCCCTTTTTCATGCCGGCGGGCGCAGAAGCCTGGAAACGTGATTTGCCTGACGCTGAAATACGCTTTTATGACACGGGCCACTTCGCCCTTGAAACGCATGCTAAAGAGATAGGTACCGCCGTGCGTGACTTCCTCGACCGGCATGTCCGCTAGTTTGATTAGCGTCTATCCGGTGAGACCAGCCATGTCAGCATGTGATTGCCATGGCTGCGCGTTCCGCATTGAAAGCCAGACTGTTCCACAAGCGCATGTATTCCTGGGCGGTGTACAGGCTGGCGAAAGCAGTTTTCTGAAGGAGAATAAAATGATGGCAGTGACAACGGGCGTACAACATATTGGCCTGGCCGTATCAAAACTTGAAGAAAGCGCGGCGTTCTTCACCAGAATATTGGGCTGGGAGGAAGTGAAACGCCGTGAAGATTATCCCGCCATCTTCGTCAGGGATAATGCCCTGACGATTACGCTCTGGAAAACGCAAACCGACGACCCCGTGGAATTTAATCGTAAAACGAACGTTGGACTCCATCACTTGGCTTTACGGGTCGAAAATAAAGCGGATCTGTTCCAGCTTCTTGAGGTATTAAAGGCGAATCAGATCGAAATTGAATTCGAGCCAACCGTGATCAGAGAAGGGCCGTCAATGCACATGATGTGTTACGACCCCAGCGGTATAAGAATTGAATTCTACTACCCTGGGCAGGGCTGATTTACACAGTCTCAGTCAGGCACAACGGCGTTGGCGCACCGTGTTTTTTGCGCCGCCCGTAGATCCTCCAGCGTATCGATATCAAATATAACGCCAGCGTCATCCAGCGAAAGATCCAGCACATCCCCCTGACTGCGCGCACGCATCACTATTTCCCGCGCCCCCGTATCACCCGCCAGACCCTGCAACGCCTCGCGGTATTCCCGGCGAAACCCCACCGGGTGCCCCGCCTGTTGCTGGTGGTGAGGGACCACAATCCCGTAATTCATCAGTTCTTCAGCAACGCGCTGCAACGTCCGGGGCTGAATTAAAGGCAGGTCGGCGGGCAGGATTAACCATCCCGACGCCAGGTCTGTGGCCTGGACGCCCAGTGAAACCGACGCGCCCATGCCCGGCGTTCCGCCTTCAGGCCTGACGAGATGCCACGGCAGGTTGGCGGCTTCAACCGCCTGAATCACGTGCGTCAGGACAGATTGCCCGGCCAACACCGCTTCAAGCTTATGCGTTTTGCCCCCCGAGGCGAGAAACCGCTCGCCGCGTCCGGCGGCGAGAATAATCACAACCGGCGAGGACATTAACATTCGTCCTGACGCAGGCGTGCGGCAGCCACGTCTGCCAGAACCGACAGCGCCAGGGTGCGCGCATCCCGGGCTTTCGGGAAGATGCCGATCGGTGCCTTAATGCGCGCAATCTCGTCATCCCGCCCAGCCCAGCTCAATGAGCTTTTGTCTGCGCTGGCTATGGGTACGCTGGCTGCCCAGCGCGCCGATGTAAAACGGGGTCGCGTCACGTGCGGCCTGCAGGACGGGAAGTTCCCGGTGAAGATCGTGCCACAGCAGGATCACCGCCGTGTCAGCATCAATGAGGGGAACCCGGGTCACCCGAGCAGGGGTCAAACGGACAAATGGCATACCCTGCCGCTGCCGCGAGTTCAGCCGTCGCCTGCGCTTCGATGGAATTTCCGTGGATCAGCAACCGCACGCAGGGCTGGAAAGCTATCTCGATACCCTGATTATGCCAGCCGGTGAGCGTTGGCTCGGACAGGCAGGTGAGCATCTGCGTCTGCGGGGTATAACGCAACCCGGCGGGCTGGCGCTGCGCCAGGCGGTTCAGTACCGCCAGCAGCGGCTGCGCCGAGCGCAGCTTATGAATCGCCAGCGTGATGCCCCCGCCGCAGGGCAGGACAATGTCAAACCAGGGCGAACCCTGGCCATAACGCACCTCGCGATCCTGGCCGGACACGATCACCTCCAGCGCCTCAAATGCCGCTGCCGCTTCGACGCAGCCCCCGGAGACGAAGCCACAGTACTGGCCATCCTCGCGAACCACCATCTGCGCCCCCAACGAGCGCGCCGCGCCGCCGCGTATCTCCGTCAGCATCACCAGCGGCCGCCTCTTTGCCGGCCATCAGCGTCTCAACCGCGAAGCGCAGGATCTCCCGGCTGTCGTCAGTCAGAAACGCCTGTTCCGGCGTCTGGCGCAGATCGTCTGCCAGATTAAAAAGAGAGTGGGGCATGGTTCCTCCTTAAACGGCGTCCGGCAGGCCGCTGAGCAATTTATCCAGGGTGGACAGGATAGTCCCGCACTCTTACCCCCGTCGCGTTATACACCGCATTGGCAATGGCAGCACCCACGCCGCACAGGCCAAGCTCGCCCACGCCTTTGGCTTTCATCGGGGAGGAGATGGGGTCAGTATCATCCAGGAAAATCACTTTCTGCTCGGGAATATCGGCATGGACCGGTACTTCATACGCGGCCATGTCGTGGTTGACGAAGTAGCCCAGCCGGGTATCCACCGCCAGCTCTTCCATCAGCGCCGCCCCCAGCCCCATGGTCATCGCGCCAATCACCTGGCTGCGCGCCGTTTTTGGGTTAAGGATACGCCCGGCCGCGCACACCGCGAGCATGCGACGCACCCGCACCTCGCCGGTCGCGCTATCCACGCCACTCGATAAAATGTCCGGCAAAGGGTGGACTGCTGATACTGCTTATCCAGATCGCAGAATTCGATACCGTCTTCAGCGGTCAGGGTGCCGTTGGCCGCGGCCTCGGTAATGTCTGCGCTGCGGGTATCACTGCTGATTTTCCCGTCGCTAAATTGCGCCTGGTGCGGGTCAAAACCGAGCCTCGTGGCAATGGTTTCACGCAACTTCACGCAGGCGGCATAAACTCCCGAGGTGGAGGTGTTCGCCCCCCATTGCCCGCCTGAACCGGCCGATACCGGGAAAGCTTGAATCACCCAGGTTAACCGTCACCTTTTCCAGCGGTACGCCCAGCATTTCTGCCGCCGTCTGGGCAATGATGGTATAGCTCCCGGTCCCGATGTCGGTCATGTCGGTCTCTACCGTCACGTTTCCGGCGGCATCCAGATGCACACGGGCGGCAGATTTTTCCAGCAGGTTATTGCGAAAACCGGCCGCCATGCCCATGCCCACCAGCCAACGACCGTCACGCACCTGGCCGGGCGTCGCGTTGCGCGCTTTTCCAGCCGAACGCGTCGGCACCGGTACGCAGGCACTCAATCAACTGACGGCGTGAAAAAGGACGGCTGGGATCGGCCGGATCGACCTGGGTGTCATTGAGAATGCGAAATTCAACCGGATCGATACCCGCTTTTTCGGCCAGCTCATCAATGGCGATTTCCAGCGCCATCAAACCCGGCGCTTCGCCAGGGGCACGCATGGCATTGCCCTCCGGCAGATCCAGTTTTGCCAGCCGCAGTCCGGTATGGCGATTCGCCCCCGCGTAGAGCAGTTCAGTCTGCTGAAACCGCGGTCTCCGGGTGCCGCCGGGAAGATTGCCCGACCAGCTATCATGCGCGATGGCCGTGATTTTCCCGGCGGTATCCGTCCCGATGCGGATATGCTGAATGGTGGCCGGGCGGTGAGTGGTGTTATTCGGAATAGTGGGCCGTGAAAGCATCACTTTCACCGGGCGCTTTATAGCGCGGGCGGCCAGCGCGGCCAGCAGGGCATCGCTTCGCAGGAACAACTTGCCGCCAAAGCCGCCGCCGATATACGGGGCGATAACGTGCACATTCTCCTCCGGGATCTTGAGGGTTTCCGCGAGGTCGGTACGGCACCAGGCAACCATCTGGTTGGAGGTCCAGAGGGTCACCTTATCGCCCTCCCAGGCCGCCATCGAGGCATGCGGCTCCATCGCCATATGACTCTGGTCAGGCGTGGTGTAGATCGCATCCAGCTTCACCGCGGCGGCGGAAAAGGCAGCGTCAAAATCCCCGGTGTTTTTATCGGGTGTATCCTCAGGCGGCTGGCTGACGGCGGGTTTTTCATCTGCCAGCGAGTAAGATCCTTTTCCACGCCGCCAGGTTACCTGCACCAGCGCCGCCGCCGCCCGGGCCTGCTCAAACGTCTCTGCCACCACCAGCGCAACGGCCTGATGGTAATGTTCAATCTTTGGGCCACCCAGCAGGGTGGCCGCGTTTCGCTCGCCTTTGCCGAGTTCGCCCGCGCTACTGGCGGTGATCACCGTTAACACCCCCGGCGCGTTTTTCGCGGCCTGCGTGTCGATGGCGGCGATCTCGCCTTTGGCAATTGCCGACCCCACAACATAGCCATACGCCGCATTGGGCGCGATATCATGCCATTCGTAGGCGTAGTGCGCCGTGCCGGTGGTTTTTAAGGCACCGTCGATACGGTCGCGAGGCTGACCGACCACCTTCAAGCGATCGATCGGTTTTCACCTGCCGGTTTATCGAATTTCATACCTTAGCCCTCGCTTCTGTCAGCACGGAGGCAAGCGTTCGCTTCGCCAGGGTTAATTTGAACGTGTTTTCAGGCGTCGGGTGAGCCTCCGCAAACAACGCATCGTAGACGGCCTGCACGCCCTGGGGCAGCTGCGCATCGGCCTGGGCAATCCGCCAGGGTTTATGAGCCACGCCGCCCAGCGCGACACGCCCACTGCCATCTGGCTGGACAATCGCCGCGACCGAGACCAGCGCAAAGGCGTAAGAGGCGCGATCGCGGACTTTACGGTAGATGTGCTGCCCACCCACGGGCGGCGGCAGGGTGACGGCGGTAATCAGTTCACCTGGCGTCAGGACGGTTTCGATATGGGGCGTTTTCCCTGGGGCGCGATAAAAGTCGGCGAGGGGGATGTTCCGCGCTTTGCCGTCGGCAGAAACGGTTTCCACCACTGCATCCAGCAGACGCATCGCGACAGGCATATCGCCCGGATGCGTAGCAATACAGGCCTGGCTGCCGCCCACCACAGCATGCTGACGGCTAAACCCCTCAAGCGCCGCGCAGCCGCTGCCGGGAAGACGTTTATTGCAGGGCTGATTGGTATCGTAAAAATAGGGCAGCGGGTACGCTGAAGAAGATTCCCTGCCGTGGTGGCCTGGTTGCGTAACTGACCGGATGCTCCTGCTAGTAGTGCTCTGGACAGTACGGCATAGTCACGGCGCACACGTTCATCTGCGGCTAAATCGGTATTGCGCACCAGGGCGCCGATCCGCAGACCGCCCTCGTCGGTGGCGACAATCTGGTCGAGGCCCAGACCGTTCACGTCGATCAGATGGGTGGGCGTCTCAATTTCCAGCTTCATCAGATCGAGCAGATTCGTTCCCCCGGCAATAAATTTTGCACCGTGTTTATCCCTGGCGCTGGCCGCGGCCTCGGCCGGGGTTTTTACCCGTTCGTAAGTAAAGGCTTTCATGATTTAAGCTCCCCTGCGGCGTCTTCGATGGCGGCCAGAATGTTGGCGTACGCGCCGCAACGACAGATGTTGCCGCTCATGCGTTCGCGGATCTCATCCGCCGTCTTTTCCGGGGGGGAGACCAGATCAAGCGTAACGTGGCTGGGATGCCCGCTTCAATCTCTTTCAGTACCGCGACGGAGGAGCAGATTTGCCCTGAGGTACAGTAGCCGCACTGGAAACCATCATGTTTGATAAATGCCGCCTGCATGGGATGCAGATTGTCAGGCGTACCCAGCCCTTCGATGGTAGTGATTTCGGCATCCTGATGCATGATTGCCAGCGTCAGGCAGGCGTTGAGCCTGCGGCCATTCACCAGCACGGTACAGGCGCCGCACTGCCCGTGATCGCAGCCTTTTTTCGTGCCGGTAAGCTGCAAGTTTTCCCGCAGCGCATCCAGCAGGGTAGTACGCGTATCCACCTCGAGTTGCTGACTTTTGCCGTTAACGCGCAGCGTCAGGGGCATCATCTCGGGCGGGGGGGTGACAGCAGGCTCGCCCTCAGCCAGTGCGCCACAAGGATAAACAGCAGCGGTTGCCGCCGCCGCTGCGCTGACTTTTATCAGATCCCGTCGGGACAGGCTGAAGTCGGGTGACTGACCGTCTTCAGGAAATTCGCCTTGGTTGCTCATGCCAGGCCTCCGGTATTTAAAGGGGAAATAAAAAGGAAAAAGGGTGCGACTGTGTCGTCTGATTTTTAAACATTAAGCATAGACGGCGATGCGGGCGGGATTATTCTTAAATCGAGGATGCGGTTATGAGAGGGTTTAATAAGTGTGCGATGGGGAAGGAGGGCCAGCTGGTAAGGCCTGCCTGTTTTTCAAACAGACAGGCAGAGTGTGACTTAGCGATCCGTCGGCCAGTTATCCAGTACCCGCTGGCGCACCGCTTCTGGATACCCCTGCTCAAACGAGGCATGCAGATGGCGGGTGGTTTGCAGCGTATCAAACACCACTTTCGCCCCACGACCGGCCACGTACTCCTCCTCTTCATAGCACTGTGGCAGGCGGATCACGCGCTGATCGTCAAACACCACGCGGCGACCAACCGGGTGCACGCGGGTTGAGAGCACCCACACCACTTCGCGCAGGTTGGTTGGATCAAAATCATCGTCCACCACGTAGACCTTCGGAATAAACACCATCGCGTCGGTCTTAAACAGCACTTCGCCGATGCGTTGGGCCAGCGCTTCGCTGGTGACGCCCGGCAGCAACTCGCGCCAGTTTTGCGGCACCACCACCAGCAGCCAGTGGACGGTAGAATCTTCCGGGATCCAGGCGGTGACAATCGGCAGTTCCGCTTCACGCAGAGAGGTCAGGGCATCGGCGGCCAGCCCCATCGCCCACAGGGTGTGCGACTCGTCGGTCGGACGGCCGGTAATCGACATCGGCCAGATCGGATCGTCACGATGGGTAATCGTCTCGACGTGGAAGGTCGGTTGGGCAGAGGAACCTTCGCCCAGATAACCGCCATACTCGCCGTATGGCCCTTCCTGGCAATCACGGTTGATGGAGACATGCCCCTCGATCACGATTTCGGCGGTGGCAGGCACGTCCAGATCGATACTGATTGCTTTGACCACCGGCACCGGCTCGCCCGCCAGGGTACCGATGTAATCCGCCTCATCGGCGTGGGCCGGGATTGGGATGCCGGACACACAGGAGATCGCCGGCGCCGGGCCTTGCACCAGTGCATAAGGCATCGGCTGGCCGAGTTTTACCCACTCCGTCCAGATCTGGCCGATATGCTGGCTCGGGACAATCAGCCCCACCATTCGCTTGCCATCGACCTTCATCACGCGGGCGATAGACCAGTTCACCCATTTGCCGTCCGGCGTCTTCACGATCAGCGTGCCCCAGGTATTGGCGTAGCGACCGCCGTCCTTGTCGTGGGCAAAGGGGATTGGAAAGCGGTCGAGGTTCGCATCTTCACCGCGCAAAATGTTCTGGTGGCACAGGGCGTCAGAAGAGGCCACCCGCACCGGGGGAATGCCGGGCTTATGGCGCGCCGCCGACAGCGCTTCGACGATCTGCGGCCCGGTGCAGTCCGGGGCCAGGCCGAGTGACATCGCCACGCGGGCATAGGGCATATCCTGTCGGGATGAGAGGCTGGCAGGCGCGCCGAACAGACGGAAGCCGGGTGCCACGCCCGCCACCTTGTGGAACAGCGGGGCAGGGGACTGGATCTCATAGCTGCGGCGGGTAATGGCACTTGGCTCAAAATCACCGTCCACTTCGCGGGTCACGTGCATGATGTCGCCCATGGCGTCGAGGGCATCGATATAACTGCGTAAATCACCGTAATAGGTCATCAGGCTCTCCTTAAGCCGTGGGAGCGGAGTGAGGTTCACCCCAGCGTTTTGTTAAAGCGTTATCCAGGCCGAACTGATCCAGAATGCGCGACACAAAATGATTAATGATGTCGTCAGTGCTGGTGGGGTTGTTATAGAAGGCGGGCATTGGCGGCAGCATCATGGCACCGGCGCGGGTCAGGGCGAGCATGTTCTCAAGGTGAATGGCGTTGAGCGGCGATTCGCGGGGAACCAGCACCAGCTTGCGCTGCTCTTTCAGCGTCACGTCGGCGGAGCGGGCAATCAGGCCATCGGCGTAGCCGCAGCGGATAGCGGCCAGGGTCTTCATGCTGCACGGCACCACAATCATGCCGTCAACGCGAAAGGAGCCACTGGAGATGGCTGCAGCCTGATCGTGCTCGCTGTAAGTCTTCGAGGCGAGAGCGATAACCTCCTGTACACTGTAGGACGTTTCCAGTTGAATGGTGGCGCGCGCCCATTTGGAAATGATCAGATGCGTTTCGACGTCCAGATCTTTCAGCGCGGCCAGTAAACGAACGCCAATTGCAGCGCCAGTAGCGCCAGTCATGCCTACAACAAGCTTCATGCGGGTTCTCTGAATGTATTCTTTCATGTATAGTTTGAGTTCAAACTGTTTGTGTTCGAACTATATGTTTGTCGTTTTCAGGAGTCAAGAGAGTCGATGGCAGAAAATCGCGACTTAATCCTTGCCGCGCCCCTGTGGCCGCATGGCGATTGTTCATTAATGCACCTGATGCGCCGCGCAGGGCAGCACTCCACCACCTGCTGGAGCCAGTGCGTCGATACCGGGTTATCAGCCGTGCAATACGCCATACTGGTTGTACTGGCGGAAGAAACGCGCTGCGACCAGCAAACGCTGGGGAACCGCGCCGGGTTTGATAAAGCCACCGGCACCTACGTTATCGATAGGATGGAGTAAGAGCGGGTTACTGACGGTACAGGACCGATCCCGCTAACCGCCGCCGCAAGCTGGTCTCCATGACGGCAGAGGGCGAAGCGATGCTGGCGCAGATGATTGAGCAGGCCAAAAGCGCCGAGAAGATGATCACCGCCGGTCTGAATACCCAGGATATCGCCGACCTGAAGCGTCTGCTGAGTAAGCTGGGGGGATTGCAGGAGCCTGATGACCATGCCTCCAACGAAACTGTCTGACAGCCACAGTGAGCCGAAGCCTGACCTGACGATCGGCTTTCTGCTGATGAAGCACTTTACGCTGGCCTCGGTGGCGGGGCTGGTAGAGTCTCTGCGCTTTGCGGCAGACGAGTCCTTCTCCAGCCGGCAGATCTTTTGCCGCTGGGAGTGGATGACCTGCGATGACCAGCCCATCACCGCCAGCTGTGGCCTGCCGGTATCGCCCACAGCGCCGCTCGATTTTGCCCGGGACTGGGATTACTTCGTGGTGGCGGGCGGGCTACTGGAAGAGACCCGCCAGCCGCCGGAATGGCTATTGCAGGCCTTGCGGGATCTGCACGCCCGCAATATTCCCATCATCACCCTGTGCAGCGGGGCTTTTGTCGCCGGTAACGCCGGGCTACTGGACGGTCGCCACTGCGCGATCCACTTCACTACCCGCGACGAGTTCCGGCTGCGTTTCCCGAAAGCCATTCCGGTGATCGATAAAACCTACATCAAAGACGGCGGGATCATCTCCTGCCCTGGCGGTACGGCGATTGACCTGGCGGCCGATCTGATCCGCCAGCACTGCGGGTTGGTGCGCTCGCAAAAGGTGCTGAAATATCTGCTGGTGGATGAGGTGCCAACGCCGAAAGCGAAGCATAAAACGCCCCTCAGCGAACCCGACGTCTACGAGAACCCGCTGGTGACGAAGGTGATTGAGTTTATGAAGCACCATCTCGATTCGCCGGTGCCGCTGGCGGAGGTTGCTGACTTTGCCGGGGTGACGTTCCGCCAGCTTAACCTGATCTTTACCCAGTGTACCGGCCACTCGGCGGCGGTTTACTGGCGGCGGATGCGCCTTGAGCAGGCGCGCAAGCTGATGGCCGACTCCAGCAACAGCATTAACGCCATTGCCACTGCCACCGGCTTCGCCGACGCCTCGCACCTGATCGCCTGGTTCCGTAAACAGTACGGTGAAACGCCCAGTTCGTTCAGAAAGCGGCGCAGGGAAGTGGAAAAACGGGTGAAAGAGTAAAGGGCCGCAATGCGGCCCTTTTTATCCAGGTTACAGCAGATGACGCTTCGCCATCGGTCCCGGCATACTCGCTTTTTGTGACGGGGTGTCATCCAGCGAGGCTGCATCGGCAAGGCTACGGGCGTTGGTTTCCGGTGCCAGCCACCAGGAGACGGCCAGGCCCACAAAGGTGATTGCCGCGGCGATATACATGGTGGTGCCGATCCCCAGGCTCTGCAATGAGACGGGCACCAGCCAGGTACCGACGGCAGCCCCAATACGTGACAGCGACGTTCCCACACCCACGGCACAGGCGCGGATCTCCGTCGGGAAAATCTCGTTCGGGTAGACCAGCTGGAGAACCTGCGCCCCGCCGATAAACAGTGCGTAAGCACCAAACATCAGCAGAATGATCATGGATGGCCCGTCACGCAGCAGGCCGAGCAGCAGCAGCGCCAGCCCCGACCAGAGGAAACTTTGCAGCAGCAGCTTGCGGCGTCCCAGGGTATTCACCAGGCGCGTAGCGATAATGCAGCCGACCACGAACAGCAGGGTGATGGCTACCGAACCGTACGACGCCCACTTCCCGCTCAGGTGCAGCGCATCCAGCACTTTCGGGGCAAAGGCATATACCGCGAAGACCGGGATCACCGAGCAGGTCCAGAAGATGGTGACGAACGCCATGCGTTTGCCATAACCCGAGTGCAGCAGGTTGAAGAAGGAGAGGTTTTTGCTTTCCGCCTGCTCCGGCAGATTGTCCAGGCCAAAGTCCGGGCCATACACCCGGCGAATGATCGCTTCGGCTTCGGCGTGACGGCCTTTGCTCATCAGCCAGCGCGGGGATTCCGGAGTGCCCATACGCACCAGGAACAGCAGCGCGCCGATCACTGCTGTGCTGGCCAGCGTCAGACGCCAGGCATCCGGGCCGCCAAAGTGCAGCAGCGCTTCACCGATCATATAGGCCGCGGCAGCACCGGCAAACCACAGGATGGTGAGGGTGGCCAGGCAAGGACCGCGGTTTTTCTTCGGCAGAAACTCCACCAGGAAGGCGGTCGCCACCGGGTACTCAATGCCCACCGCCACGCCGTTTAAAAAGCGCAGGGCAAACAGCATCTCGCCGCTCTGCACCCAGTACTGTGCCACGGAGCAGATCACAAACAGCGTCGGGCCAACGAAATAGAGCATCCGTCTGCCCAGCCGGTCGGTGAGGGCACCGCCGATAAAGCCGCCAAAGAAGATGCCGATCAGCGCAGAGGCAGCGATCAGCCCCTCCCAGAAGGCGGTTAACCCCAGCGCCGGAGAGATTTTCATCATGGCGATGCCGATAATGCTCAGTACATAGCCATCGACGAAGGAGCCGCCACCGGAGCGAATGGTCAGCAGGCGGTGAAAGCGGTTAAGTGGTACGTCTTCAACAGAAACGGTATTTGACATGGTAACTCCTGTCTTTCTCCGGCATCGTTAAATTAATGGCTTACGGACAGGCGGTAATAAACATAAATAGCGATGGATGCTTATTAAAGCCGAGCGAGGCCGCTTTCCATTAATCAAGCGATTACGGAATAAATATAGGTCTAAAAAGATTCAAGCGTTAAATAATAGCGTGCGTTATTTCGCGTAATTCATGGCAAATACTCCTCCGCTGCAGGATGGTCGGATAAGATGTTAGTTATATTTATTATGGTGTTACTGTGTTTATTATTTTTAAGACGTTTCGTCAGATAAACGTTTTACGGCAACCGTGCGCGTTGACCACCAGCAGATAAGCGATCCGAGGCTGACCATCGCCGTCCCTTGCCAGAAAGCCAGCGTCAGGGTGCGAATCCAGCATAAACGCCGCCAGCACTGCCGAGATAATCGGAATAAAGTACGACGCCGCCGCCAGCACCGTGACGTTGCCGTGCAGGATCCCCACATTCCAGGCAGCATAGCCAAAGCCCATCGCCATCGCCGCCAGCAGCAGGGCTGATCCACCGCGTGCCACGACAGAACAAATTCCGGCTGGGGCGAGGTGAAATATTTCACCCACAGCGTCAGCGCCGTTAAGATAAAGAACAATGTAATTCCGTTATTTCCCCGGGGCGATACGTTGAGTGACCACGCAATATATGGCCCAGATCACCGCTCCGCTGAATGCCAGCCCGTAACTTAACGGATTATCCATAACGTTATTCATCATCTCTGTCAGCGAAAATCCCCCGTTGCCAACCTAATACCCGGCCTATTCCGATAATGGCTAACACCACGCCGGGAATAATTAGCGGGCTGGTTTTCTGCCGGTTAACGATCACCGCCAGTAAAATCGTCATACTCGGCCAGAGGTAATTCACCATTCCCACTTCAATGGCCTGACGCCCGCTATGGGTAAAGCCCAGCGACAGGGACAGGCACAGCTCATAGCAGACGAACAGCACGCTGCCGATGATGAGATAACTCACCGGGAACTTCTGGACTCTTCGGAAAGCCGATGGTAAACAGCAGCAACACCGCGCTACAGGTGTAAATCAACGCCGCCCCGCCCACCGGGCCAAAGCCTTCGCTCACCGCTTTTAATCAGGCCAACAATCGCGCTCACAGCAGGATGGCGATCAGGCCGATGAGTGTCGCTTTTTTATGGGGCATACCCGGTACCTCTGTTTACATTCTGGTCACAACCCGGCGTTGCGGTGTGGTGTTTTTGTTAAATTCTGGTTAACTACAGCATTAAAACTATGCCGCCGGAAAGGCGCTGTAAATACGTCTCAGAGGGTGATAATTCGGGAATGTGATCGCTATCGGAAAATTATATAGAAAATTACTACAAAGAAATAATGCATTTATTTTATTGATTTATATAAGTTATTTTTAACGCATGCGTAAAAATCTCCTGTTATTACGTATTTATGTTGTATTTTTCATGTATACAAAAAAATATTCCTCCATTGACCTTTTACCTGCGCGTGTGCAAATTTTTAACAAACGCAGTCCATCAGGGTTGCGTAGCAGACTGTGATGGTCGTGAATTCCCCCCTGGAGGTTATCGTGTTGACATTTGAAGGTATCTACACCCCGGCAATTACCCCTTACGCAGCCGATGGCAGCATTGATTTTGCACGCTTTTCCGAGGTGCTGGAGTCGCTGATCGAAGCCCGCGTTCACGGCATCATCATTGGTGGCTCCACGGGCGAATATTACGCGCAGAGCCAGGAAGAGCGTAAAGCGCTGGTGGAACACGCCCGTCAGGTGATTGGCACCCGCCTGCCGCTGATCGTCGGCACGGGGGCCACCCGCACCGAAGACGCGGTGGACTACGCCAAACATGCGCGTGAGATCAAAGCCGATGCCATCCTGGTTACCTCGCCACCGTATGCCCTGCCGACCGAGCTGGAAAATGCCCATCACGCGCTGACCGTGGATAAAGCCGCCCAGCTGCCGATCATGCTCTACAACTACCCGGGCCGCATGGGGATTACCATGGGCGAGACCTACTTCCGCGAAGTAAGCCGCTCACCAAACGTGGTCGCCATTAAAGAGAGTTCCGGGGATTTCAACAACCTGCACCTGCTGGCCTGCAAGTTCCCGAACATCGCGCTTTCCTGCGGCTGGGACGATCAGGCGCTGGAGTTCTTCGCCTGGGGCGCGCAAAGCTGGGTCTGTGCTGGTTCTAACTTCATTCCACGCGAACACGTGGCGCTGTATGAAGCCTGCGTGGTGGAAAAAGATTTCGCCAAAGGCCGCAAAATCATGGCCGCCATGATGCCGCTGATGAACTTCCTCGACGGTGGCAAGTTTGTGCAATCTATCCGCTACGGCTGCGAGCTGAACGGCCTGACCTCCGGCACGGTGCGCGCGCCGTTGCAGGATCTCAATGAAGAAGAGAAAGCGCAGCTGAAAGCGGTGATCACTGATGTAAAACGCAACGTCGCTGCGGCGCTGTAAGGAGGCGATATGAGTCACCTGCACACGCTGGACGACGTAACGGCCATCGCCCGGGATCTCTCCCTGGCGAGCAAGGCCTTTATTAACGGGCGCTTCGTCGCCGCGCAATCTGGTAAAACCCTGCCCACCACCAACCCGGCCACCGGGGAGACCCTTGGCCACATCGCTGCCTGCGACATCACCGATGTCAATGCCGCGGTGGAGGGAGCGCGCAGTGCGTTCGAGGCCGGGAGCTGGAGCAAGCAGGCACCGGGCGAACGCAAAGCGGTGCTGCTGAAACTGGCGGCGCTGATGGAGCAGGAGATCGACCAACTGGCGGTGCTGGAAAGCCTCGACAGCGGGAAACCGGTAAGCGAATGCCTGGCGGTGGACGTGCCAGAAACCATTCACGTCCTGAAGTGGCACGCAGAAGCCATCGATAAACTGTATGACCACACCGCCCCGGTCGGTAACGGCGCAATGGCGCTGGTCGTGCGCGAGCCGATTGGCGTGGTGGGGTGCGTTCTGCCCTGGAACTTCCCGCTGCTGATGCTGGCCTGGAAGATCGGCCCGGCACTGGCGGCTGGCTGCTCGGTCATCGTGAAACCGGCAGAGCAAACCTCGCTCACCGCGCTGCGGGTCGCCGACCTGGCCTTTGAGGCGGGCATCCCGGCGGGCGTGCTGAATATCGTCACCGGCACCGGCAAAGAGGTCGGGGAGCCGATTGGTCTGCACCCCGATATCGACATGGTGAGCTTTACCGGCTCCACGGCCACCGGACGACGCTTCCTGCACTATGCAGCCGAATCCAACCTCAAGAAGGTGGTGCTGGAGTGCGGCGGGTAAAAACCCGGCCGTCGTCTTTGACGATGCGGGAGATCTGGCGACCGTGGCCGGACATGTGCTTAACGGCGCATTCTGGAACATGGGCGAGAACTGCTCTGCCACCTCGCGCCTGCTGGTGCAGGAAAGTGTTAAAGCGGCGCTGCTGGCCGAAATGGCAAAACAGATCGGTGACTGGCCGATGGGCCAATCCTCTCGATCCGCGCAACCGGCTCGGCGCGATGGTCTCGACGGAACATTTCAGCAAGGTGAGCGGTTATCTCGATACGGCTCGCCAGGAAGGGCTGCGGATTGTGCAGGGGGGCGATACCGAGCAGGGTGCCTATGTTCAGCCAACCATTATCGACGGCGTGACGCCCGAGAGCGCGCTGTTCCAGGAGGAGATCTTCGGCCCGGTGCTGTGCGTGACCACCTTCAACACCGAAGCCGAGGCCGTCGCCCTGGCGAACGATACACAGTACGGTCTGGCCGCATCGGTCTACACCGGCAAACTTAACCGGGCCATTCGAGTATCGCGCGCCATTCGTGCGGGTACGGTAACGGTGAACTGCTTCGGGGAAGGCGACGCCACCACGCCGTTTGGCGGCTACAAGCAGTCGGGGTTTGGCGGGCGCGATAAATCTGTCTTCGCCCTCGACCAGTACACCGAACTGAAGACCCTCTGGATTGATCTCCCTGAAGACGACGCCTGAAGCCGTGTTTAACGGTCTGGAAGAGAGAATTCATTTCTATTTCTGTCTTCTGGTGGCGGTTGGCCTGTCGAGAAAGCAGGGACGCATTTGCTCTAACCGGCAGAAAAATGCCTTTATTATGAAATGGCTAAAAAATGCCGGGCGGTTGAGGACGTTTCGCCACGTTGCCGGCAGTGAAATAGACTGGCTACGTGGGGAGATCCTGCGTCATCCACCGGATCGGGATCCAGAGCCTGTCCTGAGGCTGATCTATCTGACTGCCAGTGAAATGCGCAGAACATGATTGCCGTGGCTGATAATTTTGCTGTTGCACATCTTTATCTGTAGGTTAAGCAACATCATAGTTAAGCATCACCGGTCGATTTTCAGGAGGCGTCAATGAGAACGGGAAAGGTAGCGCTGTACGAGGATCTCAAGCGACATATTCTGACCATGGAGTTGGATCCAGACGAGCTGCTGGATGAAGCCGCGCTGACCGCGCAGTACGGTCTGTCCCGTACGCCGGTGCGCGAAATCTTCCAGCGCCTGGCAGGAGAAGGGTATCTCGAAATTGTGGAAAAACGCGGCGTGCGGGTGATCCCGATGAGTCACTCGACGCTGCGCAATTTCTTTCCTGGTGGCACCGATGATTTACGCCGCCACCGGACGCCTTGCCGTACAGCATTACAAGCCAGCGCAGTTAAAAGCGCTGAAAGAGACGCAAAAGCGCTTTCGCAAAGCGGTGCAAACCCGCGATGCCGAGGCGCTGGCGCTGGAGAACAAACCGTTTTCACGAGATCATGGGCGAGATGGCGGCCAATCCCTACTTGCAGCCGAGCCTGGGGCGTTTGCTGATCGACCATTGTCGTATCGGACACACCTTCTTCCGGCCGCAAAACGAGGATATGGAGCGCCGCTTACAGCTGGCCGCGGATCATCACGATGCGTTTATCGTGGCCATTGAGGCACGTGATGAGCAGGCGGTCGTCGATCTGGTCTTTGAGCACTGGGAGCTGTCGCGGGAAAATATGGAAATTTTCATCGCTCCGCAGGGGCTAAAAGCTGACAATTTTGCGCCTTTCCAGGAGGGCGATAACCGCTAATCTTCTTGCCATAAGGCCTGCTGGCGACCGCTGACAGGCCCTCTTCTCCCATGCTGTTTTCTTCTCAGACGCCCCGCTGCGCCGGGCTTCGCACGCCTTTTTTATCATTCCGTTAACTATTTTTATACTTCATGTATACATGCGATATACATCACATATTCATTTACTTATGATGGCTAACATTGATCCCATATCAGTTGCCGGATCCTGCGGTGACGTGACGAGAACATAATCAGAGCTACCGGAGTAACCAACGTGCAAAAGATCACTTCTCTGCCTGCTGACGACGCCCTGCCGGGTTGGTATCACACCAGTCAACCGCGTACCCCGCGTCCTGCCCACGTGGGGCAAAAACATGCCCGCTGGGCGATCGTCGGTGCCGGGTTAACCGGGCTGGCGGCGGCCCGTCAGCTGGCGCTAAATTTTCCGAATGATGAAGTGGTGCTGATTGAAGCGCAGGACGTGGGTTTCGGATCCTCCGGGCGCAACGCCGGTTTTGCCATTGATGTGCCGCACGATATCGGGCCAAGGACTATATCGGTGACGTCACCACCGCCAATTTGATCCTCAAACTCAACACCCTCGGCAGAACTACCTGCGCGGGATCGTGAAAGAGCACGGTATCGAGTGCCAGATGACCGAATCCGGCAAATACCAGGCCGCAGTGGGGGAGAAGGGGGTCGCGATTCTGGAGGCCTACCGCAGCGGGCTGGAGAAAATTGGCCGCCACGCAGAGATGATCCCCGGAAAGGATCTGCCGGACCATATCGGCACCTCTTACTACCAGCAGGCGCTCTACATTCCGGGCACCATTCTGCTCCAGCCGTCGGCGCTGGTGAAAGGCCTGGCGGACAACCTGCCGTCGAACGTGACGCTGTATGAAAATACGCCCCATCACCTCCATCGACTATGGCGACAAAGTGACGCTAGTGCATGCTCAGGGCACCATTACCGCCGACACGCTGATTCTGGCGAATAACGCCTTTGCCGCCCATTTTGGTTTTCTGCGCGGGCGCCTGCTGCCAACCTTCCTCTATGGCAGCCTGACTCGCCCTCTGACTGCTGAAGAGCAGGCGCAGCTCGGCGGCAAGCCGGTATGGGGCGTTTATTCCGGCGCACCCGTTTTGGCAGCACCGTGCGCCGCACGGTCGATAACCGCATCCTGATGCGTAACAGCTTTAGCTTCCATCCCGATGGCCGCCCACGGGAAAAGCAGCTGAAGCACAATATTGAAACCCACCGTAAATCGTTCGAGCGTCGCTTCCCGATGCTGAGTAAGGTCGATTTCGAATACTCCTGGAGCGGGGCCATCTGCCTGTCGGACAACCACGAGGGCTTCTTTGGTCAGCTGGCACCGAACGTCTATGGCGCGCTGTGCTGTAATGGTCTGGGAATTACCCGCGGCACCGCCACCGGCAAACTGCTGGCGGATATGATCGCCGGAGAGCGCAACGAGCTGATCGATTTTCTGGTGGCATCGCCAGGCCCGAACAGAACTCCGCCGGAGCCGTTCCTGTCAATGGGGGTGAATTCGGTGTTGAAATGGGGCCAGTTCCGCGCCGGGCTGGAGGTGTAACGACATCCTGCCCTCTTCCTTGAGGGAGAGGGCCAGAGTAAGGGATTACTCTACTGTGGGCCTGGCCACGCTTGCCATCATAAGTGGCTGTCAATCAGGGGCCAAAATCGCCAGGCCGCCAGCAGCAGCACGAACGTTAAGTATCACCGTGATCATAAAGTAGGTCTTAAACGGCTGTTTCTGGGTTTTATGCCGAAAGAGCTGCTGGCCGAGGATCGCTCCCGGCCATCCACCCACCACCCCAAAGATCAGTAGTGTCGCCTCAGGGACCCGCCGCCAGGCCTTGCGTGCCGCCAGCTTGTCAGCGCCATAGATAACCAGCGTCAGTGCGCTGACGAGCACAAACCACATTGCCAAAGGGTGCGGCAGCAGGGCGCTGCCCGCAGCGGTAAAGGCCAGAAGAACGTAACAGAAGTAATTGAGATTCATAAGGCGGCAACGGCATCAGGGAAGGAGAGGGGGCAATGATAGCCCCTCACTCCGCCTCAAGCATCCCGAAACTGACAATCCTTGAGCGCCCAGCTCCTTCGCCCGGTACAGCGCCACATCCGCGGCGCGCAGCAGGTTGTCGCTTTGGGCGTGCTGCGGATAGCTGGCAATGCCGATGGAAACATCCACCGTGCCAATCTCCGTTAACTCATACCGCAGCGCCAGGCTGCGCACGTTGGTCTGGATTTCGGAGGCGCAGGCAAACGCCGCCGCGTCATCTGCGCCCGGCAGCAGGATCAGGAATTCTTCCCCGCCATAGCGGAACGGCATTCCCTTGTCGCCTACCGCACGCTGCACCACCGTCGCGACGCTTTTAATCACCAGATCTCCCGCATCATGACCAAACTTGTCATTAATGGCTTTGAAGTGGTCGATATCGATCATCAGGCAACTGACCGGCTGACCGGTGTGCTGCGCCTGGCCGAGCTGCGTGCGCAGGGCGTCATCCAGATGATGGCGGTTGCGCAGATTGGTCAGCGGATCGAATAACGCTTTCTCCAGCAGGGCATCGCGCAGGCGCTGGTTAGCCAGCGCCAGGCCAAGGGCTTCGGCCATCAGTTCCAGATAGGCGCGGGACGGGGCCCGTTCCCGGGTGACATTCTGGAATGAGAGCAGGCCGATGGTCTCGCCCTGGGCAATCAGCGGTACGCAGAGCGAATGGTCGGCGCAAGCGTCTGGCAGGTGATAGCAGGTGATATCCGGCTCACCGGTCACCGGCGGATGGCTCTGCCCCGCGGCGTACCGCCCAGCACTGGTCGGGGTGGAAGGGTTCGGCTTCGCCTTGCGGGTCGAGCCATTCGGCGGCACAGTGCATCTGCCACGGCTCCCGCTCCAGCAGCCAGAGCCGTCCTGGGACGCCAGGGGCAATGCCGGGCGCGAACAGCCGGGCCACGTTCAGGACATCCTCGACGGACTCGCAGCCCTGTAGCCGCTGGGTCATTCGCGCCAGCAGTTCCCGGATCGCCCAGTCGGCATCGCGCTCCTGTTCCAGCCGTTGCCGCACCAGACCGTTTTCGCGAAAGATACGGATCGCCTGCGCCATGTCGCCAATCTCATCGATCTGGCGGTAGTCTGGTGCTTCCACCGCATAATCCTGCGAGGCCAGCCGGTTGACCACATCGCTCAGGCGCACCACCGGGCGCAGCACCCGGCGTTTGAGGATAAAACCGAGAACAAACAAAAACATCAGCGCGGTCAGGCCGACCATCACTTCAGAGAGCGTCCGCAGCCCGCGCGATTTTACCGTGGCATCCTCAATGGCCGCGTCGGTACGTCTGTCGAGCATCTGACGAAAATGGTCGAGCTGATTCTGAACCTGCTCCAGCTCGTTCTCATAACGCTCGCCATAAATCAGCCCGATGGCCTGAGATTGCTGTCCGCCTTTCACACTCGCGATGGCGCTCTGCTGTTCATCCTGCAGGGCATCGGCCACGGTTAACCTTCGTGCAGCAGCGCCAGCTCATCATCACTGGCACCCGCGTCCCGCAACTTTTGCAGGCGATGCTCAATCCCGACCATCGCTTGTGCTTTCTGACGGTACTGGTCGGCTACCGCAGGATCCTGTTTGATGACGTACAGCCGCGCAAGGTCGGAGAGCGCCCAGGCGTCGGCCTCCACCTCTTCGGTGAGCTGATCGAATACATAGCGCTGTTCAACGGCCTGCCGCTCAACCTTTTCGGCGTTGGAGGCCATCAACATGGCCACGCCGGAAGCGAGGGTCAGGCAGACGGTGGCGCCGTATGCCCAGTTAGTGATAGTCGCGATACGCACGGCGTATTCCTTTTAGGTCGCGATAGCGTCTGTAGGATGATAATGCTTGTTATTCATAAGTCTCCGAGAATTTTTTCCCTCTTCGATAATCGCATCGTCAATCTCTTCGGCATTACCGGCATGATCGCGACCCGAGAGCAGATTCCAGGAGGCAATAAACAGCGCGGCGATGAGCGGGCCAATGACAAAGCCGTTGATGCCGTAAATCTCCATCCCGCCGAGGGTGGTGATCAGAATCAGGTAATCGGGCATTTTGGTGTCTTTCCCCACCAGCAGCGGACGCAGCAGGTTATCCACCCAGCCCTACCACCAGCACAAAGAACCCGACAATAAACAGGCCCTGCCATAGCTGGTGGGTGGCGAAGAGGTAAATGGCCGCCGGGACCCAGACAATGGCCGAGCCGACCGCCGGGATCAGTGACAGAAACGCGATCAGCGCGCCCCACAAAATGCTGCCGTTAATTCCGACGACCCAGAAGGCGATGCGCCCAGCAAACCCTGCACTAACGCCACGACGGCGGTGCCTTTTACCGTCGCTCTGGCGACGCCGGCAAATTTGGCAAACAGATGCTGTTTGGCGAAATTCGACAGCGGCAGGCCTGTCGAGGATCTGGCGCATCAGCCAGGGGCCATCTTTCAGCAGGAAAAACAGCAGATAGACCATGACGCCGAAGCTGATGGCGAAGCCAAAGGTCCCTTTACCAATCAGGAACGCGCTGCCGGCAAGGTATTGCCCCGCCTCTTAACGCCGCCTCAGAGAGCTTCTGCTGGATCTGCGTGGCGGTATCCAGGTCGTGCTCGATCATCAGCGCGCGCACCCAGTCAGGCAGATGCGAGAACAGACTCGCGAACACCCCGGAAAACTGGGTGTCGTTCTGCTGGCAGGCGCGTGTAAACAATATTGAGTTCAAAGGCCAGGGAGGAAAAGATCACCATCAGGGGAATAAAGACGATCAGGCAGATAAGCAGGACGCTCAACAGCGACGCCAGCCCGTTACGATCGCCCATCCGAATACGCAGTGTGTTTTTGACCGGGTAGAAAATCACCGCCAGGATCGCGGCCCACAGGATCGCCGAGAAGTAGGGCGACAGCACATCAAAAAACGCCAGGTGACAATCAGGAGTATGAGAATGAAAAACCCTTTGGTCAGTCCGTTAAATCGCATTAGCTCATCCTTTATTAATGAAACACTACGACTATAGAGTGTTTTGCATGAATTAACATTCTCATGCTTTCGTAGGGGACGATTGCCGGCGACGATGCGCTCGCGCCGGCCTGGGGAAGCAGCCCTACGCACGCCGGGTATGACAACGCCGCCATCCGGCAGTAGGCCGTAACGCCCGGCAGTTTAGCGGATAAAAAAACAGATCCTACTTTCGCCTGACCGACGAACCAGCCTGTGCGGCACATGCTGTAAGTATCGACTTGCAGGAGGTGTCTTATGGCATGGCGACCCTATCTTTACGTCATTTACACGGTTCGACCCCGGCTAAGCGCCCGTCGCGCGCGTCTTCGTCTGGTGCATGGCTAGCAATTTGTTAACAATCGCGGTATAAACACACCTTCTTTTGGATGTTTAGATGTCCATACGTATAGAAGGTGATATGCAAACACAACAAAACGGGCAGCTACAGCGCACCATGAAGACCCGCCACCTGATCATGCTCTCCCTTGGCGGCGTGATTGGCACCGGGCTGTTTTTTAATACGGGTTACATTATTTCGACCACGGGCGCAGCGGGAACGCTGCTGGCCTATCTGATCGGCGCGCTGGTGGTCTGGCTGGTGATGCAGTGCCTGGGCGAGCTCTCCGGTAGCGATGCCGGAGACCGGCGCTTTTCACGTCTATGCCGCGCGCTATCTCGGCCCGGCGACCGGTTACACTGTGGCGTGGCTCTACTGGCTCACCTGGACGGTGGCGCTGGGATCGAGCTTTACCGCCGCCGGATTCTGCATGCAGTACTGGTTCCCGCAGGTGCCCGTCTGGGTGTGGTGCGTGGTCTTCTGCGCGGTCATTTTCGCCCTCAACGTCATTTCGACCCGCTTCTTTGCCGAAGGGGAGTTCTGGTTCTCGCTGGTGAAGGTCATTACCATCATCGCCTTTATCATCCTCGGCGGGGCGGCAATCTTTGGTTTTATCCCGATGCAGGACGGTTCCGCAGCGCCCGGGCTGGCGAACATCACCGCCGAAGGCTGGTTCCCGCACGGCGGTCTGCCGATCCTGATGACGATGGTGGCGGTTAACTTTGCCTTCTCAGGCACCGAGCTTATCGGTATCGCCGCCGGGGAAACCGAAAACCCGCACAAGGTCATTCCGGTGGCGATCCGCACCACCATTGCCCGCCTGATCATCTTCTTTATTGGCACCCGTATTCGTGCTGGCGGCGCTGATCCCCCATGCAGCAGGCCGGGTGGAAAAAAGCCCGTTCGTGCTGGTGTTTGAGAAGGTCGGCATTCCGTATGCGGCGGATATCGTTAACTTTGTCATCCTGACGGCGATTCCTCTCGGCGGCAAACTCAGGGCTGTATGCCTCGGGGCGGATGCTGTGGTCGCTGTCGAACGAGAAAACCCTGCCGCGCTGCTTTGCCCCGGGTGAACAAAAACGGCGTGCCGCTGACGGCGCTGTCGGTGTCGATGCTCGGCGGCGTGCTGGCGCTCTTCTCCAGCGTGGTCGCCCCCGGACACGGTGTTTGTTGCGCTGTCGGCCATTTCGGGCTTTGCGGTGGTGGCAGTGTGGATCAGCATCTGCGCCTCACACTTTGTCTTCCGTCGTCGTCATCTGCAGGCCGGGAAACCGCTCGGCGATCTGCACTACCGCGCCCCCTGGTATCCGCTGGTGCCGGTGCTGGGCTTTATCCTGTGCCTGGTGGCCTGCGTCGGCCTGGCGTTTGACCCGAGCCAGCGTATTGCCCTTTACTGTGGGCTGCCGTTTGTGGCGCTGTGCTATGGCGCGTACTACCTTACTCAACATCTGAAAACGCAGGAGCCTGAACATGTCGCAGAATAATCCGCTTACCGCCCTCCTGGAAACCCAGCCGTTTGTGGTGCTGGACGGGGCGATGGCAACGGAACTGGAAGCGCGCGGTTGTAACCTGGCCGACAGCCTGTGGTCGGCCAAAGTGTTAATGGAAAACCCGGAGTTGATCCGCGACGTCCACCTCGATTACTTCCGCGCCGGGGCGCAGGTGGCGATCACCGCCAGCTACCAGGCCACGCCGGACGGGTTTGCCGCCCGCGGGCTGGACGAGGCGCAGTCCCGGGCGCTGATTGGTAAAAGTGTTGAACTGGCGCGTAAGGCACGCGAGGCGTATCTGGCAGAAAATCCGCAGGCGGGTACGCTGCTGGTGGCGGGCTCGGTCGGGCCGTATGGTGCCTATCTGGCCGACGGATCGGAGTACCGGGGCGACTATACGCGTAGCGCCGAGGTGTTTGCCGCGTTTCACCGCCCGCGGGTGGAAGCGCTGCTGGATGCCGGGGCTGACCTGCTGGCCTGCGAAACCCCTGCCGTCGTTTGCTGAAATTCAGGCTCTGGCCGATCTGCTGACAGCTTACCCGCGCGCCCGGGCGTGGTTCTCGTTTACCCTGCGCGACAGCGAGCACCTGAGCGACGGCACCCCGCTGCGCGACGTGGTCGCTGCGCTGGCACATTACCCGCAGGTGATTGCCCTGGGCATTAACTGTATCGCCCTTGAGAACACCACCGCCGCGCTGCAACATCTGCAAAGCCTGACCACGCTGCCGCTGGTGGTCTATCCGAACTCGGGTGAACACTACGATGCGGTCAGCAAAACCTGGCACCATCACGGCGAAGCCTGTGAAACGCTGGCGGGCTATCTGCCGCAGTGGCTGGGGGCAGGGGCGAAGCTGATCGGCGGGTGCTGCCGGACGACACCAAAGGATATTGCGGATCTGAACGCACAGCGGTAATAAAATGTCGTGACTTCTCCCTCTCATAGGACCGCACCCCGGTAGACGCAACCACGGAGATTAGGGGCGCGCTGACTGCGGCCAGGACAATATGCGGAAATGTGAGCGTGTGCCTGGCCTAATCCTTGAAGGATGGGCTGAATAAGGGCAGAACGAATGTAAAAGGCCGGAATGTCCGCTTTGTGCCAGAAGCGGACATTGCAAAGAGTCCCGAGGGGTTAATGAAATGGAATTAGATCAATATGCAAAGCTAAAAATTGAAGTACGAAACCAAAAAGCATTAAAATGAGCGCAACGTAGGCGAAAAATTATAAAGAGCTTTTCGCTTACGGATTTTAACATTCCTCTCCCCGACCGTTGTTCCATCTCCCAAAGGCGTACCGTCCTCCAACCCTAAAGACACACCTTCATCATGTGATGGCTGAGGCAGCCCAAAGAAGAAAAATTAGAATTACACCAAAAATATTAGAAGTCAGCCTATTGTATTTAGTAACTCTGGTGTCATGTTATTTGTCCTTTAATTTTTAGTCTTGGAGGAGAAATTATCTCTATTTTCTGTGCCCAATTTTCCCTTTCTCATCACACTATCAGCTCAAATGAAATCGTTATACAACACTCAACGGCCTCTGTCTGCTTTTCGCTCATAGCGGACGCTCATCTCACTACACCCAACACGTGCATTCCGAAACTCTCCCCGCTCATCGTAACTAACCGCCGCACCTGCGGTGGCGGCGTTCAGGTGCAACGGCAGAAATAAGGTGTCTGTTGGAAAAGCTCAAAGCCAACGAGAAAACAGAAAAAGAGCGCGGCTCGAAGAACTGAGAAACCGCCGCAGCTTACTTATGATGTGATGAAATCCGAACGGAAAAGCATGTTGAACTACCGCGTGCCGCATGAGCGGCACGCGGTATCTCCTCCTGAATGGAAAGGGAGTACAACCTAGGGCTGCATCCGCCAGCACAAACATCCCGTACGGATGAATTTCCAGATAATACGTCTCCCCGACATCCGGTTGCAGACGCGTAGCATTCACCTGCAACAAAATCTCCTGCCCGTGCCACTCGACGATCACCTCATACTGCGGCCCCCATATAGGCGACGTGGCGGATCACGCAGCGCTGACTCTCGTCGCCGTGCTGGCTCAGGGTGATCGCCTCCGGGCGCACGCCCACGGTGCCGGTTCCCTGGGCGGCAAAGTGCAGCGGACGCGGCAGGCGGTAGCCGTGGATCGCCACAGACTCGTGGCTGAAGCTGGCCGGGAACAGGTTGGCATCGCCCATAAAGCTCGCCATAAAGCGCGACGCGGGCTGACGATAGAGATCCTGCGGGGAGCCAATCTGCATGATGTTGCCCTTGTTCATCACCAGCACGGTGTCCGAGACCGCAAAGGCCTCGCTCTGATCGTGGGTGACGTACAGCGACGTAATGTTGAACTGCTTTTGCAGCTCGCGGATCTTGTCGCGCATGCTGCGACGCAGGTTGGCATCAAGATTACTCAGCGGCTCATCGAACAGCAGCACTTTCGGTTTGAGGATCAGCGCCCGGGCCAGCGCCACGCGCTGCTGCTGGCCGCCGGAGATCTGATCCACATAGCGATCGTCAAAGCCCTCCAGGTCCACCATCGCCAGCGCCTCTTTGACGCGGGTTTTGATCTCCCCACGCGGTACGCCGAGCATCTTCAGGCCGTAGCCGACGTTCTCGCCCAGTGACATGTGCGGGAACAGGGCGTAAGACTGAAACACCATGCAGATATCACGCTGCTGAATGGAGCTGTGGGTCACGTCCTCGCCGTCGATAAAGATCTGCCCGCTGGTGGGCTTTTCCAGCCCGGCGACCAGACGCAGTACCGTGGTTTTACCGCAGCCGGAAGGGCCGAGCAGCGTCACCATCTCTCCCTGCGGGATCGCCAGGTTGATGTTTTCAATTACCGTGTTCGCGCCAAAGCGCTTGGTCACGTTACGCAGTTCAACAAAAATGTTTCTGAGTCATAGTGTTACGCCTGGTTTTTGGCTTTAGAACGGGAGATACGCGCCTCCACCGATCAGCCAGTCAAAGAGGAAAATGATCGCCAGCATGACCACAATCAGGATCGAGCCGTAGGCAATCGCCACGCCGTATTCGCCATCTTCCACGCGGTTCAGAATGTAGGCCGTGGCTACCCGGGTATCCGGGGTGACCAGGAACACAATGGCGCTGACGGTGGTAATGGCACGCACAAAAGCTGTAGATCAGCGCCGACAAAATGGCCGGACGCAGCAGCGGCAGCAGGATGTGGGTGATGGTACGCAGCGACCCGGCCCGCAGACTGAGCGAGGCTTCGTCCAGCGATTTGTCGATCTGACCCAGACCCGCGATCCCGGCGCGAATACCCACCGGCACGTTACGCATCACCATTGAGATAATGACGATGGCGGCGGTGCCCGTGAGGTACACCGGCGCGCTGTTAAAGGCCAGAATGTACGACACGCCCGCCACGGTGCCCGGAACGGCAAAGCACAGCATGGTGGTGAACTCGATGGTCTTTTTGCCTTTGAACTGCTGGCGCACCACGATCCAGGCGATCAGTAAACCGAAGGCGGCGGTGATCGGTGCGGCGATCCCGGCGTACAGCAGGGTGTCGAGCAGCGAAGGCCATGCGCCGTCGCTCATCCCCTGGCCGAACAGCTTGATAAAGTTATCCAGCGTCAGGGTGTAATCCACCCCCCCAGTTGACGGTAAAGCTGCCGTAGAAAATGCTGCCGTAGAGCAGGGCGTTAAAGGCGATCCACACCGCCAGCAGGGCGATCACGCTCCACACCAGCGTCACCGGCAGGGGCTGCACGTCGCCGCGATAGGACTTGCCGGAGACGGTCACGTAAGAACGTTTGCCGATCCACATATACTGGATGCAGAACACCAGCAGCGAGAACAGCAGCAGGAAGGCGCCCAGGGTGCTCGCCGCCTGGTAATCCAGCTGAGAACCGGTGATATAGAAGTAGATCTGCGTGGCCAGCACGTCGAAGTTGCCCCCCAGCACCAGCGGGTTACTGAAGTCGGCCAGCGACTGCACAATCACGATCAAAAAGGCGTTCGCCAGCGCCGGTTTCAGCAGCGGGACAAAGACGCCGTTAAAGGTCTGCCAGCGGCTGGCGCGCAGGGTATACGAAGCCTCTTCCAGCGACGGGTGAATGGTCTTGATCGCGCCATCGAGGATCATAAACGCCATCGGGGTGAAGGCCAGCACCTGCGCCAGCCAGATGCCGGTAAACCCGTACAGCCAGTTGGTGTTGGTTAAGCCAAACCAGTCAACCATCAGTTCAGTGACGTAGCCGGAGCGCCCCATCATCAATGTCACGCCCAGGCCCACCACGAACGGCGGGGTGACGATCGGCAGGATCGAGAAGATGCGGCCAATAATGGCGCTACGTCTGGCGATGCGGGTGGTGTAGATCGCCAGCACGAGGCCAAAGAAGGTACAGCCGATACCCACCGCAATGGAGAGCAGGATCGAGTTGATGATCACCTGGATGATGTGCGACTGCGACAGCACATTCATGAATGCCAGCGGGGCGAATTCCCCTGCGTCGTTGGTGAACATCGGGATAAAGATGGCGATGCTCGGCCAGACGATAAAGATGCCGATCAGCGCGACGATGGCGATCAGCGAGCCAATCACAAAGCGGTCGCCCCCCAGCCATTCGAGACGGGTCAGGGCCAGCGTCATAATCGCCCCCAGCGCCACAAACAGCACGATGGTGGCATAGCCTAAACCGCGCCCTTCAAGGATGGCGCTGATGACCACAAAGGCCATGCACAGCAGCGCCCAGCCGGCGTCGAGGTAGTGGCGGCTGCGCTTTTCGCGCTTCGCTTCGCTGAACGGACGTACCAGCAGCAGAGTGGGGAGCAGATACCACAGCCAGCTGACGTTAAAGTGCGACCAGCTATAGGCATCGAGGATCTCGTCGCCGGTGGATTCCAGCAGGCCATAATCCAGGCTCCAGCTCGGCAGCAGGGCAAAGGCCAGCCAGCCAACGAAAACCCAAAGGAAGACCGCATCCCGTTTTTTCACGGGATGAAGAGCGAGTGTCTGTGACATAGAGATTCCGGTGTTGAGGAATGTACAGGCCGGGTGAGCGCAACCGCCACCCGGCATTGACTGCGTCGTGGGCTTATTTACCCATCTTCACGTCGCTAACCCACTTGTTGATCAGCGCCTTACGCACGTCCGTGGAGCCGTACTTATCCATGTCGTAGCTGATGAGTTTCAGGTCATCCAGCTTCAGCGAGTTCGGCGAGGTCTCGGCGGTGGTATTGGTCAGGATCTGATAGGACTTGCCCTGCTTCCACGCCAGTTCCTGCGCCTCTTTTGACAGCACCCAGTCCACGAACAGCTTCGCGTTCTCTTCGTTACGTGCGCCTTTCAGAATGCTTACGCCGCCGATTTCATACCCGGTGCCTTCGCATGGCGAGATCAGCTCCAGCGGCGCGCCTTGCTCTTTTTCCAGGGAGTAGTCGTGCAGGAAGCCAATGCCGATGGCCGTTTCACCGCGAGCGGCGTTACGCGCCGGGGCAATACCGGATTTGGTGTACTGGGAGACGTTGCCGTTGAGCTGCTTCAGGTAGTCGAAGGCCTGATCTTCACCCCACAGCTGGACGAACGTCGCCAGCGCGGTGTAGGCGGTGCCGGAACTTTGCGGATCGGCAATCTGGATTTCGCCTTTGTATTCCGGTTTGGTCAGATCTTTCCAGCACTGTGGCACCGGCAGGTTCTTCTCTTTCAGGCGCTGGGTGTTAACGCCAAAGCCCAGAATACCCACGTAGACTGCGGAAGAGAGGTTGCCTTTCACCTTCGCCGGATCGCGGAATTTCTCCATGATCTGCTCCAGATTCTTCGACTTGTACGGCTGCAGCAGCCCCATTTCACCGGCCTGGGATTGGGGATCCAGGGTACCGCCGTACCAGACATCAGCCTGCGGGTTTTTCTTCTCGGCATCCACTTTCGCCAGCGTGCTGCCGGAGCCGTTACGGATAAACGAGGTTTTGACGTCGTATTTGTCGCCAAACGCTTTGGTTTCGGCTTCGCACATTTCGTTGGTGGCGCTACAGTAAACCACCAGACGGCCTTTGGCCTGTGCGGCACCGGTTAAGGTGGCCAGCGCGATCCCGGAAGCAATGAGGGTAGAGAGAAGCGTTGTTTTCATTATTCAGCCCTTGTTATGACGTTATGTGACTGCGAGAAGCGGTGATGCCCGCCATCAGCAGCGGCATCAGGAGTAAACCCATCAGCACGGCGGCAATCGAGAGCAAACTGAACATCCCCGACCAGCCGTAGCGTTCGATAACCTGTGACAGCGGCCACCCGGCCAGCGCGGCCCCCAGATAAGCGAACACGCCAAGAAAACCGGTAATCGACCCTGCTGCCTGCTTGTGTCCGCACTCCACGGCGGCAAGGCCGATCAGCATCTGCGGACCAAAGACAAAAAATCCCACCGTAAAAAAGCACATTGCCAGCAGAGCGTAGTGGTGAACCGGCGCCAGCCACAGGGCAGCCACCGACACCATCAGCCCCAGCGTAAACAGCAAAATCATCGGCGCCCGCTGGCCGCTGAACAGCAGATCCGATCCCCAGCCTGCGAACAGCGCCCCGAGCAAACCACCCACTTCAAACAGCATCACCGTGGCGTTGGCGCTTAACAGGTTGACGCCGTGGCTCTCCGCCAGCCAGATGTTGCCCCAGTCGTTGAGGGCGATGCGGATGAGATACACCAGCACATACGACGCCCCGAGCAGCCAGATCATCGGGTTTTGCAGCATAGTGGTGCGTAACATCTGCCACAGCCCCATCGGCGGGCTGTGCTGTTGCTGGCGTAACTCCAGCGGATCGTTGCGCCACTCGCCGACCGTTGGCAGACCCTCTTCCTGCGGTGTGCCCCGCAGTTGTGTGGTCAGCCACAGGCCGAGCACGATACTGATGATCCCCGGTGTCAGCATCGCTGCCTGCCAGCCCCAGCGATGGGCGGCAAAGGCACAGATCAGCGGAATTATGGCCCCGCCGATGTTGATAGAGGTATTCCAGCATCCCCACCAGAAGCCGCGCTCGTTACGCGAATACCAGTGGGTGAGCAATCTTGCGCAGGGCGGCCATCCCCATCCCTGAAAGAAGCCGTTCAGCGTCCAGATAAACAGCAGTAGCGGCAGCGAGTCGCCGAAGGCGAACAGCACGTTCAGCACCCCGGTTGCCATCAGGCCGATACCCATAAATGCCCGCTGACCTTTACTGTCATGCCACAGTCCGGCGGCAAATTTCGACAGGCCATAGCTCAGATAAAACAGCGACCCGATCAGGCCGATGTCGCTTTTGCTCAACCCCAGATCCATCTGCAAAGCAGGCAGGATGTAGTTGAGGCTTTTACGCGTCAGGTAAAACGCGGCGTAACCTATCACCATGCAGATCAGCAGTTTCGGGCGAAGCCGACGGTAGCGTTGAGTAACCTGTTCAGCTGACAGTGCGGGCATGGCGTTCTCCATTTGAGATGACTGTATGAAAGCGCGACGAAAAAGGGATGAGAGAAAGTCTGGCGTGACTAAGACTTTTTCCTGGTTAGCGGTGTGTTTGTTGCAAAATTGTGGGCAGGTTAACAATTACGCGGGTGCCGCCCTGCGACTCCAGCGTCATTTCCCCGCCGAGAGCATGCACGCGCTCGCGCATCCCCTGAATACCAAAACCGGGCATCTGCTGCGGGCTGATGCCGCTACCGTTATCCCGCACCTCCAGGCGCAGCTGATTGTCGTGCTGACAGAGCAGGACGCTGACCTCGCTGGCATCGGCGTGTTTGCTGACGTTATTCAGCAGCTCCTGCAGCAGGCGATAGAGGGTAAAGACCAGGGTTTCACTCTGGGGCGGGCCAGGCAGTTGGTAATCAAACCGGCACTGGATCCCGCGCTCGGCAAAGGCGAACTCATTCACCAGATGGTGCAGCGCCTCCTTTAAGGAGAGTTCATCCAGCACCGGCGGGCGAAGCTGACGCAGCAATTGCCGGGTGGAGTGATGGATGCGCCGGGCCAGCTCGTTGATCTGCCCGGCCGCCTCTAAGGCCTGCGGCGTGTCGCCCGCCCGCTTCACCAGCTGGGACTGGATCTGAATGGCGGTGATGTTCTGACCAATCTCGTCGTGCAGCTCGCGGGCCAGGTGTTTGCGGGTGTCCTCTTCGGTGTGGATCAGCTTTTCCGTCAGTTCGCGACGCGCCTGGAGTTCCGCCTCCAGCCGACGGCGGTAATGATCGAGGTTCATCGCCAGATGCTGCTGGCGGCTGATGGCGATCCCCAGCCCAATCCCCAGCAGCGACTGGGTGGCGAGGAAGATCTCCAGCTCCAGCAAGTCGCTGAACCCCACCCCCACCTGGCGGGCGATGGTGATCATCATGCTGCCCAGCAGCCCGGAGAGCACGCCGCCCTGCCAGCCGAACTTCCACGCCATCACCACGTTGGGCAGAAACACCACGATCAGCAGCAGCCGCTCCAGGGCAGGGGAGAGCACCATCTGGGTGCCGATACCGATAATAAAGAACAGGCTGCACCAGATGATCAGCGAAGTGCGCAGGGGGTGGGTTGCTGGTATCAAGCCCGAGCAGATGATAGCGGTGCTGCTGGCGTAAAAACTCAAATACCAGATAGACGAACGGCGTCAGCAGTACGCCGCCGGTAAAGGAGGCCAGCGCCAGCAACGTGGTCGGGCTGGCGAGAAACGGCGCCAGAATCAGCGTCTGGAGCAGCGCGTTGAGGGTTACCGCGGCGATCAGCAGCGACAGGCGCTGCCAGTAGAGCGGAAAGCGGTGCCAGTAGCGTTGCGCCAGCCACGCACTGACGGTGCCCACCAGCGGCACTCCCAGCATCAGGTGATGGGTCAGGAGTTGTTCCCCCTGTAGCCAGAGCATGGCGGCCAGCGGGGGGAGGATCAATGCGGGCCAGAAGCGGCGTGCAAGTACGATCAGCAGCGCCAGATAAACGCCCTGCGGCAAAAACAGCGCCGCCTGCTGCCCGTTATGGGTGAGGTAAAAACTGAGCGTCCACAGCATCAGCCAGCCGGTGCCCCAGGCCAGCATAATAAACAGCGAGAGGATGATGTGGCGCAGGGAGCGTCGCATCAGTGGCCGGTCAACAGCTGGTGATCAAGGGCAAAATGCACCAGTTCGATGGTGCTGTTGCACTGCAGTTTGCCCAGCACGTTGGCGCGGTGGACGTGGACGGTCTTGTGGCTCAGTTCGAGTTTGAAGGCTATCTCCTTCACGCTTTCGCCCTGAACCAGCAGCTCGAACACCTCTTTCTCACGCGGGGTCAGCGCCGCCAGCGCCTGCGAAACCGGTTCGCCGCCGCGCAGGGCTTTGACCGCATCGGCACACAGATAATGGCCACCCATCCCGACGGATCGCACCGCCTGCACTAACTCCTCCGGGCCGCAACGTTTGGTGAGGTAGCCGCTGGCCCCGGCGTCCAGGGCGCTCTGCACAAAGGCGGGCGTGTCGTAGATGCTGAGGATAATGGCGCGAAACCCCGGGCGCTGTTGGCGCAGGCGTTTGAGCAGGCTCAGGCCGTTTTCATCAGGCATGGCGACGTCAAGCACCGCCACGTCGATGGCATCGCGGGTGAGGGCGGGCCAGGCCTCGGCGGCGCTGCTGTACTGGCCTTCGACAACCAGATCCTCTTCCAGATTTAACAGCTGGGCGAACCCGGAACGCACCACCACGTGATCGTCCACCAGCACCACTTTGATCATCACAATTACCTTTGCGGAATAATTTACCTATGATGCCTGTCAATGTTTATCTGGCAATCCCATGCCTGCGGTTATGTAACGAATGTAACAAAATTGCAATAGTGCCGGTAAGCGCAGCGCTGTCGGGCAAAACAAACTGCACAAAATTCACTATCTATTGCCGCTTTTTTTCTAAAAAACGATTCGGCATTAACGATGCTTTTTAATTCCTTTATCAAAATTCCGCCGCCAGAAATACTGCCCTCATAACAACAGAGGGGAGCAGACATTATGGCAATTTCATCGCGGTTTACCTTATTTGGCGCACTGGCGCTGTGGGCCGTTCAGGCGCAGGCGGTGGAGGTCACCGTCGCGTATCAAACGTCAGCGGAACCCGCAAAAGTGGCGCAGGCGGATAAAACCTTTGAGAAAACGAGCGGCGCTAAAGTGGACTGGCGTAAGTTTGACAGCGGCGCCAGCATTGTGCGGGCGCTGGCCTCCGGCGACGTGCAGATTGGTAATCTCGGCTCCAGCCCGCTGGCGGTTGCGGCCAGTCAGCAGGTGCCCATCGAAGTCTTCCTGCTGGCCTCGCAGCTCGGCAATTCCGAAGCGCTGGTGGTGAAGAAAAATATCACTAAACCTGAAGATCTGATCGGCAAACGCATTGCGGTGCCTTTTATCTCCACCACCCACTACAGCCTGCTCGCCGCCCTGAAGCACTGGAACATCAAGCCGGGGCAGGTAGAGATTATCAACCTGCAACCACCGGCCATTATCGCCGCCTGGCAGCGGGGCGATATTGACGGGGCCTACGTCTGGTCGCCTGCGGTAAATGAACTGCAGAAAGACGGCAGCGTGCTGACCGACTCAGCACAGGTGGGCCAATGGGGGTCGCCGACCCTGGATGTCTGGGTCGTGCGCAAAGATTTTGCCGAAAAACACCCGGAAGTGGTGAAAGCCTTCGCTAAAAGCGCCATTGACGCCCAACAACCCTACATTGCCAACCCGGATGAATGGCTGAAAAAGCCAGAAAATCTGGAGAAACTTGCCCGTCTGAGCGGCGTGCCAGAGACCGATGTACCGGGGCTGGTAAAAGGCAATACCTATCTGACGCCTGCCCAACAGCAGCAACAGCTGGCGGGGCCAGTGAATAAAGCAATTATCGATACCGCAGGCTTCCTGAAAGAGCAGGGCAAAGTGCCCGCGGTGGCGGCTGACTACAGCCAGTACGTGACCGACCGCTTTGTGAAGTAAGGGGGCCGTATGCTGACTATTACAAATCTGTACGCCGATTACGCTGGCAAGCCTGCGCTGGACGATATCAACCTGACGCTGGACAACGGCGAGCTGCTGGTAGTGCTCGGCCCGTCCGGCTGTGGGAAGACCACGCTGCTGAATCTGATCGCCGGGTTTGTACCCTGGCAGCACGGCACCATTCAACTGGCCGGTAAAAAGGTGGAAGGCCCCGGCGCCGAGCGCGGCGTGGTCTTCCAGAATGAAGGGCTGCTGCCGTGGCGCAACGTGCAGGAGAACGTCGCCTTCGGCCTGCAACTGGCGGGCAAATCACGGGATGAGCGGCTGGCAATTGCCCGGGAGATGCTGAAAAAAGTGGGCCTTGAAGGGGCGGAAAAACGCTTTATCTGGCAACTCTCCGGTGGCCAGCGTCAGCGCGTCGGCATCGCCCGGGCGCTGGCGGCGAATCCGCAGCTGTTGCTGCTGGATGAACCCTTCGGGGCGCTGGATGCCTTTACCCGCGAGCAGATGCAAACCCTGCTGCTGCGCCTGTGGCATGAAACCGGCAAACAGGTGCTGCTGATCACCCATGATATCGAAGAAGCGGTGTTTATGGCCACCGAACTGGTGCTGCTCTCGCCGGGACCGGGACGGGTGCAGGAGCGTCTGCCGCTCAGCTTTGCCCGCCGCTTTGTCGCAGGGGAGCCGGTGCGCAGCATCAAGTCCGATCCTCACTTTATCGCCCAGCGCGAATACGTACTGAGCCGCGTGTTTGAACAGCGGGAGGCCTTCTCATGAGCATTGTGGTGAGTGATAAAACCGCGCGTAAACGCCTGACCTTACGCTGGCCCTTCTCCCCGCCAGTTAACGCTCAGCGTCGGCACCCTGTTGGTGCTGCTCGCCGTGTGGTGGGCGGTGGCCGCACAGCAGTGGATTAGCCCGCTGTTCCTGCCGCCGCCGGGCCCAGGTGCTGGTGAAACTCTTCACCATCGCCGGTCCAAAGGGGTTTATGGACGCCACGCTGTGGCAGCACCTGGCCGCCAGCCTCGGACGCATTCTGGTGGCGCTGCTGGCGGCAGTGATCCTCGGTATCCCGGTGGGTATTGCGATGGGCTTAAGCCCGACGGTGCGCGGCATTCTTGATCCGCTGATCGAATTGTATCGCCCGGTGCCGCCGCTGGCCTATCTGCCGCTGATGGTGATCTGGTTTGGCATCGGTGAGACTTCGAAGATCCTGCTGATCTACCTGGCGATTTTCGCCCCCGGTGGCGATGTCGGCGATGGCGGGGGTCAAAAGCGCCCAGCAGGTGCGGATCCGGGCGGCGCAGTCGCTGGGGGGCGAGTCGTGCCCAGGTGCTGTGGTTTGTGATTTTACCCGGCGCGCTGCCGGAGATCCTGACCGGGTTGCGTATCGGACTCGGGGTTGGTTGGTCGACGCTGGTGGCGGCTGAACTAATCGCCGCGACGCGCGGGTTAGGTTTTATGGTTCAGTCGGCGGGGGAGTTCCTGGCGACGGACGTGGTACTGGCCGGGATCATGGTGATCGCCGTGATTGCCTTCGGATTAGAACTGGGGCTGCGTGCGCTACAGCGCCGCCTGACACCCTGGCATGGAGAGAGACAATGAGTGAACGTCTGACTATTACCCCGCTGGGGCCGTACATTGGCGCACAGATTTCCGGCCTGGATGTCACCCGACCATTGAGTGATAACCAGTTTGAGCAGCTCTATCACGCGGTGCTACGCCATCAGGTGGTGTTCCTGCGGGAGCAGGCGATCACGCCCCACCAGCAGCGCGCCCTGGCGCTCCGTTTTGGCGATCTGCATATCCATCCGGTCTACCCGCACGCCGAAGGGGTGGAGGAAATTATCGTGCTGGATACCCACAACGATAACCCGCCGGACAACGATAACTGGCACACCGATGTCACCTTTATTGACACGCCGCCTGCCGGGGCGATTCTCGCGGCCAAACAGCTGCCGGACAGCGGCGGCGACACCCTGTGGGCCAGCGGGATCGCCGCGTTTGAGGCGTTATCCGCGCCGCTCCGCCAGCTGCTGAGCGTCCTGCGGGCGGAGCATGATTTCAAAAAATCTTTCCCGGAGTATAAGTACCGTAAAACGGAAGAGGAGCATCAGCGCTGGCGGGAGGCGGTGGCAAAACATCCCCCGCTGCTGCATCCGGTCGTGCGCACCCATCCGGTCAGCGGCAAGCAGGCGCTGTTCGTTAACGAAGGGTTCACCACGCGGATTGTGGATGTGAGTGAGAAAGAGAGCGAGGCCCTGCTGGGGTTCCTGTTTGCGCACATCACCAAACCGGAGTTTCAGGTGCGCTGGCGCTGGCAGGAGAACGATCTGGCGATCTGGGATAACCGGGTGACGCAGCATTACGCGAATGCAGATTACCTGCCGCAGCGGCGGATTATGCAGCGGGCAACGATTTTAGGGGATAAGCCTTTTTATCGTGCGCCCTGATCCCCTCACCCTAACCCTCTCCCCAAAGGGGTGAGGGGACCGTCCGACGCGGTTTTCACCTTCTCCCAAAGGGGGGAGGGGGCTGTCCGACGCGGTTTTTACCTTCTGCCCAAATGGGCCAGCGGACTGTCAGACGCGGTGGTTTTCACCCTCTCCCTTTTAGGGAGAGGGCTGGGGTGAGGGTTGTAAATGCGCCTCTATATACCGCTGATAGCGGTTCGCCTTCAGATAGCACAAGTCCACCAGCACCAGCCCATCCACGCAGTTGTTAAACGACGGGTCGCTGCCAAAATCGATAAACTGTACGCCGCCTGGCTCGCATAGCTCGGAATACTGCTTATATAACGGCGGGATGCCGCATCCCAGATTGCCGAGCAGCGATTTCAGCCGGGTCAGATCCTCTACATAATCTTCCCCACCAAACTGCGCCAGCACCTCGGGTAACGAGGCGGGATAGGGGCGACGCGAGGCGGCCAGCGGGTGCGTTGCCGGGAACCAAAGCCGGTAAAAGGCCACCAGCAGATCCCGCGCTGCGGGCGGTAATCCACCGGAAATGGAGACGGGGCCGAACAGGTAGCGATAGTGCGGATAGCGCGCCAGATAAGCGCCAATCCCGGACCACAGGTAGTCCAGCCCGCGCCGTCCCCAGTAACGCGGCTGAATAAAGCTGCGCCCCAGTTCAATGCCATGTTCAAGGATATCCCGCATTTTGTCGTCGTAGTGGAACAGGCTGTAGCTGTACAGCGCCTCCGGCTCCCGCATCGCCGTCGGGATAAAGCGGTAGGCGCCGACGATCTCCAGATCCTCGTCATCCCACAAAATCAAATGCAGGTAGTCATCATCAAAGCTGTCGGTGTCGCGGCGCTTCCCGCTGCCTTCCCCCACCGCGCGAAAGGCAATCTCCCGCAGACGCCCCAACTCGCGCAGGATCGGGGCCTCTTCCTGGCCGTTACGCTGCCACAGATAGATGGTTTTGCCATCGGCGGTGGTACCCAGAGATTCCGCCTGCGCCAGCTCGCGCTTCAGGGTCGCCCGGTCTTCCGGTCGCGCAATGGCAGATTCGGTTTTGAATATCCCCGGCAGCCCCTTGCCGAGACGCAGCACGTGCTGGCGGCACTGCTCGGCCATCTCCCGTGGGGAAAGTGTGGGGGCTGAACCAGTGACTCCAGCCAATCTGCTGGCCGATTTTGACCGGCAGGCGGCTGTGGCGGCGGCGAAACATCTGCTGCATCAGCAGCAGCATCGACAGGTTCGGGGCGAGCAGGGTGCTGGCATAGAACAGCAGGCTGTTGCGGGCGTGGATGTTGACCGGCAGCAGCGGCGCGCGAAATTTGCCCGCCAGCTTGATAAAGCCAGGGTGCCACTTTTTATCGCGGATGCCTGTGCGCGTCGGGCGGGAGACTTCCCCCGCCGGGAAGAAGATCAGCACGCCGGCATGTTGCAAATGCTGCTCCATCAGGGTGAACGACGATTTCGCCGTCCGCCCGCCGATGTTATCCACCGGGATAAACAGCGAGCTTAGCGGCTCCAGATGCGTCAGCATGCGGTTGGTCACCACTTTTACATCACGGCGCACGCGGGAGACGGCATACAGCAGCGCCAGCCCGTCCAGCGTACCGGTAGGATGGTTAGCCATCACAATGAGCGGGCCGTGAGCGGGGATCTGTTCGAGGTCGTGAGCCGGAAGGGTGCAGAGGATATCGAGATGTTCCAGAACCTGTTCCACCATATCCAGCCCTTTCAGGTGGCGGTGGTAGGCGGCAAACTGCCGGAACTCTTCTTCGTGGAATAATTTCTTTAACAGCCTTTTTTGCCAGGGGGCAGGCCTCGCCTGCGGCCAAAGGTCATCAAGAACGCTGTCGAGACTAAACATGGTGGCACCTCCTGCTGTCCTGCTCAGACAGTAGAAGCGGCAGATGTCGGTTGTATTGCAGAGGAGTGAAGCTTGTGTTCCCAGGTCGTAGGCCGGGCAGGGCGAAGCCGCTACCCGGCAATACGGATTAACGCAGAATTTTCTTCTCGGCCAGATCCAGCGCGAAGTAGCTGAAGATCAGATCCGCGCCTGCACGTTTGATCGCGCCCAGACTTTCAAGGATCACTTTCTCTTCGTCGATCGCCCCCCGCCTGAGCGGCGAATTTGATCATCGCGTACTCACCGCTCACCTGATAGGCACCCAGCGGCAGCGTTGTGCGCTCGCGGATATCACGCAGGATGTCCAGGTAAGCGCCAGCCGGTTTTACCATCAGGCAGTCGGCACCCTGGGCTTCGTCGAGCAGCGATTCACGGATCGCTTCGCGGCGGTTCAGCGGGTTCATCTGGTAAGTTTTGCGATCGCCTTTCAGCGCAGTGCCCGCCGCTTCGCGGAACGGACCGTAGAAAGACGAGGCAAACTTGGTGGAGTAAGACATGATCGCGGTATCGGTGAAGCCCGCGGCGTCCAGCGCCTGGCGGATAGCCTGCACCTGACCATCCATTGCGGCAGACGGGGCGATAAAGTCAGCGCCCCGCAGCGGCGGCAACCACAGCCTGTTTGCCCAGGTTGAGCAGGGTCGCGTCGTTATCTACGCCATGATCGCACAGCACGCCGCAGTGGCCGTGGGAGGTGTATTCGCAGAAGCAGGTGTCGGACATGACGATCATCTCTGGCACCGTCTGCTTGGCAATCCGCGACATCCGCGCCACCAGACCATCCTCTTTCCAGGCATCGCTGCCGGTGGCGTCGGTATGGTGCGAGATGCCAAAGGTCATGATCGACCGGATGCCTGCGTTGGCGATACGCTCAATTTCGCGGGCCCAGGTGTTTCTCTGGAATACGCATGACGCCCCGGCATGGCGTCGATGGCTTTGTAGTCATCGATCTCTTCTTCAACAAAAATCGGCAACACCAGATCGTTTAAGGTCAGTGTTGTCTCTTCGAAAAGCGCGCGCAGAGCCGGGGATTTGCGCAGACGACGGGGACGAGCAATTAAATCGTTCATGATATGCCTGACGAGTGTGAATCAAAGAAGGTCAGTGTACCCGAAATGCTCATCGTCTGTTTTACTAAAGTTGTCGTTTAGCCCGCACTATTCAGGGCGGAAAGGGTATCTTATTATTTTTCACGTCGGTTTAATACCTTGAAATAAGTTCAGGTGTGAATGGCCTTAATCCATTTTCGAAACGTTTTTTCGTTTTCTTGGTAAAAGCTCCAAATATAAAAATGAAAAATTACATAAACCTGGTAGCATCTATTTATTATATTTCTTGATTGCTTTTGTATTATCAGTCTCAATGATCTTTCGCGTTTTAGTATGTCTTTTACTATTTATATTAAGTTATTGTAATTATTGAATTAACTTATTATTTAATATGCCTAAAATATCCATTTCTGTATTCAGTCTGATTTCGGACTTAATGGCTGGATTTATTGAACTAATTTGTGGCGAGGCTGCATAATTCGCCTCGCAATATATTTGCACTGTATATACGGACAAACTTGCTTACGTCCCTGAGGAGGGATGACCCAATGCAAACATGGAAAAAGAAACTTGTCGTATCTCAACTTGCATTAGCCTGTACGGTGGCTATCGCTTCTCAGGCCAATGCAAAAGATATTTCGGGTACAACCTATAACACCTTTGGTTACGATAATACCGCCACAGCGGCATGGTATAACGGCTATACCGACTGGAATTACTCCAGCGCGGCGCACGATGGCGATATCTACCCTGTCATCAACAAGTCAACCGTCAACGGCGTGATCTCTTCCTACTACCTGGATGACGGCGCAGGCGGCTATGCCAACGCACTGTCTATTTCCAACAGCACCATCAACGGCATGATCACCTCCGAGTGCATGACCACGGAATGTGCTGATAACCTGAATACGGACGGCACTGCGCACCAGCAGTTCGATCGTTTTCAGCTGACGGTAGACAACTCCACCATCAACGATACCTATGAGCACTACGCTTACGATGTCGTGGACGGTGACAAGACCACCACGCAATACTGGGATACCCACGCGCTGGGCAATGCCATTACCCTCGACGAAGAATCCGACATCGTTATCCAGAATAACTCCCGCATTGCCGGGATCACCCTGGTGCAGGGTTATCATCAGCTGGATAACACCCCGTATGATTCCGTCACCGGTATCGAAGACAACGGCCATGTCTTTACCAATACTTTGCAGGTCAATGATTCCGTTGTGACTTCCGGTGCGTATAGCGATCTGGGCACTGAAGGTTTCTATGGTCAGTCGGCGAAACCGAGCGATTACGGCAACGGCAACGCCACTGCGTTGGATGATGCGGCTCTGATTGTCGCGGCCAGCAGCGCGGATAACGCAATGCAGACGACGGGCTAACTTCGATCACTCTACCTTGACCGGCGATGTGCTGTTCAGCAGTACCTTCGACAACAACTTCTACCCGAATGGCGATCCTGCCACCCGACACCACTGCTGACGGCGTCTACAACCCAACCACCAACGGCTGGGATGGTACCGACAGACTGGATCTGACCCTGGACAACCACAGCAAATGGGTCGGTGCTGCCGTCTCCAGCGTGGATGCAATTGGCACAGCGCAGATGTATGGCCTCGGCTACAGCGGTGTTGACTTGCATACCCTGTCGCCAAACAGCATCTGGCCAGGCTCCACCTTCGACGACAACAACCATCTGGTCGGCAATGAGGTTTATCAGAGCGGTATTTTCAATGTTGCGCTGAATAACGGTTCTGAATGGGATACCCGTAAGCAATCCAACATCGATGCGCTGACAGTGAATAACCGTTCGCAGGTCAATGTTGAAAACTCCCAGTCTGCTGGCTGACAGCATTACGCTCACCAATGCGTCTTCCCTGAACATCGGTGATGCCGGTGGCGTTGCCACGAATAGCCTGTATCTCGACAGCAGCAGCCAGGCTACCCTGACTGAAGAAACAGCAGAACTGTACGCCAACACCATTACGGTGGATAACCGCGCAGAACTGGCACTGGGTCTGGGCCAGGTGGACACCCACCAGATGGTGCTGACGGATGGCGGTGTGCTGAACGTTGCCAGCCGTGAATACGTCTTCAATTCCGATCTGAGCAATGCCCGTTACATCACCAACGACATCCACCATGCCGATTACGATTACGGGGTGATTGCCCTGAATTCCGATGGCCACCTGGCGGTTAATGGTGAAGTTTCCGGGAACTATAAAGTCCGTATTGATAACGCGACCGGTGCCGGTTCCGTTGCCGATTACAACAATAAAGAAGTGATCCGCATTTACGATAACAACGCGGATACCCACACCAGCTTCACCGCAGCCAACAAAGCGGATCTCGGTGCTTACACTTACGAGGCGCAGCAGCAGGGCGACACCGTAGTACTGCATCAGGAACGTCTGACTGACTACGCCAACATGGCGCTGAGCATTCCGTCTGCCAATACCAACATCTGGCATCTGCAGCAGGACGCTCTGGCTAACCGTCTGACTAACAGCCGTCATGGCCTGACAGACAACGGTGGCGCATGGGTGAACTTCTTCGGCGGTAATTTCGACGGTGATAACGGCACCATCCATTACGATCAGGACGTCACCGGCGTCATGGTGGGTGTGGATAGCCATATTGCCGGCAACAACGCCGACTGGATTGTGGGTGCGGCTGCGGGCTTTGCCAAAGGCGATATGAGCGATCGTAGCGGCCAGGTGGATCAGGATAGCCAGACCGCGATGCTGTACTCTGCGGCGCGCTTTGCTAACGATGTCTTCATCGACAGCTCCCTGAGCTACTCACGCTTCAATAACGATCTCACTGCCAACATGAGCAATGGCGAATACGTTGATGGCAACACCACAACCGACGCCTGGGGCTTTGGGCTGAAACTGGGCTACGACTGGAAACCGAACACCTCCGGTTACATCACGCCGTATGCTGCCGTTTCTGGCCTGTTCCAGTCTGGCGACGACTATCGTCTGAGCAACGACATGCGCGTGGGCAGTCAGTCTTACGACAGCATGCGTTATGAAGCCGGTATCGACGCAGGTTACACCTTCGGTTATGGCGATGATCAGGCATTGACTCCGTACTTCAAACTGGCATATGTCTATGACGATGCGGGTGAAGATGCGAGCGTCAACGGCGATGACATTGATAACGGTATGAAAGGCTCCGCTGTACGAGTGGGTCTGGGTACTCAGTTCAGCTTCACCAAAAACTTCAGTGCTTACACTGATGCGACCTACGTCGGTGGTGGTGATGTTGATCAAAACTGGGGTGCCAACCTCGGTGTGAAATACACCTGGTAACATGCCTGATGCGGGGAGAGATATCTCCCCGCTTTTAGCGTCAGTTAAAGATGACTCGAGACCTGCATGAACCGGTATGCAAAACCTATTTCTGAATTCTCCCGGCTCGAAAAGTGCTTCTCTGCACACAGCACGCCGTTCAAACTCTCCGCCCAACTTCCGCTGTTTGAGGCTCGCAATGAAGAAAATTACTGCACGGTAGTGCTTCAGTCAGGCTCACTCAGTATTTACCGACAGCCGGATGATTTGCTTTTCGAGATTGTCGCCGCGCCTTATATCTTCGGGATTAATGCCGGCATGATGGGCTGCAGCACAGAGTATCAGCTGGTAACCCAATCCCCCTGTAGCGGGTTTTACCTTCCTGCCGCCAGCGCCCGCAATCTGATCCAACAGGCCGGTTTATGGGCTGATGCTTTCTGCTGGCTCTCCTGGCACCACAGGGTCATGGAGATCCGCGACAAACAGCTGGTGGGCAACAACTCGTACAGCCAGATCCGCGCCACGCTACTGAATATGGCCCAGTGGGATGAGACGTTACGGATGCGGATTGGGGTAATGAGCTACATTCAGCGCCGCACGCGGATTTCACGTTCAGTCGTGGCAGAGGTGCTGGCAGCGTTACGGCAGGGCAAATACATTACGATGGAAAGGGGCAAACTGGTTAGCGTCAACCGTTTGCCCGCGGAGTATTAATTATCCAGAGGTGGGGATCGCCTTCGGTTTATTCTCGCTCAGTTCCACCACCAGCTGGTTGACGCCGTCGCTCATGTTGACGAAACGCGTGAGCGGCGAGCGTGTCACGACCACGAATACCCCCACGTTAGACTGCGGGATCATCGCCATGTACGTGATGAATCCGCCGCCACCGCCGGTTTTCTGAATAATGCCCGGACGCCCGTTTTTTGGCGCCATATAGACCCAGCCGAGGCCCAACGCATCCGCGCGCCCTGGCACATCCATGCCGATCACCCGCGTTAACTGGTTACGCTGATAAATCAGCGTCTGCATTCTGTCGGCCTGGTTACTGCGCGCATAGAAATCAGACGAGAGGAACTGCTGCATCCAGCGCATCATGTCCCCTGGCGTGGAGTAAACGCCGCCGCTGCCGACCGCTGCCAGAGTGTTGTTACACGGGCTGGCCCCTTTCTCTGCCACCATCAGGCGCTTGCACTGATCGGGAGAGGGGGTAAAGGTGGTGTCTTTCATCCCCAGCGGACGGGCAATTTGCTCGTCAAACAGCTGGGCATACGGTTTACCCGCAGCGGTGCCCAGTGCATCGGCCAGCAGATCGAACGCCAGGTTTGAGTAGGCGGCTTGCGAACCTGGCGTAGATTTCAGGGTTGCCGTCGATAACCAGTTCCAGCGCTGATCCCGGGTCGGCCAGACAAACACCGGACGATGCGCAGCGCCGCCCGGTTGTTCACGCGGCAGGGCGCTGGTATGGGTGGCCAGATTGACAAGCGTAATAGGCGCGCCCTGGTATGTCGGCACCCGTGCGCCCGGCGGGGCGTATTTGCTTAACGGATCGTTCAGCTTCACCACGCCTTGATCGAGCAGTTTCACCAGCATCTCGCTGGTCATTAATTTGGTCAGGGAGGCAATGCGCACCACCGAATCCTGCTGCGGGTGGACATTGTTGCCCGGACGCGTTTCGCCAAAGCTGCGGAATACGCGCTGATTGCCGTCAATCGCCACCAGGGCCATCCCCGTTGCGCCGCTGCCGTAAAATATCAGGTTCGCATAGCGATCGACCACATCGGAGGCGAAGGCCGGATCGGCAATCGGCTGGGCAGGGGCCGCCTGCACGCAGGTGAGGCTGGCCGCATACAGCGCGGCGGAGAGTAACAGACTACGTTTCAACGAAAGCATCCATGAAGTGAATGGTAAAAGTATGCGTATTTATACTACTAAACGGCGTATTGCAAAGGCCTGAACAGCATAACGATAGCGCGAAAAAACGTAACCATGGGTAAATACGAACAATTTCGTTATTACCGATCTCATGTTTTGTGACATTGCGCTTATGATACCCGTCAGGTTGATTGACTTTTCCGCTCAGGTGGCGGTTGATGGCGAACTAAAAAGAGGCCGGCAGGTCTGATAATCCGTCGTCCACAGCAGTAGCGATAACTACAAGAAGGAAGCGTTATGTTTAAGTCGTTTTTCCCCAAACCGGGACCCTTTTTCCTTTCGGCCTTTATTTGGGCTTTGCTCGCTGTCGTTTTCTGGCAGGCCGGTGGGGGAGCCTGGTTTGAGCGCCTGCTCGGCATCACGAATGATGTGCCCATCAGCGCGGCGCGTTTCTGGTCTCCGGGCTACCTGCTCTTTTACGCTTATTACGCGTTCTGCGTAGGCGCCTTTGCCCCTGTTCTGGTTTGTTTACTCGCCGCACCGCTGGCAGTACTGGTCAGTTCTCGGCACCTCGCTGATTATCTTTGTCACCTGGTTTCTGGTGGAGGTCGGGGTGGCGGTCAACGCCTGGTATGCCCCTTTCTATGACCTGATCCAGACCGCGCTCAGCGCGCCGCATAAAGTCACCATTAACCAGTTTTATCATGAAGTCGGCGTCTTCCTCGGGATCGCGCTGATCGCCGTTATTATTGGCGTGATGAATAACTTCTTTGTCAGCCACTATGTGTTCCGCTGGCGTACGGCAATGAACGAATACTATATGGCGCACTGGCAGCAGCTGCGCCATATCGAAGGGGCCGCTCAGCGTGTGCAGGAAGACACCATGCGTTTCGCCTCTACCTTAGAAGATATGGGGGTGAGCTTTATCAACGCCATTATGACCCTGATCGCCTTCCTGCCAGTGCTGGTCACGCTGTCAGCCCACGTGCCGGAGCTGCCGATTGTGGGCCCATTTGCCGTACGGTCTGGTGATCGCCGCGATTGTCTGGTCGCTGATGGGGACGGGTCTGCTGGCGGCGGTGGGGATCAAACTGCCGGGACTGGAGTTTAAAAACCAGCGCGTCGAGGCCGCCTATCGTAAAGAGCTGGTCTATGGCGAAGACGATGCCAGCCGCGCCTCACCGCCGACGGTGCGCGAGCTGTTCGGCGCGGTGCGTCGTAACTATTTCCGCCTCTATTTCCACTATATGTACTTCAATATTGCCCGTATTCTTTATCTGCAGGTGGATAACGTTTTCGGCTTGTTCCTGCTGTTCCCGTCGATTGTTGCCGGTACTATCACCCTGGGTCTGATGACGCAAATCACGAATGTGTTTGGTCAGGTGCGCGGTTCATTCCAGTACCTGATCAGTTCATGGACCACGCTGGTGGAGCTGAATGTCTATCTATAAACGTTTACGCAGTTTTGAACGTGAGCTGGATGGTCAGGATCTACAGGAAGTGACCCATACGTTGAGCTAATACAGGGAGTCGTTATGTCTTTTACCGTACCGCGTGCGATACCGTTTTCGCTGCTTGCCGCTCTGGTCTTAGCCGGATGTGCGGAGAAGGGGGCTGCGCCACTGAAAAAGGGTGAAAAGCCCGTCGATGTGGCCAGCGTTGTGCGGCAAAAAATGCCCGCTACGGTGAAAGACCGGGATCAGTGGGCCTCGGCGCTGGCAAAAACCTTCGAGAGCCAGAAGATCGCCCCCACCGAGGAGAATATCTGCTCGGTGCTGGCGGTGGCGCAGCAGGAGTCGCTGTATCAGTCCGATCCGGCGGTGCCGGGGCTGAACAAAATTGCCTGGAAAGAGATCGACCGCCGGGCGGAAAAGCTGCACATTCCGGCATTTCTGGTCCACACCGCGCTGAAAATCACCTCGCCGAACGGCAAAAGCTACAGCGAGCGGTTGGATACGGGTGAAAACCGAGAAACAGCTCAGCGCCATCTTCGACGATATGATCAGTATGGTGCCGATGGGGCAGACCCTGTTTGGCTCCCTGAACCCGGTACATACTGGCGGGCCAATGCAGGTGAGTATCGCCTTCGCAGAAAAGCATACCGACGGCTATCCGTGGGAAAATCGAGAATACGGTGCGCCAGGAGGTCTTCTCCCTGCGCGGCGGCCTGTTGGTTCGGCCACTTACCATCTATTGAACTATCCCGCCAACTATACGGTGCCACTCTACCGCTTTGCTGATTTCAACGCTGGCTGGTACGCCAGCCGCAACGCGGCCTTCCAGAATGCGGTTAGCCGCGCCTCTGGGGTGAAACTGGCCCTGGACGGGGACCTGATTGCCTATGGCAGCAGCGAGGCAGGGAAGACAGAGCTGGCGGTGCGTAAACTGAAAGGCAAGCTGGACATGAGCGACAGTGAGATTTCGCCAGCAAACTGGCAAAAGGCGAACAGCCTGGCGTTTGAGAAAACCGACCTGTATCAGCAGGTCTATAAACTGGCGGAGCAGAAGAGCGGGAAGGCACTACCGAAAGCGATGCTGCCGGGGATCCAGCTTGAAAGCCCGAAAATCACCCGCAATCTGACAACCGCCTGGTTTGCCCAGCGCGTTGACGATCGCCGGGCGAAGTGGTATGGCGCTAAATTAGCGGTAGCGGCGCCAGCCGCACCACCAGCGCAACGGCGCCCAACACCACCAGGCCCGCCAGGAATGGGATCAGCCCGAACACGGTGCTGACGCCCAATCCAATGTCTACGCGCGGGCGAACGGAGTCTTCGACCTGCATCAGGTGTTCATACACGCCAGGGGCATGCACCAGGATGTTCAGCAGTTGTGAGCCTGCCCAGAAGCAGAACAGCACAAACAGAGCGTATGCAATATTTCCTGCCGTGGAGGTCTTAGGTTGTCTGGTGCTGAAAATCGGCTTCGACATCGTAAAGTCTGCCATAACTACCTCCGCAATGTTCTGTCTGGCTAAATGCCTGTTGTACACGCTGAGTTTGACACCTCATGGCAGATGTCAATATCGGAATGATGGTAATTTGGCCTGGAGAATTCTCCTGGATGTGCGAATTTTGCCGCACATCACAGATTTTTTACTTAAGTGAAATTCACTCTCATTTCAGATTTTCCGCATACGCCACAGACCTGACGGCGAAACTGTGCGAGGATAGATTTTTTCTTCTGGAGCGACCATGAAACTGCCTGCCAAAATTCGCCGTGACTGGCATTTCTACGCCTTTGCAATTGGGCTGATCTTTATTCTGAATGGGGTGGTAGGGCTGCTGGGCTTTGGAAGCGAAGGGCTGGCAAACCTATGCGGTAGGGCTGGTGACCTGGGTGATCAGTTTCTGGCTGGCGGGGTTTATCATTCGCCGTCGCCCGGAAGAAGCGACGGCAAAAGACGCGGATTAACGTTAACGGAAACCTGAAGCGCGCTGTCAGCGGCATGCCGTTCCAGCGCCAGTTCAATCAGACGGGTGATCAGATCCGGGTAGCTGAGGCCGCTGGCCTGCCACAGTTTCGGATACATACTGATGTTGGTGAAGCCAGGCAGGGTGTTGATTTCATTGATGACGACGCGATTATCCGCCGTTAAGAAGACATCGACACGTGCCATACCGCGACAGCCCAGCGCCTGATAGGCCTCGATGGCAATGGCGCGGATCGCGTCGTTGACCTCAGCATCCAGCACGGCAGGTACAACCACCTGCGCGCCCTGGTCGTCGATGTATTTGGTATCGTAAGAGTAGAACTCGCTGTTCAGCACCACTTCGCCGCAGGTGCTGGCCTGCGGGAAATCATTCCCCAGCACCGCGCACTCAATCTCACGCCCTTTAATTCCCTGCTCAACCACTACTTTGTGATCGAAGGTAAACGCCAGACGTACCGCGTCGCTGAACTGCGCTTCGCTGTTCACTTTGCTGACGCCGACGGAGGAACCCTGGTTTGCCGGTTTAACGAACAGCGGCAGGCCAAAGCGGGCGCTAAGATCGGCAAAGGTGTGTTGGTCGCGGTTGGCGCGGGTGAGGGTGACAAAGGGGGCCACGTTCAGCCCGGCATCGCGCAGCAGGCGCTTGGTGACGTCTTTATCCATGCAGGCAGCAGAGCCGAGCACGTCGGAGCCGACGAACGGCAGGTTGGCCATTCGCAGCATCCCCTGCAGGGAGCCATCTTCGCCCAGCGTGCCGTGGACAATCGGGAAAATGACATCGACAGACGAAAGCGCCTGCCCGGTACTGGCATTGATCAGTTGGCCTTCCATTACGCCTGGCACGGTAGCAACGCTAATCTCAGACGGGTTCAGCGCGATGTGCGCCGGATCGTCGGCATTGAGCAGATAGCCCTGCTCGTCGTTAATGTGCCACTGGCCCTGCTTATCAATACCTAACAGCACGACCTCAAAGCGGCTTTTATCAATCGCGTTAACGATATTTTTGGCCGATTGCAGCGACACTTCGTGCTCGGCTGATTTTTCCCCCAAAGACAATACCTACCCGCAACTTCGCCATCACTTCGCTCATCCACTCTGACTCAAAACGCTTACCATATCACGATGCCCGGCGGGATTCGCCGCCTTCTGCCATAATGTTTTGGCACATTGTTTCAGGAGGGTGAGTGAAAGGGAAAAGCCTGATTATCTGTCTTGCTGTCATTGCTGCGGCCATCGCGGGCTACCGTTGGCTGCCGTCGTATTACAACCCCTTTGTGCCGCTGAACCTCGACGATCCCCCCGGCACGTTGACCCAGTTTAAGCTGCGTCGCCTGACCCCTGAACATTGTGAAATACTGCTGGCACAGGCCAATGCGCGCCAGCTGATCCGTACCCAGTCGGTGGCCGACAGCGCGGGGGAGTGTCCGCTCAGTGATGTGGTGCGGGTGCGGAGTTTTGGCCGCGTCAGCCTTAGCAGCAGTTTTCTAGCCAGCTGCCCGCTGGCCCTCAGTTCGGCGCTGTTCATCAACCAGCAAGCCCGGCCCCTGACCGAAACCATGATGGGCAGCAGCCTGTCGCGCGTTGAGCACCTCGGCAGCTTTGCCTGCCGGAATATCTATCATCGCCCCAATGCCCGGCGCAGCGAACATGCAACCGCTCAGGCACTGGATATCAGCGGTTTCACCCTTGAGAACGGGCAGCGGATTTCGGTCCTGCGCGGCTGGGAAAACGCCACTTCCGGCCCGTGGCTGCGCGCGATGCTGGACGCCAGTTGCGGCTATTTCGGCAATGCTCTCGGCCCGGATTACAATGCCGCCCACGCCAACCATTTCCATCTCGGGATGCGGGGTTTCGGTTACTGTCCGCAAAGCATAAATCACCAGACAAAAGGCAAAAATATGTGACATGTTTCACAAATATGATGACTGGGAAGATAAAACCCCAAAGTCGCGGCAGGCGCATCTCTGATAACTTTCGGCGCATCGTAACTTGCTAATCTGATAGCGAATTCACGCAAAATGTAGACAGTATCCGCCTATGGAATCCTGGAAAGTTAACCTCATTTCGGTCTGGTTTGGTTGTTTTTTCACCGGCCTCGCCATCAGCCAGATTTTACCCTTCTTGCCGCTGTATGTGTCCCAGCTTGGCGTCTCCTCCCATGAGGCGCTGTCAATGTGGTCGGGGCTGACTTCAGCGTCACTTTCCTGGTTTCAGCTATCGTCTCGCCAATGTGGGGCAGCCTTGCCGATCGCAAAGGGCGCAAGCTGATGCTGTTACGCGCCTCGCTGGGGATGGCGATCGCGATCCTGCTCCAGGCCTTTGCCACCAACGTCTGGCAATTGTTCCTGCTGCGGGCGCTGATGGGGCTGACGTCCGGCTATATTCCGAACGCCATGGCGCTGGTGGCATCGCAGGTGCCCCGGGAGCGTAGCGGCTGGGCCATCAGCACGCTCTCAACGGCACAGATCAGCGGCGTGATTGGCGGCCCGCTGATGGGCGGCTTTTTGGCTGACCACGTTGGACTTCGCGCGGTGTTCCTCATCACCGCCGTTCTGCTGGTGATCAGTTTTCTGGTGACGCTGTTCCTGATTAAAGAGGGCGCCCGCCCGAGCGTGAGCAAAGCGGAGCGTCTGAGCGGTAAGGCGGTATTTGCGTCGTTACCCTATCCCTGGCTGATGATTAGCCTGTTTGTCACCACCATGGTGATCCAGCTCTGCAATGGTTCGGTCGGGCCGATCCTCGCGCTGTTTATTCAGTCGATGGCGCCAGAGAGCAGCAATATTGCCTTTCTCAGCGGGATGATTGCCGCCGTGCCGGGCATTTCGGCGCTGATGTCTGCCCCGCGTCTGGGTAAGCTGGGGGATCGCATCGGCACTGGTCGCATTCTGATGGCGACGCTTATTGTGGCGGTGGTCCTCTTTTTCGCCATGTCCTTTGTCACCACGCCCTTCCAGCTTGGGGTGCTGCGTTTCCTGCTGGGCTTTGCCGATGGTGCCATGCTGCCTGCGGTGCAAACCCTGCTGATAAAATACTCCAGCGATCGGGTGACCGGGCGGATCTTCGGCTATAACCAATCGTTTATGTATCTGGGGAACGTTGCCGGGCCGTTGATGGGGGCGGCGGTCTCGGCGATGGCCGGATTCCGCTGGGTATTTTTCGCCACTGCGATAGTGATATTGCTGAATATTATCCAGCTGGCATGGGCTATGCGGCGGCGTCGTCAGCAGGAAGATCGAACGCGCCAGATTAAGCGGTTGTAGCGCTGCTGTATAAGATAGTTAAGCAGGACTGTCGTTATCCATAATTAAAAATGATGGTTCTGCGTTTATATTGCGTTGTCACGACGATTTGAATTTCATTTAAAGAAACCTTTTATTTGACGTCGCGCAGACTATTTAATCGGGAATAAGTTTTGGCTTAAAAATAGTACTTTTAGCCACTTTGCAATCCTCAGGCATAATGATAACGTCGGAAAAAACCCCATAAGGAAATACCGCTGTGAAAAATCTCATTGCTGAGTTATTGCTTAAGCTTGCCCAAAAGGAAGAAGAGTCGAAAGAGCTGGTAGCCCAGGTCGAAGCGCTCGAAATTGTGGTAACTGCACTGTTACGTCAGATGGCGAAAAGTGAGCAGCAGGCGCTGATCGACAGTGTGGAAGGCGCGCTGGATGAGGTTCGGCCAGATAAACAAGTGTCTGTTGAGGACAGCGAGATGCTGCAACAATACGTAAAAAAGCTGTTACGGCACCCGCGCAGCTGAACGGTCATATGGTGTAATTCCCCGTCATAGAACCGTCACATCGGTTGCCTATAGTCGCTCTGTTTTATTTTTTATGTATTTTTACATGGAGAAAATAAGTGAAACAGAGCGCACTTTATATCGCATTACTTTCCCTGCTGGTTACCCCTACAATTTATGCTGAAACTGTGGCACCGACCACGGTTCTGGATAATCGTGCCGCGCGGGGGATATCACTCAAGCTGGCGGCGCTCGCCGTCTGTCAGAGGATCAGACTGCGGCAATACGTGCATCACTGAATGACAAGCCAGCCAAAAATATTATTCTGCTGATTGGCGACGGGATGGGCGACTCCGAAATAACAGCGGCACGAAATTATGCCGAAGGCGCAGGCGGCTTTTTTAAAGGCATCGATGCCCTGCCGTTGACCGGGCAATATACTCACTATGCGCTGGATAAAAAAACGGGCAAACCCGATTACGTGACCGACTCCGCGGCCTCCGCAACGGCGTGGACCACAGGCGTAAAAACCTATAATGGCGCGCTGGGCGTGGATATCCACGAAAAAGATCATCAGACCATCCTTGAGATGGCGAAAGCGGCGGGGCTGGCTACCGGCAACGTCTCCACCGCCGAATTGCAGGATGCGACACCCGCGGCGCTGGTCGCCCATGTGACCTCGCGTAAATGCTACGGCCCGTCCGTGACCAGTGAAAAATGCGCCAGCAACGCGCTGGAAAAAGGCGGAAAAGGCTCCATTGCCGAACAACTGCTGAACGCCCGCGCCGATGTTACCCTTGGCGGCGGCGCGAAGACCTTCGCAGAAACCGCCACCACCGGCGAATGGCAGGGCAAAACCCTGCGTGAGCAGGCTCAGGCGCGCGGCTATCAGCTGGTAAGCGATGCCGCATCCCTCGCCGCCATTACCGACGCGGGCCAGGATAAGCCGCTGCTGGGGCTGTTTGCCGAAGGCAATATGCCGGTGCGTTGGGAAGGGCCGAAAGCCAGCTATCATGGCAATCTCGATAAGCCTCCCGTCACCTGTACGCCTAATCCGCAGCGCAATGATAGCGTGCCAACCTTAGCGGCGATGACTGACAAAGCGATCTCCCTGTTGAGCAAAAACGAAAAAGGCTTCTTCCTGCAGGTAGAAGGTGCCTCGATCGATAAGCAGGATCATGCCGCGAACCCGTGCGGGCAGATTGGCGAAACCGTCGATCTGGATGAGGCCGTGCAGAAGGCGCTGGCGTTTGCGAAGCAGGATGGCAATACGCTGGTGATTGTCACTGCAGATCACGCCCACTCCAGCCAGATTGTCGCGCCGGATACCAAAGCACCGGGGTTGACGCAGGCGCTGACCACCAAAGACGGTGCCGTGATGGCGATGAGCTACGGCAACGCGGAAGGGGAGTCGATGGAGCATACCGGCAGCCAGCTGCGTATCGCGGCCTACGGTCCGCATGCCGCCAATGTGATTGGCCTGACGGATCAAACCGATCTGTTCTACACCATGCAAGCCGCGTTAGGTCTTAAATAAGCAACGCCCGGCAGGAAAATCGCCTGCCGGGTGGTTTTTTCACCAGCACGAACCAGACTTACTGTGATCATCCACAGAAGGATAGTGCTATGAAAATCACACTGCTGGCTACGCTGCTCCTGGGTCTGTTTTCGCTAACCCCTGCCGGGGCGCAGAATCAACAGCCCAACCCGCAGCAGCAACGTATGACCACCTGCAATCAACAGGCGACCGCTCAGGCCCTGAAGGGCGATTCCCGTAAGACCTACATGAGCGACTGTCTGAAAAATGCCTCCTCTAAACCTGCCGAAAAAAGCCTGACGCCACAGCAACAAAGGATGCGTGAATGTAACGATCAGGCGACCCAACAATCGCTCAAAGGCGACGACCGGAATAAGTTTATGAGCGCCTGTCTGAAGAAAAAAGGCTAGTTCAAACGGGTGAGCGAGCCAGGCGGCTCACCCGAAATATCATACTTAGCCTCAAGTAAGCCTTTCTATAATTTGGGAAAATGCTTTTGAGTGTTCCCAAAAATTATGAATGATGAAAACTTTTACAGCAAAGTCTATGCCCGGGAAGGGATTATTCATGCGCGTACCGCAGATGAACATCACCGCTCGGGTATCCGCCTGGCGCGTCGGCTCCGTTGGCCGCGCGCGGTGGGTCTGGCAATTCTCTTTATCCCGATTGCCAGCGTGCTGGTCTCGCAGCCGGTCAACGGCGTCTGGTGGCTACTGCTGGTGGGCTGGGCGTTCGTCTGGCCCCATCTGGCCTGGCAAATAGCTGCGCGTTCTTCCGATCCGCATAGTAGCGAGATGTTTAACCTCAGAGTGGACGCCATTATGGCCGGGGTCTGGATTGGGGTGATGGGGGTTAATGCCATGCCCAGCGCGGCGCTGGTCATGATGATAAGCATGAACCTGATAGGCGTGGGCGGGATCCGCCTGTACGGCCCCGGGGTGATAATGACCGCGCTGGCCGCGCTGATCGCTTTGCAACTCACCCACGTAACGCCGGACTACGTCAGCACGCCGCTGGAGATTGGACTCGCCCTGCCGGTGATCGTCTGTTACCCGATGCTGTTTGCCTGGATGAGTTTCCAGACTACCCGTCGTCTGGTGGAACACAAGCGACGGCTTGAGTTGATGAGTACCCTGGACGGCATGACCGGCGTCTTTAACCGTCGTCACTGGGAAGTGTTACTGCGCACAGAATATGAAAATTACCGCCGCTACCACCGTAGCGCCACGCTTCTGCTGATCGATATCGATCACTTCAAGAACATTAATGACAGCTGGGGCCATGACGTCGGCGACCTGGCGATTGTCGCCGTCACCCGCCAGCTGCAGCTCACATTACGCGCCAGCGATATGATTGGCCGGTTTGGCGGAGATGAGTTCGCGGTGATCATGAGCGGTACGACAGCGGAAAGCGCCATTGCGGCGATGTCGCGGGTGCATGAAAGGCTGGCAGATTTACATCTGCCGGGAATGCCGCAGGTAAAGATTTCCATCAGCGTCGGCGTTGCGCCACTCACGACGTCGATGGTGCATTACCAGGAGTGGCTTAAAGCGGCGGATATCGCGCTCTACAAAGCGAAAAACGCCGGACGTAACCGCACCGAAGTGGCGGCCTGACGTCCGGCAGTCGGTCAGGACTTACTCAACAGCTCTGATTTTTCCATGCACTTGTTCATGGCTTCAATGACGGCGGCACGGAAGCCGCGCGCTTCCAGTTCCCGCACCGCTTCGATGGTGGTGCCGCCAGGGGAACAGACCATATCTTTCAGTTCGCCGGATGCTTGCCGGTTTCGAGCACCATTTTGGCGGATCCCATCACCGCCTGTGCAGCAAATTTATAGGCCTGCGCACGCGGCATCCCACCCAGAACGGCCGCATCGGCCATCGCTTCAATAAACATAAACACGTAGGCAGGCGCTGACCCGCTGACCCCGACCACCGGGTGGATCATCGCCTCGGCAATCACTTCGGCTTCACCGAAGCAGCGGAAAATGTTGAGCACATCGGCAACTTCTTCGGCGGTCACCAGCGCGTTCGGCGTGATGGAGGTCATGCCCGCGTTGACCAGCGACGGCGTGTTGGGCATGGCGCGGACAATTTTACGGTCATGGCCCAGCGCACGCGCCAGCTGATCGAGGGTAACGCCTGCGGCGATAGAGACCACCAGCGTCTCTTTGTTGAGGCTGGAAGTGATGTCGCTCAGGACTTTCACCATCATGTTCGGCTTCACTGCACCGAAGACGATATCGGCGACCTGGGCCACTTCCTGGGCGCTTTGCGCAGCGTTGATCCCGTACTGATCGTGCAGAGCGGCGACTTTGTCCGGCGAGGGGGTATAGACCCAAATCTGGCCGGGCAGCACTTGCCCGCTGGCAATCAGACCGCCGAGAATGGCTTTGCCCATATTACCGCAGCCGATAAAACCGATTTTCTTCTCCATCACGTCTCCCTCTTAGGCTTTGTTATGTGTGTGGAACTTTAGCCTATCGCGGTTTTTTACGCAGCATTAAAGCATCCGCCCCATCCGTTACTTTGCCTGGCGGGAAAAGCAGGCGACAATAGGCTCCTGTTCTATACCGGAGAGAGAAGATGGCGATTTGGGTGGATGCCGATGCGTGTCCGAATGTCATTAAAGAGATCCTGTTTCGTGCCGCCGAGCGCGTACAGATGCCAATGACGCTGGTGGCGAATCAGAACCTGCGTGTGCCGCCGTCCCGCTTTATTCGCACCCTGCGTGTTCCAGCAGGTTTTGATGTGGCCGATAACGAAATTGTGCGCCAGTGCAGCGCCGGAGACCTGGTGATCACCGCCGATATCCCGCTGGCGGCAGAAGTGCTGGAGAAAGGGGCGGCGGCGCTGAACCCGCGCGGGGAACGTTACTCCCCGGCCACCATCCGCGAAAAAGCTGACGATGCGCGATTTCATGGATACCCTGCGCGCCAGTGGCGTCCAGACCGGCGGGCCGGACAGTTTGTCTCAGCGCGACAGACAGCTCTTTGCCGCCGAACTCGATAAATGGCTGCTGGAAGTGAAGCGTCGTCAGGGGTAATCATCATAGTGACATAGGCGTCTGCCACTATTACTCCCTTCCGGGGTTGTCAATGGCGGGTGGGTTCAGGTAAGGTGAGCGCACCGTCAGTGCAACTATTTCTTTACAGGATCTTCCCTGACTCTCTATGGCATTGACTGATATGGCAGATTAATGCCACGCCTGATGTAATAAATGTTTTACGATTACTTATGTACTAGCTTAATGATATCATGGCACTCTTTTCGACTTCACCCACCGCACGCCTGCGGCCTTAAGGGGAACACCTGGTTATGACCCAGCCTATTTTTTTAATTGGCCCCCGCGGCTGTGGAAAAACGACCGTTGGTCTGGAACTGGCGCGTCTTTGCCAGAGCGATTTTATTGACACCGACCACTGGTTGCAGACCCATGCCGGTCAGAGCATTGCCGAGATCGTTGAACAAGAAGGGTGGGAGAGTTTCCGGGCCCGCGAGACGGCGACGCTCGAGGCGGTGGCGGCGGGTGCTGGCATCATTGCTACCGGTGGCGGCATTATTTTGTCGGCGTATAACCGGCAGTTTATGCGCGAGAAAGGCATCGTCATTTACCTTTGCGCGCCGGTGCCGGTGCTGGTGGAACGCCTCGAAGCCTCCCCGGAAGAGGGCCAGCGCCCAACCCTGACCGGTAAGCCCATCAGCGAAGAGGTGAGTGCCGTGCTGGCAGAGCGCGACGCCCTCTATCGGGAAGCCGCTCATCACGTGGTGGATGCGTCCTGCCACCAGCCGAAGTAGTGCAAAACATCGTAACCGCACTGCATCTGGCTTGCGCTAGCTAACTGATGTCTATACTGATAGTTCAGCCATGAAAAAAAAGGATGAACTATGCCAACCAGACCTCCCTATCCGCGTGAAGCCCGTATTGTTGCCGTTGAGAAAGGCGCGACGGGCCAGACTGTCACTTGGTATCAGCTGCGCGCCGACCACCCGAAACCCGATTCGCTGATTAGCGAGCACGAAACGGAGCAGGAAGCGCAGGATGCCAAAGTGCGATACGAAGACCCTGATAAAGCCTGAACAAAATCTTAAAGCGGAAAAAACGATACCGTAATCACACTATTTAAAAAGCGATAACTTTACTCGGAGGGTAATGTACAGGCTTTACAGACACATCCTGTCAGGCTCGCTGATCTTTACATTCCGGTGCGTTAATCAACTGCTACGCTTTTCAGCACTTTTTCTGAACAGCGCACTGTACAGCGAAGCGAGCCTGTCTCTGTGTCCCGGTCGGTAGTAGTTAGTAAGGCGAGAACAATGAAAGCGACGTTGGCGATCCTCACCATTGGGGTAGTCCCGGTAAGCGAAGTGCTCCCCGCTCTTAACGGAGCATATTTCTGAGCAACAAATTACACCACCACAGTCTACTCGGCACGCTGAGCCGGGAAGAGGTCATGGAAGACTATGCCCCTGAAGCGGGCGAGGTGCTTCTGCCGACTCTGCTTAGCGACGGTAAGCTGGGCAACGTCTCGCTTCCAAAGATCGAGCGCGCCCTGCAAAGCGTTATCGAAGTGCTCGATAACCAGGGCTATGAAGTTATTCTGTTAATGAGCACCGCACCCATTACCGGCCTCGTCGCCCGTAATGCGATCCTGCTGGAGCCGATGCGGATCATCCCGCCGCTGGTGGGATCGATCGTCGACAGCCATCAGGTTGGGGTGATCGTGCCGATCGAAGAGCTGCTGGAAACCCAATCGCAGAAGTGGCGCGGGCTGGTCAATACGCCGCTGCTTTCTGTAGCGAATCCGTTCTGGGACAGCGAAAACGAAACTGATCGCCGCCGGACGCGATCTGCTGGAGCGCGGCGCAGACGTTCTTATGCTCGACTGCCTTGGTTTCCATCAGCATCACCGGGATTTACTGCAAAAACACCCTGGATGTGCCGGTGCTGCTGTCAAACGTGCTGGTCGCCCGCCTGGCCTCGGAATTGCTGGTCTGATGATTTTTGCGTGACAGGCATGGAGAGTCGCCCCTATATTGGATTCACATCCAAATGACAATAAGGACCCGTCCATGCTTCAGAGTAATGAATACTTTTCCGGTAAAGTGAAGTCCATTGGTTTTACCAGCAGCATTTACTGGCCGTGCCAGTGTTGGCGTGATGGCGGAAGGGGAGTATGCCTTCGGTACCGCGCAGCCTGAAGAGATGACCGTGGTCAGCGGTTCGCTGAAAGTGTTATTGCCAGGGGAAACAGAGTGGAAAGTGTATAACCCGGGCGATGTTTTCAACGTACCAGGTCATAGCGAATTCCATCTGCAGGTGGCTGAACCCTCCTCCTATCTGTGTCGTTATCTATAAAAAAAGAGCCGGGTTAACCCGGCTCCGATTTCTGGCGTAAAGCATTAACGCTGTGCTTCGCCGCCTAACCCTTCTACTACGCTCTGAATCAACGCCGCCAGTTCACCCGTCATCAGAATGAAGTCAGCATCAAAACGCTGGGCATAGTCGTCCCGGTCGATATCGTCGTTCTGATCGCGCAGTTCATCGGAGAACTTCAGGCGCTTAATGGAGCCATCGTCACACATCATGAACTGAATGCGTTGCTGCCAGTCGAGCGCCAGCTTGGTCACCAGCTTGCCGGCTTCGATATGCACCGCAATCTCGTCGCTGACCAGCTCCTGCTTCTTGGCGCGGATCACGCCGCCATCTTCAAGGATCGCTTTTTAGCTCGGCTTCGTCCAGCAACTGGAAGCCCTGCGGGACGTTGTTGGCTCGCACCCACTCGGTGAGGGTCAGCTCGATTGGGTTTTCCATCGTCAGCGGCACCACCGGTAGAGAACCAAGGCTTTTACGCAGCAAGGCCAGGGTATCTTCCGCTTTTTTAGCGCTGGCGCAGTCGACCATAATCAGGCCGTTAACCGTGTCGATCCACATCATTGTCTGGCTGAAGCGGCTAAAAGCACGCGGCAGCAACGAGTGCAGAACTTCATCTTTCAGCGAATCTTTTTCCGTTTTTTTCAGCTTACGGCCCTGTTCGGCTTCCAGCTTGGAGATTTTGGCTTCCAGCGCCTGTTTCACGACCGGCGTCGGCAGGATCTTCTCTTCTTTACGCGCGCAGATGATGATTTGACCATTGGTGGTGTGGGTCAGCGCATCGCTCTGTGATCCCATAGGCGGAACCCATCCGGTTTTCGCCATGTCCTGGCTGCCACACGGGGGTAAATGCGTAAAGGTCTAACTGTTTTTCCATCTCGTCGGCGCGCAGCGGCACGTCACGGCTGAGACGGTAAACCATCAAATTTTTGAACCACAGCATGATAATTTCCACGGTCTTGTCGTTTAATTCAGCGGGCATGATAGCGAATTGTCGCATCGCTTGCATTGCTAATCGGGTAGCGGGCTTCTACTCTGTTGATAATCAAAAAAAATGAGGAGCGTTCTGTGCGTATAGGTATTGATCTCGGTGGCACTAAAACAGAAGTGATTGCTCTGGGCGAGCAGGGGGAACAGCTGTTCCGCCATCGCCTCCCGACCCCGCGTGACGACTATCGGCAGACCATCGAAACCATCGCCACGCTGGTGGAGATGGCCGAAAAAGCAACCGGTCAGACGGGCACTGTCGGTATGGGCATTCCAGGTTCGATTTCGCCCTATACCGGCGTGGTGAAAAATGCTAACTCGACCTGGCTCAACGGCCAGCCTTTCGACCGCGATTTAAGCCAGCGCCTGAACCGGGAAGTGCGGCTGGCGAATGACGCTAACTGCCTGGCCGTGTCGGAGGCGATCGACGGCGCCGCGGCGGGCGCGCAGACGGTTTTTGCGGTGATCATCGGCACCGGCTGCGGGGCAGGCGTGGCCTTTGGCGGTCGTTCCCATATCGGCGGTAACGGCACCGCAGGCGAGTGGGGCCACAACCCGCTGCCGTGGATGGATGAGGATGAGCTAAAGTACCGTGCCGAAGTGCCGTGCTACTGCGGAAAACAGGGCTGTATCGAGACCTTTATTTCCGGCACCGGCTTTGCTACCGACTATCGTCGTTTAAGCGGGCATCCGCTGAAAGGGCAATGAGATCATGCGGTTGGTAGAGGAGCACGATCCGGTGGCGGAACTGGCGCTCAGTCGCTACGAATTGCGGCTGGCAAAATCGCTGGCGCACGTGGTTAATATCCTCGACCCGGATGTGATTGTCCTGGGCGGTGGAATGAGCAACGTGGATCGTTTGTACACCACAGTTCCGCAGCTGGTGAAGCAGTGGGTATTTGGCGGCGAATGTGAAACGCCGATCCGCAAAGCGGTGCACGGCGACTCCAGCGGCGTGCGCGCGCGGCGTGGTTGTGGCCGCATTGATATAGTGACGGGTGCGGTCTTTCCCCCTTATCCCTGTGAGAGCGGGTAAAAGGGGTAAAGACCGCACCGACAAATCTCTACTCCACCGCAAACACCTTATCCAGCCTGCTGTACCCCAGCCCGTTAATCTTCTTCACCTTGATTTGCACCGGGATGCGCTCTTTCATCGCTTCGACGTGGCTGATCACGCCGATGGTCTTCCCGCTCGCATTCAGTGCATCCAGCGCATCCAGGGCGGTATCCAGCGTTTCGCTGTCCAGCGTGCCGAAGCCCTCATCGAGGAACAACGAGTCAATTTGGGTTTTGTGGCTTACCAGGTCGGAGAGCGCCAGGGCCAGCCGCCAGACTCACGAGGAAACTTTCTCCCCCGGAAAGCGTGCGGGTGTCGCGCACGGCATCCGCCTGCCAGGTATCCATCACTTCCAGCTCCAGCGCGTCGCTGGCCTTGCGTTGCAACAGGTAGCGGCCATGCAGGCGGGTCAACTGCTGGTTGGCGAGCCACACCAGATTGTCGAGGGTTAAGCCCTGGGCAAACTTACGGAAGCGATCTCCCTCTCTGGAGCCGATCAGCGCGTTGAGGTAACCCCAGTCATCCGCCAGCCGTGCCGCGGACTCAATTTCCTGCATCAGCGCCTGCTGGTGCATACGGTTATCGCTGTCCTGCTTGAGTTGCTGGCGGATCTCCCCCTGGCGGGTGGTGTTTTCACGCCAGCTTCTGCGCAAGCTGCTGTAACTGCGCCTGGAGAACCGGCGCGTCGGCGCTCAGCCCCTCTGGTCGTTGTTCCAGATGTTCGTTCAGCCGCTGGCCTGCCTGCTGGAGCAGCGCCGTGGCCTGCTGGATCTGATTTTCCAGAGTCTGTTTCAACTGCTCGAGACCGGTGAAGCGTGCTGTCATCCAGCAGGGCCGCGAGAAACGCGTCGCGATCGCTAAAGACGCTGGCGGCCAGCGCGGCGGCAAACTGCGCCTGAGCGTGCTGCAGACGTTCACTTTCCAGTTTGTGTTGCTGTTGCAGGGTGGCAAGCTGGCTCTGTAGCGAGACACATTCGGTATGGATGTCGCGCCAGTTCGCCGGGATAACGGTTTCTGCTTCATCCGACTCCACTGCCGGCAGGGTCTCCAGCAGCGGTGCCAGCGCAGTGATGCGTTCCCGCAAGGCGCTATGCTCAGATTGCTGTGCCTGCCAGTGCTGCGACTCTTTTTCACGTTCAACGAGCCAGGCTGACTCCGCACCGTCATCAGGCATCGCCAGCGACATCGCCTGAAGCGAGGTCTCCATGGCGGTGCGCGTTGCCGTCAGCTGTTGGTGATAGCTTTGTTCCTGGGCTTCCTCTTCGCTTAGCTGGTTTTGCAGCGTCAGGCGCTGGCTAAGCTGGTAAAGCTGCTGTTCGTACTGCTCCTGCTGATTCAGCCAGGGGGCGATATCGTCCTCAATATTCAGACTCACCGTCAGGGAAGCGCATACCTTCTGCCACTCCTCAGTCAGCACCTGCGCGTCCTGGGCCAGCGTCTGCGCCTCGGTGGTTTCCCGCTGAAGCTGGGTGGTGAGGGCATTCACCTGACCCAGCACCAGCAGGCCTTCCTCTTTGAGGGCGGCGACCTCTTTTTCCATCGCCTCCCGGCGACGCTGGTTTTCGGTAAGCGCCAAGGCCTGATACTGGGCGATCGCCGGATGTTCGGTGGAGCCGCAGAGCAGGCAGGGTTTGCCGGCCTCGAGTTCAGCCCGATAACTCTCCAGCTTTTTGATCTTCTCTTCCTGCTCGCATAACAGTTTGAGATCAAGGTAGTGCTGATTTTTCTCTTTGTACTGCTGGCGGCGCAGGGTTAGCACGTCGTTCAGCTTTGCCAGCTCACTCTGCGCCTTTTGCACACTTTCGCCATTCTGGCTGAGTCGCTTTTGCAGGGGCTGATAACGGGCGTGCAGGGTGGTCAGACGCTGGCGCGCCGCACGGGACTGGGTTTGCAGCGCCATTTCGGCGGCGACTTGCTCCGCCGTGAGCGTGAGCGTGTTTTCCGGCAAGGCCGCCAGCTTGTGGCGTAATTCCGCGATACGGCGGGTCAGCGTCGCGAGCTGCGTTTTATCGCGATTCAGCTGGGCAAAGTGCGCCCGCCAGCCCGCCATCTCCTGACCCCACTGACGGAAGCGGTCGTGGTCGGTCAGCCACTGCGTCAGAGTGGTGAACTCGGTTTGCAGTTGATCGCGCGCCCGCAACGCCCCGGTGCGGATCCTGGCGCGCAGCGCCTCGCTGGACTGTAAGCGAGTATTCACATCCAGCATCTGCTGTTCTGTTTGTGCCAGGCGGGCGGTCTGCTCCTGCTGCCGCTCCCACTGTGGGCGCAGCAGCGCGGCAGGTTGGGCCAGATGCAGCTTTTCCAGCTCGGGAGTCGCGTCGGTCAGGGCCTGCTGCGCCTGCTGCTGCGCGGCCATCGCCTGCTGCTGCTCGCGCAATAACTCATCGTGGCGGGTCAGCCAGTGATAATCTTTCTGCTGCGCCTGCTGTTGGGCCAGAAGCTGATGTTCTTCGTCAGTAAGTACCTGCAAACCTTGCTGAAGCTGCTGTTGTTGCTCCTCGCTGAGTAACACCACCCCGGCGGCCTGGGCTTCACGCCGCTCCAGTTCGCTGCGGGCCGCTTTATGTTTTTCAAACACCATCGCCGAGATCTGGCCGTAAATTTCGGTGCCGGTCAGCTCCTCCAGCAGCTCGGCGCGCTCTTTTGGCCTGGCGTTGAGGAAGGCGGCAAACTGCCCCTGGGATAACAGCATCGAGCGGGTAAAACGGTCATAGTCCAGGCCGGTCAGGGAGGCGACAAGCTCCAGTTTATCCTTCACTTTATCCGCGAGGATTTTGCCGTCTTCGCACTGGGCCAGCTCCACGCGCGGAGCCTGGAGATTGCCGTCCGGCTGATTGCGCGCCCGGTTCTGGCTCCAGAAAGCGCGATAGGCTACTCCTTTGACTTCAAACTCCACCTCCGCCAGACATTCGGCGGTGTCGCGGGTCATCAGATCGTTTTGCGATTGTGAGACCGTATTCAGGCGTGGCGTCTCGTGGTACAGCGCCAGGCAGATGGCATCCAGCAGGGTGGTTTTCCCGGCACCGGTGGGGCCGGTGATGGCAAACAGGCCGTTGCTGAGGAATGGCTCGGCGGTAAAGTCGATTTTCCATTCGCCCTTGAGTGAGTTGAGGTTTTTCAGGCGCAGGCTGAGAATTTTCATGCGTTATCCTCCTCGTTATCCAGGGCATGCAGGGCATGGCTGAACAGCTCGTTTAACCTTGCCCGCTGTGCGTCGTCGAGGGTCTCCTGCGCCAGGCGGCGCTCAAAGACCTCCTCCACACGCAGCTCGCTGAGGGTTTCACGCAGGCTGTTGGCGAGGAGTTTCTCGCGCAGCTCGCGACTGCGCCGCACCAGTAGCACCTCCACCGGCAGATCGTCCGTCAGGTGCTGAATTTTACGCTGCATGTCGTGCAGATACTCCTCGGTGGCAATTTCGATATCCAGCCAGACGGGAGGCGTCTGCTTCACGCCGCGCCACTGCTCCAGCTGGGCAGCAATGGCCGCCAGATCGCCCTTCAGTACCGCCAGCGGCTGGGTAATGGGCACGTCCAGGGATTCGACGGCACTGAGCTTGCCGTGATCGAAGCTCACCAGATGCACGCATTTGCTTTTGCCGGTTTCATCGAAGCTGAGGGGAATAGGGGAGCCGCAATAACGAATATGCTCGCAGCCGCCAATCTTCTGTGCGCGGTGGATGTGGCCCAGCGCAATATAGTCGGCCGCCGGGAAGTGCTGCGCGGGGAAGGCATCCAGCGTCCCGATGTAGATGTCACGTACCGCGTCACTTTTACTGGCACCCACGGTGGTAAGATGCCCGGTGGCAATGATCGGCAGGACGCTGTCGCCGCGCAGCTGGCAGGCGGCGGTATATTGATCGGCGTAATAATGGGTGATAGCCGTTAACAGCTGCTGCTGTTTCTCGATCCCTGAAAGACCCGCCTGGCTTTTCATCACGTCGCGGGGGCGTAAGAACGGAATAGGGCACAGCACCGCCCCTGGTGTACCGTCACGCTTGCGCAGAATTTGTGGCCCATGTCCGGCGCTGGCGACCACGGTCGTGTTGAGGAAGGCCAGGATTTCACGGGATTCATTCAGCGTGGCCACGGAATCATGGTTACCGGCCACAATCACCAGATGGCACCCGGTCTTTTGCAGGTTCACCACGAAACGGTTATACAGCTCTCGCGCATAGCTCGGCGGCGATCCGGTATCGAAAATGTCACCGGCCACGAGAATGGCGTCCACCTGGTGTGTTTGCGCCATCTCAAGCAGCCAGCTGAGGAAGGCTTCATGTTCGGCGGCGCGGCTTTTACTGTAGAAGTTCTGTCCCAGATGCCAGTCCGAGGTGTGAAGTATGCGCATAACAGATCCGTGGCAAAAAAATGTAAGCGGGATTATAAACATTCAGGGGAAGGAAGATAACCGCTACAATCAGGGCGACCAGAAAACAACGGTTTGCCTTTATTGTTGGGCGTCTTTTTCATAAATCTGTCATAAATCTGACGCATAATGACGCCGTATTACAAACATGTAACCTAAATAAGACAGGGCTAAGTATGGCGAGACGTATTCTGGTCGTAGAAGATGAAGCACCCATTCGTGAAATGGTCTGTTTCGTGCTCGAACAAAATGGCTTTCAACCGGTAGAAGCCGAAGATTACGACAGCGCAGTAAATCAGCTCAACGAACCCTGGCCCGATCTGATCCTGCTCGACTGGATGTTGCCCGGCGGCTCTGGTCTGCAATTCATCAAACATATCAAACGTGAAGCTTTAACCCGCGATATCCGGTGATGATGTTGACTGCCCGTGGCGAAGAAGAAGATCGCGTTCGCGGCCTGGAGACCGGCGCGGATGACTTACATCACCAAACCTTTTCTCCCCGAAAGAGCTGGTGGCGCGTATCAAGGCGGTCATGCGCCGTATTTCACCGATGGCAGTCGAAGAGGTGATTGAGATGCAGGGCCTGAGCCTGGATCCCACCTCGCACCGCGTCATGACCGGTGAAAATCCCCTCGATATGGGGCCGACAGAATTCAAACTGCTGCACTTCTTTATGACCCACCCGGAACGCGTATATAGCCGCGAGCAGCTGCTTAATAATGTCTGGGGCACAAACGTCTATGTTGAAGACCGGACGGTGGATGTTCATATTCGTCGTTTGCGTAAGGCGCTGGAAACCAGCGGTCACGATCGTATGGTACAGACCGTCCGCGGCACGGGTTATCGTTTCTCCACCCGTTTCTGAACAATCACAGGAGTGTGACGCGTGCTGGAACGTCTGTCATGGAAAAGGCTCTGTTTTGAACTGGTACTTTGCTGTATTCCGGCCCTGATCCTCGGGGCTGTTTTCGGTTATTTACCTTGGTTTTTGCTGGCGGCAATCACCGGATTGCTGATCTGGCACTTCTGGAATCTGCTTCGCCTGTCATGGTGGCTGTGGGTAGACAGAAGCATGACCCCTCCGCCGGGAAGCGGTAGCTGGGAACCTCTGCTGTATGGCCTGCACCAGATGCAGATGCGTAATAAAAAGCGCCGACGCGAGCTGGGCAATCTGATCAAGCGCTTTCGCAGCGGCGCGGAATCCCTGCCGGATGCGGTGGTGCTCACCACCGAAGAAGGGGCAATGTTCTGGTGTAACGGACTGGCGCAACAGCTGCTGGGCCTGCGCTGGCCAGACGATAATGGACAGAACATCCTCAACCTGCTGCGTTACCCCGAGTTTTGCCCAGTATCTGAAAAAAACGCGATTTTACCCGCCCACATAATCTGGTGATGAACAACGGTCGTCATCTGGAGATCCGCGTGATGTCCTACAGCGACAAGCAGTGGCTGATGGTGGCGCGCGACGTGACGCAAATGCACCAGCTGGAAGGGGCGCGGCGCAACTTCTTCGCCAACGTTAGCCATGAATTACGCACCCCACTGACGGTGTTGCAGGGCTATCTGGAGATGATGCAGGAGCAGACTCTGGAGGGCGCGCCGCGGGAAAAAGCGTTGCAGACCATGCGCGAGCAGACGCAACGGATGGAAGGGCTGGTCAAGCAGTTGCTGACCCTTTCCCGTATAGAGGCCGCACCAACCCTGGCGCTCAATGAAACTATCGATGTGCCGATGATGTTGCGGATGCTAGAGCGAGAGGCGCAAACCCTAAGCCAGCAGCAGCATCAGCTCACCTTCGAGGTGGATAACACTCTCAAAGTGCGCGGCAGTACCGATGAAATGCGCAGCGCCATCTCCAACCTGGTCTATAACGCGGTGAATCACACGCCGGCAGGCACACACATCACCGTGCGCTGGCAGCATGTGCCTACGGGGGCGGAGTTCAGCGTCGAGGATGACGGCCCTGGCATTGGCCCGGAGCATATTCCTCGTCTGACCGAGCGTTTTTATCGGGTGGATAAAGCCCGTTCCCGCCAGACGGGCGGCAGTGGGCTGGGGCTGGCTATCGTTAAACATGCCATCAATCACCACGACAGCCGTCTCGATATTGTCAGCACGCCGGGCAAAAGCACGCGTTTCAGCTTCGTGATCCCGGAACGTTTAATTGCCAGTAACAGCGCCTGACGCCCCGACTGTAATCAGATATTGCCATAGGCCAGCGTAAGCTGGCCTGTTTGCTTTGCAGTCAACCGAAGCGCGAATAAATTTTATACGCCTGATGCTTTTTTGTTCGCATGATTAGCCATGGGTTTTTCTTATAAATGGTGTAATGTTCCAGGTGTTAACTTCAACCTGGCATATTGTTCTGGTTTTGCGATCCCATATTGCCTTTAAACGTTATAAGCGTTTAAATTGCCGTCCTGATATTGTCGGACAGACTGTATTTGCGTGGTAAATCGAAAAATTATTCCTGACCACGGCAGCAGGGAAGCATTTCCCGCTGAAATTGCACATTTTTTCCGCTGTTTTATTCCGCATGGGATAGCGAAAAATTCAACGTTTTCAACACCACATCCACAGGCAGTAAGGTTTTATGACCCATCAACTGAAATCGCGCGATATCATCGCACTGGGCTTTATGACATTTGCGCTGTTCGTTGGCGCAGGCAACATCATCTTCCCACCCATGGTTGGCCTGCAGGCAGGTGAACACGTCTGGACTGCAGCGATCGGCTTTCTGATCACCGCTGTGGGCCTGCCGGTATTGACCGTCGTGGCGCTGGCGAAAGTCGGCGGCGGCGTCGATAGCCTCAGCGCGCCGATTGGCAAAGTGGCTGGCGTGATGCTGGCCGTGGTCTGCTATCTGGCGATCGGTCCGCTGTTCGCGACCCCTCGCACCGCGACCGTCTCCTTCGAAGTGGGGATCGCCCCGCTGACCGGTGACGGCCCGCTGCCGCTGTTTATCTACAGCCTGGTCTACTTCGCTATCGTGATCCTGGTGTCGCTCTATCCTGGCAAGCTGCTGGATACCGTGGGCAACTTCCTGGCCCCGATGAAGATTCTGGCGCTGCTGGTACTTGCGATTGCGGCAATTATCTGGCCTGCAGGCCCGCTGAGTTCGGCCACCGAAGCGTATCAAAACGCAGCCTTCTCTAACGGTTTTGTGAATGGTTACCTGACCATGGATACGCTGGGTGCGATGGCGTTCGGTATCGTGATCGTTAACGCTGCGCGTTCCCGTGGCGTGACCGAAGCGCGTCTGCTGACCCGTTACACCGTCTGGGCTGGCCTGATGGCGGGCGCGGGGCTGGCACTGCTCTATCTTGCGCTGTTCCGTCTGGGTTCCGACAGCAGCGTGCTGGTTGACCAGGGCGCGAACGGTGCGGCCATTCTGCATGCCTACGTGCAGCATACCTTTGGCGGCGCGGGCAGCATGATGCTGGCTATCCTGATCTTCCTGGCCTGTCTGGTGACTGCGGTTGGCCTGACCTGTGCCTGTGCGGAGTTCTTTGCGCAGTACGTTCCGCTCTCTTATCGTACGCTGGTGTTTATCCTTGGCGGCTTCTCGATGGCGGTGTCGAACCTGGGTCTGAGCCACCTTATTCAGGTCTCCATTCCGGTGCTGACCACCATCTACCCGCCGTGCATCGTGCTGGTGGTGTTGAGCTTCACCCGCGGCTGGTGGAATAATTCCACACGAATTATCGCCCCGGCCATGTTTATCAGCTTGCTTTTTGGTATGCTTGACGGGATTAAGGCATCGGCAATCAGCGCCATGCTGCCCGCCTGGACACAGCGTCTGCCGCTGTCTGAACAAGGTCTGGCCTGGCTGATGCCTACCGTTGTTGCACTGGTACTGGCTATTATCTGGGATCGTGCTGCAGGGCGCCAGGTTACATCGAACGCGCACTAATCAACGGCTGAATGTTAAACCACGGGGCGTAATGCCCCGTGGTTTTTTGTTTTTTTTAGTCTGAATGGCATGACAACAAATGGAAAGCACTAACAAACTCAAGCGTGGATTAAGCGCCCGCCATATCCGCTTTATGGCGCTGGGTTCTGCAATCGGCACCGGTCTTTTTTATGGCTCGGCAGATGCCATCAAAATGGCCGGTCCCAGCGTTCTGCTGGCCTATCTTATCGGCGGTGTTGCCGCCTACATCATTATGCGTGCGCTGGGGGAGATGTCCGTTCATAACCCGTCGGCCAGCTCCTTCTCCCGCTATGCCCAGGAAAACTTAGGCCCGCTTGCCGGGTATATCACCGGCTGGACCTACTGCTTCGAAATCCTGATTGTGGCCATTGCTGATGTCACGGCTTTCGGCATTTACATGGGCGTCTGGTTCCCGACGGTGCCGCACTGGGTTTGGGTCCTTAGCGTGGTGCTGATCATCTGCGCCATCAACCTGATGAGCGTGAAGGTGTTCGGCGAGCTGGAGTTCTGGTTCTCCTTCTTTAAAGTCGCCACCATCATCATCATGATTGCCGCCGGTATTGGCATTATCATCTGGGGGATTGGCAACGGCGGACAACCGACCGGGATACACAATCTCTGGAGTAACGGCGGCTTCTTCAGCAACGGCTGGATCGGCATGGTGATGTCGCTGCAGATGGTGATGTTCGCCTACGGTGGGATTGAAATCATCGGCATTACCGCCGGTGAAGCGAAAGATCCTGAGAAGTCTATCCCGCGCGCCATCAACTCGGTACCGATGCGTATTCTGGTCTTCTACGTGGGCACGCTGTTTGTGATCATGTCTATCTACCCGTGGAACCAGGTTGGCACCAACGGTAGCCCGTTCGTACTCACCTTCCAGCACCTGGGGATCACCTTTGCCGCCAGCATCCTTAACTTTGTGGTGCTGACTGCATCTCTCTCCGCCATTAACGCCGACGTCTTTGGCGTGGGGCGTATGCTGCACGGCATGGCAGAGCAGGGGAGTGCGCCTAAGGCCTTCGCCAAAACCTCCAGCCGCGGCACGCCGTGGGTGACGGTGCTGGTAATGACCGTTGCGCTGCTGCTGTCGGTCTATCTGAACTACATCATGCCGGAGAACGTCTTCCTGGTGATCGCCTCGCTGGCGACCTTCGCCACCGTCTGGGTGTGGATCATGATTCTGATGTCGCAGATTGGCTTCCGTCGTCGTCTGACGCCTGAAGAGGTGAAAGCGCTGAAGTTTAAAGTGCCGGGCGGCGTGGCAAGCACCGTCGCTGGCCTGATCTTCCTGGTCTTTATTATCGGCCTGATTGGTTACCACCCGGAAACCCGCATCTCGTTGTATGTTGGCTTCGCGTGGATTGCCTTACTGCTGGTGGGCTGGGTGTTCAAACGCCGCCGCGAGCGTCAGTTAGCAGAAGTGCAGTAATCAGAATGCCCGGCAAACGCCGGGCATTTTTCTCCTCCCCCTTTCTCCTCCCCCAATAAACCGCTTCGCGATGAGTGAACATCAACTACCCTGTGGCAAGGTGACCTCATTTCTGGGATAGGGGATAAGAGATGTTGAATGCATGGCACCTGCCGGTTGCCCCATTTGTTAAGCAAAACAACGATAAACTTGTCATTACGCTGTGGCTGACGGGTGAGCAGCTGCCTGAGCGGGTCACGCTGCGCGCTGAATTCGATAATGAAGAGACCTCGCTGCCGATGCATAAGGTGCGCAGCCAGCCGCAACCCGGCGTGACCGCCTGGCGTGCGACCATTGACGCAGCGAAAGGGCAGCCGCGGCACCGCTACAGCTTTAAAATGCTCTGGCATAACCGTCAGCTGTGGTTTACCCCGCAAGGGTTCAGCCGTTTTCCACCCGCCCGGCTGGAGCAGTTCGCCGTCGATTATCCTGATGCCGGGCCTGAGTGGGTGGTTGAGCAGGTCTTCTATCAGATTTTCCCGGACCGCTTTGCCCGCAGCCAGCAGCGCAACCCGGCAAGGGATAAAACCTACTATCACCACGCCGCCGGTCACGAGACAATCTTCCATGAATGGGATGAGCCGGTCACTGCCCAGGCAGGTGGCTCCACCTTTTACGGCGGCGATCTCGACGGCATTAGCGAGAAGCTGCCGTATCTGAAAAAACTGGGCGTCACGGCGCTGTACCTTAACCCGGTGTTTGTTGCCCCCAGCGTGCATAAGTACGACACCGAAGATTATCGCCACGTGGATGCGCAGTTTGGCGGCGACGAGGCCCTGTTACGCCTGCGGGAAAATACCCACCGGGAAGGGATGCGCCTGATCCTGGACGGCGTGTTTAACCACAGCGGTGATTCTCACGCCTGGTTCGACCGCCACAACCGTGGGACAGGCGGTGCCTGCCATAACCCGGACTCGCCCCAGCGGGCCTGGTACAGCTTTGACGACGAAGGCCGCGCCCTCGACTGGTTGGGCTACGCCAGCTTACCGAAGCTGGATTACCAGTCACCCACGCTGGTGGAGGAGATCTACGGCGGCGAAGACAGTATTGTTCGTCACTGGCTAAAAGCCCCGTGGAATATGGACGGCTGGCGGCTGGATGTGGTGCATATGCTTGGCGAGGCGGGCGGAGCGCGGAACAACCTGCAACATGTGGCCGGGATCACCCGTTCCGCGAAGCAGGCCCGGCCCGATGCCTTCGTCTTTGGCGAGCACTTTGGCGATGCCCGCCAGTGGTTGCAGAACGACGCGGAAGATTCGGCGATGAACTACCGCGGCTTCACCTTCCCGCTGTGGGGCTTCCTCGCCAATACCGATATCTCCTACGATCCGCAGCTGATCGACGCGGAAACCTGCATGAAGTGGATGGATAACTACCGCGCCAGCCTGTCACATCAGCAGCAGCTCCGCATGTTCAACCAGCTCGACAGCCATGACACCGCGCGCTTTAAGTCTTTGCTCGGCAAAGACGTGGCGCGCCTGCCGCTGGCGGTCACCTGGCTGTTTACCTGGCCGGGCGTACCCTGCATTTACTACGGGGATGAGGTGGGGCTGGATGGCAATAACGATCCCTTCTGCCGCAAGACCTTCCCGTGGGAGGCTGAAAAACAGGATCCGGCGCTGTTCACGCTCTATCAGCGGCTGATTAAACTGCGTAAACAGAGCCAGGCGCTGCGCTATGGCGGCTGCCAGGTCGTCTACGCTCACGACAATGTGGTGGTGTTTATGCGTCTCTACAACCAGCAGCGGGTGCTGGTGGCTATTAACCGGGGCGATGCCTGTGAGGTGGTAATAGACGATTCGCCGCTGCTGAACGTTAAACAGTGGCAACTGAAAGAGGGGAAAGGCGTGGCGCAGGAGGGTGTGCTCTCTCTGCCAGCGATCTCGGCTTCCGTCTGGTTCGGGCATTAATCTTCACTGCCGGGCGGTACTGCGTATCATCCAGGCCCGGCAAGCGTAGCGCCTACGGGCATGAGGCTCGCCAATAAAAAAGGCCCGCATTTGCGGGCCTTTTCGTAAACCGTGCCGATTACAGGCTGGATACGTTTTCGGTCAGGTATTTCGCAACGCCTGCTGGAGACGCGGCCATACCTTCTTTACCTTTTTCCCACTGAGCCGGGCACACTTCACCGTGCTCTTCGTGGAACTGCAGCGCGTCAACCATACGCAGCATTTCATCGATGTTACGACCCAGTGGCAGATCGTTCACCACCTGGTGACGCACGATACCGTTAGCGTCGATCAGGAAGGAACCACGCAGGGCAACGCCCGCATCCGGGTGCTCGATACCGTAAGCCTGCTGGATTTCGCGTTTGATATCCGCAACCATCGCGTATTTCACTGGACCGATGCCGCCATTGTCGACAGGGGTGTTACGCCATGCGTTGTGGACAAACTCAGAGTCGAAGGAGACGCCAACCACTTCCACGCCACGCTTCTGGAATTCTTCGTAACGCTTGTCGAAAGCAATCAGCTCAGACGGGCAAACGAAGGTGAAGTCCATTGGCCAGAAGAACAGAACGGTGGCTTTACCGTTGGTATGCTGTTTGAAGTTGAAGTTTTCAACGATTTCACCGCTGCCCAGTACAGCTGCTGCTGTAAAATCCGGGGCCGGACGAGTTACCAGAACCATATGATTCTCCTGTGATTACTAAGGTTATTTGGAACGCAACGCGGCCCAGTATAGAGAGTCCTCGCGCGAAAGACAAAGAGGCGCTGACAATCGTTAACCCAGCTTTTACCTATCAATCACATTCACATTAAAGCAGCTTATATCTCGCCTGCTCCATCATGCGCGGGTAGAACTGCCAGAAACGGCTTTCAAGGGCATCGTAATGGGCATCCAGATCCTGCCAGGAGTCGCGCAGGGCGTCGAGACGAGGACGGCGGCTGGCCATCCCATTCAGTACCCGCTGAATAAAGTCCATATCGCTATAGCGTTCGAGCCAGCGCTCTGACCACAGGTAATCATTCAGATTCACAAAGCGCGGCGGCGAATCCGGGAGGATGATTGCCACCTGGGCGTGGGCATAGCGGACGAATTCTGGCAGCGGCATGTCGGGAGAGAGCTGTTCCCAGTGGCGAGAGACGAAGTGATCCCACATGACATCGAGCGTAATAGGGGCGACCCGGCGGGTTTCCGGGCGGAACCACTCTTTGGCTTCTTTTACTTCAGGCAGGTTGTCGGTCATGACGTCGATCCGGCGGTGCATAAAAATGCCTTCCACTACGTCAGCGGGGTAATCCTCGGCGGGATTGCCACGCACAAAATCGGCCAGCAGATTGCCGGAAAGAGAGCTGTCAGCGAGATGGGCCGAGGTGCAGGTGAGCGAGAAAATTCATGCGATTCGTTATCCGGTGTCGGCTAGTTGTTGCAGCAAAGAGGTGTGAGCACTAGACTAAGCCGCCTGTTTTTAAGTCACGAGTATATGCCATGCGCGTCGCCGATTTCTCCTTTGAATTACCCGAGTCCCTTATTGCCCACTATCCTATGCCTGAGCGCAGTAGCTGCCGCTTATTGTCGCTGGATGGGCCGACGGGTGCGCTGACGCACGGGACTTTCACCGACCTGCTCGACAAGCTTAATCCGGGCGACCTGCTGGTGTTCAACAACACTCGCGTCATCCCGGCCCGTCTGTTTGGCCGCAAAGCCAGCGGCGGTAAGATCGAAGTGCTGGTCGAAAGAATGCTCGATGATAAACGTATTCTGGCACATATTCGCGCCTCTAAAGCGCCAAAGCCGGGGGCGGAACTGCTGCTGGGCGATGACGAGAGCATTAACGCCACCATGGTGGCGCGCCATGACGCGCTGTTTGAAGTGCAGTTTAACGATGAGCGTCCGGTACTGGATATCCTCAACAGCATCGGCCATATGCCGCTGCCGCCGTATATTGACCGCCCGGATGAAGACGCTGACCGTGAACTGTATCAGACCGTCTACAGCCAGAAGCCGGGTGCCGTCGCTGCCCCGACCGCGGGCCTGCATTTTGACGATCCGCTGCTGGCAAAACTGCGCGAGAAAGGCGTGGAGTTGGCTTTTGTCACCCTGCACGTGGGCGCGGGCACCTTCCAGCCGGTGCGGGTAGACAGCATTGAAGATCACATCATGCACTCCGAATATGCCGAAGTGCCGCAGGACGTCGTGGATGCGGTTCTGGCAGCGAAAGCGCGCGGTAACCGCGTCATTGCCGTCGGCACTACCTCGGTTCGTTCGCTGGAGAGCGCTGCCCAGGCCGCCAAAAACGATCTGATTGAGCCGTTCTTCGGCGACACACAAATCTTCATCTACCCGGGTTATCAATATCAGGTAATCGATGCGCTGGTGACCAACTTCCACCTGCCGGAGTCGACGCTGATTATGCTGGTGTCGGCATTTGCGGGTTATCAAAACACCATGAATGCCTACAAGGCTGCGGTAGAACAAAAATATCGGTTTTTTAGCTACGGTGACGCGATGTTTATCACGTACAATCCGCAAGCTTTGAATGAACGTGTCGGGGAATAACTCTCCGGTACCAGAATAATGTGTCGGACTGTTTTTCTGGCACAGAGGAATGAAAATGAAATTTGAACTTGATACCACTGATGGTCGCGCGCGCCGCGGCCGTCTGGTGTTCGATCGTGGCGTAGTAGAAACGCCAGCCTTCATGCCTGTGGGCACCTACGGCACCGTAAAAGGGATGACGCCGGAAGAAGTTGAAGCCACGGGCGCACAAATTATCCTCGGTAACACTTTCCACCTGTGGCTGCGCCCGGGCCAGGAAGTGATGAAGCTGCACGGCGATCTGCACGATTTTATGCAGTGGAAAGGCCCAATCCTCACCGACTCTGGCGGTTTCCAGGTCTTCAGCCTCGGTGACATTCGCAAGATCACTGAAAAAGGCGTTCATTTCCGTAACCCTATCAACGGCGACCCGATCTTCCTCGATCCGGAAAAATCAATGGAGATTCAGTACGATCTCGGCTCCGATATCGTGATGATCTTCGACGAATGTACCCCATACCCGGCCGACTGGGATTACGCTAAACGCTCCATGGAGATGTCGCTGCGTTGGGCGAAGCGCAGTCGCGACCGTTTTGACGGCCTTGGCAACAAAAATGCGCTGTTTGGCATTATTCAGGGAAGCGTTTACGAAGATTTACGCGATATCTCGGTTAAAGGTCTGGTAGAGATAGGTTTTGATGGCTACGCTGTCGGCGGTCTGGCTGTAGGGGAGCCGAAGGAAGATATGCACCGTATTCTGGAGCATGTTTGCCCGCAAATTCCAACAGATAAGCCTCGATACCTGATGGGCGTCGGTAAGCCAGAAGATCTGGTCGAAGGCGTGCGTCGCGGCATTGATATGTTCGACTGCGTTATGCCGACCCGTAACGCCCGTAATGGTCACCTGTTCGTGACCGACGGCGTGGTAAAAATCCGTAATGCGAAGCATAAAAGCGACACCAGCACGCTCGATGCCGAGTGCGATTGCTATACCTGTCGCAATTATTCTCGTGCCTATTTGCATCATCTTGATCGTTGTAATGAAATACTGGGCGCGCGTCTCAACACGATTCATAACCTTCGCTATTACCAGCGCTTAATGGCTGGTTTACGCAAGGCTATCGAAGAGGGTAAATTAGAGAGCTTCGTGACCGATTTTTACCAACGACAGGGTCGGGAAGTCCCACCTTTGAACGTTGATTAATTTATTTAATGAGGGAATTTTAATGAGCTTTTTTATTTCTGATGCGGTAGCGGCAACAGGTGCACCGGCGCAGGGCAGCCCGATGTCTCTGATTCTGATGCTGGTGGTGTTCGGTCTGATCTTCTATTTCATGATCCTGCGTCCACAGCAGAAGCGCACCAAAGAGCACAAAAAGCTGATGGACTCCATCGCTAAAGGTGATGAAGTGCTGACTAACGGTGGTCTGGTTGGTCGTGTGAGCAAAGTTGCAGATAACGGCTACATCGTTATCGCGCTGAACGATACCACTGAAGTAGTGATCAAACGTGACTTCGTCGCTGCCGTTCTGCCGAAAGGCACCATGAAAGCGCTGTAATTAACTTTTCCCAAAGGGAACTGCCGTGTTAAACCGTTATCCTTTGTGGAAGTACATCATGCTGGTCGTCGTCATTGTCGTCGGCCTGCTGTATGCGCTTCCCAACCTGTATGGTGAGGATCCGGCTGTTCAAATCACTGGCGCGCGCGGTGTCGCCGCCAGTGAGCAAACGCTGATCCAGGTCCAGAAAACTTTACAAGAAGAAAAAATTACCGCTAAGTCTGTGGCACTGGAAGAGGGCGCTATTCTTGCTCGCTTCGACTCCACCGACACGCAACTCCGCGCGCGTGAAGCGCTGATGGGCGTGATGGGTGATAAATATGTCGTGGCGTTGAACCTTGCTCCTGCAACGCCGCGTTGGTTAGCTTCTATCAACGCGGAACCGATGAAACTCGGTCTCGACCTGCGTGGCGGCGTACACTTCCTGATGGAAGTCGATATGGAAACCGCGCTTGGCAAACTCCAGGAACAAAACATCGACAGCCTGCGTAGCGATCTGCGCGACAAAGGCATCCCTTACACCACCGTGCGTAAGGAAGATAATTACGGGATGAGCATCGCGTTCCGCGACAGCAAGGCCCGCGATCAGGCGATGGATTACCTGACCCAGCGTCATCGCGACCTGGTGCTCTCTTCTCAGGGCAGCAACCAGCTGCGTGCGGTGATGACCGATGAGCGTCTGAAAGAAGCGCGTGAATACGCGGTTCAGCAGAACATCAACATCCTGCGTAACCGTGTTAACCAGCTTGGCGTAGCTGAACCGCTGGTACAGCGTCAGGGTGCTGACCGTATCGTGGTAGAGCTGCCGGGTATCCAGGATACCGCACGTGCTAAAGAGATTCTGGGCGCAACCGCGACGCTGGAATTCCGTCTGGTGAACACCAACGTCGATCAGTCCGCAGTCGCCTCTGGCCGCGTTCCGGGCGACTCTGAAGTGAAGCAGACCCGTGAAGGCCAGCCGGTTGTGATGTACAAGCGGGTGATCCTGACCGGTGACCACATCACCGACTCGACCTCCAGCCAGGACGAATACAACCAGCCGCAGGTTAACATCTCGCTTGATAGCGCAGGTGGTAACATCATGTCTAACTTCACCAAGGACAACATCGGTAAGCCGATGGCGACCCTGTTCGTGGAGTACAAAGACAGCGGTAAAAAAGACGCTAACGGTCGCGCCATTCTGGTGAAAGAGGAAGAGGTGATTAACATCGCCAATATCCAGTCTCGCCTGGGTAACAGCTTCCGTATTACCGGTATCAACAACCCGAACGAAGCGCGTCAGCTTTCGCTGCTGCTGCGTGCCGGTGCGCTGATTGCGCCAATTCAGATCGTTGAAGAACGTACCATCGGTCCAACACTGGGCATGCAGAACATCACCCAGGGTCTGGAAGCTTGTCTGGCAGGTCTGGCGATCTCCATCGTCTTCATGATCTTCTTCTATAAGAAGTTTGGTCTGATTGCGACAAGTGCGCTGATTGCGAACCTGGTGTTGATCATCGGTATCATGTCCCTGCTGCCAGGGGCGACGCTGACCATGCCGGGTATTGCGGGTATCGTTCTAACCCTTGCGGTAGCGGTCGATGCCAACGTACTGATTAACGAACGTATCAAGGAAGAGTTAAGCAACGGTCGCTCTGTTCAGCAGGCGATTGACGAAGGCTATAAAGGTGCTTTCAGCTCCATCTTCGATGCGAACGTAACAACACTGATTAAGGTTCTTATCCTGTATGCAGTGGGTACTGGCGCTATCAAAGGCTTTGCGATCACAACCGGTATTCGGTGTCGCAACGTCGATGTTTACCGCTATTGTCGGCACCCGTGCCATCGTGAACCTGCTGTACGGCGGCAAGCGCGTTAAAAAGCTGTCTATCTGAGGAGTGCGTTGTGGCACAGGAATATACTGTTGAACAATTGAACTACGGCCGTAAAGTCTGGGACTTTATGCGCTGGGACTACTGGGCCTTCGGCATTTCAGGTTTACTGCTGATCCTGTCCATCGTCGTTATGGCGTGAAAGGCTTTAACTGGGGCCTTGATTTCACCGGTGGTACGGTGATTGAGATCTCCCTGGAAAAACCGGTCGATATGGACCAGAATGCGCGAATCTCTGCAAAAAGCAGGCTTCGAAGAGCCGCTGCTGCAGAACTTTGGCAGCAGCCGCGACATCATGGTACGTATGCCTCCCGTACACGATGCTAACGGCAGTCAGGAGCTGGGCAGCAAGGTTGTTAACGTGATTAACGAAAACAACCAGCCAGAGCGCGACGGTTAAGCGTATTGAGTTCGTCGGGCCAAGCGTGGGTGCGGATCTGGCCCAGACCGGTGCGATGGCACTGCTGGTCGCGTTGATCTCCATCCTGGTCTACGTCGGTTTCCGCTTTGAGTGGCGACTGGCGGCAGGTGTGGTTATCGCCCTGGCGCACGACGTAGTGATTACCATGGGTATTTTGTCGCTGTTCCACATTGAGGTTGACCTGACAATCGTGGCATCCCTGATGTCCGTTATCGGTTACTCACTGAACGACAGTATCGTGGTATCTGACCGTATCCGTGAAAACTTCCGTAAGATCCGTCGCGGTACGCCGTACGAAATCTTTAACGTGTCGTTGACCCAGACGCTGCACCGTACCTTGATCACCTCCGGTACTACCCTGATGGTGATCCTGATGCTGTTCCTCTTCGGCGGTCCGGTTCTGGAAGGCTTCTCGCTGACCATGCTGATCGGTGTCTCCATCGGTACGGCGTCGTCCATCTACGTCGCCTCGGCACTGGCACTGAAACTTGGCATGAAGCGCGAGCACCTGCTCCAGCAGAAGGTCGAGAAAGAAGGGCGGATCAGCCCCTCTATCCTGCCGTAAGACAGGTAGCGCGCTATCGAAATCCCGGTCTGATGACCGGGATTTTTTTATCTGCTCCTGACAAACACTCCTGACAGTATGCTGTCAGGAGGCCTGTCATACACTCCTCCTGAACCCAAACAACAGGCAGGAGGATGTATGAAAAGTGTGATTAACTGGTTTGAAATTCCGGTCGCGGATATGGATCGTGCCATCAAATTTACGAGCCGGTGATGCAGGTGGCGCTGAAGCGCGAGACAATGGACGTTGCCGAGCTGGCCATTTTTCCTCATGAGGATCCGGCTACCGGCGGCGCGCTGGCAAAATTTGACGGCATTACACCCTCATCCCAGGGCGCTATTATTTATCTGCATACTGATAACCTGGCGGCAACGCTGGATCGTGTGGTGTCAGCGGGTGGGGCATGCGTGTTTGGCCCACTGGAACTGCCGCGCGGTATTGGCACCATTGCGCTGTTTACCGACAGCGAAGGCAACCGGGTTGGACTTCATCAACCTGCCTGACATCAACCTGTAAAAGCGAATAAACAATGACCCGACGCGCTGACCGTTTGTTTCAGATTGTGCAAATCCTGCGAGGCAGGCGGCTGACCACAGCAGCGCATCTGGCAGACAGGCTCGGCGTTTCTGAACGCACGGTTTATCGTGATATCCGCGATCTATCGCTCTCTGGCGTGCCGGTGGAAGGGGAGGCGGGAAGCGGCTATCGACTGATGTCGGGCTTTGACTTGCCGCCCCTGATGCTGACCAACAGGGAGTCCGAAGCGCTGATGGTGGCGATCCGCCTGCTTAAAAACCTGGGGCGGGGAGTCGCTGTCGCGTGAGCTGGAGTCGGCCCAGGAAAAGGTGCTGGCGATCCTGCCGGAGGAGAGCCGCCGCAAGGCCGAGCAGACGCGGATCTACGCCCCGGATATTGCCATGCAACACCACTCCCGCAGCGGCTTCGATGTGATTCATCAGGCGATCTCTGCTCAGCGGGTGCTGGGACTGCACTATCGTGATGAAAGCGGGCACCTCTCTTCCCGCGACGTGCAGCCGCTGGGGTTGTTCTTCTGGGGCGAGCACTGGCTGCTGGCAGCATGGTGTGAACGGCGCGATGACTATCGCTGTTTCCGACTCGACAGGTGTCTGAATATCACGATGACGGACAGGACGCTTTAGCGAAGGTGCAGACCGATCGCTGGCGGACTTTTTACGGAAGGTTAAGCAATAAAAAAGCCAGCTCTTGAGCTGGCTTTTTTGCCGGGTGGCGTTACAGGCACAACTTAGAAGTTGTAACCCACAACCAGGTAACCACCCCAGCCGGTAGAACGCACGCTGAAGTTACCGTCGCCGAAGTTCAGGCTGGCGTCGTCGTTCCACTGACCACCGTTGTGCCAGTAACGCGCCACAACAGAGTAGTGCCAGTGATCGTAGTTCAGCGCCAGGATGTGGCTGGAGGCGATAGAGTCGTTGGTACGCGCTTTCTTACCGTTCAGGTCACGGAAGTCGTTGTCGCCCAGGTCTGAACCCCAGTCAAAGTTGGTGAAGCCGATGTAGCTCAGGTTGCCGCCCCACAGCTGGGTGATTGGCACAAAGTATTTCACTTTGAAACGGTAGCCATCCCACTCGTTTTCGTTCGCTGCACCGTAGTTCTGCCACTGGTATTTAGCATAAACGTTCATGGACAGGCTCATCGGCAGACCGGTGTCGATGTCAGTACCCAGACCCATGTACCAGGTGCTCTGGCGACCGGACTTGTTGCGGCCCATGTCGTAGATGTAGTTGTTTGCGAAGTACCACTCTTTAAACGGACCAAAGGCCAGGCTGGTACCGGTCAGCTTGTCGATGGAGAAGCGCGGTTCGATCTCCATGAACAGTGGGGAACCGTGGTTCCAGATACCTTTCGCGTCAGTATTACCACCGAAGAAGACCGGTGCATCCATGTAACCATAGAAATCAAACCAGTCTTTTTTTGGCAAACGCTTCGTATTCCAGGTAGGTATCGTTGCGGATCTGTGGTCCGAAACGGGTGTGGTAGCTGCCAACGACGTTGACGCTCTGGTGCCACCAGTCGGAAACGTACTCTGGTTTATCGTTTTCTGCTGCCTGAACAGAGAAAGTAGAGGAGAGCGCCAGCGCTGCACCGGCTGCCAGTAATGTTTTTTTCATAATAATGCCACTGATTTGAAATCCCTTACGGGAGTGAAAAAGGCGCGAATTGCGTTTCTAAATATTTCGTGTTTCTGGGAGCCTATTATAGGAATCCTTGCTCACAAAAATATGTGTTGTTTCACAGTTCTCTCACATACGTAATCGATTGCGTTCACGTTTGCGTATTTTTAAACGGAGCGGATTGTAATAGCAAACATTTCTGTTGCCAATGTTTGTAACCAAAGAGGGGGGCGGAACGTGATCCACGTTCCGCTGGGGGATTATTGCGCGACGGGCTGGATATCGTGGATGCGGATAAAACCGAGTTGATCGGGCGTCAGACCGTTAAGCTGCAACGGAATGTCGACATCGCTGGGTGCCAGAATGCTGGCCGGTGCATTAATCAGCTGGGTCTGAACGTTCAGCTCCTGGAAGCTGTCGGTGGTGCCCTGGATCTGGCCCCACTCAACGGTGGCGCTGAATGCCGGCAGGGGATCGTTTGATTCCCCCTGAATGCGCAGCGTGGCACGGGTGCCATCGGCGTTTGGCGCGACGTTCACCAGCGACATGCGCAGTGTGCCGATCTGGCTGTTCAACCTGGCAGGCGTATTCGATCCCGGCAGCAGATAGACGCCGCTGGTCGATTTCGCGTTCAGCGCATTCTGCTGGGTGATCTTGACGGTTTCCTGGTTAAGCTTATTCATGGTCGTATTTCAATGAACTGATGCTTTGGTTCATCTGGCGCACTTCGCTTTGCTGCGCACAGGCGCTGGAGGCTAAAAAGGCTTCCCAGCAGCAGAACATGTAGGTAACGTCTTGTCATGGCAATTATTTCCCTGAAATAACGGATTCTGCTAAGGGTAGTCAACGACGCGGCCCTGCCGTATAGATCCTTTATCTCAAAAACGCTCCTTCTTTGTTGTCAGCCCAGTTCGGGGTAAAATGGAGTTCAGTCAACCCGATAGCCAGGACACCGTATGCATTGCCCATTCTGTCTCGCCGTGGATACTAAAGTAATCGACTCCCGTCTCGTGGGAGAAGGCTCATCCGTACGCCGCCCGCCGTCAGTGCCTGGTATGTAACGAACGCTTCACCACTTTTGAAGTGGCGGAGCTGGTGATGCCGCGCGTCGTCAAAAGTAACGACGTTCGCGAACCCTTCAATGAAGAGAAGCTGCGCAGTGGAATGCTAAAAGCGCTGGAGAAACGGCCAGTAAGCGCAGATGACGTCGAAATGGCGCTTAACCATATCAAAACTCAGCTGCGCGCCACCGGCGAGCGCGAGGTGCCGAGCAAAATGATCGGCAATCTGGTCATGGAACAGCTTAAGAAGCTCGATAAAGTCGCCTATATCCGCTTCGCCTCTGTTTACCGCAGTTTTGAAGATATCAAAGAGTTCGGTGAAGAGATCGCCCGCCTACAGGACTAAGCACATGCAGGATGAGATTTACATGGCGCGAGCGCTGAAGCTGGCGCAACGCGGGCGGTTTACCACCCACCCCAATCCGAACGTGGGTTGCGTTATCGTGAAAGATGGCGAGATCGTCGGGGAAGGTTTTCACTATCGTGCTGGTGAGCCGCATGCCGAAGTGCATGCCCTGCGCATGGCCGGCGAGAAGGCGCGCGGTGCGACGGCCTACGTGACGCTGGAACCTTGCAGCCATCACGGTCGCACGCCGCCGTGCTGCGATGCCCTTATTGCAGCGGGCGTTTCACGGGTCGTCGCGGCGATGCAGGATCCTAATCCTCAGGTTGCTGGTCGTGGCCTGTATCGCCTGCAGCAGGCGGGCATTGAAGTCAGTCATGGCCTGATGATGAGTGAGGCCGAACGCCTGAACAAAGGCTTCCTCAAGCGGATGCGAACCGGTTTTCCCTATATCCAACTGAAGCTGGGTGCCTCGCTGGATGGCCGCACGGCAATGGCCAGCGGCGAAAGCCAGTGGATAACCTCCCCGCAAGCAAGGCGCGATGTGCAACGTCTGCGCGCGCAAAGCCATGCTATCCTCACCAGCCATGCCACCGTTTTGGCCGACGATCCTGCTTTGACGGTGCGCTGGGATGAGCTGAATGCCGACACGCAGACGCTGTATCCGCAACAAAATTTACGCCAGCCGCTGCGCATCGTGGTTGACCGGCAGAACAGCGTGACGCCTGAGCACCGCATTGTGCAGCAGCTGGGCGAAACCTGGTTTGCCCGTACGCAGGAAGATGAGCGCAGCTGGCCGGAAGGCGTTCGCAGCATCCTGGTGCCGGAGCATAACGGGCACGTGGATTTAGTGGTGCTGATGATGTTGCTGGGTAAACAGCAGATCAACAGTATCTGGGTAGAAGCCGGTCCGACGCTGGCCGGTGCGCTGTTGCAGGCCGGGCTGGTAGACGAGCTGATCGTCTATCTGGCGCCTAAACTGTTAGGCAGCGACGCGCGTGGTCTGTGCGTGTTACCTGGGCTGGAAAAACTGGCGGATGCTCCGGCCATTTAACTTTAGCGAGATACGCCCGGTTGGGCCGGATCTGTGTCTCCACCTGACCACCGCGTAAGGCTTGCCTAAATAGGGAAGCAGTGCGCAAAAATATTATGATAAAATCCGCCCCCCTGCGGGGCCACCAAATGAACCCGTTAAGGAAGAGTATGAACATTATTGAAGCAGCCGTTGCTACCCCGGACGCTCGCGTCGCCATCACCATTGCGCGTTTCAACAACTTCATCAACGACAGCCTGCTGGAGGGTGCCATTGACGCCCTGAAACGTATCGGCCAGGTGAAAGACGAAAACATTACCGTTGTCTGGGTTCCGGGTGCTTACGAACTGCCACTGGCAGCGGGCGCACTGGCGAAAACCGGTAAGTATGATGCAGTTATCGCACTGGGTACGGTAATTCGTGGCGGCACCGCGCATTTTGAATATGTTGCGGGTGGCGCAAGCAACGGTCTGGCGCACGTGGCACAGGATGCAGAAATTCCTGTCGCTTTCGGCGTACTCACCACTGAAAGTATTGAACAAGCCATCGAACGTGCTGGCACCAAAGCCGGTAACAAAGGTGCAGAAGCTGCACTGACCGCGCTTGAAAATGATCAATGTATTGAAAGCCATCAAGGCCTGATTTTTTTTGTAAGGGGAATTCCGTGAAACCTGCTGCTCGTCGCCGCGCCCGTGAATGTGCCGTTCAGGCACTTTACTCCTGGCAGTTGTCCCAGAACGACATCGCTGATGTTGAATACCAGTTCCTGGCGGAACAAGACGTCAAAGACGTTGACGTCGTGTACTTCCGTGAACTGCTGTCGGGAGTGGCGACTAATAGCGCGTATCTCGACGGTCTGATGAAGCCGTACCTGTCCCGTCTGCTCGAAGAGCTGGCCAGGTTGAAAAAGCTGTGCTGCGTATCGCACTGTTTGAGCTGTCGAAGCGTGATGATGTGCCGTACAAAGTGGCCATCAACGAAGCGATCGAACTGGCGAAAACCTTCGGTGCTGAAGACAGCCACAAATTTGTGAATGGCGTGCTGGATAAAGCCGCACCTGCGATCCGTCCCCGTAAAAAGTGATCCGCAAGCCGGAGTATCGTGTCGCCTTTGGGCGGTGCGTGCTCCGGTTTTTTTATTTTCTTTGCTGAGGCATAACGTATGGCATGTGGCGAATTTTCCCTGATTGCCCGTTATTTTGACCGAGTCAGAAGCTCGCGTCTCGATGTGGAAACCGGCATCGGCGACGACTGTGCACTTCTCAATATCCCCGAAAAGCAGACGCTGGCCATCAGCACCGACACCTTAGTGTGTGGTCATCATTTTCTGCCGGATATCGATCCTGCCGATCTGGCGTATAAAGCGCTGGCGGTGAACGTGAGCGATTTGGCGGCGATGGGGGCCGATCCGGCGTGGTTAACCCTGGCGCTGACCCTGCCTGAAGTTGATGAAAGCTGGCTTGAGGCCTTTAGCGACGCGCTGTTTGAACAGCTTAACTATTACGATATGCAGCTGATTGGCGGCGATACTACCGCCGGTCCGCTGTCGATGACCCTGGCGATCCACGGCTATGTGCCGGCTGGGCGGGCGTTAAAACGTTCTGGTGCGAAACCGGGCGACTGGATTTATGTCACCGGCACGCCGGGTGACAGCGCGGCAGGGCTGGCCATATTGCAGAAGCAGTTAACCGTGCCGGACGCGAATGATGAGGCGTACTTTGTGCGACGCCATCTGCGCCCGACGCCGCGCATTCTGCACGGCCAGGCGCTGCGAGATCGCGCCAGCTCTGCTATCGATCTCTCGGATGGGCCTGATCTCCGATCTGGGTCATATTCTGGAAAGCCAGCGGCGTAGGCGCGCGGATCGACCTGGATCTGTTCCCGCTCTCTGAGGCGATGCGCAGGCACGTGGAGCCAGATCAGGCGTTGCGCTGGGCGCTCTCCGGCGGCGAAGATTATGAGCTGTGCTTTACCGTTCCTGAGCTGAACCGCGGCACGCTGGATGTGGCGTTAGCTAATCTGGGGGCTGGTTACCTGTATCGGCCAGATTATGCGGAAAAGCGAAGGATTGCAGTTTGTGCAGAACGGTTCGCCGGTAACGCTCGACTGGAAAGGGTACGATCACTTCGCATAGTTCTGTGCGGCGTGTATTGCCGGGTGGCAGCTTCGCCTTACCCGGCTTACAGATACTTTGAAAAGCCCGGTACGCGTGAAGCGCCACCGGGCTTTTTTATTTGAATCCCACGACCGGATGCTGCTTGTACGGCGTCTCCAGCTCGGCGATCTGTTCCGGGGTCAGGGTGATATCTACGGCATTGATCAACTCGTCCAGCTGCTCTTCGCGCGATGCGCCGATAATGGGCGCTGCCACTCCCCGCTTACTCAACACCCATGCCAGTGCCACCTGAGCGCGCGTTACGCCGAGATCCCTCGGCAACTCTTGTTAAACGTTCGGCTATCTGCGCATTATTGGCTTCGGTTTCGTCATACAGCGTTTTTGCCAAACTCATCCGATACCGAGCGGGCAGTGGTTTCACCCCACGGACGGGTTAACCGCCCCGCGCGCCAGCGGACTCCACGGGATCACCGCCACGCCGTGCTGATAGCACAGGGGCAACATCTCGCGCTCTTCTTCGCGATAGATTAGGTTGTAGTGATCCTGCATGGTGACAAAGGGCGCCCAGCCGTGCTGTTCCTGAAGTGCCAGCGCCTGGGCAAACTGGGCGGCGTGCATCGACGAGGCGCCGATATAGCGCGCTTTCCCCGCCCTGACCACGTCATTCAGCGCCTCGAGCGTCTCTTCAATCGGGGTATTATAATCCCAGCGGTGGATCTGCAGCAGATCGACATATTCCATGTTCAGGCGTCGCAGGCTGTCATCAATGGAGCGAAGGATCTGCGCCCGGGAGAGGCCTTCTGCCAGATCACCCACCTGATGGTACACTTTGGTGGCGACCACCACTTCCTCGCGGCGAGCGAAGTCGCGCAGCGCCTGGCCGACGATCTCTTCGCTGCTGCCATCGGAGTAGCTGTTGGCGGTATCAAAGAAGTTAATGCCGCCCTCAAGAGCGTGGTTTGATGATCGGACGGCTGCTCTCTTCCGGCAGCGTCCAGGCGTGCTTACCCCGGTCCGGCTCGCCAAACGTCATGCAGCCCAGACAAAGACGAGAAACCTTAAGATCTGTTTTTCCTAATATATTGTATTGCATGGTTCCACTCCTGCTGATTACTTAAAACGTAACGTTAAGCATAGCAGGAGCGGAAAGGGGAGGGATTATGCCAGCCAGGCGTTGATGCGGGCTTTCGATACCCGCGGCATCCAGACCAATGTCGGCGCGCGCTTCGTCCTGCGTACCCTGCGGGATAAAGTGATCCGGCAGGCCCAGGTTCAGCACGGGTACAGGTTTACGATTCGCCATCAGCACTTCGTTCACGCCGCTGCCAGCTCCCCCCATAATTGCATTCTCTTCCAGGGTGACCAGCGCCTCGTGACGTGATGCCATGTCCAGTATCAGGGCCTCATCGAGCGGCTTCACAAAGCGCATGTCGACCAGGGTCGCGTTAAGGGACTCTGCCACTTTTGCCGCTTCTGGCATCAACGTGCCAAAGTTCAGGATCGCCAGCTTTTCACCGCGACGTTTAACGACACCTTTGCCGATCGGCAGTTTTGCCAGCGGCTCCAGGGTGACGCCCACGGCGTTACCGCGCGGATAACGCACGGCCGTTGGGCCATCCCTGGTAGTGATAGCCGGTGAACAGCATCTGGCGACATTCGTTTTCGTCGCTTGGGGTCATCACCACCATATCCGGGATAACAGCGTAAAAAAGAGAGATCAAACGCGCCCTGGTGCGTCTGGCCGTCCGGCGCCGACAATGCCTGCGCGGTCAATGGCGAACAGCACGGGCAGCTTCTGGATCGCGACGTCGTGGATCACCTGGTCATAGGCGCGCTGCAGGAAGGTGGAGTAGATCGCCACGACCGGCTTATAACCGCCAATCGCCAGGCCTGCGGCAAAGGTCACGGCATGTTGCTCGGCAATGGCGACATCAAAATATTGCGTCGGGTATTTGCGGGAAAACTCGACCATCCCGGAACCTTCGCGCATTGCCGGGGTAACGGCCATCAGCTTGCTGTCTTTGGCGGCGGTTTCGCACAGCCAGTCACCCGAAAATTTTAGAATAACTCGGCATCCCACCGCTGCTTTTTGGCAGGCAGCCGCTGGTGTGGTCGAACTTGGGTACCGCGTGGAAGGTGATCGGATCTTTTTCCGCCGGTTCGTAGCCCCGGCCTTTTTTGGTCATGATGTGCAGGAACTGCGGGCCTTTCAGGTCACGCATGTTTTTCAGCGTGGAGACCAGCCCCAGCACGTCGTGTCCATCCACCGGACAATGTAGTTAAAGCCCAGCTCTTCAAACAGCGTGCCAGGCACGACCATGCCTTTGATGTGCTCTTCGGTGCGGTTTCAACAGCTCTTTGATCGGGGGTACGCCAGAGAAGACTTTTTTGCCGCCTTCGCGCAGGCTGGAGTAGAGCTTACCGGAGAGCAGGTTCGCCAGGTGGTTGTTCAGCGCCCCGACGTTTTCGGAAATCGACATCTCGTTGTCATTGAGCACCACCAGCATGTCTGGTTTGATATCGCCCGCGTGATTCATCGCCTCAAAGGCCATCCCGGCGGTGATCGCGCCATCGCCAATGACGCAGACGGTACGGCGCTGTTTGTTCTCTTTGGCAGCCGCGACGGCTACCCCGATCCCGGCTGAAATAGAGGTGGAAGAGTGACCGACGCTCAGCACGTCGTATTCGCTCTCGCCACGCCATGGGAACGGATGCAGGCCGCCTTTCTGGCGAATGGTGCCGATTTTATCGCGACGGCCAGTCAGAATTTTGTGCGGATAAGCCTGATGACCCACGTCCCAGAGTCAGCTGATCGAATGGCGTGTTATAGACATAATGCAGCGCCACGGTGAGTTCCACCGTGCCAAGCCCGGAGGCGAAATTGACCGCTGGAGCGGCTGACGCTGTCGAGCAGGTAGCGACGCAGCTCGTCGCACAGCTTCGGCAGGTTCTCTTTCGGCAACAGACGTAACTCCTGGGTGGAGTCAACCAACGCCAGTGTCGGGTATTTGGCAATATCAAAACTCATCAGAGACTCATCGTGGTGTTTTCGTTATTTATCACGCTGGATTATATAGTCCGCTAGCGCTTCCAGTGCCGAGGTATCCAGTGACTGCGCGGCCAGTTGTTCAAGCGACTGGCGGGCATCTGCAATCAGGTCCCGGGCTTTTTGTTGGGCTTGCTCAAAGGCCCAGAAGGGCGGGATAGGTACTTTTGCCAAGCTGCTGATCGGCACCCTGACGTTTACCTAATGTTGCAGTATCGCCCACGACATCCAGAATGTCATCCTGAACCTGGAACGCTAAACCGATACTTTCTGCGTAGCGATCCAGAACAGGCAGGGCGTTGCGACCTTGCTCACCCGCGCTCAATGCGCCCAGACGAACGGCTGCACGAATCAAATGCGCCGGTCTTGTGGCGATGAATACGCTCCAGCTGTTCCAGATTAACCTGACGTCCTTCTGCTTCCAGATCCAGCGCCTGACCACCGCACATACCGGCTACGCCGCTGGCCATTGCCAGCTCGGAGACCATCGCCAGACGATCGCGATCCGCCACTTCCACCATGGGGGCATCGCTCCAGAATTGAGAATGCCAGGGTTTGCAGGGCATCGCCTGCCAGAATGGCGTTCGCTTCACCAAATTTAATGTGGCAGGTCGGCTGTCCGCGGCGCAGGTCGTCGTCGTCCATCGCCGGCAGATCGTCGTGAATCAGCGAGTAAGCGTGAATACACTCCACCGCGGCGGCAGGCGCATCCAGCGTATCGGCACTGATCCCGAACATTCCGCCGTGCATACACCAGAAAAGGACGCAGGCGTTTGCCGCCTAACAGTGCGCCATAATGCCATGGCCTCAACCAGTGGAGTGTTCTGAAAAGGCTGGGGAGCGATAAAACGGCGCAATGCGTCGTCAGCACGTCCGACGCAAGCCTGAAGCTGTTTCGAAAAGTCCATCTACTCGGCATCCGGTGTGAAGGGGGTCGTGGCAGCATCTTCGTTATCGGAGAGCAAGATCTGCACGCGTTGTTCCGCCTGTTGCAGTTTAACCTGGCCCTGGCGCGCCAGCTGCACGCCGCGTTCGAATTCATTAAGCGCCTCTTCCAACGGCAGGTCGCCGCTTTCCAGACGGGTAACGATTTGCTCCAGTTCACTCAGCGCAGTTTCGAAACTGGCGGGTGCATCGTTTTTCTTCGGCATAGTGAATGTCTGACTCTCAGTTTTTTATCCCTGATATGGTATCGGACTCAGGGTAATTATCAAATAACGCGCAATGTGCACAGGAGCCACGTGATGGTGGTATACTTCTGCGCCTGGATGCAGCCCTGGAAATGTGGGCTGCTGTACTTTTCCATTACAAGCTTAACTGCTTGCCTAAGAAACATTGCCGCCATGAAGTTTATCATTAAATTGTTCCCGGAAATCACCATCAAAAGCCAATCTGTGCGTTTGCGCTTTATTAAAATTTTAACCGGGAACATTCGTAACGTTCTGAAGCATTACGACGAGACGCTGGCCGTCGTGCGTCACTGGATCATGTCGAAGTCCGCGCTAAAGATGAAAACAAGCGCCTGGACATTCGAGAAGCCTTAACCCGTATTCCGGGGATCCACCATATTCTGGAAGTGGAAGATGTTCCATTCACTTCCCTGCACGACATCTTCGAAAAAGCGCTGGCGCAGTATCGCGATCAGATCGAAGGCAAAACCTTCTGCGTACGTGCAAAGCGTCGCGGCAAACATGAGTTTAGCTCCATTGAAGTCGAACGCTATGTGGGCGGCGGATTGAATCAGCACGTTGAATCTGCGCGTGTGCGTCTGACCAACCCGGAAGTGACCGTTAATCTGGAAATCGAGAACGACCGCCTGCTGCTGGTAAAAGGCCGCTACGAAGGTATCGGCGGCTTCCCAATCGGTACTCAGGAAGATGTGCTGTCGCTGATTTCCGGTGGTTTCGACTCCGGTGTTTCCAGCTATATGCTGATGCGCCGCGGCTGCCGCGTGCACTACTGCTTCTTTAACCTCGGCGGCGCGGCGCATGAAATTGGCGTACGTCAGGTGGCCCATTATCTCTGGAACCGCTTCGGCAGCTCCCACCGTGTGCGTTTTGTGGCGATCAACTTTGAGCCGGTGGTGGGCGAAATCCTCGAGAAAGTGGACGACGGCCAGATGGGCGTGGTGCTGAAGCGCATGATGGTGCGTGCGGCCTCAAAAGTGGCTGAGCGTTATGGCGTGCAGGCGCTGGTAACCGGCGAAGCGCTGGGCCAGGTCTCCAGCCAGACCCTGACCAACCTGCGTCTGATCGACAACGTGTCGGATACCCTGATCCTGCGTCCGCTGATTTCACACGACAAAGAACACATCATCGATCTGGCGCGTGAAATCGGTACTGAAGACTTCGCCCGCACCATGCCGGAATACTGCGGAGTGATCTCAAAAAGCCCGACCGTGAAAGCGGTGAAGGCGAAGATCGAAGCGGAAGAAGAAAACTTCGATTTCAGCATCCTTGAGAAAGTGGTGGCCGAAGCCTCTAACATTGATATCCGCGAAATCGCCCAGCAGACCGAGCAGGACGTGGTGGAAGTTGAGACCGTGAACGGTTTCGGTCCTGACGACGTGCTGGCTGGATATCCGCTCTGTGGACGAGCAGGATGCGAAGCCGTTTGAGCCGGAAGGTGTGGAAGTGGCCTCGCTGCCGTTCTACAAGCTGAGCACCAAATTTGGCGATCTGGATAAGAGCAAAACCTATCTGCTGTGGTGCGAGCGCGGGGTGATGAGCCGTCTGCAGGCGCTCTATCTGCGCGAGCAGGGCTTTACGAATGTGAAGGTGTATCGCCCGTAGTTCATTGCAGGGGAGTGCGGCCTGATGCCCTCACCCCGACCCTCTCCCCACGAGGAGAGGGCGCAAACATAAAAAACGGCAACCTTTGGTTGCCGTTTTGCTTTTACCTCGTGCCACCCGGCTTTTTTATGCATTACGCTTCGTAATAGTTATAAATTCCCGCCGCCATCACTAACGATGATGCCACTTCATACGCTTTTGCGCGCCCGACCAGCAGCTCAATAATCTTCAGCGCAAATCAATCGAGGTACCCGGCCCCTGGCTGGTTAACAGGTTTACGCGCGGATCCCAGACCATACGCTTATCCACCCACTGCTCTTCGGGTATTTTATCCTTCAGCGTCGGGAAGCCGGTCATATTGCCAATCGGGAAGATATTGTGCGGCACCAGCACCGTGGCCGCAGCTGCGCAGATGGCTGCAACAATTCGCCCGGAATGGTGGAACTGCCTGACCGTCTCGACCAGCAGCGGGCTGTCGCGGAAACATTCCGCGCCTTTAATACCACCCGGCAGCACGATGACGTCGTAATCACCGTCGGCGACCTCTACCAGTGGGGCATCAGCCACAAGCTTGACCCCACGCGAGCAGGTGATGATCAGATTGCCATCGCTGGCGACGCTCGCGGTCGTGACCTTAATCCCGGCGCGAACCAGCAGGTCGATAGTGGTGACCGCTTCGGTCTCTTCGCTACCAGGGGCGAGGCATACCAGTGCCGACGCGCTCATACTCACTCTCCTTACGTTTAACCTGTTCATACAGATGGATATTTTTCCGGCACGCTGATACCGTGCGCGCGGGCGCGTTTTAACAGGTAACCGGTAATGTAGTCAATTTCGGTATGACGTAACCCACGGATATCTTGCAACATCGAAGAGATGTTCTGGGCGGTACTCTCGATGACCTGTTCAACGTAATAGCGAATATCATCAACCGAGGTGTGAATGCCCTCGCGCTCCACGACGGCTGCGACCTCAGCGCATAAGGTTGCTACTTCCTGCGGGTGATTTTTAAGCTCACCATTCGGGCAATCCAGCAGGGCGGTCAGGGGATTAATCACGCAGTTCACCGCCAGCTTGCGCCACATCTGCGGGCGAATGTTATTGTGCCAGGCGACATCCGGTAGCACCTGCTGGAAGCGATCCGCCAGATAACTGTAATCTCCCTCCTGCGCTCTGGCCGGGCCGATGTGGGTCATCCCGCTGGCGACATGAACAATCACGTTGCCGTCGCGGCGGGCCGCATGGGTGGTGATGGCCATTAACAGCGGCTGGGGAACGCTTTTCAGCTCTTCAATGGTCCCCATCCCGTTATGGAGCAACATAATCGGGGAAGTAGGGGGAAGCGTGGACGCCAGTGAGCGTACAGCATCAGAGACCTGCCAGGCTTTCAGGGTGACCAGTAACAGCTCGCTTTGCGCCAGGAAATCAGGGTCGTTGGCGATAAGAGATTCGTTAAAGATACTCCCGTCTTCTTCAATCAGGTTTACACTGCAATAGGGTTGTGGCACGCGCATCCAGCCCTGGACTTCATGTCCCTGTTTGCAAAGCGCGGCGAGCCAGAGTTGTCCCAGTGCCCCGCATCCGAGCACGGTAATTTTCATTGTTCCTCCTCACCTGCAACTGGCCAGGTGTTACAACATGTAGTATAGCGTCGACAACTAAGCTTCTGTTGAGTTATGCCTCGTTGCGGGTATTATGCAACGCAACAAAAGTGAAGGGAGAAGAAAAGATGCCATCTTTCGATATTGTTTCTGAAGTTGATATCCAGGAAGTACGTAACGGCGTGGACAACGCCAGCCGCGAAGTTGAGTCACGCTTCGATTTTCGTGGCGTTGAGGCCAGTTTTGAGCTGAACGACGCGAATAAGACCATTAAGGTACTGAGCGAGTCGGATTTCCAGGTCACACAGTTGCTGGACATTCTGCGCGCCAAGCTGTTGAAGCGCGGCATTGAAGGGACCTCCCTCGATGTGCCGGAAACCTTCGTTCACAGCGGTAAAACCTGGTTTGTTGAAGCCAAACTGAAACAGGGCATTGAGAGCGCGACGCAGAAAAAGATCGTTAAGCTCATCAAAGACAGCAAGCTGAAGGTACAGGCGCAAATCCAGGGCGAAGAGATTCGTGTTACCGGCAAATCCCGCGACGATCTGCAGGGTGTGATGGCGCTGGTGCGCGGCGGCGATCTGGGTCAACCTTTCCAGTTTAAAAAACTTCCGCGATTAATCATGTCGGATAAATAAAAAAGAGCCGTGTAAAACGGCTCTTTTTTTTAATTTGCGCTCATCATCTTTAAGCGATCAAAAATACATTAACCTGTTTGTTATTAGCGCCCAGATTTAAATTAAGCCGCTGATGTTTCTGTCTTTTTAGAGGGTGTGAGGGGGTCGTTAAATACCGTAATGGTATGAATATGCACGGTATTTAATAAAGCCCCTAAGAAGGGGCTCAAGAAAAAATTAGCACGCCGGCGATTCGCGCAGCGCCTGCTCGACTTCAAAGCGGTTAGTCACTTTGCTGTCAATTTTAACGTAAGCACTGCGTTCGTCCGGGACAATCAATACTTCACTTACCCCTTTCGTTGTTTGCAGGCGCGCTTTTAATACGTCATTAATCTCGACATCTTCTGGAATTTCTACCCGCAAGCTGCTGACATAGCGCGGTTCTTTCATGGTACTGGCAACCAGGAGCCAGACCATCGCTAATAACGCCCCCGCCAGGAAAACGGTTTGGGGAGGTCGAATAAACCGTCCACCCAGCCGCCGAGTGCGCCGCCGATCGCCACGCCGAGAAACTGGCTGGTGGAGTAAATGCCCATCGCAGTGCCTTTGTATCCCGCCGGGGACTCTTTTACTGATCAGCGACGGCAGCAGGGCTTCCATCAGGTTGAACGCCAGGAAGAAAAGCTGCACACCGGCGATCAGCTCCCAGAAATGCGGGGCCCGACCCCCACAGCACAATTTCGGCAATCAGCAGTAACGCCACGCAACCCACGAAGACGCGTTTCATCTTGCGCTTCACTTCGGCGTAAATAATAAAAGGCACCACAGAAACAAAGGAGATCAGCATGGTCACCAGATAAATTTTCCAGTGCTCAGCAGCAGGAAAGCCCGATGCGGCAAGCTGCCCGGGCAGGGCGACAAAGGTCGACATCAGCAGGATATGCAGACACATAATGCCGAAGTTCAGTTTTAACAGGCGTGGCTCAACGAGAACTTTGCTGAAGCAGCCTTTTACCATCCCGGATTCACGGTTCAGAACGTGATGTTTACTGTCGGGTACGACCCATAGCGTGAGCGCGATTCCGATGGTCGCCAGTACGGCAATCATCCAGAACAGGGCGTGCAGGCCGAGCGAATGGGTAATGATCGGGCCAAGCACCATGGCGATAGCAAAGGTTACGCCAAAAGCTGACGCCGATAAACGCCATCGCTTTGGTACGTTCTGTTCGCGAGTGAGATCTGACAGCAAAGCCATAACGGCGGCGGCAATTGCACCCGAACCCTGTAGGGCACGGCCAAGAATAATTCCCCAGGATGGAGTGGGAGGAGGGCGGCAATAACGCTGCCAAGAACAAAGATCAGTAGCCCACCAACGATCAGGGCTTGCGGCCTACACGGTCCGAAAGCAGGCCAAACGGAATCTGAAAGATCGCCTGCGCTAAGCCATAAATACCAATTGCAAGGCCCAATCAGCGCCTCGCTGGCCCCCTGCAGCGCCATACCGTACGTGGTCAGAACAGGCAGGACCATAAACATGCCAAGCATCCGCAGCGAGGAAAACAGTCCCTAAGCCCCCAGGTGGCGCGTAACTCACCTGGCGTCATTTTATAATCGTTCATTACCACCTCAATTCAAAAGCAGGCCATAGTGTAGTGCGGGGAAGGGGCGGGGTAAACAAGGGGTTATTTAACAAATGCTACAGACTTAATTAATAGATTTCGGGAATAAAAAAGGGTGCCGAAGCACCCCTTTATTTACCGGTGTGAATTACCACACGTAAGTCAGCAGGCTTTGTGAGTCCGGCACCATAAAGTCGACGGACATCATTACGCTCAGCGCGGTAATGGCGATGATGGAGAAGCCGAACAGCTTGCGCGCCCAGACTTTGTCATCTTCGACTTTATAACCGCGTAGCGCCATTCCCAACCACCAGACGCTCACTGCGGCCGCAACGACCAGATATTTATATCCGGCATAGCCGCCCAGGGAGAGCATCAGCGTAGCAATGGCAAAGGCAATGATGTACAGCGTGATATGATTCTTCGCCACTGAAATGCCTTTCACCACCGGCAGAACGGGAATGTTCGCTGCCTGATAATCCTTAAAGCGGAAAATCGCAATGGCGTAGGAGTGAGGCATCTGCCACAGGCTAAAGATAGCCAGCAGGATGAACGCACCACTGTCGAACTCGTTGGTGACAGCACAGTAGCCAATCACCGGCGGCGCAGCGCCGGAGAGAGAACCAATCAGCGTACCGTAGACGGAGTGACGTTTCATATACAGGCTGTAGACGCCTACATACACCACGAAACCCATCACCCCCAGCCAGCAGGCCAGAGGGTTAGCGCCGAACCACAGCAGCATAAAGCCAGCAATACCCAGCAAGGTGGCGTACACCAGCGAGACGGCAGGAGACATCAGGCCTTTTACCAGCACCCGATTTTTAGTCCTTTCCATCTTCCTGTCGATATCCATGTCGATGTAGTTATTAAATACACAACCGGACGCGACAACCAGTGACACCCCAACCAGCGTGTAGATAAAGAGGGTGTAGTCGATGCTGCCTTTCGAGGCCAGCAGGAACCCTCCGATCACCGAGATCAGGTTGCCAAAGATGATGCCAGGTTTTGTGACTTGCAGGTATTGCTTAAACATACTCGCCGCTCTTAGTGAACCATCATGTTGTAGTTGAGGTTCCACATGATCCAGATGGAGCCGACTACCAGGATTGCGATGATAATCACGGTAAAGATGAATGCCGTCATGTTCCAGCCTTCATCAGATTTGGTGTTCATGTGCAGGAAGCAAACCAGATGCACCAGAATCTGCACTACCGCGGTAACCAGGACGGTGCCCAGGATTGCCGCGTGAGAAGCAGTACCGCTCATCACCATCCAGAACGGGATCACCGTCAGGATGATCGACAGGATAAAACCTGTCATGTAGGTTTTTACGCTACCGTGGGAAGCGCCATGATCGTTTGAATGACTCATTACATCGCCCCCATCAGATACACAACAGAGAACACACAGATCCACACCACATCCAGGAAGTGCCAGAACAGGCTCAGGCACATGATACGGGTGCGGTTAGTGCTGGTCAGGCCGCGACGGGATACCTGGAACATCAGTACCGCCATCCAGATCAGACCGGAGGTCACGTGCAGACCGTGGGTACCAACCAGCGCGAAGAACGCTGACAGGAAACCACTGCGATCCGGGCCGAAGCCTTCAGCAATCAGGTGATGGAATTCATAGATTTCCATCCCGATAAAGCCAGCACCAAACAGCCAGGTCAACGCCAGCCAGGAGACAACCTGGCTTTTGTTGTTCTTATACATGGCAATTGCGGCCATGCCGTAGGTGATGGAGCTGAATAACAGCAGTGCGGTTTCAACCAGAACGAACGGCAGCTCGAAAATGTCCTTACCGGTCGGGCCGCCCGCTGTGCCGTTCACCAGAACGGCATAGGTTGCGAACAGACAGCAGAACAGAATGCAGTCGCTCATCAGGTAGATCCAGAAGCCGAAGACTTTCATCGGCCCTGTATCATGGTGCCCGTGTTCATGCGCATGGGCAGTCGCGTGGGTTAAAGTATCAGTTGCCATTTTTCAGCCCCGCTTTAGCAATCTCGTCGAAATGCTGTTTTTCCAGGATTTCAACTTCACGGACTGGTACGTAGTAGTCCACGTCCTCCATCAAAGCTCTTCACAATCCAGCTGATCACGATGCCAGCAAAGCCGACAATCGCAAGCCACCAGATGTGCCAGATCATGGCGAAACCAAATACCGTAGCGAAGGCGGCGATAACCATACCCGCAGCGCTGTTTTCGGCATGTGGATCTCTTCGTAATGCGCTGGCTGTTTGTACGCTTCGCCTTTCTCTTTCATTTCCCAGAATGCGTCACGCTCATGAATGTGCGGCACAACGGCAAAGTTATAGAACGGCGGTGGAGAAGAGGTTGCCCACTCCAGCGTACGGCCACCCCATGGGTCACCGGTCAGGTCACGGTTCTGCTCACGGTCACGAATAGAGACGTAGAACATAATCAGCTGAGACGCGATACCACAGGCAATCAGCGCTGCACCGACAGCTGCAACAACCAGCATTGGGTGGAAACTGCGGATCGATCTGCTGGCTCAGACGACGGGTCCATACCCATGAAGCCCAGCACGTACAGCGGCATAAATGCTACGAAGAAGCCGATGATCCAGAACCAGAACGCGCGTTTACCCCATTTTTCATTCAGCGTGAAGCCGAACGCTTTTGGCCACCAGTAGGTTACGCCAGCGAAGCAGCCGAAGACGACGCCGCCGATGATAACGTTATGGAAGTGCGCAATCAGGAACAGGCTGTTGTGCAGAACGAAGTCAGCACCCGGTACGGCCAGCAGTACACCGGTCATCCCACCAACGGAGAAGGTGACGATGAAGCCGATAGTCCACAGCATTGCTGAGTGGAACTGGATACGGCCCTGGTACATGGTGAACAGCCAGTTGAAGATCTTAAACCCCGGTTGGGATCGCGATAATCATGGTGGTAATACCGAAGAAGGCGTTTACGTTCGCGCCCGCACCCATGGTGAAGAAGTGGTGCAGCCAAACGATGAACGACAGAACGGTAATACATACGGTTGCCCACACCAGTGAGGTGTAACCAAACAGACGCTTACGTGAGAAGGTCGCTGCGATTTCGGAGAACACACCGAAGACCCGGCAGAACCAGGATATACACTTCAGGGTGACCCCATGCCCAAATCAGGTTGATGTACATCATCATGTTGCCGCCCATATCATTGGTAAAGAAATGGGTGCCCAGATAGCGATCCAGGGTCCAGCCAGCGCGACGGTAACAGTCAGAATTGGGAAGGAAGCGATAATCAGGATGTTGGCGCACAGAGATGCCCAGGTAAATACTGGCATCTTGAACATCGTCATACCTGGTGCACGCATCTTCAGGATGGTCACGAAGAAGTTAATACCGGTCAGGGTAGTACCGACACCGGAGAGCTGCAGCGCCCAAATCCAGTAATCAACACCTACGCCTGGACTGTATTCAATCCCTGACAGCGGCGGATAAGCCAGCCAACCGGTCTGCGCGAACTCACCTACGCCCAGAGAAAGGTTAACCAGAATCACACCGACAACCGTGAACCAGAAGCTCAGGTTGTTCAGGAACGGGAACGCAACGTCGCGCGCGCCGATTTGCAGCGGCACAACCACGTTCATCAGACCGATAACCAGCGGCATCGCCACGAAGAAGATCATAATCACGCCGTGCGCGGTAAAGATCTGGTCGTAGTGGTGGCGGTGGCAGGAAGCCTGCTTCACCCGCAGACGCAAGAGCCTGCTGGCTACGCATCATGATTGCATCGGCAAAGCCACGAATTAACATGACGATACCGACGACGCAGTACATGATACCGAGTTTTTTGTGGTCAACCGAAGTCAGCCACTCATTCCACAAGTAGCTCCACTTACCGAAGTAAGTGATCAAGCCCAGTAAGGCTGCGCCACCGATGACAATGGCAGCCAATCGTAACCATGATAATCGGCTCATGGTACGGCACTGCATCCAGTGTTAATTTTCCGAACATTTTCTTCCTCGGCCCCTTAGTGAGAGGTTTCCGCGTGGCTCATGTCCATGCCTTCCATCCCCTTCGTGCTTGCTATGCTCGCCTTCAGGTTGGGTCAGGTCCATGCTCTTGCCGTGGTCCATAAATTTGCCAATAACGTCTTTGAACAAATTCGGTTTCACGTTAGAGAAGTACTCCACCTTGTTGTATTCGCTAGGTGTTGCCACTTTGTCGAACGTAGCCATGTCAGACATGGTGTTCGGAGACTGTTTCGCTTTAGCAACCCACTGGTCGAAAGCGGCACGGTCCGGCGTGGCAATGGCTTTGAACTTCATACCAGAGAAGCCCGGGCCACTGTAGCTGGCGGAGATACCATCATAGGTGCCTGCTTCATTCGCGATCAGGTGCAGGTTGGTCTGCATACCGGCCATCGCGTAAATCTGGCTACCCAGACGCGGAATAAAGAAGGAGTTCATCACGGAGTTAGACGTTACTTTGAACTGCACCGGGACATTCGCCGGGAAGGCGATTTCATTCACGGTAGCAATGCCCTGTTCCGGGTAGATGAAGAACCATTTCCAGTCCATGGAGACGACTTCGATCGTAATCGGTTTCTCATCGTGAACCAGCGGTTTTGCAGGTTCGAGCGCGTGAGTGGTTTTCCATGTCAGTACGGCAAGGAACAGGATGATCAGAATTGGCACCGTCCAGACCACAGCTTCCACTTTATTGGAGTGTGACCAGTTAGGGCTATACTTCGCATCTTTGTTGCTCGCACGATACTTCCAGGCGAAACCAACAGCCATCAAGATGGCGGGAATCACGACGATCATCATCAGGCCGAAAGCCGTCAGAATGAGCGAACGTTGCTCCAGTCCAATCTGTCCTTTGGGGTCTAGCAGCGCAGAATCACAGCCACTGAGTAAAACAGTGCCTGCAAATAACGACAACCATCCCAAACATTTATTGTATTTCCTAAGTGTCATTTAACGACCTCAATTCCACGGGGACCTGGTGGCGTTTTAAAGTGTGCGGGCATTTTACGGGAAGGTTACATTACTGTAAACATCATTAGACCTGTGTCAGGAACGTGTTACCGGGTTCTGCCAGGGAAGTCACAGTTGTTACAAATTATAGCGGTTTTCCAGACGCAAGCACCGTCAGCCGGGCTTTATAACGAAACAGACTCTGCGGGAGGGGTAAAAAGGGCAATTGGTATAACCATTGCTAAAAACATACAAATAATTAACAAATAATCATCAATAAAGAGACAAATAAAAAACGTAAAATTAATGTTTCGTTTGCTGAATCGGTTAACGGAAAAATATGCTTTATTCCCCGTTCCAGTAATTTCCAGAATTCTAAGAGGCACGAAACAACAAATATAATTTTTGATGGAGCAAACTTATTCGGGGTTATAATTTACCAGGGTGATTACAACAGGAAATAACATTTTGTGAGGGTTTTACGCATTTTGGGTTCCACGCATTGCCAGGTAGTCCAGAAGCGCCCCGGTCAGGATCCCGGTTACCGCCAGCAGTGCACCAACGTCCAGCAGAAGCAGGCTAAACGGCAGTGCGAGGGCGGTGGTGGCATTAACGATCGCCACGATGAGCCACAGGGCCAGGGTCAAACATCCTACCAGCAATATTCCTGACGCGAAGCGATAGGCCGCCGGGAAACGCGTCCTGACCATAAAGTGTTCTGTCTGCTGAGTATATTCCAGCGAGCGACGGCATATTAACAGCAACAGTAGCCCGGGAATGGCCGCAAAGACGGAGAAGAGATAAAACTCCGCCCAACCGTGCGCTTCTACAAACCAGCCCGCAATAGGACCGACGTAGACCCGCCCTACGGCAGAGAGCGCAGAGAGCAGGGCGAACTGGGTCGCGGAGAAGGATTTATTGCACAGCGTCATCAGCAGGGCGACAAAGGCTGCCGTTCCCATCCCGCCGCACAGGTTTTCAAAGAACACCGCCGTCGCCATGCTAAGCATATGCTTATCGGTGATGGCGAGCAGCCAGTAACCGGCATTCGACAACCCCTGCAGGATGCCGAAAATCATCAGGGCACGGAACAGGCTTAAGCGCTGCATCAGGACGCCGCCATACAGCGCGCCGATGATAGTAGCAATCAGCCCCAGCGTCTTATTCACCACGCCCACTTCCCCCGCATCGAAGCCCACGCCGCGGATCAAAAAGGTGGTCGTCAGGCTCATGGCGAACGCATCACCGAGCTTATACAACACAATCAGCAGCAGAATGAGCCAGGCATTGTTGCGGCCAAAGAAGTCGCGCAGCGGTTCGGCAACGGCCTGCTCAAGTGAGCGAGGAACGGGAATAACATCGCTTGGTTCAGGCGCGAGGAAGGTGGCAATCATGCAGGGGATCAGCAGGACGGCCATCAGCCAGTACATACCCTGCCAGCCGAGATAGCGGTCTGCCAGCCATAAGGCCAGCCCACCGGAAACCAGCATCCCCAGACGATAACCCAGAACGCTGATTGCAGCCCCGGCGCCACGCTCTTCGGCCGAGAGCACGTCGGTTTTCCATGCATCGAAAACGATATCCTGGGACGCAGAACAAAAGGCAATCACTACCGCCAGCGCGGCCATCCAGCGAAGCTGCGACGTGGGTTCAAGGAAGCCCATCGCGGCGATCGCCAGCAGCAGCATCGCCTGAGTCATTAATAACCAGCCACGACGCCTGCCGAGGAAAGGCGGGGTGTAGCGGTCCATCATCGGCGACCACAAAAACTTGAAGACATAGGCCTGGCCGACCAGTGAGAAGAAGCCGATGGTTTTAAGATCGATATCTTCTACGGTCATCCAGGCCTGTAACGTGCCCGATGTCAGTGCAAGGGGTAAACCCGAGGCGAAACCGAGGATCAGCAGGATAGCTGATTTGGGCTGCTGGAAAATACGTAAGTATTGACTGGACATGAGCAGGCAAACTGACCCGACCGGATGTCGGGTCAGCAGGCAGTATTAACGTGCGTTCTGCTTGATGAATTCGTGAATGCTGGTGTCCTGCGCCATATCGGCGATGGTGTCGGTCAGCACGCTGTTCACGGCATTAGCGATATTGGTGTTGGTAGCCTGGAAGGCGCCTTCAACAGAATAGCTTGCACGGTAGTTCTTGTTCATCTTGTTGCCGTTTTTCGCGGTGGCGATGATGGCGATATCGGCTTTGGTCGCGATGTTGTAGCGCACGTTGCCCTGAGAGACGTCAGCGTACAGGTTGTTAACGATGATCTGCAGATCAACTGCACCGCTTGGGCCAACCATGTAGCCGCGTGACGTCATTTGCTTCTCGAGCACTTCCTGCAGAAGGAAACGCAGATCGCGGGAGGCGGTAAGCGTCACCAGTTGGTTATCACGGGTTACTTTCGCCAGCGCCTGGTCTTTACGCTGATCCGCGCCGTTGATGCTGACAGTGACGCCCATCAGGCTTGGATCCTGCTGCGGCAGCGTGATCTTCGGAGAAACATCAATGGTAGTCGGTGGGGTTGCACAGCCGGCCAGCATAAACAGGGCGACCATCGGGAAAAGAAGTTTTTTTAACATGTTCTGGCTCTCAACGAATCGTAGACATATATAGAAAAAAATTGCCGCCATCATAACATCGCCAACGGCAAGGGGAAGTGGTCAACGCATGTAAATTCATCGCCTTGTCTGAAAACTGACCACCTGAAACGCTTTTCCGTTATCTGAGCGACAAAACGACTCTCCCCTTATATGACTTCATACGGTTGAATGAGAAAATCAGATGAAAGCTAAATTTTTGTTGTCTTCTTGTTATGCAAGCGGTAAAAGCGGCTAATATTTAAAGGGATGGGTGACATCTCAGCGTTGTCGGAGGAGTAATTTCATGATGATACGTGAACAGATTGAAGATAAGTTAAGGGCGGCCTTTGAACCTGTGTTCCTTGAAGTCGTCGACGAAAGCTATCGTCATAACGTACCGGCAGGCTCTGAGAGCCACTTCAAAGTGGTGCTGGTCAGCGATCGTTTCACTGGTGAGCGTTTTCTCAATCGTCACCGTATGATTTACGGAACCCTGACGGAAGAGCTTTCGACCACGGTCCATGCGCTGGCGTTGCACACTTACACGATCAAAGAGTGGAAAGGTCTTCAGGATACGATTTTTGCATCGCCACCGTGCCGGGGAGCCGGGACGATCGCCTAAGAAATCCAGTTTGCAACAGCGGGAGCTTTTCCAGTATGTTGCATAAAGATTACGTCAAAACGGCCTGCGGGCCGTTTTGTTTTGTCCGGGTTTAGGGCTGGTGGCGCCATTTTAAGGCCGAAAATAGCCTGAAATTGTGAAAAAAGCCGCAGCAACATGCGCCAACCGTTCTCGACTCACTAAAGTGATGCCGCTATAATGCCGCGTCTTAATATGAATGTCTTCGGGATGATTCTGGCGACAGGGAATGTGAATCTGCTAAGAGAGCATCCCGGTATTGCGAGGCAAATTCAGAGTTGACCGAGCACTGTGATTTTTTTGAGGTATAAAGATGCAAGTTTCAGTTGAAACCACTCAAGGCCTTGGCCGCCGTGTAACGATTACAATCGCTGCTGACAGCATCGAAAACGCTGTAAAAAGCGAGCTGGTCAACGTAGCAAAGAAAGTCCGTATTGACGGCTTCCGCAAGGGCAAAGTACCGATGAATGTTGTTGCTCAGCGTTATGGCGCTTCTGTTCGCCAGGACGTGCTGGGTGACCTGATGAGCCGCAACTTCGTTGACGCGATCATCAAAGAAAAAATCAACCCAGCCGGTTCCCCGACCTATGTTCCGGGCGAATACAAAATGGGCGAAGACTTCACCTACGCAGTAGAGTTCGAAGTTTACCCGGAAGTTGAGCTGAAAGGTCTGGACGCGATCGAAGTTGAAAAACCAATCGTTGAAGTCACTGAAGCCGACGTTGACGGCATGCTGGACACCCTGCGTAAGCAGCAGGCGACCTGGAAAGACAAAGACGGCGCTGCTGATGCAGAAGACCGCGTCACCATCGACTTCTCCGGCTCTGTAGACGGCGAAGAGTTCGAAGGCGGCAAAGCGTCTGACTTCGTACTGGCAATGGGCCAGGGTCGTATGATCCCAGGCTTCGAAGACGGTATCAAAGGCCACAGCGCAGGTGAAGAGTTCACTATCGACGTGACCTTCCCGGAAGAGTACCACGCTGAAAACCTGAAAGGTAAAGCCGCGAAATTCGCGATTACCCTGAAGAAAGTTGAAGACCGCGAACTGCCAGAACTGACTGCAGATTTCATCAAACGTTTCGGCGTTGAAGATGGTTCTGTTGAAGGCCTGCGTGCAGAAGTGCGTAAAAACATGGAACGCGAGTTGAAAGGCGCTGTGCGTAACCGCGTTAAGTCTCAGGCGATCGAAGGTCTGGTTAAAGCTAACGAAATCGAGATCCCATCTGCTCTGATCGACAGCGAAATCGACGTTCTGCGTCGCCAGGCTGCACAGCGTTTCGGTGGCAATGAGAAGCAAGCTCTGGAACTGCCTCGTGAGCTGTTCGAAGAGCAGGCTAAACGCCGCGTTGTTGTTTGGCCTGCTGCTGGGCGAAGTCATTCGTACCCACGAGCTGAAAGCTGACGAAGAGCGTGTTAAAGGTCTGATCGAAGAGATGGCTTCTGCCTATGAAGATCCATCAGAAGTGGTTGCTTTCTACGGCAGCAACAAAGAGCTGATGGAAAACATGCGCAACGTTGCACTGGAAGAGCAGGCTGTTGAAGCCGTTCTGGCCAAAGCAAAAGTGTCTGAAAAAGCCACCTCTTTCAACGAACTGATGAACCAACAGGCTTAATTCTGCCTGCTTCGTTTAAAGTTTGAGCAAAAAACCCGTTGCCTTCCGGCGGCGGGTTTTTTTTATCACACTTATAAAACACGAAGCGTGATAAAACGCCTTTTCAGTGTTAGCGTTAAAACAAAAGATTGTTATGCTTGAATTAGGGCTGAGCCGTCCCCATTAGTGGGAAAGGTAGTATTAAAGAGACTGGCTGATAATCCGTCCACAAGGTTACAATCAGTACAGCAGGTATTTTCATTTTTTTATCCAGGAGACGGAAATGTCATACAGTGGCGAACGAGATAACTTTGCACCCCATATGGCGCTGGTGCCAATGGTTATTGAACAAACCTCTCGAGGTGAACGTTCTTTTGATATCTACTCCCGTCTGCTTAAAGAACGCGTTATCTTCATGACTGGCCAGGTGGAAGACCACATGGCGAACCTGATCGTAGCGCAGATGCTGTTTCTGGAAGCGGAAAACCCGGAAAAAGACATTTACCTGTACATCAACTCCCCAGGCGGCGTGATCACTGCCGGGATGTCCATTTACGATACCATGCAGTTCATCAAGCCTGATGTGAGCACCATTTGTATGGGCCAGGCGGCATCGATGGGCGCATTCCTGCTGACTGCAGGGGCAAAAGGCAAGCGCTTCTGCCTGCCGAATTCGCGCGTAATGATTCACCAGCCGCTGGGCGGGTACCAGGGCCAGGCGACAGATATTGAAATTCATGCCCGTGAAATCCTGAAAGTTAAAGGGCGCATGAATGAACTTATGGCTCATCATACGGGTCAATCATTAGAGCAGATCGAGCGCGATACCGAGCGCGATCGCTTCCTGTCCGCACCAGAGGCAGTAGAGTACGGCTTAGTCGACTCCATTTTGACCCACCGTAATTGATGCCCACGGCGCGGGTGTGCCGCTATACTATGGTAGGGCGGCACCTTGCTTACGAGCAGCCTGCGTCTGAGAATGGCATTTGCGTCGTCATGTGCGGCACAAAGAACTTAAAAAGAGGTTTTGACTCATGACAGATAAACGCAAAGATGGATCGGGCAAACTGCTTTATTGCTCTTTTTGCGGCAAAAGCCAGCATGAAGTGCGCAAACTGATTGCCGGGCCATCCGTGTATATCTGCGACGAATGTGTCGACTTATGTAACGACATCATCCGCGAAGAGATTAAAGAAGTCGCACCACACCGTGAGCGCAGCGCGTTACCTACGCCGCATGAGATCCGTCATCATCTTGATGATTATGTCATCGGCCAGGAACAGGCTAAAAAAGTGCTGGCAGTGGCGGTGTACAACCACTACAAACGTCTGCGTAACGGGGATAACAGCAACGGCGTTGAGCTGGGCAAAAGTAACATTTTGCTGATCGGTCCAACCGGTTCCGGTAAAACCCTGCTGGCAGAGACCCTGGCACGTCTGCTGGATGTTCCGTTTACCATGGCGGATGCCACCACCCTGACCGAAGCCGGTTATGTGGGTGAAGATGTGGAAAACATCATCCAGAAACTGCTGCAAAAGTGCGATTACGACGTACAGAAAGCCCAGCGCGGGATCGTGTATATCGATGAGATCGACAAAATCTCACGTAAATCCGATAACCCGTCCATCACCCGTGATGTATCCGGTGAAGGCGTCCAGCAGGCTCTGCTGAAACTGATCGAAGGAACGGTTGCTGCTGTTCCGCCGCAGGGAGGCCGTAAGCATCCTCAGCAGGAGTTCCTGCAGGTTGATACGTCTAAAATCCTGTTTATCTGTGGCGGTGCATTTGCTGGCCTGGATAAAGTCATTGCTAACCGTGTTGAAACCGGCTCGGGTATTGGTTTTGGCGCAACGGTGAAGGCGAAGTCTGAAAAAGCAAAAGAGGGCGAACTGCTGACCCAGGTGGAGCCAGAAGATCTGATCAAGTTTGGTCTGATCCCTGAATTCATCGGCCGTCTGCCGGTTGTCGCCACGCTGACAGAGCTGAGTGAAGATGCGCTGATTCAGATCCTGAAAGAACCGAAAAACGCCCTGACCAAACAGTATCAGGCGTTGTTCAATCTGGAAGGCGTTGAGCTGGAGTTCCGCGACGAAGCACTGGATGCGATCGCTAAAAAAGCGATGGCGCGTAAAACCGGTGCACGTGGTCTGCGTTCGATCGTTGAAGCAGCCCTGCTCGATACCATGTACGATCTTCCTTCAATGGAAGAAGTTGAGAAAGTGGTTATCGACGAGTCCGTCATCGCCGGCCAAAGCAAGCCGCTGCTGATTTACGGTACCCCGGAAGCCCAGCAGGCCTCTGGCGAATAATTCACCAGAGCATACAAGCAGTTAATCAAAAAGGGGGGATTTTATCCCCCTTTTATTTTTCCGTAAACATGGCGTTGAATGTGTGGGAATCATCCCCATATACTGGATTACATGTTTATGGTTGCATGAAGCACAGTCCTGCAACCTGATTACCTGGCGGACACTAAACTAAGAGAGAGCTCTATGAATCCTGAGCGTTCTGAACGCATTGAAATCCCCGTATTGCCGTTGCGCGATGTGGTGGTTTATCCGCACATGGTCATACCCTTATTTGTAGGGCGGGAAAAATCTATCCGTTGCCTTGAAGCCGCCATGGATCATGATAAAAAAATCATGCTGGTTGCGCAGAAAGAAGCATCAACGGATGAGCCGGGTGTAAACGATCTGTTCACCGTCGGAACCGTGGCCTCTATTTTACAAATGCTGAAGCTGCCTGATGGCACCGTGAAGGTGCTGGTCGAGGGGCTGCAGCGTGCGCGTATTACCACGCTATCTGATGATGGCGAACACTTCGCAGCAAAAGCCGAATACCTGGACTCGCCTCAGCTTGATGAGCGTGAGCAGGAGGTGCTGGTACGCACCGCCATCAGTCAGTTTGAAGGCTATATCAAGCTGAACAAAAAAATCCCACCAGAAGTGCTGACGTCGCTGAACAGCATCGACGATCCTGCACGTCTGGCTGACACCATCGCTGCGCACATGCCGCTGAAGCTGGCTGACAAACAGTCCGTGCTGGAGATGTCCGACGTTAACGAGCGTCTGGAATATCTGATGGCGATGATGGAATCTGAAATCGATCTGCTGCAGGTTGAGAAACGCATTCGCAACCGCGTGAAAAAGCAGATGGAGAAATCTCAGCGCGAGTACTATCTGAATGAGCAGATGAAGGCCATTCAGAAAGAACTGGGTGAGATGGATGACGCACCTGACGAAAACGAAGCGCTGAAGCGTAAAATCGACGCGGCGAAAATGCCGAAAGAGGCAAAAGAGAAGGCCGAAGCAGAACTGCAGAAGCTGAAAATGATGTCTCCAATGTCAGCGGAAGCCACGGTTGTTCGCGGCTATATCGAGTGGATGGTTCAGGTTCCGTGGAACGCCCGCAGCAAGGTCAAAAAAGACCTGCGTCAGGCGCAGGAGATCCTGGATACCGACCACTACGGTCTGGAGCGTGTCAAAGACCGCATCCTTGAGTATCTCGCGGTTCAAAGCCGTGTTAACAAGCTCAAAGGCCCAATTCTGTGTCTGGTAGGGCCGCCGGGGGTGGGTAAAACCTCTCTGGGTCAGTCTATTGCTAAAGCGACCCGGACGTAAGTACATCCGTATGGCGCTGGGCGGCGTGCGTGACGAAGCGGAAATCCGCGGTCACCGTCGGACCTATATCGGTTCGATGCCTGGCAAACTTATCCAGAAAATGGCGAAAGTGGGGGTTAAAAACCCGCTGTTCCTGCTGGATGAGATCGATAAAATGTCTTCCGACATGCGCGGCGATCCGGCTTCAGCTCTGCTTGAAGTGCTGGATCCAGAGCAGAACGTGGCGTTCAGCGATCACTACCTGGAAGTGGACTACGACCTCAGCGATGTGATGTTCGTGGCGACCTCCAACTCCATGAACATCCCGGCACCGCTGCTGGATCGTATGGAAGTGATCCGTCTTTCTGGTTACACCGAAGACGAAAAACTGAACATTGCCCGTCGTCACTTGCTGTCGAAGCAGATTGAACGTAACGCTTTGAAAGAAAGCGAATTGACCGTTGAAGACAGCGCGATCATCGGCATCATTCGCTACTACACCCGTGAAGCGGGCGTGCGTAGCCTTGAGCGTGAAATCTCCAAGCTGTGTCGTAAGGCGGTGAAACAGCTGCTGCTCGATAAGAGCCTGAAGCACATCGTTATTAACGGCGACAACCTGCACGAATACCTTGGTGTTCAGCGTTACGACTATGGTCGTGCTGACAGCGAGAACCGTGTAGGCCAGGTAACGGGTCTTGCGTGGACGGAAGTGGGCGGCGATCTGCTGACCATTGAAACCGCCTGCGTACCGGGTAAAGGCAAGCTGACCTACACCGGCTCGCTGGGTGAAGTCATGCAGGAGTCCATTCAGGCTGCGCTGACCGTGGTGCGTGCGCGTGCGGAAAAACTGGGTATCAACCCGGATTTCTACGAAAAACGCGACATCCACGTTCACGTACCGGAAGGGGCGACGCCGAAAGACGGCCCGAGCGCCGGTATCGCGATGTGTACTGCCTTGGTTTCCTGCCTGACCGGCAACCCGGTGCGTGCCGACGTGGCGATGACTGGTGAAATCACCCTGCGTGGTCAGGTTCTGCCAATTGGCGGTTTGAAAGAAAAACTGCTGGCAGCCCACCGTGGTGGCATTAAAACGGTCCTCATCCCGTATGAGAACAAGCGCGATCTGGAAGAAATCCCGGATAACGTTATTGCCGATCTGGAAATCCATCCGGTGAAACGCATTGAGGAAGTTCTGACCCTTGCACTGCAGAATGAGCCTTCCGGTATGCAGGTTGTAACCGCAAAATAGTGACCTCGCGCAAAGAGCGTCAATAAAAACAAGGCTGGTAAGCTAATTCGGGCTTGCCAGCCTTTTTTTGTATAGCTAATTTAGATTGCTGATTAGGCCAACCATCAACAACGGGTGTTGTAAGGTCATGGCAGGCCTGATATAACTGCTGCGCGGTCGCGTTTTGAAGGACTCAGGCGCGATATAAATTATAAAGAGAGGAAGAGAAGAGTGAATAAATCTCAACTGATTGACAAAATTGCTGCGGGTGCTGACATCTCCAAAGCTGCGGCTGGACGTGCGTTAGATGCTTTGATTGCTTCTGTTACCGAATCTCTGCAGGCTGGGGGACGACGTGGCGCTGGTAGGTTTTGGTACTTTTGCTGTTAAAGAGCGTGCTGCCCGTACTGGCCGCAACCCTCAGACCGGCAAAGAGATCACCATCGCTGCTGCTAAAGTTCCGGGCTTCCGCGCCGGCAAAGCGCTGAAAGACGCAGTAAACTGATCGCTTTCTTACGTCAGGGAAGTTGAAAAGTACAAGGGCGCATCATTTGATGTGCCTTTTTTGTTTGTCCAGACCTGATTTATGTGAGTTTATGCGAGTTGTGGGCTGACAATCGCCCCGGTTTCTTGTCACAATACGTCTTTACGCGCTGCGGTCAGGGATTTCCGCCAGCGTCAGGTCACCAGTCACCTACAGCGGAGTGTGGTTACACCATGATGGACAGCTTACGCACGGCTGCTAACAGTCTCGTGCTCAAGATTATTTTTGGTATCATTATCGTGTCGTTCATTTTGACCGGCGTGAGCGGATACCTGATTGGCGGTAGTGCAAACTACGCGCAAAAGTGAACGACCAGGAAATCAGCCGTGGGCAGTTTGAGAATGCTTTTGCGGGTGAACGTAACCGCATGCAGCAACAGCTGGGCGATCAGTTCTCTGAACTGGCGGCGAATGAAGGGTACATGAAAAACCTGCGCCAGCAGACGCTGAACCGTCTCATCGACGAAGCACTGCTGGATCAGTATGCCCGTGAAATCGGTCTGAGCATCAGCGACGATCAGGTTAAGAAAGCCATTTTCTCCACCCCGGCTTTCCAGAATAACGGCAAATTCGATAACACCCGCTATAACGCTATCGTGAACCAGATGGGGATGACGCCGGATCAATATGCTCAGGCGCTGCGTAACCAGCTGACCACTCAGCAACTGATCAACGCCGTAGTGGGCACCGACTTCATGCTGAAAGGCGAAGCGGATGAACTGGCGACGCTGGTTTCTCAGCAGCGCGTGGTGCGTGAAGCTACCTTCGACGTCAACGCTCTTGCGGCTAAACAGCAGGCAAGCGACGAAGAAGTGAAAAGCTACTACGAGCAGAACAAGAACAACTTCACTTCCCCGGAGCAGTTCCGCGTAAGCTACATCAAGCTGGATGCGGCTGCGATGCAGGAAAACGCTACCGATGCGGAGATCCAGACTTACTACGATCAGCATCAGGACCAGTTCACCCAGCCACAGCGTAACCGTTACAGCGTCATTCAGACCAAAACTGAAGCCGATGCCAAAGCGGCCCTGGACGAGCTGAACAAAGGCACCGACTTCGCGACGGTCGCGAAAGAGAAATCCACCGATATCATCTCTGCGAAAAACGGCGGTGACATGGGCTGGCTGGAAGAGGGCACCACCCCGGACGAGCTGAAAAATGCGGGTCTGAAAGAGAAAGGTCAACTTTCTGGTGTGATCAAATCCTCCGTCGGTTTCCTGGTGGTGCGTCTGGATGACATCACCCCTGCGACCACCAAACCACTGGCTGACGTCCGTGATGATATCGCGGCGAAAGTGAAGCAAGAGAAAGCGCTGGATGGCTTCTATGCGTTGCAGCAGAAAGTGAGCGACGCGGCCAGCAATGACAACGAATCGCTGGCGGGCGCTGAGCAGGCTGCAGGTGCGAAAGCGGTAACCACCGGTTGGTTCAGTCATGACAACCTCCCGGAAGAGCTGAACTTCAAGCCGGTTGCGGATGCGATCTTTGGTGGCGGTCTGGTGGGCGAAAACGGTACCCCGGGCAGCAACTCTGACATCATCACCGTCGATGGCGATCGCGCCTTTGTTCTGCGCGTGAGCGATCACAAGCCAGAAGCGATCAAGCCACTGGACGAAGTGAAAGATCAGATTACTGCCCTGGTGAAACATAACAAAGCCGTGCAACAGGCCAAGCTGGACGCTGAAAAGCTGCTGGCTGACCTGAAAGCAGGTAAAGGTGACGAGGCGCTGAAAGCGGCTGGCCTGAGCTTTGGCGAGGCGAAGACGCTGAGCCGTACCGGTCAGGATCCGATCAGCCAGGCGGCGTTTGGTCTGAGCCTGCCGGCAAAAGACAAGCCGAGCTTCGGTATCGCCAACGATATGCAGGGCAACGTAGTGGTTCTGGCGCTGGACGAAGTGAAAGCGGGCACCATGCCGGAAGCGCAGAAGAAAGCGATGGTTCAGGGTATCACCCAGAACAACGCGCAAATCACCTTCGAAGCCCTGATGAGCAACCTGCGTAAAGACGCCAAAATCAAGCTGGGCGATATTATGACCCAGCAGTAATTACGTCGCTGCTCGCAAATCTGAGCAACGTAATGCAACAACTAAAGGCCGCTTTCGCGGCCTTTTCCATTTCTGCAATCTGCTGTTTGTCCCGGTGAAGCGGCCCGTTTAAGGTGAGTGGGCTGTCAACAAACAAGGAGGAAAACAGCATGAAACATGGAATTAAAGCCCTTTTTATTACGCTTGCCCTTGCTTCTGCCGGGATGAGTCATAGCGTGCTGGCGGCGACACCAGCCGCCAAAACACAGGCTATGCAGGGCAAATCCGATGCACCGCCCCTCGCCGCCTCACCCAGCCGTCGAAAGCGGCGGAAGCGGAGAAAGAGCGGAATCAGCATCAATTCCGCTCCGGCGGAGGAGCTGGCACGGGTGATGAACGGTGTGGGGCTGAAGAAAGCCCAGGCGATTGTCAGTTACCGGGGAAGAGTACGGCCCGTTTAAAACGCTTGATGACCTGAAACAGGTGCCTGGAATGGGCGCGGCGCTGGTGGAGCGTAATCTTGCTAATCTGACGCTGTAATAACTTGCACAGTGGCTAAAATTTGCCAGGATAAAGAGGTCATACCAGTTATGACCTCTGAATCTTATAAATAATAACCCTGAAGGCTATTGCGCTATGCAGACCCAAATAAAAGTACGCGGTTATCACCTTGATGTTTATCAACACGTTAATAACGCTCGTTATCTTGAGTTTCTCGAAGAGGCGCGCTGGGAAGGGCTGGAAAACAGCGACAGTTTTCAATGGATGACCGAGCGTCGTATCGCCTTTGTGGTGGCGAATATCAACATTAACTATCGTCGCCCCGCGGTACTCAGCGACCTGCTCACCATCACCAGTCAGCTTCAGCAGTTGAACGGTAAAAGCGGGGTGCTAAGTCAGGTGGTGACGCTGGAGCCGGAAGGACAGGTGGTGGCAGATGCGTTAATTACCTTTGTCTGCATCGATCTGAAAACGCAGAAAGCGTTGCCGCTGGAAGGGGAACTCCGTGAGAAGCTGGAGCTGTTAATCAAATAACCCCGCTGTGCATGCCGGGCGAAGCGGATCCTTCACCCGGCAGACTGGCCCGCTTAGTTAAGACCGGTTTTCTTTTTCAGGGCCGCCATCACCCCGGCTTTATCGGCAAGATAGTGATTCAGGCCGTTAGCGCGCAGATTACAGGCGGCGCAATGGCCGCAGCCATCACCCTGAATGCCGTTATAGCAGGTCAGCGTTTCGTTACGCACCAGATCCAGTTTGCCCCAGTAGTCAGCCAGCGCCCAGGTTTCGGCTTTATCGAGCCACATTAGCGGCGTTTCGAAGCGGATATCTTTAGCCATGCCAAGATTTACGGCATGGTTTAGGGCTTTCACGAACTCGTCGCGGCAGTCCGGGTAGCCGGAGAAGTCGGTTTCACACACGCCGGTAATAACAGCCTCGGCTTTCACCTGGTAGGCATAGATGGCGGTCAGGGTCAGGAAAAAGAATATTACGTCCCGGCACAAAGGTATTCGGGATCCCCTCGGCATCCGGTTCGTAGTCCGGCACCGGAATACTGTCGCGGGTGAGGCTGCTCACCGCCAGTTCGTTGAGCAGGGTGACGTCCAGAACCTTATGCGCCCGTGCGCCGAGTTTCACAGCCAGTTTCTGCGCGACCTCAATCTCTTCGCTATGGCGCTGACCATAGTCAAAAGTCACACAATGGACTTCATCATATTGCTGCAGAGCCTGAACCAGACAGGTGGTGGAGTCCTGGCCTCCACTGAACACGACAACGGCACGTTTCATTAGTCTTCCCAACTTTGACGATTAAAGACCTATGTTAACGTCTGCCCGTGGCGGCGACCAGCTTCTTCACGCTTTCGGGGCTGGCAGCCAGGCCTCGGTAAAATCAAACCAGCCACGCGGATTCAGACGGATGCCGTTTACCCCCCGGCGGGGCACTGATTTGATATTGATAGTTGAACAGCGGCGTCAGGACAGCGCGTTCCATCAACCGGGTGAATACCTCTTTCAATGCCAGATGGCGCGCTGCCGCGTCGGGCAGAACCTGAACTGCATCCAGGGTCGCCATCAGGTGCGCAAATTGCGGGGCACTGAGCAGATGCGGCCAAAGGGTATCGCAGCGTAACCACTGCTCCAGGGTGTATTCCGGCGCTTCGCCAATCAGCCTGTCGCCCATCATGATATCGGCATCAGCCAGAGCCGCGCAGCCATCCCAGGTTTTCGCGTCGTGAAAAATCACTGTCAGCTGACACCCTTCCTGCGCCAGGTAGCGTTTAAGCTGCTCTGCCATGGTGTGGAGTTCTACCGGCAGGTGGTAAACCAACGTAAGGGATTGTGGCAGAACAGTGTTCTCCTCCTGCGCCCACTGTGGAATGGACCACCCAGGCAGTAACGCCTGGGTCGGGGTGATGAGATCCTCGTCCAGCGGCAGCGTATGCAGAAGGGCGGTGTGATGAATAATGTCGATCACTTTGCGGGCCTGCGCCTCGCTTAACCGGCCGCTCTGTTTCAGGGTGAGATAGCAAAAGCCGAGGCTGATACTGTTGCTGACCAGCCGCAGACGGGCAAGTTCCTCCGGCTCGCCAATGGCGATTTGTACTGGATGACGGCAACTGGTGCCTAAATCCTGGTCAAAAAGCTGGGGTGTGATCCAGTATTCAATCGCTTTCAGAAGCGGATGCCCCAGATGGTACTGCTCGTGGCTTTCCAGCCGGACCAGATCCGCGTCGAAGATCGCCAGCCGAAACGGCCCGCTCCCCGTCAGGGGGTGTTCAGGGTGTGCAATACGACTGCAATAGCTTGCCAGGCGGTGTGCCAGCCAGTAATCCGGCTGATGCAGCACAAAGGTCAGGCACTGCGGGTGGGTCACCTCAATCTGCTTTACGCTGTTAAACAGTTTGCGCAGCGCGGGCAGGGTGAGTAACTGCGTCAGTTGGCTCTGTAGCTGGGCCGCTTCGACCTTATCACCGTTATGCCAGTGAAGCGTGGAGCGAAGGTAAAAATGCCAGCGTAATCCGTCGGCAGTAATCTCCCAGTGATGGGCCAGATCGCCTCCAGGCTCGCTGCTGGTGTCGTTGAATCGTGTCAGGCCGGAAAAGATCTGCCCGACCAGATGTTGCTCGGCGCGGCCGGGGTAAAAAACCGGGATGAAGCGGATCGAGTGGCCGGTAATAGGGAATGCGCAGCGTCGGAGTATTGTTCTGCCACTGCCCACCCAGAAAAGGATGCAGCAGCGCGCGCAGCGCCTGGGGAGCCAACTGAGCCAGCTCCAGAGCGTTGTGCTGCTGGCCGTTTTTTAGCGCCTGCTCCATCATCGTGTTGCGCAGCGATTCGGGGGTGACATGAAAGCGCAGCTCACCGCGTTTACCCCGCCCGGATTGCGCCTGCCAGCTTAACCAGCCCGCCTCCTGGGCCTGACGCAAAAGTGTACGCACGTGCCTTTCGCTGCAAAAACAGCGGCTGGCCAGTTCGGCCACGCTCACCTGCTGCGGCGCACCGGCGGAGGGTTGCCACAGCCGCTGGTACTGATTAAGTCGATTGAGCTGGCGCATAATAAACCCGGAACAATAATTTCCATCTATTCAGTATTACTTCCGTATATATCACGCAATACTGAAGCACAAGTTAACCCCCTCACACTTTCGGAGATCCTATGGCACGGCTGGCTGCATTTGATATGGATGGCACCTTGTTAACGCCGGACCACCGTTTAGGCGACAAAACGCTAAGTGTGCTCAAGCGACTGCGTGAGCGCGACATTACGCTTACCTTCGCCACCGGTCGACATGTGCTGGAGATGCGTCACCTGATGGGTACGCTGGCTCTCGATGCCTTTTTGATCACCGGCAACGGCACGCGCATTCACTCCCTGGAGGGGGACGTGCTCTATCGTCAGGATCTTGCCCCGGATGTGGCGGAGCAGGTGCTGCATACCACCTGGGATACCCAGGCCAGCATCCATGTGTTTAACGACACCGGCTGGCTGACTGGAAAAGCGATCCCGGCGCTGCTGGAAGCGCACGTCTACAGCGGCTTCCAGTACCAGCTGACCGATCTACGCCGTATTCCGGCGCATGCGGTAACCAAAATTTGTTTTTGCGGCGACCACGACGATCTGTGCCGTCTGCGCATCCAGCTCAATGAAGCCTTAGGCAGCCGCGCGCATCTTACGTTTTCGGCAATAGATTGCCTGGAAGTGCTGCCGGTCGGGTGCAACAAAGGTTCTGCCCTGGCGGTACTGAGTGAGCATCTGGGCCTGAGTTTGCAGGAGTGTATGGCGTTTGGCGATGCGATGAACGATCGCGAGATGCTGGGCTGCGTGGGACGCGGCCTGGTCATGGGCAATGCGATGCCGCAACTGATCGCTGAGCTTTCGCATTTACCGGTTATTGGACACTGCCGTAACGAGGCCGTGTCCCATTTTTTAACCCATTGGCTGGATACACCTGATCTTCCTTATTCCCCCGAATAGTGAGACCCTTCCAGCAAGCCAGACGACAGTCTGGCTTTTTTTATTTTACCAGCCGGGCAATCTCTGCCAGCCACGGGGTCACATCGCCAATGTTGGCTTTCACCCATCCGGCGTTGTAGTAGGTGTCCAAGTAACGCTCGCCGCTGTCGCACAGCAGGGTAACGATGGAGCCGGTTTGCCCGGCCTCCCGCATCCGCGCGGCCAGCTGTAACGCGCCCCACATATTGGTCCCGGTCGATGCCCCGACCTTACGCCCAGCTGCGTTTCCAGCCAGTGGGCGGTGGCGACGCTGGCGGCATCCGGCACGCGGAGCATCTCGTCCACAACGTCAGGAATAAACGACGGCTCTACCCGCGGGCGGCCAATCCCTTCGATTTTGCTGCCCACCGGGGCTGCGCAGGGCGGGATCGCGCTGCTGCAGTAATCCAGGAACACCGAGTTTTGCGGATCCACCACCATCAGACGGGTATCGTACCCCTGGCAGCGAATATAGCGGCCAATGGTGGCCGAGGTCCCACCGGTTCCGGCGCTCATCACGATATGGGCGGGCACGGGATGAGGTTCATTTTGCATCTGGCGGAAAATACTGTCGGCAATGTTGTTATTGCCGCGCCAGTCCGTTGCCCGCTCCGCATACGTAAACTGATCCATATAATGACCGTTCAGCTCCCGGGCCAGCATCTCTGATGCGGCATAAATTTCACAGGCGCTTTCCACAAAGTGACAACGGCCACCGTAGAATTCGATCTGTTCGATTTTGCGTTTCGCCGTACAGGCGGGCATAACGGCGATAAAGGGCAGGCCGAGCAGGCGGGCAAAATAGGCCTCAGAAACGGCGGTGGAGCCGGAAGAGGATTCAATGATGGTGGTACCTTCATTGATCCAGCCATTACACAGTCCGTACAGGAACAGCGAACGCGCCAGCCGGTGCTTCAGGCTGCCGGTCGGGTGGGTACTTTCGTCTTTCAGATAGAGCTGAATACCGGCAAAGCCTGGCAGGGTCAGGCGAATAAGGTGTGTATCTGCCGAGCGCTGATAATCGGCATTAATTTCACTGATGGCGTTTTTAACCCAGGAGCTATTCATCACAGTTATCCGTTTGTCATTTTGTGCCCAGCATAGCGAAAAGCACAGAAAAAATTGTTGCTATCTGGCCTTTAAAATAGAATGTAAGGAGAAAAATTTTCTCTGTGAGGGTGGGTATGCTAGATAAAATTGACCGTAAGCTGCTGTCCTTACTGCAAAGCGACTGCACCCTCTCTTTGCAGGCGCTGGCGGATGCCGTTAATCTGACCACCACGCCCTGCTGGAAACGCCTTAAGCGACTCGAAGACGAAGGCATTCTGCTGGGACGCGTGGCGCTGCTGGATCCTGAAAAACTGGGGCTTGGGCTGACCGCGTTTGTTTTGATAAAAACGCAGCACCACAGCAGTGACTGGTACTGTAGGTTCGTCAGCGTGGTATCGGAGATGCCGGAAGTGCTGGGCTTCTGGCGCATGGCGGGCGAATACGACTACCTGATGCGCGTTCAGGTGGCAGACATGAAGCGCTATGATGATTTCTATAAACGGCTGGTTAACAGCGTGCCAGGTTTGTCGAATGTCACCTCCAGTTTTGCGATGGAACAGATTAAATACACCACCGCCTTACCCATTGAATAACTTCCCGGCCTCGCCGGAAAACGATCCTCAGGAAAAAACCGCGTGCGATTATTTGCTCAGTTAAGCTGGTATTTTCGCCGGGAGTGGCAACGCTATCTCGGCGCAGTCGCCCTGCTTATTATCATTGCCGTTCTGCAGCTCATCCCGCCGAAAGTGGTGGGCTATGTTGTGGATGGCGTAACGGAACAGCATTACACCAACGCACGGGTGATGATGTGGATCGGCACGTTGGTGCTGACAGCGGTGGTCGTCTATCTGCTGCGCTATGTCTGGCGCGTACTGCTGTTTGGCGCGTCCTATCAGCTGGCCGTGGAGCTGCGGGAAGATTTTTACCGCCAGCTTAGCCGTCAGCACCCGGAATTTTATCTGCGCCATCGCACCGGGGACCTGATCGCCCGCGCCACTAACGATGTGGATCGCGTGGTCTTTGCCGCCGGGGAAGGGGTGCTGACCCTGGTGGATTCGCTGGTGATGGGCTGCGCGGTGCTGATTGTGATGTCCACGCAGATCAGCTGGCAGCTGACGCTGCTGGCTCTGTTGCCGATGCCGATTATGGCGCTGGCGATCAAACGCTACGGCGACCAGCTGCACCAGCGCTTCAAGCTGGCGCAGGCAGCCTTCTCCTCCCTTAACGACCGCACTCAGGAGAGTCTGACCAGTATCCGTATGATCAAAGCCTTCGGCCTGGAAGATCGCCAGTCGGCGCTGTTTGCTGCCGATGCCGCCGATACCGGGGCCAAAAACCTGCGCGTTGCCCGCATCGACGCCCGCTTTGATCCCACTATTTATATCGCCATTGGTACCGCCAACCTGCTGGCCATTGGCGGCGGCAGCTGGATGGTGATCAACGGTTCGCTGACGCTCGGGCAACTGACCAGCTTTGCCATGTATCTGGGGGCTGATGATCTGGCCGATGCTGGCGCTGGCCTGGATGTTCAATATCGTCGAGCGCGGTAGCGCGGCCTACAGCCGGATCCGGCGACATGCTTGCTTGAAGCGCCGGTCGTCAATGACGGCAGCGAGCCGGTGCCGACCGGGCGCGGTGAGCTGAATGTTGCTGTTCGCGTCTTTACCTATCCACAAACGGAGCAGGTGACGCTCGAAAACGTCAACTTCCGGTTGCAACCCGGACAGATGCTGGGCATTTGTGGCCCTACGGGGGCCGGAAAGAGCACCATCCTGTCGCTGATCCAGCGCCACTTTGATATTGACCAGGGCGAGATCCGCTTCCATGACATCCCCCTGACGCAGCTGCAACTGGATAGCTGGCGCAGCCGGCTGGCGGTGGTAAGCCAGACGCCGTTCCTCTTCTCCGATACCGTCGCCAACAATATTGCGCTGGGTTGTCCACAAGCGACCCGGGAAGCGATCGAGCACGTCGCCCGTCTCGCCAGCGTACATGACGATATCCTGCGCCTGCCTCAGGGTTATGAAACCGAAGTGGGGGAGCGCGGCGTGATGCTCTCGGGCGGGCAGAAGCAACGTATTTCCATCGCCCGCGCGCTGCTGCTTAATGCCGAGATCCTGATCCTCGACGATGCCCTGTCTGCGGTAGATGGCCGTACCGAACACCAGATCCTGCATAACCTGCGCCAGTGGGGAGAAGGGCGCACGGTGATCATCAGCGCCCATCGTCTGTCGGCTCTGACCGAGGCGAGTGAAATTCTGGTGATGCAGCACGGGCATATTGCCCAGCGCGGGCAACATGAACAGCTGGCAGACCAGCCGGGATGGTATCGCGATATGTATCGCTATCAACAACTGGAAGCGGCGCTGGATGACGTGCCGGACACAAACGAGGAGGCCACCGATGCGTAGTTTTTCCCAGCTGTGGCCCACCCTTAAACGCCTGCTGGCCTATGGCTCGCCGTGGCGTAAACCGCTGTCACTGGCAGTGGTGTTGCTGTGGATCGCGGCCATCGCCGAAGTCACCGGCCCGCTGCTGATCAGCTATTTCATCGACAACATGGTGGCAAAAAATTATCTCCCGCTCGGTCTGGTGACCGGACTGGCGGTGGCCTATGTGGGCCTGCAGTTGCTGGCGGCCGGACTGCACTACGCCCAGTCACTGCTGTTTAACCAGGCCGCCGTTGGGGTGGTACAGCAGTTGCGTACCGACGTGATGGATGCCGCCCTGCGCCAGCCGCTGAGCGCGTTCGATACCCAGCCCGTCGGGCAGATCATCTCGCGCGTGACTAACGATACCGAAGTGATCCGCGATCTTTATGTCACGGTGGTCGCCACGGTTCTGCGCAGCGCCGCGCTGGTCGGTGCCATGCTGGTGGCGATGTTCAGCCTGGAGTGGCGAATGGCGCTGGTGGCGATGGCCATTTTCCCGGCGGTGATGATTGTGATGATCATCTACCAGCGCTACAGCACGCCCATTGTCCGTCGCGTGCGGACCTATCTGGCGGATATCAATGATGGTTTCAACGAAGTCATCAACGGCATGAGCGTTATCCAGCAGTTTCGTCAGCAGGCGCGCTTTGGCGAGCGGATGGGTGAGGCCAGCCGTTCACACTATATGGCCCGCATGCAGACGCTGCGGTTGGACGGCTTTCTCCTGCGCCCGCTGCTCAGCCTGTTTTCGGCCCTGGTGCTGTGCGGATTGTTGATGCAGTTTGGTTTTGCCGCACGCGGCACCATTGAGGTCGGGGTACTGTATGCCTTTATCAGCTACCTGGGCCGTCTTAACGAGCCGCTGATTGAGTTGACCACGCAGCAGTCGATGCTGCAGCAGGCGGTGGTTGCTGGCGAACGCGTCTTTGAACTGATGGACCGCCCGCGGCAGGCATATGGCGATGACGATCGTGACCTGCAAAGCGGCACCATTGAATTCGATAAGGTCTCCTTCGCCTATCGCGAGGATCGGCTGGTGTTGCAGGATATCGATCTGAAGGTGCCTTCCCGAAGCTTTGTCGCGCTGGTGGGCCATACCGGCAGCGGTAAAAGTACCCTCGCCAGCCTGCTGATGGGTTACTACCCGCTTACCGAAGGGGAAATTCGCCTCGACGGGCGTCCGCTCTCGACCCTGAGTCACGCCGTGCTGCGTAAAGGGGTGGCAATGGTGCAGCAGGATCCGGTGGTGCTGGCCGATACTTTCTACGCCAACGTGACGCTCGGGCGGCCGTTTAGCGAGGAGCAGGTGTGGGACGTGCTGGAGAAAGTCCAGTTGGCGGAGCTGGCGCGCGGCCTGCACGAGGGATCCACACCCGGCTGGGCGAGCAGGGGAACAACCTCTCCGTGGGGCAAAAACAACTCCTGGCTCTGGCCCGGGTGCTGATTGATACGCCTCAGGTGCTGATCCTTGATGAAGCCACGGCAAGCATCGATTCTGGCACTGAACAGGCGATTCAGCAGGCGCTGGCTGCGGTGCGGGACCAGACCACGCTGGTGGGTTATCGCCCACCGCCTCTCGACCATTGTCGAGGCAGATACCATTCTGGTGCTTCATCGCGGCCAGGCGGTTGAGCGCGGCACCCATAAGCAACTGCTTGAGGCAAAAGGGCGTTACTGGCAAATGTATCAATTGCAGTTGGCCGGTGAAGAGCTGGCCGCCAGCACCCGCGAAGAGTCGCTAAGCGCCTGATGCACTAAAATTAAGCAAGTCGCCAGCCGCTGAATCGGTTGGTGCAAAAATGAAACGCACCATGCACTGTCATGGTGCGTTTTTTTTCATCTTCTCTCCGCCACGCCTCATCTTTCCTCTCTTTTCAATTCTGGCACACCCCTTGCAATACCTAATCAGTTCGCGAGCCATTACCGAATTCTGACTGGAGAGATATATGAAGCTGGTTACCGTGGTCATCAAACCATTCAAGCTCGAAGACGTGCGTGAAGCACTCTCTTCAATGGGTATTCAGGGACTGACCGTCACCGAGGTGAAAGGCTTTGGGCGACAGAAAGGTCATGCAGAGCTGTACCGTGGCGCCGAATACAGCGTCAACTTCCTGCCAAAAGTGAAGATTGACGTGGCGATCGCCGACGATCAGCTGGATGAAGTCATCGATGTGATTAGCAAAGCAGCCTATACCGGCAAAATTGGCGACGGCAAAAATTTTCGGTTGCTGAGCTGCAACGCGTTATTCGCATTCGTACAGGCGAAGCCGACGAAGCGGCACTGTAAAAAATCAGGCACACAGTGATAGGGATCGAGAAAATGAACACAACAACACTCAAAGCAGGTCTGGGGTCTCTGGCACTGCTGCCGGGGCTGGCAATGGCTGCACCGGCGGTGGCAGACAAAGCCGATAACGCCTTTATGATGATTTGCACCGCGCTGGTGCTGTTTATGACCATTCCGGGGGATTGCGCTGTTTTACGGCGGCCTGATCCGCGGTAAAAACGTCCTCTCCATGCTTACCCAGGTAACAGTGACCTTCGCTCTGGTGTGCGTCCTGTGGGTCGTCTACGGCTACTCGCTGGCCTTTGGTGAAGGCAACGCCTTCTTCGGCAGCTTTAACTGGGCGATGCTGAAAAATATCGAGCTGACCGCGGTGATGGGCAGCTTCTATCAATACATTCACGTGGCATTCCAGGGGTCGTTCGCCTGTATCACCGTCGGCCTGATTGTGGGGGCGCTGGCGGAACGTATTCGCTTCTCCGCGGTGCTGATCTTCGTGGTGGTGTGGCTTACCCTCTCCTATGTGCCGGTGGCGCATATGGTCTGGGGCGGTGGTCTGCTGGCCTCCCATGGCGCGCTGGACTTTGCGGGCGGTACCGTTGTGCACATCAACGCCGCGGTAGCGGGCCTGGTAGGCGCATACCTGATTGGCAAACGCGTCGGTTTTGGCAAAGAGGCCTTCAAACCGCACAACCTGCCGATGGTCTTTACCGGTACCGCGATCCTCTACTTCGGCTGGTTTGGCTTTAACGCCGGTTCCGCCAGTGCAGCAAACGAAATCGCGGCGCTGGCCTTCGTGAACACCGTGGTGGCAACGGCGGGCGCTATCCTCTCGTGGATCTTCGGCGAGTGGGCGGTACGCGGTAAGCCTTCCCTGCTGGGTGCCTGTTCCGGTGCAATTGCCGGTCTGGTGGGGTATCACGCCGGCCTGTGGCTTTGTCGGTGTGGGGCGGCGCGCTGATCATCGGTATCGTCGCGGGTCTGGCCGGTCTGTGGGGCGTCACTGCGCTGAAACGTGTTCTGCGTGTGGACGATTCCTTGCGATGTGTTTGGCGTGCACGGCGTGTGTGGTATCATCGGCTGCATCATGACCGGCTTCTTTGCTTCTACCTCCCTGGGCGGCGTGGGCTACGCAGAAGGCGTGACCATGGGCCATCAGGTTCTGGTGCAGCTGGAAAGTATCGCTATTACGGTGGTCTGGTCTGGCGTAGTGGCCTTCATCGGCTACAAGCTGGCGGACATGACGGTGGGTCTGCGCGTACCAGAAGAGCAGGAGCGCGAGGGTCTGGACGTCAACAGTCACGGCCGAGAATGCGTATAACGCTTAAGTAGAAGCAAACGGCAACCTCTCGGTTGCCGTTTTTGTATTTGCCCCCTCTCCCTGAGGGAGAGGGGCAGGGCATCAGCGCGCAGCTGTTATCCCCGGTTGCGCATTACCCCTTCCTGCACCGTAGAAGCAACCAGCACGCCATCCTGAGTATAAAACTCACCGCGAACAAACCCGCGAGCGCTCGACGCAGAGGTACTCTCCACGCTGTACAGCAGCCAGTCGTTCATATCAAACGGACGGTGGAACCACATCGAATGGTCGATGGTGGCAACCTGCATCCCTTTCTCAAGGAAGCCCACGCCATGAGGCTGCAGGGCAACCGGCAGGAAGTTGAAATCAGAGGCATAACCCAGCAGATACTGATGCACGCGGAAATCTTCCGGCACCGTTCCATTGGCGCGTATCAGACCTGACGCGCCGGCTCGGCGGTATGGCCCTTCATCGGGTTATGGAACTCAACCGGGCGGATCTCCAGCGGCTTGTCGCAAAGAAACTTCTCTTTAACCTGCGGCGGCAGCAGATGTGCCAGCGCGCGGGCAATGTCCGTTTCAGAACGTAACGTATCCGGTGCCGGGGCAGGGGGCATCACTTTCTGATGCTCATACCCTGGCTCCGGTGCCTGGAATGACGCGGTCATATAGAAGATCGGCTTACCATTCTGCACAGCCGCCACGCGGCGGGCGCTAAAGCTGTTGCCGTCACGCAGGACTTCCACGTCATAGACGATCGGTTTCTGGCTGTCGCCCGGGCGCAAAAAGTAGCTGTGAAAGGAGTGCACAAAGCGTTCTGCAGGTACTGTCTCTTTCGCTGCATAAAGGGCTTGCCCCACAACCTGACCGCCGAATACCTGGCGTAAGCCCAGATCTTCGCTTTGTCCCCGAAAGAGTCCTTCTTCAATTTTTTCCAGGTTTAATAATGTCAGCAGATTGCCTAGTGCCTGACTCATAGTCGTCCTCAATTAAAACGCCGTGGCGAAAGATAGAGAGAGTATAACGCAGAAAAGGAAGTGGTCCGATGGGTGCAATAATCTGAATAACAGGGAGATTCCAGGCATAAATAAGTGATGTGTGCCACACTTACTCTCGTTATGTTTATGTTAACCACTCATTCTGGCGGTATCGATCCCGCTGGTGCATTGATGATAAGGAGAACTCAATGAAACTCGTGCACGTGTTAAGTGGTTTAGCGGTAGCGGTTGCTCTTTCTGCCTGCGCAGATAAAAGTGCAGATATACAGACGCCAGCGCCAAACCCAAACACTGCTGGTGTGGCAACTCAGCCGACTATTCAGCAGCCTAATGTATCCGGGACCATCTGGATCCGTCAGAAAGTAGCTTTGCCGCCGGATGCGGTATTAACCGTCACCCTGTCTGATGCTTCGCTGGCCGATTCACCATCAAAAGTGCTGGCGCAGCAGGCGACCCGTACTGAAGGTAAACAGGCCCCGTTCAAGTTTGAATTGCCGTTTAACCCGGCGGATGTGCAGCCAAACGCACGTATCCTGCTGAGCGCGGCGATCACCATTAACGATAAGGTTGTACTGATGACCGATATCGTCAAGCCGGTCATTAATCAGGGCGGTACAAAAGCCGATCTGGTGCTGGTGCCAGTACAGCAGACCTCGTTGCCGCTGCAGCCTGGCGGCGGGTGCGCCAACAACTGTACCTTCCACCTCGCCAACTCAGGTTAGCCCGTCTACGGCTACCCCGGCACCTACCCAGCTTTAATGTTGCCAGCCCCTCTCGCCTGAGAGGGGCTTTTTAATACCGCCAGCGGTATTGTTGCAAATCGATCTGGCCCACTGCCTGAAACCTGCACCCCTTCGCTGGAGCAAGGCCTGACGCTGCCGCTGCAAATCGGGCCGGTTAAAGAGATTGCCCCATGGCGGTTCACCACCCGATGCCAGGGCAGAGTGCTCCCTTCCGGCAACCGTTTGAGAACGCCACCCACCTGCCGTGCTGCACGAGGAGAACCTGCCAGTCGTGCTACCTCACCATAAGTCGTGACGCTCCCTTCGGGAATCGAGGCCACTATCTGCCAGACCCGTTGGGGAAAAGTGTCGTGTTCGTCCATTTTTTTACTCCTGTGTTGAGAGCATGATAAAGATTCACCGCCAGGACAGGAAGAAAACGTGCACTCTGTAAACGCTTTGCGCAATAAAGCACCACCCGGACGCGGTTAACTTGCAATTGCGATCGGGTACAGTGATAATGCGCCAGCGCGTTGGTTATCAACGCTCTCAATGGAGGCTCTGTTGGTTCTCCCGCAACGCTACTCTGTTCACCAGGTCAGGTCCGGAAGGAAGCAGCCAGGGCAGACGACGTGTGTGCCGGGATGTAGCTGGCAGGGCCTCCACCCATTTCTGCCTCTGAAAACCTCTCAATTCTCTTTATCCTTCACTCTTTTCGTCTCTTACGCTCCGTATCGGTCCAATATCCATGGCAACAGTAAGTACATTATATATTTCTGAGTTGTCCTGTTTATTTCCTTAATTGTCATCATACTGAAATGTGGTTGTCATTATTCTGTCATAAATGTTGTGCAGGTTAAGTGTGACATTTTTATGATATATAAGCTGGCAATATATATCTGGATAATAATGATAACTTCGTGTATTAATTTAACAAATTGATGTCAAGGATGTAGCCACTATGACCACTGCCGTGCTGAATGTAAAATTGACGAAGCGCTAAAAGAGAAGCTTCGTCACTACGCAGAAGTGAATAATGAGAATCTCAGCGTTACCACAGAGAAACTGCTGCAAATGGCATTTTCTGTAGCAGACGAGGCGGGAGTAACGGAAGAGGATATCGATAATCAACATACGGAAGAAGAGAGCGTAGCACCTTTTACTCCTAAAGAAATCAAAGCATTAAGAAAAATTCTGAAGAAGAAAAAATGAAACAACATCAGCAATCAACCGCCAGCAGCTACTCGGAAGCCTGCACGCTTCTGCGCTCTGGCTATGTCAAACATGTCCGCCTGGGCTGGGATGTTGGCAGTGATGAGTTCTTTCGAATTGCGTCTGACTGGTGCGATACCGGGGCTAAAATAAAGAAAGAAGGCGATAGTTTTGTTATTTCCCTTAAAGGTTTCCCTATCCCTGCTCAGCACTGACTTCCTTCCTGCTGAAAATGTCTGACTGTAATGATTACAGTCAGACATTTTTGAATCTCCCCGTCGGGGGAATTATTTGTGCGCCCGCTCACTTTTTACGGTAATAAATATTACCGTTTGCAGAACGTTATACAAAGGGGCGTTTGAATGCTTGCCCGCCTTTATTCAGCGCCAGCCACAGCGGCTTGATCCGCATCAGCGCACTTTCCAGCTCCGCTGTCTCCAGCGAAAAGGGCATCCGCAGATAGCGGTCGAAGGACCCGGAAAGCCCAAAGCGCGTCCCGGTCCCCAGATGGATCCCTGCCGCTTCGGCGCGGGTGGCCAGCTGGGTTGCCAGCATATCCGGCAACTCCACCCAATAGGAAAGCCCACCTTCCGGCATTTGAAAACGCCATTCCGGGAAATGTTCACGCAGCAACGCCGCACAGCGATCCCGCCGCTCGCGCAGCATCTCCCGCCTGGCGGGTAAAAATGTGTCGCCATTTTCAATCAACCACAGGGTGGCCAGCTGTTCAAGCAGCGGCGATCCCAGATCGAGCGTATCGCGGGTTTGCGCCAGCGCCGCGATAGTGCGCGCCGGCGCACGCACCCAGCCCAGACGCAGGCCTCCCCAAAAACTTTTTCCCGCTGAGCCCAGGGTAATGACATTGCCGTTTGGGCAGAAGGAGGCCAGCGGCGGGGGCGGGGGCGCATCGAACCAGAGATCAACCATGGTTTCATCCACCACCAGCGTGGTGCGGGCATGGGCGGCAATGGCGGCAATGGCCTCACGGCTGGTCGCATCCATGCAGCGGCCGGTGGGATTATGAAAGTCCGGCATCAGGTACGCCAGGCGCGGCGCGGTCTGGGCGAGGGTGGCGGCAAAGCCATCAATATCCCAGCCTGTCTGTGGCAGCGATACGCCAACCGGACGGCAGGAGGCACCCTGAATGGCGGTGATAGCCAGCGGGTAGGTAGGGTGATCCACCACCACCCGATCGCCTGGGCCGGTGAACATCCGCAGCACCAGCGCCAGCCCGCTGACGGCCCCGTTAACCACCATCACCTCTTCTGGCCGGGTAGGCAGACCCCGTGCCGTATAGCGCGCAGCGATGGCATCGCGCAGCGCCAGCAATCCCAGTTGGTCGTAGCCGGTTTGCGTCAGATGCTGCGTAATGGCAGTCAGGGCGTGGGTGTAAGCCTGATGGATCTCCGGCCCGGCACCCAGTGCGGCGGTAGAGAGATCCAGCGCCGCACTGGCGTTAGCGCGGGTAGGGGGCGTGCGGCTGTCGGGCAGGATCACCCGCGACCCGCTGCCATGGCGGCTTTCGAGGTAGCCTTCATCACGCAGGTGCGCAAGCGCGCTGCTGACGGTGGTACGGCTTACCGCCAGGGTTAAGGCCAGCTCGCGTTCGCGCTGGCAGGCGCGTATCCAGCGCCAGCCTGCCATCAAGGATCAGCAGGCGTAGCGCATCGGCAAGCTGACGCCAGAGCGGGGTACGGGAGGTGTCCTGCTGCCAGTGGCCTAACAGGCGGACTAATGACTGGCTTCCAAATCGACGTGATGACATAAGCAGTCCACTTTTTCAAAACTGGACATTAATCATAGTGCCATTTCAGGTGATGATGAAAGTCGAGATAACCGGGAGAAAGATTATGCTGCGTCGATTACTTCAGCTTTACGTCGGATTAAGCCTGTATGGCCTGTCAACGGCGATGTTTATACGTTCGGATCTGGGGGCCGATCCGTGGAATGTCTTCCACCTTGGGGTGGCCAAACTGCTGGCAATGGATATTGGCACCGTCATTATCCTCACCGGCGTGCTGGTGCTACTGCTGTGGATCCCGCTACGACAGCGCCCGGCCTTGGCACCATCAGTAACGTGATTGCCATTGGTCTGGCCGCCGATGTCGCGCTAAGGTTCATCCCGGCTATCGACTCCCTGATGGTGCGCAGCCTGTTGCTGGTCAGCGCGGTGATCGTCAATGCGCTGGCGACCGGCATGTACATTGGCGCCGGGTTTGGTGCCGGGCCGCGCGACGGCCTGATGACCGGGATCAACGCCCGCACCGGCTGGTCGGTTCGCAGCGTGCGCACGGCGATTGAGGTGTCAGTCCTGCTGACAGGATGCGTGCTGGGGGGGCACGTTTGGCGTGGGAACCGTGCTCTATGCCTTAAGCATCGGCCCGCTGATCCAGATCTGCCTGCCGTGGTTTCGTCAGAAGCCGCGTATGTTAGCCCCGCAGCCTGAGCGCGTTGTTTGATTTTGCGAAGCGCTCACATGCTTTGTGCGGTGGGTTATGACAAAATACGTGCATCACTCCTTGCAACGCGACGCGCATGAAAGCCATAACCCTTTACGACGTTGCCCGCCTGGCGGGCGTTTCCTATCAGACCGTCTCACGTGTCATTAATGATGCGGCGCATGTCTCTGCCCGGACCCGGGAGAAAGTACAGCAGGCAATGGCCGAACTGCACTATGTCCCCAACCGCGGGGCACAGCAGCTGGCCGGGAAACGCACCCGCACCCTGGGGGCTGATCACCACCGATCTGGCCCTGCATGCCCCCTCGCAGATTGCTTCTGCGGTCAAGACCCGTGCAGGCGAGCGCGGGGCGAGCGTGTTGATCTCGATGGTCGAACATCCGCAGCAGTGCCTGGCGGCGGTCCAGGAGCTACTGGCGCAGCGCGTAGAGGGACTGCTGGTTAACGTGCCGCTGGAGGACGAACAGGCAGAAAGCCTCCAGGCGCAGGCCGTTCCGGTGCCGGTGCTCTTTCTTGATGTCTCGCCCACTGCCCGGGTGCACAGCCTGGTGTTTGATGCCGGACAGGGGGCAGCCCTTGGCGCGCAGCATCTGCTGGCGCTGGGCCATCAGCGGATCGCCCTGCTCGGTGGGCCGCAAAGTTCTGTGTCGGCGCGTGCGCGCCTGGCGGGTTGGTTGTCGACGCTGGCGGCGGCGGGGGTGGAACCCTGTGCCATCGCCGAGGGCGACTGGAGCGCCGCCTCGGGTTACGAGAAAGGCCATCAGCTGCTGGCGGGTGCCATGCTTCCGCAGGCGATCCTGGTGGCTAATGACCAGATGGCGCTCGGTGTGATGCGCGCCTGCGCCGATAAGGGCATTAGCGTTCCGGGCCAGCTCTCGGTAGTCGGGTTTGACGATACCACCGACAGCGCATGGTTTACCCCGCCGCTGACCACCATTCGTCAGGCCTTCCGCGAGGCGGGGTTGCGCAGCGTAGAGTGGCTGCTGGCGCAGCAGGGCATCGTCGGGCAGGCACCTGCGCAAACCCGTCTCCCGGTATCCCTGATCGAACGTCACTCCACCGCCCGGGAAGGGATCCCGCAGAGCAGTGAGGAGCTGGCCCAGCAGCTAAAATCGCTGGCTGTACTGGCTGAACAACTGGCGCGCCGATAACGCTTTTGTGATCCCCATCGCTTCATGACGCTCTCCCGCTTTACCCTGTCTCCCCGACAGGGCATTGTAGTTTGAAAATTGTGAGCGCTTCGCAAAAGAGGTAACTATGTCCCATTCTGATCCGCTGACTCTCAGCGCACTTCTCGCCCGCCGTGACTGGGAAAACCCCGGCGTCACGCAATGGAATCGCCTCCCTGCCCATGTGCCGCTCAGCGGCTGGCGTGACGAGCAGGCGGCGCGGGAGGAGGGTGATTCACCTGGCGTTCGCTCGCTGAACGGTGACTGGAAATTTAGCTTCTTTGCCGCGCCAGAGCGCGTTCCCGATAGCTGGACGCAGGAAGATTGTGCGGATGCGGTGATCATGCCCGTTCCCTCCAACTGGCAGATGCAGGGCTTCGATACCCCGATCTACACCAATGTGACCTATCCCATTGCGGTGAATCCGCCGTTTGTACCGGCAGAGAATCCAACCGGTTGTTACTCGCTCACATTCGATATGGATGCCAGCTGGCTGGAGAGCGGCATGACGCGGCTGGTATTTGAAGGCGTCAACTCGGCCTTTTACCTGTGGTGCAACGGACAGTGGGTCGGCTATTCCCAGGACAGCCGTCTGCCCGCGGAATTTGATATTTCCGCTTTCTTGCGCCCGGGCAGCAATCGACTGGCGGTGATGGTGCTTCGCTGGTGCGACGGCAGCTACCTTGAAGATCAGGATATGTGGCGCATGAGCGGCATTTTCCGCGATGTCACCCTGCTGCACAAACCCGACACCCATATTGCCGATTACCATGTGGTCACCGAACTGAACACCGATTATGATCGCGCTCAACTCCAGCTTGGGCTGACCCTCGGGGGAGCCGACTACGCGAACTGCAAGATCGACGTGAATCTGTGGCGGGCAGGGGAGTGTATCGCCAGCGCAACCGGTACGCCCGGCTCGGCCATTGTTGATGAGCGTGGTCACTGGCAGGAGAGAATGAATGTCTCCCTCAGGGTGGATCAACCGGCCCTGTGGAGCGCTGAAATCCCCGCCCTTTACCGGTTAACCCTCGTGCTGCGCGACGAGAAAGGCCAGGTGCTGGACGTTGAAGCCTGCGATGTCGGTTTTCGTCGGGTCGAAATCAGCAACGGTCTGCTGAAGCTCAACGGTAAGCCGCTGCTGATCCGCGGTGTTAACCGCCACGAACATCACCCTGAGCGCGGGCAGGTGATGGACGAAGCCACCATGCGCCGCGACATTGCGTTGATGAAGCAGCATAACTTTAACGCCGTGCGCTGTTCGCACTATCCTAACCACCCGCTATGGTATCGCCTGGTGCGACCGCTACGGGCTGTACGTGGTGGATGAAGCCAATATCGAAACCCACGGCATGGTGCCGATGAGCCGTCTGGCCGACGATCCGCGCTGGCTGCCTGCCATGAGCGGAGCGCGTTACCCGCATGGTGCAGCGCGATCGTAATCACCCGTCGATTATCATCTGGTCGCTGGGGGCAATGGAGTCCCGGTCACGGCGCTAACCACGATGCCCTTTACCGCTGGGGTGAAGGCGACGGATCCGACCCGTCCGGTGCAATATGAGGGCGGCGGGCCAACACCGCTGCAACTGACATTGTTTGCCCGATGTATGCCCGCGTCGATCAGGATCAGCCCTTCCCGGCGGTACCGAAATGGTCGCTTAAGAAGTGGATCGGCATGCCGGGACGAGACACGTCCGCTGATCCTTTGCGAATACGCCCACGCGATGGGCAACAGCTTTGGCGGTTTCGCTAAATACTGGGAGGCTTTCCGCAAGCATCCTCGTCTGCAGGGCGGTTTCGTCTGGGACTGGGTGGACCAGGCGCTGACGAAGCATGACGAACAGGGCAACCCTTTCTGGGCCTACGGCGGCGACTTTGGCGATAAACCCAACGACCGCCAGTTCTGTATGAACGGGTTAGTCTTCCCCGATCGCACGCCGCATCCGGCTCTGTATGAGGCCCAGCGCGCCCAGCAATTCTTTACCTTTACCCTGGTGAGTCATTCCCCGCTGGTGGTGGAGGTACAGAGCGATTATCTCTTCCGCAATACCGACAACGAGCATCTGCGCTGGTCAGTGCTGCGTAATGGCGAGGTGCTGGCCTCTGAGGTGGTGGCGCTTAACATCCCGGCGCAAGGTACGCAACGGCTGGAGATCGCGTTGCCGCAGTGGGCACCGGCAGAGGGTGAACTGTGGCTGAATGTGGATGTGTTCCAGCCCGCGGCCACGCCGTGGTCTGCGGAAAATCATCTCTGTGCCTGGGATCAATGGCCGCTGCCGGTCCCGTTACTTGTCGCACCAACGAAAGCTGGTGGGGTGCCACCACAGTTCATGCGCGAAGATGACGCGCTGGTGGTAACCCATCAACAGCAGCGCTGGCAGTTTAACCGCGCCACCGGAGATCTGACCCAGTGGTGGCGGGAGGGGGAGACGACGCTGCTCGCGCCGCTGACCGACAACTTCACCCGCGCTCCGCTGGATAATGATATCGGCGTCAGTGAAGCGACCCGTATCGATCCCAATGCCTGGGTGGAACGCTGGAAGGCGGCGGGGATGTACAGTCTGACGCCGCGTCTTTTGCAGTGTGACGGCGAGCAGCTGGCGCAGGCGGTGGCGATCACCACCCTGCACGCCTGGGAGCACGACAACCAGGTGCTATTCCTGAGCCGCAAATGCTGGCGCATCGACAGCCAGGGTGTACTGCATGGCGATATTGAGGTACAGGTGGCAAGCAACATACCAGAGCCGGCGCGTATCGGGCTGAGCTGTCAGCTGGCGCAGGTGCCACAGAGCGTGAACTGGTGTGGGCTTGGGCCTTATGAAAACTATCCGGATCGCAAACTTGCCGCCCGGCAGGGCCGCTGGGAGTTGCCGCTTGCGGCGCTGCATACGCCCTATATTTTCCCGACCGAAAACGGCCTGCGCTGCAATACCCGGCAACTGACGCTGGGGCAGCATCAGCTGGATGGCGATTTCCACTTTGGGGTGAGCCGTTACAGCCAGGACGCAGCTGCGCGAGACCTCCCATCACCATCTGTTACGGGAAGAGCCTGGCTGCTGGCTGAACCTGGATGCGTTTCATATGGGCGTTGGGGGCGACGACTCCTGGAGTCCGAGCGTGTCGCCGGAATTTATCCTGCAGGGGAAAAAGGTACGTTACGCCTTTAGCTGGCAACAGAACTAAACTTAATCGCTGATGCGGTCACACCATGTGGCCGCACATTCACTTCGGAGGTTTATCTGATGAAGTATGTCGATGGTTTTGTGGTTGCCGTTCCCGCGAATAATAAGGAGGCTTATCGCGAGATGGTCGCGAAAGCCGCACCGCTGTTTAAAGAATTTGGCGCGCTTCGCATCGTAGAGTGTTGGGCAGATGATGTCCCCGACGGCAAATTAACGGACTTTCGCCTGGCGGTGAAGGCGGAAGAGAACGAAGAAGTGGTCTTCAGCTGGATCGAATATCCTTCCAGAGAGGTTCGCGATGAAGCAAACCGGAAGATGATGAACGATCCCAGAATGAAAGCGTTTGGCGACGCAATGCCGTTCGACGGCAAGCGTATGATTTATGGCGGCTTCTCGCCGCTGCTGGATGAATAATTATAATGCCCGGCGGTACACTCCGTCGGGCGCTAGTTGTGTGATTCCGGATCGAGATTGTTGTCTGCCCACTGAATAAAGGCCTCTTTCGGCAGCGCTTTACTGAAAAACCAGCCCTGGCCGTACTGCACACCGTGGCGGCGAAGCCATGCCAGCTGGCCATCGGTTTCAATCCCTTCCGCTACCATATCGAGATTCAGCGACCTGGCCATCTCAATGATATGTGACGTCACATTCTTGTATTCCAGCGCGTCCACGAAAGATTTATCGATTTTCAGGGTATCGACGTCCAGATCCTGCAGGTAGCTGAGGCTGGAATAGCCAGTGCCAAAATCGTCGATATAGACAGCGTGCCCAGCACGGCGGAAGCTGGCAATGGCGGGTGCGCTGACGGTAGGATCGGCAAATCCCCGCTCGGTAAGCTCAAGCGCAATCTGAGACGGGTGGAGCTTCCATTGATTCAGAAGACGGCTCAGCAGCGGGAGTACGCTACCCGATATCAAATCGGCCGGGGCAAGGTTAATCGAGATATGGTGGCCAGGATGCTGGCGCAGCCACTCGCCCATCTCCTCAAATACCTTTTCAATGATCAGAGTCGTTAGCGAGTTTGTCAGGCCAGTTTGCTCTGCCAGCGAAACAAAAATATCAGGTGACAGGTAACTGCCGTCCGGCTGTGGCCAGCGGGCAAGCGCTTCTGCACCGGTTAATCTGCCGCTGTTTAACGCAACAATTGGCTGGAAATGCACCTGAATCTCCCGGGCATTGATGGCATCCAGCAGGCGATGCCGGGGGGATTGCAGGCGGCGTAACACGCGCAATATAAACCCGGCCGTCAGCAAGCTGATCAAAATGCCAAAAGGCAGCCAAAAATAAAGCTGGTGATGCCAGCTCTCTTTTAACGGTTTCAGGGACGCCCACGTCACAATGGCAAAACCCAGGTCGGGCACATTGTGCACGTTATACATCGCACCGTTATGTTGAAAATGCATGCTGTTAGTCCGCTGCATTTCGTTGAACACCTGCATATCCAGGCTGTTGCTGCTGGCGAAAACGATATTGCGCCGGATCCCGACCAGGGCAACGTCGATCGGCCAGGAGCCAAAGGGGATCACGTCGATCAGCGAGCCCGGGTCGATCATCACGATATAATGCCCTGTGCCAATAGCGGCCATATAGCGATTAACATTTAAATCGTTGTGCGAAGTCACCCAGGCCCGATAGCCATCGGGGGTGATCCGCAGTGCGGGTGGAAAAGAGGGAGTCTGGCTCTCTTGTTCCAGCGAAGAGCAGCGTGGCTTGAGATCGTCAACGTAGAGCATTTCCTGAATATAACGCCAGGAGAATGCGGTGCGGCGCATCATCAGCGTATGTTCGCGACTACAGGGGATCCCTTTGAAGGACTGCATTTCGTTTAACGCAGATTTGGCCTGAGTAATCACTCGATCGGTACGGATCTGGACGCGGGAAGCGTAGCTGTTCAGGTCCTCAACAAACTTATCTTCCGCATTACTGTGCGCCAGCCAGACGCTGAGGCAGACAGGAACAAGCACTGCAATAACGAGTACGCAGGTCACCACACTAACCAGGTGTCGGGTTGTCATGCTCCTGTTTCCTTTTTATTACGCCGGGCGAGGGGCGCACAAGTCGATGACATTAAAACGGAAAGCCACGCTGCATTGTAGTGTTATAGCACGCCCCTGCCATTGATTTCATTTAGCAACCGGGCGCACGAATAAAAATATTTTAGGCGAGATTAACGAAGGGCGAAGAGTTGAGGAGGCGCTTATCCGTCGTGGGTTGTTTTTGCGCTTCCACTCGGATATGCTAATTGTTATGTTATAACAATTCACTTCGGTAAGGGTAAATATGCAGGTCCTCAATTCATTGCGCAGTGCTAAAAAACGTCATAAAGATTGCCAGATCGTTAAACGCAAAGGTCGGCTGTATGTGATATGCAAATCCAATCCGCGGTTCAAAGCCGTGCAGGGACGTAAGAAGAAACGGTAGACCAGGATAGCAGGCTTGCCGCTTACAGCGAGGCTATAGGCGGCTGGCCGGGACAGGCTTCAGGCAGATACGCGGGAAAGGGTAAAGACGTCGTAGAAAGAGAGTTCGCCTTTAGTGGCGATCATTTTTTGCAGTTTCTCTTTTTGTTGTGACTCAACCTGGGGGGAGTGCAGGATGCTCTCGATCAACTGGTTGGGCACATAGCGCGTGTTGTACCACTCACCGTTGTAGCAGACGCGAAAATCGAGCACATCAATATCTTCGTAGCGGTAGCGCGGATTAACGTCAAAAAAGAAGAAGGCGTTAAAGACGACGAATAATACCACCAGTAGCCAGACGGAACCGATCAGCGTCTCCGACTGCAGCATCACCACCAGCGTTGCCAGCCAGGCGGCGTACATGGCGATAAACAGACCCGGGTGTTTGCGAATAAAGCTGATGCTAAAGCGCGGTCTGTTGTCACGCTTTTCTCGAACATTGAGGTCATCAATGGTTTCGGTAAGCAGGCGTTGTATCTCGGTCATCTTCTGCCCTTTCTCAAATCACTTAAAACGGGGATCTGTATATTTTAAGTGACCACAATGTTTGTGGATAGTAACAGTTAGGCTAAGAAAAAACATAACAGTTGCCAGAAAAGGGCGGGTTAGATAAAGCGGTTAGTCTGTTCAGTACGAGGCAGCGTCTCCGTTGGGCGATAACGGTCGCCCATACGGGTGAGGAACTCATGCTGGTGGTAGAAAGCAGTGTTTAAACGTCTAATGCAGTGTGATGCTCTTCGGCGTGTGAATCACCCAATCAGCGTACAAACTTCCACACGGCTGTCGGAATTTTATCATACAGCTTATTCATAGTGAGTTCAGCCAGACGATGATCGGCTGCAGAATAGAATACTGCTAACTCATTATCAGAAAGCTCGTATTTATTTTTCTCAATCACACGTTCAAGGGTGTCAATTGACTGACAGCGTCGCAAACGCATCAAATAATCTGTCTTGGTTAAGGGTTTATCAGACATAAAGTCACCTAATTGTTTGTAATAATTTTAACTGGCGAAGCTAACGGGTTAGCCTTGCTTGCATTGACAAAACAACGAAAAAGCCGATTGCCCGATTTACGCCATTTTTGCAAATCCTGTGCATTAATGCCGTAGCTACTGAATAACATAAAAGTGTCATCCAGGTATTCGTCAATTTGCTCAATCAACTTATTATCTTCGTTATACTTAATTTTATAATTAAGCGCGAAGGTTGCTATATGCTCAATCAACTCGTTTAACTGCAAATTAATGGCAGAAGTAGGGTCATTGACCCAGCCATGGTTGCTTTCATCGAGATTGGAAAGGCAGTCATGGTACAGGGATTCACAAAGGAATTTCAACTGTGCAATATCTTGCCTTTTAGGCGAGTATTCGTCCATAGCGCATCCCCTTTTTGAGTGATTTTTTACTCACCGAACATCGTTGTCGGGAAGGGTACAACTGACTTAGCGTCAACGACTACTGTATGCGTCTTACCATTAACTATAATCTACTCTGATTAGGATTTCACCGCGCTATTACGAAAAATTACAATTACGCCGGAGGGTAAAGGTTTAGGCAGACGCTCTGTTATATATTGTTTTTCCAGTTGTCCCCCGGTTTCTTATCTCCCGACTCGATGTTAAGACCATTTCAAAAGCGCTATTACGCGCCATCGTAAACAAAAAACACCAGGAATACTCTTAATAACTAAGAAGCAACGCAAGAAAGTGAGAATTTGTGTAAGAGGATTAGGTTAAATATGAGAAGTGGTTTAAAGGTGACATAAAATATATAAATCGCCAATAAGCTTATTTTATGATTTTCAATTGCCAAAAAAAAGGCCGCATTAGCGGCCTTTTTAACTGTTAACAGCACATTCCGGGTGGTCTTACACCGAATGTTTGTGTTCGACGTCTTCAGATTTACGGCTGAAACGACGACGTACCACCACAAAGAAGACCGGAACAAAGAAGATGGCCAGTACGGTTGCGGTGACCATCCCGCCCATTACGCCAGTACCTACGGCGTTCTGCGAACCGGAACCTGCACCCGAGCTGATTACCAGCGGCATAACCCCGAGGATAAATGCCAGGGAGGTCATCAGAATCGGACGCAGACGCATACGGACTGCTTCCAGCGTGGCTTCGATAAGCCCTTTGCCCTCTTTATCCATCAGATCCTTGGCGAATTCCACGATAAGTATCGCGTTCTTCGCCGACAAGCCAATGGTTGTCAGCAGGCCCACCTGGAAGTACACGTCGTTACCCAGCCCACGGAACGTGGCCGCCAACAGGGCACCAATAACCCCCAGTGGCACAACCAGCATAACCGAGAACGGAATCGACCAGCTTTCATACAGCGCTGCCAGACACAGGAATACCACAATCAGCGAGATGGCATACAGGGCAGGAGCCTGGTTGCCGGACAGGCGTTCCTGATAGGACATGCCCGTCCAGTCGTAGCCGATGCCTGCTGGCAGTTTTTGCGCCAGCTCTTCCATCAGGTTCATGGCCTCACCGGTACTTCTACCCGGTGCCGCCTGACCCAGGATCTCCATTGATGGCAGACCGTTGTAACGTTCCAGACGCGGCGAGCCGTATTCCCAGCGTGAAGTGGAGAAGGCGGCGAATGGCACCATCTGTCCGTCACTGCCGCGAACGTACCAGTTGTTGATATCGTTCGGCAACATACGGTACTGCGCTTCAGACATCACGTACACTTTCTTCACACGACCGCGGTCGATGAAGTCGTTGACGTAGCTACCGCCCCAGGCCGCGCCCAGTGTGGTATTGATGTCACTGATAGAAACGCCCAGCGCCTGTGCTTTTTCCTGATCGATATCCACTTTGAACTGAGGCGTATCTTCCAGACCGTTCGGACGCACGCCTACCAGCAGCTCAGGATGCTTGGCAATTTCACCAAACAACTGGTTACGCGCCTGAGTCAGTTTTTCATGGCCCAGACCGCCCTGGTCGATAAGCTGGAAGTCAAAGCCGGTTGCCGTACCCAGCTCGACGATCGCAGGCAGGTTAAAGGCAAAGACCATCGCATCTTTAATCTGCGAGAAGGTGCCCATCGCGCGGCCAGTAATGGCTTCAACCTTGTTCTCTTCGCCCGGACGTTCAGCCCAGTCTTTCAGAGAAACGAAGGCAATACCGGTGTTCTGGCCACGACCCGCAAAGCCGAAGCCGTTAACCGCAAACACCGATTCAACGTTGGCTTTCTCTTTGGTGAGGTAGTAATTCGTCACCTCATCCAGCACTTTCTGGGTACGTTCCTGAGATGCACCCGCTGGCAACTGGGCCATGGTCAGGAAGACACCCTGGTCTTCGTCCGGCAGGAAGGAGCTTGGCAGACGAACGAACAGGTACGCCATACCCACCACGATGATGATATAGAGCAGCAGATAACGACCGGTGCTGCGCAGGATATTGCCTACGCTGTCGGTGTAGTGGTGCGTACTCTTATCGAACATCCGGTTAAACCAGCCGAAGAAGCCTTTTTTGTTCTCGCCGTGATCGCCTTTGGCCACTGGTTTCAGCATGGTGGCGCACAGTGCAGGGGTCAGGATCAACGCAACCAGTACCGACAGGGCCATTGCCGAGACGATAGTGATCGAGAACTGACGATAAATCGCACCGGTAGAACCCCCGAAGAAGGCCATCGGGATAAATACCGCCGACAACACCATGGCGATACCGACCAGCGCGCCCTGGATCTGACCCATCGATTTACGGGTAGCTTCCTTCGGCGGCAGTCCTTCTTCGGACATGACACGCTCGACGTTTTCTACCACGACGATGGCGTCATCCACGAGCAGGCCTATCGCCAGCACCATCCCGAACATCGTCAGGGTGTTTATCGAGAAGCCAAAGGCCGAGAGGATCGCAAACGTCCCCAACAGAACGACCGGCACGGCGATGGTTGGAATCAGCGTCGCACGGAAGTTTTGCAGGAACAGGTACATCACGATGAACACCAGGATAATCGCTTCGACCAGCGTTTTGATTACCTCGTGAATGGAGATTTTCACGAATGGCGTGGTGTCATACGGGTAAACGATTTTCAGGCCTGACGGGAAGAAAGGTTCCATTTTCTTCAGTTCGGCACGGATCGCGGTAGCGGTATCCAGGGCGTTAGCGCCAGTCGCCAGCTTAATCCCCAGGCCGGATGCCGGCTGGCCGTTAAACTTGGCGATAACGTCATAGTTTTCACCGCCCAGCTCTACCTTCGCCACATCACGCAGGCGAACCTGGGAACCGTCCGGGTTCACTTTCAGCAGAATTTTACTGAATTCATCTGCCGAGGTCAGACGGGTCTGCGCGATGATTGAGGCGTTCAGCTGCTGGCCTTTCACCGGCGGCGTGCCGCCTAACTGACCGGCTGCCACCTGGGCGTTCTGCGCTTTAATCGCGGTGATCACGTCAACTGGCGTCAACTGGAAGTTGTTCAGTTTGTTCGGATCCATCCAGATACGCATCGCGTACTGAGAACCGAACAGCTGCACGTCACCCACGCCTGAAGTACGGCTGATGGCATCCTTCATGTTGGCACCCACGTAGTCGGAGATATCCTCCTGCGTCATGGTGCCGTTGGTGTTGATAACGCCGACAACCATCAGGAAGCTGCTGGAGGATTTCTCCACGCTCACACCCTGCTGTTGTACTTCTTGCGGCAGTAACGGCATCGCCAGCTGCAGTTTGTTCTGCACCTGAACCTGAGCGATGTCCGCATCCGTACCGGATTCGAAGGTCAGCGTGATCTGCACCGTACCGGTGGAGTCACTGTTGGAGGACATGTACATCAGGTTATCGATACCGTTCATGTTCTGTTCGATAACCTGAGTTACGGTGTCCTGCACCGTTTTGGCATCAGCCCCTGGGTAGGTTGCGGCGATTGAAATTGCTGGCGGCGCAATAGTTGGATATTGCGCGACAGGCAGCTTCAGGATCGCAAGTCCCCCGGCTAGCATGATGATTATGGCGATCACCCACGCAAAAATGGGGCGATCGATAAAGAAATTAGGCATGTCTTAACGGCTCCTGTTTAAGTTAAGACTTAGGTTGTTCTGACTGGCCGCCTGCGGAGGCTTGTTGTTGATTGTCAGACGTGACCTCTTGCGCTTTAACCTGGGCGCCCGGGCGAACTTTTTGTAAACCGGTAATGATGACGCGATCGCCATCTTTCAGACCTTCGGTAACCAGCCATTTGTCGCCAATTGCCTGGGTTGCGGTGATCTGGCGGACTTCAACTTTGTCTTCAGCGCCAATGACCATTGCACTGGCATCGCCGCGCGGCGTACGGGTCACACCCTGCTGTGGAACCAGCAGTGCGGTTGGGTTAGTCCCTTCTTCCAGGCTTGCGCGAACAAACATACCTGGTAACAGCGTATGGTTCGGGTTCGGGAAGATGGCGCGCAGGGTGATAGAACCGGTGGTCTGATCGACCGTCACGTCAGAAAACTCGAGGCTGCCGGCCTGTGGGAACTTAATGCCGTCGTTAGTGACCAGCTCCACTTTCGCTTTGCCATTTTCCTGCTTCAGGGTGCCGTTCTCCAGCTCCTGTTTCAGACGCAGGAAATCATTGCTCGACTGGGTAACATCGACATAGATCGGGTCAAGCTGCTGCACAGTGGCCAGTGCGGTAGTCTGGCCATTCTGCACCAGGGCACCTTCGGTCACTGCCGATTTACCAATGCGGCCGCTGATAGGCGACGTCACTTTGGTATAAGCCAGGTTAATACGTGCGGTTTCAACGGCGGCTTTCGCAGCGGTAACGGCAGCGTTTGCCTGCTGAGCATCGGCCTGGGCGCTATCAAATTCCTGTTGGCTGATGTACTGAGTGCCAATCAGTTTCTGATAACGGCTGACGGTCAGCTGGGCAATTTTTGCCGCAGCCTGGGCTTTAGCCAGATCGCCTTTTGCACTTTCGTAATTAGCCTGATAGGTAGCGGGATCAATCTGATACAGAGATTCACCGGCTTTAACATCGCCGCCTTCCGTAAAATTACGTTTCAGGATGATGCCACTCACCTGTGGACGCACTTCAGCAATGCGGTAAGCGCTGGTTCGGCCGGGTAATTCTGTTTTTATCTGGAGAGGTTCGGATTTGAGCGTCACGACGCCAACTTCTGGCACCTGCTGAGCCCCTTGTTGAGCCTGTTTTTCGTCACATCCTGTAAGCGCTAAGCTGCCTGAGAGCATCAGAACGATCGCCAGAGGCGTTAACCCTCTGTTTTTGTTCATATGTAAACCTCGAGTTTCCGATTTCAAATTGATCAATGGATCACGCGTCCACAAACCCATTGCTGCGTTTATATTATCGTCGTGCTATGGTACATACATTCATAAATGTATGTAAATCTGACTCCTGCAAATTCACCTGGGTATGGCACGAAAAACCAAACAACAAGCACTTGCGACACGCCAGCACATCCTTGATGTAGCTTTGCGCTTGTTTTCGCAACAGGGTGTTTCTTCCACTTCGCTGGCACAGATTGCTCAGGCGGCGGGAGTAACCCGTGGAGCGATTTACTGGCATTTCAAAAATAAGTCAGATTTATTTGGTGAAATTTGGGAGCTTTCAGAATCCAATATTGGGGATCTCGAGACTGAGTATCAGGCAAAATTCCCCGACGATCCACTCTCAGTTTTAAGAGAGATTCTGGTCTATATCCTTGAGGCTACAGTTATAGAAGAACGCCGCCGCCTGATGATGGAGATTATCTTCCACAAATGCGAGTTTGTCGGGGAAATGGCGGTAGTGCAACAGGCACAGCGCAGTCTCTGTCTGGAGAGTTACGATCGTATTGAACAGAGCCTTTTGCATTGTATTAAAGCCCGCATGTTACCTGCCAATTTATTAACCCGCCGCGCCGCCATCCTGATGCGCAGCTATATTTCCGGCCTGATGGAAAACTGGCTTTTTGCTCCCCAGTCTTTTGATCTGCAACGTGAAGCCCGTGATTATGTGGAAATCCTGCTGGAGATGTACCAGTTCTGCCCCACGCTGCGGGCGCAGCCAGAGTCGCTCCATGCCTGATCCCAGGAATTGTCCGGGAGCCACGCGTTGATGCTATTTTGCACCCGATTGCCGTGATATTCTTCACGCCGGTCTTTTTGGTATTCATCACACGAATTACACATAACTATGTTGCACTACACACGCAAACAGCTTCCCATCTTTGCTTTTATTCTGGTTTTCTTTCTCTCGTTGATGGCTTCACCGGCTGCGTTTGCGCGTGCCGATAATAGCAGCGACATGCCTACCAGGGCAGATGTGCAGAGCCAGCTTGATGCCCTGAGCAAACAGAAAGAGCTTACTCCGCAGGACAAGCTGGTCCAGCAGGATCTGACGGAAACCCTGGAGACCATCGACAAGCTCGAGCGGGTCAAAACGGAAACTACGCAGTTACGCCAGAAGGTGGCGCAAGCGCCTGAGATGATGCGTAAGGCGACCGAGAGCCTTAACGCGCTGAGTGATGTCGATAACGATGCGGAAACCCGCAAAACGCTGGCGACCTTGTCGCTGCGTCAGCTGGAACTGCGCGTGGCGCAACTGCTCGACGATTTACAAACCGCACAAAACGATCTCGCTACTTACAATAGCCAACTGGTTTCCCTGCAAACCCAGCCGGAGCGCGTGCAGAATGCGATGTATTCGGCGTCTCAGCAGTTGCAGCAGATCCGCAATCGCCTGAACGGCACCTCTGCGGGCGAAGCGGCGTTACGCCCGACGCAGCAAACCTTACTCCTGACGCAGCAGCAGTTGCTCAATGCGCAGATCGAACAGCAGCGTAAGAGTCTGGAAGGTAACACCGTGCTGCAGGATACCCTGCAAAAACAGCGCGACTATGTTACCGCCAACATTAACCGTCTGGAGCATCAGCTACAGCTGTTGCAGGAAGCGGTCAACAGCAAGCGACTCACCCTGACGGAGAAAACCGCGCAGGAAGCCGTTAACCCGGACGAAACCGCGCGTATCCAGGAAAACCCGCTGGTGAAACAAGAGCTGGATGCCAACCATCAGCTCAGCCAGCGTTTGATCACGGCCACTGAAAACGGCAACTCGCTGGTTCAGCGGAACATCAAAGTCAAAAACTGGCTGGATCGCGCCCTGCAGTCTGAGCGCAACATCAAAGAGCAGATCGCCGTCCTGAAAGGCAGCCTGCTGCTGTCGCGTATCCTCTATCAGCAGCAGCAGACTTTACCCTCCGCCGATGAACTGGAGGACATGACCAACCGCATTGCGGATTTGCGTCTCGAACAGTTCGAGGTTAACCAGCAGCGCGATGCCCTGTTCCAGAGCGATGCCTTCGTCGCCAAAGTGGAAGAGGGGCACAGCAGCGACGTCAACGCTGAAGTCCACGATGCGCTGCTGCAGGTGGTAGACATGCGCCGCGAGCTGCTCGATCAGCTGAATAAACAGCTGGGTAATCAGCTGATGATGGCCATTAACCTGCAGATCAACCAGCAGCAGCTGGTGAGCGTATCCAAAAGCCTGCAGGAGATCCTCACCCAGCAGATCTTCTGGGTAAACAGCAACAAACCGATGGACTGGGACTGGATCAAATCCTTCCCGGAGATGCTGAAAGACCAGATCAAAGGAATGAAAATCACCGTTAACTGGGAAAAAGCCGGTCCGGCGGTGGCCTTTGCCTTCCTTGCGGGTCTGCCGCTGTTGCTGATTGCCGGGTTGATCCGCTGGCGTCTCGGCTGGCTGAAAAAGTACCAGGCGAAACTGGCGAATGAAGTAGGGCAATTGCGTAATGACAGCCAGCTTCATACCCCGAAAGCCATTCTTATCGATCTGATCCGCGCTCTGCCGGTCTGCCTGTTAATTCTGGCGGCGGGGCTGATCCTGCTCACCATGCAGCTTAATATCAGCGATCTGCTGTGGGCCTTCAGTAAAAAACTGGCGCTGTTCTGGCTGGTGTTTGGCCTGTGCTGGAAAGTGCTGGAAAAAGACGGCGTGGCGGTGAATCACTTTAATATGCCTGCCCAGCTCACCAGCCACTGGCGACGCCAGATCGTGCGGGTGAGCCTCGCGCTGTTGCCACTGCACTTCTGGTCGGTGGTGGCGGAACTCTCTCCGCTGCATCTGATGGATGACGTGCTGGGACAGTTCGTTATTCTGCTTAACCTGCTGGTGATCGCCATCCTTATGTGGCCGATGTGCCGCGACAGCTGGCGCGATAAAGAGTCCCATTCCATTCGCCTGGCGACGGTCACCGTGCTGTCCATTATCCCGGTGGCGCTGATGGTGCTCACGGCTACCGGTTATTTCTATACCACCCTGCGTCTGTCGGGCCGCTGGATTGAAACCGTCTATCTGGTGATCCTCTGGAACCTGCTGTATCAGACCGTCCTGCGCGGGTTGAGCGTGGCCGCCCGTCGTATCGCCTATCGCCGCGCCCTGGCGCGTCGGCAGAATATGGTAAAAGAGGGAGCCGAAGGCGCGGAGCCGCAGGAGGAGCCGACCATCGCCCTCGAGCAGGTCAACCAGCAGACGTTGCGCATTACCATGCTGGTGATGATCGCTCTGTTCGGCGTGATGTTCTGGGCCATCTGGTCTGATTTAATTACCGTCTTTGCTTATCTCGACAGCATCACCCTGTGGCACTACAGCGGCACTGAAGCCGGTGCGGCAGTGGTGAAAAACGTCACCATGGGCAGCCTGCTGTTTGCATTGGTTTCGGCGGTAGTGGCCTGGGCCTTGATCCGCAACCTGCCAGGCCTGCTGGAAGTGCTGGTACTCTCGCGCCTGAATATGCGCCAGGGGGCCTCCTACGCCATCACCACCATTCTGAACTATGTGATTCTGGTGGCGGGCGCGATGACCGTCTTCGGTTCGCTCGGGGTCTCGTGGGACAAACTGCAGTGGCTGGCGGCGGCTCTGTCGGTAGGTCTTGGGTTCGGTTTACAGGAGATCTTTGGTAACTTCGTTTCAGGTCTGATTATCCTGTTCGAGCGCCCGGTGCGCATCGGCGATACGGTGACCATCGGCACCTTCTCGGGAACGGTCAGCAAGATCCGTATTCGTGCCACCACTATTACGGATTTCGATCGTAAAGAGGTGATCATCCCGAACAAAGCCTTCGTGACCGAGCGGTTGATCAACTGGTCGCTCTCCGACACCATCACCCGCGTGGTGATCAGTCTGGGCGTGGCTTACGGTTCCGATCTGGATACGGTGAAAAAAGTGCTGCTGAAAGCGGCGATGGATCATCCGAAAGTGATGCACGATCCCGAGCCGGCCGTGTTCTTTACCACCTTCGGCCCGAGTACGCTGAATCATGAACTGCGTCTGTACGTGCGTGAACTGCGTGACCGCAGCTACACCGTGGATGAACTGAACCGCACCATTGAGCGTCTGTGCCGTGAGAACAACATCAACATCGCGTTCAACCAGCTTGAAGTGCATCTTCGCAATGAGAAGGGCGACGAGCACATAGAAGTGAAACGTGAAGTGAAGGGGGATGACCCAACACCGGCATGATTTTCTAAAGGGGAGGGCGGATCAGGTTCCCTCTCCCTTTGGAATAAGGTTAGGGTGAGGGGGAAGCGGCGTCGATTTTCCCCTCAAAATCCCGCTTCACAATCTCCAGCGCCTTCAGCACCGTCTCGGCCGGGATGTCATGATTTTCCAGCAACATGATCAGATCAACCGCCAGCTTTATTTCATCGGGGGCGTTTTCCAGTGACACACACTACTCCTGTTAACGGGTCAGACGCGCAATCACGCGCTCAATATCATCCAGTGCCTTGCGACAGCGTTCAAGCCGCCCCTCCAGCGCAGTAATTTCGCGCATCAGCATCTGCTGCTCTTCCAGCGTTTCGGCCTGGTTCAGCCGCGCCTCGCGTTCAGACTTCATTTCACACAGCCGCCGCTCAAACTCCTGATGCTCCAGCCGCTTGCGCTGCCATTTTGTCGCACCGGCAGAAGCACTGTCCCAGACCCGTAAAGGCCAGGCGGCAATCTCCCTGTGCAGGGCGGCGATCTGCTCCGCCAGATGGGTGGCCAGCCAGTTGACCTGCTCCGTTTGCGCCTTCTCTACCGCATGACCCAATTCATCAAGATTGGCCTGAGCTTCATCAAGATAATCTTTCATCACTGTGCTGCGGGTACGAAACAGCTGCCTGTCAAAGCGCGGTTTTAGCGTAGCGTGCTGCATCAGGGGGGGCGGCCTGCGTACGCAGGGACGTCAGCTGATTTTGCAGCGTCTGTAAAAGCAAGGCTGTTTTCAATCCGCTCTCCAGTGGTACAGTAGCCGTTCAGTTTGATAACGAATCGCATTATGCAGCGTACTATTTTAATCATCATTGGCTGGCTAGCGGTAGTGCTCGGCACGCTGGGGCGTCGTTTTACCCATTCTGCCAACCACCCCCTTTATATTACTGGCCGCCTGGTGCTTCGCCCGTTCTTCTCCGCGTTTTCACCAATGGCTGCTGTACCGCTCATGGTTTGGCGGCTATCTGCGCCACTGGCAACAGTACCGCGCCATGCCGCCCGGCGCGAAGCCGCGGGCCATTGCGGTGATCCTCGTCACCTTCGCCATTTCATTATGGATGGTAAAAATTATGTGGGTGCGGATCCTGCTGTTGGCTATCCTCGCGTGCCTGCTAATTTTCATGTGGCGGATGCCCGTAGTTGATGGAAAGCAACAAAAGCAATAATCCTCAGACTGGCTGTTGCAATTCTTGTGCGCAGCCAGTAAATTCGACCGTTTTCGAGCACGGGCAGGCTTGGTCAAAGGTTAAGCAATTGTTATTTTGACCGACCATCTCTCCGCTCCGTGAGTAACACCGTTTTCATCAGGCATCCATTTATGACCGCAACTGCGCAGCAGCTTGAATACCTTAAAAACAGCATCAAAAGTATCCAGGACTATCCAAAACCTGGCATTCTTTTCCGTGATGTCACCAGCTTGCTGGAAGACCCGAAAGCGTACGCCCTCAGCATTGAATTGCTGGTCGAGCGTTACAAAAACGCCGGGATCACCAAAGTTGTCGGCACCGAAGCCCGCGGTTTCCTGTTTGGCGCCCCGGTTGCGCTGGCAATGGGCGTTGGTTTTGTGCCGGTGCGTAAGCCGCGCAAACTGCCACGCGAAACCATCGCTGAAAGCTACGAGCTTGAGTACGGTACCGACCAGCTTGAGATCCATGTTGATGCGATCAAGCCTGGCGACAAAGTGCTGGTGGTTGACGATCTGCTGGCAACCGGTGGCACCATTGAGGCGACCGTGAAGCTGATCCGTCGTCTGGGTGGCGAAGTGACCGATGCGGCCTTCATCATCAACCTGTTCGATCTGGGTGGCGAACAGCGCCTGGAAAAACAGGGCATCACCAGCTACAGCCTCGTGCCTTTCCCGGGACATTAATCCTCCCGCCCGCAACCTCGCCCAACGGGTGAGGTTGTGTTAGCATTACCCCCTGATTATCCACCTTCCAGCGTTGCAGAGCCTGCCCATGAGTTATCAGGTGTTAGCCCGTAAATGGCGACCCCAAACCTTTGCTGACGTTGTCGGCCAGGAACATGTGCTGACCGCCCTGGCGAACGGCTTATCGCTAGGACGTATCCATCACGCCTATCTTTTTTCCGGCACCCGCGGCGTCGGTAAAACATCTATTGCCCGTTTACTGGCGAAAGGCCTCAACTGCGAAAGCGGGATCACCGCCACGCCGTGCGGCGTCTGCGACAACTGCCGTGAAATCGAGCAGGGGCGCTTTGTCGATCTGATTGAGATCGATGCCGCCTCGCGCACGAAAGTTGAAGATACCCGCGATCTGCTGGATAACGTCCAGTACGCCCCGGCGCGCGGCCGCTTCAAGGTCTATCTGATCGATGAAGTGCACATGCTGTCGCGCCACAGCTTTAACGCCCTGCTGAAGACGCTGGAAGAGCCGCCTGCACACGTCAAGTTCCTGCTGGCGACCACCGATCCGCAAAAGCTGCCGGTGACCATCTTATCCCGCTGCCTGCAGTTCCATCTGAAGGCGTTGGACGTCGGGCAGATCCGCGATCAGCTTGAACATATTCTGAATGAAGAGCAGGTGACGCACGAACCGCGTGCCCTGCAGCTGCTGGCGCGTGCCGCTGACGGCAGCCTGCGCGATGCGCTCAGCCTCACCGATCAGGCCATTGCCAGCGGTGATGGGCAGCTGACGACGCTTGCGGTCAGCACCATGCTCGGCACTTTGGACGACGATCAGGCCCTGTCGCTGATTGAGGCGGTGGTCGAGGCCAACGGCGAGCAAGTGATGGCGTTAGTCAACGCCTCGGCGGCGCGCGGCATCGAGTGGGAAGCCCTGCTGGTTGAGATGCTTAGCCTGCTGCACCGCATTGCGATGATACAGCTCTCCCCGGCTGCGCTGGGGCCGGACATGGCCGCGATTGAGCAGCGCATGCGCGAACTGGCGCGTACTATCCCGCCAACCGACGTGCAGCTCTACTATCAAACCCTGTTAATTGGTCGCAAAGAGCTGCCTTTTGCACCGGATCGCCGCATGGGCGTGGAAATGACCCTGCTGCGCGCGCTGGCGTTCCATCCGCGAATGCCGCTGCCGGAACCCGAGGTGCCGCAACCCTCTTTCGCACCGGTCGCCCCCACGGCAGTGATGACGCCGCCGCAGGTTCCCGTGCAGCAAAGTGCGCCGCCACTGCCGCGCCACGATGTGCCGCTGTCGGATGCCACCAGTTCGGTACTCGCCGCCCGCAATCAGTTGCAACGCGCGCAGGGAGTAACCAAGCCAAAAAAGAGTGAACCGGCAGCGCCTGCAAGAGCGCGGCCGGTAAATAACGCCGCGCTTGAACGTCTGGCCTCGGTCTCGGAGCGCGTGCAGTCGCGTTCTACCTCGGTCACGTCTGAGTCACAGGCTCCGGCAAAGAAAGAGGCCTATCGCTGGAAAGCAACCACTGTCACCGAAGAGGTGAAGGTGGAAGTCGCCACGCCGAAAGCGCTGAAAAAAGCGCTGGAGCACGAGAAAACCCCGGAACTGGCCGCTAAGCTTGCCGGGGAGTCGTTGGAGCGTGATGCCTGGGCGGCTGAGGTCAGTCAGTTAAAACTGCCCAAGCTGGTGGAGCAGGTTGCCCTGAATGCCTGGCGTGAACAGGACGGCAACCGGATCTGCCTGCATCTGCGTTCAGGCCAGCGCCATCTGAACTCAGCAAGTGCCCAACAGGTCCTGACTGAGGCGCTCTCCACATTACAGGGTGCGCCTGTTGAATTGACCATCATTGAAGATGATAATCCGGCGGTGCGAACGCCGCTGGAGTGGCGTCAGGCCATCTATGAAGAGAAACTCGCGCAGGCGCGTGAGTCGATTATCGCGGATAATAACATTCAGACCCTGCAACGTTACTTTGATGCAGAACTGGATGAAGAAAGTATTCGACCCATTTGATCGTGAGTCTGACTTACGGTTGTTATCTTTAACGTGAAAGAAGAGAGAAGCCTATGTTTGGTGGTAAAGGCGGTCTGGGTGGTCTGATGAAGCAGGCCCAGCAGATGCAGGAAAAAATGCAGAAGATGCAGGAAGAGATCGCACAGATGGAAGTGACTGGCGAATCTGGCGCAGGTCTGGTCAAAGTGACCATCAACGGTGCGCATAACTGCCGTCGCGTGGAGATCGACCCAAGCCTGCTCGAAGACGACAAAGACATGCTGGAAGATCTGGTCGCCGCTGCATTTAACGATGCTGCGCGCCGTATCGACGAAACCCAGAAAGAAAAAATGGCCTCTGTATCCTCTGGAATGCAGCTGCCACCGGGCTTTAAGATGCCGTTCTGATGCAAACCAGTCCGCTGCTCACGCAGCTAATGGAAGCGCTACGCTGCCTGCCGGGCGTAGGCCCGAAGTCAGCGCAGCGCATGGCGTTTACCCTGCTGCAGCGCGATCGTAGCGGCGGCATGCGTCTGGCGCAGGCGTTGACCCGCGCCATGTCAGAAATCGGACACTGTGCAGACTGCCGCACCTTTACCGAGCAGGAAGTGTGTAACATCTGCGCCAATCCGCGCCGTCAGGAAAACGGTCAGATCTGCGTGGTGGAGAGTCCTGCGGACATCTACGCCATCGAACAGACCGGGCAGTTTTCTGGCCGCTATTTTGTGCTGATGGGCCACCTGTCGCCGCTGGATGGTATCGGCCCGGATGATATTGGTCTGGACCGTCTGGAACAGCGTCTGAAATCGGAAACGATCAACGAGGTGATCCTCGCCACCAACCCAACGGTGGAAGGGGAGGCAACGGCCAACTACATCGCGGAACTGTGCGCGGAGTCAGGCGTCGAAGCCAGCCGTATCGCCCACGGCGTACCGGTGGGCGGCGAGCTGGAGATGGTGGACGGCACCACGCTGTCACACTCTCTGGCCGGTCGTCACAAGATTATTTTCTGACCAAACGGAGGCTGCAGCCGTGGCCTCCGCTTGAAAACCTTCCTCGCTATCCCCATCTCTCCCTCAACGCTTTTAAACCCCATTAAATGGCATTGTTGAGGTCGACTTAGTATGAAAGGACAAGAAAACCCGCGGTTTCCAGTCAGAAGTAAAACAACTTCTGCATCTGATGATCCATTCTCTTTATTCCAATAAAGAAATCTTCCTGCGTGAGCTTATCTCTAACGCCTCTGATGCGGCAGACAAGCTGCGTTTCCGTGCGCTCTCGAAGCCAGAGCTGTATGAAGGTGACGGCGAACTGCGCGTGCGCGTCTCGTTTGATAAAGAGAACCGCACCCTGACCATCGCGGATAATGGCATCGGCATGACCCGCGATGAAGCCATTGACCATCTCGGTACTATCGCGAAATCCGGCACCAAAGCCTTCCTGCAGTCCATGGGTTCCGATCAGGCTAAAGACAGCCAGTTGATCGGCCAGTTCGGCGTGGGCTTCTATTCGGCGTTCATCGTGGCGGATAAAGTCACCGTACGCACCCGTGCGGCAGGCGAGAGCGCTGAAAACGGCGTCTTCTGGGAATCCCACGGTGAAGGCGAATACACCGTAGCCGACATCACTAAAAGCCGATCGCGGCACCGAGATCACCCTGCACCTGCGCGAAGGGGAAGACGATTTCCTCAACGACTGGCGCGTGCGCTCCATCATCAGCAAATATTCTGACCATATCGCTCTGCCGGTTGAGATCGAAAAACGGGAAGAACAGGACGGCGAAACCGTTATTTCCTGGGAGAAGATCAACAAGGCGCAGGCGCTGTGGACGCGTAACAAGTCTGAGATCAAAGACGAAGAGTACACCGAGTTCTACAAGCACATCGCCCACGACTTTACCGATCCGCTGACCTGGAGCCACAACCGCGTGGAAGGGAAGCAGGAGTACACCAGCCTGCTGTACATCCCGGCGCAGGCGCCGTGGGATATGTGGAACCGCGATCACAAGCACGGCCTGAAGCTGTACGTGCAGCGCGTGTTCATCATGGACGAAGCCGAGCAGTTCATGCCGAACTACCTGCGCTTTGTGCGTGGCCTGATTGATTCCAACGATCTGCCGCTGAACGTCTCCCGTGAGATCCTGCAGGACAGCACCGTGACCCGCAACCTGCGCACCGCCCTGAGCAAACGCGCCCTGCAGATGCTGGACAAGCTGGCGAAAGACGACGCAGAAAAATACCAGACCTTCTGGAAACAGTTCGGCCTGGTACTGAAAGAAGGCCCGGCGGAAGATTCCTCCAACGTCGAAGCCATTGCCAAACTGCTGCGCTTTGCCTCCACGCATACCGACTCCTCCGAGCAGACCGTGTCGCTGGAAGAGTACATCTCCCGCATGAAGGAAGGGCAGGAGAAGATCTACTACATCACCGCCGACAGCTATGCCGCGGCGAAGAGCAGCCCGCACCTTGAGCTGCTGCGTAAGAAAGGCATCGAAGTGCTGCTGCTTTCCGATCGCATCGATGAGTGGATGATGAACTACCTGACCGAATTCAGCGGTAAAGCGTTCCAGTCCGTGGCGAAAGCCGATGAGTCCATCGACAAGCTGGCGGATGAAGTGGACGAAACCGCGAAAGAGGCGGAAAAAGCGCTGGAGCCATTTGTTGAGCGTGTGAAAACCCATCTGGGCGATCGCGTGAAAGAGGTGCGCTTCACACACCGTCTGACCGATACGCCAGCCATCGTTACCACCGAAGCCGATGAGATGAGCACCCAGATGGCGAAGCTGTTCGCTGCTGCGGGCCAGAGCGTACCGGAAGTGAAGTACATCTTTGAACTCAACCCGGATCACGCGCTGGTGAAACGCGCGGCAGACACCCAGGACGACGCCCGCTTTGCCGAGTGGGTTGAACTGCTGCTGGATCAGTCCCTGCTGGCCGAGCGCGGCACGCTGGAAGATCCAAACCAGTTCATCAAGCGCGTCAATGCGTTGCTGCTGGCGTAATTAAACGTCTGCCCCTCTCCCTAACCCTCTCCCCTTTGGGGAGAGGGGACTACAATGCCCTCTCCCCTTTGGGGAGAGGGCAGGGTGAGGGGAAATCCCCTGCCCTCTGTCAAATTATCTCCCTCGTTAACCGTTTCAGCCTTCCCGCCTTCCTTGAGCCACGTCCGTTCTGATGGTATTGTTTAGCGCTTTTTGAAAAATTGAACCAACTTTTGAGGGGATTTTCGCAATGCGTATTATTCTGCTTGGCGCTCCGGGCGCGGGTAAAGGAACTCAGGCTCAGTTCATCATGGAGAAATACGGTATTCCGCAAATCTCTACGGGTGACATGCTGCGTGCCGCTGTTAAATCTGGCTCCGAGCTGGGCAAACAGGCGAAAGACATTATGGACGCCGGCAAACTGGTAACCGATGAGCTGGTTATTGCTCTGGTTAAAGAACGCATTACTCAGGAAGATTGCCGCAACGGTTTCCTGCTGGACGGCTTCCCACGTACCATTCCTCAGGCTGATGCCATGAAAGAAGCGGGCATCAACGTGGATTACGTGCTGGAGTTCGACGTACCGGACGAACTGATCGTGGACCGTATCATCGGTCGTCGCGTACACGCCGCTTCCGGCCGCGTTTACCACGTGAAATTCAATCCACCGCAGGTGGAAGGTAAAGACGACGTGACCGGCGAAGAGCTGACCACCCGTAAAGACGATCAGGAAGAGACCGTGCGTAAGCGCCTGGTGGAATACCATCAGATGACCGCGCCACTGATCGGCTACTACTCTCAGGAAGCGCAGGCGGGTAACACCAAATACGCTAAAGTTGACGGCACCAAGCCTGTCGCTGAAGTTCGTGCAGAGCTGGAAAAAATCCTCGGCTAATCGCACACCCCCACCCAGTCATTCGGGTTGTATCGCGGCGGCACGTACGCGAATCCCAGTCATTCAGATAATGCTGTGACTGGGGTAAGGGTACGCAGCCAACGCAGAGGCAGCCTGAAGGATGTCGTGACTCTCACCCGGGCCCCCGGGTGAGAAAAATTCTCATCTTATCTATCGCAGCAATGGGTTCCGTTTACGCACTTTTCAGATACACTTATCAGCCTGTTATAAGGTTATGAGGCGTGAATGAGTCAGGCGAAAACCGGCATCCTGCTTGCCAATTTAGGTACCCCCGAAGCCCCAACCCCCGCAGCGGTCAGCCGTTATCTGCGTCAGTTTCTGAGTGATACGCGCGTTGTGGATACCCCGCGCCTGCTATGGTGGCCATTGCTGCGTGGCGTGATCCTGCCGATCCGTTCGCCGCGTGTGGCTAAGCTCTATCAGTCCGTCTGGATGGAAGAGGGGTCGCCGCTGATGGTCTACAGCCGCCGCCAGGAGAAGGCGCTGGCTGCCCGTCTGCCGGATATTCCGGTTGCGCTGGGGATGAGCTACGGTAAACCGTCGCTGGAAAGCGCTGTCACGGAGCTGCTGGCGCAGGGCGTGGACCATATTGTGGTGCTGGCGCTCTATCCGCAATACTCATGCTCCACCGTCGCCGCGGTCTGGGACGAGCTGGCGCGCATTCTGGCGACCCGACGCCGTATTCCTTCCGTGACCTTTATTCGCGATTACGCGGATAACGAAATGTATATCAACGCCCTTGCCAGCAGCGCACGCGCGTCCTTTGCAAAACACGGCGAGCCGGATCTGCTGCTGCTTTCCTATCACGGTATCCCGCAGCGGTTCGCCGATGAAGGTGACGATTATCCGCAGCGCTGCCGCGATACCACGCGTGAGCTGGTGTCCGCCCTGGGCCTGCCGCCGGAGAAGGTGATGATGACCTTCCAGTCGCGCTTTGGCCGCGAGCCGTGGCTGACCCCTTATACGGATGAAACCCTCAAAATGTTGGGCGAGAAAGGCGTGAAGCACATCCAGGTCATGTCGCCGGGCTTTGCGGCCGACTGTCTGGAAACCCTGGAGGAGATTGCGGTGCAAAACCGGGAGTTCTTCCTCGAAGCGGGCGGAACGAAGTACGAGTACATTCCGGCGCTGAATGACGACCCAGAACACATCGAGATGATGGTGTCGCTGGTGACTAACAGCCGCTGATCGCGTTAAAGGCCGGGATTGTGCTACCATTTCCGGCCCATCCGTTACTCGTAGCTCAGAAGATGAAATTTCCCGGTAAACGCAAATCCAAACACTACTTTCCCGTTAACGCCCGCGATCCGCTGCTCCAGCAAATTCAGCCGGAGAATGAGACCAACGCCGCCTGGGTGGTGGGTATCGATCAGACGCTGGTGGATATTGAAGCAAAAGTGGACGATGCGTTTGTCGCGCGTTACGGCCTGAGCGCCGGGCACTCCCTGGTTATTGAAGACGATGTGGCGGAAGCGCTGTACCAGGAGCTGGTACGGGACAACCTCATTACCCATCAGTTTGCCGGTGGCACCATAGGCAACACCATGCACAACTACTCGGTGTTGGCGGATGACCGCTCCGTTCTGCTGGGTGTGATGTGCAGCAACATCGAAATTGGCAGTTATGCCTACCGCTACCTCTGCAACACCTCCAGCCGTACCGATCTGAACTACCTGCAAGGGGTGGACGGGGCGATTGGCCGCTGCTTTACGCTGATCGGCGAATCCGGCGAGCGTACCTTCGCCATCAGCCCAGGGCACATGAACAAACTGCGCGCAGAGAGCATCCCGGAAGAGGTGATTGCCGGGGCATCAGCGCTGGTACTGACCTCCTATCTGGTGCGTTGCAAGCCGGGCGAGCCGATGCCGGAAGCCACCATGAAGGCGATAGAGTACGCGAAGAAGTATAACGTGCCGGTGGTCCTGACCCTGGGTACCAAATTCGTGATCGCGGATAACCCGGAGTGGTGGCAGGCCTTCCTGAAAGAGCACGTCTCTATTCTGGCGATGAATGAAGAAGAGGCCGAAGCCCTGACCGGCGAGAGCGATCCGCTGCTGGCTTCTGATAAAGCGCTGGACTGGGTCGATCTGGTACTCTGCACCGCCGGGCCGGTAGGCTTGTATATGGCGGGCTTCACCGAAGAAGAGGCGAAACGCAAAACCCAGCATCCACTACTGCCAGGGGCGATCGCCGAGTTCAACCAGTTTGAATTCAGTCGCGCCATGCGCCACAAGGATTGCCAGAACCCGCTGCGTATCTTCTCGCATATCGCCCCGTATATGGGTGGGCCTGAGAAGATCATGAACACAAACGGCGCAGGAGACGGCGCGCTGGCTGCGCTGCTGCACGATATCACCGCCAACGCCTTCCATCGCACCAACGTGCCGAACTCCAGCAAACACAAGTTTAACTGGCTGACCTATTCGTCACTGGCGCAGGTGTGTAAATACGCGAACCGCGTGAGCTATCAGGTGCTGAACCAGCACTCACCGCGCTTAACGCGTGGCTTGCCGGAGCGGGAAGATAGCCTGGAAGAGTCTTACTGGGACAGGTAAAAGCAAAAAGGCAACGTGAGTTGCCTTTTTAGTGTTTGTTCCCTCTCCCTGTGGGAGAGGGCCAGGGTGAGGGCATCAGCCCGCAGCAAACTTAACCCGTCACCGTCGCTTCAACCGGCGGTTTCTCCAGCAGCGACAGCATGGTATTCGCAATCTCACGCTCGCCCATTACCACCTGATTAGCGCCGCGTTCCATGATGTATTCCACTTCGTCGTCGTAATGCGCCCGGGCAATAATCTCCAGGTGCGGGGATTTTTCACGGGCGGAAACCACAATCTCACCGGCTTCGTAACCGTTGGGGATGGTCAGCAGCAACCAGCGCGCGCAGTCAAGATGCGCCAGATTCATGATCTCTTCATTCGCCGCATTGCCCAGCACCGCGCCGGATACCGCGCTCGCGCAGTTCGTCCACTCGCGTGCGGGAGGTTTCAATCACCACCAGCGGAATGCCCTGGGCCATCAGCTTCTCGCCCAGCAGGCTCCCGACGCGGCCAAAGCCGACCAGTAGGGCATGGTTGCAGATATCCACCGGGATCTGTTTCTCTTCTTCCGTCGCCTCTTCCAGCGTCTGCTCTTCAAGGGTTTCGGTTTTTTTCGAGGTATTTTTCCAGCAGGGCGAACAGCACCGGGTTGAGCATAATCGAGAGGATTGCCCCCGCCAGCACCAGATTTTGCCCGGCCTGTGGCAGCAGATCCAGCGCCATGCCCAGCCCGGCAAGGATAAAGGCAAACTCACCAATCTGCGCAAGGCTGGCGGCGATGGTCAATGCGGTACGCGGCGAGTGACCGAACATACGTACCAGGAAGAACGCGGCGACAGACTTACCAAAGATGATGATTGCCAGGGTGCCAAGCACGGCCAGCGGCTGATCAATCAGCACCCGCGGGTCGAACAGCATCCCCACGGAGACGAAGAACAGCACGGCAAATGCATCGCGCAGGGGCAGGGTATCGTGGGCGGCGCGGTGGCTCAGCTCAGATTCATTCAGCACCATCCCGGCAAAGAAAGCGCCGAGGGCGAAGGAGACATCAAACAACTCAACGGCGCCAAAGGCGATGCCCAGCGCCAGGGCCAACACCGCGAGGGTAAACAGCTCGCGCGAGCCGGTCGCAGCGCTGCGGGAGAGGATCCACGGCACCAGGCGGCGACCTACCAGCATCATAATGGCGATAAACGCCACCACTTTACCGATGGTGATACTCATATCCAGCGCCAGCGTGGCAAAGCCGACGTTGTCTTTTTCGAGCATTCCGGCGACAGCAGGCAACAGCACCAGGGTTAATACCATCACCAGATCTTCAACAATCAGCCAGCCAATAGCGATCTGCCCCCGCTGGCTGTCAATTAACTGCCTCTCTTCAAGCGCGCGCAGCAGCACCACGGTACTGGCGGTAGAAAGACACAGACCAAACACAATGCCGGTCATCAGCGGCCAGCCCAGCATCGCTGAAAGCGCCATACCCAGCAACGTCGCCACGGCTATCTGGGCGATCGCGCCGGGAATGGCGATGGACTTTACCGCCATCAGATCCTTCAGGGAGAAATGCAAACCAACACCGAACATCAGCAGGATCACGCCAAGCTCCGCCAGCTCCGGGGCAAGTTTAGTATCAGCAACAAAACCTGGGGTAAAAGGACCGGATAATACGCCAGCTAATAAATAGCCCACCAGAGGCGAAATGCGAAGTTTATTGGCAAGCATACCGAGTATAAATGCGAGTACAAGTCCACCGACAATGGTGGTGATAAGCGGTGTGGCGTGATGCATTCCGTCTCCTTTCGTTGCTGAGTTAATCCATTTTTGGTTTAAAACCAAAAAGCCGAGTAATAGTTTATGACAAATTTAATGATTATGTTTATGAATAATTGTTGAAATTTGAGTAAAACAGCAATAACAGTTAAACGAAAGCAGAACAGGACGATTTTGCAGAGGCTATGCTAAGAAAGGCTTATGGCAGTAGGGAAGGTTGCGGCCAAACCAGGAGTTTGACCGCGGATAAATCAGGCTTTATGCCGATTATCAGGCAGGAATATGGTCAACATCCCAAGAAGTGGCAGGAAAGCACAGATTTTGTAGACCAAAAAGATGCTGGTATGGTCTGCAATCAGCCCTAATACCGCCGCGCCAAGGCCGCCCATCCCGAAGGCAAAACCAAAAAACAGCCCGGAAACCATGCCGATACGTCCCGGAAGCAGCTCCTGGGCATACACCAGGATGGCCGAAAACGCGGAGGCGAGGATAAAACCAATAATCACGGTTAAAAAACCCGTCCACCACAGACTTGCGTAAGGTAAAATAAGGGTGAAAGGCGCTACGCCGAGGATAGAGCCCCAAATAACATATTTACGCCCAATCTTATCCCCCAATGGCCCGCCAATAAACGTCCCTGCTGCTACCGCAAACAGGAAGGCAAACAGGTGAAACTGGGCGTTTTGTACCGATAATCCGAATTTTTCCATCAGATAAAAGGTGTAATAGCTGCTGATGCTCGCCATGTAGAAGTATTTGGAGAAAATCAGCATCAGCAGGATGCTGACGGCAAGAATTACCTTGTTGCGCGGCAGGGGATTAATTACCGGCGCTTTTGGTTTGCCCTTATTTACCTTGTGCTGGGCCGCATACCAGCGGCTGATCTGCGCCAGCACCACAATCGCTAACAGCGCCGCCAGCACAAACCACGCCACGTTGCCTTTACCGTACGGGGCAATAATCACCGCTGCCAGCAGCGGGCCGAGGGAGCTACCGAAGTTACCGCCCACCTGGAACAGCGACTGCGCCAGACCGTGACGGCCCCCGGAGGCCATGCGCGCCACGCGGGACGACTCCGGGTGGAAGACCGACGAGCCGGTACCCACCAGTGCGGCGGCCACTAAAACGCCCTCAAAGCTGCCCGCCATAGCCAGCAGGATCAGGCCGCTCAGGGTAAAGCACATGCCAATCGGCAGTGACCATGGCATCGGATATTTATCCGTCCAGTAACCCACCACCGGTTGCAGCAGCGATGAGGCCAGCTGGAAGGTCAGGGTGATCATACCGATCTGCACGAAGGTAAGGGAGAACTCGGACTGTAATAGCGGATAGATCGCCAGAATTAGCGACTGGATCATATCGTTCAGCAGATGTGAAAGACTGATTGCGCCGAGAATACCAAATGAGGTGCGAGACTTAGCAGCCGACACCGGTGGAGTAGATTCACTGATTGCCATAAATACCCACGTCGATTGTTATAGGAAATGCAGGATGTAATTATTATCCGACTAACATACCTGTCCCCGACATTTGAGGAAAGTCGCATTTCTGAAAACAAAGTTGTCTATTCTGCTTACTCGCTGTAATTTTTGCCTTTGTCTATGGATCAGGGAGTGAAGAAATGAAGTTAATGAAGCGAGGCGTCGCACTGGCAATAATCGCGGCGTGCGGTCTCTTAAGCCTGCCAGCTCAGGCCTGGGAGCAGGATAAAACCTATAACATTACCATCCTGCATACCAACGATCATCACGGCCACTTCTGGCGCAGCGAATATGGCGAGTATGGCCTCTCGGCGCAGAAGACGTTGGTGGACGGGATCCGCAAAGAGGTAGCAGCCAAAGGCGGCAGCGTGCTGTTACTCTCCGGCGGCGACATTAATACCGGCGTGCCGGAATCGGATTTACAGGATGCAGAACCCGATTTCCGCGGCATGAATTTGATTGGCTACGATGCGATGGCCGTCGGTAACCACGAATTTGATAATCCTATCGAAGTATTACGCCAGCAGGAGAAGTGGGCCAAATTCCCGTTCCTCTCCGCCAATATTTACCAGAAAAGCACCGGCGAGCGTTTATTTAAACCCTGGGCCATTTTCAAACGCCAGGATATTAAAATCGCCGTGGTGGGGCTGACCACTGATGACACAGCCAAAATCGGCAACCCGGAATATTTTACCGATATCGAATTCCGTAAACCGGCCGACGAAGCGAAGCTGGTAATCCAGGAATTACAGCAGAACGAAAAACCGGACGTGATAATCGCCACCACCCATATGGGCCATTACGATAATGGCGATCACGGCTCGAACGCCCCAGGCGATGTGGAGATGGCGCGCAGCCTGCCGGCGGGTTCGCTGGCGATGATTGTGGGCGGCCACTCTCAGGATCCGGTCTGCATGGCGTCAGAAAATAAAAAGCAGGTGGACTATGTGCCTGGCACGCCGTGCGCGCCGGACAAGCAGAACGGTATCTGGATTGTGCAGGCCCATGAGTGGGGCAAATACGTTGGCCGCGCGGATTTCGAATTCCGTAACGGGGAGATGAAGCTGGTGCATTATCAGCTGATCCCGGTCAACCTGAAGAAGAAGGTGACCTACGATAACGGCCAGAGCGAGCGCGTCCTCTACACGCCGGAAATTGCGGAAAACCCCACAGATGCTCTCTCTGCTGTCGCCGTTCCAGAATAAAGGCAAAGCCCAGCTGGATGTGAAGATCGGTACACTCTCCGGCAGGCTGGAAGGGGACCGCAGTAAGGTACGTTTCGTGCAGACCAATATGGGGCACCTGGTGCTGGCAGCGCAAATGGCGCGTACTAACGCCGATTTTGCGGTGATGAGCGGCGGCGGGATCCGCGACTCCATTGAAGGCGGCGATATCACCTATAAAGATGTCCTGAAGGTGCAGCCGTTTGGCAACGTGCTGGTGTATGTCGATATGACCGGCAAAGAGGTGACGGATTACCTGACCGCGGTGGCGCAGATGAAGCCTGACTCCGGTGCCTATCCGCAGTTCGCCAACGTCAGCTTCGTGGCAAAGGGCGGCGTGCTCAACGACCTGAAGATCAAAGGCGAAGCGGTTGATCCGGCTAAAACCTACCGGATGGCGACCTTGAGCTTTAACGCTACCGGTGGCGACGGTTATCCGCACATTGATAACAAACCGGGCTATGTGAATACCGGCTTTATCGACGCTGAGGTACTGAAGCAGTATATCCAGCAGAATTCTCCGCTGGATGTGAATGCGTATGAACCTAAGGGTGAAGTGAGCTGGCAGTAATGAAGGCCGTGCCGGGTGGCGTTTCGCTTACCCGGCCTGCGGTTGGATAGTTTCATGGTGTAGGCCGGGGAAGGCGTAGCCGCCACCCGGCTTTTTTATTCCCGGCGCGCGATATCCGCAAACTGCGCATCCAGCATTTTGGCCAGATCGCTGGCCGCCAGCTCAATATCCAGCCCGCGCTTGCCGCCCGAAATATAGATCGTTTCAAAGGCCTGAGAAGGGCATCGATCAGGGTTGGCAGACGCTTTTTCTGTCCCAGCGGGCTGATACCGCCCACCAGATACCCCGTCGTGCGCTGCGCCACCATCGGATCGGCCATATCCACTTTTTTGGCGCCCAGCGCCTTCGCCACCTTTTTGAGATCCAGCTGCCCGGCAACCGGCGTCACCGCCACGGCGAGATGCTTCATATCGCCGTTGACCGCAACCAGCAACGTTTTATAAACCTGGTCGGCGTTCAGCCCAGTTTACGCACCACTTCATCACCAAAATTGGTCTCACTCGGATCGTGGTCATAGGTATGGATCCGAAAAGTGATTTTGTTTTTTTCGAGTAATTTCACGGCGGGTGTCATAGCAATCCTTCTTAGCCCGGACAATAAACGCCCTAAGCATACGCCTCAAAAGAGGCTAAAAAATAGCACCATCTTGCGCATATAGTGTTGGCAGTGATGGTCACTTTGAGCGACAATCGGCTCAACCGGAGGTCTCCTTCGGCATAATAACAACGATGAAATTCCTCTTTGACGGGCCAATAGAAATATTGGCCACTTTTTTATCTCAGTAATGACGGCAAATTCCCCTCGCCGTACAAATGCAGCGCCCCAACCGCCACCACATACCGTCCCGCTGGCAGCGCGTGCAGCTTCTCGCACCATGCCTGGTTACGCTCGTGCATCAGCACGTCATACAGCGATTCGCTGAAGGTGGCCGGAAGTGCCAGCCTGTCGACGATGGGGGGCGAATCCAGCCACCAGCTCACCATGGTTTGCAGCAACCGGGCATTGGTATGCCAGTGAGTCAGGGTATCTTCCAGCAGCAGTAAGCCGTCGTTCGGCATCTGGCGCAGCAGGGCAATCTGGCTGGCGGCCCCCTCCAGCTCAATAATGGGCAGTTGCTGTGTACGGGCGGCATTCAGCAACTGGTAATCAATGCCGTAATCGCCCCGCAGCCCCAGACGCTGGGCCTGCGTGGCCTGCAACACCATCGCGATTTGCCATAACGGCTGGCTTTCAAGCATAGAGAGCGACAGCCCAAGCTCGTCGGCAAGCCGTTCCACCTCGGCCAGCTGGCTGGCGCTAAGACGCTCACTGAGCGGAGGCGGGATCGCCAGGCCTGAAAAAGGCGACTCCTCCCCGGAAATATCCGCTTCTACAATCAGCGCATCGGCATTGTGCAGCCTGTCGATCAGGCCCGCGGGCAGGGGAGACATATCCCGGGTGCCCATATGGATGCTGCCGACCAGATGCAGGTGCTGCCCGCCAGGCAAGGAGATATCGAGGCCGGGCCAGCGATAGCGGCGGGGGAAAAGGGCGCGAAACGATGCTTTTATACGTTGAAACAGACTCATACGCGCTCCAGGATGGTAAAAATTCATGCTAGCGCGTGGGAAAGGGCGGTGCAAGACGTCCTTGTCTTATGCACGCGGTTACTCTTTCGGTTTAAACCGCAGCAGGCGGTTGGCGTTGCTCACCACGGTAATCGAGGAGAGGGCCATGGCGGCACCCGCGACCACCGGGTTGAGCAGCGTACCGGTCAGCGGCCAGAGGATCCCGGCGGCGATGGGAATGCCGAAGGCGTTATAGACAAAGGCTCCCAGCAGGTTCTGCTTCATGTTGCGCAGGGTCGCTTTCGAGATGGCAAGCGCATCGGCCACGCCCATCAGGCTGTGGCGCATCAGGGTGATCGCCGCCGTTTCGATGGCGACATCGCTGCCGCCACCCATGGCGATCCCAACATCCGCCTGGGCCAGCGCCGGGGCATCGTTAATGCCGTCGCCAATCATGGCTACGCGGCGGCCTTGATCCTGCAGTTTGATAATCGCATCCGCTTTGCCGTCCGGCAGCACACCCGCGATCACCTCATCAATATCGGCCTCGCTGGCAATCGCCTGAGCGGTGACGGCGTTATCCCCGGTCAGCATCACCAGACGATAGCCCGCGCGGTGCAGGCGTTGCAGCGCACTCACGCTGTCGGCGCGCAGCGGATCGCGTACGGCAAACAGCGCCGCGACCTGGCCATCCACCGCCAGCAGTACCGGGGTCGCCCCCTGCGCGGCATGGGCCTGCAACTGCGCATCCAGCGCCCCGGTGTCGATGCCGTTTTCGGCCAGCAGCGCCTGGTTGCCCAGCAGCAGCCTACGGTTATCAACGTCCCCGCTGACCCCCAGCCGCGCAGGGTACGGAAGTTATGCACCTGCGGCAGGGTGGCGTCTGCTTTCTCCAGAATCGCCCGCGCCAGCGGGTGGCTGGAACCCTGTTCGAGCGCGGCGGCCAGGCGCAGCGCTTCGGCCTGGTCGATCCCGCCCGTGGTATCGACGGCGACCACCTGCGGTTTACCTTCGGTGAGGGTCCCGGTTTTATCAAATACCAGGGTGTCTAAGGTGCTGGCGCGTTGCAGGGCGTCGGCATCACGCACCAGCACGCCGGATTCTGCGGCCCGGCCAACGCCTGAGATAATCGACATTGGCGTCGCCAGCCCCAGTGCGCACGGACAGGCGATGATCAGCACCGTGGTAGCGATCACCAGGGTGTAGACAATCTGCGGCGCAGGGCCAAAGAAGTACCAGATAGCGGCGCTGAACAGGGCAATACCCACCACCACCGGCACGAAAATAGCGGAAATTTTATCCGCCAGCTTGCCGATCTCCGGCTTGCTGCTCTGGGCCTGGCGCACCATGCGGATGATGCGCGACAGCGTAGTGTGGCTGCCGACGGCACTGGCGCGGAACAGCACGCTGCCATCCTGCACCACCGTACCGGCGTGGACGCTCTCCCCGGCGCTTTTCTGCTGCGGCACCGGCTCGCCAGTGAGCATGGCTTCGTCAAACCAGGCTTCGCCCTGGGTAATGTCGCCGTCTACCGGCACGCGATCGCCGGTCGTCAGGCGCAGGATCATCCCTGCCTGAACCTCGGCCAGCGGCAGGTTTTGTTCACCGTTTTCCGTGACTACCCGGGCGGTCGGCGGGTTAAATCGAGCAATCTTTCCAGCGCTTTGGAGGAGCGCTGGCGCGCCCGCGCCTCCAGCATATGACCGAGGTTAATCAGGCCGATAATCATGGCGCTGGCTTCATAATAGAGATGGCGGGCTTCCATCGGGAACCACTGCGGCCAGACGTTGACGCTCATCGAGTAGAGCCACGCCGCGCCCGTGCCCAACGCCACCAGCGTATCCATGGTAGCGGTACGGTTTTTCAGGCTTTTCCAGGCGCTGGTATAAAAATGGCCGCCAGCAAAGATCATCACCCCGAGTGTGATAACGCCAATTACCAGCCACAGCGTGCGGTTGTCGTCGGTGACCATCATGTTGTCACCGAGCATGCCCAGCCCATCACCGGGATCCCCACCAGCAGGGCGACAATCGCCTGCCAGCGAAAACGTTTCATGGTGGCAATGGCCGTTTCTTGCTGGCGTTCACGGCGTTTGAGGTCATCTTCAATCGCCTCGGCGCCATAGCCTGCTTTTTCAACGGCCTGCACTAAATCAGCGGCGGAGGCATGGCCCATCACCAGCGCAGTGCGCTCCGCCAGGTTGACCCGTGCCTGTGCGACACCCGGTACGGCCTGCAAGGCGTTCTGTACTCGGGTAACGCAGCTGGCGCAGCTCATGCCGTTGATCAACAGTTGTTGGCTGTCATCACTGTCGTGAGCTGCCGGAGCTCAGAGGGGGCCGCTGTCAGTGCTTCCGACGGAGTTGTTGACGCTGTCAGCGGATCAGCCTTTGGGTGGCTTAACACCGCACCGTAACCGGCCTGTTTGATGGTGTCGATCAGGGCATCGGCGCTGGCGCTGCCGGTAACGACGGCGTGGTCGATGGTGACCTCTGCGGTGTCAACGTCCGGGCGTTGCTCCAGACTCTCTTTAACGCGTTTGACACAGTGGCCGCAGGAGAGGCCGTCCAGTGTCAGATCGATGGTGTGAGACATACGAATACTCCTTATAAATCTCCAGCCAGATATTGACCGGAGGGACACTTTCATCTAACTGTTATGAAGGTTAAACCTTCCATCAAGGGGAAGGTCAAGGGGGAAACGTGAATATCAGTGATGTTGCCAAAAAAACCGGGTTAACCAGCAAAGCATCCGGTTTTACGAAGAGAAAGGCTGGTGACGCCGCCGCTGCGCAGCGAGAACGGCTACCGGAGCTACACGCAAAAGCACCTCGATGAACTCACGCTGCTGCGTCAGGCTCGCCAGGTGGGTTCAATCTTGATGAGTGCGGCGACCTGGTGAACCTGTTTAACAATCCCGCGCGACACAGCGCCGATGTGAAAAGCCGGACCCTCGAGAAGGTCGCCGAAATTGAACGCCATATCCTGGAGTTGCAGACCATGCGCGATCAGCTGTTGGCGCTGGCAGAGAGCTGCCCCGGGGATGAAGGCGCCGACTGCCCGATCATCGATAATCTTTCCGGCTGCTGCCATCGCAAGGTGAAGGCCTAACCGCGCGCCGGATTGAGCATAAAGACCACCGTCCCGCGATACCAGGGGGAGCGCTGTAGCTGCGCCTCGGCCTGGCGATCCCGTTTGCCGCCTCTACCCAGCCGAGCTTGAACGGAATGCGCAGCCGGGCAAGCGCGGGCAAATAGGCCTGATAGTTATCTACCGTATGGCGGCCCTGATAGCTCTGGATCACCAGTTCATCCACCGCCAGGGTGTTCAGCGTGGCGACATCGCCGGTTTTCGCCCAGTCCAGCAGCCCGGTCACCCCCAGCGCAAAACTCAGGCGGCAGCTGCTGGCGAAGTGTGCGCAGAAAGCGAGCGTAATCCGCCAGCTGGTGGGTTGCGGCATCAAAATCGATCTGCAACCCCCACCACCTGATTTCCGGCCGCCTGCCAGCGCTGCATTAAACGCACGATTCTCGGCAGCACGGTGGGCGGCACCTCAAGGGTGGTAAAGCGCACGGTTAGCCAGATTGACGGAAACGTCAGGCGGCTGACCGGCAGGCCGAGGCGTTGAAACACCACCTCACCAGGCCGGGCCAGCACTTCACCCTGATGCAGATAGACCGTTTGCGCGCTTTCAACGCGTCACTGGCTTTCACGCCCGACCAGAGCCAGAAGGCCGGGTGCTCGCCAGCGGTGACGATCTCCGCCTGCGCCTGCCCGGCCAGCAGCGCGGCTACCAGTAATACTTGAGCTTTTGCGCCCACGGGCTGCCCGGATACTGCGTTTTCAACTGCGAGAACCAGCTTTTGCGCTGGGCTTTGTCCACGTCTGCGCCGCCACATTCGTTCATGCCGGACGGGGCATAACACATGATGGCCCGATAAAGCGCATAGCTTTTATCTTCTGGCTCTGCCTTCGGAGACGCAATGACCTGCTGATAGTAGGCCTGCCTGTCGAACTGCCCGTAAGGTGCCTTGCGGTGGATCGCCATCTCCAGTACGTCATTACCCCCGCTGTCTTTCCACAGATCGACATGGGTATTTGAGGTGCGGAAGAACTCACCCAGACAGTTCAGGGCATGGGCATCGTTGGCGTTCTGGCTGAGCACGTGCACCGTTTCATTCAGGCTTCGACAGACGTACCCGTTTTCGGCGGCATCGCCGTTCCAGTCGAAGGCGCTCAGATTCACATCGTCAAACGCCTTGCCCAGAACCGGATGCGTAATGGCGCTGGCGAGCTTTCTGTCTTTTAACCAGTCACTAAAGCGGTTTTCAGTCAAATCGCGCACCAGCAGGGTATGCAGCGCAATGGTGCGCTCTTCGTTGTTAGGTCCCTGGCTGGCCTGCTGGCGTAACCGTTCGGGGGAGGCTACCGTTTTCAGCACCCGCGAGCGAAAACGCAGGTTGGTGATGGCGCTGTCCGCGGCAAAAATTGCCTCTGTGTCGCCGCTAAAGACCAGGGTAGCCGCCAGTTTGGCCTGCACATACTGCTGCTGTTCCGCATCCTGGCTGAGCTTGAGCAATTTGAGCCAGAAATCGCGCGCGGCGGGCCACTGCTTTTTGCGCCATCAGCGCTTCGCCATAGAGAACCTGTTCGCTAAAGGTGAGAATGTCGTGCGGCGGGAGCTGTTCTGCCGGTTTGACGGCCTGGAGGATGGCGGCATTGTTGTCTGTCGCCTGCCACAGGTTCAGCTGTAATTGCGCCACAGCGCCAGCTTGCCGCGCTGTTCAAAGGCCGGTTTGCTGCTGTTGAGATCGTCCTGCGTCAGCGTCGGTTTCTCATCGCTGTTCAGGCGAAGGGCGCGCAGCAGCTCGATATAGCTTATCAGCGGCGCATCGGGGAAAGCCTCCCGCACGGCGCGACCGTTGAACTGCATGCCGTAGACATTATCGTATTCGATAACCAACCCCGCAGCGCCCCGGCATCGGCAGCCTGCTGGAACTGCTGCTCGTACAGCCCCGCCAGCTGCGGCCACGCCTGCAGATACCAGTTGATGCGGCGCAGCATTCCGCGCGTGGAGTCGGCGTAACGGCCCTCGGGCCAGCGCTGAAGATATGCCTGGGCGGCTTTCTGCGCCTGTTCAGCAGCCGGACGGTCGATGCGATCGATAGTAAAATCGCCATACTCGCCCATGCTGTTCTGGCTACTTTTGTTCAGCGCCGTGCGCATCAGCATATAGTGCGCGGTTTCAGCCAGCCACGGGCGATCGCTGTCGATCAGCGGGGCAAAGGCCGATCCGCGCCCTCGTAATCCCCGGCATAAAAACGGGCCGCGCCGGTCAGATAGGTTTTATACAGCAGGGCGGCCGAGTCGGCGGGAAGTGTCGCCAGCGAGGCGGAAATCTGCTCATCGGACGCGCCAGCGTAAAGCCCAGACGCGCCTGCGCCAGGGCATGGCGCTGTTCCGCCGTCAGGGAATCGTCGGCCAGCAGCGCGGCAAAAAACTGACTGAGGCTCCCGGCGTTGTTCGAGACGAAGCGGTTTTCCTGCTCACCATCCTGATGCGTTTCAACGGGCTCAAGCTGCAAGGCGGCCCACTGCTTATTGAGGGGGCTCTCTTCAGCCGGTTTGTCCACGGCTGCGGGAGCCGGATCCTCCAGGTCATCCCACTCCGGGTGGTAGGCAAAATAGACATCCCGGGAGCGGGTAATATCCGCTGGTATCGACTGCACGGGCAGAGTGAAGGATTTGGCTTCGCTCAGCAGACGCAGCAGGTTATCGCGCGAGTCGTTGCCGGGCGTCAGCACCGGATCGCCTTTCAGCAGACAGTGCTCATCGCTCCACTTGCAGTCTTCCATATCAAACGAGGCGAATGCCGGTGCGGCGCTCGCCAGTAATGCGCTAACGCTGATTGCCAGCGTCGTCTTCCTGACCATGGATGCTATTCCTGTTCTTATCGGGAAAGGGTTCGGATACGAAGGGTGATCCCTCGACGGCAACGACCTCAACTTTGGCGCCCGCGCTGAGATCCTCATCGGCAATAACCGGCCAGGAACTGTCGCCCACGCGCATATGGCCGCGCCCGTTGACCAGGGCGCTATCCAGCGTAAACTGCATCCCCACCAGCTGCTGTCCACGCTGGTTGAGCCGGGCGTCGGCGGGCTTTTGCCTGCGCACCTGTCTTGAGAGCCAGCGCCACCAGAGCCAGGCGGCGGTCAGGGTCAGCACCGCAAACAGCGCCCCCTGCCACGCCCAGTTAAACGGCAGCAGCCAGACCAGCAGCCCGGTGATCACCGCCGCCACGCCGCTCCACAGCAGGTAGCCGTTGCCGCCGAGCATTTCTGCCGCCAGCAACAGGCCGCCAAGGCTCAGCCAGAAGACATGCGGATGTGCTGCGATCGTCTCGATCATGATTTGCGCTCGTTGCCGCTGTTTTTGATCAGTTCCGCGATGCCACCGATCGCCCCCATCAGGCTGCTGGCATCCAGCGGCATCATCACGACTTTGCTGTTATCCGCCGAACCGATTTGTTGCAGCGCGTCGTATATTTTTGCGCCACGAAGTAGTTAATCGCCTGGATATCCCCGGCGGCGATCGCTCCGAGACCATCTGGGTGGCGCGGGCTTCCGCTTCGGCCGACCGTTCGCGAGCCTCAGCCTGTAAAAACGCAGACTGCCGTTCGCCCTCGGCTTTAAGGATCTGTGGACTGTTTTTCCCCTTCGGCCTTCAGGATCTCTGCCTGGCGCACCCCTTCGGCTTCCAGAATATAGGCGCGTTTGGTTCGCTCGGCCTTCATCTGGGCGTTCATGGAGGTGATTAACTCTGCGGGTGGACGCACGTCGCGAATCTCAATACGGGTGACTTTGATGCCCCACGGGTTAGTGGCTTCATCCACGATATGCAGCAGGCGGGTATTGATGCTGTCGCGCTGGGAGAGCATTTCATCCAGCTCCATCGAGCCGAGAACGGTACGGATATTGGTCATGGTTAAATTGATGATGGCCAGCTCAAGGTTGCTCACCTCGTAGGCGGCTTTTGGCGCGTCAATGACCTGAATAAAACAGACCGCGTCGATAGTGACGTTGGCGTTATCTCTGGAGATAACCTCCTGGGACGGGATATCAAGCACCTGTTCCATCATATTGATCTTGCGACCAATGCGATCCATAAAGGGGACGACCAGGCTTAAGCCCGGCTGCAGCGTGTTGGTGTAACGACCAAAACGCTCAACCGTCCATTGATAGCCCTGAGGGACAATTTTCACCCCGGCGGCCACAATGACCAGCGCGACGAAGATCAGAATAGGGATGACGATGAACATATAAAACCTCCTGTTTTGCATTCCTTGTTGCGATAACAACTGTTCGTTTGTTGTTCACTAGTATACCGACAAACAGGCACAAATTCGCGCGGAATCAACGAGGCGGCGGGATCCAGACATAAAAACGCCCGCTAAATATGGCGGGGCGAGATAAAAACAGCAAGGTGTGGCTGGCCGGCGAGCAAGGTGCTACCGGGCTGGTTAGAGTGATCAGTACAGCAGGGCGTACAGCTTACGGCGATAGGTCGAGGCCAGTGAATCGCCCGTACCGAGCGCCGCCAGAATTTCCTGGAACATTTTACGCGCCTGGCCATCAGCGGCAGCCAGATCGGTTTTCAGATGGCTGAACAGCAGTTCCAGCGCCTCTTCGTTGCGACCAACCTGATGCAGCTGCAGTGCCAGCTGGCTGGCCAGCGCGGCATCGGCAGGGTTGGCGGCAACCTGCTGCTGCAACTGCTGAATTTCCGGGGTATCCGCGGCTTGTTTTCAGCAGTTCAATCTGCGCTACCAGACCCTGGTAACGGGTATCCTGATCCTGTAGCGGGATGGTCTTCAGCACGACTTCGGCATCTTCGGAGCGTTTCAGGATAATCAGCGTTTCTGCCAGCAGCAGACCGGTCTCGCTGTTCTGACCGGAGAGTTGCCAGGCCTCTTTCAGCAGCGGCAGGGCTTCGTCGTGTTTGCCTTCGGCCATCAGGGCCGCCGCCTGCTGCGCTTTCAGCTCATCTTCGCGCGGCAGCACTTTATCCAGCAGGGCGCGGATCGCCTCTTCCGGCTGCGGCCCCTGGAAGCCATCAACCGGCTGGCCGTTCTGGAACAGATAAACCGTTGGGATGGCGCGCAGGCCAAACTGCGAGGCGATCATCTGTTCAGCGTCGCAGTCCAGTTTTGCCAGAATAAACTGACCGTTGTACTGGGCTGCCAGCTTCTCGAGCACCGGCGTCAGCTCCAGACAGTGCTGACTACGTTCAGACCAGAAGTAGAACAGCACCGGCTTGGTCATCGACTGTTCAAGGGTCTGGTGCAGGTTTGCTTCGGTAATGTTGACAATATTCTGTACGGACATGCGTCATTCTCGGTTATGAGTTTTTATTTACATGGGGGCGTGGCGCGTGGCTTCAACTCAGCCCTGTAAAATTTTGTCCATCATCCGGCCGGGCAGCAGGCGCTTCAGCAGGCCGACGGCGTGGGTCACCAGCGTGACCGGATAACGCATTTTGGGTTTTTTGCTCTCAAAAGCATGGCGCACTTTGGCGACGACTGCCTCCGGCCCCAGCGTAAAACGTGCGGCAATACCCGGATTTTCTACCGGTTTATCGGCCTGGGTCTGGTTAACGTTGTCGGTAAAGCGGGTGCGGATTGGCCCCGGTTCAATCAGGCTGACCTTAATGCCGCTGTGGCGCAGCTCCATGCGCAGCGCATCCGACCAGGCCTCCAGCGCGTACTTGCTGGCGGCATAAGCCCCGCGGCCTGGCGTAGAGATCAGCCCCATCACCGAGGAGGTCATCACAATCCGCCCTTCGCCGTGCGGCAACATGGCAGGCAGCAGGCGCATGGTGAGCTGGTGAACGCCAAAAAAGTTGGCGGAAAATTGCTGTTCAAGCTGCTGGCGGGTCACGCTCTGCAAGGGGCCGTAAACGCCGAAACCGGCATTGTTAAACAGCCCATACAGACGATTATTGGTAAGAGCGATCACCTCATCGGCGGCGCGCTCAATGCTGTCGGTACAATCCAGATCCAGCAATACGCCAGTTAACCCCATGCCGTTCATCCGTTCAACGTCTTCGGGTTTGCGGCAGGCGGCCAGCACCCAGAATCCCTGACGCTTGAGTTCAAGGGCGCTTTCAAGGCCAATTCCGCTGGAACATCCTGTTATTAAGACCGATTTTTGCATAACTTTACCTGTCAGGATCTCCGCTGAATTACGAGTCATGTTTAACTAAAGGAGCCAGCCGGGTTGCCATCCAGTCGGCAATAAACGGCTGTGCGTCCCGATTGGGGTGAATACCGTCATCCTGCATCCATTGCGGCTTCAGATAGACCTCTTCCATAAAAAAGGGCAGCAGCGGAATATCGAACTCTTTGGCAAGCTTCGGATATATCGCGCTGAAGGTTTCATTATAACGACGACCATAGTTAGCAGGCAGACGAATTTGCATTAACAGCGGCTGGGCGTTCGCCGCGCGGATCTGCTGCAAAATTTTGCGCAGCGTCTGCTCGGTCTGCTGAGGCTGGAAGCCGCGCAGACCGTCATTGCCGCCCAGTTCCACCAGCACCCAGCGCGGCTGGTGCTGTTTCAGCAGGGCAGGCAGACGAGAAAGCCCTTGCTGGGAGGTATCGCCGCTGATGCTGCCGTTAATAACCGAGGTTTGGGCCTGCCATTTATCGTTCAGCAGGGCAGGCCAGGCGGCGTTGGCCGCCATCCGGTAGCCCGCGCTGAGGCTGTCGCCCAGAATTAATAACGTGTCCGCCGCCGCGGCGCGAAATGTCATCAGAATCAGAAACAGGAAGGGCAAATGCCAGCGGAAAACATTGTTGAAGTTCATCATCTTAAGAAATCCGTGGGTCAGGGTGAGCACGAGCTTTCCATCCTCACCGGAGTTGAACTCATTGTCAAACGCGGGCAGAGCATCGCCCTGATTGGTGAGTCGGGTTCCGGCAAATCCACCCCTGCTGGCGATCCTCGCCGGTCTGGATGACGGCAGCAGCGGTGAGGTCCACCTGGTCGGGCAACCGCTGCATCAGCAGGATGAAGAGGCGCGCGCCGCCCTGCGCGCAAAACACATTGGCTTTGTTTTCCAGTCGTTTATGTTGATTCCCACCCTCAATGCGCTGGAGAACGTTGAGCTGCCGGGTTTGCTCGCGGCGAGAATACGACCCAGAGCCGGGCGGGCGCTAAGGCCCTGCTGGAGCAATTGGGGCTGGGTAAGCGTCTTGATCACCTTCCGGCGCAACTCTCCGGCGGTGAGCAGCAGCGCGTGGCGCTGGCCCGGGCGTTCAATGGCCGCCCGGACGTGCTCTTTGCCGACGAACCCACCGGTAATCTCGATCGCCAGACCGGGGACAAAAATTGCCGATCTGCTGTTCTCCCTGAACCGTGAGCACGGCACCACGGCTGATCCTCGTTACCCATGATCCGCAGCTGGCGGCCCGCTGTGACCGGCCGCCTGCGGCTGGTCAACGGTGAATTGCAGGAGGAAGCATGATTGCCCGCTGGTTCTGGCGCGAATGGCGCTCCCCCTCGCTGCTGATCGTCTGGCTGGCGTTAAGCCTGGCGGTGGCCTGCGTGCTGGCGCTCGGCAGTGTCAGCGACCGGATGGAAAAGGGACTTAGCCAGCAAAGCCGCGAGTTTATGGCGGCGACCGGACGCTACGCAGCTCCGCGAGGTGCCGCAGGCATGGCTTGATGAGGCGGAGAAAAAACGGGGTTGAAGGTCAGCGAGCAACTGATTTTCCAGACCATGACCTTTGCCGCCGACACCCCGCAACTGGCGAGCGTGAAGGCCGTGGATGATATTTATCCGATGTACGGCGCGTTGCAGACCAACCCGCCGGGCCTGAAACCGGCCCGGCACGGTGCTGCTGGCCTCGCGTCTGATGGCACTGCTGAATTTAAAAACCGGTGACAGCATCGACGTCGGGGATGCCACGCTCAAAATTGCCGGGGAAGTGGTTCAGGAGCCGGACTCCGGCTTTAACCCCTTCCAGATGGCGCCGCGCTTGCTGATGAATACCGCAGATGTGGCAAAAACCGGGGCGGTCCAGCCCGGGAGCCGCGTCACCTGGCGTATTAAGTTTGGCGGCACGCCCGCTCAACTGGCGAGTTACGAGAAGTGGCTGCTGCCGCAGCTGAAGGCGGAGCATCGCTGTCAGGGATGGAACAGGAGGACGGCGCGCTCGGTAAGTCGCTGGAGCGTTCCCAGCAGTTCCTGCTGCTCTCGGCGCTGCTGACGCTGCTGCTGGCCGTGGCGGCCGTGGCGGTGGCGATGGGTCACTACTGCCGCAGCCGCTACGACCTGGTGGCGATCCTCAAAACGCTGGGGGCGGGCAGGGCGCAGTTGCGTAAGCTGATTGTCGGCCAGTGGCTGATGGTGCTCGCGCTCTCTGCCGTGACCGGCGGGGCGATGGGCCTGCTGTTTGAAAAGGTGTTGATGGTACTGCTTAAGCCGGTACTGCCCGCCGCGCTGCCGCCTGCCAGCCTCTGGCCGTGGCTGTGGGCCGTCGGCGCGATGATCGTCATCTCACTGCTGGTGGGGCTGCGTCCTTACCGGCTGCTGCTGGCGACCCAGCCGCTGCGCGTCCTGCGCCGCGATGTGGTCGCCAGCGTCTGGCCGCTGAAATTTTATCTGCCGGTTATCGTGATGGTGGTGGTAGCGCTGCTCGCCTGGCTGATGGGCGGTAGCATGTTGCTATGGGCGGTGCTGGCCGGAGCGATAGTGCTGGCCCTGCTCTGTGGCATGCTGGGCTGGATGCTGCTCAGCGTGCTGAAAGGGCTAACGGTGAAGTCGCTGCCGGTGCGTCTGGCGGTGAACCGCCTGCTGCGCCAGCCGTGGTCGACCCTTAGCCAGCTGTCGGCGTTTTCGCTGTCGTTTATGCTGCTGGCGCTGCTGCTAGTGCTGCGCGGCGACCTGTTGGATCGCTGGCAACAGCAGCTCCCGCCGGAAAGCCCGAACTATTTCCTGATTAACATCGCCCCGGAGCAGATCGCCCCGCTGAAGGAATTCCTTGCGGAGCACCAGGTTATCCCCGAGTCGTATTATCCCATCGTGCGGGCGCGCCTGACTCAGATTAACGGTCAATCGACCGAGGGTAATAAAGATGAATCCCTTAACCGCGAGCTGAATCTGACCTGGCAGGATAAACGCCCGGATCATAACCCGATCACTGCCGGCAACTGGCCGCCGAAAGCGGGGAGGTGTCGATGGAGGAGGGGCTGGCGAAACGCCTCAACGTCGGGCTGGGCGATACGGTGACCTTTACCGGCGATACGCAGGACTTCAGCGCGAAAGTCACCAGCCTGCGCAAGGTTGACTGGGAGAGCCTGCGGCCAAACTTCTTCTTTATCTTCCCTTCCGGGGCGCTGGACGGGCAACCCCAGAGCTGGCTGACCAGCTTCCGCTGGGAGAACGGCAACGGCATGCTCACCCAGCTTAACCGCGAGTTCCCGACGATCAGCCTGCTGGATATTGGCGCGATCCTGAGACAGGTCGGGCAGGTACTGGAGCAGGTGAGCCGGGCGCTGGAGGTGATGGTGGTGCTGGTCACGATTTGCGGCGTGCTGCTGCTGCTGGCGCAAGTGCAGGTCGGGATGCGTCAGCGTCATCAGGAGCTGGTGGTCTATCGCACGCTGGGAGCAGGTAAAAAGCTGCTGCGTACCACGCTGTGGAGCGAGTTTGCCCTGCTGGGACTGGTGGCAGGTCTGGTGGCGGCCATTGGCGCAGAAACGGCGCTGGCGGTGCTACAGACCCGGGTGTTCGACTTCCCGTGGGAGCCTGACTGGCGGCTGTGGGTGATCCTTCCGCTCTGTGGGGCGGTGATGCTCTCGCTGTGCGGCGGCTGGCTGGGCGCCCGTTTGCTGAAAGGCAAAGCCCTGTTCCGTCAGTTCTCTGGTTAATTCCCCTTTGTAGTCATAACGCGCCGGTTAATATACCGGCGCGTTCCACTTAAGTAGCATAAAAAGATAACTCCTTGAATTTTAGTGGCACAAATCATTAAAAACCGGGCAACACGAGCAGATAAATCCTGGTTAATATTCACCTGCTAAATAAATGGCAGTGTGTCTATCAAGGAAAAATAATGACCATAACAAAAAAAGCGCTGGCGGTTGCGATCGGCGCGGCAGTGGCATTGGCGTCTTTTGCATCCCAGGCTGAAATCACCGTACTGAAACAAGATCCACAGGCAGGTAACCCGCTGAGCCGCCTGAACTTCACCGTGGGCGGCAGTATTCGTCCGCAGTTCCAGAACATGACCGGCGACGACGGCAAGAACAGCTACAAGCGTAACGGCTTTGATGGCGGCACCCGTTCCGTTTCGCGGCAGATTATTACCTGTTTGATGACATCAGCTGGATCAGCTACTACGAGCTGGGCGTGAACATCCCGGCCCAGTTCGACTGGGATAATCACCATGCTGAGGGCGCGCACGATACCTCCCGTCGTATGCTCTACACCGGCCTGAAAAGCGACACCTGGGGCACCCTGACCTTCGGTCAGCAGAACAGTGTTTACTATGATGTGGTTGGCGCGAAAACCGATATCTGGGATTACGACATGATCGGCCAGGCACCGGGTAACGGCATCAACGGTGACTATGACGGCTCTTACCGTTCACGCCAGATGCTGAAGTACAAGAAAACCCTCGGCGACGCCGACATCTACGCCTCTTACCTGTTCGAAGACAGCGAATACCTGCCAGGCAATGGCCTGCGTTACAAGCGTAAAGGCGGCGGCTCGCTGGGTCTGGATTATCGTCTGACCACCGACCTGACCTGGGCGCCGCGTGGAACTACACCCGCGCAGACATGCGTAACCCGGATAACGGCGACAGCAAATCCTGGGATCAGAATATCCTCGGCACCGCGCTGAGCTGGACCCCGGACAACTGGACCTTCTCAGCGGGCGGCGGCTGGTATCAGAACTTTATGACCAGCAAAAAAGTGTCGGTAAACGACTACTTCGCGGGTGATGCGTGGGTATTGAGTACTTCGCGGGTTATAAATTCCCGATTGGTCAGTATGCGGTGAAATCCATCCAGCCTTACTTCATGGGTGACCGTATTGAGACCATGAATGGTCGCAACTATCAGCGCATCGATAACGGCGTGGGTATTAGCTTCCAGCTGGATTACGGTTTCCGTGTTGATTACGAACACGTATTCACCTCCAGCACCGACGATCTGGGTGACATGAACCTGGTGCGTCTGCGTTACGATTTCTGACCCTCACCCTCTCTCTGAAAGGGAGAGGGAAGCGTCGGGCAGAACCTGTAGGCCGGATAAGCATGAGCGCATCCGGCTTTTTCTTAGCGATTCAACCACTCCGCAACCTCTGCATAGGTTCCGCGAAAAACAATCTTCTCCGCTTTTTTCTCAAGCTGATAGCGATACATCGGATCGTAATAATCATTGAGCAGCGGTGCCAGCCAGGTGAAATGCGCCTCGGTATTGCCGGTGCGCTGCTGTTCATCCAGGGCGGTATCCAGCAGGGCGGTAAATTCAGCATAGCGCTGTAATCCCAGCCGACGGCGGATGGCAAACAGGCCGTGGTGCAGATACTCGCTGTACTCTTGCCAGCCTGCCTCTTCGCCCCGCGCGGTGCGAAAGGCCTGCCACATTAGCGCGAAATACTCCTCGCGCAGGCGCTCAAGGCGCACCTCGAACGGATCCTCGACCACCGCAATCGGCGATTGCACCATGCGGTCACGCAGGCATTCCGGCAGGTGGTTGGAGCCAATCATCCGCCCCTCGTCTTCCAGTACCCAGCGCGCGGCGTCTCTCTTCAGCAGTTCCACCGCGAGATGATTTTCAAAGCTTGCCTGCGAAAGCTGCGGCGTCAGCGTGCGGCCAAAAGACGAGCCGCGATGGTGCGCCAGACCTTCAAGATCGATGCCGTCAGGCCGGGCCTTCACCAGCAGCGTTTTGCCGCTGCCCGTACAGCCGCCAATCAGCACCATCGGCTTTTGCACCTGCTCAACGGTAGCCTGCATCGCTGCCTGACGCAGAGCTTTATAGCCGCCACGAATCAGCGGGTAATCGACCCCCGCCGCCTGCAGCCACGACTGCACAATGTGCGAGCGCTGCCCGCCCCGGGCGCAGCAGAGATAGCCCTGAGGTTGCGCCAGGCAGGCGGTGCGCCAGGCTTCGAGCCGCTGCTCGCGCGTCTCGCCGCTCACCAGACGATGGCCGAGCGCCAGCGCTGCCTCCGGCCCCTGGCGTTTATAGCAAGTGCCCACGGCGGCGCGTTCGTCGTTATTCATTAATGGCAGGTTGATTGCCGCAGGCATGGCACCCTGGGTAAATTCCACGGGCGCACGCACGTCGATTAACGGCGGTGTCGGCGGCAAGTATGGCGCGGTAGTCCGTCCCATCGTTCATAAGGATCCCTCAAAAACAGCGATGGGCAGGATTTTACGCCGGGGAAGGGGAATAGCAACTCCCCGGCGGTGGGGCTTAGCGGAGTGTTGCCTGCGCCCAGGCGATGCCGCTTGCGTACTCCGGCGGCAGCAGAGGCACAATGGCTTCCAGCGTCGCGCTCAGGCGGGGGATATCGCAGTCGTTCAGGTTGAGATGGCCAACCTTACGACCCGGACGAACCTCTTTGTCGTACCAGTGCAGATGCACCAGCGGGAGTTTTAGCCAGTCATAATTCAGATCTGTGCCGATCAGGTTGATCATCACCGACGGGCTATTGACCACCGGCGGCGGCAGCGGCAGGCCGGTGATGGCGCGCAGGTGCAGTTCAAACTGGCTGATGGAAGCGCCGTTTTGCGTCCAGTGGCCGCTGTTGTGCACGCGCGGTGCCAGCTCGTTGATCAGAAGACCTTCAGGAGTGACGAAGCACTCCATCGCCATCACCCCAACGTAGCCCAGCTCCTGCATAATGGCCGAGAGCATGCTTTCGGCCTGCGCCTGCTGGGCCGCATTGGCCTGCGGGAAGACCACGCTGGTGCGCAGAATGCCGTCCTGATGCAGGTTGTGGGTCAGGGGATAAAAGACGGTGCTGCCGTCGTGGGCGCGGGCACCCACCAGCGACACTTCACCGCTAAAGTTAATACCCTGCTCAACGATGCACTCACCATAGCACTCATCCGGCAGTTGGTCGGTTTCACCGGCGCGCAGACGCCACTGGCCGCGTCCGTCGTAGCCGCCAACGCGGCGCTTGACGATCGCCAGTTCACCCAGCGTGGCAAAGACGTCAGGCCACTGGCCTTTCTCCGTCAGCAGCTGCCACGGAGCGGTGGCGAGGTGCAGATTATCGAACAGCTGTTTTTGCGTCAGACGGTCGGCAATGATCGGGAAGACGTCGCGGTTAACGAAGGCATTATGGCGCGCCAGCTCCCGGGTTAACGGGGTCTCTGGCCAGCGCTCAATCTCTGCGGTGATCACGCTTTGCTGGAACGGTACGGCTTCGGGTTCATCATCCAGCCCGACCGGCCAGACGGCGATACCCAGTGGTTCACCGGCCTGACGCAGCATCCGGCCTAACTGACCGTTACCGAGGACGCAAACCTGCTTCATGCCGCACCTCGCGGATCCGGGTTCTCCAGCACCTCGTCGGTCTGGGCGGTACGCCATGCGACCAGACGCTGATGCAGTTCTTTATCGTGCGTCGCCAGGATCTGTGCCGCCAGCAGGGCGGCGTTAGCGGCACCCGCTTTGCCAATCGCCAAAGTGCCCACCGGGATGCCGCGCGGCATCTGCACGATGGAGTAGAGGCTATCGACACCGCTCAGGGCAGCGCTTTGTACCGGGACGCCGAGCACCGGCACCAGGGTTTTGGCGGCAATCATGCCGGGCAGATGCGCGGCCCGCCGGCACCGGCAATAATCACCTGATAGCCGTTCTCTTCCGCACCTTCGGCGAAGCTGAACAGTTTATCGGGGGTGCGATGTGCGGAAACCACTTCAACGTGGTGAGGAACATTCAGGATGTCAAAGATTTCGGCGGCGAACTGCATGGTAGCCCAGTCGCTTTTGGACCCCATCACGATGGCGACACGCGCCGGATTATTGCTGGAAGACATGCGTCTTAAAACTCCTGTGGTGCACAACTCTCGGCTTTTGAGGTGACAGAGAATAGCACGATACACAGGCAAGGAAAACGGTTGCGCGGCTAAAACTTCAGCCAAAGTCGGTCTGTTGCTGCAATAAAAAAGACCGCCTTTCGGCGGTCTTTCACAGGATACCTGACCCCTTTTTACAGGAGATTGCCTGCGGTCAGGTTCTCTTTGTCGAAGGCATGGTTCACATCAATATGATTGTGATGGATCGCCGTGTCGATATTCGAACCCGCCTCCGGTGTGGAGACAGGATGCGCTGCAGCCATTGCGCCAGATGACAGGGTTGCGGCCAGCAGCAGGGCGCTGACGATGCTGATATTTTTCATTCTCTTTTCCTTCTTCATCGTATTGTCGCTGTCGCGGGTGTGTTATCTGGCGGCACGGCAATCAGTTAAATTATTTGGTCAGTTCAGCGGTCATGTGCACGCGGTTGTCGAACTGGGCGCTGGTGATTTTGTAAGCGGCGCCTTCTTTAGCAGCTTGCGCGGCGATATTGGCTTCGGCACGGTCAAGGGTGGAGGCGGTGGTGCTGATGCTCTGCGCAAAAGAACCGAAAGAGATCAGAGACAGAGCGGCAACTGCAACGAAAGTTTTGATGGATTTCATGGTCGTATTCCTTAAGCGTTTTTGTTTGGGATAGGGCGTTGTTGCCCTGATGTGAGTAATCATAGGCCGACCAGAGTGTGATTAAAATCAAAACAATTTGCGGTTACAATTCAAAAAAATTGAATGAATTTCAGGCCGGGAATTTTAGAACGGGAAAGCGATCAGCTCTACGCCATCCGGCGTGACCTTGATCATCGAACCTTCGGTATGCCAGGCCCTAACACCACGCGATGGGCGGGTTTACCGTTGACGGTCAGGTCGTGCATATATGGGCGATGGGTATGGCCGTGGATCAGCCACTGAACCTGGTGTTTTGCCATCACGCTGACGACGGCCTGCGGATTCACATCCATGATGGTCATGGATTTGCTGCTGTTGGCGGCTTTGCTTCCGGCGCGCATCTTCGCGGCGATGCGGCTGCGAATAAACAGCGGCAGGGCGAGAAACAGGGTCTGGATCCAGGGGGTATGCACTTTGGCGCGAAACGCCAGATAACCGGTATCGTCGGTGCAGAGCGTGTCGCCATGCATGATCAGAATGTTGCGGCCATACAGGTCGAGAACGGTCTCTTCTGCCAGCAGGGTCATGCCGCAATCGCGGGCGTAGCGCTTGCCGAGCAGAAAGTCGCGGTTGCCATGGACAAAAAAGCAAGGAACGCCAGAATCCACCAGCGCCTTGATGGCAATGGCTATCTCACGATGCAGCGGGTTCGGGTCGTCATCGCCAATCCAGGCTTCGAACAGATCCCCGAGGATATAAAGCGCATCGGCGTGGCGGGCTTCACCCTGTAAAAAACGCAGAAAACCGGCGGTGATCGCCGGTTCTTCTGTTTGCAGATGCAGATCTGCAATAAAGAGTGTCGCCACGAATTATTCGCTGACGGTCACGCTTGTGATCACGACGTCTTCTTTTGGAACGTCCTGGTGCATACCGCTGCGGCCAGTAGAAACGCCTTTGATCTTATCAACCACGTCCATGCCTTCAGCGACTTCTGCGAACACGCAGTAGCCCCAACCCTGCAGGCTTTCGCCGGAGAAGTTCAGGAAGTCGTTGTCCGCTACGTTGATGAAGAACTGTGCGGTTGCAGAGTGCGGAGCCTGAGTACGGGCCATTGCCAGCGTACCACGCGTGTTTTTCAGACCGTTGTTAGCTTCGTTTTTGATGGCTGCTTTGGTCTCTTTCTGGTTCATACCAGGTTCAAAACCGCCGCCCTGAATCATGAAGCCATTAATGACACGGTGGAAGATGGTGTTGTCGTAGAAACCTTCGCGGCAGTAGTCCAGGAAGTTTTTAACTGTTTCAGGCGCTTTGTCATCAAAGGTTTTGATTACGATATCGCCATGATTAGTGTGGAAAGTAACCATTTTTGCATCCTGTTCCGTTATAGTGGTGCTTCGACCCCTCGGGGGGCCACAATAAGCGCTTGTTATAGCATAACCTCACGGCGCGATCACCTTGCATTGTTGGCGGCTTCGGGTTTGAATTACGGTTACACGCCGCATCCCTTTAAATGATTTTGCGTGTAGAATACGCCGTTTTCGTCCACACACGTCTCACATGGAATCTTCGATGTTAAAAATCTTCAACACACTGACGCGCCAAAAAGAGGAATTCAAACCTATTCATGCCGGGGAAGTCGGCATGTACGTGTGTGGTATTACCGTTTACGATCTCTGTCATATTGGTCATGGCCGGACCTTTGTCGCCTTCGACGTGGTGTCACGCTATCTGCGTTTCCTCGGGTACAACCTTAAGTATGTACGCAATATCACCGATATCGACGACAAAATTATCAAGCGCGCTAATGAAAACGGCGAGAATTTCGTCGCATTAGTCGATCGTATGATCGCCGAAATGCATAAAGATTTCGATGCGCTGAATATCCTGCGCCCGGACCTGGAGCCGCGTGCGACGCACCATATTCCTGAGATCATTGAGATCACCGAACAGCTGATCGCCAAAGGTCACGCCTATGTGGCAGATAACGGCGACGTGATGTTCGATGTACCGACCGATCCGCATTACGGTCAGCTCTCCCGTCAGGACCTGGATCAGCTGCAAGCCGGTGCTCGCGTGGATGTGGTTGACGTGAAGCGTAACCCAATGGACTTTGTACTGTGGAAGATGTCCAAAGAGGGTGAGCCAAGCTGGCCGTCGCCGTGGGGCGCGGGCCGTCCGGGCTGGCACATCGAATGTTCGGCCATGAACTGCAAACAGCTGGGTAATCATTTCGATATTCACGGCGGCGGTTCAGACCTGATGTTCCCACACCATGAAAACGAAATTGCCCAGTCCACCTGCGCGCACGACGGCGAGTATGTGAACTACTGGATGCACTCCGGGATGGTGATGATTGACCGCGAGAAGATGTCCAAATCGCTGGGCAATTTCTTCACCGTGCGCGACGTGCTGAAGTATTACGATGCCGAAACCATCCGCTACTTCCCTGATGTCCCGGCCACTATCGTAGCCAGCTGAACTACAGCGAAGAGAATCTGAAGCAGGCACGTTCCGCCCTGGAGCGTCTGTACACTGCGCTGCGCGGGACCGATACCTCCGTACCTGCAGCCGGTGGCGAGGCGTTCGAAGCCCGTTTTGTCGAGGCGATGAACGACGACTTCAACACCCCGGAAGCATACTCTGCGCTGTTTGATATGGCCCGTGAAGTCAACCGCCTGAAAGGGGAAGATGCGCATGCCGCTAACGCCCTGGCCTCCCATATAGCGTAAGCTGGCTGGCGTGCTGGGTCTGCTGGAGCAGGCACCGGAAGTGTTCCTGCAGAGCGGTGCCCAGGCCGATGACGGCGAAGTCGCGGAGATCGAAGCGCTGATTAAAGCCCGACTGGAAGCACGTCAGGGCGAAAGACTGGGCCGCAGCCGACGCCGCGCGTAACCGTCTTACCGAGATGGGTATCATTCTGGAAGATGGCCCGCAAGGGACCACCTGGCGCCGTAAGTAAGTCTGTAAACGCCCGGCGGCGCTTCGCTTGCCGGGCCGACAAATGCAAGAAGACAGGCCGGGTAAGGCGTAGCCGCCACCCGGTTTTTTTAACGCCGCTTCCACCCACAACATTCCCATCACTATCGCCCCCGTAACCACACCCACAGCAGCTCCGAGAGAATCACCTGATGCCCGTACGGCGTGTGTAGCGCGACAGCGCAAAGGGCGCGACCTTGATCACCTGCCAGGGGGCGAAGAAGCGTTCATCCGACCAGGGCCACAGCCAGCCAACCCCTTTTCCGCCCGTCGTCACCGAGTCCAGCAGGCTATGTGACAGCAGCGATACCGTTAAAAACAGCAAACAGCGCATCAGGCTGGCCCTGAACCAGCGTCGGCCGATTAACACGCAGAGCAGGGGCACCACAAAGGCGAACAGAAGGGAGTGGGTAAAGCCGCGATGACCAAAAACATTGCCGTAGGCGACGCCAAACTTAAATGACAGCACATCGGCATCCGGCAGCATGGCGAGGACAACCCCAGCGAACAGCAGGCGAGGGGGAATAACCCGGGTGCCCAGCCCCAGTCCGAGGCAAATCGGCACAGCGGCGTGGGTAATGATCGTTGGCATAAAAATTATCCATGGCAAAGCATGGAAATATAGCAGAGCGCGGCGGAAGTCAGGCCCGGGCGTAAATCTGAATCAGGCCGATTCCCTTGCGATTAACTGCCCCGACAGGGTAATGCGCTGGGTTTGCAGTTCAGGCTCTTTCAGCTTGCGGATCATCAGCCCCGCCGCCTGACGGCCCGTCTCTTCGCTGGCGGAGGAGACATAGGTAAAGGACGGGGAGGTGAGATTGACGTGCAGCATATCTTCAAACCCTACCAGCGCCACCTGCTGGGTGAGAAACACATCTTTTCCTACCGTGCGGCCCACGTGGTGAATACCGGAGATAGAGCCGATCATTGCATCCGGCGAGTGGCAGAGCAGGGCGGTGATGGTGTTGTTTTTCTCCAGCAACTGACGGGTGGCGAAACTCACCGCCTGGGTGTCGTCGCTGCAGGCCGGGGCAGATTCGTCGCGGAACACCAGCCCGTTTTGCGTCATCGCGCTGCGAAAACCCAGCAGGCGCTGCTCGCGGATCAGATCCCCTTCCCGGCCGCCGATGTAGGCGATATTGCGATGGCCGCGCTCAATCAGGTAGCGGGTCGCCAGATGCGCTGCCTGGCGATTATCACGCATCACCAGATTGCAGGTTTCATCCAGTAGCGACTGCGACACCGCAACCAGCGGCAGCGGACACTGACGGATCAACGTCGGCAGGGTGGCATGCCGCGTGTTGGACGCCAGGTAGATCACCCCGGCGACACCCTGCTGCTTAAAGGAGAGCAGGCAGCGCTCGAGATGTTCGCCATCATTCAGCGGCTGGCCGAGAAAAACCATAAAACCCTGCTTCTCCCAGCTCCTGAACGATGCTCGCCATCACTTTGATGGAAAAACTGTCGCTGAAATCGCGCAGGATCAGACCGATAAGATTCGAGGTGTTGGCGCGGAGGTTGGCGGCGGCCACGTTATGGACGTTAGCCCAGGGCGGTGATGGCGGCGTGAACTTTTTCAATCGTCGCCTCGGAGATCTTTCCTTTCTGACGCAGAACCAGCGAGACGGTGGAGACCGAAACGCCTGCCTCTCTGGCGACATCAATGATGCTGACCTTCTTCACATCTTCTCCCTGAAATGCCTGATAAGACAACGTCTCCCGTAAGAGTACAGGAGACGTGTCGGTCAGGCAGCTTATTATTTACCGATCATGGTGGACATCGTCTGGGCGATAAACTGCGCCCGGGCGCCAAAGATAACCTGGATGCCAGAGTCACCGACGAAGACCACGCCGCGTGCGCCGAGGCCATTCAGACCGTCTTTATCCACCATCTCGCTCTTCGCCACTTCCAGACGCAGACGGGTGATGCAGGAGCCGACAGAGTCGATGTTCTGCGCGCCGCCCAGCAGGCCGATAATTTCGGTGGCGATTTCGTTGTCGGTCTTATCATCCGCGTTAGCCGTCACTTCGGTGCGGCCCGGCGTTTTCACGTCGAAACGACGGATCACAAAGCGGAAGGTGAAGTAGTAAATCAGCGCCATCGGAATACCGATGATAATGGCGTTGAGGAAGTTGGTCTGGTAGCCGTTAAACGACGGCAGGATCCCGAACGACAGGTAGTCGATAAAACCGGCAGAGAAGGATTTGGCGATATGCGCATGCATCAGGTACATGGTCATGTAGGCCAGGCCCGCCATGATGGCGTTAAAGACATAGAGGATCGGTGCCACGAAGATAAAGGTGAACTCTACCGGCTCGGTGATCCCGGTCAGGAAGCAGGTCAGTGCCGCAGAGAACAGGATACCGGCAGCGATCTTTTTATTTTTGGTGTGCGCTTCGTGGTACATCGCCAGACAGGCGGCAGGCAGCGCGAACAGCATCAGCGGGAATTCCCCCTGCATGAACTTACCGGCGTTCTGGTAGGTATCGCTGCTGAAGGATTTGGTGCCTTCTTCCAGCATTTTGAACCAGATAGTCTGGTCGCCGTGGATCACCTGGCCTGCCTGCGTGGTGTAATCCCCGAACGAGTACCAGAAAGAGGGGTACCAGATGTGGTGCAGACCCAGCGGGATCAGCGCGCGTTCCACCAGACCAAAGATAAAGGTCGATGCCGCCTGGTTATCCCCGTTCACCACCACCGACAGGGCGTCGATACCGGCCTGGATATGTTGCCAGATATAGGGCAGCAGCAGGCCCATCACAAAGGACAGGAACGCCGTGGCAATGGCGACAAAACGCTTACCGGAGAAGAAGCCGAGAAACTCTGGCAACTGCATGGTGTGGAAGCGGTTGTAACACCAGGCGGCGAGAATACCGCACAGCAGGCCGCCAAAGACGCCCATCTGCAGCGTCGGGATGCCCACCACCATGGCGTATTTGCCGCCCTGGGAGGCCATCTCCGGCGTAATGCCGAGCACGGTGCCGATGGTGATGTTGGTGACAAATACCGCCACCGCCGCTGACAGCGCCGCGATACCGGATTCAGATGCCAGCCCCACGGCCGAGCCGATGGCAAACAGCATCGGCAGGTTATCAAAGATAACGCCGCCCGCATTCATCATCAGCGGCAGGTGGAACTTATCCCCGAAGGCCAACAGCAGGCCCGCAGCAGGAAGCAGTGAGATTGGCAGCATTAAGGCGCGACCAATCATCGATAATTTCGACAGCGATTTAACAAACCCTGATATCAGACTCATGCTGATTTCCCCCGAGTGCGCTCTGTGAGCGCTTGTTATAGTGAGTAGAACGTTTTAGTAGAACGTTCCTACTTATCGTGAGGAAAGCCTGAATTTCGCGCAACTGAATTTTCACATTTCAACCAGATGAAATAGTGATTATTTGAAGTCGATCGATAATTAACCGTGATGGTCGTGGGGGATTGTTGAGGGAAGCTGCCGGGTGGCGCTGGCGCCTTGCCCGGCATGGCGTTTGACTCCTCTCCCGTTTGGGGGAGAGGAGGGGTAAGCACACTCAGGCAGTAATGGTGACGCTCTGGCCTTCAAAAACTCACGGTCTGCCCGGCAACAATCTTGCAACGTTTGCGGGTTTCAACCTTACCGTCAACCTTCACCAGACCCATCCAGCAATGACGATCTTGGCCCTGGGCACCGGCTTTCGCTCCAGCCTTCGAGCTTCAGCAGATCGCACAGCCTCAACGTGCGGATGTTTTCCTAATGAAAAAGTGGCCATCTTACGCTTCCTCTACGTCGTGATACTCTTCGCATGCCTGCAAAGTATTCTGAATCAGTGTTGCTACGGTCATCGGGCCCTACGCACACCCGGTACCGGCGTGATGTAAGAGGCGCGGGCGGCAGCATCTTCGTAAACCACATCCCCCACCACTTTGCCGCTTTCCAGACGGTTAATCCCTACGTCGACGACAATAGCGCCTTCTTTGATCCACTCGCCCGGAATAAAGCCCGGCTTACCCACGGCGACGATCAGCAGCAGGTCGGCATTTTCGACGTGCTGACGCAGATTTTTGGTAAAGCGGTGGGTAACGGTGGTGGTGCAGCCCAGCCAGCAGCAGCTCCATGCTCATCGGACGCCCCCACCGATATTGGACGCGCCAATCACCACGGCGTTCAGGCCGTAGGTGTCGATGTTATAACGCTCCAGCAGCGTGACGATGCCGCGCGGGGTACACGGACGCCAGGCGCGGCGCACGCTGGCACAGACGGCCAACGTTGTACGGGTGGAAGCCGTCCACATCTTTGTCAGGCGCGATACGTTCGAGCACCTTCACGTTGTCGATGCCCGCAGGCAGCGGCAGTTGTACCAGAATGCCGTCCGATCTCGTTATCGGCGTTCAGGGTATCAATCAGCTCAAGCAGCTCTGCTTCGGATGTGGTTTCTGGCAGATCGTAGGAGCGGGAGAGAAAGCCCCACCTCTTCGCACGCTTTGCGTTTGCTGCCGACATAAATTTGCGATGCCGGGTTGCTGCCGACCAGCACAACGGCCAGCCCGGGGGCGCGTTTTCCAGCGGCCCGACGAGCTGCCACTTTTTCCGCAACCTCCAGAGCGCACCTGCTGCGCAAATCGTTTTACCGTCAATAATCTTTGCTGCCATCAGAGAGAAGATTCCATCTGTAAGGAGTGAAAGGGGGGATGAGCATATTTTGTCCAGAAGCGCGCGCTGCTGTCCAGTCACACTTTGCGGATTTTCCTGTTAAGCGGCGTTGTTGTCGGGCATAGGTATGAACTGCAAGGGGATTGTACTAAAATCCATTGACTCATCGGTCATTGACCGTATAATTCCACGCGCTTCACCACTGCGAAGACATTCTTCTCTGTGCGCCCTTAGCTCAGTTGGATAGAGCAACGGCCTTCTAAGCCGTAGGTCAAAGGTTCGAATCCTTTAGGGCGTGCCATTCGCATCATAACGTCGCATTTCTCCGTCTCTTCGTGGTTTCTTATTAGAACCAGATTGAAATCATGTCCGGTATTGCGCATTACCATTTACACGAGCAGAGCGTTCACACGCAGCAACTGGCCACGCTATCGGCCCAGGCGCCCGCTGCCGGAATGACGCAGACCAGCGTACCCGCCTCCCTTTCAGGCAGGTAACCCTCTCTTCCCAGCCGAATCATCGCCCAGCCTGCGGCAAAGCGCATCCGCAACCCCGCTGACCACCGCCAGGCATCGGTTACCCGCCCACACCCGCCTCGTTTGAGCAACCTAGGGCAGTACGCCAGCCTGCAGGGCTGGAGTGAAAATCAGCTGGCGCTCATGAACCGCTTACCCCAGTACCGAAACAGCCACACCCGGCCTGCATGGTCGCCCGTCGGAGGTGTTCGCGGGATCCGCAATAACAACCCCGGCAATCCTGGAGGCCAGTTGGGCCCTTTACCTGGGCAGGGGCAAGAACGGCACCTGACGGGCGCTTCGCTACCTTCGCCTCTCCCGAGCATGGGATCCGTGCTCTGGGCGTAAACCTGCTCGCCTACCAGCGGCGTGGACTGGATACCATCAGCAAAAATTATCTCCCGCTGGGCACCGCCGCAGGACAATAACAACACCCACCGCGTATATACAGAACGTCCAGCCCAGGCGCTCGGCGTGACACCCACCGACCCGGCTGGATGTCGCCTCGCCTGACGTCCTTAACCGCCCTGAGCAAAAGCCATTATTCATCAGGAAAATGGGAACGTGCCGTTTTCCGATGAGACGATCGCAAGCGGCATCGCCTCGGCGCTGGGAACGGCGGCGCTGTCCGGAAAGCCCGTCACTGGTTTTGAAAGCGTCAGCGGGAGAACTCGCGGGTAAGGGCAATAACCCGATGGATAAGCTTACTGGCCGGTAAACGGCTAGCAAAACCCACGGCATAAATCGCTGTGCTTAATGCGCACATCATCGGCCTTGGGCTTTTGACTCCCCCTTCAGACCAGACATTCAGGGGCAAGTTTTCCCCGAAGACGAATCACGCTATCGACCCGCCACATATCTCTATTCCCGCCACTCTCACAGCGGCGTATTAACCAACCGCACCTCTCCGAACCTCTCTTCCCACCGACAGGATAACCCCGAACCATTACCGGGATGTTTTTGCAACCCGCTTTTTTACTTTGTGTCTCTGTTTTACACTTTGATTACAGAAGGATAATGAGTATAGTTCTCATTCTCTTTAGTGTTTGTGGCCCGCGTAGGGACATTTCCCGACATCAACAGTGAGTGGCAGATCTCACACGGAACACTGAGTGTTAAACGGTGGACGCTGCACCAGGCCTGATGGCCCGAAATTACACTTCTAATCGCCAATGCATATGCGACGGCAGACGTCCACCTCAAATTCGATTTGCACGGTAAAGGATGTTCCTGATGTTCAAAAAAAAATTGTCCGCCCTGGCGCTGCTGGTTGCTGTCTCACTCAGCGGCTGCGCCGCTCAACACACCGCGACCACCGCTCCCGCTGCTGATGCCCCGAAACCTGCCGCCCCGGCGCAGACCAACGTCGTTAAACGCGATCTGGCTGACGGCCTGTACGAAATGGTTATGAGCCCGAAAGGCGATGCGCTGTACGTTGCCAGTTCGGAAGGTTTCAAGGATGTGCAGGGCGGGGTGGTGTACAAGCTCGATCCGGCGACCCTGAAAACCATCGGCCGCAGCCATACCGATCTGAAAAACTTCGCCCTCGCTATCTCTGAGGACGGCCAGACCCTTTATACCACCAACTCACTGGACGGCGGGATCAGCGCCATCAGCACCGCCGATGGCAAAGTGAAACAGCGCCTGCTGTTCACCGAGCGCAACAAAGAGGGCTTCCCGTACGGTGCGCGTCAGGTGCTGCTGCACAACGACGTGCTCTACATCGGCGGCGTGGCCGATCCGGCGGTGATCTGGGTGGTAGATGCAAAAACACTGAAGCTGAAAAAGACCATCCAGAACGCGGGCCAGTGGGTCACCGGCCTGATGTGGTCTGAACAGACCCAACGCATCTACGTGGCGAATGGCGGGGGAGAGATTCTGATCCTGGATCCTAAGCGCAACCGCATTGAAAAACGCTGGAAGCCGCTCGGGGATAAACCGGCGCTGCTGCTGAACCTCGCGGAAGACAGCGCCACGGGCCGCCTGTTCGTTACCGACAACTCGAAAGCCAAAACCACCCTGGTGCTGGACATCCATACCGGTGAAATCATTAAACAGCTCGATGTCGGCGACTCGCTGGCGGTGAAGTTCAACGCCAAACGCAACGAGCTGTACATCACCCAGCGTGAAAGCGGCAAGCTGCTGAGCCTCGATGCCACCACCTATGCCGTCAAGCAGACGTGGGATCTGCCGCCGAACCCGAACAGCCTGCTGCTGTCGGCTGACGGCCAGACGCTGTACGTCACCGTTAAGCAGGCGTTCAACAAAGACCACTCGACTAACGGGCCGGACAGCGTTGTGCGTATTGCCCTGAAATAAGCTTTCTCATAACAACTCAGGCCCGGCAACGGGCCATTTTGCGCGAAATTTGAACGAGTTAATCATGAACCACACCAGAAAAATGAACAAAACGCTGCTGGCTCTCGCTATAGGCGTTATCGCCCATTCCGCGGTGGCAGCGGAGAGCAAAAAAGAAGAGACCATCGTGGTGCAGTCTGCCGCCAGCGATTTTAAAGCCGGCGGCGACCAGCTGGTACCGGCCTTCCTGGACGGGCAGGTGGCGAACGGCGGCCGCATGGGGATGCTCGGTCAGCAAAATGCGATGGACGTTCCCTTTAACATCATCAGCTACACCTCCAAACTGGTGGAGGATCAGCAGGCGCACACCATTGCTGACGTGGTGGCTAACGATGCGGGCGTCCAGTCCGTACAGGGCTACGGCAACAGCGCAGAAAGCTACCGCATTCGTGGCCTGAAGTTCGACGGAGATGACATGACCTTCGGCGGCCTCTCCGGCGTGCTGCCGCGTCAGGTGGTGGACGCACAGATGGTGGATCGCATTGAGATCTTCAAAGGTGCCAACTCCCTGATGAACGGCGCGGCCAGCTCTGGCGTGGGCGGCATGATTAACCTCGAACCGAAACACGCGGGGGCAACGCCGCAGGCGAAAGTGGGCGTGGACTACACCTCGGATTCGCAGATTGGCACCACCCTTGATGCCGGTCGTCGCTTCGGCGACAACGACCAGTTTGGTGCCCGCGTCAACGTGGTGCACCGTGAAGGCGAAGCGCCGGTTGCTAACGACCGCCGCCGCACCACGCTGCTGTCCACCGGTCTGGACTATGCGGGAGATGACTTCCGTACCTCCGTGGACTTTGGGTATCAGAAGAAAACCTTCCACGGCTCGGAAACCGGGGTCAACATCTCTGGCGTAGATTTCGTGCCAGAGCCCCCGAAAAACGATCGCAACTACTCGCAGAAATGGGCCTACAGCAATATCGAAAACGAATTTGGCATGTGGCGCAGCGAGTACGACATCAACGACAACTGGACCGCCTATACCGGTCTGGGGGCGCAACACGCCCATGAAGAAGGGCTGTACAGCGGTGCGAAGCTGGTGGATAAGAGCGGCAAAGCCACCGCGAGCCGCCTGGATACCAACCGTATCAGCGACAGCGTAAGCGGCATGGCGGGGATCCGCGGTAACTTTGCGACCGGCTTTGTGACCCATAAGGTTAACGTCGGCTACTCGGCGATGACCAAAAACGAGAAAATTGCCTGGAAGATGTCGGCGGCGAAGGATAACCCGGTCACCAACATCTACCACAACACCGGTGTGGATGCGCCACCGAGCACCAACTCCAATGGGGCGGGCGGTAACTACAGCGATCCGCTGACCAGCGGCCGCACCCGCACTCAGGGCTGGCTGCTGAGCGACACCCTCGGCGTGCTTGACGACAAACTGCTGTTCACCGTCGGGGCGCGCCATCAGAAAGTGGTCATTCGTGGGTATAACAAAGTCACCGGTCTGGAAAACGCTGGCGATAGCTTCGACGGCGACCGCTGGATGCCAACCTATGGCGTGGTGTACAAACCCTGGGATGAAATCTCGCTGTACGCTAACCACACCGAAGCGTTGCAGCCGGGTAAAACCGCGCCTAACACCGCCATCAACTACGGCCAGAGCACCGGTATCGTCCACTCTAAGCAGAACGAAGTGGGCGTGAAGGCTGACTTTGGTCGCGTTGGCGGCTCGCTGGCCCTGTTTGAAATTAAAATGCCGTCTGCCATTCTCGACAGCCAGACCAAATATTACGGGCTGGATGCAGAGCAGCGTAACCGCGGCATCGAGCTGAACGTCTTTGGCGAGCCGACGCTGGGCCTGCGTCTGAATGCCAGCGCCACCTGGCTGCAGGCGGAGCTGACCAAAACCAACAACGGTGTTAATCAGGGCAACGACGCCATTGGCGTTCCGTCGTTCTACGGCGTGCTGGGTGCGGAGTATGACATCAAGCCTGTCGACGGCCTGACCGCCACCGCCCGTGTGAACCACTCCGGTTCGCAGTATGCCAATCTGGCCAACAGCAAAAAGCTGGACAGCTATACCACCCTGGATCTGGGCATGCGTTACCGCTTCGCGGTCAACAATGACCAGAACCAGATGACCGTTCGCGCTGGCATTTGAAAACGTCACCGACGAAAACTACTGGTCAAGCGTTGACGACAGCGGCACTTACCTGTTCCAGGGTGAGCCGCGTACCTTTAAGGTCTCTGTCGGCTACGAGTTCTGAGTTCGACCCTCGTTATCGGGGCAGGGATGCCCCACCGTCCGTCTGTTATAAAAATGTAACAAATTGTTCTTATAGTGTTCCCACTTTGTCATTTCTTAGCCTAAAGAAAGGAAGCCATCGTGGGTAAACCTCTTAAGTCCGTATTCAAAAAAGAACATCGCGATGATGTCAGCAATCCCAGCGCTAACCCGGTATTTTCCACCGTGGCGGAGATGTTCCTCTCCCGCCGCCGTTTCCTGCAGATGGGTGCCGTTGCCGGTGCCGCCGCCTCTTTCCCCTTTTTACTCAAGCCTGAAAACGCCCTGGCCGCGGTGTCACAGCCTTCAGCCCTGAGCAAAGCGGTCTCGCTCGGTTTTACCAGCATTCCGGTCTCAACCGACGATACGGTCAGAGTGCCCGAGGGCTACATTGCGCGTCCTTTCTATCGCTGGGGCGACGCTACTGGCATCAAGGGCAATCTGCCAGCCTTCAAATTTGACGCCAGCAACACGACAGACGAGCAGGCGGCACAGGCGGGCATGCACCATGACGGCATGGCGTGGTTTAGCCTGCCGCAAGGGGAGCAGGATCCCGCCCATGGCCTGCTGGCGATGAACCACGAGTATATCGACAACGGCATGCTCTTTACCGACGGCACCGCCAACTGGAGCCTGGAGAAGGCGCGTAAAGGCCAGAACGCGATGGGCGTGTCGATTATCGAAGTGAAAAAGAGCGGCAGCGACTGGGAAGTGGTGCGCCCCTCCGGCTTTGCCCGCCGTATCACGGTAAATACCCCGATGCAGCTCACCGGCCCGGCGCGTCAGCAGGCGTTAATGAAAACCGCCGCCGATCCGCAGGGCGAGCAGGTGCTCGGCACCATGCAAAACTGCGCTAATGGTTATACCCCCTGGGGAACCTATCTCACCTGCGAAGAGAACTGGTCGGATATTTTCGTCAAAAAAAGCGAGCGTAACGCGCTGGAGAAGCGCTACGGCATCAGCGACAGCGATGAGTCCTACCGCTGGAGCGAGGTGGACGACAGGTTCAACGTGGATAAAACCCCTAACGAGCCGAATCGCTTTGGCTGGGTGGTCGAAATCGATCCGTACAACCCGAACTCCACGCCGCGCAAGCACACCGCGCTGGGTCGCTTCAAACACGAAGGGGCCGCCGTCACCCTGGCCGCCGATAAGCGCGTGGTCACCTATATGGGGGATGACCAGAAGTTTGAGTACATCTACAAATTTGTTTCCGACAACAATTACAATCCGGCGGATCGCGAAGCCAACATGCAGCTGCTCTCCGCTGGCACGCTCTATGTCGCCAGATTCAACGATGACGGCTCCGGCGAGTGGTTGCCGCTGGTGTTTGGCCAGAACGGCCTGGATAAGAGCAAAGGGTTCGACAATCAGGGCGACCTGCTGATTAAAACCCGTCTGGCGGCCGATGCCGTGGGGGCGACTAAGATGGACCGTCCTGAGTGGATTGCGGTCGATCCCCATAACAGCGGCAGCGTTTACTGCACGCTGACCAACAACAGCGATCGCGGCAAAGAGGGCAAGGCACCGGTAGATGCGGCCAACCCGCGGGCAAACAACACGTTCGGCCACATCATGCACTGGCACGAAGAGGGCGGCGATCCGGCAGCGTTACGCTTTAAATGGGACATCCTGGTGCTGGCCGGGCGAACGGACACTGCGGATGAAAAGGCGAAAGGCAGCATGAAGGGGGCCGAATTTGGCAGCCCGGACGGCCTGTCGTTTGACCATCAGGGCGTGCTCTGGATCCAGACCGACGTCTCCTCCAGCACCATTAACAAGAAAGCCTATGAGGGGATGGGCAATAACCAGATGGTGGCGACCATTCCGGGCACCAACGAGTATCGTCGCTTCCTGACTGGCCCACGCGGCTGCGAAATCACCGGCATTGCGTTCACCCCGGACAACCGCACGCTGTTTATTAATATTCAGCATCCGGGGGAGGGCGGGGACGATATTACTGACCCGGCAAACCCGCGCGCCGTTTCTAACTGGCCGGATAACAATCCGCAAGGGCGTCCTCGCGCCTCAACGGTGGTCATCACCAGAGCGGACGGTGGTATTATCGGTTCGTGATAGCCTCCCGCCGGGCAGCAACCGTTGCCCGGCGTTTAACTTGCTCCCGTCTGCCTGAAGTGTTAAAAGGTGCCCCTTCCATAAAAAGAGACAGGGGTAAGACGTGAAAAACGCGTCATCCGCTTCAGGTACTGGTGTTACTGAAGCCTCGTCGGAACAGACACCGACGCTGCATCGTGGTTTACAGAACCGACATATTCAACTTATCGCACTCGGTGGCGCTATCGGCACCGGGCTGTTTCTCGGCATCGGTCCTGCCATTCAGATGGCTGGTCCTGCCGTGCTGCTGGGTTATGCCATCGCGGGCATTATCGCTTTTCTGATCATGCGCCAGCTCGGCGAGATGGTGGTAGAAGAGCCGGTATCCGGCTCCTTCGCCCATTTTGCCTATAAATACTGGGGGCCGTTCGCCGGTTTCCTCTCTGGCTGGAACTACTGGGTGATGTTCGTGCTGGTGGGCATGGCAGAGCTGACCGCTGCGGGCATCTATATGCAGTACTGGCTGCCAGAGGTACCCACCTGGATCTGGGCGGCGGTATTCTTCATCATCATTAACGCCGTTAACCTGGTGAACGTGCGCCTGTACGGAGAGACCGAGTTCTGGTTCGCCTTAATTAAGGTGCTGGCCATCATCGGCATGATCGGTTTTGGCCTGTGGCTGCTGTTCTCCGGTCACGGCGGCGAGCGGGCGACCCTCGACAACCTGTGGCAGCACGGCGGCTTCCTCGCGACCGGCTGGAAAGGGCTGGTGCTGTCGCTGGCGGTGATCATGTTCTCGTTTGGCGGGCTGGAGCTGATTGGCATTACCGCCGCCGAAGCGCAGGACCCGCATAAAAGCATCCCGAAAGCGGTCAACCAGGTGGTTTACCGTATTCTGCTGTTTTTATATCGGTTCGCTGGTGGTGTTGCTGGCGCTCTACCCGTGGGTGGAAGTGAAGTCTGACAGCAGCCCGTTTGTGATGATTTTCCACGATCTGAACAGCAACGTGGTGGCGTCGGCGCTGAACTTTGTGATTCTGGTGGCCTCGCTGTCGGTCTATAACAGCGGCGTCTACTCCAACAGCCGCATGCTGTTTGGCCTCTCCGTACAGGGTAACGCGCCGAAGTTTTTAACCCGCGTCAGCCGTCGCGGCGTCCCGGTGAACTCGCTGCTGCTCTCCGGGGGCATTACCTCGCTGGTGGTGCTGGTCAACTACCTGCTGCCGCACGAAGCCTTTAGCCTGCTGATGGCGCTGGTGGTCGCGACCCTGCTGCTGAACTGGATCATGATCTGTCTGGCGCACCTGCGGTTCCGCGCGGCGATGCGCCGCAAAGGACGCGAGACGCAGTTCAAAGCGCTGCTCTATCCGGCGGGTAACTATCTCTGTATCGCCTTCCTGGCGATGATCCTGGTGCTGATGTGCACCATGGACGGCATGCGCACCTCAGCCATCCTGCTGCCGGTGTGGATTGTGTTCCTGTTTGCGGCCTTTAAACTTTCCAGAAAGTAAAGGCGTTGGCCCTCTCCCGGTGGGAGAGGGCATCAGGCCGCACTATTCCCGTTTTCGCATTGCGGCGCGGCCCTTGTAACAGCCTACAAAAACCGTAAACCAGGTAAGCACAGCACTAATCGCAAAAATGCCGCAGGGTAATCAAAAATGAAACGCCATCCGCTTCCCGGTGGGCAGAATGACATCAATACTCACTTCACCCCCTAATGCCGTAACATAGCGTTTAAGCGTAGAAAGACGCGGATCATTATCCGGTTGCTCAATTTTCGCAACGGTAGGCTGTTTAACCCCCATCGCGGCAGCAAGTTCAGTTTGCGATATGTTGAGTTCTTCCCGGAGCTGGTTTGAGCGCGACAATAATGCGCAGATCCTCAACTTTAGCGGCAATTCGCTCCTGACTTTCCCTGGCTCTGCTGGGCCATGAGTTCTTTTAACGTAGCCATTCGGCCTCCCTTACTCGCCAGATAATCGCTGAATTCAGCATCAGCCATGGTGATCATATCTTTATAGAATCGCTTTTCATTTTTTCCCGTCTTATTTCCAGCACATAAAATTATGGCTTTACGAACAGGATCGAAGGCAAAAAAAGCACGAACCGGATCCCCTGCATGCTGAATGCGTAGCTCTTTCATATTCGCGTAATGTGAGTTTTTAACTGTATCGACCCAGGGACGGCCCAACTGTGGACCGTACTCTGAGAGGATATGCATTATAGCCAGGACATCTTCTTTCAAGGCTTGTGTCTGGTGGTTAAACCACTTGTCAAACGTATCCGTTGTTTCGACTTCCCACATAACTATTTCCTTATAGCCTTTTGGCTATAAAAGAGTATAGCCAAAAGGCTATAACTGCAACTATATTGCGGCGCGGCGCTCTCACAAGCCTGACAACCCCTATTCCGGGCAAGGCGCACCTCCCACCCGGCACCTCCTCGCCCCAATCCAAACCTTTATCGTGACCCTACTCGCACTTCTGGATCGATCCACAGGATCTTTATTTTGTAATCGATTACTTTTCATTTGATACGGTTTGTAATCGATTACTTTTTAAGGGTGGGGATGATCATGGTGTCAACAACTGAAAGTAGTGGAAAGGTGATAGGGCAGCACCGGATGCTGGTGCCGCGCCTGTCGCTGATGATGTTCCTGCAATTTTTTATCTGGGGTAGCTGGTCAGTTACCCTCGGTCTGGTCATGACCCAGCACAACATGTCATTGCTGATCGGCGATGCTTTTTCTGCCGGGCCGATTGCCTCTATTCTGTCGCCGTTTGTCCTCGGCATGCTGGTGGACCGCTTCTTCGCCTCGCAAAAGGTGATGGCGGTAATGCACCTCGCTGGCGCGGCAATCCTGTGGTTCGTGCCGGGGGCATTAATTGCGGAAAACGGTGCGCTGCTGATCGGCTGCTGTTTGGCTACACGCTCTGCTACATGCCGACCCCTGGCATTGACCAACAACATTGCCTTCCACAGCCTGGCGAACGTCGATAAGACCTTCCCGGTGGTTCGCGTGTTCGGCACTATTGGCTGGATTGTGGCCGGGATCTTTATCGGCGTGACCGGCGTGGCGTCCAGCGTCACCATCTTCCACGTAGCGGCGGCCAGCTCCGTCCTGCTGGCGCTCTATAGCCTGACGTTGCCGCATACGCCGGCGCCAGCCAAAGGGATGCCGGTGCAGATGCGCGATCTCTTCTGTGCCGACGCTTTCGCACTGCTGAAAACCCGTCACTTCTTTATCTTCTGCCTGTGCGCGATGCTGATCTCCGTTCCGCTGGGCACCTACTACGCTTACACCGCGTCCTATCTGGCAGATGCCGGTATCGCTGATGTCAGTACCGCCATGTCCTTTGGCCAGATGTCTGAAATCTTCTTCATGCTGGTGATCCCGCTGCTGTTCCGCCGTCTGGGCGTGAAATATATGCTGCTGATCGGCATGCTGGCGTGGTTCGTCCGTTACGCCATGTTTGCCCTGGGCGTGAGCGAAGAGGGACGTATCCTGCTGTATCTCGGCATCCTACTGCACGGCGTCTGCTATGACTTCTTCTTTGTTGTGGGCTTTATCTACACCGACCGCGTGGCGGGCGAAAAGGTAAAAGGCCAGGCGCAGAGCATGATCGTGATGTTCACTTACGGTATCGGCATGCTGCTCGGCTCACAGATTTCCGGCGCGCTGTACAACCGCCTGGTGGCGGGGCAGACCGTTCCACAAGCCTGGGTCACCTTCTGGTGGATCCCGGCGGTGGCGGCTGCGGTCATCGCGCTGATTTTCCTCTTCTCGTTCAAATATGACGAAGAAAAGGCGCACTAACTGGAGGTGGTATGAGGACAATTAAAGGTCCAGGCATTTTTCTGTCGCAGTTTATCGGCGGGCAACACCCGTTTAACACGCTCGACGGGCTGGCAGGTTGGGCAGCGGAAAAAGGCTACAAAGCGCTGCAAATTCCCTGCAATCACAAGGCGATATTTGACGTGGAGCTGGCGGCAGAAAGCCAGACTTACTGCGACGAGATAAGCGGCAAGCTGGCGCAGCACGGGCTGGTAATAAGCGAGCTGTCCACCCCATCTGGAAGGTCAGCTTATCGCCGTGAATCCGGCCTATGACGAGGCGTTTGATAACTTCGCCCCGCAGGCGGTGCGCGGCAATGCCGCTGCACGCCAGGCGTGGGCCACCGATATCGTGAAAAAGGCGGCGGTTGCATCGGCACGGCTTGGGTTGACCGCCCATGCCACCTTCTCGGGGATCGCTGGCCTGGCCGTGGATGTATCCCTGGCCGCCCCATAACGAGGCGCGTTTCCAGGAGGCGTTCAGCGAGCTGGCCCGCCGCTGGCGTCCGATTCTGGACGCCTTCGACGAGCAGGGGGTGAATGTCTGCTATGAGATCCACCCCGGAGAAGATCTGCACGACGGCGTGACCTTCGAGCGTTTTCTGGCGCTGGTGGACAACCACCCGCGCTGCAACATTCTCTACGATCCGAGCCATCTGCTGCTGCAGCAGATGGATTATCTGGCCTTTATCGACCACTACCATACCCGCATCAAGGCGTTTCACGTTAAAGATGCCGAGTACCGCCCCAACGGACGCAGCGGCGTGTATGGCGGCTATCAAAGCTGGATTAACCGCGCAGGGCGCTTTCGCTCGCCGGGCGACGGGCAGATCGATTTCAAGGGCATCTTCAGCAAGCTGACGCAGTACGACTACGACGGCTGGGCGGTTCTGGAGTGGGAGTGTTGCCTGAAAGAGGGCGATACCGGCGCACGGGAAGGGCGTGAGTTTATCTCCCGCCACATTATTCCGGTCTCCGACCGGGCGTTTGACGATTTCGCCGCAGGAGAACTTCATGATTAACGTCGGCATTATCGGCAGCGGCTTTATCGGCCCGGCGCACATCGAAGCCCTGCGCCGTCTCGGCTTTGTGCAGGTTGTCGCCCTGTGCGACGGCACCCAGACACAGGCCGAGGAGAAGGCCCGGGCGCTGAACATCCCCCATGCCTACGGCAGCGTGGAGGCATTGCTGGCGCACCCGGATCTCCACGTGGTCCACAACTGCACGCCAAACCATCTGCATGCGGAGATCAACCGCCAGATCCTGCGTGCCGGGAAGCATGTCTTTTCCGAAAAACCGCTGTGCATGACCCCGGACGAGGCGCGGGAGTTGGTTGCGCTGGCGGAGCAGGCGGGCGTGGTGCACGGCGTGAGCTTTGTTTATCGCCAGTTTGCTATGGTACGCCAGGCGGCGAGCATGGTGGAGGCGGGCACGCTCGGACGGCTGTTTGCCGCCCATGGCAGCTATTTGCAGGACTGGATGTTGCTGGAAACAGATTACAACTGGCGTGTCGACGCCGCGCTCGGGGGGGCGTCGCGTGCGGTGGCCGATATCGGTTCCCACTGGTGTGACACAATCCAGTTTATTACCGGGCGGCGCATCACTGAGGTCATGGCTGACCTCTCTATCGTCTGGCCGACCCGCAAGGCGAACGTGGCCGGTCATCAGACCTTCAGCCAGGCAGCCGACGCCGTCTATGAAGACAAACCCGTCACCACCGAGGATTTTGGCTCGGTGCTGTTCCGCTTCGACGATGGCAGCAAGGGCAGCTTTAACGTCTCGCAGGTGAGCGCCGGACGAAAAAACCGCCTGAGTCTGGAGGTGAACGGCAGCGACGGCTCCGTGGCCTGGGATCAGGAGGTGCCCCAGCAGCTGTGGGTCGGCCATCGCGCACAGGCTAACCAGACGCTGACGGACGATCCGGGGCTGATGAACCGTGACGTGGCCGACAGCGCCCACTTCCCTGGCGGCCACATCGAAGGCTGGCCGGATGCGTTTAAGAACATGATGGCGCAGTTTTATCGGGCGGTACAGGCGGGCAGGATGCCCGAAAAACCGCTGTTTGCCACCTTCCATGACGGGGCGAACGTGATGTTATATCATTGATGCCATAGTGAAAAGCCATCAGCAGCAGCGCTGGGTCAGCGTCGCGCAGTAACACCTTGCCCGGTACGCCGGGCAAGGAATTTATGGTAGCCTGCTGCTAACGCTAACTGCAGGATCACTCGTCGCTATGTCAATTCAGAAAATCGCCCAACTGGCGGGCGTCTCGGTGGCGACGGTATCGCGTGTGCTGAATAACAGCGATACCGTCAAAGCCAAAAATCGCGATCGCGTCTTGCAGGCGATTAAAGAGGCTAACTATCAGCCCAATCTTCTTGCCCGTCAGCTGCGCACCTCGCGCAGCTTTATGATCCTGGTGATGGTTTCCAACATTGCTAACCCGTTCTGTGCTGAGGTGGTGAAGGGCATTGAGGAGCAGGCTGAGAAAAACGGCTATCGCATTCTGCTGTGTAACTCCGGCTCCGATATTGAACGTTCCCGTTCAGGGCTAAGCCTGCTGACCGGCAAAATGGTCGATGGCATTATCACCATGGATGCGTTTACCCGGCTCACCGAGCTGGCGGCGCTGATTGGCGATGCACCCTGGGTGCAGTGCGCTGAATACGCCGATGCGGGGGCGGTCTCCTGCGTGGGAATTAACGACGTCGATGCCTCCCAGCACGTGGTCAGCCGCCTGGCCGACGGCGGGCGTCAGCGTATCGCCCTGATCAACCACGACCTGAGCTACAAATATGCCCGCCTGCGCGAGCGGGGCTACAAAAGCGTGCTGCACCTGCGCGATCTATCGTATCAGGCCATTGAGTACGCCAGCGATCTCAGCGCGGCGGCCGGCATGGCGGCCATGACCCGACTACTGGCGGCGGAACCGCGCCCGGATGCGGTTTTTGCGGTGTCCGATACCCTGGCCGCTGGCGCGTTGCGCGCCATCGAAAAGGCCGGTCTGCGTATCCCGCAGGACATCGCCGTGGTGGGGTTCGATGGCACTGAACTCTCTGAAATGGTCTCGCCGCCGCTCAGCACCATCAAGCAGCCGTCGCGGGATATCGGGCGTAAGGCGGTCGATCTGCTGCTGAATAAAATCGACAACCCCGACGCCCCCACCGAACGGGTGATGATGAACTGGCGCTTTATTTCCCGCGCCAGTAGCTGAGTTATTTCGCCAGAACGCCTGCCAGTGAGCGAATATCGTTTCCGGTCGGCGTCTGGTGAATGCGCAGACCAAATTCATCAATCACCGCGAAAATATGGTCGAAAAATATCGGCCTGAATGGCTTCATATTCCGCCCAGATCACGGTGTTGGTAAACGCATATATTTCAATCGGTAGCCCGTTGGCGTCCGGTGCTAATTGCCGCACCATCAGGGTCATATCCTGGCGAATACGCGGATGGTTGCGCAGATATTCATTCAGGTAGGCGCGGAAGGTGCCAATATTGGTCATCCGGCGCAGGTTCAGAACCGAATCTCCTTCGCCATTCTCCTGATTCCACAGCGTAATTTCCTCGTGGCGCGTGGCCATATAGGGCTTCAGTAGCTTCGCCTGTATCAACTGCTGTTGTTCCTGCTCATCGAGAAAATGGATGCTGGTGGTATCAATGTTCAGGCTGCCGCTTAATGCGCCGTCCGCCAGAGGCCGACATGCCGCTCCAGTTGATGAAGGCATCGGAGACCAGCGCCCAGGTCGGGATAGTGGTGATGGTGTTATCGAAGTTACGCACCTTGACGGTGGTCAGGCCGATGTCGGTCACCGTACCGTTGGCACCGTATTTTGGCATCTCCAGCCAGTTCGCCGAGCTTGAGCATATCGTTAGCGGAGAGCTGAATGCCCGCCACCAGCCCTAAAATGGGGTCTTTGAACACCAGCATCAGCACCGCCGCCATCGCCCCCAGGCCCACTAATCAGAATGGCGGGGGACTGGCCGATCAGCAGGGAGATAATCAGGATCCCCACCAGAATGGCGCTCACCAGCTTAATGCCCTGGAAAATCCCCTTCAGCGGCAGCTGCGAGGCGGTGGCCATTTTTTGCGACAGATTGAAGATCACGTCCAGCAGCGAGAAAAACGCCAGCAGGGCATACACCATTACCCACAGCTTTGCGCAGGTGGTGAGTATTTCTGCCGCGTCGCTGCCTTTTTGCAGCCACAATACCGCCTGGACATTGACGATTATCCCCTGCAGGGTAAAGGCCAGACGGTGAAATAACTTATTCTCTCGGTAATGATTTGCAGCCATAAATGGCTGCTGGCCCGGGCTCGTTTTTCAAAAGCCCGCAGCACGATTTTGTGCAGAATAAAGTGAATAATGACGGCGGTAAGAAAAATAATGCCAAAGATGATCGCGATTGAAGTGGTGTGATTAATTTCAATGCCTGACTCTTCGATCAGGGAAATGAACTCCTGCATAACGTCTCCTGTATTAATGCAGCCGCCATAATGGCGGCTGCGGATCTATTATGCAAATTCGCAGGCTTATTTTACCGCCTGACAGGCCTTCACTACCGGCAGACAGAGGCGGTGGCGCAGCCGCAGGGTGGCGAGTGCCAGCACGATCATCATGACGGTTTCGACAACCAGGAAGACGTTAATCGCCTGGGCGTAATCCCCGTGATGGTTGTGCAGGGCGTGGAGCAAAATCGCGCCAAACAGGGCCGGGGCCGAGGCCAAGCGCCGCCTGTTGCAGGGTGCTGAGAATGGCGCTGGCGGCTCCGGCGTCGTCGGGCTGAATATCGCGCATCCCGATACGGTAGAAGCTGTTCACAATCAGCGCCTGGCCGTAGCCCACCAGCCCTGTCGCCGGGGCGAGGGTCAGGGCGGTGTTCGCCATTCCCCAGTAGCGGAAGGTGGCGATCAACGCCAGCAGACCGGTTATCTGGATTGCCAGACCGGTCAGCAAAATTCGTGCTGGTGCTGTAGCGGGCAATCAGGCGCGGGGCAAACCACGCCGAGACAAAGTACATCACGCCAAGGGCGATAAAGCTGTTACCGGACTGCCACGGTGCCATCCCCAGACCGGTTTGCATGGTCAGCGCCATGCAGAACATAAACCCGGACCAGACGCTGAAAAAGAGCACCGCAATCAGCACCCAAAACGGATGCTGCCGAGCTGCAGCAGACGCGGCGGGATCAGCGGGTGGGCACCTTCGCGCTCTTTTTTACGCGCATTCAGCGCCATTAAGCCAGCCAGCGGAACAATGGCGATAAGCATGGCCTTCAGCGGCCATGACCAGTGCCACTGGCGGACCGAGCGCCATCGGGAACAGCAGGCAGCAGAGGATGGCGGCCAGCAGTGCGGTGCCCGGCCAGTCGATGCGCGACGGCGTGTCGCGGCGGGTTTCCGGCACATAGCGACGGCTCAGGGCCAGTACCAGCAGACAGATAGGCACGTTGATAAAGAAGGCGTTACGCCAGCCCAGCCCGGCGATATCCGCCGACACCAGCCAGCCGCCGCCCATCTGCCCCACGATAAACGCAATCCCGCCGATGCCGCCAAACAGGCTAATCGCCTTCGCGTGGGCGCTGCCTTTGAGCGTCACGTGCAGAGTGGCGAGAATTTGCGGCATGATCAGCGCCGCCCCGGCACCCTGGACGACGCGCGCGGCCAGCAGTTGCTCGATATTCCCCGCCATGCCGCACAGCAGCGAGGCCAGGCCAAAGCTCGCCACGCCCCACATAAACAGACGACGACGGCCAAGGTTATCTCCCAGCTTGCTGCCGAGCGCCAGGCAGACGGCAAAGGCCACGCCGTAGAGGGCGACAATCAGCTCCAGTTCGGTGGCAGTGGCGTGCAGGGAGTGGGTAATAGAATCCAGCGCCACATTGGTGATTGAGGTATCAATCAGCGGCAGCATCTGGCCGGTTAACAGCAATATCAGGCCTGCCCGGCCCGGTGAAACAACTGACGTATTCATGGTGACTCCATTGCGTCAAACAGCGTAGCGTCGTAGCATCAACCATCTGATAAACGGGTACCAGTTCTTGCTTATACTGGTACTGGCACTACCATGCAGGGGGCAATATGGCGCTGATGTCTGAACCCGTCACCTCACTCCAGGATGACACCCGTAAACAGCTGGGCGCATTTTTACGCGCCCGACGAGAAAGTCTCGATCCGCAGCGCCTCGGCTTACCGCGCAGCGGCCGCCGTCGCACGCCGGGCCTGCGCCGGGAAGAGGTGGCCCTGCTGGCCGACGTGGGCGTAACCTGGTACACCTGGCTTGAGCAGGGCAGGGATGTGAACCCCTCCAGCGCGGTGATGGCGGCGGTGGCGAAAGCCTTGCAGTGTACCCCGACCGAAGCCCGGCACCTGTTCCTGCTGGCCGGATTGCCGCCGGGCGAAGCGCCCCAGGCGGTCTGCTGCGAGGGGATCAGCGAGGGCACCCGTCGTCTGCTGGACACCCTGATGCCAAAACCTGCCAGCATTCAGAAACCAAATTTCGATATCGTGGCGTGGAACGACAGCTTCGGTCATCTGATGGGCGTGGATTTCAACGCCATTCCCCCGGAAGACCGTAACTGTATTTATCTGTTCCTCACCCACCCGGCGTGGCGCGCCCGCCTCGGTAAGCGCGATGACGTGCTGCCGATCTTTGTCTCTTACTTCCGCGCGGCGATGGCCGAGCACCGGGGCGATCCGCAGTGGGAGGCTAAACTGGCGCGCTTCTTTGCGGTCTCTGAGGAGTTCAAAACCCTGTGGCACCAGCGCAACGACGTGCGCGGCGTGGAAAACCAGCTCAAGCTCTTTACCCATCCTGATCTGGGCGATTTTCATCTCCAGCAGATGTACTGGTACTCCGCCCCGCGCAACGGCTCGCGGCTGCTGGTTTATCTGCCAGTGGATGACGCAGGCGAGCGCGCGCTGGCGTGGCTGACGGAGCAGGCACAATGAACGTCACCCGCAAGCAGGAACGCCTCCTGCGCCGCGCCCTCACCGAGTGGCAACAGGAAGGGGCGCTCACCCCCGACGAGCATCAACGTCTGGCCAGTAGCTTAAAACGCGTCACCCTGGACTGGCAGCGCCTCAGTCGCTACGCCTTCTGGACGGCCATTGCCTGCGTCATCATCGCTATCGGCAGCCTGTTTGCTGACAGCGAACTGATGGCGCGCATTATTGAATTTTTTGCCTTCTCAACCCTTGCCCGCATCGGGCTGCCTGCGCTGGTTGCCGTGCTGTTCTATCTGTGGGGATTCAGCCGCCAGCGGCGGGAAACGCAATGGCACTACAGCACCGAGGCGATTTTATTCCTCGGCGTGTTTTTTACCGCCATCGCCCTCTGGCAACTGGGGGAGCGGCTTGATACCGGCAGCGGCCATATCGCGCCGCTTTTCCTGCTGGGTTGCGTCATTTATGGGCTGGTCGGGTTCTTAGGCCGCTCCGGCCTGGTGTGGCTGTTCTTTTTGCTCTCGCTTGGCAACTGGTTCGGCGCAGAGACCGGCTATATGTCCGGCTGGGGAGCCTATTGGCTGGGGATGAGCTACCCGATGCGCTTTATCTTCTTTGGCGGCGCGCTGCTGGCTCTGTGCTGGTGGCTGCGTGGGATGCTGCGCAAACGCCATCTGTACACCACCAGTAAAGCGATGGGGCTAACCTATCTGTTTGTCGCCCTGTGGATCATGTCGATTTTTGGTCATTACGATATCGATAATGGCGGGTACGGTGCTACCCGTGCGGCGCTGCTGCCGTGGGTGCTGCTGTTTGCCGTGGCGGCGGGGATTTGTATCTGGATCAGCCTGAAAACCGACGACGGCATGCTGCGCGGGTTTGGCCTGACTTTTCTGGCCATTAACCTCTACACCCGCTATTTCGAATACTTCTGGGATGAAATGAACAAGGTGCTGTTTTTCCTGATCCTGGCGGCATCGCTGGCGGTGATTGGACGTTATGCGGAGCGGATCTGGCACGCGGGAAAAGCGGCGAAGTAAATCTTTTGCGAGGGGGCTTCCGGGATCGGCAGCCCGTTCTTTAAAAGGCTCTCAAAACGCGTAAGGTGGGTTTTAATTTAAACCAACCTACTGAATCTACGTCATTTAGATGAAGAGTAATGTGGACTATACTTACGCGATGAGAAACCACCCGTGTCGCCACTGATGATTGATTCCGCAGATTTCAGCCAAAAACTCGGCCTTATCTCCCGAAACGTCGAACATACCGAAGCGTTTCTGGCACGGGGCACAATGGATTTTCACCTGCCGGGTTTTTTGCTTCCTGTGGGATACCAACTTTTGAAATCGCGTTATGGCGATGAATACCGTCTCGTGACCACCGATAGCGGTAAGCCTTACACGGCCTATGCCGTTAAGCTGGCGTTTCATAAAGAAATTACCTTTCCCCACGGTGCCGCTACGCAAGTTATGGTCTGGCGTACGCCACGCGCTGTCCATCAACGCGTGATAAGCGGATTACCACAATTATTCTTTCAGTGGGTACTCAGCGAATACGACATTGTTGTGTCAGACAGCGAACAAACCGGAGACGGGCAGCGCTTTTGGCTACGGATGATCGACTGGGCGTTTAACATGAATTATCAGATCGGTGTGGCGGACGGCACTGTCGGGGAAGAGTGGCATTTAACGCCGATTCATTCTTACGCTGAACTGGAAGAGCGCTGGATTACGTTCGCATGGGGAGACGATCGTGACGTGCATCCGCATCGCAGACTGGTTATCAGTAAAAAGTAACGGGCCGCTATCTGCGGCCCGTTTGTCTTAGCACTCAGTCACAACCGTGCTCAGCGGCAGGCGCGATTTTGGCAGCGTGGCGTTGAAATCTTCCACGCTGTGATGGCCAACCGGCACCACCACAAGGCTGGTGAAGCCTTTCTCTTTCAGGCCAAACTCTTCGTCGAGGATCGCGGCGTCAAAGCCTTCAATCGGCACGGCGTCCAGACCCATCGCGGCCACGCCCAGCAGGAAGTTGCCGACGTTCAGGTAAACCTGTTTCGCCATCCACTGGTGGTCATCTTTCAGATCGACACGGTGCAGATCGGCAAAGAAGGTGCGGCCTTTGTGGTTGGCGGCTTTCGCTTCCGGGGTGGCGAAACGGCCATCGGCCTCTTCCTGATCCACGACGCGCGTAAGCCATGCATCGTCCATCGCGGTTTTGGCGCAGAAGACCACCACGTGAGAGGCGTCCAGCATTTTGCGTTCGTTGAAGACAAAGCCACCGGCTGCGGATTTCGCCACGCGGGCTTTACCTTCTTCGGTGCTGGCCACAATAAAGTGCCATGGCTGTGAGTTGGTGCTGGACGGGCTGTACTGCAGCAGGGTTTTAATCTGTTCCGCCTGGTCGGCAGTCAATTTTTTGTTCGGATCAAAGGCCTTGGTAGAGTGACGCTTCAAGGCAACAGAGATGATATCCATTACGACTCCTGGGATTAAGTGCAAAAGGGAAAATGATACAAAGGGAGGTGAACAAAGGTAAGGGCATTCCGAGCGCTTAACCGCCGGGGCGTAACCGTTTTTGCTCTTTCTTCGGCAACTTATCCACCACCAGATGCCACGAATCGTTGACCAGATCGGCTATCAGCTCAGGGGTGATATCCTCCGCCGCGTAAACCGAGATCCAGTGCTTTTTATTCAGATGGTAGCCCGGCTCGATCCCACGGTAGATCTGCTGGTTGAGCAGCGATTTTTGCGGATCGGACTTCAGGCTGACGTGCTGACGCCCGTGCGCCACGCCCATCAGCATAAAAATCTTGCCGCCCACTTTGAACACATCGTATTCCGGGCCAAACGGCCAGCAGTGCTCGGTAAAGGGCAGTTCCAGTGCCACTTGCTGTGCGCAGGCGGCGAGCGTTTTACTGTCCATGGCTATCCTCTTCGGCCAGCGCACGCCACATGGCTTCAAAACCCAGCGCCTTAAATTCGGTGGCGCGCGCCGGTTCGCGGGTGGCGAAGGACATGGTTGTCTCCGCCAGCGATAAAAACAGCGCATCGCCAAACAGACGAAAATCTTCAGACATAAACACCGGGCGGATATGACGGCGGCAAAAGCTCATGCAGTTCCGGGAACATCTCGTGCACCGCCTGTTCGGTCTCGGCGTTGATCTTCTCGCTCACCCCGAGCTGGCGGATCGCACCGTGAGCCATCGGGTTACGGATCCCCCAGTCAACGTAGCTGTTCCAGATATTGCGGGTATGCTCTTTCGGCTGGGTGAGGGCACGATCCATATTCGCCAGCATGGTCTGGCACAGATCCTGTTTCAGGTGCAGGTAGAGGGCATTGAGCAGATCGTCTTTGGTGGCGAAATAGCGAAACAGGGTGCCTTCAGCCACCCCCTGCGCTGCGGGCGATTAAACGCGGTTGAAGCCGCAATGCCCGACTGGGCAAAAGCGGAGGTTGCCGCGTCCAGCAACGCCAGTTTTTTTATCTTCACTTTTCGGACGAGCCACTGCATTTCCTCCAGTTTATGTGCAAAAACCTTGATTGAATCATGCTCCTTGCGGGGCTGCAACGCGGAATGTCAAAGTTCTTAAAACGTCTTGACGACTTTCGCATCACTCCTATAATGAGTGGCTTACTCACTCATAATCAAGTTTTGCCCGCGCAGGCCATCGGATGGGGGCGCGAATTCGGGTCGGGATATGAAAAAGCGTTTTATTATTAGCCTGGTGGTAGTGATGATTATTGCATCAGCGGCGAGTTTGCCGTTCGTACTGAATGCCGGATTCGGCCAGCCGCCACAGGGCGCGCAGCTAAGTGAGTTTGCCGCTTCGCCGCAGTATCGCGACGGGCAGTTCCATAACACCTTGCCCACGCCGGGCTTTACCGGCAACAAGAACATGCTGGCGGCCTGGTGGGATTTTCTGGTGACGAAGCGTGAAAACGCGCGTCCGGCCCAGCCCCTGCCGCTGGTCAAAACCGATCTGGCGCAGCTGCCGCTGGATCAGGACACCCTGGTCTGGCTCGGTCACTCCTCGTGGTATCTGCAGCTGGCGGGAAAACGTATCCTGATCGATCCGGTGTTCAGCAATTACGCGGCGCCGTTCTCCTTCCTCAACAAAGCCTTTGCCGGGGAATATCCGTGGCACGCGGAAGAGATGCCCGACATCGATCTGCTGATTATCTCCCACGATCACTACGATCATCTCGACTACGCCACCATCAAGGCGCTTCTGCCAAAAGTGAAGCGCGTGGTCACGCCGCTCGGCGTGGGTTCCCATCTACGCTACTGGGGCATGGAGCCGTCCATCATTGAGGAGCGGGACTGGGATCAATCGGTGCGCATCAGCGATGACCTGACCGTACACGTCCTGCCCGCGCGCCATTTCTCCGGGCGCGGGCTGAAGCGCAACCAGACGCTGTGGGGGCAGCTTTATGTTTGTCACCCCGCAGCAAAAGGTGTTCTACAGCGGGGATTCCGGCTACGGCCCGCACTTTAGCGCCATCGGGGAGCGGTTTGGCAGCGTCGATCTGGCGATCATGGAGAACGGGCAGTACGACCAGGACTGGAAGTACATCCACATGCAGCCCTCTGAAACGGCGCAGGCCGCCACGGATTTAAATGCCAGGGCGGTAGTGCCGGGTCACTCCGGGCGCTTTGTACTGGCAAAACACACCTGGAACGACCCGCTGATCAAGCTTTCGCAGGCCAGTAAGGATAAACCCTATCGCCTGTTGACGCCGGAACTCGGGGAGCCACTCAGAGTGAATGATGCCACGCAACAATTTCGCGCGTGGTGGGAATAATGTTTAATCGAAGAGCAGAGGGGGAGAGCAGCATGACTATTTCCGCTCAGGTTATCGACACCATAGTCGAGTGGATCGACGACAACCTTCATCAGCCGTTGCGTATCGAGGATATCGCCCGCCATGCGGGTTATTCCAAATGGCACCTCCAGCGGCTGTTTATGCAGTATAAGGGCGAGAGTCTGGGGCGCTATATTCGGGAACGTAAGCTGCGCCTGGCGGCGCGGGATCTGCGTGAATCGGACGAAAAAGTTTACGATATTTGCCTGCGTTACGGCTTTGACTCCCAGCAGACATTTACCCGCGTCTTCACCCGCACCTTTAATCAGCCGCCCGGGGCTTACCGCAGGGATCACCCCAGCCGGGCACACTGACGGCATCGAACCCAGGCCGGGTAGGGCGTAGCCACCTACCCGGCGTTTTTTATTGGCACGATGCCGTATTGTCGGTGGCGCTGCGCTTACCGCGTCAACAAAAAAGCACCTTACCAGCTGTAGTTCACCGTCGCTGTTATCGTCCGGCCAATGCCGTAGAAGCATGCCGTATCGCTGGCGCAGGAAGCCACGTATTTGGTGTCGGCGATATTATTGACGTTAAACTGCAGATTCGCCCCCTTCAGGCTGCTGTTCAACTCGCCCAGCTCATAGCTCACCCATCGCGTCATAAAGATCCACCGAAGGCACCTTAAAGGTGTTTTTCGCGTCGCCGTAGCTGGTGCCGATATAGCGCATGCCCACGCCAGCGGTCAGGCTCTTCAGCGGCCCGCCAGGCAGGGTGTAGCTGGCGAACGCCGAGGCCATGTGCGCCGGAATACGCGCTGGCGTTTTGCCTTCGGTGCCGGCCACCGTGGTGCTCTCGGTTTTCGCGTCGGTGTAAGTGTACGAGGCCAATCAGATTGATGGTGTCCATCAGCGTGGAGTGAACTTCTGCCTCAACGCCTTTCGAACGCACTTTGCCCGCATTCTCGAACCAGCCTTCGGTGCTGTTGTAGGTCGCCACGTTATCCTGGGTTAAATCGTACAGTGCCAGGGTCATCAGCGTGGTATCAACCGGCTGATATTTAAGGCCAATCTCCGTCTGCTCACCGGTGGTCGGTTTAAACGGCCCTTCGCCCGGTGCCCGGTTGGTTTGCAGGTTCGGTTCAAACGAGGTGCTGTAGCTGATGTACGGCGACAGGCCAAAAATCGAAGGCGTACAGCAGGCCGGTACGCCAGGTGAATTTACTGTCATTCTGCTGGGTGAAGCTGCTATCGGTGAAGTCGTTAGTGCGTACTTCGCTCCAGTCATAGCGCCCGGATACCAGCCACTCCCAGTTATGCCAGCTCATCTGATCCTGCAAATACAGGCCCATCTGATCGAGGTTTTGCTGTTCGTTACTGGCGGTAGTAAAGCTGCTTTCATCCACATTCACGCCGTAGACCGGATTCATCCAGTCGAGGTTGTACTGGCGAACCGCTCCCCACGTTTCCAGCAGCTGTTTATCTTTACTGGTTTTATAGTCGAATCCGCCGAGCAGCGTATGGCTCACTTGCCCGGTATCCATCAGGTATTCCAGCTGGTTATCCAGGCCAAACTCGTTGGTGGTGCGCTCTTCATGCTGGGCGCGGCGGGTCAATACCGAACTGTTGGCGGCGCTGGTGGCGTAAACAAGATAACGATACTTCTGCTTGATAGTGGCGTAACGTGCGTTCTGGCGGAAGATGAGGTTATCGGCGAACTGATGTTCCAGCTCGTAGCCGATCATCGTCTGCTCGCGCCAGGATTGATCGTAATCCGGGTCGCTGACGTTAAAGTCGCGCGGGATGTATTTGCCGTCGACGCTTTTCACCGTCCCGTACGCGGGCAGAAAGTTGCGGTATCCCGCGTCGGGATCTTTCTGGTAGCTGGTGAGCAGCGTAAAGCGGGTCTGATCGTTAGGATACCAGGTGATCGCTGGCGCAATCGCCATCCGCGTCTCTTTATAATCCTCTACCTGATTATGCTGGGTGCGGGCAATCCCGTTAACACGATACAGCACGCGGCCATCGTCGCTGAGCTTGCCGCCGAAATCAAACGCGCCCTCCGCGAGGTGGTTATTGCCGGTGCGGAACTGAATGTTGTGAATAGATTCAGAGGTCGGGCGCTTGCTGGTCATGCTGATTAATCCACCCGGATTGACCTGGCCAAACAGCACCGATGCCGGGCCACGAACCAGCTCCACGCGCTCCAGTAACCAGGGGTCAATCGTTCCCGTCTGTGACGAGGCGGTGGCACCGAAGCTCAGGCCGTCGAGGAATTTCGGCACATAGCTAAAGCCACGAACAAACACCCTCATCGTTGCGGTTAGACGATCCGCGGTACTCGGTAAACACCCCGCCGAATAGCGCAGCGCCTGCGAAACGGAGGTCACATCCTGCATGTCCATCTGATCGCGGGTGATCACCGATACCGACTGCGGCGTCCTCACGATCTCTGCACTGGTCTTGGTGGCAGAAAGCGTTTTCGTTGCCACAATCCCCTTCACAAGGGCGGTAGGGTCTTCACTCGTCCCCTGCGTCACCGTCATGGTTTCTTCTCTATTTTCTGCCTGGGCCGCCACGCTGACCGTGGCCAGACTCAGGAGCCATGCCTGCATTATCTTATTATTTTTAAACATATTTTTTTAACATCCTTGGTTGCTATCGCCATAAAACACCGGTTAATTCTTCTAGATGATATTGCAAACTATTACCATTTGCATTAGCGTTATTAACAAATTTCGTCGGGGAACTTGCGGTAATGAAGAGGGCATGGAGTGGATTGTTATTAGGGATAGTGACGCTACCCGCGGTGGCGGTGACGTGTGAACATTCGTCCCTTCAGGGAGACATTCAGGGAAAGTTTGATGCCAGCGGTGAAGTCTGTTTTATCCTGCCTGAGCTGAGTGAAAACTATGTTTCTGCCACGCTGAACGGCGTGACGGATGCTCGCCTGCTGGACGCGCAAAACCGCCGCATTCGCACGCTGGTTGAAAATGGCCCCGCCGACGGTGAACACACCCTGTTGTTTGCTCTGCCCGTGAAGCAAAACGCGTCTCTGGTGCTGCACGGCGAAGCTGGCAAACCTGGCGTTTTCAATGGCGGATGAAAGAGACCTCAGCTTTACCACGCGTACAGATGCTGGAGCCTGAAAGCCCCACGTTGCAGGCGCTGGCAAAAACGGTTGCTGCCGGTGGGAGTACTGATGCGTTCTGGCAGACGCAGATTCGGCAGGGAACGCCGATGGTGGAGCCGGTAGACGCCAGCCATAAGCGCGTCACCTTCCTGTGGCGCGGCGCGCGCGGCAACGTATTTATTCTCGGCTCGCCGGCGGGGGATCACGATCCGCTGTTCCGTCTGGGCAAAAGCGACGTCTGGTTTCGCAGTTACGTCGTGCCCGCCGATACGGTGATGCAGTACAAGCTCGCGCCTGATGTCCCCGTGATTGACGGCTCCGCGCGGGATCAACGACGGGCGATCCTGGTGAGCGCCCAGGCCGATCCGCTCAACCCGAACACCTTTGGTGAACAGAAGGCCGATCGCTGGAACCGCTATTCACTGCTCGATCTCAGCCCGGCACGTTACTGCTCGGTGCAGGCCGCCGCGCAGCCGCTGGTGAGCGGCACCCTGACCCGCCAGATGCTGAGCAGCAAATTCCTCGGCAATTCCCGCGAAGTGATGCTTTACAAGCCGCGCGGCGCTCAACCCGCCCGCTGGACGTTAATCCTGTTCGACGGACAGATCTATCAGGATGACTACCATTTCGCTAACGTGCTGGATGGCCTGATAGCCCGCCATCATCTGCCCCGGTCAATGTCGTGTTTATCGACAGCCTCGACCACGCCCCGACGCAGTAAAAGAGCTGCCGCCGAACCCGGCTTTTGCCGATTTTATGGCGCATGAACTGTTGCCGTGGTTGCGCGGGCAGGGGGTGGCGATGCAGCGGCAGAAAAACGGTGCTGGCGGGTTCAAGCTACGGGGGGATCGCCTCCTCATGGGTGGCGCTGCGCTACCCGCGACTGTTTGGCAATGTGTTGAGTCTTTCTGGCTCTTACTGGTGGGGCGCCGAAAGGTGAAGCACCAGGCTGGCTGACGCGGCAGTATCAACAGTCGCCGCAGTATCCGGTGCACTTCTGGCTGCAGGCCGGGAAGTTTGAAACCACGGGGCCGGGTGGGGGGATTTATCGCACCACGCAGGATTTCGAACAGGTGCTACGGGAGAAAGGCTATCGCGTCAGTTTCCACCCGTGGTCGAGCGGCCACGACTACGCGGCCTGGTGTGAAGCGTTGATCCACGGGATGCGTGATTTCATGGGCTTACGACGCCAGTGAAAACCAACGGCGCCAGATAAAGCGCAGGATAAAGAACTCAACGGCACCGAGGACTAAAAACCACAGGCAGAATAAAATGGTGTAAAGCTGGTTCAGATCGACCATGTGAAAGGTCTGAACCAGCTTTTGCGCCAGCACCAGCCCAAGGGACGGCGCAGGTAACAGCAGGCAGGACAGCAGGGCCATCAATAAAATGCCCCCCGCAGTAAGCAGCGATTCTAACGGGTGTTTCATGATTATGTTAATCGTCAGTTAAAAATAACATTGTCACGGATAGGGCTTCGTAAAGCAATATCAACCGTAAAGCAGGCGGGCGATAAATAATCGCCCGTTTATTCGCTATTATTTACCCTCATCATGACCATTAATTCAATTAACCTGCGTTAATGTAAATTATTGTCACCCTCCGGCTAATAATCTTACAAAGGTATAAGTGCTATATCCAATTAACGTTGCAATAACAATGGCAGCGATAATATATAACGCCAGACGCCGACCGCGATAAATACCAAACATGCTTATCCCTCGTTTAGTTTAGGTTTAAAAATAATTTGTAAAAATCACTGTAACGAAATGAAACGTTCTCTGTTTAATGCCATCGACAGAAATAATAGTGCGTTAAATTAATTGCCGTGACAACCCATTAAATTAACGCTCACGATTTTTAAAAGCCAGACATGGAATTCAGGCTTTTGCTCACCGCAAACTGAAGGAGCTGAAATATGACCAAAATGCATCACCCCCATACGCCCCCGTCCAGCCAGGACCGCGCCCCGACGCACGCTTATCAGCAGACCGTCGAGCAGACCCTTGCCGCACAGCGCAGCACCATGGCCGGACTGAGCCGCGCAGAGGTGCAGGCGCGCCTGCAGCAGCATGGCCCGAATGCCCTGCCAGCAAAAAAAGCCCAGACCCGCAATGGCTGCGTTTTCTGGCCCATTTTAACGATGTCTTAATTTACGTATTGCTGGCCGCCGCGGTTTTAACCGCAATAATGGGCCACTGGGTGGATACGCTGGTTATTCTGGGCGTGGCGGTGATTAATGCCTTAATTGGTCATATTCAGGAGAGCAACGCCGAAAAATCCCTGAGCAGCATTCGAAATATGCTCGCCAGCGATGCGCGCGTTATTCGTGAAGGCGTTCACGAAACAATACCTACAACTGAAATAGTTCCCGGGGATATTATTGTATTACGCGCTGGCGATCGTATTCCCGCGGATATGCGAGTGATTGAAGCGCATAATTTACGTGTGGAAGAGGCGATCCTCACCGGCGAATCCACGGTGGTTGATAAACATATTCAGCCGTTAACCGGAGAATTAACCCTCGGCGACCGGACCAATCTGCTGTTTTCCGGCACCACCGTCAGCGCGGGCGGTGGCATGGGCGTGGTGATTGCTACCGGCCAGGAAACGGAACTGGGCCACATCAATCAGATGATGGACGGGATTGAAAAACACCGCACCCCGCTGCTGGTGCAGATGGACAAGCTCGGCAAAGCCATCTTCGGGCTGATCATGGCGATGATGGCCGCGCTCTTTGTCTTCAGCCTGCTGCTGCGGGACATGCCGCTCGGCGAACTGCTGCTGTCGTTGATTAGCCTGGCGGTGGCGGCGGTGCCTGAAGGTCTGCCTGCCATCATCTCGATTATCCTGTCGCTGGGCGTACAGGCGATGGCGCGTCAGCGGGCAATCATCCGCAAGCTGCCTACCGTGGAAACCTTAGGGGCGATGACCGTAGTGTGCTCGGATAAAACCGGCACCCTGACCATGAACGAGATGACCGTTAAGGCGATCATCACCGCCGACAGCTGCTATCGCGTTGAGGGCGACAGCTATGCCCCGGAAGGCAAGATCTGCCTTGAGGGCAGCGACGAGCCGGTGCAGATCCAGCCGGGCACCGTACTGGAGCAGTATCTGCGCACCGTCGATTTGTGTAACGACAGCCAGATGATTCAGGACGAGCGCGGCCTGTGGGGGATCACCGGCGGGCCAACCGAAGGCGCGCTGAAGGTGCTGGCGGCGAAAGCCCACCTTGCACCGGTGATGACTACGCTTATCAACAAAATCCCGTTCGACTCGCAGTACAAGTATATGAGTACCCATTACCAGATCGGTAGCGAGGAGCAGATCCTGATCACCGGCGCGCCGGACGTGATTTTTGCCCTCTGTGCAGAGCAGCAGACCCGTAACGGTCCCGAAGCCTTTAACCGCGCCTACTGGGAAGCGGAGATGGAGCGCTATGCCCGTCAGGGGCTGCGCATGGTGGCCGCGGCGTTCAAACAGGCTCAGGAGGGGCAGGCGCTGACCCATGATGCGCTGAACCACGGCCTGATCTTCCTCGGCATCGCCGGGATGATGGATCCGCCGCGCCCGGAGGCGATCGACGCTATTCACGCCTGCCAGCAGGCCGGGATCCGCGTGAAGATGATCACCGGGGATCACCCGCAGACGGCGATGAGCATCGGGCAGATGCTGGGGATCACCAACAGCGCCCAGGCGGTAACCGGCTATCAGTTGGAGCACATGGACGATGGCGAACTGGCGAAAGCGGCGGTGGAGTATGACATCTTCGCCCGCACCAGCCCGGAGCATAAGCTGCGTCTGGTGAAGGCCTTGCAGGAGCAGGGCGAGATCGTCGGCATGACCGGCGACGGCGTAAACGACGCACCGGCTCTGCGCCAGGCAGACGTGGGCATCGCCATGGGCATCAAGGGGACCGAAGTCACCAAAGAGGCGGCGGATATGGTCCTGACGGACGATAACTTCGCCACCATCGCCAGCGCGGTAAAAGAGGGGCGTCGCGTCTACGACAACCTGAAGAAGACCATTCTGTTCATCATGCCGACTAAACCTCGCGCAGGGTCTGCTGATTGTGATTGCTCTGCTGGCCGGGAACATCATTCCGCTGACGCCGGTGCTGATCCTGTGGATGAACATGGCCACGTCCGCCACGCTCTCCTTCGGCCTGGCCTTTGAAGCCGCCGAGCGCAACATCATGCGCCGTCCGCCGCGTCAGACCGGCCAGCACGTGATGGATGCTTACGCCGTATGGCGTGTGGCCTTCGTCGGCACCCTGATTGCCGTTGCCGCCTTTGCGCTGGAAGCCTGGCTGGCCCGCGCGGCCACAGCGCCGAGTTCATCCGCACCGTGCTGCTGCAGATGCTGGTCTGTGCGCAGTGGGTCTACATGATTAACTGCCGCAACACCGAAGGCTTCTCCCTTAATCGCGGCCTGCTGGCGAACAAGGGGATCTGGCTGGTCACGGGCGTGCTGCTCCTGCTGCAGCTGGCGATTATCTACCTGCCGTTTATGCAGATGCTGTTCGGCACCGAAGCCCTGCCGCTGCGCTACTGGGGTGTCACCCTGGGTATGGCGAGCGCGATGTTCTTCATCGTCGAGATCGAGAAGCGACTGACCCGCAGGTTCCGTAAGGCTGCATAACTGAAAACGTAAAACCTTACCCCTCACCCTAACCCTCTCCCCATAGGGGAGAGGGAACAGTCCGGCACTCTCCTTCCACCTGTTTGGAGTGGGAACCGCTCGGCACTCTCCCTCCACCTGTGGGAAGAGGGAGCTGCTCGGTTTTCTCCCTCCACCTGTAGGGAGAGGGAACCGCCCGGTTTTCTCCCTCCACCTGTGGGGTGATGGAACCGCCCGGTTTTCTCCCTCCGCCTGTGGGGTGATGGAACCGCCCGGTTTTTCTCCCTCCGCCAGTGGGGTGATGGAACCGCTCGGTTTTCTCCTCCCACCTGAGGGAAGAGAGGACGGCTCGGTTTTCTTCCCCCCCACCTGCGGGGAGAGAGGACGGCTCGGTTTTCTCCCTCGCCCCTTTGGGGAGAGGGCCGGGGTGAGGGGAAAATTACACTGAGGTACACCCATGAAACTCCCGCTCCTGTTCGTGCTTCTCGCCAGCACCCTGCAACCCGCATTTGCCGCCGCCATTCCCGTGCGCGTCGCTACCGTGGAGCAGACCGCCCATGCCGCCGAGCGCCAGATCCCAGGGGCGCATTGAAGCCATTCACACCGTTGAGCTGCGCGCCCGCGCGGAAGGCGCCATTACCAAAATCAATTTTCGCGACGGACAGTATGTGAAAAAAGGCGACCTGCTGTTCGAGCTGGACGACGCCGAGCCGCGTGCCGCCGTGCGGCTGGCACAGGCCGAAGTGCAAAGCGCCGAAGCCACCCTGCGCCAGGCGCAGCAGCAGCTTTCCCGCTTCGAAAGTCTGGGCAGCAATAACGCCATCAGCCGCCACGACGTGGATAACGCCCGCATGCAGCGCGACGTTGCCCGCGCCGCGCTGGAGCAGGCGAAAGCCCGGCTGGAAACCCGCCATGTCACGCTGGGGTACACGCGCATCACATCACCCATCGATGGCCGCGTGGGCCACAGCCGCTTTCACGTGGGCAGCCTCGTGAATCCCTCAAGCGGCGTGCTGGTGGACGTGGTGCAGCTTGACCCGATCCGCATCGCCTTTGCGCTGGAAGAGGGGGCGTTTGCCACCAAAGCCGGACAGCATGCGGATATCAGTGCCCTGAAAAAGGCCTGGCAGGCGCTGATAGACAGCAACGGCCAGCGCATCAGCGGTGAACTGACGTCAGTGGACAACCCGGATCGATCCGCGCACCGCCAGCGTGATGCTGCGCGCCGAGTTTGCGAATCCGCGCCATCAGCTGCTGCCCGGCGGGAATGTGAATGTCTTTCTGCGCCCGGCAAGCGTTGAGCCGGTGCTGACCCTGCCCGCCGCGGCGGTGCAGCAAAACGGCGACGGATTCTATGCCTGGGTGGTTAACGCCGACGGCAAAGCAGAAATGCGTCCGCTGGCCGTCGCCGGGCAAATTGGCCAGCAGTTCCGGATCGCGTCCGGCGTCACTTCCGGCGAGCGAGCGATCACCGACGGCGCGCAGCGCGTGCAGCCGGGCGCGGCCGTTCAGATTCTCAATTAAGGAGCCATCATGCTGACGTTTTTCATCAAACGCCCGCGCTTCGCGATGGTGATTGCGCTGGTGATAACCCTGTTGGGGGCCATCGCGCTGAGAATTATTCCGGTAGAGCAGTATCCGCAGATCACGCCCCCGGTGGTGAATGTCAGTGCGTCCTGGCCGGGGGCCAGCTCGGCTGACGTGGCGGAGGCCATCGCCACACCGCTGGAGACCCAGCTTAACGGCGTGGATCACATGCTCTATATGGAGTCCACCAGTTCCGACGAGGGCACCTACAGCCTGAATATCACCTTTGCGGCGGGCACCGACCCGGATCTGGCTGCCATCGATGTGCAAAACCGCGTGGCGCAGGCCGTGGCGCAACTCCCCGCCGAGGCACAGCAAAACGGCGTACAGGTGCGCAAGCGCGCCACCAACCTGATGATGGGGGTAAGTCTTTACTCCCCGGATAACACCCACACGCCGCTGCTGGTCAGCAACTACGCCAGCACCCATGTGCGTGAGGCGCTGTCGCGTTTGCCGGGCGTGGGGCAGGTGCAGTTGTTTGGCGCACGGGACTATAGCATGCGCATCTGGCTGCGACCGGATCGCATGAACGCCCTCAACGTGACCACCGACGACGTGGCGCAGGCGCTGCGCGAGCAGAACGTGCAGGGGGCGGCCGGCCAGGTGGGCACGCCGCCGGTGTTTAACGGCCAGCAGCAGACCCTGACCATCAACGGGCTGGGGCGTTTAAATCAGGCTGAAGACTTTGCCGATATCATTATCCGCGTCGGTGAGATGGGCCAGCTGGTGCGCCTGAAAGATGTCGCCCGCATCGAACTCGGCTCGCGTAGCTACAGCGCGGGCGCACAGCTGAACGGGCATGACTCCGCCTATCTCGCCATCTACCCCACGCCGTCCGCCAACGCCCTGCGGGTGGCCGATGCGGTGCGTACGGAGCTGGAGCATCTCTCGACGCGCTTCCCGGACGACCTGGTCTACGAAGTCAAATTCGATACCACGCAGTTTGTTGCCGCGACCATCAAAGAGATTGGCGTTTCGCTGGCGTTAACCCTGCTGGCCGTGGTGGTGGTGGTCTCTCTTTTCCTGCAGAGCTGGCGCGCCACGCTGATTGTTGCGCTGGCGATCCCGGTGTCGCTGGTGGGCACGTTTGCCGTGCTCTATACGCTCGGCTACTCCGCCAACACGCTGAGCCTGTTCGCCCTTATTCTGGCGCTGACCATGGTGGTGGATGACGCCATCGTGGTGGTAGAAAGTGTTGAAACGCTGATGGCGGAAGGGCAGAGCCGCACGGCAGCGACCGCGCAGGCGCTGCGCCAGATTGCCGGGCCGGTGATTGCCACCACCCTGGTGCTGCTGGCGGTGTTTATCCCGGTGGCGCTGCTGCCGGGGATTGTCGGGGAGCTGTACCGCCAGTTTGCGGTGACGCTCTCGACCGCCGTCACGCTCTCAAGCCTTGTGGCGCTGACTCTGACGCCTGCCCTGTGCGCGATGCTGCTGCGCCCGCGCCCTGCGGCAGTCTACCGTGCCTTCAACCGCGGGCTGGATGTTACGCGCAACTTTTACATTCGAATCTTGAGCCTGTTTACCCTGCGCCCGTGGCTGGCGCTGCTGGCAACCGCAGGCGCTGCCGTCGTGGTGGCATTCAGCTTTATGTCGATGCCAAAAGGCTTCCTGCCGCAGGAGGATCAGGGCTACTTCTTTGCCAGCGTTCAGTTACCGGAGTCGGCCTCGCTGGAACGCACCGAAGCGGTGATGGCGACGGCCCGGGCGCTGATTGCACAACATCCGGCGGTGGAAGATGTGATTCAGGTCTCCGGGTTTAACATTCTCAACGGCACCAGCGCCTCCAACGGCGGGTTTATCTCCGTGATGCTAAAAGACTGGAGCGAGCGTCCAACCCTGGACGAGGTGATGGGCACGCTTCAGCGCCAGCTGCTGGCGTTGCCGGAAGCGACCATCATGACCTTCGCGCCGCCGACGCTACCGGGGCTGGGGAACGCCTCAGGTTTCGACCTGCGCATTCAGGCCCAGGCAGGACAAAGCCCGGTGGAGCTGGAGCGCGTCACCCGCCAGGTGCTGGCAAAAGCCAACCAGCATCCGCAACTGAGCCGGGTATTCACCACCTGGAGCAGCAACGTGCCACAGTTGACGCTGACCGTCGATCGCGAGCGTGCCGCCCGTCTTGATGTGCCCGTCTCTCGCATCTTCAGCAGCCTGCAGACCGCCTTTGGCGGCACGCGTGCCGGGGATTTCAGCGTCAACAACCGCGTCTACCACGTGGTCATGCAAAACGAGATGCAGTGGCGCGAGCGGGCGGAGCAAATCAGCGAGCTGTTCGTGCGCAGCAATAACGGCGAGCGGGTACGCCTGAGTAACCTCGTGACCATCACCCCCACCGTTGGCGCACCTTTCCTGCAGCAGTACAACCAGTTCCCGTCCGTGTCGGTAAGCGGTTCGGCAGCTGAAGGCGTAAGCAGCAGCACGGCGATGGCAGTGATGGGTGAGATTCTGGCGCAGAACCTGCCAACTGGATATGACTACGCCTGGAGCGGTATGTCGTATCAGGAGCAGCAGACCGGGAACCAGGCGATCTGGATTGTGCTGGCAGCGGTGGTCATGGCGTGGCTGTTTCTTGTCGCCCAGTACGAGAGCTGGACATTACCGGCAAGCGTAATGCTTTCGGTGCTGTTCGCTATCGGCGGGGCGCTGGTATGGCTGTGGGCGGCCGGTTACGCCAACGACGTGTACGTGCAGATCGGCCTGGTGTTGTTAATCGCCCTTGCCGCGAAGAACGCGATTCTGATCGTTGAGTTTGCCCGCGCGCAGCGCATGGCGGGCAGGGCGATAGTGGATGCCGCGAGGGAAGGGGCCTCCCGTCGCTTCCGGGCGGTGATGATGACCGCAGTATCGTTCATTATCGGGGTATTACCGATGATGCTGGCGACCGGGGCGGGCGCCCAGAGCCGTCGCATCATCGGCACCACGGTGTTCAGCGGCATGCTGGTCGCCACCGTGGTGGGGATAGTCTTTATCCCGGCGCTGTTTGTGCTGTTCCAGCGCCTGCGCGAGTGGGGGCACCGGCTTACGGGCTAGTGGCCCACAACTCGGCATGTTTTTGCACCAGGGAGATGAGCGAGCCACCGTCTGCGATAAAGTCCCGCATGCGCTGCGCCTCGCTCTTGCCCTGTTTGAGCATCAGGGTAATTTCCTGAATCGCACTCGATGCCCCCAGCTTCTCCGCAGACGGCGCGACTTGCTCCAGCAGCCAGGTGAGATCTTCGGCGATGGTTTTCTGCTCTCCGGTATGCACGTCCGTCAGGATCCCGTCCAGTCCGTAACGACAGGCCTGAAAACGGTTAAAACGGTACAGCAGAAAATCTTTTTCCTGATGCTTATAGGGGCGTGTGGTCAGCAGCCAGTGCGACGTGGCCTGGATCAGCCCGGCGATATTAATGGCATGGGCGAGGGTGAGCGGCGTATCCATCACCCGCACCTCCACCGTGCCAAAATGGGGGCTGGGGCGAATGTCCCAGTGCAGATCTTTAATGCTGTCGATCATGCTGGTGTGGCTCAGGCGACGGAACAGCCCTTCGAACTCCTGCCAGCTGTTGACCCACGGCATCAGGCCGTTGTCCGGGAATCCGGAGAAGATATTGAGCCGCGATGAGGCAAACTTCGTGTCGGTGCCCTGCATATAGGGTGAGCTGGCCGCCAGGGCGATAAAGTGCGGCACAAAGCGCGACAGGCCGTGCAGCAGGTAGATGGCCTCATCGCCGGTGCGACACCCCACATGGACGTGCTGGCCGAACACCGTCGCCTGCAAAATCAGATAGCCAAAGCGCTCCAGCGTCACGTTATAGCGCTCATCTTCGCACACCTGCTGACGCTGCCATTTCTGAAACGGATGGGTGCCGCCGCCGCAAATCTGAATATGGTGCTTCGCCGCTGCGCGCAAAATGCTCTGCTGCATGGCGGAGAACTGCGCTGCCACCTGGTCGATGTTGTGGCACACGCCGGTCGCGATCTCGAGCATGCTTTCGGTGATATCGTGCTTCACCTCACCAGCTTTAATGTCATTTTTCACGGCGTCGATCAGGGCAGAGGAGTCCTGGCTTAAATCGTAGCCCGGCGGGTTAACCACCTGCAGTTCGAGTTCAACGCCAAGGGTGAAAGGTTCAGAGGAATGAAAGTCGGGTAAAGGCATAGCGCACTCCGTTGTCTGTTATCAGTTGAGTATAGACAACGGGTGATATTCACCTTTTCCCCATAGCAACGAAACCCGACCGGGTTCAAAAGCTAATCATATTGACGTTTCAGCGGCCTTATCGTTATTAATATCGCCCTGATTATGAACACTACGGAGTAAGCGATGGTCTCATTTCGTCCGCTGACAGAAGATGAGTATCCTGCTTATCTTGACTATTTTATTCACGATTATGCCGATGAGATCGGGTCAAACTATGGGCTCTCTCAACCTGATTCGCTTGCCAGAGCAAAGCAGGAAATCGCCGAAATGCTTCCTGAGGGCGTGAATACGCATGGACACGTTTTATGCTCTCTTGTTGCGCCGATAGATCAGACAACAGGCAGGTCGGTTATCTCTGGTACAAACCCGATACGATGATGCGTTCAGTGTTTATCTATGATTTTCATATTTTCACAGCCTGTCAGGGGCAGGGGCTGGGTAAACAGACTCTTCGCGATTTGGAAGCGCATCTGCGCGAGCAGGGTTTCAAGGAGATCAGACTGCGTGTGGCAGGTGATAATGCTCGTGCCCGGCACCTCTACGAGACCAGCGGTTTTGGGGTTACGGGCGTCAACATGAGCAAGTCTATTGTGGGTCTCGCGGAAAAAAGGACCTGAGGATGCTATTATCCAGGCAGCAACCGACATCCTGAGGATAACGCATGAGCAACGACGTACCGATTAAATATTATGACATCGTGGATGAGTACACGACGGAAGCCGCAACGCCGGTGAGCGAAGCAGAACGCGATCCCCTGGCGCTCTATTTCCAGCTGTTGATCACCCGTCTGATGAATAACGAAGAGATCAGCGAAGAGGCGCAGACCGAGATGGCAGTCGAAGCGGGTATCGACACGAAGCGCATCGATGATATCGCCAATTTCCTCAATCAGTGGGGTAATGAGTAGTTCCTGCATGAAAGGCATAGTCTGTGCAGGCGTTGTGCTTTACACTGCGCGCGGCAAAAATTGAGTTGGTAAACGATTAATCAGGTGGTAAAGGCGATGAACGGAACAATCACGACGTGGTTTGCAGATAAGGGTTTTGGATTTATCAAAGATGAAAACGGCGATAACCGCTATTTTCACGTGATTAAGGTCGCCAACCCTGATCTGATTAAGAAAGATGCCGCAGTGACGTTTGAACCTACCACCAACAACAAGGGTTTGTCAGCGTTTGCGGTAAAAGTCATACCGGAAAGCAAATACATCTTCCTTGATGGCGAGCGTCATAAAATTACCGCCATCAAGTCGTACCTGGTGTACCGCGAAGAAGAGCCTGCCGAAGCCCGGATTGATAAAGAAAACGGGGTGCTGACGGTGAAGAGCCTGATGGGCAATATCGCCCCGAAATCAACCGCGAAAGCCGGGGAGATGCGTTCGGTGAAAAAGCTGGCGATCACCACTTTCTCGGGCAGAACGTTCATCTTCTCAGAAGATGAGATCGACATCGATGCCACGGTGAAACAGCTGCAGAGCCTGAAGTAATCTGCCGGCTGGCGTTACCCGGCCTGAGAAAGTGCGGCCTGATGCTCTCACCCCGTGGCACTCACCGGGTGCGCGAACCCTAAAAACGGCGACCTGGTCGCCGTTTTGCTTTTACCTTCCAGCCCGCGTAAGCGCCGCAAGGCTTTGCCGCTATTTCATCCGATGTTCACCCGCGTTTAAGGCTTCGCGGTCAAAGAAACGCGCGATCGCGCCACCCGCCATAAACGCGGCCCGGTCTGACATATGGGCAATCACATCCGCGTCATGGCTAACCAACAGATAGGTCATTCCGTGCTGCTTTTTCAGGCGATTCAGCAGGTTAAGGATCTCCGCCTGCACCGACATATCCAGCGCCGAGGTGGGTTCATCCAGCAGCAGAAGCTGAGGGCGTAACAGCAGCGCCCGGGCAATCGCCACGCGCTGACGTTGTCCGCCGGAGAGCTGGTGGGGATAGCGCTTGCCCGCGTCGGCGGTCAGCCCCACCTGCTGCAGCGCCTCCGCCACCTTTTCTGCGATCTGCGTTTCACCGTGGATCTGTAACGGCTCCCCCAGGGTGCGTGACAGGGTGTGGTTCGGATGCAGCGAGGCCCAGGGGTCCTGAAAGACCATCTGCACGTTGCGCCGCAGCGCGCCGGTAAAGCGCATCCCGGGCTGGAGCCGGTCGCCCAGCACCTGAATGTTGCCGTGCCACTGGCGCTGCAGCCCGGCCAGCACCCGCAGAATGGTCGATTTTCCGCAGCCCGATTCACCAATCAGGCTGAAGGTTTCGCCTGGCTCAATCGCAAAGCTGGCCGCAGAGACCGCCGTTTTCTCACCGAAAGTCACCTGAAGCTGTTCTACATTAACGAGTGCCATGAGGTGTCTCCTTCCACGGCTGAGTGCGGTCGAGCGTCGGCAGCATCTGCCCGAAAGTGCTGGCATCAGGGCGGCAGGTCCACAGCGTCTGCGTATAGGGATGGGTGGCCTGGGAAAGCTGACTCGCCGCCATCTCATCCACCTTCTCCCCCTGATACATCACCAGCACGCGGTCGCAATGTTCCGCTACCAGCGGCAGATCGTGGCTAATCAGCAGCATCGCCATCTGGCGTTGCGCGCACTGCTCTACCAGCAGCTTCAAGGATTTGATTCCGCAAGCGTGCATCAAGCGCAGAGGTCGGTTCATCGGCAATCAGCACCCGTGGGTTGTTGATAAGCGCGATGGCGATCATCACCCGCTGGCCCATACCGCCAGAGAGCTCCCCCGGATAGCGGCTCAGCACCGCGTCGGTCAGACCCACAGCGTGAATCATCTCGCGGATGCGTGCCACACGCTCCCGGCGCGGCAGCGACTGGTGCAGGGTTAATGCTTCATCCAGCTGCGCCTGCACGTTTTTCACCGGGTTGAGGGCGTAGCGCGGATCCTGAAGCACCATCGCAATCTCATTGCCGCGCAACTGTCGCCAGCCGCGTGGCGACAGGGTGGTAAGGTCGTGCCCCAGCACAGTGAGCTGTTGTGCGCTGACCCGGCCTGGCGTTCGCACCAGCCCCATCAGCGCCCGGGCGGTCATCGACTTGCCCGAGCCGGACTCCCCGACCACCGCCAGGCGTTCATTGCCCAGGGTAAAGCTGACGTTGTTGACGACCCGTGCGGCGGGATAAGCAATCGTCAGGGAATCGACAATAATGCGTGGTTCAGTCATGTTGTGGCTCCAGCACGTCGCGCAGGCCGTCGCCCAGCAGATTAAAGGCCAGGCTGGCAATCAGGATCGCCCCGCCCGGAATGGCGGCAATCCACCACTGATCGAAAATGACCTGCATCCCGTCCGCGATCATCGCCCCCCCATTCAGCCATCGGTGGACGCGCGCCAGACCGAGGAAGCCCAGCCCGGCCGCTGCGAGGATAATTCCCGCCAGATCGAGCGCCAGCCGCACAATGGCCGAGGGCAGGCACAGCGGCAGAATGTGCCCCAGCAGCAGGCGAAAACCACGAATGCCCATCATCTCGGCGGCGGCCAGATAGTCGCTGTGACGCAGGCGCTGGATCTCGCTGCGCGCCTGACGAGCGTAAGCGGGCCAGGTGGTTAACGCCAGCGCCAGCGCGCCGTTAACCAGCCCCGGGCCGAGCATGGCGACAAAAGCAAAGGCGAGGATCAGCCGCGGCATCGACATCACCACGTCGGTGAAGCGCATCAGCACCCGCTCCAGCCAGCCGCCGTAGTAGCCGGACAAAATCCCCACCAGCAGGCCCGCGGGCAAGGTAATGACCGTCACTAAGGCCACCAGCCCCAGCGCCGGTCGGCTACCGTAGATCAGCCTTGAAAGCAGGTCACGCCCGTAGCTGTCGGTGCCAAGCCAGTGTTGGGCATTCGGGGATTGCAGACGGGCGGCGGCGTCCTGCCAGTTCGGATCCAGCGGAGCCAGCCACGGGGCGAACAGCGCCACCAGCAGCAGCAGGGTAATAATGATTAGCCCACAAAATGCCGCTGGCGAGCGGCGCAGACGACGCAAAAACAGATAAAACGGCATCAGCGCACCCTCGGGTCAGTGAACCGCACCAGCAGGTCGGTCAGGTTATTAATCAGCACGAAACAGACGCCGATCAGCAGCGTCCCGCCCATGATGGCGGTGGTATCCCCGGCGAACAGGGCGGTCGTGAGGTAACGACCAATCCCCGGCCACGAGAACACGGTCTCTGTTAACACCGCCCCTTCCAGCATGCTGGTGTAGGCCAGCGCAATCACGGTGAACAGGGTGCTGCGAATATTGGGCAGCACGTGGCGCAGCAGGATGGTCATTTCGCCCGCCCCTTTGGCGCGTGCCAGCAGGATGTACTCTTTATTCATCTCACTCAGGCACGCCGAGCGGGTCAGGCGGGTTGATGCTCGCCAGTGAATAGTAGGCCAGGAGCAGCACCGGCAGCACCAGATGGCTGGCGGCATTTTTGAAGGCCGCCATGTCGCCGGAAAGCCAGGTGTCGATCAGCGCAAATCCGCTGCGCGGTTCGACGGTGTATTGCCAGATATCATCCAGCCGACCTGGCCCGGCGCTCCACTGCAGCTTCGCGTAGAACAGCGCCAGCATCAGCAGCCCGAGCCAGAAAATGGGCACCGAGTTACCGAGCAGGGTAAGCGTGCGGATAACCATATCGAGCGGCGAACCGGCGTACCGGGCGCACAGCACCCCGCCATGACTCCCAGCAGTGAACCGAGAATTAACGCCAGAGTAGCCAGCTCAAGGGTCGCCGGGAAGGCGTGCAGTAGATCCTGGAGTACCGGTTGCCCGGTGGCGCTGGCGGTGCCGAGATCGCCGTGCACAAGATCAACCAGATAATGCCAGAACTGCACCGGCAGCGGCTGATCCAGCCCAAGCTGGTGGCGAACCTGATCGTAGGTGGACTGGCTGGCGTGATCGCCAACGATCTGCAAAACGCGATCGACCGGCGAGAGCGCGGAGAGCGCAAAGGTCACGAGCAAAGCCGAGCAGCGTGAGGAACAGGGTCAGCAGGCCCTGTAAAACGCGTGCCACGTGGGTAGAAAGAGGAGGCATGGGAAAATCGTTATTCCTGAATGAGAGCACGGACTTCCCCTCTCCCCAGGGGGAGAGGGGGAAAACTTACTTCGTTACGCGGTCGTACCAGACCATATCCGCATTCAGCCCCTGCTGATAACCCTTCACGTTATCGCGCACCACGATCTGGGTTTTGCCCTGATCGACAAACACGTACGGCGATGTGTGCTGCAGTTGCTCCTGCATCTGCTTATACAGGTCGAGGCGTTTGGCTGGATCCGGCTCGGCTACCGCCGCCAGCGTGGCTTTGTTCAGCTCCGGGATCTGCCAGCCGTTAAGCCCGGCCACGGTGCTGGATTTGCCGTCGTTCCAGGCGAAGGCGCTGGCGTTGGAGTGCGCATCAAAATAATCCGGGATCCACAGACGGATGGCGGCCTGGTGCTGTTTAGCGCGCACGCGGGCATACACCTGGCTGCCCGCAGCTGGCAGCAGATCAACCTTCACGCCGCCTTGGGCAAAGCTCGCCTGCATTGACTGGGCGATGGTGATAAACGGCGGTTTGTTCTCTACGTCCAGCGTGAAGTGGGCGTCTTTGATACCCGCTTTGGCCAGAATCTCTTTCGCTTTTGCGGGATCAAATCTGAACGGATTGTTCTCCAGCGCGCCCGGCAGGCCTACCGGCAGGAAGCTCTGGTGGACAAAATACTGGCCTTTCAGCAGATCTTTGGTGATGCCTTCATAATCCACCAGCCAGCGTGACGCTTCCCAGAAGGCCGGATTATTCAGCAGCGGGTTGGCGCTGTTCCCGGCGTTAAACACCAGGTAGTTCTGCTCCGCAGAGGGGATGCTCAAGACGCTGACGCCCGGCTTGCCGGTGAGGGCACCCACCTGGTCGGCACCGAGATCGCGGGCGACATCGGCATCACCCTGCTCAATCAGCAGGCGACGGGAGGCGGGATCCGGCACATTTTTGATAATGATGTTTTTCAGCTTCGGCGCGCCGCCCGGTGCACTGGCGTTGGCTTCTAACACGATGGCCTGATGCGGCTGATAGACGCGCATTTTATACGCGCCGCTGCCCGCTGAGTGCATCTTCAGCCATGCGTTGCCCAGATCATCACCTTTTACGTTCGCCGTGACTAACTTCTCGTCCACGATGGAAGCGATTGGCGTAGAGAGGATGTTCAGCGCAACGGACGGGCTGACGTCTGCCGTCCAGTGCAGCTGCAGGGTGTGGTCATCCACCTTTTTCAACTGGCTGGCGATGTTGCCCGGCTCCCAGCCCAGCACGTTAAGAATAAAGGCCGGAGACTTGTTCAGAGTGATGGCGCGGGTATACGAGAAGATGACATCTTCCGGGCGCAGCGGGTTGCCGGAGGCAAATTTCGCATCCGGTTTTAGCTTAATGGTCAGGGTTTTTGTGGCCGCATCTGCTTCCCAGCTTTCGGCCAGAATCGGGGTTATTTTTTCCGGGTTGTCGCGGTCCGGCTGCACCAGACGTTGATACAGGCTCGGCACGGTCTGGATGCTGGAAAGCTCATTGGCTTCTGCCGGATCGAGGCTCACGATGTCATCAAGACCCTGAGCAACCACCAGCGTATCCGGTGGCGTAGCGGCATGGACGGTTGCTGACAGCGCAGCCAGCACCAGTAACGGCAGTACTTTTTTTGTCATAGTGATCCCTGAACGTCTTGTTTTTGATTGTTTTATAGACCGTTACGTTAGGGGGGGCAAGCTGAATTTAGGAAAGTCTTAATTCTGCTTAGCTTATTACCATAGCGCATAACGAATTATTTATGGTTATTAGTAAAGGCAGCGTTACTGTTAAGCAGGCAATCCTGTATTGTAAAAATAACAATCTGTTAACAATAAAAAGGGGTAGAGCGTGCCGGAAATCAATAGCTGGGGTCAAACCGTTAACGATCCTGTTCCCGACTGGCAAGGGGCCAGCGTATTAGAGCGTGGCGTGCTGGAAGGGCGGTTTTGTCGTCTTGAGCCGCTGGATGCGGCACAGCATGGGGTGGATCTGTTTGACGCCTACGCCCTGGGCGATGACAGCGACTGGACCTGGCTTGCCAGTAATCAGCCTGCCAGCATAGAAGCCACCGTCGACTGGTTGCAGGGCAAAGTGCAGGATGAAGCACTGGTGCCCTTTGCGGTGATCGATCGCCACAGCGAGCGCGCCGTCGGGCTGGTCTGCTATATGGCGATTGAACAGCAGCTCGGCTCGGTGGAGATTGGTCATGTCACCTGGTCGCGGAAAATGAAAAACAGCCCGCTCGGCACCGAAGCAATATGGCTGCTGCTGAAGTATGGCTTTGAACGGGGCTACCGTCGGCTGGAGTGGAAGTGCGATTCGATGAATATTGCCTCGCGTCGTGCCGCTGAGCGGCTGGGCTTTGTCTGGGAAGGGCGGCTGCGGCAGAAACTGGTGCGCAAAGGCCGCAACCGCGACAGCGATATGCTGTCGATAATCGACAGCGAATGGCCGGAACGGGACGCAGCCATTCGCGGCTGGCTGGCAGCGGATAATTTTGATGAGGATGGACGGCAAATCAGGCGGCTGGAGACGTTTCATATTCGCCCGGAAACGGCCTGATTTTTCCGGCAATCTGAACGTATTCTGAAAAGTCTCTTTAGCTGTATTGCTCCGTCTGATTAATCGTCAGACGGGGGCATTTTTATTTCTGCCTTTCTCGGGCGGCCACCCAAAGGTCAATTTTTCCTGCGATCTAAACGTTTTCTGAAAGATGATTTTGACTGGATAAATGCACAGGTAAGTGGCGGTTTTTCAGCCCGGGAGGGAGTAGTATTGCGGCGGGTGCCTGATGCTTTCTGAGCGCAGGCAGGTGTGGTGGGCCAGAAAGCAAATGCCCGGAGATGTTTCCATCAACCGGGGCTACCACAACCAAACCTGAACAATTTGGATGGTAGCCCCTTCTTAGCAAGGAGGCAATGACATGCTTAACAAGTACGCCTTTGCGGCGATCCTGGTAATGGGGTTAACCGTGCTGGGGGTCACGTTTCTGGTTCGCGAGACATTGTGCGAGCTGAGCTTTAAGGAGCGTGACTGGGAAGTGAAAGCTGTTCTCGCTTACGAAACGAAGAAGTAGCGGTATGCGGGGAGCAATCCCCGCCTATCCGGTTGTCGGTTTGGTTCGGGCACCCGTTTTTTTGCCCCGTCTGGTGTATCGCCAGGCGGGGCATTTTTATCTATAGGGATTAGCAAGTTTTTAAATAATTACACACAATAATTATATGGTTATTAATGAAGTTAAGTGCTTAACTAGCAAGCAATTTTGCTAAATACGTTGGAAGCAAGTCGTTATGCTTATGCCATCCGATTTAAAAACAATCCTCCATTCAAAACGCGCGAATATCTATTACTTGCAGTACTGCCGGGTGCTGGTGAATGGCGGTCGGGTTGAATATGTCACCGACGAAGGCAAAGACTCCCTCCTACTGGAATATTCCCATCGCGAATACCACAGTGGTCATGTTAGGAACCGGTACGTCGATTACTCAGGCTGCGATGCGGGAGTTTGCCCGTGCAGGTGTTTTGGTTGGATTTTGTGGTGGGGGCGGCACACCGCTTTATGCAGGTACTGAGGTCGATATCGATGTTTCATGGCTTACCCCGCAAAGTGAATATCGTCCGACGGAGTATTTACAACGCTGGGTATCATTCTGGTTTGACGACCAGAAACGGCTTGAGGCAGCAAAGTGTTTTCAAACAATTCGCCTGATGCAAATTGAACGCCACTGGGGCAGTACGAAAATGCAGCGAGAGAAGGGATTTCAGCTTTCACTGACCCATCTGGAAGAAAAACTCACCCGCTTCCGGGAAGGCATTCAGGCTGCAACTTCGCACACTGAGCTTATGTTACAGGAAGCACTGTTGACTAAAGCGCTCTATAAACTTGCCAGTCATGCCGTGCAATATGGTGAATTCACCCGCGCGAAACGCGGCGGCGGAACCGATAACGCAAACCGTTTTCTCGATCACGGCAATTATCTTGCTTATGGGCAAGCCGCTGTCGCAGCCTGGGTGACAGGCATTCCACATAGCCTGGCCGTGCTGCATGGGAAAACACGCCGGGGTGGTTTAGTTTTCGACCTTGCTGATTTAATCAAAGATGCGCTGGTCTTACCGCAAGCGTTTATCGCAGCCATGGCGGGGGAAGACGAACAGACGTTTCGTCAGCGCTGCATCAGTGGATTTCAGCAGGCTGAAGCGCTTGATTTAATGATTACTTCGCTCCAGTCCACTGCAATGAAATTCGGGAAAAACAACGGATGAACGTTTTGCTTATTTCCCGGTGCAGTAAAAATGCGCGCGAACAAAGCTGCCAGATCCTCGATCAGTTTTGCCGAACGGAAAGGGAATAGTGCGTGGCAGACATCTATTACGCTCGAGGGATTAAACACGCTGCGTCGGTTATTGCGCAAAACAGCACGACGAAACACGGCGGTGGCGTGTCACTGGATCAAGAAAAGTGGTCAGACGGAGCTGGTATGGATCGTCGGCAATCTGAAGCGTTTTAACGCCCAAGGACAGTTCCCACTCATCGCACATCACGCGATATTCTGCGTAACCACCATGAAGCGCGTTGGCCTGCCACCGAAGCGATTGCTTTGCTGGCGTCTATCGCAGGCCTGTTTCATGATTTTGGTAAAGCAAGTGCGCTTTTTCAGGATGGGCTAACAGGCCAAAAAACCAAACACCGTTACCAGCCGTTTCGCATGAGTGGATCTCCGTACGCCTGTTTCAGGCCTTTATTGCTGAACAAACGGACAGGGAGTGGCTTACAACGCTTGGCAGTTTATCTGCAAAAGACGAATCCTTGTGGCTTGAACGTATACAAAAAGATACTCAACTCTGGAGTTGCAGCCCTTTTACCACGTTACCGCCCTGGCCCAGATTGTCGCCTGGCTTATCCTTTCCCATCATCGTTTACCGGAGTATCTGGGCAAAAATATTCCCGACCTTTCAGGTAGCGAAACCTGGTTGACGAATCAACTGAACGTTACCTGGAATGCCCTAAATCATACAAGCAGCGACTGGAGTGAAGCAGACTTTCAGCGAGCCTGGACCTTCCCGGCAGGGATTGCCGCTACGTAGCCATACCTGGCAAGGCAAAGCCCGACAGCTGGCAAAACGTGCCGCTAATGCGGTGTCTTTAGGGCTTTTTGGCAAAATGGATCAGGCGTTTACGCTGCATATGGCGCGACTGGCCCTGATGCTTGCTGATCACCATTACTCCTCACAGGAGCCCGTGGCCGCCTGGCAAGATGCTGATTACAGTGCCTGGGCCAATACCCATCGTCAAACGGGCCACCTAAAGCAAAAGCTGGATGAGCATATTGCAGGCGTCAGCCATCATGCGCTACTGCTGGGCCGTTCATTACCGCTTTTACGCTGCCAACTGCCTGCCATAACCCAGCATAAAGGATTTCGCGAGCGGGCAAAAGATGAGCGCTACCGCTGGCAAAATAAAGCCTGGGATGTCTCAGAGAGCCTGTGTGAACGTGCCCGGAAACAGGGGTTTTTCGGCATAAATATGGCCTCCACGGGCTGCGGAAAGACGTTTGCCAATGCACGCATTATGTATGCCCTTGCAGGGGAAGACGAAGGGTGTCGTTTTACTGTTGCACTGGGTTTGCGCACCCTGACGCTGCAAACCGGGGAGGCATTGCGCCGCCGCCTTGGCCTGGGAGAAGACGATCTGGCCGTTATTGTAGGTTCCCGTGCGGTAAGAGAACTTCATCAGGAAGCGCCGGAGCCGGAGCCGGACGAAAGTAGTGCTTCGGAAGAGGCATTCTTCGAGTCTCATCAATACGTGCATTACGATGGCGTTCCGAATAACGGACCGTTGCGTCACTGGCTGGAAAAAGACACAACATTACGCCAGTTGGTTGATGCGCCTGTGCTGGTTACCACCCTCGATCACCTGATACCCGCAACGGAAGGCGTACGCGGCGGTAAACAGATTGCACCGATGCTGCGATTACTGACCAGTGACCTTGTGCTGGATGAACCGGACGATTTTGATATTGCCGATCAGCACGCGCTGTGTCGCCTGGTTAACTGGGCGGGTATGTTGGGGAGTCGGGTTCTGCTTTCATCCGCCACGTTACCCCCGGCTTTTGTTCTGGCGCTCCATACAGCCTACTGTTCAGGGCGCAAAGCCTGGCAGCAGGCCTGTGGCGAGCCGGGGATGCCGCTTGAGGTATGTTGTGCCTGGTTTGATGAAGACATTGCTCAGGAAAAAGTCTGCACGACTGCGGAGGAGTTCTACCATGCCCAGTGCGCCTTTGCGGAAAGCCGTGCAAAGCGCCTTGCGAAAAAAAACGTGTTGCGTATCAGCGATATTGTCAATGTGACGACCTCTTCATCTCAATCCTCAGAGGTGATATCCGGGCTTGCGAATACACTTCATGCTGAAATTTTGAAGCTGCATAAAGTGCACCAACAGCCCGCTGAAAAGGGCAAAACGGTGTCATCAGGGTTGGTGCGCATGGCGAACATTAATCCGCTGGTTGCCACAGCGCAGGCGCTAATGCGTATACCCTCCCCGGATGGGTACTGCATACATTACTGCGTTTACCACAGCCAGCATCCCTTGCGGTCCGCTCGTTTATTGAAAAGCAGCTCGATCTCGCCTTTACGCGAGACGCGACTAAACCCCATCAGCTACACCCGTCAATTCAGCAGGCAATACATGAGCATCCTGCCCAGCACCATATATTTGTGGTGCTTGGTACCTCTGTCATCGAAGTAGGGCGCGACTGGGATGCCGACTGGGGAATTATCGAGCCGAGTTCCATGCGCTCGCTAATTCAGTTTGCCGGGCGTATCAGCGTCATCGCCAGATTGCTCCTTCGAACGCCAATATGCTGATCCTCAATAAAAATGTTCGCGCGCTGTGCTCGGTAAATGCGGATTCTCCGGCGTATTGCAGGCCAGGGTTTGAAACGCAGGATTTTATGCTGAGCAGCCACGATATGCAGAAACTGCTGCAAGTTGAGCAATATCGGTTCATCAATTCTGCGCCACGTATCGTGGCGACAACGTTCAGGTATGCGAAGGGCGCGCGTTACGACAATCTCAGCACGCTGGAACATGGGCGTTCTGCTGAAGAACTGTTGGGGAAAAACGTACGCACCCGGTGGCTGCCGACTGGTGGCGGGCAAAAGTCACCTGGAGCGGTGAGCTTCAGCGCCGTACACCTTTCCGGCTCTCACAGCCTGAAGCGCAGTTTTTTCTGATGATGGAAGATGAATTTGACGAGCCCTGTTATATGGTCAGGGACGATGGCGCAAAAGGCTGGAAAGATCCCGGCTTATTTATTCGGCAGCCAACAGACATGGCGGAAGGCGTCAGGGCATGGATCAACACCGATTACGCCGCCGTGCTGATGGCGCTGGCGGACGCTTTCGATCTGGAGTTAATACAGGTTTGCGAAAGATTCGGAGAGATTAATTTACGATCCAGCAAGGATAAGGATGTTAAGGATTGGCTGTGGCATCCGTTGCTGGGTGTGTTTCGCGCCCTCAATTGAGGGCGCGAGCTGCCTGTACGGCAGTTTGGAGAAAAATCTCAGGACCTATATTTCTAAGCTGCCAGTGCGGCAGTGTATGAGATTTTAAGTGACCTACTTCGTTAAGTAAAACCTCATAGTTGAGATAACGCTTTACCCCATCACGTAAACAGGGATCTTCAGGAACTATAGGTTGTTGACAATTGTTGGCCTAATAATTAGATTCACAATAACCACACAATGTTAAAGGATTTAGCTCTGTGAAAAATCTTAACAATCTCCAGTCTTTTACTTGTCTGATCGCACTCTGTTTGTTGACGGTGAAACCAATCTCAAACCATTACACCCTGGATCAGCCCTCAGCCGGCATGCAGATATCTAATTCAATATTTACCTTTAATTTCAAATGATTGACTAAACAAAGGGAGGTGTGGAAATGCATGTACTCAGTACCTTTATTGAGCGTTTTGTTGCCGGGCGACGGCAAACAAAACTCGATGCATTTGATAAGGAAATGGTGAAAAGGCTGGCAGCCGGTGAGCTCGAGAGTGATGTGCTCACCGAACGTCGTGAGCTTGAATTACGCTATGGTACGCAGGCGTGGTTAACCGATGCTGCCAGCCGCGCCGGGCAAATCAGTCTGGTTACCCATGCCGCGAAGTACACGCATGGCGACGCACAATCCAGCAGTATTTTTACGCATACAACGGCAACGGAAGGCTACCTCTCTACGGCTACGCTCACCAAACCCGCAGTAGATGCCGTGGGTAACGCCGCGGCTTTGGATGTCGCCAGACTGCTACAAACCGAAACGGAAGGGGATTCCCTGCTTGCCAGCCTGCAACGTAACGATCACGCTGCGCTGGCGGAATTAGCAGAAAATGATGAACAACTCTCTGTGTGGATAGAAGGATTTTCCCGCGCCTTAACCACAAAGCAGCCCACATCCCACAAGCTGGCTAAGCAGGTCTATTACCCTGTTGGCGAAGGTTATCACTTACTGAATCCCTTATTCTCTTCTTCTCTTGCGCAGGCGCTTCATCAGCGGATGGTGGAACATCGTTTTAGCGAAGAGAGTAAAGCTGCCTGGAAAGCACGCCGCGAAAAGAGAGGCTATCCGCAGCCGCTGATTATTTTTCCCAATACCGCCGTTATGAATTTTGGCGGCACCAAGCCGCAAAATATCTCCTCGCTTAACAGCAGTCGGGGAGGGCGCGTCTGGCTTCTGCCATCTTCGGCTCCCCAGTGGGAAAGTCAGGCCAAACCGCCGCTGGGCTGTAAAACGCTGTTCGCTTATAAACCCTTTGAATATGCCACCCGTGGGATCCTCCGTCGCCTGATTAGCCTGCTTGTTGATTCAGGTGAAGATAATAACTATCGCATTCGCCGGGCACGTCAGCGCTATGTCGATGAAATCATTGATGTACTGTTTAACGTGGCGGCAGATATTCAGCGTCAGGAGTGGGCTGGCTGGACAACCCACGAAAAATGCGCGCTGAAACTGCATCAACAGCTGTGGCTCGATCCGTGGCGCGCCAAAACAGACGAGGCTTTTTCCAACGAGCGCGACAAAGACCAGTGGCAGGCCGCCGTAGCGGATGATTTTGCCAGATGGTTAAACAGCCATCTTCGTCAGGCTGAGCTGTCAGTGGGGCAAACCGAGAGGCGCGAGTGGCGGACGGCACCGCTGTTCAGCCGCCGACTGCGGGACATGGAGAACGCGCTCAAGGGGTATCGCCATGAGTAATTTAATTATCTTGCCGTGGCTGGAAGTCGAAAATGCTAATGCGGTCGCAGGGCTAACCTGGGGCTTTCCTGCCATCACGCATTTCCTGGGCTATACGCATGCCCTGTCGCGCAAACTTCAGGTGAGCCATGGATTACGTCTGGAGGGATGCGGCGTTATCTGCCATCGACATCAGGCCCATGCTTACTCTTCCGGTCGTGATTACCAGTTTGCATTAACCCGCAACCCTCTCACCCGGGAAGGGAAAACAGCGTCCTTTAATGAAGAAGGACGCATGCATATGACGGTTTCACTGGTCGTGGAGTGTCACGGAGAAATTGCGAACGGCGACGTAGGTATGCACGAACTGGCTGCGCATCTGCAAACGCTTTGCCAAACGCAAAAGCTTGCGGGCGGCTCGATTACGGGGTTACGCAGGGTGCAGGTATTCAGTACCGCTAATCTCAAAACAAAGCTTTATGGCCTGATGCCGGGCTTTGTCCTGCATGACCGCTCATCCTGGCTTGAAGAACATTACCAAACGCTGAGGCAGCAAAACCCGGACGCTGAAATGATAGATGCGTGGCTCGACTTCGCCGCCCTGAAAATGGCAGCGAATGAGCGCGAGGGGGACTGCAGAAAATGTCACCTGGGGATACCTGAAAAAACCGCAGCCAGGTTATCTGGTGCCGCTGATGATCGGCTGGCAGCGAATATCACCGCTTTATGAACCGGGGCTGGTGGCTAACGCGCGTGACGATGAATCACCGTTTTGCTTTGCGAAGCGGTATACGGGGTTGGGGGAGTGGCGAGGAATTCATCACATAAATACGGCGGATGAACTGCTTTGGCGCTACCGCACCACCGATACCGGTTACTACTGCTGTGGGCAAACAACTGTTGATGATGAAGCCGACGACTATTTCGATACTGAATATTAAGGGATTAAAAAATGGCTAAAAATACTGTTATCAAAACGGCATCCGTACTCGCTTTTGAACGCAAACTGGCAAATTCAGATGCGGTACTGTTTTCCGGAAACTGGGAGGGGACCGAGTGGCAACCCATTAAAATTCAGGAGAAAGCCGTCCGCGGGACGATTTCTAACCGTTTGAAAAATGCTTTAGCAAGCGACCCTGCAAAGCTGCATGCGGAGATCCAGAAAGCCAACCTGCAACGCGTTGACGTTGCCGCACTTCCTGCGGATGCCGATACACTGAAAATGACTTTTTCGCTGCGGGTGCTGGGGAATCTGGCCGTCCCTTCCGTGTGTAACGACAAAAATTATCAGGATGCGCTCCAGACCGTTATCGAAGGGTATATCACTGAACAGGGTTTTGCTGAACTGGCATTGCGTTACGCAACCAACCTCGCGAATGCGCGCTTCCTTTGGCGTAACCGCGTGGGCGCAGAGCATATTCGCGTTGTGGTGAAAGGCAGTAAACTCTGGACGTTCAACGCCCATGACTACTCTCTGCGGGACTTTACTCAGCGTGACAGCGCCCTACAGGAACTGGCGGATGAAATTGAGCGTGGCCTGAAGGGGGACACCTTTGTACTGCTGAATGTCGAGGCATTTGTCCGTCTCGGACAAGGGCAAGAGGTATTCCCTTCTCAGGAACTCGTGCTGGACAGCAACAGCACAAAAAGCAAGGTGCTCTATCAGGTAAATAGCGTTGCGGCGCTGCACTCACAAAAAGTGGGTAATGCATTACGCACTATTGATACCTGGCATCCACAGGTTGATGCGCTGGGCGCGATTGCCATAGAACCTTACGGTTCAGTGACCAGTCGTGGCATTGCCTGCCGACAGCCAAAAGAGAAAATGGATTTTTATACGTTACTGGATAACTGGGTGACGAAGGGAGATAAACCCGCAGCAGACCAACAGCATTATGTGATGGCTGTGCTCATTCGCGGTGGCGTATTTGGTGAAAAATCAGAATAAGGAGACGCGGATGGAAAGCTATCAGGAAATCCGTGTACTGCCCGACCCTGAATTTACCGAAGAGACGCTGATGGCTGCACTTTTTGCAAAACTGCATCGGGCGTTAGGGGCGTATGGACAGGGAGATATTGGTATCAGTTTCCCGGAGCATGCTCAAAAGCTGGGGGGCGTCATTCGTCTGCACGGTAGCCAGGCCGCGCTCGGTAAACTCGAAGAGAGCCGATGGCGAGCGGGCTTGAATGATTACTGTCGTGCGACGGCGATCCTGGCGATACCCGCCAACACTGGCTGGCGCGTGGTCAGCCGTGTGCAGGTAAAAAGCAGCGTTGAGCGTCTGGTTCGTCGTTCATTACGTAAGGGCTGGATAACTGAAGAACAGGCGCAACAGCGAATAGCGGAAGGGAAGGACAAGCGTTGTCATTTGCCATTTTTACCGCTTAGAAGTTTGTCTACGGGTCAGAGCTTTAAGTTATTTATCCGCCACAGTGAAATACAAACGGCGCCAGTAAGTGGTTCGTTTAGTAGCTATGGCCTGAGTGACACGGCAACAGTCCCCTGGTTTTGACCCTTTTTTTCGTGATTTTATAACTCGTTGATTTTTAATGGGGGATAGTGACGGTCAGAAAAAAGGTTTAACGCTTGAAAAGGGGGGTTATATAACAGGATCATAGGGATAGGTACTTTGGGTTCCAGTTCACTGCCGTACAGGCAGCTTAGAAAACGGTGAACGCCGCGCTGTGCTCCTCTTTCCAGGTTCACTGCCGTACAGGCAGCTTAGAAAAGTTCGAGCTGCCCGGCAAGATGGATGACCTGGTTCACTGCCGTACAGGCAGCTTAGAAAGCGCAGCTTGCGCGGTTCATAGAGCGGCAATGGGTTCACTGCCGTACAGGCAGCTTAGAAAAACCGTCTGAAAGCTCTGACTTACCAGACCAAGTTCACTGCCGTACAGGCAGCTTAGAAAGTCAAGCACTAATAGCTAATTTAGTCCGTTTCGTTCACTGCCGTACAGGCAGCTTAGAAACTGGTTGTAATACTGCTCAAATAGCCCAGCCTTGTTCACTGCCGTACAGGCAGCTTAGAAATAACAGGGTTCGCATGCATATCAGTAATAATAGTTCACTGCCGTACAGGCAGCTTAGAAATTCGGGCCTTTCAGTTCTGTCGCGTGCTCAACGTTCACTGCCGTACAGGCAGCTTAGAAAACATACCCGGCCACATTCAAGATAGACAAGGAGTTCACTGCCGTACAGGCAGCTTAGAAATTTTCGGTGCCTTGCCATCAGCAATGCGTCGCGTTCACTGCCGTACAGGCAGCTTAGAAAAGTATCCCCACAGCTTGAGAGGCGGGATTGTCGTTCACTGCCGTACAGGCAGCTTAGAAACTTAAAGACAGTAAAAATTTACGGTGGAAAATGTTCACTGCCGTACAGGCAGCTTAGAAAACGCACCAGCGCACTCGCTTTCTGGCCTCGTCGTTCACTGCCGTACAGGCAGCTTAGAAAGGATAATGCGTTACCAGTCAGGCTCACCGCTCGTTCACTGCCGTACAGGCAGCTTAGAAATCCCTGAAGCATGGCGGCGCGGCAGGCGTTCCGTTCACTGCCGTACAGGCAGCTTAGAAACAGGTATTTCAGCGACAACCACAGAAGCGCGTGTTCACTGCCGTACAGGCAGCTTAGAAATTCACATGACAAGTCGATAAAAGGGAATGACAGTTCACTGCCGTACAGGCAGCTTAGAAAAGCAGCGGCGCTGAGCGTGACGCCGGGCTGGTCGTTCACTGCCGTACAGGCAGCTTAGAAAATGGTAAAGGCGACAAATCCAGCCAACCCTAAGTTCACTGCCGTACATGCAGCTTAGAAAAATGTGGGGATGACTTGCGCTCGGAGCACAGATGTTCACTGCCGTACAGGCAGCTTAGAAAAAGAATGCTACTGACGCCGCCGGCAACTCCTGGTTCACTGCCGTACAGGCAGCTTAGAAACATACAAAGGGCCGTAGTGGTGTTGTTCACTACGTTCACTGCCGTAAAGGCAGCTTAGAAATGGCTGTACCCGTCTGCATCGAGACGCGCAGCGTTCACTGCCGTACAGGCAGCTTAGAAAGCCCGGGTTGAGCGTAGACTTACCTTCTGTTTGTTCACTGCCGTACAGGCAGCTTAGAAAATATTCACGGAGAGCTTTGGCGCTTCGTCAATGTTCACTGCCGTACAGGCAGCTTAGAAATGACGAAGAATGCCCCGTCTGTTAAGGAGGGCGTTCACTGCCGTACAAGCAGCTTAGAAAAAAGTGGCCCCGATATCGAGGAGCTGAAATCGTTCACTACCTATTCCATTGCCGATTCGGTACAGGCACCCATTTTTTTGCCCCGCCTGACTTATCGCCAGGCGGGGCATTTTTACGTCCGCACCCGCTCAACCGTCTCCTGCCAGGCTTGCCAGCGGGTCTGCAGTCGGGCGTGGCGCGCCATATCCGGGGTAAAAGTGACATGCTCCGGCAGATACTGTCGCAGCTGCGTGGTAGTCAGGTTAAACAGCGCCTTACGGGCCAGCAGGGCGGCCCCCATGGCTGAGAGTTCCGGCACGTCACTGCGCATCACCGGGCAGCCAAGCAGATCCGCCTGGTACTGCATCAGCCAGTCGTTTTTCGTCGGCCCGCCGTCGACCATCAGCGCATTCAGCGTAAAGCCCGGATGGACGCGCATCGCCTGCACCACGTCAGCAATCTGATAGGCAATTGCCTCCAGCGCCGCACGGATCAGGTGCGCCCGCTTCACGCCCCGGCTCAGGCCGTGGATCATGCCGCGTGCGTTTTCATCCCACCAGGGTGCCCCAAGGCCGGTAAGCGCTGGCACAAAATAGACACCAAGCGTGGAATCCACCGAGCGGGGCAGGGTGTTCAGCTCATGGATCAGCTCTGCCTGCGACAGCTCACTCAAGCCGGTGCTGTCTGCCATCCATGCCACCGCATCGCCGGTGTGGGGAATATTGCCCTCCAGCCCGTAGACCAGGGTCTCGCCGTCATGCCACGCCACGGTGGTGGCCAGCGCGCTGACATCGCAGTGTGCGGAGGAGACCGGTGCCATTACCGACGACCCGGTGCCGTAGGTTGCTTTCACGCAGCCTTCAGCGCCCAGCCCGTGGGCAAACAGCGCGGCGTGGGAATCACCGATCATCGCCATCACCGGCAGTCCGTCAGGGATCGACGGGCAACCGCGGGTATAACCAAACAGCCCGCTGGAGGGTTTGATATCAGGCAGCGCCGCACGCGGGATGCCAAACAGCGCCAGCATCTCCGGGTCCCAGTCGGCGATATGCAGGTTCATCAGCTGAGTGCGGGCGGCGTTAGCGTGGTCGCAGCTGAAGGACTGACCCTGCGTCAACTGCCACAGCAGCCAGCTGTCTACGGTGCCCAGGCAGATTTCACCCCAGGCGGCGCGCTGTGCGCCGTCGGGCGTGTTATCCAGCAGCCAGCGCATTTTGGAGCCTGAAAACAGCGGCGCAATGGGCAGGCCGGTTACGGCCTTGATGTGCGGCCCATGGCCCTGTTCCCGCAGTTGATGACAAAAGGCCGCGGTGCGGGAACACTGCCAGCTGAGCGCAGGCGCAATGGGCTGGCCGGTTGCCCGATCCCAGCCCACCACGGTTTCGCGCTGGTTGCTGATTGCCAGCGCGGCAACGCGATCTGCCCCGACGGAAGCAATCGTCCGGGCGATTACCTCGAAAGAGGCCGCCACCAACAGTTCGGCGGATTGTTCTACCCAGCCTTCGTGCGGGGTCTGGATCGCCAGCGCCTGGGAGAAGCTCGCCACGACGTGCCCCTTCGCGTCCAGCGCCACCGCTTTCGCATTGGTGGTGCCCTCATCGAGGGCAATAATAATGTCCTTGTTCACCGACATAGCGGCCTCCTGCCTTAACGATGAAGATAGGTTGAGACGCCAAGGTAGCGGGTGAAGGCTTCATGCAGGATCTCCGCGCTGGCGGAGTGGTTCATCGCCACGTGATGTTCAAAGCCGTTGCGGCAGATCCAGTTCAGCAGGTTTTCCAGATGTGGAACCTGAATCACCGCCCGGCAGCCCACCGTATCCAGCGGATCGTCTACCGACTGGCCCTGGCCTACATAGGCTTTGATTTCCCCGGTGAGATCGTCGGTGCTCAGGCGGAAGTAGGTGAGCGGGCCGCTTTTCAGACGGCCGTGGACCGCGCCGCAGGTGTTCTCTTTCCCCACTGTGGTGCCGATGATGTCGGCGGTGCCCATGTGTGGCGATTCAAGGCTGGAGGCGGCGAAGTTACCGCAGTGGAACAGGACACATTTGTCGCGATCGTCGCCGAAGTTGTTGTTCCAGTCGGCAATCGAGGCGGGATTCATATTGCTGCTCGCCAGAGCGTACATGGAGAGCGCGCCCATCACGTCCACTTCACAGGCGCTCGGCATCAGCTGGCCGGACATTACGCTCATGATCGAGCAGACGTTAATGCCGAGGTTCTCCTGCAGGGAGGTCCAGCACTGGATAGCGGTAGTGTCGATGTCGTTAGCGACCACCCACTCGCTGATCACCACAAACAGCTTCGCCATGGTCACCAGCTTGTCGGCCGGTATGCGGCTGGCGTCGGCGTTTGTCGATCAGGATCCGGCGTTTTTCATCCACGCGGATATCGTCATCGCGCAGGGTTTTAATGCGGGTGAACACTTCAGACAGGTCGAGGGTTTCCACGGCAATGCCGAGGCGTTCCAGCAGCTTCTCGCTGTAGCGCACGGTGTTAAAGCCTGCCGGACGGGCACCGATGGCCCCCACGCGCACCCCTCGCATGCTGCTTACCACGCGGCACACCTGCTCGAAACGCTTCAGATCCTGCTCAAACACCTCCCCGGTCAGGGCGCAAACATGCTGGGAGGTGAGGGTAAAGGGAATGCCGTACTGGCGCAGGTTGTTGCACAGGGAGATCTTGCCGCAGAAGCTGTCGCGGCGGGTCGCCAGCCCCATCTTGTCGAGGTTGTCTTCCTCGGCCTGTACCAGCACCGGCACGTTCAGGCCGGAGAGACGCAGGGTTTCCGCCACCGCTTTTTCATCACCAAAGTTAGGCAGCAGCACCACCACACCGTGAATACGATCGCGATGGGCACGAAACAGCTCGGCGCAGATTTTCGCATCCTGACGGGTTTCGACGCCGCCCAGTTCGGTCTGGCTGGGATCGAGCATCACGGTGTTGATCCCCAGGCGGCCAAACAGGGCAATTGCCTGCTCGCGTGCCTCTGCCACCAGATAGCTCGGGAAAAATCCGCGGTTGCCGATGATCACGCCCATTGTGAGTTGTTGAGGAATTCGGGACATTGCTTTTTTCTCCAGTAAGATGTTGTTGTTATTTTCAGCAAAGTTGTCGCGTCAGCATTTCCCGGGCGTGTTTCACCACCCCCGCGACATCAATCTCATGGCGTGCCCGCGTTGACGCTCTGTCGGCGGCAATCGCGTATTGTCCATCCGGGATCCCCAGCCGTTTCAGCGGCACGGCGCATCCGGCTTCGGCCAGCACTTCCGCCACCAGGCTGCCGACGCCGCCGTTGACGTTATGCTCCTCGACGCTCACCACCGCCTTGCAGGATCGCATGGCTGCCAGTAACTGTTGGGTATCACAGGGACGAATAGATGGAACGCTGATAACAGTGGCGTCAATACCTTCTTCCGCGAGTTGTGCGGCGGCTTCCACTATTTCATGTACGGTGGAACCCATTGCCACCAGCGCCACATCCTGGCCCACACGCAGGACGTCAATCTTGCCTGGGGCAAACTGGTAATTCTCGTCATGCAGCTCCGGCAGGTTTTTCCCGTCCAGACGGATATAGACCGGCCCACGTGGTCGAGCGCGTAGTCAATGATCTGGCGGCATTCGTTCGGGCTGGAGGGGGCGTAAATTTCGATATTGCCGAAGCCGCGCATAATGGCGATATCATCGATGCTGTGGTGGGTGCTGGCGAGCGGGCCATAGCTGGCGCCCGCGTTCAGACCGAACAGCTTCACGTTGGTGTTGTTGTAGCAGATATCGACTTTGATCTGCTCGTTAGCGCGGGAGATCAAAAACGGCGCGGCGTTACAGGTGACGGCGATCTTGCCGCCAATCGCCAGCCCGGCGGCAGCACCGACCAGCGTCTGCTCGGCGATACCGACGTTCACCAGGCGGCCCGGAAAACGCTGCATAAACGGGGCGATTTTTGCCGTGGAGGTGGAGTCTGCCACCACCGGGACCAGGTCCACGCCGCGATCGACGGCATCAATAAAGGCATTAACCATCACCGTGGCGAGGTGTTCGCTATTACTCATCTTTCAGTTCCTCCAGCGCCAGTTCAATTTCTTCCCCTTTCGGCACGCGGTGGTGCCATTCAGGCCGTCCCTGAATAAACGAGATCCCGCGCCTTTGGTGGTATGGCGATCACGACATGCGGTTTGCCGTTGGGCGTCAGGCCTTCAAGCGTGGCGACCACATCCGCCATGTCATTACCGTTACAGCCGGTGACCTCCAGGCCAAAGGCTTTCCACTTCGCATCCAGCGGATCGGTATTGAGGATCTCTTTGGTGGAGCCAGCCAGTTGCAGGTGTTTTTGTCGTTGATAATAAACAGGTTATCCAGCTGGTAATGGGCAGCCACCAGCGCGGCTTCCCAGTTGCTGCCTTCCGCCAGTTCACCGTCGCCGGTCACCACAAACACCCGGCGTTTGCTGTTGTTGCGTTTCGCGGCCAGCGCGATCCCCACCGCCACCGGCAGGCCATGCCCCAGCGCTCCAGTGTTCAGGCTCAATACCAGGGGTTTTGTGTTTGACCGGGTGGCCAGGCAGGTGAGAGTCGGCATGCTGATAGGTGGACAGCCACTCGACCGGGATAAACCCGGCCTCGGCCAGCACGCAGTAATAGCCGCCTACCGCGTGGCCTTTCGACTGGATGTAGATATCGCGTTCATCGCTGTCCTTCAGCTGCGGGGAGCAGTTCAGAATGCGGAAGTAGAGGGCGGTGAGCAGTTCAACCTGCGAAAGATCGGCGCCGGTATGGCCGCCCGCCGGGCTTTCGGCATTCAGCACGATGATCCGGCGACGTATCGAGCGCGCCCGGGATTCAAGCTCCGCGATGGAGAGCGAAAACGGATTCATAACATACCTCCTGAATTTATAATCTGTTGTGAATAATTATTCCAGCCGGGTGCGTTATTTCCCTGTTCTCTTTGTCACAGCAGGGAGTTATGACCGCCTTGAATATATATTCAATGCTGATTTATTATTCATGTAATGTAAGATATGCCTTGCCCCGGGGTTTGTCTACGCTTTGAGCGGGCAAATTTCGAAGAAAGGAGAAAGGATCACATTTGCCCGCGGGATCGTACCGGCGCTTGCTTGTTAAATATTCAGTGATGAATAAAAATAACGGCAGCCGATTAAGGGGAACGTTATGTCGAAGCAGGATGAACAGCGATTACTGGTCAAGATCGCCACACTGTATTACAGCGAGAATAAAAAGCAGTCCGAGATTGCCTCGCTACTGCATCTCTCGCAATCTTTTGTGTCGCGGGCGCTGACGCGCTGCCAGAAAGAGGGGCTGGTAAAAATTACCGTCGTCCAGCCCACCAACATTTTTGTCTCGCTGGAAAAGGCACTGGAAGAGCAGTACGGCATCCGCCAGGCCATCGTGGTGGACGTGGGGGAAAATCCCTCTAACGCTCAGATTAAACACGCCATCGGCAGCGCGGCGGCGCACTATGTTGAAACCCGCCTGCGCCCGGAAGACCTGGTGGGGATCTCCTCCTGGAGTAGCACTATCCGCTGCATGGTGGATGAGATGCACCCGCAGAATATCCGTGCCGCCGGGGTGATCCAGCTGCTCGGCGGGGTAGGGCCGAATGGCAACGTGCAGGCGACCATCCTCACCCAGCAGCTGGCGGCGCACCTCGGTTGCCCGGCGTGGCTGCTGCCGTCGCAAAGTATTGAGCATTCGGTTGAAGAGCGTGCGCGCCTGGTGAGCAGCCCGGACGTGGCGGGCGTCGTGAGCAAATTCGCGGAAGTGGATGTGGCAATTGTCGGCATCGGCGAGCTGGAGCCTTCGCAGTTGCTGAAAAACTCCGGTAACTATTACAACGAAGACATGCTCAAACTGCTGGCCGAACGCGGGGCGGTAGGGGATATCTGCCTGCATTATTACGACGCCAACGGCGAGCCGGTCCTGAGCCCGGAAGAGGATCCGGTCATCGGGGATGGAGCTGGCGCAGATCCGCGCCTGCCCGCAGGTGATTGCTCTGGCTGGTGGTGCCGAAAAAGGCAATGCCATCCGCGGGGCGCTGGAGGGGAACTACATCAATGTGTTAATCACCGACTACCCGACGGCGCGCAGTTTGTTGAAAGAGGCGTAAGTCACCTGAGAGCGGTACGGCCTGATGCCTTTGTCCAGGCTCTCACACACAGGGCGGTGGGATCCACAGTAATTTTATTGCCCTTAAAGCAATGAAATAATCACAATATTTTAAAAGACTTACAGCGACTTCCCTGGCCGGCTGAAAATCGCCGAAGCGTTTCCGGAAGGCCGGGGCGAGGCGCAGGGACGCGCCGAGAGGGCATAGCCTGCAGGGATGCAGGCTGGTGCCCGACCCGAAAGCCTGAAGGAATAAGCTGAGGGTACCGCGAAGCGGCGATTTTCCTGGCCGGGAGCCGGGGTAGCCAGGGGGGAGGCGGCGAGCCCCCCTGGCACGTTCACGGGTGATGCGGCTGAAAGAGAAGTGCAGAACGTAAAGTGAACGGAACCACCACCTGAGTCGCATGTTCCCCTCACCCCAGCCCTCTCCCCAAAGAGAGAGGGGGCCGACCGTGCCATTTTTCGTGGGGCTCCCTCAGCCCACAGGGAGGTCGCATGTTTCCCCTCACCCCAACCCTCTCCCCAAAGAGGAGAGGGGCCGACCGTGCCAATTTTTCGTGGGGCTCCCTCAGCCCACAGGGAGGTCGCATGTTTCCCCTCACCCCAACCCTCTCCCCAAAGAGGAGAGGGGCCGACCGTGCCAATTTTTCGTGGGGCTCCCTCAGCCCACAGGGAGGTCGCATGTTTCCCCTCACCCCAGCCCTCTCCCCAAAGGAGGAGAGGGGGCCGACCGTGCCAATTTTTCGTGGGGCTCCCTCAGCCCACAGGGAGTCCGCATGTTTCCCCTCACCCAACCCTCTCCCCAAAGAGGAGAGGGGGCTGACCGTGCCAATATTTTTTGTCGGGAACCCACAGGGAGAAGGTACAAACATTAAAAACGGCAACCCGGGTTGCCGTTTTGCGTTTGCCTCCGTCACACGGCTTAGAGCCCATTCAGACGCTATTTCCCCTCCATTACCGCCTTTTGCGCCACTACCGCCGCTTTCTGCTGCATCCGGTTTTGCATCTGGTCGATGATCACCGCAACGATAATCACAATCCCCTTGATCACCATCTGCCAGAACTCGCTAACCCCCATCATCACCAGGCCGTCGGCCAGGAAGCCGATCACAAAAGCGCCGATCAGCGTGCCGAGAATGGTGCCACGCCCGCCAGCCAGCGAGGTACCGCCCAGCACCACCGCGGCGATGGCGTTCATCTCAAACGCGGTGCCGTTGGCCGGGTGGCTTGCCAGCAGTTGCGCAGAGACCACAATCCCGGCGATGGCGGCGCAGAACCCCGACAGGGTATAGACAAGCACTTTAACTTGCTTGACCCGCACCCCGGAAAGCTCGGCGGCGCGCTCGTTATCACCAATGGCGTAAACGTGGCGACCAAACGGCAGGCGGCGAGCGATGTAGGCGATCACCAGCGCCAGCACGATCATCATCCAGATGGCCCACGGAATGCCGAGCAGCGTCCCGGCACCAATCTCATCGAAGCCGGTATTGCCAACTGCGGGTTGCCGGACAGGCCCGGGAAGGTCTGGCCGTCGGAGGTGAGCATCGAGGCCCCGCGCAGCACGTACATGGTGCCAAGGGTGCAAATGAACGGGGCGACGTTATAGCGGGTGATGATCCAGCCATTCACCGCCCCGATAAGCGCGCCAATCAGCAGCACGACGGGCACGATAACCCACACGCTCGGGAAAATAGCGATGCCAAACATCGGCAGCACAATCCCTTTGGTGATCATCCACCCGGCGATCATCCCGCACAGCCCCAGCGTCGCCCCAATCGACAGGTCGATCCCGGCGGTGATGATCACGAAGGTGATCCCCAGCGCCAGAAACGCATTGATCGCGATATGCTTAATCATGATCACCAGGCTGCCCGCGGAGAGAAAACCCGGCACGGTCATGGTGAAAAAGCCGACAATTAAAAACAGCGCAATGAAGGTGCGCATTTTCAGCAACAGCAGAAGCAGTTTTTCCCGGGAAGGCGCGGCCCCTTTTTGCGGGCACCAGCGCGGACAGACTGTGTTGTTTTCATCTTAGAACCCCTGAGCACTTGCAGTTACCAGTGCCGATTCATCGGCCCGATCGCGAACAATATCGGCGGTCAGTTTGCCGCCGGACATCACCAGAATTGCGGTCCGATACCGCCATGATTTCTTTCAGGTCCGAGGTGGAAAACACCACCGCGATACCCTGCTGCGACAGCTGCACCATCATGCGAAACACATCCGCTTTGGCGCCCACGTCAATGCCGCGCGTCGGCTCATCAAGGAACAGCACCTTCGGATTGGTCAGCAACGAGCGGCCAATCACCACTTTTTGTTGATTGCCGCCGCTGAGCGCCTGGATCTCCACCTCCGGGGGTGGAGACCTTGATCGACAGATTGCCAATGGTGCTGGCCACGACCTCCTGCTCCGCTTTCTGCGCAATGGTGAAACCGCGCTGCAAACGTCGCCACAGGCTGGGCGATAGTCAGGTTGCTGGCCACCGACGAACCGGGGAAAATCCCGGTGCGTTTGCGGTCTTCCGGCACCAGGCTCATCCCCATGCGGATACGCTCGGCGGTGGTTAAACGCTGCGGCACCGGTTTGCTGTCGAGCCACAGCTTGCCCAGATAGTTGCGCTCGGTGCCGAGCATGCACTCGAACAGCTCGGTACGCCCGGCCCCCATCAGGCCGTAAATACCGACAATCTCTCCGGCGTTCACCTGGAAGCTGACGTCGTTGACCACCGTGTTGCCCGCAGCATTCACGCAGGTGATATGTTCGGCCTCCAGCACCGGTGCGCCAAAGGTGCGGCCCGGCTCGAGGAAATTGCTCACCGGATCGCTACCGAGCATCTCGCGCACAATCCACGGCACGTCGATATCCTCTACCTTCGCCTCGGCCTGGAATTTGCCGTCGCGCAGGATGGTGATCACATCGCCTATCGCCATCAGCTCTTCCAGCCGGTGGGGAGATATAGATGATGGTGACCCCCTGGCGGGTCAGCTCGCGGATCACCCGAAACAGGATCTCCACCTCGGTTTTGCTGAGTGCCGAGGTCGGCTCGTCGAGGATCAGAATGTCGGCGTCCTCCGCCAGCGCCTTGGCGATCTCAATCAGCTGCTGCTGCCCCACCTTCAGGTTGCCAACCAGCTCGCGCGGGGAGATGGGCTGATCGAGGCGTTTCAGCAGCGCCGCGGTGCGGGACTCCTGCTCCGCCTCGTTGATCGGCGTCACGCCCTTTTGCAGCTCCCGGCCAAGGAAGACGTTTTCCGCCACGTTGAGGTTCTCAAACAGGTTCAGCTCCTGGTGCACCATGCCAATGCCGTGAGCGGCGGCATCGCGGGTGCTGGAGAACGCCACCTGTTTGCCGTTGAGCCACATCTCGCCAAGGCTGGGCTGTTGCACCCCGGCAAGGATTTTCATCAGCGTCGATTTCCCGGCGCCGTTCTCACCGATAATGACGTTCACTTTGCCGCGCCAGACGCGGTAATCGACCTTATCCAGCGCCACGGTTCCGGGGAACAGCATCGAGATGCCCTGGGTGCTGAGGATAATGTCCTCTGCCGGGTTATCGCTCATCACGGTGCCTCCTGTTTCAGTTCCAGCGCCGCCGCCTCGTTCGCTTTTCCGCCCGTGAGGGTGGTGGCGAACAGCACGGTGGCATTTTTGCCGCGCCAGCTGTCATCCACTTTAGGCAGATGCTTCACCGCCTCGCGGTTTAAGGCGCGGGAGAGCTGGGCATACTGCACCTGGTTGGTAAATTCATCGAAACGGAAACCGGCGGCGTCGCGGATGGCGTTACCGCGCATCACCGGGCCGCTCTGGATCTCAAGCGGCTGGCCGTTCACCGTCATCACCAGTTTCTGCTCGTTGGCATTGCTGGCTTCTACGCGCTCCACTTTGCCGATCAGCCGTACAAAGACGCTCTGCGGCTTGTCAGAGGGCGTTTTCAGCTGGGTGGAGAGGGCGCTGGCATCCAGCGCATGATTTTTGGCGGCGTCGAGGATCCGCGGCTGCCAGGTTTGTTGCGCGATCTGCTGGGGTGTCTGGTTGTCAAAGCTGGCTTTGGCGTTGGGATCGGCAGGCATGATTGGCTTGCCGTTCTCATCCAGATCCACCACCGTACAGGCCGTCAGCAACAGGGCGGCTGCGCCTGTCAGCGCCGCGCCCCATTGTGTTAAACGCATACGGCCTCCGCTTATTTGCTGAGGTTAAACAGGTTCAGCTTGCTGGCATTGGTTTCATCGATCAGCACGCAATCCATCAGCTGCTTCTCGTCTTTTTGCGCTTTGCCATTTTTCAGGTAGTAATCCGCCTGTTCCACCGCCATCTGCGCCTGCTGCCAGCCCGGTTGCAGGACCGTGGCTTTGATGTTGCCGTTTTTCAGGATCGAGTCGCGGGTGTAGTCGCTGCCGTCAAAGCCGACCACAATCACGTTGTTCTTCCCGGCGGCTTTCAGCGCCGCTTCAGCACCCAGCGCCATGGTGTCGTTACCGGAGATCACGCCGACGATATCGGGGTTGGTTTGCAGAATGGCTTCCATACGGGTAAAGGCTTCGGTCTGGCTCCAGTTAGCGGTCTGCTGCGCCACCATCTTCATGTCCGGGTAGTCGTCCAGGACATCGTGATAACCCTGGGAGCGCACATGGGCGTTGGTGTCCGACGGACGGCCCAGCAGCTCAACGTATTTGCCTTTGCCGTCCAGCAGCTTCACGAACTTCTCTGCACCCAGCTGCGCCCCCTGATAGTTGTTCGACACAATCTGCGCCACCGCAATACCGGTTTTGTTGATTTCGCGATCGATCAGGAAGGCAGGGACGCCTGCCGCTTTGGCCTTCTCCAGCGGACCGACGGTGGCATCTGCCCCGGCGTTGTCCAGAATGATCGCTTTCGCTTTACGGGCGATGGCGGTCTCAATCAGCTGGTTTTGTTTGTTCACGTCGTCGTCATGCGAGGCGACAAGCGTGGTGTAACCCAGCTCTTTTGCCTTCGCTGCCGCGCCGTCGGCTTCTGCCTTGAAGAACGGGTTGTCGTGTGAGGGAGTAATAATCGCAATGAGTCCGTTATCGGCGGCAAACAGGGAACCGGAAGCGGCGATCATTGAGGCCAGTAAAGCGGATTTTACAAAGGTCGTGTTCATTCTTTTTCTCCACATTGAATATTTATTCAATAATGATTTATTATTCAATGTAACGATAAGACTGCCTGCTAAAACTGTCTACGGTTTAGGCAGCTAATTTGTTTAAAAGGAGAAAAGGATCACGATCCTGAGCCGTTATGCATCACAGATCAGGGTGATAACCTGTGCGTCGATGCGGCACCAGTGAAGGGTAAATGCCTGATTTTGTACAAAGGGCGGGAGAGGGCAGGTGAGGGTTAAGGTCAGAGTGTCAGACGTAAGTGCCGTCACGCGCGCACTCTCGAAGCCCATCCACGCCTGCACCTTGGGGAACAGCGCTTTGAACAGGCTCTCTTTCGCGCTGAAGGCGAGCGTGAAGGCCAAATCGAAGGGGAGGCCGCTCTCCGCGAGCCGTTGAGCCTCCTGGGTATCGACTACGCCGTCCTGAATATCACGGGCTTCATTTTCGGCAATGATGGCTTCACAATCGATACCCACCAGGCCTTTTTCCTGACATATCGCCACCGCCAGTGAACCGCTGTGTGAAATGCTGCCGCAGACACCCGCAGGCCACAGCGGTTCGCCATTGCTGCCGATGCCGGGAAGGGTTTGCCGGTTCAGGGCATGAAACGCGGCGATGCGCCCGGCGAGATGATCGGCTTTGCGCTTGCGCCCGGCACTGCTCAGCTGTTCATGGTGAGGAAGCCACAGAAGATCGGCCTCGGTAAAGGTCGCGTGATCGAAGGTAACGCGGTGAATGGTATATCCAGCCAGAAGAAATGTAGAGTAAGTCGTCTGCATGTGCTTCTCACCACGCAAAAAAGGGCATTTATGGTAGCACACGCGCCCGGACGGTTCCCTCTCCCTTAAGGGGTGCGGGATCACCCGTCATTTTCTTACGCTTAATGCAATGAAATAATTACAGAATAATAAACGACTTACAGCGACTCCCTGGTCCGGCTGAAAATCGACGAAGCGTTTCCGAAAGGCCGGGGCGAGGCGCAGGGACGCGCCGAGAGGGCATAGCCTGCAGGGATGCAGGCTGGTGCCCGACCCGAAAGCCTGGAGGAATAAGCTGAGTGCACCGCGAAGCGGCGATTTTCTTTGCCGGGAGCCGGGGTAGCCAGGGGGGAGGCGGCGAGCCCCCCTGGCACGTTCACGGGGGACGCGGCTGACAGAGAAGTGCAGAACGTAAGGTGAACGGAACCGCCACCTGAGCCGCATGTACCCCTCACCCCAGCCCTCTCCCCATAGGGGAGAGGGAGCCGACCGTGCCAGTATCAGGGAGGAGGGGGCCAACCGTGTCACTGTTTTTTGCGAGGATCCTTTAAACCTTGACGAACAGGGCGTAAAGCATCAGAACTGCGTATTTACGCTCATATACCAGGTCCGTCCCGGTTCGTTATAGGTATACGCGCCCGCGCCATACATATACGCCCCGGTAGTGGTATTCCCGGTAGTCTGGGCATTACCCGCACGCCACTGACGTTTATCGAAGACGTTATCCACGCCACCGGTCAGGCTGACGTATTTGGTCACGTCCCAGGTCGCGCTCAGGCCGACGATGCTGTAAGGGCTAACTTCGTCCTTCTCAGAACCACTCACCGGCTGACCTTTGTAGTTGTACTTCTTCGGCTGCTGCTTGCCGTACCAGGTGAAGGTCGACTGCAGCGACACATCCTGCTGTACCTGCCAGCTCAGGGTTGAGTTCAGCGTGTACTCCGGGATGATCGACAGGCGGTCGCCGGTCTCCTTGTTCTTGCTTTGCAGCATGTAAGTTACGTTGTTCGTCCAGTTGATGGTGTCGCTCACCGGCACGTTCAGCGTGCCCTCCAGCCCTTCCACCACCGCTTTCGGCACGTTTTCCCACTGATAGATATCGGTCTGCACTTTACCGGAAGAGGTATGACCCACCGGGGCGTAGCCCGCTTCAATCTTGTCGCGATAATCGTTACGGAACCAGGTCACGCCCGCCAGCCAGCCGTCGCGTTTCCACTCCAGGCCGATCTCTTTGTTGATGCTGGTTTCGGCTTTCAGATCCTCGTTACCCAGCATATAACAGCCGACGCCATCCGAACTCGCATAGCAACCCTGGCCCTTGCTGTAAGAGCAGGTAGTTCGGGTTGGTCTGATACAGGCTCGGGGCTTTATAGGCCCGGGCGATCCCCATCTTCAGGGTAAAATCATCCCCCAGACCTTGCGACAGGTTCAGGGACGGACTCCAATTGTTGCCCACGATGGAGTGATGATCGAAGCGCAGCGCCGGGGTCAGCATGGTGCTGTCGGTCAGCTCCATGTTGTTCTCTGCGAACAGAGAGAAGATTTCGGCATCCGAGTACGGGCTGCGGTTGTTGCTCATCCCCGGAATGGCACCGCCCTGCAAGGTCTGGCCGTTGGAGGACATATCCTTCATCCGCTGCTGATCCCACTCGGTGCCCAGGGTCAGGTTCTGGTTGACGATAAAGTCGATCGGCAGGTTGATTTCGCTGTGCAGCATCACGTCGGACAGGTCGGTATCGGTGAATTTATTGCTGTTAAACAGCCCTTCCAGACCGCCCGCCAACCCTTCGCCCAGACGCGAGTTGCGGGTGTGTTCGTACTGCGCCCAGTTGTTGGTGGTGATGCCATTATCCCAGCCGCCAGTCCAGGTGAGCGCGAAGTTCTGGCGATAGAGACGGTTGGTCTCTTTGCCGTAGTTCTTCTTCACCAGCCCGTTGCTGCTGTTGTCGTTGTTGGTGTTCTGCGTATCGCCTGCGTAAAGGTTGTTCTGGCGGCTGTAACCGGCCTCAAACTGCAGGGCCTGCATCGGAGCAAAGTCCCAGCGCAGCACGCCGTTGATGTCTTTGTTCTCGACCCCTTCGCGTCCGGCAGGCAGCGTATCGGCATAGGCACCGGTACGTTCAGACTGATGGCCCTGGTTGATATCCCATGCGTCGGCCTGGGTTTTATCCAGGTTGCCGTACAGGCGGAAGCTGAAATCCCCGCCGAGCGGGCCATTCAGGCTAAAGTTGGTGCGTTTGGTGGAGCCTTCTTCATTGTGCTCAGGGGCGTTCAGATAGGTGTTCCAGGAGCCATGCCACTCGTTGCTGACCTTTTTGGTGATGATATTCACCACGCCGCCCGCTGCGCCGTTACCGTAACGTGCAGCCGCCGGGCCACGGATCACCTCGATGCGCTCGATCATCTCTGGCGGCACCCAGCCGGTATCGCCACGGGTGTCACGCTCGCCGCGCCAGCCCAGACGGATAGAGTTGCGGCTGGTCACCGGCTTACCGTCAATCAGGATTAGGGTATTTTCAGGACCCATGCCGCGGATATCAATCTGGCGATTGTTACCGCGCTGGCCGCTGGTGGAGTTACCGGTGAGGTTGACGCCCGGCATGGTGCGGATGATCTCTGACACATCGCGCGCGGCGGGATTTTTACGGATCTCATCCGCGGTGATGGTGGAAACGCCCGGCGCCTGCAGGTTCTGCTCGGCGGCGGTGATCACCATGGTATCTTCGTTAGCCGCGGTATCGGCTGCCATCGCAGGCAGTGCCGCACCGTAAATCCCCAGATTGACCAGTAAGGCCAGTGAGTGAAGCTTGTTATTCATTGTCTGTCCTGCTTTTCAATGCCGCATGCCTCAAGGCTCCGTCCCGAATGGGTGAGGCGGCGGAAGGATATCGCCCGCAGTCTGCGAAAACCTCTCTGTCCTGAGTCAGTACGCAGCGCATGGCATGGTTATTTAATGTGCGCGCTTCCCACAGCGCGCCCATACGCTATTGCAAATGAAAATAGTTATCAATAATATTATCGATATTGTTTATCTTTTATCAAAAAAACCGAACAGGTCATGGGGTTATATCGGTGACGACGCTGGAAACGGGGAGCGATGGCTGGTGGCTGTCGAAGCAGGGGCCGGAATGGGTACGGGAAGACGACCATTACCGGGTGACGTTCTGGTGGCGCGATCCGGCTGGAACAGAGCAGACCTCGCCGCTGAAGCGGGTGTGGATCTACATCACCGGCGTGACCGATCACCACCACAATGCCCGCCCGCAGACGCTGGTGCGCATTGCCGGAACCGATGTCTGGCAGTGGCAGGGCGAGTTCAGCCCGACCTGGCGCGGCAGTTACTGTTTTATCCCCTCAACCCATGAAGATGACTTTGCCGAAGCGGTATTTGCTACCGATCCGCCGGACCGCATGGCGCTGCGCGAAGGCTGGCGCAAGCTGCTGCCGCATGCCGTCGCCGATCCGCTTAACCGCCAGCACTGGCGCGGCGGGCGCGGCCATCCGGTATCGGCGCTTGAGATGCCCGAGGCACCGGTTCAGCCCGGCTGGGATCGGCTCGATACCCTTTATCGTCCTCCGCACTGTATTGCCTGGCAAAGTACCCGCCTCGGCAACACCCGCCGGGTCTGGATCTTCACCACCGGTGAGGACACCCCTCATGAGCGCCCGCTGGCGGTGCTGCTTGATGGCCAGTTCTGGGCCGAAAGCATGCCGGTATGGCCCGCGCTGACGGCGCTGACTGAGCAAGGCCAACTGCCCCCCGCCGTTTATGTGCTGATCGATGTGATAGACACCGTCCACCGCAGCCATGAGCTGCCCTGTAACCCCGATTTCTGGCTGGCGGTACAGCAGGAATTACTCCCCGAGGTGCATAAGCTGGCCCCGTTCAGCGACCGCGCCGATCGTACCGTGGTCGCCGGGCAGAGCTTCGGCGGGCTTTCCGCGTTGTATGCCGGGCTGCACTGGCCCGCGCGTTTTGGCTGCGTGCTCAGCCAGTCCGGCTCTTTCTGGTGGCCCCACCGCGGCGGCAAGCAGGACGGCCTGATCCTCGAGCAGCTTAAAAACCACCAACTGTCGGCACAGGGGCTGCGCATCGTCCTTGAGGCGGGGCGACGGGAACCTCTGATTTACCGCGCCTGTCAGGCGCTGTACGCCGAACTACAGCACACCCGGCAGCCGGTTATCTGGCGACCGGTTGAGGGTGGACATGATGCACTTTGCTGGCGGGGAGGGCTGACGCAGGGGCTGATGACTCTCTGGCAGCCGATTATTTAATCACGGAGTCTGGTATGGAATTCAGTAACCCCTTCGACGATCCACAGGGTCTGTTCACCCTGGTGCAAAACGCGCAACAGCAGTACAGCCTGTGGCCGCAGCAGTGCGCCTTGCCGGAAGGCTGGCGCGTGGTGTGCGAGCCGCAGTCGCAGGAAGCTTGTCAGCAGTGGCTTGCTGCCCACTGGCAAACGCTGATCCCGGCCCATTTTGCACAGGTGAACCCATGAGCGCTGCCTATCCACTTGTTGCCGCCCAACCGGGTATCTGGATGGCGGAACAGCTTTCCGACCTGCCCAACGCCTGGAGCGTGGCCCACTACGTCGAACTGACCGGCCCGGTTGACGCCCCGCTGCTGGCGAAAGCGGTGGCGGCGGGCATGATGCAGGCCGATACCCTGCGCATGCGGTTTACCGAGGACAACGGCGAGATCGCGCAGTGGGTGGACGAGAGCATTATCCTGCCGGAGCCGCAGATAGTTGATCTACGCGCGAACCCCGACCCCCATGCCGCGGCGCTGGCGCAGATGCAGGCCGATCTTAACCAGAACCTGCGCGTGGACAGCGGACAACCGCTGGCCTTTCATCTGCTGATTCAGGTGGCAGACAACCGCTGGTACTGGTATCAGCGTTATCACCATTTAGTGGTGGATGGCTTCAGCTTCCCGGCCATTACCCGCCAGATCGTCGCCATTTATCGCGCCTGGTCTAACGGCGAAGCCACGCCGGAGTCGCCTTTTACCCCCTTTGCGGAGGTGGTGGAGGAGTATCAACGCTACCGCGACAGCGAGGCGTATACCCGCGACGGTGCTTTCTGGGCTGAACAGCGCAAGCAGCTTCCACCGCCGGTGTCGCTCTCCAGCGCGCCATTACCAGGGCGTGCTGCCACGACCGATATTTTGCGCCTGAAGCTGACCGCCGATCGTCACGCCTTCAGCCAGCTGGCCACTGCCAGCCAGAGCCAACGCACCGACCTTGCCCTGGCGCTGGTGGCCCTGTGGCTCGCCCGCCTGACCGGGCGCATGGACTATGCCGCGGGCTTTATCTTTATGCGCCGGATGGGATCTGCGGCCCTGACGGCCACTGGCCCGGTGCTGAACGTGCTGCCGCTGGCGGTGAACATCAGGGCGCAGGAGACGCTGCCGGAGCTGGCCCAGCGCCTGGCCGGGCAGATGAAAAAGATGCGCCGCCATCAGCGTTACGATGCTGAGCAGATCGTGCGCGACAGCGGGCGCGCCGCCAGCGACGAAGCGCTGTTTGGCCCGGTGTTCAACGTTAAAGTCTTCGATTATCAGTTGGATCTTGCTGGCGTTCAGGCGGTCACTCACACCCTCGCCACCGGTCCGGTCAACGACCTGGAGATGGCGCTGTTCCCGGACGAGCAGGGCGGCCTGAGCATTGAGATCCTTGCCAATAAGCAGCGTTATGATGAAGCCACCCTGGTGCGCCACGTCGAGCGCCTGCATGGGCTACTAGCGCAGTTTGCCGCCAATATTGACCTGCGCTGCGGCGAGGCAGAAACGGTGTCTGACGCCGAATATCAGCAGCTGGAGAAGATTAACCAGACTGAGATGACGCTGCCGCTCACCACCCTGAGCGCGCTGGTGGCGGAGCAGGCGGCGAAAACCCCGGACGCGCCAGCGCTGGCCGATGCGCAACACCATCTGACCTACCGCGAGATGCGTGAGCAGGTGGTGGCCCTGGCGAACCAGTTGCGCGCCCGGGGCGTGAAGCCCGGCGACAGCGTGGCGGTGGCGTTACCGCGTTCGGTGTTCCTGACGCTGGCGCTGCACGCCATCGTCGAAGCGGGTGCCGCGTGGCTGCCGCTGGATACCGGTTATCCCGACGATCGCCTGCAGATGATGCTGGGGGACGCCAGACCATCCCTGTTGATCACCACGGACGACCAGCGCCCGCGCTTCAGCCATCTGTCGGTGGAGGTGTTTAGTTACAACACACTATTTAGTGGTGAGGGCAGCGAACCGCTCAACCTCAGTGCCCCGGAACAGACCGCCTATATCATCTTTACCTCTGGCTCGACAGGACGGCCAAAAGGGGTAATGGTCGGCCAGACCGCCATCGTCAACCGCCTGCTGTGGATGCAAAACCACTATCCGCTCACCGCCGACGACGTGGTAGCGCAAAAAACGCCGTGCAGTTTTGACGTCTCGGTATGGAGTTCTGGTGGCCCTTTATCGCCGGGGCGAAGCTGGTGATGGCCGAGCCGGAGGCGCACCGCGATCCGCTGGCGATGCAGGAATTCTTTGCGAAATATGGCGTCACCACCACCCACTTTGTGCCGTCAATGCTGGCGGCTTTTGTCGCCTCGCTGACCCGGAAAACGCCGCCTGCTGTGCCAGCCTGAAACAGGTGTTCTGCAGCGGCGAAGCCCTGCCGACGTTGCTGTGCCGCGAGTGGGAACACCTTACTCATGTGCCGCTGCATAACCTGTACGGCCCACCGAGGCGGCAGTGGATGTCAGCTGGTATCCGGCCTTTGGCCCGGAACTGGCATTGGTTACAGGTAACAGCGTGCCGATTGGCTTCCCGGTGTGGAATACCGGCCTGCGCATTCTGGATGCCATGATGCGCCCGGTGCCGTTCGGCGTGGCGGGGGATCTCTATCTCACCGGCGTTCAGCTGGCGCAGGGTTACCTGGGCCGCCCGGATCTGACCGCCAGTCGGTTTATCGCTGACCCGTTCGTGCCGGGTGAGCGCATGTATCGCACCGGCGACGTGGCCCGCTGGCTGGATAACGGCGCGGTGGAGTATTTAGGCCGCAGCGACGATCAGCTGAAAATCCGCGGTCAGCGCATTGAACTGGGGGAAATCGACCGGGCGATGCTGACCCCTGCCCGATGTGGCCCAGGCGGTGACCCATGCCTGCGTTATCAACCAGGCCGCAGACACCGGCGGCGATGCCCGTCAGCTGGTGGGCTATGTGGTATCGGAGTCCGGCCTGCCGCTGGACCGCGATGCGCTGCTGACCATCCTGAAAACGCAGCTGCCACCGCATATGGTGCCGGTGGTGTTATTGCAGTTAAGCGTGCTGCCGCTCAGCGCCAACGGCAAGCTGGATCGCAAGGCGCTGCCGCTGCCTGAACTGACGGTGAAAACCCCGGGGCGCGCCACCGGAAAGTGACGCGGAACAGGCGATTGCGGCAGCATTTTCTGCCCTGCTGGGCTGCGAGATCAACGACATCGAGGCCGATTTCTTCGCCCTCGGCGGGCACTCGCTGCTGGCGATGCGTCTCGCTGCCAGCCTGAGTCGTCACTTTGCCCGCCATGTCACGCCCGGTCAGGTCATGGTAGCTTCGACGGTGGGCAAGCTGAGCGCGTTGCTGACCGGTGACATGAGCGATGAGCAGGCGCAGCGTCTGGGCTACGAGACGCTCTTGCCCCTGCGTGAAAGCCACGGCCCGACGCTGTTCTGCTTCCATCCGGCCTCCGGCTTTGCCTGGCAGTTCAGCGTGCTGGCGCGCTACCTCAATCCACGCTGGTCAATCACCGGCATTCAGTCGCCACGACCGGGGCCGATGCAGCAATGTGCCACGCTGGATGAGGTGATCGAGCACCATCTCGCAACGCTGCGCGCCCAACAGCCGCACGGGCCTTATTATCTGTTCGGTTATTCCCTCGGCGGCACGCTGGCGCAGGGTATTGCCGCCCGGCTGCGCGCGCAGGGGGAAGATGTCCCGTTCCTGGGACTGCTGGATACCTGGCCGCCGGAGACGCAAAACTGGCGCGAAAAAGAGGCGAATGGCCTCGATCCTGAAGTATTAGCGGAGATCGAGCGCGAGCGTCAGGCGTTTCTCGCCGCCCAGCAGGGGCAGGCTTCCGGGGAGTTGTTCAGCGCGATAGAGGGCAACTACGCCGATGCGGTACGTCTGCTGACACGGCGCACAGCTCAACCTTTGACGGTAAAGCGACGCTGTTTGTTGCCGAGCGCACACGAACGATGGATCCGCACCAGGCCTGGGCGCCATGGGTGGAAGAACTGGAGGTTTATCGCCAGGATTGCGCTCACGTCGATATCATCTCTCCGCAGGCGTTTGAACAGATAGGCCAGTGTTGAAAGGGATATTGGGGTAGCTTATCCCCTCACCCTAACCCTCTACCCATAGGGGAGAGGGAACAGTACGGAGCTGGCTTTTCGCCCTCGCCCTTTGGGGAAGAGGGCACGGAGCTGTCTTTTCACCCTCGCCCTTCGGGGAAGAGGGTACGGAGCCGGTTTTTCACCCTCGCCTTTGGTGAAGAGGGCACGGAGCTGTCTTTTCACCTTCGCCGTTAGGGGAAGAGGGTAGGGGGCCGTCTTTTCATCCTCGCCCTTTGTGGAAGATAGCACGGAGCCATGTTTTCACCCTCGCCCCTTTGGGGAGAGGGGCCGGGGTGAGGGGGTCAGACCGCACGTTTCCCCAGCGGCACCACCAGCGGTGTGCCTGCCACCGGATCGTCAATAATCATGCAGCGCATCCCGTAGATCCGCTCGATCAACGCCGGGGTGACGATCTCCTTCGGCGCACCCTCCGCCACAATTTTTCCCTCGCGCAGGGCAATCAAATGGGTGGCATAGCGGCAGGCCTGATTGAGGTCATGCAGCACCGCCGCCAGGGTAAAGCCCTGGGTGCGGTTCAGGTCGCTCAACAGCTCCAGCAGGTCAATCTGATGGCTGATATCCAGCCAGGTGGTCGGTTCGTCCAGCAGCATAATTGACGTCTCCTGGGCCAGCACCATTGCAATCCACGCCCGCTGGCGTTGCCCGCCGGAGAGGGGTGTCTACGCTCTGTGCCGCCAGGTCAGTAATACCCGTGGCCTGCATTGCTTTGGCCACCGCCGCTTCGTCCTCTTTACGCCAGCGGGTGAAGAGGGGCTGGTGCGGATAGCGCCCGCGCGCGACCAGCTCCTGCACCGTAATATCCCCCGGCGTCGTCGCGTTTTGCGCCAGCAGTCCGACTCGGCGCGCCACCTCTTTGCTGGCGAAGCGCTGGATCTGCTCGCCATCAAGAAATACGTTGCCGTGCAACGGGGTCATCAGACGGCTCAGGGTACGCAGCAGCGTCGATTTTCCACAGCCGTTGGGCCGATAATGGCGGTAAAGTGGCCGTCGGGGATCGCCACCTGCAGATCCTTGGCCACGGTTTTTTTTACCGTAGCCGAGGGTCAGATTTTCGCCGCGCAAGCGGGTTGCAGTCTCTGTCATTTCTTGCGGGACTCCTGAACAAGCAAGACGATGAGGTAGATCCCGCCAAGACTGACGGTTACCACCCCCACCGGAAGTTGATACGGCATAAACAGCTGCTGGGCGCAGAGATCGGCGGCCAGCAACAGCAGCGATCCGCACAGCGCCGACTGGGTTAACCCCCAGCGGGCAGTGCCGCTCAGACGCCGCGCGATGTGCGGGGCCACCAGCGCAATAAAGGAGATCGGCCCGGCAATCGCCGTCGCGGCGGCGGTTAACACCACCGCCACCAGCATCAGCATCAGACGCGAGCGCTCGACGCTCACGCCCAGCGCGCAGGCGCTGTCGTCCCCCATCTCCAGCAGGCGCATCCGTTTTACCAGCAGTAAGGCGCAGATGAACATCAGCAGGATCAGCGGGCGGCGGGCAGGGTTTTGGCCCACGTCAGGCCGTTGAGCGACCCGGCGAACCACAGCCCGGCAGAGAGCGAGGTCTCCAGCGACGCCTGCAACAGCAGCCAGGTGTTAAAGGCCATCAGCATGGCGCGCATACCGATGCCAATGATGATCAGGCGGAAGGTCTCGATGCCATCGCGCCAGGCCAGCGCCCAGACGATGAGGGAGGTGAGAATGCCGCCCGCCATCGCCGCCAGGGTAATGGCCGTCAGGTGCTGACCAAACAGCACCATCGCCACCAGCACGCCGCTCCAGGCCCCGGTGTTAAAGCCCATCACATCCGGACTGCCGAGGGGGTTACGCATCAGCGACTGGAAAATCGCGCCACTGATCCCCAGCGCCGCGCCCACCAGCAACGCCATCATCACCCTCGGCAGTCGCCATTCGGTCACCACCATAGTGATATTGCGCGGCGCACTGCCGGTAAGGGCATTAAAGACCTGAGTGAAATCAAGCGTCACTGCGCCACTGCGCAGGCTCAACACGGCCACGGCGAGGCTGACCAGCATCAGCAGCAGGCAACTGAGCACTAACCGACGGGAAGGGGCCATCACAGGGCACCTCCGCGCTTACGGCGTACCAGGAAAATCAACACTGGCGCGCCGATAAAGGCGCTAACCACCGAGACGCGCAGTTCGCCCGGCACCAGCAGACGCCCGATAATGTCGGGCAAACAGCAGCAGGGCAGGGGTGGCAAGCAGCGTCACCGGCAAAGACCAGCGGTGATCGGCCCCCACCAGCCAGCGCGCCATGTGCGGCATCATCAGGCCGATAAAGGCAATGGGGCCGACCACCGCCGTGGCGCTGCCGCACAGAACGGTGATGGTCAGTAACCCGGTCAGTTGGGTGCGCGCCACGCGGCTGCCGAGGGCGGTGGCGGTGTCGCTGCCGAGGCTCAGGCTGTTGAGCGCCCGGCTTAACAGCAGCGCCACGGTGGCGGCGATCAGCACCGGCACGCTCACCACCTGTAAGGTTTGCAGGGTGCGGATATCCAGCGAACCCGCCTGCCAGAAGCGCAGCTGATCGTAAACGTCCGGGTTGAGCAGGGCGATACCGTTGGAGAGGCCGTCCAGCACCGCGCCGAGCGCCACACCCGCCAGCGTCAGGCGTACCGGGCTGAGCTGGCCTCCGCCCTGGCTGCCGGTAAAGGCCACCAGCAGCGAAGCGGCAAAGGCGCCGCACAGCGCCATCACCAGCTGTTCACCAGGGGTGGAGAAACCAAACAGCGCTGCGCCCAGCACGATGGCGAAGCTGGCACCGGCGTTAACGCCGAGAATGCCCGGGTCGGCCAGCGGGTTGCGGGTCAGGGTTTGCATCAGCGCCCCGGCGAGACCGAGAGCGGCTCCGGCCAGCAGACCGGCGAGGGTACGCGGCAGACGCGCATCCCGCACGATGGTGCAGTCGGCGCTTTGACAGGTGGCGGTGAGGGCATCCACCACCACGGAAAACGGCAGCGGTTTCGCACCCACCGACAGGCTGAGGGCGATCGCAAATGTGAGCAATAGCAGTAAACCGGGCACGGCAAGGGCACGTGGCGCGGAAGAGGAGTACGACATAGCAACGTCCATGACTTGATAATGATAGTAATTATCGTTATCTATCTTATTTAGCTATGTTAGCATGTGCGGCCATGGAATTGGTACAAAAGAAACCATTAAGGCTTTGTAATGACCCGACAATCCTGGCTGCTCAATCTGAGCCTGCTGAAGACTCATCCGGCGTTTCGTGCTGTTTTTATTGCCCGTTTTATCTCCATTTTATCCCTTGGCCTGCTTGGCGTGGCAGTGCCGGTCCAAATCCAGGCGATGACCCACTCCAGCTGGCTGGTGGGGCTATCCGTCACCCTGACCGGCGGGGCGATGTTTATTGGTCTGATGGTGGGCGGGGTGCTGGCGGATCGCTACGAGCGTAAAAAGCTGATTCTGCTGGCGCGCGGCACGTGCGGCGTGGGGTTTTGTCGGCCTGTGTCTGAACGCGATGCTGCCGGAGCCGTCGTTAATCGCCATTTACCTTCTCGGCCTGTGGGACGGCTTTTTCGCCTCGCTCGGCGTGACGGCGCTACTGGCGGCGACGCCAGCGCTGGTGGGGCGCGATAACCTTATGCAGGCCGGAGCCATCACCATGCTGACCGTGCGTCTGGGATCGGTGATCTCGCCGATGGTGGGAGGGTTATTGCTCGGCACCGGCAACGTGGCCTGGAACTACGGCCTGGCGGCGGCGGGCACGTTTATCACCACCTTAACCCTGCTGCGTCTGCCTTTACTGCCGCCACCGCCGCAGCCGCGCGAACATCCGCTAAATCCTTGCTGGCGGCGATCCGTTTTCTGTTCAGCAATCCGCTGATTGGCGGTATCGCCCTGCTGGGCGGGTTACTGACGATGGCGAGCGCGGTGCGGGTGCTTTACCCGGCGCTGGCGATGGAATGGCAGATGAGCGTGTCGCAGATTGGTCTGCTGTATGCCGCCATCCCTCTTGGGGGCGGCCTTTGGCGCCCTGACAGCGGCAATCTGGCGCAGAGTGCCCGTCCAGGGTTGATTATGCTGCTGGCGACCCTGGCCTCGTTTATTGCGATTGGCTTCTTCAGCCTGATGCCGGTCTGGGCGCTGGGGGTGATCTGTCTGGCCCTGTTCGGCTGGTTGAGTGCGGTCAGCTCGCTGCTGCAATACACCCTGATTCAGACCCAAACCCGGAAGCGATGCTCGGGCGCATCAACGGCCTGTGGACGGCGCAGAACGTGACGGGGGATGCGATTGGTGCCGCCATTCTGGGCGGGCTGGGGGTGATCATGACCCCGGTGGCGTCGGCCAGCAGCAGCGGATTTGTGCTGGCCATCGTAGGGGCGATGTTGTTGGTGGTGTTAGCCGAGTTGCGTCGGTTCCGGCAGGCGCCAGCTACGGTGTAGCGGGAATGTGCCGGGCGGTGGTTTTCTTCCTCTCCCTGTAGGCTGAGGGATCCCCAGTATTTTTATTGCCCTTAAAGCAATGAAATAATCACAATATTTTAAACGACTTATAGCGACTCCGCTGTCCGGCTGAAAATCGACGAAGCGTTTCCGTAAGGCCGGGGCGAGGCGCAGGGACGCGCCGAGAGGGCATAGCCTGCATGGATGCAGGCTGGTGCCCGACCCGAAAGCCTGGAGGAATAAGCTGAGTGCACCGCGAAGCGGCGATTTTCTTTGCCGGGAGCCGGGGTAGCCAGGGGGGAGGCGGCGAGCCCCCCTGGCACGTTCACGGGTGACGCGCCTGACAGAGAAGTGCAGAACGTAAGGTGAACGGAACCACCACCTGAGTCGCATGTTCCCCTCACCCCAACCCTCTCCCCAAAGGGGAGAGGGAGCCGACCGTGCCAATTTGTTGTAGGGATCCCTCAGCCCACAGGGAGGTCGCATGTTCCCTCTCACCCCAACCCTCTCCCAAAAGAGGAGAGGGAGCCGACCATGCCAATATCAGGAGAGGAAGCCGACCGGGCCCATTTTTTTGACGGAACCGCCACCTGAGTCGCATGTTCCCCCTCACCCCAGCCCTCTCCCCAAAGAGGAGAGGGGGCCGACCGTGCCAATATCAGGAGAGGAAGCCGACCGTGCCCATTTTTTGTGGGGATCCCTCAGCCCACAGAAAGCCGCATGTTCCCCCTCACCCCAACCCTCTCACCAAAGAGGAGAGGGGGCCGAGCGTGCCAATAGCAGGAGAGGAAGCCGACCGTGCCCATTTTTTTGTAGGGATCCCACAGCCCACAGGGAGGTCGCATGTTCCCCCTCACCCCAACCCTCTCCCCAAAGAGGAGAGGGGGCCGACCGTGCCAATATCAGGAGAGGGAGGCGCTCTGTGCCCTTACTTAAACAACCCCTCTAAACGATCCAGCACCCGCATCGCACTGTAGTAATCCAGTCGGAATGTCTCTGTCCCCAGCGCCCAGACGCGTTTGTTTTGTACCGCCGGCAGATGGGCCAGCAGCGGGTTGGCGTAGATCGCATCCACATCCTTCTGATCCCCGGCAAACAGGAACAGCCCTTCGCCGTTCAGCCCGGTCGCCAGGTTTTCTCCCCCTAACTGCACAATGTCGTGGCGCTTGCCCTGGCTCTGCGAGGCGTTCAGCCCGGCGGGCAGGGGGGCCAGAGAGAAGCCCAGCTGTTGCAGCAGCTTGCCCTGGGCCGACTCGGCGGTCCACAGGTTGGCGCTGTGAGCCGCGGCGGTGTAGACGATGGCATTCACCGGCTGCGGCGGCTGTTTCAGCTGCTGCTTCACCCGGGTGAGCTGTTTATCAAATTCGGCAATCCGCGCCGCGGCCTGCTTCTCCTGGCCGGTAATGGTGCCCAGTTGGGTCAGCAGCGCCTGCCAGCTTTTATCGTCGTAGTTGATGAGCAGCGTCGGGGCGATGGCCGACAGCTGATCGTACAGCGCCAGGGCTGAATCTCCCCCGGTGGCGCTGACCAGGATCAGATCCGGCATCTGGGCGGCTACGGCTTCTGCGCTCGGCTCGCCAATATACAGGCGCGCAAGCTTACGCTGTTTTGCCACCTCGCCCCACTGGCGCAAAAAGCCCTGATCGTCGGCCACCCGATTGTTTGGCGTCGTGGCTCCGCTGGCGATCACCGGGGCATCAATCGCCAGCAGCGAGCCGGTAAGGGTCACACTGGTGGAGACAATCCGCGTCGGTTTGCTCTCAAGCGTGTGGGTTCCGTGGCTGTCCGTGACCTGACGCGGCCAGTCGGCGGCGAGCGCTGAGGTTAATCCTGAAATTAAAAGTCCGGTTAAAAGCAGGGTGTTACGACAAACAGCGGGCAGTTTCACTAAGGGGCATCCTGTTTTTGTTGAAGTTAATGCTTCTCATTTTCATAAATGCACCGCAGGGATGCAAGCGATAGTCGCACAAGTTGCGCGCTCATCGGTTGACACCATCGCGCTCTGGGATTAGGTTAGCCAGCGAAAATATAAATGATAATAATTCTTACTGCTTTTATCATTTCAGGAGGATGATATGGATACGTCACTGGCTGAGGACATTCAGCACAACGCGACCCGGCTGCAAAAAGACAGCTTCTTTTTTATGTCGCCTTATCGCAGTTTTACCACGTCGGGTTGTTTTCGCCGTTTTTCCACCCCTGCCGTGGGCGGCGACGATCCGCAAGCCCCTTCCAGCAACAGCTTGCCCAGGCCTTTGCCGATGCCAAAGCCGCCGGATTGCTAACCCGGTGATGGTAGGGGCGATCCCCTTTGATACCCGTCAGCCGTCGTCGCTGTTCATTCCGCAAACATCGCAAAATTTTGCCCGTCCGGCACGCCAGCAGTCTGCCCGTTATGCGACCCAGACGCCGCCGCTGACGGTGAAATCCCGCACCGAGATCCCGGCCCAGTTAGCGTTTGAAGAGATGGTGGCCCGCGCCGCCGCCCTGACAGCGACGCCGCGCGTGAATAAAGTGGTGCTGTCGCGCCTGATCGACATCGCCACCGAAGAGAACCTCGACAGCAGCGTGCTGCTGGAAAAACTGATTGCCCAGAACCCGGCCAGCTTTAACTTCCACGTCCCGCTGGAGGATGGCGGGGTACTGCTTGGCGCCAGCCCGGAACTGCTGCTGCGTAAAGAGGGGGCTCACTTTAGCTCCCTGCCGCTGGCCGGTTCCGCGCGTCGTCAGCCGGACGATATGCTCGATCGTGAGGCGGGCAACAAGCTGCTGGCTTCGGCAAAAGATCGTCATGAACATGACCTGGTCACCCAGGCGATGAAGGCGGTACTCGCCCCGCGCAGCCATCAACTGACTATGCCCGCTTCGCCGCAGTTAGTGACCACCCCGACCCTGTGGCACCTCGCCACCCCGGTAGAGGGCGAAGCGCGTGAAGATGAAAACGCCCTGACCCTGGCCTGTCTGCTGCACCCGACCCCGGCCCTGAGCGGCTTCCCGCACCAGGCGGCGAAAGCGTTGATTGCCGAGCTGGAGCCGTTCGACCGTGAACTCTTCGGCGGAATCGTCGGCTGGTGCGACAGCGAAGGCAACGGCGAGTGGGTGGTGACTATCCGCTGCGCGCGCCTTCACGCCAACCGCGTGCGCCTGTTTGCCGGTGCCGGGATTGTGCCTGCCTCCTCACCGATTGCCGAGTGGCGCGAAACCGGCGTCAAACTGACCACCATGCTCAATGTTTTTGGCTTGCATTAAGGATTAATCATGACCCTTCCCTTTACCCGCTGGCCCGACGACTTCGCCCGTCGCTATCGTGAAAAAGGTTACTGGCAGGATCTGCCCCTGACGGACATTCTGACCCGCCACGCTGACAGCGATGCGCTGGCGATTATCGACGGCGAACGCCGCTTGACGTACCGCCAGTTCCAGCAGTCCGTCAACAACCTCGCGGCAGCGTTGCAGGCGCAGGGGATCCAGCGGGGTGAAACCGCTCTGGTGCAGTTGGGTAACGTCGCGGAGTTCTACATCACCTTTTTCGCGCTGTTGCAGGTGGGCGTGGCCCCGGTGAATGCGCTCTTTAGCCACCAGCGCAGCGAACTGAACGCCTACGCCACCCAGATTGAACCGACGCTGCTGATTGCTGACCGGGCGCATAGCCTGTTTGCTGGCGACGACTTCCTTAACACCTTCAGGGATCAGCACCCCTCCGTGCGTGTGGCGCTGCTGCGCGGCGAAGGGCTGGAAGCGGCCATCGCCCGTCCGGCAGAAAACTTTATCGCCAGCCCGACTCCGGCCGACGAGGTGGCGTTCTTCCAGCTTTCTGGCGGCAGTACCGGCACGCCGAAGCTGATCCCGCGCACCCATAACGACTATTACTACAGCATTCGCCGCAGCAACGAGATCTGCGGCATCACCGCGGATACCCGCTACCTGAACGCGCTGCCTGCTGCCCACAACTTTGCGATGAGCTCCCCCGGCTCGCTGGGGATCTTTATGGCCGGTGGCTGCGTGGTATTGGCGCACGATCCGAGCGCCACGCTCTGCTTCCCGCTGATTGAAGAGCATCGCATCACCGTCACCTCGCTGGTGCCGCCAGCGGTCAGCCTGTGGCTGCAGGCCATTACCGAAGGCGCAGGCAATGCCCAACTGGCGTCGCTGCAACTGTTGCAGGTGGGCGGGGCGCGGCTTTCTGCCACGCTGGCTGCCCGCATTCCGGCAGAGATGGGCTGCCAGCTCCAGCAGGTCTTTGGGATGGCGGAAGGGCTGGTGAACTACACCGCCCTGGATGACACCCCGGAACGCATCATGAATACCCAGGGTCGTCCGATGTGCCCGGATGACGAAGTGTGGGTAGCCGATGAGAACGGTAATCCGCTGCCGCGCGGCGAGGTCGGGCGTCTGATGACCCGCGGACCGTACACCTTCCGCGGCTACTACAAAAGCCCGGAGCATAACGCCAGCGCCTTTGACGCGAACGGCTTTTACTGCTCCGGGGATCTGATCGCCATTGACGAGCAGGGTTACATCACCGTGCAGGGGCGCGAGAAAGATCAGATCAACCGCGGCGGGGAGAAGATCGCCGCCGAAGAGGTGGAAAACCTGCTCCTGCGCCACGAGGCGGTGATCCACGCCGCGCTGGTCAGCATGGAGGACAGCCTGCTGGGCGAGAAGAGCTGCGCGTATCTGGTGGTGAAACAGCCCCTGCGTGCAGTTGACGTGCGCCGCTTCCTGCGCGAGCAGGGCGTGGCTGAATTCAAACTGCCGGATCGCGTGGAGTGCCTGGATGCACTGCCGCTGACGCCGGTAGGCAAAGTCGATAAAAAACAATTACGCCTGTGGCTGGCCGAACGGGCGCAGGGCTGAGGAGCAAACGATGGCAATTCCAAAATTAACCGGTTATGCGCTGCCAGGCGCGGCAGATCTGCCCAGCAATAAAGTGAGCTGGACCATGGAGCCCGCGCGCGCCGCGCTGCTGATCCACGATATGCAGGAGTATTTTCTTAACTTCTGGGGCGATAACTGTCCGATGATGGCGCAGGTGGTGGCGAACATCGCCCGTCTGCGCGACTACTGCAAGCAGCAGGGGATCCCGGTCTATTACACCGCCCAGCCGAAAGAGCAGAGCGATGAAGACCGCGCCCTGCTGAACGATATGTGGGGACCGGGCCTGACCCGTTCCCCGGAGCAGCAGCGCATTGTCGCTGAACTGACCCCGGACGAAGCAGACACCGTGCTGGTGAAGTGGCGCTACAGCGCGTTTCACCGCTCGCCGCTGGAGCAGATGCTGAAAGACAGCGGGCGCGACCAGTTGATCATCACCGGCGTGTACGCCCACATCGGCTGCATGACCACCGCGACCGACGCCTTTATGCGCGACATCCAGCCGTTCTTCGTCGCCGATGCGCTGGCGGATTTCACCCGGGATGAGCACCTGATGTCGCTCAAGTACGTGGCCGGTCGTTCCGGGCGCGTGGTGACCACCGACGAGCTGCTGCCGTCAGTGCCCGCCAGTAAAGCGGCGCTGCGCGAGGCGATCCTGCCCCTGCTGGACGAGTCCGACGAACCGATGGATGACGAAAACCTGATCGACTACGGTCTGGATTCGGTACGCATGATGGGCCTGGCAGCGCGCTGGCGCAAAGTGCATGGCGATATCGACTTTGTGATGCTGGCGAAAAACCCGACGCTGGATGCCTGGTGGGCGCTGCTCTCCCGCGAGGTGAAATAATGGCTACGTTCGATTTTGCGGGGAAAACCGTCTGGGTGACCGGGGCCGGGAAAGGCATCGGTTACGCCACCGCGGTGGCGTTCGCAGAGGCGGGCGCCCGGGTGACGGGCTTTGACGTGGCCTTCCGCAGGCGAGCTATCCCTTTACCACCGAAGTGCTGAACGTAGCGGACGCTGCGCAGGTGAGCGAGGTCTGCGGCGTTTGCTGGCTTCGGTCGATCGTCTGGATGTGCTGGTGAATGCAGCAGGGATCCTGCGGATGGGAGCGACTGACCAGCTCTCGCAGGACGACTGGCAGCAGACTTTTGCGGTCAACGTTGGCGGGGCGTTTAACCTGTTCCAGCAGACGATGGGGCAGTTCCGCCGTCAGCAGGGCGGGGCGATTGTCACCGTGGCCTCCGACGCGGCACACACCCCGCGCCTCGGGATGAGCGCCTACGGGGCGTCGAAAGCGGCGCTGAAGAGCCTGGCCCTGACCGTCGGCCTTGAGCTGGCGGGCAGCGGCGTGCGCTGTAATCTGGTGTCGCCGGGATCCACCGACACCGACATGCAGCGTACCCTGTGGGTGAGCGATGACGCCGAGCAGCAGCGTATTCGCGGCTTTGGCGAGCAGTTCAAGCTCGGCATTCCGCTGGGTAAAATCGCCCGTCCTGAGGAGATTGCCAGCACCGTACTGTTCCTCGCTTCTGACCTCGCCAGCCATATCACCTTGCAGGATATCGTGGTGGATGGCGGCTCGACGCTGGGGGCCTAGATGATCTGGAAACGACATCTGTCGCTGGAGGAATTAAACCGCTCCAGCCTCAACACCATGGTGGCGCATCTGGGGATCGTCTACACCCGGATTGGCGACGACACCCTCGAAGCCGAGATGCCGGTGGATGCCCGTACCCATCAGCCGTTTGGCCTGCTGCACGGCGGCGCGTCGGCGGCACTGGCGGAGACGCTGGGGTCGATGGCCGGGTTCCTGATGACCCGCGATGGGCAGAGCGTGGTGGGCACGGAGCTGAACGCGACGCACCATCGTGCGGTGTCGCAGGGAAAGGTGCGCGGCGTGTGCCAGCCGCTGCATCTGGGGCGTACCAGCCAGAGCTGGGAGATCGTGGTGTATGACGAGCAGGGAAGACGGTGCTGTACCTGTCGGTTGAGTACGATGGTGCTGGGGTGAGGGAGGCGGAGTTGCCCCTCACCCTAACCCTCTCCCCGGAGGGGAGAGGGAATAGATCTGAGCACTGTTCTCCCCCTCTTCCCTGTGGGGATAGGGGAGAGATCTGAGCACTGTTTTTCCCCTTCTCTCCTGTAGGGATAGGGGAGAGATCTGAGCACTGTTCTCCCCCTCTTCCCTGTGGGGATAGGGGGAGAGATCTGAGCACTGTTTTCTCCCTCACCCCTGCGGGGAGAGGGGAGAGATCTGAGCACTGTTTTCTCCCTCTCCCCTGCGGGGATAGGGGAGAGATCTGAGCACTGTTTTCCCCCTCTTCACTGTGGGGATAGGGGAGAGATCTGAGCACTGTTTCTCCTTCTCCTCTGCGGGGATAGGGAGAGATCTGAGCACTGTTTTCTCCCTCTCCCCTGAGGGGATAGGGAATAGATCTGAGCACTGTTTTCCCCCCTCTCTCCTGTGGGGATAGGGGTAGATATGAGCACTGTTTTCCCCCTCTCCCCTGCGGGGAGAGGGCCGGGGTGAGGGGGAAATGCGCTTACAGCATCGACACAATCCGCTTCAGCAACCGGATCCGCGGCGCGATCGACGCCTTATCCAGCCACTCCGCCGGGCTGTGGAAGCCCGCCCCAATCGGCCCTAAGCCGTCGAGGGTCGGAATGCCGAGCGCGGCAGTGTGGTTGGCATCGCTGCCGCCACCCACCGCCTGCCAGGTGATGGCGATATCCTCTTCTTTCCCGGCTTTCTCAACGAGCTGCATCAGCCCTGCGTGGCGTCACTCGCCGCCATGGCTGGCTTGTGGTTGACGCGCGTCAGCGAGGTGGTGACGCCCTCTAAAAATCCTTTTTCACACAGGGCTTCCAGCGCCTGATTGACCCGGTCGTACTCGTCGTTTTCCCAGAAACGCACGTCGAGTTCGGCAACGGCGCTATCCGCCACCACGTTGGCCGCGCTGCCGCCGTGAATCACGCCGACGTTCAGCGTGGTGCCGCGATCCCAGTCGGTGAGCGCGTTAATGGCGGTCACAGCATGCGCCAGGGCGGTAATCGCCGAGCGGCCTTTTTCCGGATCGTTACCCGCATGCGCCGCCACGCCGCTAAAGGTGAGGTGGTAGGCCCGCCATGCCTTTGCGCGCTTTGACCAGGGAACCGGTCGGCGCGTGCCGCTTCACACACCAGCACGCAGCGGGCGCGTTTTAGCCAGTTCGCCAATCATTCGTGGGAGTAGACCGAGCCGGTCTCTTCGTCCGGGTTCATGGCCACGGCAATCGCCAGGCGATCCTTATCCGCCGCGTCCAGCCCGCGCATCGCCCAGAGGATGTTCAGCAATCCACTTTTCATGTCGGAGACGCCAGGGCCGTACAGGCGAGTGTCGTCTTCACTCAGCGGACGTTCGGCTACGGTGCCGGGAGCAAAAACGGTATCGAGGGTGGCCCACCAGCCAGAACGTCAAACTGCTCTGCCTGCGGCTTGTTGCTGACGAAGACGCCAGGGCCGACCTTATCACCCAAATCAACCTGCTCGGTGTGCCAGCCTTCGCGCTGCCACAGCGTCTGCATGATGCCTGCAACGGTGGCGACGCCTGCGATGGTCTGGGTGCCGCAGTCTACGTTCACCAGGGTTTTGAGTTCTTCAATATAGTGGTCAAGATTCATGGTTACGTCCTGTTCAGAGAATAATGCGCATCAGCAGCATGGCTAAGAAAGCGTTGACCACCGAAAGGGGCGATCATCAGCGGAATGCGTTTGGCGCGGGTGCCAATCACACCCAGAATGCGGCCCAGATACTGCACCTGGGAGCCCATCAGATAGATAGCCGGGGCGAGGATGGCCAGATGCTCCCCGGTCAGGATGCCTTTATCAAAAAGGCCAAATGGCGACACCGATGCCACCGCCCATCGACATCCAGCCACCGATCAGCACGGCGGCGGCTTCGCCCGGCAGGCCAAACAGGCCCATTAACGGCGCGAAGATCATGCCCAGGCCTTTCAGCGCGCCGGTGATCTCCAGGGCTTTGATGATGATAAATGCCATGACCACATTGGGCAGGGTACTGCTGGTGGCGATCCCCCAGCCTTTACGTGCCCCTTCGACGAACACATCGGTAATGACGGGATTGGATTGTGGCGCACTCATGCGGCTTCTCCTTTTGCCTGTGGTGATTCAGCGGTGTTTTTTCCGGTAAAGGTCAGGATCAGACGCAGCAGGTTTGCGCCGACGATTTTCATGATGAACATCACCGCGATGCAGGCTCCAATCGAGGCGGGCACCGCCGCTGTGCCATCGACGGCCACCAGCGTGAAGAGAATGGCCCCGGAGGAGAAGAAGTTGGTGATCATCGCACCAGCGGAAAACTGGAACATGGCAAAGACATCTTTTTCCGTTTCGCTGATTTGCCCTTCATCGGCCAGATTACGCGTGAGGGAGGCGCCGACGTCCGTGCTTTGCAGGCTGCCAATCAGCGCCAGCCCGGCGGTGCCAGGGATGCCCAGCAGCGGGCGCAGCAAGGGGGGTTAACAGCTTGCGGGCGGCACGCAGTGCGCCGTAATGCTCCAGCACGTTGAATCATGCCGAGCGCAAACATGACGGCCGGAATCAGCCGAGCGCGAACAGAAATCCGTCCATCGCACCGCTGCCGCCCGTACCGCGAAAGGCGCTGGTGGCGGTGGTGAGCGTGCCATCGTTTAGGCTGGCCTTGCTGACCACTTTGCCAAACGCCCCATTGAGGGTGGTGAAATCAAATACGCCGTACCACTCTTTTCCCCCTAACAGGCCAGAAAAGAAAACCGCGGCGAAAGCCAGCGCAAAGTAAGCGCCTGGCCCGACCTTATACTCCTGATGTTGTGAACTATTCATATCCTTTTCCTTGTAAGTGCGCGGGTGCGCAGGGTCATTCTGGCGAGGTTGTGCGCAAAAAAGATGATACAAATCATTTCGTAACGGCGTTGCAGGATGAAAAAGATAAAAATGTGACCGGCGACAGAGCAGGGGGAGAGTAATAGTGATCGCTTAACACTGTGGTGTAAATCTCTGTTTGACCACGCATTATTGCGTTTTAAAGTTGTTAAATTTTAAGTGGTGTTCTAGAAACAAAATGTAACATTCCACTGTTTCACGACAACGGACAACCATTATGAATAACTCAGGGAAATACCTTTTATGGGCAGGGCTATCCGTTGTGGGAGCCTTTGCCCTGGGCTATATCGCCCTTAACCGGGGGGAACAGATCAATGCGCTGTGGATAGTGGTTGCAGCGGTCTGTATCTATCTGATTGCCTATCGTTTTTACGGCAAGTTTATTGCCCATAACGTGCTCTCTGTCGATCCCACGCGCATGACGCCTGCGGTGCGGCATAACGACGGTCTGGACTATGTGCCGACGACAAAAAAGTACTCTTTGGTCACCATTTTGCCGCCATCGCCGGGGCCGGGCCGCTGGTGGGGCCGGTGCTGGCCGCGCAGATGGGCTATCTCCCGGGGATGATCTGGATCCTCGCCGGGGTGGTGCTGGCGGGGGCGGTGCAGGACTTTATGGTGCTGTTCGTCTCCACCCGCCGCGACGGGCGTTTCGCTCGGGGAGCTGGTGAAAGAGGAGATGGGACCCACCGCAGGGGTGATTGCGCTGGTGGCCTGTTTCATGATCATGGTGATTATCCTCGCGGTACTGGCGATGATCGTGGTGAAAGCCCTGACCACAGTCCGTGGGGAACCTACACCGTCGCCTTTACCATCCCCGCTGGCGATTTTCATGGGGATCTACATTCGCTACCTGCGACCGGGGGCGTATCGGCGAAGTGTCAGTGATTGGGCTGTTCTTCCTGGTGTTCGCCATTATTTCCGGCGGCTGGGTGGCTGAAAGCCCTACCTGGGCACCGTACTTTGACTATACCGGTGTGCAGCTGACCTGGATGCTGGTGGGCTATGGCTTTGTGGCGGCGGTACTGCCGGTGTGGCTGCTGCTGGCCCCGCGCGACTACCTCTCCACCTTCCTGAAAATCGGCACCATCGTTGGGCTGGCGATCGGCATTCTGATTATGCGTCCGACCCTGACCATGCCTGCGGTGACGAAGTTTATCGACGGCACCGGCCCGGTCTGGTCCGGCAACATGTTCCCGTTCCTGTTTATCACCATCGCCTGTGGCGCGGTCTCTGGCTTCCATGCGCTGATTGCCTCCGGCACCACGCCGAAGATGCTGGCCAATGAAAATCAGGCCTGCTTTATCGGCTATGGCGGCATGCTGATGGAGTCCTTCGTCGCCATTATGGCGCTGGTCTCGGCCTGCATTATCGATCCGGGCGTCTATTTTGCGATGAACAGCCCGATTGCGGTGCTGGCACCCGCCGGTACGGCTGACGTGGTGGCCTCTGCGGCGCAGGTGGTCAGCGGCTGGGGCTTTGCCATTACCCCGGATACCCTGGCCCAGATTGCCAACGAAGTGGGCGAGCAGTCGATTATCTCCCGCGCGGGCGGTGCTCCGACCCTGGCGGTGGGGATGGCCTACATCCTGCACGGTGCGCTGGGCGGCCTGATGGATGTGTCGTTCTGGTATCACTTTGCGATCCTGTTTGAAGCGCTGTTTATCCTGACGGCGGTGGATGCGGGACCCGTGCGGCGCGCTTTATGTTGCAGGATCTGCTGGGGGTGATTTCTCCGGGACTGAAACGCACCGAATCGCTTCCCGCCAACCTGCTGGCGACCGCGCTCTGCGTGCTGGCGTGGGGTTACTTCCTGCATCAGGGGGTGGTCGATCCGCTGGGCGGCATCAACACCCTGTGGCCGCTGTTCGGTATTGCTAACCAGATGCTGGCCGGTATGGCGCTGATGCTCTGCGCGGTGGTGCTGTTCAAGATGAAACGTCAGCGTTACGCCTGGGTCGCCCTGGTGCCGACGGCCTGGCTGCTGATCTGTACCCTGACCGCTGGCTGGCAGAAAGCCTTCAGCAGTGATGCCAAAGTGGGCTTCCTCGCGATCGCCAACAAGTTCCAGGCGATGATCGACAGCGGCAAGATCCCGGCGCAGTACACCGAGTCGCAGCTGTCACAGCTGGTGTTTAATAACCGTCTGGATGCCGGGCTGACCATCTTCTTTATGGTGGTGGTTGTGGTGCTGGCGCTGTATTCTCTGAAGACCGCCATGGCTGCCCTGAAACAGGACAAACCTACCGCGAAAGAGACGCCGTATCAGCCGATGCCTGCTAACTATGATGAGCGTGTGACGCAGGCGAAAGGGGCGCATTAAAGACAATGCCGGGTGGCGCTAGCGCTACCCGGCTTCTATTCCCTGTGAGACAAAAGCGATGTTCGACACCCTATCCAAAGCAGGTAAATACTTAGGCCAGGCCGCGAAAATGATGATCGGCGTGCCGGACTATGACAACTACGTTGAGCATATGCGGGTCAACCATCCCGATCAGACCCCGATGACCTACGAAGCCTTCTTCCGCGATCGCCAGGACGCCCGTTACGGTGCTAAAGGCGGAGCCAAGTGCTGTTAACCCTCCAGACCAGATGAAAACGCCTCTGCCAGACGGCAGAGGCCTACCCAATCTTTGCAACGAGGCGTCAGGCGTTCAGACCGCCGTCCACGTCCAGCCGGTGCCGGAGATCTGCCCGGCGGCAGGGCTGGCAAGGAAGGTGACCGCCGCGGCGATATCTTCCGGCTGGCCATAATGCCCGGTCGCAATGAGCTGACGTTGGGATTCAGCCTGCACGCCATCCTCCGGATTCATATCGCTGTTGGTAGGGCCAGGGTGGACCAGATTGACGGTAATACCGCGCGGCCCCAGGTCACGCGCCAGCCCGCGGGTCAGGGAGTTGAGCGCCGATTTGGTCATTGAATAGACCGCGATACCCGGCTGGGCGACGCGGTTGGCCAGACAGCTGCCGATGTTGATGATGCGTCCGCCATCGGACATATGCATGAGCGCGGCCTGGATGGCGATCACCACCCCGCGAATATTGACGTTAATCAGGGCATCAATGTCTGCCAGCGTCATGGACTCCAGCTGGCCACCACGCGCAATCCCGGCGTTGTTCACCAGAATATCCAGCCCGCCCAGGGTACGCGCTGCCTGCGTCACGGCATTCTGAATGGCCTCTGCGCTGGCGCTGTCGGCCTGAATCGCCTCGCTGTGCCGACCCAGCGCCGCAATTTCATCGACCACGGCCTGGGCTTTCACGGTGGATTTCTCGTAAGTGATAACCACATCGGCCCCCGCCCGGGCCAGCGAGAGCGCAATCGCGCGTCCTAAACCCCGGCTGGCTCCGGTGACCAGCGCCTTCTTACCTGTTAAATCGATCTGCATGATGACCTCAACACGAAAGTAATGAGAACCATCATTAGGTATAGAGGGCGTTTGCCCGGCGTCAATCCGCCGGGTGGCTGAAGTTTTCCACTTTCTCAAAGGCGGCGTGCAGCACCGCAGGCGTCAGGGCGATGGGCAGGGCGTGAATAGACTCTACCGGACGCAGGGTATGGGCGATCACCTTATCCAGTTCGTCGCGGTTGTGGATATCCACGTCCAGCTCGCGCAGAGTGGTGGGCAGGTTGAAGCGCTGGTACGCCGCGACCAGCTCGCGCAGCACCTCGTCCTGGCCGAGCAGGGCGCTCTGCACCAGAATGCCGTAGGCCACCTTGGTGCCGTGGAGGAAGGCCGCGGTCTGCGGCAATACCGTTAAGCCGTTATGCACGGCATGGGCCGCCGCCACGCGGGTGTAGCGTTCCCCCAGCCCGCCGACCATGCCGCCACCGGCGATAATGGCATCCACCACATCATGAAACTCCCGGGTGACCTCCCGGCGCGTCTGATCGGCCAGCGCCTGTTCGCTGTGTTCGAGCAGGACATCGCGGATCGCCAGCGCGCCGTTGATGCCAAGCCGCACCGTCAGCGGCAACAGCTCCGGCTGCGGCGCGAGTACCACCGCCTCATACCATTTCGCCAGGGTATCGCCGATCCCCGCAAGCAGGTATTCCGCCGGGGCATTGAGGATAATCTCCGGCTCCACCAGCACCAGATAGTTGGCATCGTCAAAAATTTCAAAGTGCAGCGCCTGCCCGGCATCGTTGTACCACACCGACAGCGGCGTCCAGGCGGCACAGGTGGCGGCGATAGTGGGAATGGCCACCACCGGTAAGCCCAGACGGCGCGCCACCGCTTTGGCGGTATCCAGCAGCGCGCCGCCGCCGACGCCAATCACCACGCTGCGATCGGTGCCGGAGGCGTTCACAAGCTGACTCACATCGTGCTCGCTGCAGTGGCCCTTAAACAGCAAATGTTTTGCGCCCTCTTTATGGAAGCTCTGCGGCAGGAAGGGTTGCGCACCGGCAATGGCGCGTTCACCGTAGATCCATACCGCCCGGGAGAGCTGCTCCGGGGTAAAAAAAGCGTCCAGACGGGCAAGTACCCCGCGGTGGGAGTAGTAGTTGGCCGGACCGGGTACGACGCGGATATCGGTGTTGCTCATGATGGTGTCCTTTTTATGAAGCGCTAACCTGATGTTATGGCTAGACATCCAGATGGCTAATACTATTTTGCTTTATCTTATGCTTTTTCCTTCGTTGCCAGCCAGACCCGGCTGTGAAAAATTCCATAAATCAAAAGATTAATGATAAGGGATCGCAGCGAATGTTAACCAGTCGCCTCGAGATGCGCGGCATCAGCCTGGCTTTTTCTGGCTTTCAGGCGTTGTCGCGCGTCGATTTCACGCTGACGGGTGGATCGGTACACGCGCTCACGGGCGCGAACGGTGCCGGCAAATCCACCCTGATGGCGGTACTGTGCGGCACGCACGCGCGCTATGAAGGCGAAATCAGCATTAATAACCAGCCCGTCACCCTTCGTGAGCCGGTGGATGCCAAACAGCTGGGTATTCATCTGGTGCAACAGGAGGTGGACGTGGCGCTGATCCCCGGCCTGAGCATTGCGGAAAACATCATGCTCGATCATCTGGCGCAGCCGGGGCATCGCTTTCACTGGCGGAAACTGCGCGAACAGGCCCGGCAGGCGCTGGCGCAGCTGGACGTCACCCTCGACGTTCGCCGTGCCATCGACAGCTGCACCCTGGCAGAAAAACAGCAAATCCTGCTGGCCCGGGCGCTCTCGCATCACTGCCGTTTTTTGATTCTGGATGAACCCACCGCGCCGCTGGATGCCCATGAGAGCGAGCGGCTGTTTGCCGTGGTACGACGCCTGCAACAGCAGGGGATCGGGGTGGTGTTTATCTCCCACCGGATCCATGAGCTGAAAGCGATCTGCGACACCTTAACGGTGCTGCGCGACGGCAAGCTGATTGAGTCCGGGCCGATGGCGGATCTCAGCGGAGAAGCGATCGTCGAGAAGATGCTCGGCCATGAATTGAGCGATATCTACCCGCCAGCGCGCCCGCCACACAGCAATGAAACGCTGCTGCGGGTTGAGGGGCTGCATGATGAAAAGCTGCTGAAAGATATCTCCCTGCATCTGCGCAAGGGCGAAATCCTCGGGATTGCCGGGCTGGCCGGGGCGGGAAAAACCGAACTCTGCAAAGCGCTGTTTGGTGCGACCAAAAGCCAGGTGGCAAAGGGCGAGCTGAATCATAAGCCGTGGAAACCGTGCGATCCGGCGGACTCCGTGCTGCGTGGGCTGGCGCTGGTGCCGGAAGAGCGGCGCAAAGAGGGCATTTTTATCGAGGAGACGGTGAGCATGAACCTCGCCGTCAGCGCGGATAACAGTTTCTCGCGCTGGAGCCTGTTCGGCCATCGCCAGGCGTGGCGCTGGGCTGAAGAGGTGATCGCCCGGGTGGGCGTGCGCACCCGCGGGCCGGGGCAGGTCCTGCGTCGGCTTTCCGGCGGCAACCAGCAAAAGGTGGCGATCGGCAAATGGCTGCGTGGCAACGCCCAGGTGCTGATCTTCGACGAGCCAACCAAAGGGGTGGACGTGAAGGCCAAAACCGATCTGTTCCGGCTGATTGATGGCCTGGCGCGGGAAGGCAAAGGGGTGATTTATGCCTCGGGTGAGTTTGCCGAACTGGTGGGCCTGTGCGACCGCATCTGCGTGCTGTGGGACGGACGCATTGTGGCGGAACTCGAGGGGGGCAACCGCCCGCGAAGAGACATTACTTTATTATTCAACCGGAGGAACGGCGTCGTGAGCAAGGCCCTTTCAGTGACGGCGGCGGCGTCTGGCCGTCAGCAAATTTTCGATTTTCTCTATAAATGGGGCATGTTGCTGACGGTGGTGGCGCTGGTAGCCATCTTCGGCGTGGCGTCAGAGAACTTCCTCGATCCCAACAACATTATCAACATCCTGCGCTCCATCGCGATCGTGACGGTGATTGCTATCGGGGTCTCGATCTCGTTGACCATTGGCGGGTTTGACCTCTCCGTGGGTTCCACCGCATCGCTGGCCAATGCGCTGGTGATCTCCCTGTTTGTCTGGCATGGCTTCGGCACCACCGAATCCATTCTGATCACCCTCGCGCTCTGCACGCTGGTGGGGCTGTTTAACGCCTTCTTGATCGTCATTCTGCGCATTCCTGACATGCTCGCCACGCTTGCCAGTCTGTTTGTGATCCAGGGCGTGGCGATGACGTACAGCTATGGCGGGTCGATTACCGAAAACATGGTACTGCCGAGCGGCGACATGGCAGAGGGCACCATTCCGGCGGCCTTTGGCGCGCTGGGGCAGGTGCCGACCATCGTGATTATCATGCTGGCGGTCACTCTGCTGGCGCAGCTGGGGCTGTCGCTGACCACCCACGGACGCCGCATGTACGCGATTGGCGGCAACCCGGAGGCGGCGCGCTTATCCGGCATCCGCACCACCCGCTACAAGGTGGCCGCCTACGTGATTGCCTCGCTGCTGGCGGGCCTCGGCGGCATTCTGCTGGCCTCGCGCATTGGCTCCTCGCAGGTGAATGCCGGCGGTGGCTACCTGATGGATGCGGTGGCGGCGGCATGGATCGGCTTCTCGCTGGCCGGTTCCGGTAAACCGAATGCGCTGGGCACTCTGGTGGGGGCGGTGATCCTTGGGGTGCTCTCTAACGGGCTGGTGATGCTCTCGGTGCCTATTACGCCATGGACATTATAAAAGGGCTGGTGCTGGCGATTGCGCTGGCCATCACCTACGTACAAAAACGCTAACAACACGACGGGATTTAAAATGAAAAAAGTTGCACTCTCTTTGCTGACGCTGGGATTACTGAGTTCACTGCCGGGCTATGCGGCGACACCTGCGCCGGTGCCGGCGGCCATCGCCAACCACGACGGGCAGATCCGCATCGCGGTGATCCGTAACCTCGGCTCTGACGACAACACCACCCAGTTTGTGGCGGGCGCGATCCAGGAAGGCAAAAAAGCTCGGCTTTAAGGTCAGCACCTTTTTAAGCAACGGCGACGACGCCAAATTCCAGGACTTCGTTAACCAGGCGATCACCCAGAAATATGACGGCATTATTCTCTCTCAGGGGCGCGATCCGTACTCCACCGCACTGGTGAAAAAAAGCCGTCGATGCCGGGATCAAAGTGGCGGTGTTCGATACCGCAGTGACCGGGGAGATCCCGGGCGTGACCGTCACGCAGCAGGATGACGCCTCCCTGACCAATCTCTCCTTCGGCCAGCTGGTCAAAGATTTCAACGGCAAGGCCAACATCATCAAGCTGTGGGTCGCTGGCTTCCCGCCGATGGAGCGTCGTCAGACGGCCTACCAGGCGCTACTGAAGGAGAATCCGGGCATCAAAGAGCTGGAATCCATCGGCGCGGTCTCCTCTGACGTGCAGGGTGACACCGCCAACAAAGTGGGCGCGGTGCTGGCGAAATACCCGAAAGGTAAGATCGACGCTATCTGGGGCACCTGGGATGCCTTCAGCCAGGGTGCCTATAAAGCCCTGAAAGAGAATGGCCGCACGGAGATCAAACTCTACAGCATCGACATCTCCAACCAGGATTTACAGCTGATGCGTGAGGCGGGCAGTCCGTGGGTGGTGAGCGTGGCGGTGGATCCGAAGCTGATTGGTGCCACCAACGTGCGTCTGATCGCCAATAAGATTGCCGGTGAAACGACGCCTGCGACCTATGACTTTAAAGCCGCGGCTATTCCGCAGGCGCTGCTGTCGGCCCAGCCGGGCGCGGTGAATGTGGCGTCATTAGGGAAAATCATCCCGGGCTGGGGCCAGACCGAAGACTTTATCGCCCCGTGGTTCGCGACGTTAGAAGCGAAGAATAAGTAACACTTTCCCGGACGTGGCGGGGTGGGGCCTGGTGTCCTCAACCTTGGCTCTCTTCCCCAGGAAGAGGGTTAAACCTACGCCACCGGGCGAAAGGAGTTTAAGGTGTCTCAACTACCCACCCCCGAATACAGCCGCAATATGCGGCTGATCGGCCACAGCGACCAGGGCGGACGCCCGGACGGCGTGCAGCTGATGGTGCATCGCGGCTTTGCCTATATCGGCCATATGGTGTCGCAGGGCTTTTCGATTGTTGATGTGCGCGACCCGAAAAACCCGCGGGCCGCAGGCTATGTGCCCGCGCCGCCCGGCACCTGGAACGTACATCTTCAGGCCCATGACGACCTGCTGCTGGTGATCAACGCCCGGGACCTGTTTGCCGATGCCCGCTTTGCGGATGAAAAGGTCTACTACACCCGCCAGGTGGGGGAGACGGTCAGCGACGTACAGGACAGAGGCTGGAGCGCCGGGCTGCGCATCTTTGATATCTCCACCCCGGATAAGCCACGGGAGATCGGCTTTCTGTCGCTGGACGGGATCGGCATTCACCGCATCTGGTACGTGGGGGGGACGCTGGGCCTATGTCTCGGCGCTGATCGACGGCTTTACCGATTATATCTTTCTGACGATAGACCTTGCCGATCCGCGCAAGCCAGAGGTCGCGGGGCGCTGGTGGCTGCCGGGGATGAACCAGGCGGCAGGCGAAACGCCAGCATGGCCGGAAGGCAAACGCTATGCTCTGCATCATGCGATCATTGCGGGCGATACCGCCTACGGGAGCTGGCGTGACGGCGGCCTGACGCTGCTGGATGTAAAAGACAGAACGCAGCCGAAGCTGATCAGCCATCGCAACTGGAGTCCGCCATTTGGCGGCGGCACCCATACCGCACTACCCCTGCCGGACCGGGATCTGCTGGTGGTGCTGGACGAAGCGGTGCTCGACAATCAGGAGGATGGCGAAAAGCTGATCTGGCTGTTTGATATTCGCGAGCCGTCGAACCCGGTGAGTATTGCCACCTTCCCGCAGCCCAACGAGCGGGATTACGTGGCGAAAGGGGCGCACTTCGGGCCGCATAACCTGCATGAAAACCGCCCCGGCAGTTTTATCAGCTCAACGTTGATTTTCGCGACCTATCAAAATGCAGGCGTCCGCGCCTATGACATTTCGGACCCGTACCGTCCGGTCGAAACCGCGGCGCTGGTGCCCGCGGCGCCAGAGAAGATGATGGATACCCGGCCCAATCGCCCGCAGGTGATCCAGTCCTGCGATGTGTTTGTGGATGCGCAGGGAATTATCTACAGCACGGATTACAACGGCGGATTGTCGGTGATTGAGTATCTGGGATGAGTGCGGTGTGATGTTTTTACGCCGGGTCTCTCTCTGTGAGAGAGGCCCGGTAAGTGTCGCGCCTGCACTTAGCTGTACTGACGCACCCGCGCCACCAGCTCATCCACGCTGTCGATACGGTCGGCAATCACAATCAACGCCTTACCGAGGGTGATGGCGTGGCGCAGGCATTCGTGGCGCATCTCGTCGTCGCGGATAGAATCGATATCCGCCACGTGGGACAGGCCGACGCTGCGGCGTATAAGTTCGGTGCCGCAGAAGCCAATCGCATCCTGCCAGACCTTCTTCAGAAACGCGCTGGCGTAGCCCGGCACGCTGAGGGCTGCATCCCGGGATTTTTCCGCCGCCAGGGCCTGGAAACGTTCCGCGAAGGTGGTCCACAGCTGCTGGATATCGATCAGGCGTTGTTCACGACCGGCCGCCGCATCGCGAATGCCCAGGTGACCCGGCAGGCCGCAGAAGTTAAGCAGCAGGTTGCCGATCGCCGTGCCGATATCAAACCCAATCGGGCCGAAATAGCCGAACTCTGCGTCAATGGCTTTCAGACTCCCCTCGGCAACAAAAATCGAGCCGCTGTGGATATCGCCGTGCAGCAGTGCTTCGGCCTGGGAGAAGAAACGGTGCTTCAGGGCGGCGACGGCAATCTTCAGCTGATGGTCATTGCGCAGGGCGGCGACGTCGTTTTCCAGCGCCGCCGGGTAGTTATTGCGCTCGTGGATCTGGTACGGATCGTTGAAGAACAGATCTTCGGTGATCTCGCACATTTCCGGGTTGATGAACTGCGCCACCTGCGCCTTTTTGGCGTGGGGATGCAGGTAAAAATCGCTGGAGTGGAACAGGGTGTGGGCCAGGTATTCCCCCAGCTGACGGGCCGCCTGGGGGTAATAAACATTGTTGATCAGCTCGCCGCGCCAGATTTTATGGCTGGAGAGATCTTCCATCACCATCACCGCCAGTTCCGGGTCGAAGTGGTGGATCTTCACCGTGTGCTGCGGGCTGTGCTGATAGTGCTCTACCAGGGTTTGTGCTTCGAGACGGGCGCGGTCCAGCGTCAGCGGCCAGGATTCCCCCACACAGCGCACGTAGGGCAGGGCCTGCTTAACGATGATGCGGCTTACGCCCGCACTGTCGAAAATCTTAAATACCAGATTAAGGTTGCCGTCGCCCACCTCCTGCGCCTCCACCAGTGACGAGGGATCTTCAAGGCCGCCAAATTGTTGGGCGTAGGCCACGGCGTCATGAGCGGTAAAGGTACGGTATTGCGACATTGCCAGTTCCTCATCTGTTCCGGTAATAAAGACATTTAGACGTCTATACATCTGAATTTTATCCTGACACAATGTGCTACAACAACGCAACAGAGAATTAACGACATGCAGAGATTACAGACGACCAGCCTGCGGGTGACGGAAAATCAGCTATTTATTCTCGATCAACAGGCGCTTCCGCAGGAGAAACGCTGGCTGGATGCCTCGACGGTTGACGCCCTGGTGGGGCATATTCACGCCCTGCGCGTGCGGGGGTGCGCCGCTGATTGGTCTCTCTGCCAGCCTGCTCCTGGCGCTGCTGGCGGAAAACGGCCATAACCGGGACGCGCTGGCGGTGGCGCTGGAGACCCTGCGTGCCGCGCGCCCGACGGCGGTGAATCTGATGAACAACCTCGACCGCATGAAACAGGCGTTTGTGGCAGGAGGATTATGTTCCGGCGCTGGTGGCTGAGGCGCTGCGCCTGATCGACGAAGACAAGCGGCTTTGCGATGCCATTGCCCGCGCCGGGAGCGCGCTGGTGACGCCGGGCAGCCGCCTGCTGACCCACTGCAATACCGGCGGGCTGGCGACCGCAGGCGTGGGTACCGCGCTGGGCGTGATTGCTTTCGCGCATCAGCAGGGCAATGTCAGCCACGTCTGGGTGGATGAAACCCGTCCGCTGTTGCAGGGCGGAAGGTTAACCGCCTGGGAGTTAGGCGAGCTGGGCGTTCCTTATCAGTTAATCACCGACTCCATGGCCGCCAGTCTGATGGCGCAAGGGCAGGTGGATGCGGTATGGGTCGGGGCGGATCGCATTGCCGCCAACGGCGATGTGGCGAACAAAATCGGCACCTATTCCCTGGCGGTGCTGGCGAAATTCCACGGTATTCCGTTTTACGTGGCGGCCCCTCAAACCACCCTCGATCCCGCGTGCCCGAACGGCGAGGCCATCCCCATTGAGCAGCGCGATGCCCGGGAAGTGACCGGTGTGGCGGGGAGCTTTGGGGCGGTGCAGTGGGCACCGGTTGACGCGCAGGTGTATAACCCGGCGTTTGACGTCACGCCTGCGGCACTGATCAGTGGCTGGGTGCTGGATAGCGGGGTTGTGACGCCGGAAGAGGTGGCGAAGGGGGTTTTTGGGGAGCGTATGGGCTGATATTCCCTGGCGATGACTCTCTGCCACGGGGGGAGGGATCCCCAGTCATTTTATTGCCCTTACAGCAATGAAATAATCACAATATTATAAATGACTTACAGCGACTCCCCTGTCCGGCTGAAAATCGACGAAGCGTTTCCGGAAGGCCGGGGCGAGGCGCAGGGACGCGCCGAGAGGGCATAGCCTGCAGGGATGCAGGCTGGTGCCCGACCCGAAAGCCTGGAGGAATAAGCTGAGTGCACCGCGAAGCGGCGATTTTCTTTGCCGGGAGCCGGGATTGTGAAGGGGGCGGCGGCGAGCCCCCTTCACACGTTCACGGGTGACGCGGGCTGACAGAGAAGTGCAGAACGTAAGGTGAACGGAACCGCCGCCTGAGCCGCTGTACCCCTCACCCCAGCCCTCTCCCCAAAGGGGAGAGGGGGCCGACCGAGCCAATATCAGGAGAGGGGGCCGACCGTGCCTATTTTTTGTGGGGATCCCTCAGCAAAGGGGAGAGGGAAAAAACGTTAAGGTAATCTTGGATACGCATCCGCGATCGCATCGCCGGTGAACTGCGCCACCCAGCCTTCCGGATTATCAAAAATACGGATGGCAGTGAAGTTCGGCTCGGAACCCATATCAAACCAGTGCGGTGTGCCGGCGGGTACGGAGATCAGATCGTTTTTCTCGCACAGAACCTGATACACCTGGTCATCAATGTGCAGGCAGAACAGCCCGGCGCCTTCGACAAAGAAACGCACTTCATCTTCGCCATGCGTATGTTCATTGAGAAACTTCGCGCGCAGGGCCTCTTTTTGTGGGTTATCCGCACGCAGGCTGATCACGTCCCAGCTCTGGTAGCCTTTTTCTGCCACCAGCTTGTCGATGGCGTGCTGGTAAGCATTAATCACCGTGTCGGCTGCCGGATCCTGGCCTAAGTCGCGGTCGGCTTCCCAGCGTTCAAAGCGAACGCCACGGGCATTCAGCTGCTGCTGGATCGCCTCTGGGTCGGTGCTGTGCCACTGCGGCTCGCTGGCCTCTTTATCGGAAAAAATGGTCAATGCGCTCATGAAGGGATCTGCTCCGGGTTGATGTCGTCGAACTGGTGCACCTGATGATGATGGCTGGCGCCGTCGTCATCGCCGCGAATCAGTTGCAGGGTGCGAAAACCGGCCTGCTCAGCGGCGTCCAGCTCCTGATGAATATCTGACAGGAACAGGATCTGCGAGGGGGCAAGGTTAATCTGTGCCGCAATATTCTGATAAGACTGCACGTCGCGCTTGGCGCCAATATGGGTATCGAAATAGCCGCTGAACAGATGAGTAATATCACCTTCGTCGCTGTAGCCAAATAACAGTTTTTGCGCCGCCACCGATCCCGAGGAATAAACATAGAGATCAATGCCCTGCGACTTCCATTTTTCCAGCGCGGGCAGCACGTCCGGGTAGAGATGGCCGGTGAAATCACCGTTGACGTAGCCATCCTGCCAGATGATCCCCTGCAGGGCTTTCAGCGCCGTTGATTTGCGATCCTCATCCATAAAGGCGAACAGGGTGGCGATCAGGTCGTTGGTGCTGGCCTGCGGCTGAGCAATCTCTTCGCGCAGATTGTCCAGAATGGTGTTGACCGGTTCGGCATACTGCTGCGCGCTGACAAAAGCCGCCAGCCGCTCGCGTGCATAAGGGAACAGGACATTGTGGACAAAACGGATATCGCTGGTGGTGCCTTCAATATCCGTCACAATCGCGCGAATCATACTCTCTCCAGTTGTCGTAAACGCATCTCGCACTCGAACAGGAATTCGAGGCCTTCAAGGTGACGCCGGGCTTCTGCCACGTCGTGTCCCCAGCAGGTTAAGCCATGACCGCGCAGAAGAAAACCATAATTAAGCGGACGTTGCCGGGCGTAATCGGCGATTCGGGAGGCGAGGGCGTCAATGTCCTGGTCGTTATCGAACACGGCAATGGGCACGGTATCAAGGTGGCTGGTCTGGCCGCTGAGTGACTTCTGCATCTCAAAGCCGCTGAGGTGTAGCTCCGGCTCTTTGACCAGTCGCGACAGCACCGTTGCGTTCACCGTATGGACATGCAGCACTGCGTTCGCCGTGGGGAAGAGGCGATAGACCAGCGTGTGCAGGCCGGTTTCTGCGGAAGGTTTTCGCCCGGAGGGGGGCGCGGTTGGTGGCAATTTCAACCTGCAGGAAGTCATCGGGCGTCAGGCTACCTTTGTCTTTACCGGATTCGCTGAGCCAGCACCAGGTATCGTCCTGACGCACGGACATGTTGCCGCCAGTGGCGGGTGCCCAGCCTTTTGCGCCGATCCAATGGCAGGCATCGACCAGGGATGTGAGTTGCAGGTTGTCTGTCATCCTTCTTACCTCTTCGGCCAGGAATATCATTATGGTTTAGACGTCTAAGCGTCTTGATTGCCAAATACTAACATCGTGTTATAGTGGCAGCAACATATGTATTACATACAGGTCCGTTGAAATGAGCAATAACCCGTTGATTCCACAGAGTAAACTACCCGGTCTCGGCACCACCATCTTCACGCAGATGAGTGCCCTGGCGCAGCAGCATAAGGCGATTAATCTGTCGCAAGGTTTTCCCGATTTCGATGGCCCGGATTATCTGCAACAACGGCTGGCTTACCATGTGGCAAACGGCGCGAACCAGTATGCACCGATGACCGGGGCGCAGCCGCTGCGCGAGGCGATTGCCGACAAAACCGCAGAGTTGTATGGCTATCAACCGGATGCAAACAGTGAGATCACCGTCACCGCAGGGGCGACCGAAGCGCTGTATGCGGCGATTACTGCCCTGGTGCGTACCGGCGATGAGGTGATCTGCTTTGACCCGAGCTACGACAGCTATGCCCCGGCGATTGAATTGTCCGGTGGCGTGGTGAAGCGCGTGGCGCTCCAGCCACCGCATTTCCGCCCGGACTGGCAGGCTTTTGCAGGGCTGCTGAGCGATAAAACCCGGCTGGTGATTTTGAATACGCCGCATAACCCGTCGGCAACGGTCTGGCAGCAGGAGGATTTTGCTGCGCTGTGGCAGGCTATTGCGGAGCGTGAAATCTACGTCCTGAGCGATGAAGTGTACGAGCACATCTGTTTTGCCGATGCGGGACATGCCAGTGTGCTGGCCCATCCTCAGCTGCGTGAGCGGGCGATTGCCGTCTCATCCTTTGGTAAAACCTTCCACATGACCGGCTGGAAGGTGGGGTATTGTGTGGCACCGGCGGCGATCAGCGCCGAGCTGCGCAAGGTGCATCAGTTCCTGACCTTTGCGGTCAACACCCCGGCACAGCTGGCGATTGCCGATATGCTGCGTAACCAGCCGGAACATTACCGTGAGCTGCCGGACTTTTACCGCGCCCGTCGGGATCTGTTTATCGACGCGCTGAGCGCCAGCCGGCTGAAAATTTTACCCTGCGAGGGCACCTATTTCCTGCTGGCTGACTACAGCGCCATTTCCGATCTGGATGATGTCAGTTTTTGCCAGTGGCTCACCAAAGAGGTAGGCGTGGCGGCAATACCGTTATCGGTATTTTGTGCCGACCCGTTCCCCCACAAACTGATACGTCTCTGCTTCGCCAAACAGGAGGCTACGCTGCGGGCGGCAGCCGAGCGCCTGGCGGCAATTTGATTTAAGCAGTGAGTCATCAGGCTCGCTTTACAGTGGCCCGTTATTTTAAACACGAAATACGGGCTTTTTTACGCCAGGCTGTTTTCAATAAAATCTGCAAATACCGGACTGTTTAACGCGGAGCGGTTATACATCATGTAAATTTCAACGGGAGGCAATTTATAATCGACCTCGACGCGTTTTAAATTCAGCACTTTGCCAAATTGTTCAAAGGTTGTTTCAGGTGCAACACCCACTAAATCTGAGGCGCTTATCATGGCCAGGATTGACATAAAAGAGTCGCTTCTGAACACGATATTTCTTTCCGACAATTTATGATTCATTTTTTGCTGGTAATCTTTTACGCCAGGTTCCTCACTCAAGAATGCAGTGAACTTTTCCTGTAGCAGGTCCTCGATTTCAATTTTGCCGTTTATGCGCGGATGGTCATTACGGCAGACAAGGGTGAACGGCAGGGTTTTGAACGGGGTGCAGACGATAGAACGATTCTGAACCGGTGCAAAGGAGAACACTAAATCTGCCTTACGGTAGGCCAGCAGGCTCTCTGTGGAGTCCGGCGCAAGCAGGAGATCGTGCAGCTCAATTTCATAATTATGCAGGTCCATCAGGCGCTTCATTGGCTCGAGCATCACCTGCGGTGTGACCAACTGCGGGCAGTAGATAACAAAGTTCTTTGTCAGTTTACTGCCATGCATAATATTGATGGTTTGCTCCAGCTGGTTCAGGTTTTGTTCCAGATGAATGTGCAGATTGGTCCCTACCGTGGTCGGCGTGATCCCTTTCCCGGAACGGATAAACAGCGGGTCGTTAAGCTGATTACGTAATCGTTGCAGAGACTGACTCACCGCGGAAGGGGTAATAAAAAGCGTTTCCGCCGCTTTGCTGATACTGAGGTGCTGGTAAATACATTCAAAAATGACCAGCAGGTTAAGGTCGAATTTTTTCAGATCGTAAAGATTAGCCATTGTTCATCCTGATAAGCTGTGCTGTTACCGCATTCTTATACACAATAATTATAGAAGTTAGTCAGCCATTCACCATCCAATGGATTGAATAACTTAACTGAATTTAAATTCAATCTTAATATATCATGGATGCAGATTAATGAAATAAACGCGTAGCCTTTGGTGGGATGATTTTTATCTGAAAAAAGCGTGCGGAATAGTTGATATTCTGCCGCCACTACAGTATTAAGACGCACTCATCATCATATTAAGTTGGTCTCTGTCCGTTAATCTAACAACCTGATGTAATTCAATCTGGTTATTCCTGGCGTACCGTGCCTGACTGATGAGCTTTCTGCATTTTAAACAGGGCGGCACGCCGATCGGCATTTTCCCCAACCGCATCCTGGTATGCCTGCTATCTGAATCAATGACAACAAAGGGGTTAGATAAAACCTATCACAATCATAGGTATTACAACGTCTTTGCTAATTGCCCTTTATCGGGGTGGGTGGTGTAATCGACGACGCTGTTACGACCTTGCGAAAGGTAATGTAGAGCGCAACGCATCGCCAGCCTTGGCTGGCTCTGAAGAGACCCCCGGGTCTTTCAGGTAACAGGGCCGCCGTTAAGGTGGCCTTTTTACTTTTGTTAATCCCATTATGCGTCAGACGTTGTTAGGTATTGCTGATTGATTTGATAAAGCAAACGCATTAGCCCGTTTATGAAAAGTTCGTTACCTTAGCTTTCAACGAAAACACGGAGGAAGTACAGATGTCTTTAATTAATACCAAGATTAAACCTTTCAAAAACCAGGCGTTCAAAAACGGTGACTTCGTAGAGATCACTGAGAAAGATACCGAAGGCCGCTGGAGCGTGTTCTTCTTCTATCCGGCTGACTTCACTTTCGTCTGCCCGACCGAACTGGGTGACGTTGCAGATCACTACGAAGAACTGCAGAAGCTGGGCGTAGACGTTTACTCTGTCTCTACTGACACCCACTTCACCCACAAAGCATGGCACAGCAGCTCTGAAACCATCGCGAAAATCAAATACGCGATGATCGGTGACCCGACTGGCGCCCTGACCCGTAACTTTGAAAACATGCGTGAAGACGAAGGTCTGGCCGACCGTGGCACCTTTATCGTTGACCCGCAGGGCATCATCCAGGCCATCGAAGTTACCGCTGAAGGTATTGGCCGTGACGCATCCGACCTGCTGCGCAAAATCAAAGCGGCTCAGTATGTTGCTTCTCACCCAGGCGAAGTGTGCCCGGCGAAATGGAAAGAAGGCGACGCGACTCTGGCTCCATCTCTGGACCTGGTCGGCAAAATCTAAATTTCCGTCGTATTTCGCGCCATAGCGGTGTTGGCGTCGCCTGCTCGCCCCGGTCTCTTACTTCTGTAAGCGCCGGGGACTCACAGGCTAGCCGCCTTGCGCTGACGCGAACCACCTTGGAAATTCGTCTGCAATGCCCGGCGGCGCTCGGCTTGCACGGGCCTACACAACCGTAGGCCGGGTAAACGACGTGCCACCCGGTATCAATGGGCGCATCTGCGCCCATTTCATTCCAGCACCATGATGCAAGTTGCATTCAGGCAGCCCGGATAAGGCCGCTTGCATGATGATGTTTTTTAAGCAGGAGATGAATAATGCTCGACACAAATATGAAAACCCAGCTCAAAGCCTACCTTGAGAAGCTGACCAAACCTGTTGAGCTGATTGCCACGCTGGACGACAGCGCTAAATCGGCAGAAATCAAGGAACTGCTGGCAGAAATTGCCGAACTGTCTGAGAAAGTGACCTTCAAGGAAGATAACAGCCTGCCGGTGCGCAAGCCGTCCTTCCTGATCACCAAACCCAGGCTCTACTCAGGGTCCGCGCTTTGCCGGTTCCCCGTTGGGACACGAATTTACTTCACTGGTGCTGGCGCTGCTGTGGACCGGTGGTCATCCGTCGAAAGAGGCGCAGGCGCTGCTGGAGCAGATCCGCGATATCGAGGGTGATTTTGAATTTGAAACTTACTACTCGCTCTCCTGCCACAACTGCCCGGACGTAGTGCAGGCCCTGAACCTGATGGCGGTGCTGAACCCACGCATCAAACATACCGCGATTGACGGCGGCGTGTTCCAGAACGAAATCACCGATCGCAACGTGATGGGCGTTCCGGCCGTGTTTGTGAACGGCAAAGAGTTTGGACAGGGTCGTATGACACTGACAGAGATCGTCGCCAAAGTGGACACCGGCGCTGAAAAACGCGCTGCTGAAGAGCTAAACAAGCGTGATGCCTATGATGTGCTGATCGTTGGCTCCGGCCCGGCGGGTGCGGCGGCAGCGGTTTACTCTGCCCGTAAAGGCATTCGTACCGGTCTGATGGGCGAACGTTTTGGCGGCCAGGTGCTGGATACTGTCGATATCGAAAACTATATCTCCGTGCCAAAAACCGAAGGTCAAAAACTGGCTGGCGCGCTGAAAGCGCACGTCAACGACTATGAAGTGGATGTGATCGACAGCCAGAGCGCCAGCAAGCTGGTGCCGGCGGCGCAGGAAGGCGGCTTCCATGAGATTGAAACCGCCTCTGGCGCGGTGCTGAAAGCGCGCAGCATCATCATTGCTACCGGTGCCAAATGGCGCAACATGAACGTGCCTGGCGAAGATCAGTATCGCACCAAAGGCGTCACCTACTGCCCGCACTGCGACGGCCCGCTGTTTAAAGGCAAGCGCGTTGCGGTGATTGGCGGCGGTAACTCCGGTGTGGAAGCGGCAATTGACCTGGCGGGCATTGTTGAACACGTTACGCTGCTGGAATTCGCGCCAGAGATGAAGGCCGACCAGGGTTCTGCAGGATAAAGTGCGCAGCCTGAAAAACGTCGATATCATCCTGAACGCGCAGACCACCGAAGTGAAAGGCGACGGCAGCAAAGTGACCGGTCTTGAGTACCGTGACCGCGTGAGCGGGGATGTGCACAGCGTCGCGTTGGCCGGGATCTTCGTTCAGATTGGTCTGCTGCCTAACACCACCTGGCTGGAAGGCGCGATTGAGCGTAACCGCATGGGCGAGATCATCATCGATGCCAAATGTGAAACCAGCGTGAAGGGCGTGTTTTGCGGCGGGCGACTGCACCACCGTACCGTACAAACAGATTATCATCGCGACCGGCGAAGGGGCGAAAGCCTCCCTGAGCGCCTTCGATCATCTGATTCGCACCAAAGCATAAGAACGTAAGACTACACCTGCAAAACACAGAGGCTACCTGACGGTAGCCTCTTTTTTTTATCTCACGACCTGCCACCGGACTGTAAGCGTGGCGGATCGCGCTGGCGGGGTTGGCGCCAGGCCGGTGGGTGGAGAGGGACGGGTTGCGTGGCCCTCTTTTTTATCTCACCACCCGCACCGGGCTGTAAGCGTGGCGGAATCGCGCTGGCGGCGTTGGTGCCAGGCTGATGGGTGGAGAGGGGCAGATTACGCAACCCTCTTTTTTTATCTCACCACCAGCACCGGAATATAAGCGTGGCGGATCACGCTGGAGGCGTTGGAGCCAAGCAGGTGAGTGGAGATAGACGGGTTACGCGACCCGATCACCACGATATCGGCTTTCAGCTCGCTGGCCACCTCATTTACCACGTCACGGACGTTACCAAAACTGACATGGGTTCGGATCCGCGACGGGTCGATGCTGAAATGGCTCACCATTGTCTTCAGCCGGGTTTGTGCCTCGTGTTGAATATGATCCTCGAAGCGGCGCATATCGGCGGCGAAGCGATGCAAACCAAAGCTGGAAGAGCCAGGTAAAACGTGCAGTAAGTGAATAATGCCATCCTGCTGGGCCAGGAATTCAGCGTGGCGGATCGCCTTATCGCTCAATTCCATCTCGAAAACATCCACCGGCATGATAATTGTCTGGTACATAACCGTTTCTCCTTGTTTATTTACGCTTAATCCATTCAAACACAAAATATATTTGGATTCTGATAGCTCGCTTGACACTTTTTTATATCGCCTCGTTTGTCGGCCTTTTGCCGTAACGCTTCACATCCAGGATTAATCCCAAAAGCCTCACAATTCCCCGGTATATCCCCGCTGATGGCTACCCTTTTAAGGTAAACCCGCATTTTTTCTCTGAAACCGGAGGTCGAATGAAAGCATTGACGTATCACGGACCACACAGCGTTAAGGTTGAAACGGTACCCGATCCGGCCATCGAGCCAAGCTGACGATATCATTCTGCGCATCACAGCAACTGCGATCTGCGGTTCTGATTTGCATCTTTATCGCGGGAAGATACCTAAGGTTGAACATGGTGATATCTTCGGCCATGAGTTTATGGGCGAAGTGGTGGAGACCGGGCGCGACGTGAAAAATCTCGCGAAAGGCGACCGGGTGGTGATCCCCTTTGTCATTGCCTGCGGCGACTGCTTTTTCTGCCGTATGCAGCAATATGCCGCCTGCGAAAAGTACCAACCACTTGGGCGTGGCGCGACCCTGAATAAAAAACAGATCCCACCTCCGGCTGCGCTCTTTGGTTTACAGCCATCTGTACGGTGGCGTACCCGGCGGCCAGGCGGAATATGTTCGCGTGCCAAAAGGCAATGTCGGGCCTTTTAAGGTGCCGCCGGTGCTGTCAGATGATAAAAGCGCTGTTCCTTTCGGAACATCCTGCCTACCGCCTGGCAGGCGGCCAAAAATGCCCAGATTACACAGGGCAGCAGCGTCGCGGTGTTCGGTGCCGGGCCGGTGGGGCTTTTGACCGTCGCCTGCGCACGCTATCTCGGGGCTGAAGCAGATTTTTATTGTCGATCATCACGACTACCGGCTGCGTTTTGCCCAGGACCGTTACGGCGCGATCCAATCAATTTTGACCGCGACGACGATGCCGCAGAAAAAATTATCGAGCAGACCCGTGGCCAGCGTGGGGTGGACGCGGTGATTGATGCGGTCGGCTTTGAGGCGAAAAGGGAGCACGACCGAAACCGGTGCTGACAAACCTCAAGCTCGAAGGTAGCAGCGGTAAAGCCCTGCGGCAGTGTATCGCCGCGGTAAGGCGCGGGGGTATTGTCAGCGTCCCCGGCGTCTATGCTGGGTTTATTCACGGTTTCCTGTTTGGCGATGCCTTCGACAAAGGACTCACCTTTAAAAATGGGGCAGACCAACGTTCACGCCTGGCCTCGGCGAACTGTTGCCGTTGATTGAACAGGGGCTGCTTAAACCGGAGGAGAATCGTGACCCACTATATGCCGTTTGAAAGAGGCGGCTCGTGGCTACGAAATCTTTGAGAAACGTCAGGAAGATTGCCGAAAAAATTATCCTGGTACCCGGCGCGCAAAAGCGCAGAAGTGGCAAAAGAGCGGGTTACCGGGCTGGTCAATCCCTGTACCGGGCGGCGTTATCTGACAGTAGAAAACGCGGAAAGAGGATGCCCTGGCATCCTCTGGCAAAAGCGGGTTAAACGCTTGTTTCAGATGGGATTAGCGCAGGTATTCGCCCGCCGCTTCAGGCTGCCAGAACAAGTTTCCAGCACTTCCAGATGCGTGGCGGTACCGCCCGGGCAGTTCCCAGTGGATGGTATCGCCAGTACCGCAGGCCAATCAGCGCAGCACCTACCGGTGCCATAACCGACAGTTGTGTACTGCTGTCGGTCATCTGCGCCGGATAGACCAGCGTGCGGGTGCGCACCTCGCCGGTGGTCAAAATCGCGAAATTTTACCTGACTGTTCATAGTCACCACGTTAGCGGGCATGTCCTGCGGCGCAACACATCTGCGCGCGATCCAGCTCGTCGTTCAGGCGCTGGCGATAGGCAAGCGAGGCAAAGGGCCGGCTGCTCCAGCAGGCGGTCAAATACGCTCAGCATCGAGTTCGTTAATGATGATTGTGGGTCTGGACATTATTTACTCCATGTCGTTAATGCTGCGACAACCGCAGAAGAGATGCCAAAAGAAAACCCTCGCCATCCGGTAGCGAGGGTTCAACTCTGTCTGATAATACTGAGTCTGTGCCCGGTTTGAAGTGATGCTTGTCACATTCATGGCGTGGATTTAATCCAACGGCCATTACTGGGTCGTTAGTATGAAATTCAGGCGAAAAAGGTGAATCTTCGTCAATCTGGATTATTCTTTTAAGGCGCAAGTTATGTCGCGTGAAACACCCATAACAGCAGAACAACGAAGACTGTCGCACTTTATTCAGTCTTACTTTTCTACGGATTGCGTTACGCTGATCCCCTTGGGGTAGGGGGATGAGCGAAGCGTAATCCGTGCCTGCCAGTTTTTATTCCTCAATTTCCAGAGAGCGTTATGTATTTTTATCAACCTTCCCAGGGACACGGCCTGCCGCATGATCCATTAAACGCGATTGTTGGACCCCGCCCGATTGCTGGATTGCCTCCTGCGATACTGAAGGACGGCCTAACCTGGCGCCGTATAGCTTCTTCAACTGCTTTAACTACCATCCGCCATTATCGGTTTCGCCAGCACGGGCTGGAAAGACAGCGTGCACAATATTGTCGAGACCGGGAGTTTGTCTGGAATCTCACCACCCGGGAACTGGCCAGCGCCATGAATGAAACCTCCGCCAGCCTGCCCCACGGCGAGGATGAGTTTTTACGTGCCGGGCTGACCAAAGCCGAAAGCCGGGTGGTGAAAGTCCCGCTCGTGGCGCAAAGCCCGGTCAACTTTGAGTGCCGCCTGTCGCAGTGCATCCAGCTGACGGCGGCGAACGGCGATTCAATCGATACCTGGCTGGTGCTGGGGGAGGTGGTCGGGATCCACATTGATGAAAGCCTGCTGCAGGACGGCATTTACCAGACGGCGAAAGCGCAGCCGGTCCTGCGCGCCGGGGGGCCGACGGCGTACTTCGCCATCGGTGAGGATCAGCGTTTTGATCTGGTACGCCCGGACGCCCGAAAAGGATGAGCCAACCTCAGTAGCCGATCTTGTCGATCACAAATTGCTTGCCGCAGTTACCCGGATGCGGTTGGGCAATGAACGAGGGGGTCGCCAGCGGGGCGTTGATGCTGGCTGCGGTGAGCGTGAGCTGCACTTCGGTAAGATAGGCTGGCTTGCCGCTACAGCTGAGTTTAACGGCTTTCACCGTCTCCGGCCCCCAGCTTTTGGCTACCGCGGCGTCGAACGCGCTGCGGCTGACGGTTTTGCCGTAATTTGCCGCCAGGAACTGCCCAAGCGGGCTGGCCTTCACTTCCTGATTCATCCGCACCATGGTGCTGAAATAGGCGTCGGGATCGAAGCCGAAGCAGACGCCGTGTTTGGCATATTCATAACGTTCCAGGCAGGAATTGCCGCCTGCGCCAGGCATCACCTCGTTCAGCTTCGCGGCACCCGTCAGCGATAATCCGGTCTCTGCGGCATCGCATTTACGGCTGGCTTTTGCCTCCGGCATATTGGGAATGGGGCGGGTTGCGCAGCCATAGCGCATCCAGCGGCGATCGTCGACTCCGCGTGCGGCGATGGATTTTGGTAAGCCCGGCCACAGACCATGAACGGTGAGGATCGTTGTTTTATCATCACGCTCTTTTTGCAGGCGACATTCGTCGGGCGCGTCGCGGTTGCGATCGTGCAGGCTCTGGCAAAAAGCCGGACTGCCATGAGAGCGCCAGCACGTAGCGATCAAAATCCGCATATTGTGTTGCCTGAAGCGGGGCAGCCTGCGCCGCAAAGGCGCACAGCACCACGGCGGTTGCGCTGGCAGGCAAAACGAGATCCTTTCTGAACATGTCTATTCCTGATGATTGAAAGCAAAATATTGCTGGGGATTATTAAAGCACAAAAAGCGCCCGTAGGCGCTTTATGCTGTAGTGTGCCTTAACCCACAGCAGTGCCTGGCACCAATACCTCTGTGGCGATAATGACGATGACCAGGCCCACGAGGACCGGCACGGATGTGCGTTTTACCACTTCGAAAGGCGAGATTTTTGCCATCCCGGCGACGGCCACGACCACGCCGGAGACCGGGGAGATGGTACGGCCCAGGTTGGAAGCCTGCAGCATTGGGATGGTGAGATAGGCCGGGTTAATACCGGAGGAGTGCGCCAGTTTCGGGATCATCTCTACAAAAGCGTAGAAAGGCGCGTTACCGGAACCGGTGGTCATCGGCCGCCAGCATGGTTAGCACCACCAGCACCATCATCAGGATAATGCTTGCGGAACCGAACGAAGTGGCGATGGAGATCAGGCTCTGGATAAAGCCGATGGTGCTAAGCCCCTGGGCAAAGACCCCGGCCGCCACCAGCAGCATCACCACGCCAGCGAAGGCATCCGCCATGCCGCGATACGCCACTTCCAGGCCGCTAAATACCTTCTGGGTATTGAAGCCGCGAACAAACTCCAGCACCGCCGCCAGCAGCATGCAGATCACCCAGAATAGTGATGATGTGCAACTCCGGCCCCCATTTGCCATCGAAAATCAGCACCCCAACGATGGGCGTAAACGGCAGGATGGCGTAGAACGAAGGGGCGGTGGTGGTGATTTCGCTGACGTCGAGTCTTTCGTGGGAGATGTTCTCTTTTTTATCGAGGTAACGCTGCCAGAAGAAGTGCGCAACCGCCATGCCGAGAATAGCGGCAATGGAGATCGGCAGGGTGGTTTTAAAGGCGAAGTCCGATCAGCGGCATCTCGGCGGCTTTGGCGGCCAGCACCACGTCACCGGAGGTCGGGGAGAGAATAATCGCTGCCGGAGAGGCGCAGATAGCCGCCGCCGCGCCACGACTGATCCCCACGTTGACCATCACCGGGAACAGGGTGGCCATCAGCAGAACGCCCAGGCCGGTTGCCGACGACACGGCCAGCGACATCAGACAGGCGACGAAATAGGCGGCGATCATCAGCAGGTAAGGGGAGTTAATATAGCTCAGCGGCTTTGAGGCCAGCTTAACCACCATATCGTTGGCGCCAATGTGCGTCATATAGGCGGCAAACCCACAGAGCATCAATGATCATACATCCCCAGATCGCCACCGCGGCTCATCAGCAGGATTTTGATGTACTCAACAATGTCGGTTGCGGTGTAACCGGTGCTGGTGGCGCTGGATGGCAGCACTTTATGGCCCATCAGGGCGCTGACAATCAGCAGGACAAGGCCGCCCACAAACAGCACGCCGGTGGCGGAGTAGCCTTTGATGATGTAGCGTGCGACGCCGACAATGACCACCACTCCAATCAGTAACTCGATAAACGTTAGCATGGATCCCTCAGTGTCCCGACGCCCCCAGAGCGAAAGGATAATTAGCAATAAAGTTAAGGTGACAAAAATGTGCCGAAATAATGGACCGGCCTCGCTGACCAAAATCAATAAAACGCCTACTAAAGAAGTATTCAGGCCGATTATGCTACTGCCGCAACGCGAATGAGCATGGGTTAGTTCTGTACGGCTTGTAGAGAGCCAGTCACCGCACAAAATGAAATAAATCGAAAACGACTTCTGTCTCAGGCGTTTCCCCGCGTATGTTCCAGTCTCTTTTGCCAGCGCCAGACGCTGCTCAGGCTGACTTTTAACTTTATTCCTGAGGGGCTTATCCTCATGGGGATATTACCTTTTTGACTTATTATTGATATCTGGTTGTTATGGTTCTGGAATATGATTTATCGGTGGGAAAATAGTGTTTGTGTCAGGTGTGTTGGCAAGGTTTGATATTATTATTGTGCTTTATATTACGCGGGATGTGAATATATTAAGTTCGCGATCATGATGGCTAAAATAAAGTGTTTATTGTGGCGTTTTACGAAAGTGCGCTCCTTATTAAAGTGATGGCCGTTGTCGCCATCGTGGCCCGAATGCTGCCGGGGATGCGAGGCGGGAAGGGCAGTGCAGAGATGATGTAGCGCATTGTTGTGCAGCTGGCAGGCGGGAGGGTCAGGTTGACGATGATATCTGTATTATTTATTCATGCGCCGCATAAATTATTGCATCAGTATAGGTTTTGTTTATTGCTCATGAGGTATTTTTCCGGCGCGCGCTCTTTTACCAGGAGAATTCTTATCTTTTGCCGTTAATAATTAAGATAAACACCCATGTCGTCAGGCTGCCATTCCACTATTCTGGGCAAGAACACGCTGCGAAAAGTAAAGTGGTAATAAAGTTGTGACAATTATTAATAAGTTTTTCATTGTATTTCCTTTTATTTTTGCTCAGTTCTCTTTTTCGACTGTAGCAATGGCTAAAGATGTCCCTCCCCCTGAGAGCCTGGGTCAAAACTATCCATAACGATATGGTCGAGACCTGGGAAGCCCCCCAGCATTACGATCTCTATGTGCCCGCCATTACATGGCATGCCCGCTTCGCTTACGATAAAGAAGAAGACCGACCGCTACAATGAGCGACCGTGGGGCGCGGGCTTTGGTCAGTCACGCCTGGGATGAGAAAGGTAACTGGCATGGCCTGTACGCCATGGCGTTTAAAGATTCCTATAATAAATGGGAGCCGATCGCGGGTTACGGCTGGGAAAAAACCTGGCGCCCGCTGGCTGACGATAACCTCCATCTGGGTCTCGGTTTTACCGCTGCCGTGACGGCGCGCGATAACTGGAACTACATCCCCATTCCGCTGGTACTGCCGCTGGCCTCTGTGGGCTATGGCCCGGCCACTTTTCAGATGACCTATATCCCGGGAACCTATAACAATGGCAACGTCTACTTCGCCTGGATGCGCTTTCAGTTTTAGCTGAAAAAACTTTACATACTGGTGATTTAATAGCCACTTGTTGACGTGTAAAGGATAAAAATTGGGGGCGAGAAAATTAACGCGACTTTTGTCACTTTTCTTCAAAAAGGCGCTGGACAAAACCGCTCACAATTGTTGTACTGATACCCGACACAGCATTTGTGTCCAATTTTCATGTAAAGGTAATTTTGATGTCTAAGATTAAAGGTAACGTTAAGTGGTTTAATGAATCCAAAGGATTCGGTTTCATTACTCCGGAAGATGGCAGCAAAGACGTGTTCGTACACTTCTCTGCAATCCAGAGCAATGGTTTCAAAACCCTGGCTGAAGGTCAGCGCGTTGAGTTTGAAATCACTAACGGTGCCAAAGGCCCTTCTGCTGCTAACGTCATCGCTCTGTAATTCAGACGAGACCAGCAAGAATTTCAAAACCCGCTCCCTGAGCGGGTTTTTTTCGTTCTGGCTTAGCTGAGCAGGTACAGCCGCAAAAAAACTGACAACGATTGCCATGCTCAGTACAACCATCCCCACATTTGTTATTTTCTCTTTCATTGCGACACCCTCAGTGTATGTGCTGACAGGGTGCCCGAGAAAAATTAAGCCAAACATTAAGGTCGTCTCTTTTAGTGAGCATTTACCGCAGAGATTAACCAAAATGCGAGCGCGGTCATCATTAACGAACCCAGAAGATTGACCGCAATGTTCAGGAGCGCCCAGGCTGCCCGTCCATCCTGCAACAAAAACACCACCTCGGCCGAGAACGTCGAGAAGGTCGTCAGTCCGCCGCAAAAGCCGGTGGTGATCAGCAGCTTCCACACCGGATCGAGATGGGGCATGCGGTTGAACCACGCAGCCCCAGCCCAATGATAAAGGCACCGATAAGGTTGGCCGTTAGCGTTCCGAACGGGATCTGCTGATGCAGAGGATTAAACCGCATGCCTCAACAACCAGCGCGCCACGCTTCCTGTGCCCCCGCCGATAAAAACGGCTAAAAGAAGTTGAAACACGAACAATACCTGCTATTTGATGTGTAAGGATCCAGAGTGTAACGCCGTTTGCGGCAAGGGGAAAATATGTACGTTGCGGTTGGACAATTTGCAGTAACGGCGAACTGGCAAAAAAATGCCGAAACTTGCGTTTCGCTGATGGCACAGGCGGCCTCGCAGGGGGCATCGCTGCTGGTGCTGCCCGAAGCGCTACTCGCCCGTGATGACAACGATCCCGATCTGTCGGTAAAGTCGGCCCAGCCGCTGGACGGCGGCTTTTTGGCGATGCTGCTGGCAGAGAGCGCCCGTAATGAACTGACTACGGTGCTGACGGTGCATGTCCCCTCCACCGCGGGCAGGGCGATCAATACCCTCGTCGCCCTGCGTGGCGGCAGGATCGTTGAGCAGTATGCCAAGCTGCATCTTTACGATGCGTTCAATATTCAGGAATCCAGGCTGGTGGATGCGGGAACGAGAGTGCCGCCGCTGATTGAAATTGAGGGTATCCGTTTGGGGTTGATGACCTGCTACGATTTGCGCTTCCCGGAGATGGCGTTGAATCTGGCGCTGGCGGGAGCAGAGGTTTTGGTTCTGCCTGCGGCATGGGTCAGGGGGCCCGCTCAAGGAGCACCACTGGTCAACGCTGCTGGCGGCCAGGGCGCTGGATACTACCTGCTATGTGGTAGCAGCAGGGGAGTGTGGTAACAAGAATATCGGTCAGAGCCGCATTATCGACCCCCTTGGCGTAACCATTGCGGCCGCGGCTGAAGGGCCAGCACTGTTAATAGCGGAGATCAGCCAGCAGCGCATTACGCTGGCGCGTCAGCAGTTGCCGGTGCTACGCAACCGACGCTTCGCACCCCCGCAATTGTTGTGACGTTTTTTAAACAACGCTTGATTCACCTTGTTACAGATTGCTATTGTGTGCGGGCGTCAAATGACCGTTAATAAGGTCGGGTTTTTTAAGGCGCGAAACGCAGCCTGTTTACGTCAAGAAGGTATCTATGGGTGAGATTAGTATTACCAAACTGCTTGTGGTAGCCGCACTGGTTGTCCTGCTGTTTGGTACCAAGAAATTACGTACGCTGGGCGGAGACCTGGGTGCTGCTATCAAAGGCTTTAAAAAGGCGATGAACGACGATGACGTCACGGCGAAGAAAAGCGCCGATGCGGATATCACTGCCGAAAAACTCTCCCACAAAGAGTAACGGCTACGCCTTAATGGCTTGCGATAGAAAAAAACCGGCTAAAGCCGGTTTTTTTATGGGTGAACTGTAAACGTTTGTGACGGGTTTACTTCACTTCTTCGCCTTTCGCCTGCATATCGGCGTGATAGGACGAACGAACGAACGGGCCGCAGGCTGCATGGGTGAAGCCCATCGCCATTGCTTCGGCTTTCATTTCGTCAAACTCTTCAGGGCTTACGTAGCGCTGCACCGGCAGGTGGTGACGGCTTGGCTGCAGATACTGGCCCAGCGTCAGCATGGTGACGCCATGGCGACGCAGGTCGCGCATGACTTCAATGATCTCTTCGTTGGTTTCACCCAGACCCACCCATCAGGCCAGATTTGGTTGGGATCTCAGGATGCGCTTCTTTAAAACGCTCCAGCAGTTTCAGAGACCAGTTGTAATCGGCGCCCGGACGAACCTGACGATAGAGACGCGGTACGTTTTCCAGGTTGTGGTTAAACACGTCTGGTGGCGTGGCGTTGAGGATATCCAGCGCGCGATCCATACGGCCACGGAAGTCGGGAACCAGCGTCTCGATTTTGATGGACGGGCTTTTTTCACGAATGGCAGAGATACAGTCAGCAAAGTGCTGGGCACCACCGTCGCGCAGATCGTCGCGGTCAACAGAGGTGATAACCACATAACGCAGGGCCATGTCAGCAATAGTCTGTGCCAGTTTCTGTGGTTCGTTAGCGTCAGGCGTAACAGGACGACCGTGGGCAACGTCACAGAATGGGCAGCGGCGGGTACAAATCGCGCCGAGGATCATGAAAGTCGCAGTGCCGTGGTTAAAACATTCAGCAAGGTTCGGGCAGGAGGCCTCTTCGCAAACGGAGTGAAGACCGTTTTTGCGCATCGCTGCTTTAATTCCCTGAATACGCGAAGAGTCCGCCGGAAGTTTAATCTTCATCCAGGCCGGTTTTCTTAACAGCGCTTCGCGCTCCGTAGCCACGTTTTTAACCGGGATTAGGGCCATTTTATCGGCATCACGGTATTTAACACCGCGTTCCATCACAATGGGTTTACTCATAGCGTGCGTCTTCCAGTTGCGAAAATCGAAGGAAAGCGTTTCAATTCAAGGGAATGTTGTATTTATCAACTATTTTTGAACGAACGACAGGCAGTATATCATTGATACGGACGATAAAGCAGCCTGCCCGGTCGCCAAATTGTAAAATAGTTGTTGTTTAGTGCCTTTTATGTGGGCTGCGCGGCTTTAAGGGAAATACCCCCTGATCAGAAGGCCTGGCGGATGACGTTTATCAAATTTTCCAGCACCGGATCGCGCAAGCTCAGTTTGTTGTAATACAGCGAGATTTCAACGCATTCGGCATTGAGCGGGGCGAAGGGGATCTGTTCCAGCGGCCAGCAGTGACGTACCAGATTAAACAGGCGCTCGGGATGATGCCAATCAGATCGCTGCTGCCGATCAGGGCAGCAATCGTAAAGAGATTGTAACTGCTGAAGTGCACCAGACATTCAGGGAAAATGTCGTTGATACGTTGGCGTAATCCGTTAAGGTTTTGTCCCTCTAGCATTAGCAACGTTTGTTCGTAGTTCCCCAGATTATCTACCGTGGCTGCCTGGCTTAGCGCCGGATGGTTTTTACGGCAGATCAGCAGAAGTTTGTCAGCGAACAGCACGTTGTGGCTTAGGGCCCGGGCATTCAGGGCGTTGCTGTCCACGATCAGGTCGGTCTGAAACTGGCCGAGCTGGGTTTCGGCATCATTGACCGAAATATTGCGCAGCATCAGATGCGGGGCATGGGTTCTCACGGCCTGGTAAATCTGCGGCAAAACCAGCGCGCCTACGGTCGGGGTAGTACCAATAGTGATGGTGCGTTGCTTATCATAGGTGCCGGTTAAATCCAGCGCTCCAAGAATTGACTCCAGGCCCTGGCTTATATATTCATGCAGATGCGTGGCGTAGGCGGTCGGCGTCACGCCCTGGCCTTTACGTATAAACAGCGGATCGGGAAAATTGAGCGTAATTTTTGGATGGACTGACTTATTGCTGAGGGAGTGAGATTCAGAATTTTCGCAGCATTGACAATCCCTTTGTGGACATACACGGCCTCAAAAATCGTCAATAAATTAAGGTCAATATTGCGTAAAGTCCGAAAAAACCTGTGGTTTTGTTTCACTGCCAGGATCACTCAAGCGCTTATCTGGTGAATTATTATTATCCACGCGATCTCTCCCTAATTATTCACAATATAAATAATAGTTGAATTTAAATAATGTGCTTATTGTTGTGGTTAAACTAGTTTTGATAATCAACATTTCTAAGTAAATTCATCATCTTGTCTAATTTTTGCGCAGGCGATATTCATACCAGTCGGTTGGCCCTGGCGGAGTAGATAACGGGTAAATGCTAATACGCAAGCGCGTTGCAGGTATTTTGAAAATATAGAAAGTACGGATTGTTGTAAAGCTTAAAGCCTTGAAATAAGAATGGCTCATCAAATAATGAGCCAAATTGCCGGGATAATTAAGCAGTAATATATTTATGGGGTGGATTGTTTAGCAGCGCTAAAAAAGCATTAAGCAAATGCGGACGTGCAATTTCCGGTGTAATGTTCTCTACCCACTGACGCATTTGGGCCATTTCCATACCCGCATAACCGCAAGGATTGATCCGCTGGAAAGGTGAAAGATCCATATTGATATTCAAAGCGAGGCCGTGGAAAGAGCACCCTTTACGAATCCGCAGACCAAGGGAACATATTTTCGTTTCGCCGACATAGACGCCGGGTGCATCTGCCCGCGGGTGCGCATCAATATCAAATTCCGCCAGCGTATTAACTACCGTCTGTTCAAGCAGCGTCACCAGTTCACGTACCCCGAGCTTTCTGCGCTTCAGGTTAAGCAGGACATACATCACCTGTTGTCCCGGCCCGTGGTAGGTGATCTGGCCCCCACGATCGCTCTGGATAACCGGGATATCGCCGGGCATTAACAGATGCTCTGCTTTTCCGGCCTGACCCTGGGTAAACACCGGCAAATGCTCTACCAGCCAGATCTCATCCGGCGTGTTCTCGTCGCGTGTGTCAGTGAAATCATGCATAGCCTGGGAGACAGGTTCATAGGGCTGCAGCCCAAGCTGGCGGACGAGAATGGTATCCTGGTACAAAACGATATCTCCGAACGAAGGGACAAACTGTAGCGGGGAGTATATCACAGAGGAGAAACAGGTTACCCGGCGATGCGGGTAACCGAAAGGTGTTACAGCACCATGCGAACGATATCGATGTTACCCAGCTCTTCGTAGAGCGTCTCAACTTGTTCGATATGCGTCGCCGTGATGGTGATAGACACGGAATGGTAGTTGCCTTTGCTGCTTGGTTTCACCGTCGGAGAGTAGTCGCCTGGCGCATGGCGCTGTACCACTTCAACCACCTGATCAACCAGCTCAGGCAACGCCTGCCCCATTACTTTGTAAGTAAAAGGAGTAGGGAATTCAAGCAGTTCGTTAAGTTTGGTTTTCATGTCAACTCCGGCAGTACGTCAAAAAAAGAATAACTCCCACGTCGGGTGGGAGTTATCAGGTTACATAGTATATGGGGATGGAAATCACACTTTCAAGTGTTCAATTTTTAACCAAACCAGTGATGGAACATCAATTTAATGTAATCAAATGATTTTGCCAAAGAAATTGCCTTCCGGGATTTCATCCAACACCACCAGCGGACGCTGGTCGATGGTTTTGCCATCAAGCTGGAAGTTGATGGTGCCCACAACCTGATTTTTCTTCAGCGGAGCGTGCAGTTCGCTGGCGGTCAGCACATAGCTGGCTTTCAGATCTTTCATGCGACCGCGTGGAATGGTCAGGTAGAGATCTTTATCGACGCCCAGAGAGGCGCGGTCGTTATCACCAAACCAGACCGGTTCTGAGGCGAACTCTTTGCCCGCTTTCAGTGGGTTTACCGTTTCGAAGAAGCGGAAGCCCCAGGTCAGCAACTTCTTGCTCTCGGTTTCACGCCCTTTGAAAGTACGACCACCCATTACCGCAGAGATCAGACGCATCTGGCCTTCAGTGGCAGAGGCCACCAGGTTGTAACCGGCTTTATCGGTATGCCCGGTTTTGATGCCGTCAACGTTCAGGCTGTTATCCCACAGCAGGCCGTTACGGTTGGTCTGACGGATACCGTTAAAGGTAAATTCTTTCTCTTTATAGATGGTGTATTCGTTCGGTACGTCACGGATCAGCGCCTGGCCAATCAGCGCCATATCGCGCGCAGAGGAGTACTGACCGTCAGCATCCAGGCCGTGTACGGTCTGGAAGTGGCTGTTTTTCAGACCCAGTGCGGAAACGTAGCTGTTCATCAGGCCAACAAAGGCGTCCTGGCTGCCCGCTGCAAAGTCTGCCATCGCCACGCAGGCATCGTTCCCGGACTGGAGGTTAATACCACGGATCAGCTGGGAGACGGGAACCTGCATGCCGGGTTTCAGGAACATCAAGGATGACCCTTTAAATACCGGGTTGCCGGTGGCCCACGCATCGTTACCGATGGTTACCAGGTCGGTTTCTTTGAATTTACCTGCTTTCATGGCCTGACCGATGACGTAGCTGGTCATCATTTTAGTCAGACTGGCCGGATCGCGTCGTGCGTCAGCATTCTGTTCAGCCAACACCTTACCGGAGTTGTAATCGATCAGGATGTAGGATTCCGCGTCGATCTGCGGAACGCCCGGGATCATGGTCTTGATATTCAGGTCATCGGCGTGAGCAACAGAGAGCGTGGCTGCACAAAGCGCCGTAGTGAGCGCCATGCGCTGCATAAAACGAGCGGAGAAAGTGGTCTTCATGGTCAGAAAAACGACATCCGTGATGGAATTAAAAAAAGTGCCTTACTATAGCAAATGCTATACAGGCAGGCATCCGACTTTAAGCATGAGAGTGTGAATCATCATGACAAAAACTGACAATTCGGATACCGCCTATTAATCATTTTGCAACAGCGATAAATGACTGTAACTGCGCTTCATTCTGCAGACGTTGCTGCAAGGCTGCGGCCTCAGATTTGCTGGCAAACGGGCCGAGCTGAATACGCCATACCGCACCATTTTGCTCTACGCGGCCCGGCACGGCAAACTGCTGGCCGAGGCGCTGCTGATACTGTTGGGCACGGGCCTGATCGCTGACCGCGCCAACCTGAACAACATAACCGCCTGCCTGTGCGGGTGCGGAAACAGGCGCCGTAACCGGAGTCTGAGCAGAACCAGGTGCCGTAACCGGAGCCTGAGTCGGAGCAGATACAGGTGCTGTGACCGGTGCCGTCTGGTTCACCGGCGCGGTGACGACTGGCTGAGGTGCAGGCGGTTCGCTGCCTTCCAGCACGCCGGAGGCGAGGGTAGTAGGCGCGCCAAGGAAACCACCGCTGCTGACCGGTGCGCCCATAGTGTCTTCGCTTTTCAGCGTGTCGTTACTGATGGCATGTACGTCACCCTGCGGCGCAGGTTCAGAAACGGACGACGCGCTACCCATACCGCCACTCAAATCGGGACGTGCGGGCAGGGCATAAGTCTGTTTAGCCACGGTGGTACAGGCCATACCGGGGCCGGAGAGCGAACCGTCCTGAGCAACAATAATCGGGTCGATACGCACTTTTGTGTTGTTGGAGGTATTCAGACGGTCGGCCGCGGCGCGTGACAGCGAGATCGCGCGGTCATTGCCGTAAGGGCCACGATCGTTGATACGTACCACAATCATTCGGCCATTCGCCAGGTTGGTGATACGCGCGTAGCTTGGGATCGGCAGCGTCGGGTGCGCAGCGGTGAGCTGCATAGGATCGAACGCTTCACCGCTTGCGGTCAGGTTGCTTCCCGGCTCGGCGTCATAAATAGCCGCCAGACCAGCCTGACTAAAGCGGGAAGGATCCTGAACAATTTTGTAGCTTTTTCCGTCGCGCTCGTAATCCTGATTAGCCGTGGCGCTCAGGGGTTCAAAACGCGGATCGGCTCCGCTGATCTCAACCACCGGACCATTACATACTGCCGGCTGCGGCGGTGCGACGGTCGCTTGCTGCTGACCATCGTCACTTGTACAGGCTGCCAGTAAACTCACTGCGATGCAGATCCCAGACCACTGCTTACGCATTGCGTGCCCCTTATACGCTTTTTGACAACATTTTTCTGTGTGTGTGGATCGACATGACGATCCCGAACCCGGCCATCAGAACGATCAGGGCCGAGCCTCCGTAACTCACCAGCGGAAGCGGTACGCCTACCACCGGCAGAATACCGCTCACCATACCAATATTTACGAAAACATAAACGAATAAAATCAACATCAAGCCACCGGCCATAACGCGGCCAAAGGTGGTTTGTGCCCGGGCGGCAATCCACAATCCGCGCATGATTAACAGCAGGTACAGCGCGAGCAGGATTAAAATTCCGACCAGCCCTAACTCTTCAGCCAGAACCGCAAAGATAAAGTCGGTATGGCGTTCGGGCAGAAACTCAAGCTGCGACTGCGTACCGTGCAGCCAGCCCTTGCCGCGCAGGCCGCCAGAGCCGATTGCAATCTTCGACTGTATAATATGATAGCCTGCTCCGAGCGGGTCGCTCTCTGGATCCAACAACATCATTACGCGCTGGCGCTGATAATCGTGCATCAGGAAGAACCACAGAATCGGTATAAAGGCCGCCACTAATACCACGGCAATCCCGATAAGCCGCCAGCTCAGCCCGGAGAGGAAACAGAACGAACAGGCCAGAGAGTGCGATCAGAATCGAGGTCCCGAGGTCCGGCTGCGCGGCTACCAGCAGCGTAGGCAGGAAGATCAGCACCAGTGCGATAGCGGTGTTTTTCAGCGACGGTGGGCAGACATCACGGTTTGATGAAGCGCGCCACCATCAGTGGAACGGCGATTTTCGCAATCTCCGAGGGCTGGAAACGGACGATGCCGAGGTCGAGCCAGCGCTGCGCGCCTTTCGAGATGGCACCAAAGGCGTCTACCGCAACCAGGAGAATGATGCAGAAGATGTAGAGATAGGGCGCCCAGCCTTCGTACACGCGGGGTGGGATCTGCGCCATCACCACCATGACGACCAGACCCATGGTGATCTGGCCGATCTTACGCTCCGTCATGCCGAGATCCTGGCCGCTGGCGCTCCAGATAACCAGGGCACTGTAAACCAGCAGCGCCAGCAGGATAAGCAGCATGGCCGGGTCGATGTGGATCTTGTCCCACAGCGATTTTTTATTCGGATTATCCGTCACGATTATTGGTCCTCCGCGCCGGCGGTAGCCGGGTTTTCACTCGGCAAGTCAGTGTTGTTGTCACCCAGCATGAGGTGGTCAAGGATCTGGCGCATGATGGTACCGACCGCCGGGCCTGCACCGCCGTTTTCCAGAATAATCGACACGGCGACCTGCGGGTTTTCGTATGGTGCAAACGCAATCATCAGCTTATGGTCACGCAGACGTTCAGCAATTTTATGCGCGTTATAGGTTTCATTGGCTTTCAGGCCAAACACCTGGGCGGTACCGGATTTTGCCGCGATTTTATAGGGCGCGCCGGCAAAGTATTTGTGTGCCGTACCGTTTGCACGGTTGGCTACGCCATACATCCCGTCTTTGGCGATTTCCCAGTAACCGGAATGGATATCGCCCACTGGCGGCTCGTGCGGCTGCGCCCAGGGCACTTTTTTGCCGTCTTCAACGGTGCTCATCAGCAGGTGCGGCACTTTTACCACCCCGTCGTTGATAAGGATCATCAGCGCTTTGCTCATCTGGATGGGGGTAGCGGTCCAGTAGCCCTGGCCGATCCCTACCGGAATTGTGTCACCCTGATACCACGGTTTTTTAAAGCGCTTCTGCTTCCATTCCCGGGTTGGCATGTTACCGGAACGCTCTTCTGACAAGTCGATACCGGTATAGTGGCCGTAGCCAAATTTGCCCATCCATTCCGACAGACGGTCAATGCCCATGTCATAGGCTACCTGGTAGAAGAAGGTATCCGCCGACTCCTCCAGCGATTTGGTGACGTTCAGATGGCCGTGGCCCCACTTCTTCCAGTCGCGGTAGCGTTTTTCCGAGCCAGGCAACTGCCACCAACCCGGGTCGAAGAGACTGGTATTACGGGTGATAACACCTGTGCTGAGCGCCGACACGGCCACATAAGGTTTAACCGTTGAGGCCGGGGGATAAACACCCTGGGTCGCGCGGTTGATCAGCGGCGTATTAGGGTCGTTGAGCAGGCCAGAATAGTCCTTGCTGGAGATGCCATCGACGAACAGGTTCGGGTCGTAGCTCGGCGTCGAGACCAGCGACAGAATGCTGCCGGTACGTGGGTCGGTCACAATTACCGCCGCGCGGCTGCCTGCCAGCAGGGTTTCAATATACTGCTGAAGTTTGAGATCCAGGGTGAGATAAATGTCATGCCCGGCCTGAGGTGGCACCTCTTTCAGCTGACGGATCACTCTGCCACGGTTGTTGACTTCAACCTCTTCATACCCGGTCTGACCGTGGAGAATCTCTTCGTAATAGCGCTCAATGCCCAGCTTGCCAATATCGTGCGTCGCCGCGTAGTTGGCGAGTTTGCCGTCTTTGTCCAGCCTGTCGACGTCTTTATCGTTGATTTTCGAGACATAGCCGATGACATGCGTCAGGGCAGAGCCGTACGGGTAGAAGCGGCGCTTGTAGCCTTTGACCTCTACGCCGGGAAAGCGGTACTGGTTCACGGCGAAACGGGCTACCTGCACCTCGGTGAGGTTGGTTTTTACCGGTATCGACGTGAAGCGATGCGAGCGGGAGCGCTCTTTTTTGAAGGCGGCAATATCGTCGTCATTCAAATCGACTACGCTGCGCAGCGCTTCGAGCGTCTGCTGCACGTTATCGACCTTCTCTGGCATCATTTCAATCTGATAGATCGTGCGGTTCAACGCCAGTGGCGTACCGTTGCGATCGTAGATAATGCCGCGGCTTGGGGCGATAGGGACGAGTTTAATGCGGTTTTCGTTGGAGCGGGTCTGGTAATCGGTAAAACGGACAATCTGCAGATTATAGAGGTTGGCGATCAGCACGCCAGTCAGCAGCAAAATCCCCAAAAAGGCGACCACTGCCCGGCGCACAAACAGCGCGGACTCAGCCGTATAGTCGCGAAAAGAATTCTGTAGTTTCATCCGCTGCTTAATTTATCCAGGATGTCATCATTACTCACGGTGATAAGGATGGTTAGTCGTGATGCTCCACGCGCGATAGAGACTTTCAGCAACCAACACCCGAACCAGCGGGTGGGGCAGCGTCAGCGCGGAGAGAGACCAACTCTGTTCTGCTGCCGCTTTGCAGGCGGGGGATAATCCCTCTGGACCGCCAATTAACAGGCTGACGTCGCGACCGTCCTGCTTCCAGCGCTCCAGTTCATGCGCCAGCTGCGGTGTATCCCAGGGCTTGCCCGGAATATCGAGCGTGACGATGCGGTTTTTGCCTGCGGCAGCCAGCATCAGTTCACCCTCTTTATCGAGAATGCGTTTGATATCTGCGTTTTTGCCGCGTTTGCCGGCGGGGATCTCCACCAGCTCAAACGGCATATCCTTCGGAAAACGACGCAGATATTCGGTAAACCCTGTTTGTACCCAATCGGGCATTTTTGTGCCGACGGCTACCAGTTGCAGCTTCACGCATTAACCCCAGAGTTTTTCCAGCCTCATACAGGCGACGGCTCTCTTCCTGCATGACGTGGACAATCACATCGCCAAGGTCAACGACGACCCAGTCAGCGGTCGCTTCGCCTTCAACGCCTAGCGGCAGCATACCGGCAGCGCGGGATTCCTGAACAACATGGTCAGCGATGGAAGCAACGTGGCGAGTGGAGGTACCGGTGCAGATAATCATGCAATCGGTGATGCTTGATTTGCCCTGAACGTCGATGGCGATGATGTCCTGACCTTTCAGGTCATCAATTTTGTCGATAACAAAATCCTGGAGTGCTTTACCCTGCAAGTTTTCCCCCTGGGAGAGTGAGATTGAGTAACTGTAGATTCGTAGCCAGTCAGTATACCTGAACTGGCCGCAGTGTCGGGACAAATGTCACCGCACGGGCCTGCGAAGGCGGGTATCATCCCACCCTATGCCGGAGATTGCATCGCCATTTTTGTAAAACAGTTTTTGTAAAACAGTGCTGGCGGGAAGTCTGGCAGCGGAGGATATCAGCCTGGACGGGGGTGTCAATGGCGAGAGCGCGAATGGCGCGCTTTTTCTCCCGGCGCCCAGTCAGTTGCTGCTTTTCTGATACAGACCCTGCTGTTGAATGTAACGCAAAACCGGCAGGGGTAACATCTCATCGCAGGGCAGCCCCTGTTGCAGACGCTGGCGGATCAGCGTGGCCGAAATATCAAACCACGGCGTTTCCGCCAGGAAAATTTTACCGGCAGGAAGGGTATGCAGATCCTCAACCTGATACGTCAGGTGCGCCTCAAGCCACTGCTGATGCTGCTCCTCTTTCATCGTCAGCGCATAGCCCGGGCGGCGACAAACGATCACATGGCTATTTTCGAGGATCGTTTGATACTGATACCACCCCGGGAACGTGAGCAGCGAGTCCTGGCCGATGATAAAGGCCAGCGGTGTCTCCGGCCCCTGTTCGGCGCGCCACTCCTGCAACGTCTGCGCGGTATACGACGGGCTGTCCCGGCGCAGCTCACGCTCATCCAGTTGAAACAGCGGCTTATCGGCAATCGCCAGTTCCAGCATCATTTTACGCTGTGCGGCGCTGGCCTCCGGCTGTGGGCGGTGCGGCGGCACATTGTTCGGCATAATAGTGACCCGCTGCAGGCCAATCTGGTTTGCCAGAATTTCGACCGGTTTCAGATGCCCGTAGTGGATCGGGTCAAAGGTGCCACCAAACAGAGCCTGTAGAGAGTGCATCTCAACCTTCTATAAAAATATCGGCCAGCGCTTTGTGGCACAGGAGCAGCGAGAGGCTTTCCAGCTCTGACCAGATCGACTGGCCGTAATCCTGCTTCAGGGTCAGCTCGGTGCGTGTCAGCAGTTGAACGGCCTGGCGCAGCTGATCCGGGCTGAGGCGATTCAGGGCCTCGGTGGTCATGCCGCGACGGTTCTGCCAGACCCGGTGTTTATCAAACAGCGCACGCAGGGGGGAGTGCGCCGACTGACGTTTCAGGGTCAGGAGCAGCAACAGTTCACGCTGCAGGGTTCTGAGCAGGATCACCGGCTCACTGCCTTCAAGACGCAGCTGTTGCAGGATGTGCAGGGCGCGCTTGCTCTTCGCAGAGAGCAGGGCATCGACCCAGTGGAAAGGGGTGAAATGGGCGGCGTCGTTAACCGCCTGTTCGACGCGCGGCAGGGTCAGCTTGCCATCCGGCCAGAGCAGAGACAGCCGCTCAAGGGCCTGGGCCAGAGCCAGCAGATTGCCTTCATAACAGTAACAGAGCAGCTGATTCGCAGCGTCATCCAGTTGCAAATTGTTCTGCTTAGCCCGGGCCGCGACCCATTTTGGCAGGTGGGCCTGCTCCGGGGTCTGGCAGGTCACCAGCACCGAATGGTTTGCCAGTGCAGTAAACCAGGCGGCATTTTCCTGGGCTTTGGTGAGTTTATTGCCGCGAACAATCAGCAGAAGATCGCTATGCAGCAAACTGACCAGCGTGGCCAGCTGTTCGTTGATGCCCGCATTAGGGCCGTTTTCCGGTAACTGAATAAGCAGGGTTTGCCGGGCGGCAAACAGGCTCATCGCCTGACAGAGGGAGAAAATCTCCTGCCAGTCGGTGCTGTTATCCAGCGTGAAACTGTGGTGCTCCTCAAAGCCCTGGGTCGCCGCAAGCTGACGTACGGCATCCTGGCTCTCCTGCAGCAACAGCGGATCGTTTCCGAGAAGCAGATACGCCGCGCGCAGCCCTTCATTGAGCTGCGCGCGGAGTTGTTCAGGGTACAACCTGAGCATTACTGACCCAGCGTCGTGGAGACGCGTGGTGAGGATGCCGCTGGTTGAGTACCAGGCTGAGCTTTCAGGGCATTCTCTTTTTCAGCAGTGTGGACGCTCGGCAGCTTACGGATCAGCTGCTCCGCTGCCTTGTCATACATTTCGTTAATGATAATGGTCTGCTCAGCATCTTTCGCCAGCGCAGTCTGCGGGTTATCGAAGAACGAACGGTAGACCTTGGTGCTGATAGGGTAAATATCGCTACCCGGGATCAGAACCGCGGCATGGACTTCCATCACCATCTGGTATTCCGCAGTACGGCCATCCTGGAAGATGGACGCGGTATCCTGGCTCAGGGTAGAGCTTAATACGCGGAATGACGGTATATCCTGGCGCAGCGTTCCTTGTTCGATCAGATCAACGCCGTTAAGACGCAGCTGATTGCGAATGGCACGGCTCAGCGGACCATTAGGATCGCCCGAATCGAAAATCATCGTTTTCATCTGTTCCGGCACCTGTGTGGTATTACGCAGGTGCCAACCACAGCCGGCGGTGACTAACACCGCCAGCGATAACAGTAATGTTGCCAGTTGTCGCACGCTTCCTCCCGCGCTTAGCCAACGACCAGGTTCAGCAGTTTACCGGGCACGTAGATCACTTTACGTACGGTAACGCCATCAAGATACTTCGCCACCAGATGTTCCTGGCCGGCACGTTCGCGGACCTGCTCTTCGGTTGCATCAACCGGAACAGTAATCTTACCGCGCACTTTACCGTTAACCTGAACAACGACCAGCGTGGTGTTTTCCACCATTGCGGATTCATCCGCCACCGGCCACGGTGCATTATCGATATCGCCTTCACCGTTCAGCTCCTGCCACAGCGTAAAGCTGGCGTGAGGGGTGAACGGGTTCAGCATACGGACAACCGCCAGCAGCGCTTCACGCATCAAGGCACGATCCTGCTCGCCTTCCTGCGGGGCTTTCGCCAGCTTGTTCATCAATTCCATAATAGCCGCAATTGCGGTATTGAAGGTCTGACGGCGACCAATATCATCGGTCACTTTGGCAATAGTTTTATGAACATCACGACGCAGCGCTTGCTGATCTTCCGTCAGTGCCGCGGTATCCAGTGCCGGTGCAGCGCCCTGAGAGGTGTGCTCGTAAACCAGTTTCCAGACACGTTTCAGGAAGCGGTTAGCCCCTTCAACGCCGGATTCTTGCCACTCCAGCGTCATGTCTGCCGGAGAAGCAAACATCATGAACAGACGCACGGTATCCGCACCGTAACGCTCAACCATCACCTGAGGGTCAATGCCGTTGTTTTTAGACTTCGACATTTTACTCATGCCGGTATACACCAGCTCATGGCCAGCAGCATCTTTCGCTTTAACGATGCGGCCTTTCTCGTCGCGCTCAACGATGGCATCAACCGGGGAGACCCAGTTACGCTCGCCGTTCGCGCCCACGTAATAGAAGGCATCTGCCAGCACCATGCCCTGACACAGCAGCTGTTTGGCAGGTTCATTGGAGGTCACCAGGCCTGCGTCGCGCATCAGTTTATGGAAGAAGCGGAAGTAGAGCAGGTGCATGATGGCGTGTTCAATCCCGCCAATGTAGATATCGACCGGCAGCCAGTAGTTCGCCGCGTCTGAATCCAGCATGCCTTCCTGATACTGCGGGCAGGTATAACGCGCGTAGTACCAGGAGGACTCCATAAAGGTGTCGAAGGTGTCAGTTTCACGCAGCGCAGGCATGCCGTTCACGGTGGTTTTTGCCCACTCAGGATCGGCTTTAATCGGGCTGGTGATGCCATCCATGACCACATCTTCCGGCAGGATCACCGGGAGCTGATCTTCCGGGGTTGGCATGACGGTGCCATCTTCCAGGGTGACCATTGGAATTGGCGCACCCCAGTAACGCTGACGGGAAACACCCCAGTCGCGCAGACGGTAGTTAACTTTACGCTCGCCAACGCCCAGCGAGGCCAGTTTATCGGCAATGGCGTTGAAGCCCTCTTCGAAGCTCAGGCCGCTGAATTCGCCAGAGTTGAACAGGGTGCCTTTTTCGGTCAGCGCCTGTTCGGACAGGTCCGGCTCAGAGCCGTCTGCCGCGAGGATAACTGGCTTGATCGCCAGGTGGTATTTAGTGGCAAATTCGTAGTCGCGCTGGTCGTGACCCGGAACGGCCATGACTGCGCCCGTACCGTACTCCATCAGCACGAAGTTGGCTGCCCAGACAGGGATCGCTTCGCCAGTCAGCGGGTGCGTGGCGTAGAAACCGGTAGCAACGCCTTTCTTCTCCATGGTCGCCATGTCGGCTTCGGCCACTTTGGTGTTGCGGCATTCGTCGATAAAGGCAGCCAGTTCTGGATTGTTCTCTGCCGCTTTCTGCGCCAGCGGGTGACCTGCCGCCACGGCCAGGTAGGTGGCACCCATGAAGGTGTCCGGGCGGGTGGTGTAAACGGTCAGCTTCTGATCGTAATTTTCCACGTTGAAGGTGATTTCCACCCCTTCAGAACGGCCGATCCAGTTGCGCTGCATGGTTTTAACGGTATCTGGCCAGTGATCCAGATTATCCAGATCGCTCAGCAGTTCGTCGGCGTAAGCGGTGATTTTGATAAACCACTGTGGGATCTCTTTACGCTCAACTTTAGTGTCGCAGCGCCAGCAGCAGCCGTCGATGACCTGTTCGTTTGCCAAAACGGTCTGGTCGTTCGGGCACCAGTTAACGGCGGATGTTTTTTTGTAGACCAGCCCTTTTTTGTACAGCTCGGTGAAGAACTTCTGTTCCCAGCGGTAATATTCCGGGGTACAGGTCGCCAGTTCGCGGCTCCAGTCATAGCCAAAGCCCAGCATCTTGAGCTGGTTTTTCATGTAGGCCGATGTTGTCGTAGGTCCAGGGCGCAGGGGCAGTATTGTTTTTTACCGCAGCACCTTCCGCAGGCAGACCAAACGCATCCCAGCCGATCGGCTGCAGAACGTTTTTGCCCAGCATACGCTGGTAACGGGCGATCACATCACCGATGGTGTAGTTACGCACGTGGCCCATGTGTAGTCGGCCAGAAGGATAGGGAAGCATCGACAGGCAGTAATACTTCTCTTTGCTCTCGTCTTCGGTGACTTCAAAAGTGCGCTTCTCGTCCCAGTGTTGCTGGACTTTCGATTCTATCTCTTCCGGGCGGTATTGCTCTTGCATGGCAGCCAGTGGTCCTGTGTTTATTACAGCTACAAACGTAGCCAAAGGATGTGGTATTTCAGATCCGCATAGCATAGCCCAAACGCCTGCGTCAAAACAGCCTTTAGCTGAAAAGGCTCTTGCAGGAATTTACGCAGAGTGTGGATGAGCTGACAAAGCGGGGCGCAAATAAGGTCTATCATTAGAGAGAGTTACTTACCCGGGAGGGAAATGATGAACAAGGTTGCTCAATTTTACCGTGAACTGGTCGCCACCTTGACCGAACGTCTGCGTAATGGTGAGCGGGATATTGACGCGCTCGTCGACCAGGCTCGCCTGAGGGTGATGCAGACGGGTGAGTTAACACGTACCGAAGTGGAAGAGGTGACCCGTGCGGTTCGCCGCGATCTGGAAGAGTTTGCCCGTAGCTATGAGGAGAGCCAGGATGAGGTTGCCGATAGCGTCTTTATGCGGGTGATTAAAGAGAGTGTGTGGCAGGAGCTGGCAGATATCACCGATAAAACGCAGCTGGAGTGGCGTGAGGTGTTTCAGGATCTGAACCATCATGGCGTATACCATAGTGGGAGAGGTCGTTGGGCTGGGAAATCTGGTCTGCGAAAAATGTCACTTCCATCTGGCCGTTTACACCCCGGATCTCCTGCCATTGTGCCCCAAATGCGGTCATGACCAGTTCCAGCGTCGCCCGTTTGAACCTTAACAGAGACCACCACGATGCGTCCGATGACGCATCGTGGTGACGTCAGATTACTCCTGATAAAACGCGAGGCGTTCTGCCAGTAAATCAACGAAGGCCTGGCGATCGATATCCAGCATGATGTCGGTGTTGGGTTCGTTGCCACTGAGCATGTAATAATCGACCACCGTCATGCCCTGCGTATATTTCCCCTGCGTTTCTACGCCGACCCAGCGTCTGGCGGTAGTGAATATCTCCGGTTTCAACAGCCAGGCGATGGTGCAGGGATCGTGCAGCGGCGCGCCCTGGAAACCCCATTTCTCCGTCTTGTGATACTCCATAAAGAAATCGAGCAGCTCCGCTACGGTCCGGGCTACGGGGTTATTGATGGCGCGAAAACGCTCAATATCGTCCGCCATAATTTGCGCCCGATGCGTCACGTCAAGACCGGCCATAACCACCGGAATGCCGGACTGGAAGACAATTTCTGCCGCTTCAGGATCGACATAAATATTGAATTCCGCGGCTGGCGTCCAGTTCCCCAGCCCCATGGCGCCGCCCATGATCACTATCCGGGCGATTTTTGCATGCAATTCAGGATGGCTGTTCAGCAGCAGGGCGACGTTGGTCTGCGGGCCGGTTGCGACCAGCGTCCACCGGTTCAGGGCTTTCGCGCAGCACCTTTGCCATCAGCTCTACAGCGGTGCATTCTGTGGGGCAAAATCCGGCTCGGGCAGGGCGGGGCCATCAAGACCGGTTTCTCCGTGGACGTTATCGGCAATGATCAGGTCGCGCATCAGGGGTTTAACCGCGCCTCCGGCAACCGGAATATCGCTGCGCTTTAACAGCGTCAGCATCCGCAGAACATTACGCAGGGTTTTGTCCGGTGTCTGGTTACCGGCAGAGGAGGTAACGGCTTTGACTTCCAGCTCTGGCGAGGCGAGGGCAAGCACGAGAGCTATCGCGTCATCATGACCCGGATCGCAATCGAGGATAATGGGCAGTGCCATAGAATTCTCCATTTCTCAGTGTTGTTTTGTGACAAGGCTAACGCTGAAGAAATGTGCATACGAGAAAAAGAGATGAAAAGCGTGAAGCAGTGCGCAATCCTGCGATTGCGCACCGGGAAGATTAATGCAGAATTTTGGCGAGGAAATCTTTCGCGCGATCGGACTGTGGGTTGGCAAAAAAACTCCTCTTTGGCTGAGTCCTCCACGATTTTCCCTTCATCCATAAAGATCACGCGGTTCGCCACTTTACGCGCAAAGCCCATTTCGTGGGGTAACCACCATCATGGTCATGCCTTCCTGTGCCAGCTGCACCATGACGTCCAGCACTTCGTTGATCATTTCCGGGTCAAGCGCAGAAGTCGGCTCATCAAACAGCATGGCTACCGGATCCATACACAACGCACGGGCGATCGCCACACGCTGCTGTTGGCCACCGGACAACTGTGCCGGGAACTTATCGGCATGGGCAGTAAGTCCGACACGTTCCAGCAGCTTCAACGCTTTGTCACGGGCTAGCGTCTTATCACGTTTGAGGACTTTCACCTGCGCGAGAGTCAGATTTTTCGATAATCGACAGATGCGGGAACAGTTCAAAATGCTGGAATACCATCCCAACGTTAGAACGCAGCTTCGCCAGGTTGGTTTTCTTGTCATTCACTTTGGTACCGTTGACGATAATCTCGCCCTGCTGCACAGGCTCCAGGCCATTCACGGTTTTGATCAGCGTTGATTTACCCGAGCCGGACGGCCCGCACACCACCACAACCTCGCCTTTTTTCACTTCCGTGGAGCAGTCGGTCAGCACCTGAAAGTGCCCATACCATTTAGAAACATTTTTCAGGGAAATCATTACACTGTCCTTTTCTTCAGCCAGCTGACCAACAGCGACGCGCTTAAACTAATAACAAAATAGACCGCACCTGCGAACAGGATCATCTCGACCTGAGTACCATCGCGCTCGCCGATGGTAGAAGCGGTACGGAAGAAGTCTGCCAGGCTCAATACATACACCAGAGAGGTGTCCTGGAACAGCACGATGCCCTGGGTCAGCAGCAGCGGAACCATGGCGCGGAACGCCTGCGGCAGAATGATGAGCTTCATCGACTGCCAGTGGGTCATGCCTAACGCCAGCGCGGCACTCGATTGCCCGCGGGAGATGCTCTGGATCCCGGCACGGATAATCTCTGAATAGTACGCCGCCTCAAACATCGAGAAGGCCACCATCGCCGAGATCAAACGGATGTCATTTTTCGGCGACAGGCCGAGGACATCCTGCAGCAGGCCAGGCACAATGAGATAGAACCACAGCAGCACCATCACCAGCGGGATGGAGCGAAACACGTTAACGTAAGCCGTTGCAAACCAGGCGACAGGCTTAAAGCTCGACAGGCGCATTACCGCCAGCAGCGTACCCCAGATTATCCCGACCACGACCGCCGTCAGGGTGATCTTGAGGGTAATGATCAGGCCATCCATCAGATAGGGAAGGGAAGGAACAATGGAACTCCAGTCAAATTCGTACATTATTTGCCCCCCAGGTTGCCCGGCAGGCGAACTTTACGTTCGACAAGGTTCATTACCAACATAATCACCGCGTTAATCAGAACATACGCCAGGGTAATGGCGGTAAAGGATTCCCACGCATGGGCAGAGTAATCCAGCAGTTTGCCCGCCTGCGCCGCCATATCCACCAGACCGATGGTGGACGCGATGGCCGAGTTTTTCACCAGGTTCATCATTTCCGAGGTCATCGGCGGTACGATCACGCGATAGGCATTGGGCAGCAGAACGTAACGGTAGGCTTGCGGTAAGGTCAGGCCCATCGCCAGCGCAGCATTTTTCTGCCCGCGTGGCAGAGACTGAATCGCTGCACGCACCTGCTCACACACGCGGGCGGCAGTAAACAGACCCAGGCAGAGCATGGAGGAGACAAAGAACTGAACGTTAGGATCCAGCTCTGATTTGAACCACATGCCGAGATCTTCCGGCAGCAGTTCGGGAATAACCAAATACCAGGTAAAAAACTGCACGATTAACGGAACGTTACGGAACAGTTCGACGTAGCAGGTTCCCAGCGAGGAGAGAAAGCGATTCGGGACGGTACGCAAAATACCGAACAGCGAGCCGACAAGGAAAGCGATGATCCAGGCGGTGATCGACAGTGCGACCGTGACCTGAAAACCGCTCCACAGCCAGCCAAGATAGGTGGTGTTGCCGAACGGGGCTTGCTGCAGGAAAATGCCCCAGTTCCAGTCGATTGACATAATAAACTCCAGAAAAAAAAGGGTAGCAGCGCTACCCTCGAAGATTGGTGAGAAGCTTTAATCGTCGCGCTGAGTGGGGAACGACCCCCTCAACGTTTAGTCTGTCCGCGCTTCCCGACAATCGAGAGGGCAGGAGATCCCGCCCCTTAGTGGTTCTGATTAGTTAAGTGCTTTGTCGTTCGGTTCTTTAAACAGGGCTTTCATGTCGTCAGACAGTTCAAAGTTCATGTTCAGATTTTTTGGTGGGATTGGGTTCTTGAACCACTTATCGAACCATTTCTCCGCGTCGCCGGAGGTCTGAACCTGAGCGATGGTGTCATCGACCAGTTTCTTAAATTCCGCATCGTCTTTGCGCATCATGCAGCCATACGCTTCTTTAGACTGCGCGGTACCGACGATTTCCCAGTTGTCCGGTTTCTTCGCTTTAGCGCGCTCACCGGCCAGCAATGCATCATCCATCATGAACGCAACGGCGCGACCGCTTTCCAGCGTACGGAAGGAGTCACCGTGGTCTTTGGCGCTGATGATGCGCATGTCCATTTTCTTCTCTTCGTTCAGCTTGTGCAGCAGCACTTCAGACGTGGTACCGGAGGTGACGACTACTGCTTTGCCTTTCAGGTCAGCGAAGTCTTTAATATCGCCGCCTTTTTTGGTCAGCAGACGGGTACCAACCACGAAAATGGTGTCGGAGAAGGCAGCCTGTTTCTGACGCTCAAGGTTGTTGGTGGTGGAGCCGCACTCAAAATCAAAGGTGCCGTTTTGCAGCAGCGGGATACGGTTTTGTGAAGTGATTGGGATCAGCTTCACTTGCAGATCCGGTTTGTTCAGCTTCTTCTTCACCGCGTCCACGATGGCGTTGGAGTAAGCCTGAGAGTAACCCACGACTTTTTGCGTGTTGTCGTAGTATGAGAATGGAACGGAGGATTCACGGTGGCCGACCACAATCACGCCGTTTTTAGCGATTTTTTCCAGGGTGCCGCCCGCTGCTGGTGCAGCATCTTCGGCGTGAACAACGCCTGCAGACAATCCCATCACCAGCATTGCTGTGGCCAGTTTACGTAATTGCATATCCAACTCCTTTTTTATCAGCGTCAGGGGCGCATTGATATTCGGTGTGATGTTGTTATAGCTCGCGCGATACGAGTGCAGTGTTATACATGTTTGTTAACATTTAGTTTGGCTTAATGTAAAGATTTTGCTGCTTTATTGTTTATTTTTGCGAAGCGCGCCGCACCATTCAGAGGCATAAATCTCATGTTGCACCGTTTCGGTGCTACCGGCGAACTATGCTGGTGCGACCCGGTTGCACGTTAAGCCAAATCGCGTTTGCGTGAATAAACAAAGCAATAGACGTGCCAGAGTTGTCGAATGGAGGGAATTGCCCGGTAGCGGCTGCGCCTTACCCGGCTTAAAAACGGTAAGCCCGGCAAGCGTAGCGCCGCCGGGCAAAAAGGAAGGAGAATTACTTACGACGCTGACGAAGGCTCTTCAGCACCGCGCCAAAGCCGAACAGCGCGGTCAGGATCCACAGCGGCCAGTTGCCGGTGCGGGCATAAGGCGTCAGCCCGGTAGCTGGCGTGACCTTGGCGGTCAGCACATCGCGGGTAAACTGCGGGAGCATGGCCTGAATTTCGCCCCTGCGGACCAATCACGGCAGTGATGCCATTGTTGGTGCTGCGCAGCAGTGGGCGCGCCAGTTCCAGCGAGCGCATCCGCGCCATCTGGAAGTGCTGCCACGGACCAATTGACTTACCAAACCACGCATCGTTAGAGATCGTCAGCAGATAGTCGGTGTTCGGGCGGAAATTATCGCGCACCTGCTCACCCAGAATGATCTCGTAGCAAATGGCAGCGGTCAGTAAAAAGCCGTGGGCGCTGAGCTGCGGCTGGATGTACGGACCGCGGCTAAACGAGGACATCGGTAAATCGAAGAACGGTGCCAGCGGACGCAGAATGGACTCCAGCGGCACGAACTCACCAAACGGCACGAGGTGGTTTTTATTGTAACGGTTAGCCGACTCGTAGCTGTACGGATTGTCTTTCCCCAACGTAATGATGGTGTTGTAGGTATCGTACCGGTTTTGCTTGTTCAGACGTGCATCCACGATCCCGGTGATCAGGGTAGTGTCACGGGCGCGCAGCAGATCGTCCATCATGGCGAGGAAACGCTGCTGGTTAATCTCCAGATCCGGGATCGCTGACTCCGGCCAGATAATTAACTGGGATTTGCCCATCTCTTTCTGCGTGGCATCCAGATAAATTTTCAGGGTGTTGACCAGCTGACCCTCATCCCATTTCAGCGACTGGGGAATATTACCCTGCACCATCGACACCTGGGTGGCGCGCTCAGGCTCAAGGGTAAACCACTGGATGTAGCGCAGCGGGAAGGGCAGCGCAAAGAGGATCAGCCCCGCAAACAGCGGTCGCCAGTTACGCTGCACCAATGCCAGGACCAGCAGGCCGCTCACAACCATCAGCAGGAAGTTGATGGCCTCGACGCCCATTACCGGTGCCAGCCCTTTCAGCGGGCCGTCGATCTGGCTGTAGCCGAACTGCAGCCACGGGAAGCCGGTCAGCACCCAGCCGCGCAGGAATTCGCTAATTTGCCAGACTACCGGGGCGGCAATGGCCACCCGCAGCCAGCTGGTTTTCGGCCACAGGCGCGACAAAATACCGGCAAACAGACCGGTATAGAGCGAGAGGTAGGCCGCCAGCAGCACGACGAGGAAGACATTCACCGGTCCCGGCATACCGCCAAACTGCGCAATACTGACGTAAACCCAGTTAATGCCGGAACCAAACAGGCCCAGCCCCCAGACATAACCAATGGCCGCGGCCTGTACGGGCCGGCGGTTCAGGGTCAGCCCCTGAAGCCCCATCAGAGAGAGGAGCGCGGCGGGCCAGAAGTCATAAGGGGAAAAAGCCAGCGTACCGCTGGCTCCGAGGATTAGCGCCAGCAGCAGACGTACGCGCTGGCGTTCAAACAGTGGGGCAAATGCCATTTAAATCAATCATCCAGTGTGGGTTGCGGAGCATCGTCCGGCATTCTTACATGAACCTGAATAATACGTCGACTGTCGGCCATCGCGACCTTGAACTGGTAACCATCTATTTCCACGGTCTCACCGCGCGCCGGAAGGTGACCAAATGCCTGCATCACCAGCCCGCCGATGGTATCCACCTCTTCATCGCTGAAGTGCGTGCCAAAGGTGTCATTGAAATCTTCGATCGGTGCCAGCGCACGTACGGTCCAGGTGTGGCGGCTCAACTGACGGAAGTCGATATCCTCTTCTTCGTCATACTCGTCTTCGATTTCACCCACAATCAGTTCGAGAATATCTTCGATGGTAACCAGGCCCGAAACACCGCCAAATTCATCGATAACAATCGCCATGTGGTAGCGCTGAGAGCGAAACTCTTTCAGCATGCGGTCTACCCGCTTGCTTTCCGGGACAACGACCGCCGGGCGCAACACTTTTTCCATGCTGAAGGCTTCGGCATCGCTGCGCATAAACGGCAGCAGATCTTTCGCCATCAAAATCCCTTCGATGTGATCTTTATCCTCGCTGATGACCGGGAAACGCGAGTGGGCAGACTCGATTATGACGTCGAGGCACTCATCTAAGGTCTGGTTGCGTTTCAGGGTGATCATCTGCGAGCGGGGGATCATGATATCGCGAACACGCTGGTCGGCGATATCCATTACCCCTTCGAGCATCTCGCGCGTATCTTCATCGATAAGATCGTTCTGCCCGGAGTCACGGATCAGCTCAAGCAGTTCGTCACGGTTTTTGGGTTCACCGTGGAACAGCTGGCTTAGAATGAGGGAGAAAAATCCCTTTTTGCTGGTTGGTGTGTCGCTACTGTGTGAATTGTCGTCGCTCATGGCGTTTGTTAAGGGTTCTCATGTTGATATAAAACTGCCGTCGCGGACCAGTGTCTGACACGACGGCACATTATGTCAGTCCGGCGCATAAACGCCGAACAGACTACTCTTTCTCGGCAATGTACGGATCCTCATAGCCCAGAGCAAGCATTATCTCTGTCTCGAGGGATTCCATCTCTTCCGCTTCTTCATCTTCAATATGGTCGTAGCCCAGCAGATGCAGGCTACCGTGTACCACCATGTGCGCCCAGTGTGCTTCGAGCGGCTTTTGCTGCTCCTGCGCCTCTTGCTCGACCACCTGCCGACAGATGATTAAATCACCCAGTAGCGGCAGTTCGATACCCGGTGGGGGCTTCAAACGGGAAGGAGAGCACGTTGGTCGGCTTATCTTTCCCGCGATAGGTCAGGTTCAGGTCGTGGCTTTCGGCTTCATCCACCAGGCGAATCGTGACCTCTGACTCTTCCTGAAACTGAGGGATGACGGCGTTCAACCACGCCTGGAACTGACTCTCTTCCGGCAGGCCGGAATTATCTTCACAGGCCAGCTGTAAATCGAGGATCACCTGACTCATTTCTGCTCTTGCTCCTGGGCTTCGCGTTTACGTTCCGCGGCCTGTTCTGCTCTACGTTTTTGATCTGCTGCTTCCCATGCTTCATACGCCGTGACGATGCGGGCAACCACCGGGTGGCGCACCACGTCTTCACTGTGGAAGAAGTTAAAGCTGATTTCGTCCACTTCGGACAGGACTTCAATGGCGTGACGCAGACCTGATTTGGTGCTGCGTGGAAGGTCGACCTGGGTGATATCACCGGTGATCACCGCTTTGGAGTTAAAGCCAATACGGGTCAGGAACATCTTCATCTGCTCGATGGTGGTGTTCTGGCTCTCATCCAGGATGATGAACGCATCGTTTAGCGTACGACCGCGCATATAGGCCAGCGGAGCCACTTCGATGACGTTACGTTCAATCAGTTTTTCAACCTTCTCAAAGCCGAGCATCTCAAACAGCGCATCGTAAAGCGGGCGCAGGTAAGGATCGACTTTCTGGCTCAGGTCGCCAGGCAGGAAGCCCAGCTTCTCGCCTGCTTCAACGGCCGGACGGGTGAGCAGAATACGGCGGATCTCCTGGCGCTCCAGAGCATCCACGGCAGCGGCCACCGCAAGGTAGGTTTTACCGGTACCCGCCGGGCCAACGCCGAAGGTGATGTCATGATCGAGAATATTAGCGATGTACTGCGCCTGGTTTGGCGTGCGTGGCTTGATGACGCCACGTTTGGTCTGGATGTGGATAGCTTTGCCGAAATCCGGCACGCTCTCCGCACTCTGCTCCAGTACCCGCGATTCTTTGATCGCCAGATGGATCTGTTCCGGCTCAATATCCTGCGTTTCACCGCGCATCGGGGCGGTATCGACGTACAGGTTGCGGAGGATATCCGCAGCGGCATTGACGCAAATTGCGCGTCCGGTGAGTTTGAACTGGTTATCGCGACGATTAATCTCAATACCCAGACGTCGCTCCAGATGTTTGATGTTGTCATCAAACGGCCCGCACAGGCTCAGCAGGCGAGCGTTGTCTGCTGGCTCAAGGGTAATTTCACGTGTGTCTATATTCAAACCGGTCCTCTTAATGTCTCGGGTGTCAGAAGGCAGTGTTTCTGTCTTATGAAAGTATTCACGCCCCAGGATAAAGGCGCAAGCATTGCGAAGGATATGGGGGAAAGAACAGGGGAAAACAAGGCCTGCCAAAATAGCAGGCCAGAGGAATTATGGCTGATAAACGCCGACGCCCAGATCGCTTTCTTTACGGGTACGGGCAATCACCGATTCGGGTGATTCGGCGATACGCAGACCCATTTCGTCTTCGGTGCGGACCAGTTTTCCCGCGCAGGGAGTTGGTCAGCACTTCAAGGATCTCGATATCAACGAACTTGCCCACCAGATCTGGCGTACCTTCGAAGTTCACGACGCGGTTGTTCTCCGTACGGCCTGACAACTGCATGATGCTCTTACGGGAGGTGCCTTCTACCAGCACGCGCTGCACGGTGCCGAGCATCCGACGGCTCCAGGCGTTAGCCTGCTGGTTGATGCGATCCTGCAGGATATAGAGACGCTGCTTTTTCACCTCATCCGGCACGTCGTCAACCATATCGGCGGCAGGCGTACCCGGGCGGGCCGAGAAGATGAAGCTATAGCTCACGTCGAAGTTCACGTCGCCGATAACTTTCATCGTGCGTTCAAAGTCTTCGTCCGTTTCACCCGGGAAGCCGACAATGAAGTCCGAGCTAATCTGAATATCCGGGCGCGCTTCACGCAGCTTGCGGATAATCGCTTTATATTCCAGCGCGGTATGGGTGCGGCCCATCAGGTTCAGCACGCGGTCAGAGCCACACTGGATCGGCAGGTGCAGGAAGCTCACCAGCTCCGGTGTGTCGCGATAGACATCGATGATGTCATCAGTGAACTCAATCGGGTGGCTGGTGGTGAAGCGAATACGGTCGATGCCGTCGATGGCTGCCACCAGGCGCAGCAGTTCCGCAAAGGTGCCGGTGCTGCCGTCGTAGTTCTCGCCGCGCCAGGCGTTTACGTTCTGCCCGAGCAGGTTCACTTCACGCACACCCTGCGCCGCGAGCTGTGCGATTTCAAAGAGAATGTCGTCGCAAGGACGGCTGACTTCTTCACCGCGGGTGTAAGGCACTACGCAGTAAGTACAGTATTTGTTGCAGCCTTCCATGATAGAGACGAAGGCGGTCGGGCCATCCGCACGCGGTTCCGGCAGACGGTCGAATTTTTCGATTTCCGGGAAGCTGACGTCGATGATCGCTTTGCGATTACCGCTCCCGCGCACGGAGTTGATCATCTCCGGCAGACGATGCAGGGTCTGTGGACCAAAAATAATATCGACATAGTGGGCGCGCTGACGAATCAGCTTACCTTCCTGCGAAGCGACACAGCCGCCGACGCCGATGATCACGTCCGGCCTTTTTTTGTTTGATCAGCTTCCAGCGACCTAACTGGTGAAAGACTTTTTCCTGCGCCTTCTCACGGATTGAGCAGGTGTTCAGCAGCAACACGTCTGCTTCTTCCGCCACGTCGGTAAGTTGATACCCATGGGTGGCATCCAGCAGATCGGCCATCTTTGATGAATCGTATTCGTTCATCTGACAGCCCCAGGTTTTAATATGGAGTTTTTTTGTCATCGACTTGCTCGTGCTCAGGATTGCAGGGCGCGTATTGTAATGCTTTGGTGCGGTTGTGACCAGTATGAAGGTTCCCGGACTCAAGGTGAAAAAATCCGGTAAACTTAAGGGATTCTCAAATAAGGACAAATGACCATGACTATCCAACAAACCGGGATCGCCATTGTCGGCGGCGGTATGGTCGGCGGGGCGCTGGCGCTGGGGCTGGCGCAACACGGGTTCGACGTAACGGTTATCGAACAGGCGCCGCCGCCTGCCTTTGACGATTCTGCACAACCGGATGTACGTATCTCTGCCATCAGCGCCGCCTCGGTTGATCTGCTCCGCGGGCTGGGGGTATGGGACACGATCCTGGGGATGCGTGCGCACCCGTATCGCCGCCTGGAGACCTGGGAGTGGGAAAACGCCCATGTGATGTTTGACGCCGCGGAGCTCAAACTGCCTCTGTTGGGGTATATGGTTGAAAATACGGTGCTGCAGCAGGCGCTCTGGCAGGCGCTGGAGGCACATCCTCAGGTCACGCTGCGGGTTCCTGCGTCGGTGAAACATTTGCACCGCCACAACGAGCAGCACCTGATTGAACTGGATAGCGGTGAGCAACTGGCGGTAAAACTGCTGATTGGTGCCGACGGGGCGAATTCCCGGGTACGCGAGCTGGCGGGGATCGGTATTCACGCCTGGCAGTATCAGCAATCCTGTATGTTGATTACCGTTGCCTGTGAAAATGATCCGGGCGACAGCACCTGGCAACACTTCACCCCGCATGGCCCGCACGCCTTTTTACCGCTGTTCGACCGCTGGGCCTCACTGGTGTGGTACGACACGCCTGCGCGTATTCGGCAGTTGCAGGGAATGCCCATGGAACAGCTACAGCGGGAGATTGCCCGCGAGTTTCCGGCCCGCCTGGGCACAGTCACACCGGTTGCCGCAGGGGCATTTCCTCTGACTCGTCGCCATGCGCTGAACTATGCGCAGGAAGGCCTGGCACTGGTAGGCGATGCGGCGCACACCATTCATCCGCTGGCGGGGCAGGGGGTCAACCTTGGCTATCGCGATGTTGACGCGTTGATAGAGGTGTTATGCAGCGCCCGCAACCAGGGTGAGGCCTGGGCAAGCCATCAGGTGCTGAAGCGTTATCAGATGCGACGGATGGCGGACAACTTCATTATGCAGTCCGGGATGGAATCTGTTTTATGCCGGATTCAGCAACGATATTGGGCCGCTACGCGTTCTGCGCAACGTGGGATTGATGGCGGCGCAGCGAGCAGGTGGGTTGAAACGCCAGGCACTCAAGTACGCTCTGGGTCTTTAATCTTTTCCCTCTCCCGGTGGGAGAGGGCCAGAGTGAGGCATCGGACCGCATCAGATGACAAAAACAAAAAAGCCCGCAGAGCGGGGCTTTTTTGTAACTAAGTGGCTGGGGTGCAGGGATTCGAACCCCGGAATGCTGGTATCAGAAACCAGAGCCTTACCGCTTGGCGACACCCCAATTGCGTTAAACAAAAAACATTTAACGACTTTTTTTTAAATTGGCTGGGGTACGAGGATTCGAACCTCGGAATGCTGGTATCAGAAACCAGAGCCTTACCGCTTGGCGATACCCCAACAATTTTTTCTAGTTTACCGAAATAATCGGTAAATGACTAATTTGGTGGCTACGACGGGATTCGAACCTGTGACCCCATCATTATGGAGTGATGTGCTCTAACCAACTGAGCTACGTAGCCAAACTGCTTTCTTCGATGGCTGGGGTACCTGGATTCGAACCAGGGAATGCCGGTATCAAAAACCGGTGCCTTACCGCTTGGCGATACCCCAATAACCGCGGAGAACCGCAAATCGAAGAAATATGGCTGGGGTACCTGGATTCGAACCAGGGAATGCCGGTATCAAAAACCGGTGCCTTACCGCTTGGCGATACCCCATCCGTGCAACGCTTTTCCTGGGAATGGTGCGGGAGGCGAGACTTGAACTCGCACACCTTGCGGCGCCAGAACCTAAATCTGGTGCGTCTACCAATTTCGCCACTCCCGCAAAAAAAAGATGGTGGGCTACGACGGGATTCGAACCTGTGACCCCATCATTATGAGTGATGTGCTCTAACCAACTGAGCTACGTAGCCATCTTTTTTTCGCGTTACCTTATCGGCGTTGCGGGGCGCATTATGCGTATAGACCCTTGCAGCGTCAACACCTTTTTCAACGAAAATGTCTGGAATGTGACTGTTTGGTTAGGTTGCGAACAGCGTGACCGAATATTTCGGCAATTATTGGTTATTAATCGTTTTTGTCCAGCGAAACGCGAGGCAAAAAAAAGAGGCCCCGAAGGACCTCATGGCGACGCTTGTTGCTTATTTATAAGCAGACTGGTGGACACCCACGGCACGACCTGACGGATCGTTCATGGTTTTGAACGCCTCATCCCACTCAATGGCTTTCGCAGAGGAGCAGGCGACGGATGGGCCACCCGGAACACACTCTGCTGCGCTTGGCAGCGGGAACAGCTCTTCAAAGATCTCACGGTACAGATAGGCTTCTTTCGAACCCGGTGTGTTGTACGGGAAGCGGAAGCTGGCTGTTTCCAGTTGTTGATCGGAAATCTGCTTCGCGGCCACCTCTTTAAGGGTGTCGATCCAGCTTATAACCTACGCCGTCCGAGAACTGCTCTTTCTGACGCCAGGCCACGCTTGGCCCGGCAGGTAAGATTCAAAACATTCGCGCAGGATATGTTTTTTCCATTTTACCGTTGCCGCACATCTTGTCCTGCGGGTTGATACGCATGGCAACGTCAAGGAACTTCTTATCCAGGAACGGCACGCGTGCTTCCACGCCCCAGGCAGACATCGCTTTGTTGGCACGGGCGCCAGTCGAACATGTGCAGCGCCTGCAACTTACGTACTGTCTCTTCGTGCAGCTCTTTGGGCGTTTTGGCGCTTTATGGAAGTACAGATAACCGCCAAACACTTCGTCAGACCCTTCACCTGACAACACCATTTTTGATGCCCATCGCTTTAATTTTACGCGACATCAAGGTACATCGGCGTCGAGGCACGAATGGTGGTCACATCATAGGTTTCAATGTGATAGATAACGTCACGGATCGCATCCAGGCCTTCCTGCACGGTAAAGTGAATTTCGTGGTGCACGGTACCAAGGTGGTTAGCCACTTCCTGCGCGGCTTTCAGGTCCGGGGATCCTTCCAGACCGACGGCGAAGGAGTGCAGTTGCGGCCACCAGGCTTCGGAGCGCTCCTGATCTTCCACGCGGCGGGCGGCGTATTTTTTGGTGATCGCCGAGATAACAGACGAGTCCAGACCGCCAGAGAGCAGCACGCCGTACGGCACGTCTGACATCAGGTGGCTTTTTACAGCCTCTTCCAGGGCCTGCGTCAGCTCAACTTTGTCAGTCACGTTGTCTTTAACGGCATCGTAATCGAACCAGTCGCGTTGATAGTAAGAGCGGATCTCGCCATCTTTGCTCCACAGGAAGCTCCCGGCCGGGAACTCTTTAATGGTGCGGCACACCGGCACCAGGGCTTTCATCTCGGATGCAACATAGAAGTTGCCGAATTCGTCGTGGCCCATATACAGCGGGATAATCCCGATATGGTCGCGACCAATCAAATACGCATCTTTTTCACTGTCGTACAGGGCGAAGGCGAACATCCCCTGCAGCTCATCGAGGAATTCCGGGCCTTTTTCCTGATACAGCGCCAGGATCACTTCACAGTCAGAACCAGTCTGGAAGGCATAACGATCGCCGTATTCCGCACGCAGCGCCTGATGGTTGTAGATTTCACCGTTGACCGCCAGCGCATGGGTTTTTTTCTCGTTATATAACGGCTGGGCACCGGCATTGACGTCAACAATCGACAGACGCTCATGAGCCAGAATGGCTTTATCGCTGGCGTAAACACCGGACCAGTCCGGGCCGCGATGGCGCATCAGACGGGACAATTCCAGTGCTTTTTTACGCAGTTCGCCTGCGTCAGTTTTAATATCCAGTACGCCGAAAATTGAACACATAACCTTCTCCATTAATCCTGTTGCAGTGTGATGTTGCTTGCTTATGAAAATGCCGCAAAAGGGGAGGGGCGGCAAGCGTTTTGCCGGGTAAAAGAGAAAAAGTGCAACGGTCATTGCCGAATGTTGAAAAAAGCGTATGTACTGGGTTTATTTATTGATGATTGTTCAATGAATGACGGTTTTAATTAAATACGTCTTTGTTTTTGCCACGACAAAATGAAAAAACCACGTCTGGGGACGTGGTTTCGGGTTACAGAATATCGATTTCCGCGACCGAGGGGTAAATCCAGCTCGGGCGGAAGGGCATCGAATCAATATCATCGAGGGTCGATACTCCCGACAGCACCAGGACGGTCTCCAGACCCGCCTGGAAGCCAGCCAGAATATCGGTACGCAGGTTGTCGCCTACGATCACAGTATCTTCGGAGTGGGCCTGCATTTTGTTGAGGGCCGCGCGAATGATCCACGGGCTGGGCTTACCCACATAAAACGGCGTGCGGCCGGTCATTTTCTCAATACCGGCACAGAGCGCGCCACAGGCCGGATAAAAGCCGCGGCCGTGGGTATCCGGGTTGGTGGCAATGAAGCGAGCGCCGCTGGCAACGAAGAACGCCGCCTTGTGCATCATCTCCCAGTTATAGGAGCGCGTTTCACCGACGATCACAAAATCGGGATTCACATCGGTGATGGTAAAGCCTGCTTTGTATAGCTCATGGATCAGCGCACCTTCGCCCACCACATAGGCTTTTTTGCCTTCCTGACGCTTCAGGAAGTCGGCGGTAGCCATCGCCGAGGTGTAGAACACGCTGTCAGGCACATCGATACCAGCAGTGGCAAAGCGGTTCGCCAGATCCTGCCCGGTCTGGGACGGGAAGTTGGTGAGCAGAACCAGCGGCATGCCTTGTTCCATGATGCGGTTAAGAAATTCGGCTGCGCCCGGTACGGCAACGTTGTCGTGCATCAGCACGCCGTCGATATCACAAATAACGTTCTTAATGGGTCATGGACTTCCCGGGCATCAAAAAAAGAAGAGGCGACACTATAAAGCCGCTGTCAGCTTTCCAGCAAAACGCTTGCAACAGGATACCGTTAAGCATGGCGCGTTTTACCAGCGCAAAGGCACCAATGGCGGAGCCGGATCGTTCAGCGCGGAGCGAACCACCGGCCAAGATTCTGGCGAAACGACCTTCAGCGCCTGCGTATTGATGCCATCCTTCGATGGCAGGCAGCAGGACCTTTTTCGGCTTCGGTAATTTTCGCCCGCCGATCACCACTTTTTGTGGGTTAAACAGGTTGATGGCGATGGCAATAGTTTTGGCCAAGATGGCGGCCAAACTGTTCGATCACTTCGCGGCTGGCCAGCGCCGGTCGCCCTTATTAGCGGCCTTTGCAGATGGCATTAATTTTACAGTCATCCAGCGTGATACGGCTCTGATAACCCTGCTCAAGGAGATGACGCACGCGCTGCTCTATCGCGGCGTTGGCGGCCACCGTTTCCAGACAGCCAAAGTTGCCGCAGTGGCAGCGCTCGCCCAGCGGATCGACCTGGATATGGCCAATCTCCCCAACGTTGCCGTTTCGGCCAATAAAAATGCGTCCGTTGGAGATGATCCCGGCCCCCGTACCGCGGTGTACGCGCACCAGGATAGAGTCTTCACAGTCCTGACTCGCACCAAAGTAGTGCTCAGCCAGCGCCAGACTGCGGATATCGTGACCGACAAAGCAGGTAACGGCGAAGCGTTTCTCCAGAGCATCAATCAGCCCCCCAGTTTTCGACCTGAATGTGCGGCATATAGCGGATCACGCCGCTTTCAGGGTCCGACAAGCCCGGGCAGGATTCACGGAAATAGCGATCAGCTCGCGGATTTTTACGCTGACAAGATTCGATGAACTCTTCAATGGCATTGAGCAGGGCATGCTCAAGCGTCTCTTGCGTACGTTCCGGCAGGGAGTTAATGCTCTTCAGCAACCGCTTTGCTGCTCAGATCGTACAGCGTCAGGGTGGCGTCCATGACGGCCAAAGGCGTACGCCAATGGCGTGAAAATGGCGGGTTTCGGTGACAATGGAAAATGGCGCGACGGCCTCCGGTAAGAGGCCTGCTGATCCACTTCTTTAATCAACCCGCGCTCAATGAGCTGACGGGTAATTTTCGTCCACGCTGGCGGGCAAGCTGGCTCTGTTCTGCAATCTGGATCCGCGAGATGGGTCCATGCTGGTCGATCAGTCGATACACCGCAGCACTGTTCAGCTGCTTTACCAGATCAACGTTACCAATTTGAGCTTGTCCGCCAGGTGTCATACGTTTACTTACTCTGTGACGACCTCGTTACCATTAACGATGGTCTTGATGATTTTATAATCGTGTGTGAATGCGGTGAGGTTAGCCACCATGCCCGGAGCAATGCTGCCCAGCTGTTTGTCCACGCCAATCGCGCGAGCCGGATAAAGGGTTGCCATACGCAGCACTTCATCCAGGGCAATACTGGCAATGTTTCCACCAGATTGCGCACGCCTTCAATCATGGTCAGCGCCGAACCGCTTAAGGTTCCGTTTTCATCCATACACAGTCCATTCCGGTAGTATATTGTTTTACCAGCAAAAATGAACTGTTCAATATTTGCCCCCGCAGGTGCGGGTTGCATCCGTGACCAGACACAGCTTGTCGCCTTTCAGGCGTTTGGCGTTACGCACGTTGGCATAATCGACGTGTAACCCGTCAGCAATAATGCCGCAGTAAACGTCCGGCTCATCAAAGATCGCCCCGGCCAGACCCGGCTCACGTCCGGTAATATACGGCATGGCATTATAAAGATGGGTAGCGAAGGTGATACCGGCGCGGAAGCCCACTTTTGGCCTCTTTCAAGCGTGGCGTTGGAATGCCCGGCAGAAACCACAATCCCCGCATCCGCCAGTTTGCGGATAACGTCCGGCTCGACCATCTCTGGTGCCAGGGTCACTTTGGTGATCACATCCGCGTTGGCGGCACAGAAAATCGACCAGCTCGCCGTCAGGTTTACGCACGAAGTCCGGGTTATGGGTGCCTTTCTTGACGATATTTAGCCACGGTCCTTCAAGATGCAGGCCCAGGGCCTGATGCGGGTATTTCGCCAGGTATTCGCGCATCACGCGGATGCCCTGTTTCATCAGATCGTCGCTGGTGGTGATAAGCGTCGGCAGGTAGCTGGTGCAGCCCGATCTTTCGTTGGCGTGCTGCATGATCTCCAGCGTTTCAACCGTGACGGCTTCCGCAGTATCGTTGAACTGCACGCCGCCACAGCCGTTAAGCTGTACGTCGATAAAACCGGGGGAGATGACTGCCCCATTGAGCGAGCGTTGTTCTATTTTCCGCCGGCAGTTTCAGCCAGTGGGCAGACACGTTCAATCAGGCCATTTGCGATCACAATCGCATGGTCATCCAGAATTTCATGGCCGGTATAAATCCGACCGTGGGTTAAAGCGTACATAACGACCCCCGGTATAAAAATAGCATCCCGCCTCTGCAAACAGAGGCGGCGTTACATTACAGACCTTTGATGTTTTCTGCTTCTAATTCGTTGAAATATTTCAACGTCTTCACTTTCAGTTCCATTGTGGACGGCTCATCACATACTACCACCGCTTTCGGGTGCAGTTGCAGGCAGCTGATGGTCCACATGTGGTTGACGTTGCCTTCAACGGCGGCCTGAAGCGCCTGTGCTTTCACGCCACCCAGCACCAGAATCATCACTTCTTCTGCATCCAGCAGCGTACCCACGCCAACGGTCAGAGCGTATTTTGGCACCTGGTTAACGTCGCCATCAAAGAAGCGGGAGTTTGCCACACGGGTGTCATGAGTCAGGGTTTTGATACGGGTACGGGACGCCAGAGAAGAGGCCGGTTCGTTAAACGCGATATGACCATCGTTGCCTACGCCACCCATGAACAGGTGGATTTTGCCATAAGCGCGGATTTTTTCCTCATAATGACGGCACTCAGCTTCGATATCAGGTGCATTTCCATCCAGCAGGTTTATATTTCCTGGCTGAATATCAACATGGTCAAAGAAGTTACGGTGCATAAAGCTATGGTAGCTTTCCGGGTGATCTTTTGGCAGGCCAACATATTCATCCATGTTGAAGGTGACAACATGTTCAAAACTTACCTGGCCCGCTTTATGCATTTCAACCAAAGCTTTATAGGCGGTAAGAGGTGTGCCACCGGTTGGCAGGCCGAGCACGAAAGGACGATCGGCAGTCGGTTTAAACGCATTAATACGGTTTACGATATGGCGGGCAGCCCATTTACCGACTTGTTCTGCAGTTGCCAGGGGGGATCAGTCTCATTATTCACCTCTGAAGTTTTCATAAAAGTTGGCGGATTGCATGTCCGGGTATGATTAAGACTAACCTGGTTCACACCGAGAGGGGGTAATCCGTCTTGATTTTTCGTATCATAAAATAAGTTTTTGGCGGTTTGCCAGTGCAGGGGAGGATGATAAACAATATTTGGTGACAAAAATCACAAAAAGTACGCGTTTAATTTGCGATACGAATTAATTTTCCACACACTCAATCAGCCAGTGAATCATCAACTGTATGTATAAGTTAGTGACACAAAAAAAACACAGCTGAGAACACACCGTTAACGGGGTCTCATAGGGGGAACAAATTGAGCATTTTAGGTTACTTACAAAAGGTTGGCCGCGCCTTAATGGTGCCGGTCGCCACGCTGCCTGCGGCAGCAATACTGATGGGTGGTCGGTTACTGGATTGACCCGGTGGGTTGGGGTGGAGACAACGCGTTAGCGGCGTTCTTCATTAAGTCCGGTTCTGCCATTATTGATAACATGTCCGTACTGTTTGCCATTGGTGTGGCTTATGGTATGTCCAAAGATAAAGACGGTGCTGCGGCACTGACCGGCTTCGTGGGCTTCCTTGTGTTGACCACGCTCTGCTCCCCGGCTGCGGTTTCCATGATTCAGAAGATCCCTGCGGACCAGGTTCCGGCAGCGTTCGGCAAGATCAGCAACCCAGTTCGTGGGTATTATGGTGGGTATCATCTCCGCTGAACTGTACAACCGCTTCAGTAGCGTTGAGTTGCCAAAAGCACTCTCCTTCTTCAGCGGCCGTCGTCTGGTGCCGATCCTGACCTCCTTCGTCATGATCGTTGTTGCTTTCATTCTGATGTACATCTGGCCGGTGATCTTCGACGGTCTGGTAAACTTCGGTGAGCATATTCAGAAGCTGGGTTCCGTCGGTGCGGGCGTCTATGCGTTCTTCAACCGTCTGCTGATCCCGGTTGGTCTGCACCACGCGCTGAACTCCGTGTTCTGGTTTGACGTTGCAGGTATTAACGATATCCCTAACTTCCTCGGCGGCGCACAGTCCATCGAAGCAGGTAAAGCGGTCGTTGGTATCACTGGTCGTTACCAGGCGGGCTTCTTCCCGATTATGATGTTCGGTCTGCCGGGTGCTGCGCTGGCTATCTACCACTGCGCGCGTCCAGAGAACAAAGCAAAAGTGCTGGGCATCATGATGGCGGGCGCCTTCGCGGCCTTCTTCACCGGTATCACCGAGCCGCTGGAATTCTCCTTCATGTTCGTTGCCCCCGGTACTGTACGTGATCCACGCCGTGCTGACCGGTATCTCCGTGTTCATCGCAGCATCCATGCAGTGGATTGCTGGCTTCGGCTTCAGTGCGGGCCTGGTGGATATGGTGTTGTCTTCCCGTAACCCGCTGGCGGTTCACTGGTACATGCTGATCCTGCAGGGTCTGGCGTTCTTCGTGATCTACTACGTGGTGTTCCGCTTCACCATTACCAAATTCAACCTGATGACCCCGGGTCGCGAGCTGGCCGTTGCCGGTAGCGAAGCGGATGGTCAGGATGTGAACGTGAGCGGCACAGGGACTGAAGATGTTTCCGGTCTGGCGCGTCAGTACATCGCGGCAGTCGGCGGTTCAGACAACCTGACCGGTATTGATGCCTGCATCACCCGTCTGCGTCTGAACGTGAAAGACTCTTCTCTGGTCAACGAAGCGCTGGCGAAACGTCTGGGTGCTTCTGGCGTCATCCCGCCTGAACAAAACCAGCGTGCAGATCATTGTCGGCTTTGTGGCTGAGAAAATCGCTAACGCAATGAAAACCACCGGCCCCGGTTGCCGCTGCTGAAGCTGCACCTGCTGCCGCACCTGCTGCCGTTAAGCCACAGGCTGTTGCCAATGCCACCACCACCATCGCGGCGCTGGTTTCACCAGTAACCGGTGAAGTGGGTTGCCCCTGGAGCAGGTGCCTGATGAAGCCTTCGCCAGCAAAGCTGTCGGTGATGGCGTGGCGGTGAAACCAACGGATAAAACCGTCGTTTCTCCGGCAGCGGGCACCATCGTTAAAATCTTCAATACTAACCACGCTTTCTGTCTGGAAACGGAGAAAGGTGCGGAGATCGTTGTCCATATGGGTATCGATACCGTCGCGCTGGGTGGACAGGGCTTCAAACGCCTGGTTGAAGAGGGCGCAGAAGTGGTGGCAGGTCAGCCGATTCTGGAAATGGATCTTGCTTACCTGAACACCAATGCGCGCTCCATGATCAGCCCGGTTGTCTGCAGCAACATCGACGACTTCAGCGGCCTGGTGATTAAGGCGCAGGGTCAGGTTGTTGCTGGTCAGACGCCCACTGGTATGAAATTAAAGGCAAATAAGTGCTCCTGAGTTAGCGTTAATGCCTGAGCGGCGGGGATATCCCCGCCGCTTTTTTTTGCAGCAATCGCCCCGATTATTCTCTTCAGAGACCTTTTTCGTGTAACTAAAGGTTGTCACTACGCCCGGCTTATAAGATCATATGCCGTTATACGTCGTTTACGCTTTGAGGAATCCACGATGAGTGAGGCTGAAGCCCGCCCAAGCAACTTTATTCGTCAGATCATCGATGAAGATCTGGCCACTGGTAAGCACACCACAGTTCATACCCGTTTTCCGCCGGAGCCGAACGGCTACCTGCACATTGGTCACGCGAAATCTATCTGCCTGAACTTCGGCATCGCGCAGGACTACCAGGGTCAATGCAACCTGCGTTTCGATGACACCAACCCGGTGAAAGAAGATATCGAATACGTAGAGTCCATTAAGAACGACGTGCAATGGTTGGGCTTCAACTGGTCTGGCGACATCTGCTACTCCTCTGACTATTTTGACCAGCTGTATGCCTACGCCGTTGAGCTGATCAACAAAGGCCTGGCCTACGTTGATGAGCTTTCTGCGGACGAAATCCGCGAATACCGCGGCTCGCTGACCGCGCCGGGTAAAAACAGCCCGTATCGCGATCGCAGCGTGGAAGAGAACCTGGCGCTGTTTGAAAAAATGCGTGCCGGTGGCTTCGAAGAGGGCAAAGCCTGTCTGCGCGCCAAAATTGATATGGCTTCGCCATTTATCGTGATGCGCGACCCGGTGCTGTACCGCATTAAGTTTGCCGATCACCACCAGACCGGCAGCAAGTGGTGCATCTACCCGATGTACGACTTTACCCACTGCATCAGCGATGCGCTGGAAGGCATTACTCACTCCCTGTGTACGCTGGAGTTCCAGGACAACCGTCGTCTGTACGACTGGGTGCTGGATAACATCTCTATTCCGGTGCATCCGCGTCAGTACGAGTTCTCTCGGTCTGAATCTGGAATACACCGTGATGTCCAAGCGCAAGCTGAACCTGCTGGTGACCGACAAGCACGTTGAAGGCTGGGATGACCCGCGTATGCCGACCATCTCTGGTCTGCGTCGCCGTGGCTATACCGCTGCCTCTATCCGTGAGTTCTGGCAAACGCATCGGCGTAACCAAGCAGGACAACACCATCGAGATGGCGTCGCTGGAATCCTGTATCCGCGAAGATCTGAATGACAATGCGCCGCGCGCCATGGCTGTTATCGATCCGGTAAAACTGGTTATCGAAAACTATCCGCAGGGCGAAAGCGAGCTGGTGACCATGCCGAATCATCCGAGCAAGCCGGAGATGGGCAGCCGTGACGTGCCGTTCAGCGCAGAAATCTGGATCGATCGCGCCGACTTCCGTGAAGAAGCCAACAAGCAGTACAAACGTCTGGTGATGGGCAAAGAAGTGCGTCTGCGTAATGCCTACGTGATCAAAGCCGAGCGTGTCGAGAAAGATGCAGAAGGCAACATCACGACCATCTTCTGCACCTACGATGCCGAGACCCTGAGCAAAGACCCGGCCGACGGTCGCAAAGTGAAGGGGGTTATCCACTGGGTGAGCGCGGCTCATGCGCTACCGGTTGAAATCCGTCTGTACGATCGTCTGTTCAGCGTGCCAAACCCGGGTGCCGCAGAGGACTTCCTGCAGGTGATTAACCAGGATTCACTGGTGATCAAGCAGGGCTTTGCTGAGCCATCCCTGAAAGATGCCGTTTGCCGGTCACGCTTATCAGTTCGAGCGCGAAGGCTACTTCTGCCTCGACAGCCGCTATGCTACCGCCGACAAACTGGTATTTAACCGTACCGTTGGTCTGCGTGATACCTGGGCGAAAGCGGGCGAATAATCTCTTTCTCCTCTTAAAAACGCCGCGTACTGCGGCGTTTTTTTTACCTGTCGATCGCAGCCTGGCCATTTAAATCTTCGCGTTGCGAATTAATCCTGTTTTTTTAAAACGGTTCGCTTTCTCTTCCTTCACGCAAATTAACCGTTATTACTACCGGATGGGATAATTAAATTTAATTTTAATAAAAATAAATGGCTCATTCTTAATATTATTTTAAGCAAAAATTCTCCCTCATTTCTTTTGTTACAAACAGCAACCAAATATGTGCGCTTTGTCATAATCCTGACTTTTGATCGCTGAAAAGCGTTGATAATTCGCGTCGCGAAAAATAGTCTAAGGGCAGGAGATGTAAGTGGCTATTGCCGGTTACCTCCACTTTTTACTTTTTTGTTTTTCGCCGTTTAAGGCGCTTTTAATACGTCAAAGAGGATTAATTATGCGTGCGTTTAGTGGCAAACGTAGTGCGCTTGCGCTGGCTATCGCCGGTGTTACAGCAATGTCAGGCTTGATGGTTTCTCCAAAAGCTCAGGCCGAAGGTTTTATTGATGATTCAACCCTCACGGGCGGTGTCTATTACTGGCAGCGTGAACGTGACCGTAAAGATGTTGAGTCAGATAAATATAAAACTAACCTGGCTCATTCCACCTGGAACGCCAACCTTGATTTCCAGTCCGGCTATGCCGCCGATATGTTTGGTCTTGATCTGGCAGCCTTTACTGCCATCGAAATGGCCGAAAATGGCGACAGCGGCCACCCGAACGAAATTGCCTTCTCTTCCAGCAACAAAGCCTATAAAGAGGACTGGTCCGGTGATAAGAGCGGGATCAGCCTGTACAAAGCGGCTGCAAAATTTAAATACGGCCCGGTCTGGGCGCGCGGTGGCTGGCTGCAGCCAACCGGTCAAACTTTGTTAGCACCGCACTGGAGCTTTATGCCGGGTACCTATCAGGGGGCCGAAGCCGGGGCAAAATTTGACTACGGCGATAGCGGTGAGTTGAGTTTCTCTTATATGTGGACCAACGAGTATAAAGCGCCGTGGCATCTCGAGATGGACAAGTTTTATCAGAATGACCGCAAAACCCGCGTCGATTATCTCCACTCCTTTGGTGCGAAGTACGATTTCAAAAATGACCTGATTCTGGAAGCCGCTTTTGGCCAGGCTGAAGGTTTTATCGATCAGTACTTTGCTAAAGCCAGCTACAAGCTCGATATCGTGGGCGGCCCGCTGTCTACCACCTATCAGTTCTACGGCACGCGTGATAAAGCCGACAGCGGCACCGTGAATGATATTTATGACGGTACGGCATGGCTGCAGGCGCTTACCCTGGGCTACAAAGTTGGCCAGGTGGATTTACGTCTGGAAGGGACTTACGTCAAGGCCGAAGGGCAGCAGGGGTATTTCCTGCAACGTATGACCCCAACTTACGCCTCCTCCAATGGTCGTCTGGACGTATGGTGGGATAACCGCTCTGACTTTAACGCCAACGGTGAAAAAGCGGTCTTCTTTGGCGCCATGTATGACCTGAGCAACTGGAACCTGGCGGGCTGGAGCGTTGGCGCGTCTTATGTCTACGCCTGGGATGCGAAACCGGCAGACTGGTTAATCAACAGCGCCGGTCAGCGTGAGGATATCGCCTCTAACAAGATCAAAGAATCGGCCTATAGCCTGGATGCGAGCTACACCCTGCAGGACGGCCGCGCGAAAGGAAACCATGTTCAAACTGCACTTCACGCAGTATGACAACCACTCCGATATCCCAAGCTACGGCGGCGGCTACGGCAACATCTTCCAGGATGAGCGTGACGTGAAGTTTATGGTTATCGCCCCGTTCACCATTTTCTGATGACAATCCGGGCGGGGATGTTCCCCGCCTGACTGGAGAGCGTTATGCTGAAAAAAATCGTACTGGTTGCGGTGCTGGCATCAGCACTGGCCGCCTGCGCGCAGCCCCAGACCCAGAAAGAAGATACCCGTCTGAAAGAGGCCTACAGCGCCTGCATCAATACCGCTGAAGGTTCGCCAGAGAAGATCGAAGCCTGCCAAAGCGTGCTCGACGTGCTGCGTAAGGAGAAGGCGCACGAGCAGTTCGCAACTCAGGAGACCATCAGGGTGGCGGATTACCAGGCCTGTATCCAGGCGCGGAAAACGGGTAACGATCAGGAAGTCACTAAAAGCTGCGATAAGATTTGGCAGGAGATCCGCACTAACAACGCGAAGTAATCTGCTGTTTGCCACGCCCGGTGGCGCTACGTTTACACAGCCTGAAGGGGGAAACCCCCTCAGGTCCAGTAAGCGCAGCGCCACCGGGCTTTTTGCATGATGACAGGCAAAAAAAAAAAGCCAACCGTCAGGTTGGCTCAGAGTCGATGCAAAGATTACTTGGTGTCGTGCGCGTGGTCATCTTCGCGGCAGTCGCCTTCGGCACAGTGGCCATACAGGTACAGACTGTGGTTGGTCAGACGAATGCCATGACGTGCGGCAATTTCGCGCTGGCGTTAATTCGATGGAATCATCGCTGAATTCGATCACTTTGCCGCAGTCGAGGCAAATCAGGTGATCGTGGTGATGCTGCTGCGTCAGGTTCAACACGGGATTTACCGCCTTTCGAAATTATGACGCGTAACGATGCCTGCATCGTCGAACTGGTTCAGTACACGGTAAAACGGTAGCCAAACCAATCTCTTCCGCCCATGTCGATCAGACGCTTGTATAAGTCTTCCGCACTGACATGATGGTTATCCGGACCCTGAAGCACTTCCAGGATTTTTAACCGTGGAAGCGTGACTTTCAGTCCGGCCTTCTTTAATGCGGTGTTGTTGTCAGTCATGCGGAATCTGTTCCTGTTGCTAAACGATTCACTTCTAAAGAAGAAGTGACAGAAAATGCAACCTGGGATAATGCGTCTCCATTATAGAACTGCCATGACCTAATGAAAACTGCAAGTCTCAAGTAAAGTATGCTTATAAAAACGTGGTACCGCCAACAAAGTTGTTACAAGGGTTCCGCGTTTACTCCTGGATCATTGTACAGGTATGGCAGCAAAAGTTAAAATTTGTAGCAATTATTTTGATTGGTTTTGCCTATTGATGCGGCGCAACTGTAATGTTGCGCCGCGATATCATTCAAGCATTCAGAATGGCGTCGAGATGCAGCTCTTCGCGAATTTTGTTTAACCCATTTGTCCACGCGCTCAGCGGTCAGCTCCGGCTGGCGATCTTCATCGATGGCGAGACCAACAAAGTTGTTGTCATCGGCGAGACCTTTAGAGGCTTCGAAGTGGTAACCGGCAGTTGGCCAGTGACCAACAATCACTGCGCCGCGTGGCTCAATGATGTCGCGGATCGTGCCGAGGGCATCGCAGAAGTACTCTGCGTAGTCTTCCTGATCGCCACAGCCGAACAGGGCGACCCAGTTTGCCGTTGAAGTCGATCTCTTCCAGAGACGGAAGAAATCGTCCCAGTCACACTGCGCTTCACCGTAATACCAGGTCGGGATGCCCAGCAGCAGAATATCGTAACCTTTCGATATCTTCTTTGCTGCTTTTCGCAATGTCATGCACATCGGCAACGTCTTTACCTAACTGTTTTTGAATGTTTTTTGCGATATTTTCGGTGTTACCCGTGTCGCTGCCGAAAAAAATGCCGATGATTGCCATGAGTAAAATAACCTCTTGATACTTAATGGTATGGTGGCGCAATTTAGCCACGGATAAGGGCAATCATAGCAGAACAGAGAAGCCTGCGGAAACTGCTATCACGCAGGGACTGCACTCTTGTGCTACATGAAAACAACAAGAAGGGGAGTTTTCTGACTTACGCTTTGCCGTGCCATTTCTCGAGCTGAGAAATCAGCATCTCTTCGATAAGCTCACTGCGGCTGATCTCACGGGCGTTCGCAGCTCATTCAGCGCATCGACGGCTTCAGCCATTCAGTTTCAGCTCGACGCGTTTGAGCCCACGACTTTTATCGCGTTTAAGCTGATTGCGCTTATTGATGCGCAGCTGTTCATCACGCGAAAGCGGATTGGTTTTCGGTCGTCCCGGGCGACGCTCATTCGCGAACAGATCTAATGTCGTGCGGTCCGTGTGTTCTTTGGCCATGATTTTGAGACTTCGGGGGAAACAAGACACCCTGCTAATGCCCGGGGCGATAAGCGCGCCATCATACATCACCGAAAACGGCACGCCAACGACTGGGAGGCCCGCAGGCGACCAGTCGCTCTCTTTTTAATCAATTTTCGATGTCAGCGAGGTAACGGCGGATAGCGCGCAGCACGGCGTCCGGTTTTTCGGCATGAACCCAGTGTCCGGGCCCCGGCAATCACATGCGCACGGGCCTGAGGAAATTGCCGCCAGCAGCGCGTCACGGTACGCCTCGGTCACATAGGGTGAACTGCCGCCGGTAATAAACAGAGTAGGGTGCGGCCAGGCGGGCACCGACTGCCAGCCAACGATCTGGTCATATTGGTCCCACAGCGCCGGCACGTTGAAGCGCCACTCGCCGTCAACAAAGGATTTCAGCAGGAACTGCACCACGCCCTCTTCGTCGAGATGTTCACGCATCAGCGCTGCGGCCTGCTGGCGGGTACTGACGCCTGCGTCGGTCACGGCATTGATGGCGGCGAAGATCTCATCGTGGCGACGCACATCGTAATCCACAGGCGCGACGTCGATCACCACCAGCCCGGCAATCCGCTCCGGCGCTAACGCCGTCAGCGCCATCACCGCTTTGCCGCCCATCGAGTGGCCAATCAGGATCGCCTTTTCGATATGGTGTTCATCCAGCGTATCCAGCAGATCCTGGGCCATATCGGCATAGGTCATCTGCGCCGAGCGCGGCGACAGACCGTGGTTGCGCATATCCACCTGGAGCAGCGCGTGGTCGGTCACCAGATCCCGCGCCAGCACGCCAAGGTTATCGAGGCTGCCAAACAGGCCATGCACCAGGACGATGGGAGAATTATTGTGCGGCGATTGTGCAGATTGCGCTCGGGTATTCAATTTCATGGCAAAGTTCTTTTTTTACGTATGTCAGGTTAGGGTATCATGTTGACCATTCTGCCGCCCGGCTGCAAGGAAACAGTTAATTCTGACTTTTGCCGCCATTCTGGCTTGACGCTATCCGCTGTTGGGTTTTGACCTTATACTCCCAACGACTTGTATTCAGATAAGATATCGCACTGGATTAAGATGAAAACAATCGAAGTTGATGACGAGCTTTATCAGTATATCGCCAGCCAGACGCGGCATATCGGTGAGAGCGCGTCCGACATTTTACGGCGCATGCTGAAAATCGCCGCCGCCTCGCAGTCTGCCGCTCCGGCCATCAAAGAAACGCGCCAGCCCGCGGCTGTCGTGCAGGGAGAAGCCGCTGTCACCGGTTAAAGACAAAGTGCGTGCGATGCGCGAATTGCTGCTTTCTGACGAATACGCTGAGCAGAAGAAAGCAGTTAACCGCTTTATGCTGGTGCTGACTACACTCTATTTCACTGGATAACAACGCATTTGCCGACGCGACAGAGTCACTTCACGGTCGTACCCGCGTCTATTCGCGGCGGATGAGCAAACGCTGTTACAGAATGGCAATCAAACTAAGCCCAAGCACCTGCCCGGTACGCCGTACTGGGTGATCACCAATACCAATACCGGACGCAAGCGCAGCATGATCGAACACATCATGCAATCCATGCAGTTTCCGGCGGAATTGACTGATAAGGTTTGCGGCACTATCTAACCCTTGCATCAGAAGGACCAGGCAATGGCAAATCATGAGCGTGCGGGTCAACCTGCACAACAGAGCGATTTGATTAACGTCGCCCAACTTACCGCGCAGTACTACGTGCTGAAGCCGGAAGTGGGTAACGCAGAACATGCAGTGAAGTTTGGTACATCCGGGCACCGCGGCAGTGCGGTACGCCACAGCTTTAACGAGCCACATATTCTGGCCATTGCTCAGGCTATCGCCGAAGAGCGCGCCAAAAACGGTATCACCGGTCCGTGCTACGTGGGTAAAGATACTCACGCCCTGTCAGAGCCTGCATTTATTTCCGTACTGGAAGTGCTGGCGGCCAACGGCGTGGACGTCGTGATTCAGGAAAACAACGGCTATACGCCGACCCCTGCGGTCTCTAACGCAATTCTGGTGCACAACCAGAAAGGCGGCGCACAGGCCGATGGTATTGTGATCACGCCATCCCACAACCCGCCGGAAGATGGCGGCATCAAATACAACCCACCGAATGGTGGCCCGGCTGACACCAACGTCACCAAAGTGGTGGAAGATCGTGCTAACGCCCTGCTGGCCGCCGGTCTGAACGGCGTGAAGCGCATTTCCCTGGACGAGGCGATGGCCTCCGGCCACGTGAAAGAGCAGGATCTGGTGCAGCCGTTCGTTGAAGGGCTGGCGGATATCGTCGATATGGCGGCGATCCAGAAAGCCGGTCTGAAGCTAGGCGTTGACCCGCTCGGCGGTTCCGGTATCGAATACTGGAAACGTATTGCAGAGCACTACAAGCTGGATCTGACCATCGTTAACGACCATGTCGATCAGACCTTCCGCTTTATGCACCTGGATAAAGACGGCGCGATCCGCATGGACTGCTCCTCCGAGTGCGCGATGGCTGGCCTGCTGGCGCTGCGCGACAAGTTTGACCTTGCCTTCGCAAATGACCCGGATTATGACCGTCACGGCATCGTCACCCCGGCAGGGCTGATGAACCCGAACCACTATCTGGCGGTTGCGATCAACTACCTGTTCCAGCACCGTCCGCAGTGGGGCAAAGAGGTTGCAGTAGGTAAAACGCTGGTCTCCTCCGCCATGATCGACCGTGTGGTCAACGACCTGGGCCGCAAGCTGGTGGAAGTGCCGGTTGGCTTTAAATGGTTTGTTGATGGTCTGTTCGATGGCAGCTTCGGCTTTGGCGGCGAAGAGAGCGCGGGGGCGTCCTTCCTGCGCTTCAACGGTACGCCGTGGTCTACCGATAAAGATGGCATCATCATGTGCCTGCTGGCGGCGGAAATCACTGCCGTTACCGGTAAGAACCCGCAGGAGCACTACAACGAGCTGGCAGCCCGTTTTGGTGCCCCGAGCTACAACCGTCTGCAGGCGTCTGCCACTTCCGCACAGAAAGCGGCGCTGTCTAAGCTGTCACCAGAAATGGTCAGCGCCAGCACCCTGGCAGGTGACCCGATCACGGCCCGTCTGACGGCAGCACCAGGTAATGGCGCGTCGATTGGCGGCCTGAAGGTGATGACCGAGAACGGCTGGTTCGCTGCGCGTCCATCCGGTACGGAAGATGCGTACAAAATCTACTGTGAAAGCTTCCTCGGCGACGAGCACCGTCAGCTGATTGAGAAAGAAGCGGTTGAGATTGTGAGTGAAGTATTGAAGAACGCGTAAGTGCGGTTTGTGTGCCGGGCGGCAAGGCGATTGCCCGGCCTGGAACCTCTAAAAACGGCAACCTCAGGGTTGCCGTTTTGCTTTCTCTCAAAGCATAAACCGATAGCCAATGCCGGTTTCGGTTAACAGGTGGCGCGGGCGCGCGGGATCCACTTCGAGCTTCTGCCGAAGGTGGCCCATATAGATGCGCAGATAGTGACTATGCTCCACCGCATTCGGCCCCCAGACCTGGCTTAACAGCTGGCGCTGGGTGAGCACTTTGCCATGATTGTTGAGCAGGACCGCCAGCAGGCGGAACTCGATAGGGGTCAGATGGATTTCTGCCTCTCCCCGCTGAATGCGTCGTGACGCCAGATCGACGCGAATATCAGAGAAGGTGTACACCGGGTCGACAGGAGAGGTGGTTGCGTGGCGACGCAGGGCAACGCGCAGCCGCGCCTGCAGTTCGCCAATGCCAAACGGCTTGCTGAGATAATCGTCGGCACCGGCATCGAGCGCGGCGATTTTGTCGGTCTCTTCCAGACGCGCCGAGAGCACAATGATGGGCATCTGGCTCCACTGGCGCACTTCCCGGATAAAGTCGAGGCCGTCGCCGTCGGGCAGGCCCAGATCGAGGATCACCAGATCCGGTTTGCGGGTCGCGGCTTCAATCAGGCCCCGCTGCAACGTCCCGGCATCGTGTACGCGCAGCCCTTCACCTTCCAGCGCGGCGCGCAGAAAACGGCTGATAGCGAGTTCATCTTCAACAATCAGGACGTTAATCACAAATCCTCTGGCAATTCATTCAGTTCGGGTGGCGTATCGCGCGGCAGTGTAACACAGAATCTGGCCCCCCCTTCAGGGCGGTTATGGGCCGTGATGGTGCCGCCGTGTACCTCAACAATCGCCTGGCAGATGGCCAGCCCCAGCCCGACGCCGGGAATGGCCGACTCCTTATTACCCCGGGCGAACTTATCAAAGATAGCCTGTTCCTGACCCGCCGGGATGCCGGGGCCAGTATCCCACACTTCCAGTTGGAGCTGTTCCGGGGTGACGCTGGCATGGATGCCGATCTGCGCTTTGCGGCCCGCGTATTTGCCAGCGTTCTCCAGCAGGTTAATCAGCACCCGCTCGAACAGAGGACCATCCACGTGGATTAACGCCAGGGGATCGGGCATATCGAGCGCGATATGCCGTCCACCCAGCCCCGGCTCCAGCGTTTTTAAGGCACTGCCGATCACCTCTTCCAGCGTCAGCCACTCTTTTTTCAGATTAAAACCGCCGGACTGGATCCGCGCCATGTCCAGCAGGTTATTCACCAGCCGGGTAGTATTCAGCACGTGCTGGCGGATCTCACTGGCCTGAGGGGCATGGCGGGAGCCTTCTGCCGCCAGGTCGAGGGTCAAAATTTCCGACTGGCCGAACAGCACCGTCAGCGGCGTGCGCAGGTCATGGGAGAGTGCCGCCAGCAGCGAATTGCGAATGCTCTCCCGCTCACTGGCTAACCGCGCCTGCTCTTCGCTGGCGGTCAGGGCCAGCCGCTCAAGGGCATTGGCGACCAGCAGGGTGAAGGTCTCCAGCAGGCGCTGCTGCTCGGGGATCATCAGCTGGCGCAGGTTAGACGGCTCAACGATCGCCACCCCCTGATGCTGGAGCGGCAGGATAAGGTAGGGCACGCCGGGCAGGGTGTCGGTGCCTGCCCCGGCGGGCTGGCCCTTGTCAAAGCTCCAGCGGGCAATGGCCTCATCCCAGGGCGTCATTCCCGAGACCGGGGTCAATGGGCGCAGCGCGCCCTCGCGATCCGGGCTCAGGATCAGGCTGCGGGCGTGAAAGGTCGAGTGAATAAACTGCTGGCTGGTGTGGGCGATATCCTGCGGCGTGCGGCCCACCGCCAGCGCCTTCGACATCTCATACAGATGGCGGGTGCGCTGCTCGCGGTAGCGGGCGATCCGCGCCTGATAGCGCACCCCCGCCGTCAGGTTACCGATCAGCAAGCCCACCGCCAGCATCACGGCGAAGGTCAGTACGTACTGCACATCCGACACCGCCAGAGTACCGCGTGGGGCGATGAAAAAAAGATCGAAGCTGACCACGTTGATCACCGTCGCCAGGACCGAGGGCCAGCGGCCATAAAACAGCGCCACGATCACCACCCCAAGCAGGTAGATCATCACCAGGTTGGCGGCATCAAAGTTGGGTAGCCACTGGTTGGCAATAAAGGTGATCAGGGCGCACAGCAATACCGCCACCAGACAACCGCGCAGCTGGATGCGCCATTTTTCGGTAAACGCCGGTTATCCGGCGTTTTTGCGGGCAGGGCGGCGGGCTTGTCGTCAAGGGCGACGATCAACAGGTCGAGGTCGGGCGCGCGCTGCGCCAGCCTGTCGGCAAAGGTGTCCCGGTTGAACCACCGGCGATGGGAACGCCTGCCGATGACAATTTTGCCCAGGTTATGCTCCCGGGCGTAGCGCAGGATGGCTTTATCTTCTGCCTGTTCGGCCAGGGTGGCGGTTTCGGCCCCCAGCTCCTGCGCCAGACGCAGGGCGCTGAGAATGGCGCGGCGCTGGTTCTCCGGCAGACGGTGCAGCTGCGGCGTCTCGACATAGACAGCGTGCCAGACGCTGCCAAACTTCGCCGCCAGACGCGCGGCGGTGCGCACCAGTTTCTCGTTACCGCTGCCGTGGCCGATGCAGAGCAGGATGGCGTCGCGGGTATGCCACACCTTCTCCTCGCCCTGACGGTCGCGCCAGGCCCGCATCTGATCGTCCACCCGGTCGGCGGTACGGCGCAGGGCCAGTTCGCGCAGGGCGATCAAATTGCCTTTACGGAAGAAGTGTTCGATTGCCCGCTCGGCCTGCCCGGCGATGTAAACCTTGCCTTCGTGCAGGCGCTGGCGCAGATCGTCCGGGGGCAGATCCACCAGCACCACTTCATCTGCCGCGTCGAAGAAGGGATCCGGGACCGTCTCCCGTACCTGGATGCCGGTGACGCCGCTCACCACGTCGTTAAGGCTTTCCAGATGCTGCACGTTGACGGTGGTAAAGACATCAATGCCCGCTTCCAGCAGCTCTTCAACGTCCTGCCAGCGTTTGGGGTGACGCGAGCCGGGGGCGTTGCTGTGCGCCAGCTCGTCCATCAGGATCAATGCCGGACGGCGGGCGAGGGCGGCGTCCAGATCGAATTCCGTCACCAGACGACCACGATGATGAATACGCCGGGAAGGCTGGGTCGCCAGCCCGGCCAGCAGGGCGGCGGTCTCCTGGCGACCGTGGGTTTCCGCCACGCCGATCAAAATATCAAGCCCCTGGGCGCGCAGACGCTGCGCTTCACTGAGCATGGCGAAGGTCTTGCCGACCCCCGCGCAGGCGCCGAAAAAGATTTTCAGCTTGCCGCGATGGGGGGTGGCAGCCTGCTCCAGCAGTTTGTCCGGGTCCGGGCGCTGAGGCTCGTCGATCATTTAGTTTTTCCTTAGTGCGTCCAGCGCCCAGATTCAATTCAACAATGTTGACCACCGTGCCGCCCATCGCGCTGAACAGCGGTTTTTGCGTATGTTCGGCCACCAGCTGGCTGAGCTGCGCGGGCGTGAGCTGGCGCGCCTGTGCCACGCGGGGGATCTGCCAGGCGACGGCCTGCGGCGTCAGACTGTAGTCCAGCCCGCTACCGGAGGCGGTCACCAGCTCAACCGGCACCGCCTGGCTGGCCTGCGGGTTGGCGACGCGTAATGCCGCTATGCGGGCGCGAACGGCATTATCCAGTTCAGGATTGCTGCCTGCCAGGTTACTGCCGCCTGAGGCCAGCGGATTATACGGGCTTTCTGCCGTGGCAGAAGGACGACCGTGAAAGTATCCCGGCGCGGTAAAGTCTTGTCCAATCAGACGTGAGCCGCGGATCTCCCCCTCCTGACGGATAAGGGATCCGTTGGCCTGGTCGGCAAACCACCACTGACCCAGGGCGGTGGTAACCAGCGGATAAACGCCGCCGGTGACCAGGGCCAGCAGAATAAACAACAGTATAGCGGGACGTAACATAGCCATTTGATTTTCCTCTTAAACCAGCCCGAACAGGGTAAGCACCAGGTCAATGGCTTTAATGCCGATAAAAGGCACCACCAGCCCACCCAGGCCGTAAATCCACAGATTGCGGCGCAGCATGGCGGCGGCGGTGAGCGGCTTGTAGCTCACCCCCTTCAGCGCCAGCGGGATCAGAAAGACAATGATCAGCGCGTTAAAGATCACCGCGCTCAGGATTGCCGAGGCGGGGGAGTGCAGATGCATCACGTTCAGGGCGTTTAGCTGCGGATAGGTCGCCGCAAATGCCGCCGGATGATGGCGAAATATTTCGCCACGTCGTTGGCGATACTGAAAGTAGTCAGGGAGCCGCGGGTCATCAGCATCTGTTTGCCGATATGCACCACCTCAATCAGCTTGGTCGGGTTGGAGTCGAGATCGACCATGTTGCCCGCCTCTTTTGCCGCCTGGGTACCGGAGTTCATCGCCACCGCCACATCTGCCTGGGCGAGCGCCGGGGCGTCGTTGGTGCCGTCCCCGGTCATCGCCACCAGACGTCCTTCGGCCTGATACTGCCGGATCAACGCCAGTTTGGCCTCCGGCGTGGCCTCGGAGAGAAAATCATCCACGCCGGCTTCGGCGGCAATGGCCGCGGCGGTCAGACGGTTATCGCCGGTGATCATCACCGTTTTAATGCCCATTTTACGCAGCTGGGCAAAACGCTCCTTGATGCCGCCTTTAACGATGTCCTTCAGGGCGATCACCCCCAGCACAGTCGAGCCTTCCGCAACCACCAGCGGCGTGGCGCCCTGACGGGCGACGTTCTCCACCAGGGTATCGACCTGCGGCGGGAAGTGGCCGTTGTTGGCGGTAATGTGACGGCGAATGGCATCCACCGAACCTTTGCGAATCAACCGATCCTGGAAGTTAATTCCGCTCATCCGTGTTTGTGCCGTAAAGGGCACAAAGGTGGCCTGCAGGCTCTGTACGTCGCGCTGGCGCAAATTAAAGCGCTGTTTGGCGAGGATCACGATGCTGCGGCCTTCCGGGGTTTCATCCGCCAGTGAGGCCAGTTGGGCAGCATCGGCCAGCGTTTTCTCATCCACGCCTGGGGCAGGCAGAAACTCGGATGCCTGACGATTACCCAGGGTGATGGTGCCGGTTTTATCCAGCAGCAGCACGTCGACATCACCGGCTGCTTCTACTGCCCGGCCGCTGGTGGCAATGACGTTGGCCGCCAGCATCCGACTCATGCCCGCCACGCCGATGGCCGACAGCAGGCCGCCGATGGTGGTTGGGATCAGACAGACCAGCAGGGCAACCAGCACGGTGACGCTTACCGCCGTGCCGCCATATGACGAGAAGGGCCACAGGGTGGCAGTCGCCAGCAGGAAGACAATGGTCAGCGCCACCAGCAGAATGGTCAGGGCAATTTCGTTCGGGGTTTTGCGCCGCTGCGCGCCTTCCACCATGGCGATCATCCTGTCGAGGAAGGTCTCACCGGGGTTAACACTGCACTGGATCACCAGCCAGTCTGAAAGAATGCGCGTCCCGCCGGTGACCGAGGCAAAGTCGCCGCCGGACTCACGGATCACCGGCGCGGATTCGCCGGTGATGGCGCTCTCATCCACCGAGGCACCCCCTTCGATCACCTCCCCGTCGCAGGGGATAATGTCTCCGGCCTCTACCAGCACGATGTCGCCTTTGCGCAGCGTATCCGCCGGAACCTTGTCCGTTGCGGCACCGTACCGGCTTCGCGCAGCTTACGGGCGAAAGCCGTTTTCTGTACCCCTTTGAGGCTGTTGGCCTGCGCTTTGCTGCGTCCTTCTGCCAGGGCTTCGGCGACGTTGGCAAACAGCACGGTGAACCACAGCCACAGGCTGATCGCTGCGGTAAAGGTGGCGCTGCCTGCCAGTAATCCGCCCGCCATGGCCAGGGCCAACAGGGTGGTCAGCAGGCTGCCCAGCCAGACAATAAACATTACCGGATTGCGCCACTGCACGCGCGGGTCGACTTTTTTAACCGCATCCATCAGCGCCTGACGAACCAGCGAGGGTTCGAGCAGGGCCAGTTGCTTACGACTCATGACCAATACTCCGCAAAATCAGCGTAAAGAGAGATGTTCCGCGACCGGGCCTAAGGCGAGGGCGGGAATAAAGGTGAGGGCGCCCACCAGCAGGATGGTGCCGATCAGCAGGCCAACAAAAAGCGCGCCGTGGGTCGGGAGCGTGCCGCCAGAGGCGGGCTGGCGAGTCTTATTCACCAGCGATCCGGCGATAGCCATAACCGGTAATAATCACCCCAAAGCGACCCCACTAACATGCAGAACGCCAGCAGGCAGTTCCAGAATGGCGAGTTGGCGCTCAGGCCCGCGAAAGCGCTGCCGTTGTTGTTGGACGCCGACGACACCGCGTACAGCACCTCGCTGAACCCGTGGATGCCGGGGTTGAAGATGCCGCTGCGTCCGGCGTCAGTCATCAGCGCCAGTGCGGTGCCAAGCAGCACCAGCGTCGGGGTGACGAGGATCGCCAGCGCGGTCAGCTTCATCTCCCGCACGTCGATTTTCTTGCCCAAATATTCCGGGGTGCGGCCAATCATCAACCCGGCGATAAACACCGCCAGCAGCACAAACAGCAGCATGCCGTACAGACCCGATCCGACGCCGCCAAACACCACTTCACCAATCTGCATCAGCCACAGCGGGATCATCCCGCCCAACGCGGTGAAAGAGTCGTGCATGGCGTTAACCGCCCCGCAGGAGGCCGCAGTCGTGACCACGGCGTACAGGCTGCTGGCAAGAATGCCAAAGCGGCTCTCTTTGCCCTCCATATTGCTGTTGCTGTCTGCCCCCCAGCAGCATGAAGTGGCTGTTGCCTTGCCATTCCGCCCACATCACCAGCGCTGCGCAGATCGCAAAGATGATGGACATGGTCCAGAGGATCGGCATGCCCCTGGCGACGTTCGCTGACCGCCTCGCCAAAGGCAAAGCACAGCGCGGCGGGGATCAGGAAGATCGCCAGCATCTGCACGGCGTTCGTCAGTGCCGTGGGGTTCTCAAACGGATGGGCAGAGTTCGCATTGAAGAAGCCGCCCCCGTTGGTGCCAAGTATTTTTATCGCCTCCTGCGAGGCCACCGGCCCCATCGGCAGCAGCTGCTTTGCCCCCTCCAGCGAGGTAAAACGGCTGATAAGGCAGCAGGTTTTGCAGGCACGCCCTGCTGGATAAACAGCAAGGCGATGACCAGCGACAGCGGCAGCAACACCCACAAGGTGATGCGGGTCAGGTCGACCCAGGCGTTGCCGAGTGTGGTGACATTCTGGCGAGCAAAGGCGCGGATGAGGGCAAAAATCACCGCAATGCCGCTGGCGGCCGAGAGGAAATTTTGTACCGTCAGGCCCGCCATCTGGCTGAAATAGCTCAGGGTGGTCTCTCCGGCATAGGACTGCCAGTTGGTATTACTGACAAAGCTGACCGCAGTGTTCAGCGCCAGATGCCAGGAGAGGCCCGGAAGCTGCTGAGGATTAAGCGGCAGATAACCCTGTAGCATCAGCATTGCGAACAGCACCGCCAGACCCACCCCATTCAGCAACAGGATCGCCAGCAGATAGTGACGCCAGTCCATCTCGCCGGTGCGGATCCCGAGCATTCGCAGTAACCCGGCGTCAAGGGCTTGCACCCCCGGCAACGGCAGGCCGTTGATCATCCGCGCCAGCCACATCCCCAGCGGGCGGGCGAGCACCAGGAGCACCAGCAGAAAGCCGGCAATAAGCAGAAATCCTTGTGCGGCCATCAGAATGCCTCCGCGTTCAACAGGGCATAAATCAGATACCCCAGTAACAGGAACACCAGCACGATGCCCGCGATTACACCTGCACTCACAATTCACCTCCGGGTGACATTAGTCTTGGTGCAAAGGCTAAAATTTCGGGCGCAAAGATTTCGCAAAAATCGGAGGGGGAGGGTGTAAAAAAAGTATAAAGAGGGATAAGACCCTAATTTAACTAATGGTTAGTATAAATTTAACTTTTATGTAACTTAATTACGGCGTGAATTGTAAAGTACCTTCTTATTCACCAAAAAAGTGGTCGGATGAGTAGTAAAATTACAACCAAAGCGTTATTATTTTCCTCAGTTAAGCAATTTCAATTTTCCGGAGAGGGTTTCCGGCCAGAAAAAAGGGGAGAAAATGATGGAATCTTACAAAGCGTATCCGGCACATATCGTTTTTATTCGCCGCACTTTCGGCTGTTTTAGCGGGGTGTTCTGGCGTTACCAGTGATGCTTTTCTGGAAAGGAACGTTCTCGTTTTTATAGCTATCTGCATCGCGTCTGGGCTAAAACCAGCGACAAACCGGTGTGGATGGACCAGGCCGAAAAAGCCATTTGTGATTTTTATTAAGCATTCAGAAAGACTACACACAGCACTTGCACCAACAAAAAACCGCCACAGCAATGTGGCGGTTTTTTTTATCCCTCGGGATTCGCGGTCCGTTGGGTGGAGCTATCAGGCTCTTCCAGAGAAGACTATCTTATCCTTAACCGCTCTCAGGGGAAATGTAAGCAATCTAAATGAATTCTGTAAGGCCTGTGGCGGTCTGCCTATGAGCCAGGATGTTGACTATGATGTGTCGTCCCTTTCTGCCATCTCGCACATGGGCATCGGTCCCGGGAAAGGTGCATTCACAACCGTAAATCAGGTTTTTCCAGAGCTTGTGTCTGCCGGATTAACACCGGTGGTGAACGGTGGAGCGGTTTATATGCAGGGACCGCATAATGAAACGCTATCTTTGTATTGCGTTCATTGTTACCAGCGTATTCGTGGTAAGAAGTGACGAGTCTGTCGTATCCGTTGCCCTTACCGCGTACATGCAGGACAAGTAGCGTTAAGGCCGCCATCAGGGCGGCCTTTTTTATTCCAATATGGCTACACTTGTTAAAGCGAAGTATCCTCGGTGACTTGTAGATGTTACAGACGATAATCACTGGAGTGTTATGGCCACCCATCTGGTCTGGTTTCGCGCCGATCTGCGCATCCACGACAACCTGGCGCTTGCCGCCGCCTGTCGCAACAAAAATGCCCGCGTACTGGCGCTTTTCATCGCTACGCCGCAACAGTGGCAGCAGCACGCGATGGCACCGCGCCAGGCCGCGTTTCTTCACGCCCATCTCAACGGCTTACAGCAGCAGCTGGCGATAAAGGCATTCCGCTGCTGTACGCTCAGGTCGATGATTTTGCGGCACAAGCAGAGAAAGTGGCGCAGATTTGCGCCGAGCATGACGTCACCCACCTTTTTTATAACTACCAGTACGAACTGAACGAGCAACAGCGCGATCGCCAGCTGGAGCGCGCGCTGGAGGACGTGACGTGTCAGGGATTTGATGACAGCGTTATTCTGCCTCCCGGCAGCGTCATGACCGGCAATCACGAGATGTACAAAGTGTTTACGCCCTTCAAAAACGCCTGGCTGCGGCGGCTGAAGAGGGGCTACCCGAGTGTGCGGCGGCACCTGCCGACGCGAGGGTGAGAAGGTTACGCTGGAGACGCTGGAGTTCGACTACCCGCAGCAGGCGTTCGATGCCGACCTGTTTCCGGCGAGCGAGAAAGAGGCGATTGCCGGCTGCGCCAGTTCTGCCAGCAGAGCGGCGGGCGACTACGAGACACAGCGTGATTTCCCGGCTATCGAAGGCACCAGCCGTCTCTCCGCCTGTCTGGCACTGGGGGTGCTTTCCCCCCCGCCAGTGCCTGCACAGATTGCTCGCCGAGCAACCCCAGGCCCTGGAAGGCGGCCCGGGTTCGGTATGGCTAAATGAACTGATCTGGCGAGAGTTTTATCGCCACCTGATGACGTATCACCCTGATTTGTGTAAATATCGACCCTTCATTCGTTGGACGGATAACGTCCAGTGGCAGGCAGACGAGACTCAGTTGCGGGCCTGGCAATATGGACAGACCGGCTACCCGATCGTCGATGCCGCCATGCGCCAGATGAATGAAACAGGCTGGATGCATAACCGCCTGCGTATGATTACCGCCAGTTTTCTGGTGAAAGATCTGCTGATCGACTGGCGAGCCGGGGAACGTTACTTTATTTCGCAGTTGATTGGATGGCGACCTGGCCGCCAACAACGGCGGCTGGCAGTGGGCGGCGTCAACCGGCACCGATGCCGCCCCCTATTTTCGTATTTTTAACCCGACAACCCAGGGGCAGAAGTTCGATTCCGACGGCGTGTTTATCCGCCGCTGGCTGCCGGAGCTGGCCGCCGTGCCGGACAAGGCCATCCATGACCCCTGGACCTGGGCAGACAAGCAGGGGATCACCCTCGATTATCCGCGCCCGGTTGTCGATCATAAACAGGCGCGCGTAGCCACGCTGGCAGCGTATGAAGCCGCCCGAAAAGCGTAAGGGAGCAACAATGAAAAACAGTGAACTGGAAAAACTGATTAACGACAAGCTGAACAGCAGCAGCTTTAGTGACTATGCGCCGAACGGCCTGCAGGTAGAAGGGCGTGAGCAGGTGCAGAAGATTGTAACCGGGGTGACCGCAAGCCAGGCGCTGATCGATGAAGCAGTGCGCCAGAAAGCCGATGCGGTAATTGTCCACCACGGCTATTTCTGGAAAGGCGAATCCCCGGTGATCCGCGGTATGAAGCGCAATCGCCTGAAAACGCTGTTGGAAAACGACATCAACCTCTACGGCTGGCATCTGCCGCTGGACGCTCACCCGCAGCTGGGGAACAACGCCCAGCTGGCGGCGCTGCTCGGCATTACCGTCATGGGCGAAATCGAGCCGCTGGTGCCCTGGGGCGAGCTATCCATGCCGGTACCGGGCCTGGAACTGGCCTCCTGGATTGAAGCCCGTCTGGGGCGTCGTCCGCTGTGGAGCGGCGACACCGGGCCGGACAACGTACAGCGCATCGCCTGGTGTACTGGCGGCGGGCAGAGCTTTATTGACAGCGCGGCGCGCTTTGGCGTCGATGCCTTTATTACCGGCGAAGTGTCGGAGCAAACCATTCACTCTGCCCGGGAGCAGGGCTGCATTTTTATGCCGCGGGACACCATGCCACGGAACGCGGCGGCATCCGTGCCCTCAGCGAATGGTTGACGGAAACGACTGACCTGGATGTCACTTTTGTGGATATCCCTAATCCAGCCTGATGAGAGGTGTATAAGTGCAGCGAGCACGTTGTTATCTGTTAGGCGAAACCGCCGTAGTGCTGGAACTGGAGCCGCCGGTCACGCTGGCGACGCAAAAACGGATCTGGCGCCTGACCCAGCGGCTGGGGGAGATCCCCGAAGTGGTGGAAGCCATTCCGGGGATGAATAACATCACCGTGGTGTTGCGCAATCCTCACTCGCTGGCGCTGGATGCGATTGAGCGTCTGCAGCGCTGGTGGGAGGAGAGCGAGGCGCTGGAGCCTGAATCCCGCAATATCGACATTCCCGTCGTCTATGGCACCGCAGCAGGCCCCGATCTGGGCGAGGTGGCCCGGCACGCCGGGCTGACCGAGAAACAGGTCGTGGAGCTTCACGCCTCCGTTGATTATGTGGTCTGGTTTTTAGGTTTTCAGCCGGGCTTTCCTTATCTGGGCGGGTTGCCCGAGCAGCTGGCGACGCCGCGCCGGGATGAGCCCCGGCTGCTGGTTCCGGCTGGCTCGGTGGGGATTGGCGGGGCGCAAACCGGCATTTATCCGTTAGCCACCCCTGGCGGCTGGCAGCTGATTGGACACACTCCGCTGCCGCTGTTTGATCCCCATCGTGACGAGCCGGTGCTGTTGCGACCGGGCGATACCGTGCGGTTTATCCCGCAAAAGGAGGGGGTATGCTAAAAATTATTCGCGCAGGGTTATATACCTCGGTGCAGGATGGCGGACGTATCGGTTTTCGCCAGTCAGGGATCAGCTACTGTGGCGCGCTGGATAAACCGGCATTACAGATCGGCAATCTGCTGGTGGGGAATGACCCGGACGATGCTGCGCTGGAGATCACCCTCGGGCAGTGTACTTTCGAATTTGAGCAAGACGGCTGGTTCGCCCTGACCGGCGCGGGCTGCGACGCCCACCTTGACGGCGCAGCGGTCTGGACCGGCTGGCGTCTGCCGGTGAAAGCCGGGCAACAGCTCACCCTGAATCGTCCCCGCCGTGGCATGCGCAGCTATCTGGCGATTGCGGGCGGTATCGACGTGCCGTCGGTCATGAACTCTCTCAGCACCGACCTGAAAGTGGGGCTGGGTGGTCACGAGGGACGCCTGCTGAAAGATGGCGATCGCCTGGCCGTTCGGCCTGGCGCGCGGGCGTTCATCGAAGCCCAGGGGGTAAAACAACTGCTGTGGGATAACCGCGTGCGCGTCTTGCCGGGGCCGGAGTATCACGAGTTTGATAAGGCCTCGCAGGATGCACTCTGGCGCCTGCCGTGGCAGCTCAGCCCGCAAAGTAACCGTATGGGGTATCGCCTGCAGGGGGCAGAAGCTGGTGCGCAATACCGAGCGTGAAATGCTGTCGCACGGTCTGCTGCCGGGCGTCATTCAGGTGCCGCACAACGGGCAGCCGATCGTGCTGATGAACGATGCGCAGACCACCGGGGGGTATCCACGGATCGCCTGCATCATCGAGGCCGATATGTACCACCTGGCACAAGCCCCACTCGGGCAGCCGATCCACTTTGTCCCCTGTACGCTGGAAGAGGCGCTCGACGCGCGGCGGATCCAGAAGCAATACATCGAACAACTGGCGTGGAGGTTACATGATCGCGGTTGATTTAAATGCTGATTTAGGCGAAGGCTGCGGCAGCGATGCTGCGCTGTTAAAGCTGGTATCGTCTGCGAACATTGCCTGCGGATTTCACGCCGGTGATGCCCGGACCATGCTGGCCAGCGTGCGTGAGGCGCTGACAAACGGCGTGGCCATTGGGGCGCACCCCAGCTTCCCGGACCGGGAAAACTTTGGCCGCACGGCCATGACCCTGCCGCCGGACACGGTCTACGCGCAAATGCTGTACCAGATTGGCGCCCTGGCGGCGATCGTTCGCGCCGAAGGGGGGCAGCTGCGTCATGTGAAACCGCACGGCATGCTCTATAACCAGGCGGCAAAAGATCGTGAGCTGGCCGATGCCATTGCCCGTGCTACCGTTACCATCGACCCGGATTTAATTCTGGTGGGGCTGGCGGGCAGCGAGCTGATCCGGGCGGGGACGCGCTTTGGCCTGATTACACGCGAGGAGGTTTTTGCCGATCGGGGTTATCAGGCTGACGGCAGCCTGGTGCCGCGCACCCAGGCCGGCGCGCTGATCGCCGATGAAGATCAGGCCCTGGCGCAAACCCTGGAGATGCTCCAGCACGGACGGGTGAAGAGTATTACCGGTGAATGGGCAACCGTGCACGCGCAGACGGTGTGCATCCATGGTGACGGGGAACACGCGCTGGCCTTTGCCCGTCGCCTGCGTACAGAATTTGAAGCAAATAATATAAAAATCAGTGCATAACGCACACTTGCAAACACAACAACAGGAAAGAGAACATGGCAGAGACGCTATCCCTCTGGCCACTCATCGGTATCGCGGTGATTGTGGTCGGGTTTCTTTTACGCTTTAACCCGGTGCTGGTGGTCATTGTCGCCGGGATCGTCACCGGCCTTGCGGCGCATATGCCGATTGCCACCATTCTGGAAAAACTGGGTGAAGGGTTCCTGAATACCCGCAACCTGCCCTTTATCCTGCTGATCCCGCTGGCGGTTATCGGCCTGCTGGAGCGTCACGGCCTGAAAGAGCGGGCGCAGGCGTGGATCGCGAAGATCCACAGCGCCACCGCCGGTCGTCTGCTGATCGTCTATCTGTTTGTCCGCGAAGCCTCGGCGGCGATGGGGCTGACCAGTCTCGGCGGTCACCCGCAGATGGTGCGCCCTTTGCTGGCACCGATGGCGGAAGGGGCAGCAGAGAAGAAGTATGGCGAACTGCCGGGGCGCGGTGCGTTATCGCCTGCGGGCGATGTCGGCGGCCACCGATAACGTCGGGCTGTTCTTTGGCGAAGATATCTTTGTCGCCTTTGGCGCCATCATCTTTATGCATAACTTTATGCTCGAATCCGGCGGGATCCAGACGGAACCGCTGCATATTGCCCTGTGGGGGATCCCGACCGCGCTCTGCGCCTTTGCGATCCACGCGACCCGCCTGTACCGCCTGGATAAGCATCTGGAGCGTGAGCTGGCCAAAGTGCAGGGGAGAAGTGAAATGAATTTCCAGCAAAGTTATCTCTACTGGCTGGCAGGGTTGATCCTGCTTATCGTGGCGCTGATGTCGTTTCGCGATAAAGCCAACCCGCGACGCATCACGACCGGCCTGTTCTGGGGCATTTACGGTCTGCTGTTCCTGCTCGGCACCTGGACTTACGATCTGGTGGGTGACAAGCGTACCGTTCATATCGCGGTAGGGGTGGCGGTTGTCGTGCTGGCGCTGATTGCCGGTTTTGGTGGCGTGCGTCTGGGCAGCTATCACCAGCGCACGGCAGAAGAGCGTGAGAGTAGCGCGAAGCGTCTGGGTTAATCGCCTGTTCTTTACCGGCGCTGGCCATTCCGGTAGTGACGGTGGTGGGCGTGCTGATGTTTAACCACATTCCGGGCCTCCAGGAAACCCTGTTCGGGCCGGGCAACCACGCAACGCTGGTGACGCTCTTCTCGATGACGGTCGGTTCGCTGATAGGTCTGGCGGATGGCGATCAAAATGACCCACGAAAACGTGCATCAACCGCTGCAGGAGGCTCGCCGTCTCCTCGACTCCATCGGTTGGGCCTTTATTCTGCCGCAGATCCTCGCCACCCTTGGCCTGCTGTTTACCGCTGCCGGGGTCGGGGAGGGGATTTCATATCTCACCCAGACGTATCTGGCGGTCGATAGCCGGTTTATCGCGGTGGCGGTCTATGCCATCGGTATGGCGCTGCTGACCCATGGTGATGGGTAATGCCTTTGCCGCTTTCCCGATTGTCACGGCCGGGATCGGCATTCCGATTCTGGTGTTGCAGCACGGCGGCAACCCGGCGGTGATGGCGGCGATTGGCATGTTCTCCGGCTACTGCGGTACGCTGATGACGCCAATGGCGGCCAACTTCAACATTGTGCCCGCCGCCCTGCTGGAGTTGCCGGATAAAAATGCGGTTATCAAAGCGCAGGTGCCTACCGGGGTGCTGCTGCTGATTGCCAACGTTTTCCTGCTCTACTTCCTGATGTTCCTGTAAGGAGAAATGATGCAAACCGTATTAATCACGGGATTTGAACCCTTTGGCGGCGAAACCGTTAACCCGTCATGGGAAGTGGTAAAGCTGCTGGATGGAACCATTATTGACGACTGCCGCGTAGTGGCGCGGCAGTTGCCCTGCGTGTTCGGCGAGTCGTTAGAAGTTCTGAATGCGGCCATTGATGCCCTGCAGCCGTCAGTAGTGCTGGCGATAGGCCAGGCCGGTGGGCGCGTGGATGTGACCGTGGAGCGGGGTGGCGATCAACGTCGATGATGCCCGTATCCCCGGATAACCGTGGGCAGCAGCCGGTGGACGTTGCTATCGTACCGGATGGTCCGGCGGCCTGGTTTAGCACCCTGCCGATCAAAGCGATGGTGGCGGCGCTCCGCGAGGCCGGTATTCCTGGCTTCGGTTTCGCAAACGGCTGGCACATTCGTCTGCAACCATGTGATGTATGGCGTGCTGCACAAGCTGGCGGACTGGCCGGAGGTAAAAGGCGGATTTATCCATATTCCTTACCTGCCCGAGCAGGCCGCGGCGCATCCCTGGCGCCCCGAGCATGGGCCGCGCAAACCGTGAAGCAGGCGCTGGAGATTGCCATTACGGTGGCGTTGCGACAAGCGCATGACATCAAGGTGGTTGGCGGCGGCAACGCACTAACACAGGACATTACGATGCCAGAAGGACCGGAGATCCGCCGCGCGGCGGACAGCCTGGAGGCGGCGATAAAAGGCAAACCGCTCACCGACGTGTGGTTTGCTTTTCCTCAGCTAAAACCCTTTGAATCCCGACTTATCGGGGAAAGGGTTACGCATGTAGAGACGCGGGGCAAAGCGCTTCTTACCCACTTCTCTAATCAGCTGACGCTCTACAGCCATAACCAGCTTTACGGCGTCTGGCGGGTGGTGGAAACCGGCCAGGAGCCGCAGACCACGCGGGTGCTGCGCGTTAAGTTACAGACCGCAGAGAAAACCATCCTGCTTTACAGCGCCTCGGATATCGAGATGCTGATGCCGGAGCAGCTTGCCACCCATTCCTTCCTGCAGCGGGTGGGGGCCGGATGTGCTGGATTTAAGCCTGACGGCAGAAGATGTCAAAGCGCGGTTACTATCAGCAAAATTCCGCAATCGCCAGTTCTCCGGGCTATTGCTGGATCAGGCGTTTCTGGCGGGGTTAGGGAATTATCTGCGGGTTGAGATCCTGTGGGAGGTAGGGCTGGCGCCGCAGCACAAGGCGTCACAGTTAACTGACCTACAGCTCGACGTGCTGGCGCACGCGCTGTTGGCGATCCCGCGCCTGTCGTACAACACCCGCGGCGTGGTGAATGACAATAAGCATCACGGGGCGTTATTCCGTTTTAAGGTGTTTCATCGCGCAGGGAAAAAGTGTGAACGGTGCGGCGGGAAGATAGAGAAGACCACGCTCTCTTCACGACCCCTTTTACTGGTGCCCTGGGTGCCAGGTATAAAAGCCGGGTGGCGAAGGTAAAAATAAAACGGTAACCCTTGGGTTACCGTTTTTTATTTTGCATCCCCTCCCTGTAAGAGAGGGGGAGGGCATCAGGCTGCCCTCATGCGTTTAGCGTTTTGGTGATCGCCGTTTCGAAATTACGCTGCTCGTAGCCGGTGTACAGCTGACGTGGACGCGCAATTTTCATCCCTTCGGGTGTGCATTTCGTTCCAGTGCGCAATCCAGCCCACGGTACGCGCCATCGCGAAGATCACGGTAAACATGGAAGACGGAATACCCATCGCTTTCAGGATGATACCGGAGTAGAAATCGACGTTCGGGTAGAGTTTCTTCTCGATGAAGTACGGGTCGTTCAGCGCGATGTGTTCCAGCTCCATCGCCACCTGCAGCAGGTCATCTTTAGTGCCCAGCTCTTTCAGCACTTCATGGCAGGTTTCACGCATCACGGTTGCACGCGGATCGTAGTTTTTGTAAACACGGTGACCGAAGCCCATCAGACGGAAGGAGTCATTCTTGTCTTTCGCGCGACGCACGAACTCAGGAATGTGCTCAACGGAGCTGATCTCTTCCAGCATCTTCAGTGCCGCTTCGTTCGCGCCGCCGTGTGCCGGTCCCCACAGGGAGGCAATACCTGCTGCGATACAGGCGAACGGGTTGGCGCCAGAGGAGCCAGCGGTACGCACGGTAGAGGTGGAGGCGTTCTGCTCGTGGTCAGCGTGCAGGATCAGAATACGATCCATGGCGCGTTCCAGAACCGGGTTCACTTCATACTCTTCACACGGCGTGGCGAACATCATGCGCAGGAAGTTACCGGCGTAGGAGAGGTCGTTGCGTGGATAAACAAACGGCTGTCCGATGGAGTATTTGTAACACATCGCAGCCATGGTTGGCATTTTGGACAGCAGACGGAATGCAGCGATATCGCGATGACGCTGGTTATTTACATCCAGCGAGTCATGGTAGAAAGCAGCCAGCGCACCGGTGATCCCACACATGACCGCCATCGGATGGGAATCACGACGGAACGCATGGAACAGACGGGTGATCTGCTCATGAATCATGGTGTGGCGGGTAACGGTGGTTTTGAACTCATCGTACTGTTCCTGAGTCGGCTTTTCGCCGTTCAGCAGGATGTAGCACACTTCCAGATAGTTGGATTCAGTGGCTAACTGATCGATGGGGAAAACCGCGGTGCAGCAGGATACCTTCGTCACCGTCGATATAGGTGATTTTGGATTCGCAAGATGCGGTGGAGGTAAAAACCAGGGGTCAAAGGTAAACATACCTTTTGAACCAAGACTACGGATATCAATAACATCCTGACCGAGCGTGCCTTTTAGCACATCCAGTTCGATAGCATCATCACCATTCAGGGTGATTTTTGCCTTAGTATCAGCCATTTACGGTCTCCTTAGCGCCTTATTGCTTAAGACTGCCCTTAACCGGATTTGCATTCAGCTGATTTATCATTGTTACCAGTTTGTTATTTGGCTCGCCGCTCAGCTCACGAGGAGAAACCAGGGGTACAGAGCAATGGCGCTAGCAGGTAAACAAATGAGAAACCAGAGAAATAACAGCAAATCAGTGTTTGCGCAGTCCGAATTATTCAAACCTGTATATCACTAATAACTGTCCTGATAACTTCGGTCAATACCATCACACTGTTACATAACTTATTCTCAGGTGAAAGAGAGACCTCATAACTTTTGCGCATTATATGCCTTTTCTGGTGATGTTTGTAACAATAATGTTTAACATTTGTCAAATCAGATGATTAAAAATTAAAAAGATGTTGTTATCGTGACCCTGATCACTGTTCCGCATAAAACCAGACAAACTGTATGTAGGTTAATTGTAATGATTTTGTGAACGGCCTATACTGCCGCCAGGTCTCCGGAAAACCCTGCAATCCCGAGCCAACCAGCGTTGTAACGTGTCATTTGAGCATCTGGAAGCAATGTTTTGCATGACGCACAGTTATATAAAAGGCACGCTGTCTGACCCGCATCGCAGTCCGGAGGAAGGAAACTATAAGAACAGCATGTGGGCGTTATTCATGATAAGAAATGTGAAAAAACAAAGACCTGTCAATCTGGATCTGAAAACGATCCGATTCCCTGTAACGGCAATAGCGTCCATCCTTCATCGTGTATCCGGTGTGATCACGTTTGTCGCGGTGGGTATCCTGTTATGGTTGCTGGGTACCAGCCTCTCGTCTCCAGCAGGATTCCAGCAGGCCTCCGACATCATGAACGGTTTCTTCGTGAAATTTATCATGTGGGGCATCCTGACCGCGCTGGCCTATCACGTCGTCGGCGGTGTTCGCCATATGCTGATGGACGTTGGTTACCTGGAAGAGACCTTCGAATCCGGCAAACGCACCGCTAACATTTCATTTGTCATCACTGTCGTGCTTTCACTTCTCGCAGGAGTCCTCGTATGGTAAGCAACGCCTCCGCATTGGGACGCAACGGCGTACATGACTTCATTCTGGTCCGTGCTACCGCTATCGTTCTCACCCTCTACATCATCTACATGATCGGTTTCTTTGCCACCAGCGGCGACCTGACGTGGGAAATCTGGACCGGTTTCTTCGGTTCGGCATTCACCAAAGTCTTCACCCTGCTGGCGTTGGCCTCCATCCTTATCCACGCGTGGATTGGCATGTGGCAGGTATTGACCGATTACGTTAAACCCGTGGCGATTCGTCTGACGCTGCAGCTGGCAATCGTGGTTGCCCTGGCGGTTTACGTTATTTATGGATTCGTTGTGGTATGGGGTGTGTAATGAAACTGCCAGTCAGAGAATTTGATGCTGTAGTGATTGGAGCCGGTGGCGCAGGTATGCGCGCGGCGCTGCAAATTTCCCAGAGCGGCCAGACCTGTGCGCTGCTCTCTAAAGTCTTCCCGACCCGTTCCCATACCGTATCTGCGCAGGGTGGCATCACCGTGGCGCTCGGTAATACCCATGATGATAACTGGGAATGGCATATGTACGACACGGTGAAAGGCTCCGATTACATCGGTGACCAGGACGCCATTGAATATATGTGTAAAACCGGCCCGGAAGCGATTCTGGAGCTGGACCATATGGGTCTGCCTTTCTCCCGCCTGGAGAACGGCACCATCTATCAACGTCCGTTTGGCGGCCAGTCGAAGGACTTCGGCGGCGAGCAGGCGGCCCGTACCGCAGCAGCGGCCGACCGTACCGGTCACGCGCTTCTGCATACCCTGTATCAGCAGAACCTGAAGAACAAAACTACCATCTTCTCCGAGTGGTATGCCCTGGATCTGGTGAAAAACGAAGATGGCGCGATCGTAGGGTGTACCGCGCTGTGCATCGAAACCGGTGAAGTCGTCTACTTCAAAGCCCGCGCAACCGTGCTGGCAACCGGCGGTGCAGGCCGTATTTACCAGTCGACCACTAACGCCCATATCAACACCGGTGACGGCGTCGGTATGGCGATCCGCGCTGGCGTGCCGGTGCAGGATATGGAGATGTGGCAGTTCCATCCAACCGGTATCGCCGGTGCGGGCGTGCTGGTTACAGAAGGCTGCCGCGGTGAAGGTGGCTACCTGCTGAACAAACATGGCGAGCGCTTCATGGAGCGTTATGCCCCGAATGCGAAAGATCTGGCGGGTCGTGACGTGGTGGCGCGTTCCATCATGATTGAAATCCGTGAAGGTCGTGGCTGCGACGGTCCGTGGGGGCCGCACGCGAAGCTGAAACTTGACCACCTGGGTAAAGAGGTTCTGGAATCACGTCTGCCAGGCATCCTGGAGCTGTCCCGTACCTTTGCTCACGTCGACCCGGTTAAAGAGCCGATCCCGGTAATCCCAACCTGCCACTACATGATGGGCGGTATTCCGACCAAAGTGACCGGCCAGGCGCTGACCGTGAACGAGCAGGGCGAAGACGTGGTGATTCCGGGCCTGTTCGCGGTAGGCGAAATTGCCTGCGTATCCGTACACGGCGCCAACCGTCTGGGCGGCAACTCGCTTCTCGACCTGGTGGTGTTTGGTCGTGCGGTGGGTCTGCATCTGCAAGAGTCTATTGCTGAGCAGGGGCCGCTGCGTGATGCCACCGACGCGAATATCGACGCCTCTCTGGAACGTCTGAATCGCTGGAACGGTAACCGCAACGGCGAAGATCCGGTAGAGATTCGTAAGGCGCTGCAGGAGTGCATGCAGCACAACTTCTCGGTATTCCGTGAAGGCGATGCGATGGCGAAAGGGCTTGAGCAGCTGAAAGCGATCCGCGAGCGTCTGAAAAATGCCCGTCTGGACGATACTTCCAGCGAGTTCAACACCCAGCGCGTGGAGTGTCTGGAGCTGGATAACCTGATGGAAACCGCTTACGCGACTGCGGTCTCTGCAAACTTCCGTACCGAAAGCCGTGGCGCGCATAGCCGCTTCGACTTCCCGGATCGTGACGACGAAAACTGGCTGTGCCATTCCCTGTACCTGCCAGAGTCGGAATCCATGACACGTCGTAGCGTCAATATGGAACCGAAACTGCGTCCGGCGTTCCCGCCGAAGATTCGTACTTATTAATGCGGAGACAGGACAATGAAACTCGAATTCTCAGTTTATCGTTATAACCCGGATGTTGATGACGCTCCGCATATGCAGGATTACACCCTGGAAGCGGAAGAAGGCCGGGACATGATGCTGCTTGATGCGTTAATGCAGCTGAAAGAAAAAGATCCGACACTGTCATTCCGTCGTTCCTGCCGTGAAGGCGTGTGTGGCTCCGACGGCCTGAACATGAACGGCAAAAACGGTCTGGCCTGTATCACCCCTATCTCTGCGCTCCAGCGTGCGGGACAGAAGATTGTGATCCGGCCTCTGCCAGGTCTGCCGGTTGTTCGTGATTTGGTGGTGGACATGGGGCAATTCTATGCACAATATGAGAAGATTAAGCCTTACTTATTGAATAATGGGCAAAATCCACCCGCTCGCGAGCATTTACAGTCGCCAGAGCAGCGTGAAAAACTCGATGGCCTGTATGAGTGTATTCTCTGTGCATGTTGTTCGACCTCTTGCCCGTCGTTCTGGTGGAACCCGGACAAGTTTATCGGCCCGGCTGGCCTGCTGGCAGCATACCGCTTCCTGATTGACAGCCGTGATACCGAAACCGACAACCGCCTGGAAGGGCTGAGTGACGCTTTCAGCGTATTCCGCTGCCACAGCATCATGAACTGCGTCAGTGTATGTCCTAAGGGACTGAACCCGACGCGCGCTATCGGCCACATCAAGTCGATGCTGCTGCAGCGCAGTGCGTAAGTCATAAGAGGGGAGCACGGTTCCCCTCACCCTATCCCTCTCCCCACAGGGGAGAGGGATAGATTGCAGAAACCTTTAAAAACTGCCAGATGAATAAATAATCGAGACGTTCAGCGCGAGACAAGGCGCGGTTGAATGAATCCCCAGAGCATAGGGAACTATGTGAATAGGGTGAGTGAAAGCCGCAACGCAATCGCAGCCGGAACGACGAAGATTATTTAGACAGTTTCTAAAGGTTCCTTCGCGAGCCAAATGAAAAGAGCTCGCAGGTGAACCCCGGCACGTACACGTGGTGTGCGTGGTAGTTTCTACGGCGAAAGTAAGCATAAAAATGCTTAAGGGATCACGATGCAGAACGGCGCAATGAAAGCCTGGCTGGACTCTTCATTCCTCTCTGGTGCGAACCAGAGCTGGATTGAACAGCTCTATGAAGACTTCTTAACCGACCCTGACTCAGTGGACGCTAACTGGCGTTCGATGTTCCAGCAGTTACCTGGAACAGGAGTCAAACCGGATCAATTTCATTCCAAAACACGTGATTATTTCCGTCGTCTGGCGAAGGATGCCTCACGTTACTCTTCCGCCATCTCCGATCCTGACACCAATGCAAAGCAGGTTAAAGTCCTGCAGCTGATTAACGCCTACCGTTTCCGTGGCCACCAGCATGCGAATCTGGATCCGCTGGGACTGTGGCAGCAGGAGCGTGTGGCAGATCTCGACCCGGCTTATCACGATCTGACCGAAGCTGATTTCCAGGAAACCTTTAACGTGGGTTCTTTCGCTATCGGCAAAGACACGATGAAGCTGGGCGATCTGCTGGAGGCGCTGAAGCAAACCTACTGCGGCTCCATCGGTGCGGAATATATGCACATCACCTCCACCGAAGAAAAACGCTGGATCCAGCAGCGTATTGAATCGGTTGCCGGTAAATCCACCTTCAACGCGGAAGAGAAAAAACGCTTCCTTAGCGAACTGACCGCAGCAGAAGGGCTGGAGCGCTACCTCGGTGCCAAATTCCCGGGTGCAAAACGCTTCTCGCTGGAAGGCGGCGATGCGCTGGTGCCAATGCTGAAAGAGCTGATCCGCCATGCGGGTAATAGCGGCACTCGCGAAGTGGTACTGGGCATGGCCCACCGTGGTCGTCTGAACGTACTGATCAACGTGCTGGGTAAAAAACCTCAGGATCTGTTCGACGAATTCGCAGGCAAACATAAAGAACACCTCGGTACCGGTGACGTGAAGTACCACATGGGCTTCTCATCGGATATCGAAACCAACGGCGGCCTGGTGCACATGGCGCTGGCGTTCAACCCGTCGCACCTTGAGATCGTTAGCCCGGTGGTTATCGGTTCCGTGCGCGCCCGTCTGGATCGTCTGGACGAGCCGAGCAGCAACAAAGTGCTGCCAATCACCATTCACGGCGATGCGGCCATTACCGGTCAGGGCGTGGTTCAGGAAACCCTGAACATGTCTAAAGCGCGTGGTTACGAAGTGGGCGGTACCGTTCGCATCGTGATCAACAACCAGGTGGGCTTCACCACCTCTAACCCGCTGGATGCGCGTTCTACCCCATACTGCACCGACATCGGCAAGATGGTTCAGGCGCCAATTTTCCACGTGAACGCGGATGACCCTGAAGCCGTTGCTTTCGTGACCCGTCTGGCGCTGGACTTCCGTAATACCTTTAAACGCGATGTGCTGATCGACCTGTTCTGCTACCGCCGTCATGGCCATAACGAAGCAGATGAGCCAAGCGCAACCCAGCCGCTGATGTACCAGAAAATCAAAAAGCATCCGACCCCGCGCAAAAATCTACGCTGACAAGCTGGAAGCGGACAAGATTGTGACGCTGGAAGATGCGACCGAGATGGTCAATCTGTACCGCGATGCGCTGGATGCGGGCGAATGCGTGGTGAAAGAGCTGCGTCCAATGAACATGCACTCCTTCACCTGGTCGCCGTACCTCAACCACGAGTGGGATGAGAGCTACCCGAACAAGGTCGAGATGAAGCGTCTGCAGGAGCTGGCAAAACGCATCAGCACCGTACCAGAAGCTATCGAAATGCAGTCCCGCGTGCAGAAGATTTACGCTGACCGTCAGTCAATGGCGTCAGGTGAGAAGCTGTTCGACTGGGGCGGTGCAGAGAACCTGGCCTACGCGACCCTGGTTGACGAAGGTATTCCTGTGCGTCTGTCCGGTGAAGATGCGGGCCGCGGCACCTTCTTCCACCGCCATGCGGTGATCCATAACCAGACTAACGGTTCCACCTACACCCCGCTGCAGCACGTGCATAACGGTCAGGGCCAGTTCAAGGTCTGGGACTCCGTGCTCTCTGAAGAGGCAGTTCTGGCGTTTGAATACGGTTACGCCACGGCAGAACCACGCACCCTGACCATCTGGGAAGCGCAGTTCGGTGACTTCGCCAACGGTGCGCAGGTTGTTATCGACCAGTTCATCAGCTCCGGCGAGCAGAAGTGGGGCCGTATGTGTGGCCTGGTGATGCTGCTGCCGCACGGTTACGAAAGGGCAAGGCCCGGAGCACTCCTCTGCGCGTCTGGAGCGTTATCTGCAACTCTGCGCCGAGCAGAACATGCAGGTCTGCGTGCCGTCTACCCCGGCTCAGGTCTACCACCATGCTGCGTCGTCAGGCGCTGCGCGGGAATGCGTCGTCCGCTGGTGGTGATGTCGCCGAAATCGCTGCTGCGTCACCCGCTGGCGGTCTCTTCACTGGATGAACTGGCAAATGGCACTTTCCTGCCTGCCATCGGTGAAATTGACGACCTGGATCCGCAGGGCGTTAAGCGCGTCGTGATGTGTTCTGGTAAGGTTTATTACGACCTGCTGGAACAGCGCCGTAAGAACGATCAGAAAGATGTCGCCATCGTGCGTATCGAACAGCTTTATCCGTTCCCGCATCAGGCGATGCAGGAAGCGTTAAAACCTTATGCTCACGTACATGATTTTGTCTGGTGCCAGGAAGAGCCGCTCAACCAGGGCGCATGGTACTGCAGCCAGCATCATTTCCGTGAAGTGATTCCATTTGGGTCTGCTCTGCGTTACGCAGGTCGCCCGGCCTCTGCCTCTCCGGCAGTAGGGTATATGTCCGTTCACCAGAAGCAGCAACAAGATCTGGTTAATGACGCGCTGAACGTCGATTAATTAAAGGATAAATAATGAGTAGCGTAGATATTCTTGTTCCCGACCTGCCTGAATCCGTCGCTGATGCGACCGTTGCAACCTGGCATAAAAAACCAGGCGACGCGGTAAAACGCGATGAAGTGCTGGTAGAAATCGAAACTGACAAAGTGGTACTGGAAGTACCGGCTTCAGCGGACGGGCATTCTGGATGCAGTGCTGGAAGATGAAGGCACGACTGTGACCTCTCGTCAGCTGCTGGGTCGCCTGCGTGAAGGCAACAGCGCGGGCAAAGAAGTCCAGCGCGAAATCTGAAGAGAAAGCCTCTACACCGGCCCAGCGCCAGCAGGCTTCTCTGGAAGAGCAGACGAACGACGCACTCAGCCCGGCGATCCGTCGCCTGCTGGCAGAGCACACTCTCGACGCGGCTGCCATTAAAGGCACCGGTGTGGGTGGTCGTCTGACCCGTGAAGACATTGAAAAACACCTGGCGAAAGCGCCTTCTGACGCAAAAGCTGAAGCGAAAGCACCGGCAGCCGCACCAGCAGCACAGCCTGCACTGGGCGCTCGCAGCGAAAAAACGCGTGCCGATGACTCGCCTGCGTAAGCGCGTGGCCGAGCGTCTGCTGGAAGCGAAAAACTCCACCGCGATGCTGACCACCTTCAACGAAGTGAACATGAAGCCAATCATGGACCTGCGTAAGCAGTACGGTGACGCGTTTGAAAAACGTCACGGTATCCGTCTGGGCTTTATGTCCTTCTACGTGAAAGCCGTTGTTGAAGCCCTGAAACGCTTCCCGGAAGTGAACGCCTCCATCGATGGCGATGATGTGGTTTATCACCAACTACTTCGACGTCAGCATGGCCGTTTCTACCCCGCGCGGCCTGGTGACCCCGGTTCTGCGTGATGTAGACACCTTGGGCATGGCTTGACATCGAGAAGAAAATCAAAGAACTGGCCGTGAAAGGCCGTGACGGCAAGCTGACCGTAGAAGACCTGACTGGCGGTAACTTCACCATTACCAACGGCGGCGTTTTCGGCTCGCTGATGTCTACCCCGATCATCAACCCACCACAGAGCGCGATCCTGGGCATGCATGCCATCAAAGATCGTCCTATGGCGGTTGACGGTAAAGTCGAGATCTTGCCGATGATGTACCTGGCGCTCTCCTACGATCACCGTCTGATCGACGGCCGCGAGTCTGTGGGCTTCCTGGTGGCAATTAAAGAGCTGCTGGAAGATCCAACCCGTCTGCTGCTGGACGTTTAGTTTTTAGCCGTACTGCCCGGCGGCACTTTGACTGCCGGGCCTACAAAAAGCATGACCTAACGATTACCCTGAAGGATGGATAGAACACATGAACTTACATGAATATCAGGCAAAACAGCTGTTTGCCCGGTATGGCTTGCCGGCTCCGGTGGGTTATGCCTGCAATACCCCTCGTGAAGCAGAAGAAGGCCGCATCTAAAATCGGCGCCGGTCCTTGGGTAGTGAAATGTCAGGTTCACGCTGGCGGCCGCGGTAAAGCGGGCGGTGTGAAAGTTGTTAACAGTAAAGAAGAGATCCGCGCCTTTGCTGAACATTGGCTCGGCAAACGTCTGGTGACCTACCAGACAGACGCAGGCGGCCAGCCGGTTAACCAGATCCTGGTTGAAGCGGCGACCGACATTGCAAAAGAATTGTACCTCGGCGCAGTGGTAGACCGTAGCTCCCGTCGCGTGGTGTTTATGGCCTCTACCGAAGGCGGCGTGGAAATCGAGAAAGTAGCGGAAGAGACCCCGCACCTGATCCACAAAGTCGCTATCGATCCGCTGGCAGGCCCAATGCCTTACCAGGGACGTGAGCTGGCATTCAAACTGGGTCTGGAAGGCAAACTGGTGCAGCAATTCACCAAGATCTTCATGGGCCTGGCGACCATCTTCCTGGAGCGCGACCTGGCGCTGATCGAAATCAACCCGCTGGTTATCACCAAACAGGGCGATCTGATCTGCCTCGACGGCAAACTGGGCGCTGACGGCAACGCACTCTTCCGCCAGGCGGATCTGCGCGAAATGCGCGACCAGTCTCAGGAAGATCCACGTGAAGCGCAGGCTGCACAGTGGGAACTGAACTACGTGGCACTCGATGGCAACATCGGTTGCATGGTTAACGGTGCGGGCCTGGCAATGGGTACCATGGACATCGTTAAGCTGCACGGCGGCGAGCCGGCAAACTTCCTCGATGTGGGCGGCGGCGCAACCAAAGAGCGCGTGACCGAAGCCTTCAAAATCATCCTCTCTGACGACAACGTGAAAGCGGTTCTGGTGAACATCTTCGGCGGCATCGTACGTTGCGACCTGATCGCTGACGGCATCATCGGTGCGGTAGAAGAAGTGGGCGTGAACGTCCCGGTGGTTGTGCGTCTGGAAGGGAACAACGCTGAACTCGGCGCGAAAAAACTGGCTGACAGCGGCCTGAATATTATTGCAGCGAAAAGTCTGACGGATGCCGCTCAGCAGGTAGTTGCCGCAGTGGAGGGGAAATAATGTCCGTTTTAATTAATAAAGATACCAAAGTCATCTGCCAGGGCTTCACCGGTAGCCAGGGTTCATTCCACTCTGAGCAGGCGATTGCCTACGGTACGCAGATGGTTGGCGGCGTGACGCCAGGTAAAGGCGGCACCACCCATCTGGGCCTGCCGGTGTTCAACACCGTACGTGAAGCGGTAGAAGCGACCGGCGCAACCGCCACCGTGATCTACGTTCCGGCGCCGTTCTGCAAAGACTCCATTCTGGAAGCCATCGACGCAGGCATCAAACTGATCATCACCATCACCGAAGGCATCCCGACCCTGGATATGCTGACCGTGAAAGTGAAGCTGGACGAAGCCGGCGTGCGCATGATCGGGCCAAACTGCCCGGGGCGTGATCACCCCAGGCGAATGCAAAATCGGCATTATGCCGGGCCACATTCACAAGCCAGGCAAAGTGGGTATCGTTTCCCGCTCTGGTACGCTGACCTATGAAGCGGTTAAGCAGACCACCGACTACGGTTTCGGCCAGTCCACCTGTGTGGGCATCGGCGGTGACCCAATCCCGGGTTCTAACTTCATCGACATCCTGAAGCTGTTCCAGGAAGACCCGCAGACTGAAGCGATCGTGATGATCGGTGAAATCGGCGGCAGCGCGGAAGAAGAAGCGGCTGCTTACATCAAAGACCACGTGACTAAGCCAGTTGTTGGCTACATCGCGGGTGTGACTGCGCCGAAAGGCAAGCGTATGGGCCACGCGGGCGCCATCATCGCGGGCGGCAAAGGTACTGCGGATGAGAAATTCGCGGCGCTGGAAGCAGCAGGCGTGAAAACCGTTCGCAGCCTGGCTGACATCGGCGAAGCGCTGAAGTCCATCATCAAGTAAATCCTCTCTGCTCCCCGAGTGGGGAGCTTTGACATAATAAAATGTCTGTTTCGACATGGTTGGCCGCTACACAGCGGCCTTTTTTATTGCCTGCGTTTGGCAACCAGCGTGAATTTATAATCGTCGCTGTTAAACACGTTGCGGCTGTATTCAAACACGCGACCGTCTTTTAAAAATCCGCGCGACACCTTTTCCAGGATCGGTTTTGCCGGATCGAGCGCCAGCGCGGCGATCGCCTCCTGCGATGGCATGATCGGCACCAGCTCCTGCTCGCTGCGATCGATCGTCATCTTTTTAATCTGCTCGATGTAGTGATATTTGGAGTTTTCCATCACTTCCCAGGTGAGGTCAGAGAACATGGCCAGCGGCATCCACGTTTCTTCCAGATTCACCGGTTTTCGCTTAATAAAGCGCACCCGTTTGACATGCCAGACGTTGTCATCGGGATTGATATCCAGTTTTTCTGCCAGCTTGGTGTCGGCTTTTACCACTTCAAAAATTTTTACATCGCTATGCGTATCCACGTTTCTGTCGGCGAGCTTCTCGTAAAAGCCGGTGAGCTGGTAGATATCATAATTGACGCGCTCTTCTTTGACGTAAGAGCCGCTGCCCTGAATGCTTTCAATAATCTGCTCTTCGGTCAGCAGTTTTAGCGCCTGGCGAACCGTCACCCGGCTGACGCTGAACGCCTCCTGTAGCGTGGATTCCGTTGGCAACGCGTCTCCAGGCTGTAAAACACCGGTGTTAATTTTCTCACGTAGCGCATCGGCTATCTGCCGGTACATCGGTTTATTACCCATTTGCAGTGCCCGTCTAATACCTTTTCATCGAATTATGCCTTCAGCATCTAAATTGTAAATAATACAAATTAGATACAAATTATCGTCGTTAGTGAAAGTGATCACATAAATGTATTATTTGGTCTGCCACAATTCCCCGCAGACAATAACAACATCCATGTGAGGATCTTGATGAACCTGACGACCCTGACCCACCCGAACGCCATCTGCGTGCAGGCGCACTATGCCAACCGCGATGAAGCCATACGCCAGCTCACCCTGCGGCTACTGGATTTGGGCAAAATTACCGACGGGGAGGCATTTTTAACAGAAGTGCTGCAACGTGAATCGCTTGGCCCCACCGCGTTGGGCGAAGGACTGGCGGTGCCCCATGGCAAATCGTCTGCCGTGAAAGAGGCGGCCTTCGCCGTAGCCACCTTAAGCACGCCGCTTACATGGGAGGGCGTGGATGGCCCGGAGGACGTAGAGCTAATTTTTCTGCTCGCCATTCCGCCTGCCGAAGCAGGTTCAACACACATTCAGCTGTTGACGGAGCTGACGTCCAGACTGGCTGATGATGCCCTGCGAGCAAGAGTGATGGCAGCTACCACGGCAGATGCTCTGCTGGCTGCGCTGGACGATGTCCCCCAGGCAGAAGAGGCTACAGCGTTGGTGGATGCGCCAACCCGTGGTCTGTGTGACCGCCTGTCCAGCGGGGATCGCCCATACCTATATGGCGGCTGAATACCTGGAAAAAGCAGGGCGGAAGCTCGGCGTCAACGTGGTGGTCGAGAAGCAGGGGGCGAACGGCATTGAGGGGCGTCTCACCGCGCAGCAGTTACAGGAGGCCAAAGCGTGCATCTTTGCGGCGGAGGTGGCCATCAAAGAGCATGAGCGTTTTCAGGGGATCCCCGCCATTTCCGTACCGGTTGCGGAACCGCTGCGCCATGCTGAAGCACTCATCGAGCGCGCGTTGGCGCTCAAGCCCTCAACCGATGCGCGTCATGCGCATGGCGATACCGAAACGAAAAAGAGCGTTAAAACCGAGCTCAAGCAGGCGCTCCTTAGCGGTATCTCTTTTGCGGTGCCGCTGATCGTTGCCGGCGGTACGGTGCTGGCCGTGTCGGTACTGCTGGCGCAAATCCTGGGCCTGCAGCACCTGTTCGACCAGGAAAACTCGTGGCTGTGGATGTATCGCAAGCTCGGCGGCGGCATGCTTGGCATCCTGATGGTGCCTGTCCTTGCGGCCTATACCGCTTACTCGCTGGCAGATAAACCCGCACTGACGCCGGGCTTTGCGGCCGGTCTTGCAGCCAATATGATTGGCTCCGGTTTTCTGGGCGCGATCATCGGTGGGCTGATTGCGGGCTACCTGATGCGCTGGGTGAAAAGTCACATCCGCCTGAGCAGCCGCTTCAACGGCTTTCTAACCTTTTATCTCTATCCGGTCATTGGCGTGCTGGGCGCGGGCAGCCTGATGCTGTTTGTCATCGGCGAACCGGTGGCCTGGCTTAATAACACGCTCACCGCCTGGCTTAACGGTCTTTCCGGCGCAAATGCCCTGCTCCTGGGGGCGATCCTCGGGTTTATGTGCTCATTCGATTTGGGTGGGCCGGTCAATAAAGCCTCTTATGCGTTCTGCCTGGGGGCAATGGCGAACGGCGTGTACGGTCCCTATGCGATTTTTGCCTCCGTCAAAATGGTGTCGGCCTTTACCGTTACCGCGTCAACAATGCTGGCCCCGCATCTCTTTAAGCAGTTTGAAATTGAAACCGGCAAATCAACGTGGCTGCTGGGGCTGGCGGGTATCACCGAAGGGGCGATTCCGATGGCGATCGAAGATCCGCTGCGGGTGATTGGCTCGTTTGTTCTCGGCTCGATGGCAACGGGCGCGATTGTGGGCGCGATGGGCATTGGTTTGTCCACGCCGGGGGCAGGCATTTTCTCCCTCTTTTTACTTCATGATGCTGGCATGGGCGGCATGACTGCTGCGGCGGGCTGGTTTGGCGCGGCGCTGGTGGGCACCGCCATCTCCACGCTCATTTTACTGCTCTGGCGACGCCAGGCGGTGAAGAAGGGCACCTACCTCACTGAAGACGTTACGCCATAAACACTCACTAACAGGAAACGAAGATGAAAGCTGTATCTCGCGTTCATATCACGCCACATATGCACTGGGACCGTGAGTGGTACTTCACCACCGAAGCGTCACGTATTCTCCTGGTCAATAATATGGAGGAGATCCTCACCCGCCTCGAACAAGATGAGGAGTATAAATATTACGTTCTCGATGGCCAGACGGCGGTGCTGGAAGACTACTTCGCAGTGAAGCCGGAAAACCGGCCCCGCGTAAAGGCGATGGTAGAAGCCGGTAAGCTGATTATCGGCCCCTGGTATACCCAGACCGATACCACTATCGTCTCCGGCGAGTCGATTGTACGTAACCTGATGTACGGCATTCGTGACTGCATGGCGTTTGGCGAGCCAATGAAAATTGGCTACCTGCCGGACTCTTTTGGGATGTCCGCGCAGCTCCCCCACATTTATAACGGTTTCGGTATTACGCGCACGATGTTCTGGCGCGGCTGCTCCGAACGTCACGGCACCGATAAAACCGAATTCCTGTGGCAGAGCATGGACGGCAGCGAAGTAACGGCACAGGTGCTGCCGCTGGGTTACGCAATTGGTAAGTACTTACCGGAGGACGAAGCCGGGCTACGTAAACGACTCGACAATTACTTTGAGGTGCTGGAAAACGCCTCTGTGACCAAAGAGATTTTGCTGCCCAACGGGCATGACCAGATGCCGTTGCAGCAGAACATTTTCGCGGTGATGGATAAGCTTCGTGAAATTTACCCGCAGCGTAAATTTGTAATGAGCCGGTTCGAGGAGGTGTTCCGGCACATTGATGCGCACCGTGATGAACTGGCGACGCTGAAAGGGGAGTTTATCGACGGCAAATACATGCGTGTGCACCGGACAATTGGCTCCACGCGCATGGATATCAAAATTGCCCACGCCCGTATTGAGAATAAAATCGTCAACATCCTTGAGCCGCTGGCGACGCTCGCCTGGACGCTGGGTTTTGAGTATCACCACGGTCTGCTGGAAAAAATGTGGAAAGAGATCCTCAAAAACCATGCCCACGACAGCATCGGCTGCTGCTGTAGCGACAAGGTTCATCGCGAGATTGTCTCCCGGTTCGAACTGGCTGAAGACATGGCCGACAACCTGACTCTTTTTTATATGCGTAAGATTGTCGACAACATGCCACAAAGCGATGAAGACAAGCTGGTGATGTTCAATCTGATGCCCTGGCCACGTGAAGAAGTGGTTAACACCACCATCCGTCTGCGCGCCAGTCAGTTCCGTTTGCTGGACGATAAGGGCAATACGATCCCCTGTTTTATCCGTCACGCCCGTGAAATCGACCCCGGACTGATTGACCGGCAGATCGTGCATTACGGGAATTACGACCCTTTTATGGAATTTGATATTCAGTTCCGCCAGATCCTGCCGTCGATGGGCTATTGCACGCTCTACATTGAGCCGCATGTCGCCGGTAAGATACTGCCATCGGTAAAACCTACCGGGGCGTTGCTGGAAAATACGTTCTGGCAAATCGATCTGAACCGCGACGGCACGCTGCGTTTGCGCGACAAAGAGTCCGGCCTGGTCTATGACCGGGTGCTGGAACTTGAAGAGAGTTCTGATGATGGCGATGAGTACGACTACTCCCCTTCACGCGAAGAGTGGCGACTCACTTCAGCGCAAGGAGAGCATGACGTCGAGGTGATTCATGAAGGCTGGCAGAGCAGGGCGGTTATCCGGCATCGGATGGCCGTTCCGGCGAATCTGGCCGAACGCTCGGCGCGCCAACAACATGGATCTCTTGAGGCCGAGATTGAGGTAACGCTTAGCCACAATAGCAGGCGCATCGACGTGGCGGTGCGGCTGGACAATCAGGCCGACGACCACCGGGTTCGGGTACTGATCCCCACGCCGTTTAACACCGAAGAGGTGTTATCCGACACGCAGTTTGGATCGCTGACGCGCCCTGTGCAGGATGACGCCATGACAAACTGGCAGGAGGAGGGCTGGAAGGAAGCGCCGCTGCCGGTCTGGAATCTCCTTAATTACGCAGTTCTCCAGGAAAAGCGTAACGGGATGGCGCTGTTTACCGAGGGGCTGCGTGAATTTGAAGTGGTGGGGGAGGGCCAAAAAACGTTTGCCCTGACTTTACTTCGCGGGGTAGGGCTGCTTGGGAAGGAGGATTTACTCCTGCGTCCGGGCCGGCCATCCGGCATCAAAATGCCTGTTCCTGATTCCCAAATGCGTGGCGAGATGCGTTGCCGTTTCAGCCTGTTGAGTTTTAGCGGTTCGCCAGTGAGTGCGGGTATTGCGCAGCAGGCGAAGTCATGGCTCACCCCCGTGCAGTGCTATAACAAAATCCCGTGGGACGCGATGAAGCTGAACCGCACCACGTTCACGACCCCTGGTCACTATAGCCTGTTAACGCTCGCACCGAATGGATGTGTTCTCAGCGCCCTGAAGAAGGCTGAAGATCGTGATGAGGCTTGTTCTTCGTGTGTTCAACCCTTCTCAGTCCCATTCCTCTGATGTCGCATTCTCCATGAGCCGGGCTATCAAAGGGGGCAGCGAAACGGACATGAATGAGGTGATAAAGGCGCCGCTGCAAGGAGGTAAAGAGTTTGTAGAGGCCTTGCGGCCGGGGCAATCGCGAACCTTTAGTCTCGAAATAGGCAAATAACCTTTCCAGCAATTAAAAGGTCACAGCGCATGTGACCTTTTGTTTCATTAAATAGTCACATCGCGGTGTTAATTTTAAGGTGGATAAAGGTAAGTTAAATGTAATTGTGCAAAATTGCACACCCGCAATGAATAACGCTTTGCGGCAATAAACAGGCGGTGTTTTTCTTAAAGCAAAACCGGTTCATCCTTCCTCGTTAATAAAAATCACTTTTATTTATATTATTTCCAGAATTCGATAACCATTAACACCTCGGGATATACATATCATTAACATGATTTTTACTATTTAACCCACATTAAACATCGTTAACAATCAGGCGCGTTTTTGATTTAAATCAATGTTTAATGCCTGGAAAAAGGCGTCAAAAGGCGCTAAATTGTTCGCGATCAAAACGCACCAAAAGTGGTAGTTTTGCTATAAATTGATCATCGTCGAAAAATGTAAATCTGATTCAATAAAACCTGTTTATTGTAAGGGGTTTGCAGCGTATTATATTTGCGGGATCAATTTATTTTTTCTTAACCTATTTGTAACCTTTCACTCTCGCTTTTTTCTTTCCAGAGGCAGGCGTGACGATAAGGATGCGAATAATTTGTTTTGGGGCATGTGTGTGAATCCTTATCTAACAGGTTTCACTCTCGAAGTCTTCATGCGATGAGCAAGGAGTCATGATGTTAGATGTAGTCGAACTGTCGCGCTTACAGTTTGCCTTGACCGCTATGTACCATTTCCTGTTTGTGCCACTGACGCTCGGTATGGCGTTCCTGCTGGCCATTATGGAGACGGTCTACGTTCTTTCCGGCAAACAGATTTATAAAGATATGACCAAGTTCTGGGGCAAGTTGTTTGGAATCAACTTTGCACTGGGCGTGGCAACCGGTCTGACCATGGAGTTCCAGTTCGGGACTAACTGGTCTTATTATTCTCACTATGTTGGGGATATCTTCGGGTGCGCCGCTGGCCATTGAAGGTCTGATGGCCTTCTTCCTCGAATCCACCTTTGTAGGTCTGTTCTTCTTCGGCTGGGATCGTCTGGGCAAAGTCCAGCACATGGCGGTAACCTGGCTCGTCGCGTTAGGCTCTAACCTGTCCGCGCTGTGGATCCTGGTGGCCAACGGCTGGATGCAGAACCCTATCGCGTCAGACTTTAACTTCGAAACCATGCGCATGGAGATGGTCAGCTTCTCCGAGCTGGTGCTGAACCCGGTTGCTCAGGTGAAATTCGTTCACACTGTGGCTTCTGGCTATGTCTGCGGTGCAATGTTCATCATGGGCATCAGCGCCTACTATATGCTGCGTGGTCGTGACTTCGGCTTTGCGAAGCGCTCCTTCGCCATCGCGGCGAGCTTCGGTATGGCAGCTATCCTCTCTGTTATCGTGCTGGGTGATGAATCCGGTTACGAGATGGGCGACGTACAAAAAACCAAACTGGCCGCCATCGAAGCAGAGTGGGAAACCCAACCGGCTCCGGCAGCCTTCACCCTGTTTGGTATTCCCGATCAGGATGCACAGGAAAACCACTTTGCTATTCAGATCCCTTATGCGTTGGGCATCATTGCCACCCGCTCCGTGGATACGCCGGTTTATCGGTCTGAAAGATCTGCTGGTGCAGCATGAAGAGCGTATCCGTAACGGGATGAAAGCTTACTCCCTGCTGGAGCAGCTGCGTTCCGGCTCTACCGATCAGTCCGTTCGCGATCAGTTCAACGACGTGAAAAAAGACCTTGGTTACGGCCTGCTGCTGAAACGCTATACCCCGAACGTCTCTGACGCGACGGAAGAGGCAGATTCAGCTGGCGACCAAAGACTCGATTCCACGCGTTGCGCCGCTGTACTTCGCGTTCCGTATCATGGTTGGCTGCGGCATCATCATGCTGTTGATCATTGGCGCCTCCTTCTGGTCGGTCATTCGTAACCGTATCGGTCAGCGTAAATGGCTGCTGCGTGCTGCGCTGTACGGCATGCCATTGCCGTGGATCGCCATCGAATCCGGCTGGTTTGGTTGCGGAATATGGCCGTCAGCCATGGGCTATCGGTGAGGTGTTGCCAACTGCGGTGGCGAACTCATCCCTGACCCCTGGGGACCTGATTTTCTCCATGCTGCTGATTTGTGGCCTGTACACCCTGTTCCTGGTGGCTGAACTGTTCCTGATGTTCAAGTTTGCGCGCCTTGGTCCAAGCAGCCTGAAACGGGTCGCTACCACTACGAGCAGTCCACCGGTCGCTTCTCAGCCGGCACGCTAAGACAGGAGTCGTCAAATGATCGATTATGAAGTATTGCGTTTTATCTGGTGGCTGCTGGTCGGGATCTTACTGATTGGTTTTGCGGTCACTGACGGTTTCGACATGGGGGGTGGGCATGCTCACCCGCTTCCTCGGTCGTAATGATACCGAGCGTCGAATTATGATTAACTCCATCGCCCCGCACTGGGACGGTAACCAGGTGTGGCTGATCACCGCAGGCGGCGCGCTGTTCGCTGCCTGGCCGATGGTCTACGCGGCTGCGTTCTCCGGCTTCTATGTGGCGATGATCCTGGTGCTGGCATCGTTGTTCTTCCGTCCGGTCGGTTTTGACTACCGCTCGAAGATCGAAGACACCCGCTGGCGCAATGTGTGGGACTGGGGCATCTTCATCGGTAGCTTCGTGCCGCCGCTGGTGATCGGCGTGGCGTTCGGCAACCTGCTGCAGGGCGTACCGTTCCACCTCGATGAATACATGCGTCTGTACTACACCGGTAACTTCTTCCAGCTGCTGAACCCGTTCGGTCTGCTGGCAGGCGTGGTCAGCGTGGCGATGATCCTGACCCAGGGGGCGACTTACCTGCAGATGCGTACCGTAGGTGAACTGCACCTGCGCTCTCGCGCCGTCTCGCAGATTGCGGCGCTGGTAACTCTGGTCGGCTTCGCGCTGGCGGGCGTCTGGGTGATGTTCGGTATCGACGGTTACGTGGTGACTTCTGCGATTGACCATACTGCGCCGTCTAACCCGCTGACCAAAGAAGTTGCACGTCAGGCCGGTGCCTGGCTGGTGAACTTCAATAATACGCCGGTTCTGTGGGCTATCCCGGCGCTGGGTGTGGTGCTGCCGCTGCTGACCCTGCTGACTTCCCGCATGGAAAAAGGCGCATGGGCATTCGTCTTCTCTTCGCTGACGCTGGCGTGCATCATCCTGACGGCCGGTATCGCGATGTTCCCGTTCGTGATGCCATCCAGCACCATGATGAATGCTAGCCTGACGATGTGGGATTCCACCTCCAGTCAGATGACGCTGAACCTGATGACGTTTGTGGCTGCCGTGTTCGTCCCGCTTATTCTGGCTTACACCACCTGGTGTTACTGGAAAATGTACGGTCGTATCACGAAAGAACATATCGAAAGCAACACTCACTCTATGTATTAAGGAAGGAGCTGAATATGTGGTATTTCGCATGGATTTTAGGAACGCTTCTTGCCTGTGCATTTGGTGTGATTACCGCCCTGGCGCTTGAGCACGTTGAAGCGACCAAAGCCGGTGAAGAAAAGCACTGATGATCGCGTATCTTTTACGGGATCATGGACAAGCGCCCGCTCAGGGCGCTTTCCTTAGTGATGGCGTTACTGCTGGCGGGTTGCATCTTCTGGGACCCGTCGCGTTTTGCGGCGAAGACCAGCGAGCTTGAAATCTGGCACGGTTTTCTCATCATGTGGGCGGTATGTGCCGGTGTGATCCACGGCGTTGGCTTTCGCCCTAAAGCCGTTCTCTGGCAGGGCATCTTCTGCCCCCTGATCGCTGATGTGGTCCTTCTTGTGGGCCTGATTTTCTTTTTCAGCTGAATAAGAACTATCCGTTAATATTATGGGCTTACCCTGGCCCATAAATATTTACTCTCCGTTTACTTTCCCCCATTCCAAAGCACCATTCCCGCGCGTATAGTAGCGAAGTTTAAAAGCTCTAACTCTTTTTGTATTACCGGGATGTAAAGTGAATACAACGCTGTTTCGATGGCCGGTTCGTGTCTACTACGAAGATACGGATGCCGGTGGTGTGGTTTACCATGCCAGCTACGTTGCCTTTTATGAACGAGCACGCACTGAAATGCTGCGCCATCATCACTTTAGCCAGCAGGTCTTGCTGGCGGAGCGAGTTGCCTTCGTGGTACGCAAGATGACGCTGGAGTATTTTGCGCCTGCCAGACTCGACGATATGCTCGAAGTCCAAACAGAAATAACATCAATGCGCGGAACCTCACTGGTTTTCACGCAGCGGATCGTCAATGCAGAGAATACGGTACTGAACGAAGCTGAAGTCCTGATTGTCTGTGTTGATCCACTCATCATGAAGCCTCGTGCGCTTCCTAAGTCTATTGTCGCGGAGTTTAAGCAGTGACTGACATGAATATCCTTGATTTGTTCCTGAAGGCAAGCCTTCTGGTTAAACTTATCATGTTGATTTTGATTGGTTTTTCAATCGCATCCTGGGCCATCATCATCCAGAGAACCCGTATCCTCAATGCAGCTGGCCGCGAAGCGGAAGCCTTTGAAGACAAGTTCTGGTCCGGTATTGAACTCTCCCGTTTGTATCAGGAAAGCCAGGGGCGTCGTGAAACCCTCTCCGGCTCCGAACAAATTTTCTATAGCGGCTTTAAAGAGTTTGCCCGTTTGCACCGCGCTAACAACCATGCGCCGGAAGCGGTCGTTGAAGGGGCATCCCGTGCGATGCGCATTTCAATGAACCGTGAACTGGAAACGCTGGAAACGCACATTCCATTCCTGGGCACCGTGGGTTCCATCAGCCCGTATATCGGTCTGTTTGGTACGGTCTGGGGGATCATGCACGCCTTTATCGCCCTGGGCGCGGTAAAACAGGCGACGCTGCAGATGGTTGCGCCGGGTATCGCAGAGGCGCTGATTGCGACCGCTATCGGTCTGTTCGCCGCTATTCCTGCCGTTATGGCGTATAACCGCCTTAACCAGCGCGTGAACAAACTGGAACTGAACTACGACAACTTCATGGAAGAGTTCACCGCGATTCTGCACCGCCAGGCGTTTACCAGCACCGAGAGCAACAAGGGGTAAACCATGGCCAGACAGCGTGGACGGGGTCGTCGCGAACTGAAGTCCGAAATCAACATTGTACCGCTGCTGGACGTGCTGCTGGTGCTGCTGCTGATCTTTATGGCGACAGCACCCATCATCACCCAGAGCGTTGAGGTTGATCTACCGGATGCGACAGAATCTCAGGCTGTAAGCACCAATGACGATCCACCGGTCATCATTGAGGTATCCGGCGTTGGGCAGTACAGCGTGGTGGTTGAAAAAGATCGTCTTGATCAACTGCCGCCGGAGCAGGTTATTGCCGAAGCGCAACGACGTCTGCAGTCCAATCCGAAAACGGTCTTCTTAATCGGTGGGGCGAAAGACGTGCCTTACGATGAAATAATAAAGGCGCTGAACCTGTTGCATAGCGCGGGCGTTAAGTCAGTCGGCTTGATGACGCAGCCTATTTGATCATCTGCGTACACAACAGAGTTTTTGGGAACCCATAGTGTCAAAGGCAACCGAACAAAACGATAAGCTTAAGCGGGCGATCATTATCTCGGCGGTGCTGCATGTCATTCTTTTTGCAGCACTGATCTGGAGTTCGTTCGATGAGCATCTCGATACCGCTGCCGGCGGTGGGGGAGGTTCATCCCATCGATGCCGTGATGGTCGATCCCGGCGCGGTGGTGCAAAACTATAACCGCCAGCAACAACAGCAGGCGAGTGCAAAACGTGCTGAAGAGCAACGCGAAAAGCAGGCGCAACAGCAGGCGGAAGAGCTGCGTGAAAAGCAGGCCGCCGAGCAGGAACGTCTGAAGCAGCTCGAGAAAGAGCGTTTGCAGGCGCAGGAAGCGGCGAAAGAGCAGGCGGAGCAGCAGAAACAGGCTGAAGCCGCAGCGAAGAAAGCGCAAGAGCAGCAGAAGCAGGCAGAAGAGGCGGCAGCCAAAGCCGCAGCCGATGCCAAAGCGCAGGCCGATGCGCAGGCTAAACAAGCTGCCGAGGCGGCAAAACAGGCCGCGGATGCCGCTGCATTAGCCGCGAAAAAAGCCGCTGCCGATGCGCAAAAAACAGGCTGAAGCTGAAGCCGCCAAAGCGGCTGCTGATGCGAAGAAAAAAGCAGAAGCTGAAGCCGCGAAGAAAGCTGCTGCCGACGCACAGAAAAAAGCGGAAGCTGAAGCTGCCAAACAAGCAGCTCAGGAAGCCGAGAAGAAAGCGGCTGCCGAAGCAGCTAAAAAGGCCGCTGCGGCAGAAAAAGCCGCCGCTGCTGAAAAGGCTGCTGCTGAAAAGGCTGCCGCAGAGAAAGCTGCTGCCGCAGAAAAAGCGGCTGCTGAGAAGAAGGCCGCCGCCGCAGAAAAAGCCGCCGCTGATAAAAAAGCCGCTGCAGAGAAGAAAGCCGCTGCCGATAAAGCTGCTGCTGACAAAGCGGCCGCTGCAAAAGCCGCAGCAGCTAAAAAAGCTGCCGCGGAAAAAGCAGCCGCATCGGACGTTGATGACCTGTTCGGCGATCTGAGTTCAGGTAAGAATGCGCCGAAATCGGGTGGGGCTAAAGGTAACGGTCAGCCGGCAAAAGATAGCGGAACAAGTGGTGCTAATGGTGGCGCGTCAGGCGCTGATATTAGTGCGTATGCTTCGCAAATCCGTAACGCAATTCAGAGCCGCTTATATGGCGCTGATCTGTATGCCGGTAAGTCCTGTGTGCTACATATTAAACTGGCACCAGACGGTCTGCTGCTGGACGTGACTGAAGAAGGTGGTGATCCTGCTTTATGTCAGGCTGCCCTGACGGCGGCAAAAACTGCCAGAATTCCTAAACCGCCTAGCCAGGCTGTTTATGAAAAAGTAAAAGATGCCAAACTGGACTTCAAACTGTAGCGATTTTCCCGCTAAAGTTAGCAAAACAGTCTACGTTTGAGGCTGTGGATTAGTAGTTTTGTTTATTTGGGTTTGTTAACATTCTGCTAAATTATCGCGGGTAAGGTTACCCGGATATGGGAGATATGATGAAGCAGGCATTACGTGTTGCAATGAGTTTCTTAGTGCTGTGGGCAGCGGTGCTGCACGCAGAAGTGCGTATCGAGATCACCCAGGGGGTGGACTCGGCACGTCCGATTGGTGTGGTTCCGTTCCAGTGGAAAGGGCCAGGCGCTGCGCCGGAAGATGTTGGTGGCATTGTTGCCGCTGACCTGCGCAACAGCGGTAAATTCAACCCATTAGATCGTTCTCGTCTGCCGCAGCAGCCGGGCAGCGCGCAGGAAGTACAGCCTGCTGCATGGTCTGGACTGGGTATTGATGCAGTGGTTGTGGGTCAGGTTACCCCTAACCCGGACGGTGGATATACCGTTGCTTACCAGCTGGTAGATACCGGTGGCGCACCGGGTACTGTACTGGCGCAGAACACCTATAAAGTGAACAAGCAATGGCTGCGTTATGCCGGTCACACCGCAAGTGATGAAGTATTTGAGAAGCTGACCAGCATCAAAGGCGCATTCCGCACCCGTATCGCTTATGTCGTGCAGACCAACGGCGGCCAGTTCCCGTATGAGCTGCGCGTCTCTGACTACGATGGCTACAACCAGTTCACCGTTCACCGTTCACCGCAGCCGCTGATGTCTCCAGCCTGGTCGCCGGACGGTTCAAAACTGGCTTACGTAACCTTCGAAAGCGGCCGTTCAGCACTGGTAATCCAGACGCTGTCTAACGGTGCGGTTCGGCAGGTGGCTTCCTTCCCGCGTCACAACGGGGCGCCGGCATTCTCACCAGACGGCTCTAAACTGGCGTTTGCGCTGTCTAAAACCGGTAGCCTGAACCTGTACGTGATGGACATCGGCTCCGGCCAGATCCGTCAGGTGACCGATGGTCGTAGCAACAACACCGAACCAACCTGGTTCCCGGACAGCCAAAACCTGGCCTTTACCTCTGACCAGGCCGGTCGTCCACAGGTTTATAAAGTCAATATTAACGGCGGTGCTCCGCAGCGTATCACCTGGGAAGGTTCTCAGAACCAGGACGCAGACGTGAGTGCTGACGGTAAGTTTATGGTAATGGTTAGCTCGGCCGGTGGTCAGCAGCACATTGCTAAGCAAGATCTGGGCGGGGGCGGCGTACAAGTTCTGTCGTCGACTTTCCTGGATGAAACGCCAAGTCTGGCACCTAACGGCACTATGGTTATCTACAGCTCTTCTCAGGGGATGGGATCCGTGCTGAATCTGGTTTCTACCGATGGGCGTTTCAAAGCGCGTATTCCGGCAACTGATGGACAGGTAAAATCACCTGCCTGGTCGCCGTACCTGTAATAATAATTAATTGAATAATATAGGAATCATAGAAATGCAACTGAACAAAGTGCTGAAAGGGCTGATGATCGCTCTGCCTGTTATGGCAATCGCAGCGTGTTCTTCTAACAAGAACGCCAGCAACGACCAGAGCGGCGAAGGCATGATGGGTGCCGGCACTGGTATGGACGCAAACGGCAACGGCAATATGTCTTCTGAAGAGCAGGCGCGTCTTCAGATGCAGCAGCTGCAGCAGAACAACATTGTTTACTTCGATCTGGACAAGTTCGACATTCGTTCTGACTTCGCTGCAATGCTGGATGCACACGCTAACTTCCTGCGTAGCAACCCGTCTTACAAAGTCACCGTAGAAGGTCACGCGGACGAACGTGGTACTCCTGAGTACAACATCTCCCTGGGTGAGCGTCGTGCTAACGCCGTTAAAATGTACCTGCAGGGTAAAGGCGTTTCTGCTGACCAGATCTCCATCGTTTCTTACGGTAAAGAAAAACCTGCAGTACTGGGCCACGACGAAGCGGCTTACTCCAAAAACCGTCGTGCCGTACTGGTTTACTAAGAGAATTGCATGAGCAGTAACTTCAGACATCATCTGTTGAGTCTGTCGTTACTGGTTGGTATAGCGGCCCCCTGGGCCGCTTTTGCTCAGGCACCAATCAGTAGTGTCGGCTCAGGCTCGGTAGAAGACCGGGTCACCCAACTCGAGCGTATTTCTAATGCTCACAGCCAGCTTTTAACCCAACTTCAGCAGCAACTCTCTGACAACCAAACCGATATTGACTCACTGCGCGGACAGATTCAGGAAAGCCAGTATCAGCTCAATCAGGTTGTGGAGCGTCAGAAGCAGATCCTGCTGCAGATGGATAGCCTGAATAATGGCGGCGCAGCAGCGCAACCCGCCGCAGGCGATCAAAGTGGCGCAGCTGGTGCAGCGGTAACGCCTCAGGCTGATGCCTCAGCCTCGACAGGCGCGCCTGTACAGAGCGGTGATGCGAACACGGACTACAATGCGGCAATTGCCCTGGTGCAGGATAAATCACGCCAGGACGACGCGATGGCAGCGTTTCAGAACTTCGTGAAGAAATACCCTGATTCAACCTATCAGCCTAATGCGAACTATTGGCTGGGACAGCTGAATTACAACAAGGGTAAAAAAGACGACGCGGCGTTCTATTTTGCTTCCGTGGTAAAAAATTACCCCAAATCACCGAAAGCCCCTGATGCGATGTATAAGGTCGGGGTGATCATGCAGGACAAAGGCGATACTGCGAAAGCGAAGGCCGTCTTCCAGCAGGTGGTCACTAAATTCCCGGGCAACTGAAGGTGCGAAACAAGCGCAAAAAACGTCTTGCTACGATGGGATGATTGCCGGATGACCAGAAATCGCGTTTTTTCTGGTCTTGCAGCATACTTCCTAAGCAGTTAAGTGATATTCATCAAAATATTAGTTGCGCGGAATTCTTAAATCAGTAATATATGCCGCCGTTGCCAAGGGATATCAAACAGCCCAAAAGCAGCCAAAATAGTGGGTCGTTAGCTCAGTTGGTAGAGCAGTTGACTTTTAATCAATTGGTCGCAGGTTCGAATCCTGCACGACCCACCACTAATTAGCAGTTCCGGCAGTACAGAGTGGGTGATTAGCTCAGTTGGTAGAGCATCTCCTTTACACGGAGGGGGTCGGCGGTTCGAGCCGTCATCACCCACCACTCGGGTCGTTAGCTCAGTTGGTAGAGCAGTTGACTTTTAATCAATTGGTCGCAGGTTCGAATCCTGCACGACCCACCACTTTAATGTCTTGCTCAGATATTAAACGTGAAGGATAACGTTGCTTTAGCAACAGCCCAAAGGGCGAGGCGAAGCCGAGTCATCCTGCACGACCCACCAATCTTTTGATTGGTACCGGAGTAAAAATTATCTTCGAAGTCAGCACCCGAATGGGTCGTTAGCTCAGTTGGTAGAGCAGTTGACTTTTAATCAATTGGTCGCAGGTTCGAATCCTGCACGACCCACCACTTCGAAGAATAAGCAGTAAATCCCGCAAGGGGTCGTTAGCTCAGTTGGTAGAGCAGTTGACTTTTAATCAATTGGTCGCAGGTTCGAATCCTGCACGACCCACCAATGTGAAAAGGCGCCCTAAAGGCGCCTTTTTGCTATCTGCGATATGAACGATTCGAACCTGCAGCAGGTTCGCACTGAACGTTAGTGAGGCACCGGAGCCGTAAGGCGACGGCCCGAAGGGCAAGCGAAGCGAGTCATCCTGCACGACCCACCAATGCAAACAAGCGCCCTAAAGGCGCTTTTTTGCTATCTGCTGTTCCTGCGTCTGAAAAACATGCCTGATGGCGCTTCGCTTAGCAGGCCTACAAAAGCAATTCACTGCACGACTCAACCACAAATGCTACTGGCACGCTTTTGGTGTGACTTTGACTCCCAAATCCGCTATCTTGTTTAGTATATAAAACACAATTGCCATTACTTTGGTTTCCACCAAAAAATAACGGCAAACTTGTTAAGCCAGTAAAACGAGAAGCCAAAATGAGTGTGATGTTTGATCCTGAAGCCGCCATCTATCCTTTCCCGCCTAAACCCGTCCCGCTGAGCCTCGACGAAAAGCAGTTTTACCGCGAAAAGATCAAGCGCTTGCTCAAAGAGCGCGATGCGGTGATGGTGGCGCATTACTACACTGACCCGGAAATTCAGCAGCTGGCAGAAGAGACCGGCGGCTGCATTTCTGACTCACTGGAAATGGCGCGCTTCGGTGCAAAACATCCCGCGTCGACATTGCTGGTAGCCGGGGTCCGCTTTATGGGCGAGACGGCAAAAATCCTCAGCCCGGAAAAAACTATCCTGATGCCAACCCTGAATGCAGAATGCTCGCTGGATTTAGGCTGCCCGATCGACGAATTCACCGCCTTCTGCGACGCCCATCCCGACAGAACGGTGGTGGTTTACGCCAACACCTCAGCCGCGGTAAAAGCGCGTGCCGACTGGGTGGTAACCTCCAGCATCGCTGTTGAGTTAATCGAGCATCTCGACAGCTTGGGCGAGAAAATTATCTGGGCACCAGACAAACATCTTGGTAACTACGTTCAGAAGCAGACCGGGGCAGATATTCTGTGCTGGCAGGGGGCCTGTATCGTTCATGACGAATTCAAAACCCAGGCCCTGGATCGCATGAAAGGTCTCTACCCGGAGGCCGCCGTACTGGTCCACCCGGAATCACCGCAGGCGATCGTCAACATGGCGGATGCCGTAGGTTCAACCAGCCAGCTCATCGCTGCCGCGAAAACGCTGCCGCATCGTCAGCTTATTGTCGCCACCGATCGCGGCATCTTCTACAAAATGCAGCAGGCAGTGCCGGAGAAAGAGCTGCTGGAAGCGCCAACGGCGGGCGAGGGGGCAACCTGCCGCAGCTGTGCGCACTGTCCGTGGATGGCGATGAACGGGCTGAAGGCGATTGCCGAAGGGCTGGAGTCCGGCGGCGCGGCGCATGAGATCCATGTGGATGCGGCGCTGCGTGAAGGGGCGTTAATTCCGCTTAACCGGATGCTGGATTTTGCGGCTACACTACGTGCTTAAGCAACGTAACGTAACGCTGAGGGAAAAAGATGGATTTTTTTAGCACGCAAAACATTCTGGTACATATACCGATTGGTGCCGGCGGCTATGACTTGTCATGGATTGAAGCCGTCGGGACAATTGCGGGTCTGCTCTGTATCTGGCTCGCCAGCCTGGAGAAGATCGTCAACTACGCGTTTGGCCTGGTGAACGTCACGCTGTTCGCCATTATCTTCTTTCAGATCCAGCTGTATGCCAGCCTGCTGTTGCAGCTGTTCTTCTTCGTGGCCAATATCTATGGCTGGTACGCCTGGTCGCGGCAGAACAGCCAGCAGGAGGCGGAACTGCAGATCCGCTGGTTGCCGTTGCCTAAAGCCATCGGCTGGCTGGCAGCTTGCGTGGTCGCTATCGGCCTGATGACGGTCTATATCGACCCGGTGTTCGCCTTCCTGACCCGCGTGGCGGTATCGGTGATGAGCAGCCTCGGACTGAACGTTACTATGCCGGATCTACAGCCTGACGCCTTCCCGTTCTGGGATTCGTGCATGATGGTTCTGTCGATTGCCGCCATGATCCTGATGACGCGAAAATATGTCGAAAACTGGCTGCTGTGGGTAATTATTAATGTGATAAGCGTGGTGATCTTTGCCCTGCAGGGCGTCTATGCCATGTCGCTGGAGTATATGATCCTTACCTTTATTGCCCTCAACGGCAGCAGGATGTGGATTAACAGCGCGCGGGAACGAGGTTCCCACGCGCTGGCACGTTAATGGTGATGATGATGGGCGTGGCCGGAGGCGATCTCATTGAGGTGGCAATCCGGCCCGTTACAGGGGGTGTACTCCATCTGGATAGTGCTATGCGCGATAGCGTAATGATGCTCCAGAAAATGCTGGATACGCCCCAGTAACGCATCGTGATCGTGGGGAGGAATGACCTGAACATGCAGCGTCATCAGCGGTTTCTCTCCCACCATCCAGACGTGAATATGATGCACGTCGCGGACTTCTGGAATAGAGCGCGTCAGGTTGCGTTTCAGCGCCGGAATATCCAGCGTCGCTGGCGCGCCTTCCAGCAGCTCATTCACACTCTCCTGCAGTAATCGCCAGGCACTGCGCAACACCAGACAGGAGACGACAATCGACAGGATCGGATCTATCGGTGTCCAGCCCGTCCACAGGATCACCAGCGCCGCGACGATGGCACCTACCGATCCCAGCAGATCCCCCAGCACGTGCAGCGCTGCCGCCCGCACGTTAAGGTTTTTCTCCTCACTACCGCGATGCAAAATCCAGAACGCCAGGATATTGGCGATAAGCCCGGCGACGGCTACCACCATCATGGTGACGCCCGCGACAGGCTGTGGATAGCGGAAACGCTGAATGGCTTCCCAGACAATTAAAATGGTGATCAACACCAGTGCGATGGCGTTGACGAAAGCGGCAAGGGTCGTCAGACGCAGCCAGCCAAAGGTGCGTCCATGGCTGGGCGGGCGGCGGGCGAATACTACCGCCAGCAGCGCAAACAGCAGTGCCGCCGCGTCCGTTAGCATATGGCCCGCATCGGCCAGTAGCGCCAGCGAGCCGGAAACCAGGCCGCCAATCACCTCAATGATCATAAAGGCGGCAGTGACGCCGAACGCCAGCGTTAAGCGTTTAGCATTTCCATCCTGTGAAGAAGGGGCGTGTGAGTGGGTGTGCGCCATGAATGATGTCCCGGTCCATTATTATTGTAAGTGTAGAGTTTTTAACATTTTGCACAAAAAATAAAGGAGAGCCTTAGCTCTCCTTCATCATCATCGCATTACCGGTAATTACTGGGTAGTGCCGTCAGTTTTCTGCTCTTGTGGGGTTCTTTCGGAATCCACTTTACCGGACTGATCCGGGCATTTACCGTCTTTACACATAGAATTTTTGTGCTGATCGTCCTTGGTCATGCCGTCATTGCCCATCTTGCTTGGGTCGTCATTACCCATGATGGAATTGGAGCCGCCGGTGGTAGAACTATTACCGCTACCGGTAGTTGATCCGTTAGTGGTGGCGTTAGTACCGTCAGGATTTAACATAGTCCCGCTGCCGCCGCTGCTGGTTGTACCCGTAGTGCCAGAACCGGTATTAATCTGGCTGTTGCCGGTATTATTTGGCGCAATATTCTGGCGTGCATCTGGCGCTACCGCACCAGCATCAGCGGCGGCATTCGCCTGGCCGTTATTGCTGTCAGAGCCGCCGGCAGAATCAGCGGCCAGCGCAGCACCGCTTGCCATGGTGAGGGAAGCGGTCAGGAAAAGGGTTGCGAGTTTAGTCATTTTCATCATGCTGCTCCTGTTCTGGTCGTTATGTTCTGGATAACTTCTTTCCACAGTGCATATGCGAAATCGATACGGTGCTCAGTGGTCAAAGATGCCATGATCCCTACTTAGATCAGTATGGAATCGTGATAAACGTAATAAATGCAGTGCATACAGTTAAAAAGTTTAGGTTGTATCTTGCTTTTCGCTACTTTGTGGGGTTTTTTAAGCGAATTCCAGGATTTATCTGTGCGAAGTGTAAAAGCCAGTTTACACTTCCTGACTGACAAGATAGATTGAAGGGATTGCATTCGTTTATAAAAATATGGCAACGCTGGAAAGAACATGAATTATCAGAATGACGATTTACGTATTAAAGAGATCAACGAGTTATTACCCCCTGTCGCACTCCTTGAGAAGTTTCCTGCCACTGAAAAAGCCGCCAACACCGTTTCTCATGCCCGCAAAGCGATCCACAAGATCCTGAAAGGTAATGACGATCGTCTGCTGGTGGTGATCGGGCCATGCTCCATTCACGATCCCGCAGCGGCGAAAGAGTACGCAGCGCGTCTGCTGACGCTGCGCGAGACGCTGAAGGATGAGCTGGAAATCGTCATGCGCGTCTACTTTGAAAAGCCACGCACCACTGTAGGCTGGAAAGGGCTGATCAACGATCCGCATATGGACGGCAGCTTCCAGATCAACGACGGTCTGCGCATTGCCCGTAAGCTGCTGCTGGATATCAATGACAGCGGCCTCCCTGCGGCGGGTGAGTTCCTCGACATGATCACCCCACAGTATCTGGCAGACCTGATGAGCTGGGGTGCGATTGGCGCACGTACCACTGAATCTCAGGTTCACCGTGAGCTGGCATCAGGGCTTTCCTGTCCGGTCGGCTTTAAAAACGGCACCGATGGCACCATCAAAGTGGCGATCGACGCCATCAATGCTGCCGGGGCGCCGCACTGCTTCCTCTCCGTGACCAAATGGGGTCACTCCGCCATTGTTAACACCAGCGGAAATGGCGACTGCCATATCATTCTGCGCGGCGGCAAAGAGCCTAACTATAGCGCGGCACATGTTGCGGAAGTGAAGGCGGGTCTGGACAAAGCGGGTCTGGCTGCACAGGTCATGATCGACTTCAGCCACGCTAACTCCAGCAAGCAATTCAAAAAGCAGATGGATGTCGGCACCGATGTCTGCCAGCAGATTGCGGGCGGTGAAAAGGCGATTATCGGGGTGATGATTTGAAAGCCACCTGGTGGAAGGCAATCAGAATCTGGAAGGCGGCGAGCCGCTGGTTTACGGTAAGAGCGTCACCGATGCCTGCATCGGCTGGGACGATACCGAAACGGTCCTGCGCCAGCTGGCGGATGCCGTAAAAGCCCGTCGCGGCTAAAAAAATGCCGGATTAGCATCCGGCATTCTGTATCTAAGGGCCCGGTCATCGCGACCGGGCTTTTTTATTACTTGGCTTTACCCTGGTTCGCAACGGCCGCAGCTTTAGCCGCGATCTCATCAGCGTTACCCAGATAGTAGTGCTTGATTGGTTTGAAGTTTTCGTCGAACTCGTATACCAGCGGCACGCCGGTAGGGATGTTCAGTTCGAGGATTTCATCTTCACCATGTTGTCCAGGTATTTCACCAGCGCACGCAGGGAGTTACCGTGAGCCGCGATGATCACGCGCTCACCGCTTTTCAGGCGTGGCAGGATGGTTTCGTTCCAGTAAGGCACAACGCGATCGATGGTCAGCGCCAGGCTTTCAGTCTGTGGCAGTTCAGCATCGGTCAGTTTCGCGTAACGCGGGTCGTGGCCCGGGTAGCGCTCGTCATCTTTGGTCAGCTCTGGTGGGGTTACCGCGAAGCCGCGACGCCACTGTTTAACCTGCTCGTCACCGTATTTTTCTGCGGTTTCGGCTTTGTTCAGACCCTGCAGCGCACCGTAGTGACGCTCGTTCAGTTTCCAGGATTTTTCAACCGGCAGCCAGGCCTGATCCAGTTCGTCCAGTACGTTCCACAGGGTGTGGATGGCACGTTTCAGCACGGAGGTATAAGCAAAATCGAAGCTGAAGCCTTCGTCTTTCAGCAGTTTGCCCGCCGCTTTTGCTTCGCCAACACCTTTCTCGGACAGGTCAACATCATACCAACCGGTAAAGCGGTTTTCGTTGTTCCACTGGCTTTCGCCATGACGTACCAGAACCAGCTTAGTTACAGCCATATTTTACTCCTCCAGAACAAGCATTATTTGAATGATAACAATTCTCATTATATTGCCGCGGGGAAGCCGCGGGCAACGCTTAACCCTAACCATAGCGAAAATAGTGTCTCAGTGTAAGATGCTTGTGAATGAGGGGTTGTGATTTTGTCTGTGAGTGGCGCTATTTTCAGCAAGCTGGGCAAAAAAAAAGCCCTCCGGTGGGAGGGCCAGTTTTATTGAGCAATAAAGTGATATTCCGTGACGCTGACATACTCTTCGCCAGGGCGCAGAATACAGTCGGGCTGCGGCCATTCCGCATGGTTCGGGCTGTCCGGCAGGAACTCGCTTTCCAGCGCCAGGCCTTGCCAGGCACGGTACTCTGCGTCTTTCACGCGCGGGCGTACCCTCGAGGAAGTTCCCCGGAGTAGAACTGCAGGGCAGGGGCGGTGGTGTAAACCGTCATCTGCAGCTTCTCATCGGCAGACCACAGGTGCGCCGCTGGCTGGGCTGACATCGCCCTCTGCATCAAGCAGGAACGCATGATCGTAACCGTTCACCTTGCGCTGATCGTCATCTGCCAGGAAATCCTGGGCGATGGCTTTTGGTGGTGCGGAAATCAAAGCTGGTGCCCGCCACCGCTTTTAACCCTTCATGCGGGATCCCCATCTCATCCACCGGCAGATACGCCTGCGCCAGCAGTTTGCAGGTCTGTGGTTGCGCACGTCGCTGCAGTCGCCGTCGAGGTTGAAGTAAGCGTGGTTGGTCAGATTGACCGGGCAGGGTTTATCTACCGTGGCGCGATACTCAATGGCGATCCGGTTATCATCCGTTAAGCGGTAATGCACGGTCGCCGCACAATTACCCGGATAGCCCTGATCGCCATCCGGCGAGTCGAGGGACAGCAGCGCTTCGCCATCGTTCTGTTTGATGATGCGCCAGCGACGCTTATCAAAAGCCGTCCGGGCCGCCGTGCAGCTGGTTTTTCACCCTGACTAGGCAGCAGCGCATAAGGCACGCCGTCCAGCTCAAAGCGGCTTTTAGCGATACGGTTGGCGTAACGGCCCACTGAGGCACCGAGGAACGCGGTTTGTTCAACGTATTGCTCAGGCGATGCACAGCCGAGCAGGGTCTCGCGCACGCTGCCGTCACTCATCGGGACGCGGGCTGAGAGTAAGGTGGCGCCCCAGTCCATGAGCGTCACCACCATCCCTGCGCTATTGCGCAAGGTAATCAGGCGGTACGGCAGGCCGGTCCGGGGCGAGAACAGGGGTTTCGTTTAACACTGGCCAGCTCCTTGTGAGGGCGTTGCAGACGTAGAAAGTTTCTTTGATACCGGTTTTTGGCTTCGTACTGCTGGTTCAACGGCTTGCTGAACAACCGGGACTAACGCCTCCGGCACCAGCGCAACCACGCAGCCACCAAAACCACCGCCGGTCATGCGCACGCCGCCCTGTTCGCCAATCGCCGCTTTGACAATCTCTACCAGGGTGTCGATCTGCGGCACGGTGATTTCGAAGTCATCGCGCATGGAGGCGTGTGACTGAGCCATCAGTTCCCCCATCCGATGCAGGTCGCCTTTCTCCAGCGCAGCCGCCGCTTCCACGGTACGGGCGTTTTCGGTCAGCACGTGGCGAACACGTTTTGCCACCACCTGATCCAGCTCGTGCGCGACTTTATTGAACTCAGTGAGCGAGACATCACGCAGCGCAGGCTGTTGGAAGAAGCGCGCGCCGGTTTCGCACTGCTCGCGGGCGGGTGTTGTACTCGCTGCCCACCCAGGGTGCGTTTGAAATTACTGTTGATGATGATCACCGCCGCACCTTTCGGCAGGCTGACCGCTTTGGTGCCCAGTGAACGGCAGTCGATCAGCAAGGCGTGGTCTTTTTTACCCAGCCGCCGAAATCAGCTGATCCATGATGCCGCAGTTACAGCCCACAAACTGGTTCTCGGCCTCCTGGCCATTGAGGGCGATTTGCGCCCCGTCCAGCGGCAGGTGATACAGCTGCTGGAAAACGGTGCCGACCGCCACTTCCAGCGGAGGCGGATGAGCTTAAGCCCGCTCCCTGCGGTACGTTGCCGCTGATCACCAGATCTGCACCGCCAAAGTTGTTGTTACGCTTCTGAAGGTGTTTTACCACGCCACGAACGTAGTTGGACCACTGCTGGCTGTCGTGCGCAACAACAGGCGCATCCAGCGAGAACTCGTCGATCTGGTTGTCGTAATCGGCCGCCAGCACGCGCACCTTGCGGTCATCGCGTTTCGCGCAGCTGATCACCGTCTGGTAATCAATGGCGCAGGGCAGCACGAATCCGTCGTTGTAGTCAGTGTGCTCGCCGATCAGGTTAACGCGGCCAGGCGCCTGGATAGCGTGAGTGGCGGGGATAGCCGAACTTTTCAGCAAACAGGGCGTGGGGTTTTATCTTTCAGACTCATTGTTATTCTCCAGATTCGCGAAAATGAACGTCACTGACTGCACGCAGGCGCTCTGCGGCCTGTTCAGCCGTCAGGTCGCGCTGGGTTTCCGCCAGCATCTCGTAGCCGACCATGAACTTACGTACAGTGGCGGAGCGCAGCAGCGGCGGATAAAAGTGGGCGTGCAGCTGCCAGTGTTGATTCTCTTCGCCATTAAAAGGTGCGCCGTGCCAGCCCATGGAATAGGGGAAAGAGCACTGGAACAGATTGTCATAACGGCTGGTCAGCTTTTTTCAGCGCCAGGGCCAGATCGCTGCGCTGGTCTTCGCTTAGCTCGGTGATCCGCAGAACATGCGCTTTCGGCAGCAGCAGGGTTTCGAACGGCCACGCCGCCCAGTACGGCACCACCGCTAACCAGTGTTCGGTCTCAACCACGGTGCGGCTACCGTCGGCCAGCTCACGCTGAACATAGTCCAGCAGCATTGGCGATTGCTGTTCAGCGAAATAGGTTTTTTGCAGGCGATCTTCCCGCTCGACTTCGTTAGGCATGAAGCTGTTGGCCCACACCTGGCCGTGCGGATGGGGGTTGGAACACCCCATCGCCGCGCCTTTGTTCTCAAAGACCTGCACCCAGGGATAGCTCTGCCCCAGCTCGGCAGTCTGTTCCTGCCAGGTTTTCACCACCTCGGTCAGGGCCTCAACGCTCAGCTCCGGCAGGGTTTTGCTGTGATCCGGCGAGAAGCAGATCACCCGGCTGGTGCCGCGTGCGCTTTCGCAGCGCAGCAGCGGATCGTCACTCTGCGGGGCGTCCGGCGTGTCGGTCATCAGGGCGGCAAAATCGTTAGTGAAAACGTAGGTGCCTGTGTAATCAGGGTTAACATCCCCGGTTACGCGGGTATTGCCCGGACAGAGGAAACAGTCTGGATCGTGCTGCGGCAGCGTTTGTTTCGCTGGCGTCTCCTGCGCCCCTTGCCAGGGGCGCTTGGCGCGATGCGGAGAGACCAGGATCCACTGCCCGGTTAACGGATTAAAACGACGATGCGGGTGATCGACGGGATTAAATTGGGTCATGACAGATCCTTAGTCTGGATAACCCTGCGGGTGGCGAGACTGCCAGCGCCAGGTATCCTGTGCCATTTCATCGAGCGTGCGCGAGACACGCCAGTTAAGCTCTTTGTCGGCCTTAGTGGCATCCGCCCAGTAGGCAGGCAGGTCGCCGTCGCGACGTGGGGCAAAGTGATATGCCACCGGTTTGCCGCAGGCCGCGCTAAAGGCGTTAACCACATCCAGCACGCTGCTGCCAACACCGGCACCGAGGTTATAAATATGAACGCCCGGTTTATCCGCCCAGTTGCTGCATGGCTGCGACGTGACCGTCGGCCAGATCCATGACGTGGATGTAGTCGCGAACGCCGGTGCCGTCAGGGGTCGGGTAGTCGTTACCAAATACCGCCAGCGAGTCACGACGGCCTACCGCCACCTGAGCGATATAAGGCATCAGGTTATTCGGAATACCCTGCGGATCTTCACCCATATCCCCGGATGGATGCGCGCCCACCGGGTTGAAATAACGCAGCAGGGCGATGCTCCAGTCCGGCTGCGCTTTTTGCAGGTCGGTCAGGATCTGTTCCACCATCAGCTTGCTTTTGCCGTACGGGCTTTGCGGCGTCCCGGTCGGGAAGCTTTCGACATATGGGATTTGCGGCTGATCGCCATAGACAGTGGCGGAGGAGCTAAAGATGAAGTTTTTCACGCCTGCCGCGCGCATGGCAGAAACCAGACGCAAGGTACCGTTGACGTTGTTATCGTAATACTCCAGCGGTTTCGACACTGACTCGCCCACGGCTTTCAGCCCGGCAAAGTGGATCACCGTATCAACAGCGTGATCGTGGAGGATCTCCGTCATCAGCGCTTCGTTACGAATATCGCCTTCGACAAAGACTGGCTGTTTACCGGCCAGGCGTTCCATAACCGGCAGCACGCTGCGCTTACTGTTGCACAGGTTATCAAGGATGATGACATCGTGGCCATTTTGCAGCAGTTGCACACAGGTATGACTTCCTATGTAACCGCTACCACCTGTTACCAGAACTCGCATTTTTCGCTCCATTAGGCTTATGGTATGAGATAATCCTAGCATAACAGAGAGCTGGAAAGTGTGACATGGGATAAAATAGTGGAATCGTTTACACTGTATGAAACGCCGCAGCTCTCTGGCTAAAAAACGATTGTAGATCAAAGCGCCTGGGGTGGGATGTTGCAGGTTATCCGAAAAAAAACGGGGGCATGGCCCCCGTGAGGATATCAGACCCGGCTCGTCTGGTAGCGGTAGCGCTCGCCGTCGGCGATAAACTCCAGCCGGTGGGTGATACAGGCGGGGGCATCTTCCGCATGATGGGACACGAACAGCAATTGCGTTTCGCCTTCGCTAATCAGGACATCCACAAACCGGCGAATGAGCTGGCGGTTGAGGGGATCCAGCCCCTGCAAAGGCTCGTCGAGGATCAGGAGCGTCGGGTGCTTGACCAGGGCGCGAACGATCAGCGCCAGCCGCTGCTGACCCCACGACAGGCTGCTGAAGGGCGCATTCGCCACCCGGTTGTCCATCCCCAGAATATCCAGCCACTGCTGCGCCAGCTTGTGCTGCTTATCCGAGACCGCCTGATAAATTCCAATCGAGTCGAAATAACCCGACAGAATGACGTTGCGCACCGTCGTGCTGACGCGGTAATCGAGGTGCAGGCTGCTGCTGACGTAGCCGATATGCTTTTTGATATCCCAGATGGTTTCGCCGCTGCCGCGACGGCGGCCAAAGAGCGTGAGATCGTTGCTGTAGCCCTGGGGGTGATCGCCGGTAATCAGGCTCAGCAGGGTCGATTTACCGGCACCGTTGGGGCCGACAATCTGCCAGTGCTCGCCGGGATTCACCGTCCAGCTAAGCTGGTCGAGGATCGGCCGATCGTCATACGACACGACGCCGTTATTGAGCACAATACGCGGTTCATTCTGCGGCAGCCCATGACGCGCCGAAGGGGCATCCGGTTCGGGCAGGGTAACGCCATTCAGTTTTTCACTGTGCGCCAACTGAGCAATCAGAGCCTGGTTCAGCAAGTCTGCTTTGTGGCCCACGGCCGTCAGGGTGCAATCCGCGAGGACGCCGGCGTTCTGCACAAAGTCGGGGATCTCGTCAAAACGGTTCAGGACCAGCACCAGGGTGTAACCCTGCTGATTGAGCGAGGCCAGCAGATCCGCCAGCTGCCCGCGGGATTTCACATCGAGGCCGTCGAAAGGCTCATCGAGGATCAGCAGTTCGGGTTCCGCCATCAGCGCCTGGCACAGCAGCGTCTTGCGGGTTTCCCCTGTTGAGAGGTATTTGAAGCGTCGATCCAGCAGGTGAGCGATGCCGAACTGCTCCGCCAGCTGGCGGCAGCGGGCGTCATCTTTGATCTCGTCCTGGATAATTTCAGCTGCCGTACGGCCGGTATCCTCTTCGCCGGGGCTGAGCAGATCGGTGTTGTTGCGCTGCCACTCGTCGCTGACCAGTTTTTGCAGTTGTTCGAACGAGAGGCGGGTCAGGCGAGTAAAAGTGCTATGGCGTTCGCCGTTCAGCAGCGTCAGCTCCCCGGCCAGCGCCCGGGCGAGGGCTGACTTGCCGCTGCCGTTACTGCCAACGAACGCCCAGCTTTCGCCGGCATTCAGCGTAAAATTTGCGAGCGTGAGCGTTCGGGTGTCGCTAAGACGAAACGTGCCTTGCGAAATTTGCAATGATGACATGATTTATCCCATTTTTTGCAGCAATAAGCATCAGGGATACGCACTGTCGGCGCGAATGTCAATGCGCTCAGCACAACGTGGCGATAATCACCCGGTCAGCATTAAAAATATGCCGTTGCCTTAGCACCTTCTTCTAAATCCTGGCTCTGCGCCAGCGGCAGGGTAGCGCAGAGCGTCTGGCCATCGGGCAGGGTCATCAGCACTTCACACTGTTCGTCGCCGGCGATTCGATATGGTTGATGATCCCCTGTAACTGGTTATCTGCCTGTTGCGCCGCTACACTGTCCCGGGTAATGCTGACCCAGGGCGCTTTCCAGCAGCACCAGCACCTCTTTGCCCTCATTCAGCCCCAGTCGTTCGCCGCTCTGGGCGGTAATGGCTGCTTTCAGGCGGGTTGTGCCATCCGCGAGTAAAACCTCCACCATGCTGTTGCACATGGTCGTTGTCGCGGGCGGTGACGGTACCGAACCACTGGTTACGGGCGCTGGTCTGCAAAGAGAAACGCGAAATAGCACCAAGGAGGCTGTCTAACGGCAGGGCATCGTCGTCGCTCAGGACGTCGAAGGCTTTCTTGTTGAATCTGTGCCAGCAGATCATAGAGCTGGATCAGGCGTTGCCCGAAGCGCGTCAGGATCGCGCCGCCGCCGCCTTTGCCGCCGGTGGCGCGATCGACCAGGGGATGTTCGCTCAGGGTGTTCATTTCGTTGATGGCATCCCAGGCGCTTTTATAGCTAATGCCGGCGTTTTTGGCTCCCTGGCTGATGGAGCCGGTTTGCGCAATCTGTTTGAGCAGGGCGATGCGACGGGGATCGGCAAACAATTTTTGCTGAAGACGTAGGGTGAGGAGAATTTCGGCCTGCATAACAATGTCCTGGCAAAAGGACTATTGTGACGTAATTCGTTTTATGCGCAAACTGTACCGCACAAAAGGGGATGTATTTCTCGCTTTTCCGGTTAGAATAAAGCATTCACATTGTCTGGAGAAAGCCATGTTAGAGTTGCTGAAAAGTCTGGTATTCGCCGTGATCATGGTACCAGTGGTGATGGCTATCATCCTCGGTGCCATCTACGGTCTGGGTGAGGTGTTCAACATCTTTTCCAATGTCGGCCACAGAAAACAGCCGAAAAAACAGAATTAATTCCCTTTAAAAACGCCGGTTCCGCCGGGCGTTTTGCTCTCAAGTTTCCCCCCTCCGCGCCGATATTATTTATGGCATCAATTTGATCTACTCACTCATCGGTACGATTTACCGCTGGGAAAATCCTGGGGTTATCGTTATATTGCGATGTATATAACGAAACGCAACAGGAGCTACAAAATGGCACGTACATGGTTACGCCTTTTCGCAGGGGCAACGCTGACCCTCACCCTGACCGGACATGCACTGGCGGATGAGGGCAAAATTACCGTCTTCGCGGCGGCCTCCCTGACGAATGCGATGCAGGATATTGCTGCGGAGTATAAAAAAGAGAAAAACGTCGAGGTGGTTTCGTCGTTTGCCTCTTCCTCCACCCTGGCGCGTCAGATTGAAGCGGGGGCACCTGCCGACCTGTTCATCTCTGCCGATCAGAAGTGGATGGATTATGCCGTCGAGAAAAAATCGATGGATAACAGCAGTCGCGCAACCCTGCTGGGCAATAGCCTCGTGGTTGTGGCACCGAAAAAGAGTGCTCAGGGCGAGATTGCCATCAATAAAGAGACCCATGGACCAGCCTGCTGAAGAGGGGCGGTTGGCGGTGGGGAACCCGGAACACGTTCCGGCAGGCATTTATGCCAAAGAGGCGCTGCAAAAATTGGGTGCCTGGGAGACGCTGTCACCTAAACTGGCACCAGCCGAAGATGTGCGTGGTGCCCTGGCACTGGTGGAGCGCAACGAAGCCCCGCTGGGGATCGTCTACGGTTCCGATGCGGTCGCCGGAAAAGGCGTAAAAGTGGTGGGGACCTTCCCGGAAGACTCCCATAAGAAAGTAGAATATCCTGTGGCCATCGTCGATGGACATAAAAACGCAACCGTCAGCGCCTTTTACGACTATCTGAAGGGGCCGCAGGCGTCTGCCATCTTTAAACGTTACGGATTTACGACTTACGAATGATATTAACCGATCCTGAATGGCAGGCCGTGCTGCTGAGCCTGAAAGTCTCTTCCCTGGCAGTTGCATTCAGTTTGCCCTTTGGGATCTTCTTCGCCTGGTTACTGGTTCGCTGTAAGTTCCCCGGCAAAGCGCTGCTCGACAGTCTTCTGCATTTGCCGCTGGTGCTGCCGCCGGTGGTGGTAGGTTACCTGCTTCTCATCGCCATGGGGCGTCGCGGGTTTATCGGTGAGCGTCTGTACGAGTGGTTTGGCATCAGCTTTGCCTTCAGCTGGCGCGGAGCCGTCATGGCGGCGGCGGTAATGTCCATTCCCGCTAATGGTGCGGGCGATCCGCCTGGGGCTGGAAGGGGTGGATCTCAAACTCGAGCAGGCGGCCCGCACGCTGGGGGCCGGGCGCTGGCGCGTGTTTATGACCATCACGCTTCCCCTGACGCTGCCGGGCATTATTGTCGGTACCGTACTGGCGTTTGCCCGTTCGCTGGGTGAGTTTGGCGCGACCATTACCTTTGTTTCCAATATCCCCGGCGAAACACGCACCATCCCGTCGGCGATGTACACCCTGATTCAGACGCCCGGTGGTGAAGGGGCCGCCGCGCGTCTTTGCATTCTCTCCATTGTGCTGGCGATGGCCTCGCTGCTGGTGTCTGAGTGGCTGGCCCGCCTGAGCCGTGAGCGGATGGGGAAATAACCATGCTGGAACTCAATTTTACCCAGACTCTGGGCGAACACTGCCTGACCCTTAACGAAACCCTGCCAGCCAGCGGGATCACCGCCATCTTTGGTGTCTCCGGGGCGGGGAAAACCTCATTGATCAACGCGATAAGCGGCTTGACCCGGCCGCAGTCCGGCCGCATCGTGCTCAACGATCGGGTGCTGAATGACGTCGAAAAGCGCATCTACCTGGCACCGGAAAAGCGCCGGATTGGCTATGTCTTCCAGGATGCGCGGCTGTTTCCACACTACAAAGTGCTGGGTAACCTGCGTTATGGCATGGCGAAAAGCATGGCCGGACAGTTCGATAAGCTGGTGGCCCTGCTGGGGATTGAGCACCTCCTTGACCGGTTGCCCTCCTCGCTGTCGGGCGGAGAAAAACAGCGCGTGGCGATAGGCAGGGCGTTACTCACCGCCCCGGAGCTGTTGCTGCTGGACGAGCCGCTGGCTTCACTCGACATCCCTCGCAAGCGCGAGCTACTGCCCTACCTGCAACGTCTGGCGCGCGAAATTAATATTCCGATGCTTTACGTCAGCCACTCGCTGGATGAGATCCTGCATCTGGCTGATAAGGTGCTGGTACTGGAAAACGGTAGCGTTAAAGCGTTCGGGAATCTGGAAGAGGTGTGGGGCAGCAGCGTGATGCATCCGTGGCTGCCGCAGGAGCAGCAGAGCAGCATTCTGAAGGTGAGCGTGCTGGAGCATCATCCGCACTACGCAATGACTGCGCTGGCGATCGGCGATCAGCATGTGTGGGTCAACAAGCTGGATAAACCCCTGCAAAGCAGCGTGCGCATTCGCATTCAGGCGTCGGATGTTTCGCTGGTGCTTCAGCCGCCGTTACAGAGCAGCATCCGTAACATTCTGCGCGCCAAAGTGGCCCAGTGTTACGACGATAACGGCCAGGTTGAGGTCCAGCTGGAAATTGGCAGCCGCACGCTGTGGGCGCGCATCAGCCCGTGGGCCAGGGATGAGCTGGGGATCAAACCTGGCCTCTGGCTTTACGCGCAAATCAAGAGCGTGTCGATCACCACCTGATTACACCAGATGGGTATAGATAAACTGAGCGATGCTGTCGGTTGTGTTGTCACCAATCACGATATTGGCGCGCGCTTTCACCGCGTCGTCAGCGTTGCCATCGCCACCCCGGTACCCGCTGCTTCGAGCATACTGATATCATTGTAGTTATCGCCAAAAGCAATCACATCCTTCATTGATCCGCCGATGGATTCGACATACTGCGCCAGGCGCTTGCCCTTGCTGTTGCCTTTGCGGGCGATATCCACCTGATCGTGCCAGGACCATTCGCACTCCAGCCCAAGCGTCTGCTCGACATGTTTTGCGAAAGTATTCAGTTTTACCGTGTCTTCACCGGTCAGGGCGAATTTCCAGATGGCGTTAACCTCCCGGGCTGCCTGCGCCAGCGACGGCACCTGGGTGAACACCGGACGCTGCGCTTCCGGCAGCGACAGCGCCCAGTTGCTGGTGCGAATAACGTGGCCGGTCGGGCGCTCGTACATCATCGCGTCGTCAACATACATCAGGCCGTGAATGTCATGTTCATCGAGCAGATCAATCAATTGCAGCGCGTGCGTAACCGGTAAAGGATCGGCTTCCAGAACCTTTTTTAGCTTGATAATCATACAAATAAGTGCCATTACAACAAATTGCAGGTGTATCTAACGCCAGTGCCTGATAAAAAGGATGAATAGCAACGTGATGTCGACCCGTCACTATGAGGAGTTGATATCCCACCTCCTGGGCGCGCTTCAGGGCGTCGAGGGAAGAGGGGAGCAGGGTTTTTTTGCGGGGTTAATAGCGTACCGTCTAAATCCAGTGCAATCACACGCGAGGTCATTTGATATTCCGGGTTAATGTTGAAATGGCAGAATGAGCAGATGGTACACCGCACAACTAACGCTGCAAAATTCCTGATTAAAATTCAGCATTCACCGTTAAAAAAGACTATCCTGGTACATTACTTTTACGCGCAGTGAGGAAAGGAGCATTCATGAAACAAACCGTTTATACCGCCAGTCCTGAAAGCCAGCAGATCCATGTCTGGCGTCTGAATCCGAAGGCACACTCACCCTGGTACAGGGTCGTCGATGTTCCCGGCCAGGTTCAGCCGATGGTGATCAGCCCGGATAAACGTTTCCTGTATGTGGGCGTGCGCCCGGAATTCCGTGTGCTTGCGTACCGTATCTCTCCTGACGATGGCGCTCTGACCTGGACGGCCGAAGCCGCCCTGCCGGGTAGCCCAACTCATATCTCAACCGATCTGCAAGGTCGCTTTATCTTTAGCGGCTCCTACAATGCCGGTTGCGTTAGCGTGACCCGCCTGGATGACGGCATTCCGACCGAGACCGTAGAGGTGGTTGAAGGTCTGGAAGGTTGCCACTCAGCCAACATCTCCCCGGATAACCGCACCCTGTGGGTACCGGCGCTGAAACAGGATCGTATCTGCCTGTTTACTCTTGGCGAGGACGGCAAGCTGGCGGCGCAAATGCCTGCGGAAGTGACCACTGTAGAAGGCGCTGGCCCGCGTCACATGGTCTTCCACCCGAATCAGCAGTACGCCTACGTCGTGAATGAGCTGAACTGCTCTGTGGACGTCTGGGCGCTGCGCGATCCGCACGGCAACATCGAGTGTGTGCAGACCCTGGACATGATGCCGACGGACTTCACCGATACGCGCTGGGGTGCGGATATTCACATCACCCCTGACGGACGCCACCTCTATACCTGCGATCGTACTTCAAGCCTGATCACCATCTTCAGCATCTCTGAAGACGGCAGCGTGCTGGCAATCGAAGGCTTCCAGCCAACCGAGACCCAGCCGCGCGGCTTTAACGTCGATCACAGCGGTAAATTCCTGATTGCGGCGGGACAGAAATCGCACCATATCGCCCTGTATGAGATTCAGGGCGAGCAGGGCCTGCTGGAAGAGAAGGGACGTTATGCTGTCGGCCAGGGGCCAATGTGGGTGGTGGTTAACGCGCACTAAGGCCGATAAAATAAAAAACCTCGCCAATGCGAGGTTTTTTTATGCCCGGAGGTAACCGGGTGAGCACACCGAAAACATCAACCCCACTATTAATCCCGAGCTGATGCGCTATAAGCAGGATTGCTGTTTTGCAACGGCTGGATGCGTATCTGAGGCGCGGTGCCTGACGTGCCCAGCCGCAGCAATAAGGAGGAGTCACTCCCCCTTGTTACCAGAATCTTACTGCTTTGGTTCGGCGATAACTTTGCTGCCTACACCGCGGTTGTTGTATTCCCACATGCGGTTGAAGTTAGCGTCGTTAAGGTTACGCTGCACGTTGCCTTTATCATCTACCGCACCGGTGTTACCCGCATACGGACGCTGAGAAATCGCGGCGTTGCCCCAGGGTTTTGCCATATTAAAGCCTTCGTTGATCACGCTGTCGCGGATCACCACCTGGCCGTTAGAGGCAGAATCGACATCCAGCGAGCGGCCCAGTTGCGCCACACCATCACCCATCGCGTTAAAGCGGCTGTTTACCGCCAGGAAACCGTAGAACATGTTCGACAGGGTAGCCGGTGCGAAGACATAGCCTTCCTGCTGCGTACGGCTGTTCATCACGCGGAAATCGGTATTATCAAACACCACCGCACCGCGACCTGAAACAATATCCACATCGCCTTCGATGTAGCTGTTAGTCACCAGGGTGCGAGTGATGCGGTTGTTTTTCAGGGTATTCTCGACACCGCTGTTGGTGACGAAGAAGGTGTTCTGACGACCCAGAATATTCACCTTGTCGATCTGCACCTGATCGCCATCGCTGCGCAGGGCTACCGCCTGGTGGTTTCCGGCATCGACGCTGTCACCCAGATTGTTTTCAATCGTCAGGTTCTGCAGCTGCAGGCCGTTGTTCTGCGACCAGAAGACCGCGGAACACATCACGCCGATGGTGGCGCTTTGCTTGCTCTGGCAACGGTCAAACATGTACCAGGCTGGTTTGCCAGGCATGTATTTACCGCCCGGGTTAACCAGACGACGCCAGGTGGTGGTATCGATTTCGGAGTCGATCGCCAGACCGATTTTCACATCAATGGGTTTTTCGCCCGTACCGTACAGGGTCACGCTGCCTGGCGCGGCAGGTACATACACCGTCCCTTCGTATTCGCCGGGTAAAATGGCGATGTACTGGCGGGAGCTGCTGTGCTTAGCAATGGCTGCATCGACGGCCGCCTGGATAGTGGTATGCGTAACGCCCTGGGTTCCCGCCGGGCCAACTACGAAGTTTGGCTGTGCAGGCAGGCGAATGGCATAAGGACTCCACGGCGCCGCGTTCGGATCCATGGCCGTGAAGTAGCGGGCCTGCTGGAAGTTTTTCGCTTCATCAGCGGAAAGGATCGGGCGGGAAGCCGTGCCTGGCGCAGCCTGCTCTGAAGGCAGTTGATCCGGCGGCGTAGAGCTGCACGCAGACAACGTCACGCCAAATGCGAGGGCCAGCGCCAGACGAGAAATCCTGGAAATGTTCAAGGGAAGCTCCTGCTAAGCATATCAATAGGGGGATAACTGAAATAGCCTGCTTTTTTATACTAAGTTGAGCGAAACGGGAAGATGAAAAGGCAAAAAGTTACTTTTTCTTCCCACGCTTAGCGGGAAAGTTGTCACAAATAAATAACAATTTCGGTAAAGGCGATTGACAGGCCGCCGGGAATGAAAATAAATGTCTATACAACTCATGACAAGCGGAAGCCCGATGCTGCAACTTCATCCCGACGACGTAATCTGGCGTAACCTGCGCCTCGCGACCCTGGATCCTGCCCACGGCACAGCCTATGGCCTGCTGGAGAATCGGGCGTTAATTGTGCGCGGTGAGACCATCCTGGCGATCGTGCCTGAATCTGACCTGCCTGCGGATCTGCCCAACGCCCACGATTTACAGGGCCGGCTGGTCACGCCGGGCCTGATCGACTGCCACACCCATCTGGTGTTCGGCGGCGATCGCGCCGCCGAGTGGGAGCAGCGGCTGAACGGCGTCTCCTATCAGACCATCAGCGCCCAGGGCGGTGGGATTAACGCCACGGTGACCGCCACCCGGAACAGCACGCCAGAGCAGCTTGAGCAGCTGGCGCAGCAGCGTTTACAGCGCCTGATGCGCGAAGGCGTCACCACCCTCGAAATCAAATCCGGTTATGGCCTGAACGACGAAACGGAAGAGAAGATGCTACGCGTGGTCCAGCGTCTGGCGCATACCCATCCCATTGAGATCAGCCCGACGTTGCTGGCCGCTCACGCGGTGCCGAAAGAGTACCGCCAGGATCCCGATGCTTATTATAGACCATGTTTGTCAGCACACCCTGCCGCAGCTGTGGGAGAAAGGGCTTTTCGAAGCGTGGATGTGTTTTGCGAGAATGTCGGCTTTACTCCAGCACAGAGCGAGCGGGTGTTTCAGGCGGCACAGGCCCGGGGGATCCCGATAAAAGGCCACGTCGAACAGCTCTCGAACCTCGGCGGCACCGCGTTAGTGAGCCGTTACAAGGGGCTTTCTGCCGATCACATTGAATATCTCGATGAAGCCGGGGTGAGCGCGATGTCCCGAAGCGGCACCGTGGCGGTGCTGCTGCCCGGTGCTTTCTATTTCTTACAGGAGCGCCAGCGTCCGCCGGTTGCGCTGTTGCGCCAGCAGGGGGTGCCGATGGCCGTCGCCACCGATTACAACCCTGGCACCAGCCCGTTTGCCAGCCTGCATCTGGCGATGAACATGGCCTGCGTCCAGTTTGGTCTGACCCCGGAAGAGGCGTGGGCAGGGGTGACCCGGCACGCCGCACAGGCGCTCGGTCGCGGCGAAACGCACGGCCAGCTGAAGGCCGGGTTTGTCGCCGATCTGGCGATCTGGGATGCGAAAAGCCCGGTGGAGATGGTGTATGAGCCGGGGCGTAACCCGCTTTATCAGCGCGTATTCAGAGGAAAAGTACAATGAGTGTGTGGCAGCCCGTTTCACCTGACATCTGGCAGGGGCGCGACGACCGTCACGAGGCCAGCAATGCCCTGCGCCTGTTCCAGACCGTACGGCAAAGCGACACGCAGCAGCCTTCCGGCGACGGCATCGCCCTGATCGGCTTCGCCTGTGACGAAGGGGTGAGACGCAATCAGGGCCGGACCGGCGCCGCACAGGCCCCGGATACGTTACGCCGGGCGCTGGGGAATATGGCCAGCCATGAGGGCCATGAGCGGCTGACCGACATGGGCAATATTCGCGTTGAAGGGGAGGCGCTGGAGGCCGCCCAGCAGGCACTGAGTGAGACGGTGACGCCTGTCAGCAGGCGGGAATGCGCACCCTGGTGTTCGGCGGCGGGCATGAAACCGCCTGGGCGCATGGCCGGGGCGTGCTGGATGCCTTTCCCGGCGAGCGGGTAGTGATTATCAACCTGGATGCGCACCTCGATCTGCGAAACGCCAGCCAGGCCACCTCCGGGACACCCTTCCGCCAGCTGGCGCTGTACTGCGCCGAACAGCAGCGTGAGTTTCACTATGCCTGCCTGGGGGTTAGCCGGGCGGCAAATACCCGGGCACTCTGGGATGAGGCGGCCCGTCTTAACGTCACCCTGGTCGAGGATCTCGACTTCCCGCAGCAGGCGTTACGGGTAGTTGAGAACATCCTGAACGAGGCGGATCGGGTCTATCTCACCATCGACCTTGACGTGATGCCGACCGGGGAGATGCCCGCCGTGTCCGCGCCTGCTGCGCTGGGCGTTCCCGCCCGGGATCTGCTGCCGGTCATTGAGCGGGTCTGCCGCAGCGGCAAACTGCAGGCGGCCGATCTGGTAGAGTTCAGCCCCGGTTTCGACCGCGACGGTCAGGGTGCGAAGCTCGCCGCGCGGCTTGCCTGGCAAATAGCTCACTGGTGGGCATAAAGGCTGTATATACTCGACTTTTTCTTCCGGCTTAAGGAATTGCTATGTTTTCTCGCGCCCCGCAGCAGCAGGCCAATACGCCAGCCCCTTTCTATGAAAAGGTAAAACAGGCGATCAGCCATCAGATCGCCACCGGCGTCTGGCGTCCGCACGATCGCATCCCGTCTGAAGCCGAGCTGGTGGCGCAGTTCGGCTTTAGCCGGATGACCATTAACCGCGCGCTGCGGGAGCTAACCGATGAGGGGCTGCTGGTGCGTCTGCAGGGGGTCGGCACGTTTGTGGCCGAGCCGAAGGGGCAGTCGGCGCTGTTTGAGATCCGCAGCATTGCCGATGAGATCGCCTCCCGCAACCATCAGCACCGTTGTGAGGTATTGCTCCTCGAAGAGACGCAGGCCAACGCCGTGCAGGCCGTGGCGCTGAATGTTAAAGAGGGCACGCTGATCTTCCACTCCCTGATGCTGCACTACGAAAACGACGTGCCGGTCCAGATAGAAGATCGCTGTGTAAACGCTACGCTGGTGCCGGACTATCTGCAACAGGACTACACCGTCACCACGCCTCATGCCTGGCTGTCGCAGGTTGCGCCGCTCACGGAAGGGGAGCATATCGTTGAAGCGGTACGCGCCACGCCGCAGGAGTGCGAGCTGCTGCGCATTAAAGAGCACGATCCCTGCCTGCTGATCCACCGCCGCACCTGGTCAGCCTCGCACATCGTTTCCCACGCCAGATTGCTGTTCCCGGGCAACCGCTACCGGCTGCAGGGCCATTTCATGTCATAAGCCAAAAGCGTGATTGCTGACGCAATATAACAAAAATGTATCGTAATTGTTAAAACCAGCCTTGTGTGCACTTGTCTATACAAGTATATCTTACTGTATATTCTGTCCCCAATGAGGAGCACACAATGTCGTCAGGTAAGTATCGCCAGCAAGAGATCCGCGCCCCCCGTGGCACCACGTTAAATGCCAAAAGCTGGCTCACCGAAGCCCCCGCTGCGCATGTTAATGAACAACCTCGATCCCGACGTGGCGGAAAATCCTCACGAGCTGGTGGTGTATGGCGGGATTGGCCGCGCGGCGCGTAACTGGGCCTGTTATGACGCGATAGTTGCCGCCCTCACCGAACTGGAAAACGACGAAACCCTGCTGGTGCAATCCGGCAAACCGGTCGGCGTATTCAAAACCCACGAAAACGCTCCGCGCGTGCTGATCGCCAACTCCAACCTGGTGCCGCACTGGGCGACCTGGGAACACTTCAACGAGCTGGATGCGAAGGGGCTGGCAATGTATGGCCAGATGACCGCGGGCAGCTGGATCTACATCGGCAGCCAGGGCATCGTCCAGGGCACCTACGAGACCTTTGTCGAAGCGGGCCGCCAGCACTATAACGGCTCCCTGAAAGGACGTTGGGTACTGACTGCAGGCTTAGGCGGGATGGGTGGCGCACAGCCGCTGGCAGCGACCCTGGCAGGTGCCTGCTCCCTGAATATTGAGTGCCAGCAGAGCCGCATCGATTTCGTCTGCGTACCCGTTACGTCGATGAGCAGGCCGACTCGCTGGATGACGCCCTCGCACGTATCAATAAATACACCCAGCAAGGCAAAGCGGTCTCGATTGCCCTGTGTGGCAACGCCGCCGATATCGTGCCGGAACTGGTGGCGCGCGGCGTACGCCCAGACCTGGTCACCGACCAGACCAGCGCCCACGATCCGCTGCACGGCTACCTGCCAAAAGGCTGGAGCTGGGAAGAGTATCAGCAGAAAGCCCAGCAGGATCCTGAAGGCACCGTTCTGGCGGCGAAGCGTTCGATGGCCGAGCACGTCAGCGCGATGCTGGCCTTCAGCCAGCAGGGCGTGCCCACTTTCGATTACGGCAACAACATTCGCCAGATGGCGAAAGAGATGGGTGTGACCAACGCCTTCGATTTCCCGGGCTTTGTCCCTGCCTACATCCGTCCGCTGTTCTGCCGCGGCATCGGCCCGTTCCGCTGGGTGGCGCTCTCAGGCGACCCGGAAGATATCTACAAAACTGACGCCAAAGTGAAAGAGATCGTCGCCGATGATGAGCACCTGCATCACTGGCTGGATATGGCCCGCGAGCGCATTAGCTTCCAGGGCTTACCGGCGCGTATCTGCTGGGTGGGGCTGGAGTGGCGCCAGAAGCTGGCTGGCCTTCAATGAAATGGTTCGTAGCGGGGAAGTCTCCGCGCCGATTGTCATCGGTCGCGACCATCTTGATTCCGGCTCGGTTGCCAGCCCGAACCGCGAAACCGAAGCGATGCAGGACGGTTCCGACGCAGTATCCGACTGGCCGCTGCTGAACGCCCTGCTCAATACCGCCAGCGGCGCGACCTGGGTCTCGCTGCACCACGGCGGCGGGGTAGGGATGGGCTTCTCCCAACATGCCGGGATGGTGATCGTCTGTGACGGCACCGATGAAGCTGCAGCCCGTATTGCCCGCGTTCTGCACAACGATCCGGCGACAGGCGTAATGCGCCATGCTGATGCCGGGTATGACATCGCGATTGATTGCGCGAAAGAGCAGGGCCTGAACCTGCCGATGATCACCTCCAGAGAAGGAAAGCACTGATGAACGCCTTAACCCTGATCCCCGGTTCACTGACGCTGGCCCAGCTGCGCCAGGTCTGGCAACAGCCGCTGCAGCTGACGCTTGATGAATCAGCCCACCAGGCGATTAACGACAGCGTGGCCTGCGTGGAAGCGATAGTGGCAGAGGGGCGCACCGCCTACGGGATCAACACCGGTTTTGGCCTGCTGGCGCAGACGCGTATCGCCACGCACGACCTGGAAAATCTGCAACGTTCGCTGGTGCTGTCCCATGCGGCGGGCGTCGGCGAGCCGCTGGATGACAACATTGTGCGTCTGATGATGGTGCTGAAAATCAACAGCCTGGCGCGCGGTTTCTCTGGAATCCGCCTGAGCGTGATTCAGGCTCTGATCGCGCTGGTCAATGCCGGGGTTTATCCGTGGATCCCGGCCAAGGGTTCGGTCGGCGCGTCCGGCGACCTGGCCCCGCTGGCGCATATGTCCCTGACCCTGCTCGGCGAGGGCAAAGCCCGTTACCGTGGGGAATGGCTACCGGCCGCCACCGCCTGCAAAAAGCCGGGCTTGCCCCGGTCACGCTGGCGGCAAAAGAGGGGCTGGCGCTGTTGAACGGCACCCAGGCTTCCACCGCCTTTGCTCTGCGGGGCCTGTTCGAAGCCGAAGATCTGTTTGCCTCGGCGGTTGTCTGCGGGGCGCTCACCACCGAAGCGGTGCTCGGTTCCCGCCGTCCGTTCGATGCCCGTATTCATGACGTGCGCGGCCAGCGCGGGCAGATCGACGCCGCGGCGCTGTTCCGTCACGTGCTGACCGATACCAGCGCCATTGCCGAATCGCATCACAACTGCGACAAAGTGCAGGACCCGTACTCCCTGCGCTGCCAGCCGCAGGTGATGGGTGCCTGCCTGACCCAGATGCGCCAGGTGGCAGAGGTCCTGCTGGTTGAATCCAACGCCGTTTCCGATAACCCGCTGGTGTTCGCGGCCGAAAACGACGTGGTCTCCGGGGGGAACTTCCACGCCGAACCGGTGGCGATGGCGGCGGATAATCTGGCCCTGGCGATTGCCGAAATCGGCGCGCTCTCCGAACGCCGTATCGCGCTGATGATGGATAAACACATGTCGCAACTGCCGCCGTTCCTGGTGCGCAACGGCGGCGTAAACTCCGGGTTTATGATTGCCCAGGTGACGGCGGCGGCGCTGGCGAGCGAGAACAAAGCCCTGTCGCACCCGCACAGCGTGGACAGCCTGCCGACCTCAGCCAACCAGGAAGATCATGTCTCGATGGCCCCGGCGGCGGGGCGTCGTTTGTGGGAGATGGCGAGCAATACCCGCGGCGTGCTGGCGGTGGAGTGGCTGGCGGCCTGTCAGGGCTGCGATCTGCGGGACGGCCTGACCTCCAGCCCGCTGCTGGAGCAGGCGCGGCAGATCCTGCGGGAGCAGGTGGCGCACTATGATGATGACCGCTTCTTCGCCCCGGATATTGATGCGGCGATGGGGCTGCTGGATAAACGCACTCTGGTGGCGTTATTGCCTCCCGTGCTGTAACGGTTTGCCCGGAGGCGTTTCGCTTACCGGGCCTACAAAAAAACCGGCTTATTGGCCGGTTTTTTTAGTTAACTGTACATCGCCGTAATCGACGCGCTGCCCAGGGTATGGAAATGGACGTTAAAGCCCACCATCGCACCGCTCGCCTCTTTATCGACCTCGATTCTCTCCACATCCAGCGCATGCACCGTAAAGATATAGCGATGGGTTTCGCCTTTCGGCGGAGCCGCGCCGCCATATCCCGGCTTACCAAAATCGGTACGGGTCTCCACCGCGCCATCCGGCAGCGCCACCAGCGAGGAGCCGGAACCCTGCGGTAGCACGCGGGTATCGGCGGGAATATTGGCGACGATCCAGTGCCACCAGCCCGAGCCGGTAGGCGCATCCGGGTCGTAACAGGTCACGACAAAGCTTTTGGTGCCCGATGGCACCTCGTCCCACGCCAGATGCGGAGAGATGTTATCTCCCTCATATCCCATACCGTTAAACACGTGGCGCAGCGGGAGTTTATCGCCGTCTTGCAGATCCTGACTGATCAGTTTCATCGTATCTCTCCGTATAAGCCCTGCAAAAAGTGTAATCCTGTGGGCTTAAATCGCAAAGTGGGCGGGATTATTCACGGCATCCACCACGGCGGCGGTCAGTTTGTTGAGCTGATCGCGGCCAATGATATACGGCGGCATCAGATAAATTAGCTTTCCGAACGGGCGCACCCAGACGCCACGTGCCACAAAAGAAGCGTTGCAGCGCCGCCATGTTCACCGGATGGGTGGTTTCGACGACGCCGATGGCCCCCAGCACCCGCACGTCAGCGACATATTCTGCCTCCCGCGCTGCCGCCAGCTCATCCTTCAGCTGGGCTTCGATGGCGGCCACCTGGCTCTGCCACTCGCCGCTCTCCAGCAACGCCAGACTCTCGCTGGCCACCGCACAGGCCAGCGGGTTGCCCATAAAGGTCGGGCCGTGCATAAAGCAGCCTGCTTCGCCATTGCTGATGGTCTCTGCCACCTGGCGAGTGGTGAGGGGTGGCGGAGAGCGTCATGGTGCCGCCCGTCAGGGCTTTGCCGAGACAGAGAATGTCCGGCGTAATGCCCGCGTGCTCACAGGCAAACAGCTTGCCGGTACGCCCGAAGCCGGTGGCAATTTCATCGGCAATCAGCAGGATGCCTTCGCGGTCACACATCCTGCGAATTGCGCTTCAGCCACTCCGGGTGGTACATGCGCATCCCGCCCGCACCCTGTACCACTGGCTCGAGGATCACCGCCGCAATCTCATGACGATGGGCGCCATCAGACGGGCAAAGCCGACCATGTCCATTTCATCCCACTCGCCGTCAAAGCGGCTTTGCGGCGCCGGGGCAAACAGGTTTTCTGGCAGGTAGCCTTTCCACAGGCTGTGCATGGAGTTGTCGGGATCGCACACCGACATCGCGCCGAAGGTGTCACCGTGGTAGCCGTTGCGGAAGGTGATAAAGCGCTGACGGTTTTCGCCCTTCGCATGCCAGTACTGCAGGGCCATTTTCATCGCCACTTCCACCGCCACCGAGCCGGAATCCGCCAGGAAGACGCACTCCAGCGTCTCGGGGTCATCGCCACCAGCCGACGGCAGAGATCCACCGCCGGTTGATGGGTGATCCCACCGAACATCACGTGGGACATGCGGTCAATCTGCGCTTTCATCGCGGCATTAAGCCGCGGATGGTTGTAGCCATGAATGGCTGCCACCAGGAGGACATACCGTCCACCAGCTGTTCGCCGCTGGCCAGCGTCAGCTCGCAGCCGTGTGCTTCCGTCACCGGTATACCGGCAGGGGCTGAGTCATGGAGGTGTAGGGATGCCAGATATGGCGCTGATCGAAGGCGAGATCGTCCGTTGTCATAATCGACTTGTAAACCATTTTGAAAACATTTAGGTTTACAAGCATAACCCGAACCCATCCTGAACTAAACCCCTTTGGAGACGCCCCATGGCTCACCAGACTCGCTGGACACTGTCGCAAGTCACCGCATTATTTGAAAAACCGCTGCTGGAACTGCTGTTTGAAGCGCAGCAGATCCACCGTCAGCATTTCGACCCGCAGCAGGTTCAGGTCAGTACTCTGCTGTCGATCAAAACCGGCGCCTGCCCGGAAGATTGCAAATATTGCCCGCAAAGCGCGCGCTATAAGACTGGCCTTGAATCCGAACGCCTGATGGAGGTCGAGCAGTGCTGGAGTCGGCGCGTCAGGCGAAACACGCCGGTTCGACCCGCTTCTGCATGGGCGCGGCATGGAAAAACCCGCACGAGCGTGACATGCCCTACCTCGAGCAGATGGTGCAGGGTGTGAAGGCCATGGGCCTCGAAGCCTGTATGACCCTCGGCACGCTGGACGACACCCAGGCCCAGCGTCTTGCCTCGGCAGGGCTGGATTACTACAACCACAACCTCGACACCTCCCGGAGTTCTACGGCAACATTATCACCACCCGCACCTATCAGGAGCGTCTGGATACGCTGGACAAGTGCGCGATGCGGGCATTAAGGTCTGCTCGGGCGATTGTCGGCTTGGGCGAGACGGTGACCGATCGCGCCGGTCTGCTCCTGCAACTGGCGAACCTGCCGACCCCGCCGGAGAGCGTGCCGATTAACATGCTGGTGAAGGTGAAGGGCACCCCGCTGGCCGACAACGACGATGTGGACGCGTTTGATTTTATTCGCACCATTGCGGTTGCGCGCGTGATGATGCCGACGTCGTTCGTGCGCCTCTCGGCGGGCCGGGAGCAGATGAATGAGCAGACCCAGGCGATGTGCTTTATGGCCGGGGCCAACTCCATTTTCTACGGCTGCAAGTTGCTCACCACCCCGAACCCGGAAGAGGACAAAGACGTACAGCTGTTCCGCAAGCTGGGGCTGAATCCGCAGCAAACCGCGGTGCTGACGGGCGATAACGAGCAGCAGTATCAGCTCGAACAGCAGTTGATCAACGCCGATACCGACCAGTTCTACAACGCGGCGACAGTATGACCTGGCAACAACGCATCGATGCTGCCCTTGATGCGCGCCGGGCGGCAGACGCCCTGCGCGTGCGCACCCCGGTGGAGCACGGCGCGGGGCGCTTTCTCATCCGCGAGCAGCGGCAATACTGCAATTTCTCCGGCAATGACTATCTCGGCCTGAGCCAGCACCCGGCGATCATCCGCGCCTGGCAACAGGGCGCGGAGCAGTACGGGGTGGGCAGCGGCGGCTCCGGCCACGTGAGCGGCTACACCCATGCGCATCAGGCGCTGGAAGCGCATCTTGCTGACTGGCTCGGCTACCCCCGGGCGCTGCTGTTTATATCCGGCTTTGCCGCCAATCAGGCGCTGATTGCCGCCCTGACCGGCAAGGACGATCGCATCCTGGCCGATCGCTTAAGCCACGCCTCTCTGCTGGAGGCCGCCAGCCTTAGCCCGGCACAATTACGCCGTTTTGCCCACAACGATGTCGCCCAGCTGGACGCGCTGCTGGATAAACCCTGCGAGGGGCAACAGCTTGTCGTGACCGAGGGGATCTTCAGCATGGACGGCGACAGCGCGCCGCTGGGTGAGATCCATGCGGCAGCGCAGCGCCAGGGCAGCTGGCTGCTGGTGGACGATGCCCACGGCATTGGCGTCACCGGGCCAGAAGGGCGAGGAAGTGCCGCCGGGCAGGGGGTAAAACCCGAGCTGCTGGTGGTGACCTTTGGCAAAGGCGTTGGCATCAGCGGGGCGGCGGTACTGTGCAGCGACCCGGTAGCCGACTACCTGCTGCAGTTCGCCCGGCACCTGATCTACAGCACCAGCATGCCGCCCGCCCAGGCGGTGGCACTGCTGGCGGCCTTTAATCTGATCCGTAGCGACGAAGGCGAAGCGCGTCGGCAGAGGCTGGCGGGGCATATCCGCCAGTTCCGAGCGGGTGTGGGTGACCTCCCTATGACGATCACCGCCTCGCAGAGCGCCATTCAGCCGCTGATTGTGGGCGAAAACGCCCGTGCGCTGCATCTGGCGCACACCCTCAGGCAGCAGGGGATCTGGGTAACCGCGATTCGTCCTCCTACCGTGCCGGCAGGGACGGCGCGCTTACGCCTGACCCTGACGGCGGCCCATGAGTCGGCTGATATCGCCGCATTACTGGAGGCGCTGCATGTCGCAAGTGAATAAACAGGCGATTGCCGCCGCCTTTGGCCGGGCGGCGCACAGCTACGCACGCCACGACGGACTCCAGCGGGAAAGCGCTGACGGGCTGCGGGCCTTGCTCGCTGAAAACCGTTTCCCCCGCGTGCTGGATGCGGGCTGCGGACCGGGGAGTAACAGCCTCGCCTGGCGCAAGGCCGGGAGTCACGTGACGGCGATGGATCTCTGCGCCCCGATGCTGGAGGAAGCGCGTCGCAACCAGGCGGCCGACCACTATCTGCAGGCCGATATCGAAGCCATTCCGCTGGCCGAGGGGCAGTTCAGCCTCGTCTGGAGCCATCTGGCGGTGCAATGGTGCGCCAGCCTGCCGCAGGCCGCTGGCCGAACTCTACCGGGTGGCGCAGCCGGGGGGGCAAGGTGGCCTTCACGACGCTGCTCCAATGGCTCGCTGCCGGAGCTGAATCAGGCCTGGCAGGCGATAGATACCCAGCCACATGCCAACCGGTTTCTGTCCGGGCAGCCAGGTAAACGACGCCCCTGTCCGGCTGGCAGTACCGCTCCGCGGTCCAGACCGTCACGCTGCTGTTTGACGATGCGCTCAGCGCCATGCAGTCCCTGAAGGGGATTGGGGCCACCCATCTTCACGCCGGACGGTCGAATAAACCCTTAACCCCGCGGGCAACTGCACCAGCTGGCCCAGGCCTGGCCACAGCAGGCGGGGAAATTCCCGCTCTCTTACCAACTTTTTCATGGGATTATTGAACGTGACTGAACGTTATTTTGTCACCGGCACCGACACCGAGGTCGGGAAAACCGTTGCCAGCCACCGCTCTGTTACAGGCGGCGCGTGCGCTGGGTCGCCATACCGCGGGATACAAACCGGTGGGCCTCCGGTAGCGGAGATGACCGCAGCAGGGCTGCGTAACAGCGATGCGCTGGCGTTACAACGCAACAGCAGCGTGGCCTTGAGCTATCCGGCGGTCAATCCCTACACCTTCGCCCGAGCCGACCTCACCGCATATCATCAGCGCGGATGAGCAGCGCCCGATCCTTGTTCAGTACGCTTTCCGCCGGGTTACGCACGCTGGAGGACGCAGGCTGACTGGGTGCTGGTGGAAGGCGCGGGCGGCTGGTTTACGCCGCTGTCGCAGGAGCAGACCTTCGCAGACTGGGTGGATGGCCGAGCGTCTGCCGGTGATCCTGGTGGTGGGGGGTGAAGCTGGGCCTGTATTAACCACGCCCATGCTGACCGCGCAGGCGATCCGCCAGGCAGGGCTGCATTTTGCAGGCTGGGGTAGCGAACGGGGTGGTGCCGCCCGGCAAGCGCCATCCTGAATACATGGCCACGCTCAGGCGCGTGCTGCCAGCCCCCTTGTTGGGCGAAATCCCGTGGCTGGGCGACGAAGCGGACACCGCAACCGTCGGGCACTATCTTTCCCTTACTGCGCTGACGCCGCAGGCCCCATCCAGTGGGCTATAAGCGGATCATCCAGCTCGCTGACCCTGCCCTGGGCTACATTTCGCCCCCGGTAAAGCAGGCAAAAGCGATCCGCTACCCGGCGGATCAGGGAGAGGTGCTGCTCGGCCAGCAGCCACCGATAACCCCAGCTCCCGGTTGAACCTGAGCAGCAGTTGCGCCAGTTTGAGAGTAAATAACTGGCCGGTCCCACGGCTCGGCTCGTCGAGGATCAGCAGGCGAGGGCGGGTCACCAGCGCGTTCGCCAGCGCCAGCTGATATTGCTGATCGTCGTTAAGACCGGAGGCCCGCAGCTTGGCGCAGCGGATAAAGCTCGGGAAAGAACTCAAAAACGTCGCGGCTTGTTGTCCCGCCCGCGACGCCTTTCGCCATTCGCGCAATGTGCAAATTTTCCTCTACCGTCAGTTGCGAGAAGATCCGCCTGTCCTGCGGCACAAAGCTAATTCCCGTCCTGGCCTGCTGCAAATCGCAGGGCGAGGCCCCGGCGTCATGCCAGACCATGGTGCCGCTGGCAATCGGCAGCAGGCCAGCAATACAGCTCACGAGGGTGGTTTTCCCCATCCCGGGTAGCCCGAGTACGCCGGTGCAGACGCCGGGGGGGGAGATCGAGGTCAACGTTCCACAGGGTGTGGCGATCTCCGTAATACTGATTAACGGCGCGCAGGCTTAACATGCTGGTGCTCCTTTTCAGGCATCGGTGACACCTGATACTCTGCAAGACTCTTGCCACTGCCTATAAAAGGGCGTTTAAAGCGGCTTTTTTCGGAATCGGCTCAAAAATCAGCGCGGTGAGCCAGGGGGCGATGCACCGCGTCGGTGCCCTCTGAGATGCGCCTTGGTGCAGGGCGATTTTTGGTCAAAATGTGAACAGGATCTCACCAAATCCTTCGGTGATTTTGGTCATCAGATCGCCAAAATTAGGCGATAAAAATTTTTTACCGTTCCGTTGTGGGTAAAAACCGGGAACGAGCCGAGTCACGTTCCGTATGGCTGGCGGCAGTTATCCACTATTCCTGTGGATAACCATGTGCATTAGAGTTAGAAAACACAAGGTAAGCGGAGAGGAATACGCGGCCTGCGCCTGAATTGCTGCGAAACGCGTCTTTTTGAAAACTTTTAAGAAGATCAAAGCGTTAAATAAAAGCAATCATTGTCATCAAAGTGGTCAACTTGCCAGGGGTGAAGTCCAGCGGCTCGCCTTGGACAAATGTTAAAAAATGAAAAGTTCTGGGGATAACCCACCCCTGTTGGAATTTTATCCCGTTGCAGCCGAAATTTTACGCAGCTTCGCTCGATTCCCACTGCTGCTGGCACAAAACGGCGCGGATGCCACTGGATTTATATCCAGTATAATTTACTGGCAAAAATAGCCATCAGGAGTAAAATTACACACCTGCCGTATTAACCATCATCAGGTCGCCGCTCATGAGTAAACCGTTCAAACTGAATTCCGCTTTCCGTCCTTCCGGCGATCAGCCTGAAGCGATTCGCCGTCTGAAAGAGGGGCTGGAGGATGGGCTTGCACACCAGACGCTGCTGGGCGTAACCGGTTCGGGTAAAACCTTTACGGGTCGCCAACGTGATCGCCGATTTGCAGCGGCCGACCATGGTGCTGGCACCAAATAAAACGCTGGCTGCGCAGCTGTACGGCGAGATGAAAGAGTTCTTCCCCGAAAATGCGGTGGAGTATTTCGTCTCGTACTACGACTACTATCAGCCGGAAGCCTACGTCCCTAGCTCCGATACCTTTATCGAAAAAGATGCCTCGGTGAACGAACATATCGAGCAGATGCGTCTGTCCGCGACCAAGGCGCTGCTTGAACGCCGTGACGTAGTGGTGGGTGGCATCGGTATCAGCCATTTACGGCCTCGGCGATCCCGATCTCTACCTGAAGATGATGCTGCACCTGACCCAGGGGATGATTATCGATCAGCGCGCCATCTTGCGGCGGCTGGCGGAACTGCAGTACACCCGTAACGATCAGGCGTTCCAGCGCGGCACCTTCCGCGTTCGCGGGGAGGTCATCGATATCTTCCCGGCTGAGTCGGACGACTTCGCGCTGCGTGTCGAGCTGTTCGATGAAGAGGTTGAGCGTCTGTCGCTGTTTGACCCGCTGACCGGCCAGGTGGAGTCAATTATTCAGCGCTTCACCGTCTACCCGAAAACCCACTACGTGACCCCGCGCGAGCGCATCGTGCAGGCGATGGAAGATATCAAAGTCGAGCTGGCGGATCGCCGCAAAACGCTGCTGGACAATAACAAGCTGCTGGAAGAGCAACGTATCAGCCAGCGTACCCAGTTCGATCTCGAGATGATGAACGAGCTGGGCTACTGCTCCGGGATCGAAAACTACTCGCGCTATCTCTCTGGCCGCGGGCCGGGGGAGGCACCGCCAACCCTGTTTGACTACCTGCCGGCGGATGGCCTGCTGGTGGTGGACGAATCCCACGTCACTATTCCGCAGATTGGCGGGATGTATCGCGGGCGACCGGGCGCGTAAAGAGACCCTGGTGGAGTACGGCTTCCGCCTGCCGTCAGCGCTGGATAACCGCCCAATGAAGTTTGAAGAGTTTGAGGCGCTGGCACCGCAAACCATTTACGTTTCCGCGACGCCGGGCAACTACGAGCTGGAGAAATCGGGCGACGAAGTGGTAGATCAGGTGGTGCGTCCGACAGGCCTGCTGGATCCGATTATCGAAGTGCGCCCGGTCGCGACGCAGGTGGATGACCTGCTGTCGGAGATCCGCGCCCGGTCGGCCATCAACGAGCGCGTGCTTGTCACCACCCTGACCAAACGCATGGCGAGGATCTGACCGAATACCTCGAGGAGCACGGCGAGAAGGTGCGCTATCTGCACTCCGATATCGACACCGTGGAGCGAATGGAGATCATCCGCGATCTGCGTCTTGGCGAGTTCGACGTGCTGGTGGGGATCAACTTGTTGCGTGAAGGGCTGGATATGCCGGAAGTGTCGCTGGTGGCGATTCTGGATGCCGATAAAGAGGGCTTCCTGCGCTCTGAGCGCTCGCTTATCCAGACCATTGGTCGCGCTGCGCGTAACGTCAACGGCAAAGCGATTCTCTACGGCGACAAAATCACCCCATCAATGGCAAAAGCGATTGGGGAAACGGAACGCCGTCGCGAGAAGCAGCAGGCCTACAACGAAGAGCACGGCATTACGCCGCAGGGTCTGAACAAGAAGGTGGTGGATATCCTGGCGCTCGGCCAGAACATCGCCAAAACCAAAGCGAAAGGTCGCGGCAAGTCGCGCTCACCGGTGGAGGCCGATACTGTTGCCCTGACGCCGAAGGCGCTGCAGCAGAAAATTCACGAACTGGAAGCACAGATGATGCAGCATGCGCAGAATCTGGAGTTCGAGGAGGCCGCGCAGATCCGCGACCAGCTGCACCAGCTGCGGGATCTGTTTATCGCCGCGTCCTAGGTAAAAGCGAAATGGCCATCTCTGGAGTAATGCCAGTCAGTTGAGTCCGGCGGATTGTTCCGTTCACCTCAGGTTCAGCTGAATATGGCATTCCACAACCCGTGAACGTGACAAGGGGGGCCGCCGGGCCCCCCTTGTCAATCCCCGCGGCCCCGCAATGAAACCGGTGCTTCGCACTGCGCTCACCTCCCGACCGGCTGCCTGCGGTCGGCTCAACTCGACATCCTGTCTCGATTCGCCTCTGGCCGCCATCCCTGGCGTCCAGCCCTTGTCATCCGGTCTCCGGTTCGCCGGTTTCAGCGGGGACTCAACCCCCGTGCCACATTCAGGCGACTGAGAAGCGTGAGGGTGGGGGAATCCGGCTGAAAATCGACGAAGCGTTTCCGTAAGGCCGGGGCGAGGCGCAGGGACGCGCCGAGAGGGTATAGCCTGCAGGGATGCAGGCTGGTGCCCCGCCCGAAAGCCGGAGGGAATAAGCTGAGGACAAAATTGCCGGGAGCAATGTTGAACAGCGCCTGCGCTGGCCCCGAAGGGGTGAGGCTCGGGGATGGGGCGAATATTCTGCGAAGCGGCGATTTTCTTTGCCGGGAGCCGGGGTAGCCAGGGGGGAGGCGGCGAGCCCCCCTGGCACGTTCACCGCAGCGGAGGGGGCATAAAGCAGAGGTGCTGTAGTGAACAAAACTCTTCCACTTCACTCATTTAGAAATAACAAATTGCTCAACTGCCTGGCATTACAGACGAAGGCAGCCATTTTTAGGGTTTATACCTCCTCTCGGTGTGAGAAGGCCGGGATGAGGACACCAGACCGCACCAGCCCGTAGGCCCGGTAAGCGTAGCGCTACCGGGCAATAAAGGCCCCGCAATCTCAACCTAACGCCTGAATGGCCTTCTCCAGCGCCACGCGCAGTAAATGCCGGTCATGACGGTATTTGATATCGCTGGCTTCCAGCGGCTCCTGGATCACCACCCGGCCTTCCATCCCTGATACATCTGCGTTCGGCCCGACCACCACCGCATCAATAATCTTTTTGCCGACATACTGCTCCATCAGCGCCAGCTTAGCGGGCAGCGAAAGCCCGGCGGCAGCAGGGCTGAGTTCGCGACCCAGATTGCCAATGTAGACCACCGGCGCGGGCGTCCGGCGCAGCGCCTGGGCCAGCTCTTTGATGAGCAGCAGCGGTATCAGACTGGTGTAAAAACTGCCGGGGCCAATCAGAATCAGATCTGCTTCGCCAATCGCCTCTACCGCTTCCCGGGTGGCCGGGACGGTGGGGTAGAGCATCAACTCTTTTGGCGGCAGGTCCAGCTGGTCGATATTCACTTCGCCATACACTTCATGGTCGTGACTGTCGATAGCCATTAAATCGACCGGATGTTCGGACATCGGAATCAAAAACGCATCCACTTTTAACAGATTACGAATTAAATTGATCGCCTCCAGAGGCCGCACGCTGAGGTGGTCCAGCGCCTTTAACATCAGGTTTCCGAGGTTATGCCCCGAAAGCTCGCCATTACCGCCAAAACGATACTCAAACATGGCGGAAGCGACGCTGGGTTCAGTGATAAGCTGATTTAAGCAGTTGCGCATATCCCCCCAGGCGATCCCCCCTTCGGCGCGTCGAATGCGTCCGGTGGAGCCGCCGTTATCGGTGGTGGTAACGATCCCGGTCAGCCGTGAACCGAGCGATGACAACGAGGACATAACCCGGCCCAGTCCGTGGCCTCCGCCGAGAGCGACGACACGGTCGAGATCAGCAAAAATGCGATTGCGCATAGAAATTCCTTAGTAAGACGAACACCTTAACAGTAACTCAACTACCCCTAAATGACGATGCTACGCCGGGGGCAAAATGACATATATCAATGCAAGAATTTGATAATGACGTATTCTGGATCGAAATGGCACGAACATGTCGATATATACAAGTTTATATAACGAAAGACGGTAATAGCGAAACTGCTTTTAACACGCTACTATCGGCATAACCACGTTTTCGTAATCGAAAACATACACTCTAGCCTTTGCGCCTGTGTCGAAAGATATGGTGCTCTGGCCGTGGCGGTTTCGCCACCAGGGTACAGAAAGAAATGACTGTGCCTCCCGTATCAGGAAAGGTGTACATGGCATCACAACTTACCGATGCATTCGCGCGTAAGTTTTTTTACCTGCGTTTGTCTATTACCGATGTGTGCAATTTCCGTTGCACCTACTGTCTGCCGGACGGCTACAAGCCGGGCGACACCACCAATAACGGCTTTCTCTCCGTGGATGAAGTGCGCCGCGTGACGCGCGCCTTTGCCGCCATGGGAACAGAGAAGATCCGTCTCACCGGCGGCGAACCCTCGCTGCGCCGGGATTTCACCGAGATCCTCGCGGCGGTACGTGAAAATGACGCGATCCGCCAGATTGCAGTGACCACCAATGGTTATCGTCTGGCGCGCGATGTCGCCCAGTGGCGCGAGGCGGGGCTGACGGCCATTAACGTCAGCGTCGACAGCCTGGATGCCCGCCAGTTTCACGCCATCACCGGGCAGGACAAATTCCGCCAGGTGATGGAGGGCATCGATGCAGCCTTTACGGCCGGCTTCGACAAGGTGAAGGTCAACACCGTGCTGATGCGCGATGTAAACCATCATCAGCTGGATACCTTCCTGGGCGTGGATCAAACCTCGCCGCATACAACTGCGTTTTATCGAGCTGATGGAAACCGGCGAGGGCAGCGACCTCTTCGCCCGTCATCACATCTCCGGCATGGTGCTGCGCGATGAGCTGCTCAGACGCGGCTGGATCCACCAGCTTCGCCAGCGTAGCGACGGCCCGGCGCAGGTCTTTTGTCACCCCGATTACGAAGGGGAGATCGGGCTTATCATGCCGTATGAAAAAGACTTCTGCGCCAGCTGCAACCGCCTGCGTGTCTCGTCGGTGGGCAAGCTGCACCTGTGCCTGTTTGGCGACGGTGGCGTCGACCTGCGCGATCTGCTGGCCGATGATGCCCAGCAGCAGGCACTGGAAGCGCGCATTTCTGAGGCGCTGATGCACAAAAAACAGACCCACTTCCTGCATCAGGGCAACACCGGGATCACCCAGAACCTGTCCTATATCGGCGGGTAATCGCAACAAGGAACCAGAAGATGAGTCAGGTAAGCGCAGAATTTATCCCGACGCGTATTGCTATCCTTACCGTTTCCGAACGTCGCGGCGAAGAGGATGACACCTCCGGCCACTGGCTGCGCGATGCAGCCCACGAGGCGGGGCATCAGATTGTCGACAAGGTCATCGTCAAAGAGAACCGCTACGCCATTCGCGCAGAAGTGTCGCGCTGGATCGCCAGTGACAACGTACAGGTGGTGCTGATTACCGGCGGCACCGGGTTTACCGCGGGCGATCAGGCTCCGGAAGCACTGCTCCCGCTGTTCGACCGCGAGATCGAAGGCTTTGGGGAAGTGTTCCGCATGCTCTCATTCGAAGAGATCGGCACCTCTACCCTGCAGTCACGCGCTGTCGCGGGTATCGCCAACAACACGGTGATTTTTGCTATGCCGGGTTCCACTAAAGCGTGCCGCACCGCGTGGGAAAACATTATTGCCCCGCAGCTGGATGCCCGCACGCGTCCGTGTAATTTCCATCCACATCTGAAGAAGTAAGTTATGTCGCAACTGACCCACATTAACGCCGCGGCGAAGCCCATATGGTGGATGTCTCCGCCAAAGCCGAGACCGTACGTGAAGCCCGCGCGGAAGCGTTCGTCACCATGCTCCCCGAAACCCTGTCCATGATCATTGACGGCAGCCACCACAAAGGGGATGTCTTTGCCACGGCGCGCATCGCCGGGATCCAGGCGGCAAAACGCACCTGGGAACTTATCCCGCTGTGCCACCCGCTGATGCTCAGGCAAAGTGGGAAGTGAATCTACGGGCCGAGCCGGAGCATAACCGGGTACGCATCGAATCCCTCTGCCGCCTGACGGCAAGACCGGGGTGGAGATGGAAGCCTTGACCGCCGCGTCGGTGGCGGCATTAACCATCTACGACATGTGCAAAGCGGTGCAGAAGGATATGGTGATCGGGCCGGTTCGCCTGCTGGCGAAAAGCGGCGGTAAAATCGGGTGATTTCAGGGCGGAAGAAAATGATTAAAGTGCTGTTTTTGCGCAGGTTCGCGAGCTGGTCAAATACCGACAGCCTGACGCTGGATAACGAATTCGCTACCGTAGAAGCGCTGCGGGCGCATCTGGCGGCGCAGAGCGACCGCTGGGCACTGGCGCTGGACGCCGGTAAGTTGCTGGCGGCGGTGAATCAGACCCTGGTGGAATTTAATCATCCGGTGACGTCGGGCGATGAAGTGGCCTTTTTCCCACCGGTGACCGGGGGCTGACATGACAGAGACCAAAATCGTTGTCGATGGAGGCGCGTTTCAACGTTGGCACAGAATATACCTGGCTGGCGGAGCGCGACGAAGACGGGGCGGTGGTCACCTTCACCGGTAAAGTACGCAACCAACAATCTGGGCGACAGCGTGAAGGCGTTAACGCTGGAGCACTATCCTGGCATGACCGAAAAGGCGCTGGCAGAGATTGTCGAACAGGCCCGGTGAACGCTGGCCGCTCGGCCGGGTGACGGTTATCCACCGCATCGGTGAAATGTGGCCCGGAGAAGAGATTGTCTTTGTGGGTGTCACCAGCGGCCCATCGCGGCAGCGCGTTTGCCGCGGGCGAATTCATTATGGATTATCTGAAAACCCGCGCCCCGTTCTGGAAGCGCGAAGCCACCCCGGAAGGGGAGCGTTGGGGTGGAATCCCGCGACAGCGACAAGGACGCCGCCAGCCGCTGGTAGCCGGATTCCGGGGATGTGTTAGGCTATAACAGTGCGTCCACTTAAAAAGGAGTATGTTATGGACAGATTTCCCCGTTCCGATTCCATCGTTCAGCAGAGCCGTACCGGGCTGCAAACTTACATGGCCAGGTCTACGGCTGGATGACCTGCGGTTTATTGCTCACCGCGTTTGTCGCGTGGTTTTCTGCGAACACCCCCGCCGTGATGATGTTCGTCTTCTCCAGCAAAATTACCTTTTTCGGCCTGATCATCGCCCAACTGGTGCTGGTATTTGTCCTGTCGGGGCTGGTGCATAACTCAGTGCCGGGATGGCCACCACGCTGTTTATGCTCTACTCGGCGCTCACCGGCCTGACGCTCTCCAGCATCTTCATCGTCTACACCTACTCCTCGATGCCAGCACCTTTGTCGTGGCGGGCGGGATGTTTGGCGCGATGAGTCTCTACGGTTACACCACCAAACGCGATCTGAGCGGCTTTGGCAATATGCTGTTTATGGCGCTGATTGGTATCGTGCTGGCCTCGCTGGTGAACTTCTGGCTGAAGAGCGAAGCGCTGATGTGGGCTGTGACCTATATCGGGGTGATTGTGTTTGTTGGGCTGACGGCCTACGACACGCAGAAGCTGAAAAATATCGGTGAGCAGATTGACGTGCGCGACAGTTCAAACCTGCGCAAATACTCCATTCTTGGGGCGCTGACGCTCTATCTGGACTTCATCAACCTGTTCCTGATGCTGCTGCGCATCTTCGGCAACCGCCGTTAAGTGTGATGCCCGGCGGCGCGTTGCTTGCCGGGCCTGCACAGACTTCTCCCTCTCCCCGATGGGGGAGAGGGTTGATGTGAGGGGACATCACTTCGCCATCTGCTGCTCGTTTTTGGCCCGCATTTTCTTCGCCCGGCTCTCCAGCACCAGATAACAGACCGTCGCCAGCGCCAGCGGCAGGAAGTAATAGAGCATACGGTAGGCCAGTAGGGCGGCGATAATGGTGCCATGGGAGACATGCTCCCCCGCCAGCAGGGCAATAAACACCGCTTCCAGCACGCCGATCCCGGCCGGGATATGCACAATCACCCCGGCGATACTGCTCACCAGCAGCACCCCCAGCACGAAGAAGTAGTTCACATCTTCGCCCATCAGCAGCCAGATAATCGCCCCCCATCGCCATCCAGTTAGCGGCAGAAATGGCCATCTGCGCCAGCGCAAAGCGCCAGGAAGGCAGCACCAGCTTCTGTCCTTTGATGGTCATATGGCGATGTTTGGCAAAGGCGCAGGCCCACAAATAGACGGCAATCACCAGCAGCAATACCACGCCCAGAATGCGCAGCGTAGACTGGTCGATGTACCAGTGGTCAGGCAGTTGCACCACCCCGGCGGTAAAGATCACCCCGCCCCAGCAGGATATAGCCCAGCCAGTTGGTGGTAATGCTCAGGGAGAAGATCCGCGTGATGGTACTGCTGGGCAGCCCCAGGCGGGAATAGAGCCGGTAGCGCATCCCGATGCCGCCCACCCAGGTGCTCAGAGTCAGGTTGAAGGCATAGCAGATAAACGACACCAGCATAACCTGGCGTTTAGCCAGCTTATGCCCACAGTAGACCCGTCCGAGCAGGTCGTAACAGCCATACAGCAGATAACTCAGCACCACCAGCGCCACCGCGCCCATCAGCGACATACGGTCGTAGTCACGAATAACCTTCCAGACCTCAGCCCAGTCGACCTTTTTCGCGTAAACCACCAGCAGCACCGCAACGGCAATAAAAAACACCCAGGTGAGGATCTTTTTTGCCAGACGCCAGCGCGAATGTTTTTTGCTCATCAGGGTTTCACTCCCGTGCTACCTGCTTCGACCCGATCCTGGGTCTCCATTTCGGGTTGTACCGGCGGCGGCACCTGCGCCAGCTTAGGCGTATGGGCCGGCAGCCAACCCACCAGGGCCGGGAAGTGACGCAGGAAGTGGAACACCAGCACGCTTTTGCCCAGATTCCACCAGGTGCGTTTCGGCACCATGGTTTCATCAACCCGCACGCAATCCTCCGGCGATAATGGCGGAAAGATTATCGCGCAAGGTCTGGTTAAACTCGCGATCGTGAATAATCAGGTTGGCCTCCAGATTCAGCGACAGGCTGAGGGGGTCGAGGTTACTGGAGCCGACGGTCACCCAGTGATCGTCCATCAGCGCCACCTTGCCGTGCAGCGGACGGCGGCGGTATTCGTAAATCTCTACGCCACCTTTCACCAGATAGTTATAGAGCAGGCGCGCGCCCACCGTGACAATCGGCATATCCGGCTCGCCCTGTACAATCAGCTTAACCCGCACCCCGCGACGGGCCGCGTTACGCATGGCGTGCAGCAGACGATAGCCCGGGAAGAAATAGGCGTTGGCGATGATCACTTCGCGGCGGGCGTTGGCCAGCATCTTCAGATAGTGCCGCTCAATATCATCCCGGTGCTCTTCGTTATCGCGCCAGACAAACAGCGCCTGGGCTTCGCCCGGTTTGGTGTTCTCTTCGGGGCGATGACGCCGCTTCCACCAGCGACGCACGGCGGCTTTGCCGGGCAGGTTTTCCACGACAAACTGCAAATATCCTGCACCACTGCCCTTCGACCTGGACGGCATAATCCTGTTTCGCCTCCGGGCCGTAGTCCGACATATGTTCGGCGGAGTAGTTAATGCCGCCGACAAATGCCACCTGCTCATCCACCACCACCAATTTTACGGTGCATGCGGCGGAACACGTTTGTGCGCATACCAAACAGAGGAGGGCGCGGATCGTAGTAACGGAATACCACGCCTGCCGCGGTGAGTTCCCCTACAAAGTCGTCGTCGAGGTCGGGGGAGCCATAGCCGTCGAGCAGCACTTCGATATGTACCCCACGCTGGGCTGCACGCAGGATAACGGCATGCAGCTTGCGGCCCACACTGTCATCGAACCAGATGAAGGTCTCAAGGAACACCCGACTTTGCGCCTTATCAATGGCAGCAAAGACCGCCGGGTAAAATTGATCGCCATTTTCCAGCAGCTTGATCCGGTTACCGCTTTGCCATGAACTTTTCATAAATGGATCTCCGCACTTAACGGTGCATGGTCGGAGAGATGACGCCAGTTACTCAGAGCCAGCGCGGTTGGGCTGCTGGCATGGGCATTTTTGACATAGATACGATCAAGACGCAGCAGCGGGAACCTTACCGGGAAGGTGCGGGCAGGCCGGCCATGAGCAAGGGTAAACACCTCCTCCAGCCCGGCCTCCGCCTTCAGCGGATGGCTGGCGCGCTGGCGCCAGTCATTAAAGTCTCCGGCCACCACCACCGGATCGCCTTCCGGCAGGGCGTTGACCCATTCGGCCATCATCTGCAGCTGCGCCTGGCGGTGGGCTTCCCGCAGGCCAAGGTGAACCGAGGCCACATGCAGCGGCATGGTCAGTTCCGGCACGGCAAGCCGACAGTAAAGCAGCCCGCGCTTTTCGCTCTCGCCAACCGAGACATCGTGGTTTTCATAGTGTTCGATGGGGTAGCGGGAGAGGATCGCGTTGCCGTGATGCCCTTCTGGATAGACGGCGTTACGCCCGTAGGCATAATCGCTCCACATGGTGTCAGCCAGAAATTCGTAGTGGCTGGTATCGGGCCAGTTCTCCACATGCATCGGATGCACCTCATGCGCGCCCATGACCTCCTGCAGGCAGACGACATCGGCGCTGACGGTACGTACGGCGTCGCGCAGTTCGGGCAGAATGAAACGGCGGTTAAAAGCCGCGAATCCTTTATGAATGTTGATCGTTAACACTTTTAGCGAAAAATGCCGGGTTTGTTGGGCCATACACTCCTTCCCGCGTCTCTATCCTGATGAAAATAAAGTGTAGTCGTCGTCACAAAAAGGTGCTGTGTTACGGAATTTTCCGTAAAGTGCGATAGTCTGAACAAGCAGAGTAAAATCCTTCAGGAGAGTGCCATGAAGTGGCAACAACGCATACGCGTCGCGACCGGCCTCAGTTGCTGGCAGATTATGTTGCATTTATTGGTAGTGGCTGTGCTGGTGATGGCCTGGATGAGCGGAACCCTGGTGCGGGTCGGCCTGGGATTATGTGTGTTGTACGGCGTCACCGTACTGTTAATGCTCTTTTTACAGCGTCACCATGAAGAGCGCTGGCGCGAAGTGGCGGATGTGCTCGAAGAGCTGACCACCACCTGGTATTTTGGCGCGGCAGTCATTGTGCTGTGGTTGTTGTCCCGGGTACTGCAAAACAACTTTTTGCTGGCCGTCGCAGGCCTGGCGATCCTTGCAGGGCCAGCGATCGTTTCACTGTTAACCAAAGATAAAAAGCTACGCGATATTGCGTCTAAACATCGCGTACGCCACTGAGCCTGTCACGGCCGCTATTACCAGTAGCGGCCACAAACTCCCCCACACAATATCCAGACTCGCATCCTTGAGATAGATCTGCTTGGTGATATCGGTGAAGTGCCGAATCGGGTTCACCCAGGTCAGGTTCTGCAACCAGACCGGCATATTCTCAACCGGCGAGACATAGCCCGAGAGCAAAATCGCCGGCATCATGAAGACGAACACCCCGATAAACGCCTGCTGCTGGGTTGAACAGAGCGCCGAGATCAACAGACCAAATCCACCAGCGACAGCCCGTATATCACCATCGTGAAGTAAAACAGCGCCAGCGAACCGGCAAAGGGGATGTGATAGGCCCAGATGCCAATCGCCAGCACGATACTGGCCTGGAAGGTGGCGACAATCAGCGCTGGTACCGCCTTGCCGACGAAGATTTGCCAGGTCGCCAGCGGGGAAACCAGCAGCTGATCCAGCGTGCCCTGTTCGCGCTCGCGCGCCACCGACAGCGACGTGACAATCATCACCCCGATGGTGGTGATCATGGCGATCAGCGACGGCACCACAAACCATTTGTAGTCGAGGTTCGGGTTATACCAGTTGCGCACCACCAGCTCGCTGTTGTTCGGCTTCGGTTTGCCCTCCATCAACTCCTGCTGATACGTTTTCACTACCTGCTGCAAATAGTTAGCGGCAATCTGCGCGCTGTTGGAGTTACGCCCGTCGAGGATCAGCTGCATGGGGGCGGTTTGCAGGGTGTCCAGGTTGCGGGAAAAATCGGCCGGGAAGCGCACCAGCAATAGTGCCTTTTGCGTGTCGATGGTTGGCTGGATCTCCTGCGGGCTATTGAGGATCAGCACGTGGGTAAAGGCTTTGGCGCGGGCGAAGCGCTGGGTCAGCTCCACCGAATGCTTGCCGTTATCTTCGTTATAGACGGCAATGGTGGCATTGGTCACCTCCAGGGTGGCCGCCCAGGGGAACAGCAGCACCTGGATTCAGCACCGGCAATATTAAAATTGCCCGGGTCTGCGGCTCGCGCAGCAGCGATTGCAGCTCTTTGCGAATCAACGTCCATAAAACGGTAAAGCATAGTGTCGTCCTCTTGTCGGGTGGCGCTTTCGCTTACCCAACCTACAAAATCAACGGGTCTTACAGGTCCGGTGAGCGGAGCGCCACCGGGCGCAACCTAATCCAGGCGCCGTTTGGTTTTCATCCACGTCAGCCCGATAAACATCACCGCCGAGGCAATCAAAAACAGCAGGTTCACAATCAGCACCATCGGGATATTGCCCGCCAGGAACAGGCTTTGCAGGGTGCTGACGAAATAGCGCGCCGGAATAATGTAGGTCACCGCGCGGATCACCGCGGGCATACTGTCGATCTGGAAAATAAACCCGGACAGCATAATGGACGGCAAAAAGGCGGCATTCAGCGCCACCTGGGCGGCGTTAAACTGGTTGCGGGTGACGGTAGAAATCAACAGGCCCATCCCCAGGGTGCTGAGTAAAAACAGGCTGGTGATGATAAACAGCACCAGCAGCGAGCCACGATAGGGCACCCCGAGAATAAAGACTGCGACAAGCATGCAGAGCAGCATCGCCAGCATCCCGAGGAAGTAAGTAAGGGATGAGTTTGCACAGCAGCAGTTCCGTGCGCGTGACTTCGGTAGAGAGCAGCGCCTCCATGGTGCCGCGCTCCCACTCGCGGGCGATCACCAGCGAGGTCAAAATAGCGCCGATCACCGTCATGATAATGGTCACCGCGCCGGGAATAATAAAGTGCTGACTGATGGCCGCCGGGTTAAACCAGTAGCGGGGTCTGCACGTCGATCAGCGGCTCGAACGTTTTCACCCCGATCTTCCGCCCGCTGCATCTGCACATCTGCCAGATCCCTTCGGTATAACCCTGCACAAAGTTGGCGGGTATTCGGTTCGCTGCCGTCGGTGATCACCTGAATGGGGGCGGTGTCGTTCGGGCGGGCCATGTGCTCGCGAAATCCACCGGAATGACAATCAGCCCGCGAATGCGCCCGGCCTGCATCATCTGGATCAGCGCCTGGCGGTTATCGCTGATGGTGGCGTCAATGTACGGCGAGCCGGTCATGGTGTGAGTAAAGTCGAGCGCCTCTTCGCTGCGCTGCTCCAGCAGGATGCCGACGCGCAACTTGCTGGAGTCGAGGTTAATGCCGTAGCCAAAGATGAACAGCAGCAGCAGGGGGATCACCACCGCAATCAGCCAGCTGCTCGGGTCGCGAACGATCTGCCGCGTCTCTTTGATGCACAGGGCGCGCACCCGACGCCAGGAGAGGGCGGTATCAGACATGGCCGTGCTCCTTATCCCAGTCGTTAATCAGGGTAATAAATGCCTGCTCCATCGTCGGATCGGGCTGTTGCTCGTCGGCCACCTGGGCTTTGAGATCGTCAGGCGTGCCGTGGGCGATCAGCTTGCCGCGGTACACCAGCCCGATGCGGTCGCAATATTCCGCCTCGTCCATAAAGTGGGTGGTCACCATCACAGTGACCCCTTTTTCCACCATGCTGTTGATATGCAGCCAGAACTCGCGACGGGTGAGGGGATCCACACCGGAGGTCGGTTCATCGAGAAACAGAATGTCCGGCTCATGCATCAGGGAACAGGCCAGCGCCAGCCGCTGCTTAAACCCGAGCGGCAGATCGTCGGTGGCATGGCTGGCAACATGATCCAACCCAAACGCTTCGCTCATGCGGCTGATTTTGTCATTCTGCGCCCGCCCACGCAGGCCATACACGCCGGAGAAAAAGCGCAGGTTCTGCTCCACCGTCAGGTTGCCGTACAGAGAGAACTTTTGCGCCATATAGCCCAGATGCTGGCGCGCCTTGCCGGAGCTGACTTTCAAATCCATATCCAGCACCAGCGCCTTCCCGGCGGTAGGCACCAGCAGGCCACACATCATTTTAAAGGTGGTTGATTTCCCCGCGCCCGTTGGGGCCGAGCAGGCCGAAGATTTCGCCGCGTTTCACCGCGAAGTTCACGTCATCCGTGGCGGCAAAATCGCCGAACTTTTTGGTCAGGGATTTGGCCTCGATCACCGTTTCGCCCGGCGTACCTTCCACGGTATGCAGGATCGCCCCCAGAGGAGATTCCGCGGTGCCTGCGCCACCGAGCAGATCGATAAAGGCATCTTTCAAAAGCGCGGGGCAGCATCCCTGACGGCCAGATCCGGGAGATCCGCATGCTGGCGCAGATCATCGGCGCTGGCCTCTTTTTTAAGGATCACCCGCACCGATTTCCCCTGGATCATGCCGTCGCTCACCTGGGGCAGCTTCAGCACCCGCTGCAGCAGGCGGCGGTTGTTTTCGTGGGGTGAATTCAGCAGCAGGCTGCGGCCGGTCATGCTTTGCGTGAGCGCGGTAGGATCCCCCTGATAGAGCAGCTCCCCTTCGTTCATCAGCAGCACGTCCCGGCACTGTTCCGCTTCATCGAGATACGAGGTGCTCCAGAGGATTAACATGCCGTCGCCTGCCAGCTCATGCACCATCTGCCACAGTTCGCGGCGGGAGATGGGATCCACGCCAACGCCAGGCTCGTCCAGCAGTAAGACTTTCGGTTCACCCACCAGGGTGCAGGCGAGGCCCAGCTTCTGCTTCATCCCGCCGGAAAGCTTGCCCGCCAGCCGGTCGGTGAAGGGGCCGAGCGCGGTAAATTCGAGCAGGCGTTGAAAGGTCTTCTGCCGCGTCTCGCCGGTAACGCTGCGCAGGTCGGCATACAGGGTCAGGTTCTCCATCACCGTCAGATCTTCGTACAGGCCGAACTTCTGCGGCATGTAGCCCAGCATCGCATGCAGGGCGCGATCGTCGCGAACCGGGTCCAGTCCCAGCACGCTGGCGGTGCCTTCGTCGGGCTTAAGTAAGCCCGGCCAGCATCCGCATCAGGGTGGTTTTGCCTGCGCCGTCCGGCCCGACCAGCCCGGTGACATAGCCTTTATGCAGGGTGCAGTCGAGCGGCGCGACGGCGGGTTTGTCCATTCCGGCAAAGCGTTTGACCAGGCCGGTGAGCTGGATCACCGTGTCACTCATGGGTTTGCCCATTGTCGAAGCTGACGGTGACCGGCATCCCCTGACGCAGGGCTTCGTCGGCATCGTTGACGATAATGCGCAGGCGATAGACCAGGTCAGTGCGCAGATCCGGGGTTTCCACGGTTTTCGGCGTGAATTCGGCGGTCGGAGAGACAAAGCCGATCTTCCCGTGATAAGGCTTATCCGCGCGTCCGTCGGTGTAGAGCAGCACCTCGCGCCCCGGCCGGGCTTCCCCAAGGCTGGCTTCATTGATATAGGCGCGTACCCACACCGGGCGGGTCAGGGAGAGGGTCAGCACTGTGCTGCCCGCGTTCAGCATGCTGCCTGGCTCGACGGCGCGGGTCATCAGGGTGCCGTTGGCCGGGGCCACCAGGGTGGTGTCATGCAGATCCAGTTGGGCCTGCGCTAACTGGGCCTGGGCCTGTTCAAGGCTGGCTTTTGCCTGGGCGATATCCTGCTCGCGGTTGCCGGAGCGGTACTGGCGTAACTTATCCTGAGCAGATTTCAGGGTCGCCAGAGCCTGATCGCGCGAGGAGCGGGCGTTTTCCAGAATCGTTAGCCGACACGGTGCGGCTTTTCCACAGCCCCTGCTGGCGATTGTAGAAGTTTTGCGCATAGTCATACGCTGCCTGAGCCTGTTTCACGGCGGCGGCGGCCTGGGCCACCTCTTCATCCCGGTAACCGGCCTGCATTAAATCATATTGTGCCTGGGCGACAGAAACACCCGCCTGGGCCTGAAACAGCGCATTCTTGTACGGGGCTTTATCCAGCTCGCCCAGCGTCTGCCCGGCGGTGATCGTGTCCCCTTCGTCCACGGTTAACGACGCCAGCCGCCCGCCGACGCGAAAGCTCATATTCACGGTGCGAATATCTACGTTACCGTACAGGGTTAACGTCTTATCCTGCTGGCTCTGATACCACCACCAGCCACCGAATCCGGCGGCCAGCACAACCACCACGGCCAGAAGAATAACGGCAGGTTTTTTCATAACTCCAGGCTCCTTTGGGTTAAACCTTGCAGGATCAGATCAACATGGCAGGTGATGACCTGGCTTATCTGCGCGGCTTTGTCCGCATCAAATTCGGTCCAGCCGGTGCGTAACAAAATGGTCTCCCGCCCGAGGCGAAAGGCGAGCACTTCGCCCAGCAGGGCATGGGTATGCAAAATGGTCTGCGTATCACTGGCGTCGCGGCCGGTATACGCCGCCACCAGCCGGGTCAGGTGGGTGTGCATCGGGGCGATAACCTGATCGTGCACGAGCTGATAGGCAGCAGAGGGCGAGAGCTGCTCCCGGGAGATAAATTTACTCAGGTTCAGCGTATCGTCATGGGTCAGCAGCTGAATCATATTGTGACAGGCGTTTAAGATCAGCCCGCGAATGGCGGCGCGATCCGGTGAAGGCTCGGACAGCAGGGTGGTCGCTGCCTCGACGTGAGGACGAAAGTGGGTGCCGATGAAATCGGCGATCCACTGGGCGCAGGCGAGGTACAGATCCTCTTTCGAGCCGAAATAGTAGGTAATGGCGGCGATGTTCTGCCCCGCCTGGGCGGCGATATCGCGGGTGGTGGCATGCAGTCCGTACTCGCCAAACTGCGCCAGCGCCGCGGCAATCAACTGAGCTTTGGCCTGTTCGCCTTTCGTGGTGGTTGGGGTCGGATTCATAGTGTGCATAATCTTAATCAATCGATTGATTAAGAATATGCCAGATTTGTGATAAGTCCAGCCAGCCGGAGAAATATTTCGTTAAGGGAATCCAACGGATATTTTATGCGCCACGTCACAAAAGCTGCTACACTCCGCTGCTTTGCGACACTGTGGTTTTTGTCCTCTTATTTGTCACTATCTCCCTGAAAACTACACCTGAAACGGTCGGGGCGGTTCGGAGTTGTTATGTCTTTTGATACCCTTGGCCTGGACCCGGAAATCCTGCGCGCTGTAGAAGAGCAGGGCTACCGCGAACCTACCCCTATTCAGCAGCAGGCCATTCCTGCCGTGCTGGCAGGCCGCGATTTGATGGCCAGCGCCCAGACCGGCACCGGTAAAACCGCGGGCTTTACCCTGCCGTTGCTGCAACGTCTGATCCAGAAAGAGCCGCACGCCAAAGGCCGTCGCCCGGTGCGCGCCCTGATCCTGACCCCGACCCGTGAACTCGCCGCCCAGGTGGGTGAGAACGTGCGTGAGTACAGCCGCTATCTCAATATCCGTTCGCTGGTGGTGTTTGGTGGCGTGAGCATTAACCCACAGATGATGAAACTGCGCAGCGGCGTGGACGTGCTGGTAGCCACCCCGGGCCGTCTGCTCGATCTGGAACATCAGAACGCCGTGAAGCTCGACAGCGTTGAAATCCTGGTGCTCGACGAAGCCGACCGTATGCTCGACATGGGCTTCATCCACGATATTCGCCGCGTGCTGGCAAAACTGCCGGCTCGCCGCCAGAACCTGCTCTTCTCCGCCACCTTCTCCGATGAGATCAAAGGGCTGGCGGAAAAACTGCTGCACAACCCGCTGGAAGTGGAAGTGGCGCGTCGCAACACTGCCTCCGAGCAGGTGACCCAGCATGTCCACATGGTGGATAAAAGCGTAAGCGCGAGCTGCTGTCGCAGATGATTGGCGAGGGCAACTGGCAGCAGGTGCTGGTCTTCACCCGTACCAAGCACGGTGCCAACCACCTTGCAGAACAGCTGAACAAAGACGGGATCCGCAGCGCGGCCATCCACGGCAACAAGAGCCAGGGGGCACGTACCCGCGCGCTGGCAGATTTTAAATCCGGTGATATCCGCGTGCTGGTGGCAACCGACATTGCCGCCCGTGGCCTGGACATTGAAGAGCTGCCGCACGTGGTGAACTACGAGCTGCCGAACGTGCCGGAAGATTACGTTCACCCGTATCGGCCGTACCGGCCGTGCCGCGGCAACGGGCGAAGCCCTGTCGCTGGTCTGTGTGGATGAAATCAAACTGCTGCGCGACATCGAACGCCTGCTGAAAAAAGAGATCCCACGTATCGCCCTCGACGGCTACGACGTAGACCCGTCAATCAAAGCCGAGCCGATCCAGAACGGTCGCCAGGGTGGCGGGCGTGGTCAGGGCGGTGGACGCGGGCAGGGCGGCGGTGGCCGTGGTCAGCAGCAGCCGCGCCGTAGCGAAGGCGGTGCGCCAAAAGCCGCGAACAAACCTCCGCGTCGTGACGGCGATGCCAAACCGGCAGGCGAACAGCAGCGCCGACGCCGTCCGCGCAAAACCTGCCGCAGCGCAGTAATCTGGAAGCCCGGTCGTAAGCCGGCTTTTCTTTTGCGGCCCGCTTAAGAAAGTGCCACAATAGTGGCTGTTTATACAGTATTTCAGGTTCATCATGGCTTTAACCGCCGCGCTGAAAGCGCAAATTGCCGCCTGGTATAAGGCGCTACAACAGCAGATCCCCGACTTCATTCCCCGCGCACCGCAACGGCAGATGATTGCCGATGTGGCAAAAACGCTGGCCGGTGACGAGGGCGACATCTGGCAATTGAAGCTCCGACCGGCGTCGGTAAAACCCTGTCCTACCTGATCCCCGGCATCGCCATTGCCCGGGAAGAACAAAAAACGCTGGTGGTCAGTACCGCCAACGTCGCGTTGCAGGATCAGATCTACAGCAAAGACCTGCCCCTGCTGCGCAAGATCATCCCGGAGCTGCGCTTTACCGCCGCCTTTGGCCGCGGGCGCTACGTCTGTCCGCGCAACCTGGCCGCCCTTGCCAGCAGTGAGCCATCCCAGCAGGATCTGCTGGCGTTTCTCGATGACGAACTCACCCCCAACAACAAGGCCGAGCAGGAGCAGTGCGCGACGCTCAAAACCGATCTCGACCGCTATAAGTGGGACGGCCTGCGCGATCACACCGATCAGGCCCATCAGCGACGACCTGTGGCGCAGGCTCAGCACCGACAAAGCCAGCTGCCTGAACCGCAATTGCCATTACTATCGCGAGTGCCCGTTCTTCGTCGCCCGCCGTGAGATCCAGGAGGCGGAAGTGGTGGTCGCCAACCATGCGCTGGTGATGGCGGCAATGGAGAGCGAGTCGGTCTTGCCGGACCCAAAACACCTGCTGCTGGTGCTGGATGAAGGCCACCATCTGCCGGACGTCGCCCGCGATGCGCTGGAGATGAGCGCCGAGATCACCGCCCCGTGGTTCCGCCTGCAGCTGGATCTGTTCTGCAAGCTGGTGGCGACCTGCATGGATCAATTCCGCCCGAAAACCATCCCGCCGCTGGCGGCCCGGAGCGGCTGAGCGAACACTGCGAAACCATCTACACTCATATCGCCTCGCTGAATAACATCCTCAATCTCTACCTCCCGGCCAGCCAGGAGGCGGAGCATCGCTTTGAGATGGGCGAGCTGCCGGACGAGATCATGGCGGTTTGCCGCGAACTGGCGCAGCTCATCGAAAAACTGCGCGGGCTGGCAGAGCTGTTTTTAAACGATCTGAGTGAAAAGACGGCACCCATGATGTGGTGCGTGTACACCGGGTGCTGCTGCAGATGAACCGCGCGCTGGGCATGTTCGAAGGGCAAAGCAAGCTGTGGCGGCTGGCGTCCATGGCCCAGGCCTCCGGCGCGCCGGTCACCAAGTGGGCGACGCGGGAGGTCAAAGAAGGGCAAGTGCATCTCTTCTTCCACTGCGCGGGTATTCGCGTCAGCGATCAGCTGGAAAAGCTGCTCTGGCGTAGCGTGCCGCATGTGGTGGTCACCTCCGCCACGTTGCGCTCGCTGAACAGCTTCTCGCGGTTGCAGGAGATGAAGCGGCCTGAAGGAAAAGGCAGGGGATCGCTTTGTCGCGCTCGATTCGCCGTTCAACCACTGCGAGCAGGGCAAGCTGGTCATTCCACGCATGAATTACGAGCCACTGATCGACAACGAAGAGCACCACCTTGCCGAGATGGCGGCCTATTTCCGCGAACAGCTGGAAAGCAAAAAATACCCCGGCATGCTGGTGCTGTTTGCCAGCGCCCGGGCAATGCAACTGTTTTTAACCTTTGTCACCGATCTGCGCCTGCTCCTGCTGGTGCAGGGCGATCAGCCTCGTTACCGGCTGGTTGAAACACACCGCAAACGCATTGATAACGGCGAACGCAGCGTACTGGTGGGGCTGCAATCCTTTGCCGAAGGGCTGGATCTGAAGGGCGATTACCTGACCCAGGTACACATTCACAAGATTGCTTTCCCCCCATCGACAGCCCGGTGGTGCTCACCGAAGGCGAGTGGCTGAAAAGCCTGAATCGCTTCCCGTTCGAAGTACAGAGCCTGCCTGCGGCCTCGTTCAACCTGATTCAGCAGGTCGGGCGTCTGATCCGCAGCCACAGCTGCTGGGGGGAGGTGGTGATCTACGATAAACGCCTGCTCACCAAAAATTACGGTAAGCGCCTGCTGAATGCCCTGCCGGTCTTTCCTATAGAACAGCCCGACGTACCCGAGGTGAAAAAACGTCCGGCTACACTCGCCGCCGGGCGTAAAAAAAGCGTCCGCCCTAAGCGGCGTGGCCCTACTGGTAAGTAAACGTCACCTGGACTACGCTGCTGAAGGTCCCTGCGCTGATGGGCATCGAGGTGACGTAATAGCGGGCGGCAAGGGGGAAGGTAGCTGTATGCGTGTTTTGATCGATCAGCACGTTAAAGCTCGCCTGCGGCGCAAGCAGAATATTGTCCTGCGGGTCGCCCAGCTCTAGCGCCAGCCCTTTAGCGCTACCGGTGTTGGCAAACTTTGTCGGATGAATGCGGTCGGCCTGGCCGTAAAAAAAGGCGTTGGCCAGCATCAGGGTTTGCGGGCAGTGCGATACCGACAGGCTGAACGCTTTCCACGTGCCCGTGTCTCCGACATTCTTAAAGTCACTTGAGACGGCCTGCCCCAGGTTGACGGTGAGATCTTTGCTGGCGCTGTCTACGATGCAGGTATTGGCGTAAATATTCCCTCTCATCTCAATCTGAATATCCTCTGCGTGAGCCTGGCTCAGCAGCATCAGCGCCATAATCAATGCGGTTTTTTTCATAACGATCACTTATAGGCGAGGGTAAGGGTCGCGATGCTGTTCGCTGGCCCCGGTGTGACGACATCGCTGATCTGTTCGTAACGCACCTCGAAGGGGATCCGCAGCGTTTCATTGGCATTTGCCGGACGTTGGGTGGGAACGTAGCTATCAAAAGGTGGCAATGTTGTCGTCGAAAAGCATTCTGACGCCGACGCCGGTTGCCATGCCGCTTTGCTGGGTGAGTTTGATGACCCCTTCAAACTGCGGTTCGTAACCATTGGCACTGGTGATTTTCACTAACGGCTGAACGGTGGTGTCACAATCCACATCCACATTAAACTCCTGGGCCGGAGACGAGAGCGTGCCAGTGACGGCGAAATCACTGACCGGAAAATCCCCCAGGTTGATGGTGAGATTTTTCGGTGATACGGAACAGGTGACCTGATGCAGAATAAACGTTACCGGCATAGGAGACAGTATTGGGACTGCCGATGCCGTCATTGCCGAATACGCCAATACCAAACTGGGTTTGCGCCTGACTCAGCGTTTCCTGACTTTACCGTTTCGCTGGTCTTGACGAGCTGGAGGGTCACGTTAAAGTCGAACGACATTTTTCCATCATTCGAGACATAGCCGATTGGGGTACTGCGGGAGTCGCACGCGGTCTTACCCCCACCGGAGATACGCTGCCCCTTATCATTCATCAACGCCACGCCGACGCCCGGCACGCCAGAATCATAGACGCCAGTCAGCCCCGGAATTTCGGCCCCGCTGCCGTAATAGCAGGAGATAATTTCCATTCCACTCTCATACGAATGATCGCAATTACCCGCCACGTGCACGGTCTGTTCCGTACCCGGAATGGTGGAACCCACCGCCAGCGTGGTGGGGATGGAGACGGAGGCGACATCGATCATTTTTGGCATATCGGGAGTGGTACACGCCGCTTTAGCGTGCGGCATAAACAACGCCGCCGTGCCAAGAGCCAGAAGAAAAAAACAGTGTTTGAGAATCTGCATAATAGTTAGCCTGAACGGTGAATCAGTGACATTGCGCGGCAGCGTTGATGATGCTGGTTTTCTTTTCCTCATCCGTTAGCCGGTACTCAGCCACACAGCTTTCGCTGGCATCCTGACCCCAGGAAACAGACAGCGTTCCGTGCTGAGGCAGGCCGGAGAGGTAAGTCTGTCCGTCATTGCCTACGATAAACTCGCTATCCTTATCCCCGGTGGTGACCGTTGCGCCAAAGGGCAGCGGCTTACCCTGTCGCGTGAGCGTCATTAAGACCCGGCTGCCCACGCGGGTGTTAAAGCTGGCGCGGACCACCGCGCCGCGTGTTGGTGTAACAACTTGCGCCGCGTGGGTCACGTCGGCCTCGTCCGGCAGCGTTTCCGTATCCAGGGCAATGGTGTTGTGGCGATAGGCGGTGACAAAGGGCACGACGGTATAACCGCGAAAATCGGTTTTGACCCCGGTCTGGTTGGTAATGTGCGTGCCGTGCGTGCCTGGGGCTTTAACCAGCGCGATGGTATCCCCCAGCGGCTGGCTCAGGGTGATGCCGTTGGCATGGGCCACCATACCGCCCTGCAAGCCGACGTTAACGTTCCGCTGATTTTTGTCCTGGCTCACGCCGCCGCTGATTTCGCCATAGGTTCCTTTGTAATCGGCATTCAGGTTGGTTGAGTTGCCGCTTCCGCTGTTGCTCAATCCCTCCTGGATATTCCAGCTCAGGTTGTCACCCTGGAGTGCGGTGCCGTTTAGCCCGATATTTTGCGTGGTGCCCGCTTTCGTGTTGTTCAGGTTGTATGTCGCCCAGGTGTTATGCATCCAGTGATCCAGTGGCACGGAGACGCTCAGCGCGAACTGGTTGTCCTGGGTAACGGATTCACCGTCTTCATTGCTGTCGTTGGTGTTCTTATTGAGGCTATAGCTCAGGCTGTAACTCACCCCGTGCCAGCTGTTGTTGTAGCTAACGCTCATGGAGGTCATGTCCTGGCTTTGGCTCCAGTAGGTCTCTTTCACCAGACTCAGGGTGACCGATCCCCAGCCTTCGCCCAGCGTCTGGTCAATGGTGGCTTCGGTACGGGCGCGGCGCTGCTGCGGCGCAGACCAGTCGTCACTCCGGGTATAAGACTCCATGGTATCTTCCAGGGTGTAGAACCCTTTGCTGTTATACCGATAGCCCGCCAGCATGAAGTTAGTCCCCATTTTTGAGAAATCTTTGCTGTAACGCACGCGCCATGACTGCCCGGTGCTGGCATGCTGTTTTTTAAGCAGTGCTTTGGCCCGCGTGATGTCGACAGAGAAAGCGCCTAAATCGCCCATATTTTTTCCCCCCACCAACGGCCTGCGACTGGTAATGGCTGCTCTGTTGCACGCCGCCGTAGGCAGTAAAACCGTAAGGCAGGCCGTAGATGGCACTACCCTGGGCAAAAGGGGTTTTTTCAACATCTTTGTCATAAGAGCGATAGCGCCCTGCGGTCACGCTGTAGCGCAGATTTTTTTCACGTTGCAGCACGGGGACCGAGGCGTAAGGCACCACGAAATGGCTTTCGCTGCCGTCGGTTTCTTTCACCGTGACCTGCAGATCGCCGCTACTGCCGGTGGGGTAGAGATCGTTAATTTCAAACGCACCGGGGGGCGACGGTATTTTGATAAATCACATAGCCGTTCTGACGCACCATCACCAGCGCGTTGCTATGGGCGGTGCCACGGATAATCGGCGCGTAGCCTTTCTCGCTGTCTGGCAGCATGTCGCTGTCGGAATTGAGCTGCATGCCGGTATAGGGCACGCTGTCGAACACATCCGCCGGAGAAGAGCTTTGCCCTACCGTCAGATCGCTTTTCATCGCCACGATATCGCGCTGAGCGTAGGTATAGACGGAGGAGAAGCTGTGCTGCTCTTCGTGGCCGGTGGTGCTGCGATTCCAGGTTGAGTAGTTTCGCACGCGCCAGGCACCGATATTCAGACCCGGGCGCAGGTTCACATACTGGCTGCTGTTGTCCTGTTTGCCTGGCTGGCGCGCATGGCTCTGGCTGGCGTTGGTGCTGTAGTTGAGCAAACCGGCGGTAATGCCTTCATCAAAGTCTTTCGGGTCGATATAGCCACGGGGTATCTGGCCCAGCGCAGACTGTGGAATGCTCAGCAGCAACTGCTGATGGCGGACTTTAAACGTGGCCGATGCGGCAGGAATCACGCTTAACTCTGCGCACTCACCCTTCGCCATCAGTTGCGGATATTTTTCCGTTTTGACGCCAAGACGCTTTAAGTCGCCCAGCGAAAAACAGGGCTGAAGTGAACTGTCGCCTTTGGCATCCTTATGTAATTTAAACGTGACCTCACGGGTATCAATCTTGTTGTTATTAATAAAAAGGGCCACCTGATATTGACCAGGTGCCTGGCCAGGGCCTTTTTCATAGATTGAGAGGTCAGTTTTTCCCTGCTGGGGGTTATCCAGATCCAGCAGGGCGGGGTTAAAATAATCATCGGCCCATATTTGCTGTGAAAAACACGCCACTGCCAGGCCACATAAAATGACCAGCAGTGCGAGTAAATGACAGGAAAAAGGCTTTTTAGTGCTGTACATGATTATTTGAAACGCCCGCGTACCGCTTAATTAATGGAGTGCAGCGGTCCAGGTTTTACTGACGCTACCGTAATCAGTAATGATGGAATAACTGACGGAATTACCGCTGATAGTGGCCGGAAGGGCAAAATGCGTTTCGGCTTTCGGTACCGCCCAGGTGACGTTTGGCACTTTCTTGCCGTTCAGCATGATTTGCTGGAAGTTCATATAAAACGGCGTTGGGTTATTTACAATCAGCTCGTTGCCCTCGCGATGCCACGCCAGTTTATCGCCCACCTCTTCAGGTTGGCCTTTTACTGACGCGGGACGATAAAGTAACTTAATGCGCGTATTAATCGCGATTTGCAGGGTATTTACCCCTTGCTGGTTTTTCGAAGAGGGAATCGCTTTGATATTGAGCCAGAAGAGCGATTCGCGATCTTCTGGCATATTTCCGCCCGTACGGACCACACGCAGAACGTTATCTTCCTTGCCGTCCAGACGGAATAGCGGCGGCGTGATCAGGAAGGGAGCTTTGGCCATGTTTTTATCGCCAGAATCAACCCAGGACTGAACCAGATAATCCGTGCTATCGGGATTTGAAAGGCCAAGAGACGATTCCTTTTTATCTCCGTGGTAGACAAGACGGGTGCCGTTAATAATGACACCCGCATGCGCTGTCGCGGCTACCAGTAATAGAGTGCTCAGTAAATAAACATGGTGCATAAATATGTCTCAACATAAACAAGAAATATCAGCCCCGAAATCAGGGCTGATATTTCTGAATTGATGATATCAGTTATAGATAATGGTAAAGGTTGACACGGAATTGGCAGGGCCTGCGGTTACGGCCGCTTGCGTCTGAATATAACGTGCGCCAAATTCCAGATCGTTTACCGTACTGCCAGCCGTTAACGGGTACTGGCGAGAAGGGGTATACAGACTGACGGGTTGCCCGGCGGTGTCGAGCAGCTGAATTGCCACACCGGTCGCGGCATCCGCATCTCGCGTTAACGCCAGTGTGGAATTGTTATCTGCATCCGGCGTCCCGCCGAAGTTAACCGCAGCAGAGGTGACCGTTTCCGGGCAATTGGTTAGCTGAATGTCGAACTTTGTTGCGGTGCTGGTTGAGCCTGTGCCGGTAAAGAGGGTTTTCGACACCTTACCTAACTGCACATCCAGAGGATTACTCAAACCGTTCGTTACCTGACAAGCGGAATCGATAATTTCGCCGCTAAAGTTAATCTGTCCTTCGCCATTTGTGGCCGCAAAGGCGGACGCGGCGCATCCTGCCATTGCGGCGATGAATAAACTTAAAGCCACCTTGTTCATAATCAATCCTGGTTTCTGCCTTCAACAACAATCCGGTGTTTATTTAATCAGAATGTCTCCTGATAAGAATCTTTTGCCCGATTCACAAATATGCTCGATAAATCTTGCGTAATTAATTCTTGTGTTAAAACAGCCTGTTAATGGCAAAGGATAAAAAGCTATCGGCCGGGTCTTTATCAGGGCTATAGTGTTTAAAACATGTCGTAAAGGAGAAATCCCGTGGATTACCGTAAAATTATCAAAGAGGTAGGGCGTGGTAAGAACCATGCGCGCGACCTGGATCAGGAGACCGCCCGCATGCTTTATACCCATATGCTGGACGGAGAAGTTCCCGACCTGGAGATGGGCGGTATTCTGATCGCGCTACGAATTAAAGGTGAAGGCGAAGCGGAGATGCGGGGTTTTTACGACGCGATGCAGGCCCGCACCCTCCGCCTGACGCCGCCCGCCCTCAAGCCGATGCCAATCGTGATCCCCACCTATAACGGCGCGCGCAAGCAGGCCAACCTGACCCCGCTGCTGGCTATTCTGCTGCGAAAGCTGGGGTTCCCGGTGGTGGTGCACGGCGTCAGTGAAGATCCCACCCGCGTGCTGACAGAAACCATTTTCACTCTGCTGGGCATTGAGCCGACCCTGCACGGCGGTCAGGCGCAGGCGAAGCTCGAGGGGCATCACCCGGTCTATATCCCGATCAGCACCCTCTGCCCGCCGCTGGAAAAACAGCTGGCGATGCGCTGGCGCATGGGGGTGCGTAACAGCGCCCATACCCTTGCCAAACTGGCGACGCCTTTTGCGGAGGATGCCGCGCTGCGCCTCTCCAGCGTCTCGCACCCGGAATATGTCACGCGCGTGGCGACCTTTTTTGCCGATATCGGTGGCCGGGGGGCTGTTGATGCACGGCACCGAAGGGGAGGTGTACGCCAACCCGCAACGCTGCCCCGCAGCAAACCCTGATTGATCCCACCGGCGGGTACACGGGTGATACTGGAGCGTGGGGAAGAGAACACCGACGTCTCCCTGCCGCAGGCGAAAAGATCCTGAAAACCACTGCCCGCTGGATAGAAAGTTGTCTGGCCGGACGCGAAGCGGTACCGCACTCCCTGAAGCTCCAGATGGCCTGCTGCCTGCTGGCGACCGGTGAGGTGGAGACGGTTGACGCCGGGCTGGCGCGGGTTAACCAGAGTTTTTAGCGAAAAAAAAGCCCGTCCAGCGATGGACGGGCCAAAAAAATAACAACAGGGTCAATGAGGGTTGGAGCAGCCCACCAGCGAACTGGCGAGCGGGGCAGAGATAAGGGTCAGGTTATTTGTAGATAACCGCAGTACCGCTCAGTTTATTGTTGGTGTTAGCGGAGGTAATGGTGTAACCGGTCGCGCCAGCCGCTTCAGCTTTTGCTGCCAGGCGTGCTTCCAGACCGTCCAGCGTGGTCGCGCCTTCAGCACTCACCACACCGATTTTGTTCATGCTGTTTGCCTGGGCAGCGGTAAGAGATTCCGCAGCGAAAGCACCGAAAGATAGAGTCGTCAGGGCAACAGCAGCAACAGCATATTTGATGGTTTTCATGGTTAATCTCTCGCAGGTATTCTGTTAAGGGGACGTTGTTCCGTCGATGTGATAAGTATCACGCTTTTTTGCGAAAGATAAAATTCGAAGAGAATTGACGACATCATTCGAAAAATTTGAATGACAAATAAGTTATTGAATATTAATAAATTCAGTGAATGCCTTTACGCTTCTTGCCATTGCGCTTTACAGACGCAACGGTAAGGGCACATTTTGGCCAAACCTGTGGTGAAAATTCGTGCACAAGAACGTAACCGCTTGCGTGGTAAACCCGCCGCCATGCCAGTCATCGCAACTGGCTGTCTTTCGATCCCCTACGATTATATCCTGCATGGGATGCGTTATGTGAATCTTTCTCCTGCTGGCAGGCGATGCACAGCCGGACGCCGGGTACGGCTTTGCGCCGCGCCTCGGGGATGGGCTCCCCGCACTCCTCACAGGTTTTCAGGCTTTCGCCCTGCGGAATTTCGCCTCGCGCCCGCGCAACAGCATCTTCAATGGTACTGTTGATCTGTTCATTCACGGCGTCATCATTCGCCCAACCGGAAGCCATAGACCCTCCTGACAGGATATTGCGCTATCCAGTAACTATGGGGTCAAAAAACGCACAATCAAGGCGCGGGGCTTAGATTTCAGACCATTCGCGCAGCAGGTTGTGGTAGAGGTTGAGCAGGGAGAGCACTTCGTCGCTTTCACCGTGACGGGCGCGCAAAGCCTGGATGTTACGGTCCAGATCGAACAGCATGCCGCGCTTTTTATCATCGCGGATCATCGACTGGATCCACATAAAGGAGGCCACCCGCACGCCCGCGGTGACAGGGGTAACGCAATGCAGGCTGCTGGAGGGGTAGAGCACCAGATCCCCCGCCGGAAGCTTGACGCTGTGCTGGCCATTACGTGTCGTTCACCACCAGCTCGCGCCTTCGTAGCTGTCGGGGTCGCTTAAAAAGAGGGTGGCAGAGAGATCGGTACGCATCCAGCCGCTCTGGGGGTGGCTACGTACGGCCCCGTCAACGTGAAACCCCGTAGGTCTCCTGTTGCTGATAGCGGTTGAACAGCGGGCTGGAGATCTGACGCGGCAGGGCAGCGGCAAAAAAGAGCGCGTGCTGATTCACCGCCTGCAACACCGCCGCTGCAAACTGGCGTACAGCGGGCTTTGGGTATCGACCTGTTGGTTATTTTTTAACCTGTGCGCCCTGGTTGCCCACGGTGGCGCGGCCATCGACCAGGGAGCCTGATCCAGCTGGGCGCGGAACTGCGCCACCTCATCGGCGTTCAGCACGCCCGGAATGTGATACATCATAAAAGGTTCTCCGAAAGGTGGGGCCGAAGCCCCACGCGGGATCAGAAGTGCATGTTCGCCGTTAACATAAAGGTGCGCGGCTCGCCCGGATGGTAGCGGTAACCGCTCTTGTTGATGGACGCGACATAGTCTTCATCAAACAGGTTGTAGACGTTGAGCTGCATATCGAGGTTGCGGTTAACGCGATAGCCCAGTTTGGCATCGGCCACCCAGTAACCTTCCGTGAAGGACGGGGTCCCCACCGCACCGTCAGAGCCGCGGTGCATACTGCCGATATAGCGTGCGCCAGCACCGACGGAGATCGCATCCCGTGGCCTGGTACTGGCTCCACAGCGTAAAGGCATGTTCTGGAGTGTACGGCAGGGAAGAGGTGCCATCCTGCGCCACGTTGTTACCGGTGCGCACGCTGGCGTGCTGCTGGGTATAACCGCCGAATCACCTGCCAGGCCGGAGTAATGTTACCTGCGGCAGAGAGTTCATACCCTTCAACACGTTTTTTACCGTACTGCGAATAAGTGCCGTCATCGTTCTGCTCGACTTCGTTTTTCGATGTCGGTGCGGAAGATGGCCGCGGTCAGGAGCAGACGCTTATCCAGCACTTCCCACTTGGTGCCCAGCTCGCTGGTTTTGGCCTTCTGCGGTTTAAAGTCCGTGCGGTTGGCACTGCTGCCGGTGCCGCCCTGTGCCAGCGCGAAGTTATTGCCGCCTGGCGGCTGCTGGGAGATGGCATAGTTGACGTACACGTTGCCGTGCTCGGTCAGATGATAGAGCGCCCCGGCTTTCCAGTTGACCAGGTTGCCCGACGTTGCCGTGTCTACCGTGGTGACCGGAGAGCCTTTAGGCGTGCCAGCCGGGCAGGCAACAGCCCCGCGACCTGTGCCGCCGCAGACGCTGGCGCTGTCATATTCGGTATGGTAGGTGTCGAGACGAATGCCGCCATTCAGCTCAAAATCACGGGTGATTTGCAGCGTATCGAAGGCGTACAGACCGAAGGTATCGGTCTGGCCGTTGGCGTTAGCACCGTTGTTATCCAGCCCGCCCAGGCTGACGTTGCTGTTCGGGTGATAGATGTTCACCGGCGGCGGAGTAATGGCATTCACGCCGTAGTTGGTCTGGGTTTCGCGGGTGAATTCCACCCCGGTGCTGATATCGTGGCCGACGCTGCCGGTAAAGAATTTGGTCGTCAGGTTGGTCTGGTTGGTGAGGATCTTATTGCTGACATCTTTGGTGTTAGCGAGACGCGACCAGGTCCAGGTATCCACGTTGTTGCGATCGGGCTGCGTAATGTTGGAGGCGCCGCCCATGACGGCGGTCATCAGGTAATCCTGCTTCACCCGCGACCAGCGCGTGGTGTTACGCACGGTGGTGTTGTCGTTAAAGTCGTGCTCAAAACGCATCGTGGCGGTGTCAGAGGTAGAGTCGTCGTAATCCGAATCGGTGCCGTAGAAGTTATTGGTATCCACTTTGCCCGAGTGATTCAGCGCCGCGGTACCCGCAGATGGCGCAGAGTAGCCCGGCAGCCCGATGGTCGGAATACCGCCATCCGGGGTGTTGTGCTGGGTCACGTGCAGGTAGTTCAGATACAGACGGTTTTCCGTTCCCAGGCCAAAAGCGAGAGAAGGGGCCACGCCGTAGCGTTCGTTCTTAACGTTATCGCGCCCTTCGTCATGGGTCTTTTCACCCATCAGGTTCAGACGAAACGCCGAGGTGTCACCCATCACCTGGTTAATGTCGAGGGTTCCACGACGCATGTACGCGCTGCCGATGCTGGCAGAGGCATCAATGCCTGAGTCCAGACGCGGCTGTTTGCTGATCATATTGATGGAGCCGCTGGGTGCGCTACGTCCGTAATCGCTGCCGGATGGCCCTTTAATCACTTCGACCTGTTCGGTGTTGAAGGTGTCGCGCGTGGTGGTGCTGATGTCGCGGATCCCGTCAACGTAAATGCTGTTCGAGGTATCTACCCCGCGCATGTACACCGCATCTCCGGTGGTGGAGTTGCCGTTTTCCCCGGCAAAGAAGGCCCCCACGCCTGGCACGTTTTTCAACGCGTCGGTCAGATTCGTGGTGCCCTGATCCTTTAATACCTGCTCGGAAATCACGGTCATGGTGCGGGTGGTGTCGGCCACCGGGCGGCTGAACTTCGCATCGGCAGATTTCTGCGGTGCATAGAGCGAAGGCTGCGCGGCTTCCACCACCAGGGTTTCATCAGACTTTTGTTCGTTATTATCCGCAGCCAGCGCACCCGCGACCGGGGTCAGACCGATACACAGGCCGGTGAAAAAGGTCAGCGAACTAAAGCTGTTCGGAACGTTGCGATTTTTATCCATATTGTTTAGCGACTTATAATTTTTAGAATCGAGTTTCCATTACGTTGTCAGGCAGGTCTGTGCCTTTTCCTGTGCCACGTGAATAACCGTAATGAACCTACAAATGATAATAATTGTGATAAACATTATCATTTGGCGTGACTTTTTATCACTCTCGCCAACAAAATGAAATACGTAAATTTACATTGCCTGCTAAAAAACTTCACAAAGTGGATTTTGGGCAAAAAATCAACTGCACCCGAGAGGATGCAGTCGTTATACAGGGAGGGAACTATTTGTAGATGGTGGCAGTACCAAACATGGTGTTATCGCCGCTGGCAGAGTTAACCACATAGCCTTTAGCACCTTGTTCACGCGCTTTTTCAGCGAGTTTATCCTGCAGATCGTCGAGGTCTCTTGCGCCCGAAGCCTGCACCGTTCCGGCTGGCCTGAGTTGGCTAGTATCGCCGCTATTGAGTGATTCAATCGACCATGCAGCAAACGACGCGCCTGCCAGTGAAGCGGCAGCGAGCATTACCAGGTATTTTTTCATAATCACTTCCTCTGATTGACAACGGGGTGATGCACACTAAGTGTAGAACGGGTCAGAGTGTGATTTAGTGCAAAAAATTGATGATGATCTGCTTATTTTTTGAACGACATATTTTGACAATTCTATGACAAATCAAATACATACAGGTCACTGATTTTTGGCGATTTATTCGCCGGTGCAGAGAAATATTTACCGTCGCGCCCGCAACGGGTATCTTACGCCGCTGTTTACAGGAGAACGCCATGACACCCGAGAAGCCGGGGTTGCACCCACGCAACCGCCACCGCAGCCGTTACGATATGAATGCCTTATGCGAGAGCTGTCCGGCATTGCGCGAATTTATCATTCAGAACCCAACGGGCGAGCCGACGGTGAACTTTGCCGATCCGCAGGCGGTGAAGACGCTGAACAAGGCGCTGCTTGCCCATTTCTACGGCGTGGCGCAGTGGGATATCCCGGATGGCTATCTCTGCCCGCCCGTGCCGGGGCGTGCCGACTATATTCACCATCTCGCCGATCTGCTGGCAGAAGGGAATAATGGCGCGGTGCCTGCCCAGGCGACCATCCTGGACATCGGTACTGGCTCTAATCTCATCTACCCGCTGATCGGTGCGCATGAATATGGCTGGCGCTTCACCGGCAGCGAAGTGGATCCGCAGGCGTATGCCAACGCCACCGCCATTATTAATGGCAACCCCGGCATGACCCGCGCCATTCGTCTGCGTCGTCAGAAAGAGCCTTCAGCGATTTTTGCCGGGGTGATCCATAAAAACGAACAGTACGATGCCACCCTGTGCAATCCGCCGTTCCACGATTCGGCAGAAGCAGCCCGGGCCGGCAGCGAGCGTAAGCGCCGTAACCTCGGCCAGGCGGCAGATGCCGCGCTGAACTTTGGCGGCCAGCAGCAGGAGCTGTGGTGCGAAGGTGGCGAAGTGGCCTTTATCACGAAGATGATTGCCGAGAGCGCCCAGTTTGCCCGTCAGGTGAAGTGGTTTACCACGCTGGTGTCGCGCGGTGAAAACCTGCCGCCACTGTACCGCGCGCTGACGGAAGTCGGTGCGGTCAAAGTGGTGAAAAAAAGAGATGGCCCAGGGCCAGAAGCAGAGCCGCTTTCATTGCCTGGACCTTTATGGATAACGACAAGCGTCGCCAGCGTTAACAGGTGAGGCCCGATACGCGTAGCGGCATCGGGCACGTCTGACGGCACCGTCCGTTACAGGGTAGGCTCCTGCGGCGAAGGCGGTGTCGGGCCAGGGACGGCAGCAGCTGATACATCTGCACCGGCATCCGTAACCTCTGCCAGATCGAAGTGTTTTTTCACCATGCTGTCGAGGGCGAAACGCACCGTCCACTGCTTCAGCGGCTGGGTGGTGAACGACACGCGCAGCGTAAAGGCGGTGCTGGTCAGCCCGACAATCCCGGCGAACGACGGCTCGCCAATAATCAGGCCGCGAATATCCTCTTTCTCCAGCAGTTCATCCACCGCCGCTTTCAGCGCCTGCTTCGCTTTCTCGGCATCTTCATGCCTGTCCACGTCGTAGTTCGCCACTACCGAACCGATACCACGAACAAAGTTGGCGAAGGTGGTAATCGAAGACCACGGAATAATGTGGTACGCGCCGGTATCCTGTCGCACCCCGACGGAACGAATCGACATCCGCTCTACCGTGCCGGTCAGCGGCCCAATGGTCACCAGATCCCCGGTGTTCATCCCGTTTTCAAACTGAATAAAGATGCCGGTGATGATGTCTTTCACCAGCGTCTGGGAACCAAAGGAGATCGCCAGCCCCAGTGCCCCGGCACCCGCCAGCAGCGGGGCGATGTTCACGCCGATTTCCGACAGCACAATCATGATGGTAATGGTGCTGATCACCACCGCCAGGGCGTTACGGAACAGCGTCAGCAGCGTGCGGGCGCGGGGCGCTGGGCAGGGGGCGGCCATGAATATCCGAGGCCAGCCGGTTCTCGATCAGGCTCGCCAGTATCGTCCAGCCAATGGCGGAGAAGAACAGGATCAGCGCGATGCGGATCAGAATATCCACCGTCTTTTCACCGGCACCGTTATGCAGCCAGTTCCAGAGGTCGAATAACCCCCAGGCCTGAGCAGCAACATGATGGCGACACAGACCGTCAGGATCCGCGCCACCTTCAGCGACACGGAGAGCCAACCGTTAATCCGCTTTTGCAGCTCCGGGTAGCTGCGCTGCACGTGCGGCGACAGGGTAATGGTTTTAGCCAGCCAGCGTGAGAGCAGCCCGGAGACGAACGCGGCGATCCCGACGATGGCCAGACTGCGGAAGGTAGCCCCCATCATAAACTTCAGGCTGTTTCCCGGATCGAACAGGGAGAAGAAGCAGAGCACGATAAAATAGGCGCTCGCCAGCCAGTGCCACACCAGGGCAAACGCGCGAATAAACAGGCTGAAGAAGGCGAGGGAGCGGTCGGCAAGGTGGAGCAGCCCCTCGGTAATGGCGCGTTTATTGTGGAAAATCAGGTACAGCGCCCAGACGGTGATGCACAGCATAATCAGCACGTTGGCCAGCGCCCCAATCTGCACGTTAACCTGGTTGGAGATAATGGGCACGGCAACCAGCAAGCCATAGCCAATCATGCCGCTGAGAATGCTCAGGCGTAGCGACCAGTAGTGTGCGGCGCGATCGCTAATGGCAAAGGGGCGCAGGTCCGGTACCCGTGGGCAGAATATCAGCCGCAGGATCGCTTTGAAGAACTCAATGAGCGCGAAGGCGTTGAGGAACAGCGCCTGCTGGAAGGCGATGGTGGGGTTGCCGGTATTAAGATATTCGCTGAGGATTTGACCAATAAACAGGGTTAGCGCGAGCAGCAGCAGGTCGATAATAAAGGCGCTGGCGATGGTCAGCGGCAGGTGGAACCAGCTGCTGGTTTCCCGGTTCTTTCTGCGCCCCCAGGTGCCCATTTTGCGGTACAGCGGCAAGGCGCAGAGCCTGACCAGCCAGTAGAAGGCAAAGACTAGCCCGGCGAGGATCAAAAACTGCCGCGCGGCCACGACGAATGTCTGCGGGTTAAAGGGCTTGTGCGGGGAACCGATCAGGTTGCGGTACAGCTGGGCAAAACGGGAGGAGAGTGCATCGCCGTAATGACGGCTGATGTCGGTCAGGTTCTCCAGCACGGTCTTTTCTTCCACGATCTCCGGCGGCGTAATTTTGGGCACCGGCTCCTGCGGGGGCGTGGCGGCCACGCTGCGCAGCTGGGTGATCAGCTCCTGGCGCGAGGCATCATTTTCCAGCACGTCTGCCAGCGCGGAATAGGCGGCTTTTTTCTGCTCAACGTCCGGCTCGGCGGGCGGGGTTGTCGCGTCAGTCGCGGTAGCAGCAGGAACGCCGGGCAGGCTAACGGCCTGGGCAGGCAGGCAAAACAGGCTTATCAGGAGCAGCAAGATCCACGGCACGGCGTCCTCCGGTGACAATATTGTGCAAAGTGATAAGTATAGAAGGCGCGCAGAAGCCGGGGGTTTTTGGGACGATTCCAGGGATAAAATCGTAACAGTCGCAAAACCCTGGGTCGGGCAAGCGCCAGCGCCGCCTGACAACAGCGACAAAAAAGCCGGGTGGCGGCGACGCCTTACCCGGCCTGAAGTACGAACAGAGCTGTCATCAGGAAACGTGTTGCAGGAACTCCTGAAGACGCTGGCTCGGTGGGTTCTCAATCAGCGTCTGCGGATTGCCATCTTCGGCAATGCGGCCTTTGTCGATGAAGATCAGACGTGAGGCCACTTTTTCAGCAAAGCCGATTTCGTGGGTCACGATCACCATCGTCATCCCTTCTTCCGCCAGATCCTGCATAACCTTCAGCACTTCGTGGCGCAATTCCGGGTCGAGGGCCGAGGTTGGCTCATCGAACAGCATCATTTTCGGTTTAACCGCCAGCGCACGGGCAATGGCCACGCGCTGCTGCTGGCCACCGGAAAGCTCAGACGGGTAGTGATGCCCGCGCTCCGCCAGACCCACTTTGGCCAGTAGCTCTTTTGCAAGCCGCTCGGCGGCCGCTTTGTCGGCACCGCGCACGCGCAGCGGACCGAACATCACGTTCTCCAGCGCCGTCAGGTGCGGGAAGAGGTAGAACTGCTGGAACACCATCCCGGCTTCCTGGCGGATCAGTCGCTCGTCCACTTTCGGGTCGTTGACCTTCAGGCCATCGACAATCAGATCGCCGCTGGTGATCTCTTCCAGTTTGTTGATGCAGCGCAGCAGCGTCGATTTACCGGAACCGGACGGCCCGATAATCACCACCACTTCACCGGTCTGGATCTGCAGATCGATATTGTGCAGCACCTGGGTCTGGCCAAAGTGCTTGGAAACGTTTTTAAATTCAATCACAGGATTTTCATCCTTCTTTCAAGACGACGCAGCACGAAGCTCAGTGCCAGGGTAATAATGAGATAGACCACTGCTACGGCGCTCCAGATCTCCAGGGCGCGAAAGTTACCGGCGATGATCTCCTGGCCCTGACGGGTCAGTTCAGCGACGCCGATAACAATGAACAGGGACGTATCTTTAATGCTGATGATCCACTGGTTGCCCAGCGGCGGCAGCATACGACGCAGCGCCAGAGGCAGGATCACGTGGCGGATGGTTTCGCGACGGGAAAGCCCCAGCGCCAGACCGGCCTCGCTAAAGCCTTTGTGAATCGACAGCACCGCACCGCGGGTGATCTCAGCGATATAAGCACCGAGTTGATCATAATTGGTGACGACCGCCGCGCTGAACGGATCAATGCGCAGATCGGTAAACGCCATAGGCAGGGCGAAGTAGATAAACATCACCTGCACCACAATTGGCGTGCCGCGAATCACTTCGATGAAAACCAGTGCGATGTGGTTGGCAATCCAGCCGCCGTAGGTGCGGGCGAAACCGGCGACGAGGCCGATAATTAACCCGCCAACCAGACCGAGGACCGAAATCCACAGGGTCATTTTGGCGCCTTCAAGCAACAGAGGAATGGCAGGCCAGATGGCGCTCCAGTCAAACTCCATGATGTGTTCCTGTATACCGTGGTGAAAACAACAGGGGGCGAAGCACGCCCCCAGGATAAAAAGTGCTCAAAACGTCATTATTATTTTGGCTCAGTTCCGAACCATTTTTTGTAAATTTCGTTGTAAGTGCCGTTGTCGCGCAGGGTTTTTCAGCGCGCCGTTCACTTTAGTACGCAGATCGTCGCTGCCTTTCGGGAAGGCGATACCGTATTCCTGTGCTTCCAGGGATTCACCTACCGCTTTGAACTTGCCGTTACCTGCGGTTTTGATGAAGTACAGAATGTTTGGCGTGTCGTGCAGCACGGCGTCAGCACGGTTGGTGCCGAGTTCCATGTAGGCGTTGTCGATGTTCGGGAACTGGCGCAGGTCTTTGGTTTTGATATTGGCTTTCGCGTAATCAACAGAACCGGTACCGCTCTTCACCGCGACCACTTTACCGTCGAGATCTTTCGCGCTCTTCACGTCGTTGTTGTCAGCTTTGACCATTACCAGCAGGCCGCTTTTGTAGTAGCCATCAGAGAAGTCGATAGCTTTTTTACGTGCGTCAGTGATGGTGATACCGGCCAGCGCCAGGTCAACGTTTTTGGTTTGCAGTGCCGGAACGATGCCGCTGAAGTCCATTGGCTTCAGGGTGTAGTCCAGTTTCAGTTCTTTCGCGATGGCTGCCCACAGATCCACGTCAAAACCAACGTACTGATCGCCTTGTTTAAATTCAAACGGTACGAAGGCGGTGTCGGTGGCAACAATCAGTTTTTTATCAGCAGCCTGAGAAGAAACGGCAAAAGCCAGGGTAAGTGCAGCCAGTGAAACTTTTAATACAGACTTCATAGCATTTCCTTTTATATCCACGGGGCGATCCCCTGCGAGAACGAACGGCTCTATGAAAAAAATCGTGCCAACTTTGCAACAGGTTGTTTTTAAAAGGCCAACACGGATTTCATTGCACAAAATGTGGAGCAATGGCGCTGAAATGCACCATAACGAAGCCCTGTTTTGGTGCATGGCAACGCCATCACTGACCGTTAAGCTATTAAGCGCAAATATTGATGAGAAAACAATCTTTCGTTAACGATTGTGTGAGGTGATTATTACAAATGCTTTACGTTTGCGGCGGGGAGGGCGAAATTGCTGCACTATAAAAGTGCAAAACCCCCGCCAGAAGCGAGGGTGTGATAGCAAAATGCTATGGATTACTCGATGTTAGACTCGATGAACCACAGGAACTGATCCATGTCGCGGGAAGCCGCGGTCAGGATGTCAGCAGTATCTTCATCTTTAACTTCACCAATCGCTTTACGAACGTCGTTTGCAACGACAGCATAACGGTCCGCCAGCTCTTTCAGATGGTCCTGCACGCTGTGAATATCCAGCGGGTAGCTTTTCAGCGCCGTTTTGCTGTTGATCACCTGAGTGGTGCCCAGCGCCACGCCGCCCAGCTGTACAGCACGTTCAGCCATGGTATCCAGGTGGGTAGTCAGTGCGGTACGGAAGCCATCCAGCATCTCGTGTACAGCAATAAAGTTAGCGCCGCGCATATTCCAGTGCGCCTGTTTAGTAATCAGTGACAGATCAATAAACTGGATCACCTGGCGATTCAGCAACTCAATTGTCGCTTTTTTATCGCTGTCAGAGACATCGTTACGGGTATAGAGCAGATTAGGTGCTTTCGTTTTTACCAGTTTAGCGGTAGGCATAATCTCATTTCCTCTTGATGTTGGCGTCCAAAGTAATTTCCGAAATCAAGTATAGCACCGGCTATAGAAGGTGCGATTGGGTCCTGCCTATTGGTTTAATAGTGAAAGGCGGGTTGTGATAGTTAATTTGTTGAAAATATTAATTTATTTTTATTTGGGGGTAAATTTGTCTTATTTTTAACGGGCGGGTGAGAAGGTAAGGCGATATTTCAAAATAATGACGGTTATTGCGAATGGGAATATTTTGCCGGGAAGTGGCTTCCCGGCAAAATAATTTTGGCTAGCGGATATCCACTTCCTCGACTTTACTCTCCCGGCGCAGGGTGAGCGTCGACCCCATCGATGCGGCAATGATGGAGCAGAGCGCCAGCGTCTGGGTAAAGGTGAGGGATTCGCCCAGGAACACCATCCCGGACATCGCCGCCAGCGCGGGTTCCATGCTCATCAGGGTGCCAAAGATGCGCGTTGGCAGGCGCGTCAGGGCAATCATCTCCAGCGAGTAGGGGAGCGCGGTTGAGAGCACTGCCACCGCCAGACCTACCGGCAGGATCGACCACTGCCAGATAGACTCGGTGGCCTGCGCCATCCCCAGCGGCACAAATATGATGGCGGCAATCAGAGACCCCAGCGCCACGGTGGCCGGGCCGTGCTCTTCGCCGGCACGTTGTCCGGTGAGAATATAGACCGCCCAGCAGGCTCCCGCCCCCAGGGCCAGTGCCGCGCCGGTCAGATCGACGTGAGAGACGTCCTGCCCCAGCGGCAGCAGAAACCACAGCCCCAGTACCGCCAGCACCACCCAGACAAAATCGATCGGGCGACGTGAGGAGAACAGGGCCACCGCCAGCGGGCCGGTAAACTCCAGCGCCACGGCGATCCCCAGCGGCACCGTCTGAATCGACAGGTAGAAGAGATAGTTCATCGCCCCCAGCGACAGCCCGTACAGCAGCAGGGGGCAGGCGCTGCTCTTTCTGGAAACGCAGTCGCCAGGGTTTAAAGATAACCACCAGGATTAAGGTGCCGAGTGCAATACGCAGCGCCGTGACGCCAGGCGCGCCCACCACCGGAAAGAGGGATTTAGCCAGCGAAGCACCACTCTGAATGGAGAGCATGGCAATAAGTATGACGATTACGGGCAACCAGACTGGCGCCCTGCGAGACAACCCAGGCATCCTTTCTCCTGTCAGTTTCTGTCAAAGGAAGTAAAGAGGGGGAGTGTAAAGGAAATATCGCCGCGCGGTTGAGTCTTTGTTGAAAAAAAAGTCGCCGCAAATCCGTAAAATGGCGTCATCCCACTGGGTGATTTCTGTAACAGATTAGGAATCGTCTGGATGAATGTATTGTGACTGACGCGCAATATGCGCTTTTGAAACACAAATTTGGTGTTTTTTGAAGAAGATAGCTGTGGGTGGAAATGTTTGGTTACATGAAAACCTGCGTTAGACATCACGAAGCACAAAGAGTTTCACAAGATTTTTTGATATATTTAAAACTTACGGAATTACTTGAAGCACATTTGAGGTGGTTATGAAAAAAATTGCATGTCTTTCAGCACTGGCAGCTGTTCTGGCTGTTTCCGCAGGTTCCGCTGTAGCAGCGACCTCTACCGTGACTGGCGGTTACGCTCAGAGCGATATGCAGGGCGTCATGAACAAAACCAACGGTTTCAACCTGAAATATCGCTACGAGCAGGACAACAACCCGCTGGGTGCCATCGGTTCCTTCACCTACACTGAGAAAGACCGTTCTGAAGACGGCGCTTACAACAAAGCTCAGTACTACGGCATCACCGCTGGCCCGGCTTACCGTCTGAACGACTGGGCAAGCATCTACGGTGTTGTGGGTGTTGGCTACGGTAAATTCCAGCAGACTGAAAACCAGGGCTTCAACCGCTCTGCAAGCACCAGCGACTACGGTTTCTCCTATGGCGCAGGTATGCAGTTCAACCCAGTTGAAAACGTTGCGCTGGACTTCTCCTATGAGCAGAGCCGCATCCGTAACGTTGATGTTGGCACCTGGATCGCAGGCGTAGGTTACCGCTTCTAATCACTTCGGTGAGCTAGTAAAAAATCCGCCTCAAGGGGCGGATTTTTTTTATCTCTGAAAGCGATGTAGAAATATTCATAAGGTAAAAGGGTCACAGCAGCTCCCTGGTCCGGCTGAAAATCGCCGAAGCGTTGACCGCAGGCCGGGGCGAGGCGCAGGGATGCGCCGAGAGGGCGTGACCTACAGGGATGTAGGATCATGCCCGACCCGATAGCCGAAGGGAATAAGCTGAGGGAATCGCGCAGCGGCGATTTTCTTTGCCGGGAGCCGGGATTGTTAAGGGGGCGGCGGTAGCCCCCTTAACACGTTCACGAGTGCAGACGGTTACAGAGAAACACAGAACCTAAAGTGAACGGAACTACCTCAGGCGCTGCATGTTCCCCCTCACCCCAACCCTCTCCCTCAAGGGAGAGGGGGCATACCGTGCCAACCTGCTGGCAACAGAAAAAGCCCGATCTCACCGGCTTTTCGTCTCAAACAGATCCGTCCCCAGATGGTTGTAATCCACTTTCTGTAACTTAAAGTTTGTCACATACACTGGCGGCGCCTTGTCGTTCGACACAAAGCGGTACTTATTGGCGATCTCTTTCGCGCTGATGCCCGTCCACTGCGAGAAGAAGCTTAAAAAATCATTCGCGGAACGGCGCGCCTTGACGATGCGATGGGCTTTATCATCGCTCGACAGCACCATAAACGGCACCTGGAAGTTCTGCTGGAAACTGTCGTCGTGTGCCAGGTACTGCACCTCTTTCCCGCGCTCTTTAAAGGCCAGCCCGTGATCGGAAAAATAGGCCATCGAGAAGGTCTCACCGGTGTTTTGCAGCTGGGTATAGAGCTTGCTGAGCAGATCGTCGGTCTGGGTCATGGTGTAGAGATAGCACGAGGTCTCTTTCGACTGCACAAACTCGGCATATTTCCCCTGGGTGCGATCGCAGGCCTGCGGGTGTGAACCCATCAGATGCAGAACGATCAGCTGCGGCTGGGTGCGATGGCTGCTAAAGACCTGTTCGGTCATCTTAAGCAACGCCTCGTCCCGGGTATTTTTATCTGCCTCGAAATCCCCGCTTTTCAGGAACTGCACTTCGTCAGCCCGTTTAGCAATACTGGCGATAGCGGTGTCGTATTCACCGATCTGCCCCTGGTTCGAGAACCACCAGCTCTGGAAGCCCGCGCGGTTGGCGGAGGGTGACAAAGTTATCCTGATACTGCGGCTTGTTATCCACAACCCGGTTGAGCGTCAGCCCGAGCGACTTTTGCGTTGAACCACTGGCGGCAATGTAGTCGGTAAACAGCGTGCCGTTGACCTTGCTGGCAAACGGGGTGTTGTTCCAGTGTCCACCGAAGGCACCCAGCGCGTCACGGCGGGCGCTTTCACCGATCACCACCATATAGATGTGATATTTCGGCTTCACGGCCAGCACGTTCCAGGTGTCCTTCATCTGCGACAGCTCGGCCATCCGGGTCTGCTCTTCCACCACTTCCTGGTTGTTCACCACCACATCTTTGACAAAGCGAAACACCGGATAGCCAGTATCTTTCAGCTTGAAGACGCCGCCCCAGGCCAGGTTTTGCACCGGGGCGACGAAAAAGGCCACCATGCTGAACACCAGACACAGGCTGTCGATTTTGCCCCACGCCTTTTTGGGCTGCGGCTTACGGCGTACGGCGATCACCCCGAGGGCAAAGATAAACAGGCCGACGACGTAGCTGTACCACGGGAAGATAGTGAGGATCTCCGTTGACTCCTCCATGTTGGTAGAGTGCATCGCCAGCAGGGTATTAAAGTTTGGCGCGCCATAGGCCTGGCCAAAGGGGAAATACATCGCCGCCACCAGCGAGCAGATCCCGATTAGCCCTTTTTGCACGCGCGGCGCGCTGATCCAGAGCAGATGCAGCACACAGGTAAAGGCAACGGCATACAGCAGGCTGAAGGCGTAGCCAAAGGAAAAGTTAATCAGCAGCGACTGTAAAAAGTAGAATCCCGTCCACGGGCTTAAGGCCCGGCTGCGGGTAATGAGCGTTTCTTTCAGGGTTAAATTCATAGGTCACTATTGTGAAAACGCCATGTGCTCACCCTGGCGCCAAGGGTCAAAACCTGCCTGAGAATGCGTAGAAGGGGAGAGGAGGTCCGCATCTGGGAGCCGCAAATAGTGCAGGGCTGCAAGAAGATAGAGCCAGTGGCCTTTAAGGTCAACAGTTATAAAGAGGGTGTTTTGCGAAGAGGATTCCATTTCCGCAAAAAAGGTCAGGGCATAACGTGGGGACGAGCAGTATAGCGGAGATAAATGACACAAAAATGAAGCGGCGTACCGCGACGCCGCTTAGTGAGAAGGTTTGTTCTGCTGTGGCTTGCCGTTGATGATGTCGCAAATCATATTCAGCAGCATTAAGCGTACTTTAAAGGGAGAGTGGCTAAACACGCGTATACACCTCTTGAATTCGTTCATGGTTACCTCCTGCGGGTTGATCCCTTCGATCCGTGAAGGGTGACTGCATTACATACAGATATAGCACAGGCTATATTATATGGCTATGGCTATACCTCAAATAATTCGCGATGCCTGACAAAACGGCTAACCGTTTTGAATTGCGCTTGCGCTGGCCCTAAACCGGCGAGGCCAAATGCCGGGTAACGCGGCGGCGCAGTGAATCCCCAGGCGCTTACTGAAGTCAGTGACGGGGGTGGATGAGGACAAACTGGCGTCGCCAGATTGAACAGCGTTTGCGCTGGCCGCAACGGGGCGAGGCCATGCCAACCCACAGGTACCCTGAAGCATGACGGGTATAAATCGTTAATTTTTTGTGCTTGTGTAGTGATGGTTTACAATGGCCGTTTATCTATTGATACGCTTGATGTGTCCCCCGCTTGAGGAAGCACAATGAACCGCCGTGCAGGTAAACCAACAACAAAAAAAATGACGCAACTGGTCAACGTCGAAGAGCATGTCGAAGGCTTTCGCCAGGTTCGTGAAGCGCATCGCCGCGAGCTGATCGATGATTATGTCGAGCTGATTTCGGATCTGATCCGTGAAGTGGGGGAGGCCCGTCAGGTGGATATGGCGGCACGTCTTGGTGTCTCCCAGCCGACGGTGGCAAAAATGCTCAAGCGCCTGGCAACGGTTGGCCTGATCGAAATGATCCCCTGGCGCGGCGTTTTTCTCACCCCGGAAGGGGAGAAGCTGGCGCAGGCGAGCCGCGAGCGCCATCAAATTGTCGAAAATTTCCTGCTGGTACTGGGCGTCAGTCCTGACATCGCCCGCCGTGACGCCGAAGGGATGGAGCATCACGTTAGCGAAGAGACCCTGCAACAGTTCCTGGCTTTTACCCTTAAATATGGATCGTCCGCGGAATGACCGTGCCTGGCCTGCGGGCGCTGGCCCGGGATCGTTTCTTTCATCTGTTACTGGTGGTTGGGGTCGGACTCAGCTTTCTGGTGCCCTTCGCCCCGCAGCGCTGGCCTGCCGCCATTGACTGGCACACCATCATTACCCTTGCCGGGTTGATGATGCTGACCAAAGGGGTCGAGCAGAGCGGTTTTTTTGACGTGCTGGGGCGCAAGATGGTGCGCCGTTTCGCCACTGAGCGACGCCTGTCGCTGTTTATGGTCTTCTCTGCGGCGTTACTGTCGACCTTTCTCACCAATGATGTGGCGCTGTTTATCGTGGTGCCGCTCACCCTCACGCTGCGCAAGCTGTGTGAAATCCCGGTCAACCGGCTGATCATCTTTGAGGCGCTGGCGGTGAATGCCGGGTCACTGCTCACCCCGATCGGCAACCCGCAAAACATCCTGCTGTGGGGACGCTCCGGCCTGTCCTTTGCCGCCTTTACCTGGCAGATGGCGCCGCTGGCGCTGGTGATGGTACTGACCCTGATGGCCCTGAGCTGGTTCGCCTTCCCGGCCAGGCCACTGCGCTATCACAGCGGTAGCGCGGCGGCCCAGTCTACACCGCGGCTGGCATGGAGCTGTCTGGCGCTTTACCTGGTCTTCCTTGTGGCCCTCGATCTCAAGCAGGAGCTGTGGGGCGTGCTGCTGGTGGCGGGGGGCTTCCTGCTGCTGGCCCGTCGGGTGCTGATTAGCGTCGACTGGACGCTGCTGCTGATCTTTATGGCGATGTTTATTGATGTTCATCTGCTGATTCAGGTGCCGGCCTTGCAGAACGTGCTGCAAAACGTCACCCACCTGTCGCAGGGCCAGCTGTGGCTGACCGCTATCGGATGTCGCAGGTGATCAGTAATGTGCCTTCGACTATCCTGCTGCTTAACTACGTGCCGCCGACGGCGCTGCTGGCCTGGGCGGTAAACGTGGGCGGCTTTGGCCTGCTGCCTGGCTCTCTCGCTAACCTGATCGCCCTGCGTATGGCAAACGATCGCCGTATCTGGTGGCGCTTCCACCTCTGGTCGCTGCCGATGCTGGTCTGGGCCGGGCTGATCGGATTCGGATTATTCCTTCTCATATAGTGCCCTGTTTGTCAGTTTTTCCTGGCAAATGTATAGCAACGTCCTAACTTTAGTGAACGGCATAAATTGTGATGCCGTTCACTAACAGGACGGATGCTGTTATATGGCTGAAGAAAACCAACCCTCCGAAAACACCGAAAACACCGATAAAAAAGAGACGCAACGTAAACGCCCCGGCAAAAAGCCGCTGATTATTCTGGGCATTGTGGTGATTGTGATGGTCATTGTGGCCCTGGTATGGTGGTTCATGACCCGTAACCAGGAGACGACGGACGACGCCTTTACCGAAGGCGACGCCGTGACCATCGCGCCCAAAACCGCAGGCTATGTCACCGAACTGCGGGTGCGGGATAACCAGCGCGTGAAAAAGGGCGATCTGCTGGTGACCATCGATCCCCGGGACACCGCTGCCCAGCGCGACCAGGCAAAAGCCCAGCTTGGTCTGGCCGAAGCGCAGCTTCATCAGGCCCAGGCGCAGCTGGCGCTCTCGAAGGTGCAATATCCTGCCCAGCGCGATGAAGCCAACGCCCAGGTGATCAAAGCCCAGGCGGATTTGGCCAACGCTCAGGCGGAATATCGCCGCCAGCGCGGCGTCGATCCCCGCGCCACCACGCAACAGAGCATCGACGCGGCCAACGCCCAGTTGCGCAGCGCCCAGGCCCAGCTTACCAGCGCGAAGGCGCAGCTTGAGGTGGCTTCGCAGGTGCAACTGCAAATTCGCCAGCAGGAGACCAACGTCGAAGCCCGGGAGCGTCAGGTGGAACAGGCCCGCGCCCAGCTGGAAACCGCAGAGCTGAATCTCTCGTACACCGAGGTACGGGCACCCTTTGATGGCTACATAACGAAACGCAACGTCCAGACCGGCACCCTGGTGCAGGCGGGCACCGCGCTCTTTTCGCTGGTCTCGGCGGATATCTGGGTTGTCGCCAACTTTAAAGAGTCGCAGCTGGAGCGGATGCGCCCCGGTAATAAGGTAACGCTGAGCGTGGACGCCTGGCCGGATCTGGAGCTGGAAGGGCATATCGACTCTATCCAGCAGGGGAGCGGCTCGCGCTTTGCCGCTTTCCCGTCGGAGAACGCCACCGGTAACTTCGTGAAGATCGTCCAGCGTGTGCCGGTAAAAATCGTTATCGATAAAGGACTGGATCCCAACCAGCCGCTGCCGCTTGGCCTTTCGGTTGAACCTAAGGTAACCGTGGAATGAGTGAGCACAGCCATGAAAGCTGGCGGCCAGCCAGTAACCCGTGGGCGGTGGCGATCGTCGTCACCCTCGCGGTATTTATGGAGATCCTTGATACCACCATCGTCAACGTGGCGCTGCCCCACGTTGCCGGTTCGCTTTCGGCCAGCTATGACGAATCCACCTGGGTGCTCACCAGCTATCTGGTGGCCAACGGCATCGTACTGCCTATCTCGGCATTTCTGAGCCGGGTTTTTGGCCGCAAGCAATTTTTCCTGATCTGCATTGTGATGTTCACCATCTGCTCGTTCCTGTGCGGTATCGCCACCGAGCTGTGGCAGATCATCCTGTTTTCGTATTTTGCAGGGCTTCTTTGGCGGCGGGCTACAGCCCACCCAGCAGTCGGTGCTGCTCGACTACTTTAAGCCAGAAGATCGCGGCAAGGCTTTTGGCCTGTCGTCCATTGCCATTATCGTCGCCCCGGTGCTGGGGCCGACGCTCGGGGGGTGGATCACCGATAACTACTCCTGGCGCTGGGTATTCTTTATCAATATTCCGGTGGGGATCGTTACCGTGCTGGCGATCTATCAGCTGCTGGAAGATCCGCCCTGGGAGAGTAAATCGAAGGAGAAGCTCTCCATCGACTGGACCGGTATCGGGCTTATCGCCCTGGGCCTGGGTTGCCTGCAGGTGATGCTCGATCGCGGGGAAGATGACGACTGGTTTACCTCGAACTTTATCCGCACCTTTGCCGTGCTGACGCTGATTGGCATTATCGGGGCCATCTACTGGCTGATGTATGCCAAAAAACCGGTTGTGGATCTGCACTGCATGAAGGACAAAAACTTCGCCGTCTCCAGCCTGCTGATGGCCGGTATGGCAATGATCCTGTATGGCAGTTCGGTGGTGATCCCGCAGCTGGCGCAGCAGGATCTGGGCTATACCGCCACCTGGTCGGGGCTGGTGCTATCGCCCGGCGCGATCCTGATCGTGCTCACTATCCCGCTGGTGTTGAAGCTGATGCCGATTGTGCAGACGCGCTGGATCATCGCCTTCGGCTTTACCTGTCTCGCGGTGTCGTTCTTCTGGTCGCGCACGCTGACGCCGGATATCGACTTCGAGACCCTGGTGCTGTTCCGCAGCGCCCAGTCGATCGGGCTGGGCTTCCTGTTTGTGCCGCTGACCACCATCGCCTTTATCTCGATTCCGCGGCAGCTGAACGCCGACACAGCGGCGCTGTTTACCATGTTCCGTAACGTGGCGGGGTCGATCGGCATTTCGCTCTCAACGGCGGCCATTACCGAGCGCTCGCAGGCCCACAGCGCTTATCTGGCCACCCACACTTCGGCATTCGACGAGCCGTTCCAGCAAACGCTCCGCGAGATGGCGCAGGCGATCCAGAACTTTACCACCCAGGTGGGCGACCCCACCGGCATTGCCACCGGGCGCATGTATCAGGCGATGATCGAACAGTCGCGTTTCCTGGCCTACGTGGACGTTTTCACCATTCTGAGCGCGGTGGCCTTTTTACTGATTCCGTTTTGTTTGTTGCTCTCGCCGGTTAAGAGCGAGGGGAGTGCAGGAGCACACTGATGATTTGCAGACGTTTAAGCCCCCCTGATGTTAATGCTGTTGCTGGCAGGCTGCGCCGTGGGGCCAGACTACCAGCAGCCCGCGCCCAACACCCCGACGCACTGGAACGATCCGGGCGACGGCGGCGTAAAATCGCAAACCGCGTCAACGGCCATTAATCCTCGCTGGTGGAAAACCTTTGGCGATCCGCAACTGGACAGCCTGATTGAACGCGCTATTGCCGGTAACCTGTCATTGCAGCAAACCGTGCTGCGCATCGCGGGGGCACGGGAACAGATCAACCAGGCGGGCGGTGCCTTCTTCCCGGCGGTGAACGGTAATCTGCAGGCCACCCGGCAGCAGCTGGGACTGGAGGGAGAACTGAAATCCCACGGCGTATACGATCAACTGGATGACGTCGATCCCGAACTGCGCGGGGCGCTGGGGCCGCTGACCCAGCCGATTAACCTCTACCAGGGCAGTTTTGACGCCCAGTGGGAGCTGGATCTGTGGGGCAAGGTGCGTCGTCAGGTAGAAGCCGCCGACGCGCAACAGCAGGCAGCCATTGAGCAGCGTAATGATGCCCTGGTGTCGCTGGAGGCCGAAGTGGCCCGCGGCTGGTTACAGCTGCGCGGTGCCCAGAGCAGTATCGCCACCCTCAACACCCAGATCGCGAGCGCGCAGCAGACGCTGGAGCTGACCGACAGCCGCCAGCGCGGCGGGCTGTCACCGCAGATGGACGTGGAGAACGCCCGCGCCCAGCTTGGCAACCTGGAGGCGCAGCTTCCGCAATATGAAGCCCAGGCGCGGCAGGCGATGAACGGCCTGGCGATCCTGCTTGGCAAACCCCCGGGGGCGCTGGATGGCGAACTGCAGGCCAGCAAACCGCTGCCTGCGCTGCCGGAGATTGTCCCTACCGGTATTCCCTCTACGCTGGCGCGGCGGCGCCCGGACGTGCGTGAAGCCGAGGCGAATCTGCATGCGGCCACCGCGCAGATCGGCGTGTCGGTGGCGCAACTGTTCCCCAGCGTCTCGCTCAGCGGCCAGTTTGGCCTGCGTAACAGCGAAGCCAGCTGGCTCACCGACTGGAGCAGCCACTTCTACAGCGTCGGGCCGCAGGTCTCCATCCCCATCTTCCAGGGCGGGCGGTTGGTCTCCAGCGTGAAGGTCGCCCGCGCACAGCAGGGTGCCGCCGTACTGGAATATCGTCAGACGGTGCTCACCGCCCTGGGCGATGTGGAAAAACGCGCTGGTCAGCTACCGCACCGATCAGAAGCGGGAGGCGGGGATTAAAGCAAAACCATCGATGCGCTGCAAAACGCCTTTGATCTGGCGAGCAGCAGCTATCGCCAGGGGATCGCGACCTTTATCGACGTGCTGGATGCGCAGCGCCAGTTGGCTCAGGCGCAGCAGCAGCGGGATCAGGCCCGGGTCCAGAGCGCGCTGGATCTGGTGGCGCTTTATAAGGCCCTGGGCGGCGGCTGGGAGCCGTATCAGCAGGTGCAGCTGCCGGAGTACGCCGTCTTTGGCGACGCCCCGCGCGGATAAGTTCAGAGGATTGGGCAAGAAACGGGCAGGAACCGCACATTCGCTATCGGCGTGAGCCGGGTATAACTATCGGGTACTCAACATACGAGGAGCGTCAAATGCGATATCAAAAACTGGGTAATACCGGCCTGTTTGTTTCTGAGCTCTGCCTCGGCACCATGACCTTTGGCGGCGAAGGCGGCATGTGGGGCAAGATAGGTCAGCTCCAGCAACAGGATGCCGAGCAGCTGGTCGGGCGTGCGCTGGACGCCGGAATCAATTTTATTGATACAGCCAACGTCTATTCCGAAGGGCGTTCAGAAGAGATCACCGGCCAGGCGTTGAAAAACCTGAAGATACCGCGCGAAAACGTGGTGATCGCCACCAAGGTGTTTGGCGAAACGGGCACGGCGGGGGTGAACTCACGCGGTAGCTCGCGGTATCACATCATCAGCAGCGTGAAAGAGAGCCTGCGCCGCATGCAGCTCGATCATATCGATCTCTATCAGTTGCACGGTTTTGACCCGGTCACCCCGATTGAAGAGACGCTTTATGCCCTGGATAACCTCGTCCAGCACGGGCATGTGCGCTATATCGGGGTATCGAACTGGGCGGCATGGCAGATCATGAAGGCGCTGGGCATTTCCGAACGGCTCGGGCTGGCACGTTTTGCCTCATTACAGGCCTATTACACCCTTGCCGGGCGTGACCTGGAGCGTGAGCTGGTGCCGATGCTGCAAAGCGAAGGTGTCGGGTTGATGGTCTGGAGCCCGCTGGCAGGCGGTTTGCTGAGCGGCAAATACAGCCGCGACGGGCAGGTAGAGGGCGGTGGCCGTCGCCAGGAATTTGACTTCCCGCCGGTGGATAAAGCGCGGGCCTTCGACTGCGTGGATGTGATGCGCCACATTGCCGGGAGCAAGGGCGTTTCCGTGGCGCAAATTGCCCTGGCGTGGCTGCTGCATCAAAAAGCGGTGACCAGCGTGATTATTGGCGCGAAACGGGTCGATCAGCTGGATGACAATATTGCCGCAACCGCGATTCGCCTGAGCGATGACGAGCTGAAACAGTTGGATGCGGTGAGCGCGCTACCGAGGGAATACCCAGGCTGGATGCTGGAGCGACAAGGGGAGTACCGGCGTAATCAGCTGGCGCAGCAGTAGCTTTTTATCGTTTTCTGGTCGATACGGTGGTGCGTTCCGTTCACCTTATTTCCAGCAGAATATGAAATGAACGGAACCTGTGAACGTGATAAGGGGGCCACCGCGGCCCCCTTATCAATCCCCGCGGCCCCGCAACGAAATCGGTGCTTCGCACTACGCTCACCTCCCGACCGACTGCCTGCGGTCGGCTCAACTCGACATCCTGTCTCGATTCGCCTCTGGCCGCCATCCCTGGCGGCCAGCCCTTGTCAACCGGTCTCCGGTTCGCCGATTTCAGCGGGGACTCAACACCCGTGCCACATTCACGTGGCTAAGAAGCTGGAAGGAGGGATGAGTCCGGCTGAAAATCGCTGAGGCCTTGACCGCATGCCGGGTTGAGGCACATGGATGCGGACCTGGATGGATGTAGAATCACGCCGGACCCGATAGCCGGAGGGAATAAGCCGAAGACAACATTGCCAGGAGCAATGTTGAACAGCGCCTGCGCTAGCACCAAAGGGGTGAGACGAATATTTCTCGAAACGGCGATTTTCTTTGCCGGGAGCCGGGATGGTTAAGGGAGCGGCAGTAGCCCCCTTAACATGTTCACCGCAGCGGGATGGGCATAAAAGCAGAGATGCTTTAGTGAACGGAACAATTCCACAGTAACAACAGAATTGTTCCTGTTACGATCAGTTCAGACGAACCGGCATACCGGAACGGTTGTTGATCGCTTGCTCAACGATGTTCGCATCCACGTCCTGCTGACCGGTGATGGCCTGCACGTTGCTGGTCAGGGTGACCGGAACGGTGACGTTGTTGTCGATCTGATCTTCGCTGGTAGAGAGCGGGTTATGCACTTCAAGGTAACGGCTGCCATCTGGCTCGGTAGTTGCTTTTACCGGCTCGTTGATGAACTGCACGCGAGTACCAACCGGCACGTTCTCGAACAGGAATTTAATGTCGTCGTTACGCAGACGCACACAGCCGTGGCTCACGCGCAGGCCGATACCGAAGTTGGCGTTGGTGCCGTGGATCGCATACAGACGGCCAATATAGAGAGCGTACAGACCCATCGGGTTATCCGGGCCAGCAGGAACAACGGCTGGCAGCGGCTCGCCCGCGGCAATGTATTCCGCGTGCATTTTCGCGGTTGGCGTCCAGGTTGGGCCAGCTTTCTTACGCTCAACTTTGGTGGTCCAGTTCATCGGGGTATCTTTGCCCAACTGGCCGATACCGATTGGCAGCACGATGACGGTGTTGGTGCCTTTCGGGTAGTAGTACAGACGCATTTCGGCGCTGTTGATGATGATGCCTTCATGCACGGTGTCCGGCAGAATCAGCTGCTGAGGAATGTTCAGCACGGTGCCGCCCTTCGGCAGATACGGATCGACGCCCGGGTTGGCTTCCATCATGTTGGAGAGGCCCAGCTGATATTCCGCAGCAAAATATTCCAGCGGCTGAGTGTTACCTTCTTCAATGGTCACAACCTGGTTCTGACCTACCAGACGGCTACCGTCGGTTGGCAGTGGATAAGTGACAGCAGAAGCGGTCTTGCAAAACCCTACTACGGCAAACGCCGCCGCAAAAAGCGATGTTAATTTCATATTCATGGTGTGCGAGGTATCTGTGCCACATTGGCAGGTTGTTTAAAAGTCAGAACGGTTTAGGGAGCGCATTATATGTGCATTCCTGACCGCATGGAATTCGGATGTGTACTAAATCACACTTTTTTCCATCCCTGTTAGAGTTTAGCGCTACGTTGATACACGGGATCTCATTTCGGAATTGTGGCATAATGCTGGGTTTATCACACTTCTCGCAGGAATCTCCCGTGTTAGTTACCAGCAACGTCACAGAATTGTTTCAAAGTAACTAAAGTGTTCTCACTTGAGCATTGCAGCAGCATCCATTGTAGATGTCCCTGAATCGAAGGGTCTTAGGTTCATCAAATTTTCATAGCATTTAGCGAGAGGGTCATTAGTATGGGTGTTTGTTGAGAAAAGCTAGGAATGATTGCAATTAGACCTGCCTCTGCCCTCAGTACGGCTCTGGGAATCTACTGTAAAATTTACGGTTTCACAAAAAAATATAAAAACTCAAAGTTGAATTCATAAATTTTCTTCAGGTGGTGCCATATACAAGATTGGGCCGTTTTAATCCGGCAAATAACTTCTTAGCAAGAATTTGTTCGTCGAAAAGAAGGCTCTCATAACTATTCATTTGTGAATGTTAAAATCATAATTTATTGACATTAGCATTAGTAATTAACGTTACTAAAATTTGGATTAAAATGTGAGTAAGTAGTAGTAAAATCTAAAAAAATGAGTATCTAATTTTACTAAGAGGCTTGAATATCAGTTCCTGAATATACTAAAAAGCCAAGAAAATCGATTAACTTATTGAATTTTAAAGATATATTTCTGTTTTGATGTGAGAGATACATAATTACTTGATAGATAATATATAGGAAGTCAACTACAGAGACAATTTGCGAAGGATATTTCCTGACTTGCGTAAAGTGATTCTCAAAAGATTACAAAAGAATATAGATCCCTTATGCGTAAACGTACTATACATCTTATAGTATTTGTCGCAATGCAATTTATGGAGTTATTATTCCGCAGTATAAATAATACCTTAACTCTTATGTTGCATTAACTGAGATATTTTTCTATTAGAGCTGAATAATTAAATATAATTATTCATTATGCTAATAAAATTGATTAATTTTCAGATTAAGCTTGAGTGATTTTTAACATGGATTAGTTTGAAAAAATATAAAAAGATGATACTCGACAGTAATAGATGACTACTTTAAAATTCAGATGCAAATTTTTTTTGAGGGCGGTAGCGCAAACTAATAGTTTCTTTTTGTTACTATTTGGATTCATGTAATACCGTGGGTTACCACCTTAAATAAAATTTCTTATTATGCGAATCATTATAATTTATCAATACAGCATAATCCTGATGAGGAAGAAAAATCATGCCAAGGTTTAGAATACACAATTTGAGAAATAGAACACGTAAAAACACATGAAGTGGTATCTTCCGTTTTAAGCCCTTCAGATCTAACTAAAACGCAACATGAAGCAAAACAAGATGCATTTTATTTCTTCCTCGCAAGATCAACTGATAAAGAGTATGTAAATTCATTAGATATAATATTAAAAGATAAAGAGGTTTTTAGTTTCTTAAATCAGTCTAAGATGCCATCAGATGAATTAGTGACCAAGGAAATACTTGGACTGAATGATCTCAGTGATCGAAGACTAATGCATTTATTCGAGTCAGTTTTATCCAAGGAAAATGTTAAATTAAAGCAGATAAATGACATACGTTCAGATATGGAAGATCTTTTTATTAAAGGAGACTTCGATAGGATATATGAAAAATTAGATGCAATAAATTCTTTAACAGGCCTGTCATTATGGGAAATGAAATTATAGAATAGCTGTCTTGACAGCAAAAAAGGAATTTAAACTTATTGATGATTTGGTAGAAAAATGGAAAACAAATAAAATATCTGAAACCTTGTACGAGGTAATTAGAGTTAGTGGCTGGAAATCGCATAGTGTTGAGGCAAGTACAGCCATTGAAACTATGGTAAGGCGGTCAAACAAAGAGTATATTGAAGGAGGAGCTTTAAATATTGCAGCTTTTCATTCTTTAATGTGTTTGCAATACCCACTGTACGATGACGTTGATCTTATACACTCAAATTAACTGGTTGCAAAAACTCCCATTAATAGATCTCTTTGATGCTTTGCAGAAAATAATCATTTATAGGCTTACAAAAAAAGAGAATATAACTAAAGAATATGACATCTTCTTTGCGCTCTTTGAAAAGCTCAGTAATTATAATATCTATAGTAATTCACAATATATAATAAATGTGATAAAGCAGGAAGTAATAACCCATACTAGTAATGAAAAAGATAAAGAAGTTTATGATTATACAGCAGGTAATTACTCAGCTATCCTGGACCGTTTAGAAGAAAATGTTTTTACTATTACAGATGTGGTTACTAAGGTAAAATATAATTGCTAAGTCTTATATTTACGCTGGAAGAAAACCTCGATCTCTGCCTCCTTTGCTTCTCAATATAATTAATAATTTAATTTCAATTTATTCTTTAAAAGACTCTAATCAAGCAATTTCGCAATTGATTAATCTGTCTATAATTTATTCTAGCTTGGAATTATCTGATCACATAATAATTAGCATAATGAAAGCAGCACCATTCTTTTTTGATGAAAAAAGAAAAATTAAAATAATAGAAAAATCTAAATTTTTACATACACCTCTAACACCATTAGCCTGCAATCTTGAATCACCACCTTCCATGTTTTTGAATTATTCTTTGGAAGAAATCGATCCATTTAGGAAACTCAAGTATGCCGCTATAAAAGCTATTGATAAAAATGATAGAAACGCATTAGAGTTGATTCATACATATAGCAAAGTAACTAGTATTAAGAAGGATTCTATAGAATTAAGAGTTGAGTACTATCTAAAAAATAATGATTTTAATGGCTGATAGAATATTCGACAGACGAACTTATCAAAAATACCCAACTCTAATATTTGTCTGCCATTAGAAGAAATTGTAAGCTATATTAATGAAAGAAAAATATATTCATTAGATTCAGTTATTTGCGCCCATTATTATAATTTATATAGCAATGAAGATAAAAGCGAGGTTATTAACGAATTTTTTGAAGAATATATTTTAGCTCAAAATATTGAAAGGCCGAGCGAATTAATCGACGATAAAATGGATGAGAAGCAAGTCATTTTTTTATATGATATAGCTAAAACTGATGTCATGGACTACCTAGGTTGCTTTGATGATGAAAACGATCTTAAAATTGAACGTATCAAAATACTGAATAAACTTGTATCATTAGGGTATTTGAAACAATCTGATATCGATAAAGAATGTAAATATATCGTGGATGAAATCTTGATTAATAGTGAGGCCGCAAGATTTAACAATGCTAAGATATTTGTTGATACAAAGCATATATATGGAAAAAGAAAACAAGAAATTGAGGCCCTTATTACGAAATATCATGATGACAGTGGAATAGAAGTAGTTGATTCTGACATAAAATATCAAATAGAAGATGTGACAGTTTTAAAAGGTGATAAAAATATTATAGTTGGGAGAATAATAAATACATTATTAGTAGAATATTTTAATAATAAAGAAGTTGGTTTGGATATCAATTTAAGCTCTGAAATTAGACATGGTTTTTTTGGTAATTTGATTTGTTCTTCTCCTCAAAGCAAACATCTAATCACTGAGCTTGATGAAAATGGAAATTATAAGTCCAATGATTATTGGTTAGAATATTATAATATGATTAATGATAATATTTTAAGCGATATCGATGCATTACTTGTTAAGTTCAGCGCTGATTTTAATAAATTGATTGATGTAGCTGAAAACTGGATGAAAACGTCACTAAATGGTGACGAACCAGATAGGGTTTTCTTTTTTGACATATCTTTAGAAGAGTTTGCATGCATAAAAAATATGCTCGATGAAAAGCAAATTGTTGAAGATATCGCGGCATCGATATTTGAGTTATTTAATGATAAACTAGCTAAGTGTTTATATATCATGAAATTAAAGCTGAATGAAATATTTTCGGCAAAAATAGACGATCTGTATTCGGAACTAATTGAATCTATAAATCAAGCTAAAAGAGGCACGTCGATGAGTGATCTATTAGATGAAATAAAGTTATCTAATACAGAAGTAAATGAGCATGTTCGTACAGTATGTGAATGGTTTTCTCTAAAAAAATCAACTCAGTTAGAAAATATCGAACTTGAAAAGTTAGTTCAACTGGCAATTAAATGTTTTCAACAAATAAACAATTGTGAAATCAACGTAAAAATCAACAAAGTGGATAAGTATTATATACCAGGATCACACTTATATGTACTGGTTTTATGTTTAATTAATTTTTTGAATAACAGTTATAAGTTTTCTAAAGACAATTTAGTCGTGACTATCAACATCTCCGGAGATGAAAATGACAAATTTAGAATATCAATTTCTAATCAAATGTCGGAGCGTGCTATAAGCTTGTTGCATAACGGACATTTCGAACAAATTAGATTAAAACTAACCAATATGAATGATAGTGATTTGCTATTAAACAATGGTGGTTCCGGACTATATAAATGTCTTCATGCTTTAAAAAATGTATCTAAATCGTATAACATTACCCCTTCTTATGACGATGATGTCTTCGAGGTAGAAATTACCTATGGATATTAATATTCTAGTCGTTGAAGATAACGAATTTAAGAGAAAGAGAATAGTTGAGATAATTAATTCAGAATTCCAAGATGTAAAAGTAACTGAATGTCATTCATTTACTTCCGCTTGGCAAATGATAACTAGGTTCAATTACGAATTGATTCTGCTTGATATGAGTCTTCCTACTTTTGATAAAACCTCTACTAATTCTGGTGGAGATTTTAGAGTTTTTGGTGGGAAAGAACTCGCTAGAAAAATGAGTAAAAGACGCAATGGAATTAAATTCATTTTTATCACACAATTCAAAAGTTTTAGCGATAATGTAAATTCCTATTCATATGAAGCTTTGAAAGATGAACTCTTGTGTCAATACAAAGAATCTTGCATGGGATTTATACTTTACAGTAATACAAAAAGTGAATGGCGAGACGAGTTAGTGAATTCAATTAAAGGATTGGGAAAGTGAAAGTATTGATTGTTGATGATAATATCACTCGCAGAACAGAAATCAGCAATTTACTAATTGATAAAGTTGGATTATCTGAAAATGAAATTTTCCTCGCGGCAAATACTCAAAAGGCAAAAGACTTGTTAAGAGGTATCTGTTTCGATTTTTTGATACTGGATGTGGTTTACCGAAAAGAGATGAATCGCCGCGTGCCCAATATGGTTTGACATTATTAAATGACATAAAAAGTAGACCAACTTTATTAAAGCCAGGAAAAATTGTTGGAATAACGGCCCATTTCGATGATATTGAATTGTTCCGTAAGCAATTTGACGAGCATTGCGAAGTGTTAATCGAAGCTTCAGTGCGAAATAAAGAATGGAAAGGGATTCTGCTGAAAGCTATCCAATTTGAATCGACTCGTAGACTTTCTAATTATGCTGCTGAAAATAAAATTATATGCATTACAGTTCATGGGATCAGGACTAAAGGAGAATGGCAGGAGAAGCTGAAAAAGATAGTTGAATCAAATGTTAATACAGTAGAATTTCACTCTTATAAATATGGTTATTTCACTGTTATATCCTTTTTCATCCCTTTTTTAAGAACTATAAGGCTTAAGCATTTTGCCGCACAACTAAAAAGTATTAGAGATCGAAACGAACACAAAAAAGAAATAATGTTTTTTTGCCATAGCTTTGGAACTTACATAGTTACAAAAGCTATCAATGATTTTCTATTAAAGAAAAATGAAAAAATTAACGTTCGGCTTATTGTGCTGAGTGGAAGTGTATTACCTTCAAAATTTGATTTTAAGTTAATTTTAGATAAAACTAATGCAAGAATTGTAAACGATTGTGGTTCGGATGACAAAATTCTATTCCTCTCAGAAGCACTTGTACCAAATACTGGAATGGCTGGTAGGATAGGTTTTTATGGCCTCAATAATAATAGATTCGTAAATAGATATTTCGAGGGCGGACATAGCCATTTATTTCGAGGAAATAACAATTTCATGGAGAAGTATTGGCTACCTTTAAATAGGTAATCCTGAGTCAATTGAAATTATTGATTAATAGAAAAGATAACTCGTGGTGTAATGTCATTATTGAAAAAACTATTTCTTTACTCGGAAAGGTAAAGGAAATTATTTATTTGTCTTTTTTGACTTTTTTAATCTACAAAATATATATTTTTACCATTAATTAATTGCCGCTAATTTCTTTGAGAACTAGATGGGGTAGGAGATGATTATTTTTATATCTAATTGATGCATTTGTTTAATTTATTGTAATCTTTGCATTGACTTGATTAATTTCACATGTACTCCAGTACATCTTTGTAAATATAATTAATTCATATTCATTAAATACTTTACAAATATCTAGTAAGATTTGGTTTTACTTATTTTAAAATGAATATGTACTTGTCGGTAAGAGGTGTTTATAATACACTCTTTTCAAAAGAGAGAAGTATTATGACAATTTATGCATATACTCGAGTTTCTAAATCTGACTCCGAAAATGGAACAACTGATAATCAAATTAATTTAATACAATCGCAGGCACAGGTTTCAAAAGTGTTTTCGGATGTTAATGTTTCTGGTTCAATTATGTTCTCTCAAAGACCAGGGGCACAAAAATTAATATGTGAGCTGAAGGCTGGTGATACAATAATTATAGCTAAGTTAGATCGCGGATTCCGTGATACTTCTGATTGCCTTAATACAGTTAAATGGCTTCAGAAACGAAATGTCACGTTAAGAATCCTTGATATTGCGCTTGACGTATCTACCCCGATTGGTGAAATGATTTTGACCATAATGGCTTCAGTTGCAACTTTTGAACGAAAGCGGATCGCTGAGCGAATCAAAGATGGGTTTGCCAATGGACGGAAGCAGGGTAAAAGTTATGGTTATAAGCATGAAGCTATACATCGCTCAGTAGCGATAAGGTCTTCTAAACGGCGCCAGGAAGCTTTAGAACGTTATGACATGATTCGTACAAACCTAAGTGAGTTAATCGCTCAGAACGCTACTGAGGCTCAAATGTTGACTCATTTGAAAACGTTAGGTCAACCAGTATCTCGCACAACATTGCGTAACGCACTTGGAAAGTAGCTGGTAGCGATACAGAATTCATTGCTCGAAATATGTTCAATTTGCTTCACGAAAACGGTGGTATCGTAAGTATAATGCATTTACTACCACTACATCTGAATAGTAAATAATTGAAGCATTTGTTATTTGCTTTAAAAAATGAGTGGTATAATGGTTCTACAGGGTTTTCAATTAGTGATTATTACTAACTAAGCCTGAGAAGATAGAGTGTGGCTTTGCCACTGCATCGAAGATGTATGATAGTCATTAATTAATGTATTTGTTATTTGCTTTAAAAAATGAGTGGTATAATGGTTCTACAGGTTTTCAATTAGTGATTATTACTAACTAAGCCTGAGAAGATAGAGTGTGGCTTTGCCACTGCATCGAAGATGCATGATAGATACGACCATATATAATTTCGCAGATCGCATCTATCGTGATAGTGACGTTAATGAAACAGGTTAGTTTATTTACAGTTATTTACCGTCCCACTCGCAATAACTTCCTGACTATCCATTATCGATATCTGACCTTTACCAGTTCGACTATCGAACCAGACTGTTGTACTACCGGTGTTATCTTCTTCATGGTAGGTATGCTGTGTTCCTTTTTGTGAATGCTCACCATCCAATTCCAGCTTGGTACGAGTTATTTTACCTGTTTTCTCATTCGTCACGATAGCGAAGCAAGTTGGTGCACTATTAGCTTTATGTATTCCAAGCGATGGAGAAAATCGATCGCGCATTTGATTACCGAAGTTAGTGAGTTCTTCCATATTGACAGAATATGCAGAAGCACCAAACGAGAACACTAATAATGAAGCTATAACTACTCTTTTCATTTACAATTTCCCGTTAAGTAAGATAAAACCTCATTGGTCTTGTTTTCTGTCATTATCATTGTTGCTGACAGTGTTCGGCGATCTACTTCGAGTTTAAATTTATATCCATTGTCCTCTGATTTGTAGATAAAGTATTTCTCATCATCAGAAATACTTCGGATTTTGAATAGGTTAGTATCAGTTACACCACTGCCGGATTGTTTATAAGAACACTTAAAATCTGGTATAGGCTCATCATTACAACCAGTGAGAGTTGCTAAAGATGAAATTGCTACCAGAGTTAAAATAGATTTTCTAAGCATTTTAACCTAACTTAAATTTTCTGATTGGGATCTAGTTTTTTGATGGTTCATTGACCTCATATTCTTCATCTATGGTTCTGGTCACCTGAGCACATAGAACTGTATGTGTACAATTTTTAACCTCCTAAGTGTTCTCTTTAATGGTTTTGTCTACCGAGTAACTGGTGTTAGTCGGTAGACAGCTAGTTCGAGTTTAGATCTTGCCTCATGGCACCTTTTTACTAAGCAATACTTAGTTTTGTGGTGATTATATACTAAGTTTTACTTAGTGTAATCATGGGTTGTTTGGTCACAAAATTCTGTTACGAAGATAAAAATCGTTCATGCTAGTAAGAGTGACAAAAGCTCCTTTCCTTTTAATACCCGCTTAGATGCAACTCACACTAAGTAAAACTTAGTAAATTTATATTTCCGAACTAAGAAAATCTTAGCTAAAAGATTTAGCTGAGGTTTATATGATCATAAAAAGGTTGAAAGAAGCTCGTCTGAGGTCTGGGCTTTCACAAGAAAAACTTGGTGTTCTTGCTGGTATTGATGAGGCGTCAGCAAGTGCAAGGATGAATCAGTACGAGCGAGGTAGACATACTCCGGATTTTGAGATGGTCTGCAAACTTGCTAAGTTATTGAATGTGCCGGAAAATTATTTCTATACTATTGATGATGTGATGGCTGAGATGGTATTGAAATTTAATAAGCTAAACATTGATGCTAAAACAGCAACCATTAAATTTATGAATGATTTATGAAAAGGGGGGGCCTTATTGAAAATATAAAAATATATTTTACGATATCATTAGGATTGCGTAATGTAGAAGATATTTAGGATTTGATGGCGAGAATTATTTAGGTTAGTTTTGCAATTTTATTTACCTATTCGTTTAACTATTATATTTTGTGTGATGGCTGTAACCTTTTGGGAGAGCCATGTTCTCATCTCCCACAATAATAATTCCTAACCGTTTCTATTGTTGTCAGCAATTTGATGCTTACAAGGAAAAGTAAAGTCTGTCTTGTGAATAATGCACGATAAATCCCCTCGAATGTTGAACACTGATTTTTAAAAAAAACATCAATGCTAAACCTACAATGATCTAACATATGGAATATTGTTTGTTCCATATGTTATATTCCCACCTAAATTATTTAAGACTATTTAAAATATCTTCTAATTGTTTATCCAATTCTAGGTGTCAAAATTAGTGGTATTTCTTGTTATTGCTGGTTCACAATATTCGTTGTAATGCTCAAACCAATTCATATCCATCTTCTGGTTTCCCATTTATACTGATTTGTTCATATGTATCCATTTGGGAAATATCAAATCCAAATTTTTCTGCTTGTTCTCTCGTTAGCACTGAAACTGTATAAGGTTCTACGTGTACTATTACAACATCGTTCCGTTCGATATAGACCATTCTGTATCTGTCTTGAGTGATTTTGACTGAGTTCATTAAAGCTTCCTCTAGTTTAAATGACAATTTATATTAATATGAAGTGTTTATACTTAATTCATTCAATGTTCAATAAAAATATATTTATGATGTTTAATCTGCACTTGTATGCATTTTGATGAAATCTAAGAGCTTTTTAGTATCGGATCTGAAGCTAATTTTTTCTCCATCCCAAAGGAAATTCTGCGAATGTTTATTTCTGTAGGCAACTTTTATTCTCCATTTTTGACCGGAATTAAAGATGATAATCTTATCAATTACGCGTTTTAACATCAAGTTTAGTTCTTGAGGATTTTTTATCTCCTGTAATAGATTAAAATCAAATGACTTTTCCGAAATGATAAGGTTATTTTGGTGCTTAATTTTCTCTTCTGTTATCAGTAGTTTTTCTTCAAGATTACTTATTGTTTGTATTACGCTTACAGGAATTTTCGATAGCTTGAGAAGCATGTCATTTAACTCCTGAATCTTTGTTTTTATAGTTTCTTTCTCCGCTAATAATGACTCATCAAAATTGGTTTTTTTCACCATTCTAAGTTCTTTCATTATTTGGTAAAGTGCTATTTCTATATTTTTAAAATTGCTCGTAATATTACATTTGCCATCTCTTGCACTAGCGCATACATGATATTGATATGTTTTTCCAGAAGCAGTGTGGAATTTTCTTACTAGTGCTCCACCACACTCATGTTTTAATAATCCTGCGAAAGGATTATTGTCAGATTTATACCCAGGTTTATTTCTTTTATTATCAGCTTGCAGAAGCATGAATTCTTCTTTATTAATAATGGAAGGGTAATAGTTTTCTATAATGTCAAGAAGAATAACCTCCCGATTCTTAGTCGTTTCTGATGTTTGATATGCACCATAAAGTGCAACTGAATTAATCGTTTTCCCAACTGTGGTATGATTCCATCCAGTAGAACGTAATGGTGCATGACATTCATCGTTTAATATTTTTGCTATTTTATGTGTCCCATATCCTTTTCGACGTAACTCGATAATCCGTTTAACTGTGTCAAACCTTTCGCTAAAAACAAACTTATCTTGTTTTCGTTCTAACCAGAAAGGGAGGACTTTATTGATGACTTCACCGTTTAAGGCTCGTTTGCGCTGTTGTGCTTTTGTCTCACGCAAACGTTGAGATTTTTTCTCAGACTCTTTATGTGCAAGATCGGCAGCCAGAGCTATCCTGATGACACTTACTAGATCATTGACAGATTCCCGGTTTAGTAATAAGCCATCAACTAACGAAGCGATGAAGACGTTGTTTTGCAGAATTGACTTAATGATTTGTTGGGTGACATCGATACCTCGACGGCTCAGACGGTCCAGCGATTCAATGATGATAGTCGAGCCTTGCTCAATTTGACCTTTCTCAATTGCTTCGAGCATATCTCCAAGCGAAGGCCTGTTTCCCTCTTTGAATGCTGAGATTCCGAGATCTTGGAAGTTCTTATCTGATAGAATTAGATTATTAGCATGTGCATACTGTTCAGCAAGTTCTGTTTGGCGTCTTACTGAGTCGCCTTGTTCTTGCTTCTTCGATGAGAATCTTATGTAAGAGTATGCTTTTCCATTTTGTTTCATATACACCTCAGTAACTTACAAGAGAGTACCAATTTTGCTTCTTTGCAACAATATCACTATGCAGTTTGGCAGTAAGCCGCTGTTCGAAAACATTTCCGTCAAATTTGGCGGCGGCAACCGTTACGGCCTGATTGGTGCCAACGGTAGCGGAAAATCCACCTTCATGAAGATCCTCGGCGGCGATTTAGAGCCGACGCTGGGCAACGTTTCTCTCGATCCGAACGAGCGCATCGGTAAGCTGCGTCAGGATCAGTTCGCCTTTGAAACGTTCACCGTCCTTGATACGGTGATCATGGGCCACGGTGAGCTGTGGGAAGTGAAGCAGGAACGCGATCGCATCTACGGCCTTGCCGAAATGAGCGAAGAAGACGGCTATAAAGTGGCCGATCTTGAAGTGCAGTATGGCGAAATGGACGGCTACTCTGCGGAGTCCCGTGCCGGTGAGCTGCTGCTGGGCGTGGGTATTCCGGTGGAACAACATTATGGTCTGATGAGCGAAGTCGCGCCAGGCTGGAAGCTGCGTGTTCTGCTGGCGCAGGCGCTGTTCTCTAACCCGGACATCCTGCTGCTCGATGAACCAACGAACAACCTGGACATCGACACCATTCGCTGGCTGGAGCAGACGCTGAACGAGCGTAACAGCACCATGATCATCATCTCGCACGACCGTCACTTCCTGAACATGGTCTGCACCCACATGGCGGATCTGGACTACGGCGAACTGCGCGTGTATGCCGGTAACTACGACGAATACATGACCGCGGCAACCCAGGCGCGTGAACGTCTGCTGGCCGATAACGCCAAGAAAAAGGCGCAGATTGCTGACCTGCAATCCTTCGTCAGCCGCTTCAGCGCTAACGCCTCTAAATCGCGTCAGGCAACCTCCCGCGCCCGTCAGATCGACAAAATCAAGCTGGATGAAGTGAAAGCGTCCAGCCGTCAGAACCCGTTCATCCGCTTCGAGCAGGACAAGAAACTGTTCCGTAACGCCTTAGCCGTCGAAGAGCTGACCAAAGGTTTCGACAACGGCCCCCTGTTCAAGAACTTCAACCTGCTGCTGGAAGTGGGCGAGAAGATCGCTATCCTCGGTGCCAACGGCGTGGGTAAATCCACCATGCTGAAAACGCTGGTGGGTGAATTGACTCCGGATCACGGCACCGTGAAATGGTCCGAGAACGCGCAGATTGGTTATTACGCGCAGGATCACGCCGAAGATTTCGATAACGATCTGACCGTTTTCGACTGGATGAGCCAGTGGAAGTCGGAAGGCGATGACGAGCAGGTGGTGCGCAGCTTCCTTGGCCGTCTGCTGTTCAGCCAGGACGACATCAAAAAGCCAGCTAAAGTGCTCTCCGGTGGTGAGAAGGGCCGTATGCTGTTCGGCAAGCTGATGATGCAAAAACCGAACATCCTGGTGATGGACGAACCGACCAACCACCTGGATATGGAATCTAATCGAATCGCTGAACATGGCGCTGGAGATGTATCAGGGTACCCTGATCTTCGTCTCACACGACCGTGAATTCGTGAGCTCGCTGGCGACCCGCGTGATTGAAATTACGCCGGAGCGCGTGGTGGACTTCAGCGGTAACTACGAAGATTACCTGCGCAGCAAAGGCATCGACAACTAATTGTCCTCAGCCTGGCCCTTTCCCGTTGGGGGAGGGCCGTTCCTCTTTCCTTTCGCTTCACCCTCCGCACTTTTCCTGATAACGTCTTGTTTCGCTGATACATCTCAGTGCGTCTTTTTTGGCGTCCGGGAAATTGGCATGCCAATTTAACATTTAAAAATCCTGTCATACCACAATTTAAATGCTGTATGACAGGTTTGTATTTCGCTTTCTGGATCAGTGAGATAACTTCAAAGCTTACACCATACCCAGCGCGCGCTTGCCGTGGATATTTAAATCATCCGTCGTGAAGCGTGACTGCCAGTCAGACTCATAATCCTCCCGCGGGAAGTCGCCCGGAGAGGCACCGGTTTCCAGCGCTGCTTTCACCTTTTTTCGCATAGGCGAGGTTTTTCTCGCACATCGGGGCCGCCGGAATGTACATCACGTTGCCCCAGCCCTGCTGGTTCTCTACCGGTGCCACCGAGTGGATCACATCGCAGTGCCACCACACGGAATCCCCGGCTTCCAGCGCCGGAATGCTGGTCAGCGCTTCAATCAACAGCGGGTGCCACTTCTCGGAAATCGGGCAGGACGCGACCCGGGTGCCACGCCGCACAGCTCATCTTCCGGTACATCATCCAGCAGCGGACGCAGCAGGATATACGCCATCGCTTCCGGGATCGGCACCACGTGCAGCAGCCCCTGATCCGGGATCATGTCGGAGAGCGCCGTCCAGCCCTGGAAGGTACGGAACACCGAGCACTTGGTGGTGTTATCCACGGTGTACTCTTCCACTTCGGTACGGTGTGCGGCATTCCACGGATCGTATTGATCGACATTGCCATCGAATACCCGGGCAAAGACCTGCTGATAGGCCGGAAGCAGCCAGCGCTCCAGGGCGCCGGAGTCGGTATGTGCGCCGAGGCCTTTCGGAGGTGGTGCCCGGTGGACGGCGACGGATGCGGTCCGGGTAGATCACGCTCACGTCCGGGTTAAACCACTGTTTGCCGTTGCTCTCAAACGTCCATAAACGGTTCAGGAACGACTGCACCTGGGCCATCTCTTCGCTCTGACGGGCTTCCATCTGCGCGTGCGACCAGTAGATCGGGTAGATCTCCGGGCGGGAGGCAGTGAGGGTGCCAAAGAAGTTATCTCCCGGGCCTTTATAGACATCATCAAAACGGTTGAGATCGAGATAGTCGAGCATCGCGTTGTCCCACGCCAGCGCCTGCTCACGGGGGAAATGACCTTTGATCACCGCACAGCCGCGACGCTTAACCGCCTCGCGCTGCTCCTGGCTGATGTTACCGCTCTGCACGTCGGCAAACGGGATCACCGGCCAGACGGGATCGCCTTTGCTTTTCAGCGCGTTAATTTCTGCCACGCGGCTGGCAATTTTATCGCTCAAACGATCGAACACCGCCTGCACGTCACCGATCTGCGCCCGCAGCTCGCGTTTCATCTGGCGAATCGCGGCCTTGTGGTCTGAAGGCAAAGTTTCACTGGTAAAGGTTAAGGTCATAACAGCCTCGCTTATCTTTCATTCGAAAGTAAAAGTAATTACAAGTGATACTTTAGGTTAAAAATAAGTTAAAGCAAGTTAAATAACTTGATGAAGTGCACAACCCGGAGAGAAAGGGAGATTCGCCGGAGCAGGCTCCGGCGAGAGGATCAGTGGCTGAAAGGCGGGGTGTTATCGAGGACGGCCTGAATCACGTTCAGCGCGCCCTGATGGTTGTTGTCGTCGGTCTGGTAGCGGGTGATGGCTTTAATGCTCTCGCCAGCATTTCCCATAGCAAAGGAGTAGTGGGCGAATTTCAGCATTTCGGCGTCGTTACCGCTGTCGCCAATCGCCACACATGCCTGCGGGGAGATATTCCAGCGCTTCAGCAGACGGCTGAGGCCGTTGGCTTTATGCAGGCCGGGGATAATCAGATCGACAAAACCAAAACCCGCTGGGTCACCGGTTTCATGATGCCGTCGAGCGAAAACATGCAGGGCGTCAATCAGGTTCGGGATATCGCTGTCGGGCAGGTTCAGGGAGAATTTAAACAGCACATCGTCGATGTCGCGATAGTCGCTGACGCGCTTTAAGCGGTGATAGTGTTTCGACATCAGCGCGACGAAGGCCTCGGGTGCCTGGTCGCTGACGTACGCGCTTTCCAGACCGCAGGCGACGAAATTCAGGGATTTATCTTTCAGCAGCTCGCCGATCACAATCTGCGACTCGTGCTTCGTCAGCTCGCCGTGGAAAATCTGCTCGCCGTGATCGAACACCAGCGCGCCGTTTTCCGCCACGAAGGAGATCTGCGATTTCAGCTCCGGGAAGAAGGAGATAAGCTGGTAATACTGGTTGCCGCTGGCGACAACGAACTCAATATTACGGGCCTGAAGTTGCTGGAACTGCGCCTGAAAGCGGTCACGATCGTACTGCTTGGCGTCATTAAGAAAAGTTCCGTCCATATCTGTGACGATAACTTTAACGGTCATACATTGCGCTCCTGGATGTTACTGCGACCAGCAACATTCTAATAACAATGTGACTAAAACCACAAATTTAATTTCATTCGAAAGTAAAAGCGAAACGGCAACCTGGGTTGTGATGCCAGTCAGTTAAGCAATTCGGTATTTCTGAATGACTGAAGTGGACAGGTTCCGTTCACTAAAGCACCTCTGCTTTATGCCCCTTCCGCTGCGGTGAACGTGCCAGGGGGGCTCGCCGCCTCCCCCCTGGCTACCCCGGCTCCCGGCAAAGAAAATTGCCGCTTCGCGGTGCACTCAGCTTATTCCTTCAGGCTTTCGGGTCGGGCACCAGCCTGCATCCCTGCAGGCTATGCCCTCTCGGCGCGTCCCTGCGCCTCGCCCCGGCCTTCCGGAAACGCTTCGTCGATTTTCAGCCGGATTCACGCTCCCTCAAGCTTCTCAGTCGCCTGAAAGGGGCACCGGTGTTGAGTCCCCGCTGAAACCGGCGAACCGGAGACCGGATGACAAGGGCTGGACGCCAGGGATGGCGGCCAGAGGCGAATCGAGACAGGATGTCGAGTTGAGCCGACCGCAGGCAGCCGGTCGGGAGGTGAGCGCAGTGCGAAGCACCGGTTTCATTGCGGGCCGCGGGGATTGACTAGGGGGGACCGGCGGCCCCCCTTGTCACGTTCACGGGTTGTGTAATGCCATATTCTGCTGAACATGAGGTGAACGGAACAATCCGCCGGGCTTTAGCTGACTGGTCATTACAACCCAGGTTGCCGTTTTTAGTGTTTTCCCTCTCCCCGTGGGAGAGAGCCGGGGAGAGGGAATACACCGTTACAACGTATGCTCGGTACGCGCAATAATATCGTCCTGCGCATCCGGTGACAGGGCGGTGAAGAACGCAGAATACCCCGCCACACGCACCACCAGATCACGATACTGGTCCGGGTGTTTTTTCGCTTCCAGCAGCGTTTCGCGGGAGACGATGTTGTACTGGATGTGCCAGCCTTTATGCACCTCGAAGAAGGTACGCAGCAGCACCATCAGCTTCTGGCGGTCGCTGTCATTATCCAGCGTCGCCGGGTTAAGTTTCTGGTTCAGCAGCACGCCACCGAGGATCGCTTCGGTCGGCAGTTTCCCGACAGAGCCAATAACCGCGGTTGGCCCCAGATGGTCAGTGCCGGAAGCCGGACTGGCCCCTTCCGCGAGAGGGGTGTGCGCTTTACGTCCATCCGGGGTCGCCATGGTGGCCGCCCCAAACGGCACGTTGGCAGAGATAGACGACGTCCCGGCGTAGTAATTCCCGCCAATCGGGCCGCGGCCGTAACGCGGGTTATGGTACTGCTTCAGCTCTTCGATGTAGGTCTGATAGGCACGCGCCAGCAGCAGATCCACGCTGTCATCGTCATTACCGTACTTCGGTGCGCCGTTGATCAGACGCTGGCGCAGCTGCTCGTGGGTTAGCCCTTCGTAATCATCGGCCAGTGCCGCCGCCAGCTGCTGCTGACCAATCGCGCCCTGGTCGAAGACCAGTTTCTTCACCGCCGCCAGGCTGTTGCCGAGGTTGGCGATGCCTACCTGCAGGCCGGATACCCAGTCGTATTTCGCGCCACCCTGCTTGATGCTCTTCGCGCGTTCAATGCAGTCGTCTACCAGCGCCGAGCAGAGAATGTCATGCACGTTCTCTTCCAGCATGGTGTCCACCACGTACTCAATCTCGATGGATTTACGGGTGTAGTATTTAATCTGGTTATCCCAGGCGGCCATCACCTCGTCGAAGGTGTTGAAATTGCCCGCCGACAGCGCTTTTTCCTGCGGCAGGAACACGTTGCCGCTGGTGGCGTCGCGGCCACCTTCCATCGCCGCCAGCATCACGCGGGCAAAGTTGATAAAGCTCATCCCGGTGCAGCGGTAGCCCCACTTGCCGCCGACGGCGGTTTCGATGCAGCCGATGGCGGCGTAATCGTAGGCATCCGCTTTTTCGATGCCGAGTTTGATGAACTCAGGAATGACAATCTCATCGTTGTTAAAGGCTGGCATCCCGAAGCCGCAGCGGATCACCTGCACGCAGGCGTCGAGGAAGTCATTGCTCATGCCCGCATGGTAGCGCACGCTCAGGTTCGGCTGGGTGGAGCGCAGACGCCCGCAGGATTCCAGAATCGCATAGGAGAGCGGATTGACCGCATCCATCGGCACGTCATTGACCAGCATCTGGCCGCCGATGGTGACGTTCTGGTACAGCGGGCTACCGGCAGAGGCTTTAGAGTGGGAGCCGGAGCGGATCTTGTTCACTTCCAGCAGCTTCAGCCAGCAGCTGTGCAGCAGCTCAATGGCGTGCTCGCGATCCAGGGACTGGTTCAGCTCCACGTCACGGCGGTAGTACGGGTAGAGATACTGGTCCATACGGGCAAACGACACCGAGTGGCCGTTGGACTCAATCTGCAGGATCAGCTGGATGAAGTAGCACAGCTGCAGCGCCTGCCAGAAGGTTTTTTGGCGGCTCGTGGGCGATAACATCGCAGTTTTCCGCCATCGCCAGCAGCTCGTCGCGGCGGCTTTCGCGGGTTTCGGTCGAGGCCATCTCACGGGCCAGATCGGCAAAGCGTTTGATATGCAGGCTCACCGCGTCCAGGACGATATCAATTGCTTTCAGGAACTGGTCGCCGTGCAGATCTTCCAGCACCGTCAGGTTGATGCGCGAGCGGCGTTCGGCCACTTTCGCGCGCAGGCCGTCGAGCCCTTTTTCCAGCAGCAGCGGGAAGTTCACCGCCAGATGCGCATCGCCGGAGGTCATATTGCCTTCCGCTTTGATAATGCCGGTTTCCAGCAACCCTTTCTGCTCATCGGTGAACATGCCGTAGCAGCGATCCTGCACCGTCTGGCCGCGCCACCACGGGCAGAGTTCATGCAGCACACGTTTGTTCTCTTCGCTCACCGCAAAGCCCGCGCCCGGACGGTCGGCCAGGTCGTCGATCTCTTTTTCAATCCACGAGACGGTATATTCCGGGAAGATCGGCGCGGCGCGCACTTCGCTTGCCTGGTTGCCGATGATCAGCTCATCATGTTTGATCCAGATAGTGCGCTGCGCCAGGTGGTGCGCCAGCGCCAGCGCACGACGTACCGGGATCGGCTTATCCATATGCTGCTGGTACATTTCGGTGTAGTGCTGGGCACGCTCGGTACAGACCGGCGGCTTAACGATGTGGACCAGAGCCGTTTTGTGCGCCTTAATGCGATCGCTCAGGGTAGTAAGATTCAGCTGTGTCATAACATTATCCTCGTAAGGTCGCGGTTAACCCTTTCTGGGCGGCATACTGCCGGGCAAAGTCCAGTAATGCAGGATTATCGAGCGGTTTATCTGGGGCAGAGTAGGGTTGGCCGAGCAGGGTATATTTGTTCATGCCAAGTGTGTGGTACGGCAGAAAATGGATGTCGTGGACGTTCAGTTCGTCGGCGGCAAAATTGGTGATGGCGGTAATCGAGGCTTCATCGGCGTTAAAGCCCGGGATCAGCGGCACGCGAATAGTGAGCGGTTTCCCGGCCGCGGCCAGGCGCTTCAGGTTATCCAGCACCCGTTTCGCAGAGCCGTCCGTCCACTGCTTAAAGACCGCGCCATCCGACATGCTTCAGGTCGGCGAGAAACAGATCGATATAGGGTAATGACGGCTCGATATAGTGCCAGGGGACATGCAGGCAGGTTTCGACGGCGGTGTGGATCCCCTGCTCATGGCTGGCCTGAAACAGCTGGCGCGCCAGGTCCGGGTTCATGAATGGCTCGCCGCCGGAGAGGGTGATCCCGCCGCCGCTGCGATCGTAAAACGGCTTATCGCGCAGCACGGTGGACATGATCTCCTCCACCTGCTTTTCTTCTCCGCAGACGGTCAGTGCCTGGGTTGGGCAGCAGTGGGTGAGGGCATCCAGACAGGTATCGTCGAGTTTTTCGCGGTGGATCACCAGCCCATTCAGCGTGCGGTCAATGACATCAGGCGCCACCTGCTGACAGAGGTTGCACCCCTCCAGACACAGGCGAGCGTCGAACAGCAGGTCCCGCGACCGCGCGCGGCTTTCCGGGTTCTGACACCAGCGGCAGCCCAGCGAGCAGCCTTTCATAAATACCACGGTACGAATACCGGGGCCGTCATGGGTCGAGTAACGCTGAATGTTGAAGATCATAATGTCGCCTCTTGTTGCGTATGAAGATTAAATGACTTTCGAATGAAGGTTATCTTGACGCAAATCAACCCCGACGCAGGTTTTGCCGTGTAGGGTTACGGCATCGTCATTTTTGAGGACCCCATCATGGAACTGTATCTCGACACATCTGATGTTCTGGCTGTTAAAAAACTGGCCCGCGTGTTGCCGCTGGCAGGCGTAACCACCAACCCAAGCATTGTTGCCGCAGGTAAAACGCCGCTGGAGGTGTTACTGCCTCAGTTGCAGGAGGCGATGGGGGGTCAGGGCCGCCTGTTTGCTCAGGTCATGGCGACGACCGCAGAAGGGATGGTGGAAGATGCCCTCAAGCTGCGCGCCATCGTTGCGGATCTGGTGGTAAAAGTGCCCGTCACAGCGGAAGGGCTGGCGGCGATCAAAATGCTGAAAGCGCAAGGGGTGCCGACCCTCGGGACGGCGGTCTACAGCGCGGCGCAGGGGATGATGGCGGCGCTGGCGGGGGCGGAGTATGTCGCCCCCTATGTGAACCGCGTGGATGCGCAGGGCGGAGATGGGATCCAGACGGTGGCCGAGTTACAGCAGCTGCTGACGCTCCACGTGCCGCAGTCAAAAGTGCTGGCGGCGAGCTTCAAAACCCCGCGCCAGGCGCTGGATTGCCTGCTGGCGGGCTGTGAGTCCATTACCCTGCCGCTCGACGTGGCCCAGCAGTTAATCACCTCTCCGGCAGTGGATGCGGCGATTGCGAAGTTTGAGCAGGACTGGCAGGGGGCGTTCGGGCGGACGTCGATTTGATGGGGCGGCCTGATGCCCTCACCCCAACCCTCTCCCTCAGGGAGAGGGAGAAAACACTAAAACGGCAACCTGCAGGTTGCCGTTTGCTTTAACCTCCGCACACCTCACACCCCGGATGACGCATCAGCTTCATCTCGCGGAACTGGCAGGTCATGGCGTCGTACATCACGATTTTTTCCCGCCGCGGGCGTGCCGTACCGGGTCAACACCTTAATGGCCTCCATCGCCTGCATCGACCCGATCACCCCCACCAGCGGTGCCATCACGCCTGCCTCGACGCAGGTCAGGGTGTTTTCGCCAAACAGGCGGCTCAGGCAGCGGTAGCAGGGTTCGCCTTCGGCATAGGTAAAGACACTTACCTGTCCTTCCATACGGATCGCCGCCCCGGAGACCAGCGGGGTTTTATGGACAAAACAGCCCGCGTTAAGCTGATTACGAATAGCGACGTTATCGGTGCAATCCAGCACCAGATCGTGATGGGCAATCTGCGCCAATAGCGAAGGTTCATCCAGCAGGGCATTCAGCAGGGTGAACTGCACGTTAGGGTTGATGCGCATCAGCGACGCATGGGCCGACTCCACTTTCGGCTCGCCGAGGGTGGCATCGCTGTGCAGGGTCTGGCGTTGCAGGTTGGAGAGCGACACCGTGTCGAAATCGAGCAGCGTCATGCGGCCCACGCCCGCAGCAGCCAGATACTGCGTTGCGGCACAGCCTAATCCCCCGAGACCGACCACCAGCACATTCGCCGCTTTTAACGCTTCCTGACCGTCGAAATCAAAGCCGCGCAGCACAATCTGACGGTTGTAGCGCAGCATCTCCTGGTCGCTCAGTTCCACCGCCATGGTTAGCCCCCAAACAGCGCGTTAAACGGCTCAACCTCAACCCATTCACCCGCTTCCACGTTGCCGCGCTCGCGCTCAAGCACGATGAAGCAGTTACCCTGGCTGAAGGAGCTGAAAATATGCGAGCCTTGATGGCCGGTGGTGCTTACCTCCAGCTCGCCGTCGGCGTTACGCGCCAGAATGCCGCGCTGGAAGTCGAGACGTCCCGGTGATTTTTTCAGGCGGGTGGCGGTACGCACGCGCTGGCGGGCCAGGCAGGGCGTGCGCCCGGTTACCGGAGAGCTTCGCCAGCAGCGGCTGCACCAGTTGGTAGAACGTGAGCGCCGCAGAGACCGGGTTCCCCGGCAGGCCGCAGAACCAGCTGTCCGGCAGCTTGCCAAAGGCGAAAGGTTTGCCCGGCTTAATGGCTAGCTTCCAGAAGCCGATCTCGCCCAACTCATCGAGGATCGTTTTGGTGTAATCCGCTTCGCCCACCGACACGCCGCCGGAGCTGAGCACCACGTCGGCCACGCGATCCGCTTCAATAAAGGCGGCGCGCAGTTTTTCTGGGTCGTCCGGGATAATCCCAAGGTTGATCACCTCGCAGCCCAGTTGCTCCAGCATCAGGTGTACCGCCAGCCGGTTGGTGTCGTAGATCTGCCCCTCGGCCAGCGGCTGGCCCGGCAGTTGCAGCTCGTCACCGGTGGAGAACAGCGCCACCCGCACCTTGCGCACCACGGCAATCTCCGCAATACCCAGCGAGGCCAGCACCGGCAGTTCAGCCGCGGTCAGCCTGGTGCCCGCCGGGAAGACGGTCGCGCCCAGGGTAATGTCCTCCCGCTGCGGCGGATATTCTGCCCCGGCTTCACGCTGGCGATAAACCGCACGCCGTCGTCAGTCTGCTCGGTCTCTTCCTGCATCACCACTGCGTCACAGCCCGCTGGCACCGGGGCGCCGGTCATAATGCGGATACAGCTTCCGGCAGGCCACTCGCCCTGGAAGGGTTGACCGGCAAAAGCTTTACCCGCCACCGGCAGCGCATTGCCCGCCGCCAGATCGGCCAGCCGCACGGCATAACCGTCCATCGCCGAGTTATCAAAGCCCGGTACGTTAAGGGGCCGAAACGATGTCGGCGGCGGTCACGCGACCAAAACAGCGCAGCAGCGGCAGCGTTTCCTGGTCTGACAGCGGTAAAATTCGATCGAGCATCTGTGCGAGTGCCGTCTCAAGCGGCATCAGTCCGGCGGTAAAATCCATGGGTCACTCCAGCAAGAGAATAACGAAGGCGGCCATTATGGCAGAAAAGTGCCCTTAACTGTATGACACCATGGGCTTAGCCTTTACATCACAGTGACGTCTTTCTATATTCAAAAATCATCTGAAGTTCCTGCAACAATAATGATATTTATAGAAAAAGCGGTAATTACGCGCGTAAAGGTGAAGTAGATGGGGAATGCAGTCATCGCAATCCACGGCGGCGCAGGGGCGATTACCCGCGCACAGCTCAGTCATGAACAGGAGAGGCGCTACATTGAGGCGCTCTCGTCGATAGTAGAAACCGGCCAGCGGATGCTGGAGGCGGGGGAGAGCGCGCTGGATGTGGTCACCGAAGCGGTACGCCTGCTGGAAGAGTGCCCGCTGTTCAACGCCGGTATCGGTTCGGTATTTACCCGCGACGAAACCCATGAGCTGGATGCCTGCGTGATGGACGGCGTTACCCTGAAAGCGGGCGCGGTGGCCGGAGTCAGCCATCTGCGCAACCCGGTGCTGGCCGCGCGTCTGGTGATGGAGAAAAGTCCGCACGTGCTGCTGGTGGGCGAGGGGGCCGAGAAATTCGCCTTCGAACACGGCATGGAAGCAGTCTCGCCAGACCTTTTTTCCACCCCCGAACGCTATCAGCAACTGCTGGCCGCGCGTGACGCGGATGAAACCCGACTTGACCATTCGGCCCCGCTGGATGAAACCACGAAAATGGGTACCGTTGGCGCGGTGGCGCTGGATAAGGCCGGAAACCTGGCCGCCGCCACCTCCACCGGCGGCATGACCAATAAACTTCCCGGTCGGGTGGGCGATAGCCCGTTGCCCGGTGCGGGCTGCTATGCCAATAACGCCAGCGTGGCGGTCTCCTGTACCGGCACTGGCGAAGTGTTTATTCGCACCCTGGCCGCCTACGACATCGCCGCGCTGATGGACTACGGCGGCTTAAGCCTCGCCGAAGCCTGCGAGCGGGTGGTAATGGAAAAACTCCCGGCGCTCGAAGGCAGCGGCGGGCTGATTGCCGTCGATCGCGAGGGTAACGTGGCATTGCCCTTTAACAGCGAAGGGATGTACCGCGCCTGGGGCTATGCCGGCGATACGCCGAGCACCGGCATTTACCGTGAATAAGGGGGAAAGGGTGTCACACAGCGATGAACTTGACCGCCAGCAGGTGCTGGCGGTGCGCAACCTGAATGTCGCCTTTCCCGACGAACGGCAACCGATCCCGGCGGTAAAAAATCTCTCTTTTTCGCTGAAACGCGGCGAGACGCTGGCGATCGTCGGCGAGTCCGGCTCCGGTAAGTCGGTGACCGCCCTGTCGCTGATGCGCCTGATTGAACAGTCCGGCGGGCTGGTGGCATGCGACAGCCTGCTGCTGCGCCGCCGCAATGGCCAGGTGAGCGATCTCACCACCCTCAGTTCCTCCCAGGTGCGCAGCGTGCGTGGTGCTGACATCGCCATGATTTTTCAGGAGCCGATGACCTCGCTCAATCCGGTCTTCCCGGTAGGGGAGCAGATTGCCGAGTCGATCCGCCTGCACCAGGGGCTGAGCGGCGATGAGGCGCTGGCTGAAGCCAGACGTATGCTGGAGCAGGTGCGGATCCCGGAGGCCGACGCCATTCTGGGACGCTACCCGCATCAGCTCTCTGGCGGGATGCGCCAGCGGGTGATGATCGCCATGGCGCTCTCCTGTCGTCCGGCGGTACTGATTGCCGATGAGCCGACCACCGCGCTGGATGTCACCATTCAGGCGCAAATTCTGCAGCTGATCAAAGTGTTGCAGGACGAGATGGAGATGGGGGTGATTTTTATCACTCACGATATGGGCGTGGTGGCGGATATCGCCGACCGGGTGCTGGTGATGTACCAGGGCGAGGCGGTCGAAACCGGCACTGTAGAACAGATTTTCCACACGCCTGAGCACCCCTATACCCGGGCGCTGCTGGCCGCGGTGCCGCGACTGGGGGCAATGAACGGCAGTGATTTACCGCGCCGTTTTCCACTGATCTCCCTCACGAATCCGGGTTTTCAGGAGGCCGAAACCGAACAGGATACGGTGGTGCCCGGTGACCCCATCTTACAGGTGCGCGACCTGGTCACCCGATTTCCGCTGCGTGGCGGCCTGTTGAACCGGGTTAAGCGGGAAGTGCATGCGGTAGAAAATGTCAGTTTTGATTTATGGCCCGGCGAGACGCTGTCGCTGGTGGGCGAGTCCGGCAGCGGCAAGTCCACCACCGGACGGGCGCTGCTGCGGCTGGTGGAGGCCCAGGAGGGCACCATCACCTTTAACGGTAAGCGCATCGACACCCTGCCGGCCGGGCAACTGCAACCCCTGCGGCGGGATATTCAGTTTATTTTCCAGGATCCTTACGCCTCCCTCGATCCCCGCCAGACGGTGGGCTATTCGATTATGGAGCCGCTGCGGGTGCATAACCTGCTGGATGGCGATGCCGCCCAGCGGCGGGTGGCGTGGCTGCTGGAGCGTGTCGGCCTGAAGCCGGAGCACGCCTGGCGCTATCCCCATGAATTTTCCGGCGGCCAGCGACAGCGAATCTGCATCGCCCGCGCGCTGGCGCTCAATCCAAAAGTGGTCATTGCCGACGAGTCGGTCTCGGCGCTGGATGTCTCCATCCGGGCGCAGATCATCAATCTGCTGCTCGATTTGCAGCGGGAGATGGGCATCGCATTTCTGTTTATTTCGCACGACATGGCGGTGGTGGAGCGCATCAGCCACCGGGTGGCGGTGATGTACCTCGGGCAGATCGTCGAGATTGGCCCGCGTCGGGCGGTGTTTGAAAACCCGCAGCACCCTTACACCCGCAAGCTGATGGCGGCGGTGCCGGTGGCCGATCCGGCCCATCGTCAGGCCCGGCGGGTGCTGCTGCAGGACGAGCTGCCGGGCAACATTCGTAAGCGGGGAGAATCCACCGAGCGCGTGGTGTTGCGGGAGGTTGGCCCCGGCCACTTCGTCGCACCGCCGCGCCAGGATAATGCCTTTAAACATCTATAAATCACGACAGCAGGGAACAACAGGAGAACACAACAATGACAAAATATGTTGCTCGCAAATGGCTGTTAGCCGCGAGCGTCACGGCAGCCCTGGCGGCCACGCCGGCCTTCGCAGCAAAAGACGTGGTGGTGGCGGTGGCCTCCAACTTCACCACCCTGGATCCGTATGACGCTAATGACACCCTGTCACAGGCGGTGGCGAAGTCGTTTTATCAGGGGCTGTTTGGTCTCGATAAAGAGATGCAGCTGAAAAACGTGCTGGCTGAGAGTTACACCGTCTCGGACGATGGGCTGGTCTACACCATTAAGCTGCGCAGCGGCGTGAAGTTCCAGGACGGCACCGACTTCAACGCTGAAGCGGTGAAGGTCAACCTCGATCGCGCCAGCAACCCGGAAAACAGCCTTAAGCGCTATAACCTGTATAAAAACATCGCCAGCACCGAGGCCGTCGATCCCACCACGGTAAAAATCACCCTGAAAGAGCCGTTCTCGGCCTTTATCAATATTCTGGCCCACCCGGCCACGGCGATGATCTCCCCCGACGCGCTGAAAAAATACGGCAAAGAGATTGGCTTCCATCCGGTCGGCACCGGGCCGTATGAGCTGGTGACCTGGAATCAGACCGACTTTGTGAAGGTGAAAAAGTTCGCCGGTTACTGGCAGCAGGGGCTGCCGAAGCTGGACACCATCACCTGGCGTCCGGTGGTGGATAACAACACCCGCGCCGCCATGTTGCAGACCGGCGAAGCGCAATTTGCCTTCCCGATCCCGTACGAGCAGGCGGCGCTGCTGGCGAAAAACAGCAAGCTGGAGCTGGTCGCCAGCCCGTCGATCATGCAGCGTTACATCAGCATGAACGTCACGCAAAAACCGTTCGATAACCCGAAAGTGCGCGAGGCGATTAACTACGCCATCAACCGTGAGGCACTGGTGAAGGTGGCCTTTGCCGGGTATGCGACCCCGGCAACGGGCGTGGTGCCACCGTCCATTGCGTACTCCCAGCAGTATCATCCGTGGGAATATAATCCGACAAAAGCGCGTGCGCTGCTGAAAGAGGCGGGCTTCCCGAACGGTTTCAGCACCACGCTGTGGTCGTCGCACAATCACAGTACCGCCCAGAAGGTGCTGCAATTCACCCAGCAGCAGCTGGCGCAGGTGGGCATTAAGGTGCAGGTCACGGCGATGGATGCCGGGCAGCGTGCCGCCGAAGTGGAAGGCAAAGGGCAGAAAGAGAGCGGGGTGAGGATGTTCTACACCGGCTGGTCGGCCTCCACCGGCGAAGCCGACTGGGCGCTGTCGCCGCTGTTTGCCTCGCAAAACTGGCCGCCAACTCTGTTCAACACCGCGTTCTACAGCAATCCGCAGGTGGATAAAGACCTGACGGAGGCGCTGAAAACCACCCCAACCGGAAGAGAAAGCGAAACTGTACAGGGATGCACAGGATACGATCTGGAAGGAGTCACCGTGGATACCGCTGGTGGTCGAAAAACTGGTCTCGGCGCACAACAAGGCGCTGACCGGCTTTTACATCATGCCGGATACCGGCTTTAGCTTTGACGACGCGGATCTGAAATAAAGCACTCATTCCCGCAGGTGTACGCCTGCGGGATGAGAGGAATGTGCATGCTGAATTATGTGATTAAACGCCTGCTGGGGCTGATCCCGACGCTGCTGATTGTGGCGGTGCTGGTCTTTTTATTCGTTCATCTGCTGCCGGGGGATCCGGCGCGGCTGATTGCCGGCCCGGAAGCCGATGCCACGGTCATCGAGCTGGTGCGTAAGCAACTGGGGCTGGATCAGCCGCTCTACCGGCAGTTCTGGCACTACATTACCAGTGTCGTGCAGGGGGACTTTGGTACCTCGATGGTCTCCCGTCGTCCCGTTTCCGAGGAGATTGCCAGCCGCTTTATGCCCACCTTCTGGCTGACCCTCGCCAGCATGGCCTGGGCGGTGCTGTTTGGCCTGATGGCCGGAATTGTGGCGGCAGTCTGGCGTAACCGCTGGCCGGACCGGTTGGGCATGGCGCTGGCGGTCACCGGGATCTCCTTCCCGGCTTTTGCGCTGGGGATGCTGCTAATGCAGATCTTCTCCGTCGAGCTGGGCTGGCTCCCCACCGTGGGCGCGGACAGCTGGCGGCACTACATTCTGCCTTCGCTGACCCTCGGCGCGGCGGTGGCGGCGGTGATGGCGCGCTTCACCCGCGCCTCCTTCGTTGACGTGCTGAACGAAGACTATATGCGAACCGCCCGGGCAAAGGGGGTCAGCGGAGAAGTGGGTGATCCTCAAGCACGGTCTGCGTAATGCGATGATCCCGGTAGTGACCATGATGGGACTGCAGTTCGGCTTCCTGCTCGGTGGCTCGATCGTGGTGGAAAAGGTCTTCAACTGGCCGGGGTTAGGGCGTTTGCTGGGTCGATTCTGTCGACATGCGCGACTACCCGGTGATCCAGGCGGAAGTGCTGCTTTTTTCGCTGGAATTTATTCTTATCAACTTAGTGGTGGATGTGCTCTATGCCGCCATTAATCCCGCTATCAGGTACAAGTAAGATGCGACTGTTAAACTGGCGTCGGCAGGCCATGTTAAAGGCCATGCCGGGACTTAAACCGGATCAGATCCGCACTCCGTGGCATGAATTCTGGCGGCGCTTTCGTAAGCAGCCGGTGGCGATGACCGCCGGGCTGTTTGTCCTGCTGCTGATCCTGGTGGCGGTGCTGGCCCCATGGATCGTCCCCTTTGATGCGGAAAATTACTTCGATTACGACCGTCTGAACGAAGGTCCGTCGGTAATGCACTGGTTCGGCGTAGATTCTCTTGGACGCGATATCTTCAGCCGGGTGCTGATGGGGGCGCAGATCTCGCTCGCCGCCGGGGTCTTTGCGGTACTGATTGGCGCAGCCATCGGCACGGTGCTGGGCCTGCTGGCCGGTTATTACGAGGGCTGGTGGGATCGGATCATCATGCGCATCTGCGATGTGCTCTTTGCTTTCCCTGGCATTCTGCTGGCTATTGCGGTGGTGGCGGTGATGGGCAACGGCATGGCGAACGTGATCATCGCCGTGGCGATCTTCTCGATTCCGGCCTTCGCCCGCCTTGGTGCGCGGCAATACGCTGGTGCTAAAACAGCAGACCTTTATCGAGTCGGCGCGCAGCATTGGGGCCAGCGATACCACAATCCTGTTTAACCATATTCTGCCGGGCACCGTCTCCTCTATCGTGGGTCTATTTCACCATGCGTATCGGGGTGTCGATTATCTCGGGCCGCCAGCCTGTCGTTTTTAGGTCTGGGCGCGCAACCGCCGACCCCGGAGTGGGGAGCGGATGCTCAACGAGGCGCGGGCCGATATGGTGATTGCCCCGCATGTGGCGCTCTTCCCGAGCCCTGGCGATTTTCTTTACCGTGCTGGCGTTTAATTTGTTGGGAGATGGGCTGCGAGACGCGTTGGATCCGAGGATTAAAGGATAACCTACCAATTTTTGTATAACAGAATAGAAAAACTATTTCTATTCAGTGAGTTATAAAATGCCGCATAAAAGGGTTGCTGGAGTAAACTCTTTGTAAAAATTATAATGATTAACCGTTAAATAACGTTAAATATTGTAAGGATTACAATGAAAAAGCTTCTTTTATGCGGCATGGTTTTACTTTCTGCCTCGTGCGCCGATTTCCAGAAAAACATGAGTGACGGGATGAAAGCGGTCAATTCAGCCCTTACGCCAAAATCCTCTACCGGTGCGCAAACCACCGCGGCGGCAAAACAGCCTGGCACCATCACCAATGAACAGTGCAAAACCAGCGTGGGTAAATCCCGTGACTATTTTGAACAGATTGTTGGCTTCAAGCTGAACGAGACCAACTCCTCGGGCTATACCTCTTTCTCCGAGACCTACAACCTGCGCATTTCCGATCGTAAAGACCGTCTTGGCGGCAACTACGCTATCTGCATTATCTCAATCGATCCGCAGACCAATAAAGTCACGACCTTCTCAATGCCAACCTGATTCAGGCATGTTGCCGGGTAAGCGCAGCGCCACCCGGCAATTTTACACGTTACTTATCTACGCCGAAGCCCTGCTTAATGAGGGCCGGGAGCACGTCCGGGAAGTAAATGTGCTGGTAATAACCGCTCACGCTTTCACTCCAGGTATCACCGTCGGTACGGTTAATGGCCTGCCAGTGTTCGGTCATCTGCTGATTGTAGCGGGTGATTTTGGCTTCCAGCCCGTCGGTAATATAGGCTTCGTCATGACGGAAGGTCTCCAGCGGGAGACGCGGTTTGTGATGCGAAGGAACATCAACGTGGCCAATCACCACGCCCGCCACCGGGAAGGTGTGTTCCGGTAGGTCAAGCAGCTCTATCAATTCCTGTGGACGCAGACGAATCCCGCCAATCGGCACGATCCCCAGCCCTTCAGAGCGGGCTGCTGCCATCACGGAACCGAGGGCAATACCCACGTCGGTTGCGCCGGCCACCAGGCTCTCAATGCTCTGATGCGCGACCTGCTCCTTGCCCGCCAGCTTCATGCCGACTTCCGTTTTATACATATCCAGCACAAAGGTGATAAACACCGGGGCTTTGGCAATCCACGGCTGGCCGCCCGCGATCTGTGAAATCTGCGCGCGTTTTTCGGCATCGCGTGTGACGATGACCGACACCTGCTGGGAATGCACGGAGGTGGGGGCGCGGTACGCGGTGCTAATAATGCGTTCGAGGGTGGCGTCATCAATGGCGCGATCGGTAAAGCTGCGCTCGCTTTTATGGTCGTTAAACAGGTCAATAATCGTGTTCATAGCATCTCCGGTGTGAAGCGCAAAAGCCTACCAGCCCGGCACCGTTTTGCCTTTAACACTCTATGCGAAAATCATGAGGGGTTGCCCGACCAGCGGCCAGGCAGGGGGATTAGCGCAGCGCAGCCACCAGTGCTTTTGCCACGGCTTCGGAACTGCCCGGGTTCTGCCCGGTGATCAGCGTACCGTCTTCAACAATAAAGGAGCCCCAGTTCGGGCCTTTCTGGTAGTTAGCGCCCAGGGCAATCAGCTCATCTTCCACCAGGAACGGAACGATGTCGGTCAGTTCGACGTCGGCCTCTTCGCCGTTGGTAAAGCCGGTCACCCTGACGGCCCTTCACCAGCGGCTCGCCAGAGGCGGCCTTCACATGGCGCAACACGCCCGGCGCATGGCAGACGAAACCGATGGGTTTACCCGCGCGATTGAAGGCTTCAATCAGCGCGATGGAGGTCTGTGACTCCGCCAGATCCCACAGCGGGCCGTGCCCGCCTGGATAGAATACGGTGTCGAAATCGTCCTGACGCACGCTGTCGAGCTTCAGGGTGTTGGCAAGTTCACGCTGTGCTGCCGGATCGGCTTTGAAGCGCTGGGTCAGTTCGGTCTGGAAATCGGCTGAATCACTTTTGGGATCCAGCGGCGGTTGACCACCGGCCGGGGAGGCCAGCACCACTTCGGCTCCCGCATCTTTTGAAGATGTAATACGGGGCGGCAAACTCTTCCAGCCAGAAGCCCGTTTTCTTACCGGTATTGCCCAGGTCACTGTGAGAGGTGAGAACCATTAATACTTTCATTGTTATCTCCGCAGATGTGGTGATTTATAAAAGTAGCCTGGTTCGGCAAAGCCATCCCCGCAGGGATGGCTGTTTCAGAACAATTACGGCAGCTTATAGGCAATCACATAGTCACCGCGATCCGGCGAGTTACGCGCCCCGCCTGCGGTGATCAGCAGATACTGCTTCCCGTCCACCGGCGATTTTGTAGCTGATTGGCGTACTCTGGCTCCCCACCGGCAGGCGGGCTTTCCACATCCTCTTTCCCGGTCGAGGTATCGAACGCGCGCAGGTAGTAATCCTGCGTTGAAGCGATAAACACCAGGCCGCCCTGGGTGGCCATTGTGCCGCCGATGGTCGGCATACCAATCGGGATCGGCAGCCCCATCTTCACGCCAAACGGACCGGTATCTTTTACCGTGCCCACCGGCACCTTGCCAGGCGATTTTCTGGGTTTTCAGATCCACCGCCGTCAGCGTGCCAAACGGCGGTTTCTGACAGGGGATCTCCACCGGCGACATAAAGCGCACTTTGGCGTTGATAGCGTACGGCGTACCGGCCAGCGGCACCGGACGGCTGATGGCGGCGGCTTCGTTGCCGTCGTTTTTAGCTCCCTGAATCTCCGGGGAGGCCGGGATGAGCTGCACTTCCAGGCCCACGCGCATATCGTTGATGAACAGGTACTGGTTCACCGGGTCAATCGACAGACCGCCCCAGTTCATACCGCCTAACGAGCCGGGCAGGTTCAGCGACGGGTCATCCCCCGGCGGCGTAAACAGGCCGTTGTAGCGTTTGGATTTGAACTCGATACGGCAGATCAACTGGTCGAACGGCGTCGCGCCCCACATATCGGACTCTTTCAGCACGTCTGCGCCAATGGTCGGCATACCCACCGAGAAGGGCTGCGTCGGGGAGTAGATCTCTTTCGGGATCTGCCCCTGCGTCACCTTGCGCTCTTCCACGTCGGTCAGCGGCTTACCGGTCGCGCGATCCAGCACAAACAACTGGCCAGATTTGGTGCCGAAGATCAGCGCCGGGGTGGTTTTGCCCATCCGCAGCAGGGAAGTCGGTAAAGGTCGGCTGCATCGGGACGTCAAAGTCCCAGAGGTCATTGTGAACAGTCTGATAGACCCATTTCACCTTGCCGGTGCTGGCGTCCACCGCCACCATGGCGGCACCAAACTTGCGATCCAGCGCGTTGTGCTTCACGCCCCACAGATCCACCGCCGCGCTGCCGGTTGGCATATAGACAGTGTTGGATTGCGGGTCGTAAAGACATGGGCGCCCACACGTTCGGGGTGGAGCGGGTAAAGGTTTCATTATCGGCAGGCGCGTTCTGGTCGGTCCGGTTTACCGGGATCAAATGCCCAACGCAGCTGGCCGGTGATCACGTCAAAACCGCGCACCACGCCGCCCCGGCATATCCGTCGCCACGTTATCCGCCACGCGGCCGCCCACCACGACGGTCGTCCCGGCGAGCGTCGGGGCAGAGGTCGGATAGTACAGGCCGGTATCCGCGCCTTTACCCATCTGCGCGCTCAGGCTGACGCGACCATGATTGCCAAAATCTTCGCAGAACTGACCGGTATCCGCGTCCAGCGCAATCAGTTCCGGGGTGACGCTGTTCATGATGATCCGGCGCTTACACTGGGCATCCGCAGGCCAGTGAAACGGCAGCCACCGGCGAAGAGTCCGGCAGGGTGGGCTGCTGCAGCGGGGCTGTGGCATCGAAGTACGCCAGGCCGCGACAGCGCATCCACTTTTTCTGTTTCGCGTTGATTTCGGTTTTCCATAACTCTTTGCCGGTCGTCGCATCGACGGCAATCACGTTGTTATGCGGCGTACAGAGAAAGAGTTTATTGCCAATCAGCAACGGAGTTTTGCTGATCTTCCGCGCCGCCGCCGTTCGGGCTGACGGGAATATCGCCCGTGCGGTAGGTCCAGGCGACCTGCAGGTCTTTTACGTTATCGCGGGTGATCTGGTCCAGTGCCACAAAGCGCGATGCGCCCGGGGTGTTGCCATAGTTGGCCCAGTCTTTCTGCTCTTCACCGGGCTTAACCGGGGTGAGAGGGAGCTGTTTGCCCGATGCCGTCCACCGGATCGTGCGGAACAAACATGCCCCCAACGGTGGCGGCAAAGGCAACCGCCAGCAGGGCCGCAAGTGCCCCTGCGCCTTTCCAGCACGGGAACTTACCGGCGCGGCGCAGCAGCGAGGGCAGGGAGAGCGCCACCAGAATGGCAATGCCCGCGAGGGTGAGCAGACGGGAGACCAGCGGCCAGAAGTCGAAGCCGACATCCCACAAGGCCCAGAGGGCGGTGCCCGCCAGCACCACAAAATAGAGGGCCGCGCCACTCAGGCGCTGACGCACAATCTGCACACCCGAGACGATGAGCAGGCAGCCGCTGATCAGAAAGTAGGGGCTACCCTTAACGCTGACCAGCTTCCCACCGTAGTAAGCGAAGAATATCCCCATCGCCAAAATGAAGACGCCCAGAAGCCCCAGCAATATCGCTGCGGTTCTGGATAATTTTTGAACGGACATAAATGTTCCCTGATGTTGACAAAGAATGAGTGATATCACTCAAAAATGATGATTTATAATCTAAGGCGCGCGAGTGTACAACAACCAGGTAACAATATATTTACCAGAAATAGCTTTCTGAAGAGACGGGCGGACAGGGGATGATCCCGGGTATCATACGGTTATCCCAGGCAGAACAAGGAATAACAACGATGGTTAAGGTGCGTGAGGCGAAAGCGGAAGATTACGAGGCATGGTTAAGGTTGTGGAACGGCTATCTCAGTTTTTACGGCACAGACCTCGATGAGGCGGTAACCCTGGCAACCTGGCACCGGGTGCTGTCTGCGATTCCAGTCTGTTTTGCCGACTGGCAGAAACCGAACAAGGGGTGGTGGGGTTCGCGATTTGTGTGCTGCATGAAGGCACCTGGGTGACCCAGCCGCTGTGCTATCTGGAGGATCTGTTTGTCGATGACGCGGCGCGCGGCAAAGGGGCGGGCAGGGCATTGATTGAGGCCATTATCAACGAGGCGCGCGAAAAGGGCTGGTCGAAGGTCTACTGGGTGACCCGGGAAGGTAATCCGGCCCGGGCGTTATACGACAAGCTGGCAGTGGTGGATGATTACGTTCGCTATAGGATCCACGATTTAGCTGTTGCAGACTATGCAGTTTATAGGCCGGATAAGGCGCAGCCGCCGGCAACTCTTGCACTCTACGTTAACAATACCCGGCGGCGCTGCGTTTTGCCCGCCTGTGAACTGACTGTCTGCATGGTCGATTCCCTCTCCCTCAAAGGCTGAGGGATCCCCACAAATAACATTCGCACGGACGGATTCCCTCTCCCTCGAGGGCTTAAGGGATCCACTCTAATAATATTCGCACGGACGGATCCCCTCTCCCCTTTGGGGGAGAGGGTTAGGGTGGGGGGCAACCACGCGCACATTCCCCCCGTTAACCTGCCTCAGTCAATCAACGCATCAATCGCCACGCGCCCGTCCGGTGTTAGTAACCAGCGCGGCGCGTTCAGCGTGTCGGCGTAGAAGTTCACCAGCTCATACAATAGCCCTTCCATTACCTTTGCCATATCCCGCGGCAGTGCGTTGCTGATAAGCAGTTGCGTAAGTGTCTGACAGTACAGCCCCAATAACTCGCTTTCCGGTTCAAAGGCGGGCAAACGGGAGGCAGATCGGTCAGGGTGAAACGCGTCACCAGGTGCGGCGGAATAGGCTCGTTAAGCGTTGGCTGCAGCAGCGCGAGACATGCAGAAAGGCGGGCGCAGAGCGCCAGTTTTTCCGCCGGATCATCAGTTTCCAGCAGGGTATGGGCGAAGCGTTCGCAATGGTTCGCCAGCTCGGTGAAGTCGGTGTTGTGAGAGAAGGGTAGGTTAAATAAGGCCTGAGCCTGGGTTGGGGTAGTAGCCATAGTGGCAGCCTCCGATAAAGTTTTTTAAACCCACCGTCAGAGGTTCCAATCTCATGGCGGTGGACTGAGCGAGGTTGGAACTACCGGCTTTATCGGATACCGGCGCATCTTACGATGCCCCCGCCAGCCCACCATTGAGGTGCAGCAAAGCGTACGACATAAGGCCTCTTATGTCATCGATAAAGTCAGTCAGGGTTCCAATCCCGGTGCCTGATTTTGCAGGCGCATCAGGAAGATACAGCGAAGGTATCGCAGCGACAAGCCGGGAAAATCATTCCCGGAAGGCGCCTCGCAAAAATTTTAACGTAACGAAGAAAGTAGATAATAATCAAATTCTTACGGCGATTTCCTGGTCCGGGTGAAATCGCTGAGGCGTTTCCTGAAGGCAGGGGCGAGGCGGTAAGCCCTCTGGCACGTTCCCCGGTTCCGGTGTAGCAGAGCAGCAAGGAACCTGAGGTGAACGGAACGGCCATAAGAGCCGCATGTTCCCCTCACCCTAACCCTCTCCCCAGAGGGGAGAGGGGATCGTCCGTGCGGAAACTATTCCTGACCCTGTTTTCAGAGGGGAGAGGGGATCGTCCGTGCGGAAACTATTCCTGACCCTGTTTTCAGAGGGGAAAGGGGATCGTCCGTGCGGAAACTGTTTGTGGCGTTCACTTAACCCTCAACATTCTTGCTATCCACGCCTTAGACATTCTGTACACTCTTCTCTCGCTATCCCCGCCTCAGGCATTCTGCGCACGCCCTTCTCGCTATCTCCCCCTCAGGCATTCTGTGCACTCCCCCACAAAAGCGCACATAACCCGGCGTCGTCCTCCCTTCGCCCGCGCGTTTGCGGGCATCATACCCCCCATGACACTCCAGCCGTGGGATAAGCCATGCGTAATGAAATCCTGACCTTTCTGGCCAATCAGACCGATTTTTTCGACCCTGAAAACCTGAGCGAAGTCTTCACCGCCAGTTACCTGGCAGAGCGGTTTGACCTGAAACGCAATACCGCCAGCCACTATCTGAACCAGCTGGTGGCCCAGGGGGAGCTGGTCAAAATCAATACCCGTCCGGTCTACTTCCTGCACAAAAAAGCCTTCAGCCAGCAATTTTTCGGCCTGGCCGGGAACGAATACGACAGCATCGCCCAGCTGCTGAACGACGGCGACAGCGGGCAGGCGCCCCCGGATCACTTTGCACTGCTGATCGGGCATGACGGCAGCCTCAAAAAGGCCATTGCCCAACTGAAAACGGCACTCTTCTATCCCGCTGGCGGCCTGCCGCTGCTGATCACCGGCGACAGCGGCACCGGCAAAAGCTACATGGCGAACCTGATGCACGCCTTCGCGATTTCCCAGGGGCTGTTGGCGGACGATGCCCCCTTTGTGAGCTTTAACTGCGCCCAGTACGCCAGCAACCCGGAGCTGCTGGCGGCGAACCTGTTTGGCTATGTGAAAGGCGCCTTTACCGGGGCGCAGAACGATAAACAAGGGGCATTCGAAGCCGCCGACGGCGGCATGCTATTTCTCGACGAGGTGCATCGTCTGAACGCCGAGGGCCAGGAGAAGCTCTTTACCTGGCTCGACCGCAAGGAGATCTACCGGGTGGGGGAGACCGCTCAGGGCCGCCCCATCAGCACGCGGCTGGTCTTCGCCACCACTGAGGAGCTGCACAGCACCTTTTTAACCACCTTCCTGCGCCGCATTCCTATCCTGGTCACGCTGCCCGACCTCCAGGCACGATCCCGCCAGGAAAAAGAGGCGCTGATCCTCCAGTTCTTCTGGCGGGAGGCGAAAAAGCTGAATGTGCGCCTGAATCTGACGCCCCGCCTGCGCCAGGTGCTCCAGCACGCACCCTATCGCGGCAACGTAGGCGAGCTGAAAAACGTGGTCAAGTATGCGGTCGCCGCCGCCTGGGCCAGGCAGCGGGGGCAGGAGACGATTGGCGTCACCCTTCAGGATCTGCCGGAGAAGGTAATGGCCGCGATCCCGACGATGGGCGAAATGCCCGTTGCAGAAGAGCCATTGACCATCGAGCCGGAAACCAGCCTGCTGTGGCTGCTTCGCGCTCACGATCGCACCCAGGGGATGATCCATGATACCCAGTGCCAGGTGCTGGCCCTGTACGAAGAGGTGCTCAGCGGCCGCTCGGGATGGGAGGAGGTCCACCGGCGGATGGGGGAGGAGATCGAAACCCTGTTCGACAGGCTGGTGTTTCACCACCGCGATACCACCGCCTCGCCGGTATTGCAGCTCACTACGCAGCAGGTGCGGGAAGCGTTTTACCGGCTGGAGCAGCAGTTCAACGTGCAGTTTAACGGCAATGGCATCTACGCCCTGAGCCACTATCTGGTGCATCGCGCGCCAGGTGCGCTGTCAGCCCTGAGCCAGGAGCGGGTCCGGTTGCTGGATGACTTCCTGGCGCAAAAATATCCCCTGCTGTACCGCTTTTGCCAGGCAATGATCGCCGCCCTGACGCAAAAGCTCGATATCGACGCCCAGCGGATCGACGCGCTGTTGCTGGTGCTATGGCTGCATAAAGCAGGCGCGGTGAGCCAATCCCAGGTGACCCGGGCGGTGATCCTCGCCCACGGCTACGCCACCGCCAGCAGCATCGCCAATGTGGCAAACCGCCTGTTGAAACACACGGTCTTTGAATCCTTCGACATGCCGCTCGACGTCACGCCGGAGGCGATTGCCCAGCAGGTGATGCACTACATCGAAAGCAATGCTCTGGCGTCCGGGCTGATGATTCTGGTGGATATGGGGTCGCTGAACGCTATCCATAGCCACTTCCAGCGCCGCGTCTCCACGCCGGTCGCGATTGTGAACAACGTCTCCACCAGCATGGCGCTGTATGTCGGGGAGCGGATCCTCCAGGGGCATCACATCGAGGAAATTGCCCGCGAGATTGGCGCGGATTTGCCGGTGGAACACCAGCTTTTCTGGCCGCAGGCCAGTAAACCCCGGGTTATTCTCACCACCTGCATCACCGGGATTGGCGCGGCGGCCAATCTCTGTCAGCTGCTGAAGGCCAGCATCCCGGAGGCGCTGGGCATTGAGATCATCGCCTGCGACTACGAGATGCTCAGCGACGCCCAGGAGCGGGCGGTGGCCTTTAACCGCTACGACATGCTGGCGATTGTTGGCACCTTCGACCCGCAGGTGCCCGGTGTGCCGTGGATCTCACTGGATTCCTTGATTGCCGGGGAGGGGACGCGGCCGCTGATGCGCATCTTTGGCGATATCGCCACGGTGGAGCAGGTGGCCGAGATCAACAATCTGCTGCTGAAGAACTTCTCCCTGCGGCGGGTGATTGAGTCGGTGACTATTCTCGATACCACCAAAGTCATCAACCAGGTGGAGCAGTTTGTCTTCCGCTATGAGCATCTGGCGGGCTGCCAGGTGCCGAACGAACGCAAGGTGGCACTCTATGTGCACATCAGCTGTCTGATTGAGCGGCTGATCCGTAACGCCTCGCCCACCACCTACGCCGGGCGACTGTGTCCTGAAAGCGAGCTGGCGTTGTTGCGGCAGGCCTTTAGTGTCATTGAGAGCAGTTATAGTGTCAAAATCCCCGTTGTCGAGCTGTGCTACATCCACAATATTCTGACCCTGGAAACGGAATTTATTCAGGCAGATCAAGAGTTTTAATCCCTCCCTCTCTCCTGTCTCCCACGCGCCACTTTTTCCTGGCACGTGGGTTGCACTCTCTGTAGAGCAAACAGCTGCACAGTGGAATGAGCTTCGAGGACAGGATGAAACGACATTATATATTTGCCAGCCATGGCACCTTAGCCCGCGGGGTACTCGACTCGGTCGAGTTGATCCTCGGCAAGCAGCAGGACATCCATACCCTCTGCGCTTATGTCGACGAGAACCAGGATGTTACCGGGCAGGTGGCCGAGCTACTCGCCAGCCTGCCGGAGCAGGATGAGGTGATTGTGATCACCGATATTTTTGCCGGCAGCGTCAATAACGAATTTATCCGCTATCTGCATCAGCCGAAATTTCATCTGATCGCTGGCCTGAATTTGCCGCTGGTCATCGGCTTGCTTATTTCTGCGGATGAACCGGATACCGAAAAATTAATCCATGAGGCGTTATTCAGCGCCCGGGAAAGTATTCAGTATTGCAACCACACCATTGCCAGTGCGGTACAGGCAGATAAAGACTTCTGATCGCGAGGAATAATAATGATTACGTTACTGCGTGTTGACCACCGCTTATTACACGGACAGGTGGCCTTTTCCTGGACGCAATATGTCGGGGCAGATTGCATTTTAATTGCCAATGACAGCGTGCCCAACGACGAACTGCGAAAAACAACCATCAAGCTGGCCAAGCCGCCTGCGGTCAAGCTGGTGATCAAAAATATTAACGACTCGATTGAGGCCATCAAAAGCGGCGTCACCGATAAGTACCACCTGTTTATTGTGGTGGAGTCGGTAGAGGATGCCTGGCGATTAGCCTCCGCGGTGGACGGGATTAAGAGCATTAATCTCGGCGGCATTAAAGCGAAAGAAGGGGCAAGGAATATTTCAAAGGCCATTAATTTGCTGCCGGACGAAATTGAAAAACTCACTCAGCTGGTCGGCACTGGCATTGAGATCGAAATACGCCAGGTGCCTAACGATCGCAAACAGTTATTAGCGGAATCTCTGTAACTCCTGAGGACTCACTATGGTAGAGGCACTGTTACTCGGACTGGTGGCGTTTATCGCCCAATCGGAATATGCCCTGGGCACCTCGCTGCTTTCCCGGCCATTGTCACCGGATTATTAACCGGGCTGGTGTTAGGCGATGTACAGACGGGCGTGATTATGGGGGCGACGCTGGAACTGGCGTTTATCGGATCGTTTTCGGTGGGGCGTCGATTCCGCCCGATGTGGTCACCGGCGGGGTGCTGGGGGTGGCGTTTGCCATCACCTCCGGGGCGGGAACCGAAACGGCGCTGCTGCTCGGCCTGCCGATTGCCACCCTGACCCTGGTGTTGAAAACGTCTATCTCGGCATGTTTATCCCGATGCTTAGCCAGAAGGCCGACAGCTATGCCGAGCAGGCGGATACCCGCGGTATCGAGCGAATGCACCTTCTCGCCGGGTTTGGTCTGTCATTGATGCTGGCGGCAGTGGTCACCGTGTCGTTCCTGGTCGGGAGCAGCGCGGTGAAATCCTTACTGGATGCTATCCCGGAATTTATTAAACACGGGTTAAGCGTGGCGACGGGAATAATTCCGGCGCTGGGCTTTGCAATGCTGGCCCGGTTGCTGATCAACAAAAAAGTGGCCCCCTTTTTCTTCCTCGGCTTTGCGCTGATGGCGTACCTGAAAATACCCGTCACCGGTATCGCCATTCTGGGTGCCATTGTGGCGGTAGTGATGGTCAACACGACTGCGCATAACGCTCCCCGTCCTACCACCGATCAAGGAGTCAGTGATGACGACGAAGATGATTTCTGAAGAGACCCTGCCTGAAACGCAGGATGAGAACGCGATCAATGCACGCGATCTGCGCCGGGTGTTCTGGCGGTCGTTCCAGATGGAGTTTTCCTGGAACTATGAGCGGCAGATGAACCTCGCTTTTGTCTATGCCCTGATCCCGGTGCTGAAAAAGCTCTACCCGCAAAAAGCCGCGCTGGCGGCGGCGTTAAAACGCCACCTGGTGTTCTTTAACACCACGCCGCATATCGTCACGCTGCTGCTGGGCATCACCACCGCGATGGAGGAGAAAAACAGCCAGCAGCAGGAGATGGACGGCACGGCGATCGACAACGTGAAGGCGTCGCTGATGGGGCCGCTGGCCGGGCTGGGGGACTCCTTCTTCTGGGGCACGCTGCGCCTGATCGCCACCGGCATCGGCACCAGCCTGGCGCTGCAGGGCAACATCCTGGGGCCAATCCTGTTCCTGCTGGTGTTTAACGTGCCGCACATTCTGGTGCGCTGGCTCTTTACCCGCTGGGGTTACGTGCTCGGCACCGGGGTGCTTCATCGCGTTCAGAAGAGCGGAATGATGGAGAGCCTCACCTACGGCGCCTCGATTATCGGGCTGATGGTGGTGGGGGCAATGGCTGCCTCGATGATCAACATCACTATCCCCATCTCCTTCGGCGCGGGGGAGGCGAAAACCGAGGTCCAGGGGATTATCGATAACATCATGCCGTGCCTGTTGCCGCTCGTCAGCTTCGGCATTGTCTACTGGCTGCTGGGCGCAAGGTCAAACCGCTCACCATTATCGGTGGCATGGCGCTGGTGGGGATTCTGGGTTCGTGGATTGGCCTGTTTTAAGCGGAGATGACAATGCAACCGACAATGATGACCTATATCGAAGAGCAGCCCGCGGCGCTTGAGGCGATCCTCGGGGCCTACCCGCAGCATCTGGCGTCCGTGGAAGCCTTTGCCCGCCGGCATCCGGTGCGCCGTCTGCTGGTGCTGGCGACCGGCTCCTCGCTGAATGCAGCGATGTGCGCGCGCTACTTCTTTGAACACCGCTTTGGCCTGCTGGTGGACATCAAAGAGCCGTACAACTTTGTGCACTATGAGGCCATCGACCCGCACACGGATATGGTGCTGGCCGTTTCCCAGAGCGGAAAAAGCGCCTCGACGCTGGCGGCAATGGAAAAAGTGCAGGCCGCCGGGCTGCCGGTGTTTGCCCTGACCTCGGATCCCGACAGCCCGATCGGTCGCCGCTGCGACCAGGTGCTGGACATCCATACCGGGATCGAGAAAGTGGGCTTCGTGACCCGCGGCTTTAGCGCCACGGTGCTGAATCTGCTGCTGGTCGCGCTGACGCTTGCCCGGGCGCAACAGCAGCTCGATGAGCGTGAAACGCAGGACACCCTGGCGGCGCTGCACCAGCTTGCGGCGGCGATCCCCGACACGATTGCCCGCACGGAGGCATTCTTCGAGCGGCACCTTCAGGCCCTGCAATCCGGTACGCGCTTTGTCGCCATCGGTGAAGGTGCCCTGACCGGCGTGGCGAAAGAGTTCGAAACCAAGTTCACCGAAACGGTGCGGGTGCCGTCCGGCGGGTTTGAACTGGAGGCGTACATGCATGGCCCCTATCTGGAGGCCAACGCTGAGCATGTGATGTTCTTTATTGAGGATGCGCCAAACCCACGCCTGCGGGCGCTAAGAGACTATATGTCGCCGGCGGTTAACCAGGCGTTCCTGATCACCCTGACGGATGATGAGGAGGAGAATACCCTGGCGCTGAACTGCCATCTGCCGCATCTGCTCTCGCCGCTGCTGTTGATTGTCCCTCTGCAAATTCTGGCCTGGCGTACCGCCTGCGCCAAAGGCATCGATCTCTCGGTGCGTATCTTCGACGACTTCGATCGGGTTTTAAAGAGTAAAATCTAAAGGAGAATAACTATGTTAGGTTTTAATCAGGACGAGTACCTGACCAGTGCTCGTGAGATTGTTGCTGCGCGTAAACAGGCGGAACAGGTCGCTGATGAGATTATTCAGCAGGGCTTCAGCACGCTATTTTTCGCCTCGGTAGGGGGAATCGTTAGCGCCGATGATGCGATTAACGCCTTCGCCCGGGAATTAACCGAGCTGCCGGTTTATCTTGAGCAGGCGGCAGAATTAATCCATGCCGGACATAAACGCTTAAATAAAGATTCTGTGGTGATTACCCTTTCGAAATCGGGTGATACCAAAGAGTCGTGGCGATTGCCGAATGGTGTAAGGCGCAAGGGATCCGCGTGGTGGCGATCACCAAAAATAGCGACTCGCCGCTGGCGAACGCTGCCACCTGGCATATTCCGATGCGGCACAAAAACGGCGTGGAATATGAGTATATGCTGCTGTACTGGGTATTCTTCCGCCTGGTTCAGGGTAACGGGGAATTTGACGATTATGACCGCTTCGCCAGCCAACTGGAGCTGTTACCTGAGAATCTCCTGAACGCGAAAAAGCAATTTGATCCGCAGGCCGATGCCATCGCGCAAAAATATCACAGTGCCGACTATATGATGTGGATTGGCGGCGCGGAGATGTGGGGCGAAGTCTATCTCTTCTCGATGTGTATTCTGGAAGAGATGCAGTGGAAGCGCACCAAATCAGTTTCATCTGCGGAGTTTTTCCACGGCACGCTGGAGCTGCTGGAAAAGGACGTCCCCGCTGTTCCTGGTGAAAGGCGAGGGCAAATGCCGGGCGCTGGACGACCGCGTGAGCGTTTCGCAGCGAAAATTACCGATAACCTGGTGGTGTTTGATCCGCGTGAGTACGCGCTGGCGGGGATTGATATCGGTTCCGCTGGCTGCTGGCACCGTGCATCATCTCAACCTTGCTGGTGGACCGTCTTGCTGCCATTTCGAGCACTACACCGGCCACAGTCTGGATATTCGCCGCTACTACCGGCAGTTCGAGTATTAATAGCAATAAAAAAGGGGACGTTACGTCCCCTTATTTTCGGCCTGATAAAGCGCAGCGTTATCAGGCGTTAACCGGATTAAACCCGGCTACCCCACAGTCATACTCGTCGCGTTTTCGACTTTCACACGCACGATATCACCCGGTTTCACCTTCGTTTCGCCGTTCAGGTAGACCGCGCCGTCGATTTCCGGGGCATCGCCATGCTGCGGCCAATCGCGCTTCTTCATCCACTTCGTCGATGATCACCAGAATTTCGCGGCCCACTTTTTCCTGCAGACGTTCAGCAGAGATCTGCTGTTGCAGCTGCATGAAGCGGTTCCAGCGCTCTTCTTTAACCTCTTCCGGCACCTGATCCGCCAGTTCGTTGGCGGTAGCGCCTCTACCGGGCTGTACTTGAAGCAGCCCACGCGTCCAGACGCGCCTCTTTCAGGAAGTCGAGCAGCATCTGGAAATCTTCTTCGTTTCACCGGGAAGCCGACGATAAAGGTGGAGCGCAGGGTCAGATCCGGGCAGATTCACGCCACTGCTTGATGCGCGCCAGCTGGCGGTCAACGGAGCCAGGACGCTTCATCAGCTTCAGAATACGCGGGCTGGCGTGCTGCAGCGGGATATCCAGATAAGGCAGAATTTTGCCTTCCGCCATCAGCGGGATCACGTCGTCAACGTGCGGTACGGGTAGACGTAGTGCAGACGTGTCCAGATGCCCAGCTTAGACAGCTGTTCGCACAGGCCGACCATGCTGGTTTTCACCGGCTCGCCGTTGTGGAAGCCGGAGCGGTGCTTCACGTCCACGCCGTAGGCCGAGGTGTCCTGGGAGATCACCAGCAGCTCTTTCACGCCGCATCCGCCAGACGTTTGGCTTCGGCCAGCACTTCGCCAATCGGACGGCTCACCAGATCGCCACGCATGGACGGGATGATGCAAAAGGTGCAGCGGTGGTTGCAGCCTTCAGAAATTTTTAAGTACGCATAGTGACGCGGGTCAGCTTCACGCCCTGTTCCGGCACCAGGCCTCAGGAACGGGTTATGCTTTGGTTTTGGCACATAGTGATGCACATGTTCCAGCACCTGCTCGTAGCTGTGTGGACCGGTGATTTCCAGTACCTTCGGATGGACTTCGCGGATTTGATCGACTTTGGCGCCCAGACAACCGGTGACAATCACCTTGCCGTTTTCAGTGAGTGCTTTCACCGATGGCTTCCAGAGACTCCTGCACGGCGCTATCGATAAAGCCGCAGGTGTTAACGATCACCATGTCGGCATTGTCGTAGCTCGGCACGACGTCATAGCCTTCAGTGCGAAGTTCGGTCCAGGATACGTTCGGAATCCACCAGGTTTTTCGGACAGCCCAGCGAGACGAAGCCGATTTTCGGCTGGTGCGTAACATTGCTCATAGATTAAAAAGTAGTCAGTTAGGGAGTTATCAGGGCAGGGATTGTACAGATTTCCGCGCAGGATTTACAGGGGAGATAGAGGACCATCATTTTCTTTTCAGTATTTGTATTATCAAACCACAAAGTTTTGCTTAAAGTTCTTTTCATGTATGCCGATAATTTTTGAAATCATTGATGTTTTTCATTTTTCGTCAAGGGATAATTATGGCAGTTAACGGTGATATAAAAGTTCTTGAGGGCGCTTTAACCGAATTTTTTGCGCCACAAAAACACGAAAGAAAAACTCTCCCATATCCTCGATAAAGAAGCCAATGACTGGGGAAAAATGGCTTCAGATAGAATTCGAATTTTTCCTCGAGCATCATTTAGATTTTTCAGCGAAACGGGAGTTACGGGCAATTACAGACAAAAGGCACCAAAGTGGCCGACAGCATGTCATTGTGGATCTCATTTTCAGGAAAAAACGCACACGACTGGACAAGTTTATTTATGTTGAGTTCAAGCTTGCCAAACGAGCAACCGAACTTGTTGACAGCATAGCGACAGATTTGATTAAGAATTATGAAGTTGTGAACTCCCATTTCGCGAAAGCAAAACAAAAACGCCGGTCAATATGGGGTGTGGGTTTTTATCGCGATTTCTCACCACTGACGGTGAACCGGGCTGATGAAAGGTTAAACGGCTGAAAAGAGGATGGCTTTAGCTTCCGACATGACCCTGTCTATATCTGTAAATGCAGAGGCAGCAAGCACAAAGACGATTGCCACGCTATTGGGATGGTGATTGTGGGTGCCGGGGCAGACTAATCTTTTAAACTCTCGGGCTGGCCGGAAACGACCAGCCCGTCATTACATGGTTCTTACCCTGACGGCATCGTTGTAGCGCGCTAAAATAAACTCACCGAACTCCTCATCATCGTGATACTCAGTGTGACCAATTGCGTTTTTATGATTGTGCACATTGGCTAATCCTGAGCACTCCAGCCGATAGGGCGTTGGGAATAATTCAGTTCCCCCATCCGGTACACCCACTTAAGAATTTGATCGTTGGTACTGTAGACGTTGGTGTGCGCGATTGTTCTCGGTGACGCGATCGCTGTGATGCGGCGATCGTATTCATCACGGTTAAGCGCTCCGGCAAGTGATATGGAGGTCATGACATTATCATGGGTTAGATTGCGCATCGCCTCGGTAATCACTCGCACGCCAAGCGAATGGCCGATAAAGACTGCTTTATCATCATCGTACCAGACATCGTTTAAGAAACGCGCCAGAGCAACACCCGCCCGATTTGCCTCATTTGCTGCCGATTTCCATTCCATATAGGCACTGGCCAGCAGACCCATGCCTTTCAGGGTAAGGTTAGTGAAACTCAGCAGCGAACGGGCAGAGTTCAACGCCAGTTGTTTTGAGGCAAAATGTAATACAGAGGATGAACGCCATTTTACGTAATAAATGGGCGCATCGATTTTTGAAGCAATGTAGTTTTTCCAGTCATCGCTCCCCTGGGTTAAAAACCCTGGGGCGATAACAATGGGAATCCCGTCATGGTCCTCGTTAAGAATGTCTAGCTCAATCTTGCCCGGGCTCAGGTTAGCCAGTCCTGACAGGTCGCGCGTGTAAAAGTTTTTCATTTATTATCCTGGGATAACTGATCCAGCAGCGCGCGGTACGCAGCCATCTCGCTCTCTTTACGCGCCAGGCCTTGTTCTATTTCGTTAAACTCCTGCTGCAGGCTCTGACTGAGCGTCTCCTGCAGACCGCTTTTCAGCGTTTCAAGCTGATCAAAAATGGATTTCGCACCCGCGTCTAACTGCTTCGCCAGCTTGTCGAACATTGCGCCCAGAGCCTTGTCCAGCGCCTGCTGCAGCTTCTGCTTATCTTCACTGCTTTTGATTTCGCCCTGGAAGGGGATCATCATCTGGGATTCATCCGCCTTCAGCACCAGTTCCGGCAGGTCCAGCGCGTAAATAGCGCTTTCCAGCGCCCCGCGAAACAGCGCAGGGTCGAACTGCTCGCTGTCGGTGTTCAGATGATGCACCAGTGCCTGACGAAGGGTACTTTTCAGCGCTGCCGGCTCGATCAGCTGATTAAAATGCTGGCGGATCTGGCTGGCACAGGCCCGGCTGTACTGGCGGAGCTGTTCGATGGCATCCTGCGCGTTGAAGTATTGATAGGCCCACGGAGGTGGTGCCATATTCGGTACGGGTACTTCCCCAGCTCCAGGGTTTATACCAGGTCGAGTCACTCACCTGATAGGAGTACCGCTCCTGCTGGTAGCCGGTATGCGCCTGCAGCTGGCGGAAGCGGGCGATGTCATCGCTCAGCCTGCCGCTGACCCGCAGCGTCTCCGTTCGTGCCCGGTGCAACGTGTCGCCAATAATGGTACGCAGCTCGGCGGCAATCCCTTCCAGTCGTTTGCGGCACTGCGCCTGCTGCTGGCGTAAACTCTGCAAGTCCTGGGTTTCCAGGCTGGTAATACGGTCGGTAATGCGACCACGCAGGCGGGCGACAATCTCATTGAGCTGTCCCTCCGACTCGCGGGTAAAGCCTTCGCGTTGCTGCGCCAAAAGCGGGAGGCGATCCGCTCGCGCCTGCTGCCACTCCGCCTGCAGAGGGGCGAAGTTCGCGATACGCTCCCAGTCCTGCTGCGAAAAAGGCGCTGGCCAGCAATCTTCGGCCATCGCCTCCAGCCCACCAAAGGTGTGCAGCATGCTCTGACTCCACTTCGCCTGCGGCCAGTGGGCGAAACCCCAGGCAAAGGTGCTGGCAAATACCGGGCTGGCTAATCGCTCGAGGATCGCGGCGCGCGCCTCGTTGCCATTGTCACGCTGAAACGCGACCAGCTGTTGCGCTTTGTTTTGCGCGATACGCAGCAGGCGGGTCTGGATATTCTCTTCCGTTGCCGCCAGCGAATCACGATCGTAGCCATCGTCAAGGATCACCGAGTCATACTGTCCGGCGACCAGCACCAGCCGTTTCACCCCTTTGCCCGGCAACTGCTCCCCCAGCAGACGGATATCGGCATCATCAAGGAACTGGCTGCAGCGGGAGAGGAAAAAGACCACGTCACAGTTAGCCATATAGTCGCGCGTTTTTTGCGAGCGGCTCTGCACCGGATCGTTCATCCCCGGCGTGTCTACCACCTCAAAGCCCTTCAGGGCGTCGTCCGGCAGGGTAAGCACCGTGGATTTGACCAGCGCGGTAAACTGGCCGTCGTTGCCGGTGAACTGGTTCAACAACCCCTGCAGCTCGCTGATGTCGCTGGCGAGAACCACTTCAGTATGGTTTTCGAGACGCGCCACTTTTTGCCAGTGGGCGGCGAAATCAATTTGCTTCTCTGCCGACATGCCCAGCAGCTCTGTTGCGACTTTCTGACTGTCACTGCCGGAGGCCTGACGGGCCTGCTCTTCGATCTGTTGCCACTCCTGCTGGCTGTAATACTCCACCTGCAGGCTGTGCTGTTCGCCATAGCCAATCCGCGTCAGGTTGGCGGTTTTCGGCGTGGCGGCTTCGGGCAGGATTGGGCGTCCGTCAAACAGCAGGGTGTTCAGGAATGTGCTCTTACCGGCTTTGACCTGTCCCATAATACCGATATTGAGCGTCTGCTCTTCATGCTGCCAGCGGGTAAGCTTCTGTTTATAGTCCTGCGCCAGGGCTTTTAACGCCTCCAGTTCGGAGGTGAAAGCGTGTGGAGCGCTGGTGCAGGCAGCGAGGGCGTGTTCAATGCGCTGTTGGAGTGCGGTAGTCATTTAGGGCCCTTAATGAAGCAGCTGTCGGGGATGTTGTGCTCAACATTATTTTCTTTGAGGAAAACATAAACCTTTTCAGATATTTTCGTCAGATATGTTACCGAAACATTCAGTTTTTTGAGTTCTTTGAGCTGACAAATAGAGTCCGGGATTGATGATATTCTGCCATTAGCGCCTATAGTTATTTCGTGTAACTTCTTAGGTAAGACAGATGGATCAGGGAAAGCTTTAATGTTATTTGAGTCAAATTTAATCTGTTTCATGTTACTGAGTAATGACAAGCCAGCCGGGAATGCCGTAACAGAAGGTCTGGAGTAAAATATATCGAAGTTGATTGTTTTTTCTAAATCTTTTATTTCATAGGGAATAGAGCCAACTGTTACATAATTATCATTAGCCCACTTAACTAATTCAATGCGTAAAGATTCAGTATACTCATCAAGAAACTCACGCCAGACAGCAATATCATTTATACCTATTTTTAGTTCCGGCTGTGATTGTTTATCATCCGTGATACCCAGAACTTCACAGGTGATATAAACAATCGTAGTCATCTGCGCCTGACCAATAGCCAGCATTTGTCCTAGGGTTTCAAACAGAGTTACCTGCTGTTGCGACAGTGGACCGTTGACGCGGGAAAAGACCAGACAGTCCAGCATAAAGCAGTAGTTGCCTCCGGCATCACGCACTGCATTGATCGCCTCTGCCAGTCCATCCTGACCTAGTTTTATCGCCATCTGGCAAAATTCGGCCTGTTTCCCGAGCATGCCAATTGCAGGTAGCCACAATTGCAGCATCCGCTGTTGTTGTTCGCTAATCGGGCTGTGGCTCAGTAGTGCCATAAACAGCAGTGCGCAATACTGACGGCGGGTATTTTCATCTTCATCCAGCAGTGAATGTGAAGGATAAGGATTCTCTTTCAGACGCTGACGATCCAACTGCTGTAAAATCGATAATGTTGAAATTTCACTCATGATGCGTTCTCGGCAAAGTAACTGTTCCAGGCGTTAAACGCTGAGGGTAAAGCAATGAAGGAAAAAATTGCCTCGCCTTTTTTGCCGTACTCTTCGGTTTTACTTTTGTCCTCATTCATAACGATTTTTGTCACGAACCCACTTTGCGACAGTGTGACCGAGCGGCAAATACTGCGTTGACCAAACATATGCCAAGATGGGGTGAGGGGTAGTTGGTAATAAAAACTATACTTACCTCTTTTCAGGAATTGATTGAGCTGAGGGTTGGTACGGTAGAAATAATTCTTTTGCGACGTACTCTCGGAAAATTGCTTTGTCTCAACGTTGGCAATATATACCTGCTTCTCGATACTGGAGAAGAGCTTTGATGACGTTTTCATACCTAACAGTCGTGTACTCCAGAAATTAATCTGCAAAATTTGCTCTTCCGTCACCTCCGTTAATTTTGCCAGCCAGGAAAGTCTTTCCACATGACGAGGGGTGAGCGGCCCGGCAAGGCGCTGCAAGACGGCAAAATCAAAAAGTAACGCCAGCCCAGCCTGTTTAACACCGCGTACGCTCTGGACAACGTGAGTCAGTGCTACTGCATCCAGCTTTCCAGCTTGTTGGAGATAGTGCGGCAGCGGAAAGGCCGGGCCAATTGAAGGAAGCAGTAAAAGCAGCAGCCGCTGTTGAGCGTCGTTTAATGCCCCCATTTTCTAACAGTAAGGCCGCTAACAGCGTCAAATAATCATCTTTAAATGCGGCATCTCCGGAGGCAATAAAATGGCTGTCCAGGGGTTCAAGTGAAACTCTCGCCGCAGAAACCAGCGTGTTCATGAGCTCGTGTAAATAATCCTGGTTCACTGTGTCTCTCCTTTGCGCAGTGTTTGCAACGATGCATAATGTGTTGTCTCTTTTCGCAGTAACTTGTCCAGCCCGGCCAACGGGCGATCATCCATCAGGGATTGCCACATTTCTCCGCCCTCAGGCCTGTCATGGCGTAACAGTCGCGCACTGTTTCCTAGAACCCGTCTTTCCATGAGCGGTTGCCACAGATCACCAGCACTCTGGTTATCCCGCCGCAGCAGCCGATCCAGATGTATCAGCGGTAAATTGCGGGTAAGAGGACGCCATAGTTCAGGATCGGGTTCATCGTAAAGCGCTACGCCGGCACTGGCTGCTAAAGATTGCAGCAAGGTCTGCAGATTGACCGGCGTGTATTGCAGCATGGAGAGGCTTTCTGGCTCTTCCAGCGGGATCGATAGACGGGCGCCAATCAGTTTCAGATGATTAAAGAATTGCTGCTGGATGGCGGTGAGTGCTTCGCACACCTCTTCCAGTTGCTGGAGATCATTTTTGCATTTACGTTGCAGACTCTGCAGATCGGACTGCACGCCGGACTCGTCGCTCAACGTCAGGATGCGGTTGAATCGGCTTAACTGCCTTTGCCCCTCCTGGCGCGCCTCATCCAGATAATTTTCATACGCCATAAACTGGCGCTTAAACTGCCGCGTAAAGCCCGGATCGCGCCACACCTGGTTCCACTCCGTCAGGTAGTCCGTCAGCGGGGTGATGGACCACGGTTGACGTGGGCGGGTAGAGAAAGGTAGTACGTCCAGCACGTCGATGCCGCGCTGGGCCAGCGTCTCGCGCACCAGGCTGACGATATTCCCCACCGCCTCTTCGGGGTGCTTATCGGCGCGGCTGATGATAATAAGTTTGGGGATCTGCTTGTCCAGCGAGGCCAGAAACGCAATGTCATCTTCGGTGATGGTGCCCTTATCTGCCGGCACCAGCCAGATAATGAATTGGGCGCTGTTGAGCTGGCTGCGCGCTACGCTGGCGTCGGTGCGGGCGCTGGCCCTTCCTCGTCGGCCTTGCTGTAGCCGGGGGTGTCCAGCAACGCCAGATTCTCCCAGCCGAAGCCGCTGTGCGCCACCACCACCGATTTCAGCATCCGGCTCACCTGGCTGCCGTAGCGCTCAAGCTCCTCCATGGGTGAGAGTGCGAAACTGACTGTGGCTCAGGGTAATCAGACGGTTGAACAGATTGATAGCTTTGACGTCCGGCGTTTCCTGCTCTCCCTGCACCAGATAGGTCGGCAGTGAGGTAGTGGGATCCACTTCGGTGACCAGACATTTGCGGTCGCCCACCAGAGCGTTAATCAGGGAGGATTTTCCGGCGCTGAAAGCTTCCGCCAAGCCCAACCACCACTTTGCCGGAGAGCGCCGGATATTCACAAAACTCACGGAACCGCACCATTTCATGGCGCAAGGCGCGCAGAATATCCGTGAACATGGGTGGACTGCCACGACGTGCCAAAGCGGGCCAGATCCTGCTCGATCAGATCCTCCAGCGCCCGCAGCAGGGCTTCATCCTCTTTTGCCGCGCCGCCGGGACGGTCCTTCACAGGCCTGGCAGAGCAGGGGCGTAGCGGTCACGCAGCGTATTCTCGTCCAGATCAGCCATGATTGAACTCCTGTAAACGGGCCAGCATCTGCTTCAGAGCCGCGCTGTCCTGCTGCCAGGTTTGCTGGCGCTGCGCCCTCGGCGACCTGCTCTTTCTGTAACTCGCGAGCCTTGAGATCCAGTGTCTGTTGTACTTTCGCCATCGCTTCATCCGCCGCGCGGGAAATGGACTGCATCACCTCATCAATGGTGTTGCTAAGACCGCGAGTGATGTCGGGTTCCGCGGTGGAACAGCAGGATGGGATCACGGTATTAATCACATGACGGCGAGCTTCTTCCTGCTGCTGACGCTTGTATCAGTTCCCGGCTGCCGCGCTGGAATAAGCCCTCCAGCGCAGAGATAAGGATCGGCGCTACCACCTTGCCCAGCGGGATGCGGGTAATCAGGTTGATGGCCGCAGGCAGAATGTAAGAGAGAGTGCTTCTAATCAGATCCGCGCTCGACTCACTGGCTTTAAAGCCATATGCATAGTGCGTGTCCTGTATTGGCAACCCGTCCGGTAGCTGCAGGTGTCCCAGCTCCCTCTGGATCACAGGCTTGAGATAGCGCTCAATTCCCTGCGACCAGGACATACGCAGGGCATGACCAATGGTGCCGCTCACGTCTTCACCGTTGAGTAACGCCCGGGTGAGCGTCTCAAGCTGGCTGTTCAACCGGCTGGCGAAATCATCCAGGATGGCGCGTCGGGTAACGTCGCGCTGCTCGTGCAGCCGGGCGGTGACGTGCTGAAGGTCCGCCTGCATGCGTTGATACTGCTCAGACAGCAGCTCGCGCTCGCTTTCGATCTCACTCAGCGTCTGGTTACGACTTTGCGCCAGCTGGTCGATACGCGCCAGCAGATCCCGCACGCACTGCTGCACCGGCAGGCCGATTGCCCGGTGCCAGAAACGCTGCTGCAATGGCAGCAGTACCGGCAGCGCCGCGGCCCATTCGGTGGCATTTTTTCGCTGTGTACGGCACACGGCGAGCAGCGGTTTACCCGTCAGGGCCTCAATCTGCTGACGAACGTGCGCAACGACCGCTTCACGTCCTCCGGGGTTTTCTTATCGCATTTGGTAATGATCAGCATCATGGGCTTGTCATGAGCCGCTAGCTCCTCAACGATCTTCCGCAGGCTCTCTTTCAGGACGCCCCTCATCGACGCTGACCACTACCGCGTAGGCAGCGCTGCGATCGAGATAGTTATCAATCGCCAGTGAATGCTGCGCAATGCCGGATTCCAGCCGGGCATGTCCACCAGCGTCATGCCGTCCAGCGCGGCGAGCGTGGTGCCGGGGAGGGTGATATCGACGACATTCTGCGGATCATGCTCGCCAAAGGCCTGCGCTTTTAACGCTTCGCGGCTTAACGACAGCAGGGGTCCCGTTTTTGCGGCGCAGGGTAATCGACTCCTGCGGAGCAAAACGTATTTCAGTAGGCAGGCTGGTCTCGGGATCGATGGCGACTGACAGCAGGTTATCCTGCAACAGCGTGTTAATGAGTGTCGATTTACCGGCGCTAAAGGCGCCGATCAGCGGCAGACGCACGGAGTAGGTGCGTATATTTTCTTCAATCGTTTTTAGCTGTTCTGCGGAAAATTCGTATTGTTGCCAGTATGCGCGCAACGCGGGGAGTTGAGCGTCAATCAGGCGGCTTCTGGCTGGGAGAGCATCATATCTTTCCTTTAATAATCAGCGTACATCATGTTATTAACGGCAGTTGCGCAGAAAAATTAAGGTTAATCGTATATTTATTGGGATCGTTGTTCCTGGCCTTGGGTGGCAGCACACTCTACGCGACGTGACTGACACAGAATGTCACTGCAATAGCGAAGCGGGATAAACGCGGCATGATTTTTTGTCATTAAAGGAATGAATGAGATCAGTGAAGCTCGGAACGTGGAACTGGCCTATCTCTACCGGGCTTAAGGCAGATTTACTGCGCCCCCAGGCTGTTCTCTCCGCCGGCTGGTTTAACATTGTAAATTTTGTTAATCCGTCACGAATTATTGACCTGACGCATTAAACTGAGCAAAAAATAAACATAATCTGAAGGTGCAATTAAGCTGACAAGGGGGGAAAAAGCATGTCCGTTGACAGACTGAAACGCGATCTTCTTAACAAGATGATCAATGCCCGAATTGATCTCGCGGCCTATCTGCAGTTAAGGAAAGCGAAAGGGTATATGTCAGTCAGCGAAAGCGACCATCCTGCGTGACAACTTCTTTGAACTTTGCACCTACATGCGAGAAAAAGCGCCTGAGCTGAGAGCGCATTGCAATGCCGACGAGCAAGCGATGCTCTATCGCGCGCCGGATCGCTCACCACCGCAGGCGTCTGTATGATGACCGGCAACCACGATTGTCCGACGTTCATCGCCGTCAACGCAGAGAAGCTGGAAAACTGTCTGAACGATCTCACTCTCTTGCATCCAGTATCTGAAATCACAGACACCGCTGATTCAGAGCTGATTCCCGGGGGAGGCAACTCCCCCTTCTGGTTAAGCTTTTGTAAAAGTATCAACGCCCCTGCGCTGAGTGGCTAGTCTTATGCCATACGTCGAAAAGGAGTGCGTTATGCGTCGATCCTCGCTTATTTCCCTGCCATTGTTGCTAATATCCGCCTCGCTGTTTGCCGCGCCTGCCGAAGTGAAGGTGGCGGTACTGCAAAATAAACTCGATCACCCTTGGGCGCTGGCGTTCCTGCCGCAAGATCAGGGCATGCTCATCACGCTGAAAGGCGGGCAGCTTAAACGCTGGCAGCCAGGCAAAGGCCTCTCCGATCCCATTGTCGGCGTACCTAAGGTCTGGGACAGCGGCCAGGGGGGATTACTTGACGTGGCGCTGGCACCCGATTTCGCGACGTCGCGCCGGGTCTGGCTGAGCTACGCCCGAGGCGGGCGACGACGGGAAAGCGGGCACAGCGGTGGGGTATGGCCGTCTGAGCGACGATAACACCCGACTGGAGGCCTTCAGGGTGGTCTTCCGACAGCAGCCTAAACTCTCTACCGGCAATCACTTTGGCGGCAGACTGGTGTTCGACGGCAAAGGCTACCTGTTTATTGGGCTGGGCGAGAAATAACCAGCGCCCTACGGCCCAGGATCTGGATAAGTTACAGGGCAAAGTGGTACGACTGACCGAAGACGGAGCAGTACCGGACGATAACCCCTTTGTGAAGACCAAAGAGGCGCGGCCGGAAATTTGGTCGTACGGTATCCGCAACCCGCAGGGGGATGGCGATGAACCCGTGGAGCAACACCTTGTGGCTTAATGAGCACGGGCCGCGCGGGGGCGACGAAATTAATATCCCGGAAAGAGGCAAAAACTACGGCTGGCCGCTGGCGACGCATGGCATCAACTACAGCGGATTGCCCATCCCGGAAGCGAAAGGGGAAACGGTCGCAGGCACCGAGCCGCCGCTGTTTGTCTGGAAAAAGTCCCCGGCGCTCAGCGGGATGGCTTTCTATAACAGCGACGTCTTCCCGCAGTGGAAGAACAAACTCTTTATCGGTGCGCTGAAGGATAAAGATGTGATTGTGCTGAACGTCAGTGGCAATAGCGTCACCGAGGAGGGAAGGATCCTCGGCGACCGCAACCAGCGAGTGCGCGACGTGCGGGTCGGGCCGGATGGCTATCTGTACGTGTTGACCGATGAATCCGACGGGCAGCTGTTAAAAGTCAGCCCGTCCAGGGAGTAAATCAGGTAACCGGGATCATCACCACGCTGCGGTAGGCCGGACGTTCGCTCAGGTTCGCCAGCCAGCGTGCCAGATGCGGGCGCGGCGCCACTCCAGGCCCACGTTGGTCAGATTCCAGACAAAGGGGGCGACGGCGATATCACCCACGCCAAACTCGTCGCCCGAGAACCACGGCTGTGCCGCCAGCGCCTCGTCCATCATGGCGAACAGCGATTCGCAGGTCGCTTTGGCAGCGTCGATGGCCGCATAATCGCGCCTGGCTTCCGGGGTTCTGACCAGCCCCATCAAAATCACCCGGTGGGGCCGGGGAGAGCGTCTGGTTAGCCCAGTCCATCCACTTTTCGCCGACGGCACGCTTCGCAGGCGCATCGATCCACAGACGGTTCTGGCCGTATTGCGCAGCGAGATAACGCACAATGGCGTTGGACTCCCACAGCGTAAGGTCGGTTTCGTCATCCCGCAGCAGGGGCACCAGGCCGTTGGGGTTCATGGCCAGATACTCGGCTTCTTTATTTACCCCGTGTTCCAGTCCCGCCATGATCTGCTTAAAGGGTAAATCCAGCTCTTCCAGCGTCCAGATGACCTTTTTAACGTTGGTTGAATTGTTCCTGCCCCACAAAGTAATCATAACAACCCCTTATAATTAAAGCCGATATCAGGATGAGATCCGTGTTGATGACTTTACATGGTGAGATAAACCAAAACCAATACGCAACAGACGCGAAAAAATCGATGCGGTCAAAGCGTATCGGGTTGTTATTGCATAAACTTTAAAAACTTTACGAGGTTTTGGTTTTTTTTAAGGCGTTAGTACGTTATTACTCATCGCTTCTTTTGACACGGTGGTATGACGTGATTTTTGGAATGGAAACTCGGGTGGCATTATGATGCGAAAACTTTTTCTTTACGCGGTCTGGTCGCAGGTTCTGCGCTACTGGTCCTTTTTGCACCTTCGCTGTACGCAGCGGAACAGGCGGCACCAGAAGCTCCGCCGGTTGATGCGCGCGCCTGGATACTGATGGACTATGCCAGCGGCAAAGTGCTGGCAGAAGGCAATGCGGATGAAAAACTCGACCCAGCCAGCCTGACCAAAATCATGACCAGCTACGTGGTGGGGCAGGCGCTGAAGGCCGGTAAAATCAAGCTCACCGACATGGTTACCATCGGCAAAGACGCCTGGGCGACCGGCAACCCGGCGTTGCGTGGCTCCTCGGTCATGTTCCTCAAACCGGGGGATCAGGTGGCGGTTTCCGATCTGAACAAAGGTGTAATCATTCAGTCTGGGAATGATGCCTGTATCGCGCTGGCCGATTATGTGGCGGGCAGTCAGGATTCTTTCATCGGTTTGATGAATGGTTATGCGCAAAAATTAGGCCTCACCAACACCACCTTTAAGACCGTTCACGGGCTGGATGCGCCGGGCCAGTTCAGTACCGCCCGCGATATGGCGCTGCTGGGTAAGGCCCTGATTCATGATGTGCCGGAAGAGTACGCCATCCATAAAGAGAAAGAGTTTACCTTCAATAAGATCCGCCAGCCGAACCGCAACCGTCTGCTGTGGAGCAGCAACGTCAATGTGGATGGGATGAAAACCGGTACTACCGCCGGGGCGGGGTATAATCTCGTGGCTTCGGCAACCCAGGGCGATATGCGTTTGATCTCGGTGGTGCTGGGCACCAAAACCGACCGTATCCGCTTTAACGAGTCAGAAAAACTGCTGACCTGGGGCTTCCGCTTCTTCGAAAACCGTTAACTCCTATTAAGCCGGATGCCACCTTTGTCAGCCAGCGCGTCTGGTTTGGTGACAAGAGCGAGGTCAAGCTCGGTGCCGGTGAAAGCGGCTCGGTCACCATTCCGCGCGGCCAGCTGAAAAATCTCAAGGCCAGCTACACCCTGACGGAAAAGCAACTCACCGCACCGCTGAAAAAAGGCAGGTGGTCGGCTCTATCGACTTCCAGCTGAACGGCAAATCAATTGAGCAGCGGTCCGCTGGATCGTAATGGAAGCGGTGGAAGAGGGCGGGTTCTTTGGTCGGATGTGGGATTACGTGCTGATGAAGTTCCACGACTGGTTTGGCGGCTGGTTTAATTAAGTCAAAGCCGGGTGGCGGCTTCGCCTGACCCGGCCTACGAACGACCCGGCATGCCCACACAAGCGTAGCGCTGCCGGGCAATAAACTGCACTCAGTACATCAGTTTAAATCTGCTGCGCCTTCGCATACGTCACCAGCTCTTCATCCGGGCGGCAGTTACTCACAATGGCGTCAAAGCGCGTCAGTTCCCCCATCCGCGCCGGGCGCACCTTCCCAATTTTGCTGTGATCCACCACCAGCACGTGATACTGCGCCATGTTCATCGCCCACTGTTTTACCGGCAGCTCATCCAGATTAAAACAGGTCGCCCCCTGGCGAACATGCACACCTGCCGCGGAGTAAAAGGCGATATCCGGGCACAGGTTGCTGAGGGTGTCCTGCAAATTGAGCGGTTTGAAAATGGCGTTGCTGGCATGGAACTCGCCGCCGCAGAGGATCACCCGGCACTCGGGCTTTTCCTGCAGGGCGAGAAACGTATTCAGGGAGTAGCAGACCCCGGTGAAGGGCAGGGCGTTATCAATGGCTTCGATGATCCACGGCGTCGTGGTGCCGCAATCAAAAAACAACGTCTGATGAGGCTGCACCAGCGAGGCGGCCAGGCGCGCCGCTTTGCGCTTCTCTTCGACCAGGCGGGTTTTTTTGATCGCTCAGCAGATAGTGGCTGGCGCTACGAGGTTCGAGAACAATGTAGCCGCCGAGCAGCACGACTGGCCCGCTTTCACTGTTGAGGTCGCGACGGATAGTCATCTCCGAGACGCCCAGCAGTGCGGCGGCTTCTTTCAGATGCAGTTTATCGCTGCGCTTAAGCGCGGTAATCAGTTGAGCCAGCCGTTCGTCACGTCGTGTTTCCATAGGTCCTCAGAGCCATTAATAAACCCCCGTTACGTCGGGGGTTCAAGTTTAACTCGCGAGACCCAAATTAGTCACGTATCCAGCCTTTACGGATAGGCAGGGCAAAGCAGAACCGATATAGCTGCGAGAGGCGTTGGTAGAGGACGTCTCCGCACAGGTTCCACAGGATCTGTGCGCTCAGGCAGCCCAGCAGCCCAACCATCAATCCACCCAGCATATCCATCGGCCAGTGGACCCCCAGATAAACGCGGGACCAGGCGATGGCGCAGGCCACAACCATCAACACCATACCTGACCAGATCCGGTGCCAGAGCAGGAATGCCAGGGCAAAGGTGAAAATGGCGGTACCGTGATCGCTCGGGAAGGAGTCATCGGCGGCGTGATGCAGGAAGTTATAGCCGACATGATCGACAAACGGACGGTCATGCGGGAACAGATGGCCCAGCAACCACGACGCCGCCAGGCTTATCACCAGCGCCATGGCGATTTTAATCACCAGCTGACGCTGGGCACCCACCTGCTTGCGCGGCCCCCACAGCCAGAGGATCGCAATCAGCGCCGGCATAATGCTGATCAGATCTTTCGCCACAAAGATGGCCAGTTTGATGCTCCACTCCGGTGATGCTGGCGTCGCATTAATCAGGTAAAACAGTCCGTAGTTCAGATTCTCTAACATACCCTTGTTACTCTTTTGCAAACCAGATGGAAATCAGGCCATAGGCCACCACCTGTGAAAACCACACCCACCAACCTGCCCACAGGTTATGAGAGAAGAAATGTGCGCCGCGCATCACCTGGCCATAGCCCATGACCAGCCCGAGTACGACACCCGTGGCCACCAGCGCCCAGGCCAGACGGGGACGCTCGCGCCAGAAAGCAAAAAACAATCCCATCACCATAAAGCCGCTCGAGGCGTGGCCGCCCGGAAAACAGCGGCCAGGGCCACTGCCAGCAGGCGCTGCGTCAAACAGGGGATAGGACAACGCCTTGCCGCCGTACTCCACCAGATCCCAGGGGCAGCTGTGATGGCTGATCGCTTTCAGTAAACCCACCACCGCCGTACCCAGCGCCATCAGCAGCGCTGCGGTCACCAGCCGGGCATTACGCCGGAACGCGCCGTAAAGCAGCGTCACCGCCGCCACGGCAATGGTCGCGTATTTCGCCAGGCGATGATTGAGCAAATCCAGCAGCGCGTTGTGCTGCAGCGGGAAGTGCTGGCTCGCCGCGTCATACCAGTAGCCCGTTAACATCCTGTCCAGCGTTTCGTCCCGCGCCAGCCAGGTAAAAAGCCCGGCCAGAACCAGCAGCGCAAGGAGCTGGTAACCATAAAAACGAACCGGCATACGGTAAAGCGGTTTTGTCTTAGAAGTCTTTAACTTAGACAATTCTGAAGTGGAGGCGAGTTGTGTCATACTGAGAGCCAATGACTAAAAACGTCTAAGCATACGGTCGTTAACTTAAGGCAACCTTAAACGACGGCGATTTGTGCGTTATTTCTGTACAACTGCGTGTTTCTGCTATCTCTGACGCAGCCATTTCATTACACTTTGCGCGATTTTTTATCGGATATTGAGACCCCATGTTAAACCGTTCTTCTTCCCGCACGCGCCTGGGGCGTCAGGCGTTGCTGTTCCCGCTGTGTCTGGTGCTGTACGAATTCTCTACCTATATCGGCAACGATATGATCCAGCCGGGCATGCTGGCGGTGGTGGAGCAGTACAACGCCGGGATTGAGTGGGTTCCCACCTCCATGACCGCCTATCTGGCGGGGGGGATGTTTTTACAGTGGCTGCTCGGGCCGCTGTCGGATCGTATTGGCCGCCGCCCGGTGATGTTTAACCGGGGTGGTGTGGGTTTATCGTCACCTGCCTGGCGACCCCTGCTGGCGCAAACCATCGAACAATTTATGGTGCTGCGTTTTTTACAGGGCATCAGCCTGTGCTTTATTGGCGCTGTCGGGTATGCCGCCATTCAGGAGTCTTTCGAGGAGGCGGTGTGCATTAAAATCACCGCCCTGATGGCTAACGTGGCGCTGATTGCGCCGCTGCTCGGTCCGCTTGTGGGGGCCGCCTGGGTGCATGTTGCGCCCTGGGAGGGGATGTTCGTACTCTTTGCGGCGCTGGCGGCGATCTCGTTTTACGGTCTGTACCGCGCCATGCCTGAAACCGCCACCCGCATCGGGGAGAAGCTCTCCCTGCAGGAATTGGGGCGCGACTATAAAGCTGTGCTGAAAAATGTTCGCTTTGTGGCGGGGGCGCTGGCAATTGGTTTTGTCTGCCTGCCGCTGCTGGCGTGGATTGCCCAGTCGCCGGTGATCATCATCAGTGGCGAAAAGCTCAGCAGCTACGAGTATGGCCTGCTGCAGGTGCCTATTTTTGGCGCGCTGATTGTGGGCAACGTTGTGCTGGCCCGTCTGACGTCGCGCCGTACTGTGCGCTCGTTGATCATTATGGGCGGCTGGCCGATTGTTATTGGGCTGGTGGTTGCGGCGGTGGCGACGGTGGTCTCTTCCCATGCGTATCTGTGGATGACCGCCGGGCTGAGCATCTATGCGTTTGGTATTGGGCTGGCGAATGCCGGGCTGGTGCGCCTGACGCTGTTTGCCAGCGAGATAAGCAAAGGCACAGTATCGGCGGCGATGGGCATGTTGCAAATGCTGATCTTCACCGTCGGCATCGAAGTCAGCAAACACGCCTTCAGCAGCGGCGGCAACGGGCTGTTCAGCCTGTTCAACCTGGCGAACGGCGTATTATGGCTGGCGCTGATGTTTGTGTTCCTGAAAGACAAACAGGTGGGCAGTTCATTACAGCCGGATTAAGCAAGCAGTTTGCTCGCCGTTTTACCGGATGGCGCTGCGTTTACCCGGCCTACGAAACCCGTAGGCCGGTGCAAGAAACGCGGTGCCGGGTTTAGCCCTGGTTGAACGGGGCTTCCCCTTTCAACACGCGGTCAATCACTTCCAGTACCCCTTCTTCGTTATTGTTCGGCGCTTCATAGCGGGCAACCGCTTTGATGTGATCCCGGGCATTCGCCATCGCAAAGCTGAATCCGGACTGGGTCAGCATCTCCACGTCGTTGCCGCTGTCGCCAAAGGCGACCACTTCGCTGTTGTCGATGCCCCAGATCTCCTGCAGCAGACGCAGGCCATTGGCTTTGTGGATACCCGGCAGGATCAGGTCAATACTGCCGTGTCCGGTAGTGACCGGCACCATAATGTCGCTCAGCTTTTCGTGGATGATTGCCTGGATACGCGGGATGTCGTCATCCGACACGTTCAGGCCAAATTTAAAGAAGATGTCGTTGAAGTTGTCGAATTTATCTACCTTTTCCAGCCGGTGGTAATACTTCGCCGCAAGATCGTGGGAAGGCTTCGCCATAATGCTTGAGGGTATAGGCGCTGCCTTTACCGCAGGCGATCACTTCGACTTCAGGAATGGTGCAGAGAAACTCCGCCACGGTGGCGAACTGGGCCTGCGTTAACTCGCCGTTGTAAACATCTTCTCCGGCATTCACTACCCAGCCGCCGTTTTCCGCGACAAAAGCGATCTCATCGGCGATCTCCGGGAAAAAGGAGATCAGCTGGTAGTACTGGTTCCGCTGGCGACCACAAACCGTATGCCCTGTTCCTTCATCTGCGCGTACTGGCGCAGAAAACGCGCGCGATTGTACTGCTTCGCATCGTCCAGGAAAGTGCCATCCATATCAACCGCAATCAGTTTTACGCTCATTATCCATTCTCCATGACCGAGTTCGCCTGGGTCACCGGTTTGGCGACCGCCCGGGCGACCAGGGCGGCAATCATCACTAATCCTAATACCACCAGCATGGCGCTACGTAAGCCGTAGTGCTCGCCGAGGAAGCCCAGCAGCGGCGGTCCCACCAGGAAGGCGAGATAGCCGGTGGTGGCGACCACGCTGACGCGGGTTGGCGCATCCGGGCCGGTGTCGCTGGCCGCGGAGATAGTCAGCGGGAAACCGAGCGAGGCACCCAGCCCCCATAGCACCACCGATACGCCAGCCACCCAATCGACATCGACAAAAATAATCAACGCAATGCCCAGACCACCCAGCAGGGCGCTGGCGCGAACCACCGTCACGCGGCTGTAGCGGTCAATAAACCAGCCGCCGGTAAAGCGACCGACGGTCATCCCCAGCGTGAACCCGGCGTAAATCAGCGAGCCAGAGGTCGGGCTGAATCCGTGGCCATCCACCATCAGCAGCGGCAGCCAGTCATTCGCAGACCCTTCGGCAAAGGCCATCGCCAGCACCACCACGCCAATCAGCATCAGCTGCATATCACGATAAAACGGCAGCCCTTTCTCACCCGATTTGGCTTCACCTGCGGGGTTCTTGCCGTTGCCATCCGGGATGGCGGTGATCCCCAGCAGAACCGGGGCGATACAGACCAGCGCGGCCAGTAAGGTATGGGTCGTGGCGGCGATACCGGAGGCGGTGAGCGCCATGCCGATACCGGCGCCTGCCAGCGTACCGAGGCTGTAAAACCCGTGCATCATCGGCAGCACGGTTTTGTTCATCTCCTGCTCGATAGCGGCGCCTTCCACGTTGGATCGCCACCTCTGCCGCGCCAAAACTGCCGCCAAACACGGTCAATCCGAGGGCAAAGGCCAGCGGGGAGGCGAACCACAGCGCAGCGCTGAGCATCATCATACCCACCAATCGCGCAGCACATGGTGGCGCGGATCACTTTCCGCGTGCCGAAGCGCTTAACTAACCAGGCGGAACAGAGAATGCCACTCATTGACCCTATCGACAGACCAAATAACACGATGCCCATTTCCGCCGTCGACACCGACAAAATGTCGCGGATGGCGGGGGTACGCGTGGCCCAGGAGGCCATTAACAGGCCGGGGATAAAGAAGAACATAAACAGCGCCCACAGGCGGCGTTGCAGCGTTTTTGCGCGGTGAGATGACGGTCATGGTTTCTGTACCAGAAGGACAACATAGAAGACAACACTAGCAAGTTTGTGTACATTTGTACATAAATGCGCTGAGGTATAAATGAACAGACGACCCAACGATCCGCAACGGCGGGAACGGATATTGCAGGCTACCCTGGACACCATCGCTGAACATGGTCTGAAACGCCGTCACGCCATCGCAAAATCGCCAGCTGCGCCGGGGTGCCGCTGGGGTCGATGACCTACTATTTTTCCCGGTATGGATGCCACTGCTTGAGGAGGCCTTTACCTGGTTTACGCAGCAGATGTCGGTGCAGTACCGCGAGTTCTTTGCCGGTGTGACCGGGCCGGAAATGGCCTGCGAATCCATTACCACCCTGATTTACAGCTCCCAGGTCACCACGCCGCCACAATATGGAGCTGATGTACCAGCTTTATGCGTTTATGAACCGCAGCCCCTCGTTAAAAACCGTGATGCAGGACTGGATGAAAACCAGCCAGACGGACGCTGGAGCAGTGGTTTGATCCGGTCACCGCCCGCGGACTGGATGCGTTTATCGAAGGGATGACGCTGCATTTTGTCACCGACAGACAGCCGCTTTCGCGGGAGGCATTAGGGGCGATGGTGAGGCGAATTGCGGGAATCTAGCCTCAACAAACAGGCCAGCTTGCGCTGGCCTTTATGCGATGTTTTGGATGGATGTATTCCCGGCCGGGGATCACTTTTCGCGCGTGACATACCCGAAAATCAAATCCCTGCAGCACATGTTCACGTAAATACTGATTGATCGGGTAGCTGTAGCTTTGTCCGATACTGACGGCATGCATCACACGCAATACCGCTCCCCGCTCAGCGGTAAAGGTTCATCCGGTAATGGTAATTTTCGCGCCGCCAGCCCATCTTTCAGATTTTTATAGGCCACTGATTCAGTGATGCTGTTATTGATAAGACTGAACGTGACCACCAGAACGGCAATTAACGCGACAGGAAAGGCCAGGGGATGGCGATTCAGGAACCGCACCGGGCGCGAGGGACGGCGGGTTAATAGCGTCGCCGTCAGGGGGAAGAAGGACTAAATAGAGCAGTTTTGCCAGGTGCGTAAGCGCCCCCACCAGAGAGAAAATCAGCGCAATGGGCGGCACAATAACGGCACGCGCGGCATCTTCACCCAGCTTTTCATTACTCCCTCCCGCGCTATAGCTTGATACCGCCGCGCGCAGTTCAGGGCAATTGTTGCTTCACCGCCTCGTGAAGATGTGGCGTGTGAAGCTCAAGGGCAAACTGCTTCAGCTTATCGTTCAGCGGATACTCTTCACGAACAAGCGTATTCGCCGGGAGACGCAGTTTTTCGCGTAACTCTTTCTGAATCACCTCCAGGCGGAAAAAGACGCCCCAGTCCAGCCGCTTAGGGAGGGTGACCCCTTTGTAGACCACGGTTCGCTGGGCGAGATATTTCTGCCTGGCGGCTTTCGCCACTGCGGCATTAAACCCGGTGCGATCTGACGGCGACCAGTCGTTGGTGACAGGAACACCCTGGCCGCGAACCTGTTTTCTTACGGTGGCGTAATAACGGCGTGGGACGTTCCAGGTTTTCAGACGTTTCGCTTCTAAGGAGCGCTCGTACCTTTGCCAGGCCCGGGCCTGCTCAAGCCGCACCGTTTCGCTGATATCCATCTCATCGTTGTAATAGGCAACAAATTGTTTATGCACCTCGCCGCGAGCCTGGAGCCAGAGCTCGTAGTAGCCGCGAACGCCGCCTTCCCGGGCACTGATATTGTCGCGTAAGTTCTGTTCCGCATCGCGTTCCAGTAATTTACGGTAGCGATCGGACGAACTGAGCAGAACCGGTAAGGTTGCCAGAAATGCCTTCCCGGAGGGGCTGGTCCAGGTTTGCGCCTGTCCGCCGCCGCTATCCAGCGGGATGCCTTCCAGCGTCTGCTGTCCTTCAATTAAAGCGTGCTGATAGAGCTGCGCCAGCAGGGACATCTGACGGAACTCACCCGTGCTCTTCGTCACCTGGCGTTCAATCACCCATTCGACCGCATGCCAGGTTAATGTGCCGGTGATCAGGCAGATCAACAGCACCAGCGCGGTGCTGGCTTTCGCCGTCAGCCAGACGCCTTTTTTCTTTAGCCGGACAAGACCCATCAGCGAGAACTGTAACGCCAGCAGCGCCGCCGCGATGGCGGTTAATGTCCGTCCGTAGCGCTCCATGTTGTGAACTTCATCGGCGGTCGAGACGCTGCCGACCAGGTCCAGCAGGCGGGAGTTAAAGGCCAGTTCACAAATGAGATAGGTGAGGGTAATGCCCGTCACCAGCCAGTTTTGCCAGGCGGGGAGGACCGAACGCTTGATCCCGTCCTGCGGCCAGTGTTTTTCCTGAACCTGCGCGGTCATGATTTAAGCTCCAGGCTGGTCTGACGGGTCTTCGTCGGGGCATAGATCTCGGTGGGCACGGAATTGTTCAACTCCGGCTGGGCAACTTTAGGCGGCAGTGGTTCCACCGTTTTGGTCGGTGTGCGTTTAACCGGCTTCGCCACAGGCTGCGCTTTGGTTTTACGGGACGTTCTCACGTTATCGTTACTGCTGCTGACGACCGTTTTTTGCTTCTGAACAGGGAAGCGACGGTGGTAAACCTCGCCATGCTGCCAGTTGAACTGCTCAACGCGATTGCCGGTGGTGAAATTCAGTTGCAGCTTGTCCGCGCTGGCGTTGATCTCTGGCCCCGTATCGCATACGCCGGTGAAGGCCCACTCCTGGGATCGCGTATTTTGCAGATCGACCAGGCGATACTGTGCCGGGCAGGATGGCGTTGCCACTTTCAGCAGCAGTAACGTATGTCCTTCGATGTGATACTGGTTGATGATCCTCGCCCAGCTGATGCCCTCCAGCGGGCGCTCAATCATCAGATTGCTCCACTTCAGGCTATAACGACCATTCAGCTCTCTTAATGCCCCTGTTGAGCCATCCGCCAGCGTGAACTGTCCGACTTCGTTCCCCAGTACGCTCGCCAGATCGGTATTAAACAGAATTTTGCCTTTTTTATCGTAACGAACAGAGCAGCCACTTAACCCAAGAATTAACGCCAGAACCAGTAAGCTACGCAGGATTAAATTGTGTCGGGTGATACTCATCTGTTAATTCCGTTTTTGTTCGTTATTTTTTCAAGGCGCAATGTTATCAATGGAGCCATTGATAATTGATGAGGAGGATTTTCGCGGTCGCTTATAAATTTGACTTAAGTTCTGGCAAGTCACGAAAACGTATTCTGATGGAGGAAAAATTTATGTTGCCACTGCTCTCGAGAAAGCGTGATGCTCATCCATGAGAAAAACCTCAAAAAATTTAACATGTTGACATGATCAGTCAATCTCCATTTCTGGTAGTTCTTTGGAGCGGGATACAGCAGAGCAGGCGGCGAAAAACCGCAGGGATTAAATTTTTCCGCTGCGATGATATATATTCCTCCAGAAGCCGTTTTTAACCGAAAATGATCTACGCTTTTATCTGTCTTTTATTTTTAAGCCTTACAGCGATCTTCCGCTGTTATACACACTTCCAGCGCGTCATATCTCCCCATGTTCAGCAGGGGCCAGGGGACATGGTTTTTACCCGGGTATAATTGACAGGATGTGGCCTTACGCCTACGTTGCTATTTTTACCCGGATAAAAAAAGGAAGCGGCATGGCGAATATCACCCTTACCGCCTTCTGGCGGCACAAACAGATCGCCCAGGGTACGCTGAGCGAACTGATCCAGCAGATTCAATCGGCAAAACTCGGTCATGAAACCGTTTTCATTTTTAACGATCGCAGCGGCAAGCGTCTCGATATTCACCTTCACGGCGATATTGCCAGCACGCTGGCGGTATACCCGGAGCTGGCTGAAAGCAGCGTCGTCAGAAGCCGGGGCAGGCCAAAGCTCGGCGTCCTCGCGAAAGAGGTCACGTTGCTGCCACGCCACTGGGAGTGGCTGGCCACCCAGCCCGGCGGAGCGTCTGCCACCTTGCGCAGGCTTGTCGACCAGGCCAGAAAATCCAGCGTAGCGGCGGATAACAAGCGCCAGCGCCACGATCGCGCCTACCACTTTATGTACGAAATCGCGGGAGATTTGCCTGACTACGAGGCCAGCCTGCGCGCACTTTTCGCTGATGACGAGGCGGCGTTTACCACGTGTATCAGGCACTGGCCGCAGGATATTCGCCACTACGCACTCCGGCTGGCGTTTGGCAAAGAATGAGGATAGCCCGGGGAGAGGCACAGCCGGGCGACTCAAAATCTCTACAAATGTAAATTTTTGTGCAATTTACTCCTCAAAATAAATTTTAAGATATTGATTTTATTGAGTGTAAAATCAAAATATCGTTTCCACTGTTCCGCCGGACAACAAAACGCACAAGGATACGCTACGCTTTGTAAATCATCCTGCGGCAAGCGTTTTTACCCCTTCTGCGGACGTCGCCACCATAATACCGGGAAGCCCCTATGACCCTTAGTCATGAAGATGATGTCAAAATGCTGCTGTCTGCGTTTGAACGACGTCTGGAACAACTCTTGCCCGAGGGCGAGCAGGAAGGCCAGGTCTATGCGGCCATGCGCGAAGCAACGCTTGTCGCCGGCAAGCGAATGCGCCCTCTGTTGCTGCTGCTGGCCGCGACGGATATGGGCTATAAAACTGAGCAGACAGGCCTGCTGGACCTTGCCTGCGCCATTGAGATGGTCCATGTCGCCTCCCTGATTCTGGATGACATGCCCTGCATGGACAATGCCACCCTCAGACGTGGACGTCCTACCGTTCATTATCAGTACGGCGAAAACGTCGCGATACTGGCGGCGGTGGCGTTGCTGAGTCATGCGTTTTGCGTTATCTCACGCGCGCCTGCGCTTACGCCTGAGGCAAAAGCGCGGGCGATTGCTGAGCTGTCGGCATCGGTGGGGCATATGGGGCTGGTGCAGGGGCAATTTCGCGATCTGAACGAGTCCCGGCAGAGCCGGAATGCGGATGAGATCCTGCTGACCAACGAGCTGAAAACCAGCAGCCTGTTCAACGCCACCCTGCAACTGGCGGCCATTGCCGCTGATGCACCGGCCTCAGGTCAGTGAACGTCTGCGCTTTTTCGCCCGCGATCTGGGCCAGGCCTTCCAGCTGATTGATGACCTGACGGACGGCTCCAGTGCCACCGGTAAAGATCCGCATCAGGATAAAGATAAATCGACGCTGGTGGCGGTGCTGGGGGCAGAAAGCGTCTTCCTGCGGCTGCGCGAACACGTGCGCAGCGCCGATCAGCATATTGCCAGCGCCTGCCAGCCGGGAAATACCGCCCGGTACTATGTTCACGTCTGGTTTGAAAAACAGCTGACGCTTATCAGTCAGAGCCTGTCGTTATCCCTGTCGGAGTGTCAATGAGCAGCCTGTCGCAACGTAAAAGCGATCATCTCGATATCGTACTGAACAGCGCACCCGGCGCAAAAAAGTGTACCAACGGCTTTGAAAAATGGCGCTTCGGCACTGTGCTCTGCCCGAACTGCATCTGGATGATATTGACCTCTCGACCTCGCTGTTTGGCCGGACCCTTAACGCGCCGCTGCTGATCAGCTCGATGACCGGCGGCACCCGCCGGGCGAGCCAGATCAATCAACATCTGGCCCTTGCCGCGCAGGCGCTGGGGCTGGCTATGGGGGTTGGCTCCCAGCGTGTGGCGCTGGAGAGCGAGGTAAATTATGGCCTGACGCGCGAGCTGCGTTCCTTTGCCCCGGACGTTGTGCTGATGGCCAACCTCGGTGCGGCGCAGATTGCGAGCCGACAGGGGATCGACTACGCCAGACGTGCGGTAGAGACCCTTGCGGCAGATGCGCTGATTATCCACCTCAACCCGCTTCAGGAGGCGCTGCAGCACGGCGGCGATCGCAACTGGTGCGGGGTGATCGACGCTATTCATCATACCGTTGAGGCGCTGCATGTGCCGGTGGTGATAAAAGAGGTGGGCAACGGGCTTTCGGTTCCGGTTGCCCGCGAGCTGGCCGCGGCGGGCGTGGCGATGCTGGATGTCGCCGGTGCTGGCGGCACCAGTTGGGCGGCGGTAGAGGGCGAACGCGCCGTCACCGCGCACGACCGGGCGGTGGCCATGGCGTTTGCCGACTGGGGCATCCCCACCGCAACGGCATTACAGGATCTGCATCAGGCCCTGCCCGACATGCCGCTGGTGGCCTCGGCGGGATCGCCAACGGTATTGAGGTGGCAAAAGCCATCCGCTTAGGCGCAAGCGTGGTGGGGCAAGCGGCCGGGGTGCTGCAGAGCGCGTTGATCTCCAGCGAGGCGGTCATTGACCATTTCCAGGTAATCATCGCCCAACTGCGCGTCGCCTGTTTCTGCACCGGGAGTGCAAACCTGGCGCAGCTGCGTCAGGCCCCGCTGGTGGCACAAACCTGATGGCACACGCGTGGGACATCATCTTAGTGGGCGGTGGGCTGGCGAACGGGCTGATCGCGTTGCGGCTGCGACAACAGTGCCCGGCGCTACGCGTGCTGCTGCTCGAGGCCGACAGCCAGCCGGGCGGTAACCACACCTGGTCCTTTCATGAGGGCGACATAACCCCCGATCAGCACCGGTGGATGGCCCCCCTGGTGGCGCATCGTTGGCAGGGATACGACGTCCGCTTTCCCCGCCTGAACCGGACCCTTGCCGGAGAATATCTCAGCATCACTTCGGCGCGTTTTGCCGCCGTGCTGACGGAGACCCTGGGCGAGAGCCTGCAAACCGACGCCGTGGTCACTGATATCACCCCTGAGACGGTGACCCTCGCCGACGGCACGCGGCTCCGGGCCAGCGCGGTCATTGATGGCCGGGGCTATACGCCGGACAAACACCTCAACACCGGTAGCCAGTCATTCCTCGGCCAACAGTGGCGTCTGCGCCAGCCCCACGGCCTGACCCGGCCGATACTGATGGACGCCACGGTCAATCAGCAGGGCGGGTATCGTTTTGTCTATACCCTGCCGATTTCCGCAACCGAACTGCTGATTGAAGATACCCACTACATTGACGCCGCCCGGCTGCATCTGAGCGCCGCGCGGCAAAATATCGCTGACTATGCCCGTCAGCAGGGCTGGTACCTGGAGAGCCTGGTTCGCGAAGAGCAGGGCCATCTGCCGATTATGCTGGCGGGGGATTTCCCCGCGTACTGGCAGGCGCGGGATAAGAAGCCATGCAGCGGCCTGCGTGCCGGGCTGTTTCATGCCACCACCGGCTATTCGTTGCCGCACGCGGTGGCGCTGGCCGATGCCATTGCCGCAAGCGCGGAGTTCAGCGCGGCCGCAGTTTTTTCCGTTATACATCGTTATGCCCTGCACCAGTGGCACGCGCAGCGTTTTTTCCGCACCCTGAACCGGATGCTCTTTCTGGCAGGGGATGCTGATAAACGCTGGCAGGTCATGCAGCGTTTTTACTCTCTTAACGAAGGGCTGATTGCCCGCTTTTACGCCGGGCAACTGAACCTGGCCGATAAAGCGCGGATCCTGGCAGGTAAGCCCCCGGTTCCCGTCGGCGAAGCGATGCTCGCCATACTGAAACTCACTCCCCGGATGCGAGCGTTTCACCATGAATAAAACAGTGATTATTGGTGCCGGTTTTGGCGGATTAGCGCTGGCCATTCGGCTGCAGGCGCAGGGTATTGCCCACACTTCTGCTGGAGCAGCGGGATAAGCCCGGCGGGCGCGCTTACGTTTATCACGATAAAGGGTTCACCTTTGACGCCGGACCGACGGTGATAACCGATCCCACCGCCATCGAAGAGCTCTTTACCCTGGCCGGCAAACGCATGGCGGACTATGTTGATCTGCTGCCGGTCACCCCTTTCTACCGCCTGTGCTGGGAGACCGGCGAGGTGTTTGATTACGACAATGTGCAGACCCGGCTGGAAGAGCAGATAAGACGGTTCAACCCCCGCGACGTGGAAGGTTACCGCAAGTTTCACGCCTACTCGCGGGAGGTGTTTAACGAGGGGTATCTCAAGCTCGGCACGGTGCCGTTCCTCTCGTTCCGCGATATGCTCCGCGCCGGGCCGCAGCTTACCCGTTTGCAGGCCTGGCGCAGCGTCTACAGCATGGTCTCGCGCTTTATCGAGAATGAACAGCTGCGCCAGGCGTTCTCTTTTCATTCGCTGCTGGTGGGCGGTAATCCGTTTGCCACCTCGTCCATCTATACCCTGATCCACGCCCTGGAGCGTGAGTGGGCGTCTGGTTTGCCCGCGGCGGCACCGGGGCGCTGGTGCAGGGGCTGGTGAAGCTCTATCAGGATCTGGGCGGCGAGTTGCAGCTGAATGCTGAGGTGACCCGGCTGGTGGCCGAGGGCGAGCATATTCGCGCCGTGGAGCTGAAAGATGGCCAGGTCATCCCGGTCGCGGCGGTGGCCTCCAACGCCGACGTGGTGCATACCTATGAAAAACTGCTGGGACACCATCCGGTAGGCGCCTCTCGTGCGGCATCGCTCAAGCGTAAACGGATGAGTAATTCCTTGTTTGTGCTCTATTTTGGCCTGAACAAGCAGCACGATCTTGCGCACCACACCGTCTGTTTCGGGCCGCGGTACAAAGAGTTGATCGACGATATTTTTAATAAAAACGCGCTGGCGGAGGATTTTTCGCTTTATCTTCACGCCCCCTGCGTTACCGATCCCTCGCTGGCACCGCCGGGCTGCGGCAGTTATTACGTATTAGCGCCGGTGCCCCACCTGGGCACCGCAGATCTCGACTGGACGGTGGAAGGGCCGCGCCTGCGGGACAGGATTTTTGCCTATCTGGAAGCCCATTACATGCCGGGGCTGCGCAGCCAGCTGGTAACCCACCGCATGTTCACTCCCTTCGATTTTCGCGATCAGCTGGGCGCCCATCTGGGGTCGGCTTTTTCTGTCGAACCGATCCTGCGCCAGAGCGCCTGGTTCCGACCGCACAATCGCGACAGCCGAATCCCCAACCTTTACCTGGTCGGGGCGGGTACCCATCCGGGGGCCGGTATTCCCGGCGTGATTGGTTCGGCAAAAGCGACGGCAGGGCTGATGCTGGAGGCGCTTTCCCGATGAATACGACCCTGATGGATCATGCCACCGGCACCATGGCTGTGGGTTCGAAAAGCTTTGCCACTGCGGCGAAGCTCTTCGACCCGGCGACCCGACGTAGCGTGCTGATGCTCTACGCCTGGTGCCGTTACTGCGACGACGTAATCGACGGCCAGGAGCTGGGGTTTAACGCCACTCCCGTGGATAGCGCTCAGGCAGAGTTACGCCTGGAGATGCTTAAAAAGCAGACCCTGCGCGCCTGGGAAGGGTGCGAGATGCACGAGCCCGCCTTTGCCGCCTTTCAGGAGGTGGCGCTGGGCCACAATATCCCGCTCCAGCTGGCTTACGATCACCTTGATGGCTTTGCCATGGACGTACGCGAGACGCATTACGAGACGTTCGATGACACCCTGCAATACTGCTACCGCGTGGCGGGCGTGGTGGGGTTAATGATGGCCCGGGTGATGGGCGTGCGCGATGAAGCTGTGCTCGATCGTGCCTGTGATTTAGGCCTGGCGTTTCAACTGACCAATATCGCCAGAGATATTGTCGAGGATGCCCGGGTTGGCCGCTGTTACCTGCCCGCCCAATGGCTGGCCGAGGCGGATATCCCCCCGGAGGCGATAGCGCAACCCAAAATGCGCGCCCCCCTCGCGGATATTGCCCAGCGGCTGGTGGCAGAAGCCGAGCCTTACTATGCCTCTGCCCGGCAAGGGCTGGCGGGGCTGCCGCTGCGATCCGCCTGGGCAATCGCCTCGGCGCACGGGGTATATCGTGAGATTGGCGTGAAGGTGAGTGCGGCTGGGTCCCGCGCCTGGGATAAACGGCAGGGGACCAGCGCGGTTGAAAAGTCGGGATTACTGCTGAAAGGCGCCGGGCAGGCGCTCACTTCTCGTTTTGCGACACAGACGCCGCGTCCGGCCGGGCTCTGGCAGCGTCCGCGCTAGTCGTGCGACGCGCCTTGCGCTGGCGTAACGTGGCCTGCAATTTTTCAACGGGCGGCGCATACAGGAAACCAAAGGAGACGCAGTCCTCTTTGCCCCGAACGGCATGGTGCAGGCGGTGCGCCAGATAAAGACGCTTGAGATAACCCCGGCGCGGGATATAGCGAAACGGCCAGCGCTGATGCACCAGGCCATCATGCACCATAAAATAGAGCGCGCCGTAAAGCGTCATTCCCGCTCCAATCCACTGCAGCGGCCACACCCCCCAGGTGCCCAGAGCAATCAGCACAATCGCCAGCACAGCGAACACCACCGCGTAAAGGTCGTTTACCTCAAACCAGCTGGTGCGCGGCTCATGATGCGATTCATGCCACCCCCAACCCCAGCCGTGCATAATGTACTTATGCGCAAGGGCCGCGACTAACTCCATGGCGGCAACGGTTAAAAGCACGATCAATGTGTTGTACAACGCGAGCATTGTTGCTCCTTTGGCTCGGGGAGGGATGGGGTTTCAGGTATTAAGCGTAACACTTAAATGGGAGAAGGGTGGCGTGCGCAGCGGCTGTCTTCATAACTGTTTCATTTTACTTGCGTAGCTTGCTCTATAATCTCTGCAACTTTACTTCTGCTAAATCCTGTTTCATCTGCGATCTCCATTATTTTGGCTTCCTTCATTGCCTTACTACGCATGGCTGAAAGGGTTGGCTTAAAAGGATGGTTGTTTCCTTGAATATTTAATGGCAGTGAGATACTGCCAATAAGAATTTCTTCAAGTAACCAGGGTTCTTCATGTGCGACCCAGTAAACTTTTGCATTCTCTTCCATCCACTGGTCAAGCCATTGCTCACCTAAATGGGTAAACGTCGTTCTTTTCCTGAACCAACCCGGCGGAGCGGATAATTGCTTTCCAGTGCAAGTAAAACCCTAGCGAACGTCTGAGTGTCGAGCCTTCTGCGTTGCCGCTGTAATGCGTTTTAATGCGTGTTTTAAGGTTAGCGCGACTGTTGGGTTTTCCCTTTTTATCAGGTGAGATACCGACATAGAGCAATGTGTACCCATCCTGAGTGAGGCAATCTTCCGTCGGTACGCCTGGAGGGATTTCTTTGAACCACCAGAAATAGACACCGTTGATTGCAGGAACAGGTGTTGGTTGGCTCATGACTTCTGTTCTGCTGAATGTTTTGTCAGGATAAAAATTAAACACTGAGATTCTCCGCGCTGATTGATTCCTGGTATTTTAAGGGATCGTTGGCTGTGATGAGTTGATTTACGTAGTGGCTAATATGAGTTTAAGAGTAACAACGCAGCAGGTGGATACCTGGAAGAAACGTATTCAGAGGGATGGTTTGAAAGGTTCTACTTACTTTTGCCATCAGGGCGGGGCCGTTTGGGTTTCCGCATCAGCCGATCATCAGGCTATCTGTCAGAAAGTTTTAGGAAGGGATTCAGGAACAAGTTCTTTATCGAGTTATTTGCGCTGGGATGATGTTGGCGCTGTTGCTTTGGTTGAATTGTTGCACGCGATTGAAACGGCTTAAGGTGAAGATTTTGCTGCCAGTTTAAAGCATTGTCGCCACTTTGTAGCCAACAAGGGAAAGCGGTGGTGTAAGTGTTTCATTCGATGGGTGGTAAAATTCAGGCAACAAAAAACCCATCAACCTTGAACTAAAACGGCGGGGTTGATGGGCTCCACAAATTGGGGACATCAAAGAAAAGCAGTGGCAATAGTTATGACTGACATCTGACAGAAAAGTTCTGCACTTAGCGAAATTTTTTCGCCGTTGCGCAAATTTCTCCCTTACCCCAGCCCCGGCCAGATGATGATGATCAAGGTCCCCGCCAGGGTTAACAGCACGTTAGCGATGGCATAGGTGCCGGCATAGCCCAGCGCCGGGATGTTGCTGCGTGCGGTATCGCTGATGATTTCCATCGCAGGGGCACAGGTACGCGCCCCCATCATCGCGCCAAACAGCATGGCGCGGTTCATGCGCAGCACGTAGGCACCGAAGAGGAAACAGATCACCACCGGTACCAGGCTGACGATCAACCCGGCCACCAGCATCTGCCAGCCCACCGCGCCCAGGCTGTGACCAATGCCGCTGCCCGCGCTTAAACCGACGCCCGCCATGAACACCATCAGGCCAAACTCTTTCACCATGTTCAGCGCGCCCTGAGGGATGTAGCCGAAGGTGGGTGGTTGGCTCGCAGGAAGCCGAGCATGATCCCGGCGAACAGCAGGCCCGCCGCGTTACCAATGCCGAAGCTAAAGTTGCTGAACTGGAAGGTGATCATCCCAATCATCAGGCCAACGATAAAGAAGGCGCAGAACGCCAGCAGATCGGTCACCTGGCTGTGAATGGAGATAAAGCCGATGCGGTCAGCGACGGTTTTCACGCGGCGCGTGTCGCCGCTCACCTGCAACACATCGCCCTTGTTCAGCACGATGTTGTCATCGATTGGCATCTCAATCTGGCTGCGGATCACCCGGTTGAGGAAGCAACCGTGGTCGGTCAGCTTGAGCTGTGCCAGACGGCGGCCAACGGCATTGTGGTTTTTGACCACAATCTCTTCGGTGACGATGCGCATGTCGAGCAGGTCGCGGTCGAAACACCTCTTTGCCGTTGCGGAAGTCGGATCGAGACGGCGTGCGCATCCGGGTAACCCACCAACGCGATGTCATCGCCCATCTGCAGCACCGCATCGCCGGTCCGGGTTGGCCAGAATGCCGTTACGGCGAATACGTTCGATATAGCAGCCCGTCTGGCGATAGATGCCCAGCTCACGCAGATTTTTACCGTCGGCCCAGGCCACCAGCTCCGGGCCGACACGGTAGGCGCGGATCACCGGAAGATAAACTTTGCGTTTGATGTCAGTGTCCAGACCGCGCTCGCGGGCGATTTGCTGGGCGCTGGTCTGCAGATCCTGATGCTGTAATTTCGGTAAATAGCGCGCGCCCACAATCAGGCTCACCAGACCGATCAGATAGGTCAGGGCATAGCCAAGGCTCAGGTGATCCAGCGCCAGTGACAGTTGGGCGTTATCCAGCCCAAGATGGCGCAGCGTATCCCCGGCACCGACCAGCACCGGCGTGGAGGTCATCGACCCGGCCAGCATGCCCGCCGTCAGGCCAATATCCCAGCCAAAGATCTTGCCTAAACCCAGCGCGATTAACAGGGCACTGCCAACCATCACCAGCGCCAGCATCAGGTAATTTTTACCGTCGCGGAAGAAAATAGAAAAAAAGTTGGGACCAGCTTCAACGCCGACACAAAAAATAAACAGCATAAAGCCCAGATTCAGGGCATCGGTGTTAATACTGAAATGCTGCTGGCCTAATAATAATGAAACGACTAAAACGCCAATAGAATTACCGAGTTGGATTGACCCGAGACGTAATTTCCCCAGGCAAAGACCTAAAGCCAGTACCACAAATAATAACAGGATGTAATTCCCATTTAACAATTCTGCGACGTTTATGTTCACGGAGGATAACTTTTCGTTTACCAGTAAGTGGTTGAAGGGGTGGGATATTTAGGCTACTGTTTGCGCTGTAATAACAGGAGTTAAGACACTCCTGATCGCATATCATAATATATCCCACAAAGTAATATCAAACTATTAGTGAATTTTTAACAGATATCACCCAATGATAGCAGTGACGTTAAGACCCGGTGATTTTGGCAAGGAAGGCCGGGTGACTCAACTAATTGGCGTCCATCGGACGAAAAAGTATTTGCCCGCAATGGCAGGGGGATAGATTGAATATTAAACGTAACTGGTTTGGCGTGGCTTGCTGCTTTTTACTGTTTACCGCAGTTTGCATCTGTCTGATGTACCAGGTGAGGGGGGCGTTTATTTCTTCGGGGTACCCTGGGCTTGGGCTACTTTTCTTCATCTTACCCGGTATCGCTGCGGGCTTCTTCTCCCGTGGTGGAGAGGTGATCAGGCCGCTGATGGGGGCGATACTCGCCGCGCCGGTCTGCCTGGTGGTGATGCGGATGATCTTTATTTCGTCACGCAGCATCCTGCAAGAACTGGCCTGGCTGCTGAGCGGCGTTTTCTGGTGTGCGTTAGGAGCGTTGTTCTTTCTGTTTGTGCGCCGGGCGCTGAAGCACCGCCGCGTGAGAGTAAAAACGCCCTCAGAGTGAGGGCGTGAAAGGATTACTGGGCAGCGAACAGGCCCAGGTGCTCTTTGGCATAGGCTTCAAAATCGGTAAAGCCGCCGATGTGGGTCTGGTCGAGGAAGATCTGCGGAACAGTTTCAACCGGCTTACCCACGGTCTGTTCCAGATCGGCTTTAGAGATACCTTCTGCGTGGATGTCCACGTAGCGGTAGTTAAAATCTTCACGCTCAGCGGTCAGTTTTTCTGCCAGATCTTTTGCGCGCACACAGTAAGGGCAACCCGGACGTCCAAAAATTACTGCAAACATTTTCTCTCTCCTGAAACTAAGCCAGACGGCGAATGACACTATATTGCCGATAACTATCGGTAATGGAAAGCAGGTTCTGCCTGTTACATTGATACCTTCAGGCTATGTTTGGCCAATTACAGCCTCATTTTCTTTGCCTATACTGGCGAAATGTCAGTAACGCCGCAAAGAGAGACAAGATGACGCCAGTAATTGATCTGTTACGTTCCCACCGCTCCATCCGCCATTTTACCCAGGAACCTATCACCGAAGCGCAGCGCGAGGCCATTATTGCCGGTGCGCAGGGCACCTCCAGCTCCAGCTTCCTGCAGTGCAGCTCCATTATCCGCATCACCGACCCGGCGATGCGTGAACAGCTGGTGACCCTCACCGGCGGGCAAAAGCACGTTGCCGAGGCGGCGGAGTTCTGGGTGTTCTGCGCCGACTTCAACCGCCATCTGCAAATATGTCCTGAGGCGCAGCTTGGCCTGGCAGAACAACTGCTGCTCGGCGTGGTGGATACCGCGATGCTGGCGCAGAACGCGATGACGGCGGCAGAGTCGCTGGGGTTGGGTGGCGTTTACATTGGTGGTATCCGCAACAGTATTGAGGCCGTGACCGAATTGCTGCAGCTGCCGAAGCACGTTCTGCCGCTGTTTGGCCTGTGCCTGGGCTGGCCTGCGGATAACCCGGACGTCAAGCCGCGCCTGCCAGCGGCGATGGTGGTGCATGAAAACCACTACCAGCCGGTCGATGAAGAGGTTCTGGCGCAGTACGACGAGGAGCTGGCGAACTACTATCTCAGCCGCGCGACCAATAACCGCCGTGATACCTGGAGCGACCATATCCGCCGCACCATCATCAAGGAAAACCGTCCGTTTATTCTCGATTATTTGCATAAACAGGGCTGGGCTACACGATAAGTCCATTCATCCTGCGCCTGCCTGCGTGTATGATACGCAGGCTTTTACCGGATTATGTCTGAGAGGTGCAGGGTGAAAATTGCCATATTGTCCCGGGATGGAACGCTCTTTTCCTGTAAACGCCTGCGTGAAGCGGCAGAGCAGCGTGGCCATCATGTAGAAATCCTCGATCCGCTGTCCTGCTATATGAATATCAGTCCGGCGGCATCCTCCATTCACTATAAAGGGCGTCAACTGCCGCACTTCGACGCGGTTATTCCGCGCATTGGCTCGGCAATCACCTTTTATGGCACCGCCGCGCTGCGCCAGTTTGAACTGCTCGGCAGTTATCCGCTGAATGAATCCGTGGCCATTACCCGGGCGCGCGACAAACTTCGCTCCCTGCAGCTGCTGGCCCGTCAGGGGATCGACCTGCCGATCACCGGTATTGCCCATTCGCCCGACGACACCAGCGATCTAATCGAGATGGTGGGCGGTGCGCCGCTGGTGGTCAAGCTGGTAGAGGGCACCCAGGGGATTGGCGTGGTGCTGGCCGAAACCCGCCAGGCGGCAGAGAGCGTGATTGATGCCTTTCGCGGTCTGAACGCGCATATTCTGGTGCAGGAGTACATTCAGGAAGCCAAAGGGCGCGACATTCGCTGCCTGGTGGTGGGGGATGAAGTGGTCGCGGCCATTGAGCGCCAGGCCAAAGAGGGCGATTTTCGCTCCAACCTGCACCGGGGCGGTGTTGCCCGGGTGGTAGAGATCACCGCGCGCGAGCGGGAGATTGCACTGCTGGCCGCGCAGACGCTGGGGCTGGATGTTGCCGGGGTCGATATCTTACGTGCCGATCGCGGGCCGCTGGTGATGGAAGTGAACGCCTCACCGGGGCTGGAAGGCATTGAGAAAACCACCGGGATTGACATAGCCGGGAAGATGATCGGCTGGATAGAGCGTCAGGCCACGCCGGAGTTTTGCCTGAAAACGGGCGGATAACTGACCTGCCACGCACACGTCGCCTGGCACAGGCACTATTTTTTTAAGGGGTTCCACCGTTATGGATTCACTCGTTGTACCGACACTTGATACTTTGCGTCACTGGCTCGACAACATGGGCGTCAGCTTTTTTGAATGCGACACCTGCCAGGCGCTGCACCTGCCGCATATGCAAAACTTTGACGGTGTGTTTGATGCCAAGCTCGATCTGATTAATGACGTCATTCTTTTTTCCGCGCTGGCAGAGGTCAAACCCTCGGCATTACTGGCCTTAGCATCGGATTTATCTGCCATCAATGCCAGTTCTTTGACGGTGAAAGCATTTCTCGATATACAGGATGATAATCTGCCAAAGCTGGTGGTTTGCCAGTCTTTCAACGCCACCGTCGGGCTGACTTTCCCGCAGTTCGCGGCGTTCATCCAGCAGAGCGAAGAGCAGATCTCCATGGTGATGCTTGAAGCCAGCGCCCATCAACTGCTCTACAACGCCGAAGAGGGCGCTGAGCAGCCTGAATCTGCGGGCAATTTTCTGCACTAAAGCTGTCTGACTTTTAGGCAGTCGCTGTCGTGGCGGCTGCATAACACCCTCGTTTCTGCTGGATTTAACCTTCCTTTAAAGAATTATTCACCGCCATCCCGGCAAATCGGCTTATCACATAGACACTTCCTGCATAAAAAATTGTTAAAAGGCGTTTTTTAATCTGAGCTATAGCTACGGAGACAAGCTACAGTTTATTCTTGCGATGCTGTTAAATGCGAGCAGATACCGCCACCTGAGTAACATCTTCTGCTGCATGCAGAGTGATAAATTATGCACGTTTCTTGCATAGGTTAAGAGTGTTCATTTTTGGCGCGTTTGTTAACGCGCTTTCAGAAGGATTAACGCTATGATCGCTTTACATAAAAAATGGTTATCGGGTCTGGTTGCAGGTGCTCTGATGGCGGTCTCTGCCGGCACGCTTGCAGCGGAACAAAAAACGCTGCATATCTATAACTGGTCTGATTATATTGCCCCGGACACGGTGGCGAATTTCGAAAAAGAGACCGGGATTAAAGTCGTTTACGACGTCTTCGACTCCAACGAAGTGCTGGAAGGCAAACTGATGGCGGGCAGCACCGGCTTCGACCTGGTGGTGCCGTCAGCCAGCTTCCTTGAGCGTCAGCTCTCTGCTGGCGTGTTCCAGCCGCTGGACAAAAGCAAACTGCCGGAGTGGAAAAACCTCGATCCCGAGCTGCTGAAGCTTATCGCCAAGCACGACCCGGAAAACAAATACGCGATGCCGTATATGTGGGCCACCACGGGCATCGGCTATAACGTCGACAAAGTGAAACAGGTGTTGGGTGCCGATGCCCCGGTAAATAGCTGGGATCTGGTGCTGAAGCCAGAGAACCTTGAGAAGCTGAAAAGCTGCGGCGTGTCATTCCTCGATGCCCCGGAAGAGGTGTTTGCTACCGTCCTGAATTACCTCGGCAAAGATCCGAACAGCACCAAAGCGGATGACTACACCGGCCCGGCAACAGACCTGCTGCTGAAGCTGCGTCCAAATATCCGTTATTTCCACTCGTCTCAGTACATTAACGATCTGGCGAACGGCGACATCTGTGTAGCCATCGGCTGGGCAGGGGATGTTCTGCAGGCGGCTAACCGCGCAAAAGAAGCCAAAAACGGTGTCAATATCGCCTATTCAATCCCGAAAGAGGGGGCGATGGCCTTCTTTGACGTCTTTGCGATGCCTGCCGATGCGAAAAACAAAGACGAAGCCTATCAGTTCCTGAACTATCTGCTGCGCCCGGATGTTATCGCCCACATCTCTGACCACGTCTTCTATGCCAACGGCAACAAAGAGGCCACCAGCCTTGTCAGCGCCGAAGTGCGTGATAACCCGGGGATCTATCCACCGGCTGACGTGCGCGCCAAAATGTTCACCCTGAGCGTTCAGGAGCCGAAAATCGACCGCGTGCGTACTCGTACGTGGACGAAAGTGAAAAGCGGTAAATAACGATGTGATGTACGCCGGGCAGCGCAAGCGCGTGCCCGGCGATACGCACCCTGATGGTGCGTTTGCACCAGTTTGATTGATGCCGGAGAGCACCCCGTGAACGACGCGATCCCCCGCCCGCAGGCGAAAACCCGTAAAGCGCTGACCCCGCTGCTGGAAATCCGCAACCTGACCAAATCCTTTGATGGTCAGAATGCCGTGGATGATGCCAGCCTGACCATTTATAAAGGCGAAATTTTTGCCCTGCTTGGCCCATCCGGCTGCGGGAAATCGACGTTGCTGCGTATGCTGGCCGGGTTTGAACAGCCCAGCGCCGGGCAGATTATGCTTGATGGCGTCGACCTTTCCCACGTGCCGCCGTATCAGCGTCCCATCAATATGATGTTTCAGTCCTACGCGCTCTTCCCGCACATGACCGTGGAGCAGAACATCGCCTTTGGCCTGAAGCAGGACAAAATGCCGAAAGCCGAGATCGCCACCCGCGTGGCCGAAATGCTGAGTCTGGTGCACATGCAGGAGTTTGCGAAGCGCAAGCCGCATCAGCTCTCGGGTGGGCAACGTCAGCGTGTGGCCCTGGCCCGCAGCCTGGCGAAACGCCCCAAACTGCTGCTGTTAGATGAGCCGATGGGCGCGCTGGATAAAAAACTGCGCGACCGTATGCAGCTGGAAGTGGTGGATATTCTGGAGCGCGTGGGCGTGACCTGCGTGATGGTCACCCACGACCAGGAAGAGGCCATGACCATGGCCGGACGCATCGCGATCATGAACCGCGGCAAGTTTGTGCAGATAGGGGAGCCGGAAGAGATTTACGAGCACCCGACCACCCGCTACAGCGCCGAATTTATCGGCTCAATCAACGTGTTTGAAGGGCTGCTGAAAGCGCGGGAAGAGGACGGCCTGGTGATCGACTCGCCGGGACTCATTCATCCGCTGAAGGTTGCCGCCGACAACTCGGTGGTGGACAACGTGCCGGTATACGTGGCGCTGCGCCCGGAAAAAATCACCCTGTGCGATGCACCCCCGGCCGACGGTTACAACTTTGCGGTGGGGGAGGTGGTACATATTGCCTATCTCGGCGATCTCTCCATCTATCACGTCCGGCTGAAGAGCGGCCAGATGATCAGCGCCCAGCTGCAGAACACCTGGCGCTACCGCAAGGGGCTGCCGACCTGGGGCGACGAAGTGCGTCTGTGCTGGGAAGCAGACAGCTGCGTTGTACTGACGGTATAAGGAACGGCGATGAGCAAACCTGAACCTGCGACCCGCGTAGCGGCGGGCATTGATACCAGCTGGCTGACGCGGATGCAGATGGCCCACGGCCGCAAGCTGGTGATCGCCCTCCCTTACGTGTGGCTGATCCTGCTGTTCCTGCTGCCGTTCCTGATTGTGTTTAAAATCAGCCTGGCAGAGATGGCGCGGGCGATCCCGCCCTACAGCGACCTGGTGGAGTGGGGGGACAGTCAGCTGTCGATCATGCTCAACCTGGGTAACTTCCTGCAACTGACCGACGATCCGCTCTATTTTGAGGCCTATCTACAGTCGTTGCAGGTGGCGGGCATCTCGACGATTTGCTGTCTTCTGCTGGCCTACCCGCTGGCCTGGGCAGTGGCGCACAGCAAGCCCTCGACGCGAAATATCCTGCTGCTGCTGGTGATTTTACCTTCCTGGACCTCGTTCCTGATCCGCGTTTATGCCTGGATGGGGATCCTGAAAAACAACGGCGTGCTGAACAACTTTCTGCTGTGGCTGGGGGTTATCGATTCAGCCGCTGACGATTCTGCACACCAACCTGGCGGTCTATATCGGCATCGTGTACGCCTATCTGCCCTTTATGGTGCTGGCCGATCTACACCGCCCTAACGCGCATCGACTATTCGCTGGTGGAAGCAGCGCTTGATCTCGGTGCCCGTCCGCTAAAAACCTTCTTCACCGTGATTGTGCCGCTGACCAAAGGCGGGATTATCGCCGGATCGATGCTGGTGTTTATCCCGGCAGTGGGGAGTTCGTGATCCCGGAACTGCTCGGCGGCCCGGACAGCATTATGATTGGCCGCGTGCTGTGGCAGGAGTTCTTTAACAACCGCGACTGGCCGGTGGCCTCGGCGGTGGCGATCGTGATGCTGCTCCTGCTGATCGTGCCGATCATGTGGTTCCACAAGTACCAGCAGAAACAGATGGGAGATCATGGATGAACAAACTTACCGGTAGTGCGCTCTCCGTGGCGGATCCTGATCCTGGTGCTCGGCTTTACGTTCCTCTATGCCCCGATGCTGATGCTGGTGATCTACTCCTTCAACAGCTCTAAGCTGGTAACGGTGTGGGCGGGCTGGTCCACGCGCTGGTACGGCGAGCTGTTCCACGACCAGGCGATGATCAGCGCCGTGGGGTTAAGCCTGACCATTTGCCGCCTGTGCGGCAACGATGGCGGTGATCCTCGGCACCATCGCCGCCGTGGTCATGGTGCGCTTTGGTCGCTTTCGCGGGGCCAACGGTTTTGCCTTTATGATCACCGCTCCGTTGGTCATGCCCGACGTGATCACCGGCCTGTCACTGCTGCTGCTGTTTGTCGCCATGGGTCACGCCATTGGCTGGCCGTCGGATCGCGGCATGTTGACCATCTGGCTGGCCCACGTCACCTTCTGTACCGCCTATGTTGCAGTGGTGATCTCCTCGCGCCTGCGCGAGCTGGATCACTCCATTGAAGAGGCGGCGATGGATCTGGGCGCCACGCCGCTGAAGGTGTTCTTTATCATCACCCTGCCGATGATTATGCCGGCGGTGGTCTCCGGCTGGCTGCTGGCCTTTACCCTGTCGCTGGACGACCTGGTGATCGCCAGTTTCGTCTCTGGCCCGGGAGCGACCACGCTGCCGATGCTGGTCTTCTCCAGCGTGCGCATGGGGGTTAACCCGGAGATCAACGCCCTGGCAACGATCATTCTCGGCGTGGTGGGCATTATCGGGCTGATTGCCTGGTATCTGATGGCGCGTTCTGAAAAACAGCGCCAGCGCGATATCCAACGTGCAAGACGCGGCTGAAGCTCCTAAAATCTGCACAGGCGTAAATGAGATGCCGCGTTATCGCGGCATCGTTTCATGGAAGACATCACGTTGGGATTTTTCAGTAAAACAAGTCAGTCCACATGCCCGTCTGAATGTTCCTGCACTGGTGCAGGTGGCGGCGCTCGCCATTATTATGATCCGCTGCCTTGATGTATTCATGATTTTCAATACCCTGGGCGTGCGCGGCATGGGGGAGTTCATTCACCGCAGTGTCCAGACATGGAACCTGACGCTGGTCTTTTTCGCCAGCCTGATGCTGGTGTTTATCGAAATTTACTGCGCTTTTTCGCTGGTAAAAGGGCGTAACTGGGCGCGACTTATCTACCTTCTGACCCAGGTGGTGGCTACCGGCTATCTGTGGGCCGCGTCGCTGGGCTACGGTTATCCTGAACTGTTCAGCATCCCCGGCGAGTCAAAACGCGAGATCTTCCACACCCTGGTGATGCAAAAGCTGCCCGACCTGCTGGTGCTCGGCCTGCTGTTTGTTCCGGCGGCCAGCCGACGGTTTTTCCGTCTGCAATAACGTGTATAATCGCTGCCCCCAGACGTATTAAGGTTTCGTTATGCAGTGCGCACTCTATGACGCCGGTCGCTGTCGCTCATGTCAGTGGATAGAACAGCCGGTTTCTTCTCAACTTTCCGCCAAAATGGCCGACCTGCAGACTTTACTGTCTGGCCTGCCGGTGGCTGAGTGGTGCGCGCCCGTCAGCGGGCCGGAACAGGCCTTTCGCAATAAAGCCAAAATGGTGGTCAGCGGCAGCGTCGAGAAGCCGCTGCTCGGCATGTTGCACCGGGATGGCACGCCTGTCGATCTCACCGACTGCCCGCTCTATCCGGCCTCGTTCGCCCCGGTCTTTGCCGCTCTGAAACCCTTTATTGCCCGCGCGGGTCTGACCCCCTACAACGTGGAGCGCAAGCGCGGCGAGCTGAAGTACATTCTGCTGACAGAAAGCCAGCGTGATGGCGGGATGATGCTGCGTTTCGTGCTGCGCTCGCAGGCTAAGCTGCCCCAACTGCGCGCGGCCCTGCCGTGGCTGCAACAGCAGTTACCGCAGCTGACGGTGATTACCGCGAACATTCAGCCGGTGCATATGGCGATCATGGAAGGGGACGAAGAGATCTTCCTCACCGACGCCCAGGCGCTGGCGGAACGTTTCAACGACGTGCCGCTGTGGATCCGCCCGAAGAGCTTCTTCCAGACCAACCCAACCGTTGCCAGCCAGCTGTACGCCACCGCGCGCGACTGGGTGCGACAGCTGCCGGTCAACCATATGTGGGATCTGTTCTGCGGCGTCGGCGGCTTTGGCCTGCACTGCGCCACGCCGCAGATGAAGCTGACCGGGATTGAAATTTCTGCCGAGGCGATCGCCTGCGCCACGCAGTCTGCTACCGAGCTGGGGTTAACCAATTTGCATTTTCAGGCGCTCGATTCAACGCAGTTTGCCACCGGCCAGGACAACGTGCCGGATCTGGTGCTGGTCAACCCGCCCCCGGCGCGGCATCGGCCAGGCGCTGTGCGACTAACCTGAGCCAGATGGCGCCGCAGTTTATTATCTACTCCAGTTGCAATGCGCAGACGATGGCGAAAGATCTCCACGCCCTGCCGGGCTATCACATTGCGCGCGTTCAGCTGTTCGATATGTTCCCCCACACCGCGCACTACGAAGTATTAACGCTGTTAATTAAGCGTTGAGCCACTGCCCGGCGACGCTGCGCTTGCGCTCTCCCTGCGGGAGAGCGCCGTGGCGAGGGCACCTCCGCACAATGTTAAACAAAATGTGAACGTTTCCCGCCCCGGAAATCGGGTAAGCTTTACCTGTTAAGAATTGAATAAGGCTGACCGATGAAGCAGATCCTGCTGGTGGAGGACGATGGCGATATCGCCGCGTTACTGCGCCTCAATTTAGAAGACGAAGGTTATGTGATCACCCACGAGGCAGACGGGGAAAAGGCGCTGCACCTGCTCGGGCAAACCCACTGGGATGCGGTGAATCCTCGACCTGATGCTGCCCAACGTTGACGGACTGACCCTCTGCCGGGCGATCCGCCAGCGCGACCACTACCTGCCGGTGATTATCATCAGCGCCCCGCAGCAGCGAAACCGAGCGCATTCTGGGCCTTGAAACCGGGGCCGATGATTACCTCGCCAAACCCTTCTCGGTGCAGGAGCTGGTGGCGCGGATCCGGGCGCTGTTCCGCCGTCAGCAGGCGATGGGCCAGCAGACATCCGGGCTTATCACCGCCCACGGCCTGACCATCGACCCGCTGGCCCGCAGCGTCCAGCTGCACGGCGAGGTAGTGGATCTCACGCCGCGTGAGTTCGATTTACTCTACTTTTTCGCCCGTCATCCCGGGGAGGTTTTCTCCCGGCTTGCCCTGCTCGAACAGGTGGTGGGGCTACCAGCACGAAGGCTACGAACACACCGTCAACACCCACATCAATCGCCTGCGGGTAAAAATTGAAAAAGATGCCGCCGAGCCGGAGGTGATCCGCACCGTGTGGGGTAAAGGCTACCGGTTTGCCCGGGAGGCAGAATGACGCGCCGCCTGACCCTGCTGTTTATCCTCTTGCTGACGGGCTGTGCGGCGGTGGCCTGCGCGGTGCAGCTCTGGACCAGCATGCAGTACGGCAACGCCATGGTGCAGCGTCTGTCCGGCGGGCTGGCGCAGCACATCGCCCAGCGCGAAACACTGCTGGATGCCCAAGGGCAGGTCGATCGCACCCGGCTCAAGCCGCTGTTCGATCGGCTGATGACCTTTAACCCCAGTGTGGAACTCTACATTCTCTCCCCGGACGGACAGATCCTCGCGGATGCCGCCCCGCCGGGGCATATCAAACGGCAGAAGCTCGCCGTTGCGCCGGTTCAGCAATTTCTCAGCGGAGGGATGATGCCGGTCTACGGGGACGATCCACGCACTCTGACGGGCGAGAAGGTCTTCAGCGCCGTGCCGCTGCATCAGGACGGCGTACTGCGCGGTTATCTGTATATCATTTTGCAGGGGGAAGAGCTGAACGCACTGGCGGAGCAGGCGTGGCAAAAAAACGCTCTGGAGCACGGTGCTCTGGTCGCTGCTGCTGGTAGCCCTTTTCGGTGCGCTGGCGGGGGGGCTGGTCTGGTACTGGGTCACCCGGCCGGTGAAGCAGTTAACCGACGAGGTGAGTGGCCTCGATCGGGAAAGTATGCACGTTATCAAGCAGCTGGCCGCCCAGCCCCCGCAGGCCGCCCCGTCTGACGAAGTGGCCCTGCTGCGTAACACCTTTATCGAGCTGGCGCAGCAGATTGCCAGCCAGTGGGATCAGCTGGCCGACAGCGACAGGCAGCGCCGGGAGTTTATCGCCAACATCTCCCACGATCTGCGCACGCCACTGACCTCGCTGCTGGGGTATCTGGAAACGCTGTCCCTCAAATCCGGCACGCTTTCGGCGCAGGAGACGCAGCACTATCTCGCTATTGCCCCTGCGTCAGGGGCATAAAGTGCGTCATCTGTCCCAGCAGCTGTTTGAGCTGGCGCGTCTTGAGCATGGCAGCATCAAGCCGCAGCGGGAGCGCTTTGCCATCGGGGAGCTGATCTCCGACGTGGCACAAAAGTTTGACCTGGCGGTGGAGACCCGTCAGCTCCGGCTGCATATCGACGTGCCGCGCCAGTTGCCGATGATCAACGCCGATCTGTCGATGATCGAGCGGGTGGTGACCAACCTGCTGGATAACGCCATTCGTCATACGCCGCCAGGCGGCGAAATTGGGCTGAAGGTGTGGCTGGAGGGGAGCAGTTGCAGGTGGAGGTGAATGACAGCGGACCGGGCGTCGATGAACATCTTCGGGATCAGCTCTTCATGCGGCCTTCAGCGCTGAGTCAGCAGGCATCGCGGGGATAATCGCGGTGGGCTGGGGCTGTTGATTGTCAAAAGGATGCTGGAGCTGCACGGCGGCGGGATCAGGCTGATGGAGGCGGCGCACGGAGCCTGTTTTCGCTTCTTTGTGCCGCTATGAGCCATGCCGGGTAGCGCTGACGCTTACCCGGCCTGCAAATCTCAAACCAGCCGGGTAAGACGTAGCCGCCTGCGGGCAAAAAATCTTACTGCGGGAACCACTGGTCGCTGATTTTCTGATAGGTGCCGTCTGCTTTAATGGCTTTCAGAGCGCCGTTCAGTTTCTCTACCAGGGCTTTGTTATCCGGGCGTACGGCAATGCCCAGACCGGTGCCGAAGTACTGCGGGTCGGTCACTTTATCCGTTGCGGTGCCCAGCTGCGGGTTGGTTTTCAGCCACTCGTTCACCACCGCCGTGTCGCCAAACACGCCATCGATACGGCCATTTTTCAGGTCGATAATCGCATTCTGGTAGCTGTCGTACGCCACGGTTTTCACTTCCGGGTGCTTATCCTGGAGGTATTTCTGGTGTGTGGTGCCGTTTTCCATGCCAATGCGCTTGCCTTTCAGCTGCTCAAAGGAGGTGTACTGGCCTTTTTTGGCGATCACCACTGCGGAGTTAGCGTAATACGGGTCAGTAAAGGCAACCTGCTTGCTACGCTCCGGGGTGATATCCATGCCCGAGATCACCGCGTCATATTTTTTGAATTTCAGGGACGGGATCAGGCTGTCAAAGGCGTGGTTAGTAAAGGTGCACTCCGCCTGCATTTGGGTACACAGCGCTTTTGCCAGGTCGATATCAAACCCGACGATCTGGTTGCTGGCATCCAGTGACTCGAACGGTGGATAGGTAGCAGAAACACCGAAGTTGATTTTATCGGCGGCAGAAGCGCCCGCGGCGAAGGTTGCCAGTAAAGCGGCCAGAACTAACTTTTTCATTGTGAAGCTCCCGTCTGTCAATCTTGTCATTATGCGCCGTGTCTGCGGCTGGGAGTTACAATGCCATTTAATGAATTTGTATGCAATAAAAATGATTAACTATTACTTTATTCATAAAAAAAGGCGGGTGGTCGTTAGACTTGCCCACCTTGAGTAATCACAATGTATTCAGTCTTAGTTGCGGCGTTCGAAGGCCAGCGCTTTACGCTCAACTAAACGCATCAGCAGCGTCAGCAGGCCGTTGACCACCAGGTAGATCAAGCCGGCGGCACCAAACACCATCACATCGTAGGTGCGTCCGTACAGCAATTGTCCGTGACCCATCACCTCCATCAGGGTGATGGTGTAGGCCAGCGAGGTACTTTTGAACACCAGCACCACTTCGTTAGAGTACGAAGAGAGGGCGCGCTTGAAGGCGTACGGCAGCAGGATCGCCAGCGTATCTTTCTTGCTCATCCCCAGCGCACCGCACGACTGCCACTGCCCGTCCGGGATGGCGCGAATGGCCCCGTAGAACAGTTGGGTGGTATAGGCGGCGCTGTTCAGCGACAGGGCCAGTAGGGCGCACAGCCACGGCTCGGAGAGCAAATGCCACAGCACCGGATATTCCTGTAGCGTCGGGAACTGGCCCGGGCCGTAGTAAATCAGGAAGATCTGCACCAGCAGCGGTGTGCCGGTAAACAGGGTGATATAGCCGCGGACAATCCACACCAGTACCGGCGTTTTCAGCGTCAGGATGATGGTGAAAATCAACGCCAGCACCAGCGCCACGATAATCGAGGCGACGGTCAACGTCAGGCTGGTGTGCAGCCCTTTCATCAGTTCGGGTAAGTAATCCAGCATCAGCCTGGTCTCCGTTCAAAACGCGTCGCACGCAGGTCAATACGCTTGAGAATGTACTGACTGAGCAACGTGATCACCAGGTAGATGGCCGCCGCCACGATGTACCAGGTAAAGGGCTCCTGGGTACGGGTGGCGATGCTTTTGGTTTGCAGCATCAGGTCGTTAACGCTGATTAAGCTCACCAGCGCGGTATCTTTCAGCAGCACCAGCCACTGATTGCCAAGCCCGGCAGGGCATGACGCCACATCTGCGGCATCACCAGACGGAAGAAGATCGCCGTTTTCGACAGCCCCAGCGCCTGGCCGGACTCCCACTGGCCTACCGGCACCGCTTTCAGTGCGCCGCGCAGAGTCTGCGAAGCATAGGCGGAATAGAGCAGGGAGAGGGCGATCACGCCGCACAGGAACGGGCTGACATCGAAGTTTTCGATCTGCATCTGAATCGGGATCTGCACCACGCCCAGATTGAGCGTAAAGCCGTCCGACAGCATCAGCAGCAGCTGCGAGGAGCCGAAATAGATAAACAGGACCACCAGAATTTCCGGCAGGCCACGAAGAAGGGTCACCAGTGCAGAGCCGGTCCAGGCGACAGGTCGCCACTTAGCCGACTCCCACACGGCAAAGATCATCGCCAGCACCAGGCCGATAATCAGCGCACAAACGGCAAGGCCGACGGTCATCCCGGCGGCGCTTGCTAATGGAAAAATTTCGTTCATCAGATCTTACTTCTGGAACCATTTTTTATAGATGGAATCGTACGTGCCATCTTTCTTCACTTTTTCCAGCGCGGTGTTGAATTTCTGCTGCAGCGCGGTGTTGCCCTGGCGCACAGCAATACCCAGACCGGTGCCGAAGTAATCTTTATCCGTCACTTTATCGCCAACCGCGGCCAGCTTGTCGTTGGCCTTCAGCCATTCGGTGACCACCGCGTTATCGCCAAAGACGGCATCAATACGGCCATTCTGCAGATCCAGACGGGCGTTCTGGTAGCTGTCGTAAGGCACAGTAGTGATTTCCGGGTGCTTATCCATAATGAATTTCTGATGGGTAGTGCCGTTCTGCACGCCCACTTTCTTGCCTTTCAGCGCGTCAATAGAGGCATATTTGCCCTTCTGACCGATGAACAGGGCAGAGTTCTCGTAATACGGGGTGCTGAACAGAACCTGCTTTTCACGCTCTGGCGTGATATCCATACCGGCCATGACCGCATCAATACGGCGGAATTTCAGGCTCGGGATCAGGCTGTCGAAAGACTGATTCGAGAAAGTACAGGTGGCGTCGATCTCTTTACATAGGGCGTTAGCCAGATCCACATCGAAGCCCACAATCTTGTTGTTCGCATCCATTGATTCAAACGGAGGGTAGGAGGCTTCGGTGGCGAAACGAATGGTTTCGGCAGCGGTGGCAGAGAGGCTAACGCTGGCAAGCAGGGCGGCAATCACTATTTTTTTCATTGTCGTTCTCTCGATTCGATTAGTGAGACAGATAATTTCTGAACGCGTCGGTCTGCGGCTGGGCAAAGCAGCTCGCATCCCCTTGCTCAACAATATGACCGTTTTCCATATAGACCACACGACTGGCGGTTTTACGCGCCACTTCCACTTCGTGCGTCACGATCACCTGAGTAATATTGGTTTCCGCCAGCTCGCGAATAATGCTGACGATCTGGGCAGTGATTTCCGGGTCCAGCGCGGCGGTCGGTTCATCAAACAGCAGCACCGCAGGCTCCATCATCAGCGCGCGGGCAATGGCCACACGCTGCTGCTGACCGCCAGAGAGGTGCAGCGGATAACGATCGCTGTAGGGCTTCAGGCGCAGACGTTCCAGCAGCTTCTCGGCACGCGCCAGCGCCTGCTCTTTGGAGAGGCCAAGCACGCGGCACGGGGCTTCGATCAGGTTCTGCTGCACGGTCAGGTGCGGCCAAAGATTGTATTGCTGGAAGACCATCCCGACGTTCTGACGCAGATCGCGGATCGCTTTTTCAGACGGCGCTTTGGCAAAATTAAAGTGATTACCGGCGATATCCAGCGTACCGGAGCGCGGCATTTCAAGCAGATTGAGGACGCGAAGCAGCGAGCTTTTACCCGCCCCGCTTGGGCCTAACAGCACCAGCGTTTCGCCCTCAGGACAATTCAGTGTGATGTCGAACAGCGCCTGGTGTGCGCCGTAGAAGCAGTTAATGCCGTTTAGTTTAATACTCATCGGAGCAGTCTTTACTCATCCAGGCAATCTATAGCAATTGAGGCCGCAAATAGTACCGTCGGCAGAATAGTTATGCAATATTTCTGCGTTAAAAGTTAAATATAAACCGTATCTATACCTAAACATAGCACAAAATAGCGGATGGTCTGGGCGGCGAGTATAAATGTCGGCATTCCTCACGAAATGCCAGACATTTTACGGGGTTTTCCCTGCTTGACGGGCGGTTAAGCGTGACTGTTTAGCGTTTTTCAATGGACTGGCGCAGGGTGCCTGCCGGGGCGTGGACAGTGCCGCCGAGGTAGCGCACGTCGTCAAACTGCCCAGCACTGACCCTCGCGGATCATCAGCACTTCATCCTGCCAGGTCTCGCTGCCCTGCGTCAGTTTCACCCGCAGCGGAATGTTGCGCGCATCGGTATTAGGAATGGTGGATGCGCTGGAGACTTCAGCTTTTTGCGGCGCAATGTTGCGGCTGGAGAAAGGATCGTCTTTCAGCAGGTTTTGATGCTGCGGATCGCGGCTGGCATTACTGAGAAGCATCGCCAGGTCATCGCTCAGATACGGGCGCAGCGCGGTGAAGTCATTGCTGCGGTGCGAAATGCGGTAATCATAGAATTGTTGGGCCACAGCATCCGGGCCGCCAGTAATGCAGCTGCCGCTGCGGGTACCGATATCCTTAAAAGCCGGGGTGACCGGGGTGGTGCAGGCGCTGAGCAGCAGCGCGCAAGGCACTAAAAGCGTCAAAGCAGAATAGCGCATGTTGATTTCCTTATGAGGCTGCAATAATTAACTAACCTTTAAATGATAGCGTAACGAAGAGATAATGGTTTTGTTCTTATACGCTTAGACCCGGCCCATCAGGCTATTTTATTCGCCATTTTGGACCTTGCCAGTGCTCACAATCCTCCACGTACTACGTGTACGCTCCGGTTGTTCCGCGCTGTCCGTGTCCAAACTGCCTTCAACAATAAACGCCTGATGGGCCGGGTCCTGCACTTAACGCGCAACAAGGAGACGAAGATGCAATTTTCAACCACCCCCACTCTGGAAGGGCAGCCGATCAGTGAATACTGCGGCGTGGTGACCGGCGAAGCCATTCTCGGCGCCAATATCTTCCGCGACTTTTTTGCCGGTATCCGCGATATCGTCGGCGGCCGCTCTGGCGCGTATGAAAAAGAGCTGCCGTAAAGCCCGTGACATCGCCTTTAAAGAACTGGGCGAGCAGGCGAAGGCCCTGGGCGCGGATGCCGTCGTGGGGATCGATATCGACTACGAAACCGTCGGCAAAGACGCCAGCATGTTGATGGTCAGTGTCAGCGGTACGGCAGTGAAAACGCGCCGATGAAGCACGCGCTTGCGCCTCTCCTGCTGGCGCTGCTGCTGGCAGGCTGTGCGACAGAAAAAGGCGTCGTGGATAAAGGTGCCTATGAGTTGGATACCCGACGGCAGGCCCAGGCGGCCTACCCGCGTATCAAGGTGCTGGTGATCCACTATACCGCCGACGACTTTGACAGCTCTCTCGCCACCCCTGACCGATAAAAACGTCAGCTCCCACTATTTGATCCCGGCGATCCCGCCGCAGCACAACGGCAAGCCGCGGATCTGGCAGCTGGTGCCGGAGCGCGATTTGGCGTGGCATGCCGGGGTGAGCTACTGGCGCGGCGCCACCCGTATTAATGACACCTCGATTGGGATTGAGCTGGAAAACCGCGGCTGGCAAAAGCGCGGCGATGAGAAACGCTTCGCACCGTTTGAACCGGCGCAGATTGCCGCCCTGATCCCGCTGGCGAAGGACATTATCCAGCGCTATGACATCAAGCCACAGAACGTGGTAGCCCATGCGGATATCGCGCCTCAGCGCAAAGACGATCCGGGACCGCTGTTCCCGTGGCAGGCGCTGGCGCAACAGGGAATTGGTGCCTGGCCCGATCCTGACCGGGTCGCGTTTTATCTGAACGGACAGCCTCCTTATGAGCCTGCGGACAGTGCCACGCTGCTTAATTTACTCTCCCGCTACGGTTACGATGTGCCGGATAATATTTCTTTGGCGCAGCAGAAACGTATTATTATGGCGTTTCAGATGCATTTCCGGTCAAAATTATGGAGTGGTGTTTCTGATAGAGAAACAATAGCCATTGCAGAAGCTCTGCTGGAAAAAATACGGACAAAAATAACCTAAAAAAACTACTCACTTATGAGTATTTGTCTTTGGCTTAAGATTAATCTTAAGTACATTGCCAATTCATTTTTAGTTAATTGACTTAAAATTACCCACATTTAATATAGACGCATAGCTTGCTAATCAAGTTAGCCAATTAAAAATATTAGAGAGTAATTTTCCTCCAGGCTATCGTCTTAATTTATTTGAATCGGACCTCATTTATCAGTTGCGACATTGCTGTTGCAGGGGTTCCATTTACTCTAAAAAAAATGAAACAGGCATACTAATGTTAAATATTTACAGTAGAAATAGTCGCCCGGAAAAAGCGATAGACGCGATTATCGCTGCCACGGCTGATTATCCTGAAAAAAACACTGAAAAAATGGCAGAAAGTCATTACTGCAGATACCAATTATGTTCACATCCTGATCCGCGGTGAAATCGAAATTCGCCGACGTTCCGATGAGTTAAGCATGTTCACCATGCGTCATGCGGGCTTTTTAGGGGTCTCCGCTGTCTATAACCGGGCGTCTCATATGTATGGTATTACCCGCGATACCAGCGTTATTCGCACCATCAAAAGAGAGAAATTTGAGCGCATCATCAGTGAAAATAATCTCTGGCTCGAATTTAGCCAAATTCTGGTCTGGTATATTGATATTCTGAGTAAGCGGGACGATGTTTTGGTTGCCCGCAGCGCCTATTCCGTGGTGCGCGAATTTCTTCTGGAAATTAATGATCTTATTCTCTATCAGAATCGCGATATTAATGTTTATGACTATATTCAGGAATACACCAAACCTGGCGCGTAGCACCATTATAAAAATTCTCTCCGACCTGAAAAAAGGTCAGTACATTGTGGTGGAAAAAGGCAAATTGATAAACATCAGCAGCCTACCGGAACGTTACTGAACATTCTTCTCCGAATCTCCATGGGTTAACGCCAATGGAGATTTTTTTATTCCTTGCACAGATATTTTTTCAGTTTTAAACGCCGCCGTCTGATTTATTACGCTTTCGCCATTCAAAGCGCTGGCTTGTGTCTCATCAACCGGGTCCTGCGGTATTTTTCCCTGCGAATAATCCTGCTGTTGTTCTTTAAGCGCTTCCATAAGCCGCTCCTTTAATGAGAGGGACCCGGTTTCCGGCGGTGCTTCATGCGAGTCGGATAAAGGACTGGCGGAACTCTCACTGTCCGGGGCTTGTTGCCAGTCTGGCTCGCTGTCCATCATCAACGGATCCCCGGGCGGCGGCAAAGGTGCGCTGTATTCCGGGTGACTGACTTTGGGTGTCGGGAAGGGTTTCGACACGTAAACATAATGCATATCCGAAAGCTGCGTGTCAGGCTGCGCGACGCTCACCGGTTTTGGCGCAGGGGCCGGGTGACGCAGATTCCAGTAAATATGGGCATACAGGCCCGCGGCCAGCAGCGCAAACAGGCAACATAAGCTTGCCAGCGTTCTGACCAGCATTGTGTTCAGTGAGGGGAGACGGTAAGAGAACCAGACCGCCTCACCGGTCTGGAAGCTGCGCTGCGCAGCCAGGCAAATCGTGGACATTAGTGTGCTTTTCCTTGCGCCAGGGTGTGCGGCGCGGTCTCTGAAACCGGCGTCAATATGGCAGGGGTGGTGTTATTGAAACGCATCAACTGCATCAGGGTATCTTCACCCGGTATGCCATCAACGTTTAACTGCGCAACAGACTGAAATTCGCGGGTCCGCTTCTCCAGCTCATGCGTCCAGGCTTGCGCATGCGTGTCTGGCTCATGCAACGCCTGGCTGAGCTGGGTATCGAACCAGGCCAGATCCTGGCCGTTGCTGGTGGCGTTGATCGCATCTTTCCCGGCCGGGGTCAGACGGTGCAGTAAGGTGTAGTTCCCGGTGGCATGGGCGGTGAACCAGCTTCGCTTCACCTGCCACGTGCGATTATTCATCAGCAGATCAAGGGAGTTCGCTCCTACCCGTGCCACCACGGCATAGTTCAGGTGATCCCCGGTTTTCAGTTCGCTTATCCACGGATAGCCCTCTTTTTCCAACGTCGGTAGCGGGGCGTTACCCTGCTTACACGCGAGATTCACCCGGGCGGCATTCTGGCAGAGCGCCTCCTCGGCGGAAGGATCGTACCCCCACATGGTATAGAGCTGATGCATGGCATCCGGCGCGTTCACCACCTCTTTCTCGATTGCCGGCTGGACCGGCGCTTTCAGGGCAGGGCGCGGTTGCGTCCAGCTTGCGGGGATGGGCGGCTGCACTGGCAGTTTTGCGGTAATGGCGGGAGAGAAGTACCAGCCGCAGGCGGCAAACAGCACGCTGGCGAACAGACCGACCGTCGCCAGCGTTTTGCCGTGGGTTTTACGCGGCAGCACTTCGCCTGCCGCCAGACGTAAATGGCGTGGCCCCACCACTGCGGCGCGCTCCGTCCAGGCCGCCAGCATCGACAGGTGCGCCAGGGTGTTCAGTTTGCTCACCGACCCTTTGGTCAGGGCGTGCATCCGGCGTACACGGGCCGGGGTAAAGGGGGATGCCCCGGCACCACACGCCTCCGCCTGCGCCGTAACATAGCTCAGGGTCTCATGGCAGGTCAGCGGGCGTAGGGTATGGCGGGTATGGACCCGGGACGCCAGACCGGAGTGATTCATCAGGCGAGCTTCCTGATCGGGAGTGCCGGTCAGCACCAGCGTCAGCGACAGATTGCACTCCTGCGCGCGGGACAGCAGCATGCCCAGAGTTTCCCAGCAATTATCCCGCATCGACTGGGTGGCGGCGATAGCCAGCACCAGGCCGTTTTTTTTGCAGGAAGGGTATTTTTCATGCCATTGGCGCAGCACTGCATCAATGGCATGAATTCTGTTACTGGCATCTTTTGCGTTGGCGCTGAGTTTATACAGCAGGGCTTTGGCGTTGAGTTTCGGAAACGCGTTGATGGCAACCCCGGCAGGTGACTTTGCCAGCACCTGGCCGGTGAAGGTGGCCAGCAGATCTTCGTCATCGCTGAAGAGCGCGGCAATGCCGGGTACGGTCGATTTCTCCGCCAGCATGCCGAAGACATCCTGGTGGTAAGCGGCAAAGAAGCTCCCGCAGGGGCGGACCGCACTCCTGAAAGGTTGGCGGGTAAATTTATAATGACTCAGATACATGACACTTCACCGTTGTATTTCATTAACCGATTTCCAGGCTGAAAAGTAAGGGAAGGCGCGTGTCGCAGCAATTTTTATACAGGAGAAAAATAACCTGTTGTTCGCGCTTAACATTGCTTTTTTTCAGGGTCAATATTTTTCTTCATTAAAGTTAACGGCAAACCCGATGGAGCGGGCCGGGCGTCATTATTATTATTTCCGGGTTTTTAAGGTGCAGCGCCAGGCTGCTAATTCCTGCATTTGCGACAAGGTCAGTTAAAAAATGAAAATGCAGCTTTATTCCCGATTGATTGCGCCCTGCGTGATGTTTGTTCTGCTGATATTCAGCGGTCATCAGGGATATGTCGTATTTAAAGAGTACAGAAAGGCGGCCGATCCCCTTCCGGGTCATTCACCGGCGAGCCCGCGCCCGCGCCCGGAGGAGCAGACTTTCGCGCTGTTCCAGCCTGCGGTTAAACAGCCTGCGCTTCAGCAGGCGGCGCAAAAGACGATTTCAGCGGAGGTCGACGGGATTATCAGCAGCGACGAAGCGTGGCTATCGTTCGCGGTGATCAAAACCCCGGTTGGCCAGCAGAGTTACCGCGAAGGCGAGTATCTGCCGGGCTACAACGATGCGTGGATCGAAGAGATCAACAGTGACAACGTGGTCGTGAATTACCAGGGCGAGCGGCAGGTGCTGGCATTAAAACGCCCCGATTATATTAAAGGCGATGTGAATGCGTCGCCGGTGCCAAAACCGAAAAACGATGCGGGTGCCGATAATATTCATCTCAATGATTACCTTGTCCTGAAGCCTTATGTCGAAAAGGGCCAACTGGAAGGCTATCAAATAAAACCTAAAAATTCGTCCTCCTTTTTTAGCCATAGCGGGCTGAAAAAAGGGGGATGTGGTAGTGAAAGTAAATGCCGTCGATATGACGCGAGCGGAGCAGGCGAAAAAATATTATCGCCAGCTGGTCAAAAATGAGAGAAGCGGAAGTCGTAGTCCGACGCCACGCTCACCTTGAAAATATTCGGGTTAATGTTTTCAACAATTAACAAGTGTAATGTTATGAAGAAATTTCCCTGGGCGTGTGTCGCGCTGACAGCAGCGTCTTTGATGTCTAATTCCGTGATGGCGGCAAATTTTAGCGGCCAGTTTCAAGAACACCGATATTCGCGAATTTATTGATACGGTAAGCCGCAATCTGAATAAAACAATTCTTGTCGATCCTTCCGTTCAGGGAAATGTATCGGTTAAGACCTATAACGTGCTGACGGAAGATGAATATTATCAGTTCTTCCTTAGCGTGCTGGATCTGTACGGTCTGTCGGTGATCCCGATGGATAACGGTATGGTGAAAGTCGTGCGTTCAACGGTCGCGCGTACCGCGGGTGCGCCGCTGGCTGACAGCCAGCATCCCGGCAAAGGCGATGAGATCATCACCCGTGTCGTGCGGATGGAAAACGTGCCGGTCCGCGAACTGGCCCCGCTGCTGCGCCAGCTGAACGACGCCACCGGTATTGGCAACGTGGTCCATTTTGAACCTTCCAACGTGCTGCTGCTGACCGGAAAAGCCTCGGTGGTTAACCGCCTGGTGGACCTGGTGCAGCGCGTCGATCGCTCCGGGATGCAGCGCCGGGAGATCGTGCCGCTGCGCTACGCCTCTGCCAAAGAGCTGTCTGACATGTTGAATAATCTCAACAATGAAGAGCAGAAGGGGCAAAACGCGCCGCAGCTGGCCACCAAAGTGGTCGCCGATGACGAAACCAACAGCCTGATCATCAGCGGCACGGAAGACGCCCGCGCGCGCACCCGCTCGCTGGTGGGGCAGCTCGATCGCGAACAGAACAATGAAGGCAATACCCGCGTCTTCTACCTGAAATACGCCAATGCCAGCAAAGTCGTCCCGGTGTTAACCGGTATCGGCGAGCAGCTGAAGGATAAATCGGGCGCGGCGAAAGGGAAAACAACCTCCGCCGGCAACGATCTGAATATTACCGCTGACGAGGCCACCAACTCGCTGGTGATCACCGCCCAGCCAAACGTGATGAACTCGCTGGAAAAGGTCATCGACAAACTGGATATCCGCCGTCCACAGGTGCTGGTGGAGGCGATCATTGCTGAAGTGCAGGACGGAAGCGGTCTTGACCTCGGCGTGCAGTGGACCGGTAAACACGGCGGGGTGCAGTTTGGCTCTACCGGCCTGCCGATCAGCCAGATTAAGAATGGGACCATGAAAGGCACCAGCTTTACCGGCCTGGCAACGGGCTTCTTTAACGGTGATTTCGGCGCGCTGATGACCGCACTCTCTACCGACGGCAAAAACGACATTCTGTCGACCCCAAGCGTGGTGACCCTGGATAACAAAGAGGCCTCGTTTAACGTCGGCCAGGATGTGCCGGTGCTGGCGGGTTCTCAGACCACCAGCGGCGATAACGTCTTTAACTCGGTGGAGCGTAAAACGGTCGGTACGAAGCTGAAAATTGTTCCGCAGATCAACGACGGTGACATCATTCATCTGAAGATTGAGCAGGAAGTCTCCAGCGTGGATGCCAGTTCAACGGATGATGCCAGCCTCGGCCCGACCTTTAACACCCGTACCATCAATAACGAAGTGATGGTGCACAGTGGGCAGACAGTAGTCCTCGGCGGATTGATGGAAAACGTCACCAGGCAGAACGTCTCGAAAGTGCCGCTGCTGGGGGATATTCCGCTGGTGGGGCAACTGTTCCGCTACACCTCCCAGGACACCTCGAAACGTAACCTGATGGTCTTTATTCACACCACTGTTCTGCGTGACGACGATACCTACAGCGCGTCTTCGAAGGAAAAATATGACCAGATCCGGGCGCGGCAGCAGCAGCGCCTGGAGGAGAAAAAGCTCGGCGTTATCGAACCTGAGAGCAATGCCGTGCTGCCCGCTTACCCGACTGCGACCAGTACAAAACCGGTCAATCGCAATCCGTTTAAAGAGTAAGGGCGAGGCGCAACATGGATGGACTGAGTCATGAGTTATGCACCAGCAACTACGCCAAAACCCACGGGATCCTCTGTTATCAGGATCAGGTCTGGGTGCGTGATGACGCCCCGGCGTTTGCCCTGCTGGAAGTACGCCGGGTGCTGGGGCGATCCTTCACCCCAACGATCCTCACGGCCGAAGCCTTTTGACGAGATGCTGGCCAAAATCTGGCAGCAGAACAGCGGCGTTTCCAGCAGTTAGTGGATGACATGGACGCCGACATCGATTTGATGGCGTTAACGGAGGAGATCCCCGACAACGAGGATCTGCTGGATAACGACGAAAACTCGCCGGTGATCCGCCTGATTAACGCCATTCTGGGCGAAGCGGTGAAAGAGGGCGCCTCGGATATTCATATCGAAACCTTCGAGCGCACGCTGAGCATTCGCTTTCGCGTCGATGGCGTGCTGCGCCCGGTACTGCAACCGGCGCGTAAGCTTGCACCGCTGCTGGTGTCGCGTATCAAGGTTATGTCGAAGCTCGATATCGCCGAAAAACGCCTGCCGCAGGATGGCCGTATCTCGCTGCGCATCGGTCGTAAAGCCATCGACGTGCGTGTTTCCACCATACCTTCGCAGTACGGCGAGCGCGTGTCATGCGTCTGTTGGATAAAAGCAACCTTAAGCCGGATATCAACAAGCTGGGGCTGATAGACGAAGAGTTACAGCAGTTGAAAGGGCTGATTGGTCGCCCGCACGGCATTATTCTGGTGACCGGGCCGACAGGCTCCGGGAAAAGCACCACCCTGTACGCCATTCTGTCGGCGCTGAACGGTCATGAACGCAACATTCTTACCGTCGAAGATCCGATTGAATACGAGCTGGAAGGGGTGGGGCAGACGCAGGTTAATCCGCGCGTGGATATGACGTTCGCCCGCGGGCTGCGCGCCATTCTGCGTCAGGACCCGGACGTGGTGATGATCGGTGAAATTCGTGACGGCGAAACCGCGCAAATTGCGGTGCAGGCGTCGCTGACCGGTCACCTGGTGATGTCCACCTTGCACACCAACAGCGCGGCAGGGCGATTACCCGTCTGCGCGATATGGGGCTGGAGTCGTTTTTAATCGGATCATCGTTGCTCGGTGTCATTGCCCCAGCGTCTGGTGCGACGGCTGTGTACCACTGCCGAACCACCAGTCCGCTGGACGACAATGAAAAAGCCCTGTTCAGCTTTATGGATACGCCGCCGAAAGCAATCTATCGCGCGGTGGGCTGCGAGCACTGTCGTCAGAGCGGGTATCAGGGGCGAGCGGGGATCCATGAATTCCTGGTGGTCGACAGTACGATGCGCCGGGCTATTCATGAAGACAAAGACGAAATGTCCATTGAGACCGAGCTGTTCCGTCAGGCTTACAGCCTGCGCGAAAACGGCCTGCTGAAGGTGATCTCTGGCGTCACCTCGCTGGAAGAGGTGATGCGCGTCACCGCCGAGCGCGGGGGAGATGAATAATGGCGTGGTATGCATGGACGGCTACCAATGCGGCGGGCAAAACCCAGCGCGGCACCTTACAGGCCGAGGGGCCAAAGCAGGTGCGTCAGGCGTTGCGCGATCAACAGCTGATCCCGGTGAGCATTACCGTTACCCGCGAACAGGCCGCCAGCGGTGGCGCGCAGAAAGGGGTAAAGCTTTCTACCCCGTGTTGTCGATGTTTACCCGCCAGCTTGCAACCCTGGTTAACGCCGCGCTGCCGCTGGAAAGCGCCCTGAAGGCGATCGCCAAGCAATCGGAAGATAAAAAACTGGCGGCGATGGTGACGGATATCCGCGACAAGGTGGTGGAAGGGCATACCCTGTTCGACGCCTTCAGCCAGTTTCCGCGCACCTTTGACAAGCTCTACTGCACGCTGGTGATGGCCGGGGAAAAGACCGGGCACCTCGGCGATGTGCTGGAAAAGCTGGCCGAATACAACGAACAGCGCCAGAAGATGAAAAGCAAGCTCACCCAGGCGATGGTTTACCCCATCACCCTGACGGTGGTGGCCGTGGCGGTGATCTGCATTCTGCTGGTGGCGGTTGTGCCCCAGGTGATTGAGCAGTTTACCCATATGAAACAACAGCTGCCGATCACCACCCGGACGCTGATTGCGGTGAGTGATTTCCTGCAGGCGTACGGCATCTATATCGGTGGCGGGCTGGCAACCGCCTTTATCGGCTTTAAAAGCTGGCTGAAAAAAAACAGTCATCGTTATCTCTGGCACCGCTGGCTGGTGAACGCCTCGCCCATTAAAAAGCTGGTGTGCGCCATCAACAGTGCGCGCTATATCCGCACCCTGAGCATTCTGCAGGCCAGTAGCGTGCCGTTGCTGGAGGGGATGTATATCGCCATGGACGGGATCGAAAACCTCCATGCCCGCCAGGTGCTGGAGCAGGCAGCGGACACCGTGCGTCAGGGGGCCTCGTTATATGCCGCGCTGGAGCAGGCGAAATTATTCCCGCCCACCATGCTGTATATGATCGCCTCCGGTGAAGAGAGTGGCGAATTAGGCAATCTGATGGATCGGGCGGCAGAAAACCAGGAATCCGCATTACAGCATCGAATTACATTAACGCTGTCGGTATTTGAACCGGCGCTGGTGGTCTCTATGGCGACCATTGTTCTGTTTATTGTGATGTCAATATTACAACCGCTTCTGCAACTTAATAACATGGTAGGTTAATTATGGCGATGAAACGAAAAAACCTGGCACGCCAGGCGGGCTTTACTTTGCTCGAATTAATGGTGGTCATTGTTATTCTCGGCGTGCTGGCCAGTATGGTGGTGCCGAATTTAATGGGTAATAAAGAGAAGGCCGATACCCAGAAAGCCACCAGCGATATTGTGGCGCTGGAAGGTTCGCTGGATATGTACAAGCTGGATAACCACCGCTATCCCACCACGGAACAGGGCCTGCAGGCGCTGGTCACCAAACCGGAAATCGCGCCGATCCCGAACGGCTACCGTGCCGACGGTTATATCCGCCGTCTGCCGCAGGATCCATGGGGCAGCGATTATATTCTGGTCAGCCCTGGTGAACATGGCGCCATTGATGTCTTTTCCGCAGGCCCGGACGGGGAAGCCAATACCGCAGACGATATTACTAACTGGTCATTCGATAAAAAATAATGAACAGGCAACGTGGCTTTACTTTGCTGGAAATTATCCTGGCGTTAGTCATATTTGCCAGCTGCGCCATGATGGTGGTCTCGACAATACCCTCCCGCAGTGGCGCGGATATATTTGGCCAGCAATTAAAAGCCCTTGTGGATTATGGTTCTGATCGTGCCGTCATGGACGGAAATATCGTTGGCCTGGTGATCACCCCGGATAATTATCAACTGGTGACGCTGGCGGTTAAAAACGGCCAGCGTCGCTGGGTTCCTCTATCTGAAAGACGTATCACGACTCAGGGGCATTTCCCTGAAGAGATGCACGTGTCGCTCTCCCCCCAGCGTCTGGCCGCCACGCCCGACGCTGAGCCGCAAATCGTCTTTTTGCCGGACGGGGAGATCAGCCGTTTCACGTTGACATTGCAGAGCTTCGATAAACAGCACCATTTCCGCGTGGTGTCGCAGGGCGCGGCACCGGTAACGGTAGAAAACGATGGCTAAGGCAAAGCAACAAGGCATGACGCTGCTGGAGGTGATGGTGGCGCTGGTGATCTTCTCCACCGCCGCGCTGGCACTCATGAACTCCATCTCCCTGAACGTGCGCTTTACCCACGGGCTTGCCGATACCTTGCAGGCCAGCTGGGTTGCAGAGAATCAGCTGGCAGAAGCGCAACTGACCGGAAGCGATTTCCCTGATGCTCAACAGCAGGGCACCGAAATCATGGGCGGGCGCAGCTGGAACTGGCGTATGCAGCGGGTTAAGGCCGCCGACAACAGTCTGGTGGATGAGATCCAGGTCTATGCCGAAGGGGATGAGAGCCAGCCGGTGGTGGCGCTCAGGATCCTGCCGCCAGGGGAGAAAAAGTGAAAAAAATTCAGCACCAGCGCGGATTTACGCTGCTGGAGATCATGATTGCGCTCACTATTTTTGCCGTGATCAGCACCCTCGCCTGGCAAATCCTGGATGGCGCGATGCGCACCAGCAACGCGACGGATCGTAATGCGGCAAAGCTCAACCAGATCCAGCGCGCCTGGAGCCTGCTGGAGCGTGATTTTTTCCAGCTGCAGGCCCGGGCGCCGCGCAACGACGGCGGGGTGTTTGTCCAGCAGGATAATGCCCTTGAACTGACCACGCTCAATGGCATGAGCGGCCAGGTACAGCTCGAACGCGTCCGCTGGCGCGTTGACGATCACCGCCTGTGGCGCGATGTGTGGCCGACGATAGACAGCCCGGCGGGCGTTAAACCGGAAGAAGTGCCGATTGTCGCCGAGGTGAAGTCAGCCGAGTGGCGGTTTTACAGCGGGTCATGGCAAAAGCGCTGGAGTGAGAGCGACCACCAGCCTGACGGCGTGGAACTGACGCTGACGATGGAGAATGGCGAGACGTGGCGCTGGGTGTTTACGACCCCTGGCGATATGCCGCAGCCGCAGATCGCCGCGAAAGCCGAAGGCGAGAAGCCCGAGGCCGCGCCATCCGCACCTGCGCCGGAGCAGGCGGCAGCGCCTGCGACGGGAGGCCAGCCATGAGCCGCGTCCCCCTGGCGGCGGCAGCGAGGCGTCGCTCTGTTAGTGGTGCTCATCCTGCTGGTGATGATGTCAGCCCTGGCGGCCAAAATTAGCCAGCAGTTCTGCCGCCAATTTACAGAAAACCCACTATCAGGTGAGTCAGCAGCAGCTGCGCTGGGCCATTCAGCGTCAGGAGCAGGTGGTGAAAATGCGGTTGCAGACCGCCGCCATCGGCGAAAACAGCGTCCTGACGCTGGAGGGCGAATGGCATGAACCCCTTGAGACACAGGGGGGAGTATTACACGGTGGTGAGCCAGGTTGAGGATGCCGAAGACTGCTTTAACGTCAATAACCTGCTCACAGAAGAGAAGGCGGCACAGGGGCAGGAGCCGTCGGCTATCCCGGAAAAACCGCGTAAACAGCGCACCGTCGAGCAACTGCTGGTTAACGGCGGTCTGGATCACGCCACGGCGGAACAGGTCTATGGCCAGCTGGTGGATTACCTTGATGGCGACAGTACCACGGCGAAAGAGGCGCAGGAGAGTGATGCCTGGGCAGGCGTTCAGCCCGCGCGACTTCCGGCCAACCAGATGATGCGCAACATTGGCGAAATTAAGCTGCTGCCTGCGTTCCCGGCGGCGGCCTACGCGAAAGTCAGTACCTTGCTGTGTGCCTTGCCGGATGCCAACAGCAAAATTGACGTCAACACCCTGAAGCCCGAACAGGCAACCCTGCTGGCGGCGCTGTTTCCGGGGAAACTGACGGAGGATGACGCAGCACGCCTGCTCGCGGCGCGCCCGAAGCAGGGTGGGAGAGTGTTGAGGCGTTCAGCAAAGCGCTGGAGCAAAACTTCCCGCAGTTGAAAGACGATTTAACGCAGGTGGCTGCGCAGGTTGCCGTCAGCAGTCGTTATTTCCGGGTCAACTACACCGGCAACACCGACGATTTAACGCTTCACGTGGTCAGCCAGCTTCAGATGAATACCGAAGCGGGTGAGATCCTGACGTGGCAGCGTCGTTACCGAATGATTGAATAACAAAAGCCGATACCGATGAAAAAAAGACTCTTTATTCGTCCCGATAGCCGCGAGGACGGGAATATTGCGTGGTGCGAATCCGGCAGCCAGCAGGTGCAGACGCTCAGCGACATGACGGCGCTGAATACGCTTGCGTCACACCCCCTGGCTGCCCATGTCTGTCTGTTGCTGCCCGCCAGCGAGATGATCTTCCGTCACTTTTCACTGCCGAAGAAAGGCCCTGGCGCCCAGGCGACGACCTTCTCCTGGCTGGCGGAAGAGACGCTGATTGGCGACGTCGATGCGCTTCACTGGACGGTGTTGAATAAAAAAGGGCGGGAAGTGGACGCCGTCGCCATTGATGCCCAGCGCTTACATCACTGGATCGCGCTCTTCCAGCAGGCCGGGCTAAAGGTGGTGCAGGCGCTGCCTGACGCCTGGCTGCTGCCGGTGGCTGAGGGGGGGCGCACGCTGGTCTCGCTGGGGGAGAACTACTGGCTGCGTTGCTCCACCGCAGGTGCGTGTGAAACCGACGCGTCGCTCCTGCCGCTGCTGATGCAGAAGACCGGCGAAGGAGAGGTGTGTTGCTACGGCGAGGCCCCAGAAGGGGTAAAGGTGGATGAAACCTTACCCTGGCAGCATCCTTTGCAACTGATTCAGCCCCAATGGCAGGCCTGCCGGGCCAACGTCTTGCACGGTGATTTTGATCCCCGTGGCGCGCAGGGAGGCCCGACAAAAAGCCTGAAAGGCGTGATGGTCGCGCTGGGGATCCTCAGCCTGGGGCTGCTGCTGGGGCGAGGCTGGCCATGGCCTGGATGCTGGTGCAGCAGGAAAACCAGCTGCAAGAGGAGAATGCCACGGTGTATCAGTACCATTTCCCCAGCCTGCGGCAGCAAACGAACATCAAATACCATTTTGGTCAGAACCTTAAGAAGGTGAAGAAAGGCGTCTTTCTGCAACTGGACGATCTGAATAAAGCGAAGCAATCGGTGCCGGGAATGGAAATTAACTTGCTGGAGTACGACAGCGCGCAAAACGCGTGGACGCTCAGCGCCGTCGCAGAACATAGCGAATCACTACAGGCATTTATCAGACAGGCGAATACGGATTTTGATTTTTCTCTCCAGCCGGTTTCCACGGCTGCGCCTTATACCGCCATGATCACAGGGAAGCATAAATGAAACAGCGAGTCGCGCAACTCAAAGCGCGTTATCAGCAATACAGCGTCCGCGAAAAGCGATTAATGACACTCTGTGGCACAGCTTTTTGCTGCGCTCTGGTCTATTACGCAGGCGTAGTACCGCTGGATAATATGATAAAAAACAGCCAGGCCACGCTGAAGCGTCAGACTGAAACCCTGGCCTGGATGCGTAGCGAAATCGATAAAAATCATCTGCAGGTCCAGCAACTGAAAACCAATAATCCGCGCAGCGTGGTGGAAAACAGCGCGCGGGAAATTAAGCTGCCGCTGAATGACGTTCGGCAGGAGGGGCAGACGTTATCTTTTATTGTGCCTCGGGTGAATATTTATGAGCTGAAGAACTGGCTGCGTGAAATCAATACGGCCTCAGGGATCCGGCTGGATAAAATGAAGCTCACGCCGGTGGACCATCTGAGTGACGTTAAGGCGGAGATCCAGCTCAGCTGGACGAAGATGGCATGACCAGCCTGGCGCTGCTGCGGGAGAGCAGCCGGCGCTGTTTTGCACGATGAGCGCCATACTGGGGGCCATTATCGGCAGCTTTCTCGGCGTGGTGGCAGAGCGGGTTCCGCAGATGATGCTCGGGGAGGATTCACGGATCAATCTCCTGTTCCCGGCCTCCCACTGTCCGGCGTGCCAGCATCAATTGTGCTGGTGGGAAAACATCCCGCTGGTCAGCTGGCTGGCGCTGCGCGGGCGATGCCACCAGTGCGGCAGCGCAATCCCGCTGCGGTTATGGCTGCTCGAAGCCTTTACCGCCCTGTTTTTTGCCGCCACGGCCTGGTGTCTACCCACTGTATCGGCGCTCTTTTCCCTCTGGCTGATGGCGGCCTTTTTGCTGCCGTTGGCCATCATTGACGGGCGCTATCAGCTGCTACCGGACTGCCTGACGCAACCCCTGCTGTGGCCGGGCTGCTAGTGCACACCTTCAGCCATACGCTGGCGCTGAGCGATGCCATTATCGGCGCGGTGGCGGGGTATATGTCGCTCTGGCTGTTGTACTGGGCGTTTCGTCTGGCAACGGGAAAAGAGGGGCTTGGCTACGGCGATTTTAAACTGCTGGCGGCGCTGGGAGCCTGGTGCGGCTGGCTGCGTTACCGACAATAATATTGCTGGCCTCGTTAATGGGCATTACGGTTATTTCTTTTTTATCCGTTCGACCGAATAAATCACCGCAAATTCCTTTTGGTCCCGCTATTGCTTTAGCCGGTGTGATGACCTTTATTAGCCATATTTACACGCTCGCTCTGTAAATAATCTGTCAATTATTTTTTGAAATTTTTTCGGCAGGGGAATTGAGTGAGTATGGCTTCTTTTACGAATACCATTCGATTTACAAACCGCATGGATTATTAATCTTACTGTTGAGATTAACAGAAAATCTTAAAAGCATATTAAGTGGCAATGTATTTTAATCTTTTTTGCGCGCCATGCTGGTTTTATTCATGTTTATGGAAGACATGTTCTTTAAGTTCACAAATTAGTTATCGGGAATTGAAAATGAAATTTATGAAGCCAAAATATCTGGCACTTTTTGTGGCGGCGGCCGTCAGCCCTGTATTTGCAGCCGTCCCAGGCGTACCGTCGCTGACCAACGGTAATGACAAATTTGCGATCGTTGAAGTTAACCAGGCCGCGCAGGATTATAACAACCTGGTCAAAGTTCACGATGGCGCTGACGTCAAAGTCGAGTGGAACATGTGGAGCGGCGATGCGCCAACGTCAGCAAAAGTGCTGCTGGATGGCAAAGAGGTCTGGTCCGGCGCGGGCAGCGCAGCAGGTTCTGCCACCTTTAAAGTGATGAAAGGCGGCCGTTACCAGGAGCAGGTCCAGCTGTGTAATGACAGCGGCTGTAGCACCAGCGCCAGCAAGCTGATCATTGTGGCGGATACCGATGGCAGCCACCTGCTGCCGCTGACCACCACCCTGCAAGAGAACAACAAAGCCTTTGCGAAGCACACTGACAAAGTGGTGGCGGCCTATTTCCCTGAGTGGGGCGTCTATGACCGTAACTTCACCGTAGATAAAATCCCGGTGGCCAACCTGAACCACATCCTGTACGGCTTCATTCCAATCTGTGGCGGTGATGGCATCAACGACAGCGCAAAAGCGTCCGGCGCGCTGGAATCTCTGAAACGCGCCTGCGCAGGTCGCGAGGATTATACCGTAGCCATTCATGACCCGTGGGCTGCCTTGCAAAAACCACAGCAAGGCGTGACCGGCTGGGATGAGCCGTACAAAGGCAACTACGGCCAGCTGATGGCGATGAAAAAGCCAACCCGAATCTGAAAATCCTGCCTTCCGTCGGCGGCTGGACCCTGTCCGATCCATTCTTCCAGATGGATAACAAAGTGCTGCGCGACCGTTTCGTCGGCTCAGTGAAGGAGTTCCTGAAAACCTGGAAAGTGTTTGACGGTGTGGATATCGACTGGGAATTCCCGGGCGGCGGCGGTGAGAATGCCAAACTGGGCAATCCGCAAACCGATAAAGCCACCTACACCGCGCTGATGCACGATCTCCGTGCGATGCTGAATGAGCTGTCAGCGGAAACCGGCCGTACTTATGAGCTGACCACCGCGATTGGCGCGGGTAAAGATAAGATCGAGGACGTGGATTACACCAACGCTCAGCAGTATATCGACCATATCTTCCTGATGAGCTACGACTACTACGGCGCATGGAGCAACACCGAGCTGGGTCACCAGACGGGCGCTGTATGGCTCCTCCTGGAATCCTGCCACCAACTACACCACCGACAACGCGGTGAAAGCGATGCTGGATCAGCACGTACAGCCGGGCAAAATCGTGGTCGGTGCGGCGATGTATGGCCGCGGCTGGACGGGTGTGCATGGTTATAACGGTGACAATCCGTTCACCGGCACAGCGACCGGGCCAATTGCAGGTACCTGGGAAGCGGGATCGTTGACTATCGCGTCATCGCTAACCAGATGAAAGGCAAGCCAGGCTGGGAGTACAAATATGACGCGCGGCTGAAGCACCTTACCTCTTTAACAAATCCACCGGCGAACTGCTGAGCTATGACGACGCCCGTTCCGGTTGCCGCGAAAGGCAAGTATGTCCTGGACAAAAACCTTGGCGGCCTGTTCGCGTGGTCCGTTGAGTCCGATAACGGCGACATCCTGAATGCCATGAACGAAAGCCTGTTGGGCAGCGGTTCTTCCTCTGACCAGCCTGTTGTCAGCAACCGTGCCCCAGTGGCAACCGCAGTGGATCAGGCCGTCACCGGCCCGGTTACCGTGACGCTGGATGGCTCTGCCTCTTCCGACCCGGATGGCGATGCGCTGACCTACAAGTGGACCCAGACCGCAGGTGCAACGGTGGCTATCGCCAACAGCACCTCTGCGAAAGCGTCCTTTAGCGCCCCGGCGGTTACCGCCAACCAGACGCTGGCTTTCCGCCTGACCGTGACCGATGCAAAAGGTCTGAGCAGCACGGCGGATGTCCAGGTGCTGAACAAAGCGCCAAAAGCGAACCAGGCACCGGTGGTTAACCCAATGGAAGCCATCACCCTGGAAGCGGGCCAGACGCAGTCTCTGCATGTCCAGGCTACCGACCCGGATGGCGATGCGCTGACCTACAGCTGGAGCGTACCGGCAGATATGAATGCCTCCGGTACTGATACCGCGAACGTGCGTATCACTGCACCGGAAGTGGCTTCAGAAGAGCATTACACCCTGAGCGCCATGGTGAGCGATGGCAAGACCAGCGTGCAGTCCAACGTGCAGGTCACTGTGGCGCCAAAAGCCGCTGCGCCAGCTGACGACGTGACCCCGCCAGCTGACGACGTCACGCCACCGGCTGATGACGTGACACCGCCGTCTGATGAGGGCAGCGCGAGCAGCAGCTGCGATAACCCTGTCGATGCCAATGCCAGCAAATACGCTGCCTGGAACGCCAGCGCGGTGTACAACAATGGCGATATCGTCAGCTTCGACCACCTGGTCTGGAAAGCGAAATACTGGACTCAGGGCAACCAGCCTGGCTTCTCTTCCGAATCCTGGGATCTGGTCAGCAAGGTGAAATTCGGCTGGAAAGCGGATGTGGTTTACAACGGTGGCGATACCACAACCTATGAAGGTTCCGAGTACCGTGCGAAATGGTGGACCCGTGGTGACAACCCGGCCCACAGCGATGTCTGGGTGAAAGAGGGTGCAGCATCAGACTGCAAATAATCTTCTTCGTCTGAGACCGCGGGCGTGAATATCGCCCGCAACCCCTGACCGCGCTCCTCCCGGAGGGCGGTCAGTTCTTTAAAGGTACACAAGGAAAACGGCCTGCATCCGTCAGGTGATGAAATGAAACGGTTTATTTTTTCTGTTGCTGTTAATCAGCCCGGGGGCATTTGCCAATTGCTGGAATACGGCAGGGGCATTATTATCACGTCGATCCCTATCTGTTATTTGCCATTGCTGAAGTCGAGTCCGGCCTTAACCCCTATGCAATAGGCTATAACCACGATGGTTTCGCGGGATGTTGGACTGATGCAAATTAACAGCTCGCATTTTCGCTGAGCTGGAACGTAAAGGTATCGATGAATATCGCTTAATGGCGGAGCCATGCACCTCCATCATGGTGGGCGCGTCCTATTCTCTCCGGCATGATTAAAGTTTATGGCTATAACTGGGAAGCAGTCGGGGCATATAACGCCGGACTAAAACGCGAAAATTTCCCTCAGCGTATGCTCTACGCCAGAAAAGTCTGGGATAAATACCAGAGAATAAAACGCGTGTCGCAGTACAAATAATCGTGCTGATTTTTTGACGAGTCTTTCCCGGTATTTTTCAGAAAGACAATATGGCTGTTCCGGGTTCGGCGTAGGGTGAACCTGACGCAGGTTTGACATGGGCAGACGGCCGGGTCAGCACGGTAAAACCCCTGTTTTTGCCCTTTCCCGGGGGAGAGGGCATCATGTCACAGATGGCTAGCGATGTAATTTCCCGTGATCCCGCAGCCACGGCCGCGGTACGCACAATCCCTTCATCCAGCGTCACCAGCGGTTTATAGCCCAGCTCACTCTCAGCGCGCTGCGTATCGAGGGGTAAAATCAAAGTTAAGTTTTCGACACCCCGTAGTGGGTCAGCGCAGGCTCTTTGGCAGCCTTGTTCCCAGCCGCTCCCATGCTGCGGGCAATAATATCCAGCATCGGGTTAAGGCACCGAGCGGATCCGGCCAGTGAATATTCAGTTCGTCAATCAGCTTCTGCACAATGCTGCGCAGGGAGCGCGGTTCGCCGTTGGTGATGTTGTACGCCCGCCCGGAAGGGAGCTGATCGCATTCGCTCTGGCTGGCCAGCCACATGGCATGAATGGCGTTGTCGAAATAGGTCATATCCACCAGCGCATCTCCGCCGCGCGGCAACAGCACGCTACCGTAGTGGTGCATCATCTGCGCCAGGCGTGGAATAAAGACTTTATCGTGCGGGGCCAAACAGGCTCTGGGCCGCAGGATGGTAAAGCGGGTATGCGGGTTGGACTGCGCCAGCAGATCGATCACCTGTTCGCTGGCGGGCTTTGCTGCGGGCAAATTCGCAGGCGTAGCGCGCAGGACGGAAATCTCCTGGACGTCGCGATGGTGGTGATAGTCAAAATAGAGCGACGGGGGAAGAGATGTGGACAAAGTTGCGCACGCCCCAGGCCACAGCCCCACTCCCCCAGACGGCGGGTAGCGCGCACGTTAGCCAGATCGAAGGCCTCCTGGGTTCCCCACGGCGAGGTAAAGCTGGAGCAGTGCCACAGCGTATCGATCCCGGCCAGCATCACTTTCGCCTGGGAAGAGACCAGTTCCGTCAGGTCGGCATGGACAAACTCTGCGCCCATTTTTTGCAGCAATTTACCCATCGCTTCATTGCGACCGGTAGCCCGGACGCTGACGCCTTTATTGCGCAAAAACTCCACCGCATTGCGGCCTAAGCCGCTGGTGGCGCCGGTAACCAGTACCTTCATATCGATCCACTGTTTGAAAAGAATTTCGTGCGCATTCTTCCGTGAATTACGCTTGCATGCAATGGGAAACGTGAAAGATTCGCAGTTTTAATTAGACTTTTTCTGTCTTTTGTTCTGCCAGACGGGCAATACGCCGGGCCATGCCGCGGAAGATGAACAGGTGCGCCGGGATCATCAGCAACCAGTAGAACAGACCCGGCATGCCGTGCGGGTGCCACCAGGCGCGCACGTCCAGCTCCCGGTGATCGCCTTTGTCCTTCAGGGTAAAACACAAACGCCCGAGGCCGGGGGCTTTCATGCCAAACAGCATCGCCAGCTGTTTTTCCGGCTCGACGATAATCACCTTCCAGCTGTCGACCGTATCGCCGGTTTGCAGCCAGGGTGCCGCCGGACGGCCTTTCGCCAGCTTGTGCCCCACCAGCAGGTCCATCATCGCCCGGGTTTTCCACAGGGCGTTGCCAAAGAAGTAGCCCTCTTTCCCGCCGATCTGATTGACCACCTGCCATAAGGCGCTCAGGCTGGCGGCGGTTTTTACCGTACAACCGGCCTGTTTCGGGTAATAACCATATTCCGGCCGCCAGCGGGCGAAGGCCTGGGCGTCGTAACCCCAGTCACTGGAGTTCACCAGCTTCTCCTCTTCTTTCAGCGTATTGCGCACCGCGTCATCGAAGCGAATTAATTCCTGCGGGATCAGCGCCCGCAGCGCCCGGTCGTCGGCCAGCAGATCGTGCTTCAGCCCCTGGATTAAGGCTTTGGCGGTGGTCGGCGGTACGGAGGTAATGACGTTTAAAAACCACACCGAGATCCAGCGGGTCGGGAAGGGGATGGGGATCAGCGGGCGACGGCGGCCGCTTACCACCATAAAATGTTCGAACTGCTGCTGGTAGCTCAACACCTCTGGCCCGGCGGCCTCCAGTACCCGGTGCGCTGTGGCCGGGTGATGGAGCAATTCAACCAGGTAGTACAGCAGGTTCTCCAGCGCAATCGGCGTGGTGCGCGAGCGCACCCAGCGCGGCGGGGTCAACACCGGCAGGTTATAGACCATGTCACGCATCACCTCGAAGGCGGCAGATCCCGCCCCGACGATGATCCCGGCCCGCAGTTCGGTGAGCGGGATCCCGGCGCTGCGCAAGGTTTCAGCGGTCAACTGCCTGGCGCGCAAATGGTCGGACTGCTCATGCTCCGGTGCCTGCAACGAACTGAGGAAGATGATCTGTTTGACCGGATTATCCAGTAGCAGGTCGCGCACGTTCATCGCCACCTGGCGCTCGTGAGCGATGAAGTCTCCCCCTTCGCCCATGCTGTGCACCAGATAATAAAGGGTATCCACCCCTTCAAGCAGGGCCGCCAGTTCCCGCGGCCAGTTAAGATCGATAGCATGGCAACTGACGTTGGGCAGGTTTTGCTTTTGCAGGCGCTCAACGTTGCGTGCCGCAGCCCGGACCTGATACCCACGCGCGCTCAGGGCGACCACCAGATGTTGGCCGATATACCCGCTGGCACCCAGCACCAGAATACGTTGCGGCACGTTAGCTCCTTAGCGCTGCAAAAAAGCCTGCCAGTGGGCAACCACGTCGGCAAGCTGCTCGCGGTTGACGTCGAGATGCATCACCAGACGAACCACGCCGGAAGCATTGATCAACACGCCGCGTTCTTTCATAAAGGCGCCCAGCGCGGCGGCATTGTCGTCACCCACGCGGACAAACAGCATATTGGTATCGTGACGCATCACATCGGCGCCGATCTCGCGCAGTTGCGTCGCCATCCACGCCGCATTGTCGTGATCCTCTTTCAGGCGAGTAACGTTATTTTTCAGCGCGTACAGACCCGCAGCGGCGAGGATCCCGGCCTGGCGCATGCCGCCGCCGGTCATTTTACGCCAGCGGTTGGCACGCTTGATGTAGTCGGCATCGCCCACCAGCAGGGAACCCACCGGCGTGCCCAGCCCTTTGGAGAGACAAATGGTGAACGAGTCGCAATATTGCGTGATCGCGTTCAGCTCGCAGCCATACTCCACCACGGCGTTAAAGATGCGCGCGCCGTCCACGTGCAGCCCCAGCTTACGCTCGCGGGTAAAGTCCCACGCTGCTTTCAGGTACTCGCGCGGCAGCACTTTGCCGTTATGGGTATTTTCGAGGCTGAGCAGTCTGGTGCGGGCGAAGTGGATATCATCGGCTTTGATTTTGGCCGCGACCTTATCCAGCGGGAGGGTGCCGTCAGGCGCGGCATCGATTGGCTGCGGCTGGATGCTGCCCAGCACCGCTGCGCCACCGGCTTCGTACAGGTAGTTATGCGCGCCCTGACCGACGATATACTCTTCGCCGCGCTCGCAGTGGCTGAGCAGGGCCACGAGGTTGGCCTGGGTGCCTGTCGGCAGGAACAGGGCGGCCTCTTTGCCGCTCAGTTCGGCGGCGTAACGCTGAAGTTCGTTAACGGTGGGGTCGTCACCGTAGACGTCATCCCCGACCGGCGCGGCCAGCATCTCCCTGAGCATGGCCTGCGTCGGGCGAGTAACGGTATCACTGCGTAAATCAATCATGTCATATCCTTATACACGTCTTTCTTCGCGCTGCCGCGGCGCTGGCTGCCCCCTCAAACCCCCATCACATCGTTACCTCTGCTTCCGGGGATTTTCGGGCTTGCCACCTCAATGCAACACGATGGATTTTGTGTATGAATTGAAAAGGATATTTTTACCTGAGCCAGTTGGTTTTTGCCAGTTCCAGAACTTCGTCGCCGCGACCGCTGATGATGGCGCGCAGCATATACAGGCTAAACCCTTTCGCCTGTTCAAGTTTGATCTGCGGTGGAATTGCCAGTTCGTCTTTGGCGACCACCACATCCACCAGCACCGGGCCGTCGGTGGCGAAAGCGCGTTGCAGGGCGTCATCCACCTCCGAGGCTTTCTCCACCCGGATGCCGGTAATGCCGCAGGCTTCCGCGATGGCCGCGAAATTGGTGTCGTGCAGGTCGGTGCCGTCGGTGAGATAGCCCCCGGCTTTCATCTCCATCGCTACAAAGCCCAGCACGCTGTTGTTGAAGACGATGATCTTAATCGGCAGCTTCATCTGCGCCACCGAGAGGAAATCGCCCATCAGCATGCTAAACCCGCCGTCGCCGCACATCGCCACCACCTGGCGATCCGGCGCGGTGGCTTTGGCCCCCAGCGCCTGCGGCATGGCGTTCGCCATCGAACCGTGGTTGAACGAGCCGAGCAGGCGGCGTTTGCCGTTCATTTTCAGGTAGCGCGCCGCCCAGACGGTGGGGGTGCCCACGTCGCAGGTGAAGATGGCGTCATCGTCGGCGTAATGGCTGATCTGCTGCGCCAGGTACTGCGGGTGCAGCGCCTTGTCGCTGGGCTTCGCCAGGTCGTCCAGCCCTTTGCGCGCATCGCGATAGTCGCTGAGCGCTTTATCAAGGAACTTACGATCGGTCTTCTCCTCCAGCAATGGCCATCAGGGCGGCGAGCGTGGCCTTGATGTCACCCACCAGCGCCATATCGACTTTGCTGTGCGCCCCGATACTGGCCGGGTTAATGTCGATCTGGATGATTTTGGCATCGGTGGGGTAAAAACGCGCGATAAGGGAACTGGGTGCCGAGCAGCACCAGGGTGTCGGCGTTCATCATGGTGTGGAACCCGGACGAGAAGCCGATCAGCCCGGTCATCCCCACGTCGTAAGGGTTATCGTACTCCACATGCTCTTTGCCGCGCAGGGCGTGAACAATCGGCGCCTTGAGCATGCCCGCAAATTCCAGCAGCTCATCATGCGCACCGGCACAACCGCTGCCGCACATCAGGGCAATATTGCTGGAGTAGCGCAGCAGCTGGGCCAGCTTTTTCAGTTCAGCCTGGGCGGGGGTGACTACCGGCAGGGGGGCGGGATACCAGTGGTTACTGGCGCTTTCCGGAGCGCCTGCAACGCCACGTCGCCAGGCAACACAATCACTGAGACGCCGCGTTTTAAAATGCGTTGCGCAGGGCCAGAGCCAGCACCTGGGGATCTGCTCCGGCGAGGAGACCAGCTCGCAGTAGTGGCTGCATTCGCGGAACAGTTTCCTGAGGATGTGTCTCCTGGAAATAGCCGCTGCCGATCTCACTCGACGGAATGGTGTGCGGCGATGGCCAGCACCGGGACGTGATTACGATGACAATCAAAACAGGCCGTTGATGAGATGCAGGTTGCCTGGCCCGCAGGAACCGGCGCAGACCGCCAGCTCGCCGGTGAGCTGAGCCTCGGCCCCGGCGGCGAACGCGGCGACCTCCTCATGACGGGTGGGCATCCACTCGATAGTGTCCATCCGGTTCAGGCTGTCGCTCAGACCGTTAAGTGAATCCCCGGTGACACCCCAGATCCGTTTTACTCCGGCCTGTTCCAGCATTTTCGCGATGTAGTTCGCCACGGTTTGTTTCATGGTAGTCCGTCTCCTGAATGTGATAACGCTTTCAAGCTTAGATGAAACTCACCGCCATGCTGGTTTAATCCCCCTCATTAATGGTTGCTTTCAATGTGCAATATTTCGTCATATTGGTGGGGTGACTTCGGGTGAAAACAGGAATAAATTCAAATGGTTAAATCATTGTTAATTGCTGTTAATGAAAAGCTAACATGCGACGATACGGGTAAGCTGTTGTTGCGTCTGGCGGTAGGGGATTGATGCTGTTTCATGGTCTGCATAAGGCCATCGACGGGGTGGGGGGGCATTGCAGGCATGCTGGTGGCGAAGGGCTGCCAGGTTTTATCGCCTATGGCGTATTGGTTGGCGAAGTTATCGCCCCAATCCTGATTATTCTCGGCATCCTTACCCGTCCTGCTGCGCTGGTGCTGGCCTTTACCATGGTGGTGCGTGGTTGATGGTAGGCACCGGTAAAAACCTTCGCGCTGGATGCGGTAGGGCGTGGGCGATTGAGAGCCTGGTCTACTTCTTTGTGGGCGCGCTGGCGGTGGCATTTTTAGGGCAGGGCGGTATGCGATGGTGCGCGATCCGGCGTGGAAATAACGCCTCTGCGCCAGTAAAGCCGGGCGACACTGCATGTGCCCCGGCCTACAGTTTGCTGTCTATGGCAGGCCCGGTAAGCGCAGTGCCACCGGGCGTTTATCAGGCCAGCACTAAATCTCCCTGCGGATGACAGGAGCAGGCCAGTACATAGCCTTCCGCCACTTCGGCATCCGTCAGCGTCATGGTGCTGGTGACGGTGTAATTTCCGTCAACCACCTTCGTTTTACAGCAGCCGCACACGCCTGCACGACAGGCGGCCACCACCGGCACGTTATTGCTCTCCAGTGCCTCCAGCAGCGTGCTGCCCACGCGGCCAAAGAAGGTCTGCGCCGGTTGCAGTTTGGTGAACTTCAGCCCACTGGTGGCGGCTTCTGCCACCGGGGTAAAGAACTGCTCTTTAAAGAAGCGGGTCACGCCCAGGGCCTTCACCTCTTCTTCCACGATGCCCATATACGCTGCCGGACCACAGGTCATCACGGTACGACTGGCGATATCTGGCACGCGCTGCAGCAGCTCGCGGCTCAGGCGACCGGCGACAAAACCGGCCGTGGCGTTGTTTTCGCCACCAGGGTGACCGGGTAGTTACGCCATTCATCCGCGAAAATCACATCCTGCGGCGAGCGCACGCTGAAGATAACCTCCACGTCGGCCTGCGGGCGTACTTCGCCAGCCAGCGACGCATTGACATCACCGGCGTCACCCCGCAACCTGCGGCCAATAGCAGGAATTTATCGTCTGGCTTATCGTCACAGGTGAAATCCCCTTGCGCGTCGGAGAGCCAGAGATAATCCCCACGTTTCACGTCACGGGTCAGCCACTGCGAGCCTGGCCCCTCATCAATGCGGCGGGATGGTCAGCGTAATGTACTCACTGATGCCTGGCGTTGAGGAGATAGTGTACGCCCGCAGCGTCTCCGCTGAGTTACGCACGCTGACCAGCGCATACTGCCCGGCACGGTACGGATAGTAATCGTGGCAGAGCAGTGACAGGGTCCAGACGTCCGGCGTTTCCTGATGGATGTGATGAACCTGCATCCGCCATGGGCACTGATGGGTTGGCATTGTCATTCTTAACTCCTTACGCGCTCAGCAGTTGCTTCATGTCTTCTTCAACGGTGGTCACGGAACGCAGACCAAACTTCTCGTTGAGGACGGCCAGCAGATCCGGCGTAAAGAAGCCTGGTGCGGTCGGGCCGGTAACGATGTTTTTCACGCCCAGCGACAGCAGGGTCAGCAGGATCACAATCGCTTTCTGTTCGAACCAGGAGAGCACCAGCGACAGCGGCAGGTCGTTCACGCCGCAGCCCAGTTTTTCAGCCAGGGGTGACAGCCAGAATGATTGCCGAGTAAGCGTCGTTACACTGACCGGCGTCGATCAGACGCGGCAGGCCTTCGATATCCCCGAACTCCAGCTTGTTGAAACGGTATTTACCGCAGGCCAGGGTCAGGATCAGGCCAGTCATCCGGTACGCTGGTGGCGAAATCGGTGAAGTAATTACGTTCCCCCGCGTGCGCCGTCGCAGCCGCCCACCAGGAAGATGTGACGCAGTTTTTCACGGCTCACCAGGTCGATCAGGGAATCCGCGGCACCCAGCAGGGTCTGACGGCCAAAACCAACGGTGATCAGGTGTGGAATTTCGCTGTACGGGAAGCCCGCCATCTGCTGTGCCTGGGGCGATCACCGGACCAAAAATCGTCACCCTCAAGGTGGCTCACACCCGGCCAGCCGACAATGCTGCGGGTCCAGATACGATCGTCGTAGGCGCCAACGGTTGGGTCGATGATGCAGTTAGAGGTCATCACGATCGGGCCAGGGAAGCGGGCGAACTCGACCTGCTGGTTCTGCCAGCCGCTGCCGTAGTTACCGATCAGATGTTTGAATTTGCGCAGCTCAGGGTAGCCGTGGGCAGGCAGCATCTCGCCGTGGGTGTAGACGTTCACGCCGGTGCCGTCGGTCTGCTCCAGCAGATTATAGAGATCTTTCAGGTCGTGACCGGAGATCAGGATGCACTTGCCTTCGGTCGCTTTGACGTTGACCTGAGTCGGCGTTGGGTGGCCATATTTGGTGGTTTCACCGGCATCCAGAATGCTCATCACCTTGAAGTTCATCTGGCCGATTTCCATGGAGCACTCCAGCAGAGCGTTCATGTCAGGAAGGCCAGGTGCCCAGCCACGCCATAATTTTGTGGTACTGGGCGTAGATATCGTTGTCGTACTGATCCAGAACGTGCGCGTGTTCCATATAGGCCGCGGCACCTTTCAGGCCGTACAGGCAAAGCAGACGCAGGCCGAGAATGTTTTCACCGATCGCCGCTTTGTCTTTGTTCGGGGGTGAAGTCTGCCGCCTGACGTTGCAGGTCGCCGAGATCGTCGCTCACCAGCTGCAGGTCGGCCATAGGGTTATCGACGCGGGCATTGGCATCAACATTCAGGGGACTGCGCTTTCAGGGCGTCACGCAGGGCAATGGCTTCGCGGGGCGTAGCCCACAATGCGTGGTGAATCGAAGTTGACGTTCGTCAGGGTAGAGAAAAACGCGCGTGGCGCGAAGTTATCAACGTAGTGGTCGATAATGCCATATTCCCGGGCTTTTACCGCCCAGGCGGATAAACCCTGCAGGGCTGCAATCAGCAGATCCTGCAGATCGGAAGTTTCTGCAGTTTTACCGCACATGCCCTGTGCGTAGGAGCAGCCGTTGCCAGCTGGGGTACGGATGGTTTGTTCACATTGCACACAAAACATAATCACACCTGTTAAAGTTATATTTGATATACATGTTTAAGATTATGCTTGCGGCGATACGGTGAAAAGGGCTTTCTTCCACTAAGTAGAGGGTTATTGATTTAGCGCAATTTTGGCGGTAGAAGGCTACCGCCTAAGAAGTATCAGGCGGAGAAGAACGCCATCATGATCGGCACCAGCAGGCTTAAAATAAAGCCGTGAACGATGGCCGCAGGCACCATCTCCAGCCCGCCCGAGCGTTGCAGCACCGGCAGGGTAAAGTCCATCGAGGTGGCACCGCACAGGCCCAGCGCCGTGGAGCGGCTACGACGGACCAGGCCCGGAATAAGCATAATCGCGATCAGCTCGCGGCCTAAATCGTTAAAGAAGGCGGCGCTGCCAATGACCGGGCCAAAAGATTCGGTTAACAGAATGCCGGACAGAGAGTACCAGCCAAAACCGGAGGCCATTGCCAGGGCGGTATTAAGCGGCAGGTCGAGAATAAAGGCGTTGATCACCCGCCCACCAGCGAACTGCCCACTACGATCACGGCGACCATCATGCCGCGACGATTCAGGACAATCTGTTTTAAGGTCATGCCGTTATTTCGCAGCTGAATACCAATCAGGAACAGCAGGAAGATCAGGGTATATTCGCTGGCTTCGGTGGCGTGTTGTAAAAAGGCGAACCCGGTCAGACCCAGCATAAAACCCAGCACCACTACGCCGCATAATTTCAGTGACTCCAGCGCCATGGCGATACGCGACGGTAATTTTTCCTGATGATGGTTGGTTTTTCCACGGAATAACGCGTTCCAGCCAGAAGAGGGCCGCAATATTGCACAGCAAAATAACCCCCATCGTAATGACGGAGTAATGCAGGATCGAGAGCAGGTTGGTCGCCAGATTATCGAGGAAGGCGAGGCTGATGCCCATAAAAAACAGAATGACGTAAACAATCCAGCTCAGTAAACGGTTGATCAGTTTTAACGCTGACAGCTGACGAAGAGGAATGAGATAACCCACGATCAGCGGGATCAGAATGATTAAGAGTCCTGAAAACATGAACAACCGGTCCTTTATATGAATGGCGCAGTGACACTACCCAATTCAGGCGGTTCAGTAAAGGTAGAAAATGGGGGGAGGTGCGGTTTAAGGCCGGGCGGCGCTGACGCTTGCCCGGCGCGGCGTTGGTTCAGTCGCGTTTTTCCAGCAGGGTGCGGTACAGCACGCCGCCGAGGATACCGCCGACAATCGGCATCACCCAGAACAGCCACAGCTGATCCAGCGCCCAGCCGCCCTGGAAGAGCGCTACTGCGGTACTGCGTGCCGGGTTAACTGAGGTGTTGGTCACCGGAATGCTGATCAGATGGATCAGGGTCAGCGCCAGGGCCAATCGCAAGGGGGGCAAAACCGGCCGGGGCGCGTTTATCGGTGGCGCCGTGGATCACCAGCAGGAAGCCAGCGGTCAGCACAATTTCAATGACGATGGCAGACAGCATCGAGTAACCGCCCGGCGAGTGCTCGCCAAATCCGTTCGCAGCAAAACCGCTGGCCGCGGCATCAAAGCCTGCTTTACCGCTGGCAATCAGATACAGAATCGCGGCCGCAATAATGCCGCCAATCAGCTGGGCAATAATATAGCCAATAATCTCTTTTGCCGGAAAACGGCCGCCCGCCCATAAACCTAATGTAACCGCCGGGTTAAAATGCCCGCCGGAAATATGCCCCACGGCATACGCCATGGTTAATACCGTTAAGCCGAAGGCCAGAGCAACCCCGACAAAACCAATCCCTAATTCCGGGAAACCTGCCGCCAGCACGGCGCTGCCGCAGCCACCAAACACCAGCCAGAATGTACCAAAACATTCCGCTGCTAATTTTCTGAACATAACCACCTCAAAGAAAAAAGGCGCAAGTTTGCGCATTGTTATTTATCGCCAATAGGGCGATGAGTTTTGAAACGCCATTATTTTAAAAATGAATACCCCCCCCTCACCCAGCGAAATAAATAAGGTAAATTTGATGTAGGGCAAGGTGATGCCTTTAAGTAAAAATCGTATGGCGGAATTTCCGGCAGCAAAACGATTTCGCGGATATTTTTTATTTCGGATGAAAGCTGGCGGCTGAATATTTTAATTTTTTTAAAATTGCTTATGACTATTCCACTGATAATCGGGTGTCCGTTCGGCCGCGCTGGGGGTTATACTCCTGATAACTTAAAGGAAAAAGTTCATCTCTCCCGGAGGGTACATGTTGCTGGAACGTGTGGGAAATCGTGGGGTTTCGCGGCATTAACCGTCTGTCGCTGATGCTGGAGCACAACAACGTGCTGATTGGGAAAACGCCTGGGTAAATCCAGCCTGCTGGATGCCCTGACGCTGCTGCTCTCCCCTGAATCCGAACTGTATCATTTTGTCCGGGAAGACTTCTGGTTTCCTCCCGGGGATCTGCTGGGACGTGAACACCATCTGCATATTATTCTCACCTTCCGTGAATCCGAGCCGGGCCGCCATCGCGTTCGTCGCTACCGCCCGCTTGCCGACTGCTGGGTGCCCTGCGATGACGGCTATCAGCGCATCTTTTTATCGTCTTGAAGGGGAGCTGGCCAATGACGACAGCGTGCTGACCCTGCGCGGCTTTCTTGATACCGATGGCAATCCTCTTAAGCTGGCGGATATCGACGAGCTGGCGCGGCATCTGGTGCGCCTGATGCCGGTGCTACGCCTGCGCGACGCCCGCTTTATGCGCCGGATCCGCAACGGCACGGTGCCCAACATGCCCGACGTGGAAGTCACCGCCCGCGAGCTGGATTACCTGGCCCGCGAGCTGGTAGCCCGGCCGCAAAACTTAACCGACGGCCAGATCCGCCAGGGGCTTGTCTGCGATGGTGCAGCTGCTGGAGCACTACTTTACCGAGCAGGGCACCTCGCCGGTCCGCAACCGGCTGATGCGGCGGCGATCCCATGATGAACAGCGCAGCTGGCGCTATCTCGACATCATCAACCGGATGATCGACAAGCCCCGGCGGCCGTTCGCACCGGGTGATCCTGCTGGGGTTGTTCTCAACGCTGCTGCAGGCCAAAGGCACGGTCCGGCTCGACAGGGATGCCCGCCCGCTGCTGCTGGTGGAAGATCCCGAGACGCGCCTGCACCCGATTATGCTATCTGTGGCGTGGCATCTGCTCAACCTGCTGCCGCTGCAACGTATCACCACCACCAACTCTGGCGAGCTACTGTCGTTAACCCCGGTCGAGCACGTCTGTCGCCTGGTACGCGAATCATCCCGTGTCACGGCTTTTCGTCTCGGGCCGGGGGGGATGAACGCCGAGGACAGCCGCCGGATCGCCTTCCATATTCGCTTTAATCGCGCCTCCTCCCTGTTCGCCCGCTGCTGGCTGCTGGTGGAAGGGGAGACCGAAACCTGGGTGATCAACGAGCTGGCCCGCCAGTGCGGTCACCACTTCGATGCAGAAGGGATTAAGGTCATTGAGTTCGCCCAGTCGGGCTTAAAACCGCTGATCAAGTTTGCCCGGCGGATGGGCATTGAGTGGCATGTGCTGGTGGACGGCGACGAGGCGGGCAAGAAATACGCCGCTACCGTGCGCGGGCTGATCAATAACGATCGGGAAGAGGAGCGCGCGCACCTGACGGCGCTACCCGCCATGGACATGGAGCACTTTATGTACCGCCAGGGATTCTCGGACGTCTTTCATCGGGTGGCGATGATCCCCGACGATGTTCCCATGAATATGCGGCGGGTGATCATGAAAGCCATTCATCGCTCGTCGAAGCCGATCTGGCGATTGAAGTGGCGATGGAGGCGGGCGGCGTGGAGTTGAAGCGGTGCCGACCCTGTTGCGGAAAATGTTCTCCCGCGTGCTGTGGCTGGCGCGCGGGAGAGCCGATTAACGGCCGGTGGCCTGGTTGACCTGCTCGATCAGGCTGTCCAGCAGGGCAAAGCGGCGGCGGTACTCGGCGCGCTTTTTGCTGGCGATCTCCTCCATCGGTTTGCGCGGCATGGCGAGCGGCAGACGGAAATTGCCGTCATCGCTGCGTTCGCCGCCCAGCGACGCCCAGAAACTGTCGTAATCGGCCAGCAGTTTGCCCTCTTTTTCTTGCGATAGCGCCAGCTGCGGTAGATATGGGTGCTGTTGCTCACTGCCACGATCTGCTCTACGGCGAGGGCGCTGCCCAGCGTCATAGCAGCCTCCACCAGCAGACGTTTCGGGAACAGGCCGTGACAGGCTTTGGTGGCGCTCTGGATCGCCTCGTGCGGCACAAAGGCTTTTGCCCCCTGCATTCCGCCGATAAACAGCGTCGCGGTGCCGTTAACCTGGCACAGCGTGAAAGTCATCTCTGCCAGCACCGTCTGCTGCGCGTCGCAAAACGCCAGCGTGGCTTCACCCTCTTTATCCAGAAACGCATCGGCGCACAGGCGCAGGGTAAAATGCTGATCGTCTTTGCCCGTCAGGGTCAGTAACGTCACCCCTTCCCGGGAGAGATATCCGTTCATTAGCGCTGCCGGGAGCTGGCGCTGCATTGTCTGATAGTGCCAGCTCAGCGCCTGCAGGGTTTGCTGACGGTTGATGGCAACGGATAACCACGGGCGGTGCAGGCGGCAGGGCAGCCCCGGCTGTACCTGCAACAGCTGCAGTAACTGCGGCTGTTTTTGCCAGGCTTGTCAGCAGGCGGGCAGTGCTGAATGGCGTCATCAGCGATCGCAGCATAAACTTGCGGCGGTAGGCCGGATTGCGCCAGGCAAGCCCGGGGGTTAATCTCCCGGAGGCCAGGCTTTGAAACAGCTGCCAGCCCGATTTGGGTTGCGGTTGATGTGAATAAGATGACTCTGCGATGGATGACATAATCAATACCGGTCTTGTTGCAAGGTCTTTATTTCAGCAGGGGTTTTATCAACCTCTCCTCAACGATTTTCATCCATCCCGACAAGCAGGGGTTTCGTTGAGGAACGGTTTAGTTAGAATCAACAGTTATGTAAGCCAGAATATCTATTTGGAATATTTATGAACTTCAAGGGAAAACGCAGGAAGCTGTTTCTGCTGCTGGTGCTGATTGTACTGGTGGCTGGATTCTGGCTGTGGCAGGTGCTAAACGCGCCGGTGCCGCAATATCAGACACTGATTGTCCGTCCGGGCGAACTGCAGCAAAGCGTGCTCGCCACCGGCAAGCTGGACGCGCTGCGCAAGGTAGACGTGGGCGCGCAGGTCAGCGGGCAGCTGAAAACGCTGTCGGTGGAGATCGGCGACAAAGTACAAAAGGGGCAGCTGCTGGGGGTCATTGACCCGGAGCAGGCCGAAAACCAGATCAAAGAGGTGGAAGCGACCCTGATGGAGCTGCGCGCCCAGCGCAGTCAGGCCGAAGCGGAGCGTAAGCTGGCCCAGGTAACCCTGAACCGTCAGCGGCAGCTGGCCGCAACCCAGGCGATCTCACAGCAGGATCTGGATACCTCAGTGACCGAGCTGGCCGTTAAACAGGCCCAGATCGGCACTATCGATGCGCAGATCAAACGCAATCAGGCCTCACTGGACACGGCCAAAACCAACCTCGACTACACCCGTATCGTCGCCCCGATGGCCGGGGAAGTGACGCAAATTACCACCCTGCAGGGGCAGACGGTGATCGCCGCCCAGCAGGCACCGAACATCCTGACGCTGGCGGATATGGGCACCATGCTGGTGAAAGCCCAGGTTTCCGAGGCGGATGTGATCCACCTTAAGCCGGGACAAAAAGCCTGGTTTACCGTGCTGGGCGATCCGCAAACCCGCTATGAAGGGGTACTGAAAGACATTCTCCCGACGCCCGAGAAGGTCAACGACGCTATTTTCTATCACGCCCGTTTTGAAGTGCCCAACCCGCAGGGGGTGCTGCGTCTGGATATGACCGCGCAGGTGCATATCCAGCTGGCGGGGGTCAAAAACGTGCTGACCATACCGCTGGCGGCGCTGGGGCAACCGGCGGGAGATAACCGCTATAACGTGAAGGTGCTGCGTAACGGCGAGACGCGTGAACGTGAGGTGAGCCTCGGCTCGCGTAACGACACCGATGTAGTAGTGGTGAAAGGGCTTGAAGAGGGCGACGAGGTGGTTATCAGCGAGAGCCAGCCCGGGGCGGCTAAATGACCGCGCTGCTGGAGCTGATGATATCCGCCGGAGCTACCCTTCCGGCGACGGGCCGGTGGAGGTGCTGAAGGGCATCACGCTGCAGGTCGAGGCCGGGGAGATGGTGGCGATTGTCGGGGCCTCGGGGTCCGGTAAATCAACGCTGATGAACATCCTTGGCTGTCTGGATAAACCCACCAGCGGCACCTACCGGTGGCCGGGACCGATGTCGCCACGCTGGACAGCGACGCGCTGGCAAAACTGCGGCGGGAACATTTCGGCTTTATCTTTCAGCGTTACCATCTGCTCTCGCACCTGAGCGCGGCGCAGAACGTCGAAGTACCGGCGGTCTATGCCGGTGTGGAGCGCAAAAAACGCCTTGAGCGGGCGCAGGCGCTTCTTACCCGGCTGGGGTTAGGGGAGCGGGTGGATTACCAGCCCTCGCAGCTCTCTGGCGGCCAGCAGCAGCGGGTGAGTATCGCCCGGGCGCTGATGAACGGCGGGCAAGTGATTCTTGCCGATGAACCGACCGGGCGCTGGACAGCCACTCCGGGGAGGAGGTCATGGCGATCCTGCACCAGCTGCGGGATCAGGGGCATACGGTGATCATTGTCACCCACGACCACAGGTGGCCGCGCAGGCCGGGCGGATCTTGGAGATCCACGACGGTGAGCTGGTGAGCAACCCGCCCTGCCACGCTTAACGCCACCCGACGTCAGGAGGTGGCGCTACCGCCCGCCGTCCGGCTGGCGGCAGTTTGCCAGCAGTTTCCGCGAAGCGCTGACCATGGCCTGGCTGGCAATGGCCGCCAACAAGATGCGGACCCTGTTAAACGATGCTCGGGATCATCATCGGTATCGCCTCAGTGGTGTCGATTGTGGTGGTAGGCGATGCCGCCAAACAGCTGGTGCTGTCCGATATCCGCTCGATTGGCACCAACACCATCCGATATCTATCCCGGCAAAGACTTTGGCGATGATGAGCCGCAGTATCAGCAGGCGCTGAAATATGACGATCTGGCCGCTATCCAGAAGCAGCCGTGGGTCAATTCCGCCACCCCGGCGGTGTCGCAGAATTTTGCGTCTGCGCTACGGCAATATCGACGTGGCCGCCAGCGCCAACGGCGTTAGCGCGATTACTTTAACGTCTACGGCATGACCTTCAGCGAGGGAGGCACATTCAAACGCAGAGCAACTGGCGGGCCGGGCGCAGGTGGTGGTGCTGGATGCCAACTCCCGGCGACAGCTATTCCCCAACAAATCGAAGGTGGTGGGCGAGATTGTCCTGGTGGGCAATATGCCCGCGACGGTGATCGGCGTGGCGGAAGAGAAGCAGTCGATGTTTGGCAGCAGCAAGATTTTACGTGTCTGGCTGCCGTAACACCACCATCTCCGGGCGCATTATGGGGCAGTCATGGCTGAACTCGATCACCGTGCGAGTGAAGGAGGGCTACGACAGCGCCCAGGCGGAGCAACAGCTTGAGCGCCTGATGACGCTGCGCCACGGGAAGAAAGATTTCTTCACCTGGAACATGGACGGCCTCTTGAAAACGGCGGAAAAGACCACACGTACTCTTCAGCTCTTCCTCACGCTGGTGGCGATCATCTCCCTGCTGGTCGGGGGGATTGGGGTAATGAATATCATGCTGGTGTCGGTGACCGAGCGTACGCGCGAAATCGGCATCCGCATGGCGGTCGGCGCCGGGCCAGCGATGTACTGCAACAATTTTTGATTGAAGCGGTGCTGGTTTGTCTGGTGGGCGGCGCGCTGGGGATTTCGCTCTCCCTGTTAATTGCCTTTACGCTGCAGCTGTTTTTACCCGGCTGGGAAATTGGTTTTTCACCGATGGCGCTGTTAACGGCCTTCCTCTGTTCTACCTTTACCGGGGTCCTGTTTGGCTGGCTACCCGCAAGAAATGCCGCGCGGTTGGATCCGGTGGATGCCTTAGCCCGGGAGTGAGTCTGTTGCCGGGCGGCCGCTACGCCTAACCCGGCCTACAAAAATTTGTAGGCCTGCGCAAGCGCAGCGCCGTCGGGCATGAAGCCGTACGACAGCCCGCAAATAAAAATGCCAGCGTATCGGGCTGGCATTTTGAGTGAGGGGTGTACACAATGAAACAGAGGGCTATGCCACCACTTCTGCTTCGATGGGCACAATAACGCTGGCATGATTGCCTTTTGGCCCGAGGTGTACATCGAACCGAACGGCTTGTCCGCTTTCAGCGTTCTGTAACCATCCATCTGAATGGTGGAGTAATGCGCCGAAGATGTCTTCGCCGCCGCCTTCAGGGCAGATGAAACCAAACCCTTTGGCGTTGTTGAACCACTTAACTGTACCCGTTTCCATGCTTCGACATCCTTCGTAAATCTTATTGAGTTAGATGTAATGAACCGGTGATGGAGTGGGGGCTGTTCAAAACCTCGCCAACTCACGCCTGTACAATTTAGATAAACCAGATAGATCGTCAAGCATTTGCCGGTGAAGGGAGGGGGAAAATGAGTCAAAATTTGAAGCAGTTAACGCTATTGACAGGTATTGTGACAGACATCGCGGATGGCAATAATAGATGTGAGTTATCTGACATCTGAGGTAGATTCAGGTTATGTATAGCCTCCTGTCAGCATCAGAACCGCGACCGGAGACCGTAAACGAAGATGACGACTGACAATGGGTAAGACGAACGACTGGCTCGATTTCGACAAGCTGGCGGAAGATAAAGTGCGCGACGCGCTAAAACCGCCATCTATGTATAAAGTTATGTTAATGAACGATGACTACACGCCGATGGAATTTGTTATTGACGTGCTACAAAAGTTCTTTCTTATGATGTAGAACGTGCAACGCAACTGATGCTTACCGTTCACTATCATGGCAAAGCCATCTGCGGTGTTTTTACTGCAAGAAGTCGCAGAGACGAAGGTGGCGATGGTGAACCAGTATGCGAGGGAGAACGAGCATCCCGTTGCTGTGTACGCTGGAAAAAGCCTGAATAAGGCAATGAAAATTGGGGGAGGTGCCTATGCTCAATCAAGAACTGGAACTCAGTTTAAACATGGCTTTCGCCAGAGCGCGTGAGCACCGACATGAGTTTATGACGGTCGAGCACCTGCTGCTTGCACTGCTCAGTAACCCATCCGCCCCGCGAAGCGCTTGAAGCCTGCTCCGTGGATCTGGTGGCGCTGCGTCAGGAACTTGAAGCCTTCATCGAACAGACCACACCTGTACTGCCCGTCAGTGAAGAGGAGCGCGACACGCAGCCGACGCTCAGCTTCCAGCGTGTTCTCCAGCGTGCGGTATTTCACGTCCAGTCCTCAGGACGTAGCGAAGTCACCGGTGCTAACGTGCTGGTTGCCATCTTTAGCGAGCAGGAGTCGCAAGCGGCCTACCTGCTGCGCAAACACGAAGTCAGCCGCCTCGATGTGGTGAACTTCATCTCTCATGGAACGCGAAAAGACGAGCCGAATCAGGCATCCGATTCCGGTCATCAGGTCAACAGCGAAGAGCAAGCAGGCGGGGAGGAACGTATGGAAAACTTCACCACCAATCTTAACCAGCTTGCCCGCGTCGGCGGTATTGACCCGCTGATTGGCCGCGAAAAAGAGCTGGAACGGGCGATCCAGGTACTGTGCCGCCGCCGCAAGAACAACCCGCTGCTGGTGGGGGAATCCGGCGTCGGTAAAACGGCCATTGCTGAAGGGTTGGCCTGGCGCATTGTGCAGGGCGACGTTCCGGAAGTGATCGCCGATTGCACCATCTACTCGCTGGATATCGGTTCGCTGCTGGCCGGAACCAAATACCGCGGTGATTTTGAAAAACGGTTCAAAGCGCTGCTGAAACAGCTGGAGCAGGATACCAACAGCATCCTGTTTATCGATGAGATCCACACTATCATCGGTGCCGGTGCTGCCTCTGGTGGCCAGGTGGATGCGGCCAACCTGATTAAACCGCTGCTCTCCAGCGGCAAGATCCGGGTAATTGGCTCGACCACCTACCAGGAGTTCAGCAATATTTTCGAAAAAGACCGCGCCCTGGCGCGTCGCTTCCAGAAAATCGACATTACTGAACCGTCCGTTGAAGAAACGGTGCAGATCATCAACGGCCTGAAACCGAAGTACGAAGCGCACCACGATGTGCGTTATACCGCGAAAGCGGTGCGTGCCGCGGTGGAGCTGGCGGTGAAATACATCAACGATCGCCATCTGCCGGATAAAGCGATCGACGTGATCGACGAAGCGGGCGCGCGCGCGCGTCTGATGCCGGTCAGTAAGCGCAAGAAAACGGTCAACGTGGCGGATATCGAATCCGTGGTGGCCCGCATCGCGCGTATCCCTGAGAAGAGCGTTTCTCAGAGCGACCGCGATACCCTGAAAAACCTGGGCGATCGCCTGAAAATGCTGGTCTTTGGCCAGGATAAAGCGATTGAGGCCTTAACCGAAGCCATCAAGATGGCCCGTGCCGGACTGGGGCATGAGCATAAACCGGTCGGTTCTTTCCTGTTCGCCGGCCCGACCGGGGTGGGGAAAACCGAGGTGACGGTGCAGCTCTCCAAAGCGTTGGGCATTGAGCTGCTGCGCTTTGATATGTCCGAGGTATATGGAGCGCCACACCTGTCAGTCGTCTGATCGGTGCGCCTCCGGGCTATGTGGGCTTTGATCAGGGCGGCCTGCTCACCGACGCGGTGATCAAGCATCCGCACGCGGTTCTGCTGCTTGATGAGATCGAGAAGGCGCACCCGGACGTCTTTAACCTGCTGCTGCAGGTGATGGATAACGGACGCTGACCGACAACAACGGGCGCAAGGCAGACTTCCGCAACGTGGTGATGGTGATGACCACCAACGCCGGGGTGCGTGAGACCGAGCGTAAATCCATCGGCCTGATCCATCAGGATAACAGCACCGATGCGATGGAAGAGATCAAGAAGGTCTTTACGCCGGAATTCCGTAACCGTCTGGATAACATTATCTGGTTCGATCACCTGTCTACTGAGGTGATCCATCAGGTGGTGGATAAGTTCATTGTCGAGTTGCAGGTTCAGCTGGATCAGAAAGGGGTCTCCCTGGAAGTGAGTCAGGAAAGCCCGCGACTGGCTGGCGGAGAAAGGCTACGATCGTGCGATGGGTGCGCGTCCGATGGGCGCGCGTTATCCAGGACAACCTGAAGAAACCGTTGGCTAACGAGCTGCTGTTTGGTTCGCTGGTGGATGGGGGCCAGGTGACAGTAGCGCTGGATCAGGCGAAGAATGAGCTGACGTATGACTTCCAGAGTGCGGCGAAGCATAAGCCGAAGCGGCTCACTAAGACTGTTGCGTGATGATAAAAGCCGGGCGAAAGCCCGGTTTTTTTATGGCTGCTTTTTGCTTCTTATTGTGGGGGGAGTGAGGGCGGCGGGCTGCACACTATGTCCCTACGGTGGTGGTTCCGTTCACTTTACGATCTGTATTTCTCTGTAAGCCACGTCACCCGTGAACGTGTTAAGGGGGCTTGCCGCCGCCCCCTTAACAATCCCGGCTCCCGGCAAAGAAAATCGCCGCTTCGCGGTGCCCTCAGCTTATTCCGCCAGGCTTTCGGGTCGGGCACCAGCCTGCATCCCTGCAGGCTATGCCCTCTCGGCGCGTCCCTGCGCCTCGCCCCGGCCTTACGGAAACGCTTCGGCGATTTTCAGCCGGACCAGGCCATCGCTGTAAGTCTTGAAGCTAATCTTTTATACCGTCATCGCTGTGAGTGTTGAAGCAAACCTCTGCCACTGTCCTGGCTGCACGTTTGATCGGTCCGGAGAGGGTTAAGATGCCTTCTCGGCGCGTCCCTGCGCCTTACCCCGGCCTTACGGAAACGCTTCGGCGATTTTCAGCCGGACCAGGTCATCGCTGTGAGTATTGAAGCAAATCTTTTATACCGTCATCGCTGTGTGTGTTGAAGCAAACCTCTGCCACTGTCATGGCTGCACGCTCGATCGATTTCCTCTTCCTTGAAGGGGAGAATTAAGATGCCCTCTCGGTGCATCCCTGCGCCTCGCCCCGGCCTTCCGGAAACGCTTCGGCGATTTTCAGCCGGCCCAGGTCATCGCTGGGAGTGTTGAAGCAAACCTCTGCCACTGTCATGGGTGCATGCTCGATCGGTTCCCTCTCCCTTGAGGGAGAGAGTTAAGATGCCCTGTCGGCAAATCCCTGCGCCTTACCCCGGCCTTACGGAAACGCTTAGGCGATTTTCAGCCGGACCAGTCCATCGTTGTGAGTGTTGAAGCAAACCTCTGTCACTGTCATGGCTGCATGCTCGATCGGTTCCCTCTCCCTTGAGGGAGAGAGTTAAGATGCCCTGTCGGCAAATCCCTGCGCCTTACCCCGGCCTTACGGTAACGCTTAGGCGATTTTCAGCCGGACCAGGCCATCGCTGTAAGTATTGAAGCAAACTTTTATACCGTCATCGCTGTGTGTGTCGAAGCAAATCTCTGCCACTGTCATGGGTGCACGCTCGATCGGTTCCCTCTCCCTTGAGGGAGAGGGGTAGGGTGAGGGGGAACCGCGCGCACTATCATCAAAATTTTGCGAGGCGTTATCCAGAATTCAAGCAGGGATATTGCTGGATAAAACCCCAGTAATAGAATGGCGATGCACCTGCAAAATCAGGTGCCAGGATTGGCGTCCTGAAAGTGTGTGAGCAGCATGTTTAGCTGCAGGCTTCGTTCGCCCTAAGGAAAAGGGTATATTCTGCATCTGGCGGGCGAATCGGGAGCTTCTTTTGAAGCGCCAGTAGTCACACACACTGGTACGCCAATTCCTTTTCGTCCGCCGCCAGCGAATCTGGCGTTTCCTGCGGTGGTAAATTCAATGTGTGTGAAGGTATTACCCATGTATACAGAAAACCATATCTCCCAGCTCTACAGCGAACTCGAACTTAGCACTCTCGATCTCTCCACGCTTGCCGCGCGCTGTAACCTGCTTACCGAAATTCTGGTCGATTGCAATTCGCTGCCGCAAACACAGCCCATCTGCCGCTGCCTTGCTGCATATCTGGACGCATTCAGAAGTGAGCTGGAAAAATCAATGACCGATTTCCGCGTGCTGGAAGAGGATGAGATCCCACCGATGCACAAACAGGAGTGGTTACTCGACAGCACCGAAGCCCAGTGCAATTACTGCCGGGCGTTAAACCATGTGCTGCTGGTGTCGCATTTCGACCGCGATATGCTGCCGCACCTTACCGGCCTGCTGTACGAGATCAGCCATGCGATGCTGGCCGATCTGACCGTGGTGCACGTCCACTGAGTCGGTGCCCCAACGTTGAAGTTAGGCAACGTGTTTGATATCAAGGCGCGGCGGGAGAGCCGTCTGTTCGCGACCTAAATGAGCTGGGATAAAGAGGATCGGAATGCCATCAATGATGACTCCGGCAGCGCAGGCTTTACTGCGGGCGGGACAGGGAATGTTGGCGGACAGACTGAAATCGGGTGTTGACCTCTGCTGAATAAAAAAAGGCCGGGATAACCCGGCCTTTAGTATTCTCTCTACGCCATTTGCGGCGAAAAACTCTTAGCGACTACGGAAGACAATGCGGCCTTTGCTCAGGTCGTACGGGGTCAGCTCAACAGTCACTTTGTCGCCCGTCAGAATACGGATATAGTTCTTACGCATCTTACCGGAGATATGCGCGGTAACAACGTGACCGTTTTCCAGTTCTACGCGAAACATGGTGTTAGGCAACGTTTCAAGAACGGTACCCTGCATTTCAATATTGTCTTCTTTGGCCATCTAATCCTCTGGGGTATCACTACCAAGTTTTGAACCGGCAAGATAATGCCGAAATTCATCAATTAAGTAAAGATTTGCGCGTTTAAAACGCAGCAAAGCAGTTTCAGCGTATTACCCGGACGTCACGGTTCGACCGTACGAAAAGCGCATACGTAAAGGGGAGGTGGCAGGATAAACGATAGGGCGTTATCGGATGCGAACTATTCCCAAACGGCGGCGGGCAACAGGCAGAACCTACTCTGCGGCAGAATTATAGCACCTTGAGGAAAAATATGCGGAAAACATTTATCCCTGGGGCGTAAATAACGTCGCAGGCACCCAGAAGTTCTGTGGTAATTTTTGCATTCGCAGAGCGGCCAGCTGCGTCAGATATTCATGGCGGGAGATCTCAATCGCCCCCAGCGAGGCGGTATGCTCGTTCAGCACCTGGCAATCAATCAGCTTGCCGCCGCTGCGGGTAAAGCGATCGCAGAAAACCAGGAGCGCAGTTTTAGACGCATTCACGGCGCGGCTGAACATCGATTCACCGCAAAATAACGTGCCCTGAGCCACACCATACATGCCGCCCACCAGATCATCACCCTGCCATACCTCAATGGAGTGGGCGTAACCCAGCTCGTGCAGACGATGATATGCATGGATCACCTCCGGGGTGACCCAGGTGCCTTCTGCGCGGTCGCTGGCACAGCCTTCGATAACCTGGCCAAATGCATGATTGAGGGTGACGCGATAGGGGGAGTGGGCGTGAAACCGTTTCATGCTGCGACTGAGATGAAACCGTTCAGGCCACAAAATGGCGCGCGGGTCAGGCGACCACCATAAGATCGGATCGCCGGGCGAAAACCACGGGAAAATACCGCGCTGGTAAGCCATTAATAAACGCGACGGGCTGAGATCGCCGCCAGGGCCAGCAAACCATTAGGTTCGCGCAGCGCCCCTTCCGGGGAAGGGAACGCAAGAGAATGACGAGAAAGCTGGACCAGGCGCATGACAACACAACTCCAGTACGCGAAGTGGGGATCGGTTCAAATATAGACTACAGACGTTGTTTAAACTGGTAGTAACGACCCTGTTTTGCCAACAGTTCTGCGTGACTACCTTGCTCAATAATCTGTCCGTTGTCCATCACAATAATTTGATCAAAATCCGCCAGTCCGCGCAGGCGGTGCGTCACCATCAGCACCGTTTTGCCCTGCATCTCTTTTTCCAGTAAATCAAGGATTTGCCGTTCTGTTGTTGCATCCAGCCCTTCGGTCGGTTCATCCAGCAACATCAGCGGGGCATTGTGCAGTAGCGCGCGGGCAATCGCCAGGCGACGCAGCTCACCACCGGATAGCTGACGACCTCCTTCACCGAGCCAGCTGTTCAGACCTTCATCGTCCAGCAGCTTGTGCAAACCGACCTTTTCGAGCATCGCACGTAATTCGTCATCAGCGGTTCCCGGCGCGGCTAACAGCAAGTTATCCCGCAGGGTGGCGCTGAAAAGATGGACCCGCTGCGGCACTACGCTCACTGTTTTACGCAGCGCTGGCTCGCTCATCTCTTTGAGAGGCATATCGTTAAACAGGATCTGGCCCTGAGCCGGATCCCAGGCCCGGGTCAGCAGTTGCAGCAGGGTCGATTTCCCGCACCCTGTGCGGCCCAGCACCGCAACGTGTGCACCTGCGGGGATCGTCAGATTGATGTTGTCCAGCGCCGGTTGCGCCTGCCCGTGGTAAGCAAAGCTGACATCTGCCAGACGGAGAGCCAGTTGCTCAGGCACGTCTGTTGCGGCGGTACTGAATTGCACTTCCGGCTGCTGGCCCGTGATCTGGGTAATACGCAGCGCGGAGGCCACTACCTGGCCGAGATGCTGAAAAGCCCCGGTCACCGGTGCCAGCGCTTCGAAAGCCGCCAGCGCACAGAAGACAAACAGCGCAATGAGCGGCCCCGGCTGGGTATTATCCCCCACACCGCCGGAGGCCAGCCACAGCATCGCCATCACGGCAATACCGCCAATCAACAGCATCAATGCCTGGGACAGGGCCGTCAGCTCCGATTGTTTGCGCTGGGCTTCATGCCAGTTCAGCTCGGTGTTCTCCATCCGCGCGCGATAGCGACGGCTGGCGCCAAAAATTGTCAGCTCTGCCTGGCCCTGCAGCCAGCCGGTAAGCTGCTGGCGATATTCGCCGCGCAGTCGTGTCAGGTTTTCACCGGTCGGTTTACCGGCGCGGTAAAACAGCGGGGGCAGCAGACACAGCGTCAGGAGCATGATCCCGCCAAGCACCAGCGCGATGCTGGCATCCAGCAGGCTCAGCCCGAGGGTAACGACCACAATCACCACCAGCGCACCTACCATCGGGGAGATAACCCGCAGATAGAGGTGATCGAGGGTATCGACATCCGCGACAACGCGGTTCAGCAGTTCGCCCTGGCGATAGCGCGCCAGCCCGGCAGGGGAGAGAGGCAGCAGTTTGCTGAAGGTGGTGACGCGCAGGTGCTGCAGCACGCGGAACGTTGCGTCATGGCTGACCAGACGCTCGAAGTAGCGCCCGGCGGTGCGGGTGATGGCCGTGCCGCGCACACCCGCAGCAGGCAGCATATAGTTGAAGCTGTACAACCCGGCAAACCCGGCCACCGCAGAGGCAGAGAGGAACCAGCCGGAGAGCGTTAACAGGCCGATACTGGCCAACAGGGTGACGATGGCCAGCACGACGCCGAGGATCAGCATCCATTTGTGGCGCATATAGAGCGCCAGATAAGGCAGTAAAGCGCGCATTAAATGTCCTCCTGACGGTTCGCCAGCAGGGCCGCAAACGGCCCCTGTGCCGCCGCGAGCGTGGCGTAATTGCCCTGCTCAACAAGCTGTCCATTGTCCATGACCCAGATCTCATCCCAGTGGGCAATGCCCTCCAGCTGGTGGGTCACCATCAGCGTGGTTTGCTGCTGTGAAGCGGCATCCAGCGCCAGCATCACGCGCTGTTCACTGTGCGCATCAAGGCTGGCGGCGGGTTCATCCAGCAGTAACAGCTGGCAAGGGTTGAGCAGGGCGCGGGCCACAGCGATACGCTGCGCCTGGCCGACGGAAAGCCCCGCCGACTGATCGCCGACAAGGGTATTCACCCCGTCAGGCAGCAGGGGAAGGAATTCACTGACCCAGGCGCGATCGAGCACCGACTGCAGCTCTTCATCGCTGGCATCCGGGCGTGCCAGCAGCACGTTTTCACGTAGCGTGGCCGCCGGAAGCTGCGGGTTCTGACCCACCCAGCTCAAATGGGTGCGCCATTCATCAGGATCGAGCGCAGACAGCTCGGCCTGGTTGATGCGCAGCGATCCGCTGTAAGCCATAAAACCAGATAACGCATTCAGCAGCGAGCTTTTGCCGGAGCCGCTGGTGCCGACCAGCACCACGCGCTGACCTGCTGCGAGAGTGAAGTTTAATGGCCCCGCCAGTACCTTACCCTCCGGCGACAGCACGCAAAAATTCTCCGCTTCAATGCTGACCGGTTTGCTGGTGTTGAGGGTCACGTCCCCACGCTGCGGATGGGCTAACGGCGTTTCAAGGAAGGTTTTCAGGCTGTCAGCTGCGCCCACGGCCTGGGCCTTCGCATGATAGAAGGTGCCTAGATCGCGCAGCGGCTGAAAGAATTCCGGGGCCAAAATCAGGGTCAGGAAGCCTGCCGAGAGGGTCACAGCAGTGCCGTAATGACCAAAATCGAGGGCGCCCAGGTAGGAGAAACCAAAATAGACGGCGACCAGCGCAATCGACAGGGAGGTAAAGAACTCCAGTACCCCGGAGGATAAGAACGCCAGGCGTAACACCTCCATGGTGCGCTGACGGAAGTCCTGTGAGGCGTGGCGGATGTTGTCAGTTTCGGCTTCACCGCGACCAAAAATGCGCAGCGTCTCCATGCCGCGCAGGCGGTCAAGGAAGTGGCCGCTAAGACGCCCCAGCGCCAGGAAGTTGCGGCGGTTGGCATCGGCGGCACCCATGCCGACCATCGCCATAAACAGTGGGATCAGCGGGGCGGTGCCCAACAGGATCAGCCCTGCAACCCAGTTATAAGGGAAAATCGCGAATACGATCAGCAGAGGCACAAAGACGGCCAGCGCCATCTGCGGCAGATAGCGGGCATAGTAATCATGCATATCGTCGATTTGCTCAAGGATAAGCGTCGCCCAACTGCCGGCGGGTTTGCCCTGAATCCAGGCGGGGCCAGCTTCCTGCAGCCTGTCGAGCACTTGGCGGCGGATTTCGTAGCGAATATTCTGCCCGGCGTGAAAACCCACGCGCTCGCGTAACCAGACCACCCAGGCACGCAAAATAAAGACCAGAATCAGCACAATGAAAGGCAGTAACAGGGCCTCACGCGGAATGTTTTCCATGATCATATGATTAAGAATGCGGGCCAGCAGCCATGCCTGGCCTACAATCAACACACCGCTGATAAACCCTAGAAGACGGGAAATATTCAGCCAGCGGCGGGAAAGAACGCTTTGCTGTTTAAGCCAGCGTGTTAACTCTTGTTGACGGGTTTTTTCCATTGCGTGCTTTGCAGGTGATGTTATTAGGTATTGGGCACGGCAATGTTACATCGCAGAGACAATAAAGGCGACTTATCGCCGCCTTTTTTACGTTTGTTGCTGATTTGTAAAAATTATTTGCTCTGATCGGCCAGTCCGTCGAGATAACGTTCTGCATCCAGCGCCGCCATACAACCGGTGCCCGCAGAGGTGATCGCCTGACGGTAAATGTGGTCCATTACGTCGCCCGCAGCGAACACGCCCGGGATGCTGGTCTGGGTGGCATTGCCGTGGATCCCGGACTGCACTTTGATGTAGCCGTTCTCCAGCTCCAGCTGACCGTCGAAGATCGCGGTGTTCGGGCTGTGGCCGATGGCAACAAACAGACCTGCCACTTCCAGCGTTTCGACATTGTCGGTGTTCCGGGTATCGCGGATACGCAGACCCGCCACGCCCATCTGATCGCCGGTCACTTCTTCCAGCGTGCGGTGAGTGTGCAGCACGATGTTGCCGCTGGCCACTTTGTCCATCAGACGCTTGATCAGGATTTTTTCCGCGCGGAAGGTATCACGGCGGTGAATGAGATGGACTTCAGAGGCGATGTTCGCCAGGTACAGTGCCTCTTCCACAGCGGTATTGCCGCCGCCGATGACCGCGACCTTCTGGTTGCGATAGAAGAAACCGTCGCAGGTGGCGCAGGCAGATACGCCGCGGCCCTTGAAGGCTTCTTCAGACGGCAGGCCCAGGTAGCGGGCAGAGGCACCGGTCGCAATGATCAGCGCGTCGCAGGTGTATTCCGCATTGTCACCGGTCAGGCGGAACGGACGGTTTTGCAGATCGACCTTGTTGATGTGGTCAAAGATGATTTCGGTATCAAATTTGGCGGCATGCTCGTGCATGCGCTCCATCAGCAGCGGCCCGGTCAGGCCTTCAGGATCGCCTGGCCAGTTTTCTACTTCGGTGGTGGTGGTCAGCTGACCGCCTTTTTCCATGCCCGTAATCAGTACCGGTTGCAGGTTAGCGCGTGCAGCGTAGACCGCTGCGGTGTATCCCGCAGGTCCAGAACCAAGGATTAGCAGCTTACTGTGTTTGGCCGTGCCCATGAGATCCCCATTGTTGTTGGCAGACATTTTCCCGGATTGTAGGGAATTTGTGGTCGTAAAAAAAGGGCGCAGCGATTTTGTTAACGATATGTGTAATAGAAAGCGCCAATCAACGGCAGGGCAGGGAAGGTGATTTTATAACAATAATCATGGCTAATCGCTCGAAACGACGGCGATAAAATGAGGATTAATCCCCGGACGTAATGAATATCCGGCATGTTGTACTAAAAATCGATGTTTTGCTTTGACAATCCCCTGCGCTTTTGCGAAAACATTCAAGGAAGAAAAAAAACGGTCTTTGTGTAACGCATAGTCATGCACAAAATCACCATTTTTACCGGGTCAGCGAAATCTACGCATGGTGTGGACAGATGCCATTCGTGATGTTGATGGCCGCCTCTGGGCAACGGTCTTCATACCACATAACCCCAATCGAATCGCTCAAACTAAATAACAGGCGATGCGATTAACCGCGGGGAAAGACTCTGAACAGTGAAGTGCACAGGGTCCTGGCAGGAGTTAGGGAAGGAATACAGAGAGACAATAATAATGGTAGATAGCAAGAAGCGCCCTGGCAAAGATCTCGACCGCATCGATCGTAACATTCTTAATGAATTGCAAAAGGATGGGCGTATTTCCAACGTCGAGCTTTCAAAACGTGTGGGACTTTCCCCGACGCCATGCCTTGAGCGTGTGCGCCGACTGGAAAGACAGGGTTTTATTCAGGGCTATACAGCGCTGCTGAACCCGCATTATCTGGATGCCTCACTTCTGGTATTTGTTGAGATTACTCTGAATCGTGGTGCGCCGGATGTGTTTGAGCAGTTCAACGCCGCTGTGCAAAAACTTGAAGAAATTCAAGAGTGTCATCTGGTTTCCGGTGATTTCGACTACCTGTTGAAAACCCGCGTACCTGATATGTCTGCATACCGTAAGCTGCTGGGTGAAACCCTGCTGCGACTGCCTGGCGTGAACGACACCCGTACCTATGTGGTAATGGAAGAAGTCAAGCAGAGCAATCGTCTGGTTATTAAGACGCGCTAACACGGAACAGGTGCATTATCAGCGTACTTTGATTACACTCCTGGTAATCCATACAGCAACAGTGTCGGGCCTCCCGGCACTGTTGTCCGTTTAGCACGCAGGCAGGAATTGCCTGATACCTGGAGAGCCTGTTTTGAGCCAGGAATATACCGAAGACAAAGAAGTCAATTTAACCAAGCTCAGCAGTGGACGTCGACTCCTTGAGGCGTTACTGATCCTTGTTGCTCTTTTTGCCGTCTGGTTGATGGCAGCCTTACTCAGTTTCAATCCCTCCGATCCCAGCTGGTCACAGACCGCATGGCACGAGCCTATCCATAATTTAGGCGGTGTACCGGGCGCATGGCTGGCAGATACGCTGTTCTTTATCTTTGGCGTGATGGCCTACACCCTCCCTGTCATCATTATTGGTGGCTGCTGGTTTGCCTGGCGTCATCGCCAGAACGATGATTACATCGATTACTTTGCCGTCTCGCTGCGTCTGATTGGCGCGCTGGCGCTGATTCTCACCTCCTGCGGTCTGGCGGCGATTAATGCCGATGACATCTGGTATTTTGCCTCGGGTGGCGTGATCGGCAGCCTGCTGAGTACCGCCCTGCAGCCGATGCTGCACAGCAGCGGCGGAACTATTGCGCTGCTCTGCGTCTGGGGCGCGGGACTGACGCTTTTTACCGGCTGGTCCTGGGTCAGCATTGCGGAAAAAATCGGCAGCGTCATCCTCAACGTGCTGACTTTTGCCAGCAACCGCACCCGTCGGGATGACACCTGGGCCGACGACGAATATGAAGATGACGACTACGAAGACGAGGAACCGACCACAGAGCGTCGTGAATCCCGTCGCGCCCGCATTATGCGCGGGGCGCTGGCTCGCCGTAAGCGCATGGCAGAGAAATTCGCTAATCCGTTAGGACGCAAGACCGATGCGGCCTTGTTCTCCGGCAAACGGATGGACGACGAGGAAGTGGCTTACAGCGCTCGTGGCGTGGCCGCCGACCCGGATGATGTGCTGTTCTCCGGCAACCGTGCGCTGGCCTCCGACTATGACGAGTACGATCCGCTGCTCAATGGCCACTCGGTGGCTGAGCCGCTTGCCGCCGCTGCCGCGGCGACCACCGCAACACAGGCCTTTGCTGCCCCGGTTGATCCGGTGACCCCACCAACCCCTTCGATGCCGGATGCCCATCTTCAGCCGCCAGCGGTTGAATGGCATGCGGAACCCGCCGCGCCAGCCGCGCCAGTCAATGCGGAACCACAACCTTATGCCGCCGCGCCGCAGGAGCAGTGGCAGCCGCCTTATCAGCCTGAACCGGTATACGCGCAGCCGCAGTATGAACAGCCACAGCACCAGCAGCCTCAGTACGCGCAGCCGCAGTATGAGCAGCCACAGCACCAGCAGCCGCAGTACGCACAGCCGCAGTATGAGCAACCGCAGTATGAGCAGCCGCAGCACCAGCAGCCGCAGTATGAGCAACCTCAGTACGCGCAGTCTCAGTACGAGCAGCCACAGCACCAGCAGCCACAGCAGCCGCAGTACGAGCAGTCGCAGTACGGACAGCCGCAGCCGCAGCAGTATGAACCGCAGCAAGCTGAGTATCAGCCTGAGCCGGTTGTTGCCCCGCCTGTCGTTTGAAGCGCCGCCGGTTGAAGAGGTGAAACCGTCCCGACCACCGCTTTACTACTTTGAAGAAGTGGAAGAAAAACGTGCCCGTGAGCGCGAACAGCTTGCGGCCTGGTATCAGCCGGTGCCAGAGGAAGTACAAGAGCCAGCCCCGGTAAAAGCTGCTGAGATCCCATGGGTACCGGTTCCGGCCGTGGAGCCTGCGGTCCGTTGTCGCCCCTGTTGCGGCGAGTGTGCATCAGGCCACAGCCGCAGGTGCCGCTGCGGCCAGCGCTGCTGCACCTTTATTCAGCCTGGCCACCAGCGGCGCGCCGCGTCCGCAGGGTGAAAGAGGGTATTGGCCCGCAAACTGCCGCGTCCTAACCGCGTGCGCGTTCCCACCCGCCGTGAACTGGCCTCGTATGGCATTAAGTTGCCTTCTCAGCGGATGGCAGAAGAGAAAGCCCGTGAAGCCGGACGGCAGCAGTACGATGATGAGCAGTACGAATACGATGCTGACGAAATGCAGCAGGACGAGCTGGCGCGCCAGTTCGCCCAGCAGCAACAGCAACGTTATGGCGATGAGTATCAGCCTGAGCCACAGCAGTCTCAAAGTCAGGTTGACGAAGATGATGCCGCCGAAGCGGAGCTGGCTCGCCAGTTTGCCGCCACGCAGCAGCAGCGTTACGCCGGTGAACAACCGACAGGGGCGAATCCATTCTCGTTGGCGGATTTTGAATTCTCGCCGATGAAAGATCTGGTGGATGATACGCCGAGTGAACCGCTATTCACGCCGGGCGTGATGCCGGAAGCCGAGCCGCCGCGCCAGGCCTATACCCCGCCTAAGCCCGCGGTGGCACCGCCGACCGTGCAGCCGCAGCACCGCGCAGCGCAGCCACAGCAGTATGCACAACCTGCTCAACCGCAGCATGCAGCGCAGCCACAGCAGTATGCACAACCAGCTCAGCCGCAGCATGCAGCGCAGCCACAGCAGTATGCACAACCTGCTCAGCCGCAGCACGCAGCGCAGCCACAGCAGTATGCACAACCTGCTCAGCCGCAGCATGCAGCGCAGCCACAGCAGTATGCACAACCTGCTCAGCCGCAGCACGCAGCGCAGCCACAGCAGTTTGCACAACCTGCTCAGCCGCAGCATGTCGCGCAACCACAGCAGTATGCACCGCCGCAACAGCCTGTGATTCAGCCACCGCCTCAGCCGCAGGAGAGCCTGATCCACCCGCTGCTGATGCGCAACGGTGACAGCCGACCATTGCAGAAGCCAACTACGCCACTGCCGTCGCTGGATTTGTTAACGCCGCCACCGACAGAAGTTGAGCCGGTAGACACCTTTGCTCTGGAGCAGATGGCCCGTCTGGTTGAGGCCCGCCTGGCCGACTTCCGCATTAAAGCGGATGTGGTGAACTACTCGCCCGGTCCGGTCATCACCCGTTTTGAGCTTAATCTGGCGCCGGGTGTAAAAGCCGCCCGGATTTCAAACCTCTCCCGTGACCTTGCGCGATCCTTGTCGACCGTGGCCGTGCGTGTGGTTGAGGTTATCCCGGGCAAGCCGTACGTTGGGCTGGAACTGCCGAACAAAAAACGTCAGACCGTTTATCTGCGTGAAGTGCTCGATAACGCCAAATTCCGCGATAACCCGTCACCGCTGAGCGTGGTGCTGGGTAAAGATATTGCTGGTGAACCGGTAGTAGCCGATCTGGCGAAAATGCCGCACCTGCTGGTGGCGGGTACGACCGGTTCCGGTAAGTCCGTCGGCCGTGAACGCCATGATCCTCAGCATGCTCTACAAAGCGCAGCCGGAAGATGTGGCGTTTCATCATGATCGACCCGAAAATGCTGGAACTCTCGGTTTACGAAGGTATTCCACATCTGCTCACCGAAGTCGTGACCGATATGAAGGATGCTGCCAACGCGCTGCGCTGGAGCGTCAACGAGATGGAACGCCGCTACAAACTGATGTCTGCGCTGGGCGTGCGTAACCTTGCCGGTTATAACGAGATCATCGCCGAAGCGGCGAAGATGGGGCGTCCGATCCCGGATCCGTACTGGAAGCCGGGCGACAGCATGGATGCCCCAACATCCGGTGCTGGAAAAACTGCCTTACATCGTAGTGCTGGTGGACGAATTTGCCGACCTGATGATGACCGTCGGTAAGAAGGTAGAAGAGCTTATCGCCCGTCTGGCCCAAAAAGCGCGTGCGGCGGGGATCCACCTGGTGCTGGCGACCCAGCGTCCGTCGGTGGATGTAATTACCGGACTTATCAAAGCGAACATCCCGACCCGTATCGCCTTTACGGTGTCGAGCAAAATTGACTCCCGTACCATTCTCGATCAGGGGGGCGCTGAATCGCTGCTCGGGATGGGTGACATGCTCTATTCCGGCCCGAACTCCACCTCGCCGGTGCGTGTCCACGGTGCCTTTTGTACGCGATCAGGAAGTGCATGCCGTAGTACAGGACTGGAAAGCGCGCGGTCGTCCACAATACGTGGATGGCATCACCTCCGACAGCGAAAGCGAAGGCGGCGGTGGTGGTGGCGTTGACGGCGGCGAAGAGCTGGATCCGCTGTTCGATCAGGCCGTTAACTTCGTCACCGAGAAACGCAAAGCCTCTATTTCCGGGGTGCAACGCCAGTTCCGCATCGGCTACAACCGCGCGGCGCGTATCATCGAACAGATGGAAGCGCAGGGCATCGTCAGCGAGCAAGGGCACAACGGCAACCGTGAAGTGCTGGCTCCGCCGCCGTTTGAGTAAAACCCCTCGATTGCAAAGATGGGTAAATCAGCAATAATTAAGCATTTTCTTCTGTCGCCTGCCTGCGGGCAGGTCCAGAATAGTTGACAGAAAACCCCCATTTTCGGGATGACGCTTTGTAAGGACGACCAATGAAAAAAATTGCAATCACCTGTGCATTATTGACCAGTTTTGTGGCCAGCAGCGTCTGGGCAGATGCCGCCAGCGACCTGAAAAGCCGCCTGGACAAAGTCAGCAGCTTCCACGCCAGTTTCACCCAGAAAGTGACTGACGGCAGCGGCAATGCAGTGCAGGAAGGTCAGGGTGACCTGTGGGTGAAACGTCCCAATCTGTTCAACTGGCACATGACGCAGCCGGATGAGAGCATCCTGGTTTCCGACGGCAAGACCCTGTGGTTCTTCAACCCGTTTGTTGAGCAGGCCACGGCCACCTGGCTGAAAGATGCCACCAGCAATACGCCGTTTATGCTGATCGCCCGTAACCAGACCAGCGACTGGCAGCAGTACAACATTAAACAGAACGGTGATGAGTTTGTGCTGACGCCGAAAGGCAGTAACGGCAACCTGAAGCAGTTCACCATTAACGTCAGCAATAATGGCACCATCAATCAGTTCAGCGCCGTTGAGCAGGACGATCAGCGCAGCAGCTATCAGCTGAAATCCCAGCAGAACGGGGCGGTTGATGCATCTAAATTCACCTTTACCCCGCCGAAGGGCGTGACGGTGGATGACCAACGTAATAAGTAAGAGGCGTGCGTGAGCAACCTGTCGCTCGATTTTTCAGATAATGCGTTTCAACCTCTGGCCGCCCGTATGCGGCCAGAAAATTTAGCGCAGTATATCGGCCAGCAGCATCTGCTGGCTGCGGGCAAACCCCTGCCGCGCGCCATTGAGGCCGGGCATCTGCACTCGATGATCCTCTGGGGGCCACCGGGTACGGGTAAAACAACGCTGGCAGAGGTCATTGCCCGTTACGCCGACGCCGACGTCGAGCGTATTTCGGCCGTCACCTCAGGGGTGAAAGAGATCCGCGAAGCCATTGAGCGTGCACGGCAGAGCCGTAATGCCGGTCGCCGCACGATCCTGTTTGTCGATGAAGTTCACCGCTTCAACAAGAGTCAGCAGGACGCCTTCCTGCCGCATATCGAAGACGGCACCATCACGTTTATCGGTGCGACCACGGAAAACCCTTCGTTTGAACTCAATTCCGCACTGCTGTCCCGTGCTCGCGTCTATCTGCTGAAATCGTTAACCACCGAAGATATTGAGCAGGTGCTGACGCAGGCGATGGAAGACAAGGACCGGGGCTACGGCGGGCAGGATATCGTACTGCCAGACGATACCCGTCATGCGATTGCCGAGCTGGTCAATGGCGATGCGCGTCGGGCGTTGAATACCCTGGAAATGATGGCCGATATGACCGAAGCCGACGACAGCGGCAAGCGGGTGCTGCTTCCGGCTCTGCTGACCGAAATCGCCGGGGAACGCAGCGCGCGCTTTGATAACAAAGGCGACCGTTTTTACGATCTGATCTCGGCGCTGCATAAATCGGTGCGCGGCAGTGCACCCGATGCTGCGCTCTACTGGTATGCGCGCATTATCACTGCGGGGGGCGATCCGTTGTACGTTGCCCGTCGCTGCCTGGCGATTGCTTCGGAAGATGTCGGTAACGCCGATCCACGCGCCATGCAGGTGGCACTCTCAGCCTGGGACTGCTTCACCCGCGTCGGGCCTGCTGAAGGCGAACGCGCCATTGCCCAGGCGATTGTCTATCTGGCCTGTGCCCCGAAAAGCAATGCCGTGTATACCGCGTTCAAAGCCGCGATGTCTGATGCACGTGAGCGCCCTGACTACGATGTCCCTGTCCACCTGCGTAATGCCCCGACCAAACTGATGAAAGAGATGGGCTACGGTCAGGCCTATCGTTACGCCCACGATGAGCCGAACGCATACGCTGCCGGGGAAGAGTATTTCCCGCAGGAGATGGCACAAACACGCTATTATCGCCCGACAAACAGAGGTCTTGAGGGCAAGATTGGCGAAAAGCTCACCTGGCTTGCCGGACAGGATCAAAATAGCCCTATAAAACGCTACCGTTAGAACGATCGTTGCGGTAAGGTTGACGGGAAACTTCAGTGACCGCAGGCTGCGGTCATTTCCTCCTATTTTTTAATTCGATAAGCACAGGATAAGCATGCTCGATCCCAATCTGCTGCGTAACGAGCCAGACGCAGTCGCTGAAAAACTGGCACGCCGGGGCTTTAAACTGGATGTAGATAAGCTGCGCGCTCTTGAAGAGCGTCGTAAAGTTCTGCAGGTTCAAACTGAAAACTTGCAGGCAGAGCGTAACTCTCGATCGAAATCCATCGGCCAGGCGAAAGCGCGCGGGGAAGACATTGAGCCATTACGCCTGGAAGTGAACAAACTCGGTGAAGAACTGGATCAGGCGAAAGCCGAACTGGACGTTCTTCAGGCTGAGATTCGTGATATTGCCCTGGCAATCCCGAATACCCCTGACGACAGCGTACCTGTCGGCAAAGACGAAAATGACAACGTCGAAGTGAAACGCTGGGGCACCCCACGCGAATTCGATTTCGAAGTTCGCGATCACGTTACGCTGGGCGAAATGCACGCGGGGCTGGATTTTGCCGCGGCCGTTAAGCTGACCGGTTCCCGTTTTGTGGTCATGAAGGGCCAAATTGCCCATCTGCACCGCGCGCTGGCGCAGTTCATGCTGGATCTGCACACTGAGCAACATGGCTACAGCGAAACCTACGTCCCGTATCTGGTCAACCACGATACGCTGTACGGTACCGGGCAACTGCCGAAATTTGCCGGCGATCTGTTCCACACCCGTCCGCTGGACGAAGAGGCAGACAGCAGCAACTACGCGCTGATCCCAACCGCAGAAGTGCCGCTGACCAACCTTGTGCGCGATGAGATCATCGACGAAGACGATCTGCCGATCAAACTGACTGCACACTCTCCGTGCTTCCGTTCTGAAGCAGGTTCTTATGGTCGTGATACCCGTGGTCTGATCCGTATGCACCAGTTCGACAAAGTTGAGATGGTGCAGATCGTACGTCCAGAAACCTCCATGGATGCGCTGGAAGAGATGACCGCTCACGCAGAAAAAGTGCTGGAGTTGCTGGGTTTGCCGTATCGCCGCATGGCGCTGTGCACCGGTGACATGGGCTTTGGTGCCTGCAAAACCTTCGATCTGGAAGTGGTGGGTTCCGGCGCAGGGTACCTATCGTGAAATATCCTCCTGTTCCAACGTTGGTGATTTCCAGGCGCGTCGTATGCAGGCACGTTGCCGCAGTAAGTCCGACAAGAAAACCCGTCTGGTACACACCCTGAACGGCTCCGGCCTGGCGGTGGGCCGTACCCTGGTGGCGGTGCTGGAAAACTACCAGCAGGCTGACGGACGTATCGAAATTCCTGAAGTTCTGCGCCCTTACATGAAAGGCCAGCAGTACATCGGCTAATTGCCAAAATGTAAAAAAGCGCCTGCGGGCGCTTTTTTTATGCCCCGCTTTTGACATCAGGCAATACCCACTCCCTCTAAAGGGGTAATACTCTCCCGGCAGTTGGTTAGCATAAACCGCTGCTAACGCAATCACTCCTTATATAAATAACTATATAGCGGTTGCTGTTGCACATGGAATTTTGTGAGCAATCAAAGTGAGAGTCTATGAAAATAAAAACGCCTGATGCCTTACTGGCTGCTGAGGTGAGCCGTCGCGGGCTGATGAAAACCACCGCGATTGGCGGCCTGGCCGTTGCCAGTAGCGCATTTACTTTGCCTTTTTCACGCCTGGCCTCGGCGGCTGAATCCGTAACAGCCAAAAAGCCGGATGAAAAGGTAGTCTGGAGCGCATGTACGGTGAACTGCGGCAGTCGCTGCCCGTTGCGAATGCATGTGGTCGACGGTGAGATCAAATACGTCGAGACTGACAATACCGGGGATGATAACTACGACGGGTTACACCAGGTGCGCGCCTGCCTGCGAGGCCGTTCCATGCGCCGCCGTGTTTATAACCCGGATCGCCTGAAATACCCAATGAAGCGGGTAGGTAAGCGTGGGGAGGGTAAATTCGAGCGCATCAGTTGGGACGAAGCCTTCGACACCATTGCCAGTAATATGCAGCGTCTGATAAAGGATTACGGCAACGAGTCCATCTATCTTAACTACGGCACCGGTACCCTCGGCGGAACCCTGACCCGCTCCTGGCCGCCGGGCAAAACCCTCATCGCCCGTCTGATGAACTGCTGTGGCGGCTATCTTAATCACTATGGCGACTACTCTACCGCGCAGATCGCGGCAGGGCTAAACTACACCTACGGCGGCTGGGCAGATGGCAATAGCCCGTCCGATATCGAAAATAGCCAGTTGGTGGTGCTGTTCGGCAACAACCCGGGCGAAACGCGTATGAGCGGCGGCGGCGTGACCTATTACGTTGAGCAGGCGCGCGAAAAATCGAATGCCAAAATGATCATCATCGATCCGCGCTACACCGATACCGGGGCGGGCCGCGAAGATGAATGGATCCCGATTCGTCCGGGAACCGATGCGGCGCTAATCTCCGCCCTGGCGTGGGTGATGATCAATGAAAACCTCGTCGACCAGCCTTTCTCGATAAATATTGTGTCGGCTACGACGAAAAAACGTTACCAGAAGGCGCACCAGCCAACGGGCATTACAAGGCCTACATTCTGGGGCAGGGCAGCGACGGCATTGCCAAGACGCCTGAATGGGCATCTGCCATTACCGGCATTCCGCAGGCGCGCATTGTGAAACTGGCGCGTGAAATTGCGGGCGCTAAGCCGGCGTTTATTTCGCAGGGCTGGGGGGCCTCAGCGCCACGCCAACGGTGAGCTGGTGTCCCGCGCTATCTCCATGCTGGCGATTCTGACCGGCAATGTGGGCATCCACGGCGGTAACTCGGGCGCGCGCGAAGGCTCCTACTCCCTGCCTTTCGAACGCATGCCAACCCTGGAGAATCCGGTCAAAACCAGCATTTCGATGTTTATGTGGACTGACGCCATTGAGCGCGGTCCGGCAATGACCGCCACCCGCGACGGCGTGCGCGGCAAAGACAAGCTGGACGTGCCGATCAAGATGATCTGGAACTACGCCGGTAACTGTCTGATCAACCAGCATTCACAAATCAACCGCACCCACGAAATCCTGCAGGACGACAAAAAGTGCGAGCTGATTGTGGTGGTGGATTGCCATATGACCTCTTCGGCGAAGTACGCCGATATTCTGCTGCCGGATTGCACTGCCTCAGAGCAGATGGACTTCGCGCTGGATGCCTCCTGCGGCAACATGTCGTACGTGATTTTTGCCGACCAGGCAATCAAGCCGCGCTTTGAATGCAAAACCATCTATGAGATGACGACGCAGATCGCGAAGCGAATGGGCGTTGAGGAAACGTTCACCGAAGGCCGCACCCAGGAAGGCTGGATGCGTCATCTTTACGAGCAGTCACGCAAGGCTATCCCTGATCTCCTGCCGTTTGACGAGTTCCGCAAGGCGGGCATGTTCAAACAGCGCGATCCGGAAGGGCATCACGTGGCCTATAAAGCGTTCCGTGAAGATCCAGTAGCTAACCCGTTGACCACGCCGTCCGGCAAAATTGAAATTTACTCGGCGCAGCTGGCGGAAATTGCAGCGACGTGGGAGCTGGAAAAAGGGGACGTCATCGATCCGCTTCCGGTCTACAGCCCGGGCTTTGAGAACTACGACGATCCGCAAAGCAAAGACTATCCGCTTCAGCTGACAGGTTTCCACTATAAGGCGCGTACTCACTCGACCTACGGCAACGTGGACGTGCTGAAGGCTGCCTGCCGCCAGGAGATGTGGATCAACCCGGTTGATGCACACAAACGTGGCATCGCCAACGGGGACCGTATCCGTATTTTCAACAGCCGCGGTGAAGTGGCATATCGAAGCCAAAGTCACGCCGCGCATTCTGCCGGGCGTGGTGGCCTTAGGCGAGGGGGCCTGGTACAACCCGGATGCGAACCGTGTCGATCAGGCGGGCTGCATTAACGTGCTGACCACCCAACGCCCGTCGCCGCTGGCGAAAGGCAACCCGTCCCCACAGTAACCTGGTTCAGGTTGAAAAGGCGTAAGGAGTAGCCGATGACCACTCAGTATGGATTTTTTATTGATTCCAGCCGCTGCACCGGGTGCAAAACCTGCGAACTGGCGTGCAAGGATTACAAGGATCTCACCCCGGATGTCAGCTTCCGCCGTATCTACGAGTACGCGGGCGGCGACTGGCAGGAGGACAACGGCGTCTGGCACCAGAACGTGTTTGCCTACTATCTGTCCATCTCCTGCAACCACTGCGAGGACCCGGCCTGCACCAAAGTCTGCCCGAGCGGGCGATGCACAAGCGCGAAGACGGCTTTGTGGTGGTGGATGAGGATGTCTGCATCGGCTGCCGCTACTGCCACATGGCCTGCCCGTACGGTGCGCCGCAGTACAACGCCGCCAAAGGCCATATGACCAAGTGCGACGGCTGCCATGAGCGGGTGGCGGAGGGCCAGAAGCCGATTTGTGTCGAGTCCTGCCCGCTGCGGGCGCTGGACTTCGGCCCCGGTTGAAGAGCTGCGCAAGAAGCACGGCAAACTGGCCGCTGTCGCGCCGCTGCCGTCGGCGTACTTCACGAAGCCGTCTATCGTCATTAAACCCAATGCCAACAGCCGACCCACGGGTGATACCACCGGCTATCTGGCTAATCCGCAGGAGGTGTGAGATGGGAAACGGATGGCATGAATGGCCGTTGATGATTTTTACGGTCTTTGGACAGTGTGTGGCGGGCGGGTTTATCGTGCTCGCCGTGGCGTTGTTAAACGGCAATCTGAACAGGGAGCAACAGCAGCGGCTGGTAATGAGCATGTTTGGTCTGTGGGTGCTGATGGGGATCGGGTTTATCGCCTCCACGCTGCACCTCGGGTCGCCAATGCGCGCATTCAATTCCCTGAATCGTGTGGGCGCCTCTTCGCTCAGCAACGAAATCGCCAGCGGGGCGCTCTTCTTTGCTGTCGGTGGGCTGGGCTGGCTGCTGGCGGCGTTTGAAAAAACTGCCGACAGGATTACGCAATCTTTGGCTGATCGTGACCATGGTGCTGGGTGTCGTGTTTGTCTGGATGATGGTGCGGGTCTATAACACCATCGACACGGTCCCCACCTGGTACAGCGTCTGGACGCCAATGAGCTTCTTCCTGACCCTGTTTATCGGTGGCCCGCTGCTCGGCTTCCTGCTCCTGCGCGTAGCAGGCGTCGATGGCTGGGCCATGCGTTTACTGCCTGCCGTGTCGCTGCTGGCGCTGGCGGTCAGTACGATCGTTGCGCTGCTCCAGGGCGCGGAACTGGCGACGATCCACCAGCTCCATTCAGCAGGCCTCAACCCTGGTGCCCGAGTATGGTTCGCTGATGGCCTGGCGGGTGGCGCTGCTGGCAGTGGCGCTGGTGTGCTGGATTGTGCCTCAACTGAAAGGCTATCAGCCTGCGCTCCCGTTATTGTCGCTGGCATTTTTGCTGGTATTGGCAGGAGAATTGATTGGCCGCGGGTATTTTACGGTCTGCATATGACCGTTGGAATGGCTATCGCCAGTTAACGCTGATTATTGTTATATAAAGCCGGGACTTAGTGCCCGGCTTTTCTTTTTTCAATCATGAAATTTTTCAACTGTCGCCTGGCTTTCATTTTTAATCTAAATAAACAAAAACAAATACATAATTAATATCGATAGCTGACTTTGCATTAGCAGGATGAGTTTTTTCAATCGACAAAGGTACATATTGTGCGTGCGCCCCTTTCGGGTGGATTGACTTTGTTTTTGCCAGTGGCATGATGCGCACGAAAATCTGAACTTCCTCACGGTTTTTAATCCATGTCGACCTATACCCGGCCAGTGCTCCTGTTGCTCTGTGGCCTCCTTTTGCTGACCCTGGCGATCGCGGTGTTAAATACGCTCGTCCGCTGTGGCTCGGCCCATGAACACTTACCGACCTGGCAGGTGGGTATGGTCAGCTCGTCCTTTTTTACCGGTAATCTGCTGGGCACCCTGATGACAGGAAGCCTGATTAAACGTTTTGGTTTTAACCGCAGCTATTATCTGGCATCGCTTATTTTTGCCGCTGGCTGTGCCGGGTTAGGGCTAATGGTCGGATTCTGGAGCTGGATGGCCTGGCGCTTTATTGCGGGCGTTGGCTGCGCCATGATCTGGGTGGTAGTGGAGAGTGCCCTGATGTGCAGTGGCACCTCCCGCAACCGTGGGCGACTGCTGGCGGCCTATATGATGGTCTATTACATTGGAACCGTGTTGGGTCAACTGATGGTCAGCAAACTGCCAACTGACCTGATGAGCGTCCTGCCATGGGTGACCGGCATGGTGCTGGCCGCCATTCTGCCGCTGCTCTTTACGCGTATTGTGAACCAGAGCAGCGAGCATCAGGAGGCAACTCACATCTGGCCGATGCTGAGATTGCGTCAGGCGCGTCTGGGAGTAAATGGCTGCATTATCTCCGGGATAGTACTGGGTTCGCTGTATGGACTCATGCCGCTCTATCTGAACCATCAGGGAGTCAGTGATTCCGGGATCGGTTTCTGGATGGCGGTGATGGTCAGCGCCGGGATTGTCGGGCAGTGGCCGATTGGTCGTCTTGCTGACCGCTTTGGCCGTCTGCTGGTGTTGCGCGTTCAGGTCTTTGTGGTGATCATGGGTTGTCTCGCCATGCTCAGTAATGCCGCGATGGCGCCGGCACTGTTTATCCTCGGTGCTGCGGGCTTTACCCTCTATCCGGTGGCGATGGCCTGGGCCTGTGAGAAAGTGGAGCATCATCAGCTGGTGGCCATGAACCAGGCGCTGTTGCTGAGCTATACCATCGGCAGTTTGCTGGGACCCACCTTCACCGCCATGCTGATGCAGAACTATTCTGACAATCTGCTGTTTATCATGATTGCCAGCGTGTCATTTATTTATCTGTTAATGCTGCTGCGTAAAGTGGGTGAACATCCAACGCCGGTGGCGCATGCCTGAGTAAATAAAAGCCTGTCGCCGACAGGCTTTTTTGTTTCTGTCACATATAAGAGTTTTACGCATTGTTTGTTTATTGTGTCAGACGATAATTCAGAAGCGTTCTATCACTAAAAGGCAGCGATCATGTCTACTCGTCGTTTTACCACTACAGCGCTGGCAGTAGTATTGTCTTTAACCTTCGCAATTGCACCCGCTATGGCTAATCCAGGAAACGGAAATGGTCACGGCAACGGACAAGGTAATAGCGGCAATCATGGTAACGGCAATTCCGGTAAGGGGAATGCCGGTAATCAGGGCCATAAACAAGATAACGGTCACCAGAATTCAGGCAAATCGAATAAAAACGTAAAAGACGATGTCGATGCCCGCGTCAGTTACGATCATGCCCGGCATCTGGCGTTGAATTACGGCTTAACGGGTTATGACTCACTGTCTCCGGGGATTGCAAAAAACCTCGCGCGCGGTAAACCGCTGCCTTCGGGCATCGCGAAAAAGGCCGTTCCGGCATCAATGCTAGGTCAATTACCTTCTTATCCTGGGTATGAATGGCGGGTGGTCGGAAAGGATCTGGTCTTAATTGCGCTGAGTACGGCGATAGTGACCACCATTATTAATGGTGTCTTTGACTAATAAATAAAACGCCCGGTGAAAGCCGGGCGTTTTGTTAATACATGACCTTGTGACCGTACTGCTCCAGAATGCCTTTTACGCGTTCCATGGTCTCTTTTTTCGGCGGCTTAACGCCATCCAGTTTGTACTCTTCGCCCATCGCCACCCATTTATGTTTGCCCAGCTCGTGATACGGCAGCAATTCAATTTTCTCAACGTTGCCCATATCGCGTGTGAACTCACCCAGGCGGTGTGCAGAGTCATCGTCATCTGACCATCCCGGCACCACAACGTAACGGATCCAGGTTTTGATGCCTTTAGCAGAGATATATTTCGCAAACTCGAGGGTGCGGTGGTTAGAGACGCCGACCAGATTTTGATGGATCTCATCGTTCATCTGCTTGAGGTCCAGCATCACCAGATCGGTCACTTCCAGCAGCTCATCAATCACCGGATCGTAGCGACGGACAAAGCCATTGGTATCCAGGCAGGTATGAATGCTCTCTTTATGGCAGGCGCGGAACCAGTCACGAACGAATTCGGCCTGCAGAATCGCTTCCCCCGCCGGAAGCCGTCACACCGCCACCAGAGGCGTTCATAAAGTGGCGGTAGGTCACTACCTCTTTCATTAATTCTTCGACAGTAACTTCTTTGCCACCGTGAGTATCCCAGGTGTCGCGGTTATGGCAGTACAGGCAGCGCATCAGGCAGCCCTGGAAGAAAGTGATAAAGCGGATGCCCGGGCCATCGACGGTGCCACAGGACTCAAAGGAGTGAATGCGACCAATAGTTGACATTGCGGTGATATCTCCAGATTCGGCCCGTCCGGGCCTGTGTATATGCACAACTCAATCGGCTGTGTCGAGTCTGTTTTGGCTGTTATCCATTCATTATAGATAGCGGGCAAAAGAGACTAAGGTAGGGGAGGTGTTAAAAAGGCCCCACTTGTGTGGAGCCTTTATTGTACGCTTTTTACGGCGCCATTTCAGTCAAATCCACTTACATGGACTGAGTGAAAGTACGGGTAATCACGTCTTTCTGCTGTTCTTTAGTCAGCGAGTTGAAACGCACCGCGTAACCAGAAACACGGATGGTCAGCTGAGGATATTTCTCAGGGTGTTCCATCGCATCAAGCAGCATTTCACGGTTCATGACGTTCACGTTCAGGTGTTGACCACCTTCGATGGACGCTTCGTGATGGAAGTAACCATCCATCAGACCCGCGAGGTTGGTTTTACGCACTTCGTCGTCTTTACCCAGCGCATTTGGCACGATAGAGAAGGTGTAAGAGATACCATCTTTCGCGTAAGCAAACGGCAGTTTAGCAACGGAGGTCAGAGAGGCAACAGCACCTTTCTGGTCACGACCGTGCATTGGGTTAGCACCTGGTCCGAATGGCGCGCCAGCACGACGACCGTCTGGGGTGTTACCGGTTTTCTTACCATAAACCACGTTAGAGGTGATGGTCAGAACAGACTGAGTCGGGATAGCGTTACGGTAGGTGGTCAGTTTCTGAATTTTCTTCATGAAACGTTCAACCAGGTCAACCGCCATGTCATCAACGCGAGCGTCGTTGTTACCAAACTGCGGGTATTCGCCTTCGATTTCAAAGTCTACAGCCAGGCCGTCTTCGTCACGAATTGGTTTAACTTTCGCATATTTGATAGCAGACAGGGAGTCAGCCGCAACGGACAGACCTGCGATACCACATGCCATGGTGCGAACAACGTCACGGTCGTGCAGCGCCATCAGAGAGGCTTCGTAGCTGTACTTGTCGTGCATGTAGTGGATGATGTTCAGCGCAGTGACGTACTGTTTAGCCAGCCAGTCCATGAAGTGATCCATACGATCCATCACTTCGTCGAAGTTCAGGACGTCGCCTTTGATCGGCTCAGACTTAGGACCAACCTGCATTTTCAGTTTTTCATCAACGCCGCCGTTGATTGCATACAGCATGGTTTTCGCGAGGTTAGCACGCGCACCGAAGAACTGCATTTGCTTACCAACAACCATTGGGCTTACGCAGCATGCAATCGCGTAGTCATCGTTGTTGAAGTCTGGACGCATCAGGTCATCGTTCTCGTACTGCAGAGAAGAGGTGTCGATGGATACTTTAGCGGCATATTTTTTGAAGTTCAGTGGCAGTTTTTCAGACCACAGAACGGTAATGTTCGGCTCCGGTGATGGCCCCATGGTGTACAGGGTGTTCAGGAAGCGGAAGCTGTTTTTAGTCACCAGAGTACGGCCATCTACGCCCATACCGCCGATAGATTCAGTTGCCCAGATTGGGTCACCGGAGAACAGCTCATCATACTCAGGGGTACGCAGGAAGCGAACCATACGCAGTTTCATGACCAGGTGGTCAATCATTTCCTGTGCGTCTTGTTCGGTGATTTTGCCTGCTTTCAGGTCACGTTCGATGTAGGCATCCAGGAAGGTGGATACACGACCGAAGGACATTGCTGCGCCGTTCTGAGATTTAACCGCTGCCAGGTAACCGAAGTAGGTCCACTGGATAGCTTCCTGAGCGTTGGTCGCAGGACCGGAGATATCGCAACCGTATTTCGCTGCCATCTCTTTGATCTGACCCAGCGCACGGTGCTGTTCGGAGATCTCTTCACGCAGACGGATAGTCGCTTCCAGGTTAACGCCATTTTCCAGATCGGACTGCAGGGACAGGAACTGTGCGTATTTGTCTTTCAGCAGGAAGTCGATACCGTACAGCGCAACGCGACGGTAGTCACCGATGATACGACCACGGCCATATGCATCTGGCAGACCGGTCAGGACGCCTGATTTACGGCAGTTCAGGATGTCTTTGGTGTAAACGTCAAACACACCCTGGTTGTGGGTTTTGCGGTATTCAGTGAAGATTTTCTTCAGCATTGGGTCCAGCTCGCGATCGTACGCTTTGCAGGAACCTTCTACCATTTTGATACCACCGAACGGGATAATCGCGCGTTTCAGTGGTGCTTCAGTTTGCAGACCAACAATCTTCTCGAGGGGATTTGTTGATATAACCCGCGTCGTGAGAAGTAATGGTGGACGCGATGGAGGTGTCGAAATCAACAGGCGCGTGAGTGCGGTTTTCCTGCTTAACGCCTTCCATAACGCTGTCCCACAGGGCAGTGGTTGCGTCGGTAGCACCGCCAGGAAGGATTCGTCACCTTCATATGGGGTGTAGTTTTTCTGGATGAAGTCACGAACGTTGACTTCATTCTGCCAATCACCTTTGGCAAAACCTTCCCATGCTGCGGCTAACTTTTCATTAAGTTCGGACATGTAACACCTACCTTCTTAAGTGGATTTTTTATTTACTGCCTGAGAAAACCATTAATGATGGTTATCGCCACGCAGGTAAATGACCCAGTATGTCAACCCAACCAGCAGACCACCGCCAATAATGTTCCCGATTGTGACTGGGATCAGGTTATCAGTAATGAAGTTCATAACGGTCAGGTGAGAGAAACTTTCCGGGCTGGAACCGACTGCGGTCCAGAACTCCGGGCTGGCAAAAATCACGGATTACAATACCCAGAGGGATCATAAACATGTTTGCAATACTGTGTTCAAAGCCGCTGGCAACGAACATGGCGACAGGCAGAACCATGATCATGGCTTTGTCCATCAGGCTGCGCCCTGAGTAGCTCATCCAGACGGCCAGGCAGACCATCAGGTTGGCGAGGATGCCAAGCGCAACGGCTTCAATAAATGTGTGGTGTACTTTGTGGTCGGCGGTTTGCAGGACGTTAAGCCCCCATGCGCCGTTGGCGGTCATATATTCACCTGACAACCACATCAACAGGACAAACAGCAGGCAGCCAACCAGGTTTCCAACGTAAACGTTGAGCCAGTTTTTAGCCAGCTGACCCCAGGTTATCTTACCGCTGGCTTTCGCGACGACGATAAGGACCGTTGAGGTAAAGAGGTCAGCGCCGCAAATTACGCAAAGGATCAGACCCAGTGAGAAACAGATGCCGCCGATAAGCTTAGCGATACCGAAAGGCATCCCGGCAGTACCGGTGGTGGCGGTGATATAGAAAACAAAGGCAATGGAGATGAACACCCCGGCAGTGATGGCCAGGAAGAACGTCGTCATCGGTTGTTTCGTTGCTTTATAGACACCCGCTTCTTCGGCAACTTTTGCCATTGCGGCTGGGAGTAAAAGATCAAAAGGGTTGTCAGCTTTCACACTAACTCTCTCTTTATTAAGTCGGCGACGAGATACTAACAAAGCATTATAGAAGAGAAATTGATGTAGATCATATCTCGCCTGGCTTATAGGCCCGCAAAGTGCGTGGTTTTCCAGCGAATGCGGTGTAAGTATTTGATTATCCGTATAAAAATATATTTTAAAAGTTATAAAATGATTTGATTTTTTTCTTAATACCTTCTCCCGGGCAGTTAATTATAATGGAGTATTTAATATAAAAAGTAACAATAACCGGTAGGTCGCCAATATCATAGCTACCATTATTTAACCTTATTATTACAATTAAAATTTCTTGCCGCAGAAATAAAAAAACGGGGCAATAAAATTGCCCCGTAATATAACGTAGGTGATTGTATACGCCTACTGTTTGTAATGCTATGTAACGTTATTTAGCCCAGTAAGCGCTTTTGGCCTTCTGCAATTTCTCATAGGCCTTCAGCAACGACTGGTGAGTAGGGAAGGCTTTCAGATCACTATCCACTGCCTGCAGGCCGTAGAATGGCGCTTCGCCGCTCAGCGCTGCGCTGGCATTCTCTACCGCGTCGGCACCGTACATGCGGGTAAAGGCGTTCAGGTACTGCAGCGGCTCACGATCTTCTTCCTGCGCCAGCAACAGCAGCGTCTGCAGACAACGATAGTAGTTCGCGCGTTCTGCGCTGAAGACCGAGGCGTTGAACTCAATGGTCCACTCGGTCCAGATCAGCGCCTGCTCAAGATCGCCGCCTGCCAGCGCCAGCATCGCCTTCAGCTCACCGATACGCAGGGTGTACCAGCCGTTATCTTTGCCTGTTGCCAGGCCCAGCAGCTCGCGCACGCGGGTAAAGTCGTCGTGGCCTTCGTCGTCCAGTTGGGTAATAAGGTTCAGATAGTCCTCTTTCTCCCACGCGCTCTCCGGCAGGGCCAGCAGGGTTTCGCGCAGGTGCGCGCCCATGCTGTTGTTCGCCAGCCACAGATCTTCAACCGGATAGATATCGGACATGCCCGGAACCAGAATACGGCAGGCGTACACGCCCAGGTGCTCGTAATCCGCGATGTACACTTCCTGGTTTTCGGCAGTGAAGATCGCCATCAGGGTAGCGAACTCTTCTTCCGTGGTGCCAGCAAAGCTCCAGTCAACAAATGGATAATCCGCATCCTGCTTGAACATATCCCAGGAGATCGAGCCGCTGGAGTCGATGAAATGGGTTTCCAGGTTGGCGTGTTCAGCCACTTCCTCATCATCGAAGGTCGGCGGGGTAAACACGTCCAGATCTTTCAGGCTACGGCCCTGCAGCAGCTCGGTGACGGTACGCTCCAGCGCCACGCCGAAGTCCGGGTGTGCACCGAAGGAGGCGAAGCAGGTGCCGTTCGCCGGGTTGAACAGCACGACGCAGATCACCGGGTACTTACCGCCCAGAGAGCCGTCATAGGCAAAGATTGGGAAACCTTCGGCTTCCAGTTTGGCAATGGACTCCACTACGCCCGGATAGCGGGCCAGCACGTCAGCCGGGATCTCCGGCAGGCTGATGGATTCTGCGATAATGCGGTTTTTAATATGACGCTCAAACACCTCGGACAAGCCCTGAACGCGCGCTTCGTTGCGGGTGTTACCGGCGGACATGCCGTTTGAGACATACAGGTTGCCGACGATGTTCATCCGGGATATAGACGGTTTGTTCATCAGACTGACGGGTAAACGGCAGGGCGCAGATACCGCGATCTTCGTTACCTGACTGTAGATCGATCAGCATGCTGGCGGTCAGCTGATTTCCAGATCGTAAAACGCGCGCAGGCGATCGTCGAGGATCCCTTCTGGCAGTTCGTCGTCTTCGGTCAGCGGGAACCATTTTTCATTTGGGTAGTGAACAAACGGGCCATTCGCCACGGTATCGCCCAGCCAGAAATCGGCAAAGAAATAGTTGGTGGACAGACGCTCAAAATACTCACCCAGTGCAGAGGCCAGTGCTGCTTTTTTAGTGGCACCTTTGCCGTTGGTAAAGCACAACGCGCACTCTTTATCGCGAATATGCACAGACCAGACATGAGGGACCGGGTTGAGCCAGGAGGCTTCTTCGATATTAAAGCCCAGGTCGGTCAGTTTTTGCTGGAAGCGAGCGATGGAATCTTCCAGGGCGGCGTCTTTGCCGGGGATAAACGTTTGAGTCATGGCGATCACTTATATCGTACGGAAAGCGCGCAATGATACGGGTTTTGCATGGCAGGCGCTATCTTCCCGGCGGTTTCGGCGAAAATAAAAGGCTGGGCTATGCTACATGGAGTAACTTACTGTAAAGGAATATAAAAATGAAAGCATTCGATCTTCAACGAATGGCCTTTGATAAAGTCCCCGTTGAGTTTTTAGGCGAGGTTGCGCTGCGAAGTCTTTATACCTTTGTACTGGTTTTCCTGTTCCTCAAAATTACCGGGCGGCGCGGCGTGCGTCAGATGTCGCTCTTCGAAGTGTTAATCATTCTGACACTGGGATCGGCAGCAGGTGACGTGGCGTTTTATGACGATGTGCCGATGATTCCCGTCTTCATTGTTTTTGTCACCCTGGCGTTGCTCTACCGGCTGGTAATGTGGCTGATGTCGAAAAGTGAAAAGCTGGAAGATCTGCTGGAGGGAAAACCGGTCGCCATTGTCGAAGATGGCAAGCTGGCCTGGGAAAAAGTACAGCGCGCCAACATGACCGAGTTTGAATTCTTTATGGAACTGCGGGCCAGCAGCGTCGAGCAGCTAGGGCAGGTTAAACTTGCCATTATGGAGACCAATGGGCAGATAAGCGTTTACTTCTACGACTATGACCAGGTTAAGCCCGGGCTGTGCATCTTGCCGGATGAATTTGTGGAACGTTTTATGACGATACCGGAAGTCGGCGACTATGCCTGCCGGCGTTGTGGTCATGTTCAGACTCTACAGGCCGGGGCGCATCAATTATGCCCACGCTGCACGAATCCAGAATGGACGAAGGTTAGCCGGGCCAAACGCATCACCTGACAGCGATTTTGTCGGTTTTGTGACAGCCCGCTGGCAGAATCTATTGTGTGACGGCGGGCACATTTCCAGGGTCATAAGTTTTAGACATTGCGGCGCGTGTCACTGAATGATAAAACCGATATCCACAGTTATAACTTATGGCTTTTAGCGTGGTGAGGGGAAATGGCTCAGGTCTTTAATTTTAGTTCAGGTCCGGCAATGTTACCGGCGGAAGTGCTCAAACAGGCTCAACAGGAGCTGTGTGACTGGAACGGTCTGGGCACGTCAGTGATGGAAGTCAGCCACCGTGGTAAACCGTTTATTGAGGTGGCAGAAGAGGCAGAAGCAGATTTTCGTTTCCTGCTGAATATCCCCTCAAATTACAAAGTATTATTCTGTCACGGCGGCGGACGCGGTCAGTTTGCGGGCATTCCACTGAACCTGCTGGGTGACAAAACCACTGCGGATTATGTCGACGCTGGCTACTGGGCGGCAAGCGCAGTAAAAGAAGCACACAAATACTGCTCCCCGAACGTGATCGATGCCAAAGTTACTGTCGATGGTTTACGTGCGGTGAAGCCGATGAGCGAATGGCAGCTCTCCCAGGATGCTGCCTACCTGCACTACTGCCCAAATGAGACCATCGACGGCATCGCCATCCACGAAGAGCCAAACTTTGGGCGAAAACGTGGTCGTCACAGCGGACTTCTCCTCCACCATTCTCTCTTCGCCGCTGGATATCAGCCGCTACGGCGTAATCTATGCCGGCGCACAGAAAAACATCGGCCCGGCAGGCCTGACGCTGGTGATCGTGCGTGAAGATTTACTGGGTAAAGCCCACAAGTCTTGCCCGTCGATTCTGGATTACACCGTGCTGAACGATAACGACTCGATGTTCAACACCCCGCCGACTTTTGCCTGGTACCTCTCTGGCCTGGTCTTTAAATGGCTGAGAAAAAACGGCGGCGTGGCGCAGATGGATAAGATTAACCAGCAGAAATCTGAACTGCTGTATAGCGTGATCGACGGCAGCGACTTCTACCGTAATGACGTCGCCAAAGCTAACCGTTCCCGCATGAATATCCCGTTCCAGCTGGCCGACAGCAATCTCGATAAACTGTTCCTGGAAGAGTCCTTCGCCGCAGGCCTGCACGCGCTGAAAGGCCACCGTGTCGTCGGTGGGATGCGTGCTTCTATTTATAACGCCATGCCGCTCGAAGGCGTTAAGGCCCTGACCGACTTCATGACTGACTTCGAACGTCGCCACGGTTAATAGTGTACCTGTTTACCCCGCGGTCAGGCTGCGGGGTTTTTATTATGTTGAATTGAGAGTTAAGTTTCATGGAATCCCTGACGTTACAACCTATCGCGCGGGTAGATGGCACCATTAATCTGCCTGGTTCAAAAAGTGTCTCGAACCGCGCCTTGCTGCTGGCAGCGCTGGCAAACGGCACCACTGTTCTCACTAACCTGCTGGACAGCGATGACGTTCGCCATATGCTCAATGCGCTGAAAGCGTTGGGAGTCCACTATACCCTGTCTGCCGATCGCACCCGCTGCGAAGTCACCGGCAATGCCGGGGCACTGCAATCCGCTGACGCGCTGGAATTGTTCCTCGGAAATGCCGGTACGGCAATGCGCCCGCTGGCGGCGCGCTGTGCCTGGGCAGCAACGACATCGTGCTGACGGGTGAACCGCGCATGAAAGAGCGTCCGATTGGCCATCTGGTGGACGCGCTGCGTCAGGGCGGCGCACAGATTGATTATCTGGAGCAGGAAAACTATCCGCCGCTGCGCCTGCGTGGTGGCTTTACCGGTGGTGACGTGGCGGTAGACGGCAGCGTCTCGAGCCAGTTCCTCACCGCGCTGCTGATGACGGCACCGCTGGCACCGCAGAACACCACCATCACTATTAAAGGTGAGCTGGTTTCCAAACCTTATATCGATATCACGCTGCATCTGATGAAGACCTTCGGTGTGGACGTTGAAAACCACAGCTACCAGCGTTTCGTGGTGCGCGGCGGGCAGCAGTACCAGACGCCGGGTCATTACCTGGTGGAAGGCGATGCCTCGTCGGCCTCTTATTTCCTCGCCGCAGGCGCCATTAAGGGCGGTACCGTCAAAGTGACCGGTATTGGCCGCAACAGCGTGCAGGGCGATATTCGCTTTGCCGATGTGCTGGAGAAGATGGGCGCAGTGGTCACCTGGGGCGATGACTTCATCTCCTGTACCCGCGGTGAACTGAACGCCATCGATATGGACATGAACCATATCCCCGATGCGGCGATGACTATTGCTACCGCGGCACTGTTTGCCAAAGGCACGACCACGATGCGCAACATTTACAACTGGCGCGTGAAAGAGACCGATCGCCTGTTCGCGATGGCCACTGAACTGCGTAAAGTAGGAGCCGAGGTGGAAGAGGGCGAGGACTACATTCGCGTAACGCCACCGGCACAGCTACATGCTGCGGAAATTGGCACCTACAACGACCACCGCATGGCGATGTGCTTCTCGCTGGTGGCGCTGTCGGATACGCCGGTTACCATTCTCGATCCGAAATGCACCGCGAAAACCTTCCCGGACTATTTCGAGCAGTTGGCGCGTATCAGTACGCTTGCCTGATGACCCCCAGCCGCACCGCCCGGTGCGGCATCTTATTTGCTTACGCTTCCTGACGTCATCATCGTCCAATTCTTCTACACTCAGCTTCAAACATTTCGTAATTTACATGCAAAGGTAACAGTTGTGCGCATTGACGCGTATAATGCGCGGCGTTTACACAACGGTATGCCTACTTTAAGGAGAAAAAGATGACGGCAATTGCCCCGGTTATCACCATTGACGGGCCGAGTGGAGCAGGTAAAGGAACTCTGTGCAAAGCGATGGCGGAAGCATTGCAATGGCATCTTTTAGATTCAGGCGCAATCTATCGTGTGCTGGCGCTGGCTGCTTTGCATCACCATGTTGATGTGGCCTCTGAAGAGGCGCTGGTGCCGCTGGCCGCCCATCTGGACGTGCGTTTTGTCTCCACCAACGGCAATCTGGAAGTGATTCTGGAAGGGGAAGACGTGAGCGGTGAGATCCGCACCCAGGACGTGGCGAACGCCGCTTCTCAGGTCGCCGCGTTCCCGCGCGTTCGCGAGGCACTTTTACGTCGCCAGCGCGCCTTCCGGGATGCGCCGGGTTTGATCGCTGACGGACGCGACATGGGGACCGTGGTTTTCCCTGATGCGCCGGTGAAAATTTTCCTTGACGCTTCCTCGGAAGAGCGTGCGCAGCGCCGTATGCTACAGTTGCAGGAAAAGGGCTTTAGTGTTAACTTTGAACGTCTTTTGTCCGAGATAAAAGAACGCGACGACCGCGACCGTAATCGCGCCGTTGCGCCGCTTGTTCCCGCAGATGATGCATTAGTTCTGGATTCTACCAGTTTAACTATTGAGCAAGTGATTGAAAAAGCGCTACAATATGCGCGCCAAAAACTGGCAATCGCGTAATCGCGACCGATTTAGCAGTACCCCCGCTGCAATGGATTGACGGCGGGTATGTGAAACAACCCCATCCGGCACGGAGCCAGGTGGACGTTAATATTAACCTGAAGATTAAACATGACTGAATCTTTTGCTCAACTGTTTGAAGAATCCTTAAAAGAAATCGAAACCCGTCCGGGTTCCATCGTTCGTGGTGTTGTTGTTGCTATCGACAAAGATATCGTACTGGTTGACGCCGGTCTGAAATCTGAGTCTGCCATTCCGGCAGAGCAGTTCAAAAACGCCCAGGGCGAGCTGGAAATCCAGGTTGGTGACGAAGTTGACGTTGCGCTGGACGCAGTAGAAGACGGCTTCGGTGAAACCCTGCTTTCTCGTGAGAAAGCTAAACGTCACGAAGCATGGATCACCCTGGAAAAAGCTTACGAAGAAGCTGAAACTGTGGTCGGTGTTATCAACGGCAAAGTTAAAGGTGGCTTCACTGTTGAGCTGAATGGTATTCGTGCGTTCCTGCCAGGTTCACTGGTAGACGTTCGTCCAGTTCGTGACACCCTGCACCTGGAAGGCAAAGAGCTTGAGTTCAAAGTAATCAAGCTGGACCAGAAGCGTAACAACGTTGTTGTTTCCCGTCGTGCCGTTATCGAATCCGAAAACAGCGCAGAACGCGATCAGCTGCTGGAAAACCTGCAGGAAGGCATGGAAGTCAAAGGTATCGTTAAGAACCTCACTGACTACGGCGCATTCGTTGACCTGGGCGGCGTTGATGGCCTGCTGCACATCACCGATATGGCGTGGAAACGCGTTAAGCACCCAAGCGAAATCGTGAACGTGGGCGACGAAATCACTGTTAAAGTGCTGAAGTTCGACCGCGAGCGTACTCGTGTATCCCTCGGCCTGAAACAGCTGGGCGAAGATCCATGGGTTGCTATCGCTAAACGTTACCCAGAAGGTACTAAACTGACTGGTCGCGTTACCAACCTGACCGACTACGGCTGCTTCGTTGAAATCGAAGAAGGCGTTGAAGGCCTGGTTCACGTTTCCGAAATGGACTGGACCAACAAAAACATCCACCCATCCAAAGTTGTTAACGTTGGCGATGTAGTGGAAGTGATGGTTCTGGATATCGACGAAGAACGTCGTCGTATCTCCCTGGGCCTGAAGCAGTGCAAAAACAACCCATGGCAGCAGTTCGCGGAAACCCACAACAAGGGCGACCGTGTCGAAGGTAAAATCAAGTCTATCACTGACTTCGGTATCTTCATCGGCCTGGACGGCGGCATCGACGGCCTGGTTCACCTGTCTGACATCTCCTGGAACGTTGCAGGCGAAGAAGCAGTACGTGAATACAAAAAAGGCGACGAAATCGCAGCAGTTGTTCTGCAGGTTGACGCAGAGCGTGAGCGTATCTCTCTGGGCGTTAAACAGCTCGCAGAAGATCCGTTCAACAACTGGGTTGCACTGAACAAGAAAGGCGCAATCGTAAACGGTAAAGTGACTGCAGTTGACGCGAAAGGCGCAACCGTAGAACTGGCTGACGGCGTTGAAGGTTACCTGCGCGCTTCTGAAGCTTCACGTGACCGCGTTGAAGATGCAACTCTGGTTCTGAGCGTAGGCGACGACGTTGAAGCTAAATTCACCGGCGTTGACCGCAAAAACCGTGCAATCAGCCTGTCTGTTCGTGCTAAAGACGAAGCTGATGAGAAAGATGCAATCGCAACTGTTAACAAACAGGAAGATGCAAACTTCTCTAACAACGCAATGGCTGAAGCTTTCAAAGCAGCTAAAGGCGAATAAGTTACTCGTAGAGTAACTTGACAGATTGCAGGATTCGTCCTGTAATCAATAACAAAGGGCGGCTACGGCCGCCCTTGTTTAAGCTGTTTAGCTAATGGGTTTGAAGGAACCGGAGGAATCATGACCAAGTCAGAATTGATTGAAAGACTTGCCAGCCAGCAATCGCACATACCTGCTAAAGCAGTGGAAGATGCCGTAAAAGAGATGCTGGAGCATATGGCGACCACTCTTGCACAGGGCGAGCGCATTGAAATCCGCGGTTTCGGTAGTTTTTCTCTGCACTATCGTGCTCCACGCACCGGGCGTAACCCGAAGACTGGCGACAAAGTAGAGCTGGAAGGTAAATACGTTCCGCACTTTAAGCCGGGTAAAGAATTGCGCGATCGCGCCAACATTTACGGCGACTGAGTTTGGCCTGTGGGCGAAACTCAGTGACCACAAGAAAGCACCTGCGGGTGCTTTTTTTGTTTTTGTTTTTCCTGAACCTGAACCTGAACCTGAACCTGAATCGGCATCGCAAGTTTTGCTGCCGGTTGCTGCAAAGCGAACATTTCCCACCAGCCTGCGCTGCAATCTGATTTTTTCACACCTGACTTGCTAAACAGCCCGCTGCACACTGCCCGGATACAGGGAGGTGTAAATGCGTTTGTCTGCGTTAGCGACATGTTTGATTCTCGCCATCTTACCGCTGCTCTGGTTGCCCACGCTGCCAGCGCTGCCGCTCATCCAGGCCATGATTGTTGCCGGGTTCTTGCTCGCTTTAATTCGCTATACCATGGCGCGATACATTGGCCTGTGGCTGCTCTTTTTTGCCTGGGGCGGGCTCGCCGCGTTAAGCGCAGTCTGGCCGATGCAGCACCTGACCCCACGGGCCGCAGAAGGCAGAGCTGGAGATTATGGCGATCGGGAGCGATAAGATGTATCAGGCCCGTATCGTCAGGCTTAATGGCAGGGCAATGCTGCCTGCGGTGGGGGTTACGCTGTATGGCAATACGCTACCGCAGCCAGGTTGTGCCGGGCAGCGCTGGAAGATGACCCTGACGTTACGGCCTGTTCACGGTCAACTCAACGAGGGAGGATTCGATGCCCAGCGCTATGCTCTGGCGCAGCATCAGTCCCTGACCGGGCGTTTCACCAACCCGGAAGTCACAGATGACCGCTGCAGCTTACGCGCCCGGTATCTTGCCACGCTGTCGGCCAGGCTTTCGTCTTATACCTGGGGGCCGGTTCTGCTGGGGCTGGGGATGGGGGAACGTCTGGCATTGACGCCCGACATTAAAGATTTGATGCGGCAAACGGGTACAGCGCATCTTATGGCGATTTCGGGATTGCATATTGCCCTTGCGGCATCGGTTATCTGGCTGCTGGTACGAGGCATGCAGTTTTTTGTTCCGGCTCGCTGGGTGAACTGGCAAGCGCCGCTGGTGGCGGGATTCTGCTTTGCTGCCTTTTATGCCTGGCTTACCGGCATGCAGCCCCCCCGCGCTGCGTACCGTCGTTTCACTGGGGCACCTGTTCTGGCGCTGCAGCTGAGCGGCCGTCTCTGGTCGCCCTGGCAAGTATGGCGAGTCTGCATCGCCGCCATTTTGCTGGTCGACCCGCTGGCGGTGTTATCGCATAGCCTTTTACTTTCGGCCTTTGCGGTGGCAGCGCTAATTTTCTGGTATCAGTGGGTGCCTGCCCCCGTTTATCCGGGCCGTGGATAATCAGAGCGGGAGGCAATCTGCTGCACCTGCAGCTCGGCATGCTGTTGCTGTTGCTACCTGTACAGGTGATGGTCTTTCACGGATTCAGCCTGTCATCACTGGTGGCGAACCTGGTGGCGGTGCCGCTGGTGACCTTTGTCTCGGTGCCGCTCATTCTGCTGGGGATGTGTCTGCATCTCGGGCTATGGCCGCTCGCGGAACATCTGGTCTGGCGGCTGGCAGATGGTTCACTCTCCCTGTTGTTTGGCTTCCTGACCTCGCTGCCTGACGGTTGGATCGGGGTCGATAAACGCTGGTTGTGGCTAACTCTGTTGCCCTGGGCGGCGATTATCGCCTGGCGGATGCGCGGCGCACGAACCTACCCGGTGGTCTGTGTGTCGGCACTGGTGCTGGCGGCCAGTCCGTTATGGCGAACAAACAAAACGGAAGGGTGGTCGGTGCATATGCTGGATGTCGGACAGGGGCTAGCAATGGTTATCGAGCGTCAGGGGAAAGCGATTTTATATGATACCGGGCCTGCGTGGCCGGGCGGGGACAGTGCGCAACAGGTTATTATCCCCTGGCTGCGCTGGCATCACTTACGCCCGGAAGGAGTGATAGTCAGCCATGAACACCTTGACCATATCGGCGGGCTGGCCTCGTTACGCCAGGCGTGGCCGAATATGTGGATACGCAGCCCACTGCGCCAGAAGGGACATGATGCCTGTTTTCGCGGCGAACGCTGGCAGTGGCAGGGCTGACCTTCAGCGCGCATTGGCCTCTCGCCACCGCGCCGCAGCACGGTAACAACGGCTCCTGCGTGGTCAAAATTGAGGACGGCACCCATAGCCTGTTGTTAACCGGGGATATTGAGGCGCAGGGAGAAAAAGCGATGCTCAGTCGTCACTGGCAATATCTTGCGTCTACACTTATCCAGGTGCCGCACCATGGCAGTAATACCTCTTCATCACTCCCTCTGGTGCAGCGTGTGGGTGGGCGTATCGCCCTGGTGTCTGCATCCCGCTATAACGCGTGGCGACTGCCTTCGTACAAGGTGGCGCGCCGCTACAGAAAGGAGGGGTATCTCTGGTTAACTACGCCCCGATCTGGACAAATCACGGTTTCATTTTCGCAACATGGCTGGCAAATCCAACGCTTACGGGATCAAATTTTGCCCCGTTGGTATCATCAGTGGTTTGGCGCGCCCGGAGATAACGGGTAGAATATGCGGCTATTTCAACAAATGCTGGTTTTTTGAATGCATAACGACAAAGATCTCTCCACGTGGCAGACCTTCCGCCGGCTCTGGCCGGTGATTGCGCCCTTCAGAACGGGCCTTATCGTGGCGGGCGTAGCGTTAATCCTCAACGCAGCCAGCGATACCTTCATGTTATCGCTCCTCAAACCGTTACTGGACGACGGTTTTGGTAAAACGGATCGCTCAGTGCTGCTTTGGATGCCACTGGTGGTTATCGGCCTGATGATTTTACGCGGCATCACCAGCTATATCTCCAGCTACTGCCTCTCATGGGTATCGGGCAAGGTGGTAATGACCATGCGTCGTCGCCTGTTCAGCCATATGATGGGCATGCCGGTGGCGTTCTTCGACAAGCAGTCGACCGGTACCTTGCTGTCGCGTATTACCTACGACTCCGAGCAGGTTGCGTCTTCCTCCTCCAGCGCGCTCATTACCGTGGTGCGTGAAGGGGCCTCGATCATTGTCTGTTTGTCCTGATGTTCTGGTACAGCTGGCAGCTGTCGTTGATCCTTATCGTGCTGGCGCCCATTGTGTCGATCGCCATCCGCGTGGTCTCCAAACGTTTCCGCAGCATCAGTAAGAACATGCAGAACACGATGGGGCAGGTCACTACCAGTGCAGAGCAGATGCTGAAAGGACACAAAGAGGTGTTGATTTTTGGTGGCCAGGAAGTGGAAACCAAGCGCTTCGATAAGGTCAGCAATAAGATGCGTCTGCAGGGGATGAAGATGGTTTCTGCCTCTTCCATTTCCGATCCCATCATTCAGCTTATTGCCTCTCTGGCACTGGCATTTGTCCTCTACGCCGCCAGCTTCCCGAGTGTAATGGAAACCTTAACCGCCGGTACTATTACCGTGGTCTTCTCGTCGATGATTGCCCTGATGCGCCCGCTGAAATCGTTAACCAACGTTAACGCCCAGTTCCAGCGCGGGATGGCAGCCTGTCAGACCCTGTTTGCGATCCTCGATTCCGAACAGGAAAAAGACGAAGGTAAACGCGTGATTGAGCGCTCAACCGGTGATGTAGAATTCCGCAACGTGACCTTTACCTACCCGGGTCGTGATGCGCCAGCGCTTCGTAACATCAATCTGAAAATCCCGGCAGGCAAGACCGTCGCGCTGGTGGGCCGCTCTGGCTCCGGTAAATCGACCATTGCCAGCCTGATCACCCGCTTCTACGACATCGATGAGGGAGAGATCCTGATTGATGGTCACGATCTGCGCGAGTACACCTTGCGGTCGTTGCGTAACCAGGTTGCTCTGGTCTCGCAGAATGTGCATCTCTTCAACGACACGGTGGCCAATAATATCGCCTATGCCCGTAACGAAGAGTACAGCCGTGAGCAGATTGAAGCTGCAGCGCGAATGGCCTACGCCATGGACTTCATCAATAAGATGGATAACGGTCCTGGATACCATTATCGGTGAAAATGGCGTGCTGCTCTCCGGCGGCCAACGCCAGCGTATCGCCATTGCGCGCGCGCTGCTGCGTGACAGCCCAATCTTAATCCTCGATGAAGCCACCTCGGCGCTGGATACGGAGTCCGAACGTGCCATCCAGTCTGCGCTGGATGAGCTGCAAAAGAACCGCACCTCTCTGGTGATCGCGCACCGTCTGTCGACTATCGAAAAAGCCGATGAAATCGTGGTGGTGGAAGATGGCTATATAGTTGAACGCGGTAGCCATACCGATCTGCTGGCGCATCAGGGCGTGTACGCGCAACTTCATAAGATGCAGTTTGGCGCATGATTGCCCGCATCTGGTCCGGTGAGTCCCCACTCTGGCTGCTGCTGTTGCCGCTCTCCTGGCTGTATGGCCTGGTGAGCGGCCTGATCCGCCTCAGCTATAAAGTGGGGCTGAAGCGGGCCTGGCGTGCCCCGGTGCCGGTGGTGGTGGTGGGGAACCTCACCGCTGGCGGCAACGGCAAAACGCCGGTGGTTATCTGGCTAGTGGAACAGCTGACCCAACGCGGTATCCGTGTGGGGGTTGTCTCCCGGGGCTACGGCGGAAAGGCGGAGCGCTATCCGTTGCTGTTGACCGGGCAAACTACCACCGCGCAGGCGGGGGATGAGCCGGTGCTGATTTTTCAGCGCACCGGTGCTCCGGTCGCGGTCTCACCGGTGCGCAGCGAGGCGGTTCAGGCCCTGCTAAGTCAGACGGACGTGCAGATGGTAATCACCGACGATGGGCTGCAACACTACGCACTGGCCCGGGATAAAGAGATTGTGGTGATTGACGGCGTGCGCCGCTTTGGCAACGGCTGGTGGTTACCCGCCGGGCCGATGCGCGAGCGTGCTTCTCGCTTAAAATCTGTGGACGCGGTCATCGTCAACGGCGGTACCGCACAGGCGGGAGAGATCCCGATGCAATTGCGTCCTGGCCTGGCCGTGAATCTTGTGACCGGGGGAAAGGCGTGATGTTGCTGAACTCCCAAACACTGGTGGCGATGGCCGGCATTGGTCATCCCCCGCGCTTTTTCTCTACGCTCGAAGCTTGCGGCGCCCGGCTCCTCAATACGGTACCGCTGGCCGACCATCAGGCGCTGAGCCAGGCGCAGGTTGCAGGTTTTACTGCGCCCGGTCAGACGCTGATCATGACCGAAAAAGATGCGGTGAAATGCCGCGCCTTTGCCCGCGATAACTGGTGGTATTTACCGGTTTGATGCTGAACTGCAGGGCGAACAGCCTGAACGACTGCTGCAGGCGCTCATTGCCCTGGCAGAAGAGGGTTCACCCGCGCACTAACACACAGGAAATGGCATGGCTTTACCGCAACTCACGCTTTCAGCCGCACGTCATCTTTCATCTTGCCGCGCAGGGGCTTTTGAAAAAAGCCCCGTCGCCGCGCGCAGCCCGCCGATATTCTTACAACCATCCAGCGCATGTCGCTGCTGCAGATCGACACCATCCAATATCGTTGCCCGCAGCCCGTATCTGGTGCTGTTTAGCCGTCTCGGCCACTATCCGCCCGAATGGCTGGACAGCGCGCTGCGTCAGGGCGAACTCATGGAGTATTGGGCGCATGAGGCGTGCTTCCTGCCGCGCAGCGATTTTGCCCTGGTGCGTCATCGGATGCTCTCCCCCGACAACATGGGCTGGAAATACCGCCAGGCATGGATGCAGGAACACGCAGAAGAAATTGAACAGCTGATCGCTCATATCCACGAGAAGGGGCCGGTACGTTCCGCCGATTTCGAACATCCTCATAAAGGCACCAGCGGATGGTGGGAGTGGAAGCCGCATAAACGCCATCTTGAGGGGCTATTTACCGCCGGAAAGGTGATGGTGATCGAAAGACGTAACTTTCAGCGCGTCTACGATCTTACTCACCGGGTGATGCCGGAGTGGGATGACAGCCGGGATATGCTGACCCAGGCGGCGGCCGAGGCCGTGATGCTGGAAAACAGCGCCCGTAGCCTGGGCATTTTTCGCGGGCAGTGGTTAGCCGATTATTACCGCCTGCGCCAGCCGGCGTTGGGGCCTCTGCTTGAAGGCTGGCAGGCGAAGAAGCGAGTGGTGCGTGTCGAGGTAGAAACCCTGGGCGAAATGTGGCTGCATGCCGATCTGCTGCCGCTGCTTACGCAGGCGCAGGCGGGCAAACTCACCGCCACTCACAGCGCTGTCCTGTCGCCGTTTGATCCGGTGGTCTGGGATCGTAAGCGTGCGGAGCAACTGTTTAACTTCAGCTACCGGCTGGAGTGCTATACCCCGGCACCGAAACGTCAGTACGGCTATTTCGTTCTGCCGCTGCTGCATAAAGGGCAACTGGTGGGGCGAATGGACGCAAAAATGCACCGTAAAACCGGTGAGCTGCAGATTATCGCCCTCTGGCTGGAAGAGGGTGTGCGGGTCAGCGCTGGGCTGGAAAAGGGGCTGACCGCGGCGATAAGTGACTTTGCGGGCTGGCAGGGCGCAACGCGGATCGCGCTGGGCCATCTTCCCGACGGACTTTTTGCGGCCTGTCGAAGTGGCTGGGAAATAGACGCGGTCTGAAAATGGAATATGGTAAACTTTAACGATTATTGATACGGAGGAACTATGGATCACCGTTTACTGGAAATTATTGCCTGCCCGGTGTGCAACGGCAAACTCTACTACAGCCAGGACAAGCAGGAGTTAATCTGCAAACTGGATAGCCTTGCCTTCCCACTGCGCGACGGCATTCCCGTCCTGCTTGAAACCGAAGCCCGTTCGCTGGCGGTCGAAGAGAGCAAACCATGAGTTTTGTTGTCATCATTCCGGCGCGTTTCGCCTCCACCCGCCTGCCGGGTAAACCGTTGGTCGACATTAACGGTAAGCCGATGATTGTCCACGTGCTGGAACGTGCGCGTGAGTCCGGCGCTGACCGCATCATCGTCGCCACCGATCATGAAGAGGTAGCGCGTGCGGTTGAAGCGGCGGGCGGCGAAGTGTGCATGACCCGCGCCGATCATCAGTCCGGCACCGAGCGCCTGGCGGAAGTGGTCGAAAAATGCGGCTTTAGCGATGACACGGTGATTGTCAACGTGCAGGGCGATGAGCCGATGATCCCGGCGGGTGATTATCCGCCAGGTTGCAGAAAATCTGGCCCAGCGTCAGGTTGGTATGGCGACGCTGGCCGTGCCGGTACATAGCGCCGAAGAGGCATTCAACCCGAATGCCGTGAAAGTGGTGCTGGACAGGGAAGGCTACGCGCTCTATTTCTCCCGCGCGACCATTCCCTGGGATCGCGACCGCTTTGCCGCTTCCCGCGACGCGATCGGCGACAACATACTGCGACATCTGGGTATTTATGGCTATCGCGCCGGCTTTATTCGCCGTTACGTGACCTGGCAGCCGAGTCCGCTGGAAAATATCGAAATGCTCGAGCAATTGCGCGTACTGTGGTACGGCGAGAAGATCCATGTTGCCGTCGCGCAGGAAGTTCCCGGTACAGGCGTTGATACGCCAGAGGATCTCGGCCCGCGTTCGCGCTGAGATGCGTTAATCCCCCCTCATCCCCTCGGCTGAGGGGATATTTTATCTTCTGTATTTCTTCTCAAGAATCGTCGCATAAGAGTGACATTCGCCTGCCAGACGCTCATTATAAAAGCAGTAGTCTTAATAGGGGTAATCTGAAATGGAACAGCTGCTTGTCGAACTCAGCCATCTGCTGGGTGAAAAACTGAGCCGTGTGGAGTGCGTGCATGAAAAAGCAGATACCACGCTGTGGTCGTTATATGACAGCCATGGAAACCCCATGCCGTTACTGGCGCGAAGCTTCACTTCACCGGATGTTGCCAGACAACTGGCGTGGAAAATCTCCATGCTGGCCCGCAGTGGCACAGTCAGAATGCCGACCGTATATGGTGTGATGACCCACGAGGAGCATCCGGGTCCTGACGTACTGCTGATCGAGCGCCTGCGCGGCGTTCCGGTTGAAGCCCCGGCCCGCACCCCGGAACGCTGGGAACAGCTGAAAGATCAGATCGTCGAGGCGCTGCTGGCCTGGCACCGGATGGACAGCGGGGGTCTGGTCGGGTCGGTTGACAGCACCCAGGAGAATCTGTGGCCGCTCTGGTATCGCCAGCGGGTTGAGGTGTTGTGGGGAACGCTAAACCAGTACCGCAATACCGGCCTGACCATGCAGGACAAACGGATACTGTTTCGGACCCGGGAATGCCTGCCCGCCCTGTTTGAGGGCTTCAACGACAACAGCGTGCTGATCCACGGCAACTTTACCCTGCGCAGTATGCTCAAGGATCCCCGTAGCGATCAGCTGCTGGCGATGGTCGGACCAGGAGTGATGCTGTGGGCGCCGCGGGAGTATGAACTGTTTCGCCTGAGCGAGAGCGGGCTGGCAGAAGATCTGCTCTGGCACTATCTGCAGCGCGCGCCGGTCTCAGAGTCCTTCCTCTGGCGGCGCTGGCTGTATCTGCTGTGGGACGAAGTGGCGCAGCTGGTGAATACCGGGCACTTTAACCGCGCCAACTTCGATCTGGCCTCGAAATCACTGCTTCCCTGGCTCGTCTGACGGCCCTTTGAGCCATTGCCAGATGCGCCCGAGCGTCTCATAACCCACGCGATCGCTGTGCATCAGCCAGACCGGGGACGGAATAATCCGTTCCCAGGGGTTGAGCGGCGCGCTAATCGCCAGCTGGTTAGCCGGGGCGGGCAGCGGGTGTAACCCCTGCTGTTCAAAGAAGATCATTGCCCGCGGCAGGTGTGAGGCGGAGGTCACCAGCAGGAAGGGAGCATCACCGATCGCCTGCTTCACCGCTGCGGCTTCCTCTTCAGTATCTTTGGGGCTGTCGAGGATGATGATGTCCTCCCGTGGCACTCCCAGTGACTGCGCCACACGTGCACCGGCTTCTGCGGTGCTCACCGGATTGCTTTTCGCCGCCGCCCCCGGTGAAGATCATTTTCGAACCCGGATTGGCAGCCACAGGCGCATCCCTTCATTGAGTCGCGGCAGGCTGTTGTTAATCAGATTGGAACTCGGTGCCCAGTCAGGATCCCAGGTATAACCTCCGCCGAGCACCACTATGTACGCAACCTTTTGATTTCCCTGCCAGGTCGGGTATTTGTCTTCTATTGGACGTAATAAGCCATCGGCCACCGGTTGCAGGCTCAGCAGCAGCAGCACCAACCAGCCTACCGTCGCGATAATTTTGCCGGTTTTCTGAAAGCGGCTGAACCACAGCAACCCCAGGCCCAGCGCGATACACAGCAGAAGAAGAGGGAGGGGAAGCATCATGCCGCCAATATATTTTTTTAGGGTAAAAAGCATCCTTTCTGGCTCCTTTTTTGACCATACAGCTGAGGATTGTCAGGGATATTACACCAGAGAGGTTCATTATCCGTCCGGCTGTGACAAAATAGCGGTTTTGTTGTTAGTGGGTGGAGCCTCTCCCAATGCGGGATCGCAATTTTGATGACATCGCGGAAAAGTTTGCCCGCAATATTTATGGCACGACCAAGGGCCGATTGCGTCAAACGATCCTCTGGCAGGATCTGGACATCCTTCTTGCCCGCTTCGGGTCAAAAAAATTGCGCGTTCTCGACGCTGGCGGCGGTGAAGGTCAGACGGCGATAAAAATGGCCGAGCGTGGGCACCATGTCATCCTGTGCGACCTGTCGGCAGAGATGATTGCCCGTGCCGAAAGCGCCGCGGCGGAAAAAGGTGTGAGCGATAACATGCAATTTATACATTGCGCCGCTCAGGACATCGCTCAACATTTGGAAAGCCGTTTGATCTGATATTGTCTCATGCGGTGCTGGAGTGGGTCGCCGATCCCCAGGCGCTGTTGCAGACGCTCTGGTCGATACTTTGCCCCGGTGGCGCGCTGTCGCTGATGTTTTACAACGCCAATGGCCTGCTGATGCGTAACGTGCTGGTGGGCAATTTTGGCTATGTGCAGCAGGGCATGTACAAAAAGAAACGGCGCACGCTTTCACCGGACTTTCCGCGCGATCCGCAGCAGGTCTATGGCTGGCTGGAAGCGATGGGCTGGCAGATCGCCGGTAAAACCGGTATCAGGGTGTTTCACGATTACCTGCGTGATAAACAAAAGCAGCATGACTGTTTTGACGCCCTGACAGAATTAGAGACGCGGTACTGTCGCCAGGAACCCTGGATTAGCCTTGGCCGCTACATACACGTCACCGCGCACAAGCCGCAGAGCAAGGATAACTTATGAGTGAATTTTCCCAGACAGTCCCCGAGCTGGTTGCCTGGGCCAGAAAAAACGATTTCTCCCTCTCGCTGCCGGTAGACAGACTCTCTTTTCTGCTGGCGGTTGCCACGCTGAACAGCGAGCGGCTGGATGGAGAAATGAGCGAGGGCGAACTGGTGGATGCGTTCCGCCATGTCAGTGATGCGTTTGAGCAAACCAGCGAAACCATTAATGTGCGTGCCAATAACGCGATTAACGATATGGTGCGTCAACGTCTGCTGAACCGCTTTACCAGCGAGCAGGCGGAAGGAAACGCCATCTATCGTCTGACGCCACTGGGTATCGGCATCACCGACTATTACATTCGTCAGCGCGAATTCTCGACCCTGCGCCTTTCAATGCAGCTCTCCATTGTGGCGGGCGAACTGAAGCGGGCGGCCGATGCCGCTGAGGAAGACGGCGACGAGTTCCACTGGCACCGCAACGTCTATGCACCGCTGAAATACTCGGTGGCTGAAATTTTCGACAGCATCGACCTGACCCAGCGCATCATGGACGAGCAGCAGCAACTGGTGAAAGACGATATCGCCCAGTTGCTGAACAAAGACTGGCGGGCGGCGATCTCCAGCTGCGAAATGCTGTTATCGGAAACTTCCGGCACCCTGCGTGAACTGCAGGATACGCTGGAAGCTGCGGGCGACAAGCTGCAGGCCAACCTACTGCGCATTCAGGATGCCACCCTGGCCCATGACAACCTGCATTTTGTCGATCGTCTGGTCTTCGACCTGCAAAGCAAACTCGACCGCATTATCAGCTGGGGTCAGCAGGCCATCGACCTGTGGATCGGCTATGACCGCCACGTGCATAAATTTATCCGTACCGCTATCGACATGGATAAAAACCGCGTCTTTGCCCAGCGTCTGCGCCAGTCGGTTCAGACCTACTTCGATGCACCGTGGGCACTGACCTACGCCAGTGCCGACCGCCTGCTCGATATGCGTGACGAAGAGATGAGCCTGCGCGACGAAGAGGTGACCGGTGAACTGCCAGCCGATCTTGAATATGAAGAGTTTAACGAAATACGGGAACAGCTTGCGGCGATGATCGAGGAGCAGCTGGCGATCTTCAAAGCCAAAAACAAACCGCTGGATCTCGGTCTGGTGGTGCGTGACTACCTCGCACAATACCCGCGTGCGCGCCATTTTGATATCGCCCGCATCGTGGTTGACCAGGCGGTACGCCTGGGCGTCGCGCAAGCAGATTTCACCGGCCTGCCGCCGAAGTGGCAGCCAATTAACGATTACGGAGCCAAGGTACAGGCGCATGTCATTGACAAATATTGAACACGTGATGCCAGTTAAACTGGCCCAGGCGCTGGCAAATCCGATCTTTCCGGCGCTGGACAGCCAGCTGCGTGCCGGTCGTCACATTGGTCTCGACGAGCTGGATAATCACGCCTTTTTGATGGATTTCCAGGAATACCTGGAAGAGTTTTACGCCCGCTATAACGTGGAGCTGATCCGCGCCCCGGAAGGTTTCTTCTACCTGCGCCCGCGTTCCACCACGCTTATTCCGCGTTCGGTGCTGTCCGAGCTGGACATGATGGTCGGCAAAATTCTCTGCTACCTCTATCTCAGCCCGGAGCGTCTGGCTAACGAAGGTATCTTCACCCAGCAGGAGCTTTATGACGAGCTGATGACGCTGGCCGATGAAGGCAAGCTGCTGAAGCTGGTGAACAACCGCTCCACCGGTTCCGACGTTGACCGTCAGAAGTTACAGGAAAAAGTACGCTCTTCCCTGAACCGTCTGCGTCGTCTGGGCATGGTGTGGTTTATGGGCCACGACAGCAGTAAATTCCGCATCACGGAATCGGTATTCCGCTTTGGCGCTGACGTGCGCGTGGGTGACGACGCCCGTGAAGCGCAGCTGCGCATGATCCGTGATGGCGAAGCGATGCCGGTGGAAAACCATCTGCAGCTCAATGATGAGCATGAAGACACTCAGCCGGATAGCGGGGAGGAAGAGTAATGATTGAACGCGGTAAATTTCGCTCACTGACGCTGATTAACTGGAACGGTTTCTTTGCCCGCACCTTTGATCTCGATGAGCTGGTAACGACGCTCTCGGGCGGTAACGGGGCAGGGAAATCCACCACCATGGCGGCGTTCGTCACTGCCCTGATCCCGGATCTGACGCTACTGCACTTCCGTAACACCACCGAAGCCGGTGCAACCAGCGGCTCCCGCGATAAAGGTCTGCACGGCAAGCTGAAGGCGGGTGTCTGTTACTCGGTGCTGGACGTGATCAACTCCCGTCACCAGCGCGTGGTCGTCGGCGTGCGTCTGCAGCAGGTTGCCGGGCGTGACCGTAAGGTGGACATCAAGCCGTTTGCCATTCAGGGGTTGCCAACGTCCGTTCAGCCAACCTCGCTGTTAACAGAAACCCTCAACGACCGTCAGGCGCGTGTGCTGACGCTCCAGGAGTTGAAAGACAAGCTGGAAGCCATCGAGGGCGTGCAGTTCAAGCAGTTCAACTCCATTACCGAATACCACTCTCTGATGTTCGATCTGGGTGTGGTCGCACGACGTCTGCGCTCGGCTTCGGATCGTAGTAAGTACTATCGCCTGATTGAGGCCTCGCTGTACGGCGGGATCTCCAGTGCCATCACCCGCTCCCTGCGCGACTACCTGTTGCCGGAAAACAGCGGCGTGCGTAAGGCCTTCCAGGATATGGAAGCGGCGCTGCGTGAAAACCGCATGACGCTGGAAGCGATCCGCGTAACCCAGTCGGACCGCGACCTGTTTAAGCATCTCATCAGCGAAGCCACCAACTATGTGGCGGCGGACTATATGCGCCACGCCAACGAGCGCCGTATCCATCTGGATCAGGCTCTTGAGTATCGCCGCGAGTTGTTTACCTCGCGTAAGCAGCTGGCGTCTGAGCAGTACAAGCACGTCGAGATGGCGCGTGAACTGTCCGAACATAACGGGCGGAAGGGGATCTGGAGGCCGATTACCAGGCCGCCAGCGATCACCTGAACCTGGTCCAGACCGCGCTGCGCCAGCAGGAAAAAATTGAGCGCTACGAAGCGGATCTCGATGAACTGCAAATTCGTCTGGAAGAGCAGAACGAAGTGGTGGCCGAAGCCGCCGACAAGCAGGAAGAGAACGAAGGTCGCGCAGAAGCCGCCGAGCTGGAAGTGGATGAGCTGAAAAGCCAGCTTGCCGACTATCAGCAGGCGCTGGACGTGCAACAAACCCGCGCGATTCAGTACAACCAGGCGTTGCAGGCCCTGCAGCGTGCGAAAGACCTCTGCCATCTGCCGGACCTGACCCCGGAGAGCGCCGATCAGTGGCTGGAAACCTTCCAGGCAAAAGAGCAGGAAGCGACCGAGAAACTGCTGAATCTCGATCAGAAAATGAGCGTGGCGCAATCCGCTCACAGCCAGTTTGAGCAGGCTTACCAGCTGGTGGCGTCTATCAACGGTCCGCTGGCGCGCGCTGAGGCGTGGGAAGTGGCCCGCGAGTTACTGCGTGATGGCGTCAATCAGCGTCATCTGGCAGAACAGGTTCAGCCGCTGCGTATGCGTCTGAACGAGCTGGAACAGCGCCTGCGCGAACAGCAGGAGGCGGAACGTCTGCTGGCTGAATTCTGCAAGCGTCAGGGTAAACGGGTCGATATTGACGATCTGGAAGCCCTGCATCAGGAGCTGGAAGCCCGTATCGCGTCGCTGTCCGACAGCGTCTCTAACGCCCAGGAACAACGCATGGCGTTGCGCCAGGAGCTGGAGCAGCTGCAGTCGCGTATTCAGACGCTGATGCAGCGTGCCCCGATCTGGCTGGCCGCCCAGAGCAGCCTCAGTCAGCTTAGCGAGCAGTGCGGCGAGGAGTTTGAATCTGGCCAGGAAGTAACAGAGTACCTCCAGCAACTGCTGGAGCGTGAACGCGAAGCGATTGTTGAGCGTGATGAAGTGGGCGCGCGCAAGCGTGCCGTCGATGAAGAGATCGAACGCTTAAGCCAGCCGGGCGGGGCAGAAGATGCGCGTCTGAACACCCTGGCAGAGCGTTTTGGCGGCGTGCTGCTGTCCGAAATTTATGACGACGTCAGTCTGGAAGATGCCCCGTACTACTCGGCGCTGTATGGCCCGTCCCGCCACGCTATCGTAGTGCCGGATCTATCGCTGATCGCTGACCAGCTTGAAGGCCTGGAAGATTGCCCGGAAGATCTGTATCTGATCGAAGGGGATCCGCAGTCGTTCGATGACAGCGTCTTTGGCGTCGACGAACTGGAAAAGGCCGTGGTGGTGAAAATCGCCGATCGCCAGTGGCGTTATTCGCGCTTCCCATCGTTGCCGCTGTTTGGCCGCGCCGCACGTGAAAGCCGCATCGAGAGCCTGCATACCGAGCGTGAGGCGCTGTCTGAGCGCTTCGCCACGCTCTCTTTCGATGTCCAGAAAACCCAGCGTCTGCACCAGGCGTTTAGCCGCTTTATCGGTAGCCATCTGGCGGTGGCGTTTGAAGCCGATCCAGAGGCGGAGATCCGCAAGTTCACGACCCGTCGTACCGAGCTTGAGCGGGCGCTTTCCGCGCACGAAAAACGATAACCAGCAGAGCCGCGTTCAGTTCGAACAGGCTAAAGAGGGTGTCGCTGCGCTGAACCGCATCCTGCCGCGCCTTAACCTGCTGGCGGATGACACCCTTGCCGATCGTGTTGATGAGATCCAGGAGCGTCTCGACGAAGCGCAGGAAGCCGCGCGCTTTGTGCAGCAGCATGGCAACCAACTGGCGAAACTCGAACCGCTGCTGTCAGTTCTGCAAAGCGATCCCGAGCAGTATGAACAGCTAAAAGAAGATTACGCCTGGTCACAGCAGGTTCAGCGCGAAGCCCGTCAGCAGGCGTTTGCCCTGACCGAAGTGGCCCAGCGCCGGGCGCACTTCAGCTACTCCGACTCGGCGGAAATGCTGAACGGTAATAGCGATCTGAACGAGAAGCTGCGCCAGCGTCTGGAGCAGGCGGAAACGGAACGTACCCGCGCCCGTGAAGCGATGCGTAGCCATGCCGCGCAGCTGAGCCAGTACAGCCAGGTGCTGGCATCGCTGAAAAGCTCCTTTGATACCAAGAAAGAGCTGCTGACCGACCTGCATAAAGAATTGCAGGATATCGGCGTGCGGGCCGACAGCGGGGCAGAGGAGCGGGCGCGTATCCGTCGCGACGAACTGCATGCCCAGCTCAGCAACAACCGTGCGCGCCGCAACCAGCTGGAAAAAGCGCTCACTTTCTGCGAAGCGGAGATGGATAACCTGACACGTCGTCTGCGCAAGCTGGAGCGCGACTACCACGAGAAGCGTGAGCAGGTCGTCACCGCCAAAGCGGGCTGGTGCGCCGTGATGCGGATGGTGAAAGACAACGGCGTTGAACGTCGTCTGCACCGCCGCGAGCTGGCCTATCTTTCTGGCGACGAACTGCGTTCCATGTCGGATAAGGCACTGGGTGCGTTGCGTCTGGCGGTAGCAGATAACGAACACCTGCGCGATGTGCTGCGCATGTCTGAAGATCCGAAACGCCCTGAGCGCAAAATTCAGTTCTTCGTGGCGGTCTATCAGCATCTGCGCGAGCGTATTCGTCAGGATATCATCCGCACCGACGATCCGGTCGAAGCCATCGAAACAGATGGAAATCGAGTTGGGCCGTCTGACGGAAGAGCTGACCTCCCGTGAGCAGAAGCTGGCGATCAGCTCCCGCAGCGTGGCCAATATCATCCGTAAGACGATCCAGCGCGAGCAGAACCGAATCCGTCAGCTGAACCAGGGTCTGCAGAGCGTCTCCTTCGGCCAGGTCAACAGTGTGCGACTGAACGTCAACGTGCGTGAAGCCCACGCCACGCTGCTGGACGTACTGGCTGAACAGCACGAGCAGCATCAGGATCTGTTCAACAGTAACCGCCTGACCTTCTCCGAAGCGCTGGCGAAGCTGTATCAGCGCCTGAACCCGCAAATCGACATGGGCCAGCGTACACCGCAAACCATCGGTGAGGAGCTGCTGGACTACCGCAACTATCTGGAGATGGAAGTGGAAGTTAACCGTGGCTCAGACGGCTGGCTGCGTGCAGAATCGGGTGCGCTGTCTACCGGTGAAGCTATCGGCACCGGGATGTCGATTCTGGTGATGGTGGTACAGAGCTGGGAAGACGAATCCCGGCGTCTGCGCGGCAAAGATATCTCGCCATGCCGCCTGCTGTTCCTCGATGAAGCGGCACGTCTGGATGCCCGCTCCATCGCCACACTGTTTGAGCTGTGCGACCGTCTGGATATGCAGCTGATTATCGCGGCGCCGGAAAACATCAGCCCGGAGAAAGGCACCACCTATAAACTGGTGCGTAAGGTCTACCAGAACAGCGAGCACGTTCACGTTGTCGGTCTGCGCGGTTTTGCCCCGCAGCCCCCGGAATCCCTCCCGGGAACGGCTGACGCTTCCTGAAGATTCCTAAAATTACCCATGGCGGCCTTCGGGCCGCCTTTTTTTTACCTTGAGCTTGTACTGGCGGCTGCGTTAACTTTAAACTTCTTTACATAAGGCAAGGCTGGTACCGGTCTGTCTTCCTATAATGAAAATGAAGCCCCGGTGATGAGGGCGCGACGTAAAGCAAACAGGGGGGCAAGGGATGTTGCTGAATAAAATGTATGGTCGTCAGCTGTCAGCACTCAGTTTATGCCTGACAGTAGTAGTGGCTCCACTGTTTAACGCCCGGGCCGATGAGCCCGAACTGGTTCCTGTCGACAGCTCCGCCACTATGGGCGCGCAGCCTACGTCGCTGTCACAACCGCTGGATCAATCGCCAGCCACCGCCATCATGGCCGGGATTCGACCGCTGCCTGCCGATGTCAGCGCGGAACAACGCCGCGAACAGTTGCTGTCGGCCCTGCCTGCGGGATACTCCCCGGTCTATCTCAACCAGCTTACGCTGCTGTATGCCGCCCGCGACATGAAACCTATGTGGGACGATCGCGAGGCCGTGCGGGCGTTCCAGCAACAGCTTGCTGAAGTCGCTATCGCCGGTTTCCAGCCGCAATTTACTGCCTGGGTGGAACTGCTGACCCAGCCTGCGATAACCGGAATGGCGCGGGACGTGATTCTGTCGGATGCCATGATGGGCTATCTGCAGTTTGTGGCGGGGATCCCGGTCAACGGTAACCGCTGGCTCTACAGCACCAAGCCGTACAAGATGGCAACACCGCCGCTGTCAGTGATAAACCAGTGGCAGCTGGCACTGGATAACGGGACGGTGCCACATTTCATTGCCGGTCTTGCGCCGACCCATCCGCAGTATGCGGTGATGCACGAATCACTGCTGGAACTGGTGGCCGATACGAAACCCTGGCCGCAGCTACGGAGCACCACCAAATTGAGTCCAGGGCAGTGGAGCAGCGACGTACCGGCCCTGCGTGAAATCCTGAAACGCTCCGGCGTACTCGACGGTGGACCTAAAATTGCTCTGCCGGGTGACGATTCGCAAAGCGTGGTGGTCAGCCCGTCCGCCCCGGCCCTCGAAAAGAAAACGAAGCCCGTCTCCAGCAAACCCGCTTCCTATGACCGCAGCCTTGTCGAGGCGGTAAAAGCCTTCCAGATCACTCAGGGGCTGGGTGCGGATGGCGTTATTGGCCAGGGCACCCGTGATGCGCTGAATCTCACCCCTGCCCAGCGTGCCGGGGTACTGGCGCTGAACATCCAGCGTCTGCGCCTGCTGCCGGGAACACTCTCTACCGGCATTATGGTGAATATCCCGGCCTTTTCACTGGTCTATTATCAGAACGGCAATGAGGTGCTGGCATCAAGAGTGATTGTCGGTCGCCCGGATCGTAAAACGCCGATGATGAGCAGCGCGCTGAATAACGTGGTGGTTAACCCGCCATGGAACGTGCCTCCGACGCTGGCGCGCAAAGATATTCTGCCGAAAGTGTGGAATGACCCGGGTTATCTTGAACGTCACAACTACACCGTGCTGCGAGGCTGGAACAGTAAAGAGGCCATCGATCCGTGGCGAGTAGACTGGGCGACCATTACCCCTGCGAATCTGCCATTCCGTTTCCAGCAGGCACCTGGGGCGCATAACTCGTTGGGGCGGTATAAATTCAATATGCCTAGCTCGGATGCCATCTATCTGCACGATACGCCTAACCACAACCTGTTCCAGAAAGACGTTCGTGCACTTAGCTCCGGTTGTGTACGTGTAAATAAGGCGTCTGAACTGGCTAACATGCTGTTACAGGATGCAGGGTGGAACGACACACGTATCTCCGACGCGCTGAAGCAAGGCGACACGCGTTATGTGAATATCCGCCAAAATATTCCGGTTAATCTGTACTATCTGACTGCCTTCGTGGGTAAGGACGGTCGAACCCAGTATCGTACAGATATTTACAATTACGATGAGATTGCCCGATCTAATACCCAAATCCTGACAAAGGCTGAACAATTGATCAGATAAATGAACAAGTTCGGAAAATTCTGCTGTTTTAAGTGGTGAAAAGATACGGGGCTTGCGGCTGCAAGCCCCGTATTTCCTGGTTTTGCTACCTTGACGCTGACAGGTTTGCCCGGTAAGGTGCCTTTCGTGCGCTGTATTGCATATATACGATAACACTGACCTGTAGACCTGATTATCATGGACAAATTCGACGCTAATCGCCGTAAGTTGCTGGCGTTAGGGGGCATTGCGCTGAGCGCTGCCATCTTACCGACGCCATCATTTGCCACGCTCTCCACCCCCAGACCTCGTATTTTGACGCTCAATAACCTGCATACAGGTGAGACTATCAAAGCCGAGTTTTTTGATGGACGGGGCTATATTCAGGATGAATTAGCAAAGCTGAATCACTTTTTCCGTGATTTCCGCGCAAATAAGATTAAAGCCATCGATCCAGGATTATTCGATCAGCTTTACCGCCTGCAGGGCCTGCTGGGAACCCGTAAACCGGTCCAGCTGATCTCTGGTTACCGCTCCCTTGATACGAATAACGAATTACGCGCCCACAGCCGTGGGGTCGCTAAAAAAAGTTATCACACCAAAGGGCAGGCGATGGATTTCCATATTGGAAGGCGTTTCGTTAGCCAATGTTCGCAAAGCTGCGTTATCTATGCGCGCAGGTGGTGTAGGATATTACCCACGTAGCAACTTTGTGCATATTGATACCGGGCCATTGCGGCACTGGTAATAACGAAATCAGGAGCAGTATGAACTATCGTATTATTCCGGTCACCGCGTTCTCCCAGAACTGTTCGCTTATCTGGTGTGAGCAAACCAAACTGGCAGCCCTGGTCGATCCCGGTGGTGATGCAGATAAAATCAAACAGGAAGTCGCAGCCGCTGGCGTGACCTTAATGCAGATTTTACTGACTCACGGTCACCTCGATCATGTGGGGGCTGCGGCCGAGCTGGCGCAACATTATGGTGTGCCGATCGTAGGCCCGGAAAAAGAAGATGAGTTCTGGCTGCAGGGCCTGCCGGCACAAAGCCGTATGTTCGGTCTGGATGAATGTCTGCCTTTTACGCCCGATCGCTGGCTGAATGAAGGTGAGCGCGTCAGCGTCGGTAATGTGACTTTACAGGTATTCCATTGCCCCGGACATACGCCAGGCCATATTGTCTTCTTTGATGACCAGTCGCGTCTGCTGATTTCCGGCGACGTGATCTTCAAAGGCGGAGTAGGGCGCAGCGATTTCCCCCGTGGCGATCACGGTCAGCTGATTCGCTCCATCAAAGAGAAGTTATTGCCGTTGGGCGATGATGTGACCTTTATTTCCGGCCACGGCCCGATGTCCACCCTGGGCTACGAACGGCTGCATAATCCGTTCCTCCAGGATGAACTGCCGGTCTGGTAACGAACAAATAAAAAAGCCTGCTCAAAGCAGGCTTTTTTTTGCCCGGTGGCGCTGCGCTTACCGGGCCTGCATCATGTAGCCGGGCAACCGCAGTGTCGCCCGGCTTAAAGCATTACAGCACCGCGACGATTGCTTCGCACAGTGGCGCCATGTTATCCGGCGTCATACCCGCCACGTTAACACGACCAGAAGCCACCGCGTACACGCCAAACTCTTCACGCAGACGCAGAACCTGATCTTTGGTCAGGCCACTGAAGGAGAACATGCCGTTCTGCTTGATGATGAAGCTGAAGTCGCGATTCGCGCCTTTTTCCGCCAGGGTATTCACGAACAGCAGGCGCATGCGCTGAATACGCTGACGCATGTCGTTCAGCTCCTGTTCCCAGATAGCGCGCAGTGCGTCATTGCTGAGAATGGTTGCCACCACAGACGCACCGTGAGCCGGTGGGTTGGAGTAGTTGGCGCGAATAACGGATTTCATCTGGCTGAACGCACGATCGACAGTCTGCTCATCGGCAGCGACCAGCGTACAGGCACCTACGCGCTCATTGTACAGACCGAAGTTCTTGGAATAGGAGCTGGCAACAATCAGCTCTTTATGCAGCGCAGCGAACGCGCGCAGGCCTTCGGCATCTTCTTCCAGGCCACGGGCAAAGCCCTGGTAGGCGAAGTCGAACAGCGGCAGCCAGCCTTTTTCGACGGACAGCTTCGCCAGCTGTTCCCACTGCTCAAGCGTAGGATCGATGCCGGTTGGGTTATGGCAGCAGCCATGGAACAGAACCACATCACCCGCCTGCGCTTCGCTCAGGCTGGCCAGCAGACCGTCAAAGTCGAGAGCGTGATTCGCCGCGTCGTAGTAAGCATATTCACGCACTTCCAGACCAGCAGAGTTGAAAACGCTCTTATGGTTCGGCCAGCTTGGATTGCTCACCCAGACCGTTTTTACGCTGGTATTTTTAGCGAGGAAATCCGCTGCCACGCGCAGGGCGCCAGTACCGCCAGGGGTCTGTGCGGTGCGGGCGCGTTTATCGTTGATAATCGCGTTGCCTTTGCCGAACAGCAGCTCCTGAGTGCAACGACCAAATTCCGGAATACCGTCGATGCCGAGGTAGTTTTTGGTATTTTCGTTTTCCAGCAGATACTGCTCAGCTTTTTTAACGCTGGTCAGTACCGGGGTCTTGCCGGTCTCATCTTTATAGACACCAATACCCAGGTTGATTTTTCCAGGGCGGTCATCGGCACGAAACAGATCGGCCAGGCCCAGAATTGGGTCGGCAGGGGCGGCGGTAATGTTCTCAAACATGACGAAGTTCCATTGTGGTTACGGAAGTGAAATCCGCTATCAGGTTAACGATAGTTCTACAAAATGCCAACCGTTTGCTACAAAAAGCGTGCGGCTTTTCAAAAGTCGCCATTTTTAGCTTTCAGGCATAAAAAAACAGGGCCGAAGCCCTGTTTTTTAGACATATAACAAAGTGGTGTACTGATTAGAACTGGTAAACGATACCAACACCCGCCTGGTCGTCGGTAGACAGGCCAGTTGCTTCAGTGTAGTTGTTGTCGTCCAGCAGGTTGAAGCGGTACGCAGCGTACACGTTCATGTTCTTGTTGAAGTAGTACCCAGGTACCCACTTCTACGTATTTCACCAGGTCAGCATCGCCACCGCTGAAACCGTTACGAGCAGTCCAGATCTTTACCTTTGGACTGTACGTAACCCACGGATGGACGCAGACCGAAGTCGAACTGGTACTGAACCACAGCTTCAACGTTCTGAGTCTTGTTAGCGAACTGGCTGTCGTTTTCACGAGTCATGTTCTGAGATTCGCCGTACATTACCGCTGCGTACAGGTTGTTTGCGTCATACTTCAGGGAGGTTTGCCCAGCCTTCAGCACGTTCGCCTTTACCGTCTCGGCTCTGCGCAGCAGTACGATCGGAGTTAGAGTAGGCTGCAGTTACGTTGAAGCCTTCAGCGAAGTCATAACCCAGAGAGTAGCTGCCGCCGTCGCCGTTCTGACGCTCGGTATCGTGGTTAGACGTGTTTGTGCCCTGGTACTGCAGACCCAGCGCCAGGCCGTCAACCAGACCGAAGAAGTCAGAGTTACGGTAGGTAGCCAGACCGGTGCTACGGCCAGTCATGAAGTTGTCGGATGCAGCCAGGGAGTCGCCGCCCCAGATAACGAACATATCGTAGAAGCCAGCGCATCGTAGAACACGCCGTAGTTACGACCGTAATCGAATGAACCGTATTCACCGGCTTTCAGGCCTGCGAATGCCAGACGGGTTTTAGTACCCTGTTTGCCTTCCCTGACCGGAGGCGTCCATGTTGTATTCCCACTGACCGTAACCAGCCAGTTGGTCATTAATCTGGGTTTCACCCTTAAAGCCGATACGCGCATAGGTGGTGTCAGCGTTAGAAGTATCACCGTTAGTGGTCCACTGGTGTTCGCCTACTGCTTTACCGTAGAAGTCCAGCTTGTTAGCGTTTTTGTTATAGATTTCTGCTGCGTTAGCTGCACCGGCTGCCAGCAGGGCAGGGATAACCACTGCCAGGATATTGCGCTTCATCATTATTTATTACCCTCATTGGTTTTTTTATGACACTCCGCACTGCCGTCAATAAATTCTGTCAATAAATATTTCCGGAACTATTGATGAGGAGTTTGGTGTCTTTATGTGTCTGACAGGCATCTTTCCATTCAAATCCACGTTTCGCTAGCCTGAATGTGCTACAAACCTAAAGAATCAGTTACAAGAAGAAAATATGTGTAACAAAAGATGTATTTTAAGGAACTTTGTGAAGCATCTCAAAGTTCAGAGTTGAATGGTCAAAATTAAAGCTCGACTAATTCTATCTATATGAATTGCTTATCTTAATTTCAGCTAACGACTTTTTTTATGATCCGAAGCATTAGCACACTATTTTTCTTATCGTTGAAGATGGACATCTGGATAGCCGTATTTTTGTACGAAAAATGTGCTAATGCTTGAGATAAGTATTAGGCGCAATAAGACTGTGGTTTATTTTGTGTGCAAAGATATTTCATGGAAATAAAGCGTAACAGTGGAGAGGATTTTGCGGGGTTGCGCTTTAAGGATAATGACTTTCAACTGACAAAATTTGACAGTGCAGAATAAAATAATGGCCAGCAGAGGCTGGCCATTGAGTGTTACTGAATCAGAAGGTGGCGTTGCGCGGGGTACGCGGGAAAGGAATAACGTCACGCACGTTCTGAACACCGGTCACGTAAGCGATCAGACGCTCGAAGCCGAGACCGAAACCGGAGTGCGGTACGGTGCCGTAACGGCGTAAATCGCGATACCACCAGTAGTCCTCTTTATTGAGGCCCATCTCAGCCATACGCGCATCCAGCACATCCAGACGCTCTTCACGCTGAGAACCACCGATAATTTCACCGATGCCCGGGCAAGGACGTCCATCGCGGCAACGGTTTTACCCGTCTTCGTTAAGGCGCATATAGAACGCCTTAATGTCTTTCGGATAGTTTTTCACGACCACCGGGGCTTTGAAGTGTTTCTCGGCCAGGTAGCGTTCGTGCTCGGAGGAGAGGTCAACACCCCAGTAAACCGGGTTCTCAAATTTCTGACCGCAATTTTCGAGGATCGTCACCGCATCGGTGTAATCGACCTGCGCAAAATCAGCAGAGACGAAACGCTCCAGACGGGAGATTGCATCGCTGTCGACGCGCTCGGCGAAGAATTTCATGTCGTCAGCGCGCTCGGTGAGCACCGCGTTAAAGACATATTTCAGCATCGCTTCCGCGAGGCCAGCTACGTCATCGAGGTTGGCGAAGGCCACTTCCGGTTCCAGCATCCAGAATTCCGCCAGGTGACGGCTGGTGTTGGAGTTCTCGGCACGGAAGGTTGGGCCGAAGGTGTAGATTTTGGACAGTGCGCAGGCGTAGGTTTCGCCGTTCAGCTGGCCAGATACGGTCAGGAAGGACTCTTTGCCAAAGAAATCTTTGTCGTAGTCCACTTTGCCTTCCGGCGTGCGCGGCAGATTTTCCATGTCCAGCGTGGAGACGCGGAACATCTCGCCAGCGCCTTCGGTGTCGGAGGCGGTAATCAGCGGGGTGGAGACCCAGAAGTAGCCCTGTTCGTCAAAGAAACGGTGCAGCGCCTGCGCCAGAGTGTGACGCACACGGGCCACGGCACCAATCATGTTGGTACGCGGACGCAGGTGAGCCACTTCACGCAGATATTCGATGCTGTGGCGTTTTGCCGCCATCGGGTAAGTATCCGGATCTTCAACCCAGCCGGTCACTTCAATTGAGGTGGCCTGCAGTTCAAAGCTCTGACCCTGGCCCTTAGAGGCCACGATCTTACCGGTGACAACCACGGAACAGCCGGTGGTCAGACGCAGCACTTCCTGATTGTAATTGGGCAGAGAATTATTAATAACGGCCTGTACAGGATCAAAGCAGGAACCGTCATAAACGGCGAGGAATGAAAAGCCAGCTTTTGAATCTCGGCGGGTACGCACCCATCCGCGCACGGTGACTTCGCTGTCAACGGCTACGCGGCCCTGGAGTACGTCGGCTACAGGCACAACGCTCATAATAATCTCTCTATGTAGTCCAAAAATAAAATCTGTATCCCCTTCAATGGGGGGATATCTATGTTACCTGGCATCCGCCATCAGACAAGCAGATTTCGCTCTGATAAGAAAAGAAATAAGAAATAAATGAGAAAGGGAGCCGGGCAGACTCCCTGAAAGGATCAACTGGCGATTTTTATCTGTGGCAGGTCGAACGCTTTACGCAGTGCGCGTACGAAAGCTTTGTCATGGCAAATAGTTTTGCCCGGGCTGTCGGAGAGTTTTGCCACCGGCTTACCGTTACATTCCACCAGTTTAATGACGATATTCAGCGGTTTTACCTGAGGAATATCGCAAGTCAACCGGGTGCCGATGCCAAAGGCCAGGTTTACGCGTGAAGAGAAGTGCCGGTACAAGCCTACCGCTTTTGGCAGGTCGAGATTATCGGAGAAGACCAGCACTTTGCTCATCGGATCGATGCCTAACTTTTGATAATGGGCAATGGCTTTCTCGCCCCACTCCTGCGGATCCCCTGAGTCATGGCGCAGCCCCTGATAGGCGGTGGCGAACTCCGGGCCGAAATCACGCAGGAAGGCATCCATGGTAATACAGTCGGTTAAGGCGATGCCGAGCTGGTCCGGGTATTCTTCAAGCCAGGCCGCCAGCGCCGCACGCTGGCTGGTGGCCAGTTCCGGGCTGATCTGCTGATGCGCCTGGAACCACTCATGCGCCTGGGTGCCCATTGGGGTCAGGTTCAGGCGGCGGGCCAGATCGTAATTACTGGTGCCGACAAACCACGGCTCCTGCTGCAGCCGTTCGACGATGGCCTGCTGCACCTCGCGGGAGAAACGACGGCGGGTGCCAAAATCCATCAGCCGGAAACGCGACATATCCAGCGAGTCGGTCAGTTGGGCAAAATCAACCAGCTTATGTTCCAGGGTATCCAGCGCTTGATCAACGCTGACCTCCGGGGAACGGAAGTGGTGTACCAGCTCGCTGATCACCGCCAGCAGCGGCACTTCCCACATGATCACTTCGCGCCACGGGCCTTCCAGGCGAATATGCAGCTTGCCGTTATCATTGCTGATCTGAACCTGGGCCGGGTCATAGCGGAAATTCCGCAGCCATTGCAGGTAGTCTTCTTTAAAGAAAGGCAGGCCGGAAAGCCACTGGAATTCCTCGTCCCGCAGACGAAGATGTTGCATAGCGTCGACTTGCTCACGAATGGCATCAGCATAGATCCCAAGCAAATCATCACCACGGCAGCGGAACTCAGCCGCGACCTGTACGTCGTGGTAGTGGTGAAAAACGGCTTGCTGCATATGCAATTTATACGCGTCGGTATCCAGCAGCGTATGCAGAACAGGTGAAGCGAATCGAGTCATAGGTGCGCAGTAGCATCCTCTCACGGGAGCGTTTAGTACAATAAACGACTAATGAAACCGCTGGAGTATACCTTGTTTAGCGATTTATTGAACCCCGATCACACCATAAGCCTGGACCAGGGTCGAGTGCATTTCGTGCCGCATGTTATTAAAATGTAGCAAATAGAGTGTTTGTGACTGAAAAGATGAACATTCTGCATAGCGCGATTTACACAACAGGAATAGACTGACTCGTTATTCGACAAACGATGCAAAAGGTTTTCTATGACACAACAGCCTCAAGCCAAATACCGCCACGACTACCGTGCGCCGGATTACCTGATTAGCGATATCGATCTGACTTTTGACCTGGATGCCACTAAAACCGTTGTCACGGCGGTAAGCCAGGTGACACGCCATAACGCCACGGCAGTGCCGCTGCGTCTTGATGGCGAAGATCTGATCCTGGTGTCGATACACGTAAACGACACCGCATGGACTGACTATAAAGAAGAAAACAACCAGCTGGTGCTCGATAATCTGCCGGAGCGCTTTACATTACGCATCGTTAACGAAATCAGTCCGGCGTCCAACACCGCGCTTGAAGGGTTATACCAGTCGGGCGTCGCGCTCTGTACCCAATGTGAAGCCGAAGGTTTCCGTCACATTACCTGGTATCTCGACCGCCCGGATGTGCTGGCCCGCTTCACCACGAAAATCATCGCCGATAAAGCCACCTATCCGTTCCTGCTCTCCAACGGCAACCGCGTGGGTGAGGGCGAGCTGGAAAACGGCCGTCATTGGGTGCAGTGGCAGGATCCGTTCCCGAAACCGTGCTACCTGTTTGCGCTGGTGGCAGGTGATTTTGACGTCCTGCGTGACACCTTCACCACCCGTTCCGGTCGCGAAGTGGCGCTGGAGCTGTTTGTCGATCGCGGCAACCTCGATCGTGCGCCATGGGCGATGACCTCCCTCATCAACTCCATGAAGTGGGACGAAGAGCGTTTCGGCCTCGAATATGACCTCGACATCTACATGATCGTCGCCGTTGATTTCTTCAATATGGGCGCGATGGAGAACAAAGGCCTTAACGTCTTTAACTCCAAATATGTGCTGGCGCGTACCGATACCGCCACCGATAAAGATTACCTCGATATCGAGCGCGTTATCGGCCACGAATACTTCCATAACTGGACCGGCAACCGCGTCACCTGCCGCGACTGGTTCCAGCTAAGCCTGAAAGAGGGCTTAACCGTCTTCCGCGATCAGGAGTTCAGCTCTGACCTCGGCTCGCGCGCAGTAAACCGCATCAATAACGTGCGCACCATGCGCGGCCTGCAGTTTGCGGAAGATGCCAGCCCGATGGCGCACCCGATCCGCCCGGATAAAGTGATCGAGATGAACAACTTCTACACCCTGACGGTTTATGAAAAGGGTTCTGAAATCATCCGCATGATCCACACCCTGCTGGGTGAAGCGAATTTCCAGAAAGGGATGCAGCTCTATTTCGAGCGCCACGACGGCAGCGCTGCCACCTGCGACGATTTCGTACAGGCGATGGAAGATGCCTCTAATGTCGATCTGTCCATTTCCGCCGCTGGTACAGCCAGGCCGGTACGCCGATTGTGACCGTCAAAGACGACTACAACCCGGAAACCGAGCAGTACACCCTGACCATCAGCCAGCGCACACCGCCGACGGCTGAGCAGGAAGAGAAGCACCCGCTGCATATTCCGTTCGCCATCGAGCTGTATGACAACGAAGGCAAGGTGATCCCGCTGCAAAAAGGCGGTCATCCGGTACATAACGTGCTGAACGTGACTCAGGCCGAGCAGACCTTCGTGTTTGATAACGTCTACTTCCAGCCGGTGCCTGCGCTGCTGTGCGAATTCTCCGCGCCGGTCAAGCTGGAGTACAAGTGGAGCGATCAGCAGCTGACCTTCCTGATGCGTCACGCGCGCAATGACTTCTCCCGCTGGGATGCTGCGCAGAGTCTGCTGGCAACCTACATCAAGCTCAACGTGAACCGTCATCAGCAGGGCCAGCCGCTGTCTCTGCCCGTCCACGTTGCGGATGCGTTCCGCGCGATCCTGCTGGATGAGAAGATCGACCCGGCGTTGGCGGCTGAAATTCTGACCCTGCCGTCTGCAACGGAAATCGCCGAGCTGTTTGAGATTATCGACCCGATTGCGATTGTGGCCGTGCGTGAAGCCCTGACCCGTACTCTGGCGACCGAGTTGGCGGATGAGTTCCTCGCCATTTACAACCTCCACAAGCTGGATGCGTACCGCGTTGAGCATGCCGATATCGGCAAGCGCGCGCTGCGTAATACCTGCCTGCGCTATCTGGCGTTTGGCGAGACGACGCTCGCCAACGAGTTGGTCAGCCAGCAGTACCATACGGCCGACAACATGACCGATGCCCTGGCCGCGCTGGCCGCCAGCGTAGCCGCAGAGCTGCCGTGCCGTGATGCCCTGATGCAGGCGTATGACGACAAATGGCATCAGGATGGTCTGGTGATGGACAAGTGGTTTATTCTGCAATCCACCAGCCCGGCAGCCGACGTGGTAAACAAAGTGCGCAGCCTGCTCAACCACCGCTCATTCACCCTGAGCAACCCGAACCGCGTCCGTTCCCTGATTGGCGCCTTCGCCAGCAGCAACCCAGCCGCTTTCCATGCGGAAGATGGCAGCGGCTACCAGTTTATGGTGGAGATGCTGACAGAGCTTAACAGCCGTAACCCGCAGGTGGCGTCGCGTCTGATTGAGCCGCTGATCCGTCTGAAACGCTACGATGAGCAACGTCAGGCGAAGATGCGTGCTGCACTGGAGCAGCTGAAAGGACTGGAGAATCTGTCCGGGGATCTGTACGAGAAGATCAGTAAAGCGCTGGCCTGACAGTAAACGTCCGGCGGTAAGCTAAAAGCAAAACGGCAACCTCGGTTGCCGTTTTTAATCTCTGCACGTTATCCGTGTGGATAAGCGCATCAGGCATTGGCCGTCGCTAAATGACGCTCCGTCACCCCACGCGCCATCACCCGCTCCAACACCTCCGCTTCCAGCTCCGCAAGCCGCGCTGAACCTATCCGGCGAGGGCGTGGAAGGTCCACCGTCAGATCCAGCCCTATCCTGCCATCCTCAATCAGCAGTACCCGGTCGGCCATGGCTACGGCTTCGCTCACATCGTGAGTGACCAGCAGCACCGTAAAGCCATGCTCCTGCCATAACGAGACGATAAGATCCTGCATCTCGATCCGCGTCAGCGCATCCAGCGCCCCCAGCGGTTCATCCAGCAGCAACAGCCCCGGGCGATGGATCAGCGCTCTGGCCAGCGCCACGCGCTGTTTTTGCCCACCGGAAAGGGCAGCAGGCCACTCACTTGCGCGATTGTCCAGCCCGACGGCGGCCAGGGCCTGCAACGCCTGCGCTTTCCAGTTACCCTTCAGCCCCAGCCCGACGTTATCTATCACCGTTTTCCACGGCAACAGACGCGCGTCCTGAAACATCATGCGGGTATCTTCCTGGATCTCTGCCAGCGGGGTGTTCCCGGCCAGCAGTTCACCGCCGTCTGGCGCTTCCAGCCCGGCCAGCAGGCGCAGCAGGGTGCTTTTACCGCCACCGCTGCGGCCCACGACCGCCACGAATTGCCCGGCCGGGATATGCAGTTCCAGCTCGTTCAGAATGGTGTTTTCGCCGTAGCGTTTGGTGACGCCGTTGAGCAGCAGCGGCGTACCCTGGTTTAAGCGAGCCGTATTCATGCGTGTGCCTCCTTAATCGCGTAGGCCGGATTCCAGCGCAGCCAGCGGCGTTCAAGCCACTGGGCGCTCACATCCGCCAGTTTGCCGAGCAGGGCGTAAAGAACAATGGCGACACCACCACGTCGGTCTGCAGGAATTCGCGGGCGTTCATTGCCAGGTAACCAATACCGGAGTTAGCGGAGATGGTTTCCGCCACGATCAGCGTGAGCCACATCAGGCCGAGGGCGAAGCGCACGCCAACCATGATCGAGGGCAGGGCGCCCGGCAGGATGACATGGATAAACAGAGCCAAGCCGGACAAACCGTAGCTGCGCGCCATTTCCACCAGCCCGCGGTCGATATTACGAATGCCGTGCCAGGTGTTGATGTAGATCGGGAACAGGGTGCCGAGGGCGACGAGGAAAATTTTCGCCGACTCATCGATACCAAACCACAGGATCACCAGCGGGATCAGCGCCAGATGCGGCACGTTGCGCAGCATCTGGATGGAAGTATCCAGCAGACGCTCGCCCCAGCGGGACAGGCCGCTGATCAGACCCAGCGTCAGGCCAATCGATCCACCGATTGAAAAACCAATGACCGCGCGCCAGGAGCTGATCGCCAGATGCTGCCACAGCTCACCGCTGGCACTCAGCGACCAGAACGCCGCCACAACGCCCTCCGGGGAGGGCAGTATGCGGCTCGACAGCCAACCCACGGAGGAGGCCAGCTGCCAGATCAGGACAATACCCACAGGGAGCAGCCAGGGCGCAATGCGCAGCAGCCATTTTCGGGAAGGGTTAGCCATGCGATCTCCTTAACTCTGGGCGACTTTACGCGGGATAAATTCATTCGCGATCGCCTCACCCTGCTGCAACAGGGGCTGCGGCTGCGGGATCTGAGGAATGGCAACATCCAGATGCGGGAACAGAAGTTCGCCCACCTTGTACGCCTCTTCCAGATGCGGATAACCGGAAAGAATAAAGCTGTCGATACCGAGTCCGGCGTATTCATTAATCCGCGCCGCGACGGTTGGGCCATCACCCACTAACGCCGTGCCCGCACCGCCGCGCACCAGCCCCACGCCCGCCCACAGGTTCGGGCTGATCTCCAGATTCTCTCGCTTGCCGTTGTGCAGAGAGGCCATCCGGTGTTGCCCTACGGAATCGGTACGGGCCAGGGCGGCCTGGGCTTTGGCAATGGTGGCGTCGTCCAGATGGGCGATCAGGCGGTCAGCGGCCTGCCACGCCTCTTCCGTGGTTTCGCGCACAATCACGTGCAGACGGATCCCGAAGCGCACCTGACGACCCCGGGCCGCCGCTTTGGCACGCACCTGCTCAATCTTCTCTTTAACCAGTTCCGGCGGCTCGCCCCAGGTGAGGTAGAGGTCTACCTGCTCGGCGGCCAGGTCCTGGGCGACGTCCGATGAACCGCCAAAATAGAGTGGCGGACGCGGCTGCTGGATCGGCGGGAAGAAGAGTTTCGCATCGCGAACATGAATGTGTTTGCCCTCGAAGGTCACGTTCTCACCTTCCAGCAGACGACGCCAGACGTGGGTAAATTCAGCGGAGGCTTCATAGCGCGCGGTGTGATCCAGGAAGACACCGTCTCCCGCCAACTCCTGCGGATCGCTACCGGTAACCAGGTTAAACAGCGCCCGTCCGTTCGACAGGCGATCCAGGGTCGCAGCCTGGCGTGCGGCCACCGTCGGAGAGGTCACGCTCGGACGCAGGGCCACCAGAAACTTCAGGCGTTGTGTCACCGGGATCATCGATGCCGCCACCAGCCATGCATCTTCGCAGGAGCGGCCAGTCGGAATCAGCACCCCGGTAAAGCCAATCCGATCTGCCGCCTGGGCTATCTGCTGAAGATAAGCACGATCCACCGGGCGTGCGCCCTCGTCGGTGCCAAGATAATGACCATCACCATGGGTAGGTAAAAACCAGAACAGATTCAGACTCATGACTTATCTCCTTTTAGCGCTGTGGGGTGCCAGATACGGTCGCGAATATCAATTTTTTTCGGGACCAGGCGATTGTCGTAGAAAAGATCAGCGGTTTGCTGCTGTAACACGGCGGTATTGGCATCCACCGGTTTGATGACGGTAGGCGGGCGGTGATCCAGATAGGTGGCAATCACCGGCTCCGGGAGACCCATCGTTTTTGCCAGCAGGGCGATACTGGCCTGACGTTGACTCTGAGTCAGGGCATCCGCCTTGCTAAAGGTATTCAGGACGCCCTGAACAAATTCACCGTTTTTCTCGGCATAAGGGCGAGCGGCAAGGTAGAAGGAACCGGTCTGTTTCAGGGTTTCGCCATCTTTAAGCACCCTCACGCCACCCTGCAACAGGGCTGCGGAGTAGTAGGGATCCCAGATGGCCCAGGCATCCACGTTGTTTTGCTGGAAGGCGGCGCGCGCATCCGCCGGTGACAGATAAACCGGCTGAATATCTTTAAACGTCAGTCCTGCCTGCTGCAGGGCGCGCAATAAAAGATTGTGTGAGCTGGAGCCTTTCTGAAAAGCGACTTTATGACCTTTAAGGTCTGCGACGGTTTTAATCGGGCTGTTTTCAGGAACCAGGATCACTTCGGCTTTCGGTTTGGGCGGCTCCACGCCAACGTAGACCAGATCTGCCCCGGCGGCCTGAGCGAAGATGGGCGGGATATCGCCGGTGCTGCCGAGATCGATACTGCCGACGTTCAACGCCTCCAGCATCTGCGGGCCTGCCGGGAACTCCACCCAGGAGAATCTGGTGTCCGGGTAGCGTTTTTCCAGCAGCTGGTGGCTTTTCGCCAGCACCATGCTGACGCTGCCTTTCTGGTAGCCGATACGCAGGCTATCCGGGGCAGACGCGGCAGCGTGCGCCAGGGCAGAAAGGGCCAGAAGCCCTGCGAGGCCGGTACGGACCAGGGATTTAAACATGGGCGACTCCTTTCTGAAGACCAAAAGCAGGAACCTGGACGTCGCGGCGGTGCAACGCCTGCCAGAACGTCTCCAGCGCACTGTCGAGACGGGTCTGTAAATTCGGGGTAAAGTGCGGCTTGTGCTGGTAATCGATCACCTGCGAATCATCGGCAAACACGCCATGCAGGATCTCCTGAGCTTTCAGGGCGCTGAGGACGGGCTTCAGGGCATAATCTACCGCCAGCAGGTGGGCGACGGTGCCGCCAGTCGCCAGGGGCAGGACAATTTTGCCTTCCAGCGCGCGCTCCGGCAGCAGGTCGAGCAGGGTTTTCAGGGCACCGGAAAACGAGGCTTTATAGACCGGCGTTGCGACGATCAGCCCGTCGGCATCTTTAAGCTGCTCATTCAGGGTTTTTAGCGCCGGGCTGTCGAAACGCGCATAAAGAAGATCTTCCGGGACAAAGTTATGCAGATTCCAGTGGAACACCTCAACATCCAGCGAAGTGAGTTGCTCCCGGGCGTACTCCAGCAGCGCGCTGGAGCGGGAAGGGAATCGCGGACTGCCAGCCAACGTAATGACGCGCATAAATGCTCCTTATAACCAATTGTTTGCTTTTATCTAACATTGATAACATTTGTTGGTAGTGTGGCATTGCTGACTTATTCCACTAAATGATTTATCTGCAGAATAAATGCCAAAAAATGAATAAAGGAGGAATGAAAAGTAAACGATTGCGCGGCAGGGCGCTTTTTTTGCCCCCAGGTCAATTCCCTTTCCCGCTGCAATCGCAGATAATACGCCCCCGGTTTGCACACCGGGAATCCAGGAGAGTTCATGTACTACCCTTCGTTCGTAAAGCCCTTTTCCAGCTCGATCCTGAGCGCGCTCATGAATTTACATTCCAGCAATTACGCCGTATTACGGGAACCCCCGCTTGAAGCGCTGGTGCGCCAGAGAGTGATGGAGAAGCCGGTCACCTGCATGGGATTAACCTTTAAAAACCCACTGGGTCTGGCAGCAGGGCTGGATAAAAACGGCGAGTGCATCGATGCACTGGGTGCGATGGGCTTTGGCTCCATTGAAATTGGCACCGTCACGCCACGTCCACAGCCGGGTAACGACAAGCCGCGCCTGTTCCGTCTGGTGGAGGCCGAAGGGCTGATCAACCGCATGGGCTTTAATAACCTCGGTGTCGATCATCTGGTCGAGAATGTGAAGAAAGCGCATTTCGATGGCGTTCTGGGCATTAATATCGGCAAAAATAAAGACACGCCGGTAGAGCAGGGCAAAGATGACTATCTGATTTGTATGGAAAAAGTCTACGCCTACGCCGGGTATATTGCGGTGAATATCTCTTCACCTAACACCCCAGGCCTGCGCACGCTGCAATATGGTGAAGCGCTCGACGATTTGTTAGTCGCCATCAAAAATAAGCAAAATGAACTCCAGGCGACCCACCATAAATATGTGCCGGTGGCTGTTAAAATCGCCCCGGATCTGACCGAAGAAGAGCTGGCACAGGTGGCCGACAGTTTAGTTCGCCATAATATTGATGGCGTTATTGCCACTAATACGACCCTCGACCGTTCTTTAGTGAAGGGGATGAAATATTGCGACGAAATGGGCGGCCTGAGCGGGCGTCCGGTGCAGTTAAAAAGCACTGAAATTATTCGTCGTTTGTCAGAAGAATTGAAGGGCCGCCTGCCAATTATTGGGGTGGGGGGAATTGATTCAGTGATGGCCGCGCGCGAGAAAATGGCGGCTGGCGCTTCGCTGGTGCAGATATATTCGGGCTTTATTTTCAAAGGCCCACCGCTGATTAAAGAAATCGTTAATCATATCTAATCTTTTATCATGACTCACAACCAGGGCTTTATTTCCAGCTCTGGTTGTTTTATATTCCCGGACTGTTGCTTTATTAGACATTGTGGTCTTTGATTATTGAAGTTTAAAAAGCGAAGCGGCAATACAGGACTTTCTTACGACAGGACGTTTTAGGAACGGGAGAGACAAATGCGAATTAAACCTGACGATAACTGGCGCTGGTATTTCTGTGACGAGCACGATCGCATGATGCTCGATCTGGCCAATGGTATGTTGTTTCGTTCTCGTTTTGCCCGCAGGATGTTGACCCCGGATGCCTTTGCCGATACCGGTTTTTGCGTTGATGATGCTGCACTCTATTTCTCTTTTGAAGAGAAGTGTCGTGACCTCGAACTGTCGAAAGAACAACGCGCCGAGCTGGTGCTCAATGCGCTGGTGGCGATCCGCTTCCTTAAACCTCAGATGCCGAAAAGCTGGCACTTTCTTGCTCACAACGAGCGCTGGTCTCCCGTCACCGGCGATGCTGCGTGCGTCAGCCTGAGTGAGAATGCAGAACAGGTGAATTTGCTGGTGGTGGAGCCGGGCGATAATGCCGCGCTCTGTTTACTGGCGCAGCCATCGGTGACCATCGCCGGGCGCACCATGCAGCTGGGCGACCCGATTAAAGTGATGAATGACCGGCTAAAACCGCAGCCGGTCTGTTTCAGCCTCGAGCAGGCTGTTTAAGCTTCCAGCTGTAACGCACTTTTCGGTACGCAGCTGCAGCACAGAATCGTGCCGTCACTGGCCGATAGCCGATTTCTTCAACGCCGTTACTTCGCCTTCGACCAGGGTAATGCGACAGCATCCGCAGATCCCCGCCCGGCAGGAATAGGGCACACGAATACCGGCCTGTTCAAGCTGTTCCAGTAATACCTGCTGATTGTTGCCACGGATCGTCTGACCCTGCCACTGAATAGTGACAGCCGTCGCGGGCTGCGTCTCTACTTCGATAGCCTCTTCCTCAGCCCCTGCGCCGTAGATCCGGCCTGGCCCTGTGAAGAGAATTTCCACTTCGTCGCCTACGCGGATCACCCCGCTGCTGCGCGGGATCAGGTTCTGACCAAAATCGACATCGCCGTTATCCTGTGCAGTGCGAAAAGATTGCAGCGTTTTTAGCGGTTCACCGGCAGGGTGCTTTTGTCCTTTTTCCGGGCTGACGGTAGTAAAGATGCAGCGGCTGCAGGGTTTCACCACGTCAAAGATAACCTCCCCGATGCGGATCACTTTCCAGCTATCCTCTTCCCAGGCCGTTGCGCCTGTGACCACCAGATTCGGGCGGAACTGCTCCATCTGCACGCTGGCCGGGCAGCGCTTTTGCAGGTCGCGCAAGGAGGCGTCGTTAGTGAGCAGGAACGGGAAGCCGTCGGCAAACGACAGCGGAACCGCGGCAAAATCTTTAACGCGTCGCGTCATTTCAGGCCCGACCCAGCGGAGCTGTACCGGGCGCGAAAAGAATTCGCTCAGCCAGCGGTTGATCGCGTCGGGGGCGATACGCGCGGTAAAGTGGTTGCCCCATACTTCGGTAGGCGCATCCGCAGGGGCAAAATCGCTGAAGCGAACAAGACTACTGGAACCGTCTGGTGCGGTAAGATGCAGGCCGTCCTGAACCGGGGCCGGGGTGAAACGAACCATCTGTGGGAACTGGCGTGCGGTAATAAAGGTGCCATCCGGTTCTGTGATCATAAAAGTGCGATCATACGCAAAACCGCTGACGTCTGCGAAGGCATGCGTCAGCCCAATACCGCGCATGGATTTGACCGGATGAATGAAAAGCCTGGATAACGTCGCCACGGCACCGCTCCCTCAAATGAAAATAAGCCCTCAACTTTATGACATAGCGCCTGGATTGGCTATAATGCGCAGCAATTTTCTTAGAGTAAAAGTGACGATATGAATTCTCTGTTTGCCAGTACGGCCCGTGGGCTGGAAGAGCTGTTAAAAACTGAACTGGAAAACCTGGGTGCGCAAGAGTGCCAGGTGGTTCAGGGTGGGGTCCATTTTCAGGGCGACACGCGGCTTATTTACCAGAGCCTGATGTGGAGTCGCCCTGGCCTCACGCATCATGTTGCCGATGAGAGAGTGCAAGGTTTACAGCGATCTCGATCTTTATCTGGGCGTGCAGACTATCGACTGGACAGAGATTTTTGCCCCGGGGCGCCACTTTTGCCGTGCACTTCAGCGGCCTGAATGACGAGATCCGCAACAGCCAGTATGGCGCGCTGAAGGTCAAAGATGCCATCGTTGACTGCTTCACCCGTAAAAATCTTGAACGTCCGAACGTCGATCGTGAAAACCCTGACCTGCGTATCAACGTGCGTCTGAACAAAGAGATCGCCAGTATCGCGCTGGATCTGTGTGGCGAAGGCCTGCATCAGCGCGGTTACCGCGACCGGGCAGGTATCGCGCCGATCAAAGAGAACCTGGCGGCGGCCATTGTGATGCGTTCCGGCTGGCAGCCGGGTACGCCGCTGCTCGACCCGATGTGCGGTTCCGGTACGCTACTGATTGAAGCGGCCATGCTGGCGACCGATCGCGCACCGGGCCTGCACCGCGGCCAGTGGGGCTTTAAAGGCTGGGCACAGCACGACGAAGCCACCTGGCAGGATGTCAAAGCCGAAGCGCAGACCCGTGCGCGCGCAGGTCTGGCAGCGTATGAGTCCCGTTTCTACGGCTCTGACAGCGATAGCCGCGTGATTGAACGCGCGCGCAGCAACGCCCGTCGCGCCGGGATTGGAGATCTGGTCTCCTTTGAGGTGAAAGATGTCTCCCAGCTCACCAACCCACTGCCAAAAGGCCCGTACGGCACGGTGATCAGCAACCCGCCTTACGGCGAACGTCTGGACAGCGAACCGGCGCTGATTGCCCTGCACAGCCTGTTGGGTCGCACCATGAAAGATCTGTTTGGCGGCTGGAATCTGTCGCTGTTCAGCGCCTCGCCGGAGCTGTTGAGCTGCCTGCAGCTGCGCGCCGAGCGCCAGTTCAAAGCCAAAAACGGCCCGCTGGACTGTGTGCAGAAGAATTATCACCTGGCCGAAAAAGAAGCCGACAGCAAGCCAGCCAGCATTGCGGAAGATTACGCCAACCGTCTGCGTAAAAACCTGAAAAAATTCGAAAAATGGGCGAAGCAGGAAGGGATTGAGTGCTATCGCCTGTATGATGCCGATCTGCCGGAGTACAACGTGGCGGTCGACCGCTACGGCGATTGGGTGGTCGTGCAGGAGTATGCCCCACCGAAAACCGTTGATCCGCAGAAAGCGCGTCAGCGTATGCTTGATATCATCGCTGCAACCATCAGCGTACTGAATATCGCCCCGAACAAGCTGATCCTCAAAACCCGTGAGCGTCAGAAGGGTAAAAATCAGTACGAGAAGATGAACAGCAAGGGCGAGTTTATCGAAGTGGGCGAATATAACGCCCGCCTGTGGGTGAACCTGACAGACTATCTTGATACCGGTCTGTTCCTCGACCACCGTATCGCCCGTCGTATGCTGGGCCAGATGAGCAAAGGTAAAGACTTCCTGAACCTCTTCTCCTATACCGGCAGCGCCAGCGTGCATGCGGGTCTGGGTGGCGCACGCACGACCACCACGGTGGATATGTCCCGCACCTATCTGGAGTGGGCAGAGCGTAACCTGCGTCTCAACGGCCTCACTGGCCGGGCGCACCGTCTGCTGCAGGCCGACGTGCTGGGCTGGCTGCGCGAATCGGATGAACAGTTCGATCTGATCTTTATCGATCCGCCGACCTTCTCTAACTCCAAACGCATGGAAGAGTCTTTTGATGTGCAGCGCGACCATCTGGCGCTGATGAAGGATCTCAAAAGGATGCTGCGTAAAGGCGGCACCATTATGTTCTCGAACAACAAACGCGGCTTCCGCATGGATCATGAAGGGCTGGAACAACTGGGGCTGAAAGCACAAGAAATCAGTCAAAAAACCCTGTCCCAGGATTTTGCCCGTAACCGTCAGATCCACAACTGCTGGCTGATCACCGCCGCCTGAAAGGAAAAGTAAATGTCATTAATTAGTATGCATGGCGCGTGGCTGTCCTTCAGCGACGCACCGCTTCTCGATAATGCAGAGCTGCATATCGAAGATAACGAACGTGTCTGTCTGGTAGGCCGTAACGGCGCAGGTAAATCGACCCTGATGAAGATCCTGAACCGTGAGCAGGGTCTGGATGACGGACGTATCGTGTACGAGCAGGACCTGGTGGTGGCGCGTCTGCAACAGGATCCGCCGCGTAACGTGCAGGGCAGTGTCTATGATTTTGTGGCCGAGGGGATCGCTGAGCAGGCGGAATACCTGAAAGGTTACCACGAGATCTCGCACCTGGTGATGACCGACCCGAGCACCAAAAAACCTCAACGAGATGGCGCGTTTGCAGGAACTGCTGGATCACCATGGTCTGTGGCAACTGGAAAACCGTATCAACGAAGTGCTGGCCCAGTTAGGGCTGGAAGCGGATATGCCGCTGGCCTCCCTCTCCGGCGGCTGGCTGCGTAAGGCTGCGCTGGGCCGGGCGCTGGTCAGCGGGCCGAAAGTGCTGCTGCTTGATGAACCGACTAACCACCTCGATATTGAAACCATTGACTGGCTGGAAGGGTTCCTGAAAACCTTTGGCGGCACCATTATCTTTATTTCGCATGACCGTTCGTTTATTCGCAACATGGCAACCCGCATTGTCGATCTCGACCGCGGTAAGCTGGTGACCTATCCTGGCGATTACGATACCTATCTGCTGGAAAAAGAGGAAAACCTGCGGGTAGAAGAGCTGCAAAACGCTGAATTCGACCGCAAGCTGGCTCAGGAAGAGGTATGGATCCGTCAGGGCATCAAAGCCCGTCGTACCCGTAACGAAGGCCGCGTCCGCGCCCTGAAAGCGATGCGCCGTGAGCGCAGCGAACGCCGTGAAGTAATGGGCAGCGCGAAAATGCAGGTCGAAGAGGCGAGCCGCTCAGGCAAAATCGTCTTTGAGATGGAAAACGTCAACTACCAGGTAGACGGCAAAGTGCTGGTGAAGGACTTTTCCGCCCAGGTTCAGCGCGGGGATAAAATTGCTCTCATCGGCCCGAACGGCTGTGGCAAGACGACCCTGCTGAAGCTGATGCTGGAACAACTGAAGGCCGACAGCGGCCGCATCCATTGCGGGACCAAGCTGGAAGTGGCTTATTTCGACCAGCACCGTGCCGAACTGGACCCGGACAAAACGGTCATGGACAACCTCGCAGAAGGTAAGCAGGAGGTGATGGTAAACGGGAAACCGCGTCACGTGCTGGGCTATCTGCAGGACTTCCTGTTCCATCCTAAACGGGCGATGACTCCGGTTCGTGCTCTCTCCGGGGGGGAGCGTAACCGTCTGTTACTGGCGCGTCTGTTCCTGAAACCCAGCAACCTGCTGATTCTCGATGAACCGACAAACGATCTTGATGTGGAAACGCTGGAACTTCTTGAAGAACTGATTGATAGTTATCAGGGAACGGTAATGCTGGGTCAGCCACGATCGTCAGTTCGTGGACAATACCGTTACCGAATGCTGGATCTTCGAAGGGCAGGGTCGTATCGGACGCTACGTGGGCGGCTACCATGATGCCCGTGGCCAGCAGGCGCAGTCGCTGGCGACGAAACAGTCAAAAGTAAAGAGCGAAGCGGACGTTGCGGTAACCAAAGCAGAAACGGTCAAACGTGGCAGTAATAAATTAAGCTATAACCTGCAGCGCGAACTCGAAGGCTTGCCGCAGCGTCTGGAAGAGCTGGAAGCCAGTCTGGAAAGTTTGCAGGCTCAGGTGGCCGACGCGTCATTCTTTAGCCAGCCGCATGACCATACGCAAAAAGTTCTTGCCGATATGGCCCAGGCTGAGCAGGCGCTGGAAGAGGCATTTGAACGCTGGGAATATCTTGAGGCTCTGAAAAACGGCGCATAAGTGAAACATGGAGCCAGTATGTGTGAACATCACCATGCCGATCGGCATATTTTATGCTCCCAGTGCGATATGCTCGTGGCGCTACCCGCGCTCGAGCATGGACACAAAGCGGCATGCCCGCGGTGCGGGACAACGCTGACAACGAAGTGGGACGCGCCGCGGCAGCGTCCCACTGCTTATGCTATTGCTGCGCTGTTCATGCTGCTTCTGTCCAACCTGTTTCCCTTTATCAATATGAAAGTGAGTGGTATCACCAGCGAAGTGCATTTGCTGGATATACCCGGTGTTATGTTCTCGGAAGATTACGCCAGTCTGGGCACTTTCTTTATGCTTTTCGTCCAGATCGTGCCAGCGTTTTGCCTGGTGGTGATTTTGCTGCTGGTGAACCGCGTGCAGATACCCAGGGCACTGAAAATCAGGCTGGCGCGGATCCTGTTCCAGTTAAAAAGCTGGGGGATGGCGGAGATTTTTCTTGCCGGGATCCTGGTGAGCTTTGTCAAACTGATGGCCTACGGCGACGTGGGCGTTGGCAGCAGCTTTATTCCCTGGTGTCTCTATTGCATCCTGCAACTGCGCGCGTTTCAGTGTGTTGACCGCCGCTGGGCCTGGGACGATATCGCCCCGGCGCCCGTGCTGTCGCAAAAGCTAAAGGTCGGTGTGCCGGGTATCCAACAGAATCTTCGTCTGTGTCCCTGCTGTACGGCGATCCTCCCCGTTGACCAGGAAATCTGTCCACGTTGCGAAACAAAAGGGCATGTGCGGCGCAAAAACAGTCTCCAGTGGACGATGGCGCTGCTCGTCACTTCGATCATGCTCTATTTCCCTGCCAACATCCTGCCGATTATGATCACCGATCTGCTGGGCGATAAAATGCCCTCCACCATCATGGCCGGGGTGGTTCTGCTGTGGGGCGAGGGGTCTTATCCCGTGGCGTTGGTGATTTTTATCGCCAGTATTATGGTTCCTACGCTCAAAATGATTGCGATTGCCTGGCTCTGTTGGGATGCCAAAGGACACGGCAAGCGGGATAGCGAGCGGATGCATTTGATTTATGAAGTCGTCGAGTTTGTTGGACGTTGGTCAATGATTGACGTCTTCGTGATTGCCGTTCTGTCTGCCCTGGTGCGGATCGGCGGGTTAATGAGTATTTACCCTGCAATTGGGGCGCTGATGTTTGCACTGGTCGTAATTATGACCATGTTTGCGGCCATGACTTTCGATCCGCGTTTATCGTGGGATCGTGAGTCAGAACTGAGCCATGAGGATGAATAAAAGCATGGAAAATAAGAGTGGAGAGGCGAAAGTCCAGAAGGTCAAAAACTGGTCACCGGTGTGGATTTTCCCCATTGTGACCGCGCTGATCGGTGCCTGGATCCTGTTTTATCATTACAGCCATCAAGGCCCGGTTGTCACGCTGATCACCACCAACGCCGAAGGAATTGAGGGCGGTAAAACGACCATCAAGAGCCGCAGCGTAGATGTAGGGGGTGGTCGAGAGCGCGACCCTGACCGACGACCTGACGCACGTAGAAATTACCGCCCGCCTCAATGCCGGTATGGAAAAGCTGCTGCATGGCGACTCGGTGTTTTGGGTGGTGAAACCACAGGTGGGGCGCGAAGGCATTAGCGGCCTGGGAACCCTGTTATCCGGGGCCTACATCGAACTGCAGCCGGGGAAAAAAGGTGCTCAACCGGAGCAGTATCAATTGCTGGACTCTCCGCCGCTGGCGCCGCCGGATGCGAAGGGGATCCGCGTGATCCTCGACAGTAAAAAAGCCGGTCAGCTCAGTCCGGGCGATCCGGTGCTGTTCCGCGGTTATCGGGTCGGTTCTGTTGAAACCAGTACCTTTGACACGCAAAAGCGCACCATCAGCTATCAGCTGTTTATCAACGCGCCGAACGATCGTCTGGTCACGGGCAACGTGCGCTTCTGGAAAGACAGCGGCATCGCCGTTGACTTAACCTCCGCAGGCATGCGCGTCGAGATGGGTTCCCTCTCCACGCTGTTTGGCGGCGGCGTGAGCTTTGACGTGCCGGAAGGGATGGATCAGGGACAGCCCGTGGCGCAGAAAACCGCGTTCAGACTGTATGACGATCAGAAGAGCATTCAGGATTCGCTTTATACCGACCACATCGACTACCTGATGTTCTTCAAAGATTCTGTTCGTGGCCTGCAGCCGGGCGCGCCGGTTGAGTTCCGTGGCATCCGCCTTGGCACCGTCGGCAAAGTGCCGTTCTTTGCGCCGGGGATGCGTCAGGTGCTGGATGACGATTACCGTATTCCGGTGCTGATCCGCATTGAACCGGAGCGTCTGATTAATCAGGTTGGCGATACGCCTGACATCGCTCAGCATATCGACGGATTGATGAAGCGCGGCCTGCGCGGCTCGCTCAAAACCGGTAACCTGGTGACGGGCGCGCTATACGTGGATATGGACTTCTTCCCGAAAGAGCCGCCGGTAAAAGCGATCCGCGAGTTTGGGGGCTACAAAATCATCCCAACCGTGAGCAGTGGACTGGCACAGATCCAACAGCGTTTGATGGAAACGCTCGACAAGATCAACAGTCTGCCGCTCAATCCGATGATTCAACAGGCCACCAATACGCTTAGCGAGAGCCAGGCCACAATGCGTCGTCTGCAAACCACGCTGGATAACCTTAACAAGCTGACCGCCAGCCAGTCGATGCAGCAGCTGCCGCAGGACATGCAGAAAACGCTGCGTGAGCTGAACCGCAGTATGCAGGGCTTCCAGCCGGGTTCAGCGGCGTACAACAAGATGGTGGCGGATATGCAGCGCCTCGATCAGGTTCTGCGTGAACTGCAGCCGGTACTGAAGACGCTGAATACGAAGAGCAACGCGCTGGTATTCGAAGCGAAAGACAAAAAGGACCCTGAGCCGAAGGGGGCTAAATAATGAAAAAATGGCTAATGATCACCGCAGTGGCGCTTCTGACCGCCTGTAGCTCATCAGAGAACAAGAGCTATTACCAGCTGCCTGTCGCAGCGCAAGCGGGTGGGCAAAGTATCGCCAGTCAGGGGAATCGCCTGCTGTGGGTAGAGCAGGTGGCCGTCCCGGATTACCTGGCCGGTAATGGCGTGGTATATCAAACCAGCGATGTGCAGTATGTCATCGCCAATAACAACCTGTGGGCCAGCCCGCTGGACCAGCAGCTGCGCAACACGCTGGTCGCTAATCTCGGTAGCCAGCTGCCGGGATGGGTGGTGGCCTCGCAGCCGTTAGGAAGCGACCAGGATACGCTGAACGTCAACGTGACTAACTTCCATGGTCGCTATGATGGCAGGGTGATTGTCAGCGGGGAATGGTTGCTGAACCATCAGGGTCAGTTGATTAAGCGACCTTTCCATCTTGAGTTGAAGCAGCAAAAAGATGGCTACGATGAGATGGTGAAAGTGCTGGCACAAGGGTGGGCGCAGGAGTCTGCGAGCATTGCCAGAGAGATTTCCCGACTGCCATAAGTAAAATTCATCGCACCAGGCCGCAGTTAGCGTCACGCTAATTGCGGCTTTTTTTTGGTTTATGCTCAGGCCGTTACTTGTGCCGCATCACACTTTTTGTACAAATGATCTTTTGAGTTGGTCACAAATATGACACTGGCGTGAATTTTGCGCATTGACGATCAACGCTAATCAGGGTATTCGTTATCTGTGGTTGCACGTTTTGTAATCACTGTTTTCTTTTCCACCAGATCAAATAATGAGGGAAACGAGGCATGAAGAGACAGAAACGAGATCGCCTTGAAAGGGCTCATCAACGTGGTTATCAGGCTGGCATCGCCGGACGTTCTAAAGAAATGTGTCCCTATCAGACCATCAATCAAAGGTCGCAATGGTTAGGGGGCTGGCGAGAAGCCATCGGAGACAGGGCAGTACTTGCTTGATAGCGTCTCTTTAAAAAAGAAACCTCCGCAGTGCGGAGGTTTCGCCGTTTTATGCTTCGGTAAAAGCAAAAATCAGAATGCGGAAGTATCCTGGAACAGACCCACTTTCAGGTCATTCGCGGTGTAGATCAGACGACCGTCGACCAGCACTTCGCCATCCGCCAGGCCCATGATCAGGCGACGGTTAACAATGCGTTTGAAGTGGATACGGTAGGTGACTTTTTTCGCGGTCGGCAGAACCTGACCGGTGAATTTCACTTCGCCAACGCCCAGGGCGCGGCCTTTGCCTTCGCCACCCAGCCAGCCGAGGTAGAAACCAACCAGCTGCCACATTGCGTCCAGACCCAGGCAGCCTGGCATCACCGGATCGCCAATAAAGTGGCAACCAAAGAACCACAGGTCCGGGTTGATATCAAGCTCTGCTTCTACGTAACCCTTATCGAAGTTGCCGCCGGTTTCCGTCATCTTAACGACACGGTCCATCATCAGCATGTTCGGGGCCGGTAACTGCGGGCCTTTTTCGCCAAACAGTTCACCGCGACCAGAGGCAAGAAGATCTTCTTTTGTATAGGATTCGCGTTTATCTACCATGTTCTCAGTATGCCTTATTTTAGTGAAGGACGCAGGATAGCTAACACGTGTACGCTGAACAAGTCCGATCAGTTCGGCGTGAACCAGTTCAACCAGCGTAACGGCCAGGGATAACGATGCCGTGCTTCCTGTTGTGTTGCCTGCGCAATACGTTCCTGGATGGTGTTCATTAACGTCGTCTGCCCTTCAGCATCCCACTCCAGGTTTGTCAGTAAGGGTAGCGCATCTGCAATGTCTTCGATGGCCCAGAGACTGAATTGTTCCTCTTCTACCGCGGTCAGCAGCGCCTGACTGAGGCTGAGATGACGCACGTTCGGCAGTGGAATAATAACGCCCTGTTTACCGTTCAGGCCGCGTTGCTGGCAAACGTTAAAGAAGCCTTCGATCTTCTCATTCAGACCACCGACCGGCTGCGCACGACCAAACTGATCCACCGAACCGGTGATGGCAATGCTCTGATTCACCGGCACATCGGCAAGGGCACTGATTAATGCGCACAGTTCTGCCATTGAAGCGCTGTCGCCATCGACTTCACTGTAGGATTGCTCGAAAGTCAGCGAGGCGGTGAAGGGGATCTGCTGCTCAAGCTGCAGTTCCGACATCAGATAAGCCTGCATGATCATCATGCCTTTGGCATGAATGTTCCCGCCCAGCTCGGCTTTACGTTCCACATCGATAAACTCACCGTCACCAATGTGTACAACGCAGCTGATACGAGACGGCTCGCCAAAGGCGCGCGGATGGCCCGGGAACTCGATCACCGACAGGGCATTGATCTGTCCGACGCGTTCACCTTCCGTTTCGACCAGGATTTGCTCAAGCAGGATCTCATCCTGCATGCGATCGGCCAGGTAGCCTTCGCGCCACTCTCGCTGCAACAGCATCTGGGAGAGCTGTTCGCCGGTAATAGTGTCGTCATCAGTCATGGCCGCAGCTTCACGCAGCTGCTTGCCAAGCCAGAGCGGGCAAAGCGGCAGGGTCTCCTGATCGCCGGTGTAGCGAACCGCCTCGCGGATCAGCACGGGCCAGGCATCGGCTGCCGGTGTAGGCAACTGCGCACGTTCGCAAACGGCAAGCACCCACTGGAGCCATTGCTGCATATCTTCGGCATCGGCGATCTGTGTGCTGTCTTCAAACTCGCTGTACACCACCTGGTCGGCCAGCTCGGGTTCCATCTCCTGGAAATCAGCCAGCGCTTCGCGATCGCCAATCAACACCACTTTCAGGGAGAGCGGCATAGAAGGCACGGCAACCGGAAGAGGGCGAGACTCATCCCAGGTCACCCAGTCAAAGCGCTGCTGGTTAACGCTGTTTTTCAGACGCATCCACAGCAGCGGCTGGGCCAGCAGCGTGCGCAGAGAGATGAGCAGCACGCCGCCATTGGCCTGATGGACCAGACCGGGATGCAGGGTTATTTCGCCATTGAACTGACGCAGGCAGCCGAACAGCTGTTCTGCTTCTGTCCAGCCCGCCGGAACGATATTGCCTGTGACCGCAAAACGGCCATCGGGTACGGTGGCGGGTTCAAAGGTGACGCTGTGGCCGCTGATGCTGTATTCACCCCCAAAGACCGTCCCGGTTTCTGGTTGCAGCTGCCGCATGGCATCCGCCAGAAGACTCAGGTACTCCGCTTCGTCTGGCGCTTTCAACAACATGAACGGTGAGGTTGCCCACGGGCTTAACACCTGCTCCAGTGCATAATGCAAACGGGGCTGTGTGTCACTGAGGATGTATTCGTGTTCTTTCGCGAGATCTGGCTGTGCAAACAGTTCCTGATAGCTATCGGTATCAGGAACGAGGTCACGCCATGCAAGTTTCGTAATGGTCAAAGTTGATGTTTTTTAGTCAGAAGTAAAACGATGGAGTATACCGTAAGGTGCAGGCTCTGCCCATGAGGGAATGGGCGTTTCAAGAGATGAATGCATCACCGCGTGTCACAGGATATGATTTCTTTTCAGCAGATTGCCAAAAAACTGATATTCTGAACAGAGTTACACGGTCACACTGAGATCGCGATGAAATACCAACAACTGGAAAATCTCGAAAGCGGCTGGAAATGGAAGTATCTGGTCAAAAAACACCGTGAAGGGGAATTGATCACGTGCTACCTCGAAGCCAGTGCCGCAAAAGAAGCTGTGAATTTATTGCTGACCCTCGAAAATGAACCCATTCTGGTCAACGGCTGGATAGATAAACACATCAATCCGGCGCTACTGAACCGCATGAAGCAGACCATCCGCGCGCGGCGGAAACGGCATTTTAATGCCGAGCACCAGCATACGCGGAAGAAGTCGATCGATCTGGAGTTTATGGTCTGGCAACGGCTGGCCGGGCTGGCCCAACGCCGCGGTAAAACCCTGTCAGAAACGATCGTGCAGCTGATCGAAGATGCGGAACATAAAGAGAAGTACGCCAGTCAGATGTCGACCCTGAAAACCGATCTCAAGGCGCTGCTTGCCGGTAAGAAGTAGCGTTTACCTTTTCTTCAGGCAATAAAAAACCCCGCAACATGGCGGGGTTTTTTGTCAGACGATAACTTATGCCGCTGGCTGAGTTACAACGTCTTTGATGCCTTTAACTTCGATCTCTACGCGACGATCTGGTGCCAGGCAGTCGATCAGTGCAGCGCGAGCTTTCACGTTGTCACAGGTAGAACCGGTAACTGGGTTAGATTCGCCCATACCACGTGGGGAGATCTTGTTAGCCGGGATACCTTTAGAGATCAGGTAGTCAACAACGGACTGAGCACGTTTCTCGGACAGACCCTGGTTGTAAGCGTCAGAACCGATACGGTCGGTGTAACCCAGAACAACTACGGAACCATCTTTAGGATCCAGGTTGCTCAGCTGGGTGTACAGCTGATCCAGTGCCTGCTGACCTTCTGGTTTCAGGGTGGCTTTGTTGAAGTTGAACAGAACGTCAGACTTCAGAGTGAAGTGCTTGGTCTGTACTTCTGGAGCTGGTGCTGGCGCTGGAGCAACGATTGGCGCTGCTTCCTGCTGGCCGAAACGGTAGGAAACACCTACGCTCAGCATGCCGTTGTCTGGACGAACACCAACGGTGTTGCCGTCGCCGATGTTGTTAACCCACTGGTATTCCAGACGGGTAGCAACGTCACGGGTCATTGCCCACTCAACACCACCTGCGAATACTGGAGAAACGCCAGTGTCATGGTCGTCGCCAGCGATGCTGTTGCTGGAGTCTGCACGCCATACCATGCCGCCCAGACGGGTGTAGATGTCTACAGCGTCATTTACTGGGTAGCCCAGTTTAGCAGTCAGCTGAACGCCCTGTGCTTTGAATGCACCGTTAACGTTGTCACCTTTGTAAGGCATGCGGCCCAGCCAGTCGTAGCCCATTTCGAAACCAACGTACGGGTTAACCTGATAACCACCGAACGCGCCTGCGCCCAGCTGGCTTTCATGGGTTGGGCCGTTGTTGTTCAGAGCGTCGTTATACCAGCCAGTGTCATGGAACTGAGACCAGCCCAGTTTGCCACCTGCATACCAGGTATTATCTTTCGGAGCGGCCTGCGCTACGGTAGCGAAACCTGCCAGTGCCACTGCAATCGCGATAGCTGTCTTTTTCATTTTTTGCGCCTCGTTATCATCCAAAAATCGCCATGAGAATCTCAATGAGAGTCACGGTTAAATCCTTCACCGGGGGGCGGGGACAAAGAGTAAAGCTACCGATATCTTCGGTTTAGGCCGAGCACCCCTGGCGATGTAAAGTCTACAACGTACCTGAAAACTTACAAGTGTGAACTCCGTCAGGCATATGAAAAAAAAAGTTTTATATACACAATATTTAACATTTCTGGCGAAGTTTTGGGCGTGCTAAACTGGATGAAGCCGCGGCAGACAAGACTTGTCGCGGCTTTTAGAAGGGGAACCAATGGCGTACAGCGCGTGCAAAAAAAAATTCCAGGAAAACTCTTATTTTTACTTAGTGATACAAATTTGAGTGAATTTTTAGCCCAGAAAGGTGTCCGTTGCCGTGAGCGTTCATCCTGACGGGGCGCATAATGAAGCCGAGTGCATTCCCTTCTTCGGCCGCTTCGGCCAGTCGATATTGTTCCGTTTCGGTTAGCTCTTCCGTAAACCAGCCAATCACCACGCTGTAATTCCCGGTACGCAGCGCTCTCACCATGGATTCTACAGTATGGCAGGGATCCATCTGGCTAACCTGCATCACTTTGGTAAGTGGTAAACCTGCGGATTGCACCCATTCCCGACTTAATTTCTGCTGCGGCGTGAGCCACAGCTGCCAGCGAGACTGCTGACCAAGCTGCTGTAACAGGGGCAGCAATAACAGCTGCGTCATCATGGGCTGGTCTTCACGGTAAAGCACTTCACTAATCAGCCCGGTGGTCATATAAGCAGCGGAACTCCGTGCACTTTTGCCGGCAGAAGAAGAGAAAGTTGTTGAACGGTTTGCATAGCCTGAAGAGTACATAATCTATCCAGCCCTGTAGTTACTGTATGGATATACAGTAACCCCTGTACGTCTAAAGATCAACTTCATTTTCGGAAAGCGCCTCGCAAATTTGGTTTGTTATTGAGGCGTATTGAAAAATCATCTTGCCGTTCAATCATAAGTTACCTATTTTTTGGCTAACGGATCCGTTAACAAATGACTGCACCATTACTCCATGATTTAAAAGGGAAATATCATGAAAAAGTTATCCTACGAGCGGATCTATCAATCCACGAAATATCTTTCACCCCTCGGAGAGGTCCAGCATCGCGCCCTGTTTGGCGGATACACATTGGCGGTGGATGACGCAGTCTTTGCGATGGTGTCAGACGGGGAGTTGTACCTGCGTGCCTGTGAAGAGAGCGCACCGTATTGCGCCAAAAATACCACCTCTTATCTGACGCTGATGAAGCGGGGGCGCGCGGTATTGCTGAATTATTACCGTGTCGATGAGGCGCTCTGGCAGGATCAGAATAAGCTTTTACAGCTCTCGTCACTTGCTCTCGAAGCCGCGCGGCGGGAGCGCCGTGAGCGGTACAAACGCGACAGGTTGAAAGATTTACCCAATCTCAACTTTCAGCTTGAGATTTTGCTGAATGAGGCGGGCATCACCAACGAAGCAGCATTACGCGCCCTCGGTGCTGAGCAGAGCTGGCTGAAGATCAGAGCGCTTAACAAGCATCTGAGTTACAAAGTGCTGTTTGCGCTGGAGGGGGCGATAGTGGGGCTGCATGAAGCAGCGCTCCCGGCGCTCAGGCGCCGGGAGCTGGTGGAGTGGTACAAAACGCTACCGGTAGAGAACAGTCCTCACTCAGGCAGTTGATTCACGTGCTGCTGTAAACGACAAATTTCTGGCAGCAACGCAATAAGCAGACCGATTTGCTGCAGCACTAACGGCGCTTTGGTCTCGGCACCCGGTTCAATATGCGAAATGCGTTGCGCCAGTTCGGACAGGGCCTGCTGAACACGAGGCTCATCCGCCGGGCGTTGATGAAGCGCATCATCGACATAGCAAACGGCGTCATCCAGCAACGCCAGAATGGCCGGGCTGGTCAGCCGCTCGCGGTGTGCGCCCAGCGCCGAGATGTAGCTGGTAAATGTATGGTTCAGGCACAACAGGCGGAATGCGACTTCACGTGTTTCCGCCGTCGCCCGCGGCTCCGTTGACATGTTCGAGACCACCGAGGCCAGCTCCGCATCGCGGTTATGCGCATCGCGCCGGGCGATGCGATACGCCAGTCGGTTATCCCGGCCCTGATGATACTGCTCAAGGATGGCATCCAGATACCGGCAGTTAGCGTTCATCGCCTGATCCAGCACGCGGGGTAGGTTACGGAAGCGCCAGTCTGGCCAGATAAAGCTCACCGCGGCCCAGGCAATGGCGCAGCCAATGAGGGTATCGATGATGCGCGGCAGCGCCACTTCAAAGCCTTCCCCGAGCAGGTTGAAACAGAGCAGAACCAGTAGGGTTATGAACATAGTCGCATGCGCGTACTGCACATTGCGAAACGCAAAAAAAAGCACCCCGGTGATCACAATTAAGATCAACTGGCCTTCCACTGAAGGGACAAAGTAAAGAATCGGCAATCCGATGGCGACCCCCACCAGCGTACCGAGAATACGCAGCGCAAGCCGGTGGCGGGTGGCGTTGTAGTTGGGCTGGCAGACAAACAGGCTGGTCAGCAAAATCCAGTAGCCATGGTCAAGCCCGGTCACCTGTATAAAGGCATAGCCAATACAGAGCACCACCGACATCCTGACGGCGTGGCGAAACAGTGCCGATTCCGGTGAAAAGTTGCGGCTTAAGCGCAGCCACATATCGCTAAAACCGTTAAGACTGTCGTCGGCAAGCTGGTTTTCGACATCGTTACCGGGCATCGCCTGGGCTTGCCCGGATTCGATAGTGGCGAGCTGGGCATCAATGGCGCGCAGGTTGCTCAACAGAAAACCCAGCGCTTTCATTTGTTCGGCAGAGGTCCCGCTGGCCTGAACGCGATCGAGCGCTGCATCCAGGTGCGTGAAGGCCCGCTCAAAACGCGGATCGTGCTGATAGGGGATGCGCAGCAGGATGGAGCGTGACAACTGCTGGCAGGCCTGCGCCTGCATAAAGAGCAGCCGCTGGAAGCGAAACATGACGTCGCTATAGCGAAACTTCTCGCGCAAGGTGGCGTACTGAATATGTGATGAACTGGCACGCTCATGGATATCCTGCGCCACAAAATAGTAGTGCAGGGTGCGGCGGGTGCCACGCTGGCCGCGATCGCCGCGCAAGCGGGTGAGCAGAGAGGCTTTGGTCTGGTTTAACGTGGTCACCAGTTGACCGTTCGCCAAAGCCAGATCGTACAGCGGTGCCTGGCCGTCATCTTCAATATCCGGGTCGAAGAGGCGGGATTTTAGCTCGAGGTAATGCGCCAGCTGCTCATAGCTGCGGGCCAGATTGTCCTGCAACGGGCGAATAGGGAAGATGAGATGCCCGGCAAGGGTGAGCAGGTTATACCAGACCGCCCCCAGCAACAGCAGAACCGGTTGCTGATACCACTGGTCGTAAAGTGACACTCCCAGCATGGTATAGATAGCAATCAACAGAGCGCCAAAGGCGATGGTGGCGTAGCGCTGGCCCAGCCCGCCCAGCAGAATAAATACGCTGGTGGAAAGCGTCAGTCCGATGGCGAAAAGCCACGGCCACGGAAGAGCAGCTCCACCGACGCCGAGGCGATAAAAAAGCAGATCAGCGTGATGACCAGATTGCGCAGCCGACCGGCGAGACGGTCATCCAGATCGGCCAGCGCCCCGGCCACGACGCCCAGCGTCAGCGGAATGGTCAGCTTCACATCCCCCAGCCACCAGGGCAGGGCGGTGCTGCCACAGAGGGCAATAAAGATTCTGGCGTTATACAGCCAGGCGCTGTTGAGGGTGTAGCGGCGAAGCAGCGGGCTTAGCATAAGCGCACGGGATCCTTGTTACGGAAAACGACGGCGGGCGTTGGCCTCACGCGCAGCACGGGGCAACTTCCACCGGGACGACCCGGCGTCCGACAGGCCACAGCGCAATGGCGGCAATTTTGAAATTGGCGATCCCGACAGGGATGCCGATAATCGTAATGCACTGCGCGATCCCTGCCACAATATGCATCAAACACAGCCACCAGCCGAAAAAGATCAGCCACAGAATATTGAGCAGCGTTCCTCCGGTATTCATGAGCGCGTTTTTGCTGCCAGGTTCCAGCTCATCCACATGGACCGCTTCATTACCGAACGGGACCAGCGAAAGTTTGGTGATCTCCCAGCAGGAACGCGTCAGCGGCAGGGTGAAGATCAGGACCACGCTGACCAGGGTTGCCAGCAGCCAGGAGAGCGTAGTGGCAAACCCACCCAGGACAAAATTCAAAATATTCAGAACGGTACGCATAAAACCTCAATTCTTTCCATAATGTTGAAGCCCTGCTGATTGTAACGTTTTTTTGCGCTGGAGCACCTGAAAACTGGCAGTTAAACTATCAGGCAATTATTCACGTCGTGGATCGGGCTGGACATGGAACTGAAAGCAACTTCGTTGGGCAAGCGCCTGGCACAACATCCGTACGACAAAGTCGTTCTGCTCAACGCCGGGGTAAAAGTCTCCGGCGAACGTCACGAATATCTCATTCCCTTTAACCAGCTGCTGGCCATTCACTGTAAGCGCGGCCTGGTCTGGGGCGAGCTGGAGTTTGTCCTGCCTGAAGAGAAAGTGGTGCGTCTGCATGGGACGGAGTGGGCGGAAACCCAGCGTTTTCATCACCATCTGAACACGCTCTGGCAGCAATGGAGTGCTGAAATGAGCGAAGTGGCGGCGCAGGTATTGCAAAACGCACTGAATGACATTACCACCAGCAATGAGCAAAACAGCTGGCTGACGCGGGAGAAAACGCTGGGCCTACAGCAAAAAATTAATCAGGCGTTGCAGGCGCTGCCGCTGTCGGTCTCGCGGCTGGACGAGTTTGATAACTGTCGGGAAGCCTGGCGCCAGTGTCGGGCCTGGCTGGAGGATATTGACCAGAGCCGGCTGGCGCACAACCAGGCGTGGACCACCGCCATGCTCAGCCAGTATGCCGATTTTTTTGCCGGTATAGAGTCATCTCCTCTTAACCCGGCCCAGGCCCGGGCCGTGGTCAACGGCGAGCAGTCTCTGCTGGTGCTGGCGGGAGCCGGCAGCGGGAAAACCTCGGTGCTGGTGGCGCGGGCGGGCTGGCTCCTGACCCGCAATGAAGCCGTCCCCGACCAAATTTTACTCCTGGCATTTGGCCGCAAAGCGGCCCAGGAGATGGATGAGCGAATCGAGGCCCGGCTGCACACCCGCGACATTACCGCCAGAACATTCCACTCCCTGGCCCTGCACATCATTCAGCAGGGGAGTAAAAAGGTGCCGGTCGTCCAGCCAGCTTGAGAATGACACCGTGGCGCGGCAAAAGATCTTTATCGAGGCCTGGCAACAGCAGTGCAGCGAGAAAAAAGCGCAGGCCAAGGGCTGGCGTCAATGGCTGGAAGAGGAGCTGGAGTGGAGCGTGCCGGAAGGCAGTTTCTGGCAAAACGAGAAGCTGGCGCGCCGACTGGCCCCGCGGCTCGATCGCTGGGTGAGCCTGATGCGGATGCATGGTGGCGCTCAGGCTGAGATGATTGCGGGCGCGCCCGAAGAGATCCGGGCCTTGTTCTCAAAACGGGTGAAGTTAATGGCCCCGCTGTTAAAAGCCTGGAAAACTGCCCTTAAGGAAGAAAATGCCGTCGATTTTTCCGGGTTGATCCATCAGGCCATCATTATTCTTGAAAAAGGTCGCTTTATTAGCCCGTGGAAGCACATTCTGGTGGATGAGTTTCAGGATATCTCTCCTCAGCGCGCAGCCCTGCTGGCGGCGCTGCGGGCGCAGAATAAACAAACCACCCTGTTTGCCGTCGGGGACGACTGGCAGGCGATCTACCGTTTTAGTGGTGCCCAGCTGTCATTGACCACGGCGTTCCATCACTATTTTGGCGAAGGCGATCGCTGCGATCTCGATACCACATACCGTTTCAATAACCGGATCGGCGAGATCGCCAACCGGTTTATTCAGCAGAACCCGAACCAACTGGCAAAACCGCTGAACAGCCTGTCGGTAGGCGACAAAAAAGCGGTCACCCTGCTTGCAGAGGATCAACTCGATGCCCTGCTGGATAAACTCAGCGGGTACGCCAGGCCGGAGGAGCGCATTCTGGTGCTGGCGCGATATCACCACCTTAAGCCCGCCAGCCTGGAGAAAGCCGCGACCCGCTGGCCGAAACTGCAGCTGGATTTTATGACCATCCATGCCAGCAAGGGGCAGCAGGCAGATTATGTGATTGTGGTAGGGTTGCAGGAAGGGAGCGATGGTTTCCCGGCACCGGCGCGCGAATCGGTAATGGAGCAGGCTTTGCTGCCAGTGGTGGAAGATTTTCCCGATGCCGAAGAGCGACGATTATTGTACGTGGCGATGACCCGCGCCCGTCACCGCGTCTGGCTGTTATTCAATAAAGAGCAGCCGTCGCGCTTTGTGGAGATGTTGAAGGACATCGATGTGCCGGTGGTGCGTAAACCGTAGCGGTGTTTTACCCGGTGGCGCTGCGCTTACCGGGCCTACGGGTCATGCGGTTTAGGAGTTTTGTAAGCCGGGTAAGGCGAAGCCGCTACCCGGCAGGGCGGGCATTTATTTCAGGCGTTCAGCCAGATAGCGCTGATAATCCGGGATCAATATCTCTACCTGGTCGTTGAACTGCGGAGAAGCAATAATAAAATCCGCCGTCGACAGGTTGGTGGCGACCGGAATGTTCCATACCGTGGCCAGGCGCAGTAGCGCTTTAACGTCCGGGTCATGCGGGACTGCATTCAGGGGATCCCAGAAGAAGATCAGCACATCAATCTTTCCTTCCGAAATCTGCGCGCCCACCTGCTGATCGCCGCCCATTGGGCCGCTCAACATGGCATTGACCTGAAGCCCGGTTTCGCGGTGGATCAGATTACCGGTGGTGCCGGTGGCAGAAAGCTGGTGTTTTTCCAGCAAGGATTTGTGGCGCTGGACCCAGTTGAGCAGCATCTGTTTGCAGTGATCGTGCGCCACCAGCGCGATATGTTTGCGGTCCGGCAGTGTGCGAGTTGTGAGTTCCATAATCTCTATCCGTTAGTTAACTGGTTACAGATTACTGGAAGCACCTGACGCTGCAAGGGAAAGGGGTAAAAAATGCGGCTCAGGACGAGGGTTGTTGCTTCGCCCATTGCAGAAAACGGCTACGGGTCTCGGGATCGGCCTGGGCAAACCAGTATTTGAGCCGCTGCTCAGTCAGGTTCTGCGACTGCGGCGGCGGCATATCCAGCTCGGACACGCCAGATAGCAGCGTACTGTCGTCGGCCATGGTGGTGGAGAATTGCGGTATTGAGGCGCTCTGTCCGGCTTTGTTATATCGCTCGGTATCGTATTCGTAATTCACGCCGGAAGGCGTATCGGTGATCGCCAGAATATCCAGCTTCACCGGAATCGGGGTCGCATCGCCATCCAGTAATTCAATATGCGGTGAATGATCAAAAAGTTGCGACTCTTTTTCTGTTTCCAGCCGGGGAAGACTAAAATTAACCTGACTGATGCGCTGGGTGTTGAAACTGGCGACCAGGGGAGGGGAGATATAGACCCGTTCTTCATGATTGCCGAGGCGAATGGTCTTCTCTACCCGAAACACAATCTGATGAGGGCCATTGTCCAGCTCGATGCTGTCCGCGCCGCGCAGCAGTGAACTGGAGACCTTTTTTCCGTCCAGTACCAGCAGATCGATGTCCGTAGAGAGCCGCAGCGTTGTGGCAAAAAACGCAAACCGGCATGAGCAGCGCAAACAGACTCCAGGCAAATGCCGGTTTTCATAAAAAACCCTCTTAAAAAACGCGCGTCATGAATAATGTATCAAATTTTTTCTTAAATCATATTTACTAACATATAGACATAATCTGGGCATTTGCCCTCATGCGGACGTATGGGATGGCAGGTTGCTTTCGCTGCATGAATATTGATGATGAATACGCCAGGAGGAAATCCATGAAACAGAATGATATTGCTGAGATCCTGTCCACCACCCGGACCAATTGCGCTGGTAGGGGCAAGCGATAAACCCGACCGTCCCAGCTATCGGGTGATGAAATACCTGCTCGATCAGGGCTACCACGTGATCCCGGTATCACCAAAAGTGGCAGGTAAGACGCTGTTGGGCCAGCAGGGGTACGGCACCCTGGCAGAAGTACCGGAAAAAATCGATATGGTGGATGTGTTCCGTAATTCAGAGGCCGCGTGGGGCGTCGCGCAGGAAGCCGTTGCCGTCGGGGCAAAAACCCTCTGGTTACAGCTTGGGGTGATTAATGAACAGGCCGCGGAGCTGGCGCGTGAGGCGGGGATGAACGTCGTCATGGATCGCTGCCCGGCGATTGAGATCCCACGCCTGGGAATGGCGAAGTAATAAAAAACCCGGTCAGCCACCGGCTACCGGGTTTTCGTTAGTTGCGCAGGCGCGGGGCTTGTAACTGTCTGCGGATCGTTTGCGCCAGTTCATCCATGGAAGGCTGTTCAGGGTGTTCATCCTGCTGTTCGCCACTCAGTTGGGCTTCGGCAAGATAGGTATGTACGGCCTGGCCTTCGTCGTCTTCCATCACTACGTGGTACCAGGGGGCGGCGCGGAGTTCTGCGTTCACCGCCAGCTCATCGGCTGACGGTTCATCGAGGGAATATTCCGGGTCGATATCCACGACCACGCCCAGGTATCCTAACAGGGAGTGGCGGACCTGCTGGCCGATACCGAATTTGCTGGCAATCATAGTCACCTCCCGGGAAACGTTACTTACACTATAGGTGAGGGCAACATTCCACTTTTCAAGTTACATGATGCGACAGGCAAATCCTTTCAGATACAGCCCTTCCGGATAGGTAGCGATCACCGGATGATCGGCCGCCTGACGGAACTGCTCTATAAATTGTACATCACGACCAGCATCTACAGCGGCATCCGCGATAATTTTCTGGAATAATTCGGTGGTCATCAGGCCTGAACAAGAGAAGGTCAGCAGCACGCCGCCGGGGTTAAGCAGCTGGATCGCAAGCATATTGATGTCTTTGTATCCACGGCAGGCACCCATCAGCTGGTTTTTGTTTTCCACGAACTTTGGCGGATCCATCACAATAACGTCAAACTTCTCGCCCTGGTCGCGGTATTTACGCAGCAGCTTGAAAACATCGTCGCGCACAAATTCGGCTTTGCTCAGATCCAGCTTGTTCAGTGCCACGTTCTGCTTCGCCACGTCCAGCGCTTCCTGAGACGTATCAACGCTGACCACCTGGCTGCAACCGCCCATCAGCGCCGAGACCGCAAAACCGCCGGTATAGGAGAAGCAGTTCAGCACGCGTTTATCAGCAACGTACTGGCGGGTCGCCAGACGGCTGTCACGTTGATCAAGGTAATAACCGGTTTTATGGCCACCCTGAATATCCACCAGCAGTTTCATGCCGTGTTCTTCAATCGGCAGCAGGGCTGGTGGCAGTTCACCCGTGACGGTGCCCTGAGTCAGCTCCATCCCCTCTTTTTTACGCACCGCAACGTCGCTGCGATCGTAAATGGCGCACTCAGGATACTGCGCCTGCAGGGCGCTGATTAACGCCGCACGCTGATATTCAGCGCCCGCGCTTAACAGTTGCAGCACCAGGAAGTTGCCGAAACGGTCGATGGTCACGCCCGGCAGACCGTCGGATTCACCGGCGATCAGGCGATAGCTGTCCAGCCCGTCGCGTTTTGCCAGCCAGTCGCGCCACTGCTGCGCCTGCTGCAGACGACGAACAAAGAAATTGATGTCGATGGTTTCATCTTTATCGAAGGTCCAGACGCGCGCGCGGATCTGGGACGCAGGCGAGTAGGCGCCACGCGCTAACCATTTACCCTGATGGTCGACGATATCAATGGTTTCACCGAGGTTGGCTTTGCCTTCCATACGGGCGACCGCGCCGGAGAAGACCCAGGGATGGCGGCGCAACAAGGATTTCTCGCGCCCTTTGGCTAACACTAAACGTACACTCATAATTTACTATTCTGTCGATTCCAGGGAAATGGCGCGTAGAGTAGCACAGATGGCCGGGGCAATCATCTGCGGGTACCGTTGAGCGTGGCGGCATAAATCAAAAATTATTCAGGCGAATTACCTGTTCGCAGCGGATTACACTGTTGTTGCCAGCCTGCGTTTTACAGCCCGTTTCCGACAACATTACGGCTGCTCAGCTAAAACGCTGTGCGAATCGCCCGGCCATAATTTGCTATTCTTTGGGTTCAGGGCCAGATACGGATAAGGGGGACAGAACATGGCAAAAGTCTGCACAATCGCATGGGTCCACGGCACGGTTCAAGGCGTTGGCTTTCGTTACAGCACTCAGCGAGAAGCCACTGAACTGGGGTTGACCGGGTACGCGCGCAATATGGATGACGGTAGCGTCGAGGTGGTGGCCTGTGGCGAGGCGGAACAGGTCGAGAAACTACTCGACTGGATTAAAGCGGGCGGGCCACGTATCGCCCGGGTTGAGAAGGTTCTGTCAGAGCCGCATCAACCCGAACGGGATTACGTCAATTTTGGTATTCGCTATTAAATGCACTTCACGGGCTTAGGCAAGCCGGCGATCTTTGTCGCCTGTTTTGCCGGGCCTTTCGGGAACAGACGATACAGATAACGGCTGTTGCCTTTCTCCTCGCCATACTTATTGGCCATCGCTTTTTACCAGCATGCGGATGGCGGGGGAGGTGTTAAATTCCAGATAAAAATCACGCACGAAGCGCACCACTTCCCAGTGTTCTGGCGTCAGGGCGATCGACTCTTTTTCAGCAATGACCGCCGCCAGGCCTTCGCTCCACTGGCTGGTCTCTTTCAGATAGCCTTCGCTATCGGTCTCAATCTCTTTACCTTCAAAGTTCAGCATAATCATCACAGGTTTATCGAAAACCGCGGCAGTTTACCAAAAAAGAAAGCCCCGCATAAGCGGGGCTTTTTATGTAGCACTATGGTTAATCGCGGCTGGCGAAGCCCAGGATGCTCAGCAGGCTGACAAAGATGTTATACAGCGACACATACAGGCTCACGGTAGCGCGGATGTAGTTAGTCTCGCGCCATGAATGATGTTGCTGGTTTCCATTAGGATCGCCCCGGAAGAAATCAGGATGAACACCGCGCTGATAGCCAGGTGCAGGGCCGGCAGCTGCAGGAAGATGTTCGCCACCATACCGATCAGCACCACGACGATGCCCGCCATCAGCATACCGCCAAGGAAAGACATGTCTTTGCGGGTGGTCAGCACGTAAGCGGAACAGCAGAAGAACACCAGCGCTGTGCCCCCCAGTGCCAGACCGATCAGATCGCCCATACCGGCAGACAGATAGGTGTTAAGCATTGGCCCCAGGATATAACCCAGGAAACGGTGAAGGCGAACGCTGATAAAATACCCACCGGCTTATCAGCGGTTTGTAGGTCAGGAACATCAGACCGTACATACCAACCAGCGTCAGAATCAGCCCCGGAGACGGCAGCATCAGCACCGTACTGGCGGTGGCCGTCAGTGCGGAAAAGGCCAGCGTCAGGCTGAGCATGAAGTAAGTATTGCGTAGCACCTTGTGGGTGCTGAGCAGCGATGTGCGGTCGCGTGAAGAACTAATAATACGATCCATGAGTCACTCTCTTATGACAGATGTAATTAACGGCAAGAATAGAAAACGACGCGCCGGTTACAAAGTGGTTTTACCCATCTTTACTCAGCGTCTTAGGGACAGAGCCAGCATGAAATTTTCCACAACGCGCCATATGCAGAACGAACCGCGGTTTGTCAGGATTAATCAGATCAAGCTCTTATAGGTCACTGAAATATATTGCCTTATTCCAGCCGCAACGCTAAGAGTTATTTTGCATCGTCAAAACTAAACTATAAGGCGAAGGACATGAAACCATCATCACGCGCTACATTTACACTCTCTTTTGCTGACGACAGGGCTCCTTTGCGCAAGCGCAACGGCCTTTGCCGCCAGCGTACCGGCAGGAACAGAGCTGGCAGAGAAGCAGGAACTGGTCAGGAATAATGGCAATGAACCGGCATCGCTCGATCCGCATAAGGTCGAAAGCGATGTCGAATTCAATATTATCAGCGATTTGTTCGAAGGGCTGGTCAGCGTCTCGCCAGAAGGGGAGATCCAGCCGCGGCTGGCGGAAAAATGGGAGAACAAAGACAATACCGTCTGGACGTTCCATCTCCGCCCGGGCATTACCTGGAGCGACGGTACTGCCATTACCGCTCAGGACGTGGTTCTGGAGCTGGCAACGGCTGGTAGATGCGAAAACCGCCTCGCCGTATGCCAGCTACCTCGGCAATATGCACCTGGTGAACGCCGCCGACATCGCCCAGGGCAAAAAAACGCCCGACACCCCTGGGGGTCAAAGCCCTGAACGACACCACCCTGGAAGTGACGCTGACCCAGCCTAACGCGGCCTTCCTTGCCATGCTGGCGCACCCGTCGCTTGTGCCGGTCGATAAGGTGCTGATTGGCCGCTATGGCGATAAGTGGACCAAGCCGGAGCACTTTGTCAGCAGCGGGGCCTACACCCTCAGCCAGTGGGTGGTCAACGAACGGATCATCGCCAAGCGCAACCCGCGCTACTGGGATAACGGCCATACCGTCATCAACAAAGTAACGTACCTGCCCCATCACCTCCGAAGCATCGGACGTGAACCGCTACAAGGCGGACGAAATTGATATTGTCTATACCGTGGCCCGATCAACCAGTTTGCCCAGCTACAAAAAACGATGGGCAGTGAGCTGGATGTCTCCCCGCAGCTGGCGACTTACTACTATGAGTTCAACACTACGCGTCCACCGTTTAATGACCCGCGCGTGCGCAAGGCGCTGAACCTGGCGCTGGATAAAGATATCATCGCCGGGAAGGTGTTAGGGCAGGGGCAGCGTCCGGCGTGGGTCATCAGCCAGCCGGATATCGGTGGCGTCAAACTCAACAGCCCGGACTACGCCAGCTGGCCGCTGGAGAAACGCATTGCCGAAGCGAAGAAGTTGCTGAACGAGGCGGGCTATAACGACAGCCATCCGCCTGAGTTTCAAGCCTGTTGTATAACACTTCGGAGTCGCACCAGCGGATTGCCATTGCCGGCCAGCTCGATGTGGAAGAAAAACCTCGGCGTAAGAGGCGAAGCTGCAAAACCAGGAGTGGAAAACGATGCTGGACACCATGCACACCCACAACTTTGACGCGGTGCGCTACGCCTGGATCGCTGATTACGACGATGCGGCCACCTTCCTGAATAACTTCCGTACCGGTGACAGCGAGAAACACCAGCCAGTACAGCAATCCGGCCTATGATGAGGCGCTGGTCAATGCCGCAAAAGCGAAGACCACCGCCGAGGCGCGGCACCTTCTACCAGCAGGCCGAAGATCTGCTTGCCCGGGACGTACCGGCGATCCCGGTCTACCACTACGTTCGCACCCCACCTGATCAAGCCGTGGGTAGGGGGCTTCACGCCGGATAAGCTGGGTTACTATTTCACCAAAGATATGTACATCAAAAAGCACTAAGGCGCGGCAGTAAGATTTTGTGCTGATAAAATGGTCAGAATGTTCGTCTATTCAACCGATTAAACGCATTTTGACTATTTTTCAGGCGAACGATTGTGCTCGTACTTTACAGCGCACACGGAGGTGTTTATAGTTCGCCTCACTTAGGAAGCGTGGCCGAGCGGTTGAAGGCACCGGTCTTGAAAACCGGCGACCCGAAAGGGTTCTAGAGTTTCGAATCTCTACGCTTCCGCCAAATTAGAAAGCCCTGCGATAGCAATATCGCAGGGCTTTTGTTTTTTGATTTGTCTGTCGAATAACAACTCTGTGCTCATCCGGTCTGTTTATAGCCAAATATCAATGTTCATTGAAACATGATTGCTCTAACATGAAATTATCTATCCTGCGGACCTGAGGCTAAGTGTTGCATTGGTTGATAAAAAGAAAAGCACCATCAAGGATGTCGCTGCTTTAGCCGACGTTTCAATCGGCGTAGTGTCCCGCGTATTGAATCCCGGAACCGGTTCAGTTTCTGAACGTACCCGTCAGCGTATTATTGCTGCCATGCAAACGCTTAGTTATACCCCGCAGAGCGCCGCGCGCGAGCTCAAGACCAACCTGAATAACACCATCGGCTTTAGTGGTGGCCGACATCAGTAACGAGTTTTTTCTCTGAGATCTCTGATCTTATCGTTCGACGTGCTCGTGAACTGGCGATGAATGTCATTCTGGTCACGACTCAGGAAGATCCGCTTCTCGAGCGAGAAAAGCCTGGAAATGTTGATGCAAAAGCGGGGTCAAAGCCATCATCGCAACGCCGACAAGTGCTAATAAGGACATGTGGCAATCGATCAGTGATATGGGGATCGCAATCGTCTTCATCGATCGCTATCCTGGAAGATTTTACTCCGCGCCAATGTGATTGGTTTTAATAATGAAACGTCCGCTCGACAGGCGACATCTTATCTGGCAGAACAGGGTCATCGGCGCATTGGATGGATAAGCGGGCCTCTTAATACCTCCACCTCTTTGCAAAGACTGGAAGGCTACAAGAAAGGCCTTGGAGGCGAATGGGATTGAATGTAATACCCAGCTTATTGTGGTGAAAAATTTTCGCGATCCGCTAGCCAGCCAGTCGCTTGATGAATTGCTATCGCTTGAAGACCCACCGACAGCAATTATCATTTGGCAATACCTCAATAGCGCCAGTCATTATGTCGCGTATTCGGGAGCTAAAGTTATCGATACCCGACGATCTTTCATTAATTGTTTATCATGACAGCCACTGGAGTCGACTGCTGAGTCCATCCATTAGCGTCATAAAACATCCCCTTCGAAGAACTCGCTAATAAAGCGCTTTTGAGTTTATCCGGGGAACAGCAAACACCCTGTGAACTCGACAGTACCTTAATTAAACGTGAAAGTGTTTCATGGATTAAATAAGGACGTTATTTAAACGCTGAATTTGCTTAATGATGGCGCAATGATCCAGCTCACCCTCTCCGGCATCAATCATCTGGCTAAAGAGTTGATTCACGGTTTCAGTCAAAGGGAGGGTCAAATCAAGTTGCTTCGCCAGTGCTACAGCCACTACGCGTATCTTTAAGCTGCCACTTTGCAGCACCTCGCGCCTCAAAGTCTCCTTTAACCATTCGTTCGCCCTGGTGTTGCAGCAAGGTGGAATCTGCAAACCCCCCCAGCAGGGCTTCGGCGTACCTTTGCCGGATCGGCACCGGCCTTGTTTGAGCGGAGAGTAACATGCTTCCGACAATAAAACTTAAGGTTCCGGCGACAAATGATTTGGTTGGCAAGTTTTGTGAGTTGACCGGCTCCAACGCCTCCGACATGTGTAACTTTCCCCAGATGTGAGAGAGCAAAGGGCGAAGACTATCAAACGATCTTTCTGTCACCTCCAGCCATTAATGACAGTGAACCCTTCTCTGCCCCTATCGTTCCGGCCGGAAACAGGCATGTCGATATAGTGAGCCTGGACGCTGCTTGCCTTACGTGCTTGTTCAACAACAATGTCAGGGGAGAGCGTACTCATCATGATAATGGTGGTATTTTTACCCACGCTATGAAGTGCATCCTGGGTTGAATATGACCTGGTCGCAGGCTGTTGCATCGCTCAACAGACAGATGATGACGTCACTGTCAGCAAGTAATTGCGCGGAAGATTGTTTGATCGTTATACCCCGCGCGGGTTAATGGCAGCGCTTTTTCTGGCGACCTGTTCCACACCGCGACCGAATATCCGGCAGCGGCAAGTCGACGCGCTACCGGTTGTCCCATCAATCCGGTCCCCAACAAACCAATACGTATTTGACTCTTCATGTGTCCTCCAGATATCCCCGCAACTTAGGTCGTTACGGGGATTGCCATCATTTATAATCCCGCAAGACTGACCATTTGCTTACGCAGTTCGACGATGTCCAGATTGTTGTCAAAATGGACATCGCTGAAACGAATCGCTTTATCTTTTGCGACATCTTTCACCAGTCGGACATGATGGGCCAGCCCCATAGGCAAGAAGTCCTGCGCCACACTGATGCTGGCAGGTAAGGCATTGGCCCAGACGGTGAACCCACCTTCACCGTCCAGCATTTCACCTGCTTTAAGATCGCGTTTTGCCGTTGCAACAGCATCGCCTCTGAAGCTTAATGCGGTACCAGTAGCTTCTCCTCGTAATACCGCAGAGAGAATACTGATACTGGTTTCCAGACCAATCAGATGGAATGGGCGCCACATGGATGCGTACCAGCCACTTGGGTCAGTGAGTAATCCGTACTGTTTAAAACAGGCGCGACTATATTCATCGCGGGCTTTGAACGTCACGAAGACGCCGTAGCGTATATTGTTAAGCACCTCACGTCCGTCAGGTTCCTGACTGGCAGCGATATCAACAAGCCCACTTCGGCTCAGTCGCCCGCCATCCGATTCTAGCGAGAAAACGCGGGCCAGGTCATGCACCCCCGCAGGAGGAAATTCCAGCCCATTATCAGGGCAGTCTAATCCAGTCGCGTTGGCGACGGCGGCCATTTCGATAGCCGCTTTGGTGCCATCGGTAAACGAGTTGTACATTTTAGGATTAAAGTCCCCGGCCGCGACCTCTTCGTCAGACCAGCCAAAAAATCCCCATACGGTATCCGGGGTAGAGTAACGGTACCGAGGCTCGTAATTCATTCCTTTACCCGCAGCAACGATTTCAAAGCCGCAGGCTTTAGCCCAGTCAACCAGTTCGCAAATGATCGCCGGCTGATCACCATAAGCCATGCTGTAGATCACCCCGTTCTGGCGCGCACGGTCAGCGATCAAAGGCCCGCACAGTACATCGGCTTCCACATTGACCATAACCACATGCTTGTGATTTTCGACTGCATGAAGAGCGTGACGCGTTCCTGCCAGGGGGTGTCCCGTCGCCTCCACAATGCAATTGATTTGCTCACAACGGATCAGCTGTTCTGCATCCTCCACGATGCAGGTGGTGCCTTCGCGTAAGGCTGCATCGATGTTTTGTGCCTGATACTGCGTTTCTGGCCATCCCACACGAGCCAGTGCTGCACGGGCTTTCTTAATATCGAGGTCTGCCACTGCCACCACGTGTAGCCCTTCAAGATGTCGCAGTTGGGCCAGTACCATCGAACCAAATTTGCCGGCGCCGATAATACCCACACGAACAGGTTGTGCTGAACCCGATTTTACGGCACAGGCACGCTCAGCTAACAATGCTGCTAAGTTCATTTTCTACTCCTTTACAGGGGGATGTGATGGATTAACGCCAGCCAGCAACCTGACGGCGACTTCTGCTCATGAGATAAATCAGCAACGGCGAGAACAAAACCAGAACGGACAACAGGTAGAGGCCGTTTTGTGATTTACCGGTAATGGAGATGGTGAGGCCAACCAGGAAGGGGCCGAAGAACCCACCAATATTGCCAATCGAATTAATCAGTGCCATGCCACCGGCACAGCCCCGGCTGGTAAGGAATGAGGCGGGAAGGGTATAAAACGTTCGGAACGCACGACAGCATTCCTATCGTCGATATCGTTTAACCCCAACATAGAAATCACGGGTGAATCGCTGATAGCTGCGATCACAAAACCGACAGAAAATACCAGCGAAGGGATAATAAAATGCCAGGTTCTTTCACCGGTTTTATCAGAATGATTCGACCACCAGCACATCACGACTGCACCAGCAATATAGGGAATAGTTCCCAGCATACCGACAACAGTATCTGAATAATCGAAGCGTTTAATGAACTGCGGCATCCAGAAACCCAGGCCTGTAAGACCAATGACGGTGAAGAAATAGGCCATCCCCAGGATCCAGACGCGTCGATCTTTGATCATCTCCCTGAAAACCGGAGTGCCCAACGGACAAGGTAGCGTGTTGATCTTTTTCCATTAGATCCTGATAGGCCTGACGTTCTTCTGGTTTAAGCCAGGATGCTTTGGACGGTTTATCGGTGAGATAAAGGAAAACAATAACTGACAAGATTACCGGTGGGCAGCCTTCAATTAAAAACAGCCACTGCCAGCTCTCCAGCCCGCCGACATTATGGAAATTATCCAGAATGTAACCCGAGATCGGTTGGCGATAATTGCAGCCAGCGGAACGCCCAGGTAGTAAATAGAAAAAACCTTGGCCAGCTCTTTTTTTGGGGAACCAGGTAGTGAGATAGAAAACAATACCAGGAGCAAGACCCGCTTCTGCCACGCCCAGTAAAAAACGTAAGATACTGAGTGTCACGACGCCCTGTGCAAACGCCATCGCCATGGAAATGATGCCCCATGTGATCATAATTCCGGGCTAACCAGAAACGTGCACCGTATCGTTCCAGCAACACGTTGCTGGGAATTTCAAACCAGGATATAACCAAAAGAAAATATACCGACAGCAAAGCCAAAATGTTCAGGCGTCAGTCCCAGGGATTGATTCATGGTTAACGCGGCCATGCCGATATTTGAACGATCTATAAAACGCGAGCAGATACATCAGCAGTATCAGGGGCATCAGCCGGAATTTGGCTTTTCTTATCGCACCACTTGCCAGCGATGAAATTTCTGACTTGTCTGGCTCAGGCATGACACCCACACCTGCCAGCGTACTATCGAACTCTTCTACATGTTTCATGATGTATCCCAGTAGTGTTTAACCCACTGAAAATCACGGAAAAAGCATGAATACCGCGACAGTCTTATCAAAAAGTAAAACGTTTTACTTTTTCATGAGTTTTACGACTGAGAGGGAAACAGTCAAGAGAAGAGCATGGAAAGTTAAAAAATTGTGACCAGGTTAACGAGTGGTAAAAACTTTAACCATGGGCGGGGACGAAGTGGGATACGTAAGCCTGTTCTGGAGTAAACCTACGTTATCGTTGCGATAACGTAGGTTTGTCAGCCTTTAATTAAACCGTGATTCGCTGGCCTCCCAGCTATACGCGCCATTTGCCGTCAACCTATCGCCAAGTTCCTGGTACGCGAAATCATAAAAATCTGCGCTAATCTCGTAACCCGAGTAATCGACGACCGCGAGACCCACGAACGCCCCGGTAAAGAACCCACCATAGCTTTGCAGGACATAATCATCTGAGAGAACAGCGGCATCCAGCTTGACCGGAATCTCCGTGAAAGTGACGCCATCAAAGCTGTATTCATAGGTATAACTTTCCTTGCGCACTTTCGTGCGGAACCAAACATATTCTGTGCCTTCAGGAATTTTGATGGCGTTATCTTTCAGATAAGAGGTATATTTCCCGCGGTTATTTTCACCGATTTCAATCACCGGGCCATTAATTTCATTCCAGGTGATGAAAACGAAACTCCAGTGACGGTCATTATAATAATTGGTCAAGCCTGCCATTTGCTGATAACTAAATGGATTAAATTTGACCTTAACCTGAGCATCAAAATAAAAAGCCTGCCAGCGTCGGGCAATCAGAGAAAGGTCATGGGTGTTCGCTAAAGACCCTTGCCCCGTTAACGTCAGCTTTCCATCCGCCTGTGGTACCCATTTTTTCGGTGAACGGGACACGAAGGGTATTCCAGTTAATATCGAGCATCGCACTGGTGAAATTATCGTGCTGGCTATGGTCTTTCGCGCTCTCGGTATGAATGGCATCGGCTGGCCCTTCGACAAAGGTCTTTCCACCGTGGCCGCCTACAATACGTGGCCAGCCATCTTCATCCCAGTAGACTTTCTGAATAGAGGTTTCACGGCCCAGCGTTGACCAGCCGCGGGGATCGTAGGCGGATTCACCGGGACGATTCCAGGGACGCGCGCAAAGCGAGGCATAATACCATTCACCCCCGGGGGTCGAAACCAACGCACCATGTCCCTGCTTCTGAATATAGCTGTCGGGCGTATCGACGTTCGTTAAGAATACCTCTCCCGGTTCTGTTTCAAAGCTGTTGGCATCTAAGGTTCTGGAGCGCGCCACCACTTCCTGGTGGGTAAACACAGTCCCGCCCTGAGCAGCGAAAAGATAGTAATAGCCGTTCAGTTTATAGAGATGTGGCCCCTCAACAAGTGCAACGGCAGTACCACGATAAATAGTCCGCGCTGTCTCGGGTTTTAATTTTAGTGTCCGGGTGTCCAGCTCAGTTAAGGTAATGCCATCAAAGGGATGATGATACTCCCGGTGGTCCCAGGTTTGTTGTACGAGGTATTTACGCCCATCATCATCATGGAAGAGTGAGGCATCAAAAACCCACGCCGTTAAGTTTGACAGGATCTGTCCAGGGACCACGAATATCTGTGGCGGTGGTCAGATAATTGGTCATGTCCTTAAAAGCACCTTCTGTAATTTTCACATCTGTATAAACCAGCCAGAATTTGCCGTCAGCGTAAGAGAGCGCCGGTGCCCAAATTCCACCTGACGAAGGATTGCCTCGCATATCTAAAAGCGCGGTAGTTGATAATGGGCTGGGCAGCAGATTCCAGTTTTGCAGGTCTTTGGATTCATGTAAACGAACGCCGGGAAACCACTCAAACGTGGAGTTGGCAATATAGTAGGTATCTCCAACACGGATAATGCTGGGGTCTGGGTTAAAACCAGGCAGTACAGGGTTCTGAATAAGCGACATATCATTCTACCTTTTTAATGTTTTTCTGACTTCAATTTTGCTAAGACTTTAAGATGAATCTAAAACTACACGCGGATCTCATCAAGTTGACGATTAATATCGGTGACATGTTTATCTGAGATAGGATAAATGTGAATAACGATCATCGAGATAAAGGCTAAAACAATGGGGATCCAGACCGCGGTAACAATTATTCCGTCGATAGCGTTCGCACTTTGCTGTGCCCCTGTTTCGTTAAAACCATAAACAGCCAGTAACCACCAGTGGAATCGCACCGCCGATAGTAAAACCAATCTTGAAAAAGAGGCCCATGATGGCATTAATGATGGCGGCATTGCGCTTGCCTGATTTTAATTCACCATAAGCAATCACTTCCGGAACCAGCGCCCACATGAATCCGGTCGCCGAGGTTAAGCCCCATTGTTTAATGAAGGTGGCGATGTAAGCCAGCCAGAGTGCATCATGCATACCTTCGCGTGACCAAACGTAAGTCAATAATTCCCCCACAATAAACATGCCCAGGAAGATGTGGAAGAACCCTTTTTTACCAAAGATTTTTTTCAGTTTTGGCCAGAAAATGGGGAACAAAATACCCGGAATTGACGCGACAAGGCCAACGGCACCCATCCATTCGGAATGGCCGACAACATACTGATTGAAAAAGCCATTCACCGTGTTCATGAAGAACATGAATGTAAAGGCCAGCATGAAAAAGAGGCCAAGAATAACCAGTGGGCGGTTATTTTTGAGTTCAAGGAATAAATCTGTAGTTTTGACGTTGGCCGTTTGTTCTGCAGAGGCAACAACACGTTCTTTGGTGAATTTATAGCAAATGAAAAGTGCCACCGCGCCAATGACCATATAGACCGCGTAAACCCCAAACCAGGCGTAATTCGCTGAAGGATCGGTATAATTCCCCATATTCAGCTCAAGCCCAAAGAAACCCGTATCCTTAAGGCTGCGGTCCTTGGGGGAGGCCATCTGGACAAACATGGGGAAGAGGGTATAGACCAGAAGGTTGGCGCTGTTTGCCAGCATCATGCGCGTACTGGTCAGTTTATCAATAGACTCAGGATCACGGGTCAAAGACGCATTCAGTGAACCATAAGGAATGTTCACCACGGAATAAACGAGATCCAGTGCCAGATAAACGATAAAGGCGAAGGGAACGGAACCTCTGACGCCAGGAATAGGCGCAAAAAGTAACGCGGAAAGAATAACGAGCGGAACGCCTGCCCTTAAAATCCAGGGGCGGTACTTGCCCGCCGCTGAACTTCTTTTATCAACATAGGTGCCGACCATCGGATCCCAAAACACATTGATGATGCGGACAAAAAGAAATATGAAACCTGCCGTGGCGGTACCGATGGTATTTACCGTCAACATGTGAAGCGCCAGAAAACCACCAATCGTGCCAAATACCAGGTTTTGTGCAAAATCCCCCATCCCGTAGCCGATGCGCTCCCCGCGAGATAATTTATGATATTCATCATGCCGGCTTTGCATTATCGTTTTACTCATTCTAATCCGATCTCCGATTTGTTTTATGAATGTTAGGCTCTTTCTGACACAGGTAGCCCGGGAGAATCCATTACGTTTTTAAATTAAGTAATTATGTTTTTTTACTTCTGTGATCGTCGAGCACAGGTTTATTTAAAACCTTTAAATAGTTCAGGTGCAGGGTTATCAATGTGGTGGAAATATAAGGGTATTTTTGCGACACGGTTCACGTTTGAGGATTATCTTACTCCAATAGTGAAATAACGTAATTGAGCTACCGGCGAGGAAAATAGAGGGTATGTCTCAGCCGATTATTGGCCGCTTCCTGAGCGCGCCTGCGCTATTGAATTTAACATCAATAATGCTGAGAAGGAGATAGCCTTACGATAATAGTGTGTACCTCTGGCCCTATAAAAAATAAAAATCAACCTGTTCTGATGACAGCGACATATTCTGTCAATGCGGAACGGGGTGGTTATTGTCTGAATAAAATTTAAATATATTGAGATAACCATGAATATGATTAAAAAACTTCCATTAACAATGGCGGTTATCGCCGCGCTTTGCCCAATTTCTGTTCTCGCCCAGGAATTTACGCAGGAGCAAATCGACGCCATTGTGGCCAAAGCGGTGGACAAAGCCCTGGCCGAGCGCCAGGCCAAAATGGATGCCGCGGTGGCGAAAAAGGCCGACGTGGTGACCGAGCCGCAGAGCGCCGCCCAGTCCCCGGATATGGCCATCCCGTTCGGCATTAAATTTACCGGCTATGCCCGCTACGGCGCGCACTTCCAGGCCGCCGACCAGAAATACGTCGCGGTGGACGGCTCCTACAACGGCGCCTCGGCCATTGGTCGTCTGGGCAACGAAGGCAACGGCGGCGAGTTCCAGCTCTCGAAAGCCTTCAAGGGTGAAAACGGCGCCATCTGGGACGTCAACGTGATGATCGACCACTGGGGCGACGAGGTGAACCTGAAAAAAGCCTACGCCGGGGTGACCAACATTCTGGCATCCAACCCGAACGCCTATATCTGGGCCGGGCGTGATTTCCACCAGCGTCCGCAGCAGGGCATCAACGACTACTTCTGGATGAACCACGACGGCCAGGGTGCCGGGGTGAAGAACTTCGACATCGGCGGGGTGCTGTTTGACGTGGCCACCGTGGCGGCAGTCGAATCCTGCAGCCCGGAAGTGATGGACGACGAGGCTAACCCGTCGCGCATCACCTGTACCGGCGGCTCCGGCACCGGGGACAAAGGCAATTACGCGGCCACCTCCAAAATTCACGGCATGAAGCTCGGCCCGCTCGACCTGGAGCTGTACGCCAACTACGGCTTTGACTCGAAAGCCATCGACACCGAAGAGCGGACCAACGCCTGGCAGGGTGGCGTGGTCCTGAGCCACACCAACGACAGCGGCGTGAACAAGGTCATCGCCCGTTACTCTGATAACTCAGATAACAGCGTGTACAACAAAACCGAGGACCTGACCACGGTCTACGCCAGCTTCGAAGGGCTGTACAAGTTCACCCAGGCGACCCAGGTGGAGTACCTGCTGGCCTTCCACGACTATGACAACAGCCGGGACAATACCGACAACCGCAAGAACTACAACGCCATCGTGCGTCCGATGCACTGGTGGAACGACGTTCACTCCACCTGGCTGGAGGCAGGCTGGCAGCATGTGGATTACGACAACGGCGGGGGATAACAAGGGCTGGAAGCTGACCCTGTCGCAGAACATGTCCATCGCCATGGGGCCGGAGTTCCGTCCGATGCTGCGCTTCTACGTCACCGGCGGCAAGGTGGATAACGAGCGCACCGCCCGCGTGAACAATACCCGGGATGAAACGCTGGACGACTTTAACGTCGGCGCGATGTGGGAAGCCTGGTTCTAGGCAAGGTAAAAGCAAAACGGCAACGCTTCAAAGACTCCTGCATTCGGGGTGTTAGCCAGTAAAGAGACTTATGGACACACCGGATGGACAGGAACGCTGAGGGCTATCGATCCTGTTAATTACATGGCTAACGTTATTCCCGGCAACAGACCGCATTCCCCGGTAGTTGACCTGAAAACCATCCAACTGTGTTTATAAGTGGACTATTACCCGCAGCCACATACGGCTGGATTGTTGATCAGATATACGGGGCATTGAAGTAAAATAGATAAGGGACTCGTGAGAGTCCCTTATTTTTATGCTACTGCTCTTCCATTCCAGCTATCGCTAAACATTATGTTCCCATCACAATATTTCCATTCGATAGATTCATAACGGATTTCAACTTCCTCCATATGTTTACTTGCAACTCCCAGAGGAAATAAAACTGGAGAGATTCTTGTTATTTTCACATTTCTTAATGTTATGTTAAAATATTCTATCTCTATGCCTGCTTCATTGATTCTATACATTTTTATTATAGCTTCTTTAAATATTCTGCCAGTGCATACACCTCTGAATAAATATGGCGTGATGCGATCAATTTCTTTTTCAAATGTGATAGGAAGATGAAGACGTGTTCCAGTTAGCTTCCCTGTATTATGATCTGTAGGAATCCAAACAGAATGATTGAACGATTTAAGCTCAGTTGAACCCAATCGTGTTGGCATTAAACATTCACCAATTACAGGTGAGTTATTTTCATCGGTAAGCCAAATATGTGCTGGTATAGACATTTTATTTTTTCCCTTTATGAAAAAACACTAATGAAAAAATAATCACAATCATCAGAACGATAATTATAAACGCAACTTTATTATTGTTGACAAGCGCCGATACAGAAATGGAAATTATCATAATAATAAAAACCACCCCATAACCTATGATATCGTTAATACAATCATCTTTAATGCTAATAAAAAATCTTTTAATACAACGCCTTAGAAAATCACTTATTAAATTAAACATTATCACATCATTCTTTTTAATGCTCTGGTAATTTCTTCATCAGAGGCTGAGTTAATATTTAAGTACCCTGATTTCATGATGATCGGTTCTATCAAGAAATACATCATCTCTACTCCCTCTGTATATAAAGCATTATAAAATAGTGGGCAGAAATTTTTTAGATTATCTGCACTTTCAGAAGCATGTTGAACAAGACCATAAACATTTATTCCTGCTATCCCCCATCCCACTCTACCGCCAATTTTTTTCATTAATGCATTTTGAACTGCTAAATTCATCTTGTTACCGTGGCATATATAGGATGCGACAGCATAGATTAAACCATTTTTTGAAATGTGTTTAATGGAGTAGTTTGTGGTAAATGGTGTTAATTTCTCAAGGATTGTTTTCTTTTTTTTCTTCACTCTTATTTTTTAGAATTGTTTCTATATATATTTTAATCATTCGTAATATAACGTCCCGATGTTTTATCAGTTCACGCAGAGAAAATAAAAATCTTTTATCCTCAGAGAAAATCTTATTACATACATCTTGATAGTTGTCTGTAAGACAAGAGGTATAATAAAGTAATCGTGTTGTACCATCTTCAAGACCATTTAAATAATCGACAACACCCTCTTTAACTCCAACTAGCGCTTTGTCTAATCGCACAGCTAGCTCTTTATCAGTTCCAATTTTTTTAATAATTTCTTCGCTATAATACATAACTAACTCCTTTGATTTAATGATTCGATCATTGAGCAATCACCGATAAAAGAAAAGTGATCTTGTTCTCAATTCAAACAAAGAATAAAATTAAGGCCACCTATCTATTATTGTGGTAGATAGGTGGCCTTCAACAATAAATGTGATCAATATAATTCTTGGTTATTAATGGATTATTATGTCTTTAAGCTTATTTTCCCATTTCAAACGCGCTTCCAGTTTTTCCTGTTTATAATAATTTCTATCATAATGAACCGATGATACGTCATGTAAATCATGATGCTGAATTTATTGACGAATTTCTTTTGTGATTTTCAATTGTTCGTCCAATATTTGAAAAGGTGCGGAAATAATCTCTCGGAATAAATAAATCAACACTCTTTCTCTCACAAAAGCGTTTAATATTATCCGTCAGGAAATCGCTATTCATAAATTTTGTAGGGGCAACGGACTCTTCATCCGGTTTTCCAGAAGCAATAAAATCGGTTTCGTATACCTCAAACCGTTCTGCAAGCGTACCGCTTGTTTTAGTAACTTTGATCACACCCGAGCATGAAGAAGGGCTTTCGAACCTTCTCAAGTGCGCTACTGATAGACATTGCCGGGTATTCACCTGGCGTCAGAAATGTTGCTATTTTCCCTACAAAATGGCGATAGAGAAATGTTTTACGTCCATATAGATAGACGCGCACCCGACCCGTCCTGTGCCTCGTTCGCCGCTTGCATGATAAGCTATATAAGCGGCGGCTTTAGGGGAAAAGTTCTCTGGTGCTTTCGTAGTAAGGTTGATTTGCATTATTCATATCCTTTGCATAATAAGTGCAGATTTATTCGCAGTTAAAGTTCATAACGAGTAAAAAAAACGGTTTCTTAAACTTTAACGTAATGAGCAAAACTTACTCATGAAATGGATAAAAAATAAATGAAATAAACGTCTTCTAACTTTAATTATCTCGCTCTTTGTTCAATTGTTTTGACATGCTTCCCCGTGGGAGAGGGCCGGGGGGAGGGCATCAGGCTGCACCGTACCCGGCAGGGCCCGTCGTTCCCCGTTTCACCAGCGTCGCCCTGAAAACCCGGCTGGCCGGTTTTTCGGCATCCGCGGCGAGCAACATCTCACAGGCGGCCTCCGCCATCTCTGCCAGCGGCTGAGCGAAGGTCGTCAGCTGATACCCCAGCCAGCTTGCCTGGTCGATATCATCAAAACCAATAACGCGGATGTCCTCTGGAATACGCAGGCCAAACTCGTGGCGTGCGGCATCGATAAAGCCGCAGGCGATGAGGTCCGTGACGCAAAAGACGCCGTCCGGCGGCGATGGCTGGTTGAGCAACTCACGGGCAGCGAGGACGCCGGTCTGGTAACTGGCGCTGCCGGGGCGGATAAGCGTGACCCCGGCGCTCGCTTCGGCCGCGGCCGCCAGAAAGCGCGTTTCACGGGTAATCATGCTCGGGGAGCGGGCGGAGGAGGAGACAATAGCCAGACGGCGGCATTGTGCAGCCATCAGGTGGTCCAGGGCTTCCTTCATCGTCGAACTGTAGTCGATATCAATATTGTCCGCGCTGGGGAATTGCCCCATGCGGTTGATCGCTATTACCTGCTGTCCACTCTGCAGGCAGAGTTCAATCAGGGACGCGGGCGGTTTGCCCGACAGCACGATGGTGGCCGTTGAGCGGTAATTCAGCGTTTGTTGTAGTGCCTCTCTGGCACTTGCTTCGTCGTCGTCGGTGTTGATCACCATCACCGCGCGTCCGGCATGGTGCAGGCGGCGGGTCAGGTGGTCAAGCAGGCTGGCCTGCCAGGGGAACGACAGATTGCCGCCCAGAATACAGACCGGGCGGCTCTCCTCCCGGGAAAGCCCCCGCGCCAGATGGTTAACGTGGTAATTCAGCGCTTCGGCAGCGGCCAGCACCTTGCGCCGGGTATCCTCAGAAACGCTGCGGCCCGGCGTAAAGGTCCGCGACACTGCGGAACGGGAGACACCCGCCAGGCGCGCCACCTCGGTGGCGCTGGCGAAGCCAGGGTTTTTCCTCAGGCTGTTATTGCTCATGACGCTGTTCCACTCCGGCGATGGCCCGTTCGCGGATAATGGCATGTTCGGCCAGGCGGATCAGCGACGGCTTCGGCGTTTCATACCACTCGTCCGGGTGGAGCTGGCGTCGGTCGCGGATCAGATCGATGGCGGACTCAAGGGTCGGGAAGCGCGCCGGGCACTCCAGATGCATAAACAGCGCCCACCAGAGCGACAGAGCGACTCCGCCCACCGCGGCAGTTGACGAGAATATTGCCGCGCTTGCGGTTTCGGTAAGAGGCTTTATCCGGGATCTGCTTGGAGCAGGGCCGAACGCATCAGCTGATAACCGGCGTGCAGCATCTCAGGGGCATTGCCTTCGCCATCCACCAGCCCCAGCTTGTAATAGCGGACCGGGCCTGAACCATGAGTAAGCAGCTGTACAGGCGCGCTGGCTTCCGGGTGCGTCACCCAGTCGATATCAAGGTTCACCGCGCAGTTAATCACGATCCCGATATCATGTTCCGCCAGCAGGGCCGCATCGCTCACTCCGCTGGAACCGCCGATATAAATATCCACCTCCCAGCCGGGAAAATTCTCGGCGATCAGGCTGATGGGCGGGCGGGGGAAATGACCGGCCCTTGGCTTCGCCTCAGCGTCGATCGTCAGGGGAATACCCGCCGCAGCCGCCAGTTCAGCCGCAATGCCGGGGGCGGCGGCCAGGACCGGCAGTCCGCTGAAAATCCCTTCGGCACTTTCAGGAACCACGCCCGTCAGGCCGCCTGCTTCCCGCACCAGCAACAGCCCCGCCAGGCAATCCCAGGGCGTTCATATGAATTTCGAGATACCCATCGGTACGGCCTTCCGCCACCCAGGCCAGCGCCAGCGCCCCGGATCCGCCCCGGCGCACGCTGGTGCCCAGATTGAGCAATGAGGCCTGCACCTTCAGGTAGTGATTCTGGCTGTGACGGGAAGACCAGCCCCAGCTCAACGGCGGCTCGCTGCGGGTCGGTAATGGCGGTACAGCGCAGCGGCTGACCGTTTTTCAGGGCGTAATGGCCGCGACGGGCCAGATACAGCTCCTGGCTGACCGGGTTATAAATCGCCCCCAGCTCGGTCACGCCCTGGCGAACCCACGCCATACAGACGCAAAAATGGGGAATACCGCGAGCGAAGTTGGCGGTACCATCGATGGGATCCACCACCCACAGGCTCTCCGCGCTGGCAGGCTGGCTGGCGGACTCTTCACCGAGGATCAGATCGTTCGGGAATGCCCCGGCAAGGGCGGTCAGAACCTGTTTTTCAACGAAGGTATCGGCCTCGGTCAGGATATCCTGATGGCCCTTCAGCGCATACTCGCCGGGGTGTGCGCGACTGGAAGAAACGCAGGGCGGTCTCCCCGGCGTCAACGATAATGCGCCTCAGCGCAGCTTCCCGCAGTTCAATGTCATGAGTAGTCAAAGTGTGCTGCCTGTTCAGAAAGAAAATGTACGCTGAAAACTACTTCTTGTAGTTCAGGCTCCAGATGTCCTGCCAGTCCTGGCGGCTTTCCCAGTCGTTCTGGGCGGTAGCGGTCAGGTATTCCATCAGCTCGCCGCGATGCTTTGCAATGCCGGAGGCTTCATCGGCGGGAAGGTTCACCTTCTGGTTGGTGGACATTTTGCCGTCCACGCCCTGAGGGGCGATGCCTTCGGCGGTCAGCAGATAATAGGTAAAGAGCTTCGCGGTGTTCGGGCTTTTACTGCCGGTCGCCACCACGCCGAGGCTCGGGTAGTTCCAGCCGATAAACGGCTTCAGGCCGCTGCACAGACCCAGCTTCATCCCCCTGCTTGTTGTCGCGGAATTTGGCGGTGGACACCAGGCCAACAAAGTCGGTTTTGCCGTCCGGCGCGCCGATGGCGGATGCCGCGTCGTTATCGGAATGGGTGAGCAACACGCTGTTGCCCGCCAGCGCCTTCACAAAAGCTGCCGTGGCCGACTTCTCGTCAGTTTGCAGCGGCTTGCCAAATTGCTGCTCATAGGCATCGCGAACCTGCTGGTCATAGTGGGTTTCCATCTGGCTGAACCAGTCGGTGTAAGCCGGTTTGCTGGTGGGGTCCTGCATCGCGACGCGGCCCCGCCATTTTGGCTCGGTCAACTGCCAGAGATTGGTCACCGGGCAGGCGGCGTGATGATCGGTATTATAGGCAAACACGTTCGGGGCCAGCACGACGGTCAGCGGGTCCTGATAGCGGGCGGGAATGTCCCCTTTCAGATCGTCCGGCACCCAGCTCTGGACATAGCCTTTTTTGAGTAGCTGGGTCATCCCGGCAGGGGCGTCCTCAACGATAGCGACATCGGCGCGGACGTTTTTGGCCTGCGCTTCCCGGCTCATGATCTCAATGATCTGCGGCGCATCGGCCTTCACGCCCACGGCCTGCAAGCCGTACTGCTCGCTAAAGGCTTTGGCCTGTTGCACGATTTTCCCGGTCGAGGCGTAAACGGTAATCGGCTGCTCTTGTTTTGCGGCGGCGATAAGCTTTTGCAGATCGGCGGTTTCAGCCTGAGCGACAGCGCTGCTCAGCAGGGCGCTGGTGATAAGGACGGCGGACAACTTGCGCTTCATGTGTGTTCCTTAAGAGTCAATGGAGGTTAATTCGCGGTCACGTCGTGACGCAGTCCGTTGCGGTTAAAAAAGTGCAGGGACGAGGTCGGGAGCTGGCAATGCACCTGTTGACGGGCCTGCCAGCGCGGCCGCAGCTGCGTGGAGTGGAACAGACGGTCTTCGCCCGCCACCAGCTCAATCACCCAGCTGCCGCCGGTGGGCATAATGTTATCGATGGTCATGGGAACGGTGTTGCCGCACGACTCGGCGCTCAGCACGATCTCCTCAGGGCGGATGCCGCAGAGCTGGGTCTGCTCGTGCAGGGTAAAGCGCCGCTGCAGATGCTGTGCCAGCTCGCTACAAGGCTGGTGAAGCAGGATCATGTTCAGGCGCGGGGTGCCAATAAACTCCGCGACAAAGCGGTTGGCTGGGGTGGCGTAAATCTCATCCGGGGTGCCCACCTGCTGCATCTGCCCGGCGCTCATCACCGCAATGGTGGTGGCGAGGGTCATCGCCTCCCACTGATCGTGGCTGACAAAGACGATGGTGGTGCCGAAGGTTTCATGCAGGCGACGCAGCTCGGCGCGCATCTCCAGGCGCAGCGTGGCGTCGAGGTTCGAGAGCGGCTCGTCCAGCAGCAGTACCCCGGGATTGACCGCCAGCATGCGGGCCAGGGCCACGCGCTGCTGCTGTCCGCCGGAGAGTTGCGCCGGATAGCGCCTGGCGTAATCGGCAATTCGCAGTTTTTCCATCACGTCCTGACAGCGGGCGATACGCGCTTTGGTGGGCACTTTCTGTAACCGCAGGCCGAAATCGACGTTCTGCTCGACGGTCATATGCGGCCAGAGCGCGTAACTCTGAAAGACCAGTCCGATGCCGCGTTTTTCCGGCGGCACGTATGTGCCGCGGGCGATGGAGTCAACAACGTTATCGCCGATGCTAATCTCCCCGCCGCTGGCGTGCTCAATGCCGGCAATCATCCGCAGGATGGTGGTCTTGCCGCAGCCGGATGGCCCCAGCAGGCACATAAATTCGCCATCTTTCACCGTCAGGTTGATGTTGTTGACCGCCGGGGCATCGCTGCCCGGATAGGTTTTGCTGAGATTCGTTAAGTGGATAGTGGGCATCTTATTTCTCCAGACCATCAGCCAGACCAGTCCCGGTGATCTTCTGGATCATCACCGTGCCAGCCCATGAAATGAGGGCAATCATCAGCACCACGGCATTGGCCGCCTGCTGGTAGTTGTAGTCAATCAGGCGCAGGGACCAGGTGGTCAGCACGTCCGTCGCCGGGGTGGCGAGAATGACGAACAGGCTGACCCCTTTAATCCCTGAGATAAACGGCAGCAGGATCCCGGTCGCCAGCGGTGCGGCCTGAATCGGGATGACGATACGGCGCAGGCGGGCGAACCAGCCGGCACCGGCAATACGCGCCGCTTCCTCGGCCTCTTTCCCAAGCTGGGTCATCGCCGCGACGCCGGAGCGGCTGGCATACGGCATTTTTTCGGCAATCAGCGCGAGGATCAGGATCAACGGGGTGCCATACAGCGCCGGAACCGGTCCGCGGGCCACGGCAAAGAGCGATAAAAAGGCGGCGGCGAAGGCAATACCCGGCACCAGATAGGGCAGGAAGGTCAGCTGACGCAGGACGGCGGCGACCCAGCGGAAGTGGCAGCGCAGCACCGCGTAGCCCACCAGCAGGCCCAGCAGGCCGCAGGCGAGGGACGCCGAGCCAACGATGACCAGGGTGTTCCACACCGTATGCCAGAATTCGGCGCTCAGCAGGATCCCGTTGTGCAGGGCCACGGTGTCAAGGTTGTGACCAATCCAGTAATCGAGGGTGAAGTTATCGGCGCTGAAGCGGCCCGGCAGGATCATGACCGTCGACAGGAACAGGGTCAGAAGCGGGATCGCCACCCCCAGCAGGACGAATGCCAGCGGCAGGGCTGTCGCGACGCTGCGCCAGCGTCCCAGGCTATGGCGGCGTTCCATCACGCCTTTGCCGCCCAGGGTCACGAAGCGTTTCGCCTCACGCAGCATTTTCATATCCAGCAGCAGGGTCAGCATGCCCATCAGCATGATCACCGCCGCAATCACCGCCGCCACGCCGGACTGGCGCGTGCCGATGGCTCGGTACAGCCCGGTAGAAAGCGTATCGAAATGCACCGGCAGGCCGAGAATATAGGGCAGGGCGAACTCGCCGATACAGTCAGCAAAAATCAGCAGGGCGGCGGAGAGCAGCGCGGGGCGCACCAGCGGGATGATAATTTTAAAGGCGATAACCCGGCGGGATGCGCCGAGGACCTGAGCACACTCCTCCATCTGGCTGTCCATGCGCTTCAGGGCATTGCCGACAATCAGGATCACCAGCGGGGCGTAATGCAACACCATAATGGTCACAATCGGGAAGTAGCCGTAAGCCATCCAGTTCGGGGTCTGGATCCCCATCGCCTCCAGCCATCCCGGCTGCCCGCCGATGGCGTGGTTTTTAAAAAAGGGTGCTCCACGCCAGGGCGAAGGTCCAGGAGGGCAGCATAAAGGGCACGATAAGCAGGGTGGCAAACCACTTGCGGCCGGCGATATCGGTGCGATTGACCAGCCACGCCAGCACAATGCCCACCACCAGCGAGATGGCGACGGTGCTCAGCGCCACCGCGAGGGTGTTGAGCAACGGTGTCCAGAGCAGAAGATCGGACATGCGCGAGCTAAGGGTGCGCAGCAGATAATAAGCGGTGAATGTCCCTTCGGTGGCACCGGTGCGGCCTTCATCGCCGCTCTGCACCAGCAGCGCGTTCAGCAGTACGGAAATGACCGGGGCCAGGATTATCCAGCTGAACAGACCGAGCAGCAGCACGGCCAGAAGGTTGGCTGGCTCATGACTGATAATCGACAGAGTATGGCGGAGCTTTTGCCACGCGCTGTGGCGTGGGTGGATATCAGATTGGTATGACACACGTTGACCCCTGGCTGTGAAAGACAGTCAGGAATATATCGAGGCAATGTTACATTTTTGCTAAAAGTTTGCACATATGTGCAAAAAAAGTGCGGGGGCGTGTAAAACCGGAACATTATCAAATTCTTCACTTCTCCTCTTTACATAGCGCGCAGAGATGTTTATAGTGCGCCTCACTTTGGAAGCGTGGCCGAGCGGTTGAAGGCACCGGTCTTGAAAACCGGCGACCCGAAAGGGTTCTAGAGTTCGAATCTCTACGCTTCCGCCAAATTTGAAAAACCCTGCGATAGCAATATCGCAGGGTTTTTTGCTTTTGCGGTTTATAGCAGAAATGGGCGTCTATGAAGCATCGTCGTGCAGTCTGCGATTCACTGCCATTGAGTGAACGTTGAATACGTTTTTCACTGGCCTTGCGAGAAAATACCCTGACGATGCTCAGGTGTCCATTTAGCTTATTTTAATGTCATCCAGATTGAGATCTTCCTCTTCATTATCGTTGTTGATAATAACATCGCGAGGAACGTCTTTTTTGATAACGGCATAAACAGTGGCTGTTACAACTATATTGACCAGCAAGGCCATAATACCCGCCACAGGATTCGACATGGTAGGGATCATCAGCACGCCGCCAAAAGGTACTGTCGCATCCGCACCATATACCATGGTAACCGCACCCCCACACGCGCCACCGATGGCCGCCGCAGTAATGCCACGAACGATATCATTCATTACTATAGGTATAGAGCCTTCAACAATGTTCACGACCCCCATAGGTACCGCCGATTTCAACATCTCGATCTCTTCGTTATTGTAGATATTCTTGCGAAGAAGTTTGGCGATAAAAAATGCAAGCCCTAAACCGATAGGTGTTGCCGTGTTAACGAGCTGAAGGGCAGTAATAGGCTCATTGATACCCTGCGCCTGAAGCGTTAAAACAAATGCGAAGCAGGTTTTATTGATCGGCCCGCCAAAATCAATAATACATAACGCCCCAATAACCGCCCCTAAGAGTAAATTAGATGACGTCCCCATACTTCTCAGGAAGGAGGTGAGTGCATCGGTGAAAATACCAATAGGCGTACCGATGATATAGACCATGATCAGGGCACTGATAATGGAGGCAAAAAATGGCACAATCAATGTCGGCATTAACCCCCTGGCCCAGGCCGGGACGTTAACATTTTTTATAATTGCCAGAGCAATATAGCCGGAGATGTAACCCCCAATCATGCCGCCGATGAAACCGGCACCAATGGTGTTAGCCGCCAGACCGACAACAAAACCCGGTGCAATACCAGGCTTGCCCGCGATCGAGCCGGAAATACCGATGGCAATCACGACGGGTAAAAGTCCGAGCGCTTTGGCCCCCAGGGTGGCTAAGGCCTGCCACAGATCAAACTGGCCCGGCACTAATGCGTCCTGAACCGTACCCCCAAGACCCATACCGATAGCAATAATAAATCCAGCAGCACAGACAATGGGAATCAAGTATGAGATAGCCGTCAGCAAATGTCCTTTAGGATTTGCTGCTTTCCATATTTCTTTTATATTCATACATTATGTCCTTTCTTTCAGACAGGATACGCACAGATAAAAATTATGAATTAACTAATTCAGTAAGTTTTTCAATAAGCTTATTCGGCGACTTAACGGCCATTTCGGTAGGGACTTTTACGACTTTCTTTCCGCCAAAACGTTCTTCACCAGACACTTTCACATCGGCGGCTAACAGGACGATATCGGCCTGGGCAATCTCCTCGGCGGTTAATGCGTTCTCGATACCAATAGTGCCTTGCGTTTCAATTTTGACATTGTGTCCGGCTTTTTTTGCTGCAATTTCAATTTTCTTTTGCGCGATATAAGTATGTGCAATGCCAACAGTACAAGCTGTAATTCCGACAATATTCATAACGGTTCTCCAGGAGTGACTTTATTGCCATGCTATGGCAGAGGTGATAATGACGTTAAGCGCTAGCGCTTTCGTTTTCAGCATTCAACAGATCGATGATTTTCTGGGGATCATTTTCTTGCAGTAACTTTTCAATTATCTCCTCATCGGCCAGAGAGCCTGAAACCTGGGATAAGAGTCGGATGTGCGTGGCATTTTGATCCACCAGACAGACCGCAAATAAGATAATGCAGCGGACATCGCTACCATCCATCGTTTCCCAGGGGATTTCATATTGGGTTCGTCCCATCGCCAGGGCAGTGCGGGCAACGCCTGAGGATTTACCATGCGGGATGGCAATATGATTTTCGAAACCCGTGGACCCTTGCTCCTCGCGCAACCAAACATCCTTCAGAAAATCTTCTTTATTAATGACAGCCCCATCCTGCACCAATAAATCAGTTAATTCTTCAATGGCTTCTTCTTTACTTTTAGCCATCATGTTTAATTTGATGTTCTTTACATTAAGTACATTCGAAATATCCATAATTATCCTTCGTTAATATAAATTTATGCCTGGGCAGCCGGGTAAACGGCGTTAGCTAAAAGTAGGGGCAAAGCAATACCTGCCGTGGGGCAAGGTGTTAAAGGAAACGCCAGAAATAACAGGGTTACAGCACCCTCAACCGTATCAATCAAGGGCGAGGACAAAGAGCCAGACCGGTTACATAGACTCTTTGCCCTGCGCTATGGCTCAATACGGCTGAGTGCGCTGCAATTTTCAGGCAGCGACTTCGCGCTGGTAAATATCGACCATTTTATCCCAGGCCTCGCTGACATTATCCGCCAGAGAGAACAGGCCCGAGGTTCCTACAATAAAGACGTCCACGCCGGACCGGGAGATGACATTGAAGGTTTTCTCGTTGCAGGAGCCGTCAATCTCGGTCAGGTAGTGGTAACCATTCTCCTCGCGCATGGCAATCAGTTGCTTGATTTTATTCAGTGATTCTGGAATAAATTTCTGCCCCGCATAGCCTGGATCCACCGACATCACGGTCACTTTATCCAGCAGGTGGGCGTACTCTTTAATTGCATCCGCCGGGGTAGCCGGGTTTAACACCACGCCACAACGACGGCCCGCATCTTTAATTTGGTTCAGCAGACGGAAGATTTTGTTATTCGCCGTCTCCGGGTGGAAACTGATAATATCGGCCCCTGCATCAATGCACATGGGAATGATATCTTCCGGGTGATTCACCATCAGATGTACATCAATAGGGACATCGGTAATTTTCTTCAGGTTTTCGATAAAGAACGGTGACAGCGTAATGTTCTTCACATAGCTGCCGTCCATAATATCGACGTGGTAAAAATCAGCCCGGCTGTTCATGGCCGTAATTTGTTCTCTGAACTGCGTTAAATCCATACACATTAACGAGGGCGAAAATTTAGCCGCCATACTTCACCTCCTGAAGAATTAATTAGTTAAACAGTGATACGACATGCCCGAGAATGATGCCCACAACGCCGAAGTCCGCATCGCCAAAGGTCGTGGATGCAAAGCCAAGGTCGCCCATGAGAGGCAGCAAAATCGCAGGCAAAATGAGATCAGCAGACCGTGAGCGAAAGCACCCACCACCGCACCGCGACGACCGCCGCAGATGTTGCCGTAAACGCCCGCCGTCGCGCCGCAGAAGAAGTGCGGCACCAGGCCGGGAACGATGACGCTTAAACCAAACAGTGGGCACAGGAACATACTCACCAGGCCGGCGGCGAAGCTTGACAGAAATCCGACGATCACCGCGTTCGGGGCAAACGGAAAGACGGTAGGGCAGTCGAGGGCCGGTTTAGCGTCTTTTACCAGCTTGTCGGCGATGCCTTTAAAGGCCGGAACAATTTCGGCAATAATCATGCGAACACCCGCAAGGATGATCCACACGCCTGCCGCGAAGGTCAGAGACTGGATAATGGCGAAGATAATAAAGTTCTGACCGCCGCTGATGCTGGACTCAACAAAGGTTTTGCCTGCAACCAGCACCAGAATCACGAACAGGATCATCATCGTCAGTGAGATGGCGACCGAGGAGTCACGCAGGAAGTTCAGGGATTTCGGGACCTTCAGCTCTTCAATCGACGGGCTGCCTTTACCGATCGCTTTCCCCACCAGCGCCGACAGCAGATAGCCGGTTGAACCAAAGTGCCCCAGCGCCAGGTCATCAGTGCCTGTTATTTTGCGTGTGAACGGCTGCAGAATGGCCGGCGAGACCACCATCATGATGCCGAGGATCACTGCCCCCACCAGTACCACCCAAAACGGCGACAGACCGCCAACGGAGAGGATTACCGCCAGCATCGCCGACATATAGAGCGTGTGGTGCCCCGTCAGGAAGATGTATTTCAGCGGTGTGATACGGGCAAGGACAATGTTAAACAGCATCCCCAGCACCATAATCATTGCCGTGGCGGTGCCGTAGTTTTTCTGCGCCAGCGCCGCCATCGCGTCGGTATTGGGTACGACCCCCTGAATATGGAATGAATGCTCAAACAGCTGGCTAAAGGTTGTTAACGTCGTCGCGACGATCGCCGCCCCGGATGTTAATATCACAAAACCCATAATGGTTTTGAGGGTTCCGGAAATAACCTCAGAAAACGCTTTTTTCTGTAATAATAAGCCAATCAGGGAAAACAGACCGACCAGTATGGCGGGTGTACCCAACACATCATGAATAATAAACTGCAGCATAGAATGACTCCGTAAGGCCGCAAATAATTAATCAGAGATTTTCCGAGAGAATTTCTTTGATTTTATTGTTATCCAGCAGATTAGATAAACCAAATACCTGGGCAGAATGGCCGGACAGATGTTCCGCAATATCCCGGGCGCTAAGAATAATATCGGCCAGTTTCGCTTTTTGCCGATGTCAGATCGGTATGGGAAACTTCTGCTTCTTTATTCAGCTCTTTAATGATTTTTTTTCACGTTCATTTCAACGATAAAACTGCTGCCTAACCCGTTACCACACACAATCAGAACCTTTTTCATCTTTACCTCTATCCCTTTATAACGCGTTGAATTTCTTCAGTTGATGATGCTTTCAGCAGCGCTGAGAGTCGTTCATCATCGCTAAAAATGTCCGCCAGAGCGGTAATCATATTGATGTGCTCATCTCCCGAAAGTGCGCACAACATAATCACAACGTAAACAGGGTCATTCTCTTCTGCGTCAAAAGAAACGCCTTGTTTAATATGTAAAAGCGATAACCCGTTTTTAATTGCGCCTTGTTCCGGGCGAGCATGAGGCATCGCCAGGCCAGGGGCTAAAACATAATAAGGCCCCAATTCCTGATGGCTGTTAAAAATGGCGTCAATATAAGCTTCGGTCATCGTCTCTTTCGCCAGTAAGGGCTGAGCAGATAACCTAATGGCCTGTTTCCAGTCGCTGACTGAATCCACAATCTGGATATTTTCTGCAGGTAACCAGGTCGTAATCATAAATACCCCGATGCGTTGAAAGTGAGTTTACTATAGTGGAATGCCTTTGTGGCTTACCGTGATCTTGCTCTCAAAGTTAGCGCTAACATGGCTGGAATGTTAAAATTCTTGTTACCGCTAACTTTATTAACGATACTGCTCATTACTTTGCAGTTGGGCAATGCGCAAAACGGTAAACATCATTTACAATGGCTGCCCAGCCAGGCGAAAGGAGGACATCAGTGCACACGTTAGATGCGGACGATAGCGCGAGAGAAAAACGCAGGAAAAACACCGGTAAAATTACGCTCGCTGAAGTTGCAAAACTGGTCGGCGTGAGCACGATGACCGTGTCACGCGCGTTACGTATGCCTGAGAAAGTGAATCCTGAACTGCGCACCCCGTATTGAAGCGGCGGTGAGCGAGCCTGGGCTATGTACCCAACCTGCAGGCCGCAGTCTGGCCTCTGCTGACTCCCGCCTGGTGATGGGCGTGGTGCCTGCTTTTTCCGCCCCGGGTTTTCTGGCCGTCTCCGAAACGCTGCAGACCGTACTCGCGACGCAGGGCTATAGCATGATGTTTATCGAGTCCGGGCAGGGGGGGCAGAGTGAAGAAAACGCGTTTGCGCAAATGCTCGCCTACAACCCGGCGGCGATCATTCAATTCAATATTGATAACATCAGCAGCTGTTCGCAGATGATAAGTAACACCGGCGTGCCGGTGGTTGAGATCGGTGCCATTAATCGCGATGCAGGCTGGGTCAGCATTGGCGTTGACTACGCTGCGGCCATTAAAAAGCTGGTCAGATCGCTTGCAGAGGCCGGATATAAAAATATCGGCCTGCTTTGCACCGCCTCCAATAACATTATGTTCCGCCAGGTTCTGAGCGGTTGGAACAGCGCGATGCTCTCGGTTAACCACTCCCCACATCGGGTGGTGACTTCTCACCTGCCAGCCGGGATTACGACCGGTTTAAACCTGCTGGGGGATATCCGTATTACCTGGCCTGAGCTGGATGCGCTGATCTGCACTTCGGATGAAATTGCCTGCGGCTGCATTATGGCTTGCCACGGCGCGGGGCAAAAAGTGCCTGACACCCTGGCACTGGCAAGCCTGAGTGGGAGTACCCTCGCCGCAGTGTGCTCTCCGGCTCTGACTGCGGTGGAATTTCCGTGGAGTGAAACGGGGACGGTCGCAGGAAAAACCTTGCTGGATCTCCTGGATGGCAAATCGACAGATAAAGCCATTGAGTTACCCTCAACCCTGCAAATTCGCGCCAGCACCCGCAAGCCATCATCCCGGTAAAATCGCTTTGATGAGTTACCCTGCCGAATAGGGCAGGGTAACTTTCAATCACTGGCCATCCCCCGGCGCAATGCGTCTGAGCCGCGGGTTGACCTCAGCAACACGATCAGGACTTAAACAGGTTTCTTCAGCGTATGGGGCTGACAGCGCAGATACTGATCGGGCGCATGTACCTGGGCCCCCAGTTCCGCCGCTGCATGCCATGGCCAGCGCGGATTGTAGAGCGCGCCACGGGCGATACCAATGATATCCGCATCCCCACTGGCGACGATGGATTCCGCATGTTCAGGGTTAGTGATTAACCCTACCGCCACCACCGGGATCTTCACGGCAGCTTTCACCGCTCTTGCCAGCGGCACTTGATAACCAGGGTAGACATCAATCTGCTGGTCGGGATGCAGGCCGCCGCTGGAAACGTGAATCGCATCCACGCCACGGGCTTCCAGCATTTTCGAGAACTCGACCGCTTCCTCAAGATTAAACCCGCCATCGACCCAGTCTGTTGCGGAGATACGCACGCTGATGGCTTTATCGGCCGGGAAGGCTTCCCGCACTGCATCGACGATCTCCAGCGGGAATCTGGCTCTGTTTTCCAGCGACCCGCCGTAATTATCCGTACGCTGGTTAGAGAGCGGGGATAAAAATTGATGTAACAGATAACCATGCGCGGCGTGGATCTGGATCAGGTCGATATTCAGTCGGGCGGCACGTTTGGCGGCCTCTGCGAACTGGTTACGGATTTCGGCCAGGCCGTTGCTGTTGAGGGCGGTCGGGATGGTGTAACCCTCGCTGTAAGGCACCGCAGACGGGGCTAAAGTTTGCCAGCCACCTTCCTGATCCGGTGGGATTTGCCCCTGCTTATCCCAGGGCTTGTACGTTGAAGCTTTGCGCCCCGCATGGGCCAGCTGGATGCCAACCGGAATATCTGACCACTTACGAATAGTGGCGAGCACCCGGCCCATCGCCTCTTCTGTCTTATCATCATAGAGACCGACATCAGCGTAGGTAATGCGGCCTTCGGGGGAAACGGCGGCTGCCTCAATAGTGAGCAGGCCCGCACCGGACTGTGCCAGTTGTCCCAGATGGAGGGTATGCCAGTCAGTCATGCAGCCTTCTTCGGCGGAGTACTGGCACATGGGGGCGATCACAATACGGTTTTCGAGATCAAGATTGCGGATACGTAACGGTGTAAACAGCTTGGGTTGAGACATACATGTCACTCCAGATTGCAGCGTTAGAAAAGGGGCCGGGTCCTGGTCAGGATGCGACGATTTTTATCCTTGAATATTCATCAACATAACGCACAGGCAGTGATAACTGAACCTCCCGTTTGCGCAAAAGTGCGTTGCGCCTGGCGCAACGCTACAGCATTAGTACTCTACACTTTCCGGCTCGGGTGAAAGATGCGCCATCAGAAAATCGACAAACACCTTCACTTTTTTGGTGTTCCTGCGGGTGGGATGGTAGATGGCATAAATCGCGGAATCATCCTCTCCGTCATTCACTTCCGCGCGCCATTGCGGCAGTAACCTGATCAGCTTCCCTTCGGCAATATCCTTGCCAATCAGCCAGTCTGGCAGCAGCGCGATGCCATAGCCGCTTAACACCGCCTCGCGCAAAATTTCCGAGTTATTGCATTTCAGAGTGCCTTTCACATCGATGGCGACCTGGCTTTCCCCGTTGAAATACCACTTCGTTTTGCCGGATGAATAGGAAAAGATCAGGCAGTTGTGGTTTTAAGATCGCCTGGCGCATCAGGATAACCCTGCGCTTTCAGGTAGTCCGGGCTGGCACAGACGCACCGACGCTGGGAAAGAAGCTTGCGTGCGATCAGATTGGGCGTGTCGACCTTACCCAGTCGGACAGTCAAGTCTAGCCGCTTTTCCACCAGATCGACGACCTCGTCGGTAAAGGTCAGATCCAGGGAAATTAACGGATAGCGGCGAGAAAAGGGGGCCAGCAGCGGGGCGATATGCAGCCTGGAAAACGAGACCGGTAAGCTTATCCGTAACACTCCCCGCGGCTCTCCCGTCTGGTCCCGCACCTCCTGATTGGCATACTCCAGGTCGTTGAGGATCCTGACCGCGTGCTCGAAATACACATGTCCGGCCGCCGTCAGCGCCACGCTGCGTGTCGAGCGGGTCAGCAGCTGCGTGCCCAGCACCTTTTCCAGTCCGTCAATCTGTCGGGTTACTGAGGACGTCGCCAGGGCTAATTTTCTGCCCGCAGGTGCAAACCCGCCTTCTTCGACCACGGTAATAAAGGCCTCAAGCGATGCCAGCATATCCATTTTTACTCTCCCCGCATCGTTGCGCATCGCGCAACTCTGTTAGCTGTTTTAACCATATTATCACCTTTAAGTAACAGTGTTAGCCTTCCGTTCAGTGAGAGGTGAAACATGAAAATATCCATCAAGGTTACGTCAGATTTTATTTGTCCCTGGTGCCGGATCGCGGATGCGCGTCTGGAAAAGGTGCTGCAATCCTTGCCCGAAGACGTCGAGGTCGAGGTTGGACTGGCTCCCCCTTGAACTCAACCCGGGTATGCCGCTGGCAGGCATGGACCGTACCGCCTATCGACGCGCGAAATTCGGTAGCTGGGCGTATTCACATCAGCTGGATGAGCACACTGTTGAGAAAGGCAAAACTGACGAATGTCACGTTTAACTATCCGGCGATTCAGCGGGTGCCCAACACCTTTGCTGCGCATCGGTTGACGCTCTTTGCCGGGGCCGGACCGGCCCGATCCCTGCTGGTTAAACGTCTGTTCCAGGCCTACTTCGAGGGAGGGGAGGGATATTGGCGACCTTGATGTTCTGGCGGAAGTGGCGGGCGAGTGCGGGATGGACAAAGAGGCGCGTATAATTATTTGCTGAGTACCGCGGGAGAAGCGGAGGTGATCCAACTGGAAGACCTGGCGCGGCAGGGCGATATCAATAGCGTGCCAACCCCTTGATATTGCCGGTATCCGGCTGACAGGCGCCGTTCCGGTGGATCAGCTCCGCTATTACATCATGGATGCGTATCGCAACCCGGTTAAAACGGAAGGGGGTCGGATATGATCGGTGAAACACGCCCCAGAAAGCGGGCCATTATTATTGGCGGTTCCTTAGGGGGATTATTTGCCGGGAATATGCTGCAGCAGGCGGGCTGGGAGGTGGATATCTTCGAACGCTCGGCCCGGGATCTGGACAGCAGGGGCGCGGCATTGTGCTCCAGCCCGAAGTGGTGGAGCTCATTCGCCGCAGCGGGCATCGAACGCAACTGGGACGATCTGGGCGTGCGCTCATCGCACCGAGTCGTGTATCGCCCGGACGGCTCGGTGGAACACCGGCAGTATGCGCCTCAGGTGCAAACCTCGTGGTCATTGATCTATTCCCTGATGCGCTCGACGATCAGCGATATTCATTATCACAAAAACCATGTGCTTTCGGATGTGGCGTTTCCTGATAACCACCATGTCACGGCCCTGTTTGAAGGTGGGACAAAGGTGACCGGGGATCTGCTTATCGGCGCTGACGGCAACGGTTCATTTGTGCGTAAACTGCTCTGGAGCGACACGCCAGAGTATGCCGGGTATATCGCCTGGCGCGGGCTGGTGCCTGAAAACGACATGCCTGCGCTCGCCAGAGAGCAGCTTCACGGCGACTTTGCTTTCGCCAGCAACGAAGGGTCGCACATTCTGGGCTATCTGGTGCCGGGCGCGGATAACGATTTACGGCCTGGGCACCGTTTTTACAACTGGGTCTGGTATCGGGTGGTCGATGACGTGCAGTGTGAAGCGATCATGACGGGGACCGACGGTGTTGCGCGCAGCTATTCCGTGCCGGAAGGGCTGTTGGCTGCACGCTGGAAAGCGCACCTGAAGGAAGAGGCACAGCGTTTGCTCCCGCCCGGATTCCGCGACATTGTGCAGGCAACAAAGGAACCTTTTGCTCAGGCGATACGCGACCTCGCCGTCGATAAGATGGTGAAGGGCAGGGTGATCTTACTGGGTGACGCGGCCGCGATCCCTCGCCCTCATACTGCGGCGAGCACCTCAAAAGCAGCCGCCAATGCGCTGGCATTAGGGGATGCGTTGAAGGCCTGGCCTGACGATACCGACAAAGCCCTTGCCGAATGGGAAGGGGAACAACTCTTTCGCGGCAAATATTTACGCCAAATGGGGATGAGCATGGGAAATCGACTGCTTTTCGGCAGATAACGCCGCAATACCTACCAGATTTATCAGGTAAGCGAGGCCAGCTCCCGTATTGCTTTCGTCTGAAGGTAAACAGATAATGACCGGCTAATTAAATACCTCCCGGAATAACGATGAAAAAAGCGCTAATGCTTGCCGCGAGTATAACTCTTTCTGGCTGTGCGGATAAAATGCCGGAATATGATCCCGATCCGGTAATTTCACAATTTACTGCCTTGTTTAATCAGCAAGGCAGTATGGCTACTGAGCAGCGTTTTACCCTTCAACCGAACAATATTACCGCCCCCTGTGTTGTGACCTATACGGCGACCCAGGCACCGCAAATTGACGACCTTCGCTGGTACGGTGAGTGTCAGAATGGTGAGGCATCTGGATTGGGATTGGTAATTTTATCGTCATCCGGCACCAAAAGTAACAGTGTGGAGTTTTTAACGCCTGGGGGGATAAACGATATCGCTTATTATCAACATAATATCGCCCAGGATTTTTATGATATAGGTGTAGGTAATAATCAAGGATATTCCGGTAAAACGTTGCGACTTTATCGCGACGGTGTATATCTGTCACCCGTGGAAGGTTATTTCAGCTTTGACAGAAAACAGCAGATTAATTATTCACTGATGCGCAATCCGATTACGGGCATGACGTCCTATATGAAGATGGACCGAAATGGCACGGGCCTGGCATTGAATGTTTATAATGATTACACCAATAATATTGCGCAGAATATTCGCATCGGCCAACAGAATCATATTCTGTTGGAAGCGGTGAAATTACAAAAATGGTGCTGTGGTCACCAGCCAGAATGGTCAGTATCTTAATGCGCAAAGTATTATGCCGTTCGTCAGCGCGCAGCTTTCAGAGCTGGACAGCAAACTGGTTTCCGCACCGTCTGCTTATGCCGAAGCCACCCGGAAAATAGCGGAATTAAAAAACAGACTCTGTCCCGCGAAAGAGAATGCAGAGGTCGCGGCCTTTTGTGACGATCAACCTTTTTCTGCGTATCAGAGCGAGTTTGAACGGACTGCCCAGGCCTATCACAGTGCGCAACAGCAGCGTCTGGCTAACATCGAGAGCCAGCGTGTAGAGGCCATGCGCCAGCAGCAGATCGCGCAGCAAAATTACCAGGCGTTGAACGCCTCTCTTGCCCAGCTTAATCAGACCACCCAGCAGCTGCAGCGTAATGTGATGCAGAATATGCCGACCTATGCCCCGCCATCTCCGACGATCACGAATTATAACCAGACCTCGATCTATACCTGTCAGGACGTATCGAACTGGACCTACTGCCGTCAGCAGCGGTAGAGGCTGGCATTGCTCAACATACGGGGCCTGCATGGCCCCGTTTTACATCCTCCCCCCAGACCGGCAAAATAGTCCTCCCACATTTCGATAAAGATCATTCTGATGAAAAAATCTCTGCTCTGTGCGCTCCTTGTCTGCCTGTCCGGCTCCGCGTTGGCCACCACGTCGCAGGAGGCGCAGGTCGCGCAGGTGGTTAACCCCACTATCACGGCGCTGATGAAGGCGCAGGCGATCCCCGGTATGGCGGTGGCGGTGATTTATCAGGGTAAACCTTACTACTTCACCTGGGGGCAGGCGGACGTCGCCGCTAACAGGCCCGTCACCCGCCAGACGCTGTTTGAGCTGGGTTCGGTGAGCAAAACCTTTACCGGGGTGCTGGGCGGCGATGCAGTGGCGCGCGGTGAGATTGCCCTCAGCGATCCGGCAAGTAAATACTGGACTGCATTATCGGGCAAGCAGTGGGAGGGCATCACGCTTCTGCATCTGGCAACATACACCGCGGGCGGTCTGCCGCTGCAAGTGCCGGACAACGTCACCGACGCCGCGTCGCTGGAAAAATATTATCAGTCCTGGCAACCGGAGTGGGCCCCGGGCACGAAGCGTCAGTACGCTAACGCCAGTATTGGGCTGTTCGGTGCCCTGGCGGTGAAACCTTCCAGGATGGACTTCGAGCAGGCGCTCACCCGTCGGGTGCTGAAACCCCTTAACCTCAACCACACCTGGGTCACGGTCCCGGCCAGTGAACAGGCGAACTATGCCTGGGGCTACCGGGACGGCAAGGCCGTCCACGTCTCGCCAGGAATGCTGGATGCAGAAGCCTATGGGGTGAAAGCCTCCATCGTCGATATGGCGGGCTGGCTTCAGGCCAACATCCAGCCGGATAAGATCCAAAACGCGTCGCTGAAAAAAGGGGTGGCGCTCGCCCAGTCACGCTACTGGCAGGTGGGGGAAATGTATCAGGGGCTGGGCTGGGAGATGCTGAACTGGCCGGTGACCTCCCGGGCGCTGGAGCAGGGGGCGGATAACCAATACGCCCTGGCCGCGCGCGGGGCCAGGGACATCAATCCGGCGCAGCCGCCAGTGAAGGCCTCATGGGTGCATAAAACCGGCGCGACCGGCGGGTTTGGTAGCTACATCGCCTTTATCCCCGAAAAGAACATCGGCATCGTGATACTGGCAAATAAAAACTACCCCAACCCGGAACGAGTGAAGGCGGCATATCAGATTCTGGATGCGTTGCAGTAAACTCAGGGGCCCCTGACTCAACTGTGCATGGTGGGTTCATCGGAGTGCTAATCCGATAAACTCATACCTCCAGCCCTTGCCGGGTGGATTCGACCTGCTATCTGGCATCCCGGGTTTGCGATGCGACTCAGCAGGTAAACGCATTCTCCTTCGCCAGCAGGAACGGACGCAGATACGCTACGGTATTCGACAGCGGGATCACCTCATCGGCGAGCTTAATCTTCAGCACTTCACGAATGTACGTCCGGCGGGTGACGATCCGCGCCCACAGCGCCGGGTACGCCGTCTGGATGTTGCTTTGCAGCGCCGCATCTGCCAGCGCAATACTCTCCTCGGCGCTGACCCCGGTATAGCCAGGTACGGAGGGGATAATATCGATCTGCAGGATCATCCCGCTTTTCAGCGTCTCGGCGGAGTGCGGATAAACAGGGGAGGGAGAGCCACTCTTCATCGGCGCTGAGGTGGCCCGGATTCAGATGCCAGCCATACTGCGCTTTGTTAAGCACCTGTTCGATGTGGGCGTACAGTTCACCCCCCGGCATCCCAATGCGGATAGTCTCCAGCCAGCTGGCAACCGCGGCAAAAATAGGGTTTCGCCACCCGATCGAGATAATCTTTTTGCGCTTCGGGCAGCTCGCTCTCGTCGGCAATCACAAACCCGGTCCGGCTTGATAACCGCCTTTAAAGGCCGTAGTCATCGACAGGGGCTGGCCGCGCTCAAGCTTTTTGTAGGTGGGATAAAAGTTCGCTTTCTCAAAAACGCTGCCCGGCGGCGGCAATGGTCACCACCGTCTGATACTGGCCTTCTGCCGCGAGCAGCGCCCCGAGTTCGGTTTCGCGGATCCCCGGTTCCACCGCGTTCATGGCCTGCAACATGCAGCCGGAGGCAAGGTTAGCGCCATATTCGTAATGCGCGATTTCGTTCTCGTTGTTGGTTACCCGGGCGCCGTTGTCGCCGCAAATAAACAGGTGCGCCGCGTTCACCAGCTGCGCGCCGGTGCTGTTCTTGAGCGCCTCGACGATAAAGTACGGCAGATCGAAGAGTTGCGTATTATCAGCCCTGGTCGCGGTAAACATTTTCCAGCCAACCAGCCCGATTCGGTTCAGCCTGTGAAGCCCGGTCTCACTGAACAGCGTCTCCAGCGAGGTTTCATTCTCCATCGGCTGGTTCGGCAGCGAAAATAACGGGCAGTGCTTCAACGTGACCGGGATCCGCGAATGCTGCGCCATCTTCAGATTTTCATTACCCAGAATAGCGGTCGCAGCGCCTGATTTATCCAGTATCAGCAGGCCTTCCTCGAAGCGGGGCACAAACCCGGTCAGATACTCAAAATTCCCCCCATGCTCCTTATCGGCGTAAATCACGAGGGCATCGAAGCCCGCCTCGTTCATGCGGGTCAGCACCTTAATTTTTACGCTCAAGCAGGGTGGCATCGGGTGAGCAACACCGGGGGCACATCGGTGGAAATGGCGCGGCGCAGGGATAGGCTGGAGCTGGATCATCATTGACCTCATCGTCAGGAGCAGGGCTGTCAGGCGCTTTTCAGGGCATGAACCCGTACGGTGGACGCAGGGGAATTTACCAGTTTATTTGCCGGTCGCACCGGGCGGCGCACCAGCTCTCCCTGGCAGTTGGGGCAGCGATGGTTGAGGTGAGTTTCAGCGCAGGCGGCGCAGAAGGTACATTCAAAGGAGCAGATTCGGGCGTCCAGGGCATCAGGAGGCAGGTCGCGATCACACCATTCACAGTTCGGGCGAAGTTCGAGCATAGGTTTCTTCCTTTCAGCGGGTTGCGTCTGCCTCACTATGCCAGAGAGACCGCAACCCCGCGACAGCGATATCGCAGGGTTGAGAGCGTTGTCCATAGTGTCGGAACGGCTTTCGCGTCTATCTCTTCATGAGTCAGTTCCCGTAGAAAGCATAAATGCCCGTAAGGGCATTTATGCTTCGACTGAATCTATCCTGTCAGAGACTGATTAGTGCCAGAACAGCGCAATCAGGATAATGATTGGGATCGGGACACCTAAAAAGAACAGTAATAGTGAGCGCATGTAAACCTCCTGCTTAATTAAGTATTAAAGATCGCGTTGACGGCCGCCCCAGGTCGCACACAAGCTGGCTACAAAAGCACCGGCCAACAGCGAGATGAATGTCCAGAGCATGAGATAGCTGGTGGCTTTGCGGGCTTCATCAGCAACCTTCTGCGCTTTCTCTTTCGTTTCTTTTAATTTCGCCTGGGCTTTGTCGTAGGTGGTTTGAACCCGTTGTTCAGCTTCTTGCTGACTGATACCGGTACGTTGAGCAATCAGCTGCGCGACATACTGGCGATCTTCCTGAGGTAACTGGCCGGTGCTGATACTGTTAGCAAAGATACCGGTCACTTCATTCAACTGAGCGGGAGAGAGTTCCTGCTGTGGCGCGGCAGGTGCCGGTGCAGCGGGTGCTGCTGGCGCATCTGGCGTCGCGGTTGGGTTTGCTGGAGCAGCAGCTGGCGTACCCGGACGGAACATGGAATTAACGAAATAGTCCATTGGCGAACCTGAGCCGTCAGAGGAATCTTTCGCCATCCCCACTGCGCCGCCGACGGTGGCTGCAGCTGCACCGCCCGCAACGGAACCGACCACTTTCGCACTGCCGCCTACGATGGCGCTGACCGTGGAAGTTAACAGCATCGCCGAGACCAGCGCGGCAACCGCCCAGGCCAAAAATCCGTGGGCAGTATCGCGGAAGTAAATTTCATTGGTATGGGTAGAAACCCATTTGGTGCGCAGTCGTCCGGCTAAATAGCCGCCCATCCCTGACGCAACAATTTGCGTGAACGTCAGCCACCCTATGGCCGCAATACCGACAGTACCGGCATCAAGCCCGTCATTTTCCCAGGGAGACACGGTCGTCAGGCCCAATCCTGCGCCCAACATAAGCATAATCAACGATAAAGACGCTGCCGCCGCCGCGCCAGCAAAGATGGCGCCCCATGATACTGCACTGCTGCTGCCCGCGTCGGGCAGAGGCAGACGCGGCTCAACATACTGAGTATTAGCAGTGGAATGATCGTGAATGTGAGTCATAGCTGTTGTCCTTTAAATAATCTTACGCCGGAACGCAAAACGGGAGTTTGCGTTCAGTACCAGGAACTGATTGAAAAAACAGGAAACATTATCAACTTCAACATTAAGGCTCTTTAAGGACGAAGTGGGGCAATTTATAATAACGATGTCATTAAAGATTAAATTAAATAAAAACAGTAAATGTAACTAACCCATGATTTCAGGATAGTTGATAATGTTGGCCCGGACACTTTTTGAAGCAAATAAATACAAAGCTATATTGTAATGATTTGTAAGTGCGCCGGGTTATGCAACTCAGCGTTGCTATTATAAAGACGTATGATTATGTGACGGGAAAATAATTCCCATCCTGTCCAGGTTATTAAAAACGATCGCCCCAAGCTGGCGAGATAATTAAATAGGCCAGTGCCAGGTTTTATAAAAGTCCGTTACCGCGTAAAGTAACGGACTTTATAATCAACCTTATTTATCACCGGCATCAGGTTTATTGACTCAGGCGACGCCAGTACCACCGTCAGAACACCAGACCTGACCGGATGCGTAAGAGCTGCTGTCAGACGCCAGCAGAACATACAGTGGCGCTATCTCAACAGGCTGGCCAGGTCTTCCCAGCGGGGTATCGGCACCGAATTGCTGCACTTTTTCCTGAGGCTGACCGCCGCTGGATTGCAGGGGCGTCCAGTAAGGACCGGGTGCTACGGCGTTGACGCGAATCCCTTTTGGACCCAGCTGTTTCGCCAGTGATTTGGTGAAGGCCACGTTACAGGCTTTAGTCTGGGCATAATCCAGCAGGATCTCGCTAGGCTTGAAGGCCTGCACCGAAGAGGTGTTAATAATGACCGCGCCTTCCGACAGGTGACGCAGAGCGGCACGGGTGATCCAGAAGGGGGCATAAACGTTAGTTTTGAAGGTCGCATCGAAAGCGGCTGTCGTCAGCTCTTCAATGGACTCGCAATACTGCTGTCTGCCCGCGTTATTCACTAAAATGTCGAGGCCGCCCAGTTCACTCACCGCCCCGTTCAACCAGCGTGTCGCAGAACGATTCCACCCGAATATCACCGGGGATCGCCACGGCTTTACGGCCTTCAGCCTGAATCAGCGCGATAACGGCCGCAGCATCAGATTCTTCTTCCGGCAGGTAGCCAATGGCCACATCGGCACCTTCGCGGGCATAAGCAATCGCGACTGCGCGTCCAATACCGGAATCACCCCCGGTAATAAGCGCTTTTTTACCTGCGAGTTTGCCAGAACCGATATAACTGGTTTCGCCATGATCGGGGATTGGCTTCATTTCCGATGCCAGTCCTGGCGTTTGTTGCGGTTGCTCCACAAACGGTGGGCGTGGGTAGTGTTTTGAAGTGGTGTTTCCTGATGTCATCCCGACCTCCTTAGTCAATGAATATAAATAATAGTCACTGTGACGTGACACACATTTCCGGGAGGCAAAATTCGGACGATTCTTCTTTTGAATATATTTTTGCTTTTTTACGCAGGATGTCTTACCCAAATATAGGGCACGCCCTGTACGCAGAAATCAATATCTCATCAGGGGCAATTATTTATGCGGATGCTTGCGTGTCATACGGGAAATAAAAAGCCTGAGGTGTCGTTCAGGTGAACGCTTTCGCGGCGCGTTGCGGGGCAATAAATTGACTCCGCCGTAACCGGGTCAGAAATGGTGGATATCCGCCTGGTTACCGGGAGAGGGGAATCAGCGCCGCAAGGTTTTTTTGTGGTGACCTCTCAACCCCCAGTCAATATGTTAGAATCCGCAAAACACCAAGTGCAAATAAGCAAGAGGGAGAGAGATGGTAAGGAAAAACAGGATCGTTGTGGATTATTCGTTATCCGTTTTAGAGCGCACTAAAGCCAGTAAACTTATTAACGATCATAAAAAAGAGTATCTCAAACCCTACGGTTATCTTTCACTCATTCAAAAGGCGGCGGTCTCTGTTTTAGGGGTAGCGGCGTTATTTACGCTTATTACGCTGCTGATGTTAAGCCTGAAAACCGCCCCCGACGCTGCTTTTTTTGCCAGAACACGAAACTTCAGTATCGCTCTGCTGGTGCTGTTTGGTGTCGCGTTGGCCCTGTTCAAACTCTATGACGTGTTGATGAATAACATCATGAAGAAACACCAGCGGGTTGAGCAGGAGGACCCGGAGACCTTACAGAAAGTGAAGCTAAACCGCTTCTTTATTGAAAATATCACCAACACCGCCAGCGGGAAAATCTACTGGAAAAACGTTAAGGACAGCTACCGGAAAGGTGGATTTATTTTTATCCATATGATGAACGATAATTGCGTGGTGATACCTGAAAGGGTTTTTGCTTCGACCAGCGAAGCCGCAGAGGTTTTTGATTTTATCAACGAGCAGATAGCGCAAAATAAATAAACCATGACAACCCAACAGCAATTCACCTTTGCCACGCGCCCGCTGGTGCCTTTCGCCCATGACTACACGCATGGCGAAACGGAGCCGTGGCACAGTCACACCTGCGCCCAGCTGCTGCACACCCTGAGCGGGGTGGTGCGCGTGGAGACCGCGCAGGGGTTCTGGATTGTGCCGCCAGGGCGGGGCGTCTGGCTGCCTGCCGGGACGCAGCACCGTCTGCTGATCACCGGCAACGTGGCGGCACGCACGCTGTTTATCGATCCTTTTGCCCGGGCGGATCTGCCCTCGGTTTGCCAGGTGGTGCAAATTTCCACCCTGCTGCGCGAGCTGATCCTCGCCTCGCTGCACCTGCCAGAAAGTTACGCGGCGGGCAGCAGAGCCGAGCGCATTTATGAGTTGATCCTCGATGAAATCCGCGGGATAAGCGTGCTGCCGTTTAATCTTCCCGAGCCAGAGGCACCCGCACTGCTGGCGCTGTGCCGCCAAATTCAGGCCGAGCCGGGCGCGCGCTGGACAACGGCGCTGGCGGCCAGCCAGTTAAACATCAGCGAACGTACCCTGCTGCGGCATTTTCGCCAGCAGACCGGGCTGGCGTTCAGCGAATGGCTGCGCAGGGCGCGGCTGATGGAGGCCCTGAACCGCCTGGCGCAGGGCCAGTCCGTGCTCCGGGTGGCGCTGGACCTCGGTTATGAGAGTCACAGCGCCTTTAGCGCCATGTTCCGCCGCACCCTCGGCGTGGCCCCGAGCGACTACTTCCAGCCTGAGTCGCTTTCCGGCAATGCGTTCAACAATGCCTGAAGCGATGCCCGGGAAACATCGTTGTCGATGCCCGTTCCCCAGCGGCTCACGCCCTGCTTAGTGCTGCAGCGAATATAGGCCGCCGACCGGCTTTCGCTGCACCTGCCGAGGGTATGCTCGTGATAATCCTCGATGGCGAATGTCAGATTAAAGCAGGTTTTTATCGCACTGGCGGCGGCAGAGAGCAGGCCGTTGCCTTTTCCCTCTAAGGTCACGATACCCCCGGCGGTCTGCACCCGCGCCGACAATACCAGCCCACCGTCCGGCTGGCTCTCCGTCCGGTAGTCCAGCAACTGACGTGGGGCGAGCTGATGCGGGCCATACAGCTCGCGGTAGAGCTGCCACAGCGCGCTCAGCGTCATCTCGTTGCCTTCCCTGTCGGTGTGGGCCTGAACGTGGCGGCTGAAGTCCTGCTGCAACGCCCGGGGCAGCACCAGACCGTGATTTTGCTCCAGCATCCAGGCCGCGCCGCTTTTCCCGGACTGGCTGTTGACGCGGATCACCGCCTCATAGCTACAACCGATATCGTTCGGATCAACGGGAAGATAGGGCATCTCCCAGCGCGGTGAGGCTGACTGTTCCCGGGCGTGAAACCCTTTTTTGATGGCATCCTGATGAGAGCCAGAGAAGGCGGTAAACGCCAGCTTACCGGCATAAGGGTGGCGCGGATGCACCGGCAACTGGTTGCACTGCTCCACCAGCTCCACCACCTGCTTCATGTCGCTGAAGTCGAGCTGCGGCGAAATCCCCTGGCTGTAGAGATTCATCGCCAGCGTCACCAGACAGACGTTGCCGGTGCGCTCCCCGTTGCCAAACAGACACCCTTCCACCCGATCGGCCCCGGCAAGCAGAGCCAACTCGGCGCTGGCGACGCCGCTGCCGCGATCGTTATGGGGATGCACGCTGATACAGACGTCACGCCGGCGGGAAAAGTGACGGCAGAAGTACTCAATCTGATCGGCATACACGTTGGGCGTATTCACCTCGACCGTGGCGGGGAGGTTGATGATCATCGGCCGGGTGGAAGAGGGTTCCCAGACATCCGCCACCGCCTCGCAGATTTGCAGGGCAAAGTCCGGTTCAGTGAAGCAGAACGTCTCTGGCGAATATTCGTAGCACCAGCGGGTCTGGGGGTGAGCCTCGCACAGGGCGCGGATCTGACGTGTGGCGCTGACGGCCAGTTGCACGATCTCCTCTTTGCTCTGGCGAAACACCAGCTGGCGGAACAGCGGCGCGGTGGCGTTATAAAGATGCACCGTGGCGCGTTTGGCACCCTCGAGAGAGGCAAAGGTGCGCTCAATCAGATCGCTGCGGGCCTGGGTGAGCACCTGAATGGTCACGTCATCCGGGATCCGCTGCTCCTCAATCAGCTGACGGACAAACTGAAAGTCCGTCTCTGAGGCGGAAGGGAAGGCGACCTCGATCTCCTTAAATCCACATGTCAGCAGTTGCTCCCAGAAGCGCAGCTTGCGCGGAATATCCATCGGTTCGGCCAGCGCCTGGTTGCCATCGCGCAGGTCGGTAGAGAGCCAGCGTGGCGCGTGGGTTAAGGTCTTATCCGGCCACTGGCGGTCAGGTAACGCAATGGGGGCAAAGGCGGCGTACTTTTGCGAGGGGATTGGGCAGCATGGTTATTCTCCAGGTGATGTTGTGTTTTTATCCTGGCGAAAAAGGGGGCAGGGCACTGGCGCAAAACTGACAACCTGTGGCGAGGATCCGCCACATCACATCGCCCTGTGCAGCGCCTCTTCCATCAGCTGCTCCAGCTTCGTCTGGGCTGTGCTTCCGCTCTTTTGTTCCAGCGTGATCCCCAGGCTTCCTGGCGCAGGCAGAACACTCTCCGCCACCCGCAGGTTGCCCGGCATGCCGATACGGGTGCGCAAGGTGACGCCGAGTCCCGCCTGCACCGCCGCCCAGATGCCGCTCAGGCTGTGGCTGACAAACACCACCCTCCAGGGGATGCCCGCCTGGTTCAGGCAGTCGATGGCACGGGCGCGCATCAGGCAGGGGGAGTCAAACATGACCAGGGGCAGAGGTTCGCCCCGGGCCAGCAGGGCGCCGATGTCCATGTCCGGGGGCTGGATCCACGCCATCTGGCGCTGGCCAATCAGCTGGCCCTGACGCTTTTCCTGTGCGTTCTGCCACAGCAGCACCATATCGAGGGCGTCATCATCAAAGGCAGTGAGCAAAGCCCGGTTGCGATCGACCCGGGCAATGATCCGCACATCGGGATGGTGGCGTTTAAATTCCCCCAGAATGCCCGGCATCAGCGACTCGCCAAAATCCTCCTGCATGCCGATGCGGATCTCCTCCTGTAACTGTTCCCCTTTCAGGGCGCACTGCATCTCATCATTCAGGGCCAGCATCCGGCGGGCATAGCTCATGACGATCTCGCCGTCGCGGGTCAGCGCCAGGCCACGGCCCTTTTTCATCACCAGGTCTGCCCCGCACTGCTGTTCCAGCTTTTTCAGCTGAGCGCTGACCGCAGAGGTGGAGCGGCAGAGGCGAATGGCGGCCTGGGCGAAGCTGCCGCACTCCATGCCGGTAACAAAACTGCGCAGGGCATCGAGGTCGAGCGTGGGCGGGATCTTGTTCATAATCGTCCTAAAATACGGGATGGTAAGCCGCATATTATTTGATTTTCAGGATGAAAATATCGCGCCAGAATCGGCTTACTGTCAATACGGAGAGCACACCATGGCGAAATCACTGACTGCGGAAATCCTGTCCCGCGTCGCACCCAAACTGGCCGAGCTGAGCAGGGATGTCCTTTTCAATGATATCTGGAAGCGTGATGCGCTCTCCCCGCGCGATCGCAGCCTGATCACCCTGGCCGCCCTGACGGCCCTGGGGCGCGTCCAGCAGCTGCCCTGGCATATCGACTTTGCGCAGCAAAACGGCCTGAGCAAAGAGGAGATCACCGAAGCCTTCACCCATCTGGCGTTCTACGCTGGCTGGCCTGCGGCGGTGTCGGCCCTTGGCTGCCTGGACGAGGAGTAACCCCGATGCCTTTCACCCGTATCTCCCTGCGTCCGGGGTACAGCGACGCGCAGATCGCGCAGATCTCCGACATCCTGCAGCAGAGTCTCGAGGCGGAGTTTGCCGTCCCGCCCGGCGATCGCTTTCAGATTTTCGAGGCGATCCCCGCCGGACAGCGCCTGTTTGACCGCCACTATAAAAGCGGCGGGCGCAGCGACAATTTTATTCAGTTCCACATTCTGGCGGGCAAGCCCCGCTCGCGCGAACAGAAGCGCAATTTCTGCCGTCTGCTGTGCGATCGGCTGCACGCGGCGCTGGGCATACACCCGGATGATGTGATGGTGATGATCCACTTTAACACCGCCGATGACTGGAGCTTCAGCCAGGGACGGATGCTGTCGGAGGAGGGGTTATGATCGTGATGCAATACCGCTTCACCCTGCCTACCGACTATGACATGGCCATCGTTGAGAAGCGCATTGCGCAGAACGGTGCCCGGCTGAACGGTTTCGCCGGGCTGCTGTTTAAAGCGTTTCTCGTCTCGCGACGTGAAGACGCCCATAGCGAAGAAAAACCGCTATGCGCCGCTCTACGTCTGGGAAGATGCCGGGGCGATGGCGCAATTTTTACAAAGCCCTGGTTTTCGCAAGCTGACCGAGGATTTTGGCTGGCCGCAGATCGATACCTGGCTGGCGCTGCGCCTGCCTGCTGTTGATGAGGTCAAAAAGGCCGCCTGGCTGTCGATGGATCGCCAGCCGATCGCCCCACAGCGACCTGTCGGCGCTCACCCTGCGTGCGCCGCTGTGCGCATGGGATGTCAGCCGCTGGCAGATGTTGGAGGTCGGGTTTGGTGACGCGCCGCAGGCGGGAAAAAGAGAATTATCGCATCGGCTACGTGGCGAGCGGTACGACGGGTTCAACCGTAGTCCTTCCTTAGGCGTGATTTCCCTGCGGGGGAGATTCGCGGGATCGGGTTGGCACATTCAGAGGAGAGCGGGGCGAGCAACCCGCTTTCTGTCTCAAACGGTAGCGGCGGCCTGGCTTATATATCCTGTTGCGTATAATTACGCCCCGTGACAGGCATGAAAAATGTGCGGGTGTATTCATCACCGCTGTGTTGCGCAAAAACAACCCTTCCCCGTAGCAACAAAGTGAATTAAACCATTATGTTTATGGGTGTTTATTTGCGTTGTATAACGTGCTGGCTTGTTTTTTGTACGCCGGAATAAAATTAACCTACATCTAATACTTTTTCAGACCAGACTTAATCTAAATTACAGCGCGCGATTCTCTCTAACTCGTTGATTTGTATGGTTAGAATTTTTCAATGAATTTGCTGAATCCATAATAGTCCGGTGACATATATTAATAGCATAATAACTAAATTATACTTCTTACCAATTGACAGAAAGGATGAGGTTAGAATGCGGTTAATTGTCTTGTTGTTAAGCTTTGTGGTAACCATCCAGGCCTGGGCTGGTGAACTTCCCAAACCTGTCCGGCCAAAGTCCTTTTAACACTGTCCGGTAATATAGAAAATACAAATGAAGAGGGCAAAGCCGTCTTTGATATCGCCAGCCTTGAGAAACTGGGCCTGGTGAGTTTTAAGACCACCTCTCCCTGGTATGATGGGCGCACGACCTTTACGGGTGTGCCGCTGAAAAAGCTCATGGAGTATGTTGGGGCGAAGGGGTCTGTCCTTAAAATCACCCGCGCTCAATGATTACACAACCGTAATCCCTCTCAGCGATGCCCAAAAATACAACGTTATCCTGGCCTTAAAAGTCAACGGGGAGTATATGCGTATCCGTGATAAAGGCCCGTTATTCGTCGTGTATCCTTATGACAGCATGCCTGAACTGAATAATCAGATTTTCTATTCAAGGTCTGCGTGGCAGGTCAGCAAAATGATGATCGAATAGGCGTTCAGGAGAGCTTCATGAACAGGATACTGGCGGGCATCATTTTTTTTCCTCTTTATCTCTACCGGGTATGTCTCTTTCCTTGTGCATGAAAGGCAGCAAGAGTTACAAAAACTGACGCATTACACTGATTCCTGGTCGGCGGCACAGCTGGTATCCGAATATTACCGATTTGAGTCCATGCTGGGTCTTTATGCTATCGATGAAACGCTCTCCATCGATGATGTACGCCTGCGCCTCGACATTATGCTCAGCCAGAGTGATTTAATGAAAGAAGGGGACCTGGGGTATTATATTGAAAGTTCTGAAGCGCATCAGGCCCTGGCTGCGGAGCTGGAAAAGTCCCTGAAATATCTCGATCTCCATCTTGAGCAAATGAATCGCTCAGAGCTCAAGACATATCTGAAGACGATGCATACCCTTGATGCGCCGCTCAGCAACCTTTCATCCAGTGCGTTAAATAAAGATGTTAACTCGATTAACAAGTGCCAACCTTAAAATTCAGACGCTGTATTATGTCTATTCCGCGACCTCTGTCCTGCTGATCATACTCAGCGCCATACTGGGTACGCTGATATTTTATCAGAACAGAAATATTCTTAAGGCACACCTTCAGGTCCAGAGCCTGGCTGAAGAGCTGCAAACATCGGAAAGAAAAACTGCAAATCCAGAATACGCAGCTGGAATATGACGTCTACCATGACTCGCTCACCGGGATGAATAACCGCCAGTTCTTCTGGGATAAATTTAAAAAAGATAATCGAGTTAGCAGAGAAAAAATAATAATTCTGTGGTTGTGATGCTGTTTGATTTAGATCGCTTCAAAGAGGTCAATGATACCTATGGTCATGATGCCGGCGATATGTTGCTGCGCCAGATATCCGACCGCCTGACGTCGATGAGCTGACCACAGAAACGCTCTATCGCTTAGGTGGGGACGAATTTGCGTTTCTGTCGCGTGGCCTGACAGAGAGCAGCGCTGTGTCGCGAGCGCAAAAGATTTGTGACGCTATCAACCAGCCCTACACCATAGATAACACCATTATCAATATCGCGACCTGCGTGGGGATTGTTATCTCCGAAACGGAACGCCGCGCCGACTATCTCTATAAATTTGCCGACCTGGCCCTTTATGAAGCCAAAAAACAAGGCTCCGGCCAGATCAAGGTCTTCCGCCAACGCATGCTACAGAAGCTGCTGGAAAGCAGAACCCTTGAACACGATATGGCCATGGCCTTAATGAATAAAGAGTTCGTGGTCTATTATCAGCCTATTGTGGATTCGTTCAGCCAGGATATTTACAGCTATGAAGCCCTTATTCGCTGGGTGCATCCTCTGAAGGGGCTTCTGTCGCCGGATAGCTTTATTCCTGTTGCTGAAAAAACAGGGATGATTAACGAGATGGGGAAGTCTGTGCTTGAAATGGCCTGCCGGGAAGCGGCTACCTGGGCGGTACCGGCCAAAATTTCCGTTAACGTCTCGCCTGTTCAGCTCAGCAGTAAAGCCTTTGCCGGGATGGTGCTATCCATTCTGAAAGAGACAGGCCTTGCGGCTGACCGCCTTGAACTGGAAGTGACAGAGTCTTCTCTCTTTACCGAGAACAGTACGCCGATGAATACGCTCAACAAGCTCAGAGCAGTGGGCGTGAAAATCTCCATTGATGATTTTGGCACGGGTTACTCTTCGCTTTCGCGGCTGAGTAAGCTTGCCTTCGATAAAATCAAAATAGACAAATCCTTCGTGCATTCTATATCCACGCAGGAAGATGCCCTGAAGATCATCAAACTCATCACCGGCATGGCGAAGTCCCTCAATATGCTAACTGTTGCTGAAGGGGTTGAAACGCAGGAACAGCTGGAAAATCTTCAGGCGCTGGGGTGCGATCTCGCCCAGGGCTATCTGTTTGGCAAGCCTCAGCCCGGTATCGATGGCAGAATCAGAAACGGTTAAATCGCGAACGGCCTACTGAGCAGGTGAAGGGGCAGGAGTGAGTCATCGCAGGGCAGCCCGAACAGGTAAACCCGGCTTTACGCGGTGAGTTAAACGGGGCGATGACCTGTCATTCCTCCCTCTGCGGATACTTTGGCACAACCTCATCCGGCCCCAGCTCCCGTCCGTCACTTGCCACCATCGCCAGCGGCCGCAACGGCTTACGATCCCGGGCATCCACCAGCACCGTTCCTACATCCCCTTCCGCAAACAGATGCGCATTTCCCCACTGGGAAAGGGCCAGCAGCACGGTTTGCAGGGCGCGGCCCTTTTCCGTCAGAACATACTCCTGCCACGCACTCCCGTCAGAGGCGGGTTGCAGCACCAGGATCCCTTCGTCCACCAGCAGTTTCAGGCGGGTCGCCAGCATGTTTTTCGCAATCCCAAGGCTTTTTTGAAACTCACCAAAGCGTTTAATCCCGCTTAGGGCATCGCGCACAATCAGCAGTGACCACCAGTCACCAATAATATCCAGCGAGCGGGCAACAGCACAGGGACTCTCTTCCAGGCGGGTACGTTTCATGGCGGCTCCTTATCAGCACAGAGTTTTATTATAAAACCATTCTTACCTACCGCACAAAGTTTGCCGCCACTTTGCGGGTGTGCTCCAGGTAATTCGTCACAAATCTGTCACACTGTTTACGACAATAAATCAGAGTGAGGAATTAGGGATGAGAAAAGCACTAATCGCTGTCGCCGTGACATGCAGCATCGGTCTGTCTGGCGGCGTCCAGGCGCAAACCGCGCCGGAAGGGTATCAGCTGCAACAGGTTCTGATTATGAGCCGCCATAACCTGCGTGCGCCGCTGGCCAATAACGGCAGCGTGCTGGAGCAGTCAACCCCGGAAAAATGGCCGGAGTGGGATGTGCCTGGCGGGCAGCTCACCACCAAAGGCGGGGTGCTGGAGGTCTATATGGGCCACTATATGCGCGAGTGGCTGGCAGAGGAGGGCGTGGTAACCGCCGGGGAGTGCCCGACGGCGAACAGCGTTTATGCCTACGCCAACAGCCTGCAACGCACGGTGGCGACCGCGCAGTTCTTCATTACCGGGGCCTTCCCGGGCTGCGATGTGCCGGTGCACCATCAGGAACAAATGGGCACCATGGATCCGACCTTTAACCCGGTTATTACCGATAACTCCCCGGAATTCCGCGAGAAAGCGCTGCAGGCGATGAACAACGAGCGCCAGGGCATGAAGCTCGACGAGAGCTACAGCCTGTTGGAGCAGATGACCGACTACAAGGATTCGCCTTCCTGCAAAGAGAAACAGGTCTGTTCCCTGACCGGGGCGAAAGACACCTACAGCGCCGAATACCAGAAAGAGCCTGGCGTCTCCGGTCCGCTGAAGGTGGGTAACTCGCTGGTGGATGCCTTTACCCTGCAATATTACGAAGGCTTCCCGCTGGATCAGGTGGCGTGGGGCGAAATCAAAACCGACCAGCAGTGGCGGGTGCTGTCCCAGCTGAAAAATGGTTATCAGGACTCGCTGTTCACCTCGGCGGAGGTGGCGCGGAACGTGGCGAAACCGCTGGTGAAATACATTGATAACGTGCTGGTCACCGACCAGGCGAAGGCACCGAAAATCACGCTGCTGGTGGGGCATGACTCGAACATCGCCTCGCTGCTGAAAGCCCTCGATTTCAAGCCATATCAACTGCCCGGTCAGTACGAGCGCACGCCGATTGGCGGCAAGATCGTTTTCCAGCGCTGGCACGATAAGACCGGCAACCGGGATTTGATGAAAATTGAGTATGTTTATCAGAGTACGGAGCAACTACGTAATGCCCAGGTCCTGTCGTTAAAAGCCCCGGCGCAACGGGTCACTCTGGCGCTGAACGGCTGCCCGGTGGATGCGGATGGCTTCTGCCCGATAGAGACGTTTAATACGGTGCTGAATACGGCAGCGAAATAAGTTTAGCCCCTCTCTGTACCGACCCTAAAAGTGGGACAGCTTAACCGAGGCATCTGAGAAAGAGTCCATGAAATAGATGGGCTCTTTTTTTCCTGTTAACGCTTTGATTAATACACCTTGATGTTTTTCATCAATAGCCTGAGGGCATCTTTATAGAGAAGCAGGGAGGCGACGTAATCGCCTTTTATTGATGGTCTTGTGACGTTAGCTCAAATCATGCAGTGCCTTATCCAGCGGCGGCGTTAAAAGGATGTCCTGAAACACGACATCCAGACCAGCCCGCTCCGGCGTACAACACATTGTACCGATCCTGACCGGACCCGGCGGAAAATAGCTCAGGCGTATTAAAGGCCACGTCTGTCCCTCTGTTGAATACTGCAGTCTCAGGCTGTCTCCTTTCCGCGTGAGCCTCAGCCAGAACGCTCGCGCATCGCCGGGAAAAACTCCTGTAGCCCAGTCGGAATGGACGAGCGTCAGCACGCTGCCAATGGCGGGCGCGCCGTCGTTATATTCAATACCCGCTTTAAGCCAGTGCTGCTCATCACCTATCATCATCAGTCCGGCCTGATCGTACAGCGTGGTAAAGTCTGCGCAGATCTTGAGCTGGAAAGTAAAATCGCCCTCAACCTCAGTGGCAAAGACATGACCGGTAAAGCGTTCAAACCCGTACCAGGTTTCGCGCCAGAAATCAGTTTTGTCATCGGTGGTGACCTGCAGAGTGCCGTTCTGGCACTGCCATTTTGCAGGCTCATTTATCCAGGCAAACGATGTAAACATAACAGCTCCAGAATGGGTTATGGCTGACTTCACAAACACATCAGTAGAAACCTAAGCACCCGTAGTACCAGGCGTCATTTTTCATAACGACCTTCAGGCCGTCGATGTCATTGAGTTTACGGACGTAAAATTAAGCTGATGTAATAGTTCTGAAAAAGCCTTCCGTGCAGGCATTCTTCGAGGTTATTTGTACATCAGAGTAGAGGACTCCCCATTCAGAGAGTCCACTAAAATGGATGCATTACACACCCAAAGGGGAGGGGTTAACGTGTCGGGTGGTGCTTTGCTTATCCGACCTACCGAATCCCAATCCTGAACGGATTCTGTAGGCCCGATAAGCCTGGCGCCATCAGGCGTTAGTCGTCCGCATGGGTATCAGACGTTTTTACGCTCAATGGTCTGCTCGCCCCAGAACAGCGAGTCTTTGTCGGTTTTGTCGAAGGCGATCACCAGCACTTCATCACTGCCTTCTTCCCAGATTTTCTCGGCCAGTTTTTCGTCATAGTTTGCGACTTCAAAAATCGCCTCGGCGATCTCCGGTGACGTATTACGTAAACGCGCAAATTCTCCGACGCGATGTGCTTTAGCTTCTTGAGTTGGCATAGTGAACCTCCTGTTGAGTATTAACCTTTCAGTTTAGCAGCCAGACCGGCAACGTATTCACCCTGATAGCGGGCAATGTTCAGTTCTGCTTCCGACGGCTGGCGTGAGCCGTCACCCCCGGCAATGGTCGTTGCACCGTATGGCGTGCCGCCGCGGACCTGTGAAATATCAAACAGCTCCGGCGTGCCGTAGCCGATGGGCACGATCACCATCCCGTGATGAGCCAGGGTCGTCCAGGTCGACGTGATGGTCTGCTCCTGACCGCCGCCGGTGCCGGTAGAGCTAAATACGCTGGCGATCTTGCCGTGTAACGCATTTTTGGCCCACAGGCCACCGGTCTGGTCGAGGAAAGTACGCATCTGCCCGGACATATTGCCAAAGCGCGTCGGGGTGCCAAAAATAATGGCGTCGTAATCGCCCAGCTCCTGCGGTGATGCTTCCGGCGCATCCTGCGCTTTGCCTCCGGCTTTGGCAAAGGCGTCTGCCGGCATGGTTTCCGGTACGCGTTTGATCACCACCTCCACTCCCTCGACTTTCCTGGCGCCGTCCGCCACTGCATGAGCCATGGTCTCGATGTGTCCGTACATGGAATAGTAGAGCACCAGAATTTTCGTCATTTCGCTTCACTCCTCGCATGATTTTGAAGGCAGCGGCATGCTGCGCTCTTTTAAAGATATGACGTGACGGCGAGACTGCAAATTTTGAGGGCATTTATTTGATTTCAAACATTAAAACAGGGAGGCTTCTTTTACGTAGCAAAATGAAACATTTTCGGTATTGTGGATTTTTAGAATGATAAGAACGGCTTATGGTTTCGTTTTAGCGAACGTCATACGAAAGGCTGATTTCATATTGCAGAATATTACGGTTAGCTGGCTGAATACCCATACTCCACTAAGCTTAGGTTCACGTGGCGCAGTTAAAGACACTTTTTTAGCCGCCATCAGGTGAAAGAATTCGCTTTCACTGAATCTTTCACTGAATACAGTATTAAGTCTTATGTTTTATAACTCTGGAGGTCCGACATGGCAAACCATCGTGGTGGGTCAGGTAATTTTGCAGAAGACCGTGAAAGAGCATCAGAAGCAGGACGTAAAGGTGGCCAGCAAAGCGGGGGGAACTTCAAAAACGATCCTCAACGCGCATCCGAAGCTGGCAAAAAAGGGGGCAAAAATAGCCATGGCGGCAACAAAAGCAGTTAAGTTGCAGCCGTCTGAAGTATGGGGTCTCATGACCCCTGGCACCCCCCGCCGCCGGGCCTCCCGGCGGTTTTTTTATGTCTGTTATTGAAGTGTTATCAAATTCCTTTCACACTAGCGGACTGAACTCTTTGTGCTGGTGCCTCATGTCCTCCTCCCGTTATGCCTTTTCGATCAAACCGCAGGAAGCGATCCTGATCCTTATCACCATGTTCTGGGGTGGGACTTTTCTTGCCGTGCAGTACGCCGTTACGCTCAGCGATCCCTTCTTTTTTGTTGGCCTGCGCTTCGCCACGGCGGCTATCGCGGTGGCGATCATCTCCCTGAAAACGCTGCCTGGCCTCACCATGACCGAACTGAAAGCCGGGCTGGCGATCGGCGTCTCCATTGCAATGGGCTACAGTCTGCAAACCTGGGGGCTGCAGTCGATCCCCAGCAGTAAATCAGCCTTTATCACCGCCATGTATGTCCCGCTGGTGCCGCTGTTGCAGTGGCTGTGCCTGCGCCGCATGCCGGGTGTGATGTCCTGCATCGGCATCGTGCTGGCCTTTATCGGCCTGATCCTGCTGGCGGGGCCAGACGATAACCTGCTGGCGCTCGGACCGGGGGAGATGATCACCCTGGTAGGTGCGGTGGCGATTGCCGCTGAGATTATTTTGATCAGCGCCTGGGCTGGAAAGGTGGACGTCAAGCGCGTCACCGTTGTGCAGTTGGCTACCGCCTCGCTGGTGGCGTTTCTGTCGATGCTCCCGGCGGGGGAGTCCGTGCCGCCGCTCTCGTCAGGCCTGGTGATTGTGGCCCTCGGGCTGGGGATTTTCAGCGCCATTATTCAGGTCACCATGAACTGGGCGCAGCGCAGCGTCTCGCCAACCCGGGCGACGGTGATCTACACCGGGGAGCCGGTGGTGGGCGGGAATTTTTGGCCGTCTGGCCGGGGAGCGCCTGCCGTTACTCGCCCTGGTGGGGGCAGCCTTTATTATCGCGGGCGTGCTGGTGAGCGAGCTGAAGCTTAAAAGAAAGAAAAAGGCGCTGGCGGAGGCCGACAGCGCCACGCTGGATCAAGGTTCCTGAGTCACGGCTTCGCCCTGCGGAACTGCCGCCATCCGGCGGCTGAGCAGGGCGTTAAGCGCCAATCGCGCCAAAGGTGGCGGTGCCGATCCCGCCCAGGGTAAAGCCGCCGAGGGGAGAGAGCAAAAATCACCGGCACCCAGTACCAGGGTCACGGCGACCATAATCAGGTTGCCGTTCTGACTGAGATCGACCCGGTTCTGCACCCAGATCCGCGCCCCGGCCACCGCAATCAGCCCAAACACCACGATTGACGCCCGCCAATTACCGCTGCCGGAATGGTGTGGATCAGCGCGCCAAATTTGGGTGAAAAGCCCAGCAGGATGGCGATCACCGCCGCCGCCACGAACACCAGCGTCGAGTAGACTTTGGTCACCGCCATCACGCCGATATTCTCGGCATAGGTGGTCACGCCGCTGCCGCCCACCGAGCCGGAGAGCATGGTCGCCAGCCCGTCGCCGACAAAGGCCCGCCCCATCCACGGGTCCATATTGCGCCCGGTCATTCCGGCCACTGCCTTCAGGTGGCCGAGGTTCTCTGCCACCAGAATCACCGCCACCGGGGCGATCAGCATCATCGCCTGGCCGTTAAAGGTGGGTGAGGTCAGCTGCGGCAGGCCAAACCACGCCGCCTGCTGCACAAGGGCGAAATCGACGGTTTGCCAAACCCCAGTACGCTGGTGAGCAGGGCGTAGATCAGGCAGGCGAGGATCAGCCCCACAAGGATCAGCAGCCGCTGGATCATCCCCGGGTAAACACCGCCACCAGGCCAATGCACAGCACCGTGACCACCGCCATCCAGCTGTCAAACGCCGAGCCGGACACCCCTTTCACGGCGATGGGGGCGAGGTTCAGGCCGATCGCCATCACCACCGCTCCGGTGACCACCGGCGGCATCAGCCGTTCTATCCAGCGGGTACCGAGTTTCATTACCACCAGGCCAATAACGGTGTAGATCGCCCGCAGGCGATAATCCCGCCCAGCGCCACGCTCAGTTGCGGGTTAATCCCTTGCCCGTTAAAGCCGGTGGCGGCGATCACCACCCCGACAAAGGCCGCGCTGGAGCCGAGATAGCTTGGCACCCGTCCGCCGGTGATGACAAAGAACAGCAGCGTGCCGATCCCCGACATCAGTATCGACAGATTGGGATCCAGCCCCATCAGAAATGGGCATCAGCACCGTGGCGCCAAACATCGCCACCGCGTGCTGGACGCCCATCACCGCGGTCTGCGCCAGCGGGAGGCGTTCATCCGGCGCGACCACGCCGCGGTCTGAAGAGGTCGATTTCAACTGCCAGTGAGGAAAACCGAATAGTGCCATCAGCTGCTCCTTAAGGAGGGTTAACAGGCGGTCGCATCAGGGCGTGGTAGCCGCGGTCAAACCACACCAGGCCCTGAGGCACCGGGTGGCGGGTTATAGCAACGATCTCGCAAAACAGAATGTCGTGTGTGCCGACGCTCACCACCTGGCTAATGCGGCAGTCGAACGAGGCCAGCGCATCGTCCAGCCGCGGGCAACCGGTGTCCCCGGTCTGCCACCGGGCGGCGGCGAAGCGTTCTGCCATCGGGGTCTTGCCACCAAACAGATTGGAGAGCGATTCCTGCCCGGCGCTCAGGGTGTTAACGCACAGGGTGCGGTTGTCGTTAAAAACCGGCCACACCGAAGCGCCGCGATTGAGGCACACCAGCAGCGTCGGCGGCGAATCGGTGACGCTGCACACCGCGCTGGCGGTAAAGCCCGCCTGTCCGGCCGGGCCGTCGGTGGTAATGATGTTCACCGCCGCCCCGAGGCAGGCCATGGCATCACGAAAGTCTTGTTTATCAATGTTCATGGTTGCTCCTTATACCAGCCCGCAAGCGTCATCAAAGCTCAGGCGGGGCAGGCGGCCGTAAAGTTTGCTTGTATCGCCGTAACCGATGTTGATCAGCAGATTGCTTTTCAGGTCGCTGCCGGTGAAGAAGGCGGCATCCACCTTCTCCCGGTCGAAGCCGGACAGCGGCCCGGTATCCAGCCCCAGCGCCCGGCAGGCGACAATCAGATACGCGGCTTGCAGGGTGCTGTTGCGAAAGGCGGTCTCCTCGGCAAGCTGCGGGCTGGCGGTGAACCAGCTCCGGGCATCGCCATGGGGAAACAGCTCCGGCAGCCGATCGTAAAACTGGCTGTCCCAGGCAACGATGGCCGTCACCGGGGCGGTAAGGGTCTTTTGCAGGTTGCCGCTGGAGAGGGCCGGGCGCAGTTTCTCTTTGCCTTCCGGGGTGCGGATAAACACTATCCGCGCCGGAGAGCAGTTGGCAGAGGTGGGCCCCACTTCATCAGTTCGTATATTTCACGCAGCGTCTCGTCGCTGACCGGGCGGTCCAGCCAGCCGTTATGGGTCCGCGCTTCGGTAAACAGCGCATGCTGCGCGGTTGGGGTGATGGCTTCACTCATGGCAACTCCTTCGATAAACGTTCATGGCGGTGCAGCAGACTGGCAAGCCCGTTTTGCAGCAGGGCGTTGAAAACCTCCGGCTCGGTAACGTTGCAGGCGTGGCCGCCCCGGGGCATCACCGTCAGGGTGCTGTCGGGCAGGGCGGCGTGGAGCTGGGATGAACAGACGGCTGGCACCAGCAGATCGTCGGCAGAGCAGATCGTCAACACCGGACAGCGGATCTCTGTCGCCAGGCGGCTGAAATCGGCCCGCTTGAGAGCGTTCAGTCTGCGCAGCAGGGTGGCTTTACCCTGAAAATGGGCCAGCGCCAGCGCCTCTTCGGCCTCCATGCGCGGCTGACGGGCGGCCATCCAGTCGGCGGGATAGAGAAACAGCGGCTGGGCTTCTACCCACGCCTGCGCGCCACCGGCATGCAGCAGCCGCTCGCGCACCTGAAAACAGCGCCGGGTATGGGGATGCAGCGTCAGCCAGCCGTTGACGCACACCAGCGCGTCGATCGCGCCAGGGCGATCCACCGCCAGCTGCAGGCCGATCAGCGCCCCCAGCGCATGGCCGACCACAGAAAAGTGCCCGATCCCGGCGGTGCTGAGCGCCTGCCACAGCTCATCGGCCATCTGCGCCAGGTTGTAGTCCTCCGGCAGCTCGGCGGGGTTGTTACCGGTGCCGCGCTGGTCATAGCAGACCACCTGGTAATCCTGCTCCAGATCGGCCAGTTGGGGCAGCCAGTAGCTGCCGCTGCCGCCCAGCCCGGCGCTTAACACCACCACCGGCGCGCCCGCAAAGGGCGGGGGTGAAATTGAAAGGTTCATGGCAACCTCACTGACCGATGTGGGCAATGGTGGCGATCTCCACCAGCGCCTCGGGTTTTACCAGCCCGCACTGAATGCAGAACCGTGCCGGTTTATCGCCAGGGAAAAACTCGGCATAGATTTCGTTAATCGCGGCGTAGTTTTTCCAGTCGGTAATAAAGATGCTGTTGAAGGTCACGTCCGCCATCGTCCCGCCCGCCGTTTCGATAACGCGTTGGATAGTCTGTAGCACGTGGCGGGTTTGCGCCTTTGGGTCATCGGGAAACACCACGTTGTTGTCGGCGTCGAACGGCAGGGTGCCCGAGACGTAGACCACGCCATCTGCCAGCGTACCTGGCACGAAGGGGGCGATCGGCGTACTGGTGCCTGGCGGGATAATCACAGATTTTGGCATTGGCTCACTCCTCAGGCGATACGGGCATAGGTGGATGGTGTAAGGGCGTCGCAGAAGGTGGCGACGTCGCTGACCCATCCGAAAAAGGTTTCGATGTTAAACAGCGCGGCCTGCTGGGCAAACGCCGGGCCTGCCTGGTGGGTGGCGTCTTCCAGCACCACCCCGAAATATTCAAGAAAGAAGCCGTCGCGCAGGGTCGATTCCACGCACACGTTGGTGGCAATGCCGGTGAAGATCAGATGGCGGATCCCCCGGCTGCGCAGCAGGCTGTCCAGCGGGGTATTAAAGAAGCCGCTGTAGCGCGGTTTCGGCAGCACGATATCCCCCGGCTGCGGCACCAGCTCGTTCACCAGCTGGTAGTCCCAGCCGCCTTTCGCCAGCAGCTTGCCCTGCAATTCCGGGCGCTGGCGCATGGTTTTCAGGGCGTTGGATTTGTGGAAGTTGGGCGAGCCGGGGCCGCCTGCCTCCACGTACTCTTCATCCCAGCCGTTCTGGAACCAGATGATCTGGATCCCGGCCTGGCGAGCCGCAGCCACCGCGGTGCGAATATTGTCGATCACTGGCCGGGTGGCGGAGACGTCAAACCCGGCGAGGTCAAGATAGCCGCCAGGGCTGGCGTAGGCGTTCTGCATATCCACCACGATCAGCGCGCTCTGGGCGGGATCGAAGGTGATAGCTTCCGGGCGTGCGGGCAGGGTCGTCATTACGCGACCTCCTTCGTGACAGCGGAAAGATGCGATCGGCACGTCATCAGCGGCTGGATGCGCTCGCCAAAGGTTTCAATTCCGGCCAGGAAATCATCAAAGGTGAGCAACACACCTTCGGCACCGGGTACGCTCGCCACTTCATCGAGCATCCGCGCCACGCTGGCATAAGAGCCGACCAGGGTGCCCATATTGATATTTACTGCTGAGGTCGGGTCTGCCATCTGCCGCACGTTGGTGTCTGCCCCGGAGCGGGTGTCTTTCTGGCTCTGTTCGCTGAGCCAGCTCAGGGCTTCGTCGTCGGCCCCGGCTTTTGTAATGCTCCCACTTCGCCCGCGCCGCTTCGTCGGTTTCGTCGGCTATCACCATAAACAGCACATAGGAGCCGACATCGCGCCCGGTTTTTTTCAGCAGCCTGTTTCATGCGGGCCGCGGTGGGGGGCGAAGGCCGTCGGCGTATTGACCCCTTTGCCAAAGCAGAAGTTGAAGTCGGCATAGTTTGCCGAGAACTCCATCCCCGCATCGCTCTGCCCGGCGCAGATCACCTTCATGGCACCGAGGGCTGCGGGCTGACGCGGCAGTCGTTCATGGTGAAGAATTCACCTTTAAAGTCGCTTTTGCCGGTGGCCCCACAGATCGCGCAGGACCTGAACATACTCGGTGAGATAGTCGTAGCGCTTCGAGAAATACTCATCGCCCGGCCAGAGTCCCATCTGCTCGTACTCCGGTTTTTGCCAGCCGGTAACGAGGTTTGACGCCAAAGCGGCCGCCGGAGATGGTGTCGATGGTGGAGGCCATCCGCGCGACAATCGCCGGGGGCAGGGTGAGCGTGGCGGCGGTGGCGTAGATCTGGATGCGGGAGGTGACGGCCGCCAGCCCGGCCATCAGGGTGAAGGACTCCAGGTTGTGATCCCAGAATTCGGTTTTTGCCGCCGAAGCCGCGCAGCTTGATCATCGACAGGGCAAAATCGAAGTGGTAGTGCTCCGCTTTTTTGCACAATGGCTTTGTTCAGCTCGAAGGTCGGCATGTACTGCGGCGCGTGGGTGGAGATAAGCCAGCCGTTATTGCCAATGGGAACGAAATACGCCAATTTTCATCACTAACCTCTCTTCATCTCAACATGGGGTGAAAGTCAGACGTGGCGCTGCATCCTGCATCTCCTGTTCAGCCGCGTAAGCCTGTTTTGCAAAGCGGATGCCAGGTTTGAAATTACTAATGTTATTAATGTGTTAATGATTAGTTGAGGAAATGCAGGCGATAAAAGTGGACTGTCTGGTCAAAATAGTTGCACACAAAGCAGGCAGTCGTGCGCGGTAGCGGTGCAGATTGTCCGTGGTAACTCAGGGGTTTTTGCTATGCTGGGTGCAGATCAACAAGGAGTGAGCCAATGGTACAAGGCGCAGTGAAAACGGGCGGTAAACGTTCCCAGGCAGTGAGCGCGAAAAAACAGGCAATTCTCTCGGCGGCGCTGGAGACCTTTTCGCAGTTTGGCATTCACGGCACGCGCCTGGAGCAGGTAGCCGAGCTGGCGGGGGTGTCGAAAACCAATCTGCTCTACTACTTCCCCTCAAAAGAGGCGCTGTACGTGGCCGTTCTGCAACAGATCCTCGATATCTGGCTGGCGCCGCTGAAGGCGTTCCGCGAAGAGCTGACCCCGCTGGTGGCGATCCAGCAGTATATCCGCCTCAAGCTGGAGGTCTCCCGCGACTATCCACAGGCCTCGCGGCTGTTCTGTCTGGAGATGTTGCAGGGGGCAACCGCTGCTGAAAACGGTGCTGAGCGGGGACATGAAATCGCTGGTGGATGAGAAGTCGGCGATCATTGCCGGTTGGGTGGACACTGGCAAACTGGCCCCGGTGGATCCGCACCATCTGATCTTTATGATCTGGGCCGCCACCCAGCACTACGCCGACTTTTCCGCCCAGGTGGAGGCGGTGACCGGCAAGTCGCTCAAGGATGATGACTTCTTCCACAGCACCGTGGATAACGTGCAGCGGATGATTATCGAAGGGATCCGGGTGCGTTAACTGGACGGCGGAAGCGGGCAGCTTAAATCGCCCTCTTCACACTGCATCAGCGAGGCCAGGAAAGCGTCCCGTTCGTTGGTTTTCTCCGTCATGCACTGGTTAATGATCATCGGCTGCACGGAGCCGCCTGCGGTACCCGAGCCGATAAGGGCGCAGTCGGCATCGCGCAGGGCGATCCACGCCTGCTGGGCTTTTTTCAGCAGATCGCGCTGGGGTGTCGCGGCGCGCTTCATAACGGCCTGATACGTCTGGTTCAGGGGTTTTATCCGCCGCCTGATACTGTTGCGCGGTGCAGGTGTTTCATCTCAACCTGGGTGCTGGCGTTACCGCACTCATCCGCCAGCGCGCTGGTGCTCAGCAGTAACGCTGCCCCGGCAATAAAAGCTCTTTTCATGTTTCTCTCCGTGTAAAAAAGCCGGATGCGCTACGCTTATCCGGCCGGTGAAAACTACATTGTCACGCTATCTGTAGCCCCGGTAAGCGTAGCGCCACCCGGGGAAAGATTGCACGTTTAGCCGATGGTCATCAGGCTGGCATTTACCCCCTGGCGGCAGCGGTGTTCACGCTCAGGGAGCGCTCCACGTACAGACGCTCCAGCTGCAGATTGTCCTCGCCGCGGGCGAAGCCCTGCACCGACACAATCGCGCCGCTACGGGCCGCAACCTGTTTCGCACAGCTCGCGCAGCTGGTCGGAATCGCCGTGATAGATCACCGCATCAAACGGCTGGCTGGTCAGTACATCCGCTTTCGCAAAGTGAATGCGCGCGGTCACCGCTTTCGGCAGCTGCTTCGCCAGGTCACGGTGCAGGCCATCTTCCGGCCACAGCACTTCACATCCGGTCGCCAGCGCGGCTGCCAGCTGGATCAGCGCATCCTGCTCGTTATCCGCCACACAGAGCACGCGCTCGCGCGGCATCAGGGTCCAGGTGTTACGCTCGCCGGTCGGGCCAGGCAGCACACGTTGCGTACCCGCCTGGGCCAGCTCGCCATACTGCTGGCACAGCGCCCCGCAGTTCAGGAACGTTTTTCAGCCCAGGTGGCCAGGGCTTCCAGCGGCTGAGTCAGCACCGCTTTCACCTGGGCATCCACCGGAAGTTGTGCATTCTGACGCGCCAGGGTCACGCCGAGGGCGTTCGCCGGACGGTTCGCCAGCAGGCGGTACAGGTACATTGGACCACCGGCTTTCGGACCGGTGCCCGACAGCCCTTCGCCGCCAAACGGCTGCACGCCGACGACCGCGCCAACCATATTGCGGTTCACGTACAGGTTGCCGACTTTCGCGCTGCCGGTTACCTGGGCGATGGTTTCGTCGATACGGGTATGCACGCCCAGCGTCAGGCCATAACCGGAGGCGTTAATCTGCTCAATCAGCTGATCGAGGTTGTTACGGTTGTAACGCACCACGTGCAGCACCGGGCCAAAGACCTCTTTTTTCAGTTCGTCGAAGCTGGCCAGCTCGATCAGGGTTGGCGCCACGAAGGTGCCGCTGGTCCATTCGCGGGCGTCTTCGCTGTTCTCACGCACCGCCTGGAATACCGGACGGCCTTTGGCGCGCATCGCCTGAATGTGATTCTCAATATTCGCTTTGGCTTCGGCATCAATTACCGGGCCGATATCGGTGGTCAGACGGCCTGGGTTGCCCATCCGGCATTCGCCCATCGCGCCACGCAGCATCTTCAGGGTGTGGTCAGCGATGTCATCCTGCAGGCACAGCACGCGCAGGGCAGAGCAGCGCTGTCCGGCGCTGTCGAAGGCCGAGGCAACCACGTCCACCACCACCTGCTCGGTGAGGGCAGAGGAGTCCACGATCATCGCGTTCATGCCGCCGGTTTCCGCAATCAGCGGGGTCGGACGGCCCTGGGCATCCAGACGGGTGGCGGATGTTGCGTTGCAGCAGGGAGGCCACTTCGGTGGAGCCGGTGAACATCACGCCGCGCACGCGGTTGTCGGCGGTGAGCTTCGCGCCCACGGTCTCGCCGCGGCCTGGCAGCAGTTGCACCACGCCTGCCGGTACGCCCGCTTCCAGCAGGATGTTGATCCCCTGGGCGGCAATCAGCGGGGTTTGCTCGGCCGGTTTCGCCAGCACGCTGTTACCGGCGGCAAGCGCGGCAGCAATCTGACCGGTGAAGATGGCCAGCGGGAAGTTCCACGGGCTGATACAGACCACCGGCCCCAGCGGGCGATGGGTTTCGTTGTCAAAGTCGTCACGCACCTGGCCGGCATAGTAGTGCAGGAAGTCAACCGCCTCGCGCACTTCGGCGATCGCGTTGCTGAAGGTTTTACCGGCCTCGCGCACCAGAATACCAATCAGCTGTTGCATCTGATCTTCCATCAGCACCGCAGCGCGCTCCAGGATCGCGGCACGCTCCTGCGGCGGCGTGGCGAACCAGATTGGCGCGTTGTTCACCGCGCTGTCGAGGGCCAGATCCACTTCGTGCTCGGTGGCTTCGCGGGCGAAACCGACAATGTCTTTCGGCTCGGCCGGGTTGACCACCGGCTGCATTTCGCCGTTGCTCACCGGCTGCTCAAGGATCGGTTTGGCCTGCCATTTCTGCAGGGCGCTGTTGAGCAGCGACGAAGAGAGCGAGGCCAGACGGTGTTCGTTCGCCAGGTCCAGACCGGAGGAGTTGATACGGCCTGCACCGTACAGCTCGCGCGGCAGGGCAATCTTCGGATGCGGCAGACCCACCTGACCTTCCTGAGCGGCCATTTTTTCCACCGCCAGCACCGGATCCGCCACCAGCTCGTCCAGCGGCAGAGTGGCATCGGCGATGCGGTTAACAAAGGAGGTGTTGGCCCCGTTTTCCAGCAGACGACGCACCAGATACGCCAGCAGGGTTTCATGGGTGCCCACAGGGGCATAAATCCGGCACGGACGGTTCAGTTTGCCATCCGCAACCTTACCGGTGACCTGCTCGTACAGCGGTTCACCCATGCCGTGCAGGCACTGGAACTCGTACTGGCCCGGATAGTAGTTCTGACCGGCGAGTTGATAAATGGCCGCCAGGGTGTGGGCGTTGTGGGTAGCGAACTGCGGGTAAATCAGGTTCGGCACGCCGAGCAGCTTTTTGGCACAGGCAAGATAAGAGACGTCGGTGTAGACCTTGCGGGTATAGACCGGATAGCCCTCCAGGCCTTCCATCTGGGCGCGCTTGATCTCGCTGTCCCAGTAGGCGCCCTTCACCAGACGGATCATCAGGCGGCGACGGCTGCGGGTGGCGAGGTCGATCAGGTAATCAATCACGAACGGACAGCGTTTCTGGTAGGCCTGGATCACGAAGCCAATCCCGTTCCAGCCTGCCAGCTCTGGCTCGAAGCACAGTTTTTCCAGCAGATCGAGGGAGATCTCCAGACGGTCGGCCTCTTCGGCGTCGATGTTGATCCCGATGTCATACTGGCGTGCCAGCAGGGTCAGGGACTTCAGGCGTGGGTAAAGCTCATCCATCACGCGGTCGTACTGGGCGCGGCTGTAACGCGGGTGCAGGGCGGAGAGCTTAATGGAGATCCCCGGGCCTTCATAAATGCCGCGGCCATTCGAGGCTTTACCAATGGCGTGGATCGCCTGCTGGTAAGAGACCAGATAGGCCTGCGCGTCGGCAGCGGTCAGCGCCGCTTCGCCCAGCATGTCATAGGAGTAGCGGAAGCCTTTATCTTCCAGCTTGCGGGCGTTGGCCAGCGCTTCGGCGATGGTTTCGCCAGTAACGAACTGCTCGCCCATCAGACGCATCGCCATGTCCACGCCTTTACGGATCAGCGGCTCGCCCGCTCTTTGCCAATAATGCGGTTCAGGGAGCGTGAAAGGCTGGCTTCGTTATGGGTGGAGACCAGACGGCCAGTGAACAGCAGACCCCAGGTGGCGGCGTTAACGAACAGCGATGGGCTGCGGCCAATGTGTGAATGCCAGTTGCCGTTGCTGATTTTGTCGCGGATCAGCGCGTCGCGGGTGGCTTTGTCCGGGATACGCAGCAGCGCTTCCGCCAGACACATCAGGGCCACGCCCTCCTGGGAGGAGAGGGAGAACTCCTGCAGCAGGCTCTGTACCATTCCGGCACGGCCGGTGGCAGTTTTCTGGCTGCGCAGTTTTTCGGCCAGCTGATACGCCAGGTTATGGGCCCTGGGTGGCAATCGGCTCCGGCAGGCGCGCCTGCTCCAGCAGCATCGGGACGGCATCGGTCTCGGCGCGGCGGTAGGCGGCGGTAATGGCCGCGCGGCTCACCGACTGAGGCAGGATCTGCTCGGCAAATTCGAGGAAACGGCTGGTGGATCTCTTCGGCGGCCTCGGCGTGCTCGTTGCCCTCATTGGCGGCACCGGCCAGCAGGGCAGGCAGCTCTGGCAGGTCGTCGTTGCTCTCCAGCTTTTCCAGATAATTAAAGATGGCCTGCTTAATTAACCAGTGTGGCGTGCGGTCAATTCGCGTGGCTGCCGATTTAATCCGTTCGCGGGTCGCGTCATCCAGCTTAACCCCCATGGTGGTCATGCCCATGCCAAAAACTCCTGTGATTCAGTAGCGCTAGTGTAGTTAACGTGAAATATCCACTATGTTGCAACTTTGTGCAACCTCGTTAAAATGTGACCCGGTTTGCAAGCTGGAAAATGAATGGATTGTTACGGCATGGTTAACCGCAAAAAAGATGTGGATTTTCGTTATCAACCCTGTTTTCATGCGGCGCTTAACACTTTTTGCAGGTGCAACCGCGAAAAAACGTGAGCGAGTGCAACCTCCGGCAATCTGCTGTGAAACCGGGGATGAAATTGATGTAAATGCAGTGTTAAATCGTTTGTGTCAGAGCAGCGCATACGGCAGGATACGCGCGGCCAACACAAACACACATCATCACCCCCTCGTTCCGGGGGTGGAATAAAGACTGCCGGGAAGGCTGTCGAACATTTTTGCGGAGTATTTAAATGGCAATTAGCACACCGATGCTGGTGACATTTCTTATCTATATTTTTTGGCATGATCCTGATAGGGTTCCTTGCATGGCGTTCTACCAAAAATTTTGACGATTATATTCTGGGTGGGCGTAGCCTCGGGCCGGTCGTCACCGCGCTTTCGGCGGGCGCATCGGATATGAGCGGCTGGCTGCTGATGGGGCTGCCGGGCGCTATCTTCATCTCCGGGATCTCTGAAAGCTGGATTGCCATCGGTCTGACCGTGGGGCATGGATTAACTGGAAACTGGTGGCCGGGCGTCTGCGCGTGCATACCGAAGCCAACAATAACGCCCTGACCCTGCCGGACTACTTCACCGGCGTTTCGAAGATAACCGCCGGGTGCTGCGTATTATCTCTGCGGTGGTCATCCTGGTGTTCTTCACCATCTACTGTGCCTCCGGCATCGTGGCCGGGGCGCGTCTGTTCGAAAGCACCTTCGGCATGAGCTATGAGACCGCGCTGTGGGCGGGTGCTGCGGCAACCATCCTCTACACCTTCGTGGGCGGGTTCCTGGCGGTTAGCTGGACCGATACCGTGCAGGCGAGCCTGATGATTTTTGCCCTGATCCTGACCCCGGTGATTGTGATCCTCTCCGTGGGCGGCCTGGGTGATTCTCTGGCGGTGATCCAGCAGAAGAGCATCGAAAACGTCGATATGCTGAAAGGTCTGAACTTTGTGGCGATTGTCTCGCTGATGGGCTGGGGGCTGGGTTACTTCGGTCAGCCGCACATCCTGGCGCGCTTTATGGCGGCAGACTCTCACCACACCATCGTTCATGCCCGTCGTATCAGCATGGCCTGGATGATCCTCTGTCTGGGTGGGGCCTGTGCAGTCGGCTTCTTCGGTATTGCCTACTTCAACAACAACCCGTCGCTGGCAGGTGCGGTGAACCAGAACGCCGAGCGCGTGTTCATCGAGCTGACGCAGATCCTGTTCAACCCATGGATTGCCGGTATTCTGCTCTCTGCAATTCTGGCGGCAGTGATGTCCACCCTGAGCTGCCAGCTGCTGGTCTGCTCCAGTGCCATCACGGAAGATCTCTACAAAGCATTCCTGCGTAAAAGCGCCAGCCAAAAAGAGCTGGTGTGGGTCGGGCGCACTATGGTGCTGGTGGTGGCGCTGGTCTCCATCGCGCTGGCGGCTAACCCGGAAAACCGCGTGCTGGGCCTGGTAAGCTACGCCTGGGCAGGTTTTGGTGCGGCCTTCGGTCCGGTGGTGCTGTTCTCGGTTATGTGGTCACGCATGACCCGCAACGGTGCGCTGGCGGGGATGATTATTGGTGCCGTCACCGTTATCGTCTGGAAACAGTTCGCGTGGCTGGGGCTGTACGAAATCATTCCAGGCTTTATCTTCGCCAGCATCGGGATTGTGGTCTTCAGCCTGCTGGGTAAAGCGCCGTCTGCCGCGATGCAGAAACGCTTTGCGGAAGCGGATGCGCAGTACCACACCGCGCCGCCAACGAAGTTACAGGCTGAATAATGTGTTTCACCCCTCTCCTTGAGGGAGAGGAGGAACCTTACCTTCGTAATCTAAGCCGGGCAATGCCCGGCTTTTTTCTTGCCAAAATCCGTGATTTACGTTGATATCGCTGTGGGTTGCCGCTGAATACTTCGCGTCGCAGGAAGGTGGCAAGGACGTGAATCCTCAGGCGCTTATATAAGTGAGTAACTGGGTGACGGTGCGTAGCCAACGCACATGCAGCGTGAAGCATGAAGGGCAAATAATAATGAGGATAGCGAACAATGATAATCAAAACAGGGCTGATGGCGGGTGCGCTTTTACTGTTGGCAGGATGCAACGCCCCATCGCACAGCACAGCGGATAACACTTGCAAAGCCGATAACCAGATGCAGCAGACCACGCTCTATTTTGGCCTGAACCGTCCGGCAGGGGAGGCGATCACCGGCCAGGAGTGGCAGCAGTTTGTTGACCAGGACGTCACCCCGCGTTTTCGTGATGGCTTAACGGTGTTTGATGCGCGTGGACAATGGCTGGGTAACGACGGAAAAGTAGCGCGCGAGTCGAGCAAGGCGCTGATGCTTATCCACGGCAAAGATGCCCGGAGCGAAAGCAATATCGAGGCGTTGCGCGGCATCTATAAGCAGCGCTTTGCTCAGGAGTCAGTGATGCGCGTCGACCAGCCGGTGTGCGTGCAGTTTTGAGGTGATGCTGTTTGGCCTGTTGCTCTCATCAAAGTGAGAGGGTTAATTCAAAAACGGCAATGCGCGTTGTAATGCCAGCCAGTTAAGTCCGGCGGATTGTTCCGTTCACCTCATGTTCAGCAGAACATGGCATTCCACAACCCGTGAACGTGACAAGGGGGGGCCGCCGGGCCCCCCTTGTCAATCCCCGCGGCCCCGCAATGAAACCGGTGCTTCGCACTGCGCTCACCTCCCGACCGGCTGCCTGCGGTCGGCTCAACTCGACATCCTGTCTCGATTCGCCTCTGGCCGCCATCCCCTGGCGTCCAGCCCTTGTCATCAGGTCTCCGGTTCGCCGGTTTCAGCGGGGACTCAACACCCGTGCCACATTCAGGCGACTGAGAAGCGTGAGGGTGGGGGGAATCCGGCTGAAAATCGACGAAGCGTTTCCGTAAGGCCGGGGCGAGGCGCAGGGACGCGCCGAGAGGGCATAGCCTGCAGGGATGCAGGCTGGTGCCCGACCCGAAAGCCTGAAGGAATAAGCTGAGTGCACCGCGAAGCGGCGATTTTCTTTGCCGGGAGCCGGGGTAGCCAGGGGGGAGGCGGCGAGCCCCCCTGGCACGTTCACCGCAGCGGAGGGGGCATAAAGCAGAGGTGCTGTAGTGAACGGAACTTTTCCACTTCACTCATTTAGAAATATCGAATTGCTTAACTGGCTGGCAATAACCCGAGTAGCCGTTTTGCATTGACGTTATTGGCCCGGCAAACATCGCCGGGCAACTAACTACAACACCAATCCCGCAAAGCTCGCCGACAACAGGCTCACCAGGGTGGCACCGTACACCAGGCGTAGGCCAAAGCGCGACACCACGTTGCCCTGTTTCTCGTTCAGCCCTTTAATCGCCCCGGCCACGATGCCGATAGAGGCAAAGTTAGCGAAGGAGACCAGGAACACCGACAGAATGCCCAGCCCGCGCGGGGTCATCTGCGCCGCAATTTTTTGCAGCTCGATCATCGCCACAAACTCGTTCGCCACCAGTTTGGTCGCCATAATGCCGCCCGCGTGCAGGGCATCACTCAGCGGAATGCCTACCAGCCACGCCAGTGGATAGAAGACATAGCCTAAAATCTGCTGGAAGCTTAAACCGAACACGGTAGAGAAGAGGGCGTTAACAGCGCTGATCAGGGCAATAAAACCGATCAGCATCGCCAGAATAATCATCGCCACTTTGAATCCGGCCAGAATATATTCGCCCAGCATCTCAAAGAAGCTCTGAGACTCATGCATCTTCTCAAGCTTAATTTCCGGCTCCGCTTCCGGGCGGGTCGGGTTAATCACCGTGAGAATTATAAAGGTGCTGAACATATTCAGGATCAGCGCCGCGACCACATATTTTGCCTCCAGCATGGTCATATAGGCTCCGACGATCGACAGTGAGACGGTCGACATCGCGGTAGCGGCCATGGTGAACAGACGGCGGGAGGAGAGATCCCCCAACACCCCTTTGTAAGCAATGAAGTTTTCCGACTGGCCCAGCGTCAGGGAGCTGATGGCGTTAAAGGATTCAAGTTTGCCCATGCCGTTTACCTTCGACAGCAGGGTGCCGACGACGCGGATAATCACCGGCAGAATACGCCAGTGTTGCAGAATACCGATCAGCGCAGAAATAAAGATAATCGGGCACAGCACGCCGAGGAAAATAAACGCCAGCCCTTTTTCACCCATCCCGCCAAATACAAAGTTGGTTCCTTCGGCGGCATATTTCAGTAATGACTCGAAGAAGCCCGAGACGTATTGAATAACAAACAAACCGCTTTCGGCGTGGAGGAAAAAGAACGCCAGCGCAATTTCAATGACAATAAGCTGGATGACATAGCGAATGCGAACATGACGGCGGTCAAAGCTGACCAGCCAGGCCAGCGCAAGGATTACTACCAGCGCCAGCAGAAAGTGCAGGAATTGATACATAGTTGATTTTCAGCAGATTAATGAGGCGCATATTTAGCCACAGCCTGCTTTAACCGTAAATGAACTTTTGCGTGATAACTTATTCACCTTTTAGTCACTGTGGTGATTATATTTCCCTTATGGGTTTACATCCTGTCATCAAAATGCAGCATATTTCGCTTGTATTTCTTATTGCCGTAATGATAATCACTATCACAAGAATTTACCTTTCTTTGCATCAGTTGACCGTGATAAACATTTAAGGTGTCGGCATGTTTGTTCCATTTCTCATTATGTTACGTGAAGGCCTCGAAGCGGCCCTTATTGTCAGCCTGATCGCCAGCTATCTGAAACGAACCCAGCGCGGTCGCTGGATTGGGGTGATGTGGATTGGCGTTTTCCTGGCGGCCGCCCTCTGTCTCGGTCTGGGGATTGCGATTAACGAAACCACTGGGGAATTCCCGCAAAAAGAGCAGGAGCTGTTTGAAGGCATCGTCGCAGTCATTGCGGTGGTGATCCTCACCTGGATGGTGTTCTGGATGCGCAAAGTGTCGCGTAACGTTAAGGTTCAGCTGGAACAGGCGGTGGACAGCGCCCTCGCAAAGGGCAATCACCACGGCTGGGCATTGATCATGATGGTCTTCTTCGCCGTGGCGCGTGAAGGGCTGGAGTCGGTCTTCTTCCTGCTGGCTGCTTTCCAGCAGGATGTCGGGATCTGGCCGCCGCTCGGCGCGGTACTGGGTCTGGCAACCGCGGTGGTGCTCGGTTTCCTGCTCTACTGGGGTGGGATCCGTCTTAACCTCGGCGTTTTCTTCAAGTGGACCAGCCTGTTTATTCTGCTGGTAGCCGCCGGGCTGGCCGCCGGGGCGATCCGCGCCTTCCATGAGGCGGGCCTGTGGAACCACTTCCAGGATGTGGCGTTCGATCTCAGTAACGTCCTGACCACCCATTCGCTGACCGGTACCCTGCTGGAAGGGATCTTCGGTTATCAGGAAACGCCGAGCGTCAGTGAAGTGGCTGTCTATTTCATCTATCTCATTCCGGCGCTGGCGCTGTTCTTCATGCCATCGCGGCCAGGCACGCAGCCGTCGCATACCGCGTCCTGAAGTGCTTATTATGTCTACAAAATCATGCAAGTTGCATCCAGGCGGCAAGGCTGAGGCACCCCAGGCGCTTACTCAGGTAAGTGACTGGGGTGAGCAAACGAAGCCAATGCAGAGGTAGCTTGCAGGGTGACGTGTATAGTTACAACATACTTGTTAAAGGGAAGGGTCATGGCAATTCAATTTCGTCGCAGTGCGTTACAGGCTGGCGTGGCAGCGCTGATTGCGTCTGCCTTCGCTGCACAGGCCGCGGATGTTCCGCAGGTTAAAGTTACCGTCAATGATAAACAGTGTGAGCCGATGACCATCACGGTCAACAGCGGTAAAACCCAGTTCATCATCCAGAACCACAGCCAGAAAGCGCTGGAGTGGGGAGATCCTCAAAGGGTCATGGTGGTGGAAGAGCGTGAGAATATCGCGCCGGGGCTTCAGCCAGAAGATGACTGCCAACCTGCAGCCGGGTGAATACGAACATGACCTGCGGCCTGCTGACCAACCCGAAAGGCAAGCTGATTTGTTAAAGGCGCAGCCACCGCTGACGCCGCCAAAGGCGACGCGCTGCTGGAGCCTGGGCGATGCCATCACCGCCTATAAAGCCTATGTAACAAAAGAGACCGCGGATCTGGTTGCAGGCACAAAAGGCTTTACCGACGCCGTGAAAGCGGGCGATATCGAAAAAGCCAAATCACTGTACGCGCCAACCCGCCAGCACTACGAGCGCATCGAGCCTATCGCCGAGCTGTTCTCTGATCTGGATGGCAGCATCGATGCCCGTGAGGATGACTACGGAGCAGAAGCCGCCGATCCGAAATTCACCGGTTTCCACCGCCTGGAGAAAGCGCTGTTTGGCGATAACTCAACCAAAGGGATGGAGCAATACGCGGAGCAGTTGAACAGCGACGTGCTGGAGCTGCAAAAACGCATCAGCGAGCTGGCCTTCCCGCCGTCAAAAGTCGTGGGTGGCGCGGCTGGGCTGATTGAAGAAGTGGCAGCCAGCAAAATCAGCGGGGAAGAAGATCGCTACAGCCATACCGACCTGTGGGACTTCCAGGCGAACGTCGAAGGTGCCCAGAAGATCGTTGACCTGCTGCGTCCACAGCTGCAAAAAGATAACAGCGCTCTGCTGGCGAAAGTGGATGCCAACTTTAAGAAGGTCACCACTATTCTGGCGAAATACCGCACCAAAGACGGGTTTGAAACCTACGACAAGCTGACCGATGCTGACCGTAATGCCCTGAAAGGGCCGATCACCACCCTGGCGGAAGATCTGGCTCAGCTGCGTGGCGTACTGGGTCTGGACTAAGTTGATGAACAAGCATGACGAGTACGACGTGGCTGAACCTTCACGACGTCGGTTGTTAAAAGGGGTAGGGCGCTTGGCGGCGCTCTCGCCCTGGCGGGTGGTTGCCCGGTGGCGCATGCGGCAAACGCAGAGTGCCCCGGGCACGCTCTCCCCGGATGCGCGGATGGAGACGCAGCCGTTTTACGGTCAGCATCAGGCGGGGATCTTAACCCCGCAGCAGGCATCGATGATGCTGGTGGCCTTTGATGTACTGGCCAGCGACAAAAGCGAGCTGGAACGTCTGTTCCGCCTTCTGACGCAGCGCATTGCATTTTTGACCACCGGCGGCCCGGCGCCCGATACGCAGAAACCCGCGTCTGCCGCCGATGGACTCGGGGATCCTGGGTGCCTATATCGCCCCGGATAACCTGACCATGACGGTATCGCTGGGGGCCTCGCTGTTTGACGATCGCTTTGGTCTCGCCGCGCAAAAAACCCAAATCGTTGCAGAAGATGGTGCGCTTCCCGAATGACTCCTGGGATGCGGCCCTGTGCCACGGCGATCTGCTGATCCAGATCTGCGCCAACACTCAGGATACGGTGATTCACGCGCTGCGCGATTTGATTAAACACACCCCGGATCTGCTGAGTGTACGCTGGAAGCGGGAAGGATTTATCTCTGACCACGCCGCGCGCAGCAAAGGCAAAGAGACGCCGGTGAATCTGCTCGGCTTTAAGGATGGCACCGCCAACCCGAACAGCCAGGATGCGCCCCTGATGGACAAAGTGGTTTGGGTAACGGCCGACCAGAGTGAACCAGCCTGGACGGTGGGGCGGCAGCTATCAGGCGGTGCGCATTATCCAGTTCCACGTTGAGTTCTGGGACCGCACGCCGCTCAAGGAACAGCAGACCATTTTTGGCCGCGACAAACACAGCGGCGCGCCGTTGGGGATGAAAACGAGCACGACGTGCCGGATTACGCCAGCGATCCTGATGGCGAGACCATTGCGCTCGACAGCCATATCCGCCTTGCTAACCCACGCACAAAGGAGACCGAGTCCAACCTGATGATGCGCCGGGGATACAGCTACTCGCTGGGGGTGACTAACTCTGGCCAGTTGGATATGGGCCTGCTGTTTGTCTGCTACCAGCACGATCTGGAGCAGGGCTTTTTGACCGTGCAGAAGCGCCTGAACGGCGAAGCGCTGGAGGAGTACGTTAAGCCGATTGGCGGGGGCTATTTCTTTGCTCTGCCAGGCGTGCGCGATAAAAACGGCTGGCTTGCGCAGGGGCTGCTCGAAGCCTGAATACCGTCCCGCTTACCCCATAAGCGGGACCTATTTTTATGTCCCGCTAAACTCTTGTTATAATTCTGTAATATTCCCATAGCAGACTAACTAACGCTGTCAGGTGAATCTTAAAAGTTGCACTCAGGTAAAAATAATGTTGCATTCATGCTAAATCCTGATGTACTTACATTAAGAAAGCGGTAAACCTTACAGTGATCATGAATCGCTCTGGAGATCGCGAATGGTTGGGTCCTCAACTGGACAAGGTAAAGGCAACAAACGCAGCACCCGGCGCGGAGTTCACACTCCGGCAGCGATCTCTTCACCGAAAAATTCTCCCCCTCCCCAGTAAATCCTGATTTTTCCGATCCACCGAATGGTGAGCATAGCGATTCGGTTGGGTCATTTAACCAAGCAAGCTATGGCTTAGAAGGAAGCCAACCCTCAGATGTTTGTTCGCATAATCGTACCGATGCCGGTACGAGTGATGAATACCAACAACTCAAGGTGCTATCCATGGGAAGACAAAAAGCAGTGATCAAAGCTCGTCGTGAAGCAAAACGTGTGCTGAGACGGGATTCACGTAGCCATAAACAGCGTGAAGAAGAGTCGGTCACCTCGCTTGTGCAGATGAGTGGCGTTGAAGCAATTGGCATGGCGCGGGACAGCCGGGATATGGCGCCAATTGTTGCACGCAATGACGCTCAGGCGCAGTACCTGAATGCTATTGAGAGAAAGTCGCTGATTTTCGCCACCGGTGAAGCCGGTTGCGGGAAAACCTGGATAAGTGCAGCCAAAGCGGCAGAGGCTCTGATTCATAAAGACGTCGATAAGATCATTGTCACTCGCCCGGTATTGCAGGCCGATGAAGATCTCGGCTTCTTGCCCGGTGATATTTCGGAGAAATTTGCGCCATATTTCCGGCCCGTTTATGACGTGCTGGTGAAGCGTTTGGGCGCATCTTTTATGCAGTACTGCCTGCGACCAGAAATTGGCAAGGTAGAAATTGCGCCGTTCGCCTATATGCGCGGACGTACATTTGAAAATGCAGTTGTGATTCTCGACGAGGCTCAGAACGTAACTGCTGCGCAAATGAAGATGTTTTTGACGGCGCCTCGGGGAAAACGTGACGGTGATCGTGAACGGGGATATCACCCAGTGCGACCTGCCGGCCGGCGTAAAATCGGGTCTGAGCGATGCGTTGGCACGTTTCGTTGAGGATGAGATGGTAGGGATAGTACAGTTTACGAAAGATGACTGTGTGCGTTCGGCGCTCTGTCAGCGAACACTGAACGCCTACTATTGAGTCTGTTGCTGTATGCAAAGCCCGGGAAACCGGGCTTTGTTGTTTGTGAGGGGCAGATGCGTGATGGCGCTGCGCTTTGTTTCTTCTCTGCTGGGGGAGAAGAATCCCCACAAAAATATTGGCACGGTCGGCCCCCTCTCCATTCAGGGAGAGGGCGGGGGTGAGGGCCCAGAACGCACGGAGTGACAGTGGGCTCCGGGAGGGATGGACTCGCTGGGCTCGCCCTGCGGGTAGCCCACTCACTGCGTTCGCGGTCTGTCCAACTGGCTGTCGCCAGTTGTCGAACCCTCAGTCGAGGGTTCTCATCCCCTCCCTTTCGGGAGAATATAAACGAAAAAAGCCCGTACTTTCGTACGAGCTCTCATCTTAAATATGGCGGTGAGGGAGGGATGGACTCGCTGCGCTCGCCCTGCGGGCAGCCTGTTCGCTACGCGCTCAGGCTGTCCAACTGGCTGTCGCCCGTTGTCGAACCCTCAGTCGAGGGTTCTCATCCCTCCCGCAGGCGTGCTGCATGCGAAAAAAAAGCCCGCATTTTCATGCGAGCTCTTCTTTAAATATGGCGGTGAGGGAGGGATGGACTCGCTTCGCTCGCCCTGCGGGCAGCCCACTCACTGCGTTCATGGTCTGTCCAACTGGCTGTCGCCCGTTGTCGAACCCTCTGTCGAGGGGTCTCATCCCTCCCTTTCGGGAGAATATAAACGAAAAAAGCCCGTACTTTCGTACGAGCTCTCATCTTAAATATGGCGGTGAGGGAGGGATTCGAACCCTCGATACGTTGCCGTATACACACTTTCCAGGCGTGCTCCTTCAGCCACTCGGACACCTCACCATATTGTTTTGCTGCCTTTCCTCTCGGGGGCAACGGGGCGCTACTATAGGGAGTCAGGCTAAATCGGTCAAGCAGATTTTCTGCATTAATGCGCGTTCGGTTAAGCAATAATCAGCTCCACGGGTTTCAACCATGGAGCGAACCATTAACGCTGTGAATCGAGCGCTTCGCTGTTCTTCACCACCTCTTGCGCCTTGCCGTAGCTTTCCATGAGCAACTGATATGCCGGGAAAATGTGCGTGTAGACTTCCGCCCACTGGCGGCATCCTCACGATTCCAGGTGCGCTGGATCTCAGAGGCCACGGCTGCGGTATCCATGGGCACAACGCCTGCCTGCACCACACGCGCCAGGGTGATCTCCTGCGCCATTTTTGCTGTAGGTGCCCGAAGCGTCAATCACGGCAAAGACTTTATAACCGTCAGCCACCGCGCTGATCGACGGAAAGGCCATGCAGACGCTGGTGATGGTGCCAGCAATAATCAGCGCCTTGCGCCCGGTCGCCTTCACGGCTGCCACGAACTCCGGGTTATCCCAGGCGTTGATCTCGCCTTTACGCGCCACATACTGCGCATGCGGGGCATTAGCGTGGATCTCCGGGATCAGCGGGCCGTTTGGCCCTTGTGGTACGGAGGCGGTGGTGATCACCGGGATATTCGCCAGACTGGCAATTTTGGCCAGCGCCGCGGCGCGGGCGCGCAGCTCAGGCATTGGCATGTCACCAACGGTCTGGAACAGCCCGCTCTGGTGGTCGATCAGCAGCATCACAGCATCATTCACATCAATAACCGGACGCGCACCGTTAAAGTTAGCTGGGGTCGACATGGTTCTCTCCTTTATTACGTTCAGATCTGGCCGAAGCGGCCGGAATTGAAATCGCGAATCGCTTCTGCGATTTCGGTTTTACTGTTCATCACGAACGGGCCGTAGCCAACGATGGGTTCATTCAGGGGTTCTCCGGCCATCATCAGCACTTTGGTGTCGCTACTGGGCCTCCAGATGCAGCTTCTCGCCTTCCTGACTCAGCACGACAAGCTGAGCTTCACCCGCCTGGGCGGAGCCGTTCACCCGTCACACTGCCTTCCAGCACGACCAGCGCCGTGCTCCAGCCTTCAGGTTGAGTGAGCGTCAGAAGGCTGCCCTGACGCAGGGTGATATCCCAGAGGTTCAGCGGAGAGTGAGTCTGCGCCGGGCCGGTGACCTCCTCGTAGCGTCCGGCGATCACCCGCAGTTCACCGCTGTCATCGGATAATGTCAGCACCGGGATCTGGCTTTTTGGTGATGCTCTGGTAGCCCGGCGTCGCCATCTTGTCTTTGGCGGGCAGGTTGACCCACAGCTGCATCATTTTTAGCTCGCCACCCTGCTGTGCAAAGGCGCTGGAGTGGAACTCCTCATGCAGAATGCCGGAGCCAGCTGTCATCCACTGCACATCGCCCGGGCCAATCACGCCGCCTTTACCCGTCGAGTCGCGGTGTTCCACCTCGCCGGAATAGACAATCGTGACCGTCTCAAAGCCGCGGTGGGGATGCTCGCCCACGCCGCGTTTTGCCCCATCTGGCGGAAGCTGTACGGCCCGGCGTAATCCAGCAGTAAAAACGGGCTAAGGGGCTCGCCGTGGGTCTGGTAAGAAAACATCGAACGCACCGGGAAACCGTCGCCAAACCCCAGTGCTGGCGGGGTGCGGTATAAATACCTGTTACGTTTTTCATCCTCTTCTCCTGATGTTCTGTCGATGTAATTAGCTTATATTCATGCTTAATACCCCGGTAGACGGTGAAAATGACATGCACTGTTCCTGATATGGAACTATGAGGACGTTATGCAGGATCTGAATGATTTCGTGTGGTTTGTGAAAGTGGTGGATCATGGTGGCTTCGCGGCGGCGGGCCGGGCGCTGGATCAGCCTAAATCGAAACTGAGCCGTCGGATTGCGCAGCTTGAGACGCGGCTCGGCGTGCGCTTGATCCAACGCACCACCCGGCAGTTTACGGTGACGGAGGTGGGGCACACTTTCTATCAGCACTGTAAGGCGATGCTGGTAGAAGCCGAAGCGGCAGAAGAGGCCGTTGCGGCATTGCAGGCGGAACCCCGCGGCGTGGTCAGGATCACCTGTCCGGTGACGCTCCTGCATGTGCATGTCGGACCGATGCTGGCGAGGTTTATGGCGCGCTATCCCGGTATTAATCTGCAGCTGGAGGCGACTAACCGACGGGTGGATCTGGTGGCCGAGGGGATTGATGTGGCGATCCGCGTTCGCCCGCGTCCGTTTGACGACAGCGATCTGGTTTTGCGGGTGCTGGCCGACAGAGGCCATTGTCTGGTGGCGGCACCGCAGCTGCTTACCCGGCTGGGAACGCCGCGTGCGCCGTCTGAACTGAGCGCCTGGCCCGGCCTGAGCATGGGGGAGGGGAAACAAGTTCATAAGTGGGCGCTGAGCGGGCCGGAAGGGGCCAAAGCGGAAATCCATTTTCAACCGCGTCTGATCACCACCGACATGCTGGCACTGCGAGAGGCCGCCATGGCAGGGGTGGGTCTTGTGCAGTTGCCGATTTTGATGGTCAAGGAGCAGCTGGCGTCCGGGGAGTTAGTTAAAGTGCTTGAGGCATGGGAGCCGCGCAGGGAGGTTATTCATGCGGTCTATCCTTCCCGGCGTGGGTTGTTACCTTCGGTGAGAACGCTGGTGGATTTTTTGACTGAGGAATATGCGAGGATGGTGGAGGAGTGAGGCCTGGTGGCGCTTTGTTCCCTCTCCCTTGGGCAAAGGTTTAGGGTGAGGGACCTAGACCGCACGGTGTCGCATTAAGCACCGGGAGGGATGGACTCGCTTCGCTCGCCCTACGGGCAGCCTGTTCGCTGCGCTCTTAGACTGTCCAACTGGCCGTAGCCAGTTGTCGAACCCTCGGTCGAGGGCTCTCATCCCTCCCTTTCGGGAAAATATAAACGAAAAAAGCCCGTACTTTCGTACGCGCTCTCATGTTGAATATGGCGGTGAGGGAGGGATTGACTCGCTGCGCTCGCCCTACGGGCAGCCCACTCACTGCGTTCGTGGTCTGTCCAACTGGCTGCGCCCGTTGTCGAACCCTCAGTCGAGGGTTCTCATCACTCCCGCAGGCGTGCTACATGCGAAAAAAAAGCCCGCATTTTCATGCGAGCTCTTCTTTAAATATGGCGGTGAGGGAGGGATTGACTCGCTGCGCTCGCCCTGCGGGCAGCCTGTTCGCTGCGCGCTCAGGCTGTCCAACTGGCTGTCGCCCGTTGTCGAACCCTCAGTCGAGGGTTCTCATCCCTCCCTTTCGGGAGAATATAAACGAAAAAAGCCCGTACTTTCGTACGAGCTCTCATCTGAAATATGGCGGTGAGGGAGGGATTCGAACCCTCGATACGTTGCCGTATACACACTTTCCAGGCGTGCTCCTTCAGCCACTCGGACACCTCACCATATTGTTATCCCGTTGTTGCTGGGACGGGCGCTAATGTAAGGAAAAGCCTTACGGACGTCAATCAACTTTTTCAGTAAATTAGCGCGTTGAGACAAACTTCAACCAACCTGATTTCTTAATGTGCTGAAAGTGCCTCTTTTATCTACAACGACCAAGGGCACAAATTTTGTTATGCTGCGATGCAGTTGAAAATGAACGTAAAACAGCGCAACAGAAGGCAATCGCAATGGACATCATTTTTTACCACCCGACATTTGATAACGCTTACTGGATAAAAACGCTTTCGGCGGCGCTGCCGGGCGCACGGGTTCGTGAGTGGAAACGTGGCGATAACGACCCGGCGGATTATGCCCTGGTGTGGCATCCTCCGGTAGAAATGCTGCAAGGGCGTAAACTGAAAGCGGTCTTCGCCCTGGGAGCTGGGGTAGATTCGATCCTCAGCAAGCTCAAGGCGCACCCGGAGATGCTGCCGGAATCCATTCCTCTGTTTCGTCTTGAAGATACGGGGATGGGGCAGCAGATGCAGGAGTACGCCACCAGTCAGGTACTGCACTGGTTCCGCCGGTTTGACGACTATCAGGCGTTAAAACAGCAGGCGCGCTGGGAGCCGCTGGCCGATTATCAGCGTGAAGATTTCACCATCGGTATCCTCGGGGCAGGGGTGCTGGGGTCGAAGGTGGCCGAGGCGCTGGCACCCTGGGGCTTCCCGCTGCGCTGCTGGAGTCGGACCCGTAAAGACTATCCGGGTGTCACCAGCTTTGCCGGTATGGATGAACTGCCGCAATTTTTACAGGGCACGCGCGTGCTGATTAACCTTCTGCCGAACACGGCGGAGACCGTGGGGATTATCAATAGCAGCCTGCTGAATCAGCTGGCAGATAATAGCTACCTGATGAATCTTGCCCGCGGCGTTCATGTGGTGGAGGCCGATCTGCTGGCGGCGCTGGAGCGCGGCAAACTCAAAGGCGCAATGCTCGATGTCTACAGTAAAGAGCCGCTGCCCGCCGACAATCCTTTATGGGCGCACCCGCGGGTAGCGATGACGCCGCACGTGGCGGCGGTAACGCGTCCGGCCGAAGCCGTGGCCTATATCGCGCGCACCATCACTCAGCTGGAAAAAGGCGAGCCGGTCACCGGGCAGGTCGACAGGCAGCGCGGTTACTGAGTCAAACCCGGCCATCGCCGGGTTTTTGCTAATAAACGCCTGGGATAACTGCTATCCTTTGGGAAACACGAGAGGAGAGAACGATGTACCCCGTTGACCTGCATATGCACACCGTTGCCAGTACTCACGCCTACAGCAATCTTCATGACTACATCACCCAGGCAAAGCTAAAGAACATTAAACTCTTTGCGATCACCGATCATGGCCCGGATATGGCAGATGCTCCGCACTACTGGCACTTTGTGAATATGCGCATCTGGCCGCGGGTGGTGGATGGTGTAGGGATCCTGCGCGGCATTGAGGCCAACATCAAAAACACCCAAGGTGAGATTGACTGTACTGGCCCGATGCTGACCTCGCTGGATCTGATCCTTGCCGGTTTTCATGAGCCGGTATTTGCTCCGCAGGACAAAGCCACCAATACCGAGGCGATGATTGCTACCATCGCCAGCGGCAACGTGCATATCATCAGCCATCCGGGTAACCCGAAATACCCTATCGACATTCAGGCTGTCGCCCGGGCGGCGGCTGAGCATTCCGTGGCGCTGGAGATCAACAACTCTTCGTTTATTCACTCCCGCAAAGGCAGTGAAGACAACTGCCGTGAAGTCGCGGCTGCGGTGCGTGACGCCGGTGGCTACGTGGCGCTGGGTTCTGATTCCCACACCGCCTTTACGCTGGGTGATTTTAGCGAGTGCCTTAAGATCCTCGATGCGGTGGGCTTCCCTGAAGAGCGCATTCTGAACGTAACGCCTCGTCGTTTACTTGATTTTCTGGCGTCGCGTGGCATGGCGCCTATTCCCGAATTTGCTGAATTTTAACTGTGTAATGGACTAAATAAATGAACGAGTTTTCCATCCTCTGTCGCGTACTGGGTTCCCTTTATTATCGCCAGCCGCAGGATCCGCTGCTGGTGCCGCTGTTTACCCTGGTCCGCGAAGGCAAGCTGGCCGAAAGCTGGCCACTTGAGCAGGATGAGCTGCTGCAACGTCTGCAAAACAGCTGCGACATGCAGCAGATTTCAGCCGATTACAACGCGCTCTTTGTTGGCGAAGAGTGTCGCGTGTCGCCTTATCGCTCCGCCTGGGAAGAGGGCGCAACCGAAGCCGAAGTGCGTGCGTTTCTCTCTTCACGCGGTATGCCGCTGACCGATACCCCAGCCGACCATATTGGCACGCTGTTGCTGGCGGCTTCCTGGATTGAAGACCACGCGGGCAGAAGACGAAGAAACCGGAGGCGGCTGGAAACCACTTTTTCGGTGAGTATATTTTTAACCCTGGTGCGGGGCGTTTCTCGGCAAGGTCGAGGCTCATGCCACCTCGCCATTCTGCGGCGCACCATGGCAACCGGCTGACCCGTGACGCCATTGCCGCTATGTGGACGAAACTGCAGGGAAGAGAACGAAGAGTGATCTAGATTCACCTTCTTAATGCTAACAGCAAATCTTCATTTTGCAATATTTTGTGTTCCTGATTCTCATTTCATGGGGCAGCGTATCTGCTAAGATGCGCGCCATGAAACATACTACTTTCTATTGCAATCAACGACAGGCTACCTCTCCGGGGATATGGGGTTGGGTTGCCGTCTCCCTCGGACTCCTGAGCTGGGCGGGCTTTCTGGGCTGTACAGCCTATTTCGCCTGCCCGCAGGGTGGCGTGAAGGGGCTGTTTATCTCTGCATGTACGCTGATGAGCGGCGTAGCGTGGGCGATGATCATCATCCACGGCAGCGCGCTGGCACCCCATCTGGAGATCATCGGCTACGTCATGACCGGCGTGGTGGCGTTTTTGATGTGCATCCAGGGCAAAGCATTTCTGCTGTCGTTTGTGCCTGGCACCTTTATGGGTTGCTTGCGCCACTTTTGCAGGGCAGGGTGACTGGCGGCTGGTGGGTGCCTTCGCTGGCGTTAGGGCTGGTGTTTGGCTATGCCATGAAAAAACAGCGGACTGTGGCTGGCGGCGCGCAGAGACAGCGCGCGAAAACGTCACGGCGTTAAGCAAATAAAAAAGGCGGAGACCAGGGTCTCGCCTTTTTAATGCGCTTTCTATCAGGATTTCTGGCGGCGATGACATCTCGCGGTATTTCACCAGAACATCGTTTTTCACTTCGTTTTTGTTTTGCAGATCCCACAGACCGCGATCGATACCGTCGTTAATCAGGAAGATGACCCCCGGTTTCGATAGCCGACATCAGGCAGAGCATCACCGGTTCGTTTAGAGGTATAGCCGATTTCGCCTTCCAGCAGTCGTTGGTAGTCGATAAAGCGGAACACCCCGGCCTGAACCTCGTACGAGAGAATGGTTTTGCTGGTGGTGACCGAGGATAAAATTTCCCCGGTACTCACGTTAACCACACGCAGGTTCACTGCAATCTGGTCAAGCTGGTACTGAGTATCACCGCCGATACCGAAGTAGCGCGCCCCCACACCCCCCGATTTCACATTACTTTCGTAACCGATAATCGAGCCTTCAACCATGACGTTTGCCGCCGTGAGTGAGTGCAACGGAATACGGTTGTTCATCGCCACGGTGCCGTTATCCTGCGCTGCACGAATAATTTTGCGTTCGTTGAGCAGGTTTTTGCAGCCCCTGACGTTCCAGAGGAATAAACCAGCGAGAATCTTTTAACGCCGTGACCAGCATCGCGGTGGCGCTTTGCGGGACTGCGGTGGAGAAGTTACTTGCCGGATAAGGTTTAAATTGACCCGTTTCATCCTGAATATTGTATACCGACACGTAGATCTTACCCGTTGGTAACGGTAACTGGGTCAGATCGCGATAGCTCTGGGCGCGGAGGCATTAATGTCGGTTTTTGCTGCCTGTTTGGGGGGAGCAGTTAAACAACCGCTCAATAAGCACACTGCAACAAGTATGAGAAAGCGCTGCATGATTATTGTCCTTATCTCAACTATGTCTAAAAGTCGGTGGAATTGCTTTGCAAGCCAGCGACCTGAATGGTGGAGGTTCTCCCCGTTTTCCGGTCTGTGACATTTAATTGCATTTGTCCGTCCGCATTGGCGATATCGACAATAAAGTCGCTGGTCACCATACGGCCCGGTTTACCGGTGTTGATGTTGGTCAATAATCCGCCCAGCACCTGGGCCTGGATCGCCTGGGTAAAGTTATCCAGTGCGCTTGGGGTCTCAATACCGAAGTCATCATTGGCGCTTGGGTCCTTATAGGAGTTTTGCGCCTGGGCCGAGTTTAAAAGAAAAGAGCCGTTATTAGGGTTTCCCCCAAAGTTAGGGTTACGAAACTGGAACGTCATATTTCCGGCCCAGCTCAATGATGGAATGAGCAGTTAGGGCGATAACTGCATAGACAACACGCATGAATGCCTCCGAATTAAAACTCGTCTTGCGCTAAATCGCCGGTACTGAGCAGAGCTTTATCAATCTGCAGACGATTTATTGCTTCTTCGGTTTGAGCCAGAGCGAAGATTACGTTCTGATCCAGATCTCTTTTCGTTGGGAATAAAAAGGTCTGGAAAATAACGTCCTGATTCACCGTTATGGTGATCCAGCTACCCCATCGCGCACTGGGCCGTTCATTGATCGTTAAGTTCCCAGGATAGTCACTTTCCCATTTGTCGCTGAAGCCACGATAAAAAGCATGACCAACAGCCGAGACAGTGTGATCGGTTAACAATCCTGGGATCTCTACTTCAACCGCATGCAGATTCCCGGCAGCAAGCCAAAAGCTTGCTGCGGCAATCCAACTCGTTGTGCGTTTTCATACTGTTAACGCCTGAGGTTATCATTTGCCCATGAAACCGCCTGCGTCCGGTTTTTAACAGCTATCTTCTTGAAAAGATTATAAAGATGGGTCTTTACCGTATTTTCGCTGATAAATAACGAACGGGCGATTTCAATATTTGAAGCTCCGATGCGTAATTTATTCAGAATTTCTTTTTCGCGATGGGTCAGCAAAAGCAGACTCTGAACTGTTATAGCGATAATTTCCGGAATGCGTTATGAGGTAGCTGGCAAGTTTTTGCGAGAAGTAGCATTCCCCACGCAGAACGCCCTGCAGGCCGTCAACCACGCGTGCCTCGTCCTCGTTGACGTAAAAGACACCGTTGATATGCGGCCAGCTTTCAATATCTCTGAATGGATACTCTTCAGGCGTATTCAACAATAACACACGGATATTGTTGTTTTTTCTGCTTAAAATATCTTGCCAGTATTGGATAAGTTTTTTATCCGCTTCCATCATATCGAAAAGAATAATACTGCCAGGTGTAATGTCATCAAAAGAGCGTTTGAATACTATGCAATTTCCCGCTCAATGTAAGGCTCTGCTTTAAATGCTGTAGTAAGGCTGTCGCCTGCAAAGAAGGTTTGGTCACTAACAATAATGTCTGACCATGAAAACTTTGGACTTCATTAAACATGATGAAACCCCTTTTTTGAAACACCTGGCAGCTGCCCCCCAATAATATTATTGGGGCACCAGAAGTACTGACAGATGTGGCACTGCTGTGTGTAGAAGAAAGACCATATCCCTCGAAGTAAGGGAAAATAAAAAAACAATTGCGAACTTCTGTTTTCAATCTAGCTATTACGGTTTTTAAAGCAAGTGTTAAACGTGTAACAAGATGTAAAAATCAATATTAACTTGTAAAAAATGAGTTCATGAATTGCTTAGAGTTCATCATAAAGTTGTACACAAAGATATTGATGCACACATTTAAAAAATCATACAAATTATATTATCTTAATGATTTTACTATGATTTATAGTTTTGAGGTTATTAGCGGGAAGGTATGAGCAAGGTCAAAACGCTAAGCCTCTTTTTACAATGTGTAAACGTCTTAAGAAATCACGCACTTTGTCACGCTATCATGGATATATCGTGATGGCGCACCTGCAAGGCAGGCGAAACGGCAAATCAGGATTTTCTCTTCTATCCATTTCCAAAACCCGGCTTTCGCCATTAAATGTCGCCTGTTAAATGGCTGTATCGCCACGCTGTTTAATTTTTTTTAATACTTTGGGGTGACGGGGAAAATAAAAATACAACTGGCGGGTGAGATATTAAAATTGTTTCGGCAGACATACTCTTCATCGTAACGCCGGGTTAACAAAATATTTAGCCTTGTTAACACAAGTTATTTTACCACCAGGTCCAGGGTGATAACATGAAGAACAGTTTGTTATTAATGTTTACATTACTGGGTGCACCTGGATTTGTTTTCGCTAGCTCTGATTTGGCAGCTTCAGAATACAATTTTGCGGTGAATGAATTGAGTAAATCATCTTATAACCAGGCCGCTATTATTGGACAGCAGGGCGTAAACAATAACGCAACTGTTCTCCAGCAGGGCTCAAAATTGTTATCTGTCGTTTCCCAGGAAGGCGGAAATAATCGGGCGAACATTGAACAATCAGGCAGTTATAACCTTGCCTACATTGATCAAAAAGGGAACTCGAACAGTGCGAGTATTAATCAAGGTGCATATGGTAATACCGCAATGATTATTCAGAAAGGTTCTGGTAACAGAGCGAATATTACGCAGTACGGTACGCAAAAAACGGCAGTTGTAGTACAGAGACAGTCACAAATGGCAATTCGCGTTATCCAACGCTAGTTATTTGATGACGAATTAATCAATCCGATGGGGGCTTTACAATGAAACTTTTAAAAGTGGCAGTAATTGCAGCAATCGTGGTTTCTGGCAGTGCTATGGCTGGCTCCGTTCCACAATGGGGCAATCATCATGGCGGCGGTAATAACGGCGGAAATAACATCAGCCCAGAAACACTGACTGTTTATCAGTACGGTGGTCGTAACAACGTAGACGCTTTGCAAAGCGACGCTCGTGGGTCTGAAATCACCGTTAGCCAGAGCGGTTTCGGTAACGATGCTGACCTGTCACAGGGCGCTGATAGCAGCGAAATCGATCTGAACCAGAGAGGCCAGGGCAACTCGGCGACTATCAGCCAGTGGAGTGGTCGTGACCTCACCGCTAACGTTCGTCAGTCTGGTGGTCGTAACGACGTCCAGCTGAATCAAACTATGAACGGCGCGACTGCTAACATCACTCAGGTTGGCTTCGGCAACACCGTGACTGCTGGCCAGTACTAAGCTGACGTCCGTACGACGATAAAACAGGGCTGAGGCCCTGTTTTTTTTTGGGAGAAGATCATGAATACACTTTTATTGCTTGCTGCACTTAGCAGTCAGATCACCTTTCAGACGGCCACTGAGGGCGACATGTTGACCATTATTCCCCAGGTCACGGTGACGGAACCCTGTTTATGTCAGGTGCAAATTCTCACCTCGCGCAGCGGACCCGGTGGTCAAAGCACTTCGCGGCAGCAAAATACCGTCTCGTTACCCGCTAATAAAACGGTCAATCTTTCCCGAATGACCCTTAACTCAGGTCCCAACGATAAGATAAATGTCATTGTCACGGTGTCGGACGGTAAATCGCTGCATCTGTCGCAACAGTGGCCGCCGTCGAAAGCATAAGGGATGAAATATTCTTTATATTTATGGATTGATGTTACTGAAATTGACTCGCGTCTGATGTTACTGGCATCGCCGATGCCAGTCGACGGCCCGTTTTAAGGCCTGTTGTTTCATCTGCAGGGATAATGTTTAGTGAAGTTCCTCCCGGTGGTCTTGCCAGATATCCTGTCTATTTAAATCCTCTCCCTGCCGCTTCGCTAACCCCAGCAATGTTATCCCTTTTACCGATAAGGGGCGCGACGAGCCTTGCATCATTCCGCCTGCATCGCAGACGATTTCCGTAACCTGCCCACAGAAGAGTAAAATGCGCACCCGTCAACGGCGCGGCGGTCTTCGGGGATCGCGTGGCCATCACCATGCCATCCCCTCCAGTCCTGAAAAATCGCGGGCTATCGTTCGGGTGGATTACCACCATGGCGGGGCGGTTTTCTGTTTACAGGCCTTACATGGCCCATCCTCTGCGATACACTTAAGAGAAAAAACGTCAGCAGAGGTTGAATATGAACTCGCGTATTGGAAGTTTTTCTGGGTGATATCACCACCCTGCATGTTGATGTGATCGTCAATGCCGCTAATCCCTCATTAATGGGGGGCGGCGGCGTGGATGGCGCCATCCACCGGGCAGCGGGGCCAGCCCTGCTTGAGGCCTGCAAGGTGGTGCGTCAGCAGCAGGGCGAGTGCGCGCCGGGCCAGGCGGTCATTACCCTTGCGGGTGATTTGCCTGCCAAAGCGGTGATCCATACCGTCGGTCCCGTCTGGCATGGGGGCGATCATCATGAAGCCCGCATTCTGGAAGAGGCCTACCGCAACAGCCTGAAACCTGGCGGCAGCCAACGGTTATCATTCCCTGGCATTCCCGGCGATAAGCACCGGCGTGTACGGTTATCCCCGCGCCGCCGCCGCGGAAATCGCCGTTAATACGGTTTCGGATTATCTCACCCGCAAGCCTCTGCCGGAGCGGGTATACTTTGTCTGCTATGATGAAGAAAATGCCCGGCTATACAAGCGACTGCTTACCCAACGAGGACAGGAAACCGACGCATAACACGCGACTAGGACGCGCTATTGCACCGGTCAGTTCTGCACACCCTGGCCTTTGTGGACTTCTCCCTCTTGATAACAGTCTGGACGCCTTCGCCTGCCGCTACCGGCTGGCGGAGATGGCGGAAAAAACCCTGGATGTGCAGTACTACATCTGGGAAGACGACATGTCAGGAAGGCTGCTGTTTTCCGTGCTGCTCTCCGCCGCCATGCGCGGCGTGCGTGTACGCCTGCTGTTAGACGACAACAACACGCAGGGGCTGGATGCCATCCTGCGCTTGTTGGATGCGCATCCCAATTTTTCTGTACGCCTGTTTAATCCCTTCTCGTTTCGCACTCTGCGCGCCCTGGGTTATCTCACCGATTTTGCCCGCCTTAATCGGCGGATGCATAACAAGAGTTTTTACCGTGGATGGGGAAGTAACTATTGTTGGCGGCAGAAACATCGGGGATGCCTATTTTGGGGCGGGTGAGGAGCCGCTGTTCTCCGATCTGGATGTGATGGCAACAGGCCCGGTGGTGCAGGATGTAGCGGATGACTTTGAACGCTACTGGAACTGTGCGTCGGTCTCCACGCTCCAGCAGGTGCTGGAACTGTCGGAAACCGAGATCGAAGATAAAATTCAGCCGCCTGAAGAGTGGTATCGGGACGATATCACCCGCCGCTATCTGGATAAACTCCAGTCCAGCGAGTTTATCACCCGCCTGGAAGCCGGTAATTTGCCGTTGATCTGGGCTAAAACCCGGTTGCTTAGCGACGATCCGCGTAAAGGGCAGGGCCGGGCAAAGCGCCATTCGCTGTTGCCCCAGCGCCTGCTGGACGTGATGGGTTCGCCGGTTGAGCAAATTGCAATTATTTCAGCCTATTTTGTCCCGACCCGGGCGGGGGTGGCGCTCCTGCTGCAGATGGTGCGCAAAGGGGTAAAAGTCGCCATCATGACCAATTCGCTGGCGGCCAACGATGTCGCCGTGGTGCATGCTGGCTATGCCCGCTGGCGCAAGAAGCTGTTACGCCACGGCATTGAGCTGTATGAACTTAAGCCGACCCAGGATGCGTGCCGGTCATCCACGATCGCGGCATCACCGGTAACTCCGGCTCCAGCCTGCATGCCAAGACGTTCAGTATCGATGGCGAGAAGGTGTTTATTGGTTCGCTGAATTTTGATCCCCGTTCAACCATGCTCAACACAGAAATGGGCTTCGTTATAGAAAGCGAGGTGCTGGCGCGACTGATCCATACCCGTTTTGTACGCAGCCAGCGTCACGAGGCCTGGCAGTTAAAGCTCGATAAGCTGGGGCGTCTGAACTGGATTGAGCGCAAGGATGGGGAGGAGATTGTACATAAAAAGGAACCCAAAACCCGCTTCTGGCAGCGGATGCTGGTGCGGCTTGCCTACTGGCTGCCTGTAGAGTGGCTTCTGTAAAGCGGCGCCGGTTGCGTAACCGGCGCACAAAGGTTTAGCTGGTGGTCTGCGGAGAGTTGGCGGGTTTGCTGGCCGGTTTACCGGAAAATAAAAAGCGCAGCAGCGGAATACGCAGATGAATTTCATATAGCACAATCGCGATCCCGACCACAAACACCAGTCCGGCGATAAAGCCCAGCAGGTTTGAGCTGATATGCGGCGTGATGTAGGCGCCGAAAAAACAGCGTCAACGGATGATGCACCAGATAAATGAACAACGACGCATTAACAAAATAGGTGACGCGCGCGGATTTAAAGTTCAGCAGGCGGTGTCCCAGCGCAAAGACCACATTTACCATCCACAGCCCCAACACCATAGTAATCACGCTTTCGGTTTCATACATCCATGCATCGCCGCTGCCATAACGCTGATTCAGCAGATAGGCGACAAACGCCAGTGCCGCGCCAAGGGTGCAGCCGCGCGATGGCGTGGTGAACAGGGCTTTCAGTTTGGGATGGACAAACGCCAGGGCGCCAATAACAAAGAAAGGCAGATAGAAGAGGGTCTGCATGACCACAAAATTGAACAGGCCATCGCTGAGGATCGGCGAATAAACGATTAACAGCGTGCGGCGCAGGGCGGCATAGGCAATACCCAGCAGTAAAAACAGGACCGACAGTTTGCCCCAGGTGATGTCCGCGAGAAGTGTCCCTGATTGGGTGCTAAGACGGTGGCGCATGCGGCTGAACACCCACAGGCTAACCGTGGTCATCACCACCAGCACCAGCAGGAACCACAGATGCGAGACCAGCTCCCAGGCAAGAGTATTGTATTTTTCGTACAGCGACAGGGTGTGCCAGGTGTCCGCTTTGCCTTTGACATATTGCAGCATGATGAATTGCGGCAGCGTCAGCAGGGGAATGGCGGTGAGCATCGGAATACCAACGCGCTCCACGCGCACTTTCCACCACCGCTTTAGCGGGTAGCGCAAGAACAGCATGTAAGAAAAATAACCCGAAATAACAAAAAAGACCTGCATTCGGAATGAGTGAATAAAGTCGTTAAACAGCGTCAGCCACCATGAGGACTCGGCGCTATTGACATGCCAGACGTGGCTCGAATAGATCAAGGAGATGTGAAACGGGATCCCCAGCAGCATGAGCCAGGCCCGAATAGAATCAAGGAAATATTCGCGTTGTGCGGGTACGGTACTCATAGTGCGTTATGCATTCTCAGACTTATCGCCTTATCCCTAAGACCAATAGTGGTTACATTCGGGGCCAACCCTACACGAAGTCCGACAGACTGTCTCCAGGATAAGCACGCAAAGTGAATACGGGTTACTTTCACTTGCTTACTCCCTGAGCCAGCACGCTGAACAAAGCGGTGATTATGTTGTCGGAATGCCTGATTTTCCATTAAAATGGATCGGATCGATATAAGCACACAAAGGGGGAAGTGCTTACTTATTATGAAACATAAACCACAAATGATGAAAATGCGTTGGTTAGGGGCAGCCGTCTTGTTGTCTCTGTATACCTCATCGGCCCTGGCCTTTACCATCGACGACGTCGCAAAACAGGCAAAATCGATGGCAGGTAAGGGGTACGAAGCGCCAAAAAGTAACTTGCCCTCCGTTTTCCGCGATATGAAATATGCGGACTATCAGCAGATCCAGTTTAATCACGATAAAGCGTACTGGAATAAGATCAAAACCCCGTTCAAGCTTGAGTTTTATCATCAGGGGATGTACTTCGACACGCCTGTCACCATTAATGAAGTGACATCCAACGCGGTACGCAAAATCAAGTACAGCCCGGACTATTTTAATTTCGGCAATGTGCAACACGATAAAGACACCGTAAAAGACCTGGGCTTCGCGGGCTTTAAAGTGCTTTACCCCATTAACAGTAAAGATAAGAACGACGAAATTGTCAGCATGCTGGGGGCAAGCTATTTCCGCGTCATCGGCGGCGGCCAGGTATATGGCCTCTCTGCACGTGGCCTGGCGATCGATACCGCACTGCCTTCCGGGGAAGAGTTCCCTCGTTTCCGCGAGTTCTGGATTGAGCGTCCAAAACCGACCGACAAACGCCTGACCATCTATGCGCTGCTGGACTCCCCTCGTGCGACCGGTGCCTATCGCTTTACCATCATTCCGGGCCGCGACACCGTGGTTGATGTGCAGTCTAAAGTCTATCTGCGCGATAAAGTGGGCAAACTGGGCGTGGCACCGCTGACCAGTATGTTCCTGTTCGGGCCTAACCAGCCGTCACCAGCCACCAATTTCCGCCCGGAACTGCATGATTCTAACGGTCTGTCGATCCTGGCCGGGAACGGCGAGTGGATCTGGCGTCCGCTGAACAATCCGAAACACCTGGCGGTAAGCAGCTTCAGCATGGAAAACCCACAAGGGTTCGGCCTGCTGCAGCGTGGTCGTCAGTTCTCCCGCTTTGAAGATCTGGACGATCGTTACGATCTGCGCCCAAGCGCGTGGATCACCCCGAAAGGCGAGTGGGGCAAAGGTAAAGTGGAGCTGGTGGAGATCCCAACCAACGACGAAACCAACGACAACATCGTCGCTTACTGGACGCCGGATCAGCTGCCGGAAGCCGGTAAAGAGATGAACTTTAACTACTCCATCACCATGAGCCGCGACGAAGACAAGCTGCATGCGCCAGAAAGCGCGTATGTGCTGCAGACCCGCCGTTCCACCGGCGATGTGAAACAGTCGAATCTGATCCGTCAGCCGGATGGCACTATCGCTTTCGTGGTGGACTTCACCGGTCAGGAGATGAGTAAACTGGCGCCGGAGACCCCGGTCACCGCGCAGGCGAGCATCGGTGATAACGGTGAAATCGTTGAAAACAGCGTGCGTTATAACCCGGTCACCAAAGGCTGGCGTTTAACCCTGCGTGTGAAACTGAAAGACGCGAAACAACCGACTGAGATGCGCGCCGCCCTGGTGAACGCTGACCAGCCGCTGAGTGAAACCTGGAGCTATCAGCTACCTGCCAATGAATAAGATAACTGAGTATATCGATGCCATGCCGCTGACCGATATCGAGAAGGCGGCACTGCCGAAGGGTGACATCAGCGAGGTGCATACCGCGTTGGATGCCGATCATCACGCGTTTACCCGTGAAGATGATACCCCGCTTGGCTCGGTTAAAAGCCGCCTTGAGCAGGCCTGGCCCGACTCACTGGCCGAAGGCCAGCTGATTCGCGATGACGAAGGGCGTACCCAGCTTGAGGCCATGCCGAAAGCCACGCGCTCCTCTATGTTCCCGGATCCCTGGCGTACCAACCCGGTAGGCCGTTTCTGGGATCGCCTGCGTGGCCGTGACGTGACCCCGCGCTATCTTTCCCGCCTGACCAAAGAGCAACAGGCCAGTGAGGAAAAATGGCGTACCGTCGGCAGCATCCGCCGCTACATCTTGCTGCTGCTGACCATCGCGCAGACCGTCGTCGCCACCTGGTATATGAAAACCATTCTGCCTTACCAGGGCTGGGCGCTGATCAATCCGGCCGATATGTTCGGCCAGGATCTGCTGGTTTCGTTTATGCAGATCCTGCCGTATGTGCTGCAAAGCGGCATCCTGCTGCTGTTTGCCATCCTTTTCTGTTGGGTATCGGCCGGTTTCTGGACCGCGCTGATGGGCTTTTTACAGCTGCTGATAGGTCGGGACAAATACAGCATCTCTGCGTCAACGGTGGGGGATGAACCTCTCAATCCTGAGCACCGTACTGCGCTGATCATGCCTATCTGTAACGAAGACGTGGATCGTGTCTTCGCTGGCCTGCGCGCCACTTGGGAGTCGGTAAAGGCCACCGGGAACGCCGCACACTTCGATGTTTACATTCTGAGTGACAGTTACAACCCCGACATTTGCGTGGCGGAACAGAAAGCCTGGATGGAACTGATCGCCGAAGTGCAGGGCGAAGGGCAGATCTTCTACCGTCGTCGCCGTCGCCGTGTGAAGCGTAAAAGCGGCAACATCGATGACTTCTGCCGTCGCTGGGGCAATCAGTACAGCTATATGGTGGTGCTGGATGCCGACTCGGTGATGACCGGTGACTGCCTGACTGGCCTTGTACGTCTGATGGAAGCCAACCCGAATGCCGGGATCATCCAGTCTTCGCCAAAAGCATCGGGCATGGACACGCTGTATGCGCGCTGCCAGCAGTTTGCAACCCGCGTATATGGGCCGCTGTTTACTGCCGGTCTGCATTTCTGGCAGTTGGGCGAGTCCCACTACTGGGGGCACAACGCTATCATCCGCGGTGAAGCCGTTCATCGAGCACTGTGCGCTGGCACCGCTGCCGGGTGAAGGCTCGTTCGCTGGCTCGATTCTGTCGCATGACTTCGTGGAAGCGGCGCTGATGCGTCGTGCCGGTTGGGGGGTGTGGATTGCCTACGACCTGCCGGGATCTTATGAAGAGCTGCCGCCGAACCTGCTGGATGAACTGAAGCGTGACCGCCGCTGGTGTCACGGCAACCTGATGAACTTCCGCCTGTTCCTCGTCAAAGGGATGCACCCGGTACACCGTGCCGTGTTCCTGACCGGCGTGATGTCCTATCTCTCCGCGCCGCTGTGGTTCATGTTCCTGGCCCTGTCGACCGCGTTGCAGGTCGTCCACGCCCTGACCGAGCCGCAGTACTTCCTGCAACCGCGTCAGCTGTTCCCGGTGTGGCCGCAGTGGCGTCCTGAACTGGCGATTGCGCTCTTTGCGTCGACAATGGTGCTGCTGTTCCTGCCGAAGCTGCTGAGTATCGTGCTGATCTGGTGTAAAGGCTCGAAAGAGTACGGCGGCTTCTTCCGCGTAACGCTCTCCCTGCTGCTGGAAGTGCTGTTCTCAGTGCTGCTGGCACCGGTACGTATGCTGTTCCACACCGTTTTCGTGGTCAGCGCGTTCCTTGGCTGGGAAGTGGTCTGGAACTCGCCGCAGCGTGATGATGACTCCACCCCATGGGGTGAAGCCTTTATGCGTCACGGCTCGCAAATGCTGCTCGGCCTGGTGTGGGCAGTCGGGATGGCGTGGCTGGATCTGCGCTTCCTGTTCTGGCTGGCACCGATTGTGTTCTCGCTGATCCTGTCGCCGTTTGTGTCGGTGTTCTCCAGCCGTTCAACGATCGGGCTGCGCACCAAACGCTGGAAGCTGTTCCTGATCCCGGAAGAGTATTCTCCGCCACAGGTGCTGGTGGATACCGACAAGTATCTGGAACTCAACCGCAGCCGTTCGCTGGACGATGGGTTTATGCACGCGGTGTTTAACCCGTCCTTCAACGCCCTGGCCACCGCCATGGCGACTGCCCGTCACCGTGCCAGCCGCGTGCTGGAGATCGCCCGCGATCGTCACGTTGAACAGGCGCTGAACGAGACGCCAGAGAAGCTGAACCGCGATCGTCGTCTGGTGCTGCTGAGCGACCCGGTAACGATGTCGCGCCTGCATTATCGTGTCTGGTCTGCCCCGGAGAAATACTCTTCATGGGTGAACTATTACCAGACATTGAAGATGAATCCGAAGGCGTTAAAAGCGAAGTAATACGCAGAGTGGCGCTATGCCTGACTGGCCTGTGAATCTGCAGGCCCGTGCAGGCGACGCGTCGCGGGGCAAATAAATACCGGCTCTCGAGCCGGTATTTTTATCTTTGGAGGTACTGGATGCGATTTTTCATCGTCATTACGATGGCGCTATTACTGAGCGGCTGCGGAAGTATTATCAGCCGGACCATCCCTGGACAGGGACACGGCAATCAATACTACCCGGGCGTGCAGTGGGGATGTTCGCGACTCCGCATGGCGTTACCTGACGGTGCTGGATCTGCCATTCTCGCTGGTTTTCGACACCCTGCTACTGCCCATCGACGCTCATCATGGGCCCTATGAGTAATTAACGCTCATCCCACTCATCCGCTGCAGTTTGGCCCTCTTCGGTATCCAGCGGCGGCTCGAGCTGAAACTCACCCTCATCCCATTCGTGCAGGGTGTTCTCTTCAAGCCACTCCTGACGCAATTCAATCTCGTCATAATCGCCATCAAACACTGCCTGGGCCGCTTCACCGGTCAGCACCGGCAGGCATTCGCCATCTTCACCGTCATCGGCAAAGAATTCGGCCTGCCACATAATGTCCCCATCCTGCATGACATATTTCTGAATATTGAGCTGCTCAATATTCGCGTCATCTTCCTCAATGCCGGGATTATCAGCGAGGAACTCCTCGCGCGCGGCATCAATCGCTTCCTCTAGAGTGGCAAACATAGTCATCGGCGTCTCCCTGTGATTTGACATGGTGTTCAGGGAAAGAATAGCTGATTCTCCATGATTGCAAGTATGAAAGCCGTAAAAGCATTCACGGAGTTGTCTTAATCAGGCGCAGATACCTTATCCGGCGTAGCAACAGCCCGTGGCTGCCGGACGGCGCGCGACAAACTGATCCAGGAGTAAAAAGCGTTAAACATCACCACGCAGGCGGTGACAATAAACACTGCGCGAAAGCCGTAGCTGGCAGCAATACCGGCCCCGAGAAGCGGGCCGGTGACGTTGCCGATATCACGAAACGACTGGTTATAGCTGAAGATACGCCCGGCAATCTGGTTGGTGGAGTTATAAACCAGCAAGGTCTGTACGGCGGGCAGCAGGGCACCGTCGGCTGCCCCGAGTAAAAAGCGCAGCACGCCCAGTTGCCACGGCGATTGCACGAAGGACATCGGGATAAGCAGCAGAACGGAGATCACCAGCGCGACAATCAGGATCCTTTCCGGGCCGATGCGATCCCCCAGTTTCCCCAGCCGCGGGGCGCTGATCAGGGCGGCCACGCCAGGAACCGAGGCGATTAGGCCGCTGATAAAGGCGATGTTGCTGACGTGGCCCGCAAGGTCACGGACGTACAGGGTCAGGATCGGCGCAATGGACCCGGTTGCCACCTGAATGATCAGGGTGGTGACAAACAGACTGAGCACCAGACGGGGATTTTTCAGCGAGGCAAACACCTGACGGGCGTGCAGCATCTCTTTTTTGGGTACGGGGGTGAAATTTTCCCGGATGCAAAAAAAGGTCAGCAGGAAGCAGGCAAACAGGACGACCGCCGTGATGAAAAATACCGGGCGCAGGCCGTAGCTGTCTGCCAGTAATCCTCCGGCCAGCGGGCCGAGCAGGGCGCCGCTTACAGCGCCGGTGGAGAGCGTTCCTAACGCCCAACCGCTTTTGTTGCGGGGAATTTGCGTGGCGATAAGCGCATTGGCATTGGGCACAAATCCGCCCAGTAGCCCCAGCACGGCGCGTAAGATCAGAAACTGCCAGATGTTTTGCGCCATCCCCATCAGCAACATAATAATTGCCATGCCCAGCGCCGAACGCAGGAGCATAATTTTACGCCCTTTGCGATCCGCCAGCCCGCCCCAGAATGGCGACGCGATGGCGGAGAAGAGGAAGGTGATGCTGAACACCAGCCCGGACCACATGTTAAGGGCGCTGTGGCCGCTGACGCCCAGCTGTTCGACATACAGCGGCAGGAAAGGCATCACCAGGCTAAAGGCGGCTCCCGTAAGAAAGCAGCCCAGCCAGGCTACGATAAGGTTGCGCTTCCAGTTTATTGGCGTTTCTGAAGGAGACATAGCTACCCGCGTTATGATGCGCAGCGGCATCATTATTTGAAGGAATTAATAAGCCTGCTAATTATGCGCCTGGGTGATGGTTGCTGCAATGTGGGAAAGCATCATACGTCAAAGGGGAGATGCGGCCGGTCAGGCCGCAGGAGAAGACATTAATAGCGGGAAGGCACCCCTTCAGGGCGGGTTTTAAACCGGCGGTGCAGCCACATATACTGTTCAGGTGCCAGCAGGATGCACTTCTCAACCACCTCATTCATCCACGCCGCGGTGGTTATCGCATCGTCCAGAGGCGGAGAACACTCAGGTTCCAGCATCATCAGCTCATAGCCTTTACCGTTGGCCTTCCGGCGCGGTACGAAGGGGACAATGGCTGCCTGTGACAAACGGGCCAGTGTCCAGGTGCCGGTGGTGGTGGCCGCTTCATCAACGGCAAAAAACGGAACAAAGACGCTGGCACCAGGGCCGTAGTCATGGTCCGGCGCATACCAGATCACCTCGCCGGATTTCAGCGCCCGGATCATCCCCTTAAGGTCTTTACGGTCGATCATGCTCTTGTTGGAGCGCATCCGACCCCAGGTTTGCAGCCAGTCGATCACCGGATTATCGTTCGGGCGATAGACACCGATGCCGGGAGCCTGCATGCCGAACATCCGCGCGCCGATCTCAAGGGTCAGAAAATGGACGCCAATCAGCAGTACGCCCGTTTTTTGCGCCTGAAGCTGATGCACTGGCTCCATTCCGGTGCCGGTCACTTCGGTCCAGCGCGCCATGCGTTTGTCGGACCAGAACCACGCCATGCCTGTCTCCATCAGCCCCATGCCGACGGATTCAAAATTCTTCACTACCATCTCGTGACGCTCTTGCTCGCTCATGTGCGGGAAACAGAGTTCCAGATTGCGTCGGGCAATGTAGGCGCGGCGTGACATAAAGCGCATTGCCAGGCGACCCATGCCGCAGCCAAGACGGTAGATCACGGGATAGGGCAGATGCACCAGTAACCATAATAAACCGATGCCAGCCCAGGTCAGCCAGTAACGAGGATGTAATAGCGCAATGGAAAATTTAGGTAATTGAGTCATGTCATTCCTGTTTTTGATACGTCCTGTCGGCAGATTGTCGCATTATTCGTTTCATATCCAAAACGCATAGCAACGAAATGTTCATTGAAGCCGCAATTGTTATGCTCTGCGCATTTTGAGGTGAGAAATGTAGCGCAAAATGAGGGGATGTAAATTCTCATTGTTTGCTATATGATGCCGCCCGATTTTCATTCTCACTACGATTGCAGGAACCGTACACCATGCCAGTGTTACACAACCTCATTTCGAACGAAGAGCTGAAAGCGCGTATGTTGGCTGAAACCGAACCGCGCACGACGATCTCGTTCTATAAATACTTCACTATCGTTAATCCACAGGCGACGCGCGACGCGCTGTACAAGGCGTTAACCGCCCTGAACGTCTTTGGCCGTATTTATCTGGCCCATGAAGGCATTAACGCCCAGATCAGCGTGCCGGAGAGCAAAGTCGACGCCTTGCGGGAATTTCTTTACGCCTTCGATCCGGCGCTGGATGGCCTGCGCCTGAACGTGGCGCTCGATGATGACGGTAAATCCTTCTGGGTGTTGCGCCTGAAAGTGCGTGAACGCATTGTGGCCGACGGCATTGACGATCCGACGTTTAACGCCAGCGATGTGGGCGAATACCTGAACGCGGCCGATGTGAACGCCATGCTTGACGATCCCGACGCCGTGTTTATCGATATGCGTAACCACTACGAATATGAAGTGGGCCACTTTGAAAACGCGCTCGAAATCCCGGCGGATACTTTCCGTGAGCAACTGCCAAAAGCGGTTGAGATGATGCAGGAGCATAAGGACAAGAAAATTGTCATGTACTGCACCGGGGGGATCCGCTGTGAGAAAGCCAGCGCGTACATGAAACACAAAGGCTTCAACAAGGTCTGGCATATCGAGGGCGGGATCATTGAGTATGCCCGTCGCGCGCGTGAGCAAGGGCTGCCGGTACGCTTTATCGGTAAGAACTTCGTCTTTGATGAGCGGATGGGAGAGCGTATTTCTGACGATGTGATCGCCCATTGCCATCAGTGCGGCACCGCCTGCGATACCCATACCAACTGCAAAAACGACGGTTGTCACCTGCTGTTTATTCAGTGCCCGTCCTGCGCAGAGAAGTTCAACGGCTGTTGCAGCGAGCTGTGTAGCGAGGAGAGCATGTTGCCGGAAGAGGAGCAGCGCCGCCGCCGTGCCGGTCGCGAGAATGGCAATAAGATCTTCAATAAGTCGCGTGGGCGTCTGAACACCCGTCTGGGTATTCCTGACCCGGAATAACGCTAAAACCTTGCCCGGTCGCAGGATGCTGACCGGGCGAGGGCATTACTTCTGCTGAACCCCTTCCACTGAAATAATCAGTTCCACGTCCTGCGACGCCGGGCCAAGATCGGTCGTGATGTTGAAGTCTTTCAGATGGATTTTACCTGTCGCTTCAAAGCCAGCACGTTTACCGCCCCACGGATCATCACCCTGACCAATCAGTTTTGCATCCAGCTTAACCGGCTTGGTCACGCCGTTCAGCGTCAGATTGCCGGTGATATCCAGATCTTCACCCTCTTTTTTCACCTCGGTAGAGGTAAAGGTGGCCTGCGGGTATTTCGCAACGTTAAGGAAATCCGCACTGCGCAGGTGCTTATCGCGCTCGGCGTGGTTGGTATCCAGGCTGTTGGTGTTCAGGGTGACATTCACCTTATCGGCCGCCGGATTTTTCTCATCAAACGTGAAGGACCCGTCGAAATCCTTGAAGGTGCCGTACAGCCAGCTGTAGCCCAGATGCTGGATGCGGAAGTTCACAAAGGCGTGCTGACCTTGTTTATCAATTTTGTAGTCGGCTGCTACCGCGGCACCGGTGGTGAACAGCAGAGAACCTAAGGTTAATCCCAGCAGGCTTTTTTTCATTTTATGCTCCAGAGTCAGGTGACGCTTTGCCCAACATACGTGTCAGGGTGGCGTCTTTGTCGATAAAGTGGTGTTTGATGGCCGCAAGACCATGCAGTGCAGATAACGAGACCACGCCCCAGGCCAGCCACAGATGAACTATCCCGGCCAGATCGGCCTGCGCTCCGGCATCGGCCAACAGGGCAGGGACGTCAAACAGACCGAAGACGCTGATTGGCTTGCCGTCAGCGGTGGAAATTAAATAGCCGCTGATGAGAATGGCGAACAGCACCGCGTACAGAGCAACATGCGCCGCAGCGGCGGTCAGGCGCGTGGCGCGCGACTGGCTTTTCAGCGCCGGGGGAACCGGGGAGTAGTGGCGCCACAGCAGACGCACCACCAGGGCCAGCATTAGCATAAAGCCGATGCTTTTATGCAGCTCCGGTGCCTGGTGATACCAGCCATCGTAATAGCTGAGAGTAACCATCCATAATCCAAGGCCAAACATGCCATATACCGCAATAGCCATCAGCCAATGTAAACTCATGGAAATAACGCCATAGCGTGTGGGGGAATTACGCACCTGCATTGTGAATACCGAAATTAATTAGCGAGCGCTAAAAATGGCGTGGGTGAAACATTAATGCAAATGATATTTACAGATATTCATTATTAATTTTTGTTGTTCAGTATTTTCGAATGAATGTTGATATTGATAGTCAATGTGGTTGTTAATGGTTTGTAGGAAAGCTGCTCTGGGGCGGGTTATGACAAATTTATGATGTTCAAATAATTTATTCTGTAATTATAGTTATCTGAAGAATTGTCAATTTGTGTCAATATATCTCATCAGAAAAATACAATGTACAGAATATCGAGGAGCGCCAGTAACGACCACAGCACAATATAGAGCATTAAATGCTCGCGAATATTATTGACCAGATAATTCACAATACGACGCATGAGTTTACCGATAATAAAAGGAAGAAAGGCTTCGGCAACCCGAAGCCTGACAGCATTATCGGCTAAAGCGCGACAGGGAGAAAGGCGTGAGATCAAATGGCGGGGCGATCTGCTGAGAGAATTGCGCGGCAATCTCACCCAGTACGCTGGCGAATTTGAAACCGTGACCGCTCAGGCCGGTGATCAGCAGCGTATTGTCGTGACCCGGCAGGGTGTCGATGATGAAATCTTCGTCCGGCGTGTTGTCATAGGTACAGGCTGCGCCATATAACAGGCCCCCGATACCCGGCAATATGTTGCGCAGGAATTTGAACGCTTCGGAGCCATCGCCAGGGTAAGCACCAAACGGCTTGCGCTCTTCCGGGGAGTTAATCACCTGCCCGCCGTTGTGTTTCCCAATCTTCAATGCATCTTTTTCCGACGGGAAGCCGTAGAACTGATCCCCGTCAGGCAGCTCGCCGGTGAACGCCGGGAAGTGATTCTGGTGGCTGTAACGGCCGTCGGACTGGAACCAGGAGAAAACCTTGCGCACAGGCTGGATCGGCAGGTCTGGCACCAGACGCGACACCCAGGTGCCAGCACTCACCAGCAGGCGATTGGCGCGGTATGGGCCTTCGGGCGTTTCGACGGTGACGCCGTCGTCCTGATGCGTAATCGCGTTGACCGGACAGTTAAACAGCTGCGCACAGCCAGCCTCTTTCGCCAGTGCAATCCAGGTTTTTATCGCCAGTTCGCTGCGCAGCACACCGGATTCGGCTTCAAACAGACCGATATAGCCCTCGGGCACCTGAATTTCAGGCCAGCGTTTCATCACCGCCGCCGCGTCAAGCCGCTCAAGGTTAAGATTGAACTGACGGGCGCTTTGCTCAACGTTTGCCAGGAAGGACGACTCAGACGGCCCGAGATTGACGACGCCGGTGCGTTCAAAGACCGGCTCACCGCTGATTTGGGCCAGTTCATCCCATAGCGCCTGCGCACGCAATACCAGCGGCACATAGCGTTCACCTTCTCCGTAAGCATGACGCATCAGGCGGGTGTCGCCGTGGTGGCTGCCTTCGGTATGCGGCGGCATATGGGCATCAATCATTAGTACGTTTTGCCCCGCCCGGGTTGCGTAATAACCTGCCGCTGCACCGACAGATCCGCTGCCAATAATAATTAGATCGTATTTCATCTGGTTCTCTTTACGCGTTTCGTTGCTTAGCAGGGTAATTAAGACCGGACGGTTATACAAGGGCGAAATAAATGAGGCACCGTGAGGTGCCTTTTGGGGTGAGAATGAGACATTACATTAATGTCGCTGGTACTCATTTGCCTCGTAGTCACTGGATTCTATTTTTGCAATACCGGCTTCTAAAATAGAAATAAACTGACGTGCAACATCTGTCGTTAACCATAGCGTCTGCCCAACCTCCGCTTCTTCGGTGTCAGGGTGGTCCGGGGTCTGGTAATGCAAACGCAGCATCAGTGCGTCGTAGCTATCTACAGTGCTGATATCCCAGCCAACAAGTGGATGTGTCTGGATGACTTCATTATTCTTTTCCATCATAACCCCCTGAATACGTGTTAAAAGACAACGACTGTGAGGTTCAATGCGTGTTTTTCTGAAGCAATTTCAGTATATCAATAAATAAGGCTTCTGAAGGGAAAAAGAAACAGGGAGCAAGACATTTTTGTGTCTTTTAGGATTGTTTGAACATTAAAACATCATCTTGCAGATGATTTTTTGATGGAGTCAGTCAGATTATTCGCAGTTCCGTTATGAAAACGAAAAAAAGCCGGGGCGACCCGGCAAAAAAAACAAAGAGGGAGAAAATTAATCGGTAATAAACCAGTCGTCAGCGCTTTCCCAGGTTTCCTGTAAAATTTCGCTGATGCGTTCTTTATCTTCTTTGGCACCACCGATAACCGAAAGATTGTTAGACCCGGCATAACGCACGGTGACAGCACCTTCGCGTTCGGGAAAGGAGTCATTTATACGGCGGGAAAATTCACCCGCCAGCGCGTCCAGCGCACCAGCAGGCAAAGCAGTTGTTCTGGCAATGGTGACTTCGATACGCATAGTTGCCCCCTGTGTAATATACTGTTTATTTATACAGTCATATTGTGGAACTTACAACAGGGGGGCCAACAATTTTTAACCTTTCACCGTCCAGTGCACGGTTTCACCCGCGAGGAACGGGATCAGCGTGTCATCCGTCAGCGCAATAGACTCCACCACGCGGCTCTCTTCACGCACCAGCTCAACGTAGGTCTCATTGACCGGCAGGCCGTAGAAGCGAGGGCCGTTAAGGGAGCAGAAGGCCTCGAAGTGCTGCAGGGCGTTCATCTCGTCAAACACCTGGGCGTAGCTGGCCAGTGCGGTAGGGGCGTTGAAGCAGCCTGCGCAGCCACAGCTGGCCTCTTTGCGGTGACGGGCATGCGGGGCAGAGTCGGTGCCGAGGAAGGCGCGCTCAAAGCCGCTGGCGACCAGTTCACGCAGCGCCTGCTGGTGGATATTACGCTTGAGGATCGGCAGGCAATAGAGGTGTGGGCGCACGCCGCCTACCAGCATGTGGTTGCGGTTGAACATCAGGTGCTGCGGAGTGATGGTAGCGGCCAGCAGTTCGTTACCGTCGCGCACGTATTCGGCCGCGTCTTTGGTCGTGATGTGTTCAAACACCACTTTCAGACCCGGCAGGCGCTGGCGCAGCGGTTCCATCACAGACTCGATAAAACGCGCTTCGCGGTCGAAGATGTCGATCTCGGCATGAGTGACTTCACCATGCACCAGCAGCGGCATTCCCAGTTTTTCCATGCGCTCCAGCACCGGCATAATCGCATCAATGCTGGTCACGCCATGGCTGGAGTTGGTGGTGGCGTTGGCCGGATAGAGCTTGGCGGCGGTAAAGACCCCTTCGTTAAAGCCGCGTTCGATCTCGTTTGGATCGAGCGTGTCGGTCAGATAACAGGTCATCAGCGGGGTAAAATCGTGACCGGCAGGCACGGCAGCAAGAATGCGCTGACGATAGGCAATCGCCGCGTCGACCGTGGTGACGGGCGGTACCAGGTTTGGCATAACAATCGCGCGGCCATAAATTTCACTGGTATACGGCACGACAGTGTTGAGCATATCGCCATCACGGAGATGGATATGCCAGTCGTCTGGGCGGCGAATTTTTCAAAACCTGGGATGGTGCAGTCATGGATAGGCTCCGGCTGAGTGAGATGATTTTTGCCGGACACAAAGAATAGAGGGAAACGTTTTCGTTTGCACTCTTTTCCGCAAAAAAAGGCGCCGAAGCGCCTCAGAGGTTAATCGACGAAGGGGATAACAATCTCACCCGGTTTCACTTCGATCCCTTTTGCGTACTTTTTCGCCAGCGCTTCGCCCTTGCTGTTGTCTTCACGCAGGATGTAGGCCGGCTGGTGGTTGAAGTAGTTTTGCAGCGACTGATTCAGGTAGGGCATCAGCGTTTGCAGAACCGGTTTCATTTTATCCGGGGACACCACAGCGTCGGTAATCTCCATCTGCTGCAGATAGATTGCGCCCCTGGTCTTTATTGAAGACCGGCAGCGCTTTTAATTTCAGTTTGATATTGGCTTTCTGGCTGCCGAACAGCGAGTTCATATCCAGACTTGCATCCCCGGAGAGCATCACTTTGTTCGGCTCTTCACGGCCAATCTGGCTGGCGAGGTTGGTCAGGACAATATGCGCATCGGCCACGCCCGGGACGCCAATATCTTTCGCAAAGTTATTGCGCTTTTGCAGGGCCTGATTTGATCTCTTGTTCACTGACGGTGTACTGGGTGAGCTGATTACAACCAACCAGCAGGCCGCTGACGATCAACGCAGTGGCAATAACAAATTTTTTCATGGTTTTCCTCGACATAGTGTCAGCGCTTCAATCCTGACGCGCCAGTATGTCAGGGGAGAGAGTGGCAGACCAGCAGAAAAAACTGATATCTGCGTCTGCCCGTCGATCAGGTGCCGGGTTCCAGAATGCCGGGCACGCGACGTTTATGGCTGAACTGCCAGCCCAGCGCAAAGAAGGTGAGAACCCCGATCAACGCCAGCATGACCCACGGCAACTCAGGCTGATGGAAGACTTTTCCGGCATCAAATAACCAGCCGCCACCGGGCATACCCCAGCGCGCCGCCAATCGCCAGCCCAAGACGGCTAAAGCCCATATAGCTTCCCCGCGAGCGCGGGTCGGCCAGTTTCGGCGCTCAGGGTTTCCCGGGCCGGTTCGGCAATGATTGAGCCGATATAGAACAGGCAAATCAGCATAAACAGCTGTTGCAGGGAATCTACCATGCCGATGGGCAGCATGCTCAGGGACATCAGCAGCAGCCCCGCCATCAGACGGTGCTCAAGACGGAACCGTTTTTCACTCCAGCGGGCAATCGGGTAGAGCAGAGAAAGAGAGAAGGCAGGCTTCAATGGCGTACATCCATTTCACCGCTGCTGCGGAGCCCGCCACATCGTTGACCATGATTGGCAGCATCAGCATTACCTGCACCCCCAGCATGTAATAACCTGCCAGGGTCAGCACATAGGTGATAAAACGTTTTATCGCGCCAGACCCGATCCAGCCCTTCGCGCACCGGCGCTTTCACGGTGGAGAGTTTCCATGCCGGTAACAGCCAGGCATTAAAGGCCGCGCAAAGGATAAACAGCACCGCGCCCGTGGCGCACACCAGACGAAAATCATACTGCAGCAGCCAACTGCCCAGCAGTGCGCCCACCACCGCCCCGGCACTGTCCTGCATCATCAGCAGGGAGAAAAAGCGTCCGCGATGCTGAGGGCGGATCAGTTTGACCACCAACGCCGTACGCGGCGGGTCGAACAGCGTGCCGCCCAGCCCGGAAATAATGCAGGAGACCCACAGCACCCATGGCTCATGGGCAATGGCCATGGTGGCAAACCCTGCCGCCCGCAGCAGCATGCCGGTGACGATCATCGGTTTGGCGCCGAAGCGATCGGCAATTGCGCCGCCGAACACCCCCAGCCCCTGCTGAACAAACTTGCGCATACCCAGCGCAATGCCGACCATCAGCGCCGCCCAGCCCATCTGATCGACAAAGCGAATTGAAATTAGCGGAAAAACGACAAAAAAGCCGAGCACAACCAGCATGTTATCAACGAGCAGGAAGTATTTGCCCAGACGGCGTGCGTGTGAGATACGGGACATTTCCCCTCCAGGGAAATATACCCGTCCATACTTCAAGTTGCCGGTGCGTTGACATGACTCGGCCCATGGCCTCGCCCCTTTGGGGCCAGCGCAAGCGCTGTTCAAAATGGCTATGCCAGTTTGTCTGCGCTCACCCCTGTCACTTACTTGAGTAAGCGCCTGGGGATTCGCTGCGTCGCCGCCTTCCTGCAACTCGAATTATTTAGGGTATAAAGATGATGAGCGCGCTAATATTCTGCGGCCTCGCCCGGTTTTTTCCCACAGCGCAGGCGACAATATTTTTTTATCAAAAAGGTACTTTGATTGAGGCTTTTAATCGAAAAATGTGAAAAGTCTTCAAAATGGTATGTCACTGTTTTCCCAGACGGCAGCGGCGCAGGTATAGTAAAGCTAACGGGTCAAAGGTTGTAACTGGAAGGAGTTGTATCCATGTTTGGCTATCGCAGTAATGTGCCTAAAGTGCGCCTGACGACTGACCGGCTGGTGGTTCGTCTGGTGCATGAGCGTGATGCCTGGCGTCTGGCGGACTACTACGCAGAGAATCGTCAGTTTTTAAAACCCTGGGAGCCCGTGCGGGATGAGAGCCACTGTTATCCTTCTGGCTGGCAGGCCCGACTGAGCATGATTGCCGAGTTTCACAAGCAAGGCTCGGCATTCTATTTTGCGCTGCTCGACCCCGATGAGAAAGAGATCATCGGGATCGCCAACTTTTCTAATGTGGTGCGGGGATCTTTTCACGCCTGCTACCTGGGCTATTCCATCGGGCCAAAAATGGCAGGGGCAGGGGCTAATGTTTGAGGCCTTAACCTCGGCTATCCGCTATATGCAGCGCACCCAGCATATGCACCGCATTATGGCCAACTATATGCCGCACAATCAGCGCAGTGGCGATCTGCTGGCGCGCCTCGGATTTGACAAAGAGGGCTATGCCAAGGACTACCTGTTGATTGACGGCGAATGGCGCGATCATGTCCTGACAGCGCTGACGACTAAAGAGTGGAGCGCAGGACGCTAAGGAACAGAGATGAAATATCAACTAACCGCCACAGAAGCGCGCGTCATTGGCTGCCTGCTGGAAAAACAGGTCACCACGCCGGAACAGTATCCGCTCTCGGTGAATGCCGTTACCCTGGCCTGCAATCAAAAAACCAACCGTGAACCGGTGATGAATCTGGCTGAACATGAAGTGCAGGAGCAACTCGATGCGCTGGTAAAACGGCACTATCTGCGCACCGTCAGCGGCTTTGGCAACCGCGTCACCAAATATGAACAGCGGTTTTGTAACTCCGAGTTTGGCGCGTTAAAAGCTGAACCCGGCTGAGGTGGCGCTGATCGCCACTCTGCTCCTGCGTGGGGCGCAAACGCCTGGCGAACTGCGTACCCGGGCCGCGCGCATGCACGAGTTCGCAGATATGCAGGAGGTAGAGCAGGCGCTTTGAGGGCCTTGCCCACCCGGGAAGATGGTCCTTTTGTTCTGCGTCTGGCGCGCGAGCCGGGCAAGCGCGAGAGCCGCTATATGCACCTTTTCAGCGGTGAAGTTGACACCGGCGCCGCGGCACCCGAGGCCGCGGCGCCGGTTGCGGATGAGACCCTGCTGGCTCGCGTTGAAGCGCTGGAAAATGAAGTCGAAGAACTAAAACAGCGACTCGATTCGCTGCTGGCACATCTGGGAGATTAACGGTGACAAAATTACGTGTAGGCGTTGTAGGGCTGGGCGGAATTGCCCAGAAAGCCTGGCTGCCGGTGCTGAGCACTGCAACAGACTGGACATTGCAGGGTGCCTGGTCGCCGTCGCGGGATAAGGCGCTGCGCATCTGCGAGTCCGTGCGCATGCCTTATTATCCGTCGCTACAGGATTTGGCCCGCGACTGTGATGTGGGTCTTTGTCCACACCTCCACCGTCACTCACTATCAGGTTGTCAGCGAGCTGCTACAGGCAGGCGTGCATGTTTGCGTCGATAAACCGCTGGCCGACAACCTGGCCGACGCCGAGCGGCTCATTGATCTCGCTGCACAGAAGAAGCTTACCCTGATGGTCGGGCTTTAACCGCCGCTTCGCGCCCCTCTATCGGCAGCTCAAAACGCAGCTCACCGGTGCGGCATCGCTGCGGATGGACAAGCACCGGGCCGACAGTATCGGGCCAAACGATCTGCGCTTTACCCTGCTGGATGATTATCTCCATGTGGTGGACACCGCGCTGTGGCTGGCGGGGGATGAGGCCCGGCTCACCGGCGGCACGTTGCAAACCAACGATCAGGGGGCGATGGTCTATGCTGAGCACCATTTCAGCGCGGGCAATGTGCAAATAACCACCTCCATGCACCGCCGGGCGGGCAGCCAGCGGGAGTGGATCCAGGCGGTGACCGACGGTGCGCTTCTGGATATTACCGACATGCGCGAGTGGCGTGAGGAGCGGGGGGCAGGGGTTTATTACGCCAGCCCATCCCGGGCTGGCAAAGCACTCTCGAACAGCGCGGCTTTGCCGGCTGCGCGCGTCACTTTTATCGAATGCGTGCAAAATCAGACGGTTCCTGAAACCTCCGGGGAACAGGCGATCCGCGCCCAGCGTATCGTGGAGAAGCTCTGGCGCGAGGCCATGAGCGAATAACTCGCTGTAACATCTGCCCATAGCAATTCCTATGTTTACGAGTAGACTAGGCGCGTTTTCAGTTTTCCAGGTCGGGTAAGCATCGCCGCCGCCCCGGCGAAATTACGCCTGCTCTGCAGGCGTTTTGTTTCAGGTAGTGGACGCTCACATTAATGAACCTATTAAAATCGCTGGCTGCCGTCAGCTCGATGACCATGTTTTCGCGCGTGCTCGGCTTTGCGCGCGACGCCATTGTGGCGAGGGTCTTTGGCGCAGGGATGGCGACTGACGCCTTTTTTGTTGCTTTTAAACTGCCCAACCTGCTGCGCCGTATCTTTGCCGAAGGCGCATTCTCTCAGGCTTTCGTCCCTATCCTGGCGGAATACAAAAGTAAACAGGGGGAAGATGCGACTAAGGTGTTTGTCTCCTACGTCTCGGGCTTGCTGACCCTTGCCCTGGCGATCGTCACGGTGATCGGGATGTTAGCGGCACCCTGGGTGATCATGGTCACCGCGCCAGGATTTGCCGATACTGCCGATAAATTTGCTCTGACCTCACAGCTGCTGCGCATTACGTTCCCCTATATTCTGCTGATCTCGCTGGCGTCGCTGGTGGGGGCGATCCTCAACACCTGGAACCGCTTCTCGGTCCCGGCATTTGCCCCGACGTTCCTGAACGTCAGCATGATCGGCTTTGCGCTGTTCGCCGCGCCGCACTTCCATCCGCCGGTGTTGGCGCTGGCCTGGGCGGTGACGGTGGGCGGCGTGCTACAGCTGGCGTATCAACTGCCGCACCTGAAGAAAATTGGCATGCTGGTGCTGCCGCGCATTAACCTGCGTGATGCCGGAGCGATGCGGGTGGTGAAGCAGATGGGGCCGGCGATCCTCGGCGTCTCGGTGAGCCAGATTTCCCTTATCATCAACACCATCTTTGCCTCGTTCCTTGTCTCCGGGTCGGTCTCCTGGATGTACTATGCCGACCGCCTGATGGAGTTCCCGTCCGGGGTGCTGGGGGTGGCGCTGGGCACCATCCTGCTGCCGTCACTCTCCCGCAGCTTTGCCAGCGGCAACCATGATGAATACTGCCGTCTGATGGACTGGGGGCTGCGCCTCTGCTTCCTGTTGGCACTGCCGAGCGCGGTGGCCCTGGGCATTCTCGCCAAACCGCTGACCGTTTCGCTGTTCCAGTACGGGAAATTTACCGCCTTTGACGCCGCCATGACCCAGCGGGCGCTGGTAGCCTATTCCGTCGGCCTGATGGGGCTGATCGTGGTGAAAGTGTTGGCCCCGGGTTTCTACTCGCGTCAGGACATCAAGACCCCGGTGAAGATTGCCATCGTCACCCTGATTATGACGCAGGTGATGAACCTGGCCTTTATTGGCCCGCTGAAGCATGCCGGTCTGTCGCTCTCCATCGGTCTGGCGGCCTGCCTTAACGCCGGGTTGCTCTACTGGCAGCTGAGAAAGCAGCAGATCTTTACCCCGCAGCCGGGATGGTCGAGCTTCCTGTTACGTTTGGTCATTGCGGTGCTGGTGATGGCTGCGGCGCTGGTTGGCATGCTGTACGTGATGCCGGACTGGTCGCTGGGCACGATGCCTTATCGACTGCTGCGCCTGATGGCGGTAGTGGTGGTGGGTGTTGTGGCCTACTTCGCAACCCTCGCCGTGCTGGGCTTTAAGGTAAAAGAGTTCGCCCGCCGTACGGCCTAAAGCAAAATCTAAAGCAAAAAAGGGGAGTACCTGTCGGTACTCCCCCGTTCTCTGTCTGTCCGTTCGGGCAATTAGATCGAAAACTTCTTCCCACTACTGCGTGAGCTGGATGTCTGGCCATTCGCGCCATACAGGGGCCGGTTCCTGGTGCGGCTTCAGCACGTCCAGCGCCTGCTGGTTGCGGCTTGATTTTGGTCCCTTTCAAGTAACCAGCCGTTGTTGCTGATTGAGGTCCGCGCAGATGCTGAGTTTTTTCAGTAATAGTTTGCCAGCGATCGGCCCACATCATCATTTGCACTATGGCGCGCAGATTGCTCGGTACGTCGCTGCTGCTCCCCAGATAATCCAGAGTGGCCCAGCAGGGAGCTTTTATCTTCGGTAATGCGCTGCAGTGCGCTGCCGTTGACCATTCCCGGCAGAGAGCTGGCTGCTGCTCGGCGTCCATAACCGTTTTCAGGTCGTTTAATACGACCGTCATGTGATCCATTATTTCCGTCAGACGACTCATACGGCGATTTACTCTAAGAAACTTTTGCGCATCCCTGGATCAGCGCGTCAGCGATTTTTACTGGTATCCATTTTTAGCTCACCGTTACGGATTCGCGGTTTTCAGCGCTTCAACACGTTCCATGTTGATATCGTTGCTGCCTGGCTGCATCAGTTTTGCCTGGGTCATCGCTCAGCGTGACGCTGGTGCTGTTAGTCGCAGCAGATTTTTGCGTTGCGCGTTTTAGCTGGCGCAGTGTCATTCATTTCGCGAGGTTGTACAGTGCTAACCGGCTTCAGGGGCGATGTACGATCAATGCTCATTATGGTGTCCTCATCGAGGGTTGGCGGCGTTAGCGCCTGACATTTATCATTTGTTAATGATTTATCGGCAGTCGCCGCATAATCTTTAAAAAGATTATAAGGTTAATCAGAATATTTCCCATCAGAATCGACCGTGCCGGCTCACTACCTGGCCTGAAATCATCCTGACGCGGGCGTTTTGCGGCCACGGCCGCAATTGTTCAAACGCTTTCCCTTCGCTGTTAACGCTAAAGCCTTCAGCCGCTGGCGATCACCATGACTCGCTGTCCGGCTTTGATTCGCCATGACTGGCGCAGCATCGACAGTTGCAGAGGTTGCCCGGGCACCAGATCGCGCAAGCTAACGGCGTTCTGCGCCTGGTGAATATCCAGAATCGTGCGCGGCGGGGAGCTGATCCAGCCTGCCCGCCGTTTCAGCGTAACGCTGTCTGGCTGCAAGGCCGCACCCCGGGGGGATGTTCCGGGACGCGACAACATAATCGCCCGTCGCCTGAACTGCAACCTGTATAAACCGTTTTCCCGTGTCACAACGTGCCGTGACGCTCACGTTACCCCACTGTCGGGTGTTGCCAGCGACGCTGAATTCAGGCGTTTCGCAGGTGGGGAGCATGTTGGGCTGGCGTGCGGATCTGAACCGAAACCTCATCGCTAAATCCAGCCAGTCGCTGGGCAAAAAACGCCGTCAGCTGAGCATTCAGATCCTGTGCCTGAGAGAGAGCGCTCCAGAGGAGCAGTGGTTGCGGTCAAACCACCTTTGAGTGCCATATCGTCCGTTACCGTCGGATTACAGAATGAGCAGGATTCTACCTGTAGCCGGGTGGGCATCAACGCAATAAATAGCGACGCATTTTGCGCTTATTCCGTCGATGACGGGAGACGGGTTGAGATTTAAGCTATCCACTGAAATTTTGGCCATCAGCGGAGGAGACATGCTCGATAAAACTCGACGCCGCGCTACGTTTTCAGCAAGAAGCCGCTCAACTTGGCGTGCCCAGCGTCAGGAGATTCTGGCCGCCATAATATCGCAAACGCCGATACCCCCCGGGTTTCAGGCGCGTGAATATCGATTTTTCCAGTGAATTCAAAGAAAGTGATGGAGCGTGGGTCGGGCCGAAAACAGCGGTGTTGCCCTTGCGCTGACCTCTGCACGTCATATTCCTGCAGAGACCGTCACGACCCCCCAATACCGATTTACTTTATCGCATCCCGGATCAGCCATCTCTGGACGGTAACACCGTCGATATGGATCGGGAGCGTACGCAGTTCGCTGATAACAGTCTCAAAGTACCAGATGGGGCTGACCGTTTCTCGGTGGACAGATTAAAGGCATGATGAGTGTTCTGCAGGGAGGCAACTAATAATGGCCTTACTCAATATCTTTGATATCGCGGGTTCCGCGCTGACCGCGCAATCCCAACGTCTGAACGTGGCCGCCAGTAACATGGCGAACGCCGACAGCGTGACCGGCCCGGATGGCCAACCCTACCGCGCTAAACAGGTTGTGTTCCAGGTGGATGCTGCACCGGGTGCGGCAACCGGCGGGGTAAAAGTGGCCAACGTGATTGAGAGCCAGGCCCCGGACAAACTGGTGTACGAGCCGGGCAACCCGCTGGCCGACGCCAGTGGCTACGTCAAAATGCCGAACGTGGATGTGGTGGGTGAAATGGTTAACACCATGTCGGCGTCCCGCAGCTACCAGGCTAACGTAGAAGTGCTGAACACCGTGAAGAGCATGATGCTTAAAACGCTCACTCTGGGCCAGTAAAGGAGAGATCAATGTCCATTGCAGTCAATGTAAATGACAGGACGGCTACGACTGGCGTCGGTGGCACTACTGGCAGTAACTCCCTCACCGGAAGCAATGCTTCCGATCTGCAGGGCAGCTTTCTGACGCTGCTGGTCGCCCAGCTGAAAAACCAGGATCCAACCAACCCGATGCAGAACAACGAATTGACCACGCAGCTTGCGCAGATCAGTACGGTGAGCGGCATCGAGAAACTGAACACCACGCTGGGTTCTATTTCCGGGCAGATCGACAACAGCCAGTCGATGCAGGCCAGCACGCTGATTGGCCATGGCGTGATGATCCCTGGTTCGACCGTTCTGGCGGGCACCAGCGGTGCCGAAGGCTCGACCACCACCTCAACCCACGCCATTTGGTGTTGAGTTGCAGCAGAGCGCAGACAAAGTGACGGCCACTATCACCGATAAGTCCGGTGCAGTGATACGGACTATTGACATTGGCGAGCTGAAAGCAGGCGTCCATACCTTTACCTGGGATGGTACTCAGACCGACGGCAGCACGGCACCAAACGGCTCTTACAACGTAGCGATTTCCGCCAGCAGCGGCAGCACGCAGCTGGTGGCACAGCCACTGCAGTTTGCAATGGTGCAGGGTGTGATCCGCAGCGGTGGCGGTAACACGCTGGATCTCGGCACTTACGGTACCACCACGCTCGACGAAGTTCGGCAGATTATTTAAGCCCTAACATTTACCAGGAGTAACTCATGGCCTTTTCACAAGCGGTCAGCGGCCTGAATGCTGCAGCCACTAACCTCGACGTCATTGGTAACAACATTGCCAACTCCGCGACCTACGGCTTTAAGTCCGGTAGCGCGTCATTCGCGGATATGTTCGCCGGTTCCAAAGTCGGTCTGGGCGTAAAAGTCGCCGGGATCACCCAGGACTTTTCAGATGGTACCACCACCAACACCGGTCGTGGTCCTGGATGTGGCTATCAGCCAGAGCGGTTTTTTCCGTATGCTCGACAGCAACGGTTCTGTTTTTTACAGCCGTAACGGTCAGTTCAGCCTGGACGAAAACCGCAACCTGGTGAACATGCAGGGCCTGCAGCTGACCGGCTATCCGGCAGCAGGTAGCCCTCCGACGGTGCAGACCGGTGCTAACCCACAGGCGATTACCATCCCTAATGACCTGATGCCCGCGAAAGCGACCAGCACTGCGGCGCAGCAGATCAATCTGAACTCCACGGACAGCGTGCCGAACATTGCGTTTTGACGCGACCAATGCCAACCCGGATTCAGACAGCTTCAACAAGAAAGGCACTATCACCGTTTACGACAACCAGGGTAACGCCCACAACATGTATGTCTACTATGTGAAAACAGCAGACAACAAATGGGATCTCTACACCCAGGACGGTAGCGTGACGAACGGTAAAATTACCAAAGCTGCACAGATGAACTTCGACAGCAACGGTAACCTGGCCGGTATCTACAACTACAACGCCGCTGGCGTGTTGAGCGCGACCCCAAATGGCAACCCGGCGATCAACGTGACGACCGATCCACTGAGCGGTGCGCTGCCGGTGACCTTCTCCCTGAGCTTCCTGAACTCCATGCAGCAGAACACCGGGCGAACAACATCGTGGCAACCAACCAGAACGGCTACAAGCCGGGCGACCTGGTGAGCTATCAGATCAACGATGACGGTACCGTGGTAGGTAACTACTCCAACGAACAAAACCAGGTGCTGGGTCAGATCGTCATGGCGAACTTCGCCAACAACGAAGGTCTGCAGTCTGAAGGTAACAACGTCTGGTCTGCTACCCAGTCTTCAGGCGTGGCGCTGCTGGGCACCGCCGGTTCCGGTAACTTCGGTACCCTGACCAACGGCGCGCTGGAAGCTTCCAACGTCGACCTGAGTAAAGAGCTGGTCAATATGATCGTCGCGCAGCGTAACTATCAGTCGAACGCGCAGACCATCAAAACGCAGGATCAGATCCTCAACACGCTGGTTAACCTCCGCTAAGTAGCTGACGGGATAGCTTAATGGATCACGCAATATATACCGCGATGGGCGCTGCCAGTCAGACGCTCAATCAGCAGGCAGTCACCGCCAGTAACCTGGCGAACGCCTCGACGCCAGGTTTCCGTGCGCAGCTCAACGCAATGCGCGCCGTGCCGGTGGAAGGGCTTTCCCTGCCGACGCGTACGTTGGTCACCGCCTCCACCCCAGGTGCCGATATGACACCGGGGCAGATGGACTATACCTCGCGCCCGCTCGACGTGGCGCTGCAGCAGGATGGCTGGCTGGCGGTTCAAACGGCCGACGGCAGCGAAGGCTACACCCGTAACGGTAACATCCAGGTGGATTCGGTCGGGCAGCTGACCATCCAGGGACATCCGGTTATCGGTGAAGGCGGCCCGATCACCGTGCCGGAAGGCTCGGAGATCACTATCGCGGCAGACGGGACCATCTCGGCCCTGAACCCCGGCGATCCGCCAAACACCGTAGCGCCGGTTGGCCGCCTGAAGCTGGTAAAAGCCGAAGGTTTTGAAGTGCAGCGTGGCGACGACGGCATGTTCCGTCTGACCCAGGCAGCGCAGGCGACACGTGGCGCAACCTTACAGGCCGACCCGAGCATTCGCGTCATGTCTGGCGTGCTGGAAGGCAGTAACGTTAAGCCGGTCGCGGCGATGACCGACATGATCGCCAGCGCGCGCCGTTTTGAAATGCAGATGAAGGTCATCTCCAGCGTTGATGAAAACGCCGGGCGCGCCAACCAGCTGCTGTCAATGAGTTAACAGGACACCTTATGATCAGTTCTTTATGGATCGCGAAAACCGGCCTCGACGCACAGCAAACCAATATGGACGTCATCGCCAACAACCTGGCGAACGTCAGCACCAACGGTTTTAAGCGTCAGCGTGCGGTTTTCGAAGATTTGCTTTACCAGACCATCCGTCAGCCGGGTGCGCAGTCGTCTGAACAGACCACGCTGCCATCCGGTCTGCAGATCGGTACCGGTGTTCGTCCGGTGGCGACCGAGCGTCTGCACAGCCAGGGTAACCTGTCCCAGACCAACAACAGCAAAGACGTGGCAATCAAAGGCCAGGGCTTCTTCCAGGTGCAGTTGCCAGACGGTACCTCGGCCTACACCCGTGACGGTTCGTTCCAGGTGGATCAGAACGGTCAGCTGGTGACAGCGGGCGGTTTCCAGGTGCAACCGGCCATCACCATTCCGGCTAATGCCCTGAGCATCACTATCGGCCGTGACGGGATTGTGAGCGTGACCCCAGCAGGGCCAGGCCGCGCCGGTGCAGGTAGGCCAGCTTAACCTGACCACCTTCATGAACGACACCGGTCTGGAAAGCATCGGTGAGAACCTGTACATCGAAACTCAGTCTTCCGGCGCGCCAAACGAGAGCACGCCAGGTCTGAACGGTTCAGGTCTGCTGTACCAGGGGTATGTGGAAACCTCAAACGTCAACGTCGCGGAAGAGCTGGTGAATATGATCCAGGTTCAGCGCGCGTACGAAATTAACAGTAAAGCAGTGTCGACGACCGACCAGATGCTGCAGAAACTGACGCAACTCTAAGGTGTAGTCCGGTGCGGTTCGCGCCGCACCGGCTCCCTGTTTTCGAAGATGAAGGCAATGCAAAAACTCGCGGCGATTCGTTATCCGATAGTGACCCTCCTGGCCGTTACCCTGACCGGTTGCGCCTGGATCCCGTCTCAACCTCTGGTGCAGGGTGCGACTTCCGCCCAACCCGTTCCTGGCCCGATGCCAGTCGCGAATGGCTCTATTTTCCAGACAGCGCAGCCGATTAACTACGGTTATCAGCCGATGTTTGAAGACCGTCGCCCACGTAATATCGGCGATACGCTGACCATCCAGCTTCAGGAAAACGTCAGCGCCAGCAAAAGCTCCTCAGCCAATGCCAGCCGCGACGGGAAAACCAATTTTGGTTTCGACACTGTGCCACGTTACCTCGAAGGACTCTTCGGTAATGCCCGCGCTGATGTTGAGACGTCTGGCGGCAACTCCTTTAATGGTAAAGGCGGCGCCAATGCCAGCAACACCTTTAGCGGCACGTTGACGGTGACCGTTGACCAGGTGCTGGCGAACGGCAATTTACATGTTGTGGGTGAAAAACAGATCGCCATTAATCAGGGCACTGAGTTCATTCGCTTCTCCGGTGTGGTTAACCCTCGCACCATCAGCGGCTCCAACACCGTACCGTCCACCCAGGTGGCCGATGCGCGCATTGAGTACGTCGGCAACGGCTACATCAATGAAGCGCAGAATATGGCTGGTTGCAGCGTTTCTTCCTTAATTTATCGCCGATGTAAGCGAGGTGACCTATGTTTAAATCCCTCTTCGGGATCCTGTTGGTGCTGGTGGCAACTGTTGCCCAGGCCGACCGTATCCGCGATCTCACAAGTGTTCAGGGTGTGCGGGAAAACTCACTGATCGGTTACGGCCTGGTGGTGGGGCTGGACGGCACGGGTGACCAGACGACCCAGACCCCGTTTACTACGCAGAGCCTGAATAACATGCTCTCCCAGCTCGGCATTACGGTGCCCGCCGGGACCAACATGCAGCTGAAAAACGTGGCGGCCGTGATGGTCACCGCCTCCTACCCGGCCTTTTCCCGCCAGGGACAGACCATCGACGTGGTGGTCTCCTCCATGGGTAACGCGAAAAGCCTGCGTGGCGGTACGCTGCTGATGACGCCGCTGAAAGGGGTGGACAGCCAGGTGTATGCCCTCGCGCAGGGTAACATTCTGGTCGGCGGGGCAGGTGCGTCCGCAGGCGGCAGCAGCGTGCAGGTTAACCAGCTTAATGGCGGCCGTATTACCAACGGGGCGATCATTGAGCGTGAACTGCCGACCCAGTTCGGCACCGGGAACACCATCAACCTGCAGCTGAACGACGACGACTTCACCATGGCGCAGCAGATCGCTGACACCATTAACCGTGGTCGCGGCTATGGCAGTGCCACGGCGCTGGACGCCCGCACCGTGCAGATCCGTGTCTCCAGCGGCAACAGCAACCAGGTTCGCCTGCTGGCGGATATCCAGAACATGGAAGTGAACGTCACGCCGCAGGATGCCAAAGTGATCATTAACTCCCGTACCGGTTCGGTGGTAATGAACCGTGAAGTGACTCTGGATAACTGTGCCGTGGCGCAGGGCAACCTCTCGGTTACCGTCAACCGCTCGGCTAACGTCAGCCAGCCGGATACGCCGTTTGGCGGCGGTGAAACCGTAGTGACGCCACAGACCCAGATTGATATGCGTCAGAGCGGCGGCTCGCTGCAGAGCGTGCGCTCCAGCGCCAACCTGAACAACGTGGTGCGTGCGCTGAATGCGCTCGGCGCGACCCCGATCGATCTGATGTCGATTCTGCAATCCATGCAGAGCGCAGGCTGCCTGCGCGCCAAAGTGGAAATTATCTGATGCTGACCGATAGCAAACTGCTGAGCAGCGCGGCCTGGGATACCCAGTCGCTCAACGAACTGAAATCCAAAGCAGGCAAAGATCCGGCGGGTAATATCCGCCCGGTTGCCCGCCAGGTGGAAGGGATGTTTGTCCAGATGATGCTGAAAAGCATGCGTGAGGCGCTACCGAAAGATGGCATCTTCAGCAGCGATTCAACGCGTCTGTATACCAGCATGTATGACCAGCAGATTGCGCAGCAGATGACTTCCGGTAAAGGGCTGGGGCTGGCGGATGTGATTGTTAAGCAGATGGCGGCCGCTCAGGGCGTGCCGCCGGAAGAGACCCCTCAACAGGTCCCGATGAAGTTCGACCTGGAAAGGGTGACCAGCTATCAAAACCAGTCCCTGACGCAAATGGTGCGTAAAGCAGTGCCGAAAGTGCCAGAAAGTAACGATGAGCCGCTCACCGGCGACAGCAAAGACTTCCTGGCCCAGCTCTCGCTGCCGGCGCGTCTTGCCAGCCAGCAGAGCGGGGTACCGCATCACCTGATTCTGGCCCAGGCGGCGCTGGAATCTGGCTGGGGGCAACGGCAGATCCGTCGTGAGAACGGCGAGCCAAGCTTCAACATCTTTGGTGTGAAGGCCACAGGAAGCTGGAAAGGGCCAACCACCGAGATCACCACCACCGAATATGAAAACGGTGAAGCGAAGAAAATTAAAGCGAAGTTCCGCGTCTACAGCTCGTATCTGGAAGCGCTTTCGGACTATGTCGGGGTGCTGAGCCGTAACCCACGCTATGCGGCAGTGACTCAGGCCGCCACGGCAGAGCAGGGTGCACAAGCGTTGCAGCAAGCGGGCTACGCCACCGATCCGCAGTATGCCCGTAAGCTGACCAGCATGATCCAGCAGCTTAAAGCGATGGGTGAAAAAGTGAGCAAAGCATACAGCAACGATATCGAAAATCTGTTCTGAAAGTTCTCAAGTCCGGCTGGGGCCTGCCGATAATCTCCAACAGGACTCGTGTCTGAAAGTATAAAAGGAACCCCCATGTCCAGTTTGATCAACAGCGCCATGAGTGGCCTCAGCGCGGCACAGGCTGCGTTGAATACCGCCAGTAATAACATTTCAAGCTACAACGTGGCGGGATACACCCGTCAGACCACGGTGCTGAGCGCCTCAAACAGCACCCTGACAGGCGGCGGTTGGGTTGGCAACGGCGTGTATGTCTCCGGGGTACAGCGCGAATATGATTCATTCATTACCAACCAGCTGCGCGCCGCGCAGAACCAGAGCAGCGCCCTGACCACCCGCTACCAGCAGATGTCCAAAATTGACGACGTTCTGTCCGGCAGCACAAACAGCCTGGCGTCGACGCTGCAGGACTTCTTCAGCAGCCTGCAGACCCTGGTCAGCAACGCCGAAGATCCGGCGGCGCGTCAGACCGTGCTGGGTAAGGCCGCAGGCCTGGTGAACCAGTTCAAGGTGAACGATCAGTATCTGCGCGATCAGGATAAGCAGATCAACATTGCTATCGGCACCAGCGTGGATCAGATCAATAACTACGCGAAGCAGATTGCGAACCTCAACGACCAGATCTCCCGTTTGACCGGCGTGGGTGCAGGGGCTTCCCCGAACAACCTGCTCGATCAGCGTGACCAGCTGGTGAGCGAGCTGAACCAGATCGTGGGCGTTGACGTCTCGGTCCAGGATGGCGGCACCTATAACGTCTCCTTCGGAAACGGCTACAACCTGGTCCAGGGCAGCACCTCTAACCAGCTGGCGGCCGTGAAGTCCAGCGCCGATCCGTCCCGTACCACGGTGGCGTTTGTGGATGGCACCTCTGGCCCGGTCGAGATCCCGGAAAAGCTGCTGACCAGCGGCTCACTGGGCGGGATATTAACCTTCCGTACCGAAGAACTGGACACTGCACGCAACACCCTAAACCAACTGGCGCTCTCCTTTGCAAACTCGATGAACAGTCAGCATGCAAAGGGCTTTGATCCTGAAGGCGATGCGGGAGGCAAATTATTCGATATCGGTGTCCCGGAGGTGCGGTCCAACAGCAAAAATACCGGTTCGGCCTCCGTCACCGCGGCGATTAACGTTGCAGATAGCACCAAAAGTACAGGCCACCGACTATAAGATGGAGTTTGATGGCTCCAACTGGAACATTACCCGCCTGTCAGATAAAACCACGGTTGCTGCCACCGATGACGGCAAAGGTAACTTGTCCTTCGATGGCCTGACGGTCAACGTATCGGGCGTGGCGAATAAAAAAGACAGCTTTATCGTTAAGCCTGTCGTCAACGCCATTGTGAATATGGACGTGGCGATCAGTGATGAGTCAAAGCTGGCTTTAGCCTCAGAAGAAAAAGGCGGCGAAAGTGATAACCGTAACGGCCAGGCTATGCTGGATCTGCAAAGCAGCAAAGTGGTCGGCGGCAACAAAACGTTTAACGATGCCTATGCCTCTCTGGTCAGCACTGTCGGCAGCAAAACCGCGACGCTGAAAACCAGCAGCACCACTCAGGCAAACGTGACGACACAGCTGAGCAATCAGCAGCAGTCCATCTCCGGGGTTAACCTCGATGAAGAGTATGGCAACTTGCAGCGTTTCCAGCAGTACTACCTGGCCAATGCCCAGGTACTGCAAACTGCCAGCACGCTCTTCGACGCAATAATTAATATTCGCTAAAGCTGAGGTCAACGATGCGCATTAGCACCCAGATGATGTATGAGCAGAACATGCGTGGGGTCACCGAATCCCAGAGCAAATGGTTTGAGTTACGGTGAGCAGATGTCTACCGGCCAACGTGTTAACCGTCCTTCTGACGATCCGATCGCCGCGTCGCAGGCGGTGGTTGTTTCACAGTCGCAAGCGCAAAACAGCCAGTATACGCTGGCCCGTTCTTTTGCTACGCAGAAGGTTTCGCTGGAAGAAAACGTGCTTGGCCAGGTGACCACCGCGCTGCAATCGGCGCAGGAAAAGATTGTCTATGCCGGCAATGGTACCCTGAGTGACAACGATCGCAACTCGCTTGCTACCGATCTCCAGGGGATTCGCGATCAGCTGCTGAACCTGGCGAACAGTACCGATGGCAACGGCCGTTATATTTTTGCTGGCTATAAGACCGATGCTGCGGCGTTCGATCAGACCACCGGAGATTATGTCGGTGGTTTCTACGCCAATCAGCCAGCAGGTCGATTCTGCGCGTACCATGCAGATTAGCCACACCGGCAGCGATGTGTTTGGATCCTTTACCAGTAATGCCGCACCTGAGCCAGACGGCAGCACGCCAGAAAAAAATATGTTTAAAATTCTGGATAACGTTATTGCGGCGCTGAAAAAACCGGTTGAAGGCGATCAGGATAAGTCGGACCAGATGACTGCGGATATAGATAAGGCAAACCGCGGATTACGTAATTCTCTTGATAATGTGTTAACCGTGCGCGCTGATCTTGGGACTAAATTGACCGAACTTAGTTCGCTCGATTCACTGGGTAGTGACCGTGCTTTAGGCCTGACCCAGCAGATGAGCGATCTCATTGACGTTGACTGGAACGCAGCGATCTCGTCTTACACCATGCAGCAGGCTGCGCTTCAGGCCTCCTATAAAGCGTTCAGCGATATGCAGGGTATGTCTCTGTTCCAGCTCAATAAATAACTGTCTTGACCTTTGGACATGACTTGAAACTGGTTATGTTCTGTGCCCAATCCGTTTGCGCGGATTGGGCTTTTTTTTCAGGAATTCTGCATCACTGAGGCGCTGGTGCGGGCGCTCTCTGCCAGACGAATGGCCAGGGCGATGGCTGCGGTCACCGTTGCCAGGGCAACCACACCCGGCCAGCCTGCCATCGTATACAGCTGACTACCCAGCGCTGAACCCAGCGCCATCCCGATAAACACGCCGGTAAAGAGCAGGGCGTTCAGACGACCACGTGCCTTCGGCTCGAGGCCATAAACCAGATTCTGGTGGGCAACCAGGCTTGACTGCAAGCCGAGATCAAATCCGACGGCAGAGACCGCGATCAGGATCAGCTGGCCGTGTACGCCAAGAGCGGGCATCAGGAACATCAGGGCGAAGGAGACGGTCACCAGCGCGGCACCCAGTTGGGTGACTTTACCGGCGCCCAGTTTATCAGCCAGGCCACCTGCGAGCGGCGCTGCCAGGGCACCTGCGGCACCGGCAATACCGTATCCCCCCGCAACCGCACTGCCCAACTGATAGTGCTCCATCAGCATCACTGCCAGCGTAGACCAGAAGGCGCTGAAGGCAATAGAGAGGAAGCCCTGCGCCAGAGCGGCCCGACGCAGCGCCGGATAACGACGCCACAGGTGCACCACTGAGCGCATCAAATCTGGATAACGCAGGTTTGAATGCACCGCGAAACGGGGCAGAATCAGCCACATCACGGCGGCAAGAATGGCAATGCTGCCCGCCGCCAGTTGATACATCACGCGCCAGCCAAAGGCTTCACCCACGACGCCGCTCACCGTACGGGAGAGCAGGATCCCCAGCAACAGGCCAGTCATGACCGTTCCGACGGTTTTCCCCTGTTTGCCTTCCGGGGCCAGAATCGCCGCCGCCGGAACGATATCCTGCGCCATGGTGGCCGCCATCCCAATCAGCAGGCTGACCAACAGCAGCGAGTGAATCTGCCCTGTCAGGCTACAGGCCAGCAGCAATCCCGCCAGCGCAATGCTTTTTACCACTATCAGGGTGCGACGGTCATAGCGATCGCCCAGTGGCAGAAGGAAAAGGATACCCAGCGCATAGCCTGCCTGGGTCAGGGTTGGCACCATCCCCATCCCTTCAATGCTGAGATGCAGATCGGTGCCCATCAGCGGCAGCAGCGGTTGGGCATAATAGATGGACGCGACGCTGAATCCTGCGCCGATGGCAAGGATAAAAATGACCCAACGGCTGACGGCTGGGGTTAAGGTGCTGGTGTTCATATGCAGTTCCTCATTTCGGGTGTGTCGCTATTCTTTACCAGCCCGGCTTGCGGTGGTAGCAGGCGCAGTGTTAAAACACTTATACGTGTAACGTATAACCGGATAAATCATGAAACGCTCAGAGCGTATAGACAGGGTCGAACTGATGCGAACCTTCGTGCGCATCATCGAAACAGGCTCCCTTTCCGCTGCCGCCGTACAGATGGCCACCACCCAGGCCACCGTGAGCCGTCGCCTGCAATCGCTGGAGACGCTGCTTGGAGTGCGCCTGATCCTGCGCACCACGCATGCCATGAAGCTGACCGATGATGGGGAACGCTGCTACCAGCACGCCCGGCGGGTAATCGACAGCTGGCATGCGCTTGAGGACGACGTCGGGCAGACGGAAGATGAACCCGTGGGCGTGCTTCGTGTCCGTGCCCCTCATGCCTTCGGGCAGGAGCAATTGCTGGAACCGTTAACGGCGTTTCTGCTGCGCTATCCGCGGCTGAATGTGGAGTGGATGCTCAACGACCGCTCGGCCGATTTCCTGAGTGACAATATTGACTGCGCCATCCGTGTGGGAGCGGAGATCGACCCCGCCACGGTATCGGTGTTGCTTGCCGAGGTTCCGCGCAGTGTCGTTGCTTCGCCCGGGTTGCTCGCTGGTCACGCGCCTGTTGAGAAGCCGGAAGATCTCTCTGCGCTGCCCTGGGTGGCACTCAATACGTTTTATCGTGAGCACGTGGAGCTGTTCCGCGCGGGTACCCCGCAATCGCTGCGGGTGGCTATTTCTCCACGGTTAAGTACGGACAGCCTGTACGTGGCGCGTAAAAGTGCATTAACCGGGTTGGGGGGTGGTGGTGGTATCAAGCTGGACGGTAGAAGCCGATATTCGTGAGGGCAGGCTGGTGCACCTGGTACCCGACTGGCAGCCTGCCGCGTTGCCGGTTCATCTGGTCTATCCGTGGTCACGCTATTATCCGGCACGCCTTCGTCGCTTTCTGGAGATGATGCCTGAAATCGCCGGTATGCGCAGGCCAGAACAGAAGCAATAAAAAAGCCGACCCGAAGGTCGGCTTTTGCGCTTAAGCGGGCTTATTCAGCCGGCTGTGGACGCGTGGCAGGCGCGGTCGCCTGGTGCGTTGCGCTGTGACCACCTGCTGAACCTTTACCCTCGAAATCAAACGCCGGGCGTACCCAGTCGCTGTGACGCGGGGCTTCCGGCACATATTCCGGGGCTGGCGCGCGGGTCATTGGCGCAGTGGCGTGGTGAACACCCGCGTTAACCTGAGCAACGGGCGCTGGTGCTGGTTTCACTTCCGGCGCTTTCACTTCAGCGACTTCAGGTTTCTCTTCAGCAACAGGTTCAACAGCAATCTCAACTTCAGGTTGAACTTGCGTTTCCACTTCCACTTCCACTTCTACAACTGGCTGTGGCTCCACGGCTTCCGCGGTAATTTCAACCGGCTCGGCAGCCTTAACGTCTTCCACTACCTGCTCTGCGACAACCACATCTTCAGGAGTGATGATCTGCGGCTGTTCAGTAACAGGCGCGGCAATCACTTCCGGGTGTGACGTTTCCACTTCAGCAGTCTGTGGCTGTGGCTCAGGGATGACAACTGCCGCAGCCTCGGTGATAACCTCATCAACCACTGGCGCGACTGGGGCAACCGCTTCGGCCGTCACGTTCTGCTCGTCAAACTGCTGCTCCTGAGGACGGGCAACCGGATAACGGATCCAGGCTTTGCCGGAGGCCATTTCTGGTGACGCACAGGCGATTGCCAGCGGCATTGGCGACTGCAGCGGATAACGCTCGTCACGATAACGGCGACGACGCTGACCGCTCACGCGCAGATGACGCGGGGAGCGACGTGAGCGACGCGGCATACCCGCATTGTCACGGCCTTCGGTGGTCTCTTCCTGTTCAGGGGCATTTTCGATGACCGCAGGCAGGTCGACTTTCGCCAGTTCGGTGCTCTGAGCGGGTTCAACCTGTGGCGCTACCGCTTCGACAGCTGCTTCGTCGGTCTGAGACTCGAAACGGACTTTCTGGCTCAGCTGACGCTGCTTACGGCGTGGCATGACCTGAACACGCTCTTCCTGATCCGCATCCTGCACGGTCTCTTCTTCGCGATTCAGCGCTTTAACTTCCTGCTGCGCCTGGCGCTTGTCATCATTACGACGGCGGTTGCGCTCGCGGCGTGGCTGCTGCTCATCACGCGATCTGCTCTTTTCAGACTCCTCGCCGGCCGGCTGGCGAATTTCACGATCTTCCGCGTTCTGCTGCGGCTTCTCACGGCGGTTGCGACGGTTATCGTCACGTCCTTCGCGGCGTTCACGACCCTCACGGCCTTCGCGACCTTCACGGTTATCGCGATTGTCACGGCTTTCATTGCCTTCACGACCTTCGTTGTTGTCTGAACGGTTATCGCGACGCTCGTTGCGGTCACGGCGGTTGTTCTGACGTTTACGACGATCCGGTGAACGCTCCTGTTTCTCTTCTTTCTTCTCAACCGACGCCGGGGCAGGTTGTGGCTCTTCGCCAGCAAACATTTTCTTCAGGGCACTGAAGAAACGGCTCAGCAGGCCAGGCTGCGCTGCCGGTTGGCTGACGTCTGCCGCAGGTTTAGCTGCTGCTGGTTTGGCAACGGTGCTCTCCTGCGCAGGCGCAGGTGGGGCTTCTGGCATCACAAAGGCCGCCAGAGCAGGCTGTTCTGGAAGTTTACGCTCGGCGTACTCTTCTTCGGACGGCAGAGCCATCGCCTCTTCATGCAGCTTAGGCAGCATGTAGCTCAGGGTTGAAGTCTCTTCGCCTTTGCGCACGCGCAGCACGGAGTAGTGCGGGGTTTGCATCTGGTCGTTAGGCACGATCACGCAGCGTACGCCGCTCAGACGGGCTTCGATAGCACTTACCGCAGCACGTTTTTCGTTCAGCAGGTAGGAGGCGACCGGCACAGGCACAATGGCGTGGACTTCTTTGGTGTTCTCTTTCAGCGCTTCTTCTTCAATCAGACGCAGGATAGAGAGTGACAAGGATTCGTTGTCACGCACGGTGCCAGTGCCGCTACAGCGTGGGCAGACGTGGTGGCTGGATTCACCCAGCGACGGACTCAGGCGCTGACGGGACATCTCCAGCAGACCGAAACGGGAGATATGGCTGATCTGAATACGCGCACGGTCCTGACGCACCGCTTCACGCAGACGGTTTTCCACCGCGCGCTGGTGACGTACTGGCGTCATGTCGATGAAGTCGATAACGATCAGACCGCCCAGGTCGCGCAGACGCAGCTGACGCGCAATCTCATCTGCCGCTTCGAGGTTGGTGTTGAACGCCGTCTCTTCGATATCGCCGCCGCGGGTTGCACGTGCGGAGTTGATGTCGATGGCGGTCAGCGCCTCGGTGCTGTCGATAACGATAGAACCGCCGGATGGCAGACGGACTTCACGCTGGAAGGCGGATTCAATCTGCGATTCGATCTGGTAGTGGCTGAACAGCGGGATTTCACCGGTGTACAGTTTGATTTTGCTGGTGAAATCAGGACGACCCAGCGCGGCAATGTGCTGGCGAGCCAGCTCAAGCACTTTCGGGTTATCAATCAGAATTTCACCGATGTCCTGACGCAGATAGTCACGGAAGGCACGTACGATAACGTTGCTTTCCTGGTGGATCAGGGAACGGGGCAGGGCGGCTTTCAGCGGCTTTCTGAATCGCTTCCCAATGCTTCAGGCGGAAGCCGAGGTCCCACTGCAGCGCTTCGGCAGATTTGCCTACGCCTGCGGTACGAACAATCAGGCCCATGCCGTCTGGCAGTTCAAGACTGGCCAGCGCTTCTTTCAGTTCGGTACGGTCGTCGCCTTCAATGCGGCGAGAGATGCCACCCGCGCGCGGGTTGTTTGGCATCAGTACCAGATAGCTGCCTGCCAGACTGATAAAGGTGGTCAGCGCGGCGCCTTTGTTGCCACGCTCTTCTTTATCGATCTGAACGATAACTTCCTGGCCTTCACGCAGGACATCTTTGATGTTCGGACGGCCATGGGCGTTATAGTTAGAAGGGAAGTATTCGCGAGCAATCTCTTTCAGGGGGAGGAAACCATGACGCTCGGCACCGTAGTCTACAAATGCGGCTTCAAGGCTGGGTTCGATGCGGGTGATTTTGCCTTTGTAAATGTTCGCTTTTTTCTGTTCGTGTCCAGGACTTTCGATATCCAGATCGTACAGACGCTGCCCATCCACAAGGGCGACACGCAACTCTTCTTGCTGAGTTGCGTTGATTAACATTCTTTTCATCGTAACTTACTCATTATTCTTACATTGACGACTAAGCTGCGGGCAAGGTGACGCTTTCCGGGGTATGAACCGATGGCCTCGTGTCTATTCACGTCGCCAACCTCACGGTTGTCGCTCGCTTAAGAGGCGCAAAGTGTCGGTTGCCTGTATTTCATACGGAAATACAGCGCGATTATCAGGGGAATAGCCTGGGTAAAACTCTCCAGAGAAGATTCCATTTACCGGTAAGTACTGCAACCCGCAGCCCGCTAACTGTCTGAAAGATCAATACGTCTTACGCCATTGCTGCGTGGATGATCGGTCAGACAAAATTGGTCATTCCGTCGACATCCTTACTTAACCAGGATTTAACACGGAAAACAGCAGCATTATTCCATTGCTAACCGGGTTATAGCAAGATGACTTTTGCCAATTATCACCCGGTTACTCACAGTTTTTTTCACTTCCTACGCAGGATTGGTTTAATAACCACCAAATCGATTGCGTGAACGAAACACTGACCGGGTAGAGCTAAATATAAGCATAGAAAAATGAGTGGCGCTAATGGCTGACGATAATTAGAATCGGCCCCCATGAAAACAGAGACTCCAGCCGTAAAAATGGTTGCCATTACCGAAGATGAAGCGGGGCAACGCATTGACAACTTTTTGCGCACCCAACTGAAGGGTGTGCCAAAGAGCATGATTTATCGCATCCTGCGTAAGGGTGAGGTGCGCGTGAATAAAAAGCGCATCAAACCGGAATATAAACTTGAAGCGGGTGATGAAGTTCGCATCCCGCCTGTGCGCGTAGCCGAGCGGGAAGAGGAGGCGATGTCGCCGCATCTGAACAAAGTCGCCGCGCTGACGAATGTGATTCTGTATGAAGACGATCATATTCTGGTGCTCAATAAGCCCTCTGGCACGGCCGTCCACGGCGGCAGTGGGTTGAGCTTTGGCGTGATTGAAGGTCTCCGTGCGCTGCGCCCGGAAGCCCGCTTCCTTGAACTGGTTCATCGTCTTGATCGCGACACCTCCGGCGTACTGCTGGTCGCGAAAAAACGGTCGGCGCTGCGTTCGCTGCACGAGCAGCTGCGTGAGAAAGGAATGCAGAAGGATTACCTCGCGCTGGTGCGCGGACAGTGGCAGTCCCATGTCAAAGTGGTGCAGGCGCCGCTGCTGAAAAACATTCTGCAAAGCGGTGAGCGTATCGTTCGTGTGAGTCAGGAAGGCAAACCGTCGGAAACCCGGTTCAAGGTGGAAGAGCGGTATGAATTTGCCACCCTCGTGCGCTGCAGCCCAGTGACCGGACGTACCCACCAGATCCGCGTTCATACGCAGCATGCGGGCCATCCTATCGCCTTTGACGATCGCTATGGCGACCGTGAATTTGATAAACAGCTGGCCGGGACGGGTTTATCGCGTCTGTTCCTGCATGCCGCCGCGTTAAAGTTTACTCATCCGGGTACTGGCGAGGTGATGCGTGTCGAAGCGCCGCTGGATGATCAGCTGAAGCGCTGTCTGAGCATTCTGCGCGGTTAATTGCCGGGGCGCTGCGCTTAGCTGGCCTACACAGCGTAGGTCCGTGCAAGCGTAGCGCCGTAGGGCGAAGTCGATGGCTACGCCATCAACGGGTTGTAATTTTCCCGACGCAGCATCTGGCACAGCGCAATCAGCGGTAATCCCACCAGCGCGTTCGGGTCTCGCCCGTCCAGTCTCTCAAACAAAGCAATACCCAGTCCCTCACTTTTAAAACTGCCCGCGCAATTTAATGGCCGCTCTTTTCGGACGTAGTCGTCAATTTCTTGTTCGCTGAGATGGCGGAAGTGAACGTCAAACGGCTCGCATTCCGTCTGTAAATGGCCCGTAGACGAATTATAAAGTGCCAGGCCGGTGTAGAAGGTGACAATACTGCCGCGCGCTTTCAGTAGCTGCTGGCGGGCATTCTCTTCGGTGTGTGGTTTGCCGGTAATTATTCCATCCAGGACGCAAACCTGATCGGAACCTATAATTAAATGATCGGGGAATCGCGCTGCCAGACTTTTCGCTTTTTCCTGAGCCAGACGGACCACCAGATGGCGTGGCGATTCACCGGGTTGTGGGCTTTCATCCACGTTCGGCGCGGCGCATTCGAAGGTAACTCCGAGCTTTTCCAGCAACACGCGGCGGTAAGGTGATGTGGAGGCAAGAATGAGATTTGGCATATTTTTTTCACCAGATATAGCGTATCGATGCCAGCCATTTTAAACTACAGGCCGCAATGTGTGCGAATAAATGGCAAAAGGCAGCCTGAGGTTGCCTTTTTCTTTGACTCTATGACGTTACAAAGTTAATATGCGCGCCCTATGCAAAAGGTAAAATTACCCCTGACTCTTGATCCGGTTCGTACGGCTCAAAAACGCCTCGATTACGAAGGTATTTATACTCGTGACCAGGCTGAGCGTATCGCCGAATCCGTAGTCAGTGTGGACAGTGATGTGGAATGCTCCATGTCGTTTGAGATCGATCCCCAGCGCCTTGCCGTTATTACCGGTGATGCAAAGGTGTCGGTCACGCTCGAATGTCAGCGTTGCGGGAAACCGTTCCCACTTCATGTTCACACAACATATTGTTTTAGTCCGGTTCGTTCAGACGAACAGGCTGAAGCACTCCCGGAAGCGTATGAGCCGATTGAGGTTAACGAATTCGGTGAAATCGATCTGCTGGCGCTGGTTGAAGATGAAATCATCCTCACCTTGCCTGTAGTTCCGGTGCATGATTCTGAACACTGTGAAGTGTCCGAGGCGGACATGGTCTTTGGGGAACTGCCTGATGAAGCGCAAAAACCAAACCCATTTGCCGTATTAGCCAGTTTAAAGCGTAAGTAATTAAGGAGTAAGGTCCATGGCCGTACAACAGAATAAACCAACCCGTTCCAAACGTGGCATGCGTCGTTCCCATGACGCGCTGACTGCAGTTACCAGCCTGTCTGTAGACAAGACTTCTGGTGAAAAACACCTGCGTCACCACATCACCGCTGACGGTTTTCTACCGCGGCCGCAAGGTTATCACTAAGTAATCACGCGTTTGCGTGATTAGGCTTAGTGAGGGTTTCCCCGTGAAAACGGGGATATACCGAACCAGGCTGCGACGATACCTTGACACGTCTAACCCTGGCGTTAGATGTCATGGGGGGAGATTTTGGCCCTTCCGTGACAGTGCCTGCAGCATTGCAGGCACTGAACTCTAATTCGCAACTCACTCTCCTTTTAGTCGGCAATCCCGACGCTATCACGCCATTACTTGCAAAAGCTGACTTTGAACAACGTTCACGTCTGCAGATTATTCCTGCCCAGTCAGTTATTGCCAGTGATGTTCGAGCCTCACAGGCGATCCGCAGCAGTCGCGGAAGCTCCATGCGCATTGCGCTGGAGCTGGTGAAAGAGGGTCGTGCCGAGGCCTGCGTTAGTGCCGGTAATACCGGCGCGCTGATGGGGCTGGCAAAATTACTGCTCAAACCTCTTGAGGGGATTGAGCGCCCGGCGCTGGTGACGGTATTGCCGCACCAGCAAAAGGGCAAAACGGTGGTGCTGGATTTAGGCGCTAACGTTGACTGCGACAGCGTGATGCTGGCGCAGTTTGCCGTAATGGGCTCGGTGCTGGCAGAGGAAGTGGTAGGGATTTCTCATCCCCGCGTTGCTCTGCTGAATATTGGTGAAGAAGAGACGAAAGGTCTCGACAGCATCCGTGAGGCGGCCGAGCGGCTAAAAAATGAGCCATCCATCAACTATATTGGATATCTCGAAGCCAACGAATTATTGACCGGAAAAACGGATGTACTGGTGTGTGACGGGTTTACAGGAAACGTTACATTAAAAACCATGGAAGGGGTGGTGAGGATGTTTCTTTCTCTGCTTAAATCGCAGGGAGAGGGGAAAAAACGGTCATGGTGGCTGATTTTATTGAAGCGTTGGTTACAAAAGAGCCTGGCGCGGCGATTCAGTCACCTCAACCCCGACCAGTATAATGGCGCCTGTCTGTTAGGATTGCGCGGCATTGTGATTAAGAGTCACGGTGCGGCCAATCAGCGAGCGTTTGCCGTCGCGATTGAACAGGCAGTGCAGGCGGTGCAGCGACAAGTCCCACAGCGGATTGCCGCTCGCCTGGGATCTGTATTAGCAAAAAGTGACTGAGCGTACATGTATACGAAGATTTTAGGTACCGGCAGCTATCTGCCAAAACAAGTGCGAACCAACGCCGATCTGGAAAAAATGGTAGATACGTCTGACGAGTGGATCGTCACGCGTACAGGTATCCGCGAACGTCGTATTGCCGCGCCAGATGAAACAGTTTCCACCATGGGCTATGAAGCCGCACAGCGTGCGCTGGAAATGGCGGGTGTCGATAAAGACGACATCGGCCTGATTATCGTTGCGACAACTTCTGCAACGCATGCCTTCCCGAGCGCAGCGTGCCAGATTCAGAGCATGCTGGAGATCAAAGGTTGCCCGGCGTTCGACGTTGCCGCTGCGTGCGCAGGCTTTACCTATGCGCTGAGCATTGCCGATCAATATGTAAAATCTGGCGCGGTGAAAAATGCGCTGGTGATCGGTGCTGACGTGCTGGCGCGCACCTGCGATCCAACCGATCGCGGGACGATCATTATTTTTGGTGATGGTGCAGGGGGCTGTCCTGTTAGGACAATCTGAAGAACCCGGCATCATCTCCACGCATCTGCATGCTGACGGTAGCTATGGCGAACTGTTAACGCTGCCAAACGCCGATCGTGTTAATCCGGACAACGCCATCTATCTGACCATGGCCGGTAACGAAGTGTTCAAAGTGGCGGTCACAGAGCTGGCGCACATCGTTGACGAGACGCTGGCAGCGAACAATCTGGAGCGTTCCGCCCTTGACTGGCTGGTGCCGCATCAGGCGAACCTGCGCATTATTAGCGCCACGGCGAAGAAACTCGGCATGTCTATGGATAACGTTGTGGTGACGCTGGATCGTCATGGCAATACGTCTGCAGCATCCGTGCCCTGCGCGTTTGACGAAGCGGTGCGCGATGGACGCATTCAACGAGGCCAACTGGTCTTGCTCGAAGCCTTCGGTGGCGGTTTCACCTGGGGTTCTGCGCTGGTTCGTTTCTAGTATAAGGATAAAAAAATGACGCAATTTGCTTTTGTGTTTCCCGGCCAGGGTTCTCAGGCCGTTGGAATGTTGTCCGGCTTAGCGGAGCAGTATCCAGTCATCGAAGCGACCTTCCGTGAAGCGTCGGATGCACTGGGCTATGATCTTTGGGCGCTGACCCAGCAAGGGCCAGCCGAAGAGCTGAATAAAACCTGGCAGACCCAGCCTGCACTGCTGACCGCATCGGTCGCACTGTGGCGCGTATGGCAACAGCAGGGCGGCAAAACGCCAGCACTGCTGGCCGGTCACAGCCTGGGTGAATACTCTGCGCTGGTTTGCGCCGGGGTGATTGCGTTTGCTGATGCCGTGCGTCTGGTTGAGCTGCGCGGTAAATTCATGCAGGAAGCGGTGCCGGAAGGTACGGGCGGCATGTCAGCCATTATTGGTCTGGATGATGCTTCCATTGCAAAAGCCTGTGAAGAATCTGCAGAAGGTCAGGTGGTTTCTCCGGTAAACTTCAACTCGCCGGGCCAGGTGGTTATCGCCGGTCCATAAAGAAGCGGTTGAACGTGCAGGCGCAGCCTGTAAAGCTGCGGGCGCCAAACGTGCGCTGCCGCTGCCGGTGAGCGTACCGTCACACTGCGCGCTGATGAAGCCTGCTGCTGAGAAGCTGGCGGTAGAGCTGGAAAAAATCACCTTTAACGCGCCAACCATTGCGGTGGTAAACAACGTTGATGTGCAGTGCGAAACCGCGCCAGAGGCCATTCGCCATGCGCTGGTTCGCCAGCTGTACAGCCCGGTTCAGTGGACCAAAACCGTTGAGTTTATGGCGTCCCAGGGCGTTGAGCACCTGTATGAAGTCGGTCCGGGTAAAGTTCTCCACCGGTCTGACCAAGCGTATTGTTGATACCCTGACTGCCTCGGCTATTAATGAGCCGGAAGCCCTGTCAGCGGCACTCACGCAGTAAGAAGAGGAATACCATGAGTTTTGAAGGAAAAATCGCACTGGTCACTGGTGCAAGCCGCGGTATTGGCCGTGCTATCGCTGAAACCCTCGTCGCGCGCGGCGCGAAAGTTATCGGCACCGCGACCAGCGAAAGCGGCGCGCAGGCGATCAGTGAGTACCTGGGTGCGAACGGTAAAGGTCTGATGTTGAATGTGACCGATCCTGCATCTATCGAATCTGTTCTGGGAAATATTCGCGCAGAATTTGGCGAAGTGGATATTCTGGTCAATAATGCCGGAATCACTCGCGACAACTTATTGATGCGAATGAAAGATGATGAGTGGAGGCGATATTCTCGAAACCCAACCTGTCATCTGTGTTCCGTCTGTCAAAAGCGGTAATGCGAGCTATGATGAAGAAGCGTCCATGGGCGTATTATCACTATCGGTTCTGTGGTTGGTACCATGGGAAATGCTGGTCAGGCTAATTACGCTGCGGCGAAAGCAGGTCTGATCGGTTTCAGTAAGTCTCTGGCACGCGAAGTTGCGTCCCGCGGAATTACTGTAAACGTTGTTGCTCCGGGCTTTATTGAAACGGACATGACGCGTGCGCTGACCGATGAGCAGCGTGCGGGTACGCTGGCGGCAGTTCCAGCGGGTCGTTTAGGCGACCCTAAAGAAATCGCCAGCGCGGTTGCATTTTTAGCCTCTGACGAAGCGAGTTACATCACTGGTGAAACTCTCCACCGTCAATGGCGGGATGTATATGGTTTAATCACGATAGAAAATATTTGCGTTATTAGGGTCAATGGCCTCCAAAATAACGTAAAATCGTGGTAAGACCTGCCGGGATTTAGTTGGCAAATTTTTCAACATTTTATACACTACGAAAACCATCGCGAAAGCGAGTTTTGATAGGAAATTTAAGAGTATGAGCACTATCGAAGAACGCGTTAAGAAAATTATCGGCGAACAGCTGGGCGTTAAGCAGGAAGAAGTTGTGAACTCCGCTTCCTTCGTTGAAGACCTGGGCGCAGATTCTCTTGACACCGTTGAGCTGGTAATGGCTCTGGAAGAAGAGTTTGATACTGAGATTCCGGACGAAGAAGCTGAGAAAATCACCACCGTTCAGGCTGCCATTGATTACATCAACGGTCACCAGGCGTAAGTGAGCATCTCCAGGCGGTCCATTCGACCGCCTGTGTTTTTTCTTTTGTAGTCCCTCGTTTTTCTTTTTTTTATCCCTCCCCTGGAGGACAAGCGTGTCTAAGCGTCGTGTAGTTGTGACCGGACTTGGCATGTTATCTCCTGTCGGCAATACCGTAGAGTCTACCTGGAACGCTCTCCTTGCCGGTCAGAGTGGCATTAGCCTAATCGACCATTTCGATACTAGCGCCTATGCAACGAAATTTGCTGGCTTAGTAAAGGATTTTAACTGTGAAGAGATCATCTCGCGCAAAGAACAGCGCAAGATGGACGCCTTCATTCAATATGGAATTGTCGCTGGCGTTCAGGCCATGCAGGATTCTGGCCTTGAAATTACGGAAGAGAACGCAACCCGTATCGGTGCCGCTATCGGCTCCGGGATTGGCGGTCTTGGCCTGATTGAGGAAAACCATACCTCTCTGGTAAATGGTGGTCCACGTAAAATCAGCCCGTTCTTCGTTCCGTCAACGATTGTTAACATGGTGGCAGGTCACCTGACCATCATGTTTGGCCTGCGTGGTCCTAGCATCTCGATTGCCACTGCCTGTACGTCCGGTGTGCATAACATCGGCCAGGCGGCGCGTATCATTGCTTATGGCGATGCCGATGCGATGGTTGCAGGCGGCGCAGAAAAAGCCAGTACCCCGCTGGGTGTGGGCGGCTTTGGCGCTGCACGTGCCCTGTCTACCCGCAACGATAACCCGCAGGCGGCAAGCCGTCCGTGGGATAAAGACCGTGATGGTTTTGTGCTGGGTGACGGTGCGGGTATGGTCGTGCTGGAAGAGTACGAACACGCCAAAAAACGCGGCGCAAAAAATCTATGCAGAAGTCGTTGGTTTCGGCATGAGCAGCGACGCTTATCACATGACCTCTCCGCCGGAAGACGGGGCAGGTGCTGCGCTGGCAATGGTTAACGCGATCCGCGATGCGGGTATCGAACCGGGCCAGATTGGCTATGTGAATGCGCACGGTACTTCCACGCCAGCAGGCGACAAAGCTGAAGCGCAGGCCGTTAAGTCTGTGTTTGGCGATGCGGCCCGCCGCGTGATGGTCAGCTCAACCAAGTCCATGACCGGACACCTGTTGGGTGCGGCGGGTGCAGTGGAATCAATCTACTCCATCCTTGCGCTGCGCGATCAGGCTGTTCCGCCAACCATCAACCTGGATAACCCGGATGACGGTTGCGATCTGGACTTCGTTCCGCACGAAGCGCGTCAGGTCAGCGGTCTGGAGTACACCCTGTGTAACTCCTTCGGCTTTGGCGGCACCAACGGTTCTCTGATCTTTAAGAAGGTCTGAGGCTGACAGCCGGGGCGGCCGATCGCCTTCCCCGGCAAATTGATAAAAAAGGTCCGCTTGTCGGGCCTTTTTTATTCGGTTTTATTCCCTTGTCCACAGCCCTCCTTCCTGCCAGACTATTCGCCCATTCAAAAGGAGCCATCATGTTCTTGATCAATGGCATACCACAGGAAACATTGCCCGCGAGCGACAGGGCTATACAGTTTGGTGACGGCTGCTTCACGACGGCACGCATTGCTGCGGGCCAGGTCTGTCTGCTGGATGCCCATCTGCAGCGCTTGCAGATGGCCTGTGAAAAAACTGCTTATCCCTTTCGTTGCGTGGGCAGAATTACAGCGTGAGATGGTAGAGCTTGCGCGGGGAAACGAGCGTGGCGTGCTGAAGGTCATTATCAGCCGGGGAAGCGGCGGCAGAGGTTACAGCGCGGCGAACTGCCTGCATCCGGTCCGAATCCTCTCGGTGTCGGGGTATCCCGCCCATTATGATGGCTGGCGTCGCGAGGGCATCACGCTCGAGTTAAGTCCGGTGCAGCTGGGACGTAACCCGCATCTTGCCGGTGTTAAGCACCTGAACCGGCTTGAACAGGTGCTGATCCGCACCCATCTTGAACAGACCGATGCGGATGAGGCCTTGGTTCTTGACAGCGAAGGGTTCGTTACGGAATGCTGTGCGGCGAATTTATTCTGGCGTAACGGGAAAGATGTTTTTACCCCCCCGGCTGGATCAAGCAGGCGTTAACGGCCTGATGCGCCAGTTTTGTCTGCAACAGCTGGCACACTCCGGTTATCGCGTTGTCGAAGTACACGCCCGGGAGGCTGTACTGGCTGAGGCCGACGAAATGGTGGTCTGCAATGCGCTGATGCCCGTCGTGCCGGTTCGCCAGTATGGTTCTCAACGTTTTTCATCGCGTGAGTTGTACGCTTTTTTAGCCCCTCAGTGTGAGCAAATCAGATAGTCATGAAGAAAATGTTGCGTTTTATTCTCCTCATCCTTGTCGTGCTGGGCATTGCCGCTGGGGTGGGGATGTGGAAAGTTCGCCAGCTGGCGGGCAGTCAAATCCTGATCGAGACGGAGACCATCTTTACCCTGAAACCGGGCACCGGACGGTTGGCGCTGGGTGAGCAGCTGTACAATGAGAAGATCATTAACCGCCCACGGGTGTTCCAGTGGTTATTACGTGTGCAGCCGGAGCTGTCGCATTTCAAAGCGGGCACGTATCGCTTTACGCCTGGGATGACCGTCAAGGAACTGCTGCAGCTGCTGGAGAGCGGTAAAGAGGCGCAGTTCCCGCTGCGTTTCGTGGAAGGGATGCGCCTGAGCGACTACCTGAAGCAGCTGCGGGAAGCTCCTTACATCAAGCACACCCTGCAGGATGACAGCTACGCTACCGTTGCTCAGGTTCTGAAGTTTGAGCATCCTGAGTGGGTGGAAGGGTGGTTCTGGCCGGACACCTGGATGTATACCGCAGGCACTACCGATGTGGCGTTGCTGCAGCGTGCGCATAAAAAAATGGTCGCTGCGGTGGATAAAGCCTGGGAAGGGCGGATGGAAAATCTGCCGTATAAAGATCAAAACCAGTTCGTCACCATGGCCTCGATCGTCGAGAAAGAGACGGCAGTCGCGAGTGAACGGGATCAGGTTGCCTCGGTATTTATCAATCGCCTGCGTATCGGCATGCGTCTGCAAACCGATCCGACGGTGATTTACGGTATGGGGGGAAAATTACAAGGGCAATATTTCACGTAAAGACCTGGAAACCCCGACCGATTATAATACCTATGTCATTAGCGGCTTACCGCCGGGGCCAATCGCCACACCGGGGCAGGCATCGCTGAATGCCGCCGCGCATCCTGCAAAAACGCCGTATCTCTATTTCGTCGCGGACGGAAAGGGTGGACACACTTTTAACACCAATCTTGCCAGTCATAATCGTTCAGTTCAGGACTATCTGAAGGCACGTAAGGAAAAAAATGCGCCAGTAATTACATCGTCATTGAGGGGCTGGAAGGCGCCGGGAAAACCACCCGCACGTGACGGTGGTGGTCGAGACGCTCAAACAGTGTGGCATTGAAGAAATGATCTTCACCCGCGAACCGGGCGGCACTCAGCTGGCTGAAAAATTGCGTAGCCTGGTACTGGACATCAAATCGGTCGGGGATGAGGTCATTACCGATAAAGCCGAAGTCATGATGTTCTACGCCGCGCGTGTCCAACTGGTTGAAACCGTGATCAAACCCGCGCTGGCGCGGGGATGCTGGGTGATTGGCGATCGTCACGATCTCTCCACCCAAGCCTATCAGGGCGGTGGACGCGGCATTGATCAGCATATGCTCGGCACACTGCGCGATGCGGTGCTCGGGGATTTCCGTCCTAACCTGACGCTCTATCTCGATGTGACGCCCGAAGTGGGTCTGAAACGCGCCCGCGCCCGCGGCGAGCTGGATCGTATTGAGCAGGAGTCGCTGGACTTCTTTAATCGCACCCGCGCCCGTTACCGTGAGCTGGCCGCCGAGGACCCTTCGATCCGCACCATCGATGCGACCCAGCCGCTTGAAGACGTAATGAACGACATTCGCAAAACAGTCACTGACTGGCTGAAGGAACAACAGGCATGAAATGGTACCCATGGTTGCGCCCGCACTTTGAACAGCTGGTGAACAGCTATCAGTCCGGTCGGGGGCATCATGCGTTACTGATCCAGTCGCTGCCGGGCATGGGCGATGAGGCGTTGATCTACGCCATCACCCGTTTTTTAATGTGCCAACAGCCGCAGGGATACAAAAGCTGCGGTCAGTGCCGTAGCTGTCAGCTGATGCAGGCAGAAACGCACCCGGATTATTACGCGCTGGAGCCGGAGAAGGGCAAGGCTACGCTGGGTATTGATGCGGTGCGCGCCATCAGGTGAAAAGCTGTACGAGCGCGCGCGGCTCGGCGGGGCGAAAGTCGTCTGGCTGAAGGATGCCGCCCAGCTTACCGAGGCAGCAGCCAACGCGCTGTTAAAGACTCTTGAAGAGCCGCCGGAAAATACCTGGTTCCTGATGGCCTGCCGTGAGCCTGGACGACTCCTGGCGACCCTTCGCAGCCGCTGTCGTTTGCATCATCTTAGCGTGCCGCAGGAGGCCCTGGGCTATCAGTTGGCTTGCACGAGAGGTGACAACGTCACAGGAAGCGGCGTTAAGCGCGCTGCGCCTGAGCGGCGGAGCTCCTGCCGCGGCGCTGGCATTGTTGCAGCCCAACGTCCAGGACGCAACGGAACAACTTTGCCAGGCGCTCGGCGGGGTGGCAGACAGCGGCGACTGGGCTGAGCCTGCTCCCGGCTCTCAACCATGATCAGGCACCCGATCGCCTGCACTGGCTGGCGGCTCTGCTGTTGGATGCCCTTAAAATTCAGCAGGGAGCAACCCTTGTCAGCAATGTCGATGCCTGGTCGCTCGTTAATAGTCTGGCGCAGCGCCTGCCAGGTGTGGCGTTGCGGGCTATCCTTCATGATGTCTGCCAGTGTCGGGAACAACTACTAAGCGTAACGGGGCTGAATCGGGAGCTTGTCCTGACCGACCTGTTACTCACAATCGAGCATTACCTGCAACCGGGCACAACGCTGCCTGCATCCTATCTCTGAGAGAGACATTATGTTTTTAGTCGACTCACACTGCCATCTCGATGGCCTGGATTATCAATCCCTGCATAAAAACGTCGATGACGTGCTGGCAAAAGCCGCCGCCCGCGATGTGAAATTTTGTCTGGCGGTCGCCACGACGTTACCGGGTTACAAAACCATGCGTGAACTGGTGGGCGTACGCGACAACGTGGTGTTCTCCTGCGGCGTGCATCCCCTGAACCAGGATGAAGCGTACGACGTTGAAGATTTGCGCCGTCTGGCGGCGGAAGAGGGCGTAGTGGCGATGGGTGAAACCGGCCTGGATTATTTCTACACCCCGGAAACCAAAGCCCGCCAGCAGGAATCGTTCCGCGACCATATCCGCATTGGCCGGGAGTTGAATAAACCGGTGATTGTCCACACCCGTGATGCGCGCGCTGATACGCTGGCGATCCTGCAAGAAGAAAAGGTGACGGATTGCGGCGGCGTACTACACTGTTTCACAGAAGACAGAGAAACAGCGGGTAAGCTGCTGGATTTGGGTTTTTATATCTCGTTTTCCGGGATCGTGACGTTCCGTAATGCTGAGCAGCTTCGTGATGCTGCGCGTTACGTTCCGCTCGATCGCCTGCTGGTGGAAACAGACTCTCCTTATCTGGCACCGGTACCGCACCGCGGCAAAGAGAATCAACCCGCGATGGTACGGGATGTGGCCGAGTATATGGCCGTTTTGAAAGGCGTCGACGTTGCAGAACTGGCACGCATTACCACCGATAACTTTGCCAGCCTGTTTCACATCGATCCCTCCCGCCTGCAATCTGCCTGATTAATCTATTTTTTTATGGCTCGTAATTAATAGCCAAAACGAGTAAAGTTCACCGCCCATGTGGGGGCGGTGAAGCGCTTTCTTGAAACATTTGGCAATTAATTTTGTAAATATCTGAAAGTTTTTCAGCTGCCTTACGCTGAAACGTGATAGCCGTCAAACAACGCTACGCGGATTTATTTTACTCTGTGTAATAAATAAAGGGCGCTTAGATGTCCTGTCCACGGCACGGTTCTCCCCCCGGGCCAATGCGTGAAAACGTAAAAAAAGCACAAATACTCAGGAGCACTCTCAATTATGTTTAAGAATGCATTTGCTAACCTGCAGAAGGTCGGTAAATCGCTGATGCTGCCAGTATCCGTACTGCCTATCGCAGGTATCCTGCTGGGCGTCGGTTCTGCAAACTTCAGCTGGCTGCCAGCCGTAGTTTCTCATGTGATGGCCGAAGCAGGCGGTTCTGTTTTTGCTAACATGCCACTGATCTTCGCCATCGGCGTTGCGCTTGGCTTCACCAATAACGACGGTGTATCAGCTCTGGCTGCTGTAGTTGCATACGGCATCATGGTTAAAACCATGGCTGTGGTAGCCCCTCTGGTGCTGCATTTACCTGCTGAAGAAATCGCGGCAAAACACCTGGCTGATACGGGTGTTCTGGGCGGTATCATTTCGGGTGCGATTGCGGCATATATGTTTAACCGCTTCTATCGCATCAAGCTGCCTGAGTATCTGGGCTTCTTTGCAGGCAAGCGTTTCGTACCAATCATCTCTGGTCTGGCGGCGATCTTCACCGGTGTGATCCTCTCCTTCATCTGGCCACCGATTGGTTCCGCGATCCAGACCTTCTCCCAGTGGGCTGCATACCAGAACCCGGTAGTGGCGTTCGGTATCTACGGCTTCATTGAGCGTTGCCTGGTACCGTTTGGTCTGCACCACATCTGGAACGTTCCTTTCCAGATGCAGATCGGCGAATACACCAACGCAGCAGGTCAGGTCTTCCATGGCGACATCCCTCGTTACATGGCAGGCGACCCAACTGCAGGCAAACTGTCTGGCGGCTTCCTGTTCAAAATGTACGGCCTGCCGGCTGCTGCGATTGCAATCTGGCACTCTGCTAAACCAGAGAACCGTGCAAAAGTGGGCGGTATCATGATCTCCGCAGCGCTGACCTCGTTCCTGACCGGTATCACCGAGCCGATCGAGTTCTCCTTCATGTTCGTTGCGCCGATCCTGTACATCATCCACGCGGTTCTGGCTGGCCTGGCGTTCCCAATCTGTATTCTGCTGGGTATGCGTGACGGTACGTCCTTCTCGCACGGTCTGATCGACTTTATCGTTCTGTCCGGTAACAGCAGCAAACTGTGGCTGTTCCCAATCGTTGGTGCGTGCTACGCGGTGGCGTACTACACCATCTTCCGCGTGCTGATCAAAGCACTGGACCTGAAAACACCAGGTCGTGAAGATGCGACAGACGACGTTAAAGCTGGCGCGACCAGCGAAATGGCTCCGGCACTGGTTGCAGCGTTCGGCGGTAAAGAGAACATCACTAACCTGGACGCGTGTATCACTCGTCTGCGTGTGAGCGTTGCTGATATCGCGAAAGTTGACCAGCCGGGTCTGAAAAAACTGGGCGCAGCAGGCGTAGTTGTTGCAGGTTCCGGTGTACAGGCTATCTTCGGTACTAAATCCGATAACCTGAAAACCGAAATGGATGAGTACATCCGCAGCAACTAAGTTGTGACCTGGGGAGACTAAGGCAGCCGAATGGCTGCCTTTTTTATTGCCTGTTGCCTGGTGGCGCTGCGCTTTCCTGAGTAGACAACATTCAGGGCTCTGAGGTGGGTAAGGCACAGCCGTCATCCGGCCAACAGCGCGCATAAAAAAAGGGAGCCTTCAGGCTCCCTTTGACGACAGAATATTATCAGAACTGATAGCTTGCGGTCAGGCTCACGTTGCGCGGTTCGCCATACACAATTTCGCCTTCAACGTTGGTGTCGTAGGTCTTATCGAAGAGGTTATTCAGGTTACCCTGCAGGGAGAAGTTCTTCGTCACCTGGTAACGCGTGAAGAGGTCCACCAGCGCGTAGCTGCCCTGCGATGCACGCCAGGTGCCATAAGGCGTGTCCTGATAGGTATACACGCTGTTTTGCCAGTTAACGCCGCCGCCAACGGTCAGCTCAGGCATCGCCGGCAGACGGTAGCTGGTAAACAGTTTTACGGTCGTGCGCGGCAGTTGCGGGTTCACCGCCTTGCCCTGATTATCTTCCGCAACGTAACGCGTTGCACCAAAGGTCATCTGCCAGTTATCGGTCAGCGCACCGTTGATTTCAAACTCAACGCCTTTACTTACCGTACCGTCAACGCTCTCGTAAGCCACATCGGTGGAGCCCTGAATGGTCCGGCCGGTGCTTTGACCCAGGTTATCCTGCTCAATACGGAACACGGACAGCATGGTGGTCAGACGGCTGTTCATCCAGTCGGATTTCAGGCCCGCTTCGTAGTTATTACCGGTGATCGGGTCAAGATATTTGCCGGAGCTGTCGCGGTAGTTCTGCGGCTGGAAGATAGAGGTATAGCTGGCGTAGGCAGACCAGTTGTCATTGATGTCGTAAACCAGACCCGCATAAGGCGTGGTGTGGTTTTTCTCCATGCCGTAGGTCAGGGTGTCTACACTCCAGTTGGTGTACCGGGCACCAAGAATTAAATGCAGAGGATCGGCCAGTGAAATGCGCGTCGCGGCGTACAGCGATTTCATATTGGTGGTGTCATCCTGAGCCAGCGACTGCGATCCCCAATTGGTTTCCGGGAAGTAACCGTTATAGTCGTAGAAACTGCCGAACTCATCCGGGTAGAAGTTAGCCCACGAGTTAGTGTAACGGTTCGTCTGACGGCTGAAGCTGCCGCCAATCATCATGGTGTGCTGGCGGCCTAACAGTTCATAGCCACCGTCAGCGAACAGATCCACCGCATCCACTTTACGCTTACCGCTGTTCCAGCCGGTGCCGCCAATGTAATCATAGCCTGGGCCATAGTTCGAATAGGGGCCTTCCAGCATGCCAGTGCTCTTATTCACAAAGGCATCGATGTACATCGCTTTACTGTCGAACTTCGCTTCGGTATGGGTCGCATTCAGCGTGGCCTGCCAGTCATCGGCAAAGCGCTGCTTCAGGGTGAAGAAGACCTTATTGAACTCTTTGTCGTTGTAGGCCCAGTCTGGCGACGTGCTGTGCGCGCGGTCGTAATGTTTGGTGCTGCCGTCGGTGTTCCAGCGCGGCAAACCGCCCCAGGTCTGGTTATTGATGTCGATACGCTGGTATTCGTAGCCGGCGGACAGCGAGGTGCTGGTGCCCAGGTCGGCGTCCAGAATCCCGGAGAAGAAGGTTCGCTTCTGATTGTAATTGTCGAGCCAGGAATCACTGTCCTGATAACCCGCTACGATGCGGCTGCGCAGATTGCCGTCTTCCGTCAGCGGGCTTTGCATATCCATCACGTAACGCTGTTTGTTCCAGCTGCCGTATTCAGCCGACAGATTGGCCTTAAATTCGCGGCTGGTGGCATGTTTACGCACCATATTGATCGCCGCAGACGGGTTGCCTGTACCGGTCATCAGACCGTTAGCGCCGCGAACCACTTCGACCCGCTCAAACAGAGCCGTGTCTGACTGCGAATCGCCCAGATTCCAGCGTGACTCGAAATAGGTTGGGATGCCATCGACCATATAGTTGTCGATTTCAAAACCACGGGAATAAAAGTTGCTGCGATCGGAGTCAGTGGTGCTTTTGCTGATCCCCATCGTGTTATCCATCACGTCGCCCAGGGTTTGCAGCTGCTGATCTTCCATGCGTTGTTCGCTGACGATGGTGACCGACTGCGGAATGTCACGCTGCACCATCTGCATTTTGGTGCCTACGGTCGTGGTTTTTACGCTGTAGTCCTGGCTTTCATCCGCGGTGTCCGACGCCGTTGAACCATCAACAATAACGGTCTCTTCGGCCGGAGCGGCGAAGGTGGCCACTGGGGGTCAACGCGAAGGCAATACAGGCTGCGAGCAGCGAAGGTTTAGCGACAGGCTGGCGCTGCCCGTCCCTGGTATAATTCATGAAAGACATCAATAAACCTTTCTGAGTGAAGTGTGAATGTTATGCCTCAGTTCCGTAAGTACAGACTGAGATCGTTATCGGTTTTTGAAATGCGCATGTAAATGCAAATGCGAAATATACGCATTGTGATTAACCCTGTAAACAGACGTTTCAGCCGTATCTGAAATTCTGTTTTAAGATTTAAGGGGAGGGTGCAGTGGGCGACAGCGTATAAATTGCGCTATAAGGAAAGAATTCGAGGGATAAGGTTGAAAGGATTGGAGAAAGTCGCTCATACTCTTGAGTCGTGTCACATAATAGTGCGCCTGCGACGGGGGGTTATCTCCGGGCACGTCGGCAGATTAAATGAACAAGGAAAATCTCATGGCTGAAGAAACTATTTTCAGTAAAATTATCCGTCGCGAGATCCCGGCGGATATCGTCTATCAGGACGATCTGGTTACCGCTTTTCGCGATATTTCTCCGCAGGCTCCTACGCACATCCTCATTATTCCTAATATTCTGATTCCGACGGTAAATGACGTGAAAACTGAGCATGAACTGGCATTAGGCCGTATGCTGACAGTAGCCGCGAAAATTGCTGAACAGGAAGGCGTGGCCGAAGACGGATACCGTTTGATCATGAACTGCAACCGCCACGGTGGTCAGGAAGTTTATCATATTCATATGCATCTGCTCGGCGGTCGCCCGCTGGGACCGATGCTGGCGCATAAAGGTCTCTAAGATGCCTGCAGGACGGATTGCGATACTGTTCATCATGATGGTGCTGGCGGGATGTAAATCTCAGCCAGCGATACCCGTCAATGATGAACAATCGCTGGTAATGGAATCATCAGTGCTGGCGGCAGGTATCACCGCCGACAAGCCTTCTCTAACGATCAGCGAAATTCAACCATCCGCTTCCTCTGTGCTATTTAATGAAAGAGATGAGGCGGTTACCGTCCATTACCGATTTTTCTGGTATGACGCCCGTGGCCTGGAAATGCATCCACTTGAAGCACCGCGTAGCGTAACGATCCCGGCGAATTCGTCGGTTAAACTTTACGGCGGCGCAAATTACCTGGGCGCGCATAAGGTCAGACTTTATCTATATCTCTAAGGGGTGAATTTTGATTAAAAACATCAGTCGTTACACGCTTGTCACGGCTTTTGCACTGTTCCTGTCAGGCTGTATTAGCCGCACTGAGCAACCACCCGCACCGGTGGAAGAGGTGAAACCGGGTGTTGAGCAGCCGGTTCAACCGACCCAGCCTGTGCCAACCGTGCCTACTGTGCCGTCCGTACCTGAGCAACCAGGCCCGATAGAACATCAGGAAGAGCCCGCGCAGCCTGCGCCGCGTGAGCGTCATTACGACTGGAACGGCGCGATGCAGCCAATGGTCGGCAAAATGTTGCAGGCGCAGGGCGTCAACGCAGGCAGCGTACTGCTGGTGGACAGCGTCAACAACCGGACCAACGGAAGCCTGAATGCCGGGGAAGCCACCGAAACGCTGCGCAATGCCCTGGCCAACAACGGCAAATTTACCCTCGTGTCGGCGCAGCAGCTGGCCGTGGCCAAGCAGCAGTTAGGCCTCTCTCCACAGGACAGCCTTGGCTCACGCAGTAAAGCCATCGGCATTGCCCGCAACGTAGGCGCGCAGTATGTGCTCTACTCCAGCGCGACCGGCAACGTCAACTCACCAGCGCTGCAAATGCAGCTGATGCTGGTTCAGACAGGTGAAATTATCTGGTCGGGCAAAGGTGCAGTTCAGCAACAGTAATCTGACGCGCGACACACTGCTGTCGCGCTTTTTCCCGCAATATCGTCTTATCGCGCCGCAGACCCATACCGGGTTGAGCGGCGCGAGTTGCATTATTGAGCATGCCGGACAGCGGCTGGTGTTGCGCCAGTATCACGCTGCACTGGCTACGCCAGCTCATTTTCGTCGCCAGTATCATGCGCTCCGCCATCTTTCCGCCGACATTGCTCCTCAGCCGCGGTTTTACAGCCCCGACTGGATAGCCGTCGATTATCTGTCCGGCGAGATCAAAACCGGGTTACCTGCCGCACCTGCGCTTGCCGCAATGCTGTATCATCTGCATCAACAGCCCAGGTTTGGCTGGCGTATCACCCTGGCCCCACTGCTGGAGCAGTACTGGTTGCAGGCCTCGCCGTCCCGGCGCACGCCGTTATGGCTACGATGGCATAAGCGGCTGCAAAAACGGGGCGAGCCGCGTCCGCTCCGCCTGGCGCCGCTGCATATGGATGTTCATGCGGGTAATATCGTGCATACAGAGACCGGCTGTCGGCTGCTGGACTGGGAATACGCCGGAGACGGCGACATTGCCCTCGAGCTGGCCAGCGTCTGGTCTGAGAGCGACGCCCAGCGTCAGCTGCTGCTCGCCGCGTACAGTGAGATCGCGCAGCTTGACCGCTTCCTGCTGCAACGCCAGGTGAATCGCTGGCGCCCGTGGGTGCTGATGCTGATGGCAGGCTGGTTTGAGCTGCGCTGGCAACAATCACAAGACAAACATTTTATTACGCTGGCCGATGAGATCTGGCGCCAGTTAGAAACAACAGAATAAGAGAGGTTCGTGTGGGTCCGGTCATGTTGGATGTGGAAGGTTATGAACTGGATGCGGAGGAGCGCGAGATTCTGGCGCATCCGCTGGTGGGTGGTCTGATCCTGTTTATGCGCAATTATCACGATCCGGCGCAGCTGCGGGAGTTGGTGCGTCAGATCCGTGAGGCCTCCCATCACCGTCTGGTGGTGGCAGTCGATCAGGAAGGCGGCCGCGTGCAGCGTTTTCGCGAGGGCTTTACCCGTCTGCCTGCGGCCCAGTCATTTGCGGCGTTACTCGGGCTTGAAGAGGGCGGCAAACTGGCGCAGGAGGCCGGCTGGCTGATGGCCAGCGAAATGATCGCCATGGACATTGATATCAGCTTTGCACCGGTGCTGGACGTGGGCCATATCAGTGCCGCCATCGGGGAGCGCGCGTATCACGAGGATCCGCAGAAGGCGCTGCAGATCGCCACCCGCGTTATCGACGGGATGCACGAGGCCGGAATGAAAACCACCGGCAAACATTTCCCTGGGCACGGCGCCGTGACGGCAGATTCCCATAAAGAGACCCCGCGTGACCCACGCCCGCAGGCGGAGATCCGCGCCCGGGATATGTCGATTTTCAAATCGCTGATCAGCGACAACAAGCTCGATGCCATCATGCCCGCGCATGTGATCTACCCCGATGTCGATCCGCGTCCAGCGAGCGGCTCGCCGCACTGGCTGAAAACGGTCCTGCGCCAGGAGCTGGGCTTCAACGGTGTGATTTTCTCTGACGATCTGTCGATGGAAGGCGCGGCGATCATGGGCAGCTACGCCGAACGCGGCCAGGCATCGCTGGACGCGGGTTGCGATATGATCCTGGTCTGCAATAATCGTAAAGGCGCAGTCAGCGTGCTAGATAACCTGTCGCCGATCAAGGCTGAACGTGTTACACAATTGTATCATAAAGGTTCTTTTAGCCGTCAGGATCTGCGGGATACAGCACGCTGGAAAACGGTGAATGCGCAGCTTGAGGCGCTTCATGAGCGCTGGGAAGCGCATAAAGCGGGGCAATAACCCCTCCTGGCAAGCGTAGTGTGGCGAGGATACGATGATCATCTATTTGCACGGTTTTGATTCGAACAGTCCCGGTAATCACGAGAAAGTCCTGCAGTTGCAGTTTATCGACCCGGATGTACGGCTGATTAGCTATAGCACACGCCATCCGAAGCATGATATGCAGCATCTGCTGAAAGAAGTGGACAAAATGTTGCAGTTGAACGTTGACGATCGCCCGTTGATCTGTGGCGTCGGCCTCGGGGGATACTGGGCGGAGCGCATCGGGTTCTTGTGCGATATTCGCCAGGTGGTGTTCAATCCAAACCTGTTCCCGAACGAGAACATGGAAGGCAAGATCGACAGGCCGGAAGAGTATGTCGATATTGCCACCAAGTGCGTAAGCAACTTTCGCGAAAAGAACCGCGATCGCTGTCTGGTGATCCTCTCCCGCAACGATGAGGCACTGAACAGCCCACGTGCCGCGGAGCTGCTGCACCACTACTACGAAATTGTCTGGGATGAAGAGCAGACGCATAAGTTCAAGAATATTGCCCCCCATCTGCAACGTATCAAAGCGTTCAAGACATTAGGTTAATTCCTGATTACAGCCTAAGCCCGGCCACGTAACGTGAGCCGGGCTTTCTTTTTGCTAAGCTTGTGTAAATTTTAAGCGGCAAAACTTGATGCATATCAATTTTGGTATGACCAATGCACCGAACATGTTATTCTCATGACAGTTGAATGGTTTCAGTGCTGTAACCTGTTGTTAATTAAAGGTTATTTTCATAACTTTTAGTTAACAATTGGTTAATAATTTAGGGGGTCACGTTGACTACACCATTGAAAAAGATAGTGATTGTGGGTGGTGGTGCTGGCGGTCTGGAACTGGCTACGCAGTTAGGAAAGAAGCTTGGTCGCGGTAAAAAGGCCAAAGTAACACTCGTCGATCGTAACCACAGCCACCTGTGGAAACCGCTATTGCACGAAGTTGCTACCGGTTCTCTGGATGAGGGCGTTGACGCGCTGAGCTATCTGGCACATGCGCGCAACCACGGTTTCCAGTTCCAGCTGGGTTCGGTGATGGATATCAACCGCGAAAGCAAAACCATTACCCTGGCAGAGCTGCGTGATGAGAAGGGCGAGTTGCTGGTACCGGAGCGCAAGCTGGCGTATGACACGCTGGTTATGGCGCTGGGCAGCACCTCTAACGACTTCAACACCCCGGGCGTTAAAGAGCATTGCATCTTCCTCGACAACCCGCACTAGGCGCGTCGTTTCCATCAGGAGATGCTGAACCTGTTCCTGAAATACTCCAATAATCTCGGCGCAAATGGCAAGGTAAACATCGCCATCGTGGGCGGCGGTGCTACCGGCGTTGAGCTTTCTGCGGAGCTGCATAACGCGGTGAAACAGCTGCACAGCTACGGCTACAAAGGGTTAACTAACGACGCCCTGAACGTGACCCTGGTGGAAGCGGGCGAGCGTATTCTGCCTGCGCTGCCGCCACGTATCTCTGGCGCTGCTCACAACGAGCTGACCAAGATGGGCGTGCGTGTCCTGACTCAGACCATGGTCACCAGTGCCGATGAGCATGGCTTGCACACCAAAGATGGCGAATACATCAAAGCCGATCTGATGGTCTGGGCGGCAGGTATCAAGGCGCCTGATTTCATGAAAGAGATTGGCGGCCTGGAAACAAACCGCATCAACCAGCTGGTGGTAGAGCCAACGCTGCAAACCACCCGCGACCCTGACATTTACGCCATTGGTGACTGCGCCTCCTGCGCACGCCCGGAAGGCGGGTTTGTTCCTCCTCGCGCCCAGGCCGCTCACCAGATGGCCAGTCTGGCGCTGCATAACATCCTTGCGCAGGCGAAAGGCAAAACCCTGAAGAATTACGTCTACAAAGACCACGGTTCTCTGGTGTCGCTCTCAAACTTCTCTACAGTGGGTAGTCTGATGGGTAACCTGATGCGCGGCTCGATGATGGTAGAAGGGCGCATTGCGCGCTTCGTCTATATCTCGCTGTACCGTATGCACCAGGTGGCGCTGCACGGTTACTTCAAAACCGGACTGATGATGCTGGTTGGCAGCATCAACCGCGTGATCCGACCGCGACTGAAACTGCACTAAGACCCATGCCCCTCCGCACTCGCTGGAGGGGCTTTTTCAGCATATTCTTCTGTGTATCTCGCCCCTGGGGTCTAAGAGTCCTCCTAAACAGACCTTTTTTGTGTTTATCCCCACATTTTTAATCCTTTCTCTGATTTGCGGACACACCTCTTTAGTTGCAGAATTGTTACCAATAGCAACGAAAAGGAGAACGTCCCATGAATAAATCCATGGTGGCAGGTATAGGGATTGGCGTGGTTGCCGCGTTAGGCGTGGCGGCAGTTGCCAGTCTTAATGTCTTTGAACGTGGCCCACAATACGCGCAGGTTGTTTCGGCGACACCCATTAAAGAGACGGTGAAAACACCGCGTCAGGAGTGCCGTAATGTAACCGTAACGCATCGTCGTCCGGTGCAGGATGAAAACCGGATTGCCGGATCTGTACTGGGTGCAGTGGCGGGTGGCGTGATTGGTCATCAGTTTGGTGGCGGGCGCGGTAAAGATGTCGCGACTGTTGTGGGTGCGCTGGGCGGCGGTTATGCCGGTAACCAGGCTCAGGGAGCACTCCAGGAGCGGGATACTTACACCACGACGCAGCAGCGTTGTAAAACCGTTTACGACAAATCGGAAAAAATGCTCGGCTACGATGTGACGTACAAAATTGGCGATCAGCAGGGCAAAATTCGCATGGATAAAGATCCCGGCACGCAAATCCCTCTCAACGGTGATGGGCAGTTGGTACTGAATAATAAAGCATAAAAAAATCTGTTCTCTGCGTTTAGCTCCTCATTCGCTCAGGCTGGGGAGCTTTTTTTATTTATAAAAAAGACCTCAACTCCCGCAGCGATGCGTCAGGAATAAGGTCTTTCTTAAGGATAAAGCAGAGTTAACCGTGGTTACAGGTCAAATTCGTTATCCTGGCGCAGTAACATAAATCCTGTTATCAGTACGGAAAGGAATGCAAATAAAACTGACCCACCACATAAAACCAGAGACCGAATAACAATGTAATGACCATTAACACCTTGAAAAATGGTAATAGCAAAATCATTTTTATTCTCCTTCTGAATGTGAATAGCCAGAACATCTCCCTTATGACCACGCGTCTAATCATTAGCACGTCAATAATCACCCGTTAAGGATAGCAAGCGGCAGACATGTGGTGATAGTTTTTACCTATCTTTAAACAGATTTGTCTGAAAGTGGGGCAGAAGCAGGGCGGTAAACCGCCCTTTTTTGATCAGGATTTCAGGAGTTCAGGCCACAGGCGCAAGGTGGTTTGCGTGATAGTCTGCAGTTTTTCCAGGCTGGCACCCTCCCGGGGCGCTGATTGACATTCCCTGCAGAATGCAGCTCAGATACTGCGCCAGTTTTTGCGGATCGCACTGGGCGGGGATCTCACCGCGCTGCTGACGTTGCTGTAAAAACCGGCACAGCGTCTCTTCCTGCATCGCATGGCGAGATTTAACCGTATGGGCAATCTCTTCTGACGACGCCGCCAGCGTCGCTGACGTGTTAATCATAAAACAGCCTGCGGGCGTGTCTTTGCTGGTAAAGCAGGTCGCCACTGCGGTGAAGTAGTCTTCCAGCGCGTCTTCAACGCGCTTCTCTTCGCAAAACAGCTGCGCTTCATGGCGGGCAGCGAATCGGCTGATATAGCGATCCAGCACCGCGCGGAACAGTCCTTCTTTATTGGTAAATTCTGCGTACAGCGTAGGCGCTTTGGCCCCGGTCGCTGCGACCAGGTCAGCCAGCGATGTGGCTTCATACCCATGCTGCCAGAACAATGTCATGGCCTTGTCCAGCGCCGCTTCCCTGTCGAACACTTTTGGTCGGCCACGGCTTTTCTTAGCGCAACGCGTGTCATCGGTTGTCATGAGCCGTTGTACCTCAATTGGTTTGTTGAATGACCATTATAAAAATAATCCCTTCTGGCAGCCAGCGCTGAATTCATAAAATAAATATCTTCATATCAACATGAATTTAAACGCTTTTAATTTTATTTTAACGATCGTTATAAAAATAGTTTGACCGTGATGGGGATCACATTTATCATTTAGTTATCGATCGTTAAGTTAATGCTTACGACATCCCATCACTTGCATAAGGTTCTCATTATGAAAAACGTAAAACACTGATCGCCGCAGCCGTACTAAGCTCACTCTCTTTTGCCAGCTTCGCTGCTGTGCAGGTTCAGTCTACCCCTGCGGATCAACAAAAAGTGGGCACGATTGCCGCAAATGGCGGGCCTAACCTGGGTTCACTGGAAAGCCAGTTGGCGCAAAAAGCCGATGAGATGGGTGCAAAATCTTTCCGTATCACCTCTGTTACCGGTCCAAATAACCTGCACGGTACTGCGGTGATCTACAAATAAGCATGGCTTAACCCTCATTAATGCCACTGCGAAAAAAAACGCTCTGCAATTGCAGAGCGTTTTTTATTTGGCTATCTGGCTACAGGGCCTGAACCTCAGCATGGCGGGTAACATCCACCGGCATTCCCGAGCGGGCCTCCATTGCACGCTCCATCACTGTTTCATCTGCACTGGCTTTGAAGCTCTGCTGGGCACTATTCAACACAATCGGCAGGGTCTGGGGATCGTCATTCAGCTGCTTCGAGAGCGGTTGATGCACTTCCACCAGCCGCACGCCGCCTGGCTCTTCTGACACCTTAACCGGCGTATTCATGATATTCACTTTGGTGCCGGGCTGTATGACGCGGAACAGCGTCTCGATGTCATTATCACGCAGGCGGATACAGCCGGAGCTGACGCGCATGCCAATCCCGAAATCGGCGTTAGTGCCGTGCAACAGGTAGACACCACCGTAGGCGGCGGAGGCGAATCGCATGATGTCCCATCGGGTTTTCCGGCCCGGCAGGCACGACCGCAGGCAGATCGATGCCCTGGGCTTTATAACGGCGCGGATATTGGCGGTCGGGGTCCAGGTAGGGTTGGCGCGTTTGTCCGATACCGTGGTCACCATGGTTGGCGTCAGGGTATCGCCCCCAGCTGGCCAATGCCAATGGGATAGACCGTGACCTCATTTTTACCCGGCGGGTAATAATAGAGACGCAGTTCGGCCAGGTTGATCACTATCCCTTCCCGGGGCGCGTCGGGGAGCAGGGTCTGTAATGGGATGGTCAGCACGCTGCCGCGCGGGGAACATAGGGGTCCACCCCAGGGTTAGCCTGGAGCAGGGCCAGGAAAGCCGACATTATATTTTTTGGCAATCGCTTCCAGCGAGCCGCCGTCATTTTCCACCACATGAAAGCGGTTCTCGCCCACGAGACGGCTGCCTGACGGGGGCAAGGGCCAGGTATTGGCCCGGGCCGGCAGAGCAAAGGCCAGGGTCGAGAGCAGCGCAACCAACGATATCCAACGGGTAAAACGCGGAGTTGTCATCATCACCAGAATCCATAGCAATAAAGATTATTGTTATCTGAAAGTTAATTGATAATTATGGCGAATGGACGTGTCGGGAAATCCAGGCGTATTGCAAAGAGTTGTAAATTGCGCGGGGAAATATCAGGCCGGGCGATCGTAGGGTCGCCCGGCAGTGGGTCAGGCGACGGCGTTCTCTTCGAGCTGACGCATAAAGTTACGCACCCATTCCATGCGGGTTTTCCGTTCCGCCAGATCCTGGGTGAATTTCAGACGCGTTGGGCCGTCCAGGCGATAGTGCTGAGGCTGCTTTTGCAGCAGGCTAATCAGCCACATAGGATCGACATGGTTCTTCTCGGCAAACTCAATCATGCCGCCTTTATCGTTCCCTTCCAGTTTGCGGATCCCAAGTTTTTGCGCCTGCTGACGTAACCGGGCGATATCCAACAGGTTACGCGCCGCATCCGGCAGCAGACCAAAGCGGTCGATCAGCTCCACCTTGATCTCGTCGAGGCTCGCTTCGTCTTTGGCGCTGGCAATGCGTTTATAGAATGACAGACGGGTATTAACGTCCGGGATAAAGTCATCCGGCAGCAGGGCGGGCATCCGCAGTTCAACTTCTGTTTGCTGGCTGGTGAGATCTTCCAGTGATGGCTCACGGCCTGCCTTGAGGGCATCGACGGCGTTCTCCAGCAGCTCCATATACAGCTGGAACCCGATGGTCTCCATCGATCCGCTCTGATCTTCACCAAGCAGTTCACCCGCGCCGCGGATCTCGAGGTCGTGCGTCGCCAGCGCAAAGCCAGCCCCCAGATCTTCCAGCGAGGCGATAGCTTCAAGACGTTTTTGCGCATCGGTGGTCATTGCCTTCGGATGCGGGGTCATCAGCCAGGCATAGGCCTGATGGTGCGAACGCCCGACACGACCACGCAGCTGGTGAAGCTGCGCCAGACCAAAGTGATCCGCCCGCTCAATGATGATGGTATTGGCGGTAGGAATGTCGATCCCGGTTTCAATGATGGTGGTACACACCAGCACGTTGAACCGCTGGTGGTGGAAGTCGTTCATCACCCGTTCCAGCTCGCGCTCGCGCATCTGCCCGTGGCCGATGGCGATCCGCGCTTCCGGTACCAGTTCCGCCAGCCGGTCGGCCGCTTTCTGGATATTTTCCACGTCGTTGTAGAGATAGTAGACCTGGCCGCCGCGCAGGACTTCACGCAGGATCGCTCGCGTACCACCAGATTATCGTATTCACGTACAAAGGTTTTCACGGCCAGTCGACGGGCCGGTGGGGTGGCGATAATCGACAGATCGCGCATCCCGCTCATCGCCATGTTCAAACGTGCGCGGGATCGGCGTGGCCGTCAGGGTGAGGATATCGACATCGGCGCGCATCGCTTTAATGCGCTCTTTATGGCGCACACCAAAGCGGTGCTCTTCATCGACAATCAATAGCCCCAGATCTTTCCACTTCACATCGCTCTGCAGCAGCTTATGGGTACCGATCAGAATATCGATTTTGCCTTCGCTGGCCTGCTCCAGGATTCTGCGCCTGCTCTTTAGCGCTGCGGAAACGCGACATCATCTCAATGCGCACCGGCCAGTTGGCAAAGCGGTCGCGGAAGTTATCGTAGTGCTGCTGCGCCAGCAGCGTGGTCGGCACCAGGACCGCCACCTGCTTGTTATTCTCTACCGCGAGGAAGGTGGCACGCATGGCCACTTCGGTTTTCCCGAAGCCCACGTCGCCGCACACCAGCCGGTCCATCGCCAGCGGCTGACACATGTCGCTCAGCACGGCATTGATTGCCTGGGCCTGATCCGGGGTAGTTTCAAACGGGAAGCTGTCGCAGAACAGCTGGTACTGCTCTTTATCGTGTTTAAAGGCGTAGCCAGACTTCGCCGCACGCTGGGCGTAGATATCCAGCAACTCTGCCGCCACGTCGCGGACTTTTTCAGCCGCTTTCTGCCGCGCCCGCGCCCAGGCGTCACCACCGAGTTTATGCAGGGGGCATTCTCTTCTGCGCCGCCTGCGTAGCGGCTGATCAGGTGCAGGGATGACACCGGGACATAGAGTTTGGCGTCGTTGGCGTACATCAGCATCAGGTATTCGCCCTTGATGCCACCGGCTTCCAGCGTCGTCATCCCCGCATAACGGCCTACGCCATGTTCGAGATGGACAATCGGCTGGCCAGGATGCAATTCTGCCAGGTTACGGATCAGCGTGTCGGGGTTGATGGTGCGGCGGCTGTCCTGGCGACGGCGCGCCACGCGCTCACCCAGCAGATCGCTTTCGCAGATCAGCGCCAGGTTATTGAGCGTATCAATAAACCCGTGTTCGGCAGCACCGATCATCAGATAGCGCCCGGTACCGCTGGCTTCGTCCAGACGCAGGATGCGCTTTGGCGCCACTTTGATTCGGCTGAGCAGTTCGCCCAGCGCTTCACGACGCCCTTCGCTTTCAACCGAGAAGATCACCGGGCCGGTAAAGGTTTCGAGGAACTTACGCAGGTTATCCAGCGGGGATTTATTCTGCGCCTGCACCGCGAGGTCCGGCAGTGGTTGATAGGCCAGATTGGTGTTGGCGGCTTTGTCCGGCAGGCTGTCCGTTTTCAGCTGCACGCGCGGCCAGCGCTTCAGCTCGCTGAAGAGTTCATCAGTGCGCAGCCACAGCAGCTCCGGCTCGAGCAGCGGGCGCATCGGGTCCACGCCGCGGTTTTCAAAGCGGGCACGGGTCTCACTCTCAAAACGGTTGGCGCTGGCTTCCAGATCGCCGGTGTTGAGCACCAGCGTATTGGCCGGGAAATAGCTGAACAGGGCGGCAGCGGCTCGCTGAAGAACAGCGGCTGCAGTACTCGATCCCCGTCGGCAGGGTGCCTTTGCTCACCTGTTGATAGATATGCTCGGCATCGCGCTTGACCTCAAACTTTGTCGCGCCACTGGCTGCGGAACAGTTCGATGGCGGCTTTGTCGGTCGGGAACTCGTGCGCTGGCAGCAGGTTGATGGCCTCCACTTCCTCCAGCGTACGCTGGGTGTCAGCGTCAAACAGGCGCAGGCTGTCGATCTCATCATCGAAGAAATCCAGGCGATACGGCAGCGCGCTACCCATCGGGAAGAGATCGAGCAGGGCGCCGCGGGTGGCGTACTCCCCGTGCTCCATCACCTGATCCACATGGCGATAACCTGCGCTGTCGAGCTGGACGCGCAGTGCATCCCGCGACAGACGCTGGCCCTTTTTCATCACCAGCGCATGGCCGTGCAGATAGCTGTGCGGGCAGACGCGCTGCATCAGGGTATTGACCGGCACAATCAGCACGCCGCGCTGCATCGTGGGCAGTTGATAGAGCGTGGACAGACGTGAGGAGATAATCTCCTGATGCGGCGAGAAGCTGTCGTAGGGCAGGGTCTCCCAGTCGGCAAGACTGGTAACCAGCTGATCGGTAAACTGGCGGATCTCATCATGCAGGCGCAGGGCGTTTTGCATATCCGGCGCGACCAGCACCACTGGCCCCTGATGACGCTCTGCAATTTCCGCAACCAGCGTGGCGCAGGCTGCGCCGGTCAGTTCACCCAACTGGCGTTGGTCGCCCGCTTTGCCGGGCAGGGAAAAACGATATTGTTCAGGCATGGCTTTGTCAGGATCTCTTAGTGGGCATATCACTGATACACAATGTCTTTATTATCCTTGATCGTTTTACATTAGCAAATCGTAACCGCACGCAGCGTGAAGACGCCCCCGCAGGGGCGCTAGCGCGTGGCCTGAACCGGCGTCAGACGGGCAGGCGGGCTAAAGAAGAAATCTCCGGTCAGCGCAGTGGAGAGTTTACGCGCGCCCAGTCCCACAAGGGTGCAGACCAGCAGGCTGGCAAAGGGATACAACAGCACCACCGTCAACTCCGCCCACACCGGCCAGGTTCCGCTGTTCAGCTGGTGGATCATAAACAGGCTGACCCCTTCGATCAGAATGCGGTGGGTGGTGTAGATCGCAATGGTGTTCGAGCCAACCACGTTCAGCAGGTTGTCAGGGCTGACGGAAAAACGCTGCTCAAAGCGGTAGAAAAGGGCCATGATCAGCAGAATCGACAGCAGCGACAGCGGCAGGGGAACCCCGACGAACCACAGCACCACGGAGACCACGCCAAACGCCGCTACCGCCAGCGCGTCACGCCGCCATACCCGGGCCTGCATCCACGCCATCAGCTGCACCCCATACCAGGCACCGAGGCTGTAATAGATCATATTGCGCACCACGCTGTTCATCCCCCACCACGGCAGCGGCAGAAAATTAATCGCGATGCTGACCAGCGCCAACAGTCCAATGAGCGGCAGCTTCCAGCGGCTCAGCAGCTTGCAGAGGGTGAAATAGACCACCAGCGCATAGAGGTACCACAGGCTGGTGCTGGCGGTGAGCATTCCGGTGATAAAGCCACTCAGCGAGTCGGCATAGGCAGCGTTCGACGCGGTATTGAGATCCCGATCCGGTGCCAGCCACGCATTCATATGGGTCAATGCCTGCCACTGCCAACACACCCCACAGTGCCAGAACCCAGATAATGCTCCAGAGCCGTTTATCCACGCAGGTTTTCCAGTCCACCTCGTCAATATAGCGCCGCACCAGATACCCTGAGATAAAGAAGAACAACCGGCATACGGAAGGGGGGCGAGATAAAGATTAAACGTCACCCAACATTTGGCGAGCAGCACCGAAAGCGGAGCGTGCAGGGCCTCAAGGTGGGGATAAAAGGTGATCACCGAGTGGTAAATAACCACCAGGCAGATGCACAACCCCTTTATCTGGTTAATCCATAGTGCTTTTTGTTTCATCGCTTACCGGGTCCTGTTTTTCATCGTCATCGAACGGGTAAGTGTGTTCAGCCGCTGGCGGGATGTAACGGGTAAGAGTCTGTAAGCGGACGATTTTCAGAAAAACTGCAAAGTAAGGGGGAGGAAGCGGAGGGGCAGGTAGCGGTTACTGCCTTGATTTAGCCAGATTTTTCGGATAATTGATTATCAAAGCTTCGGGTATCAGTCATTTACCCTTAGCGGATTCGCTTATATACTCGTGGGTCTGCTACCAGCAAACAGACGGATTTCATGTACCAACCTGTCGCACTTTTCATAGGGCTTACGTTATATGCGTGGGCGCGCCGCGGACCGTTTCGGTCGCTTTGTCTCCTGGCTTTCAACCATCGGCATTACGCTTGGCGTGATGGCGCTGGTGACGGTAATGTCCGTCATGAACGGCTTCGAGCGCGAGCTGCAAAATAATATTCTGGGGCTGATGCCGCAGGCCATTCTCTCATCCAGCAGCGGTTCGGTGGACCCACAAAAGCTGCCAGAAAGCGCCGTAAAACTGCAGGGCGTGAGCCGGGTGGCGCCGATCACCTCCGGTGATGTGGTGCTGCAGAGCGCGCGCAGCGTGGCGGTCGGGGTGATGCTCGGTATCGACCCGGCGCAAAAGGACCCCTGACGCCGTTTCTGGTTAATGTTAAACAAAGCGATCTCGCTCCCGGCCAGTACAATGTGATCCTTGGCGAACAGCTGGCCGGCCAGCTTGGCGTCAACCGCGGCGATCAGCTGCGGGTGATGGTCCCTTCCGCCAAGCCAGTTCACCCCGATGGGGCGTCTGCCAAGCCAGCGCCTGTTTAACGTCATCGGCACGTTTGCTGCTAATAGCGAAGTGGACGGCTATCAGATGCTGGTCAATATTCAGGACGCCTCGCGCCTGATGCGCTACCCGCTCGGCAATATTACCGGCTGGCGTCTGTGGCTTAACGAGCCGCTGAAAGTCGATGTCCTGAGCCAGCAAACCCTGCCGGAAGGCACCAAATGGCAGGACTGGCGCGAACGTAAGGGCGAGCTGTTCCAGGCTGTGCGGATGGAAAAGAACATGATGGGCCTGCTGCTGAGCCTGATTGTGGCGGTCGCTGCGTTTAACATTATTACCTCGCTTGGCCTGATGGTGATGGAGAAGCAGGGCGAAGTGGCGATTTTACAAACCCAGGGGGCTGACGCCGCGGACAGATCATGGCCGTGTTTATGGTGCAGGGTGCCAGCGCCGGGATTGTTGGCGCGTTACTGGGGGCGGTACTCGGTACGCTGCTCGCCAGCCAGCTGAACAATCTGATGCCGATCATCGGCGCGTTTCTTGATGGCGCGGCACTGCCGGTGGCCATTGAGCCGCTGCAGGTCGTTGGTATCGCCCTGGTGGCGATGGTCATTGCCTTACTCTCCACGCTTTATCCTTCATGGCGCGCTGCCGCCACCCAACCCGCTGAGGCTTTACGTTATGAATAAGATCCTGTTGCAATGCGACAACCTGTGCAAACGCTATCAGGAAGGCACGGTGCAGACGGATGTCCTGCACAATGTCAGCTTCAGCGTCGGGGAAGGGGAGATGATGGCGATTGTCGGCACCTCCGGCTCCGGGAAAAGTACCTTACTGCACCTGCTCGGCGGGCTGGATACCCCAACCTCCGGGGATGTGGTGTTTTCCGGTACGCCCCTGAGTTCAATGTCGTCGAGCGCCAAAGCCGATCTGCGTAACCGCGAGCTGGGCTTTATCTATCAGTTCCACCACCTGCTGCCGGACTTTACGGCGCTGGAAAACGTGGCGATGCCGCTGCTGATCGGTAAAAAGAAACCTGCTGAAATCAACGCCCGCGCCAGCGATATGCTGAAGGCAGTAGGTCTCGGCCATCGCGGCAATCATCGCCCGTCAGAACTCTCCGGCGGCGAGCGTCAGCGTGTGGCGATTGCCCGTGCGCTGGTCAACAACCCGCGCCTGGTGCTGGCGGATGAACCGACCGGTAACCTCGACGCCCGCAACGCCGACAGCATTTTCCAGCTTCTCGGGGAGCTGAACGCCTCGCAGGGCACCGCATTTCTGGTGGTGACCCACGACCTGCAACTGGCAAAACGGATGTCCCGCCAGCTGGAGATGCGTGACGGTCACCTGAATACCGAGCTGACCCTGATGGGAGCGGATTGATGGCTTCCCCGTTATCGTTACTCATCGGCCTGCGTTTTAGCCGGGGCCGTCGTCCGCGGCGGCATGGTGTCGCTGATCTCCGTTATCTCCACCATCGGCATTGCGCTGGGGGTGGCGGTGCTGATCGTCGGTCTCAGCGCCATGAACGGCTTCGAGCGCGAGCTGAACAACCGTATTCTGGCGGTCGTTCCACACGGTGAAATTGAGCCGGTGAATCAGCCCTGGAATAACTGGGAAGAGGCGCTAAACAAAGTAGAAAAGGTGCCGGGTATTGCTGCTGCCGCACCGTACATCAATTTTACCGGGCTGGTGGAGAGCGGGGCGAACCTGCGCGCCATCCAGGTTAAAGGGGTCAACCCGCGTCAGGAAGAGAAACTCAGCGCGCTGCCGCAGTTTATTCAGAAAGAGGCCTGGGCGAACTTTAAAGCAGGCGAACAGCAGATCATTATCGGCAAAGGCGTGGCCGATGCGCTGAAAGTGAAGCAGGGCGACTGGGTATCGATCATGATCCCTAACGCCAGCGCCGATCATAAGCTCCAGCAGCCGAAACGCGTACGCCTGCACGTCACCGGTATTCTGCAACTGAGCGGCCAGCTGGATCACAGCTTTGCCATGGTGCCGCTGGAAGATGCGCGCCAGTATCTGGACATGGGCAGCAGCGTCACCGGTATCGCGCTGAAGGTTAACGACGTCTTTAACGCCAACAAGCTGGTGCGCGACGCCGGGGAAGTGACCAATAGCTATGTCTACATCAAGAGCTGGATCGGCACTTACGGGTATATGTATCGTGATATCCAGATGATCCGCGCCATCATGTACCTGGCGATGGTGCTGGTAATCGGCGTGGCCTGCTTCAACATCGTCTCTACCCTGGTGATGGCGGTAAAAGACAAAAGCGGCGACATCGCGGTGCTGCGTACGCTCGGGGCGAAAGACGGTCTTATTCGTGCCATTTTCGTCTGGTATGGTCTGCTGGCGGGGCTGTTCGGCAGCCTGTGCGGCGTGGTGATCGGCGTGGTGGTTTCGCTCCAGCTGACGCCAATCATCAACGGCATTGAGGCCCTTATCGGCCATCAGTTCCTGTCTGGCGACATCTATTTTATTGACTTCCTGCCATCAGAATTACACTGGCTGGACGTCGTTTATGTACTGGTCACGGCCCTGTTGCTGAGTCTGTTGGCGAGCTGGTATCCGGCGCGTCGCGCAAGCAAGATCGATCCGGCGAGGGTATTAAGTGGCCAGTAATTTTACGTCATGACTGGTCGTCTTAGACACGCATCATTCGGGGTGCATCAGGATGGCAAGTCTGTGAAGCCCCGGACGCTTACACCGGTAAGTGGCTGGGGTAAACAGACGCCGCCAACGCAGAAAGCAGCCTGAAGGATAAGGTGTATAGCCGCCAGATCAGAAAGAGGAATGCACTATGTATTATGGATTTGATATTGGCGGCACCAAAATTGCCCTGGGGGGTATTCGATACCCAGCTCAAATTGCAGTGGGAAACCCGTGTTCCCACCCCGCGCGAAAGTTACGATGAATTCTTAACCGCTATTGCCGCACTGGTGGCCCAGGCCGATGAACGCTTCGGCGTGAAGGGGTCGGTGGGGATTGGCATTCCGGGGATGCCGGAGACCGACGACGGCAAGCTGTATGCTGCCAATGTCCCTGCTGCCAGCGGTAAGCCGCTGCGCGCCGACCTGACCCGACTGCTTGATCGCGACGTGCGCCTCGACAACGACGCCAACTGTTTTGCCCTTTCTGAAGCCTGGGATGACGAGTTCCGGCAGTATCCGCTGGTGATGGGGTTGATCCTCGGTACCGGCGTCGGTGGCGGGATTATTGTTGAGGGTAAACCGGTTACCGGGCGCAGCTATATCACCGGCGAATTTGGCCATATTCGCCTGCCGGTGGATGCGCTGGAGGTCGTCGGGCGCGATTTCCCGCTGCTCCGCTGCGGCTGCGGCCAGCATGGCTGCATCGAAAACTATCTCTCAGGCGGGGGATTTGCGTGGCTTTATGAACACTTCTATCATCAAAAACGACAGGCGCCAGAAATCATTACGCTGTGGGAGCAAGGTGATGAACAGGCCATTGAGCACGTGGAACGCTATCTCGATCTGCTTGCCGTGTGTCTGGGCAACATCCTGACCATTGTCGATCCTGACCTGCTGGTGATCGGCGGGGGATTATCGAACTTTACGGCCATCGCCGAGCGGTTATCCGGTCGGCTGCCGCGTCATCTGTTGCCGGTCGCCCGCGTGCCGCGCATTGAGCGCGCGCGCCATGGCGATGCCGGAGGGATGCGCGGTGCCGCGTTCCTCCATCTCACCCGTTAGCCATACGAGGTTATTATGTTGTCGCGTCGGTCACATCGACTCAGCCGTTTTCGTCGAAACAAACGTCGCTTGCGTGAACGCTTACGTCAGCGGATTTTCTTCAGAGACAGGGTACTGCCAGAATTGATGGAAAAGCCAAGAGTGTTGGTCCTGACCGGGGCGGGGATCTCCGCCGAGTCGGGCATTCGAACCTTCCGCGCCACCGACGGGCTGTGGGAAGAGCATCGCGTTGAGGATGTGGCGACGCCGGAAGGCTTCGCCCGTAACCCGCAACTGGTGCAAGAATTCTACAATGCCCGCCGTCGCCAGCTGCAGTCGCCGGAAATTGCCCCTAACGCGGCGCATCTGGCGCTGGCAAAGCTGGAAGAGGCGCTGGGAGACCGTTTTCTGCTGGTGACGCAGAATATCGATAACCTGCATGAGCGCGCGGGCAACCGCAACGTGATCCATATGCACGGCGAACTGCTGAAGGTGCGGTGTTCCGGTAGCGGCCCAGGTATTTAACTGGACCGGCGATGTCACCCTTGATGACAAATGCCACTGCTGCCAGTTCCCGTCCCCGCTGCGCCCGCACGTGGTCTGGTTTGGCGAAATGCCGCTGGGCATGGACGAGATCTATAGCGCGCTGGCGATGGCGGATGTGTTTATCGCCATTGGCACCTCCGGGCATGTTTATCCGGCGGCAGGATTCGTCCACGAGGCGAAGCTGCACGGGGCGCATACGGTGGAGCTGAACCTGGAGCCGAGCCAGGTCGGCAGCGAATTTGAAGAAAAAACCTATGGACTGGCGAGCGAAGTGGTGCCGACCTTTGTGGATAAACTGGCTGAAAGGGTTATAACAGGGAGATTTGCCGGGTAACGCTTCGCTTACCCGGCCTGCAACGCTATCACCCTCTCCCTGCGGGAGAGGGCATCAGGGCGCAGGGGATTAACGACCCGCCTTCAACTTCTGGTAATACTCTTCATACAGACGGCTGGCGTCGCCCACATCATTCTGCCACTCGCCTTTACTGATGGTTGCGGCATCCGGGTAGAGCGATTTGTCGTTCGCCACGGCCGGGCTGAGCAGCTTGCGGGCGGCCAGGTTTGGCGTCGGGTAGCCGATGGTTTCTGCCACCTGTTTCGCCACATCCGGGCGCCAGCAGGAAGTTAATCAGCTTCAGCGCCCCGTCCACGTTTTTTGGCATTGGCCGGAATGGAGAGGCTGTCCATCCAGAAGATGCGCCCTCTTCAGGCCACACCACTTCAAGCGGTGTACCCGCCTGACGCGCCACGTAGGCCGAACCGTTCCACACCATCCCCACGTTAACTTCCCCTTCCATATACGGGTTAGCCGGGTTATCGGAGTTGAAGGCCGCGACGTTTGGCATCAGTTTTTGCAGCTCGTGATAGGCCGCTTCGATCTCTTTCGGATCGGTGGTATTGCCGGAGTAACCCAGCTTACGCAGCGCCACCTGGAACACTTCGCGCGCGTCGTCGGTCAGCAGTAAACCGCCTTTGTATTCCGGTTTCCACAGGTCTGCCCAGCGGGTTACCGTTTTAGGATCCATTGCCTCGCTGTTGATGCCGATTGCTGTCGCGCCCCAGATGTAGGGGATAGAGTAGTCATTATTCGGGTCAAACGGCTTGTTGAGCATCTCAGGATCGAGGTTTGAAAAATTGGTTAGCTTCGTTTTGTCGATCTTCTGGATCATGCCCTCTTTTGCGCATCTTGTCGACGAAATAGGTCGAGGGAACCACCAGATCGTAAGCGCCGTCTTTATAGGTTTTGAGCTTGGCATACATGGTTTCATTCGACTCGTAGGTGGAATAGATAACCTTGATGCCCGTCTCTTTGGTGAACTGCTCCAGCAGGCCTGGCGGCACATACTCGGTCCAGTTGTAGAAGTAGAGCGTTTTACTGTCGTCTGCGTGCGCAGCGCCCATTCCGAGCACCAGTGCCGCGGCGGCAAGCATTTTTTTCATTTCACTGTCCCCTGAGATTTTGTTGTATCACGAGCAACAAGCTGGCTGGCAATCACCAGAACCAGCGATAACATCAACAGAATGGTCGCCAGCGCGTTCACCTCCGGTGATACGCCGACTTTCACCATTGAATAGATCTTCAACGGCAGAATTTCATAGCTCGGTCCGGTGACGAACGACGAAACCACCACGTCATCCATCGACAGGGTAAAGCTGAGCAGCCATCCCGCGGCCACCGCGGGCATCGCCAGCGGCAGAATAATTTTGCGCAGGATAGTCATTTCGCTGGCACCCAAATCTTTTGCCGCTTCCAGCATCCTGACATCAAAGCCTTTCAGACGGGAGTAGACCGTCACTACCACAAACGGCAGGCAGAAGGTGATGTGCGAGAAGAGCAGCGACCAGAAGCCCAGTTGCACCCCCAGTAGCATAAACAGCACCAGCAGGGAAATGGCCATCACGATGTCCGGGGACATCATCACCACAAACAGCATCCCGCTGACGAAGGGCTTACCGCGAAAACGGTAGCGGTAGAGCGCCACCGCGGTCAGGGAGCCAATCAGGGTGGCGAAGGTGGCCGAGATAATGGCCATGGTCAGCGAGTGTTGCGCCGCCTGAAGCAGGCTATCGTTATTCATCAGCAGGATGTACCACTGGGTAGTAAACCCCTGCCAGTTGATGCCGAAGCGCGAGCTGTTAAACGAGTTGACGATCAGAATAATGATCGGAATGTAGAGATACGCATAAATGGCGGTCATAAAACCGCCACGGAGCAGTCGACCGATCATCCGAGTTCACCCTTATTGTTAAGCAAGCGCGAAGCACGCCAGTAGACCAGCAGCATCAGCCCCATGACCACCGTCAGGGTAATGCTGGTGGCCGAGCCGAACGGCCAGTCGCGAATGTTCAGGAACTGGCTCTTGATGACGTTGCCAATCAGCAGGTTCTTTGCCCCGCCCATCAGGTCGGAGACGTAGAACAGCCCCATCGCCGGCAGCATTACCAGCAGGCAGCCGGCGATGATCCCCGGCATGGTCAGCGGAATGATGATGCGGATAAAGGTTTGCAGTTTGCTGGCACCCAGATCTCTCGCCGCTTCCAGTAAGGGTTTATCCAGCTTCTCGATACTGGAGTAGAGCGGCATCACCATAAACGGCAGCAGGATATAGACCAGCCCAATAATCACCGCTCCGGGGGTAAACATAATGCGGATCGGGGTGTCGATCACCCCCCAGCCAGAGCAGAAAGGCGTTCAGGTAACCTTTGGTGCTGAGGAAAATCTTCAGGCCATAAATGCGGATCAGCGAGTTGGTCCAGAAGGGCACAATCAGCAGAAACAGCAGCAGCGGGCGCACCTTTTGCGGCAGCTTCGCCAGAAACCAGGCGAAGGGATAGCCCAGCACCAGGCAGGCCAGGGTGGCGATGAGCGCCATATTGAGTGAATGGAGCAGCACCTGGAAATAGAGCGGATCGAGCAGGCGCGCGTAGTTTTCCAGCGTAAAGACCTGCGAGACGAAATGGGCGTCATCGCGGGTCAAAAAGCTGGTGGCAATGATCATCAGGTTGGGTAAAAAGACAAACAACACAAGCCAACCGACGATAGTGGCGATCACCACATTCTGGAACTTACTTGTGTTCTTCATCAGCCAGCACAACCTCCCAGCTTTCTACCCAGTTAATGACCATTTTCTGATTGAGCGAATGGTCGAAATCAGGATCGTCCTCGTTAAAGAACTCACTCACGATCACCATCTTGCCGTTTTCCAGTTCAACCACCGATTCGAGCGTCATCCCTTTGTAGTTGCGCTCGCGAATGTAGCCGATCAAGCCCTCGACTTCGGTCTCGTCGTGGATCTCATCGACGCGCAGATCTTCCGGGCGCAACAGAACGTTAAGCTGCTGTCCTGGCTCTACGGCAAAGTTGACGAAGATGTTGCAGGCACGGCCTTCGACATTGGCCAGCACCCGCTGGTCATCGAGGCGTTCAATAACCGTAGCACTGAAGATATTGATTTCGCCAATAAAGCTGGCGACAAACAGGTTTTTCGGCTCTTCGTAGATCTCGCGTGGCGTGCCGTCTTGTTCGATTTTGCCGTCGCGCATCACCACGATGCGATCCGACATGGTCAGGGCCTCTTCCTGATCGTGGGTGACAAAGACAAAGGTGATCCCGAGCTTACGCTGCAGTGCCTTTAACTCGTTCTGCATCTGCTTACGCAACTTGTAATCCAGCGCGGAAAGCGACTCATCCAGCAACAGCAGGCGCGGCTTATTGACCACCGCACGGGCGATGGCGACGCGCTGTTGCTGTCCACCCGACAGCTGGTGTGGCTTACGCTGTGCGAAGGTCTCCAGCTGCACCATGCGCAGAGCCTCGGTGACGCGGGGCGTGATTTCGCTGGCAGGAGTTTTTTGCATCCGCAGGCCAAAGGCGACGTTTTCGAAAACCGTCATATGCGGGAAAAGGGCGTAACTTTGAAAGACGGTATTGACGTGACGATGTTCAGCAGGAACCTGAGTGATGTCCTGATCTTCAAGATGGATGTGACCATGATCGACGTTGTCCAGCCCGGCGATAAGGCGAAGCACTGTCGTTTTACCGCAGCCCGACGGGCCAAGCAGCGTAAGAAACTCGCCGTTGTTGATCGTTAAATCGAGGTCGGAAATGACGGTTTTTCCGTCAAAGCTTTTACGAATTCCGGCCAATTGCACCAACGGTGACAGTGAAGCTGGTTGTGTATTCAATTTTTGATTCAGTCCCATATCGACGCTGCAGATACTTATCGCAGCGGGGTTTGTGGTTAGCCACCTTGGTGAAACGTAATGAGGGCGGACATTCTACGGGAATACTCCGTAATCGCCAATCCTTGTTACCCATTGATAAGCTACATTTATTAGCGATAGCTGCGACAAAACGGAAAAACTCTCGTTAACGGGATAAAAGTGACCTGACGCAATATTTGGGTTTTGATGCTTACTGATAATGTTGTCACAAAAAGTGAGGGTGACTGCATGGATAAATTGCTTGAGCGTTTTTTACAGTACGTATCGCTGGATACCCAATCTAAACCGGGTGTCCGCCAGGTGCCGAGCACCGAAGGACAATGGAAACTGTTACACCTGTTAAAGGCGCAACTGGAAGAATTAGGTCTGGTCAACGTCACGTTAAGTGAAAAAGGGACGGTGATGGGGACGCTCCCCGCCAGTGTCAGCGGTGATATTCCGGCGATTGGTTTTATTTCCCATGTTGATACCTCACCGGATTTTAGCGGTAAAAACGTAAATCCGCAGATTGTTGAGAACTATCGCGGCGGCGATATTGCGCTGGGGGTTGGCGACGAAGTGCTCTCCCCGGTGATGTTCCCGGTGCTACACCAGCTGCTCGGGCAGACGCTTATCACCACCGATGGCAAAACGCTGCTCGGTGCCGATGATAAAGCCGGCGTGGCCGAGATCATGACCGCGCTGGCGGTGCTGAAGCACAACAATGTACCGCACGGTGATATTCGCGTGGCCTTTACCCCGGATGAAGAGGTCGGCAAAGGGGCGAAGCATTTCGACGTTGAAGCGTTCGATGCCCGCTGGGCCTATACCGTTGACGGTGGCGGCGTGGGCGAGCTGGAGTTTGAAAACTTCAATGCGGCGTCGGTCAATATCCGCATCGTTGGCAACAACGTCCACCCGGGCACGGCGAAAGGGGTGATGGTGAATGCGCTGTCGCTGGCGGCCCGTATTCATGCCGAAGTCCCGGCAGATGAAAGCCCGGAACAAACCGAAGGCTATGAGGGGTTCTACCACCTCACCAGCATCAAAGGAACGGTCGATCGCGCGGACATGCACTACATCATCCGCGATTTTAACCGCGACGGCTTTGAAGCGCGCAAACGCAGGATGATGGACATCGCCAAAAAGGTGGGCAAAGGGCTACACCCGGATTGCTACATTGAGCTGATCATTGAGGACAGCTATTACAATATGCATGAAAAGGTGATCGAGCATCCGTACATTCTTGAGGTGGCGCAGCAGGCGATGCGCGACTGTGGCGTCGAACCGCAGCTAAAACCCATCCGTGGCGGCACTGACGGCGCACAGCTCTCCTTTATGGGATTGCCGTGCCCGAATCTGTTCACCGGTGGCTACAACTATCATGGCAAGCATGAGTTCGTGACCCTCGAGGGAATGGAGAAAGCGGTACAGGTGATTGTGCGGATCGCCGAGCTAACGGCGAAACAGCAGTAACCCTGTGGCGCCAGGACGCGCCGATAAAAAAAGCCGGGTGGCAGCGATGCCATACCCGGCTTACGGTTTTGCAGGCCCGGTTAGCGCAGCGCCACCGGGCAACTCGACTCAGTCTTCGAAGAACCAGTATCCGCTGTTGACCAGCGCCGCCAGCATGGCCAGGAACGACGGATCTTCCAGGGCCTCACCGAACGTGTTGGCCGTCAGCACCGTGTGGCTCGCCAGTGCTTCCAGCGCCGGGCGGTGCGGGGAATCCAGCTGTTCGCCGTTGACGTACACCTCTTCGCCAATGCGTAACACGCGCAAGCCACCCAGACGTACCAGCTTGTCGCCCTGTTGCAGCGCATCGTAAATCTCATCTGGCTGATACGGCGGCTCCGGCAGAGAGACGTCCAGCTCGTGACGGGACTGACTGATAAATTCCCCGAACCACTGATTGAAATGCTGCGGCTGGTTGATCAGATCCAACATCATGCCGCGCAGTTTATCCAGCTCTTCGGGCAGGATATCTGCCGGATGCTCACGCGATGGCACATCCGGGTCGCTGAAGCGATGGCTGCCCAGCTCGCGCTGCAGAACGTAATCGGCAAACCCGCTGATCATCTCGCGGCCACTTGGGGCGCGGAAGCCCACCGAATAGTTCATCGAGTTCTCGAGGGAGTAACCCTCGTGCGGGAAGCCTGGCGGGATATAGAGAATATCGCCCGGCTCCAGCTCTTCGTCGATGATGCCGACAAAAGGATCGACCTGCAGCAGGTCCGGGTGCGGGCAGTGTTGTTTCATCGGCACCTTTTCACCCACGCGCCAGCGGCGACGGCCGGTGCCCTGGATGATAAATACGTCGTACTGATCCAGATGCGGACCAACGCCGCCTCCTGGCACGGAGAAGGAGATCATCAGATCGTCCATCCGCCAGTCGGGCAGGGCGCGGAACGGCTGCATCAGGGCTGCGGCAGGCTGGTGCCAGTGGTTGACCGCCTGCACAAGCAGGGACCAGTTGTTCTCGCCCAGATGATCGAAGCTTTCAAACGGACCGTGGCTGACCTGCCATTTCCCTTCGTTATGGCTGACGAGGCGGCTGTCGACTTCGCTCTCCATGGCCAGGCCGGCCAGTTCATCGGGAGAGATGGGATCGACGAAATTGGTGATGCCGCGTTTCAGAACCACCGGGCGTTTTTGCCAGTAACGTTCGATAAAGTCGGGCCAGTTAAGGGCTAATTGATAATCCATATTTATATTCCGCAGGCTTTTACTGACACGGATTATAACGGAAGCTTGGCGGGCTGCGTGGGAGAATCACGCTTTTTTCACCCGAAGGCTTAACTCTCGTCGCTTATCAGGTGCTGGCGGGCAAAAATGGCTTCCATCCGCGCGCCGCCCAGCAGACTGTCGCCCGTATCGATCCGGCCGCCGTACTGCTCAACAATATCGCGCGCAAACCGACAGACCAACCCCCTGTCCAGGGCGTAAGGTGTCGGCACGCTGCCCACGATCGAAGACCTGGTCGCGTTTGCCCTGCGGGATCCCAGGGCCGTCGTCCTCCACAATAATGTGCAGCTGATCTTCACCCTGACGGGCAGAGACTTCGACAAACTCCAGACAGTATTTACAGGCGTTATCGAGCAGATTGCCCATTACTTCCATAAAGTCATTCTTTTCGCCCACGAAGCTGATTTCAGGCGAGATATCGAGAGTAATGTTCACCCCCTTGCGCTGATAGACCTTATTCAGAGCCGAGGTCAGGCTGTCCAGCAGTGGGGCGACGGGGTGCAGCTCCCGGCTCAGAAGTGTACTGCCAGTACGCATACTGGCGCGATGCAGGTAGTAACCGATCTGCTGTGAGATACGGCTGATCTGCTCAAGCATCACCGGTTCTGCCTCATCGGCGCTGAGCTTCGCGCTGCGCAGGGATCGCATTGTGCTTTGCATCACCGCCAGCGGGGTTTTCAGGCTGTGCGTCAGATCGGTCAGGGTGGTACGGTATTTGTCGTAACGCTCACGCTCGCTTTTCAGCAGCCGGTTCAGGTTGCTCACCAGGCTGGTCAGCTCCCGCGTGGTGTTCGGGTCGAGATTCTCGCGATGATGCTCTTCCAGCTCGCGCACCTCTTTTGCCAGTGACTCAATGGGTCGCAGGCTCCACCAGGCGGCCAGCCACAGGAGAGGGATCACCAGTAGCAGGTTGGCGGCCAGCACATACACAAACCAGTTCCATACCATATAAGAGCGTTTCAGCTCGACCGGAATGGTGTCGATAACCACAATCGTCAGCTGCGGCATGGTGATAGTGGCGGGATAAATATTGACTGCCACCGAGTGGGTCAGCTCACTGTTGTCGTCATCCTCGCGGATCTCAGCCAGCTCTTTCTGCATGTTCCGATCGTTACCCACCAGTGCGCTGGTGGCATCCACATCCGCCTCCAGCTCATGAAAACCATTGGCCTTTAACCACTCCGGGCGGATGCTGTTAATCAGCCAGGGCACATCGCGCTGCGCCCACAGCAGCTTGCCTTTTTTCATTGTAAATCAGCGACATGGTTGGACTCTGGTGATCCAGATGTTCCGGCATATCGATGCTGATTTGTTTGTTCTTCCCATTTCGCGAGGGTATAGAACAGATTGCTCTCCCCGCGCAGCAGGCGGAAGGTAGTTTTGTCGAAACTGACGCTGTAGCCCACCAGCGCGACCATCCCGTAGGCCAGCGAGAGCACCAGCACCACCACCGCCGTCGCCAGCAGAAAACGAAAGCGCAGCGACAGAGGCAGAAAGTGACGAAAGAGTTTTTTCATTTAGCGTAATTCGAACAGGTAGCCCTGACCGCGCACGGTGGTGATGACATCCTCCGGGTACTGCGCCTGTATTTTCTTGCGCAGGCGACCCATCAGAACGTCAATGGTGTGGCTTTCACGCAGCTCCGCGTCGGGATAGAGCTGGAGCATCAACGAATCTTTGCTTACCACTTTGCCGCTGTTGCGGATCAACGTCTCCATGATGGTGTATTCAAAGGCGGTAAGCTTAATCACCTCGTCATGGATAGCGAGTTCCCGGCGGGAGAGATCGACCTGAAACGGCGGAATGGAGATCACCTGTGAAGCCAGACCGCTGTTGCGGCGCATCAATGCCTGCATACGGGCGGCGACTTCTTCGATATGAAAGGGTTTGGTGACGTAGTCATCCGCCCCGGCACTCAGGACTTCAACCTTATCCTGCCAGCCTTCGCGGGCGGTCAGGACCAGCACCGGTAGTGACACATCGTGGCTGCGCCAGCGGCGGATCAGCGACAGGCCATCTTCATCGGGCAGACCCAGGTCAACGATGGCGATATCGGGCAGGTGTTCATTGAGATAGTAATCGGCTTCTTTTGCATCTTCGGCATCGTCCACCTGATGCCCCATTTCCTGAAGCTGGACCTTCAGGTGATGACGTAGCAACGCATTATCCTCAACAACCAGTACGCGCATCATCGCTTCTCCCTAATATGAATGGTCAGAATAGTTTAACGCTGATTATGTTGCGGCGGGGATAAACATTTCGTAAACCGGAGGGGAAGCAACCCTCTTTTCCGGGTGGAAAGAGGGCAAAAAGCATTATTTCAGCTCATCAACCATCGCAATGGCGCGACCGATGTAGTTGGCCGGGGTCATCGCTTTCAGGCGGGTTTTCTCGTCTTCTGGCAGTTCCAGACCGTCGATAAACTGTTTCATGCCTTCGGCGGTCCACGCGCTTACCGCGGGTTCAGCTCTTTCAGTTTCTCGTACGGTTTTTCGATGCCATAGCGACGCATCACCGGTCTGGATCGGCTCTGCCAGCACTTCCCAGTTGTGATCCAGCTCGTCGAGCAGGCGCTCGCGGTTCACTTCCAGCTTGCTTACGGCCCTTCAGGGTGGACTGATACGCAATCAGCGCGTAGCCAATGCCCACGCCGAGGTTACGCAGCACGGTGGAGTCCGTCAGGTCGCGCTGCCAGCGGGGAAACCGGCAGTTTGGCTGGCCATGTGTTGCAGCATGGCGTTCGCCAGACCCAGGTTGCCTTCGGAGTTTTCGGAAGTCGATTGGGTTAACCTTATGCGGCATGGTGGACGAGGCCGATTTCACCCGCGATGGTCTTCTGCTTGAAGTGGTTCAGGGCGATGTAGCCCCACACATCACGGTCGAAGTCGATCAGGATGGTGTTGAAACGCGCGATGCAGTCAAACAGCTCGGCGATATAGTCGTGCGGTTCAATCTGGGTGGTGTACGGGGTTCCACTGGATGGCCCAGAGAGGTGACAAACTCCTCGCTGAACTGGTGCCAGTCCACTTCCGGGTAGGCAACCATGTGCGCGTTGTAGTTACCGACGGCACCGTTAATTTTGCCGGAGGATCTCCACCTGCTCCAGCTGGCGGTACTGACGCTCCATACGGTAGGCGACGTTAGCCATCTCTTTACCGATGGTGGACGGGGTGGCTGGCTGACCGTGAGTACGGGAGAGCAGCGGAATATCGCGATTACTCCACCGCCAGGGCTTTTACCGCGTCGATGATTTTTGCGCCAGTACGGCAGGACCACTTCCTGACGTGCGGTAGAGAGCATCAGCGCATGGGAGAGGTTGTTGATATCTTCTGAAGTACAGGCGAAGTGAATAAATTCAGATACCGCGTGCAGCGCCGGACGTTGGCCACTTTCTCTTTCAGGAAATACTCAACGCTTTCACGTCGTGGTTGGTGGGTGCGCTCGATGGTTTTGATACGCGCGGCGTCTTCTTCATTGAATTCTGCCACGATTTTATCAAGGTAATCGTTTGCCTGGCTGTCAAAAGCAGGAACTTCCGCGATCGCTGCTGTGCAGCCAGCTTTTGCAGCCAGCGTACTTCAACTTGTACACGGAATTTCAGCAGACCATATTCGCTGAAGATCCCGCGCCAGCGCGCTGACTTTATCGCCGTAGCGTCCATCGACAGGGGAAACGGCGGTCAGTGAGGATAATTCCATAATTCGCAACTCCGGGAGGTTAAACAATGAGCAAGAATTTGTTTTGCCTGAGTCGTCAGGCGATTACGATAAAACATTAACTGCAGGCGGCCACCGCCAACCTGTTGCCACAGTACCGCGGCACGAATACCGGCCAGCAGTTGAGGCGCGCACTTTGGCCTGTACCTGCGGGCTTTGCAGGACGGCAGGGGATCCGGTGACCTGGATCCGCGGCCCAGTGGACTGATAACATCCACATAAATACCGGCCATGGCGCTGAGTAACGTCTCTGACTGCAAATCGAAATGATCAAGCTGACGCTGAAGGCCTGAAATGCGATCGCCCAGAGTGTCCATGGCCCCTTTGGCGGCGTTCAGTTTGCGCTCCAGCACCATCATGCTGAGGGTATAGCGCGTCAGTTCCGCGTTCAGCCCCTGACGGCTACTGGCATTTAACACACCGAGTAAGGTTTCCAGACCGAGGCGAAGATTCGCTTCGCTACCACCAAAGACGCCGAGGGTTGAACTGGGGTTCAAATCCACGACGCTGTTGAGCGAAACGTGCAGGGCATCAGCATCACAGTGACCCTGATGTGCCAGCTGTTGCACCAGACGGGCAGACTGGCAAATTCCCGCCAGTGCCAGGGTGATGTCATAAAAGTTCTTCGCCACACTGGCTCCTTTCTGTGTGTAATCGTATTAAACCGCAGTCAGCGGCAGGCGTTGTTCAATAATACCGCCGCCAAGGCAGATCTCACCGCTGTAGAAGACAGCAGACTGGCCCGGCGTTACGGCAGAAACCGGTTCGTCAAAGCGCACGTCAATGCGTTCATCGTCCAGCGCGGTAATGGTGCAGGGAATATCGGTCTGACGGTAACGGGTTTTCACCGTGCAGCGCAGCGTGCCTTTCAGCGGCTCACGGTCAACCCAGTGCAGCTGTTGCGCGATCAGGCCGATGGACATCAGACGCGGATGGTCATGGCCCTGAGCCACAATCAGAATGTTATTTTCAACGTCTTTATCAACAACGTACCACGGATCTTCGCTACCCTCTTTGGTGCCGCCGATCCCCAGCCCTTTACGCTGGCCTAAGGTGTGGTACATCAGTCCCTGGTGCTCGCCAATGACATCGCCATCCACGGTAACGATGTTGCCCGGCTGGGCAGGCAGATAGCGGCCAAGGAACTCACGGAATTTGCGCTCACCGATAAAGCAGATACCGGTAGAGTCTTTTTTCTTCGCGGTGATCAGATCCAGCTCTTCAGCGATTTTACGCACTTCCGGTTTTTCCAGCTCGCCCACCGGGAACAGGCTTTGGGGCAATCTGTTCGTGGCCGAGGGTATAAAGGAAGTAACTCTGATCTTTGTTGCCGTCGAGGCCGCGCAGCAGTTGGCTTTTGCCGTTGACATCAGCGCGACGCACGTAGTGGCCGGTAGCGATGTAGTCAGCGCCCAGATCTTCAGCGGCGAATTCGAGGAAGGCTTTAAATTTGATCTCTTTGTTGCACAGAATATCCGGGTTCGGCGTGCGGCCGGCTTTGTATTCAGCCAGGAAATGCTCGAACACGTTATCCCAGTACTCTGCGGCAAAGTTGACGGTGTGCAGTTCAATGCCGAGCTTGTCGCAGACCGCCTGCGCATCGGCCAGATCTTCCGCCGCGGTACAGTATTCCTCGCCATCGTCCTCTTCCCAGTTCTTCATGAACAGGCCTTCAACCTTATAGCCCTGTTGCAGCAGGAGCCAGGCTGATACGGAAGAATCGACGCCGCCGGACATGCCGACGATCACTTTTTTTTGGCTTTCAGACATTGGAATACTCACGACATTGAACTTCAAGGCGGCGTATTCTATCACGCGCCCCCGGCATTGACACCCTCTGTAAACGGCCAGTTAAATTCCCCAATGGTCTCCAGCGGCAGACGATTGCCGGTGAGGTAGCTGCGAATGCTCTCCCGCCACCAGTGGCGAACGCAGATTAGTCGCCCCCAGTATGGTGTCGGCATCCACCCACAGGCAGCGATCGATATCGCTGTCGTGCGGCTCAGTGGCGCACGTTTCGCTAAGCTCAATGGCAAACAGGAAGCGCAAAAACGGCGTTTTATCCGGCGCGATCCACTGATGTAATCGGATGAAGTGTTGCGGTTCGGCATGAATGCCGGTCTCTTCCCACAGCTCGCGTTTTGCGGCCTGGACCAGCGTCTCGTCGGCTTCCAGATGACCCGCAGGCTGATTCCACAGCGCTTTACCGTTGATGGTCTCTTCCACCACTAAAAATTTACCCTGGGCGTGGACAATGGTGGCCACCGTGACATGCGGCTTAAACATGATGCTCTCCTTGTTCGGTAACGTCCCGCCACTCACCGTTGGCGAGAGAATCCAGCGTGTAACTCCCCATCGCGTAGCGAATCAGGCGTAAGGTTGGATGCCCGACATGGGCCGTCATACGACGCACCTGGCGGTTGCGGCCTTCATAAAGGGTGACTTTGATCCACGAAACGGGGATCGATTTGCGCTCGCGGATAGGAGGATTGCGTGGCCAGAGCCACTCAGGCTCGCTGACCAGCTCAATGCCGGCGGGCAGGGTAGGGCCGTCGTTCAGCGTGACGCCATTACGCAATGCCGCCAGCGCCTCGTCGTCCGGGATGCCTTCAACCTGAACATAGTAGATTTTGCCGGTGCGTTTCCCGGGCTGCGTGAGCTTCGCTTGCAGGTCGCCATTGTTGGTGAGCACCATTAGCCCTTCGCTGTCGCGATCGAGTCGGCCCGCGGCATAGACACCCTGAACGGGGATGTAATCTTTCAACGTGCTGCGCCCGGCTTCGTCGGTGAATTGCGGCAGCACATCATAAGGTTTATTGAACAATATGACGCGTGTCGGCTCGCGTTGCTTGCGCGGCCTGGCGGCTTGTCGTGTGCTGAATCGTTCAACCCGGTGATTTCTAAAAGAAGTTTTCTGCATGGTATTTTCAGACGTTATCAATTGCCGCATTATAGCCTAATAACGAATGCCTTTCATGGCGCCAGACATTCAGGTACTATCGATAGGCTCATTACAAATTATTAACATAAGATCAGTAACAACCAGAAGCGCTCGAAGGAGAGGTTAATGGAAAGCAAAGTAGTTGTTCCGGCGGAAGGTAAAAAGATCACCCTGCAAGACGGTAAGCTGAACGTTCCACACAATCCGATTATCCCGTTCATCGAAGGTGACGGTATCGGCGTTGACGTAACCCCAGCGATGCTGAAAGTGGTGGATGCCGCTGTTGAGAAAGCCTACAAAGGCGAGCGTAAAATTTCCTGGATGGAAATTTACACCGGTGAAAAATCTACCCACGTTTATGGCCAGGACGTCTGGCTGCCAGCTGAGACGCTGGATCTGATTCGTGACTACCGCGTTGCCATCAAAGGCCCGCTGACTACCCCAGTCGGTGGCGGTATTCGCTCTCTGAACGTTGCACTGCGTCAGGAACTCGACCTGTACGTGTGCCTGCGTCCGGTGCGTTACTACCAGGGCACCCCAAGCCCGGTTAAACACCCAGAACTGACCGACATGGTTATCTTCCGTGAGAACTCCGAAGATATCTACGCGGGTATCGAGTGGAAAGCCGACTCTGCCGATGCAGAAAAGTGATCAAGTTCCTGCGCGAAGAGATGGGCGTGAAGAAAATCCGCTTCCCTGAGCATTGCGGTATCGGTATCAAACCGTGCTCCGAAGAAGGAACCAAACGCCTGGTTCGTGCAGCGATTGACTATGCCATCACCAACGACCGTGACTCTGTGACCATCGTTCACAAAGGCAATATCATGAAGTTCACCGAAGGTTCCTTCAAAGACTGGGGCTACCAGTTGGCGACGGAAGAGTTCGGTGGTGAACTGATCGACGGCGGCCCGTGGCAGAAGATCAAGAACCCGAACACCGGCAAAAGAGATCATCATTAAAGATGTGATCGCCGATGCGTTCCTGCAGCAGATCCTGCTGCGTCCAGCTGAGTACGACGTTATCGCCTGTATGAACCTGAACGGTGACTACATCTCCGACGCCCTGGCGGCGCAGGTTGGCGGTATCGGTATCGCACCAGGCGCGAACATCGGTGACGAGTGCGCTCTGTTCGAAGCGACCCACGGTACTGCACCTAAGTACGCTGGTCAGGACAAAGTGAACCCGGGCTCTATCATCCTGTCCGCAGAAATGATGCTGCGTCATATGGAATGGTTCGAAGCCGCAGACCTGATCGTTAAAGGTATGGAAGGCGCGATTAACGCTAAAACCGTAACTTACGATTTCGAACGTCTGATGGAAGGCGCTAAACTGCTGAAATGTTCAGAGTTTGGTGACGCGATCATCGAAAACATGTAATCCGGATTCCGGGTTGTATGCGAACGGGAGCCTGATGGTTCCCGTTTTTTATTATTAGCTTTTGAACGGTTATCAAAAATTTATCAAAACAAGTTATCAAAACCCCACCCCAAAATCCTATATCGCGATTGTCGTCCAGTCCTTCCCGCGGTCGTCGTTGTAGCGATCGGTCTGCTGCTGTGACTTGTGACCGAGCAACTTTTTAGTGTCAATTCCCTGTTCCTTATAAAGACGTTCCGATAGCGATCGCTGCTCATGGAATGTCGCCGGCGTTCCTTCCCTCCAGTCGATCCCTGCCTTATCCCTGGCCTTACTAAAATTCATTGTGAGCGTGTTCGCTTTAACCTGGGCGCCACGCTCTGCTTGCGAAGTGGCCCTGAAAAAATGGACGAGGTAAGGGCTTACCGCGTAATCCCGACAGCGCGATATAACATCCCGCAAACTCCAGTTAATGGCGTTCAGGCGGAGCGATAACGGGATCGCGATTTTGCTTCCCGTTTTCTCCTGAATAATGTGCAACTGGTCATCCCAGACATCGCTAAATTTCATTCTCGAAATATCACCTAGGCGTTGGCCGGTTACTAAAGCCAGCAACATAGCATTACCCATATACTGGTGGTTTGCGTCTGCAATCTCGAATATCCGCTGCCATTCCTCAAGGCTAAGTCGCTGCCGGGTGATTCTACGTCTGGGCTTTTTAGTGGCTGATGCAGGATCGTAACCCGGGGGAACTTCACCTGCGTGTTGCGCCTCTTTAAATATATCGACCAAAACGGTTCGAATAACCTGAGCCATTCTCGCCTGACCCGCCGCAATATATTCATCAAGAATTTGGGCGATATCGCGTACATCAACGGATGGCAACAATTTCATACCAACACGTTCACGCAGAAGAGCCGCTGGCTTATTTTTTTGTTTAAATGTGTTTAATTTAATGTCACCTGAAGCCAGGCGCTCTTCCTGAATTTTCCAGTATCGGTCGAGCCATGTTGAAACCGTGATCGCTTTGCCTTTGCTTGTGGCGATCCTGTCACTGATTGCCAAAATCTGCCGGGTTCTCTGTTCTGCCAGGCGCGCGTTTGCCTCAGTAGCAATCGCAATAGCCTCCAATTCGTCGGTGCCCAGCGCATGGAACTTGCCGGTGATTGGATGTTTATAGCGCCAGTAAACCTTGTTCACCTTCCTGCTGTAGAGAGGGTATAGGTTCGGAACAGAGACATTGTTTTTACGTGGTCTGGCAGCCATCGTTCAAAATCCTTTGCAGCAATATGGAGTCGTTCTTCTTAACTACCGGTGCGGCCAGTTCACCTACCAACTCAGCATCTTCACGAACGCGCCATAAGCGGCCCTGCTTCATTGCTGGTGGAGAGAACTGGTTCTGTTTCGCATAACGTCGAAGTGTCGACACGCTTGGAGGGTTGCTTCTGTATTTTTCAGCGGCCCACTCTTCGAGAGTTAACATCTGGATCATATGCTTTACCTTATAATGGCCCAGTAACAGGCCATTGGCTGAAATATTCTAATCAGATTGCTGTCAGGCGCTGCCAGATAGCCGAAACGTATTTGACCTGATGACGGGCGTCCGCCAGAGCGTTGTGCTGATCACCCTCAAAAGGGATTTCATAACGAGAGTTCAGCCCAACAGCTTTGCCCCAGTTCGACGACGGTACGCACGTCACGGTAGTTCCAGTGCGGGATCGGGAATGGCGTGTCGGCCAGTTCGAATGCTGCCTCCAGAAGTGAACAATCAAACGAACTACCATTCCCCCAGAGCTGAACAGTCCTCGAGCCGTTAGCCGCGTTTTCAGCAATGAAGTCGAGGAACAGCTCCAGTGCCTCCAGCAGACCGACCGTATCATCCACCACGATTGCAGATCTGGCTTCCGATGATTGCTTCAGCCACCAGAGGATGGTGCTGGCGTCCGGCCTGGCACCGAAGGACATCGACGATTCGAGGTTAATCACCTGGTAAAATTCAGCGCCGGTTTTCCCGCTGGACGGGTCAAAGAATACGGCCCCGATTGAAACGATCGGCGCGCCCGGCTTTTTGCCCATGGTTTCGAGATCCACCATCAGGTGCGTGAACATGGTTTTCGTGTTTTGAGGTATCAGGGCCCAGCTCCTCTTTCAGACCCGATTCCATCGCTGCATAGGTTGCGTCTCCAGCCACGGCGCCACAGTCTGGGCAGCCACTACAGCCGGTGCAAACAGTCTCAGCTACGGCATCTGTTTGCGGATCAGCTGCATCAGCGCTTTCGCCTGGTGGAACCGCGCCAATATTTTCTCCTTCCGTCGGGTCAGTCTCTTCCATCTGCACATCGCTGGTGGTCTCCTCATTAACCGATGAACGGTCATCATTTTCTGATTGTTTTTCGTTCATCAGGTCATCGATGGCGAATACGCCTCCGCCGAGGTTCGCGACCTGCGGCTGACTGTTGGCCTCATCCGCACGACGGCGTGCTCCCTCTTCACGTACGCGTTTCAGGTTTTCCTCGTGAGTGCAGAGGGGGGCTCGAGAAGATTTTTCATCTGCAGGATTGATGGTTATTTCATTCACAACCGGAGCGGCGGAGGCTGCTTGGATCGGCAGCAGTTCGGTTGCAGAATTAAATTCAGCCGTCATTGTCCGGTTAACGAACTCAAGGTGAGCAGCAGGCGTCAGGTGGATATTCTCCGGCGCGATGCGCACCAGGTTGAAGATGGCCGCGCGGTTCACTGCCAGAACGCCGGGCTGGTTGCGCAGGATTTTGCTCCACGATTTCCATGGCTCTTCCTTTTTCGCGATGATTTCTTTGGCGCGGCGTGCGATGCTCACCGGAATTTCACGATAGTTGAAGTCCATCGGCAGCAGGGCGCTGGCGATCTCCAGATCGAGGGTTTCCAGAGTGTGATGCGCGCCTTCACCGCGATCAGTTACATACCCGCCGTCGGCATTGGTGCCAGCGTCGGTGCGCTGCACGAGGTTAATGCGGTTACCGGCAGCCCATTCACGCGTCAGGATCCCACGGTCGATATATGGGGTAGCTACCCAGGCCTTTGTGAACTGCAAAAGCAGGCCCAGCTCATGGCGCTTATCCATGCTGAACACTTTGCGAATTGCGTTCGTGTAACGCCACAGGTCTTTGGTATCGAAAGCCTTAACTTCCGGGAAATTTTCAGCGGCGAGCAGCAGATCCTGGATATAACCATTATCCGTATCCATTTCCAGCGCGTGCAGTTCCGCATTCTCGCTGCGGGTGATGTGGTGGCGCAGTTCGTCCACCGTCAGCTGGGCCAGCAGCTGTTTGCGGAATGGCATTTTGCAAACGGGGTAGTGGGCTCCTCCGGTATCGTGTTCGCTGATCTGCAGGCCATGTTCATAAAGGGGTTTAGGGGCCTCATCCCTGGCTGGAAGCTTGCCGCTCTTCCAGTCCTCAACCAGCTGATTGCGATCTTCGGCTTTAATCCAGCCCGACATGAAGGCAGCCAGCAGCGCGGATTCGTGTTCTTTGTCCTGCGGGAAAACGTCTTTGACGGCCTGCACCAGTTTCCACTCAGCATGCAGGCTGAGATCGCCAATATCAGCAACGTCATTTTTGGCCTGCAGCATGTTCTGGAAGTAAGCATTCACCTCATCGGTCGCCAGTTCGTTGGCGACAATCTGCTGCTCCTGGCTGATCTCCGAAAGGTACTTGTCACCCAACAGATGGACGGCGAAGCGGACAGCCGGGGTGCGATTTTCAAGCAGGGAGGTGTTGTCGGCGACTGCTGTGTCAGTAGAAGTTACAGGCGCGGCAGGCAGATCTGCATCGCTGGTGACCACCGGGGTGGGGGTGGTTTCACCCTGAGTTGCGGCGCCGGGGATCTCCTTCCAGGTGCGCTGGTCGTCGGCCAGGGTGTAGCGCTTGCAAAACTCAAAGCAAACAACGCCTTCTTCGGGCAGATCATCCACAACCGGCATGTCTGTACGGATCGGCTTGAGGTAGTCTTTCCCGCGGCCAGTTTCAATGCCTGCATCTTCGAGTGCAACATCCAGTGCAAGATTGGCGCGGGCTTCTGTTTTAAATGTCCCCCAGTAGACGGCGTCAGGTTTGCCTGATTTTTGGGTAGCCTTAATATGATTAAAAAATTCCATCTTGGAGCCTCGTTTGGGTGTAAGATACCCAACAGCTAATGAGCGCTGCTTAGGTAGTGGTCATTGGTCAAAACTCGATTCCGGAAAGCTTTGGTCGGCTGACCGGGTACTTAACCCGCCTTGCGCGGGTTTTGTGCTTATTGGGCGCCGGGCTTATTCGCCAGCTGAGAGATAAGCACTCCATCAAGTGCATCAAGCACCGGGTCGAACGTGGTATTCGACGGGATCTTGCTGACTGCGCGGATGACTGCTGAAACTGAGATATCACCTTCACGAAGGCTATATCCGCCGCCCGGGCCTCTGTGCGAGGTGACCAGCTTGCCGCTGCGCAGTCGCTTAAAAATTTGCTCCAGGTAGGAAACTGAGAGCTTCGATTCTTTACTCAGTGTGGGCGAGGGGCACTGGCTTGCCGCAGTAGATTCTTTCCAGAACCGCAACAGCCTGGACAGACGCCATGACTCGTTTCATTCCAAATTCCATGGTCTATCCCTTCACCGGATCCCGGCCGTAGCCAGGGTTATCTTCAATGGCATCCTGCAGAACCTGAATCGCTTCGCCGTATGGAAGGGTCAGTGCCAGCTTAATCGCCGTCCCGAACGTCTCCGCTACCAGTTCAAACTTCTGAGCCAGGCGGTTCGCTTCCTCGGTCTGCTCCTCAACAGCCTCCATTTCAAACTGGTGCTCCTGCCAGACTTCATCCATAACGTCTTCTTCAAACTTCACCGCGCAGCGCTTCTTTAACTTCAAGAACAGGCAGGATGCCAATTAACTCCTCTGCCGGTGCGCTGCTGAATCGCAATGCCAGTTCGTTCGCTGACATAAATCCTCCGGAAAAAAGGCCCGCCACGGGCGACGGGCAAAGAGAACTTTTCCAATTTAACCAGAACAGGTCATCGACTCCTGTCTGGTTGAGATGGCGGGATTACCATCATGATGCCATGTGCACCTGGCATCAGGCTGGCAACAGCCATTGGTCGAAACTCGATTAAAAATGTAACGCTGGCTGTTGGTCGTCAGCCGATTTGTACGGGTAACACTGTCCTTTCACGTGCTGCTCTGTGGCAGCTGCTTCACAAACCGCCTCGGTGTTATAAACGCCGAGCATGATGTCTGAGCATTCCCCGGTGAGGGCGCAGACGGTAACGATTAAGGCGAAGAACGAGGTCATGCGTTGAACTCTGGATTGCCTTTCTGCGCCATGAAGTAGCAGAACTTGCGGATCAAGACTTCAACGATGTTGAGGCGAATAGCCTGCTGTCTTACTGGGTTACGTGCGTAGTCGATCATGGTTATCTCCTTGTTGCCCTTTGCGTCTGGCCGACGGAACGGTAAAGCCTGCTGCGCGTTAGTTTTTGTCATCTCATCCGGTGTTTCATATGCCGCCGGCAGCTACTGCGTGGGCGTCCTGCCTTGATGACTGAATTTGTGAAATCAGACTACAAATAAATTTGTCATCAGTCAAATTGATTATGACATATTTTTATTTCAATGATTGTTTTAGAAGAGGTTTTAGGTTGGCGAGATACAAAAAAAAAAGCCGCTAAAAGCGGCGTTTTTTGTTCTGTCTTAGTCTTTGTTCGGCGTCGGTTCTATTTTTCTTTTGCTCAAGAACTCTGCCATAAATCTATCGAGCTCTTCGAGACGATCACTAGCCAACTGAACGAAGCGTGTTTGCTCTACCTCTGGGAGTTGATCAAACACCTCTAACAAAGCAGCCTGCTTTTCAGTTAACACAGTTTTGCTGGCTGTAGTGGCCTTAAGTTGAGCCTCTTCTTCATCAGTCATAAAGAACCAATACAGAGGTTTTCCAAGGGCTTGAGGGAATAATGCAAGCTTTTCCTTGCGAGGAAAGTTACCTGTATTGCACCAGTTACTGACTGTTTGAGAATTGACGCCAACTCTCCTGCCTAACTCAGATTGAGATATGCCAGCTTCCTCAAGAGCTCTTAATAGTCGTTCTTCGAAGTTCATATTCGGATCCAAATTAAACCTATCAGCAAGCATACAAAGTTTCTTTTCAGTTGTGACTGATTAAGTTTCTTGACATTGACAAATTATATATCAATCATGTGATTCCTAAACTGGGAGGAACCATGAACGAAGCTATTCAACAAAAAATTATTTCTTTGTGTGGAAGTCAGTCTGAACTAGCTCGCCGCTTGGGTAAGAATTCGCAGACAGTATCAGTCTGGTTTCGTACTCAAGTTGCCAGCACTGAAGTTCTTAATGCCTGCAGGGCTCTGGACTGGCAGGTAACTCCGCACGAGTTGCGCCCTGATCTCTACCCGAACCCACTGATGGTTTGCCTCAAAAGGAAGCCTAATCATGCAATCAGTAACGTTTGAACATCTTAACCGACAGAACGCCGCTCCGCTGAAAACTCGGAATCAGATTGAGCATCGGCGCCGGGACTCAACGCGCCATCGCGCGATTCTGTCTGCCGTTCGTGAGTGGGAGGCAACTATCCCGGGCCAGGCGCAGGACGTTGTTACGCAGCTGGGTGGCCGAGCAATGGGCCAAGGATGGCGGGCGAGGGATCACTGTGAAACAAACAGAACCTTTATCGCTACCTAAAAAACGAAACCAACTCCAGCAAATACACGGGTTATGTCATGCAACTCGCAAACGCGATCAGCGTGGCAATGCCCATTGAGATCGCCAGAAAGCATGGCCTTCGACAGGGTAAAACCGATATCGAGCTGGTGGCCGATGCAATAAAAGAGACCGGCGAGCATCACCAAGCAAAGTTGCTGGGCTTGCCGAACGCGAAGCAAGCGAAGGAGGGTTTTGAAAACCTCCTTGCCAACGCTGCATTGTTACCAGGGGAACTAGCTGGCGTGATGATCGCCCACCTTCAGGCATTAGCACCACTTTTTTACGTAATCGAGTTTTGACCAATGACCATACGACCCGGTACGCCGGGCAACAGGAGTAAACATGGCAGCGCTGCCCTATATGCAACTCTACATTGCTGATTACCTGGCGGACACCCATGCATCTGTCTACGGAAGAGCACGGCGCTTACCTGCTGCTGATGTTCAATTACTGGCAGACAGGTAGACCCATCCCCTAAAAACAGGCTGGCGAAGATCGCTCGCGTGTCGGATTCGCGCTGGGCTGAGCTTCACACCGTTCTTGCAGAGTTCTTTGAGGATGATGGCGAAAGCTGGATCCACCTGCGGATTGAGCGCGATATCGAAACAGTGCTCACTTCCCCTCGCGGGAAAAAATTGCCCGGTGGAGATTCACTGAAGGGTTTTAACGGTTATGTCTATTTTATCAAAAACCCCCGCCTCGGGATTGATAAAAATTGGTTACTCCAAAAATCCATGGGCGCGTCTTTCCGAACTACGTAGGAACTACGGTAGTGAATTGGCCGTAGTAGCTACGATAAAGACCGTAGAAAAATCGGAAACCACAATCCACGCCGCCTTTGACCAGTATCGGGTTGAGGGTGAGTGGTTTACTGAAAGCGAATGTATTAAAGCGGTCATTTTGGCTGTTGTAGCAGGGGAAATAACGACTGTAGATGCTACGCGTAGCTACGTAGATAACTACTGTAGTGCTCCTACGGCTACTACAAATACAGATCCAGATAAAGATACAGATCTAAAAGAAAACCCCTCTCTTAGCGCAGGAAAAAATAAAAATTCAGGAGGGGTGATACCACCAACTGAATCAACACCACCGCGATATCTGGATGGCCTTGATGAGCCGATCGGCAAATTCACAATGACCAGCGTGTGGCTGCCATCCAGAGATTTTCGCCAGCGCGCTGCGATGTGGGGGATCGCATTGCCTGAACCTGTTTATCTCCCGACAGAGCTTGCAGAGTTCGCATCGTACTGGGAATCCGAAGGGAAAGTATTCACGCAGGTCCAGTGGGAACAGAAATTCGCACGGCACATCGTGCTGGTGAGATCCAAAAAACAACCGGAAACCGGAGGTAAGGACAATGCAGGAGTTCGGGGAGAGCCTACAGCATCCAGGGCTGTTCAGCAGATTCAGTCAGCCCACGCAAAGTGGAGACGCCGCAATGGACTTGATGGCGACGGAAACGGCCTGGCACCTGTGGCAGGTCATGGGGGGAAATATTCTCGAACCGGTGGACGCAGAAGAATGGGGCCGAACCTTCGGCGCTCTGGATAGCCCAGATAGGTTCGATGACTGAAAAAGCAAATCAAGATGGTCTGCCAGCAGTGCATGGAGCGCTGTGCAGGTGGGAACACGTGGCCGCCGGATCTGGCTGAGTTCGTATCGCTCGTTTCAGAAAGTGGCGCAAACGCCTTCGGCCTTACGTCCGACAGTGTCATGGGTGAGTATCGCCGCTGGCGCAATGAGTCCTATCGGTTTTCAGGCAGCGACAAATATCCGTGGACGCAGCCGGTGCTGTATCACATCTGCATTGAGATGCGCAGAACGGGCGTGGAGCGTCAGATGACCGAAAGTGAGCTTAAGAAACTGGCGGAAAAATTGTTAACGAAATGGAGTAAGCATGTCAGTAACGGCCTGTCGGTACCGCCGATTCGCCGCCAGCTTGCAGCACCGCAGCACCCGGCAGGGCCAACTCCGGCGCAGCTGCTTATGGAAGAGTACAAACGCCGCAAAGCGGCAGGTTTAACCAACTAAATCGAGTAATGACCAATGACCAAACCATTAACCCAGAAAGACCAGGTGGCGATTTTTGTGCGCTATCAGCCGAACTGCGCCGTCGGCGATGTTTCCGAAGCGCTGGATATGTCAGGTGCAACAGCAGGCAGACTGCTTCGCGAGCTGAGTGACGATGGGGTGATCACCCGATCCCGCAACAGCGTTCAGTACATCTACACGGCGGTGCCGCACGCCGATATTCCGGATGCAATACTCCCGTGCATGGAGGAGAAAAGCGACCCGGTGAAGATGCAGGCGGCTGAGCAGAAAGCGAAGGCGCTGGAAGAAAAGGGGCTATGGCGTCGCGCCGCAGCGGTGTATTCGGACATGTTCGGGATCGCCTGCAGTGCTGTCGAAGTTGCCCGGATCGCCAAACGGCGTAAAGAGTGCCTGCGCATGTCGGGGAGGGCTTAACTGATGCCGAGACCAAAAACTCACAGGGAGCGCACCCTGTTTATCGCCTGGATTATCGAGATGGTGAAAAAGCATGCCATGCTACGACCAATGACGTAGTCGCCATGTTCGGCCTGCACCGCAATACTGCCGAGAAATACATCCGGGCTGCCGTGAAGCAGGGCCATCTTATTCGCCACGGACGCTGCGGCGTCTTTCGCGACCAGCGGGCAGTTATTGACTTTGACATGGAGCGTTACACCCATCGTATGACGGCGAATGAAACTAAAGCTTGAGAATTAACTATCACCAAGCCGCCCGGAAAGGATTTTTAGGGCGGCTATAAGCGAAGAGCGGACGTTCGCTAAATCTTGAAATCATTAGGAATGTGCGAAGGCACATAGATCTCCATGCTCGCTTCCAAAGTAGCGTTATCTACTCTCTAAAGAGAATATGCGGATTTGAGGGGTATTTACAGGTATTGCGATATAGTAATCAACGGGGCGCAGGCTAGTTTAATGGGATAACAAAAAGGGCAGGAAATTCTGCCCTAAGTTAATATCCTTGAATTATTCGACTAGAAATCTTGTGCTGAATTTCTAATTTCAAACATTCGCGATAAACATTAGACCGAGTCTGGAACAGTAATTAAAAATTGGGGTTGATACGTGCTGATACCCCAGCATGCTCTTTTAAGAGGTAGAGAAGTCCACCTCCATCTATGAGTTCGATTGGTTTGTCTTCGCAGAAACGATATGCATCTTTACCGTATTGACTTGTACACACCAGAATACCTTTGTTAGCACCTTCATTCATCATTGTTCCATAAAGATCTCTTACAGAACTAACACCGACAGTGTCTTTATATCTCTTAGCCTGAATCACCACTTTGCCACCGAGTATCGGGCGTGTGTCGAATGCCACCGCATCAACGCCACCGTCTTTTGTACCTCTGGTGAGTTTGGTATCTAGTCCCATTTGGGTGAAAAGATTTGATACTAATACCTCAAATTCTGACGGTGAAAGTTCCATAAGGTTTGGTCGTGTTTCAAGGGCAGATAAAGCATCACCTTGTTCAATAAAGCGTTTATCAACCATGTTGAATTCGATAATAGGCTTTACTGCCTGAAGTTCATCTGGCCGCCCTGAAACTTGTGCACCTAAACTTCTAAGGCATGCACTCTTTTCGACCCTTTCGAGTTTTATTTGCATAAAATCGTCCTTGTAAGCACGGGCAGATACTAATGTGACTTTAGTGTCATGCCCGCTTGTAGGATCGATCGTTTCGATTACACCGTTAAAAAGAACTGATGTTAAAGCAGATGCCTTGTCAGCTTCGAAAAGCTCATGCATTGTGCGGAGTGTGATCGCGGCGATTATGTTTTGATAGAGTTCTTTGATCTCGCCAATCTTTCGCGCCTTGGCATCAATGGCATCTCTCGTTTTGACCATATCTGTATTCCAACTCGCGCGGTACTATTGCAATATCAGGTAAGTTGTATTCAACCAAACAACTCCTTACTGTCAGGTAAATAGGCCAACCTAAAGGCTTGTGGGAAGCCGTTCTCAGGATATTCAGACCGTGTCAACACCATTTCGCAATATGCCAACACGCTGTCAGGATCGCAGTTGAGGTAGTCTTGCTCAAACAGGTCAACTTCGTCGTGCTGACTTTTTATTTCTTCGAGGTAAGCAGTTCTTCGGGCCTGATAATCAGCAACTAAAGCATCAAGCTCAACTTTCTGGCTTAAAAGTTTAATTGAATGATCTTCCTTACTTTTATTGAAAGATTCTTCTGCCTGCTGCAATTCTCGATAATATCTGTTCTTTACCCACGGGAAAATAGTCTTCCATGCAGCTGGAGCATGCACAACTTTTATCTCTGGCTCCGGGTCTGGTAAGAGATGCTTAGGTGTTTTGAAGTCTTCGAATTTTGGGTGTTTTTTCAGCGCCGAAAAATCAATTGAATCATCAAATTCGAGAGTATGTTCCAGAAGTGTTGAAAGCGCGGAAATAGTCTCGTTCAGCTCAGCGTTAAGATCGGAAACTTCATCTTGACGTTCTTCCAAATACATGGCTTTTGCTAACTTATCAGCCTCCTTTTGCTCGCGAAGTCTCTGAGCATTATCACGTTTTATTTCGCGCTCTATTCGGCGAGCCTCGGCAAACTGATGGCGCTCTGCTCTCTTACGCTCACGCTCTGCTGCTGCTACGGCTCTGCCTGTAGCACGTATAAAACCTTCAAATCCTGATCTCCGTCCCATCCCAATCCCCAACATAAAGTTCAGTTTGCAACAAGGGAAGTTGCCTCAAGCAACCGTCCATCTAATTAACCTGTAATTAATCTACTTTATTAGCACCAACTCAATCTATAACATTTTAAAAAAGCAATTAGCCCACATCTTAAAATATGCAGGTTTCTTTTCGCTTATCCAATCAACGGAGTGCTGGTCATGATCACTAACTGATTGAGTGCTGTTTTTATCAACGTCCGCTTCTGGCACAAAACGGAAGTTACTCTTCCCTTGTAAGCGGGACTCTGTTGGGGCGTATTGAACTTTACAGACTTAAACGAGCGCTTTGCACACAGTGCGGCAAGCGGGCTTATGCTCTCATTTTTCATAATTCTTATCGGCATTTTGTGTGCCTAAAGCATTGATCAAAACGGCCATAGGTATACTGTATATTCATACAGTTAATGCAGCGGAGGCTATTATGAGAGTTGAGTTAAGCATTGATAGAACTAAAGAACTTCCTAAGGGCGCTGTCCCGGCTCTGGAAAAAGAACTGTTAACACGACTGCAGGATCAGGTAGGCGATTGCACCCTGGTTATACGACGAACAGGCTCAGATGGGTTAAGTGTTCTGGGCGGTGAAAAGGACGCGAAGAAGAAGGTAGAAAAGATCTTCCAGCAGACCTGGGAAAGCGCTGACGACTGGTTTTATTAATTCAGCATGTAATTAGTTTCCTGGGTGGAAGGGGAGGTTTGGTGAAACAAAAAGAAGAATTTCCAAAAAAGGGTTATGCAGTCATCAGATGTCACGATGGGGTTATCGTTGCACGACTGCACTCATTTCCTGAATGTGACCGTGCGCTGATGTACAGGCGAGGTGATGTGGTGTCGTTTACGCCGCTTCTGGATGATGAGATTGTAGGGTCGCCAACTCTCTTTACGCAGATGCTGGAGCGGGCAGGTTACCGTGTTTCGCTTAATTCTGTTAAACTCCCGTCATAGGCCTGAACAACCTATACCTGCTGCGCCACTGGAGAGATACCATGGCGCAAAAACCTTCCAAACAAGCACTTAAACTGGTTCCTTTCGGAATCAGCGATTTCTTTTTGCCTGCGCACTTACTGGTGACGGCATGAAGAAAACTAGCTTCATTCACACCCAGCTCACGACGAAAGAAGTGGACGAGCTCGAGGCCCGCTATCGCGCTAATGACGTGCGGACTGTGCGCAGCCTTGATTTCGATCTCATCCACTGGACGCTCACCGCTTATCTGCCCGAGGCAAACAGAGCCCCGCGTCAGGATAAGACCTTCCAGCAAAAGCTCTGGAGGGAATCGTGAAGACCTACAACATCACCCCGATGGGCAAACCCAGAATGACCAGGGCGGATAAGTGGAAAAAGCGCCCGGAGGTTCTCCGGTACCGTGCATTCTGCGATCACGTTCGGCTGCTGGGCGTCGAACTGCCGGAAGCAGGCGCGCACATTACGTTCATCCTCCCGATGCCCCCGAGCTGGAGCAAGAAGAAGCGCCAGGAGATGGCAGGGAAACCGCACCAGCAGAAACCCGACAAAGATAACCTGGAGAAGGCCCTGATGGATGCCATCTATGCGGATGACGCCCATATCTGGGATTCCCGCGTGACGAAGCGCTGGGGTGAGTTAGGGCAGATCATCATCGGGGTGATCGACTGATGCGCGCCTTGCTGAAACCGGTTATTGCCCGGGAGCTGGGCGTTGTGCTGCTGAAGCCGGGCAGCGAGCTGATGCCCATGTTCATCTCAGGGCGCGTGCTGGTGGAGAGCCAGCCTGCCAGCATGGCCAGCTTTGAGACCGGGCGAGTGCCAGACCTTCGCCAGCCGCTGGCGGCCAACCCGGCGCTGCGTCCGTTCTTCCTCCACGAAAAGGTGATCACCGCTGCTGGTGGGCTGGCTGGCCTGGAATACTGGTTGCTGCGCCACGGCGGCGGCACCTGCCAGTACCAGCACAGCAATTACCACTATCACGAACTGACCACCATGCGGCACGAGCCCGGCGCGATCCTTCTCTGTGGCCACTGCGACAACCGGCTGCGCGAGCAGTACACCGAACGTCTGGCGGAACTGGCGCGTCAGAACGTCATCGACTGGGTGCTGGACATCGCCCGAGTAGCGCTGGCGCTCGACAAAGCCCGTGAACTATCACTGGCTGAATTGTGCTGGTGGGCTGTTCGTGCCGGTGTCACCGACGCGCTGCCTGAATCCGTTGCCCCGAGATGCCATTGCGCCTGCCGGCGGAGAAACAAACGTACCGCGAGAGCGAGATCGTACCGTCGGTACCGGCCACCAGCATCATCGCCGACAAGGCCCGCGCGCTACCTGCAGCACCTGCAACACCTGCAGGCGCTCCACCAGCCATTAAGCCAGTTGTGGGCGTGCTTGTGGATCCAGAATCACCGCAGACCCTGATGAAGCGGCCAAAGCGGACCCGTTGGGATAAACCCAAATACCTGGCATGGGTTAAGACACAGCCCTGTGAGTGCTGCGGCAGACCGTCAGATGATCCACACCATCTCATCGGCTGGGGCCAGGGAGGCATGGGAACGAAGGCGCACGACAGTCTCGTGATCCCCCTGTGCCGCCAGCACCATACCGAACTACATAACGATCCGGTGAAATTCGAGCGTAAGCACGGTACTCAGCCGGAAATGATAATCAGAGTGCTGGACCGGGCCTTTGCGCTCGGCGTTCTGGCTTAAGGAGCAGTACAGGATGACACCACGTCAACGCCGCATTCATATCGAAGGTCTGGGTAAAGCAGCTGCAGCACCGAGGAAAAGTTACCTCGGGAAGTTCACGCCTCTTAAAAGTGTTCAGTCTGCCTGGATCAAATCCTTGCTGACGGTCTGGGGGGAATGCGTAGGCGGTAAAACCCGCGCGCAATACCGCCTGGAGAACTGCAGCCAGTTCTGGTCTGAGGTAAAGCAATCAGAGTGGTCAGACACTCAGCTTACGCGCATTACTGAGGCGCTGGGGCAGGCAAGGGAAGAGGGGTTCCGTGGCGTACAGGCAGCATTGCGCGCCCGGTCCATTCTGTGGCCGGTAACCCTGTCTGAATTGATAGAAGAGAGCGAGCGCCATGATGATGCCGACTTTATCGAACAGATCATGCTGAAAACCTTTGACCAGCGCGATCCGGTTTATGTGGTCGGCCTGCAGTTTTACACCACCCGCAAGAAGATATCCGACATCACCCGGGAATTGCAGCACGTGGCCCCCTGGCTTACTGACGGAGAAGCGCGTAAGCGGGTGCGCTGGTGCCTTGAAATCTTCCAGGCGAAGGTATTTCTGGCTGTTCGCCGACAGATAGAAGCCGAGCAAAAGTGAGATGTATGTTAAATATTTTTAAGAAGGAGTTGAAAACGGGCCAGAAAAATGAATAATCCATTCATGCTTGGCAGAGCTGCGCCACGATGGCAGCGACGAAAAGCCTTTATCAAAACAAATTCTGAAACCTCGCTTTGGCGGGGTTTTTTATTGCCTGCATTCCCCATCCCGTCGCTTGGGAGAGTGCTATAATGATCTTGAAACATAATTAGAGTGACGCGGGCAAACGCCCAATGTGTATACAACGGCATTTACGACCAGCATTCACTGCTGGTCTTTTTTTCCGCCATTAGCTCAACCGGAGAGAGCACGGAGCTTCTACCTCTGTGGTTCGGGGTTCGAATCCTCGATGGCGGACTATTGCATCGCTTCATTCTTAATTAAGTATTTCTCACACCAGCCCGTAACCACAATGGCTAGACTCTCCTCACAGTGAGGGAGGGAATGGCATGATAGAGGGATTTTACTGGATACAGCACAATGGCAGAGTTCAGGTTGCCTACTATACCCATGGAGAAACGGAAGATCTTGAAACGGGTAAGACCGTAATCGGTATTTGGCACCTGACGCAGGGTGATCCCATTTGTGATGACGGCGAAGCAGAAGTTCTGGAAGGTCCTCTTACACCATCATGATCTCGTCGGTCGTTCCGGGTTTGATGAAGGTGGTCGTTATTCGAATGCGTTCCCTGTAATTACAATTTAGGCGAATTTGGAATAACGCTCCTATTAACTGGCATCATCGCACTCCTGTAACCAGACTTAGTTTTCTGCTTACGACTGAAAGGAGCGAACTATGCCAGTTAACCATGCTGAATGCATCGAAGCCTGCTACAAATGCGCGGCTGCCTGTGATTATTGTGCTGCTTCATGTCTGAAAGAAGAACAAGTGGATATGATGCGTGAGTGCATAAGACTCGATATGCAGTGCGCGAATATTTGTCGGCTCGCAGCGCAATTTATGACCTTTGATAGTGAATTTGCCAGATCGCTATGCCGGGTCTGCGCAGAAGTCTGTCAGAAATGCGGTGAAGAATGTGGGAAGCACGAAGCAGAACATTGTCAGAAATGCTCTGAAGCCTGCCTTCGTTGTGCAGAAGCGTGCCGCTCGATGGCTTAATGGAGCTTTCTCCCCAGTTTTCTGTTTGAGCATCGACACTTAGAATTCTGACAAATTTTTGCTATGGTCATGAGTCAGGTGAATCCCCCTATGCGGCGGGGCAATCCAGTTAACTGCTAAGTGCAGATATGCTTGCGGCTCGTATGACTGGTAACGAGTCACCGGGAGGCACCCGGCACCTGTCTTATTATCCATTTCTGAGTTAAATATCGTCTGCTCGTAAAGCAGGCTTTTTTATATGCACTTCTTAACCACTGCTATTATTTAATCGTGAGCCAAGCCAGAACCATTAACCGGACATCCTGACCGGTCCAGTGACGCTGCCCGACACAGCTGCTGTATGGATGATGGCGAGGTAAAACATCTACCTACTTAGATTTCCAACTCAGTTAGGCCCGCTTAAAACGCGGGCCTTTTTTTATCTCAGGCTCCCGGAACCCCCATCAAGGTCCTGTCGTTAATTCATCCGGAGAGCCTGATCCCTTCAACACAACACCCGCGAACAGCGAGGTGAGAGAAATGTCCCGTATGAGCAAACTTGTCACCGGAGTCGCCCTCGGCACCTCAGGAGGAACCATCCTGAACGGCGTCCTCACAAAACTGAGTCCTGACGAATGGAGCGCCATCGGCGTACTGGCAGGTATTGCCGGGATTATCGTTACCGGACTCATTAACTGGTATTTCAAACGCAAGGTCGCCAATGCGCAGGTTAAGGCGCTGGAGAAATACGGCCCGGCGGTGAAAGTTGGAGAAGACTGATATGCCAATGACCAGCAGCCTTCGCAATAAACTGATCGCCGCAGCTGGTGGCGGTGCAATGCTGATTGCCTCGCTGTTCCTCGGAGGGCAGGATGGCGTCCGAAGGGCGCAAGTACGAAGCCTATAAAGACGTCGCCGGGGTATGGACTGTCTGCGACGGCCATACGGGCCGGGATATCGTGAGAGGGAAGAAGTATACCGATCGCGAATGTGACCAGCTGCTATGGAAAGACCTCCAGCCAGCCAAGCGTACGGTAGACAATCTGGTGAAGGTGTCGCTGGGCGAATATCAGCGCGCCGCGCTTTACAGCTTTGTCTTTAACGTTGGTTCTGACGCGTTCTCGAAGTCCACACTGCTTCGCAAGCTGAACAAAGGTGATCACGACGGAGCGTGCGAAGAGATGCGCCGCTGGGTTTACGCTGGTGGTATGAAGTGGAAGGGTCTCCAGAACCGGCGCGAAATGGAGCGCAGCATGTGCCTGGCGGAGGGGAAGAATGACCTTTAGCCTTCGAACGATTCTGCTGATCGCTCTCATGGCCGTACTGCTGGCAGGTGGCTATGGCGAGCTACGTTACCGGAATGGCTGGTACGCCCACGCTGACCACATCAATGCCCTGGCCGCCGATAAGCGCGCCAAAGCAGAGAAGGCGATTCAGCCTGTTGAGCAGAAGGCCGCGAAGGCCAGCGACGAAGGCCGGATCATCTACCGAACCATAACCCGCGACGTGGTGAAATATGTTCAGGATCCAAATCGTACCATTTGTGATTTTGATGATGAGTCTGTCCGGCTGCGGCAACAGGCTATCGACGCTGCCAATTCCATCAGCGGATTTGATGCAGGACCCGTGCAAGGGAAGTGATGTTGGTGCAGACAGCGACGCAGATCTGCAGGCGGACATCGAGACGGCGCAATGTCTACGGCAGCTGCGACTGGATAAGTATCGCTGGCAGGCGTACTACAACGCCATAAAGTAGAAACCGAGCCTCGCAATAGCGGGGCTTTTTAATAACTGAGGAAACCTGATGAGCGAAGCAAAACCGCAGGATGGCAGCACTGTAAAAGGTTATCGGACCCTGACCGCTGACGATATTGTGCAAATGAATGAGCTGAAAGCGATTAGCCGTGATTTCTGCGAAAAGCTTGATATCGAGCGCAGCCACATTCACCTTGAGATTGAAGAAGGTGACGCACCGGATAAAGAAGAGTGCAATGATGCCCTGCGCTGCCTGTCCATCGCCCGCACCAAAATGCAGGAAGCCTGCATGTGGGCCTGTCGTGCTGTAGCGCGTCCTGACTCTGATTGTTAAGCCATTACAAAGCCCATCTGCTGGTGGGCTTGATAATGTCTATAGCGGATAAATCGGGAATATACCCTATAAGGGATAAATCACAGCCTCGCTCAAGCGGGGCTTTTTTATTGGAGCCAACAATATGCCAGCAGCTATCCCTCGCGCCTGCCGTAAACGCGGATGTTCCGGCACTACCACAGACCGTTCCGGCTACTGCGATGCGCACCGTAACGAAGGGTGGCAGCAGCACCAGCGAGGACTGAGCCGCCACCAGCGCGGCTATGGCAGCAAGTGGGACATCATCCGCGCCCGCATCCTTAAACGTGATCGTCACATTTGCCAGGCGTGCCTGCGCAGCGGCATACCGCGTCCGGCAGAAACGGTCGACCACATCATCGCGAAAGCTCACGGCGGCACAGACGACGACAGCAATCTCGAATCGCTGTGCTGGCCATGCCATAAGCGCAAGACCGCAACGGAGAGAACCCGATGAGCTATACACGCTGCACCTACTGCGGCTCGACGCTGCACACCGTAGCGAACTGCCCAAAGACATGGGGAGGCTCAGCCCGCCGTGCGAACCTGCGCTGCGGTTACTGTGGCCAGTCAGGACATAACTCCAGCGCCTGTCCGCACAATGCCAGCAGCGCGCGGCGCCGCAACCTCAGTGATGACTTCCACCTCGACTGATGGAAAGAGAAATGATTTCAAATGCAATCATTTGAGGTGAATGATATCGATTCTCACTACCGGGGGGAGGGCGGGTCAAAAGTTCAGGCCCCTGCCTGCTAAGGACCGCCGCCTCAGTCAGATTTTTACACCCGCGAAATATAAAATTTAACTGGAGCGTCTATGGCTGGAGCGACGGGCCGATCCGGACGCCGCGCCAAGCCGACTGCCCGGAAGTTGCTGGCAGGCAATCCGGGTAAGCGCGCCCTCAATAAAGAAGAACCCTCCTTCACACCCATAACCGGCGTTGACCCGCCCGAGTGGCTCAGCGAATCCGCTGCGACAATGTGGAGAATGATCTCTAATGAGCTGTGCGCGCAGGAGGTTTTGTGCGCCACGGATTTACACAACCTCGAAATGTTTTGTGTGGCCTATGCCAACGCCCGCGCTGCGCAGGTGGACGTTGCTAAAAACGGAATCACCGTAACCGGCGCAATGGGCGGTGTGATCAAAAACCCGGCGCTGACCGTACTGAATGAAGCAATGCGGCAGATGGCCTCCTTCGGAGGCATGCTCGGGCTGGATCCCAGCAGCAGGCAGCGTCTGATTGGTGGGAACAAAAAACAGTCGGACAACCCCTTTAAAAATCTATGACAAGCAAAGCCTACCCTAACGTGAACGCTGCAAATCAGTATGCCCGCGACATCGTCCGGGGGAAGACTGTGGCGTGCCGCTATGTCATCGATGCGTGCCAGCGGCACCTTGATGATCTGGCGAAAGAGAAAACGAAAAAGTTTCTATACCGGTTCGATAAAGACCTGGCGGAAAAGGCGGCAAAGTTTATCCAGCTCCTGCCGCATACGAAAGGTGAGTGGGCCTTCAAACGCATGCCCATTACCCTGGAACCCTGGCAGTTGTTTATCGTCTGCTCCGCGTTCGGCTGGGTACGCAAGGGATCGAAACTGCGGCGTTTCCGCGAGGTTTATACCGAGATCCCGCGTAAGAATGGTAAGTCGGCGATCTCTGCCGGTGTGGCATTGTTCTGCTTCACCTGTGACGACGAGTTTGGCGCAGAGGTTTACTCCGGCGCCACGACAGAAAAGCAGGCGTGGGAAGTGTTTCGCCCGGCGCGCCTGATGTGTAAACGCACCCCGGCGCTTTGTGACGCGTTTGGAGTGGAGGTTAATGCCTCCAACATGAACCGGCCGGAAGATGGTGCCCGTCTTGAGCCGCTGATCGGCAACCCTGGCGATGGTGCTTCTCCGAGCTGCGCCATTGTGGACGAATATCACGAACACGATACCGACGCGCTCTACACCACCATGCTGACAGGTATGGGCGCCCGGCGTCAGCCGCTGATGTGGGCCATCACCACCACTGCGGGCTACAACATTGAGGGACCGTGCTACGACAAGCGCCGGGAAGTCATTGAAATGCTGAACGGCACAGTGCCTAACGATGAATTGTTCGGTGTGATTTACACCGTTGATGAGGGTGACGACTGGACCGATCCGGCGGTGCTGCGCAAGGCGAACCCCAATATGGGTATTTCTGTCTACAGCGATTTCCTGCTGAGCCAGCAGAAGCGGGCCATGAACAACGCCCGCCAGGCCAACGTTTTCAAAACCAAGCATCTGAACATCTGGGTATCAGCCCGGGCGGCTTACTTCAACCTCGTCAGCTGGCGCAACTGTGAGGATGAGACGCTGACAATAGAGCAGTTCGAGGGGCAGCCTTGCTACCTCTCATTCGACCTGGCGCGAAAGCTCGATATGAACAGCATGGTGCGGATCTTCACGCGTGATATTGATGGCAGGCGGCATTATTACTGTGTAGCGCCTAAGTTCTGGGTGCCCTATGACACGGTATACAGCACCGACACCGATCATCAGCGTACTGCTGAACGCTTCCAGAAGTGGGTGAACTCAGGCCATCTGGACGTAACCGAAGGGGCAGAGATCGACTACCGCGTTATCCTGGAGGAAGCCAAGGCGGTCAACCGGCAGAACCCGGTAGAGGAATCTGCCATTGACCCCCACGGAGCCACTAACCTGTCCCACCATCTGGCCGATGAGGGTCTCAGCCCGATAACCATCGTCCAGAACTACACCAATATGTCGGATCCGATGAAAGAGCTTGAGGCGGCGATAGAGGCCGGACGCTTCCACCATGACGGCCATCCCATACTGACATGGTGTATCTCTAACGTGGTGGGCAAGCACCTCCCTGGTAACGATGACGTTGTGCGGCCCATTAAGGAGCACAGCGAGAACAAAATCGACGGGGCCACTGCCCTGATCATGGATATAGGCCGGGCCATGCTGCCGGAGACCCGACAGGATCTTAACGGCTTCTTTGAAAATCCCATCATGGTAGGTTTCTGATGAAGAAAAATAAGCAGCCGGGCAAGGTAAAAAGCGCCTTGCTCAACTGGCTGGGCGTGCCCATCAGCCTGACTACCGGAACGTTCTGGCAGGAGTGGTATGGCATGAGCAGTAGCGGCAAGGTGGTGACTGCAGATCGGGCGATCCAGCTTTCTGCGGTCTGGGCCTGCGTCCGGCTTCTGAGCGAGTCGGTGTCCACACTGCCGGTTAAAATTTACACCCGGCAGGCTGATGGCTCGCGCAAGCTGGCGCAGAATCATCCGGTTTACCAGGTGCTTTGTCGCCGTCCGAATCTTGAAATGACGCCGTCGCGCTTTATGCTCATGGTGGTGGCCAGCATCTGCCTGCGCGGTAATGCCTTTGTCGAGAAGCTGTTTATCGGCAATAAGCTGGTATCACTGGTGCCACTGCTGCCCCAGAACATGGTAGTAAAGCGGCTGGACACCGGTCGTCTTGAGTACACCTACACCGAAGACGGCAGGAAACGCGTTATCCTGGAGAAGAACCTGATGCACATCCGGGGCTTTGGCCTCGATGGTGTCTGCGGCATGATGCCCATGATGACGGGCCGGGACGTGATCGGCGCGGCGATGGCCGTCGAAGAGTCAGCCGCCAAGATCTTCGAAAATGGCCTGCAGAGCTCTGGTTTTCTTTCTGCTGATGCTGCGCTTGATAAGGATCAAAGAGAGCGACTTCGGGGCTATATGCAGGCCTTTACCGGCTCTAAAAACGCCGGAAAAATTATGGTTCTTGAGGGCGGGCTGAAATACCAGAATGTCACCATGAACCCCGAGGCGGCGCAGATGCTTGAGTCGCGCTCCTTCAGTATTGAGGAGATCTGCCGCTGGTTCCGCGTACCGCCGTTTATGGTGGGCCACACCTCGAAACAGAGCAGCTGGGCATCAAGCCTCGAGGGGATGAATCTCCAGTTCCTGACCCATACGCTGCGTCCGCTGCTGGTGAACATTGAGCAGGAGATCTCCCCGCTGCCTGCTGAACGGTGAAGAGGACCTCTTCGCCGAGTTCTCAGTAGAAGGGCTGCTACGCGCCGACAGCGCTGGCCGTGCGGCGTACTACACCAGTGCGCTGCAGAACGGCTGGATGTCCCGCAACGATGTGCGCCGCCTGGAGAATATGCCTCCTATCGAAGGCGGCGATATTTACACGGTGCAGCTCAACCTGACGCCGCTTGAAGATCTTAAACAGAACAGCCAGGCCGCGCAGGCATTCGCGCTGCGGCAGGTTCATAACCACGTATTCCCTGATATTCCCTTCGAACAGTCACCGCTGAAAAAAGCGGCTTAGGAGCATCCATGACGATTAAAAGCCTTCCGGCTGCGCCGGAGGGGCGACCTTTTGCGCGCGAAAAACCTGACCTGCCGGCTGCGGCAATGGAGCGCTGGAACGGCGGCATCCGCGCCGCCCGGGACGGTGACAACAGCATTTCCATCTTCGACGTGATCGGCGCTGATTACTGGGGAGAGGGTGTGACGGCCAGCCGCATTGCGGGTGCGCTGCGTTCGCTCGGCGGTGCTGACGTGACGGTTAACATCAACAGCCCGGGCGGCGACATGTTCGAAGGCCTGGCGATCTACAACCTGTTGCGTGAGTACGACGGCAAAGTCACTGTGAAGATTTTGGGTCTGGCGGCGTCCGCCGCGTCGGTCATCGCGATGGCCGGTGATGATGTACAGATCGGACGCGGCGCCTTCCTGATGATCCACAACTGCTGGGTCTATGCGATGGGTAACCGTCACGACCTGGCGCAGATCGCCGCTGACATGGAGCCGTTTGATAAAGCGATGAGCGATATCTACCAGGCACGCAGCGGTCTTGATGCCGCCACCGTCGACAGGATGATGGACGGAGAAACCTATATTGGCGGCAGTGACGCGGTGGCGAAAGGATTTGCCTGACAGCCTCCTCTCCGCTGATGAAATTGCTGACGACGACGACAGCCCGGCGGCGGCGCTGCGCAAGCTTGATGCGCTGCTGGCCAAAACCGATACGCCGCGCTCTGAGCGTCGAAAACTTCTTAAAGCCTTATCCGGCAGCAAGCCAGGCGCTGCTGCCATCCCCTGAAGGTACGCCGGGCGCTACCGAAGAAATCAACCCTGACAATATCAAACAACTTGAAGACGCCCTGGCGGCGTTCGGCCAATAAGGAAAGACCATGTCTGAAGTTAACGAATTACTGAAAAAAGTTCTGCGAAGCTGGAAGAAGTTTCCGGCACTTTCAGCCAGAAAGCCGAGGACGCGCTGAAGGAGGCTAAAAGCTCTGGTCAGCTGTGCTGCGCAAACCAAAGAGGCAGTGGATAAAATTGCCACTGAACACAATGCGCTGAACGATGCGCTTAAGTCGCTGAAATCTTCAGTAGGTGAAATTGAGCAGCAGGTAGCTCAGATGCCACTGGCCAGCGCTGCAAAAATTATCGAGACCGTCGGCCAGACCGTTATCAGCAGCGAAGCACTGAAAGCATTCGCGGCAAGCGTGGAAGGCGGTAAGCGCGTCAGCGTGCCTGTGAACGCCGCGTTGATTTCCACGGATGTCGCCACCGGCGTGGTTGAACCGCAGCGCCTGCCGGGTATCGACACCGCACCGAAACAGCGCCTTTTCATCCGCGAATCTGATTGCTCCGGGCCGCACCTCGGCGCCAGCCATCTTCTGGGTGCAGCAGACCGGATTCACCAATGCGGCGAAAGTCGTGCCGGAAGGCACCGCCAAAGCCGTACAGCGATATCCAGTTCGCCACGCAGATCACTCCGGTCACCACCCATCGCGCACTATGTTCAAGGCGTCCAAACAGATCCTGGATGACTTCGCGCAGCTGCAGTCCACTATCGACGCCGAGATGCGTTACGGTCTGAAGTATGTCGAAGAGCAGGAGATTCTCTTCGGCGATGGTACCGGCGCGCACCTGAAAGGCATCGTCCCGCAGGCGTCTGCTTATGACGCTGCCTTTACTGTTGAGCAGCAGAACGGCATCGACGATCTGCGCCTCGCAATGCTGCAGGCGCAGCTGGCCCGCGCTTCCCGGCTTCCGGCCACGTCCTGCACTTCATCGACTGGGCGAAGATTGAACTCACCAAGGACACGCTGGGCCGCTATATCCTGGCGAACCCGGCGGCCCTGACCGGGCCCAACCCTGTGGGGCCTGCCGGTGGTTGCGACCGAAGCCGCAGCATTCCAGGGCAAGTTCCTGACCGGTGCATTCAACGCCGCTGCCCAGCTGTTCGACCGTGAAGATGCCAACGTGGTGATCTCCACTGAGAACGCCGACGACTTCGAGAAAAACATGATCTCGATTCGCTGCGAAGAGCGCCTGGCGCTGGCGGTGAAACGGCCGGAAGCGTTTATCTATGGAGCCTTCACTGCGCCTGCTGCAGGTGGCGGTGCGTAATCCTTAACGGCGGCCTGCGGGCCGCTTTTCGTTTTCCTTTAAGGAGGCAGCCATGAAGCTGATCGCTATCAAGCCCATTTACTTTGAAGGCAGCGTGCTCACTGAAGGCACCGAGTTCGAGACGCTGGAGCAACACGGACGCGACCTTCTGGCCAGCGGTTACGCTCAGGAGCCTGGCGAGAAAAATCCGGATCCTGATAAAGACCAAAAGCCGAAAGGGAATGGCAAGGCCAAATAAGGGGTGGGCATGCTGACCAAAGAGCAGGTTAAGCGCCACTGCAACATTGAGCAGGATTTCACGGAAGACGATATCTGGATCGACACCAGTATTAAAGCTGCGGCGCGGTACGTCGAAACATGGACCCGCCGTCGGCTTTATGACACTGCCGATGATCCTGACTATCTCGTTGACCCTGATCGGTTGCTTTATGGCGAAGACATCGAAATGGCCATGCTGATGCTTATCGCGCACTGGTACGCCAATCGTGAGACGGTCAGCACTGGCAGCAGTACCGCCGCTCTGGAGTTCTCAACCGAAGCACTTCTTCAACCTTACCGGATATATGGCGTATGAGAGCGGGAAGACTGCGACACCGGGTTACGTTACAAAAGCCAGCGTCGGGGCGCCTGCCTTCCGGGCAGCCTGCCACTGGCTGGGTGGATGTGACTTCAGTCCGTGCTGAGGTGGCGGACGTCTCCGGGCGGGAAATGATAGATGGCGGCGCCGAGATAAGCAGCACCACTACGCGGATCTGGATGCGCCGCTACCCAGGAATTCCGGTTTCAACAGGATGGCGCGCCGTTCACCTGCCTCCAACCGGTAATGGCGAGATATACGACATCAAATCGGCTATCTCTGCCGAGAACGGCACCAGGCTCGAATTGCTTTGCGAGAAGGGGGTGAAACAGTGATTTCAACGAGTCTTGATTTCTCCGGCCTGGCAGATATCGCGAAGGATCTGGAGACGCTCAGCAGGGCTGAAAATAATAAGGTCCTGCGCGATGCCACGCGTGCTGGTGCAGAAGTTCTGCGACAGGAGGTAGAAGATCGTGCGCCCGTCCTCACCGGTAAGTTGAAAAAAAACGTAGTGGTGGTAACCCAGAAGGGTCGTCGGCGCGGCGAAATCGCTTCCGGCGTGCATATCCAGGGCATTAACCCGGACACCGGCAACAGCGACAACAAAATGAAGGCCAGCAATCCGCGCAACGCTTTTTACTGGCGCTTCGTTGAGATCGGTACATCGAATATGCCTGCGCACCCCTTCGTTCGCCCGGCATTCGATACCCGGCAGGAAGAAGCTACGCAGGCAGCGCTTGCCCGCATGAATCAGGCCATTGATGAGGGTGCTGGCGAAATGACAGAAGCTGACATCTATCAGCGGCTCAGTGCGCTGGCAGGCGGAAACGTTTTTCCGTACGTTGCGCCGCAGGGTACCACGGCACCGTGGGTGATTTATCTGCTCCCGGGATCAGTCAGCGAGGATGTTTTCTGCGGCCCGGCAGAAACGGCAAGCACGGTTCAGGTTGATGCCTGGGCCTCGTCGATTGATGACGCCCGGGCGCTGCGTGTTCAGGTTAAAGCCGCTCTGTCCGATCTGCATCCTGTCGGACTGAACGAGATTAACGGCTACGAGCCGGACACCGACTTTACCGGGCCACGCTTGAAGTTCAGATCTGGCAATAAAGCCACCCCTTCATATTAACTCTGCCGCCTCCGGGCGGCTTTTTTATATCCGGAGATCACTATGTCCTCGAATTATGAAAAATCGCAGCTGACGAAAATCCTTATTTCGTCACTGCCAACGACCCAGCGACGCAATGGAAACCGCTGTCTATCTCGATCTGAGCTGCACTCTCAAAGAAGCGCAGTTCACCGGCGGGCAAAAACAGGATATTGACGTCACCACGCTATGCTCCACTGAGCAGGAGAACGTCAATGGTCTCCCGGCCCCTTCGGAGATTTCACTGTCAGGTAACTTTTACCGTAATGCTGCGCAGGATGCGTTGCGTGATGCGTATGACAACGACACGGTTTATGGCTTCCAGATCATCTTCCCGTCTGGCAATGGCTTTAAGTTCCTTGCCGAAGTTCGTCAGCACACCTGGTCTTCCGGTACTAACGGCGTAGTGGCGGCAACGTTCTCCCTGCGTCTGAAAGGGAAGCCGGTACCGATTGACCCGGCACTTAAACTGACCACTGATTTGCCCGCCGCACAATCTGTAGCGGTAGGGGCGCCGATCAGTATGGCGGTCGCCGCCGCTGGCGGTAAACTTCCCTACAGCTATGCTTGGAAGAAAGGTGGTGTCACCATCAGTGGGCAAACATCTGACACATTCAATAAATCCAACGCTGTTTCGGGTGATGCGGGAGATTACACCTGCGTGGTCACTGATTCTTCTGCCCCGGTTAAGACAATTACATCATCAACTTGTACCCTTACCGTCAATTAATGGAGATGCCGGGTTGGCCCGGCATGCATAACAGATGTCGCAAAATCTGAAAAAATTAGCCATGGCGAAGATGTCAGGCTTTCGTCATAAGACGGTGGCGGTTCCTGAGTGGGAAGGCGTCGAAGTTGTTCTTCGTGAGCCGTCTGGCGAAGCCTGGCTGCGCTGGCAGGAAGTAGTGAAAGTCGGTGCTGACGATGAAAATGTGTCGGTATCTGAAAAGGCCCACCGTAATCTTTGCGCTGACGTGGTTCTCTTCATTGACGTCCTGTGCGACACCGATAAGCAACCGGTATTCAGCGTCGATGAAGATGAGCAGGTGCGTGAAATTTACGGCCCCCGTTCATTCCCGTCTGCTGAAACAGGCGCTGGACCTCATTAATAACGCGGAAGAAGCGCGGGAAAAGTCGCAACCCCCGGCGTAAAGTTCCTGATGTCGCTTGCGCTCCGCATGGGGCGCACGCTTTCAGAGCTTCGGCAGAACATGACGGCGAGCGAGCTTCTGATGTGGATTGAGTTCGACAGGCAAAGTCCCGTTGGCGATATTCGCGGTGACATTCAGGCCGCCCAGATAGCCTCTGCCGTTTATGGTTCTCAGGGGGTCAAAGTGCCGCTGGAAGATGCAATCCTGCGCTGGGATGATGACAAGAAATCAGCACCTGAAGATCCCTTTGCTGGTCTTGAGGCTGCACTTACTGCCGCAACGCAGTGACTTTTGACCCAGATAATATTAGGATTCTTAGACTTATAATACTGGGGAACCTAAATGGAAATTTTACTAGTTTCAATTGTGATAGGCTTAATTCCAGCCTTAATTGCTCAAAGCAAAGGGCGATCTTTCTTTGCATGGTGGGTGTATGGTGCTCTGCTGTTTATAATCGCTTTTGTGCATTCTCTGGTAATAAAGAAGGATGTTGCGGCAGAAGAAAAAGACTTAATTGAAAACGATGGCATGAAGAAGTGCCCATTCTGCGCAGAGTTAATCAAAAACGAAGCTATTAAATGTAAACACTGTGGTAGTGATTTAGCAGTCGATTCCCCACCGGTTAAGACTGATGAAGAATACCTCGAAGAAGCCAGGCAAAAGGTCTGGAAATAAAAAAAATAAAACCGCTTCGGCGGTTTTTTTACGTCTGGAGTTAGAATAAATGGCAACTTTACGTGAGTTAATAATCAAAATTTCCGCTAACTCGCAATCATTCCAGACGGAAATTTCCCGCGCCTCGCGCATGGGGCAGGACTATTACCGCACCATGCAAAATGGCGGGCGGCAGGCCACAGCAGCATCGCGTGAAAGCGAAAGAGCATTATCCGATCTTACTGATGGTTTTGCATCGGCAGGAAGGGCTGCTGCCGCCGCTACGGCAGCTTTTGCGACTGGCAAACTTGTGCAGATTGCAGATGAGTGGAATTCTGTAAATGCGCGCCTTAAGCAGGCATCTTCTTCTGCTGATGATTTTGCAGTCTCTCAGCGCCAGTTAATGGAAATCAGCCAGCGAACCGGAACGGCATTTTCCGATAACGCAAACCTTTTTTCACGCGCAGCAGCTTCCATGCGCGAATACGGGTATAGCTCTGATGAAGTCCTGAAAATTACCGAGGCTGTTTCAACCGGCCTCAAACTTTCAGGAGCAAATACCCAGGAAGCAAGTTCTGTTATCACACAATTCAGCCAGGCGCTTGCACAGGGAGTTCTTCGCGGCGAAGAATTCAACGCCGTTAACGAAGCAGGTGATCGTGTCATCCGTGCACTTGCCGCCGGAATGGGCGTGGCCCGCAAAGACCTGAAGAGCATGGCTGACCAGGGGCAACTTACGATCGATAAGGTTGTTCCTGCATTAATGAGCCAGTTGGGTTCATTACAGGGTGAGTTTGCCAGCATGCCGCAAACAGTTTCCGGATCCCTGCAAAAAGTCACCAACTCCTTCATGGCATGGGTTGGAGGTATCAACCAGGCTACTGGTGCTACTGATGCGCTATCTGGTGGCCTGGACGGAGTTGCCCAGACTCTTGATTCATTTACCTCATCGGCAGTAAGTGGCGCACTGAGTGACGTTGCCGACAATATGTCTACGATAACAACAGTTGCTGGAGCGCTTGTTGGCGTTGGGCTGGCAAGATATCTCAGTGGAGTGGCAACTAGCGCCACGAGCGCAACCGGCGCGCTAATTTCTGCGGCTAAGTCAGAGGTTGCTCTTGCAGTTGCACAGGATAAGGCTGCACAGTCTGCCGTTGCAGCCTCAAGGGCAGAAGTTTATAGGGCTCAGCAAGCTGTGCAGAGATCGCGTGGCGCAGATGTTCAGGCTGCTCAGCAAGAGAAGATTGCTGCGGCAGAAGCAAAAGTCACTGCAGCCCAGGCCAGGCTGACGACCGCTTTAACCAGCGGTTCTGCCACAGAGAAAGTCAGAGCCAGAACAGCGCTTGAGCGTGCGCAGGCAGGGCTGGTGGCAGCTAAAAATGCCGATGCGCAGGCTATCGCTGAAAGACGCCTGGCTTCTGCTGAGGCCGCCAGAGACCGGAACCTTGCAAACCGTGTAACTACCCAAAGCAATCTCAATAGCGTCACATCTGTTGGCACCCGCCTTTTAAGCGGTGCCCTCGGGCTCATTGGTGGCGTGCCGGGATTAGTGATGCTTGGAGCCGGTGCCTGGTATGCGGTGTATCAAAATCAGGAGCAGGCCAGGCGTTCTGCCCAGGAATATGCCAGTACGATAGATGAAGTCAGTAAAAAGTCGATGGCAATGACTTTGCCTGAAGCTTCAGATAATGCAGAGAGAACTCGTGCCGCTCTGAATGAACAGAACAGGCTAATCGATGAACAAAAGAGCAAGATTGAAAGCCTGAAAGAGCAGATAGCTGGTTATCAGTCAGTAATCAGTAATCCGGGCCCCACTACCAGCGGTGGTTTCATGATTAACCACCTGACATCTTTGGACACCGTGACTCGTGGGCTGGCTACAGCTACAGAGCAGTTATCTGTTGAGCAAGAAAGGCTTGCTCAGATGCAGGAAAAATCCGCTTCTATTCAGCAGGTTCTTGAGGGGCTTGAGCATCGACGGGTGGCACTCATCCGAGAAGAGGCGGCCAATCAAAACCGGGCTTATCAATCTCTCCTGCTGATGAATGGGCAGCATGACGAATTTAACCGTTTGTTGGGGCTGGGTAATCAACTCCTAATGGCCCGTCAGGGGTTGGCTAACGTTCCACTCAGACTTCCTCAGGCCGATCTCGACAAAAAGCAAACCGATGCCCTTGAAAAGAGTCGCCGGGATCTGGAGTTGTCACGCCTTAAAGGTGAGGCCAAAGAACGTTTACGGGCTGAGTTATGCGGCTGACGATCTGGGATTAACCAGTGACCCTCAATTCCAGACAGGCCGTCAGGAGTTGATTAATAACGGTCTTGCGGAATGGCGAAATAATGAGGCCAATAAACCTAAGGCGAAAGGGGGTAAAACCGAAGGTGAGAAAACAGAGGATGTGTATAAACGCCTCATCACCCAGCAGCAGGAGCAGATCGCGCTTTCCGGTCAAAACGCCGAACTCGCCAAAACCAAATATCAGGTAACCCAGGGTGAACTGGGTATACTTTCTGAAGCTCAGAAGACAGAACTTCTTCGAAATTCTGCGGCGCTTGATCATCTTAACGCTGTAGAGCGGCTTAAATCCCTGAATAAGGAACTGCTGGAGCCAGAGGAGGCGCTGCTAAAATACCACTCGTGAACGCATTAAACTGCTGCGAGAGGCTGCACCTGCGACTGAAGAATACCGCAAGACAATGGAGCGGATATCAAAAGCATCGGTTCAGGAAGCTCCGAAGTTCGGTGGTATTGATTCATCTGTCGGCGGTGCCAGCGGCGAACTTATTCGTGTGGCTGAGGCGCAAAAAGAATTGGAAAAGTGGCATGAAACTCAGCTTGAGATGCAGAAAGAGTTGCTCGACCAGAAGGAGATTAATGAGCAAACCTACGCTGACCGTGTTGCTGAAATTAACAAGACAAATGCTTCGCAATTACAGGATATACAGGCTGGATACACATCTGCCAGCCTGGCGATGTTCTCAGACCTCGCTGGCCAGTCAGCGCAACTACTGCAGAGCATCGGGCAGGAGGGCAGTCTTGCCTATAAGACCCTGTTTATTGCCAGCAAGGCGGCGGCAATGGCGCAGGCCGTGATCAACACCGAACTGGCAGCAACCAAGGCTATGGCGGAAGGCGGCCTGATTATGGGGATACCGGCGGCCACAGCAATCCGCGCCGTTGGTTACGCGTCAGTGGCTTTGATAGCCGGACAGTCGCTTGCCGGTATGGCTCATGATGGTATTGACCGGGTACCGGAAACAGGGACCTGGTTGCTGCAGAAAGGGGAGCGAGTGGTAACGGCCAGCACCTCTGCCAAGCTCGATGCGACCCTGGAGAGGGTACAACAGTCCCGGCAGGCCTCGGCTGGTGGAACCGTTCATATCCAGAATTCATTCACCGGAAAACCAGATGACGCAACGCTGGAAGCTATCGACCAGCGAAACCGTCAACTGGTGATATCGATCCGTAAGGAAATGGCGGCTCAGGTGGTAAAGCCAACTAATGAGTTTGGCAGGGCCTTAAACGGCTTTTATGGCCGGACCAGGAAGGAGTGATCACGTGCCTGACATTTTTTATCCACACGATTACCTGCCGATGCCATTGCAGGATAGTTATGGCTTCAAGCCTGTCAGCCCGCTGCAGCGCACCGAAACGACATCAGGCCGGGCCCGACAGCGCCGAAAGTATACATCAACACCAACTATCGCCACCGTTAACTGGATTTTTTACAAAGCATAATCAGGCCCAGCTGTTTGAGGCATGGTTCCGCGATGCACTTACGGATGGCGCCGCATGGTTTTTGATGAAGCTGCAAACACCGCTGGGCTGCCAGCAAGCTTATAAATGCCGGTTCACCGACATATATGAGGGACCGACGCTGGTTTCACCAAAATACTGGCGCTACAGCGCGCAACTGGAACTATGGGAGCGACCGCTGCTGCCACCAGGGTGGGGCAATTTCCCGGAACTGGTGGCCGGCAGCGATATTATCGATCTGGCGTTAAACAGGGAGTGGCCTGAAGCATGACCAGTCCAGTTCTGAACAGGCTTTATGCCAGCGGTGGTGACGAGGTCATCATCGACACACTGCAGATCATCGTTGGCGGCCAAGATTACTGGCTTACCCGCGGCTGGGATGACATTACCGTCACGCTGGAGAATGGTGCTCAGGCAACATTCCTTGGGTCTGCCATTGATGTGGCGCTGCCGGCGCGAAATTCTGACGGCACCCAGGATCTGAAATTCGCCATCAGCAATATCGACGGCGTGGTTTCAACGGCGATCCGCAACGCGCTTGACAGCCTCAGCGATGCCAGCATGACTTTCCGACGGTATGTCTCGACCGACCTTTCCGCACCCGCTACGCCGCCGTTTACCCTGGCGATTAAAGAAGGGTACTGGACCGCGACGGAGGTGCAGATCACCGCTGGCTACATGAATATTCTCGATACCGCATGGCCGCGCTATCGCTACACGCTGCCAGACTTCCCGGGCCTTCGCTACCTCCAGTAGGAAATCACCATGTTCACTCATGATAAATACCGTTCAGTTAACTGGCTGAAGGGCGGACGCACTTTTCCTGCGCTCGACTGCTTTGGCATCGTCAATGAAATCAGGCGGGACCTTGGCCTGGTGCCCTGGCCTGATTTTGCCGGAGTCACGAAAGATGATAACGGCCTCGATCGGGAGGCTCGCGGGCTAATGGCCGGCCTTACCCGGTGCGAACCGGCCCCGGGTGCGGGTATTGCCTGTTATTCCGGATCCGTAGTGACGCACGTTGCCATCGTGGTTGAGATTGACGGCCAGTTATGCGCCGCTGAGTGCAACCCCCGCACTAATGTGACCTTCCTGCCATTGGCGCGTTTTGCGCGCCGCTTTGTCCGCGTGGAGTATTACCAGTGACGATACGAATCTACCCCTCCCGGCTGCCGGGTGAGCCGCTGGAAACGCACCATCACGAATCAATGACCCTCAGCGCCTGGTTTGAGCAGAACGTGAAGGGCTGGAGGCCGGATCAGCAGCACCCGGTCGCGGTGGAAATCGACGGCGCTCCTGTTCCGCCAGCAGAGTGGCCACTGTGCGTTATCAAGCGTGAAACCGACGTCAGGATGTACCCTGTGCCCTACGGTACTGGCGCAGAAATCGCGATCTGGGTTGCCGTCAGCGTAGCCGTTGCCTCTGCTGCGTACAGCATCTACATGATGAGTACGATGTCTCAGCCCGGCGGCAGCGGCGCCCAGGCGGCGAGCGGCGATCAGATTGACCTTAACCCGGCCAAAGCAAACGCGGCGAAACTGGGTGACCCCATCCGGGAAATCTTCGGGAAATACCGGGTCTGGCCTGATTACGTGATGCAGCCGGTGAGCCGTTTCGTCAACGAGACCAGCATGGAAACCAGCATGTTCCTGTGCATATGCGTCGGCGACGTGGCTATCAACCAGTCTGATCTGAAGGTGGGGAATACGCCATTTTCTTCATTTGGCACTGACATTAGTTACAAAATCTATCCACCTGGCGCTGACGTATCCGGCGATACCCGTACCGAAAACTGGTTCAACTCACCTGAGGTGGGGAACACTGGTTCCGGTACCGCCGGGCTGGATCTGGGTTCAAGCGGCCCGGAAACAGTGAGTATTATCGCGGATGCGCTGGTCGTGTCGGACAACACCATTACGCTGGTTGACGTATCGGCATCCGGCGGGGATGAGGAAATTCCTCCTTCATGGACCGTCGGGACGGTGATCACCGTGCTGGCCCCAACTCTTATACGGTCGTGTCGTCCGGCGGCTACAGCGTGATTTATGGCGGGATAGAGGAACTTGCCCCCTATGTCGGCATGCCGTTGACGCTGAACTATAACGGCAACGATTATGACCTGGTGACCGCCAGCTATGCCCCGGGCGTTCCGGCAGTGCCGGGGGTAGGTGGCAGTGCCGCAACCATAACTGCAAGCGCCGCGCCGACCTCCTACGACTTCAGCACCGCGCCTGTGACGTTCAGCCATCAGCTGGCAGGGAACGACTTACGCAGTATCGCTGGTTACCAACTACGTCACCATGTCGGGCCTTACTTCGTCGATCACATCGCAGCTATCCGGTTCCGGCCTGGTTGCCCGCGATATCAGTGGGCGTCTCGAAATCGGTGAGGCCAGCAGCCCTTTCGCAGGCGGATCCATCACGAACAGCCCGTTACCCGCGTCTGCGTTTGGGGATGCCCCGGTTAATACGACAGGCGTGAAGTCAGCGGGCGGCACGGCGGAAGTCAGGGCGCACATCACGCTGGCCTACAACAGCGCCGCTGGCACGCCGTTCACCGGACTGCCGGAGGGCATTCAGCGTTTCTCTCTGGGCCTGGCCGGAAATCAGTTCCGCATAACGGCTATCGACAGCCAGACGGTCACGGTTGAGCGGATAACGGTCACCACTGGCCCGGCAGGTGAGACCATTACGACGCCTGACCCATCCTGGCCTGGATTCACCGAGCGCACGCTACTGGATGCCACCGTGACGGGTGTCAGCGAATGACTACGAATGGGTCGGCCCGTTCCTGGCGTGCCCGGATGGCGAAACACTGGACACCTTCGAGGTGAATATCAACTTCCAGAGCGGCCTGGTGCGTTACACCGATAAAGGAAACAAGCGCTCCATGCCGGTACGCCTGGTGATCCAGTATCGCAAGGTGGGCACCACCGCCTGGCAGCAGCAGTCTCCGTTCTATTTCACGAAGCACAGAAAACCAGATTGGCTTCACGCACCGCTACAACGTGCCCCCCCGGGCAGTATGAGATCCGCATGCGTCGCACCGAACCGGTCAAGGGCGGCAGCACGCGTGACCAGGTGTTCTGGCAGGCGCTGCGCTCACGGCTGAGCAAACGTCCCGTGAAGTACGAGGGCGTCACCACCATGGCGCTGACTGTGCGCACCGGGAACCGCCTGGGCGGCCATGTCCGATCGCCGGATAAGCGTCACGCCAACCCGGCTTTACAGTGGCGGGAGGGTGGCACGGAGCATCAGCGGCGCGCTGTACCATGTGCTTGAGTCGCTGGGGTTCACCGCCAGCCAGATTGACACGGCGGCGATTAACGCGCTGGAGCAAACTTACTGGACCCCCCCGCGGAGAAAAATTTGACTGGGCCAGCGGTGAGAGTAAGTCAGCGCTCGAGGTGCTGCAGAAAATCACCAACGCCGGGATGGGGTATTTCCTGTTGTCGGATGGGCTGGCCTCTGCCGGCAGGGAAGGGATTAAGCCCTGGGTCGGCATGATCACCCCGCAGGAAACCACCGAGGAACTGCAGACCGCGTTCAAAGCCCCGTCGCAGGACGATTACGACGGCGTGGACGTGACCTATATCAACGGCACCACCTGGGCAGAGGAAACCGTGCAGTGTCGCATTCCTGGCAACCCCACTCCGGTGAAAGTTGAGGACTACACGCTGGACGGCGTTTCTGGATGAGGACCGCGCTTATCGCATCGGCATGCGCCGGTTGCTGGGCTACCAGCTGCAGCGCCTGCAGCACACCACTTCAACCGAGATGGATGCGCTTTGCTACGAGTTCATGGATCGTATTATAATGTCCGACGATATTCCCGGCGGCCAGACACTGAGCTGCCTGATCACCGATATGACGTATGACAGCAGTAAAATCACCATGACGCTCAGTGAGGGCGCCGGACTGGTCGTTCCAGAACCCGCGCGTGATCATCCGCCATCAGGATAGCCGGGGCGTCGGAAATGGTAGTGCCGACACGCATTGACGACTTCACCATCTCAGTGCCTTACAGCGCAGCGCTGGAGCCGGAATTGTGGGCAATGAACGATGCATACATTGAGCCGCCACGCCTGCTGTTCTGTTCTTCTGTGCGTATCCCGTATGACGCGCTTGTTGGTGAAATCACACCGGGAAATGACGGTATCAGCCAGGTCACGGCGATTCAGTACCACCCCGGAAAATATGCCTATGACGACGCCACGTATCCCGGCGACGTCGCTTAAAAAAATTTCAATGTTATATGATCCGCTTCGGCGGGTTTTTTATGCCCGGAGCAAAAAATGACTACATACGACACAAATAAACCACTGGGTTCAACTGGCCCGGAAGAGCTTTTTGATAATGCCCAGAATATGGATTTCGCACTAAACGATATTACAAAAGTAATATGGAAGGATCGGTTTGGCAGAAACAGGAAAACTCTGTGGGGGCTGGAACAGGACTTCAACACCCAGTTAATTTCCCAGCAGCAGCGGTTTGACTATTTTATTCAGAACTCAGGTTATAAATTTATTGGTGAATATACTTCCGGGCCGTTAACCATTCAGGACTATAACCAGATTATTCGTTATGAAAATGAATTCTGGAAACTTAATGCCTCCACTACCCCCGCCGTTTACTACTACCGGGAATAACGCGGCGTCATGGGTTAATGATTTAACTCATTTCGTAATCGTAGGCGATGCTGCATTGCGCCAGGTGCTTACATCGACGAGTGGAGCAGGAGTGATTGGAACTGAAAAGGGATCAAATCTTGATGTTGTACTGCAGGACATCAACTCAGGCTTCTTTGCTGAGTTTGGCCCTCAATTACGCAAGCTGAATTCTGCACTGCTGGACCCACTGGTTCAGGAGTTGCAGATTACCTTTATCGGTGACTCCATCACCTGGGGCACTGGCTCTACTGGCGCAGCCGCCAGCGGAACGCGGGACGGAACACTTTCAGATCCGAGGAATAACGCCACATCGCCATCATATGTCAATCAGCTGGGGCGTTTAATTGCCGGGATTCTTGGTGCCAATACTGTTACCACCTTCTCAAACCACAGCTACTCGCCAAGCGGTGAGTCAATCCGTGAAATGGTGACGGATAAATACGAATTCCCTTACGGGAGTGCTTATTATGTTGTGGGTTCAGGAAGCTTCACGGATGTTATCGATACAAATGCGACGGGGCCGTACCTTGGGGCCCGCAGAACAATAACCGTGTCAGCCGGGGCTTCGGCATCGCTGAGCTTCAACTTCACGGGAAGTAAGTTCAGCCTGGTATATTCTCAGCTGCCGAGCAGCGCCGATTATGAATTACTGGTTAACGGTGTATCTCAGGGCGTATTTTCTACCAGAGATGCCACCGCGGCGTTTAATACCCGTCGGTCCCACTCGTTTGGGTTCGTCACGAATGGAACGATTACAATTCGCGCTCTGCAACATTCCGGTGATACCGGTAATCAGCAGCTCCGCATAGAGGCGCTGTTGTTCCCGAAAACTGTCCGGATAAAGAACCAGGGGATTATCGGCACCACTACCGAACAGTATGCAGCCTATAATTTCCCGGCCTTTCTGAGTCGCCCTAAACCCTATCCACCACAAAATATGCCGGGATTCAGCCAGACATTTGTAGGAAACGGCGGGCATGAATACGTTGAGTCAGCGGAGCCAAATGCGATCCTGGGCATGCGCTACAAATATTCGTTCACCAATACAGGCTCATGGGAAATTACGCTAAAACCGGCGGCAACAGATGACCGCGTCGCAATTTACTTTTCCTCGACAGACAAAACCTGTGATGTGCAGGTACTGGCCGATGGCGTGGCCATTGAAACGTTCCACACATCGTCAAACGAGCAGGGGGTCCCGTTTGGTTACCAGAACAGCAAAATCGTGACGATCCCCGCTGGCACGCAAACGGTAAAACTCAAGACAGTCTTTGTGCCATACCAAAGTTCGGTTAGTTATTTGTATCTGGAAGGTCTGACAACCTTCAATAGCAGCAGTCAGACCTATCCAACAAACAATAATTTCAAGGACGGCGTTGCCCTTGATGACAAAGACATGTTTGCCTTTTTCCAGGTGGGGGTGAACGACCGAGAATCTAATCAGGTGAAAAGCCCAACCCAGATCCGCACCCAGCTAGAAAAAATGCTGTCGCTGATTCCGCAGGGATGTTCGCCAGTTCTTATGGCATCAAAACCCCGCAAAGGAGGCCGGTAATTATTTCATGCAGGACATGGTGCAGGCGATCCGGCAGACTGCTGAGAAAATACAACGTGGCGTTTATCGATAACTTCAACCTGTTCGATAAATACAATATGGCGTACTTCACCACCGACAGCCTGCATCCCAATGACATTGGCCACAACATGATCGCCAGGAACATCATCAAGAGCATTCGCTCCAGTTGACCCTGGGTTCGTCAGTGGGCGGCATTGATAGGTGCCGCCGCATTGATCTGCATGTCCTTTAAAACTACTGTATATAAAAACAGTAAAAGGAGTGCAGATCATGCCCCGCAGAAACGACATTAACTCAGCTTTCCAGTCGTTTTTTCAGTTCAACTTCAAAGGTTACTTAGCTAGCAAATACAGACCAATAAACCTTAAACAGCCCCCTCGACTGCATCTCCCTAAGTGTAATATAACTGAGCATCGTGGCATCAGAACTTGAGTTGTAGAACAAGACTACGCTGATAAGAACTGGCTAGGTATTACACATTAATGTGAAAATTACTGAGAATTACAATAATGAATCTGAAAAAAACTCTGGTTTCTCTTCCATTTGTTTTTTGCAATTAGTTCTGGCGTTGCTTCATCTGAAAGCCAGTTTGAAAATGTTAAAAAGGCCGCAGAAGCTGGAGATGCCCATGCACAGTACAGCCTGGGGGCTGACTTCTATATTCCGGGTGAAGGTGGGGGCAGATAAAAATTATGCTGAAGCAAAAAAATGGTTAGAAAAATCAGCTTCGCAAGGTGTTTACCGATGCTTATTATCCACTTGGGGTATTATATTCATTTGGATTTGGGGTTGAAAAAGATCATAAGAAAGCAGTGGAGTTTTACAAAAAGGCAGGTGCCGCCAGAAGTGGCAGTGCTTACTTCAATCTTGCTGAAACCTATCGGCAAGGTCTGTTAGGTGAGAAGGATGATAAGCAAGCAATTAAATACTACAAGCTTGCCTCCGCTGCGGGTGATCGGAAAGCCAGTGAGATGGCTGGTTGGTATTATGAGAATGGGACCGCAGTTCGGCAAAACTATAAAACTGCTCTCTCATACTATCGTAATGCAGCAGAAGCCAATCTGCCATCCTCACAGGCAGCTATTGGCCGTTTTTATGATGATGGTCTGGGAGTAAAAGAGAACAATAAAAAAGCTCTGGAATGGTATCAAAAAGGCGGCTGACAATGGTGACATCTCCTCAATGACGAACGCCGGAGCCATGTACAAAGAGGGCGAAGGTACTGAGCGCAATTATTCTATGGCAAAACGCTACCTAGAAAAGGGGGTCGAGAACGGTTCCCCGGAATCCATGTATAACTTAGCAGGTTTATATATTAATGGGCTCGGTGTTGATAAAGATTTAATCAAAGGCAGCGAGCTATACAAAGAGTCCTGCGATAAAGGCTTCCAGAAAGGCTGTTCCACCGTTAAAGAACTCAGGTCCAAAGGCATGTATCACGCTGGAAGCACAAAACCTGCCAACAAACCTGACAGCATTACTATGCCTCAGAGGCTTGTAGCAAAATCTATCGAAAGCGGCATTAATGCTACCTTCATCTGGGAAGGTGACAATGCGGTATTCGAAGCCAATGATCACAAAATCGACTGTACATTCATGCCAAACGAATATCGTAAAGAGAATCAACTGGCTACAACTTTTGTATGTACGGAAAACGTCCAGATCATTCTCAAAAACTTCAAAGATACGAAGAACTCCTATATTGCTGTTATGACCGATAATTTTAATAAAGAAGTGAAGACTTTTTCAGTCAATGTTTACGTGAGTAAAGGCTGAATCTGTAGCTTTAATGTATTGCTACCGTAACCTTAACTTCTTGATGCAGTTGATAAATATCTTTTGTGACCGGGAGCAACAACAGGCAGAAAAAAATTCCTGGAACAGCCGAAGTGCATCAGAATGCTCAGCACTAATTATCAACAGCCGCATTTCGATCTCTTTGAAGAAAAAAAGCCCGTACGGGAACGGGCACAAATCCCTTAGTTTTGTTATCAATCCCGCGTTCAGGACGCAGGTAGTTAACATATCGGCATCATAAGCCATTACTTTAGGTAGGGAGTATTAGCGCTTCGTTTAAAATCATCTAAAATTAATAGAGGTTAATCCCCCTGTGCGGCGGGGCAATCCAGTTAACTGCTAAGTGCAGATATGCTTGCGGCTCGTATTACTGGTAACGAGTCACCGGGAGGCACCCGGCACCTGCATTTTACAAACTAAAGTCTTTTTTGCTCTAATATGCCTGCATATGAACGGGCATTTTTCTGTCAGTCGAGACTGACTCCCCGCTTAAGAACAACAGCAGAAATTTACTACGTCGGCATAGCACATAATGAAAATCACAGGGTATATAATTACGGAAATTCAGACCGAATAATCTTTGCGGAAAATGGTAAAAGGAGGTTCTCGTGATAATAGGTACATTCTTAGTTGTTTTACTTCTTTTCGTCATATCAGCTCTTATCTGTGTATTAAAAGAGCTGTTAGGTATCTGGTGCAACGCTGGGGATGTTTAAATGTTATCAGATACTTTCAGCAGTGCCTGAGTTATGGTCGTCTGACTGCTTTCAGTGCCGAAATTGGATGTTTTAAACACGTCTTGTGTAAGTCGTACTCGCTAAGGCTGTGAATTGTTAACTATTTCTCGTTTGATCATATCAAAGCGGTGTATGTTTTAGGTTCAGCCAACGCTCCGGAGGCGTCATACCTGCCATGAAATTCAGTTGCCCTGTCTGCAAAAGTAATCGGTTCTTTTTCACCTCCTTCGATCCCGTACAAAATGTGCCGCACGGTGCATTATGTTCTGTATGCGGAACCCGACTTACTACCCGGTCCATGCTGCCAACCCCGCGCAAAAGGCGCTGGCCTAAACAAGTGTTTAGAATTTCTGTGAAACTAAGCTGACCATCTTAATCGTCCCAAGGTTTACTATGGCCTATGCAATTCAGGACGAATAGGCAGATATTCAGCAGTAATTATCAATAGGCACAGCCTCCTTGCCCTGGGACTCTCTTTAAAACTACTGTATGAATGCACAGTAATAATAAAAGAGAGGTCACCATGCCCCGCAAATCAGACATTAACGCGGCTTTTACCGCGGCCATACAGCTAAACCCGAAAGGGTATCAGTGCCTTCACACGAATGACTTCATCCGGGAGTTGCGCGCCAGGAACTGGCATTTCACCCAGGCTGATGCGAATGAATGGATTGAGCAGTACCAGACTTGCTTCGTAGACAAGACGCCGGACGGTAGCCAGAACCGCCTATGGATGCTGCGCAATATGGGGAGGGTTCTGTAATGGGATTCCCTTCACCTGCCAGCGACTATATAGAGACCAGGCTCACTCCAGAAAGGATTTGCGGCGTAGGCATTGATACCCGCATCCTGGAAACGTCATCCGGGTTTGCGGTGATCGAGCCGGTCACTCGACTGGTGCAGGGGCAGGTTCTGCTGATCCTTAGTGGCGGTCAGACTCAATTTGCACGGTTTCTGGGAAAAGCATTAATCACAGAGGACGGCGAGGCGATAGAAGGCGACGCAGCTGAAGAGGTCGAAGTCCTGGGCAGGGTGACTTTCTTTATCAACAGCACAGGCGCGGATGATAGGCCGGTGTAAAAATCCCATAAAAAAGCCCGCATCAGCGGGCTTCTTATCACTCGGGAGCCGCGGCTCCTTTGCGTATCCTTTTTTGTCCCCTCACCGTCTGGTCGGTGTCCTGCTGAGACTGCTAACTTCCTGTTATTGCTAGTGATGTCCTATCACTGTCCAATCATTATTGGTGGAGCTGGCGGGAGTTGAACCCGCCGCCTCTGTGTTGATCCTGAAATGACTACTGGAAGAAACCTTCCCATTCGTCAACCCAGCATTGAACCACCTGGTGCATGCTGGCGCGAACCGTATGTGAAAGAGGCAAAGTCTGGTTGCTGACGCATGTAGGCCTGGAAAAGAAGGCCTTTAGCTGGGTTGTTTTCGTGCCGCCCATCCCATTGGAGGTATAGGTCCCTACATCTGATTTTGGTTTCTTCTTTAGTCATGTTGAAAATCCTTGCTACGTCTGGAAAGTGCCGAAAATTGGTTATCAAAACTGATAAAAGGTTACGTCAAAACAGAACGTTAGGTAATCGCTGAAAGCATGAAAACAATTTAAGTTTTTGAAAAAATTTCTTTTAATATCAATTAGCAATCTGATTTCCTGGAAACTACTGCTGCGTCACATGGAATGGTTCGAAGCCGCAGACCTGATCGTTAAAGGTATGGAAGGCGCGATTAACGCCAAAACCGTAACTTACGATTTCGAACGTCTGATGGAAGGCGCTAAACTGCTGAAATGTTCAGAGTTTGGTGACGCGATCATCGCGAACATGTAATCCGCTGTTCGGGTTATCTAAGAACGGGAGCCTGTAGGCTCCCGTTTTTTATTATTAACTGACCCGCTGACCCGCTGACCCGCTGACCCGCTGACCCGCTGACCAACGCAGGTCTTTATTGTTAGCCGTGAAAAATAAAAGATAACATTCGCTTTATTGAAGGAAGGGGATTAGGCTTCCCCTGTGGTGAATCCCCCCTAAGCGGTGGGGCGACTAGTCAGAGCAGGTGAATGACGCGGCTCTGTGGTCTGGCGCAGAGTCACCGGGAGGCACCCGGCACCATGATTTCATCCAACCCGCTATTTTCATGAGAACGATACAGGCCACCGTGACCGGAGCGGGCACGGGGCCAGATTTCGTCATCTGACAATGTCGTTTCGATGAGTTCAATGGGCACTCCCGCGTCATTGATCACCGCGACCCGGTAACTATCAATTGGCTCGTAAGGGCCAGAATAATCTCTTCCCCTTCAATGGCCGCAGACAGGCTGTTTACCTTAAAAGCGACGTGCGGTACGGTTTTCAAAAGAGGGTGAAGGGGAGAGTCATGCGTGAAGCGATGCCACTGAACCCTGAATTTACCCGGGTTGTCAGCGGTATACATTCTGCTTTTTCACTGAATGAACCTTCAGGGATTCCATCCTGTAGCGGGATGCCGAAATGATGAAATTCGTAGTGAATGCCTGCTTTCATAAGCAATGATGTTTAAATGAATGCCGGGCAGCTGTCACCACCCGGCTTGGGTTACTACTGCAATTCCTTATCTTTTAGGTGTTCAACGTAAAAGTCATAACGGTCAAGGAACCACAGCCGGCAATCCTCATCCATGTTGCCGGTTATTGCATCCGTGCACAGATGTCGGCCGTGCAAATGCATCCGGGCAAAGCTACTGGCTAGAAAATCTAAATCCCGGGAAGACACGACACCCTTCTCACTGCCTAACTGCATACATTCCTCCTCTGTTAGTGAAACAAAAAAGAAAAATGTGACTGTTACAAGTATGGCTCAAAAAAAGGTCGGCGCTATCATTCCGCATTCAGAAAAATGCTCAAAATCAACACCAGATAGCTGGCCGGCCTGGAAATGCATAGTCAATCGTGGCAGGAGAGCTATCCGCTGCCTTGTTATCGCGTCCGCTTAAAAGGCAGGAAGTCTGTATTTGGGCATATCGTGGTGCTGCCGCATCTGATACTCGCGGATTATCGGGGGGGGGGGCTGTAGTGGCGGCTTTAACAGGATACGACATCATGCTTTGCAGCAGTGAACCTGAACGCTGCCCTTTTTATAGATTACGAAGAGATAACGTTTAATGGGAGCAAGGCGCGAATAGTGTTAAAGAAAAGACAGCGTTAGCGTGATTCGCATAAACTCACCGCCTTCAGACGGTTTTTTTATTGCTTCCTGGCTGGTTTTGTCATCACTCTGCCTACCATAAAATTAGTAACAACCAGAATGGGAATAGCAAGAAGCCATGGAAGGTGTGAACCATTCATATAATTTGTACTAATTTCCTTTACAAGCGCGACGCTGCCATAAATGTTAATGAAGATAAACCAGCCCAATATAAGGTTTCTCATTCCATCATCCTTAACTTATTAATTGTATGGATAATATCTTCTTGAGTTAGCATAAAAGCAAGAGTCTTAGCATAGGTAAACGCATCGTGATGGTTTTTGCGGATAACGTTTAAAGATGCGCTGGAAAGGCTAAAAATCAGCATCACGCGAGCCATAAACCGCAAGGTATAGGCCCAGCGAAAAAATAATGATCTGCTATGGCGCAACGCGCAGGACGCCCCCGGTATTGATTGATGGTATGACCACGTTTTGCCATAGCAAACAGCACTGCTGCGCTAGTCGCTGTTATCGCGCTGACCACGGGACAACGGTGCCAGAACAAAAATCCAACATGTAGGGGTAACAGGACAATCCATCCCGCCCTGAATGCTGTCGGCTTTTTTATCGCCCTGGCTAACATCTTTAGCAGCGCAACGCCAAATGTCGTAGGCATACATTGTGGCTTTGCTATAAATCCTCACTTCTCAGAAGCAACGGCACTCTCTCGCCTGACTGGATGAACGACACCTCCCTCTGCCACTTTCAGGTAGCGAAATATAATCCCCTGCTTTAACGGATATTCTGCACACAAAGTTTTCCTTGTCCTGCGGGTATTTGTATTAAAGGAAGTTATCTTCTTAATTACCCCTGATTTACAGCTTTTATTACGCGATTACACATATTGACACGAATGTTGCCGATCGGTAATTATTACGTAAAGCAATAAGGTTATTCTTATTTATTGCTCGTTATTCCGGCCATGCCATTTATCAAATCATTGTTATGTCGGGATAACCTGAGAAAAATCATGATCGGTGGGCCTTTTAATCTTTCTTACATAAAGGGCTCTTCAGACGATGAGGATTCTTCCTGGTCGACACGGTTGTCGCATTCTTCCTGCAATCATACTTTCTTTGCCCTTTGTCATTTCTGTGACCATGGCTCAGGCGAGGGCGTCTTCGTCTCCCTCGCACTCTATTTCTGACAACACCTCGCCGGGCGGTTTGTTTGCCGCGCTGCGGAGCACGATGCTCCATCACCCCGGTCTTGCCAGTCAGCAGGCGCTTGTGCGTTCCAAAGAGGCCAATGCCGACAGTGCCCGCGCGGCGCGTTTGCCCACGCTTGGGGCCAGCGCAGGGACGGGGCAAATTTCGGGTTACAATGATTCCACTTCGACTACCTTAAGCGTATCGCAACCGTTATGGGCTTTTGGGCGTATCGACAGCGCGATTGACTACGCCGACGATGACACCCTTGCTCAACAAGCCACGGCCTGGGCTACACGTCGTGAATTGCTGGAAGAGACCGCAGTGGCCTACGCGAATGTGCAGGGGGTTCGCGAGCGTCTTGCCGTAGCTGAATCGAACGTAAACAACCATCAGGCGTTGCAGGAGCAGATCCAGCGCCGCGCGCAGGGTGGACTGGCCTCTTCGGCTGATGTCAGCCTGGCGAAGGCCCGGTTGTTACAGGCGCGTTCCTCGCTCGAACAGGCCAAATCGGACCTGCTTACCGCCGAATCCACGCTGTTATCCTTGACTCAGGAGCCGATCGCAAGCGATCTGCCGGTGCCTGGCAACATCCTCCAGCTACCTGCCGATCAGGCGATACAGGAACAAGTTCTTGCGCAGAGTGCGACCGTGCGTGCCCGCGAAGCGGGAGTTACGCTTGCCGAAACTGATGTGGAACGTCAGCGCACCTCATCGCTGCCGACCGTCTCCCTGCAAGCCTCCCGCAACGACTACTCAGGCATCCCCAACCAGAGAAATAACAATACGATCAATATTGTGGTGACCGGCACTATGGAAGGGCTGGGGCTGGTGAACCGTGGTCTTCAGAACGCGGCGCTGGAACGCGTGGAGTCCGCACGACAGGATCTGGCCCAACAACGCCACAGCGAAGACATTCAGACGCGCCAGTTGCTTGATCAGCGTGATGCTAACCAGACGTTGCTGGTGGGTTATGAGCAGTCTGTTGTCGAACTCAGCGACACGCTGGCATCGTTCCGTCGTCAGTACGAGTCGGGCTACAAAAGCTGGCTGGACGTTCTCAACGCTGTACGCGAATTAACCGAACAACAACAAGCGCTGGTATCGGTACGATCGGCATGGCGGGTCGACAGCTTACGACTGGCCGCGCGCACGGGACGTATGGACGATACCTCGAGCGCCCTGCCCACGGGCACACCACTAGCTAACACCTCTGCGAGCCATCCCTGATGATACCTGTTCCTCTCTCTGAATTACTGGCCTTGCTGGACAAGCTACGCGCCCCGGTGAATAAAGCGGCATTAACGCAGGCGTATGCGCGAGCGCAGACCGTGACTCCGTTGACAGATCGTCCACAGGATCATGTGCGCAAGATATTGTCAGACGCGGGAATGAAAGATGTCCGGCTGGCATTACTTCCCTGGCGGCGTTTTGATCCACGCCATCTACCGGCACTGATGTGGCACGAACAGACATGGTGGCTGGCCGAACGCTACAACGAGGAAGGGAAAACCGATACCCTCACGCTAACCCGGGAAGGTGTCGAACCCCGAACGCTGACGGTAGACGACCTTGTGACCGGTGCGCCGGGTACGGCTGCGGATGACGAAACGGCGGTGCTCTGGTTCAGCCTGGCTTCGCACGTCCAGTCAGAAAATCTCTCTGATAGCGAAAATCCGGCTATGCGCCTGGTCTGGCGAGAGCTGCTGCGCGACCGACGCTGGGTGTCCCGGGTCGTCGCCGCCACGCTGCTGGTAAACATTCTGGCCATTCCCACCTCGCTCTTCGCCATGCAGGTTTACGATCGCGTGGTTCCCACCCTGGCCTGGGCAACACTGACCACGCTGGTTGTGGGGATGGTGCTGGTGGTGGGGCTGGACTGGCTGCTCAAAACACTGCGTGCCCGCGTCATGGACAGCGTTGCCAGCAGTGTGGATAAACGGCTTTCCCAGCATGTCTATGAACACCTGCTGCACCTGCAACTCGACCAGCAGCCCGGCAGTCTGGGCACGCTGGCCGCTCAGGTGGGGGCGCTGGATTCGGTACGGCAGGTTGTCTCTGCCGGTCTGGTCTTCGGTATCGTGGATCTGCCGTTTGCACTGCTGTTTATCGGGCTTATTGGTTTGATCGGTGGGCCTGTAGGCTGGGTTTACCTCGGGATGTTACCTGTCGCCCTGGCGATTGGCCTGTTCACCCGTCTGCGCTTACGTCGTCTCACGCGCCAACAGATGCTTCGCAGCAATGAGCGTCTGGGCCTGTTAGTGGACAGTATTCGCGGGGCCGAGACGCTGCGCGCCAGTCATGCTGGCTGGCGTTTTGCACAAGACTGGCAGACGCTCAGTCATTCCATCTCTGGCTATAGCATTCAGCAAAAATCGCTCAGTCAGTTCTGCACTATCACCACCGGCAGCCTGGCAACACTGGCGTATGTCATGGGGATTGTAGTCGGGGTCTGGGGCGTCGAAGCCGGATATTTGACCACTGGCGGCATGGTAGCGTGCAGTATTCTGGGTGGCCGTGTCATCGGGCCGGTGAGTCAGGGTGTTCAGTACCTGATGCAGTGGCAGCAGGTCAGAGAAGCGCTGGATATGGTGAACAACCTCTTGCGTAAACCTACGGAGCGCCGCCCCGGACAGACCCTGTTGTTGCCCGATCGCCTGCCAGAACATATCAGTGTGGAAAAGCTGCGCTTCGCCTTTCCGCAGTCTCCGGTACAACAACTCAATATTCCCGCACTCCACTTTCATGCCGGTGAACGCGTGCTGCTGTTAGGACCCGTTGGCGGCGGTAAATCGACGTTGCTGAAGGTCCTGGCCGGGCTGTATCGCCCCGGTGAAGGCCGCGTCCGTCTGGGCGATGTCGATTTGTGGGAGATCGATCCCCAGTTGGTCAGTGCTCAGGTCGGCTATCTGCCACAAGCGGTGCAGCTCTTCAAAGGTACGCTGCGCAGCAATCTTATGCTCGCGGGTGCAGTCAGCGACACCACGCTGACGGACGTTACCCGCGATCTGGCGCTGGATCAGGTGGCTGCCAGTAATCCGCTGGGTATGGATATGGCTATCAGTGAAGGTGGCTCGGGTCTGTCTGGCGGTCAACGCCAGCTGGTAGGCCTGGCACGTGTGCTGATGGCACGTCCACGTATCTGGCTTCTGGATGAACCGACAGCCTCGCTTGATGGCGAAGCGGAGGCCCGTGTCTGGAAAGCATTACAAGCCAGGCTCCAGCCAGAGGATATCCTCATCGTCGCCACTCACCGTCCGATGGCGGCCATTAATTTTGCAACCCGTGTGCTGGTCGTGCAGGAAGGCACCATCGTACGAGATGGTACTCCAGACAAGTTGTTGCCAGGACTGATGGCGCGCGCCACCGGCTCGCGGCCCACCGTTGAGGTCATGAACGTAAAAACACGTATGCCAGAAGCATCAAATTCAGCAGGAGTTCTTAATGGCCGTTGAACTGTTTGACGACGAAGTCGCTGATGCTGCTCGCGTGCATCGGCTGGAAAACTACCACCGCAGCCGCATCTCCGCCGGGCTGATCTGGAGCAGCGTCGCACTGGTCCTGGGTTTCGTCATATGGGCGAGCTATTTTCGCATTGATGAAGTCGCACGGGCACACGGTGAAGTGATCGCCAGCAGTCGGGTGCAGATAATCCAGACCGTGGACGGGGGCGTACTCTCCGAGCTGCATGTCAAAGAGGGTGACCACGTTAAGGCGGGGCAGATTCTGGCTCGCCTCGATCCAACTCGCGTTGAAGCAGCGGCGGGTGAAGTGGACGCGCGTATCATCGGTCTCAGGGCGCGCATTGCCCGACTTCGCGCAGAATCAACGGGGCAGTCAGCGCCCAGGTTCCCCTCCGATCCTGACCCGGCCTTGCGCGAGCAGGCAGACATTGAGCGTGCACTTTTTCTGCAACGCCGTCAGAGCCTGCAGGAAGATATCACCGCGCTGCAAACCGCCGTGAATTTAGCCAGTCAGAAGCTCAACCTGGTGAACGAGCTGGAACGCTCTGGCGATGTGAGCACCAGTGAGCGGCTTAACGCGCAGCGCGATCTCAATGAAGCCCGTGCCCGCCTGCTGGGTCGCCGCAATAAGTTTTTGGACGACGCACGAGCCGATCTCACCAAGGCTGAAGATGACCTGGGCCAGACATTGCAACAGATGGCAGGCCGTCGCCAGCAGGTGCACGATACGGTCTTTACGGCCATGGGGCCTGGGATAGTCAAAAACGTCCGCGTCACCACGCTGGGCGGGGTATTACGTGCGGGTGATGAGATCATGCAGATCGTCCCGTCCGATGATGCCCTCATCATTGAGGCTAAGGTTCTGCCTGCTGATATTGCCCGTGTTCAGGTTGGACTCCCGGCCACCGTACGCCTTGACCCCTTTGATTACACCATTTATGGCGCCTTGCAGGGGGAGGTGATTTATGTCTCGGCCGACACCCTTAAGGAAAACACACCACGTGGCGAGGAGATCTACTACCGCGTCCATGTTCGTTTGAAAAGCCATGCTGAAGGTCAGTCAGACCGTCAGGAAGAAGGCAGTTTGTGCGCAGTACGACAGGGCGTCAGCTCGACATCCTGCCGGGCATGACCTCTCAGCTCGATATCCGTACCGGTGATCGCACGTTGATGGACTTTTTACTTAAACCTTTGCGTAAAACACTCAGTGAATCATTCCAGGAGCGATGACACCGCAGGTGGTCGTTGCAACCCGATTTTCCTGTTCGCCCCAATTGGACATAACACACACAATGAAACTCCGAGACCCAGATGAAGCCACGCCAATATACGCTTAATACCGGTAAAACCCGTATCACTCTGCAGGCCGGGCAGACCAACATTCACAAGGCTGCGCCGGGTGAAACTTACCGGGTGCTCAAGCGCCAGGGCGAAAATGATCAGGAAAAGCTGGCCGATGACGTAGTCGCTTCGCGTCACGGACAAGATCTGCAACTGGACTATGCCGATGGGACCTCGTTGACCCTGCAGGACTGGTTTACGCAAAGCGATACCAGCGTAACCCTGCCTGCTGATGGCACATCTACCCAGGTGATGACGCCAGCCAGCACCGAGGGGGCGGCTTTGGCCGACGGCAGTCATGTGTTCTATGCGCACGGTTCCCCCGATGCGCTGGCCAGCATGACCTCAGGCCACCCGGGGCTGGATCATATCTTATCCGGCCTGCAAAATGGCACGGCAGGGTCGGGCCATCCGATGACCTACCTTCCTCAGTCGCATTCTTACGCGGGTTACCTCGCCGGCGCACTCGGACTGGGTGGCGTGGTCGGGGTTGCCGTGGCAAGTGGTCACAGTGGGGGGTGACAATGGCGGCAAGCACGACAACGGTGGGGGTGAACCCGCTGTAGAGAACGCCGTCCAGCTTAATTTTGTCGGCGGCCGGCGCTCAGCAGTAACGATTTGAATGTCGAGATTTATCAGGCTGATGGCAAAACATTGATTGGCACGGGAACGCTGGGGCCAAACGGCTCAGTGACCGTGTCTGCTGGCAGTTACAGCGGCGTCGTTATCGTTAAGCTCGTCAATAGCGGCGGCGCGGCTGACTACCTGGACGAAGCGACAGGCGCGGGTAAAGATCTCTCTGCTCAGCTCTGGAGCATGGGTGTTATCTCCGGAGACAACAGCACCCTCGTTCTCAATATTAACGTGTTGACAACCCTTGCCTACACCAAGGCCCAGGAAGCCATGGGCGGCACGCCTGACAGCCCTGCGACCCTGAACGCGACGCAGGTGGCCGACACGTCCGCTGCCATCAGCAACCTGTTAGGTGTGGATGACATTCTGAACACCACGGTTGTCGCAACCAACGGCGGCAGTTATGACGCGACCGATGGCCTGAGTGCCGGTGAAAAATATGGCCTCCTGCTGGCGGCATTCTCCGGCGCGGAAGCCAATGCCGGAGCGTCCACCCAGACCATCCTTGACACCGTCACTGCCGGAATCACACTCGGCAGCAGTAGCAGTCTGTCCGATGGGGTGCAGTCGTTGCTGATTAAAGGCGCAGCGGCCGCTACTGACACGTCCAGCGGTCTCAGCCTTATTATTGACACCCATGCTCCTGTTTTCAGCAGTTCCAGTACAGCCAGCGTGGATGAAAACATCGGGGCAGGCCAGGTGGTGTGGACTGCTGTCGCGACTGACCCCAGCCCATTTACCTACAGCCTGAGTACCACCGGCGATAGCGCGCTGTTCAGCATCAATGCCGCCACCGGCGCGGTCACCCTGAGCGGCAACCCGGACTTTGAAAGCAAAGCCAGCTACAGCTTCACGGTGGTCGCCACCGATGCGGCCGGGAATGCCAGCAGCCAGGCGGTCACGCTGGCTGTCAACAACCTCGACGAAGTCGCGCCGGTTATCACCAGCGGCACCACCGCCACGGCGATCGACGAGAACAGCGGCGCGGGCCAGGTGATCTACACCGCCACGGCCACCGACACGGCGGACATCAGCGGCGGGGTGACTTTCTCGCTGAAAGCGGGCAGCGACACGGGCCTGACCATCGATCCGGTCACCGGCGCGGTCACCCTGAGCGGCAACCCGGACTTTGAGCGCCAGGCCAGCTACAGCTTCACCGTGGTCGCCACCGACGCGGCGGGTAACCACAGCAGTCAGGCGGTCACGCTGGGGATCAACAACCTCGACGAGGTTGCCCCGGTCATCACCAGCGGCACCATCGCACGGCGATTAACGAGAACAGCGGCGCGGGCCAGATCGTTTACACCGCCACGGCCACCGACACCGCAGACATCAGCGGCGGGGTGACCTTCTCGCTTCAGCCGGGCAGCGACGCGGGCCTGACCATCAACCCGGTCACCGGTGCGGTCACCCTGACCGGTAACCCGGACTTTGAGAACAAAGCCAGCTACAGCTTCACCGTAGTGGCTACCGATGCAGCGGGCAACCACAGCAGCCAGGCGGGTCACGCTGGCTGTCAATAACCTCGATGAAGTCGCGCCGGTCATCACCAGCGGTACCACCGCCACGGCAATTAACGAGAACAGCGGCGCGGGCCAGGTGATCTACACCGCCACGGCCACCGACACGGCGGACATCAGCGGCGGCGTCACCTTCTCGCTCCAGCCGGGCAGCGACGCGGGCCTGACCATCAACCCGATCACCGGCGCGGTCACCCTGACCGGCAACCCGGACTTTGAAAGCAAAGCCAGCTACAGCTTCACCGTGGTGGCTACCGATGCGGCGGGCAACCACAGCAGCCAGGCGGTCACGCTGGGAATTAACAACCTCGATGAAGTCGCGCCAACCATCACCAGCGGTACCACCGCCACGGCGATTAACGAGAACAGCGGGGCGGGCCAGGTGATTTATACCGCCACGGCCACCGACAACGCCGACATCAGCGGCGGGGTGACCTTCTCCCTTAAAGCGGGCAGCGATGCGGGTCTGACCATCGATCCTGTCACCGGCGCGGTCACCCTGACCGGCAACCCGGACTTCGAAAACAAAGCCAGCTACAGCTTCACCGTGGTCGCCACCGATGCGGCCGGGAACCACAGCAGCCAGACGGTCACGCTGGGAATTAACAACCTCGATGAAGTCGCGCCAACCATCACCAGCGGTACCACCGCCACGGCAATTAACGAGAACAGCGGGGCGGGCCAGGTGATTTATACCGCCACGGCCACCGACACGGCGGATATCAGCGGCGGCGTCACCTTCTCTCTTAAAGCGGGCAGCGATGCCGGGCTGACCATCGATCCGGTCACCGGCGCAGTCACCCTGACCGGCAACCCGGATTTTGAAAACAAAGCCAGCTACAGCTTCACCGTGGTCGCCACCGATGCGGCGGGTAACCACAGCAGCCAGGTGGTCACGCTGGCTGTCAACAACCTCGACGAAGTGGCGCCGACCATCACCAGCGGCACCACCGCCACGGCGATTAACGAGAACAGCGGCGCGGGCCAGGTGATCTACACCGCCACGGCCACCGACAACGCCGACATCAGCGGTGGGGTGACCTTCTCTCTTAAAGCGGGCAGCGATGCCGGCCTGACCATCGATCCGGTCACCGGCGCGGTCACCCTGACCGGCAACCCGGACTTTGAAAGTAAAGCCAGCTACAGCTTCACCGTGGTCGCCACCGATGCGGCGGGTAACCACAGCAGCCAGGTGGTCACGCTGGCTGTCAATAACCTCGACGAGGTGGCTCCGACCATCACCAGCGGCACCACCGCCACGGCAATTAACGAGAACAGTGGCGCGGGGCAGGTGATCTACACCGCCACGGTCACCGACAACGCCGATATCAGCGGCGGCGTCACCTTCTCGCTCCAGGCGGGCAGCGACGCGGGCCTGACCATCAACCCGGTCACCGGCGCGGTCACCCTGAGCGGCAACCCGGACTTTGAAAGCAAAGCCAGCTACAGCTTCACCGTGGTGGCTACCGATGCGGCGGGTAACCACAGCAGTCAGGTGGTCACGCTGGCTGTTAATAACCTCGACGAAGTGGCGCCGACGATCACCAGCGGCACCACCGCCACGGCGATCGACGAGAACAGCGGCGCGGGCCAGGTGATCTACACCGCCACGGCCACCGACACCGCCGATATCAGCGGCGGGGTGACCTTCTCGCTGAAAGCGGGCAGCGACGCGGGCCTGACCATCGATCCGGTCACTGGCGCGGTCACCCTGAGCGGCAACCCGGATTTTGAAAGTAAAGCCAGCTACAGCTTCACCGTGGTGGCTACCGATGCGGCGGGTAACCACAGCAGCCAGGTGGTCACGCTGGGTATCAATAACCTCGATGAAGTCGCGCCCACCATCACCAGCGGCATCACCGCCACGGCGATCGACGAGAACAGCGGGGCGGGCCAGGTGATCTACACCGCCACGGCCACCGACACGGCGGACATCAGCGGCGGCGTCACCTTCTCGCTGAAAGCGGGCAGCGACGCGGGCCTGACCATCGATCCGGTTACCGGCGCGGTCATCCTGACCGGCAACCCGGACTTTGAGAACAAAGCCAGCTACAGCTTCACCGTGGTCGCCACCGATGCGGCAGGCAACCACAGCAGCCAGGCGGTCACGCTGGCTGTCAACAACCTCGACGAAGTGGCTCCGACCATCACCAGCAGCAACATTGCCACGGCGATTAACGAGAACAGCGGCGCGGGTCAGGTGATCTACACCGCCACGGCCACCGACAACGCCGACATCAGCGGTGGGGTGACCTTCTCTCTTAAAGCGGGCAGCGATGCCGGCCTGACCATCGACCCGATCAGCGGCGCGGTCACCCTGACCGGCAACCCGGACTTTGAGAACAAAGCCAGCTACAGCTTCACCGTGGTCGCCACCGATGCGGCCGGGAACCACAGCAGTCAGGCGGTCACGCTGGGGATCAATAACCTCGACGAAGTGGCTCCGACGATCACCAGCGGCACCACCGCCACGGCGATTAACGAGAACAGCGGCGCGGGCCAGGTGATTTATACCGCCACGGCCACCGATACGGCGGACATCAGCGGCGGGGTGACCTTCTCGCTGAAAGCGGGCAGCGACGCGGGCCTGACCATCGATCCGGTCACCGGCGCGGTCACCCTGACCGGCAACCCGGACTTTGAAAGTAAAGCCAGCTACAGCTTCACCGTGGTCGCCACCGATGCGGCGGGTAACCACAGCAGCCAGGCGGTCACGCTGGGGATCAATAACCTCGATGAAGTCGCGCCGGTCATCACCAGCGGCACCATCGCCACGGCGATCGACGAGAACAGCGGGGCGGGCCAGGTGATCTACACCGCCACAGCCACCGACACGGCGGACATCAGCGGCGGGGTGACCTTCTCGCTCCAGCCGGGCAGCGATGCCGGGCTGACCATCGATCCGGTCACCGGCGCGGTCACCCTGAGCGGCAACCCGGATTTTGAAAGCAAAGTCAGCTACAGCTTCACCGTGGTCGCCACCGATGCGGCGGGTAACCACAGCAGCCAGACGGTCACGCTGGCTGTTAATAACCTCGACGAGGTGGCTCCGACCATCACCAGCGGCACCATCGCCACGGCGATCGACGAGAACAGCGGCGCGGGCCAGGTGATCTACACCGCCACGGCCACCGACAACGCCGACATCAGCGGCGGGGTCACCTTCTCGCTCCAGCCGGGCAGCGATGCGGGCCTGACCATCGACCCGATCACCGGCGCGGTCACCCTGACCGGCAACCCGGACTTTGAAAGCAAAGCCAGCTACAGCTTTACCGTGGTGGCTACCGATGCGGCAGGGAACCACAGCAGCCAGGCGGTTACGCTGACTGTCAACAACCTCGACGAGGTTGCCCCGACCATCACCAGCGGCACCACCGCCACGGCGATTAACGAGAACAGCGGCGCGGGCCAGATCGTTTACACCGCCACGGCCACCGACACGGCGGATATCAGCGGCGGCGTCACCTTCTCGCTCCAGCCGGGCAGCGACGCGGGACTGACCATCAACCCGGTCACCGGCGCGGTCACCCTGACCGGCAACCCGGACTTTGAAAGTAAAGCCAGCTACAGCTTCACCGTGGTCGCCACCGATGCGGCAGGCAACCACAGCAGCCAGGCGGTCACGCTGGGGATTAACAACTTCGATGAAGTGGCCCCCAGCTTCACTACCGGCAACAGCAGCGACAGCTATGCCAGCGCCACGGTGAACGTGGCCGAGAATACCGCTGCAGCACCGCTATCTATACTGCGCAGGCTAACGATAATGACGCCGCCGACGGTGGCGAGCACGTCACTTACAGCCTGGCTGACGAAAATGGTGCCGCAGACGCTCAGTATTTCAGCATTGACGCTGTAACGGGGGCGGTCACCTTTAAGTCCAACCCCGACTATGAAGGTGCCCACGCGCCTGCATACACCTTTGCAGTCGTCGCCACTGACGCAGCCGGTCACACAACCCGCCAGACCGTCACTGTCAATGTCACCGATGTGGACGAAATTGCCCCCACAGTCACGCTCGATGGCAGCTCTACGGGGCCAGTGATGTTGAATCCGGCGTCCCTCAACACGTATCTCAACGGTTATGACACTACCGCGCTGGGTGATGGCACCTTCCTGGTGACATGGGCAAGCAACAACAATGGCAACCTCGGGATCTATGCCCAGCGCCTCAGCGCGCAGGGTGTGGCGATGGGCGATCCAGTACAGCTCGCATCAGGCGCAACCTATACGGTCATGAGTTCGTCAGACAGTATCCTCAGCGTCACCGCCCTTAATGATGCAGGGGCTTACGCCGTGGCCTGGATCGGCAAGGACGGCACCAGCAGTTACAGCAGCATCTTTACGCAATCGTTCAACGCTGACGGCACTCCACTATCCGCAGCCGCGCAACTTGATGGGGCTGCTTCTGCACATGACCTCGCCCCGCAAATCGCGACACTTGCCGATGGCGGCTATATCGTGAGCTGGTCCATCAGCAGCGGTGGCATTTACGTGCAGCGCTTTGATGACACCGGCGTTGCAGTAGGCAACACCGTGCCACTGGCTGTGTCCGGCTCTTCTGGCAACGCCAGCCCGCAGGTCTCCGTGCTGGACAACGGCAGCTACGTGGTAACCTGGCAAGGCTATACCACCGGCGACTATCACATCTACGTGCAGCAGTTCGACGCCACCGGCAACGGCACCACGCCTGTGATGCTGGACGCCACGACGGGAAACAGTAATAACTACGAATCCCAGCCACAAATCACGGCGCTGACTAACGGCGGCTATGTCGTCACCTGGTCCGGCTATAACTACAGCGGTTCGAACTACAACAGCAGCACCTATGTGCAGCAGTTCGATGCCACGGGCACCCGGGTCGGCAGCATTGTCGAACTGGACGGCTCAAGCAACGCCAATAACGGTGGCAACTATACTATCCGTATGTTGCAGCCCTGGCCGACGGCGGCTACGCCATCACCTGGATGGAATACGACAACTCCAACGGCTACTACGATTACAAGGTTTATGTACAACAGTTCTCTGCTGGCGGCAGCAAAGTGGGCGATGCCGTGCAACTGGACGCACCGCACAACAGTACGAGTAACGACCGTGATCAATTCCCGCGCATCACGGCGCTGGGGGATGGTGGCTACGCCGTCACCTGGATGAGTATTGGCAGCTCGAATTGGGATATCTATGCGCAGAAATTCAATGCCAGCGGTGTCGCGGTAGGCGATATCGTACGACTGGAAGCTTCCGGCGGTGCGAATGACCTCTATCCACAGGTCACTGCCGTCGGTGCAGACGGCGAATACATGGTGACCTGGTACGGTTACAGCCCTGGCAGCGGCGTTTCTGGTTACCACCTCTACGTGCAGAAATTTAATGCCGACGGCAGCACTTACGACAACCTGGTCGTACTGAACCATGACGGCCAGGCCACCGTGCAAAGCACCGAAACCGGCACCGTCTATCTGGTCAACGACAATGTCGTGGTCAGTCAGCTCAGCGACATTACTGGCGCCGCCAGCGACCAGTGGGCCAGCACGGCCGTCATCGCAAATACCAGTGCATCGATCTCCGCTGCCAACCTTGCTGACGGTACCTATCACGCCTGGGCTGTCGATGCGGCAGGCAATCTTTCGGTCATTTCCGGCCGCAGCGTAGTGGTGGATAACACCGTGCCTGTCTTTACCAGCGCGACCACAGCCGCCGACATTACCGACAGCACCGTCGCTGGCGACACGGTCTACACCGCTGCCGCCACCGATGCGCATGGCATCACCTACAGCCTGAACGACACCCAGCACTTCCGCATCAACGCCAGCACCGGCGTGGTGACACTGATTTCCAGCCCGGGCCAGTCCAGCGGTGCGCAATTCATTGTCACCGCCATCGATGCCGCCGGCAATCAGACCACGCAGACCGTCACCTACAACGTCGTCGATACCACGCCGCCGGGCGTCATGCTCGTCAGCGACGCGGACGGCGTGGAGAACAGCGGTGAGATGGTCATCGTGCAGAGTTCCGAGGCGGGTACGGTATACCTGGTTAGCGACAGCGTGACGGTGACGGACCTGAACAGCCTCACCAATGCTGCCGACAACCTGGTGAACAGCGTTGCCGTCGCGGCTAACGTCGGCACCGTGCTGGCGCTGAACGGCCTGGCTGAAGGGACTTACCACGCGTACGCCGTGGATGCGTCCGGCAATGTCTCCGCTATCTCCGGCAGTAGCGTGACAGTGGATAACACTGCGCCCGTCATCTCCGGTGGCGCAACGGCTAACGGCACCAGCCTCACCAGCGGCGCAGCGGCAGGCACCCAGGTGTACGACGCCAATGCCAGCGACGCCCACGCCATCACCTACAGCCTGGACCAGGACAGCCTCGCCTGGTTCGACATTAATGCCGCCACCGGTGTCGTCACGCTGAACAGCGCCGCCGTCGCCGGTAGCTATAACCTGGTCGTGACCGCCACCGATGCGGCGGGCAACCACAGCAGCCAGACCGTTACCGTTGAGGTCGCGCCAGGCAACAACCTTGATGGCATCCCGATGGTCTCGGGCAGCACCACCGACACCTCCACCGAGATGACTGTCAACGTCGGCCTGGAGAAGCTGAGTAACGGCTACACGGTCGTCGAGTACATGCGACAGACCGGCGTGACAATCTCACTGGGGATCCGACCGGCGCGCTGTACGACGGCGTCGTCAGGGTGCTGGACGCGGGCAACAACGTCGTCAAGACCCTGGACATCAGCATTCCCGCTGGCTACACCCTGGTGGATACGCAGATCAAGGCGCTGGCCAACGGCGGCTTCGTCGTGGCCTGGTCGCAGGTGGATGCCCTTAGCTGGACTGACTTTAGCGTCCACTATGCGATCTACGACAATAGCGGTAACCTGCAATCCAGCGACACGCTGGCGTCGCCAGGCTCCGGCGTCACCATTGCGGCGCAAAGCAGCGCGAATGGCGGTGATTTCGCGATCGCCTACCAGACGATGGGCCCAGGGACCGACCAGCAGGAGGCCATCTCAGTCTTCCACTACAACGGCAGCGGATCCAACTTTACACCGGGAACGCAGACCCTGATTGGCGGCAATGACGCGAGTCAAAACTTCGGCGGCGTTGCCAGCCCGGCCGTCCAGTTGATGAAATTCCAGCTGACGCCAGGTGTGCTGACGGCGCTGAGCGATGGCAGCTATGTGCTAGCCTCCGAGGTCTACGACTGGATTGGCACGCCGGGTCAGTCGGCGACAACCACGCCTATCGGTGCCTTCATCTTCAAGCTCGACGCCAGCGGCACGCTGACCAGTTTCGACAGCGGCACCACCTGGCAGCGCGTTAACTGGAATGACGAGCAGGGCTCGCCGACTAACGTCATTGCTTTCGACGGCGGTTTTGCCGTCTTTAGCCAGGAATACCGCACCGCCACCTGGGAGGTCACGCTTTACAACAACAACGGCACGCTGATCACCACTAACATACAGAGCAACACCGTCCATAACATGGGGACCCAGAGCTATCACGCCGTGGACGTTGGCGCGATGGACAAAGAGACCCATTCTGGATTGGCGTGGTATATCAACGGCTACCTGGCAGCATCGGCCACGGCCTACGACAACGGCACCGATCTGGTGTTTGTGTTCCCTGACGGTAGCGGCGGTTTGAGCCAGGTCACCATCTCCAAAACCACCGGCGAGCTGACCAGTGACGTGACCGACAGCGGTATCACGGTGCCTCAGGGCGGGCAGTTGTATAACCCGCGTATCGTCCCCGATGGGGCGGGCGGCTATGACATCACCTATTCTGTCCTGTTCGATTCCAACCCAGTCGATGATGACAGGATCGGCTACGTAGTCGGTGATATCTACCAGATCGGCCTGAATGCCGGTCCTGCTCCGGTGTTACCGACAGTGACCGATGCCCACATCGCCATCACCTCTACGCCAGGTGGTGCAGATGGCATGACCTACAAGGTCGGCGACACCGTCACCGCCGTGTGGGACAACTCGGCCAGCGGCGACGCCAATACCAGCGCCGTGACCAGCGTTACCATGGATTTCAGCCAGTTTGGCGGCAGCACCTCGGCGACGGCTTACGATGACGGCACCCACGGCGATGCCATCGCAGGTGACGGTAAATTTACCGCTCAATACACTGTCACCGCCGGTGCCCTTGACCATGTAGCCGGTCGCAACGTCGCCGTCACGGTCACTGCGGCGAATCACACGTCTACCACGACGGCGGACAGCACCGGCCTGACGGTCGACAGCACTGCGCCTGTACTCACCAGCAGTACGCCGCAGGACAATGGCGGCAGCATTGCCACGGGCGCTAACCTGACGCTGACCTTCAGCGAAGATGTGCTGGCCGGCAGCGGCCATATCACCCTCGTTAATGAGAGCGACAGCAGTCAGAACAAGGTCATCGACATCACCGACAGCTCGCAGGTCAGCATCAGCGGCAACACTGTGACCATCGACCCGACAACGGACCTGGCGGCAGGTGCAAACTACCACGTCCAGATCGACAGCACTGCGCTGCACGACACGGCGGGCAATGACTATGCCGGTATCAGTTCGTCTGCGGGGTTGAATTTCACGACCGTTTCCGCTTCGACCGTGGATCCGTCCATCGTGGTGTTCGACCTGACAACGGGCCAAAGCTCCGATCACAACGGGCGCGTCTTTGATGCCAATACCGCGTACACCATCTATATCCAGGTTAACAGCAGTTACAACAGCACGCTGGCTGGACTGGATAGCAATGAGATGTGGTCAGGCGCGCAGAATCTGGGCGCGGACGACAAGATTGTACTGGTAGGCACGGGCAGCGATGTTCAGGGACGTTATGGCGACCCGGTGATGACGATGAGACACGGTGGAAATTCCGTTAATTGGCTGGCGGGGTTCTCGATTTCGTTTTCCTCTTATAACGTCGCCGGCGTAGACGCAAGCGGCAAATTCTCGCGTGATGGTAATAACGTGGATCTCTGGAACGGCACCTGGACCGTAAACCCGAATGAGGACAACGGGTTCGCTCAGGCGTATCTGAAGGAGATGCCTGCTGGCGTTCTCACCTCGCAAGGGCTGGCGATGCCATGACAGGTTCTCTGACGTTGCTACGCCGTCTGGTGGAAATGCAGCAGTTCGACGCGCTGCATGAAGCCTGTTATAGCCTGCCGGTGATTTCACCGGCAGAACAGGTGCTGCTGGCCCTGGCCCAGGCCCATCTGGGCCAGCCAGAGGCGGCCCGCCAGGCGCTGATGGCGCTGGACCCGGCTACACTGGAGGTCGACGCCCGCGTCGACCTGGCTGCCGTACACCTGCGGCTTGGGGAGTGTGACGCGGCACAGGCGTTGCTGGAAGCCACCCGCCCAGAGGCACCCGACCACGCGCTTCTGCTGGCGCGTCTGGCGGCCTGTTATGTGCAGCATCAACGGGGGGAGGGAGGCTATCCCCCTGTATGAATGCAGCCTGCGCCTGCAACCCCGTATCGCCGTCTATCAGCCACTGCTGCGCCTCTACCTGCAAAGTGAGGCGTTGCCGCAGGCCGAGGAGACGCTGGCTGCCGCCGACCTCTACTGGGCAGGCGAAAGGGAGCACTGGCCCGCATCGCAGGCGGCTTTACATGACCAGCAGCTGCGTGGCCTGCGTCTGGAACTGTGGCTGGCCCGTGATGACTTCGTCAGCGCTGACGCCTGGCTGGACGCACGGCATGCTGAGCTGGCGGAGGACGATTATTGCGGCCTGCTGACCGGTTATGCTCAGCGTCTGGCCGAGCGCGGACGCCATGCCCAGGCCGAGGATGCGCTGCGCCGTGGTCTGTGGCATTACCCGGACCATACGGATCTGTACCAACAGCATGCTGAACTGGCGGAGTTACAGGGGCGCCTGCCTCAGGCCTTGGCGTTGCTGAACCGTGCCCTTCATCTGGCCGGACAACAGCAAAAAAATGACGCTTCCGTTGCGCCTGAAGATGGCCAGCCTCGCTACTCAGGGTTATCCGGCGCTGGCACGTAAGATGGCCGAACAGGCTATCGAGGAGGCCGGGGCGCTGACGCCATCACCTGAGATGGACGCGGCGCAGATCGGCCAGTGGTTGGCGCAGGCGCAAGTGGCACTCGCCGGGGTGGATGCACAGGAGCAACACTACACCGACGCGGAGGCGCGATACGTCGACATCCTGCAAGCCCATCCGCACCTGGTGCCCGCGCTACAGGGGCTGGGGCAGTTATATATGCAACTGGGGCGCATCGACGAGGCTGTCGCGCTGTTCGGGCAGGTTTTGGCTGTCGACCCGGTACGTGGTCATGCAGCATTGATCAATGCCCGACGTTTTCCGCAAGACGTAGAGACGTTGATTCGCCTGGAAACCCTGGCGCGACAACCTGGCCTGTTCGGCCCGGTGCAGCCTGGATTGCTGCTGCAACTTGCGGCAGCCTGGGAAAAGCGCAAGGACTACACCAAAGCCTTCACCCTGGCAAACGAAGCCAATGCCGCCAGCCGCGCACTGCTACGCTACGACCCGGTTGCACACCGGCAAGGCAGCGCGCGTATCCGCCATGCTTTCAGCCGTTCGCTCTACGAGCACCGACGCAGCATCGGCAATGATTCAACGCTGCCCGTGTTCGTACTGGGTATGCCGCGTTCCCGGTACCACCCTGGTCGAACAGATCCTGGCGGGACACAGCCAAATCCACGGCGCGGGCGAACTGGGGGTGATCCCCAGTACGATTGCCCGGCTGGAACGCTGGGAGCGTCATACCGGGTCAGGACGCCATTACCCGGACTGTGTGGACGATCTGACTGCGGATGACGTCGCGGGTATCACCGCCAGCCTGCTCAAGGAACTGCGGGAAACCTTGCCAGAAAACGCGGCCGAGATCCGGCATGTGGTGGATAAGCTACCGCACAATTTCGAGAACATTGGTCTTATCAAACTGCTGTTCCCGAACGCGAGGATAATCTCAGTGCGACGTGATCCGCGCGATATCGCTATCTCCAACTACTTTACCGACTACGCGGCCAGACACGGTGGGATGGGCTTCGCCTATGACCTGCGGTGGATCGGTGAACAGTTGGCCGACCACAACCTGATGATGCACCACTGGAACCAGCTGTTCCCGGGCGACATTCTCGAGGTGCGCTATGAGGACGTGGTCTCTGAGCCGGAGCGAGAGGCGCGTCGTATGCTGGATTATGTGGGGGTGCAATGGGAACCGCAGGTGCTCGATACCTCTGAACTGGACAGGCCGGTCAAGACAGCCAGTGTCTGGCAAGTGCGTCAGCCTATCTATCAGACGGCGCGTGAACGCTGGCGGCGTTACGCGGACTTTCTGGCGCCGCTGATCGCGGGAACGAATGCGAAGATCGTGCATGAGCCTGTTGAGATGGTGAGCCTGCCAGTGCCGGGTATGCAGAGCGAGGGTATAGCGCGCTATCGTCAGGGGAAGCTTGATGAAGCCGAGATGCTCTTTAAACGCCTGCTGCACCACGTGCCGAACACGCTACCGCGCAGTTTATGGTGGGCCTGATATACGTGCGTAAAGGGCATCTGGCTGAGGGTATTGTGCACATGGAAAAGGGATACGAGGCATGCCCATGGAATCTCAACTGGCGACGGGATCTGGCGCAGGCATACGAATTAGCGGAGCAGCCGGAAAAAGCACAGGCGTTAAGGGCGGGCCGCGTCGGTACGGATGACAGCGTGGCGAGCGCAATGGATATTGACCAGGAGGATGCCCTTCCTCTGGGCTTTTCCATTCGCACCTCCGCGACGGCACCGTATTAATGAGCATCGGGATTTGCAGGCAGGGACGCCCGCCACGCCCCTAAAAGTAGGGCAGGGGCGATCACTGCGAACAGGTAATCCGGTTTCCGGGTTAGACTAAAACGGGAGCCAACAGGCTTCCGTTTTTTTAAGGGCACTATGATGAAAGACCATGGAGGAGAGACCATGATTGACGAAGCATGGCTTCAACGATTGCGTGCAGGGGACGTCTCCACGCTGACGCCAGCGACGCTGGCGGAACTTGCCGCCGAGCTGCTCTCCTTGCGCCAGGAGAACGCCCGGCTGAAACAGCGGTTAGCGACCGAAGTGAAACTCCCCTATACCAGCGCCAGCCCGGTGTGCGATATCGAAGCGGGCTACGCCGCAGGCGTCACGGACTGCAAAGAGGCGATACGCCGGGCCGGGTTTTTGATCGAAGGGGACGACTAGAAGGAAGTACCCGGCGGAATGCCGGGCCTGCTCACGTTAAAACCAGTTAAATTTGTCAGAAAGAATCAACAACAACGAACTGGCACAAACAAGATTAATGCAGATCACGAATCTACTGGAAACGTTCATGTCTCAACACCATTCTGGCTATGAATGAAATGTGCTGATAAGCGTAATAGTAAATAGCGGAACGATCAAATCACGCGGGCAGGGCAAAAAAAAGCCCACATAAAGTGGGCAAGAAATACTGGAAGCAATGTGAGCAATGTCGTACTGAATACCTGAGTGATTTGCTCAACTATTCAGTGTTGAGAAAGATAATGTTTCTCATTAACGATTGCAACCCCCAATTTTTGTGCGGAAGGCCGGTTTCTCACTTTTTTCTTAAATTTCTCTCGTGATGGGTATCACAAACTTGCAATTCTGAATCCTGTGCTAAGCTTTGTGTGTATTTGATTTGACGACAAAAACCATACAGAGAGGAAAGCAGCTATGGGAATCATATCCTGGATTATCTTTGGGCTTATCGCGGGTATTCTGGCTAAGTGGATCATGCCGGGCAAAGATGGCGGTGGATTCATCGTTACGGTCATACTGGGTATCATCGGTGCCGTCGTGGGCGGCTGGATCAGTACCCTCTTCGGTTTCGGCAGAGTTGATGGTTTCAACTTCGGCAGCTTCATGGTCGCGGTGATTGGTGCACTGGTTGTGCTGTTTATCTACCGTAAAGTCAGAAGCTAAACCGACGCTTCAGACAAAAAGACCGCCTAAAGTGGCGGTCTTTTTGCATCGTTTACCACCAGCCCAGTTGGCTACCGGCGACGGCTGCGATGGCGACAATCAACATTATAATGGTTGTTTTTCTCACTTATCCCCCAGGCGCAGCGTAACCGCCGACAAAAAACCACGTTAAAAAGATGACCGCCGTGATAAAAATCACGATCGGGAACAGAATACCAAGCCGCATGCTACCACCTGTCCTGAAATGCAAAACCCGTCAAGTGTACGGGGTTAATCAATATTGAGAAAGGGCGTTTTGAGTTTGCCTTTCTTATCACTGTACATGGCGGCATCGGCTGCCCGCAGCGCGCTGTCGGCATCTATTTCGGCAGGATCCACCTCAATTACCCCCAGGCTGGCGCCCGGATAGACAAGATGCAGATCTCCCAGCCAGTATTCACCGGCAATTTGCGCGCTCAGCTGCGTTCTCACCAGGGTTAATGAGGTCTGCTCGGCGCTCTCCCGATCCTGACTCAGGCAGGCCACCAGAAACTCGTCGCCGCCGAGTCTGCCCACGATATCATCGTCGCCGCGTCCATCATTCAGGCGCTTGCCCACCTCAACCAGAAACCGATCGCCCGCCTCATGACCAAAGCGATCGTTAATCAACTTAAAATCATCCAGATCGATGTAGGCGATGATGGCGTTGCGGTTCAGATGGCGCGCCAGCGAGAAGAGGGTAGTGAGGTTCTCGAAGATGGCGCGGCGGTTCGGCAGGCCGGTCAGGGCATCGGTATAGGAGTAAGCGATCAGCGCGGCGTTGGCTTCGCGCAGCTGCCTGACCAGCGACTCCTTCTCGATGTACTGCGCGATAAGTCCGGCGAAAAGCTTTAAGACGTGCTCGCCGCGTTCGCTCAGTTGATGCTTGCTGGAACTGGCAGCGCACAGGGTGCCGTACAGGGTACCATCCGTCAGATGAATGGGTATGCTCATGTAGGTAGTGATGCCCAGCGCATGCACTGCATCACAGTCGTCCCAGTGTTCGGCCACGTTATTGCTGAAGAAACAGTTGGAATCGATCGCCCGCTTACACAGGGTCTCGCCCCAGGGAACGCTCAGCCCCTCCGGGATCTCCATCTTTTTGCTGTTTCGGGCATACAGAATATGCTGCAGGCGGGCATTGATATCGATTTTGGTAAGGTAGGTCGACTCCATGTCGGTGACCACTTCAAGCATTTCGAGCAACTGACGCACCAGGCTCTCAAGCGATTGCTCAGTGCTGAGCGTTTCTGAAACACGGGCAAGAATAATATCCGACATGACGCTGCACAACTCCCCTACAGAAGACCTCTGTACCTGTCTGTATTGCTGAAAGATTCGACTGCGGGTAGTAGAACACGATTTAACAACATTTCATATATTCAGGCGCGGAACAGCAAATTCTGGCGGGTAAAAAAAAAAGCCCCGGCACGGGCCGGGGAAATACATCTTGATTAAGGAATGATGTTCTCTGGTCAAGGTGAGAACAGCACCATTCTGGCATTGAAACATGGCCTCATGATGAAGAAATAATGGAGAAAGGATCACCCCTTCACCCTGGTGACACGGCGTTTTGGCTGAGATACACTTCGCACTAAGATTATTCCTATGTATTCAGCAGCCAATTACGAGGACATATGTTTCAGTTAAACCCGGGCAGCCTGGCGATGATTATCGGTGCCCGCACGCCAGCTGGGCGTCGCAATATCGGAAAATCCGTTGAGTTATTCAGCCTCTGCCAGCCGGGCAGCGTTTTCTGAACCCCGTCAACGGGATCGTGACAGAACTGCCGCCAGGCGCAGAGCGGGCCTTGTGGCTGGTGACCGGGGATGTGTTTTCGTTTGATAACCAGCTGGGCTTTGCGTTTGTACGCCCTGAACATCTGATGCCGCTCACGCCTGAAGAGGCGCCAGAAACCCTCGACGCCTTGATGCTGGATTGATTCAAAGCTGACGCAGCCAGTCGGCTAACACCTGCGCGTGATTCTGCTGCCGGTCTTTCGCTCCATAAAGCAGCGTCACGGTCTGTTCGTCTGCAAGGCGGGCAATGCGCCGTCCTTCATCCTGATGCAGAACAAGCTCCTGACGATAGGCCTCGCTGAAGCTGGCAAAGTCTATCGTCTCGCTGTGAAACGCTTTGCGCAAATCCCTGGAGGGGGCCAGAGTCTTACACCACTCGTCGCAGGCCAGCGCCTCCTTTTTTACCCCCCGCGGCCAGAGCCGGTCCACCAGGATCCGGTAGCCATCCTCTTGACTGGTCTCGTCATACAGTCGTTTACATGTAATCATTTTCCCGCTCCTTTTCCTGTCGCTGGAACGCTAAGCTATTTCCGCCCACTTATTTTAAGGTGTTGTGATATCAACGGAAGATCGGTAGTCTGAGGCGCCTTATGTTACTTGATATTTGTCTGGCATAAGGATCTCTCTATGGAACTCTCCGCGGTAAAAAATACCCTCCGAATTGCGCTGGTTGGCGACTACAATCCTGACGTGCTGGCTCACCAGGCGATCCCGCTGGCCATTGATGATGCCGCAGCGGTGCTGGAGATCACGGCCGACTACGACTGGCTGGCGACCACCGAATTAACCAGCCCGGAAGACTTGGTGGGCTACGACGCTATCTGGCTGGTTCCGGCAAGCCCCTATAAAAATGCTGCAGGCGCGTTTATTGCGGCACGCTATGCCCGCGAAAACAGCGTGCCGTTTCTCGGCACCTGCGGTGGCTTCCAGCATGCTTTAAATTGAGTATGCCCGTAATGCCCTGGGCTGGCAGGATGCGGCGCACGCGGAGACCGATACCGAAGGCCGCATGGTGATTGCCCCGCTGACCTGCTCGCTGGTCCGAAGTCAGCGACGCTATTGAACTGCGCGCCAACACCCTGATTGCCAGAGCCTATGGTCAGGAAGAGATCGAAGAGGGTTATCACTGCAATTACGGGCGTCTCGCCTGAGTTCGCGCAGGCGCTGGAGAAGGGCGATATGCGCGTCACCGGCTGGGACGCGCAGGGTGAGATCCGCGCCGTAGAGCTGGTGACGCACCCGTTCTTTGTCGCCACACTGTTCCAGCATGAACGTGCTGCGCTGGCGGGCCGACCGGCCCCCGCTGGTGCAGGCTCTGCTTCGCGCCGCGCAGAAGTACTAAAAGCTGGCTTAGCCGGAGGTGATCTCCCGATCGCGTCCGGCAAGGATCCCACAGATGGCCATTACCACTGATACCAGTCCACAGGCCAGCAGCGGGATGCGCCAGTCACCGTTGGCATCGTGGATTTTGCCCATCAGCGGCGGCCCACAGGCGGCCAGCAGGTAGCCCACCGATTGCGCCATCCCGGAAAGGGCCGCGGCCTGATGTGCCGAGCTGGCTCGCAGGCCAATAAACGTCAGGCCGAGGATCATCGTGGCCCCGGATCCGAAGCCAAAAATCAGCGTCCACATCACCGCCAGATCCGGCATAAACCACAGCCCCGCACTGCTCACCGCACACATCATCGCCGACAGTCCGGCTACGCCACGTTGATCCTTCAGCCGAAGCAGGATCAGCGGCACCACAATGCCCGGCGCGGCGGTTGCCAGCTGCAGCAGCCCGTGCAGGGAACCGGCTTCGGTTTCGCTGTAACCATGGCTTTGCAGGATCGCCGGCAGCCAGCCAATAATCACGTAGTAAATCAGCGAGTTGATCCCCAGAAACAGGGTCACCTGCCAGGCCAGCGTCGAGCGCCAGATGCCCCCGGCTTTGCAGCGCACGCGAGCCGCTCAGCGATCCGGCAGGGCGCTGGCGCCACTGCGGTAGCCACAGGAGCAACGCCAGTAGAGGGAATACCATCAGCATTAACAGCGCACCGTGCCAGCCTGCGCCGCTCAGGGCAACCGGCACCACCAGCGCCGAACCAAGCGCCGCGGCTGCCCCCCATCGTCAGGGAGTACGCCCCGGTCAGTTTCGCCACCTGGCCGGGGAAATCACGCTTGATCAGCCCCGGCAGCAGCACATTACCCAGGGCAATCCCGCAGCCAATCACCGCGGTGCCGCCAAACAGCAGCGCGGCAGAGGGGAGGGAACGCAGGGCGATCCCGGCGATGATCAGCAGCAGGGCAATCATCAGGCTGCGCTCCATGCCGATGCGGCGGGCAAGACCGGCCGCCAGCGGCGAGATCAACGCAAAGGCCAGCAGCGGGAGCGTAGTAAGCAGCCCCGTCTGGGCAGTGGTCAGGGCATAATCAGTGCGGATGGCATCCAGCAGCGGTGCAGCACCGGTAAAGGTCACCCGCAGCGAGGTGGCAATCAGCAGGATCCCGGCAATCAGCAGCGCACGCTGTTTACCGGCAGGCGAAAGGGCAATAGTCATTGTTTTCTCTTACATCGAAATGAATCCACAGGATACGCATTTTCAGGCCGGTTGAAATCAAGCTAAAATGACAGATTATCGCTAATATCGGACAACATGATGCCAGGCCTGGGCCTTGAGGGCTACGATCCCGACAGCCAGCATGACGCCGCGGTGGCGTTCCATGTGCGCGTGGTGGCAGACGAGCAGCGCATCCCCCCTGCATCAACACCGGAAAGGGCAGCTGATCCTGGCCCTGCATGGGGCGATCACCTGCGAGGTGGAAAATGCGATGTGGATGGTGCCGCCGCAGTTTGCGGTCTGGATCCCCGGGCAATTGCCGCACAGCAATAAGGCCACGCCCAGCGCCCGGCTCTGTTTTTTATTTATCGAGCCCGGAGCCGTCACCTTGCCGGATCGCTGCTGCACGCTAAAAATTTCACCGCTGGTGCGGGAGCTGATTCTGACCCTGGCGGAACGCAGCCCGGGACACCATGAGCCCGCTACCCGGCGGCTGGTGGAGGTGCTGTTTGATGAACTGCCCCGCCAGCCGGAGGAGCAGCTGCAGCTGCCGGTCTCCTCGCACCCTAAAATTCGCCTGATGAGTGATACCATGGCCGCATCCCCGGCGGAACGGCAGACGCTGCACCAGTGGGCGCACCATTTCGCGATGAGTGAGCGCAATCTTGCCCGGCTGGTGGTGAGTGAAACCGGGCTTAGCTTTCGCCGCTGGCGGCATCAGCTCCAGCTGATCGTGGCCCTGCAGGGATTGATCCGCGGTCAGTCGGTGCAGCAGGTGGCCCAGGAGCTGGGTTATGACTCCACCACCGCGTTTATCACAATGTTTAAAAAGGGGCTGGGTCAGACTCCCGCGCGCTATATTGCCAGTCTGGCTACGACTTCCCGATAAACAGCGATACCAGCCCGGCGGCAATCAGCGGGCCGACCGGCACACCGCGGAACAGTGCCACCCCCAACACCGTGCCCACCAGCAGGCCGGCCACCAGTGTAGGCTGGGAACTCATCAGCGTGACGCCGCGCCCGCCCAGCCATGACACAAACACACCTACGGCGATGGCAATTAACGATTTCCAGTTCATAAAGGCGTGGATCAGCGTGGAGGCCGGCAGGGTGCCGCTGGCAATTGGTGCCATCACGCCGATGGTGAGGATAATAATCCCGACGGTCAGGCCTTGCTTTTCGATCCACGGGAAAAAACTGCTAAGGGGCGTTACGCGGACGATGATCAGCACCAGGATAGAGATGGCCACCGTGGTGTTGTGGCTGACAAATCCCAGCGCCGCCAGGCCCAGAAGAATGAGCAGGGTAGGGTCAAACATGTTGTATTCCTTGCCAAAATAAAAAAAGTAAGCCTGCTTACTTTACGCCCTGGCACGCCGGTAAAAAGGCTTTTCTACAAAAAAATGTCTGATTTGGGCGATTGCCTGAAGAGGCTGAGCGATGTGGCCTTTCCCGGCCTACGCTGCCCTTAATCCTCTAACTCCCTTAAACCTCGTTTATCCCTTAAACCGTTTAAACCCTGAAAGCCTGTTGACAGATAATTGGAAACAATCATTTCATATCTTTATTAGTAGGCTGCTATATAATGTTTTCATTCGCTGACATTTTTTGAGATTTAATCAATTATGATTTTGGTTGTTATTAATTTATTGTCATGGAGGGTTCTGTGAACAGAAAGTTTAAAGAAATTGATGAAACTGTTCGCAGTTTGAATCAATCCACAGATGCGCACTTTAGATGGTTAGTAAAAATATTACGATTTATCGACAGTCGTAATGTCGATTTACCTGAGATAAGCAGTGACGAAGCCCACCTGCATTGCGAGTTTGGCCACTGGCTGAATACCCGTTTACTGGAAGAGCGGGAAGACACTAATTTTTTACTGGATATTAACAAAAAACATATTCGCGTTCATCAGGCGTGCCGGAATCTTATTTCCACCATTGAACAGCATCGTCAGGCCAATGACGTTTTTAACCTTTTCGAAGAATCCTTGCTGGCGTTTACCGAAGCCCTTACCCATTATAAAGTTCACCTGCTGCAGCTGCGTACCAGTTATGACGCGCTAACCGGCCTGCCGCTGCGACGCATTCTCGATGAGTCCTTCGCCAGCATGAATAAAGAGTTGGGCGCGGATGGCCTCTATTTATTATTACTGGATATCGATCACTTTAAGAAAGTGAATGATAATTACGGCCATCTTAACGGGGATATTGTTCTGCGTTCGCTGGCCCTGAATATCAGCAATAATATTCGGCGCTCTGAATCGATGTATCGCTATGGAGGTGAAGAGTTTATTGTTGTTCTGCATGCCAGCAACGATCAGGATGCGGTGGCTATTGCCGAACGCCTGCGCCGTGACATTGCCCGGCTTGAAACTATCGCCGGGGAACATCTCATTCGTGTTACCTTCACCGGCGGATTAACGCGCATTCATGAAGGAGAGTCTCTCCGGGAAGTGCTGGAGCGGGCAGATATTGCGTTATATACCGGCAAGAAAAACGGCCGAAATTGTTCCCAACTGATTAACCGGCAATTGCAAACGCAAAAGTTTTGTGATTAAAGACAATAAGCCAGTCAGGGGTTAACTGGCTTAATTATGACGTCAGGGCGTGAATTGCGCCCATATCACCATTCTTAAAATTTCAACTGTTTCTGCTCCTCTTATTCTCTTCATCCAGCGTTGTTCCCTCCCGCTTCGCCCGGCAATATTTTGACCCTGATTTACGTGCCTGCTCGTCACCTGCTTTCGTTAGCGAAAGGATTCACTTTACGGCGGTACTCCACGAAACCCCTTGCTCAGGCTCAGAAATGAAAAAAGTACGCTTTGCTCCCCATCCGCTGGCCCTGTCGTTGCTGATGACGATCTCCGGCTCCGCGATGGCGACAGAACCTACCGGCGCGCCCGTAGACGATCAGGATGTGATCACCGTGACGGCGCCCGTGCTCTCTCCGCTTAACGTGGTGACCTCACCGAAAACCCCGCGGCAGCCCGTACCGGCCAGCGATGGCTCCGATTACCTGAAAACCATTCCCGGCTTCAGTCAGATCCGTAACGGCGGCAGCAACGGCGATCCGGTGTTTCGTGGCATGTTCGGCTCGCGTTTGCGCCTGCTGACCAACGACAGCGAGATGCTCGGTGCCTGTCCGTCGCGGATGGATGCGCCAAGCTCATACATCTCGCCGGAAAGCTACGATCTCCTGACGGTGACCAAAGGGCCGGAAACCGTACTCTGGGGCCGGGCAACTCTGCCGGGACGGTGCGTTTCGAGCGTGAGCCGCCGCGCTTTGACAGCGCGGGCGTTAAGGGCGATGCCAGCTTCCTTGCTGCCTCAAACGATCGCTTCGATGAGAATGCCGACGTCAGCTTTGGTAACGATCAGGGCTATGTGCGTCTGAATGGGAATAAATCGAAGTCAGGTGATTACAAAGACGGCAACGGCGATCGCGTGGCCTCGAAGTGGGACAAGTGGAACACCGATCTCGCCATCGGCTGGACGCCGGATGCCGACACGCTGCTGGAATTGTCTGCCGGGCAGGGTAATGGCGACGCCAGCTACGCCGGGCGTGGTATGGACGGCTCCCAGTTCAAGCGGGAAAGTCTGGGCCTGCGCTTTAAGAAAGAGAATATCGGTAAAGTCTTCGACTCGCTGGATGCGAGCATCTACTACAACTACGCCAACCACATCATGGATAACTACTCCATGCGCTCTCCTGGCACCCCGGATCCTGACGCCATGGGCGGGATGCCGATGGGGTCGATGGACATGTCGATGCCGATGGAGAAACAGGTCGATCGCCGTACCGTCGGCGGCAGGATAATGGGCACCTGGCTGTGGTCCGATTTCCAGCTGCAGAGCGGGGTTGACATGCAAACCAACACCCACCGCAGTAACGAAGATGATGAGGACAAAGGCTGGCAGGAAGATGCCCGCTTCCACGATTACGGTACCTTTGGCGAGCTGACGTGGAATGCAACCGAGTTAAGCAAAGTGATCGGGGGCGCGCGTCTCGATAAGGTCGAGGTGGATAACTACACCGGCATCGGCAGCGACAGCCGGCAAGATATCCTCCCGGCGGGCTTTCTGCGCGTGGAGCATAACTTGGGCACTATGCCAGCGATGGTCTACGCCGGGCTGGGCTATACCGAACGTTTCCCGGATTACTGGGAACTGTTTTCACCCACCTACGGGCCAGATGGTACTTCAGACGTGTTTGATCATCTGAAACCGGAGAAAACCACCCAACTCGATATTGGCGCCCAGTACAAAGGCGAGCGCACTACTGGCTGGATCTCGGCCTACGTCGGGCGCATCAACGACTATATCCTGTTTATCTACGACCCGGACGACAGCCACGTCAGCCAGGCTGACAACGTCGATGCTACCATCATGGGCGGCGAGATGGGGGCGGCGTATAAGCTGAGCGACCAGTGGAAAACCGACGCGACCCTTAACTACTCCTGGGGCCAGAACACCGACGATCACCAGCCGCTGCCGCAAATGCCGCCGCTGGAAGCGCGTCTTGGCCTGACATGGGAGAAGGGCGACTGGAGTTCTACCGGGCTGCTGCGTATGGTCAGCCCGCAACATCGGGTGGCGATGAACGAAGGTAACGTAGTCGGGAAAGATTTCGATCAGAGCGCCGGGTTTGCGATCCTCTCTGCCAACGCATCCTGGAAGGTGAATCAGTACCTGAAGTTGAGCAGCGGGGTGGATAACCTGCTGGATAAGGACTACAGCGAACATCTCAACCTGGCGGGGAACAGCAGCTTTGGTTACTCCTCTGATACCCCGGTGAATGAGCCTGGCCGCACCGTCTGGGCGAAAATGAACGTCACCTTCTGAGGCTAACGTAACACCGCCGGTCAGTGACCGGCGGTGGAGTTAACTGTTGCTGGTGGCCGATTGCTTATGAAACAGCTCCCGGAAGACCGGGTAGATGTCGTCCTGATCGCGAATGTGTTGCATCGCGAAGTTATCGAACATCGCTTGCAGATGCTCGTACTCACGCCACAGCGTCTGGTGGGCGCGGCGGGTGATCTCGATATAACTGTAGTAGCGCACCACCGGCAGCAGTTTTTTCGCCAGAATTTCATGGCACAGCGGCGAATCATCTGCCCAGTTGTCACCATCTGATGCCTGGGCTGCATAGATGTTCCACTGCGCCGGGTCGTAACGCTCCTTCACCACCTCATCCATCAGCTTCAGGGCGCTGGACACGATAGTCCCCCCCGTCTCCTGGGAGTAGAAGAACTCATGTTCATCCACCTCTTTCGCCTGGGTGTGGTGGCGAATATAGACCACTTCCACGTTCTTATAGGTTCGGCTCAGGAACAGATAGAGCAGAATATAAAAGCGTTTGGCCATATCCTTGGTGGCCTGATCCATCGAGCCGGAAACGTCCATCAGGCAGAACATCACCGCCTGGCTTGAGGGTTCGGCACGTTTTTCGTAATTCTTGTAACGCAGGTCAAAGGTGTCGATGAAAGGCACGCGCTCAATTTTGGCGCGCAGTTCGGCAATCTCTTTACGCAAACGCTCCTCTTCGAGCAGCTGCGCCGGCTCGCTGTTCTCCACGCTATCCAGATCGGCTTCCAGCTCGCGAAGCTGACGCCGTTTGCCCGCCGTCATGGCGGTACGCCGGGCCAGGGAGTTCTGCAAAGAACGCACCACACTGATGTTGGCCGGTACGCCGTTGGCGGTATAGCCAGCCCGATGCGTTTTATATTCATTCAACTGACGGTGCTGATTCTTCTTCAGATTCGGCAGGGCCAAATCTTCAAACAGCAGATCCAGATACTCATCCTTGGAGATCTGAAACACAAATTCGTCCTGACCTTCCCCGTCCGGGCTGGCCTGGCCCTGACCACTGCCGCCGCCACCGCCGCCACCACCTTGCGGGCGTTCGATACGGTCGTTCTGAATGAAATGGTCGTTACCGGGATGAACGCGATGGCGCAAACCGCCGCGTCCCTGATGAAACATCGGTTCGCTAATGTCGTCCGTTGGAATGGAAACGGACTCCCCACTGTCTACGTCGGTTACCGAACGCTTGTTAATGGCCTCGGAGATCGACTGTTTGATTTGCGCTTTATAACGGCGCAAGAAGCGCTGGCGGTTCACCGTGCTCTTGTTTTTGCCGTTAAGACGCCGGTCAATAAACCAGGTCATATGCCCCCCGTACTGCATTTGCCAACTTTATGCTGCGGCGCAGGGCCGGATGCGCGCTGCTTATCCGGCCTACGGTTCGCATCTTATGTAGGCCCGGCAGCAACGCGCCGCCGGGCACCGGGCTATCAGGACGATTTACGCACGCGCAGGTACCACTCGCAGAGCAGGCGAACCTGTTTGCGGGTGTAACCTTTCTCCATCATGCGGTCGACAAAATCGTCGTGCTTTTTCTGCTCGTCAGTTGAGGTTTTGGCATTAAACGAAATGACCGGCAACAGCTCCTCGGTATTGGAGAACATTTTCTTCTCAATCACGGTGCGCAGTTTTTCGTAGCTGGTCCAGTTCGGATTGCGTCCGCTGAAGTTCGCTCTGGCGCGCAGCACGAAGTTGACGATCTCATTTCGGAAGTCTTTCGGATTACTTATCCCGGCAGGCTTCTCGATTTTTTCCAGTTCCGCATTCAGTGACTCGCGGTCAAACAGTTGGCCGGTATCCGGGTCACGATACTCCTGATCCTGGATCCAGAAATCGGCATAGGTGACATAGCGGTCAAAGATGTTCTGCCCGTACTCGGAGTAAGACTCCAGATAGGCGGTCTGGATCTCTTTGCCAATAAACTCGGCGTATTTCGGGATCAGATAGCCTTTGAGGAACTCCAGATAACGTTCAGCCTGCTCCTGCGGGAACTGCTCACGCTCAATCTGCTGTTCCAGAACGTAGAACAGGTGTACCGGGTTAGCCGCCACTTCGGTGTGATCAAAGTTGAACACGCGGGAGAGGATTTTAAACGCAAAGCGCGTGGAAAGACCGTTCATCCCTTCATCAACACCGGCGTAGTCACGATACTCCTGGTAGGATTTCGCTTTCGGGTCGGTATCTTTCAGGCTTTCACCGTCATAGACGCGCATTTTCGAGTAGATGCTGGAGTTTTCTGGCTCTTTCAGGCGCGACAGGATCGAGAAGCGCGACAGCGTTTCCAGGGTTCCCGGGGCGCAAGGCGCATGAACCAACTCACTGTGGTTCAGCAGTTTTTCGTAAATCTTGATCTCTTCGGAGATCCGCAGGCAATAAGGCACTTTGACGATGTAAACACGATCAAGGAAGGCCTCGTTGTTCTTGTTGTTACGGAAAGTGACCCACTCCGATTCGTTGGAGTGCGCCAGAATAATACCGTTGAACGGCAGGGCGGAGATCCCCTCCGTACCGTTGTAGTTACCTTCCTGGGTTGCAGTCAGCAGAGGATGCAGCACCTTGATCGGCGCTTTAAACATCTCAACGAACTCCATAATCCCCTGGTTGGCGCGGCACAGCGCACCGGAATAACCGTAAGCATCGGGATCGTTCTGCGCGTGGTTTTCCAGTTTACGAATATCGACTTTACCGACCAGCGCAGAGATATCCTGGTTGTTCTCATCACCCGGTTCGGTTTTAGCAATCGCAATCTGTTCCAGAATCGACGGCCAGACTTTCACCACGCGGAATTTGGTAATGTCACCGCCAAATTCATGCAGGCGTTTCGCCGCCCACGGCGACATAATCGTGCCGAGATAGCGACGGGGAATGCCGTACTCTTTATCCAGGATTTGCGCATCTTCCTGCGGGTTAAACAGACACAGCGGATGGTCGTTGACCGGGCTGCGTTCGCCGTTGGCGCTGAGCACGTAAATGGGCACGCGCTGCATCAAGGCTTTCAGCCGCTCGGCCAGCGAGGATTTACCACCGCCGACAGGACCCAGCAGATACAGGATCTGTTTCTTCTCTTCCAGACCCTGAGCAGCGTGCTTCAGGTAAGAAACAATCTGCTCGATGGCATCTTCCATGCCGTAAAATTCTTCAAACGCAGGATATCGGGCGACGACCCGATTCGAAAACAGACGGGAAAGCCGTGGCTCCTGGGCAGTATCAACCATATTCGGCTCACCGATAGCCATCAATAGTCGTTCTGCCGCATTGGCATAGGCACTGCGATCTTGCCGACAAATGGTAAGAAACTCCTGCAGTGTGAACTCTTCGTCCTTGGCAGCTTCATAGCGCTGGCGATAGTGATCGAATATATTCATGGCATGCCGTCCTTTCGTTTTTTAGCACAGGAAAAGAGCCGTTCATATGAATAGTAGAGGCTCCCGGAAGCGGGATCCGTTGCACCTCACTGCAAGAGCAGCAACCCGTGTGCCAGGTCGGGCGCTAAAACCGCGGGGTGATTCGGTATTCAGCTTCTTAAAATTAAGCGTAGATGGCATTTGCAAAACTTGCATGCACGCAAAATCTAATTTCAATGACATATCAATAACTCATCCAGAAATTTAGCCAGCGCTTGCAAGACAAAGAGACTTCCTTCACTGAACGGTAATCTGGCTGACTGCGTTCCGTCATGTAAGGCACATACCATGACGGGTTAATCAAATTGATTAGTTAACAAAAAATTTTGAGAAATGGGGGAATGACGGTTACACTTCATTCGCTGATTATTTGACTACAGGAAAGAATGGATTGTGACCAAACTCAAACTTCTGGCACTGGGGATTATCGTTGCCACCTCAGTGAGTACAGCATACGCGGAGAATCAGTGGTCAGTTGGTGCTGGTGTAGGCGTAATCAATAGCCCTTATAAGCAATATGACCGTGATATATATCCGGTTCCGGTGATTACCTATGAAGGGGATAATTTCTGGTTCCGCGGACTGGGCGGTGGCTACTATCTGTGGAACGACCAGACCGATAAACTCTCTATCATGGCTTATTACGACCCAACACACTTCAAGCCAGGCGACAGCGATAGCTACCAGCTTCGTCAGCTCGATAAACGTAAGAGCACCATGATGGCAGGGATTTCCTGGGTCCATAACACCGAATACGGTTTCCTGCGCACCGCCCTGGCAGGCGATACGCTGGATAACAGTAACGGCTATATCTGGGATCTGGCGTGGTTGTACCGTTACACCAACGGCGGGCTGACGCTCACCCCGGGTATCGGTATGGAGTACAGCAGCGAAAACTACAACGACTACTATTACGGCGTGTCCCGTAAGGAAGCAAGACGCAGCGGCCTGAACAGCTATGATGCAGACGATGGCTGGAGCCCGTATCTGGAGCTTACCGCCAGCTATAAGTTTGCCGCTGACTGGAACGTCTATGCCACAGGTCGTTACCACCGTCTTAGCGATGAAGTGAAAGACAGCCCAATGGTCGATAAGTCCTGGACCGGACTAATGTCGATGGGTGTCACCTACAGTTTCTGATTGTGCATTTTTACTGTGCATTTTATGCATCATAACGGAGCGCTTGCGCTCCGTTTGTTTTAGGGTGGTGCAGATAAACAGGAGTGTGTGATGAGCGAAAAAACCGTTACCTTTGGCGACAATATCCTGCTTCCGGCCATTGGCCAGGGCACCTGGTATATGGGCGAGAAGGCGAGTCAACGCCGCCAGGAAGTGGATGCCCTGCGGGCAGGTATTGAACGTGGACTGACGCTGATTGATACCGCCGAGATGTATGCCGACGGCGGCGCGGAAGAGGTGGTCGGCGAAGCGATCGCTGGTCAGCGCGACAAGGTATTTCTGGTCTCCAAAGTCTACCCGTGGCATGCGGGAGGGCAAAAAGGCATGGCCGCCTGTGAAGCGAGCCTGCGCCGTCTTGGTACCGACCATATTGACCTGTACCTGCTGCACTGGCGCGGAAATTTTTCTCTGGCCGAAACCGTCCAACTAATGGAGACGCTGCAACAGCAGGGCAAAATTGGCCGCTGGGGCGTGTCGAACCTCGATTATGCGGATATGCAGGAACTTTGGCAGGTGCCGGGCGGGCAGGCCTGTGCCACCAATCAGGTGCTGTATCATCTGGCCTCGCGCGGTATCGAATATGATCTGCTGCCGTGGTGTCAGCAGCAGTCGATGCCGGTGATGGCCTATTGCCCGCTGGCTCAGGCCGGGCGGCTACGCACCGGGCTGTTCAATCATCCGGTGGTGAATGCGGTGGCAAAAGAGTACAACGCCACGGCGGCCCAGATCCTGCTGGCGTGGGTGATCGGTCACCGCGGGGTGATGGCAATTCCGAAAGCGTCATCAATTCAACATGTGGAAGAAAATGCAGGCGCGCTGGCGATTTCTCTGTCAGCGGAGGCAGTAATGCAGCTGGATGCTGCCTTCCCGGCGCCGAAACAGAAAACGGCGTTAGACGTGGTATAAAGCGAGCGTAATGCCCTCTCTGCATGGAGAGGGCAAGGGCAGGGGATTAACGTTTCACAATGTGAATAGTTTGTCCCAGACGCGAAGGTTTTTCTTCGGTCGCGGTTTGCGGTTCGCTGACACAGGCGGTTTCAACGCAGACGAAGGTTTTATAGCCATCATCCGGGATGTCACCCATGCTTACCGACAGCGCCGGGCCAGGGTTCCAGCCCACCACGTTGCTGTAGTGATGATGGATCACTTCGATAGCGCGGTTCAGCGCCGTATCTTCGATGACGCTGCAGGCTTCCGGGTTTCAGATAGACACGGTCGGTACGATCCGGGAAGGTCTGTGAACCGTCGTTCAGTTTCCCTTCTTTCGCATTATCCACTTTATCGATAAAGGTATCGCCGAGACCATTCACGGTTACGGCAGCGATATCGCCGACGTTGAAATAGGTGTGCAGGGCAGAGGTGGTCTCAAATTCACCGTGGGCTTCCAGTTCGATCTCACAGGTTTTACCCAGCTTGAAGCGGGCGTAAAGGGTGAAGTCGTGCGGCCACAGCTTACGCGTCTCGTCATCGCTTTGCAGTTCAAAGGTCAGCACCACGCCGGACTCATCTTCGTTGTGGGCTTGAAGCGTCCATGGCAGGTTGCGGGCAAAACCGTGTGACGGCAGACCCTGCTCCTTAGACGGGCCAAACCACGGCCAGCAGATTGGCACACCGCCACGGATCGCTGCCCCTTTTTTAAAGGAGGTGATGTCGCTCAGCCACAGCGCTTCTGCTTCGCCTTCTGGCTTCCAGGAGAGCAGGTGTGCGCCATGCAGGGCAACGGAAGCCTGCACCTGTGGATGTTCGATCACAATCACTTCGACATCATCAATCTGACGACGGGAGAGCACAGGGGTAAGTTGTTCGACTACCGGAAGTGCAAAAATTGTTTTAATCATTACGCAATCCTCTGTCTTTAATGCCATAAAAAAAGGCGACCGAGGTCGCCTTTTTGGATCAGAATCTCATCTCACTTATTTGGAGATGTGAGCGATCAGGTCCAGAACTTTGTTAGAGTAACCGGTTTCGTTGTCGTACCAGGAAACCAGTTTCACGAAGTTGTCGTTCAGTGCGATACCTGCTTTAGCATCGAACACGGAAGTGCACACTTCGCCGTTGAAATCGGTAGAAACAACGTCGTCTTCGGTGTAACCCAGAACGCCTTTCATTGCGCCTTCAGAAGCCGCTTTGATTGCTTTCTTGATTTCTTCGTAGCTTGCTGCTTTTTCCAGACGAACGGTCAGGTCAACAACAGATACGTTAGGAGTTGGAACGCGGAACGCCATACCAGTCAGTTTACCGTTCAGCTCTGGCAGTACAACGCCTACAGCTTTAGCAGCACCGGTAGAAGATGGGATGATGTTCTGAGCTGCGCCGCGGCCGCCGCGCCAGTCTTTGTGAGACGGGCCATCAACGGTTTTCTGAGTTGCGGTGGTAGCGTGAACGGTAGTCATCAGGCCTTCAACGATACCGAAGTTGTCGTTGATAACTTTAGCCAGTGGCGCCAGGCAGTTGGTGGTGCAGGATGCGTTGGAAACGATGTCCTGGCCAGCATACTTCTCGAAGTTAGCGCCTTTAACGAACATTGGGGTGTTGTCTTTGGATGGACCAGTCAGAACAACTTTTTTCGCGCCAGCGGTGATGTGCTTACGCGCAGTTTCGTCAGTCAGGAAGATACCGGTTGCTTCAGCAACTACGTCAACACCGATTTTCGTTCCACTTCAGGTTAGCTGGATCTTTTTCAGCAGTAACACGGATGGTTTTGCCGTTGACAACCAGGTGGCCGTCTTTCACTTCAACGGTGCCGTTGAAACGACCGTGAGTTGAGTCGTACTTCAGCATGTACGCCATGTATTCAGCGTCTAACAGATCGTTGATACCAACGATTTCGATGTCAGAACGTTCCTGAGCAGCACGGAAAACAATACGGCCGATACGGCCAAAACCGTTGATACCTACTTTGATAGTCATATATTCCACCAGCTATTTGTTAGTGAATAAAAGGTTGCGTGTAAAATTACAAAAACCTTACGCAGCGTCAAGCGGAATCGTGTCAATCATTGCGACAAATCAATCCTTCGCATTACCTTTGCTCGATTGACTCACCTCACATTCCCTCGGAGCTAGCACCCATATGGGGCCTGCGCACGGAATTTTAAAGGGCTGGCCGCATAAAAATGTGGTCTAGATCACATTTGGCCGAGTGCCTTCCGGCAACGAGTAAGTTTAGATCAAAAGTTCATACTTCAGTGTTAATGTTTTGTTAGAATCGAGGGTAAAAGTTGTCTGTTTCAACTGCGAGATGTAAGCCTATGTCGAATCAACAAAACCCCGATGACCTGAAAAAAAACCTTACCGAAATGCAGTTCTACGTAACGCAAAATCACGGTACGGAACCGCCATTTACCGGGCGTCTGCTGCATAATGAACGGGATGGCGTATACCACTGTCTGGTGTGTGACGCTGCCCTGTTTAACTCCCAAAGCAAATACGATTCCGGTTGCGGCTGGCCGAGCTTTTATGAACCGGTCAGCGAGGAGGCGATTCGCTACCTGACCGACAACAGCCACGGCATGCAGCGCATTGAGATCCGCTGTGGAAACTGTGACGCACATCTCGGTCACGTCTTCCCGGATGGTCCTCAGCCGACAGGCGAACGTTTTTGCGTCAACTCTGCCTCTTTGAGCTTCACTGATGACCAGAATGGCGACCAGATGAAAGGTTGAAAAATCGATTCAGCAAATTATTCCTTTGGAGTCGGATTTAACATGAATATTGAAGAGATGATCAAGGGCATGACGCCGGACGTTTACCAGCGTCTGGTCACGGCGGTCGAGCTGGGGAAATGGGCTGATGGCGTAGCGCTGACGCCGGAGCAAAAAGAGAACTGTCTGCAACTGGTGATGCTGTGGCAGGCGCGCAACAATACAGACGCGCAACACATGACCATTGATACCCAGGGCCAAATGGTGATGAAGAGTAAAGCAGCAGCTTAAAGAAGATTTCGGCATTGCGCCGAAGCCGATCGTCACGCAGAAAGTGCATTAATGCTCTACCGGATAGCGGTTTTGAGGTAAAAAAAACGGTAACCCAGGTTACCGTTTTTTTATCTTCGAGCCCTTTCCCTGTGGGAGAGGGTGAGGTATCAGACCGTAAAAGAATCCAAGGTATTGTCGGCCGGGTAGCATAGTGCAACCCGGCCAAACCGGTATCAGGCCTGCGTCTCCTGCCAGTCTGCCAGCGTATACAGCGTGGCGCCTTCCGCCGCCATATCCATAAACGCCTGCGCACTGTCCTGGCGCTGGATGTTGACCCCGCGACAGCCGTCGGTGATCACATTCACCCCTGTAACCCAGCTGTAGCGCATCCAGCACGGTGAATTTAACGCAGTAGTCGGTTGCCAGGCCCATCACAATCAGCTCCACGATTTCGTGATGGCGCAGCCACTGATCCAGCCCGGTTTTCTGCCGATGACCGTTATCAAAGAAGGCGCTGTAACTGTCGATGTTCGGGTTTTCCCCTTTCTGGAAGACGGCGTCAATGGCTTTGCTGTTCAGCAGAGGATGCAGCTCTGCGCCCTCAGTGTTCTGCACACAGTGATCGGGCCAGAAACGTTTGTGGCAGGCCATCCAGCTCGCCCTGGGTGAAAGGCTCGACCTTGTGCTGGCTGGCAAAGCTGCCGTGATCTGCCGGATGCCAGTCCTGGCTGGCCACCACCGCTTCGCCGCGGGCTTTACACCACTCAATTAAAGCGTTGGCGATATCCACCGTACTGTCGCCTTCAGCCACCGCCAGCGCGCCGCCGGCACAAAAATCATTCTGTAAATCGACCACTAACAAGGCTCGTTGTTTCATGCAGACTCCTTATTCGTCTGGCGTCAGTTCGCCACGCAGGTTTTGCATCATCGCGGTGCGAATCGACTGCACGTCCAGATCCTGACTCAGTAAGTAGTGAAAGTTTAGTCAGAGTGGCTTCTACCGTCATATCGAATCCGCTGATAATCCCCCGCTTGCGCCAGAGCGTTACCGGTGGCATAGCCGCCCATATTCACCTTGCCCGACATGCACTGGGTCAGGTTAACGACCACGATCCCACGGCTGCTTGCCTCCTGAAGCTCCTTAAGGAACTCGCCGTTTTTGCGGAGCATTGCCCACGCCGTAGGAGCGCAGGATCAGCGCTTTTACCGGCTGGCGGAGGAAGTTACGCACAACATCGGCGGAGATGCCGGGATAAATCGTCACCACGCCTATCGGCTGCGGGGTAATAGGATGAACCACCAGCTCGCCCGTAGTATGAGGGGCGGGGGCGTACCGAGGCGGCGAATATGAATCCCGGCTTCCAGCAGCGGAGAGAGGTTCGGCGAGGCAAAAGCATCAAAGCCATCCGCATGCGCTTTGGTGGTACGGTTGCCACGATACAGGCGGTTGTTAAAGAACAGGCTCACTTCATTAATCGGGAAGTTGGCGGCCACGTACAGGGAATTGAGCAGGTTGATCTGCCCGTCGGAACGCAGCTCCGCCAGGGGGATCTGCGAGCCGGTCACGATCACCGGTTTACTGAGGTTTTCCAGCATGAAAGAGAGCGCCGAGGCGGTAAACGCCATGGTGTCGGTGCCATGCAGGATCACGAAACCATCATACTGATCGTAGTGCGCCTTGATGTCGTCGGCGATATGTTGCCAGTCTTCCGGGGTCATGTCGGAAGAGTCCATCAGCGGGTCATACTCGTGAATGGTGAAATCCGGCATCTCCGGGCGATGGAACTCAGGCATTAACGCCAGTTGGCGTTGCAGGTGACCCGACACCGGGATATAGCCGTTTTCCGAGCGCTGCATACCGATCGTACCGCCGGTATAGGCCACATAGATTGATTTCTTTTGCATCATGTAATGTTCTTGGGCTTCAAAGAAAAATCCCCTCTTCGCAGAAGAGGGGATGATGATTAACGTACGTTAGCGCAGGTGAGGCAGAACGCGTAGCGATTTTGCGGATCGTTAAAGGCGGCCAGTTTATCGCCCTCCGCTTTGACTGCTTTCGCCGCCGAGGCGACCGGCGCAGGCAGATATGCCTGCAGCGCATCTGGCAGCATGGCTTTAACCGAGCCGGAGAAGCTGTCCATTACCACATCAATGAAGGTCGGCTCATCCTGATAGAAATCGATATGCCACTGCTTCAGCTTCGCCAGCTCGGCGGCTTTGGCGACGGCGTCATCGAAATCACCCAGATTATCCACCAGCCCATTGGTCTTCGCATCCTGGCCGGTCCAGACGTGGCCCTGCGCAATCTGATCAATCTGCGCCGGGGTCTGCTTACGGGAGTCGGCCACCAGGGTGATAAAGCGCTTATAGCCGTTCTCAATGCTGAGTTGCATCATCTCTGACACTTCCGGCGGTAAGGCTTTGGTGATGGCAACATCCGCCAGCGGCGAGGTCGCAACGCCATCGGTATGCACGCCAAGATAGTCGAGGCTGTTTTCCACGGTGTTGATTACGCCGAAGATGCCGATGGAGCCAGTCAGGGTGCTCGGGTTCGCCACGATGTAGTTCGCCGGGGTCGAGATCCAGTAACCACCGGATGCCGCCATCCCGCCCATAGAGACCACCACCGGTTTGCCGGCGGCGCGCGCCGCTGACAGTTCCGCGCGGATCACTTCCGAGGCGCTGACGCTGCCGCCCGGGCTGTTCACCCGCAGGACGATGGCTTTCACTTTCGGATCGAGGCGCGCTTCGCGGATTTGCGCCGCGGTCGTATCGCCGCCAACGTTGCCCGGCGTCTCTTCGCCATCCATGATTGCTCCGTTAGCGAAGACCACGGCAATGCTGTCACCGGTATCGGCCGGTTTTTTCGCCTGATAGTCGTAGAAGCTGACGGCGCTGTAATTCTTCTCCTCTTTACTCCAGCCGAACTGTTTAGTCAGAGATTTTTCAATCTCGGCGCTGGTACCCAGGGCATCCACCAGCTTAGCGTTCAGGGCATACTTCGCGGTATCCCCCTCGACTTTACGCAGTCCGTCCAGAACCCCCTGCGCACCCGGGAAGACCTGCTCCGGGGTGATCTGACGGTTCGCAGCAACGGTGCCCAGGTAGTTTTTCCACAGTTCGCCGATCCAGCGACTGTCTGCTTCGCGGGCAGCAGGGGACATGTCGTCGCGGATAAACGGCTCAACGGCAGATTTATAGGTGCCGACACGGAACACGTGGGTGGTGACTTTCAGCTTATCGAGCAGCGTTTTGTAATAGAGGCCATTGGTGGCAAAGCCATGCAGATCGACGGTGCCCTGCGGCGAGAGCCACACTTTATTGGCGAAGCTTGCCAGATAGTACTGCCCCTGGCTGTAGTTATCGCCCACCGCAATGACCGGTTTTGCCGCTGTCACGGAACTCGCGCAGCGCTTTACCGATGTACTGCATGGAAGGCTGATCCGCCCCGGCGAAGTTCTTCAGATCGAGCACGATGGCCGGTAATGTTACGGTCATCTTTCGCCTGACGAATGGCATCGACGATATCAAACAGCGAGTTTTCCTGCAGACGGTCGCTACTGGCGCCAAACAGCTGGCGACCCAGCACGCCAAGACGATTGCTGGTGGAGGGTTTATCGACCACGACCCCAGCGATATCCAGCAGAAGCGCACCGCGGCCGGTGTTCTGCGACTGGCTGGTGGCGCTGAGGTGCATCCAGACGCCCACGCAAACCATCAGAATAAGGATGAAGAAGATGTTCATCACCAGATTGCGGACGAAATTAAGCAGTCGCCACGTCCATTTAAAAAAGCCGGCAAACAGTCGCCAGAGGGTTCGCATGTATTCTCCCTGTCCAGATAATTACCTTCCCGTCGCCATGGACGGTGTTGTCGGGCTATCGTAATGACCCGACCGCCACTTGTCAGCAGGAATCGCCTGCCACGCTGTAACAAAATCTGCCGTCGTGTTAATTTTGAGTAAATTTCAAGACAGGAGTAACCCCATGGATGCACTCGAACTGCTTGTTAACCGTCGTAGCGCGGCGCGCCTGGCGGAGCCAGCCCCGGCAGGTGAACAGCTGGACAACATTCTTCGCGCCGGGATGCGTGCCCCGGATCACGGCACCTTACAACCGTGGCACTTCTTTATCATAGAGGGTGAAGGACGCGATCGCTTTAGCGCCCTGCTGGAGAAAGGGGCCGTGGCCGCAGGCCAGGATGAAAAGGCGATTGAAAAAGCCCGTAATGCCCCGTTCCGCGCGCCGATGATTATCGCCGTGGTCGCGAAATGCCAGCCGCAGCACAAGGTGCCAGTCTGGGAGCAGGAGATGTCAGCCGGATGTGCGGTGATGGCCATGCAACTCGCCGCCGTTGCCCAGGGTTACAACGGTATCTGGCGCAGTGGTGCGTTAACCGACAGCCCGGTGGTACGCGACGGCCTGTCCTGCGGCGCAGACGATAAAATCGTCGGATTCCTCTATCTGGGCACCCCACAGCTCAAAGCTCGACCACCGTTTCCGTGCCTGATACCGCGCCATTCGTCACCCATTTCTGATCCCCAACACAAAAACTGTCTGGATCCTGAGCAACCGCAGCAGAATTCAGACAGTCATACTTATCACTTAATGGAATGAGCGCTACCATAGTGCAATTGTAATGAAAGGAGATTGTCATGAGCGAGCAAGCTATTCGTTTAACGCAATACAGCCATGGAGCCGGTTGCGGTTGTAAAATTTCCCCTAAAGTGCTGGAAACCATTCTCCATAGCGAGCAGGCGAAGTTTGTCGACCCGAACCTGCTGGTGGGTAATGAGACCCGCGACGATGCGGCAGTCTACGATTTAGGCAACGGCACCAGCATTATCAGCACCACCGATTTCTTTATGCCGATCGTCGATAACCCGTTCGATTTCGGGCGCATTGCCGCCACTAACGCCATCAGCGATATCTTTGCCATGGGCGGCAAGCCGATCATGGCGATTGCGATCCTCGGCTGGCCGATCAACACCCTGGCCCCGGAGATCGCCCGCGAGGTGATTGAGGGCGGTCGCTTTGCCTGCCAGCAGGCAGGGATCGCGCTGGCGGGTGGCCACTCCATTGACGCGCCTGAACCGATTTTCGGCCTGGCAGTGACTGGCGTAGTGCCGACGGAGCGCGTCAAACGCAACAGCACCGCCGAAGCAGGCTGTAAGCTGTTTCTGACCAAACCATTAGGTATTGGTGTCCTGACGACCGCGGAGAAAAAATCCCTGCTGAAGCCAGAACACCAGGGGCTGGCGACGGAAGTGATGTGCCAGATGAACCTCGCCGGTGCCGCCTTCGCCAACATTGACGGCGTGAAGGCGATGACCGACGTGACCGGCTTTGGCCTGCTGGGCCACCTGAGCGAAGTGTGCCAGGGGGCGGGTGTGCAGGCGCAGGTCTGGTATCAGGACGTGCCGAAACTGCCGGGTGTGGAAGCCTATATTGCCCAGGGGGCTGTGCCGGGTGGCACGCAGCGTAACTTCGCCAGCTACGGTCACCTGATGGGCGAGATGCCCGCCGAGTGGCGCGATCTGCTGTGCGACCCGCAGACTTCCGGCGGACTGCTGCTGGCGGTCACCCCGGAGGTCGAAGCAGAAGTCCAGGCAACCGCCGCTGAGTTCGGTATCACCCTGACCGCCATCGGCGAGCTGGTGACTGCGCGCGGTGGCCGTCCGATGATTGAGATCCGTTAATTCAATGCGGTTATTTATTGCCGAAAAACCCAGCCTCGCCCGGGCGATTGCGGATGTATTACCCAAGCCGCATCGCAAGGGCGATGGTTATATCGAGTGCGGGAACGGGCAGGTGGTCACCTGGTGTATCGGCCACCTGCTGGAGCAGGCCCAGCCGGATGCCTACGACAGCCGCTACGCGCGCTGGAATCTCAACGATCTCCCTATCGTGCAGAAAAGTGGCAGCTGCAGCCACGCCCCGTCGGTGACCAAACAGCTCAACGTCATTAAGCGTCTGCTGAATGACGCAGCAGAAGTGATCCACGCCGGTGACCCGGACAGAGAAGGGCAGCTGCTGGTGGACGAGGTACTGGATTACCTGAACCTCGCGCCAGAAAAACGCCACCAGGTAAAACGCTGTCTGATTAACGATCTCAACCCGCAGGCGGTAGAGCGTGCCATTTCGCGTCTGCGATCCAATAGCGAGTTTGTACCGCTGTGCGTGTCGGCGCTGGCCCGTGCCCGCGCCGACTGGCTGTACGGCATCAACATGACCCGCGCCTATACCATTCTCGGGCGTAACGCGGGTTATCAGGGAGTGCTGTCGGTGGGCCGCGTACAGACGCCGGTGCTGGGGCTGGTGGTGCGCCGTGATGAAGAAATTGAGAACTTTGTCGCCAAAGACTTCTTCGAAGTGAAGGCCCATATTGTCACCCCGAAGGACGAACGCTTTACCGCCGTCTGGCAGCCGAGCGAGGCCTGCGAACCTTATCAGGATGAAGAGGGACGTCTGCTGCATCGTCCTCTGGCCGACCACGTGGTGACCCGCATTCAGGGCCAGCCCGCCGTCGTCACCAGCTATAACGATAAACGGGAATCAGAACCCGCGCCGCTGCCGTTTTCCCTTTCCGCTCTGCAGATCGAGGCTGCGAAACGCTACGGCCTGAGCGCGCAAAACGTGCTCGATATCTGCCAGAAGCTGTATGAAACGCATAAGCTGATTACCTACCCGCGTTCTGATAGCCGCTATCTGCCGGAAGAGCATTTTGCCGGACGTCACGCGGTGCTGAACGCCATTGCCGCTCATGCTCCTGATTTAATGCCGCAGCCGGTGGTCAACCCGGATACGCGCAACCGCTGCTGGGACGATAAAAAGGTGGATGCTCACCACGCTATCATTCCGACCGCCCGCAGCAGTAAGGTCAGTCTGACCGAGAATGAGTCGAAGGTTTATAACCTTATTGCCCGTCAGTACCTGATGCAGTTCTGCCCGGATGCGCTGTTCCGCAAGTGCGTCATTGAGTTGGAGATCGCCAAAGGCAAGTTTATCGCCAAGGCACGCTTCCTCGCTGAAGCGGGCTGGCGCACGCTGCTGGGCAGTAAAGAGCGCGATGAAGAAAACGACGGCACGCCGCTGCCGGTGGTGAAAAAGGACGATGAGCTGCTGTGCGAGAAGGGCGAAGTGGTGGAGCGGCAGACTCAGCCGCCGCGCCACTTCACCGACGCGACTATCCTCTCCGCCATGACCGGAATCGCCCGGTTTGTGCAGGATAAAGATCTGAAGAAGATCCTGCGCGCCACCGACGGGCTGGGAACGGAAGCGACCCGCGCCGGGATCATCGAGCTGCTGTTTAAACGCGGTTTTCTGCACAAGAAAGGGCGTTACATCCACGCGACGGATGCAGGAAAGGCGCTGATCCACTCCCTGCCGGAGATGGCCGCAAGACCGGATATGACCGCGCACTGGGAATCAGTGCTGACCCAGATCAGCGAAAAACAGTGTCGATATCAGGATTTTATGCAGCCGCTGGTGGGCACGTTATTCGATCTGATTAACCAGGCGCGGAACACATCCGTCAGGGATTTTCGTGGCATGGTTGCGCCGGGTGGCGACAAGAAGAAAAAGTTTAAGAAGAAGAGTACGGCCTGAAAATTCGCCGGGTGGCGCGACGCTCACCCCGGCCTGAGTTTTTCGCCCTCTCCCTTGAGAAGAGGGCGCAGAATCAGATCACACCCTGACCCAACATCGCATCCGCGACCTTCACAAACCCGGCAATGTTCGCCCCGCGAACATAGTTGGTCTGCTTCTCTTCCCCGCCATACTCAACGCAGGCGTGGTGAATATCCAGCATGATGTGATGCAGGCGCGCATCCACTTTCTCTGCTTTCCAGCCCATACGCGCGGCATTCTGCGCCATCTCCAGGCCTGAGGTTGCCACACCGCCAGCGTTAGCTGCTTTACCCGGTGCGAACAACACGCCAGCCTGCAGGAACAGGTCGGTGGCTTCGATAGTGGTTGGCATGTTAGCCCCTTCGGCGACTGCTCTGACACCGTTGGCGATCAGCTGGCGTGCCGCATCCACATCCAGTTCGTTCTGGGTCGCGCATGGCAGGGCGATATCGACCGGTACAGCCCACGGCTGTTTGCCTTCAAGATAGGTCAGACCGAACTCACGGGCATAATCGGCCACACGGCCGTCGCGGCTGGCTTTGATTTCGCACAGGCGCGCCAGTTTTTCAGTGGTGAAGCCCGCTTCGTCAACCACGGTGCCGCTGGAGTCAGAGGCGGTGATCACCCGGGCACCCCAGTTCCATTGCTTTCTCGATAGCGTACTGGGCCACGTTGCCAGAACCCGACACCGCCACGCGCATACCGTCGAAGCTCATTCCGTGACGCTTCAGCATCGCTTCAGTGAAGTAGACCAGACCGTAACCGGTCGCTTCCGGGCGGATCAGGCTGCCGCCGAAGGAGAGGCCTTTCCCCGGTGAAGACGCAGGCGCTGTTGTTGGAGAGTTTTTTCATCATCCCGGCCATAAAGCCCACTTCACGCCCGCCCACGCCGATATCCCCGGCCGGTACGTCGGTATCCGCGCCCAGGTGACGATACAGTTCGGTCATCAGCGCCTGGCAGAAGCGCATCACTTCGCCTTCGCTTTTGCCTTTCGGATCAAAATCGCTGCCGCCTTTGCCGCCGCCCATAGGCAGGGTGGTGAGGGGCATTTTTAAAGGTTTGTTCAAAGCCGAGGAACTTCAGGATCGACAGATTAACCGATGGGTGGAAACGCATCCCGCCCTTGAATGGACCAATCGCAGAGCTGAACTGGACACGCCAGGCCGCGGTTGACCTGCACCTGATTGCGGTCGTCAACCCACACTACGCGGAACTGGATCACGCGCTCGGGTTCAACCAGGCGTTCAAGGCAGAGACATCTGACGGTAGCGCGGGTTTTGTTCCAGGAATGGCCAGAGGGTGGTCATCACTTCACGTACGGCCTGAGCAAATTCGCTCTGATGTGGGTCACGCTGTTGAACGCGGTTCAGAAAGGATTCAAGAGAGCACGCCTGGTCCATATCGATAAGTTCCTCTAATATTTTGGGATTATTTTATTTGTAACAAAAAGATGCATGTTGTTGTGTTTTTCGACTATACCACCCGATGCGCTTTGTGACGCAAGCTAAATTTTGTCCTCAAGTTAAATTCATTACATGTGCCGGGTCATAACAAAAAACGATGATCGGCGGGATTAAAGCTTCCCGTGTTTTTTTACCGTTATAGTGAATATCAGAACACAACAGGAAGAAGCGTCCGATGAAGCGTATTGTGATGGCTGTTTTGCTTGGGGTTTTCGGCGGCCGGCAGTCAGGCCGACCAGCGGTTTGGTACCGGGGTGGATGTGAATATCCCGCCGGAGATCTTCAGCTCCAGCGGTCAGCGCCCGCCGCCGTGCAACCAGTGCTGCATCTATCAGGATCAGAACTATTCCGAAGGGGCGGTGGTGAAGGCCGACGGGGTGTTATTGCAGTGCCAGCGCGATCAGAATGCCATCAGCACTAATCCGCTGGTCTGGCGTCGCGTAAGAGAATAAACGCCTCCAGCAGGGGGGATATCCGCCGGGGCAAGATCGTAGCTCAGCGCCTCGCGCGGAGAGCACCACGCCAGCTGGCTGTGATAGTGCGTTTCGGGCGTGCCGGTAAACGCCGGCACGTGCCAGGCGTGCAGAGTGATAAGCCGCTGCGACACTTCACGCTGGTGGCTGGCGATATAGCGCGCGGGCCGGGCCTCGATGCCCAGCTCTTCGCGCAGCTCACGTACCAGGGCGTCGGGCTGCGTCTCTCCCGCCTCCACTTTGCCCCCGGCAAACTCCCACAAACCGGGTTGATCCGCTTGCAGCGGGCGCTGCGCCAGTAAAATTTTGCCATCCTGTTCGAGAATAGCGCAAACAACATCGAGTGTTTTTAGCATGGTCGTCAATAATGAGTGAGAGAGAAAGCGTTAGGATCTGCGTACTTATTAGCGACCAGGGAGCATCCTGTGAAAGAGTCACCGCCAGTCTGGGTTAAACCCATCGAATCCATCCCCGCCAGTTTAACGCCAATCGCCAGGATGCAGAAAAAACATTATGGCGCGGTGCTTAACCCGCTGCGCTGGTGGGGGAGAATGCCCCGGCTGTTCTGGCTGGTGGCGCTGTTTGTCGGGTATCTCGAACGTAAAAAAATCGCCTCCTCGATCCGGTGCTGCGTTCGCTGCTGATGACCCGCGTCTCTCAGGTGTGCCATTGCGCGTTCTGCATCGATGCCAATGCGTTACGTCTGGCGCAACGCAGCGGCGGAATGGCAAAGGTAGAGGCCGTTGCAACATGGCGCGACAGCACGCTCTTCAGCGACCAGGAGCGCGCTGCACTGGCCTATGCCGAGGCGGTTTCCGCTACCCCGCCGGTGGTTGACGATGCACTAAAAGCCGCATTGCGCCACCACTTCAGCGAACAGGCGATTACGGAGATGACCTCGTTGCTCGCTTTTCAGAACCTGTCAGCGCGTTTCAATGCCGCGCTGGATATCCCCTCGCAAGGGTTATGCGTCATGCCTGGAGAAAAACACGATGCTTGACCGTCACCTCCACCCGCGCCTGAAACCGCTACTCAACCGGCTGGTGATGAGACTGGATAAACCGGAGATCAGCCCGGACGGCATAACGTTGATCGGCTTTGCCATCGGCGTGCTGGCCTTGCCGTTTCTGGCGCTGGGCTGGTATCTGGCGGCGCTGGTGGCCATTGTACTGAACCGCCTGCTGGACGGACTGGATGGCGCACTGGCGCGACGCAGAGAATTAACCGATGCCGGTGGCTTTCTTGATATCGCCCTCGATTTTCTGTTTTATGCCCTCGTGCCCTTTGGCTTTGCCCTCGCGGATCCCGCGCTTAATGCGCTGCCAGCCGCCTGGCTGCTGTTTGCCTTTATTGGCACCGGCAGCAGCTTCCTGGCGTTTGCCACGCTGGCCGCGAAGCATGACATCGACAATCCGGGCTATGCCCACAAGTCGTTTTACTATCTGGGTGGGCTAACGGAAGGAACCGAAACCATATTGCTGTTTGTGCTTTTCTGCCTGTTCCCGGCGCACTTTGCATGGCTGGCGTGGGTTTTTGGCGCGTTGTGCTGGCTCACCACCGCAACGCGCATCTGGAGTGGTTATCTGACGCTGAAAGAGGCTCAGCGTCAGGCAGGATCAGAGTGACGCGTCTGGCCCGCGTTCACCGGTAGCAACCGGATTCTGCGGGTTGCTGCTCCATTCGTACCAGCCGCCGTCATAGACGCCGACATTTTTCCAGCCCATCGCCCGGGCATACATAAAGGTTTCCGATGCCCGCCAGCCGGTGCCGCAGTAAAACGCCACCTGCTGATCCAGGCAGAATATGCCACTGCTTCCACATCGCGGCGATATCCTCTGCGCTACGCATGGTTCCATCCGGGTTATGGAAATCTTCCATATGGGTAGAGTCACTTCCGGCATGACCCCAGCGTGCGCCTGCGATCTCGCCTTTTGGCTTAATGTAGCTGTAGCCGCTGGTCACGCCGGTAAATTCCGGCCAGGAGCGGATGCTCACCAGAGAAGCATCCTTGCGGTGCAGCAGGCCACGCGCCTGTTCGGTATTCAGCATCAGCTGTGGCTGACCCGGGATCGGCGCGCCAAAATCGGCCGCTGGCGTCACTTTATTCGGTGTGCCGCGTTGAACCGGCAGTTTTGCACTGTCCCAGGCTTTCCAGCCGCCATCCAGCAGGCGAACATCTTTCACCCCGGCATAGAGCATGATCTGCGCCACGCGCGCGGCGGCATACACGTCGCGGCCATAGAGGATCACCGTGGTGTCATGGCGAATGCCATGTTTTGCCAGGCATCGCTTTGAGATCCGCATCAGAAACTTTGTTCCACAGCGGCTCGCTTTCCACTTCATTGGTGTCGATATAGTCTGCGCCGGGGATGTGGCTCCAGCAGATAAAATTTCGGTGCGCCCCAGGCCGCTTCAATCACTTTCCACTCGCCGGCAGGCGCAGCCGTGACCGGCTTACCCTGCTGGAGCTGGTGCAGCCACTGCGGGTAGACCAGTTGCTCGAAGTGGGCGAGACGCTGGAGACGCGCCGGGGTTTGCAGGGCATCACTCAACAACGTGACCTGGCTGAAACCCGCCTGATTCAGCCGCGCCTTAACGGCCTGGTTATCGCTGTCGCTACCGTATAGGGCAACCGGCGTGGTCGGCGTGAGCTGGTGCTGCGAAGCCCAGGCTTTCAGCTGGGTCTCGTTCATCGCCCCAAGCCAACTGGCGGAAAGGTTCAGCGCGGCAGGCTCGTGGCCGGACGGCCGTTCAGGGTCTGCGGCCAGCCGTTGTAGAAGGCGCTGGCGCGGGTGTCAATCAGGGCGCCTTGCTGTTGCTGAAGCGCTGTCAGCGTGAGGGAAGGTGCCATTTCAGCGGCAAAAGAAGAGAAAGCGGCGAGACCTAAAGCGGCGGTCAGCGCGGTCAGTTGAGAAACACGTTTCATCGAAAAGCCCGATCGTAAAGAAATGAGCCGTGATTGTGGCAACCTGCCAGCCAAAAAACGTTGCGTTTGCGCAGGATGTCATGGAATTCATTGCCAGCCCGCCATCGGCAGCACGCGCCCGTTCGGGGGAATATCTTCGTCATCGTGCGTCACCTGTACCACCGGGATCTGCCGGGTGCGCACTTCCGCGAACACCCAACGGCGAAACTGGTCGCGCAGGTTTTTATCCAGGCGGCTAAAAGGCTCATCGAGCAGCAGCGCCTGCGGCTGGGCCAGCAGGGCGCGGAGCAGACTCACCCGGGCGCGCTGGCCGCCGGAGAGCGTGGCGGGGTCGCGATGAAAAAAGCCGTTCAGTTCGGCGGCGTCCAGCGCCGCAATCACCGCCTGCTGTCGGCGCTCGCCTTTTATCGCCGCCGGAAGCGCCAGCAGCAAATTCTGCCCAACGCTGAAGTGATCGAAGAGCAAGGCATCCTGAAACAGCAGGCCCAGTCCGCGCTGCTCGGTGGGCAGGGCGTCACAGCGCCGGGCGTTGATCCACAGCTCCCTGCGGCGCGAAAATCGCCGGGCAGGGCACCTGCCATCCAGGCAAACAGCGACGATTTACCGCTGCCGGATGGGCCCATCAGGGTGAGAATTTCGCCAGGCTGCACGCTGAAGTTAACGTTTGTGCAGCAGCGTCGTGTGGCGCAGCGCGAGCGAAACATCCTTAACCATCAGCATTAACGTAACCCCTGGTCGAAAACGGCCAACCAGCCGGGAAATCAGGATGCAGGCGGCGAAGACCAGCATCGGCAACAGCAATTGCCACAGCGGCCTGGGCCGCCAGCACGGCGCTATTGCCCCCGCTGCTGGAGCGCCACGGCGTCGGTGGTCAGGGTGGCGAACCGTCCGCTGGCCCAGCCACAGGGTGGGCAGATACTGCGCCATGCTGACGGAAAACCCGACGGCAAAGGCGGTGAGCGCCGGCGGATCATCTGCGGACATTTGACCAGCCAGAATATTTTAAGCGATCCCCATCCCAGAGTGCGGCAATCAGGATCAGGCGCGGATCGGAGTCGGCGCCAGGCGGGCTGCATTACCAGCAGCATCCACGGCAACACCCACAGTAAATGCCCCCACAACACAGCGCTCCATTGCCCGTCGAGCTGCAGGCAGCAAGGCCAATTGATACTGCCCGGCCACCAGCGGCAGGGCGGGGGAGGGCCAGCGGTAGCCAGACCCAGAAGCCGCCGCGCTGCGGGCTCCACTCCAGCCAGAGCAGGATCATCCCCAGGGCAAGCACCGCCGAAGCGAGGCCCAGCGTCAGGCTCTCGCCCGCCGTCTCGCGGGAGACGCTGGCATTGCCTGCCGTGAGCACCAGTATTGCCACGCTGACGATCCCCACCAACGGCAGCAGCACGCCGCAGGCGCGGTCCCACCCTTAGCGGGCGCGGTATCGGGGCGCTTCCCGGAGATATCCGGGATAGTGCGGCGCCAGCGTTGCCAGCCGATAAACAACGCGACAGCGATCAGTTCCAGCAGCACCAACAGGATCACGCACACCAGCATCCCCTTCGCCTGCTGTTGCGCATCCCCCTGCGAAAGCCACTGCCAGGCCAGCACGGCGAGGGTGGGGGGATTACCGGGCCCGAGGATCAGAGCCACGTCCACCGCCGACAGCGTCCAGGCGATCACCGCCAGCATCACTGCCCCCCAGCGCGGGGCGCAATGGCAGGCAGGATCAGCCAGCGTAGCGCCTGCCAGCGGCTATAGCCCAGGGTTCGCAGGAGCGTGACTTTTTGCGCCAACGCTTTTTCCGGAAGCGAGGCGTAAATGGCCCAGACAACAAAGGCGCTCTCCTTGACGGCAAGGGTCACGCCCAGCCCAATCCCGTAGGCGATCCATAACCGGCGAGCAAAACGAACAGACGCCGGTAAAGTTCACCGCCTTCGGCAAACATCAGCAGCACGCTGACGGCAAAGGCCACATGAGGGATCGCCAGCAGCCAAGGCAGGTGATTACACAGCCGCCGCCAGCGGCTGCCGGGCCACAGCGCAGCCACCACCGCCAGCGCCAGGAGCAGCGCGCCGGCGGCGGCAATCAGGGTGGACACCAGGGTGGCGATCAGCGCCTGCGGCAACTGCGGATCCGTCGCCAGCGCACGCCAATTGTCCAGAGAGAAAACCGGCGGTAACAGCAGGGGCAAAGGCGGGCAGCAGCGGCAGATAAACTGCCGCCATCAGTGCCCATGCGAGCCAGCTTAGTGGGTGCCGTAGCGACGCAGCCATGCCTGCTCCAGCGCATTAACCCAGGCGGCGTGGGGTTCGCCGAGCGTTGCAGGTAAATCGGTTGGAATAAACTGGCGCAGCTGTGTGGCCTCAGCGGCGGGCACTTTTTGCGGATCCAGCACGCTCGGATCGCCCCAGTTGGCCGGGTCGGCCTTGCGGATCTGCGCCTGCGGGGAAAGTAAAAAGTTGGCGACCACTTTTGCGCCTGCGCTGGCAGAGGCATTGGCCGGGATGGTGACGAAGTGTACGTTGCCAATCATCCCCTGTTGAAAACCGAAGCTGTAGCTGTCAGCGGGCAATGCTTTGCTGTTCACTTGTTGCCGGGCATGGGCCGGATTAAAAGTGATCGACAGGTGTAAGTTGCCACTGGCCAGCAAGGCATCCATCCGCGCCGGAGACGGCGGGGAAATCCTTGCCCTCACGCCACAGATGAGGATGCAGTTTATCCAGATAAGCCCACAGCGGGGCGGTGACGGCGGCAAAGGTGGCGCTGTCCGGCGGCTGTTTTAGCGCGTCGGGTTGGGTGGTCTGGGTCAGAAGGATCTGTTCCAGAAACGCGGTGCCGGTAAAGTCAGGCGGGCGCGGGTAGGTAACAGTGCCAGGATGTTGCGTGGCATACTCCAGCAGCGCCTCGGGATCCTTAAGGGGGTGCGGCAGGGTCTGACGGCTGGCGATAAAGGTGAGTTGCGCGCTGGCCCCACGGGGATTCAGCCCCTTCCGTCGGAATGGCGAAATCTTCTGTCACCGGTTTATGAGTGTCGACGTAACGCCAGTTGGGAAGGCTTTGCGCCCACCCGGTCTGCAACAACCCGGCGGTTTTCAGGGTGCGGAAGTTCTCGCCGTTGACCCACAGCAGATCAACCGAGCCGTTGGTTTTTCGCCCGGCGCTGGCCTCGGTCTGGATACGCTTCACCGCATCTGCCGCATCCGCCAGACGGACAATCTTCAGGTTAATGGCGTAGTGGCTTTTCATCTCGCCGCTCACCCAGTCCAGGTAGCGGTTCACCGCCTCGTCGCCGCCCCCAGGCATTAAACCAGACGGTCTGGCCCCGGGCATCCTCTTTGGTTTTCTGCCAGCCGTCATCAGCCAGCGCCGGTCCTGCGATCAACAGGCCGGTCAATAACATGCAAAAACGCACACGGCGCATAATGCCCCCCTGTTATAAAGACGTTCGGGAAAAGCGGGCGAACAGCCAGCGGGTGATAAGCGGCAGCAGCCCCAGTAGCGTAAAGGCAAAAACCACGCCCGGCGAGAGGATATCATGCAGCGACGTTATCTGCCCCAACTGGTGGCCCGCATTGAGATAGACAATAGCCCCCGGTAACATCCCAAGCTGGCTAACCCACCAGTAGCGCCATACCCCAAGGCGCGTTACCCCGGCGAGCAGGTTAACCACAAAAGAACGGGAACAATGGCATCAGACGCAGGGCAAACAGATAAAATGCCCCGTCACGCGCCACCCCGTCATTAACGGTGCGCATCTGCCCGGCAAAGCGGTGCTGCACCCAGTCGCGCAGCAGATAACGGCTGACCAGCATCGCCAGCGTGGCGCCCAGCGTCGAGGCGAAAGAGACCAGCAGGATCCCCGGCCAGAGACCGAACAGCGCCCGCCGAGCAGGGTCAGCAACGCCGCCCCCGGCAAAGACAGGGTGGTCACCAGCACATAGAGAATAAAATAGAGTGCAGCGCTCTGACGCGGAGCCTGCTGGCAGTAAAGCAGGCAGCGCCTGATGCCGCGCCTGAAGATTTTCCAGCGTTACGCTGCCGGGCGGCAGTTGAGTATAAATAACAACAAATGCGCCCAGAAGGGCGCACATCAGGATAATTTTACGGGCGTTTGTCGCCATTCATTTGACGTCGAACGTCGCCCATACCGGGGCGTGGTCGGACGGTCTTTCCATGCTGCGGATTTCGTAGTCGATCCCGGTTTCGACACAGCGCTCTGCCAACACGGAGCTTGCCAGCAGCAGGTCGATACGCAGGCCGCGGTTATCATCAAACCCCTTTGGAGCGATAATCGAACCATGAGAAGCGATCCTGAGTCTCCGGGTTGGCGTGGCGGAACGTATCCACCAGACCCCAGTCCATCAGGACGCGCCATCCACTCGCGCTCTTCCGGCAGGAAGGAGCATTTCCCGGCGGCGCAGCCAGCGCTTGCGGCTGTCTTCGCCGATGCCGATATCCAGGTCAGTGTGGCTGATGTTCATGTCGCCCATGATCAACACCGGGTTCTCTTTTTTCAGCTCGGTTTCGAGGTACGACTGCAGATCCTGGTAGAACTTCTCTTTGGCCGGGAATTTCAGGCGGGTGGTCGCGGCTCTCGCCCTGCGGGAAGTAACCGTTGATCACAGTGATGTTGCCAAGCGGTGAAGGAATTTCCGCCATGATGATACGACGCTGGGACTCTTCGTTGTCGCCCGGGAAGCCGCGACGCACGGAGACAGGGGTCTCTTTAGTGAGCAGCGCCACACCGTAATGGCCCTTCTGGCCATGATAAAAGACGTTGTAGCCCAGTTTCGCCACCTCTTCGAGAGGGAACATGTCGTCGTGGACTTTTGTCTCCTGCAGGCCGATAACGTCAGGCTGATGTTGATCAACGATGGCTTGCAGTTGATGAGGACGGGCGCGCAGGCCGTTGATATTAAAAGAGACAAATTTCATAGTCGCTGCCAGTGCAAGGTGAATAGTGCAAGGATGGTAGCAGAATTTCGTTGGGCTGACTGCCGCCGCTGCGTATGTTCCACCAATTACTGTGACAGATCGTGCCGACAGTGCAATTTTTGCACCGAACTGGCGCGTGATGCCCTGCGATAGCGCGAAAAGGGACCACAAATTTCGCGAGCGATCACAATTCCAGAATTATATTTGGCTTCTGCATAAAACAGCTATTTTTCATTCGGCAAAGCCCCGCTTGTTGTAAAAATATTCACTTATTATGCAAAAACAGTGAATAACGCCATGTTGTAACTCATTGATATTACGTTACCCCATCCCGTTTATGCATTTTTAGTGCTGGCTGGCACGATCGCTGCAATCTACATTTACAGCGCAAACACTAAAATATTAACATTTAATCAACCTTTTATTTACCGGATGAGGTCGCTATGTCTCTGTCAATTACGCGTGAAAACTTTGATGAATGGATGATGCCGGTTTACGCTCCGGCGGCTTTTATTCCGGTACGGGGAGAAGGCTCACGCCTGTGGGATCAACAGGGTAAAGAGTACATCGACTTTGCCGGGGGGGATTGCGGTTAACGCCCTGGGTCACGCGCATCCGGCGCTGCGTCAGGCGCTGAACGACCAGGCGGCGAAGTTTCTGGCATACCGGCAACGGCTACACCAACGAACCCGCGCTGCGCCTGGCGAAAAAACTGATCGACGCCACCTTCGCCGAAAAAGTGTTCTTCTGTAACTCCGGGGCTGAAGCGAACGAAGCGGCGCTGAAAGCTGGCGCGTAAATATGCCCACGACAACTTTGGCAACCAGAAAAGCGGCATCGTCGCCTTCAAAAATGCCTTCCATGGCCGCACGCTGTTTACCGTCAGCGCGGGCGGGCAACCTTCCTATTCACAGGACTTTGCGCCGCTGCCGCCGGATATCCGCCACGCGGTCTATAACGATCTCCAGTCTGCCAGCGAGTTGATCGACGATACCACCTGTGCGGTGATCGTCGAGCCCATGCAGGGCGAGGGCGGCGTGCTGCCTGCGGATAAGGCCTTCCTGCAAGGGCTGCGCGAACTGTGCGATCGTCACAACGCGGTGCTGATTTTCGATGAGGTCCAGACCGGGGTTGGCCGCACCGGCGAGCTGTATGCCTATATGCATTATGGCGTTACGCCGGACGTGCTCTCCACCGCCAAAGGCCCTCCGGTGGCGGCTTCCCAATCGGTGCCATGCTGACCACCGACAAATTCGCCCGGGTGATGACCGTTGGCACCCACGGGACCACCTACGGCGGCAACCCGCTGGCATCGGCGGTGGCCGGTCAGGTACTGGATATCATCAACACCCCGGACGTGCTGACCGGCGTTAAGCAGCGTCACGACTGGTTTGTCGAACGCCTGCAAGCCATTAACAGCAAAACGGGCCTGTTTAAAGAAATACGAGGCCTGGGACTGCTGATTGGCTGCGTACTCACGGAGGAATTTGCCGGAAAAGCTAAACTTATTTCACAGGAAGCGGCAAAAGCGGGCGTGATGGTACTGATCGCCGGGGCTAACGTGGTGCGCTTTGCGCCTGCGCTGATCGTCAGCGAGGAAGAGGTGCAGACCGGGTTAGATCGCTTTGCGCTGGCCTGTGATCGTGTGAAGTCCGGGGTGTCATCATGATGGTCATCCGTCCCATTGAGCGCGGGGATTTATCCGCCCTCATGCAGCTTGCCGGTAAAACAGGAGGCGGGCTGACCTCGCTTCCCGTTGATGAAAAAAACGCTCTCGGCGCGCATCGAACGCTCGCTGCAGACCTGGCAAGGGACGCTGCCGAAAGGCGAACAGGGTTACGTGTTTGTTCTGGAAGAAGCTGCCACCGGCACCGTGGCCGGGATCTGCGCCATCGAGGTGGCGGTGGGATTAAACGACCCCTGGTATAACTACCGCGTCGGCACCCTGGTGCACGCGTCGAAAGAGCTGAACGTCTACAACGCGCTGCCCACGCTGTTTCTCAGTAACGATCACACCGGCAGCAGTGAACTCTGTAGCCTGTTTCTCGATCCCGACTGGCGCAAGGAAGGCAACGGCTATCTGCTTTCCAAATCGCGCTTTCTCTTTATGGCTGCCTTCCGCGATCGCTTTAACGAAAAAGTGGTGGCCGAGATGCGCGGCGTGATCGACGAAAACCGGCTTCTCGCCGTTCTGGCAAAGCCTGGGCGAACGCTTCTTCTCGATGGAGTTCAGCAAAGCCGACTACCTGTGCGGCACCGGACAGAAAGCCTTTATTGCCGAGCTGATGCCGAAACACCCTATCTATACCCATTTCCTCAGCCCCGAGGCGCAGGCCGTGATCGGCCAGGTGCATCCGCAAACCGCCCCGGCGCGCGCGGTGCTGGAGAAAGAGGGCTTCCGTTACCGCAACTATGTCGACATCTTTGACGGTGGCCCGACGCTGGAGTGCGATATCGACCGGGTAAGGGCGATCCGCAAAAGCCGTTCTGGTGGAAGTGGCCGAAGGCCAGCCTGCGCCGGGTGAGTGGCCCGCCTGCCTGGTTGCTAATGAACAATATGACCAGTTCCGCGCCACGCTGGTGTGCGTGGATCCTGAATGTGAACGTCTGGTGCTGACCGCAGCACAACTGGATGCCCTGAAATGCCGCGCTGGCGATCGTATTCGCATGGTGCGCCTGTGCCCCGAGGAGAAAACAGCATGAACTTATGGATCAATGGCGACTGGGTGACCGGCGAAGGTGAATCCCGCACCAAATACAATCCGGTGGGCCAGGAGAGGCTATGGCAAGGGGCCGATGCCAGTGCCGCGCAGGTTGAACAGGCGTGCCGGGCGGCGCGTGCGGCCTTCCCGGGCTGGGCAAAGCTGCCCTTCAGTGCGCGTCAGGCCATCGTTGAGAAATTTGCCTCTCTGCTGGAAGCCAATAAGCAGGAGCTGACCCGGATCATTGCCAGCGAAACCGGCAAAGCCGCGCTGGGAAGCGGCAACGGAAATCACCGCGATGATCAACAAAGTCGCCATTTCGGTAAAGGCCTACCACACCCGTACCGGCGAGCAGCACACCGAAATGGCCGACGGGGCAGCCACGCTGCGCCATCGTCCGCACGGCGTGCTGGCGGTGTTTGGCCCCTATAACTTCCCCGGCCATCTGCCGAACGGTCACATCGTGCCCGCGCTGCTGGCGGGTAACACCGTGATCTTCAAGCCGAGCGAGCTGACGCCGTGGAGCGGTGAGGCGGTGGTAAAACTGTGGGAGCAGGCCGGGCTGCCGCCGGGCGTGCTCAATCTCGTTCAGGGTGGACGGGAAACCGGGGCAGGCACTGAGTGCCCTGAGCGATATTGACGGTCTGCTGTTTACCGGCAGCGCCGGGACCGGCTATCAGCTGCACCGCCAGCTGGCCGGTCAGCCAGAGAAAATTCTGGCCCTTGAGATGGGCGGCAACAATGCCCTGATCGTTGGACGACCCGGCGGATATCGACGCTGCGGTTCACCTGACGATCCAGTCAGCCTTTATCACTGCCGGACAGCGCTGCACCTGCGCCCGTCGTTTGCTGGTTAAAAGCGGTGCCGAAGGCGATGCCTTCCTCGCCCGGCTGGTGGAGGTGAGCGCGAAACTGCTGCCAGGGGCGTGGGATGCCAACGACCAGCCGTTTATGGCGGGCTGATTTCTGAGCAGGCGGCGAAAAACGTCTATCACGTCTGGCGGGAACACGTTGCCCGCGGCGGGCGGTCGCTGCTCGATCCCCGCCTGGTGCGGGCGGGCACCTCTTTACTGACCCCGGGGATCGTCGACATGACGGGCGTGCGTAATGTGCCGGATGAAGAGGTCTTCGGGCCGTTGCTCTGCATCTGGCGTTATGACGATTTCGACCAGGCTATCGCGATGGCTAACGCTACGCGTTACGGCCTGTCGTGCGGCCTGATCTCGCCGGAACGCGAAAAATTTGACCAGTTGCTGCTGGAGGCACGTGCCGGGATCGTCAACTGGAACAAACCGCTTACCGGTGCGGCCAGCACCGCGCCATTCGGTGGCGTGGGTGCCTCCGGCAATCATCGCGCCAGCGCCTGGTATGCGGCGGATTACTGCGCCTGGCCCATGGCGAGCCTCGAAACCCCGGCCATCGTCCTGCCGGAGCAGCTGAGTCCGGGCCTCGATTTTACGCGGGAGAAGCGTCATGAAAGCGCGTGAGGTTAACTTCGACGGGCTGGTGGGCTTGACCCACCACTATGCCGGGCTGTCGTTCGGCAATGAAGCCTCGACTAAGCACCGCTTTCAGATCTCCAACCCGCAGCTGGCGGCAAAGCAGGGGCTGTTAAAGATGAAGGCGCTGGCGGATGCAGGCTTTCCCCAGGCGGTGATCCCGCCTCAGGAGCGGCCTAACGTCGGCGTGCTGCGCCAGCTCGGCTTTACCGGCACCGATGAGCAGGTGGTGGAGAAGGCCGGCACGCAGATGCCGCAGCTGCTCTCTGCCGCCAGTTCCGCCTCCTCCATGTGGGTGGCGAATGCCGCGACGGTAGCCCCGTCGGCAGACACGCTCGACGGAAAAGTGCACTTTACCGTTGCCAACCTGAACAACAAATTCCACCGGGCCAGTGAAGCCGGTACCACCGAAAAGGTGCTGCGCGCCATTTTCCGCGATGGATCCCGCTTTAGCGTCCATACGGCGCTGCCGCAGGTCGCGATGTTCGGTGACGAAGGCGCGGCAAACCACAACCGCCTCGGCGGCGACTACGGCGAGCCGGGCCTGCAACTGTTCGTCTATGGTCGTGAAGAGGGGGGTAATGAGGCACCGGCCCGCTACCCGGCGCGTCAGACTCTGGCCGCGAGCCAGGCGGTTGCCCGGCTGAACCAGGTCAACCCCGGGCAGATCCTCTTCGCCCAGCAAAACCCGAGAGTGATTGACCAGGGGTGTTCCACAACGACGTGATCGCCGTGTCGAACCGCCAGGTGCTGTTCTGCCACGAGCAGGCGTTTGTCGATCAGCCTGCGCTGCTTCAGACCTTGCGCGAGCGGGTGCCCGGCTTCATGCCGATCGAAGTGCCGACCGGGGCAGTGTCGGTCCAGGACGCGGTGTCCACTTACCTGTTCAACAGCCAGCTGCTGAGTCGCGACGACGGCAGCATGATACTGGTCCTGCCGCAAGAATCGCAGGATCACCCTGGCGTCTGGCGCTATCTCAACGGTCTGGTGGCAGAAGATAACCCTGTCAGCGAGCTGCGGGTGTTTGATCTGCGCGAGAGCATGGCCAATGGCGGTGGCCCGGCCTGTCTGCGCCTGCGCGTGGTGCTGACTCCCGAGGAGCAGCGGGCAGTTAACCCGGCGGTGATGATGAACGAGACCCTGTTTAACACCCTCAATGACTGGGTGGACCGCTACTATCGCGACCGTCTGACTCAGGCCGACCTGGTGGATCCGCAGCTGTTGCGCGAAGGGCGCGAGGCGCTGGATGCCCTGACCCGTATTCTGCAACTCGGGTCTGTCTACCCGTTCCAGCAATAAAGGAGGCCTGATGGAAAACTTTCTGGCGCTGACGATGGCCGATGAAACACCTGCCCACCTTCAGGGTAAAGGGGCCTCCTTTGACTGGCGCTGGCTGGCGCGCGGGGTACTGGAGTTCACGCCAGAGGTCGCGAGCGAGCGTGCCCTGGTGCTCTCTGCCGGGATCCACGGTAACGAAACCGCGCCGGTGGAAATCGTTGATCTGCTGGTGCGGGCGCTGTTTCGTGGCGAATTGACGCTACGCTGCCGCCTGCTTGTTATCTATGGCAATCCTCCGGCGCTGAGGGCCGATAAGCGTTACCTGACCTGCGATATCAACCGCCTGTTCAGCGGGCGCGGAGCGCAGTTTCCGGCCTGTGATGAGACCGCGCGCGCGGCGCTGCTGGAGGAGCTGGTGGGTGCGTTTTATCAGCAGGCAGGGGCCGACCGCTGGCATCTCGATCTGCATACCGCTATCCGCGCCTCGTATCATGAGCGTTTTGGCGTACTGCCCCAGCGCAATCAGCCGTGGGATAAGGCATTTATTCAGTGGCTGGGGGATGCCGGGCTGGAGGCGCTGGTCTTTCATCAGGCGCCGGGCGGGACATTCACCCATTTTAGCTGCGAACGCTTTGGTGCCCTGGCCTGTACCCTGGAGTTGGGCAAGGCGTTGCCGTTCGGCCATAACGATCTGTCGCGTTTTGCCACTACCCATCGGGCGCTGTTTGCTTTACTGAGCGGCGAGGCGCCAGCGCAACATGCTGAGCCTGTTGAGCACTATCGGGTGGTGCAGCAGATCACTCGCCGCAGCGAGGCCTTCGTGCTGCACATGGCGGCGCATACCCTCAACTTTACGCCATTTCGCCAGGGGATATTACTGGCGGAGGATGGCGATGAACGCTACGAAGTGCACAAGCCGACCGAATATGTTCTGTTCCCGAACCCTGCCGTGGCCTTTGGTTTGCGCGCCGGACTGATGCTGGGAAAAAATCACCTGACAATCCTCCAACCCCATCAGCGTAATGCGATGGGGTTGTTTATTTTCTCAGCCATTTCATTGATCTCCTGTTTTTATTACAGATTATTCCTGGCTGTTTGCTTTATTATTAATCTTCTTCCCGGTATACTCCTTCACAATCTCTTGAAAATCAGCCAGATGTATATTTCTGTTTCAACTCTCCACGCTTTATCCTTATTTTCTCCATATTTGACGATAATTTGTTTTTTACACTTTCATTGTTTTACCCTTGCTCTGATTAATTGACGATAAACCCCGTAAAGTGAATCTCGTCAACACGGCATTAGCGCCGAAGAATAACTGAAAGGAAGGACAAAATTATGCGTAAATTAACTGCACTGTTTGTTGCCTCTACCCTGGCTCTGGGCGCTACCAGCGCGGGCGTTCGCCGCAGATACCGCCACCACGACCGCGGCGCCTGCCGAAAGCAAAATGATGCATCACAAAGGCAAGCCGGGTATGCATCACGACATGATGTTTAAAGATTTGAATCTGACGGATGCGCAGAAAACGCAAATCCGCGACATCATGAAAAGCCAGCGTGACCAGATGAAGCGTCCATCGGTTGAAGAGCGCCGCGCTATGCATGACATCATCGCCAGCGACAGCTTCGATAAAGCGAAAGCCCAGGCGCAGGTCGACAAGATGGCCGAGCAGAACAAAGCCCGCATGCTGGCGCACATGGAAACCCAGAACAAGATTTACAACATCCTGACCCCGGAACAGAAAAAACAGTTTGATGCGAATTTTGAGAAGCGTCTGACAGAACGTGCCGGGCCGGAAGGTAAAATGACCCCACCAGCCGAATAATCGGTTCAGCCATTCAAGACCGCCGGAGTCCTGTTCACCCAAGCATATTTGCTGTGGACAGGTCCGGCGGTTTTTTCTTTTCTGCCCTCTTGCCAGCCGCCGCCATCCCGGTATTCTCCTGTTATCGATTTGCAGAATGTGTTTGAAATTTCTGGCGTTACGGATTTTTTCGTCGTCAGGCTAAGGCCGTTGGACACGTCTGCCGATACTACACAGTGATGATCTAACGATAACAATCAAAAAGCGACCGCCCTGCGCGGGTTGCTCTGGCGCCTGTTTGCGCCATTCGGAGTGGTGATGGAATTCTTTGATATCCGTAAAATGCCGATCAGCCTCTGGCGTAACGGGGCCGGTGAAACACGCGAAATATGTTGTTTTCCCCCCGCAACCCGGGAATTTAACTGGCGCGCCAGTATTGCCTCCCTCGCCAGCAATGGCGACTTTTCCGTCTCGCCTGGCATTGATCGGGTGATCACGCTACTGGAAGGAGGGGAAGTCCATCTTGATGGCGGCAATGCGTTTACGCATACGTTACAGCGTCATCAGCCCTTCAGCTTTGCCGGCGATCTGCCAGTCAAAGCAAAGCTGTTAGAGGGACAAATGTCGATGGATTTCAATACTATGACCCGCCGGGATCGCTGTCGGGCAAAGGTGCGGGTGGCGGATCGCACCTTTACCACGTTTGCGTCACGTGGCGGGGTGGTGTTTGTCCTGAGCGGCGCCTGGCAGCTGGGTGAGAAGCTGCTCACCGCCGATCAGGGCGCATGGTGGCACGAAGGCAACCATACGCTGCGGCTGCTGAAGGCGGAGGGAACTCTGTTGTTCAGCGAGATTTTTGGCTTCCGGGACACTAAGAGGAATGATCTCGTAGTTGCCGGTCAGCAGCGGCTTACAGAGAATTTTATACCCATCCTGATCAAAAACCGGCGGGCGTGCGCAGCAGGTCCGCCGCCTCGTCCAGGCTGTCGACCGCGCCCAGCCAGAGCCAGTTATGGATAATATGGTAGTGGGTCATATCCGGGCGCGACTCTTTCAGCGCCACGGCGCTGTCCCACGGCCAGCAGGTGACACCAATCGCCTGCAACCCCTCGACTAAGCGCTGGTGATGATCCTCAACGCTCTCTTTGCCACAGCATGCTCCGGCACAGCGCTTCAGCGCGGAACGGAAACAGGCCCGGCCACGACTTAATGACTCCAGCCCCAGCAGGCCATAGCAGAGCTGACGCTCGTCGGCCAGGGTCTGCAGGGTTTGCAGCGCTGCCCGACGGTTGGCAAAGGAGACCAAAAAGATTGGGGGTGGTGCGAAAAATCCACCTCGCGGGCATAGACTATCTGCGGTTTGCCCTCGGTGATCTGCAGTGAGCAGAGCTGGCGATTGCGGCGCAGCCGTTTATTGGAACAGCGGCTGCTGCTCCTTGATTAAACGGGCTTCCAGCAAGCAGCGCGCCCAGTTCACCTGCAGTCTGGATCCAGGTAATACGCCGGGACTGGCGCAGCATGGCGGCTTCGTCCGGCGTGCGCAGATGCGACAGCACCCGGCTGCGAATATTGACGCTTTTACCGATATAAAGGGGCATGGCATCGCTGTCGCCATGGAAGAAATAGACGCCTGGCTGCTTCGGCAGTGCCTCCAGCCATGGGCGCAGATGTTCGGGATATTCATAGATAGCTGCTGCTTCGAATTCAAGCCGCGGTGCCGATTGACGCCTGCTCACAACATACTCCTGATACTGTTCAGGCATACAGTGTAGCAGCTGTGGTGTGGTTAAAAAAAGAGGCGGCAGAGGCCGCCCCGACAGAATTATTGTTTCCAGAAGTCGTCGAATACCGTGATCGGCGGGCGACGTTTGTGTTCGGTCTTCAGATACCAACCCTCGATAATCCGGGCGGTGCCTTCATCCAGCGTTTTGCCTTCCAGATAATCGTCAATGTTTTCATAGGTTACACCCAACGCGGCCTCGTCGGGCAGAGAAGGGCGGTCGTCTTCCAGGTCAGCGGTAGGGGCTTTCTTGTATAAATGCTCCGGGCAGCCCAGCGCGGCCAGCAATTGCTTGCCCTGACGCTTGTTGAGACGGAACAGCGGGTTAATATCTGTGCCGCCATCGCCATATTTGGTGAAGAAACCGGTCAGCGCCTCTGCCGCATGGTCAGTGCCCACCACCACGCCGCTGGTCATCCCGGCGATGCTGTACTGGGCTTTCATCCGCTCACGGGCCTTTTCGTTGCCGCGTACGAAGTCGCTCAGTTCAATGCCCGCGTCGCGCAACGCTTTTTCGCTGGCCAGCACCGCTTCTTTAATATTTACGGTCAGCACGCGATCCGGCTGGATGAAGGCGATGGCATCCTGACCAATCCTGCTCATCGAACTGTACGCCGTAAGGCAGACGCACCGCGATAAAACTGCAGGGATTCATTGCCTGTTTCTGCACGTAATTCGCTGGATGGCCATCTGGGCGAGCTTCCCGGCGGAGGGTGGAGTCCTGACCGCCGCTAATGCCCAGCACCAGCGACTTCAGAAACGGGAAGCGGGTTAAATAGGATTTCAAAAAAATCGACGCTACGGCGGATCTCTTCTTCCGCATTAATGGTGGGTTTGGCACCCAGCGCCTGGATAATTTCTTGTTGCAGAGCCATTTAGCCCCCTCCGTTACACAAATTTGCCTGATGGATGTTCTGTTAAAGCTAACTCGTCATGGGGAAAACGACAAGGATCACACATTTGAATTGGGTGAATCAGAGCGATTTAGTAGCTTATGCTTGAATTACAGGAATTTTCCGAAAAAACTTTGCCGTCACGCTTGAGGTTGAAAAATGTCGTTTTCTATTCCAGGCTTACTTAACACGCTGATAAACAAGAGGACGGAATATGAACAAGAATTTAGCAGGAATGTTAGGCGCAGCGGCAGTAATGACTTTACTGGCAGGGTGTACCGCGTATGACCGTACCGCTGACCAGTTTAAAGAACCCGTCGTAAAAGACGTTAAGAAAGGGATGAGCCGTGCACAGGTACAGCAGCTGGCCGGTAAGCCGTCATCAGAAGTGACGATGATCCACGCTCGTGGCACCTGCCAGACCTACATCCTGGGTCAACGCGATGGTAAAACTGAAACTTACTTTGTGGCCCTCGACGATACTGGCCACGTGATCAACTCCGGCTACCAGACCTGCGCGGAATATGACACCGATCCGCAGGCACCTAAAGCCTGATATCGCTTTTCCTGAGCAAAGCGACAAACCGGCCACCTGGCCGGTTTTTTTGTGTCACTACCCATCTTAATTCTCACCGCGAATTATTTACCTAAAATGTGAAGGGTGTCATAACACCAGGTCAAGGAGAGACAATTGTAGTCTCTTATGAATTATCTCCCCGGATAGCAGTTGCCGTATACTCCATTCATCAGATACGCCAGCGAAGGATTCCGGTCGGTCAAGGCGGGAACATCGTGGCGAAGCGGTGAGCACATTAGAGGGAAATTGCTATGGAAAAGAAACATATCTATCTGTTTTGCTCAGCGGGCATGTCAACGTCACTGCTGGTGTCAAAGATGCGCGCGCAGGCAGAGAAGTACGAAGTACCTGTCGTGATTGAAGCGTTCCCGGAAACCCTGGCGGGTGAGAAAGGGAACAATGCGGATGTGGTGCTGTTAGGGCCACAAATCGCTTATATGTTGCCAGAAATTCAACGTCTGTTACCGAATAAACCGGTGGAAGTGATCGACTCTGCGCTGTACGGCAAAGTGGATGGTTTGGGTGTCTTAAAGCTGCTGTAGCGGCGATTAAAAAAAGCTGCTAATTAATTTAATTTATTATTTTTCCCGTCAAAGAGCAATTTCACACACACTTACGCCGCAATATTATGCGGCATTTAAGGGCATTTTCTATGAGTAGATTTATTGCTGCGCTTGAAAAGGTACTCCTTCCTTTTGCAGTTAAAATAGGAAAGCAACCGCATGTCAACGCCATTAAAAACGGCTTTATTAAAGTTATGCCGTTAACCCTGGCGGGGGCCATGTTCGTTTTAATTAATAACGTTTTTCTTAGCTTCGGTGATGGTTCATTCTTCTATTCATTAGGTGTGCGTTTAGATCCCTCAACTATTGAAACGTTAAATGGTTTCAAAGCCATCGGCGGCAATGTGTACAACGGTACACTGGGTATTATGTCGCTGATGGCACCTTTCTTTATTGGGATGGCGCTGGCAGAAGAGCGTAAAGTTGACGCGCTGGCCGCCGGTTTATTATCTGTCGCTGCCTTTATGACCGTGACTCCCTACAGCGTCGGTGAAGCTTACGCGGTGGGGGGCCAACTGGCTGGGCGGGGGCAAACATCATTTCCGGTATCGTGATCGGCCTGGTCGTGGCGGAAATGTTTACCTTTATTATTCGTCGCAACTGGGTGATTCGTTTACCCGACAGCGTACCGGCATCGGTGTCGCGCTCATTCTCGGCGCTGATCCCTGGCTTCATTATTCTCTCCATCATGGGCACCATCGCCTGGGCGCTCTCTCACTGGGGCACTAACTTCCACCAGATCATCATGGACACCATCTCCACACCGCTGGCCTCTATGGGTGGCGTCGTGGGCTGGGCTTACGTGATTTTCACCTCCCTGCTATGGTTCTTTGGCGTACATGGCTCCCTGGCGCTGGCCGCGCTGGACAGCGGCATCATGACGCCGTGGGCGCTGGAAAACGTGGCACTCTACCAGCAGTACGGTTCCGTTGACGCGGCGCTGGCGGCCGGTAAAACCTTCCACGTATGGGCCAAACCGATGCTCGACTCCTATATCTTCCTGGGCGGTACCGGGGCGACACTGGGTCTGATTATCGCGGTGTTTATCACCTCCCGTCGTGCAGATCACCGTCAGGTGGCGAAGCTGGCGCTGCCGTCAGGCATCTTCCAGATTAACGAGCCTATCCTCTTCGGTCTGCCGATTATCATGAACCCGGTGATGTTTATTCCGTTTGTTCTGGTGCAACCGCTGCTGGCCGCCATAACCCTGACCGCCTACTACCTGGGCATTATCCCGCCGGTGACCAACATTGCGCCGTGGACCATGCCAGCGGGCCTGGGGGCTTTCTTCAACACCAACGGCAGCGTAGCGGCCTTCCTGGTGGCGATGTTTAACCTCGGTGTGGCGACCCTGCTCTATATGCCGTTCGTTGCCATCGCTAACAAGGCCCAGACCACCATTGATGAAGAAGAGAGCGAAGAAGAGATCGCTCTGGCACTGAAATTCTGATGTCGTCTGACGCGGGGCAACCCGCGTCAGTACAGGAGAAACGAAAATGTTTGATTTAGACCATGTTGTTGCAGAAGAAGTGGAAAACGTAGCAGAGAACGACCTTGAAGAAGTGGTGATGGGGCTTATCATCAACTCCGGTCAGGCGCGTAGCCTGGCGTACGGCGCCCTGAAAAAAGCCAAGCAAGGTGATTTCGATACGGCGAAAGAGATGATGGCCCAGTCGCGCACCGCGCTGAATGAAGCGCACCTGGTGCAAACAAAACTGATCGAAAGCGATCAGGGTGAAGGTAAGATGAAGGTCAGCCTGGTGCTGGTCCATGCCCAGGATCACCTGATGACCTCCATGCTGGCGCGTGAGCTGGTGGCGGAACTCATCGAACTTCACGAGAAAATGCAGTAAGTCAGACTGATAGCAGGAGGTCAGCGCAATGGAAATCACTACCGCCCGGGAACAACAGCTGTTCAATGGTAAAAATTTTCATGTGTTTATCTACAACAAGGTGGAGAGCATTAGCGGTCTGCATCAGCATGACTACTATGAATTCACCATTGTGTTGACCGGCCGCTATTTTCAGGAGATCAACGGCAAGCGGGTGCTGCTGGAGCGCGGGGACTTCGTCTTTATCCCCATGGGTTCCCATCATCAGAGCTTTTATGACTTTGGTGCCACGCGCATTCTCAACGTTGGCGTCAGTAAACGCTTCTTCGAAACCCCACTACGCGCCGCTGCTGCCGTTCTGCTTTGTGGCCTCGCAGGTTTATCACGTCAAAAGTGAGTTCCTGAACTGGATCGACACTGTTATTGCCTCGCTTAACTTTCGTGACAGTGAATTTGATGAATTTATTGAAACGGTGACCTTCTATGTCGTCAACCGCTTACGCCACCATCGCGAAGAGCAGCAGGTGACGGACGATATCCCGCAATGGCTGCGTACCACCGTTGAAATGATGCACGACAAACTGCGTTTTGGGGAAAATGCGCTGGAGAATATGGTGGCCCTGTCGGGTAAATCGCAAGAGTACCTGACCCGGGCGACCCAGCGTTATTATCAGAAAACGCCGGTGCAAATAATTAATGAAATACGGATCAATTTCGCCAGAAAACAGCTGGAGATCACCAACTATTCGGTGACGGATATTGCCTTACGAATCCGGTTATAGCAGTCCGAGCCTGTTTATTAAGACCTTCAAGAAATTGACCTCTTTTACACCTAACAGCTACCGGAAAAATATCACGGTTATTAATTAACGTCCGGCGGGATCACCGCCGGGAATAGCGATTTAAATGCTTGCCCTAAATATATGGGACGGGACCGCTATACTCTAATGGCGGATCTCCCAGGGAGAATATTATGCAAAAGAAACTGAAAGTCGTAACCATCGGCGGCGGAAGCAGCTATACCCCGGAATTACTGGAAGGGTTCCTCAAGCGTTATCATGAACTGCCGGTCAGCGAACTGTGGCTGGTGGACGTGGCCGAAGGCCAGGAAAAGGTCGATATTATTTTTGACCTGTGCCAGCGCATGGTTAAAAAAGCGGGCGTGCCGATGACCGTGCATAAAACCCTCGATCGTCGCCAGGCGCTGAAAGATGCCGATTTCGTCACCACCCAGCTGCGTGTTGGCCAGCTTAAGGCGCGCGAGCTGGATGAGCGTATCCCGCTGAGCTACGGCTATCTGGGCCAGGAGACCAACGGTGCCGGTGGCCTGTTTAAAGGGCTGCGTACCATTCCGGTGGTATTCGACATCATCAAAGACGTGCAGGAGATCTGCCCTAAGGCGTGGGTAATCAACTTTACCAACCCGGCCGGCATGGTGACCGAAGCGGTCTATCGCCACACCGATTTCAAACGCTTTATCGGGGTATGTAATATCCCTATCGGCATGAAGATGTTTATCCGCGACGTGCTGGCCCTGACCGATAACGATGAGCTTTCCATCGACCTGTTCGGCCTGAACCACATGGTCTTTATCAAAGACGTGCTGGTTAACGGCGAGTCACGCTTCGCTGAACTGCTGGACGGCGTGGCGTCGGGCACCCTGAAAGCCAGTTCGGTGAAAAATATTTTCGATCTGCCGTTCAGTGAAGGGCTAATCCGCTCCCTGAATCTGTTGCCGTGCTCTTATCTGCTTTACTACTTCAAGCTGAAAGAGATGCTGGCGATTGAGATGGGCGAATACTACAAAGGCGGCGCCCGGGCGCAGGTGGTGCAGAAGGTGGAAAAACAGCTGTTCGATCTCTATAAAAAACCCGGATCTGAACGTGAAGCCGAAAGAACTGGAGCAGCGCGGCGGGGCTTATTACTCTGACGCGGCCTGCGAAGTGATTAACGCTATTTACAACGACAAGCAGGCAGAGCATTACGTCAACGTGCCGCACCACGGCCACATCGATAATATCCCGGCCGACTGGGCGGTGGAGATGACCTGCGTTCTGGGTCGCGAGGGGGCGAAACCGCATCCGCGCCTGACCCATTTCGATGACAAAGTGATGGGGCTGATCCACACCATCAAGGGCTTTGAAGTGGCGGCAAGCCAGGCGGCGATCAGCGGCGAGCTGAACGACGTGCTGCTGGCCCTGAACCTCAGCCCGCTTGTGCAGTCCGATCGCGATGCCGAGAAACTGGCACGCGACCTGATTCTGGCCCATGAAAAATGGTTGCCAAACTTTGCCGCCACTGTCGATAAGCTAAAAAGTGAGCAGCACTAAGAGGGATGACTATGCAATATCTGCTGATCGTCAACGCCGATGACTTTTGGCCTGTCAAAAGGCCAGAACTACGGCATTGTGGAAGCCTGTCGGCACGGCGTGGTGACCTCAACCACCGCTATGGTTAACGGCGATGCAATTGAGCACGCCGCTGAACTCAGCCGGGCGCTACCGGAACTGGGCGTCGGTATGCACTTTGTTCTGACGCTCGGTATGCCGCTGACGCCAATGCCAGGGCTGACACGTGAGGGGCAATTGGGCAAATGGATCTGGCAGATTGCAGAGCAGGGGACGTTGCCGCTCGATGAGATCACCCGCGAGCTGGACTGTCAGTTCAATCGCTTTGTCGATCTTTTCGGACGTGAGCCGACCCATATCGACAGTCATCATCATGTGCATATGATCCCGGCCATCTTCCCCATTGTGGCCGAGTTTGCCCGCCGTAAAGGGGTGGCACTGCGGGTGGATCGTCACTCTGAAGGCTTCAGCGAACTGAACGCCAAACTCCCGCCGACCACCGACGGTTTCAGTAGCGCATTTTATGGCGAGGAAATCAGTGAAGCGCTGTTCTTGCGCGTGCTGGATCACTCTGTACAGCAGGGCGAGTGCTCGCTGGAAGTGATGGCGCATCCGGCCTTTGTTGATAACACCGTTCGTAAAAGCGCCTACTGCTGGCCACGCCTGACGGAACTTGATGTGCTGACATCGACCTCGCTGAAATATGCGATTGCCGAGCGCGGATATCGTCTGGGGACGTTCAGGGATTTGTGAGGAACAGCCCGGTAGCGCAAAGCTAACCGGGCAGAAAAAATACACCAGGCCGGGTGAGGCGAAGCCGCCACCCGGCTTTTTTTACGCCGGTATGCTGGCGATTTTGCTGCGACGCGACCAGACACGGTGCGCCGCCATTTGCAGGACCAGCTCGTCCATAAACGCGCCTGCCGCGGTATCGCCTTCAATAATCCCTTCTTCGCCTTGATCCGCTACTTTCAACAGCGGTTTGAACTGCCGCGCATCGCCTGCCAGCGCAATCGGCTTGAGGTGCTTGTAGGCTTCCAGCAGATAGTAGACGGCATCCCCGCTTTTCAGCAGACTCTGGATATCACCGCAGGGCACCACCACCGCATCGACGGTCAATGACGGCGATCCCTCAAAGGTGGCCGCCACCGGCAACACCGAGCCATCATCGGCGATTACGTCCCCTATTCGGGAGTAGAGCAGCTTGGCGTGTACACCTTTCGCCTTCAGCGCCTGCAGCACCGCCAGCACGTCACTGGCCCGCGGGGCGTCATTGAGTAATACCGCCACGACCCGGCCTTTGATATCGCCACCGGGAACGGCATACAGACTGAGAGCAGGGTCTTTTTTCACGCCGCTGACATCCTGCGGTGGGGCCATATTGCGTTGCGCCTCGCTGAGGGTCAGCCCCAGGTTGTCCGCTACGCCCTGGGCGAGGGTAATATCAATACGCGCCAGCTGATCGACCACCCGCTCACGGATATAGGCTCGCACCACTTTACTCAGCTCAAAGCTGAAGGCTCCGATAATGTGCTCCTGCTCGACAGGCGTCTGGCTTTGCCAGAACAGGCGAGGGTGAGCGTAATACTCGGCGAAAGAGGGGCTGCGTTCGCGGATTTTGGACCCTTCCACGCGCTCCTGATACGACTCAAAACCGCCACGTTTTGGCCCCGGAGGGGTCTCGCGCGGCCAGTTGTCGTTGATGGAGTTTGGTTCGTAGTTGGCCGGATTGGTGTCGATCTCCATCCGATGCATCCCGTCACGCTGGAAATTATGGTACGGGCAGGTTGGCTTGTTGATCGGGATCTCGTGGAAGTTCGGCCCGCCCAGACGGCTGATCTGGGTATCGGTGTAGGAGAACAGACGCCCCTGCAATAACGGGTCGTTGGTAAAGTCCAGCCCGGGGACGATATGCCCAGGGTGGAAGGCCGCCTGCTCGTTCTCGGCAAAGAAGTTATCCGGGTTACGGTTGAGCACCATTTTACCCACCAGTTGAACCGGTACCAGCTCCTCGGGGATCAGCTTGGTCGGATCGAGAAGGTCAAAATCAAATTTGAACTCGTCCTCTTCCGGGATCAGCTGGAAGCCAAGCTCATATTCCGGGTAATCGCCCGCTTCGATGGCTTCCCAGAGATCGCGGCGATGGAAGTCCGGGTCGCGCCCGGTGAGCTTCTGCGCCTCATCCCACACCAGCGAGGCTTTACCCGCCACCGGCTTCCAGTGGAAACGCACAAAGGTGGCTTTACCTTCGGCATTAATCAGCCGGAAGGTATGGATGCCAAACCCTTCCATGGTGCGATAGCTGCGCGGAATACCGCGGTCGGACATTGCCCACATCACGTTATGCAGGGTTTCGGGCTGCAGCGACACGTAATCCCAGAAGGTGTCGTGCGCGCTCTGCCCCTGCGGGATCGCCCAGTGTGGCTCTGGTTTTACCGCATGAACAAAATCGGGGAACTTGTGTGCGTCCTGAATGAAAAAGATCGGCGTGTTGTTACCCACCAGATCAAAAATACCCTCTTCGGTATAAAACTTAGTAGCAAAGCCACGAATATCGCGCACCGTATCGGCAGAGCCAGCGCCGCCCTGCACCGTGGAGAAGCGTACAAACACCGGGGTGATTTTCTCCGGGTCAGAGAGAAACGCGGCTTTGGTGATATCGCTCAGATTTTTGTAAGGCTGGAAATAGCCGTGCGCAGCCGAACCGCGGGCGTGAACGATACGCTCCGGGATGCGCTCATGGTCGAAATGGGTGATCTTCTCACGCAGGATGAAATCTTCGAGCAGGGTCGGACCGCGGGCCCCGGCGCGCAGCGAGTTCTGATCGTCAGCGATGCGCACCCCCTGATTGGTGGTGAGCGGACAGTTTTCGCCGCCTTTGCGTACGGCCTCCAGCGCGTTCAGCTTTTCATTGCCGGTATGCGGTGCCTTCAGGCTGCCGGGTGCCGTTGGCTCCTTACCCGGCGGGGTAGGAACAGGGCTGGCGAGGTGGGAACCATCGTCGGGAGCCAGTGAATCCATCCCGGGTTTCGCTTCGTTTTCGTCATGTACCGGGGATTGCTGCGGGTGGTGAGTCTTATCATTTTGCGACATTGCACTCGTCTCCTGTTTTCATTACTGAAACACGGTCATATTTGCGTTAAAACTCAATAACTATAGAACATTACGGATAGAACACCGGGTGATAACCCGATCTCTGGCTGCCGCTTACGCTTGAGATGACACATGGGCGCGACGCAGGAGGGGCAATCGGCTATCATAGGAATTTACTGATTTTTGAGTTTGCTTTAGTGAACCCGCTGCTTATGAAACCTCTTCGCCAACAAAATCGTCCTGTTATCAGTTACCAGCCCCGCGTTGAACCCGCGCCGCCAGAACATGCCAGCAAAATGGGATGGCTTTCGTGACGTGTGGTTGTTACGCGGCAAATACGTGGCCTTTGTGCTAATTGGCGAGCGTTTTCGCCGTTCACCGGCGTTTAGCGTGCCGGAGTCGGCTCAACGTTGGGCGATGCAGGTCCGCCAGGAAGAAGAAGTTGAGGATTAACAGATAATAAAAAACCGCCTTCATCACTGAAGGCGGTTTTTTTTAGCAGGGGAGGCGCTTAGCGATGCGCCAGCTCCGCATGTTCATCGCTTTCCAGCACCGCTTTATCGGTCTGCTTCAGCCACTGGCTGGTGAGCGTACCGGCCGTCATTGAGCCGCTGACGTTCAGCGCAGTACGGCCCATGTCGATCAACGGTTCAACGGAGATCAGCAGTGCCACCAGCGTAACTGGCAGACCCAGCGCAGGCAGGACAATCAGCGCGGCGAAGGTCGCGCCGCCGCCCACACCGGCCACGCCAGCAGAACTCACGGTCACAATCCCGACAAGGGTCGCAATCCAGACCGGATCCAGCGGGTTAATACCTACCGTTGGTGCAACCATCACTGCCAGCATCGCCGGGTAGAGACCAGCACAACCGTTCTGACCAATAGTCGCGCCGAAGGAGGCAGAGAAACTGGCGATCGATTCCGGCACGCCCAGACGACGGTCTGCGCTTCCACGTTCAGTGGAATGGAGGCAGCGCTGGAGCGGCTGGTAAAGGCGAAGGTCAGCACTGGCCATACTTTACGGAAATATTTCAGCGGGCTGACGCCGTTCACGCCGAGCAGGATGCCGTGAACCACAAACATAATGCCCAGGCCGAGGTAGGAGGCCACCACGAAGCTGCCCAGCTTGATGATGTCCTGCAGGTTAGAGCCTGCCACCACTTTGGTCATCAGCGCCAGAACGCCGTATGGGGTCAGCTGCATCACCAGACGCACCAGCTTCATCACCCAGCTTTGCAGGGTATCGATGGCGGTCAGGACGCGCTCGCCTTTCGGAGCGTCATCTTTCAGCAGTTTCAGCGCAGCCACACCGAGGAAGGCAGCGAAAATCACCACGCTGATGATTGACGTTGGGTTGGCCCCGGTCAGATCGGCAAACGGGTTTTTCGGGATAAAGGAGAGCAGCATCTGCGGTACGGTAAGATCCGCGACTTTACCCGCATAGTTGGTCTCGATGGCGGTCAGACGCGCGGTTTCCGCGGTGCCCTGCACCAGGCCTTCGGCGGTCAGGCCAAACAGGTTAGTAACCAGCACACCCACCAGGGCCGAGATCAGCGTAGTAAACAGCAGCGTGCCGATGGTCAGGACGCTGATTTTACCCAGCTGAGACGCATTATGCAGACGGGCAACGGCGCTCAGAATAGAGGCGAATACCAGCGGCATGACAATCATCTGCAGCAGTTGGACATAGCCGTTACCGACCACGTTAAACCACTGGATAGAGTCTTTCAGTACCGGGTTGCTGGCACCGTAAATGGCCTGCAGCGCCAGCCCGAAGACCACGCCCATCACCAGACCGACCAGAACTTTTTTAGCGAGGCTCCACTGTTTGTGACGCGACTGCGCCAGCAACAACAGTAAGCCAACGAACACCACCAATGTTCGCGATTAATGGAAAATTCATCCCCGTTCTCCTGATTGAATAGCAGATCGTATTAGGTCCGACCTTATTGCCGCAAGATTATCAGAAGTGTGATCGCGTCGCTTATATCCAAATGGAATGGGTTATGCCAAAACGCCTGAATTTGTCCAGTTACTGCTCACTTTGATGGTGAATAAAGCGATTGAACTGAAACTGCAGGGAATTGATCATGTGCGAAGACCAGCGCACGGCACCGTTTTCCGGCAGCGTCTGCGGCATCCACACCGCCCACGCGAACAGGGCCATGCACAATGCGCGCTCTAACTGGTTGCCTTTTTGTGGGCGCAGGATCGGCAGTCGAAAGCGCCAGCGGCAGGGCCACAGCAGGGGAACACCCGCCGGAGTGAGCATGTCGGCCAGAATATGGCTCAGATAGCCCAGCACCATACCCTGGATAGCATCCGCCGGGATCAGCCAGCTGTCGGGCACTTTTAAATAGAAGAGCGTGAGGGCGGCAAAGACCGCCAGCAGACTATGGGTAAAACCGCGATGGCCGCAGGCGCGGGCAATGGGTTTGGAGATCCACTTCAGCCGCTGCCCGAGCAGCGACTTGGGGTGATCGATATCAGGTAACAGGCAGGTCAAAACTGCCGATGGCACGATATGCCACCAGTCGCCCTGCGCCAGCACAGGTGTAAGCTCAGCGTTTTTGGCAAACACTGCGCAGGCGAGAGAAAAGAGCAGATGACCTTCCGCCGTCATGATAAAACCCACTAAACTGTCAATGCATCCAGTATAGGGATTTTAATACAGTATACGGAAGTAGTGACGGTGTAACTCTTTGTCACAAAGCGGTTAACGTGCGAGCCAGCCTCCATCGACGGCGAGGGTATAGCCGTTGACGTAATCTGAGGCTGACGAGGCCAGAAATACTGCCGGACCCTGCAGGTCTTCCGGCTTGCCCCAGCGACCCGCCGGAATGCGGTCGAGGATCTCTTTGCTGCGCTGCTCGTCATCGCGTAACTGCTGGGTATTGTTAGTCGCCATATAACCCGGCGCAATGGCGTTCACGTTGATGCCATGGTGTGCCCACTCGTTAGCCAGCAGGCGGGTGATACCCAGCACGCCACTTTTCGATGCGGTATACGAAGGAACGCGGATCCCCCCCTGGAATGACAGCATCGAGGCGATATTAATGATCTTGCCCCCTTGCCCCTGGGCGATGAACTGACGGGCCACGGCCTGCGACAGGAAAAAGACCGATTTCAGGTTGAGATTCATCACCTCATCCCAGTCCTTTTCGCTGAAGGTCAGGGCATCTTCCCGGCGGATGGTACCGGCGTTATTGACCAGAATATCCACGCGGCCCATCCCGGCGACAACCTGCTCGACGATATCATTGATGCCGTCCTGCTTGCTGAGATCGGCCTGGATTGCCATAAAACGGCGGCCCAGCGCTTTCACGCCTGCGGCAGTCTCTTCGGGAATCCGACGATTGACGCTCACGATGTCGCAGCCTGCCTGTGCCAGACCCAGCGCCATGCCCTGGCCAAGACCGGTATCACAGCCGGTCACGATGGCAACTTTTCCTGAAAGATTAAAGGCATCCAGTATCATACAAACCTCAGAAAGTAGGGGGGGTATAGTTGTTCTGAGATAAGCATAGAAGCAGCAAATGGGAATATCAAATTAAAATGAAATGATGTTTTAAAAATTTTATGTGGATCATGTTTGCGGGCAACCCGGCGCTGCCCGCTGACATTAATTACCCGTGCAGATGCGCCACGGTAAGGTCCTGCAGTGAGTCGAGTTTGACGTCTGCCAGCGCGTAGCGGACGTCATGCCGATTCTCCTCGGCGGGGACAACAATAGAGCGCATCCGCGCTGCTTTGCTGGCAATCATGCCGTTGACTGAGTCTTCCAGCGCCACGCAGGTGGTCGGGTCGACACCGAGCTTCGCGGCGCAGTCCATATATACCTGGGGGTGCGGTTTGCTGTAAGGCAGTTTTTCTGCCGAAGCCAGCGCATCAAAGCTGTCGTGCAGATCAAACATAATCAGCACTTTCTCCAGCATATGCAGCGGCGAGGCGGAAGCCAGGCCAACTTTCAGCCCCTGTGCCTTGCACAGGGCCACGGCTTCACGCGCCCCTTTCAGCAGCGGGCGGTTCTCTTCCACCAACGTAATCGCCCGGTTGATGATGCGGTCGGTCACCTCGTCACGGCCAGGGCCTGACCAGGGCTGGTGGGCATACCAGAGTTCCACCACCATATCGATACGCAGGCCCAGGGTATCTGGCAGTTCGTGACGGCGGCTGATATCCACGCCCCAGGCTGGCCATCACATCCAGTTCGGCACGATCCCAGAGCGGCTCGGAATCAATCAGTAATCCATCCATATCAAAAATGGCTGCAAGAATTTGACGCGGGGTCGACATGCAACTTCTCCTTTCTTGGGGTGAGCAGTGATAAAGACTACTTAACCCCAGCAATTTACCATATCGCCTGCAAAGAACGGGCGAAAATGAGATCCAGCAGGTAGACTTAGCCTCAAAGGATGTATTTTAAAAATGAGGAACCGATGACATATCAACAAGCTGGACGGGTAGCAATACTGAAGATCATCGCCGGATGGATTATTTTTATCCCGGCAGTCATCTCAACCATTATTTCCGTCCTGAAATTTATCTATGACCGCAGCGAAAAGCAGGCCGGGATCAATGCCGTGATGCTGGATTTTGCCCATGTCATGATCGAAATGATGCGCTTTAACACGCCGTTTCTGAATTTCTTCTGGTACAACTCTCCGACACCCGACTTCAGGCAGGGCATGAACATTGCCTTCTGGATCATCTTTGCCCTGATCTTTATCGCCCTGGCGTTGCAGGCTTCAGGTGCGCGGATGCGCCGACAGACGCGTCTTATTCGTGAAGGGCTGGAGGCCCAGTTGATTCTGGAGAATGCGAAAGGGGATGAAGGGTTAACGCGCGAACAGATCGAATCGCGTATTGTGGTGCCGAACCACACCATTTTCTTGCAGATTTTCACCCTCTACGTACTGCCGGTGCTGATGATCATCGCCGGGTACTTCCTGTTTTCCCTTCTCGGCCTGTTATAAGTGTACGCCGCCGGGCAATGTAGCCCGGCAGTCTGTACCTTATGCCGCCAGCACGCGATCCAGCGCTTTTTGCGCATTTACCATATGCTCACCGCCAAACAGGATGGCGCGGTTCATCAGGGTATAAAGCTGATACACGGGCTGCCTTTGCAGAAAGTCGGCCGGTAAGGGTGAGATAGACTGATAGCCGTCGTAAATCTGCGGCGGCTGTTCTGGATGTAGCGGCAGCATGGCCAGGTCGCACTCTCTGTCCCCCCAGTAGCAGGCCGGATCAAAGATATAAGGACCGTTTGGACCCAGCGCGCAGTTGTCCGACCATAAATCGCCGTGCAGCAGGGAAGGTTGCGGCTGATGCGAGGCCAGGCGCTGCTGGATATGATCGACAATGGCATCGATGTTGCCGAACTCCAGCCCTTTTTCTGCTGCCAGCTCCAGCTGCCAGCCTATCCGCTGTTCGGCAAAGAAGATCGACCAGCGTCGTTGCCAGGCGTTGGGTTGGGGAGTAGTGGAAAGGTCGTTGTCAAAATCGAGACCGAACTGCGGCTGATCGCTCCATTGATGCAGACGGGCAATCTGTTGCCCCAGAATAAAGGCATTGTGCGCATCAAGTGGGCGGGCAGGGAGGTAATCCATCACCAGAAAGCTGTAGTCGCGATCGCTGCCGACGGCCCGGACCTGGGGTACGGAGACGGTTTTGCTGCGGGAGAGCAGTTCCAGCTGGTCAGCCTCAGCGGTAAAGATGGGTAAAAGTTCACGTTCATCACATTTAACGAAGAGGTCGCGTCCTGCATAGCGCAGATGCCATGCGGCGTGGATCTCGCCTCCTGGCAGCTCGTTACGCAGTTCAATTTCACCTTCGCCCAGTTGTTCACTTAAAAGATGACTGATAGCCTGCCACATGATCGCTCTCCCATGTTGTCTGCCAGATCATAAAGTTAGCGTGAAACTATGGTCAAAAAACACGAACTAACGCACATCTGCGCCGTTTGGTTGGCCCTGTGGCATTTATTGCTGCTGTTTTTGCCAGTTTTCCCAGCTCGTCACCCTCAACCTGCGGCTCTTTTCCGGTGGCGTTCTCTACCAGACCCGTGGCAAGCGCCTTTACCTCGTCTTCACTCAATGGGCTAACCAGCCCGTAGGTATGGGTGCCCAGTTCATGCAGGTTGCCGTCCTCGTCAGTCATGGTCAGTAAAAAACCGCCGCGGGTAAGATTGTTGTTGATTTCATTGAGTTCCGTCAGTGAGTCTTCATGAATTTTGACGGTTACCACATAGCGAGCGATCTCTCCACTGCTCATAATTCACCTCATTGTTATCACGAAATTTTTTTAGCATAGACGATTCATGTCATTTGTCGCCCTCGCCGGGTAGCCAGGAGGGCAACGATTATGCATTTGTCAGGTATGTAAATATTTTCTGGGTGTCATCCAGCGAGCACAGCCGGGTGCCATGATTGATGGTTGCCGCACTGCCTGCGGCTACGCCGTATTGGGTCATTTCCCGTAAGGACGCGCCTTGCGCCAGCTTCAGTGTCATCGCGCCCACCATGCTGTCACCCGCGCCGACGGTGCTCTGGCTTTTCATGGGCGGTGGCACCACCTGCACCGAGCCGGTTTCATCCACGGCCAGCGCGCCTTGCGGGCCGAGGGACACGACAACCCGCCGGGCTTTGCCGCTCTTCACCAACTCTTCCGCGGCGCTGCGCACGTCATCCGGCTGGCTAAGATCGCGATTGACCAGTGCACTAAGTTCTTTCTGGTTAGGTTTCACCAGCTCAATGTTGCCAAGGGTCAGCGCGGCGCTAAGGGCCTCCCCGGAGCTGTCAACGATACAGCGGATACCGTTCTGTTGCGCAGCGCGAATCAGCTGCGTCAGCCGTTCGGTTTTGACACCCGGTGGCAGGCTGCCGCTGATAACCAGCAGCGCGCCACTCTCGATGGCCAGCACTTTCTCTTCCAGCTGGCGAAACTCATCTTCGCTCAGGGTCGCGCCGGGCATGACAAAGCGGTACTGCTCGTGGGTGGATTCAACATGTACGTGCAGGTTTTGCCGGGTCCAGTCATGGGATTCAACCGTATCCACGGCGACCTGCTCATCAGCCAGCAGCGAGACGAGGTGTTCGCCCGTCGCGCCGCCAGCGGGAAAGATGGCGGTTGCTTTACCGCCAAGGTGAACGATGGCACGCGCCACGTTAATCCCGCCGCCACCGGGTTCGAATACCGGCGCGCTGCAGCGGAGTTTACCTTCAGGATAGAGTTGAGCCGTCAGGGTTGCGCTGTCCAGAGAAGGGGAGAGCGTCAACGTAAAGATACGATCCATGCTGATCTCCTGTGATTGAGTATAACCATAAGCCTGGCACCGAACCTGCGGAAGGGAAAGTAAATAACAATATGATTTTCAATATGAATATCGTTACCTACCGTGACTTTTATTTATAAATAACAGGCTGCTTTGAGATCGTTCTTATTCCAAAAATGAAACAAGAAATCATTGCTATGTTATTTGAGCCTTTTTATAATTTGTTACCTTTCGCGGGATCCCATGGCATTGATCCGCAAGAAAGTTTCCGGGACCGTAATGGTCTCTTTTTTTGTTGTACGGACTCTTTATAAATGAAGCTCTTAAAGACAGTACCCGCTGCAATGATGGTAGCGGGAGGCCTGTTTGCGTCACTGCATGCAACAGCCGATGATTCCGTTTTTACTGTCATGGACGATCCCTCCACTGCACAGAAACCTTTCGAAGGTAACCTGAACGCAGGTTATCTGGCGCAATCGGGCAATACCAAAAGCTCTTCCCTGACTGCCGATACCACCATGACCTGGTACGGCAACACCACCGCCTGGTCGCTGTGGGGTAACGCCAGCAACACCTCGTCTAACGATGAACGCTCTTCCGAGAAATATGCGGTGGGTGGGCGTAGCCGTTACAACCATGACCGACTTTGACTATCTGTTCGGCCAGGCAAGCTGGTTGACTGACCGCTATAACGGTTATCGTCAGCGTGACGTGGCAACAGCGGGTTATGGTCGCCAGTTCCTGAACGGGCCGGTACACAGCTTCCGTTTTGAATTTGGTCCGGGTGTACGTTACGACGAATACACCGACGGCGATACTGAAACCCAGCCGCTGGGCTATGCGTCCGGGACTTATGCCTGGCAGATGACCGATAACGCCAAATTTAGCCAGGGCGTTTCTGTCTTCGGTGCTGACGACACGACCGTTAACTCCGAGACGGCGCTGAACGTCGCCATCAACGCCCATTTCGGGTTGAAAGTGGCTTACAACGTGACCTGGAACTCCGAACCGCCAGCATCTGCACCGGAACACACCGATTCGCAGAACCACGGTCTCTCTGGGCTACAAAATGTAATCGCAGCGGGTCAATAATATATTGACCCGTTTTTAATTTTTGTGCTGATAAATAATAAACAGTGTTTTAAAATATATAGCCGTAGCCGATATCTCCATATTCTCTCCATAATTCACCGGTTTGTTAACATTCAGTTTATTTGACACGAATTGATTAAATATTTTGACTATGCAAAAGTGTGATCCAGATCTAAACTATCAGGACAAGCTAGATATTGCCTAAAGTTGGTCTGTATTAATTCAGTAAGAGAAAAACATTATGAATAAAATCACAACTGCATCTGCAGCAATCGTGCTTTCGGCACTGTCATTCGGCGCATTTGCCGCTGATTCTGTATATCACTCTGCCAGTGACACTTCTACACAAATTGGCATCACCAAGGCCTCTGATGTAGAAGCCGGATCGAACATCGCTCCTGGCTCGCAATCCACCGGGCAATCTATGGACGACGCGTTCGACGTGCATAAACTGGTCGCCGGTGAATGGTCTTGATTGATTTATCAAACACGATACATTCATTTATCGGCAGTTATAGCTGCTAAAAAAACCGGGTTTTGATGTACCGGTTTTTTTTATTTTTAAAGTTTATGTAAAGATAATTAAAACGGAAGTTTAAATCCGTTGGGTTCCGCAAAAAAGTAATACCTTTACCGGGCTGAAATGGGTGATAAGATTAACCCCAAAGTATTGCTGCCCAGCGTAATATCAGCAGGGCAGCACAAAGGGTGATTAACACAATCACCATCTTCCAGTATTTTTTAGAAAAGCGTTTTGTCGGCATCTTATCATCCTTGTTCTTTGGTTGCGGTCGTTTACCAAAGAGCAAACATAATTTAGTTTCGCCGGAAGGTTAAAGCGTCAGGCGCTTCCAACATCGAGCGTCAGAACCAGTGAAACTTATCTGCCAGAATCACGAGTAATGCGGTGGCAGAAAGAATGTTAAGGATAACGACTGTTCTGCTGGATACGTTCATAATATGCCCCATAGTGTATTGAAGGACCTGTTCAAGAATAGCTCAGCCACCCGGTATTGCGAGAAGCTGTTTGAAATTCCACGTTAAACTCATGCAAAAGTACTAACGCGTTCAATCTGCCCAGAAGGGTGTTTTCACCCAGGCGTTAGTGTTACCATCAACAGGCTGATCGTAAATTGCCATTTTTCTGATTTCGATCCTGTGCATGATTGCGGGCCAATTTGACGATTGTTGGTCAGATGGCTTTGCAATTCACTGTAAATCAAAGATTATTTTCTTTGCATATGCTCTTATGTGTGGGGCATCACTGCAAATAAGGATATAAAATGCCTGTAATTACTCTTCCTGATGGCAGCCAACGCCATTTCGACCGCGCCGTCAGCCCAATGGATGTTGCGCTGGATATCGGCCCGGGTCTGGCGAAAGCCACTATTGCTGGGCGCGTTGACGGTGCGCTGGTTGATGCTTCCGATTTAATTGAAAATGATGCGAAGCTGTCGATCATCACTGCGAAAGATGAAGAAGGTCTGGAGATCATTCGTCACTCGTGCGCTCACCTGCTCGGTCATGCGATCAAGCAGCTGTGGCCTAACACCAAAATGGCTATCGGCCCGGTTATCGACAACGGTTTTTACTATGACGTTGACCTTGACCACACGCTGACCCAGGAAGATATCGAAGCCCTCGAAAAGCGTATGCACGAGTTGGCTGAGAGCAACTACGACGTCATTAAGAAGACGGTGAGCTGGCACGAAGCGCGTGAAACCTTCGTGAAACGTGGTGAAAACTACAAAGTCACTATTCTTGACGAGAATATTGCTCATGATGACAAGCCTGGCTTGTATCATCACCAAGAATACATCGACATGTGCCGTGGACCGCACGTGCCGAACATGCGCTTCTGCCATCACTTCAAGCTGATGAAAACCGCAGGCGCTTACTGGCGTGGCGACAGCAACAATAAAATGTTGCAGCGCATCTATGGTACCGCCTGGGCTGACAAAAAAGCCCTGAACGCGTACCTGCAGCGCCTGGAAGAAGCGGCGAAGCGTGACCACCGTAAAATCGGGAAACAACTCGACCTGTATCATATGCAGGAAGAAGCGCCGGGTATGGTCTTCTGGCACAACGACGGCTGGACTATCTTCCGTGAACTGGAAACTTTCGTTCGTTCCAAGCTGAAAGCGTACCAGTATCAGGAAGTGAAAGGCCCGTTCATGATGGACCGTGTGCTGTGGGAAAAAACCGGCCACTGGGACAACTACAAAGATGCGATGTTCACCACCTCTTCAGAGAACCGTGAATACTGCATCAAGCCAATGAACTGCCCGGGTCACGTTCAGATCTTTAACCAGGGTCTGAAATCCTATCGCGATCTGCCGCTACGTATGGCAGAGTTCGGTAGCTGTCACCGTAACGAGCCATCAGGCGCGCTGCACGGTCTGATGCGTGTTCGTGGCTTTACGCAGGATGATGCGCATATCTTCTGTACTGAAGATCAGGTGCGTGATGAAGTTAACGCCTGTATTCGTATGGTCTACGATATGTACAGCACCTTTGGCTTCGAGAAGATCGTAGTCAAACTCTCAACGCGCCGGAAAAACGTATCGGGAGCGATGAGACCTGGGATCGTGCTGAGGCGGATCTCGCTGTAGCGCTGGAAGAAAACGGCATACCGTTTGAATACCAGTTGGGCGAGGGCGCATTCTACGGTCCGAAAATTGAATTTACCCTGTATGACTGTCTCGATCGTGCATGGCAGTGCGGTACTGTACAGCTGGACTTCTCCCTGCCGCAGCGTTTAAGCGCCTCTTATGTTGGCGAAGATAACGAGCGTCAGGTACCGGTAATGATTCACCGTGCTATCCTCGGTTCACTGGAGCGCTTCATCGGCATCCTGACCGAAGAGTTTGCTGGCTTCTTCCCAACCTGGCTTGCGCCAGTGCAGGTTGTAGTGATGAACATTACCGATTCTCAGGCTGATTACGTTAAAGAATTGACGCAGAAACTACAAAATGCGGGCATTCGCGTAAAAGCAGACTTGAGAAATGAGAAGATTGGCTTTAAAATCCGCGAGCACACTTTACGTCGTGTCCCGTATATGTTGGTCTGTGGTGATAAAGAGGTGGAAGCAGGCAAAGTTGCCGTTCGCACCCGCCGTGGTAAAGACCTGGGCAGCCTGGACGTAAATGAAGTGATTGAGAAGCTGCAACAAGAGATTCGCAGCCGCAGTCTTCAACAACTGGAGGAATAAGGTATTAAAGGCGGAAAACGAGTTCAAACGGCACGTCCGAATCGTATCAATGGCGAGATTCGCGCCCAGGAAGTTCGCTTAACAGGTCTGGAAGGCGAACAGCTGGGGATTGTGAGTCTGAGAGAAGCAATCGAAAAGGCTGAAGAAGCTGGAGTAGATTTAGTTGAAATCAGCCCTAACGCCGAACCGCCAGTTTGTCGTATCATGGACTACGGCAAGTTCCTTTATGAAAAGAGTAAGTCTTCTAAGGAACAGAAGAAGAAACAAAAAGTTATCCAGGTTAAGGAAATCAAATTCCGTCCTGGTACCGACGATGGCGATTATCAGGTAAAACTCCGCAGCCTGATTCGCTTTCTGGAAGATGGCGATAAGGCCAAGATCACGCTGCGTTTCCGCGGTCGTGAGATGGCCCACCAACAGATCGGCATGGAAGTGCTTAACCGCGTCCGTGAAGATCTGAGTGAACTGGCAGTAGTCGAATCCTTCCCTACGAAGATCGAAGGCCGCCAGATGATCATGGTGCTCGCTCCTAAGAAGAAACAGTAGGCCTTCAAGTAGCAATTCCTGTGGAGCCGACAGGCTTCGCAGGTTTTGTTCGCCTGGGTTTCGTTTATTTAACAATGCGAAGTGGAAGTTATTAAGATGCCAAAAATTAAGACCGTACGCGGTGCTGCTAAGCGCTTCAAAAAAACCGGTAAAGGTGGTTTTAAGCACAAGCACGCAAACCTGCGTCACATTCTGACTAAGAAAGCTACCAAGCGTAAACGTCACCTGCGTCCGAAAGCCATGGTTTCTAAAGGCGATCTGGGTCTGGTTATCGCGTGCCTGCCGTACGCATAAGTCGTAAACGTTTTTTAACTTTTTAATTAGAATAGATACAGGAGAGCACATATGGCTCGCGTAAAACGTGGTGTAGTTGCCCGCGCACGTCACAAGAAAATTTTGAAACAAGCCAAAGGCTACTACGGTGCGCGTTCACGCGTATACCGCGTTGCCTTCCAGGCAGTTATCAAAGCTGGTCAGTACGCTTACCGTGACCGTCGTCAACGTAAGCGTCAGTTCCGTCAACTGTGGATTGCGCGTATCAACGCAGCAGCACGTCAGAACGGTATTTCTTACAGCAAATTCATCAACGGCCTGAAAAAAGCCTCTGTTGAAATCGACCGTAAGATCCTGGCTGACATCGCAGTATTCGACAAAGTAGCGTTCACCGCTCTGGTCGAAAAAGCGAAAGCAGCTCTGGCATAAGCCAGTTGAAAGAGGGAGCTAGTCTCCCTCTTTTCGTTTCAACAGCATCAAAACATTGACAATTTTCCGGCGACCCTTTTCAATAAGGCGTTAGGTCCCTTACCACACAAGGTAATGCAAGCATGAATGCTGCTATTTTCCGCTTCTTCTTTTACTTTAGCACCTGATTTCAGGAGGCTAGCGCGTGAAAGACGAAACGGAAAACAGCGCCAGAAAGCCTCCTGATGGAGGCTTTTTTCGTATCTGCCGCTTGTAAATATCGCTACATAACGAGGAAAACCATGTCACATCTCGCAGAGCTGGTTGCCAGTGCAACGGCCGCCATTAACCAGGCCTCAGATGTTGCCGCGTTAGACAATGTCCGCGTCGAATATCTGGGCAAGAAAGGGCACCTGACCCTTCAAATGACTACCCTGCGTGAGTTGCCGCCAGAAGAGCGCCCGGCTGCAGGTGCGGTGATTAACGAAGCCAAAGAGCAGGTGCAGCAAGTGCTGAACGAGCGTAAAAACGCGCTGGAAAGCGCCGCGCTGAACGCCCGTCTGGCTGCTGAAACCATCGATGTCTCCCTGCCGGGACGCCGTATCGAGAACGGTGGGCTGCACCCGGTCACCCGTACTATCGACCGTATTGAAAGTTTCTTCGGTGAGCTCGGCTTTACCGTGGCGACCGGCCCGGAAATCGAAGACGATTACCATAACTTCGATGCCCTGAATATCCCAGGCCACCACCCGGCACGTGCTGACCACGACACTTTCTGGTTTGATGCGACCCGCCTGCTGCGTACCCAGACCTCTGGCGTGCAGATTCGTACTATGAAGGAGCAAGCGCCGCCGATCCGCATCATCGCGCCAGGTCGCGTCTATCGTAACGACTACGACCAGACCCACACCCCAATGTTCCACCAGATGGAAGGGCTGATCGTTGATAAAAACATCAGCTTCACCAACCTGAAGGGCACGCTGCACGATTTCCTGAACAACTTCTTTGAGGAAGATCTGCAGGTTCGTTTCCGTCCGTCCTACTTCCCGTTCACCGAACCGTCCGCAGAAGTTGACGTGATGGGTAAAAACGGCAAATGGCTGGAAGTGCTGGGCTGCGGCATGGTGCACCCGAACGTGCTGCGTAACGTCGGTATTGATCCGGAAGTCTACTCCGGCTTTGCGTTTGGCATGGGGATGGAACGTCTGACCATGCTGCGCTATGGCGTGACCGACTTACGCGCATTCTTCGAAAACGATCTGCGTTTCCTCAAACAGTTTAAATAAGGGCAGGACAGAACAATGAAATTCAGTGAACTGTGGTTACGCGAATGGGTAAACACCGAGCTGGACAGCGAGGCGCTCTCTAACCAGATCACCATGGCTGGCCTGGAAGTGGACGGCGTAGAGCCGGTTGCAGGCGCCTTTAACGGCGTGGTTATCGGTGAGGTTGTGGAGTGCGGTCAGCACCCTAACGCAGACAAACTGCGTGTCACCAAAGTTAACGTGGGCGGCGAACGTCTGCTCGATATCGTCTGCGGCGCAGCAAACTGCCGTCAGGGCCTGAAAGTGGCTGTGGCAACCGTGGGTGCGGTGCTGCCGGGCGATTTCAAAATTAAAGCGGCGAAACTGCGCGGCGAGCCGTCTGAAGGCATGCTGTGCTCCTTCTCCGAGCTGGGTATTTCCGACGATCACTCCGGCATTATTGAGCTGCCAGCGGACGCCCCGATTGGCACCGACCTGCGCGACTACCTGAACCTTGATGACAACACCATCGAAATCAGCGTCACCCCGAACCGTGCCGACTGCCTGGGCATCATCGGTGTTGCCCGCGACGTGGCGGTCCTGAACCAGACCGAACTGAACGCGCCTGAAATCGCGCCAGTGGCGGCCACCATTACTGACACGCTGCCGATTCAGGTTGAAGCCGTTGACGCCTGTCCGCGCTACCTGGGCCGCGTAGTGAAGGGTATCAACGTTAAGGCGCCAACGCCGCTGTGGATGAAAGAGAAGCTGCGTCGTTGCGGTATCCGTTCCATCGATGCCGTTGTTGACGTGACTAACTACGTCCTGCTGGAGCTGGGTCAGCCGATGCACGCGTTCGATAAAGATCGTATCGAAGGCGGTATCGTCGTGCGTATGGCGAAAGAGGGTGAAACTCTGGTCCTGCTGGACGGCAGCGAAGCCAAACTGAATGCCGACACCCTGGTGATTGCCGATCACGGCAAAGCCCTGGCGATGGGCGGGATCTTCGGTGGCGACCACTCCGGCGTGAACGATGAAACCCAGAACGTGCTGCTGGAGTGTGCCTTCTTTAGCCCGCTGTCCATTACCGGTCGCGCGCGTCGTCATGGTCTGCATACCGATGCTTCTCACCGCTATGAGCGCGGCGTGGATCCAGCTCTGCAATACAAAGCGATGGAGCGCGCGACCCGCCTGCTGATTGATATCTGCGGCGGCGAAGCTGGCCCGGTCATTGATGTCACCAGCGAGGCGCATCTGCCGAAGCCTGCGACCATCACCCTGCGTCGTAGCAAGCTGGACCGCCTGATTGGCCATCACATTGCCGATGCACAGGTGAGCGACATTCTGCGCCGTCTGGGCTGTGACGTCACCGAAGGCCAGGACGAGTGGACAGCCGTTGCGCCGAGCTGGCGTTTCGATATGGAGATCGAAGAAGATCTGGTGGAAGAAGTTGCCCGTGTCTACGGCTACAACAACATTCCTGATGAGCCGGTGCAGGCTGGGTTGGTGATGGGTTCCCATCGTGAAGCGGATCTGTCTCTGAAGCGTGTGAAAACCATGCTCAACGACAAAGGTTACCAGGAAGTGATCACCTACAGTTTCGTTGACCCGAAAGTGCAGCAGCTGATCCACCCGGGCCAGGAAGCGTTGATCCTGCCAAGCCCAATCTCCAGCGAAATGTCAGCCATGCGTCTGTCGCTGCTGCCGGGCCTGCTCAGCACCATCGTCTACAACCAGAACCGTCAGCAGAGCCGCGTACGTATTTTCGAAACCGGTCTGCGCTTTGTGCCGGACACCCAGGCTAACCTCGGCATTCGTCAGGATCTGATGCTGGCAGGGGCGATCTGCGGCAACCGCTATGAAGAGCACTGGGACCTGAGCAAAAACAGTGTCGATTTTTACGACCTGAAAGGCGATCTGGAATCCGTACTCGACCTGACCGGTAAATTGTCTGAAATTGAGTTCCGCGCTGAGGCCATTCCGGCCCTGCATCCGGGCCAATGTGCCGCGATTTATCTGAAAGGTGAACGCGTTGGTTTCATTGGTGTTGTGCATCCAGAGCTGGAACGCAAACTGGATCTCAACGGCCGCACACTGGCGTTTGAACTGGAGTGGAACAAGGTCGCAGACCGCGTCATTCCTCAGGCTCAGGACGTTTCTCGCTTCCCGGCAAACCGTCGTGATATCGCCGTTGTGGTGGCCGAAAATGTGCCTGCCGCAGATATTTTGGCCGAATGTAAGAAAGTTGGCGTAAATCAGGTAGTTGGCGTAAACTTATTTGACGTGTACCGCGGCAAGGGCGTAGCAGAGGGCTTTAAGAGCCTGGCTATCAGCCTGATCCTTCAGGATACCAGCCGTACACTCGAAGAAGAGGAGATTGCCGCTACCGTTGCCAAATGTGTAGAGGCATTAAAAGAGCGATTCCAGGCATCATTGAGGGATTGAACCTATGGCGCTTACAAAAGCTGAAATGTCCGAATATCTGTTTGATAAGCTTGGGCTTAGCAAACGGGATGCCAAAGAGCTGGTTGAGCTGTTTTTCGAAGAGATCCGTCGCGCTCTGGAAAATGGTGAGCAGGTAAAACTCTCCGGCTTTGGTAACTTTGATTTGCGCGACAAGAATCAACGTCCGGGTCGTAACCCGAAGACGGGTGAGGATATTCCCATTACAGCCCGCCGCGTGGTGACCTTCAGACCCGGCCAGAAGTTAAAGAGCCGTGTCGAAAACGCTTCACCCAAAGCAGAGTGATATGATCTAACCAAAAAGGCCGCTTATGCGGCCTTTTTTCTTTGCGCTGCTATAAACCCACCGTAAAATCAGAGACATCATTCACCCGCAAAATGACTTCGATGCCCGAATTTGCCCGTCAGCACTACCGATCCAATCTGCGTAAATTGCTCGCGCTCATACTGGCGCTCGTTATCGCCCTGGGATTGAGCCTTTGCGCGGGCGATCTGTGGATTGGCCCTGAGGCGTGGTTCACTCCCCGGGGGGAGCTGTTTATCTGGCAAATCCGTCTGCCGCGTACTCTGGCTGTGGTGCTGGTGGGCGCAGCGCTGGCGCTCAGCGGGACGATCATGCAGGCGCTGTTCGATAATCCGCTGGCCGAGCCCGGCTTATTAGGCGTATCGAACGGTGCCGGGGTAGGGCTGATTGCCGCCGTGATGCTCGGCGGCGGGGCGATGTCGGGCTGGAGCTTAAGTCTCTGCGCCATCGCCGGCGCGTTGATCATTACCCTTATTTTGCTGCGTTTTGCCCGCCGTCATCTCTCCGTGAGCCGCCTGCTGCTTGCCGGCGTGGCGCTGGGTATCATCTGTAGCGCCCTGATGACTTGGGCGGTCTATTTCTCTACCGCCTTTGATCTGCGCCAGTTGATGTACTGGATGATGGGAGGCTTTGGCGGCGTGGACTGGGGGCAGGGCTGGCTGATGCTGCTACTGACACCGGCCATCGTCTGGGCCTGCTTCCAGGCGCCCCCGTTAAATATTCTGGTGTTGGGAGAGATTTCGGCCCGCCAGCTCGGCCTGCCGCTCACCTTCTGGCGCAACACGCTGGTAGTCGCCATCGGCTGGATGGTGGGTGTGAGCGTGGCCCTGGCCGGTGCGATTGGTTTTATCGGCCTTGTCATTCCCCATATGCTACGTTTGTGTGGTATTACCGATCACCGGCTGTTATTGCCTGCTGCGGCGGTAACAGGCGGCGCAGCGTTGCTTTTCGCTGATATCATCGCGCGCCTCGCGCTCAACGCCGCAGAGCTGCCCATTGGGGTAGTGACCGCCACGCTGGGCGCACCCGTGTTTATCTGGCTACTCTTAAAAGCCGGACGTTAAGTACAGCCCATCTGAACCACAACCTGAGAGAATGCTATGCCGAACGATATTCTGAACACCGAAGTAACGACCATTGATGGCAAAACCACCACCCTGGAAGAGTACAAAGGCAAGGTGCTGCTGGTAGTGAACGTGGCATCGAAATGCGGCCTGACGCCGCAATATGAGCAGCTCGAAAATATCCATAAAGCCTGGGAAAAAGACGGTTTTACCGTACTCGGTTTCCCGTGCAACCAGTTTCTCGGCCAGGAACCAGGTAGCGAAGAGGAGATCAAAACCTTCTGTAGCACCACTTATGGCATCACCTTCCCGATGTTCAGCAAAATCGAGGTGAATGGCGACGCACGTCATCCGCTGTATCAAAAATTGATTGCCGCCGCACCTGTCGCGGTTGCCCCTGAAAGCAGCGGTTTTTATGAGCGTCTGGCGAGCAAAGGCCGCGCGCCGCTCTATCCTGACGACATCTTATGGAATTTCGAAAAATTCCTGATTGGCCGCGATGGTGAAGTGGTACAGCGTTTTGCGCCAGATATGACCCCTGAGGATCCGATCCTGATGGAAGCGATCAAGCTGGCCCTCGCGAAGTAATGTCGATGTTGATGCAGCTGGATGGGTGACGGAACACGGGCGTCTGCAACCGCTTTCCGCCCAGGTGAATGCGGGGGAGATCCTGCACCTGGTCGGCCCGAACGGGGCAGGGTAAAAGCACATTGCTGTCACGTATGGCCGGGCTGAGTGCCGGGCAGGGCGACATCCTGTTACAGGGCGAGTCGCTTTCCCGGTGGTCCTCCGCGTCGCTGGCCTGCCGCAGAGCGTATCTGGCGCAGCAGCAAACCGCGCCATTCGCTATGCCGGTCTGGCACTATCTGACGCTGCATCAGTACGACAGTCAGCAGAAAACGCTGCTGGAAGAGGTGGCGGCAGCGTTGGGTATTGAGGATAAGCTGCCGCGCCACGTCAGCCAGCTCTCCGGCGGTGAGTGCAGCGCGTGCGGCTGGCTGCCGTGATCCTGCAAATTCACCCTGGCGGCAACCCGCACGGCCAGCTATTGTTGCTGGACGAGCCGATGAACAGCCTCGACGTCGCTCAGCAGGTGGCGCTCGACAGGCTGTTAAGCGCACTGTCACGCCAGGGATTGCGGTGGTTATGAGCAGCCACGATCTGAACCATACGCTGCGCCATGCCCATCGCGTCTGGCTGCTGAAAAGGGGCCAGTTGATCGCCAGCGGCACCCGCGATAGCGTGCTGACGCCGCCGAATCTGGCTAAAGCGTATGACATGTCCTTCCGTCGACTGGATATCGAAGGTCACAGAATGATCATTTCGACATCACAGGAATAAGCGCTTATTGCGTAGCGGCATATTCACAGGCTAAATTACGGAAAGCATAAAAATCAGAGGATTCGTCAGGAATGCGATTCTGTTTTCTCCTTGTGGCCGCGCTATTTCTTGCAGGATGCAGTAGCCATCGCGCACCGCCGCCCAATCCGCGGCTGTCTGATTCTATCGCCGTGATTGCAGGCCTGAACGATCAGCTCCATAACTGGGGCGGTACGCCTTATCGCTACGGCGGCATGACGCGCCGTGGGATTGATTGTTCTGGATTTGTGCTGCTCACGTTCCGCGACCAGTTTGCGCTACAGTTACCACGCGAAACTCGCCAGCAGGCAACTATCGGCACCGAAATTAATAAGGATGAGCTGCTTCCGGGCGATCTGGTTTTCTTCAAAACCGGCTCCGGCGAAAGCGGTTGCATGTCGGGATATACGACACCGACGATCAGTTTATTCCATGCCTCGACCAGCCGTGGCGTCGTGCGTTCCTCCCTCAATAATGTCTACTGGCGTAAAAATTTCTGGCAAGCCGACGCATTTAATCCTGTCGCGCCGCCCGGCGCGACACTCTTTTCATCCGTATAGGCTATTCATTAGCGTGGTTTAATAGTTAAAGATTAGTTAGCGGATGAATTAATTTGACGCAATTCTGATGATTCGCGACAACTGGCTATTAAGCCGTATCCAGGATAAGATTATTTCAGGGCTAAGGAAATTCCGAATATTAAATGGAACGAATGAAATTAATCTTATTAAATCCATAACGTTGAATTGCTTCAGCATATGTTTCAGGATGTCATGTATCGTCTTTAAACCGGGTCGGACGCCATGATTGTGATGCTGGATATTGCTTATCAGTCTGAATTGTTATTACTCCCTGCGCGACAAGAGTCAGGGGCGCTTATAGGCATTGAAATAGTCGTTAACTTTGTCGGCGTGGATAACCAGGTGCGCATTCCGACCGAACTCGTGCGCCCCTACCTCACCCCCGAGCAAGAGCTGATGCTGTTTCAGGAGCAGTTAGCAATGCTCGACAGCTGCAAACTCTTTTTTATTCAGCAGCAGCTCACGGCATGGATAAATATCTCTCCAGCCATCGTTGAATACCTGTTAATGGGTGAAAACGGTGTTGCGATATGTGAACAACATCCGTGGCTGGAGTTCTGCATTAATGAGAATTATCCTGATCTCAATAAAGGCAATATGAATACCACCCTGATGGACTTTGCCCTGCGTTTTCCGCTGATACTGGGCAATTTCGGTGCCGGAGATGCCTCCACCAAAGCCATTTTTGATGGCATGTTTAAACGTGTGGCGCTGGATAAAAACTTCATTCAGCAGCATTTAACAGATAATACATTCGAACTCTTATTACGGGCGATAATGACCCAGGTTTCACCCTACTGTCAGTCATTGATGGTCGCGGGTGTGGACGATGACATTGCCCTGCAACGGCTGTCTACATTTGGCTTTAGTGCCATGCAGGGCGGCTTATGGCCTGCCGTTCCCCTTGAGCGCATTACCACCCTGGTACAGGGATAACCCTTTTCTTGCCTGGTGTTTAACCTCTGATAAACCCACTACACTAAAAGCAGGAGGACCTATGACCCTGTCTTTTACCGCGCACTGGCATGACGAATTACCCGGTTTTTATACGGCCCTGAAACCCACTCCCCTGAATAATGCCCGCCTGATCTGGCATAACACGGCGCTGGCCGCCGATCTGGCGATCCCCGAAACGCTGTTTACGCCTGAACAGGGCGCTGGCGTCTTTGGCGGCGAAACCCTGCTGCCAGGCATGCAGCCGTTGGCCCAGGTCTACAGCGGACATCAGTTCGGCGTATGGGCCGGACAGCTGGGGGACGGGCGAGGGATCTTGCTCGGCGAGCAGCAGCTTGCTAACGGACAAACGATGGACTGGCACCTGAAAGGGGCCGGGCTGACGCCTTACTCGCGTATGGGTGACGGGCGCGCCGTCCTGCGTTCAACCATTCGCGAAAGCCTGGCCTCAGAAGCGATGCACGCCCTTGGGATCCCCACCACCCGCGCGCTGTCGATAGTCACCAGCGATACGCCCGTGGCGCGTGAAACGATGGAACAGGGCGCGATGCTGATCCGCATTGCGCAAAGCCACGCCCGTTTCGGTCATTTTGAACACTTTTACTATCGCCGCGAGCCGGAGAAAGTTCGCCAGCTGGCGGATTTTGTCATTAACCATTACTGGCCGCAGTGGAAAGACGATGCCGATAAATACATCCTCTGGTTCCGGGATGTTGTGGCGCGTACCGCCTCGCTGATCGCCAGCTGGCAGACGGTGGGTTTTGCCCACGGCGTAATGAACACCGATAACATGTCGATTCTCGGCCTGACCATCGATTACGGCCCGTACGGTTTCCTCGACGACTACCAGCCAGGCTATATCTGTAACCACTCCGATTATCAGGGGCGCTACAGCTTTGATAACCAGCCTGCGGTAGGGCTGTGGAACCTGCAGCGGCTGGCGCAGTCCCTGTCGCCATTTATCGATGTCGATGCCCTCAACGACGCCCTGGATGGTTACCAGGAGGTGCTGCTACAGCAGTACGGCAAACTGATGCGCCGTAAGCTGGGGATGATGACCCAGGAGCAGGGGGATAATGAGATCCTCAATAACCTGTTTGCACTGATGGCACGGGAAGGCAGCGATTACACCCGCACCTTCCGTATGCTGGGGCAAACCGAGCAGCACAGTGCCGCCTCACCGCTGCGCGATGAGTTTATCGACCGTCAGGCCTTTGATGACTGGTTCGCAATCTACCGTACCCGCCTCCAGCGTGAAAACATCGCGGATGATGAGCGTCAGGCGCAGATGAGTGCCGTTAACCCAGCCATGGTGCTACGCAACTGGCTGGCGCAGCGGGCGATCGAGCAGGCTGAAAAAGGCGACTACGCCGAGCTTCACCGCTTACATGAAGCCCTGCGCACGCCGTTTGCCGACCGCAATGATGACTATATCAACCGTCCGCCCGACTGGGGTAAGCGGCTGGAAGTGAGTTGCTCAAGCTAAGGGGCAAGAAACACCTGGGGAGTGGAGTTGAGGGGATGCAGGCCAACGTGCACCTGCGCGCCGTACCAGCGCGTAAGGTCGTCAGCCTGCAGCACCGATGGCGGCGTTCCCTGGGAGACAATCCTGCCTTCATGTAAAAGCACGATCCGGTCGGCCCATAAGGCAGCCAGATTGAGATCGTGCAGCACCACGCAGACGTGTAGCTTCCCGTGAGCAGTCAACGCCTTCAGCAACCGCAGCAGATGCTGCTGGTGGTAGAGATCCAGCGCTGAGGTCGGCTCATCAAGAAACAGCCAGCCGCGCGGCCCGCCCTCGCACCACAGCTGCGCCAGCGAACGCGCCAACTGCACACGTTGTTGCTCTCCGCCCGACAGGGCCGCGTATCGACGACCGGCCAGAAGGTGACACCCGGTGAGCTGCATCACCTCGCTGACAATCCGCGCCTCAGGCTGCGGCGTCCAGGGGGCACGCCCCATCCCGATTACCGCTTCTACAGGCCAGTCAAATCCCAACTGGGTTTGCTGGCGCATCACCGCCCGCTGACGCGATAACGCCTGGGTGCTCCACTTCTCCAGGGCTTTACCGTCCAGCAGACAGCGCCCGGCAGCGGGCGTAAGAAAACCTGTTAACAGGCGCAGCAGAGTAGATTTCCCCGCCCCGTTGGGGCCGATCAGCGCCACCAGTTCCCCCTGCGCGAGCGACAGCGAAACGTCGCGAACCACCTCCCGGCCCGCCACGGAGTAAGACAAGCCTTCAGCGAGCAAGGGTTCAGCCATGCTGACCTCCACGACGGAAAATAAGCCACAGGAACCAGGGGGCACCGAGAATACTGGTCAGCAGTCCCACCGGCATCTCTGCTGGCGCGACTAACGTGCGTGCAGCCGTATCCGCCATCAGCAGCAGAAACGCCCCCGCCAGCACCGAGCCGGGGATCACTGCCCGGTGATCCGACCCCAGCCACATGCGCATCAGGTGCGGCACCACCAGGCCAATAAAGCCAATCACCCCGCTGACCGCCACCGCAGCCGCCACCAGCAGGGCGCTGCACAGAAGCAAAACACGCTGAACGAGGCGCACATCCACGCCCAGATAGTGAGCCTCTTCCTCGCCCAGCTGCAGCAGGTTGAGAGCAGCCGCCAGGCGCCAGATCACCAGCACCGTGGGGATCATTAGCGAGGTGACCACCAGCAGAGTGGACCACTGCGCCTGGCCGAGGCTCCCCATGCCCCACAGTGAGAGTTGACGCAGCTGCGCGTCATTACTGACCCAGGAGAGGACACCCACCGCCGCGCCGCACAGCGCGTTGATGGCGATCCCTACCAGCAGCAGGCGCGAGAGGGAACTCTCCCGCTGCTGGCTGAGCAGGAAAATCACCACCGTGGCCGCCAGCGCGCCGAGAAAGGCCGCCAGCATCGGGGCGTAAAGCATCAGCAGAGCGGGGAGGGTAACGGGTAACACCACCCACAGTGCGACGGCGCAGGCGGCACCGCTGCTGATCCCCAGCAAGCCGGGGTCTGCGAGCGGGTTGCGAAACAGCCCCTGCATTACGCAGCCCGCCAGCGCCAGCGAGCCGCCAATCACCAGCGCCAGCAGCACCCGCGGCAGACGAATAGTGAGCCAGATCTGGCGCAGCGCCTCGTCACCGCTGCTCCACAGCACGGTCACCGGCAGGCGCAACGCGCCAAAACCGGTGGCCACCAGCGTCATCAGCGCCAGCGTCGTTGCCAGTCCCCACAGGGATAAGCTGATCCGACGAGGCATCAGGGCAGTTGCTCGGCTTTACTGCGCAGCTGGCCAATGGCCTGCGGGGTACGCACGCTAAACCCGAGCAGCGCCATATCGTCAATCTGCAATACCTGTTTGTTCCGACCTGCAGGGGTTTGCGCCAGACCTGGCAGCTTCCAGAGATTCGCTTCCCCGCCCATAGCATTTACCCCGTCCTGTGAAATCACGACCAGATCGGGCTGGCTGGCGATCACTCCTTCCTGGGAGAGCGGTTGATAGCGGGAGAACCCCTGCATGGCATTACGCAGCCCGGCCGCGCGGATCGCCGCATCGGCACCGGTATCCTGCCCGGCGGCCATAGCGGTCATCCCGCCGTGGTTGAGAATAAACAGCACGCGCTTATTGATGGGCGAGGCGGGCAGTGCCGCCAGCTCTTGCTGCAGGCGCTGGCGCAGCGCTTCCCCTTCGGCAATGCGGTGCGTCGCCTGCGCCACCACCCGCACTTTCTCGTCGATCACGCTCAGGGCATTGCTGCCCGGCACTGTTACCACATTCACCTTGCTCTGCCCGACCTGTTTTAGCGCCAGAGAAGGCTGTGCCTGCGCGCTGGCTAACACCAGCGTCGGACGCATCGCCAGGATCCCTTCGGCATTAAGCTGGCGCAAATAACCCACGTCCGGCAGGGCGGTAGCCTGCTCCGGCCACTGGCTGGTGCTGTCGCGCGCTACCAGCGCGTCTTCGGCACCCAGGGCGTAGACAATTTCCGTCACGTCGCCGCCAAGGGCGACGATCTTCTCCTGCGCAGCGCCAGAGGCGGCCAGCGGTAGGGCGAAGAACAGGGCGAGAAGGGTTCTCATGCGGCCAGCCCTTTTACCGTGAGAGCGTCGATCTGCGAACGCCACTGGCTCTGCTCTGGTTCACCTTCAGTGCGCTGGCCGTAAAGCTGCGCGATCTGCGTCCCGTCGGCGGCAAAGAGTTCGAGGCTGGTAACGTGGCCGTCGGCGGTAGGTTTACGCGTTACCCAACTTTCTGCGATGGTCTCTTCCAGCAGATGCAGGGTAAAAGCCGGGTTGAAAATGTTCAGCCAGCCTTTCATTGGTACCACTTTGTCCACGGTGCCGGTGAAGATCTGCACGCAGCCGCGGTTGCCAACGAAAGATCATGATCTCGTTGCCCGCCTGGCGGGCGTCGTTTAGCAGCTGCGACAGCGCGCGGTTATCGACCTGGCAAGCGAGATCGTCACTCACCAGCCGGAACGCCTGCTGACGGGTCAGACTGTGGCGTTTCAGCAGGCCGAAGAACTGATGCACGTCGGTCATCGCGCGCCACTCACTGTCCACCGTCGCGGCGTCGGCGGTTGTCACATTGGCTGTCGGATCGGCAGCTTTCAGCGCCAGCGGGGGATTATCGGCAAAGATAAAGCGGGACAGCAGATCGCCCCAGGCGGACACGTCGGTGTTATCCGTGGTGTACACCTTCAGCAGCGCATCGCCCTTGATAGTCGAAAAACTGAATGCTCTGACGCTCGCCGCGGGCGGTGGTCTCGGTGATATGAAACGCGCTGGCCCACTGGTTGAGGAACAGACGTAGATCCAGCGCACGCGGGTTAAGCACCAGCCCGGCATGGCCGTTCAGATGCTGGTTAGTAAACGTGCCTACCTGTTCATGAACCGCGTATTCGTTGCGGCAGATGCATTTGGTTTCGCCCACCGCCTCCAGCGCGCCGAGGATCTCGCGGGTTTCGCCGTGCAGACGCCACGCATCATGCCCCACCCGCGCCCAGGTCAGTTCCGCTTCGCTGATGTTCATCAGAGCAGCGATGTCACGGGCGTATTTCCCGGGATGTTGTTCTTTTAGCTCCAAGCCAGCGTGTGTAGTGATTCATTCTCTCTTCCTTTCGGATAAATGCCCTGGCAGCGCCAGGGCAGGGTCATTTACCACTGATAACTCACGAAAATCTTTGCCGTTGCGGCCATCCTGCGGGATGCCCTGCGGCGACCAGTATTCTTTGTCGAAGGCGTTGCCCAGCACCAGCGTGGTGGTCACGCCTTTCAGCGCCTGCTGGCCCTGATAGCTGACGTAAAAATCATTCACCGCGTAGCCGGGCTGGTGGCTGTAGCTGCTGCTCACGTGGGTGGAGCGATCGGCAAAGGTGCCGATCCAGCCAAGGCTAAAGCCACTCTGCGCCACCGGGATATCCAGCTTGCTGGAGACGGTGTCCGGGCTGATGCTGGAGATATACTCCCCGGTGTCGGTGTCTTTGCCACGGGTGCGGTTATAAGCGACATCCAGGGTGAACAGGCTGGCAGAGTATTTCGCCATCATGTCCCAGCCCCAGATTTTGGCGTTCGGCACGTTGTACGACATGGTAGTGGCCGCGGCAAAATCGACGGTGGTGGAGATGTAATCTTTAGCGTTGGTATCAAAGTAACTGGCTTTGAACTCCAGCGCATCATTAGCCAGCAGCAGATCGTCAAAGCGCAGACCAAACCCGTACTCCTGGGTTTCGTTGGTTTCCGGGCGCAGGTTCGGGTTCGGCACCCAGTAGTTGGTGTAGAAGCGGCCAATGGAGAAGTGTTTAGCGTCGTTATACATTTCGCCCATCGTCGGGGCGCGGAAGGCCTGAGCATAAGAGCCGAACAGCATCAGCCATTCTGCCGGGGTAATGGTGATCCCGGCGCGGGATGACCATTTATCAGCATCCACATCCTCGTAGCCATCGCTGCTGCCGCGATAGTTATCGTAGCGGGTGCCGCCCAGCAGAGTGACGGGCAGATCGCGCAGGGTGATCTCATCCTGCAGCCAGCCGGAGCTGAAATCGATACGCGCATCCGGGAAGCCGGTGGTGGCACCGGACGGCTCCTGCTCCTGACGATAATACTCTCCGCCGTAAGTCAGCAGGTGCGAGGCGAAGGAGTCGGCGAACAGGCGGGTGCGGTTCTCGACTTTGCCGCCTTGGGTGGTCTGCTGGCGGAATTCGCCGGTGCCGTTGATATTCTGGGCATTGATACGCGCTTCAGACCAGTAGATGCGGGCATCGGCGTTTAGCCAGTCATTGCCCGCCGGAGCGATGTGATATCCCAGCTGCACGTCCCGCTGAATGGTGGAGCGGTCGGTCATCGGGTTGCTGCTGTCATCGGCCTCGATAGTTTGCGGGTTCTTCGCTCCTGCGCCGCGTTGTTGTAATAGCGCAACGATCCGCTCCAGGGACTGGGCCTGATCCATCTGCCAGCTGCCTTTAGCCAGCATGTTGTTGATCGATTCGTCATTCGGCGCGGTGCCGCCGCCGCCCTGACGGATATCTCCGCGATCCCCGGCTCGACCAGGCCACAAGGCCATCGAGAGTATCAGTGCGGCCAAAGGCGCTGGCACCCCATCCCCAGGCTGTGATCGCCGGTGGCGGCAGTGCCAAATACACGATAGCCGCTGGTTTGTCCGGCCTGGAGCAGGTCTTTCGCATCGGCGGTGTCATAGGCGATCACCCCCGCCCATCGCGCCGCTGCCATACAGCAGGGCCGATGGCCCGCGCACGATCTCAATGCGCTTAATCAACGCCGGGTCGAGGAAGGTACTGTTCAGGTGACCGGTATCGGTGCCCTGACGCACGCCGTCAACCAGGACCAGCACGCCGCGACGATCGTAGCCGCGCAGATTGACGTCCTGGCCATTGGTACGACCGGTCCCGTCGAGCGTCAGACCGGGTACGTGGCGCAGCAGGTCGGTGGCAGAGCTGGCGGTTTGATTTTCCGGGGCGCTGGCGTCAATGACGCTGACCATCATCGGGGCTTCGAAGGCGCTGCGGGCATTACCGGTGGCGGTAACGGTCATGTCGTCGGTGGCGGCAACAGCCGCTCCCGGCAGGGCACTGACGATTGCCAGCGCCAGCAGCGACGGGCGTAAAGACGCGGTGTTCAGGTATGGCATGAGCCACTCTCCATTAAAAAGTGAAAAGCGCTGGCTGCCTGGGGAACCTGGGTGGCTGGCGGGGGGCTTATTTTGTGAGAATTAATTTTCCGGCATGTGTCTGACGCAGCAGGTAGTGCTGGCCGTCATGCTCGATAATGACGCGGCCCTCTTTGCCCAACAGTTGTTTACTGTCGATGCGACGGTCGGTCGCGCCTGGTGCAGGCTGTGTTTTGTCTTCAGGACGAGTGAGCGTTGCAGCAGTGTTATCCATACGTGACATAGTGTTTTTCAAAATAGCAATCAATGTAACAATGATAATCATTATCAACAAATCGATTTTGACGGCAAGCGTTTTATGAAAAAACAGTGACGTGAGGGAGGTGCGGGGTGGCGCGGTCTGTAAAAAAGCCCGGTGGCGTTGCGCTTACCGGGCCGGTGAAGGGAGCTTGAGCAGGCCGGGCAAGACGCAACTGCTACCCGGCGCAGGCGTTAAAAACGGGAGTCCACCGCCGCAGCAAGTTTATCCAGCAGGACTTCGGTATCTTCCCAGCTCAGGCAGGGGTCGGTAATCGACTGACCGTAGGTGATAGGCTGACCGACCACCACTTTTTGCGTGCCTTCGCGCAGGAAGCTCTCGGCCATAATCCCGGCAATAGCGGTAGAGCCGTTGCGGATCTGCTGGCAAATCTCATCGCAAACGTCCAGCTGGCGGCGGTGCTGTTTCTGGCAGTTGCCGTGGCTGAAATCCACCACCAGTTGCTCGGGCAGATCAAATTCACGCAGGGTATCGCAGGCTTCGGCCAGATCCTGAGCGTGATAATTTGGCTGTTTGCCGCCGCGCATAATGATATGGCCGTACGGGTTGCCGCTGGTCTGATAGATGGTCATCTGACCGTTCTTATCCGGCGACAGGAACATATGGCTGGCGCGGGCTGCGCGGATGGCATCCACCGCAATGCGGGTATTGCCGTCGGTACCGTTTTTAAAGCCCACCGGGCAGGAAGAGCGCCGAAGCCATTTCACGGTGGATCTGGCTTTCAGTGGTGCGGGCACCAATAGCCCCCCAGCTGATCAGATCGGCCGATAAACTGTCCGGTCACCATATCGAGGAATTCGGTAGCAGTGGGAACGCCCAGCTCGTTAACCTGCAACAGCAGTTTGCGCGCCAGCTGAATGCCGTGATTTACCCGGTAGCTGCCGTTCAGATCGGGATCGGAGATCAGCCCTTTCCAGCCCACCACGGTGCGCGGCTTCTCAAAGTAGGTGCGCATCACGATTTCAAGGCGGGCGTGGTGTTTATCCCGCAGCCCTTTCAGGCGCTGGGCATAGTCCATTGCGGCATCAAGGTCGTGAATAGAACAGGGGCCAACAATCACCAGCAGGCGGCGATCTTCACCGTTAAGGATTTTTTCAATACGTTTACGTGACGTTGTCACGTTTTCTGCCACTGCCGCAGAAACAGGGTACCGCTGGGCCAGTTCAGCTGGCGTGACCAGGCTATCGATACGCGCTGTGCGGAGTTCATCGGTTTTATTCATGGTATTTCTCAGAATGTAGTGCTTCATCGGTAACTTACCGGGAAGTGATGGGCATCACCTTAAACCAATCCCCGCTGAATTCAAGTGCAGGGCACAAGCGGTGCCCTGTGATGGAGTGCGAGTATAAAGGATTATGGACTAATGTACTAGCCTGTTAGTACATGCGGCGATTGAGACCCATAATATCGAGGATTTTGGTGGCGATCTCTTCTACCGAATAGTTAGTGCTGTTCAGACACGGGATGTTGTTCTTACGGTACAAGGCTTCCACTTCAGCCACCTCCAGCCGGCACTGGCGCATCGAGGCGTAGCGGCTGTTCTCACGGCGCTCTTCGCGGATCGCCGCCAGTCGTTCCGGGTTGATGGTCAGCCCAAACAGCTTGTGCTGCAGCGGTTTGAGCGCCGCGGGAAGGACAAGGTTATCCATATCGTCGGCGATAAAGGGATAGTTTGCTGCGCGGATCCCGAACTGAAGGGCCAGATAAAGGCTGGTGGGGGTTTTGCCGCAGCGCGAGACACCGAGCAGGATGACCTGCGCCTGATCGAGGTTACGCATTGAGATGCCGTCATCGTGGGCGAGGGTATAGTCAATGGCGGCGATTCGGGCGTCGTACTTGATAAGATTGGCCGGATTCAGGCCGTGGGTGCGGTGCGCCACTGGCGTAGGGTCCAGCTTCAGCTCTTCCTGCAGTGGGGCCACCAGCGCCTGGACAATGTCCTGACAGAAGCCTTCGCTTTGCAGAATGATATTGCGAATTTCCGGGATCACAATCGAGTAGAACACCAGCGGACGCTCGCCGGTCTGCTGGAAAATGGCGTCGATTTGATCTTTAACCGCTCTGGCGCGGCTCTCGTTTTCCACGAACGGCAGCGTGATGCTGTTGATAGACACCGGGAATTGCGACATCACCGCATGGCCTAACACTTCGGCGGTGATGGCCGTACCATCGGAAATATAAAAAACGTGGCGATCGACAGCATTATCCATTTGGCACACTCTGTATATCAGATGTAATTGACTGAAGCTTAAATTAAAAAAGTAAAATACAACAGTCAATGCCGCACCTAAATTAAAAATGAAACACTATTTTTATTTTTAATGAAAGGGGTGTTTCATTTTTCAAAATCACCCTAAAGTCTGATGTTTCTTGTGGGATTCTATAATAATCATCAGGTTAGGATTTAAGCGGGAACAGTCTGAAAAGCTAAAAAATAAAAGTGCTTACACGATTCACCGTTTTTTTAGCGCGGATAAATATGACAGTATAAATACGCAGTAAGGAGTTTCTTAAAACCCGTTCATATATCACAAAAGGATTGTTTCGATGTCCAACAATGGCTCGTCACCGCTGGTGCTTTGGTATAACCAACTCGGCATGAATGATGTAGACAGAGTTGGAGGCAAAAATGCCTCCCTGGGTGAAATGATTACGAATCTGTCCAGTATGGGTGTCTCCGTACCGAATGGATTTGCTACTACCGCCGATGCTTTTAACTATTTTCTGGATCAAAGCGGCGTAAACCAGCGCATTTACGAACTACTGGATAACACGGACATTGATGATGTCTCTGAGCTTGCCAAAGCCGGGACCCAAATCCGCCAGTGGATCATCGATACACCTTTCCAGCCTGAACTGGAAAAAGCCATTCACGACGCCTACAACCAGCTTTCTGCTGATGATGCTCAGGCCTCCTTTGCCGTGCGCTCTTCCGCCACCGCAGAAGACATGCCGGACGCCTCATTCGCCGGGCAGCAGGAGACCTTCCTCAACGTGCAGGGCTACGATGCCGTGCTGGTGGCGGTAAAACATGTGTTTGCCTCCCTGTTTAACGATCGTGCGATCTCCTATCGCGTGCATCAGGGTTATGACCACCGCGGCGTTGCGCTGTCGGCTGGCGTGCAGCGCATGGTGCGTTCAGATCTGGCCTCGTCAGGCGTGATGTTCTCTATTGATACCGAATCGGGTTTCGATCAGGTGGTCTTTATTACCTCCGCCTGGGGTCTGGGCGAGATGGTGGTGCAGGGTGCTGTCAACCCGGACGAATTCTACGTTCACAAACCAACCCTGGCCGCGGATCGTCCGGCAATCGTGCGTCGCACCATGGGTTCGAAAAAAATCCGCATGATCTATGCGCCGACCCAGGAGCATGGCAAGCAGGTGCGGATCGAAGATGTGCCACAGGAGCAGTGTGACCGCTTCTCGCTGACCGATGCCGAAGTGCAGGAGCTGGCGAAGCAGGCGGTGCAGATCGAGAAGCACTATGGCCGTCCTATGGATATCGAGTGGGCCAAAGATGGCAACACCGGCAAACTGTTTATCGTCCAGGCGCGTCCTGAAACCGTGCGTTCCCGCGGTCAGGTAATGGAGCGTTACACGCTGCATGCGCAGGGCAACATCATCGCTGAAGGCCGTGCTATCGGTCACCGCATCGGCGCAGGTCCGGTGAAGGTGATCCACGACATCAGCGAAATGAACCGTATCCAGCCGGGCGACGTGCTGGTCACCGACATGACCGACCCGGACTGGGAACCGATCATGAAAAAGGCGGCGGCGATTGTCACCAACCGTGGCGGCCGTACCTGTCACGCGGCTATCATCGCTCGTGAGCTGGGCATCCCGGCCGTGGTCGGCTGCGGTGACGCCACCGAACGCATGAAGGACGATCAGAACGTTACCGTCTCCTGTGCCGAAGGCGATACCGGTTACGTCTATGCCGAGATCCTCGACTTTAGCGTGAAGAGCTCCAGCGTTGACACCATGCCGGATCTGCCGCTGAAGATCATGATGAACGTCGGTAACCCGGATCGTGCCTTTGACTTCGCCTGTCTGCCAAACGAAGGGGTGGGCCTGGCGCGTCTGGAGTTCATCATCAACCGTATGATCGGCGTTCACCCGCGCGCGCTGCTGGAGTTCGACGACCAGGATCCGAAGCTGCAGAAAGAGATCCGCGAGATGATGAAGGGCTACGACTCGCCGAAAGAGTTCTACGTTGGCCGTCTGACCGAAGGGATCGCCACGCTGGGCGCAGCTTTCTACCCGAAACGCGTCATCGTGCGTCTCTCTGATTTCAAATCTAACGAATACGCTAACCTGGTGGGCGGCGAGCGTTACGAGCCGGAAGAAGAGAACCCGATGCTGGGCTTCCGTGGTGCTGGTCGTTACGTTTCCGACAGTTTCCGCGACTGCTTTGCGCTGGAGTGCGAGGCGGTAAAACGCGTGCGCAACGACATGGGGCTGACCAACGTCGAGATCATGGTGCCGTTCGTGCGTACCGTCGATCAGGCGAAAGCGGTAATTGACGAGCTGGCCCGTCAGGGGCTGAAGCGCGGCGAGAACGGCCTCAAAATCATCATGATGTGTGAGATCCCGTCCAACGCCCTGCTGGCAGAGCAGTTCCTGGAACACTTCGACGGTTTCTCTATCGGCTCCAACGATATGACGCAGCTGGCACTGGGTCTGGATCGTGACTCCGGCGTGGTCTCCGCGCTGTTTGATGAGCGTAACGAGGCAGTGAAAGCGCTGCTGTCGATGGCTATCCGCGCCGCGAAGAAACAGGGGAAGTATGTCGGTATCTGTGGTCAGGGTCCGTCCGACCATGAAGACTTTGCTGCCTGGCTGATGGAAGAGGGGATTGATAGCCTGTCCCTGAACCCGGACACCGTGGTGCAAACCTGGCTGAGCCTGGCGGAACTGAATAAGTAACGCTGCGCTTCTGCAACGAATAAAGGCGAGGACTTTGGTCCTCGCCTTTTTATTTTTCCCTGTTTGCTCAATCTAAAGAGACTCGAATGCGGCAGCTCTGTTTTTCAGATACAAGGTAAATTATTGATTATTAAGGAGTGAATTTTTGATAATTTGCGCTTCCGGTGTTTGCATGCATATTGCTCACCTCAAAACCATAAAACGCATAACCGCCTGAAAAATTGATAAAAAAAAGCCCATCGTGGGAGATGGGCAAAGACTACACACAGCAATTCGTTGTTTCACTCAGGGGATTTCCATGCTTATAAATCAAGGTGTTGTTGATTCATAACCGTGACCTAATAGTAGGCATGGTGGATTTTTGCGTCGATCAGATTCGTCTCAATAGTTTAAAGAAAATGAAGATTTTATTAGAGGAATGAGGCAATTGCGGAAGAAAACGGCTTTTAGCTGCGCTTAAGGGAAATCTGAATGATAAGTGACGCTTAACATTCTGGTGGGCGAACCCACCAGAAGCATGAGCATTACTTTTTAAGCTCTCGTTCGTCCTGAAGCGTCTGGAACAGCACATCCGGGTCAGTCGGCGGCAGCGGGACTTCATGCACCCACGCCGAAAACAGTCGCCAGGAGACCGCCAGCAGCACCGGTCCGATAAACAGCCCGATCATTCCGAAAGCAATCAACCCGCCGATAACGCCGGAGAGGATCAGAATTAACGGCAAGTCGGCACCCATACGAATCAGAATCGGTCGGATGACGTTGTCCATCGTGCCCACCACGCAGCTCCAGACCAGCAGCACCGTGCCCCAGGTGGTATCACCGCTCCAGTAGAGCCACACAATCGCCGGAACCAACACCAGCAGAGGGCCAAGCTGCATCAGGCAGGTCAACAGCATCAGTACCGTAAAGAGCGTGCGTAAGGCACGCCAGCAATCGCCAGACCAATCCCACCCAGCACCGACTGCACCAGCGCCGTCACGACCACGCCAACGCCACCGCGCGCACGGCCTGCGCCGCCAGCAGCATCGCCGGCATCGCCACGCGCTGACGCCAGACGTGGTCGCAAAATGACGAACCCCGAGGGCGACCTGCTCGCCGCGCCAGTACAGCAAGGCGCTGAACAGCAGCATCAGGACGCAGTGGACAACAAAGCGACCCAGGTGCGCAGCAGTTCCCACAAACCAGGTGGTGGTCGCGCCAATATAGGGCCGTACTTTCGCCATAATGGCGCTGCCACCCATGTCCAGCAGGTTGTGCCAGCCGGCATAGAGCTTATCGCCAATCAGCGGATATCGTTGAGCCAGTCCAGCGTCGGAAGCGTCATATCCCCGCTGCTAATGCTGGAGATGAGCGGGCCGCTGCCGTCCACCAGACTGTTCACCAGTAACGCCACCGGGATCACAAATAGCAGCACCAGCAGCAGCGTCATAACCAGCACGGCCAGCGCGCGGCGACCAAAAAGTAAACGTTCCAGCCGAAGAAACAGCGGCCAGGTGGCGATAACCACCGTGCCTGCCCAGGCAAAGCCCAGAATGAAGGGTTGTACAATCCACAGACACGCAATAATCATGATTGCCAGAAACAGCACCGACAGCAAAACTTGCGCAACGTCCCTGGCTGGTGTCGATTGACCATATATGAAATTCACCTTTGAATTACACCGGAAAGGCCGGTGAGAACAGGAAACCGCATCACTACAATCATTAGTGATTTCAGCGATTTTTAACAGGCAGATTCTGCCTGTAATTCTGTCGGGCGCATAAGAAAAAAATGTGATACAAACAGGGAAGCACAACGCAAACGATTATCTACAACAATTCAGATGGGGCAGGGTCGACAGTAATGATCCCACAAATTTCTCAGGCACCTGGCGTCGTTCAGCTGGTGCTCAATTTTTTGCAGGCTTTGGAGCAACAGGGTTTTACCGGCGATACCGCCACACGTTATGCCGACAGGCTGACTATGGCGACCGACAACAGTATCTACCAGCTACTTCCCGATGCAGTCGTTTTTCCCCGTTCTACCGCTGATGTGGCCCTGCTGGCCCGTCTGGCTTCTCAGGAGCGTTTCGCTTCGCTGATCTTTACCCCACGCGGCGGGTGGCACTGGCACCAATGGCCAGGCGCTGAATACGGGGATCGTTGTTGATATGTCCCGCTATATGAACCGCATCATTGAGATCAACCCGGAAGAGGGGTGGGTGCGGGTAGAGGCCGGGGTAATTAAGGATCAGCTTAATCAGTACCTGAAGCCCTTCGGCTACTTTTTTGCGCCGGAGCTATCGACCAGTAACCGCGCCACTCTCGGTGGGATGATCAACACCGACGCCTCCGGCCAGGGGTCGCTGGTGTACGGCAAAACCTCCGATCACGTCCTTGGCGTGCGGGCGGTGCTGCTGGGTGGGGATATTCTCGATACCCAGCCCGTACCGGTCGAACTGGCCGAGACGCTCGGCAAAGACAAGACCACCACCGGTCGCATCTACCGCACCGTGCTGGAAAGCTGCCGCGACAATCGCCAGCTGATTATCGATAAATTCCCGAAACTGAACCGCTTCCTGACGGGCTACGATCTGCGCCATGTGTTCAATGATGACCTCAGCCAGTTCGATTTGACCCGCATCCTGACCGGCTCCGAAGGCACGCTGGCCTTTATCACCGAGGCGCGCCTTGATATCACCCGTCTGCCGAAAGTGCGACGTCTGGTGAATGTGAAGTACAACTCCTTTGACTCTGCGCTGCGCAATGCACCTTTCATGGTCGATGCCCGCGCCCTGTCGGTAGAAACCGTCGACTCGAAAGTGCTCAACCTGGCGCGGGAAGATATCGTCTGGCATTCGGTCAGCGAGCTGATCACCGACGTGCCCGACAAAGAGATGCTGGGCCTGAATATCGTTGAGTTTGCTGGTGATGACGCTGAACTCATAGAAAGCCAGGTCGAGGCTCTGTGCCAGCGTCTGGACGAGCTGATTGCCCGGGGCGAAGGCGGGGTCATTGGCTGGCAGGTGTGCAACGAGCTGGCGGGCATCGAGCGTATCTATGCGATGCGTAAAAAAGCGGTGGGCCTGCTGGGGAACGCCAAAGGCGCGGCCAAGCCTATCCCCTTTGCCGAAGATACCTGCGTCCCGCCGGAAAATCTCGCTGACTATATTGTCGAATTCCGCGCGCTGCTCGACAGCCACGGCCTGAGCTACGGCATGTTCGGCCACGTTGACGCCGGGGTGCTGCACGTTCGCCCGGCGCTGGACATGTGCGATCCGCAGCAGGAGATACTGATGAAACAGATCTCCGACGAGGTGGTGGCACTCACGGCCCGGTACGGCGGCCTGCTGTGGGGCGAACACGGAAAAGGGTTCCGCGCGGAGTACAGCCCGGCCTTCTTTGGCGAAGCGCTGTACGACGAACTGCGCAAAATCAAGGCGGCCTTTGATCCGGACAACCGCCTTAACCCGGGTAAAATCTGTCCGCCAATGGGCGTTGATGCATCGATGATGCAGGTGGATGCGGTGAAACGCGGCACCTTTGATCGCCAGATCCCAATTGCGGTGCGATCCTCCTGGCGTGGCGCCATGGAGTGTAATGGCAACGGGCTGTGCTTTAACTTTGATGCCAAAAGCCCGATGTGCCCGTCGATGAAGATCACCAGCAACCGAATCCACTCTCCGAAAGGACGTGCGACGCTGGTGCGCGAGTGGCTGCGTCTGCTGGCCGATCGCGGCGTGGATCCGCTGGCGCTGGAGAAAGAGCTGCCGGAGAAACGCGCCAGCCTGCGCACTCTCGTCGAACGCACCCGTAACAGCTGGCATGCGCGCAAAGGGGAGTACGATTTTTCCCATGAAGTAAAAGAGGCGATGTCGGCTGCCTGGCCTGTAAAGCCTGTTCCACGCAGTGCCCGATCAAAATCGACGTGCCGGAGTTCCGCTCGCGCTTCCTGCAGCTCTATCACAGCGTTACCTGCGTCCGGTGCGCGATCACCTGGTGGCAACGGTCGAGAGCTATGCGCCCTTGATGGCCCGCGCACCACGCACTTTCAACTTCTTTTATCAACCAGCCGCTGGTACGCAAGCTGTCCGAGAAGCATATCGCATGATCGATCTGCCTCTGCTCTCCACGCCTTCTCTGCAACGCCAGATGGTGGGCCACCGTTCCGCCAACCTTACCCTTGAGCAGCTTGAAGCGCTGAGTGACGAGCAAAAGGCGAAAACGGTGTTGGTGGTTCAGGATCCGTTTACCAGCTATTACGATGCGCAGGTGGTGGCTGACTTCATCCGTCTGGTGGAGCGGTTGGGCTATCAGCCGGTACTGCTGCCGTTCTCGCCGAATGGCAAAGCCCAGCATATTAAAGGTTTCCTCAATCGTTTCGCGAAAACGGCGCAAAAGACCTCTGACTTCCTTAGCCGGGTGGCGCTTCTGGGGATGCCGATGGTGGGCGTCGATCCGGCCCTGGTGCTCTGCTATCGCGATGAGTACAAGCAGACCCTGGGCGACAAGCGCGGAGAATTCCACGTGATGCTGGTGCACGAGTGGCTTCCGACCATTGTCGACGGGCAAGCGCCCCAGGAAATCAGCGGCGAATCCTGGTATCTGTTCGGCCACTGTACCGAAGTGGACCGCACTGCCGGGTGCGCCTGCCCAGTGGGCCTCGATCTTTGCCCGCTTTGGCGCGAAGCTCGAGAGCGTCAGCGTCGGCTGCTGCGGCATGGCCGGAACCTATGGCCATGAGGTGGTGAACCATAAAAACTCGCTGGGGATCTATGAACTCTCCTGGCACCAGGCGATGCAGCGTCTGCCGCGTAATCGCTGCCTGGCGACCGGTTACTCGTGCCGAAGCCAGGTCAAACGCGTCGAGGGAGCGGCGTGCGCCATCCACTGCAGGCTCTGCTGGAGATTATGGGATGATCTGGAAACGTGCGGTCACCTTGCAGGCGTTAAACGCCATGAGCGACGGGAACATGGTGGGATTACTGGACATTCAGTTTACCCGCATTGGTGAAGATGAACTGGAAGCGACCATGCCGGTGGACCAGTCGTACCCATCAGCCGTTTGGCCTGCTGCACGGTGGTGCGTCTGTCGTGCTGGCCGAAACCCTTGGCTCGGTGGCGGGGTATCTCTGCACCGAAGGAGAGCAAAAGGTGGTGGGGCTGGAGGTTAATGCCAACCACTTACGTTCCGTGCGTAGCGGTCGGGTACGGGGCGTCTGTCGCGCCCTGCATACTGGCAGGCGACACCAGGTGTGGCAGATTGATATCTTCGATGAACAGCAGAATTTGTGCTGCTCGTCGCGGCTAACCACCGCGGTCGTGTAAAAACTAAGGCCGCGAAAGCGGCCTTTTTTGTTTTCCATCCGTTGATATCGCGCTGCTTTCAGAAAGGACGCAATTTTTGTTAATTCGCAGATCAACGTTTATGAGACTATTCCGGTGTTCCTTCAAGAGCTAAGCCATGATGAGTGCCGGAGATAAGCGCCGGATGGAACAAGAAGCCCTTAAGATTACCTGCGGTACTCTTAAGGGCTTTCTTTTTGCGCGTCTCAACCGCGGCCTTTTGTCTCTTCAATAATCATCTTTAATGTCCTGCATGGCTGACAGGAACACCAGACCGGTAATGACCACGGCAAGGATGGCGGTTATCAATAGTGCAGTAAGCATATCCCCTCCTTTTGCTGGCCCTATACAGCAAGGATAGCGCACCCCAGGCCTGTTATTAGCCCCCTTCGGGCCGCTTTCGGAATACGCTTACAGGTACGAACAGCGAAGCCACCCCTCCTCCTATCTCAAAAATAGGCATTTCTATACATATTTTGCATTTATCGCGTACAGCCCCAAAATAAAGCGAAAATTACGCTTTCGATCAATGTGTTAAGTAAATGTGATCATCCCTGTTAACCCTCGTAGCAGGGTCTATGCTTAATGAAAGTAGCCAAAAAGGGCGGTTAAGCCGAATGCCCTGCAACTGAGGGGTTGAAGTGATAATCATTATCACTAACATGGTGTTATGCCCTGGGGGCGCACTACAAGAGGTGGATTTATGCAACAGCATTCAGAAACATTCGATCCAACAGAATTTGCGTGGCGTGGTTTATCGCTCACACCTTCCGCAGCGGCGCATATACGCGACCTGGTGAGCAAAAAGGAGGGCATGCTCGGTGTGCGGTTAGCCGTTAAGACGACGGTTGTGCCGGTTTTGGTTATGTGCTGGATACCGTCAGCGAACCGGCTAAAGACGACCTGCTATTCGAGCAGGACGGTGCCCGGCTGTATGTTCCCTTGCAGGCAATGCCGTTTATCGACGGTACGGAAGTGGATTACGTGCGCGAAGGCTTAAACCAGTTATTCAAATTCAATAACCCGAAAGCCCAGAACGAATGCGGCTGCGGCGAAAGTTTTGGGGTATAGGCGGTATTATGTCTCGACATACTGAAGCAACTGACGATGTCAACACCTGGTCCGGCGGCCATATCAATTACAAAGAAGGCTTCTTCACCAATTGCAGACCGATGAGATGGCAAAAGGGATCAACGAAGAGGTCATCCGCGCTATCTCTGCAAGGCGTAACGAGCCAGAGTGGATGCTGGAGTTCCGACTCAATGCGTTCAAAGCCTGGCTGGAGATGGACGAGCCGCACTGGCTGAAGGCGCACTACGATAAGCTGAACTATCAGGATTACAGCTACTACTCTGCGCCGTCCTGCGGCAACTGCGACGATACTTGCGCCTCTGAACCCGGCGCGGTACAGCAGACCGGCACTAACGCCTTTTTAAGCAAAGAGGTGGAAGAGGCTTTCGAGCAGCTTGGCGTCCCGGTGCGCGAAGGGCGTGAGGTGGCGGTAGATGCCATCTTCGACTCCGTTTCGGTCGCCACCACCTACCGGGAAAAGCTGGGTGAGCAGGGGATCATTTTCTGCTCCTTTGGCGAAGCCATTCACGATCACCCCGAGCTGGTTAAGAAGTATCTCGGTACCGTGGTGCCGGGCAACGACAACTTCTTTGCTGCGCTGAACGCGGCGGTGGCCTCTGACGGCACCTTTATCTATGTACCTAAGGGCGTACGTTGCCCAATGGAGCTATCGACCTATTTCCGCATCAAACGCCGAGAAAACCGGTCAGTTTGAACGCACCATTCTGGTGGCCGATGAGGGCAGCTACGTCAGCTATATCGAGGGTTGTTCCGCCCCGGTGCGTGACAGCTATCAGCTGCATGCCGCGGTAGTGGAAGTGATCATCCATAAAGACGCCGAGGTGAAATACTCGACGGTGCAGAACTGGTTCCCGGGGGATAACAACACGGGCGGCATTCTGAACTTCGTCACCAAGCGCGCCCTGTGCGAAGGCGAGAACAGCAAGATGTCCTGGACCCAGTCGGAAACCGGCTCCGCCATCACCTGGAAGTACCCGAGCTGCATTCTGCGCGGGGACAACTCCATCGGCGAGTTCTACTCGGTGGCGCTCACCAGCGGCCATCAGCAGGCCGATACCGGCACCAAGATGATCCACATCGGCAAGAACACCAAATCGACGATTATCTCGAAGGGGATTTCGGCGGGCAAAAGCCAGAACAGCTATCGGGGATTGGTCAAGATTATGCCAACCGCCACCAACGCCCGTAACTTTACCCAGTGTGACTCGATGCTGATTGGCCCGGACTGCGGGGCGCATACCTTCCCGTATGTCGAATGCCGTAACAACAGCGCTCAGCTGGAGCACGAAGCGACCACCTCGCGGATTGGTGAAGATCAGCTCTTCTACTGCCTGCAGCGCGGCATCAGCGAAGAAGATGCCATTTCCATGATTGTGAACGGCTTCTGTAAGGATGTGTTCTCGGAACTGCCGCTGGAGTTTGCCGTTGAAGCGCAGAAATTACTGGCGATTAGCCTTGAACACAGCGTCGGTTAAGGATTAAGGAAAGCACATGTTAAGCATTAAAGATTTACAGGTCAGTGTGGAAGATAAAGCGATCCTGCGCGGCCTGAGCCTGGAGGTTCGTCCGGGTGAAGTGCACGCCATTATGGGGCCGAACGGCTCGGGGAAAAGTACGCTCTCGGCAACCCTTGCCGGACGCGAAGATTATGAAGTGGTTGGCGGATCGGTGGAGTTTAAAGGCAAAGATCTGCTGGAGCTGTCGCCGGAAGATCGCGCTGGCGAAGGCATTTTTATGGCCTTCCAGTATCCGGTGGAGATCCCGGCGTCAGCAACCAGTTCTTCCTGCAGACTGCGCTCAATGCCGTGCGCAAATACCGTAGCGAAGAGGAGCTGGATCGCTTTGATTTTCAGGATCTGATGGAAGAGAAGATCCAACTGCTGAAGATGCCGGAAGACCTGCTCACCCGCTCGGTCAACGTCGGTTTTTCCGGGCGGGGAGAAGAAGCGCAACGACATTCTGCAGATGGCGGTGCTGGAGCCGGAGCTGTGCATCCTTGATGAAACCGACTCCGGGCTGGACATCGACGCCCTGAAAATTGTCGCCGACGGCGTTAACGCCCTGCGCGACGGCAAACGGTCGTTCATTATCGTCACCCACTACCAGCGTATTCTCGATTACATCAAGCCGGACTACGTGCATGTGCTCTATCAGGGGCGAATTGTGAAATCCGGTGATTTCACGCTGGTGAAACAGCTGGAGGAGCAGGGCTATGGCTGGCTTAGCGAACAGCAGTAACGCGCTGCAGCAGTGGCACCGTCTGTTTGAGGCTCAGGGCGGGGTGCGCTCGGCGCAGGCCGAGCAGCACCTGCAGCAGATGCTGCGCCTGGGGTTACCAACGCGTAAGCATGAAAACTGGAAATACACCCCGCTGGAAGGGCTACTCAACGGCAACTTCGTGGCGCGTCCGGCAAGCGTCGCGCCTGCCGATCGGGATGCGCTGGCTCTTACCCTGGATGCCACCCGGCTGGTGTTTGTTGACGGGCGCTTTAACCCGGCGCTGAGCGACAGCACCGACAACAGCGGGTTTGAGGTTGTTATCAACGACGAGCATCAGAACCTGGCGGCACCGGTGCAGCCTGAGGTGTTCCTGCATCTCACCGAGAGCCTGGCGCAAAGCGTGACCCATATCAGCGTGAATCGCAACACGCGCCCGGCGAAGCCGCTGCTTCTGCTGCATATCACCCAGGGGCTGGAAGGGGACGAGATCAACACCGCCCATTATCGGCATCATCTGGAGTTGGGCGAAGGGGCAGAGGCGACCCTTATCGAACACTACGCCAGCCTGACTCCGGCCAGGCACTTTACCGGCGGCCGTCTGACCATGAACGTGGCGGCTAATGCCCGGTTACACCACATCAAGCTGGCGTTTGAGAATGCGGCGAGCCACCACTTCGCCCATAACGATCTGCGGCTTGCCGCCGATGCGACGGCATTCAGCCACAGCTTCCTGCTGGGCGGAGCGGTACTGCGCCATAACACCAGTACCCAGCTGAACGGCGAAAATACCACGCTGCGCATCAACAGCCTGGCGATGCCGGTGAAAACTGAAGTGTGCGACACCCGCACCTGGCTTGAGCACAATAAGGGCTACTGCAACAGCCGTCAGTTGCATAAAACAATCGTCAGCGATAAGGGGCGAGCGGTCTTTAACGGGCTGATCAATGTGGCGCAGCACGCCATCAAAACCGACGGGCAGATGACCAACAACAATCTGCTGTTGGGCCGGCTGGCGGAGGTGGACACCAAACCGCAGCTGGAAATCTATGCCGATGACGTGAAGTGCAGCCACGGGGCAACGGTAGGTCGTATTGATGATGAGCAGATGTTCTATCTGCGCTCCCGCGGGATCGACAAGCAGGCGGCAGAGAAAATGATCATTTACGCCTTTGCCGCCGAGCTGACCGAAGCGCTCGGGGATGAAACCTTAAGACAGCAGGTGCTGGCGCGTATCGGTCAGCGTCTGCCCGGAGGTGTGGCATGACATTTCCTGTAGAGAGAGTGCGGGCGGATTTCCCTGTCCTGACCCGTGAAGTGAACGGTCTGCCGCTTGCCTATCTCGACAGCGCTGCCAGCGCGCAAAAGCCTGCGCAGGTGATCGAGGCCGAAGCGGAATTTTACCGGCATGGTTATGCGGCGGTGCACCGGGGGATCCATACCCTCAGCGCCGAGGCGACGCAGCGGATGGAGAACGTCCGTACCCGGGCGGCGGCATTTTTAAATGCCCGCTCGCCGGAAGAGCTGGTGTTTGTGCGCGGCACCACCGAGGGGATTAACCTGGTGGCCAACAGTTGGGGCAGTGCTGAGGTTCATGCGGGAGATAACATCATCATCACCCAGATGGAGCACCACGCCAATATTGTGCCCCTGGCAGATGCTGTGCGAGCGCGTCGGCGCGGAACTGCGGGTGATCCCCCTCAATCAGGACGGAACGTTACAGCTTGACCGGCTGGATACCTTGCTGGATGAACGTACCCGCCTGGTGACTCTCACCCAGATCTCCAACGTGCTGGGAACCGAAAACCCGGTGGCAGAGATCATCGCCAAAGCCCATCAGGTTGGCGCAAAAGTGCTGGTGGACGGGGCGCAGGCGGTGATGCACCACACCGTTAATGTTCAGGCGCTGGATTGCGATTTCTACGTTTTCTCCGGGCATAAGCTCTACGGACCGACCGGTATCGGCGTGCTGTACGTTAAAGACGACATTCTGCAAAAGATGCCGCCGTGGGAAGGGGGGCGGGTCGATGATCGCCACCGTCAGCCTGAGCGAAGGCACCACTTACGCCCGCGCGCCGTGGCGTTTCGAAGCCGGAACGCCCAACACTGGCGGTATTATCGGCCTCGGGGCGGCGATGGAATATGTCTCGGCCATTGGCCTTGATGCCATTGCCGAGTACGAGCAGATGCTGATGCACTATGCACTGGCAGAGCTGGCCAGCGTGCCGGATCTGACCCTCTACGGCCCGGCTGACCGTCAGGGAGTGATCGCCTTTAATCTGGGGAAACACCACGCCTATGACGTCGGCAGTTTTCTTGATAATTACGGGGTAGCGGTACGCACCGGCCACCACTGCGCCATGCCGCTGATGGCGTTCTATCAGGTACCGGCGATGTGCCGCGCATCGCTGGTGATGTACAACACAATGGAAGAGGTCGACAGACTGGTGGCAGGGCTGAAGCGTATCCACCATCTGCTGGGCTAAAAGAGGGCAAAAGATGGCTGCGTTGCCAGACAGAGACAAATTACTGCGCAACTTTACGCGTTGCGCAAACTGGGAAGAGAAATACCTCTACATCATTGAGCTGGGGCAGCGTCTGCCTCCGCTGAGTCCAGAGGCGCACATCCCGGAAAACAGTATTCAGGGCTGCCAGAGCCAGGTGTGGATAATAATGCACCAGAATGACGCCGGGGTAATTGAATTAGCGGGTGATAGTGATGCGGCAATAGTAAAAGGCCTAATTGCTGTCGTGTTTATTTTATATCAGCAGATGTCCCCTCAGGATATTGTCGCTTTCGACGTGCGCCCGTGGTTTGAAAAAATGGCGCTGACCCAGCATTTAACGCCTTCCCGTTCGCAGGGACTTGAGGCGATGATCCGCGCAATCCGCACCAAAGCCGCCAACATTAGCTAGACTTACAGGACAGCTATCATTCTGTTTCACGAGGTGGTTCCCGCCTCGTGGATTTTTCAGCTTTCTGACGTCCAGTCAGTGAATAAGGAATCTCAGTATGAAGCGCGCGTCCCTTGTCACTCTCATTCTTTTTGGTTCGCTCAGCGCGCTTAATAGCGCCCGGGCGATGGATTATCCCTTGCCACCGGCGGGCAGTCGTCTTATTGGGCAAAACCAGACGTATGTCATTCAGGAAGGGGATAATAATCTGCAGGCGATTGCGCGCCGGTTTAATACCGCTGCGCACTTAATTCTCGAAACCAATAATACTATCGCGCCGGTTTATCCTGCGCCGGGAACGGTGATTACGATTCCGTCGCAAATGTTGCTCCCGCGATACTCCCCGGGAAGGGATTGTGGTGAACCTGGCGGAACTGCGCCTTTACTACTATCCGCCGGGGGAAAACAGCGTGCAGGTTTATCCGTTGGGGATTGGGCAACTGGGCCTGGATACGCCGGTCACCGTCACCCCGCATCAGTCAGAAAATCCCTAATCCGACCTGGACCCCCACAGCGGGCATCAGAGCGCGCTCGCTGGAGAAGGGCATCAAACTGCCCCCGGTAGTACCCGCAGGGCCGAATAACCCGCTGGGACGCTTTGCACTGCGTCTGGGCGTGGGTAACGGCGAATACCTCATCCATGGCACCAGCGCACCGGATAGCGTCGGGCTGCGCGTCAGTTCCGGCTGTATGCGCATGAATGCCCCGGATATCAAAGCGCTTTTTGCCCAGACGTCCGTAGGGACGCGAGTGCAGATCATCAATGAGCCGGTGAAGTTCTCCGTGGAGCCGGACGGTAAGCGCTACGTTGAGGTGCATCGTCCTCTGGCGTCGGAGGAGGGGGAAAACCCACAAACTCTGGCAATCGCCCAATCCAGCGCGCTTGCGTCGTTTATGTCGCAAAGTGGGAGCGATAAGCTGCTGGTGAATAAAGCGTTGACACGGCGGGCGGGGATCCCGGTAGAAGTATCGACAGGCGTCGGGTCTCAGGTTCAGAGCACCGGCTTGTCAGCCCGTAACACGCCGCTGCCGGTATCAGCAAATCAGAGTGGGCATGAGCAGGCAATTCAGTAAAGCAAAATAGCGGGCAAAAAAAAATGGCGCACAATGTGCGCCATTTTATTAACACAGGTACTATTACTTACGGTATTTAGTAGCCTGGTTGTCCAGACGCTGGTTAGCGCGTGCTGCGTCATCTTTAGCAGCCTGAACGTCGGAACGCATTGCGTTCACGTCGTTGCTCAGCTGGTCAACTTTAGCGTTCAGAGTCTGAACGTCAGAAGACAGCTGATCGATTTTTAGCATTGCTGGAGCAACCTGCCAGCAGAGTAGAACCCAGGATTACCGCGCCCAGTACCAGTTTAGTACGATTCATTATTAATACCCTCTAGATTGAGTTAATCTCCATGTAGCGTTACAAGTATTACACAAAGTTTTTTTAGGTTGAGAATATTTTTTTGATGGGAATATGCCTATTTTTGATCGTTCGCTCAAAGAAACACCTGTTTTGACTATTTCGTGAAAAATATTGTGCAAAAACAGACTATTTTCATCGGATTCATCTTAGAAACCGTACCCGTTAAATAGAAAAACCCGATTTGCTTTTTTAATAACTTTGGCTGATAGCGGATATAAAAAAAGCGTCCCGAAGGACGCTTTTTAAACAAATTAATTCGTTCGATATTATTACAGCACGTGAACAGATGCGGTATTAGTGGTGCCGCTTGGTACAGCGCACCAGAAACCATCACCACAACGTCACCTTTCTGCGCCAGGCCACGCTCAACCAGCTGCAGGGCCACTTCTTTACCCAGACGGTAGAAATCATCCGTAGAAGCGATCTCTTTCACCAGGTGTGGCACAACGCCTTTGCTCAGTACCAGCTGACGAGCAGTGATCTCGTTAGTGGTCAGGGCCAGGATAGTCGCGTTAGGGAAGTATTTACGTACGGCTTTCGCAGATTTACCGCCCTGAGTAGCAACCACGATCAGTGGCGCTTCCAGTTTCTCGGCAGTTTCAACTGCACCACGGCACACGGCTTCGGTGATACGCAGTTTACGGCTGTCGTTGTTGTTATCCAGACGGCTAGGCATCACGCGGTCAGTACGCTCGCAGATGGTGGCCATGATGGAAACTGCTTCCAGCGGGTATTTACCCTTCGCGGATTCACCGGACAGCATTACTGCATCGGTACCGTCGAGGATGGCGTTCGCCACGTCGCCAGCTTCTGCGCGGGTTGGACGTGGGTTTTTGATCATTGAGTCCAGCATCTGGGTCGCGGTGATAACCACTTTACGGGCACGAACACACTTCTCGATCATCATCTTCTGCGCGAAGATCACTTCTTCAACCGGGATTTCAACGCCCAGGTCACCACGCGCAACCATGATGCCGTCAGAGGCTTCAAGGATTTCGTCGAAGTTGTTGAGGCCTTCCTGGTTTTCGATTTTGGAGATGATCTGGATGTGCTCGCCGCCGTGCGCTTTCAGGTGCTCACGGATTTCAACCCACGTCGGAACGTTTACGGGATAAAGGACGCCGCAACAAAGTCAACGCCTTGTTCGCAACCGAAGATCAGGTCTTGTTTGTCTTTCTCTGCCAGCGCAGGCAGGGCAATGGAAACGCCTGGCAGGTTAAACGCCTTTGTTTTCACCGAGGTCGCCGTTGTTCAGCACTTTACAAACAACGTTTTTTGCCTTCGATGGCGGTCACTTCCATACCGATCAGGCCGTCGTCCACCAGGACGGTGTTGCCAACGGACAGATCGCTGGTGAAGCCTTCATAAGTCACAGCAACGATTTCATTGTTGCCGACAACGGACTTGTCTGTAGTGAACGTGAAGGTCTGGCCCGCTTTCAGAGAAACGTCGTTGCCGCCTTCCAGTTTAATGGTACGAATTTCTGGACCTTTGGTATCCAGCAGGATTGCTGCTTTTTTACCGGTCTTGCTCATCACGTTGCGCAAGTTCTGGATGCGCTGACCGTGTTCAGCATAGTCACCGTGAGAGAAGTTTAGACGCATAACGTTCATGCCGGCGTCCAGCATTTTGGTCAGCATCTCTTCAGATTCGGTTTTCGGGCCGATGGTGCAAACAATTTTCGTCTTTTTCATGACAGTCTTAGTCTTTAAGTTGAGAAGGATATGGAAATCTCGCTCCGGGGGCGTATTGCCTCAGAGTCAAACCTGTGTTGCGAAAATTTTATATGACACGCAGTAAGGATAGGTGACATCAATTGAGCGTGCAGAAGAATGTGTGCCTGTGTTTCAGCCCAGGGAGAGAGGGAAAGTTGTATGCGTTTGTTTTTTGTAGTCCAAGCGCTGAAACCATTCATCAGGGATTAGGCGCGCATTATACGCTTAAAGATGCGCAAAAGGGAAAGAAAAACAGCGTTTCAAAAATTTTATCTGGTGATTCACAAAGGATTGTTATCAAGGCGTTAAGGTTCCCTTTCAGGATGTTGCGCCAGCGGAAAACCTTCAGTCAAACGCCGTAAAAAGACTGGGCGAGTCCACATATTCGTTCCAAAAACTATGGATTGCTGAATTTATGCATTGCGGCCCATACCAATGCCCACGCGGCATATCGCTGTAAGTTATAAGATATTCCATTTCATTCATTTAAAAGCTAATAACGGCTGTTTACTATCGTTTGGACATCCATACTGCTAAACCGCCACAGGCGAACGGATTACCTTAAGAATGATAGTACTCAGGAATATTTCTAAGATTTTTGACAACGGAAAAGTGGCGCTGACGGCCGTTGACAACGTGAACCTGGCGATAGAGCAGGGACAGATTTACGGCATTATTGGCTACAGCGGCGCGGGTAAAAGTACCTTAATCCGCCTGCTTAACGGTCTGGAAAAACCGACTACGGGCAGCGTGACCATTAATGGGCCAAGAGATCTCCGCAGCGAAAGGCGAAGCCCTGCGCCAGGCGCGGCTGAAGATCAGTATGGTGTTTCAGCACTTCAACCTACTGTGGTCCCGCACGGTGAGCGAGAACATCGCTTTCTCGATGCAGATTGCCGGGGTGCCAAAAGCCAAAATTAAAGCCCGGGTGGCGGAACTGGTAGAGCTGGTGGGTCTGAAAGGCCGCGAACAGGCGTATCCCTCCCAGCTCAGCGGCGGGCAAAAAGCAGCGCGTCGGCATTGCCCGTGCGCTGGCGAACAGCCCTGACGTTCTGCTCTGCGACGAAGCCACCTCAGCGCTGGATCCGCAGACCACCGATCAGATCCTCGATCTGCTCCTCGACATTAACCGTCGTTTCAGGCTGACCATTGTTCTCATCACCCATGAAATGCACGTGGTGCGCAAAATCTGCGACCGCGTGGCGGTGATGGAAAATGGCAAAGTGGTGGAAGAGGGCGAAGTGCTGCAGGTCTTTACCCACCCGCAGCAGCCGATTACGCAACAGTTTGTGCGTCAGGTCAGCCAGTACGCTGAAGAAGAGACCTTTAATACGGAGCTGGCGAATGAGCTGGAAGGCACCGTCATCAAGCTGACCTTCACCGGCCACAGCACCCACAAGCCGATTGTCGGGGAGCTGACCCTGCGCTACGGCCTGCCGTTCAACATCCTGCACGGCAAAATGACCCAAACCGCTCACGGCGTGTTCGGCCAGCTCTGGCTTCACGTGGTGGCAACAGAAGAACAACTGAACAATATCCTCGCCGATTTGCAGCACAGTGATATTGAAGGCGAGGTAATTAAACATGGCTGAGAATCTTTTTCCGCACCTGAAATGGGACCAGCTGTGGGCCGCCACGCTGGAAACGCTCTACATGACAGCGCTCTCCGGCGTCGCGACCTTCGTGCTTGGCCTGGTCCTCGGCCTGGCGCTGTTTTTAACCGCCCGGGGTGGCATGTTCCACAACCGCACGGTTTACAGCGTGATTTCGATTGTGGTGAACGTATTCCGCTCGATCCCGTTCATCATCCTGATTGTGCTGCTGATCCCCTTCACCAAAACCGTCGTGGGGACCATCCTCGGGGCAAATGCGGCGCTGCCCGCGCTGATTGTCGGTGCTGCGCCGTTCTACGCCCCGTCTGGTGGAGATCGCCCTGCGTGAAGTGGACAAAGGGGTGATCGAGGCGACGCGCTCAATGGGCGCCCGTCTGAGTACCTTAATTTTTCGGGTTTTACTGCCGGAATCATCCCCAGCCCTGGTCTCCGGGATCACGGTAACGCTGATTGCACTGGTCAGTTACAGCGCAATGGCGGGGGTGATTGGTGCCGGTGGTCTGGGAAATCTGGCTTATCTGGAAGGATTCCAGCGTAACCATGGTGACGTCACGCTGGTGGCAACGGTGACCATTCTGATCATCGTTTTCATTATCCAGTTCTGCGGCGACATCATTACTTCACTGTTAGATAAACGCTAATAATACAAACACAGGAACCATCATCATGAAAAAAACACTGACGTTGATTGCCGCAGCAACCCTGAGCGCCCTGAGCTTTGCCGCCTGGGCTGATACCCTGACCGTGGGGGCGTCCAACACCCGCACGCCGAAATCCTTGAGCAGGCGAAGCCGATTCTGGCGAAGCAGGGTATCGACCTGGAGATCAAACCGTTCCAGGATTACATCCTGCCGAACACCGCGCTGGCGGGTCGTGACATCGACGCCAACTACTTCCAGCACATTCCCTATCTCAACAGCGTGCTGAAAGATCACGCCGGTGATAAAGAGTACGATTTCGTCAGCGCCGGTGCGATCCACATCGAGCCGGATCGGCATCTACTCCAAAAAATACAAATCGCTGAAAGACCTGCCGGAAGGCGGCAAAATCATCATGCGTGATGCCGTCTCTGAAGAAGGCCGTATCCTCTCTATCTTCGAGAAAGAGGGTGTGATCAAACTGAAGCCGGGCATCGACAAAGTGACCGCGCGCATCAGCGATATCGTAGAGAACCCCGAAAAAACTGCAGTTCACCCCGAACGTTGAAGCCTCTCTGCTGCCGCAGATGTACAACAATGACGAAGGGCTGCGGTGGTGATCAACGCCAACTACGCCATCGACGCCGGTCTGGATCCGGTTCACGACCCGATCGCGGTTGGAGAGCGGTGAAAACAACCCGTACGCCAACATCATCACCGTGCACCGTGGGCGGATGAGAAGAAAGAAGGACATCGTGGCGCTGGTCGATGTCCTGCACTCAAAAGAAATTCAGGACTGGATCCGCACCAAATACAAAGGCGCAGTGATCCCGGTTAACAACTAATCCCCTGATTCTGCTTTTAAAAAGCCCGGTGAGTTTCTCGCCGGGCTTCTTTTTTGTATAAGACTAATGAATGCTTTAAGCTGGCGTTTTCGGGCAATGGAGTGAAGATCATGGGCAATGTAACCAAAGACGAAGCGCTGTATCAGGAGATGTGTCGCGTGGTAGGCAAAGTCGTTCTTGAGATGCGCGATCTCGGGCAGGAGCCAAAGCATATTGTTATCGCCGGGGTCCTGCGCACCTCGCTGGCGAACCAGCGAGTAAAACGCAGTGAGTTAACCACCCAGGCGATGGAAACCGTGGTGAAAGCGCTGGCCGGTTAAACCGTCAGCGTTTTGCCAGCTGTTCAATCCCACTGCACAGCAGGTTAATACACCACGCCTGTATAGACCAAAATAGCCGCCGGGTAAATCTGCACCCGGTTGTTCACCTGACCTGCCACTGTCGTCAGTTCCGGCACGTTAACGATAAAGGCCAGCTGGATACGCTTCCATCATCACCCCTGGCCGCCAAATGCCAAGTTTGTCTTTGCTCTATAAAAACACGCATGAACAGTCTGTTACGCTTCAATAAACGGATGGCGTGCTTTTGCAATTCACGCAAATCCTCTGCCGGAATCGGCATTTCACTGGGCAGGCGATTGCTGTTTAACTGCATTCAGGTTGGAGCAAAGAGGAACACAGCATTGAACAGACTGATGAGTAGGTTACGGCGGTTTTTTGCAGCGCCACCGGAAGGCCACAGAGAACAGCGCGCAACGTATTATTGAATCCATTTTGCCGGTTGCCAGCCTCTATGGCGTGGACATCGCCACCATCGACCCGGAGTGGTTCCATGAGCAAACGCAACGCTGAACACCGCCTGGTGCGGGAAACCTACTGGAACGAGGTGTGCGTTCTACCGCGCACATCTCGCCATTCTGGGACGCTAACATCCAAAAAACACCGCAAGTTTTGTCCCCGGCCTGGCTTCCTGCTAAGGTCTCTGGCGTCTTCTCCCTGCGCCAGTTAAATGAATGAACAGCCAAAATTTTCAAAAACGTGGGATCCTGATCTGGCTTGTGCTCTGTCTTCTGAGCAGCGGTGTTGCTGTATGCCGAACAGATACGCCGTCAGTTCTGGGATCTGGACCGGGATTTTGCCCTGGCCTTTACTGAGGCTGGCGCGGTTCTCACCCAGAATGAGTCGGTACTGCCGCTGTTGAATGGCGATGAAGATCTTGCGGCGCTGCGTAAAAAATTCCCGCAAATCCTCGACCTGCAAAAGACCCAGGGACGCGCCCTCGACGCCGGGCGGGTGGAGCCTGTGGGTGACACGCAATACTGGCTCTACAACCCCTGGCGACAAATCCGCGTGCTGATCGATACCCGGTCGGTGATCAGTGCCAGGCCGCATTTTACCCGTCTCGCGCTCGATCTGCGTGGTGACGCGTCGCCACCCCCGGCAGACGCCTTCTGGCACTGGCAGCGTCAATTTACGCTGCATACCCAACCCTTTATCCTGCGGGCCGACGCCCGACCGGCGTGGCTGGACATTGCCCTGCTGCCGTTTTTACTGCTCTGGCTGGGGTGGGCCGTGGTGATTGCGGCGGGCGGGGTGATCCTCTGGCAGCGTAAGCAACGGCAAAACGCCGACCAGCGCGCCAGGTATTATCAGCATGCCCGGCTCAACACCCTGGGGGAGATCACCGCAGGGATTGTGCATGAGATCAACCAGCCCCTGACGGCAGCCCAGACCTGGATCCAGGGGGCGCAGCGCCAGTTGCGGCAGGGCAATCCAGAGGCGGTGTCTCAGGCGCTCGGGTCGGCGTTGGTGCAAACCCGGCGGATAGATGATCTACTGACCCGCTTTCGCGAACACGTTACCCAGGAGACAGTCACCCTTGGCGACGTGGATCTGGTCAGTTGCTGGCAACAGGTCGGGAATTTGCTGGAGCACGAGCGCACCGCCAGACACATTCGCCTTACCCATGGACTTTGCCGCGGATGCCCGCACGCTCTGTGCCGACCGGCTGTGGCTGGAGCAGGTGCTGCACAACCTTCTCAGCAACGCCATCCAGGCGCAGCAGGAACGTGCGGCGGGCTGGGTGCATATCCGCAGCTTGCGCAACGGCGATGTTATCCATATCGACATTACTGACGGCGGGCCGGGCTTTACCCCGGACGCCCTACACAACGCCTTTATGCCCTTTTACAGCGGGCGAGGAGGGCGGTACTGGCCTGGGCATGACCCTAACGGAGTCGTTAGTCACCAGAATGAATGGCACGCTGGCGCTGGATAATGCCCCGGAAGGCGGCGCCAGGGTCCGGTTGCAGTTTGCTTATTACGGGAGTCAGGTAGATGGATAACGTCATCTGGTTAATTGATGATGATGCGTCGGTCAGGGAGTCGCTGGTTTTTCTGCTGTCGGGGATGAACTGGGCGCGTCGAGCCATATGAAAGTATTGCGGCGTTTATGGCCGCCCACTGCGCTGAACAAGCGCTGACCGGCTGCCTGTTGCTCGATATGCGGATGCCGGGCAAAGGCGGCCTGGCCTGGCTGGAGGAGGGGGCATGGCCCTGGCCGCTGCTGCCGGTGATCCTGATGACCGGTCATGGCACGATCGATGCCTGTCGGCGGGCGTTTCATAATGGGGTGTTTGAGTTTTTCACCAAGCCGCTGGATGCCGACAAGCTAATCGAATCCATTACCGTCGCGCTGGCAGAGAGCCAGCAGCGGGTGGTGCGCTGGCAGGAGGCAAAACGGGTCAGGGCGCTCTTTGAACAGCTCACCGCCCGGGAACACGAGGTGCTACTGGCCCTGATGGAGGGGAGCAGTAACAAGGAGGTCGCCGCCCGCCTGAATCTCTCGCCCCGCACGGTGGAAGGCCCACCGGGCAGCGGTGTTCGTTAAGCTGGGAGTCTCAAGTCTGGTGCAGGCCATCCGGGAATACGACAAATTGCCATCCGTAGAACTACCAGGATAACTGCGTAATCGACCGAATAACATTTCATCGCGCGCTTCGGTACGCTGCCTCTGTTTCCACTTACCAGAGGATGTGCGATGAAAAAGTTGATGATGGCGGCAGCATGTGTAGCAGGGATGGTCAGCATATCGGCGCATGCCCAGTCCGTTACGCAAAAGAGTCTCTCCCTGACCCAGGCGAACGCGTTAGCCAGCGCGGCCATTCAGGCCTGTACGGCCAAAAATTATCAGGTCAGCGTCACGGTGGTGGATCGTGCCGGGGTGGTGAAAGCGGTACAGCGCACGGACAATGCCGGTCCACATACCCTGAAAGCCAGCGAGATGAAAGCGTTCACCGCCCTCAGCACCAAAAATGCCTCGGGCAAAGTGATGGAGTCTGCCCAGAGCAACGCGGGCGCGCAGAACCTGCGTGATATTCCGGGCCTGCTGCTGCTGGCGGGTGGTTTGCCGGTTAAGGAAGGAGAGGAGGTGATCGGGGCTATCGGAATTGGCGGTGCGCCGGGTGGGCATCTGGATGAAGCCTGCGCTCAGCAAGCAATCGACGGTATGAATAAGTCGTAATCAGTGCCGGCGGCGTTGCGCTTGCGTGGGCCTGAAACGTAACGCCCCGGCAATCGTCCGGGGCGTTTTACATCAGATCTTGCAGGCGTCGCCGCAGTCATCGTCCGCTACAATTGCCTGCGCTTTTTTATCAGCGTCTTCAAGGCGTTCTGCGTTACGTTCTTCTGCTTCATCCAGCCCGTCAAACACCAGATTGTTAAGATCAATTTCCATCATTTACCTGCTTTGTTCGGTTTTTGTTCCAGGTCGTATTATAGAGCAAAATACCGGGCTAAGGCACGCCAGCGCACATAAGGATAATCCTTGCCATACTCATGCAGTATTCGGCTAAGGAGACGTCATGATCACCATCTGCAAAACCTGCGGCACGTCGTACGACGTGGCCCGCGAACCGCAACAGTGCGCCATTTGCGAGGATGAACGCCAGTATGTGCCCGCGACGGGGCAGGAATGGGTGGATTTCACTACCCTGACTACCACCCACACGAATAAGTGGCAACAGCTCGAAGACGGTCTTTTTGAGCCTCAAAACCGTTCCCGCCTTTGCCATAAGCCAGCGGGCGATCCTGCTGCGAACCCCGCAGGGTAACGTGCTGTGGGACTGCATCGCCAACCTCGATCCTGCCACCCACGCGCTGGTGACGGCGCTGGGCGGGATCGACGCCATTGCCATCTCGCACCCGCACTACTACACCACCATGCAGGACTGGGCCGCAGCCTTTGATGCGCCGGTGTATTTGCATGGAAGCGATCGGCAGTGGGTGATGCGGGACAGTCCCGCGCTGCGCTTCTGGGAGGGGGATTCTCTGGAGATTATGCCTGACGTCACCCTGGTCAGGCTTGGCGGGCATTTTGCCGGAGGCACGGTGCTGCACTGGAACCAGGACGGGGGCGTGCTACTGGCGGGCGATATCCTGCAGGTGACCCCGGGAAAAGACGCGGTCTCCTTTATGTGGAGCTATCCGAATATGCTGCCGCTGCCGGCAAGCGCGGTGAGCGAGATCGCTGCGCACCTGGACAATGCGCGCTTCGAACGTCTCTACGGCGCCTTTGAAGGGCAGAACATTTCTGCCGATGCGCGGGAGATTGTCATACGGTCCGTCCAGAAATATATTGCTTGTCTGAACTCGGGCGCGGTGGGTAAACTCAAAAAACCGTGATCTCGATCATGCCTGTACAATCACAAAAAAATGAGACATTGCTATGCAACATATCATTGAAGGTTTTCTCAGCTTTCAAAAAGAAGTTTTTCCGCCAACGTAAAGACCTCTTCCGTAGTCTGGCCTCCAGCCAGAATCCCAAAGCGCTTTTCATCTCCTGTTCTGACAGCCGTCTGGTGCCGGAATTAGTGACCCAGCAGGATCCAGGACAGCTCTTTGTCATTCGTAATGCTGGCAACATCGTGCCGCCTTTCGGGCCAGAGCCAGGCGGTGTTTCCGCCACCATCGAATACGCCGTCGTGGCGCTGGGTGTCACTGACATCGTGATCTGCGGCCACTCCAACTGCGGCGCGATGAAAGCGATTGCCGACAACGCTAACCTGGAACCGATGCCTGCCGTGTCGCACTGGCTGCGTTACTCCGATGCCGCCAAAGCGGTGGTGGAAAATAAAAGCTGGGAAAACCCGACTGACAAAGTGAATGCCATGGTGCAGGGAGAACGTTTTCGCCCAGCTTAGCAACATCAAAACTCACCCTTCCGTGGCGGTCGGTCTGCGTAACAACGCCATCCGCCTGCACGGCTGGGTTTTATGATATCGAAAGCGGTAGGATCCTCGCCCTGGATAAAGATTCGAAACCTTCGTCTCCCTGTCCGATAACCCGGGCGTTTACTTCGAGTAAATCTCCACGTTCAGGGCGGGATGACCCGCCCTGACTCCGCTTAAGGCAAGGCCTCCAGTCTGCGACCCGCGCGGCGCGCCGTTTCAGGCAACAGATCCACTGCCGTTACGTAACCGTCTGGATCAAGACAGCGATTGGCGGCTCTGGCCTGTTCAAGCACCTTCTCATCCCAGTAGATGCGCTTACGCTGATCGCCCTGGGTGGTCAGAATGCACTCCATGTCGCCGTCCAGCGCACGATAACGCCGCCAGCTGTTCTCCGGCACTGAAATAACGGAACGCTCAGGGGCGATAATACTCACCTCTTCCCCTTCCACATTCCACGTCACCTCCAGGGTTCCCTTAAAGACCATGATCACCTGCACATCCGGGCACAGGTGACGACCGACCACGTGATCTGCCGCCAGGCGCAGCCACTCTACCGAGAAGCCGTGTGGGTTGACGATGGCGGGGGCCGCGTGTTTGTCCTGGCTGATGCCGAACCCAATCACCGGCGCGATCTCACCGCCGTGGCCCGGCAGGACCGAATCAAGTAACCCCGCCGCAGACCATTGACGATCCTCCCCGGTCACCGCCCGCTGGCGCATTTCTTCAACAGAGTAGTGACGCAGGGCGGCGATCTCGTCTGCCGGCAGCGGCGCGAGCAGCGCCGACGGTTCAGGCAGGGTATCCCCCGCGTTCACGTCGATGAGCATATTCTCTTTGCTCAGGTACAGGCCGTACTCGCTGGCCGCGTCCAGAATCGACGGGTGCCAGATGATCCCCCCGGTGTGGTTACCGCCCAGCACCGTGTAGACCATGCCGCAGGTCTCTTCTTTACTGACGTTGGTAAAGCCGCGGAAGATCCAGGTCGGTATCGAAAGAATGGCCGGGGCGCTGAACTCCGCTTCGTTTTCACCGTTCGCTCCCCAGCGAAAACGCCAGGTGCCCTCATGAATTAAAAACACTTCGGCGGTGAAGTGCAGGTGCAGGTTATTGGTTACCCCTTTCGGCATGGCTGCGGCACCGATGTTAAAACCGTGCGGCTCCGGGATGTTTACCATCTGGGCAGACGACTGGGTTACGCCCGGGCCAATAAAGGAGTAGTTCTGCTTCAGGTGCGAGCCGGGAAGTTTGCAATCGATAAACGCCAGATTGCAGGAGACCATATCTTCAGGGGCAACCAGACGGCTTCTGGCCTGTTCCGGGGTAATGTGACGTGCTTTCATGTTCTCTCCTGTTAATAGCCTGATGCGGCCGGTAGTGGGGATAGCGTTGCCGCGCGCCTGGGCGACAGCCTCGCGCGAGGCGCGGCCAAGTTGCATGACATCGTTGGCAGGGGTGACAAACTGGAAACCTTCGCTGATACGTCGGGCGGCAGCTTCGCCGGAGGTACAAAAGATCCCGGCGATTTTTTGCCTCTGGCGACACTGGCTGACCACCCGCTCAACGGCGGCCAGCATCTCCGGGTGACGGGATTCGGCGCTGGCGCTGCCGGTCAACGTCAGGGAGAGATCGTTAGGGCCGATAAACACCCCATCCAGCCCCTCGGTGGCCAGGATCGCGTCAAGATTCGCCAGCCCTTCGCGGGTTTCGATCATCGCCAGCGTCAGAATTTCGTCATTGGCGTGGCTGCGGGTAATCGGCCCCGCCGTACAGCAAGCCGCGTGCCGGACCAAAAGAGCGGTTGCCCAGCGGCGGGTAGCGGCAGGCGGCGACAAAGCGTCGGGCCTCTTCCGGGTGGAGATCATCGGGCAGATAATGCCGTAAGCACCGGCATCCAGCATGCGCATGATCTGCGCCGGATCGTTATCAGCAACCCGCACCAGCGGCACCGCCGGAGTGGCGGAGAGCGCCTGCAACATGGACAGGGCGCTGGCGAATCGATCATGCCGTGCTGGAGATCGACGGTCACGGCGTCATAGCCCTGATGGCCGGAGGATCTCGGCGCTGTAGCTGGAGGGATCGCCAGCCAGCCGTTGATAATGGCGGCGTTGTTTATGCTCCGCCCTGAGTTTATTCTTGCGCATCTGAACACTCCTGAATCCACTGGCGTAGCCGGGGGCGCGCAACCTCTTCGGGCGCCTCCAGCAGCGTAAAGTGCCCGGCAGAGGTGAGGGTGACGCATCTCGCCTGCGGGGCGCTTTGGGCAACCAACTGGTGGTGGATGGGGCGTTGCAAATAGGGTCATGCACGCCGTTAATAACGATGATGGGGCAGGCGAGTGAGGCCAGCGCCCGCGATTATCCCGCCGGGTCAGAGCGATCTCTGTTTGCGTGACGAAAGTATCGAGGCACTTTCCTCTTGCCATCCGGCAGATGAGATCGTGTAAGGCCTGATCATCCGTACGTGACGGCGCGGACGTACTTCGGCCACAGGCTGGCGGAGAGCCAGTGCGTCAGCCCCTGTTGCCGGGCGGCGTTCACCGCCTCACGCCGGGGGTGCGGTATTTTCCGGTCGGTCGGCAAGGGGGTTGACCGACAGCAGCGCCAGCCCGGCAATCCGCCCTGGGGCGTCGGCGGCCATCTGCAGCGCCACTATCGCCCCCAGTGAGAAACCGGCCAGCAGGAAACGCGGCGGCAGATTGGCGAGCAACCGCTGCGAAGCCTGCACAGCCGAGGTGTCTGTCGTTAGCTCAGGGCAGATCGCAGCAGACACATTGAGCTGGTCGAGAACCGGCTGCCAGAGCCGGGCGTTACAGAGCGTGCCGCCAATCAGCACCAGCGGCAGGGTGCGATGACTCTTTTCCATCTCATGCCTCACGTTGCGGTCCAGCCGCCGTCAACCATCAGCGCGCTGCCGGTGATCATCCCCGCGGCGTCGGAGGCCAGAAACACCACGGGTCCCATGATGTCTTCCAGTTTGCCCAGACGGCGCAGCGTAATGTTATCCAGCACGTAGCGGCGAAAATCGGGTTCGGCCAGCGACGGCGCAGAGAGTGCGGTCTCAATAAAGGTTGGACAGAGGGTGTTGACCCGGATCCCGTCTTCACCCAGCTCCAGCGCCATGGCTTTGGTTAACCCCTCCAGCGCAAATTTCGATGCGCAGTAGACGCTGCGACGCGGACCGCCGACGTGCCCCATCTGCGAGGAGAGATGAATGATCGACCCGGCGATCCGCTGGTCACGCATCCGCGCTGCTACCCGCTGGCTGATAAAGAAAGTGGCCCGCACGTTGACCGCCATTACCGCGTCGAAGCTGGCCTCGCTTGCATCCAGGAACGGCTCGTGGCGCGCCAGCCCGGCGCTGTTCACCAGAATGTCGAAAACGGGCAGTTCAGCGAGCACCGCCCCGACCTGCGCGACATCGGTAATATCCAGCGCCACCGGGTGCAATACCCGCCCGTGTTCTGCGGCGAATGCGGCGGCGGCCTCCAGCGCCTGGCGATCACGGGCGGCGATCCACACCTCCGCCCCGGCGTGGGCCAGCGCGATGGCGCAGGCGAACCCCAGTCCTCTGGAGCCGCCCGTCACCAGGGCGCGCTTGCCGTGCAGGCCAAAGGAGGGCATCTCAGGAAAGGTCATGGGTTACACCTTCTCTCTGACCGGGGCAGGGGTGGCGTAGGGCACCTCTGTCTGACCGTAGCGACGCACGCGAACGTTGGCCTGCTCGGCGTGTCCGGCAAAGCCCTCCAGCAGTGATAACCGCGAGCAGTAGCTGCCGATCTCCGCAGTTGCCTCATCGCTGAGGACCTTCTGCCAGGTACAGGTTTTCATGAATTTGCCGACCCACAGGCCGCCGGTGTAACGCGCGGCTTTTTGCGTTGGCAGGGTGTGGTTGGTGCCAATGACCTTGTCGCCGTAGGCGACGTTGGTGCGCGGGCCGAGGAACAGTGCGCCGAAATTGGTGAGGTTTGCGAGGAACCAGTCGTCGCGGTCGGTCATCACCTGCACGTGTTCAGAGGCGATGCAATCGGCCTCGGCAAGCATTTCGTCGTAGCTGTCGCAGACGATGATCTCTCCGTAGTCGTGCCAGGCCTGGCGGGCAATATCGGCGGTGGGGAGTTTTTCCAGCAGACGGTCGATCTCCCGCAGCGTCTCTTTGGCCAGTGCCATTGAGTTGGTCAGCAGAATGGCGGGGGTGGTAACGCCGTGTTCGGCCTGTCCCAGCAGGTCGGTGGCGCAGATTTCGGCGTCAACGGTGTCATCGGCAATCACCAGGGTTTCGGTTGGACCGGCGAAGAGATCAATGCCAACCCGGCCAAACAGCTGGCGTTTGGCCTCTGCCACAAAGGCGTTACCGGGGCCGACCAGCATATCCACCGGCGCCAGTGTATCGGTGCCCAGCGCCATCGCGCCAATCGCCTGAATGCCGCCGAGGGCGTAGATCTCCGTCGCCCCGGCCATTTTTTGCGCCGCCACGATCGCCGGAGCCGGCTCGCCACCGAACGGCGGGGCGCAGCTGACGATGCGGGAGCAGCCCGCGACGTTGGCAGTAATAATCGACATGTGCGCCGAGGCCAGCAGCGGATATTTCCCGCCCGGGACATAACAGCCCACGGCATTAATCGGGATGTTTTTATGGCCGAGGATCACCCCGGGGCGGGTTTCAATTTCCAGATCGCGCAGACAGTCTTTTTGCGCCCGGGCGAAATTAAAGACCTGCTCCTGGGCGAATTCAATATCGCGAATATCCTGACGACTTAATTTGCCGATGCAGGCATTGATTTCCGCCTCCGTCAGGCGATAATCTTGCCGGTCATAGCGATCAAATTTTACCGATAATTCGCGAATGGCTTTATTCCCGCGTTTTTCTATATCCGCCAGAATAAGCTCCACCGTCTCCCTTATTTGTCGCTGTGCATCCTGACGTTCCTGAATGGGTTTACTGGTTTTAAGTCTATAAGCCACACTATTTTCCTTCTGTATTTATGATGAGGGATACCCTCCCGGCGGGCCGGGATAATGTCATCGGAAATAAAATTTACTGGTCGCGCGCGGGCGCGAGGGAACTGGAACTGTTAATCGATAATTCAGCCGTTGCGGGTGTTTTACGGGAATTAACCCAGCGGACGGAGAGCGGGGTCGCCAGCGCCGCGACGACAGACAGGGCGGCAATAAACAGATAACCGGACGACAGGTTAATGTGTTGCATCATCACCCCCATGATCACCGGCCCGGCAAACATGCCGCAGGAGTAGATGGTCTGGAACAGCCCCATCCGCGTGGACTGTTCATCGGAGGTGGTGTTGACCACGCTCAGGGACATAAAGGCCGCAAACGCCATCCCGAAGGAGAATCCGGCCAGAGCCTGTAACAGATAGATCAGATACAGATTGCTGGTGAAGGGGATGCCAAAGGTCGACACCACCTGCAGCACAATGCCCAGCACCGCCGTTTTCATCAGACCCAGACGCTGATAGAACACGCTACTGCACAGGGCAATTGCCAGGGCATAGAAGATCAGATGGATATTGCTGAGCAGCGTTAAGATCCCGGCCCGCCCGCCCAGTTGCTCGGCGTAGATCGGCGTCAGCGTATCGCGGGTGGCAAAGGGCACCAGGATGACGAGGGTGGCCAGAATACCAATCAACCACACCGAACGGTCGGCCAGCTGCACGCGCGCACCGGCGATACAGGCTTTCAGCGTCGGGGCTTTGACCGGGTCATGCACGTCGCGAATGCGGGTGGTCAGGATCAGCGCCACCAGCGCCGAGACGCAGGAGACGAAAAAGGCGATGTTGTTATTAAAATAGTGAATTAACAGACCGCCGATGCAGTTGCCGAGGAACACCCCCAGCGGCCCGGCCAACGCCAGCAGCGCCACGGCGGCCGGCGCTTCTTTCTGGTCGAAGTAGCGAATAAACAGGATGTTGTAGAGTACCCAGGTAGCCGCGGTCACCCCGTCTGCCGCTTTCGCCAGATACAGGGTAAGGGCGTTCGGCTCCAGCCAGGCAAGAGGCCAGGCGATGATCGGCAGAACCAGCGCGAACTGGATGAAGATTTTTCGACTCTTCACCACATCGGAAACAATCCCCAGCGGGAAGCGGATTAGCAGGGTCGCCAGACCGCTGGCCCCCATGATGATCCCCATCACCTGCGGCTCCATCCCCTGATTGATCATCATCGGGGCCAGAAACGCATCAATGCTATGAATACAGATAAAAAACAATACGCTGATGATAAAGAACAGCCGGGCTTCCGGTCGGCGTAACAGTGCTCGAAACATGGTTGTGAACCTCTTAAAAAGTAATGGGTTATAACCAGCCAAGTACAACCTTTTACCGGCTCACTCCTTTTGGATACTGCCCAATCTGCCCGGTACCATGACGGTGTGAAAACTGCGCTGCATACGTATTCAAAAATTGAAGTACGAAAAGGTTTCAATTTTGTAAAGGCTGTTTGTCACCATTGTGAAAAAAATAATTCTGGCTGTTGCATACGCATGCAAAAGATGGTGTAAGTATAAAAAGTACCCGCTTCCTGAGGCACCGTTTTGCGGGGAACAGGGCGGCTGTTCGGTTTAACGGTCTTGAATCTGTGCCAGAATGGGGAAGCGAAAGGGATAAGGAACACAGAGTAATGAAACGTAAGACTTTTACAGCGGTGACCTCACAACAGGTGGCGCAACTGGCGGGCGTATCACAGTCGGCAGTCTCCCGCACCTTCACGCCCGGGGCGAGCATTTCACCGGCCACCCGTGAGAAAGTGCTGAAGGCGGCGCGGGAGCTGGGTTACCGGCCAAACGCCATAGCGCGTTCGCTCAACACCGCCCGCTCGCGGATCATCGGCGTAGTGATCTCCTACTTTGATAACCAGTTTTACCCGCAGGTGCTGGAGGCGCTGGCGCAAAAGCTGGACACGCTGAATTATCACCTGCTGCTGTTTGTCGGCGATCGGGAAGGAAACGTTGACCGCATTTTCGACCAGATCATGCAGTACCGTGTGGATGGGATTGTGCTGGCCTCGTGACGCTGTCGCTGGATCTGTCGGAGGAGTGTCTGGCTGCGGGCATCCCGGTGGTGCTGTTTAACCGCAGCGAAGAGAGCGGCATGGCCTCGAGCGTTAACAGCAATAACGAGGCGGCCGCCCGGCAGATTGCCGAATTTTTACTGGCGGCAGGTCATCAGCGGTTTGCTTACGTGGGCGGCGTGGCGGATTCGTCCGTCAACCTGGCCCGTCAACGGGGGTATCTGGCCGCTCTGCAGGAGCAGGGGGTGGAGGACGTCCGGGTGGTTAATGGTAACTACGATGCGCACCAGACCGCCCGCGCGGCTTACGCGCTCTTTTCTGCCTCGCCCGCACCGGATGCGATCTTTGTCGCCAACGACCATATGGCCGTTATCGTGATGGACGTGGCGCGTTACGAGTTTGGCCTGCGCATCCCGGAGGATGTCTCCATCATTGGCTATGACGATATCGGCCCGTCCGGCTGGGCCTCATATGCCTTAACGTCGGCCTCGCAGCCGGTAGAGGCGATGGTTGCCGCCACGGTGGATCTCCTGCTGAAGCAGATCGACAGCGGCACTATTGAACCCGAACAGGTTATCGTCCCGGGCCGGCTGGTGGTTCGCCACTCAGCGCGCCGCCCGCATAGGGGCACTATCGACGCAGAGGGTAATTACGTGTTCCAGACCCAGGAGGACAAATGAGCAGATTGCCAGGGTTCAGCCCCCAGTTCGACTCCATTCAACAGTTTATTCGCACCCTGACGCACGTGGTCTGGGAGCAGAAGGACATTGGTCAACTGGCTGACTTTTACGCCACGCCGGTGGTCTTTATCACCCCGGAGAAACAGCTCACCGATCTGCCGCAGTTTATGCGCCTGACGCTGGAGGCGATGCACAGCTTCCCCCAGCGCACCGTGCTAACGGAAGACATCCTGGCGACGCAAAACCCAGGCGATGAGCATTACGCCGCCCAGCGAACCATCGCCTGTATTCGCCATCAGGGAGAGGGCTTCTTTGGCCCGCCGACCGGGAAAACCGTCTGGGTGCGCACCTGGGCAGATCGTATTTGCGCCGAAGGGGCAGTGCGCCAGGAGTGGCTGCTGCAGGACCGGGCGGCAATAGTGGCGCAGCTGGGGCTTAACGTGCAGGAGTTTGCCCGCAACCTGGGTGTTATGCAGAATCAACTGGGGATTGCCCGCGAAAGCGCCGAAACGCTCGACGCCCGCTGGGCGGGTGGGCCGGAAGGTGATGATGTTGAGGGGCCTGTCGCCGGCGTGGTGGAGCGTTATCTGAACATGTGGGCGGGAGGCAACAGTGGTACCGTGCCGGGCCTGTACCATCCTGCCGCCACGCTGTATGCGCCTGGGCACAGCATCGGCACCGGAGAGCAGGAGATCGCCGCGCTGCTGTCAGGCTATCGGGCATCCTTTGCGGACAGCGAAGTGCAGCTACACCATTTGATCGTGCGCCGGGATCCCAACGAGCCGGTGCGCATTTCGCTGCGCTGGTCGCTCCTGACCTGGCACGACGGCTACGGTAAATTTGGCGTGCCAACCCGTAAACCGGTCTCCATTACCGGTATCAGCCAGCTTGAATTACGCGATGGTTTAATTATTCGCGAATATCTGGGTATGATGAATTAGCTATCTGTCACAAATCGTTAATTAAGCGGAGGTAAGTCTCCGCACTCTTTCTTATCTGAACGTGTGTTAAATCCGCCGCAATATTTATTGCGGCTCACTTCTCCATCCATTTCGGGTGCGGATCGTATTGTCTGAAAACAGAAGCAGGAGAACGCATGTCTTCAACCGAAGCAACAAATAAAGCTCCAGCCGTACCTGAGAAAAAATAATAAACTTATCCGCGAAGAACCCGTATTACAGTTGAGCGCCGGACTTTATCGATTTAGTGCCGGAGAAACGCCAGCGCGTACAATCATTACGGGGTTCGATGATTGTTATACCGATATTGTCGATTACATCGTGCGTTGCACCCATAAAATATGGGATGAACGCGACGTGGGGTTAATTTATACCCACTATACGCACAACTGCGTCTTATATAACGCGCTGGGCACGCTCTATACCCGCGAGCAGGTGTGCAGGATACGCTTCAGCGCCTGGTGCGTTCCCGGAACGCCGCGGCATGGCGACACAGGTTATCTGGAACGGCAACGACGTCGATGGCTCTATAACCTCGCACCTGGTGACCGGCAGCGGCCGCCATACGCAGTTCAGCCATTTAGGTAAACCGACCAACCGCACCTTCGTTACCCGCACCGTGGCCGACTGCATGATCCACGAAAACAAAATCTACCGGGAGTGGGTGGTGAGCGACAACATGTCGCTGATGAAGCAGCTGGGGCTGAACACCGACGAGATTGCCTTCAACATGGCGAAGGAGCAGTTTGACAAGGGCTTTCGCGTCACCGACATCGGCGAAAATGCCGCATGCTGGGCAGTATCCCCCGGAAATGGTCTGTGATGTCTCCATTGCCCATACCGATACCGAAGAGCAGTGCCTGCGCTGGCTGCACGAAATCTACAACCGCCGGATGCTGGCAAGATCAAAGAGGTCTATGCGCCGAACGTCCAGTGGCACGGTCCGCTGATGAAAGAGCTGTACGGCACGGCTTCCGTGACGCACCAGACGCTGGCGCTGATCGGCATGATCCCTGACGGCGCCTGGCTGCCGCAGCATATCTGCTCCAACCCGTGCGATGAGGGCGGCACCAAAGTGGCGGTTCGCTGGATCATTGAGGGCCACCACCTGGGCTATGGCGAGCTGGGTAAACCGACCGGCGAACGCCTGTTCGTGATGGGCATGTCTCACTACCACATTATCAACGGCAAAATCGTCGATGAGTGGGTAATTTACGATCACCTGGCGCTGCTGGCGCAAATCAAACTGGGTCAAATGGAGGAAGCGTAATGTCTGTACAGTCAATTGTTGACCAGGTGAGCTGGATCAAACGTCCTCAGGGGCAGGATGCCCAGGCCGACCGGTCGTTAACCGACACGGTAAGCGCCATTATTGAACGTGTTAAAGCTGAGGGCGACGAGGCGCTGAAAGCTTTCTCACAGCAGTTTGATAAGGTGGTTCCGGCGCAGTTTGAAGTCACCGCCCACGAGATCGAAACGGCGCTCAGCGAGATGGACCCCCAGACCCGCCGGGACAGCGAATTTGCTATCCAGCAGGTGCGCCGCTTTGCTGAGGCCCAGCTCGCCACCATACAGCCGCTGGAGGTTGAAACCCTGCCAGGCGTCCATCTCGGGCACCGCATTATTCCCGTCCAGACGGTGGGATGTTATGTGCCAGGGGGCCGCTACCCGATCCTCTCCGCGCCGGTAATGTCGATTGTGCCTGCCACGGTCGCCGGATGTGAACAGATTATCGCCTGTCTGCCGCCCGGGGCGCACCCGGCGATGATTGCGGTCTGCCATCTCGCAGGCGCACATCGGATCTTTAAAATTGGCGGCGCGCAGGCAATCGCTGCTATGGCCTGGGGAACCGAGAGCGTGCCGGTGGTGGATAAAATCGTCGGGCCGGGTAACGCCTTTGTCAACGAGGCCAAGCGCCAGGTCTTTGGCAAGGTGGGGATTGATGCCCTGGCCGGGCCGAGCGAGATCTTTACCATCGCCGACGACAGCGCCGATGCGCGCATTATCGCGCCGATCTGCTGGGCTCAGGCCGAGCATGATGTCCACACCCGCGTGGGCTGGCGACCACCAGCCAGTCGATTGCCGAGGGCGTGCTTGCGGAAATCGAACGCCAGCTGACATCACTGCCTACCGCCGTCACCGCGGGCGAGGCCTGGCGTCGCCAGGGGCGAAATTGTGGTCTGCGACAGCGAAGAGCAGCTGATTGCTTTTGCCGATTATATGGCGACCGAGCATCTGCAGGTGCATACCCGGGATCCACACGGCACGGCATCGAAAATCCGCAACTACGGATCGCTGTTTATCGGGCAGAATGCGAGCGTGGTGTTCTCAGACCAAATGCTGCGGCACCAACCATACCCTGCCGACCATGGCGGCGGCGCGTTATACCGGTGGGTTGTGGGTGGGGGCTTACGTTAAAATCTGTACCCACCAGTGGATCGACGAGCAGGGTATTGCCGCGATTGCGGAACCGGCGATTCGCCAGAGCCGTACCGAGGGGATGCAGGGGCACCGTCGTGCCGCAGAGATCCGTCTGCGCCCGCACGATCTTGATGCCATCACCTCCGGGCTGCGGGACTAAATGCAACGGGAGGTCGGGCGCGGGCCTGGCCTCCGGCATGGCGGCGTTGAACAGGAAGAGAACCCTATGCAAAAATGCGGCTGATACCACCCGAGGACTGTGTTGAGGAAATAACCCGGCGGCTGGCCATTATTGACGCGCACCCGCAGTTGAATGCCATTCTCGGGGTGAACCCGGTGGCCTGGCTGAGGCGGCAGCGAGCCAGAAACTGCGGCGTCGCGGCCAGCTTACCGGGCCTCTGCACGGCGTGCCGGTGATCGTGAAAGATAACATTGCCTGCGCCGGGCTGCCCCTGACGCTGGGTTGCGCCTCGCTGGCTCAGCTGCGGGCGACCACCGATGCCCTGGTGGTCCGTCGCCTGCGCGAAGCCGGGGCGATTATTCTGGCCCGGGCGAATATGTCTGAGTTTGCCTTTGACGTCCGCTCCCGCAGCTCGCTGGGGGGCGACGTGCGCCACCCGCGGTTTCCGGCCATTACCGCAGGCGGCTCCAGCGGAGGCAGCGCTGCGGCGGTGGCGGCCGGGATGGCGGAAGGGGCGCTGGGCACCGATACGGGCGGATCGATCCGTATTCCCTGTAGCTATACCGGGCTGGTGGGGTTAAGGCCGCGGGTGCGCAGGGCGCAGATGCAGGGCATTGCCCCCCTCTCCCTGAGTAAAGATACGGTGGGGCCGATGGTGCACAACGTGCAGGACGCGGCCCTGCTGCATGCGATCATCCATGGTCAGACGTCGGGGGCCGTTACACCGTTGTCGCTGAAAGGCGTGCGCTTGGGAGTGATCCGTGCTCTGGAGGGAGAGGACCCTGAACAACTGGCGTCTGGTATGACGCCATCGCAACCCTGAGACGGCACGGCGCCACCGTCGTCAACGTTGCCCTGCCAATCCTGCCTGAAGTGGCCCGAGCCACATGCCTGAGCCTGTATGAGTTTCGCGTGGCGTTTGACGCCTGGTTACAGCAGCATCCGGGCGCACCCGCGGATCTGAACGCGATTATCGCCTCGGGGCAGTTTTTTGCCGGAATTCATGCCGCTTCTGACGCAGATGATCGCCAGCGAAAGGTTAAAAACGCCCCAGTGGCTGGCCGGACGGCAGCTGCGGCGTCGGCTGCGCCAGACCCTGGGCCTGCTGGCGGAGCAGGGGCGGACTCGACGGTTTTCTCTATCCGACGGTAGGCCGGGTCCCGGTAAGCCTTGAGAAAATGCCGCCCGGCTGTGCGCCTGAGCTGGCGGCCATCAGCGGATTCGCCGCTATCACGCTTCCCTGCGGCACAACACGAACCGGCTTTCCCGTGGGACTGGAAATTCTTTCCCCCGCCGGGGAGGAATCAGCGCTGCTGGCGCTGGCAGCCGCCTGCGAAACCGCGTTTACTCTGCCGTAAAGGGCAGCCGTCTGCGCACGCGCGAGGCGGGTTGCACCGCGGCTTTAGCCATTGCCTCACCGATTTCGGCGCACACCACCAGTCCCTGCACAAAGGGGCGATCGTGCATCAGGTACGGCAGAGCGCCGAAGGCAATTTTTCCGCGCAGGTAGTCAGGGGCGAGCAGGGTGTAATCGTCGCCCACCTCGGGGATATCTTCTCCGGCAGACTCCAGCTGGTGGCGCAGGACGGGAACGGCAGGTCTTTCGTTTTGAGCGGTTGCTGCCCGCGCGCATCAATAAACACATCGAAGTACCAGGCTTTACCCTGGGCATGGATCACCGTCCGGTCCTCTTTTAAGGCCAGTTCATAATCGGGACCCAGGGTAAGAATGCTGATAATGCCGGCTTCGCGCAGGGCCAGCAGTCTGCGGATCGACTGGGACGGGATTGCCGCATAGTTGTCGATGAAAATACGCGCCAGACCCGACTTAAAGCGCTCTCTGTCCTGTTCAGTCAGGTGGGGCACAATTTTCTCAACGGCCTCGTGCAACCGCAGGATCGTATAGCGCCACGGCACCGTGCGTTTGTCGCGCTTGTTGCGTTCCACTTCATCAAGATTTGAGACCGCCCAGCGGAACGGGCCGTGTTTTTCTCTGTCGGCAAACCAGGCCTCACGAATACTAATCGGCCGTGAGGGAGTGCAATGCCACCGCCTCGCTCCACTGCGGGTCAGCGTTCTGCAATTCGGCCACGATAAGATCAAAGATGCGGTCGAGCAGACCCTCCGAACCCTGTGCGATAGCAGCGTCTATCGCCGTTTCCGTGGCGATGGTTAATGGCTCGTAAGGGATTGGGCAGTAAAAGTCGGCTTCAGGCAGATACCCGAACGGGACATCAGCACGATCTTCAACGCCTCGCTGCCTTCATCCAGCTGGTAATGGATCTGTTCATTATCGGTCTCAATGAATTTGCCATGCTGGACGGCGACAGCCATTGCCGCGTCCAGGCCACTCAGCGAGGTGCCATAATCCCCACGTTGCAGGCGCGAATGTCGGCCTCCATCAGCCCGGACCAGGGGCTGGGAAGTAGGAACGCGACGTGGTGTCTCATCAGGCCAGACGTGCCCGGTGGCGATAACGGCCAGATCGAACAGCTTCGGTGCGGCGTCATCGTCAGTCAAAATATTGACCCCGTCAGGGGTGGCTTCCACGTCGGTAACCTGACAGGACTCGCGCACCTCGACGTCGAAACCCGCTTTTTTCGCCTGCTCCACAAGAAGCAAAAACTGGATCGCGAAAATACTCCCCCAGCAGAATGCGCGGCAGGAACTGGCGCACGTGCAGGGTCGATTTCTCCACGCCGTAGCGCGCCAGATGCGCATCGTCCTGGCTGCGCAGCCAGTCAATGTAAGTGGAAAAAATAGGCGGGATTTCAATGCTGGCAATATTGGCCAGCATCAGTCTTGAATTGTCTTCGTCGCTGTAGGGCATGCCGACGCCCGCTTTTTCAGTCTGCTCATAAACGGTGATGCAAAGCGGCGTCCGTTGGTTCAGTAGCGAGAAAAACGTATAAATGCCGGTCGGCCCTGCGCCGATAATTGCGATCCTTTTCATCAGTGCTTACCCTTTTTTGCCTGCCTGCAGCGTTGCCTCAGGCACACATATTATTAATCCATGAAAAATAAGTGTGGATGAAAACGCAAAATGAGCAAACCGGCAGCACAGGGATACCTCTAAATCATTAGTTTTATGAATGTGTATCTAAGGTGGTATTCATGTACTCGATTGTTTTAGTTGAATTAAAGTAAAAATAACGCATCTGGCGAGCAGCACTTTTTCTCTATTGATTCATATCAATTACCAAATTGGGGTTATAGGGAAGAATGCACCTCTTTTTTTGAGAGGGAACAACATGTCAGAACGCAAAGAAAAAAGGGACGCGCTTTTTCCCGAAATCACGCGCCGAGGACTGCTGAAGGCCAGTTCCGCCCTGGTGACGCTGCCCTTTGTGATGTCCGGCAAGTCTTTTGCCGCCAAATCCGAAGCCGCTACGACGGGCAGAGGCCGCTGGCTCCACTGAGCGTGTTGTCCAGACCTGCAGCACCTTTGACTGCGGCGGTAAATGCGATATTCGCGCCCACGTCGCTGACGGTGTGGTCACGCAAATTACGACGCGCCCGGATAGCGCGCTCGATCCCGAGATGCCCGTCATGCGGCGCCTGCGTGCGCGGCCGCAGTTACCGTAAATTTGTCTATCACCCGGATCGGCTGAAATATCCGATGAAGCGCGTGGGCAAGCGGGAGAGGGGAAATTTGAGCGCATCTCCTGGGACGAAGCCACTACGCTTATCGCCAACAATCTGCAACGCATTACCGCCAAATATGGCCCAGAGAGCCGCTTTGTGCACAACAATACCGCGACCAGCGGGGCACTTTTCTCTGGCGATAAAATGATGCGTCGTCTGCTCAATCTCACCGGCGGTTATCTGGAGTATTACCACTCGGTGAGTATGGGCAACCACGGCCGCGCCACACCTTATACCTATGGCATGGTCGCCAGCGTGTAACTCGCTGGATACCCTGGCGGACACGAAGCTGGTGATCCTGTGGGGGCACAACCCGACGGAAACCATTTTCGGGCATACCAATCACTATTTTCAGCAGATGAAGCAGAACGGCACGCGCTTTATCGTCGTCGATCCGCGCTACTCCGATACCGTGGCATCGCTCGCCGATGAGTGGATCCCGCTGCTGCCCGCCACCGATAACGCGCTGATGGACGCGATGATGTACGTCATCGTCAGCGAAAATCTGCATGATAAAACCTTTATCGATCGCTATACCCTGGGCTTTGACGAGACGTCTATGCCGGAAGGCGTGCCTGCCAACGAGTCGCTGGTGGCCTATCTGATGGGCAAAAAAGACGGTCAGGTTAAAACCCCTGAATGGGCTGAAAAGATTACCCGTGTCCCGGCACAAACCATTCGCCAGCTGGCGCGCGATTATGCCAACACCAAACCGGCAGCGTTAATTCAGGGCTGGGGGCCGCAGCGACATAACTGTGGCGAACGTACCGCCCGTGGCTCGACGCTGCTGGCAACCCTCACCGGTAATGTCGGGATCAAAGGCGGCTGGGCGGCAGGCTACGGCGGCTGCGGCAACCGTAAGTTCGCGGCAGGCCCGGAGATGCCAGATAACCCGGTCAAAGAGAGCATCTCGATAATGAACTGGGTGCAGGCCGCCGACGATGCCAGCAAAGTAACGCCAGAGGCGGGGCTCAAAAGGGGCGGATAAGCTCAAAAGCAATATCCGCATCCTCTTCTCGCTGGCAGGCAACTACCTGGCGAACCAGAACCCGGATCTGCATCAGGCGGTGAAGGTGCTGGAGGATGAGTCGAAAATCGAGTTTATCGTCGTCAGCGATCTCTACATGACGCCAAGCGCCCGCTATGCGGATCTGCTGCTGCCGGAAACCAGCTTTATGGAACGCTGGAACATCGGGGAAACCTGGGGAACGGCAAGCTACCTGATCCTGTCAGAAAAAACTGATTGAGCCAGAGTTTGAACGCCGCTCTGACTATGACTGGCAGCGTGAAGTTGCCGCTAAACTGGGAATGGAGCCGCAGTTCAGCGAAGGCCGTACCGAGCAGCAGTGGATTGAACATATCTGGGAGCAGACCCGCCTCTCCATGCCGGATGAGCATCTGCCGACGTTCGCTGAGCTGCGCGAAAAACGTCAGCATCTCTTTAAGAGCAAGCCGCATGTGGCCTTTGAAGACAACATCCGCGATCCGCAGAATCATCCCTTCCCGACGCCATCCGGGAAAATTGAGATCTTCTCGAAGCGTCTGTACGACATGAATAACCCGGAAATACCGGCGCTGTCGCACTATGTTCCGGCCCATGAAGGCCCGGAGGATGCACTGGCGAAGCAGTTCCCGCTCCAGCTGATCACCTGGAAAGGGAAAAACCGCGCCAACTCCACGCAGTATGCCAACCCCTGGCTGCAGGAAGTGCAGATCCAGAAGCTGTGGATCAACCCGGCGGATGCCCAACAGCGGGGGATCCGTCAGGGGGATACCGTGCGTATTCACAACCAGCGCGGCATCTGCCAGGTCCCGGCGGAAGTCACCATGCGCATTATGCCTGGGGTGGTCGCCATGCAGGCCGGCGCCTGGTGGCAGCCGGATGCCGAAGGCGTCGACCACGGCGGGTGTGCCAACGTGCTGAGCTCTGCACGTATTACTCCGCTTGCGAAAGGCAATTCTCATCAAACCATGCTTGTGGAGGTCGCAAAGTATGAGTCAGCAGTATAAGGAATACCCACCGGTCAGCGATAAGCAGCTTGGCTTTTTCATTGACTCGTCACGCTGCTCCGGGTGTAAAGCCTGTCAGGTGGCCTGCAAAGATAAACATAACCTTGAGCCAGGACGCCGTTTTCGCCGCGTCTATGAGGTGAAAGGCGGGGGCTTTATCCCGACCGGGCAGGGCGGTTTTACCAATAACGTGTACGCCTACACTCTGTCGATCTCCTGCAACCACTGCGCCGATCCGATTTGCACCAAAAACTGCCCGACCACGGCGATGCATAAGCGCCCGGGCGATGGCATTGTTCGCGTTGATACCAACAAATGCGTTGGCTGCGGGTACTGCGCCTGGTCCTGCCCTTACGGTGCGCCGCAGATGAATGAAGAGACCGGACAGATGTCCAAATGCGATTTCTGCGTGGATTTGCAGGCCAAAGGTGAGCAGCCCATCTGCGTCGCTACCTGTCCACTGGGGGCGATTAAATTCGGGCCAATTGAGGAGCTGCGCGCGAAGTACGGCAATCTCTGCGACGTGCAGGGCCTGCCGGCTTCATCCATTACGCAGCCTAACCTGGTGATTAAGCCGCATCAGGGCGCAGAAAAAGAGGAAAACCCCCATGCATGAGTTACCGCTCCTGATCTTTACCTTGCTGGTGCAAGGCTCGGTTGGCATGACCGTCTTTCTGACCTTATCCGCCCGCGCGGCGTCGCGCATACCGGAGGTTAAACACCAGCTATTGCCTGGCATGTTGCTAGCCTGCGTGGTCGGGGGGCTGGGGCTGATGGTCTCCACCCTGCACCTTGGCTATCCGCTGAACGCGTTCAACGCCCTGCGCCACGTCGCCAGCTCCTGGCTGAGCCGTGAAATTGTCTTTGCCAGCGTCTATCTGGCAGCGTTGGGGCTATGTACGCTGGTTATGATGGTCAAAAAACAGCTGATTCCGCTGTTGCTCCCCCTGGCCGCCGTGCTGGGGCTGATTGATGTCTGGTGCATGAGTGCAATCTATGCCCATACGTCGGTTATTACCTGGAGCCATTTCAATACCTGGCTGATGTTTTACGGTGCCGTTGGTGTGCTGGGCGCGGTGGCGGTGGCTTGGCTGCCGATACTGAAAGCACGGTCCATGGCCCGGGATCGGCAGGCCGTGATGCGCTTCGCCGCGGTAGTGGTGGTGTCGATTGTGGCGATCCGTCTACTGGCGCAGCCGGACTATATGGCTTATCTGGCGAGCGCCAGCCTGAGCGGCATTGTCACCTTACCGCATCAGCCGTTGGAGAGCTTCACCCAGTTAAGCGGTCTGCGGCTGTTTAGCTGGACCTTATCCGTACTCGGCGCGCTGCTGTTTGCCGTAGGCGCATGGCGTCAGGGCAAGTCCGGGATGGTCGTTGGCAGTCTGCTGCTGGTGGTGTCTGAAGTGTTGTTCCGCTTTATCTTCTTCAGCATTAACTGATGGCGCTATTTCGCCTGTCACACCCCCCCGCGCCGCCTGGCGTGGGGGAACCCTGTTTACGCAACTTGCTTCCTCGCCACGACTGCCAGGCATGCGTGGCGGCATGTCCGGTGCAAGCCATTACTGCAACGGCCAGCACGCCGTCCATTGACGAGGGGGAGTGCCTGCAATGCGGCCGCTGCCTGTTCGTCTGTCCGACAGATGCGCTGCAAAACATTCGCCCTGAAACCCGCCGCTTTACCGGAACAACCCTGGTTGCGCCATTTTCCACGCTGGAGCCGTCTGTTGATGAGTTACTGATGTGGCATCAGCAGCACGGGATCCGGGCGGTGGAAATGGAGATGGATAAGTTTCCCGGCTGGGTGCGTGCCGTTGCGGCATTGAATATCCAACTCCGGGAGTTAAATGCCCCCGTCTGGCAAATCCTCCCCCGCAGCAAAAAGCGATCAACGCGGCGCGCCGACACTTTATCAAAGCCAATGAGGTGGACGTAGAGTCTGCCACTGCGCGTACCGGGCGACGGGCACGTCGTCAGGCTTTTTCCACACTTAGCGAGTATCACCTGGCACTGGATAGGGCGTTGTGTACGGCCTGTGGTGCCTGCGCCAGGATCTGTGGGGAGAACGCGTTGAGCCTGAGGGACGGGGCGCTGACGTTTTCATCTTCATCCTGCACCGGCTGTAACAGCTGCGCCGTGGTATGCCCTGTGGACGCTATTCGTATCGCCCGGCAGTTGGGTGAAAACAGGGTGTTACGCTTTGAATGGATACAAAAATCCTGCCGTTGCTGTCAGCGTGAATTTTATACCTTTACCCCGGAAACGGATCGGTGTGCGGTATGTCAGCGGCATAAGTACGGTATGCGGGAAGCATAAAAAATCGATTAACAGGGACGTTTATAAGGAAGAGAAAGGTATTGCTGAGAACTTACTGAAATGGTGCGTCCGAGTGGACTCGAACCACCGACCCCCACCATGTCAAGGTGGTGCTCTAACCAACTGAGCTACGGACGCACTGTAGAGAATGGTGCGTTCAATTGGACTCGAACCAACGACCCCCACCATGTCAAGGTGGTGCTCTAACCAACTGAGCTATGAACGCATTGTTGTGTGTGACAACGGGGACGAATATTAGCGGCAGTGCGGGCATCAGGCAAGAGGAAAACTGCAAATTTCTTCACGATTCACGCGATTGCTTCATTCCCGCGCAAAATGCGGAGAAAGTAGCCGCCCGCAGGCGGCTACTGCGCAATTAGCGTGCAGCGCGTTGCAAAATCACGCTCGATGGCTGGCGTTGCAGGAAACGCATGCGCAGCATCATCATGATCGCGGCTGAGGTTAAGCCGATAATAAAGCCCATCCAGAAGCCGGCAGGACCCATCCGATCCACCACCAGGTCGGTGAGGGCGAGAATATAACCGCTCGGCAGCCCCAGCACCCAGTAAGCGATAAAGGTGATAAAGAAGATCGAGCGAGTATCTTTATAGCCACGCAGCACCCCGCTGCCGATGACCTGGATGGAATCAGAGATCTGATACACCGCCGCCAGCAGCATCAGCTGGGAGGCGAGGAGCACCACTTCCGGGTTGTCGTTATAGAGCAGGGCGATCTGTTCGCGTAACGCGACCGTGAACAGCGCGGTGCAGACTGCCATGCACACCCCGACGCCAATTCCGGTGCGGGCCGCGGTTTGCGCATCCAGGGTCGACCCCTGACCAAGGCGATACCCCACGCGAATGGTTACGGAGGCTGCGAGCGACAGTGGCAGAACGAACATCAGCGAACTGAAGTTAAGGGCGATCTGGTGGCCAGCCACATCCACGATTCCCAGCGGAGAAACCAGCAGCGCAACCACCGCGAACAGCGTCACTTCGAAGAACAACGCCAGCGCGATAGGCAGGCCCAGTTGCACCAGACGTTTAACCACCGCCATGTCCGGCTTGCTGAAGCCAGCTTCATAGCGAATATCGCGCATTGACCGGGCACGTTTCACGTACGACAACATACTCAGGAACATCACCCAGTAAACCGCCGCTGTCGCTACGCCGCAGCCAACACCGCCCAGCTCAGGCATGCCGAAATGACCATAAATAAAGACATAGTTCACCGGAATATTCACTAACAGCCCGATGAATCCCATTACCATGCCCGGTTTGGTCTTTGCCAGACCTTCGCACTGGTTACGCGCCACCTGGAAGAATAAATAACCTGGCGTCCCCCAGAGCAGGGCGCGCAAATAACCGACGGCTTTATCGGCCAGGGCCGGATCAATATTGCGCATGGCGTGAATAATATAGCCCGCGTTCCACAGGACGATCATGATCAGCACTGAGACAAAACCGGCCAGCCAGAAGCCCTGGCGGATCTGGTGGGCGATACGCTCCCGGCGCCCGGAGCCGTTGAGCTGCGCAATAGTCGGGGTCAGGGCCAGCAGCAGACCGTGACCGAATAAAATTGCCGGCAGCCAGATAGAGGTGCCAATGGCTACCGCGGCCATATCGGTGGCGCTGTAGCCGCCCGCCATAACGGTATCGACGAATCCCATTGCGGTTTGGGCAATTTGCGCGAGTATTACCGGGATCGCCAGAGCTAATAACTGACGCGCTTCAATGAAGTACTTCTGCACGTAAACACCTTTGATATTGTTGTTATTTGAGATAAAAAAAGCCGCTGCGAAAAACAGCAAGAAGAAATGCGGGGAATTCCAGCTATTGTAGCGGGGATGCGCCAATTATCTAGTGAAAAAAATCGCCAGAAAAGGTGGGGTACTGGCAACCTCTATTTTCAACTGTTATTGTGGTGCGATAAAACGGTGTCATCACCGAAGGAACAAACAGGAGTCGTAAGCATGTTTACTGGTATTGTGCAGGGCACCGCGAAACTGGTGTCCATTGATGAAAAACCCAACTTCCGAACCCATGTTGTGGCCCTGCCGGATGAGATGCTTGATGGGCTGGAGACGGGAGCATCGGTTGCACACAACGGTTGTTGCCTGACGGTCACCGAAATTAACGGAAACCTGATCAGTTTCGATTTAATGAAAGAAACGCTGCGCATCACCAATCTGGGCGAGCTGGCTGAGGGTGATATTGTTAACGTTGAGCGCGCGGCGAAATTCAGCGATGAAATCGGCGGTCATTTAATGTCGGGCCATATTATGACCACGGCAGAAATCGCCAAAATCCTGACCTCGGAAAATAACCGCCAGATCTGGTTTAAAGTTCAGGATCCGTCCTTAATGAAATACATCCTCTATAAAGGATTTATTGGCGTGGACGGCATTAGCCTGACGGTGGGTGAAGTGACACCAACCCGTTTCTGCGTACACCTGATCCCGGAGACGCTGCAGCGCACCACCCTTGGGAATAAAAAGCTGGGCCATCGGGTTAATATTGAAATCGATCCGCAAACCCAGGCGGTGGTCGATACCGTTGAACGCGTGCTGGCGGCCAAAGAGGCCGCAGCCATCCAACAGACGCTCAACGACGCGTAATAAAAAACACCCCGGCTTGCCGGGGTGCTTTGTTTAGCGAGCCACCCGCAGGCCGTGCTCCACGCCGCGGCTGAATACCACCTGCCACAGATGAATATCGCGGGCGCGAAACGCCCCGGCACAAGCATTCAGATAATAGCTGAACATCCGTTTAAATCGTTCAGAATAGTTGTCTGCGATCTCCGGCCAGGCGGCGAGGAAACGTTCATGCCATGCCATCAACGTCGTATCGTAGTCAGCGCCAAAATTATGCCAGTCCTCCATCACAAAATGGGGTTCACTGGCATTTGCAATCTGGCGAACAGAAGGTAAACAGCCATTCGGAAAGATGTATTTATCGATCCACGGGTCAACGCGATGATCGGTTTTCTGTGAACCTATGGTGTGCAACAGAAACAGACCATCCGGCTTCAGGTTATGGTCCACGACTTCGAAATAGGTGCGGTAGTTCTTTGGTCCGACATGTTCGAACATCCCCACGGAGACGATACGATCAAACTGATCGCGCAGGTCGCGGTAATCCTGCAGCAGAATGGTGACATTCAGACCGGCACAGCGCGCCTGCGCCAGACGTTGCTGCTCCGCTGAAATGGTCACGCCCACCACGCTAACGCCGTAATGTTTAGCCATAAACTCAGCCAGACCACCCCAGCCGCAGCCGATATCCAGCACCCGCATGCCGGGTTTAAGCTGCAATTTTTCGCAGATAAGACGGAGTTTATCCTGCTGCGCCTGTTCAAGGGTGGTCGCCTCTTTCCAGTAACCGCAGGAGTATTGCATGGTGGGGTCGAGCATCCGGCTGAACAGGTCATTACCCAGATCGTAATGCTCTTTACCGACGATCCAGGCGCGCTTTTTACTTTGCAGGTTGAACAGGCGGGCAGTGGCGATCCGAAGCGTATCCTTCAGGTGGCTGGGCAGTTGCGTTTCCAGGCCAGCGCGTAAGACGTTATGGAAAAAAATATCCAGCCGCTCGCACTCCCACCAGCCGTCCATGTAGCTCTCGCCAAGACCCAGCGAGCCTTGCTTCAGGACGCGTTTAAAAAAATCCGGGTGTTTAACCTGTAGATCGGAGGATGCCGGGCCGTTGATGGTGATACCTGCGCGGCTCAGCAATTCATTGACTATACGGAACCAGTCATCGTTCCGTATGCTGACTTCTTCTATACACGATGAACTCATAGCTTCTCCATCACCTGATGTAATCAGAATCCATAAACAGCGTAGATGCTCTTTATGGAGAGTGATAAATCTCACGGGAACCGTGAGGCTAATATCCGACGTAGAACAGAGGAAGGGAGGGGACCCTTGCCGAAAGGCCATCCATGGAAAAACGGGAGCACTCCGGCTCCCGTTAATACATAATATTTTAGTATTTATCAGAACGCTTCAGTCAGTATAGGACTGATATCGCACTGATTCAACAGGGTATCGTTAGCAAGCTAACGGCTTATTTTTGTTATACCCGGGTCGATTCAGCTTGCAGACTATTATCCTGCTGATCAGCACGCTCATACTGCATCCGATAGCCAAGCGCCGCCAGCACCACGGTTGCCACCATCACACTGGTGGTGGTCAGCAGCGGGGTGGCAATCAGCCACGACACCAGCAGACTCGCCAGGAAGCAGAGGCCGAGCTGTAACGTGTTTTGCAGGGCAGCGGCACTGCCCGTCGCCTGTGGGAAAGGACGCAGTGCCTGCGCCACCACAATCGGGTAAATCGCACCGTTCGCCACTGCCATCAGGCAGAAGGGGATCAGCAGCTCTGCCAGGCTCGCGCCCGGAATAAACCCAACCGCCCAGGTGCCGATTACGCTAAGGGCAAACAGACCCAGCAGCCACGGCAGCATCTGATTACCCTGCCATTTTTGCAGCGCGGCGCGACAGCCATAGCCACCAATCAGGAACGCAATAGTCTGCGGCACATAGCTCAGGCCAATCACCGCCGGGCTGTAGCCCATGTCGCTAAGGATAAACGGCGAGCCGGTCAGCCAGGCGAAGAAGCTCGCTGAGCAGGCGGCGTAAATCAGCACGTTCCCGCGGTAGGTGCGCGAACGTAACAGCGATAAAAAGGTTACGCGTTCTTTGGGTTGCTCATTTTTGACCGTCGCTGGCTTCAGGCTTAAGGCCGGGATCATCAGTACCAAAGTGATCACAAACAGCACGGCGAAAATTGCCTGCCAGCTAAAGTGGGCGAGGATCCAGCTACCGAGCAGCGGCGCCAGAGCCGGAGAAAGCCCGACCAGCGGCATGATGGTGGCGAAGATACGGTTGGTGCGCGACGCCGGGTAATAATCGGTGACCAGTGCCTGCCAGGTGACCGCTGCAGCGCAGACGCCCACCGCCTGGATAAAGCGCAGCACCAGCAGCCAGGTGGCATCGCGAACCCACAGCATGCCGAGGCAGCCGAGGGCGAAAATGGCTAAGCCCGCCAGCAGCACCGGCTTACGTCCGAAGCGGTCGGACATCGGTCCCCACAGCAACTGGGCAAAGGCAAACCCGGCCAGAAACAGGCTCAGGCTGGCGCTGATCGCAGCCGCAGGGGTTTGCAGATCCGCCTGCATAATCGAGAAGGCAGGCAGATACATATCGGTGGCAAGAAAGCCCAGCACGCTTAAGCCGCCAAGCCAGACTAAAAATCCTTTCCCGGGTTTCACTGTTTTATTTTCCTTATGGGCGCAGGTTGTCATTGGCGCAAAGTGTAGGGAGTGCAAACAGGCTTGTGAAACGCTAATATTTGGCGGTTGCGTTCAAAAATTTTGCAGGCAGAAAATGTGGTCAGAATATTCTCTTGAAGTGGTGGATGCGGTCTCGCGTAACGGCAGTTTCAGCGGTGCTGCGCAGGAGTTGCATCGCGTACCTTCAGCCATCAGCTATACCGTGCGTCAACTGGAGGAGTGGCTGGCAGTGCCGCTGTTTGAGCGTCGCCATCGCGATGTGGTTCTCACCCCGGCCGGGCTGTGGTTTCTGAAAGAGGGGCGGTCTGTTATCAAAAAAATGCAGATCACCCGCGAACAGTGTCAGCAGATCGCCAATGGCTGGCGGGGGCATATCTCTATTGCGGTGGACAACATTGTTCGTCCCGAGCGCACCCGCCAGATGATTGTCGATTTTTACCGCCACTTTTCTGACGTTGAGCTGCGGGTTTCTCAGGAGGTCTTCAACGGCGTCTGGGATGCGCTGGCAGACGGCAGGGTTGAGATGGCGATAGGTGCCACGCAGGCGATCCCGGTAGGTGGCCGCTATGCGTTCCGCGATATGGGAATGCTGAGCTGGTGCTGCGTGGTGGCCAGCCATCATCCTCTGGCTGCTCTGGACGGGCCGATCAGCGACGATATTCTGCGCAACTGGCCGTCGCTGGTACGAGAAGATACCTCCCGCTCACTGCCGAAACGGATCACCTGGCTGCTTGATAACCAGCGGCGAATTGTCGCGCCGGACTGGGAATCGTCCGCCACCTGCCTCTCGGCAGGATTGTGCGTGGGCATGGTGCCGGTTCATTTTGCGCGCCCGCAAATTGCCAGTGGGAAATGGGTAGAGCTGGCGCTTGAGAATCCCTTCCCGGATGCGGCGTGCTGTCTGACCTGGCAACAAAACGATATGTCACCGGCCCTGGAATGGCTGCTGGATTATCTGGGAGACAGTGAAACGATGAACAGGGAGTGGCTGCGGGAGCCAGAGGTGCTGGCTCCCGGAGAAGATTAACGGCGATAGTCGCGGAACGGACCATCCGCAACGGAACGGCGTTCAATCAGGCGCGGATGCACTTCAATTGACTGGGACTCTTCGCGCTTGTTGACGATACGGTCCAGCAGCATGTTGAAGGCGGTCTCCCCCAGCGAATCTTTTGGCTGGTGGATGGTGGTCAACGCCGGGGTAAAGAAGCGCGCGTTGCGCACGTTATCATACCCGATCAGCGAAACGTCCTGCGGGACGCGCAGGCCCATCTCATCGGCGGCACAGAGCGCACCCATGGCCATAATATCCCCGCCACAGAAGATGGCAGTAGGGCGCGGGCTTTGGGAGAGGATCTGCTGCATTGCGCGGTAGCCGGACTCCGGTTCAAAGTCGCCCTGCACGATCCAGCTCTCTGGCACGGTAATCAACGCTTCTTCCATGGCTTTCATAAAGCCCGCCAGACGGCCGGCACCGGTGTTGCGCTCCAGCGCGCCCGGGATCACGCCGATTTCGCGGTGACCGCGTTCGATGAGATAACGACCGGCCATGTAGCCGCCTTCAAAAGCGTTATCGATCACCGAGTCGGTGAAGTCGGCCTTCGCTTCGCCCCAGTCCATCACCACCATAGGAATATTGCGATACTCTTCCAGCATAGACAGCAGCGATTCCGGGTATTCGGAACACATCACCAGCAGACCATCGACGCGCTTTTGCGCCATCATCGACAGATAAGCCCGCTGTTTTTCGAGGCTATTCCACGCGTTGCCGAGGATAAGGGTGTAGCCTTTCTGGAAGCAGTTCTTCTCTACCGCTTCAATAATTTCTGCGAAATAGGGCGCTTCGCTGCTGGTCGCCAGCAGGCCGATCGATTTCGTGTGATTGACCTTCAGACTGCGGGCCACGGCGCTGGGTGAGTAATGCAGCTCTTTTAATGGCCGCCCAGACATTATTTCGGGTCTCTTCCGCGACAAAGCGGGTTTTGTTAATAACATGTGATACGGTTGTAGTGGAAACGTTTGCGCGTTTCGCCACGTCTTTAATTGTTGCCATCAGATGTCACTCCAGACCATATCTAAGCTCCTGAAAAACCGGTAGGTAAACGTTTGCCTTCACTCGCCCTAATTGCGCAATTTGAATTGCGGTACGCCGGGAAAACGACACAGGACGTCAGGAGGGGGTCAATGGCCGGTACGCTAATAAATTTAGCGTGGAATTTTGTCTTATCTTGGCCAAAAGGGGAAGAGCAAAAAAACGATATCAATCTAAATCCAGCAAGATTTTTACCCTGAACTGTGTAAAAATGAGCAGGCTCACTCTTCATAGGGTGATTAAAAGGAGAAAAATTGATGAGTACCGATCTTAAGTTTTCGCTGATTACCACCATTATTGTTCTGAGTCTGATTGTCGCCAGCGGTCTGGTTGCGGCACTGCACTGATTGATGCGGGAGAGGCAGCTCTCCCTCGTTCCTTTACGCTGATTGTTACGCGCCCTGCAAAAATCTTTTGCTAAATTGTTAACTTCTCATTTTTTGTGATTGATGTCATGCTTTCGCCTTCATTGTTCTGTGTCGCCCGACGACACGGTGTCTGGAGTTGAAGTATGAGAATCAATTTTCCGCTGCTGGCCCTTGCCATCGGTGCCTTTGGTATTGGTACCACCGAATTTTCGCCGATGGGTCTGCTGCCGGTTATCGCCCGAGGGGTAGATGTTTCTATTCCCGCGGCAGGTATGCTGATCAGCGCCTATGCCATCGGGGTGATGGTGGGGGCACCACTGATGACGCTGCTGCTGTCGCATCGGGGCCGCCGTAACGCCCTGATCTTCCTGATGGCGATCTTTACTGTCGGCAACGTGCTGTCGGCGCTCTCCCCGGACTACACCACCCTGATGCTGTCACGTATTCTGACCAGCCTGAACCATGGCGCATTCTTTGGCCTCGGATCGGTGGTGGCAGCCAGCGTGGTGCCAAAGCATAAGCAGGCCAGCGCCGTAGCCACCATGTTTATGGGGCTGACCATCGCCAATATTGGCGGCGTGCCTGCCGCAACCTGGATGGGTGAGGCGATTGGCTGGCGCATGTCCTTCCTGGCCACCGCGCTGCTGGGCGTGGTGTCGATGATGGCGTTGTTCTTCTCTCTGCCTTCTGGCGGTGCGGGGGAAAAGCCGGAAGTGCGCAAAGAGCTGGCGGTCCTGCTGCGTCCACAGGTGTTATCAGCCCTGCTGACCACCGTCCTGGGTGCCGGTGCGATGTTCACTCTTTATACTTATATTGCCCCGGTGCTGCATGACCTCAATCAGGCGACGCCGGCCTTTATCACCGCCATGCTGGTGCTGGTTGGCGTCGGCTTTTCCCTCGGCAACTATCTGGGCGGCAGGCTGGCGGATAAGTCCGTGACCGGCACCCTGAAAGGCTTTTTACTGCTGCTTATCGTGATCATGCTGGCGATTCCGTGGCTGGCGCGGAATGAGGTGGGCGCAGCCGTGGCGATGGTGATATGGGGTATGGCGACCTTTGCGGTGGTCCCCCCGCTGCAGATGCGCGTTATGCGCGTGGCCAGCGATGCGCCAGGGTTATCTTCTTCGGTGAATATCGGTGCCTTTAACCTGGGGAATGCGCTGGGGGCGGCGGCCGGAGGGGCGGTTATTTCCAGCGGGATGGGTTACAGCTTCGTTCCGGTAATGGGGCGATCATTGCCGGTCTGGGGCTTATTCTGGTCTTGGCCTCCGGGCGAAAACAACCTGAACCGGTTTGCGCGACCGAGTAAAAAAATAACGCCGAAGGAGTTTCCTTCGGCGTTTTGTTTATGCCGCGAAGTTCTTCGCAACAAATTCCCAGTTTACCAGCGCCCAGAAGTGCTCCAGGTTAATTTGGGCGCGCATTACGGTAATCGATGTAATACGCATGTTCCCAGACGTCAACGGTCATCAGCGGCGTGGCGCTGGTGGTTAATGGCGTCCCGGCGTTGGAGGTGGAAACGATAGCCAGCTTGCCGTCCGCTTCTTTGACCAGCCAGGTCCAGCCTGCGCCAAAGTTCTTCACCGCCGCATCAGTAAACTTCGCTTTAAAATCCGCAAAGCTGCCGAATGCAGCAGTAATGGCTGCCGCCAGCTCGCCCGTTGGCTCGCCGCCTGCATTGGGTGCCAGGCAGTTCCAGTAGAAGGTGTGGTTCCACACCTGAGCGGCGTTGTTAAACACGCCGCCTTCGGAGGTGCGTACGATCTCTTCCAGGGTTTTCCCTTCGAATGCGGTGCCGCCGATCAGGTTGTTCAGGTTGGTGACATAGGTCTGGTGGTGTTTGCCGTAGTGATATTCCAGGGTCTCCGCCGAAATATGCGGGGCCAGGGCGTCTTTTGCATACGGTAATGCAGGTAATTCAAACGACATTGCTACTCTCCTTATTATAGTGATCCATTTAATAGCCATACTAAATGAAGGGATAGAGTAGCAAATTGAAAGGCCATGCAAAAGAGGAACTTACCCCGCCAGCGTACCGGCGGGGCAGGGAATTAACGGAGGGTGTTGGCCTTCATTACGCGACGCGCGCCGACATAATGACGCTGCCAGTAGTCTTCGCTGAGGGAAGTAATCTGGATGTCCTGGCCGGTGCGTGGCGACTGAATAAATTTGCCATTGCCGACGTAGACGCCGACATGATCCGCCGTACCCCGACCCTGGGTGCGGAAGAACACCAGGTCACCGCTCTCCAGCTCACCGCGATCGACCGGTGAGGCGTCACGCAGGTGGTACATTTCGTTAGCGGTACGTGGAATGCGGAATTTAACCAGATCTTTATAGGCGTAATAAACCAGGCCGCTGCAGTCGAAGCCGGTACGCGGCGACGAGCCACCCCAGCGATAAGGTTTACCAATCTGGCCCATCAGTTTATTCATTGCCGTTTTCTGGGCTTTTTGCACCCGGACTTTATGCGCCTCGGCAAGGGTGGTCGTTTTACTGGTTTTCACGCAGTGCGTTTTGCGCCCTTTACGGGTGGTGCATTTTTCTGTCACAACGCGAGAGGCGGTTTGCGTGGTTCGGCTGGCACTGCGTGAGGAGGTTCGGCTTTTTTTGCTGGAATTTGTTGACTGCGTTTTAGCGAGGCTTTTTTTAGTGCTGCTCTTTTTACTGGTGCTCTCTTTTTTTGTGGTTTTGCTGGTACTGCTTTTTTTCTTGGGTTCGGTTGCTTTTGCCAGATGCGTTTTATGCGCGGCAGAAGGCCGCGCCTGCTCTGAGGCGTTAGCCATCGGTGTGCAGGTGAGAGACGTAAACAGCAAGGCACAGAGCGTGATCGAGAATGTATTTATTCGCGCCACTGGGCAATCCCCTGGTAATAGCAGGTTATAAATAAACCTGCGTATGATTTACAAAACTCGTCGATTCTAATCTATAAAAAGGCCCGACGTTAATAAACTTTTTGCATCTAAAACCACGTTTCGTTAGCTAGCGCAAAAATATCACTCTTTCACCTGGGGCATTTTGTGTATTAGCTGAACAAAACCGCAGGTAATCGCGCGATAAGGTCGTTTCTGAATGCAACTTTAAGGGACGCGCGGTAAAATCATATAAGTGACAAAAATGTTATTTTCCGTTGTCGGTCTGAAACGCTACAATGTCAGACGATTGCCGTAACAGAAGTTTAAGGAAGCAAAACATGAGCACTACTATTGAAAAAATTCAGCAGCAGATTGCTGAAAACCCGATCCTGCTGTACATGAAAGGTTCTCCGAAACTGCCAAGCTGTGGTTTCTCCGCTCAGGCGGTCCAGGCGCTTTCTGCCTGTGGCGAGCGTTTTGCTTACGTTGATATTCTGCAGAACCCGGATATCCGCGCTGAGCTGCCAAAATACGCTAACTGGCCGACCTTCCCGCAGCTGTGGGTTGATGGCGAACTGGTAGGCGGCTGCGACATCCTGATTGAGATGTATCAACGCGGTGAACTGCAACAGCTGATCAAAGAAACAGCTGCGAAATACAAATCTGAAGAGCCAGGCGCCGAGTGATCCACCGGGCCAGGTAAATAAAAAGCGACCAGAAGGTCGCTTTTTTTATGCGTCGTTATCGGCTTCCGGCAGCGGCCAGCCACCGAGGCGTTTCCAGCGGTTTACGATTTCACAAAACAGTTCCGTTGTGCGCTCGGTATCGTAGAGGGCAGAGTGCGCCTGGGTACCGTCAAACTCAATGCCGGCAGTGATGCAGGCTTTCGACAGCACGGTTTGCCCCAGTGCCAGCCCGCTTAACGCGGCGGTATCGAAGGTCACAAACGGATGGAACGGGTTTCGCTTCAGTGAGGCGCGCTCCGCGGCGGCCATCATAAAGCTGTGATCGAAGGTTGCGTTGTGCGCCACCATAATCGCGCGGTTACAGTTCTGTTCTTTCATGCCCTTGCGCACCATTTTGAAAATGGCATGCAGCGCCTCATATTCACTGACCGCCCCGCGCAACGGGTTATGCGGGTCAATGCCGTTAAACGCCAGCGCCTCTGGCTGCAGGTTCGCCCCTTCAAAAGGTTCAACGTGAAAATGCAGCGTGGAGTCCGGCAACAAATCGCCCTGTTCATCCATTTTCAACGTGATGGCGGCAATTTCCAGTAGCGCATCGGTTTTGGCGTTAAATCCAGCGGTTTCGACATCAATGACTACAGGATAAAAACCACGAAAACGGTCGCACAGACCGGTAAGTTGAGCGTTATCGGACATCTGGATCTCTTACAAGGGGAAAAAAGCAGTGCGCATTATGGCAAATTTTGCAGTGAGATGCAGTAAAACAAAGGGCGCATGGCGCGCCCTCAGGGATCAGTTGCCCAGACCGCGGCCCGCGTCTTTGGCTTCGATCAGTTCGATTTTATAACCGTCTGGATCTTCGACAAAAGCGATCACCGTGGTGCCGCCTTTAACCGGACCCGCTTCGCGAGTCACGTTGCCGCCGTTGCTGCGGATACGCTCGCAAGCTTCTGCCGCGTTATCCACTTCCAGCGCGATATGACCGTAGGCGGTGCCCAGCTCGTACTGCTCAACACCCCAGTTATAGGTGAGTTCAATAACGGCTTCGTCGCTCTCCGGGCCATAACCGACAAACGCCAGGGAGTATTTGTACTCCGGGTTTTCGCTGGTACGCAGCAGGGTCATGCCCAGCACGTTAGTGTAGAACTCGATGGAACGTTGCAGATCGCCAACGCGCAGCATGGTGTGAAGTAGGCGCATATTATCCTCTTAGCTTTTTATCATCTTGAACAGAAACGATGTTTTAGTATAGCGGCGAAAGGTCGCCGCTATCAATGAAGGGATTATAAAGAAGGGTAGTCGGTATAACCTTCAGCGCCGCCGCCGTAGAAGCTCTCCGGGCGCTGCGGGTTCAGCTCGGCTTTGCGCTCCAGGCGCGCGACCAGGTCCGGGTTTGCGATATAGGCGCGGCCAAAGGCCACAGCATCAATCAGCCCTTTGTTGATCAGATCTTCTGCTTTTTCTGGCGTATAAGCGCCTGCACCGATGATCACACCCGGGAACACGTCCCGCACTTTCTGGCGGAACGCGTCGGTGTAAGGCTCACCACCGGCCCAGTCAGGCTCGGACATGTGCAGGTACGCAATGCCGCGTTTAGCCAGCTCTTTAATCAGGTACAGTGCGTCGGCTTCTTCGTTCGGGCCATTATCGACATTCTGGAAGGAACCGATTGGCGAGACGCGGATCCCGATGCGATCGGCGCTCCACTCTTTGGATACGGCATCAATCACTTCCAGCACCAGACGGGCGCGGTTCTCTACGCTGCCGCCGTACTGATCGGTACGCTGGTTAGAGGACGGAGACAGGAACTGGTGCAACAGATAGCCGTGGGCACCGTGCAGCTCAACCATGTCGAAACCAGCTTCACGGGCGTTGGCGACAGCCTGACGGAAATCGTTGACGATGCCCGGGATCTCGTCCAGCTCCAGCGCGCGCGGCGTGGTGGTATCGACGCGAATGGCATGACCGTTTTCATCGCGCAGGGAGGTACGGGTTCCTGCGTTGAGTGCAGAGGCTGAAACCGGTGCCTGGCCGTCAGGCTGGATGCTGCTGTGAGAGATGCGGCCAGTGTGCCACAGCTGCACCGCGATGCGACCGCCTTCGGCATGCACGCCGTCGGTGATTTTCTTCCACGCTGCGATCTGCTCCGGGCTGTGCAGGCCAGGTGCGCCAGCATAGCCTTTGGCCTGGGCGGAGATCTGGGTAGCTTCGGAGATGATCAGACCCGCGCTGACGCGCTGGCGATAGTATTCGCCCATCAGCGGCGTCGGGATATCGCCCGGCTCAATGCTGCGCAGTCGGGTAAGAGGCGCCATGAAGACACGGTTTGGTGCAACGATCGCGCCCACGTTAAGCGGGGTGAATAATTTATCGGCTGACATAGTGGCTCCTGAGTAGACCGGTCGTCTAGTAAATCGTGAAATAAAAACGCCTGTTATGCACCAGGCGTCGCAATGATATTTTTAACATGGTCCAGCGCGCTCTCCAGCGGCAGCGCGCTGCGGGACATTTTGGCCTGCAGGTTAGCGCCCAGCCACAGGGAGTAGAGCACCTGCGCCTGGGTCAGCGGCTCACCGACAAAGGCCAGTGATTTTTCATCACGGCCTTTCGCCAGTGCCTGTGCCAGCAGGGTGATCACACCCGTGGCCCCTTTATCCATCGCGGTGCGCATATCTTCAGAGAGATCGCACACTTCGGCAGAAAGTTTCACCGTCAGACAGCCGCTGATAATGCCCTGGGCACAAAACTGGGTCAGCGTCTGCTGGTAATAAGCCAGAACACGATCGCGGTAATTGCCGTTGCCGCTGGCAAAGTGCGTGGCCAGTCGCTGGTGATAGCCCGCATAGTGGCGCTCCAGCAGTGCCACGCCAAACGCCTCTTTGGAGCGGAAGTAGTGATAAAACGACCCCTTCGGCACGTCAGCGATTTTCAGCAGTTCGCTCAGCCCCATTCCGGTAAACCCGCGGTGCATACAAAGTTGCTCGCCGGTGGCCAGAAGGTGTTCGCGTGTATCGTGTTCAGTATGCTTATTCATGTCATCAATGTAATAGACCAATCGGTCTAATGCAAGTCTTAGGTTCGACGGCAGTGGGTGAGCAGATCCATTTGCGGCTGATAGACCGCCGTCCGAATGTTCATCATTCCCAGCACCGTGGAGAAGAGATTATCCTGCGACACCGTCTCTTTTGCCGCCTGGTCGCGCAGACACTGCGCGTCAACGCCGAAGTTCTGTTGGTAGTCCTTTGAAAGCCAGAATATAAACGGAATATGTGTCTGCTGCTCAGGAGCCAGCATGTAAGGCGTGCCGTGCAGGTACAGGCCGTTTTCCCCCAGCGATTCCCCGTGATCGGAGAGATACACCAGTGCCGTGTTGAGCGTCGATTGCCGCGCCTTCAGGGCATCAATAGTTTTACTCACCACGCTGTCGGTATACAGAATGGTATTGTCGTAGGTATTCATCAGCGCCTGATGCGTGCAGTCCTGGATCTCATTGGTGTCGCAGGTCGGAGTAAAGTGACGGTACTGGGCCGGGTAACGCTGATAGTAGGCCGGGCCGTGGCTGCCCATCAGGTGGATCACCAGCACCGTATCCTGTTTCACACCATCCAGCATGTCATCCAGGCGCCAGAGATTCACGTCATCAATACAAGAGTTGTCCTTAACAGAACTGCTGAAGCTTCCACTGGGTCATGTCGGTGTGCGGAATGCGGTTGCAGGCGCCTTTACATCCACCGTCGTTATCCCGCCACAGCAGATTAACGCCAGCGTGGCCCAGCACATCCATCAATCCTTCCTGATGGTGCGCAAGATCGGCATCGTATTTTTTCCGGGGCATCCCGGAGAACATACATGGGACGGAGACGGCGGTTTCGGTTCCGCAGGAGGAGGCCTGCGGGAAGTTAATCACATTCTGTTTTTTAAGCTCGGGGTTGGTCTCGCGATCGTAGCCGTTCAGGGAGTAATTTTCCGCCCGGGAGGCTTCCCCGACAACCAGCACCAGTACGGTCTTTTTCTGCTGCGCCAGCAGTACCGGACCTTTTCGGGCATCTTCACCGAGACGGATCAAGGTCTGATCACCGGCGAACCAGCGCGCCTTGCTGTATTTGGCGATAGCGCTGACGTAGTTAGCCGGAGTCACCATTTTGACGATGCCTTTGTTATTGCGAAACAGCGAGGCATAGTCCTTATAAAAGACCGCCGCTACCAGAAACAATCACCACTGCGCTGGCGAGAATTGCGGCGAGGCGTATTAACAGCGTATGCCACCATTTACCCGGCCGGATGCGGATCATCGCCAGCAGGCTGGCGGGCAGCAGTCCGGCGACAACCAGCCACACCACCAGTTGCGGGGTCACCAGCGCCGCCGCCTCCTGAGAGTTGGTCTCAAAGACGTTGACCATCATGTTCTGGTCAATCACCGCCCCGTAGGTAAACATAAACCAGGTCGCCGCCGCGCAGCCAGGGTCAACAGCACCAGCAGCGGTTTGCGGATGAGGGGGATATTCAGGATGCTGAATACAATCACCCAGCCGCAGAAGAGCACCAGCGGCACCGAGAGGGCGAAGAGCACGTCATGCAGCCGGGCGGGGGAGATCACCCTGCCAGCTGCGATGAATAAACAGGGCGTTTAACAGCGTAAATAAGAGCGCACAACCCAACGTAAACTTTATGTCGTTACACTGTAACTTTTTTATGGTCAGCATCATCGTTAAACCAGAATGTATTGATGAGGCGATTATAAGAAGCGAAGATTAGTGAAACCTTAATGCCACAAATCTATGATTGACGCCTTGCGTAACCCCGGCTTAAGGTCTTCACTTTAGGGTATTCAAGGGTTTCGGGAGGGTCGTGTGGCTGAACAACTGGAGTTCTTTCCTGTCAGAGCCCATGCCGGGGGATTTGCCAGTCTGACGAGCGGGTTTCTGTCGCGGCTGTATGCGCAGCCGGGAGGAGCGTTTTAACTGGCAAAGCTTCAGTGATGCCCAGAAGCAGGAGGTCCTGCGCCTGTGCCGTCAGCGCCTTTTGCGCAAATTGCGCGCAAACAAAGCCCCCGATACCGAAGAACCGCAGCAACCCTCACTGTTTTAGCCTCGTAAATGCGTATACTCCCCCCAGACTTTTTTTAAGGAAATTGCTATGGTTCAGCGTATTACCCTCGCGCCGCAAGGCCCGGAGTTTTCCCGTTTTGTGATGGGTTACTGGCGTCTGATGGACTGGAATATGTCCGCCCAACAGCTGGTCAGCTTTATTGAAGAACATCTTGATCTGGGGGTCACCACCGTCGACCACGCCGATATTTACGGCGGCTACCAGTGTGAAGCGGCCTTCGGGGAAGCGTTGAAGCGCTCACCCGCGCTGCGTCAGCGGATGGAGATCGTCACCAAATGCGGCATTGCCACCACTGCCAAAGCAGAACATGCGCTTGGCCACTATATTACCGACCGCGACCATATCATCAGCAGTGCGGAACAGTCCCTCACCAACCTGGCGACCGACTATCTTGACCTGCTGTTGATCCATCGCCCGGATCCGCTGATGGATGCCGACGACGTGGCTGAAGCCTTCCTCGCCCTGCATCAGAGCGGCAAGGTGCGTCATTTCGGCGTGTCGAACTTTACCCCGGCGCAGTTTGCCCTGCTGCAGTCGCGTCTGCCGTTCACCCTGGCGACCAATCAGGTCGAAATTTCACCGGTTCACCAGCCACTGCTGCTGGACGGCACCCTCGATCAGCTCCAGCAGCTGCGGATCCGTCCGATGGCCCTGGTCCTGCCTCGGCGGCGGACGCCTGTTTAACGACGAAGCCTTCCAGCCGCTGCGCGATGAACTCGCCCAGGTGGCGCAGGAGTTGAACGCCGAAACCATCGAGCAGGTGGTATACGCCTGGATTTTACGTCTGCCATCGCAGCCGCTGCCAATTATCGGTTCCGGTAAAATCGAGCGCGTGCGTTCGGCGCTGGCGGCCTGAACAGCTGGCAATGACGCGCCAGCAGTGGTTCCGCATCCGTAAAGCTGCGCTGGGCTACGACGTGCCGTAATGCCGTATTCGTCTGATTTCCCGGTGAAATCCTTGCCCCTGGTATAAACTTAAGGGGCAAAAAATAACCGAAGGAGGTCATATGAAGCGTTTTACTCTGGCAATGCTGACACTGGTGGTTTGCGCAGGTGCGCAGGCTGCCAGTGAAGAAGTAAAGATGAACCTCGTCACCCCGCAAGGGATAGGCCAGTCCATTGGGACGGTAAAAATTACCGAAACGGATAAAGGACTGGAGTTCTCCCCCGATCTCAACGCCCTTCCACCGGGCGAACACGGTTATCACGTCCACGCCAAAGGCTCCTGCGAACCGGCAATGAAAGAGGGTAAACCTTCCGCCGCTGAGGCTGCGGGCGGACACCTCGATCCACAGAATACCGGCAAACATGAAGGGCCAGAGGGCATGGGCCACCTGGGCGATCTGCCCGCGCTGGTCGTGAACAACGACGGGAAGGCCACCGATCCTGTGGTCGCGCCGCGCCTTAAAAAGCTTGATGAAGTTAAAGGTAAAGCGCTGATGATCCACGTTGGCGGCGACAACATGTCCGATCACCCTAAACCACTCGGCGGTGGCGGGGCGCGTTACGCCTGCGGCGTTATCTGATCGCTTAAGGTGCCCGGAGCGGGCGCCTGTTCCAGCTGGGATAGCGAGCAGTGCAGACGCCAGATCAGTGCTGCCAGCTCCTGCCCGGCCGGATGTGGATGCTGCCCCAGCACGTCGCAGATACGCTGTAGTTCATCGAGAGCAGAGGCCAGCGGCCGCTGCTGCACCCCGCGCTCGCTCATGATATCGCGCAGTAGCGACACGGCGACATCCCGCACCCGGGCCAGCGGGTCCGCGCGGGTCTCCCAGTCCCTTAGCTGCCACACCACATGACTGCAGTTGAGCAGCACCACCCCCCAGCGTAACAGCCAGCGGCGCGACAGGGCATCCTGACTGCTGTTGAGCTGACTCACATGGTGATACACCAGCGACTCATAACCATTTTCACTCAGCTGCGGCTTGCGGCTGAGCTGATCGACAAATCCCCGCCGCAGCTCCCGGATATGACGGCGGCTTTTCCGTGCATCCGATCCCGGGCGTAGCACCGCAAAGGCCAGCCACGTCAGTCCTACGCCAAGAATTTTTGCCAGATCGTCATTAAGGAAATCGGCAAAGTCATACACCGGCGGGTTTGTCACCGAAATAAACGAGCCCATAAACACGATGAGTTGCCCCCACAGGCCGGCCAGGGCAGGCATTTGCTGCTTCAGCAGTTGCATGGTGGTCAGCAGCGGGAACAGGAACAGCAGGTACAGCCACAGGTCGGAGATCTGCACCATCAGGCCAAATTTGACCACAAAGCTAAACAGCGAAAGCAGGATCAGGGTGCGTAACAGCAGGGCCAGCGAATTGAAGGGCGAAGCCGCCACCGAGTAAAGCACACTGCTGATCGCTGCCAGCGTCAGGGCTGCCCTCCGGCATCCCACTGAGCGGCGATGGTCCAGGCGCCCACCAGGCTGAGAGCGCAAAAGGTGCGAAAGCCGCTCCACAATGCTCCAGATTATCCGTATGCCGTGCCAAAGCAGGGCTGCGCGGGACGGCGAACACAGTGACCGGGGTGGCGTTTTCGACAGCGGCTATCCAGCGGCTGCTGCGCAGGTACAGGCGACAAAAATAGCGCAGCCGCTGCCAGACGGCGCGATGACGGTAGTCGCCGTCAGCACCCGGATTGAGCGGGCGCGATGATGCGGGCCACGGTATAGAAATTTGTGTCGGGCCGTGCGAGGGCAGCGAGCAGTTGCTCGATGATCTCCCGGGTCTGCGCTGGCGGGTTGGGCCAGTTCAACAGCATGCGGCGCAGGCTGGAGATGGCGCTGGTCATCCGCAGCTGCTGGTGGAGCAGATAATTCAGCAGGGCATTCTGACGACGAAAGCGGTAGTGGCTCCAGAAAGCCTGAATGCGCAGCAGGTTCATGGTCAGGATCTGGGCGATGACTTTCTCATGCGCCAGGCGAATGCGTCGTTGGTGTCGGGCTGCCACAACAGGCTGGCGTGTTCCAGCAGTCGGGCGTGCATCGCTTTCAGCGCGTTGATAAGGGCAGTGCCGTCGGAGGTGCTGGGCAGGATCATCATCATCACCCCACCGCTCAGGATGCCGATAATGACCTCGCACACCCGCGCCTGGGCAATATCCCACAGCTGAGTGATGTCCAGAATATTGATCACCGGGAAGGCGATGATTGCCGCGGTATATCCGGCCAGTTGGAAGGCGTAGGCGACGTTATTGCTGAAATGGGCGCAGGCCAGGTACAGAACCCGAGCCAGGCCGCCATGCTCAACAGAAACAGCCACGGATCGTTCAGGGTGTGACCGGCAATGATCAGCGCCGCGGTGGCCCCCAGCAGGCTGCCCGCGACACGGCCCAGACTTTTACTGATCACCCCTCCGACGGTGGGGAAGCTAACCACCGCTGCCGAGGTCATTGCCCAGTAGGGTTCGTCCAGGTTGAGGCAGTAAGCGACGGTAAGCGCCAGACACATCGCAATCCGTTGCGCAGGGCATAGCGCCACTGCGCTGGGGTTGCCCTGAGCCATGGAAGGTTGCGCAAATTCACCGGGCGCTTCCGATAGAGACGGTGCAGGTGGTGCCGGAGACCAGGGTCAGATCCGTCGGCAACGCGTCAAAGGCGATGCGTACCGGAATGCGCTGCGCCAGCCGCACCCAGGGGATATTAGGCTTAACGTCAGGCACCAGCCCTGAATCAGTTTCTACGCTTTGATCATAGATAGCGCGACCGATACTGGACACATGCCCCTGTAATCGCGTCGAGCCGCTGTAGAGGACGATTTGCGCCGGGGCACCCTCGCGGATGTGTCGCAATTTGGTCTCTTCAAAATAGCCCACCACGTAAAACGAATGGCTATCGACCAGGGCGAAGACCGGCTGGCCAGTTGTAGCGTAATCACCAGACCGGGTGGAAAGGTTAGTGACCCAGCCATCAACCGGGGCTTTAACCACCGTCTGAGTGAGTTGCCACTGGGCCTGCTTGAGCGTGGCTTCGGCGACGGCAACGCTGGCCTGCATCGCTTTGACGTTGATGTTGGCGGTATCAAGCTCTTCGGCGGAGATATAATTCTTTGACAGATGGCGGCGGCGGTTGGCTTCGTTATTCGCCTTCGCGAGGTCGGACTGGGATTTCGCCAGCTGTGCTTCGGCATTGAGGATCGCGATGTGATAAGGGGTCTCATCAATATGAAACAGCACGTCGCCCGCGTGGACAAACTGGGTTGTCTTTAATCTGCAAGTGAGTGATGGTGCCGGACACCTGCGGCGTGGATGCTGACCTGCTCGGCGCGCACCTTGGCCGTCACGGGTCCAGGGTGACTGCATATAATAATTCCATAACCACCAGCCCGCGATCAGGGCCAGGGGCCAGAACAAGTAATGAAGAGAAATATTTTATGGTTTTCCACAGTATCGTCACCATGCAATCAACAGAGCCAGACTCAGGCACACCGCCAGCACAAACAGCGAGAGATCCATTAACATCGGGTGCCAGATTTCACCTGAATAGATCCAGTCGCGCAGCATACGGTGGGTGACAAGCCAGATCAGAAAACCCAGCATTACCGCCTTAAAGAGGGGAGGAAAGTAAACCGAGGCGCCGACAATTAAATCCTGAAGCGGTAACCCCGTGGCGTTAAACGTGAAATTCACGAGCCGGTTCCTTAGCAAAAGGGGAAGTGACCATAATAGCAGTCGCATGACACCCGCGGGCGTCTCTACGCAGTGTAAAACAGACGGCCATCAACTTTTAGACCAGTATTGCATTTGTTTTGGCAATATAAATGCTGCACACTATTCTAAAATCAGTATAATAACTTAGCAAGCTAATTATAAGGAGATGAAATTGGAATCGCCACTAGGTTCTGATCTGGCAAGGTTAGTACGCATATGGCGTGCTCTGATTGACCATCGCCTGAAACCTCTGGAGTTGACACAGACGCATTGGGTCACGCTGCATAATATTCATCAGCTGCCGCCCGACCAGTCACAGATCCAACTGGCAAAAGCGATTGGCATCGAGCAGCCGTCTCTGGTACGTACGCTCGATCAACTGGAAGATAAGGGTCTGATCTCGCGTCAGACTTGCGCCAGCGATCGTCGTGCCAAGCGGATTAGGCTTACCGAGAAAGCCACGCCTATCATCACTGAGATGGAAGCCGTGATCAGCAAAACGCGTGGTGAGATCCTCTCCGGGATAAGCCCCGCAGAACTCGAGCTGCTCATCTCGCTGGTCGCCCGGCTGGAAAGCAATATCCACGAGCTGCAATCCCGTGACTAACCTTTAAAAAAGCCTTGCTGATGCAAGGCTTTTTCTTTACCGAAATACCACTACCCGGTTACGCCCGGTCTCTTTCGCCTCGTACATCGCCTTATCTGCGCATTCTACGCAGGTTTCCGCGCTGGTATTGGTCGACGTGGCGGTAAATACGCCCATACTGATGGTGATGGGTTCGGGAAGTTGTCCCCCGGAACTGGCGCTGTCAACGCTGCTCAATTTTAACCTTATCCGCTCTGCAATCTGAAGGGCGGCCTCGGAAGAGGTCTGGTTTAACAGTAAAACAAACTCTTCACCGCCTATACGCGCTGCGATGTCCTGAGGCCGTACTGAATCCATCAGTAGTCGGGAGACAAACTGCAACACCTTGTCGCCCTGAAGATGCCCGTAGTTGTCGTTGATACGCTTAAAACGATCGAGATCGCTCACGATAACCGAGACCGGCTCTCGCTCATTTGCGGTGCGCAGCGATTGGTTTAACGCGTCGTAAAAATAGCTTCGATTGTAGAGGCGGGTCAGGGGGATCGCGTATCGAGTTCTGGTAAGACTGTTGATACTTCAGATGCGAAGCGCGATACAGATTAAAGACGTCATACAGCAGGATGAAAATAATCAGCACAGTGGCGACCGTTTCAAATAAACGGGCACGATACCAGGTGATATCTTCTGCCTGGTCGCCTAAAAAGAGCATAGCCAGGGTCACAATATAACAGACACAAATAAATTCCCACCGACCCAAAACATATTGCGCACGCGGGTAATAATCATCAGCGTAGCTAATGTAACAACCCAGAATACAATTAAGGCGACGCTTATCGCCTTTTTCCACAGCAGCATGTAATGCCGGGTTTCATTATCGACCAAATCTAATGATAACAAAGGCGAACAGCTGGAATATATCCAGGCTAACATTACTATTACGACGGTAAAAAGAGAGACACCGAAAAGAAGCGAGAAATGAAACCTTCGCGACAGCGGTTTATTACGAATAGCGTACAGCAGCGCTGAAGTGATAAACAGAATTGACATTAACAAATGACGAAACGTAAAGAAGATCATCGCATCATTGTAATTCACAACGTTGTACTGGTGTAGATCCAGCCAGGCCGGGTAGCTGGACAGCGTCCCCGCCATCAGCATAGCGGAGCCGGTATAGGCGAAGGCGAACGCCATCAGATATAAGCGTTTTCTGTCGCACCAGTATTTCATCACCATGAAACAGGCAATAACCAGGTGAAAGACCAGTAAAAATATGGTCAGCATGGGGAATAAAAGCGGTGAGAATGATGAAACCTTTTCTTCAAGCCCAACAAAGAGAAAGTTTGCAATCCCAATGATAATAATGCATCCAAGAAAGAACTGAACATAACTGTTTTTTATATTTCGACTCATCGCAACCATAGGCATTGTTTTAAAGTAAAAAGCAGAGAGAGAGGATTTGCGAATGGTCTCATGAGCGCAGGGGGAAATACTTTGCGCAGGGACAAGTTAAGCGGATATTAAATATATTTGTGATGAATGTATTTTGTAAATATATTCACGGTAATGTTGTGGAGTGTAAAGGGACGTGGCCGAAAGGCCACGCCCACATTGTTCTTAACGCGGAGAAACGGTAACCTGGCTGCCATTGCTTGCCAGCACGACGCGTTGGCCTGCGGCAAAACGGGTGTTGCCCTGTTTCTGCACCACCATAATGGTGTTGCCGTCGTCTTTGCGGATTTCGAGCTCGACGCCCTGGGTTTTGTTCATTGATCCCTGAACGCCCTGACCGGCCACACCACCAGCAACAGCACCTGCTGCAGTCGCCAGAGAACGGCCTGTACCGCCACCCACGGTGTTACCGAGGAAGCCACCCAGCACCGCGCCGCCAAGCGCACCGATTACGTTATTATCATCTCCACCCTGAATCTGCACAGGGCGCGTGTTCACAATGGTGCCGTAGGTGACGTTTTGTACCTGCTTCGCCTCAGACGCACTGTAAACATCCCGGAGAGGGAGTCGTTATTAACACAGCCAGCCAGAGTGAATCCAACCAGCGAAACGGCCAGTACACGTAAAATCATTTGAATCTCCTGTTCACCAAAAAACGCTCTGTGAGCATCCGTTATGGCTAAATTATATGGCATCTGGGGCCATAGTTCCTATCTTCGCCTAAACAATAGGAGAATAGTACTTGATTCTGACTTAACCAGATATAAACGGGCGTTGACTTCACCCCATATCCGGTAAGGATAATTCCTGGAATGACCCTAACCTGAAGGTATTGTTAAAAAGTATTATCCGGTCATGGAATTGGTGCCGGGTTTATGGTGGAGTGGGCCATCAACCCAGCGAAGTAAGGAAAACTCATGAAATCGGGTCGCTATATTGGCGTAATGTCAGGAACCAGTCTGGATGGTGTGGATGTCGTTCTCGCGGCAATCGATGAGAATATGGTGGCGCAGCAGGCAAGCCTTAGCTGGCCCATTCCCCAGGAAATTAAACAAGCGATCCTGAATATCTGTCAGGGCCAACAGCTAACGCTGTCGCAGCTGGGACAACTGGATACGCAACTGGGACGTCTGTTCGGCGATGCCGTGCTGGCCTTGATGAACCAGGAGGATTTGCGCCCTCAGGATGTGGTGGCGATAGGCTGTCACGGCCAGACGGTCTGGCATGAGCCGGTCGGAGAGGCGCCTCATACCTTGCAGATTGGCGATAATAACCAGATTGTAGCCAAAACCGGGGTGACGGTGGTGGGGGATTTCCGCCGCCGGGATATGGCGCTCGGCGGGCAGGGCGCGCCGCTGGTTCCGGCCTTCCACCATGCGCTGCTTGCGCACCCGACGGAGCGCCGCATGGTACTCAACATTGGCGGTATTGCTAATCTTTCCTTATTAATCCCCGGGCAGCCGGTACGTGGATTCGACACCGGGCCGGGAAATATGCTGATGGACGCCTGGATCTGGCGCCAGGCGGGCAAACCTTACGATAAAGACGCCCAGTGGGCCTGCAGCGGCAAGGTCATCATCCCGCTGCTGCAAAGCATGCTGTGCGATCCCCTATTTTGCCGCCCCGGCACCAAAAAGCACCGGCCGCGAGTATTTCAATTACGGCTGGCTGGAACGTCAGCTGGCGAATTTCCCGGGCCTGGCGCCGCAGGACGTTCAGGCCACGCTGGCAGAGCTTACTGCCGTTTCCGTATCGGAACAGGTGTTGCTGAGCGGCGGATGCGATCGTCTGCTGGTGTGCGGTGGCGGCGGCCGTAACCCGTTGCTGATGGCGCGTTTGGCCGGTCTGCTGCCGGGTACAGAAGTGACAACCACCGATCGGGCCGGGATCAGCGGCGATGATATGGAAGCCCTGGCCTTTGCCTGGCTGGCGTGGCGGACGGTGGCGGGACTGCCTGGGAACCTCCCCTCCGTGACCGGCGCGCGTGAAGCCAGCGTGTTAGGTGCTGTTTTTCCAGCCAATCCGCGGCAAAATCAGAGTTAACCGAATTTCGCTTAAAACCACGATGGGTAGAATTACACGAAAAAACGGGAGGGCGTTTGCGCCCTCCGGGACCTGGAAAGTCTTCGGAACTCACCCATGAAAAAACTGCTTCTTGCTTTAACCCCCTTCCTCCTGGCGAGCTGTAGCGTCTACAACCAGTTTGTCGAGCGCATGCAAACCGACTCCCTGGCATACCAGTGCGATGAAAAACCGCTCACCGTGAAGCTCAACAATCCTCGTCAGGAAGTCAGTTTTGTCTATGACAACAAGCTGCTGACGTTGAAGCAGGGGATGTCTGCCTCCGGCACCCGTTACAGCGACGGGGTCTATGTCTTCTGGTCGAAAGGTGACAGCGCGACGGTATATAAGCGCGATCGTATCGTGCTGAACAATTGTCAGATCGAAAATCCGAAGCGTTGAGATTTTGCAGGGGGGGGCGCACAATAGCCTCACCCATTGTCAATGTCAGCTAACGCCATGTCAGATAACGACGAATTGCAAAACATCGCGCACCTGCGCCGCGAATACACCAAAGGCGGCCTGCGTCGCCAGGATCTCCCCGCTGAGCCGCTGGTGCTGTTTGAGCACTGGCTGAAACAGGCCTGTGAAGCCCGACTGGCGGATCCCACCGCCATGGTAGTGGCGACCGTCGACGAACAGGGGCAACCCTACCAGCGCATCGTGTTGCTGAAGCATTACGACGAGAAAGGGCTGGTGTTCTACACCAACCTCGGCAGCCGCAAAGCGCACCACCTCGAAAACAACCCGCGCATCAGCCTGCTCTTCCCCTGGCATATGCTGGAGCGTCAGGTCATGGTCACCGGTACCGTTGAGCGCCTCTCTACCCTGGAAGTGGTGAAGTACTTCCACAGCCGCCCGCGTGACAGCCAGATTGGTGCCTGGGTCTCTAAACAGTCGAGTCGCATCTCTGCGCGTGGCGTGCTTGAAAGTAAATTCCTCGAGCTGAAACAGAAGTTCCAGCAGGGCGAAGTACCCCTGCCAAGTTTCTGGGGCGGGTTCCGCGTCAGCGTTCAGCAGATGGAGTTCTGGCAGGGCGGTGAACATCGCCTCCACGACCGGTTTTTATACCAGCGCGATAACAGCGCGTGGAAAATCGATCGCCTGGCACCTTAATCCCCGAAATTTGTTCTTTTAAGCGCTGGTACAACGGGTGTCAGCGCTTTATTCTATGTACCTTTCGCGTCTGGCGAAAAGTCGTGTACCGGCAGAGGTGCAGTCGTTTTATACATGGAGAATTTGATGGCAAGCAGTAACTTGATTAAACAATTGCAAGAGCGGGGGCTGGTAGCCCAGGTGACGGACGAGGAAGCGTTAGCAGAGCGACTGGCGCAAGGCCCGATCGCGCTCTATTGCGGCTTCGATCCTACCGCCGACAGCTTGCATTTGGGGCATCTTGTTCCATTGTTATGCCTGAAACGCTTCCAGCTGGCAGGCCATAAGCCTGTGGCGCTGGTGGGCGGCGCAACGGGTCTGATTGGCGACCCGAGCTTTAAAGCCGCTGAGCGTAAACTGAATACGGCAGACACCGTGCAGGAGTGGGTGGATAAGATCCGCAAACAGGTCGCCCCGTTCCTCGATTTCGACTGTGGTGAAAACTCAGCGATCGCCGCCAACAACTACGACTGGTTTGGCGGCATGAACGTGCTGACCTTCCTGCGTGATATCGGCAAGCACTTCTCCGTTAATCAGATGATCAACAAAGAAGCGGTGAAGCAGCGTCTGAACCGCGACGACCAGGGCATCTCGTTCACCGAGTTCTCTTATAACCTGCTGCAGGGTTATGACTTCGCCTGCCTGAACAACCTTTACGGTGTGGCGCTGCAGATTGGCGGCTCCGATCAGTGGGGTAACATCACCTCCGGTATCGACCTGACCCGTCGTCTGCACCAGAACCAGGTCTTCGGTCTGACCGTTCCGCTGATCACCAAAGCCGACGGCACCAAGTTCGGTAAAACCGAAGGCGGCGCGGTTTGGCTCGATCCGAAGAAAACCAGCCCGTATAAGTTCTACCAGTTCTGGATCAACACCGCAGATGCTGACGTCTATCGCTTCCTGAAGTTCTTCACCTTTATGGATCTTGCAGAGATCAACGCTCTGGAAGAAGAAGACAAGAACAGCGGTAAAGCCCCGCGCGCCCAGTACGTGCTGGCGGAGCAGGTTACGAAGCTTGTTCACGGCGAAGAGGGCCTGGCGGCCGCGAAGCGTATTACCGCCAGCCTGTTTAACGGTACCCTGAGCGATCTGAGCGAAGCTGATTTCGAACAGCTGGCGCAGGATGGCGTGCCGATGGTGGAGATGGAGAAAGGAGCAGACCTGATGCAGGCTCTGGTTGACTCCGAGCTGCAGCCGTCCCGTGGTCAGGCGCGTAAAACTATCGCCTCAAATGCCATCACCATTAACGGCGAAAAGCAGTCCAACGAGGAGTATACCTTCGTGGACAGCGATCGCCTGTTTGGCCGCTACACCTTACTGCGTCGCGGCAAAAAGAATTACTGCCTGATTTGCTGGAAGTAATCATAAAAGCACAGGGGCGTGGGAAACCACGCCCCTTTATTTTTTCAGGGTTGTGGTAAGAAAATGAAGAATATCCTCGCCATCCAGTCCCACGTCGTGTTTGGGCATGCTGGCAACAGCGCCGCTGAATTTCCGATGCGTCGTCTCGGGGCCAACGTCTGGCCGCTAAATACCGTGCAGTTTTCCAATCATACGCAATACGGCAAATGGACCGGTTGCGTGATGCCGCCTGCCCATCTGACCGAGATTGTTCAGGGTATTGCGGAGATCGACAAACTCAAAACCTGTGATGCTGTGCTGAGCGGCTATCTGGGGTCAGCCGAGCAGGGCGAGCATATTCTTGGTATTGTCCGTCAGGTGAAGGCAGCCAACCCGGCGGCGAAATACTTCTGCGATCCGGTGATGGGCCACCCTGAAAAGGGTTGCATCGTGGCGCCCGGCGTGGCCGAGTTTCATGTCCGTTATGCTTTACCCGCCAGCGATATCATCGCCCCCTAATCTGATTGAACTGGAGATCCTCTGCGAACATCCGGTAAATAATGTGGAACAGGCAATTGCGGCATCACGCGAACTGATTGCCAAAGGCCCGGAGATCGTGCTGGTGAAACATCTCGCCCGCGCCGGGATAAGCCCGGACCGCTTTGAGATGCTGCTGGTGACGAAAGACGAAGCCTGGCACATTAGCCGTCCGCTGGTGGATTTTGGTAGCCGTCAACCGGTAGGCGTCGGGGATGTGACCAGCGGCCTGCTGCTGGTGAAACTGCTTCAAGGGGCGACGGTGCGTGATGCGCTTGAGCACGTCACAGCGGCAGTATACGAAATCATGATTGCCACAAAGAGTATGCAGGAGTATGAACTGCAGGTGGTGGCCGCCCAGGACCGGATTGCCATGCCGGAGCACCTTTTTAGCGCGACCCAGCTTTAACCTCTATGCCCGGCGGCACTGCGTTTGCCGGGCCTATAAAGAGTGCCGGGTGAACGATAGCGCCACCCGGCAACAAACACTAATTTACTTCAAACCTTCCGCTTCCAGCGCTGCCGCCACGGCAGGGCGCTCCGCCATACGCTGCATATAGGCGTCAATATGGCTTAATCCTTCCATATTCAGCTTCACGGCCCGCGCCCAGCGCAGAACGGTAAACAGATACGCATCGGCAATGGTAAAGCGTGGGCCGCAAATCCACTGATCGTCTTTTAACGACTCGTTCACGTATTGCAGCTTTTTCTCCAGCAGAGCACGAACGGTCGGCTTGTACTCTTCCGGGGTATCCGGGCGGAACAGCGGGGTGAAACCTTTGTGCAGTTCTGTGGCGATGTAGTTCATCCATTCGAGGGTTTTGTAGCGGGCGATGCTGCCGGTCGGGGGCCAGCAGCTGGCGATCCGCGACGCCATCCGCCAGGTATTGCATGATAGCCACCCCTTCGGTCAGTAAGGTGCCATCTTCCAGCAGCAGTGCCGGGACCTGGCCTTTAGGATTCACCGCGAAAAAGTCATCGCCGTTTTCCAGACGCTTTTTCATCAGATCAACACCGTTGAGCGTGAAGTCTTTACCGCTCTCGCGCAGCGTAATATGGGAGGCAAGAGAGCAGGCGCCTGGTTTATAGAACAGTTTCATCGGTCACTCCTGTTTACGTAGGTTTACTCTATGGTAGTGCGCCACCGACTAAAAAAAAAGCCGCTAACGCACAGTTAGCGGCTTCTGTTCAGTCGTTTCCCGATGACATTACACGGTCGCGGTTTTGCTCGCTTTTGCGGTAGTGTCGTCGTCCTGAGTCATACGATTCAGTTTCGGTGCGGTCAGCATCATCAGCACGGCGATAACTGCGGTAGCGACACCAATCTGCAGGAATACATCGCCATACACGTGCAGTGACAGCAGTGGATCGGTTACATCAGATGGCACGGCCATCAGGTTTGCAATCTTACCTGCGATAATCGCGGCACCGGCAGTGGTCAGGAACCAGCTACCCATGATGAAGCCCATCAGACGCTGTGGCACCAGCTGTGCAACCATCGCCAGACCCAGACCAGAGATCATCAGCTCACCGATAGACTGCAGGGCGTAGCTCAGGATCAGCCAGTTGACGGAGACAATACCGGCGTCGCTGGCGAATTTCGCACCCAGCGGCAGCACCAGGAAAGCACCAGAGCACAGCACCATACCAATCGCGAACTTGTGCGGCATTGGCAGGCGGTCGCCCATCTTGTTGTAGATAGCGGCCAGGATTGGGCTACCCACCATGATCCAGAACGGGTTCAGGGCCTGGAACTGCTCAGGTTCGAACGCGATGCCCAGGATAGAGTGCTCAACGTTACGGATAGCGAAGAAATTCAGCGACGTTGGCATCTGGCTGTACAGGACGAAGAATACAATCGCTTCAACCATCAGGATGAAGGCAACAATCATCTTACGACGCGCCGCACCCTGCATAGAGAAGGCTTCTTTCGCGAAGATACAGACGATACCCAGGGCAACCACACCCAGTACCGCACGGGCGATACCCTGGTTGTGCAGCAGCCAGGTGGCAACAGCGACCAGAATCACCACGCCGACGATGGTCGCCAGCAGTTTGCCCATCTGTACCGGTGCAAAGTCAGGTTTTGAACCGTAGTCCTTCACCCAGCTGCGGCAGAACAGGAAGTTAACCACGGTGATCAGCATGCCGACGAAGCTCAGGGCAAACGCCACGCTCCAGCCGAATTTCGCTGCCAGCCACGGGGTCGCCAGCATAGGAGAAGAAGGAACCGATGTTGATGGACATGTAGTACATGGTGAATGCACCGTCCAGACGTGGATCATCTTTCTTATAGCAGGTTGAAAGCAGGGAAGAAGGGTTAGCCTTGAACAGGCCGTTACCGACCGCAATGGTCGCCATACCCATGTAAACCACACCGGCATCATGACCAGACCAGGCTACCAGGCCATAACCGATCGCCAGAACGATGGCACCCAGCAGAATAACTCGTTTGGTTCCCAGTACTTTATCGCCGAGCCAGCCGCCAATTGCGACCAGACCGTACACCAGAGCACTGAAAGAAGAGAACAGCGTGATGGAATCAGCTTCGGACATACCCAGTTGTTTAACCAGGTAAACAGCCATGATCCCTTGCAGACCGTAGTAACCAAAACGCTCCCACAGCTCAATAGAGAAAATGAGATAGAACGATTTCGGTTGTTTGAAAGCGTTAAGACTTACGCTTTCCTCAGCTGGTTTATTGTTTGCAGTAGACACATATACCTCTTTTTTTACATCCCATATTAACGGGGGTGTTCATAGCGTGATGACCGTAGTCCGTCCGCTTTATAGTTATAGTGGGAGGGGGAAACGGCGGGTAATGTTCACTATCCTGACTCGTCTGGCAAGGTGTTTGCAATAATCTGTTACATATAACCCTGGCACTATAATGCGCCAGAAACCTAAATGTTATTTAGCGTTAAATTTTACCGTTGCGTATAAACTGGTTTTTTTCACTATTAATCAGCCCAAAAAATGCGCAGATGGCGATATGTTCTGCTGTAAAAGGCAATGTGCAGTGATATGGACTAAGTTCTGAAAAATATCCGGTCATATCTTCGGTTATCAGAGGTGATTTCTTGATGCAATAAGGCTTTGTCGGCATTTCCAATACATAAAATTAACACAGTGTGAACAGGAGTGATCCCCGTCACACTTATATAGAAAATTTCGCTGACAAAAAACAATTAACCTGTTTGATTGTTATATCGCCACAGATTACGCGAGGGGCGGACTCGTGCTCAGGTTGAACAACTGCAAAAGGGGGGATCAGCAGGGAGGCATACTTTCCGTAAGGCATTGAAAAGGTGAAAACCGTCAAATGACGGTTTCAGTGGTCTGTTTTCTCTTTATATTCGCAGAGATCTTCGATTATACAGGAGCCGCAGCGCGGTTTGCGCGCAATGCAGGTATAGCGCCCGTGCAGGATCAGCCAGTGATGGCAATCGACCTTAAATTCCGCCGGAACCACTTTCAGCAGTTTCTCTTCCACCAGCTCGACATTCTTGCCGGGGGCAAAGTTGGTGCGGTTGCACACGCGAAAGATGTGAGTGTCCACGGCAATGGTTGGCCAGCCAAAGGCGGTATTCAGCACCACGTTAGCGGTTTTACGCCCGACGCCCGGCAGGGCCTCCAGCGCGGCGCGGTTTTCCGGCACCTCGCCGCCGTGCAGCTCCAGCAGCATGCGGCAGGTCTTAATCACGTTCTCGGCTTTGCTGTTAAACAGGCCGATGGTCTTGATGTACGACTTAACGCCTTCCACGCCCAGCTCCAGCATCGCCTGCGGCGTGTTGGCAACAGGATAAAGCTTTGCGGTGGCTTTATTGACGCTGACGTCAGTAGCCTGCGCAGAGAGCAGGACGGCAATCAGGAGTTCAAACGGCGAGGTAAATTTCAGCTCGGTCGTTGGGTGCGGGTTGTTATCCCGCAGGCGTTGCAGAATAGTTAAACGTTTCTCTTTGTTCATGAAGCCTTCTCCAGGGATCCCTTCCTCCGACGCTGCGTGCGGCAGCGCGGCGCTTACGTTTCTCATCAATCAGGTATTTTACCGCCAGCATCATGCCGAGGCCGATAAACGCGCCGGAGGCAGCATCGCCAGCAGGAACGGGGTATCGGTGTGGAACACCTCAATGCGCAGGGATTTCGCCCAGCCGCCCAGCAGCGCATCTGCGCCGTCGAACAGGGTGCCGTTGCCGAGAATTTCACGCATCGAACCCAGCACGAACATCGCCCCCGTTGCGCCCATGCCGATGGCAAAGCCATCCAGAGCAGAAATGAGCGGGTCATTTTTCACCGCAAAGGCTTCGGCGCGGCCTACCACGATGCAGTTTGGTCACGATCAGCGGGATAAAAATCCCCAGTGACTGATAGAGGCCAAAGGCGTAGGCGTTGATCAGCATCTGCACGACGCTCACCACCGAGGCGATGATCATCACGTAAATCGGAATACGAATTTCTGACGGCGTCCAGCGACGCAGGGCAGAGATCGACAGGTTGGTCAGGGTCAGTACCAGGGTGGTCGCCAGACCCAGACCCAGGGCGTTGGTGGCGGTCGAGGTGACCGCCAGCAGGGGACACATCCCCAGCAGCTGAACAAGGGCGGAGTTGTTCTTCCACAGCCCCTGGACAATAACCTCTTTAACCTGACTCATGATCACTCCTCACAGGCGGGCAGATTGTTGAGTTGCGCAGGCAGCGTCTGGGCGTATATGCCCGCACGTTTAACGGCATTCACCACCGCGCGTGGGGTGATGGTCGCCCCGGTAAATTGATCGATCTCACCGCCATCTTTCTTTACTGCAAATGCCGGATCGTCACTGCCATGAATGGTTTTTGCCGGCAAAATGCAAAATCCAGTCGCTTTAAGCGGGTTTCGATTTTATCCCCAAGCCCTGGCGTTTCGTGATGCTCAGTGACGCGCGTGCCCAGCACGGTGCCGGAGAAGTCGGTGCCGACCAGCAGCTGGATGGCGCCGGAATAGCCATCCGGGGCTGTGGTTTCCATCACTGCGCCAACCGGGGCATCCCCTTTACGGGCAATAAAGATGCGGTGAGTGCCTTTGCCTAAGGGGGCTGCCTCGACAAGATAACAACTTTTTTGCAGGTTGTTATCGTAAAGCTCTGCCGGGATCACCTGATCGAACAGCGCCTTTTGCTGACGGGCCGCCTGTTCGTCGATGGTGGGTTTGGTTAGCCCGTTGACGAGAGCCGTCAGGCCGGTCAGCACAGCGGCAAACAGCGCCAGCGTCACGCCGTGTTTTTGCATTGTTTTTAACATGGCGAGTCCCTTAGCGATGGCCGTACACACGTGGTCGCGTGTAGTAATCAATTAACGGTACGGTGATGTTCGCCAGCAGAACCGCAAAGGCCACGCCGTCCGGGTAGCCGCCAAAGCTGCGGATCAACCACACCAGCAGACCGGCCAGAGCACCGAAAATCAGACGCCCACGGTTGGTGGTTGAGGCCGTCACCGGATCGGTAAGAATAAAGAATGCCCCCCCAGCATGGTCGCGCCGGAGAGCAGATGAAGTTGCGGTGACGCCAGCGATTCCGGCGAGAAGGCCCAACCCAGTCCGGAACAAATTGCCAGGGTGACCAGGAAGCTCACCGGGATATGCCAGCGGATCGCCTTTTTGCCACAGCATAAACAGGCCACCGGCAAGGTATGCCAGGTTTACCCACTGCCAGCCAGCGCCTGCCAGCACGCCGCTGTAAATCGGGTACTGCATGACTTGCTCCACGCTGTGACCGGCGTGCAGAGAGGTTTTAAAGGTATCGAGCGGGGTCGCCTGGCTGATACCGTCCACGCCCATGCGCAAGCTGTTCATATCCGCGCCTGTGGCGGTATGGCCAGAGAAAATTATCTGCAGGGCATCCATAAAGCCAGGCACGGTGGCCGCGATCTCATGCGGCGGTAGCCAACTGGTCATCTGCACCGGGAAGGAAATCAGCAGCACCACATAACCAATCATTGCCGGGTTAAACGGGTTATGCCCCAGGCCGCCATACAGCTGCTTGGCGATGATCACCGCAAACCACGGTACCGAGCACCACCATCCACCATGGAGCGAACGGCGGGATACTGATGGCCAGCAGCAGGCCGGTGAGCAGGGCGGAGTTATCGGCCAGGATCTTACTTACTGCCATCTTACGCAGTTTGAGCACCAGGGCTTCCGCCGCCAGCGCGCTTGCACAGCCCAGGATTATCTGGAACAACGTCCCCCAGCCAAAAAACCAGAACTGAACGGCAATGCCCGGCAGCGCGGCCAGGCAAACCAGCATCATAATGCGCGATGTCTGGCGCTGGTTGTGGGTATAAGGGGAGCTTGCGATTCTGAAAACCATTTAATCCTCGTTAACTGCCTGCTGTGCGGCTTTCTTCGCCTGGACGCGCGCAATGGCGGCAGCAACTGCCGCTTTGCGTGGATCGTCATTGGCTGCCGGTTCTTCTTCCTGTTGTGCCGCTTTACGTGCTTTCGCACGGGCAAATGGCGGCTTCGACCGCGGCTTTACGCGGATCGACCGGTGTCGGTTCTACCTGAATTTCGTCCTGCTGCGCGGCTTTACGGGCTTTGGCGCGGGCAATAGCAGCTTCGACCGCCGCTTTACGCGGATCGACCGGTGTCGGCTCTACCTCAATCTCGTCCGGCTGCGCCGCTTTACGGCTTTGGCGCGGGCAATAGCTGCCTCTACGGCCGCTTTGCGCGGATCGACCGGTGCCGGTTCGGCCTCAACCTCCGTCCGACTGCGCCGCTTTACGGGCTTTCGCACGGGCAATGGCGGCTTCAACGGCCGCTTTACGCGGATCGACCGGTGTCGGCTCTACCTCGATCTCGTCCCGGCTGCGCGGTTTTACGGGCTTTCGCACGGGCAATGGCGGCTTCAACAGCCGCTTTACGCGGATCAACGGAGGTCGGCTCTACCTCAGTCTCGTTCGGCTGCGATGCCTTACGGGCTTTAGCGCGGGCAATAGCGGCTTCTACAGCCGCTTTACGCGGATCAACGGGTGTCGGTTCGGCCTCAATGTTGTCCGGCTGCGCCGCTTTACGGGCTTTGGCGCGGGCTATAGCGGCTTCTACAGCCGCTTTACGCGGATCGACCGGTGTCGGCTCTACCTCGATCTCGTCCGGCTGCGCCGCTTTACGGGCTTTCGCACGGGCAATGGCGGCTTCAACGGCCGCTTGACGCGGATCAACGGGTGCCGGTTCGGTCTCAACCTCGTCCGGTTGCGCCGCTTTACGGGCTTTGGCGCGGGCAATGGCAGCTTCAACGGCCGCTTTACGCGGATCAACGGGTGTCGGTTCGGCCTCAATGTTGTCCGGCTGCGCCGCTTTACGGGCTTTCGCACGGGCTATAGCGGCTTCTACAGCCGCTTTACGCGGATCAACGGAGGTCGGTTCTACCTCAGTCTCGTCCGGCTGCGATGCCTTACGGGCTTTAGCGCGGGCAATAGCAGCCTCGACGGCCGCTTTACGCGGATCCGCTTCTGGCTGTGCGGCGCCGGACTGGGCCTTCTCGGCCTGACGGGCACGAGCCTCTGCTTTACGCGCTTCGCGCGCGGCAATGGCTTCGCTATTGTCAGGGCGCTGACCCGATGGGATCACCACATCCTGAGAGGCGGTGGCTTTCTTCTCGCGAACACGAGCCAGGGCGGCATTAATGGCGTCCTGATCTTTCGCCGCAGGCAGAACCGCTGCTTTTTTTATGACGTTCTTCGCGGGCGGCTTTTTCTCGCTCCAGACGCAGTTGGCGGGCTTCAAAGCGTGCTTTTGGCCTCGGCAGCGCGTTTCTCTTCCTGGGCGATGGCGTAAATCTCGGCCTTTTCGACGCGGAAATATTGCACCAGCGGAATATTGCTCGGGCAAACCCAGGCGCAGGCACCGCATTCAATGCAGTCGGCCAGGTTATGGGCTTTTGCTTTGTCGTGGACCTGACCTTTGCTGTACCAGTACAGCTGCTGAGGCAGCAGATCCGCCGGACAGGCATCGGCGCAGGCGCTGCAGCGTATGCAACCTTTCTCTTCCTGCTCCTCGCCCATCTCGCTGACGGACGGGGCCAGCAAACAGTTGGTAATTTTCACCACCGGGACATCCAGCCACGGCAGGGGTAAAGCCCATTAGCGGCCCGCCCATGATCACCATCTGCTCCGCGCTCGGGCAGAAACCCGGCCTGGTCCAGCAGGTGACGAACTGGTGTGCCCAGACGCGCCCAGACGTTGCCAGGGGCGGCTGACGGCTTCACCGGTGAGGGTAACGACGCGCTCAGTGAGCGGCTCGCCGTCAACGACCGCACGTTTCACTGCATAGGCGGTGCCGACGTTCTGCATGAGCACGCCGATGTCAGAGGAGCGACCGCCGTGTGGAACCTGCTTGCCGGTTAAAATTTGGGTCAGCTGCTTCGCGCCACCGGAGGGGTATTTCGTCGGGATCACCCGCAGGCTGATATCATGACTCCCCGCCAACACCGCACGTAGCATTGAGATCGCCTGCGGCTTGTTGTCTTCAATACCGATCAGCACTTCCTTCGGCTGTAAAACATGGGCGAGGATGCGAATACCTTCAACAATTTGCGCTGCACAGTCCTGCATCAGACGATCGTCGGCAGTGATGTAAGGTTCACATTCGGCGGCGTTAATAATCAGGGTCTGAATCTTGTCGCCGCCGCCCTGCAATTTGTTGCCGGTGGGGAAGCCTGCGCCGCCCAGTCCGGCGGACGCCAGACTGGTGGATACGGGCGATCAGCTCTTCGCGGCTGCGGCTACGGTAGTCGCTCCAGCCGTCGCGTTCGATCCAGCGATCTTCACCATCAGCGTCAATCACCACACACAGCTCAGACAGGGCAGAAGGGTGGGCTACCGTGTGCGGAGCAATCGCCGTTACGGTACCGGACGTGGGGGCATGAACCGGCAGCATACGCCCGCGGCCAAAGGTCAGCGGCTGGCCGCGTAACACAGTGTCACCGACCTTCACGCACAGCTCACCCTCAGCACCGATATGCTGTTTAAGAGGGATAACAAAACGGTTAGCCAGCGGGATCTTGGCGCAGCGGCGTACCGCTGGACTGGGTTTTCATTTCGGGGAGGATGAATACCGCCGTCGAAATCCCAGATCTTCTCTTTTCTGAAGGCAGAAAATAACTTAAGCATGTTGTTCCACAGGAATAATGCGAACCGGAATAGTTTGAAGATCCCATTTCCAGCTGTCCGGTCGTTGTCGCTACCGGGCGTAACTCAATGCACTGGGTCGGGCAGGGGGCAACGCAGAGGTTGCAGCCGGTACACAGATTCCTCAATCACGGTATGCATGGCGCGCGTGGCGCCTACGATGGCATCTACCGGGCAGGCCTGAATGCATTTGGTACAGCCGATGCAGTTTGGTTCATCGATCACTGCCAGCATACGAACCGGCTCCTGCGCACTTTCGTCACCGTCAACCGGCTGCGGATCGACGTTCAGCAAGGTGGCAATCTTCAGCATCACCGCTTCGCCGCCAGGCGCACAGCGGTTAATTTTCTCTCCGCCGTTACCTACCGCCTCTGCGTACGGGCGACAGCCGGGATAGCCGCACTGCCCACACTGGCTTTGCGGCAGCAGCTCATCAATTTTCTCAACGATCGGATCGTCCTCAACCGCGAAGCGGCGCGAGGCGTAACCGAGAATGATGCCAAATAGCAGCCCCAGTACGCTGATGGCTGCGATGGCGATCCAGATTGCATTCATTACAACTTCACCAGACCACTAAAGCCCATAAAGGCCAGAGACATAAGACCGGCGGTAACCAGCGCGATGGCGTTACCGCGAAACGGTGCCGGGATATCGGCGGCGACCATGCGTTCGCGGATCGCCGCAAACAGGACCATCACCAGCGAGAAGCCGACCGCAGCCGAAAAGCCGTACAGCGCCGACTGCAGGAAATTGTGCCCAAGGTTAATGTTGAGCAGCGCCACGCCGAGCACCGCACAGTTAGTGGTGATCAGCGGCAGGAAGATGCCGAGCAAACGGTATAACGCCGGGCTTGTTTTGCGCACCACCATTTCGGTGAACTGCACCACCACCGCGATAACCAGAATAAAGGCCAGCGTGCGCAAATAGGTCAGGCCAAGGGGGAGCAGGATCCATGTGTCAATCCACCAGGCACAGATCGAGGCGAGGGTCATCACGAAAGTGGTTGCCAGCCCCATCCCCATTGCTGTTTCCAGCTTTTTTGGACACGCCCATAAACGGGCACAGGCCAAGAAACTTCACAAGAACGAAGTTGTTTACCAGCACCGTGCCGACAAAAAGCAGTAAGTAATCGGTCATTTTTCAGCCTGAGATAAAAAAGCCCCCTATTATCGGACAAGCCGCGGCAGGCGACAACAGGTTAACTGTAAGGTTATTACGGGTTCACAAAGGTGTTCTTCACGCGTGCCGAACGCTTAAAGTAAGGCACAAACAGTGCAGTCACCAGCAGGGGGAAGAGTAACTGACGCACCGCCAGCGCATCGGAGACGGGCGAAAACGCAAAAGCTTTAATAGCCAGTAATACAGAAACCAGTAGCCAGATAATATAGTGTTTCGGCACAGCCCGACGGCGTTTTAAAAAACGCAATGGTTAACCAAAGCGTGTAGTACCACATGGCAATCGCAAAGGCGAAAGAAATAAACCACATGACAATATTACTGGTATTTTGCGCGCCCAGCGTTTTTAACGCGTGCGGCGACGTTAACGCCGTAGAGTAAAGGACGAGTGCCAGCGAAGCGCTTAATAATGCCATTAGCAGCCAGGCAAGCGGAGCCAGTAACCAGCCGCCAATTTTTTCTCCAGCCGTTGTGGTCATGTTCTCTCCCGAAGTCAGCGTAACAGTGCAAACTGCAAATTTGCAGGGGCGAGAGTATATAACATTTCCCGGGAATGGCTACCCTCTTATAGCACGTAACGCCACACGGACTTAGGCACTTCGCCAATGTTGAACAAACGCCCGCCAGAGACCAGTTCAGCGCGGCGATGATCTGCGGCGCGGTACATGCTGATAATCTCCTGGTTATCGCTCAGACTGTAGTTCAGATGATCAAACAACTTTTCCAGACTTTCGAGAGAATTAATTTTGCGAAATTTTAATAAATAGTCCTGAACGGTCATATTAATAATTTTCCATATTAAGAAGGAGTGATACCAAAGAAGTAATTCGGTCGAATAGTAAACGGAACAAAAAAGGCGTAAACATTTGCCGAAGCGTAGCGGCAAAAATAAGAATTTTCTTTACATGGCAAAATCAGACGTCGGTCGACGCCTGGCGATGAAGGTTAACGCTGTTCATGACGGCTGGCAATATGCAACTGACATCATATGTCACTATTTTTGAGCAGTGCATGCGGCTTGGCTTGATTGACACTATTGACCGGTTCCGGCGGCTGGTAGTTGTCGATATGGCTGGCGATGCCCAGCAATATCACCGACACGCCCAACACAATCCATCCGGCTAACTCGATAATTCGATTAATGATTGTCGTCATGATTCGTTATTTTGTTTTATCCATAAATACAGTTTAAGAATTTTACAGCGCAGATTGCCGCCCGGCAAGCGCTTTGCAGTGTTGTTTTGCGATTGTAATCAGCTAGTTATAATTGTTAATCAGAAATTACTGATTGCATATATCGCCCCGAGGCGCAAAACCCAGTTTTAACCTATTGTGACCAGAGTAGAGATAGTGTGAAATATGTGTGTCAAAAGAAGAGAGGCGACGTCATGAACGACAAAATCCGAGTTGGATTAATAGGTTATGGTTATGCGAGTAAAACGTTTCATGCTCCGCTAATTGATGGCACGCCGGGGATGGAACTGGCGGCAATCTCCAGCAGCGATGCGAGTAAAGTGCATGCAGACTGGCCGACGGTGCCGGTAGTTTCCGAGCCGAAGCATCTGTTTAACGATCCCACTATTGATCTCATCGTCATCCCTACGCCCAATGACACTCACTTCCCACTGGCTAAAGCAGCCCTGGAAGCAGGGAAGCATGTGGTGGTGGATAAACCTTTTACCGTGACACTGTCACAGGCCGGGAGCTGGACGCGCTGGCGAAAAGCCTCGGGAAATTGCTCTCCGTGTTTCATAACCGCCGTTGGGACAGCGATTTCCTGACCGTGAAAGCGTTGATCGCTGACGGGTCTCTCGGAGAAGTAGCCTTCTTTGAATCGCATTTTGATCGCTTCCGTCCGCAGGTACGCAACCGCTGGCGCGAGCAGGCGGGTCCGGGCAGCGGCATTTGGTACGATCTGGCCCCCCATCTGCTTGACCAGGCCGTTAACCTGTTCGGTCTACCGGTGAGCCTGAACGTCGATCTGGCCCAGCTGCGTCCTGGCGCACAGGCCACGGACTACTTCCACGCTGTGCTGAGTTATCCGCAGCGTCGTGTGGTACTGCACGGCACCATGATGGCAGCGGCAGAATCGGCTCGCTATATCGTGCATGGCTCCCGCGGCAGCTACGTGAAGTTTGGCCTCGACCCGCAGGAAGATCGTCTGAAAAATGGCGAGCGTCTGCCGCAGGAAGACTGGGGTTACGACATGCGTGACGGCGTGTTGACCCGCGTTGAAGGCGAAGAGCGTGTAGAAGAGACCTGGCTGACGCTGCCGGGTAATTATCCGGCCTATTATGCTGGTATTCGCGATGCGCTGAACGGCGACGGTGAAAACCCTGTTCCTGCGAGCCAGGCGATTCAGATTATGGAGTTGATTGAGCTGGGGATTGAGTCTGCGAAACATCGCGCGACCTTGTGTCTCGCTTAAAAAAGTAAAGCCCGGCAGAGCCGGGCTTTTTCTTATCCGCGTGCGACCTTGTCGCGCAGCGCCTGCTTCTCCGCAGGGGTCAGGAAGGCCATCTCCAGCCCGTTGATCTGCGCCTGGCGGATCTGCTCCCGGCTCAGTCCAGCCAGCGAGGCGGCAACCGTATACTCGTGAATAATATCCACGCCCTGAACCGCCGGATCGTCGGTATTCAGCGAGGCCATCACCCCATGTTCCAGGAAGGTTTTCAGTGGATGCTGCGCCAGCGTCGCCACGGTGCTGGTCTGAATATTGGAGGTCAGACAGGATTCAATCCCGATACGCTGCTCTGCCAGGAAGTCCATCAGGGCCGGGTCTTCAACCGCCTTCACCCCATGACCGATACGCTCGGCACCTAACTCGCGAATGGCCTGCCAGATACTCTCCGGGCCTGCCGCTTCACCGGCATGCACGGTGATGTGCCAGGCAGCATCGCGGGCGCGGTTAAAGTGAGAGAGGAACAGGCTGCCCGGGAAGCCCAGCTCGTCCCCCGCCAGATCCACAGCGGTGATATGGTCGCGGTGCGCCAGCAGCGCCTCAAGCTCCTGCAGGCAGGCGTCTTCCCCGAAGGTGCGGCTCATGATGCCAATCAGACGGGCCTCGACGTTGAAGGTCTTGCAGCCCTCACGCACGCCAGCAATCACCGCTTCAACCACGCCTGCCACCGGCAGTTTATGGGTCATCGCCATGTAGCCCGGCGAGAAGCGCAGTTCGACATAGTGCAAACCGTTGCGCGCGGCATCTTCGATATTTTCAAAAGCGACGCGACGACAGGCGTCCAGCGAGGCCAGAACTTTTACCCCCCAGTCGAGCTTGCTCAGGAAACTGACCAGATCCGGCTCGTTTTCCGTAACCTGCACATGTGGGATCAATGTCTCAAGGGTTTGTGCGGGCAGGGTTAAATTATACTGACGGCCCAGGTCAAGGATGGTCTGGGCGCGGATGTTACCATCAAGGTGGCGATGAACGTCAGTTAACGGGAGGGTGGTATCAATCATGGTCGCACTCTTTATTAGTAGAAGTGCGGGCTATTATAAAAACAAAAAGAGAGAAAAAGCTATTTGCGCAAGGGATTATTCCGTTGCGCAAACGAATTATTGCAAAGTACGGATCCCGGCAATCAGGCGCTCGACACCCTGCTCAAGCTTACTGCGTTGGCAGCCAGCGTTAAGACGGACAAAGCCTTTGCCTTCATCCCCGTAGGTATAACCCGGCATGATTGCCACTTTTTGCTGCTCGATCAGCACCTTCTGCAGTGCCTTGTCATCGATCCCGAGCGGGCGAAGATCGATCCATGCCAGATAGGTCGCCTGCGGCGGCTGCCAGTTTAACGTCGGGAAAGCGGCATTCAGCGTGTCGGCCACGTACTGCAAATTCGCCCTCCAGATAAGCGCGCAGCGCATCCAGCCATGCTTCGCCCCTGCTGATAACGCCGCAATATTGCGCCACCAGCGCCAGCCACCGGACGGCGAGGACAGCCCATCACGGCCTTTCAGCGCCTGGCAGATAGGCCATGGCGACTGGCCTCATCGCCAATCAAGGCCGTATTGCGCCGGTAAGGGGCGGGAAATGTTGAAGCTCTTGGAGCCAGAGGTTAGCAGCGCCCATTTACCCTGGAGCGACTTCGCACCAGGGGGTATGCCGATGCTCGCCCCACACCATATCCATGTGGATTTCATCACTGATCACCGCCACGCCATGTCGCGCGCAGAGGTCAGCCATAGTGGTTAACTCGTCGCGTGTCCAGACCTTGCCGGTCGGATTATGCGGGCTACAGAGCAACAGGATTTTGTTTTGCGGCTGGGCCAGCACCCGCTTCCAGTTCGGCCATATCGCACTGCCAGCCCGCCACCGAGTGTTGCAGGCCGACAGAGACAACCTGTCGGTTATTACCCGCAATGGCGTTATAAAACGCGTCGTAAGCGGGGGGTATGGATCACCACGCCGTCACCGGCGTCCGACCACTGGCGAATCAACTCTGACAACATATAGATCACCGAGGGGCCATAGACGATGGCACGGGTGTCGATGGTGCTGTGAAAACGCTGGTGGAACCAGTGGGCCACAGCGGCCAGGAATTCGTCGTTTTTCCAGCGGCTGTAGCCAAATACCCCGTGGCCGATGCGCGTTTGCAGGGCGTCGATGATGCAAGGGGCGGTGGCAAAATCCATATCCGAGATGGTAAAAGGCAGCAGATCGGCGGCACCAAACGGTCGGCAATATAGTCCCACTGGGTGCACCATGTACCGTGACGATCCACGACGGTAGCAAAATCAAACATGTCGTTGGTCCTTAAAATAAAACCCCCTCATGGCGAGGGGGTGAGGCATCAGGCTTCTACTGTTCGCATCAGGGTCGCCAGTTCGTCTTTGACTGATTGCACCTGCGGGCCGATAACCACCTGCAAATTATGCTGGTTTAACTGTACCACGCCGATAGCGCGGTTAGCCTTCAGGGCGTTGGTATCTACTTTAGACATATCTGCCACCGACAGACGCAGGCGGGTGATGCAGTTATCCAGCGAGGTAATGTTATCCGCACCGCCCAGCGCCGCCAGAATGGCAGGGGTGTTATAGCCGGATTTGCCAATCGTACCCGCAACCGCCTGTTCAACGCTGGTGGCCGCATCGGTATCACGACCCGGCGTTTTCAGGTTAAAGCGGGTGATGGCGAAGCGGAAGATACCGTAGTACACCGCGAACCAGATCGCTGCCACTACGGGCACCAGATACCATTTGGTCGACAGGCCATGCAGGATGCCGAACACCACAAAGTCGATCACGTTGCCGTCGGTATTGCCGATAGTCACACCCAGCACCGCCATCACGGTAAAGCCCAGACCGGTCAGCACAGCGTGGGATGAGGTACAGCACCGGGGCAACGAACAGGAACAGGAATTCAATCGGTTCGGTGGTTCCGCCCACCACGCAGGCGATCACACCGGAGATCAGCAGGCCTTTAATTTTGTGACGGTTTTCCGGGCGAGCACAGTGGTACATCGCCAGGGCTGCGCCCGGCAGGCCACCGAGGAAGGCTGGCATTTTACCCTGGGACAGGAAGCGAGTGGCGCTCTCTGAGAAACCGTGGGTGGTCGGGCAGCTCAGCTGCGCCTGGAAGATGGTCAGCGCGCCGCTCACATCGTGACCGCACACCTCCATCGTACCGCCCGCTTCCGTGAAACGGATCAGGGCGACAAGAATATGCTGAAGTCCAAACGGCAGCAGCAGACGTTCACCGGTACCGAAGATCATCGGTCCAAAATCACCGGCACCGTTAATGATGCGGCCAATGCCGGTAATGCCCATGGCAAAGACAGGCCAAATCAGCGGGATCACAAGGCCAAACAGACCCATCACCACAAGGGTGATAATGGGTACAAAACGGGTGCCACCAAAGAATGCCAGCGCGTCCGGCAGGGCGGATATTGTGAAAACGCTCGTGCAGCATCCAGATGATCACACCCGCGATCACTGCGCCGAGAATCCCGGTATCAATAGACTGAATACCAATCACGCTCTGTATGTTGTTGGCCTTGAGTACTGCCGCATCGGTGGTCGGCAGGATGCCTTTGGCAGTGAGCCAAAAGTTGGACCGCCAGGTTCATCACCGCATAGCCAACGAAACCGGCAAATGCCGCTACACCTTTGTTTTCCCGCGCCAGTCCCAGCGGGATAGCGATACAGAACATCACCGGCAGGAAGCTAAAGGCAAAGGAGCCGACCTTGCTCATCCAGATGAAGACAGCCTGCAGCACAGGATTGCCAAGGAACGGGATCAGCGTAATCACATCGTGACTGGCTTAGCGAGCTGCCGATCCCCAGCATGATCCCGCAGAACGAGAGGAGCGCCACGGGCAGCATAAAGGTTTTACCCAGTTGCTGGAAAAACTCCCACAGCGATATTTTTTGTGGCTGCTTTCGCCGTCATAAAACGACTCCTGTGTTGTTAAAATCAGTTTATCTGCTTCAATGCTGCGAGAAGATAAAACGTTTTATCAAATTTTAGTGCGCGCTAAATCACATTCTTAGTCTTTAACTGGTAGTATAAAGATAACGTATTGATAAAACGTTTTACCGATCTCATTGTCAGGGAGTCACGCCATCACATGGCTGTAGCGAAAAAGATCACCATCAATGACGTCGCGCAGGCGGCGGGCGTGTCCGTCAGCACGGTGTCACTGGTGCTGAGCGGAAAAGGGCGGATCTCCTCCGCGACGGGCCAGCGCGTTAACGATGCGGTTGAGCAATTAGGATTTGTTCGTAACCGGCAGGCTTCGGCGCTGCGCGGTGGACAAAGCGGGGTGATTGGCCTGATTGTCCGCGATCTGACCTCGGCCGTTTTATGCCGAACTGACGGCAGGGCTGACGGAGGCGCTGGAATCGCAAGGCCGGATGGTCTTTTTTACTCCACGGTGGCCGGGAAGCGGATCAATTGCTCCAGCGGCCTCGACATGCTGCTGACCCAGGGGGTCGATGGGGTTATCGTTGCCGGGGCATCCGGGTTAAGCAACGAACTGTGCGAACGGGCAGCCCAGAAGGGTGTTCCGCTGGTGTTTGCTTCTCGCGCCAGCTATCTGGATGGAGGCCGATACCCTGCGCCCGGACAACATGCAGGCAGCACAAATGCTGACCGAACATCTTATTCGCCGCGGCCATCAGCGGATTGCCTGGCTGGGCGGAAAAAGCTCGTCGCTGACCCGCGCCGAACGGGTGGGCGGCTACTGTTCAACGCTGATTAAATACGGCCTGCCGTTCCACAGTGAGTGGGTGGTGGAGTGCGAGTCCAGCCAGAAGCAGGCGGCAGAGGCGATCGGGACGTTGCTCCGCGCCAGCCCCACCATCAGCGCCGTGATCTGCTACAACGACGTCATCGCCATGGGCGCCTGGTTTGGCCTGATACGGCCGGACGCCAGAGCGGGGAAGGCGGGGTTGAAACCTTCTTTGGTCATCAGGTGGCGCTCGGTGCCTTTGCGGATGTGTCAGAAAACGCGCTGGACGATCTGCCTATCGTCTGGGCAACCACCCCTGCACGGGAGATGGGCCACACGCTGGCGGACAGGATTATGCAGCGGATTGAAAAATCTGATGTGCAAGCCGGGCATCAGATTGTCTCCGCCCGGTTAGTCCCCGTGAAGTAGTTTCACGGTTAAAGGAAGAGCGATAAGGCATTCTGGCTGGCGGCAATAAAAAACCCTCGAAGAGGGGTTTTTTTATCATTACTGCTGCGGAACCGCAGGCTGTGCCGGTGCCGGTGCCGGAGCCGGAGCCGGAGCCGCTGGCGCGGCAGGCTCGTCCGGTACCGCCAGGTTCAGCGCCGGAACGCCAAACATGCCGACAAACTCTTCCAGCGTCATCTTCTGACCGTTCAGCGTAACCTGCCCGTTGCTGTACTGCAGGCTGGTGCTGATGACGTTATCTTCCACGGTAGTGATGCGGAACATCTGGCCCATTGCCGCCAGGCCTTTCACCTGCTGGCCAGCCAGCTTACCAGCGTCATCTTCGTTATAGCCTTCCAGCTTCGCAATCTGGGTCATGAACTCGGTCGCCAATGTCCATCGGGATAGTCAGCTTGCTCTCCAGCGATTTCACACTGCGATCTACTTCCTGGGCTAGGGTTTGCGCCTCATCCGTGGCGGTGGCAGGATCTTTCAAGAACAGCGACAGGTTGAAGTTGGTCTCGCCTTTGCTGTTTTTCCAGCTCAGCGGAGCCAGCGTCACCACCGGCTCGCCTTTAAGCAGGACGGGCAGGTTGCTGAAGAAGACTTCTGCCGCTTTTTGCTGATACAGGGCCGGATTTTCCATCAGCGCTTTATCTGCCAGCAGCGCCTGGCTCTGGGCGCGATATTGCTGGCTGAATTGATGCCACGCCTGGCCGTCAATATTGCCGATTTTCAGCGTCAGCTTGCCGGTACCCAGATCCTGATTCTGCACTTTCAGGCTCTTCAGGCTGTAATCCAGCTGGCTATTAACGCTCTTGCCATCTTTCGACAGCTCGGCTTTACCGCTCAGATCGGTTCCCTCAAGCAACGGCCATCTCTTTGCCTTCAAATGGCGATAGCCAGCTTATCGAGCGTGAGTTTTTGATCGCCGATCCGCTCATCAAAGTCGGTCAGACGGCTATTGCCCTCGGTTTTGGAGGTTGTTGAAGGTGAGCTGCACTTTCTGGCCGTACTCATTGACGGCATTTACCAGACCGCTTGCTGCGTCACCTTTCAGCGAGACGTTTTGCCATCACGATCGGCATCCAGCTGGAAATTGCCGCCGCTGAAAGGCCACTTTTTCATCGCCATTTTCGTAATTCAGTGCTTTCAGCGCCAGATCGGTACTCGTATCACCGGCATAGCTGATGCGGGTATTGGCCTCGAACGGAGACTCATTCTTCGCCAGATCGAACAGCGGTTTTGGACGCCTTCGTTGTTCACCAGCGTCGATTTTACCGAGGCCATGGAAGGGATAAGGTTGAAGGATTTCAGTTGGGCGAGCGGGAAGGGACCATGATCCACCACTTCGTTCAGCACCAGGCTTTGTCCTGGCTGCAGCCATGGATTTTGCGTGCCAGCGACCGTTTAAGCACCAGTTGCAGATGGCTTTTGAACAGGCCGCGCTGGTAATCCTGGTAACTGACCTCCAGCCCGGCTTCTGGCGCGGTGCGCTTAAGCTCGCTGTTCGCCTGTGCGACCATTTCTGCCAGATGGCTCTCCAGCTGTTTCCCGGTATACCAGGCCGCACCCGTCCAGACCACACCTAATGCAACAATAACGCCTGCGGCTATAACCGATTTCTTCATCGTGATTATCCCTAAAATGAAACCGAGCGGTTAAAACCGCCCGGTGAGGTCATAAGATTACCAATAGCTTAGCAACAAATGTTAAAAAATTCAGTAGGTCACTATAGCTTGTTGTAAACACGGGCCAGACGACCGACGCCGCTGACGCTGACCGGCGAGTCACTGGCGGCAATAAATGCCGACTCGCCCGGCTTCAGCACCAGCCGCTCGTCACCCTTGCTCACAACGGCTTCGCCCTCAACGCAGAAGAGGATCGCCGCGCTCTGCTGAGCCAGCGCGCTTTCTGCACTGCTCAGTTCGTGAAGCGAAAACGCAAAGTCTTCAACCGGGATCGGGAAGTCCAGTTCTGCACCGTTTTTAACCGGCTGGGTGAGCAATTCTGCCGCCGGTTTAGCGACAAATTTAACATTCGCCACCAGTTCAGGAATATCGATGTATTTTGGCGTCAGGCCCGCGCGAAGCACGTTATCGGAGTTGGCCATCACCTCCAGCGCCACGCCTTTAAGGTAGGCGTGCGGTGTTTCGGCGAACAGGAACATCGCTTCACCCGGTTCGAGTTTGACCACGTTTAACAGCAGCGGCGAGAACAGCCCGCTGTCGTCGGGGTAGAACTCTGAAATCACGCGGATAGTCTGCCACGGCTCACCCTGTTGGCTGTTCAGAGCGGCTTTCAGCACCGCCAGCGCGCGGATTTTTCTTCGCCCTGCATATTGAGCAGGCTGGCGAAGAGGTGACTCAGGCGCTCTGCATCGGGTTTTTCGAGGAAGTGGGCAATGGCACTGTGCGCCCCGGCCACCGGCTGAAGCAGGGAGACAATTTCAGAGAATTCGCGGAAAGCATTCATCGCCAGGAACGGCGTTAAAGCGAACACCAGCTCCGGTTTGTGGTTCGGATCTTTATAGTTACGCTCGGCGGCATCCAGCGGAATACCGGCGGCGTTCTCTTTGGCAAAACCTGCTTCTGAGGCCTGCTTGTTCGGGTGAACCTGAATGGAGAGCGGTTGATCCGCGCACAGCACCTTAAAGAGAAACGGCAGTTCGCCAAAACGGTCTGCGACCTGCGTACCCAGCAGCGTGCTTTTATCCGCGTCGATGACCTCACGCAGGGAGCGAACCCCCGTGGGCACCCTCAATTTTTGAGCTGCTCTTTGGGTGCGCCCCCATCCACAGCTCTGCCATCGGCAGGTTGTCGGGGTTGGCGATACCGTAGAGATCCGTTAACGCAGTTTTACTTCCCCAGGCGTAGTTCTGCACTGAGTTAATGAGTTTTTGCATTATCAAGCCCTGTTTCAAATGTGGAATTAACTGCCCGTATTAAAGCAATAAACCGGGCGGAAGTAACCTGCGCACGGAAAAAGTCGTACTAGTCTCAGTTTTTGTTAAAAAATTGTGTAGGATAAGCCAACTCGCTTTTAAGCAAGGCAAACGGAACATCTGCCTGAACCATAATCAGCAATGTCGTAAGTGAGAGAACAATGTCGAATAAACCCTTCTATTATCAGGATCCTTTCCCGCTGGCCAAGGATCAGACCGAATATTACCTGTTAACCCGCGATTACGTTTCTGTCTCTGAGTTTGAAGGTCAGGAGATCCTCAAAGTGGACCCGCAGGCGCTGACCTTACTGGCGCAACAGGCCTTCCACGATGCCTCCTTCATGCTGCGCCCGGCGCACCAGCAGCAGGTGGCCGATATCCTCAGCGACCCGCAGGCCAGTGAAAACGACAAATACGTGGCGCTGCAGTTCCTGCGTAACTCCGATATCGCGGCGAAAGGCATTCTGCCGACCTGCCAGGACACCGGTACCGCCATCATCACCGGTAAAAAAGGCCAGCGCGTCTGGACCGGCGGCGGTGACGAAGCGGCCCTGGCGCACGGCGTTTACAACACCTATATCGAAGATAACCTGCGCTATTCGCAAAACGCCGCGCTGGATATGTACAAAGAGGTGAATACCGGCACCAACCTGCCGGCGCAGATCGACCTCTACAGCGTCGATGGCGACGAATACAAATTCCTCTGCATCGCTAAAGGCGGCGGCTCAGCCAACAAAACTTATCTCTACCAGGAGACCAAAGCGCTGCTCTCCCCGGGCAAGCTGAAGAACTACCTGGTCGAGAAGATGCGTACGCTTGGCACCGCGGCCTGCCCGCCGTACCACATCGCCTTTGTCATCGGCGGTACCTCGGCAGAAAGCACCCTGAAAACCGTCAAACTGGCCTCAACCAAATATTATGACGGCCTGCCAACCGAAGGTAACGAGCACGGTCAGGCGTTCCGCGATGTGCAGCTGGAACAGGAGTTGCTGGTGGAAGCCCAGAACCTCGGATTGGGCGCACAGTTTGGCGGCAAATATTTTGCCCACGATATCCGCGTGATCCGCCTTCCGCGTCACGGCGCGTCCTGCCCGGTTGGTATGGGCGTCTCCTGCTCCGCTGACCGTAACATCAAGGCCAAAATCAACCGCGACGGTATCTGGATCGAAAAACTGGAAAACAACCCAGGGAAATACATTCCGGAAGAGCTGCGTAAAGCGGGCGAGGGCGAGGCGGTGCGCGTTGACCTGAACCGTCCGATGAGCGAGATCCTGGCCCAGCTTTCGCAGTACCCGGTCTCCACCCGTCTGTCGCTGAACGGCACCATCATCGTGGGCCGTGATATCGCCCACGCGAAGCTGCAGGAGCGTCTGGATAACGGCGAAGGACTGCCGCAGTACATCAAGGATCACCCGATCTATTACGCGGGTCCGGCGAAAACCCCGGATGGCTATGCTTCCGGTTCCCTGGGGCCAACCACGGCAGGGCGTATGGATTCTTACGTAGATCAGCTCCAGGCCAACGGCGGTAGCATGATCATGCTGGCGAAGGGCAACCGCAGCCAGCAGGTGACCGACGCCTGCCACAAGCACGGTGGTTTCTACCTTGGCAGTATCGGCGGCCCGGCCGCGGTGCTGGCGCAGGGCAGCATCAAGAGCCTCGAGTGCGTGGAATACCCCGGAACTGGGGATGGAAGCCATCTGGAAAATTGAAGTGGAAGACTTCCCGGCGTTTATCCTCGTGGATGACAAAGGCAACGACTTCTTCAAACAGATCCAGTCTTCACAGTGTTCGGCCTGTGTGAAGTGATCTAAAATGCCTTATCCGGCCTGCCAGTACGGTAGGCCGGATAAGCGCAGTGCCGCCGGACAACAAAAAGAGCGCACAAAGCGCCATACCGTTTCCCCGATCTCATCAATACTTATTTCTTTGAGCTGTGAGCAATCCACTTCAGTGTTATCAAGGAGAAAGTAATGACCTCACGCAGTGAGAAAGATTCGATGGGCGCCATCGACGTCCCGCAGGACAAACTCTGGGGCGCACAAACCCAGCGTTCGCTGGAACATTTCCGTATTTCCACTGAAAAAATGCCGGTCTCGCTGATCCAGGCCCTGGCGCTGACTAAACGTGCGGCAGCCAAAGTAAACCAGGATTTAGGCCTGCTGGCGGCAGAAAAAGCCACCGCCATTATCAATGCCGCCGATGAAGTGCTGGCGGGCAAACATCCCGACGAGTTCCCCCTCGCTATCTGGCAGACCGGCTCCGGCACCCAAAGCAATATGAACATGAACGAGGTGCTGGCAAACCGTGGCAGCGAGCTGCTCGGCGGCGTGCGCGGCATGGAGCGCAAGATCCACCCCAATGATGACGTTAACAAAAGCCAGAGTTCCAACGACGTCTTCCCGACGGCGATGCATGTGGCGGCGCTGATTGCCCTGCGGGAGCAGCTGATTCCACAGCTGAACGTGCTCAAGCAGACACTCGATGATAAAGCTCAGGCGTTCGCCGATATCGTTAAAATTGGCCGAACCCATCTGCAGGATGCCACGCCGCTGACTCTCGGCCAGGAGATCTCCGGCTGGGTGGCGATGCTCGACCACAATCTGCGCCATATCGACCACAGCCTGCCGCACCTGGCGGAGCTGGCGCTGGGGGGCACCGCGGTGGGCACCGGGCTTAATACCCATCCTGAATATGCGGTACGCGTGGCTGAGGAGCTGGCGACCATCACCGGGCAGCCGTTTGTCACCGCGCCGAACAAGTTTGAAGCGCTAGCCACCTGCGATGCGCTGGTGCATGCCCACGGGGCGCTGAAAGGGCTGGCGGCATCGCTGATGAAAATCGCCAACGACGTGCGCTGGCTGGCCTCCGGGCCGCGCTGCGGCATTGGTGAGATCAGTATTCCTGAGAACGAGCCGGGCAGCTCCATCATGCCGGGCAAGGTGAACCCAACCCAGTGTGAAGCCATGACCATGCTCTGCTGCCAGGTGATGGGCAACGATGTGGCGGTCAACATGGGCGGGGCGTCCGGCAACTTTGAACTGAACGTCTATCGTCCGATGGTGATCCATAACTTCCTGCAGTCGGTGCGTCTGCTGGCCGATGGAATGGAGAGCTTTAACGAACACTGCGCGGTGGGCATTGAGCCTAATCGTGAGCGCATCAGCCAGCTGCTCAATGAGTCGCTCATGCTGGTGACGGCGCTCAACACCCATATTGGCTACGACAAGGCGGCTGAGATCGCGAAAAAAGCCCATAAAGAGGGGCTGACGCTCAAAGCCGCCGCGCTGGGCGCTGGGCTATCTCACTGAGGCCGAGTTCGACAGCTGGGTTCGCCCGGAAGAGATGGTCGGCAGCCTGAAATAGCTACTCTGCAACATACAGGTGCAGCCGCGGAATGATTAAGCGTAGCGGCTGCGCCTGGGGCTTATAACGATGCTGAACGTTGTCAGCATCGTAATTCAGCAACTCGCCGATATCCGGGATCACGGCGCCCTGGTCGGCGTCGTACAAGGCAATCAACGGCGTCGGGCAGGCGTACTGCACCTGCTTTTGCTGTCCGGCATACCAGACGCGGGCGATAGGCTGCACCTTTACTGGCCGTTTGATCTTCAGCCGCGCCTGCGCAGGCAGCGTATGGATGGCGGTATATTCTGCCTCCAGCCGCTCCACCCACTGATCTCTGGACCAGGGCGCCACGGCGCGCGGAGACTTCAGGCTTTTTTCCAGCATCTCCAGCACCTCATCGCGGGTGAAATTCTTGATGATGTGCTTATTGGCCCAGCCGAAGCGCAGCGTGGCGGGGTGATTGATCACCGTTAACGTGCGATAGGCGTTGAGCGTGATCAACCCCGGCAACTGGTGATGCACCCACTCAAAGCGTGCGGCGGGCGCCAGGCCAGACTCCTCGGTGACGATTTTTTCAAAGTCCGCTTTTAAGGCGTTAATGCTCGCGATCTGTTCCGTAAGCTGCATCCGGTGGGCGGCGTCGCTCTGCAGGCAGATCACCCCGGGCAGGCGCACGGCGGCCTTGCTGCTGCGGGTTTCCGACTGCTGCTGAATAAACAGGTGGCGGTAGTGTTGCAGCGCCATGGTCAGGGCTTCCTGGCCGATGTGCTGCTTTACCGCGATGGCGTTAAGCGGATCGTGTTCAGCCCCTTTGGCAACGTCCGGCAGGGAGAAGACGCGGCCCGCCAGCAAGCGGCAGGATTGCAGATCGTGGGTAAGTTGCGCCAGCTCGTGTTCCATCTGGCGAAAGGTTGAGTTTAAGCGTTCGAGCAGATCGTAAGTCGCCATAGCACACCATATTAGTTACAACATACTCATTATATAGCACAGCACGCCCGGTCAGGCCAGCGTGCGGTTTGGTTCAGTCAGGAATGGGAAGGGCGATATGATGCCAGACGGGCCAGTTGAAGCAGAACCTGGCGCCGCCGAGCTCGCTCGCTTCGCAGCTGACATCGCCGCCCAGCGCCTGAGCGATCGAGTGGACGATAGCCAGCCCCAGGCCGCAGCCGCCGGTGGCGCGGTCACGGCTCGGGTCGAGTCGGACAAAGGGTTCAAACACCCGCTGACGCGCCTCTGGCGCAATGCCCGGGCCATCATCCTCCACCGACAGCGTGGCGCGGTTGCCGCTCAGGTGCAGTGAAATTCGCAGGGTGTTATCGCTGTAGCGCAGGGCGTTATTGACCAGATTATCCAGCACCCGCTCCATCAAACGCATATCCAGCGCGCCATAATCGCCGCCCATGCTGTCAATCAGCAGCGTGCGCTGGGGATTAACGCTCTGCACGTCTTCAACATAGCTGCGCAACCAGGCGGGCAGATCCGGGGTGGTGAGTTTAAGTCGTTCTGCGGACGATCGAGCCGGGCATAGGTCAGCAGCTCCTCAATCAGCGCCTCAAGTTGGCCGATATCGCGATTCAGCGCCTGTGATTCCGCCGCGGCCAGGTTCTCACTCATCTCCAGCCGGTAACGCAACCGCACCAGCGGGGTACGCAGCTCGTGGGCGATACCGTCGATCAGCTGCTTTTTGCTGGCGATCAGCGCATTGATGTTGTCGGCCATCTGGTTAAAGGCCACGCCCAGACGCTCAAAGCTGGAGGCGCTGTCGAAATGGATCCGTTCTGTCAGGTGGCCGTCGCCAAAGCGCTGGGCAGCGGCCTCAAGGCGGAGCATGTCCTGCCAGTGGGGACGCATCCAGATAAAGACCGGGAAGGCCAGCGAAATGGCGATAAAGGCCAGCAGGACGAGATCCAGCAGGCGCATCTGGTGCAGGAAATAGAGGTAGGGCACCGGGCCAACCGCCAGCACATAGTGGCTGCGCGGGATACGCTGGATAAAGGTGTATTGATCGTCCAGCGCCACGATGTCACCCCCACGAAGGCGCTGCATGGTCGGGGCATCCAGGTCGTACTTTTTCAACGGTTCGATGCGCAGTTTGAAGGACAAATTCAGATCCAGCTCCTTAATGGTGCGCGCCCAGTCGTGAGGAGGGATCTCACGCAGTTCGCTACGCATCAGATAGAGCGAGCTTTTCATCAGGTCATCCAGCGATTGCCTGCCCGCGCGCTCGGCGGTGAATTTGTAGACCAGCCCGACCAGCATGGCCATTACCAGGAAGCAGACAAACAGCAGGAGGTAAAACTGCACGAACAGCTTTTTCATTACGTATCACCCAAATACCACGCGTTAATGATGCGGCCCGACCAGACGGTTCACACTCTCTGGCGGGACATGGCACACTTTACGCAATGGGCTGCCTCATGGCATAGCGAATATTTAACGTCTCGCCTTGCTTTATCACGTTTGCTTTCACATGCCAGGCATTTTCGATCAGCGCAGGGGTCAGCACGGCATCCGGTGGTCCACTGGCAATCACTGACCCGGATTTCAGCAGCACCAGCCGCTGGCAGTAGTTGGCGGCGAGATTGAGATCATGCAACGCCACCACCACCGTAACCGGCAGTTTGGTGATTAACGTCATCAATTCCAGTTGGTACTCAATATCCAGGTGGTTGGTGGGTTCATCGAGGATCAGTAGGCCCGGCCGTTGGGCGAGGGCGCGGGCGATTTGAGCGCGCTGCCGTTCCCCGCCGGAAAGTTGTCGCCAGAGGCGGTGTCGCAGGCTGGAAAGTTTCATCAGACGGATGGCATCCTCCACGGCGATGTCGTCGGTACTGTTCCAGCTAAATAGCCCCCTGCGGTGCGGCGTGCGGCCCAGACGGACGATTTGCTCCACGCAAAGATCGCCGTCGACGTCGGCATGCTGGGGAACAAACGCCAGTTTTTTTGCCCGCTCCCGCAGGGGAATCGCGTTGAGCGGAGTTCCATCAAGGCGGATATGATGCGCCTGGTGCGGGAACAACCCGGCCAGGCAACGCAGCAGTGTTGATTTACCGGAACCATTCGGCCCCAGCAGGCCAATAACTTCCCCGGTAGCCAGCTCCAGATTGATGTCGTGCAGCACTTTTCGCGACTGCAGGGTCAGCTGCAATCCTTTCAAGGAAAGGGTCATTATTTTTTCTCCCGGCTGCGATACAGCAGAACCACAAATGCAGGCGCACCCACCAGTGCGGTGACCACGCCTATGGGAAGAACCTGATGAGTAATCAGGGTACGAGAAACCACATCGGCGAGGATCATAAAGTGACTGCCGATCAGAAAGGTCAGGGGAATGGCGCGGCGATGCCGGGGCCACATAACAGGCGTGTAATGTGCGGGATCACCAGCCCAACAAACCCCACCGCACCGATGATACTGACCATCACCGCTGTCACCAGCGCACAGGTGAGCAGCAGTATGATACGTACCAGGGTTACCGGCACGCCCAGCGTAGTCGAGACTTCATCACCAAAGGTGAAGGTATCAAGCGAACGTGAAAATGCGAAAACCACCATCAACCCGGTCATTACCACCGCCAGGGCCAGGATGGCATCCGGCCAGCGAACGCCGCTCAAACTTCCCAGCAGCCAGAACATCACGCTGCGCGACTGCTCCGCATTCGCGGATGTGCTGACAATATACGCCGTCATGGCGTTAAACAGTTGCGTCCCGGCGATGCCCGCTAACAATATGCGCGGCGGGCTGTCGGTCATCCCGTGCGTGATCAGCATGATAAGCCCAAACGCGCAGCATGCGCCCACGAAGGCACCGCCGCTAATGCCCAGCGTGCTGCCACCCACCCCCAGCAGCATAACGCAGACCGCACCCAGTGAGGCGCCGGAAGAGATCCCCAGAAGATAGGGTTCAGCCAGCGGATTACGCAGAATGGACTGCATCACCAGGCCGCAAAGCGCCAGTCCCCCTCCCGCTACACGCAGCCATCAGCGCCCGGCTCATGCGGTATTCCCAGATAATCCCTTCCTCAACCTGTGGGAGGGGCCAGGCACCCAGCCCAAGGCCGTTAAGGATCGCTTTTCCTGCCGTCGTATACGACACCGGCATATCACCGACGGTTGCGGCGAAAACCAGCGTTAACGGCAGGGTCAGCAATCCGAGGACCATCAGGCTTCGCGGTCTCCAGCGTGGCATTCTGAAGGGAACACGCAAAGTCAGTAGGCTCATTGTGCAGTCTGCCAGGTCGCAAGCTGGTTACTTATCATCTCAACGGCATCGACATTACGTAATGAGGGGTTCAGTGACATCGCAGGCACGACAATGATGTGGCCTTTTTTAACAGCAGGCATATTTCGGGTGACGGGATCGTCGTGCAAAAAGGCTTTTTTAACCGCCACATCATCAGCGGGGTAAAGTCGCCGGGACATCTCTGCAATCACAATAATGTCAGGCTGCGCCTGAGCAATGTGTTCCCAGGTCACGGCCGGCCATTCATCATGGGAATCAATGATATTTTTCAGTCCCAGCGTGTTGCTGATCCAGCCCGGTGCGCCGTAATCGCCCGCCACCCAGGGATCGCCTTTCAGACGGCTACTGGAGAACCAGAACACCACTTTCAAAGGGCGCGAGTGCTGCGACGCCGCGCGCGCCTGAGCCTTCTGAATACGTCGGGTCAGCGCCTCGTTGAGCTGCTCCCCCTGCGGCTGAACATCGAATATGGCAGCCAGCGCATCGATTTCACGTTTGATTTCCTCAATGGTGAAAGGGGTGCTGCGCGCCCCGTCGCCATTTGAACTGTCGGTTACGCTTTTGCCGATGCAGTCGGCGGGAGAGATCCAGGTCGGAATGCCAAGCGTTGCAAACTGCTCGCGGGTGCCGGTTTCTCCCTGCGGCCCGATATGCCAGTGATATTGCGCCAGCACCAGATCGGGATTCTGGGCGGTGACAGCCTCAAAGGAAGGGGCGTTATCTGCCAGTTTTTTTAATCCTTTACCGCGTTCCGCTACCGCATCCGGTAGTGGACCAAACCAGACCGACGTGGCACTGATTTTTCTTCTCCAGCCCCAGCGCCAGCAGTAATTCCGTCTCGTGTTGCCCAACAGTCACCACCCGTTGCGGCGCGCGGTTAAATGTCTCTTTAATCCCACAGTTTTCTACCGTCAGCGGATAAACCTGTGCGGCAATAACCGAATTTGCGAGGGTCGCAAGAACAGACGCCAGCACCAACTTTTTGATTAACACAATCCCATCCTCATAATTGTTATGTTATAACATAATACATATTATGCAGGCGGGCGCAAAAGTTTAATCAGCAGGGGGGATTTCAACAGCAGGAAGCAGCCCGCATTGCCGGGAAAGGTATTCTGGCGATGCGGGCTGAGGGGGTCAGATATCCCAGGCGTGTGGCGCGAAGAGATAGCCTTTATTACGCACGGTTTTGATGCGGAAAGGTTCGGTGGCGTTATCCAGCAGTTTTTTGCGCAGGCGGGAGATTGCGACATCCACGCTGCGGTCCATCCCATCGTAGCTGACGCCGCGCAGGTTTTTCAGCAGCGCATCCCGGTCCATAATCTGTCCGGCATGGGTCGCCAGCTCCCACAGCAGATCAAAATCTGCCGTGGAAAGCGCCACCTGCTCACCGGACAGCAGCACCTGACGATTCACCGGATCGATGGATAACGTGCCAAAACGCAGGGCTTTATGGGGCGTTAACTGCGGGGAGGAGGCATCGCTGAAGGCCGTGACGTGCTGGCGCAGATGCAGGCGCAGGCGCGCGAGCAGCACCGCCGGTGGAGTGGTTTTCAGGATATAGTCGTTGGCACCCATTTCTAACGACAAAATGTGGTTCATATCGCTGTCGAGGGAGGTCAGTAATACAATGGGACCTTGCCAGCGGGCGCGCAGATCCCGGCAAAGGGTCATCCCATCTTTGCCGGGTAACATGATATCCAGCAGCACCAGATCGGGTTTTTCCCGCGCCACTACCTCTTCAGCATGGTCGCCGCGCGGTTCGACGATGACGTCCATATCATGTTTACCCAGATAAGCGGCAATCAGCTGGCCGACTTCAGGTTCATCCTCAACGTATACGATCTTATTCATAACCAGTCTGAGTCTGCGAAAAAAACCAACATACACCGCAAAACCTTAACCTTGCATTAATCATTCGCAAAAAGTTGTCGTTCCGTTATGCTGCCCGACATTGTTATTTAGTTGTTAAGGGAAAAGGGATGGGGTTGTTTATTAAAGCGGCGATAGGCGCACTGGTGGTTTTAATCATTGGGATACTGGCAAAAAACCGAAGAATTATTACATCGCCGGGTTGCTGCCGTTGTTCCCGACCTTTGCCCTGATCGCCCATTATATCGTTGCCTCTGAGCGCGGCATTGAGGCGCTGCGCACCACCATCATTTTTGGCATGTGGGCGATTATTCCCTACTTCCTCTATCTGCTTTCGCTGTGGTACTTCATCGGCATGATGCGTCTGCCCCTGGCGCTGGGCGGGGGCGGTGGTTTGCTGGTGCTTCAGCGCCTGGGTGTTAATCTTCTGCTGGAGCCGTTTTCACTAACGTAACGGCCGCCCGCCGTCAACGCCAAACGACCGGCCAGTGACGTAACAGCTGGTCAGGATGTAGTCGATTAAATCGATCACCTCTTTTTCACCAGGCGCGATCTTCATGAGCGATTTATTCAGCGCCTGCTGACGATAGTCGGCATCATCATGCTCATTAAACATGATCAGCGACGGGGCGATGGCGTTGACTTTCACTTCCGGCGCCAGCTTTGCGGGCAAACGAGCGGGTCATGTTATCCCAGCGCGGCTTTGCTGGCGGCATAGGCAATGTGCTTATCGCTGCCACGCTCCACCACGTAATCGGTGAAATGGATAATGTCGCTGGAAGCATGGCCGTGCCCGCGCAGCAGGTCCTGCAGAGCATGGTTCAGCAGGTAGGGGGCGTGAACGTGTATTTGCAGCATGCAGGAGAGGGTTTCGCTGAGCGAGGTATCCGGCGACTCTGGCATCCATGCGCTGGCGTTATGAATGATAGCGCGTAACCCAGGGGTTTCGGCTTTCACACGCTCAGCAAAGGCCAGAATCCCGTCGTCCGGTGGCAAAATCGGCCTGAATGCAGGTCGCGCCCGCCTCGCACAGGGTGGCGATAGCGGGATATTTCGTCCGGTAGCTTACAATCACCGGCTGGTGAAGATTCAGAAAGTGGTGCGCAAGCGAGAGGCCGATGCGACGGCCTCCGCCAGTAATCAGGATCGGGAGCGGCTTTGCGTGTCCCATCGTATTCTCCTTATCCAGTCGACGATGGGAAAAGTCGCTTATCCCATCAGCATCCACGTTTGCCGGTAATGCGGCAACCAGTATCATTCCAATCAACACCATTTCACGGCGTTTAAGCGCGTGTTGCAGCTGGTGGGTACGACGGGCGTAAATAAAACACCAGCAGCCCAGGCGCATAAAGTACCACGGAAAGCAGCAGATGCATCGGACCAGACGCATACAACAGCCATAAGCCATAAATGCAGGCTCCCATCCCCACAACGGTGTGCATCGGGCGGGTAGCTATTTTTAACAAATATGCACCCACCAGGAAATAGGGTACCAGAATCATTTCAGAGGCGATGGTTAACAGCGTGTTATAGTCCGAACCTGTGAGCCAGATCAGCACCAGACAAAATCTGCACGCTGATGTTGGTCAACCACAGCGAGGCGGAAGGCGCACTGTTTTTGTTCTGACGGGCAAACAGACGGGGAAACGCTTGATGCGTTGCGGCCAGGAACGGCACCTCTGCCGCCATGATGGTCCAGCTCAGATAAGCTCCGCACACCGACACGATCAGCCCGGCGGCAATCACCACTTCGCCCCAGGAACCCATCATTTTGACCATCAGGCCCGCCCATCGACGGGTTACGCATCTCCGCCAGCTCAGGACGGGCGATCACACCCAGTGAGAGCAACGTGACCAGCAGATAAACCCCCAACGCGGCCAGCACCGCCAGCAGGGTGGCGCGACCAACATCCTGCTTATTACGTGCCCGGGCCGAGACCACAACCGCGCCTTCCACCCCGATGAACACCCACAGGGTGATAAGCATGGTGTTTTTCACCTGCTCCCAGACCGGGACGCCCAGCGCCACGCCGGAGAAATCCATGCTAAACACATCGAGACGAAACGCGATAATCGCCAGCACGACAAACAGCCCAAGCGGCACCAGCTTCGCCAGGGTGGCGACCAGGTTGATGCTCGCCGCAGTCCTGCACGCCGCGCAGCACCAGGAAATGGACGAACCACAGCAGCACCGAGGAGCCAACGATCGATTGCCAGGTATTACCATCGCCAAACAGGCGCAGTTCAGGCGTGTCGGTAAAGAAACTCAGCGCAGAAAAGACGATCACCAAGATAAGAGACGTTGGCGATCACCGCGCACAGCCAGTATCCCCATGCGGAACAGAAACCCACCAGCTCACCCAAAGCCTTCACGGGCGTAGGTTGAAAATGCCGCCGTCGAGGTCGGGACGGATGCGCGTCAGCAGCAGCATGGCGAAGGCCAGTAGCAGGATCCCGGCACCCGGTGATCCCCCAGCCGATAAGCAATGCTGATGGGCTGGCTACGGCAGCCATATTCTGCGGCAGACTGAATACACCTGCGCCGAGCATGGAGCTTTAAAAACAAGCGCAGTTAAAGCGCTCAGGCCAAGTTTCTTTTCCATTGGCTTTCCTTTTTAAAAAAGGGTCAGATCCAGAATAATTATTTCGTCGAAGCGCATAAAATGGTGGATCACACTAAGGCGCGGAATTCTACGGAGTGTCAGGGAGGCATGCAATCAGGAAGGGTGGAATTCTGCGTAAAAAGCAAAAAAAGGCGGCATTACGCCGCCTCTGGGGATAGGTTTACTTATTTGTACAGGTCGGCGCTGATGGTCATGTTATTACCGCGTTCCTGCCACTGGCGGGTGATGTGGTAATACTTCGCCCCTTTCTTCGCCGCACGCTTCGCCACCTGGTAGGAGACTTCGGTCATGCTGGCGTAGTTGCCGGTGAATTTGATGCTGTCGAAAGGCACCATCTGCGCGGCAGTGGCATTGTTCAGCTCTTCAATTTTGGTCCCGTCGTTCAGCGTTACGCTGTAACGGCCACCTTTGGTGGTCTGGGTTTCAAAGAAACGACCCACGCCGGCAGCGGAAGCGCCAGGTGTAGCGCTGGTTGCACGCCAGGGATTTCGACTTTCTTCGCTTCTTCGCCGCCTTTTGGCGATGGCCGCGCGGCCAGCCTCAGAGTTTGCCGGGATGGCATCCGGGCTTTGCAGAACACGTTTTTTGGCGTCTTTTTTGTAGATATATGCAGTGATGCGCTGGTTGCCGCCCTGGTTAGCATCAATCTGGCGAACAATGTAGAAGGAGTCTGCGTCTTTCGCTTTTGCGGCTTTGGCGATAGCGTCGTTCACTTCTGGCTGGCTGCGGTAGAAGCCCTGAATGGTGACGGTATCATAGGGTTCAAGCAGAACGGCCTGTTCTTTCGGCAACTCCATCACGCCGTTGATCACGCGGTTTTTTGGCTCATCTGCTTTTGGGGCGTTGTCTTTATACAGCGCCACAATCACGCGCTGGTTACCGCTGTCGCCGACATCGGAGTTATCCACGACGTAAAATGCGGCGGCGCCCTCTTTATCGGCGCGTTTAGAGGCGGCAGCCACTGCATCGCCAATTGCGTTAAAACGACCTACGATCATAACGCGGTCGTAAGGTTTCGTTGCAGCCGCTTGCTCCGGCGTTAACTCTGTCGCGGCATTGGCAGACAGGGCGGTCGCAGCAAGGAGTGCGGACGCCAGGAGAGTGTTCTTAAGCTTCATAAAAATAATCCTTCGCCTTACGCAAACCAGATACTGGTGTTGTTGTTAATTTGAAAACGTTGACGATTATTGCATTTAACACCCATCGCTGTCTGCGCGATTTTTTACGACCGGTGCGGAGTAAGTCATCAAAATAGATAACCTTTACTGATATGTTGAAAAAACACCCGTTTGACCAGTAAAACTAATAAAGCATATGACTTTCACAAGTTAATTTAATGTTAATAAGTTGTTTCTGGGTGGGGCTATATCGTGTTTTTGTCGCTTCGCCTGTGCTAAACATCGGCCCTGGCGGGGAAATAGCGGCAGATATGCCTGTCTGAGACGGCGATCGCTTATTTTTGACAGTTAAAGTCATAAATAGTGTTTTCTTGCTGTGGATCACAGGCGGTATTTTCAGTAGGTTATAGAAAGTTTGTTACTGTTTTATTTTCTGCGGGTAAGCGTAAGTGGCAGGTTAAGTCATGCCGCGGTTATCGTCTGCCCGTTATGAACGTTCGACAAACCATCATCAAAAACCGATGGAAGGGATTACTATGCGTATTGGGGTACCAAGAGAACGGTTTGCCAATGAAACCCGCGTAGCGGCGACACCAAAAACGGTGGAGCAGCTGCTCAAACTGGGTTTTACCGTCGCGGTTGAAAGCGGCGCAGGCAAACTGGCAAGTTTCGATGACGAGGCCTTCAATCAGGCTGGCGCGGAAATTGTAGACGGCGAGAACGTCTGGCATTCGGACATTATTCTGAAGGTAAATGCACCGGAAGAGGGTGAAATCGCGCTGCTCAATCCGGGCACGACACTGGTGAGCTTTGTCTGGCCCGCACAAAACCCGGAGCTGATGGAGACACTGGCGGCGCGTGGCGTCACCGTAATGGCGATGGACTCCGTACCGCGTATCTCGCGTGCGCAGTCGCTGGATGCCCTGAGTTCGATGGCGAATATCGCGGGCTACCGTGCCATTGTCGAAGCCGCGCATGAGTTTGGTCGCTTCTTTACCGGGCAGATTACCGCAGCGGGTAAAGTTCCTCCGGCGAAGGTGATGGTGATTGGGGCAGGCGTCGCCGGTCTGGCTGCCATTGGCGCAGCAAACAGCCTGGGCGCTATCGTCCGTGCCTTTGATACCCGTCCTGAAGTTAAAGAACAGGTGCAGAGTATGGGCGCCGAGTTCCTTGAGCTGGACTTCAAAGAAGAGGCTGGCAGCGGCGACGGTTACGCCAAAGTGATGTCCGAAGCCTTTATCAAAGCGGAGATGGCGCTCTTCGCCGCCCAGGGCGAAAGAAGTGGACATTATTGTCACCACCGCGTTGATCCCGGGTAAACCGGCCGCCGAAGCTGATCACCCGTGAAATGGTCGATTCCATGAAGGCCGGGAGCGTGATTGTCGATCTGGCGTCGCAAAACGGCGGCAACTGCGAATACACCGTTCCGGGCGTGGTGACCACCACCGCTAACGGCGTTAAAGTGATCGGCTATACCGATCTGCCGGGCCGTCTGCCGACCCAGTCCTCTCAGCTGTACGGTACCAACCTGGTCAACCTGCTGAAGCTGCTGTGCAAAGAAAAAGACGGCAATATCACCGTTGATTTTGACGACGTTGTCGTGCGCGGTGTGACCGTGGTGCGCGAAGGTGAAATCACCTGGCCTGCGCCACCGATTCAGGTCTCTGCCCAGCCGCAGGCGGCAGCCAAAGCCGCACCAGCACCAAAAGAGCCTGAAAAACCGGCCTCGCCGTGGCGCAAGTTTGCCTTTATGGCGCTGGCGATCGTGCTGTTTGGCTGGCTGGCAGACGTAGCACCGAAAGAGTTCCTCGGACACTTCACCGTCTTCGCGCTCTCCTGCGTAGTGGGTTACTACGTGGTCTGGAATGTCTCCCATGCGCTGCATACGCCGCTGATGTCGGTCACCAACGCCATCTCCGGGATCATCGTGGTCGGCGCGTTATTGCAGATTGGTCACGGCGGCTGGATCAGTTTCTTCAGCTTTATCGCGGTACTGATCGCCAGTATCAATATTTTCGGTGGCTTCACCGTGACTCAGCGCATGCTGAAAATGTTTCGTAAGGGATAAGGGGTAACCTATGTCTGGAGGATTAGTTACAGCTGCATACATTGTTGCCGCGATCCTGTTTATTTTCAGCCTGGCGGGACTTTCAAAACATGAAACGTCGCAGCAGGGTAACAACTTTGGTATCGCCGGGATGGCGATCGCGCTGATTGCCACGATTTTCGGGCCGGATACCGGCAACGTAGCGTGGATCCTGGTGGCGATGATCATCGGTGGCGCGATTGGTATCCGGCTTGCCAAACGTGTAGAGATGACAGAAATGCCGGAACTGGTGGCGATCCTGCACAGTTTCGTGGGTCTGGCGGCAGTGCTGGTAGGCTTTAACAGCTACCTGTATCACGAGCCGGGGATGGCGCCGATTCTGGTGAACATCCACCTGACCGAAGTGTTCCTCGGGATCTTCATCGGTGCGGTGACCTTTACCGGTTCTATCGTGGCGTTCGGCAAGCTGCGCGGCAAGATCTCCTCAAAACCGCTGATGCTGCCAAACCGTCACAAGATGAACCTGGCGGCGCTGGTTGTATCATTCTTACTGCTGGTGGTCTTCGTGCGCACCGACAGCGTGGGCATGCAGGTGCTGGCGCTGCTGGTGATGACGATCATCGCCCTGGCCTTCGGCTGGCACCTGGTGGCCTCCATCGGTGGCGCAGATATGCCGGTGGTGGTCTCGATGCTGAACTCCTACTCCGGTTGGGCGGCGGCAGCAGCAGGCTTTATGCTGAGCAACGACCTGCTGATCGTGACCGGTGCGCTGGTGGGGTCGAGCGGTGCCATCCTCTCGTACATCATGTGTAAGGCGATGAACCGCTCGTTTATCAGCGTGATTGCCGGTGGCTTTGGCTCAGACGGGCAAACGTCCGACGGTGACGAAGAGGTGGGTGAACATCGCGAGATCACCGCTGAAGATACCGCTGAGATGCTGAAAAACTCCCATACGGTGATCATCACCCCGGGCTATGGCATGGCGGTCGCGCAGGCTCAGTATCCGGTTGCGGAAATCACCGAGCGCCTGCGTGCCCGTGGCATTAAGGTGCGCTTTGGTATTCACCCGGTTGCCGGGCGTCTGCCGGGCCACATGAACGTGCTGCTGGCGGAAGCGAAAGTCCCTTATGACATCGTGCTGGAGATGGATGAGATCAACGACGACTTCTCCGATACCGATACTGTGCTGGTAATTGGCGCTAACGATACCGTTAACCCGGCCGCGCAGGACGATCCGAAAAGCCCAATCGCCGGTATGCCAGTGCTGGAAGTGTGGAAGGCGCAGAACGTTATCGTCTTCAAACGCTCCATGAACACCGGTTACGCTGGCGTGCAGAACCCGCTGTTCTTCAAAGAGAACACCCACATGCTGTTTGGCGATGCCAAAGCCAGCGTGGATGCGATCCTGAAAGCGCTGTAATACGGCGTTACGCACGATAAAAAAACCGCCCATCTGGGCGGTTTTCTCATTTATGCAGGCTGCTCGCCCTCACTGTCTATACTTTCTTTTTTTGCGTAAAGGGAGGAGGGAGAATGCAGTACTTGTCACGTTTCGACTTTTTGACGTTAATGATGACCCCCAGATTCTGGATTGGCTTTGCCACCGTGACGGTGGTAACCCTGCTAATCTACTGGCTACTGAAACGCCTCATCACCTTTGTCCATAAGGGCATTACCAACTGGGGTGACAAACACCCCGCCACCCACAAGATGCATTTTGTCCTCACGGAGATGCTGAACAGAACCAGCCGGATCCTGCTGTTTGTGGTCGCTTTTCTGTTCAGTCTGCGCTTTGTCGAACTGCCGGACCGGCTCTACGGCGCGCTGAGCCATGCCTGGTTCCTGGTGCTGGCGATTCAGGTGGCGCTGTGGATGGATCAGGGGGTGGTCTCCTGGCTACGGCACGTCATGCTTACGCCGGGAAGCCATAAGAATCCCGTTACCCTGGTGATCACCGGGCTGATCCTGAGGGCGATTGTCTGGTCTGTGATGCTGCTGTCGATTCTCGCCAACGCTGGCGTCAACATCACCGCGCTAGTGGCAAGCCTGGGGGTCGGGGGGATTGCCATCGCGCTAGCGGTACAGACCATTCTCAGCGACGTTTTCGCCTCGCTCTCGATTGGTTTCGACAAGCCCTTTGAAATCGGGGATTTTGTGGTGTTTAACGACGTGGCCGGGACGGTGGAGCATATCGGCCTCAAGACGACACGTATTCGCAGCCTGAGCGGGGAACAGATTGTGTGCGGTAATGCGATCCTGCTTCAGCAAACGCTGCATAACTACAAGCGAATGCAGACCCGTCGTATCGTCTTTACCTTCGGCGTGGCCAGCGATACGCCGCCTGAAAAGTTAAGGGTCATTGGCGACAATGTGAAAAAGATCATCACGGATATTGGTGAAACGCGCTTCGACCGCGCCCATTTGCTGGGTTTCGATAAGGACAGGCTCACCTTCGAAGTGGTGCATATTGTCAACACGGCGGATTACAACAAGTACATGGATATCCAGCAGGAGATCAACATCCGTATTCTGGAGAGCCTGAATGATGAGGGGGTAAAACTGGCCTTGCCGAGCATGGTTCTTCATGCGCCCTGGATGAAGGAGGGCGAGGGCGCGCAACAGTCACCTCAGCCCGTTACCGAGAGCTAAAAAAAGCCCGCCGTTACGGCGGGCTTTTTTATCGTTAATCGTCTTCGTCGTCATCCAGCTCAACCGGGGTTTGATACTGATCCGGCTTAATGACCAGCAGGTCACAGCGCAGGTGGTCGATGACCTGTTCCGCCGTGTTGCCGAGGAACGCAGCAGAGAGGCCGGTCCGGCCGATGGTGCCCAGCACCACAATCCCCGCCTGCAAATGCTCTGATAAATCGGGGATCACCTCTTCAGGCAACCCTTTCTCGACATGGGTTAACTTCTCATCAATACCGAATTTTTGCCGCAGCGCTTTCATCGCCAGCAGATGCTGACCGCGAATGGCGTCGTTATACACGCTCGGATCAAACTCCGGCAGTTCGATAGCAATGTTGATGGGAGTAATCGGGTAGGCACCGACAAGGTGGACTTCGGTATGGTTGACCTGCTCGGCAAGATGGAGCGTCTCTTTCACCAGCTTTTCGTTCAGGGCGTTGTGGTAGTTCTCTTCGCTGGCCAGATTCACCGCCACTACCGCTTTACCGCCTTCCGGCCACGGCTGGTCTTTTACCATCCAGACCGGACACGGACATTTACGCAGCAGGTGCCAGTCGGTCGGGGTGAAGATCACCGCTTCCAACTTGTCGTGCTGGTGGGCCATCTTCAGCAACAGGTCGTGTTGGCCACTCACCACTTCCTGGATGATGGCTTCGAACGGACGGTTATGCCACACCACTTTGATCTCGATGGGGACACCGGCTTCAAGATAGAATTTTGCCTGTTCGCGGATCCAGGCGGTACGCTGGCTGATCACTCCCTGACGCATAGCAGTGCGTTCGTCAGGCGACAGAAGGGTGGTCATTTCGTAAGAGAAGTCATATATCGGCAGAAACGCTTTAATTCTGCCACCAATCCGTTGATGTAAATAGACAGCTCGTCTTAACGCCGGTTGATCGTCCTGATTAGGATCGATGGCCACCAGCATGTTTTGATACTTTGCCATACAGGTCTCCTTACTACTGTCACCACAGACTGTAATTAAAAGAGTAACCTATATATTTGAAATGAAACAGGGGGGAAGTTTTGCCAGATCAATAAATGCGTAAAATTATCGATCTGGCAGAGAAAGCAGAGAACGTTATGCCACGTTACGGGAGTGGCCTGCCAGTACCGCCAGCGCTTCACCGTTTTCGATGGTGATATATTTGCCTTTTACCGCCAGCATACCGCTTTTCTGGAAACGACCCAGCAGACGGCTGATGGTTTCCACGGTCAGACCCAGATAGTTACCGATGTCGCCACGGGTCATGGTCAGACGGAACTCACGCGGTGAAAAACCACGCTCGGCGAAACGGCGGACAGGTTATAGATAAAGGCCGCCAGACGCTCTTCAGCATTCTTTTTGGACAGCAGCAGGATCATATCCTGGTCGCCTTTGATCTCACCGCTCATCAGACGCATCATCTGCTGACGCAGGTTAGGCATTTTGCCTGACAGATCGTCCAGGGTTTCGAACGGGATTTCGCAAACCATTGAGGTTTCCAGCGCCTGAGCAAAGCTCGGGTGGTTACCAGTGCCGATCGCATCAAAGCCCACCAGATCGCCCGCCAGGTGGAAGCCGGTAATTTGCTCGTCACCCTGTTCGGTAATGGTATAGCTCTTGATGGTGCCAGAGCGGATAGCGTACAACGATTTCAGTTCGTCTCCCGCTTTAAACAGCGTCTGCCCTTTCTGAATTGGCTTTTTACGCTCGATAATATTATCAAGCTGATCAAGCTCGTGCTCATTCAGGGTAAACGGAATACAGAGCTGGCTGATGCTGCAGTCCTGACAATGGATAGCACAACCGCCAGACTGAATGCGTCGAATAATTCGCTTTTCCGGGATCATAGGTTTGCTCAAGCCTTAATTGATATTGGTCAATTTTAACATCTTTTTGGACCCTGCGTAAGCCTGGTAAACCATCAATCAGGACAAGAAACGTGAAAGCGCCAGCATCTTCTTGAAATTCCACAAATTAGCTGCGGTTTTTATCACTAACTAAAGGAAAATTAAGCACTAAAAGCCTGGAACTACAGCAATAAATACCCTTCGTGACGCAGTAACCACTCCTTGCGCTGAACCCCGCCCGCGTACCCCGTCAGGGTGCCATTACGGCCAATTACGCGGTGGCAGGGCACCACAATACTGACCGGATTTGAGCCATTTGCCGCACCCACGGCGCGTGCTGCGCCCGGGCGACCCAGTTGAGCCGCCAGCTGGCCGTAATGCATCACCTGGCCGCAGGGAATGGAACGCAACGCTGCCCACACTTCACGCTGAAAAGGCGTGCCAGCCGTGGCGGTGGGCAGAGTATCAATAATGCTGAGATCGCCCTCGAACCAGGCGGTCAGCTTATCGCTAAGCCCACCCGGATTACTGGCGCTGATTCGCTCGTAGCCCTGCGCCCGGTAATGGATATTGAGCAGCTCCACCATCCGGTTGCTGTGCTCCTCCCACTCAACGGCGCGCAGGTTAAATTGCTCATCGGCAATCACCCCACAGCGGCCCCAGCGGGGTGGCAATTTTATCTTCGAGTAATCTCAGCATAGGCTCTTCCTTAGTTCAGTCGCGGGGTAGACTCCCGGCCCAATAGGCAGGCCGACAAGATACCATGCCACCAGCATGAGCAACCATACTCCTAAAAAGATAAGCGGATACGGCCAGCACCAGCGAATAGTAGGTACCCAGTTTCGCCTCGGGCTTATAGCGCTGGAGGAAGCCTAAGAACAGCGGTACGAACGGCGACACCGGAGCCAAGGGGATCACCGACGAATCCGCGACGCGGAACAGGATCTGCGCAAACGCCGGGTGGAAACCCAGCAGCATGAACATGGGCACAAAGATAGGCGCGAGAATCGACCAGATGGCTGACCCGCTGGCGATAAACATGCACAGCAGCGAGGAGAGCAGCGCCAGACCGACGAAAGCGGGTACGCCGCTTAGCCCGGCGGTTTCCAGCAGATCCGTCAGGCCCACCGCCATAAATTTACCCATGTTGCTCCAGTTGAACATGGCGACAAACTGCGCCAGCGGGAACACCATCACGATAAACCCGGCCATCTCTTTCATCGGTTCGATCATCAGCTGGGGTAGATCCCCCTGACGGCGCACTTTCCCGGTGGCAATGCCGTAGGCCAGCGATACAACGAAGAAGAAGAGAATGATCAGCGGCACGATGCCTTTGATAAACGGCGAGGGCAGTACGGTGTGCTTCACCGGATCGCGCAGGATGCCGTTATCCGGCACCACCATCAGGGCAATGACGGCGATAAAAAGCAACGACACGACCCCGGCCACGCGCAACCCACGGCGCTGCTCCGGCGATAAGGCATCCAGCTTCTCGTCGCTGCTGCCCTGCCACTTGCCAGACGCGCTCAACGATTCTGTCGGTGATCAGCCCCCGACAATCGTCAGCACAATCACTGAGCTGGCCATAAAGTACCAGTTGTCGATCACGCTGACGTGCATCGCAGCATCGAGGGTTTTGGCCGCTTCGGTGCTAATCCCGGAGAGCAGCACGTCGGTGGTAACAATCAGCAGGTTGGCGGTAAAACCACAGCCAACCCCGGCGATAGCTGCCAGCAGCCCTGCTACCGGATGACGTCCAACGGCGAGGAAGATCAGCGCCCCCATCGGCGGCATGATCACCAGGGCGGCATCAGAAGAGATATGGCTGAAAAAGGCGATAAACAGCACCATATAGCTGGCGTAACGCGCGCTGACGTGGGACGCCATTTTCACCATCAGGGCAGGTAGCAGGCCGGAACGTTCGGCCAGACCGGCACCCAGGACCAGGGCCAGGATCGCCCCCAGCGGGGCAAAGCCGCTGAAGTTTTTGATCACATTCGGTAAAAACCAATGCAGACCTTCGATGCTAAGCAGGTTTTTGACCACGACCATGCTGCCATCGGCCGGATTACGTGCGCTGACGTTAAATGCCGACAATATAGCGGTGGCCGCGGCCAGGATCACAATCAAATAGACGAACAGCAGGAAAGGGTGCGGCACTTTATTGCCGATCCTTTCAACCCAACCATAGAGCTTGCGGATGGGGAATGCGAAGGTATGGATGACATACTCATGGGCGTTCCTCGGAGTGTTGTTGTGTTATGTTTTATTATTTTAAAGGTGACGGTGTCACGTTTTCTGGGATCGGGCAGACGTACGGTTTTTCATTTATCTGTTGAGTAAACTCCTCGCGGCAGGCGGTCAGCAGGGCCGGGTCCTGCAGCAGCGCCAGCGCAGTCGCACCCATCACCTTGCCAGCCAGCAGCATCCCTTTATGGGGCGATGGAGGTGCGTCCTTGCGCCACCAGCTGCCAGGTATGCAGTGGCGTACCACGGTAAAGCAGGGGCTGAAACACTGGGCGACCGGCATTTTCCAGCTAACGTCACCCACGTCGGTAGAGCCTGCCAGTACGTTGTCGGTGATGGCATACGGCGCCACCTCATCCACCAGCAGAGTATTCTGATGCCGACGGGCAAACTGCTTGCCAGCGTCACCCCCGGAGGCAGCGATATTTTTCAGGCTGTTTTGCAGATCGTTGTCGGTCAGCGTGGCGCGGATCTCCGCCGCAAACGCACGCTCCTCATCGCTCCACGCCGGGGTCCCGTAATGCTGAAGGGCGCTATACATGGCGGCCTCCAGGGTGCGGTTCGGCAGGTAGCTGGAACAGGCTTTTTCAAAGCGATGTTCGACGGTGGTTTCCGTCATCAGCGCTGCGCCCTGGGCAATCTTTTCGATGCGCTCGTGGATCTGCCGGGCATCGGCCATTTCCGGGGCGCGGATCAGATACAGCACTTCTGCCTGAGCCTGCACGACGTTCGGAGAGATGCCGCCGGTATCGGTGATGGCGTAGTGAACGCGGGCTTTTTCAATAATATGTTCATTCAGGAAGTTGGTGCCGGTGGTCATCAGGGTAACCGCGTCCAGCGCGCTGCGTCCCAGATGCGGGGAGTTGGCGGCATGGGCTGCGGTGCCGTGAAAACGCCACGCCGCCTGGATATTGGCTAAGGTGCTGACGTTAAACATCCCGGCGAAGGCTTCAGGGTGCCAGGTGACGGCGGCGTCCACGTCGTCGAACAGCCCTTCGCGGACCATAAAGGTTTTACCCGAGCCGCCCTCTTCACCGGGGCAGCCATAAAAGCGCACCGTGCCGCCGCCGCCGTGCTGCTCCAGCCAGCTCTTCACCGCCACGGCACCCGCCAGGGCGGCGGTGCCGAGCAGGTTATGACCGCAGCCGTGGCCGTTGGCACCCGGAGTATCGGTTTGCGGGGTGGCGCAATGTGCCTGCTGGCTTAAGCCTGCCAGAGCATCGTACTCCCCCAAAAGCGCAATCACCGGTTTCCCTTCGCCGTAGCTGGCAATAAAGGCGTTCGGCACGCCACCGGCCTCGCGAGTCAGGGTAAAACCGGCCTCTTCCAGCGCGCCGGCCAGCCGTTCAGCGGACCAGAACTCTTCAAAGCGGGTCTCCGGGTGATCCCAGATCTCGTCGGCAATGGCGGTGAAGTGCTCACATCGGGTCTCGATGGCATCTTCAACAAAACGGTAAATGCGCTGCATTACACACCTCGCGTCCAGGGGAAGTTAAGCGCGGTACGCGCCAGGGTTTCGATAGCGATCAGCATCACCGTCTCGTCGAAATCGAATTTTTCGTTGTGGTGTCCGGCGCTGAGGGTGGTGCCAAACACCATATAGGAGGCGAGGCCGCCGTTCTGCTGGACCCGGGCCATCATCAGGGTGGCATCCTCCGAACCGGCAGGGGCTTTCACCTTGTCGATGGCTTTCTCTACGCCGCTACCTGTACCGCTTGCTCCGCAGATAGTTCACCCACGCCGGTGACGGGGCGCTGGAGGTCGCCGCGCCATCAGACGCAGCTCGGTGCTGACGCCGTGCATCGCCGCCGCGCCATCGATCACCGCTTTCGCCCGTTCAAATACGTACTGGTTAATGGCTTCGCTCTCACCGCGGGTCTCTACCTTCAGCAGTGCGCTGGCGGGAACAACGTTACGGCCGCTGCCTGCCTGCATCACGCCGACATTCACCGCGACGCCCCTTCGCTGTGCGGGGCGATGCTGTGCAGGCCAATGGTGGCCTGAGCGGCGGCAGCAGAGCGTTACGCCCCTCTTCGGGTTTGCCGCCCGCGTGTGCCGCCACGCCGGTGAAGCGCACGTCAAATTTGGTGGTGGCCATAAAGTTATCGCTGCCGCAGATCACGGTACCCGCAGGCACACCGGTGCCGATGTGGATAGCAGTGAAGTAGTCCACACCGTCGAGCGCGCCCGCGGCAACCATCGCCCTGGCACCGCGCGTGCCCTCTTCAGCAGGCTGGAAGATAAGTTTGATCGTGCCGTTTAGCTCTGCGCGGTGCTGCATCAGCAGGTGCGCCAGCCCGAGGCCAATGGTGGTGTGGCCGTCGTGAGCGCAGGCATGCATCATGCCGCTGTTGCAGGAGGCAAAGCCTTCCCGGGCAGGGAGATGGTCATCCTGAGAGGATTCATCCAGATCGAGCGCGTCCATATCGACCCGAAACGCAAGGGTCGGCCCCGGACGGCCGGTATTCAGCGTAGCGACAATCCCGGTAAACCCGCCCTCAAAGGCGCTGAGCCATTTTTCCGGCGCGCCTTGCTGTCGGGCGCGGGCAAAGGCCTGAGCAGGGTCGCCTCGTCGGGCAGACCCATCCGGCTATCAGCATCGACCACATCGCGGCCCATCGCCAGGTCGTAGCCCAACTGTTCCAGTATCTCTGCAACTTTTGCCGCGGTGCGGAACTCCACCCAACCTGATTCCGCATAGTGATGGAAATCGCGTCGCCAGGCGGTGAGTTGCGGGAAGAGGGTTTGCAGTTCCTGCGCCAGTGTATGCATATCGTTTCCTGTCATCATTAGAATATGTGAACTCCTTCACACTGTGATAGTTTTTACTTATCACTAACCGATTTTTCACAGATTTAACCGTTCGTGGCTTACCCTGGCACAATCAATTCCATTACAGTAGATGACAGTTTCTTTACTCTGATAAACAACGGTTATCGGTGCAGACATGACATTCCAGGTAAAAATTCATCAACTGCGGGCCTTTGTGGAGGTCGCCCAACAGGGGAGCATTCGTGGGGCGGGTCGGGTGTTAAACCTGTCGCAACCGGCGTTAACCAAATCCATTAAAGAGCTGGAAGAGGGCATCGCGGCGCAGCTGTTTATTCGCCGCAGCAAAGGGGTGACCTTAACCGAGTGCGGGGAGAGTTTTTATCAGCATGCCCGGCTGATCCTTGAAGAGTTACGCAGCGCGCAGGACGATATTCGCCAGCGTCAGGGGCAGCTGGCCGGGCAGATTAATATCGGCATGGGGGCCAGCATTGCCCGCCTGTTAATGCCGGCGGTCATTTCCGTTTCACCAACAGCACCCGCAGGTCAAGGTGCGTATTATGGAAGGGCAATTAGTTTCGATGATTAATGAATTACGCCAGGGGGAACTTGATTTTACGATCAATACCTATTATCAGGGGCCATATGATCATGAATTCACGTTCGAAAAATTGTTTGAGAAGCCTTTTGCGATATTTTGTCGGGCAGGCCATCCGGCAATAGAGGCTGATTCTATTAATGAATTGTTGAAATACAGTTGGACAATGCCTACGCCGCGCGGCAGTTATTATAAGCAGCTGGAAGAGATGTTTTCCCACCGGGATCAGATTCCCCGTATTGGTGTGGTCTGTGAAACATTTTCGTCCTGTATTAGCCTGGTTGCGCAGAGCGATTTTCTCAGTATTCTGCCGCAGGAGCTAGGCTGCGACCCGTTGCTGGCTAACAGGCTGGTAATGTTGGCGGTGAAAGAGCCGTTACCGAAAGCAACCTATTACCTTATACAAAGAAAGGATTCTCGTCAGACGCCGCTGACCACTTCATTAATCACACAATTCAGACGTCACGCCGGCAGGTTATTTATTAGACAGTACAAGGATAAAAAAATGGAGCCGGTCGACATCCAACAGACTCCACAGTACACACAGCATTGCTCCACATGCATCTCTGCTTATTATTTCCGTTCTGCAGATAACTTCATATATAACATCTTTTCGGCATAAATAAAGGAACTAACGTAACAGGATCAAAAAAATTTAATGTAAGTCATAATGTTAACGTAAATAAAATTTAATTTTAGAGCGAATGAATTATCAATTAAATTAACTGAATTGATTATACTTTTTTAAATAATCAACGGGAGTTGCAGCGCCGCATTGAGCCACATGACAGGGGCAGGTATAGTACTCTGTCAGTCAAGCAGGAGGATGTCATGAACCCAGAAGATAAATCGCTTTTTCTCGACGCGATGGAGGATGTTCAGCGCTCAGACGCTGTGCCGACGTCCACTGGCAGCCCGCCTCAACCCCGCGCACCCGCCAGCCTGTGGACACCAGCCAGCTGGATAACTTTCTCACCACCGGCTTTCCTGGATGTGATACCCCTGGCAGAGCCGCTGGCGTTCCGGCGGGAAGGGGTGCAGCTCGGGGTAATTGATAAGCTGCGCTTAGGTAAATATCCCCGCCAGGCGAGCCTGACCTTATTGCGTCAGCCCGTTGAGCAGTGCCGCCAGCAGCTGTATACCTTTATCCGCCAGGCGGAGCGCGACGGCTTACGTAATCTGATCATCATTCACGGCAAGGGACGCGACGATAAGTCCCATGCCAATATTGTGCGCAGCTATCTGGCGCGCTGGCTGACGGAGTTCGAGGCGGTGCAGGCCTTTTGTGTGGCCCAGCCGCACCACGGCGGCAGCGGTGCCTGTTATGTTGCGCTGCGCAAATCCAGCGAAGCGAAGCTCGAAACCCGTGAGCGACTGGCTAAACGCAGCCGCTAAATCATGGATAACACCGCCTTATGCTACCGCCAGTTTGGTGAGCCTGAATCTGTATTGCAGCAGGAGACTGCGGCTAAAGCACCGCTGCAGCCGGGAATGCTCCGGGTGCAGATGCTGCTGTCGCCGGTCAACGCCTCGGATCTGATTCCCATCACTGGGGCCTACCGGCATCGCATTACCTTGCCCGCCATCGCCGGATATGAAGGCGTGGGACGGGTGATTACCGCCCCGGACGATGCCGCCTCTTTGCTGGGTCAGCGGGTATTGCCCCTGCGCGGCGAAGGTACCTGGCAGCAAATAGTCGATTGCCCTGCGGGGCTGGCGATCCCGGTCCCCGATACCATTGAGACTCCCCTGGCGGCGCGGGCGTTCATCAACCCGCTGGCGGCCTGGCTGATGCTCAACCTGTATCCTGTGCAGGGTAAACGGGTGCTCCTGACGGCGGCCGGATCGGACTGTGCCATTCTGCTGGGGCAGTGGCGCAGCGGCGAGGGGCCACGGAGGTGTATGGCATCCACCGTTCAGCGGTCCATGCAGACCGGCTGCGGGCGATGGGGATCGTCCCGATTGCGCAACAGGAGAGCGATACCGTGCGCACCGTCGCTGCGGCCAGCGATATCGTCTTTTGATGCCACGGGTGGAGAACTGGCGCTGACCCTCCTCAGCGCAATGCGCAGCAGCGGGCAGTTTATCTGCTACGGTCTGCTTTCAGGCAAGCCCTTCGCGTTACAACGTCACTTTCCGCCGATGCACTGGTTCCATATCCGCAACACTTTCGATAGCTTTAGCCCGCAGGCATGGCAGGCGGCGTTTACCGAAATCTGGCCCCTGTTGGCAGAGAGCCAGTACAGCGACGCCCGGCTACTGCCGTTTAACGCCTGGCAGTCGGCACTGGCCGACTACCGACAGGCGGGGCGAACCCATAAGCCGCTGCTGGATTTTACCGGGCTTAACCCTTAGCTTGCCTTGCTCATATCACTGAGCAGCAGCGCAATGGTTTTGCCGCCGTGAGTCTGCTCCAGCGCAATTTTCACGATAATAGTCAGGGGCACCGACAGCAGCATCCCCACCGGCCCCAACAGCCAGCCCCAGAAGATCAGCGACAAAAACACCACCAGCGTAGAGAGGCCCAGCCCACGTCCCATCAAGCGAGGCTCCAGAATGTTGCCAAAGATCAGGTTGATGATCAGATACCCCGCCAGCAGTACCAGGGCCGGGTAAAAGCCGCTGAATACCAGCACCTGCGCGATCGGGGGGATAGCGGCCAGCACCGATCCGATGTTAGGGATATAGTTCAGGGCAAAGGCCAGAAGCGCCCAGACAAAGGCGAACCGAACCTCCAGTGCCGCCAGCATCCCCCAGACCACCAGCCCGGTCACCAGACTGATGGCGGTCTTCAGCACCAGATAGTGCGAAACGCTGTCGAGGGCGCGCTGGATCGCCGCCATCCCCTCCACCGGGCGGGACATCAGTGGCTGGAGCTTTGCTGGCAGTTGCGGCACCTCCAGCAGCATAAATACCACGGTCAGCAGCAGTAAAAAGATGGCGGTCATGGCGCTGGAGAGCTGCGCCAGCAGGGCTGTCACCAGCGTCATGGCCGCATTGGGGTCGATATACTTCAGCAGCTCCTCCATCGACACTTCTATCCCGGCCCGCTGTAGCCAGGGTTCAAGATGCAGCAAAGGCACGGCAAGCGAAGAACGGTAATGTGGCAGGGTGCGCGCCAGCTCATTCAGTGAAGTGCCCAGATAGGCCACCAGCAATGCCATAGCGACCACGATAAGCAGGATCGGCAGGGTGATCGCCAGCACCCGAGGGAGACGCAGGCGCACCAGTCGCCGCACCAGCGGATGCAGCACCACGGCGATAAACAGTGCCAGAATAAAGGGCACAATAATATCCGCCGCAACGCGGATCCCCGTCAGCACAATCACCAGCATGCCGAGCATGATGACTATTTTTAATCCGTTGAGGGTAATAATGGGTTTGGCCATACTGGCTCCTGATCCTGTCCTTTTTATTTATTCTACCGATGCGGCGCGATGAAAAAATTAACCAAACACAAACAGTGAGGGTAAAGAAATGAAAAGGCTTTGAGTAAATTCCTGGCTTATGGTAAAAATCAGCTGTGTTTAACTACCGGAGACAATTTTCATCTGCACTGACGAGAAGCAACACCGCAGATAATTGTAATTTTATGGACAATCTGTTCAGGACGCATTTTTCAAACCTCTCTGCATTACTCTCCTCTTTTTGCCTGCCGTCTGGCGAGCAGCACTGGCGCAACGCGCTGTAGACCCTCTCTCTGCCTGAGCTGGCGCTTTGCGTCCGGCCAAAAATTCATTCGTTTTTACCCGGCTGCCCTCCATGGCGAGCCGCGAAGGATTATATTCTCAAGCAGGAGAAAAACATGTTTTACTGGATCCTCTTAGCCCTGGCTATCGTTGCTGAAATAACCGGCACGCTGTCAATGAAATGGGCCAGCCTCAGCGGTGGTCACACCGGCTATATTTTAATGCTGTCGATGATTACGCTGTCCTATATTTTCTTGTCTTTTGCGGTTAAAAAAATCGCATTAGGCGTGGCGTATGCATTATGGGAAGGGGTAGGTATTTTCTTAATTACCCTTTTTAGCGTTTTATTGTTTGATGAGTCGCTGTCGCTGATGAAACTGGTCGGTCTGACGACGCTGGTGGCGGGCATAATATTTATTAAATCCGGCACCCGAAAACCGGTAAAACAGCGTAAGGAGGCGAACCATGCAACAGTTTGAGTGGGTTCATGGTGCCTGGCTGGCGCTGGCGATCGTACTGGAAATTGCCGCTAACGTTCTGCTGAAGTTCTCCGACGGTTTTCGCCGCAAAGTGTACGGCCTGCTGTCGATTGCAGCGGTTCTCGGCGCGTTCAGCGCCCTGTCCACAGGCGGTTAAAGGTATAGATCTGTCGGTGGCCTATGCGCTGTGGGCGGGTTTGGCATCGCGGCAACCCTGGCGGCGGGGTGGATCCTGTTTTGGTCAACGGCTGAATAGAAAAGGGTGGATTGGCCTGCTTCTGCTTCTCGCCGGGATGATCATGATAAAACTGGCCTGATAATCTTGCTGCCTGTCATTGCAGGCAGCGAAATCCAACTCGTGTATTACGCTTAGACTGAGGGCTTTGAAAAGGACGAAGAATGAATGCATACCCCTTTAAGCTGGCGTAAGATCCGTCTACAAAAAACCTTTTTGTCATGATTTTTATGGCAGGGCTGGGCTTAATCTTCTCGATAATGACCCTGCTTTACCTTTCCCTGAACCTCATCAGCAGTAAAGCCAATGAAATCGACGAACAGCGCACGGCTCTCTCCGTACAGGGCGCCGTGCAGACCTCGATTAACCGGGTCTGGTCGCTGGTGATTGATAATGCCGTCTGGGATGACGCGGTGCGTGAAGCGTATCGCCCGGCGCTGGATGTGGACTGGCTCTACAACACCTGGGGAGCAGGCTATAAGGTGAATAACCTCTACGACGGCACCTTTGTACTCGACGAACGTTTCCGGGTGCTGTAGGGATCGTTCAAAAGCCAGCCCTTTACGGAAAAGAACCTCGATTTTTTTGGCGAAGGCCTGACGTCGCTGATCCAGATGCACGCCAACGCCCTGAAAACGGATAAAAACATCTTCACCGGCGTCACCCGCACCCGCGCGGGGATTGCCCTTTGTGGGCATCGGCCTGATCCGGCCGACGGTTGGTAGCCTTCAGGTGGCGGATAATACCCGCCGCTTTTTGGTTATCACTCGCCACCTCAATCCACAAATTTTGCGTGAACTGGGGGACACTTTTCAGATTGACGATCTGAGCCTCACTTCAGAGCAGGTCAACGACATGAGCGTCCCGCTAAAAAGCGCTTCAGGCGAAGTGCTGGGGTATCTTTCCTGGAAGCCACGACTGCCGGGGGCCGCTGCGGCGAAAGCCGCCTCGCTGGACATCACCCCGCATTGTACTGTTCATCCTGGCGCTGATTTTGCTGTTCATTCTTTTCAGCTGCGTAGGGCTGTATAAACTGGCGCGCGGGGAAAATCTGGCGCGAACGGTGGCCCGTACCGACTGGCTGAGTCACTTACCTAACCGCCGGGCGCTGATTGAAGAGCTGGAGCGGGTAAGCCTGCGCGGCGATACCGATTCGTAAAGCGTGGTCTTTATCGACCTCGACGGCTTTAAAGACGTGAATGATATCTACGGGCATGAGGTGGGCGATGAGCTGAATCGTCATCATTGCTGGCGCGTTACGCGACAATGTACCGAAGGACGGCATGCTGGCCCGCATGGGCGGCGATGAGTTTGCGATGACCATTGGCGGTGACAACGCCGAAGCGCTGGCCTCGGCGTTTGCGGCTTTGTTCTCGATTATCTGCATAATGCCATCCGCATCGGGGAGCGCACCATACATATTGGCGCCAGCATCGGCATTGCCAGCGGTAGCCTGGTGGAGTGCACCAGTTCAGAGCTGTTCCGTCGCGCCGATATCGCCATGTACCACTCCAAAACCACCGGCAAAGGGCGGGTGACGCACTACGATACGGAGCTGAACAGCGCCCGTGAGCGGCAGGTGGCGATTGAGAGCCAGATCCGCAGCGGCCTTGAGCGCGAGGAGTTTGACGTCTGGTATCAACCGATCATCGATGCGCGTAGCCAGAAAATGGTCAGCGTGGAGGCGCTGGTTCGCTGGCCGCGTCGCCCGGAGGGGCCGCTGCCGCCAGATGCGTTTATCAATATCGCAGAAACCAGCGGCCTGATTTACGGCCTGGGGCAGTTCGTATTGCGCCGGGCCTGTCAGGATCTGGAGCCTTTCGCGGATTTAAAATTGTCGGTCAATATCTCACCCGCGCAGTTTTCGCGACCCGGAATTCGAGGCAAAGTCGAAGGGGCGCTGGCAATCAGCCATTTCCCGGCCACGCGCCTGCAGCTGGAGGTCACGGAAACCTACGTTCTGGAAAATCCCGAGCGCGCCCGTTCAGCCATCAGCAACCTTAAAGCCCAGGGGATCGCCGTGGCGCTGGATGATTTTGGCACCGGCTACTCAAGCATCGGCTATCTACGCCGCTTTAACTTCGACACCCTCAAAATCGACAAATCCCTGGCCGGGCTGGTGGATCATGACGAACAGGCTTCGGCCCTGGTCAGCGGCACCGTGCGCATTGCCAGCGCCCTCGGGATGACCGTGGTGGCCGAAGGGGTGGAGAACGAGAAGCAGATGAAAATGCTGCGGCTGGCGGGCTGCGATCAGTTGCAGGGCTTCTGGTACAGCCAGCCGATGCCGATAAAAGAGATTATGGCGTTACGCCAGAAGCGGCAGTGTTAGATCACTGCCGGGCCAGCTCTTCCAGCTTGTCACGAAAGCCGGTAATGGACAGGGCGCGGTTATCGGCCCGCCAGCGATCTTTCGCAGCCGGAGCCGAGCTTTGTACCCCGATAACCTGCCAGCCATCGGCGGTTTTTAACATCAGCGGCGAGCCGCTGTCGCCGGGCAGGGTATCGCACTGATGCGACAGCACGCCGGTTTGCGCCCAGCCGGTAACAATGCAGTCCTGATGGGTATAGAGCACGTCGAGATGATCTTCCGGGTAGCCCGCCTGGTTCACCTTACGGTCAGCCGCTTTCAGCGCGGCGGTAAGGGCATCTTTGTCACCGGTAAACAGCGGCAGCGGCGTGATCCCCGATGGCGGATTGCGCAGCACCACCAGACCAAAATCCCACGAGGCAGCAGATGGCGGTACGATCCAGCGTCGCCATCGGCTTTCAGCCGACGTCCCAGAGATGCGGGGACGCGTCCTTCAATGCCGTGGATCTCATAGCGCCAGCTGCCTTTTAACGAGACAAAGCGCAGGGCAACGGCGGTATCGGGTTTACCATTCGGGGGCACCAACAGGCAGTGGCCGGCGGTAAGCGCCAGCTGGGGGGTAATGAGGGTCGCGGTACACAGATTCCCGCTGGCGGTTTCCAGCTGGCCAATGGCATCCCACGGAGAGTGGGTAGGATCGGTGACACGCGTACGGTCGTCATGACCAAAAAACAGCGTTTGTACCTCTTTTTTGAGGTTCGCAGCGTCGTTGCCTGCCTTCGTCCGCATGACTCAGCCCAGAAAAGAGAAAAAACGTTCCCAGTACAACCACAACAGATTTACGCATATCACACTCTGAAGGGGGATAATTATGATTATTAAATATGAACCCTGCTTATTAACTATAGACGGGACCGCGCGAAAGTGGGAGTAAAATCAGCGTGCTACACTCAGGAAATATAAAACATACTCGCAATAAGAGCGCATAAAATAAGCGTGGTAAGAATCAACTCAAACCGATAGCGCTGAAACATAACGCCCTCCGCACAGAAAAACGGCGCTGGAACCATGCCGGTTCAGCGCCGGGACCAACGTGCCCGTCAGGGCACGTTAAGGTAAGCAGGCTTACGCAGCGGGTTGCGCTGCAGGGGTCGCAGCCTGGTGTTTAACGGCTTTTTTTGTGGTGTTTTTTGGCTGCCTGAGCTTTCTGGGCAACCGGTGCCGCTTCCGCTTTTTTCACTTCTTTTTTATGAACCTTTTTGGCAGCCTGGGCTTTCTGCGCAACCGGCGCTGCTTCTTCTTTTTTCACTGCTTTTTTATGGTGCTTTTTCGCAGCCTGCGCTTTCTGCACGGCCGCTTTTTTGTGTTTTTTGTGGTGCACAGTCTTCGCAGCCGGTGCTGCGGTGGTGGTGGTCGCGGTGGCTGCCGGTGCAGCGGTGTTGGCGACGGTGTCAGCAGCGAATGCAGCAGAAGAGAGACCCATTGCAGCGGCAACAACCAGAGCTAATACTTTATTCATCATCCTACCTCGAATTGGTTTTTTCATTTAACCCCACTGCGGGGCCGTTGAAAGAACTATATCCCTGAAATTACGGGGCTTCCGTGAGTGATTGGTGACGACGTGTAACGAATTGTACAGCGCCGGGTACGATACCCGGCGCGGAGGGTTACAGATAACGCGAGGTGAGATGATCGCGGAAGTAACGGCTGTTGAGATCTTCCCCCGGTGGCCTGCTCAATCAACTGGGCGGTGGTGAAGCGGCTGCCGTGTTGCCAGATGTTCTGGCGCAGCCAGTCGAAAAGGGCGCTGAAGTCCCCGACGGCGATGGCGGCATCCAGCCCAGGCAGGGCTTTTTTAGCAGCAGCGAACAGCTGGGCGGCATACATCGCTCCGAGTGTGTAGGACGGGAAGTAACCGAAGCCGCCATCTGTCCAGTGGATGTCCTGCATACAGCCGTTGCGGTAGTTATCTTTGGTGGATAAGCCCAGCCACGCCTGCATCTTTTCGTCCCACAGCGCGGGAATGTCGTCGACTTCAATGTCACCGTTGATCAGCGCCCGCTCAATCTCGTAGCGCAGCACCACGTGCGCCGGATAGCTGACTTCGTCCGCATCCACACGGATATAGCCGGGCTTGACGCGCTGGTTCCAGGCGACAAAGTTCTCCGGCGAGAAGGCCGCCTGGCTGCCGAAGCGCTCATGCACCGCGGGGAGCAGATGGTTGAGAAACGCCGTGCTACGCCCAAGTTGCATCTCAAAGAACAGGCTTTGTGACTCATGGATAGCGGTAGAGCGGGCCAGGGCGATAGGCTGTCCGAGCCAGTTGCGCGGCAGGTTCTGCTCATAGCGGGCGTGTCCGGTTTCATGGATCACCCCAAACAGGGCGCTGAGCAGCTCGTCTTCGTCGTAACGGGTGGTAATGCGCACGTCTTCCGGCACGCCGCCACAGAACGGGTGAGCGCTGACGTCCAGACGACCGGCGTTAAAGTCAAACCCGAGGGTCTTCATCGCCTCCAGTCCCAGCTCGCGCTGAATTGCCGTCGGGAATGGCCCCTGTGGCGGCACAAATGACTGCTGCGCCTGCTTCTCGACAACCTGATTCAGCAGGCCCGGCAGCCAGGATTTGAGATCGCCAAACAGGTCGTCCAGCCGGGCGCTGGTCATATCCGGCTCAAAAATATCCAGCAGCGCATCGTAAGGGGTGCAGCCTTTGGCGTCGGCACGCAGGCGGGCCTCTTCCCGGCTCAGCTTCACCACCTCTTTCAGGTTGGCAGCAAAGCCCTGCCAGTCATTCGCTGGACGCTGGGTGCGCCAGGCATGCTCGCATTTACTGCCCGCCAGGGATTTGGCTTCCACCAGCGACTCCGGCAGCAGCGCGGCCTGCTGGTAGTGGCGGGTCATCTCCCGCAGGTTGGCCTGTTCGACGTCATTCAGATCTTCGCTTTCGGCATTACGCAGCCAGTCGGCCACCTTTGCATCGGTCAGGATTTGATGTTGCAGGACGCTCAACTCTGCCAGCGCTTCGCCTCGCGCGGCACTGCCGCCTGCGGGCATCATGGTAAACATGTCCCAACTGGCAATGGCGGAGAGGTGAGAGAAGCGGGAGAGACGCTGGAAGGTACGGGTGAGTTGCTGATAATTATTCTTTTCCATTAAGACCTCGTGTCTGCATCAACTGATGGTTAAAAGTACCATCCAGTGAAGCGAAACACGAGGCCACGCAACATTAATGTAACCGTTTATGCAGGTTAACACCCACCAGCAGCGCCCCGCACAGCATCAACGCGATAAATCCTCCCACGCCGTTCCAGCCGTACTGATGCCAGAAGACGCCACCCAGCGTCCCGGCGATGCTGGAACCCAGGTAGTAGCTGAACAGATATAACGATGATGCCTGGCCTTTGGCGCGGCGGGCGCGCGGGCCGATCCAGCTGCTGGCGACCGAATGGGCGGCAAAAAAGCCCGCGGAGAAGAGCAGCATCCCGGCGAAAATCACCCCCAGGTTAGCGAACAGGGTCATCAGCACGCCTGCCAGCATGATACCCGTCGAGGCCAGCATCACCGGGCCACGGCCAAAGCGGGTGGTCATCGCCCCGGCTTTTGGCGAACTCCATGTACCGGTGAGATAAGCCACCGACAGCAGGCCAACCAGCGCCTGGCTTAAATGCCAGGGCGAAAGCATTAGCCGGTAGCCGATGTAGTTAAACAGGGTAACAAACGACCCCATCAACAGAAAACCGGTCAGGAACAGCAGGGGCAGGCCCCTATCGCGCCAGTGCAGGCGGAAGTTAATCAGCAGCGTTTTTGGCCGTAAAGCGGTAGGGCGAAAGTGGCGCGATTCCGGCAGAATTTTCCAGAACATCAGTGCTGAGGCCAGCGCAAAACAGCCGATCGCGGCCAGCGCAATCCGCCAGTTGAAAAAGTCGGTGAAGACCCCGCTCAGGAGTCGTCCGCTCATCCCGCCAATGGAGTTACCGCTGATATAAAGCCCCATGGAGAAGGCGACAAAGCTGGGGTGGATCTCCTCGCTGAGGTAGGTCATACCCACCGCCGCCACGCCGCTGAGAGAAAGGCCGATCAGCGCGCGCATGATCAAAATTCCGTGCCAGCTGGTCATCATCGTGGACAGCAACGTACAGACCGAGGCCAGCAGCAGGGCGGTGACCATCACAGGTTTACGCCCGATGGCGTCTGACAGCGGGCCGGTAAAAAGTAGACCAATCGCCAGCATCCCGGTGGAAATCGAGAGCGAAATACTGCTGCTGGCAGGCGTCACCCCAAACTCCTGGGACAACACCGGCAGGATCGGCTGCACGCAGTAGAGCAGGGCGAAAGTCGCCAGTCCGGCGGAGAAGAGCGCCAGGGTGACGCGCATAAACTGCGGGGTACCGCGTTTGATGAACTGGACCGGCCGCGGTTGGGTGGGTAAGAGATCGATATCATCTGTCGGGGCGATATCAGCCGTTGTTGTACGACTCACGTAAGTTCCTTGATTCAACATCCCCGTGATTTCTGGTGACGGGTATGACCACAAGGATCAGGGTAGGAAAATGTAAATATTCTGTCTAATATATTAATAATCTCAAATGATACGTTAAAAATATGAATATTGAACTGCGTCATCTGCGCTACTTTGTGGCCGTTGCTGAGGAGCTGCATTTTGGTCGCGCGGCGGCGCGGCTGAATATCTCCCAACCGCCGCTGAGTCAGCAAATTCAGGCGCTGGAACAGCAGGTGGGGGCGCGTCTGCTGGCGCGGACCAACCGCAGCGTGGGGCTGACGGCGGCAGGGCGTCAGTTTCTGGCCGATAGCCGTCAGATCCTGGGCCTGGTGGACGAGGCGGCAGCCCGGGCGGAACGGCTGCATCATGGCGAAACCGGAGAGCTACGTCTTGGCTTTACCTCCTCTGCGCCTTTTATCCGCGCCATCTCGCATACGCTCTCGACGTTTCGCCGCCTCTCACCAGATGTCCATATCCAGACCCGGGAGATCAACACCCGGGAGCAGATCGTGCCGCTGAGCGAAGGCTCTCTCGATCTTGGTCTGATGCGTAATACCCAACTGCCGGATACCCTGGCGTGGCAGCAGGTGCTGCGGGAGCCGCTGCTGGCGATGATTCATCGGGATCACCCCCTGGCGGCAAAGGCTGTGGTTTCTCTTACGGAGCTGGCCCAGGAGCCGTTTGTCTTTTTTGATCCGCGGGTAGGTACCGGTCTGTATGACGACATTCTGGGATTACTGCGTCGCTACGGGGTCACGCCGGTCATCACTCAGGAGGTGGGCGAGGCGATGACTATTATCGGGCTGGTGGCGGCGGGGCTGGGCGTGTCGATTCTGCCGGCCTCGTTTAAGCGACTCCAGCTGAACGAGATGCGTTGGGTGGCGATAGCCGAACCGGACGCGGTGTCAGAGATGTGGCTGGTGTGGTCGAAGCATCATGAGCTTAGCGCCGCGGCACAACGTTTCAAAAAATTGCTGATCGACGCCTCATCAGGCGGCTGAGCCGCAAAAAAAGCGGGTAAAAATGTGCTGTAAATCACAAGGCTAAGTAAAAATTTGACGATTACTGTAGAAGTGCTTCACCATAGCCCACAGTTTATTTCGAAGCTCGAAAATAAGGGAGTACGTGGTGGTTGCTGATAGTCAGCCTGGGCATATCGATCAGATTAAGCAGACCAATGCGGGTGCGGTATATCGCCTGATTGATCAGCTTGGGCCGGTCTCGCGCATCGATCTTTCCCGCCTTGCGCAACTGGCACCTGCCAGTATCACCAAGATCGTACGAGAAATGCTCGAAGCGCATCTGGTGCAGGAGACGGAAATTCAGGAGCCGGGCAGCCGCGGCCGTCCGGCGGTGGGGCTGGTGGTGGAAACCGAAGCCTGGCACTACCTCTCGTTGCGCATCAGCCGGGGTGAAATCTACCTTGCATTGCGCGATCTCAGCAGCAAGCTGGTGGTGGAAGAGCAACTGCCGCTGGAGCTGAAAGCCGAGCTGCCGCTTGAGGTGCGAATCACCGCGCTTATCGATCGGTTCTTTATTCATCACCAGCAGAAGCTGGAGCGTCTCACCGCCATCGCGATCACCATGCCGGGTATCATTGATACCGAAAATGGTATCGTCCACCGGATGCCGTTCTACGATGACGTGAAAGAGATGCCGCTGGGCGAAGTACTGAAGAACCATACCGGCGTGCCGGTCTATATTCAGCATGACATTAGCGCATGGACGATGGCCGAGGCGCTGTTCGGCGCGTCGCGTGGTGCGCGGGATGTGATTCAGGTGGTCATCGACCACAACGTCGGCGCCGGAGTGATAACCGATGGTCGTCTGTTGCATGCCGGGAGCAGCAGCCTGGTGGAGATTGGCCACACCCAGGTCGATCCCTACGGCAAACGCTGTTATTGCGGTAACCACGGCTGTCTGGAGACCATTGCCAGCGTGGACAGTGTGCTGGAGCTGGCCCAGCTGCGGCTCGGCCAATCGATGAGTTCAACTCTGCACGGTCAACCCCTGACGGTGGAGTCGCTTTGCGCCGCCGCCCAGCAGGGCGACCTGCTGGCGAAAGACATCATTACCGGCGTTGGCACGAACGTCGGGCGCATCATTGCCATCATGGTTAACCTCTTCAATCCGCAAAAAATACTGATCGGTTCGCCATTGAGCCAGGCGGCAGGGGTCCTCTTCCCGGCGATCGCCGACTCAATTCGCCAGCAGTCCCTGCCAGCCTACAGTAAACATATCGTGGTGGAGAGCACCCAGTTTACCAATCAGGGGACGATGGCCGGTGCGGCGCTGGTGAAAGATGCGATGTATAACGGCTCCCTGCTGATCCGCCTGCTGCAGGGTTAACAATCCTTAAAGTCTTACTAAAAATTGCGCTATCTCAAACTGAGCGGATAGCGCATGCCTTAGACTTCCTCCACTGAATTATTTCCTTGATTTATATTTCCAAAGCATAACGGTGGAGTTAGTGATGCTTAAGCGTTTCTTTGTAACGGGTACTGATACTTCTGTCGGCAAGACGGTGGTGTCCCGCGCCTTGCTGCAAGCCTTGATGGCAAGCGGAAAGCGCGTCGCAGGGTACAAACCGGTAGCAAAAGGGAGTAAAGAGACGCCAGAGGGATTGCGCAATAAAGATGCGCTGGTTTTACAAAGCGTCTCCTCTCTCGAACTGCCTTACCATGCGGTAAACCCCATTGCCCTCAGTGAAGATGAGAGCAGCGTGGCGCACAGCGGGCTGGTGAATTACACCCTGTTATCGAACGGGCTGGCCAGCCTGAGCGATCAGGTCGACCACGTGGTGGTCGAAGGAACTGGCGGCTGGCGCAGCCTGATGAATGATTTGCGTCCGTTATCAGAGTGGGTGGTGCAGGAGCAACTGCCGGTACTGATGGTGGTAGGCATTCAGGAAGGCTGTATCAACCACGCCCTGCTGACGGCACAGGCTATCGCCAATGACGGCCTGCCGCTGGTGGGCTGGGTGGCAAACCGTATCAATCCGGGCCTGGCCCACTATGCTGAAATTATTGAGGTGCTGAGTAAAAAGCTGCCGGGTCCGCTGGTGGGCGAGCTGCCCTATCTGCCGCGCGCAGAGCAGCGCGATCTAGCGCACTACATCGACCTCTCGACTCTCGGCAGTGTGCTGTCCGTAGATCGAGTCGTGGCGTAACGTTCGCGACAGCACCGACGCCACCACGCAGGCAATCAGCAAGCCGGGCAGCAGCAGATACTGCCCGGTCATTTCACAGACCATCAGCGCCGACATGATCGGCGCGTGCGTCGTGGCGGCAAGCAGTGTCGCCATTCCCGCCAGCCCCAGCAAAATTGCGGTTTCAGAACCGGGCAACCAAAGCATAAAGATCTGAGCAAACAGCATCCCGGTTGCCATACCGACAAACAACGTTGGCGTAAATACCCCGCCTGGCGCCCCCGAACCACTGCTGGCCAGTACCGCCAGCAGCTTACAGATAAATACCCCCGCAATTACTGACAGCAGCGGCGGCGCGAGCAGAAACGCCTGCACCACGCTGTAGCCATTGCCCCACACTTTAGGCGTTAGCAGTGACAACAGCCCGACGATCAGCCCGCCCAATGCCAGCTGCCACGGCGGGGAAAGCCGCAGGCGCAGGAACAGGGCGTGAGTGAAGGTCATCAGCCACATCAGCGCCGGGCCGCAGACCCCCGCCAGCAAACCCATGCCGACCATCAGGGAATAATCCACCCCGGTCAGCGTTTCGCTGAGATGCACCTCATACAGCGTGCTGGCACCGGGGCTGAGCAGGCGGGTAGTGAGGAGCGCAACCACCGCGGCAATCACCACCGGCCCAAGCGACGCCAGCATCAGGGTGCCGAACAAGATCTCGGCAATGAACAGGCTGCCGGCTAAGGGCGCATGGTACGCACTCGCCATCCCGGCGGCGGCACCACAGGCAATCCACAGCTTCCACTCGGATTTCGGCGTAAAGCGTTGGGCAAAAAACGAGGCGGCGAGAGCGGCCATCAGGATCATCGCCCCTTCACGGCCAATGGCGCTGCCGCTGGCGACCACCAGTAACGATGCCAGGGATTTCACCAGACTGGCACCATAGTCAAACTGTCCGTCGCCCGTTTCCAGGGCCTCCATATAGTCGGTGGGAGCATGAGGGCGCTGCGCGTTGATCCGCTGCCAGCCCCAGAGCAACAGTCCGGCCGCCAGCCCGCCAAGGGCGGGAGTCAGGGCACGTCGCCAGGGTGAGAGGCTGCTGGCGGCATTCACCAGGCTGCCGCTTTCATTACTCAGGAGCAGCCACTCCAGCCAATACATGGCGTGACGAAACAGCGCCACGGCCAGCGCTGCCAGCACGCCGGTAACGGTGGCAATCAGCAGTCGGCGAAACATTGCGCGGATGTCCGGGTAAGCATGGAGTCGATGCATGGGGTACACGTAAACAGGAAAGATACAATATTGTGGGGGGGAAATCGTGGGGTTAGCAACGTAAAGAGCCGGGCAGTGCCCGGCTTACAGCATTAACTCTCGCTATGAATATTCAGCGCCCGGCGGGTGCGGCCGGAACTGAGATATTCCGCAATATAGTCCTGCGAAATCTCGCCGTTGTAGCGTCCGTCTTCATCGACAATTGGCATCCAGCTGGTGTTGCTCTCGTACAGACGGGATAGCACCACGCGCAGGTTGTCTTCGGCCTTGCCGGTCATACGGAACGGGTGGATCAGATCGGCGCAGGTGCCGCTGGCATGGCGCGCCTCGCGACGTTTCACAAAGCCCAGCGGCTTACCATTTTCGTCCACCACGGTGACCGCGCGAATGTCGTTATCATCCATCGTGGCGAAGGCCTCCGGCAGCGGGGTGGCCGGGCGAACGGTGATCGTCGGCTGTTGGTCAGTCACATCGCCCGCCGAGACCAGCAGCAGACGCTTAAGGGTGCGGTCCTGGCCGACGAACGAACCGACAAACTCATCCGCCGGTTTCGCCAGCAGTTCGTCCGGGCTGGCGCACTGGACGATTTTCCCCTGGCGGAAGACGGCGATGCGGTCGCCGAGCTTCAGCGCCTCGTCGATATCATGGCTCACCAGCATCACGGTCTTTTTCAGCTTGCGCTGCATCTCGAGGAACTGGTTCTGGATCACCTCGCGGTTAATTGGGTCGACTGCACCGAAAGGCTCATCCATCAGCAGTACCGGAGGATCCGCCGCCAGGGCGCGGATCACGCCGATACGCTGCTGCTGACCGCCGGACATTTCACGTGGGTAGCGGTTAAGGAACTTATGCGGGTCCATCGCCACCATGTCCATCAGCTCTTCAGCGCGGGTTTTACAGCGCGCTTTGTCCCAGCCCAGCATCCGTGGCACCACGGTGATGTTCTCTTCGATGGTCATGTTCGGGAACAGACCAATCTGCTGGATCACGTAGCCGATGTTACGACGCAGGGTGACGGTATCCATGTCGCTGGTGTCCTGACCGTTGATCAGGATCTTCCCGCTGCTCGGAGTAATCAGACGGTTAATCATCTTCAGGGTCGTCGTCTTGCCGCAGCCGGACGGGTCCAAGCAGAACGCACATTTCCCCTTCGGGTACGTTCAGGTTAACGTTGTCTACGGCCTTAAATGTCTGGCCCTGCTTCTGTGAAAATTGTTTGGTGAGGTTTTCCAGTTTTATCATTATCGAATCCCCTTTGGAGTCAGTACGATCTGCAGACGGTGCAGTACCAGTCGAGCACAATCGCTAAAAGACAAATCATCAGCGCACCGGCAATCAACATACGGATATCACTTCCGCCGATGCCGTTAAGCAGCAACAGACCCAGCCCGCCGCGCCGATAACGGCGGCAATCGCCATCACGCCGATGTTCATCACACGGCGGTACGGATCCGCCGAAAATCACCGGCAGCGCCATGGGAATCTCTACCCAGCGCAGACGTTGCCAGAAGGTCATGCCGATGCCACGCCCCGCCTCACGCAGGCCGGGCGGCAGGCTGTCGAGTGCGGTGTGGGTGTTACGCACAATTGGCAGCAGCGAGTAGAGAAATACCGCGGTAATCGGCGGCAGGGCACCAATACCCTGACCCGATCAGCGAAAAGAGCGGGATCATCAGACCAAACAGCGCAATGGATGGGATGGTCAGTACGATGGTGGCAATACCCAGCACCGGGGTCGCCAGCCATTTGTGGCGTACAATCAGAATGCCCAGCGGCACGCCGATAATGATGGCCAGGCCTACAGCCAGCGCCACCAGCCACGATGTTGCAGCGTCAGGGTGCAGAGATAACCCCAGTTATCAATCATGTAGTGAATCGTATCCATAGCGCCTCCTTACAGCAGCTGCTTGCTACGCAGGAAATCACGGGCGACCTGCTGCGGTGACTGATGATCGATATCCACCTTTTTATTCAGCTCGGTGATACGTCGTTATTGAGCTGTGCAGAGAGGGTGTTTCAGCGCCTCCTCCAGACCCGGATTGGCTCCAGGGTGTCCTTACGCACCACCGGGGTCACCGCATAGCTCGGGAAAAAGCCTTTATCATCTTCCAGTACCTTCAGGTCAAAACCCTTCACGCGCCCGTCGGTGGTATAAATCAGCCGGCGTCGACAAAGCCATCGCGCACCGCGTTATAGACCAGACCGGGGTCCATCTGGCGGATCTGCGGGCGATCAAGCTCCAGGTTGTAGGCGGCTGCAGCGGCTTCATGCCGTCGCTACGCCCGGAAAATTCGAGGTCCAGACCGAGCAGCCAGTTGTTATCCGGGTCGGTTTTACGCACCTGTTCAACCTTTGCCACCAGTTCCGACATGGTGTTGATATGTTCTGCTTCGGCGCGCTTACGCTGCATAGCGAAGGCGTAGGTATTGTTCATGTCAGCAGGCTGGAGCCACACCAGGCCGTGTTTCGCATCCAGGCGTTTTCACTGTCTCGTAAGACTCCTGCGGTGACATGCGTTTGTTGATGTGGTTAAGATGATCAGCGAAGTACCGGTGTACTCCCAGGTCATATCGATCTGCTTGTTGATCATGGCATTGCGGGAGATGACCGTCGCAATGTTGGTCTGGGGCTGTACCTGAAACCCTTTCTTTTGCAGGTACTGCACGGTCATTGCCGAAAGAATATGCTGTTCGGTAAAGCTCTTGGTCGCCAGAATCAGCGGCGCGGCGAGCGCCTGGCTGGAGAAGAGCGCGGCGGCGCACAGCGCCGTCAAGCCGGTAAACAGTCTCATAAAAGCTCCTTATTATAATTATCGTGCGAGATGCGGGCTCATCAGACGACCCAGCGCCGCCAGCAACGTATCCAGAATCAGGGCGAACAGGGCGGTGGCCGCGGCACCCAAAATCAGCGTCGGGAAGTCATTCAGGTAAATACCCGGGAAGATCAGCTCACCGTAGCTGCTGGCACCAATCAGGAAGGCCAGGGGCGCAGTCCCGACGTTAATGGCGGTAGCGATGCGGATCCCGGAGAGCATCACCGGCCAGGCGTTAGGAATCTCCACCTGCCACAGCCGTTGCCATTTGGTCATGCCGATACCGTTTGCTGCTTCCAGTAACGAGCCAGGCACCGAGCACAGCCCGGCGTAGGTGTTACGCACAATCGGCAGCAGCGAGGCAAGGAACAGGCAATAATGGCAGGGGTATCGCCAATACCAATCACCACCATCGCCAGCGCCAGAACGGCCAGTGGCGGCAGGGTATTCCCCACGTTAAAGATCTGCATGACGTATTCGGCGATACCGCGCGCGCCGGACGGCTCAGCAAGATACCGCTGGGAATACCGACCAGCAGTGCGAAGAACATCGACGAGAAGACTAAAATCAGATGCTGTTGCCCGAGATAGACCAGGTCAACCTGACGCGCTTTGATGGTCTCCAGCCCAATTCCCCAGACGAGGAGGGCGACGACCACGATAATCGCGCCGACAAAAAGCAGCGAACGTTTGAATAGTGGATGCATTGCGGTGTGTCTCCCTGTGCGCATGCGTTATAGCAACCACCGGTTGCCTGTTGTTATGCCATGAATCGGCAGGGGTCATTGAGCTATAGCAAGCGAACGGGAAGGGTTCCAGCGAAGCGGCGAAATTTGTAACCCTATGAAAGTGAGGGAAACATGGGGTTATGCCTTATGGGATAAGGGTTGACAGGTGGCGGGCAGAATTGTCTTAAAGATAATTTCATTAAGTGACACCGTCACTTAATGAAAGGATGTGGTTTATGATTTGCTAAGCGCAGCGCGAACCTTGCGCACACGCAGTGAGGTACTGACAATGGAAAAGGCGGCCACGAGCACCAGTATGACTCCCAGCGCCAGCATCGCATTAAAGCCAAACCACCTGAACAGTATCAGCCCCGCAATACCCCCGGTGATAAACGAGAAAAGGGTGGTGAGATGGGTTATCAGCTGATTTTTTTGTCCTGCGGTATCTTTGGAGTAGTCCCTGCGGAGCATCGCCACTACCACGGAGGCCAGCGAAATGCCTGCGTCGGTTAACGTACCGGTAATATGAGTCGATCTTACCCGGCCACCGGAAAGTTGAGTGGAGGTTGAATTATGGATCCCCATCCAGGCCGCAGAGAAAAACAATAATTTCACGGTTGGTGGTGAAGGTATGAAAAAACATTTCATACAGGGACACACCGGCCAGTAATAACCCTTCAATAAACAAAACCTGACAAAAAATGAGCCGGACATTATGAACAATGCCCCATAAAACAATAATCCGTGCAACGATTGCCCCGTGACAAAGGCTAAAATAATCGTGGCAAAGAAAATAATATCATTCAGATCCGTTGAGGAGACTTCACTGGAAAATTGTGAGGTGTTGCCGGTCATATGGGAAGGGAAAAAGCCGAATGCCCCCAGCGCAATGGCATTCAGCAATCCTGCGGAAGTGGCGAGCCACAGGGCAAGCCGACGATCCTCCTGATGCGTTCGTTCTTTCTTGAGTTTGATCAGCAAAGAATACCTCCGGTTTGAGCTTTGCCTGAATAATCAGGCTAGCAAAGCGTTTTAACGGGTTGTCCAGGATAGTGCTTAATTATTACGGCACCGGAGGTGGAGGGAGATTTAGTAATTAATTAAAATAACCTTGTTAAAAAAGGGATTATTTAAACCCGGACGCGAAACGTCTCCCGACTACTGTGTCGCAATCGCGAGACGGCGCGGGATGCTCACAGCATTCCATTATTCCCGTGGCGTAAAAATGCCGGACGCTGGTTTTAAGTGTGCAAACCAGGCCTCAATAGCAGGGAACGACGGGCGGTCAAAGGGCGTCATTTTCCAGCGGTTCACCGACAGCCCCAGCACCACGTCGGCCAGGGTAAAGGTCTCGCCCGCCACCCATGCCCCGGTGCGTTGCAGCTGCTGATTAAGGATCGCGATATGGTGGTTCCACTCCTTAATCCCCGCCGCAATGCGTTCAGGATCGTTAAAGTCCGGGTTTTTACGCCCCAGCGCCGGGAAGACATAGCGCCAGGCGTTGTTAAATTCGCTTGCCTGCCAGTCCATCCAGCGCTCGACGTTAGCACACCCCTGCGGATCGCCGGGGAGCAGATCGTCACGCCCGGCTTTGCGCACCAGATAGCGGCAGATCGCGTTGGATTCCCACAGAACAAAATCGCCATCGATCAGCACCGGCACCATGGCGTTCGGGTTCAGTGCGCGAAAGGCATCGGTTTCCGTCGAGGCAAAGCCGCTGCCGTAATCTTCCTGGAGATAGTCCAGACCGATTTCTTCGCAGGTCCAGAGCACTTTACGCACGTTGATGGAGGTGGTTTTGCCGAGGATTTTTAGCATGCTGCAGATGTCCTTTGTCGTATGAGTTAATCACAATACATCAGGTATGCAGGGAGTTTAGGGCAAATTTTGGTGGGGGAAGGGGGCGACCAGCAAGATATCCCGATCACCGGTTTCTTTGAGATGTCGAGGGTTGCGGACAATGTGATCAAAGCGCGGGGTATCTTTTAACATCCGCGCACAACGCTCAGGTCGGCAGGCTGATGGCTGTTCCACGACGTTTTCTGTGGGACGGGCAAGCGAAACGCACCCGTCGTGGCTGGAAGGCTCTCTCCCTAAACGAAGAATTCATCTTCTTAGTCGAGAGGAATAAGCCCTTCTGTACAGTCGCACTCCTCACCGAATACGTATGCCGGAATGCCTAAACCGCCGGACAAGGCCCAGACCTGTTTAACCCAGCCAATGGCTGCCTCAACAATAATATCGTTGACCGAAAATGAAACCTCTTCAGGGTCGAAGATGGGCACGTCTGGCTGGAGTTTACCGTCGATAAATTTTACGTCGAAAAGCTCCCGGTAAGGCGCTATAGCGCTGTTTAACACGTATAAATCTGGCCCCCGGAGATGGATCATGACAGAAAACATCCCGTCCTCATCCTGGACGGGATGGATACCCACCTCAACGGCCTGCGTTTTTATGGGAAGAATGCCCTTAATGCCGCGGATCTTTTCGACCGCCGCCTGCGTGTGGAAGTGAAGAATATCGTGCAGCGCACTCCTGTATTGTGTTTCTGTCATATCCCGATTCTCTTTAATTCTGGGGCTTACACTATAGCGGCCTGTCCTCTGCTTCTGGCACACAGCGGATTTTAAGCCTCGTCCAGTAAGCCGTTATGGACTTCCATATAAAAAAACGCCGCAAGCAGTTTTCTGCTTACGGCGTTCAGGATCGGTGATGATGTGTTCTGGCTATCAGGCCGCTTTTACCGCTCTGATTTTTTTACTGCCAGCCGCCATCTGACTCGGTGTTATCTGTTGCAGGGGGTGGCATTGCGATCGGGCACCTTACTGGTACGCAGAATATGCTGCACAGCCTCTTTCTGCTCGGCGAGATACAGCCCAAGATCTTCAGCCTGCGTTTCATCCATCTGCTTACCGCTTTGCAACAGCCAGTCGGTGAACGCTTCTGCCAGGTCGAGCAGTTTGTCGTGAGCGTCAGCCTCTTTCTTACTGGCAATGTCATTTTCTCTTCACCTTTTCTTACGACAACAAATTTTGTTTCAACAGCCATTATGCGCCCTCCGTACTGTAATTATATACAGTATACCAGTTCCTGATGGGTGTTGCAGCCAAAATGTGCTACCGCGCGTTGCCGCACATCCGCTAGATGTCGAGAGCAGCAAGAATAGAGGCTTCCAGTTTTTTCCGGGGTGGTGAGCGGTGCAAAACGCTTGATGGGTTTGCCGTCGCGTCCGATCAGGAACTTAGTGGAAATTCCACTTGATCCGCTTACCCAGCACGCCGGGTAATTCGTCTTGCAGGTAACGAAACACCGGGTGCGCCGTTGGGCCGTTAACGTCCACTTTCTCGAATATCGGAAAGCTCACCCCGTAGTTGATCTGACAGGTCTGCGTGATGTCGTCGGCATTGCCGGGTTCTTGCTTACCGAACTGGTTGCAGGGAAAACCCAACACCACCAGCCCCTGGTCGGCGTACTTTTTATAAAGCTTTTCCAGGCCGGCGTATTGCGGTGTAAAACCACAGTGGCTGGCGGTATTCACCACCAGAACCAGCTTACCTGCATAGTCGGCCATCCGGGATAAGCTGGCCGCGCAGGCTGGTGGCAGAAAGTTGATGAAAGGTCGTCATAGCGGAAACCTCAAAGATGAACCCTTTTTTCAGGCGTTGTGGAGTATAGACGCTGGGGGCAAGATGCGGTTTCCGTCTCAGGGCGTGAGAGGCTTACTCAGCTACCAGCCACATATCAGCTTCGTCAAACATCTCCTCCAGCATGCGATTGAGTTTTTTCCCGATCGCTTTTACTGGCATCGCTGTTCAGACCGTTCGCCTGCATCGGCTTAACCTTCACCTCGGCGTCCGGAAAGATGCGGTGCACGCGTCTGGTCAATTCATCCAGGATGATTTCCCTGGCGCCCGCAAGCCCCGCAACATTTCGTTTGTCGTAAACCAGTTCTACGAACATGACAGATCTCCAAAAATACTGTTTTAATGTACAGCATTCTTACCGGAGCAGTGATATCTGTCAACTACCGCCCGTCTTGCAGGCGGTAGTTGTTACTATCAGAAACAGGACCGAGTAGTTCAGGCCAAAGGTACGACCGCGGCCTTTATAGGTATAGAGGTTCTCCGCCCCGTAGGTTGGGCTGTACAGACCCGGTGCGCGCTGTCCCCATGCGGTGGTGTAGTCTTCATCCAGGACGTTTTCAACACTAAAGCTCAGCTTGCCCCACCGGCAGAAGGTAGCTACCTAACAGATCCACAGTGTTATAGCCTTCAATGCGTTTACCCGCTTCATCAGACAAATCAAAGGTCTGCGTACTTTGCACACGCAGCGTCCAGTCACCTGGCGCCCAGGTCACCCATGCGCTCATTTTGGACGGGCTGGCGCTGTCTACCGTCAGCTTTTCCCATTTCCCATCGACGCGGGTTTCCGATTTGATCACGTTAAAGTTTGTGCCGGTGCTCCACTCGCTGTCAGTGAAGAAGTAATCCACCTGGCCTTCAACACCGTAGATGCGACGCTCATCATCTTCCACGTTGATGGTCATGTCACTTTTGTTGATGTTGATGGTTTTGTCAGAGAGCGAATAGTATCCGGCAATCTGGGTGCGCAGGTTATCCCCGGTAAAGCGCCAGCCCAGCTCGTAGGCATCCACCTTAATACCGTCGAGTTTCGAGTCGTTAACGTTAACGCTGTTGACCAGGCGATAATGGCCATTCACCAGCTGATAGGTGCCGGAGCCGTAGTATTTCGCCAGATCCGGGATCTCAAAGCCCTGCGAGAAGTTAAACCAGAGCTGCTGGCGTTCGGTCAGATGACCCAGAATACCGGCGTTAAAGAGCAGGTTGTTGTAGTCGGTTTTCCCGCCCGGTACAGCGTCTGCCGAGGTGGCTCGGCCCGTGGCAATCCCCTGTTGTTGGGCGTAGCCAATAAAATCGTCGACCTTGTTTTCGGTGTACTGATAACGCACGCCGCCGCTCAGGGTGATGGCGGAGAAGTCATAGCTCGATTGCAGGAACGGGGCGAGGTTAGTGATGCTGTAGCCCGGATAGCGACCGACGTTATAGGCGTTATCCAGCTTCATGCCGCCGCTGGCCGCCGCTTTGTTAAGGTCGAAGAACTGCTGATTGGCATCGAAGGTTTCGTGCTCGGCATCCACACCCCATGTCAGCGTTAACGCATCCAGAGGTTTACTGTTGAGGGTGAGTTTGCCGCCGTAAAAATCGGTTTTTTGCTGGGATGCGCCAATTGCTGGTGACCCGGCCACCTGAAAGCGTAGGGAAGGGGTAGTACGTCAGGTTCTCATCGCGGTAGTAAATTTGTGCGAGCAGATCCTGACCCCAGAAATCGGTGTTGGAATATTGCAGGTTAATAAGATGGCGTTCGGTGCCCGGGATACGGTCGGAATCGAGATTATTTTTATTGTACGCATTGCCGGAACCGGTCACGGCCGAGAAGTTTTCGCCAAGATACAGGCCGTGCTTACCGTCGGATTCACTCTTGTAATACTGCGTGGTGAGCTGCAACTGCTTGATGTTCGTCGATATTCAGGGTGCCGGTGCCCATTACATCCAGACGGTCTGAGTATTGCAAACCGGTCTGGGTGTTATCAATGTTCACCTCGTTACCTTTGCCGTCATACCAGCCGCCAAAGCGCTGATACGCCACTGACAGTCGCCCCGAGGCGTTGTCGTTGCCGCCGCTGACTGCCGCCGCAATGTTTTCGTCATTATCGTTATGGCTGTTGAAGCCCGACTTCACGCCGGTCTGGAACTCGACTTCCGTTTCCGGCTGGCCCTTTTTCGTGACGATATTGATTAAGCCGCCGGTACTGCCGCCGCCGTAGAGGGAGGTCGCGCCGGAGATCACTTCAATGCGGGAAATATTAAACGGATCGATAGAGTCCAGCTGACGGCTGTCGCTGCGCGAGGAGTTCAACCGCACGCCATCAACCATCACCATCATGGAACGACCGCGCATATTCATACCGTAATTGGTACGCCCCTGGCTGCTGACATCCATACCGGGGATCAACTGCGCCAGTACCTCTTTAAGTTCTTTCCCGCCCTGAACCTGCTGCTCAATGTCAGCCTGTTCAATGACCCAGGTGGTCTGTGCCATGTCGGTAATGCTGTGATTTGTACGACTGGCGGAGACCACCAGCGACTCTTCTTTTTGTCCTTCAGCCGAGGCGTTAGCGGCTAACATCATTAATAAACAAGGGTTTAAAGCCCAATAGCGACGCGCTTTCATTGTTGTGATCATCCTGATTATTCAAGGTGTCAGAGGCGTTGATGCCCCGTACCGCACGTGAATCACCCTTTAAAGGTGATAGTGATTATCGGAATAATATGAATTCTCATTTCAATGTAAACAGTTAGTGTTAAAAAATGTTTCTATAAAGACGTGATTTTAATGGGGTTTTTGTAGGCGAGGGGCGAGGCTGAGAAGATGCAGGCCGCTATTTCGCAGGCCGTGACGCTTGCAGTTCGGCTTTAGTGCCAGCCATAAGCGAAACGCGGACATACGGGAATGAAAAGCGTTGATTTAACCGAATAGCCATCACTACCCGGCCGTCAGGAATGAATTAAAACCCAAAAATAGCTTCCATTTCGATTGAGAGGTCTGGTGAGAAAAGGCGGCTGATTTCCACGAGCGAACTGGCAGGTAAGTGATGACCATAATTTCGGTACAGCACTTCACGAAGCGCAGCGATCTCTTCAAAAGAGGTAATGAAAATGGTCACTTTGATCAGGGCTGAGAAATCCGCGCCTTCTACGCTGACAATTTTCCTGAGTTGACTGAATATTTCTTCAGCCTGCTCAGCAATGCCTTTATGTTGAGCAGGTGTGCCAAATGCGGTCAATCCTGAAACATAGAGCGTGCTGCCATGTTTTACAGAATGAACATAAGGTGCCTTTACTTCACCTAACTCAGGATAATTCTTCCGTATTATATTGTTCATAACGAAGGCCTTTCTGGAAGTGAGCAAACAACAACCTTACCATCCCTCTGTTAATGCTCAACGATTTTTAATAATGACGCTCGCCATGTCCGCTTACTCCACAGTCCGTTGCCTGTTTCGCTATAAGCGAGGAGCGACCAATCGGCATGCGTTCTTCCTGAAGAACAATAATCCACTTAGTGGCGTCAGCACGTCGCCGTTCGTCCAGAAGCCATACTGCCGGAGGATTATCGCTGAGGTTTGGCCCGGCAAATAATTGCGGCCGCATTACTCAACCCGCTATTCCCGTCAATCCTGCTGTCTCAAGGCCGTTCATCTATACTGACTGTTGCAGTGACATACCGTGCTCATATGAAAAAGCGTAAATAACGTGACCGTGTAAGTGCGTTAATCAGAAAGAGTGTTCCTGGCTTCTACCGCAATAAAGCTTAAAGAATAAAAACTTTTATCTATCCGGGAGATAATGAATGAAATTAACCCAATTTGTTTATTCCGCCTTAATTGGCGTTGTTGCCAGCTGCCGTTCCATGACGCCGATGGCGGCCATCCGCCGCAGCACGCATTGCCGGGCGCAACACAACGGGCCATCTTTTTCTGCTCGACCGTTCGTTATTTAAATTCGGCGCGTTAGCGATGGGGGTAGGTGAACTCTTTGGCGACAAGATGAAGTCAGCGCCAGACCGCACCGTGTTTTTGGGCCTGACAGCCCGTGTGGCAAGTGCAGGGATTGCGGGCGCCGCGTTGGCACCCAGCGGAAAAAGAAAAAGCCGGAGCAGCGATCGCTGTCTCTGCCGCCGTGCCACTGGCCTATGCCACGCTGGCGGCACGCAAAAAAGCCATCGAAGGGATAGGGCAGACCAAAAGTGGCCTGGTTGAAGATACGCTCATCGTTGCTCTCGGAGCTGCGGTGGTCTACTTCGCAAACGCGCTCAAATCGCCATTAAAGGCACGCCTGCCTCTCAGGATGATTCCGACAGGGCATCATGTAAGAGCCAGTGGCCGCGTCTGGCACAAAGCGGACATTCAATCTCACAGCCTGTGGGCCTCCTCCGGCTTCCCGATATAGCCAGGTCGTCAGCCCCACCCGCTAACCAGCATGGCCGGCAAGCGTTACGGCTGACTCCGCCCAGACATCGGGAATGATCTTTATCGCCTCGCTGACGGCGAAATCTATCGTCATGCCGGGCTTCCACAGCATTACGATCATCTGGCTCAGCGCCAGATTGCCCACCTCCACGTCAATCGCTTTAACGTCACGCCAGCTGGCGGCGGCAAAATGCTTCGGCAGAAAGGCCCACCCCTGGCCGCTCTCCAGCATATGGCGCAGCAGCGCCCGGTCATTGGTGTAGAAGGTACGAATCGGCGATGCGTCCTTGCTTCGCCGCCACGCCGTCGGGCGCCGGATGCATCACCAGTTGCGGCTGCGAGGCGAGTTCGAATAGCGATACCGGCTGCTCGTCCGCGAAGAGCGATGCGGCGGCGTAAAAATCGAGTTCGACCACCCCCACCGAGCGCCACGCCATCTCGCTGCCCAGACTGCGGTTGCGCGCCTGGCAGAGCGCCAGCTGCACCGCGCCGCAGGCGAGCGCCGCTTCCGCCTCTTCGCGGGCCGCGCTCCAGGCGCTGACCCGGATGTTGCTTTCCGCCAGCGTCTCAATCAGACGGCAGAGAAAAGGGCGTGGCACAAAGGGATCGTAAACCAGGCTGATTTCGTCGGAGATATCATGACGGACGTGGCGCGCCGCCGCGTCGAACGCCTGCGCCTGGCGCATCAGCAGCGCCGCCTGTCGCTTCAGCCGCTGACCCTCTGGCGTCAGCGCCAGCGTGCGGCCCTGTCGCGAAAAGAGCGCATAGCCCAGTGCCGCCTCCAGAAACTCAATTAGCTCGCTGACCGTGGCGCGATCCTTGCCAAGCTGTTTCGCCGCTTGCGAAACGGTGCCGAGCGCGGCGACGGTAGAGAACGCCTCTATTTGCGCAAAGGAAAAACTGAGACAGGCCATATCTGCTCCCTGATGCAACTGGTTGGGGGGATTTCCCCACATATGCTGATTTTTGCACAGCGCAGGCCAAATCTATACTAGGGCTCGTCGATTTTAAGGCTTGCTAAGAAGGAAACAGAGTGATGAAAAGTAAAAAAAAACCTGCTACTGGCAGCATCGCTGACGACGGCTGCGCTGCTGTCGTATGCAGCAACAGCCGCTGAGCCTGAGTCCTGCGGCGGCGTACCGCTGAGCGTCTGTCCGACGCCGTTCGATCGCAACCTGCCCGATCCTAAAACCATGCTCAACTGGGATCAACAGGATCGCGTGGTGGGCTTTCGCAACGACTACCGCAACTATCCCGCCGATGTTTTTCATCACGGTACCGCCCAGCCGCTGCCGCTGGCGAAGCATCAGCTCGGTGAGGTTAGCTACCGCGTCAACGGCCACCGCTACAGCATGGCGGACTACCTGCAGCGTCAGAACGTGGCGGGTATGTTGGTCCTGAAAAACGGCCAGATTGCCTACAAATATCTGGCGCACGGCAACAACGACAGCACGCTCTGGACTTCGCGCTCGGTGGGTAAATCAGTGGTGTCGACGTTGGTCGGCGTGGCGCTGAAACAGGGGAAAATCCACTCGCTGGATGACAAGGTCACCGATTACGAGCCGGAGCTGAAAGGCACCGACTGGCAGGACGTGACGCTGCGACAGCTGCTCACTCACACCTCCGGCGTGGCGTGGAATGAAGATTACACAAGATCCGACTCCGATTTTGCCCAGTTGACCCAGTGCGAGGCGCGTGCTGGCACCTATGATTGCGTGCGCGGGCTGATTACCGGCCTGAAGAAGGCGCATCCGGCGGGCCAGCACTGGTCCTATTCGTCGGGCGGCGCCTGGTTGCTGGGTGACGTGCTGGAGCGCGCCACCGGCATGTCGCTCGCCGCGTATCTGCAGCAGAGCATCTGGCAGTCTTACGGCATGGCGAGTGACGGTGTCTGGCACGCCTACCAGTCCGGCAAACATGACGTTGGCGCGCACGGCTTCAACGCCACGCTGGAGGACTGGGGGCGCTTCGGCGAGTTTGTACGGCATGAGGGCCGTCTGCCGGACGGCGATAAAGCGCTGCCGGACGGCTGGCTGAAGCTCGCCTCTGGCTGGACGCAGGCACAGGGCTCGGTTTCCGTCGCGCATCCGCAGGGCATTTACGGCTTCCAGTGGTGGAACAACGAGGTACCGGCGAACGCGAAAAACGTCGAGCCTACGCCGCAGCAGTCGCTGAAGGGGGCGCTCTGGGCGCTGGGCATCTATGGCCAGATTATTATGGTTAACCCCGCGAGCAGCTGGTGATTGTGCAGTGGTCGACCTGGCCGCAGGCGGAACCCTCGTTTTAGCGCCCAGCCGCTGGAGGCGTCGCTGATGTATAGCGCAATCGCGCAGCAGCTGCGCGACTAAGAAAATCGGTATGAGGGCTGTCAGCTGGCGGAGCCGAAAGGATAGTGCAGCGTTTATTCAGCAGCGATTCAACGGAGGCGCGATTGCCCTTGTCCCAGCCGCGCCGCGTGGTCAGCAGGGTATGTCCCTTCTCGGTCGAGAAGGTAGCGCTGTACCAGCGCTACGTCAGTTGATGGGAGTAGCAACTTTTCACCATTGCTTAAGTTCCTGAACGAAGCTGGCGACAGACTCTAGTCTTCCTCACTAAATTGTCTGTCCGTACTCGCTGTGATGGCTCCCAACTTCATACTCGTCCGCTTTGAGCGAAAAGCAGACGTTTTACAGAATGGCTTCTGGCACCCGTCATTAAAAAGCGTCGAGGCGTAAAGAGTCCGTTTCCGGGCGCACTATGACGCACAAGAACACCTGCGAGCCTGAAACGTCAAAACCGCCTTTCGGCGGCTTTTATTATTTATTTTCAGTCATTTCGTTAAGACGACGGACCTGATCTGCCGAGAGCGACAAACTGGCTGCTGCAAGGTTCTCGCGCAGGTGCGCCACCGAGGAAGTGCCCGCTATAACCAGAATATTGGGCGATCGCTGAAGCAGCCAGGCAAGTGCTATCTGCTTTGGTGTCGCACTGGCTTCTTCTGCAATCTCGTTAAGCAGCGAGGACTGTAACGGCGTAAACCCCCCAAGCGGGAAAAAAGGGTACGTAGGCCACCCCTTCATCTGCAAGCGCGTCGATAAACGCGTCATCGGTGCGACTGACGAGGTTGTACTGATTCTGTACACAAACAATGTCAGCGATAGCTTTAGCCTCCGTAAACTGCTTGTGAGTCACATTGCTCAGCCCGATATGGCGGATTAATCCTCTCTGCTGTAAGCGGACAAGCGCCTCAAGTGAGTCAGCGAAAGGCGCATCCTGAGGGCCGTTGGCATTCCCCAGTCTCAGGTTGACGATATCAAGCGTACTGAGTCCCAGCGTATTAAGATTCTCATACACTGCGCGTTCAAGCTCTTCTGGACGTCGGGCAATTTGCCAGGAGGCATCGGCTCCCCGGACAAAACCTACTTTGGTGACCAGGGTCAGGCTGTCTGGATAGGGTGACAGTGCCTCGCGTATCAGCTGATTCGCAACGTCCGGGCCATAAAACTGGGCTGTATCGATATGATTTACCCCTCTCTCTACCGCCTCTCTGAGCACGGCAATTGCCGCCTCTTTATCGCGCGGCGGCCCCCATACGTGCGGCCCGGGCAGTTGCATGGTGCCATAACCCATCCTCCTGAGGCTAAGACGGGTTCCGGCGGGTGTGAAAATATCGTCAGCGAGGTGAGTTTTCATAGGATTATCCTGACCATGGAGGGGGTGAGTGCGAATAAATTTTATGGCTTGTGAAGGCCAGCCTGACCGGGATAAAATTGCACCCGGTGCAATTCAATATATTGCACTGAGTGCATTATTTCAATAAGGACGGGAAAGTATCGTGTCAGAATCGTCATCACCGCATGAAGGTCTGCGTGAGAGGAAGCGCCGGGAAATGTACCAGCACCTGACTGAAACAGGGCTGAAACTGTTTTCCGAAAAAGGGTTTGAGGCGACCACCCTTGATGATATCGCCAGTCACGCGGGTATCGCGCGGCGCACATTCTTTAACTATTTTAGCTCTAAAGAAGAGATCATCCTTGCCTGGCAGAATGGTCTACCTGACGCCCTGTATGCCGAAATACTCAGACGAGGTAAAACGGTAACGCCGTTCGGGCTAGTCAGCGAAGCCCTGATGACGATGACAATCAATATGTCTCCTGACGTGGCGATACTGATTGCGAGGATCACTCAGTCGACAGAACAGTTGCGTCTGGGAAACCAGATGAAGTTTCTCAAAATGGAGGAGGCCGCTCATGCTGCTCTCTGCGTACTCTGGCCAGAAACGGAGAGAGTGCAGGCGCTTAAGATCGCGGCTATGACAGGCGTGGGTGCTATGCGGATCGCAGTGGATACCTGGTTAAGCGAAGCGTGTAGTAAACCGCTCAGCCAGTATCTCGAAAGTAACATTCGCTCTTTGCAGTCTACAGTGACGACCTCCTGACGTTGTTCCAGGTATCACACGGGGTGCTGTATCGAAACGACCAGCATCCCCATTACCCACCAAATTTTGCCTGAAGCGTCCCTGCGTTTTAATCAGTTTGGATATCTCTTCTCCTGTTAATTCTCGCCCTGAGACGTAAACGCTGGAAATAAGGATTCGCTAACATTGTTTTGAGGAGGTAAGTCAAAATCAAAAGCCGCAATTAACGCTGCTTTGCGCTCTTTGAGTCATTTGATCGGTTCTGCGTTATTCACTTGATGAGATATTTCAATCCTGTAGTCAACCCTAAATAGGGTGGTAGTGCACGCTGTCTTGATAGCGTAGTCTGCCTGCATTTGAAGACTTATTAACAAGAAGCGTTGCATGGAAATTATTTTTAATGCGTCATGGAAGGCCTGCTTTTACTGGCTCTTCGAAAGTAACGAGCCATGAAATGGCCGATTGGATCACAGGATATGATCTCTCTGATACGGGCAACGATATTCCGTCAGAGTCCAGTTTAGCCATAGCGTCCAGCGCGCATCGGATTTTAAGCAGCAATCTTCCCAGAGCACTTTCTTCTTTGAACGCATTAGGCCGTGAACCTGAATGCGTAGATGAGGTATTCAGGGAAGCGGGATTGCCGATATTTCACATGCCCATTTTTAGATTATCTCCAACCCTCTGGGCTGCTTTTTTCCGTGTCATGTGGCTATTGGGCATATCCCGTAATGCGGAGCCTCTGGAAGTAGCGAAACACCGTGCCTTTCAGGCGGCGAGAATCCTTGTGGCGTATGCAAAAGAATCAAACGGCCCGGTGTTACTGATGGGGCATGGAGTGATGGTCAGACTGATTGCAAAAGAACTCATATCGTTGGGCTGGAAAAAGTGCCAGCGACAGGGTAAGGGGCTACTGGAACGCGGGTATCTACAGCTTACGGTAAAGTTGCTCCCGGAGCCGCGATGGTCTACTTCGCAACGCGCTCAAATCGCCATTAAAGGCACGCCTGCCTCACGAAATGATCCCGTCAGAGGATCATGAAAGAGCCCGCGACCGCTTCTACAACAAAGCGGACGTCAGGGGCGATCCCTGTTGTCGTAGAGAATGAGATAAAAGTATTGCGCTTAATGAGCGGCATGTCTGTTGACCAGCGGCGCGAACCTGATGGTAATACATTAGCGTTTTTGTATGGACAACATGTTGGGCTTGAAGCAATCCGAAGATGAGAGATCTTATAAATCACTGAATAACCTGATGCCGAAAGAGTACCTGCTGCTGGTTAAAAATCCGGGAGTCTCACAAAATACATGGAACTAAAAGGGAGGTGCTTAAAGTCCACCTACCGATGTATGCGATTTTGATTTTGGCCCCCATGTTGATGCCTTGGCCTGACTGGAATCTGCAAGATATATCCCTTCTTCATAAATTTAAACCATGAAGTGAAATAACCTTTTTAGGGGGTGCTATGGTCATGTAAACAGGAATATTCCTAATGGCACAAAATATATCCTTGATGGGTTTGTTGGTAATTAAAATTTTTAAAAACACACAATAACTGCGGTCTGCTGGTGCGTTTATTAATAACTGATGAGAAATTATTGCATTCAGTTGCAAAGCAAATTTTGTGAATGTAAATTATAGCCATAATTCATCGCAATAATCAGAGGGAAAATGAAAACTCGCCTGCAATACCCCTTATATTTAGTAGCTTTATCTTCTGCGCTTATTTCTGTATCAGCAAATGCAATTCCTCCTGTTCGTGCCGTAGATGTCAAATCATTTGACGTTGGTGGCGTTAAAATGGGAATGAGCATTGAAGAAGCGCAAGCTGCAATGCAGAAAAACTTTGGTATAAAGCCTGCTCAAAATAAGAGCATCAAAGTCGATGGAAAGTCAGACGCCAAGTATCGTTACAGGAAGTCAGCAGATCATTCATCTGGTATACGAAGAGAATGGAACCCGCCATGCAGGTGAGTTTCGAACCTCGTGTTCCTTATAACAAATCTAATCCGATGGCTGTTTCGCATGTCACCTATGAAATACCATGGACGAAAGAGAATGAAGTCAACATGGTCGAAGCAGCCTTGAAAAAGTACGGGCCGTATCTACAGGCGGTGTATTTCCTGTCTGGTGTGAAAAACCAATGCCCACTTCAGGAATGGGCTGTGAGAGCGGTACGGCAAGCCTTACTATGGGGAATACGAAAATAAATCTGATTGATCCTGCGTGGCAGAATGCCGTCATCAATTACATGAATCAACAAAAAAAAGACTAAAGCCTATGCTGTAAAAATGAATCCGGATTCATTCTGACTTCATTAAATTAAGTCATTGAATCCGGATTAATTACACCACGCATTAAATACACTTGAACGCTTTGTTTCCGGCGATCTCCTGCACGGAAGCCTGAATGGGTAAGCTAACCCCGCGTTTGCCGCTGCGAGGCTCGGCAAAATAACCGACAACGGCGGAAGGGCCGTTTTGGCTGAACGCTGTCTGACATTATTTCTCTGATAAAGGGGTGTAAAATAAATTCAGTGGTGTTCCGTTAAACAGTTCAACGTTGATAAAAATGCAAAGAGTGGCTGACATTATTTGTCAGAAGCAGGAGAGAGGATGAATAAGGGTGCAGAACAGACAGCGCGTGCAAAAGGCGCTAATTAATCGCCTTAAGTCAAATTAACGCCGGTTAATAGAACCACAGCGCAACGTTGTGTAAGTGGTTTGTTAAGATTAATCTTAGAATTAACGAAAAAATATGGACGAATCATTAGAGATGCTAAATATTTTGGCGTAAATTCACTCAAAAAAATTATGTTACAAATCCTACGAATTTATTCACAACCAAGACGTTTAGCGTATGGGGATCTTAAAACCTGGTTTATTACTGACTGCTTTTGTGCTGACTGCATGTGGAGGCGGTGGCGTGGTGGCGGCGGCGGTGGAAGTGACAGTACGCCCCCGGTAACCACTGCGCCTGTGCAAACGGATAACGGCAACACGGACACCACACCGGAAACCCCTGTCACGGCACCGGAAACCCCTGCTACGGCACCGGTCAGCCTGACCACCGGCGGTACCATTTCGGGTTGGACCTACACCACACCTGAGGGCCGTGAATACGTTATGCGCGGCACCGGATCTCTGCTGGTCTGGTGCAAACCCAGCGACTCACCCGTGACGACCATTCCCCGGTCTCCTCAACGTCATGGTGCTGTGCCGTATGAGTTACACCACCTTCGTACCTGGACACAGTATGAAAAAGGTCAGCATGGACGTCTTCTACACCGGGATGCCACGCTCGCGGCTAACGTGCCAACCCAGGGAACGCGACCTATGTGGGTCACGGCATGCGTGAAAATTAATCTGAGTGATGCTCGCTTTGACCATTGATTCGCGCGAAAACCATCAACGCACCCTTGCCGGAAATGATACCTTCGGTAGCGAAGTTGCGATGCAGGGCAACATTGCCAACGGTGGTTTCACCGGTAATGCGCAATCTGGCGGACAGGAAGGACGTTCACCGGACATTTCAATGGTCCCACAGCTGAAGAGTTTAGGCGGTCTGGCGCAGTTTGCAGACCACGACTAAAACGCTTCCTTTGGCGCGACACGTCAAAAAAATCGTTTCCGGTCAGCCTGGCTGACCGGACCTTCAGATGGTAAAGCCTTCTATGAATATTTTGCCGTACTGGCGCACTGAGTTTGCTGTGCCCGCTCAGCGTTGCGTTTGCTGCGCCGCCGGAAAACCGACTCGATTCCTGCTGCTCCCCACTTTGAACGACTGGCCCACGCCAGAGAAAGCGCACCGCCGCCTGGCGATAAAACGCTGCATGTGACCAATGCGCAACTGGCGGAACAGCCTGAGCTGGCGATGGCGCTGCTCGATCAGGCCATACGCGAAGAAAAGTGGCCGATGGTTCGTGCCATATTACCAGTCTATGCGGGCGTCACCGAATCCTGATCTACCCTGATTCATTTTGCCAAAGCTGGCCTTGCGCGCAGTCAGGGGAATTATGCAGAGGCGATTGAACACTATCGCGCCATTCTGAGTCGTCATCCTGACTTTGCTGCAGTGCGTCTGGATTTAGCGCGTGCCATGTTTGAAAATCGTCAGTTTGACGCGGCTGATTATCAGTTTCGTCGTGTATTACAAAGCAATCCGCCTGAGAATATTTCAGCAGGTTATTGCACAGTATCTTGAGCGCATTCAGAAAGGCAGCGCATTGACGGGTTCATTCAGCGTGGAGTTATTTGAATGACAGTAATGTGAATAATGCATCATCGGGTAAAACCATTCGGGTTGGCGATCGTCTGTTTTATTCGTAATAAGGATAGTTTCCCACAGCGCGGAGAAGGTTTCTGGTTCAATGGCGCATTACAAAAAGATGTTCAGCTCTTTGATCAGCATGGCTTGCGATTTCTTGGTACGGTAAACGGTAAAAGTTACTGGAATAATCATGATTTTGATGATGTGACTAGCCGGGCTTATGCCGGATATCAATGGCGTAATTTCCGGCAGCAATTTGCCCTGTTGCCGTTTTATGAAAAAAGATGGTATGGCACCGAGGCCTATTCTTCTGGCCCCGGCGTCCGCGCGGAATACAGTTATTTACTGACGCCCACCTGGCAAGGTGAGTCAGGCGCTGGAATATCAGAAACTGGATTATGATGATGAAGATTATCGCTTCTTGCGCGGTCAAAATCGTTACTCTTCCACAACCCTGTCCCATGCCTTCAGTAACCGGGTGTCAGGCTTTGCCGGCGTCGATCTGCTTGAGCAGCAGACCTCCACTCGCAGTGAATCTAACCATCGGGGTCGGTTTGCGCAGCGGGGTGCAGGTTGATATGCCCTGGCAAACTCTCTTTTGCCGCCACCACGGCCATTGCCAGACGCAATTACCAGGCCGACAGTGATATCTTTTCGACGCGACGCAAAGATAACGAACAGATCTATAACCTCTCGCTCTGGCATCGCGACCTCTATTTCTTTGGGGTGATGCCGAAACTGAATTTCAGCTATAAGCGGGTCGATAGCAATATCAATTTCTATGATTATCAACAGAGGTATATCACGCTTTCTCTGGATAAGAATTTTTAACAGACGTATGCCAGGTCATTTTACTGAGTCTGCAGAAAAAGTCTGATACGAAAGAATGAAATTAACCTGAAAAACACGCTTCGGCGTGTTTTTTTATTTCATGCGTTGGTAAAAGGTAAGCGTGACTGCTAACGTTTTGAGCAGCGTCCAGGTGTTTATTTGAAAATAAGTAGTGCTTTATTGGGTAAGGGTAAATACGAAAAAAGTATGACATTCAACATTTTCCTGTGCTTTTTTGTTTCTTGTTTGGCAAATAAATTCTCGTCATCATTCAGTCATGAATAAATGAAAAGCTCACGTTAAAACAGAGATAAAGGGTTAACTATGTTCAGCGTTTCCTGCTCCTCTTGCGTTATTAAACCCTTGCGTTCAGGACGATACTTATTAATGGTGAGCATGTTATTCCCGACATGGGCATACGCCCAAACATCTGCTTACGACGAACTTATTATTCAGGCACGGGAGGGCGACCGCCCAAACCTTTATTGCAATACCTTGCCGTTCGGGAAAAGCAGACACAATTAACGGCAGGGGAGATTGCTGACTGGCTTCAGGTTTCCTCATGGGCCAATAATGACGTCGAGACGCTGGCGGTATGGGATCGTTATCGCCACAGCATGGCCATCCCTGCCAGAGGGCAGGTCGCTGCCGCCCGCGCGCTGCGTAACCAAAAGCAGTGGAATGCCTCGCTGGCCGTCTGGGAAACCGTTCTGCAAGATGAACCCGGCAATAGCGACGCCCGCACCGGCTGGATAATGACGCTCGCCGATGCCCATCGCAACGAGCAGGCCATCACCGAAGCGCAGCGCTGGGCTGACGAGGAGCCGGGGCCAGAGAGAGAGGCACTGCTGGCTTATGTTTATCATGCTCAGGGGAAAAACTGGGATTCCGTACTGGCGGCCAGCCACCTCGATACCGATTCAGACCGCAACAAAAACGCGGTGCCCACCCTGTTGGCTGCCATGTCGGCCAACCGCATTGCCGGCCCCGCGCTGACCCTTTCAGAACGCTACCCACAGCCGGATGCCATTGTACGTCAACTTGAACTGGACGCGGCGGCGCAAACCGTCCGCGCGGCGTTCACACCTACCCGCAATGAAGATGAACGCTTTCTGGTGGCAGACAAAGCACTGGCTCGCTATAACGCGCTGATCGCCGAGTGGAAAAACCATCCTGAAGCGCAAGCTGATGTGCGACGCGCCAGAATTGACCGGCTGGGGGCGCTGGTTGTCCGTAAACACACGGCTGAAGCGGTCGCTGAATTTGAATCTCTCGAGGCGGACGGAACGCCTGTTCCTGACTACGCCAGAAGATGGATCGCGTCTGCCTATCTTGCGCAGAAGCAGCCGGACAAAGCCGAGTCCCTGCTTGAAAGCATCTATTTTCCACGTGGCTCGACCCTGGCCTCAAAGCCGCTCACCATGGACGATCAACAGGAGCTGCTGTATGCCCGTCTTGATAACAACCACTTCGACGAAGCGAAGCAGCAACTGGATGCATACAGTAACGAAACCCCTTACCTGCAAAAGGTTTATGGTTCTCCCACGCCGCAGCCCAATGACAACTGGCTGCTGGCCAAAACCTTACAAACCGACTATCTGGTGGCTATCAATGATTTGCCCGCAGCCGAGACGCATGCGGAGCGCCTGGCCGCGTACCGGGTCGGGTAACCAGGCCCTGCGTATTGCCTATGCGTCAGTGCTGCTGGCGAGAGGATTACCTCGTGCCGCAGAGCGCGAACTGAAGCTTGCCGAAGTCATTGAACCCAGCAACCTGGCGCTGGAAAGGCAACAGGCATGGACGGCCATGGAGTTACAGGAGTGGCGGCAGGCTGACGAACTGACGAAGGATGTGGTCGCCCGCAGCCCGGATGACGTCGCCTCGTTGCAGCTTGAACGACTGATGGCATTACATAACAAAGCTGAACTGCGGATAGCCGGGTCTCAGGGCATCTCATCCGACAGTCCGGTCAGTGGCAAACACGATTTTACCCTCAACACTGCGCTTTATAGCCCGCCGATTAACCAAAACTGGCGTCTGTTTACCGGCTACAACTTTGCCCGTGGCGAGTTTGAGGAGGGGAAGGGCATCAGCCGGGACCTGCTGGCGGGCGCGGAATGGACGTCTCGGGGCAGTTGGGCCGAAATGGAGATTTCCGGGCGCAACGATGGTAGCGATCAGAAAATCGGCGGACGCCTCTCGGGCTGGTACGACTTCAACGACAACTGGCGAGCCGGTGGCTCGGCAGAGCGGTTATCCCGTAACACGCCGCTGCGTGCCCTGCGCAATGGGGTAAACGCCAACGGTGGGGATCTGTGGTTACGCTGGTATCAGAACGAACGACGCGAATATCAACTTTCAATTTTCGGCGCTCATTTCACCGACGGCAACGATCGGCTGGAATATGGCATCAGTGGCAAAGAACGCCTCTGGACGCTGCCACTTTTTACTCTTGATTTTATCCCTGGCATCAGCGGCAGTCATAACACCAAAGAAGATGTGCCTTATTACAACCCTAAACGTGATGTTTCGGCGGTTGCAGGGCTGCGCGCCGAACATGTGCTGTACCGCCATTACGACACGGTCTGGAGGCAGCAGTTTGAGGCGGGGGCGGGCGGTTACTGGCAAAAAGGGCACAGCGCCGGGGCCATCAATCAGTTAGGTTACGGGCAACGTATTCAATGGAATAACGTAGTGGATGCCGGGGTGAAACTGACCTGGGATAAACGTCCTTACGATGGGAAGCGGGAGCGCAATATTGCCCTCGCATTTGATCTGAATGTCAGGTTCTAAGGGCGCTTCATGATGAAACGATGGCTTCTCGCCGCGAGGGTAATCGTCGGGTGGATGATGATGAGCATGTGTGCATTGGCCGCGGCACCACGTTATCTTCCTCCTGCCGAACGGCCGCCGCTGTATGCGGACCAGCGCTGGCCCACAAACAGTTTTCTTGTGCTGGGTTGGCATGACGTGGAGGACGGTGCCGCCGATCAGCGCTATCTGTCCGTGCGTACCAGTGCCCTGAACGACCAGTTCGCCTGGTTGCATGATAACGGCTACCACCCGATTAGCGTGCAGCAGGTGGTGGATGCCCATGCCGGGAAAATCACCTTGCCTGAAAAGGCGGTGCTGCTGACCTTTGATGATGGATACAGCAGCTTCTCAACCCGCGTTCTGCCGCTGCTTCGGTTGTTCAAATGGCCGGCTCTGTGGGCGCCTGTCGGCAGTTGGGTGGATGCACCGCAAAATTCGCTGGTGGATTTTGGCGGGCTAAAGACGCCGCGGGGAAAATTTGCCACCTGGAAGATGGTGCGCGAGGCCAGCGAGTCGGGGTTAGTGGAAGTGGGCGCGCACACCTGGGCATCCCATTACGGTATTCAGGCCAATCCGCAAGGCAGTCTGGAGCCTGCGGTTGCTAACCGTTTATACGATAAAACGCGCGGGCAGTACGAAACGGATGCGCAGTTTGAACAGCGTATACGTGCCGACCTGCAGCGCATTTCAAACAAAATCAAAGAGGTCACCGGGAAAGCGCCGCGTGCCTGGGTATGGCCCTACGGTGCGGTGAGCGGTACAACACTGAAGCTTGCGCATCAGGAGGGCTATCAGATGGCGTTTACCTTGAACCAGGGGCTGGCGAATGCCGCAAATCTGGAAGATATCCCCCGGGTGCTGATCTCCAACAACCCTTCGCTGCGAAGCTTCGCCAGCCAGATAGCTCAGGTCAGGGAACCTGAAACCATGCGGGTTATGCATATCGATCTCGACTATGTGTACGACAAAAACCAGGCTCAACAGCGTAAGAATATCGATCTGCTCATCCAGCGTGTTTTCGATATGAAGATTACCCATGTCTTTTTACAGGCCTATGCCGATCCGAAAGGGGACGGCAACGTCAATGCGCTCTATTTCCGCAGTCGCTGGCTGCCTATGCGGGCGGATCTGTTTAACTTCGTTTCCTGGCAGTTGCAGACCCGCGCCGGGGTGAAGGTTTACGCCTGGATGCCGGTCCTGGCATTTGGGTTAGACCCTTCAGTACCTCGCGTGGCGGCGTGGTCGCCAGACAACGGGCGCATTGCGCCAGATACTCGCCATTATTTACGCTTATCGCCCTGGAGTGCGGTTGCCCGGCAGAGAATCAACGACATCTACGAAGACCTGGCGCGCCATGCCAACTTCAGCGGCATCCTGTTCCATGATGACGCGTTTTTGACCGACTTTGAGGATGCCTCCCCGGATGCGCTTAAAGCTTATCGGGCAGCGGGCTTCCCGGACAACCTCGCGCAGATCCGCGCCAACCCGCAGATGCTGGCGCGCTGGACGCGCTTCAAAAGTCTCGCCCTGATTGATTTTACGCGACAGCTCACGCAAACCGTGCGTGCCGTGCGCGGCCCTCAGGTCAAAACCGCCCCGCAACATTTACGCCATGCCGATACTGGATCCGCAGAGCGAAACCTGGTTTGCGCAGAATCTGAATGATTTTCTCAGCACCTACGACTGGACAGCCCCGATGGCGATGCCGCTGATGGAAAATGTCCCGGTCAACGATGCCAATGCCTGGCTGGACAGACTCGTCGGGCAGGTAGCCCGTTACCCTGGTGCGCTGGATAAAACGGTTTTTGAACTTCAGGCACGCGACTGGCGTAAGGGGGCAGGGCAGGACGATATTAGCGGTGAAATGCTTAACGGGTGGATGCGGCAGCTCAAGCTAAGCGGTGCCAGAAACTATGGCTACTACCCGGACGATTTCATTAACGATCAACCCCGGATGGCAGAGATCCGTTCTGCTTTTTCCTCCTACTGGTATCCGCAAAAATGACCGATCGCCTCATCGCCTTTCTGATCCTTTGCCTGATGTTCAGTTTTCCGCTCGGCGTGGCGGTGGTTTTTACCGGTGAAGTGATCCTTGATTTCGTCTTTTTCTGGCCGCTGTTTATGTCGGCCCCTCTGGATAAGCGGTGGGCTTTATTTCTGGTTCTACCGCGAGCGGCACTGGCCATGGGGGCCGGGCACACCGCCTCCTGTACTCGAAGGCAATCCGCTGATTTCCATTCTTGTGCCGTGCTTTAACGAAGGGCTGAATGCACGTGAGACTATCGAAGCGGCGCTGGCGCAACGTTATGAAAATATTGAAGTCATTGCTATCAATGACGGTTCTATCGATAACACTGCGGCGGTGCTGGATCAGTTAGCGCGTGAATATGCGCGGCTGCGGGTGATTCATCTGGCGGAAAATCAGGGCAAAGCGGTAGCCCTGCAGGCGGGTGCCGCGGCGGCGCGCAGTGATTTTCTGGTGTGTATTGATGGGGATGCGCTGCTGGATAAAGATGCGGCGGTGTATTTGGTCGCACCGCTGCTCAATCACCCTCGCGTGGGGGCGGTGACCGGTAATCCGCGTATCCGTACGCGTTCAACGCTGATTGGGCGAGTCCAGGTGGGGGAATTTTCATCGATCATCGGCCTCATCAAGCGTACCCAGCGCATCTATGGTCAGGTCTTTACCGTTTCCGGTGTCATTGCTGCTTTTCGCCGTCGCGCCCTGGCAGAGGTGGGGTACTGGAGCCCGGATATGATCACGGAAGATATTGATATCAGCTGGAAGTTACAACTGCGCCACTGGTCAATTTTCTTCGAACCTCGTGCGCTGTGTTGGATATTGATGCCCGAGACGCTGAAAGGGCTTTGGAAGCAGCGTCTGCGCTGGGCGCAGGGGGGGCGCAGAGGTGTTTATTGTCAATATGCGTCGCTTGTGGAACTGGGAGTACCGGCGCATGTGGCCGCTGTTTATTGAGTTTTGTATGTCAACCGCATGGGCCTTTGCTTATGCCGTCAGCATTCTGTTGTTTCTCATCGGGCTGCTTATACCGATGCCCGATTCTTTATATGTTCAGCACCTTTTCCCGCCAGCTTTTACCGGCCTGATGCTGGGCGTGGTCTGTCTGTTGCAGTTCGCGGTCAGTCTGTTTATTGAAAGACGCTACGAGAAAGGCATTGCGGCGTCACTGTTCTGGGTTATCTGGTTTCCGGTGGTCTATTGGATGCTGAGCCTGTTCACTACGCTTGTGGCTTTCCCGAAAGTCATGCTGCGCCGCAAACGCAGCAGAGCTCGTTGGGTGAGTCCCGATCGCGGTATTGGGAGATTAAAACCATGATTCAACCTTTAATTTTTACTGAACAACGTCTGTTTCCACGCGCGCTGGATCTGCTGTTAACGATCATTGCCTGGCTGGGGTTTTGCTGGCTGATTTACAGTGGTCTGATAAACGCGATTGAACATGATCCTTTTATGGGAACCAGGCCGTTCTACACCACGCTCAGTACGCTGAGTATCTACCTGCTGGTGGCCTGTCTTATCGATATGGCGCTGATCGGCTGGGCAAAATACAACCAGCTGCGCTTTCGTATTGAACGTCGTAAGCGTCGGCCTGAACTTGAGCACCATGAAGTTGCGGCAAGTTTCAGTATCACCCCCGAACTGGCGCTCATGATGAGTCAGGCCCAGGTCTTTACCCTTTCCCATTATAATACGGGGGGAATCGACCGCGTGTGGATGGCGAAAAACCTCGTTGACGTGCAGAGCAAATAACCTAAAACCTGCCGGTCATTCTGGATGTTTGCCGGCACGTTTTTATGGACTGCCTGCGGCTCGCTTAATACAGCAGGGCATGAATAAGCGTGGGTTGGGTGATGCCTGTAATGATGGGAATCACGTAGCGAAACAGCCTGACAATCCGGCTGGCAATGCCCGGAAAATACCGACACCGGGCACATCAACTGTCGCCGATCTTCATGAGCATAAAAAAACCACCTTTACAGATGGCTTAGTGATTGGATTTACCTGGCACAGAGTTAGTCAGCAAAACATTTGCGTACATGTTCTTCCACAAAAGCCGTAACGGTTTCTGGTGCCTCCAGTGGCGGGAAGTGGTTGACCCCCTTCAATACTTTCAACTCTGCTCCACCGCCCAGAACCTGCTGCAGCGCAGTGGCAAACGGAAGCGGGTTGGGTGCATCGTTTTCGCCCTGTAGGATCAGTGCCGGTGCGGTAATGGCTGAATACTGATCCGCCATTTCATGGTTCAGAAACGCCGCCGCATTCGCCTGCAATGCATGCGTCGCCCATTTGGCAGCCTCTGCACCCACGCTTTCGGTTACGCCAAAGGGTTTATAAAATGCCACCGCACCTGAGGGTGTGGATACCGCTTCGCTGACACCTTCCACAGACATACCCGCGTCGCGCATCTGTTTGCCGTCAACATAGCAGGCGGTATAGACCAGCCCGGCCACCTGCTGCGGATATTTCACTGCAAAGGTGGAAATGATGTTACAGCCGATCGAATGGGAAACAAGAACAGCAGGGCCATTGATGCCCGCGGCGTCAATAACCGCTTTCAGGTCGTCTGCGTGACGGGGAATGCTGTATGCCTCTGCTGGCAGGGGTTTGGCTGAACGCCCGTATCCACGGCTGTCATAAGAGACCGTGCGGAATTTTTCAGATAACGCGTTGGTTTGCGCCTGCCAGATATCGCTGATCCCAAAATAGCCGGAGACAAAAATGACCGGCAGGCCCTGGCCCTTTGCTTCGTAGTAGATTTCGATGCCGTCGTCAGTGATTGCGTATGCCATAGTTTTACCTCGGTGTTTACAGTCCGGTAAGGATAAAGGGCAATCCGCAAGCGCGTGAGAGGCAGAAAAGTCAAAATGCGATGATATCGGGTCAGAGGGCATTTCCCGGAAAACAGAACCCTATCCGACGGGAAGCATACACCGCCTGAGATAGTTGCTCAGGCGCCAGAGCGCGCGTTCGCTGTGGTGCATCAGCCTCCTCTGTAGCGGCGGCGATCTGGCCTGGCGCTTTGACCCTTTTTCATCGAATAATGACCTTCGCGCACCTCACAACCTCGTCTGCAACTTTTTTATAATGCACTTTCAATGCACAGACCGCGTCGCAGCGGTTTATCTGAGGGAGTAAAAAATGCAGCTGACTCAAATACGTAACGCCACACTGAAGCTTGACTATGCCGGGGTTCGCTTCCTGATCGACCCGATGCTCGCTGATAAAGAGGCCTGGCCCGGTTTTGCCGGAACCGCACGCGCTCACCTGCGTAATCCTCTGGTAGCATTGCCGGTTGCAGTTGATGAGTTGCTGGACGTGGACGTGATTATTGTGACGCACACGCATCAGGACCACTGGGACGAAGCGGCACAGCAGCTGATCCCTAAAGACAAGGTGATCTACACCCAGAATGAAAGCGACGCGTCCCTCATCCGTTCTCAGGGCTTTACCGCCGTCAAGGTGCTGGCTGACAGCAACGTCATCTCTGGTATTAAGATCGTGAAAACCGATGGACAGCATGGCAGTGATGAGGCCTATGCCATTCCAGAGGTGGCTGAGCGTCTGGGCGATGCGTGCGGGCTGGTCTTTTCTGCAGAGGGTGAAAAAACGCTCTATATTGCAGGCGATACCATCTGGGTTCCCCCTTACGTGGACAGCCTGACAAAATACGCGCCGGACGTTGTGGTCCTGAATATCGGATGTGCCACGGTTGACGGGATTGGCGCCATTATAATGGGTAAAGAGGATGCCCTGCGCACGCTGGACATTCTGCCTGCTGCGACCATCGTGGCATCCCATATGGAAGCGGTGAACCATTGCCTGCTGAGCCGCGCGGAACTGCGCGACTACACCGCAGAGCAAGGTATCCAGCAAAATGTGCTGGTGCCTGAAGACGGCGAGACGCTGAGCCTCTGACGCCGACATGCCTGCAGGCGACTAAGATCCGACTGTCGCCTGTACGGCATAACATCAGCCACACCCGGTTTAATCAGTAAAAGGTCACCATCATGTCCGCTCTGCACGTTGTTGTTATCGCCACGCCGGGCTTCAGCCCGTTTCACTTTTCCGTTCCGTCCATGGTCTTTGACAAGGCGATGCCGGAGCGGGGACTTTTCGAGGTGACGGTCTGCGCTGAACAGCCCGGTACTGTGGTGTCCGATATCGGGATTTCAATCAATGTGGAGCACGGGCCTGAGCAACTGGAAACGGCGGACATCATTATCGTGCCGTTCTGGGAGCATCCTGAGACGCGCCCGGCACCCGCATTGCTTGACGCGCTGCGCAGAGCCTGGCAACGGGGAGCCGAAGTCGCAGGGCTGTGTCTTGGCGCTTATGTCCTCGCCTACGCCGGACTGCTGGATAACCGCAGAGCCTCCACGCACTGGGAATTTGAGCAGGATTTTGCCAGACGCTTTCCGCAGGTCAGGCTGGACAGCAATGCGCTTTATACCAGCGATGAACGTCTCATTACATCCGCCGGTACGGCGGCAGGCATCGACTGCTGCCTCAATATCGTGAGGGAACACTACGGTACCGCGCTGGCGAACCGCGTAGCCCGAAGGATGGTCATTCCGCCTTACCGGGAGGGCGGGCAGGCGCAGTTTATCGAGCATGCGGTACCTGAAACGACGCGTGACGAGCAGATAAATGACCTTATCGATTACCTGCGCCGCAATCTGGACAAGCGACACGATATTGACTCTTTAGCCGGTTACGCTGGCATGAGCCGTCGCACGCTGACCCGCCATTTTATCAAGGCAACCGGTATGACTGTCGGAGACTGGCTCAGCGCCCAGCGTCTGCAGCGCAGCCAGGAGCTGCTTGAAACCACGGATCACAGCATTGAAGTCGTCTCATCCCTGGCCGGATACCAGTCTCCGGTCTCTTTCCGCCAGAGTTTCAAGGCGCGCTACAACGTCAGCCCAAGCGAATGGCGGCGCACCTTCAGGGGGCCGGGTCTGATGTAAACGGCACAGACGGCTCCCGCTCGCACCCGCCCTTGACTACTTTTTGCGGAACAAAATCGGTATATTAAGCTATGTATTTCAAAAGGATGGGCTGATGCCTGCATGGCTGTATGTCATCCAGCCATTCTAAAAAGCGCGTCTCTCTACGACCTTATGCGTCACAAACTCGCTTTATAAAATGTCCTGGCGACTCGCGATCTGGCGCGGCTCCCGCTACTTTCTGACCGCTTAGCTTAAACAGGGAAATCCAATGTATACCGCAACTATCCGTACCATGATCGGCGGGACGTTTTTTTTGATGTTAGCCTTAGTCTCGACGTCCACAGCTCAGTCTCTGCCTACACCTGCCGAACATCCGAACTCGCAGCGTATCTCTGTACAGACGCAAGGCTCAGGTACGGATGTCATACTGATTCCGGGGCTGGCGTCGTCCCGAGACGTCTGGACCGGTTTAGCCGCAGATTTACGTAAGAACCACCGCATTCATCTTGTCGAACTGGCGGGATTTGCGAGTACACCTGCCATTTCCAATCCTGACGGGAAGGTTATCGCTCCGGCAGTTGACGCGATCGCGGAGTACATTCGTACCCGACACCTGAAAGCCCCTGTGATTATTGGTCACTCCTTGGGGGGGGAGATCGCATTGATGCTGGGTGCCCGCCATCCCGACCTGGTCAGTCGCTTGATGATTGTCGATGCGTTGCCATTCTATACGTTGATGATTGATCCCACTGCGACCCGCGAAACGGCTGCCCAACCTGCCACCAGGATGCGGGATTGGCTGCTGTCGCAGTCGCCGGAGCAGCGTGCAGAGTTTCAGACGACTTCCATCGCCCGTTTAGTTAAAACCGATGCGGTGAGACCCGCCCTGGTGGCGGCAGGGATCAATTCCGATCCCAAAAACCGTGGCGGATGCCGTGTACGAACTGATGATGACCGATTTGCGCCCCGAACTTGGCCACATTAAAGCGCCGATTGAGGTTGTGTACGCCTATGACCCTTTATTCGGTATTTCCGACACCCAGCGTGGATGCGATGTACCGTCAAGCCTATGCCTCTGCAAAAGATATTCATTTCACCCGTATCGATGACAGTTTTCACTTTGTCATGCTTGATCAGCCCGAGCGTTTCTCGACGCGGTGGCGACATTCTTAAAGGAATAAGATCCAGAGCGTCCATCAAGTCGATGCTGCTGGAGCATGTTAAGTCTGCTTGGCAGCTATCGGAGCAAGGAAGTGATAAAAGAGCTTTCGATGGGGGCAGGGGGCAGATCAGTTTGCCAGCGCAAATGATATTCATTATCATAAACAGATGTGCAAAAGGAGAGACAGTGAAAATATACTGGACGAAAAAGAGTATTCCTGAGCTTAGGGATCTGCCTGAACCAATCAGAGATCGCAATTATAAAGAAGCGCGCAGCAAAGCCAGTGCACATTATGAACATTGGTTGGGAGCGCTTTTATTTTTTGCACTGATTTTTATCTTTTTTTCCCTTTTTAATACATTATTTCCAGGCGAAAACGCATTATGGCGAGACATTGCACAGTGTGTGCTTTGTATTCCTCCAGCAGTCATGGCCTGGGACCAGTGTACTATTTATGTCATGCGGAAGTATTACCGGCATATTTTGATTAATAAAGATCCGGGTTGAATTTGTTGTCTGCACAAATATTGAAAATACTTACTTTCCGGTATGCAGCCTCCTACTGAACGCTATTCATAGCTATCTCTGGGCGAAATAGCAGGCAAGTCGGTCGAATCAGTCATGAGCAGATAATGAACACCTTCTGTTATCTGCGAGAAGCGGACATCGCGGTTAACGTCATCTCCAGACTCCCTCAAAAGTGTGCTTAAATCAAAAGGAACCCTCTAAAAAACAGACTGTTGGCCTGAGGGCCTGGGAGCTAAAATTGCGAATTCAAACACATCGGTTATACCTTCCGCCCTGTAATCTCATCAGATGCAGACGATCTCTTCAAAATCTATGGTGATCCCGCGACGAATACGTTCAATCCGGCGGGTCCCTATCCGAGCATTGACCATGCAAAAACGGTTCTGAACAGTTGGCTCGACCACTGGCAAACTCAGGGGTTTGGAAACTGGGCAATTTCGCTTCTGGCTGAGCCTGGAAAAATTATCGGTTTTGGCGGGCTGAGAATTCGGAGTTACGGGGATCTCGTTGTCAATAATCTTGGATACCGTTTTTCCACAGAGGCCTGGGGCAAAGGCCTGGCCACAGAGTTTGCTTCCCGCCGCGATAAAATTTGGATTTGAGGAGAGCAAACTCACGGAGATTTCAGCGGTTGTCCGGCAGAACCATCTGGCGTCACAGAAAGTACTTGAGAAAACGGGGTTAAGATTTATCAAAAAGATCCATGGACGTTGAAGATGCACCGCCAAGTCTTCTCTATTCGATAAAAATGCATGAGTGGTTAAGCGACTCGCGCTGAACGCGTCCGTTCACTCTCACTAAGGTCAATGTGAGGATGTAGCATACTGGCTGGGCTAGGTTCGCTTCAGGCACGAAACGGACCGTCCCTGAGACATCAAGTTCCGCTTTGAGCGAAAAGCGAACATCGTTGAGGCCAGAGAATTGTGCATGATGAGTTAAGGATGATTTATTCTCTGCATTAGAACCTGAAAAGCGTTTTAGCATCATGGGTAGTTAAGACAGCAATATCTAAACTGGCTTGCTGACATCGTCAGATTATATTATCTGTAACCGGCCGACAGTCATCTTGATTTGTTAACGGGTACAGTTAAAAATCTCGACTCCGCTAGCAGCAGGTCTCTTGGTTTATGCTTTGAGCATATAGATACATGATTGCACTGTCTGACCGGTAGATATGGTTACCTCTACTGGAACACGTTCATACTCATAACCTTCGAACTCGTCGAGTATGTGCCAGTGATTAAGTAAATTCTCTGACGTGAAAAGAAAGCCCTGCACACGATTTCCTGAATCATCCAGCACAATTCCCGGATAACCCATTTCTGCTCCCCAACCTTTGGCAAGAAGAGATCCTCCCACGTGACCCTCCTGCCATGTTCCCCCAATATTTTCAAGAATATGAGCATTAGGCCGGCCAAGACCGAGAGTCCCGTAAACAAACAAACTTTCCATTAATGCTCCGGTATCGCTATGAAAATAGTAATGTTCTTTATGTTGATTTTGATTTTCGAACTCTGACCTGACAAATTATTTGTTCTCACTACACGCGTGAATTATTATCACGCGTATGATATTCGATCGCCTTCCCCCATTGCAGACTCTGCGCGCTTTTGAAGCCACTGCCCGCCTCTCGAGCATGACGCTGGCGGCAGCGGAGTTGCACGTTACGCATGGCGCGATAAGCCGGCAAATCCGAAAGCTCGAAGAGCATCTGGGGTTTAAGCTATTTTTCAGGCTGACAAGGCAGATAATTCTGACGGAGCAAGGGGGTGAATTTCACCATGTGGTTACCCGTCTTTTAAGTGATTTAATGAAGGAGACTGAGCGTCTGCGTGGAAGAAACCTGATAAAGAGTTTACGTATAAGTACAACGGTTTTCATTTGCCAGTAAGTGGTTAGCACCTCGTCTCAGCCGGTTCAGGCAGAGATATCCAGAATTTGATATTCAACTGGATGTTACTGACATTAATGTAGATCTTAACGATGGTCAGGTAGATGCTGCAATTCGTTACGGCCTTGGCAATTATCAATATGTTTCGTCTGAGCGTATGTTTGATGAAACAGTCACCCCTGTCTGTAGTCCAGGTTTTCTTGAGAAACATAATGGTCTGACAGAGATTAAGGAACTTTTAAACTGCGTTCTTCTTCATGAGTATAGAATGCAGGCGAACTGGCAGGCATGGTTTGAGATGGCCGGAGAAAAAAATTTCAGTTGCCATCAGGGGCCCTTATGGACTCTTGGCAGCATGGCGACTGAGGCTGCTATACGTGGGCGAAGGTGTTGCTCTCGGACGCAGTCTTCTGATTGCAGATGATGTAGCTGCTGGAAGGCTTGTTGTTCCGTTTCCACAGCACAAGCTTAGGGCTGAACGGGGGTACGATTTAGTCTACCGTCCAGATAATCAGGATTCATTTAAAATAAGCATTCTAAGACAATGGCTCTCTGAAGAAATGAGCTTGCTAAAAGATTGAATGGCGCTTCAGGAAAAGTCCGCTTCTGGCACAAAGCGGACCGACTAACAGAGCTGAAGGTCTGCTATGAGCGAGAGACGGACATCCAGAATTACTTTCTTTACTGATGGATTAAGTATCTATTATTCAGGATCGTCGATTTTCATTTGCGATAGCCAAGTTTTAGCGTGCTGGGTAATCGTCAGCCCAGCGAGACGAAAATATTTTTTCAGCGATATATCATGCACCTTTTAAACTGTAATTATTAAGCCCTTCACCGAGTCATGCCCTAAAATGTCGTATCCACAAAAAGGCTAAAATTGGCCATTCCAATACCATCATTGTTAGATAAACTTAAACTCAAATTAGAGTCATAGTATTCCGTTTTTTATCATGTCCTACGCGTTTTCTTCTTCTTTGTGTCTTTTTTATATGTCAATATTGATTATTATGATTTAACTCTGAAGTATCAGTTAGTAACCCTTCTGATGAAGGTGAGGTCTATTTTCGTAGATAAATCATGCACCTAACTCTCTATAAAGGAAAGAAAATGAATCGTCCAAATTGGTTTCAAGTATCTGCAGAAGGCTCAAAGGCACTGGGAGCGCTGCATCATTTCGCTACAAAAGGAACAAGTCTTCCGGAAGAGCTAATACATTTGGTTTTTTTAAGAGTATCGCAGATTAATGGCTGTGCGCATTGTATTGATATTCACACACGCGATCTTATAAAGTGTGGTATGTCAGTAGAGAAAATAGTACTGATTCCAGTATGGGATGAGGCTACTTATTTATTCTCGGACCTGGAGCAAGCGGCACTGGCATGGGCAGAAGAAGTTACCCGTGTAAGTGAGACACATGCTTCGGATGAAGCGTATTCTGCAGCGCTGTCAGTATTTGGTGAAAAAGATTTGGTCGACTTAACCATCGTTATTGCAACAATGAATGCTCTGAATCGTATGGGCATCAGCTTTCGAATGAAACCACTAGCCAAGGCGTAAATTACCATTCGTTTTCTTAACGAGACCGGTTATTAATTCTCCCCAATGGAAAAACCGCCTTTCGGCGGTTTTTCCATTTTTAACAGAAAGTCATTAAAATAATCGCTCTTAACGTTCTTTTAATGTACGTATAATATTCCCTTACGTGAAGGTTGAAAATACACTATGAATACTATTCGTGAGCGATTATAAAAAAATATGCAAGCTTAGATTTAAAAAAATAAATCCGCCAACAAGAAGTGATGCTGGCGGACATTTATTAATGTAATTCAGCACGATCCAGACCGTAAGCGCTATCCATCGAGCCTGGTGCCATCTGTGATAAAATCTGTAGACGATTCCAGGCGTTGATTACAGCAATGGTAAATGTTAACTCTGATACTTCCACTTCAGAGAAATGTTCACGCAATTCGCTGTAAAGCGCTTCGCTTACACCATTATCACCAATGCGGGTCAAAGCTTCAGTCAGTGCCAGCGCAGCTTTCTCTTTGGCGTTGAATAATGGCGATTCCCGCCAAATTGCAACATGATAAAGACGCAGTTCACGCTCCCCATGCATTTTTGCTTCTTTAACATGCATATCCAGACAAAATGCACAATGATTCAGCTGTGAGGCACGTATATCTACTAAGTGCTTAAGTTTTTTATCCAGCGAGATTTTTCCTAATGCCATAGAAGCATCGGCAAGTGTTTTAGCCAGTGCAGGGATAGTTTTGAAATGATTCACACGTGACGACATATTGTAATCCTCTTTTTAAAATAAACGATCAATGGTTTGCAGTGCATAGGGTAATGCTGTTGTACGAGCGACGGGATCATGCGTTCCGTCTACCCGAATAAATTGCACGTCGGTAATGCCAATATATTCAAGCGCTACGCGAATGTATGGAGTGAACTGGTCATCTGCTACAAAAGGACCGTGGGCAAATACACTGCCGCTGGCGACAACGCAATACACCTTTTTGCCGCTGACGAGTCCTATTTTTTTGCCCTCTGGCGTAAAGACGAAAGTTCGTCCGGCGCGGGTTATATGATCGAACCAAGCCTTCAGTACGGAAGGCAGGCCGAGGTTCCACATCGGTGATGAGATAACCAGCGTGTCACAATCAAAAAGCTGATCTACCAGTTGTTCCGAAGTCTGAATAGCAGTGAGCTGAGCTTCACTGCGTAGGTCTGGTGGGGTAAAAAAACCAGCAATGGTAAATGCATCAAGATGCGGTAGCGGCCGTTGAGCCAGGTCCAGCACTAATTCTTCAAGCTCGGCATGATGCGCGCGTAATTTTTCTACCAGGCGTTCAGACACCGCGCGGGATGTCGATCCTGATAAATCCGGACTGACCTTAATGTGAAGCAGTTTCATCATTTTTTCCTCAGGTGAGATCGCGATAAAAGTGCAGGCCGAGGGCGGTGTATCCGACACGCTGATAAAATGCCTGGGCTCCTGAATTACTTATGGCGGTATCAAGGACCATCTGACCACAACCGTATTCACGTGCGATTACCGCTAAGTGATTCAACAGTGTTGCACCCATCCCCTGACCGCGAGCCTCGCTCACTGTTACCAGATCGTCGACGTAACAGAATTGCCCGTGAATAAAATTTTCGAGCAGCCGATAACCGGCTAGCGCCATTGGTTTGCCATCCTGCTCAAGTCCTGCAAGACGGTAGCCTTGCGCCTGCTGGCGCTGTACCTGGGCAATAAATTGTTTCTCATTCGTCAGTTTGCTGCGTAGTTCCCGCATCAGCGCAAAGCAATGGGCAAGGTCGGTGGCGGTGTTCGTAATGTTCAATTTTCATGACGCCTCATATTGAGTGGCTTTGTTAATAGCCATATCTTAATCTTGTATGTCTGATTAAAAAGGGCCATTATTAGACTTAATTGGTAGGACATATAAGGGTGCATTTCATGGGGTACAAAGAGATTTATGCCCGCTATCGTCAGCAGATTCAGGACGGTGCTTTGAAACCGGGAGCGCGCGTTCCCTCGATTCGTTCGCTAGCGAGCGAGTTGCAGGTAGCGCGTAAAACGGTGGAAACCGCGTATGAAATTCTTATTGGAGAAGGCTATTTCGTGAGTCTGGGGGCGAAGGGGACCTATATAAACCCGGAGCTCAGGCTGACTTCAACGGTCAGCGCAGACAACGCTGTATCTTCTTGTTCACTTAACACACAGGTTACTGAAAGGAAGGGTGATCTGCGGCTCGGAATCCCTGCTCTGGATGAATTTCCCCATAAAAAATGGTTACTAATATCGGGAAAAGCGGCGCGAAGTCTTCGCCCAGAAGAAATGCTCATGCCCCCGGCAATGGGCTTCCAGCCGCTACGTGAGGCCATTTCAAGTTATCTCAATATTTCAAGAGGACTGAATTGCCGACCGGAGCAAATCTTTGTTACCAGCGGCTATCGGGCCAACTTACGGTTAATTCTGTCGGTACTTGCACAGCCTGAAGATAAAGTGCTGTTTGAAGATCCTGGCTACTTTTATGGTCAGCAATTATTGAAGCGAATGGCATCCAACCTGCACTATATACCTGTTGATCGGCAGGGCATGGATGTTGATTATCTTCAGCGCTATCACAACGATGGGCGTTTCGCTATCGTTACACCCACTCATCAAAGTCCGCTCGCAGTTAGCCTTTCATTACCGCGTAAGCACCAGTTGCTGGCCTGGGCACAGCAAAACAGTAGCTGGATCATCGAAGATGATTACGACGGAGAGTTTCATTACACACGAAAAGTAATCCCGGCGTTGAAAAGTCTCGATATGCATGACCGGGTTATTTATACCGGTACGTTTAGTAAAACCATAATGCCAGCTATGCGTATCGGCTATATGGTAATGCCACAAGAGACGGTAGCCCGTTTCAGCGAACTGGGCGAAATCCTTGAAACGGGTCTGCCATTACTGCCGCAAAAAATTCTTGCGCAATTCCTTAGCGAAGGGCACTTCTACCGGCATATAAAAAAAATGCGTTTACTCTACCAGCAACGGCGTCGCATGATGCTTGAGGCAATTGAAACGAGCTTTCCTGGGCTATTTGAATTTGAGCTTACAGATGGCGGGATGCATATTGTCGCCTACCTGCATCGCGGTATTGAAGACACTGCATTAGCTGCATTATGGACACAGCACGATCTTTATGTCCGGCCACTCTCAAGCTGGTATACGCAGACACAGAAACGTTATGGGTTAGTAATTGGATACACTAATATTCGTTCAACCGAAGAGGCGCAGAAAATTTTGCTGCGCGTTAGGGCAAAAACACTGGCGCTTATGCAGCATTAAGCTTTTGATAGCCGGGCGTGAATAATGATCTATTGTTTACCAGTATTGTCGCCTGAAAAAAATATTTAGTCGATCACTCTCTGTAAATGAGGATCGACTAAATATGGTCGTGATAGTACATGCGTTTTTCTTACAGGAAGCTAGCCTGGTGTCAGTGCCCTTTATTTTCTACAGGAAATTATGTATAGATAACGGGAACACCGTTTCTAAGCCAGACGTTCAAAAATAGATCGGGGTTTTGAGAATGTATGGAATATTAGCGGATCTCAATTTCAGGAACGGCTGACATCCCAACGCGCAATAATTTTGCATCGGGCTGATTACCATCCAGCACTATTTTTACCGGTAAACGCTGAACGACTTTAGTAAAGTTACCAGTTGCATTGTCTGGCTGGATGGCAGAAAACGTTGCGCCGGTTGCAGGAGCGATACTATCGACATGTCCAGTAAACTTTTTGCCAGGCATGGCATCAATTTTAATTAAAACTTTCTGCCCCTGCTGAACATTTGCCAGCTGTGTTTCAAGATAGTTGGCAATGATGTAAGTTTGATGTAGCGGAACCACAGCCAGCAGACGTGTCCCTGCGTTAACGTAGGCACCGAGGCGCACCGAACGCTGGCCTACCATCCCATCGACTGGTGCAACAATACGCGTATAAGAAAGATTAACCCTCGCCTGACTGACCTTTGCCTGCGCGACTGCAACATCGGCTTCCGCCTGACGTAATGCAGCCCTCAACACGCCTACCTGTTTTTCTGCTGAGGTCAGTGCAGCTTCGTTTTGACGAACGACTGCGGATGCAGAACGCTGCGTTGAATGGGCTTTTTGTTGATCGTCCGCAGCGACGGTACCTCTTTGATAAAGCTTGTTAAAACGTTCAGCGTTCTGACTGGCGTACTGCGCCGATGCCTGACTGGCTAAAAGGGTCGCTTTTGTCTGAGCAATAATGGATTGTTGCTGCTCCAGTTGTGCAAGGCTGCTCAGGTGTTTTGCTTCACTAAGCTGCAAATTCGCCTGCGCCATTTCAAGCGCTATTTTGTAGTCACGGTCATCCAGCGTGGCCAGTGTTTGCCCTGCTTTAACGCGTTGGTTATCTGCGACATAGATATTTTTGATATATCCCGATACTTTTGGTGCCACCAGTGTGTAATCCGCATTCACATAGGCATCATTAGTACGGGTATCATTATTCAGCATTGTCGACCAGACAAAAAATATCATCGTCATCATCAGGATTAATAATGCGCTGAGCAGAGTCGTTCTTCTGGATACAGGAAATTTCATTTGACCACCTCTATTTTGTCATGGCAGTTTAAAAACGTATCTGGGGCGGCCAGACACGTTTTGGCAGCCAGACGGTGAGTAATAGCAACAGGACGGCAAAGCCAGCCATGAGCAGATAGCTGTCGCCCAGACTCAGAACAATTGCCTGATGTTTTAATAAGGTGATAAATCCAGCGATGTTCTCGGTGTTGCTGATGCTGCCGTCGTGTAATAAAGGGAAGTTGCTGCTGGCCTGCTCACTTACCGGTGTCGATATCAACCATGGGCGGTTGGCTACGTTATTGACCAGAACATTAGAATGAAATTGTTCTCTGTGATTTATAAACCATTCAACTAAAACGCCAGCAGCGATGCTTGAAAAACCCCGTACGGTATTGAACATAGCAGAGGCATAATGTCCTTCCGGGGGCGCCACAACGCTGGTTGCGCTCATAAGTAAAGGTAAAATAATTGACGGTAATCCAATCGCCTGCAGAGCCTGCATGGCCCAGAAATTCTGGCGTGCCCAGTCGCTGGTTATCTGCATACCCATCAGGCTGGCGAAAATCATCAGGGCAATCCCGAAAGCTATCAGCCAGCGACAATCAACCCAGCGCAGACTAAGCAGTGCGGCAACAAGCGGGGTGATAATTAACTGCGGGAGCCCAATGGTCAAAGCTAGCGGCGCAAATTGCGCTGTTCTAAAACCCTCAACTTTGCCAAAGAAATTGGACGGCAAAGCCGAGCCAGCCAGCGCCAGTACCAACACCACAGCGAGCGCCATCAGGCCATATGAAAAGTTACTTCTCTCCAGCATCTGTAATTTGAACAAAGGAAGGGGATGAAACCATTCATTAATCAGAAAAACTGTCAGGCAGACGATGGCACTGGATAACAGACCATTAAATAATGGCGATTCAAACCAGTCCATACGTCCACCCTGAGTGATGGCGATTATTAAAAACGCCATACCAGAACAGCCGGTGAGCATGCCGAACAGGTCGATCTGCTTAAATCGGTCGAGATGAATCGGGTCCTGCGGCAAAACCCCAGCCAATAAATAGCATCGAAATCAAAATGGCGGGGACCACTTGCCAGAACATGAACATCCAGCTCACATCATCCGTCCAGAATGCCGCCAGTGTAGGCGCCACATTTGGACCAAAAGTCGCAGTCAGAGCATAAGCTCCAAGACCATAAAGTTTTATCGATGGTGGCAGAAAACGTAGCGCCACAGTCATGAGTAAAGGCGGAAGTGCGCCGCTAAACAGACCCTGTATCGTTCGCAAGAGAAGAAACAACTGCGCATTCGGTACTAAGGGTAAAAGTATGCCGCAAACCATAAAACCGCCAGCGCAACCAAGAGCGAATTTACGCAGCGAAAAAGTCACAGCAAACCATGGTGCGATCATCATCGCCACTACTTCCGCGGCCTGGTAGGCAGATGTGAACCAACTGGCTTGATCATACGTCACGCCAATTCCGGCACGCACATCTGCAAGCGCTATATCTATAACCCGACCATTAAGCCCAGAGGTCAAGGCTGCAATCAGTACCCCCACAAACCCCAATGCAAGGCGCCAGGTAAAAGGGGGCGAGGGTGGGGTAGAACGCTGTGCATTCATACAAAATTCTCATGCATTTAATCAATACAGTGTACCGTATTGTGGTACAATTTGGCATCTTACATTGCGACAGCGTCCATTGCAATGTGATAATTAAGACAAGAACTGAGATAACAAGCTGTCCGTCACCGGACGATAAGGAGCTCTATATGGCCGTTAATGCTTCAAGCTTTGAGGATGAAAAACCCGGCGGGATTCAGGTTATCGCCCGTGCAGCTGCAATTTTGAATGTGCTGGGTAAACACCCTGGCGGCATGAGTCTGGGGGAAATTGCGCAGGAGGTTGCTCTCCCTCGTTCAACGGTGCAGCGTATTGTCGCGGCTTTAGATAGCGCTCAACTTGTGCGTAGCAGCGGGGCCGGTGGCCTGCGTCTGGGACCTGCACTACTCAAACTTATTTCCAGTGTGCACAGTGATGTAGTGGATCTTGTACGTCCCTTCCTGGAGCAACTTTCGGCCAATGTTAATGAAACAGTGACCCTTGCACGTGCCAGTGGTACCCAACTGGCCATCATCCACTACGTCGTCGCATCACGTGAATTACGTGTTGTACCTCGTATTGGACTTAATTTGCCGCTCTACAGCACTTCCGGCGGCCGTGTGTTACTGGCTATGGAAAGTGATGAAGATGTCCGCATACTGGTAGGCGACGCCTATGAAGATCTCACCGGAATGACAGTTAAAACTTTTCCACAGCTTCAGGAGCTGATCGCCGATGTTCGTGCCAATGGGCTAGCTATAGATCTGGGTGAAACTCTTGAAGGCGTCTGCACGATAGCTGTAGCGCTGGACACACTTTTGGGTCGCTTTTCTATCTCATTATTAGTTCCGGCGGCACGTTTCCATAAACATGAAGCCTTTTATCGGAAAGAACTCATGCAATGCAAGGAGGGGATAGTTAATGAAATTGGAAGAATAACCACGGTGGAAGAATAACTAAGAACAGGAATAAGTATTCTTAACGGAATCAGGTAGGACGCTGGTATGGCCTACCCCATTCTTCGTGATTATGTGTTACATAGTTCTGCCTTAATGAATAAGCGGGGCCGATCTTATTCGACGCCTGTAATACGCGCGCTAAATGCCTCAGTGACCCTGAACGGTCAATCCGACGAGTCGGATAACAACAGGCCGGACAACAAGTATGCAAAAGAAAGCCGCTGGCATAGCAACCTGGTAAGCATTCATCACATTTGCCATGTAATGGGGCCCCATTCCGAATTCAGCAAAAGTGATAACCAGACTCATCAGGAACGCCATGATTGTCGCCATATAAAGAGCAAATATATAGGGTGCCGGAGCGCACAGGAAGGCGGGTTCGCAGGTTTTTTTTTTGCAGTAGCATCAGTCATCGGGATATCCTGTTAAACAAAGGTTAACGAAACTGCGGCTAACTTAACAAGCTTATGAAGCCTGTTGTAGAGCACTTATGCTTTAATCATTGTTAAACAAAAGTGACGAATTCGGTATTAAGGATGCTATGGACGTTTTAGGCCTCATCAGTACGTTTATCCGCGTGGTGGAGAATGGCAGTATTGCAGCGGCGGCACGCGCTAAAGGGATGAGTCCGGCAGCCGTTAGCCAGAGCCTTTCTCGTCTTGAAGGGCATCTGGGCGTACGACTGCTGTCGCGCACCACCCGCAGCATGACGTTAACTGAAAATGGTAAACGGTATTTCGAGAAAGTTCGTCACATTCCCGATGATGTCGAACTCGCCTCGCAGGCTGCCGCACACGTAACCAAACCGAAGGGGCCACTTTGTATCGCGACGACGGCCGCGTTTGGCCGATACGTTCTGGCTCCACTTATGCCAGCCTTCAAAGCGTCTTTTCCCGATATAGATATTGAACTGATCAGTACCGATCGCAACGTCAGTCATCACCTTGAAGGCGTCGATGTCAGTATCCGCATCGAGGCACAACTGAATGATCAACTGATCGCCAGAAAAATTGCATCGTTACCCTTTATATTCTGCGCGGCGCCCGCTTACCTTGACCGTGCAGGCACGCCTCAGACACCTGAAGACCTCAGCCAGCACGACTGCGTGGTTTTCCGCTATCCAACCGACAGACGATTTCTGCCATGGTCTTTTATGGTCAACGGACAGCTCGTCAATGCGAAGCTCAACCCCAGCTTTATCAGCGATGATATTGATATCATCGCCAAAATAGCCGTGAACGGGGGCGGCATTGCCCGTCTGGCAAGTTTTGTCGCACAGCCATTGATAGACGCCGGTCAGCTAAGGCCTGTGTACTGGTCAGGTCACAGTGAGAGCACCATTGAATCCCTGCCGATGGATATTTTTGCGTGTGTTACTGAACGTTCAGCACTTAATTCAAAGGTCAGGGCATTTATTGAATTTTTAGAAGAGGCGATGTAAGGCATAAACCTCTTTGACGAAAAATTGACCGCATTTTGCGGGGTATCACCCGCAGAGATAACCCACCGCAATCTGGCAGCTTATCGGGTCTGGACAGATCAAAACTTCCTGACAGAAATGCAGCTTTATTGCGGGGGCTTTTATTCCATCTTATGAAAAAGCTTCCGAATTGTGCCCAGAACGATGCAGATCCCTACGGACGCTACGGGGACAGGCATCGCTATAAAACAGGAGAAACGACGGCTTGCCCAAGGAAAGCCAGTGGGTGTTTATTACGCTTTAGCCAGACCATTGCCTGAAGCATCAATGTTCGCTTCCGGCACAACGCGGCCCCTTACTTTCGCGCATCAAGCTCATCCTGAGACATTTTAAAAACAACGCGCTGTCACCCATTCCTCCAGCACCACCACAGTGCACTCTCCCCGCGCAGGTTCCCCAAAACAGTGAAACGCGTTGCGCACAATTCACCAACAAACTGATAATAAAAGGAAAAAATTCCTGGCATACCCTTTGCAATAACGACAAGCGAAGGGCAGTGCATCACACAATATAAAAAATAGCTGGCTAGGGTTCCGGTTCACGTTGGTGAATGGCTGGTCCAAGAGCTGGCGACCTCTGAGAGGTTACACGGCGGACAAAAGCCCGGGAGACAGCAGCACCAGAAGGTGTCGCGCTGCCCCCTTATTTTGTGCCACTCAGAGGTCAAGCATGAAGAAAACGCCATTACTCCGCTCTCTTGTACTGTCGCTGGCGATGCTGGTCAGTCTCCCCACCTTTGCTGCCGTCAAAAAAGAGTTCAACGTCTGCTGGACCATCTACGCAGGCTGGATGCCCTGGGGCACCATCAGCACCAACAAGATCATTGATAAATGGGCCGACAAGTACGGCATCAAAATCAATGTGGTACAGCTCAACGATTACATCGAATCCATCAACCAGTACACCGCGGGCCAGTTTGATGGCTGCACCATGACCAACATGGATGCGCTGACCATTCCGGCGGCGGGGTGGGGTGGACACCACGGCGCTGATCCTCGGCAGCTACTCAGAAGGCAACGGACGGCGTCGTGATGAAAGGCGAGGGCAAAACCCTCACAGACCTGAAAGGGATGAAAATTTACCTGCCGGAGCTGTCCGTCTCGCACTATCTGCTGGTGCGCGGGCTGGAAAAAGCCGGGCTGGCGGAGAAAGACGTCACCGTGGTGAATACCTCGGATGCGGGATATCGTCTCGGCCTTCGCCACCCAAAATGTGCAGGCCGTCGTGGCCTGGAACCCCAGCTATCGGTGATCAAAGGCACGCCGAAAACCACCGAGGTGTTCAGCTCCTCGCAGGTGCCGGGCGAGCTGATCGACATGATGGTGGTTAACAGCGAAACCCTGAAGGACAACCCGGCGCTCGGCAAAGCCCTGACCGGCGCATGGTACGAGATGATGGGGCTGATGAAAGCCCAGGACGCTAACGCCCTGAATGCCATGGCGGCGGCGTCCGGCACCGATCTCACTGGCTATCAGGCGCAGCTGAAAACCACCCACCTGTTCTACACCCCGCAGGACAACATTGCCTTTGTCACCTCTGCGGATCTGGCGAAAACCATGCAGCGTGTAGCGGCCTTCTCTTTCGATAAAGGGCTGCTGGGTGAGGGCGCGCAGGAGTGCCGATTTTATCGGTATGAGCTTCCCTGGCAATGTCACTCAGGGCGATGCTAACAACGTCAAACTGCGTTTTGACGACAGCTTCGTGAAAATGGCCGCCGCGGGCCAGCTGTGATGACTGACGGAGTCTCCATGCGACACATTAATCGCATCCTGGTCCGGGCATGCGGCTGATGCTGGTGATACTGCCCTTTGTCCTGCTGCTGGCCGCCTACTTTTTTGGTTCGGCGGTACGCCTCGAGGCTAACCCCCAGGACAAGCTGCTGCCCGGCCTGCAACAGATGCTGGATGCGATCTCGCGGATGGCCTTTACCCCGGATAAACGCAGCGGGGAGTATCTGTTCTGGGTCGATACGCTGGTAAGCCTGGCCCGTCTGCTGGTGGGGCTGGGGATCGCGTCGCTCATTGGCCTGTGCATTGGCGTCACCGCCGGGGTGTTCCCCCTGTGGCGCGCGTCGCTCTCGCCGCTGATGACGGTGCTGTCGATGGTTCCGCCGCTGGCGATTTTACCGGTGCTGTTTATCGTCTTCGGGCTGGGATGAGCTGTCCAAAATTATGCTGATTGTGATTGGCATCACCCGATGCTGGCCCGGGATCTGGAGCATCGCGCCTGCGAAATCCCGCCGGAGATCCTGATCAAAGCCCAGACCCTGGGCGCCAACAGCTGGACGCTGGTGCTGCGGGTGGTACTGCCGCAGCTGCTGTCGCGTCTGCTGACTTCGCTGCGTCTGCTGCTTGGTTTCGGCCTGGTTATTCCTCATCTCGGCGGAGGCCATCTCTTCCACCGCCGGGCTGGGCTACCGCATCTTCCTCGTCCGCCGCTATATGGCGATGGACGTCATCATCCCCTATGTCCTGTGGATCACGCTGCTGGCGTGGCTGATGGATCTGGCCTTGCGCCAGCTGCACAAATCCTGCTTCCCGTGGGCAGAAGGAGGCAAAGCATGAGTTTTATCACCATCAACAATATCTGGCAGGAGTACGGCGACCATGTGGTGCTGGAGCGCCTGAATCTGCAGATCAACGAGGGGGAGTTCTGCTCAATGGTCGGGGCATCGGGCTGCGGGAAATCGACCTTTCTGCGCCTGCTGCTCGGCCAGGAAAAGCCGAGCAAGGGCACAATCACCCTGGACGGCAAACCGCTGACCGCCGAGCCGGACAGCCGCCGGGGTGTAGTGTTCCAGCGCTATTCCGTCTTTCCGCACCTCAGCGTGCTGGATAACGTTGCCATTGGCATCGAACTGCCGCAATCCCCGCTGTTCGGACGGCTGTTTGGCGCGAAAAAACGCGCCGCACGTGAACGGGCGGCTGAAATGCTGGAGAAGGTGGGTCTCGGCCACGCCCTGCAAAAATATCCCGCCCAACTTTCCGGCGGGATGCAGCAACGTTTAGCCATCGCCCAGGCCTTCATCATGCAGCCGCGCGTCCTGCTGCTGGATGAGCCATTTGGGGCACTGGATCCCGGCATCCGCAAAGACATGCATGCGCTGCTGCTGCAGCTGTGGGGCGAAACCCGCATGACGGTCTTTATGGTCACCCACGATCTCTCCGAAGGCTTCAACCTCGGCACCCGTTTGCTGGTGTTCGATAAGGTGCGCCTCGATCCGCAGGCCCCGAATGCCTACGGCGCGCGCATCACCTACGACATTCCGCTCAATGAGACACGGCTTTCCAGCCTGAGCGGAACGGCTCCCGACAACGTGTATGCATTAAGAGGATAACCCATGAACACGACAACATTACGCGAAGAGACCCTGCCGGGCGGCGGCCACCTCTCCTTTGTGCTTAAGCGCGGGCAAATCCTGCGGATGACCGACATCGACGGCGGGGCGAACGTCAGCCTGATGATGCTTAACCCGCACGAGAAGAGCGAACGCCTGAACCTGCCGGACACCCTGAAAGGCCAGCACACTGCGCGCCTGACCGCCGGGCACTGTTTTTACTCGGATATGGGCCGCGTGCTGGCGGGCATTATCGCCGACACCTCTGGCTGGCACGATCCCTTTGGCGGCGTGCTTAACGCCGCTGAAGTCACGGAAAAATATGGTCAGGGACGTTATCAGGAGCTGCGCAACGGCTTCTACCGGAACGGCACCGACAATTTGTTGGTAGAGATGGGTAAGTGGGATCTCAACCTCGAAGATCTGCTGATGGTGGTGAACTTCTTCAGCAAAGTCACCGTAGATGATCAAGGGCAGTTCAGCTTCCATCGCGACCATTCCCGGCCGGGAAGCTACGTGGAGCTGTTTGCCCCGATGGACACCCTGATCGTGATGACCGCCTTGCAGCATCCGATGGACCCCTCCACCGAGTATGCCCCGCGCCCGGTACAGCTGAGCTGGCGGCAGGCCGGGGACGAAGAGGCTGCCATTAACGCACTCCTCACGCGCCCGGAAAACAGCCGCGCCATCACCAACACGCAACTTTTCGCCCTGTAAGGAGCCGCACTATGACCATTGTCAGCGATAAACAGCCCCAGGATGCGATCTTCCGCCATGTGATCCCGGCGGGCGAGCCTTACCTGTTCGAAGTGAAAAAAGGCCAGACCCTGCGCCTGCTCGATCTGGAGGGCAACCAGGCGGTGGATACCCTGTTTTATAACGCCGATAAACCCGCGCGAACGCTACGATGCACAGCGCACGCTGCGCCGCCAGAATAATGCCTATCTCACCAGCGGGAGCGTGCTCTACTCCAACCTCGGCAATCCGCTGCTGACCCTGGTGGCCGACACCTGTGGACGTCACGATACCCTCGGCGGAGCCTGCGCTCAGGAGAGCAATACCGTCCGCTATGCCCTCGACAAACGTCATATGCACAGCTGCCGGGACAACTTCCTTTGCGCCTGTCTGCACGATGGTCGCCTGCACAAGCGCGATATCGGCGCCAACATCAACTTCTTTATGAATGTGCCGGTGGACCCCGCAGGGCGGGCTGACCTTTGCCGACGGCATCTCCGCGCCGGGGAAATATGTCGAGCTGCGCGCAGAGTGCAACGTCATCGTGCTGATCTCCAACTGCCCGCAGCTGAACAACCCCTGCAACGGCTGGAACCCGACGCCTGCGGAGGTACTGGTATGGAACTGACGCCCACCCGCTGGCAGCGCCTGCGTCAGGCGTTGTATCGCCTGTTTTGAAGTCCGCGCCGGACGCATCCTGCCTTAAACGTTTTTCCCCGTGGACGACCATGCGGTGAGCCAATTTTCGGCGGGACGACCCGCCACGATTGAGTCTGAACTATGTTGACAAAACTCCTGATTGCCAACCGCGGGGCGATTGGCCTGCCGCATTCTGCGCACGCTGCGCGCCATGAACATTGGCGGCGTGGCGGTCTATTCCGAGGCGGATATCAGCAGCCTGCATATTCGCGAGGCCGACGAGGCCCTGAGCCTGGGCGACGGCCCGGCGGCGAACACCTATCTGGTCAGCGACAACATTATCGCCGCCGCAAAAGCCAGCGGTGCTCAGGCCATCCATCCGGGCTACGGCTTTCTGTCGGAAAACGCCGCCTTTGCCGAGGCGTGTGAGCAAGCCGGTATTGCCTTCGTCGGTCCCACGCCGGAGCAACTGCGCCTGTTTGGCCTGAAACATACCGCCCGGGCGCTGGCCAAAGCCCACGGCGTGCCAATGCTGGAAGGCACTGAACTGCTGGCAGATGTGAACGAGGCGCAGCAGGCGGCAGAGCAGGTGGGTTACCCGGTGATGCTGAAAAGCACCGCGGGCGGAGGTGGAATCGGGATGCGCGTGTGTTATACCGCCGCGGAACTGGTGGATGCTTTCGATGCGGTGGTACGGCTGGGCAAAAATAACTTCAGCGATGCGGGCGTCTTTATTGAGAAGTACATCGAGCGGGCGCGGCATCTTGAAGTCCAGCTGTTTGGCGACGGGCAAGGGGGAGGTGATTGCCCTCGGTGTGCGCGACTGCTCCGGTACAGCGCCGTAACCAGAAAGTGCTGGAAGAGACGCCCGCGCCTAACCTGCCGGAGGGGATGGCCGATGCGCTCTGTGCGGCCGCGATCACCCTGGCAAGGCGATTAACTACCGCAGCGCGGGCACGGTAGAGTTTGTCTATGACAGCGACGCCGCTCGCTTCTATTTCCTTGGAGGTCAATACCCGTCTGCAGGTGGAGCATGGCGTTACCGAGCAGGTGTGGGGCGTGGACCTGGTGCGCTGGATGATAGAGCTGGCGGCCGGAACGCTGGCCTCCGCTGGCCGCCCTGGCTGAAAGCCTCAACCCCGTCGGGACATGCCATTCAGGCGCGGGTCTATGCCGAAGATCCGGGTCGTCAGTTCCAGCCTTCTCCGGGTCTGCTCACCGAAGTGGTGTTCCCGGCGGATGACCGCCGTACCCTGCGCATCGACACCTGGGTAGAGTCCGGCTGCGAAGTCCCGCCATTTTTTGACCCGATTGCTGGCGAAAATCATCGCCTGGCGACCCACGCGCGACGCGGGCATCAATGCCCTGCTCGCCGCGTTGGGTGATACCCGCCTGTACGGCGTGGGAGACGAAACCGCAGCTATCTGCAGCAGATTTTGACCTTTACGCCATTCGCCCGCGGCGAACCCTGGACCCGCTGTCTGGAAGGGCTGGAGTATCAGGCCTTCACCCTCGAGGTGCTGAGCGCCGGAACACAAACCACGGTGCAGGACTACCCGGGGCGCACGGGCTACTGGGCGGTGGGGGTGCACCTTCCGGGCCGATGGACAGCCGGGCGCTGCGTCTCGGCAACCGTCTGTTGGGCAATGACGACCGCGCCGCGGCGCTGGAGATCACCCTCAGCGGCCCGACGCTTAAATTCAACTGCGATGCCCAGCTGGTGGTGACCGGGGCCGAGATTGACCTTAGCCTGGACGGCGAGCCGCTGGAAAACAACCGGATTATTCATGTGCGACGCGGCATGACGCTGCGGATGGGTGATATTGCTGACGCTGGCGTGCGCAGCTATCTGTGCCTGCGCGGCGGGTTTAACGTGCCGGATTATCTCGGCAGCAAAAGTACCTTTACCCTCGGGCAGTTTGGCGGTCACGCCGGACGCGCGTTGCGTACCGGCGACGTCCTGCACATTTCGCCGTTAACCTCGCCGTGCCCGGAGCAGGCGCTGCCGCAGGCCTTGCGCACCCGCCTGGCGGCGGTGCGGGAGCTGCGGGTGATCTCTGGCCCGCACGGTGCGCCGGAATATTTCACCCCTGACTACATGCAGACGTTCTTCGCTACCGACTGGGAAGTGCATTTCAACTCCAGCCGCACCGGCGTGCGCCTGATCGGCCCGAAACCCGAGTGGGTACGGGACAGCGGCGGCGAGGCGGGGCTGCATCCGTCGAACATCCACGATAATCCCTATGCCATAGGCGCCGTGGATTTTACCGGCGATATGCCAGTGATCCTCGGCCCGGATGGCCCAAGCCTGGCGGGTTTGTCTGCCCGGTCACCATCATCGAGGCCGATTTGCACGCGGTCGGGCAGTTGAAAGCGGGTGACAAAGTGCGTTTTGTCCCGGTAGATATCGCCACGGCCCGACGTCTGGCCCAGGCGCAGGAAGCAGAGATCCGCAGCCTGCAGCCGCAGCAGCTCGACTGGCAGCCAGCGAAAGAGGCCTCGCCAGTGGTGCTTGAGCAAGGACAGGGCGATAAACGGCTGGTTGCGCGTCTCTCCGGCGATACCCATCTGCTGCTGGAGATTGGCGATCCTGAGCTGGATCTGGTCCTGCGTTTTCGCGCCCACGCCCTGATGCAGGCCCTGGAGGCGCGGGCGTTTGAGGGGGTTATCGATCTGACACCGGGCATTCGCTCGCTGCAAATTCACTATCAGCCCGAGGCGCTGAGCCTGGCGAGCCTGCTGGATAGCGTGGCCGGGATTTGGCATGACGTCTGCGAGCAGGCGTCGCTGGACGTGCCGTCGCGTATCGTCTGGCTGCCGCTCTCCTGGGACGACCCGGCCTGCCAGAAAGCCATCGACAAATACATGACCACCGTGCGGCGGGATGCGCCCTGGTGCCCGAGTAACCTTGAATTTATTCGCCGCATTAACGATCTGGCGAATATCGATGAGGTCTATAAAACGGTGTTTGACGCCAGCTATCTGGTGATGGGACTGGGGGATGTCTATCTCGGTGCGCCGGTGGCAACGCCGCTGGATCCGCGTCATCGTCTGGTCACTACTAAATACAACCCGGCGCGTACCTGGACGGCGGAAAACTCGGTGGGGATCGGCGGGGCCTATCTGTGCGTCTATGGCATGGAGGGGCCGGGTGGGTATCAGTTTGTCGGCCGGACGTTACAGATGTGGAATCGCTATCACGCCGTCGATGATTTTGGTGGCAAGCCCTGGCTGCTGCGCTTCTTCGACCAGATCCGCTTCTATCCGGTCTCTGCTGAGGAGTTGATCACCATCCGTCGCGACTTCCCGCTGGGGCGCTATCCGCTGCGCATCGAGCACACCACCCTGAAACTGGCCGAGTATCAGCAGTTCCTGGCTGACGAAGCCCAGGGCATAGAGGCGTTTCGCGCCCATCAACAGGGGGCTTTTAACGCCGAGCGTGAGCGCTGGATTGCCAACGGCCAGGCGCATTTCGACAGCAGCGATGTGCTGGCGGAGGAGGGCGAAGATGCACCGCTCCAGCCAGGACAGGCAGGTATCGACAGCCCGATTTCCGGCAACCTGTGGCAAGTCAATGTCGAACCCGGTCAGCCGGTACGCGAGGGCGATGTGCTGGTGGTGCTGGAGTCAATGAAGATGGAGATCCCGCTGCTGGCCTCGCAGGACGGCGTGGTTAGCCAGGTGCGTGTCCAGCCGGGTTCGTCGGTGCGCGCGGGTCAGTGTGTAGTGGTTCTGGAGAAAACAGCATGATGCATCCCTTTGATTTGCGGCTTGATGCCCTGACGCAGGCTTACCGTGATGGCCGTTTTACGCCGCGGGAAGTGATCGCCACCCTGCGCGAGCGGGCGGTGGCGTTAAACCCGGAGTTCAACACCTTTATTTATCTCCTTACCTCCGAGGAGCTGGAGCCGTACCTCGCCGCGCTGGACGGTGCGGCGCCGCAGACGTTGCCGCTTTATGGCGTGCCTTTTGCCATCAAAGACAATATCGATCTGGCGGGTATCGAGACCACCGCCGCCTGCCCGGCGTTTGCTTACCGGGCCGGGCGAGATGCGACCATCGTTAGCCAGTTGATTGCGCTGGGGGCAATCCCGCTGGGTAAAACCAATCTTGACCAGTTCGCCACCGGCTTAAACGGCACGCGCTCGCCGTACGGGCTTTGTCGCAACAGCGTGAATGCGGATTATCCCTCGGGTGGCTCCAGCGCCGGGTCGTCGCTGGCGGTAGCGCTGGGGCTGGCGAGCTTTGCCCTCGGCACGGATACCGCCGGGAGCGGTCGTGTACCGGCTGCGCTGAATAACCTGGTCGGGCTGAAAGCCACCAAAGGGTTAATTTCCACCGCCGGGGTGGTGCCAGCCTGTCGGACGCTGGACTGCGTGACCTTCTTCACGGCCACCGCTGACGAGGCCAGTCAGCTGCTGGCCCTGACGGCGGTGAAAGACCCGCGCGACGACTACAGCCGCGCCAACCCAGCGTGGAACGGGGCGCAGGCCTTTGGGGTGCCTGAGGCAGGTTTCCGCTTTGGCGTGCCGGACCAACTGGAGTTCCTCGGCTGCGCGGAGAGCGAAGCGTTCTATCACCGCGCCCGTGAGCGACTCATGGCGCTGGGCGGCGTTCCGGTGACCATCGACTTTGCGCCGTTTTTAGCGGCGGCGACGCTGCTGTACGACGGCCCGTGGGTGGCGGAGCGCTATCACGTTGCCGGAAAACTGATTGAGCAGCAGCCGGAGGCAGTATTGCCGGTGATCCGCGATGTGCTGCGCAAAGCCCCCGGTACCGACGCGGTGGCGGCGTTTGACGCCCAGTACAAACTCCAGCATTTCAAAACCCTGTGTGACGAAATCATGGCGGAACTGGATTGTGTGCTCACCCCGACCTATCCGCGCCCGGTGACGCTGGTAGAGCTGGCGGAGGAGCCGGTTAAACGCAATTCCGAGTTAGGGGTTTACACCAACTTCATGAACCTGCTGGACTACGCCGCCGTGGCGGTGCCTGCGGGTGTAATGGCGAATGGCCTGCCGTCGGGCGTGACGCTGTTTGGACGGGCCTTCACCGACCAGTATCTGCTCAGCCTTGCCGGGGCGTTACAACGTCACCAGAACCTGGCCTTACCCGGCGATCGCCTGATCCAGACTGCTGCACCTGCTACCCCCGCCACTCACGATCGCCTGTCGGTCGTGGTCTGTGGGGCGCATCTGGACGGGCTGGGCGCTCAACCACCAGCTGCGCCAGCGGGAGCCGTCCTGCGGGAAGCAACCCACAGCGCGCCGCACTATCGGCTTTACGCTCTGGCTGACGGAAAACGCCCCCGGCATGGTGCGCGACCGGGAGCAGGGAGCGGCCATTGCCGTTGAGGTATGGGAACTGCCCCATACTGAAGTGGGGTCGTTTCTGGCAGGCATCCCGGCCCCGCTGGGACTGGGCAAAGTGGAGCTGGAGGACGGGCGCTGGTTAACAGGGTTTATCTGCGAAGAGTATGGTTTGCAGGGGGCGCAGGAGATAACGGCGTTTGGTGGCTGGAGAGCCTGGCTTGCCCACCAGGGGTGAGCAGCCAGGCATCTCGTTAACGGTACAGCGGCTTTTCTGCTACCGGGATCAACAACGTGGATTGCCACTCTGCCAGCGTCAACTGCGCCAGCTGTCCCAGCGCACGGTAGAACGGGTGGCCCGCGTTTTCGACAAACAGGGTAAGAAAACGCGTGCTCCACGGCAGAAGATGCCAGGCCAGCAGCTGATCCCGCTCCGCATCCCGGCCCGTTTCGGCCAGCCATGCGGCCAGCAGCAGCAGGGTGCCAAAGTGATCTTCCGGTTCATTCTGCGCCATTTCAAAGGCGATGCCGTTGTCGCGCATCCACTGGCGCAGTGCCAGAGTGGAGTCGCCAAACAGTACGCTCTCGCGATCCAGCCAGACCGATCCCCCATGGCGGCGCGGGAAGCGCCCAGGGGCCAATAAACAGCCGCTGCCAGGCATCCGGGAGCGCTTCGTCAGACGGCTGGCGCAGGATCTCTGCGACAGGGGCTAACTGCCCGGACGGCAGCGGCCAGTCCTGCTGCCAGTCGCCCCCGGTCAGCGCCGCCACCAGCGGTGCAGCCTGCTCGCTGTCAGGGGCGAAATAAAACAGTGCGCCCAGTACCCGGGCGGTAAACGCAAAACCTTCATTCATTACTGCATTCCTTGAACGGCGCGGGTTGCCCCGCGCGCACAGATTATCCGGCAATCGCCATACCCACGGTCATATGCAGGCCGTAGAAGACGCCGCGGCCAATAAGCTCCCCGACCACCACCAGCAGTAGCCCCAGCGCCAGTCCTGCTGGCGTAGGCACTTTACGACGCATCAGCGCGCACAGCCAGCAGCCCAGACCGGCCGTAAGCAGCATGATACGCCACACCTGCAGGGAACCATAATCCGGGACCAGGGCGTTGGCCTGCTGGACGGAACTGTGGATCGAACCGAGGTCGTGGCTTTGCAGAACCACCGCTGCCGCGCTGACCAAGAGTGCGACAACGGCGATGCCTGCTGCTACATGCGCGTGAAACGGCACCTTCGCCATCCGCACCAGCAGGGCGGCGAACAGCGGGCCGCCGAGCAGCATGGTCAGGAAGAAGTTCAGGGTGGTGTAGCCATTGTGCCAGGTAGGCACCGTGTCTATCTGATACACGCGGGTCATCGCCCAGACAAAGACCAGCCCCAGCACCATGCTCAGCACCAGCCAGATCCTGCCCAGCACCGCGGGCATTTTGCCGAGCACGGCCACTAACCACCAGAAGCCGCCGACGGCGAAGAACAGCGTCCCGCTGGCGATTTCGTTGCTCAGGCCGGATGCGCCGACGCGATTAAGGGAGTTAAAGGCGCGCAGCGGTGAGCCGAGGTGCAGGATCGAGGCGACAAAGCCCACGCCCATCACCAGCCATAAAAAGAACATGCTGCGCACCAGCCGGTTGCGCGCCATCGGGTCGCGCTCCCGCAGCCAGGCGACGCCCGCCACAATCAGCGCCCCGGCAACACACTGGCCTAGTACGGTAAAAATGACCAGCGGCCATTCATGCCATCCGTTTCCCATCTCACACCTCCTGCGGATTAGCCAGATAGCCGGTGGTATCACCCGTGGGTCGGCTGTTGGCATTGGGTTTAATGACGATAGACGGCTTCGTGAAGTGCGCCGACGGCAGCGGCGCGACAGCGGCCAGTTTGCCGTGCTTCTTGCGCAGCTCTTCAATCGGGCCGAAGTCCAGCGCCCGCAGCGGGCAGGACTCGACGCAGATCGGCTTCTGGCCCTCCGCCACCCGCTCATGGCAGCCGTCGCACTTGGTCATATGGCCTTTGGCAGCGTTGTACTGCGGGGCACCGTACGGGCAGGCCATGTGGCAGTAGCGGCAGCCGATGCAGACATCCTCATCCACCACCACAAAGCCGTCTTCGCGCTTGTGCATCGCCCCGCTCGGGCAGACCTTGGTGCAGGCCGGGTCCTCGCAGTGGTTGCAGGAGATGGACAGATAGTAGGCAAACACGTTCTGGTGCCAGACGCCGTTGTCCTCCTGCCAGTCGCCGCCCGCGTACTCGTAGATGCGGCGGAAGCTGACATCCGGGGTGAGATCCTTGTAATCCTTGCACGCCAGCTCACAGGTTTTGCACCCGGTGCAGCGGCTGGAATCAATAAAAAATCCATACTGAGTGGTCATCGGCTACTCCTTACGCCTTCTCGATTTGCACCAGATTGGTGTGTTGTGGATTGCCCTTCGCCAGCGGCGACGGGACGGTGCGTGGTCAGGGTGTTCATGCAGGCACCGTGGTCAACGCGGTCACCCTGCATATCGGCCTGATGCCACGCCCCCTGGCCCATGGCGCTGACGCCCGGCATGATCCGCGGGGTCACTTTGGCGGGAATGCGCACTTCGCCGCGGGTGTTGAAGACCCGCACCATGTCGCCGTTTTTAATGCCGCGTTTCTGCGCATCAACCGGGTTGAGCCACACTTCCTGGCGGCAGGCGGCCTGCAGCACGTCCACATTGCCGTAGCTGGAGTGGGTGCGGGCTTTGTAGTGAAAGCCGAACAGCTGCAGCGGAAACTGACCGCGATCGTCCGAATCCCAGCCTTCGAAGGTCGAGGCATACACCGGCAGCGGGCTGATCGTTTCGTCCTCCTTCAGCTCCCAGGCGCGGGCGATCTCTGCCAGCCGACTGGAGTAGATCTCGATTTTGCCTGACGGGGTTTTAAGCGGATGAGCCTCGGGATCCTCGCGGAATTTCTTATAGGCCACGAAGTGACCGTTGGGGTCCTTGCGTTTATAGATGCCCATCTCTTTTAGCGCTTCGTAAGAGGGGAGTTGTGGATCTTTGGCCACCATTTTGGCGTACAGATACTGCAACCACTCCGCCTGGGTGCGGCCTTCGGTAAAGCGTTGGTGGATATCCGGCCCGAGGCGTTTCGCCACTTCGCTCATGATCCAGTAGATGGGTTTACGTTCGAATTTCGGCGCGGTTACCGGCTGGAGGAAGATCAGATAGCCCATATTCCCCGCGTAATCGTTGGGAATGATGTCTTCCTGTTCGACGGTCATCAGATCTGGCAGCAGCAGGTCGGCATATTTCGCCGACGAGGTCATGAAGTTGTCGATCACCACAATCATTTCGCACTTGCGCTCATCCTGCAGAATGTCGTGGGTTTTATTGATGTCTGAATGCTGGTTGATGATGGTGTTGCCAGCGTAGTTCCAGATGGACTCCACTGTCAGACGGATGGACGGACTTGAAGTAGTTGACTCAACGCTACTTAAGGTCCTGATATGACTGACATTAACCATGACAACACTGTATATCCATCCAGTTCTTTCTCTGGGTCTCCCTATCTGTATGGGCAAGTCTACACCCCAAGTCCTGACACAAGGCTGACACAAATCAATCTACTCGGCGTAGCTAAGCCTCAGTTAGTCCGTAGAGCCAATGGTCGATATACTATCCGCTTCAGACTCAAGGGACAGACCACACCGTTTCTTTCAGTATCGACCCGCAGCACAGACAGGAGAGTAGCCACAATGCGTCAGAGAGAGCTTGCAGCCACAGCTAAGGCCTTCATGTTGGATAGACCTGAAGTCTCGCTACAGGAGCTTACAGAGCACCTCCGGTCTATGGCTGAGCAGTTCCTGACAGACGCTAGTGACGATTACTGGAATGGACTTGAGGTCGCTACTTTGGTGGACGAGAAGTCCAACCTGAAGGAGCTAGCCGCTACGCAAGCCTTAAGTCTGGACCAGCAGAAGGGCATAAGGTTAGCGCTTGAAGTCCTGACCGCAGCACAGCAGAGGGTAGACACTGGTGATACCTCTGTCTGATTAAGCTGATTGATGATAATAACCATACTGATTACTCAACTATTAGGGCGACTCTACGTCAATTCTGAAGAATGGAGCAGGGGGATAGACCAGTAGTTTTCACACAGGAGCGCCAACCTGAGGTCACTATCTGTAGTTTTTCTGAGCTAGTGTCCTCGCTGCTGGCTGAGAAGGTCCAGACCCTGAAGTCCTCCAGCTACAAGGACCTCTCGTCCTCACTGAATACCGTCTCCCGGTTCCTGCCTGAAGACATGGACCTGATGTCTCGCTCTGAGTGGCTGGCTGTCAGGGACGCTATGCTGGCTTCTGAGGTGAGACCGTCGACGATTAACAAGCTGCTGACTAAGGCGAAGATGTGTCTGGACTATGGCCTGATGAATGGGCAACTTGAGGGCCGCAACCCGATTGAGCGCATGAAGTTAACTAAGGATGTAGACTCCAAGCGTAGAGCATTCACTGACGAGGAGCTGGGAGAGACTTCTTGTCCGGGTAGAGGCTGAGTATCAGTTCACGCGACACACCGCTCACACGACCTCTGAGGCTCGCAGATGGGCGACTCTGGTATCTGTGGGTCACTGGAGCTAGGTCTGCTGAGGTCTGCCACCTGATTAAACGTGACATTGTAACGATTGATAAGATGGTCTGTATCGACATTAATGAAGATGGGGACGGGAAGTCCGTAAAGAACAAGCATTCAGTCCGACTTGTACCGCTGACCGATGGCGCTTATGGGTTTGACCTGACGTCCTTTCTGTCGTGGGTAGACGCTCAGCCTGATGATGGTCCTCTCTTCGGGATGACACCGAGCGCCTACTCTAGCTGGTTTAACTCTCGGGTCCTGACTGAGGCCCTGCCAGACGCCGATAACGTCTCGCTTCATAGTCTGAGGCATTGGCTGGCGACCCGTATGAAAGAGCGTGGTGTCAATCTGGTGGACGCTCAGGGCATCTTAGGTCATAGCTCGCAGTCAATCACTTACGACCTGTACGGGAAGGGGCACGCGGTTGGACGTCTGGCTGATGCGCTAAATCTGGCACTGGTAGGGATGTGAGTGGAGAATCGTAATGGTTAAAGAGTTTAAAGTCCGTAAAGAAAATAAGCCGTCATATGAATGTATGATTACTGCTGAAACCTGTTTGGGGTTAGCAGGTCTGGCGACCGAGGAGGTGGGAGCGTGAGCACCATTATCGTACAGGTATCATATTCACTGCCTTTGCTATTGAGGCTATGTTCATCTTCTATAGAAAACAGGTTGACCCCGGTTACGATAAGACGAAACCAGAGTGCAGAAAGACAATGCACAAGAAAACGTTTAAAATTGTGCGGCTTTACTAATTATATGGGGACAAAACCTTATCAAATTATCAAAGAGTGTCTTGAGGTAAGAGATGCAATTGCTCACGGCGATTCGTACACTTCCAGCTTTAATTTCTCAGCGGATCATTTGGATAACCAAGACGATATTGCAAGAGGTGTCTTGGCGGTAAACTCCGAACAATTCCGGGGATTAACTGCCGACCTCCTTAAGAAATACATTGAGATGGCAAAGCATATTGACCATGAGATTTATGATAACGGTTACAGGCCTTCTGAAGGAGGACCTCCCGGCAGCCGAGCGTAGAAACCTGATGTTAGCTTTCGGGGTCAGTGGGGTGTCAATGTGGCCTAGCGTCTGAACGTAGGGGCTTAACTAGCATTTTAAGGATAGATATGGTTCTGCGAAATATTATAATTGATATAGTTTACAAGGGTTACAATTAGCGGGCATTATACCCTCACTATAGGGAAGGGGACTAAACTATCACTATAGGGGACCCCTAGCCCTCGACCCATACACACATTCATTTAGTCTCAGGCTTCCGGTAGCGGACCGATTGGAAACCATCCGCATACGCCTAGTGTTAAATCACCTTTGTCTGAGACCATTCCCTTTAACGTAGGTTATCTTCCCTTTTGACAGGCGGGGAGCAGAAGACCACATCCGACTTTAAGTTGGCTCTGTGATAATCGCTGCGCGGATAACTGAAGAACCAAGACACCATTGCTGAGGTCTGCCATCCATTTGTGGACAGGCGGAAACTCAAAGAGGTTAGACCAGTGGTGGTGTCTGAGGTTGGAGCTTTGAGTCCTGACCAGCAGGCTGGGAGGAGACCATGAGTTTATCTTATTATGGATTGTGTTATCACAATTCCAATAAGAAGAACTTTAAGTCCAGCCTCCAGTCCTGTCAGCCCGAAGTAAACTATGGTCGCTATGATGTGGTCTCCATGCTTCGGGTCTAACTGGAGGTCAGATTATGGCCTTATCAGGTAGCAAATCTTATACCCTCACTATAGGGACTGGACCCTTAGCTATCACTATAGGGACCATACATTCCGCCTCTGGTCTTGATGCGTCAAGTTATGCGGAAGCTCTCCCGACATTAAGTCTTTCTCCTAAGTAAGCAAGGCCAGCAGTCCGCCTCTGTCAGACTCCCAGCCCGTTAGCGTTCTCGTGTCTTCATTTTGACTTGGGTCTATCGCCGCTCACCATCTGGACGTCGGACATGCTGTCTTGCACCTTTATCATTACTGGTCATCGCAGACCACATCACAATTACCTCAAGTCATTCTGTTTGCGTCCTGTTGCCTGCTGGTCTCCCTTTACGTGGGGGCTTGAGTAGGTCAGTGGGGTGCGACTTCAGGGTGCAAACAAAAGGAGTACACGTAAATGTCCCAACCAAGAAATCAGCATCATTAACCTCGACCAGCTTGTGTCCATGACCTCAGTTGAAATTGCGGAGCTGACAGGCAAGGATCACCGAAATGTCCTGCGCGATATTCGCAATATGGCTGGAGGAGCTTAACGCGCTCAAAACTGAGCTGGTTGGCGAGGAAGTATACAAGGACGCTAAAGGCGAGAGCCGGGTAATGTACCGTCTCGACCGTAAGCATACTTTTATTCTGGTCGCTGGCTATTCCGTTCACCTCCGCGCCAAGTGTTACGGACCATATTCAGACGTTAGAGCGTCGAGTCCTTCAACTGGAAGACCAGAAGAAGCGAGCAGCCATTCAGTCTGCTAACCGTCGAGGCGTGACTTGGGGTGACTACTGCAAAACCTATGGTCTACCTGCTCAGAAGCTAATGACCGCACTTCTTCAGCATCGTGGTCTCTTTCGTAAGAATCCAATCAGTAACGAGTGGTCTGTAAATCCAAAGTATTCCGACTGCTTCCGTATCATTAAGCCGTCAGACCAGAAGTTCTCAGCAGGTGGTTATAACTTTCGCTTCAACGCTAAGGGATTGGAGGTCTTCGGTAAGCCTGCGATAGTCGATAAACTGCGAGGCATCCTTATTGCCTTCACTGGCACCGACCAGCAGAAGCAAGAGCATCTCCTGAAGCAGGCCCAATCCGGCAAGCTGGAGGGACTCTAAGATGATTGACCCGCGCACACCTGAGGGCCGCATGACTCTCCGTTACCGTGGCTACCAGACTGAAGTCATCTTGAAAGAGCTTGGTCTAGACCCGGAAGATGAGACCCGCCAGCACCAATCACGAGACGAGCTGATAGCGCAACTGGTCGCTATGAAACTGCCGTCAGCTAGCAAGCTAGCGCCTAACCGTTAGCAGCTCACCTACTTAATACCTAATTTTAAACCTTTTGAGATGACCGATGCGGGGAGACGCCGCAGGACTAAACACGCCTGTGGTCGACCGATAGTCTCAACTCTCAAGAGGAGTATTCATTATGTTGTTCAATAACCAAGACTGGAAACTGTCTGTCACCGACATCAATCTCTACGAAAACACTGTGAGTCTGGACGGTCAGTCCTACCCACTGTCCTTCGCTATTAAGACCCTGATTCCGGGCTACCTGTCAGGACTGCCTGCCACCAGCCGCGAGTCCATGGAATTACTGGAAGCTCTGGCTGAAGCTGGCGTGACCATTGGAAACTTCTTCAGCAATGACCTGATGACCGCCTACCAACGTCGCCAGCAGAACAAGCGAGCCGAGGCTGAGCGTATCGCTAAAGAGCAGCGCATTCAGGCTGAGCGTATGCGTGAAGAGAACATGACCGATGCAGAGTGGCAGAAAGAGCTACAGCGCCGCGAACAGGTCAAAGCTGAGGCGCCGGACCTATGGTGAGAACCTCCGCAGTGCTACCCATTCCGCTGGTCGCTCCCGTGCCGCTATTGTCGCTGACATTGAGTCAGGCGGTAACTGGATGGACAGCCTCTAAGACACAGACACACAAGTGGTCCTGACCCGATGTCGGGACCCACAGTATCCAAACTAATTTAGGAGATTGATTATTATGACTATGACTAAAGACGCTTTCCAGTTCGGCATTGAGCCTGTTCGTATCACCGACACCGACAACATTCAGGTCAATGAAGGTCTGCCGACTAACGCTGACCCGCAGGTCTATGCCCTCCAGTTAGCTAAGACGGTTAAGGCTATGCTGAACGGTGTACTTAAAGACGCTCAAGAGAACATCCCGTTCCCTGTAGAAGTCCTGCCTACCCGCAATAGCCTGCCTACCCCAATCATCGCCCACACTCTGTCTGACCGCTCTGTGGTCGTCCCTGTACGCGGTGGTGAGCGACCTGAAGTCGTGACCGTTCCGTCTGGTCAGGAGATTGTCGTCGAACCTATCGAACAGGCAATCCTCATCTCGGAGCAAACTAAACTGTGGGACGCCAAGTCCTCCACTGGTTTCACTCATGGCACACTCCAGCAGGACGCTATGAACATCTGTGAGAATGTGGTCCGTACCATCAACGCTCGCATGGTTGACGTTCTGGAGTCCTCCAAGCTGCTGAAGACCGTAGAGCTGCCAGTCCTGACTGGAAGCCTGACCACTAAGGCAGACGCTATCATGGACGCTCTGTTTGAGAACACCGAGTCCTCTTTCGGCTCTGAAGTGTCTGATTACGGCATCATCGCCCATGAGTCCCAACTGAAAGCGCTGTCCCGTCTGGCTGCTAAACAGGGCTTCTCTGGTGAAGACGCTATCGTGGATATGCTGGGTACCGACATCGCGTATTACAACGGTGAGGACAAAGGTGTGTTCATGCTGGCTAAACGCTTCACGGCCCTGAGCTTCGGCTGCTTCCGTCACGACGGTGAGAATATTACGGTCGTCCTTTCACGTGATGGCGACTCTCAGTCCCACGACTTGGAAATCCTCGGTAAAGTGTTCGTTGTCGCTGAAGCTGCTACGACCGTCAAGATGGGCACTGGCTCAGCTACTGCCGTCCTGCCTGTAGTCAAACGCCTGAAGTTCACCAAGACCGAAGCGTAAGACCAATGGGTAAGAGCATTAGTAAAGGCTTCAGGTCCATCGCCAAGGGCCTGACAGGTGGTGGTGGGACTCAAGGTGGGGCTTCGGTCCCGCCTCCTGTAGCTCCTCCTGTAGCTCCTCCAGATGACGCTCAGCAAGCTGTAGTCGATACCCAAGGTCAGGAGACCGAGGGAGGTAAGACCATGAGCAGGGGTAAGTCTGGACTGAATATCAGCAGGACTTCAGGTGGTGGGTTATCACTGTGATTAAGACATCCATACAGCCTGTGGAGGGTGGACGATATCAAGCAACAATCTGGATGACACGCAGAGTCTATAAGCGGCTATGCTGGTCACTGGCTGAAGCTGAACAATGGGTGAGACGTAAAGTGCCTACCGTTCAATCATTCCAATCATCATGATAACTGTGGTCTGGACCTGAGGGTCTGGACCTCATTACTGGTATGGTAGTATGCAGTATGTCTATGACTTCCGCAGACCTGAAGTCCCTCCTGACTCTGGTCTATAAACTCGTGTTCCTCTCTGTGGGTCTCTACATGGTCCTCTCTGGTCGACTCGGTGTGGATGTGTTCGACACTCTGTCTAAGGCTGTGGGTGGACTTCTAGGTCCTTAGGTTTGGACTCACAGTGGGACCGATGGTTTCTGACAGAAAAATGTGAATGACCATCTAATACATTAAGCCAGCAGACTTCCCCCCCATAGGCCCACCTCAAGTCCAGACCGAGGCCACCGGGGGTCCTGACCAGCCGTCTAGACATCCCGTCTAATGACACAAGTCTGGCACAAAGAATGACACACAAGGTCTTGACTCAATGCAGGACCTCAGGCCTACTAAGGGTCCGCTTCAAGTCCTTGAAGTTCCAGATGAACTTGATCGGCACGTCGAGCTTCTCTTTGCCGCGCACCCCGTCGCGGGTGGCGGTCATCTCCGGCCCGCGGGCGATGGCGTCGGTCCAGCTGAAGCAGGAGATCTGCGTTTTGACCGGATTCTCCGGCAGCGGCATTCGCTCGATGGTGATGGTGTATGTCGATTCACGCGCGCCGCTGTTGCCGCCGTTAATACCGACGTTGCCGGTGAGGATCGGCAGCATGGCGATGGCGCGAGAGGTCAATTCGCCGTTGGCCTGGCGCTGCGGACCCCAGCCCTGGCAGATATAGGCAGGTTTAGCCGTACCGATCTCCCGCGCCAGCTTGATAATACGGTCGGCGGGGATCCCGGTGATAGCTGCGGCCCATTCCGAGGTTTTGGCGGTGGCATCCTCCGCCGTGGCCCAGAATATACGCCTTGTAATGGCCGTTGGCCGGGGCGCCTTCCGGCAGCGTCGTTTCGTCGTACCCGACACAGTATTTATCCAGGAAGGGCTGATCGACGAGATTTTCGTTGATCAGTACCCAGGCGATACCGGCCACCAGCGCGGCGTCGGTGCCCGGACGGATCGGGATCCACTCGTCTTCGCGTCCGGCAGCCGTATCGGTGTAACGAGGATCGATGACGATCATGCGCGCATTCGAGCGTTCGCGCGCTTGCTCAAGGTAATAGGTGATCCCGCCGCCGCTCATGCGCGTTTCCGCCGGGTTATTACCGAACATCACCACCAGCTTGCTGTTTTCGATATCTGAGGTGCTGTTGCCGTCGTTGCTGCCGTAGGTATAGGCATCGCGCAGGCAATTTGTGCCGTACTGTAAGTACCGTAATGGCTGAGAAAACCGCCGTAACAGTTCATCAGACGCGCTACCAGAGAGGCATAGGGCGAAGAACGGGTAAGGTTACCGCCAACAATACCGGAACTGTAATTAATGTAGACCGCTTCGTTGCCGTATTTAGTCACGACGTCGCGCAGGCTGTTGGCGAGCAGATCCAGCGCCTCATCCCAGCTGATGCGTTCGAACTTGCCTTCGCCGCGTTTACCGACGCGCTTCATGGGATAATTCAGCCGGTCAGGATGGTTAATTCGCCGCCGGATCGAGCGTCCGCGCAGGCAGGCTCGAACCTGATGGTTGCCGTAGATATCGTCGCCGGTATTGTCCGTTTCGACCCAGAATACCTCGTCGTCCCGCACGTGCAGACGTAGCGCGCAACGGCTGCCGCAGTTAACCGAACAAGCACCCCAGACCACTTTATCCTGGCCGGATTGTTGGGCCTGTTTGAGGGCGGCTGCGGCAGGGCGTAATCCAAAGGGTAATGACAAGCCGCCGGCGGCCAGCGCAAGGGATCCGAGGGCAGAAGATTTAACGAGGGTGCGGCGGCTGATCCCGCCGCTTTGGCGCATTATCTGACATGGCTCACTCCATAATGTTCGTTATCTATGAACGTTTTAAGCCGTGATTAGGATCAGGCTAATGGAGTGGCAGTGTTACCTATTAAGGGGGAGATAATATTAATGTATATCAAAACAAAGGGGATTCCCCCGCCCGGGCGGGGGATAATCTCTACTGCGGTTCGCGCGGCGGCCGGGGCCTGAGTGCCACCTCCGCTTACCGGGTAATTTCCGCTGCTGGTGCGGGTGTAGAGGATTTTAAGGGTATCGTTGGCGCAATGACCGACCACTTCGGCGTCGGGTTTATCGGCCTGATCGTTCGGCACGATGTTGAGCATAAAGCCGCTTTCCGGTACGCCATTGTTGATGATTCGCTGCTGAATATCGCTTTTAATCCGCTCGCAGTTATCAGGTGCCGCCAGCGCGGCCGGGGCAATGCCCGCCAGCAAAAGTGCAGTAATCCAGGGTAACCGTTTCATCTCTGCCTCCTTACGACTGGGTGTGACTATAATAGTAGCAGGGTTAATGTAAATGGTTGTATTTGGCTAATATGACCGGGAATTATCTTCATCTATTGGTAGGTCATGTGAATAAACACGCGCTTATGCTTCTTCTGGCAGGTCTGTTGGCGGGGTGTGACAACGCCAGTGCGCCGCTGTCGTTTACGCCAGAGATGGCCAGCTTCTCTAATGAGTTCGATTTTGATCCGCTTCGCGGGCCGGTGAAGGACTTCAGCCCAGACACTTTTCAATGACAAAGGGGAAGTGGCGAAGCGCGTCAGCGGCACGCTATCGGCAGAGGGCTGTTTTGGATAGCCTGGAAATGCAGGATCTGGAGTCGAACTCCGGCATCGCCCTGGTGCTGGATGCTAACTACTATCTCGATGCCCAGACGCAGCAGAAAAAGCTGCGGTTGCAGGGTAAATGCCAGCTGGCAGAGATGCCTGCGTCGGGCATTTCATGGGATACCGATGACAACGGGTTTATCGTCAGCGCCCACGGCAAAAATATGGAAGTCCGTTATCGCTACGACACCGACGGCTATCCGCTGGGTAAAACCACCGTGGCCGGGGAGCAGCATCTGTCGATTACGGCAACACCGTCTGCCGACAAGCGTAAAAGAATGGACTATACCGCCGTGAGCCTGCTGAACGATAAACCGCTGGGCAATGTGAAGCAGACCTGCCAGTACGACCGGCATAACAACCCGGAGGAGTGCGAGTTGGTGATTGTGGATGCGACCGTAAAGCCTGCGGTTTCGCGCAAGTACACCATCAAAAACAGTATCGAATACTACTAAGCACCGCGCAGCAGGCTGCGCGGTACGGTCGGTCAGAGATCAGGGAGTCATTGTCCGGCCAGTGCGGCGATCCAGGCAGCGCAGGGTGTTCGGCTCCCAGTAGGCGTTGACGTTGGCGCTCTGCTGGCATTTATCCCGCGCATCAAAGGCCACATCCTCTTTATCCCACTCTTTCTCTGCGCGGGTATTCACCTTATGGCGCAGGCTACGGGTGTCGTTCCATTGCTCTTTATCCATGGCGGCATTCTGACGGCTCTGAGCGCTGTCGCCGGATTCAATAATCAGTTTGCTGGTGTTGGCGGATACTGGCGCGACGAAGACCGTAGCCAGCACGGCAACCAGACAGAGACGTGTGCTCAATTTACGCATAGCAATTTCCTTATGGATGGTGGAAATTTGAATCCCCACCGCAGATTCTATAACAGTCCATGTTAAGGGCAAACCCACATCAGGCATGTGGAAAAGGATCCTTTCACATTCAGGTATGATAACGCATCACTCCTCAGACAACGCTAAATATGTTTAAAACAACGCTGCTCTTTTTTGCCACCGCGCTGTGCGAAATTATCGGCTGCTTCCTGCCCTGGCTGTGGCTAAAGAAAGGCGCATCGGTGCTGCTGCTCATTCCTGCGGGCATCTCCCTGGCACTCTTCGTCTGGTTGCTAACCCTGCATCCTGCGGCCAGCGGGCGCGTCTATGCTGCTTACGGCGGCGTATACGTCTGTACGGCGCTGCTGTGGTTACGGGTGGTGGATGGCGTGAAGTTAAGCCCTTACGACTGGGCCGGTGCAGTGATCGCCCTGTGCGGCATGTTGATTATCGTGGCAGGCTGGGGGCGCGCGTAAGCGCCTCATTGTGTGATCCAGCGAGGGTTTTTTGATCTTCATACTTGTATGGTAGTAGGGTTGTTGCGTAAATTTCCTTCATCACAACGAAAGATGTAAGGAACCGAAATATGAAGATTGTAGGGGCTGAAGTCTTTGTCACCTGCCCAGGGCGCAACTTTGTTACGCTGAAAATTACTACCGACGAAGGGATCGTTGGCCTGGGGGATGCCACTTTAAATGGCCGCGAACTGTCCGTGGCCTCATACCTGAAAGATCATCTCTGCCCGCAGTTGATTGGTCGTGATGCCCACCGCATCGAAGATATCTGGCAGTTCTTCTATAAAGGCGCGTACTGGCGTCGTGGCCCGGTCACCATGTCGGCGATCTCTGCTATCGATATGGCGCTGTGGGACATCAAAGCCAAAGCCGCCAATATGCCGCTGTACCAGCTGCTGGGCGGTGCCTCCCGTGAAGGGGTAATGGTTTACTGCCATACCACCGGCCACACGATTGACGATGTGCTGGAAGATTACGCTCGCCATAAAGAGATGGGATTCAAAGCCATCCGCGTTCAGTGCGGTGTGCCGGGAATGAAAACCACTTACGGCATGTCTAAAGGGAAAGGGCTGGCGTATGAACCCGCCACCAAAGGTAACTGGCCGGAAGAACAGCTGTGGTCAACCGAAAAGTACCTCGATTTTACTCCGAAACTGTTTGACGCCGTGCGCAGCAAATATGGCTTCAATGAACACTTGCTGCACGACATGCACCACCGTCTGACGCCCATTGAAGCCGCGCGCTTCGGCAAGAGCATCGAGCAGTACCGCATGTTCTGGATGGAAGATCCGACCCCGGCAGAGAACCAGGAGTGCTTCCGCCTGATCCGCCAGCATACCGTTACGCCGATCGCGGTGGGGCGAAGTGTTCAACAGCATCTGGGATTGTAAGCAGCTCATCGAAGAGCAGTTAATCGACTATATCCGCGCCACCATCACCCACGCGGGTGGTATCACCGGGATGCGCCGGATTGCCGATTTTGCCTCGCTCTATCAGGTACGCACCGGTTCGCACGGCCCATCGGACCTGTCGCCGATTTGCCACGCGGCGGCACTGCATTTTGACCTGTGGGTACCGAACTTTGGCGTGCAGGAGTACATGGGCTATTCCGAGCAGATGCTGGAAGTCTTCCACCATAACTGGACGTTTGAAGACGGCTATATGCATCCGGGCGAGAAGCCAGGGCTGGGTATCGACTTTGACGAAAAACTGGCAGCGAAATATCCCTACGATCCAGCCTACCTGCCGGTTGCACGTCTTGAAGATGGCACGCTGTGGAACTGGTAAAGGAGCCGAAAATGAAAAGTATCGTCATTCAACAACCCAATACGCTGGTGATCGAAGATCGCCCGTTACCGACCCCCGCGGCGGGCGAGGTGCGCGTCAAAGTGAAGCTGGCGGGGATTTGCGGTTCCGACAGCCATATCTATCGCGGCCATAACCCCTTCGCCAAATATCCGCGGGTGATCGGCCACGAGTTCTTCGGCGTGATTGATGCCGTCGGCGACGGCGTCGATACCGCTCGCCTGGGGCAGCGCGTCTCGGTGGATCCGGTGATCAGCTGTGGCCACTGCTACCCGTGCTCGGTCGGCAAACCGAACGTCTGTACCTCGCTGGTGGTGCTGGGCGTCCATCGCGACGGCGGCTTCAGTGAGTACGCTGTAGTACCGGCTAAAAATGCCTGGGTTATCCCGGATGCTATCAGTGATAAGCATGCGGTGATGGTGGAGCCATTCACCATTGCAGCTAACGTCACCGGCCACGCCAGCCCAACGGAACAGGACGTGGCGCTGATTTATGGTGCGGGTCCGATGGGGCTGGTCACCGTTCAGGCGCTGAAAGGCGTTTATAAGGTGAAACAGGTGATTGTGGTCGATCGCATCGACGAGCGCCTGGCAATGGCCGAGCGCAGCGGAGCCGACTGGGTCATCAACAATGGCAGCCAGTCCCTGCCAGCATTGCTGGAAGAGAAGGGCATTAAGCCGACGCTGATTATCGACGCGGCCTGCCATCCGTCCATTCTGCAGGAAGCGGTCACGCTGGCTTCGCCTGCGGCGCGTATTGTGCTGATGGGCTTCTCCAGCGAGCCGAGCCAGATCGTGCAGCAGGGGATTACCGGCAAAGAGATTTCCATTTTCTCGTCCCGTCTTAACGCCAATAAGTTCCCGGTGGTAAACGACTGGCTGACGAAGGGGCTTATCGACCCCGACAAGCTGATTACTCACGCCTTTGAGTATCAACATGTTAAAGACGCCATCGAACTGTTTGAGAAAGACCAGCGGCAGTGCTGCAAGGTGTTGCTGACGTTCTAATTACTATGAATGCGGTTTAGCGGTACGCATCTTACCCTGTTGAGATAGCCATTATGACTCAAGTACAACATGAAAGATCCACATCTGACCTGATCAAAGCCGCGGTATCCGGGTGGCTGGGCACCGCGTTAGAATTCATGGATTTTCAGCGCTAAGAGGGGTATATCGATGATATTTAAAGATATTATGCAGCAGTCCTGTCGCTGTGGGGCATCGTTGGGGCAAAGTCGCTTAATTTTGAACTCAACAATGCGATCTGGTCCAAGTTGTTTTCTTCCATCCACTTCCCGTAAACCTGAAATACCATCTGGGCATCGGCATGCCCCATCTGGTTAGCAATGAAGTTCGGGTTTGCTCCTGCAGAAAGCGACCAGCACGCATAGGTGTGTCTCGACTGATACGATTTCCGGTGGCGAATGCCGGCTCTTTTCATCGCCGCATCCCACGAGTTCCCTATGGAGTTGATGGAGAAGTGCTTGCCGTAATTCCCTGCCCTGGCTGTCAGTGACGGCAGGAAGACAAACGTACACTTATTGAACTCTTTCTTTCCGTACTCCCTCAGCTTAACGGGTACGTTATGCTCCTGAGAGAGGCGGGTCATTTCATACTGGCTTTTAAATGCCTCGAGTGCAGGCTCGATCAGGTGCACAACCCGGTTAGTGCCGGCATTGGTTTTCGGCAGTGTGAAGATCCCTTTCTGCGTCAGGCTTCTTCTGACGGTGATTGTTCCCGCTTTCAGGTCCACATCTTCCCAGGCAAGTCCGCACAGTTCACCCGGTCGCAATCCAGTGTAAACGGCGATAGCCCACAGATTCTTGCTCTGCTGATGGTGGCAGGCGTCAATCAGGCGAGGAAACTCCTCCCGGGTGATGGGGTCAGGATCCGGGCGGGACTCTCGCAGAGGGGCCACACCGTTCATTGGTGACTTTGAAATGTAGCCATTTTCAACCGCAAACTGGAAGATACCGAACAACACGGTCATGTAGTTGTTCACAGTAACTGCGGATCGACCCCGCTTCGGTGTTTTATGTCCCTGCTTCATGACCTGGAAACCGGTCAGCAATTCCTTCCGGACTTCAAGCATGCTCTCTTTGGTGATTGAGGTGAGGATGGTGTCAGGCCCAATAATAGCCATGACATTTGCGATGACTCGACCGTAAGTGTTGAGCGAGGATTCAGCCACCTCCATTTCCTTAAGTGCAAGCCATCTTCCGGACAACTCCCCGATCGTTACCTCTTGCCTTGCCTCCCCGAACCGCGCCAGGTTCTGGGAGGAGGGGAACTGCTGGGCATAATTGAAGGTGCCGGTTTTGATGGCATAGCAGATCGACGTCCGTAACTCGCCGGCCACTTTTCTGTTTTTGGGGGTGTCAGCCACCCCCAGGCTTTCACGCACTCTGACCCCTTTGTAGATGAACCACAGCCTTAGTGTACCGCCGTGGTTTTCCACTCCTGTTGGGTATTTCATAACGATTCCTCGTTGGTTGATGGTCAGAGTATTTAAGCAGATTGTCGCCGCGGTTTCGCTGAGGCCTGACGCTCAATCCAGCGGTCGATCTCATCCAGGTTGTAAAAACACGGGCTGTTATCCCACGGACTACAGTCAAAAGAGACGTGTTTGTATTCCTTCCCCTCCAGGAAAGTCTTCTCCCGCGCCTTCTTTAGCGTCCCCTTTTTAATCCCCTTCAGGGCTATCAACTGCTCCTCAGACACCCATTTCCCGGGCGATACCATCATGATTACTTCGCTCATACCTTTCTCCACTTAAACTTAATGCCGGGGCGAACTGGCTATTTCTCCGCACCCGGCACAGCCATTAGCTGTTTTAGGTTGCTCGGTGATATTTCAATATCAGGCGGCCTGCCCGGATAAAGATCGCAGGCGGCGCATGCCCGTCATCGCCGTGGCCACGTAGCTCGCTTTGCGGTTCACCACCTCCACCCAGACCTTCACGCCTTCCACTCGCACCGTGTACGTCTCTTTCATCCGGCTGCGCCCGTAATCGCCGTAGCGTTCTGCGTGGGCTGCCAGCGCCAGCTCGCAGGCCTGTCGCGCGAGCGGTGAATGTGTGCTGCGGTTAATCAGTTTCATGGTCATCACCTTCGATACGCTTAAACTCGATCACCCAGACCCAGGGGTTGGCCTGCCAGCTGTCGTTGCCGTAGATGTTTTTCCAAAGGCTACGGAAGCCAAGGAAGTGCTTATCACCAATGACACAACATTCAGTCGGTGCGCCCTCAGCTTTCGCATCTTCTTCACTGATGCTGTTCAGCCGCTCGACCCGCACATCGGTAATCTCCAGCAGAATCCGGCTGGCACAGCGCGGCATGTGAATGCTGGGTGTCCAGCGGATCTCCTCAGCTGGTGGCACGTTCTCGTAATGCGAAGGAACATGCGCAGGGTAATTCGCCCGGTAGAGCTTCAGATCCGGCGCCCCGGCACCTGCTTCCGCCCATGTCTCGCGCACCCAGATGCGATCGCCGACGCCACCGTATGGGCAAGAAAACGGCTTTGAGCGTGCTTTAATTCCTCGGGCGTCGTCTTGAGACCAAAAATACATTCCGATCTCATTGGCTATGGACGACTCAATAATGCGTCGTAAGCCAAACTCGGGAGTGTCTGGCTGGACCTTCATAATCCGTCGGGTCTGCGTCTTCCGGCCATCCCAGGAGAGCACGCACCATCTCAGCGTTGAAAATCATTCCGCGTTCTGTAATTTTCGTCATGTCGTTACCGGGAGGGCGAACCCTCCCGCCTCCCTTAGGCCACGTATTCCGGTTTCATATCTGCCAGGGTGATGCTGAACTGATCGTGCAGGTCATCGCCCATGTGTCGTTTCGCTGCTGCCAGCACGCGCTCGGCTTCAGCGAATTGCTCAACTGCTCCCGGTTCGCCCGGTTGTGGCAGGGAGTTAATCGCCGCTTCGACCGCATTGCGGTGCTTTACCAGGTGGTAACGGCGCGTGGCCTTGTTTTTCAGTTCGGTGAACAGGGTGGTTCCAAGCGCAGCTTTTGCATCGTTGATTTCATTGCCAACGGCTGCGGCAGCCTCCAATGTTTCGGCAGCATCAATCCGATCCCGGAAATCATCGGCCATAGCATCGACGTTGGCGGCTGATTCCTGCGCGCTATGGGTTGTTGTTACAGTGTCACTGTGGATGTCAGCTAAGTTAACGCGCTGCGGTGCCGGGTTGATCTCCTTCTCGGTGCGCGGTTCAACTTCATCCGGGCTGTAGACGCCGAGGATGACCTCAGGGCAGTACAGGCGCGCCCAGTACTTCACCGCGAGATAGGCGATCTGCTGCTTGGGTGCCGTTTTCCACAGTGGGGAGTTCCGGGTGGTAATGTCAGCCAGGTAAATGTTCTCGCCCCAGGTGATATCCGTCTCGCCGCGCAGGACAGCGCCAAACCCGGACAAACAGGCCCAGCTCATCGCGGCCGTCTTTCTTACCGGCGATCTTTTCCCAGTCGCCGCCGTATTCGTAATGGAAACGTCCCACTATGGCGCTTGAACTGGAAATAACCGCGTTCACCAGCTGCGCTTCGTAACCTAGTACGCCGTTGACCAGGTGCGTTTTCTGAGCGACCGCGTAAGGGTTCATGCCCCACTGCATGGCCTGCATGACGATCGCCATGCAGTCGGCTGGTTTACCTGCAAGGTGTTTCGGTACAGTCACAGCAGACTGCGCCATCAGTTCAGCAAATGCGGTCAGCTGGCCGAGTGCCTGAACGTTGAATACAGCGTTACTGGCAGAGATAGTGTTTGGAGTCTGCTCTGCGGCGATGATATTGGTGTTTTGCATGGTCATTATCTCCATTAAGCCAGGCGCAGCGCTTCAAGGCGGCGCAGGTCGAAGTCGTTCAGTTCGTCGGTGTAGTCTTCGGTGATCGGCGCTGGCCAGCAGTTAGTGTCATAAGCCTGAGCCAGGGCGTGCATGGTTTTCTGATACTCCTGTACGCCCAGCGCCAGCAGATCGTCTGAAGCTTCAATAACCGCCACCCAGTGGTAGCCCTCGTCTTTATTGACGAAGATCCAGAAGAACTGGTCAAAGTCAGCGACGGTGCAGTACATACCCGCGCTGAGGTGGTAATCGCGGTCGATGATTTCCCGGTGCAGTTTGGCGCGCAGGCCATCCTGCTTAACGCGGCCCATGCTGATCGTCTTAAGGTCAACGCCAATACGAACGCCGTTGATTTCAACCTCAAGGTCCGGGCGTACACGAACTTCAAGGCCGGTTTCGTCGTCCATACCGAAGTAACTGGTTTCTACTGAACGGGAAGGGTGGCGCAGTAGTTTCCCGGCCGATTCATGGTTCAGCAGGGCCTGCTGAATTGCAGTGGCCAGCGCCAGTTGTTCACTGGACAGAATGGTTTTCCCGGCAACGCTATCGCGCCATTCCTGCTCAAACTCATCAGCGAAGATGGCATTCGGGTTCACTGCGCGGATCGCCGCCTGCAGTTCATCTTTCTTGCCGGTGAGCTTCAGCTGCTCGGCTTTTTGGTTTATCCGCGTTATATTCGCGAATGAACGCCTTCATAGAGTCGGTGGTGGTGAACGCTTCTTCCGGGACGCCAGGGAACACCGCAAACTCTTCGTGAAGTTTCTCCGGCTCCAGGGCCAGCGTGTGAGCCAGACTACCGAACGTCAGCGCCTCGCTGCTTTCGCGGCGGATAGTCTTAGTCACATGGCGGCCGTGATAGAACATCAGGCTGACACGGGCATCTTTCACTTGGGTGCTGCTGATCCCGTTCGCTGCGTGGTAGACGTTATTCGGCAGACCTTCATAGCGGCCCGGTTCGAAGTACGCCGGGTATTCCGGTGCGCTGGCGGTTTCCTCCGGCGCTTCGGTGGTAACTTCCGGCTGCGTGGCGTTCGCCAGCTCTGGCACGGCGGCGGCCAGAACTTCTGCCGGCTTCAGGGCATCTGTTTGCGGATCAGCTGCATCAGTGCTTTCGCTTGGTGATACCGCATCAGTAACTTCGACTTTCTCTGGCTGAGCCTCTTCCATCTGCACATCGCTGGAGTTCTCCGTTACTGTTTCCGTTTTTTCGAATGCATTTGAGGGGGTATTGATGACCGGGTCAGTATTTCCCCCCAGCAGGCCATCGATAGAGAACACGCCGCCTCCGAGGTTAGCGACCTGTGGCTGGCTGGTGGCGGCCAAGTCTTCTTTAACCCATTTCGGATCTGCTGGGTCACTGATGCCTTCAACGAATTCCCCGCGGGCTGCAGCCAATCCGTCATCTACTTCCTTGCGGGTTGGCTCTTCCACTTTCGTCTGGCGGCCTGCGCGAGGATCTTCATCCCACTCTGGATAGCCCTTCGAACGCTCGCCATTTTCATAGATTCCGTTCGCGGTGAACCATTCACGAACCTGCTTACGTAGTTCGACCGTGGTTAACTCATCACTCCAGGGGATTGCACGGGCAATACCAAAAATACTGTCAGCGTTGTAATCGGTAATGTCAGAGGTTTTGCCGAGCACCTTGAGCGCTCTGGAGTGGGCCTCATCTTTTTTGTCAGCCAGCTCTTTAGCCGCCATGAGCTGAGCACGGTTAATTTTCCCGGGTACGGCATCCGGGTAAAGCTGTGCAATTGCTATTTCGATGCTCAGGTTCGCCATGTTCTGCGGCACCGCACGCTTATAGGGTTCGGCAGGTTGTGGCTCTTCGGATTTCTCGTCTTGTGGGACACCAACACCATCAATGTGGGTGCCTGCAGCCCATTCACTTGTCAGGATTTCGTGGTCACTAGCCTCAGTAGACACCCAGATTCTGGTGAAGCGGAGGACCAGAGCCAGTTCATGGCGTTTATCCTTGCTGAATACTTTTCGGATCGCGTCGGCATAGCTCCACAGAGCCTTGGTGTCGAAATCCTTTAACTCTGGGCAGCTTTCAGCAGCAAGCAGGAGCGTCTGGACATAGCTATTGTCGGTATCCATTTCCAGCGCATGCAGTTCCGCATGTTCACCGCGGTTAACATGATGGCGCAGTTCGTCCACCGTCAGTTGAGCCAGCAGTTGTTGGCGGAATGGCAGTTTGCTGGCTGGATAACGAGTAAACTCATCACCGGTTTTATGGACCCGCAGGCCATTCTCATACCAGTAATCAGGCTCATCCTTGGCCGGGAGCTTTCCACTCTTCCAGTCTTCAACCAGCTGATTGCGAGCACCAGCTTCTGCCTTAATCCAGCTCGACATGAAGGCGGCCATCTGCGCCGGTTCGTGCACTTTGTCCTGAGGGAAAACGTCTTTGATGGCCTGGACCAATTTCCACTCAGCATGCCCAGACAGCTCGCTCAAATCAGGAACATCATTTTTGGCCTGCAGCAGGTTCTGGAAGTAAATATTTCCCTCATCCATCGCTAATTCGTTTGCGACGATCTGCTGCTCCTGGCTGATCTCCGAAAGATATTTGTCACCCAGTATATGGACGGCGAAGCGTACAGCCTGGGTGCGGTTTGCCAACAACGTAGAGCTGAAAGGTATTACCGGCGCATCAGAGAGATCCACATTGCTAGTGGCGCTGTCCAGGGCGATGGTGGTTTCGCTCTGAGATGCGGCACCCGGGATCACGTTCCAGGTGCGCTGGTCTTCGGCCAGGGTGTAGCGCTCGCACCAGGTGTAATCGATGGTGCTTTCTTCGGGCAGGTCATTGAACACCGGGAAATCGGTGCGAACAGGCTTGGCGTAGTCTTTACCGCGGCCAGTTTCGATGCCTGCATCTTCCAGCGCGACATCCAGCTGCAACGCAGCTCGTGATTGGGTGTTGGCGGAGAGCCACACTACAGCGTCAGGCTTCCCTGACTTCTGAGTGGCCTTAACCAGGTAGAAAAATTCCATGTCAGATCCTCATTTTTGAATGTAAGATCCCCGGGCCAGAGATAGCGCCCATTGGGTGTGTTTTTGGTTTTGGTATAAATTCCGGTGTAACTTTGGTCGGTGGCACCGGACGTAGACCCCGCCTTGCGCGGGTTTTACGTTAGGCTTCGTGGGCCATCTGGTCGTACGAAGCGCAACGCTTGGAACAATAATTGAGTTCTTCGCGCGCCAGCTGGGCACCGCGGATGAAGATCAATACGTTTTTAACTTCTTTCCCGGACTCGATTGGCTTGCGGCAGTACGCGCATTTCGATGAGTTACACATCTGGGTTCCCCTTCTGCGCCAGCAGATAACAGATACGGCGAACAATCACCTCAACCCAGTTCAGTTTTACGGCCTGCTGCCGTACTGGTTTACGTGCGAAATCAGTCATATTTCCCCCTTACCAGACCTTTGGCCAACCTGCTATTACGGCGGCGGTGCCAATTTCATACTCCGGCTCTTCCGGTTCTTCGCTGCGATGGAGGTCAATGGCGATCTTATCCGCCTCTTTCCAGTCATTCGCTTTAACCTGATATGTGCGATATCCACTGCTGCCGGAGATCACGACGGTAAATCTCAACTTAGCCATGTCTTCCTCTTTGCCCTTGTCGCCAGGCTGGCGGAACATTTCTTTAACCTGATGCGCGTTAATCATTCCACCTCATCCGACTATTCGTATGCCGTCGGCGGCTACTTCGTGGGCGTCCTGCCTGGGTGGTTCGCATTGCGTCTTAGTGAGATAGATTAAATCACTGGTTTACAATTGTGTCAACTAATGGTTAATGATGAATGTAAATCTGCGGTTTACAGTGCTGGATTTTGTGAAGAGGCTGATGAATCGCAGACAAAAAAAATCCCGACGCTAAGGTCGGGATCGGGGGTTTTGGGTGATTCGTTGTCTAGCGGTGGGTCTGATGAATAAAGGGAAATATAAAACCCGGCTTTAAAAACCGGGCCTAAAAAATTAAATACAATTGACGACATTATTTACATCTAATTCTAAAGCGTCGATCTGGGCTTTGTTAGCTTGAGTGGCCATGCCATAAATAGTGTAGCTTTTATGCTGCAAGCTACTCAGCGGACAGCCTTCATGATTTATGATGGCAGCAAGTGTATTGCCATCTTTTACATGCATAACTCGATCTTCAATCTCTTCTTCAGTAAATAAATGTGAATGTGTTTTAAGTAAATTCGTTGTAATTTTTTTTTATTTCTTCAGCATGAGACTTGAATGCTTTCGCTGCGTCTTTCTCATTAGTTCGTGAACGGTTTTGGACAAACACATGAAGTTTAGGAAATTCTATCTTACTCTGTTTAGCTTCTTTATTAAAATCGAGGAACATCTCATCTTGTTCTGAGTTATCAATAGACACGCCGTAGATGAGCTTTACTAAGTTTTTAATACCGCGAATTGAGGCTGCATCAGCTGTGCAAGGAATAATCACTCTGTTTGAGGCAACTACACCTAGTTCAGTGTAACTCGCAAAACTAGGGTTACAGTCAATGAAAAAAGTCTTTGGTCTTTCTGAAATGGTCTTATCAGCTTCGAAAGAAGCTATCAAATCAATTAACAGAGAACGGCTTTTTTTCCATGCCTCTTTGACTGGCGAAGAACCGATATGTGCAATCAATCGTGAACAAATATCTAAGTCTACATCGCCTGGTAAAAGGTATAAATTAGGTGGCATTTTAGTATTTACTGAGTCAGCTTTCACAAAGTAACTTGATTCATTTCCTAATCTGGATAATGGGGACTTACTAAAACGCTCTTTGATATAACCAGCAATAGTTGTATTTCTATCCCTTAACTGATTGAGATTTTCCTCACCGACGCCGTTACCGCCTAAAAATAATTTCAGAAACATTTTGATTGAGGACACGCATCGATAACAACGACATCTTCGTTATCATGCGCAATGGCATACTCCACCGCTATATTATAAGTTAGGAAGGTTTTCCCAACTCCGCCTTTGTTATTCCAAATCAAGTATTTCTTATTAGTATCAATCATATCATTCGCAACTTCTACTGATCCTGTTTCCATAATCTTATCCTAAGTTTGCTGTGTATTTGAAAAAATACTTTATGTACTGCTATGGAACATTAATTTAACAATCGGAAAGTTTTTTCACTTTAAACGAGTTACTTTCGAAATTATTATGTTTTTTGGTCGGTTAGCTTCACTATGATGTTCCGCCGCTTTTGAAATTTACGCAGTAAAATACATCCCGATGACAGCGACCGCAAACAACATTGAGTCCTGGATGTAAGCTTCTCCTTTATCCGCAAGGGGCTGAAGATCAGGGAAAAGTGCAAATGAAAATGATGCAAAGAGCAGTTGATGATAGAAACATTTAGTCCTTAATAATGACCTCTTAGTTTGCATCAGGGGCCGCTACTGGTCGTCACCTTTAATTCGTCTGCTTATATACTTCTCATACAGCTCATCCAATTCTTTCAGGCGGATCGCGAAGATGCGAAGCATGTTCTGCTGTTCTTCTTCAGGTAGCTGGCGGTAAAGCTCGAGCAGGCGCTGTTCGTCCGGCTTGAGTCCGTCTTTCTCACCAACGTCCTCACCGAGTAACCAGGCGACAGAAATGCCTACAGCGTCGGCTATGGCCAGTGCCGATTTTTTACTAATCACGCCTTTTTTGAACCAGCCGTTTACGGCCTGAGGGGTGACTCCAGCTATTCGTGCCATGTCTGCTTTGGTAACACCGCGATCAGTGATCTCAGTAAGGCGCTCTACCAGAACGAGGTTGGGTTCTTCTTTTCTCATAGGGTCATTGTAAATATTTGGTTTATACATACAATAAATCCAAAGTTTGCATGATGTATAAATCTGTGGTTTACTTCTGCTATCAATAAGCAGGAGAAGCACATGTCCGCACTCGATAAAGCAATTAAAGCCGCTGGCTCAGCCAGAAAGCTCAGCATCGCGCTTGGTGTGACGAGTATGTCTGTAAGTCATTGGAAGAATCGTGACCACGGTATCGTCCCGCCAAGCTACATCTTCCCGATTTTTTAAAATGACAGGCGTAACCCCCCACGAGCTGCGCCCTGATCTCTACCCGAACCCCCACTGATGGTTTACCTAAGTAGGAGCACTGCCAATGCAATCACGAATATTTAACCATGATAGCAGCCCGGCCCCAGGACTTGTGATATCGAAATATCAAGGGCTTCCGCGCAAATCGTGCGAACTCTCTAACATTCGGGAGGCAGTAAAGGCCTGGAACAGGGCAACGCCGGCGATGCGCAAAATACATCTCGCAGTTGGTTGCGAAGGAGTGGTTTTCCAGGGGTGGTCGCGGCCTGCTGCTGGCCGGGTCAGTGCATGGCACCAAAGTTTAACTTCTTCCGGATGATCAATAACATCGGACCGAAATATGACAAGTACCTGGAAATGCTGACTCCGGCAATCCGTGGCGGTGATGGCTCGTGATAACGAAGCAGTAGCGCGCGAGTTCGGCCTGGTGACGGGCAAAACGAATGAAGAGCTAATCGCTGATGCCATCAAGGAGTGCGCAGAAGCGCAACAGGCTAAGTTACTGGGTCAGCCAATCCAGCGTCTGGAGAAGGAAGTTCGTGAAGCGGCAGAAGCATTATTGCGTTTTCTGCCAACTGATTCCCTCGGCCCGGTTCTGGCGAGCTTAGCAGCAATGGCCCCAGGGAGTTATGTGATGACAGTTTCTAAAAATGCGAAAGCCGCGGTGCTCGAACACCAACGGCTTTCAGGTGCAAAAACAGTGCGTAATTGCGGAGGTGAGTATGTCAAATACCGCTGAGATATTCAAATTCCCCGTTCCAAAGCAGGAACAACAGGAGAGCCGCATGGCTGATCTGGAAAATGGTTATCTTCGTTTAGCCAATCAGATCCAGGATGCCCTGTGTATCGTTGAGCTATCCGGGCGCGAAATTCCGGGTACTAAATGCCATCGTTCGGCTGACCTATGGCTGGTCCAAAAAATCAGATCGAATCGCTAACAGTCTCATTGCCGACAAAACGACGCTGAAGGTGAAGCACGTTTCTGAGGCCGTTCTGAGCCTCGCCTATCGGAACATCATCATCCTGCGCCGTATTGGGCCAAACCAGATACATAGGGATCAACACCAACCTGGATAAATGGGCTTATACAAAGCCGAACTGCATGAGGTGCCCAGCGGCTTTCCCGTCTGCTGAAGCTTTAACTTGGGTAATCTCCATCCCCGAAATCAGTCTTTACAATCCCCTGAAACAGGGATGGTTATCCCTTAAAACAGGGGGCAGCTATCCCTGAAAATGGGGATAGCAAAAATACCCCTCAAACCATCCCTGAAAACGGGGATGGTTATCCCCGAAAACAGGGAAAGGGATCCCCGAAAACAGGGAACACCAAAAGACATTCATCCAAAGACAAATATAAATACAGATCTAACCCCCTCTAATCCCCCAAGGGGGGAAGGGTAAGTTTGACCCGTTGAGTATCCCGGTTCCTGAATGGCTGGATGCGTCGTCCTGGAGGGAGTGGGTTGCCTATCGTCAGCAGTCTGGCAAGGCCATCAAAACTGAACTGACCGTCCACTAAAGCGTTCCGCCTGCTGAAAGAGTGCCTGGACGAAGGTCACGATCCGGTAGCCGTGATCAACACCAGCATCGCAAACGGGTACCAGGGTCTGTTCAAACCAAAATTCGGTCTTAACAACCGCAAGGCGGCCCGGGATGTGAATCACATTTCCCAGCCAGACAAAAAATTCCAACGGGCTTCAGGGGATAAACATGAAAAACGCAATCGGCACCGGCAGCGCGCTTGAGCGCCTGCGGAAGTTTATCCCGGCCAGCGTGCAGCCAAAATTCAACAGCGTCGCAGAATGGCAGGCATGGCAGCAGGAAGAGGGCCGTAAACACTGCCAGCAAATCGAGAAGCAAAACCAGCGCGCCCGCTCTGAGAAGATTTTTGGTCGTGCCGGAATACAAGCCCTGCACCGCAGCTGCTCGTTCGCGAACTACGAAGTGACAGGCCCGGAACAGCGGCAGGCCTACAGCATGGCGAAGAGCTACGCGCAGAACTTTGGCGGAGGCGGATTCGCAAGTTTCGTCTTCAGCGGCGCACCGGGTACCGGAAAGAATCATCTGGCGGCGGCGATCGGCAACCACCTGCTGGCAGCCGGGCACTCCGTTCTGGTGGTGACCATCCCTGACCTGATGCTCCGTGTTCGCGAGTGCTACGACGGCGGACAGTCTGAGTCAGCGCTGCTTAACGACCTGTGTAACGTCGATCTCCTGGTGCTGGACGAAGTAGGCATCCAGCGCGGCTCCAGCGGTGAGAAGGTGATCATCAACCAGGTCATCGATCGCCGCCTATCCGCCATGAAGCCAGTAGGCATCCTGAGCAACCTGAATTACGAAGAGTTGGTTGCCACACTCGGCGCGCGGGTCATCGATCGTCTGCGAATGGACAGCGGGATCTGGGTCAACTTCGACTGGGCAAGCTATCGCGGGAACGTATCTCACCTGCGCTCTGTTAAATAATTTTCGGAAGGCAAAACGATGGAAACAGTAACTCAAGCACTGGAAAAGATGGGCAGGGCAACGTACCGCGAAGTGGCAGCCCGTCTGGATATCGAACCTGTTGAGGCTCTGAACATGCTGCGCGAACAGCGCGATCAGGGGCTGTGTGATTTTTCCGATGGCGGCTGGTTCATTGGCAAAGTGACTGGTGCGAAACGCACTGCGTTGGCGCCAGCGCCTAAACCGGTACTTCATGGCGTAGCGCCTGATCCCGTTGACCCTGAAGTAATCAGGGAGCTGCTGGCGAAGAACGGCGCCATGGATACAGCGGCGTTGGCTCTGGCAGTTAATCGCAACGGGCGTGGGATGACCTCGGCAATGCGCGCGCTCGAGCGCCAGGGTGTCGTGGTGAAGAACGGGCAGGGCAAGGGCGTAACCTGGTCACTGCCGGCGGCGCCAGCTGAACCAGAGCCAGTACCTGTATCTCCTGCAGCACCTGCAGTTCCCGCGTTTACCGACGCCGATAAGCCGCTGGAGCAGTTCGTCAACGAGATCCCCGCGTTCACCGAACGGCATGTTGCAGGGCAGGTGATCCCGACGGTCCAGGTGATCTCCCGAGAAATCCGCCGCACCAAAAACAAGCTGGCGAGCCTGGAGAAACTGCGCGATGCGGTCCGGGTTGTTGGACGCCACAAAAACCTCGTAAACCAGCTGGTGGGGGAGGCGGACCATGCCAAGACCCAAAACTCGTAAAGAACGCTCCCTGTTCATCGCCTGGATTATTGAGCTGGTGAAAACGCATGGCCGCGCAACGACCAACGATGTCGCTGCTATGTTCGGTCTGCATCGCACCACCGCCGAGAAGTATATCCGGGCTGCCATACAGCAGGGCAATCTTATCCGCCACGGTCGCAGCGGCGTCTTCCGCGATCAGCGCGCAGTTATCGATTTTGACATGGAGCGTTATACGCACCGAGGAGCATCTCATGAGTGATTCACTGAACAACAAAGAGCTTGTGGCCGTTGGTCATCAGTTTGCGAAGGCGATGAGCAGCGACACGCCGATCATTGATATGGCGAAGATGTTCACTCGCCTGGCCGAACGGCTGGACTGCACCACTGCGGCGCTGCGTGAGATGACAAAGCAGCGGGATGCGCTGGCGGCCATGCTCCAGTCTGAACCGGAGAATGAGGCCGCCAAACATAGGTGATTTGTAACACATCGATCAAATGCTGATTATAGGGAATCAGATTATTTTTTTGATTCCCTTTTTGGGAAAGGAAACTTCAAATAATCCATGTCGAAGTTAATTTCTACCTCATTGACCCATTTCCACCACTTGTTTCTATACTCAACAGCGTAACAGTGCTCTTTTGCTTCCTGAAGGTTGTCTAATAACTCTTCACTCAATTCAGGATGCTTTTCGATGAAATCGTTAAGGTTTTTTTCAAAAACACAAGAACGAAGCGCCATCCAATAGAAAGCCTTGCGCATTTCTACTATTTGCGCCTCATATGCCTTAATCTTCCCTTTATACTGAGCTTCCATTGCATTTTTTTGAATCCTCAGTTTCGAAAGAGCGGCATCCGCACCCAAACGCTGAGTCTGTAAATCAAGCTCGTGAGCTAGTTTTTCTTTATGAGCAGTCTCGCTTGCTCTGTGTGCTTCTCTATCCCTTTGCGCGGCATCGAAGTCGTGGTTAAAAAATGGATTATTACCTTTTCCCCAGAAACCCATAAACATATCCTCAAGTTAATGTGCGTGAACCCACCGAGACTCTCAGGCTCATCCTCCCAAAATCGGAAGTATATAGCAATGCATGCTATCGCCGTTCACTAAGGTGTTGGTGCAGGCAAACCTGCTGAAGCTCTGTGCTGGGAGGGAACAGGCCGCCTGATTCATTCCCTGAACGCCGCTTACCCGCGGCATTTCTTCGCCTGATCGATAATACCGATCGATATCACGAGATTGATCTATGGAATCGATCAGATATTAACCGTGGCGCGGCAACAAATTATCAACCTGACATGAAGTGTCAGTGCCTCAATATACCGTCACGAGCAGGCCTGCTCTCGGTATTCCGGGATTGAGGGTTTTCTAATCAGGTATTTACCCCAGTAGTTTCTTCACAGCCAAAGTGTTAAAAATAAAGGTCAGTTTTTACAGGGAAGTAGCGTAAAAATTTATTAAAATCAATCAGATGAATGGAATTGCGTCTACATGCCTTTCATGTGCATACTTAGGCCAAACGGATAATTACTGTTTATATATACAGTATTTTGTTGTATGGTTTAAGTGCTACAGAAAAAAATGAATTTTTCTTCCGGCGAACCTATTAGGAAATTTGCGCCATTTGTTATTTTGGCTCTGTAGAGTGGAGTTCTCCCCGCCGGGAGAGGGTATTTGTAGATAGCAAAGTGAGGGGGGTTGATGTGAAAGAGAGTAAGGAGCAGGGGTGACTGGTATGACATTATCAGGCGTTCAGACGGCAAGGTCATTGGCTCTATGCCGTTCGAAAGTCGATGTCTCGTTTATACCCGAAATGGGCTTGTATCATGCCGCCCGCTGCTGGAGGACGAAGGGATCTTCAATCTGTCGTCCGGAACTCGTTTTCTTCGCCGCCTCGGCTACCACGTCAAGCAACCCTCTGATATTATGATATCAACGGACTGAACACCCGTTGACCTGATGCGCCACGGAGAACACCATGGCGCAGTTACAACTCATCAAGCAGTCATCAGGAATCCTGATCCCGGCTACGCCCGAGACCAGCGAATTACTGCAAACAAAAATCAAGCTCGGCGCCGTACTGGTGGCCGACTTCAGGCAGGTCCGTAATCCGGCCTTTCACCGTCGTTTCTTCGCTCTGCTGAATCTTGGTTTCGAATACTGGGAGCCAACCGGCCGGCGCTATCTCATCCAACGAGCGCAAGCTGGTGACCGGCTATGCGAAGTTTCTGGCCTCGTTCGGCGGGAGCGAAACCGCGCTGATTGACGCTGCTGAGCAGTATCTCGAGCAGGTTGGCAGCCGCCGCATCACCAATGGCATCAAGCCTGTGCAAATCCTTCGACGCCTATCGCGCCTGGGTGACCATCGAATCCGGCCACTACGACACCATCCAGCTGCCTGACGGCACCCTCCGGAAACATCCCCGCAGCATCGCCCTTCGCCAATATGGACGAGACCGAGTTCCAGCAGCTCTACAAAGCCTCGCTCGATGTCCTGTGGCGCTGGGATTTTGTCGCGCGCATTCAGGAACCAGCGCGAGGCTGAGAACGCCGCTGCGCAGCTGCTGAGCTTCGGGAGCTGACCAGATGGCGAAATCATGGTTCCACTACATCGAATGCACAACCGAGCAGGCCGACGAACTTCAGCGGCAGTACCAGCGTCGTGGCGTAGCCGTAACGCGCAGCCTCAACCCCGGTTATCAAACATGGACCGTCAGCGTAGAGCGACAGGAGGTTAAGTACCTCGAGCCCACGCCGCGGACGTTCCGCCAAAAGGTCTGGGGGGTGAGCATGGCTAAGAAACCCCGCCGTAAGTGCGTAAACCAGAGCTGTCGTGAGTGGTTCCACCCGGCTCGTGACGGCCAGGTGGTCTGCTGCTACGAGTGCGCCACCGCCGTTGCCAAAAGCGCAGACTGCGAAGAACCGGGCCGAGGCTCTGCGTGCTGAGAAGAAGCGCCAGCGTGAAGAGGAGAAAGAGCAGAGGGCGCAGCAGGCCGAACGCCGCCAGGCAGTTAAACCTCTCAGCTACTTCATCAAGCAGGCCCAGCATGCATTCAACGAATTCATCCGGTACCGGGATCGCCACTTGCCGTGCGTCAGCTGCGATCGCCACCACGAAGGACAGTACCACGCGGGGCATTTCCGCACTACCGGTGCTAACCCGGAGCTGCGCTTCGACGAGGACAATTGCCATAAGCAGTGTTCGGCCTGCAATAACCACCTATCCGGCAACCTGACGGCATACCGCCCGGCGCTGATCGCCAAAATCGGACAGGCCGTTTTGACGCCCTTATGGGGCCACACGAATTACCGAAATGGAAGCGTGACGACTACATCCGGATCCGCGACGAGTATCGCGCAAAGCTCAAAAAACTAAAACAGCAGGTGGCAGCATGAAACCAGAACTAATCGAATCGCTTCGCATGCGCTGGCTGGCGCCTCCGCATTTATCGCCGCCCGGGAACGGTGCTGGAGGACTACCGCATTCTTCGTAACTTTATTCGCATTTACCAGATGGCAGGAGCCACAGCATGAACCTCGAAAACACCGTGAAATATCACTTCGCAAAGTCCACGATGATCAGCGACTCCCCGCGCGCCACAGCATCAGATTCACTGACCGGCACGGATATAATGGCTGCCATGGGTATGACGCAGGAACGCGCCGCCATGGGCTATAGCGCTTTCCTCGGCAAAATGGGGATCAGCAATAACGACCGGGAGAGGGCGATCGCGCTACTGGCTGAATACGCGCTAACGAAATGCGATAAGGTCGCCGCGCTGCGCAAGTTGAGCGAAGGAGTTAAGCCGCTGGTAATGCATCAGTTGGCCACGTTCGCGTTTGAGGACTACTCCCGCAGCGCAGCCAGCGTGAAACCGTGCGATTGCTGCGCGGGGCAGGGGTTTATCGAGGCTGACGTGTTCACTATGAAAACCAGCATGTCTGGGTGCGCAAAGGACATCATTCAAAAATCAAAGAAATGGGGACTGAAGGTTATTCCCTCGCAGCATCAGAACCGGCGCCAGGTAAAAGAAGTTGCCCGCGTTCTATGTGTGACCTGCCAAGGGAAGAAGGTTGTCAGCTGCGCCTGTAACGACTGCCGGGGGCGCGGGACGGCAGTAAACCAGAAAGAAACGAAGAAGCAGGGCGTGCCGGTGTTTGGCACCTGCAAGCGCTGCGGCGGGAGAGGGTACGAGCGGATCCCTTCGACAGAGGGCCCATGCAGCTGTTTGCCAGATTACTGATGCGATCAGCCTGGATACCTGGAAGAAGTCGGTTAAGCCGTTTTACGATCAGCTGATCACGAAATTTGATATCGAAGAAGCCTGGGCAGAAGCGCAGCTTAAGCGGATAACACGATAATGCTCACGAAAACGGCTTACGTTTCAATCATGGGCTATTTACTTTTCCCGAATCTGTGTTAATTTTGTTCCAACGATGGGCATTACGTGTTCACCGTTAAAAAACCCGCCACCGAGCGGGTTTTTTATTATTTGCGCCTTCGTGAGTTGCCCGTGAAATCACTGTTCCTAACCAGAATCAAGATTCTTGGGGAACCTCACACCTCTGGAGGCTCCCTCCGTTCTTCATGCAGAGTGCACTTCACGAACTTGTAATATCTACCTAACGACCAGGACAGGGCATTTCGCGTGCCGTACAACAGCCGCAGCATTCGAACCTAGCAGATATGTGGATATATCAGGTTTATGGGATGCAATAATTATTAAGTCAGCGTCTATCATATCAGCAAGCTTAAGGATCTGGTCCTTTGGCGACCCCGCCACTGCGTGTAGTTGTATTTTGTCAGCAGGAATTATAAATTTCTTAACGATCTCATCCAGCTTTGATTTGGCAGCGTCCTGGAATTCTTTCATCTTTGGCATTTCTACTGAATATGCCAGGCCTAATGATGAGTAATACGGAAGCGAAGGTACAACCGTGAGAAAATGGACTTTTGCTGTGTTGAGGACTGCATGCGCCTGAACAAAGGGAATCACCATGTTTGTCAGGCTATCCTCGGAAACGTCAATGGGAACCAAAATAGAGTTATACATTTGACCCTCCTGTGTGTTTTTTGCACACCCCAAGGTTAGCCCCTTGATTGCCAGAAAACAGAGAGCCAGATGCCAGAACGATTAAAAAGCTGCGGTCAGATTAGTGAAAATAATTTAATAACTATCTTTTATGGATAGTGTCACGTAGAGTGCCTGGGTGGTGAATCCCCCTATGCGGTGGGGCGGCTAGACAGGCAGGTGAGTAACGCGGTTCTGTGGTCTGGCGCAGGGTCACTGGGAGGCACCCGGCATCACACCCACTCATGCACTTCTTTGTCCGGCTCTGATGTAGGTTATGTTGCGCACAGCAAGCCTGGATTCCGGTTTACATATCAGATAATGTCATCCTGATGAGTTCTGTCAGAGCTTGCAGAGGACAATCATTATGGAAGAAGGATTCTACTGGATACAGTACGGCGGCAGAGTTCAGGTTGCTTATTACACTGACGGCGAAACTGAAGACCTTGAAACAGGCAGAATCTTTACTGGTATCTGGCACCTTACACAAGGTGATGATATTTGTAATGACGGAGAGACTGAGATTTTATCAGGCCCGTTAACGCCACCACATATTTAAAAGAAACACCGGTGCGTTTCAATATATGGTATAGGCTTATATTTGGTGAATCCCCCTGTGCGGTGGGGCAATCCAGTTAATATGTATGTACTTGCGGCTCGTATAACTGGTAACGAGTCCCCGGGAGGCACCCGGCACCTATCTGAGTATCCGTGACTGTTTCAATTTATGCCTGCTTGTAAAAGCAGGCATTTTTTATCCCCACTTTGAAACTGGTGCTATCTTTAAATTGTGAACCAGACCATAACCGCCCCACCCGACATCCTGGTCGGGAAGTGACGCTGCTCGACACAGTTGTTGCACCGGGAATGGCCAAGTAACACGACTACCTACTTAAATTGTTTAATTAGTTAGGCCTGCTGAATAAGCGGGCCTTTTTTTATTTCAGACTCTCGGAAACCCCCATCAAGGTCTGTCGTTAATTCATCCGGCGAGCCTGAGCCCTACCCACACAGCACCCGCATCCTGGCGAGGTGAGAGAAATGTCCCGTATGAGCAAACTTGTCACCGGAGTCGCCCTCGGCACCTCAGGAGGAACCATCCTGAACGGCGTCCTCACAAAACTGAGTCCTGACGAATGGAGCGCCATCGGCGTACTGGCAGGTATTGCCGGGATTATCGTTACCGGACTCATTAACTGGTATTTCAAACGCAAGGTCGCTAATGCGCAAGTTAAGGCGCTGGAGAAATACGGCCCGGCGGTGAAAGTTGGAGAAGACTGATATGCCAATGACCAGCAGCCTTCGCAATAAACTGATCGCCGCAGCTGGTGGCGGTGCAATGCTGATTGCCTCACTTTTCCTCGGTGGGCAGGATGGCGTCGAAGGGCGCAAGTATGAGGCCTATAAAGACGTCGCCGGGGTGTGGACTGTGTGCGACGGCCATACTGGGCGGGATATCGTCAGGGGCAAGACTTATACCGATCGCGAGTGTGACCAGTTGCTGTGGAAAGACCTCCAGCCAGCCAAGCGTACGGTAGACAATCTGGTCAGGGTGCCGCTGGGCGAGTATCAGCGCGCCGCGCTTTACAGCTTTGTCTTTAACGTTGGTTCTGACGCGTTCTCGAAGTCTACGCTGCTGCGCAAACTGAACAAAGGTGATCACGACGGGGCGTGCGAAGAAATGCGCCGTTGGGTTTACGCTGGTGGCATGAAATGGAAAGGCCTCCAGAACCGGCGAGAGATGGAGCGATCGATGTGCCTGGCGGAGAGTAAACATGACCTTTAGCCTTCGAACGATTCTGCTGCTCGCTGTCATGATCATGCTACTCGCTTGTGGCTATGGCGAGTTACGTTACAGGAATGGCTGGTATGCCCACGCTGAACACATCAACGTGCTGGCCGCTGATAAGCGGGCCAAAGCCGAAAAGGCTATTCAGCCTGTCGAACTGAAGGCCGCTCAGGCCAGAGACGAAGGCCGGGTAATCTACCGAACCATAACCCGTGACGTGGTGAAATATGTCCAGGATCCAAATCGTACCGTTTGTGATTTTGACGATGAGTCTGTCCGGCTGCGCAGAGAGGCAATCGACGCTGCCAACTCCATCAGCGGATTTGATGCAGGAACCCTGCAAGGGAAGTAACGCTGGCACCAATAGCGATGAAGATCTGCAGGCTGATATCGAAACTGCGGAATGCCTGCGCCAGCTGCGCCTCGATAAGTACCGCTGGCAGGCCTGGTATAAAGCCGTGAAGTGAATGCAAAGCTAACTGCTTGTGGGCTTGATGGCTCCGAAAAATGTCCCTTCCGAAATGAAATCCTGCAGTTCGGAAGGGAGACCAAGAGGGTCAACATTACAAGGAGAATATCAATGTAGTGCATGACTCAATAAAAATCCCAAGTATTAAAATAATAACGAAAATGACACTTTTTTTTCTGATTAGGCTAATACCTGCTGAATATTTATTAGCCCGACTAAGCAAAAAGTTTTATACAACTCACATTAAAAATTTTGGCATCAACTACATTCAAATTGCACGAGTGATTCGACATCTTTGCCATTTAAGCCAATCCCCCTAAGCGGTGGGGCAACCAGTAAAAGCTGGACGTATGCGAATTTGCTTACTGGAGTAAGTTCACCGGGAGGCACCCGGGGTTTGAGGGAAAGACTGAAGGAACAGGCATAACGTCGAACTTTGTGCAAAAGCTATCTACATTGCTGTATGACCCTGACCAGTTCTGTCCGAGCTGGTCTTTTTTTGACAAAAAAAGCCCCCTGGAGAGAGGGCAAGACATGCTATGGACGGATGTTTCTGAGTGTACTCATGCGGGTCATGAGACAGTTCCATGGGATTCCCTGGTGCAGGTAGGAGCCTTGCAGGGAGTTATAAATATGGTCCGTGGTTCTGATTCAACAAGCGGAAGCAGTAACACCAGGATGATTCTTAATACATAAAAGTAAACGTCCTGATATAGGGTCATATGCTTCGTTAAAGTCTTAACCCTGAGGCCCGGACACCGTCTCCTCTGAACTTTAAGCATAGAAAATTCTTAGCCTCGAAATCGAGAGGCTTTTAATCACCGAGGAATAAGCATGACAGTAGTTCTTACAGCAAAACAGATTGAGGACCTGGCAGCCTTCGCTAAAGAGGACGGCCAGGCACAATACACCATCACCACTGTGACAATCCCTGAGTTCGAAGCGGATGATGGTGAGGTTACCCCTGAGTATACCGGACTGATTGCTTACTCCGATTCACTTGAGCATGGTGTCCTGCAACTCGACGACTAAGCAACCATTACAAAGCTCATCTGCTGGTGGGCTTGATAATGGTGATGAATATCTCATTTTTTATTGTAGTTGACATAAAATCCTTTATTTTCATTGTGATAAAATTATAGGGCATCAATGAAAAGGAGGTGCATATGTTCGACGTAACTGTGTTCGGAGCAGGGCGTTTTGGAGCAGTTTACCATGTTGAAAAGCATGAGTTGACGATCAAGGTTCCTGACTGTCAGGTGAAGGCTCGAGAAATGGTTGGTGGCGTGGCGGTCACCCCCGATGTGGAGTATCAGGTCTTTGAATTCCAGGTGGATGACGAGATTTATCTGATCGGAGTTAACGGGCGCAGGCCAAGCGACAATGTGATTAAATCCCACATCCAGCATGGCGACCCTAAGCCTAAGCCATACAAAACACTGTAACCGCCTCCGGGCGGTTTTTTATTGCCATCACTATGGGTAGACCCATCGTAATGGCTTTATGCAAAAGCTCTGGCGCTGGTATGTAATTACTTTGCTAGTAATGCCTCGGCTATGTAATCCCAACGGTCAAGATACTGCCCCTCATCAGCTTTGCTTATTTTGAATAGGGGGGCACTGTGATGCCAGGTGGCATGGCTGGCGACTACTTCGCTCGGAACGATGAAAACTTCGGGAAAGGTTTTATTGGCTATATCTTCAGACATATTGCAGAACACGTAAAAGAAATCAGGAGAGGCAGCAGGCATGTGCTTGCCGACCATCCATTGACGTGGCTGGCTTCTTGCCCAAGAGCCTTTAACCTGAATACTGATACTCTTTGAACCGTCAATAGTGGCAATTATATCTACAGCGCTAGAACCACTCGTTGTTAGTGCTGCGGATATTCCCAGGCGTGACAGCATATAGGCAATGAAGTATTCACCTGCATCCCCAGCGCTTTTAGAAGAGCGTTTAACAATTTCTGACATACTCAATCCTTTGGAATAAAACATGGCACTCACCGACAAACAAGAAATGTTCTGTCGCGAGTACCTCATCGACTTAAACGCCACGCAAGCGGCTATTCGGGCGGGGTACAGCGTCAAAACTGCAAACCGCATCGCCGCCCAGCTATTGTCAAAACTTGACATCCAAAACAGAATCGCCGAACTCAAAGCGAAGCGCAACGAAGTTGTGGGTATTGATGCTGATTATGTGCTCCGACGCTTAGTTGAAATCGACCAAATGGACGTTCTGGATATCCTCAATGATGACGGCAGCCTCAAAGCGATCAGCATGTGGCCTAAGTCATGGCGAACCACGCTCACCGGGCTTGATATCAGCACGACCATACAGAACTTCGACGAGGAAACGGCGGAAACCATCCTCAAAAAGATAAAGTGGCCTGACAAGGTGAGGAACCTTGAGTTGCTCGGTAAGCACGTTCGCGTGCAGGCCTTCAAAGAGCAGGTTGAGCAGAAAGTCGTAGCGACCCACAACGTCATGCTGGTACCGACTAGCGACAACGTGGATAGCTGGGAAGCGGCAGCACAGAAGCAGCAGAGCGAGGTTCTTGGTGGATGAATTACAAAGCCGTCTGGAAACCTCTGCCGGGATCGCAATCGCTCTCACTGAGCTGCCCCTGTAACGAAATTCTCTACGAGGGAACGCGCGGTCCGGGTAAAACTGCCGCGCAGCTGGCGCGTTTCCGTCGCCTCGTTGGCCTGGGCTATGGCTCGTTCTGGCGTGGCGTGATATTCGATACCGAGTATAAGAACCTTACCGACATCATCACCCAGTCGAAGCGTATGTACCGCCTGTTTAACGACGGTGCGCGTTATCTGGCGTCAGCATCTGAGCTGCGCTGGGTGTGGCCTACCGGTGAAGAGCTGTTGTTCCGCTTCGGGAAGGAAGAGGGCGACTACTGGGACTATCACGGTCAGGAGTTCCCGTTCATTGGCTTCAACGAGCTGACCAAGCAGCAGTCTGGTGAGTTCTACGAGATGATGTTCTCCTGCCGGCGATCATCTTTTCGGCCCGAGAACTACCCGAGGGATGATGGCTCACTGCTGAAGCCGATTCCACTGGAGACATTCAGCACCACAAACCCGTTTGGCATCGGCCACACATGGGTTAAGAAGCGCTTCATTGAGCCTGCGCCGCGCGGCACCATCATTCGCGAAACGCAGAAGGTGTTTAACCCTCAGACCGAGCGAGAAGAGGACGTGACGCTGACGCGTGTCGCTATCCACGGTTCGTTCAAAGAGAACCCGTATCTGGATCCGCAGTACATCGCGACGCTGATGGCAATCAAAGACCCTAACCGGCGCAAAGCCTGGGTAGAGGGTTCATGGGATGTCACCAGCGGTGGTCGCTTTGACCATCTGTGGAATGCCTCGCATCACGTGATTAAGCCGTTCCGCATTCCCGATAGCTGGACGGTTGACCGCTCTCATGACTGGGGAGAATCGAAGCCGTTCTCCAACCTCTGGTGGGCGCGGGCTGACGGCACCACCGCCGAGCTGCCTGATGGTCGCCAGTTCTGCCCGCCTGCCGGGTCGCTGATCCTCATTGGCGAGTGGTACGGCTGCCCGCCTGATGAGCTGAACAAAGGGCTGAATATGTCATCCACCAACGTTGCTAAGGGCGTGGCGTGGATTGATAAGCGTCTGGTGGGAGAGGAGCTTGCTGAGCCCGAGGAGATAAAACTCAACGGGGTAACTCAGGGGCAACTAAACATTATGCCCGGCATCTGCAAGAAGGTAGTTCCCGGCCCTGCTGACGGTGCGATCTACAACACTGGCGATGACGAACTCTCCATTGCACAGAAAATGGAATCGCAGGGGCGTCAAATGGGTGCCATCCAATAAAAAAACCGGGATCGCGCGTGAACGGCGCGGCGCTATTTGCTGACATGCTCGAGGCCGTGATTGAAGGTAAAAAGCTGGAATCAGGCATGCCTGAGAAGCCAGCCTTCTACGCATTCGACTATTGCCGGGGGCTGGATTAGCCGTGTGCCGGTGCTCGTTCGCGACAGTAAGAACCCTGACGACGTAGACACCCAGCAGGAAGATCACGACTGGGATGGCACGCGCTACGCCGTCCTGCATTCACCGCCGAAGAAAGTCGGCAAAGTCACCAGCCTGAGGCTCTAACTCCATGCCTGATATTTCAACACCCAATCTGGACTATGGGAACATGGTGCAGGCGTGGGACATTAACGACGCCCTGATGGGCGGCACGCTGTACATGCGCCAGCTTGGTGAGGCTTATCTGCCGCGCTGGCCGAAAGAGGACAAAGAAGATTACAAAAAGCGCCTGGCGGTGGCCACGCTACTTCCTGCCTACGAAGAGACGATCAACCAGAACGTCGGGCGCGTATTCGCTGAACCAATCCAGTTGGGCGAAAACGTGCCGGACCAGCTGCGTGAGTTCGCGAAAGACGTGGACCTTGAAGGCACCCGCCTCGATGTATGGGCGCAGGCATTCTTCAGCCTGGCGATGCAGTACGGTCTGTCCCATGCGCTGGTGGACTATCCGCGTGTGGACGCAGAGCAGGTCAGGACGAAAGCTGACGAAAAGGCGACCGGCGCGCGCCCGTACGTCACCATGCTGAATCCCCGCCAGGTGATCGGCTGGAAGTCGAAGATGACCGGCGGTAAGGTCGTGCTCACGTCGCTGCGCATCAAAGAGGTGGTGGTCGAAGACGGTGACGACTTCGGGCAGACGAAAGTCGAACAGATCCGCCTCCTGACGCCGGGCACGGTGCAGATTTACCGGAAGGCTACCGGTGCAGAGGGGCAGGCCACCTGGACGTTACATGACGAATGGCAAACCTCCCGCCGCGACATCACCCTGGTCACGCTCTACACCAAACGCACCGGTTTTATGTGCGGCTCACCGCCGCTGCTCAACATGGCGCTGCTGAACGTCAAGCACTGGCAGAGCCAGAGCGAGCAGGACAACATCCTCCACGTCGCCCGGGTGCCCATCCTCACCGTGTTCGGGTTGGAGGAGGGGCAGGAGCTGGTAATTGGTTCTTCATCTGCGGCAAGTTTCAATGATCGGCAGAAACAGGGCCTCGAGTACGTCGAGCACACCGGCTCCTCCATCGGCGCTGGCAAAGAGTCGCTGGCTGAGCTGGTGGAGCAGATGCGCCAGGCTGGCGCAAAGCTGCTGCGCTCCGACAATACCTCGACCAAGTCTGTTGATCAGACCTCAGAAGAGAAGATGCAGGAGCAGTCGCCGCTATACACCATGGCAACCAGCCTGGAAGATGCGATCGACAACATCCTGCAAATCATGGCCGAGTACATCGGCGAGAAAGACGGCGGCAGCGTCGATGTACGCACTGAACTGGATGTTGAGTCGAAAGAGTTCAACCCTCCGGCGGCGCTGGCTATTCAGTCCCTCCGTCAGGGTGGTGACCTCCGCCGTATTGACGCGATTAAGGCGCTGCAGAAGCTCAACCTGATTGACGCTGATGCAGATCCCGATGTGGTGCTGAGCGAACTGCTGGCTGAATCAGCTTCGCTGAATGAACCGCCGCCTGGCGAGGTGTGATATGACCCGGTCCGTTAACGATCGCCTGCAGGACGAGACGATAGCGCATGGCCTGTATGTGACCCGCTATGGTAATGGCGTTGCCCGGCGCATGGTGGCGTTGCTGAGTAAGATGGATAATGACCTGGCGGCCAGGCTGCTGGTGCTGCTGGACGGCAAGCGTGCAGACACCTACAGCGCCCTCCGTCTGGCTTCGCTGCTGGCTGGCGTACGCGACCTGAACCAGCAGGCCTACGAACCGGTCAATGATGCGCTGGCGCGGGAGCTGACGCGCTACGTTGAGTATGAGGCCGGGTATCAGCTGGACCTGTTTAACAGCATTATCCCTAAGCAGATACTTAAACACGTTCCGCTGCAAAGTATCGCACCCGAGCAGGTTTATGCCGCAGCAGTGGCGCAGCCGTTCCAGGGGCGCCTACTGAAAGAGTGGGGCCAGAAGCTTGAATCGGATCGTCTGGACAAAATCACCAACGCTGTGCGCTCCGGTTTCCTCCAGGGTGAAACCGTAGAGCAGATTGTCCGGCGCGTAGCCGGCACGGCAAAACTTAACCGTGAAGATGGGTGATCAATGCATCCCGGCGTGACCTGGCGGTGGTGACCCGCACCGCGGTGAATCACATGGCTGCCACGGCGCGTCAGGAGTTCGCTCAGGCCAACAGCGATATCGTGAAGGCTAAACAGTGGTCCTCCACCCTGGATACGCATACTAGCCAGTGGTGCATAATCCGTGACCGCAAGCTCTACACGCTCGACGGCAAGCCGCTTGGGCATGCGATCCCTTATCTGCGCGGGCCCGGCAAAATCCACTTCTGCTGTCGCTCCGGTGAAATCCTGATTACCAAATCGTGGGAAGAGCTGCAGATAGCCTCAGGCGAACTGAGCAGCGCTACGCGTGCGTCGATGGACGGGCAGGTGCCAGCGCATACCAGCTATGCCGACTGGCTTACCCGGCAACCGTACGCGCGGCAGGAACAGGTGCTGGGCGTAACCCGGGCCATGATGCTACGTGACGGCAAAATCACGGTGCCGGAGATGTTCAACGATGCCGGGGAGTTCCTGACCCTGGACGAACTGCGCCGCGTGGATGTGCTGGTGTTAAAAGGATAATTTATGCGTAACGAAGATTTACACCACGTTGGAGACGGACGCGGTAAGCGACGGGTGTTCGTTAACGGCAACGAGGTCAAACGCTGCATATGGGCGGATGTTAAGCGAGGAATCGCATGCTTTTACCCATACCCAATTCGGATCCACAAGCGAAAGCGCGATGAAGTCTATACCCGCAAACTGCGCGGCGTAGTAACCGTCGAATTTATCTAACAGGCTGCCTCCGGGCGGCCTTTTTTATGCCTGCCGCTGAGCGGATGCGACGCGGTGACCGGGTCGGATGACCTACTACCAATGGCCGGAAGGCTGGAGCAAAACAATGAAACTCAAACTCGATGCTAACGGAAATGTGGTCGTTGAAAACGGTATGCCTGTGTACGTCCATGATGACGGCAAGGAGTTCCCGTTCGATGCAGCCGCAGCGATGACCAAAATCACCTCCCTGAACGGTGAAGCCAAAACTCACCGTGAGGCGAAGGAGGCGGCGGAAGCCAGTCTCGCGAAATTCGCTGGCATCTCCGACCCGACCAAGGCGCTTGAGGCCCTGGAAATGATGACCAAAATCGACCAGAAGAAGCTGATCGACGCTGGCGCCGTTGACCAGGTGAAGGCCGAGATCACCAAGGTTTACCAGCAGCAGCTGGACGAAGCGAACGGCAAGACCAAACAGCTCGAAACCCAGCTCTACGACGAGATGATCGGCGGCCGCTTCGGTGGTTCGAAATTTATCTCCGAGAAGATGGCGATCCCGGCTGAGTTCGTGCGTTCCCACTTCGGCCAGAACTTCAAAATCGAAGATGGCAAGGTCGTGGCCTACGACGGGCAGGGCAACAAGGTGTTCTCCCGCACCAAGCCCGGCGAACTGGCTGGCTTCGATGAAGCGCTGGAATCCCTGGTCGAGTTGCATCCGCAGAAAGACTACATCCTCAAAGCGTCCGGCAACAGCGGCGGTGGCTCTCACCAGTCGCAGCATCAGGCCGGGCAGAAAACCATGAAACGCGCTGCTTTCGACGCCTTACCGCCAGTTGAACAACAAACGGTAATTGGCGGCGGCATGAGCATCGTTGATTAACCGAAAGGAAACCTGAATGTCCAACACCCTCACTGGCCTCATCCCAACCATCTTCACCGCCCTGAATCGCGTATCCCGCGAGCAGGTGGGCTTTATCCCGGCGGTGGCCCGTAACGCCAAAGCCGATGCCGCGGCTAAAGACCAGACCGTGACCGCACCGGTCGCACCAAAAACCACCACCGTTGATATCACTCCGGCAGCAACCGCGCCAAACGACGGTGATCAGAACATTGGTACTGTGGACGTCAAAATCACCAAGTCCAAAATGGCCCCGGTCAAATGGAATGGTGAAGAGCAGCTTGCCATCGGGCCATCTGGTACCTATGACATTGTCCTGGCTGACCAGTTCTCTCAGGCGTTCCGCGCTCTGAGCAACGAAATGGACGCTGACCTGGCAGGGCTGGCTTACAAGTCTTCCCGGGCAGTTGGTGCGCCGAAAGACACCCCGTTCAGCATCAAAGACGACTTGTCTGATGCGGCGAACGCTCGCCAGGTGCTGACTGATAACGGCGCCCCAACCACTGACCTGCGCATGGTCCTGGGCGGCGAAGCGATGGCGTCCATCCGTGGTAAACAGTCCGTACTGTTCAAAGCGAACGAAGCCGGTACCGATCAGCTGCTGCGTGAAGGCATTATTGGTCGTGTGATGGGCTTTAACCTGCACGAATCCGCCAACATCAAGCGCACCGCGAAAAGCTCTGCTGCGGGCTATAAGGTCAACGGCGCGAAGAAAGAGGGCGACATCATTGTTGCTATCTCTGCTGGCACTGGCGGTATTGCTGCCGGAACCGCAGTGAAGTTCGATGGCGATGACAACCAGTACATGGTCGTAGCGGCAACCTCTTCCACTATCACCATCGGCGCGCCGGGCCTGCGTCAGGATCTTGCAGACCAGGCAACTGTCACTGTGCTGAGCGAGTTCGCGCCAAAACGTTGCCTTTGACCGTAACGCATTCCTGCTGGCTTGCCGTACCCCGGCCATGCCTAAAGGCGGCGATACCGCTGACGACGTGATGAACGTAACCGATCCGGTCTCTGGTATCACCTTCCAGATCGCGCTGTATCGCCAGTACCGTCAGGTGCGTTACGAGGTTGGTGTGGCATGGGGTGTGGCATCTGTTCAGCCTGAACACTCCACCATCATCATGGGTTAACCCAGGGGGCTTCGGCCCCTTTCTTATTCAGGAGGCCCAATGGCCGGATTGACCAAAGAGCAGCGCGCACAGCGTGAGGCTGAAAAGCTTGCCGCGCAGAATGGCGCTGAACAAACTCCTGTCCAGCAGGACCAGCAGCAGGACCAGCAGCAGGACCAGCAGCAGGACCAGCAGCAGGACCAGCAGCAGGACCAGCAGCAGGACCAGCAGCAGGACCAGCAGCAGGACCAGCAGGGTGTTGAGCTTGTGGTGATGGTGCGCGATGAGCCTGAATTTCCCGGCGGCCCGCTGAGCGCTGAGGTTCACCCTGACGAAGTGGATAACTGGCTGGCGCTGGACTGGCGTCTGGAGGAATAACAATGCTGGTTGCCGATCCCCATTCGCCTGACTTCAACAGCTACGCCAGCGTTATTGACCTTCGCACGTTCGCGGCGGGCGCGGATATGCCGTTCCCGCGGATGATGGCGAATGTGGCCAGATGCTGATGCAGGCGATGGACTATCTGGAAGGCAAGACATGGCGCGGCGAGCGCTCCAGTGCATCACAGCCGCTATCGTGGCCGCGTGCGGGCGTGCGCTTCGACGGCGTTGACCTGCCAGATGACACCATCCCACAGCGCCTGGTTGATGCGCAGTGCCGCCTGGCTCTCGAATCGCAGGAGATTGACCTCACGCCTTCGGTTGCAGGTGGTGGTGCGGTAACGATGGAGCGCGTAGAGGGCGCAGTCACGGTCCAGTACGAACCGGGCACGAATAAGGCGGCACCGTCATTCCCCTGGCTCTACTCCTCGTTGCGTGGGCTGGTGGTGGGCGGCCAATCAGATCCGCATCGAAAGGGGGGTGATATGCCAATCGACTACCGCCGCATGCGAAACACCGCAAAGCGACTGCTGACCGAGAACGGGAAGTCTTATCCGCCTTACCCGCGGTGGCGGCACTACCCGCGATCAGTTCGGCAAAGAGGTAACCACCCCGACTATCACTGCGACCGTCACTGGCGTTGTCACTGAATACTCCTCTCGTGAAATAGATGGCTCTCTGATTACTACTGGCGATAAAAAGCTGGCGGCCACGTTCGAAACGGAAGTGCGCATTGACGACCGCATCGAGATCGACGGCAAAGCATGGCGGGTGGTGCAGCCTAATCCGGTTAAGCCTGCCGATGTACTCATCTCCTACAACATCCAGCTGAGGGCGTGACTATGGCCAGCTCTGTTAATCAGCCGTTCCTGGCTGCCATTCAGTTATTTGTGGATAGTTCGAAGCAGGAGATGGATCAGGTAGTGCGCCTGACGGGCATTAAAATCCTCGCTCAACTGGTTGAGATGTCCCCGGTGGGCCAGCCGGATATCTGGCTGGTTAACCAGACCGCGACGGCGTACAACACTGCGGTGCGGGAGCATAACGCGGCCCTTCGCGATGACTCTGCCAACCTGACCAAATCGGGACGGCTTAAGCGAGGTCTGCGCGTAAATGACTCGATGGACATCAAAAAGCCTGAGGGCTATGTCGGCGGGCGCTTCAAAAACAACTGGTATGTGGGTTTCGACAGCCAGCCTACTCAGTCCAACGATACACCGGACGCTTCCGGCCAGGGTTCAAACTCCCGTGGCATAGCGGTGCTCGATGTGTTCAGGGTGGGCCAGGTCAGCTCGATTTACTTCACCAATAATCTGCCTTATGCGGCGGCGCTTGAGAACGGGCACTCTGGTCAGGCGCCCGGCGGCATGGTGGGTATCACTGCGCTGGACGCCGCGCAGCTGTTCCGTGAAGCAATGAGCGAGGTGCGTAAATGGCCGGTGACCAGTCAATGCGGATCGCTGACCTGCTTGAGAGCCGGGTTGCGGTAATCTGCTCCTCCCTCGGACTGCCAGTGGCCTGGCCGAACATCGCGTTTACTCCCCCGGATAATGCGCCTTACGGGCGTGTTTATGTTCTGCCGGCGCAAACCGTGGGGCAGGACCTGGAAGGCCAGTTGCGTACGTACCAGGGCATTCTCCAGATCAACATCATCGCTCCTGCCGGCAGCGGAGTGACCCTGGCCCGAGGGCTGGCAACGTCTGTTGCAGATGCCTTCCCCGAAGGACTGCCGCTGGTGGACGGGGATTTGACGGTTTACATCAACGGGCCACCGCAGGTACGTCCACCGATACAGGATCGCCCTACATCAGCACCAAACGGCAGTAGCGGCTCCATCACTTACACCACTCCCGTCAGCATGCAATACCGCGCTGATTACTGACCCGCCATCCGGCGGGTTTTTTATTTCCTCAATTCAGGAGAATGCAATGGCATTCGCAATCCCTAACGGGTCACGTGTGAACGTGGCCAAGGCCTATCTTGCGCCGATTGTCTTCACATCAGCCTCCAACGCGACGGAATGCGAACTGACCGTTGCCTCCGCTGCCGGGATCCTTGCGGGTGATGTCGTCCAGGTAAGCTCTGGCTGGCTCAAACTCGATAACATGGTGCTGCGCGTTAAATCGGTAACCAGCACCAAAATTGTGCTGGAAGCGTTTGATACCACCGATACCAAGAAATTCCCGGCGGGCACCGGCGCAGGCACACTCCGCAAAATCGACTCGTGGATCACCATGCCTCAGGTTATGACGCTTTCTACCGAAGGCGGCGACCAGCAGACCATCAGTGTCCAGTTCCTGGAAGATGATAAGGCCCGTACCATCCCGACGTTTAAAAACGCCGTGGTTCAGGTCTATACGTTCGCCCACGACCCGCAGCTGGCGATTTACAAGCGCCTCATCGACCTGGACGACTCCAGCGACACTACGGCGGTCTGGTTCCACAACCCTCGCGGGAAAGCGGATCGTTACTACTCTGCCAAAGTGTCGTTCCAGCGCGTGCCACGTACCGAAATCAACGCCGTGGAAAGCAACGAAGCGCGCATGAACTTCGAATCGGATATGCAGATTTACCCGATCGCCGACTCCTCCGCTATGCCGCTGGCCTTCCTGACTGACCTGCCTGCAACCAAATCGGTCGCTTCTGGTTCTGCGCTGGATCTGGCGGTGGTCATGCAGGGCGGTTCCGCGCCTTACACGTACGTGTGGAAGAAAGGCGGTACCGCTATCCCGGGCAAAACGGCCTCGACGTTCAACATCCCGTCTGTGGCATCGGGCGATGCTGGTTCTTACACCTGCGAAGTCACCGACGCCGCGGGCAAGACCATCACCTCTGGCGCGTGTGTAGTCACGGTCAGCTAACCACTATGGCCCGGTTCGCCGGGCTTTTTTACGGCCCCATCCTGCACCTTTCTAAGGAACCGAAATGACCCAATTCTCCCTGATCCCAAACCCGACCTTTTCCGTTACCGCCAGCATTCCGCGCGCCGGTGCTGAAGACGGCAAGCTGACCTTTACCTTCCGCCATAAGACGCTCGAAGAGCTGCACGCCATGGATGAGAAGCTGCGCAAAGGTGCCGAAGGCAAAAAGTCCCTTATCGAGCCACAGGCCGATTACCTGATGGAGATCGTTGATGGCTGGGCACTGCCTGACGAGTTTAACCGCGATAACGTGGTGGTCCTCCTGCAGAACTACCCGCGCGCGTTCGACAACATCGGCCTGGCCTATACCAAAGAGCTGATGGGTGTACGAGAAAAAAACTGAGGCAGGTCGCCGCAGCGTTGTACACGCCGGGACCGACTCTCGCGGAGTTAGCCGCTTTTGGTTTGACGCCTGAGGACGTGGAGGAAGAGGTGGGGATCCTGCCGTCGGTATGGAAATCATTCACCATCTTCTCTGCACTGGCGACTCAATGGCGCGTTGGCGCGGGTGGGGCGACCGGCCTTGATTACAACGTTCTCCCCTGGGTGTTTGAGTTACACGGGGTTGAGGATGCGGCGGCCTGCATGGCTGACCTTCAGATTATGGAAAGCGAGGCTCTCAAAGTAATGCACAAGGAGACGAAATAATGACAGACCAGATCGCCTCGATTACTTTGCGGGCCGATGTTTCTGACCTGAAAACTGCCAGCAATGAGCTGGATAAACTCGGTGAAGCCGCGGCTGGTGCCGTCGGCAAAGCTGATGACCTTAACAGCGTTTTCCGCGCTGGTGCTGAGTCTGCAAAGCAGGGCAGCGAGGGCATCAAGGAGCAACAGGCTGCGCTGAAAGGCCTGCTTGAGAATATCGATCCGGTAAACAAAGCGCTGAACCGGCTGGACGAACAGCAGGCCGCGCTGCGTAACTTCCAGACCAAAGGCTTTCTGGATACCGATGATTTTCAGCACTACAACAAAATCCTGGACGATACCCGGCTTAAGCTGACGGATACCGGCGAAGCAGCTGCGCTTGCCCAGGCAGAACTCGCGGCCACTCAGGCGGCAGAGAAGCAATCAGCCGCGCTGAAGAACCTGCTGGGTTCAATCGACCCGACGATCCGCGCATTCAACTCGCTGGACGAGCAGCATGCGCAGCTGGTGGCACACTTCGAAGCAGGGCGCATTAATGGCACCCAGTTCGAGCATTTCAACACCATCCTCAACCAGACGCGTGAACGGCTCTCAGGGGTAGCTGACGTGCTGCCTGAGGCGCTATCCCGACAGGAGGCCGCTGCACGCCGCGCTGGAATTTCTGTGGGGCAGTACAGTGCTGCGCTGCGCACGCTCCCGGCGCAGTTCACCGATATTGCTACTCAACTGGCAGGTGGACAATCCCCATTCCTGATCCTGCTCCAGCAGGGTGGGCAAATTAAGGATTCCTTCGGGGGCCTCGGTCCAATGCTCCAGGCTCTGAGGGATGCATTATTTGGCTTTAACGAAGAAAGCAGAGAGACTGCTGAATCGGCAACAAACATCAGTGATGCTGCTGAAGGTCTTAATAACACGAGTGAGGCAGCGGAGAAACTGGGGCGGGCGGGTGGTCTGCTAAATACCTTTAACCTTGCTATTGCGGGTTCTGTAGCCGTTCTGGCTGTTCTGGCGGGAGCTGCATATAGCTCATCCCAGCAGTTCGACAATGTTGCCAGATCGCTCATTTTGATGGGAGGGGCTGGCTTCTCATCAATGCAGCAATTGAATGACGCGGCAAAAGATGTTGCAGAAAATGCTGGCGCGTCCCTGGCTGATTCTGTTGATACCCTGGTACAACTTAATGACACCGGGAAGTATACCGCCGACCAGATGACTAAAATCGCCAAATCCATTATGGCTATGGGCGATGCTGGCCTCGATACGAAGGCTGCGCTGGCGGACTTTTCACGGCTGGCAAGCGATCCTATTAAGGCGCTGGCAAGCCTTAATCAGCAATATGGCTTTGTTGATGAAGCTATGATGAAGCACATCATCACCCTTGAAAAAACTAAGGGCAAAACAGCAGCTGCAAACGAAGCGATAACATTGTTTGCCAGCACTATGGAGGACCGTAGCAACAAAATTGTTGAGGCCACCGATAATATCGGGCAAGCCTGGAACGGACTAAAAGCCTCCTCTTCCGACATTTTCGGCCAAATCGGGATTACAGTTCGGGCCTGGGGCAATCAAATCATTGATATCTTCAAATTGCTGAAAGCATCCATCAATGATTTGTTTCTGAATCTCACCTCGCTTGACGCTAAATTCACCGGAACAGTTGCCGGATGGGGCTGAAAAAATTCCTGGTGGTGGTGCGCTGGCAAATTTCCTCGGCATGGATGTCGAGGCAATGAAAAAGGCTGGGGCTGAAGCTGACAAAGAAATCGCAGCCAATAAAAAACGCTACGATGAACTCTGGAAACGGATCTCCGCACCAAACGCGCAAGCTAATTACGAGGCTGAAGCGCGAGGAATCTCGGTCAAGGGTGAAGGGGGTACAAGTCGCGAATCGAGAGATGCAGTTTCGAAGCTTACCCAGGACTCTGCCAAAAAGACCAAAGAGGCAAGAGCTACGCTGGATGCTGGCGATCGCACCCTGGAGAACTACCGCGCCCAGGCCAGAACCCTAACGGAAACGCTCGAAACGCTGCGTCAGACGGGAGATGTTCACGCCAAAAATACCGAGTTCAGCAAACAGCAATCCCATTTTGCCGAGCTGGACGAGGCTGCTAAGTCTCGCGCTCTGAGCGCACAGGAGAAATCTCTTCTATCGAACCGTGAGGCCATCCTCAACGCCGCCAAAGTTGTGGATCAGAAAAATAAGGAAGTTGAGGCCCAGCAGAAGATTAACGGGCTGGCGCAGCAGGCAAACAAATATGTCACCCAGATGGCTGAAAAAACCGATGCATTGCGTGATAGCGCCGGGTTAAGTAGTCGTCAAACGCAGCGCCTGATGGAAGAAGCACAGCTTCGACAGGGATGGCTGAATGGCGGTGGCAAGCTTGAAGATGCTGGTTATGAAAAAGAGCTGGCAGCACTTCGCAATTACTACGCCGAAGAGGATAAGCTGCGCGGTGACTGGAAAGCTGGTGCAGTAAGCGGCTGGAATGAGTATCTGGACGCCGCCACAAATACCTACGATGCCGTAAAGAATGTTGCCAGCTCCACGCTAACAGGACTGAGCGACATGCTGACCGAGCTTATGACAACAGGCAAAGCATCGGTTAAAGAGTTCGGGAAATCGATGCTCAAGATGATCCTGGATGTGACGAACCGCCTCATGGTTGCCTATGCAGTACAGGCTGCGATGGGGTGGGTAAGTGGGGGATCAGGAGGTGGCAACACACCTGGTGGAGCATACGCGAACGCAGCTGCAGGTTTAACATTTAACGCTAAAGGCGGAGTATATGAATCTCCGGGCCTCAGTAAGTATGTGAATGGCGTGTACGATACACCTCAGTATTTCACATTCCAGGGGGCCTCTAAGTTTGCCAAGGGGGGTGTCTTCGCTGAGGCTGGCGCTGAGGCAATCATGCCGCTGACGCGTGATTCCGCTGGCCGGCTTGGTGTCAGGGCACAGGGTGGGGGGGGTGCGCAGCCGCAGGTCAACATAGATATTTATGTGGATAATAAGGGCAATGCATCATCTAACACGTCTGGGGATGGCAGCGCTGCAGCGCGGGCGTTAGGGAAAGAAATAGAAACTAAGGTAACGGAGATCCTTGTGAGGGCTGCTCGAAGCGATGGCCTTCTTGGCAGGCAGTTCCAGAGCAAGTGACCCTAGGTTGTGATCCTGAGATGGCAATATCACGCGCGCCTGGTTACAGCAATGCATCCCCTGGTTATCATGTTTAAAAACATACTAATCAGGGGATGATAGTGCTTAAAAAAATATTTATGAAAATTCTCCAAGACTGTTGGGATGCTTATTCTTCTCATCATTGTGGTCGGTATTGCTGCTGTACTTAATAAGCCGTCCGAAGCAGAAAAGAAGCAGAAAGAGGCCAAAGAACTTTCTGATGCGAAACTGGATCAGCTTCGTGAATCCTGTGATGCTTACGTTAAAAAATCAGTCCTTAACAAAAGCACCCTGAATATGTCTGCGTTTGGTGCAAAAAGGTTGCTGGGTAATGACGGGAAGTTTTACGCAACACAGGAGTTTAGCGCCAAGAACAAATTCGGCCTTGAGCAGAAATTCAGAGCTGTATGCGTCGAAGATAAAGACGGTAAAACTGATTACCGACTTGAAGAATTGAGCGGAAGTTAAACATAACTGACCATAACCACCAAGTCCTGGCCGGACTTCAATAACAGCCCACTCAGATGGGCTACATGTTCTTGCAACCATGCCCAATCACACATGACTGTCTGATTGTAGTAATGCGTTCAGCTGCTTTTTCAGTTATGTAATCCTGCGCCAAACCAGCGCAAATTGTGACAATCAACACGATTAGCCAAACCCGGTTCATGTGACCTTCTGAACAAATATGAAGCGATAGTGCAGGGCTGCTCTGTGGAGGCTTGATAACCTACTCAGATGTGCTTTTGATATTAAAAGGGCGACCGAAGCCGCCCAACTGTTAGTAGCAAGTGCCGCCCGCGTGATGCGAACCAGTTCCACCATGCGGATGTGTACCTTTCGGGCAGGCCATTGAGTTAGTGGTCATCAAGCCGAATGCTACTACCAGTAACAGTGCTAGTACTTTTTTCATTTGTTAATCCTTACCAATATTAATGTAATGCGATGTTTATGCAGGTTATTGTAATAAGAATTTATGAAGTAAAAACTTTGTAAAGCACAAATAAAATAAATAAGCAAATAAGATTGCTAATTATGCTGCTGCCTTTCTTATTAGCAGATTTTTTCCCTGAAGTACCGGCAGTGTATGAAATTCCAGTGCCAGGGATGCCAAGCGTTGTTTTTACGCCTCTACTGCTGATATTTGTGGTACAGCCGCTTTTACCGATTGATGTGCTTACGCCGCTTTTGCTGATATTTATAGCGAGTCCGGGAGCAATTCGGATTCGTTTGCGAAATCTAAACCCCATTGGAAACTCCTTTAATTAAAGATGCGATGGGGCAGGGCCGCTCTGTGGCAGCTTATAACTCCATGTTAGATTTTGACATATCAAAGGGTGTCTTAGCTAATCTTAGTTGATTGAAAAGCGAGCAGTTGATTTGAATGGCGCGCAATATTACAGCAATCTATTAAGAAGCACATTGTCATCTGGGCTCTTAAATTTGTCGCTGTGGTGCTACACCTTCCGAATGAGTTCATGCAGAACCGACTAACAACCAAGCCCAGTCCGGGGCTTTCAACCACCCCAAGCCTCGCTAATGCGGGGCTTTTTTATGGAGCAAACATGCCAGTCGAAACCTACAGCTGGCGCTCGCAGCTCGGCGCTGGCCCTGTTGAATACAGCCAGACGGTGCGTGCGGCGCAGTTTGGCGATGGCTATGAGCAGGTTGCCGAGAACGGCATCAACTCCACCGCGATCCAGGTGCCGATGAAACATACCGGCACTGAGACAGAGGTAAACGCAGTGCGCGATTTCCTTCTGGCTCATACCGTGAAGGCCTTCATCATTACGCCGCCGGGCGAAGAGAAGGGAATGTATCGCGTTGTCGCCGACTCTGTTCGCAAAAACCAGATCAGCAGCAAATTCGCAGAGCTGACGTTCACTATTAAACGGGCCTACGGGGTATACGCATAATGGCACTTGTTGATCAGGCGGCGAAGCTGGCGCCAGGTGGCAGGGTCCGCCTGGTCGAAGTGGATGCCTCAGAGTTCAGCGGCGGGATCCACCGCTTTCACTACAGCCCGTTTCCCCATTCACCTGCCGAGATAGACGCGGCGAACGGCGACGAGGCCAGGCTGGGGCCGAAGCCCATCATCTGGGATGGCAACGCCTACGAGTTCTGGCCCTTCCAGATTGCCGACCTGGCGCTTTCAACGGATCAGGCCGCCGAGCCAAAGCTCAGCGTGTCTAACCTCGACGGCCATATCACTGCGCTGTGTCTCCAGTTTAAAGACATGGTGAATGCAAAGGTAAGCATCATTGACACCTACGCGGTTTACCTGGATGCGGTGAACTTCCCGGGCGGTGTTAATCCGACAGCAGACCCGACGATGTTCTCCCTACAGACCTTCTGGCTGGACACCAAAACCTCTGAAGATGACGAGATGGTGTCCTGGTCGCTCAGTAGCCCGGCAGACCTGCAGAACCTGGTTATACCCACCCGGCAGATCACCTCTCTCTGCGAATGGGCACTGCGCGGACAATACCGCAGCGGTGACGGCTGCACCTACAACGGCACGGCATATTTCGATGCGAAGGGTAATGCGGTAGCTGACCCGGCGTTTGATGTATGCGGGGGTTGCCTCAGTGACTGCCGCAAGCGTTTCGGCGCCGGGCTGGCAGAACCGAACACTGCCGTTCTTGATTTCGGCGGCTACCCGGCGACAGTTCTCTTCACCCGATAACCGGATATACCCATGAACAAAATCATTATGACGGCGATCCGGGCGCATGCGCTGGAGGAATCCCCACGCGAGTGCTGCGGCTTCGTCATTCAGTCAGGACGGCGCCAGCTCTACATCCCGGTGCCGAACAGCCACGAAAACCCGACCGAGCATTTCAGAATCGATGGTCTGCACTGGGCGAACGCCGAGGACGCAGGAACCATTATCCGCGTCATTCACTCCCACCCGGGCGATGGCGCACGACCTATTCCGTCTGACCTCGATCGCCAGCAGTGTAATAACTCTGGTGTGGTCTGGGGCATTTACGCGCCGGACTGCGATGAATACGCAGAGATAACACCGGACGCCATCCCGCTGATTGGCCGCCCGTTCCTCCTTGGCTCGCACGACTGCTGGGGCCTGGTCATGGACTGGCACGCCATACAGGGCGTCACGCTGAACGATTTCCGTGTGGATTATCCGTGGTGGGAAAGCCAGTATCCCGACAACCTCTATTTCGATAACTGGGAGTGTGAGGGGTTTGTCGAATGCGACCCCGCGCCCGGGTGCATGGTGATCATGCAGGTCGAGTCGGACAAGTGGAACCACGCGGGGATCATCACCGAAGAGGGCGAGCTGCTGCACCACCTGTACGGCCAGCCATCCTGCATCACGCCTTATGCCCGTGGATATTTTAAAGACCGGACGATGATCTGCGTTCGGCACAAAGACCTGCCGCAGGAGATTAAGCCATGGCGCGCTTAACCACGATTCGATTGTATGGCGCGCTGGGTGCCCGGTTTGGCCGCGTTCACCGGCTGGCGGTGCGGACGTCAGCGGAAGCGGTAAAGGCGCTGTGCATTAACCTAGACGGGCTGGAAAGCTTTCTCATGAATGCCAAAAAAAACGGCATGACGTTCGCGGTGTTTCGCGGCAGACGCAACATCGGCGAACAGGATTTCAAGGAGTTGGGTGGTGACAGTGATATCCGCATCGCGCCTGTGCTTGAAGGGGCGAAAAAGGCAGGTTTATTCCAGACGATCCTTGGCGCAGTGATGGTAGTGGCGGGCATCGTAGTGTCTGGCCTCTCTGCTGGCTGGGCCAGTCCGGTCGGTAGCGCCATGATTTCTGCTGGTATCGGCATGGCTGCGGGCGGTATCTACCAGATGCTCTCGCCGCAGCCCAAAGGCCTTCAGGGGCGTGATGACCCCGACAATAAGCCCAGCTATGCCTTCGGCGGCGCAGTGAACACCCTGGCGATGGGCAACCCGGTCGCGCTGCTGTATGGCGAGCGCGAAATTGGCGGCGCCATAATCAGTGCGGGGATCGTGGCCGAGGACATCTGAAAATTTCTTACTCTTCAATTAGCACCCAATCGGGTGCTTTTTTATGGATGCAATATGGCAACGATTACTGGTGCAAAAGGCGGCAGTCAGAAGCAGCACACGCCTGTTGAACAACCCGATTCCGCGCAGTCGATGGCGCGCTGCCGTATGCTGCTGGCGCTCGGTGAAGGCGAGTTTGCTGGTGGACTGGATGCTACCCGGATCTTCCTTGACGGCACGCCGCTGGGCAACGCCGACGGCTCGATGAACTTCGAGAATGTCTCCTGGGACTTTCGTCCGGGCACGCAGACGCAGTCGCCGATCCCCGGGTTCCCCGCCGTAGAGAACGAGACCAGCATTGGTGTGTCGCTGACGAAGGTCACTCCCTGGACCCGGGCCATCAGTAATACCCAGATTGACGCAGTGCTGGTGCGTATCGGCATTACCGGTCTGCAGCAGCAGGAAAATGATGGCGATATCGTCGGCACTTCCGTCACTTATCATATCGATGTGGCGGTAGATGGCGGGGCATACAGCACCGTGCTCACCAAAACCGTAACCGAAAAGCTCAGCTCGCTGTACGAGCTGACCCACCGCATCAATCTGCCGAAGGCAAACACCCGGCTGGCAGATCCGCGTAGTTCGTGATACCGCCGACAGCACCAGCCAGATGCTACAGAACAAAACGCAGGTGCAGGCAATCACGGAGGTGATCGACGCGCGCCTGCGCTATCCACATACCGCGCTGCTGTATGTGTCGTTCAACGCAAAATCCTTCAACAACATCCCGAAAATATCCTGCAAGCCGAGAGGGCGGATTATCCGCATCCCGCAGAATTATGATCCGGTTAGTCGGGTTTATAACGGCACCTGGGATGGGACATTTAAATGGGGGCTGGTCGAATAACCCGGCGTGGATCTGGTTCGATGTACTCACGGAGCCGCGCTTTGGCCTGGGTCGTAGGGTAACGGCAGACATGCTGGATAAGTGGGAGCTGTACCGCATAGCCCAGCGCTGTGACCAGAAGGTACCCGATGGTAAGGGCGGCACCGGTACCGAGCCGCGCTTCCTGTTTGACGTCTATATCCAGTCGCAGGCCGATGCCTGGCAGGTGATTAAGGATATCGCCGCTGGCTTCAACGGTATGACGTTCTGGGGCAACAACATGTTCAATGTTATTTCGGACATGCCAGCGGACACGACGAAGCTGCAGATCCTCACTCGCGCCTCGGTCGTCGGAAAGCCGAACTATTCCAGCGGCAGCGAGAAGAACCGCTACAGTTCGGCGCTGATTAACTTCAGCGACCCGGATAACCACTATCAGGATCGCACCACTGCGGTGATGTTTCCTGACCTAGTTAAGCAGTTCAAATTCAAGCAGACGCAGCTGACTGCCATTGGCTGTACGCGTGAGAGTGAGGCGCAGCGTCGAGGGGGATGGGCGGTGTATTCCAACTATCTCGATCGCCTGATCACGCTGCAAACCGGGCTGGATGGCTTTGCCTATGTTCCCGGCACCGTGTTCGCTTTTGCGGATGAACGCTTTTCCGGGCGAGTGTATGGTGGGCGCGTTGTGAGTTACAACGCCGGGCTTAAAGCCGTTACAACCGATCGCGGGACCAGCGCCGTCCCGGGCGACACGCTGATGATCCGCACACAGGGCGGCATTGTGGAAAACCGGGTCATTCAGGCGGTCAACGGCACGCAGTTAATCCTGGCCACGGCGTTTTCCTCTGCACCAGCGCCAGATGCCGTTTTCGTTATCGATGCCGGACAGCTGCGCCTGCAGTATTTTCGTGTGATGAACCTGACATTCAACGACGAGGAGAACACCTACACCATTACAGGTGCGGAATACAACGCCTCGAAATATGACGCTGTCGATAACAATGCGCGCCTGGACATCCCGCCTGTCAGCCTGATCCCTACGGGTGTTTGTCTCTCAGCCAGGAAATGTCGTGGTATCGAGCTACGATTCAGTGAGACAGGGGCAGCGCATTTGCCACGCTGACGGCCTCCTGGGACGCGCCACTGGATAAAGCCGGGAAAACCTCAGGCAGACGTGATCGCCTACCAGGCACAGTGGCGCCGGGGGTGACAGTGAGTGGGTTAACGTACCGCAAACCGGGCTGCGCAATATCGAAGTGCCGGGGATCTACGAAGGTGATTACCTGGTGCGCGTCAGGGCGATTAACGCTGGCGGTGCATCCAGTCTGTGGGCCACCTCAGTGCTGACGCATCTCAGGGGCCGGGCCGGTGATGTGCCAAAGCCCGCCAATTTCCGTACCACACCGTTGCTCTGGGGCGTACAGCTGGACTGGGATTTCCCGGCTGGTACCGGCGATACCTTACAGACCGGAGATCCAGTATTCCACTGCATCGACCGGCACAAATCCGCTTCTGCTGGCCGGGGTACCCTATCCGCAGCATGTTTATCAGCAGCTGGGCCTGAAAGCCGGGGTGGGATTCTGGTACCGTGCGCGGCTTGTCGATCGCACCGGCAATAAGTCGGCATGGACAGACTTCATTCAGGGCAGCAGCAGTTCGGTTGCAGCTGATTACCTGGTGGATATCGACAACCAGATCAAACAGACAGACGCGTATAAGGAACTCACCGCGGATATCGCCGATCTCAGCGACGATATTCAGTCAGCGCGCGACGACATCAGCAAAGTCACGACAGAGTCGGCGGCAACCAAAGCGGGCCTGGCACAGGAGGTCACGGACCGTAAGAAAGCCATCACCGACGAGGCAACGGCGCGCGCCCAGGCGCTGCTGACCGAAAAGAACGCGCGCGTCGCGGATATCAGCAACGTCAATCAGACGATCCAGACCACCACCGAGTCGCTGGCGCAGCAGATTGGGCAGATTTCTGCTGGCACCGGCTCGCAGTTCGACCCGGCCAAAATCTGGTACTTCGATTCGACAGCAGAGGGCTGGACTGGGAACGGGACCCCGACAATCGTTGACGGGTGGATACGACCTGCGAACCATGCCACCGATCCGTGGGTGGCATCGCCGGGATCACTGGCTATCAACTCCTCATCCTATCGCTTCGTTAAACTGCGCATCAGGAAGTTTGGGGCGCCGGGCTGGGCGGGGCAGCTGCGGTGGCGGGGTACCGGTGGCTTCAACGACACCAATATGGTCACCGTCGCCGAGCCTGCTTATGACGCGAACGGGATCGCCACGCTGGAGTTCGACAATATCCCCTGGCTGACTGAAACCACGATGAATCAGTTCAGGCTGGATCTGTCCACCAGGCAGGATGCGACGAATTATTTCCTGATTGACTGGGTGGCGCTCGGACGGCCTACGCCCGGCGCAGGTATGGCGGCGCTGCAGGCGGAAACGACAGCCCGTGTTGCTGGCGACCAGGCGGAAGCCACAGCGCGAGAAACGCTGGCGACGCAGATCCGGGGAGGTTATACCGGTGATGACCCGTCGAAGCTGGCCTCGGGCTTGCTCTACACCGAACGCCAGGCGCGCATCACGGCGCAGGAAGCGGAGGTGACAGCCCGGACGGCGCTGGAAGCGACCGTTAATGCCAACAAAGCCAGCGTGACGCAGGAGCTGGCAACGCTGACGACTGAGCAGGAGGCGCAGGCCACTACGTTGTCAGGCCTGCAGACCACTGTCGGGAAAAATACCGGCGATATCACGCGCATCGATAAAGCCGTCGCTGATAACAACAAGGCTCAGACTACCGCGCTGGCTGCGGTTAAGGCGACAACTGACAAGAACACGGCTGACATCAGCACGGAAACCACGGCCCGTACGGATGGTGACTCTGCGCTGGGGCGTCGTATCGACAGCCTGAAAGTGGATGTGGACGGTAACACGGCCAGCCGCGACGCCGGTATCGTCGGCAACGTCACCAATGCTCTCGCCAACTTCATGGCTTTCTCTGATCAGCGCGTCACGTTTGCCGTTGGCGAAACAAAAACGCAGGCCGATATCACCGAGACCCGGAAGGCCGCCGCGGATGCCACAAGCGCTGTAGCTGAGCAGGTCACGACGCTTAAGGCCACAGTTGAGCAAAACGGCCAGACTAACGCCGCAGCCATCACGCGCATTGATAAAGCCGTTACTGATTTATCAAGCGCAACGGCCATCAGTATTCAGCAGGTCACGGCAGCAATTGGCGATACCAATGCCAGTGTGCAGATGACCAGCGAGGCTGTTGCTGATATCAACGGCAAGCTCTCGGCCCAGTGGGGCGTTAAAGTCCAGGTGGAGGCGAACGGTGTTAAACGCATCGCGGGTATTCAGCTGGGCATTGACGGTACAGGGGCCTCAAACTTCCTGATTTCTGCCGATACGTTCGCGGTGTATAACCCAACGACGAACGGGCAGGAGCTGGTGTTTGCTTCGACCGGTGGCCAGATGTTCATGCGTTCGGTGTTCATCCAGGACGGTTCCATCGACAACGGCAGATCGGGAATTACATTCAGTCCAGCAACTGGGACGGGACCGGCAATGTCGGCTGGCATATCAATAAATCCGGATATGCCACGTTTAACGGCGTTACCGTTCGCGGGACGATTTATGCCACCGACGGGAGTTTCAGAGGCAGGGTTGAAGCGACCAGTGGGAGCTTTAAGGGCACGGTTGAAGCGACAAACTTCATTGGTGATGTGGCTAACGTTGGTGTGTCTTCAGATACTTACGTTTCAGGCGGAGGTGTGGCAACCAATACCATAACTTTCACTGACTCCTCCTCATCATCTCTGAATAAGTCAGCTCTGCTTGAGGCGATGATTACAGCGTCATCTATTCAAGGGGAAGGCCTGGTAAACATCACCCTCAACATTAACGGCGATGTCCGTGACTTAGGCTCTGTCTACATTCCTGCGGGAACCGGTGGGCTTCGGATAACCGTTCGTCATGCTGTTCGAAACATTACGGCAAACGTGATTACAGGGACGATTACGGTTACTGGTACCGGGACGGCAAGTAAGCGTATTGCCGCTCCGACACTGACCATTACGCGCGGTACCGGCTCATTCTCCTAATCTCCACAACCTCAGAACTTCCAACCCAGCTCCGGCTGGGTTTTTTATTTTAAGGACATCACGAATGGCCACACTTGATGACGATTTGGCGAAAGCCGTCACAGAAGGGTTTCGCCTGGCGCAAGGCAGTATCATCAACCAGGACCTGATTTTATCGGGTACCGGCGACGTCACCGTAACCCTGGCAGACGGCTCGAAAAAGACGGGTCCCAGCTGGACGAAACTGATCGCTCAGGCGGGTGCGGCAGGTGCCAGCGCCGCTGCAGCTGCAGCATCAGAGAAAAATGCAAAGACCTCTGAGACGAACGCGAACTCTTCTAAGACCGCAGCAGCAAGCAGCGCTTCAGCAGCCAAGACCAGCGAAACAAATGCCAAAACCTCTGAAACGAACGCAAAAACGTCTGAGACGAATGCCAAAACGTCTGAGAACAACGCATCCGCCAGCGCCAGTAGCGCCGCAGCATCACTGGCCGCCGCGCAGAAACTGACGTCTGTACCCTATGAGGAGTCCCCGTTCCCTGATGTTTGGGCACCGCTCAATGATGACCTGCGCCTGCTGGCTGGGTTTGCGCCTTATGACCGGCTGACGATTTCCGGCCAAGTGCTGGAACTGCCGACAAAGTCACTAACGTTTAGTCGGGCAACTATGGCGACTTATATTGATAAATCCGGGGTGCTTAGAACAGCAGCAATTAACGAGCCCGCGTTTTGAGAAGGAGGGTTTATTAATTGAAGGGCAGAGCACTAATTTAGCGATTTATTCATCACCGACTCAGGATTATTCCAGTTACTTTCGTAGTGGCGCAAACAATACACGAACGTTTAAACCCGAGGGTGGCGTTCTGCTTACCACATTAACGGATACAGGTACCTGGTGGGAGCAGAATATAAATGTGGCTAATTATGACCCAACAAAGCCAGCGTCCGTGTCCTGTTATTTAGAATTCCCCGCAGCCGCCAAGGTTAGAGTAATGCTTATGCGCTACTCCAGCGAGGGCGATATTGCGGCAGCGTCCATCACAGCAGCGCCTGGTGTCAATAAAGTTTCAGTGCCTGTTCTGGGTGGGGCTGTAAACCAACGACTGGGCTTGCGAATTACGGTTGATGCCGGAACACCCGTTAGCAGTGTGATTTTCATTGACCGCATGCAAATTGAGGAATCCGCTCAGGCGACATCTTACATTCCTACCAACGGGGCTGCGGCAACCAGGGCGGCCGATGCGTGTACGCTCCAGAGGGCGGGGAATGATAACTATTACGCTCCGTTTTCATTTAGCGTATCAGTTCACGCCAACGGTGCATCATTTGTAGGCGCTGATGCGAATACCCGCCGTTGTATCCTGGCCCATTTATCCATCGAAGAGTGAATGGATCATTAGTTACATTAATAACAATGCGGGTCCACTTGGAAAGGTCGCAGCTACTTACGGTTCGGGCAACGCCATGACAAGCAATCTCGTAGTTGATGATGGGGCACAGCACGTGGTGACGTTCTCAACAGACTTGACCACAAATAAGGTCGCTGTAGATGGTGATATTGCAAGCGTCGCGGCATCTGGCAAGACCCATTCCGAACCCAACCGAGTCGGACCTATATAAGGTTATTTATCTGGGTGCAAGCTCGGGTTCTCCGGGCGGAGGTGTAAGAATGCTGAACGGGCATCTACGCAACCTCCGCATCTGGCACCGCGCACTTACCGATAATCAAATCAAAGGACTCCGCTAATGAGAGACTTATACCTGCGCTTTAACGACGCCGACGAAATGCGCACGCAGTTAATCGCGGCGGGGGTTGTGGATAATGAGGGGCAGGGCATTTTATCTCACCCTGACATCAGCCTGGATATCGTCGGGGTTATCACTGTTCCTGCTGAAGTTATCAATCCCGGTGAAGAAAACGAAATCATTAAGTACACCACCGAACCCGGCTATCACGTCAATTTGCGGGTCATGAATGACTCGCTCGATTTATCCGGGCTGAACGACTTTGTGGTTAAACCGAAAACACCGGCTCGCGTCTGGGGCGTAAGGAGTTAAATCATGGCAAACAGAAAAGACAGCATCACTCTGACCACTGCGGAGATTTCGGATCTGGGCACGGCCGCCAAAAAGGATGTTGGCGCAGCGAAGGGGCAGGTTATAACGGTGGGCGATACGCTGGGAATAGGTGATCCCGTCGTTACTGTCCCGACGTCAGCTCAGGAGAAGGGCGCTCATTACGCATATTATGACGGGAACACCGGGTATGGTGGCTCAGGCGTGGAACTCAAGCACGTTCTCAGGGCTTCATCTGCTGCAACAGGCGGCCTCTCAGTAATCAGGATGATCAATTACTTCAACCGGGACAGGAAGGTTGTAGGGGTTGCATGCTTTGGTGCGTCTGAAGAGTGGAGGGTTAATTTCTATCACTCAGGGAATACAACCCCAGGCTGCCGATGGAACCTTAAAAGCAGCCTCGCCAGTCATCCGCCTGTTTCATGACGGGCCGGGCAGTCTGCAACGAAGAATCTGAGGGGTGCGCAGTCGAGCGACTGGGCGTAGGGGAGTATCTGATAAGGGGCTGCATAGGGCTGAATTCAGATGCGGCCTGGGGTGGGGTTGATGGCGGGTTCGATATACCCAAAGACCGTAACCGGCAACCGCTTATCTGGCTGGATTATAAAGTTAACCCGGACGGCTCAGTGCTGGTAAAAACCTTTCACCGTACCCACCCTGATGCTCCGGCGTTCGCCAGAAATGAGATCTCCGGGATTTCCGAAGGCGACCCGGTTGATATCCCGGTCGATCAGTTCGTCTCTGTCCGTGTGGAGATGCCGGTGGACAGCATCTGGAATCAGCGCCAGTTGGAGGCCTCGGCTGCTATGGCTGAAACAGTCCCAGAAGAACAGCCGGATGTTCAGCCGTAATTATCATCAGCTGTCTCAGCGAACAACTCAGGATAGAAAAAAAGCCCGCACGGGAGCGGGCATAACTCCCTTAGCTTTGTTATTAATCCTGCGTTCATGACGCAGGTAAGGAACATATCGGCAGCATTTGCCATTACTTTAACAGCGTATTTCAGAAAGTTAGACTGAAACAATTTCACAAGCGGAAATAGATAGCAGGTACTGCTTATCCTGTCCGGCGCCCGGACGCAGTTCGTAAAGTTCAGGGGCAGAGCGCTAATCGCAGATGATGGCGAAGCGATTTGCCAAGCTTTATCAATGCAGCAACAGCTTCTCTTGTCCCTTTGGTTATCTCAAATTGCACAAGGCTACCGGTTTTCTGTAGCAACACCGTAGCTCTGCTTGAAACAGAGCTACAATATGCAACATCAGATACTTTGAGTTTGACCAGATCACAGCCTCGAATCTTACTGTCCAAGCCCATATTGAACAGAGCCAAATCGTTTGTTTTACCTTCCAGTTCAAACCGGATACGGATCCCCCTGATTTGAGTTATCTATTCATTATTTAACTCGTTTGAGTCAGGCCAGAAGATCTTTAAATAACCATTTTTATCATATTTTGAAAAAAGATTGCCTTGGAAGCAAAATATCCCAGCGGATTCTAACCACATCCATTCTTCTGGTAGTTCGACGCCTGTTGCACAAATTCTTATCTCTAAAAGTTCACAGCAGCGAATTAAACTTTGTAGTATCGCCTGCTTAGAACCGTCTTTATGTATATTCTGGATCAGCTGAGGGTGTATTTTGAGCTTCTCCAGGCTGGAATTTCGAAAGAAAGAATAAACCTGCACTGCCCACACCAAAGTCATTAATGGCAACGCATAAACCGCAACTTTTGAGCATCTGCACTGAATGCGCGAACTCATCAATTTCAGGGATTATTTCGCTCTCTGAAAACTCAACAATGATTTGTTCGGGGTACAAGTTGCTGTCTCGAATGTAATCGAGCAATAGCTTGATAGCATCAGGCACTCTTAGTAGGGTTAAAGGCAGGAGTGTTATTGATACTCTTTGTGAAGAGGTAATTAATTTCCCTGCGGTTTTTAATAAATCTCTCTTCGACTCCAAATCAAAAAGTAAATTATTAGCTGTTATTTTGTCTTTGTCTGATTTTGCACTCAGTACAAAAGAATGTATTTGGCCAGCCAAAGGGTCTATAACTGCATGCATGTTTTCGATTATAGCTGGACTAACCGATGATACATCTATTTCATCAGATGAAAAAAACCAACTGAAACTATCAGGAAGTTCATAATAGCTATCAGTCTCAACTGAATCTATAAAAGTACGGAAAAACCTTAAGGCTCTGTCATTGTAAAGCAATTTATGCTGGGTTGTACCACGTTGAAGAACCCTGTCCAAGCACTCGTCTTTACTGAATAGCCTTATATCAATTAATTCCATGCCTGAGCGGCCAAATCGTCGATAAGGGGCATAATCGGATAAGAGTTTTACAATGTTAAAGTGAAGTTTATCCCGGCAAATCTTTTTATAGATTTGCATTACAGCTGCTTCCTCACCTTCCAGGAGCTGTAAGAAATGAATTCCATTGAAAAGTAAAACACCAGTTACCCCCGCACATTCATTTCGGTAATTAGCTTGATTGACCATGTCAATAATGGATTGAATTGGTGTATCAACTCGGAGGTGGCTTCGGTAGATGAGAGTGGTAAGCATACTTGCACACCTTGAAGGATTTTCTTATAAAGTAGCATGAGAAAAGTCATTTGTGCCATTTATTTGAAAAATTTATAAAAAGGTTGCGGTTACATTAAAATTGTCCATGGCGATTCAATTCAACTTTTTCCGGTCACTTTTGCTGGCATCGCTGTTTAAGCCGTTCGCCTGCATTGGCTTAACCTTCACTTCTGCAGTGGGAAAAATCCGGTGCACCCGCTTTGTTAACTCATTTAGAATTATTTCTCTGCACCTGTTAATCCTTCAACATTCTGTTTGTCGTACACCAACTCAACGAACATACCGCCTCCAAAACAACAATGAATTAGTACGCAATTTATACTGTTTTTTTATACAGTGTAAACGGTGAGGGGCGTAGCTTTTTAAGGGGGATTTTTGGGGCAGGGATGGGGCATAAAAGTACCGCAGGTGATATGCAAAAGAACAAATGGATGCATTTCACGAGCGGCAAGTTACTGTTAAATACTCAGGAATTAAGGACAATCCCATAAAGACCTGTTACAGCGCTTTAAATCATGGACTTCCAGCTTTACTCGCTGGGCGCAGCCTTAGTCTTTCACGAGATCTTCTTCCCGGAACAGTCGGCGGCGATGGCGCTGATTCTGGCGATGGGGACCTACGGTGCGGGCTATATTGCCCGTATCGTCGGGGCCTTTATCTTCGGCAAAATGGGCGATCGCGTGGGGCGCAAAAAGGTGCTGTTTATCACCATCACCATGATGGGGATCTGTACCACCCTGATCGGTGTACTGCCGACCTATGCGCAAATTGGAATCTTCGCGCCGGTGCTGCTGGTGACGCTGCGTATTATCCAGGGGCTGGGCGCGGGTGCCGAAATCTCCGGCGCGGGCACTATGCTGGCGGAATATGCCCCGAAAGGGAAACGCGGCATTATCTCTTCGCTTGTCGCCATGGGCACCAACTGCGGGACCCTCAGCGCCACGGCGATCTGGGCGGTGATGTTCTTTGCTCTCGACCGTGAAGAGCTGCTGGCCTGGGGATGGCGTGTGCCGTTCCTGGCCAGTGTGGTGGTGATGATCTTTGCCATCTGGCTGCGGATGAATCTTAAAGAGAGTCCGGTGTTTGAGCAGGTCAATGCCGAAGAAGCCCCTGCGCAGGCAGCCGCGCAGGAAAATACCCTGGGAGCGATGGTGAAGAGCAAATCGTTCTGGCTGGCGACAGGCTTGCGTTTTGGCCAGGCGGGTAACTCCGGTCTGATCCAGACGTTCCTTGCGGGCTATCTCGTACAGACGCTGCTGTTCAACAAAGCCATCCCGACGGATGCCCTGATGATCAGCTCCATCCTTGGCTTTATTACCAATCCGTTGCTGGGCTGGTTGTCTGATAAATATGGCCGTCGTCTGCCTTATATTTTGCTGAACATTTCCGCCATTATTCTGGCCTATCCGATGCTGTCGCTCATTGTCGATAAATCGAATACACCGGGGGTGATCATGACGTCCATTATCGTGATCCATAACTTTGCGGTACTGGGCTTGTTTGCGCTGGAAAATATCACCAATGGCCGAAATATTCGGCTCCCGTAACCGCTTCACCCGCATGGCGATATCGAAAGAGGCGGGCGGTCTGGTGGCGGTTGGTTTTGGTCCGGTGCTGGCGGGGATCTTCTGCAACATGACCGGTTCCTGGTGGCCAATTGCGGTGATGGTGGTGGTCTACTCCGTTATCGGCCTGATCTCAGCCCTGCTGATGCCGGAAGTGCGTGACCGTGACCTGAGCATCCTGGGCGATGCCGCAGAAGACAAAGCTGCTGCGCTGGGTATGAACAATAAACATCGCGTTATCTCCTGATATCTGATGACTCTCCTGCCGATGCAGGGGAGTCTTTTTTTATCCCTCTCTTCGTGGTTTACCGCATTGTGATTTACATCGAAAGCTGTCACACAACTTTCAATTTATGTCACACCAGATGGTGAAAAGTTAACGTAAATCAATATCCCGCTGACAACAATCAGTATGGTTAACCACAGAGAATTTTTTATTCCATCTACCATTCTAGTTGGGTTAGTGCGTCGGGCCAGGGGTTAACACCCGCCCGCAACGCCTGCTTAATCACATTGACGAGTGCTAACATGAAAAATCCGTTATTACATGCGCAAGCCACGCTGCCTCACTACAATCGCGATAACCTCAAGTCGCGCATCGTACATCTGGGTTTTGGTGCCTTTCATCGCGCCCATCAGGCGGTGTATGCCGATATGCTGGCAGCAGAGCACGACAGCGACTGGGGATACTGCGAGGTCAACCTGATTGGGCGGTGAGCAGCAGATCGCGGATCTCAAGGCGCAGGATAATCTTTACACCGTGGCAGAAATGTCAGCCGATGCCTGGACGGCGCGAGTGGTGGGTGTGGTCAAAAAAGCGCTGCACGCCCAGGTGGATGGGCTGGAAGCGGTACTGGCTGCTATGTGTGAACCGCAGGTGGCGATCGTCTCGTTAACCATCACCGAGAAAGGCTACTGTCACTCGCCCGCCACCGGGGAGTTAATGCTTGATCACCCGTTAATCGCTGCCGATCTGCAACAACCGCATACCCCGGCTTCCGCCGTCGGCGTGGTCGTAGAAGCGCTGGCGCGACGCAAAGCGGCGGGTCTGCCTGCCTTTACGGTAATGTCCTGCGATAACATGCCAGAGAACGGCCATGTGATGCGCAATGTCACCTGTGCCTATGCCCGCGCGGTGGACAGCGAACTGGCTGACTGGATCGACGCGAACGTGACCTTCCCGTCCACCATGGTGGATCGCATTGTGCCTGCCGTCACGGCCGATACTCTGACGAAAATTGAACAAATTACCGGCGTACGCGACCCGGCAGGGGTGGCCTGTGAGCCGTTCCGTCAGTGGGTAATCGAAGATAATTTCGTGGCCGGGCGACCGCAGTGGGAAAAAGCAGGCGCGGAGCTGGTGGCCGATGTGGTGCCTTTCGAAGAGATGAAGCTGCGCATGCTTAATGGCAGCCACTCGTTCCTGGCCTATCTTGGATATCTGGCGGGTTATCAGCACATCAATGACTGCATGGAAGACAGCCATTACCGCGCTGCTGCACATGCCCTGATGCTGAACGAGCAGGCACCGACGTTAAAAGTAAAAGGTGTCGATTTAGCACGTTATGCAGACCTGCTGATTGCGCGTTACAGCAACCCGGCATTGCGCCACCGTACCTGGCAGATTGCTATGGACGGCAGTCAGAAGTTACCGCAGCGTATGCTGGACTCTGTGCGCTGGCATCGTGCGCATCAGCGCAGCTTCCCGTTACTGGCGCTGGGTATTGCGGGTTGGATGCGCTATGTAGGGGGGCGTCCGATGAACAGGGGACAGCCATTGACGTCTGCGATCCGCTGCTGTCAGCGATTCAGGAAGCGGTGAAGAGCAGTGCCGAAGGAGATAACCGGGTCAACGCGCTGCTGGGCATTGAAGCGATCTTTGGTAATGAGTTACCGCTGGACGGGGTCTTTATCGACGCGGTAATGAGCGCGTATCTCACTCTGCTGGAGAAAGGGGCGAAAGCCACGGTCGCGCAATACGCTGCGGCAATCTGACGCCATTCCATGCCGCCGTTCGCGGCGGCATGACGCTGCACGAATTAGTGCATCCCCAGACGGATCAGTTCAACCGGTTCGAAGCGGCCTTCATAGCCTTCTACTTCTACCGTTTTACTGCGACGTAATTGCGCGGCACTCAGCCCTTCGCCGTGAATGGCGCTGATTTTGCCTGTGTTGCCAGTGCTGCTAATCATTACGCGGCTGCCGGTGGTAATAGCATTACGGTTACGGTCGTAAGTCATCATAATAATTTCTCCTTTCTAACAAACCGAAGCGACATGTAATTTCCTGCCGCTCACGGGGGCCTATTAATACGCCTGTTGGCTGCTGCTGTTTTTGTTTTCGATCAATATCACACTTTTTTATCGGGACTGTGAATAAGCGCAGCCGGACAGTTCTTTACGTATATTGATAGTTACATACTGAAATCGTTTAAGGTTGGTTTGATATTGCCCTGTCATCCTTAAGTCCTCAGGAAAAGAATTTATCGTTATTAAGGAGAAGGGCGTATGTATAAGAAAATATTAATGCCAGTTGATGTCTTTGAAATGGAGTTAAGCGATAAAGCGGTACGGCATGCCAGTTTCCTTGCCCGTGCGGATAACGCCAGCATCACGCTGCTCAACGTTCTGCCCGTCAACAGTAGGGCCATGCTGCGCGGTTTTTCTGCTGATATTAAAAAGTTTGAAACCTATATGGCCGCGGAGTCAGAGAAAAAGCTCAGGGATTTAAAACGCTTATTTGATATTGACCCGGCACATATTCATACAGAAGTGCGCTTCGGTAGCGTTCGCGATGAAATAATAGCGATGAGTGCCGAAGGGGAATATGACGTCATCGTCATCGGCTCAAAAAAACCGGGGATTACGACCCATCTGCTGGGTTCAAATGCAGAATCGGTATTACGCTACGCCAAATTACCGGTTCTTGTCGTACGATAATAACGCGCTGCATCCCGACCCGGGTCGGGATGCGCAATCATTACTCTTCGCTGAACCAGTCGCTGTTTTCCTGACGAATTAACTGCACCGACTCGCCAATTTCCTGCAGATGCAGGGTCATCGCTTTTTCCACCCCATCAGCGTCGCGTTTTTCCAGCGCGCTGAAAATATCATGATGCTGACGCAGCAACATTTCAGGTGGCGAGACGTGGTTAAGGCTCATATAGCGCACCCGGTCTATGGTGGCCTTGATATTTTCGATGGTATCCCAGGCCAACTGGCAGTCGGCAATTTGCGCCAGCTTCTGGTGAAACTCGTCATCCAGCTGGAAAAAATCATTCAGCTGTTTACGTTCAATGGCGATGCGCTGCTGATGCAGGTTTTGCTCAATCAGGTAGCACTGATGATCGTCGATAAGACTCGCCGCCCGCCGCACCACTGCGCACTCAATAGCCTGACGCACAAAACAGCCATTACGCACCTGAGTAAGGGAGATTTTATTGACGTAACTGCCGCGCTGAGGGCGGATCTGAATCAGGCCGTTTTCAGCCAGTTTAATAAAGGCTTCGCGAACCGGCTGGCGGGAGACATCAAAGCGGACCGACACCTCTTTTTCAGAGAGCGGCGTTCCCGGCGGGATCAAACAATGCACAATGTCGCTGCGCAAAATTCGGTAAATCTGCTGATTAACAGGTTGGGTAGGATTAAGTTGCGATTCAGCGGCCATTGGTTGTGATTTCTCAGAAAATTAACCGATAAATACTACCATTCTTTTGTCGGGCATCCCAGACCTGGCCCGCAGACCAGGTCTGGAAAAATCATCCGCGATGGACGCTCAGACCGGCAAAGCTCTGGCTGACCGGCATCATTTCAACGGTGTTAATGTTGACGTGCTTCGGCAGGGTCGCCACCCACCAGACGGCTTCGGTGACATCATCCGGCGTCAGGGCAGTGGTGTTTTCGTAGGTTTTACCGGCTTTGTCATCATCGCCTTTGAAGCGCACGTTGGAGAACTCGGTCCCGCCAACCAGACCCGGCTCGATATCCGTCACGCGGATAGCGGTGCCGTGCAGATCGGTGCGCAGGTTCAGGCTGAACTGACGCACAAACGCTTTGGTCGCGCCATAGACATTGCCGCCCGCGTAAGGCCAGCTTCCCGCAGTGGAGCCAATGTTGATCACATGGCCGCGGTTGCGCTCGACCATACCTGGCAGCACGGCGCGGGTCATATAGACCAAGCCTTTGTTGTTGGTGTCGATCATCGTTTCCCAGTCTTCAACGCTGGCTTTGTGCGCAGGCTCCAGCCCCAGCGCCAGCCCGGCATTGTTGACCAGCACGTCAATGTCGCGCCATTCCGCTGGCAGGTTAGCGATCATCTCTTCAATGGAGGCGCGGTTACGCACGTCCAGCTGCGCGGTCAGAATGCTGTCGCCAAGTTCCTCTTTCAGCTCTTGCAGACGCTCCTGACGGCGGCCGGTGGCAATCACCTTATGGCCGTTGGCGACGAAGCGACGCGTGATGCTTTCACCAAAACCTGCTGTCGCCCCGGTAACTAAAATTATCATGTCACTGTTCCTCAACGCTTTTTGTGTAGTACTACCATAGCATGTGATCTGGCGCAGAGTAAGGCCACTTTTTGCTCCGTCGGGTGACAACGATTGCAGCGACTGCCGGGCTGGCCTACTCTGGTGAGATTCATCATATTCAGGAGTCTGATATGTCTGGCACTAACCCCTTTTTCGCAAATAGCCTGCTACCGTACCAGGCGCCGCATTTTGATCTGATTGACGACAGTCACTATCGCCCGGCCTTTGACGAAGCCATTCGCCAGAAACGCGACGAGATCGCAGCCATCGCCGGGTCCGCAGCAGCACCTGACTTTAACAATACCGTGCTGGCGCTGGAGCACAGCGGCGGCCTGCTGGGCCGGGTGAGCAATGTTTTCTTTGCCATGACCTCGGCGCATACCAATGATTATTTGCAGCAGCTGGAAGAGGCGATCGCCACCGAGCTGGCGGCGCTGTCCAATGATATCTGGCTGAATGACGCCCTCTTTGCCCGGGTGGATGTAGTTTACCAGGCGCGGCAGACGATGGCGCCAGTCGCGGAGTCTCTTCGCCTGATCGAGGAGCTGTACCAGCGCTTTATCCTCGCCGGAGCCCGGCTGGGAGAGGGGGAAAAACAGGCCCTGAAGGCGATCAATACCGAGTCGGCGACGCTCACCAGCCAGTTTAACCAGCGTCTGCTGGCCGCCGATAAAGCGGGTGGGCTGGTGGTGGATTATCCTCATCAGCTTGATGGCCTGAGCAAGGCCGAACTGGATGCAGCTGCCAGGGCGGCGGCGGATAAGGGACTGAGCGATCGCTGGTTGATCCCGCTGCTCAATACTACTCAGCAACCGGCCCTGCAACAGCTGCGAGACCGCCAGACCCGGGAAAATCTGTTCAAAGCAGGCTGGCTGCGTACGCAAAAAAACGATGCCAACGACACGCGCGAGCTGGTTCGTCGTCTGGTTGCGGCTGCGGGCGCGTCAGGCTGAGCTGTTGGGCTTCGACAGCTACGCAAGCTGGAAAATTGCCGATCAGATGGCAAAAACCCCTGACGCCGCGCTGGCGTTTATGCGCGGTATCGTCCCGGCCGCACGGGGTCGTGCACTGCTGGAACAGGCCGATATCCAGAAGGTGATTGATGACGAGCAGGGCCGCTTTGACGTGCAGGCCTGGGACTGGCTATTTTACGCTGAACGTGTGCGGCTGGCGAAGTACGCCCTGGATGAATCACAGGTTAAACCCTATTTTGCCCTTAACCGGGTGCTGACCGACGGCGTATTCTGGGCGGCGACCCAACTGTTCGGCATTACCTTCGCAGAGCGCAATGATATCCCGGTTTATCATCCTGACGTGCGGGTCTGGGAGATCTTTGACCAGAACGGCGAAGGAATGGCGCTGTTTTACGGTGACTTCTTCGCCCGCGACTCAAAAGGCGGCGGGGCGTGGATGGGTAACTTTGTCGAACAGTCCCATGAATTCGGGACGCGTCCGGTGATTTATAACGTCTGTAACTATCAAAAAACCGGCGGAAGGCCAACCCGCGCTGATCTCCTGGGATGATGTGATCACTCTGTTCCACGAGTTTGGTCACACCCTGCACGGGCTGTTTGCCAGCCAGCGTTACGCTACGCTCTCTGGCACCAACACACCGCGCGATTTTGTGGAGTTCCCGTCGCAAATCAACGAGCACTGGGCCAGCCATCCGCAGGTCTTCGCTCACTATGCGCGCCACTATGAAACCGGGGAGCCGATGCCCGACGCGTTGCGCGAGAAATGCTCAGTGCCACCCAGTTCAATAAAGGCTATGACATGACCGAACTGCTCAGCGCCGCGCTGCTGGATATGAACTGGCATGGGTTAAGTGCCAGCGAAGCGCCAGACGATGTGGAGGCATTTGAAGTCGCCGCGCTGGAGCGTGAGCAATTGCATCTCCCCGCCGTACCGCCGCGCTATCGCAGCTCCTACTTTGCCCATATCTTCGGCGGCGGCTATGCGGCAGGTTATTACGCCTATCTCTGGACGCAAATGCTGGCCGATGACGGCTATCAGTGGTTTGTGGAGCAGGGCGGGCTGAACCGCGAAAACGGGCAGAAATTCCGCGAGGCGATTTTGTCCCGCGGGAATAGCACGGATTTAGCGGAACTTTATCGGGCATGGCGCGGACACGATCCGCAGATTGAGCCGATGCTGGTGAATCGCGGGTTAACTGCGTAGAGCTTTTTCAGGCTGGAAGCAAAGCCGGGCGCAATGCCCGGTTTTTTGTACTCAAAATTCTTTATTGCGGTGAAATTGGTCATCACTGCGAAGCCGACCCCCTGGCTAAAACGCCCTTATCTCTCTTTTTGAGACTCCATCTCCGCAAAGAGGGTACCGACCATAAAGTCTATGAACACACGTATTTTAGGCGAAAGGTATTTACTGGATGGCCAGAGCAGCCTGAACGTGCCCTGATGATCAATATATTTATCCAGTACGCGTAACAGTTCGCCTGTAGCCACGGCCTGACGCACCATGAAGTCAGGCAGGCACGCAATACCCAGACCTGCCGTCGCGACATCCAACAAGGCTGCCGAGGTGTTACATACCATCGTTGTGGGGAGTTTCAGCTCCTCAGCGTCAGGTCCACACGTCAGAGGCCAGGGCTCCAGCCTGCCGGTGCTCGGAAATCGGTGATGCAGGCAGGCATGATGGGATAGCTCTGCAGGAAGCTCTGGCACTCCATGGCGTTTAAGATAGTCCGGGGAGGCGACCAGCTGCAGCCGGTAGCTGCCCAGCGGACGGGACATGAGGCGTGAATCCGTAGGTTCGCCGGTGCGCATCACCACATCAAAACCTTCTTCTATCACATCCACCATGCGATCTGAAAAATCAACATCCAGCTCAACCGCAGGATAACGAAGCATAAAGGCGGTTAGCGCTGGCATCACCAGCGGGCCAACGAGAGGCAGGCTGATGCGCAGACGCCCGCTGGGCATCTGTTGAGTTTCAGACAGCTCCAGCTCGGCGGCTTCAACTTCACTCAGGATCCGGCGGCAACGCTCAAGAAACAGCGTCCCTTCAGCGGTCAAGGTGATGCTGCGCGTGCTGCGATGAAAAAGGCGAACGCCCAGACGTTCTTCCAGCCGGGATATGCTTTTGCCTACTGCTGATGAAGATACACCAAGGCTGCGTCCGGCCCCGGAAAAACTGCGGGCTTCTGCTGCCCTGCACGAAAAATGCGATGCCGTTAAGGGATTCTATTGCTTACCATTTAAGAATATTTGTCCGATATGTCATGAACATTAGCATTATTGTCTTGCTCAGGTAACGCCTTCACTATGACCGGAACCAATAAATACGTGTCTGTTGCAGGCACAGGCATCCGCTTCTCACATTTGATAAGGCATATTTATGACAAATATTACCGCCGCACCCGGGCAAATTACGCAGAGCGCCCTCTACCGGTCGCTTCACTCCTGGCGCTGGCGCTGGCGGGTTTTATTACCATTTTGACGGAGACTCTGCCGGCAGGATTGCTGCCGCAGATTAGCGCTGGCATGAATATTTCAGGCGCAATGGCGGGGCAGTTCGTCACGCTTTACGCTGTCGGATCGCTGGTTGCTGCCATTCCCTGATCACAGCGACACAGGGCGTACGCCGACGCCCGTTATTACTGTTGGCCCTGGCCGGGTTTGTTGTGACTAACACCGTCACCTGCGTTCTCCCTTAACTATGTCATGACGATGATTGCGCGGTTTATGGCGGGGTTTCAGCGGGGCTTGTGTGGGCGCTACTGGCGGGCTATGCAGCGCGCATGGTGCCGGTTGAGCAGAAAGGACGGGCTATTGCCATTGCGATGGTCGGTACGCCGCTAGCTCTGTCGCTTGGTGTACCCGCCGGAACGTTCCTCGGTGGCCTGGTCGGATGGCGCATGTGTTTCGGTATTATCAGTGTGATGGCTATAACGCTGATGGTATGGGTGCGCTTCCTGGTGCCTGACTTCCCGGGGCTGGTAGCGGGTAAGCGCCTGCCGCTGGGACAGGTGTTCAGGCTTGCAGGTGTCCGCCCGGTGTTGTTTGTCGTGCTGACTTTTGTGATGGCGCATAACATCTTATACACCTATATCGCGCCATTTCTGGCATCCGCAGGGATGGCCGAACGAACGGACCTGATACTTCTGGTATTTGGCGTTGCTTCGTTGCTGGGCATCTGGGTTATCGGCGTATTCGTTGACAGATGTTTGCGTACCTTGGCGCTCATCAGCACGGCACTGTTCGCTCTGTCTGCGCTGGTACTGTGGGTCATGGGTGATATCCCCGCTGCTGTCTACACGGCAGTCGCTGTCTGGGGGCTTTCCTTTGGTGGCGCAGCAACGTTATTCCAGACCGCCATTGCCAGGACCGCTGGCGACGCTGCTGACGTGGCACAGTCAATGCTGGTCACGGCCTGGAATCTGGCGATTGCCGGTGGCGGATTTTTCGGTGGCTTACTGCTGGGATCGTTAAGCGTCAGCGCATTTTCACCTGCAGTTGTCATGTTGCTCCTCCTGGCGCTGGCCGTTATCTGGGCGGCCAGGCAGAAAGGATTTCCGACGGAATCGGCTTAACAGGCAATAAAACGCCTTCTATGCATTAAACCTGAAGGCGTTATTTCGCAGCACTCACGTCTGTTTGTGGCATTTATCAGAGGATATTGCTTCATCTGTAAAAAACGTGTAACCCGCTTTTTGTGACAAATACGACATTTCTGCCATGCTTAAACATCTGAGATATCAATCTCATGAATAGCATCGAATGGAGGATTTTAATGATTCGCGGTATAGAACACATTGGCATTACGGTTACCGATCTTGGTCAAGCTGAAGCATTTTTCTGTCAGGCGCTGGGTGCCTCAGTCCTTTATCGTTTGGTGGCATCTGACAATCCGGATCAGACCATCACAGGTGATAAAATGTCCCCTCTGAATGGTTTCCCCGCGGAAATGAACCTCACAGGATTAGCCATGTTACGTCTGGCTAACGGCTGCAACGTTGAACTCTTTCAGACCTCTCCCGCTGTTCAGGACCATCCCGCCAGTCCTGGCCAGCCGGGAATTAATCATTTCTCGCTTTATACAGATGATATCCATAAGACGGCTGCCGACATGCGTTTACACGGAGCAAAGATGTTTGATGGGCCGTCAGACTGTTTCGCCCAGGAAGAGGGTGAAGGTAACCAGACGTGGTTTGGCATGACGCCGTTTGGCGTATTAATTGAATTAATATCCCTTCCAGCAGGTGTTCACTACGATGAAGGGCTACAGAACGTCGTTGGATACCGAAGGGCTGATTTAACGGAGCCACACCTGTTTATGTGTAGCGGTTTGAAAGCTGGATGCTGATGCTGCTTCAATATTGAAACCACAGATAAGATGAATCCTTATAGATAAGTAATTTGCTGGCAACGACATCATCAAAGGGAGAGGCTTTGACATCGTTGCCACTCCAGCAATCATAGATTTTTCACGTAACGGATGTTTTTCATTAATATCTTGCGCAATAACCTGAAGAGAATATTAACCCTTCAAATAATTACTCCATGCTAATTCAATTTTCCGCATATACGTAAAGTGCGCGGGTTAGTTGCGATACCGTGGGTGCGGTATAGCGATCAGTAAGGCCTGACCGCTCAGCAGGGCGTACCGGTGCTGACACGCTGCGCAGGGCGTCAGCAGAACGAATGGCGGTGGAATTTTATATTATTAATAAAAGGGTAAATTAAATGTATCTTTTAGAATCCGGCCCACGTAGAGTGCCTGGGTGGTGAATCCCCCTAAGCGGTGGGGCGGCCAGGCAAAAGCAGTCGGGTTTTTTGAACGCGGTTCTGTGGTCTGGCACAGAGTCACCGGGAGGCACCCGGCACTACAATGCCATCACAATAGTGTTCTTAGGCTGCCATTGGGTGGCCTTTTTACTCTGCGTCAGAGCTGAAAATGACGCGGCGTCAATTACACAATCCGCTTGGCTTCTTGAGTGGTCCGCATTCTCCGAAATCCAGCAGGACGTATCCTTTTGACTTCATACAGTCCTCTACTTTATTCGTTCTGGTAATGAGCTGGTCTATTGTCTCGCCAGGTTGCAGGGCGTTACGACGAAATTTTTCATCCCATGAATTAAGCGACAATTTTTTATTAACGCCGCACTCGTAGAGATCGTTTCGGCGTTTCTGAACATTGGTGTGTCCCATGGTCTCTGGTTTCTGGAACGTCTGAATATAGGGGAAGGAGGTGTAATTTGTTGAGTCCATATCGGCGACTACACAACCGGTTAACCCCATACAACAGACCAGACTGAGGTTTCGTATCCCGCGCATTATTTGATTTCTCCATCGTAATGTATTCAACATCTCGTGGCCCGGTTTTCCTGGGAGTCTCTCTTTATAGCACACCGCATGCTGGCCCTGGCGTCACAATGAGTCAGGCGGGTATCAATATTTGAAGGATAATTGCGCTTGTTCACAATCGGTGATTGAACCGATGCCGGTGATCGCGGGTTAGACGTAGGAGTTTTTTCAGGCTGGAAACAGAATCGGTCGAGATATCGATTTTCTCTTCCCAAACACCCAGGGAAAGTTCAGAAGGAGTGACGGTGATTATTTTGCCAGCATAAGGATAAGCGTAATGAAGAATATTCAGAAAGGGTAAGAATGTCAGCAGGATTAAATCCTGCTGACTGCGTCTTTATTTGGCGCAATAAACGCGCGCTTCACGCGGCGTATAAATACCAAAAGTAAGAACGCCCAGCAGGCCATTCACAAAAGTCTGCTGTACTTCAGTGCGAACGACTTTGTCTGCGCTACCGCACACCTGCGCTGCATCGATTTGTTTGGATTGCCCCAATTCCGCTAACAAAGAAATGGTGTGTTGTGACTTTCTGTGGCTCGAATGCAGTCCCTTTGTTTACCGAAAAGGATTGCTGCGCACAGCCGGAAACCGCACCCGCAATCAGCGCTACCATAATTAACTTTTTCATAAATGACCTTATTGTTTGTATGATTCATAAAAATGATGACACGGATTGAAGAACGCGACATATTAGACCAGTAGCGGGGCGGTATAATAAGCAAACTATAACCAACAAAATACTTGATTTTTCTTCATCAAAATCCGGGCTTATCATTCTGTGATCATCTGACTCACCAAAAAAGCATATTGTAGATAGCATTCTAAAATGTTATTTAAACGTTACCTTTTTGAAGTTTTAGAGCACCCCGGATGTCGGAAGATTTTACATTTATCGAAACCCCTCCTTCAGCTGAAGATTTTTGCCGTTTGCGCACCCTCGCCGGACTTTCACCCCGAAATCTGGACGCCGCAAGAAAAGGACTCCCCGCGAGCTGCTACGCGGTGCATATCCTTCACAAGGGGAGACCCGTAGGGATGGGAAGAGTGGTTGGCGATGGCGCACTGAATTTTGAGGTTGTGGATATCGCGGTCGATCCGAATTTTCAGGGTAAGGGCTTAGGCAGAGCCATCATGGAACACATCATGGGCTGGCTGAGCAAAAATGCCTGGGACGGCACCTATATTTCGCTGGTGGCGGATGTTCCTGCACTCTATGAAAAGTTCGGCTTTCAATATGTTTCACCTGCCTGCGAAGGTATGGCGATCAGCTGGAATAAAACGAGCGCCAACGATCCCGCTCAGTCAGGTAATAAATGAAGATTGCTCTTTCAACATCCAGACCAATGCCGGACAAGAGACATTAATGGACAGGACACGATAATGGATTTTTCCCCTTTACTGCATGCGTTAGCTGCAATGACGATCCAGTGCCTCTGCGGCCTGCGATGGGGCAGATGGGGCATCGGCGGTGCGCTGGGTTCGCTGTGGTTTATCGCCCGGGAACAGACGCAGGCTGAATACCGCTGGATCGCGCTGTTCGGCCAGGGTAAGCGCGCCAACATGCCGTGGTGGGGCGGATTTGACTGGCAGGTGTGGAATGTGGCGAGCCTGCTCGACTGGCTGGTGCCGGTTGTGGCCTGTACTGCCGTCTGGCTTGTTGCGCGCTATCGCTCATCTTCAAACAGCACAAACACCGTTTAACCTTCATTTATCTTGCGCATGCTAACCTGGTCAGGATCCGCAGCCCGGTATGGAATGCCGGGTCCGTAGATTTCAAAATACAAATCTATCCATGCAAGCATTTACCGCCAGTCTCTGGCGGTTTTTTTTTGCCATGCTGACCAACATGAATTTTTTTCAACACCCATGAATTTTTCTCGTTTGCCGGAAGGCGGTTGCTGTGACATCTTTTGGACATATAGCCATCCAGAAGTCTAAATGTTCAAATAATGAATTATCACTGTCGGCAATTACCTGGCGGCAGTTAAAGGAGATAAGCATGCAGCGACAACACGCCCCGAACCGTGCCGATGTGGTAGGCAGTTTCTTACGTCCCGACGCCATCAAAGAGGCGCGAGTAAAATTCGCCAGCGGTGAGATCGACGCGCAGCAGCTGCGAGCGGTAGAAGATGAAGCGATTCGCCATGTGGTAGAGCAGCAGTGCGCCTGCGGCCTGCAGGTGGTTACCGATGGCGAGTTCCGTCGTGCCTGGTGGCATTTTGATTTCTTCGACGGCCTGCAGGGCGTGGAGCGTTACGACTCGAACCCAGGGCATTCAGTTCAACGGCGTGCAGACCAAAGCCCACGGTGTGCGCGTTACCGGCAAGCTGGGGTTCGGCAGCCATCCGATGCTGGAGGACTTCCGCTATCTGCAGAGCGTCAGTGGCAACGCCCAGCCAAAGATGACCATCCCCAGCCCGAGCGTGCTGCATTTCCGTGGCGGCCGCAAAGATATCGACGCCACCGTCTACCCGGATCTGGATGTCTATTTTGACGACCTGGCGCAAACATGGCGCGATGCCATTCACGCTTTCTATGCGGCGGGCTGTCGCAACCTGCAGCTGGACGACACCGTCTGGGCCTACCTCTGCTCCGACGATCAGCGTCGCCAGATCCGCGAGCGTGGCGATGACCCGGACCAGCTGGCGCGTACCTATGCCCGGGTGCTGAACAAGGCGCTGGAAGGCAAGCCGGAGGATCTGACCATCGGGCTGCATGTCTGTCGCGGTAACTTCCGTTCGACCTGGATCTCCGAAGGGGGATACGAACCGGTAGCTGAAATCCTGTTTGGCACCGTCAATGTCGATGCCTTCTTCCTGGAGTACGACAACGATCGCAGCGGCGACTTTGCCCCGTTACGCTTTGTGCGTCCGGGCAAACAACAGGTGGTGTTGGGGCTGATCACCACCAAAAGCGGCGAGCTGGAGAACCCGGAAGGGGTGAAAGCGCGTCTCGAAGAGGCGGCAAAATATGTGGCGAAAAGCCAGATCTGCCTCAGCCCGCAGTGCGGCTTTGCCTCTACTGAAGAGGGCAACGCCCTGACCGAAGCCCAGCAGTGGGACAAGGTTCGCCTGGTTACTCAAATCGCCAGCGAAGTCTGGTAATTGCTTATCCACAGCGTTGCATTAATAAAGTGCAACGCTGTGCCATTCTGATCCGTCCCTGCCTTTAAAACCCTCTCCAGCCCCCTGATCTCACTGATTTTGCGTTCTGGCATCCTTTTTGCTCTCTCTAATCCTGATTGCTTTTTCTGCGTCCACGCCGTAACGGACGATTTCGCACAGCTTTCTTTTCAGGAGTGAAAATCATGCATCGTCGTACCTTGTTAAAAGCGTTTGCTTTATCGGCCTCTGTGGTGGCCATGGGGATGAGTTTCAGCGTGCAGGCAGCCGACACCATCAAGATTGGCATCATGCATTCGCTCTCCGGCACGATGGCCATTTCTGAAACGCCGCTGAAAGACGTGGCGCTGATGACCATCGACGAGATCAACGCCAAAGGCGGCGTGCTGGGCAAAAAACTGGAGCCGGTGGTGGTGGATCCCGCCTCTAACTGGCCGCTGTTTGCCGAGAAGGCCCGTCAGCTGTTAAGCCAGGATAAGGTGGCGGCAGTCTTCGGCTGCTGGACCTCGGTCTCCCGCAAATCGGTCCTGCCGGTATTCGAGGAGCTGAACGGCCTGCTGTTCTACCCGGTGCAGTACGAGGGCGAAGAGATGTCGCCGAACGTCTTCTACACCGGCGCCGCACCTAACCAGCAGGCTATTCCGGCGGTGGAATACCTGATGAGTGAAGATGGCGGGGCGGCGAAGCGCTTCTTCCTGCTGGGCACAGACTACGTTTACCCGCGCACCACCAACAAAATTCTGCGCGCTTTCCTGCATTCCAAAGGCGTTCAGGATAAAGACATCGAAGAGGTCTACACCCCGTTCGGCCACAGCGATTACCAGACCATCGTCGCCAGCATCAAGAAATTCTCTGCCGGAGGCAAAACCGCGGTGGTCTCCACCATCAACGGCGACTCCAACGTTCCGTTCTATAAAGAACTGGCTAACCAGGGCGTAAAAGCCACCGACATGCCGGTCGTTGCTTTCTCGGTCGGGGAGGAGGAGCTGCGCGGCATTGATACCAAACCGCTGGTGGGCAATCTGGCAGCGTGGAACTACTTCGAATCGGTGGATAACCCGGCCAACCAGGCCTTTGTCGCAGCCTATAAAAACTGGGCCAAAGAACAGAAGCTGCCGAACGCCGGAACGGTGGTGACCAACGATCCGATGGAAGCCACCTACGTGGGGATCCACATGTGGGCGCAGGCGGTGGAAAAAGCCGGCACGACCGACGTGGATAAAGTGCGCGCCGCGATGGCGGGTCAGTCCTTCAAAGCGCCATCGGGCTTTACCCTGACCATGGATGCCACCAACCACCACCTGCATAAGCCCGTGATGATTGGCGAAATCGAAGGCAACGGCCAGTTCAACGTGGTGTGGCAGACCGAAGCGCCAGTGCGCGCCCAGCCGTGGAGTCCGTTTATCGCCGGGAATGATAAAAAGCCCGACACTCCGATCAAAACGGCCAGCAACTGATCCTGATCCGAAAGAGGTAAAGCCATGAACGTCATGCGCATGATCTTCGCTCTCGTATGGCTTGCCGGACTGCTGCCAGGGATGGCGCAGGCAACGGACGCCGATAACTTTGTCGCTGCCAGCCGCAGCCAGCAGGCAGCCATGCTGGAGCAGTGGGCCGCCGCGCCCGAGCCAGCCCGGCTGGCGCTGCTGCGCGCATTGCAGCAGGAAAATGTCTTTGTCGATACCAATAAACACGCCTTTACCCGCGAAAGCGGCGAGTTAACTGCGCTCGGTGAGGCCGCGCAACCGCAAGGGGCCACCAAAGCCGTGCGGCTTACCAACCGCCTGCGGGTACTGGCCGCCACGGCGCTCGCCACTCATCAGCTGACAGGTGACAGTGTCACCGAAAGGCTGGCCGCTGCCCGGCAGCTCCAGCGCGACCCACAACCGCAGATGCTCCCTTTTATGCAGCGTCAACTCGCAAGCGAACGCGACGAGGCGGTGCGTCAGGTACTGGCCCTCGCCGTTGCCAGCCTGCAACTGACCAGCACCCAGCCAGCGGTACGCCAGCAGGCGGTCACGCTGCTGGGCGAATCGAGCGACCCGGAAGTGCAGGCCCGGCTGCTGCCTTATACCCAGGCGCAGACCGAGCCGGATGCTGGGGTGCGTGAGGCCGCCGCCGCAAGCCTGCGTCAGATCCAGCACCGTCAGACCATCAGCGATCTGCTCGGTCAGGCATTTATGGGACTGTCCCTCGGCTCCATTCTGCTGCTGGCCGCCCTCGGGCTGGCGATCACCTACGGTTTGCTGGGGGTGATTAATATGGCGCACGGAGAAATGCTGATGCTCGGCGCCTACGCCACCTGGATGGTGCAGCAGGCGATGGCGCAGTTTACGCCGCAGTGGCTCGCCTTCTATCCGCTGGTGGCGCTGCCGGTGGCGTTCGGACTCACCGCTGCGGTGGGGATGGCGCTGGAGCGCACCGTGATCCGCCACCTGTACGGTCGTCCCCTGGAAACCCTGCTCGCCACCTGGGGGATCAGCCTGATGCTGATCCAGCTGGTTCGCATGATTTTTGGCGCGCAAAACCTCGAAGTCGCGAACCCGGCGTGGCTCTCCGGCGGCGTGCAGGTCTACGCCAGCCTGATCCTGCCGTGGAACCGGCTGGTGGTGTTGGGCTTTGTGCTGCTGGTGCTGTTTTTCACCTGGCTTATCCTCAACAAAACCCGGCTGGGGCTGAACGTGCGGGCGGTAACGCAAAACCGCAGCATGGCGGCCTGCTGCGGGTGCCTACCGGTCGCGTCGATATGCTGGCCTTTGGGCTGGGATCCGGCATTGCCGGGCTTGGCGGGGTGGCGCTGTCGCAGCTGGGCAACGTCGGGCCGGAGCTGGGCCAGGGCTATATCATCGACTCCTTCCTGGTGGTGGTTCTCGGCGGTGTCGGGCAACTGGCTGGCAGCGTGGCGGCCGCCTTCGGGCTGGGGATTTTCAATAAGATCCTCGAACCGCAGATGGGCGCCGTTCTCGGCAAAATCGTGATCCTGGTGGCGATTATTCTGTTTATTCAGAAGCGTCCGCAGGGGTTGTTTGCACTGAAAGGGAGGGTAATCGACTGATGAGCCAGCCACTGACCTTAACCCTGGCGCGGAAAGCGCCACGCAGCGTACCGATACTGCTCGGCCTGATCCTCGCCGCACTGCTGGTACTGCCGTTTCTGGCGCTGCTGCCTGCGACACACCCGCTGGCGGTCTCCACCTGGATGCTGACGCTGGTGGGCAAAATCCTCTGCTATGCCATTGTTGCCGTGGCGCTGGATCTGGTGTGGGGCTACGCCGGCATGCTGTCGCTGGGCCACGGCCTGTTTTTCGCCCTCGGCGGCTACGCGATGGGGATGTACCTGATGCGCCAGGCCGCGGGCGACGCCTCCCGGCCTTTATGTCCTTTCTCTCCTGGAGCGAATTGCCCTGGTTCTGGTGGGGCACACAGCATTTTGCCTGGGCGCTGGTGCTGATTGTTCTGGTACCCGGGCTGCTGGCGCTGCTGTTCGGCTGGTTTGCCTTCCGCTCAAAAATTAAAGGGGTCTACTTTTCGATCATGACCCAGGCGCTGACCTTTGCCGGGATGCTGCTGTTCTTCCGCAATGAGACCGGCTTCGGCGGCAACAACGGCTTTACCGGCTTCACCACGCTGCTGGGCTTTTCGGTTACCGCCACCTCCACGCGCATAGCCCTGTTTCTGGCCACCGTACTGTTGCTGGCGGCGTCGCTGGCGGTGGGATACGCCCTGGCAAAAAGTAAGTTTGGCCGCATCCTGACGGCAGTGCGCGACGCGGAAAACCGGCTCACCTTCTGCGGCTACGATCCACGCGGTTTTAAGCTGTTGGTCTGGACGCTCTCGGCGGTGTTGTGCGGGCTGGCGGGTGCGCTGTACGTTCCGCAGGTCGGGATCATCAACCCCGGCGAGATGTCGCCGACCAACTCCATCGAAGCAGCAATCTGGGTGGCGCTGGGTGGCCGCGGCACGCTGATCGGCCCGGTGATAGGCCGCCGCGCTGGTCAACGGCGCAAAAAGCGTGTTCACCGTGGCGATGCCGGAGTACTGGCAGCTGTTTCTTGGGCTGATCTTTATTGCCGTCACGCTGTTTTTACCCCGCGGCGTAATGGGTCTGTTTCGCAAGGGAGAGCAGTAATGAGCGATCAACTCTTTACCCGTCAGTTGCCCGGGGATCGCTATCGCGATCGGACCGACCCGGTGTTGCAGCTGGAGAACATCAACGTCAGCTTTGACGGCTTTAAAGCGCTTACCGATCTGTCGCTCAATATTGGCGTCGGCGAGCTGCGCTGCGTGATTGGCCCTAACGGCGCGGGCAAAACCACGCTGATGGATGTTATCACCGGGAAAACGCGTCCCCAGAGCGGGCGAGCGCTGTACGACCAGTCAACGGATCTCACCACCCTCGATCCGATCGCCATTGCCCGCCAGGGTATTGGGTCGCAAGTTTCAGAAGCCGACGGTGTTTGAAGCGCTGACGGTGAGGGAAAACCTTGAGCTGGCGATGAAAGGGGATAAATCCGTGTGGGCCAGCCTGCGCGCCCGGCTGAACAGCGAGCAGGAAGACAGGATCCACGAGATGCTGAGCCTGCTTCGCCTCGGTGCCGAGCGTCATCGCCGGGCGGGCCTGCTCTCCCACGGACAGAAGCAGTTTCTTGAGATCGGCATGCTGCTGGTGCAGGAGCCGCATCTGTTGCTGCTGGATGAACCGGCCGCCGGAATGACCGACGCCGAAACCGAGTACACCGCCGAGCTGTTTCGCACCCTGGCGGGCAAACACTCGCTGATGGTGGTGGAGCATGACATGGGCTTTGTCGAAACCATCGCCGATCACGTCACCGTCCTGCATCAGGGCCGGGTGCTGGCAGAGGGCTCGCTGCGCGACGTGCAGGCCAACGAGCAGGTGATTGAAGTCTATCTCGGACGCTAAGGAGCGTGGATGCTACAGGTTAACGAACTGAATCAGTATTACGGCGGGAGCCACATCCTGCGCGGGGTCAGCTTTGAAGCGCTGACCGGGGAGGTCACCTGTCTGCTGGGGCGCAACGGGGTGGGCAAGACCACGCTGCTGAAATGCCTGATGGGGCTGATCCCGGCGCGTAACGGTGAGATCCTCTGGCAGGGTAAAGCCATCACCCACGCAAAACCGCATCAGCGGGTGCAGGCCGGGGTGGCCTATGTGCCGCAGGGACGCGATATCTTTCCCCGCCTGACGGTAGAGGAGAATTTGCTGCTCGGCTTATCGCGCTTCCCGGCGCGCGAGGCGAAACAGGTACCGGAGGAGATCTGGCAGCTGTTTCCGATTCTTCAGGAGATGAAGCAACGCCGGGGCGGCGATCTCTCGGGCGGACAACAGCAGCAGCTGGCAATTGGCCGGGCGCTGGCCAGTCGTCCCCAGTTGTTGATTCTTGATGAACCGACGGAGGGGATCCAGCCGTCGGTGATTAAGGAGATTGGTCAGGTGATCCGCCAGCTCGCGAACCGGGGTGATATGGCGATCCTGCTGGTGGAGCAGTTTTACGATTTTGCCGCCGAGCTGGCGGACAGCTATCTGCTGATGTCCCGGGGCAGCATCATTCAGCGCGGGCGCGGCGAGAACATGGCACAGGAGGGCGTTCGCGGCCTGGTGGCGATTTAGGAGGCTTGTTTTGCGGTATGTTATATTATAACATCCATCACTCTTTAAAATGGAGTGAGGACGTTATCTTGGCAGGACATATTGGTAAAATTGCAATGACTCTGGGGGCGATGCTGGTGAGCGGCCAGTTGTACGCCCATTCCCACGGCCACCAGATGACCGAGGCGGAACAAAAAGCTGCTAACGGCGTATTTGACGATAAAGACGTAAAAGACCGGCCGCTGTCCAACTGGGACGGCGTCTGGCAGTCGGTCTATCCCTTCCTGCTGAGCGGCGATCTCGACCCGGTGTTTAAAAAGAAAGCCGAGAAGGACAACAGCAAAACCTTTGACGAGGTGAAGGCCTATTACCGCACCGGCTACGCCACCGACGTGGAGACCATCGGCATCGAGAACAACGTGATGGAGTTCCATACCGGGAAAAACGTCAGCCGCTGTGAATACGTCTCTAACGGCTACAAAATCCTGACCTATGCTTCTGGCAAGAAGGGCGTCCGTTACCTGTTCGAATGTAAAGACGCCAGCAGCAAAGCGCCGAAGTTCGTCCAGTTCAGCGACCACACCATCGGCCCACGCCAGTCTGCGCATTTCCATATCTTTATGGGCAACACCTCCCACGAGGCGTTATTAAAAGAGATGGATAACTGGCCGACCTATTATCCAAACGAAATGTATAACAAGCAGGTGGTGGAGGAGATGCTGCACCATTAATGTTGGCGCTGCCTGTAAGCCGGGTGGAGGCTATGCCTTACCCGGCTTCAATATCTTTAGGAATTCATTAATATTTTCTTCAATTCACGTGTGCTTATATCCCATCATCTAAATTAAAATAAAATGATTTACTGATGGAGGGGGTATGTATTTTAGTGATTCAATTATTACTTCATTACAGGCTGAGAAGATCCTCGCGCTTAAGTTGGATAAAGCGCTGGCAGGTGTAAAGAACAACGTCACTTCAACTCTTAAGCAGATGGGAAATGGTGTTACTCGTGCATCGTATTATACTTCATGTTTTATGGATAATTATCAAGATGTTTGTGCGAAACTTAAACATGATGATATAAGGTTTGTTTCTGGTCTTATTCAATTATATAAAGACCGTGATATCATTTTTGAAATGATTCGTCTGTATATTGAGGTTCATTTTAAAAACAAAACAGAAGGGCGTGTTCAGAATATCCTTCGCAAACTTGTAAGTGCCGGTGTTTATCTATCCACAACGGGGACCACTAACCGACTGCTTATCACTTCTGTGGCAATCGCCGTATGCCAAAGCTATAGTTTTCATGCCATTATACATGAGCGTTTAAGCCAGGCTCGAACGCTTATTTTAAAAAGAAGTGTGACTGCTTCAGCAATATCGCTCAGCGTTTATGGTTTAGTTCATGAAGCCTCAAACTGCGCTGAGAATCTTAAGAAGTTTAATGCTTATTATTATCAGGCGCTGTATGAACGTAATCTTGAAATGATGTATTTCTTGATTGAGCCTTTAATTTCCGAAGTCCTTATTTAAACCCCATGCTTATATCTGATGATGAACTTGTTGATTTAATTATTAGACTGATGAGATAAATGATGGAGTTTTTAAAGAAATGGTTGAAAGAGGAGTTCCTCTTACTTTTATGGGGGTGGGGGATTTGTTTGTCTATTATTGCATTTGCTATTTTCGCTGTCTCTTACTTCCCTGGATTCGCAATCAAGATGATAGGGTTATTTATTATGTTTCATGTTTGTTTCCACGCTTTTCTTTGGTTTAAATTTAAAAAAATAATATAGAGGATAAAAGTATGTCTAACCCAGCGCATTTATGGTTAGTGGATGAGAATGGTTCACCCATTGTAGGCTCCTGTGTTATGCCCGCCCGGCTTGGCTCTATCGAGTTGCGTTCAGTTAGCCACCATGTTTGGTTACCTACGGATCCTAATACGGGCAAACTGACGGCAACGAGACTTCATACGCCTTTAAAGATTCAAAAGGAGTTCGATAGAACCACGCCATTGCTGTTTCGAGCACTTTGCGAAGGCCGAATATTAAAAAAAGCAACGCTGAAGATGTATCAAACCAACGATGCAGGGATTGAAGTGGAGTATTTCAATATTGTCATGCAGAACGTTAAAATTACTGCCATTGCACCAAATTTGCACCCTGGCGGAGTGACCAGCACACATCTTGAAGATATTGAATTACGTTATGAAACAATAATATGGAAGTATACTGAAGGTAATATTTTGTACGAAGATAGCTGGAGCAATTATGTAATTGCGTAAAAAGATGAACATTCATCTTCTTTGCTTATCGGCAGTGCCCGGCAAGCTTAGCGCTGCCGGGCACTGCTTTCAGGCGACACGAGGTAATTCAACCCACGCCTTCACCCGCATGCCACGCAAAATCATCATCCACGCCAGCACAATGGCGACCATCATAATCACAAACAGTGACCAGTGCGGGAGATGGGTCAGGATCAGCCCGGTGATCATCGGGTTAAACGCCGCACCCAGCCAGCCGAGCGCCTGGGCGGAGAAGTAGCTGGCTTTCATTCCCGGCGGGGCGATGTTATCGATCAGCATATACTCGCCTGGCGCATAGATAATCTCACCGATGGTAAAGACCGCCGCGGCAAGCCCCCAGTAGATCAGATTCTCCCCGGAGACCATGAACCCGGCCAGGCCGAGGACGAAAAACAAGGTGCCCAGCGTCATGAGCGGACGGATGTTACGCGCCGACAGCTTGCGGCCAATGATGTACTGCAATGAAACCACCATAGCGGCATTCACCGGCAGCACCACGGCCACCACGTTCTGGGCAAAATCGCTGTCGTAATCTGCCGCCAGCACATACTGAGAAATGCAGCTGGCGAACGAGCCGCCCACGTAGGAGGCCAGCAGCCCGGAAAGGGTATACCAGAACAGCGCCCGGTCGCGCAGCAGCACCGACGGCTGCCAGGGCACAGGCACATGTTCGCTATCGGCCGCCACGCCTTTCTGCACATAGCGTTGGATCAGTACCAGCGGCAGCGCGGCGCAGAAGGCCGCCACCCAGAACGGCAGCTGCAGGCTGTACATTACCAGCAGGGTGCTCAACGGCGGCCCGATGGTCCAGCCAATGTTGAGGAAACTGTAGTTGAGCGAGAAGACCCGGGCTTTTTCGGCCGGGTTCAGCACATCGGCGAACCAGGCTTTCAGCACCGTAGAGAAGATCGAATAGGCGCAGTTGATTAACGAGAAGGCCAGTACGACCAGCACAACGTTATCCACCAGCGGGATCGCCAGGAAGCCCAGCGCAACCGCCGTAATGGCGATCAGCATGTAGCGGTTTTTATCGAATTTATCCGCCAGGATGCCAAAACCCAGGCTGAAAACCACCCCGATAGTCAGCGCTACCGTCAGGGCATAACCGATATTCTCGACGCTCATGTTGTAGACGCGAGTGAGATAAATAGTCATAAACGGCAACGTGGCGCCGCGCCCAATGGTGAGTAACAACGACGACGCCAGCAGCGCTGCGGTTGAGCGCCTGAGTGATGGTTTCATTTTCCTGCCCGACAATTGCATGTAAAGTTTTTGTTATGTCTTATCAGGATTATCACGGCATAAGAGGCTTGTATACCTCCAAATTTATCCCTAAGTGCTTCGCCTGACTGCCAGAATTAATGATCTGTTCCTCGACGTTTTTTTTCGTTACCTTGAAGGAGTGTTTACAAAAATTTAATAAAACAGGGGCAGGGTATGACACGCAAAGACGGGCTGCTGGCATTGCTGGTGGTGGTGGTTTGGGGGCTGAATTTTGTGGTGATCAAAGTCGGGTTGCACAACATGCCTCCACTGATGCTGGCCGGTTTACGCTTTCTGCTTGGTGGCTTTTCCGGCGCTGTTCTTTGTTGCCCGGCCGAAAATTCCGTTTCGCCTGCTACTGGGCTATGGGCCTGACCATCAGTTTCGGTCAGTTTGCCTTCCTGTTTTGCGCCATTAACTTCGGCATGCCCGCCGGTCTGGCCTCGCTGGTGCTGCAGGCTCAGGCGTTCTTTACCATCATTCTCGGGGCACTGGTGTTTGGCGAGCGTTTACAGGGCAAACAGCTGGTGGGGGATCGCCCTTGCCGTAGTGGGCGTGTTGGTGCTGGCGGAAGCCAGCCTCAACGGTCAACACGTGGCGCTGCTGGGCTTTTTACTGACCCTGGCGGCGGCGTTCTGCTGGGCCAGCGGCAATATTTTCAACAAAAAGATCATGCAGCTTGAGACTCGTCCGGCAGTGATGTCGCTGGTGGTGTGGAGCGCCCTGATCCCGATTGTGCCCTTTATGGTGGCGTCGTATCTGCTGGATGGCCCCACGGTAATGTTGCACAGCCTGGTCACCCTCGACCTGACCACCATTTTGTCGCTGATCTATCTGGCCTTTGTCGCCACCATCGTCGGATATGGCATCTGGGGCGCGCTGCTTGGACGCTACGAAACCTGGCGCGTAGCACCGCTGTCGCTGTTAGTACCGGTAGTGGGGGATCGCCAGTGCGGCGCTCTTGCTGAATGAAAAACTGGGGGCATTACAACTGGTGGGTGCGCTGCTGGTGATGGCCGGGCTGTATATCAACGTCTTCGGCTTGCGCTTGCGTCGGGCGACGCGGGTCAGAAGCTAAAAAAAAGCCCCGCACGGGCGGGGCAAACGTATCAGGCGCCCTGATTGTAATAAGGGACGCCTAACTCGTCGGATTTGTCGCTGCCTGCGCCCATATGGTTAAAGTCATGGGGCGACTGGCCGTTAGCCGTTGGCAGGATCATCGTGTCGCGGTTGTTTTGCTGCGGAACACGTGGAGTTTGCTCCGCAAAACTCTGGCCGGAGACCAGCACCAGGACGGTGAGGGCGGCGGAAGCGAATAGTTTCATAATTTCCTCGATACGTCTTAAAGCCTGTCCCACCAGGGTGTTTTATTTGCCATTTTGTACATGGGCAGTGCACTCCGGTTGTTGCGCGCTGTCCATGTTCAAATTGTTGCCAGGTGGGCCAGGCTCTTAATACAGGCGATTAGCAGTTACAGTGATTGATCGGAAGCAGATACCGGGATTCCCCGCGCATATTGGTGATGCGATATTTATGCGGTGGAACATCAAAGTAGTTCTTGAACGTGCGGGTCAGGGTCTGCTGCGATTCAAACCCGTAACGCTCAGCCAGATACAGGATCGGCTCGTTACTTTCTTTCAGTTTCTGCGCGATTTCCGTTAATTTGCGGCTGCGGATGTACTGGCCTAATGAGTGGCCGGTCTCTTTTTTGAACATCCGTTGCAGGTGCCATTTTGAGTAACCTGAACGCTCAGACACTTTCTCAAGCGAGAGCGGTGACTCCAGGTTATCTTCGATCCAGCCCAAAATGCTATGAATAGTGATGGCGTCAGTATTGCGTCTGGACATCGTCATACCTCTTTCTGTTTACGGCAGGATTTTCTTAAGCAAATGCTCAAGAGTTGCCCACTTCATCCGCCGTTAAGTTTTTTTGTTTAGTTCCTGGTGCAGTTTTTGTCCTACTAATTGATGACATTGTTCACACATTTCCGCGCCGTCGCTGGTGAGTTGCACCAGTACGCCGCGTTTGTCATTCGGATTTGGGCGGCGTTCAATCCACCCCTTGCAGACCAGTCGATCCATCATTCGCGTCAGCGCGCCGAGGTCGACAGATAAGATTTTCTTCAGCTCAACCGGCGTAATACACACTTCGCAGCGCACAGAACAGAGCACTTTAAACTGGGTTGCGGTGATATCCAGCGGTGACAGATAGTCATTGAGCAGGCGGTCTTTCTTCTGGTTAACCATATAGATAAGCCGACCCAGCGGAATGATTTCGTTGAAGAGGTCACTGGTGCTTTTCACAATGGTTGCCCTGGCAAGTAGTTTAATCACGGCAGATATTATTGCTCAGGCAACTATAAGTCAACTGAATGCATTTGCTTATGACACGATTTGCTAAAACGATTCATATCAAAGTTTCACCCAGGTTCTGTTGCGTCGTATAACGGGCATGAATTGATTTCGGTGCGTAGATATTACTTACGCGGTGAGCATGGAGGTTAGGGTGGTTTTAACCCTATACTTGCCGGGTTACATTTTGCTAAGGACGAATCCATAACATGGTTGATTTACTTCGAGCAATTGGGCTTGGGCTGGTGGTGTTGCTGCCGCTGGCAAACCCGTTAACCACCGTTGCGCTTTTCCTGGGCCTTGCGGGCGACATGAATCGCGAACAGCGTAATCAACAGTCGCTTATGGCCTCCGTTTATGTCTTCGCGATCATGATGGTGGCCTATTACGCCGGACAGCTGGTGATGAACACCTTCGGGATTTCCATTCCTGGTCTGCGTATCGCCGGGGGACTGATCGTGGCGTTTATCGGTTTCAGAATGCTGTTCCCGGCACCGAAATCGCCAGATGCTGCTGATATGCAGGATGCACTGGACGATAAACACAGCAAACCGGCCCCGAACATCGCCTTCGTGCCGCTGGCGATGCCCAGTACTGCTGGGCCGGGTACGATTGCGATGATCATCAGTTCCGCCTCGACGGTGCGCAGTGGCACTGACTTCCCGGACTGGGTGGTAATGATTGCGCCGCCGCTGATTTTCGCCCTCATCGGCGTGATCCTGTGGGGCTGTCTGCGTAGCTCGGGCGCGATTATGCGTTGGATGGGCACGGACGGTATCGAAGCGATCTCCCGTCTGATGGGCTTTCTGCTGGTCTGCATGGGCGTGCAGTTTATTATCAACGGCGTGCTGGAAATTATTCAAAACTACCACTGATTCCCGGGCCGGGCGGCGCTCTGCCACCCGGTCACCGCATTAGCCGTGCTGCGGCTGCTCTTCCAGGGCGACGGGCCACTTCCTGAAGATCAATACTGACCAGATCAACGCCGCCAGCGCCGGGATGGCTCCCAGATAGCCGATCGACGCCATCGACAGATGCAGGATCACCTGATTGCCCACCAGCGCACCTGCGCCAATCCCCAGATTGAAAATCCCGGAGAAGAGGGCCATCGCTACGTCCGTGGCATCCGGTGCCAGCGCCAGCACTTTCACCTGCATCCCAAGGCCAATAATCATGATCGCCACACCCCAGACGACACTCAGCAGCGCGAGATGGGTTTCGCTACCGGCGGCGGGCAACAGCAGGAGCAGACATCCCAGCAGCAAGCCAATAGCGCTACTCACCAGCAGCGAGGCGTGACGGTTGCCGAGCTTGCCAAACAGCAGGCTGCCGATAATGCCCGCGCCGCCCAGCAGCAACAGCAATACCGTGGCAAAGCTCGCGCTGAATCCGGCTACGGTCTGCACAAACGGCTCGATGTAGCTGTAGGCGGTGTAGTGGGCAGTGACCACCACAACCGTCAGCAGGTAAAGGCTCATCAGCGCCGGACGGCGCATCAGCAGCGGCAAACTTTTCAGCGAACCAGAGTGTTCGCTCGGCAGTTTCGGTAACAGCTTAATCAGGCACAGCAGGGTGAACAGCGCCCCAAGGCCAATAATGAAAAAGGTGGTACGCCAGCCGAAAAGCTGCCCGACGATACGGCCCAGCGGCAGCCCGAGCACCATCGCCAGCGCTGTACCGGTGGCCAGCAGACTCAAGGCCTGGGCGCGCTTGCCGGCCGGAGCCAGGCGGATCGCCAGCGAGGCTGTAATCGACCAGAAAATGGCGTGCGCAAAGGCAATGCCGATCCGGCTAATCACCAGCACCGTAAAGTTCCATGCCAGGAACGACAGGACATGGCTGGCGATAAAGAGCACGAACAGCCCGATCAACAGTTTGCGCCGCTCCACCTGGCTGGTGAGCAACATAAACGGCAAGGAGAGCGACGCCACCACCCAGGCATAGATGGTGAGCATGATCCCCACCTGCGCCGTTTCCATGCCGAAGCTGCTGGCGATATCTGAGAGCAGGCCAACGGGGACAAATTCGGTGGTATTGAAGATAAACGCGGCAATCGCGAGCGTAACCACCCGTAGCCACGCGACCCTGCGGGAAACTGTGTTGGTTGTCATTGAGATGTCCGGGAGGGATTGAGGTAAATAAAGAGCGGACGATCATAAATCCATCGCTGGCGGAATTACAAACGTTTTGTGACGCAGATCTCAATATGGTCGATAGATTAATGCTGGTGAAATGCCTGTTTTTCCATGAATATAGAACGCAACATTATGTTAACAGTGGACAAAAGGATGCAGGAGATTGCGTTTTATCTGGTTGATGCCTTCAGCGATGCCGCGTTTAGCGGTAACCCGGCCGCGGTTTGCCCTTTGCCTGCCTGGCTACCGGACGAAACGCTGCTCAGGATGACTCAGCAACACAACCAGTCGGAAACGGCCTTTTTCGTGCGCGATAAAGCGGGCATTGAACTGCGCTGGTTTACAACCCAGGGTGAGGTCAACCTCTGTGGCCACGCAACGCTTGCGACCGCCTGGGTCCTGTTTAACGAGATGGGGTATCCCGATCCCCATATTCATTTTGAGACGGCCTCCGGCAGGCTTACCGTCACCCGTGACGGCGACTGGTTAACCCTCGATTTTCCGGCATGTCCCACCGAGCCGCAAACGCCCCCGCCAGAGATGCTGAGGGCGCTGGGGCTCCAGACCTATGTCGAGGCCCGCAAGGGGCGTGCCTGGCTGCTGGTGCTGGAAAATCGCCAGCAGGTTGAGGCGGTAAAACCGGATATCAACGCCATGACGCCCGGCGAGCACAAAGTGTCGATTACCGCCCGCGGCGAGGGGGAGTACGACTTCGTCAGCCGCTTTTTCTCCCCCGGCGTAGCGTTATGGGAGGATCCGGTCACCGGCTCGGCGCACACGATGCTTATTCCTTTACTGGAGCGAAAAGCTGGCTAAAACCTCGCTCTTCGCCCGGCAGGTCTCGGCGCGTGGCGGGGAGCTACGTTGTGAACTGAAAGGCGACCGGGTACGCATGAGCGGCAGGGCATCGCTGTATATGAAAGGTCATCTGTTTTTACGCTAACAATAAGGGTTAACCCAATGAAAGAAATTGCATTTTATCTGGTCGATGCCTTTAGCGACCGCGCGTTTGGTGGGAATCCTGCTGCCGTCTGTCCTCTCGAAGAATGGGTTGCCGGATGACGTACTGTTAAAGATGGCGCAGCAGCATAATCAGTCCGAAACGGCGTTTTTCGTGCGCACCGACACCGGATTCGAACTGCGCTGGTTTACCACCCAGTACGAAATTAACCTGTGCGGCACGCCCACGCTTGCCAGCGCACATGTGATTTTTGAGTATCTGGACTATCCACACACCGAGATTATCTTCTCCACCCGGTTCGTGGGCGATTTGAAGGTGACCCGCAGCGGCGACTGGCTGACGCTTAAACTTCCCGGCATGGGGCTGCGAGGCGGGTGGAAAACCCTCCAGCATTGCTGTTCAGCACCCTCGGGATTAGCGGGGCGCAGGAGGTGCGGGCAGGGCGCGACTATATGGTGGTGCTGGAAAACCAGCAGCAGGTCGAGGCATTAACCCCCGACATCGACGCGATGATGCCGCTGGGGAAAATGGTCTGCGTGACCGCGCCAGGGGATGAGCATGATTTTGTCAGCCGTTTTTTCTGCCCGGGTGAAGGGGTTGCGGAAGATCCGGTTACCGGTTCGGCGCACAGTATGTTGATCCCCTACTGGAGCGAAAAGCTGGGCAAAACGGCGTTGCAGGCGAGGCAGGTCTCTCCCCGCGGCGGCGAGTTGCGCTGTGAGCTGAAAGGCGACCGGGTATTGATTGGCGGCCAGGCGGCGCTCTATCTGAAGGGGACTGTCTACCTGCGCAGCCATTAAAAGCCTTTGTTGTGCTTCAGCCACTCCACCTCGTCGGGGGTGGAGTTTCTCCCCAGCAGGCTGTTACGGTGCGGGTAGCGGCCAAAGCGTTCGATTATCGCCCGGTGTTTAATTTCCGCATTCAGAAAACCCGGCTCGTTCAGGGCGGTGAACAGGCGCTCTGCCTCCTGATGAATCACCCGCGACTCCGCATGCATCATTGGCAGCAGCGAGACCCCTTGTTCGTTGCTGTTAAGGTCATTCCACATCGGTTGATACACTAACTCCTGGGAGAGGATCAGCGCCATACCGTCCTGCTGCCAGGCGCGTGCGTCGTTGCGGTTCAGGTTGCGCGAGAGTTGATCGAGCAACACGATCTCCGCCAGCCGTCCTTGCGGCCTGTCCCCGCCAGTGAAACAGCTCCCCCCGGCAGGCGGCCTGCCACAAGGGATAGAAACGATGTTTGCACTGGGCATCGAAATCATCATTGCGGGAAAACCAGAGGGGGCGATGCTGGTCGTGAAACCAGAATTCAAGAAGAGGCATGTATTCCATGGCGGGTTCCGGCGTTGGGTTAGGGTGGTTAAACCCTGGCAAGGTAAAGGCAAAACGGCAACCCGAAGAGTTGGCCGGGTAAGGTGTAGCCACTCCCCGGCAAACAGACCGCATCACTCACCCCAGCGACGCCCCTCCGCACAGCACCAGCTCCTGCCCGGTGATGGGCGCGGCCTCGGCGCTGAGCAGATAGCTCACCATCGCCGCCACCTCTTCCGGGGCGATGAGCCTTCCCCATCGGCGGCACTTTTGGTGGTGAGGTTTCCCGCCCTGGCGCATTCAGCATCGGGGTCTGCGTCGCCCCAGGGGCCACCACATTGGCGGTGATGCCACGCGGCGCCAGTTCGGCGGCCCAGCTTCGCACCATGCCCACCAGCGCGGCTTTGGTGGCGACATACTGCGAACGACCGGCGGCACCCCGTGAAGTACGGCTGCCGATAGCAACCAACCGGCCACCTGCAACCATGTGCGGGGCAAAGTGGTTAAACAGGATTTCGGCTGCGTGAATATGCACCCCCCAAAGACGGCCACTGACCGCCGGATCCAGCTCGCCGAGCGGGGCGGCGGCCATCATTCCGGCGGCATGGACGATGGCCTGCGGCACCGGCAGGGTATCTAGTGCTGCGCTAAACGTGACGCTGTCACTTAAATCGACCCGCAGGCTGGTGAAGTTTGGATGTCCGCAGTCCATTCCGCGTCGGCTTAAGCCCGTCACCTGCCAGCCCTCAGCCAGCAGACGGGTGACGATGGCTTCGCCAATGCCTGAGCTGGCACCGGTGACTATCGCATGACGCATATCACACCTCCAGCAGGGCGCGCGGCACCTTGAACACCGCCTTGCGCACGGTCATGGGTGCCTCCACCGCACAGAGCGCCTGATGCGGCTCGCCGGGCAGAAACACCGCGAAATCGCCGCTGCGCAAGGTCATGCTGACCGGATGCACAACCCCTGGCGCGATCCACAGATCCGGCTTGCGCTCTTCATCACCCGTCCGGGCGACAGACTGCATTCCCGCCCGGATTGTCTCCTCGCCGGTCAGTACCACCTGAATATCAGCATAGAAGGCGTGATATTCCGTATGACGCTCGGCCTGGGGCTGGAGTCTGTGCCGGGCCAATATGGCAGAACCACGGGCAGCCTTGCGGCTGCCAGCGTCCATCATCCCGGGCGGCGAGTGCCGCCAGAGAGCAGTCGGCCCGTTCAAGGATCTGCCGCAGTGCCGGGGGAAGCCCGGCCAGCGGCAGGGCATTAAGATGGCCGATAATCACTGTTGCGACTCCTTCACCCATTCCGGCGACACGCGCACATATTTGATTGCCTGGCGGAAGTAGGTATAGGCAATATGCAGCGCCCCGTCGGCACCCTGTTTGATGCTCGGATAGGAAAACTCACGGTTGAGTTTCTCCAGCGAGTTGTTGGTCATGCAATAGCCGTCACCCTCATCGAGGTTACGCTGCCAGGCCCAGCTTTTGCCGCCGTCGGCAGAGATCGCCACCGTCATTGGCGCGCGCGGTGCCCCCCAGAACGCAGCGCGACCGGTGGTCACTTCCGGCTCTTTACGCCCGTCGCCATCGTCAATTTCGTCATACAGCGAGGCGCGGCGCTCCAGGGCACCCGCCGCACTCATGTGGTTGAACACCAGCGCCAGTTCGCCACTGGCAAGGGTCGTGACCTGAATCGACGAGTTATTGTTCGGTAAATCCGTTGGTTCCGGCACTGACCAGCTTTCGCCGTGGTCCAGCGACTGGCTGATATAGATATTATCAGCCCAGCGGCTGCGGAAGAGCGCCACCAGATGGCCGTTCTTCAGCGCGGTGATATTCATGTGCACACAGCCCAGGCTCTCCGGTACCTCGACGTCGCGCCAGCTTTTACCCTGATCCTGCGAGATTTTCACTGCGCTGATGTCGTCGTTGCCCACCCATTTTTCGCCTGGTTGGGTGCGGCAGTAGAAGACCGGCAGCAGCCAGTTGCCGTTCTCCAGCACCACGATGGGCTGGCGAATAAAGGTGCCGGGTTTATCCAGCAGGGTGGTAATTTCGCCCCAGCTTTTACCCAGATCCTGCGACTGACGGCAGCGCACGATGGCGGTATCCTGGTTGCCGGAAAGCTGGGCCGTCCACAGCAGCCACAGCACGTTGTCCGGGGCGAGGAACAGCACCGGGTTCTGCTCCGAGCGGCTGGCGTCGTCCGACAGCTTCACCGCGTCGCTCCACTGGTGACTGCCAGGGGCCAGACGTGACCCCCACACCGAAATATCAGCGATCCCTTCCTGGGTGCCGCCAAACCAGACGCACATCAGGGTGCCATCCGGCAGCGGCAGCAGGTTCGCGGCGTGATTCTGCGGGCAGGAAGAGGGCAACATTGCCGTTTCCACGCGGGCATCCTGCGGCTGCGGGCGAACAATCCCGTCACGGGTTACGGTTACAGACATATCAGACTCCATTATGTTGAACAGGGGCAGGCACTTTGCGATCCGCTTTATTCGGGATCAGTCGGTCGAGGACCATAATCACCGCCGGGGTGATCAGCGCGATATACATATTGTTGATACCAAACGGGTCGCCCAGCAGATACCAGAGCGACGTCACGACGCAGGCCCCAATCAGACCGGCATTCGCCCCGCGGGTGCTCTTAAAGAACGGCGCATAGAAGGCAATCACTGCTACCACAGTAATCGACAGACGAATGGCGCGGGTGAAGAAGGAGAGCTTCAGCACCTCCGGCACTAGCAGGACGAAAATCAGCGGCAGGAAGCCAATCAGCAGCGACATCCAGCGGGTGGCTTTAAACTCCTGCTCCGGGGTGGGGTTGCGGTAAGGCACGTAGAAATCTTTCACCACCAGCGAGGCGATAGCCAGCGCCACGGTACTCACGCTCACAAAAATCGATGCTACAAGTGACGTTGTCACTAAACCGGCCAGCCCAGGGGTTCATGTCCTGCAGGAAGATCGGCATAGCGTACAGGCTGTCGATCTCCGGGTGCAGATACTTCGCCGCCACGCCAATCACCGCAATGGCCAGCGCAATTGGCAGGCAGAAGAAGAAGGCTACCCAGGTGGAGCGTTTGGCGGACTTTACATCTTTGGTGGACGAAATCGCCTGAATCACGAACTGGGTACAGAAGATGGAGCCAATGGTGCCAATCAGCCAGGCAAAGATAGTGCTGGCACCGATGTTGCCATCCCAGGTCCAGTAGTAGGCAGGCATCTGCTCAATCATCGGCGTAAAGCCACCCGTTTTGGAGAGCGCGAAGCCCATGATAATCAGGATCCCGAAGTACTTCAGGGCGCTGTGCAGCAGGGTCACCCAGGCCACCGCCTTTCATACCGCCAAAGGCGAAGTAGAAAGTACTGACAATCGCGGTAATAAAGGCGGCCACTGGCAGATTGACCTTCAACACGGTGGAGATGGCCGCCGCGCCTGACACATAGTTACCGACGTTCACCAGCAGCAGGGCGTAAATCATGATGATCGAGATAATGTTTTTGGTGCTGGTGCCGTACTTCTCGGCAATCGCCCCGGAGATGGTGATTTTGCCGGTACTGTAGATGCGTTTCACCAGCAGCAGGCCAAACAGGGGGAAGCCAATGGCCGCGCCAATGACCGACCAGGAGGCGGCAAAGCCATCCTCGAACGCCGCCTGGGCGGTGCCAATGGTGGATTTTGCGCCGATGTATTCGGACATCAGGCAGGATCCCGACGATAAACGCCGGCATCGCCCGGGAGCCTTCCATGAAGTCGCCGGAGTTTTTACTGCGCAACCGGAAGGTCAGCCAGGTGGTAAACAGGATGTAGACAATCACAATGCCTACGATGATCAGGGTATCTTCAGCGGTAAAATTGTTCATCTTTGCCTCTCATCAGGGCGTAGGAACCCTGGGCACCCAGCGGTACCCGGTATTCTTATGGACGAAATCAAACGCCGGTTACTGCAGTGACTTCGTCACTATCTGGCGGATCTGTTCAGTCTGTTGTGCATCGAAAGCCACCGCGTAGCGGCTTTTCACCCACCTCTTCGCCCATCACCTGCAGCGCTTTTTTCACCGCCGCCGGGGAGAAGGCAATTTTATATAAACTGGTGCGCAGGTCAGTGACGCTCTCCTGCGCCTGTCGCGAACCCTCAACATCACCCGCGCGGAAACGCGTCCAGATAGCGTTGATTGCCTCCGGGGCCACGTTCGCCAGCCCGGAAATACAGGCGGAGCAGCCCTCGACAAAGCCCTGATGGATCAGGGAGTCCGGGCCGTTTAACACGTCGAACCCGTCAATGCCCTGCGCGGCGTGCAGGAAACCGCTCAGGCTGTCATAGCTGCCTGCGCTGTCTTTAATGCGATAATGTTCGGATGTGAAGCCAGCACGCGGGCGGTGTGCGGTTCGATGGTGTTGCCAGTACGCGCCGGAATGTTGTAAAGGAAGACCGGTACCGTCAGGGCATCGGCGATGGCGGTATAGTGGCTAATCAGCTCCGCCTGGGTGAGGGGCACAAACCACGGGGTGATCACCGAAACCGCATCGACCCCCAGCGTCTCGACCTGCTTACCGAGCCGGATGGTGGCGCGGGTAGAGATCTCCCCGATATGCGCCACCACGGGCGCACGGCCTGCGACCTCTTCCACACAGGTGCGGGCGACGGCCACTTTTTCCTTTTCGGTCAGCACAAAGAATTCACCGTTGGTCCCGCCGCAGAAAATACCGTTCCCCGCCGCGAGCTGGCGCTGGATCTGGCGTTTCAGTCCCGGCAGATGCAGGGCACCTTCCTCAGTAAAAGGGTGACGATCGCCGTCAGCACGCCTTCAATCTTGTTACGCATGTCTCACTCCTTCGATGTTAAATTTCGGGGAACAGGGTCTGGTAAATGCCCTGCACCTCGGCGTGGCTGACCTGACGCGGGGCGTTGTTCATCAGGCGTTTTACGTTCAGCGCGGCATCGCTCAACGACGCGATGTCACTGCGCGGAACGCCCAGCGTTTCGAGGTTGTCCGGTAAGTTCAGGCGGCGCACCAGGGCAGCAAACCAGTCCACCAGCGCGTGGGATTTTTCTTCCGCCGACAGGGTGGTATCGGCACCTGGCACCAGATCCCACACCTGCGCAAATTTTTCCACAGCATCCGGGCGCACCACGCGCATGCAGGGCGCTAACAGAATGGCGTTAGCCACCCCGTGCGGCAGGTGGTATTTGCCCCCCAGCGGATAGGACAGGGCATGCACCAGATGCGTCCCCGCGTGGGCAATCGCCACGCCGCCGTAGTACGAGGCCCACAGCATCTCCAGCTTCGCCGCCAGGTTATGCGGCTTGGCGCAGGCGGTTTCGATATTGTTCAGCAGCTTGCGCAGGCCAATCAGCGCCGCGTTATCGCTCACCGGATTCGCCACGGTGGCGGTAAAGCACTCGATCAGGTGGCACAGGGCGTCGATCCCGGTGGAGGAGGCAATATGCGGCGGCATGCTGGTGGTGAGTTCCGGTAACAGCGCCACGTAATCCGGCAGCAGTACCGGGGAGATAATGCCGATTTTGGTGTTCTGCTCAGGAATGGCGAGGATCGCATTTGGCGTGGCTTCGGAGCCGGTGCCTGCGCTGGCCGGGATCAGCAGCGAGGCGAGGCGCTCGGTCGGTTTTTCTCCTGCCAGCAGGGCGTCCAGCCCCGGAGACGCGGGATGGCACAGCACCGAGAGCAGCTTCGCCACATCCAGTACGCTGCCGCCGCCGACGCCCACCACCAGGTCAAAGGCGGTTTCATTAATTTCTGCGAGCAGGGCAAGAACATCATGATGGGTCGGCTCCGGTGGCACGTTGTCAATCACGCTGACGCTGCGGTTGTCGTCTTCCAGCAGGGCGCGGATGGCGCGGGCGGCGTCCAGACGGGCGATATTGCCGTCGGTGACCAGTAGAAGGCGCGTTTTGCCTGCCAGCAGGGGCGCGATGGCCGGGATCGCACCTGCACCGCTGATAATCGTACTGTTAATGGTTAACACTTTGCTCTCCTGTTGCTGTGTCTGTGATTGATTTCGCTCACTTCAGGCAATCACAGTCATCGTGTGTCTAAATTTATAATTTATTCGCAAACTGAATAACTTGATCTTGCTCACATATAATCAATCATGATTGAATATAATCATTAACAGGAAAGGCTAACCCGGAGCGGGGATGAAAGAGAACAACCTGAACAGAGAAGTGGTGGTGATCGCCGATGACTTTACCGGCGCTAACGATGCGGGCGTCAGCCTGGCGTTAAGCGGCAAAAAAGTCAGCGTGGCGTTTCAGACCCCCTTCACCGGCGACACCGATGCGCTGGTTATTAATAGCGACAGTCGGGCACTTCGGGCATCAGAGGCCGCTGAAAAGCTGACGCGCTACGCTGCCGAGATTGACGCCGCAACATGGCTGGTGAAGAAAATCGACTCCACCCTGCGGGGGAATCCAGGAGCAGAAGTTGAGGCGCTGCTGCGCATCAGCGGTCAGCGCCAGGCGATCATCGCCCCGGCATTTCCGGCGGCGGGGCGCACCACGCAAAACGGCGTCTGCCTGGTGAAGGGCGTGCCGGTCACTGAAACCGAATTCGCCAGCGATCCGAAAACCCCGGTTCGTCATGCCCACATCGCGGCGGTGCTGGCGGAGCAAACCCGCCTTAACAGCCTGGCGGTCAGCCCGGCGCAGCTGGCGGCGGCCCTTCAGAGTGATGCGCAACTGGTGATTGTCGATGCGCAGAGTGACGACGAGCTGGATCAGATTATCAATGCGGCGTTTGCCTGCAACGAACGCCCCCTGCTGGTGGGGTCGGCAGGGCTGTGCGATGCCCTGGCACGGCGACTGGCCAGGCCGCGCCAGCTGCTGGCGGTGATCGGTTCGATGAGTGAAATTGCTCAGCAGCAGATCCAGCGGGTGCGCAGCCAACACAACCTCAGCACGGTACTGATTGATATTAATGATGTGTTCAGCGACGCGCGGGCGGGTTATCAGCAGCAGATCGTTACGGCCCTGGCGGCAGGGCAGCACTGCGTGGTGCATACCTGCGCTGATACCCAGGCCCGGCATCAAATTGACACCCTCTGTCAGCAGCGTGCCTTAAGCCGCGCAGCGCTGGGGGAGACCATCAGCGCGTTTCTCGGCGAGTTAACACGGCAGGTGCTGGAGAACACATCCCCGGCGGCACTGTATGTCTCCGGTGGCGATGTGGCAATGGCAGTCGCCAGCGCCCTCAACGCGCAAGGTTTTGCCATTCGCGGACAAGTGGCGCAGTGCGTGCCGTTTGGTCGGTTTTTGGGTTGTCGCTGGCAGGGGCCAGTCATGACCAAAGCAGGCGGTTTTGGTACTGAATCCACGCTGCTTGAGGTTTTGCATTTTATCGAGGAGAAGATGAGTGACTAATATCATTGCTGTAACCATGGGCGACCCGGCGGGCATTGGCCCGGAGATCATTATCAAATCCCTGACCGAAGGCGAGCTGTCTGGCGCGCCTCTGGTCGTGGTCGGCTGTGCCAGAACCCTGCAACGGGTGCTGGAGAAAGGCATCACCGCCCCGGCGGAGTTACGCGTGATTAACCGCGTCAGCCGAGGCCCGGTTCAGCCCCGGCCATCATCAACGTGCTGGATGAGCCGCTGGCGGACCCGGAGGCGTTACAGCCTGGCGTGGTGCAGGCCCAGGCCGGGGATCTGGCCTACCGCTGTGTGCGTCGTGCTACCGAGCTGGCAATGGCTGGCGAGGTGAAAGCCATTGCCACCGCTCCGCTCAATAAAGAGGCGCTGCATCTGGCGGGCCATCACTATCCGGGCCATACCGAACTGCTGGCGCACCTCACCGACAGCAAAGATTACGCGATGGTGCTTTATACCGACCAGCTGAAGGTAATTCACATCACCACCCACATCGCGTTGCGCAAATTTCTTGATACCCTCAACCAGGATCGGGTAAAAACCGTGATTGGCATTGCAGACACCTTCCTTAAGCGCGTGGGATATAAGAACCCGCGTATCGCCGTGGCCGGGGTGAATCCGCACGCCGGGGAGAACGGTCTGTTTGGCGACGAAGAGATCAAGATTGTCGGTCCGGCGGTAGAGGCGATGAAGGCGAAGGGACTGAATGTATCAGGGCCGTGCCCACCGGACACGGTGTTTATGCAGTGCCACGAAGGGATGTACGACATGGTGGTGGCGATGTACCACGATCAGGGTCATATCCCTTTAAAACTCCTGGGTTTTTACGACGGTGTGAACATCACCGCCGGGCTGCCGTTTATCCGTACTTCTGCCGACCATGGCACCGCATTCGACATTGCGTGGACAGGTAAAGCGAAGTCTGAGAGCATGACGGTTTCTATCCAGTTAGCGATGCAAATCACACGGGAATAATATGAAGGGATATAGCCGGTTAGAACAGATAATGGACTACCTGAAAGGGCACAACCTGGTGACGGTGGATCAGCTGGTGGCGGCAACGGATGCCTCGCCCGCGACCATTCGCCGGGATCTGATTAAGCTCGATCAGGAAGGGGTCATCAGCCGCACCCACGGTGGCGTGACCCTGAACCGGTTCATCCCTTCGCAGCCCACCACCAGCGAAAAAATGCAGCGCAGCCTGGCGGAGAAACACGCCATCGCCTGCGCGGCAGCCGCGTTTGTTAAAGCGGGTGACGCCGTGGTGCTCGATGCGGGCACCACCATGATTGAGCTTGCGCGCCAGCTTACCCATCTGCCGCTGCGCGTGATCACCAGCGATCTGCATATTGCCCTGTTTTTGTCAGAGTTTAAGCAGATCGAGGTGACGATCATTGGCGGGCGTATCGACGACTCCAGCCAGTCCTGCATTGGCGAGCATGGTCGCCGCCTGTTGCAGAACGTCTGGCCGGATATCGCCTTTGTCAGCTGTAACGGCTGGGATCTGGAACGCGGCATTACGTCGCCGACCGAAGAGAAAGCCGCCCTGAAGCGGGATTTGATTGCCAACGCCCGACGCCGCGTCCTGCTGGCCGACAGCTCGAAATATGGCGCCTGGTCGCTATTTAACGTCACCCACCTCAACACCCTGACCGATATCGTGACCGACAAACGTCTGGACGAGGGGGTGCAACAGACCCTGAGCCAGCTTGATGCCACGCTGACCTTAGCGCCATAAGGCTCAGGGCAGGCGAGCGATATTGGCTTTGATCACCTCCGCCGAATGGCGGAATTTTTGCAGTTCGTCATCTGCCAGCTTTAGCTCGATAATCTGCTGGACGCCGCTCTGGGCCAGCACCGCAGGCACGCCGATCGCCACGCCGTCCACCCCGTACTCGCCCTCCAGCACGCAGGAGATCGCCAGCGCCCGGTGGCTGCCGGTGAAGATGTTGCGGCAGATTTCAGCGATGGTCGCGGCGATACCGTATTCCGTACAGCCCTTGCGGGCGTAGATCTCAAAGCCCTGCTTACGCACCCGCTCCGCCAGTTCATCAAAATCCAGCGTTTGGCCGGTGTGGCGTTGATAAACGTCGGCAATCGGCGAGCCGTATACCGCCGAATGCGACCAGACCGGAAACTGGGTGTCTCCATGTTCGCCCAGAATAAAGGCGTCGATGCTTTGCGCGCCGATATCCAGCGCCTGCGCCAGGGTGCGCCGCAGCCGGGTGGTATCCAGCCAGACGCCGGTGCCAATCACCTGATGACGCGGCAGGCCGGAAAGCTGCCACACCTGCCAGGTAATGATGTCGCACGGGTTAGTCGCAATCAGGAAAATGCCGTTGAAACCGCCCGCCATCATTTCCGGCACAATGCTTTTCACAATGCTGGCAGTGGCGGTCAACTCATCCAGCCGCGTCTGCCCCGGTTTGAGGGCGCCGCCGGAGACGGTGATCACCGCGATATCCACATCAGCACAGTCGCTTGCCTCGCGGGTGGAGATGGTCATCATGCCGGGCATATAGGCCGCGGCATCCGACAGATCCCAGGCGTGGCCTTCACTGCGCGGCTGGTTGATATCCACCAGCAGCAGCTCTTCGCAGATATTCTGGTTCAGCAGGGCATAGGCGGCCGAGGTGCCGACGTTTCCGGCCCCGATAATCATCACTTTGCGGGCTTTGGTATTCATTGTATTTCCTGAGATTTCACCGTGACTGCGCTCAAACTTACGCCGCAGCCGCAGGGGGTGCAATGGCTGGCGGCAGCTATAAGTTAAAAATATGCCTGTTCGCCCGCCGCCTGGCGCTATGGTGGAGAAAAACGACAAAAGGAGCCTGCTATGTATTCGATTACCTCAGAATCGCCCGCCCATCCCGATATCATCGCCCTGATTGCTGAACTCGACCGTTATCAGAGCGCGCTCTATCCGGCGGAAAGCAATCACCTGCTGGATCTGACTGGGCTCCCCGCGCACACCCTGATCATGATGGTGATCCGCGATCGCCAGCTTAACGCCGTCGGCTGCGGGGCCGTGGTGCTGAACGCTGACGGCAGCGGGGAGATGAAACGTGTCTATATTGACCCGGCTCATCGCGGGCAGCGGCTCGGCGAAAAAACTGCTGGCGGCGCTGGAAGATGAAGCCTTCAGGCCGCAGCTGTCATACCCTGCGCCTGGAGACCGGCATCAGCCAGCCTGCGGCGGTACGGCTATATGAGCGCTGCGGGTATCAGACCTGCGCGGCATTTCCTCCCTACGTGGAAGATCCCCTGAGCCTGTTTATGGAGAAACCGCTGGTGGCTGATCTTTCGTTTAGCAGCGCTATAAAGGCCCTCCAGCTGGCGGGTCATCGCCCCCCGACGCCACACCAGCCAGGTGGTGAGCCCAGCGCCAGTTTTCGGCCAGCGGCCAGGCTTCCACCTGTTGATGTCCGGGCATACTTTCCAGCATCGAGCGCGGCATCAGCGCAATTCCGGCCCCGGCGATCACGCAGGCCAGCATGCCGTGATAAGACTCCATCTCATGAATGCGCCCCCGGCGTGGCGCGGTCCGCATGAAACCAGCTTTCGAAGTTGGCGGCGATAGGAGCAGTTGGCGCGAAAAGCATAGATATCGCGCCCGCTGACGTTCCGTTGCCCGCTCTACCTTTCGTATGCCCGGCCGGAACGACCAGCATCATCTCTTCCCGATAAACCGGCATCCCTTCAAGCTCCGGGTGGTTTTAACGGCCCGTCAACGAAGGCGGCACTTAAGGTGCCTTCCTGTACGCCGTCGATCATCGTCCCTGAAGGGGCCGGTTGCCAGCGCAAACTGGATCCGCGGATAGCGCTGGTTAAAGCGCGCCAGCGAGGCCGGGATGCGTACTGCCGCGGTGCTCTCCAGCGACCCAAGGGTGAACAGCCCCTGGGGTTCATCGCCCGCCACCACCATGCGGGCTTCATCCACCAGGGCGAGGATTTGCCGGACTGTAGCGCAAAAAATTGTGCCCTGCGGGGGAGAGGCGCAGCCGCTGTTCTCGCGGATAAACAGCTCCACGCCGAGGTCGGCCTCCAGCTGTTTGATGCGGGTAGTGAGGTTGGAGGGCACGCGATGCACTTTCTGCGCGGCCTGAGTGATGCTGCCGGTCTGGGCGACAGCGTTAAACATTTCCAGCTGGGTCAGATCCATATCGTTCTCGTATCGTGAATAAGGTGGTCACTATTATTCAGTTTTAAGAAATAGCAGAGTGGGCCACACTGAAGCAACTGTTATTACACGGAGCCGATCATGACTACACCTTCAGCCACCCATGCCTTGTCCATCAACCCGGCTAACGGTGAAACCCTGGCCGTCTGGCCGTGGGCGACCGACAGCGAGATTGAACTTGCCCTCGCACAGACCGACGCCGCGTTTCGCCAGTGGCGCAACGTGCCGGTGGCAGCGCGGGCGCAAAAACTGCGTGATCTCGGTGCTGCGCTGCGGAATCGTGGCGAAGAGATGGCGCAGATGATCGCCCGGGAGATGGGCAAACCCATCGCCCAGGCGCGCGGGGAGGTGGCGAAATCTGCCGGTCTCTGCGACTGGTATGCCGAACATGGCCCGGCAATGTTGAATACCGAGGCGACGCAGGTAACGGACGCGGTGATTGAGTATCGTCCTCTGGGGCCGGTGCTGGCGGTGATGCCGTGGAACTTCCCGCTGTGGCAGGTGCTGCGTGGCGCGGTACCCATCATCCTGGCAGGCAACAGCTATCTGCTGAAACACGCCCCGAACGTGCTGGGGGCTGCCAACCTGATTGAGGCAATTTTTAACGACGCGCAATTCCCGCAGGGCGTATTTAGCCAACTGAATGCCACCAATGACGGGGTGAGCCAGATGATTGCCGATTCGCGTATTGCGGCGGTGACCGTCACGGGCAGCCTGCGCGCCGGGGCAGCGATTGGCGCTCAGGCCGGTGCTGCGCTGAAAAAATGCGTGCTCGAACTGGGCGGTTCCGATCCCTTTATCGTGCTTAACGACGCCGATCTGGATCTGGCGGTGAAAGCGGCGGTAACCGGGCGCTATCAGAACACCGGGCAGGTCTGCGCGGCGGCAAAACGCTTTATCGTCGAAGCGGGAATCGCTGACGAATTCACCCGTCGTTTTGTTGACGCCACCGCGGCGCTGAAAATGGGTGCGCCCGACAATGAGGAAAATTATCTTGGCCCGATGGCGCGTTTCGATCTGCGTGATGAGCTGCATCAGCAGGTGCAGGCCACGCTTGCAGAGGGTGCCACTCTGCTGCTGGGCGGGGAGAAGATCGCCGGGGCAGGTAACTACTATGCCGCCACGGTGCTGGGTAACGTCACCCCGACGATGACGGCGTTTCGTCAGGAGCTGTTTGGCCCGGTTGCCGCCATCACCGTGGCAACCGATGCCGATCATGCCCTGCAGCTTGCCAACGACAGCGACTTTGGGCTGTCAGCCACCGTCTTTACCGCGAATACCGCGATGGCGGAACGCTTTGCCCGCCAGCTTGAGTGCGGCGGGGTGTTTATCAACGGCTACAGCGCCAGCGATGCCCGCGTGGCCTTTGGCGGGGTGAAAAAGAGCGGCTTTGGCCGGGAGCTGTCCCACTTTGGCCTGCATGAGTTTTGTAATGTGCAGACGGTATGGAAAGACCGGGTGTGATGGATTGCACGCGTGTTTGCCGGGTGACGCTGCGCCTGGCCTGACCCACAGGCTCATATGCAGCGCCGCCGGGCGTTCCGCCCCGCTGTCATTATTCTGAAATAGTTCTGTCATTTTCACTGCGTAGACTCGCCCACGTCTAAGGCATTGTTAATGAATGACATTATGAACTTAACTAAAATTATTCGCCGCTTTATTCCCCGTCAGTTTGGTTTGCTGGCGGGGATTTTCTGCATCATCGGGCTATTTTCCGCCCTGCAAATTTCCTCTTCCGTTTTACTTTCCGTCTCGCTGCGCGATGCCCAGCACAATGAACAGCGCAATCAGATGGCCTACATGCAGCAGGCGAAGGTCGATCAAGCGCGGATCTCGCTGCTGGCGGCGAGCGATCTGCTTAACCGCGCAGGTGTTTACTTTATGCAGGATAAAGAGACCGGCTCGGACGGAAGCTGGCACAGCCTGATGGATGAGGCGCAGCAGGCGTTACGTGACTCTCAACAGGCGTGGCAGGCGTGGCAGGCGATGCAGCCGCCGCGGGATGAGGCGCTGCTGAACAGCTATCAACTGTTCTTTGATGCCATCCGCGAACAGGCTGACGGGCTGGTTAACAGCCAGTCGATTGACGCCTTCTTTGCCGTACCCGCCCAGGCTTTTCAGGCAGATTTTAATGACAACTATGCACGCTACCAGCAGGCAAGCGCCCAGCGTGTCGCCGAAGGGCGTCAATCGCTGACGGCCAGCCTCTCCAGCCTGCAATTCCTGTTCTTACTGGCGCCGGTGGTTCTGCTGGCGATCGCGGTGGCGGTGTGGTTTGCCATGTCTCGCTGGGTGATTGTGCCGCTGCGCCGCCTTATCGCCCATATCAATTTGCTGGCGGCGGGGGATCTCTCCTCGCCGCCGCCGGGCGTTAAGCGGTTTAACCGCGAAATGGCGCAGCTTGGTGACAGTGTTGATACCCTGCAACAGGGCCTGCAGCAGCTGGTGACCCAGGTGAGCGAGGCGACTACCTCAATGGTGAGCAATATCGGCTCGCTGGCGCAGGGAAATCAGAAGCTGTATCACCAGTCAGCACGGCAGGCGCAGGAGCTGAAAGAGGTCACCGCGCACATTGCCGACCTGGAAACCCACGTTGAGGGCAACAGCGGCTATGCCAGACTGGCCAGTTCGCGGGCTGATGAGGCGCGGGCGATGGCGGCAGGCGGCGATCGGATGATGGAGACGGTAAACGCCTCGATGGCGGCGATTGTGGAGCGTTCTGCCGAAATGCGCGGCATTGTGGCGATCATTGATAACGTGGCGTTTCAGACCAATATTCTGGCGCTGAACGCCGCCATCGAAGCGGCACATGCCGGGAATCAGGGACGCGGCTTTGCCGTGGTGGCGCGGGAAGTGGGCCTGCTGGCGCGCAAAAGCAGCCACTCGACGCAAACCATCCAGCAGCTGATTAATCACTCGTTGCAGGGCATCGAAGATGGCTCGAAAGCGGTGACCCGGCTGGAGGATAACCTGCAGCAGGTCATCGGCCTGGTGGGCAATCTGTGTAGTTTACTCAATGAAATCTCCGTCGCCACGCTCAGCCAGGGCGATAGCATTCATCGCATGACCGGCCAGCTACAGGCCCTGAACCAGGTGGCGCACCAGACCGATGAACTGGTGAACACGGCATCCGTGGCCTCCCAACGGCTGCATGATGAGTCCGGCCTGCTGCTACAGGCGGTATCACGCTTCCGACTTCCTGCCTGACGTCATCCATAAGCCTCTGATATACTCGCAGGCCGTTTTTGGCCTGTGAGCAAGGAGCAACCGATGGCTACCAACATTAATAATCAGATCCTGGACGCCATTCTGGCGCAAGTCCGTCCTTTACTGGGCCAGGGCAAGGTGGCCGATTACATCCCGGCGCTGGCCTCTGTCAATGGCAATAAGCTCGGGATCGCCATCCGTACCGTCGATGGCCAGCGCTTCCAGGCCGGTGATGCCACCGAGCGTTTTTCCATTCAGTCGATCTCAAAAGTGCTCAGCCTGGTGGCGGCCATGCGTCAGTATGACGAGGATGAGATCTGGCAGCGGGTCGGCAAAGATCCCTCGGGTCAGCCGTTTAACTCTCTGCTACAGCTGGAGATCGAACAGGGCAAACCGCGCAATCCGTTTATCAACGCCGGGGCGCTGGTGGTGTGCGATATGCTACAAAGTCGTCTTAGCGCTCCCCGTCAGAGGATGCTGGAGATTGTGCGCCAGCTCTCCGGGTGAGTGATATTGCCTATGACGCCGCCGTCGCCCGGTCTGAGTTCGAACACTCGGCGCGTAATGCGGCGATAGCCTGGCTGATGAAGTCGTTCGGCAATTTCCATAACGATGTGCCGACCGTCCTGCAAAACTATTTCCACTACTGCGCGCTGAAGATGAACTGCGTGGAGCTGGCTGACACCTTTCTGTTTCTGGCGGCCCAGGGCTATGCGCCGCATCTCTCTGAGCCTGTCGTCACCTCGATGCAGGCCCGACAGGTGAATGCCCTGATGGCGACCAGCGGTATGTATCAGAACGCCGGCGAGTTTGCCTGGCGGGTGGGACTGCCTGCCAAATCCGGCGTCGGCGGCGGGGTGGTGGCGATTGTGCCGCACGAGATGGCGATTGCGGTCTGGAGCCCGGAGCTCGACGAGACGGGGAACTCCCTGGCGGGCGTCGCGGTGCTGGAGCGCCTGACACAAAAGCTCGGCCGTTCCGTCTATTGACCGGTTCCTGAGCCGGGGGCTGGCTGGCGAACTGATTAGCCCCCCTTAACGGAGTGGTGATCGCCATACCCCTAATGTGATATAAATTAATCCCAAACTTTTAACAATCCCCCGCGCGGGTGATAAAACCTTGTTAAAAGCAACCCTATGGATTGATATTGCATGTCATCTTCTTCCAGCGGCACTTTTGCGTTATTTCATTCGCAAAGCCCCCTGCGTAATGCTGCGGGAATATTTGCCCTGACCACGCTGTTCTATTTTATTGGCGCGCAGCTACGTCTGGTGGAATCCCTGTCGATGTTCTGGCCGCTGAATGGCGTAATGGCAGGGGTATTTGCCCGTTACGCTTACCTCAACCGGCTGCACTATTATGCGATTTCGTATATTGCCATGCTGCTGTACGACCTCATGACGACGCAATGGGGCGTTAGTTCGCTGGGCATTAACCTGTCGAATATGGTGTTTATTGTCACCGTTGCCCTGCTGGTGCAGCGCGACAGGCGGTTGAAAAACCGCACCCCGGATCCGGTCAATGCCCTGAGGCTGTTTAACTATTGTCTGCTGGCCGCACTGCTGTGTGCCATCGTCGGCGCGGTGGCGTCAGGCGCGGTATCTAATCGCACCTTCTGGCCGCTGATCGCCGACTGGTTTAGCGAACAGTTCTCTACCGGGGTGTTAATTGTTCCCTGTCTGCTGACGATTACCTGGCCCACCTTTAACTGGGCTGTCCGTGCCGAGCAGCTGATGCCGGTGGTGGCGCTGGTGATCTCTGTCGTGGCCTCAGTGGTGATTGGCGGGGCCGGTGCCCTGGCGTTTCCGATGCCAGCGCTCATCTGGTGCGCGGTGCGCTATTCGCTGCCTGCTACCTGCCTGCTGACGTTTGTCACCGGCGCGGTGGAGATCACCCTCGTCGCCAACTCCATCATTACCATCGTGGCGACCACGCCGCTGACCACTCCCATGATGTTCTCCGCCCGTCTGGGAATCGCCACCATGGCAATCTGCCCGGTAATGGTGTCGGTCAGCATGGCGGCGATCAACTCGCTGATGCGCCAGATCTCCCTGCGTGCCGATTACGATTTTTTAACCCCAGGTTTACTCCCGTTCCGGGCTGTATGAGGCGCTAAAGAGTGATGAGGGAAAGCGTAAAAGCCCGCAGCTGACCGTGATGCTGCTGGATATCGACTATTTCAAAAGCATCAATGACAACTTCGGTCATGAGTGCGGTGATGCCGTGCTGGCGGCCTTTGCCCGCAAAGTGCAGGAGACGGTAGGGAGCGCGGGGCGGGTGGCGCGAATGGGCGGCGAAGAGTTTGCCGTCGTGGTGAATAACGCATCGGCGCAGCAGGGATACGCCCTGGCGGAACGGATCCGCACCACTATTGAACAACATCCCTTCATCTGGCGTGGCCAGTCGCTGTTTTTGACCGTCAGTATTGGTCTGGGCAGTGGAAAATCGGAGTCGTGGAAGCTCACGGACGATTTTAATCGCCTGATGAGCGAAGCGGATGATTATCTGTATCGTTCGAAAAAAGCAGGCCGAAATCGCACCAGCGCCCGAATGACAGAGATAACCACTGCCAGACAAAAAACAGAGGCGACACAAGAGCTGTAATCGTTTGCCCGTGCGGGACGAGGGCCCCTACCATATATTCACGAAACTGATAAATGCCTTGATACGCATTTTCATCGTCCAATAATATAAAGGGGTGATTATATCGGAAAAATCGTGTGATGAACGGAACTGACAGACTCAGTAAATCCCCTCGCGTGCCTGGCAGTCGGTTTATCAAACGCATGTTTCTGATGCGGGTGCTTGGAACATTTCTCTGCTTTTTCCCCATTCTTTCCGTCCTGGTGGAACAACAATGTTCCCCCTGGCTTATGGGGCTGCTGGCGGCCAATGCCTTTATCTGGCCGACCATCGCCTTCTGGCGCGCGCGTCGATCTGCCGCGCCCTTACGTGCAGAACATCAAAACCTGGTGCTGGATGCCGGGGCAGGCGGTTTCTGGATCGCCATGATGGCGGCCAACCCGCTGCCTTCTGTCGCGATTGCCACTATCTTACTGGCCGACCGGCTGGCGGCGGGGGGATTCCCGCTGATGAGAAAAGCCGGTGCGGGTGATGCTGGCGGTCTTTATGGCCACCTGGCTGACCCAGGGGATGGCGCTGTTCCCGCAGGTGTCACAGCGTACAATGTACGCCACGCTGCCGCTGATTGGCATTTATACCGTGGCGCTGAGCGTTCTCACCAACAGTATCGCCATGCGGCTGCGCTTTAAATCACGCGAGCTGGAACGCATCGCGATGATGGACCCGCTCCTCGACATCGCCAACCGACGTCTGCTGGAGAAGCGTATCGATCATGAGTTACATAAGCTGCGACAAACCTGCAGCGATTCGGCGTTGATGTTTATCGATATCGACAACTTTAAAGAGGTGAACGATCGCTACGGCCATAAAGTAGGGGATATGCTTCTGGTGACAGTGTCACAAAGTCTGCATATCGCTACGCGTCCAGAGCGATACCCCGGCCCGGCTGGGCGGAGATGAATTTGTAATTCTGCTTCCCAATACTACGCTTGACGAAGCGCACGTTGTCGCCACCCGCATTATGGATGCCGCTGCGGTGATCGATGACGTCGCGGAAGAAAAGATCCCATGTACGATGAGTATTGGCATTGCCAGTGCCACCCGCGAGATGGGAAACGTAACGGACTGGTTACAGGCGGCTGACAATGCCCTGTATCAAGCGAAACGCGAAGGTAAAAACCGCATCTTTGCCCACTAAGCGGCGTCAGGATGCACTAAGCTTTTAAAAAAGCCTGACGTGCGGAGCATCTCATGAAATCACCCTCACGACCCAACAATGAAGTGGAGCGTCTCAGCGCCTTGCGCGAATCCGGGCTGCTGGAGATCGAGAACCACCCGAATTATGACCGACTGACCCGTCTGGCAAAACGCCTGTTTGCGGTGCCGGTGGCGATGATCAATCTGGTGGACGAGCATGTGGTGGTGGTTAAATCCGCAGAGGGTGCCGATGCCACCAATCTGCCGCGAAATCTCTCTTTTTGCGGCCATACCGTGCTTAACAATATGCCGCTGGTGGTGCCCGATACCCTGGACGATACCCGTTTTGCGGATAATCCGCTGGCGACCGATGACAACCCGATCCGTTTTTATGCCGGTCACCCTTTGCATCTGCCTGGCGGCGCCGCGGTAGGGTCCCTGTGCATTATCGATCATCAGCCACGGCAGTTTACCCCTTCCGACGTTGAGGCCCTGGCCGATCTGGCGGCGCTGGTGGAAGCCGAGTTCGCAGCGATCTGTTCCAGCATCGTCGACGACCTGACCGGGCTGTATAACCGCCGGGGTTTTCATCATCTGGCCACCTATGCCATCAGTGCCGCGCGCCGCAGAGCCGAGCCGCTGACCCTCGCCTGGCTGGATCTGGATCGCTTTAAGCAGATTAACGCCCGATACGGTCGCGCCGATGGCAATATCGCCCTGAAGGCGATGGCCGGTCTGTTGAGTTCCACCTTCCGCGAAGCCGACGTGCTGGCGCGCTACGGCGGGGATGAGTTTGCAATCCTCTTCGCCAACAGTGACGAGAAGGGCGCATGGATCGCCATGCAATATCTCACCGAGCAGGCCGCGGTATGGAATGAGCATGCCGAACATCCGTGGGCACTCTCTTTCTCATGGGGGGTGAGCGAGTTCAACCACCACCGCGACGATCTGGGCAGCTGGTTGAGAACCGCCGATGAGATGATGTACTCCATGAAGCAGCAGCGCGGTACCGGCGGCGGAGATAAGAAAATCCTCTGAACAACGCCCTTGTGTTAAAAAAATGTAAAGTGCATGGTGATGCCATTGATAAAAAGGAGAATAATCATGGCATCACCCGCTATACAGATTTTTTCGCGTGACGATATCCTCGCACACCTTCCTCAGTTAGCTGACATCCTGCACAACTGCGTCACCGGCGGCGCGTCGGTGAGCTTTATGTTGCCCTACAACCATGAGCAGGCCAGCGCGTTCTGGCGCGGCGTGGCCGATAGCGTCGCGCGCGAGGAGCGTACCGTGCTGGTCTCGACCAATGCGCAGGGCGAACTCACCGGCACCGTGCAACTCATCACCGATCAACCCGATAACCAGCCGCACCGGGCGGATGTCGCCAAACTGCTGGTTCACCAGAATGCGCGGCGCTGCGGTGACGCCGGGCGATTAATGCAGGCCCTGGAAAATGTGGCCCGCGATAAAGGCAAGACGGTGTTGGTGCTGGACACGGCAACCGGGAGCGGGGCGGAGACCTTCTATCAGCGGGCGGGATGGCAGAAAGTGGGGGAGATCCCACGCTATGCCCTGATGCCGGACGGTGAGCTGACGGCCACCTCGGTGTTCTACAAATTCTTATAAATCCTGTCACAATTCACACCGGATTTGATCAAAACAGGGGTTCGTGGTCGTAAAGTTTTGATAAGTTATCGTACCAATCTTATCAGGCTGTATGACTAATCATTACAAGGACCCCATTGTGAACACACTGAACCGTCGTGATTTTCCCGGTGCTCTCTACCCTGAACGTATCATCCAGTTTGGTGAGGGCAACTTCCTGCGCGCATTTATCGACTGGCAGATCGACCTGCTTAATGAGCACACCGACCTGAACGCCGGTATTGCGACTGTCCGCCCAATCAAAAGCGATTTCCCCCCTTCACTCAGTACCCAGGACGGCCTCTATACCACCATCATCCGTGGCCTGAATGAGCAGGGCGAAGCGGTCAGCGACGCGCGCCTCATCCGCTCGGTGAACCGCGAAATCAGCGTTTACGACCAGTACGACGAATTCCTGAAACTGGCCCACAACCCGGACATGCGCTTTGTCTTCTCCAACACCACGGAAGCGGGGATCAGCTATCACGCCGGGGATAAGTTCGAGGATGCGCCAGCGGTGAGCTATCCGGCGAAACTGACCCGTCTGCTGTTCGAGCGTTTCAGCCATTTCAACGGCGCCGCCGATAAAGGCTGGGTGATCGTACCTTGTGAATTGATTGACTATAACGGCGATGCCCTGCGTGAACTGGTGCTGCGCTATGCCCAGGAGTGGGCGCTGCCAGCGGCCTTTACCCAGTGGCTGAACGATGCCAATACCTTCTGCTCTACGCTGGTTGACCGTATCGTGACCGGTTATCCACGTGACGAAGTCGCCCAGCTCGAAGCCTCTCTCGGCTATCACGATGCCTTCCTCGATACCGCTGAACACTTCTATCTGTTTGTTATCCAGGGGCCAAAATCGCTGGCGCAGGAGCTGCGTCTCGACAAGCTGTCGCTGAACGTGCTGATTGTGGATGACATCAAGCCGTACAAAGAGCGCAAGGTGGCGATCCTAAACGGCGCACATACTGCGCTGGTGCCGGTGGCGTTTCAGGCCGGGCTGGATACCGTAGGCGAGGCGATGAACGACACGGAAATCTGCGCCTTTGTTGAAAAAGCCATTCATGAAGAGATTATCCCGGTGCTGGACCTGCCGCGTGATGAGCTGGCCTCCTTCGCCAGTGCGGTAACGGGCCGTTTCCGCAACCCGTATATCAAACATCAGCTGCTGTCGATTGCGCTCAACGGCATGACCAAGTACCGCACCCGTATTCTGCCGCAGCTTCTGGCAGGGCAGCAGGCCAGCGGCCAGCTCCCGGCGCGTCTGACGTTTGCCCTGGCGGCGCTGATTGCCTTCTATCGTGGGGAACGTCACGGTGAAAGCTACCCGGTGCAGGACGATGCGCACTGGCTGACCCGCTTCCAGCAGCTGTGGACCCAGCATCATGACCAGCAGATCACCACCCGTGAACTGGTGACGGCGGTACTGAGCGTCAGCGAGCACTGGGAGCAGGATCTGACGCAGGTAAATGGTCTGGTGGAGCAGGTGGCGCAGGACCTGGATGCGATCCTGCAGAAAGGGATGCGCGAAGCCGTAAAACCGCTCTGCTAATCCGTTAGGTTATCCCTGTTTGTGCCGGGTGGCGCTGCGTTTACCCGGCCAAACGATTTTCGTTATCCCTCACTCATAATAGTTACAACATACTATACATTGATCCTGTAATAGCCGGTCTTACCTCCGTGCGGTCTGTCCTCGGCCTCACAAAAACGTCTGCATTATTTAACATACTTGCAACTGTGATAGCGATCACGTTTAATAGTCACCGCTCTTTTTTCCCGATGAAGCTGACTATGATTGTTCGACCTCAACAGCACTGGTTGCGCCTGATTTTTGTCTGGCACGGCTCCGTGTTGACCAAAATCTTTTCCCGCCTGTTTCTCAACTTTTTGCTCTCGATTGTCGTGATCCTGATGTTGCCCTGGTACTCCTCGCTGGGCATCCATCTGACGGTGGCGCCGTTCAGTATTCTCGGGGTTGCCATCGCTATCTTCCTCGGTTTTCGCAATAACGCCTGCTACGCACGTTATGTCGAGGCGCGACAGCTGTGGGGGCAATTGATGATTGCATCGCGATCTCTGTTCCGCGAAGTCAAAAACACGCTGCCGGACGATCCCGCGCTGGGTGAGTTTGTTCGTCTGCAAATTGCGTTTGCCCACTGTCTGCGTATGACCCTGCGCCGACAGCCGCAGGCTGACCAGCTGTCGGCTTATCTTTCAGCGGAAAACCTGCGCGTGGCAATGGATTCCAGTTCGCCTGCCAACCGCATTCTGCTGATCATGGGCGAATGGCTGGCGGTAAGACGCCGGAAAGGGGAGCTGTCAGACATCCTGTTCCACAGCCTGAATATTCGTCTGAATGACATGTCAATCGTATTGGCTGGCTGCGAACGCATCGCCAACACCCCGGTGCCATTTGCCTACACCCTGATCCTGCACCGCACGGTTTACCTGTTCTGCATCATGCTGCCGTTCGCGCTGGTCAGCGATCTGCACTACATGACCCCGTTCGTATCGGTGTTAATCTCCTACACCTTTATTTCGCTGGATACCCTGGCGGAAGAGCTGGAAGAGCCGTTCGGCGTCGAGAATAACGATTTGCCGCTGGATGCCATCTGCAATGCGATGGAGATTGATTTGCTGCAAATGAACGATGAGCAGGAAATCCCGACGCGTAAATTGCCGGACAAGTATTACCAGTTGACCTAAGCGTGGCATGCATCAGGCGCATTTCGCCTGATGCTCATTTTCTTGTTTTCTGGCCATTCCATTCTGCGGGGTTGCCAGAATCTCTCCCGTTCTATTTCCCCTCTCTGAACAGCATTATCCCTCTGGATTGATCGGCTTGTTGACCGGCTTCTGCGGATTTGTATCGCAGTGTATCTGAACCGGAACAGGATACAGCGGCTTGCAAAACGGGCCACTTTGCACATATTCGCCATACATCAGAGTGGTGAGATAAGCGGGTGAAATTCATAACCCGGAGATATCACCATGATGAACAAACTGGCTTACTCAACCCTCGCGCTGACCCTCTCTTTCGCAACCGTTTCTGCCTGTCAGGCCGAAGCAGCGGGCACAGACTATGCTGCTGCCTTCAAACAGATCCGGCAGATTGATGCCGGTGATTTGAATATTGGCTATGTCGATATCGGGCCGAAAAATGGCGAACCGGTGATCCTGCTTCACGGCTGGCCGTACGACATTCAAAGCTACGCGCAGGTTGCCCCGGCGCTGGCGGCAAAAGGCTACCGGGTGATTGTGCCGTACAACCGTGGGTTCGGTACCACGCATTTTCGGTCGGCATCCACGCCACGCAATGGCCAGCCAGCAGCCATGGCGAAAGACGTCGTTAACCTGATGGATGCGCTTAACATCAAACGTGCGGTCTTCGCCGGTTATGACTGGGGAGCCAGAACGGCGGACATCGTGGCGGCCCTGTGGCCAGAGCGCGTGAAATCGCTGGTTTCGGTGAGCGGGTATCTGATTGGTAATCAGAAGGCAGGGGAAAAACCGTTGCCACCTCAGGCCGAGTTGCAGTGGTGGTATCAGTTCTATTTCGCGACCGAGCGCGGAGAGAAGGGCTATGCCGCCAATACCCATGATTTTGCAAAATTAATCTGGACCCTGGCGTCACCCGGATGGAAATTCAGCGATGCGACCTTTAACATCAGTGCCAAAGCCCTGGACAACCCGGATCATGTGGCGGTCACCATCAGTAACTACCGCTGGCGTCTGGGGCTGGAGAAAGGGGAACGCCGCTACGACAGCGATGAGCAACGGCTGGCGACGTCTCCCACCATCAGCGTGCCGACCATCACCATTGAAGGCGACAATAACGGCGCGCCGCATCCAGCTCCTGAGGCCTATGCCGCTAAATTCACGGGCAAATATCAGCATCGTACCTTTACCGGCAACATCGGTCACAATCCGGCGCAGGAAGATCCGCAGGATTTCGTCAAGGCGGTGGTGGATGCGGATAAGTTGTAAGCAATCTATGCTATTTTTGGCGCATTGCTGATAAACAGGAGCTTGGGGTGGAGACAACCGATCACATTCTTGTCGTTGATGACGACCGGGATATTCGCGAGCTGATCGTCGATTATCTGCTGAAGTCGGGCTATCGCGCTACCGGCGCCGCTAATGGCAAAGAGATGCGCGCCGTGCTCGATAAACAGGCGGTAGACCTGGTGGTGCTGGATATCATGATGCCCGGCGACGACGGGCTGACCCTGTGCCGCCAGCTGCGCAGCGGGCAACATAAAGATCTGCCGATTTTGATGTTGACCGCGCGCCATGACGACATGGACCGCATCCTGGGCCTTGAGATGGGGGCAGACGATTATGTGGTTAAACCCTTTGTGGCGCGTGAACTACTGGCGCGGATCAAAGCGATTATGCGCCGCTTTCGCACGCTGCCGCCGAATTTGCAGGTCACCGAAGCCGGGCGGATCATCGCCTTTGGCGACTGGCAGCTTGATACCAGCGCCCGTCATCTGCTGGATCCCACCGGCACCATCGTGGCGTTGAGTGGCGCGGAGTACCGTCTGTTGCGGGTGTTTGTCGATCATCCTCAACGGGTGTTAACCCGCGATCAGCTGCTTAACTTCACCCAGGGCCGGGATGCGGAGCTGTTCGAACGCTCAATTGATCTGCTGGTCAGCCGCGTGCGGCAGCGTCTGAATGAGGATGCGCGCACACCACTGTATATAAAAACAGTGCGTAGTGAAGGTTATGTCTTTTCGATGCCGGTGAGCATTCTGGAGGCGAAAGAGTGAGGCTCTGGCCGCGTTCGCTGCATTATCGTTTGCTGCTGATCGTCCTGCTGGGATTGCTGCTTGCCAATGGTCTGAGTCTGACCCTGGTGATGGCCGAGCGGATGAGCAGCGTACGTAACGTGATGCTGGGAAATCTCCAGGACGATGTTTCCACCAGCGTGGCGATTCTGGACCGCCTGCCTGCCAGTGAGCGGGCGCAGTGGCTTCCGCGCTTGACCGGGATAACTATCACTATGTACTCGGGCCGGGGGAGCCAGGCGCTCCGCCCGCGGATGCCCGCTCCCGGGATGCGGTAAGAACGTTAACGGATACGCTGGCGACCCAGTATCCGCTGCGTTTTACCGCCGTGCCGGGGCCAGTGTCGCATATTCAGGCGCACCTGACGCTGCACGACGGCTCGCCGCTGACGCTGGATCTCACTCCCCGGATGCCGCCAGTGGCCCGCTGGCTGCCGGTGGTGTTTATCATCCAGCTGCTGCTGGTGGTGATCTGCGCCTGGCTGGCGGTGCGGCAGGTGGTGCGTCCTTTCACCCGCTTTACCCGGGCGGTCGATACCCTCGAACCCACCAGCCCGAATCCGCTGACCCTCACCGAGCAAGGCCCGCTGGAGGTGCGTCACGCTGCGCGGGCGTTTAACGCCATGCAGGCGCGGATCCAGACCTCGTTAAAGGAGAGGGCGCAGATCCTGGCCGCTATCTCCCATGATTTACAGACGCCCATTACCCGGATGCGGTTGCGGGTGGAGATGGCTGACCAGCCTGAGCTGCGCGACAAGCTGACCCAGGATCTGGACAGCATGACCCGGCTGGTGCGCGAGGGGATCGATTATGCGCGCTCGTCCGGGGTATCGCCTGAGCCGGTGCGCAAAGTCGATCTCTATAACTTCATTGATACGTTGGTCTGCGATTATGCCGATACCGGTAAAAACGTGCACTTTGCTGCAACCCGCACCGCCGTTCCTTTTGCCACCCGGGCTCAGGCGCTGCATCGCATCCTGACCAATCTGCTGGATAACGCCCTGAAATTTGGTGATACCGCAGAGGTGACGCTGACGGAGCGCGATGAACGGGTGCTCATCACCGTGGAAGATAACGGTCCGGGTATACCGGATGATGAACTGGCCGCAGTATTGCAGCCGTTTTACCGGGTGGAATCCTCCCGCAACCGGGAAACCGGCGGCACGGGGCTGGGGCTGGCCATTGCCGCTCAACTCACCGCCCAGCTTGACGGCCAATTGCAGCTGACGAACCGGCCTGAGGGCGGGCTTTGCGCCCGGATTACGCTACCGGTGGTCTGACTTTTCTCCCTCTTTTGTGAGGGAGAGTGTCATTGTGCGCGGCAGCCAGACCGCACCCTTTGTACCGTACTGTATCCTCCCGCAAGGCAAATACACCATCTGACAAAACGGCCAATCCTCCACACATGCTAAACACATTTCTGCCTTGTAATAGCGTCACTGCAATCGTCGCAGTCAACCGCTTTAATGAGGTGTGTTATGTTTCTCGTGATCGCATTTTTAGGGGCATGGTCAGCCTGCTCAGCCCCTGTACGCTTCCCGTTATTCCGCTGTTTGTTTTGCTGGCTTTCGCGGCCCAGAAACATCAGCTCGTCGCCATGCTGTTCGGGATGGTGATGATGTTTACCCTGGTCGCCAGCCTGATCACCGTTGCCAGCGACTGGGTGGTCAGCGCGACCCTTGTGGGGCGCTGGCTTGCGCTGGCGTTGTTGAGCCTGGCCGCGCTGGCCCTGATCTTCCCGTCTTTTGCTCAGCGTATTGCCGGTCCCGCGTTTACGCCTTGGCAATGCCATCAATACTCGCAGCACTCGTACCCGTGGAACCGCCTCGGCGCTGCTTGCCGGGCTGGCGGTCGGGCTGCTGTGGTCGCCCTGTGCCGGACCTGTGCTAGGGGCCATTCTCAGTCTGAGTATCGCCGGGCATAACCCGATTGCCACCGGGAGTCTGCTGGCAGCGTACGGCAGCGGGTGTGCGGTAATGCTCGCGCTGCTCGGCTTCAGCGGTCAGGCGTTGATAGGGCGGTTGAAAGCAAAATCGGCGATGATGGATGGGTTGCGAAAAGCGGCGGGGGTCGTGATGCTGATGTCGGTCGCCTTTACTGCGTTCGCTTGAACAGCGTCTTTCAGGGGGCAAACGGCGTCGGCCGATCGTCTGGAGAAAAACCGTGCTGCAGCTGGCCCCGGACAGTCATCCTCAGCCGACCTCCAGCCAATCGCGCAACCGGTGACCACCAGCGCCATGCCCCTCGCTGGAGGGCGGCACCGGATGGCTGAACGGTGACCCGGTCACCCCGGCATCGTTAAAAGGCAAAGTGGTGCTGATCGACTTCTGGACCTGGGATTGCATTAACTGTCAGCACACTCTGCCGCACGTTCGGGAATGGGCAACAAATATCAAGGCCCAGGGGCTGGTGGTGATCGGCGTGCATACCCCGGAGTATCCGTGGGAAAAACCCCTGGCATCGGTGCAGCAGGCCATCAACAAATGGCAACTGCCGTATCGGGTGGTCACCGATAACAATTACAAGATCTGGACGGCCTTCGGCAATCGTTACTTGGCCTGCGCACTACTTCTTTGATGCCAAAGGACAGCTGCGTTACGCCTCTTTCGGGGAGGGGAATAATGACAAGCAGGAGCAGGTGATCCAGCAGCTGTTGAAAGAGGCGAAGGCGTAATCAGGGTTCGCGTCTGGCGACCATAAACAGTCGCGGAAACGCCAGCAGTATCTGCCCGTTCTCCTGCAGCGGATACTGCTCCTCCAGAAGCTGATGATAGCGATGTAAATAACGTTGTTGCTCGCTCTCGTTCAGATCCTGCAGCCAGGGCCGCAGGCCGGTGGCGCTCACCCAGTCAATAATGGCCTGATGCGAATTCATCTGGTGGTAATAGGTTGTACGCCAGATGTCCACCTCGCATCCTGCCTCGGTCAGGATATCGTAATAGGCATGGACGCCAGCCAGGGCGGCGCGCCACGATCGGATAACCCTGCTCAAAGGCTACCTCCCGCATCAGCACGTGCGTTGGCTCCAGATCATTATCCGGCATCTGGATGGCGAGCACGCCGTGCAGCTTCAGCAGCGAAACCAGATGGGGTAGCAGTTCGTAGTGGTTCTCGACCCACTGCAACGAGGCGTTGGCGTAAATCACGCTCAGAGCCTGCTCCGGGCGAAAGTGGCGAATATCGGCCTCTATAAACTGGCAGCCAGGCAGTGCGGCCCTGGCTTCTGCCAGCATTGCAGGTGAAGTATCGACGCCGGTAATACGTGCGGAAGGCCATCGCTGCTGTAACAGCGCCGTGCTGTTACCCGGCCCGCAGCCCAGGTCGACTACATCAGTAACCTCATTCAGCGCAACGCGGGAGAGTAGCTCGACGGCAGGGCGTGTACGTTCGGCGTTATAGTGCAAATAGAGGGCGGGGTTCCAGTCGGTCATGCAGAGTTCTCCGGTTTGTTCTTTCCAGAAGTGTAGATGATGAGGTTTGCCGGGTGACAGAAATCCGTTTTCTGTCGGCACGATTCGGCTAGAGGATCTTCTTCAGGGCAACGTGGTACAGCAGCATAATGGTTTTGCCATCGACAATGAGGCCGTCATCGATCGCCTGCAACGCCTGTTCAATGGGCCACTCCAGCACCTCGATATCTTCGCCTTCGGCCTCAATACCACCGCCTTCACCGGTGCGATCGTCTGGAAGATACTCCGCGATGTAAAAGTAGAGTTTCTCAGTGACCGAGCCAGGGCTCATGAAAGCTTCGAAGACCTTCTCCACGTGGTCGATCTGATATCCGGTCTCTTCTTCCGCTTCGGCCTTGATGCGCTTTTCCGGGGCCATGTTATCAAGCAGACCGGCGGCGGTTTCAATCAGATAGCCGTCGTGACCATTGATATAGACCGGAAAGCGGAACTGGCGGGTCAGGATCACCGTCCGTTTCTCGCGGTTATAGAGCAAAATGGTCGCGCCATTGCCCCGGTCGTAGGCTTCGCGATTCTGGCGCTGCCACTCTCCGTTACGACGGCGCACATCGAAGGTGTATTTTTTGAGCGTATACCAGTCATCTGACAACGTTATGCTGTCATGAATGCGTACTTCTGCACGTTCTGATTGCATGGTGCCTCCTGTTTACGTAGAGTGGGCATCATAAACCGCACATTCGTGCAATATCAAGATCAAACATGCAATTTCAGGAACCGATCTATGCTCACTCGTCAACGCAAACAGCTGATCCTCGAAAAACTGAGTTCTGAAGGGCAGGTGCTGTCGAAAACCCTGAGCCTGGAGTTTGGGGTGTCGGAAGATACCATTCGCCGGGATTTACGCGAACTGGCGGCCGACGGGCGTTTTACAGCGGGTACACGGCGGCGCATTGCCGGCATCACAGGCGGTGTCCAGCTTTGCGAACGCAGCAGCCTGGGGCATTGAGGCGAAAAAGCGGGTGGCGAAGAGGGGGGCGGAATTGATCTCGCCCGGCCAGGTGGTGATTATCGACGGCGGGACGACCACAACCGAGCTGGTGCGCTGCCTTCCTGGCGATCTGGCGTTTACGGCGGTCACTCATAGCCCTGGTATTGCCCTGGCGCTGGTGGATTATCCTCAGGTAGACGTGATCCTGATCGGCGGGCGCTTATTCCGTCACTCGGTGGTTTACGGTGGGTGCCGCAGCCATTGAAGGCATTGCGCAAATCCATGCCGATCTGTTTTTTATGGGGGTGACCGGCATTCACCCGGACGCCGGGCTAACCACCGGCGATTATGAAGAAGCGTGCATCAAACGTGCATTTTCCGGCAGAGCCGCAAGAAACAGTTGTGCTGGCGTCCCCCGAGAAAATCAACACAGCATCGTCTTTTATGATCGGTGAGCTTTCGCTGATCAATACCGTGGTGGTTGAACCGGATACGGACAGTCGCTGGATTGAGGCGGTGAGTCGTCAGGGCATTTCGGTAGTAACAGCATAAACGACGTTGATTGAGCCACCCGCAGGAAGAGCACCGCCGCATAAGCTACGCTTCAATGAATGCGTGTTTAACAAAAGGACTGCGTGATGTTGCAAAAAATCAGCCTGTTATCTCTCGCCTGTTTGCTGTTTACCGGGTGTATGTCCAACGAAGGCACATCCCCTGAAGAGAAGAAGTTTCGTAAAGTCGAGGCCGCGGCGAGCGAGTGCGCCGAAATCGTGAAAAACCAGACCATCGAACTCACCGCCGAGGGGCAGGATACTGATACCCGCTGGACAACGGTGGAGTATGTGGTGCCCGATCAACACACCCGCACGGTGGAGTATCGCACCTCCTCGGTGCTTGATAATGGCCAGCCGGGCAAGGCATGGCAAACCTGTATGTCGGATAAAAAAGCTCTGGTACCTGAGCTAAAACTGTAGCCCATCCAGCTGCGTACCGGTGCCAACGCCATGGCTGACGGGTGAAACCGTCCTTAAGAACGTCGAGTTGTATCCGTGGGTCGATGCCCGTTATCAGACCGGGTTTAGCGATAATACCGCCATCAAAGCGGCGGATGAGCACAATACCGACGGTCATAACACCTTAATGGGTATCTTCGGCGCGGGTATTAACACGACCATCGGTAATAATTTCTCCCTGAATACGGGGCTGTACTTCGTTACAGGCGATGTGGAAAACGATGCCAGCGTCCAGGCCGGTATCAGCTATCCGTTCTAATTCACACTGAACCAACCAACCGGCAGGGGGCTTAGTATCCTTGCCGGTTTTTTTTTGCATCTCGCACGGCAAACAATATACTATAGTATATTATATAAAATCATATATTGATGGGTGTATAACAATGACCGTGAGGGTGGACACCGATATTCAGGATGCAATGAAGCAGGCAGCGCTGGGTGCCTCGGAGATTTTGCGCGGTCTGTCCAATGCTGACAGGCTGTTGTTGATGTGTCAGTTAAGTCAGGGGGAGGCGAACGTCGCGCAACTTGAAGCGGCGGTGGGCATCCATCAGCCTACGCTGTCTCAGCAACTCGGCGTATTGCGGCGCTTAAAGCTGGTGGAGACCCGACGCACGGGCAAAACAGATTTTCTATCGCATTGAGGATCCACGGATCTTCACGTTGCTCAATACCTTATATGACCTCTATTGTCCTCAGACAGGAGTGGACCATGACGATTGATCTCTCTCACTTTACGCCGCTGACCAGTCTCGGGGGCGGGTTGTTAATTGGACTTGCCGCCATACTGCTGATCCACTTTTGTGGGCGCATTGCCGGTATCAGCGGCATTGTGGCGGGGATGCTAACGAAAAAGACCCGAACAGAAGGGTGGCGAATGGCTTTTTTAGCGGGGCTGATCGGTTCGCCGCTGCTGTTCTCCCTGTTTTACCCCTTGCCGGAGATAACCGTTCAGACCTCCTGGCCGGTCATTATCCTTGCCGGTTTGCTGGTGGGTGCAGGAACACGTCTGGGGTCCGGGTGTACCAGCGGGGCATGGCGTCTGTGGGCTGTCGCGCTTTTCTAAGCGATCGCTCGTCGCCACGCTCACCTTTATGGCGGTGGGCATTGTTACCGCCACGCTGATCGGTTTCTGGCTGGGTTAAGGAGGAAGGATGTTAGTCATTTTTGCATTTCTTTGCGGCCTGATTTTTTGGCGTGGGGTTGCTGATTAGCGGCATGGCAAACCCTGATAAGGTGCTGGGTTTTCTGGATCTCTCCCGGCCCTGGGATCCCTCGCTTGCCTTTGTCATGATCGGGGCGATTGCGGTGGGGATAGTCGGTTTTGCGTTGGTCAAAGGCAAAAAAAGGGCGTTTTGTGGCGTGCCCCATCCTGTTACCGGCGAACAACACCCCTAGACCGCACGCTGGTGGTGGGCGCCATTCTGTTTGGTCTGGGATGGGGGCTGGCGGGTATTTGTCCTGGGCCGGCACTGGTGTTGTTGGGCGCAGGCGTCGGAAAAGGGCTGCTGTTTTATTTTGGCTATGCTGGTGGGGGATGTGGCTGGTTCAACCAGGGTTCGGCCATCATAAACATTGCGGCTGACTTCAACCTACCAAATTTAGTCTGGAAACCTTGCCCCCATTTGCCAGATGCTGTGTAGAGCCATCCCCTTATTTTGAAAAGAGAGCGCTATGAAATTATATGTGTATGAGCATTGCCCGTTCTGTATCCGCGCGAGAATGATCTTTGGCCTGAAAAAAGTGCCTTTCGAGCTGGGCCGTGATTATGGAGGGCGATGTCGAAACGCCAACCCGTATGGTGGGTAAGAAGGTCGTGCCGATCCTGCAAAAAGAAGAGGGCGTTTATATGCCGGAAAGCATGGATATCGTTCACTATGTTGACCAGCTTGAAGGCTCGCCAGTAATAACAGGTGAGTGCGATCCGGCGATTGACGCCCTGGTGCAAAGAGAATACGCGCGCCGTATTTAACCTGGCGATCCCGCGTTTTACCCGGGCCGATTTTAAAGAACTCTCCACGCCAGCCGCGCGCGATGCCTACACCCAGCGCGAGATTAACGCGTTTGGCGATCTGGATACGTTAATGTCCAATAGCCAGACCTATATCGATACGCTGTCGGATGCATTGGGTAAAATTGAGACTTATTTACGCGCCAAAAATCCTGTCAGCATCACGGATTTTTATCTCTTCCCGATCCTGAATTCGCTGACGATTGTGAAAGATTTCCCGTACTCACCAGCATTACGCGGTTATCTGGAGCATGTCTCCATGTCATGTGATGTACCGCTGTTTACCGATAAAGCACTGTAACGCTCAGGGGGCCTGGCCCCCTTAATCGTTCGAAAAAATGGTTGTCCGATTTTCGGTTGTGCGGCTTTCGTCGTATATCCTGGATTCAGCCTGTACCCGTCGTTCACTTTTTGGTTCTGTGGGGTGAAAAATACGGTAATGTGTTTGTTAAATAATCAAATTTAGAATCCTGACCATGACACCTTTGTTATTCCATAAATATCACGGACTCGGTAATGATTATCTGGTGTGCGAGCGTTCTGTCGCAGAGCAGCTGAGCATCGAGCAAATTCGCATCATATGCCATCGCCACTATGGGTTCGGATCTGACGGTCTGCTAATTGATAGTGGAGATCAACATCATCCCACATTGCGAATCATCAATCCGGACGGTTCAGAAGCCGAGAAAAGCGGTAACGGTCTGCGTATCTATGCACGTTATCTTTTTGATATCGGCCGAGTCGGACACGAGCCGTTTCTGGTGCGCACCGCGGGCGGGGACGTACATTGTAGGGTCCATGAAGATCCTCATCAAATCACGGTGGAGATGGGGAGGGCGAATTTTAGTCCGGCGGCATTGCCTGCATTGATTGAACAGCCCGAAGTACTGAATTATCCACTTAAGCTGGCTGATGAAACACGGCGGGTATCGTTGGTCTCAATGGGCAATCCACACTGTGTTGTGCTGGTGGATAAGCTCGATCTGGCGCTGGTGCACCGTTTGGGACCGCAAATTGAAAATCATCCTGTGTTCCCCAAACGCACCAATGTCCAGTTGGTGGAGGTCGTGGATCGCCATACGCTGCGGATTGGTATCTGGGAACGGGGAGCCGGTTTCACTATGGCATCCGGTAGCAGTAGCTGTGCCGCGGCAAGCGTAATGCGCAAATTAGACCGGGTCGATAACCGTGTCAGCGTAAATATGCCAGGTGGGCAGTTGCAAATAACCTTCGGTGAGGATTTTCAGGTCAGCATGAGCGGCCCGGTGCAAAAAATTGGCCGTCTGACGCTGGACGAAGACTGCTTTACTGGTGGGGATGATTCCTGCGGGTTTTAAATCTATGCAGACTGGCAGTCTGCTACGGCTTGCCGGTCGTTTTCGTATTAACTGCCATTACGCCAGCAAGAGCAGCATGCTGACGTAATAGCAGGAAAACTCAATGTGCGTGCGGAGGTTGTAATGGCCGTTTTGAGGTGCAGAAGTCGATGCTGACCAATGTATAAATCCTGCACTGAAATCCCTGAACTTTCCGAGGTACTGTCAGAGAGCAGCGGCTAGTCGGCGAATGCCTTCTCGCAGAACCTCTGGCGGATGATTAGCAAAACCAAGCAGGATACCTTCCCGGGGAAGAGGGCGCTGGCAATAACGTACAAATGATTGTATCCCCATTCCGAGCTGGGCGGCTTTTGCTTCCACCTCTTTACCCTGAAGACCGTTATGCAACCAGCAAACCAGATGAATGCCAGAGTCAGACGGATGAACAGTCATCTTTTCCCCTAAGTACTCCTGAATCGCTGCCGTGAGCGAGGCTTTTCGCTCAAAACAGGCTTTGCGGATACGTCTGACATGGCTGGCATAGTGCCCCTCTTCAATGAAATGTGCTAAAACCGCCTGCTCCAGATAGCCGTTGCAGAGATCGGAAAAATATCGGGTAACCATAAATTGTTCGCATAAGGCAGGTGGTACCACCAGAAAGCCCATACGAAATTCCGGATACATCATCTTAGAAAGCTACCTGTATAGATGACCCGCTGGTGCTTATCGAGTCCCTGTAACGCCTGCAGTGAGCGGGTGGCATAGCGAAACTCACTGTTATAATCATCTTCGAAAATCCACGCCTGATTTGCCTGAGCCCATTCCAGTAGTGCCAACCTGCGTGACAGGCAAAGCGTCCCCCCCAGAGGAAACTGATGGGACGGGGCCGTGTAGACCAGTTTAGCATCGGGATATTGCAGTATACCGTCGTGTATATCCATCCCGTTGTCGTCCACCCGCACCGGTCTGACAATCGCGCCAACTGAGCTGAAAGCACCTCTGGCACCGTTATAACCAGGATCATCCAGCCACACCTCGTTCCCTGGCGAGAGCAACGCTTGCGCGGTGATATTAAGCGCCTGCTGGATACCATTAACAATTATCACCTGGCCTTCATCACAGTTAACCCCACGGGTTGCCTGAATATACTTACTAATGGCGCGCCGGAGTGGCGCATAGCCGGCGACGTGGGTATGCAGCCCAAGTTCACGTCTGGATTGTCTCCAGATACGGGCAAGCAGCCGCCCCCAAAGTTCATGGGGAAAGAGGTCGATACATCCAACGCCTACAGTAAAGAGGCGGTGAGTACTAGCCTCTTTATGGCTTTCACTCCACAGCGGACGTAACGCCGCAATGTCAGGATTAATTTGGCCGTCGATAGACTGAGACTGAGTTACATGTGTCAGAGGCCTGGTTCCATTCAGCGGCCCTTCAGGAGCGTTTGTTGATACGAAAGTTCCGGCACCTTTACGCGTTTCCAGATAACCCTCAGCCATCAGGCGATCAAAAGCAGCGATAACAGAATTGCGGGAAATTGACATCATCTCAGCCAGCGCCCGGCTTGAGGGGACCCGTGAATTCGCGGCAAGGCGACCTTCCAGAATGGCATTACGGAGCACACTGTACAGTGCATCCTTTATCACGCCTTTAGGGAGTAACAAATCGTGGAACAGCGGCGCAATAACTTTCTTCATGCACAATCCAGAAGCTCAGCAAAAAGTGGATCCTATGAATATACAAAAAGTGTCACTTACATGGAACCATTACGGTAGATAGAATTATGTTAACCAAGAGAATGTGGTTTATATAATTAAGGATAGAAAACCGGTGAACAATGAATATCTAAATGAAGAATCAGCAAAAATAAGCATTCAGCCCGCTACAGAGAGCGACTACATGCAATGGTTACCACTCTGGAAGCGTTATCAGGAATTTTATCGTGTAGATATTTCAGACAACGCTACACAGAACACCTGGACACGCTTTCTCACACCGCATGAGCCGATTTATTGCGCGGTGGCTAAATATGAGGGAAACATCATTGGTCTGGTTCATTACCTGTTTCATCGCTCAACCTGGGAGGAGAGGGATTACTGTTATCTTGAAGACCTCTATGTTAACCCGGATGTCCGTGGCAAACAGTTTGGCAGACAACTTATTGAGTATGTACAACAACAGGCTCGAAAACGACATGCTTCGCGTCTTTACTGGCATATCCCATGAAACCAATCTGCGTGGCCAGCGTCTCTATGACTGGGTGGCAAAGAAAAGCGGCATGATTGGAATATCAGATGCCGGTTGCGTTAACGAGTTTAGCCCATTGCATCAAAAGCATGTAACGGGTCGATGTCTGTCTTTACGCTCTAAATCACGATAGCGCTCCAGTAACCGTTAACAGTGTCTGTCAGATATCTTAAGCCGGGTTAGGTTGCAGCAAGACGTATGATAAGACGGTGGTCGATAACGTCCTGAAGGATCCTGAGCCGGTTTACATCGCTCATTGAGAAAAATTCCGCGGCGAGAGCTGTCCATGAATACGGCCTTCAAACCAGTCATGGTGGGAGCCGTCGATCTGGATAAGTTCACCCAAGCAATCACGCCGATGTCGGGTTGATAAACCCGTGACTTGCGACGAGCATGCGGAACCCAGAGTCCGTCAGACGTCATCCAGTTGCGGACGGTCTCGATTGAAAGCCGGATATCATGGCGCTCTCTGAGTTTTTCAGCGGCCAGCGTGGGTCCAAAATCGCTGTAGTTTTCACGTATCAGTTTGAGCACGCGTAGTTTGAGAGATTCGGTCAACCGGCGGTTGCTGGGCTGGCCAAGTTTGCGGCTGATAAGTCCTTCAGCACCTTGGTGCGCATAATGTATATTATGTTAAATGCGATCTGTGAGTTCATAACGTCCTGTCCTTTATCCATACCGCATTACAAACTTCCCTCTTCTTTTCATAAGTCGAAGCATTTCAGTCAAGCTTCTACCAGTGAGCGCATCACTGGCAATACGGTCGCTTTTCGTCATGGGTCCTGGGTCCCGGATTTCTGTCACGGCTCGCCGCGCCCCATTGTTGTTGGTCAGGCAAGTTTAAGCAAGTGCGTGGCAATTCCCCAACTGACAGCGCTGCACTGCCCATTGATTAGATCGAACACAGAGTAACTCGCGTTGGGTTGCGCGTACCGTGGGAAATTAACGATAGCCCCTTCGTTAAGCCTCGCAAGCACGCCCTGACTGACATGCCCGTGAGACACAATACATATTGTTTGATGACGCGAAGTTGCTTCCAGGCGATATAAAAAATCCATAACCCGCTGTGACGCATGTGCGAGAGACTCACCACCTGGTGGGGCAGTAATCTGCATCCCGCTCAAATAATGCATGGGCTTCGTTTTGATGATTTTGTCCGAACAGGTCTGTGGACATGCCTTTCAAATTCACCAAATGCCTGTTCTTTAAGAGCGGGTTCAGCCGTTAACGAGCAGCGAAAGTGCTCAGCCAGGCGCTGACCCATTTGCCAGGCACGTCCAAGCGGAGAGGCATAAACATATTCTATCTGGTGATCACTTGCAGCAAGCGCCGCCAGTAAGGCCGATGTTTCGCGCAAACTCTTATGAGTTAACGGGCTATCGCTGTGCCCCTGAATAATGCCTCGCATATTCCACTCTGTTTCCGCATGCCGCACCAATATCACCTTCATCGCTTCATTCTCCCGCCGACCGACACACTGCCCTGACCTTCTCTTCTTAGCCAGCGATGTCCGGGATCATTTTCCATGCGGGGATGCCACATCTGCGAGACCGTTTATCGTCCGGGTTTTGAATGGCAATTCAAAAATATGCAGTTGCTCTGTCATCTGCTGGTTCCGCAAATAGAGTGCGGGCACCATGGCAATCAGATCGGACGCCAGGGCCACGGATAACGCAGTCGGAAAACCAGGCACTACGCTGGCAATCTTACGTGTCATCCCTGATTCTGCCAGCGCATCATCCACAAACCCATGCAAGGAACCGTTGGGTGCCGCGACCACATGGCCCCATGCGACATAATCCTTTAGACCGATTGTCGGTAACGATGCCAGCGGATGCGTCTTACGAACCGCACCCACAAACCTGTCCTGGAACAGCCTCTGAAGTCGGATCTCTGGACCCATATTGCTCTGCACACCAATTTTCCAGGTCAACCAGCCCCTCACGCAGATAGCGTGACGTTTTTTCAGGTTTTGGCGCAAAGCGGGATGCAGACATCAGGCGCGGCCTCAGCCACGGCGGCAATCAGTGCCGGGCCAAACGCAACGACAAATCCATCATTCGCGCGGAGGGTGAAAAACCGCGCCAGATTTTCCACCTTGAGCGTCTCCATGGACGGCTGCAGCACCGCCCTCGCCTCATGCACCGCGTTTCTGGCGCGATCCCGGGAGGCTTCAGCCCAGGGAGTCAGCACCATGTTACGACCTGCCCCGTACCAGGATCGGATCGCCCGTCACTTCCCGTAGCCTGCTAAGGGTACGGCTCATGGCGGATGTACTCAGGTTTTAAGCGGCGCGCGGCACCTGCAACGCTCGCTTCTGCCAGCAGGATATCGAGCGCGACGAGCAGGTTAAAATCAGGATCGGACATAGTGAACCTCTAAGCGATATCAGATAAGGCGTTTGGTGCAATGATTAAGTGTAAATGCTGCATCTTCCGCACTGTATACCCCATGATTATAGTTTCTTCATCAAAAACACCATCCCCAGGAGTCAAGATGAATACGCTATTTTCAAACCAACCCGGCGATGAGGGGTTGCCAGGGGCAGGCGCGTGCCCGGGTTATGATCGCCGTCATGATTACCACGCTGATGGGCGTGTTTGATGGCACGATGATCAATATTGCCCTGCCCTCTATGGCGAAAGCCATGCAGGTGCCCGCAAATATCGCCGTCTGGTTCGCCAAACGGTTACCTGCTTTCCGCTGCGATGACGTTGCTTATTTTTGCCTCGCTGGCGGCCCGCTACGGATTTCGGACGGTTTTTATGGCTGGCCTCGCCACGTTTGTCCTGACATCACTGGGCTGTGCGCTGGCAACAACCCCGGAAATGCTCATTGGTATGCGTATTATCCAGGGGATTGGCGGCGCGGCCACACTGAGTATCGCCCCGGCGATCCTGCGATCGGTCTTTCCGGGACGGCTGCTTGGGGCGCGTCCTCGGGCTGCATGCCCCTGCTTATTGCCTCCAGTACAGCAGTTGCGCCCGTATTGGGGCGGCACGATCCTCGATACGCTGAGCTGGCAATGGCTGTTCGCCATTAACCTGATCCCGGGTACCCTCGCCCTGGTGCTGGCGGGTAAAGCATTACCCGCAAAACGCATGGCCGGCAATACGGCGTTCGACACCCCCGGGGCGGTGTTATCGGCGACGCTGCTGGGAGCGGACGATCATGGCGGCGAACAGCTTTTCCGGCCCTGAGGCCGTGGCTCAACACACCCATCTCGAGGCAACCTGTTGGGGTTCTGCTCGCGATGGTCAGCACCGTTGCGTTTATCTGGCATATCCGCCGCGCCCGGGAGCCGTTGCTGCCCCCGGCTATTTTCAACAATGGCCGTTTTTCCCTCGCTGCATTAACCTCGCTGGCCTCTTTTATCAGCCAGGGGATCACTTTTATTGCGCTGCCTTTTCTGTTTCAGAGCGTATATGGCTATAGCCCTGTCGTGTCGGCGCTGCTGTTTGGTCCCGTGGCCGGTGGGAATTGTGCTGATTGCGCCCCATGCGGGGACGTTGGGCCGATACGTTCTCAGCGCCGCTGATCTCCACCGTTGGGCTGGTTATTTTTTGCCGTGGGGTTGATCCTGTTGGCCACGCTGCCCGCCACGCCTGCCATGTGGGATATCTGCCTGCGAAGCCTGGTGTGCGGCATTGGGTTTTGGCTGTTTTCAAAGCCCAAATAACAGGGAGATGCTGTCCTAACGTTTCGCGTGAATATGCCAGCTATGCCTCCGGGATCTTGTCCATCGCGCGGACCTTTGGACAATGCCTTGGCGCCGCCGTTGTGGGTATTCTGCTCACCGTCATATCGAACGATAGCGCCAGACATTACATGAGCAGGCTGTGCATGTTGCCCTGTGGATCGCCGTCGCCGCCTCTGTCGCGTCGGTGTTATTCAGCCTGAGCCGGCTGCGCAAAACGGTGACGTTCTCGCTGGGAGGCGGACGCTAATGATCTCAACTAGACTTCTAAGCGGCTGTAAATCGCCACGTGTAGATTCATCCATTTCACCCAGGTGTTGTTACTCCCCGAGAGGTCTACCATGTCATTTGTTCACCACAAAGATAATGTCCGTATCTTCTATAAAGATTGGGGTCCCAAAGATGCACAACCTATCTTCTTCCACCACGGCTGGCCACTAAGTGCGGATGACTGGGATAACCAGTTACTGTTCTTTTTAGCGGAAGGCTTCCGGGTCATCGCCTCGGATCGTCGTGGACATGGCCGCTCCGATCAGGTCAGCGACGGGCATGATATGGACCATTACGCCGCCGATGTCTCTGCCGTGGTTGAGCATCTGGATCTGCACAATGTGGTGCATGTCGGCCACTCCACCGGCGGTGGCCAGGTGGCGCGATACGTGGCGAAGTATGGCCAACCTCAGGGCCGCGTGGCGAAAGCCGTTTTAATCAGCGCCGTACCGCCATTGATGGTGAAAACACCGGATAACCCGGGCGGTACGCCGATTGAGGTGTTTGATGGATTCCGTAAAGCCCTGGCCGCAAACCGGGCGCAATTTTATCTGGATGTGGCGACAGGTCCTTTCTACGGCTTTAACCGTGACGGAGCTGAAATTTCACAGGGCACGATCCAGAACTGGTGGCGACAAGGGATGATTGGCAGCGCGAAGGCGCACTATGAAGGTATTAAGGCGTTTTCAGAAACTGACCAGACCGACGATCTGAAAGCGATCACCCTGCCGGTCCTTATCTTGCAAGGCGATGACGATCAGGTTGTGCCTTATAAGAATTGCCAGCCTGCTGCAGGATGAACTGCTCAGCAACAGCACGTTGAAAGTGTATCCGGGCTATCCTCACGGGATGCACACGACGCACGCCGATGCGATTAACCAGGATCTACTGGAATTTATCCGTCGCTGACGGCAACAAAACGGGTGGCCTTTGCCACCCGTTTTTGCTTTACCGGGAACTTACAACGACGCTTTTAAACGCGCCACCGCTTCTTTCAGGTTTTCATCCGTCACGCTGACGTAAGACATGCGCAGCGTGGCATGATCCGGCTCGTTGCAGTAGAAGAACTCCCCTGGCACATAGACCACGCCGTTGTTCAGCGTCTTTTTCAGCCATTCCGTGGTGTTCATCTCGTATTTGAATTTCGCCCACAGGAACATGCCGCCCATCGGTTTATGGAATGTCAGATGCTCGCCCAGCTCGCTTTCAATGTGCTGGCACAGGATCTGGCATTTGTGTTTATAGGCCTCCCGAATCAGATCGATCTGCCCGGCCAGACGGCCGCTCTCCAGGTAGTGGTACGTCAGCGATTGCGACAGCGAGCTGGTGTGCAGATCGGTCGCCTGCTTCAGGATCACCACCTGACGCTTCACCCAGTCCGGCAGCACTAACCAGCTACCCTTGCACCTGGCGCGAGAATTTTTGAAAACGTGGAGGTATAAATGACGTTATCGCCGCAGCCCATCTCTGCCGCCCAGGCTTTAAGTGGCGTGAAGGTTTTGTCGGTGAAGTTGATTTCGCCATAGGGATCGTCCTCGATGATAACGAAATCGTAGCGCTGGGATAATTCCACCAGTTGCTTACGGCGCTGCTCCGCCAGAGTAACGCCGCCCGGGTTGCCGAACGTCGGAACAATATAGACGGCTTTGACCGGCGTGGTCTTAACCAGCGCTTCCAGCTCATCAATGATCATCCCTTTCGCCGTCTGTACCCACTGACATCAAGTTAGCTTCCGCTAACTGTAGAACCTGCAGCGCAGCCAGATAGGTAGGGCGTTCGACAACCACAATGTCGCCCGGATTGATCAGCGCACGCGCCAGAATATCCAACGATTGCTGGGAGCCGGAGGTGACGACCACGTCATCCACACCGCAGTGAATTCCCCTGCCGCTCAGCAGCTGGCAGATTGCGCCGCGTAGCTCCGGGCTGCCCTCGCTCAGACCGTACTGAAAAGCCTCTTTCCAGGTGCTGGAGAGCACCTTCTCCATAGCCAGCTCCAGCCCTTCACGATCGAAAAGATCCGGGTTAGGAATGCCCCCGCCGAGTGAAATCACCCCTTCCATCTTGCTGTGTTTTAATAGTTCTCTGATCGCCGATGACTGGAGGTTCTGTACTTTGTGGGCAATTTTGTTCTGCGACATCTTTTATTATCCTGGTTTGTTGTATCCCAGTTTAAGTATCACATGTCGGCCGCTTTGATAATCACTTTCTGTAGAAGAAAAGCGAGGAATAACAAGAGAAGAGACCGGAGCCAGCAGGCTCCGGCAGTGGGATCAGAACTCGATACGGGCGCCGAAGTTATACCGGCGTCCTTCCAGCATCGACGACTGGTTGTACGAGGTGCGGTAGATCGGGTTCGCATCGAACAGGTTATAGATGCCGGTCATCAGCGTGACGTTCTTGTTCAGATGATAACGCGCCCCCAGGTCAACCAGCGCGTAGGCTTCCGTTTCGCTGGATTTCCCGATGTCCGGCGAATTACTGCGCCAGCTGGCCTTGGTCCATAGCTCGAGGTCATTTACCGCGTTCCAGGTCAGAGAGACGTTCGCCATACTTTCCGGGAAATCGCTCAGGGCATACCCTTTATAGTCCCCGCTTTTCTGCTCGCTGTGGGTATAGGTATAGTTGGCGTTGGCTCTTAAGGATGACGTTACCTGCCAGTCGCCGTTCAGCTCCAGACCATAGATCTCCGCATCGCTGACGTTGGCGTACTGGAAGACGGTATCGGCGACATAACCGTTGTAGGTACACTTCTGCGTGTCCGACGCGGTACAAATGAGATGGTCGCTGATTTTGTCCTTGAATTTGATGTAGAAGATCGTCGCATCCAGCGCCAGCGCGTCCTGCTGCCAGTACAGGCCCAGCTCGGTGTTGACGCTCTCCTCCGGCTTCAGATCGTCATTACCAATGCCGATTTCCGAGTAAGGATAAGCGCCATACACGCTGGTAAAGCCTTCGTTATTCTGCCGCAGATCCGGTTTCTTATAGCCCGCAGAGACGCCACCTTTCAGTGCCCAGCGTTCATCAATGGTCCAGTTGCCGTAGAGCTTAGGCGTGACGTGGTAACCAAAGTAGCTGTCATGATCCAGACGCGCTGAGGTGGTCAGCGTAAAGTCCGGCACAATCATCCAGGCATCTTCAGCAAACACCGCCCAGCCGTCACGGGTAATTTCGCTGACCGGCGTTACGCCCGGCGCTTCCTTATCTTTAATGCCGAACTCATCATCCAGTTCGTTACGCGTAAAGTTCACGCCCAACGTCAGTTTGTGATCGCCCAGCGTAAAGGTGTTGGCGCTGTTGGCTTCGTAGTTTTTCTGAGTAATAAACTGCGAAGACATCCCCGGAACGCGGTACTCGGTTTTGGCTTTTTCGTAGCTAATGAAGTTTTTCACTTCCAGCAGATCGTCGCCATACCAGGCGTGTTGCGACAGTGATGCCGCATCGCGGTCAAAGCCCCAGTACCACTGCTTATCGTTATGGGTCTTCTCCTGGTTGCCTTTGGTGGCATTCAGATCCCAGAGCTGGGTATCGGTCGGCGACATAGAGATGGTCGCATCCAGATTCCCGGACTGATGCTTCACAAAACGCTCATCGTTGATGCTGTCATCGTCACGACGATCGAGATAATCCGCGGCCACGCTCACCCCGAGCTTGCCCGGGATCACCGGCCCCATCACAAAGGCATTGGTCTGGTTGGTATTGCCGTATTCGCTCTTCTCCTGCAGGAAGTAGTTATCCTCCAGAACCCCGGTCCATTTCTCCAGGTTATAGGCCTTTTTGGTAATAACGTTGACCACGCCACCGATGGAGTCAGAACCATAGAGCGAAGACATCGGCCCGCGGATCACTTCGATCCGCTCGATGGCGGCAAGCGGCGGCATGAAGGCCGCTTCGGTGCCGATATGGTGTCCATAAGGGCGAGATTCACGGGTCGCCTGTTTGATGCCGTTCACCATGTACGAGGTATAGGTGGAATCCATCCCGCGCATCTGGACATCGCCCGTTGCCAGGCTGCCGTGACCGTTACCCACCAGGACACCTGGCATCTCGCGCAGCGCTTCGGTGACGTTCTGATTCGAGCGGGTGTTCAGCTCCTTTTCATTCACCACCGAAATTGTCGCCGGTGCTTCGCGGCGTTCCTGGCTAAAACCGGTCGCGGTCACCACCAGTTCATCTTCGTTTGCGGTGGTCGTTTCTGCGGCGACAACGGCCAGCGGCAGGTTAGCCAGAGCGAGCGAGACCGCCACGGCCATGCGTGTTTGCTTTATCACAACGGGATCCTTAGAACTGGGTTAAATCAATCTTGAGCACGTAGTCAGCTTTATTGGCTTTTTCATCCTGCTTCACGCTGGCATAGAGCGTGTTGGCATCGGCAGAAAGCGCCAGACTGTTTGGCATCGCCGCGGTTTTAACGGTGTGTTTCAGGCGGTTGCTGGTCGCGTCGATCACGCTAATCTGGCGATCGTTGCGATGCGTGACATAGACTTCTTCCCGTGCAGGGTTATAGAGCACGCCGACGGAGTTAGGCGTCGGGACACGGTGCAGGAGCTTGCCGGAATCCAGCTGCACAACCAGCACATCGCGGGTGTTTGTGTCAGCGATATAACCCACCCCTTTCGCGGTGTTCAGGGCGATGTTGAGGAAGTAATGTTCCGGATCGGCAGGATCGACCTTCACGCGGCTCAGCGGCTGCGACGTTTTGCCATCAAGGGTGATCAGCTCCCCGGTACCGGAGACGACGTAAACTTTATCGCCCGCTTCATCCACCGCGAAACCTACAGGCTCCAGCTTATGGAGGGTGTGTACAAGCTCTTGCTTCTGCGTATCCACTACCCAGAGCAAGCCTTTATCTTTACGACCAATCCCCGACACATACAGACGCTGGTGCTTCTTATCCAGCACCACTTCACGAACGTGGGCTTTCTTATCCGGGTCGGCATTGTCGCTCAGTTGGATGGTTTTGATGACGTCGTTGTTGCGCGTATTAAGCAGCGTAACCGACCCTTCCAGAGCGTTGCCCAGATAAAGAATGTGCTGCTCCTGATCCAGCGCGACGGCAAAAGTGCGGCGTTCTGTCGGGATCTGGTGTTCAATTTTCAGCGTGGGTGCCGACAGCTGGAAGACCAGCCCGGCCGTTTTGTCTTTATCAAAAGAGGGCGCGGATGCCGCATAGATGGCTTTCTGGGCGTTATCATAGGCCAGCTCATAAACGCCATGTCCAAGCGGCTGTACAACGAAATCCTTTTCGGTAAATTCTTTCGCGAATAGCGAACCAGATTGCACCGCCAGGCAAACGGCAAGTGCACACAGGGTTTTGTTCTTTCCGGCAGAGGTATTTTTCATGTCATTATTCTTTACAGTTGCTTACGTAAAGAAAATGATAATGAAAATAAATATCATTTACAATTGTAAAGAATTCTCAACCACCTACCATTTTTAGTATTGAAGTCCGGTTATATTGCGCAATTAACAACCCCTTAACTCACGAACCGCCCTATTCTTGCCGCCTGGCTGGCTAACCCCTTAAAAATGGCCTCACTGACCTGCGCGGGGAAATCCGGTGGCAATTCTGCCCTGACGGAGGCAATCACGTCGTCTGTTCGCTCCGCCATCTCAGTCAGCAAACGGCGAGCGGCCTCCTGGGAATAACCTGCAAAAGCAGCGGTGCTAATAAAGTGACGCGGTTGGATCATCGCAAAATGGTACTGCCGGTTCTTGCCCTGTAACGCCATCGCCATCTTCGCTTTTTTGACCGGGATCCCCCTGCGTCGAACAGCGGAAACGCGGAAATCACGTCGTACAGCGGGGCCATGCGAAAGGCGGAATCCGGCTCGATAAACAGGCTGAAATTCTTCCCGTGACCATCAATGGCGGCCAGCATCCAGAACAGGATCTGCGCCTTAAAGAACAGCTCGCGATCCTGCCCCGCCAGGCGGAACCGAGCAGCAGCTTCATGGCGTCGGCAATCCCGGGACCACCGTGAGATTCATATTTCAGCGCTGGCGACACGCCCAGGGCCTGGCAAAAATCTTCCTGCGGCAGACGCATCAGCCAGCCGCTGCTGGCCCAACGACGGTCGAAACGCTCGATAATCAGCACTTTCTTGCGGCCAAAGGTTGCCATCTCCGCCTGTGCCACTGGGAAACCAAAGGCTTTGGCAATGCGCAAACACAGCCATTCGTTTTCACAACTTTCGCTCAGGTCGATATTGTTTTGTTCTATTCTGCCGATCGGCAGCTTAAAGATGTGACTGGTTGGGGTGCTACCCTGGGGCCGCTGCCAGCGTGCCTGGTACCATAGCAGCGCCGTCTTTTCCTGCGCGCCGGCCAGCGAAATGCGAAAGTCGGCATCCTCCTCGGTCATCCCCAGCGGTGCCATCTGATACCCGTCGAGCAGCGCGGCAATCTGATCGTCATCCAGCGGTTCGGCCACGATATCGGTTACCGGGGGGATCTCCTGTCCCGGCGGATAGAGCTGAATGGCACCCACACAGTCACGCCCGACACTGGCCAGCAGATCAAAGGGATGAGCGGTTTCAACCTGGAATCGGGCCTGCATGCGGGCAATAATCGCTTCGGAGTCAGGCAGCAGATTACTGAAGAAATTAAAGACCTGCGCGCCTCTGATCCTGCCGTGCTGTAGTGGTAAAGAGAGCGAAATCGCGCGCGAACCCGGCTCGGCCAGCCACTCCGGGGCATACTGGAAGGACATCGCCCCGCTGCCGTCACGATGCAGGGTACCTACAACGTCGCCATTCATCGCAACAGTCAGTCGTTGTGCGCGCATCGCTTACCACTCCTTCTTCCAGGCATTGTTATCCGGCAACGTGCCGCCTCGTTTCACCACGTGCAGCTCCAGATCCAGCGCCGAGAGGATTTTGAACAAGGTTTCTAGTTTGGTAGAGCCTGGTTTGTTCTCGAATTCCGATACCGTGGTTTGTTTAATCCCCACCTGTTCAGCCGTTGCCGTTTGGGTTAACTTATTGACCTTACGCTGATCCCGGACAGCCTGAGCCAGTGCGTCTGCCGATGTAACTTTCATGTTTATCCCCTATAGCGGATATTTTAGAAAAACCCCCTACAGGGGATAAAATGAGAATACCCCCTACAGGGGATAAGTGCAAATTATCCCCTTTAACGGATAATCGCCCCCGCCATCTTGTTTTGCCAGACTATGTGAATGTGCACGATGCTGAGGTAATAGATAAAAGAGTAGCATTGTATGTTGTAACTACAGAATAAATTATTTTAGCGACCTCTATTTAATACATTTTAAAGGTGCGCGATTTAATATTCCCGCGCTAATGAAAAACTGCCCAAATATAATCCAAAATATAAAACAAGCTCCCGTTTCGTTAATTACAGTCTGTAAACCTGTTTTGCGACTAACTAACGTAGCGGCTTCGGGTAATTTATGCGTCCAATATAAAATAATTTCGCTTAAACGAAGCGTATTGCGTAAAAAAAACACCCTTACCTCCCGATGATTTTAATCATTTTTTAGCAAAGCGAAGCAGGTGCTCCATGAAAAGAACCCGCTGCTCATCAGGGTTCCCGTCTATCATTTAAAGATAAGAGAACAGTAGATCTGGTTCGCCTTTATTTTTGCAAGGGATGTTAAAACAAACCTGGTACTTCCGGGTGGTTTTTTTTTGACTCTGTTTAGCCTTTAATGAAATACGGCGAGGGGGTAGGCATGCCTGAATACGATCTAAATATGAGTGAAAGCCAGGTTATTTTACCAGGATTTGACCCATAGAAGTGCTTATTTATTTCTCCTTTTTAAAACCATGCTGGTTTGCTTTTTTATTGAGAAATACTATCCATACGGGAGCAGTGAGATGCCGATTTTCAACTCATTCTGGCAGGCGGGGTTTGAGGGTGCAGATTTTGTTACACGGCAGGGTCATGCCCTTTCAATGGATGATATTACGGGCCACGGCAGCAGACATCTCGAGGATTACAGGGCGCTTAGCCTCTTTAACATTGCCACGGTAAGAGAGAGCGTTGGCTGGAGACTCGCTGACAAATCAGGTGGTTACGACTTTAGCGCCGTGGCCGCAAAAATGGTGTCAGCAAAGGAGCATGGCGTCCAGATTTGCTGGACAATTTGCCATTACGGCTGGCCGGACGATATCGATTTTTTCTCAGATGAATTTGTAACGCGTTTCGCCCGTCTGTGCGGCGCGCTGGCGGCTTTTTTACGCCCCTGGTATCAGGAGCCGCCGGTCTATTCCCCGATCAATGAAATCTCCTTCACCGCCTGGGGGATCGCGGTAGGTCTGTTTCCCGCCTCCCTTGGGCAAGACATGGACGGCATGCAAATCAAACGGCAGCTGGTTCGTGCCGCGATAGCGGCCTGCGACGCTATATGGGCTGCCGATCCCCGCGCCAGAATGTTGCACTGCGATCCCATTGTCCATCTGATTTCTCCCGATAACGACCCAACGGTCGAACAGGAAACTGAGGCGTTGCGCACTGCGCAGTTTCAGGCGTGGGACATGTTAGCAGGACGGCTGGAGCCAGAACTGGGGGGGCCATCCACGCTATCTGGATCTGATTGGGGCCAATTATTACCACGACAACCAATGGATGACGGGAAACAACCAGCGCCTCGCCTGGCATCTTGGTGATAGCCGCCGACGACGATTACATACGATGTTACAGGAGCTTTATGAACGCTATCACCGCCCTATTCTGCTTGCCGAAACAAGCCATGTTGGCAGTGGACGTGCGCCTGGATTAACGACGTCGCCTCTGAAGTCGCTCAGGCTCAGCTGGCAGGCGTTGAGCTGACCGGGATATGCCTTTATCCCATTATTGATCGCCCCGACTGGGAAAATAACGCTGTCTGGCATCACTGCGGTTTATGGGACATCGCGCCCGATAAAGCACGACATCTGAATACCGTTTATGCACATGCCCTTAAGCAAACCCAGGCGCGGCTGGAACATTTTCAACGGCCATCCGGCGCTTTGACCTTCACCGGCACAGAGGAATCAGATATGAAAAAAATATATGTATTTAGTCACCTGCGCTGGGACTTTGTCTTTCAGCGTCCACAGCATCTGATGACACGTCTTGCCCAGCACTATCACATCGTCTTTATCGAAGAGCCGCTCTATTCAGCGGATAAACCGGAGCTGAAACTCTCCCGGCCCGCTCCGAACGTCACGGTAGTGCAGCCCCACACGCCATCAACAGCGCCCGGATTCCATGACGAGCAGATTGCTTTTCTGGAAACGCTCCTGACAGAGCTACGGGAGCCGGACGAAACCCCGGTGGTCTGGTTCTACACGCCGATGGCGCTGCGCTGTTAAAAGTCTTTACCCCTGCGATCGTCATCTACGACTGCATGGATGAACTTGCCGCCTTTGAGAAAGCGCCTCGCCAGCTGTTGCAGCGCGAGTCTGCCCTGCTGACACGGGCAGATATTGTCTTTACCGGTGGCCCCAGCCTGTATGAGGCCAGAAAAGGCCGTCACCCGAATATTCACTGTTTTGCCAGTAGCGTCGATGCGGTTCATTTTTGAACAGGCGCTGGATCGGGGGAATCATCACCCGCTGCAGGACGACATTCCTCATCCACGGCTGGGGTACTACGGCGTCATTGATGAACGCATGGATTTATCGCTGATTGCCGCCCTGGCGGAATCGCATCCTGAGTGGCAAATCGTGATGGTCGGCCCGGTAGTGAAGATCGATCCCGCAACCCTGCCCCCAACGCAGCAACATTCATTATTGCGGCATGCAGCCTTACCAGGCCCTGCCACAGTTTCTTGCCGGCTGGGATGTGTGCCTGATGCCTTTCGCGCTGAATGAATCCACACGATTCATTAGCCCGACAAAGGTGCTGGAGTACATGGCCGCGCAGCTGCCGGTGGTCAGCACCGCCATTGCCGATGTCGAAAAACCTTATAGCCACGTTGTTGCCGTCGCCCAGGATCACGCCGCCTTTATCGCCGCCTGTGAACAGGCCCTGGCGCTGCCGGAAGAGACCCGAAAAGCGCAGCAGCAGACAATGCAGAGCATTGTGGCCAGCACCTCGTGGGATAAAACCGTGCAGAGCATGCATGCGCTGATTGAGAGCGCGTTTTCACGCTATCTGGATGCCTCCGCCGGGTCGGTTGCGCCCGGGGATAGCCCCTCTGACGAGGCCTCTTCCGAGCCGGTTTTACGGCTGGTTCCACCAAAACTTGCCCATAGCGAAGTTGAGGAGTGTTTGATCCTCGGCGCCGGGCCAACCGGGCTGAGCGCAGCCTATCACTATGGCGAAGGCGCAACGTTACTTGAGCGCAATACCACGGTCGCGGGCTTTGTCGCTCCATTCAGGACAAAGGGTTTACCTTCGATTATGCGGGCCACATTATGTTTTCCGCAGACGAAGACGTGCTGGCGCTGTACAAGACGTTGCTGGGTGACAATATTCACTGGCAGATCCGCGAAGCCTGGTTTATACCGACGGTGTTTATACCCGCTATCCGTTCCAGGGATCGCTTTACGGACTGCCTGCCACAATCGTCAAAGAGTGCATTCTGGGTGCCATCGAGGCGCGCTACGGGACAGGGTCTGATGTGCAAAGCATGACGACCTGCACAGAGAAAACCGCTCAGGGTAAACATCACCACGACTGCTGTGCCGATGGCGCGGTGCCGGACTACATCAGCGCAGACGCGGCAGAAAAAGCGCCGCGAAAAGACAGCTTTGAAGCCTTTATCTACGAGACCTGGGGCAAAGGGATCGCCCGGCACTTTGCCATCCCCTACAATAAAAAATTGTGGACTGTGCCGCTGTCGGAGATGGAGACGTCCTGGCTGGGAGGCCGCGTTCCCCTGCCCGACCTGGAGCAAATTATCGACGGCGCCCTGAATGAGACCGCAAAACCGATGGGCCTAACGCCCGCTTCGGGTATCCGTTACAGGGCGGTTTCCAGGCACTGATGAACGGGTTCCTGCCGCACATTAAAGGCCGGATCGAGACCGGGGCTGAAGTGAGTAAAATATATGCCAATCAGCGCATTGTTGCCCTCGCAGATGGACGGCAATACCGCTATGAAAGGATGATCAGTACCCTGGTGTTGCCGGAACTGATTCGTCTGATGGGCGATGAAGTGCCGCCTGAGGTCCGTAAAGCGGCGAAAGGCCTGCGCCACGTCTCGTTCGCTGCGTAAACCTGGGGATTGGTCGCGATAATCTGACTGACAAACATTGGATCTACTACGCCGGGAAAACGATCTTCCACCGCATATTCGTCCAGGGTAACGCCAGCCCCCTTCTGTAGCCCACCGGGGCGGTTGCGGCCTGACCTGCGAAATCAGTTATTCACCGGATAAGCCGCTGCCGGTTGACGGCCAGGCGTTAATCGACCGATGCATTAAGGAGTGCATCGAATCCGGGATCATTTCGGCAGACGATGAAATTATCACCGCCAATCAGATAGATATCCCGTATGCCTACGTGATCTACGATCAGAACAGGAAAGAGAACGTGGAAACGATCCGCAAATGGCTGTTGCTGCATGGCATCACGCTGGCCGGACGTTACAGCGAATGGGAATACTACAACTCAGACCATGCGTTTATCGCCGGGAAAGTAGCGGTCGAGAAAGTCCGCGGATCGGCCTACCGGCATTCTGTTTCCTGACGGCTAAATCATTAACTGTTCAGCTGTCGCCGTTTGCGGCTAACGTATTGTTCGCAAACGGCGACGATCGGGCTCCCAATCGCTGTAGAACCAAGACAAACGGGCACAATGTTGAGGTGTCTTATTCGTATAAGTTTATTGCATGTTGTAACTACAGGCAATTCTGGCCGCTGCGCCTGGTCTGTTCTACACTCACTTACACAACACCATCGGGAGAAGATCAGATATGGAGACTCCATTAACCCCCCACGAGCTTCATCTCTTCTCGCACATCCTGTGGCAACTCGGCTCGGGCCAGGGCAGCCGCACCCTGCGTCAGGAGACGCTGGAAAATGTCTGCGCCTTGTTACAGGCCGATTTTGCGGCATCCTGCATCTGGTCTTCCCTCTCTAACACCTCACGCCATGGCGTCAGCTGGAACATTGACGACAAAGCGATGCGCGAGCATGCCAGCACCTGGCAATATATCGATCCCATCACCCCACTTCTGCGCGCAAAACAGCGCCCGACGCTGGTTGATGAGGTGATGCCAGCCCGCGAATTATACAAAACGCCCTTTTACCAGCACTTCCTGAAACCCTGCGGGATGCATCACGGGGTGAATGTCTACTTTATACGTGAAGGTGAAGACGTGGGCGATCTGCGCATCTGGGCGGGCCAAAGGTGCCCCGCCGTTCGGGCAACGCGAGATCGCGCTGGCTGCAGTTGCTGGAGCCCTGGTTTGCCAGAGCCTTACCCAAAGATGACGCGTCACCGGCTTTAACCGCCCGCGAGCAGGAGGTTGTCAATCTGGTCAGTAAAGGCCTGGGGGATAAAGAGGTCGCCCGACTGCTGAACATCAGCTTCACCACCGTTCGCACTCATCTCAATCACGCGCTCAAAAAGCTGGATTGCGCCAACCGCACGGAGCTGGCCTCACGGTTCAGGCATTAATGCCTCCTCAATCCTGAGGATGGCGGGCGCGTTTGGGATTTGCCTAAATGTTGCGGATACCTACAGCCAGGAAACAGCCCATGAAAATAATAACACCCGCAACCCCTGCACCTCTGGATACCCTCTCCGCCGCCGATGCGGCGCAGCTCATCAGCGACCGAAAGATAACGAGCGAAGCCCTGGTTCGCGCTTGCTTAGCCCGCATCGATGCCCATGAGAACCTCAACGCCTTTATTACGGTCAATGCGGAACAGGCGCTGGCCCAGGCCAGAGCCTGGGATCAACACCTCTCGGACGGCGGTGCCCCCCTTGCCGCTGGGTGGCGTTCCCGTCGCGGTGAAAGACAATATTCACGTCGCCGGTTTGCCCAATACGGCGGGTACGCCTGCGCTGAAAAATTTCGTGCCCAACACCACCGCCCCGGTGATCCAACGTCTTATCGATGCGGGCGCGATTATTATTGGCAAATGCAACATGCATGAGCTGGCCTTCGGCGTCACCGGTTATAACGCGGCGTATCACACGCCTGCGATTAAGGGCGTGCGCAACGCCCACGATGTCAGCCGCATTGCGGGCGGCTCCTCGTCGGGCAGCGCGGTGGCCGTAGCTGCCGGGATGGCTCCGGTGGCAATTGGCACAGATACCGGGGCATCGGTGCGCCAGCCCTGCGCCTTGAATGGCTGCGTCGGTTTTCGCCCCACCACCGGGCGCTATTCGCAGATAGGGATCACCCCCATCTCCCACACCCGGGATACCGCAGGCCCGATGGCCCGCAACGTGGCAGACATTGCCCTGCTCGACCGCCTGATAGCCGGTGGCGACGTGTTAGCCCCTAAACCCGCCGGGACCCTTCGCCTCGGAATTGCGCACTATTTCTGGCAAGCGCTGGATGAAGAGGTCAGCCAACTGGCCCACGCCGCGCTCGACAGGCTGCGCGCTGCCGGGGTCACGCTGGTTAGTGTGGATATGCCCGGGCTTGAAGAGGCCAACGCCGCTGTCTCCTTCCCGGTGGTGATGCACGAGGGCAAACACGATTTGATTGATTATCTGCAGTCGCACGAAACCGGGCTGACGCTGGAGGATATCGTGGCGCACATCGCCAGCCCGGATGTCCGCGCCATCTTTGAGCACGGGATTGTGCCGGCGCTGATCCCGGACAGTAACGGGGATCTTATCCCGCTGCCGCCGCTGTACCAGGAGGCGATTTCGCAGGGGATCGGGCGGCTACTCGCCCTATATGAACAGACCTTTAGCGACCATCATCTCGACGCGCTGATTTTCCCCACCTCGCCGGTCGTCGCCCCGCTGGCGAATGATGACGTGAGTTCAGGAGAAAACTTTTCCCGTTTGATCCGCAATGTGGATCCCGGCAGCAATGCACGACTGCCGGGACTGACCCTGCCGGTCGGGTTTGGTGCCACCAGCGGGCTACCTGTGGGGCTGGAGATAGACGGCTTGCCAGGTAGCGATGCGCAGATTCTGGCGACAGGTGCCACGCTGGAGCGGATTTTGGGGCAGTAGCAAGTCGCGAATTCTCCTGCTAAACAGCCGGGAACCATGAGGGTTATACAGCAGCATCACCGGAGCCAGAAGCGCAACGCTTATCAGCTGAGCGCGTGGTGTCTCCGGTGATGCTTTCGCCTGATACATCCCGGTCATCGTCGGGACGATCCAGGGATACAACGTAAACGCCAGAGCACCAGAACCAGTACTCACCAGCACTAGCCTCCCCGCCCACGACAGAAAGTGATACTCGCGCTTAAGCTGCCCCACCAGCACCGCCCCGACAATGGGTAACCAGCATCGGGGGATGTTGCAGATGCAGAGGCCACGTCTCTTGTGTATGCGAGGACCAGAACACTACACGGCCACCAGCCACATTTCTATGTTGAAAACGGAAAACACCCTACGCAAAGGCTTTTTTATACAGATGGTGGGTTAGCAGAGGGGAAAGACACAAAAAAGGAATACAGACCTTAATCTGTACTCCTGAGTCTGCATCTAACTTTTGCTGATCTTGTGTCTCCTTAGCCATATCAGCTTGTAAGCCGCTGGAATAATGAAAAGAGACAACAACGGTGCGGTGATCATGCCTCCTATCATGGGGGCGGCTATTCGACTCATCACTTCTGAACCCGCGCCCGTTCCCCATAAGATAGGCAACAGCCCGGCAATAATCACCGCCACGGTCATCGCCTTTGGTCGAACGCGAAGCACCGCCCCCTGGTATAACGCTTCATCCAGCCCTTCCGGGGTAAAGGTTACCTGACTGGATAATTCCGGATGTTTCTCAATGGCATGGCGAAGGTACATCAGCATCACCACCCCAAATTCAGTCGCCACGCCCGCCAGGGCAATAAATCCCGTTCCGGTTGCCACCGACATATGAAAGCCCTGCCAGTAAAGGAACCAAATCCCGCCAACCAGGGCAAAAGGCAAACTCATCAGGATCAGGACAGCTTCATCAACACGTCGGAACGCCAGATACAGAAGAACGAAAATGATCATGATGGTCATCGGTACCATCAGCTTCAGCTTCTTGTTGGCATGTTCCAGCAGTTCAAACTGTCCGGAGAAAGCCACACTGGTACCCGGTTTTAAGTTCACTTTTTCACTGATGGCCGTTTTGAGATTGTTAACCACTGACACCATATCCCGGCCGCGGGTATCGATATAGATCCAGTTCGTTGGTCTGGCATTTTCTGTTTTCAACATGCTCGGACCGGAAACCACCTTCACGTCTGCGACATCGCCCAGGGTTATCTGCTGTTTCATTGGCGTTAGGATCGGCAACTGACGCAGCGTTCCGGGTCCATCCCGGTAGGCCTGCGGATAACGAATGTTGATGGGGTATCTGGCCACGTTTTCCACTACTTCCCCAACCTGAGCGCCGCCAATCGCTGAAGTGACAAACAGCTGGACATCATCAATGCTCATCCCATAGCGGGCCGCTTTTTCACGGTTAATATCTACGATGATGTAGCGCCCGCCTTCCAGACGTTCCGCAAGGGCAGAGGTGACACCAGGCACGGTTCTGGCAACTTCTTCAATCTGTTGTGCGGTCTGGTCAAGATCGGTCAGAACGGTTCCTGAGACTTTGATCCCTATCGGACTTTTTATCCCCGTCGACAGCATATCGATACGATTACGAATAGGAGGAACCCAGAGATTAGCCAGACCGGGTAAACGGACCGTTTTATCAAGCTCGTCGATAATTTTGTCGATGGTCATCCCCGGACGCCACTGATCTTCGGGTTTCAACTGGATCGTGGTTTCCAGCATTTCCATCGGGGCTGAGTCTGTGGCGGTATCCGCTTTCCCTGACTTACCAAACACAGAAGCCACTTCAGGTACAGTTTTGATGAGCTTATCGGTTGTCTGCAGCAATGTCCGGGCCTGTGCGGGAGAAATACCTGGCAGCGTGGACGGCATATAAAGTAAGTCGCCCTCGTTAATCTGCGGAAGAAATTCTCCACCCACCTTACTGAGCGGCCAGGCGATGGTCAGGATCGATAATAAAGCGACGACCAGCGTCAGCTTTGGCCAGTGAAGAACACGCAGCAGCAAAGGGTGATATACCCTGATCAGAAACCGGTTTAGCGGGTTACGGGTTTCGGCCGGAATTTTTCCGCGGATCCAGAATCCCATTAGAATGGGTATCACCACAACCGCCAGAATTGCCGCTCCGGCCATTGAGTAGGTTTTGGTGAAGGCCAGTGGACCAAACAGGCGGCCTTCCTGACCCTCAAGCGTAAAGATCGGGATAAATGACAGGGTGATGATCAGCAGACTGATGAACAGTGCCGGCCCCACCTCCACCGAAGCGTCAGTGATGACTTTCCAGCGCGTGGCATGATCAATTTTTTCGCCCGGATGTTGGTGATTCCACTCTTCCAGCTGTTTATGGGCATTTTCTATCATCACCACTGCGGCATCGACCATGGCGCCGACCGCAATCGCAATTCCGCCCAGCGACATGATGTTGGCATTCATCCCCTGGAAGTGCATCACGATGAAAGCAATACACAATCCCAGAGGGAGAGAAATAATCGCGACCAACGCGGAACGCAGATGCCAGAGGAACAAGGCGCAAACCACAGCAACCATAATAAATTCTTCCAGCAACTTATGGCTGAGGTTATCAATCGACCGGTCGATAAGCTGGCTGCGGTCGTAGGTGGTGACCACTTCAACACCCTGTGGCAGGCTCTTTTTGAGCGTCTCCAGCTTATCTTTCACCGCAGAAATCACATCCCGGGCATTTTTCCCGGAACGTAAAATAATGACCCCACCGGCAACTTCGCCTTCACCGTTCAGCTCTGCAATGCCGCGCCGCATTTCAGGACCAATTTGTACCCGGGCGACATCTTTCAAATAAACCGGAATACCATTTACGCCTGCACTGAGGACAATATTGTTGAAATCATTCAGAGACTGAAGATAGCCGGTTGCCCGCACCATGTATTCTGTTTCGGCCAGTTCCACGGAGGAACCGCCTGCTTCCTGATTCGAGGCATTCAGCGCGTTTTTTACCTGCGACAGGGTTATCCCATACTGCGACAGTTTTATTGGATTAACCTGAACCTGATATTCCCGGATCATCCCGCCAATGGACGCAACTTCCGAGACGTTTGGAATCGTTTTTAACTCATATTTCAGAAACCAGTCCTGAAGTGAACGCAGTTCGGCCAGATTGTGCTGACCGCTTTTATCAACAAGGGCATATTCGTAAATCCAGCCGACACCGGTGGCATCGGGACCGATTTCTGACGTCACGCCTTTGGGCAATTTCCCCTGAGCCTGGTTCAGATATTCCATCACACGTGAACGGGCCCAGTACTGGTCGGTACCATCCTCAAAAATCACATACACATAGGAGTCACCAAACTGGAGAAAAACCACGTACCGTCTTCGCGCCCGGCACAGACAGCATGGTCGTGGTCAGTGGGTAGGTGACCTGATTTTCAACAATCTGAGGTGCCTGACCCGGGTAACGGGTCTTGATGATCACCTGCACATCAGAGAGGTCAGGAAGAGCATCGACAGGGGTATTCACGATGGTCCATGTCCCCCAGATGCTCAGGAACAATACGGCCATCATCACCAGAAAACGGTTGGCAACCGAACGCCGGATAATCCATTCAATCATTGCTTTATCCTCAGCGGCCCGCATGTGAATTGTCGGATGACATCGTCATGCCCGAAATCACCGGGACCGGCTTATCCGGCTGATGCATTCTCTCAAGTGCCCCGGAAATGTTGGCTTCAGTGTCAATGAGGAACAGTCCGTTTACCACCACCGACTCCCCTTCCATCAGCCCGCTGGCAATCCCGGTCTGGTTCTGTGATTCATGCAGTATTTTGATGGATTTGGGGACAAACCGGCCCTGGCTGTCCAGAGTAATGACGTGCTGCTCTTTCCCCGAATCAATCACCGCCTGCGAGGGGATCAGCAGCATTTCGCTGCTTTGCGCGTTCAGTTTCAGCCAGGCATTCATTCCTGGTTTTAACAGCTCATTCGGATTGCTCACCTGCAGACGGACCTGCAGCGTGCGGGTTACCGGGTCAACACTCGGTAAAATGTTCCATTTTTCAATGTGGAACGCCTTATCCGGGTAAGCCGGAATGGAAATGGCAAACTGTGAGGTATCGTTAAGGAGATAAGTAATGGATTCGGGAACTGACGCGCTGATCCAGACTGGATCCATCCCCTGAATCTGGGCCACGACTTTATCTTTGGAGATATTCATCCCGGTTCGCAAATCGAAGGCAGTTATCACCCCGCTAATCGGGGGCTTTAATGGTGAAGCGAGTCTGGATAGTGCGGGAACTTTTTAGCCGCTGAATATCTTCTTCCGGCATACCTGCCAGACGCAGACGTTCCAGGATACCCTTTACCTGCACAGGCGTTCCGCCGGTGCCTGACAACAACAGATATTCGCTCTGTGCTTCTACCCAGTCAGGGATAGTGATATCAATCAGCGGAGTGCCTTTTGTCACCTTATCCCCGATGGTGAATGGGTAGACCTTTTCAACAAACCCGTCAGCACGGGCCTGCACGATAACGAACTGGTAGTCGTTATAACTGACGTTGGCCGGTATCGTCTGGGTGTACTGTAAATGCCCCCTGCTCACCTTTATGGTTTTCATGCCCAGATTTTGCACTAAAGAGGGATCAATCCGGACTCCGTTGCCGTTCTGTGCATCCCCTTCGTCGGCGTATTTGGGCACCAGATCCATATCCATAAACGGCGACTTGCCGGGTTTATCGAATTTGACGTCAGGCTTCATAGGATCGTACCAGAATAAGACCTTACGCTCCGCTGGTTGCGATGCCGGATGCCCGGCAGTATGGAAATAGGGATACACGGCAACGGTCAGGATCCCTCCAATAAGAAGAATGCTAATGATTAGCGCAGCGTATTTTAATTTTACGGAAGCCATCACTGCTCCTGGTAAAGGAAATATAAACTTAACGGGTCATACAACATATAAAAGAGCCCCATCACACTGACTTACTGTGATGGGCCTGAATCGGATGGCGATATTATGACTGTGTGACCTGGATGTTCTGAAGCAGTGAGATATTCCCCTGCTGGACAAAGGAAAATTTAACTTTATTGTCAGGTTTTCAGTGCCGTGATACCCTCATCCTGTGTTGTAAAGGTAAAACGCATGGTCATTGCTGGCCAGCCAATGGCCGGAATAGCGTCATGGGCAATGGTGATTTTTTTATTGTGTAAATCAACATCTTTCACAATGCCGGTGGCGCTGATGACCTGCTGTTCCGCTTTCATTTCACCGTGCGACATCTGCATACTCTGATGCGATCCCCCAGACTGAGCGGCCTGAGCGGCCTGAGCCATTACCAGTGACAACATACCTAAAAAGACCATTTTCATTGACTGATGCATATTGTGTACTCCTGCTAATTATAAGAGAAAATTTATTCAACCCAGCCGCCACCGAGTGCAGTGAAAAGTTTTATTTCATTGACCTGCTGCGAATATTTAAGATCGAGAAGGGTTTGTTGAGTGGAAAATAAGGCACGTTCCGCATCCAGCACTTCAATATAACTGACCGCACCGTTTGAATATAAGCCACGCGCTCGCAGCAATGTTATTTTAAGAGCATCAAGATAGCGTTCTTGCGCCGAAATTTGCCCGCTGATACTTTCCCGCAATGACAACGCATCGGCCACGTCTTTGAACGCGGCCTGAATTTTTTGTTCGTAATTCACCACCGATTGCTGCTGCCGCACTTTCGCCAGCGTCAGGTTTGCCTCATTGCGGCCCGCGTTGAAAATCGGGAGTTCGATTTTAGGCACGAAATTCCACATCCCCACTGCCTGGCGTAAACAGGTTTGAAAGGTCAGAGCTACTGGCCGACAGGCCGCTGGTCAGGCTGATGGATGGGAAAAATGCCGCCCTGGCCGCGCCGATGTTAGCATCGGCTGCTTTCAGCTGATGCTCAGCTTCCATGATGTCCGGCCTCTGGAGCAGAACCGCTGAGGAAAGATTTGGCGGTAATTTAACGGGATTGAGAGCTGCCGCCTCACCTGTTCGGGCTGCCGGCAGGTTATTGTAGATACCTAGTAACAGCTGAAGCGCGTTGTTCGCCTGAACCAGTTGCCCTTCACGACGAGCAATTTCGGCGCGGGTGCTTTCAATGACCCCACGCGCCTGTTCGAGAGCCAGCACCGTCGTGCTGCCTGTTACGAGCTGTTTTTCAACAAAGACATAGGATTGCTGATAGTTTTTTAGCGTCTCGCGGGCGATCTTCAGTTGCGCCAGGGCAAGCTGCTGGTTGTAGTAACTTTGCGAGACGTTAGAAATCAGCAGGATATGGACATTTCGTTGCGCCGCCTGACTGGCAAAATAATTCTGCCTGTCGGCCTCGCTCATGTTTTTCAGTTTGCCAAAGAAATCCAGGTCAAAACTCAGATTCAGACCCGCAGCATATTCTTTCGTGGTCGCACTATTGCTCTTTAACCCCCGCTGGTAGCTGGCATCTGAAGACGCATCCAGCTGCGGGTAGCGGTCTGCGTCAGTCACATTGTACTGCGCCCGTGCTTCCTGGACTTTCAGGGTGGCCATTTTAAGATCCGCGTTATTTCTCAGTGCCTCAGCAATGAAGTGCCGGGCCTGGGGATCAACGAAAAAGGTTTTCCAGCCGGTATCCTGATAACCAGTACTAGCGGGTACAAGACTGTTACGGGAAAGAGAAAATTGCTGCGGTACAGGGAGTGCCGGGCGCTCGTATTCGGGAGCAAGTGATACACAGCCGGTCAGAATAAGCATCGTACTGACCGCCAGGTGTTTTAATTTGAACATATCGCTTCCCGTCCAGGCTCGCCCGGAAAATCCTGCTGGTAAAAAATGATGGCGGTAGATTAGCCGGGGAAATCTGTTGGCTTGGTGACAGAATAATGACAAAGCCGTCATTTTCCGTTTCAGTCGTTGATCCGGGAATTTTGCCCACTAGAATGACAGGCAAATGGCCGACATCCGGAGAGAAGATGAAGATATTGATTGTTGAAGATGAGGCTAAGACCGGCGAATATCTTAACAAGGGGCTGACTGAAGCCGGGTTTATCGTGGATTTGGCGGATAACGGCCTAACCGGATACCACTATGCCATGACGGCGGAATACGATCTTATCGTACTGGACATTATGCTCCCCGACGTGAACGGCTGGGATATTGTGCGTATGCTGCGCGCCGCCGGAAAAGGTATGCCCATTTTGTTACTGACAGCACTGGGAACCATTGAACACCGGGTAAAAGGCCTGGAACTGGGCGCTGACGATTATCTGGTAAAGCCTTTCGCTTTTGCAGAACTACTGGCCCGGGTCAGGACGTTGTTGCGTCGCGGAGCGGCCGTCATTGCTGAAAGTCAGTTTCAGGTGGCCGACCTGAACATCGATTTGGTCTCGCGAAAAGTCACCCGCGCAGGACGGCGAATTACGCTGACAAGTAAGGAGTTTAGCCTGCTGGAATTTTTTGTTCGTCATCAGGGCGAAGTGCTTCCCCGTTCACTCATTGCCTCTCAGGTCTGGGATATGAATTTTGACAGCGATACCAATGCCATTGACGTTGCGGTTAAACGTCTGAGAGCCAAAATTGATAATGATTTCGAACCTAAACTCATTCAGACAGTGCGCGGTGTTGGTTACGCCCTTGAGGTACCGGATGAGAATTAAGGATAAACGTCGGCCTTTCTCCCTCGAAGTCAGGCTGACTTTTCTCATCAGCCTGGCCACAATTTTTACCTTTGCGACATTCGCAGCCATTATGCTCATTTCTGTTCAGAATCATTTTGCTGAACAGGACATGAAAAGTCTAAAGCAAATCAATACCACGTTAACCGCTATTCTGGAAAATCCGGCTGAATCAGAACAGCAAAAAGTGGACAAAATGAGTATCATACTCAGTAGCTACCGTCATATCTCCGTATTATTACTTAGTCAGAATAATAATGTTATTTTTCGTTCGCCTGACGGATTGGCACTGATGCCAGTTTTAAGGACGGATAGCTTTACTAAATCGAAATCGTCGGGTGAAATATTTCAGTGGTCTGATAGTCAGATGACTGATAATGTCAGTATGCATGATAATAAAGGCATGGGGCAGACTTCATGGCGGATCATTGCATCCTCTGTTAATTCACCAGATGGGAATAATATTAAAAAGGACACCTTATTAATTGCCCTTTCAATAGATTTTCATTTACATTATCTAGATGCACTTAAATATAATCTGTTGATCATTGCTTCGCTAATGAGCCTGTTGATTATTCTTACTGTTTATTTTGCAGTGCATAAAGGACATCAGCCGTTACGCAATGTCAGCCTGAAGATTAAGAACATTACCTCAGATAATCTGGATGTACGACTTGATCCTGCCCGTGTACCGATCGAACTCGAACAACTGGTCATTTCTTTTAACAGTATGATTTCACGCATCGAAGACGTCTTTACCCGACAGGCAAATTTTTCTGCAGATATAGCCCATGAGATAAGAACCCCGATCACAAACCTGGTGACCCAGACGGAAATAGTCTTAAGCCAGCAGCGGACGGAAAAAAGAGCTGGAGGACGTTCTCTATTCCAGTCTTGAAGAGTATCACCGAATGGCCAAAATGGTCAGCGACATGCTTTTCCTGGCTCAGGCAGATAATAATCAGCTCATCCCGGAGCGGATGCCCGTGGATCTCTGGTCTGAAACCCTCAAGGTGTTTGAATTTTTTGAAGCCTGGGCGGAAGAGCGCGAAGTGGGACTGGTACTGGATGGCGATATCCTCAGGGTTGAGGGGGACCGACTGATGCTCAGACGGGTTATCAATAATTTGTTGTCCAACGCCATTCGCTATACCCCGGCAGGCCATTCAGTCACCGTGCATCTTCATGAAAATGCCGAATGGGCTGAACTGACCGTTGAAAATCCGGGCACGCCGGTTCCTCAGGAGCACCTGCCGCGACTGTTCGACCGCTTTTATCGTGTGGATCCTTCGCGCCAGAGAAAGAGCGAAGGTAGCGGTATCGGGCTTGCTATCGTCAAATCCATTGTGGTTGCGCATAAAGGAAAAATAAGCGTCGCCTCTGACTCACACTCCACCCGTTTTACCCTCACCCTTCCCCGGCTTAATGACTAACAGGTACGCACCTCTCATCAGGTGCGGACTTTATTTTTTAATATTTTCCTGTATGACCAACTTGCCATTATTCAGTCACGAATCCAACAGAAAGAGATATATAATCAGTGGCATCAGGACATAGATCGTCATCAGGAAAATGCCGCGTTATTTAATCACTATTTTCCACATGAAAAACATTATAGGGATGCCGTGGTTTAATGACGAAATTGCTAACATCACTACACTTAACTGGCGACAGGCAACCTGAATACGGAGCAGCGGATGGTTAGCACACATGTTTTTATCGCGGTCAGTCTTGATGGTTACATTGCCCGCCAGGATGGCGATATCGACTGGCTGTTGCAGCGCGATGATCCGACAGAAGATCATGGCTATACAGCGTTCATTGCGGACAAAGAGTGGATCGTGATGGGCCGGGGGGAGCTATGAGAAGGTGCTGACCTTTAAGGAATGGCCTTATGACCGCCCAGTGCTGGTACTCTCCCGACAGCTGGCCGATACCCCGGTGCCCGAGGCGCTGAAGGGCAAAGTGCAGTTCTCACGCCACACGCCAAAGGACGTGCTCAATGACCTGGCTGCGCAGAACGTACAGCGCGTCTATCTCGATGGCGGGCAAGTGATTCAGTCGTTTCTGCGCGAAGGATTGGTCGCCGATATCGTTATCACTACCGTTCCTGTCCTGCTGGGTTCGGGAAAACCGCTGTTCGGTTCCCTGTCCCGGGATATCAATCTGACATTGTTATCCAGCCGTAGCTTTCCTTCAGGTCTGGTGCAGTCGCACTATCGGCTGATGTCATAGCTGACAGGGATAGCGACGACCAACACTCACACGAGTAGCACTCACCGTTAAAAATTGACTTGCCTCCGAATAGAACGAAAATAAACGTTCCCGGCGACACCACTATAGAAATGGAGTCTATCATCGCCTGCTCACGTCATTTTCAGCTTACGACCCGGCTTAAACGTTCAGGTGCCCTGATCGCAGGGGCATTATTGCTGGTCAGTTGCAGCTCTACGCCGCCAAAATCGCTGGTTACTCCGCTGCCGCCGGTAGCTAAACATCCCCTGCCGGATAAAACAGGCCGACATGAGCCGGTGCGTGGCGTCTGGCTGGCTACCGTCTCCCGCCTCGACTGGCCGCCCCTGGAGTCGGTGAACGGTCGCCCTGCCGCATCGCGGATCGCTATGCAGCAAAAGGCGCTGACCGATAAGCTGGATAACCTGAAAAGTCTCGGGATTAATACCGTATTCTTCCAGGTCAAACCGGACGGTACAGCTCTGTGGCCGTCTAAGATTTTGCCGTGGTCCGATATGCTTACCGGCAAAATCGGTGAAGATCCCGGCTATGACCCGCTGCAGTTTATGCTCGATGAAGCGCACAAGCGCGGGATGAAGGTCCACGCCTGGTTTAATCCTTATCGCGTCTCCACCAATACCCGCCCCGGCACGGTCGCGGAGCTGAACCGTACCCTGTCGCTAAATCCGCCGAGCGTGTTTGTTCTGCATCGGGAGTGGATCCGCACCGCAGGGGAACGCTATGTTCTCGACCCGGGCATTCCTGAAGCGCGGGACTGGATCACCAGTATCGTGGCCGAAGTGGTGTCGCGTTACCCGGTGGACGGTGTGCAGTTTGATGACTACTTCTATACCGAAACTCCCGGCTCGATGCTGAATGACAGCCAGACGTACCGCCAGTATGGCCAGGGTTTTGACTCGAAAGCCGACTGGCGCCGTGATAATACCCAGAAGTTGATTGCTCAGGTCTCGCGTACCATTAAACAGCTCAACCCTAACGTCGAGTTCGGCGTCAGCCCGGCAGGAGTATGGCGTAACCGCTCCCACGATCCGGCCGGGTCCGACACACGGGGTGCCGCGGCGTATGACGAGTCCTTTGCCGATACCCGTCGCTGGGTGCAGCAGGGTTTTCTGGACTATATCGCCCCGCAGATCTACTGGCCGTTTTCGCGGGATGCAGCGCGGTATGACGTGCTGGCGAAATGGTGGGCCGGGGTGGTGAAACCAACCCATACCCGCCTCTACATTGGCGTTGCGCTGTATAAGGTGGGCGAGCCGTCAAGCAAAGAGCCAGACTGGACGGTGAAAGGCGGCGTGCCGGAGCTGAAAAAGCAGCTTGACCTGAACGAATCCGAGCCGCACATCGACGGCACGATTTTGTTCCGCGAGAACAACCTCAATCAGCCTCAGGCGCAGGAGGCGGTGCGGTATTTGAGAACCCGCTGGGGGTCCTAGCGCCTGATGCCGGGTATCTCTGTTATTCGCGCCGGTGTTAATGTCCCTTTGCAGGCAAAACGGTGCATTCCGTAACGGGGCCGTAATCATATCCCTGAACGGTGAAGTTCGGGAAATCAGTCACCGTGACCATGCTGTCAGACTGATAACTCGGGGGAGCATTATTGCGGAGCTGGGCTTCATTTTCCCGGGCCAACTCCGCTGAAAAGGGGCTGGTCACACTGATGCTGTTCGGATCAACGGTATGTAGCTGCCCCGTTTCGTCTGTGGTGATACTGAGCCGATAGCGTTGTGTGATGTAAGAGGTGGTTTTGCCTTTGGCTATAAAGGTTGTGATGACCTGAAATACCCGGGTGTCACCCTGATTAGCGATCACGGTCATGCTGTTTTTGTAATCCAGGATGACGGGCTTATTATCCGCCACGATCGTTATCGGAACATGACAAATAACCTGAGCACCCGGCTGTTGTACGGCATTTAAGCGCAATACCTCTTCATGCGAGGCCGCGTGGACAATCGTTGGGGCTAACAGGAAAGCAAAAAACCGCGAAGGCTCTGCACATGAGTATATTTCCCTTATTTATAATTTCCTTCCAATGTACCTGTCGCCTTTACTCATTGAAAGGCCCCCTTTACGGCCCCTACCCAAACGGGGGAGCAAAGAGGCTGCCCGTCTTACAGGCTGCGTTCCCCTGGCAGAGTATGCGCTTCAGGCTGAGAACCACTCTCCAGCCGCCGATTGCTGGTACCAGACTGGCCCCTGCCGTGGCGATCACCACCGCCAGGGCTGAAAACCAGCAGCACGTTGCTGGTGCCGTACTGAATCGCCAGCGGGCCAGCGATAAGTTCACCAAAGGGAATGGCCACAAACGACCCTACCGCGTCATAGGCATAGACCCGCGCCAGTTTTTCCGGGGGAATGTGGGTTTGCAGAGACTGCGCCCAGGCGACGCCAAACAGCCCAAAGGTGACGCCAGCCATAAAGAACGCGGCGATAAGCCAGGGCGTGGTAGCCAGCTGGCTCAGCATGAAAATGGGTAAGGCGCAAAAACGACATCAGCATCACCCCAATGAAGAGGTCGCGCGAGGACGCCAGCGCAGCGCGAGGGATGATCCGACGATCAGGCCGATACTTTGGGCGGCAATGATAAACCCCCAGTGTGCTCGACCAAATGAAGCATCCGCAATCACTGGCCCCAGCACCATCATCACGCCGCTGAAGGCCGCATTAATAATGGTGAACTGGACGACGATAGCCCAGACCCAGGCCCGGCTAACGAACTCCTTCCATCCCTCTTTCAGGTCTTGCAGGATATTGCTTGCGTTGAACCCGTTTCGACGGGCTGCACGCGAATGAAATGATAGAGCGGTGCCGCGGCGGCGAAGCCCAGCGCATCAATGCCAATCCCCAGCCGGGACCGACAGCGCTGATTAAAATACCGCCCAGCGACGCGCCGATTACCGTCCCGCCATAAATACCGGCCTGAAGAAAGGCGTTGGCCTGACGCAGGTTCCGGGCGGGAACCGTCTGGGGGATGAGCGCGGATGAGGCCGGTAAAGCAATGCCGGCAGCAGCGCCATTGATGGCGCCAAGCAAGGCCAGTCCGGTGACCGTCGCAGACCCGTCCAGTACCGACCAGGCCACAATAGCCTGTGAAAGGGCCGCAACCACGGAAGAGGCAACTAACACCCGGCTACGGGAATAGCGGTCTGCTAATACCCCGCCCAGCAGCAGGAAAAGTACGTTGAAGATCGACCGGGACGCGACAACGATACCCAGATCGGAGACCGAACCCCCGATATCCAGCACCGCAAAAGCCAGGGCGATAGGAGCGATACCATTCCCCAGCACGGTGAGGAAGCGAGCAGAAAACAGATAGCGAAAGGCGGAGAAATGAAAGGCACGGACGTTTTTATGAGGCGTTTTCATGGAGTCAATGGCATCGGGTTCGGAAGAAGCATTATAACGGAACGGCGTTTCAAAAACATCCATCCGCGGTTAAACACTCACATGATGGCTGGTCAGTGCGCCATTGACGTAGCGATGGATCATCAGCCCTGGCGCGTCCTCGGCGGGAGGAACCCGGTCGCTACCAAACCAGACCGGATTAGCCGGGCACACGGAGGCACAAATATGTGCTGGTATGCCCGCAAACATCCCGGCCACCGGTCTGTGTACGTGTCCTGAAGCCATCGCAAGCGGTCTGGTCGCCGCGCGGTGAATCAGGGCTTCCAGCCGATCCAGCCCGTTGCACAGGGTCTGATCCAGGGTCGGTATGCCGCAGGCAAAAACATGATGATGCAGGAACAGAATGGATGGCAGCACGTCGGCCCGGTTGAGCTGCTTCTCCAGCCAGCCCAGATGCGCCGTCACAGAGCCGTGATCGTGTCCCTCCACCGTTGTATCAAGACCCATCAGACGCAGACCACCAACCTCCAGAACAGCATGCAGCGCGCCATCACAGGTATCGTTAGCCCCTGTCTCATCACGCCATACCGCGCGCATAAGGCGACGATTGTCTGAGTTACCCGGCAGTATTAAAGAAGGATAATGCTCCTCAGCCAGACGGGCGACGATCTGTTGATACCCCTCAAGCCAATCGTTGTCGGTTAAATCCCCGGAAAGCACCAGCGCGTCAGGCTGGAGTTGTCTCAGCCACCTGAGTACCCGGTCAAAGCGGGCCAGATGATCGTTATCGGGAGCGGCGTGAATATCTGAAACCTGGGCTATCAACATCGCGTTTTCCTTAAGCCAGGGAACCCGTCAAGGCGCTTGCTGGCCCCCTGCTTTTCTTGTACCCTCCCCGCTTTTAACCCCTTGCCAGAATATAAAAGGATGCCTGTGACAGCACACCCTTCTAAAGATCCTTTGCATGGCGTCACGCTGGAGATGCAGATCAATGCCCTGGTGGCGCGCTACGGTTGGGCGCAGCTGGGTAAGCTGATTAAAATCAACTGCTTTAACAGCGATCCCAGCGTCAAATCGAGCCTCAAATTTTTGCGCCGCACGCCATGGGCACGCGCCGAAGTCGAAGCCCTCTATCTTGACTCCCTGGACGATCCCGCGCCGACTGACGTCGACGACGAGACCACCAGCCCGTGGGAAAGAGCACGGGCTGGCAAGTAACCCCGCGCGTTATGGCCGCCGTAACAGCACGATGCTGCGGCCTGGCAGCGGGAAATCAGTATCCGGGAGCACTGCCTGCCCCATCTGCTCATCCCCTGCCGTACTCAGCTCCAGCACCCAGCCATCCTGACCGCATTCCGGGATTCGGAACGGCACCGACCCTCGTAGGGGTTGATTAACAGCAGCACCTCCTGCCAAATTCCCGGCTGATCGTGCAGATCGGGCCGGGTAAGATAAAGCCCAAGGGTCGTCCCCTCGTCCCAGTGCTCCGGCAACTGTGGCCCGCCACCCGCGTTAAACCACTGGATTTCCATTCCGTCACGCCAGCTCTCGCGGCGCAACAGCGGCTGGCTGGTGCGCAGCTCAATCAGATGTCGGGGTGAACTTGCGCAGCGCCTCGGCGCTTTCCGGGAGGTTTTCCCAGTGTACCAGCTGATCTCACTGTCCTGGACAGTAGCCGTTGTTGTTACCCAACTGGCTACGGCCAAACTCATCCCCCGCCAGCAGCATCGGCGTGCCGTGAGAGAACAGCAGTGTGGTCAGGAAGTTACGTTTTCTGCTGTTCACGCAGGGCGTTGATCTGCTCATCGTCGGTTGGTCCTTCAACGCCATAATTCGATGACCGGTTATCATTGTGGCCGTCGTTATTGTCCTCGCCGTTGGCTTCGTTGTGCTTCTCGTTGAAGGAGACCAGGTCGTTCAGGGTAAACCCGTCGTGAGCGGTAATGAAGTTGATGCTGGCCCACGGGCGACGCCCGCGCTGGTCATACAGATCCCCGGAGCCGAGCAGGCGTGCGGCAAAATCGGACGAGACGTTATCGCCGCGCCAGTATTCGCGCACGGTGTCGCGGTATTTATCATTCCACTCGCCCCAGCCCGGCGGGAAGCCCCCGACCTGATAGCCACCAGGGCCGATGTCCCACGGCTCGCCAATCAACTTCAACCGTGAGAGGAGCGGATCCTGCATCATGGCATCGAAAAAGCCGCCGCGCTGATCGAACCCTTCCGGCTCGCGGCCAAGAATGGTGCCGAGGTCAAAACGGAAGCCATCAATATGCATCGACTCCGCCCAGTAACGCAGGGAATCCATCACCATCTGCAGCACCCTTGGGTGCGAGGTATTCACCGTGTTACCTGTACCGGTGTCGTTCACATAGTAACGGTGCTGACCGGCAATCGTACGGTAGTAAGAGAAGTTGTCGATCCCCTTGAATGACAGCGTCGGGCCAAGCTCGTTACCCTCGGCGGTGTGGTTATACACCACGTCGAGGATCACCTCGATACCGGCATCGTGGAAGGCGCGCACCATGTCGCGGAAGCCCTTGATGCCGTTCGGGCCGCCGTAGCGTGACGCCGGGGCGAAGAAGTTAAGGGTGTTATAGCCCCAGAAGTTCTTCAGCCCGCGATCCAGCAGATGCTGATCGTCCGGGAAAGCATGCACCGGCAACAGTTCAACCGACGTAATGCCAAGACTCTTGATGTAATCCACCGTCGCTTTGTGCCCCATCCCTTCAAAGGTGCCGCGCAATTCAGGCGGGATCGCCGGGTTAAGCTGGGTAAAGCCTTTCACATGGGTTTCGTACAAAATGGTGCTGGACCAGGGCACCGCCGGGCGGTGCGGGTCCTGACCGTCGAACACCCGCGGGTCAACAACCCGGCATTTTGGGGTATAAGGCGCGCTATCGCGGGTATCAAAGCTAAGATCAAGCTCGTCATGCCCCAGCTCATAACCAAAATGGGCGGGGTTCCAGATAAGCTCCCCAGTCAACGCCCGGGCATAAGGGTCAATCAGTAGCTTATGCGGGTTAAAGCGGTGGCCATTTTCAGGATCGTAAGGGCCATAGACGCGGTAGCCGTACAACGCACCCGGTTTCAGATCCGGGACATAGCCATGCCAGACTTCATCAGTGTATTCCGGTAACTCGAGACGGGCTATTTCAGATTTACCACTCGGGTCAAACAGACACAGCTCAACACGTTCGGCGCAGGCGGAAAAGAGGGCAAAATTCACCCCTTTGTCATCGTAATTCGCCCCAAGGGGATAACTTTGCCCCGCCTGAATTTCATAAATTTTGTCATATGCCATAGAGTCTCTCCCTCGAACAGTAATAATCATCAGCCGCAGGCCAGTAACACCCGCCAGCAATCCTGTGCTTCATTCAAATGCAGGCTTTCGCCTAAGGTCAGGGTTTCACCACTGAAACAATCCCGGTAGCGGCGCCCGGCCAGTTCGGGAGGAAGAACCACCTCTGTCGCGCCCCACAGGGCCGCCCCGGTAACAGGAAACGTCTGTGCGGCGTTCGCCAGCGCCAGCCGCGGTGCCACCACAATCAGCACGTCATCGTCATCGACGCGGGCGTAGGCAATCGCCTTATCCGCCCGTTCGCCACGGGTCAGCAGCGCAACATAGCTGCCCAGGCGGAACAGCGCCGGTTTGCGCTGGCGCAGATGCAGTAGCGTGCGGGTGACAGACAGCTTCAACTGCCCGTTCAGCCAGCTCGCCTCCTGGGCGGCAATGTGAGGGTCTGCCGTATCCAACTGCTGACGAAGCTGGTCGAAATCTGGCTCGCGGCGGTTATCAGGATCGACAAGGCTAAAATTAAGCCCCTCGCTGCCCTGATAAACATCCGGCACCCCCGGTGCGGTAAGTTTGATCACCGTCTGGCTCAGGCTGTTCACCAGCCCGGCGCGAATAAACGGACGTAACGAGGAACTGAAGTCCTGCAGGAAGTCCTGATTGTCCGGGGACAACAGATGGCGGGCATACTCCAGTACCACCGTTTCATAGGCTTCGTTGCTGTCCACCCAGTCCGGTGCGCAGCTTGGCCTCGCGCAGCGCCTTCTCGACAAAAGCCAGGAAGCGCTCTTCCAGGGCATTCAGCCCCGCCGCATCCTGCGGGTCCAGCTCTGGCGGCCAGACACCCGCCAGCGCCTGATAAAGCATCCAGGTATCGGCGCCGCGCGGCGCCGTGCCATCATTCAGGAAGCGAACGTGGGTCTGGTTCAACTGCTGCCAGCGGGCCACGCATTCCGCCCCACACCTCCCGGTGCTTCGGTCAGGGAATAGAGCCGGGCGCGGGCATCTTCTCCACGTTTGGTGTCGTGGGTCGAGGTGCCGGAAAGCGCATCCGGCTGACGGTCACGTCGCGCAGTCATCTCGGTGTGGAAGCGCGTCAGCGAAAAAGCCTGCGGCACCGGCTCGGCTCCCACCTCGTTGAGCGCCAGATCCATGTGCTGACGGAAAAACAGCGTATCTTCCACCGACTTCGCCATCAGCGGCCCGGTCAGCTGCTGGAAACGGGTGCGAAAATGTGTGGCGGTATCGCGGGCCTCCTCAGAGACTTCGCCGGTCAAAATACGCATCAGCAGTGCGATGGCGTCAGGATCGGCGCTGATCGTGGCGACCACGCTGTTCAGCAGGCGCACATCCGCGGCTGACATCCCCTGCGCCGTGCCGTAGGTGCGGTACACCGGGAAGGCCACCAGCAGCTCGCGCAATGCCAGCCGCAGAGGCTCCTCTTCCACCTGGACGCCTTCCGTTTCGGCCAGGGTTTTCGCCAGCTTCAGCAGGGTAGAAAATTCCCCGGCGAAGTTTCTGTCCACCATCAGCAACCGCGCGTCGCGCAGTTCGTCGTGCATATCGACCGGGCGGCCATCACCTTGTCATAGGCCTGGCGCAGGCTGTCGATTTTGTCGTCATCTATCAGCACCTCTGACAGCGAGGCGATAAATTCGTAGCCGGTGGTCCCGGAGATCGGCCAGTCGGTGGGCAGGTTCTCGCCCTTACTGAGGATCTTCTCCACCGTGATATAGCAATCTGCCCCTGCCTCCTGACGCAGACGTTGCAGGTAGGCTCGCGGGTCGGCCAACCCGTCCACGTGGTCAATTCGCAGCCCGTCCACCGCCCCTGAACGCACCAGGGCGAGGATCAGGGCATGGCTGTCATCAAACACCGCGTCGTCCTCAACCCGCACGCCCACCAGGCCGGTGATTTCGAAGAAGCGACGCCAGGAGAGATCGTTCGGCGCATCACGCCAGCTGGTAAGCCGCCACGGCTGCTGGTCGTGCAACCGGCTGATAGCCGCGGGATCGCTGAGGCTCAACACCTCCTCTTCGCGCCCTTCCCAGCTCTCAGGCGTCAGCGGGTAGACGTTGTCGAAATAGGCCAGCGCGGGTTTGCCGGTGTTGGGATCGCGCTGCACGCTGATCTCACCGTTCGCCAGCACCACCTCAAAATCATCCCCCAGAAACGGCAGCGTCAGACGGCGCGACCAGTCGATATCAAAATGACGGGCGTAGCGACTCTTTTCCCCATGCTCAATCACATCACGCCACCAGGCATTTTCCAGCGAGGTGGACATGTGGTTCGGCACAATATCAAGGATCAAACCCAGCCCGGCCGCCTTCAGGGCGCTGACCAGCCGCTCAAAACCGGCCCGGCCTCCGATAGAGGGGTCAATCTCGTTAGCATCGGTGACGTCATAACCGTGCGTCGAATCCCGGGCGGCAGTAAATATTGGCGAAGCATACAGATGGCTGATGCCGAGCTGTTGCAGATACGGCACCAGACTGGCGGCACGATCGAAGGTCATGCCGTTACGAAACTGAATACGCCAGGTCGCTGTGGGGATCATCAGGTCGGTTCTCCTTGTGCAAAACGTACAATAACGGTGTTCGCGAGCAGTTCCGTGCGGCCTTCAGGCCAGGCAAACAATGTTTCACCCGCTATCTCGGGCATCGTCTGCGGCTGATCACCCGTATTAAGTGCCAGCGACAGCGTACCCTGTATAAATGTCCAGCTCACCACCACGCAACCCGGGGCCGTTTTTATCACCCTGCCATTCCCGCCCTGTGCGCCGGCCAGCAACGGCACAATAGCCCGCTGGCGCAGCTGCAACAGCTGCTGGGTAAAGCGCAGCCAGTTCTGGCCGTCAGGCTGGTTGAGTTTTGTCCCAGTCGAGTTTCGAACGGGCAAAGGTCTCAGGGGCATTGGGATCCGGTACGGTCTCGTCGTGATCGCTAAATTCTTTCGCGCGCCCTTCCCGCACTGCCCGCGCCAGGTCTCCGTGAAAATCGGTAAAGAACAGGAACGGCTGGGTTTCACCGAACTCCTCACCCATGAACATCAGCGGGATATGCGGCGACAGCAGCAGCGCGGCCATCAGTACCCGGGTACGCTCTTCCCCGATGAGACTCAACAGGCGATCGCCCTGAGCACGATTACCAACCTGATCGTGATTCTGGATGAAATCGACGAAGGCCGCTGGCGGTTGAGCGGTACTTTTCACACCCCGAATTTCACCGGTTTGCGGGGATCGTTCCCCCTGATAAGCAAAGCCTTCCGCCAGCGCCCGCGCCACCCATTGTTCGGGTTTTTCAGCAAAATCCTGGTACCAGGCGTGGGTTTCACCGCTGGCCATAACGTGGACGGCATTGTGCAGATCGTCATTCCACTCCCCGGTGAACAACGGCACACTGCCGTCCTCCTCCCGCGGATGAAGAAACACCACGTTGCGGCTGTCTTCGGTGGTCAGATGCACCGGCCGGTCGGTAATGGCAGCGCGAATGCGGGTGGCGATCTCAATTAAAACGTGCGGCTCGGAGGTGTCTTCGATCTGGTCGATGGCGTCAAAGCGCAGGCCGTCGAAGCGGAACTCCGTCAGCCAGTACAGCGGCGCATCGACAATAAACTGACGCACCGGGGCCACGTCATAGGCGATGCCGTTCCCCCACGGGGTCATGCGTTCCGGGTGGAAGAAGTCCGGGGCCAGCTTCGGCAGGTAGTTACCCTCCGGTCCAAAATGGTTAAGGACAATATCCAGCACCACCGACAGCCCCAGACCGTGGGCGGTATCGACAAAGGCTTTCAGCTCATCCGGCGTACGTAGGCACTGTGCGGGGCATACAGCAGTACGCCGTCGTAACCCCAGCCACGGTTACCTCCGGCCTGGGAGACCGGCATCAGCTCAATCATGGTAATGCCGAGCGAGGCCAGGTACGGCAGTTTGTCGGCGGCCGCGCGGAAGGTGCCCTCAGGGGTAAAGGTCCCGATATGAAGCTCATAGACCACGCTCTCTTCCCAGGGGCGGCCTTGCCAGTGGGTATTGCGCCAGACATAGCTGTGAGGATCGCACACCAGCGAAGGGCCGTTGACATCCCCTTGCTGCGCGCGGGAGGCCGGATCGGGTACTGCGGAGCCGTCAGGCAGGATAAAACTGTACGCAGAACCTGGGGCAACGTTGTTGACCGTCAGTTCAAATCCGCCGTCGCCGGTCGGGTTCATCGGCAGCGTTTCGTCATTCAGGCACAGGGTTACGTGCTGCTGACCGCTGGCCCACAGATGAAAGCGAACGTTGTTCGCATCGCTATATTCACAACCCCAATACCTAATAGATTTAGCAGTCATTCCATCACCTCGTTTGACCCGTGATCCTCGGGTTACCTGCGTTTATCACTAAGCAGAGGGAAAAAGAGAAAATGCGCAGGCATGACGCCGCGCATGAACTTCAAGCATAGACCAGGAAAGTAATGTGAGATGAGTCACTTCGACAGGAACAGAAGGAGGGAGATAAATCCCCTCTCCCCGTTGAGGAGAGGGTCAGGGCGAGGGAGAACCGGCCGCACCCGCAAGCCGGAAGCAGTGCTCTTATGTTATGCCGGTTCCGGCAGTCTGAAGCTGGCGATGCTCTGGGTAAGATGCTTCGCTTGCTCTTCCAGCGAGGCGGCAGCGGCCGCAGACTCCTGCACCAGGGCGGCGTTTTGCTGGGTCACGCCATCCATCTCGGTCACCGCCTGGCCGACCTGGCCAATCCCACGGCTTTGCTCTTCCGAGGCCACCGAGATCTGCTCCATCAGCGCGTTCACTTTATTGACCGAGTTAATGATGGCATGAATCACTTCCCCTGAGCGATTCACCAGCTGAGAACCGTTTTTCACGCTGGAGACCGACTGGGCGATCAGGTTTTCAATGTCCTTCGCCGCCACGGCGCTCTTCTGCGCCAGGGTACGGACTTCGGTCGCGACCACTGCAAAACCGCGCCCTTGTGGTGCCGGCCCGGGCGGCTTCAACCGCGGCATTCAGCGCCAGGATATTGGTCCTGGAAGGCAATGCTGTTGATCACGCTGGTGATGTCTTCGATACGCTGGGAGTTGGCCGCGATGGTGTTCATGGTCTCGATCACCTCGCGGGTTACCGCCTCCCCGGTGCGGGCGTTGTTCACCGCATCCTGCACCAGCTTACCGGCCTGATACACATTGTCGGTGTTATTGGCAACGGTGGCGCTCAACTGCTCCATGCTGGCGGCGGTTTGCGTCAGGGCTGAAGCTTGTTGCTCGGTACGTGAGGCCAGGTCGATGTTGCCCGAGGCGATCTCCTGTGAGGCGTAGTTAACGGTACGGCAGGCTTCGCGCACCTGGGAGATGGTCTCCAGCAGGGCCAGACGCATCTGCTCCATCGACCCCATCAGCAGATCGATTTCGTTATTCGAGCACGCCTTTTGCGGCACGGCTTCCGTCAGTTGCCCGGCGGCAATCTGGCTGCAGTGTTCCCGGGCGAGGTTGATTGGAGCAAATACATACCGCTTCATCAGGACGCTCACCCCGATAATCACCACCACAAAGAGCGCGGCAAAGGCGGCAATAATGGTTAAGCCGGAAGCAAAATGGGTGCGCGCATCGTCATTCAGCTGCTTCGCATATTTCTGATGCACAGACAGTACCTGGTCGAGAACGATTTCATACTGGCGGTCGAGCCGGGAAATCTGCGGGATCAGGGCATTGAATTTTTGCCGCATCGTGCGCCGAGGCCGCGTCGATCAGCGGGGACAGGCCTTCATTGCGATAGGCAAGCCAGGCGTCGTCATAGTCCTTCACTAACGGGGCCTCATCTACCAGGCGCGGCGCGTCGTTAAAGGCGGCGAAAGCGCCATCCGCTTTGGTCAGGGCAAGTTTTACCGAGTCCAGCTTCTCCGCAAGACCCGCAGTATCGCCACTCTCGACCTGCTTCATGTACTCCATCACCCGCACGCGCAGGGTACGGCTGTGGTTAATGGGATCGATGATGGATAACACCACCTGAATCTCTTTATTCACGTTATCCAGAGAATCATTGCTTTTAATGGCCAGCCAGACGTTGGTTGCGGCGCTGGCAACAAAGAAAAACAGTAAGGCAAGAAGAATGGCAAGGGACGACTTTTTTAACGACATAACTACCTCAGAAATAAAACGGTCTGAAGTGTTATCGGCATTTACCCCTTAATATTGAATTAAAGTTATTTATTTATGCGAACATCAATAATGTCGTTAATACTTATTTAAATCATTATATTGCGCAACAGGGCCGGATATTTCGGCCCTGTTAAACATTGAGATTTTTTATCTGTTTAGCGCTTGATTATCTTTTGCAGCGTTAATCGCTCAAATATTCATCACGGGTAAATTGCGGCCAGTGAATTTCTCCCACACCATTTAATTTAGGCCGGGCGAATAAAAAGCCCTGAAAACGCTTGATGCCTGCCGACTCCAGCCAGCACCACTCTTCGATTTTCTCGATGCCCTCTGCCACCAGCGCAATCTCCATATCGGTACAGCAGCTGATGATCGACTTCACAATCGCCTGCTTTGGGCCGCTTAAATGAATGTTGCTGACAATCTCGCGATCGATTTTTAGCTTATCCGGCTGGAAACGGGTCAGCAGCGACAGCCCGGCATAGCCTGACCCAAAATCGTCAATGGCCAGGCCGATCCCCGCCGCCCTTAATTGCTTGATGGCGCTATTAAACTGGTTAAACCCGGAGATCATTTCGTTTTCGGTCACTTCAATCACCACCTGCTCCGGCTGCAAACCGTGGGCGAGGATCTGATCCATCAGAAAATCGACGGCGTGGGGCACATTCACCAGCGACATCGGCAGCAGGTTAATGGCAATTTTATGATCGCCAATGTCGATCTTCTCTGCCAGCGCAAAGGCATAGGCTTTGGTCAGCAGATCGACCTCGTACACTTTGTCCTGATCCAGAGCGTTGAAGAACCGCTCCGGGCTGCCGCCGTCGTTACCGCGAATAAGCGCCTCGAGCGAGGAGATTTTTCCCTCGGTGGGTTCCACGATCGGCTGCAGGGCAAACTGGCAAATTTGATTCTCAATCAGCCCGTTAATGGTTTTGCCGAAAGGCATATGCTCCGGGACCATCGTCCATTTTTCAGGCCGGAAGTTTAACTCACCCGCCGTCTTTTTGGGCTGGATAATAAAAGTCTGAATGAATTTAAATACCCGGTCTTGCGCCGCCAGATAATTGTCCAGCTTGCTGTAGCGCAATACCGAAGACAGGACCGATTTTGGCGTGTCGACCCGCAGATCGAACAGCAGCATACCGACGTTTTCGAAGCGTCGGCGCGGGCCGTAATCACGCATCAGTTCCACCACGCTGTCGTGACGCTTGTCCTTGCTGATGCGCGCGAATAACGTCTCAATGACCTCTTCAGACCCTTCGAGGATCTGAAGGAAATCGCTCCCGTTAAACAGCAGAATGCCCGTGACATCCAACAGGGTATTGCTCTGTTTGGCCTTTTCAACAAGTGGCGAGGAGGGATAAGGATTTACAGGACGGATTTAACTGGCTTTTGTAGATGAGAGTGGTCAGCACAGCTATTGTTCCCGAAAGATGGTTAGGCTTTTTAAACACTTGTTTAGCATACATTACATTCATGGACTAATAGTATTAAAAAGATATATCAGCAAAGAAACGATTCGGCTCAAAAATAATCAAAGTGCCGGTTAAATGTCGGCGGAGGTGTTGATGAAACGAACATTGTGGCTGCTGCTCTGTTTGCCGGGGTATGCGCTGGCCGCTCCGCTGGTGCCTCCCGTTGGTTTTACCCAGCCGTTACCGCACACGGCATCGGGCGGCTGCGTGACCCTGCCCGCGCCCTACACCGCCCCCCTGACGTTGCGCAGTAAATATGAAGGGTCTGACAGCGCCCGCGCCACGCTCAATCCGCAGGCCGAACAGGCATTCCGTGCCGCGACTAAGCCCATCGTCGGCTTTGAACGTGGGATCTCGAACATGGTCTGGCGCTATAAACAGAGCGGGGATCCGCGAACCTTACATTGTAATTCTGGAGGGCTACGCGACATGGGCCAACGCCGGGGCGTTACTCTCCGGGCAAACCAGCCACACCGGCCGCGCAATGCGTAAATGGGCGCTGGCGACGCTGGCCAGCAGCTGGCTGGAGCTGAAGTTTACCCCCGGAACTTCCCTTGCCGGGCAGCAGACCACTGAACGCTGGCTGGGCCAGCTGGCGGATCGGGTGGTACAGGAGTGGGATGGCCTGCCGCTCAAAAGCACCAATAACCACAGCTACTGGGCGGCATGGGCGGTCATGGCCAGCGCCGTGGCGCTCGACCGTCGGGATCTGTTCGCCTGGTCGTTGAAAGAATACCGCATCGCCGCCGGACAGATTGCCGCGACGGCACGCTGGCAAACGAACAACGCCGTCGCGAGCGGGCGCTGGCCTATCATAATTATGCCCTGCAGCCGCTGGTGATGATCGCCAGTTTTGCCGCGGCGAATAAGGTGGATGTGACGCAGGAGAACCATGGCGCGCTGGCGCGGCTGGTGAACTATGTGTTGCAGCAGAAGGATGCCGATCTCGAATGGCTGGAACCCTGGTGCGCCCTGTCTCACTGCAGTTCAGTGACACTGTCACGCTTGGATACCAGCCGTCCGTTACAGGATCGCCGCCTCGGCGGCAACCTTAACCCTACTCTATCAGCGTTAAATCTGCGCATCCCGCCATCCACAAACAGCTCGGCGGCGTTGATAAAGCTGGCGGCATCGGAGGCGAGGAACGCCACCACTTTTGCTACCTCTTCCGCTTCGCCAATGCGTCCCAGTGGACAGTCGCGGCTAACGCATCAAACAACCCCTGGCGCTGATCTTCCGGCACCAGCTCTCCCAGACCAGGGGTTTTAATCGGGCCAGGGCTGACCACGTTGACCCGGATCCCGCGCCCCTGTAAATCCAGCGCCCAGGAGCGGGCAAAATTCTCACTGCTGCCTTGCTGGCACTGTAGACGCTGAAGTTAGCGGTGCCTTTAATAGAGACAGTCGAGCGGTAAGGATCACCGACGACCCGGAGACCAGCAGCGGCAGTGCTTTCTGCACGGTAAAGAGCACACCGCGTACGTTGGTGGCAAAGATACGGTCAAAATGTTCTTCTGTGATGGCACCCAGCGGCAGCATATCGCCACCCCCCGCGTTGCATACAACACATCCAGCCGCCCGGCCTGTTCCGCGATCTGCGCATAAACGGTATCGAGATCCTCAAGGCGTGAGGCGTCGGCGCGGATGCCGGTGACCTGCCCGCCCAGGCTGGCGACGGCGTTATCCAGTTCTGCCTGGCGACGTCCGGTGATGTATACCTTCGCGCCCTGAGCGGCCAGCTCTTTGGCGGTTGCCAGACCGATACCGCTGGTACCACCGGTGACGAGAGCGACTTTACCTGCTAATACTGTGTTCATCTGATTTACCTTGTCTGTTGTTGGTGTGGATGCACTGTACCGCTTGCGGATTAGGGAAAAATCAGCAAAAATGGAAATCACTTTTTCCCTGTGGCAATAATCCACCCGTTCGTGAGCGCCTCCCGATGGATCAGTTAATGGCAATGCGCGCCTTTACGCGCGTCGTGGAAACCGGCAGTTTTACCCGGGCAGCAGACTCGCTGAACATGCCCATCGCCACGCTCAGTAAACTGGTCAAGGCGCTGGAGGCGCATCTGGGCGTGCGGTTGTTACAGCGCACCACCCGACGGGTGACGCCCACCCCGGAAGGACAGGACTATTACGAAAAAGCCGGCGGGTGTTAATTGACATCGAAGATATCGACACCTCGTTCAGCGCGATCAAACAACAGCCGCAGGGTCATTTGCGTATTGATGTGGGTGGTTCGACGGCGCGGGACGTGCTGATCCCGCTGCTGCCAGACTTCATGCGCCGTTATCCCGACATCCGCATCGACCCTGGGGGTGGCCGACCGGCCGGTGGATTTAATCAGTGGCAATGTAGACTGCGTGATCCGCGGCGGCGCGCTGGGGGACTCCACGCTTATTGCCCGGCATATCGGCAATGCAGAGATGGTCACCTGCGCGCACCCCGGACTATCTGAAGCAGCACGGGATCCCCGCCTACCCGGAGGAGCTGCGCAATGGTCATAAGCTGGTGAGTTATCTCTCCCCGGCGACCGCCGCGCGTTCCCTTTCCGGTTTACGTACAACGAAGAAACCCACGAGATCACCCTGCGCCACCATATCGGGGTAAATGAGAGCAACGCGCATCTGGCGGCAGCGGTTGCCGGAATGGCATTATCCAGACCTTTCGCTACGCCGCGGGGGCCATGCTGGAGGCAGGAACGTTGATGGAGATTCTGGCGAAGTGGCGTCCACCGCACTATCCGTTTTAATGTCGTGTATCCACAAAACCGGCATGTGACGCAGCGTTTAAGAGTCTTTATTGAAGTGGCTGGTGGAGGTGTTTCCAGAGGCGGTGAAGGGATAGCCGGGCATAATGCCCGGCGGAAAGGATCAGTTCAGGGTATAGTCGAGCGTAATCTCGGCATTCAGCACCTGAGAAACCGGACATCCGGCTTTGGCTTTCCTGGATAACGCCGTCAAACTGCTGCGGATCCAATGCCGGGACGGTCACTTTACTCTTCAGGGCAATTTTGCTGATCGCAAAGCCACTGTCAGTTTTATCCAGCGACACATCGGCGGTGGTATCAATGCTGTCGGCCGTGTAGCCCGCCTCGCCCAGCATCAGGGACAGGGCCATTGAGAAACAGGCTGCATGCGCTGCGCCGATCAACTCTTCCGGGTTAGTGCCTTTCTCCCCTTCAAAGCGGGTATTGAAACCATAAGGTTGCTGATTCAGGACGCCGCTTTCGGTAGAAACCGTACCTTTGCCGCGTTTAATATCGCCAGACCAATGTGCCGAACCGTGTTTGTGAATTGTCATAAGTGTTCTCCTTTTGGCTTACAAGGGGTTAAGTATAGAAGAGAGATTCAGTATTGCCTCAAAAGACAGAAGAGTCTCATGACATTGTGCAGTTATTCACCCGACGCAAAAAATATAACGTCCCCTGTCAGCCTGCTATATTTTGTTTTTTTAAAGAGGAGTCGCGCATGAATTCACCCGCCCGAGGTATCGACCACATTGGTATTACCGTACCGGATATTAATCAGGCCACGCTATTTTTTGAGCAGGCCTTTCACGCCAAAAGAAATATATCGATCCGTAGAGCCTGGCGACGGAAATATTGATCCCGATGCCCAGCAGAAGACATTACGCCTGGTACCCGGCACCAAAGTTCGCGCAATACGTATGCTGGCCATGCCACATGGCCGGGGATTGAGCTTTTCGAAATGCATGGCCCGGAACAGCAACCACCCGCGCGAGCAAGCGACTTTGGTCTTCAACACTTTGCCGTCTATGTTGATGATTTCGCACAGGCGATAGCACGCTTTACGGCGGCAGGTGGCGAGATGTTTACCGAGCCTAAGGCGCTCTCCTTTCCGGCCGAGCAGGGAGAAGGCAATGCTTTTTGCTACGGGAAAACGCCCTGGGGTAGCGTCATTGAACTGATATCCTGGCCCTCCGCCCATGCCTTATGAGAAATATACAGACCGGCGTCGCTGGAAGCCGTGATATATCTTTAAAAAGACCAGGATAATGATATTTTTATTTCCAGGAAGAGTCTTACACACAGCGCAATAAAATTTTGCCATTCTGAATGTGCGTTAAGTCATTGCGAACCGGAACATTAAACAGAAAACGACACGGAGGCACTATGTTTACTTATACATCAGCAACTACCCCATCCGCACAGCCAGAGCTGGTTAATGCTATTGCACAGGGTTTACGCGCAGAGTTGGGCGCTGTCACCGAAGATGACATTTTGATGGAACTCACCAAGTGGGTTGAAGCCTCAGACAATGACATCCTCAGTGACATCTACCAGCAGACCATTAATTACGTCGTCAGCGGTCAGCACGCCAGTTTGTAAAAACCTGCTATGCTGGATCTGCAACCTTAGGGGTTACATTTCGTTCGCCTTATCACTATTAACAGGATTGAGGAGCTACTATGAAATCGAACCGTCAGGCACGCCATATTCTGGGACTGAACTACAAACTCTCTAACCAGCGTAAAGTGGTGATTGAGGGCGACAGCGAAACGCAGGTCACCCACGCTACTGGCAGAAAACGCCACGAACCTAAGTAAGTTCGCTACAGGATCCCCGACACCATCGGCATTGCCGGTGGTGTTTTTATTTGTACGTTGCGGTTTTTAACATTCACCTCCTTTATACTATGCCCCTGACATCCCCTGCGGGCACAATAGCGACAATGATCAATACCAGTGCCAGGGACGGATTTCCCAAAATTAAGTGAGTGACATGGACAACAAATCAACCCGACATCGTTCCCTTTATATCCCTTATGCCGGACCGGTTCTGCTGGAATTCCCCCTGCTGAACAAGGGCAGCGCTTTCAGCATGGAAGAGCGCAGCAACTTCAACCTGCTGGGCCTGCTGCCAGAAGTGGTCGAAACCATCGAAGAACAGGCCGAGCGGGCGTGGATCCAGTATCAGGGTTTCAAAACCGAAATTGATAAGCACATCTACCTGCGCAATATTCAGGACACCAAACGAAACCCTCTTCTACCGACTGGTGCAAAACCATCTCGACGAGATGATGCCGGTGATTTATACCCCGACGGTCGGTGCTGCCTGCGAACGCTTCTCTGAAATTTACCGTCGCTCACGCGGCGTGTTTATCTCGTATCAGAACCGTCACAACATGGATGACATTCTCCAGAACGTGTCAAACCACAACATCAAGGTGATCGTGGTGACCGACGGCGAGCGTATTCTTGGTCTTGGCGACCAGGGTATCGGCGGGATGGGCATTCCAATCGGTAAGCTGTCGCTGTACACCGCCTGCGGCGGCATCAGCCCGGCCTATACCCTGCCGGTTGTGCTGGATGTCGGTACGAATAATCAGCAGCTGCTTAACGATCCGCTGTATATGGGCTGGCGTCACCCGCGCATCACGGATGATGAGTATTACCAGTTCGTGGACGACTTCATCCAGGCGGTGAAACATCGCTGGCCGGACGTGCTGTTGCAGTTTGAAGATTTCGCCCAGAAAAACGCCATGCCGCTGCTGAATCGCTATCGCGACGAAATCTGCTCCTTTAACGATGATATTCAGGGCACCGCTGCGGTCACCGTCGGCACCCTGATTGCCGCCAGCCGCGCGGCAGGCAACCAGTTAAGCTATCAGAAGATTGTCTTCCTGGGTGCCGGTTCTGCCGGATGCGGCATCGCAGAGCAGATCATCGCCCAGACCCAGCGGGAAGGATTAAGCGAAGAGCTGGCCCGCTCGCGCGTCTTTATGGTGGATCGCTTCCGGTCTGCTGACTGATGCCATGCCGAACCTGCTGCCGTTCCAGACCAAACTGGTGCAAAAGCGCGAGAACCTGAAAAACTGGGATACCGACAACGAAGTGCTGTCCCTGCTGGATGTGGTGCGCAACGTGAAGCCGGACATTCTGATCGGCGTCTCCGGGCAGACCGGCTTGTTCACCGAAGAGATCATCCGCGAGATGCATAAATACTGCGCGCGTCCTATCGTGATGCCGCTGTCGAACCCGACCTCCCGCGTGGAAGCCACCCCGCAGGACATCATCGCCTGGACCGAGGGCAATGCGCTGGTCGCTACCGGCAGCCCGTTCGCGCCGGTCGTGTGGAAGGATAAAACCTACCCCATCGCCCAGTGCAACAACTCCTACATCTTCCCGGGGATTGGCCTGGGGGTGATCGCCTCGGGCGCCTCGCGCATCACCGATGAGATGCTGATGTCTGCAAGCGAAACTCTGGCTAAACACTCGCCGCTGGTGAATAACGGTGAAGGCCTGGTTCTGCCGGAGCTGAAAGATATTCATGTGGTGTCAAAGGCGATTGCCTTTGCCGTGGGTAAAATGGCGCAGCAGCAAGGTGTGGCGGTGAAAACCTCTGCCGATGCGTTGCAGCAGGCGATTGATGAGAACTTCTGGCAGCCGGAATACCGCAGCTACCGCAGGACCTCAATCTAAAAGCAAAAAGGCAACGTAAGTTGTAATGCCAGTCAGTTAAGCCCGGCGGATTGCTCCCGTTCACCTCATGTTCATTAGAACATGGCATTACACAACCCGTGAACGTGACAAGGGGGGCCGCGGGCCCCCCTTGTCAATCCCGCGGCCCCGCAATGAAACCGGTGATTCGCACTGCGCCTCACCTCGACATCCTGTCTCGATTCACTTCTGGCCCGCCATCCCTGGCGTCCAGCCCTTGTCATCCGGTCTCCGGTTCGCCGGTTTCAGCGGGGAATCAACCCCCGTGCCACATTCAAACCGCAGAGAAGCTTGAGGGAGCGTGAATCCGGCTGAAAATCGACCGAAGCGTTTCCGTAAGGCCGGGGCGAGGTGCAGGGACGCGCCGAGAGGGCATAGCCTGCAGGGATGCAGGCTGGTGCCCGACCGAAAGCCTGAAGGAATAAGCTGAGTGCACCGCGAAGCGGCGATTTTCTTTGCCGGGAGCCGGGGTAGCCAGGGGGGAGGCGGCCGAGCCCCCCTGGCACGTTCACCGCAGCGGAGGGGGCATAAAGCAGAGATGCTTTAGTGAACGGAACCTTTCCACTTCGGTCATTTAGAGATACCGAGTCTTTTAACTGACTGGCATTAAAACGTAAGTTGGCTTTTTTTACTCTCTTTGCGGGTGCAGGTTGGGATGAGGGCATCAGGCCGCACATCCCAACCCTCGCAGGTTACTTCTTCTTATTCAGCATCGCCTGTAAATCGGCAAACGGATTATAGGTCGCCACGCCCACGTCTTTTTGCGCGTCTTCGCCAGCCACCACGGTGGTGCCGTACTGATCCGCTTCCGTGTATTTGGAATGCTCATGATCGTGGCAAAACAGACACAACAGTTCCCAGTTACTGCCATCTTCCGGGTTATTGGTATGGTCGTGATCGATATGGTGAACCGTTAACTCACGCAGGTTTGAATAAACGAACTCACGGGAGCAGCGCCCACATACCCACGGATAGATTTTTAATGCTTTCTCGCGGTAGCCGCTTTCCAGCCGCGCGTAGTTTTTAGGGATCAGAGCCATTGTGAAGTTACCTGTGGCAAAAACCTGATTTTACGACAGTGCGCCTGAGAATTCACCTGTGTTCACTGGCGCAATCCCGTGTTTCTGCGTGCTGGCGCTGCGTCACCCACCAGAACACCAACGCCAGCAAACTGACCGATGCGCCAAGTAGGCATACCCCTTGCCAGCCAAAACGGGCATAGGTGACGGTGGTACTGATGGCGCCCAGCCCGCTGCCGACGGCATAAAACATCATGTACAGCCCCACCAGCCGGCTATGCGCGTCCGGGCGGGTGCGGAAAATCAGGCTCTGATTGGTGACGTGCAGCGCCTGGCCGCCCAGATCCAGCAGCACAATCCCCATCACCAGCGCCCAGAGTGAAACGTCCATCAGCGACAGCGGCCACCAGGCCAGCAGCAGCACCAGGAGCGCTAATCCGCTGGTACGCCGGGCATACCCCCTGTCGGCCCACTGCCCGGCCCGCGCGGCGGCCAGCGCACCCACCACTCCCGCCAGGCCAAATGCGCCAATCAGGGTATGGGAAAAGTTGTAAGGCGGTGCGCTCAGGGGCAGCACCAGCGCACTCCAGAAGATGTTAAAGGCGGCAAACATCAACAGCGCCAGCATTCCTCTGACCTGCAGGACTTTCTCCTGACGCAGCAACGTCAGCATGGAGGCCAGCAGGCGCGGATAACTGAGCGTGCGTGAGGCCGGCGGCAAGATGGGCAGCCGTCGCCACAGCGGGATCGCAATCCCCAGCATCAGGAGCGCAGCGCAAAAATAGACCCCGCGCCAGCCCGCCAGGTCGCTGACGCCCCCCGCAAAAACCCGTGCCAGCAGCAGACCGATAAAGACGCCACCCTGCGCCGTGCCCACTACCTGCCCCTGTTCATGAGGGGCCGCGGCGCTGGCAGCATAGGCGATCAGCCCCTGGGTCATCGCCGTGCCCAGCAGCCCGACGGCGAGCATTCCCGCCAGCAAGGCAAGCGTGGACTGCGCCATGCCGACTGCAACCAGTGCGAACGTCAGGGCCAGCATTTGCATCGCCATCAGCCGACGGCGATCCACCCTGTCACCCAGCGGTACCAGAAACAGCAGCGCCAGCGCGCATCCCAACTGTGTGGCGGTGATAACCCCGCCGACCGCCGCGTGACTGATACCGAAATCCCGGGCCAGGGCGTCGAGGAGCGGCTGGGCGTAATAGACATTTGCCACGCTCAGGCCGCTGGCGATGGCGAAGAGCCACGCCAGGCTGGTTGATACACCCGTTCTCAGTTGCACATTCATGCTGTCAGCCTCTCTCGATATGGTTTCATAATAAAACCATTTAGAGGGTAGGTCAGATGGTTTTAAAATGCAACCACATACTCAGGGTGAGGATTTTCCCCCTGGTGAACGCAGCGCTACCCGGCGAAAATAACGCCTGCTTGCCGGAGATACCAAACCCCGCTACACTCCTTTCATCCATCAACCCACTGAATATAAAAGGAGGCTAATTATGCTGTGCTGTGAAATCTTTGATATTTCACTTCACCTTGGCGATCGCGTCAGCTCAAGCGTTATCGGTTTCGTGTTGCGATAACTTTGGCTTGAGCGAAGACACCCAAGACTGAATCCCTTCTCTCGGGCTTACCGGGTTATCGTCAGCGATGTTTGACGAGGCATTTTCATGCCTGTAACTCTTGAGTAAGCAAATGAGCACATTACTGACTGCACTTTCTCTTCGTGTTGATACCGCCTTTGACACGCTGTTCAACGATCTCACCTTTAGCCTCAAAAAAGGCGACCGCATTGGTCTGCTGGGCGATAACGGCTGCGGCAAAAGTACCCTGCTGAAGATCCTCGACGGCACTGACACGCCCCTCACCGGGACGGTAGCGCTGGCCGGGCACTGTCTGATGGCGCGCGTGGAGCAACATCTTCCTGAATCTGTTTATCCGTTGACCATGATCGACGCGGTTCTGGCGCAGCTGCCGGTGGCCGAGCGCGAAAGCCTGCGCTGGCGGGCAGAAACCCTGCTGGCGGGGATGGGGTTTACCCCGCAGGATACCGCCCTGCAATCGGCTACCCTCAGCGGCGGGCAGCACACCCGTCTGCTGCTGGCGCGGGCGTTGATAAACGAGCCGGATCTGGTATTGCTGGATGAACCCAGTAACCACCTCGACCTGCCGACGCTGCTGTGGCTGGAGCAGTTTCTACAAAACTGGTCCGGCAGCTTTGTGCTGGTCTCGCACGACAGGCAGTTACTGGATGCCGTTACCAATGGCAGCTGGATCCTGCGGGACAAAACGTTGCACTACTTCGCCCTTCCCTGTACCCGCGCGCGTCAGGCGCTGGTAGAGAAAGACGAAAGCGACGCCCTGCGCCATAAAGCCGAGCAAAAGGAGATCGACCGGGTCACCGCTAGCGCAAAACGACTGGCGACCTGGGGTAAGGTCTACGATAACGAAGATCTGGCCCGCAAAGCCAAACAGATGGAACGCCAGGTGGAGCGGCTGAAGGAGAGCCAGACGGCGCTGACCACCGGCAGTCCCTGGACTTTAACCCTGCGCGGCGATGCGCTGAGGGCCGACCGACTGCTGGAGATTGACGCGCTTGGCGTTCCGCCTGCACCCGGCCTTGCGCCACTGTTCGCGATAGAAAATGTCCGGCTTAAAAGCAGCGACCGGGTGGCGATTGTCGGGCGTAACGGCTGCGGCAAATCCTCTCTGATGCGGCTTATCTGGCAGCAATTCATCGCCCGGGAACTGCATGCGGGGCTGAAGATCCATCCGCGTGTGGCAATGGGGTATTACGACCAGACCCTGCATCAGCTGGCGGATGACGCCACGCTGATTGATGCCCTGGAGCCATTCGCACCCAACCCGCAGGATCGCAAAATGGCGCTGATTTCTGCCGGGTTCGCCTGGGCGCGGCACGGGCAAAAGGTCAGTACGCTCAGCGGCGGGGAACGTTCACGGCTGCTGTTTATCGGCCTGACCCTGGCCCGCTTCAGCCTGCTGATGCTCGATGAACCGACCAACCATCTGGACATGGAAGGTAAAGAGGCACTGGCCGACACCTTGCAACAGTTCGAGGGCGGTGTGCTGCTGGTCAGCCATGACCGGCAGTTAATCAGTCAGAGCTGTAACCGCTTCTGGCTGATTGAAAATGGCCTGCTCAGCGAATGGCATGACGCCGACGCGGTGTTTGCCCGTCTTCGCGACGGCAATGGCCAGAGCACTCACCCCGCGCCCGTTGCACAGGATGACGATCGGGCAAACCCCGCGGAAGATCTTTTGGAGCGGCTGGTGCTGCTGGAGAGGTTGCTGGAAGAAGATCGGCTGCGTAAGCCGAAACATCAGAAGCCGCAGCTTCAGGCACAGTGGCAGGAGGAGATTGCCGCGCTGACGGCGCAGCTGTAGGAAAATGCCCGGCGGGTAGCCGCCGCCGGGCATCTTTTTACTTCGGCTGGTTCGTTTTCCAGGCATCCCATGCCTGTTTGATTTCCTGTTTAGCGGTGGCGGCATCGTTAAAGCCGTTCAGTTCCACCGACTTGCGCCCTTCCGGCAGCTGTTTGTAAACGCGGAAGAACGACTCCAGACGCTGCTGTTCAATCTTCGGCAGATCGCTCAACTCTTTGATGTCGTCATAGGTCGGGTCAATTTTACTGGCTGGCACCGCCACGATTTTGTCGTCTTTTTCACCCACCGTCGATCATCTTCAGCACGCCAATGGCGCGCAGTTTAATCAGGGTGCCCGGTGCCATCGGGGCGCGGGTGTAGAAAATGACGTCCAGCGGATCGCCATCCCCCGCCAGAGACTGGGTCAGTGAGCCGTAGTTTGCCGGGTAGGCCACTGGCATCGACTGGAAGCGATCGGCCACGATAAAGCCGGTTTTGGCATCCGTTTCATACTTAATAATCCCGCCCGCCGGAATTTCGGTGACGGCGTAAAACTCTTCCGGGTTGTTATCAGGCTGTGGGAATTCGAGGATATTTTGCGCCTGCGCAGAAGCTGACAGGAGGACGCTCACTGCGAGAAGTTTTTTTACCAGATGCATTGTCTTGTTAACTCTTCGGTTTTTAAGAAGACCACACCTTACGGGGCTGAAATGTCAGAATAATGACAAATTTCCTACAGAAATATTCCACCCTTAATCATCATGGTTATTGATATTTGCGGCAATCAATACACCTTAAATATCAAATAAATGAATAAATTGTATTGCAACAGACTTGCCAGACAGTTCAAAAACTTTAATCCTTAAGGGGTATGCGTGCCCCATCAAGCGCCATACCTGCCTCGCAGATCCCTCATTATGAAAATGGAGAAACATATGAAAGCTGCTGTCGTGACCAAAGACCATCAGGTAGAAGTAACCGAGAGAACCCTGCGCCCGCTGAAGCACGGTGAAGCGCTGCTGAAGATGGAGTGCTGTGGCGTTTGCCACACCGATCTGCATGTGAAGAACGGCGATTTTGGTGATAAGACCGGGGTGATCCTCGGCCATGGAAGGGATTGGCGTGGTCAAGGAGATCGGGCCGGGCGTGACCTCGCTGAAACCGGGCCGATCGGGCAAGCGTAGCCTGGTTCTTCGAAGGCTGTGGCCACTGTGAATACTGTAACTCCGGCAATGAAACCCCTGTGCGCACCGTGAAAAACGCCGGCTATTCCGTGGACGGCGGTATGGCGGAAGAGTGCATTGTCACCGCCCGATTACGCGGTAAAAGTGCCGGATGGACTGGAATCCGCCGCCGCCCAGCAGCATCACCCTGCGCCGGGGTGACCACCTACAAAGCGGTGAAAGTATCAGAGATCAAACCTGGCCAGTGGATTGCTATTTATGGCCTGGGCGGACTGGGTAACCTGGCCCTGCAATACGCCAAAAATGTCTTTAACGCGAAAGTGATCGCCGTTGATGTTAACGATGAACAGCTGAAGCTGGCCTCAAGCATGGGGGCCGATCTGGTGGTTAACTCCCGCAGCGACGATGCCGCGAAATTTATTCAGGAAAAAACCGGTGGTGCCCACGCCGCGGTCGTGACGGCGGTGGCGAAAGTGGCCTTTAACTCTGCGGTAGATGCCGTTCGTGCCGGGGGTCGCGTGGTGGCGGTCGGTCTGCCGCCGGAAGCAATGAGTCTGGATATTCGCGTCTGGTATTGGACGGGATTCAGGTGGGTGGGTTCGCTGGTGGGCACCCGTCAGGACCTGACCGAAGCCTTCCAGTTTGCCGCCGAAGGTAAGGTGGTGCCGAAAGTGGCGCTGCGTCCGCTGGGGATATCAACGCCATCTTTAAAGAGATGGAGCAAGGCCAGATCCGCGGCCGCATGGTAATTGATTTCCGCTCATAAGTTGAACGCCCGGCGGCGCTGCGCTGTCGGGCCTACGCGTTCCGCCGATCCGCAATCCACTCCTGCACCTCAATCTGAAAAGTATCCGGCGCTTTACGGTACATTTTGCGCGCCAGGTCGAGGATCGTATGCCGCGCCAGCTCCTCTTCCATTCGCTGCTGGGCGCTGTCCATCACCGAGCGCACACCGCACGGCCCGTCGCAAACCCAGGCAGGCGGCGTTTCATCAAACACGGCCAGCCGCTGTCGCACTTCCCGACACTCGAACATGTTCTTCTCGCCATCGATAGCATGCGCCACATCCAGCACGGTGATCAGTTCAGCAGGCCGGGCCAGACGAAAACCGCCGCCCTTTCCTTCGGTGCTGCTCACCAGCCCGGCGCGTGACAGACGTGTGAAGATCTTGCCCAGGTAGTCATAGGGAACGCCCTGCAAGGCCGCCATTTCTCTGACGCTCATCTCACGGTCGTTACCTTTCGCATCCACCATGGTCATCAGGCTATGAATGCCGTACTCCACACCGGAACTGTAAAAAGCCATGCTTAACTCCGAAGTTATTATTCCAGGTCATTATAGCCGCGTTCCGCGACAGAAAGACAGCCGCAATCCTCTGTGCCTCTAACCTTCTGTTTTTACGGCCCGCAGCAAACCAACTCAGAAAGAAGTTGTCGCAGTTAACTCCGACAAGTATAGTTGCAGTCACGTCAGCCACAGGGCCTGATGCGAAAAAGGATCGAAGATGAAGAAGCAAATTTTAATTGTAGGCAGCGGTTTTGCGGGTATGTGGGCAGCGGTGAGCGCCGCACGTCTGGCTGATTTAACGGGAAGTGACGACCTGCAGATTCACCGTTCTGGCTCCCCGTCCCGAGTTGCGTATCGCCCGCGCTTTTATTGAAGAGCAGGTAGCAACCTTTGCCGCCCCGCTAAGCGATCTCTTTGCTGAACTGAATGTTCACTTTATTGCCGGAACCGCTGAACGTATTGACGCGAAACAGAAAAGCGTCTGGTATCGCGACAGCCAGGGCAACGTAACGCTGTCGCTTACGACCGTCTGATTGTGGCAACAGGCAGTCAGACGCGCCGCCCGGCGATCCCTGGTCTGGCAGAATTTGCCTTTGATATCGACCAACTGGAATCCGCCCAACATTTCGAAAATCACCTTGATTCACTGGCGACACGCCCTTCGACGCCGGAACGTAATACCGTGGTGGTGTGCGGTGGCGGTTTCACCGGCATAGAACTGGCTACCGAACTCCCTGCGCGTCTGCGTACCCGTTTTGGTGATGATACACAGACCAAAGTTATCGTAGTTGAACGCGGATCGGTCATTGGCGGTCGTTACAGTGAAGAACTGCGTGGCACCATTGAAGAGGCAAGCCTCGCGCTGGGTGTGGAGGTGGCGTCTGAACAGTGAAATCAGCGCCATCGATCCCCACGGCGTCACGCTTAAAAATGGCGAGCGCATTGCGGCCGCCACCGTTGTCTGGACGGCGGGCGTGGAAGCCCATCCCCTCAGCCAACAGATTGCGGGCGAGCGAGATCCCCAGGGGCGCTTAAAGGTCAACGAAAGCCTGCAAGTACCGGCGCACCCGGACGTGTATGCCACCGGGGATATGGCCCATGCCCACACCGACGACCGCGGCAATACGGCGCTCATGACCTGTCAGCACGCCATTCAGTTGGGCAAGTTTGCGGGACATAACGCCGCGGCCAGCCTGTTAGACGTGGCGCCTTATCCCTATCGCCAGGTGAACTATGTCACCTGTCTCGATTTGGGCGGCTGGGGCGCGGTCTACAGCGAAGGCTGGGATCAGAAGGTGAAATCCGTTCGCGATGACGCAAAGAAAATCAAAATCGCCATCACCAACGAGTTAATCTACCCACCCGCTGCCGATCGCGCCGTCGCTTTTGCTGCCGCCGATCCGCTGGCGAAATTTGTCTAGCGTTTGCTTACCGCGCCCCCGGCGCGGTTTTTTTCAGGCTAGCGCCTGCGCATTACCCTGTGTCCGGCGGGCTTTCAGATAACCGTAAATCAGAAGCGACGACATCGCGCAGAACGACAGTACCGCCGCAGGCAGGGTCACGTAACTCCAGCTAAAGCCAAGGGTAATCATCATCCCGCCAAAGTACGCCCCAATGGCGCTGCCGAGGTTAAAGGCCACCTGGCCCCCCGCTGCACCGAGCATCTCCCCACCCTGGGCATTTTGCAGAAGCAGGATTTGCAACGGGGCCGACAGCGCAAACAACCCCGCGCAGCAGATAAAGCCCATCACCAGCGAGGCCAAAGGCAGCGCACCGAAGGCAAACAACAGCAGCAGCGACAAAACAATCACCAGATCGGTGAGTGCCGCAATTCGCAGCGGACTGTAGCGCCCGGAAAGTTTGCCGCTGAACAGGTTGCCCAGCACCCATGCCGAGTCCCATTAACATCATGATCGCGGTCATCACCCCTTCGGAGAAGCCCGACACGTTAATCATGAAGGGTTTGACGAAGCTGAACCAGGCAAAGACTCCGGCGTTGCCGAACATGGTGGCAGCGAAGATAAACCAGGGTTCCGGCTTTTTCAGGAAGTGAAATTGCTCGCTCAGGCGAGTCTGGGATTTATCAAATGTCTGCGGCACCCAGAGGGCAATCGACACCATGACCAGCAGGTTAAACGCAGCAATCAGGAAGAAGGTATAACGCCAGCTGAACTCATGCCCAAGCCAGGTGCCGAGGGGCACACCCGCCAGGTTAGCCACCGTCATCCCGGCAATCATGCCAGCCACCGCCAGGGTAACCTTACCCGGCGGCGCGATACGCGAGAGGATAATGGTGCCGACGCCGAAAAAACGCGCCGTGCGGAAAGCCAGATACCAGCCGCCCGATCGCCAGCATGGTGTACGACGTGGAGAAGGTAAAAATGGCGTTGCCGATGAGGCACAGCGTCACCAGGAACAGCAGGATCGACTTTAAAGAGAACTTCCCGGAAAAAATAGCGATGATCGGTGCCCCAATCACTACCCCAAAGGCATAAAACGAAATCATATTGCCGGCAGAAGGAATGGTGATGCCCACATCCCGTGCCAGCTCGGTTAACACGCCCATAATGCCAAATTCGGCCATGCCCAGGCCAAAGGTGGCCAAGTGCTAACGAAAACACCGTCTTTTCATACCGCGACCACTTGTTAAATAATTGCAACAGCCATTATCGACCAAACTGGTATGGTGAGCCAGTTCAAATCGCGCCGCTGGCCGATTCCTCCATCAATTCGGGCAGGCTGTGAATATTTTCCGCCAGGATGCTCAGGCCTGATTACACTTCAAAGTGTTATGTCTCACCGTACCATCAGAATCACCCCGTAAAGGAAGGCATCATGGCAGATAAAGATAAGAAGAAAAGCAAACCCGTTACGAAGATCGCGCCCCCGCCCCGCTTAAGCGCACGGAGTACGAAAAAGAGCTGCACCGCCTGCATGTGGAGCTGGTTAAGTTGCAGCGGTGGGTGGTCAGCAAGGGCCTGAAAGTGTGCGTCGTCTTTGAAGGGCGCGACGGCGCCGGTAAAGGGGGTACCATCAAGGCCCTGACCGAACGCGTCAGCCCGCGTGTGTTCCGGGTAGTGGCGCTGCCAGCCCCGACCGAGAAAGAGAAAAGCCAGCTCTACTTCCAGCGCTATGTTCCACATCTGCCCTCCGCCGGGGAAAATCGTCATCTTCGACCGCAGCTGGTACAAACCGCGCGGGCGTCGAGCGCGTCATGGGATTTTGTACGGAAGAACAGGTAGAGAAGTTTCTGGACGGGGCACCTATCATCGAAAAGGCAATGGTCGATGCAGGCATTATCCTGATTAAATACTGGCTGGAAGTCACCCCCAAAGAGCAGGAGCGTCGCCTGCGCGACCGCATAAACGATGGGCGGAAAACCTGGAAACTGTCGCCAATGGACGTGAAATCCTTCAACCGCTGGGATGTCTATACCAAGGCCCGTGATGCGATGTTTGCCGCCACCGACACCGCCTGGGCACCCTGGTTTGTTGCCCGTTCCGAGGATAAAAAGCGCGCGCGGCTGAATATTATCTCTCATCTCCTGTCCCAAATTCCCTATAAAGACCTGCCGGAAGAAGAGGTTAAATTACCGAAGCGTAAAATCGGCAAAGTTAAACCGACTGCTTACCCGTTCCGTTATATTGACGAGAAGTTCTGACCATTACCGCCCTCTTAATTATTTATTGCGAGGGCGGTTCAGCGTAATTTCACCTGATTTCATCCGATTGCTTTTATCTGGAAGCGTGCTCGCAATACCTCTATTACCAGGCGACCCGGTCGTGCTTTCAATATAACGGTTACCGTAATCCCCCGGAAAGAACATGAGAACACCTGACCTCCTATAAAACCCGCTCCGAATCCCTTCCCGGAGCGGGTACTTCACCCGCAGAGCCGCGTAAGCGCAGCGTCACCGGGTGTCACAAGCGACGAGATTACTTCATCCCTTCCCGACTCTCGTTCTGCGCTTCCAGACGCTCCACATCCCGATACCAGCGCGGGTGGTGTTTCTGCGCCCAGCGGCGGCTCACCTTCCCTTCGATCATCCCTTTAATCGAACCTTTGACCCAGAACGCCATATACATATGGATCAGAATGGCATGGATCAAAATAATGGCCGATGTCGCGTGGATCAGCAGACTGTAGCGCACGACCTGCATCGGGAAATAGTGGGCAAAATAGGGACGCCAGATAATCACCCCGGTCACCAGCAGCACGAAAATCATGCTCATGATGGTCCAGAACATCATTTTCTGTCCGGCGTTGTATTTCCCCACCTTCGCGACTTTGTGCTCGTTGCCTTTCAGCACCTCAACAATGCCCTTCAGCCACGGAATATCCTGCTTGTCCGGGATGTTGTGATGGACGAAACGCACGAACATAAACATCAGCGCCACGAAAATCAGCACCCCAAAGAAACGGATGCAGAATGCGCCCATCTGCGGTGTACCGAAGGTTTCGGTCAGCCATTGTAGCGTCGGGAAGAAGAACGAGATGCCGGATAACGACACCAGGAAGAAGCAGATCACCCACTGTCCAGTGACAAGCGCGGTCAATAAACTTCGTGCGCACGATCATCTTTGACTTATTCATGGTGTTCCTCCTCGTCGTCATCCACCTCTTTGTTCGGCCCGATACCTATGTAGTGATAAATCAACCCGGCAAAGGTGGCGATAAAGCCTGCCGCGGAGAGCGGTTTCAGCGCCCCTTTCCACAGGTTAATGGACGTATCGATCGCCGGGTCCTTCGGCAGATTGTGATACAGCTCCGGCTGGTCGTTGTGGTGCAGCACGTACATGACATGCGTCCCGCCCACCCCTTGCGGGTTGTAGACACCCGCGTTTGGCATAGCCACGCGCTTTCAGCTTATCGACCCGCTGCTGGGCAACCTCCAGCATCTCCTTCTTGGTGCCAAAAGTGAATGGCCCCGGTCGGACAGGTCTTCACGCAGGCTGGCTTCCTGACCAACGCTGACGCCGATCCACGCACAGGGTGCATTTGTAGACCCGGTTGTTCCTCTTTATTGAGACGCGGCACGTTGAACGGACAGCCCGCGATGCAGTATCCGCAGCCGATGCAGTTATCCTGCTGGAAATCGACGATGCCGTTGGCGTACTGAATAATCGCCCCGGCTGATGGGCAGGCTTTCAGACAGCCCGGATCCTCGCAGTGCATACAGCCATCTTTGCGGATCAGCCACTCCAGCTTGCCGTTCTGATCGGTTTCGCTAAAAGCGCATCACCGTCCAGGATTTGGCGCTCAGGTCCGCCGGGTTATCGTAAACCCCGACGCAGTGCCCCACCTCGTCGCGGATATCGTTCACTCGGAACAGGCCACCTGGCAGGATTTACAGCCCACGCAGGAGGAGACATCGATAAGCTTTGCCACTTTCCGCTTTGTGATCCCGCGCAACGAGGCGCGGGGGTAAAGTCGTTGGTGGCGGAGCGTTTTGATGACGTCTTGTGTTTCCATCGACATTGATTCGGCTCCTTATGCTTTCTCGATGTTGACCAGGAACGCCTTGTACTCTGGCGTTTGCGAGTTGGAATCCCCCACTGCAGGCGTCAGGGTGTTGGCGATATAACCTTTCTGCGCCACCCCTTCAAAGCCCAGTGCAGCGGGATCCCGACGGTTCCACCTGTTGGCCGTGAACGTTCAGGGCCTGCAGGCGACGGGTGACCACCGCCACGGCGCGAATAAACCCGCGCTGGCTGCTGAACCTTGACACGATCGCCGTTAGCGATGCTTTGGCCTTCGCCAGGGTCTCGCTGATCTCGACAAACTGTTCCGGCTGGGCGATGGCGTTCAGTCGCGCATGTTTGGTCCAGGTATGGAAATGCTCGGTCAGGCGATAGGTCGTACCGACGTACGGGAACTTATCTTTCTTGCCCATGCGCACGGCATCTTCCTGGTAAAACACGTACCACCGGACTGGAGACCACGTTGGGGGTTGCAGCGGGTTAGTGCCGAGCGGCCGTTTCCCATTGGCTCGTAGTGTTTCCGGGAACGGCCCTTCCGCCAGCTTGTCGATGGCAAACAGACGTCCCAAGCCCTTCCGGCTGCATGATAAAACGGCCCGGTGTTGCTGCCCGGTGCGGCGGTGTTGAAGTCCGGGATATCGTTGCCAGCCCACTTCGTGCCGTTCCACTGGATCAGCATCCGTTTTCGGATCCCACGGCTTGCCGTTGATATCCGCTGACGCGCGGTTGTAAAGCACGCGACGGTTCAATGGCCACGCCCAGGCCCAGCCCAGCGTATTGCCCAGCCCTGACGGGTCGGCGTTATCGCGGTTAGCCATCTGGTTACCCTGCTCCGGTCCAGCTGCCGGTGTAGATCCAGCACGAGGATGCCGTGGTACCGTCATCACGCAGTTGGGCAAAGCTTGCTCAGCAACTGGCCTTTCTTCGCGATGAGCACGCCATTGGCGTCATAGAGATCCGCCCAGCGCATAGCCGTTGTTTCTCTTTCGCCACCTCTTCCGATTCCGGGTGATCCGGCTGTTTGTAATCCCAGCTCATCCGCAGCAGCGGCTCAGCGCCTTTGCCGCCTTCCGTGCGGTACATCTCACGCAGACGATGGTAAAATCCCCGCCAGGATCTCGCCGTCGTTACGCGCTTTCGCCCGGCGCATCCTGCCCCCTTCCAGTTGCCACTGCAGCCAGCGGCCGGAGTTGGCGATGGAGCCATCCTCTTCGCAAAACAGGTGGACGGCAGACGGAACACTTCGGTCTGAATCGAGGCGGTATCCACGTCATTCATTTCGCCGTGGTTCTGCCAGAAGTTAGAGGTTTCCGTCACCAGCGGATCGATAACTACCATGTACTTCAAGCTTGCTGAGACTGGCGACAATCTTGTTCTTATCCGGGAACGACGCCACCGGGTTAAAGCCCTGGCAGATGTAAACCTGTGACCTCGCCCTTCGCCATCATGTTGAAATACTTAATGACGTCGTAGGACTGATCCCATTTTGGCAGCCAGTTAAAGCCCCAGTCGTTCTCCTTCTGCGCCGCATCGCCATAGAAGGACTTCATCAGGCTGACGAAGAACTTCGGATAATTACTCCAGTAGTTCACCTGATCAGGCAGCGTCGCTTTTGGCGTGTTCGCCGTCATATAGCTTTGCAGATCCGTCTGTTTCTCGGACGGCAGCGTCAGGTAGCCGGTCAGGCTGGTCGACAGCAAGCCTAAGTCGGTTAAGCCCTGAATGTTGGAGTGCCCGCGCAGGGCGTTCACCCCGCCACCGGCCATGCCCATGTTGCCGAGCAGCAGCTGGATCATCGCCATGGTACGGATGTTCTGCGCCCCGACGGTGTGTTGCGTCCAGCCCAGCGCATACAGGAAGGTCGTGGTTCTGTCTGCCGCACTGGTGGAGGCCAGCACTTCGCACACTTTCAGGAAATCGGCTTTCGGCGTTCCGCAAATGTTTTTCCACCACCTCCGGCGTATAGCGGGAGACGTGCTGTTTCAGCAGGTTCCACACGCAGCGCGGATCGGTGAGCGTGTCATCGCGTTTCGCATAGCCATTTTCGTCGAACTGATAGTTCCAGGAAGACTTATCGTACTGGCGTTTTTCCGCGTCGTAGCCGCTGAAACAGCCCGTCTTCAAAAGCAAAGTCTTCCCGCACCAGCAGATTGGCGTTGGTGTAGTGCTTAACGTACTCAGCGTTAATTTTGTTGTTTTCAATCAGGTACAGCAGCACGCCGGAAAGGAACGTAATGTCCGTGCCGGAGCGGATTGGCGCATAGATATCGGCTACCGATGCCGTACGCGTAAAGCGCGGATCGACGACGATCAGCGTCGCATCATTGTTGTTCTTCGCCTTCCATCGCCCAGCGGAATCCCACGGGATGGCCTCAGCGGCGTTACCGCCCATGACCATAAACGACGTTGGCGTTTTTGATATCAAACCCAGTGGTTGGTCATCGCACCGCGACCAAATGTTGGAGCAAGACTTGCTACCGTTGGTCCGTGTCAGACGCGCGCCTGGTTATCTACCGCCAGCATGCCGAGGGAGCGCACAAATTTCTGCGTCAGCATGCCGGTTTCATTACTGGCCGCCGAAGGCGCATAGCATCCCGGTGGAGGTCCAGCGGTTTAACCGTCACGCCCTGCGCATTGGTCTCGACGAAGTTGGCGTCGCGGTCGGCTTTCATCAGTTTCGCAATCCGGGAGAAGGCCTCATCCCAGGAGAGTCGCTGCCACTTGTCGGAACCCGGCGCGCGGTACTCCGGGTAACGCAGGCGGTTTTCGCTGTGAACATAGTCCAGCAGGCCCGCCCCTTTCGGGCATAACGCCCCGCGGCTGACCGGATGATCCGCGTCGCCTTCAATATGATAAATCGACTCTTTGGCGTTCTTCGCGCCATCTCCCAGGCTATACATCAATAGCCCGCATCCCACGGAACAGTATGTGCAGGTGTTACGGATCTCTTTCGCACGCCAGCAATTTATAGTTGCGCGCCTGAGCCAGCGCCATTTTAGGAGCGAACCCCTAAAGCAGCCACTGTGGTTCCGGCCATACCGCCCGCGCAGATTTTAAAAAACTGTCTGCGACTGACGTCCATCGTTGTCCTCGTTAACTCAATGAGAATTCCGGCGGAAAACTAACAGCAAAGCCCCTGTTTTTTTTTGCGGCAAATCAATATCGCTATTTTTCGCCCTCTTAATAGTCAGCGGGTCGCGGTTTTGTTACCGCTAAGGGGGTAACCGCGGGGAGATTAATTCGCGGAAGGTACTGAAACAGTGCTATAAATTTGCCCCTGAAAATGTCATGGCAATGGAAAAATGATGGACAGAAAAAAAGCGACGTTGACAGGGCTGGCGGCTATTGTGCTCTGGAGCACGATGGTAGGCCTGATCCGAGGCGTCAGCGAGGGGCTAGGCCCGGTAGGGGGCGCGGCGATGATCTACACGCTCAGCGGTTTACTTTGTCTGGTCACGGTCGGGCTGCCCAACCTGCGGCGTTTTTCGCCCCGCTACCTGATGGCGGGTAGCGTGCTGTTTGTCAGCTATGAGATCTGTCTGGCCCTGTCGTTAGGCTACGCCACCACCCGTCACCAGGCCATTGAGGTGGGGATGGTCAACTATCTCTGGCCAAGCCTGACCATTGTGTTTGCCATTCTGTTTAATCGCCAGAAATCGACGCTGTGGGTGATCCCGGGGCTGCTTATCTCGCTGCTGGGTGTCAGTTGGGTCGTCGGGGGCGATAAGGGGCTTAGTCTGGCGGACATTGCCCAAAACGTTATCTCGAATCCGCTGAGTTACGGCCTGGCCTTTTGTCGGGCTTTTATCTGGCCGCTTACTGCACCGTGACCAGTAAATATGCCAGGGGCCAGAATGGCATCACCCTGTTTGTGCTGCTGACGGCCCTGACTCTGTGGGTGAAATATGCCTTCAGCGATCAGCCGGAAATGGTCTTCAGCGTGCCGGTGGTGATTAAACTCCTGATGTGCGGCGTGGCGCTGGGGTTTGGCTATGCCTCATGGAACATCGGCATTCTGCACGGCAACGTGACGCTGCTGGCGGTGGCGTCCTATTTTACGCCGGTACTGTCAGCGGCGCTGGCGGCGGTGTTACTGAATGCCCCCCTGTCGTTTAGCTTCTGGCAGGGGGCGATGATGGTGTGCGCGGGGTCGTTGTTGTGTTGGTATGCTACGCGGGCGGCGGACGCGCTAAGTTCCTGGACGCGACAAGGAGTAGCGAAAACCACCAGCCGCTTCGGCTGGTGGTCTGATAACAATTACCAGTTGCCGTAAAGGGTAATTTTTACCCTTGATAAATTGAGGGGTATCCCCGTAATAGACATAGCCGTTAGGATGCTGAGTTACTCCCTTACAGATATCCAGCCGATCGCCTGAAAGCGTCACCATGCGTTTTGGCTCTACAGGGACATTTTCCCCTCCGGCACTGTTCTGAAGCCAGATCTTCACCTTCCCCTCCGGCGCAAGACCGAACAGCATCGTTTTATACCAGGCGGTTTCTCCGTAACGGTCTGTCCCTGTCGGTGTCAGCATGGTTTCACGTAACGACGGTTTGAAAATAATCCACGTTTCATAGGTTTTTTTATCAATGATGGAGTCCCAGCAGAACAGCATGGAAACGGGGGGGTGGCGGACTTTATTAAAGATAACTCCGCCATTAGGTGTAGTGTCACTCCAGAACTGTACGGTATCCGGATCACTCTGCGTACTGTCCAACGTCCGAAAGGTCGATACAACTTTCCCGCTGTCGATTACCACTGCGTGCGTCACGATGGCAGGCAAAGCATAGGGAGTAAAAAATGCAAAACCCCATTTGCCGTAGGGCATAGTGCCCGTTTCTTCCGGGCTCAGCGGTTCAGAAGCCCGGCAGCCACTCACCAATAGCACCACCGCAAGGGCGATTTTCAGTTTCATACTTCTTTACCATCCATGTTGTATTGGGTGCGCTGCCGTTTTTCATCCCTACTACCCAGAAAACCGAGGAAAAAGGCCACAAGCCGACGCGGCAGGTAGCCTGATAACAATCACCAGCTGCCGTAAGGGTACGTTTTACCCTTGATAAATTGAGGGGTATCCCCGTAATAGACATAGCCGTTAGGATGCTGAGTTACTCCCTTACAGATATCCAGCCGATCGCCTGAAAGAGTTACCATGCGTTTTTGGCTCTACAGGGACATTTATCCCTCCGGCACTGTCCTGAAGCCAGATCTTCACCTTCCCCTCCGGCGCAAGACCGAACAGCATCGTTTTATACCAGGGCGGTTTCTCCTTTTCTGTCTTTTCCTGTCGGGGTCAGCATGATTTCACGTAACGACGGTTTGAAGATGATCTGTGTTTCATAGGTCTTTTTATCAATGATGGAGTCCCAGCAGATCATCATGGCAACGGGCGGATGGCGGGCTTTATTCAGTTCTGCATGCATTCGAACAAGGTTGTTCCAGGTCTCAACGGTATCCGGATCGCCAGGTGTACCGTCCAGCATCCGGAATCTGTAGACCACATTTCCGCTATCAATAATCGCAGCGTATGTCACGACAGCGTTTAAGGCTCGGGGTGTAAAAAAAGCAAATTCCCATTTTCCATAAGGCATGCTGCCGGTTTCTTCCGGGGTCTGCGGTTCAGAAGCCCGGCAGCCACTCACCAATAGCACCACCGCAAGGGCGATTTTCAGTTTCATACGTCTTTACCATCCATGTTGTATTGGGTGCGCTGCCAGTTTTCATCCCGGCGATGCAAAAATCTGAAGAAAAAGGCTATCTGCCGACGCGGCAGGTAGCCTGATAACAATCACCAGTTGCCGTAGGGATAGGCTTTATCTTTGATAAATTCCTGAGTCGTTTTGGTATATCCATATCCCTGAAAATGCCTTGTAATTCCCTTACAAGATATCAAGCTGATCGCCTGAAAGCGTCGCGATTTGTTTCGGCCTTAAAAGGACATTTATCCCTCCGGCGCTGTCCTGAAGCCAGATCTTTACCTTCCCTTCCGGCGCAAGACCAAACAGCATCGTTTTATACCAGGCGGTTTCTCCGTAACGGTCTGTCCCTGTCGGTGTCAGCATGGTTTCACGTAACGACGGTTTGAAAATAATCCACGTCTCATAGGTTTTTTTATCAATGATGGAGTCCCAGCAGAACAGCATGGAAACGGGGGGGTGGCGGACTTTATTAAAGATAACTCCGCCATTAGGTGTAGTGTCACTCCAGAACTGTACTGTATCCGGATCACTCTGCGTACTGTCCAACGTCCGGAAGGTCGATACAACTTTTCCGCTGTCGATAACCACTGCGTGCGTCACGATGGCAGGCAAAGCATAGGGAGTAAAAAATGCAAAACCCCATTTGCCGTAAGGCATGCTGCCCGTTTCTTGCGGTGTCTGCGGCTCAGAAGCGCGGCAGCCACTCACTAATAACACCAGTGCGAGGGCGATTTTCAGTTTCATATTTTTTTCCCGTCCATGTCGTATAGGGTGCGCTGCCAGTTTTCATCCGGGCGATCGAGAAAACCGATGATTTCCGCTGCGGATGCACCGCCCTGCGTAAAACCTTTTGTATCCGCAACGATCGCATTCCAGTTTGCCGAGCAGTGAATATATCGCCGGGTGATAGTGTCGATTTCATCCTGGCTAAACGTACCTGAAGCCTGGCCCGAACGAACCGCCTTACCCATTTCCAGGGCTTTGTCACAAAGAGGGAGCAATTCATCGGGAAGAGTCATTGCCGGGTTTACTGGATCGATAGCATTGAACATTACCCCCGCATCTTTCGCCGCTGCATACATGACCCGCAACGCGACTTTTGACCAGTCATTTCTAATGATTCGGTTACGTAGCGTCAGGGCGGCGTAGCTACGTTTCTGCGGTTCGCCGTAGCGTCCGGCGGCATGCGGTCATCAAACCAGGTTTCTAAAGAAATATCGCTGGTGCGCATAATGGGGGCGACTGCCGGACAGGCGTCCAGCTTATCCAGTTGCTTTCTTGTCTGATGGTAACCCCGCGTTTGTTCGCCGGACTGGCGCAGCGGGAAAGTGTCGGTCTCCGGGCGAGTCAGAAAAAGATTTTCTTCCACAGCAGGCAGATAACCTCCGCCAACATCAGAATGCACGCCGGGTAACGCCAGTTCAGGCCAGGCGGGTTTTACGCTGTTCAGAGCGAAGTTAAAACGGCATTCATGGGCCGCAGTGATATGAAAAACCTTATCCGCCACACCCGGGCGTAGCACAAGATTTACTTCGCCCGTATCCGCACTGTGCGGGTTCAGGCCGTTTAGTGGGGTGCCAATCGCGGCTACGGTATCAAAAATCCCGATAAAGCGAATTTTGCCTGCTGGAACTCCTTTAAACTCTGTGCCCTGCACACCTTCACGGATTGCAGCAATAATCGCGGGGTCTTCTGAATGAATACGATTGGCAAAGTGACGTGAGGCGGCTGCGCCACGACTGAAACCAAAAATATCGAATTCCAGCGCCTGGATAACCAATTCAGAGTCAGATGTTTTACTTTTTATATCTTCAATAGCGTTTGAAATATTTTTCACAAGACATTTGATTGCCATATCAGTTTTTGGCGATCACACCAGTATCTGAAATACCCAGCCCCTGACCAATCATACTGTCCGGCTTACCTGCTTCTGTACCGATACCATCAATATAAATGGCCTGCTGAATATCTGAATCACTACCGGAAATGCTTTATTTATAAAGTGTCCGCAGCCAGTGAACATTCGTGTAATACCCCGTATAACTAATGGCACCCACACCCGAAACGCCCATACCCTCCCGCGCACATTTTCCCAGAATCGCACCCGCGTCGATGTTATCAAGTTCGTAGCGTTCAGCAATACAGGCTTTTATCATGTTATTGGTATTAATAGCATTGTTGCCCGTACCATCGAAAAACACACCGAGCGTCAGGGTAATTTCTCGTTTTCCTTTTTGGGCACGGTTGCTGGCATTGTCAGAGGTAGCGGCTGAATTTTTTCGTGCGGCCTGCGCATGTTGTTCTGGCTCGCCAGCGTTTAGAGGTGCACCGGCAACCGTGTTAAACCCGTTTATCTTCCCCGGACCAATATACGGCATTAGGGAATGACGTTATCAGCCTTGCCCGGCACGGGCATGTACTGCGGCTATGCAATGTTCCTGCTGCTGCCACGCCATGAATAAAGTAATTAGGTATACCCCCTGCGATATGATAGACCTTACGATCGATACCGCAGGAAACCTTATCGCCGTTTCTGGCCGTCGCAACACCTCCAAAACTATGGTGTTGTGAAGCGGAAAGCACAGTACCGCCACAGGAAGTTTTATCACCCAGACGAATAAAATAACCTATTGCCATAATCATCATCCTTAATAAAGTGAATGAGTAGATTTGATTCATTCATGTTCAAAGAAGAAACGGCGAATATTTACATTTGATTAAAATGGTAATAACGCAATATGGAGAGGTTAAATATTACTCCCCCTGCATTGTTCAGCGCCATCAGAAAAATCATTACACCCAGAATAATTAAATGCCACACAAACAAACGGTGGGTTTTCATTGTTATTATTTTTAGGCCCTATTCTATCGACAAAAATCATTGACTGAGAAAATTACAGGATCAAGTAAAAACTCAAGTAAAAATAAAACCTTTGCAATCATTAACGGTGAACCCAGATGCCAGCATTATATAATGCCAGTGGATTGATATTCTTCATCATGCTCATTTCACTGATATTCAAACAGGCTGTTTTTACCATCACTCTGGTCCTCTCCCATAAGAGAGAGGGAACCAGATAGCGCCGAATTACAGGCGGGGTAAGACGCAGCCGCCACCCGTCGATGGTGCTGCGGTGCGGCCTGTTGCCGCTTAACCCTTTACCTCAACTGTTCTGCCGCAGCCAGCTTTGTAACAGCTTACCGTCCTGGCTCATCTCAACATCCTGCCGGACGCACAGGTAATAATCCCGACCATCGTCGATGGGCATATCAAATATTTTCACCAGCTCACCGCTCTCCAGATAGGGCGCAATGAGTGGCTCACGCATCAGGGCGCACCCTAGCCCCGCCTGCACGCCCGCCAGCGTTAACAGGCCATCTTCAAACATCGGTCCGCTGCGTCGCGGCGGGCGCTTTACCCCCTGCTGGATAAACCACTGCTGCCAGGTCGCGCGCTCCTCATCATGCAGGAGTGGCATTTGTAGCAGCTGTTCGGGGGTATCGATATGTCCGTGCAGGCGCAAAAACGCCCGGCTACAGACCGGCACCATCTGCCCGGAGATAAGCTTCTCGCTCTGGTAGCCTGCCCACTGCCCGTTACCAAAGCGAATCGACATATCCGAGGCATCGCTCAGGTAGTTGCGGTGGTTGGCGTAGACCACATTAATTTCAGTTTGCGGATTGGCCCGCATAAACCCCGGTAGCCGCGGGATAAACCACCCCATGCCAAACAGCGGGATCAGGCTGATGGTCACCTGACGGGTCTGTACCTGCTCAAGCAGGTGCTCGGTAGCCTGGCGCAGCACGTTAAAGGCCGCACGAATGGAGCGGTAATAGTCTCGCCCCTGTTGGCTGAGGATCAGCCTGCGTCCCTGACGCTCGGTAAGCGGCATCTGCAGGTACCCTTCCAGCACTTTGAGCTGATGGCTGACCGCTGACGGGGAGATATCCAGCTCCTGCGCCGCCTGGGTCACACTGCCCAGCCGGGCTATTGCCTCGAAGGCCCGTACCGCCCGTAGCGGTGGATCGTTCGCCAGTCGGCTCTCGGCAAAGGCTGGTACCACCAGGGATTGTTCTGTTTTATTCATATATTGATCTGTCATGGATAATCAGGTTTATCAGCCATTTATCATCATCTTTAAAATCAATCAGATAACGCAAGCTCCAAAAATCATAAGAAAGAATATATGTGTATTTCACAATTTAATTCAATTATTAGATGTTACCCGCTGAAAGAGCAATTTGTCGGGTAGGAACGTTGGACACACTCATACAACAACTGATCAACGGCGTGATGCTGGGCAGCATCTACGCGCTGATCGCGCTGGGCTATACCATGGTGTATGGCATTTTGCGCATTATTAACTTCGCCCACGGCGATATTTTAATGGTCGGCGCACTGACCACCCTGTCGGGGCTGAATCTCCTCAACGGTTATTTTCCCGCTATGCCGCAACTGCTGCAGCTTGGCTTCGCGCTGCTGATCGCGATGGCGGTCTGCGCCCTGCTGGCGATGGCGGTGGAGCGTTTCGCCTATCGCCGTCTGCGGCATGCGCCGCGGCTGGCACCGCTGATCTCCGGAATTGGCGTGTCGGTGCTGCTGCAAACCGTGGCGATGATTATCTGGACGCGTAACCCGCTGATGTTCCCGCAGATCCTGCCGATGGACCCCATTGCCATCACCGCGGGCAGCGAGGCACATCCCCCGGCGATTGTAACCGTGACCGGCATGGTTACCGTGGCGCTGGCTCTGATCGTCATGACCGGCCTGTGGCTGCTGGTGGAATACACCCGCCTCGGTCGCGGTATGCGCGCCGTGGCCGAAAACCCGCGCGTCGCGACTCTGATGGGCGTCAATCCGAACGCCATCATCACCCTCACCTTCGCCATTGGCGGCATCTTTGCCGCGCTGGCGGGGGTGATGATGGCCAGCAACTACGGCAACGCCAGCTTCTCGATGGGCTTCCTGCCCGGCATTAAGGCCTTTACCGCGGCGGTTCTCGGCGGCATCGGCAACATTCGCGGGGCGATGATAGGCGGGATCCTGCTCGGCATTATCGAAGCACTGGGGGCCGGTTATCTGGGCGAGCTGACTGACGGTGTATTTGGCAGTAATTACCAGGACGTATTCGCCTTTATCGTGCTGATTCTGGTGCTGGTCTTCCGTCCGGCGGGTCTGCTGGGCGAGCGCGTGGCGCACAGGGCGTAAGAGGAAATCATGACTGCCATTGAACTCAAAACACCGGCGACCCGCCGTAAATTCTGGTCCGGCATGACGCTGTTTGTGCTTGCCCTGCTGCTTGCGCCGGTGGTGGCTACCCAACTGGGCGGCAACTACTGGGTGCGGGTGATCGACTTCGCCCTGCTCTACATCATGCTGGCGCTGGGGCTGAATATCGTGGTCGGCTACACCGGCCTGCTGGATATGGGCTTTATCGCTTTCTATGCTGTCGGCGCTTATCTGGCCGCGCTGCTGGCGTCGCCGCACCTGGCGGAGGTGTTCCCGATCCTCAACGTCTGGTTCCCGGATGGGCTTCATACGTCGTATCTGCTGATCATCCCGATTGCGGCGCTGGTCGCGGCGGTGTGCGGCATCCTGCTCGGTGCGCCAACGCTGAAGCTGCGCGGCGATTATCTGGCGATCGTGACCCTCGGTTTCGGGGAGATCATCCGTATTCTGATGCGTAATCTCGACCGCCCGGTGAACATCACCAACGGCGCTAAGGGCATTACCGGCGTCGATACTCTCAACCTGTTTGGCCTGAAGTTCAGCGGGGTTTACCACTGGTTCGGCGTCAAGGTGCCCGCCCTGTGGCTGTGGTACTACCTGCTGATGCTGGTGATTGTCGGGATCATTTTTGTCTGTCTGCGCCTGCAACACTCGCGCATTGGCCGGGCGTGGCACGCCATTCGCGAAGATGAAGACGTCGCCCGGGCGATGGGATCAACGTGCGCAACTTTAAGCTGCTGGCCTTTGCCATGGGTGCCTCTTTTGGCGGCGTGGCCGGGGCGCTGTTTGGTGCCTTCCAGGGCTTTGTCTCGCCGGAATCTTTCACCTTGCAGGAGTCGATTGCCGTGCTGGCGATGGTGGTGCTGGGCGGTATGGGCCATATCCCGGGGTGATCCTCGGTGCGGTGCTGCTTACTGCCCTGCCAGAGCTGTTGCGTAGCCAGGCTGCGCCGGTACAGCAGGCGCTGTTTGGTTCGGTGCTGATAGGCCCGGAGATCCTGCGTCAGCTGTTCTACGGCCTGGCGCTGGTGCTGGTCATGCTGGTTCGCCCGTCGGGCATCTGGCCGGTTCGCCACAAGGAGGTCAACGCATGAGTCTGTTAACCGTGCGCAATATGTCCAAACGCTTTGGCGGCCTGAAGGCGGTGGACAACGTCTCACTCTCGATCAACAAAGGCGAAATTTACGGTCTGATTGGCCCTAACGGCGCGGGTAAAACCACCTGTTTCAACCTGATCACCGGGCTGTACCCGGCAGACAGCGGCGAATTTGCCATTGCCGATACACCGTACTTCCCGACGCAAATCGAGAAAGTGACCGCCGCAGGCATCGCCCGCACCTTCCAGAACGTCCGTCTGTTTAACGAGATGTCGGTGCTGGAGAACGTGATGGTGGGTCGCCATGTGCGTACCCGCAACGGGCTGTGGGCGGCGCTGAGTCGTCACAAGCGCGCCAGGGAAGAAGAGGCCCAGACCCGGGAACAGGCGTGGCACTGGCTGGAGTACACCGGCATTGCAAAGTTCGCCCACTACCGCGCCTGCGACCTGGCTTACGGCCATCAGCGTCGGCTGGAAATCGCCCGCGCGCTGGCCACCGATCCGCTTCTGCTGGCGCTGGATGAACCCGCCGCCGGGATGAATGCAGCAGAAAAAGTGGCTCTGGGGGAGCTATTGACCCGCATCCGCGACGACGGAAAAACCCTGCTGATGATTGAACACGACGTGAAGCTGGTGATGGGGATCTGCGATCGCCTCACGGTGCTGGATTATGGCAAAACGCTGGCCAGCGGCACCCCGGACAGCGTGCGACGCGACCCGGCGGTGATCGCCGCCTGGCTTGGAGGCAATGCCCATGTCTGAATTACTGAAAGTGGAACGCCTGGACGTGCATTACGGCGGTATCCAGGCGGTGCGCGGCGTCTCCTTTAGCCTGCGCGAAGGTGAACAGGCCACGCTGATCGGGGCCAACGGTGCGGGCAAAAGCTCCACCGTACGAGCCATCACCGGGCTGGAGCGTTTTGGCGGCAACATTGAATTTAACGGCAAGCCGGTGCGTAAACAGAAAGCCGAAGCGCTGCTGCGCGACGGGCTGGTGATGGTCCCGGAAGGCCGGGGTATCTTCGCCCGTATGACGGTGCTGGAGAACCTGCAGATGGGAGCCTGGCTTCGCCGTGACACTGTCACCGTGAAGCAGGAGATGGACGAGATTTTTGCCCGGTTCCCACGTCTTGGCGAACGCCAGCATCAGCTGGCCGGGCTGCTCTCCGGCGGAGAGCAGCAGCTTTTAGCGCTGAATCGCGCCCTGCTCAGCCGCCCGCGTCTGCTGATCCTGGACGAACCCTCCATGGGCCTCGCGCCAAAGATGGTAGAAAACATTTTTGCCGTCATCGCCGGGCTGCGAGAGCGTGGTGTGGCCCTGCTGCTCATCGAACAGAACGCCCGCCTGGCGCTGGAAGTGACCGACCAGGCCTGGGTGATGGACAGTGGCAGCATCGTTCACCATGGCGAATCCAAAGCGATGCTTAACGATGACCAGATTGCACAGATTTATTTGGGCGAAATGCCCGTTTAACAACACCCACCAACATCAGGGAATAACAATGAAAACCGTAACAATGAGCGCGCTCAGCGCCGCGATCCTGCTCAGCGGATTAGCCTCTACCGCGGCCTGGGCCGCCGACAGTGAAACCGTGGTGATTGGCCTGGCAGGTCCGCTCACTGGCCCGTCTGCCCGTATCGGTAAAGATCTGGAGAACGGTGCTCAGCTGGCAATTGACGACATCAACAAGCAGCACCCGACCATCGGCGGCAAAGCGGTGACCTTTCAGCTGCAGTCCGAAGATGACCAGTCGGATCCGCGTACCGCAGTGGCCGTGGCGCAGCGCCTGGTGGACAGCGACGTGGCAGGCGTGGTCGGCCACTGGAACACCGGCACCAGCATCCCGGCGGCCCGCGTCTATCACGATGCCGGTATCGCCCAGGTGGCACCCGTTGCCACCGGCCATGCCTATACCAAACAGGGCTTCGACACCAGCTTCCGCGTGATGGGTCACGATGATGACGGCGGTCAGTTTGCCGGGCAGTACGCGGTCAATACCCTGAAAGCCAAACGCATCGCGGTCATTGACGACCGTACCGCCTTTGGTCAGGGGCTGGCGGATGAGTTTATTAAATCGCTCGAATCCCAGGGCGTGAAGATTGTCGATCGCCAGTACGTTGACGACAAAACCGTTGATTTCAGCGCCGTGTTGACCGCCATTCGCAGCAAAAATGCGGATCTGATTTTCTTCGGTGGCGTGGACAGCCAGGCGGCACCGCTGGCGCGTCGTATTAAACAGTTGGGCATGAAGGCCACCCTGATGGGCGCAGGCGGCTTTGTCAGCCAGACCTTCCTGCAACTGGCGCAGAAAGAGGGTGAAGGCGTAGTGGCGCTGGAACCGGGCCTGCCTGTGGATCAGATGCCGGGCGGCAAGACCTTCGAACAGGCGTATCAGTCCCGCTACCACACCCATATCGAACTGCACGCCCCGTTCGCCTATGACGCCACCCGTGTCCTGGTGGCCGCGATGGAAAAAGCCGACTCGGTGGATCCGGCAGAGTACCTGCCTGCCCTGCGCGCCATCAGCTATTCCGGCGTCACCGGGCAGATCGCCTTTGATAACCAGGGCAACCTGAAAGCCCCGTCATTCACCGTTTATAAAGTGGTCGATGGCAAATGGCAGCCGCAGACCGTGCTCGGCGGCGCACAAACGAAGTAACGCAGTGAGGCAATGTGATGAGTGATAATAATGAGCTGGGCATTCTCGCCCGCCGCAAAATTGAAGCAGAAATTATTAAGCCAATTTATGAAATCCTGGTGCGCGAGATCGGCAAGACCCGCGCCCAGGCGGTCATTGGCGAGGCCATTGAGCAGGCCGCCATTAATGCAGGCAAAGAGTTTGCCAGCAAAGAGCCGAACGGCGCAGACGTGAAGAGCTTTATCGCCCTGCAATATCTGTGGGAGAAAGATAACGCCCTGGACGTGAAGGTGATCGACGCCGATGACCAGCAGTACAACTACGACGTCACCCGCTGCCGCTATGCCGAGATGTATCACGAGATGGGGCTGGGGGAGATCGGCCACCTGCTGTCATGCGCGCGCGATGAAAAATTCATCGTCGGCTATGCGCCGGACGTGGAGCTGACCCGCACCACCACCATCATGCAGGGCGGTAAGTGCTGCGACTTCCGCTATCGCAGCACCAAGGACAAAGCATGATCCGCGTAAACGCAGACCGCTTATGGTCAACGCTTGCGATGATGGCGCAGATCGGCGGCACGCCCGCCGGGGGTGTCACCCGGCTGGCGTTAAGCGATGAAGATCGGATCGCCCGCAACCTGCTGCGTGACTGGGCGCTGGAGGCGGGGTTTTCCTGCACGGTGGACAGCATGGGCAACATGTTTATCCGCCGTGCCGGAAAAAATCCCGCCCTGGCACCGGTGATGACCGGTTCGCATGTGGATTCCCAGCCACTGGGTGGCAATTACGACGGGGTTTACGGCGTACTGGCCGGGCTGGAACTGCTGCGTACCCTGAACGACCATCAGATTGAAACCGAGCGCGACATCGTGCTGGTGAACTGGACCAACGAAGAAGGGGCGCGTTTTGCCCCGGCAATGCTCTCCTCCGGCGTCTGGACCGGGCAGTTCAGCGAGGCCTATGCCCACGCCCGGGCCGACCGGGATGGTATTACGGTGGGTGACGCACTGGATACCATCGGCTATCGCGGTGAGCTCCCTGCCCGCGCTTTCCCGATCCACGCCTGTTATGAACTGCACATCGAACAAGGACCGATCCTTGAAGATGAGGCGGTGGATATCGACTGGTGCGGGCGGCGATGGGCCAGCGCTGGTTCACGATCACGCTGGAGGGATTTGCCGCGCATGCGGGTACCACACCGATGCATAGCCGTCGCGACGCCTTAACCGCCTTTGCGATGCTGGCGCTGAAGGTTGAAGCCATTGGGTATCAGCATGCGCCTGACGGTCGGGCAACCATCGGCATGGCGAACGTGACCCCCAACTCGCGCAACGTCGTCCCTTCCCGGGTGGTGTGCAGCGTGGAGTTCCGTCATCCGCAGAGCGCGGCGCTGGAGGCGATGGAAGCTGCACTGCATCAGGCGACAAAGAGTCTTTCTGCCCGCGGTGTCAGCGCAAACGTCGAGCGCATTTTTGACTATGCGCCCATTGCGTTTGATGCCACCTGCCTGGCGCGCACGGAAAACGCCGTGGCAGCCCTGGGCTATTCCGCAAAATCGATGGTTTCCGGTGCGGGGCACGACACCTGTTATGTCAGCAAGATAGCCCTGCCAGCATGATCTTTATTCCGTGCGTGAAAGGCATTAGCCATAACGAAGCGGAAAAGATCCTGCCGGCGTGGTCAGAGAAAGGGGCAAATGTGTTGCTGCACAGCGTACTGAGTGCGGCACAGGAGTTGTAAAACCACGCCGCCGGGGGGTTGTACGGTCGGTTGCCCTCACTCCAACCCTCTCCCACAGGGAGAGGGTTTACACCGCGCCTTTGGGCGTGTTTACCGCTGCGATACTTTCGCCAGGCTAAACCAGATCCCAATCGCCAGAACCATCAGCATCCCGCCCGCGCTGCCCAGCGCCACGCTGTGCGAGGTGATAAATGCGGTTTTCGCCGCTGTAATCACCGACTCTGCCAGCGACGGGGAGAGATCCTGCGCCACCTTCACCGCCTCACCGATGGACGAGGAGGCATGATCCGCAAGGGAAGCGTCCAGCCCTGGGGCAGCTCAATGGATGCCGAGAAACTGCGGGTCAGCAAACAGACCGAAAATCGCAATCCCCAGCCCCGCGCCCAGTTCATAGGACATGGTTTCAATCGCCCCGGCGGCAGCGGCCTTCTCTTTCGGCGCGGCGGCCAATGATCGCGGCGGTAGAGGCCAGCAATGCGCTCGCCGCACTAAAGCCCAGCAGCACCATCAGGCACCAGGCCTGCCACTGCTGGGTGCTGAAATCGAGCATCGACAGCCCCATAAAGCTGAGTGCGCTCAGCCCCATACCGCCAGTGGCCACAACCCGTAACCCCAGACGCCCTACCAGCACCCCGGCTATCGGCCCGCTAAAGCCGCTGGCGACCATGACCGGCAGCATAAACATCCCTGCCTCAAAGGGGGTGAACCCGTGGACAAACTGCAGCTCCTGGGCCATTAGTAGCTCAAAACCTACCAGGGCGATCATGGCCGTCATCGCCATCACCACGCCGCTGAGAATGATGCGATGGCCAAACAGGCGAATGTCGATCATCGGCGTGTGGGCACGCAGCTGGATGCGAATAAAGGCCACAGGATTGCCGCCCCGATCAGCAGCGTGCCCGCGACTACCCAGGGAGAAAGTTCCCCTTTTAGCGCGGTTTTAGCGCTGTAGACCAGCAGCAGGATCGCCACAATCAGCATCAGAGCGTGCGTGATGTTCAGCGGCTGCTCCGGTCGCCCTTGCTGGGCCGGGACAAAACGCGCCGCCAGGGAGACTACCAGCAACACAATGGGAACGTTGATCAAAAACACGGCACCCCAGTAGAAGTGGGCCAGCAGCATCCCGCCCACCAGCGGGCCAAAGGCTGCCCCGCCGGACCCGACGGCAGCCCAGACGCCAAGGGCAATGTTACGCTGACGCGCATCCGGGAAGAGCGTGCGGATCCCGGCCAGCGTCGCGGGAATGATCATCGCCGCGCCGATTGCCAGCGAGGCCCGCGCGGCAATCAACCACCCCGCCGTGGGGGCAAACGCCGCCGCCAGCGAAGAGAGGCCAAACAGAGTACTTCCCATGATCAGCAGGCGCTTAAAGCCGATGCGATCCCCGAGCGCCCCCATCGGCAGCACCATGCCGGCCATCACCAGCGAATAGATATCAATGATCCACAGCAATTCATTGCCGCTGGCATCCAGAGTCATACTCAGCGTCGGGGCGGCAACGTGCAGCACCGTGGCGTCAATCGCAACCGGGATATAGACCAGCACGATAATCACTAACGCTAACCACTGACGAAACATAGATTTCCTTATTTGATTAAAGCTGGACACATGTCCAGAATGCGATCCTACGGAAAGTTGAACGCATGTCCAGCCTTTTGTTACACTCGTTGCCCCCCAGTTGAGAGTGAAAAAAATGACCTATCTGAGCAAGGATGAGCGGCGGGAAGCGATCCTGCAGGCGGCGATGCGTGTGGCGCTGAACGACGGCTTTACCGGGATGACCGTGAGAAATATCGCCGCCGAAGCGAAGGTGGCGACGGGCCAGGTGCATCACCATTTTGCTTCGGCCGGTGAACTGAAAGCCCAGGCCTTTATCAGCCTGATCCGGGCGCTGCTGGATGCCGACGTCGTGGCTGAAAACGCCAGCTGGCGCGAACGCCTGTTCGCCATGCTCGGTAGCGACGACCGCAGCTTTGAACCCTACATTCGTCTGTGGCGGGAAGCCCAGCTGTTAGCCGCCCGCGACCCGGAGATAAAAGGCGCTTATCTGTTAAACCATGGAGATGTGGCATCAGGAAACGGTGGACATTATACGTGCGGGGGAACAGGCGAAAGCCTTTACGCTGAAAGACACGCCCCGAAAACGTCGCCTGGCGGCTGATTGGTCTGGTCTGCGGGCTGGACGGGTTATACGCGCTATCCATGCCGGAGATGGACGACGCCGCATTTAATCAGCACCTGAAAACATTAATTACGCTCCGAGCTGGGTTAATCATCAGCATCTCTTAATTGTTACGCTTTGTAACATATTAAGCGGATCCATTTCTCCCTTCAAAACTCATGGATTCGCTTTTTTATCTATCCTTTCAGAAGTCTCCTAAAACACTCCAGATAAATTCTCATCAAAAAAACAGGTAACCCCCCTGAATGTATTTCTCTTTCTGCCATTTACGGATATGCAAGAGGCAATATGTCACAACAAGCTGAGAAGAATAATCACTATTTGTTAAGTAACTGGAAACCGGAAAACGCCGCATTTTGGGAAAAGAAAGGCAAACCCATTGCGCGGCGAAACTTAGTCATTTCGGTTGCCTGTCTGCTATTGGCCTTCTGCGTGTGGATGTTATTTAGCGCCGTGGCGGTCAACCTGAATAAAGTAGGTTTTAATTTCAGTACCGACCAGCTGTTTATGTTAACCGCTCTGCCTTCACTCTCCGGGGCAATATTACGTGTCCCCTATTCCTTTATGGTGCCGATATTTGGCGGACGCTATTGGACGGTATTAAGCACCGTTATTCTGATCGTGCCCTGTGTGTGGCTGGGTATTGCGGTGCAGAATACCGCCACGCCTTACGAAATCTTTATCGTCATCGCCCTGCTGTGCGGCTTCGCCGGGGCCAACTTTGCCTCCAGCATGGGCAACATCAGCTTTTTCTTTCCCAAAGCCAAACAGGGCAGCGCGCTGGGCATTAACGGCGGGCTGGGCAACCTCGGCGTCAGCGTGATGCAGATGGTGGCGCCGGTGGTGATCTTCCTGCCGATGTTCACCTTCCTCGGGGTTCACGGCGTACCCCAGGAGGATGGCTCGTCGATATTCCTGGCTAATGCCGCCTGGATCTGGGCACCGCTGCTGCTGCTGGCAACCCTTGCCGCCTTTTTTGGCATGAACGATATTGCCAGCTCGAAAGCGACCATCGCCAGCCAGCTACCGGTGCTGAAGCGACTGCACCTGTGGCTGCTGAGTCTGCTCTATCTGGCGACATTCGGCTCCTTTATCGGCTTTTCTGCTGGCTTTGCCATGCTGTCGAAAACCCAGTTCCCGGACGTTAACATCCTGCACCTGGCCTTTTTCGGCCCACTGATCGGGGCGCTGGCGCGCTCTGCCGGTGGGGTTATCTCCGACAAACTCGGCGGGGTGCGCGTCACGCTGGTGAACTTCATCTTTATGGCGCTGTTCACCGCCCTGCTGTTCCTCACCCTGCCCGGCTCCGGCTCTGGCAGCTTTACCGCCTTTTATCTGGTGTTTATGGGGCTGTTCCTCACCGCCGGATTGGGCAGCGGTTCCACCTTCCAGATGATTGCGGTCATCTTCCGGCAAATCACCGTCTATAGAGTGAAACTGCGCGGCGGTACGGACGAGCAGGCCCAGAAAGAGGCCGTTACCGATACGGCGGCCGCGCTGGGCTTTATCTCGGCCATTGGCGCTGTCGGCGGGTTCTTCATTCCCAAAGCCTTTGGCACCTCGCTGGCGATGACCGGCTCGCCGGTGGGGGCGATGAAGGTCTTCCTGGTGTTTTACATCGTCTGCGTGTTCATCACCTGGCTGGTGTATGGCCGTCGTCAGAAGCACGTCAAATCATAACGCGTAGTTCAATTTTTTTGTGAGCAGTGTAACCACGGGGCGGGAGTCGCCCCGTCAGGAGAAACGTCATGAGTAAATTGTTGGATCGCTTTCGTTATTTCAAACTAAAAGGCGAGACCTTCGCAGATGGACACGGTCAGGTGATGCACACCAACCGCGACTGGGAGGACAGCTATCGCCAGCGATGGCAGTTCGACAAAATTGTGCGGTCCACTCACGGCGTGAACTGTACCGGCTCCTGTAGCTGGAAAATCTACGTCAAAAATGGCCTGGTCACCTGGGAAACCCAGCAGACCGACTACCCCCGCACCCGCCCCGACCTGCCCAACCATGAGCCGCGCGGCTGCCCGCGGGGGGCCAGCTACTCCTGGTATCTCTACAGCGCCAACCGCCTGAAATACCCGCTGGTACGCCGCAAGCTGATTGAGCTGTGGCGCGAGGCGCTGGGCCAGCACAGCGATCCGGTGCTCGCCTGGAACGCCATCATGAATGACCCGCAAAAGAGCCAGAGCTACAAGCAGGCGCGCGGTCACGGTGGGTTTATTCGCTCGAACTGGAAAGAGCTGAACCAGCTTATCGCCGCCGCCAACGTCTGGACCATCAAACACTACGGGCCTGACCGGGTGGCGGGCTTTTCGCCGATTCCGGCGATGTCGATGGTCTCTTACGCTGCGGGCACCCGCTATCTCTCCCTGCTGGGCGGGACCTGCCTGAGCTTCTATGACTGGTATTGCGACCTGCCCCCCCGCCTCGCCGATGACCTGGGGGGAACAGACCGACGTGCCGGAATCCGCCGACTGGTACAACTCCAGCTATATCATCGCCTGGGGGTCGAACGTGCCGCAGACCCGTACCCCGGACGCCCACTTCTTTACCGAAGTGCGCTACAAAGGCACCAAAACCATTGCCATCACGCCTGACTTTTCGGAAGTGGCCAAACTCAGCGATCAGTGGCTGGCACCGAAACAGGGCACCGACAGCGCCCTGGCCATGGCAATGGGCCACGTGATCCTGAAAGAGTTTCACCTCGACAACCCGAGCGACTATTTCCTCAACTACTGCCGTCGCTACACCGATATGCCGATGCTGGTGATGCTCGATCCCCGCGACGATGGCAGCTACGTGCCGGGCCGGATGCTCCGCGCCTCCGACCTTGCCGACGGGCTGGGCGAAGCCAATAACCCGGAATGGAAAACCGTCGCCTTTACCTCCACGGGCGATCTGGTGGTGCCGAACGGCTCTATCGGCTTCCGCTGGGGTGAGAAAGGCAAATGGAACCTTGAACCGCTGGCGGCAGGCCAGGAAACCGACCTGGCGCTCCTCCTCTGCTGGGCACCCACGACACGGTCGCCGGAGTGGCTTTCCCCTACTTTGGCGGCAACGAAAACCCGCACTTCCGCAGCGTGAAGCAGGAGCCGGTGCTGGTGCGCCAACTGCCGGTAAAAACCCTGATCCTCGCCGATGGCCGACAGCTGCATGTTGCCAGCGTCTACGATCTGGTGCTGGCTAACTATGGTCTCGATCGGGGGCTGGAGGATGACCTTGCGGCAAAAGATTACGCCGAGATCAAAGCCTACACACCGGCCTGGGGGGAGCAGATCACCGGGGTGCCGCGTCGCCATATCGAGCAGATCGCCCGGGAGTTCGCCGACCACGGCGCATAAAACCCATGGCCGGTCGATGATTATTCTCGGTGCCGGGGTGAACCACTGGTATCACATGGACATGAACTATCGCGGGATGATCAACATGCTGGTCTTCTGCGGCTGCGTGGGCAAAAGCGGCGGGGGCTGGTCGCACTATGTCGGCCAGGAGAAGCTGCGTCCGCAAACCGGCTGGCTGCCGCTGGCCTTTGCCCTCGACTGGAACCGCCCGCCGCGCCAGATGAACAGCACCTCGTTCTTCTACAACCATGCCAGCCAGTGGCGCTATGAAAAACTCACGGCCCAGGAACTGCTCTCCCCGCTGGCCGATGCCTCGAAGTTCACCGGCCATTTGATCGACTTTAACGTGCGTGCCGAACGCATGGGCTGGCTGCCGTCTGCGCCTCAGCTGAACCTTAACCCGCTGCACATTAAGGCCCAGGCGGATGCCGTTGGCATGTCGCCGCAGGAGTACACCGCCCAGGCGCTGCGATCCGGCGATATCCGTATGGCCTGCGAACAGCCTGATAGCGGCAATAACCACCCGCGTAACCTGTTTGTCTGGCGCTCTAACCTGCTCGGCTCCTCCGGGAAAGGCCACGAGTACATGCTTAAATACCTGCTGGGCACCGAAAGCGGCATTCAGGGCGACGATCTCGGCACGACCGACGACGTGAAGCCGGAAGAGGTGGAGTGGCAGACCGCCGCCATCGAGGGCAAGCTGGATCTGTTGGTGACGCTGGATTTCCGCATGTCCAGCACCTGTCTGTTCTCGGATATCGTTCTGCCGACTGCCACCTGGTATGAGAAAGACGATATGAATACCTCGGATATGCATCCGTTTATTCACCCGCTCTCTGCCGCAGTGGACCCGGCCTGGGAGTCACGCAGCGACTGGGAGATCTACAAGGGCATCGCCAAAGCTTTCTCTGAGGTCTGTGTCGGCCACCTGGGTAGCGAAACCGACGTGGTATTGCAGCCCCTGCAACACGACTCCCCGGCGGAACTGTCGCAGCCGTTCGACATTGCCGACTGGCGCAAGGGCGAATGCGATCTGATCCCCGGCAAAACCGCGCCGAACATCGCCGTGGTGGAGCGAAACTACCCGGAAACCTACGAGCGCTTTACCGCCCTCGGGCCGCTGCTGGACAAGCTCGGCAATGGCGGGAAAGGCATCTCGTGGAACACCCAGGATGAGGTCGATTTCCTCGGCAAGCTGAACTATGTGAAGCTCGATGGCCCGGCGAAAGGCCGTCCGCGCATCGAGACGGCAATCGACGCCTCGGAGGTGATCCTTGCCCTCGCCCCGGAAACCAACGGTCAGGTGGCGGTCAAAGCCTGGGAGGCGCTGGCCGAATTTACCGGCCGCGAGCACATCCATCTGGCGCTGAACAAGGAAGACGAGAAGATCCGCTTCCGCGAATATTCAGGCCCCAGCCTCGCAAAATCATCTCCAGCCCAACCTGGTCAGGCATTGAGAGCGAACATGTTTCCTACAACGCTGGCTACACCAAACGTCCATGAGCTGATCCCGTGGCGCACCCTCTCCGGCCGGCAGCAGTTGTATCAGGATCACACGTGGATGCGCGCCTTTGGCGAGAGTCTGGTGGCCTATCGTCCCCCGATTGATACCCGCAGCGTGACCCACATGCGCGAGATCCCGCCGAACGGCTTCCCGGAGAAGGCGCTCAACTTCCTGACCCCGCACCAGAAATGGGGGATTCACTCCACCTACAGCGAAAACCTGCTAATGCAGACCCTGTCGCGCGGCGGGCCGATTGTCTGGATCAGCGAAACCGACGCCCGCGAGCTGGGCATCGAAGATAACGACTGGATCGAGTGCTTTAACGCCAACGGCGCCCTCACCGCCCGCGCGGTGGTCAGCCAGCGCGTGCCGCCAGGCATGACCATGATGTACCACGCCCAGGAGCGCATCCTGAACATTCCAGGTTCAGAGGTGACCGGACGGCGCGGCGGGATTCATAACTCGGTGACGCGCGTCTGTCCGAAGCCGACGCACATGATTGGCGGCTACGCCCAGCTGGCGTACGGCTTTAACTACTACGGCACCGTCGGGTCGAACCGCGATGAATTCATCATGATCCGTAAGATGAAAAACATTAACTGGCTGGATGGCGAAGGTCGGGATCAGGTACAGGAGGCGAAAAAATGAAAATACGCTCACAGGTTGGCATGGTCCTCAATCTCGATAAATGCATTGGCTGTCACACCTGCTCGGTGACCTGCAAAAACGTCTGGACCGGGCGCGAAGGCATGGAGTACGCCTGGTTTAACAACGTCGAAACCAAGCCCGGCATCGGCTATCCTAAAAACTGGGAGGATCAGGAAGCCTGGCAAGGCGGCTGGATCCGCAGTATTACCGGCAAGCTGACCCCGCGTCTCGGCGGCAAGCTGGGGGTGCTGTCGAAAATCTTCGCCAACCCGCAGATGCCGCAGATTGACGACTATTACGAACCCTTCACCTTCGACTACCAGGATCTGCACCGCGCCCCGGAGGGTAACCACCTGCCCACCGCCCGCCCGCGCTCGCTGATTGACGGCAAGCGCATGGACAAGATCACGTGGGGGCCAAACTGGGAAGAGCTACTCGGCGGCGAGTTTGAAAAGCGCGCCCGGGACCGTAACTTCGACCGGATGCAGAAGGAGATGTACGGCCAGTTTGAAAACACCTTCATGATGTATCTCCCGCGCTTGTGCGAACACTGCCTCAACCCGAGTTGCGCAGCGACCTGCCCGAGCGGGGCGATCTACAAGCGTGAAGAAGACGGCATCGTGCTGATCGACCAGGACAAATGCCGCGGCTGGCGTCTGTGCATCAGCGGCTGCCCGTACAAAAAAATCTACTTCAACTGGAAGAGCGGCAAGTCGGAAAAATGCATCTTCTGCTATCCACGTATTGAATCCGGCCAGCCTACCGTCTGCTCAGAAACCTGTGTCGGACGCATCCGCTACCTGGGCGTGCTGCTCTATGACGCAGACCGTATCGAGGAGGCGGCCAGCACCGAACACGAAACCGATCTCTATGAGGCGTCAGTGCGATGTGTTCCTGGATCCCGCACGACCCGGCCATCATCGAAGAGGCGGTTAAGCAAGGGATCCCGCAGAACGTGATTGACGCGGCCGCAGCGCTCACCGGTCTACAAGCTGGCGATGGACTGGAAGCTGGCCCCTGCCTCTTCACCCGGGAGTACCGCACCCTGCCGATGGTCTGGTATGTGCCGCCGCTGTCGCCGATCCAGTCTTACGCCGACGCTGGTGGCCTGCCGCAGACCGACAGCATCCTCCCGGCGGTCGAAAGCCTGCGCATTCCGGTGCAGTATCTGGCGAATATGCTCAGCGCGGGGGATACCGGCCCGGTGCTGCGCGCCCTGAAACGCATGATGGCGATGCGCCACTACAAACGTTCCCAGACCGTAGAAGGCGTGACCGACACCCGCGCCATTGAGGAAGTGGGCCTGAGCATCGAACAGGTCGAGGAGATGTACCGCTATCTCGCTATCGCCAACTACGAAGACCGCTTTGTGATCCCCACCAGCCACCGGGAAATGGCGCGCGACGCCTTCCCGGAGAAAAACGGCTGCGGCTTTACCTTTGGTGACGGCTGCCACGGCTCCGACACCAAATTCAACCTGTTCAACAGCAGCCGCATCGATGCCATCAACATCACCGAGGTGCGTGAACACGGGGAGGGAGACTAATGCAGATCCTCAAAATTATTGCCCTGCTGATTGAGTACCCGGACGAGGCGCTGTGGGAGAGCCGCGACGAAGCGCTCGCCCTGGTGACGCAGGATGCGCCCATGCTGCTGCCGTTTGCGCAGCAGTACCTTAGCGCCCCGCTGCTCGACCAACAGGCTTCCTGGTGCGAAGTGTTCGAGCGCGGACGCGCCACCTCGCTGCTGCTGTTCGAACATGTCCATGCCGAATCACGGGATCGCGGCCAGGCGATGGTTGACCTGATGAACCAGTACGAGCAGGCCGGGCTGCAACTCGACTGCCGCGAACTGCCGGACTATCTGCCGCTCTATCTGGAGTATTTAAGCATCTTGCCCGACGCGCAGGCCCGGGAGGGGTTGCAGAACGTCGCGCCCATTCTGGCGCTGATTGGCGGGCGGCTGAAACAGCGACAGGTGGCCCACTATCAGCTGTTCGACGCCCTGCTGAGGTTTGCAGGCAGCAAGCTCTCAAGTGACAGTGTCACGCATTCAGGTGTCGGGCGAAAAACGGGATGACACCCGCAGGCGGCTGGATGCGGTCCTGGGAAGAGGAGCAAGTGAAGTTTATTGAAGATTAACGCGACGGCCTGCGACAGCTCGCCCATGCAGCAATATCAACGACGCTTTAGCCAGGACGTCGCGCCGCAGTACGTGGACGTCAGTGCCGGAGGCCCAAAATGACACACCATCTGAACGTCTTTTTCTTCGACATTTATCCCTACATCTGCGCCGCGGTGTTTTTCCTCGGCAGCTGGCTGCGGTACGACTACGGCCAGTATACGTGGCGCGCATCCTCCAGCCAGTTGCTGGAGCAAGCGCGGCATGAACTGGGGTTCCAACCTGTTCCACATCGGTATTCTGGGGATTTTCTTCGGGCATCTGTTCGGCATGTTGACCCCGCACTGGATGTACGCCTGGTTCCTGCCCTATGGGCGGTCAAACAGCAGCTGGCGATGATTGCCGGGGGATCTGCGGCGTGCTGACCCTGGATTGGCGGCTCGATGCTGTTGTATCGTCGCCTGTTCAACCAGCGGGTGCGCGCCACCCTCCACGACGCCGGATATCATCATCATGAGTATTCTGCTGACCCAGTGCGTGCTCGGCCTGACCACCATCCCGTTTTTCGGCGCAATACCCGGACGGCAGCGAAATGCTGAAGCTGGTCGGCTGGGCGCAGGGGATCTTTACCTTCCGCGGTGGCTCGTCTGAGATGCTGACCGGCGTGGCCTTTATCTTCCGTGTCCATCTGGTGCTGGGGATGACTATTTTCCTGATCTTCCCCTTCACCCGCCTGGTCCACGTCTGGAGCGCGCCGTTTGAGTACAATCACCCGGCGCTATCAGCTGGTGAGATCCAGAAGATAGGCCCGAGCCATGCCGGGTAACGGCTACGCCTTACCCGGCTTTACGAAACCGCCCCCACCCAGGCCGGGCAGGCGCATGCGTCGCCCGGCGTTTTCACCCCGCCACTGTATCGACAATGTTGACACATAAAATCCCCACGCTTTATGATGACGATACTTTGTATCGACATCTGGAGTCTTTTTTATGCCGCAAGTCACCGTCAAAAAATGGGGTAACAGCCCTTCTGTCAGGCTGCCTGTCGCAGTTATGCGCGAGGGCTGAACTGCACGTTGACGATGTGGTGAACGTTAACGTAGACGAAGAAGGACGCATTATTTTGACACCCGTCAGGAAGGACGAACCGACGCTGGAATCACTGCTCGCTGCGATCACCGACGACAATCTGCATCACGAAGTCACCTTTGGAGAACCGCAAAGTAAGGAGCTGTTGTAATGGACTACATCCCGGAAGCGGGCGATATCGTCTGGCTGGATTTTGATCCGCAGTCAGGTCATGAACAGGCAGGCCATCGCCCTGCGCTGGTTGTTTCCACCGCCACTTACAATGGACGCACCGGTCTGATGCTCTGTTGTCCAGTCACGTCGCAAATCAAAAACTACCCCTTCGAAGTTGTCATTAGCGGAGCACGCCGCAATGTCGCCCTCGCCGATCAGATCAAAAGTCTGGACTGGCGCGCGCGTCACGCCAGTGAAAAAGGGAACGGCAACTGCCGAAGAACTGGATGCCGTGAGAATGCGGGCGAAGGTTTTGATCGGCTAACAGAGAGGGGCTTACGCCCCTTCCCCGTTTTATTTTCCCCCTGTGGAAGAGCACGATACTGCGCCCGCCGCCCGTGCATGGTAAATAGACTAAAGACCAGGCAAACTACCGTTAATCACGGAAAAAATCAGGAAAAGCAGAAGAATGGCGCAAAATTATCCCAATACCAAACAGGGCCACGTGAAACATCAGCGTTCCCTCCCTCCGAATGCTAACGCGCCCGCAATCCCCCAGCGATTTTCTTTGCGCATACCGCCGATAAACGCGAGCACCAGCCCAGCGATGGCAAGGATAATCCCGCCATTATTGAGAAGCCGATCAATATCCAGGGTACTGTTTTCTGCGGGCGCAGGCGTCTTCCCCGTTATGCCAGCAATAATGCCTTCTTTAACGGCAGCAACCTGTTCAGCCACTACCGTTTCAAGACGTGGCGGTGGGGAAGAAAAAGGCCCAAAAGAGAAATGCACAATCCCAAGCACCAGGGCGATAGCGCCCAGCAGCATGCCGAACGAACTGAATTTATTCTGTGACAAGATTTCCATATCAATATGCTCTGAGTTAATGAGTGAAGATGTTCCGATGGGTTATCCACCGGGCATTATTCTACATAACATCAGCAACATGCGAAGGGATAGTCGTTGTAAGTCCAGCTCTATACATTCTGCGCGACGAGCAGTGAAAAAGGGAACGGCAACTGCCGAAGAACGGGATGCCCTGAGAATGCGGGCGAAGGTTTTGATCGGTTAACAGAGAGGGGCTTACGCCCCTTCCCGTTTTATTTTCCCGCCTGCGGATGGGTTTCAAACCCGGCCATCACCGCCGTCAGTTCTGCCAGTGAAAAACCGTGTTTCGGATCGTCCACCCCAAGCCCAAACCGTTCCTGCATCAGCTGATATAACGCATCTGCATCAGGCAGGTTGCGCTGCTCAATCACCTGCCCGTTCTGCCAGTGGGTAAAGTGCAGGTTGGTGAGGGTCAGCTTGCCGCCGTCCGGCAGATGCCGACACATCAACAGGTGATGACGAAAATGGGACTGCGGCCAGTGCGCTGACCAGAAGTTGCCCATCACGTAATCGTTTTGATACTGGGCGGCGAGATCGAAGTGATACATCGACTGCCAGTGTTCGTGATGGCGGAACTGGAGCACCCAGTCGAGACCATCGTTAATCAGCCGGTAGAGCCCGTGCGGTGTCGCCTGCTCCTTCTCGGCGATCAACTGAATCGGTGCGGTCAACGTCTGTCCGCCAAAGCCGACATCGGCAATCCAGCGTTCGCCATTCAGCTCAACCAGCAGCAGACGATGGGTGCGCGGCGGCATTTGGGGAGGGTTCGCCATCACCACCCGACCCAGCAGGCTGCGGACGTTAAACCCTACCTCACGCAGCACCCGCTCAAAAGACCGTTCTGCTCAAAGCAGTAACCGCCGCGGCGGCCGTTGACCAGCTTATCCACCAGGGATTGATCGTCGAGCTGGATCTCCCGCGGCAGCACTACGTCAATATTTTCAAACGGGATGGTGCTGTTGTGTTGCAGGTGCAGCGCCCGCAGGGTCTCTATATCCACAGAAACCGGCTGCTGCCAGCCGGTGCGGGCGAAATACTCGGTTAAAAACGGGGTCATGGTTGGCTCCTTTAACAACTCGTCCTTATCTCTACGCAAAACCATTCAAGTTGCATCAAGACGGCAAGTCTGAGAACACCCGCGCGCTGACGTAAGTAAGCGACCGGGGTGAGCAGACGCAGCCAACGCAGAGGCAGCGTGAAGGATGAAGTGTTTATAACCTATTTTTCGCCTGCGACTGTTTCAAAAGTGCTTTTTAACCGCGCGTGGTACGTTGCATGATCCCCAGCGCCGTCAGCATCAATACCAGCCCGGTAAGCAGCGTCAGGGTGGCCATTGCCATGCCCTGCCCGACGGAACCCTGCTCAAACTGCCACCAGATAAACACCGACACGGTTTGCGTGCCCGCAGGGGCCAGCAGCAGCGAGGTGACCAGCTCGCGCGAGGCAATGGCAAACACCATCAGCATGGCCGCCAGCATGGCCGGAGAGACCAGCGGCAGGACGATAAAACGCAACGCCTGCAGCGCCGACGCGCCATGCACCCGGGCGGCAGGCTCCAGATTCCCTCCTAGCTGGCGCAGCGCGCTACCGACATAGCGTACCGGCCACGGCAGTAGCAGGCAGCAATACGACAGCAGCAGGATCGCCCAGCTGTTGTAAGGAGACACCGGCCAGAAGGGCTGATTCCACAGCAGGATCAACCCTACCCCCACCACGACGCCGGGCAACGCAGCGGGCATCAGCGACAGGGCATCCACCAGTCCGTGGCCTTTGATCTTCTGCACCACCACCAACCATGCAGCAAGCAGGCCGAGCAAGCCGGTGATGCAGGCCGCCCCCAGCGCCAGCGACAGGCTGGTGCCCAGCGCCGACAGGGCATCCCCCTGCTGACTGAACAGCGCCGCATAATGGGAAGCGGTCAGATTGGCGAGAGACACCCCGCCCGACAAGGTGCCCAGCACTCCGGATAAGGCCATCGAGGCACCCGGCAGGATCACCGCGACAAACCCGGTCAACCCCAGCAGCGCCACTATCGGCAGGGTAAAGCTCCCCGCATCTGCGCCCATGTTCTCTGTCGGTTTGCCGGTAATACTGGTCACATCCTGATTACCGGTCAGTTTTTTCTGTAGCCACCAGGCGCTGAGTGCAAGGGTCACCAGCACCACGGAGAGCATCGACGCACCGGAGAGATCGATCGGCCATTCCGCCAGCTTTTTCTCGATATCGGTAGTCAGCATCAACACCCCGGCGCGGGTGCCAAGTGCGGCGGGCACGCCATACTCCTCAATCGCCAGGGTGAAGGCCAGCAGCATCCCGGCCGCCAGCGACGGCGAAAGCATCGGCAGCGTGATATGCCAGAACGCCCGTCCGGGGCTGGCCCCGTGAACCCGGGCCACCAGCGCCAGACGTTGTCCGCTGGCCAGCAGGCTGCGCGATACCGCGAAATAGACCACCGGGAAGATATTCAGCGCCATCACCAGCACAATCCCGGTCTGGCTGAACAACACATCATTGAGGTTGAAGCCGGTGAGCTGTTGTAGATAGCCGTTGGTTTGCAGCACCAGCATCCACGACAGCGCGGCAATATAGGGCGGGGTTAAAAACGGGATCAGAAACAGCAGATCCCACAGCCGGGCAGCGGCAGATTCAACAGCCCGCGCGCCACGCCAAGTGGAAAGCCAATCAAGGCGCTCACCAGGGCCACACCAACCCCAACCTGTAGCGTGCCGCCCAGCATGGTGGGCAAGTGCGGCTCGGCCAGCAGCGTTGCGACGCCGCTCAAGGCACCCGAGAACACCCCGGCGCTGAACTGCGGAAACACCGCCTGTAGCAAGATAAACGCCAGCGGAAACGCCACCAGGATCACCAGTAGCGCCAGCGTCATCACCGACAAGAATTTAGGATTCACAAAGCAGTCCTGAAGACGGGGTTGCCCCCGTCACGTGATTATAAGGTGAAGAGCGTATTGAAACGCTTGAGGATATCGCTGCGTTCGCTGGTGCCGTCGCTGTTGGTCGGCAGGATTTTCAGGTCGTTGAGCAGCGGACGTTTAGCCTGTACGTCGCCGCGGGCTGGCATCAGCCAGGCATCGGCCACCATCGCCTGGCCTTCTGGCGACAGGACGTAATCGACGAAGGCTTTCGCATCATCCGCATGCTGGGTAGATTTGAGGATCATCATCGGACGCGGGGCCATCACCGTGCCGCTGGCCGGGAAAATCACCTTCAGGGATTCACCCTGGCTGATGTTGCCATAGGAGACATAATCTACCGCGCCGAACACCGCCGCTTTCGCCCCCTGCATGACCGGCGTCACAGCCTGGGCATTCGGGCCGCTCACCACCATGCCGTTCTTCTTGAGATCCTCAAACAGGGTCCAGGCCTTATCGCCCATGCCATTTTGCAGACCGATCAGCAGATCGAGCGAAGCACCGGACAGCGCCGGATCCGGGGTGGTGACTTTGTCTTTAAATGCGTCAGTGGTCAGATCGCGCCACTCTTTCGGCTCCGGGGTGCCGCTTTTGGTGTTCCAGACGATGCCTAACGCTGAGACGCCCTGCGCCACGAAGTCGTCTGATTTCAGGTCTGCGGGCACGTTCGCCGCATTGGCGCTCTGGTAAGGCAGCAGCCAGCCGCGGTTATGCAGATCTTCCGCGGTATCCCAGGAGGCGGAAATCAAAATATCGGCCTGCGGATTAGCCTGTTCCGCTTCGAGACGGGCCATCACTTTGCCAGTGGTCGCCTGGAAGATATCCACCTTGACGCCGGTTTTCTTTTCAAAGCCGCTGGCAAGGCTTTTGGCGAGCGACCCCGGGCCTGCAGTGTAGACGGTCAGCGCGTGTGCGCTGGACATCATAACGGACGATAACGCCATGGCTAACAGCACTCCTTTTTTTACGGACATTGCAGCTTTCATGCGAACTCCCCCTGAGGATGTAATCAAACGATCGGCAGCGACGCTGCCAGCAGACAAATGCACGATGCGATCGGCCAGGATTTCAGCCTCCCGGCGGTCGTGGGTAACATAGACGGCGGGTGGTACCGAGCTGGCGCAGCAGCGTGGCCATCTCGTGACACAAGGTTCCACGCAGTTCGCTGTCGAGGTTGGAGAGCGGCTCGTCAAACAGCAGTACCCGCGGTTCGGCGACAATCGCCCGGGCCAGCGCCACGCGCTGTTGCTGCCCGCCGGACAATCCCGCGGGTTTGCGGTCGGCGAACTCGCTTAAGCCCACGCGCGCCAGTGCCTTCGCGACCCGACGGTCGCACTCCTGACGCGGGATATGGCGCATCTTCAGCGGGAACATCACATTCTGTGCCACGGTCATGTGCGGCCAGAGGGCGTAATCCTGGAACACCATGCCGATGTCCCGGGCTTCCGGCGGTAGCGCCCAACCGGTTTTCGCCACCAGGCGGTCGCCGAAATGGATCGCCCCCTCCGCAGGCTGGGTTAACCCTGCCAGCAGACGCAAAAGCGTACTTTTGCCGCAGCCCGACGGCCCCAGCAGCGCAACCACGCTACCCGGCTCGATATGCAGATCGATTTGATTCAAAACGGTATTCGCGCCAAAAAGCGTACGAGACGCCGTTGAGCGTTATGGAAGTGAGCATATTGTTATCCTCTTTGGGATTTGATGCTCGCCACTGTAGGCAGCTTATGTGACGAATACATGACGTAAATGTTGCGTATTGATTTCCGATGGCTTTCAGACGTTTAATGCTCTGACCCGTTCTGTGAGGAATTTCTATGAGCCATTTCCGCCCCGTTGAGTTAATGCACGCCAGCCGTCTGTTGAATCACGGCCCCACAGTGTTGATCACCAGCCGCGACGACACCCTTGACCGGCGCAATGTGATGGCCGCGGCCTGGTCAATGCCGGTGGAGTTCGAACCGCCGCGCATCGCCATCGTGGTGGATAAAAGCACCTGGTCGCGGGAGCTGATTGAGCGCAGCGGCATGTTCGGGATCGTCATTCCCGGCGTGGCGGCTGCCAACTGGACCTGGGCAGTCGGCAGCGTCAGCGGCCGGGATGAGGATAAATTCAACTGCTACGGTATTCCGGTCATCAATGGCCCGGTGCTGGGCCTGCCGGTTGTGGAAGAGAAGTGTCTGGCGTGGATGGAGTGCCGTCTGCTGCCCGCAACCCCGGCAGCAGAAAAGTATGACACCCTGTTTGGTGAAGTGGTCTCTGCCGCGGCGGATGAACGGGCGTTTGTCGCCGGGCGCTGGCAGTTTGACGACGATAAGCTTAATACCCTGCACCACCTGGGCGCGGGCACCTTTGTGACCAGCGGCAGGCAGGTAAAAGCGCCGGGTCAGTAGGTTTTATAGGGGATCCGCATCCGGTCCAGCAGGTTGGTAAAATCCTGCACCGCGATAAAGACCACGGCCCCTTTGCCCGGGATAACGTTGGTAATGATCCCCACCGTCTCCCCGGTCAGGCTGTCCACTACCGGCCCGCCGGACATGCCGGATACCGCCCCCGCCCCGGTGATGACACCGTAGTAGCAGCCGTCACGCTTTACGAAACCGTCAATCTTGCCCATGCTGGATTTTGGCAGGCTGTTGATAGCGCTGTAGCCGAACAGGGTCACGTTGCGTCCGGGCTCTGGCATAGGCCAATTGATGCACGATCTTGCCCCGGTTGTTATCGCCAATCACCGCCACATCACAGAGGGGATGTTGCGCCTTAATGGGCTTCAGCAACGGCACCGCGACGTGGGCGGCCGTAAGCGACAGGGTACTGGAGACCGGAAAGGTGGTGCCCTGCATCCCCGCCGCAAGCCAGTTCAACGGCGCAGGCAGGCCAATAAACACCAAATCTGCCTGCCTGGTGGCGGTAAAGTCGGTGCGGCTGGTGCCGGACATCACCACGCACCCAAGCAGAGTCAGGGAGGCCATGAGCGCGGCGAGAGCAAGATGCGGACGCTTCATGGTTCACTCCAGAGGCTACTTTTTCGACCGCCCGGCGATGATATCATCCGCCACGATACGGGGCGCTTCGGCGTAATGGTGGAACTCCATGCTGTACGTCGCCCGCCCCTGGGACATGGATCGCAGCGTGGTGGCGTAACCGAACATCTCCGCCAGCGGCACGTCGGCGCGGATAATCTGACTGCCGAACCGCTCCTCCATCCCCTGCACCAGGCCGCGGCGGGAGGAGAGATCCCCCATAATGTTACCGGCATACTCTTCCGGGGTTTCGACCTCGACGTGCATCATCGGTTCGAGGATCACCGGGTCGGCTTTGCGCGCCGCATCCTTAAAGCCGAAGATGGCCGCCATGCGAAAGGCCATCTCTGAGGAGTCAACGTCGTGGTAGGAGCCAAAGGTCAGGGTTGCTTTGACATCCACCACCGGGTAGCCCGCCAGCACGCCGCTGTTCATCGCCTCCCGCAGCCCCTTCTCCACCGACGGAATATACTCCCGCGGCACCACCCCGCCTTTTGGTGGCATCGACAAAGGTAAAACCGCTGCCTGGTTCCTGCGGCTCGAGACTCAGCACCACATGGCCATACTGCCCTTTGCCACCGGACTGGCGAACGAACTTGCCCTCGATATCGCTCACCCCTTTGCGGATGGTTTCCCGGTAGGTCACCTGTGGACGGCCAATATTGGCCTCGACGCCGAACTCACGCCGCATACGGTCAACGATAATCTCCAGATGCAGCTCGCCCATCCCGGAGATGATGGTCTGGCCGGACTCTTCGTCGGTATGCAGGTGGAAGGAGGGATCTTCTGCCGCCAGACGGTGCAGCGCGATGCCCATTTTCTCCTGGTCGGCTTTGGTTTTGGGTTCGATGGAGAGCGAGATCACCGGATCCGGGAACTCCATCCGCTCGAGGGTGATCACCGCGCCGGGGTCTGTCAGGGTATCCCCGGTGGTGACATCTTTTAGCCCCACGCAGGCGGCGATATCCCCGGTGCGTAACTCCTCGACGTCATGACGGTCGTTGGCATGCATCAGCACGATGCGCCCGATGCGCTCTTTCTTACCCTTAACCGGGTTGAACACCGCGTCGCCTTTTTTTAACACCCCGGAGTAGACGCGGATAAAAGTCAGCTGGCCGACGTAGGGATCGGACATCAGCTTGAACGCCAGCGCGGAGAAGGGTTCGTCATCGTTGGGATGACGCTCGGCGTGCTGCCCTTTCTCATCCACCCCGTCGATGGCGGGCACGTCGAGAGGTGACGGCATCAGCTCGATCACCGCATCCAGCATTCGCTGCACCCCTTTGTTTTTAAAGGCGCTGCCACACAGCATTGGCTGGATCTCCCCGGCAACCGTGCGCTGACGCAAGCCACGGATGATTTCCGCGTCGTCCAGGGCGTTGGTTTCAAGGTATTTATCCATCAGATCGTCGCTGGCTTCCGCTGCCGCCGAAACCATTTTTTCCCGCCACGTCTGCGCAGTAGCCAGCAGGTCATCCGGCACCGGGGCATAGTTAAAAGGTCATCCCCTGGGTAGCATCATCCCAGATAATGGCCCGCATCTTGATCAGATCGACCACGCCCGTGAAATGATCTTCGGCCCCAATGGGGATCACAATCGGCACCGGGTGGGCTTTCAGCCGGTCTATCATCATCTGCACCACGTGGAAAAAATCGGCCCCCGGACGGTCCATCTTATTGACGAAGGCGATACGCGGCACACGGTACTTGTTGGCCTGCCGCCAGACGGTTTCCGACTGCGGCTGCACGCCGCCCACCGAGTCGTAGACCATCACTGCCCCGTCCAGCACCCGCATGGATCGCTCCACTTCGATGGTGAAATCGACGTGCCCGGGGTGTCGATAATATTGATATGGTGCGGCTCATAACCGCGATCCATCCCGGACCAGAAACAGCTTACCGCCGCAGAGGTGATAGTAATGCCCCGCTCCTGCTCCTGCGCCATCCAGTCGGTGATCGCCGCGCCATCGTGGACCTCCCCCAGCTTGTGGCTCACCCCGGTGTAAAACAGGATGCGCTCGGTGGTGGTGGTTTTACCGGCATCAATATGTGCCGAGATGCCGATGTTGCGATAACGCTCAAGAGGAATAGACCGGATCATGATGCATCCTTATGTAATGGACACGACAATCACGCGCTGGGGTAGCGCGTGCAGGTATGTAGATCAGTGTAGTGCCCTGACAACAGGGGGACGGGTGATTCTGCGGTCGAAGAGTAGAGAGAATCAGACCACCGGAGACCAGCCGTCATAGTGGAGCGTAAACTGTTGTGCCGCCGCCTGTTTCACCGTGGCAGTGATGGGCGCATTGAAATGCATGCCCGAAACGATGAGTTTATCTGTCGCCATGCGCTCCAGAAGACGTTTGCGGGTGGCTGCCGCTGCCGCCGGATCGCTGTCAAAGGCGATGGTCACGTCCGGGTGTTCAACCTGAATATGTGGGAAATGGACAATATCGCCCCAGATGAGAAGGGAATCTTTCTCGTCCCCTATAACGTAGCCGCTGTGCCCGGGCGTATGCCCCGGCAGTGCCACCGCCTGTATTCCCGGCAGGATATCATCATGTTTGAACGGAACCAGTTTCTGTTCGTAGGCTGCAAAAGCGTTTTGCGCCAGCGCGAAAGCGGGCTTGAAACCCTCCGGGGCAGAAGCCTGTAGCGTTTTATTGCGCCAGAAAGCCAGCTCATCCTGATGAACAAAGAGCCGCTCCACATTGCGGAAGTGAGGCGTCTGTAACGGGCCAGCCAGACCGCCAATATGGTCAGGATGCGCATGGGTGAGCAGGATCGTATCAATTTGCAGCGGATCAATTCCTGCTGCTGCCAGCGCTACGGGCAGTCGTCCGCCCCAGCCCTTGAAGTTACCCGCCCCACTGTCGACCAGGATCGTCTGCTTACCGTTCTGAATTACGTAGACGTTGATATTCATTCGCGGCAGCGCCGATACTCCCCGCTGCTGCAGGACCGCTTCCGCTTGTGAACCGGTGATACCGGATAACAGTTCAAATGAAGCATCCAGATAGCCATCGCTCACCAGGGTGACCAGGGTATCACCCACTTGTTTGCGATTGACTGCGGGTGCCTGGTAATTGTGAAATATCGACATGTCATGACCTCATTGCGTTGGATGACATCAGGATAAGTATTTGCTGGTACAGTAAAAAGTGGCTTTTTCGTATTACACTGTTATCCATTAAGAAACAATCCCACCAAAAGGCTGAAGACGATGAGCGCCAGGATGTTTGAACGGATGAACATATTTGTGGAGGTTGCCGAACAGGGCAGCTTTACCCGGGCGGCAGACAGACTACAGCTTCATCGCCCTGCCGTCACCAAAGCCCTGCAACAGTTGGAAGACGAACTGGGGACAAAACTCCTTCCACCGGACCACCCGCAAAATTAGCCTCACCTCTGAAGGGGAGCTTTTTTTTCAGCGAGCTAAAGTTTTACTGCATGAAGTAGACGACGTGCTGGCTTTCTTCTCGCCCACGCGTCCCCCCGTGGTCGGCTGCGAGTCGATACGCCGCTGTCGCTGGCCCATGCGGTGCTGATCCCCGCGCTCTCCGGGTTTCAGGAAAAATACCCGGATATCGAACTGGAACTGACCTCCTCAGATCACCGCGTCGATATGGTGGCAGAAGGGATCGACTGCGTGATCCGCCTTGGGGGAGTTACAGGACTCGACGCTCATCTCCCGGCGTCTGGGTGATGCGCGACTGGTCACCTGCGCGGCGCCCGCTTACCTGGAAAAACACGGCACGCCTACAACCCCTGACGATCTGGCGGGACATAAAGCCGTAATGTTCTTTTCCGGTCAGAGCCGTGCGGTGATGGACTGGCGCTTTATGCAGGACGGCACGCCGGTGATTGTGCGCCCCGCACGAACCATGCTGGTGGATAATTCGGATATCTTGCTCTCGTGCGGGCTTGCCGGCCTGGGAATGTTGCAGGGCATCCGTGCGATTCTGGCTCCGCATCTGGAGTCTGGCAGGCTGGTTGAGGTCCTTACCAGCTACACCACCGTCACTAAACCTATCTCAGTGCTTTATCCCGATCGCCGCTACCTTGCCCCCAAAGTGAGAGTCTTTATCGACTGGTTAAGCGCACTTTTTTGCCGACAAAAGCGCCCAACTGCATGGATTGTTACCCCCAGGGAAACAGTGAAGTTCCGCGTGAGCGGTTTTTCCCACGAATGCTGCCCGGTATAGTTTGACCTTCAATTTGTCCGTTACGTCATTCGAGGTGAGAAATGTCAAAAATAGTCATGTTCAACCAGATGGGTAGCGGCTTCGCCTTGCCCGGCCTGCAGCAAGGTCTGCCCCTCTCCCTCGAGAGAGATTAAGGGGATAGATCGCAGCCCGCCGGGTTAAAACCGGCTCTTACGCCTTATAAATAAACCGTTGGATAAAATCGGCAATATCGGCCTGGACCATTGCGCACTTTTCTGCTGAGGGTCGCACACCCAGAAACTCATCATATCCGCTCAGGAGTGAGATGAGCTGTCGCGTGGTGCGGCTGGCGTCGCACGCGCGGAAGATTCCATTTTCGACGCCCTCCTCAATGATGTCGCGCACCAGCTCGCTCCACGCCTGCATAATGGATTCAACCAGTTCAGCGTAAACGTCGTTATGCAGCGCCAATTGCCAGGTTGCGCCATACAGCTGCCAGGCGGCATCCTGCTCAAAGGGCAAAAAAATCGGCGACCAGACGATCCATTTTTTGCGTGGAGGGTAAAGCCGCCACCTCTCGCGTAAAGATTTCCAGCTCGTCGCGCATAAACCGCTCCAGCGCCGCAATACACAAGGCCTGCCAGTTGCTGAAATAATGATAAATATGGCTGCGTGAGATCCCTAACGACTCGGTCAACTCACGCGTGGTGACGTTGGCAATCCCCTTCTCCAGAAATAGAGCGATAGCCCCGTCCAGAATCCTGACTTTTAACGCCTCTTTTGCTTCTTTCATCGACCTGCCTATGTTGACTTTGAGCAAGCGCTCAAATAGACTCACCCCACAGATTTGAGCAACCGCTCAAGTCCATCTTAACAAAAAACTTTATGCTTACCTTAAAAAATGCGGCACCCGCCGCAGTATCAAACAGCGCGGTCAAAACGCTCAAACTGCTGGGCCAACGACATAGCCGAAAACTCATTCTCACGTTCTTACTGGTGGCGGCTGAAAAATATCACGATGCTGCTCTACCCTCTGCTGGCAGGCTTTGCGATCAATGCCATTGTTACGGGCCAGGCGTTACATGCCGTGCTCTATGCGGTGATGGTGTTTGTGATGTGGGCGATTGGCGCGGCAAGACGCAGCATCGATACCCGCACCTTTGCGCGCATTTACGCCGAGCTGGCCGTTCCGGTCATCATTGCGCAACGCGAAGAGCAGCACAGCGCCTCAACCATTGCCGCACGCGTGGCGCTGTCGCGTGAATTTGTTGATTTCTTCGAGAAACATCTGCCGGTGCTGGTGACCTCTGTCGCGTCAATCATCGGTGCCGCGGCGATGTTGCTCCTGCTACAGTTCTGGACCGGCGTCGCCTGTCTGTTCATCCTGGCTTTTTTTGCCCTCTTTTTACCGGGCTTCTCCTCCAGGAACGAAGCGCTATTCGTGCGACTAAACGATCGGCTGGAAAAAGAGGTGGCGTTCGTGAACAGCGCATCCAGGAGGTCGTTGTCCAGGCACTACGATGTGCTGGCGCGGCTCCGAATTAAGCTGTCAGATCGGGAAGCGTTTGGCTATTTAGCCATCGGTACGGTGACCGCGATTTTATTCGCCAGTACCATACTGACCATGTCGTTCGAAGGCGGAATGGATGCCGGGCATATCTATTCGGTCATGACCTACATGTGGATGTTTGCGATGAGTCTGGATGACGGGCCGCAACTGCTGGAAAAATATTCTCAGCTAAAAGATATTGGCAAGCGGGTAAATACCAGTACCCTTTGAAAGTAAGCGGCTCGCCTGGGCGGTATAAATTTTAGTATCCTATATCCTTATAAGCTTCGTTGGTTTTTACTATTAAAAGTAAAAAACCTGTGCCAATAAAAACAACAAATGGGATGATGATGCTTGCAACAAGCTCCCACATAGAGAGGGGATCATTTTCAACTGCGAAACTAATATAATACGCAAAGAGTGAAACTATAAAGAAAAACGCCGCCATACCTGCAGGCAACAGTGGATTACTCCATGTCCCCCATACAAGGTTTGCAGGAGTGGCGGTTTTCTGAGAAGAGAGCGCAGTAATACTAAATTTGTTTTTTTCTGAAGAAGCCACCAACTGCTCCCCCTGGGCATATTTCACCGCATCTGCCGCCAACGCCAGCGCGAGCCACCGATACCCGGCACTCTTCTCGCCTAATGAGGTATCAAGATCCAAACGTTCCGGCGCCTGCCCCTTTTCATCCAGGGCCTGCATTAACGGGTATTTCTCGGTACGGGAAATACCGGTATACCAGAGCGTTTTTGGCGTAAGCACAGATTCCACCTGCAGATAGATCGGCATTTTTGCCTCAATATCTGTGACACCGGACATGGGCTGATACAGATAAACCGGTTTTTCACCTTCCTCCCAAACATAATGGTTGGTCAGCAGGAATGCACAGGCATTTTCCATGCACTTTGATTCGTCGTCTTCTTCATGCAAATCAAGAATAACAACTAACCGGTTTTCAATCCTGTAATCTGCCAGATTAGCCCATTGGCTGATAAGCGCATAATCGGGGCATTCCGTCATATATTCAATTTTGCAGGTACTGGCATGATCAACACCCATTCGCTCCAGTGAACGCCGGAGTTCTTCAATACAATTCTCATTCCCACCGCGAACCCAGACAACGATTTCAAACACACGATAATTGTATCCCTTCAGCTTTTCGGCCATCGGGGCCAGCAGGCGATTAAATATCTGTTCATTACGGGACTGGTCGAAAAGCGCTTCCTGGTGAATTTTAACCGGCGTTTTCGGTGCCAGCGGAAACTCCCCTTCAAGCTTCAACATATTCAGTGCCGGTTGCTCCAGAGGAGTGATTGCAGACCAGGCTGCAATAGCCACATTTTTCCGAGCATACGTTTTTAAATTGATTTCTCGCTCTTTTGCGATGAATTTACGCGTTTCGAAATAGTGAACATGGGTATCATCAAACATGAACGCTATATATACAAACATAGAGACAAGGCAGAAAGGGAGAATAACGGAAGGCACAAAAAATATAGCAGTAACATGTTCCTTTTCAGGCCAGGTTAATGCTCTGATCAGCAGACTGGCGCCTATAGCCAGAACATATATGGCAATAATTACCGCGACGGATACATTACTTTCTGCATCTGGCTGTTGCTTGTATAACCACCACTCTTTCATCACGCAGCCCCCGCAACAGGCAAGGTGCTTTTGATTTCGCAGCCACAGGCCGCGTGACAACCATCCACCACAACCCCCTTGCCGTGCATGGTCCAGGTTGGATGACATTCATTGATAGTGAATGTCCCTTTGTGCATAGGGCACTGCACCAGATCACCACTCAGGGCTACAGGCTTACCCATAAAGTCCGCACCAGTGGCTTTTATAACTTTTCCACCGCCTATAAGCGGGTCGTTCAGTCGAATGACACCTTTCATTATTTTTATCTCCTTATCGTCCTGCATCCATATCGCAGCGCATCCGGTCCCAGCCGGTGTAACTTTTCACCTCCGGGACTGTATCAGGTAAGTCCTGATAGTTTTGTTCATGACTTACAACTTTTCCTTCGAGCCATCCCTTAGTAAAGTACACCATACCCCACTTCCAACCGGGAAATTCCGGGGTAATTGACTGGACGGTACCATCGTCAAGTGTGTACGTAATACCGGGGCCCCCAGTGACAACGCGTGGGTCATCGAACGGCTTTGACGACATATAAAGCCGGTGTTTAGTTTGCAAAAAACCCTGATCATTGACGACGGTAAACGACACCGCGTCTTCGGCTGGTGCTCTGTTATCCCCATTAGGCTCATTATGACCGGGAGCAAAGCCAACAGCCCTCCATGTTTCGCCATAATCTTTCGAAACAAGGAATCCATCCACCTCCCAGTTTGGGATAGAAATATAACGTTCTGAAGGATGGATAAATTTACGGGTGAATATCCGGTAAAACTGAAAATAAGGCTGTGAGTGAATGCCCCGCTTTGTATCGGTATACCAGAGTTCTCCCTGACAATCCCAGCCTTTCAATTCCAGGTAGCGATGGTCATCGAACCGATATACCACCTGCATCGGTGGCTTCTTCGCCATACATTCTGCAGCCAGTGCAACAGCGGCCATTGCGAGAATGGCACATAATCCTTTCATCACTTATCGCCCCGCGTCCATATCACAGCGCATCCGATCCCAGCCGGTGTAACCTTTCACTTCGGGGACTTTATCGGGTAAATCTTGCCAGTTCCTCTTCAGTTGTTGAGAGCTGCCCTCAAGCCCTTGCTTAGTCATGTAGATCATGCCCCCAGGCCCAACCAGGGAACCGGGGTTCCAGCCTCCCGTGGACTGTGCCTCCCATACCGTCATCCACCGTATATTCAATGCCCCGGGCCGCCAGGCAGAATCCGCGGGTCTTCAAAAGGCTTTGACGACATATAAAGCCGGTGTTTAGTTTGCAAAAAACCCTGATCATTGACGACGGTAAACGACACCGCGTCTTCGGCCGGTGCTCTTTTCTCCCCATTAGGTTCATTATGACCGGGAGCAAAGCCAACAGCCCTCCATGTTTCGCCATAGTCTTTCGAAACAAGGAATCCATCCACCTCCCAGTTTGGGATAGAAATATAACGTTCTGAAGGATGGATAAATTTACGGGTGAATATCCGGTAAAACTGAAAATAAGGCTGTGAGTGAATGCCCCGCTTTGTATCGGTATACCAGAGTTTCTCCCTGACAATCCCAGCCTTTCAATTCCAGGTAGCGATGGTCATCGAACCGATATACCACCTGCATCGGTGGCTTCTTCGCCATACATTCTGCAGCCAGTGCAACAGCGGCCATTGCGAGAATGGCACATAATCCTTTCATCACTTATCGCCCCGCGTCCATATCACAGCGCATCCGATCCCAGCCGGTGTAACCTTTCACTTCGGGGACTTTATCGGGTAAATCTTGCCAGTTCCTCTTCAGTTGTTGAGAGCTGCCCTCAAGCCCTTGCTTAGTCATGTAGATCATGCCCCAGGCCCAACCAGGGAACCGGGGTTCCAGCCTCCCGTGGACTGTGCCTCCCATACCGTCATCCACCGTATATTCAATGCCCGGGCCGCCAGGCAGAATCCGCGGGTCTTCAAAAGGCTTTGACGACATATACAGCCGGTGTTTAGTTTGCAAAAAACCCTGATCATTGACGACAGTGAAAGAGATAACATCATCATAATAAGGCGCGTTACCTCCATCAGGTTCATTGCCTCCAGGCGACATGGATGCCCCCCCTCTTTCCCATGTTTTCCCATAGTCCTTGGATACTGAAAAACCACCAGTAATATGTCCCCACCCATGGAATTGCAAGATAGCGTTCTGATGGATGTACGAATTTTTTGGTAAAGATTCGATAAAACTGACTGGCTATTCTTGAATGGAAACCTCGCTTTGTATCCGTGTACCAGAGCTCACCTTCGCAGTTCCAGCCTTTGATTTCTAGGTGGCGGTGATCATCGAACCGATATACCACCTGCGTCGGTGGCTCCTTCGCCATACAATTAGCAGCCAGTGCAACAGCGGCCACTGCGAGAACGGCACATAATCCTTTCATTATTTATCGCCCCGCATCCATATCACAGCGCATCCGATCCCAGCCGGCGTACTCTTTTACTTCGGGGACTTTATCGGGTAAATCTTGCCAGTTCGTCTTAAATTGCTGAGTGCTGTTCCCCAGCGCTTGCTTAGTCATGTAGACCATGCCCCAGGCCCATCCAGGGAAACGGGATTCCAGCCTATCGCTTACTTTATTTCCCATCCCGTCATCTACGGTATAAGCAATCCCTGGACCGCCGGGCAAAATGCGTGGGTCTTCAAACGGCTTTGACGAAATATACAGCCGGTGTCTGGTCTGCAAAAAAACCCTGATCGTTGACGACGGTAAACGACACCGCGTCTTCGGCTGGTGCTCTGTTATCCCCATTAGGTTCATTATGACCGGGAGCAAAGCCAACAGCCCTCCCATGTTTCGCCATAGTCTTTCGAAACAAGGAATCCATCCACCTCCCAGTTGGTAATAGCTATATATTTCTCTGACGGATGGATGAATTTACGGGTAAATATTCGATAAAACTGGCTGGCTGGTTGGGTGTGAATACCTCGTTTTATATCCGTGTACCAGAGTTCACCTTCGCAGTCCCAGCCTTTAAGCTCCAGGTAGCGATGGTCATCGAACCGATAAATAACTTGTGTCGGCGGTTCCTTTGCCATGCATTCAGCAGCCATTACAACAGCGGCCACTGCGAAAGCGGTACATAATCCTTTCATGCTCGATCCTTAAGCCAGTTGGCTGTCACTTTTAGGTTTTGGCATTTCCCATTGCAATAACTTTATTTCCTGGAAATCTTCCGACCTGACAATCCCCATCTCAATATGCCTTGGATTACGTGCACGGGGTCGGTTACCGGCATAATCATTCTCCACCCCGAACTCACCTTCAGGCAGCACTTTTTCGGGCTTATTCATATGGAATTTTGTTGAGATCTCAGGTAATTTGCCTGATCGATAATATTCTTTAGCATCACTATTTTTATTCAGTGGGTCGCGCCAGTCTGCCAGATGTAATAGCTCTTCCCAGAATTTCCCAGCCTTATAGTCAAACGATTTACATTGTCCAATTGCCAGATCGAACGCCATCGCATGTGAAGGCGCATATTCACTCATCACAATAGAAGAGTGCTGGCTGTAACCTACCGGATCGGTTTTCTGCCATTCCTTTTCCAGTTCCTCACGAGTTTTCCGCCAGGTAATGGTCAGCACTGGATAGTCTTTAGAACCACTGACCGCTCCATGAATAACGTCGAGTTTTCTGTCGGCCTTTTCAACTTTAAGTTCGTCTGGGGTTAAAATATGTCCCGGTTTCCAGCTAATACGCTGGTAACTGTTGAGCATATACATCGCAGATTCCGTGCGTTTGATGGTGCTGGCCTTGGCTGAATAAGAGATGTAGGCATCCGGGCTATCGGGATCGATATAATACGTATAGGGCGTGTCGCTGGTTTTCGGATCGTTATCAGGATAATTATCCTGACCCTGAAGCTTGAAAATAAAAGGTTCCGGTAATTCCTCGCCATTAACCACTACATCGCGCGCACTGTAGCTGGCATTTGTCCAGAAGGCATATTTTGCATCCCCCTCCTTTCGTGGCGGTAACTCTAAGGGTTTAGCGTCAGGGGGCTTTTCCCACCTCACCATGCTGATAAAACACGCGCTGATACAGATTAGGAATTTCACTGGCTAGTTTCTGAGGAATGCCACGCCAGCCGATACCCTGCACATTTTCCAGCGACACGACACCGTCGTTCGGGCAAAAATAGTTATACACTTTACCGTCGTTGCTACGGCAATATCTGTCATCGGATCGCAGCGGGTTATCGGAGGGCTTTCGCAGGATACAGGAGGCCTCCAGGTTCAATAATTCCGCTTCAGACATCTTTCCGCCACCTTTCCATTGCCGTATACATCAGGCGACAGAAGTTTTTAAAGGTCTTCTGTCTTGCTGAGTCGGTCTGTTGATAGCCAGGCTGAATATTTTCAGCCACGCGCGACTCTAGTGAATAGGGAGAGTGGTTAAGAATCACACAGTTAACCGGAGCATATCCGGCTTGCTTAACCAGCATATTTGCCAGCATGGTAATGATCGTGCCCTGACTGTGGGCCACAACGTTAATCACATCTTTTACAGTATTAGGCTCACTTCGAATCTGCAGAATCAAATCCGCCAGCCGTTGAGCGGCAAAGAATTGATAAATCCGGTGCGGGTTTTCAAAGATAGGATGCGTGAAATCGCCATCATTAAAGTGCAACGAAGCAAATCCCGCAGCGGCCACACCGAAGCCACCCGCACCGGGTCCTAACATATCGGGGATAGTGGTCGTAGCATTAGCAAAGGTCCCGCCATTTTTGGCAAAGTGCGTATCCAGCGCATTTTTGAAGTTATCGTTGTGGTACTTAAACGGTCCGTTGCCGTCATTACCCAGCGCGGCTTTATTCGCTTCGTTATCTTCCTGGTAAGCATCATAGGGTAAATGGGCTTTGTCACTCATCTTGCCGACCTCTTCCCGGTAGCGTTTCTGATCTGCCCGGTAATCGTCATGGGTGACCGGTTTATATCCCCAGTAAAACGGGATAATGGGCGAGCGACCGGGCGCCGCGATCCTGTAATCTTTCCACTGATGGGCGTAAAAATCCTGGCGGTTAAGCCGTTTCCCCAGTCCTGCAAGTATCCCCTTCTCCTGATTCTGGTAGGCTTCACCCACATCGTTCACGCCGTGGATCAGAATGATAATCCCCGGCATCGGGCGCGGTACTCCCACGTTGCGCGTCTGGGCAGCCTCTCCCAGAGTTCTGTGTACCGGAATATCCCCTTCCGATACCACCCGCGGGGCGTACGGTTTTGTCTTCGACTCCGTCATTCCATCAGCTCCATTTTGTAACTATCGAGGTCGTCAGCATCAAGCAGCGGTGAATGACCCTTGCTGTCCGTGACGCCTTCTACAATCTGGCCGGCCGAATTCGTCAGTCTGAATTTTTTGTTCGCCAGAATTTGCTCCGGGTCATCGCCAGCGTGCAGCTTGTAACGGAGTTTAAATGCGCCTTTCTCGAAGGATGGTGATTGGACTGACGCACTATCCGGACCGTCGTATTTCAGGCTCGGCGCTTTCAGCTCAATGCCAGTTGGCGAGAAAAGGGTAACCAGCCCGTTTGGGCTGATACGGATCCCACCCCCGCCGCAGACAAACTGCATCCCCTCCCGGGCACTGCCGTTCATCTTCCCGGCGGTGCTGGTCAGGGTAAAATCCTTCTGCGACAGCATGTGCATTTCACCGCGCTGTGCCTGAGACGTAATATCTCCCGCGCCGGCAATCATCTGGATACCGAGCTTGCGGGCAAACAGCGAAATATTCTCCCCCCACGGCCAGCGAGAATTTTTTCACCACATTCATGCTGGTATCATTGCCTGCCGTGGCGATCAGGTCTTGCCCGGCTGACAGTTGCAGGCTATCCGGGGTCACCTGAGCGACGCCGTTTTTGCCATACGCCAGAATGCCAGGCCCCGTGAGGTGACTTAACGTCTGGCTGAGCGCATTCTGCCGATCGGTTTCCACATGACTGGCACCAGCCGTCAGCGCACTTTGCTGCAGGGTCATCGCCAGCGTTAAGGCTTTCTCCAGTTGCGCAATGGCGTCCGTCATATCCAGCTGTTTCCCCGCGGCACGCGGCTGGGCCTCGGTGGTTATCATCACCCCTTTAGCGGCACGCAGCGCCATCCAGTCGTCGGTACGGGCTTCCACGCCTTCCCCGCGTTTTTTACCTTCCGCATCCACCAGGTGACCAACGCTGAATTGCCCTTTGCCGTACTCCGTGGAAATCTTGATATGCTCCTTGCCGCGACGGTCCTCAAGACGGATCTTGTTGGACGCGGCCGTGCGGATCACGTTGCGGCTATCGTTGCGGTTGGTGACTAAATCCGGCCGGCTGCCATCGTGCATTACGTGAGTAATGAAAGGCCGGTCTGGATCGCCGCCTTCAAAACCCACGGCGACCTCGGTTCCGTCCAGTAGTGGAAAGTGGATACCAAAGGTGTCACCCGCATACGCTCTGCCGAGGCGTACCAGGGCGCTTTCGAACCCGTCACGCTTTTCATCAAGGTCAAAATCAAACTTCACCCGGTAGCGACCATGCGCATCAAGCCCGGCATAGGTTTTATCACCCCCGATAGCCGCCACTCTGGCGGGTATCGTTCCGGCTATCACTGGTCGGGGTATATAGCCAGGGCGGAAGCTGTAGCTCTTGGTACAGGGGATCCCCGTCAACACGGCGCGGTAGTGTTCCGCGCGGCTGCTGCGGATGGTCATCTTCGTTATCAGAAAACCGGACTTAAAACCGTCAGGGATGGGACCTGTGGGGTTAAACATAATGCCCGGCTGAAGTTCGGGATCGCTGGTGGTTGCCCCCAGAACACTCTGGCTGTTCAGCAGACGCTCATAGCGCAACCTTGCGTAAAACGTAGCCGTTTCCGCCTCTGTGCTATAACAGTCACCATCAGTGAGATAGGGATCGGCGTAGTGATAGTGTTGCCCGAAAGTGATGCCCTGAGGAATGTCACTCATTTCAATGGTTTTATCCGCCTGCGGTGAATGCGGTTCGCGGTAGTTGTAGGTGCGAACCAGCACGTTTTTAGGGATCAGGCCGTGCTGTTCTTCCAGATCGGTTATGTATTCGGCATAACTGGTCATGCCAGAATGACGGACATAAGGCACCTGTTTGTCGCAAAAGCGGTAACGGCGGTCAGAATCGCCGAAAATAACCACAGTTTCCGCCTTCACTTTGTCGTGATTCTCTAAGCGGAACCAGATCCCCACTTCAGCCAACAGCCGGCGGATAAACTGCAGATCGGTTTCTTTCCACTGAACGATCATTTCCCGACGCAGATAGTTGTGGCTCAGTTGGTCAAAATCGATGTTGTAGCCTTCAAAGTGACCACTGTCCTTCATCAGCTTCGTGACAAGCTCCGGGACCGTCATGTTCATGTACACGGCGGAACGATAGTTCTTATCCAGCAGCGCCAGCTCATGCTCCAGCACACATTCATACAGGGCTTCATCACCTGAAGACTTAAGGCGGGAAAATTTGGTGATCGTGCCATTGATCTGCCGTACCGGCAGCCAGGGCGTTTGCCCTTGCCAGGCGGCTTTTGGATTGGGGGCACGCAGAATAAATTCAGCCATCTGGTTAAGGACGGCATCAATGGCAATGTTCTGATCCGGACTGGTAAAGCGGATAGTATAGCGCCAGGGCTCGCTCAATCCCTCTGTTCCAGTAAATGAATGAACATCAGGAATAACGTTTTTGACTATGGGGAAAGTACAGTAAATATCGGTTTAAGGTCGTCTGTTGCTGGAGTAATTCGGATTGCCCTTCCATTGTCAAACATCCTTTTAATTAACGGCGGCTTTATTTCAATATTACACCTCTATTGATAATTAAAATATGATTCAACCCAGCAAATCAGGCACCAAAGACTTAATAACATTCACCAAAGAAATTGATAAATACAAAGCAATCAACGAGCAAATATAAAAATTGATTATTTATTTACAAAAGGAAAATAAAAGTGAAACCGAATTATATAAGCACCATGATAAAAAAATTATTAATCATTATTCTAATAAGCAGCAGAACGCCTGAGGAAATGACATGGCACAAAATACAGTATTTTACCAAATTACCCTGTTCATCGGGTGGCAACTACGCCTCATCCGGCCGATGGATGCCGCGCGATTATCGCCGGGCAAGCCGCAGCGCCGCCCGGCAAAACAGTGCGCTCTGATCCACTTCCCCCAGGAGAGGGAGCAAACGCACGAAACGGTAACCTGAGTTGCCGTTTCGCCTTTACATCGAATATCCCGGCTTCTTAATCAACTCGTCCAGCTTCGGGCCAATCTCCGTATCCCACACCTGCGCTTTCCAGTCGGCTTCCTGAACCTCGTTCAGGGCCACAGAAATAGAACGATCTTTACTGTTCAGATGGCGGGTAATCACCTCGGCGATATCTGCGGCCAGGGCGTTTTTTTTGCTCGTCGTTCAGGTCACGGGGAAAACATTTAATATCTACGTGTGGCATGTGCAGGCTCCTTTTGAGTAAGCGTTTCAGACTAGCAGAGAATATCGTTCGCTTTTTAGCACCTTGTGCAGTTTCGGCAGCTTGCACACGCTATCGGCAATTGCCGTGATGTTCGGCGTGTTGGCAGCAAACCAGTCCGGGCGAGGCCCCCAGGTACGCATCACACACAGATAACAGTCAATAAGGGTAATCTGCTCGCCAAAAGGTATAGGGCGTGGGCTTTGAGATGATTATCCAGCCACAGGTAGAGCGATTTGCGGTATTCGCGGCAGCTTTGTTGCAGCTGTTCCGGGGGCGTCCGGCGCCCAGCGTTCCGGGTAATCGGCATAGGTAAAGGTGGGATAGACGTTAGCCACCAGCCAGATCAGCAGGCCGCTGAAACTGCTGGCGATCCGCATGCCCGACGGGCGGTGCCAGATCGGGACAGCGATCCAACACCAGCAGCGCAATGGCTGCCGTTTCCGTCATGATCTCGCCGTTTTCCAGCTCCAGGGTCGGCACCTGGCACAAGGGGTTGAGTTTTTTCGAGAAGTTCACGGGTTTCGCCGGGCTTATCAAACCCGTCAACGTTGATGAACTGATAGGGAATGTCGGCCAGGGTCAGCATGACTTCACTGATGGCTGAACCCCAGCCAGGGACGCCATAGACTTTGATCATCGGTAACACCTCAGTCAAAGCCTTAAGTGTAGAGCAGCCTCAGTAGGTTATCCCGGGCGGGTTGACCACTGACTGCGCCACCGCTTCGCCCTGCTCGCCCCAGCGCGCCAGCACCTTCTGGTAATCACCCCGCTGGATGGCGCCGTCGAGCGCGGCCTGCAAGGCATACACCAGCCCATTCCCCTTTTTGGTGGTAGTAGCCACGTACGCTTTTTTCGGCCCTAAGCCCACCACCCGGGTTTTGCCGGTCAGGGCTTCTTTATAGGCCGAGACCGACTGCGGGCCGAAGAATACAATCTGCCCTGCCGGACTGAATATAGAGATTGCCGGAGGCGTCGTCAGTCAGGTAGACCGGCAGCGCAGGCTCGCGCCCGGCATTTTTATTCTCTTCGTTCCAGCCCAACAGAATGCGCTCCTGATTGGTGCCAGAGCCGACAATCACCTTTTTACCCGCCAGATCGGCGGCCCCCTTAATCGACTGCACCTCGCTGGTAGACTTTACCGAAAAGGCCAGCGAATCGACGCGATAGGTGGCGAAATCAAACTTCTGTTTACGCTGCTCGGTCACCGCAATGTTCACCAGCGCCACATCATAGCGCCCGGAGGTAATGCCGAGCGGCCAGTCCTCCCACGCCGTCGGCACCAGCTTAAGCTTCAGCCCGAGACTGCCCGCCAGCAGTCGGGCGATATCCGGGTCACTGCCAATGCGGGTGCGGTTATCGCTGGCCAGCAACGCCAGCGGCGGTGAGTTCAGGGCCGAAATGGCGACGGTTAATGTACCCGGTTCGACAAATTTGTAGTTCGCCGGGATCTTCGCCACCGCCTGCGGGTCTACCGATACCGGCAGCGGCTGCTCGTTAGCTTTCAAATCGATGGCGGCGTGGCTGGTCGACCGCCGCCATGAATAGCGCCAGTAATCCTTTTTTCATCTTCTCTCCTTAGAGCACTTTCGACAGGAACTGCCGTGTTCGGGCGTGGGATGGGCGGTTCAACACCTCGTCGCTGCTGCCCTGTTCCACGATTTTGCCATCCACCATAAACACCACCTGGTCGGCCACTTCCCGGGCGAAGCCAATCTCGTGCGTGACCACCACCAGCGTCGTGCCGGAGCGGGCCAGCTTTTTGATCACGTCCAGCACCTCGCCCACCAGCTCGGGATCGAGCGCCGAGGTCGGCTCATCAAACAGCATCACTCGCGGGCGCAGCGCCAGCGCGCGGGCAATGGCGATGCGCTGCTGCTGCCCGCCGGAAAGATGGCGTGACCAGGCATCGGCTTTATCGCGTAGCCCCACCACGTCCAGCAGATCGTAAGCCCGCTCTACCGCCTCTTTACGGCTCAGCTGTTTATGCGCGATGGGCGCTTCGATCAGGTTCTCCAGCACCGTCAGGTGCGGGAACAGGTTGAAGTTCTGGAACACGTAGCCGACGTTAACCCGCTGTTTGAGGATCGCATTCTCCTTCAGCTCGTACAGCGTGTTGCCCTCCTGCCGATAGCCAATGTAATCCCCGTCAATCTGGATAAAGCCTTCATCGACCCGCTCCAGGTGGTTAATGGTGCGCAGCAGCGTGGATTTACCGGAACCGGACGGGCCGAGGATCACCGTCACCGAGCCGGGCGGGATCTCCAGCGAGACGTTATCCAGCGCTTTGTGGCGACCATAGAACTTACTGACGCCGGTTATCGAAATATGTCCTTCAGGAGAGGCTTGCATGGACAGGCTCCTGTGTGGTTTGGGTGGTAACGGAACGGGTGCGGGTTGCGCGGGTGGAGTTCACCGCCGAGCGGCGCTCGCTGCGGGCCAGGGCGCGCTCAACCAGATGTTGGATGGCGGAAAGGACGGTAGTGATCACCAGATACCAGACGGCCCCCACCATCAGCAGCGGGATCACCTCCTGGGTGCGGTTGTAGATCATCTGGATGGTGTAGAACAGCTCCGGCATCGCCAGGACGTAAACCATCGCCGTGCCCTTGGCGAGACTGATGATTTCGTTAAATCCGGCAGGCAGAATGGTGCGCAGCGCCTGCGGCAAAATAATCCGCAGGGTGCGACGCGAAGCCGGTAACCCCAGGGCCGCTGCCGCTTCATACTGGCCGTGATCGACCCCGAGGAAGCCGCCGCGAATGATCTCCGCCGTATAGGCGCTCTGCACCAGCGTCAGCCCGACGACCGCGGTGGAGAATTGCCCCAGCACATTGATGGTCTCAAAGCTGCCCCAGGTAATGCCGGTGAACGGCACGCCGAGGGACAGAGTGTCGTACAGATAGGAGAAGTTATAGAGGATGATCAGCACCACAATCAGCGGCAGGGAGCGGAACAGCCAGATGTAACCCCAGGCGAGACTGCTCAACAGCCAGGACGACGAGAGCCGCGCCAGCGCTAACAGGCCGCCGATCACCACGCTGAGCGCGGTGCCAATCAGGGTCAGCAGCAGCGTCTGCCCCACCCCTTCCAGGATCACCGGGTCGAAGAACCAGCGCGCAAACACGCTCCACTCCCAGCGGGGGTTAAAGGCCACTGACTGGATCACCACCGCCAGTACAAACAGCGCCACGATCGCGCCCACCGTGCGCAGCGGGTAGCGCGCCGGGACCACTTTGATGGTTTCAACGTTGTTCATGGTCGTTCCTCATGCCGATTTACTGAACGTTTCACGTACCAGCGTTTTGGTGAAGCGCAGCCGTCCGTCGAACGGCGGCTGGCTGTACTCTTCCGGGTCGCGGGACAGGTCGAACTGGGCCGTGTAGCCCTGGCTCAGATAGAGTCGCACCGCCTCCGGCTGGCGAAAACCGGTGGTGAGGTAGATCTGGCTGTATCCGGCCAGTATCGCCCGACGCTCCAGCTCCTGTACCACCCGGGCGGCAAGCCCCTGCTGGCGCAGGGATTTGTCAGTCCAGATCCGTTTGATCTCGGCAGTCTGTGCATCGAAGGGTTTATAGGCCCCGGTGGCGATGATTTTTTCGTCGCGCTCCAGCACAATAAACAGCCCCTGCGGCGCGAGATACCACTCGGTCAGTTCGACCTCCGCATCTTTTGAGAAATAGTCGCCGTAGCGCGCCGCGTACTCTCCGAACAGCCCATTAATGATGGGTTGAAGATCGGCGTCTTCCGGCGAAACATCACGAAAAAGGTCGCGCATAGGTTCTCCTTAGTCGCCAAGGCCAGCCGGGTTAACTTCGGAACTCGGGATACGCTCCACGCCTTCACCCCAGCGGTTCAGCACCTTGTCGTAGTCGCCGTTCTTGATTACGCCGTTGAGGGCGGTCTGCACCGGCTCCGCCAGGCCGCTGCCTTTTTTTCAGGGTCACGGCGATGTGCGCCGCTTTCGGCCAGCCGCCATCAACGCTGCCCACCAGCTTCGTTTTGCCGTTCAGGGCCGCTTTCCATGCGCCGATCACGTTCGGGCCAAAGTAGGCGTCAGCCCGACCGGACTGTAGCGCCAGGGTCTGGGCGGCATCGTCTTTGGTGTAGATCGGGGTGAAGGGCTTCAGCCCCTTCTTTCGGTTTTCCGCATCCCACGCCAGCAGGATCGCCTCCTGGTTGGTGCCGGAACCCACGATAATGCGCAGCCCGGCGATGTCTTCCGCCGTCTCCAGTTTCTTGATCGGGCTGGAGGATTTCACGTAGAAGCCCAGCGAATCCTTACGGTAGGTGGCGAAATCGAACTTCTCTTTACGCTCTTTGGTCACGGTGATGTTGCTGATCGCCGCGTCATATTTTCCGGAGGTCACCCCCAGCGGCCAGTCCTCCCAGGAGGTGGGCACCACGTTCAGCTCCAGCCCGAGGCTATCCGCCACCAGGCGGGCAATGTCAGCCTCGCTGCCGATCAGGGTTTTGTTGTCATCGGCAAACACCGTCAGCGGCGGCTGGCTCAACCCGGCAATCGCCACGGTGAATTTCCCCGGCACCACCGGCTTAAAGCTGGCGGGCAGCTGGGCGATGGCCTGCGGGTTTTTGGCGGTGTTGATCGGCGTTTTGTTAGCCTCAAGGCTGACCCCGGTGCCGTTAATATTGACGTTCTCTGCCCAGACGGCTGGGGTAAAGGCCAGCGCGAGCGCCAGAATAAGCGATGATTTTTGCATGGCAGGTTCTCTTATTGTTGTGTGAACTGATTGGCGGGTTGCTCTAATCCCAGGCTCTCACGCAGCGTGGTGCCGGGGTATTCGGTGCGGGACAGACCGCGCGCCTGCAACAGCGGTACCACCTGGTCAACGAAACGCGGGAAGGTATCCGGGGTGCCGCCCCTGGATGATGAAAACCATCTGCGGCATAGCCTTCAAACCACTGCTGAAGGCCGTCCGCCACCTGTTCCGGAGTGCCGGGAAAAACGTGGGCGCGGCGAGGCGGCTTCCAGCGCCACCTGGCGCAGGGTTAAATTGCGCTCCCGGGCGTTGCGCTTGATCTCATCGGTAGTGCTGCGGAAGCTGTTTTTCCCCAGGTCGCCAATGTCCGGGAAGGGTTCATCCAGCGGGTACTGGCTGAAGTCATGGTGCTCAAAATAGCGGCCGAGATAGTTCAGGGCATCGTTGATGGAGACCAGCGCCGCCGTGGTCTGGTACTGCTGCTCCACGTCGTCGGCGTCCTTCCCGACGATCACGCTCACCCCCTGGAAGATGTGCAGCTCATCATTGCTTCGCCCATGCTGTTTCAGCTGGCTTTTCACGTCGTGCCAGAACGCCTGGGCTTCGTCGTAGGTGTCATGATGGGTAAAGATGGCGTCGGCATGTTTTGCTGCCAGCTTTTTGCCGTCGTCCGAGGCACCGGCCTGGAAGACAATTGGTCTGCCCTGCGGCGTGCGGCCGATATTCAGCGGCCCGGCCACCTTAAAGAAATCGCCATGGTGATTGAGGGTGTGCAGCTTTTGCGGATCGAAGAACTGCCCGGTCTCTTTGTTGCGCACAAAAGGCATCGCCCTCCCAGGAGTCCCACAGCCCTTTCACCACGTCGAGATATTCATCGGCGATGCGGTAACGCAGGGCATGCTCCGGGTGCGTGTCGCGGGAGAAGTTCTTTGCCGATCCTTCCAGCGGCGAGGTCACCACATTCCAGCCCGCCCGGCCATTGCTCAGGTGATCGAGGCTGGCAAACTGGCGCGCCACGGTAAACGGCTCGCTGTATGAGGTGGACAGCGTTCCCACCAACCCCCAGCCGTGAGGTGACGGTCGCCAGCGCCGACAGCACGGTCAGCGGCTCAAAGCGGTTGAGAAAATGCGGGATAGACTTTTCGTTGATGTAGAGGCCATCGGCGACAAAGATAAAGTCGAGTTTCCCCGCTTCGGCCTTCAGGGCCGTCTCTTTAACAAAAATTGAAATTGATGCTGGCATCGGCAGGTGCCGCCGGATGACGCCAGGGCGACATGTTTCCGGAGGCGCCATGCAATATTGTGCCCAGTCGCAGCTGTCGTGTTGCGGACATATTCACTCCTTACCCTTAAAGTTGATTCAGTGCTTTTTTCCGCAAGTCGGGCGAAATAGGCGCGCGGCGGGTGCAATTAATGCCTCGTCCGGGTTAAAGGCCGGATGATGCAAACCATACTGGCTGGCGCTGCCGATGCTGACGAAGGCCCCGGGGATCTGCTGCAAATAGACGGCGAAATCCTCCCCACCCATGTGCAGCTCGGCCTGCCGGGTTTCATAGGCCGCTCTCGCTGGCCACCGAGGTGGCAAATTCCGCCCAGTTGGCGTCGTTGACCAGCGCAGTGGTCCGGCATACCAGGTGATATCAATTTGCGCGTTGGAAGGCGCTGGCAAACCCGGCGGCGATTTCAGCCACCCGGGCCTTTCACGTTTTGCTGCACTTGTGTGCGATGCGTGCGCAAGGTGCCCCTCCAGGCTCGACGCTCTCAGGCAACACGTTCCAGGTATTGGCCGCCGGTAATGCGCGTCACGCTCAGCACCACCGAGTCGAGGGGTGTTGACGTTGCGGCTGGCAACGCTTTGCAGGGCGGTGACCAGCTGGCTGGCGAGCAGAATGGCGTCGTTGCCTTCATGTGGACGGGCGGCATGCGCCCCTTTGCCGGTAATGCGGAACACGAAGCGATCGACGTTGGCGTAAAAAGGGCCGGCCGCGTGTGGCGAAACTGCCCACCGGCAGACCGGGTTCGTTATGCATGGCCGAAGATGGCGCTAACGTCGCGCAAAGCCCCGGCGCGCACCAGGCTTTTGGCACCGCCGAAGTTCTCTTCCGCAGGCTGGAATAGGATCCGCACCCGGCCATTAAGTGAGGCCTCCCGCGCTTTCAGCGTTAAGGCCGCGCCGAGGATCACGCTGGTATGGATGTCATGGCCGCAGGCATGCATCACGCCAGGACGTTGGAGAGGTAAAGGCCACGCCGCTGCGCTCCTCAATCGGCAGGGCGTCAATATCGGCGCGCAGGGCAATCTGTTTTTCGCCCTTGCCCACTTCCGCAACCACCCCGGTTGCCAGGTCATAAGGCAGGACGGTGATCCCGGCCTCCCCAGCCACTGGCGCAGGCGGGCGGTGGTTTGCACCTCTTCGCCGGAGAGTTCAGGGTTCTGGTGCAGCTCGCGACGCCAGGCGATCAAGCTGTTGTTCGAGGCTCATACCGCCACCTCCCGCGATTCCCGGGCCTGGGCCAGCAGGCGCAGAGATTGCACCCGGGCAGCCCCGTCAGCCACCGGGGTATCAATGATGAACTCATCAATGCCCCACTGCTGATGCAGCGCCTCCAGCTGCCCGAGCACCGATTCCGCGGTGCCCACCAGCAGAGACTGGGCGCGGCGGGCGATGCGTAGCGGCTCGCTGCCTGCCTGACGGGCAAAGGCGTAAGCCTGCTCTTCGCTGGCGACCGTCACGCGCTGGCCATTGGTCAATTCTACGCCCCACACTTCGACAGATTTCGCCAGTGCCTCGGCCTGCGCCTGGGTCGGGGCGACGATGGCCTGCACCGCGACAATCACCTCTCTGAGGCTATGCTCGCGCCAGGTGCCGATCACGTCCCGCAGCAGTTCAGGATCGCCATTCAGATGAGCGGCGAAAACGAAGTCCCAGTCGAGGCTGGCAGCAAGGCGCGCGCTCTCCGCGCTGGCCCCCAGCAGGAAGCCAGCCGCCGCCACCTGCGGTAACGGCGTGGCGCGAAACGTCCTCGTCTGGTGAGTCCTGGGTGATCCAGCCCTTCAGCTGAGCCAGTTGGGCGGCGAAATCGCCCTTCTCCTGCTGGCTGAGGCCGATTTGAAGCGCCCGGGTTGAAAGCGGCAGACCGCCCGGCGCTTTACCGACGCCCAGATCCACACGACCGGGGGCAATGGCGGCCAGCAGGTTGAAGTTTTCGGCGACTTTGTAGGGCTGTAATGTTGCAGCATTACCCCACCGGAGCCGACGCGAATGCGTTTGGTCTGCCCGAGGATCCAGGCGATCAGCAGTTCGGGCGACGGGCTGGCCAGTTGCGGGGTGTTGTGGTGTTCGGCAATCCAGAAACGGTGATACCCCAGGGTTTCTGCCTGCTGAGCCAGGCTCAGCGTGCGTGCTAACGCATCGGCGGCCGTTTCGTTTTCTGCGACAGGACTTTTATCCAGGATGCTGATTCGCCATGACATGTTGCAATCTCGTTTGACTAAACATGTCGCCATTATTAAGGGGCGATTTCACCGCTGAGAAACAATTAATTTACATTTGGTTTGCCGGATTTCAGATATAAGGCGCCAGGTTAGCGTGAGGCACGAAGCTCTGCGATCAGCGCGTCAGCCTGATGACGGGAGGTGATACGCACGAAGCGAATATGGGCAAAGGCGGGGTTTTCCATGTCCGCTTCATAACGTGCGCGATTGCTGCGCCAGGTTTTCATCGTCCACAGCAGGATCGACTCGCGGCTGAAAAAGGAGCGCCGAAAACTTTCCCGGTTGCCGGTGCCGGGCCACAGCTCCTGTTGGGTCCAGGCGCGTTTTGCCGCCCGCGTCACCGCCTGGCGCAGGGTACGGACAAAGCCATAATCCACCCACACCACCAGATCGACGTTGCGCCATTTTACCGGACGGGTGCGGTTGTAGTTGCCGTCCAGCACCCAGCCAGGGCTGGCGTTGAGCACTGTTTCGAGCCTGGCGAACAGGAGGTGATCCGGTGTGCCCTGCCAGTCAGGCAGCCAGTACAGGGTGTCCATTTCGATATAAGGGAGCGCCAGTTCGGCGGCCATTCTGCGGGCCAGCGTACTCTTACCGCTGCCGCTGGTGCCAACAATATTGATTTTCATCACATTTCCTGCTGAGACGGAAAAACCGGGCCAACAATCATAATGTTTTATGAATGTTAATGAAACACGATATCGGCAGTCTGGTTTTTGCCACGGATTCATTATTTCCTTAATATTTACCTTAAGTCACATTAATTCCCGCCCGCGCTGTTTTTTATCCCCCGCGCATTGCAATTTGATTACATAAGTTCAGGTTAATACGAAAAAATAGTTAATTCCGGCGCTTTCTAATTCATTGAAGATTGTGGAGAATACGCCAGCCGTAATATTAAAGAATAAAACCTTAACCTTGCCTGACTCTTTTTCGGGCGGCTTCTCTTTTACTCAGACATCACCATGGAGTTATTCATGAGGCGTAACAATCACGTTACACAAAACGAGTATTTGCTTAACGAAGGTTCGACGCTAATGTCGACCACCACTATTCAGAGTCATATTACTTACGCCAACTCTGCCTTTATTGATGCCAGTGGTTATAAAGAAGAACACCTTATCGGTGAACCGCATAATGTGATTCGCCATCCTGATATGCCCGCAGAAGCCTTTGGCGATATGTGGTATACCCTGCAACAGGGCGAGAGCTGGACCGGGCTGGTTAAAAATCGCCGTCGCAACGGCGATCACTACTGGGTGCGGGCCAACGTTACGCCGGTCTACCAGAACGATACGCTCACCGGCTATATTTCGGTGCGTAATATTCCCGAGCGCCACGAAATTGATGCCAGTGAGGCGCTTTATCAGCGGGTGCGAAATAACGAAATAAAAGGCCATCGTTTTTATAAAGGCGTGCTGGTGCGTCGGGGAATACTCTCTTTTCTTTCAATATTCAAACGGCTCAGCACCGCGAAGCGGGTTAATTACTCCGTTGGTATTACCGCCCTGCTCGCCCTGGCGCTTCCTTTATTACTTCCGGGCGGGGTAATACAGGCTGGTGGCCTGGCGCTGCTGTTTATTTTGCTGGCGTTATTTCTTAATGCCCAGATATGCCGACCGGTAACAACCATCGTCAAACAGATGCAGCGCGTGGTCTCGGGCCGCAAAACCGACTATACCCATTTCGATCGGGTCGATGAGATTGGCTTGATGATGCGGCTGGTCAATCAGTCCGGCTTAAACCTCAACTCGCTGGTGGATGATGTCGGGACGCAAATCAGCGGCATCCGCGAGATTAGCCAGCAGGTCGCCAAAGAAGGTGATGCCCTGCAGACCCGCTCGGAAGAAACTTCTGGGGATCTGCAGCAGACGGCCGCAGCGGTGGAAGAAATTGCCAGCGCGGTCAAACAGACCGCCCAGACGGCGGAAGAGGCGATCACGATGGCCGACCAGACCAGCGCCAGCGCGTACCGCGGCGAAGCGGTGTTGAAGCAGACCATCGACGTGATGCAGTCGGTGTCACGGGATAACGGCCAGATTGTCGATATCATCGCCGTAATCGACCGTATCGCCTTCCAGACCAATATTCTGGCCTTGAACGCCGCGGTGGAAGCCGCCCGTGCCGGAGAGGCAGGACGCGGTTTTGCCGTGGTCGCCGCCGAGGTGCGTAATCTGGCCCAACACTCTGCTTCTGCGGCAAAGGAGATCGCGTCACTTATCGAGAAAAACGTCGCCAGCGTTAACGCCGGGGTAAACATGGTCGAGCAGACCGAAACCCAGTTGACCGCCATGATGGGTAATGTGCTGAATATGTCGGCTCTGATTAAGGAGATCGGCCACGCGACCCAGGAACAGACTCAGGCGCTGTCCCTGATTAACGAGTCGATTTCACGTATCGGGGTGATGACCCATAATAACGCCGGGATGGTGGAGCACGTCACTCAGGCGGCAAATCATCTCACCCAGCGCACCACCCGTCTGCAACAGGCGATTGCGGTGTTCGGCGGCTAACGCCGCAGCAAAAATGGCTAACCCGGCGAAAAGGTCATATCTTTTTAAAGCGATAGTCGCTGCCGGGAGGCCTGGATGAAAGCAGATAAGAAGACCTTAGCTGTCTCGTTACTCGCCTGGGGCGCACTCTATTATCTGCTGGGCTGGATCTCATTAAACCTTGACGGCCCGGAAAGCCGGGTGGCCTTTATCTGGCTGCCGTCGGGCGTGGCCGTCGCCGCCTTCCTGATCACCGCGCGAAAGCAGTGGCTCGCGCTGTTACTCACCCTGTTCCTCGCCCGCCTGATGCTGGGGCTGACCTTTCACCATACGTTTCACGTCTCGCTGGTGCTGGCGCTGTTTTCCCTGACCAGCCACCTGGGCATCGCCTGGTGCGTGCAGCGGTTTTCCCGCGGCTACGATCGGCTGCACCACATCGTCACCTGGGTGATCTCCACGATAGTTATCAGCGCCCTGGCCGCACTGGCGGGCGTGGGCTGGCTTTCCCTGCTGGCCGGGAACTGGCAAATGCAGTGGCTGTGGATCGCCTGGAGCGCCAACGTCACTGGCACGCTGTTTGTCACCCCGCCGCTGATGGGCCTGCTGTCACCGACGAATAAAGAGATGCGGCAAGCATCGTTACCCGGTGTTTGTCTGGTGTTCGCCGTGTTGCTGGCGACCCTGTGGATCTTCAGCGATGTGCCTGACCGCAGCGACAACATCGCCCTGATCTACGCCCTGGCCTGCCTGCCGTTGGTTCTGCTGACGGCCGCCACCGTTATCTGCAGTAATCGCCTGGCCTCACTGGCGTTTATTCTTTTTAGCGCCGTGGTGCTCTATGCCTCCTGGCGCGAAACCGGCCCCTTCTATTTTGCCCGGCTGGCAGCGGAAGAGTCGGTTTTGCTGGCGCAGTCTTATCTTTCCGCCGCCGCCCTGCTGCTGGTGTTTATTCGCGCCCAGAAAACGCAGAGCACCGCGATGCGTCAAACCCGGACGATGGCGTACTCTCTTGATCCCGAAACGGGCCACCTCGCCTGGGATCCCGATGCGGACCCTTCCCTTACTGCCGCCTTAGCCCCGGTTAACAGCCGGGACGCGCTGCTGGCGTGCCTACCCGATGCGCAACAGCAGGCCCGGATGGCCGCGCGCTGGCAGGCGGTCGCGAATGACCAGCCTGTCGCTGAGACGTTTCATTTTACGCTGGCGATTCCCGGTCATTCGCCCATCACCTTAACAGAGCGAAATATGCTGATGATGACCGACAAAGATCGCCCGGTGATTGTCGCCTTCTGGACTGAAGACAAGGGAAGCCTGTTTAACCCAGCGCCGCAGGAGGAAGGTTAACCATGCTGCAGATCGCTTTTTTACTCGCCGGGGCGACATTTGTCCGCAAAGCGGCCCCCTTTTTTATGGTGGCAGGGTTGCTCTGGGGCGGGCTGGGGCTGGCCATTTTTCTTGATGGTTTGCAGGGCGGGCTGCACTTCCCCTGCACGTTTTTGGTCTGTTTTTGCTGCTCGACAGCCTGGTGTCGCTGGCGCTCGGCTCCGCGGCCAAAGGCACTCAGCGGGGGATTTTTTACTTTAAGGGCGGCGTATTTCTGCTGATCGCCATTTCTGATTTTATCGGGTCGCCATGACGGTACCCTGGTGCTGGCCATCGTGTTTGGGATTGCGTATTTCATTACCGGCCTGTTTACCATCGCCTCTGCGGTGGTGGTACGCTTCACCCACTGGCGTCGCGCCCTGCTGTCCGGGGTGTTGCAAATCCTGTTTGCCATTTTCCTGTTCCTGCCTTTTTCCGACAGAACATGACGGCACCGTGTCGCAGTTTATCGGTATGGTGATGCTCACCGGCGGAGTACATTCCGTGATCCTCTCCTTACGGATGCGCCAGATCCGCCACGGCCGCTCGGTGTTCGATATTCTCGCCCCGCAGACCCTGATGATCGGCCCGCGTGAGGCCCTGCCGCAGGATGTACAGCGCATGCCAGGGGATCAACTGATCGTCCACGTCTGGACCCCGGAAGGGTCCGCTAAACAACAGACGCTCCCGCGCCCGGTGATCAACCGCTACATCGCTGCCGTCGATGCCAACGGGTGATCTCCACCGGTCATGCGGCGCTGGAAGTCCCGCCGACGCTCTATATCAGCCTCTACCCGGCGGCCGAGATCGACCGTTCGCCGTCGGAGTTTTTTAACCTGCTGAAGGCGGTGGAAGCTAATACGGTGGCGGGCAAGTATCAACCGGACTACCGCTTTGAAGCCAATATGTGTTGCGAGTCCGACCGCAAAATCCACTTCTCCACCTTCAATGCGGCCTCATTGACCAGCTTCTGGACGCAATACCGACAAACCGAAACCTACAACCTGACCTGGCGCAACTGTTCCAGCAGCGTGGCCTACGCCCTGGAAGCCGCTCTGGACGGTGCGCTGAAAGAGCGCTGCTCCCGGGGCGGCTTTATGCGACTGCTATTTATCCCTGAGTTGTGGATTGCCGCGCAGCTGGCGTAAGCGCGCCACCAACATGGCCTGGACGCCCGGGCTGGTGCTGGACTATACCCGGGCGCTGCATGCGGTGGTTCACCCCACAGACGTGTCGCTGATCCACCTGCTCAAAAAGCGCTGGTTTACGGCTGCGGATACTGGTCGTCAGTTGACCTTCTCCAGCCACGCCACCGGGCTGCCGTCCACCGCTTCCGAGATGGCGATGTGGGTCATCGCGGTTTGCGCGCAGGCACCGTGCCAGTGTTTGACGCCCGGGGGGATCCACGCGATATCACCCTGATTGAGCGCTTCTGCCTCTTTGCCCCACTCCTGCAGCCAGCCGCGCCCCTGGGTGACGATCAACGTTTGTCCCAGCGGGTGGGTATGCCATGCGGTACGCGCCCCCGGCTCAAAGGTAACGGTCGCCCCGCCCACTTTCGCCGGCTCGGTGGCCTGAAATGGCGCGTCGATGCGCACGGTGCCGGTAAACCAGGCCTCGGGGCCACGGACTGACGGTAACGAACCACTGCGGATAATTTTCATGCTGCCTCCTCGTTTGCTGTGGGCTTAACAGTAGCCTAAGACCGGGGCGAGGATTAGACTGCATAATCAGAAAGGAACCATGAGCCAGATTCATATATCGGGAGCGCCGCGATGCTTAAAGATAATTTTAACGACCTGCTGTCATTTATGGTGGTCGCAAGGGAGCGCAGTTTCACCGCGCAGCGGCCCAACTGGGCGTATCGCAGTCAGCCCTCAGCCACGCCATGCGTAACCTTGAAGCACGTCTTGATATGCGCCTGTTGACCCGGACCACCCGCAGCGTGGTGCCCACCGAAGCGGGCGAACAGCTGTTTACGCGCCTCAGCCCGCACCTGCTGGAGATTGAACAGGAACTGACCGCCCTGCGCGACATGCGCGACAAACCGGCAGGCAATATCCGTATTACTGCCGGAGAGCACGCCATGACTGCGGTCCTGTGGCCGGTGTTGAAACCCTTTATGCTTCAGTACCCGGATATCAATGTGGAAGTGACGGTGGATAACGGCCTGACGGATATTGTCGACGGGCGTTTCGATGCCGGGGTGCGCCTGGGCGAACAGGTGGCGAAGGATATGATTGCGGTGCGGATTGCCCCGGATATGCGGATGGCCGTTGTCGGCTCCCCAGGTTATTTCGCCCGGCACGGAGAGCCGCAAACCCCCGAGCAACTGGCCGATCATCGCTGCATTAATATGCGTCTGCCCACGCGCGGGGGTCTGTATGCCTGGGAGTTCACCCGTGATGGGCGGGAGATCCGTGTGCGGGTGGACGGGCAGTTAACCCTGAATAACCTGCCCCAGCGCCTGGATGCTGCTGAGGCTGGCCTGGGTCTGGCTTACGTCCCGGAAGATACGGTCCAGGACGCTATCAGCCAGGGCCGACTGGTGCGGGTGCTGGAAGCCTACTGCCCGGCGTTTGATGGCTACCGTCTTTACTACCCCAGCCGCCGCCAGCACACCACTGCCTTTTCCCTGCTGGTCGACGCGTTACGTCAAACGTAGTTTATTTCCCGACCCGGGCCTGCAAATGTTGCGGATAACGATCGCCTACCACGTCAATGTTGGCCAGCGTCTGGTTGATGTGGTTCAGCGCTTCCGGTGACAACGTCACGCCTGCCGCGCCGAGGTTCTCTTCCAGTCGGTGCATTTTTGTGGTGCCGGGGATCGGCACAATCCATGGCGCTTTCGCCAGCAGCCATGCGAGGGCCACTTGCGCAGGCGTCGCGCCCTGCTCTGCTGCCAGCTGCTGCACCACCTCTACCAACTGCTGGTTGGCCTGACGCGCAGTTTCGCTAAAGCGCGGCACCTGGTTACGAAAATCACTGCTGTCAAAGGTCGTGCCAGCGTTAATCGTCCCGGTCAAAAAACCTTTCCCGAGCGGGCTGAACGGCACGAAGCCGATACTCAACTCTTGCAGCAGCGGCAGAATGGCCTGCTCCGGCTCGCGCCACCACAGGGAATATTCACTTTGCAAAGCGCTAACCGGATAGATCGCGTGGGCGCGGCGGATGGTTTCCACACCGGCTTCCGATAGGCCAAAGTGCTTCACTTTGCCTTCGGCAATCAGATCGGCAATGGTACCCGCCACCTCTTCAATTGGCACATCAGGATCGACCCGATGCTGGTAATAGAGATCGATAACGTCCGTTTTCAGTCGTTTTAACGACCCTTCCACCGCCGCGCGGATATGTTCTGGCCGGCTGTTAAGCACCTGGCCGGGCTGTTCGCAATCAAACCCGAACTTCGTTGCAATCACCACCTGGTCCCTCACCGGGGCCAGGGCTTCCCCCACGACATCCTCGTTGAGATACGGGCCATAGATCTCGGCGGTATCAAAGAAGGTCACACCTTTATCCACCGCGGCACGAATCAGGGCGATAGCCTGCTGTTTATCCGTGGCCGGACCATAGCCGTGGCTCAGTCCCATGCAGCCGAAGCCAAGCGCTGAGACCGTTAAGCCATTTTTACCCAGTTGTCGTTGTTGCATTTTTCACCTCAAGGGTCGTTGTCTGATCGTCTCTACTGTAGGCACATTTATTTATGCGTACTACAGCCGACAAATGCTTGTGGTTATGAGCAGGATTCATAAATCGTGGCGGCGAAAAATTTAGTTCGATACATATCACTTTCACTCCGTTATTTTTTGCGTCGATCATTAATTGCAGGTAGGATGCTTCGCCATGTTTTTTGCCTTATCCATACGCAGAATGACTGGAAAGGCAGCGCATTTCCGTGCATGAGCAATCGTTTGTATTGCGACCGCCGGGTACGGACATCATGAGAGTGATTTTGACAGGTAAACAGGTAACTCAATGAAAACAAGCAATAAAAGCGCAGCCGATCATCACGCTGCGAAACGTCGCTGGCTGAATGCCCACGAAGAGGGCTACCACAAGGCGATGGGCAACCGTCAGGTGCAGATGATCGCCATCGGCGGCGCTATCGGTACGGGGCTGTTTTTAGGTGCAGGCGCCCGTCTGCAAATGGCTGGCCCGGCCCTCGCACTGGTCTATCTGGTGTGCGGTATCTTCTCCTTCTTTATCCTGCGTGCCCTGGGCGAACTGGTGTTACACCGTCCCTCCAGCGGCAGCTTCGTCTCTTATGCCCGTGAGTTCCTCGGTGAAAAAGCGGCCTATGTTGCAGGTTGGATGTACTTCGTTAACTGGGCGATGACCGGGATCGTGGATATCACCGCGGTAGCGCTGTACATGCACTACTGGGGCGCGTTTGGCGATGTGCCGCAGTGGGTGTTTGCCCTTGGCGCGCTGGCGATTGTCGGCACCATGAACATGATTGGCGTGAAGTGGTTCGCCGAGATGGAGTTCTGGTTTGCACTGGTTAAGGTGCTGGCGATTGTCATCTTCCTGGTCGTCGGTACGGTGTTCCTCGGTAGCGGCAAACCGCTCGACGGCAACATGACCGGCTTCCACCTGATCACCGATAACGGCGGTTTCTTCCCGCACGGCCTGTTGCCTGCGCTGGTATTGGTCCAGGGCGTGGTGTTCGCCTTTGCCTCTATTGAGCTGGTGGGAACGGCGGCGGGCGAATGTAAAGATCCAGAGAACATGGTGCCAAAAGCGATTAACAGCGTTATCTGGCGTATCGGCCTGTTCTATGTCGGCTCCGTCGTGCTGCTGGTGCTGCTCCTGCCGTGGAACGCCTATCAGGCGGGCCAAAGTCCGTTCGTCACCTTCTTCTCGAAGCTCGGCGTGCCTTACGTAGGCAGCATCATGAACATCGTGGTCCTGACCGCGGCGCTCTCCAGCCTGAACTCCGGCCTGTACTCCACTGGCCGTATCCTGCGCTCCATGTCGATGGGCGGCTCTGCGCCGAAGTTTATGTCGAAGATGAGCAAGCAGCAGGTACCGTATGCGGGCATTCTGGCGACCCTGGTGGTCTACGTCTTTGGCGTGTTCCTGAACTATCTGGTGCCATCGCAGGTATTTGAGATCGTACTGAACGTGGCGGCACTGGGCATCATCGCCTCCTGGGCCTTTATCGTGGTGTGCCAGATGCGTCTGCGCAAAGCGATTAAAGCAGGCACCGCGGCGGAAGTGAGCTTCAAAATGCCGGGCGCACCGGTAACCTCCTGGCTGACCCTGCTGTTCCTGTTCAGCGTCCTGGTTCTGATGGCGTTCGACTACCCGAACGGCACCTATACCATCGCCACTATCCCTCTGCTGGCCGTCCTGCTGGTGGCTGGCTGGTTTGGCGTGCGTAAGCGCGTGCATGAGATCCACAGCACCGCGCCGAAACACCCGGACGATGAAAATCGGGACAGTCCGCTGGTAGAAGAGACGTCCAGATAAAAAACAAAACGGTCACTCAGGTGACCGTTTTTTATATGTGCTCCCCCCTTTTCCCGGCGGCGCTGCGCTTGCCCGGCCCTAACGGGCCTGCGCAGGAACCCGGGCAATCACCTTAATTTCGAAATCAAATCCAGCCAGCCAGGTTACGCCCACGGCTGTCCAGTTCGGGTATGGCGGATGGGGAAAAATGGCCTGTTTGACCTGCATGATGGTTGCAAACTGATTTTGCGGATCGGTATGGAAGGTGGTGACATCGATCAGATCATCAAACGTACACCCCGCCGCGGCCAGCGTCGCTTTCAGGTTATCGAACGCAAGTTGCACCTGAGCGGCAAAGTCCGGCTCCGGCGTGCCATCGGCGCGGCTGCCCACCTGGCCGGACACAAACAGTAAATCGCCGGAACGAATGGCGGCAGAATAACCGTGTTCTTCATAAAGAGCATGTCGGTTGGCGGGGAAAACCGGTTCGCGCTGGATCATAAGGTATCCTGTACATTATCAATGGGTGAAAAACGTAAAGCGCAGCGCGTACGAATGCTTTAATATACGCGGCGTATGTTAAATTAATCACACATACGCCGCGTATGTCAAATGAAGATGGAGAACCTATGGTTGTTAAACGCCGCAGCGAAACGATGGAAGAGAACCGAGCAAAACTGCTTATGGCAGCGCGAAAAGCCTTTGCCGAGAAGGGCTTTGCCGCGGCATCCATGGATGAACTCACCGCCAGCGTGGGCCTTACCCGCGGGGCGCTCTACCACAATTTTGGCGATAAAAAGGGGCTTCTCGCCGCCGTTGTGGCCCAGATGGACGGCGAAATGGCGCAACAGGCCAAGGCTGAAGCCGCTGATGCGGGAGATGACTGGGAGAAACTGTTAGCGGAAGGCGTCGCCTATATCAAAATGGCGCTCGACCCTGAAGTGCGGCGAATCGTTCTGCTTGATGGTCCGGCGTTTTCTGGGCGATCCCGCCCAATGGCCGGGGCAGTTGAGCTGCCTTGAATCCACCCGCCAGACCCTCACCCAACTGCTCGAACGCGGCGTGATCAAAACCGTGGACGCTGACGCCGCGGCCTATATGTTAAACAGCGCCGCCATGAATGCCGCGCTTTGGATAGCAGCCAGCCCGGACCCGCAGAAGGCGCTACCGGCGATCATTGCGGTGTTCACGGAGCTGGCAAGCGGCCTGTGCCAGCGTCCGCAATAACATGAGTGTATATCTGCCCTCTTTGCCCGGCGGCAGGCGGTCCTGGTTCTTTCCCTAACCCACCGGGCTGAAAGATCCCCAGTAATTTCACTGCCCTCAAAGCAATAAAATCATCACAGTATTTTAAAAGACTTACAGCGACTCCCCTGTCCGGCTGAAAATCGACGAAGCGTTTCCGTAAGGCCGGGGGCGAGGCGCAGGGACGCGCCGAGAGGGCATAGCCTGCAGGGATGCAGGCTGGTGCCCGACCCGAAAGCCTGGAGGAATAAGCTGAGTGCACCGCGAAGCGGCGATTTTCCTGGCCGGGAGCCGGGATTGTGAAGGGGGCGGCGGCGAGCCCCCTTCACACGTTCACGGGTGACGCGGCTGGCAGAGAAGTGCAGAACCTAAGGTGAACGGAACCGCCACCTGAGCCGCATGTTCCCCTCACCCCCAACCCTCTCCCCATAAGGGGAGAGGGAGCTGACCGTGCCAATATCAGGAGAGGGAGCCGACTGTGCCAGTATCAGGAGAGAGAGCCTATCGTGCCAGTATCAGCAGAGGGTACCGACCGTGCCAGTATCAGGAGAGGCAGCCGACCGTGCCAGTATCAGGAGAGGCAGCCGATCGTGCCAATTTTTTGGGGGGATCCCTCTCCCCAACGGGAGAGGGAAAACAGGCCTTACAGCGCGATGCGGAATCACGTCATCCGGCTGGGTGGCTTCCTGCTGGCGGGAAGATTTCTGCTTCACCGTAACGAACAGGGTTTTACCGTCGGCGGAGAGCGCCAGGCTGTTCGGGAAGGTCGGGGTGTCGAGGGTTTTGGTCACTTTGTAGGTTTTCGCATCAATCACGCTCACCTTGCCCGCTTCACGGTGGGTCACGTAGGCTTCATCGCGCGCCGGGTTAAACAGCACCGCCAGGGATTCCGGGGCGGACACTTTGCTGATGATGCTGCCGTCTTTCAGGGAGATCACCAGCACTTCCGGCTGCTTAGAGTCGGTAATAAAGGCGCGCTGGCCTTTCACGTCGAGGCTCAGGTTCAGGTAGAAGTGCTCTTTCCCGTCGTCCTGCAGTTTTTTGCGCGCGATGATTTTGTGGGTCGCGGTGTCGATGGTTAGCAGCTCGCCGTCACCGTTGGTGGTGTACAGGCGCTTAGCCTGCGCATCCAGCGCCAGGCCGGTGCTGAACTTGCCGGTGCCGGTAATGGTCTCTTTCAGCTTCAGCGTTTCGCCGTCCACTGCCCAGATCACGCTCTCTTTACCGATGCCGGTGATATAGACGGTATTGGTGGTGTCATCTGCCACCAGCTCACGCGGCTGCAGCGGTTTAACGGTTTCGCTGCGCTTACGCTCGTCGAGCACCAGACGGCCCTTCACGTCACCGGTTTTCGCGTCAATCGCCGTTACGGCACTGTTGGTAGTGTTACCGAACCACAGCGTCTGGGTGGCGTTGTTGATGGTCGCGCCAAAAGGTTTCAGATCGCTATGAATGGCCTGTGTCACTTCCAGCGTCAGCGGATCGAGACGGTAAACCACCCCACCCTTGTCGGTTTTGCGGCTCTGCGTGGTGGCGACCCACAGCGCGTTCTCCTGCTGGCTGACGGCCATCTCATACGCGCCTTTACCAACCGCTTTACGCAGCATCTCTTCGGCGGCATGAACATTAAAGGTCCCGGCAATCAGCAGCGAACCTAATAACAGTGAGCCACGCAGACGCGGCGAGCACAGGTGACGTAAATTCATAACAACTCCCTTTTAACGTAAATGGTATCGCTGACATCGCTTCCGGCCGACAAAGTCATCGCTTCGCCTGATTATGGATGAGAATAGTAATCATTATTTATCGCAATGTGGAGTAATTCTTGATCGTCACAGGCCTATCCGCTGATTTAACCTACACTTTGCTTAACGCTATGTGCTGTTATGGTTTTCAATATATTTACAAAAGATTTACCATACAGGCACATGTTCCATTTGGTTCGTTCTTTCCTTAACCGGTTGTATTCATGAAAATCATTTCTGCCCGTAAGGTTTCACTTCCTCTGTTGTTGGTTCCCGTTATTTTTTCTCCCGTCGCCGCTATGGCGGCAGAAGAGCAAACCATGATCGTCAGCGCGTCGCCGCAAACGCTCTCTGAGCTGGATACCCCTGCTGCGGTTAGCGTCGTCAATGGCGATGATATACGCCAGGCCACGCCGCGTATTAACCTCTCCGAATCACTCGGCAGCGTGCCGGGGCTGCAGATCCAGAACCGCCAGAACTACGCTCAGGATCTCCAGCTCTCCACCCGCGGTTTCGGCGCCCGCTCCACCTTCGGGGTGCGCGGCATTCGTCTTTATGTGGACGGTATTCCGGCCACCATGCCGGACGGTCAGGGGCAAACCTCGAATATCGATCTCAACAGCATCGAAAGTGTGGAAGTCCTGCGCGGGCCGTTTTCTGCCCTGTACGGCAACGCCTCAGGCGGTGTGATTAATATGACCACCGAAACCGGACGCCAGCCCACCACCGTGGAGGCCAGCAGCTATTACGGCAGTTACGGTAGCTGGCGCTACGGCATGAAGGCCACCGGCGCGATGGGCGACGGCACCCAGCCCGGGGATGTGGATTACACCGTCTCCACCACCCGCTTCACCACCCACGGCTATCGCGATCACAGCGGAGCGCGTAAAAATCTCGCCAATGCCAAACTGGGCGTGCGCATCGACGACGCCAGCAAGCTGAGCCTGATCTTTAACAGCGTCGATATGAAAGCCAACGATCCCGGCGGACTGGACTATCAGGAGTGGCGGGATAACCCACGCCAGTCCCCGCGCGGGGATCAGTACAACACCCGCAAAACTATTAAGCAGACCCAGGCGGGGCCTGCGCTATGAGCGTCAGCTGAGCGCGCAGGACGACCTCAGCGTGATGGCCTACGCGGGCGAACGTGAGATGACCCAGTACCAGTCAATCCCCTACCAGCCGCAGCTGCGGCCAACCCATGCTGGCGGCGTGATTGACATGCAGCGCCACTATCAGGGGATCGACACCCGCTGGACCCACCGTGGGGAGTTGCTGGTGCCGATGACGTTCACCACCGGCCTGAACTACGAAAACCTGAGCGAAAATCGTCGCGGGTATGAAAACTTCGTGATGAACAACGGCGCGCCGGATTATGGCGTTAAAGGGGCGAAACGCCGCGATGAGCGCAACCTCATGTGGAACGTCGATCCCTACCTGCAAACGAACTGGCAGCTGACGCAAAAAGCTCTCCCTCGACGCGGGTGTACGCTACAGCTCCGTGTGGTTCGACTCGAACGATCACTATGTGCAAGGAGCCAACGGGGATGACAGCGGTGAGGCCAGCTACCACAAGTGGCTCCCGGCAGGCGCGCTGAAATATCGCGTCACCGATGCCTGGAACGTCTATGCCGCTGCTGGCCGTGGTTTTGAAACCCCGACCATCAACGAACTCTCCTACCGTTCCGACAACCAGAGCGGCCTGAACTTCGGCCTGAAGCCATCCACCAACAATACTTATGAGGTGGGAAGCAAAACGCGGATCGGCAATGGCCTGTTCACTGCGGCGCTGTTCCGCACCGACACTGACGATGAGATCGTTGTCGACGCCAGTTCAGGCGGGCGCACCAGCTACAAAAACGCCGGTAAAACCCGTCGCCAGGGAATGGAACTCTCTCTTGACCAGCAGTTTGCCGAAAACTGGAAGCTGAAAATGGCCTGGACCTGGCTGGATGCGACCTACCGCAGCAACGTGTGCGGTGCTGCTGACTGTGAGGGCAACCGGATGCCAGGCATTGCGCGCAATATGGGCTATGCTTCCTTTGGCTGGCAGCCTGAAGAGGGCTGGTATGCCGGATCGGATGTGCGTTATATGAGCGATATCGAGGCCGATGACGAAAACACCGCCAAAGCGCCCTCTTATACCGTCGTAGGGCTGAACACCGGTTATAAGCTGAATGTGGGTAACTGGGGAATGGACGTCTTTGGCCGCGTGGATAATCTGTTCGATAAAGAATATATCGGTTCAGTCATCGTTAATGAGTCTAACGGACGTTATTACGAGCCAGCGCCAGGACGTAATTATGGCGTCGGTTTAGCAATCTCTTACCGCTTTGAGTAATTAATTTTCCCGGCAGGCGATCGTCTGCCGGGAATAAACAAGCGAAGCGGTAATATTAAAAAAGAGCGTTTCGCGGACGGTTGCGTATTACGCTAAATATTGCTGCATGATCAGGCTGTTCGCTTTGTCCACGACGTCGGCGACAGCCGCGCGGCACCGTTCCACATCACGTTTTTCCAGCGCGTCGAGTAATTCATCGTAGCGATAGCTGGCAGCGGGCAGGTCGATGTCCTGATCGTGAAAGTAATTAAAGCAGGGTCCGATCCGCATCCACAGCTGTTCGATCAGCGCGCACAGGGTAGGCATTTCTGCCTGCTTGTACAGGGTAAAGCGGAAGATACGGTTTGCCTCCAGGGATTTCTCCACATCGTTGCTGCTCATGGCGTCGTGAAACGCCTCACTAAGTTTACGAAGCTCATCAAGCTTGCTGTCCGTCATGCGTTCGCAGGCTGCGGCAACCGCCATCATCTCCAGCTCCCGACGGATCCTGTTGACTTCGTCATACCCCACCTGAGTCACTTCTGGCACCAGAAAAGCCTGAGCCGGTGCAGCGTGTAAGACGCCTGCGGAGACCAACCGCAGTAATGCTTCACGAACCGGAGTGATACTGGTGCCTAATTTATCGGCAATCTCTTTCGTCACAAGACGTGACCCTGGCCTGAGTGAACCGGCAATTAACGCCCCTTTAAGCGCCACTTCAACCTGAGTCGTCAGACTCATGCGCTGCGCTTTTTCTATATTATCCAAATCAAGCATGTTCAATTCCTGTAACAGATGCAAAACGCCTTTTCCCAAAGGGCAAAAGGCGTGAAGCGACGCGTGATGATATATCCTGTATCTGCATGCCTGGTATTCTTGACCGCATAAAAACAGAACTAAAATTAATAAATTTCTTTAGGTATCTCATCCGTCTTTTTTGCGGATGAGTTATTGTAGACATGTATTATTAAAGACGTTATTCGGATTTTTGCATAGCCCTTAAGGGCGGTTTTACCCGCCCTTACAAGTACTATTCGTTATCCTTCGCGACGCGTATCACGACTTTGCCGAAATTCTTACCTTCCAGCAGGCCGATTAGCGATTCTGGTGCATTGTCAAGCCCATCAACCACTTGCTCCCGATAGTGGATTTTGCCTTCGTTAACCCAGCGGCCCATCTCCTTTTGGAACTCTTCAATGCGATGTCCATAGTCCTGGTTGATGATAAAGCCCTGCATACGAATACGTTTTTTCAGTATCGTCCCCATCAGCAAGGGCAGTCTGTCCGGGCCTTCCGGCAAATCGGTCGCGTTATATCCACTCACCAGACCGCACACCGGAACGCGCGCGCCGGTGTTTAACAGCGGCAGCACGGCGTCGAACACCTTCCCGCCGACGTTTTCGTAATAGACGTCGATCCCGTCCGGGCAGGCCTGCGCCAGCTGGTCGGCGAAATCGTCGGCATGGTGGTCGATACACTGGTCAAAGCCCAGCACCTCGGTTGCGTGGCGGCATTTCTCCGCCCCACCAGCAACACCCACGACCCGGCAGCCTTTCAGCTTGCCAATCTGCCCGACAGTTGCGCCCACCGGACCGGTCGCGGCAGCCACCACCAGCGTTTCGCCCTCTTTTGGCTGGCCAATATCCAGCAGACCCATGTAGGCCGTAAATCCCGGCATGCCCAGCACGCCTAACGCCCAGGAGGGGTGTTGCGGGTTATCACCCAGCTTGACCAACCCGCTGCCGTCGGAGACGTCATACTCCTGCCAGCCGCTGTAGCCGAGTACCCATTCACCGGCGGTGTAGTCCGGGTGGTTCGACTGCTCGACGCGGCTGACCGTGCCGCCCACCATCACCGCGCCAATCTCAACCGGTGGCGAGTAGGACGGCGCATCGCTCATGCGGCCACGCATATAAGGGTCCAGTGACAACCAGATGGTACGAAGCAGGATCTGCCCGTCAGCAAGCGCAGGCACAGGTTGTTCTTCCAGACGGAAATTGTCGGCAACTGGCGCGCCCTGTGGACGCGAGGCGAGAACCCAACGACGGTTTGATACAGAAGGCTGACTCATAACTCACTCCATTTTACACAAATGTCCTTAGAGACTAGCTGTAGATCCCTCTGCCTGCCTTTGCATTATGAGCCGGATTGATTGAGCCGCACGACCAGATACACGCAGGGTTCAGGGCTTTCATTGATAAAACGGCAATCGTTCGGCGGCCCCAGTTCCAGGCAGTCCCCGGCACGCATTTCGTGGCGGGTATCGCCTTCCTGAAAGACCAGTTCGCCCGACTGCAGCCAGATCAGCTGGCGAGCAAGGGCATAAGAAGAGGCAGGCATGGGCACATCGCTGCCAGCGGGAAGTTCAACCTGCACCAGGTCGATAGGAAGATCGCTGCGCGGTGAGACGTGACGCCGCAGATAGTGCGTTTGCGGGTCGCGCCAGACCGGTTGGTTGGCAAAACGCAACAGCTTACCTTCCTGCAGTTCCGCCCGGGCAATAAGCGTAGACATGCTGATGCCAAACGCGCCGGAGAGCCGGGCCAGCATCGTGGCCGTCGGGCTGCTCCCTGAGCGTTCAATTTTATGGATCATCGCCCGGGAGACACCGGCGCGTTCCGCCAGCTCGCTCAGCGACCAGCCGCGGGATTCGCGTTCCAGTCGGATGCGGGCGCTGATCCGTTCATTGATATTGTCTGGCATAGTATTCATCGCGTAATACTATAGTGTAAGTAATGGATTACAAGGTGCTTTTTTCATAACAAAAAGATATGACTTATAGCGTAGCGATAAGTCAGCCAACCTGTGTAATATTGTGACGTTATGTACCACTATAGTGAACACACCCACCCAGAGGAACTCCATGATTATTCGTCACGCCTGCAAAGAGGATTGCGCCGCCATCGGTGAAATCTACAACCATGCGGTTCTGCACACCGCCGCGATCTGGAACGATGCCACGGTCGATACCGATAACCGTATTGCATGGTTCGAAGCGCGTCAGCTGGCCGGCTATCCGGTGCTGGTGAGCGTGGAGAACGAGGTGGTGACGGGCTATGCCTCATTCGGTGACTGGCGCGCATTTGATGGCTTCCGTCATACCGTTGAGCACTCGGTATATGTTCACCCCGGTCATCAGGGCAAAGGCATTGGCCGCGCGCTAATGAAAGCTTTGATCGCGGAGGCGCGTCGCATCGGCAAACACGTCATGGTGGCGGGAATTGAAGCGCAGAACAGCGCCTCCATTCATCTGCATGAGACCCTGGGGTTTGTGACCACCGGCCAGATGCCGCAGGTGGGCACCAAGTTTGGCCGCTGGCTCGACCTGACCTTTATGCAGCTGCAGCTGGACGATCGCACCGACCCGGACGCCATCGGATGAATCAGTCCCTGACGCTGGTGTTTCTGGCGGCGGCAGGCATTGGCCTGGTGGTGCAGAATACCCTGATGGTGCGCATCACCCAGACCTCAAGCACCATTCTTATTGCCATGCTGCTCAACTCGCTGGTGGGGATTGTGCTCTTTGTGTCGATCCTGCTGATTAAAAACGGTGTTGCCGGATTCAGCGAGCTGTTGCATACGGTGCGCTGGTGGACCTTAATTCCCGGCCTGCTGGGATCGTTTTTCGTTTTTGCCAGCATCAGCGGGTATCAGTATGTCGGGGCAGCCACGACCATTGCCGTGCTGGTCGCCAGCCAGTTGATTGGTGGCCTGGTGATGGACGTGGTGCGCAGCCAGGGCGTGCCGCTGAGGGCGCTGATTGGCCCGGTGTGTGGCGCGGTACTGCTGGTGATTGGCGCCTGGTTAGTCGCCCGGCGCCAGTTCTGACGTCAGAGGATCACCCCGCCTTTGGTCAGGCTCTCCTGGCGGGCTTCCTGCTCCTCTTTATAGTGTTTGCCGTGATGGGCGATGGTCGTGCGCAGACGTTGCTGCTGAACATAGCGATCTTCACGGCTGAGTTCGTTGTCTTCGCTTAATTCGATCAGCAGTTCGTTCATATGCACGATCACGCTTTCGGCTACCGCCGCATCCACGCGGGCAATGACGTCCTCTAAATGTGACATTGTCACTCCTTAGTTGTTGGCCCGGCGGGTTACGCTGGCCGGGCCTGGGATTCCTGCCCTCTCCCCGAGGGGAAGAGGGTCAGAGTGAAGGGTTAAATCCGCACTCCACTCAGTTTAATTTCGCCTTCGAGAAATCGCTTCCCATCAGGCTCACGCTATATCCGCTGACGTTGCTGCGGGTAGCATAGAAGGTTTTGCCGTTAGCCAGCGCAATCCACGGGGCCTGCTGGTAGAAGATCTCCTGTGCCTGGCTGTAAAGCTTCGCACGGTCTGCCGGATCGCTGGTGAGCTTCGCTTTTTTCACCAGGTCATCATAGCCCTTGTCGCACCAGCGTGCGGCATTGGAGCCGGTTTTAATACTGTCGCAGCCCAGCAGCACATCGGCAAAGTTATCCGGGTCGCCGTTATCCGACATCCAGCCAAACAGCGCGCTGTCGTGCTCGCCTTTACGCATCCCGGAGAGATATTCGCCCCATTCATACGAAACGATTTTCGCTTTAATGCCCACCTTCGCCCAGTCGTTCTGGATCATCTCGGCAATGCGGCGTGAGTTCGGGTTGTACGGACGTTGCACCGGCATTGACCAGAGCGTCACTTCCGCCCCCTGCTCCAGCCCGGCCTGTTTCAGCAGCGCTTTCGCTTTTTCAGGATCGTAACCGTAGTCTTTTAAATCTTTATTAAAGCCCATCATATTCGGCGGGATCGGCGATTTTGCGACCGTACCGGAACCGAGGAATACCGCATTGATAATGGCGTTTTTGTCGGTGGCGTAGTTCAGCGCCTGGCGCACCAGTACGTTATCAAACGGCTTTTTCTCGGTGTTAAACGCCAGATAGCCGACGTTCAGCGCATCCACCGAGTGCAGGGTCAGATCTTTATTCTTCTTGATCACATCAAACTGCACCGGCGATGGCGCAGGAATGATTTGGCACTCGTTGGTCTGCAGCTTCGCCAGACGGGTTTCGACGTTAGGCGTAATGGAGAAGATCAGATGTTTGGTTGGCACCGCGCCATCCCAGTAGTTCGGGTTAGCCAGATAACGGATCAGCGAGTCGGTTTTATACTGTTGCAGCACGTATGGCCCGGTACCGATCGGCCAGGTATCGACATTCTCCGGCGTGCCTTTCTTCATCATCGCGTCGGCATATTCTGCGGACAGGATCGAGGCGAAGTCCATCCCCCAGTCGGCAAGGAACGCGGCATTCGGTTCACTCAGCACAAAACTGGACGTGGGTGTCATCCACCTTCTTCACCTCCTGGATCAGTTTATCCAGGCCGACGTCGTTGAAGTATTCGTAGTTGCCCTGTGACACCTTGTGATACGGATGATTAGGGTCTTTCTGACGCAGCACCGAGAAAATAACGTCATCGGCATTAAAGTCGCGGGTCGGCTTGAAGAATTTGTTGCTGTTAAACTTCACCCCTTTGCGCAGGGTAAAGGTATAGGTTTTGCCATCCGGGGAGATGGTCCAGGATTCCGCCAGCGACGGCACCGGCGTATTTTTCACCGGATCAAAATTAATCAGGCGGTTATAGAGCACCTGCGAGCTGGCAACAAAGGTCGGGCCGGAGCTGGCAATCTGCGGGTTAAACGACTCAGGCGAGGCCTCTGAGCAGTAGATAATGGTGTCGTTATTGGCCGCCCATGCGGCACCTGCCGGCAACAGCGCGCTTAATGCCAGCGCGAGGAGAGTTTTCCCTGTGGACATAGTTATTACCTGTTTGGTTTTATTATATGGAATGGTAATAACAGCACAGCCACTGTTCCCTGGCAAATAACGAAACACTATCAGGTTATTCTAAAGCAGTTATTTCCGCTGATTTTCTCACCAGCAGCGAAACAGTGATTTGCCTTAAGGTACATTCAACGTCAAGCACTTTCCGCGGCCTCAATGCTGTAAGAAATCGCCCCTTTTGCCGTCTCTTCTGCCGTTTGCTTGCCACCAGATTTCGTAAAGTAGACGCGTGAAAAAGTCTATGGGACCAAATCGTGGCAAAAACCCTTTTACGCAGCGGCAATCTTGATGATTTTCAGGCCGTTGGCGGCGGCGGACAGGCCGTATTTGAATCAGCATTGCAAATCCGTGGAGGCCCTGCGCCTGCGCAAACAGCAGTCGATCGTCGAAACCCTGGCGATCCCGCAGGTCAATGATGAAGGCGACCGGGTTGACTGGTACTCGCCCACGGAAGGCACCGTTATCAGTTGGAAAGCCGCCGATGAAGATGCGCGCTTCCGGGCGCTGCGCCTGCTGGAAAGCACCCTGTCCAGCGTGGAGTCCCTGAGCAAAAAATCGCTCCAGTCGCCAAAAAACCGCCCAGCAACTGTTTGGTTCCCTGCTGTCAAAAGCGTTTCAGTTCCCGGGGGAAAACTTCCTGTTCCTGGTGGATGGCAAACCGGTGATCACCTTCTGGGGTTTTGTAAACCTCAATGAAAATGCGCGCGAGGATGTTCTCGACTGCCTGCGCGCCTCCCTGGTGCCGGTCCCAATGCCTGCCCCGGTTGAGGAGCCAGAACCCGAGCCGGAACCGACCCTCGTCTTTGAAAAAGCCGATGAACCGCTGGTTGCCGCCCCGGCGAAAGTCCATATCACCGCCGACGATCTCTACGAGGCGCATCCCGCCCCGGTGATGACCCCTCGCGAGCCAGCACCAGCGCCAGAGCCGGAACCGACCCCGGTGGCCGTAGCGGCCAAAAAACGCCGCGTTCCGCTGTGGTCCCTGCCGGTCGCCGCCGTGGTGATGGCCGCCGTTGCCGCCCCATTGATGTGGCCGAAGCACGCACCCGCCCCAGAGCCGGTTAAAACCGTGGCGGCCGCCCCGGTGGCCATCGAGCCTGAACCGGTCGCCGCCGTTGAACCTCTGCCGCTGAATTTACCCCTGCATCAGGCCGAAGTGGTCGCAGAAAAAGCCCCGACCCCAGTCGCGGCTGAGCCGGTGGTGATTACCGCGATCCCGAGAGAGGCGATGGTAATGGAGGCCAGTCAGGTGAAATCCGGCTCGACCCGTTTTCTTAACGGCAGCTGGCGAGTAATGCTGGATGTGACTGACCCGATCACCGGCAAGCCACCGTCACTGCGCTATCAGATTCAAAACAATAAAGGGACGGCCCGCGTCGTTCACGGTGACAACATCGTCTGCCGCGTGGAGGTCTTCTCCGGGCTGCACAGCAACGGTGAGCTGCTGATTAAAACCCGTGGCAATGCCCGCTGCACCGATGGCTCCCGCTATCCGATGCCGGAAATTACCTGTAAAGCCGGTACGAATGATGTGGCGGAATGCAGCGCGCGCTACGACGCAAAAACCGTGGTTCCATTGACATTCAGGAAGGCAGGTGCGTGATCCTATGCTGGTAAATCTTTGCGACTACAAACAGAGCGTCACGCTGATTGCGAACAGTGGCGTGCAGTTTCTTGATTTTGGCCTGACGCCGCAAGACTCCGCCCAGAGTGGACGCTTCGTGCGTAAAACGGCCAACGGCCCCCTGCTGCGCCTGGATTTCGATCTGGTGAATGGCCGCTACACCCTGCCTGCCACAGGCGGTGGACAACCGGAAGTGGTTAAACCCGAAAGCACTATCCTGCTCCAGCAGTCGCTGGCGGTGCTGGACGGCGTCTGGCTGCCGCTGCCGTTTTTCCGCTTTAACCCACCACGCACCTTCGTTGATGGCCGGATAACTGGGCGCGGGTGCAGGTGCGCAAGCTCGATACCCCGGACAACGCCGGGAACAGCCACCGTGTGACTCTGGCGCTGGACAGCCAGATTGCCGCGCACGCCACCAGCGCCCTGTCGCCGGTGGAGAACGACATTCTCAATGGCACCCGCTTCGCACTGGCCTGGCGCGATGACGAGGTGGCGAACTTCCTCGATCAAACCTGGATTGACGGCTGGCTTACGTGAGGCCTTTACCCAGTACGCCACCGGTGTGGAGAACCGCGCCGAACGCGAGCTACAGCTGGCGATGCGTAACTTTGAGTATCAGGCGCACTGGCTAAACATCCTGGCCATGCTGGGCGAACAGCTCACGGTGCCGGAAGTGAAATTCGTTACCCATACCCTCAGCACCCCGGCTATCCCGGTGGATCTGATTCTGGATGTGGGTAATACCCATACTTGCGGCGTGATCATCGAAGATCACGGCGACGCCAACGACGGCCTGCGTCAGACCGCCGAGCTGCAGGTGCGCTCCCTGAGCGAGCCGCAGTTCCTTAATGAACCGCTGTTTACCAGCCGTCTGGAGTTTTCCGAAGCCCGCTTCGGCAAGCAGCACTTCTCGGTGGAGAGCGGCCGCGAAGATGCCTTTGTCTGGCCGTCCATCGTGCGCGTCGGCGACGAAGCGCGGAAGCTGGCGACCCAGCGTCTGGGCACGGAAGGCAACAGCGGCATTTCCAGCCCGCGCCGCTACCTGTGGGATGAAACCCCGGTGGTGCAGGACTGGCACTTCAGCCAGATGAACAGCAAAACCCAGCGCGAGCCGCTGGCGACCGCCTTCCCGCTGATGAACCTGATGAACGATGATGGCCAGCCGCTGTTCACCCTGCCACAGGATGAGCGTCTGCCGGTCTTCTCGCCGCAGTACAGCCGCAGCACCCTGATGACCCATATGGCTGTGCGAACTGCTGGCGCAAGCGCTGGGGCAGATTAACAGCGTGGCTACCCGTCTGCGTCTGGGCTTCCCGGCCTCGCCGCGTCAGCTGCGCACCCTGATCCTCACCCTGCCCTCGGCCATGCCGAAGCAGGAGCGTGAAATCTTCCGCCGCCGCATGTTCGAGGGCGATTGCCATCGTCTGGAAAGCAATGGGCTGGCACCCGCAGGATGACGATTTCTCCAGCCGTAAGCAGCAGGAGGAAGAGCGTGGTTCCGGTGCCGGAGATCCAGATGGAGTGGGACGAAGCCAGCTGCGGCCAACTGGTCTGGCTCTATAACGAAGCCATTTCCCATTACAACGGCCAGACCGAAGACTTCTTCGCGGCCGTGGCCCGCCCGGATCGCGAGCCAGAGCCAGGCTGTGCGCCGGGTCGCGCCCTGCGCGTGGCCTCGATTGATATCGGCGGCGGGACGACCGATATGGCGATCACCCACTACCAGCTCGACGACGGTTCTGGCAGTAACGTCAAAATCACGCCGCAGCTGCTGTTCCGTGAAGGCTTTAAGGTGGCGGGCGATGACACCCTGCTGGATGTGATCCAGCGTTACGTATTGCCTGCCCTGCAAACGCAGCTGCAAAAATCCGGCATTGCTGATGCCTCGTTGCTAATGGCCTCGCTGTTTGGCGATTCGGGGCGCATCGACACCCAGGCAGTGCTGCGCCAGCAGACGGCGTTGCAGCTGTTTATGCCGATTGGACATGCGATCCTCGCTGCCTGGGAAGCCAGCGATATCGACGATCCGCTCGACGGGCTGCACGCCACCTTTGGCGATCTGCTGACCCGCAAGCCCACGCGCAACGTGATGAACTATCTGCAGCAGGCCATCGAACACGCCCTGCCTGCTGGCGCTGAGCCGTTCGACCTGTTCGCCGTGCCGCTGCACGTCAACTTCCGCGAGATGCAGGATGCGATGCTGGCCGGGCACTTTACCCTGGCCGCGCCGCTGCACGCCGTGGCAGAAGCCATCTCCCATTACGCCTGCGATATTCTGCTGATCACCGGGCGTCCTGGCTGTCTGCCAGGGGTACAGGCGCTGATCCGCCATCTGCAGCCGGTGCCTGTCAGCCGGATAGTGTGGCTGGATAAGTACCGGGTGCATGAGTGGTATCCGTTCAGCCAGCAGGGGCGCATCGGCAACCCGAAATCCACTGCGGCTGTCGGGGCGATGCTCTGTAGCCTGGCGCTGGATCTGCGCCTGCCGCGCTTTAACTTCAAGGCGGCGGATATCGCGCGTACTCGACGTGCGCTACTTAGGGGTGCTGGATACACTATTAACACCCTGCGCGACGAGAACGTCTGGTATCAGGATATTGATCTCGACAAGCGGGAGCGAAGCTGGATACCCGCCTGCACTTCCCGCTGCGTGGCAACGTGACCCTCGGGTTCCGCCAGCTGGCAAACGCCCGCTGGCCGGCACCCCGCTCTATACGCTGAGCATTAACTCGGCGGAACTGGCAAAATCCATCGCCGGAGACGGCGTGCCTGAACGTGCGCCTGCAGCTGCGCGGCGGCACCCGACACGAAGGCCCGGAAGCCTTTGAGCTGAGCGATGCCTGGCTGCAGGACGGTACGCCGGTGCCGCCTGATGCCCTCACTTTTAAACTGAATACCCTGGCCGACCGCAGACACAGCGGGAGCCATTACTGGATCGACAGCGGGAGCGTATACCTGAAATGACAGCCACGACGACCACAACTCAGGCGTTAATCGGGTGGATCAACACAACGCGCCAGCACGCCCCCAATCCTCGATAACGACGCCGATGCCCTGCTGGCGAGCCTGGCAGTGGGCCAACGCGCGGGGAGCACGCGATTGCGCGGGCGCTGACCACCGGGAGCACCATCGGATTGTATGGTCACTCCCAGGCGGCGAAAGCCCACCTGCTCACGACGCTGTGCGGTAGCGATAATCAGCGGCATGAACGTGATTATCGGCCAGCGCACCTTTGACTACTTTTCGCATATCAACCCGGGGCCATGCCCTGACCAACATGGCGCTGCGCTTCAGCCCGACGGCGGCAGAGGTGGTTGACGACGCCTTTCCGCTGCGCCTGAGCCTGCTTACCGAGGCGGAACTGGTGCAGGTGTTCCTTGCCCGCGCCACGCTGCCCGCGGTGGACAAGACCGTGATCGAAGCGCGACTGGAGAAGTGGCGCGCCCTGCGTCAACCCCAGAGCGTACCGGGGATCACCGCCGCCGACGTTGGGACTATCGCCGACTACTGGCGTGATACGGTGCCCGCCGCGTCCCCGGCAGATGGACGATGCTCTGTGGCACCAGTTTGCCCTGCTGCTGCCGTCGCTGGATCTGAGCACCCGCGCCAGCGTCTGGTCGCTGCTGTGGGGCGAACAGCAGGAGCTGACGCAGCAGTGGCTGAAGCTGGCGCATATTCTGCACCAGACCAGTCATGCACAGGTGCTGGCTGCGCCGCTGAGCCTGCTGGTGGACAATTTTGGCCTGCCGACCGAAGGTTTCCTCACCCGGGGGGATATCGCCCTGCCGGACGTGCAACAGGCGGTGCTGCATCCCCTGCACAACGGCGAGTTACTTAACGCCATCAGCATTCCGCTGGACGTGCTGGCCCTGCTAACCCGGGAGCTGATCCTGCCCGTCGAAAACAGCGCGTTGTCAGGCGTGGATATCATTGACATTCCCGCCCCCTCGGCCCAGCCCGATCAGCCGCTGGCTCAGGCGAAGCAGGCGTGGTTACTGGAACACTATCGCCAGCATCTGCAGCCGGATGTGCTGGTGATCTGCAACGCCACCGCCCATCACAGCCAGACGGCAAAAACCGCCAAAACGCTGCTGAACTGGGTGAAAGCGACCCAACCGGGAGACGATGCAGCCCTGCCAGGGCTGGTGTGGGCGATTACGCCGCAGGATACGCGCTTTACTCGCCGCACTAACCTCGACGAAGCGACGCAACAGCTGCTCGGCAAACCCGGCCAGCACTGGGGCACTCTGCAGGCGCTGGACAGCAGCAGCATGCAGCGAGTGATCGAGTGGCTGTCCCAGGCGACCTTGCCCTCCAGCGCCAGAAGCGCCTGTTGGCGCTGCGCCAGCGCCAGCAGCGGGAACTGAATCAGCTTATGCAGGGATATCTGATGCCCTTGACCCAGGAGCCTGCCGCGCAGCGCAGCGCCGCCGAAGCCATGGTGCGTACCTGCAAGGAAGCGCTGCCCGCCACGGGGAGCTGCTGGAAGGGTTACTCCCACCGCTGCGCGCCTTTGAAACGCTGCTTGCCGTACAGCAGCCGCGGGAAGAGCAGGTCAACGGCCTGTTTACCGATGCCATCGACCTGTTTGCTGACAGCGCTCAGGAAACGGATGAGATATGGCAGCCGACGGACAAAGCGCGTCTTGCCCATCACGTCTGGGTGAATCACCTGCGCCAGTGGAGCCGGGATGAGGCTGTCGCCAGCCGTCTCGGCCTGGATAACGCGGTGCTGCAACAGATTAGCGATGTCCTGGTGATCGCCAGCTACCGTCTGAATCTGCTCGCCCAGCTGAAGAAAATTGTCGATACCGATAAAAGCAGCGCCGCGCAGCTGCATGCCGCGCTGGGAATTTCGTCGGGTGGGTTGGCTATGCCCAGACGCCTGCTTCTGACCGCCCAGCCAGCCGCATCCGCAAGGGGCAGCCGGTATTTGTGACGCCAACGGTCAACAGCAGCGCACCCCGCTTAACCCGTCTGGGAGAGCAGCCGGTGCATGCGGCGACCGCTTATGTCTATGACTGGCTGGTGGCGTTGTATACCCAGGCGATTGAGAACATCGGGTATCAGCATCCCCACGATGTAACGATGGCGGATCGCCAGGCGTTGCAGAGCTTGCTCGCCTGATGATACTAAGGCCTGATGGCGCTACGCTTATCAGGCCTGGAATACCGGCCCGTATCAATGCGGGTCGTTTCTCTCTGCCAGGCAATCAGATAACACCTTCGCCAGCGCCGACGGATTCTCCCAGGACATCGAATGGCCTGCATCGCGGATGATTTTTACCTCAACACCCTGCTGACGCATCTCGTCTACGTCGGGATCGGGCAGCGAACGTTCGCCAAAAATCAGCCATACCGGGCAAGGTAACGTTAGATAACGTGCGCTCCAGCTGGGGTGTACCCCTTCAACCAGACTGGCTGCACCGCGCCACACTGCCAGGGGGCAGTGTTTTGCAAGCATCCTTTCCAGGGTGAGGTTTCAGCCTCCAGCATGGCCTGATAACCGTTACGCACAAAATCCTCTTCCGTTCGGGCGGCAATGCCCGACTAAAGGTGCCACCGCCACCGTGGAAATTGGGTTCGGAAACAATCAGACCCCGCAGACGCCTATCGGCCAGCTCTGCCGCTTCGATTGCGATGCTGCCGCCCATGCTGTGCCCATACAGCCAGAATGACGTTATCGCTAAATGATCGAGCAGCTCGATGACCACCTTCGCCTGCGCCGAGGTCTTATAGCTGAATGTTTCAGGTTTATCGCTGTAACCACTGCCAGGAAGATCGATAAGAATGGCCCGGCGGGAACCGAACTGAGGATCGCAGACGATACGAGGATATTCGTAAGAAGAAGCACAGCCGAGACCATGAATAAAAACCAGCGGTTCGCCGTGCCCGGGCAATTCCTGCCAGCGCACCGTGCAACGGGCCTGGTGGGAATAGAAGCTGTTCATAAGCACTCCTTTTCTAATGACTGATTATTTATACAGTTCATCACCGAAGGATGCTATTACCAGATGTTGTAGGCCAGATAAGGCACCTGCCCCGCATTCGGCAAAAAGCCGCGCCGGAGCAGCATTCAGAAAAGGGAAATCAGCAGTGCAACCGGAAAACTCATCGGCCAGGTAGACCCCACCAGGAAGGCGCTCAGAAAGCGGATGCGTTTGCGATCTTTGGAGAGAAACCAGGTGATAAGGGCACTAATGGCCGCCATGACGGCATAAAACATTAACATTTTTTGATACAACGTCATCTCATTCACCTTGTCTGCTGTGCAATAACCGCGCGCAATATGCGGCAAATGTTGAGACAGATCAAGTTTTTCGTTACAAATTAGCCACATTGATTTTATGGTTACTAACAAAAGAGTAGCTTTTGCTACATCTTTTAACCCGACCTGCCTTCCCCTACAAACAAAAAGGGCCGCATTATGCGGCCCTGGATCCCGGGACTACTTCTTCACCGGCTGAGGCTTTTTATTACCCGAGTCGGGCACTTTACGGGATTTGTCTTTATCAACGTGTAACATCAGACTCTCCTTTGTGACCTTCGGAATAAGTAAGTATAGCCTGCTTCGGGAGTACCACTTTAAAGTGCATTTTAAATGCACATTCTGCCAACTCTGCGTTGTCCTTTAGTGCTGTAATAGTCCCAGGTTTTACAGGGAGAACATTATGCTGCCTATTCCGAAAAGTTGTATTCACACCCGCTCAACGCCCTTCTGGAACAAAGACACCGCGCCTGCGGGAATTTTCAAACGCCATCTGGATACCGGCACCCAACCCGGCGTCTATCCCCGTCTCAGCGTGATGCAGGGCGCGGTGCGTTACCTCGGCTATGCCGACGAAACCTCGCCTGAGCCGGACAGCGTCCTGGTCATTGAGGCCGGGCATTTTGGCGTATTTCCACCTGAACGCTGGCACCACATCGAAGTGATGACCGACGATACCTATTTCAATATCGACTTTTTCGTTGAACCCGACGTGTTAAGAAAGTCGTAAACAGAGAAGGAGTAACTTTATGGGCAAGGCAACTTATACCGTCACCGTCACTAACAATAGCAACGGTGTGTCGGTGGATTACGAGACGGACGCCCCGATGGAGCTGATGATCCCGGACGTCGCCGCGCAGGTGGTCAAAGACCTGGTGAATACCGTGCGCGCTTACGACACTAAAAATGAGCACGAGGTCTGCGGCTGGTAGCCGCCCCCGTCACCCTTTCAGCAGTTCCAACACCGTCTGCGGCACCTGATTGGCCATTTTCAGGGCCGCATTCTGGCTTTGATCCAGAATCTGCGCCCGGGCCAGCTGGCTGGCCTCGGCGGCGTAGTCGGCATCCTGTATCCGGCTGCGGGCCGCTTGCAGGGAGATGTTCTGCTGGGACAGCACGGCCTTGCTGGATTCGAACCGGTTGATCACCGCGCCATACTGCGCGCGATAGCCGCTCACCTTTTCCAGCGCGGCATCCAGTAACCCCATACACTTTTTGGCCCCGCCTCCGGTGATCATATCAGTGCTTTCCAGTTGCAGCGTCTTCAGATCCGTCGGCGTCGGCTCGATGGTGGTGGACTGCATGGCTTCACCGAAATTGGCGCTGGTCGCCACTTCTATAGGGCGGCTCTGTTTTGGCGGCACGGTAGGCGTAATCGACGGTGTCGGCAAATTACCCCAGGTGATGTTGCTGGTAAAAGAACCGCTGCCCACCACCATCACCAGCAAATCTTCCGTCACGGTATCCAGCGTGATGCGTTCAATGCGGTTCGAACCGTTGGCACCGTCGTTCCAGGCCCGGACGCCTTATCTTCATAGCGATCGCCATCTCCGCTATAGGAAATGTTCATCCCGTTATAGTTAAGCGTTTCACCGCTGTAACTCCAGCTGTTATCGCCGTCAATCAGCTGCGAGTCATCATAGACCGCCCCGCTGCTGAAACCGTTTTTTGGCCGTCAGCACCGAGGCGGTCGCTTTCGCGCCATCGGTGATGCCGCGGCTCACCCAGGTATAATCCGCATCCGGGCCGTTTAATGGCGTGCCCGCGAGATGTTTACCATCCCGGGTAAATATCTGCAGATCGTCATCCAGACCCAGCGAATCAATGTTAATAGTGATATTGGTCGACCGGCGGAATATAGGCCAGCGGAATAACACCGGAACTGAAAGAATAATCGGTGCCCGCTACCGGGAATTTACGATCCAGCGGCATAACATCGCCAATTAATTGCGGCGGTAATACCGGCTTATCGGTCGCCAGCGGATATTGCCCGAAGATCTCGGTTTGCTCGGAGATTTGGGTAATTGTCCCCAGTATCTGCTGATATTCCTGGTTGATACTGTCCCGGTCGGACTGCGATAAGGTGCCGGTTTGCGCCTGAATGGGCCAGGCTTTTGGCTTTGATCAGCATCGCGCTGACGTCGCTCAGGCTCCCTTCTGCCGTCTGCGCCAGGCTTATCGCGTCATCCAGCCCACGTGAGATCGCCTTGTCCGCATTGATTGTTGGCGAACATCCGGTTGCCAATGGCCTGCCCGGCGGCATCATCCTTCGCGCTGTTAATACGCAAAGCGGATGAGAGCCGTTCAATCGTCTGGGCCAGTAAAGTACTGTTAGCATTCCGGGACTTAAGTGAGAGCCCGGCAATCTCGTTATGATTAATTGCAAGCATGGTCAGGGCGATTTTATTATGGATTTACTTCGGTATCGGCGGCCAGGCGATTTAATTTAGGCGACAGGTGAAAAAAGCTGACGATATATTCTTGCGGGGATAAGAATGTTAAATATTTAATATATTCACAAAAAGAATATATTTATCACCGCCGGTGAGATTTCTTTCTACCGGCGGTGATAAGTCATTAATGTTTAAACATTACATGTCTGACCACGGTGTAATCCTCCAGCCCATACACCGACATATCCTTGCCGTAGCCCGACATTTTCATCCCGCCGTGGGGCATTTCGCTGACCAGCATAAAGTGAGTATTCACCCAGGTGCAGCCATACTGCAGGTGCGCGCTGACGCGGTGTGCGCGGCCCACGTCCTGGGTCCACACCGAGGAGGCCAACCGTATTGCGACGCGTTGGCCCAGGCCAGAACTGCTCCTCATCGTCGAATTCCGTCACACTCACTTACCGGGCCAAACACTTCCCGCTGGACAATGGCATCTTCCTGTTTCGCGCCTGCCAACAGGGTCGGCTGGAACCAGTAGCCTTTGCCGTCGTGCTTGCTGCCGCCGGTGATGACCTGCACATGCCCGAGGGCTTTGGCTTCATCCACGGCTTTGCATACCCGTCGAGATGCGCCTGCGAACTTAGCGGGCCAAGCTCGGTGCTTTCGTCATCCGGGGCGCCGATTTTCAGGCTGGCGACCGCGGCACCCAGTTTCTCCACCAGCGCCGGATAAATGCCCTTTTGCGCGTAGATACGACAGGCGGCGTACAGTCCTGCCCGGCGTTGTAGAAGCCAAAGGTGCGTACCCCCTCCACCACCGCGTCGAGATCCGCGTCATCAAAGACGATCACCGGCGCTTTACCGCCCAGCTCCATATGGGTGCGCTTGATGGACGAGGCGGTATGTCCAATGATGTGTTCCCCCGTGGCGATAGAGCCGGTAAGCGACACCATCCGCACCTTTTCATGCCCGGTCAGCGGGTCACCCACAGTTTTGCCCCGCCCGAACAGCACATTAAGCACCCCGGCCGGAAGATGGTTTTTGCCAGTTCAGCCAGTTTCAGGGCGGTGAGCGGCGTTATCTCAGAGGGTTTAAGCACCACGCAGTTCCCGGCGGCCAGCGCCGGGGCCAGCTTCCACGCCGCCATCATCAGCGGATAGTTCCAGGGGGCAATCGACGCGACAACGCCCACCGGGTCGCGACGGATCAACGAGGTGTGTCCCTCCAGATATTCCCCGCCGCCGAACCGTTCAGGGTACGCGCCGCGCCAGCAAAGAAGCGAAACACGTCGGCTATGGCCGGAATTTCATCCCCCAGTACGCAGTGCAGGGGTTTGCCGCAGTTTTGTGACTCCAGCCGCGCCAGGGCGTCGGCATTGGCTTCGATGGTATCCGCCAGCCTGAGCAGGCACTCGGCGCGGCTTTTCGGCGTGGTGCGCCCCCAGTTGGCGAAGGCCCGGTCGGCGGCCTGTACGGCAGCATCCACCTGGGCGGCTGAGGCTTCTGCGATCTCCAACAGCACCTCGCCAGTCGCAGGGTTATAGACCGGCTGCTTTTCCCCTTCGCCGTTGACCAGTTCACCATTAATCAGCAGTTGCGTTTGCATAGTATTGTCCTGTTTGAATCAACGTTATTTCCCGCTTCCGGCAACATCTTCGCCGTCGCGGGTTAGCCACCAGGCCCCCAGAATGGGAATGGCGGTCACCAGCATGACCAGCAGGGCCACCACGTTAGTCACCGGCACATCGCGCGGGCGGCCGAGCTGGTTTAACAGCCACAGCGGCAAGGTGCGCTCATGTCCGGCGGTAAAGGTCGTGACGATGATCTCGTCAAACGACAGGGCGAACGCCAGCATTCCCCCCGCCAGCAGCGCCGACCCCAGATTGGGCAGCACCACATAGCGGAAGGTTTGCCAGCCGTTAGCGCCCAAATCCATTGACGCCTCGATCAGGCTCCACGAGGTACGCCGGAAACGGGCAATCACATTATTGAACACCACCACCACGCAGAACGTGGCGTGACCGAGAATGATGGTGAAGAAACCTGGCTCCAGATTGATGGTTTTGAACGCCGTCAGCAGCGCCAGACCGGTGATGATCCCCGGCAGCGCAATCGGCAGGATCAGCATCAGCGATACTGCGTTCTTACCAAAAAATTCCCGCCGCCATAATGCCGCTGCCGCCAGGGTACCCAGTACCAGGGCAATCACCGTTGATAGGGCAGCGATTTTAAGTGACAAGATGACCGATTCGATGATGTCGCTGCGCCCGGCCGCCGCGCTAAACCACTTCAGCGTCAGCCCCTGCGGCGGAAAACTGAACGCCGCATCCTCAGTATTAAAAGCATAGATGGCAATAATCAGCAGCGGGAAGTGCAGGAAGATCACCCGCCCAGGTGGCGATTTCAGAAACAACGGTGCGCGTTCAGAGTGCATCAAACGCTCCCAGGCGCTTCACGAACGCCAGATAGACTGTAATGAGAACAATCGGCACCAGCGTAAAGGCGGCCGCCATCGGCATATTGCCAATCGCCCCCTGCTGGGAGTAAACCATCTGCCCGATAAAGTAGCCCGGCGGCCGACGAGCTGCGGCACGATAAAATCGCCCAGCGTCAGTGAAAAGGTGAAGATTGACCCGGCGGCAATACCCGGGATCGCCAGTGGCAGGACGACATAGCGGAAGGTCTGACGGGGTCTGGCCCCGAGATCGGCAGAGGCTTGCAGCAATGACGCGGGCAGACGTTCAAGTGCCGCCTGCACCGGCAGGATCATAAACGGCAGCCAGATATAGACGAACACCAGGAACCGCCCCAGCCCGGAGGTCGAAAGCGTACTGCCCCCGATGCCCGGCACCGTCAACAGCGAGGTCAGCAGCGGCTCCAGCCCCATATGGCTCAGAAACCACTGCGCCACGCCGTCTTTCGCCAGCAGCAGCGTCCAGGCGTAGGCTTTAACGATATAGCTGGCCCACATCGGCAGCATCACTGCGATATAGAAAAAGGCTTCCACTTGCCGCGGGTGTAACGCGCCATATACCAGGCCATGGGGAACGCCAGAATCGCGCAGCCCAGGGTGACGGCAATCGCCATCGTCAGGGTGCGGAGAATGATGTCGTAGTTGGCCGGGTTAAAGAGCGCGCGGATGTTGGCGAAGGTCAGGTCAGGCGTCACCGACATGGTGAAGTCATCGAAGGTATAGAACCCCTGCCACAGCAGGGCAAACAATGACCCTAAATAGACAATGCCAAACCACATCAACGGGCCGAGCAGGAGTAAGAACAGCCCCAGCGCCGGTCTGCGCCAGAACAGCGCCGACAGACGCCCTGAAAGACCGTGCGAGGCCGGCGGAGGCGAAACGCTCATGTCCATTTCACCCCTCCTCATGCAGCGGCACCATGGCGTCGCGCGCCCACGAGGCGGTGACCATCTGCCCTGGCTCCAGCCCGTCCCCGGCGTGGTTCCGGTCAGGTTCGCCTGACTTACCAGCAGCTTTTCCCCCTCGGCAAGGCGTAGCTCGAAACGGGTAGCCGCCCCCTGGAACTGTACGGCCTGCACCCGGCCCTGAACCTGAATTTCACCTTCCCCATCGAGGCGAATATGTTCCGGTCGCAGGGAGTAGCTCCCCGACAGGCCGCAGACACGTTGCGCCAGGGCATCGGTGAAGACGTTCGACGTGCCAACGAAGCTGGCCACGAACGGCGTGCGCGGGCGGAGATAGAGTTCGTGTGGGGTATCCACCTGCTCGATACGGCCATTATTGAACACCGCCACCCGATCCGACATCGACAGCGCTTCGCCCTGGTCGTGGGTCACGAAAATAAAGGTGATGCCCAGCTCCTGCTGCAATTTTTTCAGTTCAAACTGCATCTGCTCGCGCAATTTCAGGTCCAGCGCCCCGAGGGGTTCATCCAGCAGCAGAACCCGGGGCTGATTGACCAGCGCCCGGGCTATCGCCACCCGTTGACGCTGGCCGCCCGACAGCTGCGAGGGTTTGCGGGTTTCCGCAAAGCTTAAGCCGACCTTCTCCAGGGCTTCCCGCGCCTGGGCCTGACGAGTGGTTTTGTTGATCCCTTTAACCATCAACCCATAGGCGACGTTTTCGAGGATTGTCATGTGGGGAAAGAGCGCGTAGTCCTGAAAGACGGTGTTGACGTCGCGCTCCCAGGGCGGGAGTTCGCTGGCATCTTTGCCAAAGATAGCGATGGAGCCGCCGCTAAGCTGTTCAAAGCCCGCAATCAGGCGCAGGCAGGTGGTTTTGCCGGAGCCGGAAGGCCCAGCATCGAGAAAAACTCGCCGTCACGAATCCGGATCGTTACCCCGTCCACGCACGCACGTCGCCATACAGACGTGAGACATCATTAAACTCTACTGCGTACGTCATAATCCGCTCCCTGGCGCTTAACGACCACCCATGATGGCGATGTAGTCCTGAACCCAGCGGCTGTAAGGCACAAATTTGCCGCCGTTGGCGACAGGCGTTTTCCAGAACATGATCTTGTCGAAGTAGTTATAGCCGTTGGTTTCGCAGCCTTTATCCCCCAGCAGGGTGCTGGCTTTACAGCCTTCCGCCACCACCGGCAGCGATCCGAACCAGCCCGCCAGATCGCCCTGCACTTTTGGCGTCAGCGACCAGTTCATCCACTTGTACGCGCACATCGGGTGTTTGGCATCGGCGTGCAGCATGGTGGTATCGGCCCAGCCCGTCACACCCTCTTTCGGGAAGACGGTGCCAATCGGCTGATTCTCGCCTTTCAGGGCGTTGGCCTGGTACGGGCCAGGCGCTGGAGGCAACCACCCCTTCGTTTTTGAAATCACTCATCTGGACGGTGGTGTCATGCCAGTAGCGATGGATAAGCGGATGCTGGTCTTTCAACACTTTGACCACCGCCGCGTACTGCTCTTCCGTCAGCTGATAGGGGTCGGTGATCCCCAGTTCCGGCTGCGTGGCTTTGACGTACAGCGCCGCATCGGCGACATAGATCGGGCCATCGTAGGCCTGGACCCGCCCTTTGTTGGATTTGCCGTCCGGGAGGTTTTGTTGCTTGAACACCACGCCCCAGGTATCAGGCGGGTCGGGAAGGTTTTGGTGTTGTACATCAGCAGGTTGGGCCCCCACTGATAAGGCGTGCCGTAGGCTTTGCCGTCGACGTTAAACCACTCTCCCTTAACGATCCGCGGGTCGATGGTTTTCCAGTTGGAGATTAAGTCAGGGTTAATCGGCTGAACGCGTTTACCCATGATCAGGCGCAGAGAGGCATCGCCGGAGGCAGTGACCAGGTCATACCCGCCCTTCGCCATCAGGCTGACCATCTCATCAGAGGTGGCTGCGGTTTTGACGTTGACCTTACAGCCGGTCTCTTTTTCAAACGCGGTCACCCAGTCGTAGGCTTTGTCGGTCTCGCCACGTTCGATATAGCCCGGCCAGGCAATGATATCCAGTCGCCCTTCGCCCTGACCGATCGCTTTTGGAGGCTCTGCCGGCCTGCGCAGTCAAAACAGTCATACCGAGCGCGCACAGGCTGCTACGGGCAAATTTTTTGCTCATACCTATTACTCCTGTCGTAATGAAATCAGAAGGCAGCCGTGCCGATAAGAATATCTCCTTAATTAAACGTAGACCGCGCCATTGCCGCCCACCCGGCGGGCTGTAGAAATTTCACCAGGTTGTGACCGGGGGCGCATTCCCCGGTAACTGGATTATAGACAAGGGGTTAGCCGTTGCGGGCAATATGCATATTTCCTATGGGCCACAATAAAAAAACGCCGCAAATTAATTGCGGCGTTATTAACAGGATAAGAAACAATTATTTTGCGGCGATAATCAATAGCGAGAAAATACTATTTTTGCGTTTTTAACATCCCGCGAATTATGTGTGCTAACTGGATCACCGCCTGCTCCTCCCGCTCTCCCCAGGCCCAGGAGGTATTAAAGCGGAAAAACGGCGTCCAGGTATCGGAGGTGGAAAACATCTTACCCGGCGCAATGCTGATGTGATGCCCTAACGCGCGGGCGCTAAGCTCTCCGGCATCCAGCGGCGCGGGCAGTTCCAGCCATAAGAAGTAGCCGCTGTCGCTGTGGTGGATTTTCACTTCAGCGGGCAGATGGCGCAGCAGCGCCTGCCACGCCAGCTGTTTACGTTCGGCCAGCGTGCGGCGCAAGCGCCTCAGGTGGGCGTCATAGCGTTTGGTGGCGAGATAGTCCACCAGCGCCAGCTGCATCGGGGAGCTGGTGGATAAGGTGCTCATCAGCTGGAGCTGCTGAATGCGACGGGCATGTTTCCCGGCGGCCACCCAGCCAATGCGAAACCCGGCCACCAGGCATTTAGAGAATGACGAGCAGTGTAGCGTCATGTCGCTGCGATCCCAGGCTTTCGCCGGGAGCGGCTTTTCGCGCCCGTAGTATAGCTCGCTATAGACATCGTCCTCGATCAGGGTGACGTTATGTTCGGCAAGCAAGGCGATAAGCTGCGCTTTTTTGTCGGCGCTGAGGGTAAAGCCCAGCGGGTTTTGCCCGTTCGTCATCAGCCAGCAGCTTTCACCGGGTAGTCGTTCAGCGCCTGCGCCAGCGCGTTGAGATCGATCCCCTCGCGCACGTCGGTTGCCACTGACAGCGCTTTCAGCTTCAGCCTCTCCAGCGCCTGTAGCGCGCCATAGAAACAGGGGTTCTCAACGATCACCCCAGTCACCCGGTTCGGTCACTGCCTGCAGGCTGAGGTTCAGCGCTTCGAGGGCACCGGCGGTAATCACAATTTCATCCGGGGAGATATTCATCCCCTGCTGGGCATAGCGGCGGGCAATGGCGTGACGCAGATCGATGTTACCCGGCGGCAGGTTCTCAATCACGCTCATGGCGGTCGCGGTTTTACTGACGTTCGCCAGAGAGCGATTTAACTGTTGTAAGGGAAAGAGACGGGGATCGGAAAGGCTGAGGCAAAGGGCACGACCGAGGGATCGCGGCTGGCCTGCAGAACATCAAAGATATAGGTATTGATATCCACGGCTTCATCGCGCATCACCTGCGCGGGCGGCATGGGTTGTTGCCCGGTTGGACGGGCCGCCACGTAGTAGCCTGACTGCGGACGCGCCACAATGCGCCCCTGGCTTTCCAGCATCTGGTACGCATGACCGACGGTCATAAAGCTCATTCCGCTGCTGGTCACCTGCTCACGCAGGGAAGGCAGTTTATCGCCGGCTGCCAGACACCAAGCTCGATCTGCGAAATGATTTGCTGCGCCAGGCGCTGGTATTTTTTCATCGGGTTCTCCTTGCTGCATCACATAGTATATCAGCAGGAGAAAAAAGGCAGATTAATAAACTGTTATAGATAGAGGTGTGAATTTCAGCAGGCGTGACGGCGCCCGACTGACTTACTTACGAAGCTCAAACGGCACCCGGCGCGCATGGCGTGAGGCGGCTAAATGATCGAGCGTGATCATGGATGATTTGCAGAAAATGCATTTCGCACCGTGCGGATTTTTTTCAGACACGTCAAATGCGGAAGTACGGAACTGCGAACCATGACAGCATGGGCAACGAAAATGAATATTAGAACTCATGTAAATCTCCAGAACGTAAAAACGTTAAATACTAATGGGCCTTTGAAGGCAATAATGGTCTGAGACAAAACTAATCAGAACGTTCAGAGCGTAAAGAAAAACCCAAGAGAGGCTGCGGAGAGGCACAACGTGATGAGAATGCTTTAAGAAACTGCGACGGATATTTTTTGGATTCAAACCGATAGATCATTAACGCACGCTTCGTACAGGATGCAAGCGGTTTTCACGTTAATATTCTTTCCGTTACGCGACTATCTGTATTCATTCAAATTTTTTGACAGCTTCTGTGAAATAAACGGCATTTCTTCTCAACCGGTAATCCGTAAAGTAGAGATCATTGTCTTTCTTCGAACCCAGGAATTCCCGCCATGAAAAAGATCGGATTTTTGTCATTTGGTCACTGGACGCCATCGCCGCAGTCCGGGACCCGCACCGCATCCGACGCCCTGCTGCAATCCATCGATCTGGCGGTTGCCGCCGAAGAGCTGGGCGCGGATGGCGCGTACTTCCGCGTACACCATTTTGCCCGCCAGCTGGCCTCCCCCTTCCCGCTGTTGGCCGCGATTGGTGCCAAAACCCGCCGGATTGAGATCGGTACCGGCGTTATTGATATGCGCTATGAAAAATCCGCTCTATATGGCAGAAGATGCCGGTTCGGGCCGATCTGATCGCCGGGGGACGTTTACAGCTGGGCATCAGCCGCGGCTCCCCGGAGCAGGGTGATCGACGGCTGGCGCTACTTTGGTTACGTGCCGGGCGAAGGTGAAAACGAATCTGATATGGCGCGCCGCCATACCGAAGTGCTGTTAGAGGCCCTGCGCGGCGAAGGTTTTGCCAAACCCAATCCGCAACCGATGTTCCCTAACCCACCGGGGCTGCTGCGCGTGGAGCCACATTCCGAAGGGCTGCGGGACAGGATCTGGTGGGGGGCAGGCTCGAACGCCACCGCGGTATGGGCCGCAAAGCTCGGGATGAACCTGCAAAGCTCCACCCTGAAGGACGACGAAACCGGCGAGCCGTTCCACATCCAGCAGGCGAAACAGATCCGCGCCTACCGCGACGCCTGGGCCGAAGCGGGACATACCCGAACGCCGCGCGTCTCGGTCAGCCGCAGCATTTTTGCCCTGATGGACGACCGCGATCGGATGTATTTCGGCTCCAGCCGTAACGAAAGCGACAGCGTCGGTTACCTGGATGAGAAAACCCGCGCCATTTTCGGACGCAGCTATGCCGCCGAGCCTGACAAGCTGATTGCCCAGCTGAAACAGGACGAAGCGATCGCCGAAGCAGATACCTTATTACTGACCGTGCCGAACCAGCTGGGCGTGGAGTATAACGTGCATGTGATTGAGTCGATTCTGAAGCACGTTGCGCCGGAGATGGGCTGGCGCGACGCGTAAATTGCGGTCTCGCGTGGGGGGCTACGCGAGACGTTTCGCACCTGAACGAATCAATATCACGTATATAAACGCATTATATATTTGCAATAACTATGGCACGTTATGCCTGGCCTTTGTCAGAGATCCGATGTTAAGACATGCATGTTTTAGCTAACTGACAAATGGAGTTTGTTATGGCCATTCCGGCGTATCTGTGGTTAAAAGACGATGGTGGAGCGGATATCCGTGGTTCTGTAGATGTTCGCCAACGTGAAGGCAGTATTGAAATATTAGGATTTGGTCACGGTCTTCATTTACCTACTGACAGCAATACGGGCAAAATAACCGGTACACGTGTTCATAGTGCCCTTGTTTTTGAGAAAGAGTTCGACGCTTCAAGCCCTTATCTCTATAAAGCTGTTGCTCACGGTCAAACGCTTAAATCTGCAGAATTTAAATGGTATCGCATCAATGATGCAGGGTTAGAACAGGAGTATTTTAATATGCTCCTTGAAGGTGTGAAAGTCGTTTCCGTTTGTCCTCTTATGCATGACGTGAAAAATCCCTCCACTGAAAAACATAATCATCTCGAGTCTATTGCTTTGCGGTATGAAAAAATCACCTGGAAGCATTGTGATGGGAACATTATATTTTCTGATACATGGAATGACAGATGATCCGTTGCACATTTCATTTGAACGGTGGTCAAATGTCTACCTTAAGTTGTCCTGGAGTGGGCCTCTTTCCAGCCTATTCTGGACATTCAGGCATTAACAGAAATAATCCAGACGCTATTGCTCTTAAAAAGAAAGGTCCTTTGCCTCCCGGGAAATATTACATTTGTCACTCGTTCTCGCGGTGGGATGAGATCCCGATGGCACGATATGCTCAAAGAACTGGAAAGCGGTTCAAATCGCGATTTTTGGTTTGCGCTTTACCGGGACGATGGCGCTTTAGACGACTTAACTTTTATTGATAACGTAGAAGCGTGGCGCTTTCCGTTTACATCCGGCAGGCACTTCTGGTATCAGTGGAAGGATGTATTACGTTGCAGTCCATTCTCATTATCGAATCCTCCATCATGCATTATTAAGCACCGGTTCTTTACACATTACCGGCGGAGCTTAAAGCATTTGGCACTATCCAGGTATATTGATGAAACCCAGCACAAGTGTAGTGATTTGGTTGTCGGAGCTGGCACTTCTGTGTCTTGTTTATTCGTTATTATGCATCACTATGCCCGACATCTATCTCTATGACATTTACACAGATAAGTTTGGTTTTTCTGACCGAAGCACATGGTACGACGTTACATATTCACTTTATCGGTTTTATCCCTTCTCTTAACCACTTTTTTAATCTGGCTATTCGCCCGATATTTATATAAAAAAAAACCCAATAACATGACGGGGCTTTTGCCCCCGTCTTCATATTTCCTCATAACAGTGCAGGACCGCCAGCGCGATCTCATCCGCTCACGGTTATTCATAGATATAACAGTCCAGGGATTTCATCTAATTCAGGCAAACTGTTATACATAAATTCCCCTTTTCTGTCCTCTGATACTCAGTTTCCCTTCCCTTTACCATAACAGCCACACCGATTGACCTTGAGGTTGTGCATGTTTGGTTTAGATGCGTTTCATCTGGCGAGGATCCAGTTTGCTTTTACTGTCTCCTTCCACATTATTTTCCCGGCGATCACCATTGGCCTCGCCAGCTATCTGGCCGTGCTGGAGGGTTATGGCTGAAAAGCAAAAACCCCGTCTGGCGCTCGCTCTACCATTTCTGGTCGAAGATTTTCGCCGTCAACTTTGGCATGGGCGTGGTCTCGGGGCTGGTAATGGCCTACCAGTTCGGCACCAACTGGAGCGGTTTTTCACAGTTTGCCGGCAGCATTACCGGCCCGCTGCTGACCTACGAAGTGTTGACCGCCTTCTTCCTCCGAAGCCGGTTTTCTCGGCGTGATGCTGTTCGGCTGGAATAAAGTCGGGCCGGGACTGCACTTCTTTGCCACCCTGCATGGTGGCGTTGGGCACCATTATCTCGACCTTCTGGATCCTCGCCTCCAACAGCTGGATGCAGACTCCCGCAGGGCTTTGAGATCGTTAACGGCCAGGTGGTGCCGGTGACTGGTTTGCGGTGGTATTCAACCCCTCCTTCCCGTATCGCCTGCTGCACATGTCCATCGCCGCGTTTCTCAGCAGCGCGCTCTTTGTCGCGGCCTCGGCGGCGTGGCACCTGTTGCGCGGAAATAATACCGCCGCCATTCGCCGTATGTTCTCCATGGCACTGTGGATGACGCTGATCGTGGCCCCCCATTCAGGCGATGGTCGGGGATATGCACGGCCTGAACACCCTGAAACATCAACCTGCCAAAATTGCGCCATCGAAGGCCACTGGGAGAACCCGCCCGGCGAGCCGACCCCGCTGCTGCTGTTTGGCTGGCCGGATATGGAGCAGGAGCGCACCGCTACGGCTGGAAATCCCGGCGCTCGGCAGCCTGATCCTCACCCACAGTCTTGATAAGCAAGTGCCTGCGCTGAAGGAGTTCCCGAAAGAGGACCGTCCTAACGCCACCATCGTCTTCTGGTCGTTCCGCATTATGGCCGGGCTGGGGATGTTGATGCTGTTGCTGGGCGCCGTTGCCCTGTGGCTGCGCTATAAGCAGCGGCTCTATCACTCCCGGCCATTCCTGTGGTTTGCCCTGCTGATGGGGCCATCGGGCTTGATTGCCATTCTCGCCGGGTGGATCACCACCGAAGTGGGCCGCCAGCCGTGGGTGGTGTACGGGCTGCAAAGAACCAAAGATGCGGTGTCGGCGCATGGCGATCTGCACATGAGCGTCAGCCTGCTGGCCTTTATTGTGGTCTACACCTCGGTGTTTGGCGTCGGTTACAGCTATATGGTGCGCCTGATTAAAAAGGGGCCGCAGGAAGAAGAGTCTTTCCCGACCGAACACGATGGCCGTCCGGCACGCCCGCTCTCGGCAGCAAGCACTGAATTTACTACCAAGGAGACACCATAATGGGTATCGATCTTTCCCTGATCTGGTTTGTAATTATCGTCTTCGCTACCCTGATGTATATCGTGATGGACGGGTTTGATTTGGGCATTGGCATTCTGTTTCCTGCCATCCAGGATGCCGACGACCGGGATGTTATTGGTCAACAGCGTCGCCCCAGTGTGGGACGGCAATGAAACCTGGCTTGGTGCTGGGGGCGCGGCGCTGTTTGGTGCCTTTCCGCTGGCCTATGCGGTGATCATCGATGCCCTGACCATTCCCTTGACGTTAATGCTGATCGGCCTGATTTTCCGCGGCGTGGCGTTTGAGTTCCGCTTCAAGGCGGCGCCCGCGCATCGCCCCTTCTGGGATAAGGCCTTTATCGGCGGGTCGGTGCTGGCCACCTTTACTCAGGGCATGGTGGTGGGCGCGGTGATCAACGGCTTTGCGGTCAGCGGCCGCGCCTTCGCCGGTGGCCCGTTCGACTGGTTTACCCCCTTCAACCTGTTCTGCGGCCTGGGGCTGGTGGTGGCTTATGCCTTTTTAGGTGCCACCTGGCTGGTGATGAAAAGTGAAAACCCGTTGCAGGGGCGCATGCGTCAGGTGTCAAAACGTCTGCTGCTGCCCTGCTGGGCATTATCGCCGTCATCAGCATCTGGACCCCGCTTTCACAACCCGCTATCGCCGGGCGCTGGTTCAGCCTGCCGAACCTGTTCTTCCTGCTGCCGGTTCCGGTGCTGGTGGTCGTGTTGGGCCTGTGGCAGTGGCGCAGCCTGAAATAACCCGCACAGCCACCATTTGCCCTTTGTGTTGACCCTCGGGCTAATCTTCCTCCGGCTTTAGCGGGCTTGGGATCAGCATCTGGCCGCATATCATTCCGCCATCGATCACCCTGTGGCAGGCTGCCGCGCCAGCACAGAGCCAGGGCTTCATGTTAGTGGGGGCGTTATTCATTATCCCGATCATCCTTGTCTACACTTTCTGGAGCTATTACGTGTTTCGCGGCAAAGTCCAGCCTGGGGAGGGCTATCACTGATGAATCAACCTGTCTGGAAACGTCTGATGTGGATGGTGATTATCTGGGGCGGCAGCGTACTGGCACTGGCGCTGGTGGGGATGTTCTTCCGTGTGCTGATGACCGCAGCGGGGGTTCAAGTCGCATTGATAAGGGCAGCAGAATCACAGTATGAGCCGCCTGTTTCCCCTCACCCTAACCCTCTCCCCCACAGGGGAGAGGGAACAGTCCGGTGCGCTATTCACCGGCAAAATCTGAAACAACCTTTTCGCGCCTTTGAAGGGCCTGGTATTTACATCGCTGAGCTATCGGCATGATGTCCCCTCACCCTGGCCCTCTCCCCATAGGGGAGAGGGAACAGTCCGGTACGCTATTCACCGGCAAATGCTGAGAAGACCTTTTCGCGCCTTTGAAGGGGGCTGGTATTAACATCGCTGAGCTATCGGCATGATGTCCCCTCACCCTGGCCCTCTCCTCACAGGGGAGAGGGAACAGTCCGGTGCGCTATTCACCGGCAAAATCTGAAACAACCTTTTCGCACCTTTGAAGGGCCTGGTATTTACATCGCTGAGCTATCGGCATGATGTCCCCTCACCCTAACCCTCTCCCCATAGGGGAGAGGGAACAGTCCGGTGCGCTATTCACCGGCAAATGCTGAGAAGACCTTTTCGCGCCTCTGAAGGGCTGGTATTAACATCGCTGAGCTATCGGCATGATGTCCCCTCACCCTGGCCCTCTCCTCCACCAGAGGAGAGAAGACAGTCCGCTGCCCCACTCACCGACAAAATCTGACAAAACCTTTTCGTGCCTTTGAAGATCCTAATAATAACCTCACTGAACTATCGGCATGATGTTCCCTCAACGTAACCGGGTGGTGGCAGAATGTTTACAAAAACGTTATCGATGGTGATGCTGACCTGCGCGCTGTTTTCCGGTCAGTTGATGGCGGGACACAAAGGACATGAGTTTTATTGGGTGAAGAACGTGGATCATCAGCTGCGCCATGAGGCGGACAGCGATGAACTGCGCGCCGTGGCGGAAGAGTCAGCAGAAGGTTTGCGCGAACATCATTACTGGCAGAAGTCGCGCAAACCGGATACTCACTTGCGTTAATTAGCTGCTTTTGCGCTTCGGCAGCGTTTTCAGCAGATCGTCAGGGCTGACGGAGGCCACAATGCTGCCCGGCTGTGGCATTTTGAGGATGTGGTTTTTCATCTTGCCGATTACGTGCATTTCGCAGGGACGACAATCAAATTTCAGGGTTAACACCTCATCGCCGTTCACCAGCTGCATCGGCGTGGCCTTCCAGCTCTTGATGCTGCCTTTAGCCTGCTTCGGACAGAGGTTAAAGGCAAAGCGCAGGCAGTGCTTGGTGATCATCACCGGTACGTCGCCCTTCTCTTCGTGTGCTTCATAAGCAGCATCGATCAGCTCAACGCCATAGCGCTGATAAAACGCCCTCGCCTTGTGGTTGTAGACGTTCGCCAGGAACGAGAGATGCGTATCCGGGTAGACCGGCGGCGGTACAGAGACGGCTTTGCGGCTGCCGCGCGGGTAATTTGCCAGACGGGCTTCGTCGAGCATGTCGGCGGTTTCACGACGGAACTGGTTCAACAGACTGTTCGGCACAAACAGCGCGCCAGGTAGGTTGACCTGAATATCCCGGGCGTAATAGATGGTCTGGCCCAGTTTGGCGATGCCGTCCTTGAGGTTGTTGAGCGCTTTTTCGGCGTTGTTCGCCACCTCAAATTGCCCGTCCAGAGTGTGAGTCACGCTGGTGCCATCTTCACTGGTCATGGTGAGGATCAGCTGCTCTTCCCAACCACCCAGCTCGATATCCACCGCGATACGACGCTCGCTGGAGGTTTTCAGCAGCGCCTGCTGCCAGTTATGGTCGAGGTTGCGGTTCAGCGCGGCATGCGGACGCGCTTTATACAGGTCAGCAGGCATTTCGTTCGGCCAGACGCGATAACGGTTTTCAGCGGTTTTCTCTACCGTATTGGCGCGGAATCCCACCACTTCACGTTTGATCATCACATTCAGGCCATCGCCATTGGCCAGCGGTTCGGTCACTTCAACATCGAGGTAATCTTTCGCCACCTTCAGCACCTCGCCCACCGGCAGGCCGATAAATTTCGGTGAATCGAACGCGCCAATGTCGTCTTTACGCGCATTCACGAAGTAGTCAGTGCTGCCGCGATGGAAAGTCTTGTCGGTGGAGGGAATAAAGAAGTGCTCGGTGCGGCCGGCAGAGCTGCGCGCCAGACCGCCGCGATCCTCAATGATGGCATCGAGCATCTGACGGTAATGGGCGGTGATGTTCTTCACGTAGCTCATGTCTTTGTAACGTCCTTCAATTTTGAAGGATTGCACGCCCGCGTCGATCAGTGCCCCCAGGTTGGCCGTCTGGTCGTTGTCTTTCATCCGACAGAAGGTGTTTTTCGAAAGCGACCACGCGCCCCTGATCGTCTTTCAGCGTATACGGCAGACGGCAGGCCTGTGAGCAGTCGCCGCGGTTGGCACTGCGCCCGGTCTGAGCATGGGAGATATTGCACTGGCCGGAATAGGCCACGCACAGGGCACCGTGGATAAAGAATTCGATGGTGGCATCGGTGGCCTGCCGAATGTCGCGGATCTGGTTGAGATTCAGCTCGCGCGCCAGCACGATCTGGGTGAAACCGGCATCCGAGAGGAACTTCGCTTTCTCCACGCTGCGGATATCGCACTGGGTACTGGCGTGCAGCTCAATCGGTGGGATATCCATCTCAAGCACACCCATATCCTGCACGATCAGCGCATCGACGCCGGTCTGATACAGGTCAGTGATCAGACGCTGCGCAGGCTCCAGTTCATCATCATGAAGAATGGTGTTCAGGGTCACAAACCACCTTCGCCCCGAAACGGTGGGCGAATGGCACCAGTTCAGCGATATCGCGCAGGCTGTTGCTGGCATTATGGCGGGCGCCAAAACCAGGTCCGCCGATATAGACCGCGTCGGCACCATGAAGGATCGCTTCACGGGCAATGGCGGCGTCACGAGCCGGGCTTAAGAGTTCAAGATGATGGGATGGCAGGCGCATACTTCGTCGTTATCCGTTATGGTCAAAATGGCGGCTATTGTAGTCAGAAGTATGGGCTAACGGAACTGTTTTGCGCGCCTTTAGCGGGGATAATGGATAAGCGAGTGAAAGTGCACCGGCTGGCCGCTGCTGTTGCGGTAGGCGTGGGGTTTATCCCCGGCAAACGCAGGCCGGTATCAGGGAAAAGCGTCTGCCAGGTACCGTCGATCTGCATCTCCAGTTCGCCGCTGATCACCACCACATGCTCAATCACGCCGGTTTCGTGTGGCGTGGATTCACTGAGTGCGCCCGGTGCGAGGGTAATCGAAAAGTGGTCGTACTTAAGTGCCTCATCCCAGGGGAACAGGGGTTTAACCACCATCGCCTGCTGCTGCGGGTCAAAAACCGGCGGGTTCTCGGCATCAGGGGTGATAAAGGTGGAGAATGGCACGTTTAGCCCGGTGGCGATTTTCCACAGCGTCGACACTGTCGGGCTGGATTCATTACGTTCCACCTGGCCGAGCATCGCTTTCGATACCCCGGTCTCCTCTGCCAGCTTCGACAAACTCCAGCCGCGTGCCTGACGCAGCGTTTTCAGTGTGATGGCAAGATGTTGTGTGATGTCCATGGTCCCTCCCGTTGCCGCGAGTGTACCACTTGTATGCTATAGCGCACAGTGATACATTTTCGGCTGTTATAACGCACAACGGAGTTCCCATGCGTCCCTCCACGATCGCTTTTCCCACTCTGCTTTCAGGTTTCGTTGCCGTACTGGTGGGCTATGCCAGCTCCGCCGCTATCATATGGCAGGCCGCGTCGGCGGCAGGTGCAACGGCACCACAGATTGCAGGCTGGATGACATCGCTCGGGATCGGTATGGGGATCAGCACCCTGGCGCTGTCGTGGTGGTATAAAGCGCCGGTACTTACCGCCTGGTCAACGCCCGGCGCTGCCCTGCTGGCCACCAGCTTACAGGGGGTCACGTTGTCCGAAACCATCGGCATCTTTATTTTTGCCAATGCCCTGATTCTGATCTGCGGCGTGAGTGGCCTGTTTGCCCGGCTGATGAAGATCATTCCCCATTCGCTGGCGGCGGCGATGCTTGCAGGCGTTCTGTTACGCTTCGGCCTGCAGGCGTTTAGCAATCTGGAGGGGCATCTGCTGCTGTGCGGTAGTATGCTACTGGCATGGCTTGCTGACCAAAGCCTTCGCGCCACGTTATGCCATCGTTGCAACCCTGCTGGTGGGCGGTGTGGTGGCAGCACTAAAAGGTGACGTTGTCACGGAAAAGTTAACGCTCGCCGTAGTGATGCCGGAATTTATCGCCCCGACCTTCACGCTTACGACGCCTGGTGAGTATCGGTCTGCCCTTCTTCCTGGTCACCATGGCCTCGCAGAATGCACCGGGGTTCGCCACCCTTAAAGCCTCCGGTTATCCTGTGGCCGTCTCGCCGCTGATTGTCTTCACCGGCGGGCTGGCGCTGCTGTTATCGCCGTTTGGGGTCTATTCCATCTGCATCGCGGCGATCACGGCAGCCATCTGTCAAAGCCCGGATGCGCACCCGGATGCCAGTAAACGCTGGCTGGCTGCGGCGGCGGCAGGGGTTTTTTATCTGTTGGCAGGCATTTTCGGCGGCTCCATCAGCGGGTTGATGGCGGCCCTGCCGTTAAGCTGGATCCAGACCTTAGCAGGGCTGGCGTTACTGGGGACCATCGGTGGCAGCCTGCATCAGGCACTGCACAATGAGGCCGAACGCGATGCCGCGATTGTGACGTTTTTGCTTACCGCCAGCGGGGCTACGCTTTGCCGGGATCGGTTCGGCGTTCTGGGGATTAGTGGCGGGCGGGTCTGCTACGCCCTGCTGTCACGCACCCGACGCGCGTAGCTGAGACGGCGTCAGCCCGGTGGCGGCGCGAAAGCGGTTACTGAAATGGCTGGCGGAGCTGAACCCGCAGGCCAGGGCGATTTCGGTCAACGGCTTGCCGGTATGCCGCACCAGACTTTTAGCCTTCTCCATCCGGCGCTGCATCACGTACTGATGCGGGCCATCTGCATCGACTGACGGAACATGCGGGCAAAATGAAACTCGCTCAGGCTTGCCTGCGCCGCCAGATCCGCCAGCGTTAACGGCTGGGCCAGATTCTCCTCAATAAACCCCAGCACGTTACGCAGCACGAACGGCGACAGGCCGCCCGTTACCGTTGGCAGCGTCCACTGCACGTTGCTGTAATGCTGCACCAGATGAGTCAGAAGCAGCGTCGAAGCGGTGCTCAGCGTCAGCTGGTTGGCCGACTGCTGCCAGTCGCAGCCGAGGATAAAATGGCGGTACAGGGCGGTAATGCTGGCATCGTCACCAAACAGGTTTTCGTCCAGGGTAAAGCTGTACGGGCTTTTGTCCCAGATCTGCTCGCCGACGTGACGCAGATGCGCATCGGTACAGTAGAGGTGGATAAACGACAGGTCGTCGCGGATATCCCAGGTGGACTCGCTCTCTTTAGGCATCAGGCAGAAACGGTCCGGGCCGCCGCCGTTTTTCCAGCCCGCAGAGGTTTTGTGATAGCTCTCATAGCCGTCGGCAATGTAGAGGCTCAGGGTATGGTGATCGCAATATTGCGTAATGGTGTCGCGTTTATTTGACCAGGCCGCCAGTTGGATCCCCGAATTCAGCGCCACGGCATTGTGCAGCACCGCTTTATGTTTGCGCAGATTTTCAAAGGCACCGTACATCTCAGCCATAACGACTCCACACCCTGATGAATAAGAATTAATAAGTCTAAAAAGATCTGCCATTCAGTACCAGCCCTGTCGCCTCTCCCCCGGGAAAAAAGCGCAAGAATATGCAAGTCCGCCGCAAGTCTGTGAAAGAAGGCCACTCTTCCTGACGCCATACTACCCCCAGACTTTGCTGATAAGAGAAAAAACGATGAATGCATTACTGTATGCGCTGGTGGTGGTGATCTGGGGAACCACATGGATTGCCATCTTCCTCCAACAGGGGCCGGTGCCTGCGCCGGTCTCGATTTTCTGGCGCTTTGCCGCCGCCACCGCCGCCATCATGACGGTGCTGCTGATCCTGCGCCGCTTGCGCCCGTTGGCCTTTCGCGACCATCTGTTTTGCATCCTGCAAGGCTGCTGCGTCTTCTGCTTTAACTTCTGGTGCTTCTATACCGCGGCGGCCCATATCAACACCGGCCTAGAATCGGTAATTTTTTCGATGGCGGTGCTGTATAACGCCCTGAACAGCTTCCTCTTCTTTGGCCAGCGTCCTCCTGCGCGCTTTTATCTGGCGGCGGCGCTGGGGCTGCTCGGTATTATTACCCTGTTCTGGAACGACCTGTTAGCCAGCGGCTGGAGCACCTGTCTGCTGTTCGGCATTGCCCTCTCAGCGCTGGGTACTTACGGCTTCTCGCTGGGGAATATGATCAGCCTGCGCCACCAGCGTAACGGGCTGGAAACCATGACCACCAATGCCTGGGCAATGCTCTACGGCACCCTGGTGATGGGGGCAATTGCGCTGATCCGCGGAGATGACTTTACGCCGGTCTGGTCGGTGAGCTACATGGGCGCCCTGCTCTATCTGGCGCTGTTTGGCTCGGTGATTGCCTTTGGTGCTTACTTCACGCTTGTCGGGCGTATCGGCGCGGGCAAAGCGGCGTATAGCACCCTGCTGTTCCCGCTGGTGGCGCTCTCATTCTCGACGGTGTACGAGGGGTACGTGTGGCACAGTAATGGAATTGCGGGGCTGCTGCTGATATTAACCGGGAATCTGGTGATGTTCGCCCGCCCGGAAAACTGGTTTAGACGGCTGCGCACGGCATAAAAAAAACCGGCCTGTGGAATACAGGCCGGTCCCGATATTATTTTGCTGCGGTTTTATGAACATCAAACATGGTGGCATCGGCCGCCATATCATCAACAACCTGCTTCAGGGTAGCGAAGGTCATTGGCGTAGTTTCGTTACTCAGCTCTTTACCTTCACCCTTACGTACCACTTTAATGACTGCTTATTGGTCTTAGCGTCGATCAGCTCGCCCTTCAAAGAAGAGGTGGTATCCATGGTTCCGGTGCCCGGGTTGCCATCTGCGTGCCTGCCACGACCAGCGCAACAGGAACCACTTCATAGAATTGCAGGCCTTCCTTTCTGCGAACTCCACACCGGTGATCGCGCCACGGAAAATCAGGCTGCGTTGACCAGGCGTTGTCACAATCGGCTTACGCTGGCCGATAGCGGTTTTCATTTTGGTGTTGGTGTAGTTTAACAATTCATCCAGAGTGCGTTGACCAATCTGGGTGGTTGGCTTTGGCGCGGGATAATACGTGATATTGTTCCAGATAATGCTGTCGTAGTTTGCTTCGTTATAAGACGGGTCAACCCAACGCAGCGTGGGTTTACCTGATGCAGACGTCGTTTCTTGTAGCCCTGAGTAGTCTTTTAAAAAGCCTGAATATTGATCAGGCGCAGCCACTTTTGACGCGCAGCCCGCGAGAAGCAACAGACCGGAAAGCGCGGCAACTTTAAATAAAGTATTAGTACGCATGATGGGTGTTTCCATGTGAAGTGCAAATATGCAATTGAAGTTATAGCAAAAGTTGGCTGAAAAAAAAGTGACTAAAAATGATGAAATTGTCGCAAAGAGAAAAAAAATTGCCCGCCAAAATGGCGGGCAGAATCAAACGCTTATTTTATATCCACCTGCCAGAATAAGTGTTTACCGAAGGGATCTATTTCGTAACCCGTTACCTCTTTACGCACCGGCTCGAATATTGTGGAGTGCGCGATCATCACCGCAGGCATTTGATCGTGCATCATTTGCTGTGCCTGCTGATATAACGCCACGCGTTTATCGTGATCGGTAATAGATTTAGCTTCAGCAATAATTTTGTCGAATGGTTGATAACACCATTTCGCGGAATTCGATCCCCCATTGGCCGACGTACAGGTAAAGAGCGGGCCAAAGAAGTTATCCGGGTCGCCCGTTGCCGTCGTCCAGCCCATCAGCGCCGCCTGATGCTCACCGCCCTTCACCCGTTTGAGATATTCCCCCCACTCGTAGGTGACGACTTTGGTCTTCACGCCAATTTTTGCCCAATCGGCCTGGATCATTTCGGCCATCCGTTTGGCATTGGGGTTATAGGGCCGCTGCACCGGCATGGCCCACAGGTCGATGGTCATCCCGTTGGCAAATCCGGCCTCTTTCAGCAAGGCTTTGGCTTTATCAGGATCGTAATCGTAGTCCTTCAGGGTGCTTTCTGCGCTCCAGACACCCGGCGGCAGCAGGTTTTTGGCGGCGGTACCCGTGCCCTGGAAGACAGCATCAATAATGGCCGGTTTGTTAATCGCCATCGCCAGCGCCTGGCGCACTTTGACATTATCCAGCGGCGCTTTTTGCGTATTAAACGCCAGGAAACCGGTGTTCAGCCCCGCCTTGCTCATCAGGTTGATGTCTTTGTTTTCCTTCATCCGCGGCAGATCGGCGGGGTTTGGGAACGGCATCACCTGGCACTCGTTTTTCTCCAGCTTGGCGAGACGCACCGAGGCATCCGGGACGATGGTGAACACCAGCCGATCCAGCTTCGCTTTGCCCTGCCAGTACTCCGGGAAGGCGGTATAGAGGATGCGCGAGTCCTTCTGGTACTTCGCCAGTTTGAACGGCCCGGTGCCGATCGGCTCCATATCGACCTTCTCCGGGGTACCGGCTTTCAGCATCGCGTCGGCATATTCCGCTGACAGGATCGAGGCGAAATACCAGCCCAGGTCGGCAACGAACGGCGCTTCCGGGTGAGCCAGGGTGAAGCGAACCGTATGGTCGTCCACTTTATCAATAGCCGTGATCAACTTACCAAACTCGAGGCTCTCAAAATTGGAGTAGTTACCGTTTGAGACGTTGTGATACGGATGGTTGGCGTCTTTCTGGCGCATAAACGAGAAGATCACATCGTCGGCGTTAAAGTCTCGCGTTGGCGTGAAGAGTTTGTTGCTCTGGAACTTGACCCCCTTGCGCAGATGGAAGGTATAGACCTTACCATCCTCGCTGACGTCCCAGCTTTCGGCCAGGCTCGGCACCAGGTCGGTCGTGCCCGGGGTAAAATCCACCAGCCGGTTATAAATCGGTACGGCGCTGGCATCCACGCTGGTGCCCGAGGTATAGAGTTGCGGGTTAAAGTTCTCCGGCGATCCTTCCGAACAATAGACCAGCGTTTTCGCGGCAACGGTGGAACTGACCGTCAGCGCGGCTACGGTCAGAGCCAACGTTGTGAGGTTGCTTTTCATCGCGTTTTCCTGTCTTTTAATTTGACGGCTAATGAATTTTTGTCGTGCCAAACCATAAATAACATTAAAGTGATTTTGCAAACACCTGATAACTCAAATAAAGAAGGATCCACCATGGCTTCAGCACTCGCCAGACAATTAACCCAACGCTTCTTCCGCTACCTGGCCATCACCAGCCAGAGCGATCCGAAGGTGAAAACCCTGCCCTCCACACCCGGCCAACACGAGATGGCCCGGGCGCTGGCCATGGAGCTGCAAACGCTGGGTCTGGACGATATTGTGATCGACGAATTTGCCACCGTCACTGCGGTCAAAAAAGGGAATGTCCCCGGTGCGCCGAGGATCGGTTTTATCACCCATATCGATACCGTCGACGTCGGATTGTCACCGGATATTTATCCACAGATCCTCACCTTTACGGGAGATGATCTCTGCCTCAACGCCGAAAAAGATATCTGGCTGCGGGTCAGCGAGCACCCGGAAATTCTGGCCTACCCTGGCGAAGAGATCATCTTCAGCGATGGCACCAGCGTGCTGGGGGCCGATAACAAATCGGCGGTGACCGTGGTGATGACGCTGCTTGAGAACCTCACCGCAGAGCATCAGCATGGCGATATCGTGGTGGCGTTTGTGCCTGACGAAGAGATCGGTCTGTGTGGCGCGAAGGCCCTGGATCTGGCCCGTTTTGACGTCGATTTTGCCTGGACCATCGACTGCTGCGAGCTAGGGGAGATTGTTTACGAGAACTTCAACGCGGCGGCGGCGGAAATTCGCTTTACCGGCGTGACGGCGCACCCGATGTCCGCCAAAGGGGTTCTGGTAAACCCGCTGCTGATGGCGACCGACTACATCAGCCACTTCGATCGCCTGCAAACCCCGGAGCATACCGAAGGCCGCGAAGGCTACATCTGGTTTAACGGCATCCAGGCCGGGCAAAACGAGGCGGTGCTAAAGGCCAATATTCGTGATTTCGATCGCGACAGCTTTGCCGCCCGGAAAGCACAAATTGGCGAGGTCGCGGAGAAGATCGCCGCCCAGCACCCTACGGCGAAGGTAAGCTGGCATATCGAAGATACCTACAGCAACATCAGCAACGCGGTGGGAGAAGATCGTCGCGCTATCGACCTGATGTTCGAGGCGATGGAAAGTTTAGGCATCACGCCAAAACCGACCCCGATGCGCGGCGGCACCGACGGCGCGGCGCTCTCGGCGAAAGGACTGTTGACCCCGAACTTCTTCACTGGCGCTCATAACTTCCACTCGAAGTTTGAGTTTTTACCGCTGAAATCGTTCGAGGCTTCGTACAATACGGCGCTGCAGCTCTGTTTGCTGGCGGCGCGTTAAGCCGGATGGCGGATTCGCCTTGTTCGGTGCGGCCGGGTGCCCTCAACCACCCCTCTCCCACAGGGGGGAATATCAAAACAATTGAACAAAGACCGGGGTAATTTAAGTAAATAAGGTTGTTGGGTTCATTTTGTTTTTAGCCCTTGCATGAGTTAGTTTTGCTCATTACGCTATAGTTTAAGAAACACAGTTTTTTGAACTAGTTTTTGAACTTGAACTGCGAATAAGTATGCACTCATTATGCAAAGTAAATGAATAATGAAAATCAACTTTACTACGAAAGCAATTGAGAATTTGTCCCCTAAAGCTGCCGCTTACATAGCTTATCATGCAAGCGGCGAACGAGGCACAGGACGGGGTCGGGGTGCGCGTCTATCTATCTGGACGTAAAACATTCGTCTATCGCCATTATGTAGGGGAAAACTACAAAATTTCAGACGCCAGGTGAATACCCGGTAAATGTCTATCAGTAGCGCACTTGAGAAGTTCGAAAGCCTTTCTTCATGTTCGGATGTGATCAAAGTTACTAAAACAAGCGGTACGCTTGCAGAACTGTTTGGGGGGTCACAAAACCGATTTTATTGCTTCTGGTAAACGCACATACCACCATTATAAAACTCTGCGCTCAACAATCGCAGCAAGCGGTCTGCTGCCGTAAACAACAATTGCGAAAAAAAATCTCTTCAAATGATGTAAGGTCAGTACTCAATTACGTTTATCAACACACACAAAAGCGAGCCTGGGTTTAACCAGATCCGTTCATATATGCATACTCTTTTCGCATTCGGCGTTAAGTGCGACAAGTCACCGCTGATGGATAAGCCTGATATTGTGTTTGATATTCCGTTTAAGCCTGTCTCTGCATTACCAGTACTCATGGTTAGCGAGGAAGAACAATATATTGGTGAACGTTTCCTGAGTTTCGATGAACTGGCCCTGCTACTCAGAATAACTAACGAACATTTCTTTAATGCTGACGTTGCTGTACTTATTCAGCTAATCTTTTTTTGTGGGCGGTCAGCGTCCTTATGAGATTATGGCCCGACCAAAGAAATACTATGATAAGAAAAACTGTATCCTTTCTGTGCCACCATCAATATCAAAAACAAAAAATGGTATCACTTTTATTCTTTGCGAAACAGCAAAATAATTAATAGACCTGATGATTTCACGATATCCAAACCATGAGTATTTGTTCCCTAACCGGAATTATGAGGAAAAACTATCCAAATGGGAAAAAAAGTAGCTACTGGGTAAGCTGGATGAAGATTCCGTTGCCCCTAGAAAATTTATGCATAGCAATTTACTTTCGGATAATATTAAGCGCTTTTGTGAGAAAAAGGGTGCTAATTCATTGTATTCCAAGATTTTCGCCGCACCTTTAAAACATTTGGGCGGACAATTGAAAATAATATAAAGAAATTCGTGACAGAATTCAGCACCATGCTTTACATGACGTGTCATCTGTCCACTATGACAGATATGATTTATAACGAGGGAAAAGCTGGAAGCATTTTTGAAATGGGAAAATAAGCTGAAAGAAATAATGGACAACAATTAATTATATATAACATTCACCAGCTTTATTGTTTAAAGCCACCTATCTATCTAATTAATATTAAGGTGGCTTTTTTTAAATATTTCCAGGAATTGAGAGCGCGATCACTTTGAACAAAGCAAAAACGTATAAGATGATCAACGCATCCAATTACAGGAAAATATTTATGCATTACAGTGAAGATATTATTAAAAAAATTGGGACTGATAAAGAATTAGCCGTGAGATTAGGTAAGGCTATGGCTGGTGTAAAAGATGGGTTTATCGATTATCTAAATAATCTAGGTGATGGTGCAACAAGAGCGCTTTATTACACTTCATGCTTTACAGAAAATTATAAAGATGTTTGTAAACAGCTTAAAAATGAGGATAAACGCTTTCTACTGGGTTTGTATGAACTTGTTGAGCATAGAGATATAATTTTTAGGATGATATTAATTTATGTTCAAATATTGCTAATGAATAAAGATGAAGATGAAAAAACTACTATTCTTAGAAAAGTTGTGCCGCCTACGTCACACTATTCAATTATGCAAGCTTCAAGGTTTGCACTAGTCTATTCTGTTGTTAAATATATTTGCTACGGCAGTAAAATCAATGGAGTTATACAAAGTGCAATGATGAAAAAAATTGGAGGTCTGTCATCAGGGGGCTGATAGCATTAAGCTCATACGGTACGGTTCAACATGCTGCTGATAGTGCAAAACCAATTTAAAATATTTTTCTACCACAGTTCTATGACGCTCTTTACGCGCAAAACCTTGAAATGATGTACTTTATAATAGAGCCATTAGTATTAGACGTTGGTTATTTAAATATAAGTACAGCATCGAATGCTGAAATAATTGATGCATTAAAACGAATGGCTGGCTATGAGTAAGATATTAAAGCAAGTATTTAGGCTTATCTTTGATGATTTAGCGCTTCAATTAAAAACATACTTAACAATTTTAGTTATAATTTTATTATCATATATACCTGTAAAGTATATTGATAACACAGCCATTACAATTTGTGTAGTCGGGATTATAATTATTATTGTACTATATTTATCATTTTTTTATGAGAGAAAAAAGTAAATGTCTATCCCAGCACATCTTTGGCTTACAGATGAAAATAATTCACCTTTAATCGGTGAATGTTTAATGCCTACACGATTGGGCTCCACAGAACTTAAATCTTTCAATCATTCTATTTGGATTCCTACAGATCATAACACTGGAAAACTTACAGGAACACGCCTGGCATGTTCCGATTAAATTTGAAAAAGAAATAGACTGTCTCACCCCCTATTTATTTAGGGGGGGGGTATGTAAAGGCAGGATATTTAAAGAAGCTATAATAAAAATGTATAGAATTAATGAGGCAGGAATAGAGGTAGAATATTTTAATATGAAACTGGAAAATGTGAAAATAACAAGAATATCTCCGGTTTTATTTCCTTTAGGATTTGCAGGTAGACATATGGAGGAAGTTGAAATTCGTTATGAATCTATCGAATGGAAATATTGTGATGGGAACATAATGTTTAAAGATACCTGGAATGAAAGAGTAGTAGCATAAAAAAAGGGACTCTTACGAGTCCCTTAACTATTTTACTTTAATGCCCCGTATATCGATCAACAATCCAGCCGTATTTCGCTGCGGGTAATAGTGCACTGATAAACACATTTGGATTGGTTCTCGGGTCCAACTATAGGGGAATGCGGCCTGTTGCCAAGAATAAAGATAGCCATGTGACTAACAGGATCGATAGCCGTCAGCGTTCCTTTCCATCCAGTGTGTCCATGAGTCTCTTTACTGGCTAATACCCCGAATGTAGGAGTCATTGAAGCGTTGCCGTTCACACGCCAGCCCAGGCCGAATGTAGCATCCTCTGCTGAACTTTCAGTAAACCCCTTGATAGTCTGCTTATAGAACAGCTTAACCTTCCCATAACCGCCCCCATTGAGCATAACCTGCATCAGTACAGCCATATCACTGGTGTTAGAAAACAGCCCTGCGTGACCAGACACCCCTTCCCATCGAATACCAGGCCTTTTCATCATGAACTTGCCCCCAAATCGGTAGTTGTACGAATGTTAGGGAAACTGATCACACCGTCATGCGTATTACCGTTCAGTTATGTCGCCGCGATCTGCTGTTGTTTGAACCCTTTAACCAAAGGATTAAAGACCGTATGTTTAAGACCAAGTGGTTCATAAATATTATTTTTTCCACATATTTATCAAGCACCATCCCAGTGACTGACTCAATGATAAATCCAAGGATCATATAATCAACATCACTTTAAATGTGTGTGGTACCAGGCTGATATGCAAGTGGGGTTTTCTTGATCATTTCCAGCGTGGTTGTTTTATCCTGAGAGAATAATCCACCAGCTACTTTTTCATTTGGATATTGTGGATCGGCAGGGAAACCAGCTACGTGATGCAGAATGTCACTGATTCTTAGAGAATCTTTACCTTTTATTGAATCGTGAGAGGAATCTTTTAAAGCCGGTATATACTTTGAAACCAAATCATTTTGGTTGTTTTGTTTATTGAACTTAAACTTGAACTTTTAAAAAACCGACCGTTACATGTGGCGTGTAACATAATGATTTTAAAGATTTTATTTTGAAAAAATCTAAAACCCCCTCTCTCCCACAGAGAGAGGGAGCAAGCAGGGTTAAGCCGGTTTCCGCGCCAGCAGCGTAGCAAAACGCAGTTTAATGCGGTTACCCTGGGCGTCGGTGCGGTGTAACTCACCGACGTCCTCGTTGTATTTCAGCTGTTCCCAGCCCGCATAGTAACCGCTCAGTTCCCGGTTTTTAAACGCAAACGGGAAGCCGACGTTGCAGGGATAATCTTCCGTATTCATCGCCGCGACAATCAGGTTGTAGCCGCCCGGTTTGGTGCAGCGCTGCATGTTGTCGATCAGGCCAGGAATGGTCTCTGCCTGCAGGAACATCAGCACCACCGTGGACAGGATAAAATCGTATTCGCCGTCAAAGCGCAGGGTGTTGAGATCCTGAATCGCCGTCTGCAGGTTGGTGATCCCCTCTTTCGCCTTGATACTCTCAATGTTATCGATGCTGTTGGCATTTTTATCCCAGGCGGTGACATCAAAGCCATTCGCCGCCAGATAGAGGCTGTTGCGCCCGTTGCCGCAGCCGAGATCCAGGGTTTTTGCCCGGTTTCACAATTCCTGCGCTGTACACCACTTCGGAGTGGGTGCGGTCATGCCATATTTTTCGGTAAAGTAGTTCTCATCAAACACAGTCATTCTCTTTCCTCAGCTTGCATAAGCGTTGCTTTGTCTGCACGGACCAACAGTTTTCCCTGCATCAACAGGATAAACGTGCGCACCAGTAATAGTGCAATGATGGCATTGGTAAAAATAAACAGCGGGATGGCGATGGCGTGGAAAAAACCGGACGGGCTGCTCTGCCCCAGATGCAGACCGGTGGTGGCCAGCGCCGAGACGCCGAACGAAAAGCTCCAGAACGAGGCATTAAACGGCTGCGACAGATACCAGGGCATCAGGCGCAGGGTAAAGAGCAGTTGCAGCAGGCCGTAGCCGAACAGCATTTTGGCGAAGGTGGTCAGCCTGGCCGCCATTGACGCTCAACCATGCGCTACAGGCCACCAGCGCGGGAGCGAGCTGAATCCAAGGGAGGTGCGCATAGCCGCAGGCAGTTCTCCGCGCTGCGCAGGCGCTGCAAAATCACCGGCTCCAGGCTCAGCCAGGAGAACACGCCCGCGCCGAGAAACACCAGCCCGGCATCGTGAAACCCGAGCGCGCCGCAGGCCCATGGCACTAATAAAGTTATTCGCTACCGTCGGCAGATAAAGGCCCGGCGTGGTTGCCTCCTCGGGTGCTTGCCGCGCACCAGTCCGGCAGACTGCCATGCCGCATAGCCCAGTTGCACCACCACACCCGACGCTAAACAGAACCAGCGCCAGCGGGCGATACCAGGGCACGAAGCCAATCGCCACCAGCATCGTGGTGGCGGGAAACAGGCTGACAAAACTGCTCATCACCGGATGGCCGCATCTCCGCCAGCACGCTGCGCGGAAAGCGCACCGCGCGGGTAATAAAGGCGAAGGTCAGTAATCCCCAGATCACCATTGCCAGCGTCACCAGGATCTCACCCGGCCAGCGGGTCACCGGCCAGATCGTGCTGGCGTAACGCCAGGCAAAGCCCATACCAATGGTCCCCAGGACCATGCCGTAGTAGCCTGCGGGCAAATTAAGAACGCGTTCGGTGGATGGCGTTTTGTACATATATTTTAATCTATAAATTATATTTGAAATGCTAGTTTAAGGACTTTCAATTTCAGATGCCACTGTTTCGATCACGCTAAAGTTTGCTACGTTTAGTGAAGAAGACAACTGCGGGCACAGTGATGAAAAAATATCGACTTAGCGATGAAAGCCGTTTGCACCACTGGCAGGACGGTGACACGAAAACAGCGGTAAAGGTGCGCCAGATTATCGCCGAACGTGATTTCAGTGATGTGAAGAGCGGCACCCGTGGCGGCTGGATCGATGACGAATCGGCACTGTCACAGGAGGATGATTGCTGGATCTACGATGAAAACAGCGTGGTGTTTGCCGGGGCGCAGGTCAGCGGCAACGCACGCATCACCCAGCCGTGCGTCATCAGCCATCAGGCTTCAATTGGCGATAACGTCTGGGTCGATGGGGCGCAGATCAGCCAGGGCGCGCGCATAAGTGACAACGTCACCGTACAATCGTCGGTGGTGCGCGGCGAATGTCATCTGTTCGACAATGCCCGCATTCTGCATAACAGCCTGGTGATTGCCGCCAAAGGCCTGACCCCGGACCCGAATCAGATCCTGCGTATATTCGGCGAGGCCACCGTCAGCCAGTCGCGGGTGGTGCATCAGGCGCAGATCTACGGCAACGCCATTGTCAGCTACGCCTTTGTCGAGCATCGCGCCGAGGTGTTTGAGAATGCTTTACTCGAAGGCAACGAGGTGAACAACGTCTGGGTGTGCGACTGCGCCAAAGTCTATGGCAACGCCCGGCTGCTCGCCGGGCTGGAAGAGGATGCTATCCCCACCCTGCGCTACAGCTCCCAGGTGGCAGAGAATGCGCTGGTCGAGGGCAACTGCGTGATCAAACATCACGTCCTGATTGGCGGCGAAGCCTGGCTGCGCGGCGGGCCGATTCTGATTGACGATAAAGTGGTGATTCAGGGACGGGCGCGCATTCGTGGTGAAGTGCTGATCGAGCATCATATTTGAAATTACTGACGACGCGGTGATCGAGGCGTCGGAAGGCGATGCAATTCATCTGCGCGGCGCGAAGATGATTAACGGCGCGCAGCACATTACGCGCACGCCGTTGCTGGGCGCATTATGAGGTGCAGATCCGGGCGTAGATATTCTGGTCATCATAGCGTCCGTTCAGGAACTCGGCCTCTTTGAGACACCCTTCCAGCAGGAAGCCGTTACGCCGCGCTACCTGATTACTGGCGGCATTGTCCACGCGACACTTAATGACGAAGCGGCGAATTTCGCCGCGTCCGGCATAGTGGCGGATAAAGGCTTCCAGCGCGCGGGATAAAATCCCCTGCCCCTGATGCCCTTCATCCAGCCAGTAGCCGATATAACCCGTTTTATTCAGTGGTTCGATGGCGTTGAACGACAGCACCCCTACCAGCGCGTTATCACTGAAGATAAGGAACATTTTGGCGTAACCGCGCTGATGCAGCATCTGGTTGCTCAGGATGTTCTGCCGGGTATCGTCTTCGGTGCCGACAAACTGTGGGCCAGTTGAGAGAGTCCTGCAACCACGCCCGGTTTTTGACCACCAGATTGTGCAGCTCGGTGGTGTAACGCTCGTCCGTCGCCCGCAGTTCGATCCGCTCGTCGACGGGGATGATCTCTTCGGTTGTTGTGGTCATCGATCGGTCTCTCTCTTTTTGTGGTGTGATCCCGGTACGGCATACTCCCCCTCACCCCAGCCCTTACTTAAGGGAGAGGGGGCAATCCATTATGCCTTAACGCATGACGCGGTCATCTACGTACTGACGTTTATCAGGGGCCGGTGGGAAGTAGTGATACAGCCAGGTTTCGCTGATCGCTTCGCCCTGGCAGCGCAGGAACATCCGCATATCCACGGTATCGGTGGCGTCGCTGGTAGGATACCAGTCAAACAAGATGCGATAGCCGTCGAACGGTTCCACGTAGAGGATCTCAATCTGCTTCGCTTCCCCACTGGAGAGGGTGGATGACCGGTTCGATCCCTTTCGGCGCGGCGGCTTTCAGATCGCCGCCGACAAAATCGACCGCAAAACGACGCGCCCAGACTTTCGGGTAGTGCTCGCCTGGCGCCCAGCCTTCCGGGAAACCGCCCATGCCGGTGCGGGTCGCCAGCACGTTTGCCAGCGGTGAACGCACCGGGGGTTTGGCGCTCCAGTAAAGACGATACTGGAAGTCCAGCTTATCGCCCGCCTTCACCGGTTTTTCCGGCTGCCAGAAGCAGACCACGTTATCCAGGGTTTCACCGGTGGTCGGGATCTCCATCAGCGCTACGGTGCCATTGCCCCACTGGTTACGCGGCTCGACCCACAGGCTTGGGCGTTTGTTGTACCATCCCATGATGTCCTGATAGTGCGTAAAGTCGCGATCGAGTTGCAGCAGACCAAACCCTTTCGGGTTCTTGTCGGTGTAGGCATTGAACTGCAGTTTTTGCGGATTATTCAGCGGACGACAGATCCACTCGCCATTGCCGCGCCACATCGCCAGACGATCGGAGTCGTGGATCTGCGGGTGAATGGTGTCACACATGCGGCGCTCGTTATTGCCGCAGGCAAACATGCTGGTCATCGGCGAAATACCCAACTGCTGGATGTCCTTACGGGCATAGAGATGGTTTTCGACATCCATGATCACCTGGGTCTTCTCGCAATGGATCACGAACTTATAGGCACCGGTGATGCTCGGGCTGTCCAGCAGGGTGTAGACCGTAAAGGTGGTTGCGCCCGGTTTGACGGTTTCAAACCAGAAGGATGTGAAGTCCGGGAACTCTTCCTGGCTATCGGCATAGGTGTTCAGCGCCAGGCCGCGCGCGGATAGCCCGTACTGGTAAGTATCATCCACCGCGCGGAAGTAGCTGGCACCGAGGAAGGAGACAATATCGCGGCGCGCCAGTTCCGGGGATTTAAAGGCGCGGAAACCGGCAAAGCCTAAATCGCTCTGACCTTCCAGCTGTTTTGTATCGACGCCCGCGTCATGGTAGTTGAACAGCTCCGGGCGGAAGTGAATTTCACGCGCCTGCGAGGTCTGGCTGTCCAGCGAGAACATACGCACCCGGCGGCGGAAGCCCATCCCGACGTGGAAGAACTGCACGTCAAGCTGGCGGTTTTCGATGTTGTTCCACAGCGACTGCTTCGCATCGTACTGAATGCTGTTATAGGCCTGCGGCGTCAGCGTTGCCAGCGTATCCGGCAGCGGACGCGGGGCCCCGCCCCAGGGAGTTTGCGCCAGGTCGTGCGCCATGGATTGCAGCACGGAAAAGTCGAAACGACGGCTCGTACCGTCCGCAATATCCGATTCGGCCGCATTGGCCGCCCGGGAAAAGAGCGCGGCGAGTCCGGTAGTCCCGCTCAGTGCGGCAACGGCCAGGGAGCCTTGTAAAAAACGTCTGCGATTCATGCCTGGGAAAACGTCCTTATGGTCGTGGGGTAGTGGGTTCCGCTCAGGGCGAAAACAACGGCAAGAAAGAACATCATTAAGAGGCCACAGCCTAAAACAAAAACGCTTAAGAATCCAATTATTGACAGGCGAGAAACTGCGCAAAGTGAGAAAGATTTTTCTGTCGAGGAGAATTGCCCGAATCGGCGGTAAAGAAAACGTATATACCCCAATAATTCACGTTACACATACCCTGGAGTATGACGGGTATAAAAAAGCCCCTGCCGGACATCAACGGCAGGGGCTAAAAGGGTAATTGTTGTTATTTTTACGCTGACATCGATCCCCGGGAAGTACTTCTTCGCCAGTTTATCGATCGTGCCGTCAGCGCGAACTTTATCAATGGCGGCATCAAGCTGCTTTTTGGTGGCCTCATCGCCCTTACGCAGGCCATAGCCAATCCCGCTGCCGAGAATAGTGTCATCCGATACGGGCTTGCCGATAAAGCCAAAGCCTTTCCCCTGCGGCTTGCTAAGGAAGCCAGCCTGTCCGGCGGCAGACATCACCAGCGAGGCGTCGATGCGCCCGTTCAGCAGGTCGCCCCAGGCCATATTCTGATCTTTATACGACATCACGGTGACACCCTGCTTTTCCCAATGCTCCTTGGCGTAAGTCTCCTGAATGGATCCCTGCAACACGCCAATGGTCTTGCCCTTCAGTCCTTCCGGCGTGGCGTCGACCGCACTGCCGGTTTTGCCCACCAGCTGCGATGGAATCCGGTAGATCGGCTGGGTAAAGTCGATGCTCTGGCGGCGCTGATCGGTAATGTTCATCGCCGAGTTGATGGCGTCGAATTTTTTCGCCACCAGCCCCGGGATCAGCGGCGTCAAATGAGGTCTCCACCCAGCTGCATTTCAATGCGGCGGCAGCGCAAATGGCATTACCCAGCTCAATATCAAACCCTTCCAGCTCACCTGAGGCATTACGGCTCTCAAAAGGGGGATACTCCGCTTCTACGCCATAACGTAATTCTGTTGCCGCGAAGGAAGAAAACGAACACAGCAATCCCAGGCCGACAACGAAGGCTTTTAATTTCATAACTGAACTCCTTAGCGTGGTTTTACCCGACACAGGGCCTGCGCACCTGCCCGTAATGTCGCCTCATCTTTAGCAAAAGAGAGACGGATTAATTTGTTATCTGTCCCGTCGGTATAAAACGCCGATAACGGGATAGTGGCAACGCCGTAGTCAACGATCAGCCGTTTCACCATCTCGCTGTCCTGCTCGTCGCTGAAGTGGCTGTAATCCGCCAACAGGAAGAACGAGCCGGCGCTTGGCAGCAGACGGAACGGTGAATCTGCCAGCAGGTTGACCAGCAGATCGCGTTTGCGCTGGTAAAACCGCCGCCAGCGACAGCCAGGTTTGCGGATCGGCCATATGCTCGGCAAAGGCGTACTGCATAGGTGTATCGGCAGAAAACATCAAAAAACTGATGAATTTTGCAGATCTCTTCCATCAGTTCTGCCGGGGCAACGCAGTAGCCGACGCGCCAGCCGGTGACGTGAAACGTTTTGCCCAAACGACGAGACGATCACGCTGCGCTCCGCCAGCCCGGGATGGGTGGCCATGCCGTGGTGCGGCACATCGTCAAACACCACGTGCTCGTATACTTCGTCAGAGAGAATAATGATATCGGTATTACGGGTGATGGCCGCGAGCTGTGCCAGATCGTCGGCAGAGAAAACCTGCCCGCTCGGGTTATGCGGCGTATTGATTATGATCATCCGCGTGCGCGAGGTTATGGCGGCGCGGACTTCATCCCAGTTCACCGCGAAATCCGGCACCGTCAGCTTGATGGCGACCGGCGTTGCGCCCTGCAGACGCACAATTGGCGCGTAGCTGTCGAACGAGGGTTCAAAGTAGATCACCTCGTCGCCAGGATGGACCAGCCCGCTGATGGCGGAGTACAGCCCTTCGCTGGCGCTGGCGGTGATCAGCACTTCGCTGGCGGCATCGTAGCGGGTGCCATACAGCGAGGCGATTTTATCGGCGATACGCGCTTTTAGTGGTGCCAGCCCGGTCATCGACGCGTACTGGTTATGGCCCGCCTGCATTGCCCGGTGTACCCCCCGCGATGAGCGCCGGATCGCACTCAAAGTTCGGCGCACCCTGGGAAAGGTTGATGGCATTGTGTTCAGCAGAGAGCTGACCGATAACGGTAAAAATTGTGGTGCCAACGTCCGGTAGTTTGGAGCGGAGTTGTATCGGAGTACGCAGTGTCATCCTGAATTCCTCTGGTAGAGAGTGCATAACTATTCAACCCGAACGCTATTGTGGCGACAATCGAATTGTTGTCATAATAGCCATGACAAAAAATCATACCTGGAGGTTCTGTGTCGCGTCGTTCGTTCCCGCTTACCGCCGTTGAGGCCTTTATCGTTACCGCGCGGCATCTGAATCTGACTCATGCCGCAAAAGAGCTGTGCCTGACCCAAGGTGCGGTCAGCCGCAAAATCGCCGCCCTCGAAATCTGGTTCGGCTTTCCATTGTTTGAGCGCCACGCCCGCGGGCTGCGCCTCTCCTCTCAGGGCAGCGCCCTGCTGCCGGATCTGCGCGCCTCGTATGAACATTTTCTGACAGTGGCAGACCAGGCCCGCGCCCAGCAAACCGTGGTCCGCCTTAAAGTACCGACCTGCGCCATGCGCTGGCTGGTGCCGCGACTGCTGCAGGTGGAACGCGAGCAGCCCGAACTGCAGATTGCCCTGACCACCACCAACGAGCACAGCGTCAATTTCAAAACCGAATCCTATGATGCCGCCATTGTGTTTGGCACCCAGCTCAGCGCCGGAGATCTGCTGTTCGAGGAGGCCTTAACCCCGGTGGTAAGTCCACTGCGCCAGGGTTCGGCGGTAGAGTCGCTGACCTTCCTGCATCCGACGCGGGATAAAAACGGACTGGTCGCTGTGGCTGGAAAAACAGATCGCGCAGCCGCCTGTCATGCACAAAAATCAACACTTCGACACCATGGATCTGGCGATCACCGCTGCCATTCAGGGGCTGGGCGTCGCCATCGCAGACGAGACGCTGGTGGCAGAAGATATCCGCGCCGGGCGGCTGGTGCGGCCTTATGCCACCAGCGTGAGGACCGGGCGCCAGCTACCGGCTGGTGTTGCGGGGAGTCGCGTGGCAAAGCGGCCGGGCTGGCCGCCTTTCGCGAGTGTCTGCTCAATCCAGGCTGACGTGGTGCTTCATCACCCGTTTAAACAGCGCCATGCGGGCGCGCATAAAGCGGTTTTCAAGCTTAAATCCCGCATGTTTATTCAGTCCGATGCGCAATAATACGTCCCGCCTGTGATGACAGGCAGGCCAGCGCGTCGGGCCATACAACGTATCGCACTGCTGGCTGGCATAGCGGGCGAAGTTAACCCAGTAATCGGCAACCTGCGCGGAAAAGGCCAGGTCGTTGTCATTCACGTAGCGTCGGGCAGGCTCGGCCAAAAGTGAGCGTATCAAACACATACGGCACCTCGTTGCCATGCCACGCCCCGTTGACGTAGGTGGCGTGCTCCGCTTCGGCCACGTAGTCAAACCAGTAGCGCCAGCACGGCTGCCCTACCCGTTGCTGGGCCTGCATCACCACAAACCCCAACGTGGTGAAAGCCATATCGCGGCACACCTGACGCCCTAACTCGGTGTCGTCCTTAACGCCCGGATAGAGCAGCTTGATCAACCCCAGCCCCAGCCGTCGCTCCCGGCGTAGCTTCTGGATCTGCCCCGCGAGATCGATACCGAACACCGCCATCACGCTGGCTTCATCGCTGTTCGAACCGACCATGATGGGCATTGGATGGTGGCGAGCGGCAAAAAAGGTATCAAGCATAGGCTCCGGCAGGACGCAATCTCCGACAATCGGCGCGGGGCGCGACGTTCAGCGGGGCCGTCAGCGGCCAGAGCGCCTCGGGCGGGATCGCCCGTAACTGCTCTGCGGTAGCGTTCTGCAGTCCAAAATGCGCCGCCAGCGCCTCGCCTTTTTTGAGCGCCTGCTCCCGGGGGGTATCCGGCAGGGGTGTAACCGCTCTGGATAATCGCCTTATGAAACAGCCCCCTTTGCCAGCGGCGAGGCCAGCAATGACAGCACGCTGCGCGCTCCGGCGGATTCACCAAACAGGGTGATGTTCTGCGGGTCGCCACCAAACTGCGAGATGTTGTCCCGCACCCACGCCAGGGCGGCGATGTGATCCAGCAGAGCAAAGTTATGCACCACCCGATCCTCTTCCCCTTCCAGGGCCGGATGGGCAAAAAAGCCCAGATGGCCCAGCCGGTAGTTCAGCGTCACCACAATCACGCCGCGCTGCGCCAGCGCTTTGCCGTCATAGGGCGGTAAACCGCCCGCGCCGATGGTAAAGCCGCCGCCATGCAGCCAGACCATCACCGGCAGGGGTTCAGGGCGCTGAACCGGGGACCAGACGTTCAGATACAGGCAATCTTCCGGAGAAACGCCCCGGATCGCCGCCCCCCCAGTTGCTGGCAATATTCGCTGCTCTGCCAGCTCGACGGCGAAAAGGTGGTCGCCTGTAACACGCCCTGCCAGTTCTCAACCGGCTGCGGTGAACGCCAGCGCAGTGCGCCCACCGGGGGCGCTGCGTAGGGAATGGCGCGCCAGACCTGCACATCGCCCTCCGTGATGCCGCAGAGCGCCCCCTGGCGCGTGGTAATTATCGGGGGATGAGGCGTTTTCCATACTGACCTTAGGTTAATAGCACATCCCCGCAGAGTACCGTTTTCAGAGCAAACCGCAACGCCGCTTGCTGCGTTCTTCCGCCTCCCGGTAGAGGGGTGAACTCATCCAGCACCGGACATCCCAGCGCCTCTTCAAAGGCATCGCGGCTTGCATTGCCGTGGGTACGGGCCTGGGTTTCATTGCCAAGGTTCGACTGGAAGATCCCGGCGGCGCTCACCGGAAGGAAGTCTTCATAGGTGATGGGCTGCGCCACCACCCAGCCGCGCTCAATCAGCGGCTGCGGATCATCGCCAGGGCCAAAGGAGTGACGGTGCGATTCTCCGGCCGGGGTCAGGCGGTAGCGGAACCACGCCAGCCCCTGACGGCGCAGGAAAATATCGCTGTCGGGAAAGGCCTGGAAGACTTCCTGCAGATGCAGCTGGTGGGTCAGGTTGTCCTTACCGGTGCCGGACTCGGCCAGCAGGCGATCGTACAGCTCGCGGCCTTTCGGCGTTAACGCCACTCCGCGCTGCTCAATCTCGCCAAAGCGTGCGGTATGGGTGCCGCGGTGTTCCCCCGCAAACAGAATCGGCTCTTCCAGCGCTTTAAAGCTGGTCTGGCGCAGCAGGAGCGGCATCTCCCGGCGCGGTGGCCCCTCAATCAGCATCTTCGGCTCAATGCCGTACTCCGGCATCAGGGCCTGCACGCGGTCAATATCCAGCGTACGCGGCGTCAGGTGATTGATGTGACAGCCAGGGGAAGCAGACCACGTCGGCAATCAGCCGATGTTCGTTGTGCAGCGCCTGGTAGGTTTCATGGTCCACTGTGGCATGACGATGCCAGCGGAAGGTCTCCAGCGCCTCCTGGACAAACTCTTCGGCCTGCGCGGGGGTGAATGCCCCTTCGGCTTCATGCAGGGCAATTAGCTCCAGACAGCGGGGGGGTGAAGATCGTACGGCGGGCGAGGATTGCCGCCGCCTTTTCGCGCAGGGGGACGTTATCAATCAGATCCAGGCGCAGCAGCGAGGTGAAAATCCGAAAGGGATTGCGGCACAGGGCGGCATCGTCAACCGGACGAAACGCGGTCGAGTGGACCGGCACGCCAGCCTGAGAGAGATCGTAATAGCTGACCGGGAACATCCCCATAATGGCGAACATCCGCCGCAGGGTGGCCAGCTCCTGGGCCGTGCCGACACGGATCGCGCCGTGGCGTTCGAGGTTGAGGCGAGCCAGTTCATCCGCGTTGGCCAGTTGTTCATGCAGTTTCGGGTTATTTTCCAGTACCGCCAGGTTCACATCCGCGACCAGCTCCAGCAACGTTCCGTATTGCGGAACTTCCTGCTGATACATTGCTGACATCGCCTGTGAAAAGTTCTCCCGAATATCATCAGCCGTGATGTTGTTCGCCATGATTTAATGCCTCCAGTGAATATTACCTGGAGTGTAGAGAAGGCCATTGAGGCTGTTTGGAAGAATTTACGATTTGTGATCCAGGTGGAGAGGTGCTCGTTTTCTGACGCGCCGTGAAGTGAACCGATTCCGGTCCCTGCCCCCCTTTTTCGGGCATTGCCAAAAAACTGCTTGTTACTCAATTAGATTGGATGTTAATAATATTTTGCTAGCAGGTTATCAAAATTAAACAACTTCACTTGTCACTCCGCTATCACTGTTTTTAACATCGCCTATGGAAAAAAATGGTTTGTTTAGTCAGCGCATTCGTCTGCGCCATCTGCACACTTTTGTGGCCGTCGCTCAACAGGGAACGCTGGGGCGCGCGGCTGAAACTCTTAACCTGAGCCAGCCTGCGCTCTCAAAAACGTTGAACGAGCTGGAGCAGCTCACCGGCACGCGTCTGTTCGAACGTGGGCGGCTGGGGGCGCAACTCACCCTGGTAGGGGAGCAGTTTCTCACTCACGCGGTAAAAGTGCTCGACGCACTGAACACGGCGGGTCAGTCGCTGACCCGGCGCAACGACGTGCCGGGCGATGTGGTACGCATTGGTGCACTCCCTACTGCGGCGCTGGGCATTCTGCCTGCGGTTATCGGTCAGTTCCATAAGCAGCAGCGCAACATCACGTTGCAGGTGGCAACCATGAATAACACCATGCTGCTGGCGGGGCTGAAATCCGGGGAGCTGGATCTGGGGATCGGCAGAATGTCTGACCCGGAACTGATGAGCGGCCTCAATTATGAGCTGCTGTTCCTGGAGTCCCTGAAGCTGGTGGTGCGCCCGCGTCATCCGATCCTCAATGATACCGTGACCCTCAGCCGGTAATGGAGTGGCCGGTGGTGGTGTCGCCGAAAGGCACTGTTCCGCGCCAGAACGCAGAAATGCTGCTGCAAACCCAGGGGTGTAAACTGCCGTCGGGCTGTATCGAAACCCTGTCGGCCTCTCTGTCGCGCCAGCTTACGGTCGATTATGACTATGGTCTGGTTCGTGCCTTCCGGCGCGGTGAAAGAAGATCTGCGTCAGGGCACGCTGGTGGCCCTGCCGGTCACGACCTCCAGCCCTGGCGAACCCATTGGGGTATTAACCCGCGTGGAAGCCCCGCTCTCCACCGCCACCCAGACGCTGCTCAGCGCGATACGTAAATCCATGCCGGTGTGATCACACTTCCTCTCTGCCCGTCTTGATGACGGGCTTTTTGTTTCCATTACTCAAATAATGCGAAATCATTCATTAACAATTGCGCTAAACAATTTAACAGATTTATCATACCCGCCGATTTCACCAAATGGTTCATTCAAATAACGCAGCGGTGATTTCTTTGGCGCTATAACGGCGTCATGTCCGACTTTTTCATCAAGGATCTTTTCTTCTGTTACCCATTTGGTTCGGGATGAATGCTGCCCGGCCAGTGAAGACAAGATTATTTCAGGAGACAGAAATGGCTTTAGGTAATTCGCTACGTGGGTTCCCCCGGATCCTGCAGTGGCTGCTGGTCGGTCTGATGGCACTCATCGGGCTGGCTGTCGGTGGGCTGGGCTTTAAGCTCGCCACCGTGGGGGGAAGCTGGTACTTCCTGATCATGGGCACGGTAATGCTGATCGCCGCGTTCCTCATTGCGCACGGCCGCACCAGCGGCATCATCCTCTATGCGGTGGCGTTTATCGCCTCCGTGATCTGGGCCGTGAGCGACGCTGGCTGGGATTTCTGGCCGCTGTTCTCGCGCCTGTTTACCTTTGCGGTGCTGGCCTTCCTCGCTGCCATCGTCTGGCCGTACCTGCGTGGCGCAGGTCAGCCGGTCAACAAAGCCCCGGCGTTCGGCATTGCCGCCGTGCTGGCGGTGATGATGCTGGTGAGCTTCGGCTGGATGTTCAAACCGCAAACTTTAGTCGCGGCTAACGAACCTGTACCGGTTAAACCGGTGGCGGAAGGCCAACAGCAAAAAAACTGGGCGCACTGGGGTAACACTACCCACGGCGACCGTTTCGCTGCCCTCGATCAGATTAACAAGCAGAACGTTAACGAGCTTAAAGTGGCTTGGGTTGCCCATACCGGCGATATCCCGCAGAGCAACGGCTCCGGCGCGGAAGACCAGAACACCCCGCTGCAGATTGGCGACACGCTGTTTGTCTGCACCCCTTACAGCAAAGTGCTGGCTCTGGACGTGGACTCTGGTAAAGAGAAGTGGCGCTACGATTCGAAAGCCACCGCGCCAAACTGGCAGCGCTGCCGTGGGCTGGGTTACTTCGAAGATAACCAAAACGTGACAACGTCACCAACCGCAACGCAGCCTGCTGCCTGCGCGCGCCGTCTGTTCCTGCCGACCACCGATGCTCGTCTGATTGCGCTTAACGCCGACAACGGCCAGCTGTGTGAAGACTTTGGCGACCACGGCGTGGTTGACCTTGGCGTGGGCATGGGTGAAATCAAACCCGGCTACTATCAGCAAACCTCCACCCCGCTGGTGGCAGGCAATGTGGTAGTGGTGGGCGGCCGCGTGGCGGATAATTTCTCCACTGGCGAACCGCCGGGCGTGGTGCGTGCTTATGACGTCCATACCGGTAAACTGGCCTGGGCCTGGGATCCGGGCAATCCGAACCTGACCGGCCTTCCGCCAGAGGGACAGACCTATACCCGCGGGACGCCAAACGTCTGGTCAGCCATGTCGTATGACGCAAAGCTGAACCTGATTTACCTCCCGACCGGTAACGCCACGCCAGACTTCTACGCGGGCAAGCGTACCGAGCTGGACGATAAATACAGCTCCTCGATTGTCGCGGTAGATGCTGCGACCGGTCAGGTTCGCTGGCATTTCCAGACCACCCACCACGATCTGTGGGACTTTGACCTGCCTTCCCAGCCGCTGCTCTACGATCTGCCGGATGATAAAGGCGGTACAACCCCGGTGCTGGTACAGACCAGCAAGCAGGGCATGATCTTTATGCTCAACCGCGAAACCGGCGAGCCGGTCGCGAAGGTGGAAGAGCGTCCGGTGCCTGCCGGGAATGTCGAGGGCGAGCGTTACTCCCCTACCCAGCCGTACTCGGTCGGTATGCCGATGATTGGCAACCAGACTCTGCACGAGTCGGATATGTGGGGCGCCACGCCGGTTGACCTGCTGCTGTGCCGCATCCAGTTTAAAGAGATGCGCCATCAGGGCGTCTACACCCCGCCGGGTCTGGACCGTTCCCTGCAGTTCCCAGGTTCGCTGGGCGGCATGAACTGGGGCAGCGTGTCGGTGGATCCGAACAACAGCCTGATGTTCGTCAACGATATGCGTCTGGGACTGGCTAACTACATGGTGCCGCGCGCGAATGTCGCGAAAAACGCCAGCGGGATTGAGATGGGGATTGTGCCGATGGACGGTACGCCGTTTGGTGCGATGCGCGAACGCTTCCTGTCGCCGCTGGGTATTCCCTGCCAGAAACCGCCGTTTGGCACCATGTCTGCCGTGGATCTGAAATCCGGCAAGCTGGTGTGGCAGGTCCCGGTGGGAACCGTAGAAGACACCGGCCCGCTGGGGATCCGCATGCATATGCCTATCCCGATTGGGATGCCAACGCTGGGGGCGTCGCTCTCCACGCAGTCCGGCCTGCTGTTCTTCGCCGGCACTCAGGATTTCTACCTGCGCGCGTTTGATACCGCTAACGGGAAAGAGATCTGGAAGGACCGCCTGCCGGTGGGCAGCCAGTCCGGGCCGATGACCTACGTGTCACCGAAGTCAGGGAAGCAGTACATTATCATCAATGCGGGTGGCGCACGTCAGTCACCGGATCGCGGGGATTACATCATCGCGTACGCTTTGCCTGATAAGCAGTAATCACTGAACCGGCCACATCAGTGGCCGGTTTTTTTTGTGTTCATGGCTGACTGGAAAGCGCGTTCTCAAGCCAGGTTGCGGTCTTGCCGTTCTGGTAACTGGCGACCAGATTCTGCCTGACGCCCGCAGGCCAGCAGCTCCGCATCACCGCCCGCTTCGTCTCTTCGAAGAAAGGCTTATCCCCCGCCGCCTCATAGTCTGCGGCACGCCCGTTCAGCTTAACGTTAAAGGATACGGTGACCCGACCGGAAAAGTTCTGCGCCGCAGCCTGTTCAGGATAGCGAGGCTCTACCCGATAAACGTCCCCGTCGCAGTCCGCCTGGCTGTTATCCGCTACCGAAGTGCTGCCGCCTACCGGAAACGATAATCCGACGCCCACGCCGCTGCCGCCACTGCCCCCACCGATCCCCACACCGCCTATCCCCACGCTGCCGCCGGATGCACACCCGGCCAGTAGCCATGCGGCGCAAACCACCTGCGTAAATTGTTTCATCGCCCTGTTCCTCTTCAGCCCCTACAACCATCATAGCGGGGAATAAAAAAAGGGTTCATGTCGGAACATGAACCCTTTTGCCGGAAGAGGCTATCCGGCAACAGATGACAATATCAGAAGGTTTCCCAGTTATCCCCATCGGCAACGGCCGGGCGCAGCGGTGCGGCAGCGGTCACCGGTGCGGCTTTGTTGCTGCTGCGGCTCTGGGTCATCCCGTGCAGACGGAAGGTGCCGACCGCTTCGGTCAGGCGGGCAGCCTGATCTTCCAGCGAGGCTGCCGCGGCAGAGGCCTCTTCCACCAGCGAGGCGTTCTGCTGGGTGACTTTATCCATCTCCGAGATCGCCTGGCTGACCTGCTCAATACCCCGGCTCTGCTCGTCGGAGGCGGCCGCGATTTCCAGCATGATGTCGGTAACACGTTTAACCGCTTCCACGATCTCGCTCATGGTGTTGCCTGCGGCGACCACTTCACCCGATCCCTGGTCAATGAGCGACACCGATTCGCTGATCAGCCCCTCAATCTCTTTCGCAGCATTGGCACTGCGGCTGGCCAGCGTACGCACTTCGCTTGCGACCACGGCAAACCCGCGTCCCTGCTCACCGGCACGGGCCGCTTCTACCGCGGCGTTCAGCGCCAGGATGTTGGTCTGAAAAGCGATGCTGTTGATCACCGCGGTGATCTCAGAGATTTTCTTCGAGCTGCTGGAGATATTCCCCATGGTTTTCACCACACCGGACACCATCTGGCCGCCGCGGCTGGCTTTACCGGAAGCATCTTCCGCCAGTTTGCTGGCATGATGCGCGTTGTCGGCGTTCTGTTTCACCGTCGCGGTGAGCTGTTCCATGCTGGCTGCGGTCTGCTCGATGGCAGCGGCCTGCTGTTCAGTACGTGATGAGAGATCGGTGTTACCCGCAGAGATTTCGCTGGTCCCGCGATAGATCTCTTCCGCGCCCTGACGCACGGTGCCTACGGTCCCCACCAGCGAACGCTGCATGGTTTGCAGGTCGTGGGTCAGACGGCCAATTTCACTGCGTCCGGTCTGATCCTCGGCCAGCGTCAGATCGCCTTTGGCGATATGTGCAATGCGATTCGCTGCGCGTTGCAGCGGGTTAATCACCGTGCGACGCAGCACAACAAAGGTGATCACCGTCAGCACCAGCGCCAGACCAAAGGCACCGACCATGAACATCAGACCCATTTGGGTGCGGGTATGCGCCTGTTCAGTCAGCATATTGGCACGGTCGGTACGGATCTTGATCGCCTTGAGCAGAACCACGTTATAGGCATCATCCAGCGGACGCGCCGACTCATTTTCATGGTTGATGATGGCTTCAAACATGCCGTTTTTGGCATATTTCAGCATCGGCTTCATGCCATCAATATAGGCCTGGTAGCTCGTTTTCAGTTCGCCATCCAGCGCTTCATCCGCCGGGGTGCGCACACCACGATCCATATAAGCGGCAAAGCCCGCCTGGGATTGTGTAATACGTTTCTCTGCTTCCGCGATGTTCTCTTTCATCGCATCCATTTCCGCAATACGGCTGGCCGCACCCGCATGGATCATATTGATACGCGCCGTGCGCAGGTGGTTAGAGCTGTTTGATAACCCGGTACGCACCTGAATTTCAGCAGTTACATCCCGCAGATCGTTATCGGCCTGCAGTAAAAAATAGCCTGCCAGCCCGGCGCTCAGGGCAAACAGCAAAATAATGCCACCCAAAATCGAGGAGAAAAGTGGAAGCAGCCTGATGTGATGCAGGAAGCCCAGCTTATGTTGCGCCCGAACTGTTGTTGTTTTGTCCATAGCCGTTGACTCTCTCATAGGTAAGATGCGTGGAAACACGCCTGTAAAGTAGTCATCGGCACTGCACTGAATTTAATTACGGCTAAAATCGCAACACTGGTCACACTTTCGCAATGATTTTTAAAGAAATGTCGTCCCGCTGCCCCTGAAGGCGCAGCGGGAGAAAGATTTGATCAGTTATCGCCGAAATGGATAACGGTACGGATGGATTTACCTTCGTGCATCAGCTCGAATGCTTCGTTGATCTGGTCCAGCGGCAGACGGTGGGTGATGAACGGATCGAGCTGAATTTTACCCGCCATCGCATCTTCTACCATGCCCGGCAGTTGGGTGCGGCCTTTGACGCCGCCAAAAGCGGAGCCACGCCAGACGCGACCGGTAACCAGCTGGAACGGACGGGTCTTGATCTCCTGCCCGGCCCCGGCCACGCCGATGATCACGCTTTCGCCCCAACCCTTGTGGCAGCACTCCAGCGCTGCGCGCATCACGTTGACGTTACCAATGCACTCAAAGCTGAAATCGACGCCACCGTCGGTGAGTTCAACAATCACCTCCTGCACCGGCTTGTCGTAGTCGTTCGGGTTGATGAAATCGGTCGCGCCCATTTCACCCGCCAGTTTGAATTTTTTCCGGGTTGGTGTCCACCGCCAGAATACGTCCGGCTTTCGCCTGAACCGCACCCTGGATAACCGCCAGACCGATGCCGCCCAGACCGAATACCGCAACGGTATCGCCCTCTTTGACTTTAGCAGTGTTGTGTACTGCGCCAATGCCGGTTGTGACACCGCAGCCCAGCAGACAGACCTTATCCAGCGGTGCCTGTGGGTTAACTTTTGCCAGCGAGATTTCGGCGCAGACGGTGTATTCGCTGAAGGTGCTGGTGCCCATGTAGTGATAGATCGGCTCGCCGTTGTAGGAGAAACGGGTGGTGCCGTCCGGCATCAGGCCTTTACCCTGGGTGGCGCGAACCGCCTGGCAGAGGTTGGTTTTGCCGGATTTACAGAACTTACACTCGCGACACTCTGCGGTGTACAGCGGGATAACGTGGTCGCCCGGCTGCAGGCTGGTAACGCCCTCGCCGACTTCCACCACCCACGCCGCCGCCTTCATGGCCGAGCACCGCCGGGAAAACGCCTTCCGGATCATCACCCGACAGGGTAAACGCATCGGTGGTGGCACACGCCGGTGTGGGTGATTTTGACCAGCACTTCGCCTTTCTTTGGCGGTGCCACATCAATTTCAACGATTTTCAGCGGCTGGCCTGGGCCAAATGCAACAGCAGCACGTGATTTCATCTTGCTTTCCTTTTAGTGATGTCAGGTTTTTATTTTAGATAAGAGCGCAGCAAATGACCGACTTCTGCCATTCTGACGGCCCGCTGATCGGCGGTGGTCTCGCCCGTCACCAGCTCATCTTTGAGGTGAATTTCAACCATCTCGCCCATTAACCCGTTTGCCGCCCCGCGCACTGCGGCGATTTGCTGGAGGATGGCAAGGCAGGGTTCGCCGGATTCGAGCGCCCGCTCCAGGGCATCGACCTGCCCGCGAATGCGGCGCACGCGCGTCAGGACACGTTTTTTATCTTCAGGTGAATGTGGCATAGAAGAGGCTCCTGGATACTGTAGGGGGGTATACTATTTTATTTTGCAGAGGTCTGTAAACGACAATGTTTGTGGGGTTGTGACTAAGGTTGTTATTGGGGTTGTGACTAAGGTAGTTATTGGCGTTGTGACTGGAGGGGCAGACTGGATGACACTTCAGGAGAGGTCACTGCCCTTGTTAAGGGCAGTTTGCGCGAACATTAATGCTTAAATATCATCCCGCGTAAAACCGACAACAATTTCAAGCGTATTTCGGATTACATCGGCAGCCTCTTGATCCGTCGTTTGTTCAAGCGCGTAAATCAACTGGAGAATAATTTGTTTATTGGTCAGGTTATCTCCACTGAGAATAATACATCTTATTGCTGAACCTAAGACGGCAGACTCAACGGATAAGGCACCGCCAGCTGAACTGAAGTACGATGCCAGCGCCTGATCCTGGAGTGCATTGAAATGCTGTGTGTGCTGAGAAATATTGGTTTTCATATCATTCACTCAAAGATTAGTGTTTTTTATCGTATTAATGCTGTTTAGGATTCACCGCCAGATACTGCATGTTACTGATAAAACTCTTTTTTATGACGTCAGAATGCATGCTTTCGCTGGACCTTGACCTTTTTGGTCCACCTCTGCGACTGCCGCCGATAAGGCGCTACGTCTTTCAGTATCACGTTCTGTACTGGCCATTTTCTTCAATTTAATGGCCAGAGACTTAAAATTTATTGGACCGTTGTCTTTTAAAATTAATAAAACAGCCTCACCAATAAGATCGTCTTTTAGTTTTTCAAATCTCGTTCTATGCATAACTTTTCTCACATTGCTATTGAGCTAAAGCAGCACGTTACGTGTTATCGCTCAAAAAAAAGACTGATTAGCGCATTATAGTGCGCTATTTCTGCTTCATCTTCCGTCTGTTCCACGCGCCGTAATAATTTGGTACAGATAGCCAGTCGGCTCAGATTACGTCCTTCATTCAGAATCTCCCCCTACGATTAAACCCAGCGTCTCCTGCTGACTACGCATATGGGCTTTATTAAAGTAGGCCGTGATTGCCTGGGCTGAACTTTGGCGCGAACTGTAACCTCGCATAGATGCTCCGTGCTGATGGTGAGAGTTTTAAACATATGCAAAAAAAATATACCAATTTGCGATAGTTGTACACACCAGCTGTACAACTTTGTACGCTTTTAAATGGCGCTCTATGTGGATTTTTTAAAAAACTCAAAATAAACAACAACTTAAAATGAGAATATATTTTAAGATTTACAAAAATATTTTATCCAGGTTTTTATGAGTCAAATTTAAGTATTACCCATAAAACCGGGAACCTTGCCTCAAAATAAACCTTCCAACGCGTCCTGAACTTCAGTTTTAAAAACTCTGCCTAATTACGCCTGACATCCAGCCACCGCAGTCTATGCCTGTATACGGTTGTCAGGCGCAATTCTTTGCCTTATACCGGCCTGATATTCTGATTCATCCTGAACAAATTTGTCGGGTCGTACTTGCTCTTCAGCTCCACCAGCCGGTTCCAGGTGGCGCCATACGCGAAGGCAATACGGTCGGTCTCCTCCTGGGTGAGAAAGTTGATGTAGGCCCGCTGCTGGCAAACGGCTGGGATTTCGCAAAAAATTCCCGTGCCCAGGCGATGCAATGCTCATCCTCGGCGGCGGTTTCCCAGCGGCCGTGCACGTTCAGCACGTAGTTCGCGTCCCGGCTGGAGTACGCCATGGCCTCGGGCATAATGCGGGTCGTCTGGCCGCCAATCGTTCCGATGAAGATCTCGCAATGCGGTGACGGCAGTCTGGCCGCGTATTCGACAATGGCATCGATTACGCTGTCGCTGATGTGCACGAAGTTATGCGACTTCCAGTAATTACGCGCGCCTTTCGCCAGCAGGGGATCGAATGCCTGCTGCCAGGCGACATAAGGCTGCACGCCAACGTGTTCGCCAATCACCGTGCCGAACCCGCGCAGCGGATCGATAAGTTGCTCCCCCATTTCAGGATGGCCCACATAGCACAGGGCAAGCGCTACCATCTCTTTGCCGTGAAACGTGTCGGGCAGGAAAGGCAGCGGCGGTGCTTTGCGCGTGACCATCCACACGTTGAGTTCTTCCGGCATCGTACAGGTGAAGCGGGCAAACTGCGAAATCACCTGTTTCGCTTCATCAAAGGGAAAGACAATTAGCCCACTCAGCACATCCGGCCCAACGGGATGGAGCTGGAAGTCAAAGCGCGTCACCACGCCGAAGTTGCCTCCCCCACCCCGCAGGCCCCAAAAGAGATCCGCGTTTTCTGATTCACTGGCGTTGAGTTGTTGGCCGTCCGCCGTAATCACTCCGGCCGAGAGCAGATTATCGATGGTCATGCCGTACTTACGGCTCAACCAGCCGAACCCGCCGCCCAGCGTCAGGCCGCCACCCCGGTGGTGGAATTGATACGCAGCGGCGTGGCAAGGCCATGAGCCTGCACCACCCGATCAACCTCGCCCAGGGTGCAGCCTGGTCCGACGCTGGCCGTACGGGTTGTCGGGTCCACTTGCACGTCCTTCATCAGCGAGAGGTCGATCATCAGGCCGTCGTCGCACACCGGCATTGCCTGCGATGTTGTGTCCACCCCCTCGGATGGAAATCAGGAGATGTTGCGTGCGGCCAAACTGGATGGCGCGAATGACATCCTCTGTGGATCTGCAGCGGGCAATGACCGCGGGTTTGCGGTCGATCATGGCATTCCAGATCTGGCGCACGTCGTCGTAGCCGGCATCGTCCGGCAGAAGCACTTCCCCCTGGAAGTGCGTTTTGAATTCATCGATTGTGACTTTCATGATTTTCACCTGGCGTGGTTTAACCCTACTAATTATGGTGGTTTTCATGCGCCATGATGACCTGAAGGGTGATTTATTCGGGCTTGGCCGTAAGAGAGAGGATTTTCAGCATAACCTTAAGGCAGCCCCCGAGGGGATCGGTCAGACTTAACCTTTTTGTTTATAAGGATGCCATGCGATGAGACGTCTGATTACGTCGATTTTCTCCAGCCCGGAGTCGCTGCTGCAGGTAATGAGTCAGCAAGGAAATTATTGAGGCCGTCGAGGACGGCGACCGTATTATTATCGATCAGGACGGCAACGCCTCCGGTCAACTACAAAAGCAAAGAGGTGCGAGAGGACTTCCTGCGCCATGTTAACGCGCTGAAGAGGGCCTGATATGGGAACGGCGATATTCATGGTGCTGATGGTGTGTGGCTACTGGTACACCAGTCCGCGACCTCTCCACCCGCTTTAAAATTAAGCGTTCCTTCGGCTGGGATGTCTATTTTCTGGTTGCGCTGTACGGCTGTATCTTCGTACTACAGGGCGTGGATCGCCACCGGCCTGCTCTGGCTGCTCCTCCTCGGGTGCTCTTATGCTGCCAATACGTTCCACTTAATCCCGCAGGCCAACGCCAACTGGCAAGTGGATTTTATGAACTGGAGCTTTTTGGGTATCCAGGCGCCGGTAGTGGTGATGCTGGCCTTTGCCATTCTGTTTTGTCTCTATCGTTCGAACTGGGCAGGCAGCGCCAGGCTGGACGGTGAAGGCCGTAAACAGCTTTATAAGCGCCTGTCGCAATCCAGCGGTATCGAACAGTTGTTGTATCAGTGCATGGAGGAAGGCGAGCTGGCGCTGGTGACCCTGAAGTCGCGACGCATTTATGTCGGCATGATCCATACGCGACCCTGGAATATGAAAAAACCGCCAATATCGTGTTGATCCCGATGCTCAGCGGCTATCGCGACGGTACGACGCTTAATCTGTGCATTGAGCATAATTACAGCAAGTGGTATGCCGACCACGACATCACGCTTGATTCCCAGCCCCGCAGCGCGATGGCCTTCCGCAAGGTGATTATGTTGGATCAAATTGAAAGTCTTTCACTATTCGATCCTGCCAGCGCCAGCGCGCTGGATCTGGAGCAACGTTCGGAGAAAACAGACTGATCGGTTCTTCGATCATGAAGATGGCTCATGTTGTAGTGAAATTTAGTCGCTTTCCCTCGTACAGAGGCTCTGGCATAAAAGATGCATTAACGTATTAGCAACATAAAAAGTGAAATTCGTGACAACAACGAACATCACTTTTTATGCAAGAGCCGAGGAAGTGAGATGACGATCAATAAAGACTTCACCTTTACGATTAAGCACAGTCGTTTCGATGAAAATTATAACCCCTCCGAAAACACCCGTATTACCACCAACTTTGCGAACCTGGCCAGAGGCGACAACCGCCAGCAGAACCTGCGTAATACGTTAGTGATGATTCGACAATCGATTCAATGCGTTAGCTCATTGGGACAATCCTAAAGCCGATCGTTATGCTGTTGAGCTGGATATTATCTCTGTCGAGATGAATATTGATTCGGAAGCGGATCGCTTCACCTTCCCGGCCATTGAAATATTAAAACCAACATTCTTGATAAAAAAACGCACGAGCGTGTTGAAGGCATTGTCGGGAATAATTTCTCTTCCTATGTGCGGGATTATGATTTCAGTGTCTTACTGCCGGATCACAATAAACAGCAGGACGCGTTCAGCATTCCGCATGATTTTGGCGCGTTACACGGGAATATCTTTAAGCATTTTGTCAACTCACCCGCGTACCAGCAGAACTTTAACAAGCCGCCGGTCATTTGCCTTAGCGTATCCAATAAAAATGTCTATCAACGCATCGGGAATGAACATCCGGTATTAGGCATTGAATACCAGCAACAGGGGTCGTCGTTGACGGAAGCCTACTTCAAAAAATGGGTCTGCAGGTTCGCTATTTTATGCCGCCACACAGTGCCGCGCCGCTGGCATTTTATTTCACCGGCGATTTACTGAGTGACTACACCTTTATTGAGTTGATCGGCACCATCAGCACCATGGAGACGTTCCAGAAAATTTACCGTCCTGAGATCTACAACGCTAACTCGGTCGCCGGGCAATACTATCAGCCCAGCCTGACGAACCAGGACCACTCCTTAACCAAAATTGTTTACGATCGCGAAGAGCGTAGCCAGTTAGCGATTGAGCAGGGAAAGTTTACTGAGGAACACTTCATTAAACCGTACAAAAATATTCTTGAGCAATGGTCTGCTCAGTACGCGCTTTGATTAATTAAAACAATAAGGTCACCTGTTATGAAAACATTGCTCCCCACGTCCACTTCTGGCAGCTTGCCTAAACCGTCCTGGCTTGCCCAACCGGAGACCCTCTGGTCTCCCTGGAAGCTGGAAAATGAAGAATTAATTGCCGGTAAGCAGGATGCGTTGCGTTTATCCCTGGACGATCAGCTGCGGGCTGGCATTGATATCGTCAGCGATGGTGAGCAAACGCGCCAGCATTTCGTCACCACCTTCATTGAGCACCTGAGTGGCGTCGATTTTGAGAAGCGCGAAGTTGTTAAAATCCGTAATCGCTATGATGCGAGCGTGCCGACTGTCGTAGGTGCCGTCGCCCGCCAGAAGCCGGTGTTTGTTGATGATGCCAAATACTTACGTCAGCTCACCACGCAGCCCATTAAATGGGCGCTGCCTGGCCCAATGACCATGATCGACACCCTCTATGACAACCACTATAAAAGCCGCGAAAAACTGGCGTGGGAGTTCGCAAAGATCCTCAACCAGGAAGCCAGAGAGTTAGAGGCCGCGGGTGTGGATATTATCCAGTTCGATGAGCCTGCCTTTAACGTGTTCTTCGATGAAGTGAACGACTGGGGCATCGCCGCGTTAGAGAGAGCCATCGAAGGGCTGAAATGCGAAACGGCGGTACACATTTGCTATGGCTATGGCATCAAAGCCAACACCGACTGGAAAAAGACGCTGGGTTCAGAGTGGCGGCAATATGAAGAGGCGTTCCCGAAACTGCAAACCTCTAATATCGACATCATCTCGCTTGAGTGTCATAACTCGCGCGTACCCATGGATCTGCTCGAACTGATCCGCGGTAAAAAGGTGATGGTGGGTGCCATTGACGTGGCAACCCATGCCATCGAGACGCCAGAAGAAGTTGCCAGTACGCTTCGCAAAGCGCTGCAGTTCGTGGATGCCGACAAGCTCTACCCTTCTACCAACTGTGGAATGGCGCCGTTATCCCGTCAGGTTGCCAACGGCAAGCTAAATGCCTTAAGCGCCGGGGCGGAGATTATTCGCAGAGAACTGAGCACCCGATAATCTGTCAGGCCGGGCAAGCGAAACGCCCCCGGCCTCTCCTCTCACATCATTTTTTGGCGTTTACTTCTGCCTGAAACCGACATCAGGATCTCTTTCCCGATAGCCACGCTGCAATTGCCGCGCCCCTCCCCCGGATCCTTATTAAGAGTTAGATTAAATCCGCTGCAATAGTGCGCGGGTCTTCGCACTTGTGTTTATATCGACGTTACGTCTGTTTTTAAGCTATATGAAACTGCCGGGCCGCTCATCGCGAAAAGCAAACATTTATTGCGTGTCGACACGTTTCATTAAATGAAATGAGTCTAAAAGAAGATAAGCAGAATAATGCGCAGGCTGCCCCTTCTCTGATAATTTCACGGGAAAAATACATCTGCATCAGACTGATACACTGAAATTGCACAGCGACTGGTTTCGGAAGTTGAGAGTCGTTAATCTGAATTTTTTGTTATGCATTCTCGCATCTTAGCCATGCTAATAATGCGGATTACTGCGCTACCTGCCTATTTCACTCCAGGACTGATAATGAAAAGACGTTATGTCATCGCAGATGTATTTACTGATACACCCTTTCTTGGTAACCCTGTCGCCGTGGTATTAGATGCTGAGGGAATGAGCACCGAACAAATGCAACGGATTGCCGTCGAGTTTGGTTACAGTGAAACAACCTTTGTTCTTCCCCCTGCCGACCCGGCTAATACAGCGCAGGTCAGGATTTTTACCCCTTCCCGCGAAATCCCGTTTGCCGGACATCCTAATGTCGGCACAGCCTACGTGCTAGCCTATTATGCCGCACTGGAGGGCGCGCCCTTCCCTGAAATCATGCTGTTTGAAGAAATTGCCGGGCTCGTACCCGTAAAAATACTTAAAGATCACGGCGTGATTACTGGCGCTGAATTGCTTGTTCCAGAGGCATTATCCTGTCGTTCTGAAGTCAGCCCGGAAAACGTCGCCGCCTGCCTGTCTTTAGCCCCAGAGGATATTTGTACCACAACCCATGTTCCGCTTGTCGCCTCGGTGGGTTTGCCATTTCTGATCGTGAATCTCGCCTCACGAGACGCGTTGCGCCGATGCGTGCCGAATTTACAAGGTTTTCGCCATATTTTACCGCTTGATGGTGCGGTCTCTATTTACGCTTATATCGATGAATCAGATCCTGAGACGCAATGCGATCTTCAGGCCCGCATGTTTACTCCCCGGATGACTGAGGATCCGGCCACAGGTAGTGCAACCGCAGCAGTTACGGCATTGCTGGCAACCCTCAAAGATAAAAAGCAGCTTTCATTGCATATAAGACAGGGGGTTGATATGGGGCGGGCCAGCTCTCTGTATACCCGTTACGATGGTACCTCAGACACCCCGGTGATCAACGTAGGGGATAAAAGTGTCATTACGATGGAAGGGACATTTAAACTCTGACGCGAATGTACCGTCTGGAAAAGACTATTTCAGGGTGAGCAGTATTTTTTATTGTCTCGCCCACTTTATTGTTTGTCTGCACCGGGTGTTTTAGTGGACGGGGGCGCTGAAGGTCCGCGATGAGCGAATAGCGGACATCTACCAGCTTAAACAGATGTCCGCAAAACATGTTGTTTATAAAGATAAGCAATAATCTTTGATTAATTAATCAGTAAGAACCAGCATTTAATACATATCCTTTACGAGCAGTGAGCCAGGCAAGATAAGCTAAGCCCAGAGCAATAAAGGACAGAATAGCGCCCGCCCAGTTAGGTGAGGCCAGACCAAATCCTGCGGCAATGGTTACCCCGCCAGCCCATGCTCCCAGCGCATTTCCCAGATTAAACATGCCAATATTGACCGATGCAGCCATCGTGGGGGCACCCGCCTGGCTTGCCCGTTCCATCACCAACTTCTGAATAGGCGAGACTGTCGCAAAGCCGAATGCCGCCATCAGGAATACTGACATTCCGGCAATCCACTGATTTTCCACTCCCATCCAAAATACCAGCAGTACCAGGCCCTGAGCCGCGAGGGTGACGAAAAGCGTGCCAAACAGGGAGCGATCGGCAAATCGTCCGCCAACCCAGTTGCCAACGGCAAGCCCGAGACCAAACAACACCATTAACCCCGCCACGCCGCCTTCGGAGAAACCGGCCTCCTGAACCATCATTGGGGCAATATAGGTGATAGAAGTGAAAAAGGCAGCCGGGCCGAAAATCGTAATCCCCATGACCAGCAGCACCTGCGGATCAACAAAAGCCCTAAGCTCGTTACGTAAAGCAATAGTCTTACCTTTTGCAATGTGTGGAACCAGTATGGCTACGCTTGCCATTGTTAGCAGACCGATACCAGCAATCACCCAGAATACCAGTCTCCAGCTAAATGTCTGAGCAAGCCACGTCCCGGCAGGCACGCCGAGAAGATTGGCTAATGTCAGCCCCGAAAACATAAAGGCGATGGCACTTGCCTGACGACCGGGCGCGACCAGCGATGCAGCAATTATTGAGCCTATACCGAAAAACGCTCCGTGATTAAAGGAGGTGATAATACGACCCACAACCGCTACCGCCATCGTCGGCGCGAGTGCAGTAATAACATTGCCCAGAGTAAAAATTCCCGCTAACGCGATTAGCATAGCCTTACGAGGAACTCTTGCGCCCAGCACGGTTAACAGCGGTGCGCCAACAAAGACGCCAAGCGCATAGGAGGTCGCCATCATTCCTGCTTTGGGAATACTGACACTAAGTTCTGAGGCAATTTGCGGGAGAATTCCGGCAATGACAAATTCAGTCAGACCGATACCGAATGCTCCGACAGCAAGGGCGAAAAGTGCGATAGGCATTGCAACTCCATTATCTGTTTTGTAGCTTAATAATATTAGGTTAAATAAAGTATATTCATATTTTCATTCAGAATGAGAACCCTTATGAGCGCATTTGATAAAGAAAAAGATGGTATTCGGCAGACAAGGCATAAACCAGCGGAGCTGGACGCCATTGACCGAAAAATATTAGGTGCCTTAGCGGAGGACGCAGGCCGTAGCTACACGGAGTTGAGCGAGATTGTGAATTTATCGGCCCCCGCTGTTCACGATCGCGTAAAGCGACTGAAGCGTGATGGGGTTATCAAGGGTACTGTGGCGGTACTGGATGGCTGCAAACTGGGACGGACTCTTTTAACGTTCCTTGTTATCGATACCAGCAGCTATCATGCGACACGGGCCCTTTTGCAGTTCACTAACCGCAAGGAAGTGGAAGAATTACATACCGTCGCCGGTGACGGCTGCGTCTTTATCAAAGTGCGGGCCGCCGATACCGAATCACTGGAGAATTTCCTGATGGAGATTCAGAGCCTTGAGGGCGTACGCTCTGTGCGCAGCTATATCGCGCTTTCTACGTTCCTGGAACGTGGCCCATCACCTGATTCAGCTTGATAAGAGCAGGCTTGTCAAAGTTAACTCAGTTCTTTTACAAATAAAGGTCCGCTTCTGGCACAAAGCGGACGATACGTTATTACTGTCATTCTGAAACAAAGCGACCCATTACAGGCCCCTCCTTTTTCATGCATGACATATTTGGTCCATTACTAAACCCGAATTGTTTCAACAGGTTTATGCAGGTATATCGCGTGCATCCATGTTCTCGATCCTGTTTTGCAGAAAATCAATAAATGCCCTTACTTTTTCTGGCACATGGCGTGTATGAGGGTAAAGCGCGTAAATGCCTTGTCGGGGAAAATGATGGTCTGGCAGTAAGCGGATTAAATTTCCTTTGGCTACCTCATCTTTTACCAGCCAGTCGGGCAAAATCGCAACGCCAGCGCCTTGCAGAGTAAAAGCCAGTAATGAGGAGGCGCTATCGGCCATTATCATTGCGGGGCTATCGGCACTGAAAATCACCTTTTCTTTCTCTGGTGTGGTTACCTGCCAGCTTAATGGCGTGGATAAACGGCTGTGAGCAATCCAGTTCGCCTTAGCAAGCTGTGCCAGTTCCACGACAACCTGCTCTCCCAACGTATTCAGATAGTCAGGGGAAGCGACCGGATAAATATCGAATCGATCAATAAGACGGGCGTGGTGGCTGGAGTCAGCAAGATGACCCAGCCGTATCGCGACATCAAAACGGCCGGAAATGAGATCGTCATTTTGCGATGATGAAACATGCTGTATACGTAACTGCGGATGGCGAGCGCGGAAGGCCGCCAGTGCCGGGACAACCACGCGCACGCCATATTCTGCTGTTGTGGTAATTCTGAGTGAACCGCTTAATCCAGAGTGATCGCTACGAATGTCGTCCAGAACACGTTCGGCTTCCTGAAGAAGGCGCAGACAGTGCTGGTAAAATCGTTCACCGGTATCCGTAGTTGAAACGTGCCTGGTGCTTCTCGACAGTAATGAAACGCCCAACTCTTTCTCCAGCACTTTGATACTGGCGCTGACGACCGCTTTAGTCAGACCCAGCGTCTGGGCTGCGTCGGTGAAACTCCCCGCCTCAACCACCGCAACAAAGATTGCAGCGCGTTGCATATTAATCATTTTTTTGTGCTCGCCGAGATAACTACTGTCAAAATTTTTTTGACAGTGTAACAACAGAGAGGAAATTTATCCCGATTTCCGCAGCGCTTATACTGCGCGCCTGATGATGTACTTGTTTGAGAACAGAATGAATTATCGTGCACGCGTTACCACCCTCTATCTGCTGGGATTTTTTATTGGATCTAGTCAATATGTTTTATCGCCAACGTTGCATATCCCGATATTGCGCGACGTTTTGATGCCTCCGTCAGCGAGGTAGCCTGGATAAGTAATGGTTACATCTTAGGCCTGACACTGGTTATCCCCCTTAGCAGCTGGCTGGCAAGACGCGCTGGTGCTAAACGTCTTTTCCTGTTTTTCCCTGATTATTTTCATTGCTGGCACCTGTGGTGTTGGGGCGTCATCATCAATTTCACAACTGATTGCATGGCGCTGGATACAGGGTTTTGGTGGCGGATTACTCATCCCTGTCGGTCAGGCAATGACCTATGCACTCTATCAGAGTCATGAGCGTGCAAAGCTCTCTTCAGTTGTGATGCTGATTGCCCTGCTGGCTCCGGCACTGTCACCGTTAGCAGGAGGGGTTCTGGTCGACAACCTCAGTTGGCGCTGGGTATTTCTGGCAAGCCCTGCCGTTAGCCGTTGTCGCCCTGATACTGGCCTGGGTCTGGCTCAAAACTGAGGCCCGGGAGGGATCGCGCGAGCGGTTAGATCTGGTGGGTTTGCTGAGTGGCTGCGCAGCGTTAACCCTGATACTCCTTGGGCTGACATATCTGGGTGAACCAATCATCATTTTCATGGCGCCTTGATACTGGCTGCCGGCCTGTTTTGTCTGGCGGGCTATGCGTGGCAGGCCCTGAAAAAAAGCAAACCCTTACTCAATTTGCACCTGATCAGAGATCCGCTTTTGCATACCGCCATGCTTATTTATCAGTTTGTACCAGGCGTATTTACCGGTGTGAATATGCTCTGCATGCTCTATCTGCAGAATCAGCTCGGCATGCGTGCCAGCGTTGTTGGCGCGATGATGCTGCCATGGTCACTGGCTTCGTTTGCAGCGATCGGCATGACAGGGAAAAAGTTCAACCATATGGGGACCTCGCCCCCTGTTTATCACGGGTTGTCTGGTTAACGCTTTCGGTATGGCTCTACTGGTTCTGACGGGCCACACTCTGGATGTGACCGTTTGTGTCATAGCGTTCACGCTGATGGGTTTTGGCAGCAGCCTGTGCAGCAGCACAGCGCAAAGTTCCGCCTTCATCCAGATAGCAGATCGCGAACTCGCTGATGCCAGCGCGCTGTGGAATATCAATCGCCAGCTCAGCTTCTGCCTGGGCGTTACCCTGCTTAATCTTCTGTTTAATCTGATCGCCAATACCGGCCTGCCCACAGAAGGGGCTTATCATCTTACCTTTGGATTAGCAGCATGCAGCGCCGTTATTCCCCTGCTGTGCTGTTATCGGCTCAACAATCACCGCGTACTTTATTTCGTTAATCAGGAGCAGCAATGAATCGTTATTTCAAAGAAGTGCTGGATACCCACGTATTGATCCAGGATTGGTTAGGCGATGCTAATGCGCATGCTGATATCTGTGACAAATTACTGTTACGCTTCAGCCTGACATTCTCGATGGTGACACCGGGTGGAGTCTTGCTCGATTTTGCGGCATTAAAAGCTTTTTTCTCTACTCAGCGGGGTGCCCGCCAGGGACTGAATATTGAAATCATTGATATGCAGGTTATCGCTGAAAATGAAAGGGGAGCCACAGTCACCTATAAAGAAATACAGCAATTACCAGGGGAGAAAGCAACGCGCCGTTTTTCAACTGCTGTGTTTGAAACGAGGGATGACGGACATGCAATCTGGCGGCATCTTCACGAAACCTCTCTGCCTTAAAATCAGGCAGCAATGCAGAGAGCTGCTGGAAGTAACATGGCATCTTGTCAGCAAGGTCCGCCTTTGAGGAGGCGGACAATTAAAGGCCAGCATACGCTATGAGCCAAAAGTGAGTGTATCCAATATGCCCTGGCCTGAAATGCTTCTCTTAGAAAAAGGGCTCTGTTTTGGCTCATTATTAAAGCTGATAAGCGAAAAATGTTTGAAAAGTTACTGAGGAGTGGCTTGCCTTTATTGATAGCGACAGCGACTTAGCAAGGGACACCAGAAATGGCGATTATCATACTTTTTGGTCGGGGCCTTCCTCGCATAAAGAGACATGTCTTGACTGGAGTGACGGCAATCTTTACACCAAATGGCCAGACACGCAGCTATATAGAAAGATGTTAGAAATCGCCGAGTGTCTTAAGGCCCGAGTGATGGACGTCGATGGTAATATATACAGCTCCCCATCTGACCGGGAGTACGGCCCAGGTAGACTTCTTATTGTCCGCTTCTGGCACAAAACAGACCCTGCATTAACATGCTTCAGGTTCCCTTCAACTTACCGGCAAGCGGAATCATCAACGCATAGCTTAACCGGCAGCGTGATGCTGTTCTGCCGAATCATCGAAAGCCAGGTCGCTCAGGCGATCACCATAAAGGGAATAATTCACCATGCTGTCATTTATCCTTCCTCCTAAAGACTGATAAAAATGGTTTTGCTCGATGGTTTGATTTCTCGGCGTTCCAGCTGAGGTTATAACATCCCTGCTCAAGAGCGAGTTTCGCAATAAAGCGCATTATGGATTTCCCTGTACCCCTACTTCTCTCTCTTTGGGAGACATACAACTCTTTGATGTGAAGCTGACCACTGTATCGAGGAGAAGGATAGAGAATGCTACAGCAGGCCAGCCCAACAATATGAGCGCCACAGCGAGCCCTGACTACCAGGGTACTGGAAAGCTGGCTGAACAATTTATGTTGTAGGTAATCCTTCAACAGCGGTTCCTGAATGATTCCCTTACCATAATAGTGTTCTTCCATTTCGGTGAAAATTTCCACCATGGAATCCCATTCATCTTTAGGACAGAGTTCTATCGTTATTTCCATGTTTACTTCCTTTTGTTAACTCAACGCCCTGGCCGGGTCAGCTTGCCGCGTTTGAGTCTACCAACCCACCAGCAGCGCTGTTTTTGATTTATCTGATGCAGATTGGTCAGATTAATCAGGTGCTTATCTGCCATGAGCAAATATGAATATGCAGTTTAGATGTGTATGTAATAACCTGCAATTTATGCCAAAATGATTGATATTTAAAGATTAATGGAAACGTACTAATAATGGCTGCGGTTGAAGAGTTAAAAATAAAATACCCAGGCGCAGACGCCTGGCAAGTGGGTGACAGCCCGGCACTGGCTAGCGAGCTTGCGAACCTGATTAAAAAAGGGATCAAAACGGCCTCCTGCGGATCGCTAACCTCTTACCAGCAGGAAGAGTCTGCCCCGAAGATTGGGAGCTATAACATCATCCTTGATGGCCAGGGTCTCCCGGTCTGCGTAATCAGACTGGTTTCAATGCGTCTGGTGCGTTTTTGTGATGTTACGGAGGCGTTTGCCCGTAAAGAAGGTGAAGGCGATTTAACCCTTGAATACTGGCAGAGAGAACATCAGCGGTTTTTCACCCGCGAAGGGCATTTTTCTGAAGATATGGAACTGATCGCAGAAGAATTTGAAGTGGTTGAGGTCGTCTAAGAGGAGATAACAGTCCGGGGTTTGATCTTCTGTCATTTATCACCCTATCCACTCTGTGCCAGACGCAGACCTGCGTCATCATGCGGGTTAGCTGGCTATCAACCGTTATGCCCAAAATCAGGATTGCCAATTTTGGGCCTGGGATACCTTTCATATCACCAGGGGGCTGATTCAGACAGCCCCCCTCCTCAGGACGTTACGTTATGCTGATTTTTGCCTGCAGTTCTTTCACGATACCTATAAATGCAAGACCCACAGGCACAAGTGAACCCCACAAGACGGCGTTCCAGCCATAGAGACTGAGCAGCGCACCTGAAGAAAATGACCCGACGATCATCACCCCGAACACCACAAAGTCGTTCAGGGACTGGACCTGGGTTTTCTCTTCGGGACGGTGATATTCAATGATTTTCGCCGATGCGCCAGTGAAGCCAAAATTCCAGCCAAGGCCCAGTAAAATCAACGACAGCCAGTAATGAAAAATATCGGTTCCGCCGAGACCAGCCAGGACCGCGCATGCTGTGATAAGCAGACCCGTCGCGGCGATACGCATGGCACCAAAACGGCTGATTAACTTGCCGGTGAAAAATCCCGGGCCGTACATGGCAATAACGTGCCACTGAATCCCCAGATTGGACGCCTGCTGAGAAATGCCGTGCATGTGCATCGACAGCGGTGCAGCCGTCATCAGGAAGTTCATCACCATATAGGTGACCGCGCCGCTAAATACGGTTCTGGCAAAGCCCGGCTGGCGCACTATTTCGCGCAAAGGCCGCCCACCCGCGCTGGCTGCACTGGCAGGTTCGGCTGTTTTCACGCCGTTGAGGATAAACGCCGAGATGACGGCCACAAACGCCTGGGCTAGAAAGGTGACGGCAAAGGTGTGAGGTGGCCAGAGATGCATTGTTGCGGAAACCAGCATGGGGCCCACCACACCGGCGATCACCCCTCCTCCCATCACCAGCGACAACGCCCGTGCCCGTCGTTCCGGTGTCACACCATCGGTGGCGGCGAAACGAAAGCTGAGCGCCACGGCTGCATATGCCCCCCCGATAAAGGCGGCAACGCAGAAGAGGATGAATGAGCCAATCAGGACCGCCAGGGCAGCGATCAGCCCGGTAATCACCCCCGCCCCGGTGCCGACCATAAAGGCAGCTTTACGGCCATTTTTTCGCGCCAGTGAACCTAACGGCAGGATGCAGGCCGCCATGCCCAGAACAAACATGGTGATGGGCAGCGTAGCCAGAGAACTACTGGGCGCGATAGCGTTACCCACAATGGCCCCCGTGGCATAAAAAACCACCGAGTTAGCACCGGCGAGCGCCTGGGCGGCCGAGAGGCGAATGATATTATTGTTCTGGTCTGCAACAGGCAGGAACTGTTCTGTGGACATGGGATTAATTATCCTGATTCATTGTGAGCACCATCCGGTAGCGCGCCTGACCCATCTTCAGCCTGTTGAGCGCCTCATTGGCCTGCTCAAGCGGCAGTTGTTCTGTGACGGGCAACGTCTGAAAGAGGTGGCTGAAACGCAGCGCACGTTCGGTTTGAGCGGGTGTGCTGACGAAGGAACCTGACAGCGCGCGTTCCGCGCCAATCATCATGCCCGGCATAATCTGCAGGGGCGTTCGTCCGGTCCCCAACAGGATCGCTTTCCCCTGGGGGCCGAGAGCAGACAGCAGGCCTGAGACCGTTTTCTGAATCCGAAGCCGTGGCCAGAATAAAATCCACCCCGCCGTCAGCTTTCAGGCGCGCTGATGCGTCTTCACTGAGCGCATCGATGTAGTGATGCGCGCCCAGCTGAAAGGCCGCACGTTCTTTTTCATGGCCACGCGCTACCACCGTTACCTCAAAACCCATTTTACGGGCGTACTGAACGGCCATGTGGCCCAGTCCCCCCATCCCGAGAACAGCGACTCTGTCGCCTGCCCTGGCGCCGGAATGACGCAGCGCGTTAAAGGTAGCCGTACCGGCGCAGAGGATCGGAGCGGCATGCACGGTAGAGAGTTCTGCGGGAATAGCGATCAGCGCGGTATAACGCATGACAACGTACTCGGCATAGCCGCCATCGCAGCTGAGACCTGGCGTCAGTTGGTTTTCGCAAAGATGAAAAAGTCCGCTGCGACAGGGGTTGCAGTGCTGACAGTAACCGCCCAGACGCCCGACCCCGACTCGCTGGCCGGTTTGCCAGATATCGGGCACCCTGCCGCCTTTGCGCGCGATGTATCCAACGATTTCATGTCCCGGGATACGCCCGGGTTGGCCCTCCTGCGGCGCTTTTTCCGCGTCCCGGAGATCGGCACCGCATACTCCGCATGCATCAATTTTGATAAGCACCTCATCCGGGCCGGGAGCGGGTATCGGCCGCTCTGTCATTTCCAGCACACCGGGGGCAACGATCTGCATAGCGCGATATTTTTTATTCATAAATTGCACCGGTAAAAAGGGGGAGTATCAGATGGCAAGGGCGACAAGGAAACGCGACACCATGTTGTAGGCCGCGACGGTCGCGACAGCTTCCACGGTCTCTTTTTCCCCAAGCCGGCGTTTCAGTTCGTCGATGATGTCTGCATCCACGACCACTCCGTGCGTTGACTGGTCGGTAAGCCGGATGAGCAGGGTTTCGGTTTCATTAAACAGGGATGACACTGAGGCAGGCTCAAGTGCAGCCGCTTTTTCAGCCGTTCCGCCTGCATCCAGATAAGCAGGGTAATGCACGTTCCATTCAAATTCTGCTTTGTTGAGTGAGGCAACGCGCAACATGATCAGTTCCCGGTATTCAAGGCTGAGGGAAAATTGCTGACGAACCCGGACCATCAGTTCATTCCAGCCTGTGGCCAGCGGAAAGCTTTTAAGCAATATGCGGTCAATGCCAATCAGTTCCCCACCGGGACGTCGGGCTTTCATCGCGTTAAGCAGGCCCGCATCGACAGGCTCACCATCCTGCCAGGGGGTTACTCGTGGTGTGGTCATGGTGTTTTTCTCCAGGTAAACAGGGTATCCGGACCGCATCAGATAAGAATTAAATCACCCTCTATCGTCATGTTCTGAGCCAGTAACCACCGGTTAAGGGAGGCGTTAATGACCCGCTGATGGACGCATTCGAACTGATGGGCCGTCCCGTTCCCGCTGACGTGAATGACATACTGCAGCCTGCCAGCAGAGGCATCTGTGGTTTTTTCACAGTGCCGGGATATTCTCGTCGGAAGCTCACCGCGGGTCTCAATATCAAGATGAGTCAATGTGATGCCCGCACCTATGGCTTCCTGAACAAAGGCGGCCGTCATACAGGCGTTAAAAGCTGCCAGCAGCAGATCCTGAGGACCGGGCGCCCGCCCTTCGCCACCCAGCGCGACAGGCTCATCTGAATCGATAACGTGGCTTTGGCGCTTGCCACCCGTCATAGACTGGCAACGCGTGCGGCTGGCCATCCCCCCCCTGCCATGTGGTGACAAGGTCATAGTTTGCGGTCTGGATTTGCATAAATACTCCAGTGCCGCACGCGGTCGCCCGCGTGCGGCAGAGTCATCAGGCGTTACGGCCAGCCATCACGCCGCCATCAATATCCCAGATGGCACCGGTGACCCAGCCAGTCTTGTCAGAAAGCAGGAAGGCAACGGTCTCCGCGATATCGACAGGGGTACCCACGCGGCCAATCGGGTGGAAGCTGTCGAAGCTGTTCATCACGTCCTTCACGTCGTCTTTCGGAATGAAGCCTTCGTAAATCGGCGTGTGAACAACGGCCGGAGAAACGGCATTCACGCGGATCCCTTTTTCGCCCAGCTCAATCGCCAGGTTTTTGGTCAGTGCATGCAGACCGGCTTTTGCCATGGAGTAGGCAGAAGACGGAGTGGCACCGATGGCCTGCTGCGCCCACATGGAGCCGATATTGACGATAGAGCCTTTAATGCCGGCCTCAACCATGTTGCGCACCACGTCGCGGGTAATGAAGAAGGTCGCGCGGTTGATGTTCATGTACATGTCGTAATCAGACATCTCGTGTTCAGTGAACGGTTTCGGGAAGAATACGCCAGCCGCATTGACCAGCAGGCTGATATCTTTGTGTTCGGCGTTAACAGTGTCCACCACGTGCTGCATCCCTTCTTCTGTCATCAGGTCGGCAACGATGATAGAAACCTGACCGTCTGCAGCCAGCGCCTGGCGAGCCTGCTCGGCTTTGTCCTGGCGATTGCCAACAAGCACAACGCTGCCGCCGTTTTTCAGAACCAGCTTCGCCGTTTCGAAGCCCATACCGCTTGTACCACCGACCACTAACAGTTTTTTACCGGCAAAAGATGCGTTCATCGCTAACCTCTTTAAAATCATCTGGTTGTCATTGATGAAAAGCCCTGCTCCTCATCGTGTGAAACCAGAATGCCATCCGGAAGCCAGGCTGACGACTGAGAAGAAATTGCGACACAGGAAAGAAAATCTTTCTCGCTCAGATATACTGAAAAAAACTCAATCAGGATACCTGCAATGCGATCGCTTAACCGACTGAAATGGCTGCATGCCTTTGAAGCCACTGCCCGGCACGGCAGCTTTACTGGCGCGGCCCAGGAGCTGGGCGTCACGCCAGCCGCCGTGGGCCAGCTTGTCCGCTCACTGGAGGACTGGGTGGGCCATCCCCTGCTCCACCGTACACGTTCAGGGAAGGAGCGCCTGACCCTGGTGGATGAGGCGAAGGAGGCTCTGCAGGACATCACTCAGGGGCTGGATAAACTGGAAACCGGGTTAAATAAACTGCGCGGCCGCCGGGCGCGATCCGTTGTGGTCGTCACCGCCTCACAGGTGCTGGTCATGAACTGGCTGATGGAACGCCTGAACCGCTTCTCAGAAACCCATGAAACAATCGACCTGCGTCTTAACGTGACGGAGAAGCTGATGGACGTGTCGCACGGCGAGGCGGATATCGGTATCCGCTGCGGCCAGGGAGACTGGCCCGGTGTGAACAAAAGTTGGCTGATGGATGAGGAGGCGGTACTGGTCTGCAGCCCGCAGCTAGTACCGGCAGAGAAAATCACCTGCGCTGAGTGGCTTGCCACCCAAAAATTGATCCACGATGACACACCGCATCCTGGCGCGAATTTTCCCTCCTGGGACGATGTCCTGAGCGCGGTTGGTGCGCCTGAAGCGCAGGAAAGTGGGCTGCATATTAACTCCACCTCCGCCGTCATTCTTTCAGCCCTCAGTGGTCGTGGGGTGGCCATTGTCCGTTACGCACTGGTCAAACAGTTGATTGAAACCGGTCAGTTGGTCCAGCTGCATTCCGATCATCGCTGGCCGCTGACCTGGTCTTACTACCTTGTGACCCCACGGCAGAACGCTCTGCGTCATGAAGTTAAAGTGTTCCACGACTGGCTTGTGCAGGACGTTAATTCTGAAAAGGCGTGATACCGCGCCGCAGGCATTATGCCTCATTTTTTCTTCTTCGCAGGCATGATGCTTTCCTGACCGCAAAACCAGGCGACATAGAATTTCTTCTCTGCTTTGCAAGATTATCTGATTTGTTGACGCTCGTGAGCTTTCTGATAATCCCCCTCAACGAATGGCAGTGGCCCCGACGGCATTGCCTTAACCTGAGCGAAGGAGAAAAAGATGGCTTATCTGCAAATCACCCTTGATATCAGCAATGAAAACCGTGCGGCAGCAGCGGGAATCTACAAGAAGTACAAAACCCCGTTTCTGACCACCATCGACGGTGCCACTTCGAAAGAACTGCTTATCCGCGATCAGGACGTGCAGGTACTGCACGGCTTCAAAACCGTCGCCCAGGCGCAGGCCTATCTTAACAGCCCGCTTTTTACCCAGGATGTGGTTGCAGGGCTGAAACCTTATCTGAAGAGCGCCCCAGACGTGCGCATTTACGACGCCATGTAATTAATTTTTTCTAAAATAAATAAACACCGGAGTTCTCAATGTTTTTAAACTGGAATGAATATCGCAGCGGCCTGCTCGCCACCATCGGCAAATTTGCCAAACTGCAGCCTGAATTTATGAAAGGCTTTCAGCAGATGGATAAAGGCGCGTCTGAAAATAAGCACCTCGATCCTAAAACGCATGAGCTGATCGCGCTGGCCGTGGCCGTCACCACCCGCTGCGACGGTTGTCTGGCTGTGCATGTGGACGCTGCGGTTAAGCACGGCGCCACGCGGGAAGAGATCGCCGAGGCGCTTGCCGTTGCCATTAACCTGAACACTGGTGCCGCGCTGACGTATACCGCGCGTGCTCTGGATGTTTACGATAACCTGCCGAATAAATAACCCTGACAACGGTACCTGCAAAGGTACCGTTTAACGACTGACTATGATGTTACTGAATGCTGATTTTTCGCAGCGAGCCATCATCACGCCGGATGACTATCGCTGGGTATCTTCCCCGCAGCCGGGGGTGGAACGCGTCATGCTCGACCGGATAGGTCGGGAGCAGGCCCGTGCAACCAGCCTTGTGCGCTATGCGCCGGCATCGGTGTTTCCTGAGCACAGCCACCCCGGTGGCGAAGAAATTCTGGTCCTGAGCGGGACGTTTACTGAAAACGGGGTGGATTACCCTGCTGGCTGGTATTTGCGCAGCCCGGACGGCTCGTCCCATCAACCTTCCAGCCGCGAAGGTACAACGATTTTCGTCAAGCTGCGCCAGATGGCTGACGACGAACGCCAGCCCGTCAGAATCAATACAAAAGACGACAAAAACTGGCACGGCCACCCGCAACGAAAAATTTGCCCGCTGTTCTCGGACTCACGGGAAACAGTGGTGCTGCAGAAGCTGGCACCGGGCGAGCGCATCTTCTGTGCACCGCTTGCTGGCGGTGCCGAACTGCTGCTGATTGAAGGAGAGCTCAGCGCACCGGAAGGTCGCTACGAAACAGGAAGCTGGCTACGGTTTCCTCCGGGCGACATGCCCGCCCTGACAGCCACCGCCAGTGGCGCACTTTTTTATCTGAAAACCGGGCACCTCAGCCCGACCACCCTCACCGGAGCAGCATGATGACAGGCAGCGTTATTATCATTGGGGCAGGCCTCAGCGGACTGTATGCCGCCACGCTGCTTGAAAAAGCAGGCGTGGAGTATGTGATTCTGGAAGCGCGGGACAGGACGGGCGGCCGCGTGCTGTCCCCCGACGTTGCAGGGCTGCATGTGGATATGGGTGCAGCCTGGTTCTGGCCGCAGCTCCAGCCTGAATTTGCGCAGTTAATCGGGCAAACTGGGACTGACCGTCATCCCACAGGGGCGACCGGGCGATATGTTATATGAGCGTCATCCCGATACCCCTGCGCAACGTTATCCGGCATATGAAACCTCACCGCCATCATTCAGGCTGAAAGGAGGAATGCAGGCCCTGACGACAGCACTCAGGCATCGGGTTCCGGCGAACAGAATTAAGCTGGATCAGCAGGTGAAATCCATTATTCGCACCGGAGAGGGCATGCAGGTCCTGGCGCAGACAGCGGCGGGTGAAGAAACCCTGTATACCGGCGAGCATATTTTTCTCGCCCTGCCGCCTGCACTGGCTGCAAATATTGCGTTTAGCCCGGCGCTGCCTGAGGCGCTGCTTTCACACTGGCGAATAATTCCGACATGGATGGCCCCCCATGCGAAGTATGTCGCGGTTTACAACACCGATTTTTTGCAAGCACAGCGGCTTTCCGGCGATGCCAGCAGTCAGACAGGCCCGATGGTCGAAATTCACGATGTCTCCGAGCCTGACTCAGGAAAAACGGTACTCTTTGGCTTTATCGGCGTACCGGCTAAATCGAGATGGACGGTCAGCGAAGACCTGCTGAAGCAGTTTTGTCGGGAACAGCTTGCGCGCCTGTTTGGTCCTGATGCAGCCGAACCTGAAGCGGAGTTTCTGAAAGACTGGGCAGCCGACCCGTTTACGGCCACAGAATATGATCTGCTTCAGGAAGTGGGACACGCGCTGCCTGAGCAAATCCCTGCTCACGACGCGTGGGCAGAAAAAATAACCGGGATTGCCAGTGAATGGTCACCCCAGTTTTCAGGCTATCTCGCTGGCGCAGTTAACTCTGCATCCGACGGCATTAAGAACTGGCTACAACAGCGATAACCCGTCCTGGTCTGTGCGAACCAGAGGTTAATGCCCGGAAAGCATGATGTCTGGTTCGACAATCCCTCACCTCTATGGCAACCATGGGTTCCAGCAAGCGCGCCGTTGATGTCAGGTTGAATAAATTAAACGCGATATACCGGGACTAATTGACACACTGGGGTTATAGAAATGTTTTAAGTATGGTTTTTTAATAATGTATAAGCATGGGCATTGAATAACGCTATAAAATCATCGAATAAGTCGAACCTTCAGTAAACTGATTGCTTATGGTAATTAATTAGTAAGGTATTTATTTCTTAATTAACAAGCGTGCAGGCAGGGAAAGTCAGGCGTTATTTGTTCATTAATTTAACAAATGCCTTTCCTTATTAACCGCCTGTTAAAGCAACATCTATAAATAACGATAATTGCACACAGGCATACTGACAAGGTTCACGGTATGCGAAAGCAAATCCTTCCCACCCGCGACGTGATAACTCTGGGCTTCATGACTCTGGCACTGTTCCTCGGTGCAGGTAACATCATCTATCCACCCATCGTTGGCAAGATGACTGGCGAATATTATTTAATTTCTTCGATCGGGTTCAATATTTCGGGCGTTGTTTTGCCAATGCTGGCCGTTATTGTGCTCGCCGAAAAGAAAGGTGATCCGCTGGCCGTTTGCGCGCCAATGGGTAAATTCTGGGGCGCGGTGCTGGCATCCAGTTTTTATTTATTCCTCGGCGTGTTCTTCGCCAGCCCCCGCACCGCGACGGTCTCCTATGAAATGGGCGTGGTGAACTTCCTGGACGATACTCCGCTGCACCTGAGCATCTACAGCGGCATCTTCTTTGCGGTCGTGTGGATTCTCGGCCTCTACCCGGGCCGCCTGCTGAAAACCATCGGTTATGTGCTGGCCCCGCTGAAACTCCTGTGTCTGCTGTGCCTGGCGTTTTATGCCATCCGTTCACAGGTCGCGCCGCTGGGGGCAATCTCCTCCGGCGAGTCCCTGAAAACCTTCTCTGACGGCTTTATGAATGGCTACCTGACCATGGACACGCTCTCCGCGCTGACCTTCGGCATGATCGTCATCAACAGCATGAAAGGTAAAGGCGTGACTGACCGCGAGCAGATCAAGCACTACGCCAAAACCTCCGTGCTCTTTGCCGGTATCGGGCTGGTGGCCATCTACCTGTGCCTGATGAAAATCGGCGCGGGCTTCGGTCAGACCGGTGATTTCCAGAACGGGGCGCAGATCCTGCGGGCCTTCATTGTTGAAAACATGGGTATGGCCGGGACCCTCTTCATGGCCGTGCTGATTTATCTGGCCTGTACCGTCACGGCGGTCGGCCTGACCTCGGCCACGGCGACCCTGTTCAGCCAGATGTCCGGCATCAGTTACAGGATCCTGCTGCCTTTAGTGGTTGCTGCGTCGTTCCTGATTGCCAACATTGGCCTGACCCGCCTGATCGGGGTTTCCGTTCCAGCCCTGTCCGTTATCTGCCCGGCTTGCACCACGCTGATTCTGCTGTCTATCCTGCGCTGGCCGACGCATGCGATCGCCCTGCCGGTATGGGTGAGTATTGTATTCAGCACCTACACCGCGGTACTGAAACCCTTGGGCTTCTCTGTCACTCTCCTGGATAAACTCCCGCTCACCAGCGTCTCGCTGGGCTGGGTGCTGCCGACCGCGCTGGCGGCGCTACTACTACTGCTAAAAGACAAAGCCTCAAACAAAGTCGTCGTAGCCTCCCATTAACAACACGCGGTAAACCACTATGAATACAGCTTCAATCACCACTGGCAACATCACAACGCGCCACAGCTGGCGCTGGCAGGACAATATCTGGGCGCTGGGCCTGTATGGCACGGCGGTCGGGGCGGGAACGCTGTTTCTCCCCGTTGAAATCGGCACCCGTGGCCCGGTCATCTTTCTGATCATGCTGCTGCTGGGCCTGCCATTGTCCCTGCTGCCGCATCTGCTCCTGTGCCGGGTATACATGCGGGAGGAAGAGACAGCAACGGGTACGCTGCCGATCTTCGGCTCTTTCTTCAGCGGACGCGGCGAAAAGCTGATGACCCTGTTCTACTGCGTTACCTTTTTCCCGGTAACCCTGGTGTACGGGGTCGCGCTGGTTAACGCGATGGATAATTTCCTGACAGAACACCTGCACTTCACCGGCATCAGCCGTGGCCCCCTGTCGTTTATTGTGGTGGCCGCACTCTATGTAGTGCTGAGTAAGGGACGCGATAAGGTAGTGGCCACCATGAGTGCGCTGGCGCTGCCGTTCGCTGCGTCTGTGCTGCTGATCGGCGTTTCACTCATTCCGGACTGGCATCTGTCGAATTTTACCAGTGCGATTACTGAGGTGAAGAGCACCCCGCTTTCTACAACAATGAAGGGCATCTGGCTGACGCTGCCGCTGATCACCTTCTCGTTCTGCTGTGCGCCAATGGTATCTCCCCTTACCTCTTACTACCGGGAGAAGAGAGCCGAGGGCGAAAGCAAGGCCTTGTTCGTGATCCGCGTGGCCTATGTGGCTATCTTCACCAGCATCATCTTTTTTGTGCTGAGTTGCGTGCTGAGTATCCCCCACGACAGCTTTGTGCAGGCGAAGGCGCAGAACCTGAACGTGCTGTCTGTCATGAAGGGAAACGGCGATTTCAGCCTGATTTATTACCTGGCCCCGTTCATCGCCATCATCGGCATGACCAAATCCTTCCTGGGGGTCGGTCTTTCGGTTGCGGAGACGTTCGGTCAGTTGGCGGCCAGCGTATCGGGTAAAAAGGCCGCCACCAGCAAGCGCGTGGCCTCGCTGGTGCTGTTCCTGCTGACCTTTGGCATCGTTTACGCAAACCCGGACGTGATTAACCTGATTGAAACCTTTTGCGGACCACTGATCGCGGTGATCCTGTTCCTGATCCCAGCGTACCTGATTTATACCCGCGCTGCGCTGGCGCAACTGCGTGGCGTGACGGTATTTCTGGTGGTGCTGGGAGGGCTGGCAACTCTGTCCGCGCTGCTGTGGCCGTTAATTTAAGACACACAATGACGCACCGTACGTGGCAGGCGTAGCGGGCTGGTGCGGAATTGACTATTAACTGGACGTGGGATGTCCGCTTCTGTCACGAAGCGGGCATCCCCTGAATTAACGCGCTGGTGGATAACATTTTGTCCAGTTGTAGTTAATTTTCGCTAACGTTAATTCCCCGGCAACATCCCCGAAATCGATATTCTGACGTTTTATAAAAAACTGACGCACTTCTGCCGGTAAAAATTCGGCGTTGTAACGCAAAAGCGTACTGTGCCAGAACGGTGCAGGTAATGGACTATTGGCATGACGCACCAGCAATTCATTTTTCCAGGACGACGCCAGAATCTTCTCGCAGAAGGACTGCCGCATGGCTATCGCCGGCTCATCAGGGATACCCGCCAGCAACAACTGGCTGGGTAAAGCCACTAAGCGAAGTTTTCTGATGACAATCTTTTTCGCCTGATATTCAGCCCAGATCGTGCGCAATTGCTCGACTTTCACAGGCAATGGCTCGTCAACCTTATACAGTGGCTGCGTCAGGGGCAGGAAGGTGAAATGGAAGCCCTGTGCTGGCAGGGTATCGGCAAGGGGATCATCCCCTGTGAGTTTTTTCAGTTCATCAAGGAGACGTGATACCGGAGCGGATATGGGCGGTTGTAGACCTGTCGCAAGTGCGAACTTTACCGGATCGTAGTAGTTTTCTTTTCTGACGTCCCCGATCCCTGCATTTTCCTCCCACATGGCGAGGGTATTTGCATTTGTTGCACGATAAACATCTGGCAGACTCATTAATGTCATGACTGACCTTATGGCGTTAACAGGAACACGGGCTATGACTTACATGTCAGTCAGATATTTTAGGCCATTCATTAACTTTTTCAGTGATAATTTATTAAGGCGGGAATCGCGTCTGATGAGGTATATCCTTTTGTCTGAGCCAGCAGGATACATTATGCTGAGCAAACTCACCTCGCAGGATATGACCATGATAACCGTCGAAATAGCCGATCCCTTCTCTTCAGAATCCCAGCGTTTAATAGAAACGCTGTCAGCGGAACTTGCCGCGATTACCGGTGATAATGGCAAAAGCAATTTCAACGTTGAAGCAATGAATAATGCCAACGCGTTATGGGTATTAGCAAAGAATAGCCATGGCGAAGCCATAGGCTGCGGTGCGATACGCCCCTTGACGCAAAATATCGCCGAGCTTAAAAGAATGTTTTCAGACCGAAGTGTGCCGGGGATTGGTGGAGCATTACTCGCTTTTCTGGAAACCTCTGCAAAAGAGAGGGGATATAGCGAACTCAGACTGGAAACCCGATGCATCAACCATCGGGCGGTAAATTTCTATGAGAAACAGGGTTATCGCCGCATCGAGAATTACGGCCCCTACACAGGCAGGCCAGAAGCCGCCTGTTTTTCAAAAGACTTGCGCTGATTCTCTTCATCGGACCGGCCACCCGCTGATGGCACTCAGCAGACCGACGTCGTTATCTAATCGGTTATGAGCGACAAGCGCAAATTGCATACCCGGATTACAGGCAGCTCAGGATTATCTACAAGGCCGGAACTGCCGTATACCCGTTGCGAACTTTATTAAGTGGAAAACGCGCGTTCAGAGTTGGATGGACATATCCATGCAGCGTAAATCTGTTTGGGCAAGTCTTGATGGCGAGGTACTTTCTTTGATAAACACAAAGCCGTGCTTTCATAAAAGGTTTGTGCGTTAGGGGTTGCGGACAGGGTTAACTGTTTCAGTCCTCGTTTCATTGCCTCGTCTTTAATCGTTTCAATAATCAGGCTGGCCAAACCCTTACCAAAATAGTCCGGCAATGTAAAAATCGCCTCTACGCTTGCAGCGGCCAGATCCAGATATCCCGTAGCGACCAATCCGACACCCGGTTTTTCGACAACAAAGAAAGGATTTTCCTTTATCACCTCCCTGTAATGTTCAGGCATAGCGTCAGGCGTCCAGGCCTCAAGCACCCTGGCGCTATAACTGGGTTTACACCCCTCCCGGATAGAAAGATTTCTGATATTCCAGCATTCCTCTGCCTCTTCAGGTACCGCAAGTCTGATCTTCATTTTCGTCTTATTATCTTTCCAGATTTATCACGAAACGGGTTCGTTTCAACCTCTTTGTTTACCCCCCTGCCACAACGCGGCCTTCAAGGGCGGCCACGCTGTCAACGTTCACGACGGACATTGCAGGTTAAGAGAATGAGTGCCACGCCACCCGTTGGGTTTACTGATTTACGTCGAGCAATAATGAGCGGCTTTTTATTCCGCCAGTCTGCGGGTAAAAGAGCGCCTGAGTGAGGAAGGAAACCGACCCTGCCGAACCGCTCTGGTTGGCATTATTTTACAAATTGCCGCTTGCCCGGAGCCGGGTCGCTCACTATCCTCATTGCCCATGACTATCCTGACGGGTTCGACTCACCATAAGAACAGGCAACTGAGCGCTTTGGCGCTGCTATTCGTTGCCGGTCTTGTCATGCTGGTTTGTCTGACCCAGCGGGCCAGTATCCTGCATCACATGCAGGTCAAAGCTGCCGCGCTCTCCCTGACGGTTGAAAACAGCACGCAGGAGCAAGCAACGCCGGGGATATCCCCCTGTGAGTTAAGCGCCCACTCGCTTCTGGCTGCCCAGCCTCTCCACTTTGATAACCTTCTGCTTTTCACTGGTCTGTTGGTGCTGGTGCTGGCGGTGCTGCTCAAAATCAGCGTCCTGCCGAGACCGGTGATCCTCTTTCGTCCTCCGCTCCTTCGAATACACCTCAAAAACTGCGTTTTCCGTGAATGACTGAACCGGACGTTCCTGTTTAGTTAATTTTTCACGGAGAAAATATATGAAAGCCTTTTTCAGGAGCCTGTGGTTCCCTGTTATTCAGCCTGTCTGCGGCCTCAGCTGCGGTACCAGGCTGGCCGATGAAGCCTGACAATTTCCATGCTCAGGTTCATGTCTGGCACGATGCGCCTGCGAACGGGAAAGTTCGCCTGCTGCTTGACGTCACCCCTGATGAAGGGTGGAAAACTTACTGGCGAACCCCCGGTGACGGCGGATTCCGGCCCGCGATCGCCTGGGCGTCTCAGGCAGAAAACGCAGTGGCACTGGCCCCCGCCCCGTCCGGTTTTGATTCCGCCGGTTTTCACCTCAGTCGGCTATGACCGACGCGTGGTGTTTCCGCTGGAAGTCACCACCCAGGAACTGCAACGATTGCGCGGGAAACTGACGCTTTCGCTCTGCAGCAATCTCTGCGTGGTCAATTACTTTCCCGCTGGATATCAACCTGGCATCCGGTCCGTCAGCCCACTTTGCCGACGCCTGGGGAGAACGCGATGCGCGCTGTTCCCCCGGAAAGCGGCACTGTGGCGGTTCAATCCGTTACCGCTGACGATGACACGCTGACCGTGAAACTGACCTCCCCGGAGGGCTGGTCCCGGCCGGATCTTTTTACTGACAACCCTACGGGAGCGACTCTGTCGCCACCGCAGGCGGAGATCCGCGGTGACACGCTGACCGCCCGGTTTAGCGTCAGTGATACGCAGGGAAAAACCGCTGGATGCCTTCCGGTTGCAACAGCTTTCTCTGCTGGTCAGCAATGGCGCGCAGAGCCAGCAACTCACGGTCGATATCACCCCGTCCACGGCGCTGTGGCAGATATTGGCCGTGGCGTTAGCGGGTGGTCTTGTTCTTAACCTGATGCCCTGTGTTCTGCCGGTTTCTCGGGATCAAACTCGCTTCGCTGATGACACTGGCAGAGAGCACCCGCCGTCAGACGCGGCTGCGTTTTCTGGCAACGGCGGCCGGGATAGTATTCTCGTTTCTGGTGCTTGCGGCGGTGGTTACCGGGCTGCGTCTGTCCGGTGCCTGGATTGGCTGGGGCTTTCAGTTCCAGAACCCCTGGTTCATTGCCGCCATGGTTGTGGTGACGTGGATTTTTTGTTTCAGCCTGGCGGGGCCTGTTTGAGATCCGACTGCCTTCCGGCTTGTCCACCCGGCTGGCCAACCGCCGGTGGCAACGGCATCGGCGGGAGTTTTCTTGAAGGCGCATTTGCCACCCTGCTTGCCACACCCTGCACGGCACCTTTCCTCGGCACGGCCGTGACGTTCGCGCTTGCGGCGCCCGTGCATCAGCTGTGGCTCATCTTTATAGTCCTGGGTGTCGGGATGAGCCTTCCCTGGCTGGCGATAAGCCTTGTTCCCGGTGTGGCACGCTGGCTGCCGAAGCCCGGCCCCTGGATGGGAAAAACTGCGTCTGGTGCTGGTGCTCCTTATGCTGGGTTCCTGTCTCTGGCTGATGTCGCTGCTGGTAAAACGCGTGGGGGTGCCCGCTATGTGCTGATTGGCGGGGGTCTGATGGTGGCGTTTTTCCTGTACCGCTGGCGCGAAAGCCATGCCTGACCATCAGGAAAACCTGCGCAGCCTGGCGTTTGGTGTGCTGTTTGGTGCCGGGTTATATGCTTTCCTGGCTCCCCAGCCCCAGGGGGAAGGGCGACTCTCCCCTCAACTGGCAGCCGCTCAGTGAAGCGGCATTAAGCGAGGCGCTGGATGCGAAAAAACGCGTGCTGGTTGATATTACCGCCGACTGGTGTCTGAACTGCCGGGTTAATGAGGTCCTGGTCCTTCATCGCCCTGAGGTGATTGCCGCCTTAAACCGCGACGATGTTGTGCTGTTTGCAGGGAAACTGGAGTCAGCCCTCTGCGGAAATCGAACAGTTCCTGCGCCGCTACGGTGCCAGCGGCATTCCTTTTAACGCTATATTTGGTCCTTCACTGCCGCAGGGGCATGTTCTGCCCTCTCTCCTGAGCAAAGATGCGCTGCTAACCACACTGACGAAGGCGAATGCCTCCCCGTCGCCTGATTTCACTGGAGGAAAAATAATGAAGAAGATACTGTCACTATTAACGCTGCTGATGAGCGCCACCACGCAGGCGCAGACCACTGACCTGCCCGAACCGGTTAAACAAATGGAGAAACAGGGCATTGAAATCATTAAGCCGTTCAGCGCCCCCGGCGGTGTGGAAGGATGGCTGGGTAAATATCAGGACATGGGCGTAACGCTTTATCTCACCCCGGATAAAAAGCATGTTATTTCAGGCTATATGTATGATGCGCAGGGAAATAACCTCAGCGAGAAAACCATTAATGACGAGATTTATATTCCCGCTGGTCGCGAGATGTGGAAGCAGCTTACCGCTGCGCCGGGAATTACAGAAGGCAGTGCGGACGCGAAGTGTCAGGTGGTTGTCTTTGCCGATCCCTTCTGCCCTTACTGTAATAAGTTCTGGCACCAGGCTCAGCCTTTTATCAAAGATAAAAGCATTAGCACCAAAACCTTGCTGGTTGGCGTGATCCGCCCGGACAGCGCACAGTATGCGGCGGCAGTCCTCGCTGCGAAGGATCCGGCTAAAGTGTGGTATGACCTGGAAAGTAGCGACGGAAAAATCAAACCGGCGCTGAAAGGCAACACCCCCGCCTGACGTCTTTAAGCAGATACAGCACAATCAGCAGCTTATGGAGCAATTAGGTGCCAGCGGTACACCTGCTATTTATTACCTGAATAAAGCGCGCACCCTGCAACAAATCATCGGCTTGCCTGATGCTAAACAAATGGCCGATCTGGTGGCCTGTAAATAAACCGCGTTAACCTATAGCAAAACAGCAGCTGTATCAGCTGCTGTTTTGCACTTTTTACCTGCTCACCGCCTTATCCCGGTAACGCAGGTGTTTTATATCATCGGTTATTCAGGGAGCGCATACACCACAACCTGATCACCCACCTGATCCTTGAGGATAGTGTTCCCCCCTGCGACGAACGCGACATACTGGCGGCCTTTGTATTCATAGACCGACGGATTCGCTACCGCAGGGGCTTCAGCCTGATCGGACCAAAGCTCTTCACCAGTCTCTACGGAATAGGCGCGCACTTTGGCATCCATGGAGGCACCGATAAAGATCACACCGCCCGCCGTCACCGCCGGACCACCAATTGTCGGTGAACCCCAGCTTTCCGGCATAAAGAAGCCGTACTGCTGCGATGCGCCAACCGGACGACGCCACTTCACATCTCCCGTATGCATATCCAGCGCCACGATTTCACCAAACGGCGGCTTCCAGCACGGCATACCCAGCCAGTTATTGGCAACCATCAGACGCAGGCCATAAGGCGCGCCTTCCTGAGGCGCAAAAGCCGCTCTCGTTGCCAGCGCTTTTATCGGCTTTATCGTAATCTTCACGGCTGTAGAGCTTCACGTACTGCACGATATGCGAGGTGTTGACGATAGCGATCTGTTTATTGGGGATCAAAGGCTACACCGCCCCACTGTACGCCACCGGCGCTGTCCGGGTAGGTCAGCGCACCCTCGCCTTTGGTGGTCGGCGGCGTGTACATTCCCTCATAGGTCAGGTTATCCCACAGGCGGGAACACTGCCCGGCACCGACCATATCGGCCAGCTTCCAGATCTCTGGTTTTTTCGACTGATCGAGCAGCGGCGCGGGTTTGGTCGGGAATGGCTGGGTTGGCGAAAGCACTTCCCCCTGCACCGAACCGTCACCCTGCGGTACCGGACGCTCTTCGATAGGCCAGACGTCTTCCCCCGTCAGGCGGTTGACCACAAACAGGAAGCCCTGCTTGGTGGCCTGAATCAGGGCCGGGATCTGTTTGCCGTTTACGGTGATATCCATCAGCGTTGGGGCGGAGTTGATATCGTAATCCCACACGTCGTGATGCACCCACTGGCGAGACCAGACCACTTTCCCGGTGTTGATATCCAGCGCCGTTGTCGAGGTGCCAAGCGGGATCTCCTCTACACGATTGCCGCCCCAGTAGTTCGGAGATGGCGATGAAACCGGCAGATAGACAAGGCCATTCGCCTCGTCGGCAGACATATGCGTCCAGACGTTGGCCGTCCCGGTGCGTTTACGGATGTCAGCTGGGATCGCTTCGAAAGCCCATTCACGCTCGCCGGTCTGTGCATTGATGGAAAATACGGTGCCCGGAGGCGCTTCAGCATAGGCCCAGTCCTTACCGGCCCAGCCCACCAGCAGATGGTTCCCGACTACCGTTGGCGGCTGAAGAATGGACAGCGGATATTTGGCGTTAAGCGTGTTCCACTGATTGATATCCAGGACGCCCTTGTCCGCAAAGTTGCCACATGGCTTTCCTGAATCGGCATCCAGCGCATAGAGCTTGCCATCAACGGTGCCCATATAAACGATTTTCTGACAGGCTTCTCCGGCCACCGGATTTTTTGCCTGCCAGTAGGAGACGCCGCGGTTTTTCAGGACCGGCTGCGTGAGGGCTTTTCGCGAAGATTTCGTGTCATAGTGCCACTTCTCTTTACCTGTTCCCGGATCCAGCGCAATCAGGCGATCGAAAGGCGTGCCGATATAAATCGTCTCGTTAGCAAAAATCGGCGTCGCGGACCAGACGGTTGCCGGGGTGTCGCCTTTACCATCCGAGACATCACCAGTATGAAACTCCCAGACTTTTTTTAATTTGCCCACGTTCTCGGCGGTGATCTGCTTCAGCGGGCTATATTTCTGTGCGTTAAGCTGTCCGTGGAAGCTGTCCCAGGTGGCAGCAGAAGGCACCAGCGGCGTCGCCGGCTGGCTGGCGGATGCGACTTTCTGTCCGCTGCTGTTATCGGTTGAGGCTTCATCCGTGGTTTTTGTAGTGCCCGGCGCCTGATGATCGGCCGCATCCACATTGAGTTCTTCCTGCGTCCCCTGAGAGGCCTCTGCGGCTTTATCCTGCGCCTGCAGGGTAAGCGGAGTGACCAGCAATGCCAGTGCCGTCAGGCTGACTTTCATTAATGGGTTGTGTTTATCGTTATGCACGGGTGGGGCTCCTCAGGCTCTGACGCGGGGATTGTGGTGAACGGAATTGCTGCTCAGCATAATCAGACCAATCAGGCCGACCACCATGGCTGCAGTAATGATGTACTGGTGCAGCAGCGCGGCTGCAAAACCAATACCCGCCAGTGCCACAAGGGTGACAATAATTAAGAAGATGCGCGCGCCACGGCCAGATGCGGCACGTAGCATAAAGGTCAGTATCGCCAGTACCGCGCAGGCAATGGCAACGCCTAACGCACCAATGGTACCCGTGACACCCGTAAGCGGCGTCAGCCAGGCGTATAACGCTACCGCGAAGCCAATCACCGCAGCCAGCAGCAGCAATAGCGTGCCAGCCCGTGAGGGATGAGAATGCAACATACCAGGAAGTCCCCTATCAAAAAAAGAAAGATGAAAAAGCCATCAGGATGGCGTTTATGCACGTTCAACAAGCGCGGACAGATAGCCAGCCTGAGACAATTCACAGCTGCAACATGCATTAAACGTAAGAAAGTATAGAAGATATTTTTTGGCTGGGTCGTTGAGTCGTCTTTCGCCTCATAATCAGAGGCATTAAATGGAAAGGGGCAGTCATTCCGCGGGAGTATTTTCTGAAGCTTTACAGGCAAAAATTAACGCAATAGCAGACCTGCTTCTTTATGACAGGCTACAGGCGCTTATGCTGGCACGGTCTGTCTGGCGCGAGAGGCGGAACGCCTCATGCTGGTCAAATGTGATCATGAATACTTGCCATGGGCGGACGACCACCCATGATGGACATGGCGCGCCAGTATCAAATGACCCCTGATGCTGTGCCGCGGGTCTGTAGTTAATAGAATTTTTGTTCATGAAAGTTAATTTCTGATGTGTAATAACTTTCTGGCGGAGAGTGCGTGAGCCCGAAAGGACAGTGTTTAAACTGGCACGGTAATTCACGATCGCATCTCTGGCTCCCATCATGGCGGTTTCCAGGACACTCATTTTTCATCCGAAAACCTAACCAACGTATTGATGAGTAAGGCATTGCCTGTGCTATCCAGACGCGTTGTCGGCGATGATTAATCAGCATGCCTGTTTCAGTCATCGTGACGATTTCCCCCGGCCGTACGTAATAATCCCCCTTGAACCACAGGATATAATTCAGCCCATAGGGTGTTTCTACTTTACCAAAAATCGTCCCCGAGTCAGGGCTGGCAACAATCTCGACTATTTTCCACTCCATAAACCCCTCTTTCATTGCTGTTGTGTTGTTATGCCGGCATTCCATACGGCACATATACGCGTTTTGTAATTTTTCGGTGTAAAATAAGTTTAGGCATAAAAGAGGTTAAACTCAAACAACCTTACAAAGAAAATGAGAATCTTTACAATTCCCATTTACGTCATGCAAAAACCCGACGCAGAGCGGGATGCGGGGATGTTTTGGGGAGAGCGTATAGGGGAAGGCAATTGCAAGGCGTCAGGCACGCCGTACGTAGATATCTTCAGGCGTTCAAAATCCACTCGCCCTTCTTACTTCCGCCATTTCCTGCCGCCCTTCCTTTAGGACAATAGCTTAATCTGCTGTCGTAACCTGTCGTTCCACTATACTGACCAGTGCAGTTGTAATTTAGTCCAGAAGGATATGCACGGTTAATGACCTGGCACCAACCCTACCCATGACCATCAGGAGAACAACATGCAAAAGCGTAACAACTTGAAAGTCGTGCTGATTGCATCAGCAGTCGCAGCGATGTTCAGCACTGCCGCGTGCAAGCCCAGAGCACCAGCGCCGCGCAGAGTGATACGTCAGCCCAGACCAGTTCGACCGGATCGATGGCGAAGCTCAGCTCCGGCGACGAAAAAGCGTTAAAGGACATGGCCCAGGCCAATATCAATGAAATTGCCGCTGCCAAAATCGCGCTGAACAAGGCCGAAAGCAGTGATGTCAAAGCCTTTGCGCAAAAGATGGTCGATGATCACGGCGATGCCCTGACCAAAGTCCAGACGGTCGCTAAGCAGAAGGACGTGACGCTGCCAACTGAACCAGACGCGCAACACAAGCCATGGCCGACAAGCTGGAAAAAGAGAGCGCGACGCATTTGACAAAATGTATATGGAAAACGCCGGTACCAAAGATCACAAGATGGTCCTGTCTAAACTGCAAAGTGACGCCAAAACATCAAAGACCCTGATGTGAAGGCTCTGGCCGACGCGCATACCCCGGTCGTTGAGCAGCACCTGAAGTCTGCTGAGCAGATGAAGATGTAAACAGGTTGTTTGTGGTCGCAAGCCTCTGTGACCGCACCATCGGCAGGCAGCATGGCGCGAATAGTGCGAAGGATCGCTTCTGGCATAGTACAGCCAGGCCCAGGGTACGTGCTGTCTTCCTCACTCTCTCCCTGCCAGACCCCCGCCTGTTAGCGGGATGAATTCTCAAATACGCCTCCTGAAAGCGCGATATCCGTCACGTTATGCCAGGCTTTATGTGCACGACACAACGTGATGTTAACGCGGCCTGCTGCGCCAGACTAAAGGGAGGACTCATTTGAAAATGCTAAATACACGATGCCTTTACGCGAGAAGGGTTCATTGGTCTGGGAGATTATGCGGCGATCGGTGAGGGCCGTTCCGTTGCACTCATTGCCCCGGATGGTTCCATCGACTGGTGGAGCGCGCCCAATCTCGACTCCCCGCCCCTATTTGATCGGCTGCTAGATCCGAAGATCGGTGGTTTTTTCAGCCTGACACCCGCCGTCGACTATACCGTCTCGCGCGCCTACCGCGAGGACAGCAACATTCTGGAAACCCGCTTTGAGACAGATGACGGCACGGTGCTGTTAACCGAATCGATTAACAGCACCCTGGCGGGACGCCTGCCCTGGAGTGAACTGGCGCGACGGCTGGAAGGCGTTCGCGGCACCGTGCCTTTCCGGCTCCATTTGCGGTTCGGCACCATGATTGAAACCCGCTCGCCCTGGCGGTCAGACACCTTCAAGGGCAGCGTTTATCATATCGGCGATCTGATGGCGATGCTGCACACCAGCGAAAACGTTGTTATCACCCGTGCCGATGATGAAGAGATCGAAGCGGAGATCACCCTGAAGAAGGGCAGCCGGGAAGTGGTGGCGCTGCTCGTGACCCAGAGCGAACCTCTGGGCCGTACCGGACATTGAAACCATTGATAACCGCATTGAAACCAGCCACACCGCCTGGCAAGGCTGGGTGAAGGGGCTCAAATATGATGGCCTCTATAAAGATCACGTGATCCGCTCCGCGCTGGCGCTGAAGTTCCTCTGGTATTCGCCAACCGGCGCGCTGGCGGCGGCGGCCACCACCTCTCTCCCGGAAGGGATCGGCGGCCACCACCTCTCTCCCGGAAGGGATCGGCGGCAAGAAAAACTACGACTATCGCTTTGCCTGAGTGAGAGATGCCTGCCTGATTATCAAAGCCTTTACCTTTTTGGGCACCCTCGAAGAGTGTAAAGCGGCGTTTTCCTGGCTGTCGAAAACCATTATTAAACATGGCCCGGATATGCAGGCCTGCTACACCCTCGAAGGCGAACTGGTCCCGGAGGAGCAGTATGCGGAACTCCAGGGCTACCGGGATTCACAGCCGGTACGCATCGGCAATAACGCCCGTAACCAGCGCCAGTTGAGCATGTATGCCGATATGCTTGGCGTGGCAAAACTCTTTGTCGAAGCGGGTCATATTCTGGATACGGGCACTTCGCGCTTCCTTGGGCACCTTGCCAATCAGTGTGCAGACCGTTGGCGCATGAAAGACTCGGGGATCTGGGAATTGCCGGAAGAACAACATTACACGCATTCCAAAATGTCCTGCTGGCTGGCACTGGACTGCGCGGTAGTGTTGGCGGACGCCAGTCATATCGAACCGACCTGGAAGGCGCGTTGGGCGCGCGAGCGGGACCGGATCCGCGACTGGGTTGAAAAGAGCACTGCTGGTCGGAAACCCATCAGTCCTACTGTTTTTATGAGGGAGATGGTGGTCAGCTGGACGCCTCGCTGGCCCTGGTTTCTCGTTACGGTATGAAAGTGGATCCGAAACGCATGAAGCTGACCTATCAGGCTATCCACCGCGAGCTGGGCCATAACAGCGCGATGGTCTACCGATACAGCGGCGTTGAGCAGGAGGAGAGCACCTTCATCGCCTGTTCATTCTGGCTGGCAGAAGCCTGGGCCTCGATGGGCGAGCCGGAGAGGGCCGCAGAGAGCATGGATGAAATTCTGAAGACCCTGTGCCACCGCGGCAATGTTGAAACCTTCAATGAAATGTTTGATACCCGAACCGGCGAGTGGGTCGGCAACATGCCCCAGGGCCTGAGCCATCTCGCGCTGATTTGTGCGGCGCAGGCCATCAGCGAGCATCAACGGAAAGGAAAATAACGTCACCGGTTCGACTCAGGCGCGGCCCGCCCGGATAACCATCGTTATGCCGAGCAGCACGGCACACATCGACAGCAGCATGCGCAGGCTGAGTGTTTCGCCAAGCAGCACCACGCCTCCCAGGGTGGCAAGGCAAGGCACACTCAGTTGCACCGTGCTTGCTGTCATGGCTTTCATCCTCGGCAGCAAGGTGTACCACAGGGCATAAGCCGCGCCTGAGGCCACCGCCCCCGACAGGCTGGCTAATAACATCCCCTGTGCACTGGTAAATCTTTCCGCAGCGGGCAAAAACGAGAGGATCAGGGTGAAGGGAACGGCCAGAATAAAATTACCCGTCGTCGCGGGTATAGCCTCCGGCATGCTTTTCCCTTTCACCGAGTAGTAGGCCCAGGCCAGCCCGGAGCCAATCATCATCAACGCGCTGGTCGGTTCCGGGGCATGCGCGCCCGGTAGCAGTAGCAGCACCGTTCCTGCCACCGCCAGCAGCAGTCCCGCCCCCTTCAGCACACCGATTTTTTCTCCCTGTCGCCAGCCATAGATGACCATGGCCGTCTGAACCGTTCCGAACAGTAACAGCGCCCCCGTTCCGGTATCGATCTGCAGATAGGACCAGGACATCGCCAGCACATAGAGCGCCAGCGCCAGGCCGCTCCGCCAGTCATAGTGTATTTTTGAGGCAGGCTTTTTTCTGAGGCTCATCAGCATAACCAGGAACAGCGCGCCGCTGATGATCCGTACATCGCTGAAGGTCGCCGGATCGATATGTTTGCCGGTCAGCGCCACTCTGCACAGGACAGAGTTGGCGGCGAACGCCAGCATGGTGAGTATTATTTTTCCTGTCATACCTGCCCTCACGAATCAAGCCCGGCCGAAGGCACGCCCTTCTCCTTCCGCTATGCCTCGTATCCTATACTTAAGTAAACCCCTGGAGGTAACTATGTGTGGACGTTTTGCCCAGGCCCAGACCCGGCAAGAGTACCTTGCCTTTCTCGCCGATGAAGCGGATTGCGATATTCCCTACGACCCGGAACCGATCGGGCGCTATAACGTCGCGCCCGGCACCAAAGTGTTATTGCTCAGCGAGCGCGACGATCTGTTGCATCTCGACCCGGTATTCTGGGGCTACGCCCCTGGCTGGTGGGGTAAGTCGCCGCTGATCAATGCCCGTCAGGAGACCGCCGCCACCAGCCGGATGTTCAAACCGCTGTGGCATCATGGCCGGGCGATTGTCTTTGCCGACGGCTGGTTCGAGTGGAAAAAGGAAGGGGATAAAAAGCAGCCTTACTTTATCTATCGCGCAGACGGACAACCCATTTTTATGGCCGCCATCGGCAGCACGCCCTTTGAACGTGGCGATGAGGCTGAGGGGTTCCTGATTGTGACCGCTGCGGCGGATAAAGGTCTGGTGGATATCCACGATCGGCGCCCGCTGGTGTTAACGCCACAGGCGGCACGGGAATGGCTGCGCGAGACGGTAAGTGGACAAGAAGCAGAAGCGATCGCCCAGACGGGTGCCGTACCCGCAGACCAGTTTCACTGGCATGCCGTTACCCGGGCGGTGGGCAATGTGAAAAATCAACGTGCAGAACTTATCAATAAAGTCAGCGAGGCGTAAAAATAAGGGCGATGGTACTGACCGCTATTATTTTCTGGCATTTGCTAATACCCAATAAATATAAAAGCGGAAGTAAGCGAAGCGGCAAAATAAACAAGGAGGCCAAAAGCAGGCCCCCCTTTACACTTATACAACCTGTTTTGGCCAGCGTCTCCTTTTTGGGAGTGGCACGCATGAGTAGGTAGTGAGTCGGGTTCCGCAGACGGAACAAACAGCACCATGAGGGTGGGTTTGCGTTGGGCTGAACGTGGTAAAACGAAATCGCTTACTTGTGCAAACCGGGCACTCAAATTTTAGGTTGGGAATAGCCCCTCCGGGCAGGTGAGTAGAAACACCACCATACAGGAATATGTCATCAAACGGGGATATATCGTTTTAAAAAACGTCCTTTTCACCGCTATTTTCATCCCCAGGCTATTTCCGGGATATAGATTTATCTCACCCGCAGTAAATCAGAAAAGCGCGTTGTATAGCGCGGCGATAGCATCTCTCTTTTCATTTGCCATTGCTGTGCGATGCCCTGCCCCGCAAACCAGAGCGTTCCGCGCCCTTTTTTATTAAGGTCGTCGATGACGGCCATTAATTCTGCGCTGTTGCGCCGGGGAGGGTTTTCATCAAACAAATTGAGCTGCGCGACGCCGGAGCTAAAAAAATCCCCCAGCATGACCCCGGCTTTTTGATAACGTAGCCCTTCTCTCCAGATGGCGTCCAGACAGCGTGTCGCCGCGTTAATAATATCCCGGCTGTCTTCGGTGGGCGTCAGCAACTTAACGGAAGCGCTATTGCCATAGTAAGGCTCATTCAGCGCAAACGCGAGGTCTTCACGAAGACGGAGATAAATCGGCAGTACTGGTGCTCGGCGCGCATTTTCTCCGCCGCGCGGGCGGCATAGCTGCAGGATGGCCTGGCGCATCGCCTCGTAGTCACTGACCCGCTCACCGAACGAGCGGGAGCAAATTATCTCCTGCTTGTGCGCGGGAAAACTCTTCAAACCCGAGGCAGGATTCGCCGCGCAGCTCCCGGACGGTGCGCTCCAGCACCACGCTGAAATGTTTGCGGATAACGGCAATGTGGGTATCTGCCAGATCCAGCGCGGTGTTGATTCCCATGGCATTGAGCTTTTTACTTATCCGCCGCCCAACGCCCCACACCTCTTCCACGGGCAGTGCTGCCATCAGTTTACGCTGCCGCTCGACGCTGGATAAATCGAGCACGCCGCCGGTCTGCCGCTGCCATTTTTTTGCCGCGAAATTCGCTAATTTGGCGAGGGTTTTGGTGGGGGCAATGCCCACCCCGACGGTCAGATGCGTACGTTGCAGCAGCGTCTGGCGGATTTCACGGCCAAAAGCTTCAAGGTTAAGACAATTGCTGACCCCGGTGAGATCGCAAAAGGCCTCATCAATGGAGTAGATCTCGACCCGCGGGGTTAGCTCCTCCAGGGTGGTCATTACCCGGTGGCTCATATTCGGCGTAGAGTTCGTAGTTACTGCTGAAGGTCACAATACCGTGGCGGCGAAAAATATCTTTCTGCTTGAAATAAGGTGCCCCCATTGGTCACCAGCCCTTTCGCTTCGGCGCTGCGGGCAATGACGCAGCCATCGTTATTCGACAGCACCACTACCGGGCGCCCCTTCAGGTCCGGGCGAAACACAGTTTCGCAGGAAGCATAAAAACTATTCACGTCTACAAGCGCAAACATGGTTATTTACGCCCTTTAGCAGGCGCGGTGAAGCGCATGGGGATGAACGGCATAGTATCAAATCCATTTAACTGTATATATATACAGTATCAATGAATTCAGAGAGAAATCAAGGGGCCGCCGGGAACATGCGCCGGGCGGCCACCTGACCGCAACATTGCGCCAAAGGCGAGCGCCCGACAGTTTGCCGTCACTGACCGTCTTTAACCGCGTAGCCGCCAGGGTTGATTTTGAAAGCCATCACCCCAGGGCTTTACCCTACATGCACCTCGACACGCCTGCCTAATCGCCGGGCTAACCCTTTTGCGCCGTCGCGCATCACCCTGTGGTGGTTCCAGCGAAAAACGGGGCCTGCCAGCGGCGCAAGGAGGTTCATCCAGCGGGTATTGGTGCGGATATCCCAGTCATACCGGACGAGCGTCTCCCGACCATGAGCAGACAAAGACCACACGCCCCGCCCTTCCACCTCGCCGCTGGCTTCCCCTTCCAGCAGGCATAAAGGTTGAATCGTTAATACATGAATATCAAAGGTGATGTGATACGGGAGTGCGCCCTTCCAGGTATAACGATGCAGAGCGCCAATTCCCCGCCCATCCCCTTTTCTTAGCTCGACAATCTGCACCAGGCTTCCCCACCATTCGGGCCACAAATCAGGGTGAGAGAGGATCTCCCAGACTTCCTGGACAGACGCTTCAACCCGCCAGACGGTGGAAAATTGATAGTCAGCCATAGCGCTCGTCTCCGTCAGGGTGCGAAAAAATCAGGCGGGAAACGCACGTTGACAGACATGGCCTCCATCATCACGGTTTCCAGTAATTTGCCATCCAGCCCGTAGCTAACCACTTTAGTGGGCAAGCCGGATTGCTTATCGAACCAAACCTCATAGCGATGCACCGCATCGACGGTCTTGCCTTCTGCGCCAACCACCGACAGATGCACCGCCGGTTTCCCGGCGATCATCTCTTCACCCGGAAGCCGGGTTGCGCCCCCCCTGTTGCAGACGACGGATGTTACTCAGCAACACGCCAATGTCGGATTGATCTACCCGGTGACCATTTTCATCCGTTATCAGTGAATCCGTGGGCAACAGTTTCAGCACCGGAAATGTCCCCGCGCCGAAGGGCCACAGCGTTACTTTGCCATTCGAAGGGTTATAGATGAGCACTGCCCCGGCATGGGGCGTGGAAAAATCCATCCGTACATAACCCGGTTTACGGTAGCTATAGCGAATGACTTTGGTTTCATCCTGCGAAGAGACGGAACGCACCATCACCTGGTAAGACGCGATCCGGGCAAAACGTTGCAGGGCGTTCGCAAGGGGATCGGAGGAGGTGGAACTTTGCAAAAAAGCGGCGGCCACAGCGATCTTGTCCGCGGCATGCGCAGGTTCGTGAAAGCTAAAGAGCAGTAATGTTGCCAGCATTACCGCCACAGAGAGGAAGCCGCTGATGATGGTCTCCTGCAATAACATGACCGGGAACATGATCAGTATGTCGGATAACCGTTAAACCTGCTGGATTGGCCATTGCAATGGCTTGCCTGCCCTTACCCGGGCATTAGTGGATGAGGGCTCCAGTATTAGCCATCTGCGGTCAGCGAGCGCCGGTGTATGCCGGTTAATCCGCCGATTTGACGATATAGGTCACCACGCCAAAGATATCGAGTGAATCTTCGCTGTTCACGAGGATGGGCGAATAGGCGCTGTTCATCGGATTAAGCTGCACCCGGGTCTGAGCTGAAGGCGCTTTACCGTAAATTCGCCCTCCACCGCCGCAATCACAATATCTCCGTGTTGCGCCGTTCTGGCGCTGTCAACGATCAGCAGATCGCCGTCGCCAATCCCGGCATCAATCATCGAATCCCCGGCCGCTTTCACGAAATACGTTGAGCTGGGGTGCTGGATCAGCAATTTGTTCAGGTCGATACGTTGTTCCACGTAGTCCTGGGCCGGGCTGGGGAAGCCGCACTGCACGACCTCGCCAAAAAGGGGTAGCGCGATCACCTCACGCAGCGCTGCAAGTTGGTAAAACACCATGATTCGTTCCTCGAATACTGTTTTTATATACAGTAGTATTAGCGAGGAGCGCAGGCAAGTCACGGGGCGACGGCGACTGTTTATTGCGTAACCGCTTCGCTTATAAGTGATTAATGTGTTTAAGATTATTTATTTTGTAAATATTTCAGGGCGTTGCGTGAACAACGCCCTGACCCTCAAGGGAGAGGCTGGTATGAGGAGGAACTGAACAGCCCGTCCAGACGTGATTAACCCTCAGCCCGTAAAGGCAGTTGCCCCAGCGTCGCCTGCAGAGCATCGCGCTCGTCCCCTGCCAGCGTTTGTAACGGGAAAGGCAGGCCAAGGCGCGACGACCCTTCCCGTCAGCTCCGCCACCGTCGCGATGGTTCGCAGGCTGCCGTGACGACGGAAGAAGACCCATAGCGGCTCCAGCGCGCTGTTGAGCTGCCGGGTTTCGTCAACGTCTCCCCGCAGGGCCGCCTGTGTAAGGCGCAGGGCGTCGTACGGGAACAGCCCACCGAGCACGGAGTACCAAACGTCACACCCCGCCAGCAACCCCATCGCAGACTGCGCATCCCCACTGATGCCAATCGTAACGCCCTTCGCAACCTGGCTTTTCAGCTTCGCCACACGGGCTGACGCCCCAGCCAGATCGGCCGGCAGATCGCCAAGTTTGATAGAACCCATGTTGCGCAGAAACGACAACGCCACCAGCAGTTCATCGGTGAATTCAAATCCGCTGGTCGCCGGGTTATCGTAGATACAGAGCGGGACAGAGATTTCTCCTGCGACGCGCTCGTACAGGCGAAAAACTTCATCCGCCGTCAGTTTTTGATAGGAAAGCGGCGCCAGCAGAAGCCCCTTCACCCCGGCGCTCTGCGCATCTTCAGCCAGCCGCAGGATCATCTCAGCGTTGACGCTGCCGATACTGGTCATCACCGGCACACCCGCGGCGGCACTCACCGCCAGCTTTGTGACGGCAAAACGCTGCTCCCGGGTGAGATAGGCATAGCTCCCCGTGGAACCCAGCGCCCCGACAGAATTCACGCCTGCCGCCACCAGCGTCTCAATCAATGCACCAAAGGCTTTCTCATCAGGTTCACCCTGCACCCAGGGGCGTCAGGGGAAATGCACTCAGACCGTTAAACATTTTGGTTCCCTTTTAACATTCAGCGGGCATATTTCCGCGAAGCAATAACACACAGAATGACACCCAAAGTGATAAACATCATAAGTGGACTGACCCGCTCATGCAGCAGCGTGGCGGACAGTCCCAGCCCCAGAAACGGCTGCAGCAGTTGCAACTGCCCGACGGCGGCGATCCCGCCCCGCGCCAGCCCTTTGTACCAGAAGATAAACCCGATCAGCATGCTGAAGATCGACACATAGCCGAGCGCGGCCCAGGCCGGAAAACCAATGCCCCTGAAGGATACAGGCATCATCAGCACGGAGGCCACCACCATAAAAGGCAGCGCAAGGATCAGCGCCCAACTGATCACCTGCCAGCCGCCTGACTCGCGGGTAAGCGCGGCCCCTTCGGCATAGCCCAGGCCGCAGACGATCACCGCCGCGAGCATCAGCAGATCGCCCGTCAGGGAAAGAGAGGCATCTTGCGAAAAAGCAAACCCCGCCACCAGCAGGCTGCCCAGGATCGAGAAAAACCAGAAGGCCCGGGCAGGACGTTCCTTGCCGCGCAGCACCGCGAAAATGGCGGTCATCAGCGGCAGTAAGCCGAGAAACACAATGGAGTGGGCGGCGGTGACATGCTGCAATGCCAGGGCGGTGAAGAGCGGAAAGCCGATCACCACGCCCAGCGAGACTATCATCAGCGGCACGATCCGGGCCGCTGGCGGGCGTTTTTCCCGTAACCCGAGGATCAGGATGAGCGCCAGCACCCCGGCCAGGGAAGCCCGGGCAAAGGTCAGGAAAAAGGGATCAAAATCCTGCACCGCAAGGCGCGTAGCGGGCAAAGAACCGCTGAAAATCACGACCCCCAGCAGGCCATTGAGCCAGCCTGAAAGCGAGGTTTTATCTGTCACAACACCCATTACCGTTCCCATCTTGAGCCTCTGTTGAGCGGATGGTAATCTCGCCCATTCAATACAATCAAATTATTGTCATGGATACATTTGATGAAAGCGCGCTACAAAGGGATCGTGGATCGCTACGCCGGGTTGATTCGTTCCGCACAGATCCCGGCAGGCACGCGTCTGCCCACGCACCGCACACTCGCCGCCCGGGAACATATCTCCCTTGCCACCGCGACGCGGGTCTATGCCGAGCTCGAGAAGATGGGGTTGGTCAGCGGCGAAACAGGACGCGGAACCTTCGTCAGGGAGATCCTGTTGCCGTCGGGCCAGGGGATCGATCAGCATGCGGTCGCCACCGATGTACTGGATCTAAACTTCAACTATCCCGCCCTGCCGGGCCAGGGGGAGCTGCTGCGGGAGGCGCTCAGGCAGGTCGCCTCCGGGGGCGATATCGAATCGCACCTGCGCTATCAGCCCCATGCCGGCAGGCAGACCGAGCGGGAGATTATCGCCGCGCACCTCGCGGGGGCGCATTTTCAACCCACCGGGGACAACGTGCTGATCGTAAACGGTGCCCAGCATGGCCTGACCATAACGGTGATGGGTCTGCTCCGGCCCGGCGACGTGGTGGCAGTAGACGCCCTCACCTACCCGGGCTTTAAGGCGCTGGCGGCGCTATATCATCTGGAGCTGCTCGCCATTCCCTGCACGGAAAATGGCCCGGATCTGGCGGCGTTACGCCAGCTCTGCCAGAGACGCCACGTGCGGGCGGTGTACACCATGCCGACCCTGCATAACCCGTTGGGCTGGGTGCTGAGCCGCGAGCAGCGCAGGACGCTGGCGGACATTGCCCGCCAGCACGATCTGCTGATCATCGAAGACACAGCTTACGGCTGGCTGATCCGCCGCCCTCCGCCGCCTATCGCCAGCTTCGCCCCGGAACGAACGGTATATGTCACCGGCTTTTCCAAAAATGTCGCAACCGGTCTGCGGGTCGGTGCAGTGATCTGCCCACCCGATCTGCGCCCGGCGCTGGAGCGGGCTATCCGGGCCACCACCTGGAATACCCCGTCGGTCATGACCGCCATGGTGTGTCACTGGATCCAGGACGGCACCGTGGACCGGTTTGAAACGCTGAAAAGACGCGACGCCCGGCAACGGCAGGCCATCCTGAAAGCGGTGCTGGGGGATCTGCCCTGCATCACCCATCCCGATTCGTACTTTGCGTGGCTGCCGCTGGTGGACGACGCCAGAGCCGATCGGGTGGTGAAAGCGCTGATGGATAACCACATCTCCGTTTCGACCGCCGAGCCGTTCTCGACCTCCGGTACGGTGCCGCAGGCGATCCGCATTGCCCTCGGGTCGGTGACGATGGAAACATTACGCCAGGCGTTATCGCAGGTCAGAGCGGCGATAGAACTGGAGCAGAGCCGTTAGGCGGGTTCCCGGCGGGCGGGCTTATTAAGAGTTGTCTTAATCTTGCGCAAAAGGGTTATTTTTATCGATCTTCATCACAGTAAAAATTGCCGCTAAATTTACTCGAACCGCATGTAACTTTTGCTAACTTATTTATTAGCGCGGATATATTCTCCTTAACCACCGAAAATGCCTAAAATTAAATCAGACAGGAGACAGAAAGTCGCCAAATGGCTTATTGAACTTTTTGCCGTTCTGTCTACATTTATTTATGCACATATTTGAAGAGGTTAATTTCCTCTCAATGAATATTTTTAACGAAACACTGGAGACATGTTATGACTAAACATCGAGGCGGTTCCGGCAATTTCGCAGAAGACCGGGAACGTGCATCCCAGGCGGGCCGCAAAGGTGGACAGAGCAGCGGCGGGAATTTTAAAAATGACCCGCAACGTGCCTCTGAAGCCGGAAAAAAAGGCGGACAAAATAGCCGGGGCGGCGGTCGCAAACCGGCGGAGTAATTTTCATAATATATTCTCTGTCTGGCTTCTTTTGTCAGACAATAAAGTTGAGACAGCGAGGGCGGTAAAAATACCGCATCATTAACGGGGTAGTTCGATGAATTATACGGAGGTTATATGCTGCATTTGAGAAGAAGAGTGCGTAACGCACGTAATAATCATCGCACCAGTGATGATGTTGGCTGGATTATTCCGGCGGATGCAGAGCGTACCCGTTCACCGGATAGCGGCCCGGCACTCCAGCTCAGCAGAAATAATGACACCAGCAGTGAGGTGAGGCTCAGTCAGCGTCAGTCGTACCTGGTCAATGCCATGGCGCGTCGCGACCTAAAGTAAGCAGCGGTTAAGTGATGTAAAATGTGTTGTGGTTTGTTGTTCGCCCGGCCTTCCCCGCCGGGCTTTTTTATGTCCGCAGCCGCTGCCCTGCGGTCTCTCTGGCCCGCAGCACCGTCAGGAGGGTCACCAGCGCCGCCATCATTACGTACAGCGCCGGGGAAAGTGGATTGCCGGTGACGGTCAGTAGCCAGGCCAGCGACCAGGGCGTCACGCCGCCAAAGAACGCTACCGCAAGGTTATAGGCAATCGCCACGCCGCCAAAGCGGATGCGGGTGGGAAACAGCTCCGCCATCGCCGCGTTGCTGGCCCCGTCAAAGGCGGCAATGCATAACCCCAGCAGCCCCAGCCCCAGCATCGCAGAGAATACCTCCCCGCTTGCCAGTAGCTTCATGGCTGGCCAGGCGAAAAGGATCAACCCGAGACAGCCTGCCAGCATGAGTGGCTTACGGCCAATCCGGTCCGACAGATAGCCCATAAAAGGCACCAGCACGGCGACGAACAGCAGCCCGAGGGTGGTAATGGTATAGGCATCCAACGCCGGATAGTGCAGCGTCGTCACCAGGTAGGCTGGAATGAAGGCTTGCAGCATCCAGTGCATCACCGCCTTGATCACCACAAACCCGATGCAGAAGCCCAACGCCCGCCTGCCGGTGATGACGGCCCGGCGCAGTGGCGCAGCTTCCGTTTGACGGCTGTTCAGCAGCGCCTGAAATTCGGGGGAGTCCTGAAGATGGTTTCGCAGATAGAGGCCAATCCAGCCCAGCGGACCGGCCAGCAGAAACGGAATGCGCCAGCCCCAGTCGTTCATGGCCGTCTCTCCCAGCCATGCGGTCAACAGCAGTACCAGACCGACCCGGCGACAAACGCCATAAAGCCGAAGCTATCTATCCAGCAGGTGAAGTAGCCCCGGCGCGCGGCGGGCGCATATTCGGCCAGAAAGGTGGTGGCACCAGGGCTTTCGCCCCCGGCGGCAAATCCCTGGATCATCCGCACCAGCACCAGCATAACGGTGGCGAGAAGCCCGACCTGCGAATAGGTGGGCAGCAGCCCGATAATAAAGGTCGCGCCGGAGGTCCACAGGATCACGGTGGAGAGCACCTTGCGTCGGCCGATCCTGTCGCCGAGAGAGCCAAACCACAGCCCGCCGAGCGGGCGTATCATAAACCCGGCGGCAAAGACCGCGAAGGATGCGAGCAGCGCCGAGGCCGGGTTGTCAGTATGAAAAAAAATGTATCCCGATGATGGTTGCCAGCGTACCGTAAAGCCCAAAATCGAACCATTCGACAAAATGGCCAAGGCCGGTGGCTAACAGCACCTTACGCCGTTGAGGGGACACAGGCAGCCCTTAACGCTTTTTCGGCATCATGCGCAACAGCGTGTTGTCCTTCCAGAAGTAGTGATGAAGCAGCGCGGCAAAAGCATGAATACCGATGATAAAGTAACCGAGGTTCGCCAGGGTGACGTGCCAGGCTTTCAGCGTATCCACCAGGTCAAAATTCGACTCGGCGGCGTGCGGCATCCCCAGGCCAAAGGCAAACCAGGTGCTGCCCCGGTTATACATCATCACCAGACCAATCAGCGGCAGGGCAATAAACAGCAGATAGATAGCAAGGTGACCTAAATGGGATAACCCGATATACATCGGTTTTGGCTTAGGCACGATGGGCGGCGCAGGATACTTAAGGCGCACCAGCAGACGCGCCACCATCAACACCAGAATAGAAATCCCGCAGGAGACATGGATCATGTTGATCAGCGGGCGGTCGCTGCGGGGGGAAAAGCCGCGAAACTCCATGGCACAGTAGGCCACGATCACCAGCAGAAAAACCAGCCAGTGAATGGTAATTTGCAGGCCGGTGTATTTATTGCGCATAGTCTTTCCTGAATAGAAGACGAATAAAAAGGTAAAATAACCAGCTTCAGTTAAAAATTCATTAAATTTTGTTCCCGACTTTTCAAAAACTTCCGTGCAGATGAGCCATCTTCAATTGCCTCGCTGGGCTGCATGGTCTAATCCTGGATGAGTTTAACGTCCCGTATACCACACAGGAGAACATCATGAGTAAGATTGGCATTAACGGATTTGGTCGTATTGGCCGACTGGTGCTTCGTCGGTTGCTGGAAACCCAGGACAGTAACAGCGTGGTGGCAATTAACGATTTAACGTCACCGAAAGTGCTGGCCTACCTGTTAAAACATGACTCCAACTATGGCCCCTTCCCTGGAGCGTGGACTTTACGGAAGATTCGCTGATCGTCGACGGGAAATCCATTTCGGTCTACGCCGAAAAAGAGGCAAAACAGATCCCGTGGAAAGCCGCCGGGGTGGATCTGGTGGTGGAGTGCACCGGGTTCTACACCTCTCAGGAGAAGTCGCAGGCGCATCTGGACGCCGGGGCGAAAAAAGTGCTCATCTCCGCCCCTGCTGGCGAGATGAAAACCATCGTCTTTAACGTCAATGACGACACCATCGAAGCCAGTGACACCATTATTTCCGTGGCCTCCTGCACCACTAACTGCCTGGCGCCGCTGGCGAAGGTGCTGCACGATGCCTTTGGCATCCGGGCGGGCACCATGACACCATCCACGCCTACACCGGCACCCAGGCGCTGGTAGATGGCCCGCGCGGCAAAGATCTGCGTGCCTCACGCGCCGCCGCGGAAAATATCATCCCGCACACCACCGGCGCAGCCAAGGCTATCGGGCTGGTGATCCCCGAACTGAGCGGCAAGCTGAAGGGCCATGCCCAGCGTGTGCCGGTCAAAACTGGCTCCGTGACCGAGCTGGTCTCAATTCTGGAGAAAAAAGTGAGCGTGGATGAGATCCATCAGGCGCTGAAAAAGGCCACCGAGGGCAACGAGTCATTTGGCTATACCGATGAAGAGATTGTCTCGTCGGATGTCATCGGCTCGCACTTTGGTTCCGTCTTTGATGCCACCCAGACAGAAGTCACCGACGCGGGCGATGTCCAACTGGTGAAAACCGTGGCCTGGTACGATAACGAGTACGGTTTTTGTCACTCAGCTGGTGCGTACTTTAGATAAGTTCGCCGCCCTGTAATCACACGCGGACAGCCCTGCTGTCCGCAACCTGTGAGGCGTTGCTGGTTTTAATTTCGTTAACGCTGGTATAACAAAACGCTTTCCAGAGAGGGGAGCGTTATCATGGAAGCACTCAGCCGCGACACACTCGAACAAAATATGGCGCACGCCGTTGGCCGTTCGGCCACCTTTACCATCTGGCCCGATAATGAAGCCCCGGGCGCGCGCACCAGCGATGCCGTTTTCACCCCTGAACCTCGCCATACCGGCACCTCTGACTACGATCGCGCCGTCACCGGTGTTCGCGCACCCGCGATCACCGTTTATGCCCCAGCCGACCTAATGGGGTGGGCATTCTGGTCACGCCGGGCGGCTCTTATCGCCGCGTGGTGCTGGATAAAGAGGGCAGCGCACTGGCCTCGTTCTTTAATGCCCGCGGCTATACCCTGTTTGTGATGACCTACCGCATGCCGGGGGATGGTCATGAAGAGGGAGCTGACGCGCCGCTGGCTGATGTTCAGCGCGCAATGCGCGTGATCCGCGCCAGTGCCCCGGAGTGGAAGCTGGATCCGGCCCGCATTGGAGTGCTGGGCTTCTCCGCGGGCGGACACGTGGCGGCGAGCCTCGGCACCCGACATGATGAAGCGGTCTATGCCCCGCTGGACGCTATTGACGCGCTCCCTGCCCGTCCGGCCTTTATGGCGCTGGTCTATCCGGTGATCACCATGCGTGACGAGCACCACCACGCTGGCTCGCGCCATGAGCTGATGGGGGATAAGCCGTCAGAAGAGGAGATCCGCCGCTATTCGCTGGAGGAGCGTGTAACCCGTGACGCCCCGCGACCTTCCTGCTGCATGCCGCAGACGATCCGGCGGTAAAAGTCGAGAACAGCCTGGCGATCTTCAGCGCCCTGCGCCGCCTGGGGGTGCCCGTTGAGATGCACCTGTTCGAGCGAGGAAAGCACGGCTTTGGTATTCGCGATGCCCAGGGATTACCGGTGGCCGTCTGGCCGGAATTGATGATGAACTGGATTGCGACGAAGGTGTAAGCCTGTTTTACCGGTGTATTGCCGGGTAGCGGCGACGCTTTACCCGGCCTATAAAAATACAAACTCTTTCTTGAGTAAAAATATTCATTTAATCTTTATATCCAGCGACATCTATAATTATTCTAAATGAACCATTCATTTTTTATAATTATATCTCAGCCAGAAAAATAACTATTATGCATCCAACCCGGCAAACACTCCCATTAACGGAATTCGCTTTGCCGCTTAATGCAATTAAATAAATCACGGAAGGATTAAAAAATGAAAAAAGTTATTCTGGCTACGGCTATCGCGCTCTGCACCACATCTGCTTTTGCGGGTGAAACGGCTGTACTGAAGGTACAAGGTACATTAACTAACTCATCCTGCTCGGCTGAATTGGGTCAGGGTGGTGTGATTGATTACGGCAATATTCGTCTCGGTAGTTTATCCGCTGATGCAAACAATACTATCGGTCAAAAACAGATCCCGGTAAGTATTACCTGTACTGCTGCGACCAAAGTCGGTTTCACCATTACCGATAACCGTAGCGACAGCAATGCACAGTTACCTGTAGATGTTAAGACCACCCCTAACGTGACAGATAAATATTATACCTATGGCGTGGGCAAAACCGCGGGCCAGGTAAATATCGGTAACTACAGTATGTGGATGACGGATGTCACCGCCAATGGCAATACTGTAGACCCTATTATTCAAAACAAAGACTGGACTGACGGCCACTGGATAAAAGGCTCCGTTCCTCGCAGCGATACGTTTGCTACCACGTCATTTGCAGACACAGGAACAAAAACCCCTATTGCAATCACTACCGCGACCTTTAATTTCTGTGACCAATCTGGTCATCCGCGATACGAAAACCCTGGCGATCACTGACGACACGCCTCTCGACGGTCAGGCAACCATGACGCTGGTTTACCTCTAACCGTCATGCTCTATAACGCACCGGACCCTTTCTCGCCCGGTGCGATTTTATTATGACGGCAAATACACCTGCGAGCTTATAATTATTCATGATATAAATAGCCAAGGCCTAATTTAGATGCAGCGGAATCATAATTTCTCTACAATATCCATTCTTTTTTTGTAAATATACCGCGAAGCAAAATACGTATTATATTGAGCCGGTGAGTAAGGTCCCGGTCATGTGGATCCCTCTGCTCGAACTTCACAATCCACTTAAAAAAAGGTTCAAGGATGAAAAAAGTCATTCTGGCTACGGCTATCGCGCTCTGCACCACTTCTGCTTTTGCCGGTGAAACTGCGGAACTGAAAGTAAAAGGCTTATTAACTAACTCTGCCTGCTCAGTTGAAATGGATAAGGGTGGCGTTATTAATTACGGTACTATTCATCTCGGCACCTTATCTGCAGATAAAAACAATGTTCTCGGCCAAAACCAGGCTGCCGGTAAATATCTCCTGTACTGCTGCAACCAAAGTCGGTTTCACCATTACCGATAACCATGCTGACAGCAATGCACGTTTACCTGTAGATGTTAATACTACCACTAACGTGACAGACGCCTATTATACCTATGGCGTGGGCAAAACCGCGGGCGGTGTAAATATCGGTAACTACAGTATGTGGATGGCGGATGTCACCGCCAATGGCAATACTGTAGACCCTATTGTTCAAAACAAAGACTGGTCTGCCAGTACTTGGATAAAAAGCAGCACTCCTCGTAGCGATACGTTTACTACCACTTCATTTGCAACCACAGGGACTATAGAACCTATTGCAATCACCAACGCTACCTTTAATTTCGTGACCAACCTGGTTATTCAGGGTACGAGCACTCTGGCTATCACCGACGACACGCCTTTCGAAGGTCAGGCAACCATGACGCTGGTTTACCTCTAATCGTCATGCTGTGATTATACCGGGCCAATAACTGGCCCGGTTTTTTTATCTTATGACTGCAAATAGACCACCTGCGTTTGCAGATACTCATGCAGACCGTGTTTGCCGTCCGCCCCACCGATCCCGGATTTACGCCAGCCCGCATGGAAGCCCTGCATCGCTTCAAAGTTCTCGCGGTTAATATAGGTTTCGCCGAACTTCAGCCCTTTGATGGCTTTCATCGCCACATTTAGATCTTGCGTATAGAGAGAAGAGGTTAAACCGTAGTCACTGTCGTTGGCCATTTTCAATGCCTCTTCCAGCGTCTCGAATACCACCACCGGCAGAACCGGCCCGAAGGTCTCTTCGTGCATGATGGTCATATCCTGGCGGACATCCAGCAGCAGCGTTGGCGGATAGAAATACCCTTTCCCCTCCACCGCTTTACCACCGAGGACCACTTTTGCCCCTTGCTGCACGGCAAGTGCCACTTTCTGCTCCACGCGCTCCAGCGCCGCAGCGTTGATCAGCGGCCCCATGGCAATATCATTGCGCTCGGCCGGATTGCCAAACTGCACCGCTTTCATCGCTTCGCCCATACGGTTCACAAAGCGATCGTAAATGCCCTTCTGCACATACACACGCTCGGCGCAGTTACAGACCTGCCCGGTGTTAATCACGCGGGAGTCAACAATCGCTTTTACCGCCAACTCCAGATCCGCATCGTCCATGACGATGGCCGGGGCTTTACCGCCCAGCTCCAGGCACACTTTGGTAATGTTCTTCGCGGCGGCGGCCATGATCTTCTCCCCCGCCCCCCACGCTGCCGGTCATGCTGACCAGTGCCACTTTCGGGTTGCCCGCCAGCTCCTGGCCTACAGTTTCGCCGCGCCCCAGCACCAGGTTGAAGACTCCCTTCGGCAGGCCAATCTCGTCAACGATTTTGGCAAAGGCAATGGCGTTGTTCGGCGTGAATTCGCTCGGTTTAATGACGATGGTGTTACCGGTCAGCAGCGCCGGACCCAGCTTGCGGGCAATGAGGAAGAACGGGAAGTTCCACGGCAGAATGCCAGTGGTCACGCCGAGGGCGCGTTTGAACAGCAGAATGTTTTCGCCCGGGCGATCGCTCTGGATAATTTCGCCTTCGTAGCGGCGTGCCCACTCGGCCATATAGTCGAGATAATCGGCGGTGAAAGCCACTTCCACCTCCGCGAGCTGCTGGATCTTGCCACCTTCAGCCACGATCAGGGCGCTGATTTCGCTGGCGCGTTCGCGGATACCCGCCGCAATTTTACGCAGCCAACCCGCGCGCTGGATGGCAGGCAGTGCCTCCCAGTCGGCCTGAGCGCGCTCGGCGGCGTCGATGGCCTTGCGGGCATCGTCGGCACTGCCGTCGGGAATACGGGAAATGACCTCTTCGGTGGCCGGGTTGATCACATCAATCCAGGCCTTCACCCTGCCAGGCAACAAACTGTCCATCAATATACATAGGATGTTGTACGGGTACTGTCATAACCTGCTCCTGTAATTGCACTGTTTTTAACAAGTAAAATTATTGTTAAAAACTACAGTTCCCGATCCGCAATCCCAGCCTATCGCGCTGTTTTTGTGAGATATCTCATAAAAGAAACGGGTCAGCAGGCGGAAATAATTACAACCTGACAACAAAGATTGCCCGTTTGCGGGAAAGTCATCGCAAACGGGCAATGCATTACAACAGAGAGCGGCTGGCCAGCGCCTCGGTGAGGATGACATCGTTACGCAGGATCTGCCAGGCGGTCTCCACCTCAACAGGAATATCGACATGAACGATAAAATCACGCCCAAGCGGACCATAGCCATTAATGTCATCGCGCAGGCGTGGAAGCTCGCCCAGTACCAACGACAGATAGCGCTCGACGGGGCCACAATCCTTCACCGCCGCCGCGGAACACCAGCCCGTCCTCGCTGTTTTGCAGGTGCGGCACAATGCCGGGATGGCTGGTCCACTCCGGGGCATCGGGCTTATCACGCCAGACCCGGGCAAAGGTAGCCATCGTGCGACGCTGCATGGTCGGATCCTGTACCACAATCCCGCGTTTCACCCGCAGCTGATGATGGGTGATGGCCGCGGCGCTGAACCGGGCATTTTCACCACAGTTAGTGGACTGATCTTCCACCAGCAGGTGTTCCGGTGGAATCTGCCAGAACGCCCGGGCAATCTCCGCCAGGATGGTGGCTTCGGCTTTGCCGGTGGTTCGTATTCTGTTGTAACGCGGATGACGCGCAATGGCAGCGTATAAGAAGGTGGTCGAATGGCCAATGCCGCCGCTGATCAGCAAAGGAATGCCAAGCTCAGACGCCAGACGGCAGGCCGCATCAATGGAGGGGATCACCGCATTACCGGCCAGCACCACCAAATCCGGCAGCAGTGCGGGCGGATTATAGGGCAAGTTATCTTCAGCGAGCCAGGCGCCGACGGTATTGACCGCAGCCAGCGTTTTTATCCGGCAGAGACGGGAAGATTGTGAGACTCATCGTTACCTCCTTCCAGCAATTACGTTAAGGGTAACGCGCGGGCCGTGACTTAACAGAGGATCCCTCTGAAAGCGAAATCGGCAGTTACCTTATAAGGATAGTCATTAAACTGAAATAACCAGAAAAGTCTAAAAATCAGTCGGTTGCACCTGCATTATATGCTGTAACTTGCGACATTAAAAAAATTAAGCGCCAGAATACCTACTATTAAAAGCATCGATTGCTGCTTATTTCACCGTGATCTGACCAGTTTTCACCCCCTCTCGCTTGCCAAACGTGACAGCCCTCCCTAAGTTGCTTAACAATTCGACAACCTTTTTCCTTCATCGGTTGCACCCGAAGCGCGCCGGGTGTCACCCGATTCATCCTCCACTAAGCGGGATCACGGGTATGACACAACAACACGAAAGCAGTACCGCAGTTTTACGCAAAAACAAAAAGGTGCTGGTCGCCAGCCTGACGGGCAGTGCTATTGAATGGTTTGACTATTTTCTCTACGGCACGGCCGCCGCGTTGGTGTTCAACAAGATCTTCTTTCCGATGGTCGACCCGGTCATCGGCCTGATTTTATCCTATCTCTCGTTCTCGTTGACCTTCTTTATCCGACCCATTGGGGGGGTGATCTTCGCCCACATCGGAGATCGGATCGGGCGCAAAAAAACATTGGTATTAAACCCTGTCGCTGATGGGGGGGGTGGCAACCGTCATGATTGGGCTGTTGCCGACCTATGAGCAGATTGGCCTCTGGGCGCCCGCCCTGCTGATCCTGATGCGTTATTATTCAGGGGGATGGGGATCGGTGGCGAATGGGGCGGCGCCCTGCTGCTGGCCTATGAGTATGCCCCGAGAAGCGCAAAGGCTTCTTCGGCAGCATTCCGCAGGCGGGGGTGACCATTGGCATGCTGATGGCGACCTTTATCGTCTCGCTGATGACGATGTTCAGTGAAGAGGATTTTCTCTCGTGGGGCTGGCGTATTCCGTTCCTGTTAAGCTCGGTGCTGGTGCTGCTGGGCCTGTGGATCCGCAAGGATATCGACGAAACGCCCGAGTTTAAAAAGGTCAAATCCTCCGGCAAGGTGGCCAAAGCTCCGCTGCGCGACACCCTTAAATACCACTGGCGAGAAGTACTGATCGCCGCCGGGCTGAAGGTGGTTGAGACCGCGCCGTTCTACATCTTTTCCACCTTTGTGGTCAGCTATGCCACCACTACGCTCAGCTATCAAAAATCGCAGGCGCTGGAGGCCGTGACCCTCGGGGCGCTGGTGGCGACCATCATGATCCCATTGATGGGGCTGCTGTCAGATAAGGTTGGTCGTCAGCGCATGTATGCCGTCAGCGTATTTACCCTCGGCCTGTTTATCGTTCCCTGGTTTATGCTGCTCAACACCGGCACGACCTGGGGGATCGTACTGGCGACGGTCATCGCTTTCGGTGTGCTGTGGGCACCGGTAACCGCGGTGCTCGGCACGCTCTGTTCAGAAATTTTCACCGCCAATGTGCGCTATACCGGCATCACTCTCGGCTATCAGTTGGGTGCTGCGCTGGCGGGCGGCACCGCGCCGCTGATTGCCACCGGCCTGCTGGCAAAATATAACGGCGACTGGGTACCGGTGGCCTGGTATCTGGCGGTGACGGTGACTATCTCCCTGATTGCCATCTTCTTCGCCAGCCGGGTAAAACGCGCCGCCCCGGCCATCAACGCACAAACCAACGAACTGTGATCCCCAGGCGGCCAGCGTCGCTGGCCGCTATCATACTTATCCCTCACATTTGCTTAACCCGCTATTATCATATTCACTTGAAACAGACTTTGCGTCAGACGTAGAATCATTAGCCCTCTAACTATTCACTAATTCAATAGGTAATAACCGCTATGCGACTGCCCCAACGCGACCCCCTATGCTCCTCGCGAGTGGCAGCCTCACGAAAAGCCGATGCTGTTGGGCTCCCCGTCCACGCCGGTGCACAGCACCCCGAAACGCATTGCCTACGGGGTGGTGGGTTTGCTGGTTTGTCTGACCGGGGCACTGGGCAATGCGATGGTCGCCGCCAACCTGCAAAATTTACAGGGTACCTTTGCGGCCTGGTCCACCGAAATCGCCTGGCTGCCCGCGGTGTACGTCATGACCAACGTGTCGATAAACCTGCTGCTGGTAAAGTTTCGCCAGCAGTTTGGCCTGCGCGCCTTCACCGAAGGCTTCCTGGTACTGTATGTCCTGGTGACCTTCTTTCACCTGTTCGTTAACGATCTCAGCTCGGCCCTGATGGTGCGCGCCGCCCACGGCATGGTGGCTGCGGCCCTCAGTTCGCTGGGGATCTACTATCAGATCCAGGCCTGGCCGGCGAAACACCGCCTGAAAGCGCTGACTATCGGCATCACTGGCTCGTCGCTGGCGATCCCCATTGCGCGGCTGTTCTCCACCGAGCTGCTGCAGCTGGACGAATGGCGCGGGCTGTACCTCTTTGAGTTAGGACTGGCGCTGATTTCGTTGGGCTGCGTCATTGCCCTTAAGCTGCCTCCCGGCGATCGGCGCAAAGTGTTCGAGAAGAAAGATTTCATCACCTTTATCCTGCTGGCCCCGGGGATGGCCCTGCTGTGCGCAGTGCTGTCGCTCGGGCGGGTTGACTGGTGGTTTGAAGCGCCGTGGATCGGCTGGGCGCTGGCGGGGTCGCTGGTGCTGATTGTCTCCGCGATTGTCTTCGAGCATAACCGCAGCAACCCGCTGCTGAACACCCGCTGGCTTTCCAGTGGCAGCATCCTGCGCCTGGGGCTGATCATGCTGCTGATCCGCATCGTGCTGGCGGAGCAGAATACCGGGGTGATCGGCTGGCTACAGTACGTTGGCCTACAAAACGAACAGATGACCCATCTGGCATGGTCGATTTTTGCCGGGATCGTCTGCGGCATTGCCGCGAGCTGCCTGACCATCAAACCCACTAAACTTGCCTGGCCGATTATCACCTCGCTGGTGCTGATGATTATCGCCTCGCTGCTCGACAGCCAGTCCACCAGCCTCACCCGCCCGGATCAGCTGATGCTGAGCCAGTTCCTGCTCGGGTTTGGCAGCGCCTTCTTCCTTGCCCCGGCGATGCTGGCGGGGATTGGCGGGGTCATTGCCGATCCCCGTAACCTGGTCAGCTTCTCGGTGCTGTTCGGTATGAGCCAGAACATCGGCGGCCTGCTGGGTTCCGCCATTCTGGGCACCTTTCAGACGTGGCGCGAGAAGTATCACTCCGGCCTGCTGGCCGAGCAGCTCACCAGCCTCAATCCGCTGGTGACTGAACGGTTGCAGATCTACAGCCAGATGTTCCAGAGCCAGATTAACGACAGCACCCTGGTGAGCGTCCAGTCAGCGCTCCAGCTGCAGAACGCCAGCACGCTGCAGGCAAATATTCTGGCTTACAACGATACTTATCTTCTGACGGCAGGCATTGCCACCGCCACGCTGGTCTGGATTTTATGGCGCTTGCTGCGCCTGCGCATCACTGCCCGTCTGGCGCTGAAGAAGGCCACGGGTAGTCAGTAATGGATAAAAATAAATGATGTTTCTGGAGAAGTTATGAGTCAGCAGGATGCCGCTAAAGAGCAGGCCAATACCCGTAATAATCTGCGCGTGGTGTCAGTGTTCGCCGCCGCCGCGATCGGCATCGTTGGCGTGCTGGTGATCCTCTATGCCTGGCAGCTACCGCCCTTTACCCGCCACATCCAGTTCACCGATAACGCCTACGTGCGCGGCCAGACCACCTTTATCAGCCCGCAGGTCAACGGCTATATCACCGAGGTCAAGGTGCAGGATTTTGAACAGGTGAAGAAAGGCGACCCTGCTGTTGCAGATCGACGATCGTATCTACCGCCAGCGGGTGCACCAGGCCGAGGCGCAGCTGGCGATGAAAATCGCCACCCTCAACAACAACCTGCAACAGCGTAAAAGCGCCCGAAGCGGTGATCCAGCGTAACGAGGCGGCGCTGAAAAACGCCCGCGCGCAGAGCCAGAAAACCCAGGCCGACCTGAAACGCGTGAAGGATCTTACCGCCGACGGCTCGCTGTCGATCCGTGAGGCGGGATGCTGCCCTGGCGAGCGCCGCCCAGGGCAGCGCCAATATTGACCAGGCAAAAGCCACGCTGGAGATGTCGCGCCAGGATCTGCAAACCGCTATCGTCAATCGCGCCGCATTGGAGGCCGATGTCGAAAATGCCCAGGGCGGCTCTCGAACTGGCGCAGATCGATCTGCAAAACACCCGCATCGTCGCCCCGCGCGATGGACAACTGGGACAGGTTACCGTGCGCTTGGGCGCGTATGTGACGGCCGGAACCCACCTCACCACCCTGGTGCCCCCGCAGCACTGGGTGATCGCCAATATTAAAGAGACCCCAGCTGGCGAACCTGCGCGTCGGACAGCCGGTGAAATTCACCGTCGACGCCCTGAACGACAAAGCCTATGAGGGCCGGGTGCAGAGCATTTCCCCGGCCACCGGGGTGGAGTTCAGCGCCATTACCCCGGATAACGCCACGGGCAACTTCGTCAAGATCGCCCAGCGTATTCCGGTGCGCATCGAGGTGCTCGGAAACGCCGAAGAGGGCGGCGCGGCTGCGCCCGGGGATGTCGGTACAGGTGACTATTGATACCCGGGAGGCAGAATGATACGCCGCCCGCTCACCGCCCTGCTGATGAACCGCCGCCCTGAGCGCCTGCCAGTCGGTGGATGTCGCGCCGGCGAAGCCCACCCTCCAGATCCCCCGCCCAGTGGCGCGCCCAGCACCGGCCCCGCCAGCCCGGCAGAGCAGATGTGGTGGCGCAATTTTCATGACAGCCAGCTTAACGCCTACGTGGACCAGGCCCTGCGCAACAATAGCGATGTGCTCATTGCCCGGGAGCGAATCAACGAATATCAGGCGCGGGTATATGCCAGCGAGGGCAGGCCTGTTTCCGACCCTGGATGCCGGTTTGAATGCCGGTCGCACCCGGTCCCAGTCTGCCGCCACCGGTTTACCCGTCTACGGCGCGCTGTACAAAGGCAGCCTGACGGCCAGCTATGATGTGGATCTCCTGGGGCGTCAATCGCCGCACCGCCCGATGCCGCAGAGGCGACACTCGAAGCGCAAAAAGCCGCCGCCGCCGCCGCGGATCTGACGGTGGCCTCCTCGGTGGCTTCAGGTTACGTCACCCTGCTGGCGCTGGACGAGCAGCTCAGGGTCACGCAATCGACGCTGAAGGCGCGGGAAGAGGCGTTTAAACTGGCGCAACGGCAGTATCAGACCGGCTACAGTTCGCGCCTGGAGCTGATGCAGTCCGACTCAGAGCTGCGCTCGACGCGGGCGCAGATCCCGCAGGTGCAGAATCAGATTGCCCGCCAGGAGAATGCATTAACCCTGCTGCTGGGGGGGTAACCCGGGCGCGATTGCCCGCAATGCGGATTTCGACACCCTGACACCGCTGCGCCTGCCGTCGCAGCTGCCTTCCTCGCTCCTGAATCGCCGCCCGGATATCGTGCAGGCAGAACGCCAGTTGATTGCGGCCGATGCCTCGCTCGCGGCCCTCCCGCGCCAGCCTGCTGCCGTCGATCAACCTGACCGCGACCGGATCGATCCAGGATCGCACCCTGCCCGGCCTGCTGAACAACCCACTGGAGCTGTGGAGCATCGGCGGCAGTATTCTCGCCCCCGCTCCTGAACCGCCAGGCGCTGAACGCCCAGGTGGATATCGGCCAGTCGCAGCGTAACCAGGCGCTTTACAGCTATGAAAAAAACCGTGCGTAACGCCTTTAAAGAGGTGAATGACAGTCTCGACGCCATCACCCGTTACGGCGAGCAGTTGACCGAGTTAGCGGCCCAGCAGGAGGTCGCGCCAGGAGACACTGCGTATCGCGCAGAACCGCTATAACAACGGTTATTCGTCCTATCTGGACGTGCTGGACGCCCAGCGCACGCTGTTCTCGGTGCAGACCAGTGTGGTGCAGGCGAAAAACAATCTGCTGCTGGCGCAGATCGATTTGTATAAAGCGCTGGGCGGAGGATGGTCGGCATCGTAAACGCCGGGCGATGTGCGGCCTGATGTCCTCACCCCGGCCCTCTCTCACAGGGAGAGGGAGAAAACATTCGTAGGCCCGCGCAAGCGTAACGCCGCCGGGTAACGCTCTCCACTAAGGGGTCAATCTATGCAACAACAGTGGTCTGCCGTAGATAATTACATGATTTCCGAGCTTATTCCCGCAGGATGAGGTGCTCCAGCCAGGTGCTGGAAAATAACCAGCGCGCCGGTTTACCGGCCCACGATGTCGCCGCCAATCAGGGCCAGCTGCTGGCGCTCTTTGTGCGTATGACTCAGGCCCGGCGCATTCTGGAAATTGGCACCCTGGGGGCCCTACAGCAGCATCTGGATGGCGCGCGCCCCTGCCGCCGGACGGAAAGCTGATCCACCCTTGAGGCCGATCCGGTACATGCTAAGGTGGCGCGCCAGAACATCCATCTGGCGGGTCTGGATCAGCGCATCGAGCTAATCGAAGGCCCGGCGCTGCTCTCCCCTTGAACATTTCGGCGACACGCCGCCTTTTGATCTGATCTTTATTGACGCCGACAAACCCAATAACCCGGGCTATCTGGAGTGGGCGCCTGCACTACTCCCGCCCCGGGACGCTTATCATCGGCGATAACGTGGTGCGTGACGGGGAAGTGATTAACGGCCAGAGCGACGATGCTCGCGTACACGGCGTGCGACGGTTTATCGAGATGATCGGGGATAACCCGCGCCTGACCGCGACGGCGTTGCAGACGGTGGGCATAAAGGGGTGGGATGGATTTACGCTGGCGATGGTGAACGGTTAAACCCCGTCGGGCGGCGCTACGCTTGCCCGACCCCAGGGTCCGGTGTTCTCCCTCGCCCCTTTGGTATGCTTGTCCGACCTACCGGTCCGGTGCTCTCCCTCACCCCCTTTGGTACGCTAGCCCGATCTACGGTCCGGTGCTCTCCCTCGCCCCTTTGGTATGCTTGCCCGACCCAGGGTCCGGTGTTCTCCCCCCGCCCCTTTTGTATGCTTGCCCAACCTACAGTCCGGTGCTCTCCCCTCACCCCTTTGGTATGCTTGCCCGACCTACGGTCCGGTGTTCTCCCTCGCCCCTTTGGTATGCTTGCCCGACCTGCGGTCCGGTGTTCTCCCTCGCCCCTTTGGGGAGAGGGCTGGGGTGAGGGGAACATACAGCACGTACGCTACGCCGAAATCTGCTCCATCGCCTGCAAGATACGCTTGTCGGAGATCGGGTATGGCGTTCCCAGCTGCTGCGCGAAGAAGCTGACACGCAGCTCTTCGATCATCCAGCGGATCTCCTGGACATCTTCGTCATCGCGGCGGGCAGGTGGCAGCTTGTTCAGCCACTGCTGCCAGCGCTGCTGCACCGCTTCTACCTTCAGCATCTGCGCCCGGTCACGGTGCGGATCGATGGCCATCTTCTCAAGACGTTTTTCAATCGCCTGCAAGTAGCGCAGCGTATCCCCCAGACGCTTGTAGCCGTTCCCGGTGACAAACCCGCGATAGACCAGTCCGGCCATCTGGGCCTTCACGTCCGACAGCCCCAGCGCCATGGTCATATCCACCCGCCCTTTGAGGCGTTTGTTGATATTGAACACCGCGGTGAGGATCTGCTCCGACCTGTTTCGCAATGTTCACCACCGTCTCGTTAAGCTCGGCGCGCACTTTTTCGTGCAGCTTCGCAAAGCCCTCTTCTGTCCGCACCGGGCCGCCCGCGGCGTTGATCAGCTGATCCACGCCGCAGGAGATGCAGTCGTCGATCAGATCCAACACCTTGCCGTACGGGTTAAAGTACAGCCCCCAGCTTGGCTTTGTTCGGCAACTTCTCCGTGGCAGATACTTGATCGGCGACGGGATGTTCAACAGCAGCAAGCGGCGCAGCCCGCGCCCACATCGCCTGCTGCTGCTCCTGCGGATTATCAAACCAGCTTGATTGGCCACGCCTGGTCGCGCTCGTCCACCAGCGCCGGCCAGGCTTTCACCTTGTAGTTGCCGCGCTTCTGCTCGTAGCTTTCCGGCAGTTGACCGAAGCTCCAGATATGCAGCCCGCTCTGCTCGATACCGTCATCGGCCACGGCAGATAAGGTCTCCTGCACTTTCCCTTTCAGGGCATCTTTCAGTTCGGTAAGGGAACGGCCTTCCTGCAGCTTTTTGTTCTTTTCGTCCACCACCCGGAAGCTGATTTTCAGGTGATCGGGCACCTGATCCCAGTGCCAGTCTTCACGGTCTATGGTGACACCGGTCATCCCGGCGCAGCTCGCGCTCCAGCGAATCCAGCAGCGGCAGCTCCAGCGGCGTCGCGCGACCTAAAAACGCCTCGGCGTAGTTCGGCGCAGGGACAAAGTTGCGGCGTACCGGCTTCGGCAGTGATTTAATCAGGGCGATAACCAGCTCACGGCGCAGGCCGGGGATTTGCCACTCAAACCCGCTTTCTTCCACCTGGTTGAGCAGCGGCAGCGGGATATGGACGGTCACGCCGTCGGCATCGGTGCCCGGCTCAAACTGGTAGCCTCAGGCGCAGCTTGAGGTTGCCCCTGATGCCAGAAGTTCGGGTTAATCGAGCTTGCTGACCTGCTCCGCCCCCTCTTTGATCAACATGCTCTTTTCAAAGTTGAGCAGATCCGGGGTTTCACGGCTGACCTTTTTCCCACCAGCTGTCGAAATGGCCGGGCCGACACCACATCATGGCTGATGCGCTGGTCGTAAAATTCAAACAGCGTTTCGTCATCCACCAGGATGTCGCGCCGACGGGTTTTGTGCTCCAGCTCTTCCACTTCGCTGCGCAGCTTCAGGTTCTCCCCGGAAGAAGGCGTGACGGGTCTGCCAGTCACCCTCCACCAGCGCGTGACGGATAAACAGTTCACGGCTGAGAGCCGGATCGATCTGGCTGTAGTTGACCTTACGCCGCGGCCACCACCGGCAGGCCGTAAACGGTGACCTTTTCGGTCGCCATTACCGCGCCCTGCGCCCGCTCCCAGTGCGGTTCGCTGTACGAACGTTTCAGCAGATGCTGCGCCACCGGCTCCACCCATTCCGGGTCGATACGTGCGGCAATGCGGCCCCACAGGCGGCTGGTCTCCACCAGCTCGGCAACCATCGTCCACTTCGGCGGCTTCTTGAACAGCCCGGAGCCCGGGAAGATGGAGAAACGGGCGTTACGCGCGCCGGTAAATTCCTGTTTATCGGCATCTTTTCATCCCGATATGCGACAGCAGACCGGTCAGCAGCGCGATGTGAATTTCGCGGTACTCTGCCGGTTCGCTGTTCACCGGAATGCCCAGCTCCTTCACCACCTGACGCAGTTGGGTGTAGATATCCTGCCACTCGCGCACCCCGCAGGTAATTAAGGAAATCCAGCTTACACTGGCGACGGAACTGGTTCGATGACAGCGCTTTCTGCTGTTCGCCGATATAGTTCCACAGGTTTACAAAGGCGAGGAAATCGGACTCTTTATCGTGGAAACGGCGATGTTTTTCGTCGGAGGCCTGCTGTTTGTCCATCGGACGCTCACGCGGGTCCTGAATGGAGAGCGCCGAGGTGATGATCATCGCCTCACGCACGCAGCCGTGTTTTTGCGCCTCCAGCACCATTCGCGCCAGACGCGGATCCACCGGCAGCTGGCTGAGCTGACGGCCCTGCGGCGTCAGTTTGTAGGCCGTGGCCTGTTCGTCGGTCGTGATCGCCCCCAGCTCTTCCAGCAGGCGAACACCGTCCTGAATATTGCGTTTATCCGGCGCTTCGACGAACGGGAAGGCGGCGATATCACCCAACCCGAGGGCGGTCATCTGCAGAATGACCGACGCCAGGTTGGTACGCAGAATTTCGGGGTCGGTAAATTCCGGGCGCGACAGGAAATCGTCTTCTGAATAAAGACGAATACAGATCCCTTCCGAAACACGCCCGCAGCGGCCTTTACGCTGGTTGGCCGAGGCCTGTGACACCGGCTCAATCGGCAGACGCTGCACCTTGGTGCGGTAGCTGTAGCGGCTGATACGCGCCGTGCCGGGGTCAATCACATATTTAATACCCGGCACGGTGAGGGAGGTTTCCGCCACGTTGGTTGCCAGCACGATGCGGCGGCCACTGTGGGACTGGAAGACACGGTTTTGCTCGCTGTTGGACAAACGCGCATATAGCGGCAAAATTTCGGTGTGGCGCAGGTCGCGCTTGCTGAGCGCGTCGGCGGTATCACGAATTTCGCGCTCGCCGCTCATAAAGATCAGAATATCGCCCGGGCTTTCGTTGCCCAGCTCGTCCACGGCATCAAAAATGGCCTGCAGCTGATCGCGCTCGGTGTCGTCGGCGTCTTCGACCATCGGACGGTAGCGTACTTCTACCGGGTACGTGCGGCCTGAAACCTCAATAATTGGGGCATTATTGAAGTGGCGCGAAAAACGTTCCGGGTCGATGGTGGCCGAGGTGATAATGACTTTCAGATCCGGGCGACGCGGCAGCAGCTCCCGCAGATACCCGAGCAGGAAGTCGATGTTCAGGCTGCGCTCGTGCGCTTCATCGATGATGATGGTGTCGTACTGCATCAACAGCCGATCCTGCTGGATCTCGGCCAGCAGGATCCCGTCGGTCATCAGCTTGACCATGGTGTTGTCGCTGACGTGATCGCTGAAACGCACCTTATAGCCGATGCAGCCGCCCGGCTCGGTTTGCAACTCTTCAGCAATGCGGTTTGCCACCGTTCGCGCCGCCAGACGACGCGGCTGGGTATGGCCAATCAGGCCTTTTAGCCCGCGTCCCAGCTCCATACAAATTTTTGGCAGCTGGGTTGTTTTTACCCGAACCGGTCTCCCCCGCCACAATCACCACCTGATGATCGCGCACGGCTTCGAGAATTTCCTGTTTCTTCTGGCTGACGGGCAGGTTTTCCGGGTAGGTGATCGCCGGACGCGCCGCTTCGCGCAGCACGACTTTACCCGCCGCCTGTTCGATCTCTTTTGCCATCTCCTGGTAGATGGCCTGTTGTGCATCAGGATTTTTTAACCTTCTTAACCCCGTGGCAGACGGCGGGCAAACCGCTGTTTGTCACGTAACATCAGCGCATCCAGCTGTTGCATCAGCATCGGAAAGGTTAATTTCTGTTGTTCTGTCATAGCGTTAACGGGCAGTGCACTGCCGGATAAAATCTCTTTTTAATGATTGCTATAGAGTACCACATCGCCGGTTTTTTGCGCCTTATTCAAAAAATTCGAACATAGGCTTCGATATATTGCGCTATCCCTGCGACAGGATTGTGAATAGAGTGTCAACAAGCAACGGGGCAAGCCCCCTCATCAAATACAACAAAGGAATCACCCATGAGCAAAGTATTAGTTCTTAAATCCAGTATTCTGGCAGGGTACTCTCAGTCTGGTCAGCTGTCTGATTATTTCGTTGAACAGTGGCGTGAACAGCACAGCGGTGACGAAATCACCGTCCGCGATCTGGCCGCTCAGCCAATCCCGGTACTGGATGGTGAACTGGTTGGTGCCCTGCGTCCGAGCCGATGCGCCACTGACTCCACGTCAGCAGGAAGCGCTGGCACTGTCTGATGAGCTGATTGCCGAGCCTGCAGGCGCACGACGTGATCGTGATTAACGCCCCGATGTATAACTTCAACATCCCGACGCAGCTGAAAAACTACTTCGACCTGGTGGCGCGCGCTGGGCGTAACCTTCCGTTACACCGAAAAAGGCCCTGAAGGTCTGGTCACCGGTAAACGTGCGATCGTGCTGACAAGCCGTGGCGGTATTCACAAAGATACCCCAACCGACCTGATTGCTCCGTACCTGTCCGTGTTCCTGGGCTTTATCGGCATCACCGACGTGAACTTTGTGTTTTGCTGAAGGTATCGCTTACGGCCCGGAAGTGGCGACCAAAGCGCAGAACGATGCGAAAGCTGCCATCGACAGCCTGGTAGCGGCATAAGATTTCGCCCTCTCACCGCCCGGTGGGGAGGGTTTTTGTTTTTCAGCTCTGGCCACCCTTTTTCCAGGGTAGCAATATTCTTCCCGTCCCGGCATTCAACATCAAACCTGTCAACCGACAGCAGGATCAGCTTCAGACCACGCCCGCTTTCCGCCAGCAGCGCGTCATCATCAAACGTCTCTTTACGTGCCGTAGCCAGGCGTTCTGAAGGAAAGATCGCGCCCGCGTCGGTAAACCGCAGGGCGCACGCCCACGTCGGTGGTGATAAATTCCACCCTGAAAAGGCTGCGCGCATCCTCGTGCAGCGCATAGCGAATAATATTGGTCGCCGTCTCACAGGCGGCGAGATCGAGCGCAAAGCGCCATCCCTCATCGACAGGCAGCGAAGCAAGCTGGTGTGCCAGCCACTCCGCCAGCGGCGAGAGCGAGGTTAACGCGGCCGGTAGCGCGATATCGTTAGCCACGGACATATCACGGATTCAGCTGCGCAAGCGCCGCGGCACGATCCGGGCAGATGCGGAAAATGCGGTCCATCCGGGTCAGGGTGAACATATTGCGGATCCCCGGGTTCAGGGCGCACAGCACCATGTCGCCTTTACCGTTCATCATTTTCAGCAGAGACACCAGCATTCCCAGCCCGCTACTGTCGATAAAATCAATTTTACTGAAGTCGATGATCAGGGCTTTGCGATCCTCGCCTGTCTCGCGAATGATGGCCTCCTTAAAAACCGCTGCCACCGAGGCATCCAGCCTGCGCACTGCGGGGGTCATAATGTTCACGTTGGGGCTGCCGCTCTGTATCAATATTCATGGTTCTTCTCCTGTACGCTCAATCACTAAAAGTGAGACATCATCAGCCATCGCCAGCGGTTCTTTATTATCCCCACTGCGCCAGTGAACAAGATGCCGGGCAAACTGCGGCAGGAGTTCGTTCAGCGTGAGGCCCGCGCCCGCCTGTAGCGACGCCTGGAGCCGCATCTGACCAAATTGTTCACCGACGAGGTTTTCGCATTCGGTAATACCATCGCTGAACAGGCAGAGCCGCTCACCGGCCGCCAGCGAGAAGTTAACATCCGTCCAGCAGAGATCCGGCATCAGCCCTACCGGCGCGCCGCCGTTGCCGACTGTCCTCGCCTCGCCCTCCTGCGTGACGATAAAGGGAGTGGGATGCCCGGCCTGGCACAGCCTGCCCTCGCCCGTCGCCAGATCGATAACACCGTAAATCATGGTGAAATAGCTCACGATCTCCACCTCGTCGCTGCAAAAACGACCGTTGAGGATCCGCACCACCTCGGCGGGGGACGCCACCTCGTTGTCAGCGGTAAAGAGAAAACGCTCCACCGCCCTGCCGTGCAAAAACTGGCGGGCCACGGCGAGGGACATCATCGCCGCGCCGACGCCGTGGCCGGAGACGTCCACGCAGTAGAACCCCAGATGGTTATCCAGCGGGAAGACGTTAAAAATATCGCCGGAAACCCAGGCCGACGGCAGAAAGATCCAGTCGGAGAAGTAGTCCTGGTGACGCTGCTGGTGTGCAGGCAAGACTGACTGCTGAATACGCGCGGCGACCTCCAGATCCTGTTCAATCTGGCGCAGGGCCTCACTCAGACGTGCGTTGCGCGCGGCGAGAGTGGACTCCAGGGACAGCACTCGCGCCCCCGCGTGCAGCCGCGCCCGCAGCTCGCTCTGCTCCACGGGCTTACTGAGAAAATCATCCGCCCCGGCGTCAAACCCCAGCGTTAAATCGTCCGGCGCTTCGCGGGCGGTCAGCAGAATAACGTAAACATAGTGCCCAAACTGACGGCTGCGAATTTCCCGGCACAGGCTAAGGCCGTCCATCTCCGGCATCTCCCAGTCACTGATCACCAGACTGACCGGCTGGTTTGCCAGGATGTCCAGCGCGGCGACGCCGTTTTCCGCCTCGCTGACGGTATAGCCCCACTGGGCAAGCATCCGCGCAAGCAAACGACGGTAGACCGGCGAATCTTCAACAATCAGGACGTGCTGTGCTGACATAGCGCCCCCTAAAGCGGTAAGAACCAGACAAGGCTGACCGTGCCTTCACGAAACTTGCCGTTGCCGCTCTCGTGGCCGGGATAACGGGTGCCAGAGTAATTGGCATACTGAACGGAGAAGGAGCCGGGTGTATACCCTGCGTAGCCAAAGCTGTAGCTGTAGTCGCCGTTCCAGGGCTGCTGCTGACTGCTGTCCGGGTACCAGAAGGCCGTGGCGCGCACAAAGAAATGTTGCTTAAAGGTGTACCCACACCCGCCAGCATCACATTCTTATTGCTGCGGATATCATTGCTTTCAAGGTCGTAATAGCGCGGCACCCAGCTGTAGCCCACCTGGCAGATGATGGAATCACCTTTGTTAATCAGCAGGCTGTTTTCCAGGGGCTTCGGCAGCGAGAACTTATAGGCCAGGGTCACGGCCCCCTGTTCAAAGTAGGTGTGGCGCTGGTTCCCCGGACGTCCAGAAACGGTTATCGCCGTAGTTACTGTAAACCAGACTCAGGGGTGTTGGCGTGCCAGTCATCGTAGCCAAAGCTGTAGCGGAAATCGGCCGTGTAGCGGCTGGTATCGGTGACTGGCAGACGCGATGTCACATTGGCAAACCAGTAGCTGTAGGGGGAATATTGCAGGCTGAGATTCAGCGTCTGGTTATATTTGCGCTTTTGCTCTGCGCTGTCAGAGCTGTTGGGGATGGACATCCACTGCTCTTTTAAACCCGAGCTAAAGCTCAGGGCACCGGAAAACACATCGTCATTACCGGAGAAAAGCCGTCCCCAGCGGCTGGTGAAAACCCCCGCCTGCACCGGCTCGCCGTTCTTGTCGCGCAGCGGCTCCTCACCCTCTTTCTGAGCGGCCTGTGCCCCCGCAGCGGCGCATAACAGCACGCAGGCCAGTAGATATTTTCTCCCGCATTTGCCCTTCCTTAGTTAGGTATCCAGCGTGCGGCGACGTTATATTTCGCCAGTAACCACAGTACGCCAGTGCTGTCGCGTGAACGAGGGTGTTCACCATCCAGTCCTGACGCCAGAGATCGAAGGTCACGAAACTGGCTTACCGCGAGCACGACGTAAACATGCAAAATAAAGGTATAAAGTGAGCGCTGGCCGAGCGGGATCAGAAACCAGCCTGCCAGCCGGTACAGGGGGCTGCCAGCACCATGTCAGCAGCCAGATAGACCGTCACCATCAGGCAGATATCGTTAAGCACGCGTATCGGCCCGAGACCGTTCTTCGCCGCCCAGGTGTGGTAAAAGGCATTAAACTCCGCCGGCGGGATAACGTGCATCAGGAGCGCGGGCGGCATAAAGGGGTTGGTATGGTTCTGGCGACAAAACCAAGGACGAGCGCAACGATCACCAGCGCCACCACCACCACTTTGCCCTGAGAGGTGCGGGCGAAGGAGATGAAGTTCCTCTTTGTACCAGCCGCTCGCCATGCCCAGCACAAAAATAAATTGCCAGGCCAACAGCGGGAACGCGAATTCGAACTCAGAGGGCGTGACACGCACCGGCCAACGCTGCCAGCAGCCATAAACCAGCAGTGAAAGACCCAGCAGCCAGTAGACGTGTCCCCTTTGCAGCATCCCTAAAAACAGGGGGCTTAACAGCAGAAGAAAAATATAGAGGCCGAGGATTTGTGTCTGATGGGGACCGATTTGCAGGTACAGAATAATGTTAAACCAGGTCTCTTTTATTTGCGGCGTAACCGGATAGAGCGACCAACTGGTACCTGAAAAACGATCGGTAAAATGGGTCACTTCAAAAACCATCAATAAAGGGCAAATACCCCAATAACAGAAAGGATACAATGATAATAATATTAACCCGGTATATTTTCCATGCTCTGAGATAAAGCCCCCATGAAATAGTGAGTAAGACCGCTTTCTGTAATCGGGCGCGATTTAACATGCCTAGCATAAATCCGGAAAGAATAACAAAGCCTTCGGCACCGGTCGTCAGGCAAAACGTTCCCAGGTAAATATATTAAATATCGACATCACTTCCCGTATGCGCGACCACCATCATCACCAGCGCAATGCCACGCATAAAATCAATACGCAGATCGCGATTCCCTGCCAGAGAATAACGCCATGTCATTGATAATATGCCTTTATTCTGCGTTAACGCAGGCGCAATCTGGCTCATAGGGAGTCCTGTTCATGATCCTGAAAAAGCGTCGTGCCAATTATTTAGATAGCGTAAATGTATTCATCTGGCAATTATTGCGGCGCGCTGAATAAAGCTTATTAATAATTAACCTTCATTTAAGCCACCCTAAACTGTTGCAATTTCCCCTGCTGGAATAATTTTTTCCGCGTTCTACACTTACCTTAAATTTTGTTTTTGTGGACGTTATTTTACGTGGCGCTCTGATCGTCGGTAGCAGGCCTTTAATTAATCGTCATCGTGGAATCAGGATATCCTTCGCTATGGATTTTTTATTTTTCCCGTTTTGAACATCGCAAGCCGCCTGAACCGCTAAAGACACCGCGCTGAGTAATGATGACCTGGCAGGTATTAGCGGTTGCCGCACTGATTCTTGGGGCCAATTATATTTAACTGGCGCTGGACCGCTTCGTTAAATACCGACGCACTCTGGTATGCCATTCCGCTGGTGCTGGCGGAAACCCTGGCCTGGATCGGCACGGTGCTGTTTACCATCAATCTGTGGAAGGAAGAAGATCCGCCGCAAAACCCGCCTCCGGGCGAAATTAACGACTGTCTGCGACCGGAGGATGCGGAAGCGTCGAGACCGATAAAGGTCGATCTCTTTATCGCCACCTATTCAGAAGACGTGGAGTTGGTCAGGCTCTCCATTCGCGACGCCATGAAAGTGGTCTACCCCGGGCCGCTGGATTTTAAGGTGCATGTGCTGGATGACGGCCGCCGCCCGGAGATGAAAGCCGTGTGCGAGGAAGAAGGCGCCAATTACATTACCCGTCAGACTAACATTGGCTTCAAGGCTGGCAACCTGCGTAACGGACTCGAGCAGACCGACGGCGACTTCCTGGTGATCTGCGATGCCGATACCCGCGTCTTCCCCACGCTGCTCAGCCACACGCTGGGCTATTTCCGTGACCCGGACGTGGCATGGGTTCAGACTCCTCAGTGGTTTTTCGACCTGCCGGAAGGGGAAAGTTTGCCGCGCTGGCTCGGTCGCAAGGTGGGCAAAGCGGGATACGGGCTGGGCTGGCTGGCCCAGAAATTCATCGGGCCGGTAACCGTCGGGCGTGACCCCTTTTTCAACGATCCGCGTATGTTTTATGACGTGATCTTACGCCGCCGTAACTGGGCCAACGCCGCCTTCTGCTGCGGCGCGGCCTCCATTCACCGGCGCGAGGCGGTGATGCAGGGCGGCCCTGCGCAGCTACGTCTGGACCGTTGAAGAGGAGATCGACCGCCATACCCGGGACATCCGCGATCCCGCGATGCGTGAAACGCTACAGGACGCCATGCGTCCCCATGTGGCCTTCGATACCGAACTGACCCCCTATAAGTTTCACGTCTCCGAAGATATTTATACCTCCATCCTGCTGCACGGGGACGCCGCACGCCGCTGGCGCTCGGTAATGCACCCGCGTATCGAATCTAAAATGCTCTCCCCGCAGGATATGCTGACGTGGATGATCCAGCGTTTTAAATATGCCGCAGGGTCGCTGGATATTCTGTTCCACGACAATATTTTCAGCCGTCGCCGCTTTAAGCTCTCTTTGCCGCAGACGTTGATGTATGCCACCACCTTCTGGTCTTACATGGCCTGCGTATGGAATACCATTTTCCTGATTTCGCCCATTATCTATCTGTTCACCGGCATCCCCCCGGTGTCAGCCTGGTCTGAGCCGTTTTACCTGCATTTTTTGCCCTTTTTTATTATGTCCGAGCTGGCCTTTATGTTCGGTACCTGGGGGATTTCGGCCTGGGACGGCAGGGCTTCTTACCTCTCCTTCTTCTCCATGAACCTGCGGGCGCTGGATACCGTTCTGCGCGGGGAGCAGATCAAATTTCACGTCACCCCGAAAGAGCGCCAGACGGGCCGGTTTCTCTATCTTGTTAAACCGCAGATCGCCATCGTCGTGCTTACCCTGGCGGGGCTTATCTGGGGGTGGGATTCAGGTGGCGCGTGGCCAGGTTGACGACCCTTCCGGCTACGTGATCAATATCTTCTGGGGTGCGGTGAATATCGCCGCCATGCTGCCCCTGATCCTCGCCGCCATGTGGACGCCAGCCGACGAGGAGGCGAGCCAATGAGCAAACGCGACGCGCTGCTGTCTGCCCGCAGCTATCTCACCATTTTGATCGGTTTTCTGCTGGGTTTCGCCATTGTCGTCTGGGTCGAGAAGCAGATGCCCACGCGTATTGAGAGCAGCGCGGGCATGACGTTAAGTCAGGATTTTCCGCCCCTGCCCACTTCGCGCGAGCTGACCTTTGACGAGGCGATCTGGGCGCGGGTGGCCTGGCAGTATTATGTCAACAATACCCAGCCGAACGGGCTGGCGAATGCACACGACGGCGAACCCTGGCTCAGTCTGTGGAGTACCGGAAGCTATCTGTTTGCCCTGGTGGCGGCAAAACAGCTCACCATTCTGACAACCGACGAATTTGACGAGCGGATCACCGCGGCGCTCTTTACTCTGGGGCGGCTACCGCTCAATGCCGAGGGGCTGCCCGCCGCCTATTACCACGCAGATTCCCTGGAAATTCTGGGTAAAGCGGACTCCTCCGCTATCGGGATGGGTCGCCTGCTTAACGCCCTGCAAACCCTGCTGTGGCGATACCCTCAGCATGCCGCCGGGGTACGCGATCTCTTTAACCAGTGGAAAGTGGGCGGCCTGGTCGCCAATAACACCGCCACCCAGGCCGCAGCCCCGCTTCACCACTGGGCGCTGGCCGTGGATGAACCGCGCAACAGCTTCGGCTATCGCCTGTATGCCAGCCACACGCTTCGGCTGATCGACAGCGCGGCGGGCCTGGCAGTCACCAACCCGCCGGAAGGGCAACAGATGATCGATATCGACGGCATCATGGTGCCTGACGAGGGACTGCGCACGCCTGGGGACGACAACCCTCGCTGATTAGCCTTCCCTATCTCTTAACTGGCCTTGAGCTGGGCTTTGATGCCAGAGCGCGGAGATTGCCTGGCGCATTATGCAGATCCAGCAGCGTCGGCACGGCCTTCGGGTCAGCAAGCCCCCCATCAGCACCGACTACGCCGAGCCTGCGCCCGATTACGTGAACGATCTGCCTGATCGTCAGCCGCTGCAAAATAGCGCCCTGCACGATGCCCCCCCGGAGCAGTTAGCGATCACCTCCACCCGCACCGCCTTTGCCTGGTATGCCCTGTTCCGCAACGGCTGGAGCGAAGCGCTGCGCCAGCAGGTCCAGAAGCTGCAGGTGCCCGGCAAGGGCTGGCAGCGTGGGGCTTAACCCTGACAGCAGCGTCAACGACGTCGTTGACGCCGATACCAATGCCGTTGTTCTCGAAAGCCTGGCCTATATCGCCCGGGGCCAGATGCTCTGTCTGGCCTGTCTTGGGCGCAATAACACCACCCACTTCTTCAGCAGGAGCTACGCCATGAAGCTGAAATCTTTACTCTACTTTCCTCTTCTGGCCGGGCTCATGGCGATCTGGCTTTCGCTCGCGGCGGCTGAAGCCGCGACCGGGCTGCCGGCTTCTGAGTACGAGCCTCGCAGCGGCGAACTCACCCCGAGAGAGATGGCGATTGCCAAAAATGCCTGGCAATACTTCGTCTCGAACTTTCAGCCCACCACCGGGCTGGTCAATGCGGTAAATAAATACCCCTCCACCACCATGTGGGACAGCGCCTCTTACATGGCCGCCATGACGGCGGCGCGGGAGCTGGGGATTATTGATAAAGCCGAGTTTGACCGCAGGATGCTGAAGTTACTCGCCACCCTGAACAAGCTTGATCTCTTCCGTAACGAGCTGCCCAACAAGGCCTATAACACCATTTCAGGGCAGAAGGTGAACTACCAGAACAAGCCCGGCGAGATTGGGTTTTCGGCGCTGGACATCGGCAGGATGCTGGTCTGGCTGAAGGTGATAAAAGAGCGCTATCCCGAGTACAGCAACAGCATCGATAACGTGGTGTTGGGATGGGATTTTAGCCACGCGGTGGATCCCTGCGGCACCTTGTACGGTGCCTATCTGGAAAACGGCCAGCCGAAATACGTGCAGGAGGGGCGTCTGGGGTATGAGGAGTACGGCGCGGCGGGCTTTGCCCTGTGGGGGTTCAGTACCTGTCAGTCCAGCCGTCCCCAGCCCTATGAACTGGCGGAAATTTACTGCGTGATGGTGCCCTATGATTCCCGCGATCCGCGTCAAACCAGCCAGCATAACTATGTGGTGAGCGAATCTTACGTCCTGTACGGCATGGAGTTTGGTTTTGATAATCCGACAGACCGCAATAACAGCCCGCGCGATTACTCCCATCCGTGGATGAAGAACTTCGCCGACCGGGTATACCAGGCCCAGGAGAACCGCTACGCCATCACCGGTATACTAACCGCCCGCTCTGAGCACCAGCTCGATAAATCCCCCTACTTCGTTTATGACACCGTCTTCAGCGACGGTTTTAACTGGAACACCATTACCGACAAAGGTCAGTTCGTTCCGAATACTGCCGCCGTATCGCTGAAAGCCGCCCTGGGCATGTGGGTTCTCTGGGATTCGCCTTATACCGATCGCCTGCTGGACACCATCGAAAACGCCAATGAGGAGGGGAAAGGCTATTACGAGGGCCTGTACGAAAACGGGGACGGCCCGATCAAGGAGTTCACGGCCAATAACAACGGCATCATGCTGGAAGCGCTGTTGTTCAAAAAAGAGGGCAAATTGCTGCGCTTCAACACCGACAATCCCAAAAAACCGCGATTTCGCCCCCTCCCTGTGGGACAAAAAGCTGGTGGATCTCTTTGAGCCGAATAACACCCCGCGCAACCGTCCTTTCCTGAACAGCACGCCAGCCGTCAAAACCTGGTGTGAACAGACCGGGACCACGCAGCGCACCAGACCGGCCTGTCAGGCCTGCCAGTGCGCCACCTGCAACGCGGATGAACCCGTTAAACTGCCGCCGGTGACCGCGCAATGCTTAAAACCCTAGCTCGCTGGCTGGCCGTCGCCGCTCTCGTTCTGCTTATCGCCTTCGCCCTGTTTAGTCGGGAAGGCGCCGGGTGGCGCTGGCTGACCAAAGGCGGCTGGCACTCCACCGCGCGCATAAGCAGTCTGTCGCCGCAGGAACAAGAGTGGGCGCGCATCGCCTGGCGCTATTTCGAGAATAACACCCAGCCGCAGACCGGGCTGGTCAACGGCAGCGACAAGCAGCCGCGCGTCACCCTGTGGCAGATGGGCGATACCCTGATTGCCCTGCTCGCCGCCCGGGAGCTGGATCTGGTCAAAGAAGCCGAGTTTGACGCCCGGCTGACGCGCCTGCTCGGCACCCTGAATCGCCTGACGCTCACCGATACCCGTACCCCGGGGCGGCTTTACTCCAGCCGGACGGCAACCCCCATCGACTTCAGCGGCAAACCGGTGAAAGCGGCTGGTCAGCAAAAGATATGGCGCGGTTGATGCTTGCCCTGCGCCTCAACCGCCGAGCGTGCCCCCCAGTATCGTGAGTACCTGGATAAAATTATCCTGCGCTGGAATTTCTGTCCGGTGATGGATAACGAAGGGGAGCTGCGATCCGCTTCGCTGCAGGACGGCCAGACGGTCGTGCGCGACGAGCTGCGGCTGGGTGAGAGCGAATACGCCGCCACGGCCTTTCACCTGTGGGGGTTTTCCGGTGGGTAAAGCGCTTATCCCCCCTTCCCGCAACGTCATTATCTATCAGCGCAGCCTGGCCGTTGACGCCCGCGACCCCGCGCACGACCTGGCAAGCCTTCGCTGCTAAGCACCCCTGCCCGCCATGCTGCCGGGGCTGGAGTTCGGCTTGGCAACCGCCCGGCGTGCCTCTCTGATGTGCAAAAGACGCTGCGCGAGCGGCCGAAGGGGTATGGCTTAGCCAGAAAACGCGCTGGGAGCGTGACAAAGTGCTTACCGCACGCGCCGACTTCTATCTCACCCCAGGCTCCCTGGCACGTCGAAGACACCGTCTGGGGTAACGGTTATGCGTGGAACACCCTGGGTGACGACGGCCGGTATTATCCCCGGCTGGCTCAGGTCACCACCAAAGCGGTCTTTGTGCTCTGGACGCTGTGGGAGACCGAGTACACCGACGCTCTGATGGCGGTGACCACGCATCTTAACAACCCTGAGCAGGGCTGGTTTGAGGGGCGCGTGGAGGCGACCGGGGACATCAACCCGACCCTGACCCTCTCCACGAATGCCATGGTGCTGGAAGCCCTGCTGTACAAACACAACCGCCGGGCCGCTGTTTGAAAACGGTCTGGCGGATGACAACAGCTATTTCTCCCGCCGCACGACGGATCAATTCAATCCACCCGGCCTCTGTCTGCCGGGCGAAAGAGCCGTGAGGACCGCACCATGAAATTTTATCGCGATCTCTTCGAGGCAAGCCTGAACCGGGTCATACCCGAGCACGACAAAAAGCGCTTTTTCGATATCTTCTGGGACACCTTTTAGCCATATGTCCCCCGAAACAGAGCAGCATTTCGCCCGGCGTCCGGGTAAAGAAGGCCAGCAGATGATCTTCAAGAGCTTTTTCGCCATGCTCGCCGTTGATGGCGTGCTGTTCGTGCCGGACTTTCTTGAGCGCCTGGCACGGGAGCAGAGCGATGAAGGGCCTGCGTCTGCCGCCGCGATTCTTCGCCATGTGGCGGGAGGCGATGCTCAACACCGTGCGCGCCTGCGATCCTCTCTGTGATGAGGAGATCATTACCGCCTGGGCGATGGCAATCGCGCCCGGTCTGGAGTATTTGCGTCGCCAGGCGGAGCTGCACTATCAGCCCGGAGGCGATTAGCTATGCAATCCACATCCCATTTCGACCTCAACGCGCTGCCCATGGGCGTGATGATCTACGATCCGGCCGAGTGCCTGCTGGCCTGGAATGACCAGATGACGCGCTTCTATCCGGTGATCGCTCCCTGGCTGACTGTTGGCGCAACGCTGGAGAGCCTGGCGGAGAAATTCATTGATGCTGGCTATAACATCGACCCCGGCCGCCGCCAGACGCTGCGCGAGGCAATTATCCGCAACTGCCGTCAGGCGAGCCATCGTGAAGTACGGCATTCGGGCAAACGGCGGCTCTACGTGCAGCATCAGCGGCTGGCGGACGGCGGCATTGCCAGCCTGCATACGGACATTACCGAGCTTGATGAGGCGCAGCGCTCACGCCACCAGCTGCACGACGATTTTTTATTGACCGCAGAGTCGATCCAGATCGGCATCTGGGACTGGCAGGTCTCTCACGACAGCCTGCAGGTGAATGATACCCTGCTGGCCATGGTCGGCCAGTCGCGGGTGCAGTTGCACTATCCGCTGCGCTTTTTGCTTAACCTCGTCCACGAGGCGGATCGCACCACCCTGCGCCAGGCAATGATCGCCTCTAAGCAAGACCATATGCCGGTGTTTGAGTGTGAGATCCGCGTCCAGCACCCGACTCAGGGCTGGCGCTGGATGTTGATCTCCGGCCAGGTAGTGACCCTCACTATTCAGCAGCAGGCTGAACGGGTGATCGGCACCCTACAGGATATTTACCCGCCGCAAGGAGGCCGAGCTGCTGGCGATTGAGGCGGCAAAAGTGGCCCGCGAGGCAAACGAGGCGAAAAGCGCCTTTCTCGCCAACATGAGCCATGAGATCCGCACCCCGATGAACGGTATCCTGGGCATGACCCAGCTCTGTCTGGACACCCAGCTCAACCCGGAGCAGCGGGAATACCTCCTCTCTGGTGATGAGCTCGGCCCAGTCGCTGCTGCATATTATCAATGACATTCTCGACTTTTCCCGCATTGAATCGGGCAAGATGTCGATGGACGAAGAGCCGCTGGAGATCCGCCCCTTCGTTCAGTCGCTGATCCGCCCGCACATGCCTGCCGCCAGCGAAAAAGGCATCGAGCTGCTGGTGGATATCTCGCCTGCGGTGCCGGAGGTGCTCATTGTGGATGGCCCCCGGCTACGTCAAATCCTCACCAACCTGCTGGGCAAACGCCCTGAAGTTTACCCATCAAGGCGAGGTCCTGTTGGCGATTGAACCCGGCAACGCCGAGGGGGAGTGGCGTTTTCGCATTCGCGACAGTGGTATCGGGATCCCGCCTGAGAAGCAAAAGGCCATCTTTGAGGCCTTCAGCCAGGCCGACAGCTCCACCACCCGCCGCTATGGCGGTACCGGCCTGGGGCTGACCATCTCGGCCCGGCTGGTCAGTCTGATGGGCGGAGAGCTGACAGTGCAGAGCGAACCCGGAGCAGGCAGCGAGTTTGCCTTCACCCTGCCGCTAAAGAACCCGCAAACAGCGTCAGCGACGGGCACTCCCATGGCTCGCTTCAACGGCGAACGGGTGTTGGTCGTGGATGACAACAGTACTAACCTGCGCCTGCTTGATACCATGCTTCGCCAGATGGGCCTGACGCCAACCTGTGTGAACAACGCCGGGGAGGCGTTACGGCGGGTCGCCGAAGGTGCCCACTGGCCGCTGATCCTGCTGGATGCACAAATGCCGGACATGGACGGCGTTTCGCTGGCCCTTGAGCTTTCGGTTCTGCCGCAGGCCAGTCAGAGTCATATCATCATGTTGAGTTTCAATGAGCCGCCATTTTGATGCCAACATGCTTAAAACGCATAGGTATTGCGCACTATCTTCACAAACCGGTTGCCCAGCGCGAACTCTACCAGACCATTACCCGTGTCCTTGCACCTGCCCCCCTTGCGGATCCGCCCCTGTCCCGGTGGCTGCTCCCACACGCGCACAGGCCGAACTGCACATTCTGCTGGCCGAAGATAACCTGGTGAACCAGAAAGTCGCCAGACGCCTGCTGGGAGCGGCTCGGTCACCAGTGCGAAGTGGTAAATAAATGGCCGTGAGGCGCTGGCGCGCTGGCGCGAGCAGACCTGGGACGTGCCTGCTTATCGACCTGCAAATGCCGGAGATGGACGGTGAAACCGCCATCCGGCTGCTGCGGGAAGAGACGGTAGCGCGTGGCCTTAGCCACCAGCCCGCCATTGCCATGACGGCTCACGCCATGCAGGGCGATAAGGAGCGCTGCCTGGCGATGGGTTTCGACGGCTATATCGCTAAGCCGGTGAGCCAGGAGGCGCTGCAGGATGAAATAGCCCGCGTCGGCCAGCCACAAAAACCAGGGCATGCCAGACGAAGCGCGTCTGTTAAAACAGTGCGCCGACGATCCCAGCCTTGTTCAGGAGCTATTGGAACTGTTCGGCGAAGGGCTCGACGAGGCGATAGCCGCCATCGTCCAGGCTATCGATAATGACGATCGTGAGGCTCTGCGCCGGGCGGCGCACCGGCTTCGCGGCGAAGCCGTTACCCTTGGTTTTACCGGCCTTACCGGGCTGCTCGAGGAGCTTGAGAGCCAGGCGGTGTCCCTGGACCAGACCAGACTTAGCCTGCTGCGCCGGGAGCTGACCGCTGAGGCCGGGCGCAGCGTCGCATGGCTACACCACAGAGCGCAGGAGGTGAAGCATGATCTCTAAACTTGGTCTGCTGCTGATGTTCAGCACGCCGCTGGCGCTGGCGAGCCAGCCGGTCACCTGGTCTCTGGCGGGGATGTGGCGGGTACACGATGCCAACGATACCGCCTTTAACGGGGCCAGCGCTTCTGACCAGGGCTGGCGTACGCTTCGGGTGCCAGCCAACTGGTACAGCGCCGGATACGATCATCAGGGTGCGCTGTGGTACCGGCACGAATTTACGCTGCCCGAACGTGCCCCGGATACCATGGCTACCCTGGTATTTGATGGCGTGGACTATTTTGCCGGGGTGACGCTTAACGGCAAAAATCTCGCCCGTCACGAGGGCTATTTCCAGCGATTCTCTGTGGATGTCACTGAGACGCTGCGCCGCCACAATCGGCTCGCCGTTCGGGTAGACAGCCCCCGGGAAGATCCCAAAACAATCTGGCCGCTGCACAAAACGCTGTTCAAAGGGATTCTTAACCAACACGACACTCGCCCTGGTGGTGCCTGGTCTGAGCAGGGTCAGGATGCTAACTCCGGCGGGATCTGGGCACCGGTGAAACTGCATCTGAGCCGCGGCGTCACCATCGACGACGTGATCCTCCGCCCGGACTGGCGCGAGGGGCTGGAAAACCCGGTGCTGCGCGCCGACATTCGCTACCGGGCGCAGACGCACGGGCCAGTGACCCTGCGCCTGTCGGCTGCGCCGGATAATTTTAACGGCCAGCGTATTCAGCAGGACTTTCCGGTGAATCTGACAAAGTCGGACGGTCAGGTCCAGACCCTGAGCGTCACGCTGCCGATGAAAGGTGCCAGGCTCTGGTGGCCGGCAGGCTATGGCAAGCCGAACCTGTACCGGATCCGCGCCACCCTGGTGGATGACCAGGGGGTAATGGACACCGCCGTCACCCGGACGGGTCTGCGCAAACTGGAGGAACAGCCGGATAACAAAGGCTGGCGAATCAATGACAGACGACTGTTTATTAAAGGCAGCAACTACATCGGTTCCCCCCTGGCTCGGCACCATGACGCGGGATAAGTATCGTCAGGATTTCGCGCTGGTGGAGAAGATGAACGCCAACGCGATCCGGGTTCACGGGCATGTGGCAGGCCGCGCGCTTTATGAGGTGGCCGACGAGATGGGGCTGATGATCTGGCAGGATGTCCCCCTCCAGTGGGGCTACGATAACAGCGTTGCATTTGCTGACAACGCGGTGCGTCAGACCCGCGACATGGTTGAACAGTTCGGTAACTCCCCGGCCATTATCGTCTGGGGCGGGCACAACGAGCCGCCCTGGAACTCGCCGTGGATGGAAAAACGCTTCCCCGACTGGAATAAAACCTTAAACCAGTCTCTGACAAAACGGGTAGGTGATACCCTGGCTGAAGACACCTCCCGCATCGTGCATCGTTTTTCTGCCGTGGAGGAGCACTACTGGGCAGGGTGGTATTTCGGCACCATGCGCGATCTGCTCGCCCCCGCCAAAACCGGGATCATCACCGAGTTTGGTGCTCAGGCTCTGCCGCGCCTCTCAACCCTGAAAACCATTGTGCCTGCCCACCTTATGTGGCCGAAGAGTACAGCGGCAGACGATCCCGGCTGGACGCTCTGGAAGTACCATAATTTTCAGCCGTTCCAGACCTTTAAGTTCGCCAACATCCCGCGCGGGAAGAACATCCAGGAGATGATTGATAACACCCAGGCGTATCAGGCGGAGCTGGTGGCTATGGCGGCGGAGAGTTATCGTCGGCAGCGTTATCAGCCCGTGACCGCCCTCTTCCACTTTATGTTTGTCGAGACCTGGCCCTCGATCAACTGGGGCGTTGTGGATTATCTGCGCAAACCGAAAGCGGGCTATTACGCGCTGCAACAAGCCTATCAGCCGATCCTGCCCTCGATTGAACCCGTGACCGCCGTCTGGCGTCAGGGAAGCGAGGCGACGGTACGCCTGTGGGCAATCAACGATACCTGGTCTGCCTGCGAGGATTGCCGCCTGACGTGGCAGGTGAAGCAAAGTGGACAGCGTCTTGCTGAAGGTGAGACGGTCATGACTCTGCCGCCCGACTCGGGCAACAAGATAAAAGAGATTAACGTCACGCCGACCCGCAGTGAGCCTGTGACCATTGAGTATCGCATTGAGGATAAAGCGGGCAAGACGGTGGGTAAAAACCGGCGCGAAGAGCCTGTTGAGCCGCCGTCTACGGGGACGTAAAGCGTCATCGTGTGGCAAACCCTCTTGTCTGAGAGGGTTCACACCTTCTGGTATCGCCAGCAGATTGACGAGACGCCTGCTGGCGTCAAAAGCGGAACGTGAAATACTGGCATCAGCAAATGAAAAGGCCCCAGCAAATAATTGCCAGGGCCTTCAGGTTACGAACAAATTAATAATTAACATTCATCAACTTAATTACACACTACAACTTCAAAGATGTACGTATTCTCACAGGATTACCGTTTAAACCAGTTAACGCTACCTCCTCTGATAAGTATGTGAAATAACATCATTTCCTGTCGTGTACATCACCCACGCGATATATACTCTTGATGCGTTGCCTTAATTGCCTCGCGATATTCTTGACGCCATACTTACGTCCCCTAATCGCGGCCATTACTCTTTGAAACAAGGCCTTACATCATCGCGTGTACTTCCCCACTATGCGATCGTACTTATTTACTGCATGGCCTGAAAGCATGTTCTAACTGGTATTCACTTATTTACCAGGACCCAAACTACACTACTTCGTGGCCTTTATCGCATCTCGTTACTGCCATATTACCGCACCGTGAAACCTTTATTTCGCTGTGGTGCTGAGTTCTAATTTACTCATTATAGATGCAGAGTCAACACCCTAATTACGCACTGTTAGACTTTCTTGTTTAATATCATGAAAACAGATAATTACGTGATCCCGATCCCGTTTGTTCAGGGGGTTGCCGCTCAGCTGGACGATTTTGGTCGCAGGTTTTCGTCAAACACCAGCCGCTTACGATCCGGCTCCACCTCATGTAGCGGCTCCACCTGATGCATCGTCTGTTTGCAGCGTTCCACCAGGGTTTGATACTCACGGGTGCCCTGCTTCTTCCATTCCATCTCCTGCTCGCTCAGCGCCCGAATCGCTTTCGCCGGGCTGCCCAGGATCAGATGGTCAGCAGGCATTTCCGCTTTCGCTTCACAAACGCGGCTGCGCCGACAATGCTGTTCTCGCCAATTACCGCCCCGTCCATGATCACCGCATTCATTCCCACCAGCGCATTCCGGCGGATGACGCAGCCGTGAAGGATAGCGCCATGACCAATATGGCCCTCTTCTTCCACGACCGTGTCCTGCTCGGGGAAACCGTGCATGATGCAGTTATCCTGGATGTTGGCCCCGTCTTTCACCACGATACGGCCAAAATCACCGCGCAGGCTGGCGTTGGGGCCGACGTAGACCCCCTTGCCGGAGGATCACATCGCCAATCAGCACCGCTGTCGGGGTGCACATAACTCTCTTGCGGAACAACCGGGGTCAAACCATCAATTTGATATACAGGCACATTACCTCCTTTACGCAGGCGTCAGGCCGCCGAAGCGTTGCCAGTAGGAAGAGCCAGGCGACGGCAGTTCACCGACGGAGGTCTCCCCTTTCTCACTGACAAACGCCAGCGCACCCGGCGCGACGCGCTGATAAATGTTGATGCACAGCTGGCGGGCCGTCTGGCCTGCCCAGTGCGACGGGAGTAACTCTTCCGGCAGGGAGCGGATCCTTGAGCACCACCCGGCGATAAAAATGGATCAACAGCAGCTGGATCTGGAAGCAGCGTTCCGGCGTTAGCTCTGCCGGGGTGGCCTCGCGCAGTAGCGGAAGGAGCGGTCGGAACGAGTCGATAAAGGTTTCGTACATCAGGTTCTGCTCGCTAAGCTGCAGCACTCTTCAACCCGGGATCGCAGCGCGGCGCGGGAGAGCGCCAGCGGCGAATGCGCCTCAAAGCAGATTACGTTCTCGGCCACGCCCGCTTCGTGCAGCAGGGTCTGGACATCCGCCAGCTGTTGCGACGGGGAGAGGCCATCAGGCTGGGGGCAAGCGTACCGAAGCCTTGCCAGATCAGCTGCTTTTTCACTTCCGCCAGCGTGGCTTTATCCATCCCTTCGGAGAGCAACAGCAACCATTTTCCGTCCCAGGCTGGCAGCTCCGCGCGATAAATTTTTGCCTCAGCCCGCCGGGTTAAGCGCAACCCTTTATCACTCAGTCGGTAAAAGCTGCGTCTGCCGATGCGAACCACATCCAGCCAGCCCTCTTTATTCAGGCGGAACAGCGCAGTACGTACAAAGCGTTCGCCAAAGCCCATCCCTTCCAGCAGTGCCGCCAGGCTACCCAGCCAGACTTCGCCGCCGCGATGGGACAACGCATCGCCGTATAAGGAGGAGATCAACGACGTGCCGCTGACGGGAACGGAGCTGACCGCGTGCTGAATAAAGGCGTCGAGTTTACTCATGTGATTCATTCTGTTGTGATTATTTTGTCGGATGAATCATAGCATAGCACCAGACGCGTGACCCTCCCCCAATACGGAGAGGGTCAGCAGGCCGGGGTTAGCCGTTGGCGGCGACCTTACGCAGGTCGAAGACGCGGCAGGCTTTGCCTTCGGAACGCGGGATACTGCCGCAGTTCACAATGGTGACGTCGGTGGAGATCCCCACCATCGATTTAATGCGGTGGCGCAACTCATGGCACACGTGACAGCGCTGTTCGTGGGTCAGGGTTAAGCTGCTCTGTTTCAGCTCCACTTTGACCGAAAAGCGAATCAAGATGGCCCCGACGATTCACCTCCAGCTGGTAGTGCGGCGACAGGTGCTCAAACTTGACGATCTCCTCTTCCAGTTGAGAGGGGAAGACGTTCACCCCGCGGATGATCAGCATGTCGTCGCTGCGACCGCTGATGCGATCCATCCGGCGCATGGTGCGGGCGGTGCCCGGCAGCAGACGGGTCAGGTCGCGGGTGCGGTAGCGGATCACCGGCAGCGCCTCTTTGGTCAGGGGTGGTGAAGAGCAGTTCGCCCTGCTCGCCATCCGCCAGCGGCGTGCCGTCGTTCGGGTTGACGATCTCCGGGTAGAAGTGATCTTCCCAGATAGTCGGCCGTCGGCGGTTTCGATACACTCCATCGCCACGCCCGGCCCCATCACTTCGGACAGGCCGTAAATGTCCAGGGCGGTAATGCCGAGACGCTTCTCGATTTCGCGGCGCATCGCCAGGGTCCAGGGTTCAGCCCCAAAAACACCAACGCGCAGGGAGCATTGGCTGGCATCGCCACCCATCTGGCGCTCAAGCTCTTCGATCAGGTTAAGGCAGTAGGATGGCGTCACCATGATCATGTCCGGCTGGAAATCGCGGATCAGCTGGGCCTGTTTCTCGGTCTGGCCGCCGGACATAGGGATCACCGTCGCGCCTAAACGCTCGGCACCGTAGTGTGCGCCCAGCCCGCCAGTGAACAGGCCATAGCCGTAGGCCACGTGAATTTTGTCTTTCGCACTGCCACCGGCGGCACGCAGGGAGCGCGCCACAATGTTGGCCCAGTTATCAATGTCGTTTTGCGTGTAGCCGACCACGGTCGGTTTGCCGGTGGTACCCGAGGAGGCGTGAATACGCACCACCTGTTCCATCGGCACCGCGAAGGTATCAAATGGATAGTTGTCGCGCAGATCCTGTTTGGTGGTGCACGGGAACTTGCGGATATCCGCTAACTCTTTGAAATCGTCAGGATGTACGCCCGCAGCATCAAACTTGCGCTTGTACATCGGCACGTTGTTGTAGGCGTGTTCTAGCGTCCACTTCATGCGCTGAGTTTGCAGGGCCTGCAGTTCATCCAGGGACGCGGTTTCGATCGAATCAAGCTTCGTTGTCATTGTGATTGTCATTGTAGGGTACTCACATTTTTATAATTGTTCAGACACGCTCAAGGATCATGGCAATGCCCTGACCGACACCAATGCACATCGTACAGAGCGCATAACGCCCTTTACGACGATGCAGCTCGTTGCTGGCGGCCAGCGCCAGACGCGCCCCGCTCATGCCCAGCGGGTGGCCCAGGGCAATAGCGCCACCGTTGGGGTTAACATGCGGAGCATCGTCCGGCAGCCCCAGCTCGCGCAGCACGCCCAGCGCCTGCGAAGCAAAGGCTTCGTTCAGTTCGATAACGTCCATATCAGTGATGCTCAGGCCAGCGCGCTCCAGCACGCGGCGGGTTGCCGGGACGGGACCAAGTCCCATCAGACGCGGCTCGACACCGGCGGTCGCCATCGCCACAATGCGGGTACGCGGGGTTAACCCCTGCGCCGCCGCCATCTCTTCACTGGCGATAATCAGCGCCGCGGCACCGTCGTTTACACCAGAGGCATTGCCTGCGGTCACTACACCATTGGCGCGGAACGGGGCTTTCAGCCCGGCCAGCATCTCCAGAGTGGTGTCCGGGCGCAGGTGTTCGTCATGCACCACTTCGGTAACGGCCCCTTTTTTGCCTTTAACCATGACTGGCACGATCTCCTGAGCCAGGATGCCGTTGGCCTGCGCCCGGGCGGTGCGCTGTTGGCTGCGGAACGCGAAGGCATCCTGGTCTTCACGGGAAATCCGTAACAATTCTGCTACATTCTCTGCCGTTTCCGGCATGCTGTCAGTACCAAATTGCTGCGCCATGAGCGGGTTCACAAAACGCCAGCCAATGGTGGTATCGAAAATTTCATTCTGGCGCTGGAAGGCGCTGGTGGCCTTGCCCATCACGAAAGGCGCGCGGGACATGGACTCCACGCCACCGGCGATCATCAGGTCGCCATCACCGGCGCGGATAGCGCGGGCGGCAAAGCCCAGCGCATCCAGACCGGAACCGCAGAGGCGGTTCAGGGTGGTGCCGGAAACGGTCTGCGGCAGCCCGGCTAACAGGAGGGACATCCGCGCCACGTTGCGGTTGTCTTCCCCCGCCTGGTTCGCGCAGCCAAAAATCACGTCATCAATACGTTCCGCATCCAGACCCGGATTACGCAGCAATAGCTCGCGCAGGGGGATCGCGCCCAGATCGTCTGCGCGCACGCCAGACAATGCCCCGGCATAACGGCCAATGGGGGTACGGATCCCGTCACAAATAAAGGCGTCACGCATCATGCTTCTCCTGTAATAGTGCCGCCGATGCGGTGGGATTTCCCACGGAACAGGGCAACGGTTTTGTGCTCTTGGTTAACAATTTCGATGTCATACACGCCGGTCTGTTTCCCCTGATGACGCACCTGCGCGGTGGCAGTGAGTTTGTCCTGGGCAAAGGCCGGGCGAACAAAATCGATGGTGCAGCCCGAGGCCACCGCAGCCAGCCCCTGGCTGTTGCAGGCGTAGGCGAAGGCGGTATCCGCGAGGGTAAAGAGCTGGCCGCCGTGGCAGCTCTTATGGCCGTTAAGCATCTGTGGCGTGACGGTCATGGTCAGGACTGCGACGCCCTCATCCATCTCAATAATGTCGATGCCATAGGCCTGGGCGCAGGCATCGTTTTCATACATGGCGCGGGCGTTGCGCCAGGCGTTATGACTCATAGCTACTCTCCAGAAGCGCGCGCTGGCGCAGCAGGGACGACGGACGGTAACGCTCTTCACCGTAGTGACGTTGCAGGTTTTCCAGAAGGCGTAGCAGACGCTGCCAGCCAAGCTGTTCTCCCCAGGCCAGCGGGCCGCGCGGATAGTTCACCCCGAGGCGCATAGCGGTATCGATATCCTGTTCGCTGGCGACCCCTTTTTGCAGGGCGTCGAGCGCTTCATTGACGATCATCGCCACCGTGCGCCAGATCAGCAGGCCGGGATAATCGGCTACCTGCAACACGCGCTTGCCCTGCTGCTGCAGATGCCACACCGCTTTGCGGTTGGCAGAGGCCGGGTTGCTGGCGGCAACGGCGATCACCGCGACATCCCCTTCCTGACGATCGCACACCACCACGGGCTGACCGTAACGGTTCGCCAGTGCCTGGGCGGTTTCGCCCTGGGTCTCAATCAGCAGCAGGCCGTCTATTTCGGTGACACCGTCACTTCTTCTCTGCACGCTTATGGCGCTGTCCGCGTCGCTGACGGTCTCCAGCCAGCTTGCCGCAGGCCTGTCGCTGCGCCAGTTGTAGACCCCCTGGCCGCTCTTTTTGCCGAAGCGCCCGGCCAGCACCAGCTCCTGCTGTACCAGTGACGGCAGGAAACGGCGCTCCTGCCAGAAGGCGTTGAATACTGAACAGGTGACGGCGAAGTTCACGTCCTGGCCGATCATGTCGGTCAGCTCCAGCGGCCCCATCGGGAAGCCCGCACCTTCACGCAGCGCGGCATCGATCGCTTCCGGGGCGGCAACCTGCTCTTCGAGCGCGCGCCAGGCCTCGGCGTAGTACGGACGCGCCACGCGGTTAACGATAAAGCCCGGCGTGGACTGGCAGCGCACCGGCTGTTTACCCCATTTCACCGCCAGCGCGCTCAGTTGCTCAACCACCTCTTCCGAGGTCGCCAGCCCGTTCACCACTTCCACCAGCTTCATCACCGGTGCCGGGTTAAAAAAGTGCAGCCCGGCCACGCGTTCGGGGTGGCTCAGGTCCGCGGCAATCGCGGTAATCGAAATTGACGAGGTGTTGCTGGTCAGCAGGGTTTTGGCCGGGCAGATCTCTGCCAGTTGGGCAAACAACGCTTTTTTGACCGCCATCTGCTCAGACGCGGCTTCGATGACCAGATCGGCCCTCGCCAGCGCCTGAATGTCGGTCACCGGGACCAGGCGCTGGAGCGTCAGCTCGCACGCCTCGGCACTCAACTTGCCCGCGCCACACGGGATTCCAGACGGGTGCGGATCCCGTCGATGGCGCGGGAGATGGCGTCGGCATTGATGTCATACACCAGCACCGGATGCCCGTGGCTGGCCGCCACTTCGGCGATCCCTGCGCCCATGATGCCGCTACCAATCACCGCTACGGTATGAATCGTCATCTTATTTCCCCGTAAACTGCGGCGCGCGTTTGTTAAGGAAAGCGCTGACCCCTTCGCGGTAGTCGGCGCTGCGCCCGGCCAGGCGCTGATAGTCGCGCTCCAGATCCAGCTGCGCATCAAGGGTGTTGGTTTCAGCGGCGTTAATGGCCTGCTTGATCAGCCCTAAGCCAAAGGTAGGCTGCGAGGCCAGATGCACCGCCAGCTGACGTGCGGTGTCGGTCAGTTCGGCATCATCCACCACCTGCCAGATCATCCCCCAGGCATGGGCCTGCTCAGCGCTGATCTTCTCCCCAAGCAGAGCCAGCCCCATCGCCCGGGCGCGGCCCGTGAGACGCGGCAGCAGCCAGGTGCCACCGGAATCTGGCACCAGCCCCAGCTTGCTGAAAGCCATCACAAAGTTAACCGAACGTGCGGCAATCACGATGTCGCAGCCCAGCGCCAGCGTGGCACCGGCCCCGGCTGCCACGCCGTTCACCGCACAGATCACCGGCTTAGGCAGTTTTGCCAGACGGCGCACCAGCGGGTTGTAAAATTTCTCCACCGACATCCCGAGATCGGGCGCAGGGCTGTTCGGGTCCACGTTACGGTCGTTAAGATCCTGCCCGGCGCAAAAACCGCGTCCGGCTCCGGTCACCAGCAGGCAACGTACGCGGTCATCGCGCTCGGCCTGCTTCAGGCACTCGGCCAGCTGCAGGTGCATCTCCTCGTTAAAGCTGTTGAGTCGCTCCGGGCGGTTCAGGGTGAGGGTCATCACGCCCTGCTCAACATGACTCAGAATGAAATCCATGGTTAGCGTCCTTTAAAGTCGGGGGTGCGTTTTTGCAGGAAGGCGTCGATCCCTTCCCGGCGGTCGTCGGTGGCGGCCAGCAGCGTAAAGAGCTGGCGTTCCTGCGCCAGCCCGGCTTGCAGGGCCACTTCCTGGGACTGACGCAACGCCTGCTTCGCCGCCTGCAAAGCCAGCGGCGAATGGCGTGCCATCAGTGCCGCCTGCTGCAGGGCATATTCCAGGGTTAAGGCTTCGGGATAAACGTCGCTCACCAGCCCTGCCGCCAGTGCCTGACGGGCAGTGATGCTTTCGCCGGTCAACACCATTTTGCTGGCAAGGGATTTCCCGACGCTGCGGATCAGCCGTTGCGTGCCGCCTGCCCCCGGCATAATGCCTAAGGTGATCTCCGGCAGACCGAAGCGGGCGTTTTCTCCGGCGATGACCAGATCGCACAGCAGCGCCAGCTCGCACCCGGCACCCAGCGCATAACCATTAACCGCGGCTATCAGCGGTTTGTTAAAGGCATTGATCCGCGCCCACAGCTGGGGGCGAATGTCGTTGAGGGTGGCGGCCAGATCTTTTTCGGCCATCTCATTGAGATCGGCCCCGGCAGCAAAGAAACGTTCGTTACCGGCAATCACGCACACTGAAATCTCGCTGTCAGAGGCAGCGGCTTCCAGGGTGGCGGCCAGCTCGCTCAACAGGGCGTTATTCAGCGCATTACGGGCCGCCGGGCAATTCAGGGTCAGGTGCAGCACCCGGCCGTGGCGGGTGACAATCAGCTCGCTCATGCCATCCCCTTCGCATCAAAGTCCACCACCACGTCGTGGGTCAGCGGCAGCGCCTGGCAGCTCAGGACGTAGCCTGCCGCCAGTTCGTCCGGCTCCAGGCTGTAGTTGGTGGCCATGTCCACTTTGCCGCGCACCACTTTGCATTTGCAGGTGGCACAGACCCCGCCTTTACAGGCGTAAGGCAGATCGGCCCCCTGACGCAGCGCGGCGTCGAGAATGCTTTCGTCATCGGCGGTGAGGGTGATTTGGCGGTCGCGTCCGTCCTGGCGCACCGTCACTTTTTGCCCCTCGGCCTGGACGGCGTGAGCACGTTTCACCGTGGTGCCTGGAGTGTTAAAACGTTCAAGGTGCAGCGATTTTTCCGGCATCCCCAGCGCTTTCAGCGTCAGTTCGGCTTCATCCATCATCGCCGCCGGGCCGCAGATAAAGGCTTCGTCAAACTGGCTAAAGTCGATGAGGTGTTTTGCCAGCGCCTGCAGTTTTTCGCCGTCGATACGCCCGTGCAGCAGCTCGCTGTCCAGCGTCCTCCTGACTAAAGATGTTGACCACCTGCAGGCGGGTCGGATAGCTATCCTTGAGGTCGGCCAGCGCCTGGCGGAACATCATGCTCTGGCTGCTGCGGTTGCCGTAAATCAGGGTGAACTGGCTGTGCGGTTCGGTTTTCAGGGTGCTGGAGATGATGGCCAGCATCGGGGTAATGCCGGAACCGCGGCAATCGCCAGATAGCAGCCCTCCCGCTCGGCCAGCGGCTGATAGCCAAAATGGCCCTGCGGTACCATCACATCCAGCGCCATCCCCTGTTTGATCTCATCCCGGGCATAGCGCGAGAAGCGCCCGCCGTCGATGGCCTTAACCGCCACGCTGATCTCGCCTGGCTGCACGCTGCGGCAGATGGAGTAGCAGCGGCGCAGCTCTTCGCCTGCCAGATGGGCTTTCAGCGTCAGGTGCTGGCCCGGACGGAAGCGATACGCCTCCTGCAACGTCTGGGGAACCGCGAAGGTGATGGTCACCGCATCGCGGGTTTCGGGTTCTACTTTTGCCACCGTTAAGGAATGAAACGTTGTCATGGCGACCTCAAATACATTTGAAATAATCGAAGGGTTCGCGGCAGCTGTCGCAGCGGTAAAGCGCTTTACAGGCCGTGGAACCAAATTCACTGATCATAGTGGTGCGGGTGCTGGCACAGCGTGGACAGGTCACCCCGGCAGGCAGATGCGCATGGCAACTGTGTCCGGCTGGTGGGCTGATGCCATACTGGCGCAGACGCTCACGGGCGTCCGGCGTCATCCAGTCGGTGGTCCACGCGGGATCCAGCTGAATGGCAATGTGAACCGGTGCATAACCATGCGCCGTCAGCGTGTCGCGGATCGCCCCCATCAGATGGTCGGTGGCCGGGCAGCCGGAATAGGTCGGCGTGAAGCCGATCGCCCAGCCTTCACCCTGCGGGGTCACGCTGCGCACCATCCCTAAATCGGTAATGGTCAACACCGGGATCTCCGGGTCCGGGATCTGGCTTAACAAAGACCAGATCTGCGGGACGGCGGCGGGGCGAGGTCAGCAAAACGTTGCATGGCGATCTCCTGCGTTACCACTGCTGGCCGGGGTAGACGCGCTGCAGATACTGCATCTCTGCCAGCATCGGCCCCAGATGTTCGGTGTGCAGCCCTTTACGACCGCCGCTGCGGTAGGCCGACTCGTCCGGCACGCTCAGCGTTGCCTCGCTCAGCCCGGCAAAGACTTCGGCTTCCCACTCGGCACGCAGGCTGCGTGGATCCACGGCGATACCCTCGGCCACCAGCGCCAGGTCGATCTCATCGGCTTCGAACAGTTCGGCAGTGAAGCGCCACAGGTCGTTAACCGCCTGTTGCATTTTTTGCGTGGAGAGCGCGGTACCGTTACCCAGACGTTCCAGCCAGCCGCGGCTGAAGCGCAGGTGATAGCGTGCTTCTTTAATGGATTTGGCGGCGATGGCAGCCAGCTGACGATCCTGGCTCTGGGTCAGACGGGTAAACAGCGCCACATGCCAGGCGTCGATAAAGTACTGACGGGCAATGGTGTCGGCGAAGTTGCCGTTCGGCTGCTCTACCAGCAGCAGGTTGCTGAACTGACGTTCATCACGCTGGAAGGCCAGCGTATCTTCGTCGCCCTCGCCTTCCAGTTCGGCGGCATAGGTTAAGAAGTTGCGCGCCTGGCCCAGCAGGTCGAGGCCGATGTTAGCCAGCGCGAGGTCGATCTCCAGCTCCGGGGCGTGGCCACACCAGGCCCCCAGACGCTGGGAGAGCACCAGGCCGTTATCACCCAGGCGCAGAACATAATGCGTTAACGTTTTCATCCCGGACCTCACATGTGCTCGATGCCATCAGGGATGGTGTAGAAAGTGGGATGTCGGTAGACCTTGCTTTCCGCCGGGTCGAAAAACTCACCGCGCTCTTCCGGCTGCGAGGCCACGATTTCACTCGCCTTCACCACCCAGATAGAGCAGCCTTCGCTGCGGCGGGTGTATGCATCCCGCGCGTTTTCCAGCGCCATGCGATCGTCGGCGGCGTGCAGGCTGCCCACGTGACGGTGGGATAAACCCTGTTTGCTGCGGACGAAACACTTCATATAACGGCCAGTAGGTTTTGCTCATCTTGATTCCCCTTACGCGACTTTGCGGGCGTGTTGTTTTTCTGCGTGCGCCAGGGCGGCTTCGCGCACCCACGTCCCCTCTTCCCAGGCTTTATTCTTGGCGGCCAGGCGTTCGTGATTGCAGACACCGCGTCCGTTGATCACGTCCTCAAACTCCTGCCAGTCGATCTCGCCAAAACGGTAGTGACCGCTTTCGGCATCAAAGTGCAAATCGGCATCCGGGACGGTCATCCCCAGCATCTCTACCTGCGGTACGGTGTTGTCCACAAAGCGCTGACGCAGTTCGTCATTGCCAAAACGTTTGATTTTCCAGGCCAGGCTGCGGGCGCTGTTCGGCGAGTTGTCGTCGTTTGGGCCAAACATCATCAGTGCTGGCCACCAGAAGCGGTTGATGGCGTCCTGCAACATCTGACGCTGGGCCTCGCTGCCCTGCGCCAGGGCCATGCAGGCTTCAAAGCCCTGACGCTGGTGGAAGCTCTCTTCTTTACAGATTTTCACCATCGCCCTGGCATAAGGGCCGTAGGAGGTACGGCACAACGCCACCTGGTTAACGATGGCCGCGCCATCCACCAGCCAGCCAATTACGCCGATATCGGCCCAGCTCAGGGTCGGGTAGTTGAAGATGGAGGAGTATTTCATCTTGCCGTCGAGCATCTTCTGGTAGATGTCTTCCCGGCACAGCCCAGCGTTTCCGCTGCGCTGTAGAGGTAGAGACCGTGCCCGGCTTCATCCTGCACTTTCGCCAGCAGAATGGCCTTGCGGCGCAGCGTCGGGCGCGCGTGATCCAGTTCCCTTCCGGCAGCATGCCGACAATTTCAGAGTGGGCATGCTGACCAATCTGGCGGATCAGCGTCTTGCGATACGCGTCAGGCATCCAGTCCTGCGGCTCGATGGCCGTCTCTTGCGCGATTCGCTGTTCAAAGCGTTGTTCTTCGGTCACGTCATTACCCTTATGATTCGTTTAACAAGCAAATATCATTCGATCATGAATCACTTCGTTTCTTAAAAGTTACACAAAGGTTAAATATAACCCCAAGGAGTGTTTGTTTATTTTGTGATGCAGCTCGCAAGCCTTTTGCTAAGCCGCCGTTGATAGCGGGGAGCACGGGGCAGGAATAGTCAGACAAGATCACAATGTTAACAAATCATTAAAACATCACTTGCTTTTATGATTCATAATCAAACTATCTATAGCGATATCACGAACCACCTGGAGAGAAAAATGCAGCAGTTAGCCAGCTTTTTGTCCGGCACCTGGCAGTCTGGCCGGGGCCGTGAGCGCACGATTCAGCATGCCATCAGCGGCGAAGCCCTCTGGCAGGTCACCAGCGAAGGGCTGGATATGGCCGCCGCACGTCGTTACGCCATTGAGAAAGGCGGCGAATCACTTCATGCCATGACCTTTATCGAACGTGCCGCCATGTTGAAGGCGGTGGCAAAACATCTGTTGAGCCAGAAAGAGATGTTTTATGCCCTGTCCGCGCAAACGGGGGCGACCCGCGCCGACAGCTGGGTCGATATCGAAGGGGGGATCGGCACGTTATTCACCTTCGCCAGCCTCGGCAGCCGCGAACTGCCGGACGACACCCTGTGGCCGGAAGATGAACTGATCCCGCTGTCAAAAGAAGGCGGCTTTGCTGCGCGTCACGTCCCTGACCTCTAAATCCGGCGTGGCCGTGCACATCAACGCCTTCAACTTCCCCTGCTGGGGGATGCTGGAAAAACTGGCGCCCACCTGGCTTGCCGGGATGCCCGCGATCATTAAACCGGCGACGGCCACCGCGCAGGTGACACAGGCCATGGTCAAAGCGATTGTCGACAGCGGCCTGGTGCCTGAGGGTGCGATCAGCCCTCATCTGCGGCGGCGCGGGCGATCTGCTCGACCAACTGGATCATCAGGACGTGGTGACCTTCCACCGGTTCCGCCGTTACCGGCCAGATGCTACGCGTCCACCCGAACATCGTGGCAAAATCGATTCCCTTTACCATGGAAGCCGACTCCCTGAACTGCTGCGTGCTGGGTGATGACGTGACGCCAGAGCAGCCAGAATTTGCCCTGTTTATCCGCGAAGTGGTGCGTGAGATGACGGCCAAAGCCGGACAGAAATGTACCGCTATCCGCCGGATTATTGTGCCGCAGGCGCAGGTGGAGGCTGTCAGCCAGGCGCTCATCGCCGACTGGAAAAAGTGGCATATGGCGATCCGGCTCAGGAAGGCATCAAAATGGGGTCGCTGGTCCAATGCTGAACAGCGTGCTGACGTACAGGAGAAAGTGGATGCTTTAGTCACGGCGGGTTGCCAGATCCGTCTCGGCGGTAAAGCCGACCTGAATGCCGCCGGGGCGTTCTTCCCGCCGACGCTGCTGTTCTGCCCGCAGCCGGATGAAACCCCGGCCGTGCATGCCACCGAAGCCTTTGGCCCGGTCGCCACCCTGATGCCGTATCAGAGCCGCGAACATGCGATGGCCCTCGCCCGTGCCGGTGAAGGTAGCCTCGCCGGGACGCTGGTGACGGCCGATCTGCGCCTGGCGCGTCAGTTTATCGCCGGGGCCGCACGCGCGCATGGCCGTATTCAGATCCTTAACGAAGAGTCTGCCAAAGAGTCTACCGGTCACGGCTCCCCACTGCCGCAACTGGTCCACGGTGGCCCGGGCCGCGCAGGGGGCGGCGAAGAGCTGGGCGGCCTGCGAGCGGTGAAACACTATCTGCAACGCACCGCGATCCAGGGCAGCCCGAGCATGCTGGCCGCCATCAGCCAGCAGTGGGTGCGTGGGCGCTCAGGTACAGGAGGACCGCGTCCATCCGTTCCGCAAATACTTTGAAGAGTTACAGCCGGGCGACAGCCTGTTGACGCCGCGCCGTACCCTGACCGAGACCGACATCGTTAACTTTGCCTGTCTGAGCGGGGACCATTTCTACGCCCACATGGACAAGATTGGCGCGGCGGAGTCGATTTTTGGCGAGCGCGTGGTGCACGGTTACTTCCTGATCTCCGCGGCGGCCGGGCTGTTCGTCGATGCGGGCGTCGGGCCGGTGATTGCTAACTACGGTATGGAAAACCTGCGCTTTATCGAGCCGGTCAAACCGGGCGATACCATCCAGGTGCGTTTGACCTGTAAGCGCAAGACGCTGAAGAAACAGCGCACGGCGGAAGAGAAACCGACCGGTGTGGTTGAATGGGCGGTGGAGATCTTCAACCAGCAATCAGCAGCCGGTGGCCCTCTACTCCATCCTGACCCTCGTCTCACGTCAACACGGGGATTTTGACGCCTGATCCCTCTCCCTCCGGGTAACGTCGCGCACGTTACCCGGCTTCTGGCACATCTGACAAAACATCTGGCAAATGCAGGCAAACGGTACGCACAGCGTTATTGCTATGTTGGCAATGAATAAAACCGCGCGCAGAACAGCGGTCCCGAGTGGATAACAAACACATACAACAGAGGTTAATCATGGGAAGCTCCTTACTCTTTTCACCACGTAAAACGGTGCTGGGCGTTGGCCGTTGCTTGTCTCTTTTCAGGCCAAGGCGCTGGCGCACGGTAGCGCAAGCGCATATGGTCGAGCTGGATAAAAACCCTGACCGAGTTTGGTGCTGATGTGAAAATGGGACGACTACGCCCAGATCTACACCATCAGCAAAGACGGGGCCTTCATCAAAGTGAAGCCGGGCGCGACCACTGCCATCGTCAACGGCAAACCGCTGACCTTGCAGGTGCCGGTAGTGATAAAAGATAACAAGGCCTGGATCTCCGATACCTTTGTTAACGATGTGTTCCAGTCCGGCCTCGACCAGACCTTCCAGGTGGAAAAGACTCCGCATCCCCTGAATGCGCTATCCGCAGATGAAATTAAACAGGCCGTCGAGATTGTGAAAGCCTCGCCGGACTTTAAACCGAATACCCGCTTTACCCAGATTGCGCTAGCCGAGCCGCAAAAAGCCAAAGTGTGGGATTTTGTGCTGAATGGCACGGCGGTGGATGCGCCGCGTCAGGCGAATATCACCATGCTGGACGGTAAATTTGTTATCGAAGCGCTGGTGGATTTGCAGGATAAGAAGATCCTGCACTGGGAGCCGATCAAAGATGCCCACGGCATGGTACTGCTGGATGACTTTATGGCGTGCAGAAGATCGTCACCGGCAGCCAGGAGTATGCCGACGCGTTGAAAAAACGCGGTATCAATGACCCAAGCAAAGTGATGACCACCCCGCTGACGGTCGGCTACTTTGACGGCAAAGATGGCCTGAAAACAGGAAGATCGCCTGCTGAAAGTGGTGAGCTATCTGGATACCGGGGACGGTAACTACTGGGCGCACCCGATTGAAAACCTGGTGGCGGTGGTTGACCTGATCGAGAAGAAAATCGTCAAAATCGAAGAAGGTGCGATCGTTCCGGTTGCCGATGCAATCGCGTCCTTATGATGGCCGCGACCGCGAACCGGTCGCCCATAAGCCACTGGATATTACGGAGCCGGAAGGCAAGAACTACACCATCACCGGCAATATGATCCACTGGCAAAACTGGGACTTCCACCTGAGCCTCGACTCACGCGTCGGGCCTGTTATCTCCACCGTCACCTTCAACGATAACGGTAAAAAACGTCAGGTGATGTACGAAGGATCCCTGGGAGGAATGATCGTTCCTTACGGTGACCCGACGTGGGCTGGTACTTCAAGGCCTATTCTTGACTCTGGCGACTACGGCATGGGGACCCTTACTTCACCGCTGGTGCGCGGCAAAGATGTGCCATCCAACGCCGTGCTGCTGAATCAGACCATCCCGGACTACACCGGTGCGCCCTATGGAGATTCCGCGAGCCATCGCAATCTTCGAACGCTACGCCGGGCCGGAGTATAAACACCAGGAGATGAATCAGCCGAACGTCAGCACCGAGCGTCGGGAGCTGGTGGTGCGCTGGATCAGTAACCGTAGGGAACTACGACTACATCTTTCGACTGGGTGTTCCACGAAAACGGCACCATCGGCATTGATGCCGGGGGCGACCGGTATCGAAGCGGTGAAAGGTGTGATGGCGAAAACCATGCACGACCCGAGCGCGAAAGACGATACAAAATACGGCACGCTGATCGACCACAACATCGTCGGCACCACCCACCAGCATATCTTATAACTTCCGTCTGGATCTGGACGTGGATGGCACCAACAACAGCCTGGTGGCGATGGACCCGGAAGTGAAGCCGAATACCGCAGGCGGCCCACGGACCAGTACTCTGCAGATCAACCAGTACAACATTGATTCTGAGCAGCAGGCCGCGCAGAAATTTGACCCGGGCACCATTCGTCTGCTGAGCAACCACCAGCAAAGAGAACCGCATGGGCAACCCGGTCTCCCTACCAGATCATCCCTTATGCAGGCGGTACGCACCCGGTGGCGACCGGCGCCAAATTTGCCCCGGATGAGTGGATCTATCATCGCCTGAGCTTTATGGATAAACAGCTGTGGGTGACCCGCTACCATCCAAACGAGATGTACCCGGAAGGCAAATTCCCGAACCGCTCCGCCCAAGATAAGGGGCTGGGCCAGTTCAGCAAGGATAATGAATCGCTGGATAACCAGGGATGACGTCGTGTGGATGACCACGGGGACTACGCACGTGGCCCGTGCGGAGGAGTGGCCAATCATGCCGACCGAGTGGGTCCATACCCTGCTCAAAACCCTGGAACTTCTTCGACGAAACGCCGTCGTTGGGTAAGAAGAAAGAGGCGCAGTAAGCGTTTAAAAACGCCGGGCGGATTACCCTGATGCCAGTCAGTTAAGCCCGGCAGATTGTTCCGTTCACCTCATGTTCATTAGAACATGGCATTACACAACCCGTGAACGTGACAAGGGGGGGCCGCCGGGCCCCCCTTGTCAATCCCCGCGGCCCCGCAATGAAACCGGTGCTTCGCACTGCGCTCACCTCCCGACCGGCTGCCTGCGGTCGGCTCAACTCGACATCCTGTCTCGATTCGCCTCTGGCCGCCATCCCTGGCGTCCAGCCCTTGTCATCCGGTCTCCGGTTCGCCGGTTTCAGCGGGGAATCAACCCCCGTGCCACATTCAGGCGACTGAGAAGCGTGAGGGTGGGGGAATCCGGCTGAACATCGCCGAAGCGTTGACCGTAGCGGAGGGGGCATAAATCAGAGGGTATTTTAGTGAATGGAACCCTTCCAATTCAGCCATTTAGAAATATAGACGTGTTTAAACTGACTGGCACCAGGGCAGATTGCCCGGCTTTTATGTGCCTGTGCGGTTTGCATTGTCGGGTGGCGGCTAACAACGGGCATTGTGCAGCCTGATGCCCTCACCCCGACCCTCTACCACAGGGAGAGGGTGCAAACCACACCGCGCACGTTCTGTTCCCTCTCCACTTTGGGAAGAGGGTTAGGCTGAGGAGAATTCTCTGCGGTCTGATGCCCTCACCCTGGCCCTCTCCCACGGGGAGAGGGAGAAAACCACACCGCGCACGGTCTGTCCCCTCTCCCCTTTGGGAAGAGGGTTAGGGCGAGGGGAAATCGCTGCGGCCTGATACCCTTACCCCGGCCTTCTCCCACGGGGAGAGGGAGAAAACCACACCGCGCACAGTCTGCCCCCTCTCCTCTTTGGGGGGAGGGTTAGGGCGAGGGGAAATCGCTGCGGCCTGATGCCCTTACCCCGGCCTTCTCCCACGGGGAGAGGGAGAAAACTACACCGCGCAGGGTCTGTCCCCTCTCCCCTTTGGGGAGAGGGTTAGGGTGAGGGGAATTCTCTGCGGCCTGATGCCCTCACCCCAGCCCCTCCCACGGGCAGAGAGTGCAAAAACTAAAAACGGTCACCTCGGTGACCGATTTGCTTTTACCTAATACCGCACACACACCGACTTGGTTTCACACCAGCCATCCAGCCAGTCCGGGCCGAAATCGCGGCCGGTACCGGACTGCTTCATGCCGCCGAACGGCAGGTTGGCATCGATCAGGGTATGGCTGTTGACCCACACGGTGCCGGCCTGCAGGCGATCGGTGTACTCCAGGGCCTGGCTGATGTTTTGCGTCCAGACGCTGGCGGTCAGGCCGTATTCGGTGTCGTTCGCCAGGCGCAGCGCCTCTTCACCGTCGGCGACGCGCACCAGGTTCACCACCGGACCAAACACCTCTTCGCGGGTCAGGCGCAGGCTGGCATCCGGGTTGACCACCAGCGTTGGCGAAACGTAGTAACCCTCGCCGTTCGGGCCATGATTACCGGTGATAAGCTCAGCCTGACGTGACTGCGCCTCGTCGAGGAAGGTCTGCACTTTGTCACAGTGGGCGCGGGACACCAGCGGGTTAATGTGCGCCTCCTGGGACATGCCCGGGCCGACGCTCAGGGATTTCACCGCCTGCTCAAAACCACTGACCACAGTATCAAACAGCGGGGCTTCGATATAAATCCGCGAGCTTGCCGCACAGACCTGGCCCTGGTTCAGGAAGCTGCCCGTCATTAGTCCTTCAACAACCCACGACGGATCCGCGTCTTTCAGAACGATAGCCGGGTTTTTACCCCCCAGTTCCAGAGTCACGCCCATCAGCCGATCGGCCGCGGCGCGTGCAATCTGTTTGCCAGTGGCGGTCGAGCCGGTAAAGCTCACTTTGGCGATATGCGGATGGTTGGTCAGGGCGGCACCACACACGGCACCGCTGCCGGTCACCACGTTGAATACGCCGTCCGGGATCCCGGCCTCACTTGCCAGTTCCGCCACGCGCAGCAGGGTCAGTGGCGTGGTTTCAGAAGGTTTGATAACGATTGAACAGCCTGCCGCCAGGGCGGGCATTACTTTCCACATGCCGATCAGCAGCGGGAAGTTCCACGGCACGATCCCGGCCACCACGCCAATGGGCTCTTTACGGGTCCACGCCTGATAGCGGGCGCCCTGCGGCATCGGAATGGAAAGATCCAGCGTCTTGCCCGAAATTTTCGTCGTCAGCCCGGCGGTGTAGCGCATCCAGTTGAGGGTGCAGCCCACTTCAAAGGCGCGGGAGATGTTAATGGATTTACCCTGCTCCAGCGTTTCGAGCTGGGCCAGTTCTTCGGTGTGCTGCTCCACCAGATCGGCAAAACGCAGCAGAATACGTTCACGTTCCGCAGGCAGTTTGCCCGACCAGCTGCGGGCGACAAAGGCGCGCCAGCCGGACATCACCGCGCGATCCACATCCTGCGCGCTGGCATCAGCCGTCGAGGCAATCACCTGGCCAGTGGCCGGGTTAAAAATCTCCAGACGCTTCTCGCTGTCGGAGGCGGACTGGCGTCCTTCAATCCAGAGGCCATGCTGGCGATCCAGAAATTGCTGCACGCTGTGCAGTACGGCGACCTGTGTATCAGACATAGCGATTCCTTATTATTCGCAGGGTGTCAACGCAGTCTAAGATGGCTTTGCAGAATGCGCTTTTATCTCTGTGACATTCGCTTTGTCGGCTGTGACAGGCACCGCAAAACGCGACAATACCGCCGTTTCGCTCTGTCGTGCAGCGCAGTTCTTGCCTATATTTCGCCCCATGTCACGGGTAATTCGAAACATAAATGCAACAATGTTTAAACATTGACGACGTAGCGGGTAAGACGATGACGTGTGCAAACGAACAGGACAAATACCAGCGCTGGCTGGCGCAAATTAACCAGGTTTGCGGCAGTTTTGCCGCCCGGCCCATGACCGGCGAATTTTATGGCGAGCTGGACGCGACCTGGACCGGCAACCTGAAACTCAGCACCGTTACCGCTGGCGGCGTGAACCTGTTTCGCACCCGTCAGGAGATCAAAAACAGCAACGATGCCTGGTTCTATACCGTGTTTCAGCTGGAAGGCGAAGCGGGGCTTGAGCAGGACGACCGGCAGATTGTGCTGAACGCGGGGGATATCACGCTGATTGACGCCTCCCGACCTTGCTCGATCTACTGGCCGGAAAAATCACGTCAGATCTCGCTCCTGCTGCCGCGTCAGATCCTCGAGCAACACTTTCGTTTTCAGGAAGTCAGCTGCGCGCAGAAACTCTCCCACAGCCTGCCTACCGTCCAGCTCAGCTACCGTCTGCTGCAGGACAGCATGAACAACCCGGCATTAAGCGAAACCGAAAGCGAAGCCGCGCTGGAGGCGATGGTCTGCCTGTTGCGCCCGGTGTTGCAGCAGCGGGAAAGCGTGCAGCCGCGCAAGGCGCGTCAGTTCACTAACGTGCTGACACTGATTGACGATCATATTCAGGCCGAACACCTGCGCCCGGAGTGGATCGCCTCGGAGTGTGGCATGTCAGTGCGGAGTCTGTACCGGATGTTTGCCGAGAAGGGGCTGGTGGTGGCGCAGTACATCAAAAATCGTCGTCTGGATCTCTGTGCGCAGATGCTGCGCAGCACCCGCGACGACGAAAAGCTGGCGGGCATTGGTTACAGCTGGGGATTTACCGATCACAGCCACTTCTCCACGGCTTTTAAGCAGCGTTTCGGGGTTTCGCCGGGCGAGTACCGTAAACGCCACCGCTGATCATTTCTGCATCCACTTGCCGTTGATCCCCTGGACATATTCGCCGGGGTTAGCGCGCGCTACCAGCTTTGTCCCGGCCATTTTCGCCACTTCATCCACCGGAATGTTATTGCTGTCGGCAAGCTGCTGATAGCTGTCGGTGCGAGCTTTATTGATCTGCTCCACCAGCGCCAGGGTTTCGCGATCATGACTGCGCGGCGCAATATAACCGCTCAGGGTTTCGCCGACCCGACCGGCACTGCGGGCCTCGTTGAGGGTCAACGCCAGCGCGGGTGCGCACAGCCCCAGCGTCAATATCATCAGCGGGATAATTTTTCTCATGGCAGCCTCAGAACAGATCGCTGCGTGATTTCAGCAGCGTCTCTACGTCTTTATCCACTTTGATATGGATTTCATGTTCAATTTCGACGTTCATGTTGATGGTGATCGGCTCTTTCGACGCCGCCACTTCGATCCTCGGCGTACAGCCTGTCAGCGTCAGGATCACAATCGCGGTGAACCCACCGGCCAGCTTTTTCATGGTTGTTCCTTACATTCCTTGCCTGTCGGGCAGCGGTTATCCGGTAATGCTGCGTGTTGCTCCAGCCAGGTCTGCAGATTGTCGCCAAAACGCAGGCTGCGCCAGAGGGTAAACAGGTTCTCCTGATGGGTATAGTTGAGGTTCACGGCCTGAGTCTGGCCCTCGACGCGGCTGGCGCCGCGGAGTGTCGACGCCAGGGTTAATTCACCCAGGTTATCTAAATTGAGTTTCGTCCACGACTGCGAAATTTCCATATAGCGAAGCAAGTTAATCGCCCCTGCCGCACTGTTATCTTCGACCAGCGCATCGGCCGTGTCTTTATCGAGACGCAGGGTCATCGGCCCTGAGTTCGTCAGCCAGCCATCTTTGATGATCCATTTGTTGTTGTCCAGCCAGAACGGCAGCGCCCCGCTGAACGGCCCGGACATGGCGAACTGTTTCGGATTAATAGCGCTGATCAGTTCGCTGGAAGAGATATTATTCACCCGCAGCAGCGCCGCATCGTGCTGCGGCATGCGCAGCTGCTGCATGGTCACTTTGCCACCCAGCAGATCCACGCTCACATCGGTGAGCAGCAGCGGATTCGCCTCGCTCCAGGGGTAGTCGCCCTGCAGGTCGGCGGTGATGTTGCGGGCCGTAAATTGATTGATCACTTCGCCGATGCGCAGCGTTACCGGGCCATGGGTGCCCAGCGACCAGGTGCCCTGGCTGAAGCGGAACGGTAGGACGAAATCAACACCATTGATTTTGTTGTCCGGCATCCAGACGCTGCCGCTTTTCACCACGCCGTGCCCCCCGGCCTCAAAGCCCTGGTCAGCCGCTGCGGAGAAGGCGACCTGGGCATACAGATCCCCTTCGCGGAGGGTCATTTTCCAGTCCGGCGGAACCAGCGGCTGGAAGACGGTCAGGGATTGTTTCGGCCACCAGGCCTGGCCACGCAGCCGCTCCCCCATCCCAGCGTCCGTTCAGCTGCACCGGGCCAATGGCTTCGGCGTTAAGCGTGCCTTTGAACCGGAACAGGGTCGGATCGCTGCCATCAACGCTGAATTTGACCGTTGAGGGGGGCAGTACGCTGCCGCCGGTGAAGGTGGTTTCCCCGGCCTCAAAGGATAACGCGCCGCTAAAGTGTGGCCGGGCGGGATCGCGCTGCCAGCGGATCGGGCTTTCCAGCACCATACGCGGTGCGCTGGCGTGCAGGGTGCCGTACTTCAGTTGGTCAAATCCGGTTGAGAGTTCGCTAAGCTCAATCACGCTGTCGCGCCACTCCCCTCTCCCTGCCACATCCCAGCGGGCCTGCATTGGGGTGAAGTTGCCCTCTCCCCAGTAGCGCCACTGCCATAACCCGCTGTCCGGCAGGAAGTCACTGGCCCGGCCGTCCAAGATGCAGGGTGAAAATCCCCCATCTCCCGTTCATGGGCGCGAAGAATGGCCTGCAGGCGACCATCAATGCCCTTGCGGGTCAGCACCACCCCGGCCAGCGGCCAGCGCACCTCGTCAATGTTGAGGGAGTCGATGATTCGGCCCCGGGAGCGCAGCAGCGCGCCTGGCGCAAAGGCCAGCCGTGGCTCGGCCAGACTCCCGGTCAGCATAGCGGGCAACCCGACATAGAGGATGAGATCGTTCTGCTTGGCAACGCCGGTGAGCTGCAGCGGCATGGCGCTATTATCCATGCTCAGCTTGCCGGGGCCAAAGGTGAGTACCGCGTTGCCTTTCCCGGCATCGCCCTGAGTCAGAACGTTCATTCGCCCACTGACGACGGCGTTCTCCGTGCCCTGTTGCCAGTTGTCGATCTTCAGCCCCAGGCGGCCGCTAAGGGGAATACCGGCCTGGTCCCAGTGCCAGCGTCCGTCGCTGATGGTCAGCTGTTCAGGGGTGATCTGCCAGGGAAGATCTAACAACGGCTCGCCGCTCTCCCGCTCAACCATCACTAGTTGGCCCTGATTGTCCTGCCACGCCAGATCGGCATCCACCAGCGACGTAAGCTGCGGCACCGAGAAGGTCGCTTCCGCCATGCCCTTGCACCGGCAGGCCGTCCGGCACCAGCGGCAGGGTAAATTCCCCTACCAGCGTCACCGGCTGTGGGTTGTCGGGCAGATGCAGCGTGACGTCGCTGACGGTCAGGGAACGTCCCCGGAGGGTGCCGTGCAGGCTGAACTGATCCCCGTGATAAGTAATGTCCTGTCGCGACGGCGTCAGCGAGGCGGTTAATTTTCCCTGCCACTGCTTCCAGGGGGAAAGCGTCAGGCGGTCGATGGTCAGCCAGGTATTAGGCAGCAGCGACTGCCATTCAGCCAGGGTTTTTGGTGCGGTTGGCGTGGACTCGCTCGCAGGGATTTTACTCAGGCATGCGCTGTTGAGATCCAGCGCGGGCGATGTCGATTTTCCAGCGGCTCGGGTGGCTGAGGGTGGCGTTTTCAATGCGGGCGATTTCGCAGTCTTCGACCAGGTAGCGCAGATCGGCAATCACCAGGGCGTTGCGGGTCAGGCGTGGGCTTTTTCAAACGCGATCCGGGTGCCGGCAGGCAGCCAGATGCCAGCAAGCGTGGGAACCCACTGCGCAAGGGTCAGCAGCAGCGTCAACGGTAAAAGAATGATCAGCAGCAGCAGTGCGATCGCGGCTTTGTATTTACCCCTCATGGGCAGTTAATATCCTGATTTAGCGAAAAAATTAGCCGACAGTACCGAATAGTGTGGCATGTTTCGTCAGGCAGGTGAAGCGAAGGCCTGTTTAAGGATAGATGCGATCACCCTGAATGTGAGCGTTTTTACGCTTTGGGCCTGCCGGTCCAGGATCACAAAAAAACCGCCCGGAGGCGTTTAGAAAAGGCTTTCTCACGCTATTTTCTGATCACATCAGGGTCATCAGGATCCAGCGGTCATTGACATCAGGGATGTCATCATCAGTCAGGGGAATCATCTTCACCAGGAAGCGGATCGCTACTGCCAGGAGCGGTTCATCATCAGGAACAGGATCAATATAATCTGGACGATCAGCCATAAAGCCTCCGTCAAACGCTGTTATGAGAGGTTATTTCGATTTACCCGGTTTCTGTTTGGTCTGCTCATCTTGATTCTTTTGCGGCTGCTTAGGTTGTTCTTTAGAGACATGTTGGACGGTGGATTTCATTTTGAAAACTCCGAGGTTAGATGCAGCAAGTCGCCACCCTAAAACTATAAGTTACGCTTATAGTTATTTCGAGCGGGGCGGCAGGAAATTCTGTTTATCGCCTTGTTTTGAAGAGGATTATTTGCTCATGCCGGGCCTGCTCACCCCCTCTCACCGGCTGGCAGCGGAGTGGCGCTACACAAAAAAGCGCGTCAGGTTAAAGAACATAGGGTTATTGTGCCGGGATGTTGTAAAATTATTATCAGAACTTATTGAATTAAATAATATTTTAAAATTTGTATGATTATTTTAATCATGCTAACGTAGTTCCAAAACCACTGGAGAAAGTCTTATGAAACTCGCGGTATACAGCACAAAGCAGTACGACAAAAAGTATCTGCAACATGTTAACGAGGGATATGGATTCGAACTTGAATTTTTCGACTTTCTGCTTAACGAAAAAACAGCGAAAACCGCGCATGGGTTCGATGCGGTCTGTATTTTTGTTAATGATGACGGCAGTCGTCCAGTGCTGGAAGAGTTAAAAAAACAGGCGTGAAGTATATCGCGCTGCGCTGCGCGGGCTTTAACAATGTCGATCTCGACGCGGCTAAAGAGCTGGGTCTGCAGGTAGTACGCGTTCCGGCCTACTCACCGGAAGCGGTGGCGGAACATGCTATTGGCATGATGATGTCCTTGAACCGCCGTATTCATCGCGCTTATCAACGTACCCGTGATGCGAACTTCTCGCTGGAAGGCCTAACCGGTTTCACCATGTACGGTAAAACCGCCGGGGTGATCGGCACCGGTAAAATTGGGGTCGCGGCGCTGCGGATCCTGAAAGGCTTTGGTATGCGTCTGCTGGCGTTTGACCCCTATCCGAGCGCTGCCGCACTGGAGATGGGCGTGGAGTATGTGGACCTGCCGACGCTGTATGCCGAGTCAGACGTTATCTCTCTGCACTGGCCCGCTTACCGCAGACAATTACCATCTGCTGAACCAGAGCGCATTTGACCAGATGAAAGATGGCGTGATGATCATCAACACCAGCCGCGGTGGCCTGGTGGACTCTCAGGCCGCCATTGAAGCCACTGAAAACGCAAAAAATCGGCGCGCTTGGGATGGACGTCTACGAGAACGAACGCGATCTGTTCTTTGAAGATAAGTCTAACGACGTGATTCAGGATGACGTGTTCCGTCGCCTCTCGGCCTGCCACAACGTATTGTTTACCGGGCATCAGGCATTTTTGACCGCCGAGGCGCTGATCAGCATTTCGGAAACCACGCTGGGCAACCTGAGCCAGCTGGAGAAAGGTGAAGCAAGTCCGAACGCGCTATAAACGCATAAACGCCAGGGGAACGGAGCCCATACTTTAGCCGTATGTTCCCCCTTACCTTAACCCTCTCGCCCCTGGGGAGAGGGATAAGCATCCCACCCGGTTTTCAGATTATCCCGCAAGACAATCCCCGCCAGCGCAATACACTATGCATTAGCTATTTATGAAGTGAATATATTGAGAAGAACCATGAAAACGCTCGTCGCAGTAACACTCCTGAGCATGGCGCTGGCAGGCTGTGTCAATCCAGGAAAAGCCTCCGTGCAGGAAGAACAGCTTCAGCAGCACCGCTTTGTGCTGCAAAGCATTGACGGCACCGCCATCAACCCGACCACTACGCCGCCGGAAATCGCCTTTGGTGAAGACCTGGCAGTATCAGGTGTGATGTGTAACCGCTTCAGCGGCCAGGGCAAGCTGTCGGACGGCGAGTTGAAGGTGAAAGCGCTCGCCATGACGCGCAAACTGTGCGCCGAGCCACAGCTCAATGACCTGGACCACGCGATCGGCACGATGCTACGCAACGGCACCCAGGTCGATCTGACGGAAGACGTGTTAACCCTGGCGACGGCGGAGACGACGCTGGTCTTTAAACGCGCAGAGTAATCAGTAAGACCCGCAGGATCCTACGGCAAGCGACTGTTCAACTGCAGCGTTTGCCGTTAGGCAGCGCACACATGCCGATGGCCGAACCATCCAGCTGACGCGCAACGGACAGCGCCCCGCCAACCATAGCGCAATTTGCCTGCCCGGAACTGGACATTGCCGCCTTCAGACCCGGCGCCACGTGCGCGGCGGTGGCCTGCTGAACAGGTTCATTGCTGCAGGCCGACAGTAACAAAGCGGCACACCCTACCCAAAATGCTGCGCGCATAATCTCTCCCCATGTTGAATTTGCAAAACCTATGCATAATAGGCACCCCACGCCCTGCCGTCGAGAGCCGAAGCGCGGTTTTCTGCGCTGTCAACGAAATTGCAGACCAGTTTCAGGCAAAAGTTTGATCAAACCATTTGATGGCATTAATAAGCAGGACACAAAAGCGAAAATCGTTTCAAGCGGGCCTTTGCTTAAAATAAAAAGATAATTACAGGACTCGCCGATGTGTCACGGGTCCCTCTTTTTTTTGCGGCAATGTAAGGGTGTCATATGCAAACTATTGACGGGAATGGCGCAGTTGCGTCCGTCGCGTTTCGCACCAGTGAAGTGATCGCCATCTATCCCATTACGCCCAGCTCAACGATGGCTGAACAGGCCGATGCCTGGGCCGGGAATGGGCTGAAAGAACGTCTGGGGAGATGTCCCTCGCGTGGTCGAAATGCAGTCTGAAGCCGGAGCGATTGCTACCGTCCACGGCGCGCTGCAGACCGGGGCGCTGTCCACCTCCTTTACGTCATCGCAGGGCTGCTGCTGATGATCCCGACGCTGTACAAAGCTGGCGGGACAGCTTACGCCCTTCGTCCTCCACGTCGCGGCGCGCACCATCGCCACCCACCGCGCTGTCGATTTTGGCGATCACTCTGACGTGATGGCCGTACGCCAGACCGGGCTGCGCCCTGCTCTGTTCCGGCAGCGTGCAAGAGGCGCAGGATTTTCGCCCTCATCTCCCACATGGCGACGCTGAAAAGCCGGGTGCCCTTTATTCACTTCTTCGATGGGTTCCGCACCTCGCACGAAATCAACAAGATTGTGTCGATTTCAAGATGACACCATCCGCAGTTTGCTTCCCGCAGGCCGAGATTGACGCCCACCGCGCCCGCGCACTGAACCCGGAGCATCCGGTGATCCGTGGCACCTCCGCCAACCCGGATACCTATTTCCAGTCCCGCGAGGCCACTAACCCGTGGTACAACGCGGTTTATGACCATGTGGATCAGGCGATGGCCGATTTTGCCGCCGCTACCGGACGCGAGTACAAACCGTTCGAGTATTATGGCCATCCGCAGGCGGAGGCGCGTGATTGTAATCATGGGTTCCGCGATTTGGCACCTGTGAAGAGGTGGTAGATGAACTGCTGAGCCGGGGCGAAAAAGTGGGTGTGCTGAAAGTCCGCCTCTATCGCCCGTTCTCCGCGAAACATCTGCTGGCGGTATTGCCAGAGAGTGCGCGGACGGTAGCGGTGCTGGATCGTACCAAAGAGCCGGGCGCGCATGCCGAGCCGCTTTATCTGGATGTGATGACCGCCCTGGCCGAAGCCTTTAACAACGGCGAGCGCGGAGACGCTGCCGCGGGTCATTGGCGGGCGTTATGGCCTGTCGTCAAAAGAGTTTGGCCCGGAGTGCGTGCTGGCCATCTTCAACGAACTGAGCGCCGGGAAGCCGAAGCCGCGCTTCACCGTTGGCATCTATGACGATGTGACCAATCTGTCCCTGACGCTGCCGGAAAATACCCTGCCCTCCACCGCGAAACTGGAAGCGCTGTTTTATGGTCTGGGCAGCGACGGCAGCGTGTCGGCCACCAAGAACAACATCAAGATTATCGGTAATTCGACCCCGTGGTATGCCCAGGGCTATTTCGTCTATGACTCGAAGAAAGCCGGGTGGTCTGACGGTTTCTCACCTGCGTGTCAGCGAGCAACCGATCCGCTCAGCGTACCTGGTGTCGCAGGCCGATTTCGTCGGTTGCCACCAGCTGCAGTTTATCGACAAATACCAGATGGCCGAGCGCCTGAAGCCGGGGGGCATTTTCCTGCTTAACACCCCGTACAGCGTCGATGAAGTCTGGGGCGGCTGCCGCAGGGAAGTGCAGGCGGTGCTGAAACCAGAAAAAGGCGAAATTCTATATCGTTAATGCGGCGAAAAATTGCCCGCGAATGTGGCCTGGCGGCGCGTATCAAACACCGTCATGCAGATGGCGTTTTCCACCTGACGAAAATCCTGCCGGGTGACAGCGCCCTGATGGAACTCCAGGGGGCGATCGCCAAAAAGCTATAACAGCAAAGGCCAGGAGCTGGTGGAGCGCAACTGGCAGGCGCTGGCGCTGGCGCGGGAATCGCTGGCGGAGGTGCCGTTGCAGCCGGTTGATGCCCACAGCCCGAACCGCCCACCGGTGGTCTCCGACGCTGCCCCGGACTTTGTCAAAACCGTTACCGCTGCGATGCTGGCGGGCCTGGGTTGATGCCCTGCCTGTCCTCTGCCCTGCCGCCGACGGTACCTGGCCTATGGGTACCACTCGCTGGGAAAAACGCAATATCGCTGAAGCGATCCCGATCTGGAAAGAGGAGCTGTGTACCCAGTGTAACCACTGCGTGGCGGCCTGCCCGCACTCGGCGATCCGCGCTAAAGTGGTCTCTCCTGAAGCGATGGAGCATGCCCCGGCCAGCCTGCACTCGCTGGATGTAAAATCCCGGGACATGCGCGGCCAGAAATATGTCCTGCAGGTGGCGCCGGAAGATTGCACCGGCTGTAATCTGTGCGTTGAAGTCTGCCCGGCGAAAGATCGCCAGAACCCGGAGATCAAGGCCATCAATATGATGTCGCGCCCTTGAGCATGTGGAAGAGGAGAAAGTGAATTACGACTTCTTCCTCGACCTGCCGGAAATCGATCGCAACAGCCTCGAGCGTATTGATATCCGTACCTCGCAGCTGATCACCCCGCTGTTCGAATACTCTGGCGCCTGTTCCGGCTGCGGCGAAACGCCATATATCAAGCTGCTGACCCAGCTGTATGGCGACCGGATGCTGATCGCTAACGCCACTGGCTGTTCGTCGATCTATGGCGGCAAACCTGCCATCCCACACCTTACACCACCGATGCCAAATGGCCGCGGGCCAGCATGGGCGAACTCGCTGTTTGAAGATAACGCCGAGTTTGGTCTGGGCTTCCGCCTGACGGTCGATCAGCACCGTGTGCGCGTGATGCGACTGCTGGAACAGTTTGCCGACCGGATCCCGGCTGAGTTGAATTAGCGCCCTGCACAGCGAGGCGACACCTGACCTACGTCGCCAGCAGGTGGCGGAACTGCGCCAGCATCTGACTGGGGTGGAAGGGGCAGAACAGCTGTTAACCGATGCCGATGCCCTGGTCGAGAAATCGATCTGGTTGATTGGCGGTGACGGCTGGGCCTATGACATTGGCTTTGGCGGACTGGATCATGTTCTCAGCCTGACCGAGAACGTCAATATTCTGGTGCTGGATACCCAGTGTTACTCCAACACCGGCGGCCAGGCGTCAAAAGCCACTCCGCTGGGGGCGGTAACCAAATTTGGCGAGCACGGTAAACGTAAGGCGCGCAAAGATTTAGGGGTCAGCATGATGATGTACGGTCATGTGTATGTGGCGCAAATCTCGTTAGGGGCGCAGCTCAACCAGACGGTGAAAGCGATTCAGGAGGCAGAAGCTTATCCTGGCCCATCGCTGATTATCGCCTACAGCCCTTGCGAGGAGCATGGCTACGATCTGGCGCTGAGTCACGATCAGATGCGCCAGCTGACGGCCACCGGCTTCTGGCCGCTGTACCGCTTCGACCCGCGTCGTGCAGATGAGGGTAAACTGCCGCTGGCGCTGGACTCCCGACCACCGTCAGATGCGCTGGCAGAAACGTTGATGCAGGAGCAACGCTTCCGCCGCCTCAACGCCCAACAGCCTGAAGTGGCCGAGCAGCTGTGGAAAGATGCTGCGGCCGATCTGCAAAAACGCTACGACTTCCTGGCGCAGTTAGCCGGAAAAGCCGAAAAAACGGCCAGCGAATAACCTATTACAGCCCGGCATGTCCGGGCTTTTTATTGGCTATAAAAAAACCCGCCAGTAATGTACTGGCGGGCGATCCTGTTTAGCAATAAATAACAGATGTGGAATCTGAACGTATTTATTAAATAAATGGATAAAAATACTGCAGGCATATAACAGGCCTGAGTTTACTGAGTTTATCGGCAAATGAGTAATTTTTGTTTTATATACTTTTGATTAATTCATTCACTGAACTTATGACTATTTCACTGGCAGTAAATACTTGAGATTCCACTTAATTGGTAACAATTATGTTTTATCTCTGGAAGGAAGAGTGATTTAGCATGTGACCACTTTCCAAAGCAGAAAGTTCCACGGAAAGTTTAAAAATATTAAATATAAAAACAGCATAAGGAATAGTCACAATGCAAAGAAAAGTACTGGCTCTGATGATCCCTGCGCTTTTAATTGGCAGGCGCAGCACATGCCGCTGAAATTTATAATAAAGACGGCAACAAATTAGATCTCTACGGTAAAGTTGACGGTCTGCACTATTTCTCCGACGACAGCGGTGCTGACGGCGACCAGACTTATGTCCGTCTCGGCTTTAAAGGCGAAACCCAAATTAACGATATGCTCACCGGTTACGGCCAGTGGGAATATAACATCCAGGCTAACAACACCGAAGGTTCTGACAATCAGTCCTGGACACGTCTGGCGTTTGCCGGTCTGAAATTTAACCAGTACGGCTCCTTCGATTATGGCCGTAACTACGGCGTTCTGTACGACGTGGAAGGCTGGACCGATATGCTGCCAGAATTCGGCGGTGACTCTTACAGCAAAGCGGATAACTTTATGACCGGCCGTGCGAACGGTGTGGCGACCTACCGCAACGCTGATTTCTTTGGCATGGTCGAAGGCCTGAACTTCGCCCTGCAGTATCAGGGGTAACAACGAAGGCAGCGGTAACGGTAACGAAGGCACCAATAACGGCCGTGACGTGCGTCATGAGAACGGCGACGGCTTCGGCATCTCCACGTCTTACGACTTTGGTATGGGCATCAGCGCAGCCGCCGCCTACGCTTCTTCTGACCGTACTAACGCGCAGATTAACGAAACCAGCGCAGGCGGCGACAAAGCGGATGCATGGACTACCGGGTCTGAAATATGACGCCAACAACATTTACCTGGCGGCCATGTACTCCGAAACCCGTAACATGACCCCATACGGCGACCATGATGACGCGGTGGCGGACAAAAACCCAGAACGTTGAAATGACGGCTCAGTACCAGTTTGATTCAGGTCTGCGCCCGGTGGTCTCTTACCTGCAATCTAAAGGTAAAGACCTGGGCAACGGTCAGGATGATAAGGATCTGGTTAAATATGCTGAAGTGGGAGCGACTTACTACTTCAACAAAAATATGTCCACCTACGTTGATTATAAAATTAACCTGCTGGGACGAAGACGATCAGTTCTACAAAGACAATGGCATCGGCACGATGACATCGTGGCTGTCGGTCTGGTTTATCAGTTCTGATGAAAATAGCCCGCGTTACGACGCGGGCTAACATTTTATATTCTTATCTCTCTTTTTGTATCCGTTCAGATATTCGCTTCTTACTCTCGCCTCCTTTTGCACACTTTTAGTTGCGCCGCCCTGACCATCTGAGACAAGATAAATCTCATGTCTGCCCGGCTGTAGAGGAATCGCTATTGTGAATCATCATGCTGTTTAAATCTTCGCGTATCGCCTCAATTGCCTTATGATAAATGCAACGAAACACTGGAAGTCCGTTTTCGGGATCATAGCACCTGGCAATATCAGTCTGTACCAGTGCGGATTTTTAACGATTTTCTGAACGTGGTGTCCAAGGGACGTTTCTATGACGGGGTGGTGAAAGGCAAATTTAAAGCGAAAAAAAATTACCTGAACGCACATCCTCTGTGCCCATTCCCTGTCCTGATAAATGGCTGCGCTAGCGTTCAGGTCTCGCGATAACTCAGCACGCCGGCCACGCCCCCACCACCATCATTAGGATGATGACGTCCCTCCATCACCAGTACCTCCGGGAAATCAAACGGCGAAACGCCCTCGATGCATGCGACGTTGACGCCATACTGCTCAGGATTTGAACGCCGCTGGTGGAAGGTGTAAATCCCGCAGACCGAACAAAAATAGTGTACGGCTGCCTGAGTGTTGAAACGGTATTCGGTCAAACAGTGACTCTCCCTGAATAATGTTGATCCCGGATAACGGCGCGGAGACCGCGATCGCCCCGCGCATCCGGCAGAACGAGCAGTTGCAGCGCCGGATGGTGTTGAACCCGTCCGAGAGTTCAACGGTAAACCTGACCGCGCCGCAGTGGACACTGCGCAGAAACCTTGTTCGCCATAACAGACTCCTTCTCCGATAAGCATGACTTACACGGGCGGCAAAACGCCGCGTACCGGCTAAGTGTAAGCCAGCCTCTCCTGTAGCGCTGTTATCAACGGCGGCTAAATTCCTCCGCGCTCTTTTTCAGCCAGGCTTCCTGAAAGAGTTGCTCTGAATAGGTGAGTTTCATAACAGGGGCTAAATACGGGGGCATCAAGCTCAATTAAGTCATTTTCATTCTGGTATTTGGCGTATTTGTCCCCGGCGAAAGAGATCTGTTTTTTCACCGCGACATATTTATGCTCCAGCATACTCTCGACCTCATCAAAGCGGGTTTTATCCAGCTCAAGCATAATGGCGGTGATCCTGCCCGCCGTATTGAAGATAACCGCGTTATTTTTTTTGCGCCCCTCTAATCCCAGCTCGTTATTCGGAATAGAAAAAATATCGCCGTCACTCCACTTACTGCGCCCCTCGTGCTGGGCGGTAGGATAGGCTTTGATAAACTGCTGTAGCGTGGTTTTACCTAATGTCAGCCCCCATCGCCGTGGTATTTGCCTTTGCGGATGAAAACACTGCTATCAAAACAAAAAGACTTACCAGTAATTGCCACTGTTTACCCATCGTTAGCACCTCATCGTATCAGTCGTGTTTTTGCTGACCATCGTCTTCAGTACCTGTCTCGTCTCTAGCGTACAGAATTGTTCTTCAACAACCTATGCGCCTTTTTAGTGGAGTGAACCAGGTCGATACAGCACTACTTACTGAGTCGCCGTTATGGTGAAACGGCCGGGGTGCAGGCAATAAAAAGCCACCAGCGAAGGCCGGTGGCGTGGGCATGAACTCGCGGTCAGCTATTTTTTTGACGGGTTGGGGCTTTTTATCGCCCGACTCCGGGGCCTCGCGTGGGTCATCTTTTTTCAACATACAGCATGACTACCTCCCGTTTTCGTGGATGGACTACAACTATAGCGTGTGTTGCGAAAACACAGCCAGGCGGCAAAGGGTAAAAAAACCCATGGAATGGAAGACGATGCGTACTTGCCGGGGCGTTTGCTGTAAAACGTGCTGACATTCACTGCCGTAATCCGTACCATACACGCCATACTTTTTCATGTTGACCTGCTGCCCCCCATCGTAACTGTGGGCCGCCTGGGCGGCTTTAGCCATAAAACGAATTGAGCCACTATTAAATGTCGCAAAATCAAGAAATTACTAAGAAAGACCAGTACAACCTCAACAAACTGCAAAAGCGTCTGCGCCGCAACGTCGGTGAAAGCCATTGCGGATTTCAACATGATTGAAGAAGGCGACCGCATCATGGTCTGCCTGTCTGGCGGCAAAGACAGCTACACCCTGCTCGAAATCCTGCGCAATCTTCAGCAAAGCGCACCGGTCAATTTTTCGTTAGTGGCCGTCAACCTGGATCAGAAGCAGCCGGGCTTCCCGGCGCATATCCTGCCGGAATACCTCGAGAAGCTGGGCGTTGAGTACAAAATTGTCGAAGAGAACACCTACGGCATTGTTAAAGAGAAGATCCCGGAAGGTAAAACCACCTGGCTCGCTCTGCTCTCGTCTGCGTCGGGCATTCTCTATCGCACGGCCACCGAGCTGGGCGCGACCAAGATTGCGCTCGGTCACCACCGCGATGACATCTTACAGACGCTGTTCCTGAATATGTTCTACGGCGGCAAAAATGAAAGGCATGCCACCGAAGCTGATGAGCGACGACGGGAAGCACATTGTGATCCGTCCCCTCGCCTACTGCCGCGAAAAGGATATCGAGCGTTTCTCCGAGGCGAAAGCCTTCCCGATCATTCCATGCAACCTGTGCGGGCTCCCAGCCGAACCTGCAGCGTCAGGTGATTGGCGATATGTTGCGTGACTGGGATAAACGCTATCCGGGCCGCATCGAGACCATGTTCAGCGCGATGCAGAACGTGGTGCCTTCGCACCTGAGCGATATCAACCTGTTTGATTTCAAAGGTATTAAGCACGGTTCAGAAGTGGTGAACGGCGGTGATCTGGCATTTGATCGCGAAGAGATCCCGATGCAGCCAGCCGGCTGGCAGCCCCGAAGAAGATGACACTCAGCTGGATGAGATGCGTCTGAACGTGATTGAAGTGAAGTAATTGTTAAGCGTCTCAGCGCCAGCGCTGAGACGCTCTCCCCCCGCCCGCTTATTTCAGCAGACGAACCTTGCAGTTTTTGCCTTTGATCTTGCCGTTTTGCAGCTGCTTCCAGGCTTTATGCGCCACCGACTGACGCACCGCCACATACACATGCGCCGGATGCACCGCGATTTTACCAATATCAGCACCGTCCAGCCCGATATCACCCGTCAGCGCACCTAATACATCACCGGGACGCATTTTGGCTTTTTTCCCGCCATCGATACAGAGCGTGGCCATCTCGGCAGCCAGCGGCACGATGCTGACATTTGCCGGAGCATCCACCCAGTTCAGTTTGATTTGCAGCATTTCCGCCAGGATGTTAGCGCGCTGCGCCTCTTCCGGTGCGCAGAAGCTGATGGCCAGACCGCTGTTACCGGCACGGGCCGTACGGCCGATACGGTGGACGTGAACTTCTGGATCCCACGCCAGCTCGTAATTCACCACCAGTTCCAGGGATTTGATGTCCAGGCCGCGAGCGGCGACGTCGGTCGCAACCAGCACGCGAGCACTGCCGTTAGCGAAACGCACCAGGGTTTGATCGCGATCGCGCTGTTCGAGGTCGCCATGCAGCGACAGCGCGCTCTGACCGGCTTCGGTCAGGGCATCGCACACGGCCTGACAATCTTTTTTGGTGTTACAGAACACTACGCAAGAAGCGGGCTGGTGCACGCTAAGCAGCTTTTTGCAGTAGCGGAATTTTGCCCCGTTGGGTGGTATCGAAGAACTGCTGTTCGATCGCGGGCAGTGCGTCAACAGTATCAATTTCGATGGCGATCGGGTTTTGCTGCACACGGCCGCTGATGGCGGCAATCGCCTCTGGCCAGGTAGCAGAGAAGAGCATGGTTTGACGCGATGGCGGGGCAAAACGGGTCACCTCGTCGATGGCCTCGCTAAAGCCCATGTCCAGCATCCGGTCAGCTTCGTCCCAGCACCAGGGTTTGCAGCGCGTCGAGAGAGACCGTCCCCTTTTGCAGGTGATCGAGCAAACGACCCGGCGTGGCAACGATGATATGCGGCGCATGCTGCAAGGAATCACGCTGGGCGCCGAACGGCTGGCCGCCGCACAGAGTTAAAATTTTGGTGTTTGGCAGAAAACGTGCCAGACGACGCAACTCAGCCGCGACCTGGTCCGCCAGCTCGCGCGTCGGGCAAAGTACCAGCGACTGCGTCTTATAAAGGCTGGCATCAATATGCTGTAACAGCCCAAGACCAAAAGTCGCCGTTTTGCCACTGCCGGTTTTCGCCTGCACACGAACATCACGTCCTTCCAGGATCGCTGGCAGGGCGGCAGCTTGTACGGGGGTCATCGTCAGGTAACCCAACTCGTTGAGATTATCGAGTTGGGCGGCAGGCAGTACGTTCAGCGTTGAAAAAGCAGTCACAGTTATTCTCGCGGTAAAAGTCACACAGTCAGCAGGCGCGTATCCTCGCAGATCTCTGCCTCTGATGCGACATTTTAATCGGGACTTCATCCGGCGGCGGGTCCGGCATCGGCTGTGGCGTGGGATCGGCTCGGGTACGGGCACCGGATCGGTAGGTACCGGGTCCGATTGCCGTGTTTGCAGCAGCAGTGTTAAGAGCATGGTCATATTACCCTCCAGAAGAACGGGTTGTCTCTTTTTAGGGTAGTCGCTGCTGGGTAGCAGGCAAAAAAAAGCCGACTTATTTAAGTCGGCGTCGTACGAATCAATTTTGCTATGCAGTAATTCAAAAAAGGAAGTAAGACAATATGGAGCGCAACGCCCATCGCTTGACGTTGCATTCACCTGCGGAAGGAATATTGCACCTTATGGGTAATCAGTTTATTGACTTCGCTCAATTAAAATAGCGTTTCAGGTCTATGGGAACCTCAAAATAGTCTAAATTTACAACCATTTACTACGATGTAACCACCACGCAACACCGCCAATTAAAATCACTAACATGATACAGAACAGCGAAAAACCAAAGCGGAACTCCCCGCCGGGGATGCCACCCAGGTTGACGCCAAACAGCCCGGTTAAAAAGGTGCTGGGCAGAAACACCATCGCCATCAGCGACATGGTGTAAGTTCTGCGGGAGAGCGACTCCTGCATGACCTGGGCGATTTCATCGGTCATGATCGCCGTACGGGCAATACAGGCGTCAATTTCATCCAGGCCACGCCCGAGTCGGTCGGCAATATCCTGCATTCTACGGCGCTGATCGTCATTCATCCAGGGGAAACGTTCACTCGCTAGCCGGGCATAGACATCGCGCTGCGGGGCCATGTAGCGGCGCATCACGATCAGCTGCTTACGCAGCAGCGCCAGAAATCCGCGAGGTGGAATAACCTGATCGATCAGGTTATCTTCAAGATCGATAATCTTATCGTGCAGCTCTTCGATAAACTCGCTGGCATGGTCGGTGAGTGCGTCGCAGACATCCACCAGCCAGCTACCGCAATCTTCCGGCCTGTGCCCTCTTTTAAATCCCCGACGACATCGTCCAGTGCCAGCACTTTTCGTTGGCGGGTTGAGACAATCAGCCGTTCATCCATGTAGAGTCGCATCGCCACCAGCTGATCCGGCCGCTCATCGGTGCTGCCATTGATACAACGCAGGGTGATGAGCGTCCCCTCGCCCATGCGGGTCACGCGCGGGCGCAGCTTTCCCCGGCCAGCGCGTCGCGCACGTTGTTAGGCAATAACGGGGTTGAGGCCAGCCAGTGAGCGCTCTCCGGCTGGGTATAATTCAGGTGCAGCCAGCAAGGATGTTGCTGATCGATAGTATCGTTGTTCGTGAGGGCCTCGCCCCGCCCTTGCCATCAAGTAACCACGCAAAAACTGCGTCAGGAACGTTAACTTCCGATTCCTTTTATGCCTTCCACAGCGCCTCCGCCAGTAGCTGTTCTTTGCTGTCAGTCTAGTCACCCTGGCAGGTTAAGCAACCATTTACCGGTCCATCGCGCTGAATTTATTCATAAAAGAGACTATTTCCTGAACCCTGACTGGCTCACAAAAAAGCCTGGCGAACCAGGCTGTTATCTCGGATGCGTTGTCAGGTACGTGCCGGGCTGAGTTGCTCGTCGAACAACGGCGCAGAGGATGCCGGTTCCAGATGGAAGTTTCGCGTGCGGGCCTGCAACTCATCCACCTGATTTTTCAACACCGCTGAAGAGCCAGACAGCTCTTCCACCATCCCCACGTTACTCTGGGTCACGTTTTCCAGATCGGTCAACGCCTGGGTGATTTGCGCGATGCCTTTTTCCTGTTCATACGTCGAGGTAGAAATCTCATCCATCAGCTTACTGACCTGCCCGGAACCGCTGACGATCTCGTGCATATTCTTTTCAGCTTCGGCCACTACCATTGCGCCCTGACTGACGTTGCTACTGGTCACAGCGATAAGGGATTTAATGCTTTTTGCCGCCTCGGCGCTGCGATGCGCCAGGCTGCGCACCTCCCCGGCCACGACAGAGAAGCCTTTACCATGGTCACCTGCCCGGGCCGCTTCGACCGCCGCATTGAGTGCCAGAATATTGGTCTGGAACGCGATACCGTCGATCATGGTGATGATTTCGGTCATCTGCTGGGCGCATTCGGTAATGGAAAGCATATTGTTAGCAACCTGCCCCATCAGCTCGCCGCCTTTTTTTGCCTGTTGAGTTGCCACATTTGCCTTCTCATTGGCGAGGCGAGTGTTATCAGCGGTATTTTTCGTGGTGGCGGCCATCTGCTCCATACTGGCAGAGGTCTGGATCAGCGATGCTGACTGCAGCTCAGTTTTCGCCGCCAGCGCCGAACTACGGGCGGCCAGCTGTTCAGAAAGACGCATTGCGGTGGCGGAGGAGGAGCGGATCTCACGCACCAGGGTGGCGATGTTGTGCGACAACGTGTTGATACCCGGAATCAGTCGGCCAGCACAGTTATCACCAAATTCGGGGATGGTGACGCCCAGATTACCGGCCACCACCTCTTCAATACTTCTTTTCACCGTATTGATGGGCACCACAAGATACAGGGTCATGTAAACCCGCAGAAACACAAACGCGACGACAAACAAAAGATTAAGTGAAATTAACAGAGATGTTTGCGGCGCTAAAAAAAAGACCAGTCCATCAATTAAAAGAAGCACAACCGCCAGATAAGAAAGAATAAACGTTCTTACGCTAATGTTTCTGAGCATAATATATACCACGACGGAATTTTCAGACGATATGGAATATATAACACTCTGCTTTTTATTTTTCACCCTCATTTCATCAAGACTATTCATTAACCTTAAAGGGCTAACAATTTAACTTAAAGTGACATTAAACACCTATGAATGGCCAAGCATTCGCATTAAAGTCCAATAAAAGCAATGTTAAGCTCTCTATGTAATGAATTATTGTTGTTCTGGAAAATTTGATACTTAAGCCGCACGCTCACTCTGAAGCAGTATTGATTAGCCGGGCTTAAACCTTTTAATCGTACATTAGTTTTTATGGTTTTAATGAAAAAAGCGTTAATGTTTTCTCAACGTTAATCCGATACTAGAAATATTTTTGCATAACACGGCGCTTTTTCTCAGTAACCAGATGAGAAAATTTATTTATTACCGCTGTCACAGAAGCGATTAATAAAACTATTCCAGTTGGTAAAATTAATACGAATTTCATACGAATATCACAAAAAAATCCTGCCTGACGGTATGAAGTAGAGTATGTTTCAAAGAAGCCCACGCGTGCCGCTCCGCCGTGGATCTCAGACATTTAACTTTCTGATAAATGAGACTGAGCTATGTCTTCTACAGGGTTTGCTGCACTGGATATGCTTAAAACGCCCATATGGGTCGTATCACCGGTTACGGAGGATCTCCTGTTCGCCAATACGGCAGCCCAAAAATATCATGCAGGACGCGACGCTGGACAGTCTGCGCAAAGGCGTCTGCTCGGCACATGGCGCAGGCGACGCTTGCGATGTATGTGCCCGATTTAAAAACCCAACAAGAGATCATCGAAATCTGGAGCGTGCTGGTTAACCACCAGCAGACCAGCCTCAGCTGTCGGCTTCTCGCTGGCTGTTTTTGATACCTGCGGCGAGGTGATTATTTTTGAGGGTATTGCCCGCCAGCCGGTACAGGGGCTTAAAGCCACCAGTTCGGGCACCTATCAGCGCAAAAAAACAGGGGTTCTATGCCCGGTTTTTCCAGACCAACAGTGCACCAATGCTGTTAATCGATCCTGCCCGGGACGGCCTGCTGGTCGATGCCAATCTCGCGGCGCTCAATTTTTATGGCTATACCCATGAGGAGATGTGCAGCAAGCACACCTGGGAGATCAATACGCTCGGGCGCAACGTGTTGCCGGTGATGACCGAGATCGCGCGTCTGCCTGGGGGGCATAAGCCGCTTAACTTTATCCATCGCCTCGCGGACGGCACCACCCGACACGTACAGACCTATGCCGGCCCCATTGAAATCTACGGTGATAAACTGATGCTCTGCATCATTCATGATATTACCGAGCAAAAACGGCTTGAGCAGGAGCTTGAACACGCCGCGCTACGCGATTCGTTAACCGGCCTGCTCAATCGCCGCCAGTTTTATCACCTCACCGATCACACCTCACCGAACCACCTTCCGGCCCAGCAGGAGTTCAGCCTTCTGCTGGTGGATACGGACCACTTCAAGCGCATCAACGACATGTTTTGGGCACCAAAAAGGCGACGAGGTGTTGATTGCTCTTTCGCGCACGCTGGAAACCTGTTGTCGTAAAGACGATTACGTTTTCCGCTGGGGCGGTGAGGAGTTTGTGCTGCTGCTGCCGCGCACGTCACTGGACGCCGCGATGCAGATCGCTGAAACCCTGCGCGTGGCGATTGCCCGCATTGCTATCCCGGGCCTGCCCCGCTTCACCGTTAGCATTGGGGTAGCCCGGCATAACCCGGATGAGAGTATTGACGATCTCTTTAAGCGCGTGGACGATGCCCTGTATCGCGCCAAGAATGATGGTCGTAATAAAGTGCTGGCGGCGTGATGCCGCCATCTGTCATTCCATTTATTCCTTGAGGAGTGGTTAAGATGAGCAAGAAAATTTTGATGCTGGTCGGAGATTACGCGGAGGATTACGAAACCATGGTGCCGTTTCAGGCACTGCAGATGATTGGTCATCAGGTTGACGCCGTCTGTCCTGACAAAGCCAAAGGCGACTTTATCATGACGGCGATCCATGATTTTGACGGCGCCCAGACTTACAGTGAAAAACCCGGCCACCGCTTTGTTCTTAATGCCGATTTTGCTGCGGCGCAAGAAGAGGATTATGACGCCCTGCTCATCCCCGGTGGACGAGCACCTGAATATCTGCGCCTGAATGAAAAAGTCCTCGAACTGGTGCGGGCTTTTGATCAGGCACGCAAACCTATTGCCGCGGTCTGCCACGGCGCGCAACTCCTGGCCGCTGCGGATGTGCTGAAAGGACGAACCTGTAGCGCCTATCCTGCCTGTGCGCCGGAAGTGCGACTTAGCGGCGGGTATTACGCTGACATTGGCATCGATGAAGCGTATGTTGATGACAATCTGGTCACCGCCCCCGCCTGGCCCGCGCATCCGCAGTGGCTGGCGAAATTTGCCGAGCTGTTGCAGAGGTAAATCGATAGTGAAACCCTGGACAGGCTCGTCGGTTTCAGGCCAGCCTGTCTACAGCCCTGAAAAAACGCTCCTCCGTCATGATTGCGTTATCCTTTGGGCTTTGATGCTCGCCTCGGATAAACCAGCCCGTTTCAGGTGCCATGCTCAAATAAAATACCTGATGGATACCGGGCGCATCGACATTCATTATTACAAAGCCCAATTCCGCGCCCTTACAGAGCTGTTCAGGGATAATGCGCACAAAGCGATCGCCGTTCTGTAAGTGTATGGTAGTGATATCATAACGGCATATGCCGCTGCTGAGGCTATAGCCTACCGTACTCAAATCATGGAGATATTTTGTCGATAACGTGACGCCAATGGCAGTGCCTGCAAACCACTGGCTAATCTGCTCCGCAAAGTCATCCATTCTTGAGGTGAACTCCCGAATTTCTGCTTCAGCCGATTTTTGGCCGAACGTTACAATACTATTATTGCGCTGCACTTTTTTAAAAAAACGATCTTTGGCTGACACTCTGACTCCATGAGTTACCGTATTAATTTTTTCACCTGGCTTTAGCGCACCACGCGTTTAGCCACCCTTTTCTTCTTTTTCTTTTCGCTCTCGCCTTTTCCCTGACCACTTACTCTGGCGCGGCAATGCATCATATTCAATCAAGTGCTTTTTGCTTCAGAAGCGCATAGCGAGCGATAAGCTGTTGCAGATGCAGCTCCGCCAGATTCTGCTGTGCTACTGGCCGGGGCTGCTCATCATTTACTGCGGACAGCTGGCGGAGTTGTTCTTCCACTGGAATAGCGCGATTAAATGACTGCATGATGGTAAATACCTGCGATTTCAGTTCACTGACCGTCATATACTTGCCGCGCTTTTCATCCAGCGCATTGAGCTGGTTCGCTAGCTGTTGCAGCCGCGCCATCCCTTGATACCAGCCGCTCAGATTTTTCTGAAGGCAGTGCCTGTGCCGCAATCTGCTGCTGCCACTGTAGCGCCAGCGGTTTTGCCTGTTCCGGCCACAGAGTTAACGCCTGTTGCACCAGTTGCCCGCCATAGCTAACGACCCAATCGGGTTTCAGTTGAGCCAGCCGCGCTAACTGCTGTGCCGTCTGGCTGAGACCTGTTTCCGCTGAGAGAGGGTTATTCTGCATTGCCTGCAACTGCGCCGGGGGAAAGCGCAACGGATAACGGTGCCAGCGAGGCGGTAAATTGCGCCTGAACCGGATCCGGCTGGTGCATTGCCTGCCATCCCCAGACCGCTGCACCTGACACCACCAGCATGGTCAGCATCCCGGCGGCAAAAGACATCCAGGGTTTTGTGGGCTGCGATGGTGCTGTCACAGCGTCACTATCGCGTTGCGCGACATACACCCATTTTGTTCTTTCCGGCGGGTCGATGGCAGTATCCGGGATAACAGTCTCCTCCGTTTCAACTGTCTCATGGGCGCTGTTTTCCAGTCGCACCGCCGCGTTGTGCACTTGCGTTAGCAGCGCGTCCAGTTGACTGACATGCTTCAACTCCAGGCGCTGTAATACCTTTTCCAGTGCTTTCAGGTGCGCTTCCACCTGGTAGAGCTGGCTCTGATCACTGCGTGTCAGAGGCAGCGTGCGCATCACCTGTTGAAGGCGTTTACTCAGGCTGCGCAGGATTTCCATCCGCGCATTTACTGGCCGCGGCCAGAGGTTTTCCCACTGCCGGGAGACCAATGCTGCCAGTATCGCCAGCCCTTCATTCAATCCGTACATTCCGGCACGTTGTGTGCGGACAAGCGTATACCAGGCGGCGGTCTGCAGCTCCACGCCGTTCTGTTCAAACAGCGACAGGCAGAGTTTTTCGGCATACGGCCAGTCCACATCCGGGCGAGCCGGATGGGTCAGTTTGCTCATTTCTTCGCGCAGGGCGACGTAATCCGCAACCGCGCGCGGATCGCCACCGGTTTTGAGGTGGCGTTCAGGGGAGGTTGTCATGGTAGTTTCTGTCAGAAAAATCGCTAAATTGCGGCGCGGACATCCAGGTACTGCTGCTGTTTCATATGACGGATTAGGATTTTGCCCTCCGGCATAAACTCGGTGCCGTAACGCACCAGCCCGACGCCTTTCAGCTCGGCATCAATGGCGTAGCGCAATTCGCCAGGCCGGGTCTGCTCGAGCATCACGACCGTGATTTTGCGCAGGCGTGGCTCGTATTTCAGCAACACCGCCGACAGGGTGGATATTCAGCTGGTGCGCAGTTCCGGGCATCCCCTGAAGAATTTTCGTCATATCCGGCAGACCGTAGTCCGGCAAATGCGCCAGCGTCCCGGCGCGGCAGTTGATAATACGCTGCATATTGTCCAGCACGGAGAGGATTGCCTGATTTTCTTCATTGACCTGATGCAGATCGAGGCCGCCTGCAAAATTGCCGAACAGGGTTTCGTATAACGACGGGCGCGGCATTTCAGTCATCCTTCAGCGGTTGCAGGGTCAAACTGTTATTGCTGGCTTCAATAATACGTGGTGTGTCCGGATCCAGTTCATCGCGGGTGATGACCAGACGCCAGGTATTGTTTTCCTGATCGGGTGCCATAAACATACCGGCCACCGCCACAAACTGCGCCGCCTCCTCCATTGGCATATCCAGCGAGAAGATTCTCCCGGGCGCAGGCGGATATCTTTTTCTGCCACTGAATCTGCTTTAATGGCCTGGCTGTCCATGGCAAATAGCGACGGATAATCGGTGCTGTCGAAGGCCTTGCGGTCTTTCAGCTGGTAAATACGTACTACTGTCGCCAGCGACGCCCCTTTTGCGTTGTTATTCACACCTTCCCGTGCGCGGATATCCATATGCAGGGTTTTTACCTGTTTGTAAAAAATGGATTTGGTCGCCGCAACCGTGCCATCGGATATCTTCTGCGTCAGCCCACAGCCGGTTAATGTTGCCGCCAGGCACAATGCCAGCAGCGTGGCGGAGGTGTTACCCGCGGTAATCGCCATCTTCATCGCTCTCCCTTCGGTGAATGTTTTCCCGGACGCACTGATATCGCCCCAGGTTAATGGTTATCATGTCATCCCTGTTCTGCTGCGGAACCAATGGTCGCAACACTGCGGTACGCCCCACCCGGGGAGCATCTACGCTGCATGCCAGTCGTGCATCCGGCAGTAAATGCCGTGCCACGCACAGCTGCAGTCGCACATCCAGGTGTGAGCCCAGATAAACATGCAGCAGCGCCATCAGGTCCTGATGCAGTTCGCCCCTGGTAGCCAACCGCGTACTTCATCGGGATTGTTGGTTGTCAGCCGCAACAGAATCTGACCGTTAACATCCGTCCCATAATTGCCCATTACAGGACGATGTTTCAGGCTGACGGGCTGCCGGGCACTCATGGTAACCTGCTGCTTCAGCGGAACCCGGCAGCGGTCATGGTGATACACCGCTGCACCGGTATCGGGTGCAAGCAACGTTACCAGCGAGACCGTTCCTTCCGCTGTCCTCCCCGGCAGCAGTAGCGCAGGTAGCAGCGCCAGGAAGCGTGACAGCGGCGTACCTGCCGTTGCCGCACATCCCCGAATCCCCAACCCAGCCAGCCCCAGCAGATACTGTGAGGTATTATCCGCGCCTCCCGCCTCATAGGTCGCCGGATACGAATATTTGCGCCAGATACGGTAATACTGGGTAATCAATCGGTGGTTGAAGATGTCCAGAAAATCGCGTGCAGCTTCATACCCTTCCCGCCGTTGGGCGATATCGTCGATATAGTGCGTCGGCAGCGGCGACTCCACGCCGTACAGCCCCATAAAATTGACGCGCACTGTCGGCGGGAGATGCGAATGTTCCGGCTCAGGGTCTTCCATTCCCCGAATTTCACTGGACGGGAAACCCATCCCCGGGTGAGGCCGAAACCGGATCGGCTCCTGACGCACCTGCCAGCCACTGCCCGGCACCGGCGCATCCGGATCGATCTGCTCAAGCAGTTGGCAGAAGCGATAAAAATTCATATACGGCAGTTGCTGCCGTAACTGCGACATCATCCGGGCAGGCGCGGACTGTGATTCTCTTTCCACCGGATACACTTCCCTTCTGGCTGAACAATAAGCGTGAGCTGGTTAAACTGATTCATGTCGGCATATAGCGCGAAAAAGCGGTTGAGCATTTCGCCAAACAGATGCACATCCCCTTCGCCGGTAAAACCGTTGCTGTCGAGCGTGACCTCTACGTCCAGGCCGCGCAGCAGGAAGCCATCTTCAAAGCGTTGGATCCGGTGGTGCCTGACGTCCAGAATGGCATCCAGACGACGGTTGTTGAGTTCATCACCGAGCCAGTTGTAAAGCGACAGCGTGCCACGCAGCACCTCCGCGCTACTCATCATGTTCAGAAAACGGGTCCCCAGATGGCTCATCACCCGCCAGTGGAAGCGGTCTTCTGTCGGCGGATAGGCGGGCAACGTCGGTTTGCATAGATTACGCACCGTAAACGGCGTTTCGCTTATCTGCTCGCAGCGGTCCAGCAGCGTACTCTGCAGTGCACGGCGCGGCAGCTGACCATTGGTCCCGGTGATGCGCAGCGATACAGTCTCCCGAGTCAGCAGCCGGTCAGCCTCCCACTGCTGTCCACCGAGAACAAGCCAGGTGTCGTGCATACCGGTAACGCCCCGCTTCACGCGGGTATGGTAATAGCGCTCCGGTGCGTGGCGGCGCATCATCCCGCCCCGGTGACGGAAGCTGGTAAACGGCACGTAACGCGCATCACCGGTTCGCCCGGAGCCGGTCACGCTGTCGACGGAATAAATCTCCGTGTGTCCATCCTGAAGCCGTTTCGGTCGCAGCAAATATTCGCTTTCCAGTCCGCTGATGGTCAGCGGGTCAGCTTCCAGGGTGAAAAGGTTAATCACCGGTACGCAATGCAGACGCAGGGCGCTGTCCGTCACCGGCAAATCACTCTGCCACATCTGGCTGAACACCACTTCGATGTCAAAATGGGTGATACCCGTCGGGAGCGTCATATTTTCCAGCCCGTTGAGGTGCACGAACATAAACTTCTCGCGGAAGGAAAAATACTCCAGCAGCAACTGCCAGCCGCTGAACGCGCTGTCGCCTTTAGGCCACAAACGGTCTTGTTCTCCGAATCCACCCGGCGAAAAATAACCGTCCAGCTTTATACGGTCATCCTGTCCCGGCAGCCGGATGTACAGCGCCACCAGGCGCTTCGTCAGCCACAGGTGCAGGGCGCTGCCTGTTACGGCATCTTCTCCCCAGATAAATCGGCAGCCGCGTCAGGTCTGTCTGCTGCCAGTCTGCCTGACCGCTACAGGAAAAGCGGACGCGCAGGACTGAGCGTCCGTCCGGCTCCGCGGTCATGGTGACAGCCGATACCGCAACCGGGTTCAGCGTCACGTCCCGGGTAGTGCGGTAGCGGCAGACGGTGTTCTTCGGCCCCACCGGACGGGAACTGATTTCCAGCCCGGCGGGGATAACTTCAGCCATTTTCATCGCAGGCAGGTCCGGCGTCAGCGCCACCACCGACAGCGATGGGATGGTGCGTAAATAATGCGGCCACAGCATGCTAACCAGCCCTTCCGTCAGCTCCGGCAGATCGTCATCAATCTTTTCGCGCAGGCGGCCAACGGAAAACGCGAAGCCTTCAAACAGGCGCTCCACGTACGGGTCGGGCGTGCCCGCCTTGTCGAGGTCGAGCATCGCCGCCCGGTCGGGGTGAGTTTGTGCAAATTCTTTTGCCGCTTCACGCAGGTAGCGCATTTCGGCGTCGAAATAGCGCAGGGTTAAATCGTCCATTGAGTTTCCTGGGTATTGCAGAATAAGGGTCAGCTACAGAGCACGGCGGCCCTGCCGGGATCGATGGCAATCAGCCCGGCCAGCAGGTGATCCATTTCTGTTTGAAGGCGAGCTTTGTCGGTTTCACTGCGTGCAGCTTTTGTGCGCAGCAATTTTAGCCGCCTGGCCTTTACCTCAAACAGCAGTTCAGGCTCCCAGTGGGTGAGCGTCAGGGTTGTCGAATGAATGTCCAGTTCAGCCAGCAGATGCAGTGCCAGCTCGTTTTTGCCAGTCTGTTCGGCAATGCGCGCCATCAGCAGGCGCAGTAGCCAGCGTTCGCGTGAGATGGTCATGCCAGGGCGGTTTTGCAGCCAGGCCAGCGCTGCCTCCGTTCCTTCGCTGTCGGCAAGCGTTAGCGCTTCCGGCTCAAGTTGCAGGATGTCTTCCCCTGCCGGAGCTATGGACACGTGATTCTCCTGCCAGCCCGACGGATCATCCGTTACCTGCTGTCTTATCCAGTTCAGGGTCACCTCATCGGCGAACGGCGTGCCGTCGTTAAACGCCAGCGTCTCCAGCCCCGGCAGGCGGGAGAGCAGCCCCTTCAGGTCAGACTGGATTAGCGCGGCTTCCGCTTCCTGCCCAGATTTCTCCAGCGCCTGATGCAGGTACCACTGCACGTCCAGCCACAGATGGTTCGCCCCGCGCGACAGCAGGCTGTCCGCCTCCTCCATTAGCTCGCGCCAGCTCTGCTGCAGGTACAGCCGTTTCAGCTGTGCACGCTGGTCCGGCTTTGGCGGCTCAATGCGGGTTTTACCGTCAGATGAGAGGGGCGGTAACTGGTGCAGGGTGTCGTGACGCAGGTTCTTTATAAGCCGGTGGGCAGAGAGCCAGCCATCCGGCTGGCTTCGCAGGTAGTCCGCCAGAATGCGCGCCTGCGACAGTAGCTCCTGGCCTGATGCAATTCCCGTCAGTGACGGTACGCTGCCGGATGACGGTGTGGCTTGGTGACTCCCGCTGACGTTTTGCGGTACTACCGCGTCCATGCCGCCGGATTTCTGCAGGCGGCTTTCCAGCGCGCCATATAGCGCGCTGTACTGCGGGCGTTCCACCTCATCAGTTTGTGCGGAACACTGCTCCAGCAACCACAGCGCACCGGCGGTGCGTTCAGCTTCGCGCTTTATTACCTCAGGATAAAGAGAAAGGCTGTCCAGCATCCGGCTGCTCCCCAGCCATTCCAGCGCCGCCTTTCGGCTGCGCCCGCGCCGCGGGTGAAGCTGTGCGCCATATCGCTTCATCAGGGCGGCAAGCAGCTCCAGTCCGTCAGCCAGTCCCGCCTCGCCGTCACGGTGCAGCCGCGCCCCAGGCGTAATACGTGGCCACGCGGATATCCTTTGTGGCCGTGATCAGCAGCTTTTCAGCAAGCTGGCAAATAAGCTCCGTGTCCATGCCGGAGAGCTTACCCACCTCTTCGCGCATCAGCTGAAAATCGTCGTCATAGCCGGGGTCATCGCCGGTGGAGTTGTCGTCAGAGACGGGCAGCAGCCAGTTGTCCCACAGAGCAAGCCGGGACTGCACCTGCGCCGCCATCGTATCTTTCTCCAGCTGGCAGGCCGCCATCAGGGTTGTAATGGATGCCATTACCAGTCCTCCCTTTGCGATATCATTGTCATCAGAAAATACCGTCACATCTTCCATCGGGTTTGTAACAGTAAAAATGGCCTCTGGCAGCGTAAAATTACGCAGCTTTAGCAGCGCCAGCGGGCCTTCTCCGGCCTCCGTGCGCAACGTATAGTTCAACGCTCTGCCGTCCGGCGCTTTCCAGTTCAGGCTCCAGCTGCTACCCGCCCCGGCATACGCGCTGACCGTGGCCTTGTCCAGTAGCCGAATCCAGCCCACGCCCCTGACATATCCGCGTACTGCCGGGTGCCAGCCTGCGTACTTATCCAGCTCAGGGCCGCCCCCGGTGCTTCGGTGTCCGCCGGCCAGCTGAAGCGCTTCCAGGCCAGGCATCTGGTTCATGTAGACCAGCTTCTGGCTGTCTATAACAAGGTCCGTCCTGCATCCACGCCATCCGCCGTGCCCGGGCGCAGCTCAAAGTGCAGCCCTGCCTCACCATTGGTAAACACCACGTCCGAGATATGACTCAGGGTGTTTATCGCCTTAAGGAATGCCGGGTCAAAGGTCAGCCCCTGCGCATTGATTCTGTCCGCCGTCCAGCGGCTCCCCTCTTTATGGAGCACACCGTTGAGCCGGGTCTGTAAAAAGTGGGCGATGCGCCCGGAATCGCCGTTGAGGTATTTTTGCCAGCAGCGGCAACGAGACTTCACTGCTGACATCCTTAAACGGATAGCGTCCGCCAAAGGCAGTATTCCAGTCGTCCACCACCGCGCTGCGCCACTGGGCGTTAAGGCTTTCAGCTGCGGGCGCGAGCACTTGCTGCCAGGCCTGCTCCATCGGGCGGACAAACACCGTCTGCCCGAATCCACTCCACTCCTGCCCCAACCCTGCCGCCACCAGGCTGCCATAATCCCGGGTTTCAGTTAAGTCCACCGCTTTACCCTGGAAAACCGTCTGCGCCAGCGCCTGAGTCATCGCCTGCGGGTCGGTGGCATTTGTGACCTGCTGAAGGCGCAGGCGCACCTGGGTGATACGGGTCAGGAAAGTCTGGAAGCTTAGGTCAGTATTCCCGGCCCCTTTCGTCTGACTGCCCATCAGCGCCAGTACCGGACCAAAGGTTGCATCCAGTGGGCCGTGTGCGCCGACCTGCTGGTCTATAGCGGCCTGCTCATCACGGTTAAACAGGTTCTTCGCCGATTTCACCAGCGAGTCGGAAAGGGCCTCGCCAGTCTGTCCGGTGCGCCCCTGCACGCTTACCGTGTTCATCAGTGCCACTAACGGTGACTGGCGCACATCGGCCATCAGGGTAAGCTGGTCAATGGCGTCCGACAGCGTGGCCGCGGGCTGGAGCCGCAGGCTGTTGAGGAAGTCGAGCCAGACACCGCCGAAATCAGCAAAGTAGCGCTCTGTCAGGCGGGCCTTTAGCGCCTCCGGAGAGGTCTGCTGCGCAGCTGGCTGCCTGCTGTCGCTCAGTACCCAGTCCATCTCATCACGGCGCTCCGCAACCACTTTTTCAATGGCGGGCTGAACGGCCTGCTCCCACGCCTGACGGGTGAACATTCCCGGCACCACTTCATTGGTGGTGAACAGGCGCGACACATCCGTATCGCCGGTCATATCCGACAGATGCAAGTCGGCATACTGGTTCGCTACTTGTGCCAGCATTTTCTGGTACAGCGTGGATTCGCTGTTGCGCATACCCATCTGGCGGACCAGCAGCGTACGCACCTGGCTTACCAGCCCGTCATCAGGATGCAGCCGCCACGCCGGATGGGCTGGCAGATTAGCCCCGTAAAACCGCAGCAGCGAGGCGCCGGTACCCTGCCAGACACCATCCTTCACTCCCGGGCGCTGGGGCCAGTTCTGCATCAACGCCCCGGAGAACCAGGCCGCATCCATCCGCTCCGGACGCGCAAGCATCAGGTACAGCTTCAGCTGTTCCCAGGCCGTTCGGGTCATTTTCTCCCGCAGCGGACTGTCCGGTGGCAGCTGTACGTAGGCATTCAACTGCTGCTGAAGATGAACCGCAGCCGCATCGCGTAGCAGCGGTATCGCATTTTCGGCATAGCGCGGAAAGAGTGCCGCCATCAGGGCATCGTTCTGGCTGAGGCCGCCGCGCGTATACCAGGGTGCGCCGCGATCAGCACGATACTGAAGACGGGAAAGGGTTTTCTGCAACTCTGAGAGTGCATGCAGACGTGTCGCCAGGGGTTGCTTCTCCGCGGAAACCAGCTGGACCTGCCCCTGTGCCCTCGCCACCAGGCTGCGGTTGACGGTAAAGGAGGCCGCCATGGTTATAGCCCATCCGGCCATCACAAGAATCACGGCCCCTGCGAGTACCTGCCGGGCGGTGATGCCGGGCTTACGCGGGCGCAGACCCGCCGGGAGCAACTGCACCGAATCAGTAATAATGTCCCAGCGGTTATCCTTGCCCCAGTGGTGTTTCACGCTGCGTGCGGCTCCCACTGACGGCGGGCTGAACACCACGCCCGCCAGCGGAAGCGGACGGTACGGGTTAAGCAGGATCGATAGCGGCTCTGTCACCGTTTCCGGCACGCGTGAGAGCTGGTCGGCCAGGCCCAACAGGAAGTTGTGCTGCACTTTCGTGCATATCTGCTGAATGCCCCTGCGTGACAAGTCCTGGCGTCAGGGTGGCAAGCTGGTTGTTCAGCCCTTCGGCACGACAGCCGGGCTGTAATAGGCAGCCAACGGGCTGGGTGACCCGATCGGCCTGCTGCCCGGCGCGGGAGTGCAGCGACCAGACGTACAACGGCAGTTGCCAGCCGAGAGCGGTATAGCGCGTACTGAGCGATGCGGCAAGCATGTCCATCGCATCTGGCGTGAGTACCGGCGCGGCATTGTCAGTCGGGGAGTCCAGCTGTGATGTGACCCACACGATCCCGTCTACCGGGCAGCGGCGCAATTTACGCAGTGCGGCCAGCCAGTCGGTGTCTGCCGGGGTGTTCAGGTCACCGCCCCATAGCAGCAGCGTGCCCTGGTCTTCCTGCCAGAGTTCCTGCGTGAGTTTTGGGGCGAGCTGTTCGGCATCGGTGACGCTGCCGGTTACGAGCAGGATGCGGAGCCTGCGGGACCGGGTGCGGCCATAAGTATGATGAAGATACAAATGAATACTCTTGAGTACCTCACAATGCTTTTTTCTGTCAATAAATAATATTTCCTCCCGATGATGAGTTTTATCTGATAATTTCCGAAGCTGCTGGATAAAGCTCTGCGAGATGAGCCACTGCCATAATCGGACAAATAGATCGTCACAGAGCAAAATAAATAAGCAAACCCCAGCTACAGCCAGAGATACAATCAGTTTTTTCTCTGTAGTAAGAAGATGAACGACAGGATTTTCAGTCCATATAAGAAATCCACCGATGATCGCAATCAGAAGGATAATTAACCATGTACTGAGCCGCTTTTTCTTTTCCACATCACAATCCTTGCATGATATTAAGCCGGACGGATAATCGCCATTTGCGTGCTTTTAGCGCTAGTTATCAGCCATTGAGCCAGCCCCGATGCGACAGCGTGTTCACAGGCGCAAATTAATGTGATATTCCCCACTGCTGCCCCCGGTCTGCCAAAAGTATCCTCCAGTACCATTTCTCCTTTTTTTTTCAGACAGGAGTGCCGATTTATCCATTGCAATGAGAGCCTCAGCAAGTACGCTACTTTTTACCTGAGCCCGCCAGAAGAACCAGGGTACCGCTGGAGTTATTTTTCCCCAAAGGGCTACTTCTGCCACGTCCTCTTCCGGAGTGGAGATCCTAACCGGACGATGTATCCACGTTTGCGGCATTACACGATAGCGCGTCAGCCATGCCGAAGAGGCCAGCAACAAAGCTGATACAGATTCTGCCTGCTGATCGCGTGCTTGAAGAAATAAATTACTTTCAACAGAAAGGACAAGCGCATCATCCTGTCTGTCCAGCCATTCATCGATCCACATCAACCCATTGTTGTCAGTACTGACATTGATATCAGTGACGGGACATGAAGCGGGAAAAACCTTCTGCCAGACGGCGAGAATTTGTTCACTGTCCAACACGCCATCATGATGAATACGAACAAATAATTTTCCGGTAAACTGAATCAACTCACTATGCAATTGCCCGATAACAGTTGTTAATATTGATTCCAGTCGAGTCAGGTAATCTTCTTTAGGTAATAGGAGGAAGAGATGCAGTTGTTATCGTAGACTGAATTTCTGGCAAATAGTGCGTCTGAAGCCCACGTCCTCCTCGTAAAAGCGCTACAGCAAGTTTATTGTTGGCAACTGGCGTGACGTAACTCATTCCCAGCATACCCACAGCCTTCTGACCCAGTGAAATTTGCGCTTCATACTGTTTTTGATATAGACGGTTCCAACAGAGCACGCTATCGCGTTTATTCTCATAGCGGCGTAACCGTATAATGTATCCTGTAACCCCAATGGATAAAGGCAACATCAACGTACAAAACCAGAACCATTCAGAACGTGTAGGAAGATATTTAGGCCACAGAGTCGGAACTACAACCACGCCAGCAATTACACACAGAACAATCGCAAAGAGCCAACGTAATTTATTTGGAGCAACAGGCAAGGGTTTTTCTTCTGGAATTTTTTTTATATTAACAGGCACGAATTAACATTTTCCTGCGTTGTATAATGACGAAATCAACGTGCAACCACAACTGCAACGATGGCCATGCAGAGCTATTGGCTTACCATTAATCTTTGAAATTTCATCACCTTCGATAATGTATGTTTTACCATGCACAGGACAAAATACCTTATCCATAAGACAAGAGACTTCTAACCCCATAAATTTCACACCAGCACTCCCTTCAAGCACAGTGCCACCATGAGTTGTTTTATCATTAATGCGAATAACACCCAGCATATAAACCTCCTTATTAATTACATATGGGTCTTACAAACAAAAGAATAATGGATGATATTTTTATGAAAACATGCCAGAACGTAATAAAAATAACTTAAAGCAAATGAGGGGGTGGCTATTTAAAGGACTCGAACTATTAACAGCACAACGTACCGTCTTGTTGCCGGGAAGATATCCCTTATTGGCAGGATCAGAATCAAAACGGAAAATAGTTGCGCCACGTCTTGGCCCGGAAAAATCCTGAGAGCGTATCACTCTGGTATAATTACCCCGACTGTCTTTAAACATGGGTTTTTCCGGCCCCTGCGGATCTTTTACCGGTGAGTATTTATAATAATCAGGATCGTACCAGTCCTTTATCCACTCCCAGCCATTACCTGCCATGTCGTAAATGCCTAAAGGATTTGGCGGATAAAGATTACCGGGCAATGGTGAAAATACACCAGTGACGTACCCATTTTTTTTGCATACTCTTTGCTATCGCTCTCCCAGGCCACATTACTTTTATCACCTTGTTCAATACGTATAGTGCCATCGTTAGTGGGAACAATAACAAACTTCCCCCTGCTACGCGCTGCATATTCCCACTGTGCTTCTGTAGGTAAAGAAAAAGGTAATTTTGTGATGGTCGCCAGCCACCGGCAATAATTTTCCGCTTCAAACCAGTCAACATGCGCCGGTGTTTCAGGCGTCATATTCATTTCCCGCCAGCGTTGTCCGGTTCTGGAACTCAAATCAACGTCTCTTCCGGGTAAATTGTTATAGGCCAGATAGAACTGATATTCTTTGTTGCTTGTTTTGAATTTACCTATCGAATAGCCTGTTAGTTCGACTTTATGTAACGGTTTACTGTGCTGTCTGGCGTCATAGGGTAAATGTTCCGGTCCGTATTGCTCACCATAATCACCCATCAGAAATTCACCGCCTTTAACATAGACAAGATTTTCTTTGATCTCAGCGATAAAACTTGAGAGTTCTGCGCCAGGCTTCTCCGGAACTTTTGCCGCCTGTTTCTGCTGGTCGCATGAAATCAGCGGCAAAACTGCCAGCAACATTAAACCTGCTCTTATTGCATCTTTCATATATACCTTTTTAAATTTCAATAACGTTACTGTCGCTTACAGGGCTAAATATCATGGATTTAGGATAAAAAAAGATTATTCATCCTGTATAAGTTATAAAATGCAGTATTATTCATGGCAAGCGCATAGCCCCAGGAAGGTCTCATCTTTAACCTTTTGTATATTTTATCCATTTCTTTATCCTTGTTGACTCCCTCCTGCAAAAACTCTTTTAGCTCATTTATTTTCCTTTGAGCAACCATGTATCTTAATGCAGCATTACCTGAAGCTAAATCACTCCCGTCTACGTTACAATGGCTAAAAACCTGAAACCATTCACGTTGAGCTTTGGATGCTATCCCAGGATGGTTAATATAGCCTCTTTACGATCATGATAAATATCAAGCATAACCCGATTATCTAAATCCCTGTGATCGTTAAAGCCATGACGCGTGAGTAAATAAATTAAGATACCCTTAGCCTCAGGGGTTATTTTTAATAAATACTTAGGATTAGATAAAATACGATTAGCAATTTCGTTCCTTTTTTTCGATTCAACCATACCTTTTTCGAACGAAGTGACAAATTCAGCGAACTCCAATTTAATGTTATCCACATCCGCTTGAAAAGTTTTCAATTCTGCCTCGAGTTTATCTTTTACCTCGGTTAAATATAAAACACTTATCTTTGTAAAAGCCTCAAATGCACGTTCTGAAATCACCTCAAAAAAAGAATAATCAAGGCCATATAGCTGGTAAACCAACCCAGGACCCAAAATCGGAAAGTTTATCGTAGTCAACTTCTGCTTCCAAAAAGAACCTTTGGCACCTGCGCCTAAACACCGGCTAGCGGCAATGCTGAAACAGAAGCGTCCATTGATAAAGTCACACTGAAATTTACCACCAGCACCAAATCCCACCATTCCGACTATCGCTTCTGTAATGGAACAAAAGTCAACAAATTCGGCGGCCTCTTTGGCGTCATCTCCTGTTTTTCCCTGATGGACCGTTAGCTCTACAGGCTGCAACCACTGAACCCCACCTTTCATTTTAAATTCTGCACGGGCCCCGGCAAATATTTCAGCACTGGCAGATGCACCTTCTTCGTTTTTTTCTCTGGCTCGATGAAACGCGGCGCCTGTAGAAGAATGTCGATTACTGAAACGAGGCAGTCGCCCTTCACGATCCCCTATAATTACCTGTTTTGCGCCAATGGTTGTTACCTGGACTTGTGCCTCAACCTGTAGTGATGCCCCCGCAAAACCGATTAGAGATGTCTCCAGATACATTCGCCACATGCCCATATTGAGAACTTTAGTCTTTCCGGGAGGAGGCAACATCTTCAAAGCCCAACCAATACGATCCGGCATAAAAAATTTTGCACTGGCCGTTCCTGATGCAACTGACAGAACTGTGCTATGCTCACCTTTAATTGTTAGTTTTCCGTTATAAGGGATCCCATTCTCCTGATGCGCCAGTATTAGATGTAAAACGCAAAAATTGTGCGCCAAGGGATACATCAATGCTCTGACCGATTTCCTTTTCCATTAGCAAACTATTGTTCCAGGAATCAGCCCATTCACATAATGTCTTATCTATCTTACCAATATCTTTGACTTCAAAATAAAACAACCCCTTTATTTTCAGCTTCAATTTTCCTTAACTGTTCTTTTATTTTTGTGTATTTATACTTTTTATATTTCCATTCTGATCACGATTAAATATGCTTTCTTTCGCAGAAGCACGGTCACGCCCGCGTATACTGACCTGGTGTATATTTCCAGTACCCAAATTGTCAATGTAAGATTTTTTTTACATATACATAACGACTCCCGATACCCTGACGGGCTCCTTGTTGTTTTTTTGTTTTTATCGGTATCAGCTCGACAATATCTTTGTAACCAGCACCTTCTGATTCAAAATCTCCTAGCTCTTTTTGTAAATCTTCTTTCTTATCTGCTAACTTTTTTTCCGCTTCTGATATATTAGCTTCAAGCTGAGGAAGTTCAGCAACTCTGTCAGGATGAGACATCATTTTCCCATAAGCTTCAATTGCCGATGAATATATCTCTTTTGCTTTATGAACTTTATCCACCAATATCATTAGCTTTTTGGCATGTTGCTCCAGATCAAATGCAATTTTTTCATTAAGAAGGATGAGGTCTTCTTTTTCAGCACTAAAATAAATCAATGTTGATTCGTGATGTGCTACAACAGCACTCTCTTCTTTTTTATTTAACGTACCTTCGGCAACTGGAAGCTTCCTGCTCATTCATAGTTATAAAACGTCCTTATTTATTCAAAAACAATTTAATAGATTTAGAATCAAATCCATAATGGCATTGTGTGTAACCATTTTCGTCCAGTCATACCACTAAGGGTTGTGCCTTCACTAGTTTCTATGCGATAGGATATAAACGCTTTTGGTTGGTTTGTGTTTTTATCTAAAATCTGGAATCGCTCATTCATAGGATATTTAAATGAGGATCCTCAACCACCATAAGGTTGAAGGATTTTTTCAAGTGAAGATGCTCCCCCCCCCATAATATGCTGGCGCTTTTTAGATCAATTTTTCCGGGCGCACCAATTTCAACAGAGCCATTTTTAATTTTTATATATGCCCCCCCAGTACTGGTCAGGGTTATTCCCTGCGCAGCATTCAATACTATTTCATCATTAATGCTATTAAGATTCATAGATTTATCAGACTGAATAACGTATCGCATCTGTTTGTGCTTGTATGTCTACAATGCCTCTGGCAGCAAATAGCTTTACTCCCATTTTCTGAGCAAATAAACTTATCGCCTCGCCTGCCGCGACGGTTAGCCTTTTGAAAATACTCATATCTATATTTTCGCCTGCTGTAGCCGTCAATGTATGCCCGGACGACAACTGATATTTTTGGGCGTTGTTAATGCAATTCCTGCTGGTGCTGATGCCAGAATCCCCGCCTCTTTTAACTGGTTCAGAGCCTGGTTTGAGCTGATGTTGTGATGAACGGTCCGCATTAAGAGCCCCAGACACCGCGACACTTTGAGCCAGCGCAGTAACCAGTTCTAACGCACTTTGTAATTGTGCAACAGCGGCGGCCATATCAAGGGTTGCACCTTGTGCATTTTGGCTGCACATCCACCACTGATAAGAACACCCTTTCCACCACGGATAACTCCCCACGAAGTCAGTTCTCAGCTCAAATCCTTCCCCCCGCAGTTTCTGCCCGGCATCCACGTTATGTCCCAGATTCAGCTGCGTCTTGCCACCATACTCGGTACTGAGCTTGATGTGCTTCCTCGCCCCGCTTGTCTTCCATCCACAGCTTGTTGTTCGTCGGCGTGCGGATCACGTTGCGGGGTACTGTTTTTCTCAGTCACATGGTCAACGTGGCGGGAGTCGTGTAGGGCATGGGCGATATACGGACGATCCGGATCGCCTTCATGGAAGGCAATCGCTACTTCTGTTCCTTGAATTAACGGGAAGTGGAAGCCGTACACGTCACCGCCGTAAGGTTTGGCCAGGCGCACCGGCATGCTTTCCTGGCCCTGGGACTTGTCATCCCGGTCGGCGTCAAATTTCACCCGATAGAGACCGGATGCGTCCTGCCATGCATAGATATCATTCGCCTTTGCGCTGGTGACCCGCGCAGTCATGGTGCCGGTCACCTTCGGGCGCGGCAGTAGTGGCGGACGCCAGCACAGCGTCTCGCTGTAGGGAACCGCCAGTAGGGTTACCTGGAGTGCGTCCTTACGGCTGGCAGTGAACCCGACGGCGGTAAGCAATAACGGCTCCTGGAGTATTTCTGGCAGCGTCGGTGGCAGGCTGTCGGTGATAGTCAGTACCTGAGCCGGGGCAAGCATTACATCCGTGCTTTTACCGGTGATGCGAACCTGCTCCGCCAGAAAACGTTCATGGTCGAGGCGGGCATAAAAGTTGGCCGTTTCTGCCTGCGGCTCAAACTTGTCGCCGCGCTCAAGGTGGCGCAGCCGGTAGTGATACACCTCGCCATAGGTCATCCCCTCGCCGTCGCCCCGCGTCATATCGGCCGGGGCGGACTGGAGCACGCTTTGCGCGTCACGGTGATTGTAATCTTTCGCCGTGACGTTCGCTTCCACCACGTTGTGGGCGACGTTAAGCCCCCACACCGATTCCGCGCCGCTGTCGCTCATCCCGGATGGGCTGTTCACCGGAAGCCGCTTGCCGAAAATTAGCGCCCGCTGCGCGTCGGCAAAGTGCACCACTTCCGTCTGGGCATCTTCCTGTAAAGTGAAGAAGTAGAATATCCCCACTTCCGCCAGCAAGCGCTGAATAAAGGCCAGGTCGCTCTCCTGGTACTGGTTTTATCTGCTCGCGCTTCGGGTAGCTCTGCTTCAGGTTTAAACTCGTACTCCCAATCGTGCAGGCCCGTGCTCCTGCAACACCTGCTCCACCACCTCCGGCACCGATTTATTGACGAAAAAACGGTGGGAGCGATGCTGCTTGTCCAACAGGGAGAGAAAAGGTTTTAGCGTGATACGGTATAGCGTCTGGTCTGCAGAGCCGGACAATCTTCGGAAATCAGTAATAACACCGTGTACTTTTTTTCTGCTCCGTCAGAGTCTCAAGTAAACCGCCGCCCATTGTCAGAGTGGCCGGCTTACGCAGCAACTGGCTGGCATCAAGATATTTGGTTTGTACTGGTAAAAATAATGTTCGTAACTGTACATCCGGCTCATGCTTTCAGTTCCACTGAACTCTTCAACGTCCAGGGGCGACGAACAAGAGGGAATATCAAGCCGGTAGCGATTCAGTGTTCCTGATGCAGATAAAACGCTCTGCAGCGCATCAGTCAGATTCATTATTATTCATTCCATGAACAGATTTAAAAGGGGCTCGCAGGAACCATAATGCCTGCGCTGATCATCCTGAGCATTATTGTTGCTCAACTCTCCCATAAGGCCTCACCGCTTCCATGTCAGTAAGCGGAATAGCGAAAATACATTTGTTATGAATTTCTATCCCGGCGACCATTCTGCGCGGCGTGTCCTCATGACGTTTTGAACGCAGGACATAGCTGATTATATATTGCCCCTTATCCGGAAAAAGATAAAAAGATGGGGGGAGACACAGATAGCTATTTTCTATTCTTAGAGCCGGGCGAAAGATAATATTCTCCTGGCTCGGCAGAGTTCCCTCTTGGATTAATTGCAATATTGACCGGTTGGTAGTCTTCTGCATCCGGCACAGCAAAAACAGATATTCCCCCCATAATGCTGACTGTTGTTTCTTCGTCGAATCGCCATCGATCCCCAGGACATCCCGTCAGTAAAGGGAGGGAGAATAAAAAAAGAAATGCTGAAAAATGATGTTGCCGGCCAATTTTTACCATGGAAACCCCCGCAACGTATTTTGATACAGTTGCCGGATAATCGGCTTCGCTGATATTCCCATCAAGCGTAATGACATCCTGATCTCTGAGATCACACCATTTTGTGTATCCTTCAGCATTCAGAATAAAATGGTCAGCGATAATTTGTGCCTGCTGCTCCATAGGGTATTCACTCAAATAACGGCTATCCAGTACATAGTGGTAACTTACTGCCCAACTGACCAGGCCCCGCCCGATGACATTCCAATCCCTTTTCTCGCTGCCAGACATGTGCCATTTCATGGATAAACATATGCTGATAGAAAGGAACAGTGTGTGAATAATCTTCCCGGTAGTGCTCGCGGAAATAAATTTCTCCATTCGGAGCCATCGCCGTATATTGATCCTGCAACCCAAAAGGAAGATAACTGTCAAAATGGATCCAAACTTTATGATAAGGGATCGTTGATCTGAATACAGACTTCGCTAGCGCGATCTCTCCTGAAGTCAGTAACCGCAGCGTTCCTTCTTTCTTATCCTTTTTTTTCTTTGTCCTTTTCTTTATCGTGGATGGTCATTATTCGCCTGCCTGCCGTAACTCTATGACAATCCCCCCATCTTCATCCCAGCCCAGCGTCAGGCACTGTGGCTTCTGCCCCGCCGCCATGTGCGTCAGCAGCTGCTGGCTCAGCACCGGCAAAATCTGCTGGTTCAGCAGGCTGTCGATGTTGCGCGCCCCCGGTATCCGGCAGCAGGCAGGCGTCCGTCAGCGCGTCCATCAGGCTGTCGGCAATCACGGTTTTCATGCCATAGTGGCGCGCCAGGCGTTTGCTCACCTGGTTCAGCTTCATGCCAACAATGGTACGCATCGCCGCCTGGCCCAGTGGGCGGTAGATAACCGTCTGGAAGCGCGCCAGCAGCGCAGGCTGGAAGTTGATCCCGCAGGATCGGGCGCAGTAATTCGTGCAGATCGCCGTCGGTGGCGTCCGGCTGTTCCTGTAAAAGCTGCATCAGATGATCGCTGCCGAGGTTGGAGGTCATCAGAATCACCGTGTTGCGGAAGTCGATTTCGCGCCCCTCACCGTCGCGCATAAAACCCGCGGTCAAACACCTGGTAGAACAGGTTCATCACGTCCCGGTGCGCTTTTTCAACTTCATCGAGCAGCACAACGCTGTACGGGGCGCTTGCGTACCGCTTCGGTGAGGATACCGCCCTGACCGTAGCCCACGTAGCCCGGCGGGGACCCCTTCAGCTGGCTGACGGTGTGCGGCTCCTGGTACTCGGAGAGGTTGATGGTAATCAGGGATTTTTCGCCGCCGAACAGCTCGTCCGCCAGCGCCAGCGCGGTCTCGGTTTTGCCGGTGCCGCTGGTGCCGACCAGCAGGAACACGCCCTGCGGGCCGTTCTCCGGCGCGAGGCCGGTTTTGGCGGCGCGCAGGCGCTGCGCAATGGCGTTCAGCGCCGCGTCCTGGCCCACCACGCGTTTCGCCAGATTATTTTCCAGGCTCAGCAGCTCCGTCTGCTCATCCTTCATTAATGAGGAGAGCGGCACGCCGGTCCAGTCGGCGATCACCGTCGCCACGGTGCGGGTGTCCACATCCAGCCCCAGCAGCGGATTGCCCTGGTGCACGGCGCTGAGCTGTTCCTGCAACGCCGCGATTTCTGCCTGGCGGGAGATGTCCTGGCGGCAGGCCAGCAAGCCTTCCGTGATTTTCATCTCCTCGCCGTACCGGGTTTCCAGCGCGTCGAGTTCGAGGATGATGCGGATCTCCTCCTGCTCAATCGCCGCCAGGCGCTCGCCGGTGGGAGGAACTTCCTACCGCGATATCCTCCATCAGCGCCTGCTTTTCCATATCCAGCGCGGTGAGCTGCGCCTTCATGTGGGTCAGCGGCTCGGGCACGGTGTCGAGGCTCATGCGCACGCGCGCGGAGGCGGTATCCAGCAGGTCCACCGCCTTGTCCGGCAGCTGGCGGCCCGTCAGGTAGCGTCTTGAAAGGGCGACAGCAGCTTTTACCGCTTCATCGGTGATATGCACCCCGTGGTGTTCGGCGTAGCGGGACTTCAGGCCGCGCAGCATCAGGCAGGCGGTGTCGTCGTCCGGCTCGTCGACTTTTACCATCTGGAAGCGCCGCTCCAGCGCGGCGTCGCGCTCGAAGTACTGCTTGTATTCGCTCCAGGTGGTGGCGGCAATGGTTCTGAGTTCCCCGCGCGCCAGGGCGGGCTTGAGCAGGTTGGCTGCGTCCGCGCCGCCCGCCTGATTACCTGCCCCGATGATGGTGTGGGCTTCGTCGATAAACAGCAGCACCGGCAGCGGCGACTGCTGCACCGCTTCAATGATGTTTTTTCAGGCGCTGCTCGAACTCGCCCTTTACGCCCGCGCCCGCCTGCAGCAGGCCGAGGTCGAGGGTGCGCACCGAGACAGGCTTCAGCGCGTCCGGGACATTGCCTTCACTGATACGCAGCGCCAGGCCTTCCACCAGCGCGGTTTTGCCCACACCCGGTTCGCCCACCAGAATCGGGTTGTTCTTGCGGCGACGGGAGAGAATATCCACCATCTGGCGGATTTCATTGTCGCGGCCGAACACTGGGTCGATTTTGCCTTCGCGGGCGCGGGCGGTGACGTCGAGGGTGAATTTATCCAGGGCATTCTGCAGCGCCGGGCTGAGCTCTCCTTCTTTTATATCCGCATTTACCGGTCGGCCCACAAACGCCACGTCATCACTGTTGCACAGCGCCGCTTCCTGCTGCATTTCCTCCCGTTCGTCGGACTGTGCGTCCAGCAGCCCACGCAGGCGCTCCAGCTGACTTTGTCCGGTGGTGGTCAGCGGCCACAGGCCGTCGCAGCGAACCAGCGACGGCTTTTCCACCACCGCCATCAGCAGATGAACGCTGCGGATCTGCGTTTCACCCGCCAGCGAGGCATGCAGCCAAGCGTTCTGCATCAGTGTCTGCAAACTGTCCGAGAGCTGCGGACGGCTGCGCACCGAGCGCGGGAGTTTATCCAGAAAGGCCAGCAAATCCTGCCATATTGCATCCATATCCCACTCGTAGCGGCGGGCAATCACTGTGATGTCCCCCTCGCCCTGTTCCAGCAGTTTCAGCAGCCAGTGCTCGGGCAGAATTTCCGCATGCGCGCGGGTCTGGCACAGGGAGGCGGCGCCTTCCATCGCGCGGGCGCAGTAAGGGTTGAGACGACGTAACAGAACGGCTGGATTTTCCATGAGATTCTCTCTTTATCAGTTCCGGGCACGCTACCGCCCCTCGCTGTTTACTTACCAAAGCGCATCAGGTCAGGCAGGCGGATTGTGTGTTTTTTGCTGAACGCCCGTTATGACAGGCGCTCAGCAAAAAAAGCAGACGGAAAACCGTCTGCCCGGGTCATTACGCAGTGGTGCGTTCGTTCCAGGAATCGGAATGAATGATGTTGCCGTCTTTGTAGGTCCAGGTGATTTTTTCGTAGCGCAGCTCAATCTGTTCCAGATGGTTGTGCTTCTCGAAAGCCGGATCCTTGATGTCGTGCATCTTCGGATTCACCTTCACTAGCTTCACGTTCTCAAGCTTCGTGTTGAAGTACTCCACTTCCTGGCCGGCGTCGTTGATTCTGTACCACTTGAATTCGGCCGATTTCAGGGTCTGACCTGTGGTCACAGCCTTGTAAAGGTACGGGCTGGAGGAGTCGATTTCTTTTGGTAAAGAGGAACGGCGTATGGATACGCGTGCCGGTCAGCTTGCCGGTGTTATTGTCGGTCGGGATGTACAGGTTATGCTCCTGGGCCCACCACTTCGATGCTGCCTTCACGGTCCTTAACGTCCACGGAACCTTTAATGTCCGCGCCGCCGTCGTCTTTCAGCCACAGATAGACTGGAATTGCCATGTTAATTACTCCATTTTAAGTTTTTGATACGTCATCATCCTGAGATGACGCGGGGGGGTTGCCCGGTAAACTGGCAGGCATTTGCCTGTGGCACCAGACTGATTTCGACGCGGCGGTTCAGCGCCCGGCCTTCCGCCGTGTCGTTGGTGGCGACAGGCCGGCTTTCACCGTAGCCCTGCACCGCAAAACAGCTCTCCGGTACGTCACCGGTATCGCGCATCCAGTCCCGGACAGACTCAGCGCGTTTCAAAGACAGCACCTGGTTGGATTTGTCGTCGCCGGTGCTGTCGGTGTGACCGGCCACCACAATCAGCCAGCCGGGCTTCGCCTTAATATCCACCAGCGAGTTCACCAGCAGTTTTGTCGAGCCAGGTTTCAGCGCCCACTTGCCTGTGTCGAACAGCGACATGCTGTCGAGGCGGACGGTCTGCGGGCCCTGCACGACTTTCTTAATTACCGGACGCGGTGGCAGTGGCGGTGCCCAGTCACTAATGGCCGCTTCAACTGGGGGTATCAGCCGCATCCCCTGATACAAACCCAGCCCGTAACGCTGCGGTTCGCCGCGACGTAACCAGTTGTCCAAAAGACGGCTATCCGCACGCAGGCGCTGCTGAGCCTGCAGTTTCGGTGCGGGCGGCGTGCCGCTGAGACGGTGATAGACGGCAAGGTGGTCACCCACGCTGCGTACCAGGCGCTGGTTATTAATAAAGGAGGCCCAGCATTGCCAGCGCGAGAAAGATAAAACAGATAGCACCGGCCAGCCGGGTATCCTGCATCCGACGGCTCACGCCGTGATGGCGTGGCAACGACGCCAGTAACAGATCAGGCAGCGGTAACAAGTCATCCGCTGCGCCACATGACGGAGGTAATGTGGTTTGTTCCTGCTATCTGACGCGACCAGAGGTTTTCCGATACCCCGGCTACAGGAGTCAGACAGATGCCAACAGCACAGAGATTGCAGGCGGGGAGTTCCTCCTGACGCGTGCGAAGCGGCCGAAAGAGAAGCGTGTTGCTCAACCTGAGCACGCTGTCGAGCCATAGCGCATTAGCCAGACGGACGTCATCCCCCACAGCTTCCTGCTGCCAGCCAGTTACCGGCAGGGCAACCTGGCCGTTCTGGCGAGCACGTATGCCAGGCAGGTCAGGCGTGACGGTAAACCACAGCACCTCATCCGAATGCTGAACAGGCGGTGACACCCAGACCACACCCCAGATAGGCGGCAGGCCGTTTAGCCAGGTTCGGCACTGGACGATACTGCGTTCGCCAGTGGCGAAGCGCCTGCGCACACGTTTCTTCTGAAATGTGCTGTTCCGGTGTGATCGCCAGCATTACCGAAACCTGTGACACTAGCGCCGGACGAACAGCAGCCAGATGCTGCGCCAGCAGCGGCAATGCATCAGCACTCTGTACCTGCAGATACCAGCCGTGGCGAGTTTCACGCCAGACCGTGTCACCGGAAAACAAGGAGGTGGTATCGCCGCATACCAGCACCACCGCACCCTGAAAATGTTCCGGCGGCAGGCTGTGCTCCGTTATCGTTTCACTGATGGCCCGGCACTGCAGATGCAGCCGCCACTGACGCCAGAAAGCCACAACGCCCGCCAGCAGAATACACAGGCTCAACGCGAGTCGACTGCTGGTCGAAAGTGGCCAGAATCCCAGCACCAACCACAGCGCCAGAAGAAGGGCTAACGCCGTGAGCAAACCACGGGAGAGTTCACGCATTCGCTAGCCCTGCCCTGCAATCCGGGCCACCATCTGAGCCAGGGATGATGAGAAGATAAGCCACAGCGCGGCAAGCACCACGATACCTGCAGCCCAACCCAGCCAGTACAGCCGTCGTCCGCTGCGCAGGCGCGATGCCCGCACAACTACCGGTGCGTCCTCAGTCAGCGCAAAAGGCGGCACGCGTTCGCTGAGTGCACGCACCACGTCCTCCCGCCGTTCGTCGTCCTGATCACGGTACTGGCCGACAAAGCCCAATTGCAGGGTCCGGTACAGGCAGGTCAGCACCGCGTTATCTGGCGCGGGTTCACGCAGAACGGTGCGGATAAGCTCCCACAGCTCTTCCCCTGCATTCAGGGTGCTGAAGAACCGCGCCTGTAACGGATCCTTGCGCCACTTACGGTAACCATCGTCCTGTCTGTCGCGGTTCAGCACGCTCTCATCCAGCAGGGCGCAATAAGCGTAAAGCATGCGATCGCAAGAGCCAGCACTGTATCCCCCGTCCGTTAAAGCCTCGCGGGCCTCCGCGACCCAGCGGCAGGCGCGACGGTAAAGCGCATCACCGTCCTGAATCTCCTGCCCGCTGCGCAACTGGCTGACCATCAGCCAGCCCGGATAAAACGTTTTATTGATCAAATCCAGATTCATCATGTTCATGAGCGCAGCACCGCAAACAGTTCCAGCTTCACGTCACCGAGCGACTCCGGCGTATAGAAGGTACAGTTTCCGGCATCCAGCATCGCGCGGGCCGCCGCAGTAGAAAGATCGAGCGCAAAATACTGGTTTTCCAGACGCACCGGGATGGCTGCCGGGACGTGGCTCAGGGGTTTAATCACCATCCCACTCAGTGCAATGTTAACGACTTCAGATACGTCGTCATGGCTACCCGCCTTGCACAGCTGAGGGAAGCGCGTCTGCAGTTCGTGGTTTGGCATGGAGGAGCGCACCGAGAGATAGAAGTCTGCCCCTTCACGCAGCCTCGCGTCGTGCAGTCTGCCGCGCCAGATTTCTCTGTCCTCGCCCTGTTCGAGCGAAATGGCAACAACGCGGGACGGCAGGCTAGCTTCCAGCAGACGATCCAGCAGGGTAAACAGCGGCGGAAATACATCTTCCGGGGTATCGTGCCGGTAGAGCGGGATATCGTCGGCGTTATGTTCGAGAGAAAAGGTCAGCAGACTACCGGCAAGCCTTGCCAGTTCACGGTACAGCAACTCGGGATGGCGGGATGGTGTCTGGTGCAGCTCCGTCAGCACCGGCTCCGCACTGTTGAGCGCATTCAGCAGCCAGAACAGGGAGACATCCGCCACTGCGAAGTCCGCCATCCGTTTATTACTTTCCCGTCTCATCGCCATCAGACGCTTACGGCGGGCCTGCAGGCGGTGCAAGAGTTCACCCAGTTCGCTGACCAGCGCAGGACTTGCCGACAGCGAAAGCATTGGAGGAATGAAATCTCTGTCCAGGCTCCACAGCCCCTGCACATTACGGGTGACTCTGGCCACCGGACAGGTCAGATAGGCTGCATTTTCCTGGGTGGAGAGACGCAGCGTCAGCGCATGACGCAGTACTGCCAGATCGCTGCGCTCATGGCCAGCCAGCTCCTGGACTGTCACTCGCTCTGACTGCCAGCGACGTGGACGGGCACTGTCGCACCCGTCGTCCAGATTACCGCCATTCGCACTAAGCAGCGGCAGGCACAGCAGCACCTCAACACTCTCCAGCCCTGTCGCGGATAAATCACAGACCGGCGGCAGGTTATCCGCCAGGTCTGTATCTATCAGCGTGCCATCCGCAAAGCGTACCGCCATACGGACGGCATTAAGCCTTGAGAGTGTGAGCGCGCTATCATCAAACTCCGCACACAGCACACCCCAAGGGTGCGCCAACATCATCCGCGCAACGGTATCCGCAACGTGTGCATCCCAACGTGACTGCTGCTGGAACTGCTGCGGGGCCAGAAAGGCCCCGTCTTCCCATAACGGGCGAAAGATCTTCATCCCTGCTCCCGCCTTATGCTTTCGCTTTCGGCATCTGGCTGACCAGCGACAGGTTCACGTCCATCCCTTCCACCTGGAAGTGGGGCACGGCATACAGACGCACGCGGAAGAAGCCAGGATTGTCCTCGATGTCTTCTACCACTACCTTCGCATCGCGCAGCGGGTGTGACGCCTGCAGTTCGTCGCCCGGATCGGTCATTTCCGTCACCAGCCCTTTCACCCAGGTGTTCAGCTCCAGCTCCAGCATGCGGCGGTCCTTCGTCGTACCGATGTTCTCGCGCTGGATAAGCTTCAGGTAGTGCGCAATACGCGACAGCAGGAAGATGTACGGCAGGCGCGCGTTGATACGGCTGTTGGCGGTCGCATCGGCGGTGTCGTACAGCGCTGGTTTCTGGGTTGAGTTGGCTGAGAAGAAGCAGGCGTAATCGCGGTTTTTGTAGTACGACAGCGGAATGAAGCCGAGATTAGCAAATTCAAACTCGCGGGTTTCCGGGATCATCACTTCAGAAGGGATCTTCACCTGGTTGCCGGTACCCAGATCGTACAGATGGATCGGCAGGTCTTTCACTGCACCACCGGCCTGCGGGCCACGGATCTGCACGCACCAGCCATTGTTGATGAAGCTCTTAACCATGTTAGAGGCGAAGGCAAATGATGCGCTGGTCCATAGGTATTTCTCGTGATCCGGCCCTTTTACCTGTTCAACATAGTTAAAACTACGCACCGGCACGGTATCCGGGCCATAAGGCAGGCGTCCCAGCACGCGCGGCATCACCAGCCCGATATAGCGGGAGTCGTCGGTATCGCGGAAGGATTTCCATTTGATGTACTCGGCACGGTCGAAATAGTTGCCGATATCTTTAATGGCAGCCACTTCTTCCATCGACTCTTTCAGGAAGAATTTCGGGCCGACGGAGCCGATAAACGGCATGTGCGCCGCGGCAGACACTTTGGAGATATTACGCAGCAGCGCAACGTCCTGCGGGCTGGCGTCAAATTCGTAGGAGGAAATGACCGAGCCGATCGGTTCGCCACCTGGGGTGTCGTACTCGGCGGTATAGGTGTGCCAGTAAAGACCGCTCTGGATAAGCTCAGGCGCATCTTCAAAGTCCTGACGCAGATCGTCTTTCGACACATCCAGAATTTCTGTTTTGACGTTCTGACGGTAGTCAGTGTTGTCGACCAGCTGTTTCAGACCGCGCCACAGGGACTCCACCTTCTGAAATTCCTGATGGTGCATCACCGCATCCAGCTGGCGGCTGATTTGATAATCCAGCTCCGCGATGTGGTGATCAATCAGCGTTTTGTCGAGCTTTTCCACTGGCTGACCGGATTTACGGATACAGTCCATAAATACCTGCATCGCGGCCGTCAGGCGTTCACCTGCAGAAGCATCAGCGAGCGCAGCATCATCCAGAAACGCATTAATATCCCCGAGGCTCGATGCCGGGGTGAGGTTGATTTTTTCAAACAAGGAGGCGTAAACGCCCTCTTTTTCCAGTACGGTGGTTTGCCCCTGAGCAGAGCCAGTTTCAGTATTTACAGACATCAGCATATTCCCGGTTAATCCATTAAAAGAGATGCCCAAATTTTATTTCGGGGCAAGTGCACTCATTTCGTCACGTAATTCCTGAGACAGCGCCGGGTCCTTAAGGATTTTCTCAAGCTCTTTTCTGAAAGTGGCGTTATCAAGAAGATTGGATTTCAAATCGCGTAATAAATTGCGCATTGCCAGCATCGCGCGAAGCTGAGGAATTTGACGGGCAACCTGTTCGGGTTCGAAATCTTTCATACTGGAAAAATGTAGGCGGATATTTTCTTCTACCCCCTCGCCAGCCAGAGTGTTCTGCACGGCCAGGTTAATTTCCGGGTTAAATTCTGAAAGTACACTGTCGAAGTTATTTTTATTGATGTTAACCTTTTTGCGTTCAGATAACGGCCTGTTTTCTTTGCCATTACTAAAATCACCAACGGTCAAGAGCTTAAGCGGTAGCTCAACTTTCTTTTGCGCGCCCCCCGTATGGAGAGCCAACTTGAGATTTATACGTGCCTTGGGCACTTCATTCTGAAATGTATCAGCCATAGCAGTCCCTTTTCCTTAAGGAATAGTTATTAAGTAAAACTTCATTTTTTGCGCAGGTGATATTAGAACAAGTGATTACAATGAATCAACTCACTCACAGTCCAAAAGTAGACATTGTTTTAAATATTACCACTAATAACTGGCGGTGAACCTTATTAAACAACCGATATATATTCATCGCCATGATCATTCGTGCCTTAATAAAATGTAGCCAATCCTATTCGGGAATAAAATATCATATTTAGATTGTATTACTTCAATGGAAATGGATGAAATTTATTGATACCTGTGCAGACATGATAACCCACGCTATCATGCATTATCATTTTCTCTTTAACTCGATTTAGCCGAGACTATCTTAGTCTTAAAGGCGATTTTCGGGCCGATATCATCTGGCAGACCAGGGCTACCGGGCGCAACGCCATTCACCATAATACCACCGCTGATGTCTGCATCGTACAAGGGCGCGATTGGCCCTAACACCGCCGCCTTAATATAGTGGCTACAGGAACCCCTCATCTTTACCCACGCGCATCGCGGCGTCATTACTCCGATGATGAGCGCTATCGACTCGCCCAATTCCGCGCTTCATGCTTCATGCGGGCCGCGGGTGCTGCGCTCCTTACCCGCGCACGGGCGAAGGTATGGCACATTCCGATTGGATGGCGCTGAACGGATCGCCATCATGATCCTCTGCCCGACTTTCTTCAGCAAAGGCGAGTAACCGCGCGCTCCACACAGCCGCCAGTAAAGCCGCCATCCGCTCGTTTGCCCGCTCCTGAACTACCGAGCTAAAAGATCACGGGATTAGGGTGAACGTGGTATCGCCGGGGATGATCTTCACCCCGGCATGCAATCTTATCTGCATGGCAATGACGGTATCGAGAGGGGTTCAAAATATGACGCCGTTCGGGCGGCTCGGTGGGGTGGATGAAGTGGCTACAGCGTTGCTGTTCCTGGCCTCTGACGAGAGTCGATTCGTTGCAGGTGAAGCGCTATTCTTGGACGGCGGCATTATGGCGGTCTGACGCGCCGCCATAAGACAGGGATTGTTTTACCTGCTTGTCAATTTTATGGCGGCTTTCGTCATTTGCCGGGTTAAAAATTAACATCGCCAGATCTGGCCGCCCCTCTACCATGAAGGTTGAAAACTCCAGGTCTATCGCCCCCACCTGTGGGTGATAAATGCGCTTTATACCCTCGCCGTGGCTGGCGACATCGTTGCTGCGCCACAGGAGGTCAAATTCGGGACTCCGACTGCAAAGCTCGCCAATCAGGCTCGCCGTTTCTGCCGATTCCCCTGCCGCGCCACGTCGGCACGAAAGGCATTCACCACCAGTCGGGCCACCGTCTGCCAGTCGGCCTGCATTTCACGTACCTGAGGGTCGAGAAACAGCCGACGCAGCACGTTACGCTGTGAATACGGTAGCTGCCCATAGTCGGTCAACACGCAGGCGGCGGCGCGGTTCCAGGCGATGACATCCCAGGTGATAGTTTTGACCAGCGCCGGAACGCCGAACGCCTCCAGCACCCGTTGCAGACGCGGCGTGATATCCGTGGAGGAGCGTGAAATGCGTTTCTGGCGGATGACCGAATGCCAGAATAAACAAATGCTCGCGCTCGGGCCCCGTCAGGCGCAGCCCGCTGGCGATACGGTTGAGCACCTCACGCGACGGCGCACCGCCGCGTCCCTGTTCAAGCCAGGTGTACCAGGTGGGACTGATATGGGCAAGCTGCGCTACCTCTTCACGGCGCAACCCCGGCGTACGCCGTCTGCCGCCGATAAAACCAAACGCTGTCGGATCAAGGCGCAAGCGTCGCGTCCGCAGAAAATCGCCCAGCGACTGCATTGTCATCGGCATCATCGTTATCCTGTTAAGATTTATACCCTGATAAGGTCCCTACTTTTACCGTTTCACTATAGCCGCTACTCTGGATGGCAACCCAATCTGGAGGTGGATTATGCAAGTATTTTCGACGGGTGCGAGCGGGTTTATCGGTTCGCGGATTCTGGCTGAACTGGTGACAGCCGGCCATCAGGTGACGGGCCTCGCCCGCTCGGAAAGCAGCGCGCAGGCACTTAAGGCCGCGGGGGCCGACGTCCATCGCGGTACGCTGGAGGAGCCTGAAACCCTGGCCGCCGCCGCGCAGCGCGCCGATGCGGTGATCCATACCGCGTTTGACCATAACTTTCACCGTTTCGTCGAGAACTGTGAACAAGACCGGCGGGTTATTCATGCGCTGGGCCAGGCGCTGGAGGGGAGCGATCGTCCGCTGATAATCACCTCCGGCACGGGTATGGGCAATGACGGCTCCACAGCGCTGGCGCGTGAAGATCAATTTAAACCTGATAACCATAATCCTCGCGTGGCCTCTGAAGTGGCAGGCGATGCGCTACTGGCGCAGGGCGTGGATGTGCGGGTGGTGCGTCTGCCGCAGGTGCATGACACCGCCCGCCAGGGGCTGATCACACACTACATTCAACACGCTGCTGAAAAAGGTGCCGTCGCCTGTATTGGCGAAGGCAATAATTGTGTTGGTCGGCGGCACACGTCAACGATGTCGCCCGATTGTATGTGCAGGTGCTGGAACAGGGCGAACGCGGGCAGGCGCTACCATGCCGTCGCGGAAGAAAGCGTTGCCACACGGCAGATTGCGCAGGTGGTCGCCGATAAGGCTCGGTCTGCCTCAGATCTCGCTCTCTGCGGCTGAGGCCGATGCACATTTTGGCTGGTTTGCGCTGTTTGCCGCCATGGATCTGCGCGCGTCATCTGACTGGACCCGCCAGCAACTCTGCTGGCACCCCCACTGGCCCGGCCTGCTGGAGGATTTGCAAAACATGGATTACGCACCGCTGTTAGCGTCTCGCTAGTTCCTTTTCCCGGCTCCAACATTGGGGAGCCGGATACTGGTCTGGCAGAAGGAACGCTATACCTTCGACGCCTGCCAGCGACAGTTCTTCTTTTCTTCCATGTCCAGTGAGCCTGCTGATAAAGTCAGTCAGCCGAACAGCGTCCTGTGGATGTTGCCTGGCAAGATAGGCCTGCAGGTCCTTTTCAGCGACTGAAAGAGAAACTGGCGCGAAGAATCGCGCCAGTTTCGTTTTTAGGATAGGTCACTTTAGTCTAAAAGGCGATCCTGCCCATCAATGCTTCTCGATATACATCGTCCGGCTGTACGCCACGTCTTCCGGGTTGTTGATGGGATACCCTTTCACCCAGGGCTTGATTAGACGCCCATTGGTGTACTGGTAGATCGGCGCAATAGGCGCTTTCTCCGCGAGGATTTTCTCCGCTGTATTGTAATCTGCATTACGCGCCTTGACGGTGGTCTCCAGCGACGCCTGATTCATTACCTTGTCATACGCCGGATCGTTGAAGCGCGAGATATTGCCGGTATGCGTGGAGGTCAGCAGCGAAAGGAAGGTTGACGGCTCGTTATAATCCCCCACCCATGAGGCGCGGATCACATCGAAATTGCCGGTATTGCGGCTGTCGATATAGGTTTTCCACTCCTGATTTTGCAGCTTCACATCGACACCCAGGTTCTTTTTCCACATCGATGCTACCGCAATGGCGATCTTCTGGTGGTTTTCCGAGGTGTTGTACAGCAGCGTTAGCTTGAGCGGTTTCTGGGCATTGTAACCCGCCGCCTGCAACAGCGTTTTGGCCTGCGCGTTCATCTCTTCCTGGCTCATCTGCTCAAAAGGCGATGGCTCAGGGGTAAAGGCCTGCGGTCACGTCCGGGGTGAAGTGCCATGCCGGTTTTTCGCCTGTACCCAGTACTTTCTCGGCCATAATCCGCCGATCGATGGTCATGCTCAGCGCCAGACGCACCCGGGCATCCGCCGTCGGGCCTTTCTGGGTGTTAAAGGCATAATAATAGGTGCCCAGCTGCGGCGGGGTGTAAACCTGCCCAGGAATGTCTTTCAACAGCTTCTGGTAGAGGTTTTTCGGGAATGACTCGGTGATGTCGATATCGTTCGCCAGATAGCGCTTGGTGGCGGACGACTCCTGGTTGATTGGGATAAAGGTCACTTTCTGCAATACCGTTTTGTCATTATCCCAGTAATGGCTGTTGCGCTCGACGACCAGTTTCTCGTTAACCACCCGGTCTTTCAGGATGTATGCGCCATTACCCACCAGCGCACCGGGACGGGTCCACTCCGCGCCGCTCTCCACGTTAGCTTTTTGGACGGGATAAAAGGCGAAGCTCGCCGTCAGGTTGGCAAACCACGGCAGCGGTTTATCCAGCTGAACGCGCAGGGTTCTGTTATCCACTGCGGTCACGCCCAGTTTGTCCGGCGTGGCCTTGCCGTCGATGATAGCCTGCGCATTACTAATCCCGGCCAGCGCTGCAAACCAGGCGAAGGGGGACGTGGTTTGCGGATCCACCAGGCGCTGCCAGCTATAAACGAAATCCTGTGCGGTGACAGGCGTACCGTCAGACCATCTGGCGTTCTCGCGCAGGGTAAAGGTCCAGGCGCGGTTATCATTACTCTGCCAGCTTGTGGCCACCCCCGGCACCAGTTCGCCCTTTTCATTCTGATTAACAAGGCCTTCGAACAGATCGCGGATCACCTGAATCTCAGGTAGCCCCACCGCTTTGGCAGGATCCAGCGAGGCGGGTTCATCTTTAATATGACGCACCAGCTCCTGCTTTGGCGCCAGTGTCGTCCCGGAGGGAACATCCGCAGCAAACGAATAAGAAGAGAGGCCACACAACCACAGGGCAGAACAAATCAACGAAACCGGATGCTTCATGAGATCCCCTTTGAAATGATGGGTAACAAGCAGATGCGTAATTATTTGTTTCGGAACAGGGAAATGCAAACAACTTCCGTCGGAAAGTTGATATCTGCCGATTTTGCCCCGACGCTGAAACTATTTGATAAACCGCGTATTTTGCACAACACTGCCAGTAGTATAACTCTGATTCAGGAACGTCTATGTCCCTCACTCGCCCCAGAACGGAACGTGGCGCTTTCCCGCCCGGAACTGAACATTATGGCCGTTCATTCCTTGGCGCGCCCTTGATCTGGTTCCCTGCGCCGCAGGCCGATCGTAACAGCGGCCTGATCATTGCCGGAACGCACGGGGATGAAAACTCCTCGATCGTGACCCTCTCCTGCGCCCTGCGCACGCTGGCGCCTGAGCTGCGTCGCCACCATGTCGTGCTCACCGTCAACCCGGACGGCTGTCAGCTGGGGCTGCGCGCCAATGCCCGTGGCGTGGATTTAAACCGAAACTTCCCGGCGGCAAACTGGCGGGAAGGTGAGACGGTCTACCGCTGGAACAGTGCGGCCCAGGACAGGGATGTGGTGTTATTGACCGGTGACAAACCCGGCTCGGAGCCGGAAACGGAGGCGCTCTGCCACCTGATCCACAAACTGCATCCTGCCTGGGTGGTGTCGTTTCACGATCCACTGGCCTGCATTGAAGATCCGGCTCACAGCGCACTGGGGCGCTGGCTGGCGGATGCGTTTTCGCTACCGCTGGTTACCAGCGTCGGTTATGAAACACCGGGGTCGTTCGGCAGCTGGTGCGATGATTTAAGCCTGCACTGTATCACCGCCGAATTCCCGCCGATCTCGTCCGACGAGGCCAGCGAGAAGTACCTGAGAGCAATGACCGATCTGCTGCGCTGGGAGCCTCAGAGATGAACCACGCCGGTGGTGTAATGCAGCGCCGGTGAAACGTCCACCGCCAGCCAGGTCGGGCCATCCAGATCGGCAAACTGTACCTCGCCCGCCAGCGGCAAAGCCGCATTAATGGCACGCGAGGTGCAGAGCATACAGCCGAGCATCAGTGCAAAACCGTTCTCCCGCGCTTCGGCGGCCAGCGCCAGCGCTTCGGTGATCCCGCCAGTTTTATCCAGCTTAAGATTCACCATCTCGTAGCGCCCTTTCAGGGTGGGCAGACTTTCGCGCGTATGGCAGCTCTCGTCGGCGCAGATGGGGAGCGGATGAATAAAATTCGCCAGCGCCGCATCGTCACCCGCAGGCAGGGGTTGTTCAAGCATGGCGACATCCAGATCCGCCAGCAGCTGACAGCGGGCGGCAAGTCCTTCGCCGTGCCAGGATTCGTTGGCATCGACGATCAGCGTGGCCTGGGGCACAGCAGCGCGAATGGCGACCATGCGCTCGCTGATCAGACGATCGTCCAGCTTCACTTTCAGCAGCCGTGCCCCGGCGGCATACAGGGCTTTAGCGCTGGCGGCCATTTGCGCGGGTTCGCCGATCACCACCGTCTGCGCGGTCACTACTGTTTGCGGTAATGTGACTCCGGCCAGAGTCGCCAGCGGAATGCCCTGCTGGCGCGCGGCTAAATCCCAGAGGGCGCAGTCAACGGCATTGCGTGCCGCGCCCGGTGGTAACAGGGTTTGCAGGGCTTCACGGCTAAGCCCGCGCTCCAGTTCTGGTGCCAGGGCCATGATCTGCGCCATCACCGAGGCGATGCTTTCACCATATCGCGGATAAGGCGTACACTCCCCCACTCCTTTGACACCCTCTTCCTCTATTTCGACTACCACCACGCAGGCCTCGCTCCGGGCTCCCCGGGAGATGACAAACGGCGTATGCAATGGCCAGGCTTCTTCATAAACCTTGAGAGTTCTCATCACTCACTCCTGTATAGCGGCTTCGCGTAAATAGGGTTTGCTGTGATATTGGCTGATGACATACACTAACGGCGACGTTAACTATATGTAAACAGGAAGATAACTATGTCACAACTCGTTCATTTCCAGGGCAACCCGGTTTCTGTTGCAGGATCCATTCCTCAGACTGGCAGCAAAGCGCAGGCGTTTACGCTCGTGGCAAAAGATCTGTCTGACGTCGTGCTGAGCCAGTTCGCCGGCAAGCGTAAAGTGCTGAACATTTTCCCAAGCATCGATACCGGCGTGTGTGCCGCATCTGTGCGTAAATTCAACCAGCTGGCGACTGAGATGGACAACACTGTTGTGCTGTGCATTTCCGCTGACCTGCCGTTCGCCCAGTCCCGTTTCTGCGGTGCAGAAGGCCTGAGCAACGTTATTACCCTTTCCACCCTGCGCAACCCGGAATTCCTGGAGCAGTACGGTGTGGGCATCGCTGAAGGCGCCCTGAAAGGCCTGGCTGCTCGCGCGGTTGTGGTAATCGACGAAAACGACACTGTCGTGTTCAGTCACCTGGTGAATGAAATCACCACCGAGCCGGACTATGCTGCTGCGCTGGAAGCGCTGAAAGCGTAAGACCAAAAAGAAAGCCTCCCTGCGGAGGCTTTTTTGTTTTTACTCGTCGCCTTTCTTCTGGCTCAGACCGTACTCGCGCAGTTTATTGGCAATGGCGGTATGCGAAACGCCCAACCGTTTCGCCAGCTTACGCGTACTAGGGTAGTTACGATACAGCTGCGTCAATACCGAACGTTCAAAACGGCTGGTAATGTCATCCAGCGATCCTTCCATCGCCTCTTCGCCCACCGCCACCGTACCGGCGTCATAATCCGGCAGCAAAATGTCCTGCGGCCGCAGCTCATAGCCTTCAAGCTGGGTCAGCGCGCGATAGATCGCATTTTTCAGCTGTCGAATATTGCCCGGCCAGCCGTAGCGGGTAAGAACCGTGTTGAGATCGGCTGAAAACTTTGGTCGCGGGATGCCTTGTTCATCGGCAAAGCGCGCCACAAACAGCTCGGTCAGCGGCATGATGTCCTGCGGGCAATCGCGCAGCGGCGGGATATTCAACGTCAGTACGTTAAGGCGATAATAGAGATCTTCTCGGAAGACGCCCTTCTGCACCAACTCAACCAGGTTCTTCTGGGTGGCACAGATCACGCGCACATCCACATGCACCTCATGATCTTCTCCCACCCGGCGGAATGTGCCGTCATTAAGGAAACGCAGGAGTTTGGCCTGCATCCGCGGCGACATTTCGCCAATTTCATCCAGCAGCACCGAGCCGCCGTTGGCCTGCTCAAAGAAGCCTTTTTTGCCTTCCGGGGCGTGGCCGAACAGCTCGCTTTCAACAGCATCTTCCGGGATGGAAGCACAGTTCAGCGCCAGATAGGGTTTGCCCGCGCGCGGGCCTGCCTGATGCACCGCATGAGCCAGCAGATCTTTGCCGGTGCCAGTTTCTCCGGTGATGAGCAAAGGTGCCGTCAGATTCGCCAGCTTACGCGCCTGCTCCACCACGTGGCGCATTTTCGGGCTGACGGCGATGATCTGGCTGAAGGCGCTGACATCCTGGCTGGACAGGTTTTGCAGCTGACGCCCCATGCGAACCGTCGAGCGCAGCATGAATCACTGAGCCGGTCAAGGTGCGGTCGTCGTTGTCGCCCTGCAGATAGACCGGGTGATCTCCATCAGGAAGTTCTGCCCGTTGATGATCACATGCTCGCTGTGGGGTGGATCGCGGGTTGCTCTCCAGCCAGCGCTGGAAGTTAAAGCCGGGGATCAACTGGGCGGCATTGTGGCTGCTGAGTTTCTCTTGCTCCTGGGCAAACAGCTGGCAGCTCGCCAGGTTAGCCCGGTCAATTTTGCCTTTCAAATCCAATGATAAGAACGGCTCCGGCATCGCTTCCAGCAGCGCGCTGAGGGCCAGATGTTCACGCTCGGAGGGCATCCAGGGTACGGTGCGAACATCCGTAACGCCAGCGATACGGCGAATTTCAGCCATTAAGCTGCTGAAGGTATCGAATGCAATTTCGGCAAAGTTCAGGTAAATCTTCCCGATTGGGTCGATCTCGATGCCACGCAGATCAATGCTACGCAAAACAAGGAGATCAAGTAACTCGCGAGTCAGGCCGAGACGGTCCTTACAAAATACTTCCAGACGCATGGGAAAATCACTCTATAAGCCAGTAACCCTGAAATGATAAGCCAGATATCGGTAATCGGGAAGATAGCTGTCAACAAATATTGACAGCTTGTGAACCTCATGACGGAATATTGTGCGAGTAGATGTAACTACTGCGGTTTTTGTTGAGGGTTTCTTTCAGCTGACCAATCAATTCCCGGCGGAAATCGCTCAAGCGTGGTTTATCCTCCGCTGTCCACGGCAGAGGACGGCACAACTCCATCGCTTTGATCCCAAGTCTTGCAGTCAGCAATCCGGCGCCAATTCCCTGGGCTGCGCGGGCCGAGAAACGTGCGGCCAGATCCTGCGACATCCAGTCCATGCCTACTTCACGTACCACCTCACTGGCTCCGGCAAAGGCCATATTCAGCAGCACGAGGCGAAACAGACGCAGACGGCTGTAATAGCCCAACTCAATGCCGTACAGGGCGGCGATACGATTGATGAGACGCAGGTTGCGCCAGGCGATAAAGGCCATGTCCACCAGCGCCAACGGGCTGACGGCAATCATCAGGGTCGACTCAGCCGCCGAGCGGCTGATCTCCCGCCGCGCCTGGCTGTCCAGCACCGGCTGGACCAGATGGACATACAGCGAGACCACTTCCCGGTCATTCTGCGTTTCATGAATAGCGGCATACCAGCGTTGCAGAGCCGGATGAGACTGATCCAGCCCGGCCTGTTTCGCCAGTTTTTCGCAAAACACCCGTCCGTGGCCGGTGCCGTGGCTCTGCATCAAATCACGGGCTTCATCACGTTCGTGTGCGCGCTGGCGCAGTCGCCATAAGCGGCGCCCACTCGGTAGCGGATGGAGCCTACGCCTGCCCCGACGATCAATGCCCCGGCCGCACAACCGCCCAGCGCCACCCAATCCTGGGTTTGCCAGGCCATTCATCGCCCACTGCACGCCCCTGCCCGACGACCGTTACACCGGCAACCACCAGCCCGGCGCTCACCATTCTGCGCCACAGGCCTGCGTTTAGGACGCAGCGCCGCTTCGACCACGGCTTCAACTTGCCCCTCTTCGGCGGGGAGCATATCGGAAACGACCGGGGAAAACTGTTCTGCCTGGGTCGTATTGAAGGTTTGGGCGGCCTTGAAGGCCTCCTGCTGTTCCTGCTCCAGGCGTACCGCTAAAATCCATACGCGGTTTTAAGGGTTCGGTCATCGCCAATTTATCTCCAATTAAAAACTCCAGCGCGGCATCGAGGCGAATGTGCGGTAGCGGCTGATCGACCGTCATAACCTGCGGGCGAAAGGGCTTCGAACTGGAAGCCCTGCTTTTCCCAGAACGCCCTGGCCGGGCAGCCGGGCAGGCACCTCGCCGGGATAGACTGTTAACGGCGCACCATCACTCAGACGATGACCGCGCAGCGCCGGGGATCTTGTCGCCATTGACGTCAATCAATCCGGCTCTGGGTAGCCTGCACCGAGGCCAGTCCCAGACAATCCATGCTAATACCTTCAAACGCCGCGTTTTGCCATGCATCCTGCACCAGTTGCTGTAACAGCGAGACCATATTGGCATGCTGATCCACCGTAACGTGGTCCGCCTTGGTGGCGGCAAACAGCAGCTTGTCGATGACTGGCGAGAACAGGCGGCGGAACAGTGTGCGCTGGTCCATAGTGGAAGCTCTGCATCAATTGGGGTGAGCGCAAGGCGCATATCGTTGAAGGCCTGCGGCCCGCTGTTGAGCGGCTGCAGGCAATCCACCAGCACAATCTGGCGGTCGAAGCGTAAAAAAATGGTTGGTGTAGAACCCTTTCACCACTTTTTCGCAGTAATAGTTGAAACGCTCGCGCAGCATCCCGACGTTGGTCTGTTTATCCGCCTGGGCGAGCTTCGATTCACCGAAGGCGTCCACGTCCGGCCATGGGAAAAATTGCAGCGCCGGGGCGCCTGCCATATCCCCTGGCAGTACAAAGCGGCCCGGCTGGATAAAGTGCAGCCCCTCTTTCTTGCATGATGCAGGTAATCGGTCCAGGCTTCCGAGATGGCCGCCAGCCGGTTTTCGTCGGCGGGTGCCAGTGGATCCAGTCCCTCACACAGGGCACGCCAGCGGGCTGACCAGGCCGCGCGTTGTCCCTGTAATAAACCGGTCATCTGCCGCGACCAGCTCAGGTAGTCCTGCGTCAGCATCGGCAGATCGAGCAGCCATTCGCCAGGATAATCGACAATCTCCAGATTAGAGGGTGGAGGTCTCTGTAAAGTGACGCAGCAGCGAATCGTTCGAACGATAGCGCAGCGCCAGGCGGATTTCGCTCACGCCACGGGTCGGCGTTGGCCAGGTGGGCGGAGAGCCATACAGCTGGGCCAACCCTTCATCGTAAGTAAACCGGGGTATGCCAAAATCACGCTGCGGCACACGCTTCACGCCAAGAAGACGCTCTTCACGCACGGCGCTCAGCAAGGGTAAACGCGCCCCGGCATGCAGGTTAAGGAGCTGATTGACCATCGCCGTAATAAAAGCCGTTTTACCGCTGCGGCTCAGGCCGGTGACCGCGAGGCGCAAATGGACGGTCAACCCCACGATTGATCAGAGAATTGAGTTCACTTTTTAAATCGCTTCATCTCGGTCCTTCATTGCCTGCCAGTATGGAATAACTTGCTTCAGAATACAGTAAATTGGGGCAGATCGTTGATTATCAATTCATAATTATTGCTATTGCCGTTTTTTCTCCAGTAAGATGACCCGCATTGCCGTCTATCGGAGCGAGTAAGGTGTATGTCACCCACCATTTATGATATTGCGCGAGTTGCTGGCGTTTCGAAATCAACCGTGTCCCGGGTACTGAATAAGCAAACGAATATTTCCCCTGAAGCCAGGGAAAAAGTGTTGAAGGCGATTGAAGAATTAAATTATCAGCCTAATAAGGTTGCCCGCGCTCTCACTTCTTCTGGCTTTGACGCCATCATGGTTATTTCGACCCGTTCAACGAAAACGACTGCAGGCAATCCTTTTTTCTCAGATGTCCTTCATGCCATTACGGCAAAAGCAGAAGAGGAAGGGTTTGACGTCATTTTGCAAACGTCAAAAAGCAGTGAAGACGATCTGTTGAAATGCGTGAACAAAATAAAACAAAAGATGATTAAAGGGATCATCATGCTAAGTTCTCCGGCAAATGAATCCTTTTTCTCAACGCTGGACGCGTATGGCGTACCGGTGGTTGTAATCGGTAAAGTCGTGGGTGAATTTCAAAATATCTACTCTGTCGATACCGATAATTTTCACGACAGTGCCACCTTGACAGAGGCCTTTATTAAGGCCGGTCGACGCAAAATAGCCTGCCTGCACGCGCCGCTTGATTACCACGTTTCTATTGATCGTCTGGCAGGTTATAAATCCAGCCTGGAAAAAAATCATATTGCTATTAACCCGGCGTGGATCGTTGATGGGGGATATACTCACGAGAGTGCCCTGTCGGCCGCCCGGGAATTACTTTCATCAGCTACGCCACCGGATGCGGTATTTGCCACCGACAGCATGAAGTTGCTCAGTCTTTATCGTGCAGCGGAGGCGTTAAATGTGGCCCTCCCGGAACAGGTTGCAGTGGCGGGTTACAGTGATCCCATGCTTTCTCTCATTTTGACACCTGCTCCCGGGGGGTTTGATATCCCAACCCGCAGACTGGGTGAAGAGAGTTGCAATCTGCTGTTCAACCGTATTGCAGGTAAACCCGCCTCCCATAAAGTGTTGGTTGAAACCCACTTTTCATTTGCTGACTCCGTTCGTTAAAACCAGGGGCCGTAGCCCCTGGTAAGCAGCCTGTCAGAACGCGTAATTTACGCCAACACCGGCGTAGTGGAAACGATCGTTCTTGCCTTCATCGTGGTTTTGCCACTCATAGGCATATTCCAGCGTCATGGATAAACCATTGTTGAAATCATAGGCATACAAGAGACCCAGCCGGTTAAAATCATGCCCTTCACGGGAAGGATCGTCCTGCCAGTCCCAGTTCGACCAGCGGTCCAGACCCAGGCGAGTATAAGGCGTTAACGTGGTTTGCCCCATTGAAACAGGCAGATAGGCGCGAATCTCCTGGGTAGCAAATTCACCATTATTACGCGAACCATCCATATTAAATCCGCGTTCTAAATAATAATTTATTTTCGCGGAGAAAATATCGTTAATGGTCCAGGTAAAGCCGGTTTCCGTTTCAACACGGCTGTCAGCATAACCTGTTTTTTCAAGATCGTTAGCAAACTGATACATGGCTAACCAGCCGCTAAAACGCCAGTCATCGGTTAATTTTACATCCCAGTCAGGCTGGATTTTATAGCGCTGCATATTCGCGCTGCCGTCTTTAGCGCCGTGCTCATCTTTAAAGTGGTAGCCATAATTACGAAAACCGCCGGTCAGGCCGAGCGTCAAATCATCGGTACCAATAAAACGATAGCGCAATTCGAATTCTGGACGATCAAAATAACTGCCGCGGGTCATGCTACTATACTCAACCGTGCCCTCCTGATACATGGCAAGAGAGAACGTCCATGCATCCCAGGTTGCATTAAACCATACGGATGGTTCATATTAACCCATCTTTATCTTCGCCCTGGCCTTCGACGTTTTCAATTTCGTTACATGGCCCCGATATTAAATTCCCCACTGTTTCGCCGTTTCGGTTGCTTGTGCGCAGCTAACCCCTGCGCAGAGAACAAGCGCAGCACTTTTTAGTAGAGTACTCATTAAAATATTCCCTCATTATTAACAGATAAAAAAACCGGAAATTCGCATTTCCGGCCAACACGCTTATTATCGAATAGCCATTTTCAGTCTCAGCGTCAAAGAAATGGCACTTATTCATATCGAACTGGATACCAATATTATCTCCTGCCGCATAGTCATTCGCCGCACCAGCGCGCACAACCAGCTCATGCCCGCCGACGCTGGCATAAAGCATAAACTCAGCCCCGGTCAGTTCAGCTACGCTGACTTTGGCGTTAATGCTTTCATGTCCGCTTTGAGGGGTAACAATATCTTCCGGCCGGATGCCAAATACCACGGCTTTACGCTGATAACCTCCCGTATTCAGAGCCGCAAGCTTGTCCTCCGGTATAGCCATACGTAATGTTTCGGTCACGAAATAACCATCGTCTATCGCACCGCGGAATGAAATTCATCGCGGGGGAGCCGATAAAGCCAGCCACGAACATATTGGCCGGCTCGTTATACACCTGCTTTGGCGGCCCCCAACCTGCTGAATGATACCGTCCTTCAGGATCACAATACGGGTCGCCATGGTCATGGCTTCCGTCTGATCGTGGGTGACGTAAATCATGGTGGTGTTAAGCTTCTGGTGTAGCTTGCTGATTTCAGCACGCATCTGTACACGGAGCTTGGCGTCGAGGTTTGAGAGGGGGTTCATCCATCAGGAACACCCCGGCTTCCCGGACGATCGCCCGGCCTAACGCCACGCGCTGCCGCTGGCCACCGGACAAGGCCCCAGGCTTGCGCTTGAGGTAGTCGCGTAAGCCCAGGATCTGGGCTGCCCAGTTAACCCGCTCCTCGATCACCGCTGGCGCGATTTTTTGCATCTTCAGGCCAAACGCCATGTTGTCGTAGACCGTCATATGCGGATAGAGCGCGTAGTTCTGGAAAACCATGGCGATATCACGGGATTTAGCCGGAACATCGTTCATGCACACGCCGTCGATCACCAGCTCGCCAGCGCTGATCTCCTCCAGCCCGGCAATCATGCGCAGCGTCGTCGATTTGCCGCATCCTGAAGGTCCGACGAAGACAATAAACTCTTTGTCCTCAATTTCGAGGTTGAAATCCTTCACCACGTGAACGTGGTTGTCATAGATTTTCTGAATGTGTTTCAGGGAGAGTTGAGCCATTGTTAGTTCCTTATCAGTACCGTCCGCGAGGCCCAGAAATCTGTCAGGCATTTCCAGGTCAGTTCCCGCGTTGAATGAAGTTGTATTCCCCCCTCATCGAGGCCAGGCCCAATCCCCACCGACAACATTCCTGCCGCGTTGATTGCCTGAATACCCGCGGCGGCATCTTCAATACCGATGGCCTCCCGTGGAGAGACATTCAGTCCCGCACAGGCGGCAAGGAAAATCTCCGGGTCCGGTTTGGAACGGGCAATGCGGGAAGCATCGGCGCAAAAATCAAACGCATGGTCTATACCCAGCGCCTGCAATATTCCCGGGGCATTCAGAGACACGGAGGCGAGGCCCGTTTTGACATTCGCCGCCCGGATCCCGGCAAGCACCTCGCGGATCCCCGGCAGCAGCGAGTCCTGCGTCAGCGAGGCTAACGACCGGACATAGAGAGCGTTCTTTTTAGCCGCCAGCGCCAGGCGTTGCTGTTCGTTAAACGCCCCCTCTTTCCCGCCATAGCGCAGGATCCGCTGCAAGGAGTCCATGCGGCTAATTCCCTTGAGCTCTTCATTGAAGGTTTCGTCAATGGATATGCCAATCTCCTGCGCCACGGTACGCCAGGCCAGAAAGTGGAGGTGCGCAGTGTCGGTAATCACGCCATCCAGATCGAATACAACCGCCTTAAGCATCATGGCTTCCCTCCGTGGTAGCGGTCCCAGTAACAGATGTCATAAAGTCCATGTAAGCAAAAGCCTGCGCCCCCGTTACGCTAAGGTTTTTGCCCCATAGCGTTAAGGTGACAGGTGCCGAGGTCTCAACCGTTAACGCCTCATTTTCAACGGTGAAGCGCATGTTTGCGTTCCGCCAGCGCAACGGGAAAATGAGTTTTTGCCAGTGGGCAGGAAGTTTCGGCGCCAGATGCAGTTCCCCGTCCACAATCTGTACACCCGCAAATCCCTGAACGACGCCAGACCAGATAGCACCGGTCGCGGCGGCATGAATACCGTCATCGCTGCTGTGCGGATCGTCACCCAGATCGATAGCAACACCGTCACGCCAGAAGGCGTAAGCCCCTTCCGTATCCCCGCAACGCGCGGTGACAATCCCGTGGATGGTTTTACTGAGCGACGAGTCGTGGATGGTGCGCGACTCGTAAAACGCCAGATTGGCGGCACACTGTTGTGAGGTAAAGCGTTCCGGCAACAGGTAGTTGAGCATGACCACATCCGCCTGCTTAAGGATCTGCATCTCGTTCACTTCAGCGCGTGAATAGTCCAGCAGGATGGTCTGTTTCCCCGCCTGCGCTTTGTAGCGGCTCAGGTCGATAGCCGGTTTTGCCATAAAGGTATCATCCTGTGGGATTACACCGTCGGCATTGGCTTCGGGTAGCCATAAGCGCGTCAGAAAATCGGCGGCCTTTTCCGTAAAGCGCACATCCTCACGGTTAAACATCGACATAAACCGGCAAGCGCTGGCGACGTTATGCCAGGCAAGGTAGTTGGTATAAGCGTTGTTGTTCACGTGTTCCGTGTATTCATCCGGCCCAATCACGTCATGGATTTCGAGACGCCCTTTGACGTCGGTGGCCCGCCCCATCCAGAACGACGCGGTTTCCATCAGCAGCGTCACCCCTTCATTACGCATAAAGGCGTCATCCTGCGTCGCCTGCCAGTAAGCGACGACGGCCCAGGCAATATCTGCCACGATGTGATGTTCGGCCAGCGCGGAGGCCACCTTCTGGCGTACCCCCGTGCGAATATTGATCGCCGCGAACTCTGGCGTCTCTTCCTCCCCGCTTGCTGCGCTTTCCCAGGGGAACAGCGCGCCAGGCCAGCCGTTACGACGGGCCTTCGCGCGTGCGCCCGGGAGGTTCAGCCAGCGGTAACGCAGCAGACTGCGTGCTATCTGCGGACGGTTGAACAGATGGAAAGGCAGAAGGAATATTTCGGTATCCCAGAAGACGTGGCCTTTATAGCCCTCACCGGTCAACCCTTTGGCCGCGATGCTGCATCGTTCGTCATGGGAAGGCGTCATGGCTGTCAAATGCCAGACCGCGTAATCCAGCGCCATCTGGTCCTGATGTTCCGTGGATGCCACCTCCACCCGGCAATCGCGCCAGACCTTCTCCCAGGCGCAGGCTGAACGCGCCAGCAAAGAGGCGTAACCGCTGGTGGCACAGGCTTTAAGTTCGGCCAGCGCATGACGGGCGAAGGTTTCCACGGAGAGTGCTCTGTCGCTGCGGTGAGCCACCCACACCAGTTTCTCGAGCGTGACGGTCTCACCGCGGGGAACCGTCAGCGCATGGTGAACCTGGACGCGGCGGTTTTTGGCGGTGAAGCAACTGTCGCTGTCTGCTGAAAGGCGACAGAACGCGGAGATCACCACATCAGATGCATGGTCCTGTGTTTCGTAAATCCCCTGCATATAGTGCTGGTCAAATACCCTCACCGACATCTCATCCAGATGCTGCCTGCCGCTGTTGGTTTGAGTGGCGTCAATGCCGGTTTTCAAACCCACCTGCGCGGAGGCATCCAGTGGCGTGATGGCAAGTTGCATTGCCACTAACGGCAGGGGATCCAGCGCCACAAAACGGCGGCTTTCCAGCCGGTAGTCTTTTCCTTCAGGCGAGCGCCAGACGACGCTGCGACGCAGCTCGCCGTTGGCAAAAGCCAGCTCGCGTTGCCAGCTCAGGATCTCACCGGATAACAGGCTAAAGTTCTTGCCATCCAGCTCGATATCAAAACCGATAACATCCGGGAGATTAACCAGTTCGTTGGTCTCGTTACGACCCGCGCGATGGTAGAGGCCAGCAAGGTACATCCCTCTGGTTTGCCGGGTGTAGTCTTCCTCATGCGTGGCGCGAATGCCCATATAGCCGTTACCGCAGGCCATAATGGACGCGTATTTATTCAGGCTGTGCGGGCAGAAGCCCGGATCGGTTAATACAGACAGGTTCAGCATAACGTCACGCTTTCCCCTTTTTCGGCGGATTCATACAGTGCGGCAACTAATTGCTGGATCACCAGCCCCTGCTCCGCATCGGCGATCATGACCGGCTCCCCCAGCACGTGACGAACAAAGGCATCCATGCTGCGTAAATGCCGCTGGTCGTCAGCCTCTTCACGCTGGGTAAGGGTCTGTAACACACCAGCGTCATCCTGGTAGATATGGGCCGGAAACAGCGTTGCACCTGCCTTCTCACCGCAGAAGGCGACATTCATGATCGACTGCTCGCGGATATTCAGGGCAAAGGAGGTATCCAGACGCAGGATGCCGCCGTTGCAGAATTTGATCGTGCCAAACAGGGCATCCTCAACGGTAAATTGCGCAGGATCCCACGCGCCGAACTGGCCGCTGTTTTTATGGGTGCCCAGCTTCTGAAAGCTGTGCGCCGTGACGCGTTTTACCTGCGGGAAACCCAGCACATACATCGCGGCATCCAGCATATGAATACCGATATCAATCAGGGGGCCGCCCCCCCCTGCAGCGATTTGTTGGTAAAAACGCCCCCATCCGGGTACACCGCAGCGGCGCAGCGCCTGCGCCGTGGTGAAGTAAATTTCACCGAATGTTCCGCTCAGCACCGCCTCACGCAGCAGTTGCGTATCGAGTGCAAAACGATGGTGAAAATCATACGCCAGCACTTTGCCCGCCCCGGCGGGCCGCGACGCGCATTTCATCGGCCTCTTGTGGCGTCATGGCGGGTGGGTTTTTCACACATCACATGACACCCGGCATTCAGCGCCGTCATGGCATGTTCAAAATGAAAGCGGTTGGGGGAACAAACGCTCACCACATCCGGTTTAACCGCCTGTAGCATCTCTTGTGCGTCCTGCCATGCCGCAGGGATAGCATGACGTTCCGCGAACGCCTGTGCCTGCTCCAGGCGGCTGTCCATGACAGCCACCATCTGAACATCGCTGCGCGTGGCGTAATACGAGGCATGCACTTTATCCGCGACCTGCCCGGCACCAATGATGGCGACGCGCAGGGGCGAAGGTGTTGAAGCACTCATCACGCTCGTCATCCTTAGCATTCACGCAAATAAGTGAGGGATCCTGATAAGCCCGCGCAGGATCGTCGGCACGAACACGGGCACTCATACACCACATAACCCTGGTAGTTATCGGCACGCAGCTGATCGAACAGGCTGGCAAAATCCAGGCTGCCGCTTCCCGGCTGATAGCGATGGTTATCCGCGATATGCACATGCCCCAGCAGATCGCGGTTGTGGTGCAGCGCATCGGTTAGCGAATCTTCTTCAATGTTCATATGATAGAAATCGCCGATGATCTGCACGTGCTTCAGGGCATTCTCTTCGATGTAGCGACGGGCATCGGCCAGGGTGTTGATCATGTGGTCCTGATAGCGGTTTAGCGGCTCCAGGTAGACGGTGGTCCCGGTGCGCGCAGCCACCTCGTCCAGCCAGCGCAGGAAGCGTTTACCGCTTTGCGATCGCCGTCGAGGCTGCGCGGTGAAGTCATCGGTGGCAGGCGGAAGGTAAACATCCCCCAGGCCGCCGGAACGATAATGCCCTTCCCGCCCACTTCAGCGAGCGCTTCAAGAATGCGTTCAATCTGCTGTAACCCATTGAGACGACGCTCTTCAATGAAGTCACCGATCCAGCCGTCGTAGCCGCCGCAGGCCGTCGTCACCGGCAGACCCGTGGCTTTGATTGCGGCTTTCACTTCATCGAGGTTATCGACCAGCAGTTTGCCGTCAATTTCGTAGCCATCAAAACCCATCGCTTTGATGAACTGAAATTTCTCCATAATGTTGGTCGGGAAAAAGGCCTGGTTTTGTGTTGCGATCTTCATTATTTGCTGTCCTTAGCTTAAAAAGTGACGCCCATTTTGATACTGAGTTCCGGGTGCTGATCGACATACTTCATATAGCTTTCCGGGCTGGTGGTGAAAGTCACGACCGGGTCGATCAGATCTTCACAATTCAGGTAACCGTTCATCAACAATTCCCAGCAGGTCTCTTCGATACGCTTACGGCTCCAGCGCGGGTAGTCCGGGTTGGGTTCACTGCAGGCGCGGGAGAAGACAATCTTTGCATTGTTGAAATGCGCTTCGCGACCGAGGTTGAAACCCGCGGCAAACGGCTTAGCGAACGCAACGTAGGAGATGGTTCCGCCGTAGGCGAGTCCGCGCAGCGCAGACTGCAACGCATCCGCAAAACCGCTGGTCTCAATGATCACGTCCGCACCCTGCTTACCGGTCAGTTTTTTGATTTCCAGGCCAACATCGGTACCGATTGGGTTCAGACAGTGATCCGCGCCATGACGGCGTGCGATTTCACAGCGATGTTCGATAGGATCGACACCGATGACGACTGACGCCCCGGCTTTTTTTTGCCAGCTGAATAGCAATCTGTCCGATGGCACCCAGACCGACCACAACGACAAAGTCGCCCACACGGACGTTGGCATCGCGTACACCGCTCATGGCGAACTGCGCCGGATCGTAGCAAACGGCGTTTTTCCAGGAGCCGCCCTGCGGCATTTTGCGCAGTTTGTAGTTGTTTACAGCATTGACGATCACCGTCTCCTGCAGCGGACCGTAGCAGCAGACGCTGTCGCCGATCTGGTACTCCGTCACATCCTCGCCGCATTCAATGATGTCGCCCACGACCATATTGCCTAACTGGAACTTGCCGAACTCGATCCCGCGGGCTGCGCCCTCTTCACGCGGGGTAAACATCTGCCATTCCGCGTTAAACTCTTCGTCGATAAAGGGACTCGCCGCACGAAAATCCACCACTTCGGTACCGTGTTTCGGCGCGCCGAAACGGACGCGAATTTTGACTTCATGTGCCGCCACAGGACGATCTTCATAGTCCACCAGCGCCGCCACGCGCGGCGCGATCGCAACTAACTTCTTCATGATTCACTCCTTGTTAAAATCGGCCGCCTTAGCCCTTAACGCCACCGGCGGTCAAACCACTTTTAATAAAACGTTCAGACAGCGCGTACATGATGACCACCGGCAGTGCCGTCACCAGCGATGCCGCCATCATGCGACCCCAGATGTAATCCGGCGTACTGAAGAGGGTGTTCAGCCCGACAGGCAAGGTGAAGTTGCTGGCGCTGGACAGGAAAATGGAGGCAAACAGATAGTCGTTCCACGCCACCATAAAGCAGTAGACAAAGACCGACACCAGCCCGGAAATCGCCAGCGGCACGGTGATGCGGAAGATGATTTGCAGGCGGTTCAGGCCATCCATCATCGCGGCTTCTTCTATTTCGTCCGGGATGGTGTCGAAATAGCTGCGCAGCATAAATACCGCCGTCGGTAGGGTCTGGGTCACCATGGTGATGATGAGCGCCAGCTCGGTGTCATAAATGCCTAATGCGGTAATGATTTTGAACAGCGGTACCACCAACAAAATCCCGGAGAACATATAGACGGTGTAAAAGCTCGCGTTGATCGTCGCGCGCCCTTTAAAACGCAGTTTGGAGAGTGCGTAAGCGCCCAGCGTGCCGAGGAAAACGGCAATGACCGACGAGGTTAACGACACCACCATGCTGTTCCGAAAGTAATCCACAAACGGGAAGATCAGCGGATTAAAGATGTCGACATAATGCTGTAGCGTCCACGCCTGCGGCAGAATGGTCGGATGGAGCGATATCGCCTCTTTCGCGCTCTTGAACGAGGTCATCAGCATCACGAAGAACGGGAACAGCGTGATAATCAGGAATACCGCCAGCCCCAGGTAGAAACCAATCCGGCCCAGGACGCGTTTATTTGTTGCCATTGAGGTTTACCCTTTTTCTGGTGAGCAGAATGACGGTGAAGATGATCACGAACAGCACGACAGAAATTGCGGCGGCTTTACCCAGATCATTGAACGCAAAGGCGGTCTTGTAGAGGTAGACGCCCAGGATATCGACCTTGGTGGTGAGCAGATACACATCCGCAAACATGTAGAACATCCAGATGGTTCGCAGTGTGATAACCGTGGCCAGCACCGGCATAATCGCGGGCAATGTGACGATGCGAAAACGCTGCCATGCATTCGCGCCGTCCATTTCAGCCGCTTCGTACAGCGACTTATCAATGGTCTGCAATATCGCGAGAAACGAGATAAACGCGTACGGGAAGTAGCGCCAGATGGCGAACAGCACCACCAGGACAAAACTGCTGCCTGGGTTGTCGAACCACAGCGGCGCCTGGTCATACAGATGCAGCAGATCCACGCCCAGATAGTTCACAATCCCATAGCCATTGTTGAACATGTACTTCCAGGCAAACACAAGCGAGATCGACGGTGTAACGTAAGAGAGGATCACCAGAGAACGCGCCGTTTTGCGCAGGCGAAACTCCCGATTAAAGAAGATGGCAACGGCCAGCCCTAACCCGGTGCTACCTATCACCACCAGCGCCGTATACCAGAAGGTCATCCACAGCGAATGCCAGAACGCCGCGTCACTCAAAATACGGATGTAGTTATCGAAACCCGACAAACACCGCACTAACTCGCGGGTTTAAGGGCAAGCGTAAAAAACTGATTTCAATGTTGGAAATCATCGGCCAGGCCACAAGGCCCCCCCAGCAAAATCAGGCTGGGGGCCAACAGCAGCATGGCGAAAGGCATATCTGATCGACCAGAAAACAACGTCTTCATAATTCCCTTCCGCAGTGCGCTCCTATCGTTGTGAAATCAGGTCAGTCAGTCGCGTCTGGCTATTGCTTAACGTTGCGCTGAGATCCTGTTGCCCCACCGTCACGTTATGCACCATGGAACTGATGATGGCCGGAACCCGTCACGTCGCCCATGCGGGTGAAATTTTTATCTCCCACGGCGCCAAACACCTGCACATTCGGGAACTGCGCGATCAGCTCATAAGGCAGTTGCCCAAAGGCCTTGATCACCTCGTTGTTTTTCCAGGTTTCGGTGCCGACCACCAGCTTGTTCACCGGCAATGCCGCGCCCGGGGACATCATGACCCAGTCGGTGGCGGTTTGAGCCTGTTCCATCCAGGTAACAAATTTCTCTGCCGCTTTGGTTTCTTCTTCGGTTTGACCGGTAGTGATGGTCAGCGAAGTGACCATGCCGTAGACCGCAGAGGAGGTTTCAGTCGGGACGACGAATCCCAGATTGGCGGGATTTCCGTCTTTGAAGACAGCCGGCAGGATGTAGGTGGAGTAGACGGCCATTGGCGCAGAGCCATTCATAAAGGCGTCTTTGATCTCCATAACATCGTTCGATCCCGGCATGGTGGTCGCCGCCAGCTCTTTATAAAACGCCAGCGCTTTGGCCATTTCCGGCGTGTTAATTTCGACATCACCTTTGGCATTAAACACGTTTGCACCACCCGACAGAGCAAACTGCGAGAACGCTTGCTCAGTCATCACGCTCTCTGCAGTAGGCAGGGCAATGCCGTAATGTTTACTGGCCGGATTGTTCAACATCTGGCTGGTTTTCAGCAGCTGTTCCCAGTTTTTCGGCTCTTCAAGACCCGCTGCCGCAAGTACGTCCTTGTGGTACCAGACGCCGGAAAGCCAGGCGCTGATCGGCACACCCGTCCAGGCTTCGCCATCTTCAGTGCGAACGACGCGCAGGATCCCGTCGTAGAAGGTGTTTTCGCCCACGGCATTAATGGCTTCGCTAATAGCAGCACGATCCAGCAGTTGCTCTTTATCCATGACTTTGGCGTAATCGTGGCTGACTTCGATTACTTCAGGCAGGGCGCCGGTACGGGCCAGCGTAATCACCTTGGTGTTATAGGCATCCTCTTCCACCGGCACCTGTTTCACCTTGATGGTCGGATTCTCTTTCTCGAATTTCTCAATCAGTTTTGTAATAACCGCCTGTCGCTCCTGTTCGACAGACGAGTGCATAAACTCAATGGTGACGTTAGACTGTTGGTCTTCCTTGCAACCTGATAACAGGGCGCACGAAACCAGTGCTGATATCAGCACAATTCTGGGCATTTTCATTTTATAGGTCCTTTTTAGTTTTCTTTAATCCACATGACCTGCCATGGATTTAGGGACAGAGTCGTACTACGAATATCCTCTCCGGCGATTAACTCCCTTCCGGTTTCAATATCTGAATGAATATTTTGCTGGTGATTGCTGAAATTAAATAATGCATTAATGCGCTCGCCATTATCCGCAGTACGAATAATTTTGAAAACATGCGCGCCTGACGTCTCGAAAATCGTCTGACTGTCTGGATGGAATGCTTTTTCTGTCCGACGCACCGCAATCAATTGTGTCAGTCGATGGTAAATGCTATGGCGAAGGCTCTTGTTATCCTCAAGTTCGGCATCTATTTCCCCGGCGCGGTATTTTTTCCGGTTAATGGCGCGGTTATACCCCAGCCGCTCTACCCCGTCATAATCGTTACGGGAACCCAGGATACTTTGGATATACACTGCAGGCACGCCCGGGAAACTTAACAGAACAGCATGAGCCAGAATAAATCGGGCAATGCGCTCATTATCCTCACTCTCCTTCGCACTTAACGCATCGAGATAGGTAACATTGATTTCATAGGGGCTTCGGGTGCCATCAGGATTATTTTTCCAGTTAACCAGCGCCCCTTCTTGTTGCAATTTCTCTACCAGCGAGAGGATTTCCGATTCCGGTAAAATTCCGCGCAAAGGATTAAGGCCGATGCCGTCATGCGAAGCCAGGAAGTTAAACCAGGTGGTTTTCATGGAAGGCAGCTTCAGCGATGACGCCCACTGACAGAGCGCCCGGACATCCTGACAATGGACGGCGTGCAGCACAAGCGGAGGCAGAGAGAACTGATAAACCATCTGCGCTTCATTTTCACCATCACCAAAGTAAGAGATGTTGTCTTTATGCGGAACGTTTGTCTCCGTAATCAGCACCGTACCTGGAGCCACTCTGTCCGTGATGGCGCGGAAAAGCTGAATAAGGCGATGCGTTTGTTCAAGATGAATGCAGTTTGTTCCAGGGATTTTCCACATAAAGCCGACGGCATCCAGGCGGATATAACGAGCCCCTTCCATAAGGTAATGCAGCAGCACATCCACCATCGCAATCAGCACTTCAGGAGAGGCGAAATTGAGATCGATCTGGTCTTCGCTGAAGGTGGTCCAGAGATGGCGGACACTGCCATCATGAAGCGTGAAAGGTGTCAGAAGGGGTAAAGCCCGGGGCCGCGTCACTGCGGACAAATCGGTTTCGGGATCGACGGAAATAAAGAAATCTTCATACCCCGGCGTCTGGTTAATATAATTTTCAAACCATTTACTTTTCGCCGACATATGATTGCAAACGAAGTCAAACATCAAGCTGGCTGACTTTTTTAATTCCGCGACATCACACCACGAACCCGTTTCAGGTGCAACTTCATGATAATCGATGACGGAAAAACCATCGTCAGAAGACCAGGGGTAAAAAGGCAGAAGATGGACATGAGAAAATGAGCGAGAGAGCCACTCATTATAAAATCGGGTAAAAACCGGAAGAGCTTTCTCCCCTGGCGCAGAGAACTGATCGGCATAAGTAATCAGGACAATATCTTTTTCATCCCAGCCTGCTTTACGCTTTCCCGTAATTACAGACCCAGCGTTGTCAATTTTCTCAAGCAGCATCTTTAAATGCGCCTCAGAAAAAGACTCTCCGTAAACAAAGTTTATTAAACTCTTAATTTTAGCGTTCACATTGTTTTCCATGGTAGCGGTCCCACGGAGGGCAATCTACTCTCATGAAAAATATCTGTCAACGGACAAGCAAGGAGAAAAAGGGATTCGCAAAGCAGCTCAGCGCATTATTGTGAACTGCCGCAAAGAAAGCAGGAAATCAGAGAAATGCTACCTGCCCTCTCCATATAAAGGAAAGGGCTCAGGTAATAGGGAGATCAGGAGAAGTAACGACGGGAAACGCGGTTTGCCAGCTTCTTCAGCATGGGCTCCAGCGCCACAGCCAGTAACATTCTTACCGGCTTACGCGCAACAGACTTAATGGCCCAGCCCGCGACGCCTGCCGGGCCGTAACGCAGTGCAGTCAGTAAAACCAGCTTCCCTGCGAATTTCAGGCCCGGCTTAACCTGCTGTCCGGCCTGTTGCCAGCGTTGATTCATATGAGTTCTCTCAGTTAAAGCTGACGAAAACGGCTTCGCAGCGAGAAAGTGTCAGAGGTGACATACCGCTCCATCTCACGCAGGCGTTGCTCGCCTGCCGACAGTTGGGCATCCACCGCGTCCAGCAGTTCACTGCTGGTTGGGGCATTCTCATCGCTCATCGCGCTGTCAGGCATAGGGTCCAGCACGAAAGATAAAATGATGTAGGCCACCATGGTAATAAACGCCAGACCAAAGAAAATGGAGAGCACCGTCACCACGCGTACCAGCTTTACCGGCACGTCGAGGTAGTGCGCCAGGCCGGCGCAGACGCCGCGTACCATCCCCTGCTGGGGGATACGCCACAATTTTTTATTCAGATTCAGTCCGGCCATTAGCGATCCCTCCAGTTCGGATGTTCCGCATCCAGGATCGCTTCCAGCGCCTGAATACGTTCACGCATTTTATTCGCCTCCTGGGTCAGTTGCGCCAGACGCTGCTGTTCGCCTTGCGACAGCTCGCCCCGGGAAGAACGGTTGCTGTAATGCAGCCATAACCAGATCGGCAGTACAAACAGCACAAAAATGGTTAGCGGAATGGCAAGAAAAAGCGCGCTCATGTCTACTCCTTGTCTTACGATGAGTGGCGGCGCCAGCTGGCGCCGCAGGTATTATTATTGATTGTCTTGTTTCATTCTGGCCTTCAGCGCGGCCAGTTGCTCGCTGATTTCATCATCCGCTTTCAGATCGGCAAACTGCTGATCCAGCGTCTTCTGTTTGCCAAAGCTGTGGCTTTCGGCTTCGGCTTCCATCTGATCGATACGACGCTCAAATGACTCGAAACGGGCCATGGCTTCATCGATCTTGCCGCTGTCCAATTGACGGCGCACATCGCGTGAAGAGCTGGCTGCCTGGTGACGCAGCGCCAGAGCCTGCTGGCGGGCGCGGGTTTCGCTCAGTTTGTTCTCCAGCTCCGCAATCTCTTTTTTCATGCGGGTGAGCGTGTCATCTACCAGCGTAACTTCCTGCTCCAGCGTCGCGACGATGTCAGTCAGCTTCTGTTTTTCGATCAACGCGGAACGGGCCAGATCGTCTTTATCTTTACGCAGCGCCAGTTCGGCTTTTTCCTGCCATTCGCTCTGTTGGGCAGTCGCTTGTTCAATGCGGCGAGAAAGTTGCTTCTTCTCTGCCAGCGCACGGGCGGAGTTTGAACGTACTTCCACCAGCGTATCTTCCATCTCCTGAATCATCAGGCGCACCAGCTTCTGTGGATCTTCCGCTTTTTCCAGCAGCGAGTTGATGTTGGCGTTCACGATGTCGGCAAAACGAGAAAAAATACCCATAATTGAATCCTCACATTTCTGTTATCGGGCTAAGCCCTGCTGCATAGCTAATACAAATCCCGTGCCATTTTTTTATCTTATTGATTTTATGAGAGGTGATTGCTTTTTCACCCGTTCCACTCTACTCTCGCTTAGTGAATCACACCACTAAATGGTTAATTTCATCATGTCTGAATTTAAAGATACCTTATTAGGGGAAGCGAACAGCTTTCTTGAAGTCCTGGAGCAGGTTTCCCGCCTGGCACCGCTGAATAAACCGGTATTGATCATCGGGGAGCGCGGCACCGGTAAAGAGCTGATTGCCAACCGCCTGCATTACTTATCCGGGCGCTGGGACGGCCCCTTTATCTCCCTGAACTGCGCCGCACTGAACGAAAACCTGCTTGATACCGAACTGTTCGGTCATGAGGCGGGGGCCTTTACCGGGGCGCAGCGTCGTCACCCCGGACGTTTCGAGCGCGCCGATGGCGGTACGCTGTTCCTCGATGAGCTGGCCACCGCCCCGATGCTGGTGCAGGAAAAACTGCTGCGCGTGATTGAATACGGCGAGCTGGAGCGCGTGGGCGGCAGTCAGCCGTTGCAGGTCAATGTTCGTCTGGTCTGCGCCACCAACGCCAACCTGCCGGAGATGGTCGAGCAGGAGCGGTTTCGCGCCGACCTGCTGGATCGGCTGGCCTTTGATGTCGTCAATCTGCCACCGCTGCGCGAGCGGCGCAGCGATATCATGCTGCTGGCCGGGCAGTTTGCCATTCAGATGTGCCGCGAGCTGGGGCTGCCCCTGTTTCCCGGTTTCAGTCAGCGCGCCCGTGACACGCTGCTCGACTACCGCTGGCCGGGGAACATCCGTGAACTGAAAAATGTGGTTGAGCGTTCCGTCTATCGCCATGGCAGCAGCGAAACCGAGCTGGGATGAGATTGTGATCGATCCGTTCAGTCGTTCCACCCCCTCTCTCGCCGATAAGCCCCACTCCGCGGCGTCGCCGGTCCTGCCGCTGGATTTACGCCAGTTCCAGCAGACGCAGGAGAAGCAACTGCTGGAGCAGAGTCTGCGCGAGGCAAAATACAATCAGAAACGCGCGGCTGAACTGCTGGGGCTGACCTACCACCAGCTAAGGGCATTGCTCAAAAAGCATCAAATGCGCTGACAATATCAGCACTTATCCGCAGACATTTTTACGAAGCAGGTGTAAGTGCGATACACTTTGCAGATCGTCACTAAAAACCTTAAAAATTATGCGTCTGGTTTTCTCGTCCCTGATTGCGCTCGGCCTGTTATGTAGCCAGGCTTTTGCTGCCCCCACGTCTGTGGATGGCGCTGATATTCGCGACAGCGGCTTTGTCTACTGCGTCAGTGGGCAGGTCAACACCTTCAACCCGCAAAAAGCGAGCAGCGGCCTGATTGTTGATACCCTCGCCGCACAGCTGTACGACCGCCTGCTGGATGTAGATCCTTATACGTACCGCCTGGTGCCAGAGCTGGCCGAAAGCTGGGAAGTCTTAGACAACGGCGCCACCTACCGTTTCCGTCTGCGCGACGATGTGAGCTTCCAGTCCACGTCATGGTTTAAACCTACCCGTAAACTCAATGCGGATGATGTGGTCTTCACCTTCCAGCGCATTTTTAACCGCGACGATGAGTGGCACTACGTTAACGGCGGCAGCTTCCCCTATTTCGACAGCCTGCAGTTTGCCGATACGGTGAAAAACGTGCGCAAGCTGGACAACCGCACGGTGGAGTTTACCCTCGCGCGCCCGGATGCCTCCTTCCTGTGGCATCTTGCAACGCACTACGCCTCGGTGATGTCCGCTGAATATGCCACCCCAACTGACCCTGCAGGATAAACAGGAGCTGATGGACCGCCAGCCGGTGGGCACAGGTCCGTTCCAGGTTGCAGAGTATCGCGCCGGGCAATATGTGCGTCTGCAACGCCATGACAAATTCTGGCGCGGCAAACCGCTGATGCCACAGGTCGTGGTGGATTTAGGTTCCGGCGGCACGGGCCGATTATCGAAGCTGCTCACCGGTGAGTGCGATGTGCTGGCCTGGCCGGCCGCCAGCCAGCTGACCATCCTGCGTGACGATCCGCGTCTGCGCCTGACCCTGCGCCCGGGCATGAACATCGCCTATCTGGCGTTTAATACCAATAAGCCGCCGCTCAATAACCCGGCAGTGCGCCACGCTCTGGCGCTGGCGATCAATAACCAGCGTTTGATGCAGTCCATCTATTACGGTACGGCAGAAACGGCCGCCTCAATCCTGCCCCGCGCCTCGTGGGCTTACGATAGCGAGGCTAAAATTACCGAATACAACCCGGATAAAGCCCGCGAACAACTCAAAGCGCTGGGGGGCGGATAATCTCACCCTGCAGTTGTGGGTCCCTACCAGTTCTCAGGCCTGGAACCCCAGCCCGCTTAAGACCGCTGAGTTGCTGCAAGCCGATCTCGCTCAGGTGGGGGGTCACCGTGGTGATCGTTCCGGTGGAAGGCCGTTTTCAGGAGGCGCGCCTGATGGATATGAACCATGATTTAACCCTGGCAGGCTGGGCAACCGACAGTAACGACCCGGACAGCTTCTTCCGGCCACTGCTGAGCTGTGCAGCGATCGATTTCACAGACCAACTATGCCCACTGGTGCCACCGCGAGTTTGATGACATTCTGCGCAAAGCGCTGTCAACTCAGCAGTTGGCGTCGCGCATCGATGCCTACGATGAGGCACAAACGATTCTGGCCAAAGAGTTGCCGGTGCTGCCGCTGGCCTCCTCTCTGCGTCTGCAGGCGTACCGTTACGATATTAAAGGGCTGGTGCTTAGCCCGTTTGGCAACGCGTCCTTTGCCGGTGTCTCTCGTGAGAAGCAAGAAGAGGTGAAAAAACCGTGATTATTTTTACCTTACGTCGGCTGCTGTTGCTGCTCATCACTCTCTTCTTCCTGACCTTTGTCGGCTTCAGTCTGAGCTATTTCACGCCGCATGCGCCGCTACAGGGCGCCTCTCTGTGGAATGCGTGGTGGTTCTGGTTTGAAGGGGTACTGCATTTTGACTTTGGCGTCTCCAGCATTAACGGGCCAGCCCATCGCTGAACAGCTAAAAGAGGTGTTCCCCGCCACGATGGGAGCTGTGCATCCTGGCGTTCGGTTTTGCGCTGGTGGTAGGGATCCCGGTGGGGATGCTCGCCGGGATCACCCGCAACAAGTGGCAGGATAAATTCATCAGCGCCATCGCCCTGCTCGGCTTTTCGGTACCGGTATTCTGGCTGGCGCTGCTATTGACGCTCTTTTTCTCACTGACGCTGGGCTGGCTGCCGGTGTCCGGGCGTTTTGACCTGTTGTATGAGGTGAAGACGGTGACCGGTTTCGCCATTATTGACGCCCTGGCTCTCAGATTCGGTCTGGCGGCATGAGATGATTATCAGCGCCGTGCGCCACATGGTGCTGCCGGTGCTGGCGCTGGCCGTTGCGCCGACCACCGAGGTGATCCGACTGATGCGCATCAGCACCATCGAGGTGTTCGATAAGAACTATGTCAAAGCCGCTGCTACGCGCGGGCTGTCGCGGCTGACGATTTTACGTCGCCATGTTCTACATAATGCCCTGCCGCCGGTGATCCCGCGGCTAGGCCTGCAATTTTCTACCATGCTGACCCTGGCGATGATCACCGAGATGGTCTTTAGCTGGCCGGGCCTGGGGCGCTGGCTGATTAACGCCATCCGCCAGCAGGATTACGCCGCGATCTCCGCAGGCGTGATGGTGATTGGCGCGCTGGTGATTATTGTTAAACGTGATATCCGATATTTTGGGCGCTATGGCTAACCCGCTGAAACATAAGGAATGGTATGCCTTACGATAGCGTATACAGTGAAAAGCGCACGCCCGGGGCGTTGCGCACCGTGTGGCGTAACTTTTATGGCGATTACCACGGCGATGATCGGCCTGTACGGCTGCGGCGGCCTGGCGCTGCTCTGCGTCCTGGGATCCTGGTTTGCGCCCTACGGTATCGACCAGCAGTTCCTCGGCTTATCAGCTGTTACCGCCCTCCTGGTCACGCTACGGCGAAGTCTCGTTCTTCCTCGGTACCGACGATCTCGGCGCGATGTCTTAAGTCGTCTGCTGAGCGGCGCAGCAACCCACGGTCGGCGGCGCGTTTGTGGTCACCCTGGCGGCCACCCTGTGTGGGCTGGTGCTGGGCATTGTCGCCGGGTCAACCCACGGCCTGCGCTCGGCAGTGACAAACCACATTCTCGACACCCTGCTGTCGATTCCGTCGCTGCTGCTGGCGATCATCGTGGTGGCGTTCTCCGGCCCGCACCTGACCCACGCTATGGTTTGCGGTGTGGGCTGGCGCTGCTGCCGCGCATGGTGCGCTCGGTCTATAGCCTGGTTCACGATGAGCTGGAAAAAAGAGTACGTGGTTGCCGCCCGTCTGGATGGCGCCACCCACCTTAAATATTCTGTGGTTCGCGGTGCTGCCTAATATCGCCTCCGGGATGGTGACCGAGATCACCCCGCGCCCTGTCGATGGCGATCCTCGATATCGCTGCGCTCGGTTTTCTCGACCTGGGCGCGCAACTCCCCTCCCCGGAATGGGGGGCAATGCTGGGCGACGCGCTGGAATTGATCTACGTGGCGCCGTGGACGGTGATGCTGCCGGGCGCGGCGATCATGATAAGTGTGTTACTGGTGAACCTGCTTGGCGACGGCATTCGTCGCGCCATTGTGGCGGGGGTGGAATAATGCCATTACTGGACATTCGTAATCTGACGATTGAAATAAAAACCAGCGAAGGCTGGGTGAAAAGCGGTTGACCGCGTCAGCATTACCCTGAGCGAAGGCGAGATCCGCGGACTGGTGGGCGAGTCTGGCTCGGGCAAAAAGTTTAATTGCCAAAGCCATATGCGGCGTGGCGAAAGATAACTGGCGCGTCACCGCCGACCGGATGCGTTTTGATGATATCGACCTGCTGCGCCTCTCCGCCCGCGAGCGGCGTAAGCTGGTGGGCCACAACGTGTCGATGATTTTTCAGGAGCCGCAGTCCTGCCTCGATCCGTCCGAACGTGTTGGTAAGCAGCTGATGCAGAACATTCCCGGCTGGACCTATAAAGGCCGCTGGTGGCAGCGTTTTGGCTGGCGCAAACGCCGGACCATCGAGCTCTTGCACCGGGTGGGGATTAAGGATCACAAAGACGCCATGCGCAGCTTCCCGTATGAGCTGACCGACGGTGAGTGTCAGAAAGTGATGATCGCCATTGCGCTGGCCAACCAGCCACGCCTGCTGATTGCCGATGAACCGACCAATGCGATGGAACCCACCACCCCAGGCGCAAATTTTCCGCCTGCTCACGCGGCTGAACCAGAACAACAACACTACTATTCTGCTGATCAGCCATGACCTGCAGATGCTGAGCAAATGGGCAGATAAAATTGACGTGATGTACTGCGGACAGACCGTGGAAACCGCCGGCAGCGAAGATCTGATTACCATGCCACATCACCCCTACACCCAGGCGCTGATCCGGGCGATCCCCGATTTTGGCAGCGCCATGCCGCATAAAAGCCGCCTCAACACCTTGCCGGGGGCGATCCCGCTTCTTGAGCATCTGCCGATTGGCTGCCGCCTGGGGCCACGCTGCCCCTATGCGCAGCGTAAATGCATTGAAACCCCGCGCCTTGCCGGGCCGAGGAACCACCTCTTTGCCTGCCATTTCCCGCTGAACATGGAGAAAGAGTGACATGGTCGAAACCTTGCTGGAAGTGCGCAACCTGAGTAAGACCTTTCGCTATCGCACCGGTTTGTTCCATCGCCAGACCGTCGAAGCGGTAAAGCCGCTGAGCTTTACCCTGCGGGAAAAGCAGACCCTGGCGATCATCGGCGAGAACGGTTCGGGGAAATCAACGCTGGCAAAAATGCTGGCCGGTATGATCGAACCCTCTGATGGCGACGTACTGATTGACGACCATCTGCTGAAATTTGGTGATTACTCGTTCCGCAGTCAGCGGATCCGCATGATTTTTCAGGATCCTTCGACCTCGCTGAACCCGCGCCAGCGTATCTCGCAGATCCTCGATTTTCCACTGCGTCTGAATACCGATCTGGAGTTCGAAGCGCGCCGTAAGCAGATAATTGAGACCCTGCGGATGGTTGGGCTACTGCCGGATCATGTCAGCTATTATCCGCATATGCTGGCACCCGGCCAAAAGCAGCGTCTCGGCCTTGCCCGCGCGCTGATCCTGCGGCCAAAAGTCATCATCGCTGACGAAGCGCTGGCCTCGCTGGATATGTCGATGCGTTCACAGTTAATCAATCTGATGCTGGAGTTGCAGGAGAAACAGGGTATCTCGTATATCTACGTGACCCAGCATCTGGGGATGATGAAGCACATCAGCGATCAGGTGATGGTGATGCATGAAGGCTCGGTAGTGGAGCGCGGCAGTACCGCATCGGTGTTGGCCTCGCCGCTTCACGACCTGACAAAACGTTTAATTGCCGGGCATTTTGGCGAAGCCTTAACCGCCGATGCATGGCGAAAAGACCGCTGACCTGCCCCGTATGGAGTGGTCGGATTAACACTGTACGCGACACATGCTATTATCGCCGCGTTTTAACGACGGTTGTCCAAACAGATGACAGCCGCCACAACAATGAATATAAGGATTAGAGCTATGGGTTTTCTTTCCGGTAAGCGCATTCTGGTGACTGGCGTTGCCAGCAAACTGTCCATCGCATACGGCATCGCACAGGCTATGCATCGCGAAGGCGCTGAGCTGGCATTCACCTACCAGAACGACAAGCTGAAAGGCCGCGTAGAAGAGTTTGCCGCGCAGCTGGATTCCAGCATCATTCTGGAATGCGACGTTGCACAAGATGAAAGCATCGACGGCATGTTCGCTGAGCTGGCAAAAACCTGGCCGAAATTTGACGGTTTCGTTCACTCCATCGGTTTCGCACCAGGCGATCAGCTGGATGGCGACTACGTGAACGCGGTCACCCGTGAAGGCTTCAAAATTGCCCACGACATCAGCTCCTACAGCTTTGTAGCGATGGCAAAAGCCTGCCGCAGCATGCTGAACCCAGGTTCTGCTCTGCTGACCCTGTCCTACCTGGGTGCTGAGCGCGCCATCCCGAACTACAACGTGATGGGCCTGGCGAAAGCCTCTCTGGAAGCAAACGTGCGCTACATGGCGAACGCAATGGGTCCTGAAGGCGTGCGCGTCAACGGTATCTCTGCGGGTCCAATCCGTACTCTCGCCGCTTCCGGCATCAAAGACTTCCGTAAAATGCTGGCGCATTGCGAAGCCGTTACCCCAATCCGTCGCACCGTTACCATCGAAGACGTGGGTAACTCCGCAGCGTTCCTGTGCTCTGACCTCTCTGCTGGCATCTCTGGCGAAGTGGTTCACGTTGACGGCGGTTTCAACATCGCTGCAATGAACGAGCTGGAAATCAAATAAGTTCGTGCCCTTCCCGCTCCGGCGGGAAGGTGTGCCCGGCAGCACCTGTCTGTCGGGTTTCTCCTGCTGTTTTTCCCCTCGTTATTCCGTTCCGCTATTTGTTATCACCTAACAATATTTTTCCGCTTATCCGCCTTACGCCAGGATATTGATCGCTATGTTGAGATCAAGGAATGCTCATGGAACAACGCCGTATTTCTGGCAAAGGCCACTGGTATCACGAGACCCAGTCCAGTAGCAGCCCGACGGAAGTCCTGCCTTTGGTTCCCGAAGCCGCACAGGTGGCGGATCGTTTTTTGTTGAACCTCGCTTTACCGGCCTCGCTGCTGGCGGCCTGTGAGCGCTGGTTGACCCCGGCCCGGGCGCTGTGCGACCTCTTTTTCCCACGCGCCGTGCCGGTAAATCGCCTGCGCACGTTCAGCGCGTATGACCGGTTCAGCACGGCCCTGACCGTGGCACAGGTGTGCGGCGTGCAGCGGCTCTGTAATCACTACGCCGCGCTACTTGCCCCCCTCCCCGGTCCTGACTCCTCCCGTGAAAGTAATCGCCGCCTCGCCCAAATCACTCAGTATGCCCGCCAGCTTGCCAGCTCACCCGATGTGATCGACAGCAAGGCACAGCAGGAACTAGATGACGTGGGCCTGACGGTCTACGACATTGTGACCATCAATCAGATTATCGGCTTTGTTGGCTTTCAGGCCGCGGGTCGTGGCGGTCTTCCAGGCCCTTCTCGGGCATCCTGTTCGCTGGCTGCCCGGGCACCACATCCCGCCGCACGCTCTGATAGACGATAATGTGCTGAACATGGACACCTGGGAGCCAGTTGTCCCGGGCGTTGAGCAATGCAATGCCAGTGCACAACAACTGGCGTCGCTTGAGCGCTGGCAGGCTGAGCCGCTGTTGCGGCAGCTCACGCCGGTGCTGGTGTCATGAACCGGCGATCCTCGATTACACAGGTGAAATTCTGGTCAGCGGGATCCATGCCGCACAGACATCTCCTGCCCTGGATGAGCCAGTGAGACGCGCGATAGAGCAGCTGGCGCGCTCGCCGGATCAGTTCAGCGCTGCGCAATTTACCCCGTTAACGGATGAGGGGCTTTCCCCGGCTCAGGCTATCAACCTGCTGACCTGGAGCGCTTTTGCGGCTGGTTGAACCGTCTGAAGATCGCCATTGGCAGAGGCGAATAACCATACTAATTACCTAAAGAGCGCTTGCTGTAGCAGTGAGATTCGCGTAAAACTGTCAGCCGCTCAATGGCTACGAAAATAGATCACTATGCTCCAGGACAACCCGCTGCTAGCGCAGCTTAAACAGCAACTGCATTCCCAGACGCCACGTGCTGAAGGGTGGTAAAAGCCACGGAAAAAGGCTTTGGCTTCCTTGAAGTCGATGCGCAGAAAAGCTACTTCATTCCGCCTCCGCAGATGAAGAAAGTGATGCACGGCGATCGTATTACCGCTGTGATCCATAGCGAAAAGGATCGTGAATCCGCCGAGCCTGAAGAGTTGATCGAACCCTTCCTGACCCGTTTTGTCGGTAAGGTACTGCGTAAAGATGACCGTCTGTCCATCATCCCGGACCATCCCCTGCTGAAAGACGCCATCCCTTGCCGCGCCGAGCGCGGTGTCGCGCATGATTTCAAAGAAGGTGACTGGGCCGTGGCTGAAATGCGCCGTCACCCTCTGAAGGGCGACCGCGGTTTTTATGCTGAACTGACCCAGTTTATTACATTTGGCGACGATCATTTCGTGCCATGGTGGGTCACGCTGGCACGCCATAACCTGGAAAAAGAAGCGCCTGAAGGCGCGGCGACGGAGATGCTGGACGAAGGTCTGACGCGTCGCGATCTCACTGCGCTCAATTTTGTGACCATCGACAGTGCCAGCACCGAAGATATGGACGATGCGCTGTATGTGGAAGAGCAGGCTGACGGCAAACTGCTGTTAACCGTGGCGATTGCCGATCCGACGGCCTGGATTGCTGAAGGCACCCGCTGGATGAGTCGGCTAAAATCCGCGCTTCCACCAACTACCTGCCCGGGCTTTAACATCCCGATGCTGCCGCGTGAACTGTCTGATGACTTATGCTCGCTGCGAGCCAACGCCGTGCGTCCGGTCCTCGCCTGTCGTATGACCATCGCCAGCGATGGCACTATCGAAGAGAACATTGAGTTCTTTGCCGCAACCATCGAGTCGAAAGCCAAGCTGGTGTACGACGAAGTCTCTGACTGGCTGGAAAACAGCGGTAGCTGGCAGCCTGCCAACGACGCCATTGCCGAACAGATCCGTCTGTTGCAACGCGTCTGCCTGAGCCGCAGCGAGTGGCGTAAAACCCATGCGCTGGTGTTCAAGGACCGCCCTGACTACCGCTTTATCCTCGGTGAAAAAGGCGAAGTGCTGAATATCGTTGCTGAGCCGCGTCGCATTGCTAACCGCATCGTCGAAGAGTCAATGATTGCGGCCAACATCTGTGCGGCCCGCGTGCTGCGCGACCAGCTCGGTTTCGGTATTTATAACGTGCATACCGGCTTTGATCCGGCAAACAGCGAAGCGCTGGCTGCCCTGCTGAAGACCCACGACGTGCATGTCGATCCACAGGAAGTGCTGACGCTGAACGGCTTCTGTAAGCTGCGTCGTGAGCTGGATGCACAGCCATCTGGGTTCCTCGACAGCCGCATTCGTCGTTTCCAGTCTTTCGCGGAGATCAGCACGAACCTGGCCCGCACTTTGGTCTGGGTCTGGAAGCTTATGCAACCTGGACATCACCGATCCGTAAGTATGGCGATATGGTGAACCACCGCCTGCTTAAAGCTATCGTCAAAGGTGAAACCATTGCCGTCCGCAGGACGAGACCACCGTGCAGATGGCAGAGCGTCGTCGTCTTAACCGCATGGCGGAGCGCGATGTGGGTGACTGGCTGTATGCCCGCTTTCCTGAAAGACAAAGCCGGGACTGTGACACCCGTTTTGCGGCTGAAATCATCGATATCAGCCGCGGCGGTATGCGCGTTCGTCTGGTGGATAACGGCGCCGTGGCATTTATTCCGGCACCGTTCCTGCACGCCGTGCGTGATGAACTGGTCTGTAGCCAGGAGAACGGCACTGTTCAGATTAAAGGCGAAGTGGCTTATAAGGTGACCGAGGTTATCGACGTTACTATCGCTGAAGTCCGCATGGAAACACGCAGCGTTATCGCCCGCCCTGCGGTCTGATAGTTCGCTGCGAAAAAGTCGGACTCACCCCACCGGGTGGTCGACTTTTTTATTACCTCTAAAACCTGATACTCATCACTTTTACTTATCTTTTCCTGCCAAATTTGCCAAAAGCGATCACAATTATTTGCGACGGGCGGGTTCACGCCATTTTGTGTTCTCAGAATATTCATTCGCCTGTATCCTTTTTCGCCATTCTCGTTCTAATATAAGAATACTGGGAAAAAACAATAAGTTTAGCCTTGAATCAGCGCCGTTTTAACGTGATTAAACCGACTGAAAATGCACATTGTGTGCAATTGAGTGCGCCTGGGAGAGAGCATGATTGACGATGTGGAGCAAAATTTGCTGTTTCGTTACATGGGCACCCCACAGTCCCTGGTGGCGGTTAACGGCAGACAGCAATGCGCTTCATCTTGCGGCCAGTGAAAGCGCAGATACGACGCAAGTAGTCGCCCTGACCGACGAACAGGCAAATCATATTCGCCAGATGACGGTGATTACCTCCAGCATTACCATGACGCTCTCCCTGTACGGCTCCGAAGTACCTGTGCATCTGGTGGGCCGCAAGATTACTAAAAAAGAGTGGGCCGGCACCGCCTCTGCCTGGCACGACACCCCTTCTGTTGCCCGCGACCTGGCGCAAGGTTTATCTTTTGCTGAACAGGTGGTTTCCGGAAGCCAATTCAGTCATTGTCATCCTTGACCGGCACGGCAATATTCAGCGCTTTAATCGTCTGAGCGAAGAGTATACCGGGATGAAAGAGCATGAAGTTATCGGCCAGAACGTCTTCAAATTGTTCATGAGCCGTAGCGAAGCCGCCGCATCCCGCCGTAATATCAGCGGTTTTTTTTCGTGACGGTAGCTCCTATGAAGTGGAACGCTGGATCAAAACGCGCAAAGGGCAGCGCCTGTTCTTGTTTCGCAATAAATTTGTGCACAGTGGCAGCGGCAAAAATGAAATTTTCCTTATCTGTTCCGGGACGGATATTACTGAAGAGCGCCGCGCCCAGGAGCGACTCCGGGTGCTCGCCAATACCGATACCATCACCGGCCTGCCAAACCGCAATGCCATACACGATCTGATCAGTGCTGCGATCGACACGCGTGGCGAGGGCCAGGTGGGTGTGGTCTACCTTGACCTCGATAATTTCAAAAAAGTTAATGACGCCTACGGACATATGTTTGGCGATCAGCTTTTACAGGCCGTGGCGCTGGCGATCCTCAGCTGTCTGGAAGAGGGCCAGCTTCTGGCTCGTCTGGGCGGCGATGAGTTCATCGTGCTGGCGACGAATACCTCGCAGGGCGCGCTGGAGGCTATGGCCTCCGCGGATCCTGACACGCCTGCGCCAGCCCTTCCGCATTGGTTTAATCGAAGTCTATACCGGCTGTTCGCTGGGTATTTCTCTCGCCCCGCAGCACGGGACCGATCGTGAAAGCGTGATCCGCAATGCCGACACCGCCATGTACACCGCCAAAGAGAACGGGCGCGGTACGTTCTGCGTCTTTTCGCCAGAAATGAATCAGCGTGTTTTTGAATACCTGTGGCTGGACACCAACCTGCGCAAGGCGCTGGATAACGACCAGTTGGTGATCCACTATCAGCCAAAAATCACCTGGCGCGGCGAGGTCAAGACCCTTGAAGCGCTGGTTCGCTGGCAGTCGCCGGAGCGCGGGCTTATCCCGCCGCTCGAATTTATCTCCTATGCCGAAGAGTCCGGGCTTATCGTGCCGCTGGGCCGCTGGGTCATGCTTGATGTGGTGCGCCAGGTCGCTAAATGGCGCGATAAAGGTATTAACCTGCGGGTCGCCGTTAACGTCTCGGCCCGCCAGCTGGCCGATCAGACCATCTTCAGCGATTTGAAACAGGCCCTGAAGGACCTTAATTTTGAGTACTGCCCGATTGATGTGGAGCTGACGGAAAGCTGCCTGATTGAGAACGAAGAGCTGGCGCTATCGGTAATTCAGCAGTTCAGCAAGCTGGGGGGCGCAGATCCATCTCGATGATTTTGGCACCGGTTACTCCTCGCTGTCGCAACTGGCCCGCTTCCCCATCGATGCCATAAAGCTCGATCAGGCGTTTGTACGTGATATTCATAAGCAGTCGGTTTCGCAGTCGCTGGTGCGCGCGATTGTTGCCGTCGCCCAGGCGCTGAATTTGCAGGTCATAGCGGAAGGGGTAGAGGAGTGCTAAAGAAGACGCCTTTCTGACGAAGAATGGCGTCAACGAACGACAGGGTTTTCTTTTTGCTAAGCCCATGCCCGTTGTCGCATTCGAGCGATGGGTTTAAACGTTATCAGTCACGCAATGCGCGTTAGCTGGCTTTACGCAGGCCTGATGCGGTGTGGCGGTCCTGGAGCTGAACCAGCCGCTGCATATAGGCCACGTCTTTCGGCTGCAGGCAGAATGCAGCCTCTACCCAGTCTTCCGTGATGTCCATTAACTCACTGCGTGGCAAACTGCATGACCCGCTGACGGGCGCGCAGCATGGGCTCTGACACCGTTCATTTTAGGCTGTAACGTGTCGATAAAGGTACGTGTCGCCACATAGCCCTGACCGGGTTCGAACAGAACATCCACCAGCCCCTGCTGCTCATACCATTCCGCCGTGTGTGACTCCCCTTTGTAGATCAGCTCCTCGGCCAGTTTCATGCCGGAACGGCGCGCCACCAGCGAGTAGCCTCCCATGCCTGGGAAAAGATTAAAGGCGATCTCCGGGAAGCCTAAGCGCGCGTCCCGCTGCGCCAGTAAAAAGTGGTGCGCCAGCGCGGCTTCGAATCCACCGCCAAGCGCACTGCCTTCTACCATCGACAGGGTGATCGGCCCCCGGTATCGAAGCCTCGCGACGCAGCATGAACACAGTCCACACAGGCGCGGGCATACGCCCGTAGCGCTTCGCGACGGCCATTCTCAATGCAGTCAACAAAGAAGCGTAAATCACCGCCGGTATTGTACATATCCGGCACCAGCGATCCGGTCACCCAAAAATCAACGTCAAACCCGGACTGCCTGACCAGCCAGGACAGGTTCATGATCTCCTCAATCAAAGCATGATTGAAGCAAGGGCGTGGCTGTGCTCGCAGCATCATCCACACAGTACGTCTTTCCTCTTCGTAGTAACCTGCGAGCTGGGTGAATCGTGCAGAATCAGTAAACAGTTTACAGGTAGCCTGATTGATAATTGTCATAGTCTAATTCCTCATAGAAAAAAGCGCCTTGCGCGCAGAATTAGACTAATCCACTACCTAACTCCCCTGTATAAAGAAGTATCAAAATATCACTACCATTAATGGACTTTCGTTTGCACATTTTTTCCCTTCTCTTTTGCCTTCAATTTCTGCATCATTGAATTTATTCACTTTTCATTTAGGGATGAGGTTATGTCTGATATCGATGCACTGAAAGTTGCCCAACGTATTGATACTGTACTGGATATTCTGGTTGCAGGTGATGTGAACTCTGCTCTGCGTAATCTCGAAATATTAAAATCAGAATTACTGGCTCAGGCGGGTGCGCAGAAAGATACCGATGAAGTCCCGCCTCAATCGCCGTGGGAAGTTTAAAGACCTCAGCAGCTCACGTAGTTATGTCAGTTTTCAACTAACGGCTGCGCCGTTTTAATTTGGATACTATGAATTCCCGACAACAAATAATATTACAGATGGTGATCGACACAGGACGTGTAAGCGTCGTTGATCTGGCTAAAAGCACTGGCGTGTCTGAAGTCACTATCCGCCAGGACCTCAATCTTCTGGAAAAAATGAGTTATCTGCGCCGCGCGCATGGCTATGCCGTGCCGCTGGACAGCGAAGATGTCGAAACGCGCATGATGAACAACTACGCCCTGAAACGTGAGTTGGCGGAGTTTGCCGCTTCCCTGGTGAATAACGGCGAAACGGTGTTTATCGAGAACGGCAGCTGTAACGCTCTGCTCGCACGTACCCTGGCCGAGCAGAAAGAGGAAGTCACCATCGTGACGGTGAGCAGCTACATTGCTCATCTTCTGAAAGAGACGCGCAGTGAAGTCATTTTGTTGGGCGGCATTTATCAGAAAAAAAGCGAAAGCATGGTGGGTCCGCTTACGCGCCAGTATGTTCAACAGGTTCATTTCAGCAAGGCCTTTATCGGCATTGATGGCTGGCAGCCGGAGACCGGCTTTACCGGGCGTGACATGATGCGCTCGGATGTGGTGAACGCGGTGCTTGAGAAAGGTGGCGAAACGATTGTGCTGACCGACAGCACCAAGTTCGGCGCAGTGCATCCCTACACTATGGGGCCTGCCTCCCGCTTTAGCCGGGTAATTACCGACGAGGGCATTAAAGCGGTCCACAGTGAGAAATTGCAGCATGACGGACTGATCGTCGACATCGTTAAAAAACCTGCCTGATCTCCCCTCCCTGCGCCCGGTTCGTCGGGCGTGTTACTGCCCTTTCGCTCTGAGATTATTCTGAACCATCCTTTAAGACTATTTACCTGTTGGATCAGTGATAAAGACGTAAAATTAATGTTAGCGATATAACAGGAAGTAACTATCACCTGCGTGATTTCGTAACGCCTGCGCGAACAGTTTCATGGAAAACGGGCTAAATAGTTTTACACTTATTTAGGCAGAATCATTTCCATGGATCACTATTTCAGGAGAATGAGTTATGTCAATTAACAGCAAAAAATTATCCGCTGCTATGCTGGCTGTCACGCTGGCGTTATCACTGAGCGCATGCTCTGGCATGAGCAAACAAAGTCGTAACACAGCGATTGGTGCTGGTGCTGGCGCAATCGGTGGTTCTGTCTTAACTGATGGTAGCGCCCTGGGTACCTTAGGTGGTGCCGCGGTGGGTGGGATTATCGGTCACGAGGTAAGTAAGTAAAGTAATACCGATTGCCATCGCAGTCAATTATAAGACATTGTTATTTATAGTCTTATAAAAATATAAGAATATTAAGCCACGGCTCCGGCCGTGGCTTATTTTATTGTTTAGCGTCAGCCGCCCGCTAATTTCACTTTCATTCCTTTCGCTTCCAGCAGGGATTTAATGAGATCCCGCTTATCGCCCTGGATTTTCAATTACGCCATCCTTAACTGACCCGCCGCAGCCGCATTTTTTTTTCAGCTCTGCGGCAATCGATGCGAGGGTAGCATCATCGGCATCAATGCCGGTCACCAGGCATACGCCCTTCCCTTTACGCCCGCTGGTCTGGCGTTGAATACGTACAATGCCGTCGCCTTTCGGGCGCTCAGCGACCGCTTTTGGTTCATCGATGCGCCCGGCATCGGTCGAATAGACCAGGCGACTGTTGGTATCGCGCATTACGCCCCCTTGTGAAGTGTTGCGTTGATGGCTTTCAGGGTTTGCGCCGGATCCGCAGACTGGGTCACCGGACGACCAATAACCATATAGTCCACGCCCGCCGCCAGCGCCTGGCTCCGGGGACATAATGCGGCGCTGATCGCCGGCATCGCTACCCTGAGGACGAATACCTGGCGTGACCAGCTTAAAGTCCTGCCCGATAGCGTTTTTAAAACGCACCGCTTCCTGGGCAGAGCAAACCACGCCATCAAGTCCGCAGTTGTGGGTCAGGCGTGCCAGACGCTCAGCATGTTCGGCGGGTGACAGTGTCACCCCCAGATCCTGCAGGTCGCTGGCTTCCATGCTGGTCAGCACGGTGACAGCAATCAGTAATGGCGCGTCTTTACCAAACGGCAGCAGGGCTTCACGGGCTGCAGTCATCATTCTTGCCCCACCGGAGGCATGAACGTTCACCATCCACACTCCCAGCTCGGCTGCCGCCGCGACCGCATGGGCCGTCGTGTTAGGAATATCGTGGAATTTCAGATCCAGAAAGACATCAAAGCCGCGCTGCTGCATATCACGCACGATTTGCGGACCAAAAAGCGTGAACATCTCTTTGCCGATTTTCAGGCGGCAGTCGCGTGGGTCAATACGATCAACGAACGCAAGCGCGTTATCGCGATTATTATAATCCAGGGCGACAACAACAGGAGATTCAGTAACTGCGCGGGAAGAAGAGGGAGCTACAGACGTCATGACCGGACCTTCTCGTCGATGGGCGCCGCATCGGCGCGGGAATGTTAAACGGCGTGCATTCTACCTGTGCATCGCTGAAATTAACAGGTTCCATTTCCATTCCTGCCAGGCCACAGCGCGCACCGGCCAGAACGAAAAACACCTATAAGTATGTTGTAACTAAAATGGCTTTTTTTTTAAAAATTACTGCCCATCCAGGCCGCGAATCGGCTTAATGGTGGACCAGGCGCGGCACGACGGACAGTGCCAGTAGAGCGTATAGGCGGTGAAACCACACTTCTGGCAGCGATAGCGCGGCTTACTGCGGATCTGTTCGCCAACCATGTCGCGCAGCACCATCAGGCTCTCTTTAGCGCGCCCCTCCTCCGCATCGTTCAGGTGATAATCCATCAGCTTATGGAAGACGCGCATGGTGGGATGGCGCTGAAGCTGCCGTGTAATATAGACCTGCGCCGTGTCAGTGCCTTCGTGATCCTGGACGACATCCGCCAGCATTAGCTCCGCATAAGCGCCGGTATTCTCTTCCACGCAGCGGCGCAGGAAGGCTACCCACTCTTCAACCATACCCAGTTGCTGATAGCAGGTTTGCAGCATCTCGAGGGTTTCGCTGACCAGCTCTTTATCCTGATCGATCACCCGCAGCAGACTCTCTACCGCCTTCTGATAATCGCCTTTTGCCATGTAAACGCGGCCCATCATGATGGAGACGCGTGCGCTGCTGCGATCGGCGGCTGCGCCCTTCCTGAGGAGCGCCATGGCTTTATCCATGTCTTCATTGCCCATCTGCTGCAGAGCCAGCTCGCAATAGAAATGGGCGATTTCAACACGCTGTTTGTCTTTACCCAGCTTCACCAGGCGTTCCGCAACATCGATTGCTTTCTGCCATTCGCTGGTAGCCTGATAAATCTGGAGAAGCTGTTGCAGGGCGCTGATACGGAAATCGGTTTCGTCCACCAGCTGGTTGAACATCTCTTCGGCGCGATCGTACAACCCTGCCGCCATGTAGTCGCGACCAAGTTGCTGTACAGCCAGCAGACGCTGCTCATAGGTTAAAGAGGCGCTTTCCATTAAGGTCTGGTGGATGCGGATGGCGCGGTCAACTTCGCCGCGGGAGCGGAACAGATTACCGAGAGTAAGATGGGCCTCAACGGTCCCGGTATCCTCTTTCAACATCTCGAGGAACAGGTCTACCGCTTTATCCTGTTGGTTGCTCAGAAGGAAGTTAACCCCGGCGACATAGTCGCGTGAAAGGCGGTTAGCTTCATCCTGTTTTGTTTGTTGCGCACTTCTGCGGCCCATATACCAGCCATAGGCTGCGGCTACAGGCAAAAGCAGAAACAACAACTCCAGCATCTTCGATTATTCCTTCGCTACCGGCACACCTGAACTTACCGGAACGTCGGTCGGGGGCGCAATTTGGTATTCAAGACGTTTAATTTTACGTTCGGCACGCGCCAGCGATACTCGCACTTTCAGCCAGAACAGGCCGCAAATAAGCCAGCCGATTGCAAACCCTGCCGCAAAAAGTACCGCAAGCAGGCTGGAAATCCGATATTCGCCTTGCGCCAGCAGATAATTAAACGTTACCTGTTGATCGTTTTGCGCACCCAATGTGACGGAAATGACAAAAATCGCCAGCACCAGTAAGAAAATGAGTAAATATTTCACATTACTTCCCGTTATGTGGTTTGAGCGAATAAAGAGTGTTCAACATAGCGTAGCCAGCCTTATAAACTACCATTTTCAGGACGGGCGCGAAACGGAAAAAGCATCGCGCCACGGTTAGATGTGCGACTAAATATGAGAATTTCAACCGCTGTCAGCTTTCCTGGTCTCGGTCGGCTATTTCCCGCTTCTCTTCTACCGGCGGCGTGAGTGGGCCGCAGACGCGCTGAGCAAGCCAGGTGGCGCAGGTGATGAGTAGCCATGACATCAGAGTGGCTACCACCAGGTCCCGCGGCCAGTGCATGCCGAGCAGCAGGCGGCTCCCCATGACTCCCGTCGCCCACACCAGCAGAAACGCGATGGTTAATGTGCGCCGACGCGGCCACAGCAGCCCTACCCCCAACAATGCCCAGCTTGCGGCAAACATCGTGTGCCCGGACGGAAAGGCAAAGCCAGTCTCTTTTTGCCAGTGCTTACGTAAGAATGTCGGGACAGCCTGCTGTTCAGTAAGCTGTTCTTTCACCAGCTCACCGCGTTCTTTACGCTTTAAATTGTAGAAGTCGTCGACCGGCACATGGTGAGTTTTTTCCAGCCAGACGACAAATGGACGCGGCTCCTGCACCCGATCTTTCACCCAGGATTTGAGTCCCTGGCCGACCAGAATCACGCCAGCGAGAATGGCAAAGAGCATGATGGCGGGCCGCAGGCGGAAACGCAGGCACCATAAAAACCAACCGCACAAGAGCGCATGCGTAATAATGCCCCAGGGTTGGGTGACTGTTTCCGTGATCCAGAACAATGCCTTCAGCCAGGCGCTATTTGTGCCAGGCTCCCACTGCCAGCCTGATATCCATACAGCCACAGGCATAATGAGTAATATCCCTGCGCCAACCGCCGTACGGCGGGCAATAGAAAGCATGTCATCTCCTTTTTTCGGTAAGCCCCACAATCATAACCGAAAAATTACGGCTGCGTAAAAATGTCGGATTGTGCGTTTAACGTTCGTTAAGCTGGCGGTGATTAGGTGAACCCGCGCAGCTTGTGGCAAAATAAGTCAATACCGACAGCCAAACAGGCAACAGACACAAGGCGTGTCAGCATTTTCTGGAGAATCACATGCAGCTTAAACGTGTGGCAGAAGCCAATCTGCCAACCCCATGGGGGCGATTTCCTGATGGTGGGTTTTGAAGAACTGGCAACCGGGCAGGATCACGTTGCGTTAGTGTACGGAGATACCTCCGGGCAGACGCCGGTACTTGCTCGCGTTCATTCCGAGTGTTTGACGGGTGATGCCCTGTTTAGCCTGCGCTGCGATTGTGGTTTTCAACTGGAAGCCGCCCTGTCGCATATCGCGGAAGAAGGCCGCGGCATCCTGCTGTATCACCGCCAGGAAGGTCGTAATATCGGCCTGCTGAATAAGATCCGCGCCTATGCCCTGCAGGATCAAGGGTACGACACCGTAGAAGCCAACCACCAGTTAGGTTTTGCAGCCGACGAGCGTGATTTCACCCTGTGCGCCGATATGTTCAAGCTGCTGGGCGTGGATGAAGTGCGTCTGCTGACTAATAATCCGCGTAAAGTCGAGATCCTCACCGAAGCCGGGATCAACATCGTGGAACGTGTGCCGCTGATCGTGGGCCGTAACCCGAACAACGAACATTATCTGGATACCAAAGCGGCGAAGCTCGGGCACCTGCTTAGCGAGTAACAATAACAGCCCGGCAACACCCTGGTGTGCCGGGCTGATTAACGCGCTTTACTTCAGCATATTACGAATCACATAGTGCAAAATGCCGTCGTTCTGGTAGTAGGTTAGCTCTGTCGCGGTATCAATTCGGCAGCGACAGTCCAGCATCTCCGTCTGCCCATCTGCCCGGGTCAGTTTGACCGCACGGTGGCGCCTGGCGTCAGATTTTGCAGATCCGCGATATCGATCTGCTCTTCCCCCGTCAGCCCCAGTGTTTTACGCGATGTCCCTTGCGGGAACTCCAGCGGTAAAATCCCCATCCCGATAAGGTTTGAACGGTGGATACGTTCAAAGGACTCGGCGATCACCACGCGTACGCCCAGCAGTCGAGGCCCTTTTGCTGCCCCAGTCGCGACTGGAGCCGGAACCGTACTCTTTCCCGGCAATTACCGCCAGCGGCGTGCCTTCCTGCTGATACTTCATGGCGGCATCGTAAATCGAGATCACTTCGCTGCCCGGCAGATGGCGGGTCATCCCCTTCTACGCCAGGGACCATTTCGTTGCGGATACGAATATTGGCGAAGGTGCCGCGCATCATCACCTCATGGTTACCGCGACGAGATCCGTAGGAGTTGAAGTCACGTCTCTCAACGCCACGACTCTGCAGATACCGTCCTGCCGGGCTATCCGCTTTAATGCTCCCCGCCGGGGAGATATGGTCGGTCGTCACCGAATCGCCAAGGATGGCCAGCACGCGAGCGCCGTGAATATCTTCCAGCGGCTTAGGTTCGCCAGCATTTCGTCGAAGAAAGGCGACAGACGGATGTAGGTAGAATCATCCTGCCAGCTGTAGGTATCCGAGCGCGCCACTTCAATGGTTTTCCACTCTGGCGTGCCCTCAAACACCTCGGCATACTCTTTGCGGAACATATCGGTAGAGACTTTTTTCCACCGCCAGGGCAATCTCCTGCGCCGAGGGCCAGATATCTTTCAGATAAACCGGATCCCCTTTGCGATCGTGTCCCAGTGGGTCGGTCGCCAGGTTGATGTTCATATTGCCAGCCAGGGCGTAGGCCACCACCAGCGGGGGTGACGCCAGCCAGTTGGTTTTGATCAGCGGATGAATACGACCTTCGAAGTTTCGGTTTGCCGGAGAGGACTGCCCTACCGTCAGATCGCCCTGCTTGATGGCCGTTTCGATCGGCTCCGGCAGCGGCCCCGAGTTACCAATACAGGTGGTACACCCATAACCCACCAGGTTAAAGCCAAGCTCATCCAGATACGGCGTTAACCGGGCCTGGGCCAGATAATCGGACACTACTTTAGAGCCAGGGCCAGCGAGGCTTTTACCCACGGCTGGCGTTTCAGCCCAAGGGTAACGGCTTTTTTCGCCAGCAGTCCGGCCGCCATCAACACGCTGGGGTTCGAGGTGTTGGTGCAGGAGGTAATGGCCGCGATCGCCACCGCACCATCCGGGAGCTGGTACTGATGGCCGTTCATTACGTAATCAATGGGGCGGCTATCCTTTTGCGCGGTATTGACCTCAAGCTCTGTGCTGGCGGCAAACGCCTTCGGCACATCGGCCAGCGCCACGCGATCCTGCGGGACGTTTCGGCCGGCGAGACTGGCTTCCACTTCACCCATATCCAACGCCAGGGTGCTGGTGAACACCGGTTCATCACCCGTGTTACGCCACATCCCTTGCGCTTTGGCATAGGCTTCAACCAGCGCAACCTGCTCGCTGCTGCGCCCGGACAGACGCATATACTCCAGCGTCACACCGTCGATTGGGAAGAAGCCACAGGTCGCGCCGTATTCTGGCGCCATGTTAGCAATGGTGGCCCGGTCTGCCAGCGGCAAGGTGTCCAGCCCGTCACCATAGAATTCAACGAATTTGCCCACTACCCCGTGCTTACGCAGCATCTGGGTAACAGTGAGCACGAGATCGGTGGCGGTAATGCCTTCACGCAGTTTACCGGTCAGCTTAAAGCCGACTACGTCAGGGATCAGCATGGAAACCGGCTGACCGAGCATGGCGGCCTCGGCTTCGATACCCCCTACCCCCAGCCCAGTACGCCAAGGCCGTTGATCATGGTGGTGTGCGAGTCGGTGCCGACCAGCGTATCCGGGTAGGCCACCCACTCTTTATCCTGCAGTTCGCTCCACACCGCTTTGCCAAGGTATTCGAGATTGACCTGGTGGCAGATACCGGTGCCGGGCGGGACCACGCTAAAAGCGGCTGAAGGCTTGCTGGCCCCACTTCAGAAACACATAACGCTCGTGGTTACGCTCCATCTCCAGGCGCACGTTCTCTTCAAACGCTTCATCATCGCCAAGGTGGTCCACGGTGACCGAGTGGTCGATGACGAGGTCCACAGGAGGAAAGCGGGGTTCACTTTGGCAGTATCGCCGCCAAGACGTTTAACCGCTTCACGCATCGCCGCCAGATCGACCACTGCCGGAACGCCAGTAAAGTCCTGCATCAGGACCCTGGCCGGACGATAGGCTATCTCCCGGTCGGCATGGGCATTTTTGCAGCCACCCGGCGAGCGCGTGAATATCCTCCGCGGTGGACAGAGACGTCATCCTGCCAGCGCAGGAGGTTTTCCAGTAATACTTTAAGCGACTTGGGTAAACGTGCGATGTCCCCGGAGTTCCCTGGCGGCCAGCGGCAGGCTGTAGTAGTGATAAGTTTTGTTCTCGGCCTGCAATGTGTCCTTACTGGCTTCGCGTAAGGTTAACGACATAAGCTCCTCCTTAATTACCGGGATTGCGATGCCCTGACCTTTATCAGGGCCGTAATTAAAGATAACACATCGTCACCGTAACGATTTGATAACAACCCAAATGGACAAATTTGCAGACTTATGGAAGGGGGAAAAACAAAAAGCCCCGCTTAAGCGAGGCTTTTATTTCAGTGTAGGGTGAGCCAGATCAGCTGGCACCAGAAGAGAATCGACAGGGAAAACGCGGCGATCCACGACCAGTATTTGGCTCCAGATATATTGTTCATGATTGTGACACCTGTCTTTATTTATTTGTTTACGGCTGAGTCTGGCTCAGTTCGGTATTGCTAATGTGTATTTATTTAAGAGTACAAAAGCGCACTGGATTATTAACGCGCTATGCCTGAGCGGCAGAATTATTGTTTTTTTGGTATCGTCTTCTGCGAACGAATCAATGAAAGCTTGCTGTTGCGGCGACAGCGTCCAGGAAGCCGGAATGTGATCTGTCACGGCTTTACGGACTTTGCGGCGAGTGTCACGTTGCTGACACATAGGTTTCACTGCTTCACTACGCCCCTGTACCGTCATCTTTAACCCCAATATTTCCAGACCAGTAATGCCACCACGACCCAAAACAGGGTGGAACCGAGAACACCGCCAGCCAGGCTTTACGCTTAAGTCCTGGGTCCCGTTGCGGCTCGTGTCGTCCTGACGGCATTGCTAACCTCATACAATCGATATCACTTATCATTTAGATACCAAACAATTGGTATAAGTAATCATGGTTGAGATAAATCCTAAAGAAACTTTAGTTGAAAATCCAGCGAATTTACGAACTCTGTACCGTGAAATATCTAATCTTTTGAGCGGAAATATATAAATGAAACGAGGTGTTTGCGTAGCGGCTATTTATTTTCTATTTTTGTTGTCTTTTTGTAAGCGGGTCGGGCAAAAGGCGTGATAACGCTCTGGCTAATCTGATGATCAAACAGCGGAAAGCGGGCTTTAATACAGATGAGGGCGGGAATAACGGTATCTTTCCGCAGGAAAGATACCGGAGGGGATTATTTTTCTGGCAGCTTAATATCTTTAAACATCGCTTCGATGTCTTCATTAGAACGCAGGGCAACTGCCGTATCCACGACATCACGGGTTAAATGCGGCGCGAATCGCTGAATGAAATCATACATATAGCTACGCAGGAAGGTGCTACGGCGGAAGCCGATTTTCGTGGTGCTATGGCCGAACACCCCCTGGGGTATCCAGACGTACTAAATCGGGATCGGCAACCGGATCTACCGCCATACTGGCAATGACCCCCTACCCCCAGCCCCAGTCGCACATAGGTTTTAATCACGTCGGCATCGGTGGCGGTGAAGACGATCCGCGGCGTCAGGCCTGCGCGATTAAAGGCCGTGTCCAGTTCAGAGCGGCCAGTAAAGCCAAAGGTGTAGGTCACCAGCGGATACTGGGCAAGCTCTTCAATAGAAACCGATGTTTTAGCCGCCAGAGGATGTTCCGGGGTCACCACAATCGAGCGGTTCCAGTGATAGCAAGGCAGCATGACCAGATCGTCATAAAGATGCAGCGCCTCGGTGGCGATTGCAAAATCCGCATTGCCTTTGGATACTGCCTCAGCAATCTGCGTCGGTGAGCCCTGATGCATATGCAACGAAACGCGAGGATAACGCTCAATAAAGCCTTTGATCACGCCAGGCAGTGCGTAGCGCGCCTGCGTGTGGGTGGTGGCGATATACAGGGAACCTTTATCAGGCCAGGTGTGCTCGCCTGCCACCGATTTGATGGCATCGACCTTCGACAGCACTTCGCGAGCGATACGGATAATCTCTTGCCCCGCAGGGGTAACCTGAGTGAGGTGTTTGCCGCTACGGGCGAAAATCTGGATCCCCAGCTCATCTTCAAGCATACGCACCTGCTTACTGATGCCAGGTTGCGAGGTATAAAGACCTTCTGCAGTGGAAGAGACGTTAAGGTTGTGGTTGACCACCTCAACGATATAGCGAAGCTGCTGTAGTTTCATGCCGGACCATCCGATTGAGCGCACACGGGCAATCGCTTAAGACGATTTGATAATAAGAAAAGGATTAACTATAACCACTATATCATTTATATCTTTGCTGTATAGCCCGTAACAAAAAATAATAAACAGGCAATAAAAAAGGGCCGGATGTCCGGCCCTTTTACAGGTAAGTTACGGTAATTAAGGATTATTTCTTACCTTCAACCCATTTTCCGTCAACATAAAAATGCTGACCAGCCGGTCGCTTTACCGTCTTTTTCAGCAGCAACGTACTGCTGCTTGGTTTTACGGCTAAAACGCACGACCGTCTTATTGCCTTCAGGATCCTGCTGCGGCGCATCGGCGAGATAGCGCAGCTTTTCGGCCAGGCGATCGCGGAAGCGGTACAGTTCTTCCACCAGCGGCGCACGGGTCTCACGTGATTTCGGGAAGGTGTTAGCTGCCAGGAAGACACCCGCCGCGCCGTCACGCAGGACGAAATAGGCATCGGACTTCTCGCAAGGCAGCTCCGGCAATGGAACCGGATCTTCCTTCGGCGGTGCCACTTCACCGTTACGCAGGATCTTACGTGTGTTTTTACACTCGTCGTTGGTGCAGGCCATGTATTTACCAAAACGCCCCATCTTCAGGTGCATTTCAGAGCCACATTTTTCACACTCCACGATCGGACCGTCATAGCCCTTAATGCGGAATTCGCCCTCTTCAATCTCGTAGCCGTCACAGGTCGGGTTGTTACCGCAGACGTGCAACTTACGTTTCGGATCGATCAGGTAGCTGTCCATCGCGGTGCCGCACTTGTTACAGCGGCGCTTGGCACGTAATGCGTTTGTTTCCGCGTCGTCGCCTTCCAGCACGTTCAGGACTTCGTTTTCCGGCACCAGGTTGATGGTGGTTTTGCAGCGCTCTTTCGGTGATAAGGCATAGCCTGAGCAGCCGAGGAACACGCCAGTGGTCGCAGTACGGATCCCATCTTGCGGCCGCAGGTCGGACAGTCGATGCTGGTCAGCACCATCTGGTTCGGCTGCATACCACCCTCTTCAGGGTCTTTCTCTGCTTTTTCCAGCTGGTCGGTGAAGTCGCCGAAGAAGCTATCGAGCACCTTCTTCCACTCGGCTTCGTGGTTAGCCACCTGGTCAAGGCTGTTTTCCATCTGCGCGGTAAAATCGTAGTTCATCAGATCGCGGAAGTTAGCTTCCAGACGATCGGTGACAATTTCACCCATTTTCTCGGCATAGAAACGACGGTTTTCCGTACGCACATAGCCGCGATCCTGAATGGTCGAAATGATCGACGCATAGGTAGACGGGCGACCGATACCGCGTTTTTCCAGCTCTTTCACCAGCGAAGCTTCGCTGAAGCGTGCCGGTGGCTTGGTGAAGTGCTGAGCCGGGGTCAACTCAATCAGGGAGAGTTCATCCCCTGCGTTGACCGCTGGCAGCGTTTTATCTTCATCGCCCTTACGCAGCGCAGGCATCACCTTCGTCCAGCCATCGAACGCAGAATACGACCACGCGCTTTCAGGCGGAAATCGCCCGCACCGACGGTGAGGCGTGGTGGAGTCGTACTGCGCTGGCGTCATCTGACAGGCGACAAACTGGCGCCAGATCAGCTGATACAGCTTCTGCGCATCGGCTTCCATATCTTTCAGGGATTCGGCCAGCACAGCAACATCGGAAGGACGAATCGCTTCGTGCGCTTCCTGCGAGTTCTCTTTGCTGTTGTACTGGTTGGCGCTCTCCGGCAGATATTTTTTGCCGAAGTTATCGCCAATGTAACACGCACCATGTTGACGGCGTCCTGGCTCAGGTTGGTAGAGTCAGTACGCATATAAGTAATGTGACCAGCTTCATACAGACGCTGAGCCATCATCATGGTTTTCTTCACGCCGTAACCCAGACGGGTACTTGCCGCCTGTTGCAGCGTGGGAGTAATAAAAGGCGCGCCCGGCTTGCTGCTGGTCGGTTTGTCTTCACGATCCAGGACCTGATAGCGGGCTTTCTCCAGCAGCGCCACCGCGGCCATTGTCTGTTCGCGGTTTTCAGGGGCGGAACGGCTTATCGTTCTTGGTGCGACACTTCCAACGGCAAGGTATCGCCGCTCGGCGTGGTCACGCTGGCGTCAATTTCCCAGAACTCTTCCGGCACAAACGCTTTGATTTCGCGTTCACGTTCGACCACCAGACGTACGGCAACGGACTGTACGCGGCCTGCTGACAGACCACGGGCAATCTTTTTCCACAGCAGTGGAGAGACCATGTAACCCACGACGCGGTCCATAAAGCGGCGCGCCTGCTGGGCGTTAACGCGGTCGATATTCAGCTCGCCCGGCTTTTCAAATGCCTGACGGATCGCGTTTTTAGTAATTTCGTTGAACACCACGCGGCTGTAGCGGGTGTCATCTCCCCCGATCACTTCCCGCAGGTGCCATGCAATGGCCTCCCCTTCGCGGTCAAGGTCGGTTGCGAGATAGATGTGGTCGGCTTTTTCCGCCAGCTGTTTCAGCTCGGAGACGACTTTCTCTTTACCCGGCAGCACTTCGTACTGTGCCTGCCAGTTATCCCATGGGTTAACTCCCATACGATTAACGAGCGCGCTACGTTCATCCTTTTTAGGCTTTTTGGCCCCTTTGGTGGAGGTAGAGTCGGCGCTCTTCTTGGCTGAGCCACTGGTCGGCAGATCGCGGATATGGACCGACGCTGGACTTAACCACGTAGTCACTACCCAGATACTTATTGATCGTTTTGGCTTTTGCCGGGGACTCAACGATAACGAGAGCTTTACCCATATTCACCTTTACCTAATTTGTTTCTTCCAGGAATACGTCGCGTGAGTTCACCTTCCACTGGCGACGAGTCATCTATATAACGACGCCATCAGTGGTTATCAACCCCCTTTCGGCCAGCCGCTAAAAACGACCTCAGCCAGGTAGTTGAGTTTACGGGCTTTTCTCGCTCCGGTGTGACTGCACGACGAGATTTAGGTCGAATGTCAAGCAAATCTATTGCCAGAATGACGAAAGCGCACACTCTACCTGATAAAATCCGTTACGCAACTTTATAGCATGCAAAAGCAAATCACGCCAGCGCTGTCCGTCTTGCCCTGCATGCCGAAAAATGGGGAAAATTTGCTCCTGAGACCGCGGCGGCGTAGACTAATACCACTGTTTAAGGAGGGATAATGCAGCAAACAACCCAACCCATCGACCGCGTAACCTTGCTTGCCGAAGCCAATAAACTTATTCGCGAACATGAAGACACCCTGGCAGGGATCGAAGCCACTGGGGTGGAACAACGCAACGGCGTGCTGGTATTCAGCGGCGAGTACTTTCTCGATGAGCAGGGGTTACCCACCCCACGCAGCACGGCGGTATTTAACATGTTTAAATACCTGGCCCACGCGCTCTCGGAAAAGTATCACCTGGTCGACTGATGCAAAACGCGAGGCATTGGCCTCGCGTTTTTATTTACAGCAGGGGTTTTTGTCCACGCTGCAGCCAGCGTAGCAGAAGACGGTCCGCACTCTCTGCGGCGCTGTTGGTAAAGCGATCCATTAGCTTTTTGCGTCGCGTATAGCGCACGCCGACCAGTTCACGGCCCTCCATCAGTCCCAGCAGGAGATCGTCACTGGTTCCCACCTGATCCACCAGCCCTTTCTCCAGCGCCTGGGTGCCGTACCAGTGTTCGCCAGTGGCGACCTGGTCGATATCCAGGGTTGGACGCATCTGCTGCACAAAGCTTTTGAACAGCTGATGGTGTCATTAAGATCTTCGCGGAACTTCTGACGCCCCTCTTCAGTATTTTCGCCGAGCAGGGTCAGGGTGCGCTTGTACTGACCTGCGGTGTGTAACTCGACGTCAATATCTTTGTTTTCAGGAAACGATTGAAGTTAGGGATCTGCGCTACTACGCCAATCGAACCAATAATAGAGAAAGGTGCGGCGACAATTTTGTCGGCCACGCAGGCCATCATGTAGCCACCGCTGGCGGCGACCTTATCTACCGCTACCGTCAGTGGGATCTGCTTGTCGCGCAGGCGTTGCAGCTGCGACGAGGCCAGACCGTAGCCATGCACCACCCCACCCGGACTTTCAAGACGCAGCACAACCTGGTCTTCGGCTCTGGCCACCGCCAGCACGGCGGTGATCTCTTCGCGCAGAGATGAAACCTCATGCGCATCCATGCTGCCTTTAAAATCGAGCACATAGACCCGCGGTTTTGCCGCTTCCGGGCGCTGCTCAAGTTTTGCTTTCTGCTTTGCGGCTTTCGCGTCAAGCTTGTGCTTTTTCTTCTGCGCTTTGTGCCACAGCTTTTGCTGATGCGCGTCGAGCAACGCCACCGACATCTCTTCCTGCATCTCCGTGTACTGCTCGCTCAGCCGGGTAATCCGCAATTCGCCGCGCTGACGTTTGCGCTGCGTCAGGTTGACAATCAGAACTGCGATTACCGCAATGGCCATCACCACTGTTGCAATTTTGGCCAAAAATAAACCGTATTCAGAAAGTAATTCCACGCGTCCACCTTGGTTTAACCACTTGTTTTCACACCCAGTGTACAACAGCCTTCACCAGGCGTCTCTCATCTGACGATATCCTTGCGAGGCGTCTTCAGGAATGGGAATTTCACGGAAAACATTTGCAAATTGTTAATTTTACAGTGAACTCTCCGGATGACTGATTGAAATCCTTGTCGCTTTCGGGCATAAAGCCGAAAAGAGACCGCACAGCATGGGCCGCGACAGCGCGAGCCAGAGGAGTGACCTTGCACTATCAACCCAAGAAAGATCTACTGCAAAACCGTATTATCCTGGTCACGGGTGCCAGCGACGGTATTGGCCGTGAGGCGGCGCTGACCTACGCACGCCATGGCGCGCGCGTTATCCTGTTGGGGCGTAATGAAGAAAAACTGCGTGACGTCGCCAGAACCATCGCCAGCGAGGGCGGCGCGCCGACACATGAATATACACTTGACCTGTTAACCTGTACGCCAGAGACGTGTCAACAGCTTGCCGGGCGCATTGCCGAGGATTACCCGCGTCTGGACGGGGTGTTGCACAATGCCGGTTTCCTGGGCGAGGTGCGCCCGATGGAGGAGCAAACCCCGGAGATCTGGCAGCAGGTGATGCAAGTGAACGTCAATGGCACTTTTTTCCTCACCCAGGCGCTGCTTCCTTTATTACTGCAATCTGATTCTGGCTCGCTGGTGTTTACCTCGTCCAGCGTCGGACGCCAGGGACGGGCCAACTGGGGCGCTTATGCCGCCTCGAAATTTGCCACCGAAGGGATGATGCAGGTGCTGGCTGAGGAGTATCAGAGCCGTCACCTGCGCGTCAACTGTATCAACCCCGGCGGCACCCGCACCGGCATGCGCGCCAGCGCGTTCCCGAGCGAAGATCCGCTTAAACTGAAAACGCCCGCCGACATCATGCCGCTCTATCTGTGGCTGATGGGAGATGACAGCCGCCGTAAAACCGGCATGACCTTCGATGCCCAACCCGGCCGTAAACCAGGAATTTCGCAATGAGTGATGAACGTCATCAGCAGCGCCAGCAGCGCCTGAAAGAGCAGGTCGATGCCCGTGTTGCCGCCGCGCAGGATGAGCGCGGAATTATTATCGTCTTCACCGGCAACGGCAAAGGCAAAACCACTGCCGCCTTCGGTACGGCGACCCGCGCCGTCGGTCACGGGCAAAAGGTAGGCGTAATCCAGTTCATCAAGGGAGAATGGCCAAACGGCGAGCGTAATCTGCTTGAGCCTCACGGGGTTGAATTTCAGGTGATGGCAACCGGCTTTACCTGGGATACCCAAAACCGCGATACCGACACCGCTGCCTGTCTGGCTGTCTGGGAGCAGGCGAAGCGTATGCTGGCCGATCCCACGCTGAACATGGTGCTACTGGATGAAATCACTTATATGGTGGCTTACGACTATCTGCCTTTGCAGGAGGTGCTGGACGCGCTGAACAACCGTCCGGCGCACCAGACGGTGATTATCACCGGGCGCGGCTGTCATCGGGATATTCTGGAGATGGCGGACACGGTCAGCGAACTACGCCCGGTCAAACATGCCTTCGATGCTGGCGTGAAAGCGCAAATCGGTATCGACTATTAAGAAAAAACCCGGCAATGCCGGGTTTTGTTTTTTTAGCCGTTGTTGTTACGGCTGCCAGAGCGGCGATTGCTGCTGACCTGGCTGTGACGTTTGACTGCCCGGCGGATCTGATTCGCTTTCATGCGACGACGATCTTTTTCCACCGCCACTTTAGAGGTGGTTTCCGGGGTCAGCTGCACCAGTTCACGCAGGTAGTTGGTCTGGGTTAAATCCAGCTCGGTATAGCCGCCACGCGGCAGCCCTTTCGGCAGCAGAATGTCACCGTAACGCACGCGGATCAGGCGGCTCACCTGCACACCCACGGCTTCCCACAAACGACGTACTTCGCGGTTACGACCTTCGGTCAGGGTGACGTTGTACCACTGGTTAATACCTTCCCCACCGGTAAATTTGATGGTCTTGAAGGCGGCCGGGCCATCTTCAAGCTGTACGCCCCGGGACAGGTCGCGGATTTTGCTGTCGTCAACTTCACCAAACACGCGAACCGCGTACTCACGCTCCACTTCACGGCTTGGGTGCATCAGACGGTTTGCCAGCTCACCGTCGGTGGTGAACAGCAGCAGCCCGCAGGTGTTCACGTCCAGGCGACCTACAGCGATCCAGCGCGCACCGCGCAGTTTTGGCAGGCGGTCAAACACGGTAGGACGGCCTTCAGGATCGTTGCGGGTGCAAAGCTCGCCTTCCGGCTTGTAGTACGCCAGCACGCGGCAGATTTGCTCGGCAGACTCTTTTACCGAGATAAGATGGCCATCGATACGAATTTTCAGGCCTGGTACGATTTCCACACGATCGCCCAGGGTGGCGATTTTACCGTCCACACTGACACGACCTGCTTCGATAATGGTTTCGATTTCACGGCGTGAACCGTGGCCGGCGCGGGCCAGCACTTTCTGTAATTTCTCGCTCATTGAGCTTCCTTCAGGTGTCGCCTTCACAGGCGTCTGGTATACTTTCAAAAACAATGAGTTAAGTTTAAAAAACATTAACTCACTGATCTGCAACTATTTCATAGCACACAAAATGGCGGACAAGGTGTCGCACCCAGTGATTCATGGCCGCACATATTACATGAATTTTAGACTAAATGATTCAACAAGTTTTGCGCGGCGGCGTTCTGGCACTGTTAACCTGAAGTAAACCCAACGGATTGGCCCTCTCGTACAGATGGGCTGTCGGATTATGGTTATGCCGTAGGGCGCTCATTCCAGGCATCTGTGTGCTGAATGTTGCCATCCACTATGCGCCAGGTGATTTTTTCATACTGAATGCTGACGCTTTCTACATGGTTCATTTTGTCGTTGCCCGTGAGTTTAACGTTCGGCACAGCGCAATTTACCCCGGTGATCTTCACGTTTTCCATAAACACCGTGTGATAGCAGACTTCCTGCCCGGCGTCGTTGATATGGTAAAACTTGATTTCCGCGCTTTTTAACGTCTGGCCTGTAGCGGCTGCTTTATACAGATAGGGCGTTGAGCTATCCACTTCCTTTTCAATCATCATGGATGAGTGCTGGCGGGTTCCGGTGATTTTCCCATTGGCACTGTCTACTGGCAGGTTAATGCCGTGGCTTAACCCGATTATCTCTATGCTGCCTTCACGATCTTTGACATCTACGGAGCCTTTAATATCTGCACCGCCATCGTCTTTCAGCCACATATACGGAGGGATAGGCATTTTATTTTTTCCTTAATTTTTTGATTAACTTCATTGTTAAAATGTATAAAGGGATAGCTATTGATAGCATTATTGAAAAATCTATATCGGTAAAAGCTTCATACATGGAATCGGCGCTTTCATCTCCATAGACAATAAGCGCCCATTTTGTTGCAAAATCTTCACCAATATATAACTCTGCTTCTGGAAAAGTTTTTCCTAAAAACATCAGCAACATAATGAAATAAATCAACTTACTTATTTTACGTGCAAGAATTTTTAGTATAGCCACCATCGACTACCTCCACCCACCCTCGCGCCATCAACGACCGCATACAGGGAACCTGCATAAGTGAGGTATTCATAAGCGCATTGCGGATCATCGCAAAATCAGAATTATTGGCGATGGTTATGCAACCTTTTGATACCGTACCAGGATGCAACCGGAAGTTACCGCGTTGAACCCCTTGTATCCAGGTGTCATCATCGATTCCCCAATCATCGCGCCATAAGGCAAACCAGTCCGATTTACCAAAAGCGCGTCGACCAAAGAATCTATTAGCCTCATCGTGTGTTTCCGTTAATTTCTGAGAAAAGTAGTTACCTTCTTTGCGATCTACGATCCAATATTTTCCGGGAGGGATCGGCCCTGATTTTGCAATAGCAGCACAATTAATATTGTTCCGGTAGGTACCCAACCCTGAATGCGCCATAAACACACCCACGCCATACAGATTAAAAGGTACATAATCTGCCCGTTCAGAATCAACTTTCCCTGTAACGCCATCGACATTTCCATATCTAAAAATGGTATTCGCTTATCATATATCTACATATTCAGGCATGGGTAAGGCTATTCCGTGCACAGAAAGATTTTCAGATAATAATAAGATAATAAGTAAAGGAAGACGTAAATAAGCAGAGAGATAAGTAATGGGCCATTATAGCGAGGAAAAAACGCTAATGAGATGGCCCATTAAAATAGAAATTACAGGAAAGGTTTTACGTCACCTACCCCTTCACGCAACACGACCGGGCATCTTCCGTTAAATCGACGACCGTGGTCGGCTGTTGGCCGAGGTAGCCGCCGTGAATCACTAAATCCACCTGTTTTTCCAGACGGTCTTTGATCTCATCGGGGTCAGACTCGGTAAAGTCGCTACCCGGTAGCATCAGGGATGTGGAGAGCATCGGCTCACCCAGCGTTTCGAGCAGCGCCTGAGCAATCGGATTAGAGGGCACTCGCATCCCGATGGTTTTTGCGTTTTTCCTGCAGCAGGCGGCGCGGCACCTCTTTGGTTCCCTTCAGGATAAAGGTGTAGTTACCCGGGGTGTTATTTTTGATCAACCGAAACGCCACGTTATCAACGTAAGAGTAGGTAGACAGCTCAGAGAGATCGCGACACATTAGGGTGAAGTTATGGCCCGTTCGGGAGGTGGCGGATCCGGCAAATACGCTCCATCGCGCTTTTATCTTCAATCTTACAGCCCAGCGCGTAGCCCGAATCGGTTGGATAGACGATAACCCCGCCCTTACGCACGATCTCCACGGCCTGATTAATCAAACGCGGCTGCGGATTGTCAGGATGGATATAAAAAAATTGACTCATACTTCCCTCTCTTCAATTGGCGTTGGCTGTTCCCAGAGCTGCCACACGGGCTCGACGCCGGCGGGTAACCACAGCTTGCGTCCCAGCTCGATCCAGGGACAAGGCTGATGGAAATCAGAGCCCTGGGAGCCAAGGAGGCCGTACTGGCGGGCATACTCAGCCAGTTGACTGCGCTCGTTGGGCGCCTGCTGACACTGCGCGACTTCCATCGCGTCTCCGCCGTGTTCGGCAAAGTATGCCAGCAGACGTTTCAGCCATTTGGCGGAGAGGTTATACCGACCGGGATGGGCCAGCACCGCCTTGCCGCCAGAATGATGAATGACATCAATAGCTTGTTCTATTGTACACCACTGGGGAGGAACGTATCCGGTTTTCCCCGTGCGAGGTATTTTTTAAACACATCCGCAATGTTATTCGCCTTTCCGGCCTCAACCAGAAAACGGGCAAAGTGCGCCCGGGTTACCGCGCCGCCTTTTGCCAGGCGGAGTGCCCTTCCCAGGCACCGGGAATATGGGCTTTGTCCAGCCGTTCGGCGATCAGTTCGGCCCGCAGCACGCGACGCGCCTTCTGCTCGTCCAGCAACGTACGCATGGCAGGGTTCTCAATATCGATGTTCAATCCGACGATATGGATCTCATGATTTTCCCAGACGGTGGAAATTTCCACGCCCGTTATAAGCGTAAGCGGCAATTCAGTGCGGGCAATTTCTGCCCGCGCGGCTGCAATGGCCTCGGTGGTATCGTGATCGGTGATCGCCAGCGTGCCCACACGCATCTCGTGGGCGCGATGGACAAGTTCTTCGGGTGTAAGCAGGCCGTCAGAGGCCTGAGTATGGCTATGTAAATCGTAAATCACTGCGTAATTCGTGTCGCTCAAAGCGGCTCCCGTCACTCTTCTTCAATATCTGCGCCGCCATAATAACGGTATGTGGTGAAATTCTGAAATCGGGGGGTTGACATTACACCATCGAACTAGTTAACTAGTACGAAAGTTCACTCAACGAGGTATCTGAAAATGACCGCACATTTCACTCTGCATGGCTGGTGGCGCACTTCCTGAAATTCGGCAGTGTCGTACGTCTGCAATGTGCAAACAGATACCTGGCCCGCCACTGAGCGGGCTTTTTTTTGAACAGAATAAAGAGAACAAAAAATGCAAACAGCCAAACCGAACCTCGAACTGCTGACCCGTGAGGCGGCCTATCGCCACAACCCTACCGCTCCTGTTCCATCAGGTCTGCGGCGCGCGCCCTGCCACGCTGCTGCTGGAGTCTGCGGATATCGACAGTAAGGATGACCTGAAAAGCCTGCTGCTGGTGGATAGCGCCCTGCGCATCACCGCCCTGGGCGACACCGTTACCCTGAAAGCACTGTCCGAAAACGGCGCAGCGCTGCTCTGTTTGCTGGATGACGTGCTGCCTGCAGGCATTGAGAATGAGCATCGCCCGGATATGCGGATCCTGCATTTCCCGCCGGTCAGCCAGTTGCTGGACGAAGATGCCCGCCTCTGCTCGCTGTCGGTCTTTGACGCCTTCCGCCTGTTGCAGAACCTGGTGAATGTGCCGGAACATGAACGCGAAGCAATGTTTCTTCGGCGGGCTGTTTGCCTATGACCTGGTGGCCGGTTTCGAAGAGCTGCCTGAGCTTGAACAAGGTAACCGCTGCCCGGACTACTGCTTCTACCTGGCAGAAACCTTACTGGTGATCGACCACCAGAAAAAATACACCCGCATTCAGGCCAGCCTGTTTACGCCGTTACTGGCTGAGAAACAGCGTCTGGAGCAGCGCATTGCCCAGCTGCAGGAACAGATAAATGAAGCGCCACCGGAGCTGCCGGTGCAGCGCGTGGAACAGATGCGTTGCGATGTCAGCCAGACGGACGACGAGTACGGCGTGGTGGTTCGCCAGATGCAAAAAAGCCATTCGTGCGGCGAGATTTTCCAGGTGGTGCCATCCCGTCGTTTCTCCCTGCCCTGCCCGTCTCCGCTGGCGGCCCTACGACGTGCTGAAGAAAAGCAACCCCAGCCCGTACATGTTCTTTATGCAGGATAACGATTTTACGCTGTTCGGCGCCCTCGCCGGAAAGCTCCCTGAAGTACGACGCCACCAGCCGCCAGATTGAAATCTACCGATCGCTGGTACCCGCCCGCGCGGCCGCCGTGCAGACGGTTCTCTGGACCGCGATCTGGACAGCCGGATTGAGCTGGAGATGCGCACCGACCAGAAAGAGATGTCCGAACACCTGATGCTGGTGGATCTGGCACGCAATGACCCTGGCGCGCATCTGTACGCCGGGCAGCCGTTACGTAGCTGATTTAACTAAAGTTGACCGCTACTCCTTCGTGATGCACCTGGTCTCCCGCGTGGTGGGCGAGCTGCGTCAGGATCTGGATGTGCTGCACGCCCTACCGCGCCTGCATGAACATGGGCACCCTGAGCGGCGCCGCCGAAAGTACGCGCCATGCAGCTTATCGCCCAGGCCGAAGGCCGCCGTCGCGGCAGCTACGGTGGTGCGGTGGGCTATTTCACCGCCCACGGCGATCTCGATACCTGCATTGTGATCCGCTCGGCCTACGTCGAAGAGGGCATTGCCACCGTCCAGGCGGGAGCAGGCATCGTGCTCGACTCTGTTCCGCAATCTGAAGCTGACGAAACCCGCAATAAGGCCCGCGCGGTACTACGCGCAATTGCGACTGCCATCACGCACAGGAGATTTTCTGATGGCTGACATTCTGCTGCTCGATAATATCGACTCATTTACCTACAACCTGGCGGATCAGCTGCGTGCTAACGGTCACAACGTGGTGATTTACCGTAACCATGTCCCGGCCCAGACATTAATCGACCGCCTGGCGACCATGCAAACCCGGTGCTGATGCTCTCCCCGGGCCAGGCGCGCCAAGCGAGGCGGGCTGTATGCCGGAGCTGTTAACCCGCATGCGCGGCAAGCTGCCCATCATTGGTATCTGTCTGGGCCACCAGGCGATTGTCGAGGCCTACGGTGGTTACGTCGGCCAGGCGGGCGAGATCCTGCACGGGAAAGCCTCCAGCATTGAGCATGACGGCCAGGCCATGTTTGCCGGGTTGATGAACCCGCTGCCGGTGGCGCGCTATCACTCGCTGGTGGGCAGCGATATCCCGGCGGGGCTGACCATTAACGCCCATTACAACGGGATGGTGATGGCGGTGCGTCATGACGCTGACCGGGTGTGCGGCATGCAGTTCCACCCGGAATCCATTCTGACCTCTCAGGGCGCGCGTCTGCTGGAGCAAACGCTCAACTGGGCGCTGCAGAAGCTGGAGCAGACCAACAGCCTGCAGCCAATTCTGGAAAACTCTATCAGGCGCAGACCCTGAGCCAGCAGGAGAGCCATCAGCTGTTCTCCGCCGTGGTGCGCGGCGAGCTGAAGCCCGAGCAACTGGCCGCCGCGCTGGTAAGCATGAAAGTGCGTGGCGAGCAGCCACAGGAGATCGCCGGTGCGGCCACCGCCCTGCTGGAAAACGCCGCCCCGTTCCCGCGTCCTGATTACCTGTTCGCAGATATCGTCGGGACCGGTGGCGACGGCAGCAACAGTATCAACATCTCCACCGCAAGCGCCTTTGTGGCGGCGGCCTGTGGGCTGAAGGTAGCGAAACACGGCAACCGCAGCGTCTCCAGCCGTTCCGGCTCCTCGGATCTGCTGGCCGCCTTCGGTATCAATCTGGATATGAATGCAGAGAAATCCCGTGACGCGCTGGACGAACTGGGCGTCTGCTTCCTGTTCGCGCCGAAATACCACACCGGGTTCCGCCATGCGATGCCGGTGCGTCAACAGCTAAAAACCCGCACCCTGTTTAACGTACTCGGGCCGCTGATCAACCCGGCGCATCCGCCGCTGGCGCTGATTGGCGTCTACAGCCCGGAGCTGGTGCTGCCGATTGCCGAAACCCTGCGCGTGCTCGGATATCAGCGTGCCGCGGTAGTGCACAGCGGTGGGATGGACGAAGTTTCCCTGCATGCGCCAACCCTGGTGGCCGAACTGAATAACGGCGAAATCAAAAGCTATCAGCTTGAAGCGGCAGACTTTGGCTTAACGCCCTATCACCAGGCGCAGCTGGCAGGCGGCACCCCGGAAGAAACCGTGACATTCTGACGCGCCTGTTACAAGGTAAAGGTGAGCCAGCGCATGAGGCCGCTGTTGCCGCAACGTCGCCATGCTGATGCGTCTGCACGGCGAAGAAGATCTCCAGATTAATGTGCAAAAAGTGATGGACGTGTTGCGCTCTGGCGCAGCCTACGACCGAGTGACCGCACTTGCGGCAAGAGGGTAAACAATGCAGACCGTATTAGCGAAAATCGTTGGCCGATAAGGCCATCTGGGTTGAAGCGCGTAAACAGCAGCAACCGCTCGCCAGCTTCCAGAATGAGGTGGTACCGAGCAGCCGTCGTTTTTATGACGCCCTGCGGGGCGCGCGCACCGCGTTTATCCTGGAGTGCAAAAAGGCTCCCCGTCGAAAGGGGTGATCCGCGATGATTTCGATCCGGCACAGATTGCCGCCATTTATAAGCACCATGCCTCGGCCATTTCGGTGCTGACCGATGAGAAATATTTCCAGGGCAGTTTTGATTTCCTGCCGATCGTCAGCGGGATCGCCCCACAGCCGATTTTGTGCAAAGACTTTATTATCGATCCGTATCAAATCTGGCTGGCGCGCTTTTATCAGGCCGATGCCTGCCTGCTGATGCTCTCGGTGCTGGATGATGAACAGTACCGCCAGCTCGCTGCCGTCGCACACAGCCTGAACATGGGCGTGCTGACCGAGGTGAGCAACGAAGAGGAGCTGGAGCGCGCCATCGCTCTGGAGGCAAAAGTGGTGGGCATTAATAACCGCGACCTGCGCGATCTCTCTATCGACCTTAACCGCACCCGCCAGTTGGCGCCGCGTCTGGGGGCAGGCGTGACGGTGATCAGCGAGTCCGGCATTAACAGTTATGCCCAGGTTCGCGAGCTGAGCCACTTCGCTAATGGCTTCCTGATTGGCTCTGCCATGATGGAGCAGGCAGATCTTAGCGCGGCGGTACGTCGCGTTCTGCTCGGTGAGAATAAGTGTGCGGCCTGACGCGTCCCAGGATGCCGCCGCGGCAATATGAAGCAGGCGCGATTTACGGCGGGCTGATTTTTGTTGAGTCCTCCCCGCGCAACGTCAGCGAGACCCAGGCGCGCGACGTGATCGCCGCCGCCCCACTGCAGTACGTGGGCGTGTTCCGCAATGCCGCCATCGAAAAGTGGCGGCCACTGCCGGGGCACTGTCTCTCGCTGCCGTACAGCTGCATGGCAGCGAGGATCAGGACTATATCAATGCCTTGCGCGAAGTGCTGGAACCCCAGGTGCAAATCTGGAAAGCGCTGAGCGTGGCCGAGATCCTGCCGCCCGCGCACGTTGCAGCATATCGATAAATATGTTCTGGATAACGGCCAGGGCGGAACCGGGCAGCGCTTTGACTGGTCGCTACTTGACGGTGAGAAGCTGGATAACGTCCTGCTTGCGGAGGTTTAAGCCCGGACAACTGCGTTGAAGCCGCTAAAGCGGGCTGCGCAGGTCTCGATTTCAATTCAGGCGTTGAGTCGCAGCCGGGCATAAAAGATGCCAGCAAACTGGCTTCGGTGTTCAAAACGCTGCGTGCATATTAAGGAAGAGAAGATGACCACATTATTAAACCCTTACTTTGGCGAATTCGGTGGCATGTATGTGCCGCAGATCCTCATGCCCGCCCTGCGTCAGCTGGAAGAGGCGTTCGTGAGCGCGCAAAAAGATCCGCTCTTCCAGGCTGAATTTACCGACCTGCTGAAAAACTATGCCGGTCGTCCAACGGCGCTGACCAAATGCCGCAACCTGACCGAGGGCACGAACACCACGCTGTACCTGAAGCGTGAAGATCTGCTCCACGGCGGCGCGCATAAGACCAACCAGGTGCTGGGTCAGGCGTTGCTGGCAAAACGGATGGGTAAAACCGAAATCATTGCCGAAACCGGCGCCGGTCAGCACGGCGTGGCCTCGGCGCTGGCCAGCGCCCTGCTCGGCCTGAAATGCCGCATCTATATGGGGGCAAAAGACGTTGAGCGTCAGTCACCGAACGTCTTCCGTATGCGTCTGATGGGCGCGGAAGTGATCCCGGTGCACAGCGGCTCGGCCACCCTGAAAGATGCCTGTAACGAGGCGCTGCGCGACTGGTCCGGCAACTATGAAAATGCCCACTATATGCTGGGCACCGCGGCTGGCCCGCACCCGTTCCCGACCATCGTGCGTGAATTCCAGCGCATGATTGGCGAAGAGACCAAAGCGCAGATCCTCGAAAAAGAGGGGCGTCTGCCGGATGCGGTGATCGCCTGCGTGGGCGGTGGCTCCAATGCCATCGGCATGTTTGCTGATTTTATTGATGACGCCCGCGTGGGGCTGATTGGCGTTGAACCAGCAGGTCACGGGATTGAGACCGGTGAACACGGTGCACCGCTGAAGCATGGTCGCGTTGGCATCTACTTCGGTATGAAAGCGCCGATGATGCAGACCGACGAAGGGCAGATCGAAGAGTCTTACTCCATTTCTGCCGGGCTGGATTTCCCGTCCGTTGGGCCGCAGCACGCACACCTGAATAGTATCGGTCGCGCCGAATACGTGTCGATTACCGATGATGAGGCGCTGGACGCGTTTAAGACCCTGTGTCGCAAAGAGGGGATCATCCCGGCGCTGGAGTCTTCTCACGCACTGGCCCATGCCCTGAAAATGATTAAAGACAACCCGGAAAAAGAGCAGCTGCTGGTGGTGAACCTTTCCGGTCGCGGTGATAAAGACATCTTCACCGTTCACGATATTCTGAAAGCACGAGGGGAAATTTGATGGAACGTTACGATAACGTGTTTGCTGAGCTGAAAGCCCGCAAGGAAGGCGCCTTTGTTCCCTTTGTTACACTGGGAGATCCGTCTCCAGAGCAGTCGCTGAAAATCATCGACACGTTGATTGAAGCGGGTGCCGATGCGCTGGAGTTGGGCATTCCCTTCTCCGATCCGCTGGCTGACGGCCCGACCATCCAGGCTGCCACCCTGCGCGCTTTTGCGGCAGGCGTGACCCCGTCCCAGTGCTTTGAGATGCTGGCGACCATTCGCCAGAAATACCCGACTATCCCCATCGGCCTGCTGATGTACGCCAACCTGGTCTTCAACCGCGGCATCGACGAGTTCTACGCCGAATGCGCGCGCGTGGGAGTCGATTCGGTGCTGGTGGCAGATGTGCCGGTAGAGGAGTCAGCCCCGTTCCGTCAGGCGGCGATGCGTCATAACGTCGCGCCGATCTTTATCTGTCCGCCGAACGCCGACGATGAACTGTTGCGCCAGATCGCCTCTCACGGCCGCGGGTATACCTATCTGCTGTCCCGTGCCGGGGTAACAGGTGCAGAGAACAAAGCGGCCCTGCCCCTGCATCATCTGGTGGAAAAGCTGGCAGAGTACAATGCTGCCCCGCCGCTGCAGGGCTTTGGTATCTCGGCCCCTGAGCAGGTCTCTGCGGCGCTGGGTGCCGGCGCGGCGGGGGCCATTTCCGGTTCGGCAATCGTGAAAATCATCGAAAATAACGTCAATACACCTGAGAAAATGCTGAGCGAGCTGAAAAGCTTCGCCAGCGCCATGAAAGCGGCGACCCGTCCACAATAACCGAACCGCCGTCTGGTTTTGCCAGACGGCGTTCCGCATAAATTGATCCTGTCGTGCTTTCCTGCATTTAACCCTTTTCAAATATGTTTCCCGGCGTATTATCCCCTCCTCTAATAAGGCTTCCTCCTTAAACCTTCTGAGTTCAGAGGCTTAACTATGTCATGGCAACACTTTAAACAGACTTATTTAATTAAGTTCTGGTCCCCCGTTCCTGCGGTCATTGCGGCAGGCATCCTCTCCACCTATTACTTTGGCATCACCGGTACCTTCTGGGCCGTTACCGGCGAATTCACCCGCTGGGGCGGACAGTTACTGCAACTGGCAGGTGTTCATACCGAAGAGTGGGGCTACTTTAAACTGATCCACCTTGAAGGCACCCCGCTCACCCGTATCGACGGCATGATGATCATCGGCATGTTCGGGGGCTGTTTCGCCGCCGCGCTGTGGGCCAACAACGTTAAACTGCGTATGCCGCACAGCCGGATCCGCATTGCTCAGGCGGTTGTCGGCGGCATTATTGCCGGATTTGGCGCGCGTCTGGCGATGGGGTGTAACCTGGCCGCCTTCTTTACCGGGATCCCCCAGTTCTCTCTGCACGCCTGGTTCTTCGCTCTGGCCACCGCCGTCGGCTCATACTTTGGCGCACGCTTCACGCTACTGCCGCTGTTCCGTATTCCGGTCAAAATACAAAAAGTGAGTGCCGCTTCGCCGTTGACCCAGAAGCCGGATCAGGCGCGTCGCCGCTTTCGTCCTGGGAATGCTGGTGTTCTTCGGGATGCTGGCCTGGGCGCTCTGTACCGCGCTGAATCAGCCTAAACTTGGTCTGGCAATGCTGTTCGGCGTCGGCTTTGGCCTGTTGATCGAGCGGGCGCAGATCTGCTTTACCTCGGCGTTTCGCGACATGTGGATCACCGGGCGCACCATGATGGCCAAAGCGATCATCGCCGGAATGGCAGTGAGCGCCATCGGTATTTTCAGCTACGTTCAACTGGGCGTGGCGCCCAAAATCATGTGGGCAGGTCCAAACGCCATTATCGGCGGGCTGCTGTTTGGCTTTGGGATCGTGCTGGCAGGCGGCTGCGAAACGGGCTGGATGTACCGCGCGGTGGAAGGCCAGGTGCACTACTGGTGGGTGGGCCTGGGTAACGTGATTGGTTCCACCCTGCTGGCTTTCTACTGGGATGATTTCGCGCCTGCGCTGGCTACCAACTGGGACAAAGTCAATCTTCTGAACACCTTTGGTCCGCTGGGCGGGCTGCTGGTGACCTATCTTTTGTTGTTGATCGCCTTTTTACTGGTGCTGGCGCAGGAGAAACGCTTCTTCCGTCGTGCTGCCGTCAAAACTGAACTTCGTGAGGATGTCGCATGAAAGAGATCGTTCCTGACTACCGCCTCGATATGATGGGTGAGCCTTGCCCCTACCCGGCTGTCGCGACCCTTGAAGCGATGCCGCAGCTGAAAAAAGGTGAGATCCTTGAGGTGGTGAGCGACTGTCCCCAATCCATCAACAATATCCCGCTGGATGCCAAAAATCATGGCTACACCGTGCTGGATATTCAACAGGATGGACCGACGATCCGCTATCTCATCCAGAAATAATGACCGGGTGGCGACAGGCCACCCTTTTTTATCCCCCCCCCCCCCCGCTAATACCCGCCTATTTAGATTTGACTGATACCGTAGGGTCTTAAGTATTAATCTCATTTTCTTCAGGATATCCCCATTGAGTCTATGCTTAACATTGACTACAAAAGGAGAACGTTATGTCAGACCAAAATCTTGATAATGATGCACAATATGCTGGTGAAAAAGCGAAGAACAAGCTGGATGAGGCGGCTGGTGCTGCGCAGCAGCAGTTTGGTGAATTTGTTGATTCGCCAAAACATCAGTTAAAAGGTGCCGGGCGCAAATATGCCGCGCAGGCAAGTGACGTAGTGACTGATGTTACCGATGCAGTGAAAAATAATCCCCTTACCGGCCTGATTGCCGCAGGCGCAGTAGGTATTGTCCTCGGCCTGTTGCTGGGTCGTAGATAAATAAAAAAGGCCCTTCGGGGCCTTTTTTACGTCAGAAGCGATATCCCGCCGAGAAACATAAACACCCACGGATCCAGACGGGTATTGATATTTTGCTGCTGATCCCCCGCCTTAAAGCGCACTTCGGTGTCGATATCCATGTACCAGACCGACATGTTAATCAACCAGTCGCGGTTGATGAGATAATCCAGGCCCGCCTGCCCCGCCATGCCCCATGAATCTTTCAGACTCAGATCGGAAAGGCCCGCGGCTTTACCGGTGTCGTTTAAACTTTTTCGTCAAAGAAGGTGGTGTAGTTATTGACCCCGGCCCCCACATAGGGGGCGCACTTTGCTGCTGGCGTCACCGAAATACCACTGGGCCATCAACGTGGGCGGCAGATGATGAAACCGTGGCGATGTCCCCGGTTGGGCCAGTCCCGACCTTGTGACGAAACGGCGTGGCTGCCAGCAATTCAACGCCAACGTTGTCGGTGGGCCATCCAGGTAAAGGTCATTCCGGCCTGGGTATTGTTACTGACGTTGAATCCGCCCAGGGCCCAGAACATTATCCGAGCCTTCCGTAGGACGTACCGTGGCAGATCCCAGGCGGAAAAAGAACTCACCGGCTTCGTGTGCAACGGCTCCGCCGGAAAACGTACCCAGAATCAGCGCTGCTATCACTGCTTTTTTCATATCCACTCCCTCGTTTATGGTTTTATTCGAGAACGGAATATACCTACAAATGATTAATAAGTGATCTCGCCGGGATCACATTAAATTCAGCAATTTAACATTCATTGATCTAAATTAATTTTTTTAACCGTAGGCAAAAATTGGTAGTCGGTGTCTGGATCAATTTCGCGCTTTCGGACAAATAAAGCGCAGGCGGGAAAACACCCCGCGCAAAATTCCAGCGACGCATTACGGGGCGCTTTACAAAGATATGCTTTTCCATACAACCCTTGATACTGCCACCGGGCAGTTATCCAGGGTACAATTGCCCGCTAATTAACACCTGCAATACTCAAGGAGAGTGCATGTCTATCACGGCGAAGTCTGTCTACCGTGACACGGGGAATTTCTTCCGCAATCAGTTCATTACCTTTTTACTGTTCGCCTTGTTGTGCGCATTAATCACGGTGGTACTTGGTCATGCCTTTTCGCCGAGTGAGGAGCAAATTGCCAGCCTGAGTCAAGGCGATCAGATCGCCAGCAGCGTCGGGCTGTTTGAGATGGTGCAAAATATGACCCCAGAGCAACAGCAGATCCTGTTGCGTGCCTCTGCGGCCACCACCTTCTCAGGATTGATCGGCAATGCCATTCTGGCAGGTGGCGTACTGTTAATGATCCAGCTGGTGTCTGCCGGGCACCGCGTCAGCGCCCTGCGGGCGATTGGTGCCAGCGCGCCGCTGCTGCCGAAACTGTTTTATCCTGATCTTTTTGACAACCATGCTGGTGCAATTGGGGATTATGCTGGTTGTGGTGCCGGGCGTGCTGTTAGCGATTGTGCTCGCCTTCGCGCCGATTATGGTGGTGCAGGACCGAATGGGCATTTTTGTCGCCATGCGTAGCAGCATCCGACTGGCATGGTCTAATATGCGTCTGGTTGCCCCGGCGGTAATGAGCTGGCTGCTGGCTAAGACCTTGCTGCTGCTGTTTGGCCCCGAACCTGTCCGTGCTGACCCCGAACGTCGGTGCCGTGGTGGCCAATACGGTTAGCAATCTGATCTCAGCGGTATTACTGGTCTATTTGTTCCGCCTGTATACCTTAATTCGCCAGTAATTTTCCTGATGGCTCCGGCGCCACGCCCGGGCCATCGCAGATGATGGAATCGAAGAATGAAGCAGTTTCTTGATTTTTTACCCCTGGTTGTCTTTTTTGCCTTCTACAAGCTGTATGACATCTACGCGGCAACCACCGCTTTGATCGTTGCCACCGCAGTGGTGCTGATCTACAGCTGGGTGCGCTACCGCAAGGTCGAAAAGATGGCCTTAATTACCTTCGTGCTGGTGGCCTTTTTTGGCGGGTTGACCGTCTTCTTCCACAACGATGAGTTCATCAAATGGAAAGTGACCGTCATCTACGTGCTGTTTGCCGGTGCCCTGCTGTTCAGCCAGTGGGTCATGAAAAAGCCCCTTATTCAGCGCATGCTGGGTAAAGAGCTGGCCCTGCCGCAGAGCGTCTGGTCGCGTCTGAATATCGCCTGGGCAGTGTTCTTTATTCTCTGTGGCCTGGCGAATATCTATATCGCCTTCTGGCTGCCGCAGAATATCTGGGTCAACTTCAAAGTGTTTGGTCTGACCGCGTTAACGCTGATCTTTACCCTCCTGAGCGGTGTCTATATCTACCGCCATATGCCGCAAGACGATAAGCATTGAATCCACCGGCCAGCGCACATCCCGCGCTGGCCACTTCGTTATAAGCTGAGAAAATAATGACAACACAAGACGCCCCGCAGGGCGAACTGGTCTTACGTACGCTGGCAATGCCTGCCGATACCAATGCGAACGGTGACATTTTTGGCGGCTGGCTGATGTCGCAAATGGATATGGGTGGGGCCATCCTCGCCAAAGAAATTGCTCAGGGCCCGCGTGGTGACGGTCCGGGTCGACGGCATGACTTTTCTGCGCCCTGTCGCGGTTGGGGACGTGGTGTGCTGCTACGCGCGATGCGTAAAGCGTGGGAATACCTCGGTGTCGATCAACATCGAAGTGTGGGTAAAAAAGGTCTCCTCTGAGCCTATCGGCCAGCGTTACAAAGCGACCGAAGCGCTGTTTATCTATGTCGCGGTGGATAACGACGGAAACCACGTCCATTGCCTCAGGCCTGACATTCAGGCCAAAAAAAGCCTCCATCTGGAGGCTTTTTTATTTTATTCCATCTGTGCCCCGCCGTTGAGGCGGAAGACGATATTCACGATCAGCCCGCGGCCTGGCTTACCGGGTTCGTAACGCCATTTGCGCATTGCGGTTTTCACGTCCCGCTCAAACATATTCGATGGCTGCGCGGAAAGGATTTCGACATTATCCACCCGTCCGTCTGCGGTCACGTCAAACTTCACGCGAACACGCCCTTCGATGCGTAATGCCTGCGCACGCGCCGGGTAGACCGGCTGGTTACGGCTCAGCGCACGTGGGCCGGAAGGGGCCGTCACAACGGGCTTCGCGGTGGCCGGGGACGAGTTCATCACCGGGCGAGCCGGGGCCGCTCTCTCAACCGGCTGGGTGGTGCGAGGCTCGACCGGGCGCTCTTGACGCTTCGGACGCTCTTCCACTTTTTTCTCCGGTTTTGGTTTCGGCTTCGGTTTTGGCTTAGGCTTCGCTCCGGTTTATGGATCACCACAGGCGCTTCTTTAGGGGGTTCAGGAACGATTTCTGGTTCCGGTTCCGGCTCGGTTCTGCAACAGGCTCTGGTTCTGTGGTGGCGCAACCTGTACAGGCTCCAGCTCTGCAGGCGTTACCATGGTCACAGAAATCGGCTGCGCGGCGCTGGCATTTCAATAACCTGATGTACCGATGGTGTAAAGCAGACCCGCCACGACGGCTCCATGAATTCCGACAGACAACAGCGTCGGCCAGGGAAAGCGGCGAGGGAGTTCAAGGGTCATTGAAGTCATAATCGTTTCAGTTAAAAAGCCAAGCCCTGATTTTTAAATGCAAATAGCAATCATATTCAATAAGGCAGTTACACTTCGCCCGAATTAACCGTCCAACAGGCGAAAAAAAAGGCACGTAGTGAGCAGGGTTTTAACAATGTCGCTATCTTTGCATTGCAGTCCCCTGCACTTTCACATAACGTAATTCCTACTTTTATTGGCTAAGGAGCTTTGCCGTGCTTTATGTGATTTTTGCTGCAGATGTTGCTGATTCTCTGGAAAAACGCCTCTCCGTGCGTCCTGCCCATCTGGCGCGCTTACAACTGCTGCATGACGAAGGCAGATTGCTGACCGCCGGGCCAATGCCTGCCGTCGACAGCAACGATCCGGGTGCGGCAGGCTTTACCGGCTCGACGGTGATTGCCGAGTTCGAATCGCTGGAAGCGGCACAGGCCTGGCGCAGGACGATCCGTACGTGGCAGCTGGCGTGTATGATAACGTCGTGGTGAAGCCCTTTAAAAAAGTTTTCTAGGATAAAAAAAGGCTCCTTACAAGGAGCCTTTTTTTGTTAGTGCAGCGATGCCAGCCGCGCCGCGAACCCGACAAATAACAAACCTATCAATCCATTCCCCAGCTTCGCCAGTTTCTTTTTTGTCTTGAGGTAGCGGGTGACAAACGCCCCGGAGAAAATCAGGAAGCTCATATAGATAAAGCTGATGATCTCCAGCGTGACCGCGAGGATCATAAACGCCACGCCGGTGTTATTAGCCTGAACGTCAATAAACTGCACAAAGAACGAAACATAAAACAGGATCGCTTTCGGGTTGGTCATACTCAGCACCAGCGAGCGTTTCATAATGGTTTTTGCCGGCTCGATACCGCCCGCTTCGCCTTGTGCTTATGTTTGATAACCGACCAGAGCATCTTGCCGCCCAGCCATAATAAATAGAACGCCCCAAGATAGCGGACAATATTGAACAGCACAGGGGTAGTCTGAATAAGCGCCGCCACACCTGCCCACGCAAGAAACATCAGCACCGCATCACCAATAAACACGCCGCTGGCCGCCAGATAGCCCTTTTTCACGCCGTGACCAATACCGGTTTTTTAAGACAAACAGCGTATTCGGCCCTGGAACCAGAACAATGAAAATGGCCCCGACAACGTAGGTCCAGAAATTAAGCACACCGAAATCCGCAAACATTTCATCTCCTTTTCGAAAACAGCGAATAAATAAAAAACATCGGGCACCTCTGAGGGTGCCCTTGTGTCATTCAGTAATCCTGAACGGCGAACAGTAACGCATTGCGATGACGGTTCATACTGCATTTTCTGATGGCGTGGATACGCATATTACGGCGGGATTGTGCTTCCAGCCAACGCGCTTTGCGACGACCTGTCTGTCGCAACATGCGCCAGCGCCCTACTTCTGTTCTACTGCGCTTCATGTTAACAACTCTTACTAAAACAGAGCGCTCATTATAGACCCTTGCCTGCGGCAAACCAGTGCTTTTATCTGGCGTTTTTATTTGCCAGAAATATCCTGACGCGTAAACTCTTAACAATACGCTTTCAAAAGGATTTTTTATTATGACAACCTTCTACACCGTGGTGAGTTGGCTGCTCATTCTGGGATACTGGCTGCTCATCGCAGGTGTAACATTACGCATCCTGATGAAACGCCGAGCCGTTCCCTCCGCCATGGCATGGCTGTTGATCATTTTTATCCTGCCACTGGTGGGTATTATTGCGTATCTCTCCTTTGGTGAGCTTCATCTCGGTAAACGCCGGGCGGAGCGCGCCCGCGCCATGTGGCCCTCCACCGCAAAATGGCTCAACGATCTCAAATCCTGCAAACATATCTTTGCCGAAGAGAACAGCGACGTCGCCGCCTCCCTGTTTCAGCTCTGCGAGCGCCGCCAGGGCATTGCCGGGGTGAAAGGCAATCAACTTCAGCTGATGACTACTTCCGATGACGTGATGAATGCGCTGATCCGCGACATTCAGCTGGCGCGCCATAACATCGAGATGGTGTTTTACATCTGGCAGCCGGGCGGCATGGCCGATCAGGTTGCTGAGTCTCTGATGGCCGCCGCGCGCCGGGGTATTCACTGCCGTCTGATGCTCGACTCCGCCGGTAGCGTGACCTTTTTTCGCAGCAACTGGGCGTCGATGATGCGCAACGCCGGGGTGGAGGTGGTCGAAGCCTTAAAAGTGAATCTGCTGCGTGTGTTCCTGCGCAGGATGGACCTACGCCAGCACCGCAAAATGGTGCTAATCGACAACTACATCGCCTATACCGGCAGCATGAACATGGTGGATCCGCGCTTCTTTAAACAGGACGCTGGCGTGGGCCAGTGGGTCGATCTGATGGCCCGTATGGAAGGCCCGGTCGCGACCGCGATGGGCGTGGTCTACTCCTGCGACTGGGAGATCGAAACCGGTAAACGTATTCTGCCCCCGCCGCCTGATGCCAATATCATGCCGTTTGAGCAAGCCAGCGGGCATACGATTCACACCATTGCCTCCGGCCCCGGTTTCCCGGAAGACCTTATCCACCAGGCGCTGCTCACTGCGGCCTATTCCGCCCGTGAATACCTGATCATGACCACCCCCTACTTTGTGCCGAGCGACGATCTGCTGCACGCTATCTGTACCGCCGCCCAGCGCGGGGTTGATGTCAGCATTATTCTGCCGCGCAAAAACGATTCGGTGCTGGTAGGCTGGGCCAGCCGGGCCTTCTTCAGCGAGCTGCTGGCCGCCGGGGTAAAGATCTATCAGTTTGAAGGTGGGCTGCTGCACACCAAAAGCGTGCTGGTGGATGGCGAACTCAGTCTTGTGGGGACGGTTAACCTCGATATGCGCAGTCTGTGGCTCAATTTCGAGATCACCCTGGTCATCGATGACGCCGGATTTGGCGGGGATTTAGCCGCGGTACAGGATGACTATATCTCGCGCTCGCGCCTGCTGGACGCGCGTTTGTGGGTGAAAAGGCCGCTGTGGCAGCGAATTACCGAACGACTGTTTTACTTCTTTAGTCCGTTGCTGTAAAACGTGCCCAACCAACGATGTTTAACAGGTAGTCATCATGGAAATGGATCTGAACAATCGCCTGACCGAAGACGAAACGCTCGAGCAGGCTTACGATATCTTTCTTGAACTGGCCGTCGATAATCTCGACCCGGCAGATGTCATTCTCTTTAATCTGCAGTTTGAAGAGCGCGGCGGTGCCGAGCTGTTCGACCCGTCTGAAGACTGGGCCGAGCATGTGGATTATGACCTGAACCCTGACTTCTTCGCTGAAGTCGTCATTGGTCTGGCCGATACCGACGGCGGTGAGATTAACGACATCTTTGCCCGCGTCCTGCTGTGTCGCGAGAAAGACCACAAGCTGTGCCACATTCTTTGGCGTGAATAACATCTGCCGCGAATAAAAAAGGCTGCGAATGCAGCCTTTTTTATTGCATGTTAACCACTCAGAGCGGGTCGACCTTCAGACAGGAGACCGCATGACGGAAGCTGCCTTCCAGCACCGGACGGGTTTTCGCGCATTCCGGCCCGGCCATCGGGCAACGGGTACGAAATACGCAGCCGGACGGCGGATTGATCGGCGACGGCAGTTCCCCTTCCAGAAGCTGAATAGTTTTATTCTTCTCCAGATCGGGATCCGGGACCGGCACCGCAGACATCAAGGCTTTGGTATAAGGGTGCAGCGGGTTATGGTACACCTCATCATAGGTGCCCAGCTCTACCGCATGGCCGAGATACATCACCAGCACGCGATCGGAGATGTGCTTCACCACCGCCAAATCGTGAGCGATAAAGATCAACGACAGCCCCATCTCACGCTGCAGTTTTTGCAGCAGGTTAACCACCTGCGCCTGGATAGATACGTCCAGCGCCGAGACCGGTTCGTCACAGATAATCAGTTTCGGCTCGAGGATCAGCGCGCGGGCAATCCCGATACGCTGGCACTGGCCGCCTGAGAACTCGTGCGGGTAACGGTTGATGAGGTTTGGCAGCAGCCCCACTTTCATCATCATCGCCTTCACGCGATCGCGCACTTCGGTACGCGGCATTTTCGGATGATAGGTGCGCAGCGGCTCGGCGATGATCTCGCCAATGGTCATGCGCGGGTTCAGGGAGGCCAGCGGATCCTGGAAAATCATTCTGAATGTCGCTGCGCACGTCGCGCCACTCGTCAGGCTTCATCCCCAACAGATCTTTACCCAGCCAGGCCACTTTGCCGTCTGGTGGCTTTGACCAGCCCGATAATCGCACGGGCAAAGGTGGATTTACCGCAGCCCGACTCGCCCACCACGCCGAGCGTCTCCCCTTCGTACAGACGCAGGGTTACGCCATCCACGGCTTTCAGGGTTTTTGCCGGCTGCCAGAACCACTGCTTGCCATCTTTAATGTCAAAGTGGACTTTCAGAATCCGCGATTTCGAGCAGGACGTTACGTTTTTCGTCAATGACAGTCATACCAGCTCCTCGTACGGCTTAAAGCAGGCACGCAGACGGCCTGGGGGCGAACTCTTCCAGCGGTGGCGCGCTGTTGCAGATCTCCATCGCGTGTGGACAACGCGGCTGGAACGGACAGCCTTTTGGCAGACGCCAGCAGGTTTGGCGGGTTGCCCGGAATAGTCAGCAGCGACTCGCCTTCCGCATCAAGACGCGGTACGGCATTCAGCAGGCCGATAGAGTACGGGTGCGCCGGGTGGTAGAACACATCCCGCGCTTTTCCGTACTCCATGGTGCGGCCAGCATACATTACCAGCACTTTATCGCAGATGCCGGCCACTACGCCCAAATCGTGGGTAATCATAATGATCGCCGTATTGAACTCGCGCTTCAGCTCGTTCAACAGGGTCATGATTTGCGCCTGAACGGTAACGTCCAGCGCGGTGGTTGGCTCATCGGCAATCAGCAGTTTTGGTCTGCACAGCAGCGCCATGGCGATCATAACGCGCTGGCGCATACCGCCAGAGAACTCATGCGGGAACATGCGCATACGCTTACGCGCTTCCGGCATTTTCACCGCATCGAGCATTTTGACCGACTCTTCAAAGGCTTCGGCTTTGCTCAACCCCTTATGCAGCATCAGGACTTCCATCAGCTGCTCGCCGACGCGCATGTACGGGTTCAGGGAGGTCATCGGATCCTGGAAAATCATCGAGATCTGCTCGGCACGCAGCTTGTTCAGCTCGTTTTCCGGCAGGTTAAGGATCTGTTTGCCGTTAAAGGTGGCAGACCCTCCGATGACGCCATTTTGCGCCAGCAGGCCCATCAGCGCAAAAGCGGTCTGGGATTTACCGGAACCGGACTCACCCACGATACCCAGCGTTTCACCGGCCCGCAGACTGAAGTTGAGATCGTTTACGGCGGTCACATCGCCATCCGGCGTTTTAAAGGTGACGCGCAGATCTTTCACATCCAGCAGAGCATTGCCCTGCTGATGCATTTGTGGCGCAGATGCCGTTTCAATAATGGTCATGGCGGCGCTCCTTAACGGTCTTTCGGGTCGAGGGCATCACGCAGGCCATCGCCGATAAAGTTGAAACAAAACAGTGTCACGACCAGGAAACCTGCCGGGAACAGCAGCAGCCACGGTGAAACTTCCATCGAGTTCGCGCCATCGCTCAGCAGCGCACCCCAGCTACTCAGTGGCTCCTGGGTACCCAGACCAAGGAAGCTGAGGAAGGATTCAAACAGGATCATGCTTGGCACCAGCAGGGAGGCATAGACCACCACCACACCCAGCACGTTCGGCACGATATGACGCACCACGATATTGCCGGTAGAGACCCCACCCACCTGCGCTGCTTCGATAAACTCTTTGCGCTTCAGGCTCAGAGTCTGACCACGCACGATACGCGCCATATCCAGCCAGGAGACCATGCCGATGGCAACGAAGATCAGCAGGATATTCTGACCGAAGAAGGTCACCAGCAGGATCACGAAGAACATGAACGGGAAGGAGTTGAGGATCTCAAGGATACGCATCATCACTGAGTCCACTTTACCGCCGAGATAGCCTGAGAGCGATCCGTACAGCGTACCCAGAATCACCGCCACGAAGGCTGCGGCGATCCCCACCATCAACGAGATTCGCCCACCGATGGCCACACGGACCAGCAGGTCACGTCCGGAGGAGTCGGTACCGAAATAGTGACCCGATTCGCTATCCGGCGCGCTGGACATCATGCCCCAGTCGGTATCGAAGTAGGTGAACTGCGACAGCATAGGTGCAAAGGTCACGAACAGAGCGATAATCACCAGCACAATCAGGCTGGCAACCGCCGCACGGTTATGCATAAAGCGACGGCGGGCATCCTGCCAGAGACTGCGTCCTTCGACTTCCAGTTTTTCACTGAAGTTTTCCAGCGCCTCGCTGTTTTTCTTACTTAACATCATGGCGAGCTCCAGTGTCAGTAGCGGATTTTCGGATCGATAACGGCATACAGCACGTCAACAATCGCGTTAAAGAAAATGGTCAGCGCACCGACGAGAATGGTCAGACTCAGTACCAGTGAGTAGTCGCGGTTCAGGGCACCGTTAACAAACAGCTGACCGATACCTGGCAGACCATAAATGGTTTCGATAACCATTGAACCGGTAATGATACCGACGAACGCCGGGCCTAAATAAGAGAGAACCGGCAATAACGCAGGTTTTAATGCGTGACGGAAAATAATCCGACGCATCGGCAGCCCTTTTGCGCGCGCGGTACGAATGAAGTTAGAGTGCAGGACTTCAATCATCGAACCACGGGTGATACGCGCGATGCTGGCGATATAGGCCAGTGATAAGGCCACCATCGGCAGGATCATGTACTGCAGTGCCCCACCGTTCCAGCCACCGCCGGGCAGCCATTTCAGGGTGATGGCAAATATCATCACCAGTAAGGGCGCGACGACAAAACTCGGTATGACGACACCGGTCATTGCCACCCCCCATAACGGCATAATCCCATTTTGGTATTTTGATTCAGCGCGGCAATGACGCCCGCCGTAACGCCAAGAATAACGGCCAGTAAAAATGCCGCGGCGCCTAATTTAGCCGAAACGGGGAAGCTGGAAGCCACCAAATCGTTTACGGAATAATCTTTATATTTAAATGACGGTCCAAAAATCGCCATGCGCCAGCTGCTTCAGATAATTGAAATACTGGGTGGAGATCGGATCGTTTAAATGATATTTCGCTTCAATATTCGCCATCACTTCTGGCGGCAGCGTACGTTCACCGGTAAATGGACTGCCCGGCGCGAGACGCATCATAAAGAACGAGATCGTTATAAGAATAAAAAGCGTTGGGATCGCTTCAAGACAGCGACGTAGGATAAATTTCAACATTGCCCGTACCTTCTGGCGTGTGCCTATATAGTATTACGATGAGTAGACACCGTGGGGCGAGCATCGCCCGCCCCACTCATTGCCATTAATGCTTGATAATATACAAGTTTTTGACGTAGATATTATCCATCGGGTCTTTACCGGTATAACCACCCACCCACGGTTTCACCAGACGGGGCGTTCACGTAGTAGTAGACCGGGACGATCGCAGAGTCTTTATCGAGCTGCTGTTCAGCTTTCGAATACAGCTCAGCGCGCTGCGCTTCGTCCGTGACTTTCAGGGTATCGCCGATCAGCTTATCGAACTCTGCGCTCTTATAGTGGTGGCAGTGTTGTTCGAGCTGTCGCTCAGCATGGTATTCAGGAAGGAGGTCGGTTCGTTATAGTCCGCACACCAGCCTGCACGCGCCACATCAAAGGTGCCCTGATGACGGCTGTCCAGGAAGGTTTTCCACTCCTGGTTTTCCAGCTTCACGTTCGCCACCCCAGGTTTTTCTTCCAGATGGAGGAGACGGGCGATAGCCAGTTTTTTATGCAGATCGGAGGTGTTATACAGCAGGCTAAAGGTCAACGGCTTGTCAGCGGTATAAACCGGCTTCGGCCAGCAGTTTCTTCGCTTCTTTCGTTACGTTTTTCCTGTGACCAGCCGAACCACTCTGGCTGAGTCAGTTTTGCAACCATCCGGTGTACGGTGGGGGTGTAGCTGTAGGCCTGGCAGGTCGCCCTGGTTTTTCACTTTGTTCACGATGATATCGCGATCGCAGTGCCAGCTTAAGTGCGGTACGCACCGCGAACGTCGGTGAATGGCGCTTTCTGGTTGTTGATTTCGTAGTAATAAGTACACAGATACGGGTCAACGTGGCACTTCAGCTGGGATCTCTTTTTTCAGTTTCTGGAACAGTTCGATCGGCATGTTGTTATAGGTCATGTCGATTTCGCCGCTGCGGTAGCGGTTAACGTCAGTCACTTCAGACGAGATTGGCAGGTAGGTAACCTGGTTGATAACGGTCTTCGCGTTATCCCAGTAGTTGGTATTACGCTCCAGATCGATACGTTCGTTAACAACCCAGGCTTTCAGCTTATAGGCGCCGTTAGTAATGATATTGGCAGGCTGGGTCCACTTCTCACCGAATTTTTCAACCGCGGCTTTAGGCACCGGGGAAACGGACGGGTGTACCAACAGTTTGTAGAAATAAGGTACTGGCTCGCTCAGGGTGACTTCGAAGGTATTGTCATCGATCGCTTTTACGCCGAGGTCGGTAATCGGTTTTTTGCCGGTGATGATGTCATCAATATTGGCGATGTGGCCATACTGCAGATAGCTCGCGTACGGAGAGGCGGTGTTTGGATCCGCCAGGCGCTGCCAGCTATAAACGAAATCTTGTGCGGTAACCGGGGAACCATCAGACCATTTTGCGTCTTTACGCAGGTGGAAGGTCCAGACTTTAAAATCTTTGTTTTCCCATTTTTCGGCAACCCCGGGCAACCGGGGTGGCCGTCTACGTCAGTAACCAGCAGACCTTCGAAACAGGTCGCGGTTAACGTTAGACTCCGGTACACCTTCAATTTTGTGCGGATCCAGAGACTGAACCTCAGCACCGTTGTTACGCACCAGCGTTTGCTTCTCCGCCAGTTGAACCCCAGCAGGTACGTCAGCAGCCATTGCAACGTTGGCCCGCGATTAGCGCAGTTAGAATTCCCGCCGCGACCAGACTTTTTTTTGTGATGATGGACATTGTGTTGATACTCCACTCTTTATAATTACTGGTTTTTACCAGCCTGTTTAATTCCCCTTTTTGGGGTTCCCTGACAACGTAGGAGTTTATGCTGCTGTCAGGCGTTTTTACTTCTCGCTATCACCGACTTTACTATTACTAACGGCTCGTCTGGCCGCCTTGCGTCGATTCTTAACAGACTTTCCCCTGTCGAAGCCTGTCTTAATTCTTTTAGATCAGAACCGTTAATGAAAAAGATTCTCATCTAATAGATTTCTGCGAAAAATATAAGGCCGGGAAAGTATCAAATGGTTTTCACGGGTGCCAATACATTTTGCAAATTTGTTAACCAATTCTCTTTTACGGGAGATACCGTTACTCGGTGGGCTACCCTGCCGCCGCATCAAAAGCGGAAAAAAGCTTCGCTATTCAATGGGATGTAGAAGGTTTACTCGACGATTGCGTCGCTGTGCTGAAGACGAAGCGTTGTTTGTACAAAAAATTAACAACTGTCTATTATTTAGCACATTCATCTAAATCATTTACCAAATTACTAATATCATCTCAGTTATCTCGCAGCAAGCCCCCAGAGTATCGTGTGAGTAAAATAACAGTGATATTGCGTGGATTGTGTACAGTGCGATACAGGTAGGGTTGGCAAGTCGTTGATAGTTAACAAAACAAAATTATTAGCAAAATTTATTATAGTTAACGCGTTTTTCAACTTTCATTATATGATTTGCTAATATTGACAAAAAAACGGCGCCAGCTGGCGCCGCTCTTTCGTTTGAAAATGTTAATTCAATAACCCGGGGAAAATTGATTTCAGCCCGGTAACAATAAATTCAATCCCCAGCGCCATCAGCAGCAGCCCCATAATACGGGTGATCACGTTAATGCCGGTCTGGCCAAGCAGTCGTACCAGCCAGGGGGCAATACGGAATACGCCCCAACAGCAGAACGCAAACAGCGCAATGGCAATCGAGAAGCCAATAAGGTGCATCAGGTTATGGTAGCGCGTTCCCCAGACGATAGTGGAACTGATGGCACCCGGCCCCGCCATTAAAGGCAAGGCCAGCGGCACCACACCGATACTTTCACGAATAGCGGTCTCTGATTTTTCTTGCTTGTTTTGTTTATCCTCTCCCAGCTTGCCGCTAATCATCGACATCGCGATTGTCACCACCAGGATCCCCCCGGCAATACGGAACGAATCAATAGAGATGCCAAAAATCTGCAATATAGAGTCGCCAAGATAGAGGAGAGGTCAGCAGGATGATCGCCACCGACAGGTTTGCCGTCAGGTTGGTCTTATTCCTGGCCAGCGCGGTTTGATAGCTGGTCATGCTAATAAAGACGGGGAATGATGCCCACCGGATTGACCAGCGCGAAAAGCCCGATAAAAAACTTGAAATAGGTTGGTAAATCAAAGAGCGATAGGCTCACAGTTAGCTCCGCTGATAAGCAAGACTCAAGACAACGTTATGGCAACGCCAATAACCGCGCAGAAGATACGCTTTTTATGCATGTACTTCACGACAATATTGCAAATTATAGTGATTTGACGCTGTAAAATATTTGTGTACTAAATGCATACCTGTAGTTCAATTGCTTTTGCAATTATTTAACATCTTTGGCAATGCCCCAAAATACCCCTGCTGAAAGGTATCAGCTTATGGATAAATTGATACAGATCATGTTTTCCGTACTCAGAAGTGAGTAATCTTGATGACGCCACCACGGAGATTCAGTATCTGAACGTAGGCTACTGATGGGAGGCTCTTTTAGTAAATCAGGGGTAAGATAAAAACGTTAACACCTTGTTTTTATGTAAGTTAAGCAAGTGGCAGAGGCGCTGACTATACTGTTTCCGTGTCGAGCAGCTGATTTACTAAAAGAGTTTAACATTATCAGGAGAGCATTATGGCTGTTACTAATGTCGCTGAACTTAACGCACTCGTAGAGCGCGTAAAAAAAGCCCAGCGTGAATATGCCAATTTCACCCAAGAACAGGTTGATAAAATCTTCCGCGCCGCCGCTCTGGCTGCTGCAGATGCTCGAATCCCTCTCGCTAAATTAGCCGTTGCCGAATCCGGTATGGGTATCGTTGAAGATAAAGTGATTAAAAACCACTTTGCTTCAGAGTATATCTACAACGCCTATAAAGATGAGAAGACTTGTGGCGTCCTGTCTGAAGATGACACGTTCGGTACTATCACTATCGCTGAGCCAATCGGCATCATCTGCGGTATCGTTCCAACAACCAACCCAACTTCTACTGCTATCTTCAAATCGCTCATCAGCCTGAAGACGCGTAACGCAATCATTTTCTCTCCACATCCACGTGCTAAAGATGCGACCAATAAAGCGGCCGATATCGTTCTGCAAGCCGCGATCGCTGCAGGCGCACCAAAGGACCTGATCGGCTGGATCGATCAACCTTCTGTGGAGCTGTCTAACGCACTGATGCACCATCCTGACATTAACCTGATCCTTGCGACCGGTGGTCCAGGCATGGTTAAAGCTGCTTATAGCTCCGGTAAACCGGCTATCGGCGTAGGGGCAGGTAACACCCCCAGTAGTTATCGACGAAACTGCCGATATCAAACGTGCTGTGGCATCCGTACTGATGTCTAAAACCTTCGATAACGGCGTTATCTGTGCTTCCGAGCAGTCCGTTGTGGTTTGTGGACTCGGTATACGATGCTGTCCGCGAACGTTTCGCCAGCCACGGCGGCTACATGCTGCAGGGCCAGGAACTCAAAGCCGTTCAGGACATCATTCTGAAAAATGGCGCACTGAACGCCGCCATCGTTGGTCAGCCAGCGTACAAAATTGCTGAACTGGCAGGCTTCACCGTTCCAGCTAGCACCAAGATCCTGATCGGCGAAGTGTCAGTGGTTGACGAGAGCGAGCCGTTTGCTCACGAAAAACTGTCACCAACGCTGGCAATGTACCGCGCCAAAGATTTCGACGACGCCGTTGTTAAAGCGGAGAAACTGGTCGCCATGGGCGGTATCGGTCATACCTCCTGCCTGTACACTGACCAGGATAACCAGCCTGAGCGTGTGGCGCACTTCGGCCAGATGATGAAAACTGCACGTATCCTGATCAACACCCCTGCTTCTCAGGGTGGTATCGGTGATCTGTATAACTTTAAACTCGCGCCCTTCCCTGACTCTGGGTTGTGGTTCATGGGGTGGTAACTCCATCTCAGAAAACGTTGGTCCTAAGCACCTGATCAACAAGAAAACCGTTGCTAAGCGAGCTGAAAACATGTTGTGGCATAAACTTCCGAAATCTATCTACTTCCGTCGTGGCTCTCTGCCAATCGCGCTGGATGAAGTGATTACTGATGGCCACAAACGTGCGCTCATCGTCACTGACCGTTTCCTGTTCAACAACGGCTACGCAGACCAGATCACCTCTGTTCTGAAAGCCGCGGGCGTGGAAACTGAAGTGTTCTTCGAAGTTGAAGCTGACCCAACCCTTTCTGTTGTACGCAAAGGCGCAGAGCTGGCGAACTCCTTCAAACCAGACGTGATCATCGCGCTGGGCGGCGGCTCCCCAATGGATGCAGCCAAAATCATGTGGGTTATGTACGAGCATCCAGAAACGCACTTCGAAGAACTGGCGCTGCGCTTTATGGATATCCGTAAACGTATCTACAAGTTCCCGAAAATGGGCGTGAAAGCGAAAATGATCGCCGTCACCACCACATCCGGTACCGGTTCTGAAGTAACGCCGTTTGCGGTTGTAACCGACGATGCAACCGGTCAGAAATACCCACTGGCAGACTATGCCCTGACCCCAGATATGGCGATTGTTGATGCCAACCTGGTCATGGACATGCCGAAATCACTCTGCGCATTCGGTGGTCTGGATGCGGTAACTCACGCCCCTGGAAGCTTACGTTTCTGTTCTGGCGTCTGAGTTCTCTGACGGCCAGGCTCTGCAGGCACTTAAGCTGCTGAAAGAGAACCTGCCAGCGTCTTATAACGAAGGCTCTAAGAACCCGGTTGCCCGTGAGCGTGTGCACAGTGCTGCTACCATCGCCGGTATCGCGTTTGCTAACGCCTTCCTGGGTGTGTGTCACTCCATGGCGCACAAGCTGGGTTCTCAGTTCCACATTCCTCACGGTCTGGCGAACGCCCTGCTTATCTCTAACGTTATCCGTTATAACGCTAACGACAACCCGACCAAGCAGACTGCATTCAGCCAGTATGACCGTCCACAGGCTCGTCGTCGCTATGCAGAAATCGCTGATCACCTGGGCCTGAGCGCACCTGGTGACCGCACTGCGGCGAAGATCGAGAAGCTGCTGGGCTGGCTGGATAGCATCAAAGCTGAACTGGGTATTCCTAAGTCTATTCGCGAAGCTGGTGTTCAGGAAGCTGACTTCCTGGCACACGTAGACAAGCTGTCTGAAGATGCATTTGATGACCAGTGTACTGGTGCGAACCCGCGCTACCCACTGATCGCCGAGCTGAAACAGATCCTGCTGGATACCTACTACGGCCGTGAATACTCTGAAGGCGTAGCTGCACCAGCGGCACAACCTGCAGTAGTCGCGTCAGTTAAAGCGGATAAGAAAGCGAAGAAAAGCGCTTAATTAATCGCTAAATAAAAAACCCGCCTTGGCGGGTTTTTTTATGTCTGTTATTCAGGAAAGAACAGAGGGCGCAGAAATAGCGGGTTAACGACGGCAGGCATCCTGAATGGCCGTCAGGGAGCCTACAACCAGCGCCTCTTTATAATGCTTACGACACACGGAGACATAGCGTTCATTACCGCCAATCACCACCTGTTCGCCTTCTGCATAAGGTTTACCAGCCTGATCCAGGCGCAGCACCATACTCGCTTTACGGCCGCAGAAACAGATGGTTTTCAATTCAACCAGTTTATCTGACCAGGCCAGTAAATACTGGCTGCCAATAAAGAGTTCGCCACGAAAATCAGTACGCAGGCCGTAACAAAGCACCGGAATATCCAGCTCGTCCACCACTTCTGATAACTCATGAACCTGCTGACGGGTTAAAAACTGACTCTCATCCACCAGAACACAATGTACAGGCTGTCTGGCAACCTCTGCGCGGATCTCTTCCAGCAGATTGGTTTGCGGGTTATATAGCTTGGCCGGTGAGGAGAGACCAATTCGCGAGCTAACCTTTCCGCTACCAAAACGGTCATCTATCTCTGCGGTGTAAACCAGGGTCTGCATACCGCGCTCCTGGTAATTGTACGAGGATTGCAGTAATGCGGTCGACTTACCTGCGTTCATTGCTGAGTAGTAGAAATACAGTTGTGCCATTGGCCGTTAAACCCTAATCATTGTGTATTATTACCGATGCGCGATTGTACCATATTTTGTCTGGTCTTCCGTGCTGTAGCGCGCTTTGCGGGCGATGTGACGCATTTTTATCACGTGCAGGATATACACCAGGCGGTGTGAAGAGAGTGTAAGAGCATGAATTGAAGTACAGTATTAAAAACGGTAAGTTCAGGAAAATCCTATTATTTTAATGGCGTGACCGGGCCAAAAATGAAGCAGGAATAATTAGCAATTTCAGCGAGCAGTTGTCTTTTCAACACTAATACAAAAGGTTGATATTTATCCGGAGTAAGAATAATCGCGAACAAAATTGCCCCTCAAAAAAGAGTTCACCGTCAGGTTTACAACGCATCTTTTGATAACGTGGTCCTCATTTCACCCTTAGAATTTAAGTTAGCGGTATTAATAATAGAGACAAATATTAGGTGTTTTTTGAATTCCTTACATTCTGGCCTATTGCATATATGAATTTATGCCTCTATTATTACTTCAACAAACCCCCCACATTATAAGTTTGAGATTACTACAATGAGCGAAGCACTTAAAATTCTGAACAACATCCGTACTCTTCGTGCCCAGGCGAGAGAATGTACTCTGGAAACGCTGGAAGAAATGCTGGAAAAATTAGAAGTTGTTGTTAATGAGCGTCGTGAAGAAGAAAACGCCGCAGCAGCTGAAATCGAAGAACGTACACGTAAACTGCAGCAATATCGTGAAATGCTGATTGCTGATGGTATTGATCCAAACGAATTGCTGAACAGCATGGCTGCCGCTAAAACAGGCACCAAAGCTAAACGCGCTGCACGTCCGGCTAAATATAGCTACATCGATGAGAATGGCGAATCTAAAACCTGGACCGGCCAGGGCCGTACTCCAGCGGTTATCAAAAAAGCCATGGACGAGCAAGGCAAACAACTGGACGACTTCCTGATTAAGGATTAATTCAGCCAGTTGTCCGAAAAATCCCGCTTAATGCGGGATTTTTTATGCCTGTATTTTATACGGTGTGACATTCCGTTACATGCTGTCATATAAGCGTTAAGCCTTTCTATAAGCTTCTTCCCGCACGTTAAGGCTGGAAAGCCGCATAAAAAAACCGGTGTAGCCAGGCTATCACCGGTTTTTTGCTTAGCGCATCAGCGCCTGGTTAGTTTTTAATGCCCAGCGTCTCTTGCAGCCAGCCTTTAAATTCCTCACCCAGAGACTGGTGGCGAATACCATATTCAACAAAGGCCTGCATATAACCGAGTTTATTACCGCAGTCATGGCTCTTACCTTTCATATGGTAGGCTTCAACGGTCTCTTTCTCGATCAGCATGTCGATGCCATCGGTCAGCTGAATTTCATCGCCAGCACCTGGAGGTGTTTTCGCCAGCAGTGGCCAAATCTCTGCACTCAGGACATAACGCCCTACTACAGCGAGATTAGACGGCGCTACATCGGCTTTTGGCTTCTCAACTACGCCTACCATTGGCACGCTGTCGCCCGGCTTCATGTCCACGCCTTTGCAATCAACCACGCCGTAAGCGGTCACATCTTCAACCGGCTCAACCATGATCTGGCTACTGCCCGTTTCGTCGAAACGTTTAATCATTTCTGCCAGGTTATCCTGGGACAAATCGGATTCGAATTCGTCGAGAATAACGTCCGGTAAAATAACCGCCACTGGCTCGTTACCAACAACCGGATGGGCACACAGCACTGCATGGCCAAGACCTTTTGCCAGACCCTGACGAACCTGCATAATAGTGACGTGCGGTGGGCAAAATAGACTGTACTTCTTGCAGAAGCTGACGCTTAACACGTTTTTCCAGCATGGCTTTCGAGTTCAAAACTGGTATCGAAATGGTTTTCGATAGAGTTTTTGGATGAATGCGTTACCAGCACAATTTCAGTAATGCCAGCAACAATACATTCGTTGACCACATACTGGATTAATGGCTTATCAACGAGTGGCAGCATCTCTTTTGGAATTGCCTTCGTTGCTGGCAACATCCTGGTCCCCAACCCGGCAACCGGGATAACGGCCTTTGTCACTTTCGAATTTACGGCAGCCATTGAAACTCTCCTGTACTGTTCATGTTTTGAACTTTAGTCTGCATTAATAACGCGTTCAGTATATCAGCCAGAAGTTGAGGTCCGGGTCTGAAAAGGACGCGCTACCGCTTAATTAGGATAAATACGAAGAAAACGTACACCGATAGTAGCATTGCCGCTGAAACGGCGGTAAAGCTATCTACCGTTTAAATCGCAACTGATTATTCCGTGGACAACATTAAGCGCAACCGACCTCCCGTCCCCCAAATTTGGCATTGCCATGAGGTGCAGCGGTGGCTTATTTGGTTGAGATACGTATTGCCTAACGTTCCTAACGGAACGCCGTTACTCACCTGAATATGATGTTCGCCAGTATTAAGCGTGGCATTCAGTCCGGCAGAGACCAAAATCAAATTTTTCAGGCCGCTGTGGTAATAACCAACCAGTAACGGAAATTGCCCGGGCAAACTTGCCTGACGCAGCAGCTGGTTTACCTGTTTAAGTAAACTCCCTAACTCTGGCAGGCGTTGTCCCTGATGAGAAAGTTGTTCCTGGAGCAAGCCATTAAACAGAGCGCGTAATAATAACGCCGCCAGCACGCCATTATCCCCCGCACGGGTAACGTCCAGACAATAAAACGCCAGGTCGTTATCAGAGAGTGGGGCGATATCCAGCACCAGGCCCGGTTGATCGGCGGCCATCAACTGACGGTAATTAACTTTGCACCCGGAGATGTTCTGTTGCACCGGCGGTTGCAGCTCCTGTAAAAGCTTTGCCGCCGCCGTTGGGTTATTAACCAGTGCATCCCAGTCCTGAAAAAGTCGCTCTTCTTCTTCTACCCGCGAATTAAACATATTGGGGTACAGGCATGCGAGGACAGTTTCACGCAGGCGGTTAAGATCCTTCACCGGCTTGAGCAGGACATCCTGCACACCCAGACGCAACGCTTTCGCGATGTCCGCCATATTTTCGGTCGCAGAAATGACGAGGATTGGGATCTGGTTTCCCGTATTACGGACATGCTCCACCAGCTTCAGGCCGTTCATACGCGGCATAGCGATATCGCAAATCATTAGATCGGGCTTAAGCCCTGCCATTTTTTTCCAGAGCGTCGACTCCATCCCCTGCGAGTGCTGTAGTTGCTCCCAGTGATGAAAGCCACGAATCCAGTAGTGAGCGGAAAACAGGCTCGTCTTCAACTATAAGAATTTGTTTCCCGGCTAATGGCTGTGTCATGGTTTCTCCCGGCGCTGACAATAGATCAATAGTGGCATGCTATCGGTACTATCGCCTGTCAGATTTTGCTGAAGTAATCAAAAAAAGCGTGCTCAGGCAGAAGCCCGCACCAAAGGTAATAATTCATCCATTTTCTTTTCGACTGCCTGCGCGCCAGCAGCTATTGCCGCTTCAGCACGATGGAAATCAAGTGTTGAAATTTGTGGACAAAAAGGTTGAATCAATATATCTGGCGGGTCGCCCGCCATTCGATTGCGTTTCAGGCGATTTTCCAGCACTTGAATGGATGTCGTCATAATTTCCATCGCGGTGGGTGCGGCAACCCGTTTACGTGTCGCCGCCCTGCTCAGGCGTCCACGCAAGCGCTCATGCCACGCGAGATCGTCGAGTGCGCCGTCATCCGTTTGGGTATTTACCGGCATCAGGTCCTGCTGCATCAGATGCGCATCATGCTGGAGATCGACCGCAATCACGATATCGGCCCCCATGGCGCGGGTCAGAGAAATTGGAACAGGATTCACAACACCGCCGTCCACCAGCCAGTAGCCATTGTGCGGAAACCGGCGCCATCAGACCCGGCATACTACAGGAGGCACGAACGGCAAGATGGATATCGCCTTCGGTGAACCAGATTTCCCGGCCGGTGCTGAGGTTGGTTGCGACCGCACCGAAAGGCATCAGGCAGCTGGAGAATTCGGTCAGCGGCATTACCTGGCGAAAACCGGTTAAAGACGCGTTCACCGCGTAATAATCCGCCACGTTGCCAGGAGAGGTCCATCAGGCGAAGGACGTCCCAGTAGCTAAAGGATCGTACCCAGGTTTCCAGCTCGGGGAGTTTGCCACACGAATAGGCGGCCCCTACCAGAGAACCTATTGAGCAGCCTGCGACAAGATCTATTTCGATACCTAAACGTTGTTTGGCATTGATCACACCAATATGCGACCAGCCCCGGGCTGCTCCTGAGCCCAACGCCAGTCCGATTTTTACTTTTCTCATTAGCCCTGTTTAATGTCCCCTGGATTCCTGGCATAGCGTCATTGCAACCGCTCAGTTAACATAGTGCTACCCTGGCGTTACGCGCCATTCATTTTTAATTTCAGGAAGAGCATTGTGTCACAACTCTGTCCCTGCGGTAGCGCTCTGGAGTATAGCCTATGTTTGCCAGCGATATCTTACTGGAGAACAGGTTGCACCGGACCCGGCCTCACTTATGCGGTCCCGTTATGCCGCTTTTGTGATGCGGGACGCAGACTACCTGGTTAAGACCTGGCATCCCTCCTGCCATGCTACTGATTTTCGTCAGGAGATCGAGTCCGGCTTTGCGAATACGCAGTGGTCCGGCCTGACTCAGTACGAAACGGCAACGGGTAAGGATGAGAACGAAGGATTCGTCAGTTTTGTTGCCCGTTTTACCGAGCATGGTAAGGCAGGTGCCATCATCGAACGCTCACGTTTCTTAAAGGAGGGTGGACGGTGGTACTATATTGACGGTACGCGTCCACAGTTCGGTCGTAATGACCCCTGCCCCTGTGGTTCGGGGTAAAAATTTAAAAAGTGTTGCGGGCAATAAGGCCTGACGACACCTTTTCAGCAAACACGCAAAGGATTTTCCGGCAATGCAATCAACACAACGCAAAGTGCTGCGCACCATTTGTCCCGACCAGAAAGGGCTGATCGCCCGTATTACCAATATTTGCTATAAGCATGAACTGAACATCGTGCAGAACAACGAGTTTGTTGATCACCGTACCGGTCGCTTCTTTATGCGTACCGAGCTGGAAGGCATTTTCAACGACGCGACGCTACTGGGCCGATCTGGGACGGCGCGCTGCCAGAAGGATCTGTGCGCGAGCTGACCCCAGCCGGTCGTCGCCGGGTGGTAATCCTGGTCACCAAAGAGGCGCACTGCCTTGGCGATCTGCTGATGAAAGCTAACTACGGCGGTCTGGATGTGGAGATCGCCGCGGTCATCGGTAATCATGAGACGCTGCGCACCCTGTCGAGCGCTTTGATATTCCGTTTGAGCTGGTCAGCCACGAAGGGCATACCCGCGAAGAGCATGACAAATTTAATGGCGCAGGCCATCGAAAGCGCATAACCCGGATTACGTGGTGCTGGCGAAATACATGCGTGTCCTGACGCCATCCTTCGTGGCCCGCTTCCCGAACAAGATCATCAATATTCACCACTCGTTCCTGCCGGCTTTCATCGGCGCGCGCCCCTTATCACCAGGCTTACGAGCGCGGCCGTGAAGATCATCGGTCGCTACGGCCCACTACGTTGAATGACAACCTGGATGAAAGTCCAATCATCATGCAGGACGTGATTCATGTCGATCACACCTACACGGCAGAAGATATGATGCGTGCCGGACGCGACGTTGAAAAAATGTCTTAAGCCGTGCGCTGTATCAGGTGCTGGCGCAGCGTGTCTTTGTCTACGGTAACCGAACGATTATTCTTTAATCCTTTATAAAATGAATTGATTAGCTTTACGTCTTTGTGCGTAAAAAGCAGGCAAACGATTCAATTTAGCAAAGAAGTCTTTACAGGGGCGTGTCATTTGATATGATGCGCCCGCTTCCCGCAAGGAAGCAGGCCAGTAAAAGCATTACCCCGTGGTGGGGTTCCCGGAGCGGCCAAAGGGAGCAGACTGTAAATCTGCCGTCATCGACTTCGAAGGTTCGAATCCTTCCCCCCACCACCATTATTCACCACAGCGATGTGGTAACACCGATGAGATGCTAGCAAAAGTTTGCACTTATCGGGAAGGGTGAGAACCTTCGATTAAGGTTCGAGTCGAGCGTAAGCGAGACAACGTTGCCAAAGGCAACGGCCCGAAGGGTGAGGAACGAAGTGACGAATAATCCTTCCCCCACCACCATTATTCACCACAGCGATGTGGTAACACCGATGAGATGTAGCAAAGTTTGCACTTATCGGGAAGGGTGAGAACCTTCGATTAAGGTTCGAGTCGAGCGTAAGCGAGACAACGTTGCCAAAGGCAACGGCCCGAAGGGTGAGGAACGAAGTGACGAATAATCCTTCCCCCACCACCATCTCCAGTAATACCTCAAAATATGAATTACCCCTGGTGGGGTTCCCGAGCGGCCAAAGGGAGCAGACTGTAAATCTGCCGTCATCGACTTCGAAGGTTCGAATCCTTCCCCCACCACCATCACTTCCAGATTAATCAAGATTTCCTGTTCGTACCATGCCTCATACATCTTCCGATGCCAGGGAAGGATGAGAAGCTTCGACTAAGGTTCGATTCGAGCGTAGCGAGAAAGCGTTGCCGCAGGCAACGGCCCGAAGGGGTGAGGAACGAAGTGACGAATAATCCTTCCCCCCACCACCATCTCCAGTAATACCTCAAAATATGAATTACCCCTGGTGGGGTTCCCGAGCGGCCCAAAAGGGAGCAGACTGTAAATCTGCCGTCATCGACTTCGAAGGTTCGATTCGAGCGTAGCGAGAAAGCGTTGCCGCAGGCAACGACCCGAAGGGTGAGGAGCAAAGCGACGAATTATCCTTCCCCCACCACCATCACTTCCTGATTGCTATAAACTTCCTGTTTGCACCATGCCTCATACTCCTCCAATGCAGGGAAGGATGAGAAGCTTCGACTAAGGTTCGATTCGAGCGTAGCGAGAAAGCGTTGCCGCAGGCAACGACCCGAAGGGTGAGGAGCAAAAGCGACGAATTATCCTTCCCCCACCACCATCACCTCCAGATTGCTATAAACTCTTGTTCGCACCATGCCTCATACACATCCTCCAATGCAGGGAAGGATGAGAAGCTTCGACTAAGGTTCGATTCGGAGCGTAGCGAGAAAGCGTTACCGCAGGCAACGACCCGAAGGGTGAGGAGCGAAGCGACGAATTATCCTTCCCCCACCCACCATCACTTCCAGATTGCTTTAAACTCCATATTCGCTCCACCTCACAAACAGTTACAAAATAATCGCACCCTGGTCGCTTGCCACGTCAGGCAACGCCGTCACCCGGCATGATAGCTGCACCCAAGGTAAATCCCTACAGCGGCGGCAGTCGACGCGTGACCGGGAGCTCTTCACAATCGAGGTATTACACTGGGCATGTTCTGCCAGTCCATCCAGCAATGTATCCAGCTGCTTCTATTGAGCGCACCATCAGGTCTGATGACAAAACAGTCCTCGCCGGTCACTTTGTCACTTTCTATGCACTCCGGCATCGCCTGGATATAGTTATCACCTTATGTAATAACCCCGGCAACGCCGCACGCGCACCATCGCCTGCAGGGTATACCCTAACGCCGCCAGGTTCACCCGGGCGCCATATCCCTGGATGACGCCCCGCTCTTCCAGCCTTTTAAGCCGCTCTGCCGTACTGGGTGAAGTCAGCCCAACCCGCCCGCTCAGCACCTTCAGCGACATCCGCGCGTCCTCCACCAGGCAGGCCAGAATCTGGCGGTCGATCTCATCGATAAGGTAATCCATAACATTCACCTAATTTATAAAAGCAAATCACCCCTACCACCTTAATTCAGCGCTGTTAAACCGCACGCTTTTTTTCAACAATAAAAGCATTAATCAGGAGGTGTACGATGCGTGAAATTCAACAGGGCGTCTGGCAAATGAGCCTGGCGATGCTTATCTCCGGTTCCATCGGCGCGTTTGTTTTGCTTTCAGGCTTGCCGGTAACAGAAGTGGTATTCTGGCGCTGTCTCATCGGCGCCATTGCACTGTTTCTCTTTATTCGATTCAGTAAGCACCCTTTTAGCCCGTTAACCAAAGTCACACTGGGTCTCGCTGTTCTCGGCGGCGTCGCGCTGGTGGTTAAACTGGCTGCTGCTGTTTGCCGCTTCGAACGTATCTCAATCGGTCTGTCTACGGTGGTCTATAACACCCAGCCTTTATGCTGGTACTGATGGGCATGTTGCTGGGTGAACGGGTGAGCCTGGTGAAATGGGGCTGGTTACTTCTCGCCTTTGGCGGCGTCGTTATTCTGCTCTCCAGCGAACTGACTGCGGACATGAAGCCGGATGGCTGGCAGGTATCGGCCTGGCGCTGGCCGCAGCTTTCTTTTACGCCCTCACCGCCATTATCACCCGAAAATTAAAGACCATCGCGCCACAGCACATTGCCTTTATTCAGGTCCTGACTGGCGTGGTGATGCTCCTGCCGCTGGCGCAGATGCCAGCCTTCTCGACCGATTTCCCGTGGGGGATTTTATTGACGCTGGCATTGTCCACACCGGAGTCATGTACCAACTGCTTTTATAGCGCCATTCAGAAGCTCCCTACCCCCATTATCGGATCGCTGTCGTTTATCTATCCGGTTGTCGCGCTGATTGTCGATAATCTGGTGTTTAACCACGCGCTGAGCTTCACCCAGTTAGCTGGCGGGGCGTTAATTCTGCTGGCGGCAGCGGGAAATAATCTCGGCTGGGGGCGAAAAAAAACCCCGCCAGAGCGGGGTTCAGATTAAAACAGCGGATTAGCGACGGGCACGCACGATCTGATATCTGCGCGTCAGGTACTCCACCGGCGCGCTCCAGATGTGCACCAGACGGGAGAACGGGAACAGCAGGAACAGCGTCATACCCAGCCACCAGGTGTACGCGGAAGATAAAGGCCACACCGTCCAGATGTTCAGACGCACCGCCGTGGAAGGTCACCACGGATTGCGCCCACCCCACCAGCTTCAGCATTTCGCTGCCATCCATGTGTTGCGCAGAGAATGGAATGGTCAGCAGGCCCAGCGCCACACTGCACCATCAGCAGGGAGAGGATCAGAATGTCTTGCCCCGGTGGTAGTGGCCGCACGCGCGGACTGAACAGACGACGCTTCAGCAGCATCAGGCCACCCACCAGGGTCATCACGCCGCAGGCGCCCCCCGGCCAATCATCGCCATCTTCTGGTTTGACGTCCATCGGCAGGAAGGATTCATACATCCAGTGTGGCGTCAGCATCCCGAGGAAGTGACCGGCAAAGATACCCAGGATCCCGATGTGGAACAGGTTCGATGCCATGTTCATCCCTTTGCGATCCAGCATCTGGCTGGAGGCGGCACGCCAGGTGTACTGACCGTAGTCGTAACGCAGCCAGCTACCAATCAGAAATACCGAACCCGCAATATACGGATAGATATCGAAGAAGAACATATTCAGGAAGTGCATTATTGCTGTCCTCCGTTAGAGATATTCAAATATTGCGGGGGCAACGGCACCGGCAAAACGACGCTGGTGAGCGGAGATTTCCGACTCGCCGCAGCTCTGGTCAGCAAAGAACTTCACCTGCTCCTCTTCCCAGACTGCATCCAGGGCCTGGGGAGTATCATCCCGGGCTTCATCCGCGATTTTCTCCGCCACTTTTTCACTGTCGACCGAGGCGTTTGCCAGCTTCACCAGCAGATCGAACAGCACGGCGTAGCGGCTTTCACGCTGTTGCAGACGTGCTCCCAGCAACGCCAGGATTGGCGCGATATCCTGCAATCCGCCGAGCGCCTCCTCTTTCGGCAGTTGCGCCAGATACTCAAGGTACAGCGGCAGGTGATCGGGCAGCTCGCGGCTGTCGAGCTGCATACCATGCTGCTCATACTGTGACATCAGGTCGACCATCGCCTGACCGCGATCGCGGGATTCGCCGTGCACGTGTTCAAACAGCAGCAGCGAGGTGGCGCGGCCGCGGTCAAACAGCTGGCTGTAGTCAGACTGGGCATCCAGCAGATCACGCGCCAACAGATCGCGCAGGAAAACGCCCAGGGTCTGGGCATCCTCTTTCTCCAGGTTTTCCGATGACGCGAGTGCATCGAAGAGTTCCTGTTGATGCTGCGCAAGCGCAGCATCCGGATACTCGAGCAGACGCGAAACAATGACAAGTTCAATCATTGGTGCGGCTCCGTTTTGCTGGTCACATCCATCGCATCAATGCGGCGGCTGTTGAACAGGTTGAATTTGTTGTCTGAACCGTGGCAACCGTCGCCGAAGGTAAAGCCACACCCGCTTTTTTCCGGGAAGGCTTCACGGGCCAGTTCACGATGGCTGCTTGGCACCACGAAACGATCTTCGTAGTTAGCAATGGCCAGATAACGATACATCTCCTGGGCCTGCGCTTCGCTTAAGCCCACCTCTTCCAGCGCGCGGGTATCGATGACGCCGTCAACGGTCTCCGCACGTTTGAAGTGGCGCATGGCCAGCATACGTTTCAGGGCCAGGAGGACCGGCTGGGTGTCACCTGCGGTCAGCAGGTTCGCCAGATACTGCACAGGGATACGCAGGCTTTCGACATCCGGCAGAATACCGTTGCTACCCAGCTCGCCCGCATCCGCCGCAGACTGAATCGGTGACAGCGGCGGCACGTACCAGACCATTGGCAGGGTACGGTATTCCGGGTGCAGCGGCAGGGCCAGCTTCCAGTCCATCGCCATTTTGTACACCGGAGACTGCTGCGCCGCGTCGATTACGCTCTGCGGAATGCCGTCTGCCAGCGCCTGAGCGATCACTTTCGGATCGTTCGGATCGAGGAATACGTCCAGCTGACGCTGATAGAGATCTTTCTCATGCTCGGTGCTTGCCGCGTTCTCAATGGCGTCTGCGTCATACAGCAGCACACCCAGGTAACGGATACGCCCTACGCAACTTTCGGAGCAGACGGTTGGCATCCCGGCTTCGATACGCGGATAGCAGAAGATGCACTTCTCGGACTTACCGCTCTTCCAGTTGAAGTAGATTTTTTTGTACGGGCAGCCGGTGATGCACATACGCCAGCCGCGGCACTTATCCTGGTCGATCAGTACGATGCCGTCTTCTTCACGCTTATAGATGGCGCCGCTCGGGCAGGTGGCGACACAGGCCGGGTTAAGGCAGTGTTCGCACAGGCGCGGCAGATACATCATGAAGGTGTTTTCGAACTGGCCGTACATCGCCTTCTGCATGTTTTCGAAGTTCTGGTCTTTGGCGCGTTTTTCGAACTCGCCCCCCCAGAATCTCTTCCCAGTTTGGCCCGCTGGTGATCTTGTCCATGCGCTGGCCAGTGATCAGCGAGCGTGGGCGGGCGATCGGCTGGTGTTTGCTTTCCGGCGCGTTATGCAGGTTCTGATAATCAAAATCAAACGGCTCGTAGTAATCATCGATGCCCGGCAGATGCGGGTTAGCAAAGATTTTACCCAGCAGCAGCGCGCGGTTACCCATGCGTGGCTGCAGTTTACCGTTGATTTTACGGATCCAGCCGCCCTTCCACTTCTCCTGGTTTTCCCAGTCGGTGGGGAAGCCGGTACCCGGCTTGCTTTCCACGTTGTTGAACCAGGCGTATTCCATACCTTCGCGGCTGGTCCAGACGTTTTTACAGGTGACTGAGCAGGTGTGACAGCCGATGCATTTATCCAGATTCAGCACCATGCCGACTTGTGAACGAATTTTCATTTTACGCTCTCCTGTACCTGGTCATTACCTTCGCCGTCTAACCAGTTAATATTCTTCATCTTACGTACCACCACGAACTCATCGCGGTTCGATCCTACGGTGCCGTAGTAGTTAAAGCCGTAGGCCAGCTGCGCATAGCCGCCAATCATATGGGTCGGTTTCGGCGTAATACGGGTCACGGAGTTGTGGATCCCGCCGCGCTGCTCGGTGATTTCTGAACCCGGCAGGTTCACGATACGTTCCTGCGCGTGGTACATCATGGTCATCCCGGCAGGCACACGCTGGCTCACTACTGCACGAGCGGTGAGCGCCCCGTTGCTGTTGAACACTTCGATCCAGTCGTTATCTTCAATCCCCAGATCTTTGGCATCTGCCTCGCTCATCCAGACAATCGGGCCGCCGCGCGACAGGGTCAGCATCAGCAGGTTGTCGCTGTAGGTCGAGTGAATACCCCACTTCTGGTGCGGCGTCAGGAAGTTCAGCGCCTTCTCCGGGTTACCGTTAGATTTCTTGCCCATCACGGCTTTCACCGAACGGGTATCGATAGGTGGACGATAAACCAGCAGGCTTTCACCGAAATCACGCATCCACTGATGATCCTGGTACAGCGACTGACGGCCAGTCAGGGTACGCCATGGGATCAGCTCATGAACGTTGGTGTAGCCGGCGTTGTAAGACACATGCTCATCTTCAAGTCCTGACCAGGTCGGGCTGGAGATAATTTTGCGCGGCTGGGCCTGAATATCGCGGAAGCGGATCTTCTCGTCTTCTTTATTCAGTGCCAGATGCGTATGGTCACGACCGGTAAATTCACTCAGCGCCGCCCAGGCTTTCACCGACACCTGACCGTTGGTTTCCGGTGCCAGGGTAAGGATCATCTCTGCCGCATCAATCGCCGTGTTCAGCATTGGCTGGCCTTTGCCGGGCCGTCTGCTTTGGTGTAATTGAGCTTACGCAGCAGATCCATTTCGCTCTGGGTGTTCCACGCAATGCCTTTACCACCGTTACCGATCTTCTCCATCAGCGGGCCGATAGAGGTAAAGCGCTCATAGGTTGCCGGGTAATCGCGTTCAACCGGGATGATGTGCGGTGCGGTCACGCCCGGGATCAGGTCGCATTCGCCTTTTTTCCAGTCCTTCACGTCCAGCGGCTGGGCCAGTTCAGCGGCGGAGTCGTGCTGGATTGGCAGCGTCACCACGTCGGTCTCTTTGCCCAGATGTCCTACACAGACTTCGGAGAATTTCTTCGCGATATCTTTGTAGATATCCCAGTCGCTTTTGGATTCCCATGCCGGGTCAACGGCGGCTGAGAGCGGATGAATAAACGGATGCATATCCGAGGTATTCATGTCGTCTTTTTCATACCAGGTGGCGGTAGGCAGCACGATATCGGAGTACAGGCAGGTGCTGGACAGACGGAAGTCCAGGGTCACCACCAGATCCAGCTTGCCGTCCAGACCGTTATCTTTCCACTCCACCTCTTCTGGCTTCACGCCACCCTGCTTGCCAAGATCTTTGCCCTGGATACCGTTTTCAGTGCCCAGCAGATACTTGAGCATGTACTCGTGGCCTTTACCGGACGAGCCGAGCAGGTTGGAACGCCAGATGAAGAGGTTACGCGGGTGGTTTTTACCGTTTTCCGGCTGTTCCGCCGCGAAACGAATCGAGCCTTCTTTTCAGGGATTTTGACGGTGTAATCAACCGGCGTCATGCCTGCTTTCTTCGCCTCTTCTGCGATGCGCAGCGGGTTGGTTCCCAGCTGTGGTGCAGACGGCAGCCAGCCCATGCGCTCTGCACGCACGTTGAAGTCGATCAGGTGGCCGCTGTAGCGGGATTTATCTGCCATCGGCGACAGCAACTCCTGCGCGGTGACCGTCTCGTAACGCCATTGACTGGAGTGGTTATAGAAGTAGGAGGTGCTGTTCATGTGACGTGCCGGACGCTGCCAGTCAAGGGCAAACGCCAGCGGCTGCCAGCCAGTCTGGGGGACGCAGTTTTTCCTGGCCGACATAGTGCGCCCAGCCGCCGCCGCTCTGACCGACGCAGCCGCAGAAGATCAGCATGTTGATCAGCCCACGATAGTTCATATCGAGGTGATACCAGTGGTTCAGACCGGCACCCACGATGATCATCGAACGACCGTGAGTTTTATCCGCGTTATCGGCAAACTCACGTGCGGTACGGATGATCTGCGCCCGCGGTACGCCGGTGATCTGCTCTGCCCAGGCCGGGGTGTAGGCTTTCACGTCGTCATAGTGCGTCGCACAGTTTTCATCGTTCAGACCGCGCTCCAGGCCGTAGTTGGCCAAAGTCAGGTCGTAAACAGTGGTCACCAGCGCGGTGGAACCATCCGCCAGCTGCAGGCGTTTTGCCGGCAGTTTGTGCATCAGGACGTTTTGCAGTTGGACCTTGTTGAAGTGCTCAGAGCCTTCACCGCCAAAATAAGGGAAGCCAACATCGGCGATCTCATCCTGGCTGCCCAGCATGCTCAGGCGCAGTTCGGTCTCAACGCCTGTCGTACCATCACGCTGTTCAAGGTTCCATTTACCTTTTTCACCCCAGCGGAAACCGATAGAACCGTTAGGCGCCACCAGCTCGCCGTTGCTGTTACAGGCAACGGTTTTCCATTCCGGGTTGTTTTCCTGGCCCAGCGCATCCACCAGGTCGGCGGCACGCAGCATACGGCCAGCGGCGTAGTAACCGTCCGCGCTCTTCCAGCATGACCAGCATCGGCATGTCGGTATATTTGCGCACGTAATCAGTGAAGTACTGGCTTGGCTTATCGAGGTGGAATTCACGGCAGCATTACGTGGCCCATCGCCAGCGCCATCGCGGCATCTGTACCCTGCTTCGGTGCCAGCCCACAGGTCGCACAGTTTGGCGATTTCAGCGTAGTCCGGGGTCACGGCAACGGTTTTGGTGCCTTTGTAACGCACTTCGGTAAAGAAGTGGGCGTCCGGGGTACGGGTCTGTGGAACGTTAGAACCCCAGGCGATGATGTAGCTGGAGTTGTACCAGTCAGCGGATTCAGGCACATCGGTCTGCTCACCCCAGGTCTGCGGAGACGCTGGCGGCAGATCGCAATACCAGTCGTAGAAGCTCAGGCAGGTGCCGCCGATCAAGGAAAGGTAACGCGCGCCAGAAGCATAGGAGACCATCGACATCGCCGGGATTGGCGAGAAGCCCGCGACACGGTCCGGGCCGTAGGTTTTGACGGTATAGACGTTAGAGGCAGCAATCAGCTCGTTCACTTCCTGCCAGGAGGAGCGTACAAAGCCGCCACGACCGCGAGCCTGCTTGAAGCTTTTCGCTTTGTCGGCGTCTTCGATAATGGATGCCCAGGCATCAACCGGATCGCTGTGCTGCACTTTCGCTTCACGCCACATTTTCATCAGGCGTTTACGCATCAGCGGATATTTCAGACGGTTGGCGCTGTAGAGATACCAGGAGTAGCTGGCGCCACGCGGACAGCCGCGCGGTTCATGGTTCGGCATATCCGGGCGGGTGCGCGGGTAGTCAGTCTGCTGCATTTCCCAGGTCACCAGACCGTTTTTCACGAAAATCTTCCAGCTGCATGAGCCGGTGCAGTTTACGCCGTGGGTGGAACGGACAACTTTGTCATGCTGCCAGCGCTGACGGTAACCGTCTTCCCAGTCCCGGTTGGTTTCCAGAACCTGGCCGTGCCCATCGGCAAAAGTCTCGCCCTTCTGTTTGAAGTAGCGAAACCGGTCCAAAAATTTGCTCATCGGGTATCTCCTGTGTGGAGCCTGTGGCTCTCTAAATCGACATTGCTGATTTGCAGCGAAGGTAACGCTATGAAAGATGGTGGGAATTGATAACGATCAAGTGGAACGGGGGATGTAAAAGGAGGCTAATCCTTGTCTACCTCTAAAGCGGTACAAGCATATTCATCGCAACCACCTGTTATATATCGTTATTTTTTATTTATCCTACAAAAGAGCGCGAAGCAGACAGGCGCAGTGGTATTAAGGGGTAGAACATCCTGTTCAGCGATGGCGATCACAGTGGCGACCATGATAGATGCAGTAACCACCATCAGTATGTTGTAACTAAATGCGACCTAAAAAAAGCGCGGCACCAGGCCGCGCAAACGGATAATCAACTTACTTACTTTTTATTAGAATTGCGTCCGTATACCAGCCAGGTGACAAACACGCAGACGATATAGAAAACGAGGAACACTTTCATGGCGCCCGCCGGTGAACCGGTCAGATCCAGAGAGATGCCAAAGGCTTTAGGAATAAAGAACCCACCGATTGCGCCAATCGCAGAGATAAAGCCCAGCGCGGCTGCGGTGTCGGTGGCCGCTTCACGCATCGCCTGCTGTTCGTTGCCGCCCTGCGCTTTTACGCGATCCATCGTCAGCTTACGGAAGATGACGGAAATCATCTGGAAGGTCGAGGCACTACCCAGTCCGGCGGTCAGGAACAGGACCATGAACACTGCGAAGAAGGCACCAAAGTTACCGCCCACGCCGTTAACCGGCAGGGTCATAAACAGCAGGGCACAGAAGATCGCCATCACCACAAAGTTCACCAGTGTCACGCGGGTGCCGCCCAGACGGTCGGAAATCATCCCCCCGGTGGAGCGCGCCAGTGCGCCAATGAACGGGCCGAAGAAGGCATAGTGCAGGATCTGCACGTCCGGGAACTGGGTTTTCGACAGCATTGCAAACCCGGCAGAGAAGCCGATAAAGGAGCCGAACGTCGCCAGATAAAGCAACGCCATGATCCACAGATGGGCGCGCTTCAGCACCGGCAGTTGTTTCGCTCAACGACGCTTTAGACGCCGCCAGATCGTTCATACCGAACCAGGCCGCCAGAGTAAATACCACCAGGAACGGCACCCAGATCCACGCCGCATTTTGCAGGAACAGGTACGAGCCATCGGCCTGCTCAACGCCCGCGCCGCCAAAGGCTGCAAAGATAGAGACGGAGATCGCCAGCGGCGCAATCAACTGCATCACGCTCACGCCCATATTGCCCAGGCCGCCGTTGATGCCCAGCGCCCCACCCTGTTTCTGTTTCGGGAAGAAGAAGCTGATGTTCGCCATGCTGGAGGCAAAGTTAGCGCCTGCAAAGCCGCACAGCAGGGAGATAATCACAAAGGTGCTGAAAGGAGTAGAGGTATCCTGTACCGCAAAGCCCAGCCATACGCACGGAATAATCATGATCCCGGTACTAAAGGCAGTCCAGCGGCGACCGCCGAAAAGCGGCACCATAAAGGCATAAGGCACACGCAGCAACGCACCGGAGAGCGCCGGTAGCGCCGTTAACATAAACAGCTGGTCGGTGGTAAATTTGAACCCCACTTTGGGCAGGTTAACCGCGACGGCACTGAACAACATCCAGACGCAGAACGCCAGCAGCAGACAGGGAACCGAAATCCATAGATTACGACTGGCTATACGTTGGCCGCGCTGTTGCCAGAACGCCGGATCTTCCGGGCGCCACTCCGTAATAACCGGGCCAGAATCCCTTTCGGGGGTAGTTGAGTGACTCATAGACACCTCTGATTCTTAAAAGATGCTACAAAGATCAGGGTTTTAAGCAGACAGGAAGTTGATGTAAATCAAGGGGAAGGCGGGCAGATTCTGCGCCAAAAAGTCGCTATACTCCCTGGTGAGTAGCGTATTCCGTTAAAAAAGGTGTGGTTTTTCACGGCGCTGCTACTCCTGACTACCCCCCTCCTTCCATTCGTCCGACAAATGGCAATTAGTGGGTAATCCTTTTGGGGTATGGGTATACTCCAGGGGATGCCTGAGAATAGGCCGCTTGCCGGATTCAGGCATTGTCAGGAGCCAGACTGCCCTATGTTTAAACGCTGCTTTTCACCGCTAACGCTGGTTAACCAACTGGTATTGATTGTCATGCTGTCCACCGCAATTGGGGTGACGGGGATGGCAATTTCCGGCTGGCTGGTCCAGGGCGTTCAGGGCAGCGCGCACGCTATCAACAAAGCCGGTTCGCTGCGCATGCAGAGCTATCGTCTGCTGGCGGCGATCCCGCTGGAAGCCAAAGATCAGGGCCTTCTTACAGAGATGAACGCAACGGCGTTCAGCCCGGCACTGGAAAGCGCAGCACAACGCGATAATCAACAGGCGCAGCTGAAAGCCCTCCAGGATTACTGGCAAAATCAGCTGGCACCGGGGCTTCAGCAGGCGCAACAGCCTGACGCGGTCGCCAGTGACGTCGCGGCTTTTGTCAGTCGCATCGATAACCTGGTCTCCGCCTTCGACAGCAATACCGAACAACGCATTGAACGGGTGGTGCTGATGCAACGGCTGATGGTGCTGTTTATGGCGCTGCTGCTGGTGTTTACCATCCTCTGGCTACGTGCCAGGCTGCTGCACCCCTGGCGGCAGTTGCTGGCGGTGGCCCGCGCCGTTACCCAGCGCGATTTTACCCAACGCACCCACATCAACGGGCGCAATGAGATGGCCATGCTCGGCGACGCACTGAACACCATGTCTGGCGAGCTGGCCGAAAGCTATGCCGTGCTGGAGCAGCGGGTGCGGAAAAAACCGCGGGGCTGGAGCAGAAAAACGAGATCACTCTCTTTCCTCTGGCAGGCCAACCGCCGCCTGCACTCCCAGGTGCCGCTGTGCGAGCGCCTCTCGCCGGTGCTAAATGGGCTACAGAATCTGACCCAACTGCACGATATTGAGCTCCGGGTGTATGACAGTGAAGATGAAAAAAATCACCAGGAGTTTACCTGTCAGTCCGACGCCAGTTGCGATGAGATTGGCTGCCGTCTCTGCCCGCGCGGCCTGCCGCCGCTGACCACCAGCGGAACAACCCTGAAATGGCGCCTGGCCGATAACCTGACGCAGTACGGTATTTTACTGGCGACCCTCCCCGCCGGACGCCCATCTTAGCCACGATCAGCAGCAACTGGTGGATACCCTGGTAGAGCAACTGACCGCCACGCTGGCGCTCGACCGCCACCAGGAAAAACAGCAGCAGCTGATTGTCATGGAAGAGCGCGCCACCATCGCCCGCGAGCTGCATGACTCCATCGCTCAGTCGCTCTCCTGCATGAAGATGCAGTCAGCTGCCTGCAGATGCAGGATACCGACCTGCCCGAGAGTAGCAAACAGCTGCTGAGCCAGATCCGCAACGAGCTGAACACCTCCTGGGTGCAACTGCGTGAACTGCTGACCACCTTCCGCCTGCAGCTGACAGAACCCGGCCTTCGGTCCGGCGCTGGAGGCCAGCTGTCAGGAGTTCAGCGCCCGACTCGGCTTTACCGTGTCGCTGGACTACCAGTTGCCGCCCCGTTTTGTGCCTTCTCACCAGGCCATTCATCTGCTGCAGATCGCCCGGGAAGCGTTAAGCAACGCGCTAAAACACGCCGGGGCGACGGCGGTTTCGCTCACCGTCAGTCAACACGACAACCAGGTCAAACTGGTGGTACGTGACAACGGCCGCGGGTTACCGGCCAACGCCGAACGAAGTAACCACTACGGTCTGATTATTATGCGTGACCGCGCGCAGAGTCTGCGCGGAGATTGCCAGGTCCGTCCCGGCGAGTCTGGCGGAACGGACGTCATTGTCACCTTTATTCCCGAAAAGCCTCTTTTCACTGCCCAAGGAGAACACCATGTCTAATCAGGAGCCAGCCACAATCCTGCTAATCGACGACCATCCGATGCTGCGCACCGGCGTAAAACAACTTATCAGCATGGCCTCGGATATCACCGTCGTGGCGAAGCCAGTAACGGCGAACAGGGCATTGAACTGGCCGAAGCGCTCGATCCTGATTTGATCCTGCTCGACCTGAATATGCCCGGTATGAACGGCCTGGAAACGCTCGATAAGCTGCGCGAGAAATCGCTCTCGGGCGCGTGGTGGTGTTCAGCGTCTCCAATCATGAAGAGGACGTGGTCACTGCGCTGAAACGCGGCGCCGATGTTACCTGTTGAAAGACATGGAGCCGGAAGATCTGCTGAAATCCCTGCAACAGGCGGCGGCGGGTGACATGGTGCTGAGCGAAGCCCTGACCCCGGTGCTGGCGGCCAGCCTGCGCGCTAACCGCGCCACCTCCGACCGCGACGTGAGCCAGCTCACCCCGCGCGAGCGCGATATCCTTAAGCTGATTGCCCAGGGCCTGCCGAACAAGATGATCGCCCGCCGACTTGATATCACCGAAAGCACGGTCAAGGTGCATGTGAAGCATATGCTGAAAAAGATGAAGCTTAAATCACGGGTCGAAGCTGCGGTGTGGGTGCATCAGGAACGCATTTTCTGAGTTTACTCATCCGGCAGCAGCGCCCAGCGCGGATCCGCTTCTGGCAGGGCCAGTAGCGGCTGCGTCAGAGCCAGCGTGATCTCATTGGAAGAGACACGCTGCCCGGCTTTATCTTCCACCACCACTGACAACCGCCAGCGATTAGTCGCCCCCTCGCGGTTATCCCACGCTGGCAGAATAATGCTCCAGCCCTCGCTGTCATTAGCCTTCGCCGGTGAGGTCAGGCTCAGCGCCTGCGTGTCCCCCTGCCAGTTCAGGGTACGCACCCCATGGACGGCTGCGAATATCCAGTTTCAGCACCACCGTTTCACCCGGCTTCAGATCCCATGGTGGCGTCGCCAGCCACACCGACAAGGTTTTACGCTGCCGGAACTCCAGCACCGGCAGATTCTCGCGTTCCGGCGGATCGTAGCGGCTGCCCCGCAGCGAGCGGCTGTCGATCACTTCGCTGGCAGAGAGTTGTTTTTTCAGCGGCACGCCAAAGCGATAGTTGAGCTTCAGGCCGAGATTGTTCTGACTCACTCCGCTCTCCCCCTGCTTGTGTGCGGCGGACAGGGTCACCAGCGGCACCGGGGTATAATCCAGCCCCAGATTAACCGCCAGCGGATTGCGATAGCCGGTGCCGGTATGAAACAGATCGACATTGTCGCCGTAGTATTGTTCAAAGCTGACGCTGGTATTGAGGTGATGATAGAACGGCAGCCAGGCTTTGGCGGTAATGTCGTAGCCGCGCGCCATGCGTTGCTCCTCTACCGCCGAGCTGTCACGCCAGCTGGCGAAGGGCTGATAGTAATTGGCCGACAGCCGCAGGTATTCGCCCCAGGCTTCGGCACCCAGCCCGGCGCGTTGCAGGTTCTCATCCAGCAGATTGTCGTAAAAAGGTGTTGTAACCCAGCAGCCATTTGCCCGCCACCCAGCGCTGGCCGATGCCGCGTTGCTCACCAGGCCGTCTTCCTGTTGGGTGAGACCCAACTGGCTCCAGGTCAGATAGTGGTTGTTATCCTGCCAGGGAATGAACCAGCTGCCCTTGCTGCCGGTGAAACGCCCTTCGTCGTTCACCAGCAGATCCACACTGGCGTTTCCCCAGGGAGAGAGCCACGACTCGATGTGCTGGTTGACCTCCTGACTGACCGCATCCCGCACCTGCCCGAGGGCAAACTGCCGGGCCTGCTCTTCGGTGGTGAGGCCATTGTCGGTCATGCTGGCCTCACCGAAGGCTTTCGCCATTTCCGCCAGATGCTTTTCCGCTTCCCCGGTGGGGGTCGCCATGCCCAGATCCGGCAGGCTGTCGCCGTTATTATCAAAGGGGTTTTGCGCCTGATGAATAAAGGAATTCGGGGCAGCCTGAACGGCTCCGACATAACAGAGGAGAAGGCACAGCGAACGAATGCGGGGGGAAACAACCATCACCGTCGGGAAAGGGCACCTGTGTTAATAAAAAATAGAGTAAACACCTTAGCGCGATTGGGGAAAATTTTCAGCCATAAGGGAAATTTCAGGAATAACCTGAAAGGGTTCAGGCGATAAGTGTCGAATGACGCTACACCTACCCGGCCTGTGCGCCCTGCTGGCCAGATAAGCGTAACGCCATCAGGCAGTTACACCCGTACAGAAAGCATCGCTTTCAGCTCCGGCACGCAGGAGCCGCAGTTGGTGCCGCAGCGAAGTTTCGCCCCCAGCGCCGCCGCCGAGTCGCATCCTCCCGCCATCGCTTCGCGGATAGCGTTTTCTCCAACGCTGAAACAGCTACAGATAATGCGTCCAGTCTCGACGTGCTCACCGGGCTGTTGCCCGTTCAGCAGGGCGTGACGTTCAGCCAGCTGTACCGGCGCGGTACGAAAAGCCTCTTCGATAAAGGTATGCGCCAGCACCGGCAACCCGGTGCCTTGCCAGAATCCTAACATCAGTGCCCCGTCATGCCAGGCCAGCACGCTGCTTCGCTCGCCGGTTGTGCGATTTGCAGCTGCCAGCCCTGCCCGGTGCAGTACGCCATCAGCCATTCAAGCAGCGGCTTATCTGCCGCCAGGGTCATGCGTGAGACCCCGGCCGTCGCCTTCCGCCACCAGTGGACCCCAGGTCCGGCAGCGTCAGTTCTTCCCGGCTGTAAAGCTCCCCCTGCCAGGCAGGTTGCCACGGCATAAGCCGCACTGCGGTTTGCTTGCTCTCTGGCTGACCGGAATGCGGATCGCAACGCCCCTCCACCAGCGCATTCACCTTGCCCTGACGGGGAGAAACAGCTGTTCCAGTGCATCGGAACAAACAGCTCCCCGTCCCGCTGGCCGGGATTGATCTTCGCGCGAGCCACCATCAAGCCGCGCGGGGCGCTGATGCGCGTCAACTGCCCCTCCTGCACCCCCAGCCGGGCGGCGTCCTGCGGGGAGATATCCACCGTCGGCTCAGCGAGGTGCTGCATCAGGCGCGGCACATAGCCGGTGCGGGTCATGGTGTGCCACTGGTCGCGGAGACGCCCGCTGTTGAGCATCAGGGGATAAAGCAGATTTGGCGTCGCGCCGTGCGGCTGCGGGGTGACCTGCACCCGGCGGGCGTGGCTTAACGCCTCGCGATAATCGGCCACTGCCAGGGCGCCAGGGCATCCCACTCTGCGCGGGGTGAGCTGCGCCAGCGCCGCCAGGTTCAGCTGCCGATCGCCGTGGTTCTCAAAGGCCGTCAGCGCGGCGTGCTCGCTAAAAATGGCGTGGGGATGATCCCAGGCAAAGGCCGCGCCGTGGCCCAGCCGCTGTGCAATGCGGGCGATGATCCACCAGTCGGGTTTTGCCTCGCCCGGGGCGGGTAAAAAGGCCCGCTGGCGGGAAATACGGCGTTCGGAGTTGGTCACCGTCCCCTCCTTCTCTCCCCAACCGAGCGCCGGAAAGCGGATGTGGGCGAAGCGGCTGGTGTCGGTGTCGCGCATCACTTCCGAAACCATCACCAGCGGGCAGGCCGCCAGCGCCTGACAGACGCGCATGGGCTGTCCGGGAGCGACACCGCCGGGTTAGTGCCCATGATCCATACCGCTTTCACCTCTCCGCGGGCAATGGCCTCGAACAGTTTCCACCGCCATCAATCCGGGCGTTTGCGCCAGCCGTTCAGTTCCCCAGAAACGCGCCACCCGGCTCAGATCGTCCGGGGGTAAAGTGCATGTGCGCCGCCAGTTGGTTGGCCAGCCCACCCACCTCGCGCCCGCCCATCGCATTGGGCTGACCGGTCAGCGAAAAGGGTCCGCAGCCGGGGCGGCCGATTTTGCCGCTCGCCAGATGGACATTAATAATCGCATTGCACTTGTCACTGCCGCTGGTGGACTGGTTGATCCCCATGGTATAGAGCGTCACCGCCCGCGGGGCAGCAATAAAACCAGGCGTAAAACGTTTCTACGTCGTCAGACGACAGCCCGCAAAACGCCGCGACCCGCTCAATCGACCAGTCGCTGCCCTGCCCCGGCTCGATAGCGTTCAGCAGGCCGACAAAACAGCCCGGCATCGCTGCCCGGCGCCAGGGCCAGATGCAGGTCTGCAATCTCGCAGGTCGCGGTGCGCCGCGGGTCGATCACCACCACCTTCATCGCCGGGTTATTCGCCCGCGCCTGCACCAGTCGCTGATAAAGCACCGGGTGGGTCCAGGCGGCGTTAGAGCCGACCAATACCACCAGGTCGGTCTGCTCAAGATCCTCGTAGCTGCACGGGACAATATCCTCCCCGAAGGCGCGCTTGTAGCCCACCACCGCCGAGGACATGCAGAGCCGGGAGTTGGTGTCGATGTTCGCCGCGCCGATAAAGCCTTTCATCAGCTTGTTGGCGGCGTAGTAATCCTCGGTCAGCAGCTGGCCGGAGGCATAGAACGCCACCGCCTGGGGGCCGTAGGTGTCGATGATCGCCCGCAGGCGGGTGCTGGCGGTATCCAGCGCCTGTTCCCAGCTCACCGGCTGGTCGTCCACCTCCGGGTGCAGCAGTCGGCCCGCTAAGCCCGTCGTCTCCCCTAACGCCGAGCCTTTGACGCACAGTTTTCCGAAGTTGGCCGGGTGGCTGTCGTCGCCGCGCACGCTTACCTCGCCGTTTTCGACGCGGGCGATCACCCCGCAGCCTACGCCGCAGTAAGGGCAGGTAGTCCGGGTTTCACTCATGAGGCCTCCGCACGCATCACCAGCTCTTCGCTTCCCACCAGCACCCGGTCACCGTCAACTTTCACTGGCCAGGCGCGTACCGCCACTTCGCCGGTATCGACCTGCCGTCCGTCGCGCAGGCGGATGCGTGTTTTGTACAGCGGGGGAGATCACCACAGGCTCACCGCCAGCATCGCCGAGAATGCCGCGGGAGAGTACGCTGACGCTGCCGCCCGGCTCCCTGTCTTCCAGCGCATAAACCGCCTTACCAAAGCGGAACAGTGCGATGTGCTGCCCACCCAGACGAGCGCCAATTCCGGCCTCTTGGGGGATCTCGTCGAGGGTGCAGACCGCCTGCCAGCGTTTTGTTGCCACCGGGGCAGCCTCGAGGGTACGGAACTGCGCCAGACGGCCAGGATCCTGTAAGGTGGTCTGCCAATTCGCACTGATATGTATCCACCACGCGCTGCATCTCCTGCTCCAGCTCCGTCGGCAATGCCGAGGCTGTCGTCAATGATCACTTCGCGGAGGTACTCCAGCCCGCCTTCGAGGTTATCCCGCCAGGTGCTGGTGCGTTGCAGGCGATCGGCGGTGCGGATGTAAAACATCAGGAAGCGATCGACATAGCGCAGGAGCGTGGCGTCATCGAGATCGCTGGCAAACAGATCCGCGTGGCGCGGCTTCATGCCGCCGTTGCCGCACAGGTACAGGTTCCAGCCCCTTATCCGTGGCGATCACCCCCACGTCCTTACTCTGGGCTTCGGCACACTCACGGGTACAGCCCGACACCGCCATTTTGATTTTGTGCGGCGCGCGCAGCCCCTTGTAGCGGTTCTCGAGGATCACCGCCAGCCCGGTGGAGTCCTGCACGCCGTAGCGGCACCAGGTGGAGCCGACGCAGGATTTCACCGTGCGCAGGGATTTGCCATAGGCATGCCCGGTTTCAAACCCGGCATCGATCAGTTGCTGCCAGATCTCCGGGAGTTGCTCCAGCCGGGCACCAAACAGGTCGATACGCTGCCCGCCGGTGATTTTGCTGTAGAGCTGATAACGTTTGGCGATCTGGCCGATGGCGATCAGCCCGTCGGCAGTCACTTCCCCGGCAGCCATGCGCGGCACGATGGAGTAAGTACCGTCTTTCTGGATGTTGGCAAAATAGCGGTCATTGGTGTCCTGCAGCGGCAGATGGGCCGGTTTCAGCAGGTATTCATTCCAGCAGGAGGCCAGTACCGATCCCACCAGCGGCTTACAGATTTCGCACCCGTGGCCCTGCCCGTAGCGGCTGATGAGCTGTTCAAAGGTATGGATGCGGTTGACGCGCACCAGGTGGTAAATCTCCTGACGCGAATACGCAAAGTGCTCGCAGATGTCCTTTTTCACCTCCACGCCCTGGGCTGCCAGCTGGAATTCCATCACCTGTTTCACCAGCGCGCTGCATCCGCCGCAGCCGGTGGCCGCTTTGGTGCACTGTTTTACCGCCCCGATGTCGGTCGCGCCGTTGCTTACCGCCTGACAGATATCGCCTTTGCTGACGTTATGGCAGGAGCAGATCTGCGCGCTCTCCGGCAGGGCCGCGACCCCCAGCGCTTTCGGCGCGCTGCCTGCCACCGCGGGCAGGATCAGGGTCTCGGGATCCTTCGGCAGGGGAATATCGTTAAGCATCATCTGCACCAGGGTCGCGTATTCACTGGCATCCCCCACCAGCACCCCGCCGAGCAGGGTTTTGTTGTCGGCGCTGACCACGATCTTTTTGTAGATCTGCTGCGGGCCGTGGGTCCACTGGTAGCTTTGCGCCCCCGGCGTGCGGGCGTGGGCATCGCCGAACGAGGCCACGTCCACCCCCAGCAACTTGAGTTTGGTGCTCATGTCTGCCCCGGTGAAGACATTCGCCTCTCCGGCCAGGGTGGCCGAGGCTACCCGGGCCATTTGATAGCCTGGCGCCACCAGGCCGTAGATTTTCCCTTCCCACAGGGCGCACTCGCCGATGGCGAAAATATCCTCATCGGAGGTGCGACAGTGGTTGTCGATGGCGATCCCGCCGCGCTCGCCCAGCACCAGACCGCAGCCCCGGGCCAGCGCGTCCTGCGGGCGGATCCCGGCAGAAAAGACCACCATGTCGGTGGCCAGCTCGCTGCCATCGGCAAAACGCAGCACCTTGCCCGCCCCGGTATCAACGATCTCCGTGGTGGCTTTGCTGATATGCACCCCCACGCCGAGGGCTTCGATTTTACGCCGCAGCATGGCGGCACCGTCGTTATCGAGCTGCACCGCCATCAGGTTCGGGGCGAACTCCACCACGTGGGTCTCCAGCCCAAGCTGTTTCAGGGCGTTGGCTGCCTCCAGCCCCAGCAGCCCGCCGCCGATCACCACCCCGGTACGTGAGCCTTTAGCGTGCGCAGCGATATTATCCAGATCGTCAAGGGTGCGGTAGACAAAGCAGCCCGGCAGTTCGCGCCCCGGCACCGGCGGCACAAACGGATAAGAGCCGGTGGCCAGCACCAGTTTGTCCCAGTGGGTTTCATGCCCGCCAGCGGTGCGTACCACCCGGGCGTCGCGATCGATGGCGATAATTTGCTGCGACAGGCGCAGCTCAATACCGTTGTCGGCAAAGAAGTCGCCGGCCACCATCGACAGTGAGTCGGCGCTGCGTCCGGCGAAGTATTCCGACAGATGAACGCGGTCATAGGCGGCGTAGCGCTCTTCACCGAAGACCACAATCTGGTATTGCTGATGCAAACCGCGGTTCACGCAGTCTTCAAGAAAATGGTGGCCGACCATACCGTGCCCAACCACAATCAGAGTAGGTTTTGTCATCGCGTTTTGTCCTGCAACCTGCGGCTGCGTAGTGAATCGATCGAACAGCCAGTCCGCCTGAGCGGGTTCTGACGTAGCCAGTAAATCGGTAAGGGTGGCCGCACTGCGACACTCCCCCATCAGCAGCACGCCTGCCAGCGTGCCGTTGCGAACCAGTAAACGGCGGTAGTGGTGGGTCAGCGGATCCCAGCTGGTCCACACCGCATCATTTTCCCGAGCAGTGATATCTCCCACACTGAACAGCTCAACCCCGGTCACTTTCAGGCGCATGCCGGTTTGCATCAGGGTAAAGGGCGTCACACTCTCTCCGGCCAGACGCGCGGCGAGGATCCCGGCCTGGGCGAGACACGGAGCCACCAGCCCCCAGGTTTGCCCGTCTATTTCGCAGCACTCGCCGATGGCGCTGATGCCGCTTAGCGCGCTGCGCATCTGGTCATCCACCCGGATCCCGCGCCCGCACGGCACCCCGCAGGCCTTGGCCAGGGCAATGTTGGGGGTCACGCCGGTCGCCAGCACCACCCGCGTGGCCGCTAAGGTGCGCCTGTCACTGAGGGTGACGCTGTCGGCAGCAATCGCCGTCAGGCCGCTATTCAATTCACAGCCGATGCCCCGCTCTGCAAGCGCCTGCTCCAGCAGCAGCCCGGCCTGCTGATCCAACTGCTGCTCCATCAGCCACGGACCGCGATGAACCAGAGTGACGTTGTCACCGTGACGTTGTAACGCCGCGGCCGCTTCCACCCCGAGCACCCCGCCCCCCAGCACCACCGCCGGGCCGGGTGTCGCCAGTATGGCGTTCACGTCGTCGAGGGTGCGGAAGGTAAAGACGTGCGGCAGACCACTGCCAGGGATCGGCGGTACAAAGGGCTGCGACCCGGTGGCGAACACCAGCTCATCCCACCCCATCAGCCGTTTATCGGTACGCAGCATCCGCGCCGCGCACTCCACCGCCAGGACCCGCTCCCCGCTCAGCACCGTAACGCCGCGCTGCTGATACCAGGCCTCATCGTGCAGCCGGATGGCGGCAGCCTCTTTCTCGCCTCCCAGCACTGGCGACAGCTGTATACGGTTGTTAGGCTGGCATCTGTTCGTCACCGATGACGGTGATCGCGTAGCGACCGGGCGCGCGGTCAGTCAGCGACTCAATCAGCCGCGTTGCCGCCAACCCGTTTCCAATGATGACCAGGCGCATGGTGGTGCTCCTCAGGCCGCTTTCGGCTGTTTTTTCGTAGAGGAAATGAAGGATCTGCTGGCGCATATGGTGATAGCGGCTCTCCTCCGCCAGCTGCACCCGGTTACGCGGGCGCGGCAGGTCGACGCGCAATATCTCCCCTACCGTTGCCGCCGGGCCGTTGGTCATCATCAGCACCCGATCCGAGAGCAGCACCGCCTCGTCAACGTCGTGGGTAATCAGCACGATGGTGGTGTTTAGCTCCTGCTGAATTTTCATCACCGAATCCTGCAGATGGGCCGCGGGTCAGGGCGTCGAGGGCGCCGAACGGCTCATCCATCAGCAGCACTTTCGGCTTCATCGCCAGGGCGCGGGCAATGCCGACCCGCTGCTTCATGCCGCCGGAGATCTCTCCCGGACGCTTGTGGATGGCATGCCCCATCTGCACCCGATCGAGGTTGTGTTCAATCCACTCCCGACGCTCGGCCTTGCTCATGCTGCGGCGGAACACCTGATCCACCGCCAGCGCCACGTTGTCGAAGCAGGTCAGCCACGGCAGCAGGGAGTGGTTCTGGAACACCACCGCCCGCTCCGGCCCCGGGCCTGCGATCTCGCGGTTATCGCAGATCAGCCCGCCTTCGCTGGGCAGGGTGATACCGGCGATGAGGTTCAGCAGCGTCGATTTGCCGCAGCCGGAATGGCCGATCAAGCTGACGGTCTCCCCCCTCGTGGATATCAAAAGAGACGTTCTGCAGTGCCAGAAACTCGCCGCTGGCCGTGGAAAAACGCTGGCTGACGGCCTGGACCTGAATTAATGGTTTTCATGTGCGCTCCTTATTTTTCCTGCCAGCTGAAACGACGGGCGATGAGCATCAGCCCCTGCTCCAGCAGCAAACCCACCACGCCGATAATGACGATGGCGATGAGAATGTTTTCGACGTTGAGGTTGTTCCACTCATTCCAGATCCAGAAGCCGATCCCCAGCCCCCCGGTAAGCATCTCGGCGGCGACAATCACCAGCCAGGCGATGCCGATAGAGAGGCGCACCCCGGTCAATACCGCGGGCAGCACGGCAGGAAACAGAATGCGGCGCATCACCGTCCACTCAGAGAGCTGTAACACCCGCGCCACGTTGAGGTAATCCTCGGGAATACGGCGTACCCCTTCGGCGGTGTTAATGACCATCGGCCAGATTGAGCAGATAAAAATGGTCCAGCTGGAGGCGGGTTCGGCTTTCTGGAACAGCAGCAGGCCAATCGGCAGCCAGGCCAGCGGGCTGACCGGGCGCAACAGGGCAATCAGCGGGTTAAACATGCGCGCCAGAAAAGTAAAGCGCCCAATCATAAAGCCCAGCGGGATCCCGACCAGCGCCGCCAGGCCAAAGCCCATCGCGACACGCTGCAGCGAGGCCAGTACGTTCCAGCCCACCCCCATGTCGTTCGGCCCGTCGCGGTAAAACGGATCGGCAAACAGGGTGATGGCCGAATCCAGCGTACTGAGCGGCGTCGGGAAGCCTTTGCTGTTGATGGCCGCCAGTTGCCAGGCGATGACCAGCAGCCCGAGGCCGAGCAGCGCCGGGATAAGGCGTTGCAGCAGGTCGTTCATCCGGCGGGCAAAAGCGGGAGTGCGGCGGCGCACCTGCACCGGCGGCAGCGCGATCACTTCCCCGCTGACCGGCGCAGCGGGTGCCGCTTTGGTGTTTACGTTTTTCATATCAAGCCCCTGTACGGTGAATAGCGAAACGGTTGGCGTACCCCTGCGGATCGGTGCCGTTCCAGACGGTGCCGTCCATCAGGGTGCTGCTACGCAGCGGCGACGAAGGTGCGCGAATGCCTCCCACCGCGCTGGCGGCGTCCTGCCAGACGTCGGTGCGATTGATGCGCCGGGCGATGGCGGCGTAGTCCGGGTCAGTTTTCAGCAGCCCCCAGCGGCGGAACTGGGTTAAGAACCACATCCCGTCGGAGTGCCACGGGTAGCTGACCGCCCCATCCTCAAAGAAGCGGATCGGATGGGCATCCTGCCAGCGCTGACCTACGCCATTGTCGTACTCCCCCAGCATGCGGCCGGTGAGGTACTGCTCTTTGGTGTTGAGCCAGGCGCGGCGGGCCAGCAGTTGGGCGGTCTCCTGCTTGTTCTGTGGCGAAGCATCGATCCAGCGCTGCGCCTCCATCAGGGCGCTGACCAGCGCCCGGGCGGTATGGGGATAGCTCTCTACCCACTCCCGTCGGGTGCCCAGGATTTTTTCCGGGTGTTCCGGCCAGATGGACTGGGAGGTGGCAGCGGTAAAACCAATGCGATCGTTAATGGCGCGTGCGTTCCACGGCTCGCCGACGCAGAAGCCGACCATATTGCCGATGCGCATGTTCATCACCATCTGCGGCGGCGGCACCACCACGGTGCGAACGTCGTCAAAGGGGTTAATGCCCGCACTGGCCAGCCAGTAGTAGAGCCACATGGCATGGGTGCCGGTGGGAAAGGTATGGGCAAAGGTGTACGTGCCCGGTGCCTGCTGGCCGATGAGCCTCTTCAGCCCCTCGCCGTCGCGTACGCCCTGCTGCGCCAGATCGCTCGACAGGGTAATCGCCTGCCCGTTCTGGTTGAGGGTCATCAGGTTGGCCATGGGCTTAGGTTTACCGGCGATCCCCAGCTCCAGGCCGTACAGCAGACCATAGAGAATGTGCGCGGCATCCAGCTCCCCGGCCACCAGCTTGTCGCGAACCGCTGCCCAGCTGGCCTCTTTGGTGGGCACCAGGGTGAAGCCATATTTTTTATCGAACCCTTTATATGCCGCGATCGCCAGCGGCGCGCAGTCAGTGAGCGGGATGAAACCCACCCGCACCGTATCGAGTTCCGGTTTATCGGAGCCTGCGGCCCATGCGGCCTGCATGACGCCCGGTAACATCAGCGCCCCGCCTGCCAGCGCACTGGCCTGTAAAAAACGCCGCCTTGTCCATTCCACCATGCTCACTCCTGAAAAAAAAGCCAAAAAAAAGCGCCCGGCAGTGCCGAAGCACTGCAGGACGCCTTTATCCTGAAGACCGTCGCACCGCCGTTGGCGCGTGGTCTCAAATTGTTAATTATCTAATGCAAAGGGGATGCCAGCTTTTAACGCCTTGCCAGACGGGCATTTTTTAATAGCGGGCGCTGGCAGCGCACCTCAATCATGCAAAGGTTGCCCATCGGGAGTGCATCTACTGCTGCCAGAGCGCCTTCACCGTGAGTAGCGCCCGGGCGATATCCACCATGCGCTGGTTCTTGTCCATCGCCATCTTGCGCAGCTGGCACCAGGCCTGCTCCTCGCTCATCTGCTGATGGGTCATTAGCACGCTTTTGGCTTTATCGATCACCTTGCGCTCCTCCAGGGTGTCGCGCATTGAGGCCAGCTGGCGGGAGAGCTGTTCGATCTCCCGCGCCTGCTGGCGCACCAGCGGCAGGAGCGGCTTTTGCGGATAGAGGGCCAGCGGCTCTTCCGTTGACGGCTCCTCCGGCAGGTCGTCGTCGGCCCGGCCAATCAGCGTCTCCACCGCCAGCATCAGATCGGCAATCTGCATCTCTTCGAGAGTGCGCAGGTGTTCGAGGCGCTCGGTCTGGAGCGAAAACCAGTGCAGCGCCAGCACGCCCTTATCCGCCGCAGGCTGCCGGGTGCAGGCCAGTCGTCGCAGCTGTTCAGTTTCGGCGCCCGGCACGCTGAGGGTGAAGTGGTCATGCAGGCTGGCGGGCGTCAGGGAGAGAAAAACGTCGAAGCAGGCCTGCTGCCCGTCGATGCGGTCCACCAGGGTCTGGCGCATCTCATCGCTGAAATAGCCCTGGGTGAAGCCTATCGCCCCCAGCGCCCGCTCCTGCCCGACCAGCTCTTTGCCCTGCATCAGGCTGTAAAGCGCGACAAACCTGCCGGCGATTTGCGGATCGTCAATGCTGTCGTTAAGTTGCGGCACGATACTGAGCAGGTTGCGCAGCGTGCGGCTGTAGCGCTCCATCGCGACATCGGCGGGCAGCGCACAGGCGGTAATGGCCTCGCGCAGCGCAGGAAGTTGCTCCAGGCTTTGCAGGGCGTTTGCGACCCGCTCGCTGAGGGCGCCGCTGGCCATCAACGGCGTACCGAGGGCCTGGAGCAGCGCCTTAAGATGATCGTCCACCAGTGCGCGGCTGGCTTTACACTCCAGGGCATACAGCGTGCCCTGTGAGCAGAGCCAGATATTGGAAGCCCCGCGCTCGCACTGTAGCATGTGTGCAAGATGGCTGATCCGGCTAACAAGCTGGCCCAACTGGGCCAGTTTGCACAGCTGCTGTTTACGCATCAGTCTGGCGTGCTGAAACCATGCGGTGGCGCCGGTGATAATCGTCATGCTTACTCTCCGGGTCAGTGTTTGACAGAGAGAAGCAATTTTCATGCCTTTTTAATTTTCAGGAGTCAAGATGCAGAAGATCGTTATCGTCGCCAATGGCGCGGCCTATGGCAGTGAGTCCCTGTTCAACAGCCTGCGGCTGGCAATTGCTCTACGCGAGCAGGAGAGCGAGCTGGATCTGCGCCTGTTTTTAATGTCCGATGCGGTCACCGCCGGGCTGCGCGGCCAGAAGCCTGCCGAGGGCTATAACATCCAGCAGATGCTGGAGATCCTCACTGCGCAAAACGTGCCGGTGAAGCTGTGCAAGACCTGCACCGACGGCCGCGGCATTAGCGCCCTGCCGCTGATTGACGGGGTGGAAATCGGCACCCTGGTGGAGCTGGCGCAGTGGACGTTATCCGCGGATAAACTATTAACTTTCTAATAATGATTTAACTGAAATATTATTTTCTTATGAGCGCGGTTCCAGCATCAAGTTTGCCTGCCCGATGCCGATAGGCTTCTTACAACAACACAGCAGGTATAACAATTATGTTCAGGTCAATTCGCGCTCGTATTATTGCGGCGACGGTCGGATGTCTTATCGCCGCGCTCATTTTGAACACCGTGATTAATTTCCAGGTCACGCGTCAGGATAATCAACAGTCGCAACGCGACATGCTGGCCAGCACCAGCGCCAGCCACAGCCTGGCGATAGCCGACTGGGTTAGCAGCAAAACCACCATTATTAACTCCCTGCAAGGCGTAGCCCTGAGCGACGATCCGGTGCCGATGTTTAAACAGCTGGCGCAGGCGGGCGGGTTTATCAACGTCTATGTTGGCTATGCCAGCAAAACCGCGAAGTTCTCCAATCCTGACGGCGTGCCCGCCGACTACGATCCCACGGTGCGTCCGTGGTATCAGCAGGCGGTAAAAGAGGATCGCGCGATTGTTACCGCCCCTTATGTTGATACCGGAACCAAAAAGCTGGTGGTCACCTTTGCGGTCCCGGTGAAAGAGAACGGCGAGCTGAAAGCAGTCCTGGCGGGAGACGTGGCGATGGACAGCGTGATTGCCAACGTGCGCGGCATTCATCCAACGCCGGCCAGCAGCGGGCTGCTGATAGACAGCGACGGCACAGTGATCGCCGCCAACGATCCTGCCCCTGACCCTGAAACCCTTTGCCGATGTCATCCACGGCGTTGACCTGAATATCCTGAAAAGCGGAAAGCGCGCCGAAGGTCAGTTTAACGACGCGGCGAAAACCTTTGCCGCCACCCCAATAGCCGGGACCCAGTGGCAACTGGTGGTCGCCCTTGACAGTGATGATGCGACCTCCGGGATGCGCACCCTGCTGAAAGCCTCTTCCCTGTCGCTGGTGATCCTGGTTCTGCTCAGTGCCGTTGTGGTTCATTTCGTGATTGCCCGCCTGCTGAAACGCCTGTCGGATATTCGCGATGCGATGCATGCCATCGCTAACGGCACTAACGATCTTTCCCAGCGTCTGCCGGAGAAAGGTGAGGATGAGGTAGCGCAGATTGCCCATGCCTTTAACGCCTTCAGTGACAAGCTCTCGGTGGTGATGGTGCAGCTGCGTGATGCCAGCGCCTCGGTGAAAAACGCCGCTCAGGAGATCGCCGCCGGTAACCAGGATCTCTCTGGCCGCACCGAGCGGGCCGCCTCCAGCCTGCGCGAAACCGCCAGCGCCGTGGAGCAGATCACCGCCTCTGTCGCCCAGTCAACCGAATCGGCCGCCATTGCCAATGCGCAGGCAGGCAAAGCCTCCGAGGCAGCCACCCGTGGCGGCAGCGTCGTCTCCCAGGCGATCACCACCATGCAGTCCATCGAAGCCGCATCCACCAAAATTGGCGACATCACCAGCGTGATTGACGGCATCGCCTTCCAGACCAATATTCTGGCACTCAACGCCTCGGTTGAAGCCGCGCGGGCGGGTGAACAGGGTCGTGGTTTTGCGGTTGTCGCAGGGGAAGTACGTAATCTTGCCAGCCGCAGCGCCCAGGCAGCCAAAGAGATTAAAAGCCTGATTGATTCCACTACCGACAGCGTGGCGACCGGTTCGCGCTTTGTACACCTGGCCGGACAGAGCATGGATGAGATTGTCACCAGCATCGGCAGTATGTCGGGCATCATGCGAGAGATCACCGTCGCCACCAGCGAGCAGATGAAAGGCATTCAGGAGATCAACCGGGCGGTAACGCATCTCGACAGCATGGTGCAGCAGAACGCCGAACTGGTGGTGCAGTCGCCGCCGCGGCCAGCGCCCTGCAGGGTCAGGCAGGCGAGCTGGCTGAAACCGCCGGACATTTCCGCATTTAATGTTAACCCGATGCCTGAAGGCGGTGTAAAGCGATGCTCGCTGAACGCTTTCAGGCATATTGTCATTTTTGTTTAAGGGTTATGCCATTTTTTGATCAAAATCAGCACCCCTGACCTTCCCCTTTGGTGTTATGCCATGAGTGAATTGTGAACAACATCACGCTCAGGATTAACCGCAAGGAGAGCGTTGTTTCCATACAGGGTAAAAAAATGGCATTGGTAAAAGCAAGTCTGAAGTTGTTTGGTGGGGATACGGTGGTGGTACGTTGCTCAGAGCGTTGTCATATTCATCTGATGAGTAACAAAGCCCCACGCAAAACGCAGGCAGATATTCTAAGCGTGCAGAACCGGGATAGCGCCTGGCTCACGGTACCTTTATACCGGCATCTGGGAGGTGCTCATCGACAGCCACAGCCAGTCGCTTGAGCACTCCATTAGCTACGTTGCCGCCTGAGGCGAGATCGCCCGGTATGCTGGAAAGCTACCGGGCGTTTTTTTCAGGCAAAGCCTGGCGTCAGCGGGCTGTCAGGCTGGGCGCCGTCCAGCAAGGCCCGCACACGCGATACCAGCTCATTCAGACAATCATCCCGCATGCCCAGTCGCGTCAGCTCCTGATCGAGCGAGAACAGATACTGGGCGTTAGTCCCAAGCGGGCCGCTGGCCGCAGCAATCCAGTGGCGCGATGACCTGCGCACGGGTGTCGGCTTCAAAAAGCGGATGGCGCGGATCCATAATGAATACCAGCGCATTGACGGTGCGTCCGTCATCAAGTTCCAGCTTGCACCAGCTCGGCATATAGCAGCCGGTGATCATCTCGCGCTTCCATAGCAGGGACAACTCCTCTTCCAGGGTTGCATCTGGCAGGCGATAGGCCACGCCCGTGGTGCGTCCGCCCTCTTTCAGTGCAAGCATACGTCCAGGCTGGCAGGCGCTACCGCGACCGGCGGTCAGGCGCAGACAGAACGCGCGGTGCCAGCCCGGCAGGGTGCCGGTTGCCGATTCGACAAACTCCAGCGCCGGGTTCCACATCAGCGAGCCCATAGCCGAAAAGCCACACCGGACCGTTGTCCGGGCGACAGGCAAGGGTTGCAGCCAGCGACGCCGCACGCTGCTCGGCTGACCACAGAAGCGATTCTTCAATCGCACCGAAGGCCGTTTTACAGTCGGCCTTCATAAGAAAATCACGCGTTAACATATTGCACCTCCGCCACTGCCTGCTTCCTTGCGCACACTTTTGTGAACCTTCCAGGTCCTTTTACTGCTCAATTAGAAAGCAGTAACGTGACGATATGCAATAAACTCGCCGGGTGCAATACAACTCCAGCGCAACCGCCTTAAAAGCTAACGCGCAGCGTGCAAATTTTTAAACACAGCCCAGTGTAAACAGGCTATTTCTTCGGGTGCCACTTATCATCGTCGCCCTTTTCGTAGTCGTTCTTCACGGCCGCCCAAGCCACGCGGTGGGCGGTCTCTTCCCGGCTGGCATCGCCCCGGCGATCTTCTTTATCCTTGTATTGATCCCAGGCGCTGTTGAACGCTTCTTTATAAATTTCCTGTGCATGGGCTGGTAGAACATGCTGGACGTTGTCTGGTAAATCGCTTTTCGATTTATATGGCATAGCAAACCCCTCTTTTTAATCAATTAATAAGTGTGGTCGACAATGCCAGAGGCTTCCAGTCGAAATGATAATCGTGTAACTATTTTTCTTAATTCACTGTTATTAAGAATATATTTAACAATAAACAGCTATTATGAGGTTTTCAGGCAATATTTTATCAATACCGTAAAATCAGGTAAAAGATAGCCAGAATTTAACGGTAATCTGTTAATTTAACGCCCTCTTTTTCTATCTATAATGACAAGCACCTGCAACTCTGGAGAATCACATGACAACCGCACACGAGACGGTGAAAACCCGTCACAAGGAGACGTCTCTCATTTTCCCGGTGCTGGCACTGGCCGTGCTGCTCTTCTGGGGAAGTAGTCAGTCGCTGCCAGTGGTCATCGGCATTAATATCCTTGCACTTGTTGGTATTCTGAGCAGCGCCTTCAGCGTTGTCCGTCATGCCGACGTGCTGGCTCACCGCCTGGGAGAGCCTTACGGCTCGCTGATTTTAAGTCTTTCCGTCGTTATTCTCGAAGTAAGCCTCATTTCTGCCCTGATGGCCACCGGCGATGCGGCACCTACCCTGATGCGTGATACGCTCTACTCCATCATTATGATTGTCACCGGGGGGACTGGTCGGCTTCTCACTGCTGCTGGGCGGGCGCAAATTCGCTACCCAGTACGTGAACCTGTTTGGTATTAAGCAGTATCTCATCGCCCTCTTCCCGCTGGCGATTATCGTGCTGGTGTTCCCGATGGCGCTGCCGGGCGCTAACTTCTCCACCGGCCAGGCTCTGCTGGTAGCGCTGATCTCAGCGGCCATGTATGGCGTGTTTCTGCTTATTCAGACTAAAACGCACCAGAGCCTGTTTGTATATGAGCATGAAGATGAGGGCGACGACGATGACCCGCATCACGGCAAGCCGTCCGCGCACAGCAACCTCTGGCATACCCTCTGGCTGATTGTGCACCTGATTGCGGTGATTGCGGTGACCAAGATGAATGCGGCCCCCGCTGGAAACGCTGCTGACCGAACTGAACGCGCCTGTGGCCTTTACCGGTTTCCTGGTGGCCCTGTTAATCCTGTCTCCTGAAGGTCTGGGCGCGCTGCGTGCAGTACTGAACAATCAGGTACAGCGCGCAATGAACCTGTTCTTTTGGTTCGGTGCTGGCAACCATCTCCCCTGACCGTTCCGGTAGTGACGCTGATCGCCTTCCTCACCGGCAATGAGCTGCAGTTCAGCCTGGGGGGCACCGGAGATGATTGTGATGGTGGCGTCCGCTGCTGCTGTGTCAGATTTCGTTTTCAACCGGGCGCACCAATGTGCTTAACGGCGCTGCGCATATGGCACTATTTGCGGCCTATTTGATGACGATATTTGCCTGATGCTTCCAGTCTCTCCTCTCCCGCAGGCTGAGGAAGAACACAAAAAAACGGCAACCTCAGGTTGCCGTTTTGCTTTTATGGGATGGTTCTTAATTAGTTGCTGGTATCCAGCTCATCAAAGCTCTTAACCAGGTCGTCGATGGCTTTGATTTGTTTCAGGAACGGTTCCAGTTTGTCCAGCGGCAGCGCAGACGGGCCATCGCATTTCGCGTTGGCTGGATCCGGGTGGGCTTCGATAAACAGCCCCGCCAGGCCGGTAGCCATACCGGCGCGCGCCAGTTCAGTCACCTGACCACGACGGCCGCCGGAGGCTGCGCCAAACGGGTCGCGGCACTGCAGAGCGTGCGTTACGTCGAAGATCACCGGCGACTGGTTAGAAACGTTCTTCATCACGCTGAAGCCCAGCATATCCACAACCAGGTTGTCATAACCGAAGTTTGCACCACGGTCGCACAGGATCACCTGGTCGTTACCGCCTTCAATAAACTTATCGACGATATTCCCCATCTGGCCCGGGCTAACGAACTGCGGTTTTTTTACGTTGATCACTGCACCGGTTTTCGCCATCGCTTCAACCAGGTCGGTCTGACGCGCGAGGAAGGCTGGCAGCTGAATCACATCGACAACGTCGGCTACAGGCTGCGCCTGGCTTGCTTCATGGACGTCGGTGATCACTTTCACGCCAAAGGTCTGCTTCAGCTCCTGGAAAATCTTCATCCCCTCTTCCAGGCCTGGGCCACGGTAAGAGCGAATAGAGGAGCGGTTGGCTTTGTCAAAAGAGGCCTTAAACACATACGGAATGGCCCAGCTTCTGGGTCACGGTCACGTAGTGTTCGCAGATACGCATCGCGAGATCGCGGGATTCCAGAACGTTCATGCCGCCGAACAGCACGAACGGCAGGTCGTTCGCCACGTTGATATCGCCAATGCTAACCACTTTTTGTTTCATAGGATCGCCTTATTCAGGGGTGAATCGGAATTAAGATTAATGCAGTGTAATCTGTTTATGCGCGATGGAATTAATCTGCGCGCGAATCATCTCGCTGATAGGATCTTCCGGGCACTGCTCAACGAAATAACTCAAATCAGTCAGCGCAACGTGGTCACACTCAGCTGGACGTAGATCAGACCGCGGTCGCGGATCTCATACGGATCTTCCGGGTTAAACTGCAGCAGCACCTCGCTGGCACGCAGCGCCAGCTCCATCTGCCGCTCTTCCATCAGCGCCGACTTTAAGGTGTCCAGCAGTTTTGCGCACCACTTCAGCGTTATCCGCTTCGTCCAGATCTTCGTTGTACAGCTCTGCCATTGGGCTGATGTTGCCCTTCAGCCAGACATCCAGCGTGTGATCGTCGAGGGTGTCGCCATTGAACGGGTTGATTAACCACATTTCACCATCAAGCCACTCGGCGCGCAGCAGCATCTGCGTCGGGAAGATGACCGGCACCAGCGGAATATCCAGGCGGTGCGCCACCCATAATAAAATGGCCCCCAGGGAGACAGCGCTACCCTGACGGTTTTTTCAGTACCTGATCGAGCCACAGCGCATCGGAGAGCCGATACACGCCACGCGTATCGCAAAAGCCCCATTCGCCGTAGAACAGCTCAATCAGTTTCTCCAGTTGCCAGTCCTGCGGGCGCGCCTGATTAATCTCTTCACGCGCCAGACTCACCAGATTCTCCAGCTCGTCGTAGACGTATTGTGAAATAAAATCATCGCGGATCATCTCTGATACTTTGATCATTCCATCGCACAACGGCACTTTGTTAAATTCGAAATCGGCCAAGGACTCCATGACTTACCCCAGTAACGGTATTCTTGTGGTGGCGAGTTTAATGATGATGTACAGCACCACCAGCCCCAGCAGAAAGGCGATAAACCCCACCTGCTGGCTGCGCGGACGATGACGCCCCAGCGCAATAAAACCCAAAACGATGTAGATGATAACGCCAAACAGCTTTTCAGTCAGCCATGTACCGTTATCAGTAAATGGCAGATAACCCGTCACCCACATTAATCCTGCCCCCGACACAAAAAGAACGGTGTCGATGCAGTGCGGCAGCACCCGCACCCAGCGGGCGTTGATCAGCTGATTATTGCTGTAACGCCACCAGTAACGCAGCGCGAAAAAACTGATGGTCAGGGTGACGGCGGCCAAATGCAAGGCGATCAGCACAGAGAAGCTATTCATGGCAGCTTGCCTGCGGTCAGACGCTCATTCCCGCCATAATCACGACAGGTTTCAACCTGGTCAAAACCTGCCTGCAAAAAGAGCGTACGCACGGCTTCGCCCTGGGTCCAGCCGTGCTCCAGCAGCAGCCAGCCGCCGCTCACCAGATGGTGACGAGACTGAGTAATGATATGGCTTAGATCGGCCAGCCCCTGATCGGCGGCAACCAGCGCGCTGAGCGGCTCGAAACGCACATCCCCTTCGGCGAGATGGGGATCCGCTTCATCAATATAGGGCGGGTTACTGACGATCATTTCAAACTGCCGGTCGGCAAGCGCGGTGAACCAGCTGCTGTGCAGCACCGTCACATTTGGCAACGCCAGGCGCTCAAGATTGCGTTGGGCCAACGCCACCGCATCGGGCATGACATCTACCGCAGTGACCTGACAGTCCGGGCGCTCACTGGCCAGCGCCAGGGCAATGGCCCCGGTGCCGGTGCCTAAATCAAGAATGCGCGCGGGCGCAGCGGGCAGTCTCGCCAGCGCCTGTTCCACCAGACACTCGGTGTCGGGCCGGGGGATCAGGGTGGCTGCAGAGACATACAGCGGCAGCGACCAGAACTCACGCTCCCCCACCAGATGCGCTACCGGCTCGCCGGTTTTACGACGGGCCAGGAGCTGTTCAAGCCGGGCTTGCTGGTCGGCGGTTAGCTCTGTTTCGCCAAAGGCGAGAATGTAAGTCCGTGCTTTCCCGGTCACATGCCCGAGCAGGATCTCCGCGTCGCGACGGGGGCTTTCGCCTCCCGCCAGCTCGCTTACCGCCTGCTGTAGCCAGTGCTGAAAATCCATTAATCCTGCTCTGCCAGCGCCGCCAGCTGATCGGCCTGGTACTCCTGCACGATAGGTTCAATCAGTGAATCCAGCTTGCCTTCCATGGTCTCATCCAGACGGTAGAGGGTCAGGTTGATACGGTGGTCGGTCACGCGGCCCTGCGGGAAGTTGTAGGTGCGGTTGCGATCGCTGCGATCGCCGCTGCCCAGCAGGTTGCGACGGGTCGACGCTTCGGCCTGCTGGCGTTTTGCCATTTCTGCTGCGTGAATACGCGCGCCCAGCACCGACAGCGCTTTGGCTTTGTTTTTGTGCTGGGAACGTTCGTCCTGACACTCCACCACAATGCCGGTCGGCAGGTGGGTAATACGGATCGCGGAATCGGTGGTGTTAACGTGCTGACCGCCCGCACCGGAAGAGCGGAAGGTATCGATACGCAGATCGGCCGGGTTGATGTCCGGCAGCTCGGCTTCCGGCAACTCAGGCATCACCGCCACGGTGCAGGCAGACGTGTGGATACGGCCCTGGGATTCGGTGGCCGGTACGCGCTGCACACGATGGCCGCCGGATTCAAACTTCAGGCGACCGTACACACCCTCGCCGCTAATTTTGGCAATCACTTCTTTATAACCGCCGTGCTCGCCTTCGTTGGCGCTCATGATCTCCACGCGCCAGCGGCGGGATTCGGCATAGCGGCTGTACATGCGGAACAGATCGCCGGCAAACAGGGCCGCCTCATCCCCGCCGGTTCCGGCGCGGACTTCGACAAAGGCGTTGCGCTCATCGTCCGGGTCTTTCGGCAGCAGCAGCACCTGCAGCTGTTGCTCCATCTCTTCCGCGCGAACTTTGGCTTCCTGCAACTCTTCCTGCGCCATCTCGCGCATTTCCGGGTCATCGAGCATCATCTGCGCGGTTTCGATATCTTCCTGAACCTGTTGCCAGTCGGTAAAGCAGCGTGAAACATCGCTTAATTGAGCATACTCGCGCGACAGGGCGCGAAAACGTTCCTGGTCGGCAATGGTTGCGGCATCGCCGAGCAGCGCCTGAACTTCTTCATGGCGCTCGTGCAATGCTTCCAGTTTGGCGACGATAGAGGGCTTCATAGGCGTAAGTGCACCTTATAATAATAAAATGGGTATGGCGCGCTATTCCAGCCCGAGGCTGTCGCGCAGAATGTTCAGGCGTTCGTCGTCCCCGTTACGGGCGGCCTGTTGAAGTGATTTGGTTGGGGCATTGGATCAGGCGATTGGTCAGTTTCCATGCCAGTTCCTGCATGATGACCTGCGGATCGCCGCCCTGTTCGAGAGCCGCCATCCGCTTTGGCAGTCAATTCATTACGGACCTGTTCCGCCTGACCGCGGTACTCGCGAATGGTCTCGCTGACGCTTTGCGCGCGCAGCCAGGCCATAAATTCGCTGGTTCCTGCTCAACAATGGTCTCGGCCTGCACCCGCTGCCGCTTTACGCTGGGCAAGGTTGTGCGAAATGATGCTCTGCAGATCGTCCACGCTGTACAGATAGGCGTTCGCCAGTTTGCCGACGTCAGGCTCGACATCGCGCGGAACGGCAATGTCTACCAGCAGCATCGGCTGATTACGACGGGATTTCAGGGCGCGCTCCACCATGCCTTTACCGATGATCGGCAGCGGGCTGGCGGTGGAACTGATAATGATATCCGCTTCGTGCAGACGGGCGTCGATGTCGCTCAGGGCGATCACCTCCGCACCGACTTCATCCGCCAGCGTCTGGGCGCGTTCGCGGGTACGGTTGGCGATAATCATCTTCTTCACTTTGTGCTCGCGCAGATGGCGTGCGACCAGCTCGATGGTTTCGCCCGCGCCCACCAGCAACACAGAGACCGTGGAGAGGGATTCGAAAATTTGTCGCGCCAGGGTACAGGCAGCGAAAGCAACCGAAACGGCACTGGCGCCAATGTCGGTTTCGGTTCGCACTCGCTTGGCGACAGAGAAGGATTTCTGGAACATGCGTTCCAGCTCGCTGGCCTTGAGGTGGCCTTTCTGCGAATCGGCAAAAGCTTTTTTAACCTGCCCGAGGATCTGCGGCTCGCCCAGTACCAGCGAGTCGAGACCGCTGGCCACGCGCATCAAATGGCTGACCGCATCATTATCCTGATGCCAGTAGAGGCTGTTGCGCAGCTCTTCTTCGTTCAGATTGTGGTACTCGCATAACCAGCGAATCAGCGCTTCGTGCAGGTTGTCCTGCTCTTCGACGCTGAGATAAAGCTCAGTACGGTTGCACGTTGACAACACCACGCCCCCCTGCACCATCGGCTGGGCAAGCAGACTTTCCAGCGCCTGGTCGAGCGTATCCGGCGCAAACGTCACACGTTCTCGCAGTGAAACCGGGGCTGTTTTGTGGTTAATACCGAGTGCTAAAAGGGTCATATGAGCGGGAGTAGTACCAGCGTTAATAAGGTTAGCAGGCCGCATCATACAGGATGCGCGAGATCAATAAAAGAGACTGCCCCCTTTCGGAGTAATAGGTTATCAGTTCATATTCACCAAAAAAGTTCGTTATGCCGCCAACGCATCTGCAACATGAAGTATGAAGTTAATTCTATGATTTAGGATAACTTGAGCGTAGACGCTGCGGCATACGGGCGCTAGCATTAAGAACTATAACTGCCACGTATCTCAAGGATTCGTCATCATTATGACCAGACTGATTCGCCTGCTGCCCCTAGCCGCGCTGGTGCTGACCGCATGTTCTATTACACCGCCTAAAGGACCGGGCAAAAGCCCGGATTCGCCACAGTGGCGCCAGCACCAGCAAGCGGTGCGTGCGTTAAACCAGTATCAAACCCGCGGCGCCTTTGCTTATCTGTCGGATCAGCAGAAAGTGTATGCCGTTTCTTCTGGCAGCAGACCGGGCAGGATCGCTATCGCCTGCTGCTGCTGAACCCGCTGGGCAGCACCGAAATGGAGCTGATTGCCCAGCCGGGCAGCGCACAGGTCACCGACAATAAAGGGCAGAAATATACCGGTACCGATGCCGAAGAGATGATCGGCAAGCTGACCGGGATGCCTATTCCTATTACCAGCCTGCGCCAGTGGATCCTCGGCCTGCCGGGCGACGCCACCGACTATAAACTCGATGACCAGTATCGCCTGAGCGAAGTGAACTACAGCCAGAACGGTAAAAGCTGGAAAGTGGTGTACGGCGGTTACGACAGCCACAGCAAACCGGCCCTGCCGTCCAGCCTGGAGCTGACCGAGGGTAACCAGCGCATCAAGCTGAAGATGGATAACTGGATTGTCAAATGATGACCCACTGGCCTTCGCCCGCAAAACTGAACCTTTTTTTATACATTACCGGACAGCGTGCTGACGGGTATCACACCCTACAGACGCTGTTTCAGTTTGTAGACTACGGCGACACCATTTCCATCGAGCTGCGTCAGGACGGGCAGATCCGCCTGTTGACCCCGGTGGACGGCGTGGCGACGAAGATAACCTGATCGTGCGCGCCGCCCGCCTGCTGATGCGCGCCGCGCATGATTCCGGCCGTCTGCCCGCGGGCAGCGGTGCGGATATCAGCGTCGATAAACGCCTGCCGATGGGCGGCGGACTCGGCGGTGGATCCTCTAACGCCGCTACCGTGCTGGTGGTGCTCAACCACCTGTGGGGCTGTGGCCTGTCGGTGGATGAACTGGCCGCGCTCGGGCTGACACTCGGTGCCGACGTGCCGGTGTTTGTTCGCGGACACGCGGCCTTTGCTGAAGGCGTGGGCGAGATCCTCTCTCCGGCAGAACCTGCAGAAAAATGGTACCTGGTGGCCCATCCCGGCGTAAGTATTCCGACCCCGGTTATCTTTAAAGATCCAGACCTTCCGCGCGATACCCCAATAAGGTCAATAGAAACGTTATTAAACTGTGAATTCAGCAACGATTGCGAGGATATCGCAAGAAAACGTTTTCGCGAGGTTGATGAAGCGCTTTCCTGGCTGTTAGAATACGCGCCGTCGCGCCTGACTGGCACAGGGGCCTGTGTCTTTGCTGAATTTGATACGGAATCCGCTGCACGTCAGGTGCTCGAGCTGGCTCCAGAGTGGCTGCATGGTTTCGTAGCGCGTGGTATGAATGTCTCCCGCTGCAGCAGGCCATTCTGGCGCAACTGAGTTTCGGTGACAACGTCACCCTGTTCCAGACGTTGCATCGCGCTCTTTAATACACCGCCTGGATAGCATTCGCCTGGCCCGCACAGTTTACGGCGAACTATCCACCACTGGACGCATGCCTGAGGTTCTTCTCGTGCCTGATATGAAGCTTTTTGCTGGTAACGCCACCCCGGAACTAGCACAACGTATTGCCAACCGCCTGTACACTTCTCTTGGCGACGCCGCCGTAGGTCGCTTTAGCGATGGCGAAGTCAGCGTACAAATTAACGAAAATGTACGCGGTGGTGATATTTTCATCATCCAGTCCACCTGTGCTCCAACGAACGACAACCTGATGGAATTGGTTGTTATGGTCGATGCCCTGCGCCGTGCTTCCGCTGGCCGTATCACTGCTGTTATTCCTTACTTTGGTTATGCCCGTCAGGACCGCCGCGTCCGTTCCGCACGTGTACCTATTACCGCTAAAGTTGTCGCTGATTTCCTCTCCAGTGTTGGCGTTGACGCGTTCTGACGGTTGACCTACATGCCGAGCAGATCCAGGGCTTCTTCGACGTTCCGGTTGATAACGTATTTGGTAGCCCAATCCTGCTGGAAGATATGCTGCAGCTGAACCTGGACAACCCGATTGTGGTTTCCCCGGACATCGGCGGCGTGGTTCGCGCACGTGCTATCGCTAAACTGCTCAACGATACCGACATGGCGATCATCGACAAACGTCGTCCACGCGCTAACGTTTCTCAGGTGATGCACATCATCGGTGACGTCGCTGGCCGTGACTGCGTGCTGGTTGACGACATGATCGACACCGGCGGCACTCTGTGCAAAGCCGCCGAAGCGCTGAAAGAGCGTGTGCAAAACGCGTATTCGCTTACGCGACTCACCCGATCTTCTCCGGCAATGCCGTGAACAACCTGCGCAACTCCGTCATTGATGAAGTTGTGGTGTGTGACACCATCCCGCTGAGCGACGAAATCAAAGCGCTGCCAAACGTGCGTACTTTGACCCTGTCCGGGATGCTGGCCGAAGCGATTCGTCGTATCAGCAACGAAGAATCGATCTCTGCAATGTTCGAACACTAATCGGACGCAGTCTGAAAACCCGCTACGGCGGGTTTTTTTGTCTGTGGTATTCATTTGTATGATTAATGCCTCCTTCACCTGCCATTGATATGACAGATGATGCGCAACTGGATAATGATTGTGAAAAACGCTTCCTCTCATGTTCTTCCCTTCCGCGCCCTCATCGACGCCTGCTGGAAAGAGAAATACACCCTGTCACGCTTTACCCGTGACCTTATCGCCGGGATCACCGTCGGTATCATTGCCATTCGTTGGCGATGGCGCTGGCGATTGGCAGCGGCGTGGCACCGCAGTACGGCCTGTATACCGCCGCCGTCGCCGGGATTGTGATTGCCCTGACCGGAGGTCACGCTTTAGCGTCTTCCGGGCCGACCGCAGCCTTTGTGGTGATCCTCTATCGGTATCCCAGCAGTTCGGCCTCGCCGGGCTGCTAGTGGCGACCCTGATGTCCGGGGTATTTTTGATTCTGTTCGGCCTGGCGCGCTTTGGCAGGCTGATTGGAGTACATTCCGCTTTCCGTGACCCTGGGCTTTACCTCCGGGATCGGCATCACCATCGGCACCATGCAGATTAAGGATTTCCTCGGCCTGCAGATGGCTCATGTGCCAGAGCACTACCTGCAAAAAGTGGGTGCGCTGGCGATGGCGCTGCCGACGACAAACCTCGGCGATGCGGCGATTGGCGTGGTGACGCTGGGGACACTGATCCTCTGGCCGCGCCTGGGCATTCGCCTGCCCGGCCATCTGCCTGCTCTGCTGCTGGGCTGTGCGGTAATGGGCGTGGTGAACCTGCTGGGCGGCCACGTGGCCACTATCGGCTCGCAATTCCACTATGTCCTGGCGGATGGTTCCCAGGGAAACGGTATCCCGCAGCTTCTGCCGCAGCTGGTACTGCCCTGGAATCTGCCCGGATCCAGCTTCACCTTAAGCTGGGATTCCCTGCGCGCCCTTCTGCCCGCCGCCTTTTCAATGGCAATGCTGGGGGCGATTGAGTCGTTGCTCTGCGCGGTGGTGCTGGACGGCATGACCGGCACCAAACACAAAGCCAACAGCGAGCTGGTCGGTCAGGGGCTGGGGAATATTATCGCGCCGTTCTTCGGCGGGATCACGGCGACCGCAGCCATTGCCCGCTCGGCGGCGAACGTGCGTGCCGGGGCAACCTCCCCGGTCTCGGCGGTGATCCACTCGGTACTGGTGATCCTCGCCCTGCTGGTGCTGGCTCCCCTGCTCTCATGGTTACCGCTGTCGGCCATGGCGGCCCTGCTGCTGATGGTGGCGTGGAACATGAGTGAGGCGCACAAAGTGGTGAACCTGCTGCGCCGCGCACCGAAGGACGACATCATCGTGATGCTGATCTGCATGTCGCTGACCGTGTTGTTTGACATGGTGATCGCGATAAGCGTCGGGATTGTGCTGGCCTCGCTGCTGTTTATGCGCCGTATCGCCCGCATGACCCGTCTGGCAGCGGTTAACGTCACGGTTCCGGACGATGTGCTGGTGTTGCGGGTGATCGGCCCCCTGTTCTTTGCTGCCGCCGAAGGCCTGTTCAGCGATCTGGAGTCGCGCATTACGGGTAAGCGGATTGTGGTGCTGAAATGGATGCAGTGCCGGTGCTGGATGCGGGCGGCTGGACGCCTTCCAGCGCTTTGTGCAACGCCTGCCGGAAGGCTGTGAACTGCGGGTGAGTAATCTCGAGTTCCAGCCCCTGCGCACCATGGCGCGCGCAGGAGTGCAACCTATTGCCGGTCGTCTGGCCTTCTATCCGAACCGCGAGGCCGCGTTAGCGGATTTGTGACATCCGCCGCTGCATCATGATACTTATCGCCTGCTGGAGCCATGCAAGGACAGCAGGCGTCATCCAGGTCCCTTTCATCAGATGCGGCTCCTGCTGCATCGCCTGACGAATTTCTGCTGCGTCACGGGGTTGGTTCCCGCATAAGACTGGAACAGTTCCAGCCAGTTTTCGGCCAGCTGTTGCGCGTCGTCAGAGGCGGGATCCAGCGTTTCTGACTCGGCCCGGTGCAGCTTCGCCACCAGCGGTGGCCACTCCATCATGCGATCAAAATAGTGCGCCCGGGTAAACGCCATCTCCTCCGGTGAGAGGTAGTTTTGCCAGATGGCGAGTTTTGATTCCGCAAATGCCCGGGTTATGTAATCCATTATCTCTGTCGTGATACCCGTTTGCTCGCGCATCTGCGCCTCGACGTTGTGCATCTCGTTGAGACGGGTCAGAAACGCCGGTTTGCCGACGTGTCCTGCTCAAGGCGCACCATCCAGCGCGTGGCCAGATCCTGCGCCCTGGGATCAGAGACCTCAACATTGTTCTCCAGCAGGGTTTTCACCTCCACTACCAGAGCGGCCCAGATCTCTGCCAATGCCTCTTTGTGCATTGCAAAGGGCAACTGCTGTAACTCTTCTTTACTAAACCAGCGATCAGTACATGTTCATTAACTCCAGAGTCTGTAGCCAGGACTCCAGATCGAGATCCTCACGGGTATCAAGCCCGGTGCGTAAATCAACAAGCCTGTCGCGCAGCGTGGTAATGCTGCGCACCTGCTTATCCAGCAGACGGATTTGCGCGTCGAGCAGTTCCGATAACGTGAGGGAATCTTTTTCCAGAAAATCCCGGATTTCAGCAAGTTCCAGCCCTGCCTTTGCCAGCGCCTGAATCATATGCAGGCGCTGAACATCGGCCAGATTATAGAGCCGGTACCCTGCCGCCGCTTCTGGCAGAAGGCAGCAACAATCCTGTTTGCTCATAGTGGTGCAAGGTGCGCACGGTGATCCCGGCACGTTTTGCCAGTTCTCCGACCTGAATTAACATAACGGCTCCTTCTTATGCCAGTGGCGTCACTCTGGGGCCTTACGTTACGTGAGGGTCAATACGTGATGCAAAAAAAACGACTCCAGAAGGAGCCGTTTCGGTGTTCATTGGTGAGCACTTTAGCTGTGCTTATGCTGATCGCGACGGCAGCGCTTGTCGTAGTGGCGCACCCACCAGTATTTGTCGCAGACCTGCTCGTGACCGCTGACGCGAGCACCCGCAAGCCACAATACGGCCCCCAGGAAAATGCTCAGGACCGCGCCATGCGCAAAGTATTGCGGCAGGTCAAGTTGCGGCAGCTGGTTTAAAATGGAATACCGACGCCAACCACCATAACCATCAATCCCAACCCCATTAGCACGTTACCGAGTAACGAAGCGTTTCTGCGTTTCATGTGTCACCTCCGTAGCTTTGGGTTGCAGGGGAATAATCTCCCTAATCCTTGTGTGTAAAGTATAGACACCACCCCTGGGCCTGATTGCGTGAGGGATCACATTTACGCACATCCGGGCAACAAAACTTTACAAATAAATCCTTGAGTTGCATGAAATTCTAATGATTCAAACCGGGTACTATTCAGGTTCTACGTAACGGCGTGCAGAATTTTGTCAAGCGACGCGGCAGACAGTACACTACGCGCCAGACTTAGCACTTTCAGGAACAAAAACGTGACGATTAAACTGATTGTCGGCCTGGCCAACCCCGGCGCGGAATATGCGGCTACCCGCCACAACGCGGGCGCCTGGTATGTTGATCTGCTGGCCGAACGGTTGCGCGCTCCCCTGCGCGAAGAAGCGAAATTCTTCGGGTATACCTCTCGCGTAAACCTGGCCGGAGCGGATGTGCGTCTGCTGGTGCCGACCACGTTTATGAATTTAAGCGGCAAAGCCGTGGCCGCGCTGGCGACCTTCTACCGTATCAACCCGGATGAGATCCTGGTTGCGCATGACGAACTGGATCTTCCTCCGGGTGTCGCAAAATTCAAACTCGGCGGCGGTCACGGTGGGCATAACGGTCTAAAAGACATCATCAGCAAACTGGGCAATAACCCTAATTTTCACCGTTTGCGCATCGGTATTGGTCATCCGGGCGATAAAAACAAAGTTGTTGGCTTTGTACTCGGTAAGCCTCCGGTTTCCGAACAGAAACTGATCGACGAAGCGGTAGACGAAGCGGCGCGTTGCACCGAAATCTGGCTGCAGGATGGCTTAACCAAAGCCACCAACCGTTTGCACGCTTTTAAAGCGCAATAACCGGGGCGCGGCGCCTTTTTGCCCCGCACGCTGCGGGTTACGTGTATAATAGGCGTAGTTATTTACTTTTCTTCGACTCGTTAATGTTAACGTGTTGAATATCAAGACATTAAGGTGATTCAGAAATGGGATTCAAATGCGGTATCGTTGGTCTGCCTAACGTTGGCAAATCCACCCTGTTTAACGCGCTGACTAAAGCGGGCATCGAAGCGGCTAACTTCCCGTTCTGCACCATCGAGCCAAACACCGGTGTCGTGCCAATGCCCGATCCGCGTCTGGACCAGCTCGCGGAGATCGTTAAGCCGCAGCGTATTCTGCCAACCACCATGGAGTTCGTGGACATTGCAGGCCTGGTGAAAGGCGCGTCCAAAGGCGAAGGCCTGGGCAACCAGTTCCTGACCAACATCCGTGAAACCGAAGCCATTGGCCACGTTGTCCGTTGCTTTGAAAACGACAATATCATCCACGTGAACAACAAAGTGGATCCGGCTGACGACATCGAAGTTATCAACACCGAACTGGCCCTGTCTGACCTCGACACGTGCGAGCGCGCCCTGCATCGCGTGCAGAAGAAAGCCAAAGGTGGCGACAAAGACGCAAAAGCAGAACAGGCTGCGCTGGAAAAATGTCTGCCACAGCTGGAAAACGCCGGCATGCTGCGCGCGCTGAAAAACCTGACGGAAGAAGACAAAGCGGCGATCAAATACCTGAGCTTCCTGACCCTGAAGCCAACCATGTACATCGCTAACGTCAACGAAGACGGTTTTGAAAACAACCCATACCTCGACAAAGTGCGCGAAATCGCGGCAGCCGAAGGCTCTGTGGTGGTAGCGGTCTGTGCCGCGGTAGAATCCGATATCGCCGAGCTGGACGATGCCGACCGTGAAGAGTTCATGGCCGAGCTGGGCCTGGAAGAGCCAGGTCTGAACCGCGTGATCCGCGCTGGTTACGAACTGCTGAACCTGCAAACCTACTTCACCGCTGGCGTGAAAGAAGTACGTGCCTGGACTATCCCTGTAGGCGCAACCGCTCCACAGGCAGCGGGTAAAATCCACACCGACTTCGAGAAAGGCTTTATTCGTGCGCAGACTATCGCGTTTGAAGACTTCATCACCTACAAAGGTGAACAAGGCGCGAAAGAAGCAGGCAAGATGCGTGCAGAAGGGAAAGATTACATCGTTAAAGATGGCGATGTGATGAACTTCCTGTTCAACGTTTAAGGTTTAGCCACCTGAAAAAAATCCACGCCGATGCGTGGATTTTTTTTGATAAAAGGAAAGCCCCTTATTCCTTTTCTGCTAAAAACACTTCTGCGCCAAATGCAGGCAGCGGATAGTGATCCCCCTGCAGCACATCGCCATTGAGTAAGGGTTTCAGCGTCCGGCTTTCTTCTGCCAAATCAAGCGTGACGGCTTGTTTGCCATAGTTCTGTACAAAGATATATGCCTGTCCTTCGCTCTGCCTTGCCGTTGCAACCACACCTTTTGGCAGGGGCATCGATGTAGAGGCGGTAATGCTATTTTCATCAGCAACCATCCGGTAAAAATCGTGCAGAAAATCCCCATCGGTTCTTGCTGCAAGGTAATACGCCTGCCCATTTCCCCAGGTGTTACGGGTTACTGCTGGCCGGCCCGCGTAAAAATCCTGTTGGTAGACGCCCAGGACTTCTGCCGTTTCCGCATGAATAAGATCGCAAAGCTCCCGACATTCATACTCGCGTCCCGGACTGTGCCAGGTTGATGACGTCATGCTGATTTGATTCGTTTCGCCGTCATACAGACCGTCGATCTCTTCCGACCAGATACCCAATACGTCGCGTAAAGGCCCCGGGAAACCAGTTGTGAAGCACAGATCATCCGTATTAACGATACCTGTCCAGTAGGTCGCAATAAACACCCCGCCAGCCGCCACGAACTTATTAACGCGTTCGGCAAAGGCTTCATTCACCATATAGAGCATCGGGGCGACGATTACCCGGTATGCGCTGAGGTCGGACTGTTGGCAAACAATATCCACCGGGATACTCTGCTGCCACAGCGCCTGGTAGTGCTGCTGCACCGTCTCTTCAAAGTGGATACCACAGTTACGTGGCCCGGCGGCGTCGTTGACCGCCCAGCGATTATCCCAGTCATACACCATCGCCACCTCAGCCCGATAATCCCCGCCTGCTACCGGTGCCAGTTTCTCAAGCGCAGCGCCAACCTGCTTGACATCCCGCCCGACGCGGGTATTGAGATGGCCGACGTGATCTACCACCGCACCGTGTAATTTTTCGACCGAACCCCGGCTTTTACGCCACTGAAAATATTGTACCGAGTCAGAACCGTGGGCAATCGCCTGCATTGCCGACAGCAGATGCATCCCCGGTCTTTTGAGTTTGCTGACTGCCTGCCAGTTGGTGGTCCCGGGAGTGGACTCCATCAACAGAAACGGCAATCCGGGCTTCAGGCTTCGCATCAGATCAAACGTGAAGGCCGTGTAAGAGGCGATATTTTCCTGCTGTTGAGTCTTATGCCACTCCGGATAGCTGTCCCATGAGATGAAATCAACCTCCTGCGCCAGGCGCCAGTAATCGTAATCATTAAATACACCGTGAAAATTAGTGGTGGCGGGCATCGCGGGATTGAAGGCTTTCACCGTCTGAATTTCATGACGGCAAAACAGCGCAACCTGCTCACTCATAAAGCGTCGCCAGTCGATATTCAGCCCATGGACCGACTGTTCACCCAGTGGCCCCGGCGAATGAATCTGGCTCCAGCTCGAATATTCGTGGCTCCAGAATGCACCCCACCAGCGCTGGTTCAGGTTCTCTAACGTCTGATACTTCTGTTTCAGCCAGTCGCGGAATGCCTGCTGGCAAATATCACAGTGGCAGTCACCGCTATACTCGTTTGAAATATGCCAGGCCAACACTGCCGGGTGATGCGCATAACGTTTTGCCAGTTGCTTATTAATATTTCCGGTCAGTCGTAAATATTCAGGAGATGAAACACAGTGATTATGTCGCTCCCCATGCAGATTTTTCGTCAAATCTTTATTGGTCCGTAATACCTCTGGGTATTTTTCTGAAACCCAGGCCGGTCTTGCACCGCTCGGTGTCGCCAGGAAGACATAAATCCCACTGGCGTAGAGGGTATCCAGAACGCTATCCAGCCAGCCAAACTGATATTCACCTTCTGCGGGTTCAAGTTTAGACCAGCTAAATATCCCTACCGACATCACGTTGCATTTTGTCTCTTTCATCATCGCGATATCCTTCTCAAGAATATCGGGCTGACTGAGCCACTGGTCCGGATTATAATCGGCACCGTGCAATAAATTGAGGTCCGTAAATAATTTGCTCATATTTTTCTTCCTTATGCTAAGGACGCTCTCTCCTGAGAAAGATCAACGGCTTTTCCTTTTCTGCTCCTGAGCGAAAATACCGAGAACAGCGTAAACAGCCCTGAAACAGCGCCAAGAATGATATAGGTATTAGCAAACCCAATGGTGTCGTATAAATGCCCCACCACCGGGGAATAGACTGTCGTCGCAATGGATGCTGCAAACAGCACCAGTAAATAGATTGTGGATGACAATTTATGGTCAAAATTCTGGGCAATAAACTTAAAGACGGAGATCAGGATTAAGGGTTTTTCAATGGCGTGCATCATCTTCACTGCCGCAATCCATACCGGACCCAGCGGAACCGCAGATCCCAGAATACGCACCGACATGATCGTCCCGGCTATGACCAGCGCCCACTTCGCCCCGACGCGATTGACAAACCACGGCATCAGCCCAAGGAATAAAGTTTCGCCACACACCTGAATGGATGCCAGAGTGCCGTACCATTTATTCCCTTCGTCAACGCTCGGGAACTGTAAAGAGAAGTACTGCGCAAACTGTTGGTCGTAGGTATCATAGATTTGGGTAACAAACAGCGTAAAAATAATCAGCATCCAGAACTGCTTGTCTTTCATTAATTCAAAAACATGCCCCGCTTTCAATGACGAGGTCATCTTCTCTTCTTCCAGTGTGACTGTGATTTTCGTCAGCATAAAGCAGACAGCCGCTAAGACAATGGCAATACTGGCCAGCCAGAAAGAGAGATTGGGATTATCGTTAATATTACGCCCGACAATATAGGCCGCAGCCGCCCATCCCAAAGAGCCCCACATTCTCACACGTCCATATTCGAAAGCGTAGCGGCGGGATATTTTGTCAATATACGAGTCAATGACTCCACACCCGGAGTTAAAAATAACCCCAAGATAAATGCCGCCCAGAATCGCGCCCAACCAGAAGGAGCTGACGAGCAGGGGCGCATAAATATAGATAAAAAACGGCCCGACCGGCAGCAGCAAAGCAATAATTAAAAAAATCAGCGATTTTTTTGTGCCGAATTTATCTGATATAAAGCCAAAAAATGGCTGCATGGTCAGCGCAATAAAGGCATTTATTGCATACAACCACCCCGTTTGGGTGGCGCTAATGCCTAAATGCTGAGTCGTCCAGATGACAAAAAAAGCCATCGTCGACGACCAGGCAAACAGATAGAGAAAATCGAAAATGCTTAAAAGGACATAGTTCCTTTTACCGGTAACCATATTTTTCTTCCTCAAGAAGGAACAGGGTCGGTGCTTCACTGAGGGATCAGTGAGTCGCGTTCTTTTGGATCATGCCTGGGACGATATGCACCCGATTGCTGATGATGTGAAAATGTATGACGTTCACATCAACGTGTTACATACAATACCTGACAAAAGACGCGAACAACTCTCCTTGATGAAAAGTGCAATCAACATCACAGAACGTAATTTTAAAAGCAGAAAAAGGTGAGCAAGATCGCCAAATTTCGCCATGTGAAGGTATGACATTTTGATATAATTTCGCTCACGCCACCGATGGCAGGCGTTTTTTCAGCCACGTGAAAAGAAAGGATTGAGAGTGAACAAGAACAGAAATGCGACCCTGGAAGATGTGGCGCGTCAGGCCGGGGTCTCCTACCAGACCGTCTCCCGGGTACTCAATAAATCGGTGAATGTTGCCGAAAAAACGCGTCTTCGTGTCGAGCAGGCGATTGAAGATTTGCGCTACGTTCCAAACCGTCTGGCGCAACAGCTGGTCGGCAAACGCACCCAGACGCTGGGGTTAGTGACTACCTCCCTTGCACTGCATGCGCCGTCGCAAATCGCCGCCTCCGTGAAAAGCACGCCCGTGAGGCGGGTTACCAGGTCCTGATTTCGATGATTGATGAAGCTGACCCTACGGCCATACAGCAATCGATTAACGATTTTAAGTCCCAGTTTATTGAAAAAATCCTGATTAACGTCCCGCTGGAAACCCCTCCTGCCAGAAAGCTGGCTGAACAAAATAACGACGTCACCTGTCTGTTTCTCGACGTTGCCCCGGACAGCGGTGTGTTTCATGTCATCTTTGATCCGGCAAACGGTACCCGGGAGAGCGTTAAACGCTTATGCGAACTGGGGCATAACAGCATCGTACTGATGCCGGGCCCTCAGCACTCTGTCTCGGCAAAGCTGCGTCTGGAAAACTGGATAAGCAGCCTGGCGACATTTGGCAAAACGCCCGCAGCCGTTATTTTTGGTACCTGGGATGCCCAAAGCGGCCACGATGGCGCGCGCCAGCTTATCGAAAATAAGATTGAATTTAGCGCTCTGCTGGTGGGTAACGACCAGATGGCGCTGGGCGCTTTGAGTGCGCTCAATAAGGCGCAGATAGAGGTACCCCATCAGGTTTCCATTATCGGCTACGATGACAGTTACGAAAGTGCCTTTTTCATCCCTTCCCTTACCACTGTGCGCCTCGATTTAGACGCCCAGGGTAAAGAAGCGGTGACCAGAGTGCTGGCGGCGACTCCGGAAAGCATACCTGACAGCAGCATTTTTGCCCGCTGAATTTATTTTACGTGATTCGATTGCGACGAACTGACAGAGATAAAAAAGCCGCGCGAGCGGCTACTCAGCCTTAATGACTCTCCGCGCTGGCTGAGAAAACCCCCTCCGGTACGCCGCAGGCGTGGTCGATAGCTGATTTCTGAAGTGATGACGCATCGTCGCCACGCTGCCAAACCCCACTTCCTCCGCAATGCGCTCCAGCGACAGCTGGCTGTTCTCCAGCAGGTCCTGGCTGCGACTCAGGCGGGCGTTCAACAACCACTGGGCAGGGGTTTTACCGGTCGTCGCTGCAAAACGGCGCAGAAAAGTGCGTGGACTCATCCCGACAAACTTCGCCAGTGAATCGACGCTGTGCGGGGCGGCAAGGTTTTCAAGCAAATAATCAAACAGCGCGCCAAGCCGATGGCCTTCGTAGGCGACGGGTACCGCCTGCTGGATAAACTGGGCCTGACCCCCATCGCGATGCGGGGACACGACCAGCCGACGCGCCACCTGGTTGGCCGCCACGCTACCATAATCCCGTCGCACCAGGTGCAGACACAGGTCGATCCCCGCCGCGCTTCCGGCCGAGGTGAGCACATCTCCGTTATCGATATACAACACATCCGGCGTCACCTGAATGGCGGGATAACGCTGTTGCAGCACGTCGGTGTATCGCCAGTGGGTCGTGGCCTGCCGGTTGTTGAGCAACCCTGCGGCGGCCAGCACAAAGACGCCAGAGCAGATAGAGAGGATCCGCGCCCCACGCGCGTGGGCGGCAACCAACTGCTCGCATAGCGCGGCGGGGACCGGGACATCCGCGCCCCGCCAGCCGGGGACGATAATAGTCCCGGCCTCCGCCAGCAGCTCCAGCCCGCCGTCAACCACCAGCCGGATGCCGCCCGTGGCGCGCAACGCCCCCGGTTCGACCCCCCGCCACTGCAAAGCGATACCAGTTATCCCCCATTTCAGGGCGTGCAAGGCCGAAAATTTCCACGGCAATGCCGAATTCAAACGTGCATAAGCCGTCATAGGCCAGAGCCACAACCAGAGGATTGTTCATTACCGCACCCAGGGTATTTTTGTCAGGATCCTGATGGTATATGGCATTTCTGCCTGCTGTCAAAACAGCGCGGCAATCGTAAAGTGATGGCTCAACTCAGGAGGACATGATGAGCTATGTAACTGATTACCCTGCTGCGTCAGCAGAAAACGCGGCGAAGCATTTTTTACAACGACTGAGTGTGGAAACGGATTGCGATGATGTCCATACCGCGCTCAAAGAGGGTGATGTCGATTTTGTATTGCTGCATGTGGTGGGCACCCCGGAGGCGTTTGCTCGCCGTCATATTCCGGGAGCGCTGCATCTGCGACATCGTGATATGACCGCGCAAAGCATGGCGGAATGGCCAGCCGATACCCTGTTTGTGGTCTATTGCGCCGGGCCGCACTGCAACGGCGCCGATCGTGCGGCGCTGAAGCTGGCACAACTGGGCCGCCCGGTGAAGATCATGATTGGGGGCCTGACCGGATGGGCCGACGAAGGTTTTGCGTTTAACGCCGCATAACGCCCCGGGTCGGCCCTCCACCCTTACCTGCCTGTTGCCGGATAGATGGTCTGTTCCGGCAACACCCGGCGATCAAAACGTCTGAAGGCATAGTACAGCGCCGCCGTGCAGAACCAGCCGATGATCCACGACACATCGTTGTCGGCAAAAATCCAGGTCAGCGAACCGTGGTAGAGCGGGTTCTCGATGAATGGCAACTGGATCAGTACGCCCACGGCATACACGCTGATACCAAACATATTCCAGTATCCGTAGCGTTGGCGGGGATCGAACAGCGCCGGAATATCTACGCTTTACGGGAAATAATGAAGTAGTCGGTCAGGCTGATGGCACTCCAGGGTACAAAGAACGCCAGCAGGAACAGCAGGAAATGGGTGAAGTGTTTCAGGAATGCGGGTTCACTGAGCAGTGCAATCACACAGGAGATGGCTACCATCAGCACCACAAAGATCACCCGGCTTCTCTGGCTCAACGTGGTCTGGTTGCGAAAACCGGACACGATGGTCGTCAGTGACATAAAGCTGCCGTAGGCGTTCAGGGTAGTGAAGGTGATTTTGCCGAAGCAGATGGCAAAATAGATCACCATCGCCATTGCTTCACTTTTACCCAACCCGACGATATAGCTCACCTCATGTCCCTTAAAAGCGCTCCCGGCAATCGCCGCGGTGATCACTCCCAGCGTCATCGACGCCTGGGTGCCCAGCACCGTACCGCTAAAGACCGAGAAGAAGGTTTTCACGCCCGAGACGTTGCGCGGCAGATAGCGTGAGTAGTCCGACACATAGGGGCAAAAGGCGATCTGCCATGAGGAGGAGAGCGACACCGCCAGCAAGAACATCGGCATCGAGAAGTGATTATTCTGCGCAATCGCCCCCAGGTCGCTGGACATCAGCAGCGCAATAAACAGATAGAGAAACGCCAGCACCCCTACCACGCTCGCCACCTTGCCGAGCTTGTGGATCACGCGATATCCCAGCACCGCAATCACGATAATAATCGCGCTGAACAGGATCATCCCCGCGACGTTCGACACCGAGAGCCAGTTTCGCCATCGCCTGTCCAGCCAGCACCGTGCCGCTGGCTGAGAAGCCTACGTACATCACGCACACCAGCACCAGCGGGATCACCAGCGCCCAGGACACCAAACTGCGCGCGGCTGATGATCATCTGCGGCAGGCCCAGACGTGGCCCTGCAGGGCATGGAACGACATCACCACCGCGCCGAGTACCTGACCCACCAGCAGGCCAATAATAGACACACCACATCGCCGCCCAGCACGACCGCCAGCGCCCCGGTCACAATGGCCGTAATCTGCAGGTTACCGCCAAACCACAGCGTTAAACTGACTGAAGGGGTGACCGTGGCGTTCATTATCCGGGATGTAATCAATGGAGCGCGTTTCCGATAACCGCGTCCCGTTTTTCTTAGACTGCTCTTCTGAAGACGAAAAAGACGACATAGTTTTCTCTCTGAATGGATGATTAATGACCGCCAGACAGTCAGCATGACGTCAGGGCAATGCCACATGACAGATCATGTATATACAACCATTGACATCTGCCCACACGAATCTGATGATGGATTTGTGAACTGAACTGTGAATAATTTGTAATTGTTTTGGAAATTATCTGTAGCGAAGATAGATCATTAACCCCAATATCAGGGTGAAAAGGATATGATTACGCCCTTCACGTTCGCTTCCTTGCCGGTCACTCCGTGGAAAAACGGGGCGGTGAAACCCGGGAGATCGTCAGCATTCCTCTGCGGATACCCCCTTTCTGTGGCGGGCCAGCATTGCCACGCTTGCCCAGGAGGGTCCTTTCTCCCTCTTTCCTGGCGTCGATCGGGTAATCATGTTGCTCGGCGATGCCGGGCTGTGGCTGCGCGGTGACGATCTGCTTCACCGCCTTGAGCCAGGCGTTCCCTGGGCATTTCCGGGAGAGTGGCGTCTTGCCACCGAGGGCGTCAGCGGACCAGGCATGGACTTTAACGTTATGACCCAGCGCAGCCGGGCTTCCGCGGAGGTGACAATTGCCACTACCGCTCAGCAACCCGGCGCAGAAGGCATCGCCTTTGTGCTGAAGGGGGACTGGCAACTCGCCGGAAATCACTACTCTCCGGCCAGCGGGATCTGGTGGCAGGGAGAGACGCCGGGGGCGTTTATGCCACACTCAGAGGAGGCCTCGCTGCTGCTGGCCGACATTCGCCGCCATAATGAGATACCCGACAGGAGTAAAAATGAATAACAACAGACGAAACGTTCCCGGGATCCGCCATTACGCCGGTCCGGCGGGCGGCTGGGGAGCCTTAAAGGCGACGGCAATCGCCGTGCGCACGCAGATGGATGCCTTTTACGCCCCCGCCACGTTGTTTGCGCACCAACCAGCCCGACGGCTTTGACTGCCCGGGCTGCGCCTGGCCGGATAAAGAACACAAATCCACTTCCAGTTTTGCGAGAACGGGGCCAAAGCGGTGACGTGGGAAGCGACACGAAGCGCGTCACGCCAGACTTTTTCGCGGCGCACACCGTCAGTGACCTGTGGGGCGAAAAGCGATTTTGAGCTGGAAGGCTATGGCCGTCTGACCCATCCCATGAAGTACGATCCCCAAAGCGACACCTTTCGCCCGGTAGAGTGGGACGACGCCTTTGCCCCGTATAGGGGAAGTGCTGCGCGAATCTTTCGCCGGATCAGGTGGAGTTTTTACACCTCCGGGCGCGCCTCGAACGAAGCGGCGTTCCTGTATCAGCTGTTCGCCCGCGAACTGGGCACCAATAATTTCCCCGACTGCTCCAACATGTGCCATCAGGCCACCAGCGTCGGCCTGCCCCGCTCTATCGGTATAGGAAAAGGCACCGTCTCGCTGGAGGATTTTGACCACACGAACTGGTGATCTCCATCGGGCATAATCCGGGCACCAACCACCCGCGGATGATGGGCACGCTGCACGAACTTGCCCGCCGGGGGGTACCGATTATCGTCTTCAATCCGCTGCGCGAAACGGCGCTGGAGCGTTTTGCCGATCCGCAAAGCGTCAAAGAGATGGCGACCTACAGCGCGACCGACATCGCCTCAACCTATTACCAGGTCAAAGCCGGAGGGGACGCCGCCGCGTTTAAAAGGAATTGCAAAACATCTTCTGGTCCTGGACGCGCTGGATCATGATTTTATCGCCACCCAGACTGAGGGGTTTACCACGTTTGCCGCCGATATCGCCGCCACCCCCTGGGAGGCCATAGAACGCGAGTCCGGCCTGAGCCGCGCCGACCTGGAGAACGTGGCGCAGATCTACGCCGCTTCCAGCGCCACCATCATTACCTACGGCATGGGGATCACCCAGCACAACAAAGGTACCGCCAACGTGCGCCTGATTGCCGACCTGCTGTTGCTGCGTGGCAATATCGGTAAGCCCGGCGCGGGTATCTGCCCGTTGCGCGGCCACTCCAACGTGCAGGGCAACCGCACGGTGGGGATCACTGAAAAACCCTCAGCCGCCTTCCTTGACCGGCTGGGCGCGGTGTTTGGCTTTACCCCGCCAGCTGCGCACGGTCACGACGCGGTGCAGGCCGCGCAGGCGATGATCGACGGCCAGGCAAAAGCGCTGCTCTGCCTGGGGGGCAATTTTGCCGTGGCGATGCCGGATCACGACAAGGCTTTCCCGGCGCTGAAAACGCTGGATCTCAGCGTGCATGTGGCGACCAAACTGAACCGCACCCACCTGCTGGTGGGCAAAGAGACGTATCTGCTGCCCTGCCTGGGGCGCACCGAACTGGATATGCAGCGCAGCGGCCAACAGTCGATCACCGTAGAAGATTCCATGTCGATGGTGCATGCCTCCAGCGGGAAGCTGAAACCGGCTTCCCCTTTCCTGCGCTCGGAACCGGCCATTGTCGCCGGGATCGCCCACGCCACCCTGACGAACAGTAAAACCGACTGGCTGGAGCTGGTCGCCGATTACGACCGCATCCGCGACCGAATTGAACAGACCCTTCCCGGCTTTGAGAACTTTAACGCCCGCATCCGGGTGCCCGGCGGATTCCGTATGCCACTGCCCCCTACCGAGCGCGTCTGGCCGACGGCAACCGGCAAAGCGATGTTCTCCCTGTTTGACGGCGTAACTGAAAACATCGAGGGGGAAGGTGAGAACGTGCTGCGTCTGGTGACCCTGCGCAGCCACGACCAGTACAACACCACTATCTACGCCCTCGACGATCGCTATCGCGGGGTTTTCGGTCGTCGCGACGTGCTGTTTATGAACGAAGAGGATATGCAGCAGCAGGGGCTGGAGCATGGCGACCGGGTGGATATCACCACCGCCCTCCCCGACAGTCAGCAGCGCCTCGACGACATCACCGTTGTGGCGTACAACATTGCGCCCGGTACGGTGGCCGCCTATTACCCTGAGGCTAACGTGCTGGTTCCGCTGAACTATCTGGATAAAGAGAGCGGTACCCCGTCGTATAAATCGGTGCCGGTGCAGATCACTCTGCGTTCAAAGGAGATTCGCCCTTTATAAAACGTCACGATCGTCGCCCGGAGCAAAGATGTCTTCACGTAGACATATTGGTATATTTAGTTCATGCTAAGACTATATCAATCACTCTGCGCTGAGGGAGCATCCCATGACGAAGCACCTGAACCTGGACTCTGAAGCCCGCGGCGATCGCGATCTGATCGCCATCAGAGCCGCAATGAATATTCTGGAAAAATGGGGCTGCTCGACAGAGCAGCAGCAGAACATTCTGCAGCTCTCCAGAGCGGCGCTCTACAAATACCGACAGAAAGAGACGAAGACAGCCTCGCTGACTCACGACCAGTTGACCCGAATCAGCTACCTGCTGAATATGCATTCGGCACTGCGCATTGTGTTCAGTAACCCGGGAGAACGTCTACGGATTCATGACCATGGAAAACCACAATGCTTACTTCAATGGGGCAACGCCATTATCCCTGATTGAGGGCGGTGAGTTCGGCAACCTGCACGAAGTGGCGAAACGGGTGGACGTGCTGCGCGGAGGCCTCGCCGGATGATCCATCCCGAGATCCCCCGTACCGCGGTGGTTCCCCTCAAGGGCTACCGGCTGCTGCATACCAGTATCCTGCCATCTATGTCTTCGAAGACGTCGCCACGCCCGAGGCATTCGATGTGTTGTATGAGATCCAGAAGCTCACCAATCCGCGCCTGACCCAGGAGGTGGGCAATCTCGCTCTGCTCCCGCGTAAAGAGTGGGTGCTGGGGATCCGCGGGGCGCACTATGCAATGGCCGCCTTTACCCACGTTAACCCGGACGGTAGCCGCTTTTCGAACGGCGATTATGGCGTTTACTACCTCGGAGACAGCAAAGAGACGGCGCTGGCCGAAATTGTCTACCACTGCCATCTTTACTGGCATAACGTGCCGGATCTGAAGTTCGAACGCTTCGAATACCGCTGCCTGGAGACCGAACTGGAGGGCTGTGCGTTTGCCGATATTACCGGCCTGCCGGATTCACACCCCTGGTATCATCCCACCGACTACCACGAGCCACAGCAGTTTGGCGCTCGGCTGCGCGTCGCGGGGGGAGACCGGGGTGACCTATCGCTCGGTTCGTAAACCTGGCGGCATCTGCTGGGCGCTACTCACGCCAAAACCTATTACCAGCATCATTCAGACCTCTCTGCACCAGATTATCTGGGACAAAGGGATTGTCAGCATCGGACTGGTCACGCCAGTCAGCAAATAAAAGTGCTTCAGGCGGACTCAGCGTCCAGGACAGATGTCCCATAAGAGTTATCAATGGTGCACAGCCAACGGTCGTTTTCCAGGCGGAAAACATAGGTTGCACGGCGGGTGATTTCTGTCGTGCCGCCCTGTTCATCCGGGAAAAAAAGATGGGTTTCCATGATCACCAGCGCATCTCCCCGCCTTCAATGACCTGGATATCGCCCTGTTTTCACGATAAGCTGATCCTGAAAATAATCAGCGATAGAAACAAAGGCGTTGCGGATATTATTCTTACCTTTCACGATCATGCCGGGCTTTACGACCAGCGCGGCGTCTTCAGCGTAATACTCCATCAGCGAGTCAAAATCTTTAGCTGAGATCGCCCTGTCACACGACTTGATGATCTGGCAAAGCGGATGTTCGTTCATGTGCATTTCTCCTGGTTAATGACGGCCTGTATTCACTGTACCATCAGCCAGCCCAATATGTAGGCCAAAGACGCGCGACGCTCCGTAGGCCCTCCGATAAGACGCCGCGCAGACCTTAACGCTTTATAGACTATTGCGCCAGGAAATACCCCGCCGCGCAGAAGCCACCACACCCGCAATCACCGTAGCGAATAACCCGCGGGTAAGAATGCCCACCAGCGTGGCAAAGGCCGCAGCCAGCAGCGAGATGCTAACCCCGGAATCCGTCATCGCGGGCTTGCTCAGCAGTTTCGGCAGCGACCAGCGCGGCCATGATGGCGGTGGGAATAAAGCTCAGCCATTGCAGCATCACCTCCGGCAGACGAAAGCGCGATAACAGTAACACCGGTACGGTACGCATCAGCGCAGTGACCAACGCAGAGGCAAGAATAGTCAAAAGAATATGGCGTTCCATCTTATTTTCCTTTCCTTGTGCGTAACAGCAGCGTTGCCAGCGTGGCAGCAAGGGACGCGGCACAATCACCACCAGGCTGAGGGAACCACTCCCGGCAGTTAACAGCGTAATGACCACCGCAACAGCGATATTGATGCTTTCCAGTACCTTCCTGCGGCTGGCGAACCACATCATCAGGATCAGGCCAATAACATCGACACCAGGCTGAAGCCCAGCCCCTCCATCAGCGATGCCGGCAGTGTGGTGGCCAGCCAGGCTCCGGTGACACAGGCGATGATCCAGTTCAGCCAGGCGGTAATGTTCAGACCCAACATCCAGCTATAGCTGATTTTGCCTGCGGACTGGCGCGCTGCACCGCCACGCCAAAGGTTTCATCCGTCAGCAGCAACCCACTCACCACTTTTTGCAGGGCCGTGTAGTCGCGAAAAAAGACGCTCATCGATGAACTCATCAGCAGATAACGCAGGTTCACCAGCAGCACGCTCAGCACCACGGACGCCATTTCGGCCCCGCCGCCCACAGGGAGTAAAAACAGAAACTGCGCCGAGCCTGCATAGAGCGCGCTCGCCAGCAGGGCAATTTGTCCGGTCGTAAAGCCGGATAGCGTGCCAATCGCCCCGGCGGGCAAAGCCTATGCTCCAGTAACCGGCAATGGTCGGAATACAGGCGGCAATACCGGCCCGAAACTCCCCCGTGGCAGACGCGGGATGCCCGGTATTTAACTTCGTTAACATTATCTCTTTCCCTTATATTACTTAGTTCAATAACTATCTTAAGAATCATCAACAATCGCTATAGTAAAATCCTGCTCAGCAGTGAAATTTACTCAGGTTGTGGGAGGCGCGAACGTGGGGCAACAAAAACGCGATGAGATCAGCCTGTGGCGCGACAGTCAGCTGCACGGCGGTATGGAGATCCTGCAAGCCACCTGCTATGAGCACAGCTACCCACCCCATTTTCATGATGAGTTTGTGATCGCTGCCTTTGCCCGTGGGGCGCAGCGCACCCGGGTATGCCGACAAAACGGCATTGCCGCGGCGGGTTCGGTGATGATTATCGCCCCGGGCGAGGTGCATACCGGCGAGGCAGTGCAGCGTGACGAAGGCTGGGATTACTGCGCGTTCTATCCGGGTGAAAAGCTGATTAACGAGGTGGCGCAAACGGTGCTCAGCGGCAAGGGCGACGTGAATTTTGGCCTGCAAGGGATCCGCCACGATCCGCTGATGGCCCGCCGCATGCTCCACGCCGCCAGCGTGATGAAACAGAGTCATGACCCGCTGGAAAAAGAGTGCGTGATGTATCAGATCCTCAATGTGCTGGTGGGGCATTACGGGGAGCGCACCGTCAAAGGGTCGCGCCAGAGCGTATTGCGGGCTGATATTCGCAAAGCGATCGCGTTTTTGCACTCAGCCTACGCGCAGCCCTGACGGTTAAGGAGATTGCCCAAGTCGCGGGGCTAAGTGAATTCTATTTTATGCGCACCTTCCAGAAAATGACCGGTCTGTCGGTGCATCAGTACCTGACGCAAATCCGTCTGATGCGCGCCAAAGGGCTGCTGGCAAGAGGGATGGGTGCCGCGCAGGTCGCCAGCGATATCGGCTTCTTCGACCAGAGCCATTTGATCAAACAGTTTCGCGCCCATTTTGGGACGACGCCGGGGATGTTTGCCGCGGCGTCGATGTGAGGACACAGCGGGCGCTCCCGGTAAGACGCTTTCACGCACTCAGTTTCTGCGCGCGCAATGTCCGTCCCAAAATAACAAAACCGGGGCCGCTTTGCGGCCCCGGTCCTTTCAATCCTCAGCAGTCACTCCTTAACACGCGCCCGCTTCCCTCTCACCTCTTCCCCACCGTCTGTCGCTTCCACCAGCGTAAAATTAAAGTTCACCTCCGTATGCTCCCCACTCAGATCGCGCGACTGCGCCACAGCCGGATCTGTCACCTTCACCGGGTCCGCAATCAGCTCCGCCCTCGTCGCGAACGCAAAGTCATCCACAGATATTCATCGCCGTTCAGGTTGATCTGCGTGGTCAGGTGCTTATACCCCGGCGCCGACACAAAGAAGTGTACGTGTGCCGGGCGATTGCCGTGGCGACCCATGGCGGTCAGCAGTTTCTGGGTTGGACCATCCGGCGGGCAGCCATAACCGCAGGGTACGATGCTGCGCACAGCGTAGCGACCATCGTCGCCGGTACGGACGCGGCGGCGCAGGTTGTATTCGCTCTGGGACTGATCGAAGAACGAGTAGCCGCCGAGAGTGTTGGCGTGCCAGATATCAACAATCGCCCCGGCCACCGGCTTACCGTGCAGATCGGTCACCTGACCCTGCAGCCACATGGTTTCGGCCTGCTCTTTGCCGTCGTCCATGCGGGCAAAACCCTCGCTCAGGGGGGCATTCGCCACATACAGCGGCCCTTCGATGGTGCGCGGGGTGCCCACGTCGTGGCCGGATGCGGCCTCTTTCTCGTCGGCACGCATATCCAGATAGTGCTCCAGGCCCAGACCGGCCGCCAGCAGCGCCGCTTCCTGGCGTCCGCCCAGCTCGTTGAGGTAGTTCACCGCCACCCAGAACTCTTCATCGGTCACGTCGAACTGCCTGATGGTCTTGCACAGGTCGCTCAGCAACTGGTGCATGATGTTTTTCAGACGATCGTTGCCGCCAGTGGAATTTAAGCCGCTGCTGATCGCCAGTAAGGATTCCAGTTCGGTTTGATGTACAGGATTCACAGACATTGCATGTTCCTCTTTGTAGGGTTCAGTTTGTTGTAGTTATGTCGATGACGATTATTCGTTGTGAATGGATGACGGGTGCGCGCACAGGGGCTGCACGTTGATTACCATCCACGGGTAGAGCGGCAGCGCGGTCAGGATGTCGTGCAGCTCCTGGTTGTCTGCCACGTCAAAGATGCTGACGTTGGCGTACTGCCCGACCACACGCCAGATGTGCGGCCATTTACCTTCGCGCTGTAAACGCTGGGAGTAGGCTTTCTCTTTCGCTTTGATCGCTTCCACTTCTGCCGACGGCAGCGATGACGGAATGTTGACCGTCATTTCCACTTTAAAGAGCATCGCGATTTCCTTTTATTGGCGTGCGTAATGACGCAGCTTGTCTTCGTCTATGTCGATGCCTAATCCAGGCCCCTGCGGTAACGTCACCTCTCCCTGGCTGAAATCCAGGGGACGCACCACGATGTCATCCTTCAGCAGCAGCGGGCCGAACATCTCGGTGCCCCACTGCATTTTTACCGTCGACCAGGCATGCAACGAGGCCACGGTGCCCAGCGTGCCTTCCAGCATGGTGCCGCCGTACAAGGCCACGCCAGCCGCCTGCGCCACGTGCGCCAGCTTCAGGACCTGAGCCGGGCCGCCCGCTTTGGCAATCTTCAGGGCATAGACGCCGGTAAAACCGCCGCTCGCCAGGGCATAGCCGTCATGGCTGGTCGCCACCGCTTCATCGGCCAGAATCGGCACCGTAAAACGCTGGCTGAGGGTGATTAACCCTTGCCGATCCCATAGCGGGATCGGCTGTTCCACCAGGTCGATCCCGCCCGCCTGCAACTGCGTCATCCCTTTGATGGCGGTGGTGAGATCCCACGCCTGGTTGACGTCCACCCGCACGCTGACCTCATCCCCCAGCGCGGCTTTGATCGCCAGCGCATGACGAACGTCCAAATCCAGCCCACGCGCGCCGATTTTCAGCTTGAAGGTGTCGTGGCGCCCTTCCGCCAGCAGACGTTTACCCTCTTCAATGTCTTTTTGGGTGTCGCCGCTCGCCAGGGTCCACAGCACCGGCAGGCGCTGAATGAGCGCCCCGCCCAGTAGCGCGCTCACCGGCAGCCCCAGCGCTTTGCCCTGGGCATCGAGGAAGGCGGTTTCGAGGGCAGATTTGGCGAAGGTGTTGCCCTTCACGCTGGCGTTCATCTTCTGCGCCAGGTCGGCGACGCCCTGGAACGACTGGCCGCACAGCAGCGGAGCCAGATAGGTTTCAATCGCGGATTTGATCGCTTCCGGGCTTTCTGCCCCGTAGCTCAGGCCGCCAATCGTTGTCGCTTCTCCCCAGCCGGTGATCCCATTGGCGCACTGCATGCGGACGATGGTCAGCGTCTGGCAACCCATGGTCGCCATCGACAACCGGTGCGGGCGAATGGTGGGGATATCCACCAGCCAGCAGGCCAGGGATTCAATGGTGATGGTCATGTACAGCTCCTGCGGTTAAAAAAGTCACGACGTGATGGTTAAAAGCGTCCGGGCAGGCCACGTTCGACAGGTGCGAGGCGGGTAAAGCGACCCATTCGGTCTGCTTCGCCTGGGCGGCGAGCCACCTGGCGTCCTGCACGGTGGTGACCGGATCGTCCTCGCCGGCAATCACCAGCATCGGGCGCAGCATGGCCGCCACGTCAGGACGCAGATCCGTCGCGGCCAGCGCTTCGCAGCAGGCGGCATAGCCCTCGACCGGGGTGTGGGCGAGATCGTCGATCAGCCGCTGGACTGTGCCGGGGTGCTGCTCGCGGTATGCCGGGGTAAACCAGCGATCCGCCGCCGTGCTGGCGACCGGAGCCATGCCCTGCTGACGCACCGTGGCCGCACGCTGCAACCAGCCTTTGGCCTCGCCGATCTTCGCTGCGGTATTTGCCACCACGATGCGCGAGAAACGCGACGCCGCGTGACAGTTAAGCCACATTCCGGTCATTCCACCGAGAGAGATGCCGCAGAAGAAGGCGCGCTCAATATCCAGGTGATCCAGCAGGGCAATCACGTCCTGCCCCAGCGTTGCCAGGCTGATACCGCTTTCCGGTAACGGAGAGCGGCCGTGCCCGCGAGTGTTGTAGCGCAGCACGCGAAAATGTTCCGTCAACGCGGCCATCTGCGGCTGCCACATCTGCCAGGTCGTGCCCAGCGAATTCGAGAGCACCAGCACCGGTGCCTCCTGCGGCCCATCGAGGCGATAGTCCAGATCCATTCACGCCTCCTCGGTTTGGGCGTTCAGGGCAAACGTCAGCGCCACCGGGGTGATGGACCGGAGATACTCTTCGGTCACATCGCCAAAGAGTTCGCGCACCACGATGCCCTCCGGGGTGATATCCATCACCGCCATATCGGTATAGATGCGGTCGATACAGGCCATGCCGGTCAGCGGGTAGGTACAGGTATTGACGATTTTGCACTCACCCTGGCGGGTCAGATGTTCGGTCATCACATACACGCGCTTCGCGCCAATCGCCAGATCCATCGCCCCGCCAACCGCGGGAATGGAGGACGGCTCGCCAGTGCTCCAGTTCGCAAGGTCGCCGTGCCGGGAGACCTGATAAGCGCCCAGCACGCAGATATCCAGATGACCGCCGCGCATCATGGTGAAGGAGTCGCCGTGGTGGAAATAGCAGCCGCCCTGCAGGAGCGTTACCGGCTGTTTTCCGGCGTTGATCAGCTCGGGATCTTCGCAGCCCGGCTCCGGCGCAGGGCCCCATGCCGAGAATGCCATTTTCGCTGTGGAGGAAGATCTCGCGATCGGCGGGCAGATAGTTGGCAATGCGGGTTGGCAGGCCAATGCCGAGATTCACATACGCCCCTTCCGGGATGTCGCGGGCAATGCGTTCCGCCAGCTGTTGATGAGTCAGTTTATTCACGGGATCTCCTTATGCCGTCTGCGGCAGGCGGGCCGTCGCCACCGACACCACGCGCTGAACAAAAATGCCCGGCGTCACCACCGCTTCCGGGTCGAGTTCGCCGAGGGCGACAATCTCGCTCACCTGGGCAATAGTGCAGTTGGCCGCCGCGGCCATAATCGGCCCGAAGTTGCGCCCGGTTTTGTCATACACCAGGTTGCCCCAGCGATCGGCTTTCAGGGCTTTGATCAGGGCGAAATCGGCTTTCAGCGGGTACTCAAGAACATAATCTTTGCCGTCGATATGGCGGGTCTCCTTGCCTGCCGCCAGTTCAGTGCCATACCCGGTGGGGGTGAAGATGGCCCCCAGGCCGCTGCCGCCCGCCTGAATGCGCGCCGCGAGGTTGCCCTGCGGCACCAGTTCCAGCGCCACTTCACCGCGACGGTACAGATCGTCAAAGACCCAGGAGTCGGTCTGGCGCGGGAAAGAGCAGATCACTTTTTTCACGCAACCGGCCTTCAGCAGTGCCGCCAGGCCATAGTCACCGTTCCCGGCGTTGTTGCTGATAAGCGTCAGCTCCCGCGGCTTGCGGCGGATCAGGGCATCCAGCAGTTCGGCAGGCTGTCCGGCTGCGCCAAAACCGCCCACCATCACCACGGCACCGTCGAAGATGTCGGCCACCGCGCCATCGGTGGCAGCAATCCGTTTATCAATCATTTGCTTACCTCGTTATTTTTAGTCGTGGCGGGCAGACTGCGTAACGCAATCCATGCCAGCAGCGCATAACCCATCAACAGAAGCGAGACCGGCCACGAGGCGTCGAAGTGCATCAGCAGTGCCACCGCCAGCATTGGCCCCAGGCCACCGGAGAAGATCGAGCCAACTTCATGCCCCAGCGCCAGGCCGGAATAGCGCACGCGCACCGGGAACAGGTCGCTCATGATGCAGGGCTGGGTGCCGATCATTGCCCCATGGCAGAACGGCAGGCCGAGGAACATCGCCAGCATGATCCAGCCGTAGTCACCGGTGGAGAGCAGCCAGAAGAACGGGAACGCCATCACCAGCAGGCCAATCACGCCGATGTAGTAGACCGGCTTCAGGCCGATGCGATCCGAGAGCGCACCCCAGAACAGGATCGAGAAGAACTCCACCAGCATCGCCAGGGTCACGGCGCTGATGATCTCCCCGGTGCCAATGCCGATGTGTTTCGCGTAGACCACCGAGAAGGTGAAGAAGATATAGGACGCGCCATTCTCCGGCAGACGCAGGGCGATGGCTTGCAACAGTGCCTTCGGATGCTCGCGGATCAGCACCATCAGCGGGATCTTCTCGTGCTTTGTTTCCGGCTTCGCCTGGCTGAAGGCCTTGCTCTCGCGGATGTTTTTGCGGATGTAGACCCCGACCAGGAAGATCAGGATGCTGAGCAGGAAAGGTACGCGCCAGCCCCAGCTCATCAGATTCCTCTTCCGGCAGCTTCTGCACCAGGTAAAAGGCGAAGGCCGAGAGGACAAACCCACCGGACACGCCCATCTGGCTCCAGGCGGTAAAGTAGCCGCGACGCGACGACGGGGCGTTCTCGCTCAACATGAGCACCCCACCGCCCCACTCCCCGCCGGACGCCACGCCCTGTAAAAAGCGCATGGTGATCAGCGAGACTGGCGCCCAGATACCAATCTGGGCATAGACCGGCAGCAGGCCGATGATAAAGGTGGTGGCACCCATCAGGGTCAGGGTCATGATCAGCGTCATCTTGCGGCTATAGCGATCCCCGATATGCCCGAAGACGATGCCGCCCAACGGACGGGCGAGGAAGCCCACCGCAAAACCGGAAAACGCCAGCAACGTGCCCTGCATCGGGTCGCCGCCCACCGGGAAGAACAGCGGGCCGAAGACCAGCGCCGCCGCGGTGGCCGTACAGAAAAAAGTCATACCATTCCAGGGCATTCCCCAGCACCGAGGCGATGACCAGCTTGCGCAGTTGCTTTGCATCCTGCGAGGCAGCCACCGGCGCGGCGGTTGTTTCAGTCACGACATTGCTCATCAGCGTTCCCCTTATTGTCTGGTTTTACGCTTCCACGTCATGCCCGACGGCATGGTAGCGACGGTTGAAATAGACCAGCCCGCGCGGGGCTTCGCTGATGCGGATCGCCTGCACCTGGCAGTAGAAAACGGTGTGGCTGCCCACCTCATGGCAGGTGTCGATTACGCAGTCGAAGCTGGCGACAGCCGAGCTGAGCACCGGTGCGCCGCTGGCCATCACCTGCCAGGAGTCGTACTCAAAGCGCTGCTCGGAGCGCAGGCTGGCGTTGGCGAACACCCCGGAGAGAGCCTGATGGTCGCTGGAGAGGACGTTGACGCACAGCGCCCCGTTCTGTTTGAAGTGTGCATTGGCAAAGGAGTTGCGGTTCATACAGACCAGCAGGGTCGGCGGCGCGTCCGTGACGCTGCACACGGCAGAGGCGGTAAAGCCAAATTTGCCCGCCGGGCCGTCGGTGGTGATCACAGAGACCGCACTCCCCAGCTGCGCCATGGCATTCCGAAATTCGGTTTGCAGTGTCATAAGTTCTTCCTCACAAATCGATGACTAAACGGGCACTTTTCGCCCGGGAACAACACAACAAAATCTGGTCGCCGTCGGCTTTCTCTTCATCGGTCAGGTAGTGGTCGCGATGATCCGGCTCGCCTTCCAGCACGTCGGTCAGGCAGCTGCCGCAGATCCCCTGTTTGCAGGAGACGCACACCTTCAGCCCGGCAAGCGCCAGCGCCTCGACGATGCTCTGGTTCTGCAACACCTGCACGGTGATCCCGCTGGTTGCAGCGAAAACCTCGAAGGCCGCGCCGCCGATGTCCACTTCGGCGCTGAAGCACTCCTGGTGCACCTGCTCCGGGCGGTAACCCTGCCCCAATGCCACGTCGGTGACGGCATCCATCAGGCGCGTCGGGCCGCAGGTGTAGACGTGGGTGTTGGCCGGCACGTCACTCAGTACCGCCGCCAGGTTCAGCCGTTGGGTATCGCTAAAGTGCAGATGCACGCGGTCGGCCCAGGCCGCTTGCTCCAGCTGCGCAATAAAGGCGGCCTGGGCGCGGGAACGGGCGCAGTAGTGCAGGCTGAACGAACGCCCGGCGGCATGCAGTTCCGCCGCCATCGCCAGCATCGGGGTGATACCAATCCCGCCGCCAATCAGCAGGCTGTGGCTGGCGGTGTCGTCCAGCGCAAACAGGTTGCGCGGGTCGCTGACCTGAATCCGATCCCCTTCGCGCAGGGCATGGACTGCCCGCGAGCCGCCCTGGGACTGGCTCTCTTTCAGAATGCCGAGCTGGTAGTGCTGGCGATTCTGCGGGTCGCCGCACAGGGAATACGGACGCACCAGGTCTTCTGCCAGATGCAGGTCGATATGCGCCCCCGCGCGGAAGGCCGGGAGGTCGATACCGTCGGCATGCGCCAGCGTCAGCAGGACCACCTCGCCCTGCAACTCCCGCCTGATAACCTGTAATGTCAGCATGTTGACTCCTTAACGCATAAACAGACCGCCGTTGATGTCCCAGGTCGCCCCGGTGACAAACGACGCCTGCGGTGACGCAAGCAAGGCCACGGCCTGGGCGACAAACTCTGCTTCACCTAACGTGCCCACCGGGATCATCTGCAACAGCCCGGCCATCTTCTCTTCCGGCACCAGGGCGTGAACCATCGGCAGATCCAGTGGCCCCGGCGCAATGGCATTGACCGTCACGCCGGATTTGCTCAGCTCGCGGGCAAAGATTTTGGTCAGGGTCAGGATGCCGCCCTTCGAGGCCGCATAGTGGGCACCGGAGGCCGTGCCGCCGTTCTGCCCCGCCAGTGACGCCAGGTTGATGATGCGGCCGTAGCCGCGTGTGGCGAAGTAACGCCCCATGGTCTGGCAGCCGACAAAGGTGCCGCGCAGGTTGGTGGCAATCACCCGGTCGAACTCCTCCACGGCGATCTCCATTACCGGGGTAGCGAGGGTTAGTGCGGCGTTGTTTACCAGCACGTCCAGACTGCCGAAGCGGGTAATGGTCGCGTCCAGTGCGTCCGCGAAATCCTGGGGCTGGCAGATATCCAGCCCCAGCGCCAGCACCCTGTCCTGACCGTCATCAAGGCGCGCCGCGGCTTCGCGGGCTCGGGTGGCATCGACATCGGTCAGCACCACCTGGTAGCCCTGCTTCAACAGGCTGGTGGCAATGACATTGCCCAGACCGGCGGCTGCGCCGGTCACTAATACGGTTTGCGTCATGAATGGCTCCTCAGAGGATGTAACCGATGCTGTGCAGCACATCGTCGCTGTTGACCAGCCGGATCACTTTCTGGGCAATCAGCAACCTGCCGTCTTTCGGCAACAGGTGCCAGGTGATATCCGCGGCGTAGTGGCGGCTGTGCCCTTTGCGGTGTTCCCACAGGGATTGCGCCCCCCGCACCACAATCAGATCCTCGCGGGATTCCAGCAGACGGAAGCGCGACAGAGTGCGCAGCGTTCTGGCGCGCGGCGTGGTGGAGATCGACTCCCCGCTGTACAGACGCTTCACCCGGCGCTCGCGCATGTAGTGATCGTCGCAGGCGTAGTTGAGGGTGTTTTTGAAATCCTGCTCATTCGGGTCAATGGGTACCACGTACAGGCCGTCGTGCTGCCACAGATCCAGCCAGGCATTGAACTCGCCCTGGTCAAGCAGATCGCCTTCCAGGTTGATTACGGACATGGCCGCAAACAGGACAGAATCGGGGGTCATCATTTTTCGCTCTCCGTCATCAATTTTTTCCACTGCTGGTAGGCCGCACGCATGCCGGTTTCGGCGCTGACGTCGCTGCGCAGACCGTCATCGGTGCGGTATTCCCCGGCCAGGCCGCGGTTGAGCATGATCCACAGGTCATCCCCTGCGGTGGCCCGCGCTGAACGCGCTCCCAGGCTTCGGAGTCATCCGGGGTGCCAAAGCCCATCGGCCCCTGGAAGTGTTCGTGCAGACGCAGACGCGCCTGGTTGGCAATCTCTGGCCCGCCGTCCATGGTGATCACCGCGTGGTGAATTTCGGTTTCCATCACCGACACCGGCTGCAACACCCGGAAGAAGGCCATGGAGCAGGCAATGTTCGGGAACAGGTTGAGGTTGAAACCGGAGCCGCCCACCGCCCGCACGATGCGACGCACTTGCGCTTCGTCGTGCTCTTTGCGCAGCTCGTCAGCCAGCCCGATAAAGCGTTCCGGGATCGGCGCATCGAGGTTGGCCTCGAGATCCACCAGCTCGGGGATCATCACCATCACGCTGTGGCCGTTGCCGAGATCTTCGACGTAGCCGCTGCCGTCGACGAAGTTCAGCATCTCTTCGGTCTGCTTATCCACCGAACTCAGGAAGGAGCGATGCACCACCGGGAAGTGGTAGCCGTCCGTGGTGTTCTCGAGCTGGATTTTCCAGTTGCCGGGGAAGCGGAAGCGGTGCGCAGGCCCGGTTTTGATCGGGTAGCCCGCCCCCTGCTTCATAAACAGATCCATCCATTTCTTCGCCGCACCGAGGAAATCCTCCAGCGGTTCGATCTGCTCGTTAAAGGTGGCGAAGACCATGCCCGCGTACTGCTCGGTGCGCAGCGACACCAGCCCCCAGTTCGTTTTTCTCCAGCTGGTCGGCATAGCTTTCCGGGTGCGGCACGCCGCGCAGGCTGCCGTCGAGGGCGTAGCCCCAGCCGTGATACGGGCAGACGAAGCTGTTGGTTTTGCCGGTGCGGTGTTCGCAGACGGTAGCGGCGCGGTGGCGGCAGCGGGTTCAGCAGGGTGTGAATGGTGCCCTTGCGGTCGCGCACCACGATCACCGGCTGGGTACCGATCTCGGTGGTTTTGAAGCTGCCGGTTTCCGGGATTTCGCTGACGTGCGCAACCCAGACCCAGGTCTTCGTGAAAATACGATCCAGCTCCAGTTGGAACAGTTCCTCAGAGGTGTAGAGCGAGGTGTGGACGCGATCGGGTTGTACCAGGGCGGCAATCTCTTCGCGGCCCGGTGCTGGCTGCGCCGTGGTATCGATATTTTTGACATTGATGATGTGGTCACACTGCATAATCTTTCTCCTGCTCGTCGTCGAGGTTCTAATTTTTGTCAGGTACCGGTAACGCATCCGCCGCATGCCAGTGGCTCACCGGCCTGCTGAACAGGTTGCGGGTAGTGAAATGGTGGATGGTCATCTCACCCGCCTCGCGACGGAAAACAATCTCAATCTCTGCGGCATTCAGGTGTGCGCCTCCGGCATTGAACGCGGAGGTTTGCAGCATCATCCAGCAGCCATGAAGCTCGCCGTCGGCATCCTGATACAGCGCTTCGGAACACAAAAAGTGGGCATTCAGGGCGAAGTGCGCAGGCTGGCGGACATAGCTCGCCATCATCGCCATAATCGCCTCGCGCCCCTGATGCTTGCCCAGCCGGGTGGCGTAAGGCTCACCCACCCCTTCCCAGCAGGCGTCTGCACTGAACAGCGCGCCGATGGCCTGTACCCGCTCCATGCTGTCCAGCCGATCGCACAAATGCATGTAGTTGCTGATACAGACCCGGGCAGCCTGCTGATCTTCAAGCTGCTGTAAACGCAGCGCATCCTGTGGGTTCATCATCTGCTCCGTTACTGAATAATCAGTTCACGGCCCACGCGGGCTTCGATCTTGCAGTACTTCCACAGCTTGCTCTCGCCGTCGCCCACCGGGGTGGTGCGGAACAGGTTGCAGGCAGCCACCACGCTGTCGAGATTGTCGGCATCGGCCAGCACGTAGGTGGTCCACGGCGAGGCGGTGGACGGCCGACCATCAGACGGTCGTCGTCCATGTTGCCGATCACGCGGATGCCCTGGGTTTCGTCGATACCTTTCATCATCACGCCGAAAGCGCCCCACACCTGTTTGGCTTCTGCCGGGGTGGCATCAAAGAAGTTCTGGTTCACGCCGATGCAAAACAGCACGCGTAAGGTTGTTGTCTGGCTCATCTGTTGCTCCTTTGGTCAAAATTACAAATAACCCGGCAGAGGCTGGCCACCGAAGTAGACCGTACCGGCGTTGAGATAAGAGAGGTCGCCCATAAAGCGTGCTGGGTGATCACCAGGGTGTCGCGCACGTAGCGTTGCAGGGGGCTTGTCATGGTGATGCCACCCATGCCGTTCAGCGCCAGCGCCTGACGGGTGACTTCGGCGGCCGCGCGGGTAACGTGGGTGGAGGACAATCGCAGGGCGTTGATCTGCTCGCAGGCGGGTTCATCCCCGGCAAGAATGCACTGCCAGACATCGTCGATGGCGTCGTAGAACCAGGCCCGGGCGGAGCGCAAATCCGCTTCGCAGCGGGCAATCTGCATCTGCGCCTGCGGGCGGTCGGCCAGCCGCGGGGCACCCGTGACGGACTGCTGGCGATGGGCAATGGTGTAAATTTCGTTGAGCGCGGCGCGGGCCACGCCGAGCGCCACCACCGAGAGCACCTGGGTAGCAAGAGAGAGCACCGGATAGCGATAGAGCGCGCCGTCGAGGTTAAGGGCACCGCCGCGCACGAAGGTCCACTCCTGCGGCACAAACGCATCGTTGACCACCAGATCGTGGCTGCCGGTTCCGGCCAGGCCTACGGTGTTCCATACCGGGTCGATCTGCACGCTGTCGCGCGGCAGGACCGCCATCCGCGGCAGGGGTTCGCCGCTTTCCGGCAGGATGCCGACGCCAAACACCGAGGCACCCATGCTGCCGCTGGCAAACCCCCAACGGCCACTGACGCGATAGCCGCCGTCGGCCAGCACCGCTTTCTGCGGCGGGAAGATACCGCCAGCAAACACCACGTCCGGGCCGTCGCGGTAAAGTGCTTTCAGGGTGTCCGGCGGCAGCGCGCCGAGGTAAAACGGGCTCATACCAAAGCTGGCCACCCAGCCTGCGGAGCCATCGGCGGTCGCGATCTGCTCGATAAGCTCGCAGAACTGCGCCGGGGAGCACTCCTCGCCGCCGTAGGCTTTGGGGACGAGCGCCCGGTAAACGCCAATCTGCTTAAACCGGGCGATGATGTCGTCAGAGATATGGCGCTGTTGCTCGAAATCGGCGCTGCGGGCCGCAACGTCCTTCAGCAGTGGAACGAGTTCCTCACGAACATGAACGGCTGACATAGCTTCCTCCCGAAAAGAGTGTGCGGCCCGCAAAAAGACGAGCGCTGCCGCAATGAGTGGTACTCACTGAGTTATTGTGAAAACGGTATTCGGCAAAACGGGATGGTTAGCGGCGTCGTCGTTCAGCCAGCCATTCGGCGGCCTGGATCAGCAGGCCCTCCTGCCCTTTGGCGGTAACCAGCTGGAGCGCCACCGGGACGCCCCTGAAGCTCACCCATCGGCAGGGTCAGCGCCGGGTGGCCGCTGAGGTTAAACGGGCGCACCAGCCGGGTCAGGTTCACCACGCTGAGCGGGTCCTTCGCCTCTTCCAGGGTCGGCGGCAGCTCCGGCAGGGTTGCCAGCGCCAGCAGCGGGGTTTTCGCCAGCTGAGCATCCACCTGGGCGGTAAATCTCTGGCGGATGGCCTCTGCGGCGTGCAGGGCATCGGCATCAATGCTTTCCCCTGCGCGAATGCGGGCGGCCACGTCGGCGGAAATGCTTGCGTTGCGCAGTAACGGGCTAAACGCCTGCCAGTTTTCATGGCTGATGACCGTCAGCCCGGCGCGATGGGCATCGCCCAACAGGGCAGTTCAACCTGCTGCGGACAGAGGCCCCGTTGCGCCAGGGCGTTCAACAGCAGGGTGTCAATTTCAAGGGTGGCTGTCAGGATAAAGCCGACGGCAGGCAGTGTTGCCAGCGGTGCATTCACCGGAAGAGCAAGACGGGCCAGCACCTGGCGCAGGACGTCGGTATGGCGGGCGAAGATGCCCACGCAGTCCAGCGAGCTGTGAGCGGGCATGACGCCTGCACGGCTCAGCGTGCCGTACGTCGGTTTTAAACCGAGGATCCCGCAGCAGGCGGCGGCATCCGCACCGAGCCGCCGGTGTCGGTGCCGAGGGCGAAATCCACCTCGCCCGAGGCCACCACCGCAGCCGAGCCGCTGGAGGAGCCGCCGGGGATCAGCTCAGGAAAATGGGGGTTCACCGGCGTGCCGCTCCAGGGGTTTATCCCGGTAACGCCAAACGCCAGTTCGTGCAGGGTGGTCTTTCCGGTCAGGATGCAGCCCTGCCCGAGCAGCGTTTTTACCACCCCGGCATGCTGTTCGGCTGGCGGGTTTGCGGCCAGGGCCGGGCAGCCTGCGCGGGTCGGGAAGCCTGCGATGTCGAGGGTGTCTTTAACCGCGAAGCAGAGGTCGCCCTCGCCCAGGGTAAATCGTTCTACATAACCATTGCTCTCAGTAACCGGCTGCATAATCCGCACCTTAACCAGAAAAAATGAATCATATTTGGGCGGGGCAGTCTTCGCTGCGATTCAACCCACGTGAACTCAGGTCAATCATGGAAGATTTAGATGAATATTCAAGTAATATTTCACGTTAATTTTACGTAAAAATAACATGGAAACATTTTTATAACACTTGTGGAAATGGGGGGTATGGTGATGATAAATAACAATAAAGCGGGCATGGAAATGAAAAAAAAGCCGCGCTGAAGATCGGCGCGGCTCTAAATTAACCTGTTGTTTTACATTGCATTATCTGGAATTTTTAAGGCTGTCACAAAACCGCAATTCTCTCTGCGGCACCCTCAAAGCTCGTTAAGGTTATCCAGTACCTTTGCCAGGGAGAGGTTCATTTTTTCCATCTGGGCGGCGGTCATGCCCTTGAAACCCTTCTCGAAAACCTTGCTGACAAGACGGTGCGCTTCGGCCACTTTTTCACGTCCGGCATCGGTCAGCATCACCTCGGTTACCCTCGCATCCTGTACGCTACTGGCGGTGGTCACCAGGCCGTCATCACGCAGACGACCGACAATTTTGGTGACGGTGGGCATTTTTGGCCATCGCATATTCAGAGATTTGCGAGATGCTGGCTTTACCGTACTGCCCGGTAATCATCAGCACCCGAAAGCGGGAAACATCGAGCTGCGCCTTTTTTAGCGTAATTTCCATAACTTGCGTATAGCGCGCATAGACATTAACGATCCAGTAGAACGGGAACTCTTCGCGGTGAAACGTGGCCCCGCTGTCTGACGATGTAGTGGTTTGACTCATTAAATGACGTTCCAGAAGTGATGCAATGATCGCAATTATACCCGCTATTGCCCGCCCGCTATAGCCTCTTCACACCCGGCAAGGGCTTCTCTTATTACCTGCGCGCCACGAAAGCCGATCGATATCGCATTATGATTCAAAAACGCTACGTGATTAACAAATGCGTATCATTTTTTAAACATAACATTGACGTCCATATGTGCGCTTTCCTATACGTTAGCGCACGTGTTGACGTTGGGTGGGCTGAGGTAATGCCCTGGCATAACACGTCCTGGGTTGTTATTACCGATTAACGCAATGTGGAGCATTTCATGAACGACAGTCCATCGATGAACAGACACGCACTGACGTGCTGGCTCCTCCTGCGCCTGCAGACGTCACGCTCGATCCGCGCCAGCAGCGGGTGATCAAAAAGTTATTCCGCAGGCTGATCACGTTTTTATTCATTCTGTTCGTCTTCTCGTATCTGGATCGGATCAACATCGGCTTTGCCGGGTTGACGATGGGCAAAGATCTGGGCCTCACCAGCACCATGTTTGGTCTGGCCACGACCCTGTTTTACGTGATGTATGTTATCTGCGGGATCCCCAGCAACATGATGCTCAGCAGGGTGGGCGCCCGTCGCTGGATCGCCATCCTGATGGTGGTGTGGGGGATTGCTTCTACCGCCACCATGTTCGCCACCGGCCCTAACAGCCTGTATGTGCTGCGCATGCTGGTGGGGATCGCCGAAGCGGGCTTCCTGCCGGGCCTGCTGCTCTATTTAACCTTCTGGTTCCCGGCGCACTACCGCGCCCCGCGCCAACGCCCTGTTTATGATTGCGATGCCGGTCACGATGGCGCTGGGTTCCGTAGCCTCCGGGTATATTCTTAACCTCGATGGCGTGATGAATCTGAAGGGCTGGCAGTGGCTGTTCCTGCTGGAAGGCTTCCCGTCGGTGATCCTCGGTCTGGTGGTGTGGTTCTGGCTGGACGACAGCCCGGATAAAGCCCGCTGGCTGACCAGCGACGACAAGGCCTGTCTGAAGGAGATGCTGGAGGCGGATCGCCTGAATGCCCTGAGCACCAAACAGCGAGAGCAGGCCGCGCTGGCACCGAAGCAAGGCAGCCTGATGCGGGAACTCTTTACCCCAACCATCATGCTCTACACCCTCGCCTACTTCTGCCTGACCAACACCCTGAGCGCCCTCAGCGTCTGGACGCCGTTGATCCTGCGCAGCATCAGCCAGGAGAGCAGTAACGTCACCATCGGGATCCTGAGCGCCATCCCACAAGTTTGTACCATTGTGGCGATGATCTGGTGGAGTAAGCGTTCCGACAAGCGTAACGAGCGTAAAGTCCACACCCTGCTGCCGTACCTGTTTGCCGCCGCAGGCTGGATCCTGACCGCCACTAGCAGCGATCCGATGCTGCAGTTCATGGGGATCGTCATGGCCTCGTCAGGTGCCTTTGCCGCCATGGTGATCTTCTGGACCACACCGGACCGCGCTATTTCACTCCGCGCCCGTGCGCTGGGTATCGCGGTGATTAACGCCACCGGGATGACCGGTGCCGCGCTGGGGCCGCTGCTGATGGGGATGATGAAAGACCTCACCGGCAACTTCAACGCCGGGATCTTTATGGTGGCCGGGTTCCTGGTGCTGGGGCGTTCGTTATTTCACTCATTCCGATGAAAAAAACCGCGCAACAGGCCTGATGATTTACACCGTCCTCTCCTCTGAGAGAGGACGGTGTTCAGCGTTGCATTACTCTGCCGCTACCGGCTTCACCTTTACTCCGGCAAACACCATCACCATCGCTGCCAGCAGCAGCACGCCGCTGGCGGTGAATACCCCGCTGGCGCCGTTGAGATCAAAGACCGCCCCGCCCCCTGCCGCACCGGCGCTTATCGCCAGCTGGATCGAAGCGACCCATCAGGCCGCCTGCGCTTTCGGCCTCGTCCGTCACCGTCGTCGCCAGCCAGGTGGACCAGCCCACCGGCACCAGACCGAAGGCAAAGCCCCACAGGCTCACCAGCAGGCCGTCAACCAGCGCCAGATGACCAAAGGTCACCATCAGCAAGGCGAGGATCCCCATCGCAAACGGCACCAGCGCCAGCGTAAGACGCAGGTTGCGCGCCAGCAGATGCCCGGCAATGGAGGTCCCGACGAAGTTCGCCACGCCAAAGCCCAGCAGGATCAGCGAAATGGTTTCAACGCTGGCCTGCCCTACCGTCTCAAGGAACGGACGCAGATAGGTGAAGAAGGCGAAATGCCCGCTGAAGATAAGAATGGTGGCAAGCAGGCCGCCAATCATTCCCGGACGACGCAGCACCCGCAGCAGCGTACTCAGGTTGCCGCTGTTCTCCGGGCGCATGGACGGCAGTACCCACAGCTGCCACAGCAGCGCCAGCGCGCTGGGCACCACGCAGAGGATAAAGACGTTGCGCCAGCCGATCAGGCTGCCGAGATAGCTGCCCAGCGGCGCGGCCACCACGGTGGCAATCGAGACGCCTGAGAAGATGATCGCCAGCGCCTTCGGCACATCGCTGGCGGGAACCAGCCGCATCGCAGTAGCGGTGGACATCGCCCAGAAGCCGCCAATGGCCACACCCAGCAGCAAGCGCCCCATCAGCAGGACATGCAGGGACGGCGCGAAGGCGACCATCAGGCTGGAGATGATTTGCAGCACTGAAAAGAACATCAGCACCCAGCGGCGGTCGATGCTTTTGGTGGCAGAGGTGATCAGCAGGCCGGTGACCAGCGCCACCAGCGCGGTAGCGGTCACCGATTGCCCGGCTACGCCCTCGCTGACGCCGAGGCTGGCCGCCATCGGCGTCAGCAGGCTGGCAGGCAGGAACTCGGCGATGATCAGGCCAAAGACGCCCAGCCCCAGCGACCAGACCGCACGCCAGGCGGGTCTGGCCGGTGCGCTGGCCTCGTTTGCGACGATGGATGAATGCATCTGTTACTCTCCGGTTATAAAAATGTGATGTATGTCGCAAAGCATAGGGAGTTCACCACGGACGATCTATGACATATAATCTCCACTTATTGATTATTCGTCCGGGAAGAGAGAAATGACGATTAAGTCGCCTGATCTGATCAGTGAACTGCTGCGCGGAATGCGTCTGTCAGGAGTGAAATACCGTCGGATAGAGGCCAGCACGCCCTTCGGTGTGGCCTTCGGCGCGGCTCCGGGAAAAGCCCAGTTTCATTTTATCAGCCGCGGTCCGGCGGTATTGCGGATGCACAGCGGGGCGCGTTTCGCGCTGAACAGCGGCGATGCGGTGTTTATCCCCAACGGCGATGCACACGCCCTGCTCTCGGAAGATGACGCGGCGGTAACGCCAGTCTCGGCATTTCCCAGCGAGCCCATCTGCAACAGCGTATGCGATATCCATTGCGAGCCGTGCCCGGACAGTGACAACGTGGTGATATTCAGCGGATGTATGGATTTCGATCTCGGGGGGATGCAGCCGCTGATCAAAGCGATGCCGGAAGTGATGATGGTGAGTCGCCTGATGACCACCTGGCCGGAGATCCATCCCCTGCTGGAGGCGATGGAGCGCGAGTCAATGGCCCGTCAGGTGGGGTTTGCCGGGATCCTAGCTCGTCTGGCAGACGTCGTGGCGGCGCTGATTGTCCGCGGCTGGGTCGAGGCTGGATGTGGAAAAGCCACCGGCTGGATCCAGGTGCTGCGCGATCCGCGCCTCAGTCGGGCAATCTACGCCATGCACCAGCAACCAGGGGTCAACTGGAGCGTGGCGACGCTGGCCAAGGAGGCAGGCACCTCCCGGTCGGTATTTGCCGAACGTTTTCTTTCGGCGACCGGCACCACGCCGGCGAAATACCTGACCGAGCTGCGGATGCGGCTGGCTATCCAGTATATTGGCCAGGAGAACCAGGCGATTGAGACCGTGGCCTTGCGTCTGGGGTACGGCTCGTTGGCCGCCTTCAGCCGGGCATTTAAGCGTATTGTCGGCCAGTCGCCAGGGGCGTTACGCGAAACCAGTCAGACCCCAGAGGCGATCTGACCGGTTCACTTCAGAGATTACAGCCAGCTCTGCTGCGACATTTCCCTTCGCTGCGCTCCTCGCGGGGCAGCTCAATGGCCAGCGTGGAGAGGTGTCTGGACCAGAGATCGGCCACCCACTTCACGCCGCGGGCGGTAAAGCGCGCCTGGAGACCAGGTGTGTTGGTTTTCGCCCACTCCGCTGTGCAGCGTAAAATAGCCCGCGTCGATATGGTGCTGCGGCGGAACCAGATTGCCGCCGACGCGCTGCATGATATTGCGCTCCAACAGGAACTCGCGAACTGCGGCTCTTTAGCCTTGAGCATTTTACAGAGCTGACGAAAACCCATTGACTCCTTGACCCTGACGAACTGGTCAAAAAACGCCGCCTTTGGCGCCCAAAGGGCAAGCTGCTCCTCGGCACGATGGCATTTTTCATACTGCTCGGCCCAGGCGCGTGCCGCCGCCGCCGGATTAGTGAAGTCCGGGATATTGGCGTTTCGTTCACGCTCCTGCCAGCGATCCAGCATGGCCGCCGTAAAGCCCGGGGAGATGCGCGAAACGGTCAGCAGGGAGTCTCGTTTGTTCAGCAAAAACTCCTGCCGCGTTTCACCTTCGCGCTCGTACAGACTGGCCGTTACCGGCTGCGAAAGACGCTGCGCTGTTTCCAGACTCGTCACCATGCGCTTCACCTCGGCATGGTAATGCCGGTCAGCCTGGCGATTTCACGGCTGCTGATGGTGGCAAGCTGATCATGGGACTGGAAATTTTCAACAGGAATTACCATAGGTTTCACCCCTCACTCATACATTACTCGGGTAATTTGCTCTAATAGTATACAAATGCCTGTTCAAATATCCAGTATAATTTTTAAGCGTCTTCTTCGCAAAGCAGGCCACGCCTAAGTTCCGGTATTCAGGCCGGTTTTGGCTGCGCCGCCAGGCTCTCAAGTTCCCGCGCATCATGGCTACAGAAAAAAGTAATGTCATGATCGTGGGCGCAGGAAAGCTCGCGCAGCCGCTGCTGGTTCCGCCGCCGGGCCTCATTGTCCATCGCCATCATCCACTGATAAAAGCGCAGTCCGGGGGTACAGTGGCGCTGCGGCTGGCGCATCTCATCCCGGTAAAACCAGGCGTCGCCGCCGTGCAGTAGCCATCCCTGGGGCTGGCTGATGGCAATCCCCGCGTGGCCCGGTGTATGCCCAGCCAGCGGCACCAGTAAAATCTCCGGCGGCAGCCCGCGTAGTGCCGTCACCGGCGTCGAAGCCGAACCAGCGCTCGCCCTGAGCCTGATAGCCCTCCAGCCGGAGATGCCGCCCCACTGCCCCGGGCGATAGCGCTCCCGCTGCAGCCAGCTGTGACGCTGTTGCGCCGTATCGATCTCCTGCTGCATGAGGTGAATGCGAGCATGGGGGGAAATCCGTCAGCCCGCCCGCATGATCGAAATCCAGGTGCGTCAGAATAATGTGACGGACGTCAGCCACGCTAAAACCCAGCGCCTCGACCCGGGCGCGTGCCGTGAGCGACTCGCGGCGCTGGATGTTATTCAGCACCCGGAAAAAGCCCGGCAGCCGGGATGGCTCGCGCACGTCGCCCAGTCCGAAGCCGGTATCCACCAGCACCAGCCCGTCGCGATCGGTTTCAATCAACAGGCAGTGGCAGACCAGGTGCGCATGCAGCCCCTTGCTAAAACCGTCGTAAAATGCGCCGCCCAGCGGGCACATACACCCGCAGTTAAGGTGATGAATCTTCATATCGCCTCCTCATCAACGTGATGGCGCCTGCTGGCTCTGCTCAGACGTGCCAAAATGCGTGGTGTCGCCATGGCCGTGCTCACCGCTCCCCTGCACGCGCTTAAGCTGAATGACCTCGCCGCGCTCCCAGGCGTTAGCACCGCTTGCCACCGGGCGAGCCACGATATCGGCGCGCTGGCGTTTAATCTCCTGGGTGTCGATCCCCAGACGCCGGTCGCGATCCGCCAGCAGCGCCGGGTCGAGTTGTCCTTCCCCGGTAAAGCCCATCATCAGAGCCGGGATGCCGAGCGGCAGGGTTTTGTCGCGATCCGTATGCCAGGTGTGCCAGGTTTTGCCGTAGGTGTTGACGATTTTGCTCATCAGCGCCTTGTCAGCCACCGCAGGCAGGCCGGGGGCCACAAGGCTGCCCGATTTCACTTCATACTGGTGGCTGTGCCAGAGCTTTTTCTCCTCCGGCGGCAGGGTATTAAACAGGCGTTCACTGATGATGTACTCGACGCCCATCAGCCGGGCATCTTTGGTATTGCCGTCATAGATGACCGCCTGCATGACGTCCTCATTGAGCACCGTCACGTAGTGATGGGCCTCCATCTGCCCGTTTTTATCCCCGCTGTAAAAATGAAAGCCGTCCAGATAGGCGCTGATCGCCTCCACCGGCGGGCGGGACTGGATAACCTGGGCGCCCGTTTCCAGAGTACGCATTTTGGCGGAGGTGGCTTTCACCGGGGATGGGTGCCTGCGGCGGAGAGTTGTTCGCCCCGCAGCCGACCAGTAAAACCAGGGCTGGAATAGTCAGAGGTAATGATTTCATTGGCACTCCCTTTTATCTCATTAAGTTATGAAGGTAGTGCAGGTGTGGAAAGCCAGCCAGGCCGTAAAGGCACTCTGGCTGGCATTCGGTCAAAAATAATAGTTAACGCGGACGCGTCTAACGTAGCGGCTATTCCCTCTCTGCGTATGGAGACGAGAAAATTTAAATGTTAGCGGCGTAAGAAATAAAACGGCGCAGGCAGGAACGTGAATAACCGGAAAATAGTCTGCACGGCATGCGGTCATACCTAATACTTGCAGGGTGATATTTAACAGCGGCCAACACCCTGCCGGGAATAGCGTCGCCTTCAGCATCATAAAGTTAAAAACAGTGGGGACACACTGATGCAGGTTGCGAAAAAAAAACTTGCCGTCACGCACCGCATGCCGGTTTGTTTTTTTACTTCTACCCTCTCGATGGCCGACATGCCCTGCCTCTCGCCGTTACCCTTCGCACGGCGAATGTAGAGTGCCGCGCTATTGGCCATTACCACAGGGCGCGGCGCAATTATTTTTCACACAACGAAATTATTATTTTTGCTTAATGTAAGCCCTACGGTGAGTGGATATTCTCCCGCAAAACCCGGCAAGGCGATTATATATTTACGCGCAATTTTAAGGTCTTCTCAGACGCAACGGTAATTAATCTGTATTTACGCAAAATGATACATCCAACACGCGAACTGTCTGAGATTCGTCTAAGGTTTTCAGGTGATTGATGACAACGGCCACGCTGTTCAGCCTATATAAGGAGAATAACCATGATCAAACCTCAACGGCACGCAACCCTGCGGCTGGCGATTGGCGGTATCCTGCTTGGCATCACCGCCGTGAGCTATGCGGACGACTCATCCGGCAGCATGAAACAACCTCCTGACATCCTGTTTGGCCCCCTGTTTAATGATGTGCAAACCGCGAAACTCTTCCCCGACCAGAAAACCTTTGCCGATGCGGTGCCGAAAAACGATCCCCAGACGATCCTCGCTGATTACCACATGCAGCGAAAACAGTCCGGCTTCGACCTGCGTCATTTTGTCGACGTGAACTTTACCCTGCCAGCCGAAAAGGAAAAATACGTTCCGCCTGCCGGGCAGAGCCTGCGCGCGCATATCGACGGCCTGTGGCCGGTGCTGACGCGCACCACCTCCAGCGCCGGGAAGTGGGATTCGCTGCTGCCGCTGCCTAAACCTTACGTGGTGCCGGGGGGACGTTTCCGGGAGATCTATTACTGGGACAGCTACTTCACCATGCTGGGTCTGGCGGAGAGTGGACACTGGGATAAGGTCGCCAGCATGGTCGATAACTTTGCTTATGAGCTGGACAGCTGGGGTCATATTCCCAACGGGAACCGCAGCTACTATCTGAGCCGCTCCCAGCCGCCGTTCTTCTCCCTGATGGTGGAACTGCTGGCGACGCACGACAGCCAGGCGCTGAAAAAATACCGTCCTCAGATGGAAAAAGAGTACGCCTACTGGATGGAAGGGGTGGATGCCCTCCAGCCGGGTCAGTCCAGCCAGCGGGTAGTCAAGCTGGACGATGGTGCCGTGCTTAACCGCTACTGGGACAATCGCGATACGCCACGCCCGGAATCCTGGCTGGATGACATCAACACCGCGAAAAAATACCCCAGCCGCCCGGCGACCGAGATCTACCGCGATCTGCGCTCCGCTGCCGCCTCTGGCTGGGACTTTAGCTCCCGCTGGATGGACGATCCGCAGCAACTGGGGACGATCCGCACCACCAGCATCGTGCCGGTGGATTTGAACGCCCTGATGTTCAAGATGGAAAAACTGCTGGCGAAGGCCAGTCAGGATGGCGGCGATAGCGCTGCCGCCAGCCGCTACGAGGGTCTGGCGTCCGATCGCCAGAAGGCGATGGAGCGCTATCTGTGGAATGAAAAAGAGGGCTGGTATGCGGATTACGATCTGAAAACCAAACAGGTGCGTAATCAGCTGACCGCTGCGGCGCTGTTCCCGCTGTACGTCAAGGCGGCTTCCCAGGAGCGGGCAGATAAAACGGCTGCGGCCGCCGAGGCCCAGCTGATCAAAGCCGGGGGGATTTCCACGACGACCGTAAATAGCGGCCAGCAGTGGGATGCGCCAAACGGCTGGGCACCGTTGCAGTGGGTGGCCACCGAAGGCTTGCAGAACTACGGGCATAAAAAAGTGGCGATGGACGTCACCTGGCGCTTCCTCACCAACGTGCAGCATACCTACGATCGTGAGCAGAAGCTGGTGGAGAAATATGATGTTTCCACTACCGGCACGGGTGGCGGCGGTGGCGAATATCCGCTACAGGACGGCTTTGGCTGGACTAACGGCGTGACGCTGAAGATGCTGGATATGGTTTGTCCGCAGGCTAACCCTTGCGACAAGCTGCCAGCCACACAGCCTGCGGCGAATGATGAGCCAGCGACCACAGCCCCAGCGGCCACTGGTAATCAACCGGCGGCGAATAGCGCGCCAACCACAACTGACCAACCGGCGGCAACAACGCCATCGACCACAAGCGATCAGCCTTCGGTAACGACGCCGCCGACCACAACCGATAAACCGTCGTCAACAACGTCGCCATCGACCACGACCGATCAACCGTCGGCAACGACAACCGATCAGCCGTCGTCAAACACGCCACCGGCCACGAGCAATCAGCCGTCAGTCACCACGCCACCGGCGACCAGCGGCAACGCCAGCTCACAGCCAGCCGCGAATGATGATTCGGCAGAAACGCAGAAAAGTGTCGGGCAGTAAGGCGATGTGATGTGTAGGCCGGGTAAGGCATAGCCGCTACCCGGCATTATTACGGGGGACACCAAAAAAAACGGCTCTTAGTTAAGAGCCGTTTTACGTGGGTCAGGCGCGTCGTACCATTCTGTAGATAAGCAGCACGAGAATAGCGCCCACCACGGCGACCAGGAAACTTTGCAGGTTAAACCCGGATACAGTGCCGCCGATGCCAAACATCGTTGCCAGCCAGCCGCCGACAACCGCACCTACGACCCCAAGGATACAGGTCACAATAAAACCACCACCATCCCGTCCCGGCATGATGAATTTTGCGATAACACCAGCAATCAGACCAAATATAATCCAGGCGATAATACCCATAGTGATGCCCTCTTGCAGAGTTAAGCTTGCGCAGAACACCCGCCCGCGCAGGTCAATTAAGTATAGGCAATAGCCAGAAAACCATTTTGAGTACACTGACTTAATTACGGCTCTGACGAAAAAATATTTGCTGGTTTGTATTAAGTTTCGCGGACAAGTGCCGATAACGCATCCACAGATTGTCATCTATCAAGGAGCCCTGGGGCGTGAGTAATTACAGTGAGCAGTTCCTGAAAACTAATCCGCTGGCTGTACTAGGGGTATTACGCGATCTACAAAAACAAGACACGCCGGTGCGCATCAGTTGGGGGAACAACCAGTTCATCAGCAAAATTCTGGATGCAACGCCAGAGCGACTGGTGATGGATTTAGGCAGTCAGGAGTACGAGAACCGCTCGGTACTACGCGCAGGCATCATTACCGTAGCCGCCGACACCCAGGGGGCGAAAGTGGAGTTCGACCTGCCGCAACTGGAACAGGGAACCTGGCAGGGGCTGCCCGCCTTTATCACCTCGCTGCCCGCATCGGTGTGGTGTATTCAGCGACGGGAGTTTTTCCGTATCAATGCCCCGCTGCATCCTGCCTACTTCTGCAAAGCCAAAATGCCGGACAAAAGCGTGCTTCGTTTCCGTCTGCACGATCTCTCCCTCGGCGGCATGGGCGCCTTAATGGACAGTGCGAAGCCAGACGCGCTGGTCGAGGGGATGCGTTTCTCGCAGATCGAACTGGATATGGGCGGCTGGGGTCGCTTCTTCTTTGATGCGCAGCTGATCACGGTGAGCGAACGTAAGGTGGTGGACAGCAAAAACGAAACCATTACCACGCCGCGTCTGAGCTTCCGTTTTCTCAATGTCGGGCCAGGCCCGGAGCGTGAACTGCAGCGAATTATCTACTCGCTGGAGCGTGAAGCGCGGGAGCGCGCCAACAAGGTGCGTTAAACGCGACCGGGCAGCGCGTGGCTGCCCGGTAACGGATTACATGGCGTCCATCGCCTTCTGGACTTTCCAGATGTAGCGCGGTGCCTGCGGGGCCGGGTGATTGTTGACGACGTGATCAAAGAACTCGTCTTTGTCCATATCGTTAATCTCAGCAATCGCCTTTTTGCGATCGGAAGAGAAGGTGCGTAGCAGCGCGCCTGCCCCGTTAACGTAGGAGACCACCAGCGCATACTGCATCACCTCTGGATCTTCAATTCCCTTCAGGATCCCATGCTCCAGAATGCTCAGGTAGGCGGTGCCCATCGAGATATTGCGCTCCGGGTTCTTCAGCTCACTGGTGGACGGCTGGCCGCTCCAGCCCATATGCCGGTAGACCTCCCGTCCCGCGGTGGAGGCTTTTAGCTGCATCAGGCCCACCGCGTTCGATTTACTGACCAGATTCGGATTCCCACCCGACTCCACCGCAATGATGGCGGTCACCAGACGCGGGCTGACGCCCCAGGCTTCACCGGCTTTTTCGCTGATCGGCATCCACTGCATCGCCCGTTTCACCGGGACTTCCGGGTTCCATTCCGGTTTCTGGTAATCCTGCTTCGAACTGCATCCAGCAAGCAACACAATCAAAAAAGCAAACCATCTTAATTTCACGTCATCTGTCCTTATGGTCATTCATCGCTATTACCCTATCCTCCGCTTGATGAAGGATGCGCTCAGGCGGCATGATATATACATTTAGATTTATAAGTCAGCAAGGAAATGCCATGTCTCAGGTTCATCTCATCGCACCATCAGGTTACTGCATTAATCAGGAAGCGGCCCAACGGGGCGTTGCACGTTTACTGGACGACGGGCATCAGGTGCAAAATCAGACAATTATACCCCGCCGCCAGCAGCGATTTGCCGGAACCGAGACGCAGCGACTGAACGACATTAACGCCCTTACCCACCTGGAAGGTGCCAACCAGATTGTCCTGGCGGTGCGCGGCGGATACGGTGCCAGCCGCCTGCTGGAGCAGATCGACTGGCAGGGGCTGGCCGAACGCCAGCAGCAGGACCCGCTGCTGATTTGGTGGCCATAGCGACTTCACGGTTATCCAGCTCGGCCTGCTGGCGTTACATAACGTCATCACCTTTAGCGGCCCGATGCTGGCGGGTAATTTTCGGCGCGCCCCGAGCTGAACGCCTTTACCCTGGAGCATTTCTGGCGCGCGCTGCAAAACAGCACCTATTCCGTTGAGTGGCAGGGGGACGGCCCGGCGTGTGAACGCACAGGCCAGCTGTGGGGCGGCAATCTGGCGATGGTTGTGTCGTTGATCGGCACCCCCTGGCTGCCCGCCATTGAGAACGGCATTCTGGTGCTGGAAGACATCAATGAGCACCCGTTCCGCGTTGAACGCATGCTGTTGCAACTGCACCATGTGGGCATTCTTGACCGCCAGCAGGCGATCGTGCTCGGCAGTTTTAGCGGGGGCGACCGCCAATGATTACGATGCCGGATACGATCTGGCGACCATGATCGATTACCTGCGCTCCCGGGTATCGGTGCCGATTATCAGTGGACTCGATTTTGGCCATGAACAAAAGACCGTCACCCTACCCCTCGGTGCGCAGGCTTCGCTTGTTCACGCCGCAGGTAAGACCTGTTTAACCCTGAGCGGACATCCGGTGATGAAAGCATAAAAAAAGCCGCTTAAGCGCCGGATTAGCACGTTATAAGCGGCATTAATATGTTAGGGTTTTAATAACAGTCATCGCGTCACGCAGGGAGTACGCACACATTGGATGCCGCAGCAATAATCAGTCTTTTTATCCTGGGTTCAGTTCTTGTAACCTGTAGTATTTTATTGAGTTCGTTTTCTTCCCCGTTCTCGGCATCCCCATTCTGGTCATTTTCCTCGCCATCGGCATGCTGGCGGGCGTTGATGGCGTCGGAGGTATTCCCTTCGACAACTACCCGTTTGCTTACATGATCAGTAACCTCGCGCTGGCGGTGATCCTGCTGGACGGCGGGATGCGCACCCAGGCCAGCTCGTTTCGGCGTGGCGCTGGGCCCCGGCCCTGTCGCTGTCAACGGGTCGGGGTACTGATCACCTCCGGTCTGACCGGGATGGATGGCCGCGTGGCTGTTTCATCTGGATATCATGGAAGGGCTGCTGATTGGCGCCATTGTCGGCTCGGACCGATGCGGCGGCGGTCTTCTCGCTGCTGGGCGGCAAAGGACTGAACGAGCGTGTCGGCTCCACGCTTGAGATCGAATCCGGCAGTAACGACCCGATGGCCGTGTTTCTTACCATTACCCTGATTGAGATGATTCAGCAGCATGAGACCAGCCTGAGCTGGATGTTTGCCTGGCACATCATTCAGCAGTTTGGCCTGGGGATCATCATTGGCCTGGCTGGCGGTTATCTGCTGCAACAGATGATCAACCGCATCGCTTTACCGGGCGGGCTTTACCCGCTGCTGGCGCTAAGCGGCGGGATTTTGATTTTCGCCCTCACTACCGCGATGGATGGCAGCGGCATTCTGGCGGTCTACCTGTGCGGCTTCCTGCTGGGGAATCGCCCGATCCGCAACCGTTATGCCATTCTGCAAAACTTCGATGGCCTCGCCTGGCTGGCGCAGATCGGTATGTTCCTGGTGCTGGGGCTGCTGGTTACGCCGTCGGACCTGCTGCCGATTGCTGTTCCGGCCCTGCTGCTGTCGATATGGATGATCTTCTTTGCCCGTCCGCTGTCGGTGTTTGTCGGGCTGCTACCGTTCAAGGGATTTAACCTGCGCGAGCGGGTATTTATCAGCTGGGTTGGCCTGCGCGGCGCGGTGCCGATCATCCTGGCGGTCTTCCCGATGATGGCCGGGCTGGACAATGCCCGTTTGTTCTTTAACGTGGCCTTCTTCGTCGTACTGGTGTCGCTGCTGTTCCAGGGTACGTCCCTGTCATGGGCAGCGAAAAAAGCCAGGGTCGTCATTCCCCCGGTGGGTTGGCCGGTTTCCCGCGTAGGGCTGGACCTGCACCCGGAAAATCCCGGTGGGAGCAGTTCGTCTATCAACTCAGCGCCGACAAGTGGTGCGTGGGCGCCTCGCTGCGGGATCTGCATATGCCCGCCGAAACGCGCATTGCTGCCCTGTTCCGCGATAACGCCCTGCTGCACCCAACCGGGAGCACCCGGCTGCGTGAAGGGGATATTCTCTGCGTGATTGGCCGCGAGCATGACCTCCCTGCCCTCGGCAAGCTGTTTCAGCCAGTCGCCGCCGGTGGCGCTGGATCAGCGCTTCTTTGGTGATTTTATTCTCGAAGCCAGCGCCAAATTTGCCGACGTGGCGTTGATCTACGGCCTGGAGGAAGGGCTGGAGTATCGCGATAACCAGCAGACGCTCGGCGAGATCGTCCAGAAGCTGCTGGGTGCCGCGCCGGTGGTGGGTGACCAGGTGGAATTTGCCGGGATGATCTGGACGGTGGCAGAGAAAGAAGATAACACGGTGCGCAAAGTGGGCGTGCGCGTGGCGGAGGATGCCGAGGAGTAGCTTTTTCCCCTCTCCCAAGGGAGAGGGGAAAACCATTCAGAGCGTAACGACCGGCACCCGCGGGGCTAATGCGGTTAACAGCTCGTAGCCGATGGTACCCGCCGCGGCAGCAACATCGTCTACTTTCACTTCATTCCCCCACAGCTCAACCGGCGTACCGATCCCCGCGTGCGGGCATGGCGTAAGGTCGATGGCCAGCATATCCATTGATACCGTGCCTACCGTGCCGGTACGTACGCCGTCTACCCATACCGGCGTGCCGGACGGGGCAATGCGTGGATAGCCGTCGGCATACCCCCCGGCGACAATACCGATCCGCTGCTCGCCCGAAGCGCGATAGCGGCTGCCGTAACCCACGGTATCCCCCGCTTTCAGGGTCTGAACGCCAATGATTTCACTGCGCAGGGTCATCACCGGCTTCAGGCCGCTGTTGGCGATATCCTGCCACTGCCCGGACGGTGACGCGCCGTAAAGAATGATCCCCGGCCGTACCCAGTCGAAATGCGCTTCCGGGTGCCAGAGGGTCGCCGCCGAGTTAGAGAGCGAACGCGGGCAGTCCAGCCCTTCCGCAGCCTGCTCAATATGTCTCATCGGCTCAACAATGCCTTCCGGCTTTTCCGCATCGGCAAAATGGGCCATCAGCGTCATGCCGCCGACGTTCTTCAGCGCCCGCAGCTGCTGCCAGACGCTGTGAACCCGAATCCGGCTGAAAACCGAGACGGTTCATGCCGCTGTTCACTTTCAGGTAGATATCGAGCGGGGCGTGCAGCTTCGCATTCTGCAACGCCTTGACCTGCCAGTTGCTGTGCACGCTGGTAGTCAGACGGTACTTATCAAACAGCGGTAGTTCATCGCTGTTAAAAAAGCCTTCGAGCATCAGGATCGGCCCTTTCCAGCCGCGCTCGCGCAGCAGGATCGCCTCTTCCAGATTGAGCATCGCAAAGCCATCGGCCGCGCTTAGCGCGCTCCAGATGCGATCCAGACCGTGGCCATAAGCATTGGCTTTGACCACCGCCCAGACTCGTGAAGCGGGCGCGGCGCGCCGGACAATGTGCAGGTTATCCTTCAGGGCCTGAAGATCCAGCTGAGCCACAACAGGACGTGACATGACGACTCCTTGTTAGTTATGCGCGCCGTGTAAATGCTGTGGACGTGACGGAGTGAACCCCGGACGGTAGCGCGCAACGCTTAAATCATCAAACGGAATAGCGGGTGTGCGCCCGGAGATCAAATCACTGAGTAACTGCCCTGAACCGCAGGCCATCCGTCCAGCCCAGCGTACCGTGCCCGGTATTGAGCCACAGGTTCTTGAAGGGCGTGCGACCCACAACAGGGGTGCCGTCCGGGGTCATCGGGCGCAGCCCGGTCCAGAAGGTCGCCTGTTCGATAAAGCCGCCCCCGCGGGAACAGGTCGCCTACGACCATCTCCAGCGTTTCCCGACGCGGTTGCAGTAACTCGGTGTTAAAGCCGACGATTTCCGCCATGCCTCCCACGCGGATCCGGTTGTCAAAACGGGTGATCGCGATTTTGTATGTTTCATCAAGAATAGTTGAAACCGGCGCACCCCTGTCCTCTTTCACCGGGATAGTCAGCGAATATCCCTTCAGCGGGTAGACCGGAATATCCACAATGCCCTTCAGCATGGCGGTAGAGTAAGAGCCAAAGGCCATTACGTAGGCGTCGGCTTTCACCACCTCGTCGCCGCACAGCACGCCGTAAATATTGTCCCCTTCGTACAGAAGCTTATCCACGGAGGTGTTATAGCGGAATTTCACCCCTGCCTGCTCGGCCATCAGCGCCAGATTCTGGGTAAACAGCTGGCAGTCGCCGGTTTCGTCATTCGGCAGACGCAGACCGCCGGTCAGCTTGTGTGCCACCTCAGCCAGCGCCGGTTCGACCCTGCGCCAGCTGGCTGGCTTCCAGCAGCTGATACGGTACTCCGGCATCCTCAAGGACGGCGATATCGCGGGTGGCGTTTTCATACTGCTGGGCGGTACGGAACAGTTGCAGGGTGCCCCCCTGGCGGCCCTCCATACTGAATACCGGTCGTGGCACGCAGCGCTTTCAGGCAGTCGCGGCTGTACTCCGCCAGGCGTACCATCCGCCCTTTGTTTTCCATGTAGTGCGAGGTGTCGCAGTTGCGCAGCATCTGCCACATCCACTTAAGCTGGAATTGCGTGCCGTCGAGACTGATCGCCAGCGGTGCATGGCGCTGGAACATCCATTTAATCGCCTTCAGCGGCACACCCGGTGCTGCCCAGGGTGCCGCGTAACCCGGAGAAATTTGCCCGGCATTAGCGGCGCTGGTCTCCAGTGCCGGACCCGGCTCACGATCGATCACAGTTACATCGTGCCCGGCCTGACTCAGGTACCAGGCGCTGGTTACGCCAACGACGCCACTTCCCAGTATGACAACACGCATAGCCACTCCATTTATAAGCAAAAGAACAATCTTCTGATTACATATTGATAACCCAGCCGAAAATATTATTCAACATAGGCCTTTTTTATGGTGACACATCTCACACATTCCCCTGCTGACGCGGGTAGCGCGGTTTTGGCATCTCCTGCTGCGCGGCATTTTTAACCAGCATATTGTGCTGCCGGACACCCCTTTTCTGTCACAGGAAAAACGGGAAATCGCAAAGAAAAAAATAGCGTGCCAGCACGCTTTTGAATGGCGTGTTCTATGCTTGAAAAGAGGTTCTTCCAGACAGAGAGAGCTACCAACAATGAGGGCGCGCTAATGGCTACTATTGATTCCATGAATAAGGACACCACACGTCTGAGCGATGGACCCGACTGGACATTCGAGCTGCTTGATACCTACCTGGCGGAAATTGACCGGGTGGCGAAACTCTACCGTCTGGATGCCTATCCCCATCAAATCGAAGTGATTACGTCTGAACAGATGATGGACGCTTACTCCAGCGTCGGGATGCCCATTAACTATACCCACTGGTCGTTTGGTAAGAAGTTCATCGAAACCGAACGGCTCTATAAGCATGGTCAGCAGGGGCTGGCCTATGAAATCGTCATCAACTCGAACCCCTGCATCGCCTACCTGATGGAAGAGAACACCATTACCATGCAGGCACTGGTGATGGCGCACGCCTGCTACGGCCATAACTCCTTCTTCAAAAATAACTACCTGTTCCGCAGCTGGACCGATGCCAGTTCGATTGTCGATTATCTGATCTTTGCCCGTAACTACATCACCCAGTGCGAAGAGCGCTATGGGGTGGAGGAGGTCGAGAAGCTGCTCGACTCCTGCCATGCGTTGATGAACTACGGCGTGGATCGCTACAAACGTCCGCAGAAAATCTCCCTGCAGGAGGAGAAAGCGCGGCAGAAAAGCCGGGAAGAGTATCTGCAAAGCCAGGTGAACACGCTGTGGCGTACCCTGCCGAAACGCGAAGAAGAAAAAATGGTGGTCGAAGCTCGCCGTTATCCTTCCGAGCCGCAGGAGAACCTGCTCTACTTTATGGAAAAAAACGCCCCGCTGCTGGAGCCGTGGCAGCGTGAGATCCTGCGTATCGTGCGTAAGGTGAGCCAGTACTTCTATCCGCAAAAACAGACCCAGGTGATGAACGAAGGCTGGGCAACGTTCTGGCACTACACCATCCTCAACCACCTGTATGACGAAGGCAAAGTCACCGAACGCTTTATGCTGGAGTTCCTGCACAGCCACACCAACGTTGTGTTCCAGCCGCCTTACAACAGCCCGTGGTACAGCGGGATTAATCCGTATGCGCTGGGCTTTGCCATGTTCCAGGACATCAAGCGTATCTGCCAGAATCCTACGGAAGAGGATAAATACTGGTTCCCGGATATCGCCGGTTCCGACTGGCTGGAAACGCTGCATTTTGCGATGCGCGACTTCAAGGACGAGAGCTTTATCAGCCAGTTCCTGTCGCCGAAAGTGATGCGTGACTTCCGCCTGTTTACAGTGCTGGATGACGATCACAACAACTATCTCGAGATTTCGGCGATCCACAATGAAGAGGGGTATCGTGAGATCCGCTCCCGCCTTTCGGCGCAGTACAACTTGAGCAATCTGGAGCCGAATATTCAGGTCTGGAATGTGGATCTGCGCGGGGATCGCTCCCTGACGCTGCGCTATATCCCGCATAACCGCGCGCCGCTGGATAAAGGGCGTAAGGAAGTGCTGAAGCATGTGCATCGTCTGTGGGGCTTTGACATTATGCTGGAGCAGCAAAATGAAGACGGCAGCGTGGAGCTGCTGGAACGGTGCCCGGTGAAAGGCAATATGTTGTAACCCGCGCGGTTTGTTGCCGGGCTACGCCTGGTTTAGCCGAAAAAAAAACCTCTCAAACGAGAGGTTTTTTATTTAGCGCCCCTGAATCACCAGGTCGCCCGGCAGGGATTTCTGCATCCGGTGCCAGATCTCACCGCTCTCACGACCATAGCGACGCACGGTGTCGTACACCTGATCGTGCTGGCCTTCTGAGCAGAGTTCACTGAGCTTGTGATAGAAACCGAGCGCCAGGCTGCGGGCTTCGGGGTTGGCAAAGTAATGACGGCCGATGCGGGTATAAAGCCCTTTCATGCCGTTGAGGATCAGGCGTAGATCGGGTTACCCGAGGCAAACGCCAGACCGCGGAAGACATTGTAATCCAGCAGCGCAAAGGCATCAGCGTGATCTTCCACCGCCGTGGCGCGGGCCAGTACCTCCAGTGCCTTATCCGGGTGCTGGCGAAACGCCGTACGGATAAAGATGGTGGCAATGTTGGTGCGCACGGAGAGCAGGTTATCGATGAGCTGCGGTACGCTCTCGTGGTCGAGACGCGCCAGCGTTTCAAGAATATTCAGACCCGACGTTTCCCAGAAGTTATTCACTTTGGTCGGTTTGCCGTGTTGGATCGTCAGCCAGCCATCGCGGCCAGTCGCTGCAACACTTCACGTAAGGTGGTACGTGTGACGCCAATCAGTTCAGAGAGTTCGCGTTCTGCGGGAAGTATCGAGCCTGGCGGGAAACGGTTATTCCAGATGCTTTCGATAATGTACTCTTCCGCGAAACCCGCCGGGCTTTGCGCCTTTATGACCATAGTGAATTTTCCATTAACTGCTTTTTACAAATTTCACTCATCATACCAGAGGCAGACAGAGGCAGATAGCGCAGCGAGGCGAGAAAAAAGGGATCGCTGTTTTATTTTTATCATTTAAAAGTCGGGCCTCCGCCCCCCTGCCCGGCGCGGTTTGCGTATACTTAGGATGTAATTATGTGATGGGCAAGGAAATCTGTTGTGGAAATGTCTTATAGCCGCGCACTGTGGCGCAATTTTTTAGGCCAGTCCCCCGACTGGTATAAAGTGACCCTGGTTGTTTTTCTGGTTCTTAACCCCTTTATCTTTGTTGTCGATCCCTTCGTTGCCGGCTGGTTGCTGGTTGGGGAGTTTATCTTTACCCTGGCGATGGCGCTGAAATGTTTATCCCCTGCTGCCGGGTGGCCTGCTGGCTTCGAGGCGGTGGTGATTGGCATGACCAGCGCGGAACACGTGAAGGAAGAGCTGGCGTCAAATCTGGAAGTGCTCCTGCTGCTGATGTTTATGGTGGCCGGGATCTACTTTATGAAGCAGCTGCTGCTGTTTATCTTTACCGCCTGCTGCTGAGTATTCCCTCCAAGACAATGCTGTCGCTGTCTTTCTGCGTAGCCGCCGCCTTTTTGTCGGCCTTCCTTGATGCCCTGACCGTGGTGGCGGTGGTGATCAGCGTCGCCGTGGGCTTTTACGGGATCTATCATCGGGTGGCCTCCGCGCAGCCCAAAGATAATTTGCAGGATGACAGCCAGGTCGATGCCCGGCAGCGCGAAGTGCTGGAACAGTTCCGTGCGTTTCTGTGCAGCCTGATGATGCACGCAGGCGTGGGCACCGCGCTGGGCGGGGGTGATGACCATGGTCGGGGAGCCGCAAAACCTGATCATCGCCAAAGCCGTCGGCTGGAATTTCACCGACTTTTTCCTGCACGTAGCGCCGGTCAGCGTGCCGGTGCTGGTGTGCGGCCTGTTCACCTGCTGGTTGGTAGAGAAGTTTAAATGGTTTGGTTACGGCACCCTGCTGCCGACCCCGGTACGTGAGGTGTTACAACGTTTTGATGAAGAGAGCCGCAGCAAGCGTACCCGTCAGCAAAAACTGGCTATGATCTTTCAGGCCATTATTGGCATCTGGCTGATTATCGCCCTGGCGTTTCATCTGGCGGAGGTGGGCTTGATTGGCCTGTCGGTCATTATCCTGGCGACCTCGTTTACCGGCGTGACGGATGAGCACGCGATTGGCAAAGCCTTTACCGAAGCGCTGCCCTTTACCGCCCTGCTGACGGTCTTTTTCGCGGTGGTGGCAGTGATTGTCGATCAGCAGCTGTTTGCGCCGATCATTCGCTACGTGCTACAGGCCGAGCCGGATGCCCAGCTGACGCTGTTCTATCTGTTTAACGGCCTGCTGTCAGCCATCTCTGATAACGTGTTTGTCGGTTCGGTCTATATCAATGAGGCCAAAACCGCACTGCAGAGCGGCGCAATCAACCAGCAGCAGTTTGAAATGCTGGCGGTGGCGATCAATACCGGCACCAACCTGCCTTCCGTCGCCACGCCAAACGGCCAGGCGGCGTTCCTGTTCCTGCTCACCTCGGCGCTGGCTCCTTTAATCAGGCTCTCTTATGGCCGGATGGTATGGATGGCGCTGCCCTATACGGTGGTATTAACCACCGTCGGCTTGTTGTGCGTCAAAATTACCCTTATTCCATTTACCCAATGGATGTTGCAGACGGGTATACTGACGGCGCATTAAGAGAGTCAGCCGGGTCGTATATGGCCCGGCTGCACTTTCGAATGATAAATATCCGATTACGTTATATTTTGCGCGCTGAGGCTGGCGCGCGAATTGTTTTCGTTTACACTGCGCTTTCTATACCTGCTCCAGGGAAATGATTATGTTGAAATTTTTAAACCAGTGCTCGCGTGGACGCGGCGCGTGGTTGCTGTTGGCCCTGACCGCCTTCGCATTAGAAATGGTGGCATTATGGTTCCAGCATGTGATGTTGCTGAAGCCCTGCGTGCTGTGCATCTACGAACGCTGCGCGCTGTTTGGCGTGATGGGCGCGGGCCTGGTCGGTGCCATTGCTCCAAAAAGCCCGCTGCGCTACGGTGCGATTGCTATCTGGCTCTACAGCGCCGGAAAAGGCCTTCAGCTGGCCTGGGAACACACCATGATCCAGCTGCATCCGTCGCCGTTCCAGACCTGTGATTTTGCCGCCAGCTTCCCGAGCTGGCTGCCGCTGGACAAATGGCTGCCGCAGGTCTTCGTGGCAAGCGGTGACTGTTCCGTGCGTCAGTGGGAGTTTTCTGACTCTCGAGATGCCGCAGTGGCTGGTAGGCATTTTCGCCGCTTTCCTGGTTGTGGCGCTGCTGGTACTGATTGCCCAGCCGTTCAAACCGAAAAAACGCGATCTTTTTGGACGTTAATGTCCGACAATAAAAAACCCGACTCGGCGGGTTTTTTGTTATGCGCGGTTGGGGTGATTCAGAATATGGTCTTCCCAGTCCCGCACCTCTGACTCTTTCACCGCAATGTGGCGCACTGAGATTCGCTCGCCGTGCATCGCCGCTTTTGAACCGGCCAGCAAGGGGTGCCACTTCGGCAGATCCTTGCCTTCCGCCAGCAGGCGATAAGCGCAGGTCGGCGGCAGCCATTCGAAGGTGGGGCAGGTTGTCGCGGGTCAGCTTGATGCAGTCCGGCTCTAACTCAAAACGGCGCTCGTAGTTACGGCACTGGCAGGTTTTGATGTTCAGCTGATTGCAGGCGACGTTGGTGAAATAGATTTCGTCTGAGTCTTCATCCATCAGCTTATGCAGGCAGCACTGCCCGCAGCCGTCACACAGCGATTCCCACTCGGCGTCGGTCATGTTGTCGAGAGTTTTGCTTTGCCAGAAAGGAATTACGCTCATAAGGATGTCCACACGTCAAAATAAAGCGCACCTTATAACCAGTCTGGCACCTTGATGCAAGTTTTGCCGCCCAAAAGGGGCGGCAAGCGGGGATTACAGCACGCGGGTTTTTAGCGACAGGCCGTTAACGGCCACTTCCAGCTCATCGCCACTGGCGAGTGGGCCGACCCCTTCCGGGGTACCCGTGAGGATGACATCGCCCGGTTTAAGGGTGAAATAACGGCTCATATAGGCAATCAGCGGCACAATCTTGTGGATCATGTCGGCGGTCGACCCCTGCTGGCGCACCTCGCCGTTTACCTTCAGGCTCAGGGTGGTGTTCTGCGGATCGTCCTGGAATTCCGATGCCGGTACGAACCCGGAGATTGGGCAGGAATTATCAAAGCCCTTGGCTTTTTCCCACGGCTGGCCCGCTTTCTTCATTTTGCCCTGCACGTCGCGCAGGGTCAGATCCAGCGCCACACCATAACCGGCAATCGCCTTCTGCACATGATCTTCAGAGGCCTGACGCAGCGTGGCGCCAATCAGCACCGCCAGCTCCACTTCGTGATGAACCGAGCCTAGCCCCTGCGGTAATGCCAGCGGCTGGCGAATATCACAGAGCGCCGTTTCCGGTTTAATGAACAGCACTGGCTCTTCTGGAACCGCACTTCCCATCTCCTGAATATGCTTTGCGTAATTACTTCCTACGCAGACGACTTTACTTACCGGATAATCCAGTAAGGCTCCTTGCCAGTTATGATGTTGATACATAAACGTCCCCTGAACGGTGAATGTGACGCTGACAGAAAACTCCTAAACTATTTTTTCCCCTGCGCCTCAAGATGCTGTTTCAGTAAATTCTCTTGTGGCGGAGGAAGTTGTAAATAATAGCCCTGTTCCGTCAACGCGGTTTTTACTTTTTCCAGATCGGCGTTACTCAGCTGCTTGCGCCCGTCGAGCGGCATCAGCATCACCAGCTGCGGCTTACCGAAGCTTTTCATCAGTGCCTCAGGCACACGGGAAAAATCGTCCTTTTTTTCGACATACAGGTAGGTCTGGTCGCGCTGGGTACTTCTGTAGATCACACAAAACATATATTTACTCTGAATTAAGCGGGAGGGTGACTTGCCTCAATATAATTGTGACTATAACATGCCTGATACTCTTCGGAATATCACGGCGCACAGGTCGTGGTAAAAGCAAATTGAGTAAGGCCAGGATGTCAAACACGCCCATCGAGCTTAAAGGCAGTAGCTTCACCTTATCAGTGGTTCATTTGCATGAAGCAAAACCCGAGGTTATTCGTCAGGCGTTAGAAGACAAAATTGCGCAGGCGCCCGCATTTCTTACCCATGCGCCGGTGGTCATCAACGTCAGCAGCCTTGAGGCGCCGGTAAACTGGCACCATTTGCAACAGGCGGTCTCCGCTACCGGCCTGCGAATTGTGGGCATCAGCGGCTGTAAAGACGCTGAACTGAAAGCCGAAATCGATCGTGCGGGTCTTCCGTTGCTGAACGAAGGCAAAGACAAAGCTCCGCGCGCCGAACCCCCTGCTCCACCAGAACTCCCTGTTACTCCTGTCACAAAAACGCGATTGATTGATCTGCCCGTGCGTTCCGGTCAGCGTATTTATGCGCCAAACTGTGACCTGATTGTGACCAACCACGTCAGCGCTGGGCGGAGCTGATCGCGGATGGCAATATCCATATTTATGGCTCAATGCGAGGCCGTGCGCTGGCGGGTGCCAGCGGCGATCGCGATGCGCAAATTTTTTGTACCCACCTGGAGGCGGAGCTGGTCTCCATCCGCAGGGGTTTACTGGCTGAGTGATAACATCCCGGCCGAATTTTCTGGCAAAGCGGCACGTCTGCGGCTGGCAGACAACGCTTTGACCGTTCAAACCGTTGAATTGATCCCTTTTTAACAAGGAATTTCTATGGCACGCATTATTGTTGTTACTTCGGGTAAAGGAGGCGTTGGCAAGACCACCTCCAGCGCGGCCATCGCTACTGGTTTGGCCCAGAAGGGAAAGAAAACCGTCGTTATCGATTTCGATATCGGCCTGCGTAACCTTGACCTGATTATGGGTTGTGAACGCCGCGTGGTGTACGATTTTGTGAACGTGATTCAGGGTGACGCCACGCTGAATCAGGCAATGATTAAAGATAAACGTACCGACAACCTCTATATTCTTCCCGCTTCGCAGACGCGCGACAAGGATGCGCTGACCCGTGAAGGCGTGGAAAAAGTGCTCGATGAGCTGAAAAAAATGGACTTCGATTTCGTGGTCTGCGACTCACCCGCAAGGCATCGAAACGGGCGCGCTGATGGCGCTCTACTTCGCCGACGAAGCGATCATCACCACCAACCCGGAAGTGTCGTCTGTACGTGACTCCGACCGTATTTTAGGGATCCTCGCCTCGAAATCCCGCCGTGCGGAAAATGGCGAAGAACCGATTAAAGAGCACCTGCTGCTGACCCGTTATAATCCGGGTCGTGTCAATAAAGGTGATATGCTGAGTATGGAAGACGTGCTGGAGATCCTGCGCATTAAACTGGTTGGCGTCATCCCGGAAGATCAATCCGTGTTGCGCGCGTCTAACCAGGGTGAGCCGGTTATCCTCGACGCTAACGCAGACGCCGGTAAAGCGTATGCGGATACGGTAGATCGTCTGCTCGGAGAAGAACGTCCTTTCCGCTTCATCGAAGAAGAGAAGAAAGGTTTCCTCAAACGCCTGTTCGGAGGATAAGTTATGGCATTACTGGACTTTTTTTCTCTCGCGGAAAAAAAGCACCGCTAACATCGCAAAAGAGCGTCTGCAGATCATCGTGGCAGAACGCCGCCGCAGCGACGCGGAACCGCATTACCTGCCGCAGCTGCGCAAAGATATTCTGGAAGTGATCTGTAAGTATGTGCAGATTGACCCGGAAATGGTCACCGTGCAGCTGGAGCAAAAGGACGGGGATATCTCGATTCTGGAGCTAAACGTGACCCTGCCGGAAGCGGAAGAGTCGCGTTCATAATTGAGCGCAATTGCCGGGCGGCAGGTTATTTGCCCGGCCCAGCGTTTGTAACCCCGGCCAGCCTGGCGCCGCCGGGGGTTACAGAGCGCAATTATTGCGGATACTCTTCCAGCAAGGCGTTCAGGCGAGCGGCCATCAGTTTCCCCACGCCAGCCTGCCATCAATTCAGGCGTACCGTTCTGCGGTTTCAGCTTCCAGTGCGCGTTCAACAGCTGGTTAATCTGACGGCGTGAGGCCAGCAGCTCAGCACTCACTTTGCTCTCCGCTGCCACTTCCTGAACCAGGGCTTTGATCGCCTTGAACGCTTTGCGATAGCCCGGCATATCCATCAGGTTCAACAGCGGTTCCGGCAGCGCCTCATCCGGCAATGCCTGCGCTTTCGCCACCAGTGCCAGCAGGGTTTTGCCGTGGAAGCGGATCTCCGAACCGGAAAGCCCGATGCTGTCCAGCTCGCCCAGACTGCCGGCATATACCGCGCCACCGCCCACAGATGCTCTTCACGCACCACAAAGTTTACCGCCAGGTCACGCTCCCGCGCCTTGCGCAGACCGCCAGTCGGCCAGTAATTGCAGACAGGCCAGCTGGCGGGTGCGCAGCTGCCAGGCGTTGTTGATATCGCGCCAGGCCTCTTTTGGATCGGTGGTCTCCTGACGACGCAGCTGCGTCATCCGGCACTCATTCAGGGCGGCAGGCAGCCAGCCGGAAGCTTCAGCCTCTTTCATCAGCTGACCGGCAATCGGCAGCAGGTAAAACACATCCGCCGCCGCGTAATCCAGCTGGCGTTCCGTCAACGGGCGCGCCAGCCAGTCGGTGCGGGATTCGCTCTTGTCGATAACCAGCCCGGTATACTCTTCCACCATGGCGGCAAAACCCCAGGAGAGCGGGCGCCCGGCAAAGGCGGCAAGGATCTGGGTGTCGATCAGCGGTTCCGGCATAATGCCGAAGGTATTGAGGAAAACTTCCAGATCTTCACTGCCGGCATGCAGGTATTTGGTGATGGCGGTATTCAGCAACAACTCGCGCATCGGCGCCCAGTCCGGTGATCCCCAGCGGGTCGATAAGCGACACATGTTTACCGTCATAACATCTGGATCAGACCCAGCTGCGGATAATAGGTGCGGGTACGCACAAACTCGGTATCCAGCGCAATGGCGGGGGCGTCACGGGTGACATCGCACAGCGAAGCCAGCTCGTCGTTGGTAGTGATCATCTGGTAATTCAAATCATATTCTCTTAGGTTTGCGCCCATAAAAAAACGCTGGCATGGCCAGCGTCTTGGGGTGACTAACACGAAGCTCAGGCTTTATTGTCTACTTTGGCGCGGGCTTCGTCACGTAATTCTCGTCGTAATATCTTCCCGACGTTCGATTTTGGCAGTTCATCGCGAAACTCCACCAGTTTCGGCACTTTGTAGCCGGTCAGCTGGCGACGGCAGAAGGTGATCAGCGCCTCTTCGCTGAGGTCAGGATCTTTTTTCACCACAAAGATTTTCACCGTTTCACCGCTGCTGCCCGCCGGAACGCCCACTGCGGCCACTTCCAGCACGCCGTTGTGCTGCATCACCACATCTTCGATCTCGTTCGGATAGACGTTAAACCCGGAGACCAGGATCATGTCTTTCTTACGATCGACGATTCGCAGGAAGCCTTCGTCGTCCATCACCGCGATATCCCCGGTGTGCAGCCAGCCGTCTTTAATGATTTCATCGGTGGCGTCCGGGCGCTGCCAGTAGCCCAGCATCACCTGCGGCCCTTTCACGCACAGCTCGCCCGGTTCGCCATGCGGCACTTCGTTATCCTCGTCATCCACCAGTTTGGCTTCAGTGGAGGGCACCGGCAGGCCAATGCTGCCACTGTGGTAATCGATATCGTGCGGGTTCACGCTCACCAGCGGGGCGCACTCGGTCAGGCCATAGCCCTCCAGCAGATACTGGCCGGTGAGCTTCACCCAGCGTTCCGCCACCGCCTGTTGCACCGGCATCCCGCCGCCCGCCGACAGATGCAGAGTCGAGAAATCAAGCTGCTGGAACTCTTTGTTGTTCAACAGGGCGTTGAACAGCGTGTTTACCCCCGTCATGGCGGTAAACGGATATTTCGCCAGCTCTTTCACCAGGCCCGGAATGTCGCGCGGGTTGGTGATCAGGACGTTCTGCCCACCCAGCTCGATAAATAGCAGGCAGTTCATGGTCAGCGCGAAGATGTGATAGAGCGGCAGCGCGGTGATCACCAGCTCTTTGCCGCGATGCAGCAGCGGGCCGTAGGTGGCGTTCACCTGCTCGAGGTTCGCCAGCATGTTGCGGTGGGTGAGCATCGCCCCTTTCGCAACTCCGGTGGTGCCGCCGGTGTACTGCAGGAAGGCCAGATCCTGGGACACCACTTCCGGTTTCACGTACTGCATCCGGTAGCCGTTGTGCAGCGCCCGGCGGAAGGAGATGGCGTCCGGCAGGTGATATTTTGGCACCAGACGTTTAACGTACTTGACGACGAAGTTAACCAGCGTCCCTTTCGCAGTGGAGAGCTGATCGCCCATTCGGGTGAGAATAACGTGTTTGACCTGCGTCTTATCGACCACTTTTTCCAGGGTGTGCGCGAAGTTTGAGACAATCACAATCGCCGCCGCGCCGCTGTCGTTCAGCTGGTGCTCCAGCTCACGCGGGGTGTAGAGCGGGTTGACGTTAACCACGATCATCCCGGCGCGCAGGATGCCAAACAGTGCCACCGGATACTGCAGCAGATTAGGCATCATCAATGCTACCCGATCGCCTTTTTTCAGGCCTAAGCCCTGTTGCAGGTAGGCCGCAAATGCCCGGCTGCGCTCTTCCAGCTTACGGAAGGTCATCACCTCGCCCATGTTCACAAACGCAGGCTGATCGGCGTAGCGCGTGACGGAATGTTCAAACAGTTCAACCAGGGATTGATAACGGTCAGGATTTATCTCTGCAGGCACATCCGCAGGATAACGGTTAAGCCAAACCTTCTTCACTACATCACCTCTGAAATGCGTGTTCGTCGTCATCACAGCCCCGGTTAATAAACAAGTCGTTAACATAATATTAACTCAGCGTACCAGTTTATTTATTGTCCGGATTTAAGGTTGCGAAGCGCGTCACTATTTATTTTTGTTATAACCGTGGAAAAAACGAAACAGCGGCCGGGCCGCTGTTTCTTATTCAATAATAACAGTTACTTACTCTGTTACTACTGTCCGAACCTGAGCGGGTCCGGGGCCGTAAGCTGGCCAGCCACCGTAACCATAGCCATACCGCCAGGGGATGCGGTCCCCAGTACCAGGGATCGACCGGCGGCGGCATCATCACCTGCTGCACCACCCGCCAGCGTTTATAGCCGTTGGTTTGCAGGACCATAAATTTGTACGGCGTGTTGCCAATTTTGCCCTGCTCCGCGCCGGCAATCGTACCGACCACGGTGATCAGTTGACCACGGAAGTCCACCGGGTCGAGGAAACCATTCACATCGGCATAGATGCGTCCGCGCGAGGCGTCACCCAGAATCGGCCGCGCACCGCTGTCCAGCGGAACGGTGGCGATTTCCAGACGGGTTTTCCCCTGCTGGTTGAAGACCTCCACCACTTTGCCGCCGAAGCGTGCTTCCTGGCCGACATACAGTTCTGGGGCATTCATTACCCGGACCAGATCCTGCTGCGGCGTAGGGCTGCTGCCCTTGATCGCATCAGGGACAGAGACACATCCTGTTAATGCCAGGGCCAGCGCCCCGACGGTCAGCAGACGAACTACATATTTTTGAACCGCCATGATGCGACTCCTTTTTCTCAGGCTCTGATACTGAGATTCACTCCCGGCCTGGAAGTTTCTTCCACGCTACGGTGTTTCGCAAATAAACCGGTTCGGCCTTCTCGACCGCCACGGTATTACCTGCGGCCAGCAGTTGACGGGCGATAGGCAGCATATCTTCCGCGGCAGGCAGCAGCACCTTGCCATCCACCAGCGTCAGGCCGCTCTCTTTTGCCATCTCCGGCCACGCTGGCCAGCCGGTTCCGACGGTTGCCCACTCGCCGGAAAGCTGCTTCATGCGCTCGCCCGCCGCTTCCGGCGTAAGTACAGCTTCGCTCTCTTCACCGCGCCATACGCCCTGCTCATCGCGGGTGTATTCCGCCCAGTAGACTTCGCCCATTCGGGCGTCGATGGCGGCCAGTACGCGGGTCGCCCCGGTGTTACGCCAGGCGCCCTCGGCCATAGTGGCGAGCGTCGAGACGCCAATCATCGGCAGTTCGGCACCCAGCGCCAGACCCTGGGCAATGCCAATACCGATGCGCACGCCGGTAAAGCTGCCGGGACCACGGCCATAGGCCAGGGCATCGAGATTATTCAGGGAGGTGTTGCCTTCGGCGAGGATCATCTTCACCAAAGGCAGGATACGTTGGGTATGTTCCCGGGGGCACTCTTCGAAATGAGCACAGAGTTTACCGTCGTTCCACAGGGCAACAGAGCAGGCCTCTGTGGCGGTATCAATAGCCAGAATTCGCATGTGTTGTCGCGCTCTCGCAAGGGTCAGTCACAAAAAGGCGCGCATTTTAACACACCCGTCAGTAAATTACTCCGCCTCAGACGCCGCCAGGAAGCGCACCGCGCGATCGATATCCCGGGTGCGCGGTGCCGGCGGCAGGCTGGCGATAAATGTAGCCCCGTACGGGCGCATCACCAGCCGGTTATCGCAGATCACCAGTACCCCGCGATCGTCCACGTCGCGGATCAGACGCCCCACTCCCTGCTTAAGGGTGATAACCGCGTCCGGGAGCTGCACCTCGTCAAAGGGATCGCCACCGCGCAGGCGGCAATCTTCCATGCGCGCCTTCAGCAGTGGATCGTCCGGCGAGGGTAAAGGGCAGTTTGTCGATGATCACCAGCGACAGGGGCGTCGCCGCGCACGTCCACCCCTTCCCAGAAGCTGCTGGTCGCCACCAGCAGGGCGTTGCCTGCCGTGACAAACTGTTGCAACAGCTGCCCTTTGCTGGTTTCACCCTGCAACAGCACCGGCAGGGTCATGGTGGCCCGGAACTGCTCCGCCAGGTCACGCATCATGGCGTGCGAGGTACAGAGCATAAAGCAGCGGCCGTTATTGGCCTCGATCATCGGTTTGAGCATGGCCGCCAGATGGCGGGCGGCGCCGGGCTGATTAGGCAGCGGCAAAATTACGCGGCACGCAGAGCAGCGCCTGGGTGGCGTAATCAAAGGGGCTGGGCAGGAGCAGGGATTTCGCTTCTGTGATGCCGAGACGTTCGGTGAAGTGGTGCAGATCGTCGTTGACCGACAGCGTGGCGGAGGTAAAGATCCAGCTGCCCGGTTTCTGGGCCATCACTTCCTGGAACTTATCGGCCACCGTGAGCGGCGTCAGGGCAAGGGTAAAATGGCGTGAGTTGCATTCATACCAGTAGCTATAGCCTGGCTGGTTAAACTCTTTCAGCCGCTTCAGGCGGGCACGGTACAGCGTGGCGCGCTCGAAGGCGGCATCCAGCAGCGCCGAACGGCCGAGAGAGAGCTTCGCCACGTCGTAACAAAGCTCCAGCGCATCGTCGAGCAGCAGCAGCGCACGCTGGATATGCTGATCGGCCAGCACTTCGCGCAGATTGCCGCGATAGCCTGGATCGCCCAGCTGCATGCGGAAATCCTGCGTGCTTTGCGCCAGGCGGTCGCCGCACTTCTGCAGCTGCTGGGTATCTTTCAGTTCAGTGCGGTAGGCGATGGTGAAATCTTTCGCCAGGTCCAGCAACTGGCGGCTGGAGAGGGACTGGCCGAAATACTGACTGGCGATATCGGGGAGCTGATGGGCTTCATCGAAAATCAATACGTCGGCCTCGGGATCAGCTCGCCAAAGCCGCCCTCCTTCACCACCATATCTGCGAGGAACAGATGATGGTTGACCACTACCACGTCGGCATCCATCGCCGTTTTACGTGCTTTGACCACGAAACAGTCTTTATATAAACGGGCAGTCGCTGCCGAGACAGTTATCATTGGTGCTGGTGACCAGCGGCCAGACGGCAGAATCTTCCGCCACATTGGCGCAGGTGCTGATGTCCCCGTCGAGGGTCTGGTTGACCCAGCTGCGCAGAATGATCACATCACTGAGGGTCTGTACCGGCAGATCGCCTCCCGCCAGCGCCTGTTGTTCGAGACGTTCAATACAGAGGTAGTTAGAGCGCCCTTTCAGCAAGGCCAGGCGGCCTTTGTATTTGAGGGCTTTGGCCACGGTGGGCAGATCGCGACTGTAAAGCTGATCCTGCAACGCTTTTGAGCCGGTGGAGATGATCACTTTCTTTTTGGCGCGCAGCGCGGGCGCGAGATAGGCATAGGTTTTACCGGTGCCGGTTCCTGCTTCTACCACCAGCGGCTGGGCGCTGTCGATGGCATCGGCGACCGCGTGCGCCATCTGACGCTGCGGCTCGCGCGGCTTAAAACCGGGAATTGCCTTTGCTAATTGTCCGTCTGCTGCGAAATCGTCTGCCACTCTGCCCCCTGTATTTTTGCACAGGGGATTATGTCAGGCCGCTCGTCCTGGCGCCAGTCGAGAGTGACGCAGGCAAAACAATATGGCAGTCTTGCCTGCTGAAACAGACATTCATAAGGAAACCTGTATGACAATTGTGCGCATTGATGCCGAAGCCCGCTGGTCAGATGTTGTGATCCACAACCAGACCCTGTACTACACCGGCGTACCGGCGAATCTCGATGCTGAGGCCTATGAGCAGACCGCCAATACCCTGGCGCAGATCGACGCGGTGCTGGAAAAACAGGGCAGCGACAAGTCCCGCATTCTGGATGCGACCATTTTCCTTGCCAGCAAAGACGATTTTGCGGCGATGAACAAAGCCTGGGATGAGTGGGTGGTGGCCGGTCACGCGCCTGTACGCTGCACGGTACAGGCGACGCTGATGAAACCGCAGTATAAGGTTGAGATTAAGATTATCGCCGCGGTGTAAGCGCGTTACTCTTCTTCATCCTCATCTTCAAAGCGCGCCACGATCCGTTCGCCGGTATGGGTGGCGCGCAGCTCCTGTGCTACCTGAGAAATCGCCTGTCCGCTGCTCATCCCCTGGGACATCAGCTCCTGAATACGCTCGACGGCCTTTTGCTGCTGGTCGTGGCTCAGTGAAGGTAAACCTGCAAACATCGTCAACTCCTGCTAAATTATCAGCGCTAATTATTTCACGCTGCCCGGTAGTCTACCACCCATGAACCCGTTATCCCCCACTGTTTTGACATTACCCTGGCGCACGGACGCCGCAGAATTCTGGTTCGCGCCAATAAGCCATCTCCCCTGGGCAATGCTGCTGCACTCCGGCCATGCGGATCATCCTTACAGTCGCTTTGACATTCTGGTGGCCGACCCGCGCACGACGCTGGTGACCCATGGCGCGGATACCCTGATTGACGGTGTTCACTCGGACGCCTGCCCGTTGAGTTTGCTCCAGCAGGCGCTTGATGAGATGGGCCTGCCCTGCACGCCGAATCCGGCCCTGCCCTTCCAGGGTGGCGCGCTGGGGTTGTTTGGCTACGACCTTGGCCGCCGCTTTGAAAAGCTGCCGGAACGGGCCGAGCGCGATATCACCCTGGCAGACATGGCTGTCGGCCTGTATGACTGGGCGATCGTGGTCGATCATCAACAGCAAAGCGTCTCGCTGGTGTGCCATGGCGATGCCGGAGCAAGGCTGGCGTGGCTGGAATCACATCGCGCCCCCGCCACGGTGCCCGCGTTCCGGCTCACCTCCGGCTGGCAAGCCAATATGACGGCGGCGGAATACCGGGAAAAATTCGATCGCGTGCAGGCCTTTTTGCACAGCGGCGACTGCTATCAGGTGAATCTGGCCCAGCGTTTTCAGGCCAGCTATGAGGGCGACGAGTGGCAGGCCTTTACCCGGCTGAATGCCAGCAACCGCGCCCCGTTCAGCGCCTTTTTACGCCTTGAAGAGGGGGCCATTTTAAGTCTTTCGCCGGAGCGTTTTATCCATCTGGCGGAGGGCGTCATCCAGACCCGGCCGATCAAAGGCACCCTGCCGCGGCTGGCGGAGGCAGATGCCGATCGCCAGCAGGCAGAAAAGCTCGCCGCCTCGCCGAAAGGATCGCGCCGGAGAACCTGATGATCGTCGATCTGATGCGCAACGACATTGGCCGGGTGGCGGAGCCAGGAAGCGTTGCGGGTGCCGGAGCTGTTCGTGGTGGAGCCTTTCCCTGCTGTGCATCATCTGGTCAGCACCATTACCGCCCGGCTGCCGCCTGCGCAGACCGCTTGCGATCTGCTGCGTGCCGCCTTCCCGGGCGGGTCGATCACCGGCGCGCCTAAAGTGCGGGCGATGGAAAATTATCGACGAGCTGGAGCCACATCGCCGAAACGCCTGGTGCGGCAGTATCGGCTATCTCAGTCTGTGCGGCGGGATGGGACACCAGCATTACCATCCGCACCCTGACGGCGGTGGCCGGACAGATCTACTGTTCCGCAGGCGGCGGTCTGGTGGCTGACAGCCAGGCGGCGGCGGAATATCAGGAAACCTTTGATAAAGTGAATCGTATTCTGCAACAACTGGAGAGCTAACTGGTGGATACCCGCGACCTGACCCTCGACAACTTTTTATCGCGTTTTCAGCTTTTGCGCCCGCAGGTGAACAGCACCTCATTGAATCAGCGTCAGGCGGCGGTGTTAATCCCGGTGGTGCGTCGGGAGCAACCGGGTCTGCTGCTGACCCGTCGTTCCTCGCAGATGCGTAAACATGCCGGTCAGGTGGCGTTTCCTGGCGGCGCGGTGGACAGCACCGACGCGTCGTTGATTGCCGCAGCTCTGCGCGAGGCGCAAGAAGAGGTGGCGATCCCGCCGCATAAAGTCGAGGTGATTGGTGTCCTGCCACCCGGTGGACAGCGTGACCGGTTTTCAGGTGACGCCGGTTGTCGGGATTATCCCACCAAATTTGCACTACCATGCCAGCGTTGACGAAGTGGAGTCGGTTTTCGAAATGCCATTGGCGGAAGCCCTGCGTTTGGGTCGTTATCATCCCCTGGATATTCAACGCCGTGGTCACGATCATCGGGTGTGGCTCTCGTGGTATCAGCATTATTTTGTCTGGGGCATGACCGCAGGAATTATTCGCGAGCTGGCGCTACAGATCGGCCTGAAACCTTGACTATACTTTACATTCGGCTCTGTTTTACTCCTTTGCGATCCGCCTCCCGCTATTAGTTAATCCCGTCTTAGCCATTAGTTTAATTCATGTGAATAGTTAAGCTGACGACGGGCTTCCCTCTTACACTATGCGAAGTTATTACATCGTTACTGGAAAACTGGTAACCCTGTCAGGAGTGTTAAAGTGATTAGTATATTCGACATGTTCAAAGTGGGGATTGGTCCCTCTTCTTCCCACACTGTCGGGCCAATGAAAGGCCGGTAAACAGTTCGTCGATGACCCTGGTCGAAAAAGGATTACTGGACAGCATTACTCGTGTGGCTGTGGACGTTTACGGTTCACTGTCATTAACGGGTAAAGGCCACCACACCGATATCGCCATTATTATGGGTCTGGCCGGAAATATGCCGGACACCGTAGATATTGACGCCATTCCGGCGTTTATCCGCGACGTGGAAACGCGCGGTCGTCTGCTGCTGGCCAATGGCCGGCAGGAAGTGGATTTCCCCGCAGGACGACGGCATGCGTTTTCGCAGCGACAACCTCTCGTTGCATGAAAACGGGATGCAGATCCACGCCTTTAACGGCGATAAAGTGGTCTACAGCAAAACCTATTACTCCATCGGCGGCGGCTTTATTGTCGACGAAGAGCATTTCGGTAAAGACACTGCGGGCGACGTGAACGTGCCTTACCCGTTCTCGTCAGCAAAAGAGATGCTGGATTGCTGCAAAGAGACCGGCCTGTCCCTCTCTGGCATGGTGATGCAGAACGAACTGGCGCTGCACAGCAAAAAAGAGATTGAAGACTATTTTGCTAACGTCTGGCAGACCATGCGTGCCTGTATCGATCGCGGCATCAACACCGAAGGCGTGTTGCCTGGCCCGCTGCGTGTACCGCGTCGTGCTCTGCCCTACGCCGGATGCTGGTCACCACCGATAAGTATTCCAACGATCCGATGAACGTGATCGACTGGGTCAACATGTTTGCCCTGGCGGTGAACGAAGAGAACGCCGCGGGTGGACGTGTCGTGACGGCACCGACCAACGGTGCCTGCGGTATCGTTCCGGCGGTACTGGCCTACTACGATCACTTTATCGAATCGGTTAGCCCGGACATCTACATCCGCTACTTCCTCGCCGCGGGCGCGGTGGGTGCGCTGTATAAGATGAAACGCCTCTATTTCCGGCGCCGAAGTGGGCTGTCAGGGTGAAGTTGGCGTGGCCTGTTCGATGGCGGCGGCCGGTCTCGCTGAGCTGCTGGGCGCCAGCCCGGAACAGGTGTGCGTCGCCGCAGAGATCGGCATGGAGCATAACCTCGGTCTGACCTGCGACCCGGTTGCCGGTCAGGTGCAGGTGCCTTGCATCGAACGTAACGCCATTGCCTCGGTGAAAGCCATCAACGCCTCACGCATGGCCATGCGCCGCACCAGCGAACCGCGCGTCTCGCTGGATAAGGTGATCGAAACCATGTATGAAACCGGCAAAGACATGAACGCCAAATACCGCGAAACCTCTCGCGGCGGGCTGGCGATCAAGGTGCAGTGCGACTAATCCTCTGACGACGTCCCTGCAACTATTGTCTTTCATACCCTTTTCGCCCATCTGATACGGATGGGCGAATTTCATGAACTTTTCTCGTTACCTGAAATAATGCCCACTACACTACCTGAGTTGCCACGGGCATTCACGCCAGTGGCTTTTTCGGGTGGCCGTGGCATGCAAACAGCTCACAGGATAATTACCAATTATCGCCGCAAACGGATTATCGTCTGCCTGGTGTTGTCACTTACTACCCTCGTTTGCACGCTAATTATTGGCTTTATTTCACAGCGCAATTTAAATCAGCAATCTACCGCCGCCTTCGTGTCACATGCGGTTGAAACGCTGGATAAGATCCTGCAGCCTCTGGAGACCGGGCGCGACGTGGTGCAACCGCTGATCGGCCTGCCCCTGCATGGAGGTCAATTTCTTACTGCGTAAACAGGCCGCCTCCCTGCAAACCGGTGCGCTCGATTGGCCTGATCAAAGACGGCATTCTCTACTGTTCCAGCATGTTCGGCGAACGCGATATTCCCATCAGCCAGTTCCAGCCCCAACTGCCCGCCTCCCAGCCTTTACTGTTCTCACTACCGATGAGGCCTTGCTGCAAGGCAGCCCCGGTGCTTATTCAGTGGTATCCGGTGCCCGGCGAAGGTGACGATGGGGTCATGGAAATTGTCAATATCGAGCTCATTGCCCGACTGCTGCTGGAGCCAGAGCTGCCGATCATCAACGACGTCAACCTCAGCGTGGGCGGAAAACATCTGAATCATGACCGCCAGCTCTCGGATGCGCTGGTGTTTGACAGCGACCAGACAGTGTATCAGCAGGCCTCCGGCAATTTCCCTTTCACCATTACCGTGAACGGCCCCGGCCCGACGGACCTGGCGCTGAGAAGCCTGCCCTTACAGCTGCCGCTGGCGGTGATACTCACCATGCTGGTGGGGTATATCGCCTGGCTTGCCACTGCCAGTCGGATGAGCTTTACGCGAGAGATCAATTACGGGCTGGCGACCGGTGAGTTCGAGCTGTTTTGCCAGCCGCTGATCGATGCCCAAAAGCAGGATTGTGTCGGGGTGGAAATTCTTCTGCGCTGGAATAACCCGCGGCAGGGGTGGATTTCTCCGGATATCTTTATTCCGCTGGCAGAGGAGCATAACCTGATTGTCCCCCCTCACCCGCTACGTGCTGATTGAAACCGTCAACCATCTGCCAATATTCCCCACCGTGTCGGGTTTTCATATTGGCATTAACGTGGCGGCCAGCCATTTTCGCGACGGGGTGCTTCTCCACGACCTGAACCACGTCTGGTTCAGCGCCCAGCCAGCACAGCAACTGGTGATTGAACTTACCGAGCGCGATACCCTGCTGGAGATGGATTACAACATTGTGGAGGCACTGCATCAGAAAGGGGTCAAGCTGGCGATCGATGATTTCGGCACCGGCAACAGCTCGCTCTCGTGGCTGGAAAAACTCAATCCTGAGGTGCTAAAAATTGATAAATCCTTCACCGCCGCTATTGGCACCGATGCCGTTAATTCGACGGTGACGGATATTATTATTGCCTCGCTCAACGCCTGAACATTGAGCTGGTGGCGGAGGGGGTGGAGACCTGCGACCAGGCCCAGCCATCTTCGCCTGCACGGCGTGGAGTTTTTGCAGGGGTTCCTGTATGCGCGGCCAATGCCACTGCGGGATTTCCCGCAGTGGCTGGCGGAGAGTTCACCTCCGCCAGCCACGCATAACGGGACGATGATGCCGCTATTACCCTGATTACTCTTCTTCGTCGTGGGCAGATTGCTCTTTAACAATGCGCACCAGGTCAACGCGGTAATCATTGGCGGTTACGATTGTTATCTTCAGCGGCGGTAATTCGAGAACATCACCGGTACGCGGGATTTGACCGTTAACGGCAATCACCAGACCGGCCACCGTCGCAATATCCTCATCGTGGTTGGTCAGATGTTCCAGACCCAGCGTATGTTGCAGAGCATGCAGGTCAGTGGTGCCTTTGACCAGCCAGCCATCACCGTCATTGATGATTTCTGGCGTTTCGTCAGCATCCGGGAACTCACCGGCAATCGCTTCCAGTACGTCCAGCGGCGTAACCAGACCCTGTACCACGCCAAACTCGTTGGTCACGATAACAAAGCTACCCCGGGCACGGCGCAGTACGCCAAGCAGGTTGATCGGGTCGAGGGTTTCTGGCACCACGATGGCAGGCGACGCAGCGGCAATGGCTTCAACGTTTGCCCCCCTCTTCCAGCGCCACCAGCATCTCTTTGGCGCGCACAACACCAATGATCTCATCCAGCTCACCGCGACACACCGGGAACAGGCTATGCGGGGAGGAGAGCAGCTGCTGGCGGATTTCTTCCACGCTCAGGCTGGCGTCAACCCAGCTGATCTCGCCACGCGGGGTCATGATCCCACGCAGTGAGCGCGAGGCCAGCGACAGAACGCCGTTGATCATATAACGCTCTTCTTCCACAAAGGCGCCTTCCGGGACCGGCACCGGAACATGGTTATCGCTGTCCTGCTGGGCTTTGGCTTCACGGCGGCCGCCCATCAGACGCAGGATCGCATCAGCGGTACGGGCACGCAGCGGCTGGTTTGACTGCTGGCGAATAAAGTTGCGACGGGCAATCTGGTTAAACATCTCTATAATGATGGAGAAACCAATTGCGGCGTACAGATAGCCTTTCGGAATATGGAAGCCGAAACCTTCTGCCACCAGGCTCAGACCAATCATCAGCAGGAAGCTCAGACAGAGCACCACCACGGTCGGATGCTGGTTGACGAATCGTGTCAACGGCTTCGAGGCGAGCAACATCACCGCCATCGCAATGATCACGGCAGCCATCATCACCGGCAGATGGTTCACCATACCGACAGCGGTAATCACCGCGTCGAGGGAGAAGACGGCATCCAGCACCACAATTTGCAGTACCACCACCCAGAAGCTGGCGTAGCCTTTACCGTGTCCGTCATCATGCTGGCGGTTTTCCAGCCGTTCATGAAGCTCGGTTGTGGCTTTGAAGAGCAGGAATATCCCCCCCAGCAGCATGATCAGGTCACGCCCTGAGAAGGTGAAATCGAATGCGGTGAACAGCGGTTGCGTCAGCGTCACCATCCAGGAGATGACCGACAGCAGTGCAAGACGCATGATCAGCGCCAGTGACAGGCCGATTAAACGTGCTTTATCTCGTTGTTTAGGCGGAAGTTTATCGGCAAGGATAGCAATAAACACCAGGTTATCGATGCCGAGAACGATCTCAAGCACAACCAGCGTGAGCAATCCTACCCAGATTTGCGGGTCCATTAAGAATTCCATGACAAGCTCCTGCTAAAGGAATGGCAAAACGGCGCCACGACAGATTCGGGCGAAACGGTAAAAGGCGTTAACAGTGAGTGGCGTGAATAGCCGGTAAGGCTGGCCAGAGTTGGCCGGATGTGTGACTGGCGTCGGTGACGGTCCATACAGTGGGCTACTGCCCAATACTCCTGACAAGTAAACGGAAGCTAAACATATCAGAGACCTGGGCTTTGTGGCAAAGATTTACTTTCCTTTGCAAACAGATGTTTCCGTGCTTATTTCGATCACAGAAATATCTGGTTGGCTTAGGCTAAATTACGGATCTTCATCACATAAATTATTTTTTCACTGTCTAAAATAAATCGCGTAAGTCTTAGTTCATTGAACTCTAACCCTTATCTGAATCGATTCGTTCTTTCGAAGATGATCACTAATGCCTCACTCGTGCGGGGCATTAACGATATTAAAAGGAGGTAGCAAGTGACTATTGCTATTGTTATAGGCACACATGGTTGGGCTGCAGAGCAGTTACTTAAAACCGCAGAAATGCTTTTAGGCGAACAGGAAAACGTCGGCTGGATCGATTTCGTTCCCGGTGAAAACGCCGAGACATTGATAGAAAAATACACGGCTCAACTGTCCAGACTGGATACCAGCAGCGGCGTATTGTTCCTTGTTGACACATGGGGAGGCAGCCGTTTAACGCCGCCAGCCGCATTGTGGTCGATAAAGAGCAGTATGAGGTGGTCGCCGGGGTCAATATTCCGATGCTGTTGAAACCCTGATGGCACGCGACGATAACCCAACCTTTGACGAGCTGGTTGCGCTGGCGGTCGAAACGGGCCGCGAAGGCGTGAAAGCGCTGAAAAGCGAAACCGGTTGAGGTAGCAAAAGCCGCACCCGTTGCCGCCGCAGCGGCTGCGAAACCCCGCCGCCTCGCAAAAGCCGATGGGTCCGAACGATTACATGCAGATTGGCCTGGCACGTATTGACGACCGTTTGATTCATGGTCAGGTTGCGACCCGCTGGACCAAAGAGACCAACGTGCAGCGCATCATCGTGGTCAGCGATGAAGTGGCCGCCGATACGGTCCGTAAAACCCTCCTCACCCAGGTAGCGCCGCCGGGCGTGACCGCCCACGTGGTGGACGTTGCCAAAATGATCCGCGTTTATAACAACCCGAAATATGCGGGTGAACGCATCATGCTGCTGTTTACCAATCCGACAGACGTTGAACGCGTTGTCGAAGGCGGCGTGAACATTACGTCCGTCAACATTGGTGGTATGGCGTTCCGTCAGGGTAAAACCCAGGTGAACAATGCGATTTCAGTCGATGAGAAAGATATCGAAGCCTTTAAAAAACTCAATGCCCGCGGTATTGAGCTTGAGGCTCGTAAAGTTTCCACCGATCAGAAACTGAAAATGATGGATTTGATCGGCAAAGTCGGGAAATAACCCTGCGCTGATTTTCACATAAAGCTTATGTCATAGGAGAAGTACAATGGAGATTACCACTCTTCAGATTGTGCTGGTGTTCGTCGTCGCTTGTATAGCGGGTATGGAATCCGTACTTGATGAATTTCAGTTTCACCGTCCGCTGGTTGCCTGTACGTTAATCGGTGCCGTTCTCGGGGATATGAAAACCGGTATCATCATCGGTGGTACCCTGGAAATGATCGCCCTCGGCTGGATGAACATCGGTGCCGCCGTGGCCCCGGATGCGGCGCTTGCCTCCATCATCTCTACCGTTCTGGTTATTGCCGGCCATCAAAACATCGGTGCCGGTATCGCGCTGGCTATTCCACTGGCAGCTGCAGGTCAGGTTCTGACCATCATCGTGCGTACCATCACCGTTGCGTTCCAGCATGCGGCTGACAAGGCAGCGGAGAATGGCAACCTGACGGCGCTCTCCTGGATCCACGTCTCGTCCCTGTTCCTGCAGGCGATGCGTATTGCTATCCCGGCGGTCATCGTGGCGATCTCTGTCGGCACCAGTGAAGTGCAGAGCATGCTGAACGCTATTCCAGAGGTGGTTACCGGCGGTCTGAACATTGCGGGTGGCATGATCGTGGTGGTGGGTTATGCGATGGTCATCAACATGATGCGCGCAGGCTACCTGATGCCTTTCTTCTACCTCGGCTTTGTTACCGCGGCATTTACCAACTTCAACCTGGTTGCACTGGGCGTGGATTGGGTGCGGTAATGGCTATCCTCTACATCCAGCTCAGCCCGAAATATAACCGCGTAGCCGGTGGTGCACAGGTTGCTGGTAATAACGATCTCGATAACGAACTGGACTAGCAGGTGAGCGACATGGTTGATATGACTAAAACTACCCCTCAGAAAAAACTGACTCCAGGGGATATTCGTTGGCGTGTTCATCCGTTCAAACCTGTTCCAGGGTTCATGGAACTTCGAACGTAATGCAGGCGCTGGGCTTCTGCTTCTCGATGGTGCCGGCGATCAAACGTCTGTACCCGGAAAACAACGACGCGCGTCGTCAGGCGATTAAGCGTCACCTGGAATTCTTCAACACCCACCCTTACGTCGCGGCCCCGGTACTGGGCGTAACGCTGGCGATGGAAGAGCAGCGTGCGAACGGTGCTGGAGATCGACGATGGTGCCATCAACGGTATCAAAGTAGGTCTGATGGGGCCGCTGGCAGGCGTTGGTGACCCGATCTTCTGGGGACTGTACGTCCGGTCTTTGCAGCGCTGGGTGCGGGTATTGCCATGAGCGGTAGCCTGCTTGGTCCTCTGCTGTTCTTTATCCTGTTCAACGTGGTACGTCTGGCGACCCGTTACTACGGCGTGGCGTACGGCTACCGTAAGGGCGTGGATATCGTTCAGGATATGGGCGGCGGCTTCCTGCAAAAACTGACCGAGGGGGCGTCAATCCTCGGCCTGTTTGTCATGGGGGCGTTGGTGAACAAGTGGACGCACGTCAACATCCCGCTGGTGGTGTCAACCATCACCGGCCAGGATGGCCAGACGCGCGTGACCACGGTACAAACCATCCTTGACCAACTGATGCCGGGCCTGGTGCCGCTGCTGTTGACCTTCGCCTGTATGTGGCTGCTGCGTAAGAAGGTGAATGCGCTGTGGATCATCGTCGGCTTCTTCGTTATCGGTATCGTGGGTTACGCTATCGGTCTGCTGGGTCTGTAAGTTTTTGCTGAATACACCGGGGGCAAGTATGCCCCCGTTTTTTTATCTGGAGGATGAATGACGGTCACGGACATCGTACTGGTTGTCTTTATTGCTGCCCTTCTGGCGTATGCCATTTACGACGAATTGATCATGCCCCGCCGCAACGGTACGACCTTGCTCACGATCCCCCTGCTGCGTCGCGGCCGCGTTGATGGTGTCATCTTTGCTGGCCTGCTGATGATCCTGATTTATAACAACGTGATGAGCCAGGGTGCTTTATTAACCACATGGTTATTATGTGCACTGGCATTAATGGCCTTTTATCTGTTCTGGATGCGGGTGCCGAAAATAATCTTCAAACCTGCTGGGTTCTTTTTCGCCAATGTCTGGATAGAATATAACCGCATTAAAGAGATGAATTTATCAGAAGACGGCGTACTGGTGATGCAATTAGAGCAGCGACGCCTGCTTATCCGGGTAAAGAATATCGACGATCTCGAGAAGATATATCACTTACTCGTTAAAACTCAATGAGTTAAAATAATAGCCTTGGCTATATTTGGATGTGGGTTTTACCCTGCCTTATAGCCAAAGCTATATTTCTTTTGTGAATACACGCCATATTCTTAACGTTATTTTCACATCCACATCCAAATGAAAATCGTTATCATCGAATAGAACGAATAATACTTTCCGGTTGTTGTTTTAACTTCTCAAAATATGTTAAGGTTGCGCCCGTCGTTGGGGAGTAGCCGATTTCCGGTATGCCGGAAATGTACGTGTCAACATACTCGTTGCAAAACGTGGCACGTACGGATTGTTTCTGCGTCAGGCAGGAGGGATCAGGCGAGACCATAGACGCATCAACTGCTGTTTACTGGGGGCAGTGATGTGTCATATGGATATTCCCGGTCTGGACGCGCTGATGAACCTCTCTGCAACACTTCTTCTGGCCTTTGGTATGTCTATGGATGCTTTTGCCGCCTCCATGGGGAAAGGCGCCACGCTCCACAAACCTAAATTCTCTGAAGCCCTGCGTACCGGCCTTATCTTCGGCGCTATTCGAAACCCTGACGCCGCTGATCGGCTGGGGTCTGGGGATGCTTGCCAGCCAGTTCGTGCTGGAATGGAACCACTGGATCGCTTTTATCCTGCTGACCTTCCTCGGCGGACGTATGGTTATCGAAGGTATTCGCAATGATGTCGGTGACGACGAGCCGGTTCAGCGTCACGGCTTCTGGCTGCTGGTCACCACGGCGATCGCCACCAGCCTTGATGCAATGGCGGTAGGCGGTCGGGCTGGCGTTCCTGCAGGTGAACATCATTGCCACCGCGCTGGCAATTGGTTGCGCGACCTTAATCATGTCCACCCTGGGGGATGATGGTCGGCCGGTTTATCGGCCGCTGTTAGGCAAACGCGCCGAGATCCTCGGCGGTATCGTGTTAATCGGTATTGGCGTGCAGATTATGTGGAGCCACTTCGCCGGTTAACCGACGCGCTGCCAGCAGTGGATGCTAAAATCTGTCTGGCAGCTGAAGAGTTCCTGTTTTGCCAGCGTCTCCCACACTTCTGGTTTTGCCCGCCATGCGAACGGCGTCATCTGTAACAGCGCCACTGCCTCAGTTCCGCTCAGGGACATGTTATAAGCCAGCGATTGCTCCTCCCGAAGTACAAAGCCTGCCAGTTGCTCCGAGTGCGGCGCATGCAGCAGAACCTCATTGTAAATCAGCCCTTTCAGCTCCATCAGGTGACGTGGACCTGGCGTAACGGTGATCACCCAGCCCCCCTCTTTCACTACCGGGCTAACTCTTCGCCTTTGCAGGGGGCGTAGATACGGATCACCGCATCCATACTGCTCTGTTCAAACGGCAGACGGTGGCTGGATGCCACGCAAAAGGTGGCCTGCGAATAGCGTTTGGCTGCAGCGCGGATGGCGGATTTTGAGACATCCAGCCCGAAGGTCGACGCGCCTTTTTTCCCGGGCGGTGTCGGCAAAGGCGGCGGTGTAATACCCTTCCCCACAGCCAATATCGAGAATTGATGTCGCCCCTGCAGGTAATAACGCCGCCAGCTTCCCGGCAACTTCGTCGCGCAAAGGCTGATAATGACCCGCATCGAGAAAGGCTCTGCGCGCCTGCATCATCTCTGCGCTGTCGCCCGGATCGCGCGAACGCTTATGCTGTACCGGCAGCAGATTGACATAGCCCTCTTTCGCCATATCGTACCGATGCCCTTGTGGGCAGGCGTAACTTTTATCCGTATGCGCCAGCGGCGCGTGGCAAAGAGGACAGCAGAATGTCATGGGAACTCCGGGCAATCATAAAGGCGAAAGTGTTACCGCTAATCGCCCCGCTGTAAAACGCCTTGCTTAACGCATTACGATGAGATGGCTGGAATCGGCCGGTAATCCATCAGGTTTGATGTTTTCGATGCGCAGCACGTCACCCATAATCTGGCTGAACACGGGTGCGGAGACCGCCCCGCCGTAATAGGCGCCGTTTTGTGGATCGTTAATGACCACCGCCAGGGCGAAGACAGGCCGGCTGGCTGGTGCAACACCGGCGGTATAGGCCACATATTTATCAACATAGTTGCCGCGGTCATCGATTTTCTTCGCGGTGCCGGTTTTCACCGCTACGCGGTAATCACGCACTGCTGCCTTAACCCCGCCGCCGCCAGGCAAGGCCACGCTCTCCATCATGTGCTCCACCTCCCTGCACAATAGATGCTGGCATCACCTGCGTGCCGATCACCGGCGGATCAATACGAGTAATGGAGAGTGGACGTTCCAGGCCATTGCCGCCAATGGTGGCATAGACATGCGCCAGCTGAAGCGGAGTTACCATCAGGCCATAGCCAAACGCAAAGGTAGCGCGATCGAGCTGGCTCCAGAATTTACGCTCAGGCAGCAGGCCGCTGCTCTCCCCTGTTAATCCCAGGCCGGTAGAGCGACCAAAACCAAACCCATGATAGGTGTCCAGCAGACGCTGGAATCGGCATTTGCCAGTGAGAGGCGGGACACGCCGGTATCGCTCGATTTTTGCAGGATGCCGGTTAGCGTCAGTTCCGGGTAGTAACCGACGTCGCGAATGCGGTGTCCGGCCAGAGTGTAGGGATGGGTGTCGATAACACTGTCTGGCTGCACCAGCCCTTGCTGTAACGCGGTCATCAGTACCAGTGGCTTGACGGTGGAGCCAGGTTCAAAGGTGTCGCTGATGGCGCGATTACGAAAATCATTCAGCGTGGCACCGTCACGGTTATTGGGATTGAAATCCGGGAAGTTGGCCATAGCGAGGATCTCCCCGGTCTGGATATTGATCAGCACCGCCGCGCCCGATTCCGCTTTGTTCCACGCCACGGCATTGTCCAGCGCATCTTCGGTGATAGTTTGCAGCCGCTCGTCAATACTCAACTGAATATTATGGGCCGGTACGGGCGGAACTTCGGTAATATTCTCAATCACATGACCGTAGCGATCTTCGCGAACGCGTCGCAGGCCGGGCTTACCGGTCAACTGCGCATTAAAGCTTTTCTCTATTCCTTCAATACCCTGCCCGTCGATATTGGTAAAGCCGATAAGATTGGCCGCCACGTGCCCGGCCGGGTAGAAGCGCCGGGACTCATCGCGCAGGCTGATACCCGGTAGATGGAGCTTATCGATCCACTGGGCTTGGGCAGGATCCACCTGGCGAGCCAGATAGATAAAACGCCCCTGCGGATTGCTGTTGATTCGCGCGGCAAGGTTGGGAAGGGACAAATGCAGCGCACTGGCTAACGCCTGCCAGCGATTATCAAATCCGACCCCACCTTTCGCCAGCACCGTTTTCGGATCGGCCCACACTGCCTGCACCGGCACGCTCACCGCCAACGGCCGCCCCGCCCTGTCGACTATCATTCCTCTCGGAGCGTTAATCGCGACTTCCCGCAGGGAGCGCATATCCTCCTGCTTAACGAGGGGATCCGGTTTCACAATCTGCAGCCAGGCGACGCGCCCGAGCAGGAAAACCAGGCTGCCAAGAATGGCGACACACAGAAGGGCAAAACGTAACGGGGTGAAGTTTGCTGCGGGATTGACGGGTTTCTTTTTCACCAGAACTCCAGGGCTGAATAACAACGCCCTGATTTAACGGCAAATTTGCGTCCTGATGGGGAAAACAATGCTAATACTCTCGCAGCTTTGCAACAAACTGCAAACAGAGACGCAGGTGGTAACACTTTGAAAAAATTGCATTAAAAAGCCCCGCACAAGCGAGGCTTTATCTCTGCAACTGAAACGTCGAAACGCTTCAGACAAGGCAGGGGTTCGATCAGATAGCGGTTACGTTAACAGCAGCCGGACCTTTCTGGCCGTCCTGAATTTCGAACTCAACGTTCTGGCCTTCAGCCAGAGTTTTGAAGCCGTTACCCTGGATTGCAGAGAAGTGTACGAACACATCTTTGCTGCCGTCAGCAGGAGTAATGAAACCAAAACCTTTAGACTCGTTGAACCACTTAACTTGACCTTTAATCTTTGCCATTTGCAAAATTCCTTTGAATGTTTTCTTAGCCCGTGGGCATTCACTGAGATAAAACTGAGACATTACTGCATGAGGCACTAATATAAGGTTCGGCAGAGAAGCGGTATTCAACGACAACGTGTTTACTCAGGACTTCTTTACTGAAAATGCCACACATAAACAGAACTGTACCTCGTTTGACCCAAACCGTGTTATCACATACAACTTAAATAATGGCAAGCCATTTTTAAACGTGTCTCGATCAGCCGCACAAATTGGGGGACTGATTTGCCACAATCTGCACAGTAATGCACTTACGTGTATACAGAGCCTGTTTGTTGCGCGATCAGTAACCGTCAGGGGAGACGCTGTTATCAAAGACTTTTTTACCTTAGACCAATAACTTCAGATCGTCCAGCAAGCGAAGCTGATTTCGTGACAGGGTTATTTCCGTTAGAACAATTGGTAAGAAGTTATGCTGTTTTAATCGCAACGGCAGAGATTTGTTTCCTTGCTTAAAACAGCCCTGGGCGCTTCGCTTGTTTAACTTATATACATCGCAACGTTGTTCGTCGCTATGCACCAAAATAATGATATTTTTATGAACCTGCCTCAAAAAATGCAATCAAAACGTTTCGATTAAATTAAAATATGATCCGCGTCGGTTTAATACGGAATAAGTACTATCTGAACTCGTAATAGTTTATATGGATAAATATTGACCAATGCGCAAGGGCTGAAAGTTATCGTCCGGCAGCGACAACGCCCTCAGGGTCTGAGACAGCTCTCTGACCGGTTCATCCAGTGACTCATCCGTCAGCTCAAACACGCCCCAGTGGATGGGGATCGCCCGCGGCATGCCCAGCTGTTGCCAGAGCGCCACCGCTGCCTGCGGATCCATATGATGAATCGACATGAACCAGCGTGGTGCATAGGCACCAATGGGTATCGCGATGGTATCCAGTTTTCCCAGCCGCTGGGGGATAGTCAGCAGATCCGGGGTGTAGCCCGTATCGCCGCTGAACCAGAAGCGCTGGTTTTGCCCTTCAAAGACCCACCCACACCAGAGCGAGCGGTTGCGATCCCACAGGGTTCGCATGCTCCAGTGCTGCGCCGGAACGGCGGTGAACACCATTCCTTCGAAGACATAGCTTTGCCACCAGTCCAGCTCGACAACCTGTTTTGCCCCACGACGACGACACCATTCTCCCAGGCCTAAGGGCACAAAAAAGGTGAGCTGCGGAAAACGTCGCACCAGCTGGCGTACCGTAGCGGCGTCAAGATGATCATAATGGTTATGGGAAATCACAAGCGCATCCAGCGGTGGGAGCGCCGCAACGCTCATCACCGACGGCGTTTTTCTGGCAGGTCCGGCAAAGGGGACCGGGGAAGCGCGGCGGGAAAAGACCGGATCGGTGAGAATGTATTTCCCGTTCAGGCGTAGCAGCAAGCTGGCATGTCCCAGCCACCAGACGCCGTCCTCTTCATGGGTATTCAGGGTGACAGGTTGCCACCACTGGCGGATAAAATGCTCATAGCCCTCTTCGGGCGGCTTTGGCAGGCGGGCGGCTTTTCGCTCTTTCTGCCAGCGTTCGACATCGCCAGGCTGGTGCTCAGCGCCATCGACATTGCGAAAACCCTGCGGGGTATGATGCGCGAGGGAGGCGTTATACCAGGGATTGCTCCAGGCCATACTCACCTCCCCTGACTGGTTAGCGTTCAGCTACCAGACGAATAAAGTCATCGTCCTGGCTATTAGCCGTCTCTTCTGCCGCTTTTGGTGCTACTTTCTCTTCCGGTTCATTGGCTTCGCACAGGCGGCGCAGCAGCGCGTTCTGTCGTTTCTGCAAATCGACCAGCGTTTCAAGCAGTTCAATTTGCTCATTGGTACGGGAGCTTGCACGGTTGATAAAAAACCACAACACCAGCCCCACCACCAGCAATAGCACCGAGATCGCCAGAGATGCCACACTCAGCATCCCGGAATTCACTAACTCACCCATTTCACCCCCCAATAAAAACGCTCATATTACCACTCGCGTTCAGGAAGGAAATCATTTGCGAGAAAAATGCCCGTTACCAGGGGATAAACTTATTCACAGAACAAATACCGCTAAAAAACTGTACGTCCTGGTCACACATCACATTGATGGTCTGCGTCCAGAGCAACACACAGGCCAGCAATACCAGCACCAGAATCACCCAGCGTATTTTTTTCACTCCACTCTCCGTCCATAACTGCCTGATGCCAGGTTATCATGCGCAACTTAAACCATGCCTAACTGTACCGTGAAGACGAGCCTTTCGGAATCATAGGCTTGTTAACGCAAATGTATCGGTTACGCTATGGGGCAGTCATTAAAAAAATGAGGCAATAATGCGCTTTTTTATTCGTACACTGATCGTTATAGCCCTGATCTGGACGGGTTTTACTGCTGGCGGGTTATGGCGTGCTGATGGGCAGTAAAGAAAATGCGGGCGGACTGGGTATCCAGTGCAAGTACCTTACCGCGCGCGGCTTCAGTACAGCACAATACATTCATTCTGACAGCGGCATTATCGGCCTCACTCGCTGCCCATTGCTGCGAAAGAGCGAGATAGTGGTCGATAACGGCTAATTCCGCACATAAAAAACGCTGCCCAAGGGCAGCGTTTTTTTATACCGGAAAACTCAGAACGGATAGTCGTTGTAACCCATCTGCTCAGAAATTTTTCGCGCCGCCGTGTGCAGCATTTCCACATATTCGTGCAGATGCTCTTCAGAGAAACGCAGCGTCGGGAAGGAGATGCTCAAGGCCAGCAATCACCACACCGAAGCGGTCAAATACCGGCACGCCGATGCAGCGTAAGCCCTCTTCCTGCTCCTGGTTATCTTCGCCATAACCCTGCTCACGCACCTTATCCAGCACCTCTAACAGGCTCATCGGTAGTGGTGATGGTGCGTTCAGTGCTGCGTTTATACTCGACGTTCTCGAGGATCTGCTTCACTTCTTCACGGTCGCGCCAGGCCAGCAGAACTTTACCGATAGCGGTACTGTAGAGGCGGATTGCGGCGACCAATGCGTGAATACATGCGCAGGTTGTACATAGAATCAATCTTATGGATGTAGACAATGCTGTCTTCGTCCAGCGCACCGAGGTGCACCGTCTCTTTCGTCAGACGAGAGAGTTCACGCATCTGAATATCAGCGCTACGGATCAGATCGACGTTCTGCAGCGCGCGTGCGCCCAGTTCGAATAGCTTCAGGGTCAGGGAGTATTTTTCAGACTCACCTTCCTGTGCAACATAACCCAGTGATTTTCATGGTCTGCAAAAAGCGGTAAACGGTGCTTTTTGACATCATCACACGCTGGGACAGCTCAGTAATACCAATTTCGCGCTCTTCGCCAAGCGCCTGCAAGATGCCGAACACCTTTAACACAGAAGAAACAGAATCTGGCTGTTTATCCAAATCCGCGATTGCCATTAATCACCTCAACGCAAGTGTTTTATAAAATTTAGAACCGGTTTTTATTATAAATTCGCAGTGGCATTGCTGCAATCAATCCTGGCTTACCTGGTTACAAATCTGCGACATATAACCGAAATAACAGTGATAATATCGTTACCCTGTTAATAATAACCTGTATTGCTCATTCATTCTCATGACACTTACCCCCAAAGATGGGCTGCCGTTACCGCAGCGCTATGGTGCAATTGCGACCATTATCATCGGTATTTCCATGGCCGTGCTGGATGGCGCGATCGCGAACGTCGCTCTGCCGACCATCGCCAGCGACCTAAATGCCTCGCCTGCCAGTTCGATCTGGATCGTCAACGCCTACCAGATAGCTATTGTCATCTCCCTACTGTCGTTCTCGTTTCTGGGCGACATGTTTGGCTACCGCAGAGTGTATCAGTGCGGACTGGTGGTCTTTACCCTGACCTCGCTGTTCTGCGCCCTTTCCGACACCTTGCACACCCTGACGCTGGCGCGCATCATCCAGGGGTTTGGCGGCGCGGCGCTGATGAGCGTTAATACCGCGCTGATCCGGCTTATCTATCCGCAGCGGCATCTGGGCCGGGGAATGGGCATCAACTCCTTTATAGTCGCGGTATCATCGGCGGCTGGCCCGACAATCGCCGCAGCGATCCTGTCGGTGGCTTCCTGGCAGTGGCTGTTCTTAATCAACGTTCCGTTGGGTATCGTGGCGCTTGTGTTCGCCCTGCGTTACTTACCCGCCAACGGCCCGAAAAGCAGCATGCCTAAATTCGATCTGCCAAGCGCGGTAATGAACGCCCTCACCTTTTGGTCTGCTGATCACCGCTCTGAGCGGTTTCGCCCAGGGGCAGTCGCTGCCGTTGATCGCGGGCGAGGTCGTGGCGCTGCTGGTGGTGGGCTTCTTCTTCGTGCGTCGTCAGCTGGCGCTACCGGTACCGTTGCTGCCGGTGGATCTGCTGCGCATTCCCCTCTTCTCCCTCTCCATTGGCACCTCGATATGCTCTTTCTGCGCGCAGATGCTGGCCCTGGTCTCGCTGCCCTTTTTCCTGCAGAGCGTTATTGGCCGCTCTGAAGTGGAAACCGGTCTCCTGTTAACGCCCTGGCCGCTGGCGACCATGGTAATGGCGCCGCTGGCTGGTTATCTGATTGAACGGGTTCACGCGGGATTGCTGGGTGCGCTGGGGATGGTAGTGATGGCGGCGGGTCTGTTCGCCCTCGCCCTGCTCCCGGCGGCTCCGCACGATCTGGATATCATCTGGCGAATGATCTTGTGCGGGGCGGGCTTTGGTCTGTTCCAGTCTCCGAACAACCATACGATTATTACTGCCGCCCCGCCTCATCGCAGCGGCGGAGCCAGCGGGATGCTGGGTACGGCGCGCCTGCTGGGACAAAGCACCGGCGCGGCGCTGGTGGCCTTACTGTTCAACCTGGCCGGGCAAAACGGCACGCACCTGGCGCTGCTGACCGCCGGCACGCTGGCCGCCGCTGCTGCCATCATCAGCGGGCTGCGGGTGACGCAACCACGGCCGCAGGCATAAAAAAAGCGCGTCCGTGGACGCGCTTTTTCATTTACAAGCCGAAGCCGTTATTTCAGGTACTCGCCGCTACGCAGCGCTTCGATACGCTTGTCCAGCGGTGGGTGAGACATGAACAGCTCACTCAGCGATTTCGATTTACCGTTGATGCAGAACGCCATCATGCTGGAGGCTTCCTGCGGTTCGTAGCTGGTTTTCAGACGCTGCAGGGCAGCAATCATCTTCTCGCGGCCCACCAGTTTGGCAGAGCCAGCATCCGCATGGAACTCACGATGACGGGAGAACACATGGTGATAATGCTCGCCAGGATACCAAACACCAGTTCCAGTACCATTGAGACCGCAAAGTAGATCAGCGGGTTACCGTTACTGGATTCGCCTTCCTCACGATCCCCGCCCATAAAGCCTGCGGCAATCTGTGCGATAATACGTGAGATAAAGATGACGAAGGTGTTCACCACACCCTGAACCAGGGTCATGGTCACCATATCGCCGTTGGCAATGTGGCTGATCTCATGGGCAATTACCGCCTCGGCTTCGTCACGGCTCATGTTCTGCAACAGGCCGGTACTCACCGCAACCAGCGACGAGTCACGACGCGCACCGGTAGCAAAGGCGTTGATATCCGGCGCGTGATAGATCGCGACCTGCGGCATGGCAATCCCCGCCTGACGGGCCTGATTGGCGACGGTATTCATCAGCCAGCGTTCCATATCGTTACGCGGTTGCTCAATAACCTCGCCGCCCACGGACTTGAGCGCCATCCATTTGGACATCAGCAGCGAGACAAAGGAGCCACCAAAACCAAACAGCAGCGCCATAATTAACAAGCCCTGAACGCTGCTCGACTGAATTCCTGTCAGGCTAAGTACCAGCCCGAAGACCACCATGACCGCAAGGTTGGTGAGCAGGAAGAGCGCGATTCGCATCATAATATTCTTTTAACCTCAGTTTAACAAAAACGCACTATGCGATTACCCACATCGTATGGGTATTGCGCATATTTTCAAGGATTGCAGCGATGTAAGTCACCAGAAAGACACAACTTTACATAATGAAATGACTGGCTGACGGCAGGAGGAGGTTAACAAAAAAACAGGCACAATTTCTTGTGCCTGTTGAGGGATTATTTTGCCGGAGCGGGGTTTCCGGCAGGTTGGTCTTTTTCCCAGTTTCGCCAGGTCAATGGCGATCTTCACCGTCTCATCAAGATACGGATCTGGCTCCTGATAATCCTTCGGCAGATCATCCAGTTTCTTGAGGAGTGGCTTACCTTCACGTTTAAAGCGGTCGTTGATACGCGCCAGACGTGTTGCATCATCCTCTTCGTTCTCTTTCAGACGCTGAGCGTAGTTCAGAGAGACAATATTGCGTTTCGCTTTCAGGGCATTGAAACGGGCAATATCCTTCACGATGTACTGGAATTCAGGATCCTTGGCGATGCGCTCGTCATGTTGTTTCAACAGCGCCGGACCAAACTGAGTGATATCGCCCGACTTCACGTAGGTGGCAGCATCAACGCTATCCCACGGCAACGCGTTATCTTCGAACTTCTCACCGGTTTCTGTCTCTTCGGTGCCGGTCGGCATGATGATGTCCGGGGTTACGCCTTTACGCTGGGTACTGCCGCCATTCACACGATAGAACTTCTGAATGGTGTACTGTACCGAGCCAAGCGCTGGCCATTCCGGGCGCAGCATCTGATCGTAAATGCGGTTCAGGGAACGATACTGCTGTACCGTGCCCTTCCCGAAGGTCGGTTCGCCAACAATCAGTGCGCGGTTGTAATCCTGCATCGCGGCGGCAAAGATTTCCGATGCCGACGCACTGAAGCGATCGACCAGGACCACCAGCGGGCCTTTGTAGTAAACAACGCCATCGGTGTCGGCGTCTTCACGCACTTTACCGTTGTTATCGCGTACCTGTACCACCGGACCGGACGGAATAAACAGGCCCGACAGCGAAACCGCTTCGGTCAGGGCGCCGCCGCCGTTGGTGCGCAGATCGATGATCACGCTCTTCACGTTTTGTTTTTCAAGCTTCTGCAGTTGAACCTTGACGTCGTCCGTCAGGCCTACGTAGAAACCAGGAATATCCAGCACACCGACCTTGTCTTTACCCACGGTTTTCACCGACATTTTCACCGCGCGATCTTCCAGGCGGATACGTTCGCGGGTCAGGGTAACGATACGGGTCTTGGTGCCTTTACCGGCAGGCAGAATTTCCAGACGGACCTTGCTGCCTTTCGGCCCTTTAATCAGAGCTACCACATCATCCAGGCGCCAGCCAATCACATCCACCATGTTCTGGCCAACCTGGCCGACACCCACAATGCGATCGCCTACGCTAATCGCCTTGCTTTTGGCAGCCGGGCCGCCCGCAACCATGGAGTTGATCACCGTGTAATCGTCATCCATTTGCAGCACCGCACCAATCCCTTCAAGGGAGAGACTCATTTCGGTGTTGAACTGCTCGGTATTGCGCGGAGAGAGATAGTTGGTGTGCGGATCGATTTCGTGCGCGAAGGCCGTCATCGCCAGCGAGAACACATCTTCACTGTTGGTCTGCGCCAGACGACGAATGGCAAATTTATAGCGGCGGGTCAGCGTTTCGCGGATCTCTTTCTCATCTTTACCGGTGAGTTTGAGGCTCAGCTCATCGTACTTCACTTTGCTGTCCCACAGCGCGTTCAGCTCGGCTTCATCTTTCGGCCACGGCGACTTACTGCGGTCGAGATTAAAGGTGTCGTTACCCGTGAAGTCCATCGGACGTTCAAGCACCTTAAGCGCGTACTGATAGCGCTCGAAACGGCGTTTCTGCGACAGGTTATACAGGTCGTAGAACAGGTCGAGCTTGCCGCTGCGTAACTCGTCGCCTACCTCAGACTGCTTTTTGGCAAATTGTTCGACATCGCTTGCCAGCAGGACGTTATGACTGTAGTCCAGCAGGTTCAGATAGCGGTCGAAAATTTTTTTCGAAAAAGCCTGGTCGAGGTCGAACTGACGATAGTGCGAACGGGTGAAGCGCGATGTCACGCGCTCACTGACCGTTGCGTGCTGAGTCTCTTCCTTCAGAACCGGAATTTGATCGACACGCGTAATCTCGTCCACAGCGAAGGCGTGGCCTGTTATCGCAAACAGGCCAGCCAGCGCGGTGAGCTTAAAAAATGTGTTCATGCCGGGCTTGGCCTCCGTTTTAGAACAACAAGTGTTCTGCGCGTACAATCATTGACAGACCAGAAGTCAGCTGTACACGAACGCCATCTTTGGTGATTTCCAGTACGGTGGCATCCATAGCATTGTTGCCCGCTTTTACTTTCAGAGACTGACCCACGTTCAGGACGTTGATGTCAGAAACCGGAGTATGGCGCGGCTCTTCACGAGGCGCACGCGGGGCTTTTGCCGGCCGGTTGCTCAGCACGTGGCTTACGCTCGGTGTTTTCTTTGCGACGCGGTGCAGGACGTGGCTTGCGTTCACGACGAGGCGTTTCTTCCTGGCCATTGGCCGCAGCCGCTTCGCGTTTCTTCGCCTGCTGTTCAGCACGCTGAGCCTGAACACGCGCTTTGGCTTCTTCGAGCTGCTTACGAGCGTGCTCTACATGCTGCTCATCCAGCCACACCACAAGGGTTGCCGTCGAGATCAACACGCGTCGCGCCCGCTTTGATACCGTACAGGTAACGCCAGCTCGAAGTATAAAGACGTAAGGCGGAGCGGAGTTTGGGTTTTGCTGAGGTTCATCTCACCTTCAACACGCTCTACCAGATCCTGAAAAATACCAATTTTCAGGGGACGAGCTTCGCCTTCGGCACTAAAACATTGAGGAAAACGTTCGGCCAAAAACGCGATAACTTCTTTACTGCTATTCAACTTAGGTTGATTTTCCATGAAATTTCCTGATTACAACGGACGTTGCCGACAAGCCGCAGGCATGAACAGGCGTCATTATAATGACGCCATCGGTAAATGCTACGTTATCCGTTGATTATCCTGCGACGCTCGCAAAGAATTTATGATAATCGGTCGCGGCGAGAACGTTTTCAAGGTTCGCCACCAGCTCGCGCAGCCCCTGCTCATCCTCGCGGGTAAAGCGATTGAAGACCGTGCTGTCGATATCCAGTACACCAATAATCTGATTATTCACTTTCAGAGGAAGGACGATTTCAGCATTGCTGGCGCTGTCGCAGGCAATATGCCCATCGAATGCGTGGACGTCATCAACACGCTGCACCTGGTCTTGCGCTACTGCGGTACCACACACGCCGCGCCCAACCGGAATACGTACGCAGGCCAGTTTGCCCTGGAAGGGCCCCAGTACCAGCGTCTCGCCTTCAAGCAGATAGAAACCGGCCCAGTTCACCTCAGACAGACGTTCGAAAAGCAACGCGCTGGTATTCGCCAGGGTGGCTAAAAAACTGGTTTCACCTGCCAACAATGCCTGAAAATCACGGTTCAAATCCGCGTAGAATTCTGTTTTGCTCATTATTCAATCACTTGGTTGTCTTACAAAATTACAGCGTAGCCTATTAAAATAAGCTTTATTTACGCCATGCTCAAGATGAATCCATTCATGAGTTAAGATAACTATTAACTATCCTTTTTTAGCGCGACCGATGGCTCTTAAAACACCAAAAATATCAACGGCGAAAAAGATTACTGTGCATGGCGGTCGGCGATGCGCTTCCTCGTGCACATTATCAGCGTTGTCCACAATGCGATACGCTTTTTACGTTGCCAAAGATGAAATCACACCAAAGTGCTTTCTGCCCGCGATGTAATGCAAAAATTCGCGATGGCCGTGACTGGTCCCTGACGCGACTGGCCGCGATGGCCGTCACCATGATGCTGCTGATGCCTTTTGCCTGGAGCGAACCGCTGCTCAGTTTGCACCTGTTAGGCGTGCGTATCGACGCTAACCTGCTGCAGGGGATCTGGCAGATGACCCGTCAGGGGGCCCCCCTCACCGCCTCGATGGTGTTGTTCTGTACCGTCGGCGCGCCGGTGGTGCTGGTAGCCGCCATCGCCTATCTGTGGTTTGGCAATATTCTGGGAATGAACCTGCGCCCGGTGCTTCTGATGCTCGAGAGGCTTAAAGAGTGGGTGATGCTGGATATCTATCTCGTGGGGATCGTCGTGGCCTCTATTAAAGTACAGGATTACGCCTGGCTACAGCCCGGTAGCGGCCTGTTCGCTTTTATCGCGCTGGTGATCCTGAGCATTCTTACGATGATCCATCTGAACGTGGAGCAGCTCTGGGAGCGGTTTTATCCCCAGCGCCCCGCCACCCCGCTACAACACTGATTTGCGAGTCTGTTTGGGCTGTCACTATACCGGATTACCCGACGCGCGCGGCCGTTGCCCTCGCTGCCATATTCCGCTGCGCCTGCGACGCCACAATAGCCTGCAAAAATGCTGGGCGGCGCTGATTGCCTCGCTGGTGCTACTTTTACCCGCTAACCTGCTGCCTATCTCGGTGATTTACGTCAACGGAGCGCGGCAGGAAGATACCATTATGTCGGGCATTATTTCGCTGGCGCAGAGCAATATTGCCGTCGCGGCCATCGTGTTCATCGCCAGTATTCTGGTGCCCTTTACCAAAGTCATTGTGATGTTTACCCTGCTCATCAGTATTCATTTTAAGTGTGAACAGGGGCTGAAAACCCGCATACTGCTGTTGCGTTTTGTGACCTGGATTGGCCGCTGGTCAATGCTGGATTTATTTGTCATTGCGTTGATGATGTCGCTGATCAATCGCGATCAGCTCCTTGCTTTTACTATGGGACCCGCAGCGTTCTATTTTGGCACTGCGGTGATATTGACTATTCTTGCAGTCGAATGGCTGGATAGCCGCTTACTTTGGGATGCACATGAGTCAGGAAACGCCAGCTTCGCCGACTGAAGCGCGAGTTAAAACAAAACGTCGTATTTCGCCTTTCTGGTTACTGCCGGTTATCGCACTGATGATCGCCGGCTGGTTGATCTGGACCAGTTACGAAGATCGCGGCAGTACTATTACCATTGATTTCCAGAGCGCCGATGGCATCGTTGCGGGTCGTACACCCGTGCGCTTCCAGGGCGTTGAGGTGGGCACTGTCCAGGATATCTCGCTCGACAAGAACCTGAATAAATTAAGGTTCGTGCCAGCATCAAGTCCGATATGAAGGACGCCCTACGGGAAGAGACGCAGTTCTGGCTGGTGACGCCGAAAGCCTCGCTGGCAGGGGTCTCCGGGCTGGATGCGCTGGTGGGCGGTAACTACATCGGCATGATGCCGGGCAAAGGTGAGCCAAAAGATCACTTTACCGCCCTGGATACGCAGCCGAAATACCGGCTCAATAACGGCGATCTGATGATTCATCTGCACGCGCCGGACCTCGGTTCACTGAACAGCGGATCGGTAGTCTATTTCCGCAAGATCCCCGTTGGTCGCGTCTATGACTACGCCATCACCCCGAATAAGCAGGGGGTGACCATCGACGTGCTGATTGAACGGCGCTTCACCTCCCTGGTGAAAAAAGGCAGCCGTTTCTGGAACGTTTCTGGCGTCGATGCCGATCTCAGCCTGAGTGGGGCCAAAGTGAAGCTGGAAAGTCTGGCGGCGCTGGTGAACGGTGCCATCGCCTTTGATTCGCCGGAGGGTTCTGCGCCTGCCACCCAGGAAGATGATTTCGGCTTGTATAAAGATCTGGCCCACAGCCAGCGCGGCGTGATTGTGAAGCTGACTCTCCCCTCTGCGGATGGCCTGAAGGAGGACTCCACGCCGCTGATGTATCAGGGGTTACAGGTTGGGCAGCTCACCAAAATGACACTAAATCCTGGCGGTCTGGTCACTGGTGAAATGACAGTTGACCCCAGCGTGGTCGATCTGCTGCGGAAAAATACGCGTATTGAAATGCGTAGCCCTAAACTGTCGCTCAGTAACCCAGCATCAGCAGCCTGCTCACCGGCAGCACTTTTGAGCTGATCCCCGGCGGCGGCGAACCGACTAACCAGTTTACTATCGCCCCGGCCGATAAGGCGCTGTTACAAAAACCCGGTGTCCTGACAGTTAAACTCAGCGCGCCGGAGAGCTACGGTATCGACGCGGGTCAGCCGCTGATTCTGCACGGCGTGCAGATTGGGCAAGTGCTTGAGCGGTCATTATCCAGCAAAGGGGTCACCTTTGAGGTGGCGATTGATCCGCAGTACCGCGAGCTGGTGCATGGCGACAGCAAATTCGTGGTCAACAGCCGGGTGGATGTCAAAGTCGGGCTGGACGGCGTTGAGTTTCTGGCGGCCAGCGCCAGCGAGTGGATCAGCGGCGGGATCCGTATCCTGCCGGGCGAGAAAGGCGCTTATGCGCGACAGTTACCCGCTGTTTGCCAACCTCGATAAAGCGCTGGAAAACAGCCTGAGCGATCTGCCGACCACCACCCTCACGCTGGTGGCCGATACCCTGCCGGACGTGCAGGCGGGCTCGGTCGTGCTGTATCGCAAATTCGAAGTGGGTGAAGTGATCCTTGTGCGCCCACGTGCGAATGCCTTTGATATCGAACTGCATATCAAACCGGAATACCGCAAATTGCTCACCAGTAACAGCGTGTTCTGGGCTGAGGGCGGGGCCAAAGTGCAGCTTAACGGCAGCGGGCTGACGGTGCAGGCTTCTCCGCTCTCTCGTGCCCTGCGCGGTGCTATCAGCTTTGACAACCTGAGCGGCGCCAGCGCCAGCCAGCGTAAAGGTGATAAGCGGATCCTCTATCCCGTCTGAAACCGCCGCCCGTGCGGTCGGCAGCCAGATCACCCTTCACGCCTTTGATGCGGGCAAGCTCGCAGAAGGGATTGCCGGTGCGCTATCTGGGGATTGATATTGGTCAGGTCCAGAGCCTGAAGCTGATTACCGCCCGCAATGAAGTGCAGGCTACGGCGGTGCTGTACCCGGAATATGTCGACAACTTCGCCCGCACCGGAACGCGTTTCTCGGTGATCACCCCGCAGATTTCTGCCGCGGGGGTTGAGCATCTGGGATACCATCCTCCAGCCTTATATCAACGTCGAGCCAGGACAGGGCAAACCGCGACGCGACTTTGAGCTGCAGGAAGCGACCATCACCGATTCGCGCTATCTCAATGGTCTGAGCATTGTGGTAGAGGTGCCGGATGCAGCATCGCTTGATATCGGTACGCCGGTACTGTTCCGCGGGATGGAAGTGGGTACGGTGACCGGCCTGTCGCTCGGGACGCTCTCTGACCGGGTGATGGTGGCCCTGCGCATCAGCGATCGTTATCAGCATCTGGTGCGTAATAACTCCGTCTTCTGGCTGGCCTCCGGTTACTCTCTCGATTTCGGCCTGACCGGCGGCGTAGTGAAAACCGGGACCTTCAATCAGTTTATCCGTGGGGGGATCGCCTTCGCGACGCCGCCGGGTACGCCGCTGGCGCCGAAATCTCAGCCCGGCAAGCACTTCCTGTTACAGGAGAGCGAGCCGAAAGAGTGGCGCACCTGGGGCACCGCCCTGCCACGTTAAAGCCTGCGCTCCGGTGTCAACGCACCGGAGCCTTTGTGATACACTGCGCGCCTCTTTTTACTCCCTGTGGTGCGCTCGTGTCTCAACGTCCCGTCTATCTGCCAGATGAATTTCTGGCGCAAATGCGCCAGGCTCTGCCTGACCCTTTCGCTCTCGATGCGTTTATCGCGGCTTGTCAGCGCCCGCTGCGCCGCAGCCTGCGCGTCAATACCCTGAAAATCAGCGTCGCGGATTTCCTCACGCTTGTTGCCCCCTACGGCTGGCAACTCACCCCGGTTCCGTGGTGCGAAGAGGGGGTTCTGGATCGAACGTGACGACGAAGAAGCTCTGCCGCTGGGCAGCACCGCCGAGCACCTGAGTGGGCTGTTTTACATTCAGGAAGCCAGTTCTATGCTGCCGGTTGCCGCGCTCTTTGCCGACGGCAATACGCCTGACCGCGTGATGGACGTCGCAGCAGCCCCCGGGTCCAAAACCACCCAAATCGCCGCGCGGATGAATAATCAGGGCGCGATCCTCGCCAATGAATTTTCCGCCAGCCGCGTCAAAGTGCTGCATGCCAACATCAGCCGCTGCGGGATCAGCAACGTTGCTTTAACCCATTTTGATGGCCGCGTGTTTGGAGCCGCCCTGCCGGAAGCCTTTGATGCGATCCTGTTGGATGCCCCCTGCTCCGGCGAAGGGGTGGTGCGCAAAGATCCCGACGCACTAAAGAACTGGTCCGTCGCCAGCAATCTGGAGATTGCGGCCACTCAGCGTGAGCTAATCGACAGCGCTTTCCATGCCCTGCGCCCCGGCGGCACCCTGGTGTACTCCACTTGCACCCTGAACCGCGACGAGAACGAAGCGGTCTGCCTGTGGTTACAAGCGCAATATCCCGACGCCGTGGAGTTCCTGCCGCTGAACGATCTGTTCCCCAGCGCCAGTGAATGTGTGACCCCAGAAGGCTTCCTGCACGTCTTCCCGCATATCTATGACTGTGAAGGTTTCTTCGTGGCGCGGCTGCGCAAAACCTCCGCTATCGAGTCGCTCCCGGCGCCGACATTCAAGGTGGGTAATTTCCCCTTCACGCCGCTTAAAACCCGCGAAGCCGCGCAGATTACCGCTGCGGCAAATCTGGCGGGCCTGCAATGGGGAGATCACCTGCGCCTGTGGCAGCGCGATAAAGAGGTGTGGTTGTTCCCGACGGAAATAGAACCGTTAATCGGTAAAGTGCGCTTCTCTCGTGTCGGCATCCGTCTGGCCGAAACTCATAACAAAGGTTACCGCTGGCAGCATGAAGCGGTGATCGCGCTGGCTGGTCAGGACAACACGTTTGCCTTAACCCAGCAGGAAGCGGAGGAGTGGTACCGCGGCCGTGATGTCTATCCCCAGACGAGTCCTGCCGGGGATGATGCGGTGGTGACGTATCAAGGTTTCCCTATTGGGCTTGCGAAAAAAGTGGGTTTCACGCCTGAAAAATAGCTACCCGCGCGAGCTGGTTCGCGATGGTCGCTTGTTTACCGGTAACGTCGACGCGAGTTAAAAAACGCACTTTTTTACTGGCGCTTTTGCTCTTCATTGACCAGGCTGAAAAGTGGGCGACTATACTGGTCGTACCAGAACACAGCGAGTTAATGGAGAGCATTATGACGAAAACCAATGTGCGCATTGGCGCATTCGAAATCGATGATGCCGAGTTAAACGGCGATACGCAGGGCGAACGAACGTTAACCATTCCGTGCAAGTCTGACCCCGATCTGTGTATGCAGCTCGATGCCTGGGATGCAGACACCAGCGTCCCGGCTCTCCTCGATGGCGAACACTCTGTCCTGTACCGTGAGCATTACGATCAAGGTTCCGATGCCTGGATCATGCGCCTTGCATGATTCAGAGAGAACCCGCCCGCAGGCGGGTTATTTGTCCCTCTATTTCCCCCTTCCCTAATCATCCCCTACAATATTAATACGATAGTGATTGCTGAGGGGCATGATGTACGCACTGGTGTTGTTTATTTGTTATCTGGATGCGGGTTGCGAAGACCTGGTAGTGGATGTTTATCGCACCGAAATCCAGTGCGAGGCATCGATGGACGATCAGCGGGATCCGCCACGGCGGGTGCTATCCGGTTGAAGAGTTCATCGACGGCTTCTGGCGCCCGGCCCAGGAGTATGCCGACCTTTAATCACTGTAGCTGTGCCAGCGTCAACGTCCCACCAAACACCGCTCCGGTGTCAATATAGTGCAGATTCTGGCAATCAAACCGCTTCCCTAAGCGGCGTATGACCAAACCAGAAGTGATCGGCTCCGGCGATCCCCTTCTCCTGACCGCTCATTAACTCCCGCAGGCGCTCCCTGTCCCACAGAATCTGCTGCTTCGGGACCGGTTTATCCCATTCATACTGCGATGACGGGTAATCGGCATGGGCAATCACATTCACACCGTTGGCGCAGGTGATCTCAATAATCCACGGCAGCGTTTCACATTGCCTGAACAGCTCGAGAGCCTGCTGTTGTTCTTCGCCCTTTAATTCGGCAAACCAGACGCCGCCATTCATTAACCACAGCCCAAAACTCTTATTATGCAGGGCATCCAGCGCCATCTGCTCATGATTGCCGCGTACGGCATAGAACCATTTTTCATTTAATAACTGCAGGCATTTCACGCTGTCTGGTCCGCGATCGATTAAGTCGCCGACACAAATAAGTAAATCCTCATACGGATTAAGCTGTCGCTGCTTTATTTCATCCATAAGCATTTGATAACACCCGTGAAGATCGCTTACTACCCAGACGTGTCGCCAGTTGTGACCATCAAGTTTTAGATACATAGCGCCTCCTCTGGATCAGTATAGCCCGTGCGGAATGGACCACTCAGGAAGTGCGAAGGCCGTCCTCTTTAATAACCTCAATCGATATTAAACGAAGCGGAAATAAAGGTTTAGCAACGGTTAAATCATTATCCGATGACCTTTAAGATAATCGCAGAATTACAAAGAGGTCTTTATCGTGTCTAAATACCATCCTGCCCGTTGAGGTGTCATACGCCCACCGTTCTTCCGTTATTCTCGCCCTGGCGAAAGGCGATCTGACGCCCGGGCCGCTGTGGCAGAAACGCGATTACCGGTTGAAATTCTTCCTGCGCACCCTGCTTTTCTGGTCCTCGACCACCCCGTATGCTGGAGACGATCTCCCGGCGCGATGATTTTTCTACCTTGCTGAAGGCACAGCCGACGCTGCCGGTGAAAACCCCAGCGCCAGTACCTGACCCGCGGAATGACGGCCAGTGAGCGCGCGGAGGCGATCCTGCATCACTATGCCTGGATTGATGCGCTGCCGGACAATGGCCTTGCCCACCTCTTTACCAGCCCGTCGCCGCTTCCCCTGCTGCAGTTTGCGACCAAAGATGAGGCGAGCTATACGATCTATGCCACCTCTGCGGTTAAGGCTGAACGCGAGGGCGAAAACCACGCTCTGGTTACGTGCCGGGGATAACACTCTGCTGGCGAGTCTGACCTTCAGCGTCATCCGGGAAAAACGACCGCAGCGTGCTGGTCATTGGTGGCCTGCAGGGGCCACGGCGAGATGTCGGGCGGGAGACGATCAAAAACGCCACCCGCGCCTGTTACCGGCCTGTTCCCTAAGCGTATTCTTCTGGAAGCCGTTTTCAATCTGGCGAAGCAGTCCGGTATCAGCGCCCTTTATGGCGTCAGCGACGAGGGCCATGTTTTTCGCGCCCTGCGTTATCGTTTGAGTAAAGGTCGCCATCTCCCACGCCAGCTATGACGAGTTCTGGGCCTCACTGGGTGGAAAACCCGACAATGCCTTCCGCTGGGTCCTGCCATTTGGCATGGAACGTAAATCGCTGGAGAGCATTGCGAGTAAAAAACGCGCCGAATATCGCCGCCGCTTCCAGCTGCTGGATGAGATTGAACATGCCATCGACGCCCATTTTTGCCGCTAATCTCTGCTTTCATCGGTAACAGGCAAAAATTTAACACAAGCACTAAAAAGCGCTGGACTTCCCTCGGGCGTAGTGTGGTATGGGTTTAACGAAGAACAGAGAATGTTGCCCATCTGTTAAAGTTCGCAAAGGGAAAAGGCGTTTACTTTCAACAGATAAAAAAAGAGACCGAATACGATTCCTGTTTACGGCTTAACCTCTGTTCTTCCTTATATATCAAGAAAGTTACTACACAAAACACCCCTAAATAAACATCGCAACACTTACCATTACACCCTTTCAAGATCAAACTCTTACTCTCTAATTCGAGGGAGCGACGAGTAAACTTCGTGGCGGCCTTAATCCACAAATTAACATCCCCTCACGGCTCTACATGGTCCGCACAAAACTTTGCGTAGCTCCTTCCAGAAATCACTTCTGCCGCTTTACCAGCTTTGACTACCCTGGCAGAATCGCTACCGATCCGTTTGTAAGATTTAATGGTGCGCACCGCTTCTTACATCGAAGGCCGCTTTGTGCCAGAAGCGGACATTGCAAAGAGTCCCGAGGGTTAATGAAATGGAATTAGATCAATATGCAAAGCTAAAAATTGAAGTACGAAACCAAAAAGCATTAAAATGAGCGCAACGTAGGCGAAAAATTTATAAAGAGCTTTTCGCTTACGGATTTTAACATTCCTCTCCCCGACCGTTGTTCCATCTCCCAAAGGCGTACCGTCCTCCAACCCTAAAGACACACCTTCATCATGTGATGGCTGAGGCAGCCCAAAGAAGAAAATTAGAATTACACCAAAAAATATTAGAAGTCAGCCCTATTGTATTTAGTAACTCTGGTGTCATGTTATTTGTCCTTTAATTTTTAGTCTTGGAGGAGAAATTATCTCTATTTTCTGTGCCCATTTTCCCTTTCTCATCACACTATCAGCTCAAATGAAATCGTTATACAACACTCAACGGCCTCTGTCTGCTTTTTCGCTCACAGCGGACCTTCAGCTCAGTTGCCTGGTCCGCTTCGTGCCAATGGCGGACGTTGCCGACCAGGCTCTTCCGCCAGAACACCCCCCCGTCCGCTCTGAAAACTGAACTGGCCCTCCTCCTCGCCGCCCTGAGGCAAGAAACGTGCAGACTGGACGACATGGCCGTCACTGACATGCCTACAGTCGGAAGCGTGCCATCTTCTACGTCATGCGGTCTGGCTGCTGACGTACTTGGATGCGCGGGCCATAGATCATGAGGGCGGGTTCTTTCTGCTGTTGCATGACGTGGCCACCGATTGCTAAGGTGAGGTGGAGAACACTCTGGCGTCACTGCAGGCCGGCAGCGCTCGGCGGGCTTCCCGGGTGCCGGTGTGAAGGGCATTCCGTTCCCGGTGCCGGCAGGCGGCGGTTCGCTCTGCCCGAAAGCCGGTACGGGTTAGAGCGTGGCCAGTGCAGTATTGAAAACCCGAGGGCATTTGGTCTGCCTGCACACCGGCATGTAATACTCAGTGTTCATTCAACCAACCTGCGCAGGTACAATGCAACACGTGATTACCCTAATTAAAGCCAGACTAATTCAGGCTGATCTGAAAGAAATAGATCGGGAGTTTGGCGAAAAAGGCGTTGGCAGTTTGTTCACGATGATCCTGTTCAAACAGGCACTCATCTCTGTTGCCAACCTTGTCGATTTTGAGCTCACAGTAAGGCTTGAATCGCCACGGATAATCTAGACACTTCCGAGCCGTTGATAATACTGGTTTTCATATTCTGTCGGTGACATCTGATCGCTGGAACCATGCTGACGCTTACTGTTATAAAACATCTCAATGTAATCAAAAATATCACTGCGGGCTTCTTCCCGCGTTCCGTAGATCTTTTTCTTTATCCGCTCGCGTTTCAGTAACTGGAAAAAGCTTTCTGCAACCGCATTATCGTGGCAGTTACCGCGACGGCTCATGCTGCCCTCCAGGCCGTGTGATTTCAGGAACGACTGCCACTCATGGCTTGTGTACTGACTGCCCTGATCCGAATGAACCAGCACCTGTTTTTGGGGATTACGCCGCCATACAGCCATCAGCAGTGCGTTCAGGACAATGTCCTTTGTCATCCGGGATTGCATGGACCAGCCGATAATTTCGCGTGAGAACAGATCAACAACCACGGCAAGATACAGCCAGCCTTCGTGGGTCCTGATGTAGGTGATGTCCGTTACCCAACGCTCATCCGGAGCATCCGGATTGAACTGCCGCTGGAGCCTGTTGGGCGACACGATACTGGCCTCGCCTTTACGTGCCCGCGGGCTCCGGTATCCGACCTGAGCCTTTATCCCGACACGTTTCATCAGTCGCCAGACTCTGTTCACTCCGCACTGTTGCCCGCTGTCCCGCAGATCCAGATGGATCTTGCGATAACCGTAGACGCATCCCGATTCCAGCCAGAACTGTTTAATCTGCCCTGCCAGTCTCAGGTCTGTCTGATGGCGTTGTGAATGCGGCTGCTGAAGCCAGGCGTAAAAGCCACTGGGATGAACATCCAGCACCCGACAGAGCAGGCGAACAGGCCAGCAACAGGTGTTGTCACGGATAAAGGCGTACCTCAGTCGGACAGCTTTGCGAAGTACGCCGCGGCTTTTTTTAATATGTCCCGTTCGTCGGTAACCCGCTTCAGCTCTTTCTGGAGACGGCGGATCTCGGCCTGAGCATCTGACTGTTCTTTATGAGTGGAAGATTCCGGACCGTACTTCTTTATCCAGGCGTAAAGGCTGTGGGTGGTGATATCGAGACGTGTTGCCACGCTGGAAACAGAATGACCACGATCAACAACCTGTTTGACTGCTTCAGTTTTAAACTCTTCGGGATAACGCTTACCGCTCATGGGCACCTCTCTTTAAGCCATCTTAAATGACTCTGAGGTGTCTGTTAAACCCGTGGCGATTCAACGTTAACTGCATCATGATATCCCGAACGTCAGCTTCCGGCACATAACTGACGTTATGAACGGTGCCCTGTGAAGCTTTTGAAATCAAGCCGATAATACGAAGGCGGCTGTCCCGTGACACGGCGGAACATCGTGGCGAAAGATGATGCATTGTCGTATCCGAGAGTGAGTGCCACTTCATTCACCGGTTTACCTGTTATCAGCAACGTCAGTGCACTGACGACACAGGCCTCGCTGTCGCCATGCAGAAAATGACATGCCGGTTTGCCGTAAGAAAAGTCGACGAAAGGTACTGGCGCTCATAAAACAGCGTACTGGCCCAGCGCTCAGCAGGGTCATGGATTGAGGGGTTGAGTAAAAACGCCTGACAAAGAGCCAACAGAGCCGGATGTTGTGGCAGCGGAATATCGAATTCGCGAACCGGCATTTCCGCCAGTTCCAGTAACAGCAGATTTACCAGCGCACGGTCGCGTTCGCTGTCATACATCAGCGGCAAATCCACGGCATCAAGCAACAACTGACGTAACAATGGCGATACGCTGATTACCTTACAGTGTCGATACTTAATCGATCCCGTCACGCATGTTGGTTCAATATATAAGCTACGCGTGGTCACACCTACAAACCGGACAGCGTGGAGGGGGTTTCGGGTGGGATCCATACTGCATGTTGTGGGGGAACAACCCACTCTCCGTTACAAGTTGAGACGTACATGAGACCCGTTGCGCCATACAGCAGCTGCGCGCGGCGATGTTGGTGTTGTGGCAGTATAAATCCCTGCGCATAGTCATTGCCTAACGCCACCACTTCACGATCGAGCTTATCGACATCTTCCAATTTTTACGTTGCGCACACTGGTCTCCGTCTGAACGATTTACAAAGGTAATTGAAGCGCTGCGCAAATGGGAAGCAGGATGCTACCGGTATAATCTGCTCGCTCATTTTTCAGGTCGGGGATATTCTCTTGAACGATATCGCAATTATTGCACTGGCAGGCTTTACTACCGGTATCACCACGGTGCTCTTTGGTTTTGGGGGCGGTTTTGTCGTGGTGCCATTTGTTTATCAACTGATGCTGCGGCAGTCTGAGCTGGCAGGAAACGCCATGCATATCGCGGTTGCTACCTCAACGGCGGTGATGATATTTAACGCGGGCTGGGTCAGCTATCGAAACTGGCGCGCCGGCAAACTTTCAGCGCAAGACATTGTTCCCATTATTATGGTTTATCGCCATCGGGGCTGTCGTGGGTTCCTGTCTGGCGGGAGTCTTCAGCGAGAATATTGTTCGCGCACTGTTCATTCTTTATATGCTGGTAACCATTGGCGATTGTTTGTTACGCAAAGGTTTTTTTAGCTGCAGTTCCCCGCGTCGCTTGTCACTTTCTGTGGTAACGGGCGGCGGAGTGATCATCGGCATGATAGCCGCATTGCTGGGCGTGGGTGGCAGCGTGATGACAGTGCCATTATTACGGCGACACGGCTATGCGATGGGTGAATGTATTAGCGCTTCTAACCCGCTTTCTCTACCTGTCGCGCTGTGTGGTGCCGTGACGTATGCAGTCATTGGTTGGCAAAATATTCCGGTGAGCGGATTTCTCGGTTTTATCAGCCTGAAAATTTTAGGCCTGTTGGTAGTGACGGGCTGGGCTGGAATAGTTTTTAGCCGTCGGGTTATACCTGCTTTACCTGACATATGGCACGCACGAATCTATGTAATACTGCTGTGCCTGGTGCTACTGGCGATGCTGCTCCAGTAAACCCATCCATCGCGGCGACAACTGGGCTACCTGTACCAACGTCCGCTCCTGGCACAGGGCTGCTGTTGCAGCCCTCACAAATTAGACTTCAATAGACTCAGATATCTCCAATGCATCATCCACTTCAATACCGAGATAACGGACTGTACTTTCAAGTTTTTTGTGACCTAACAGTAGTTGGATAACGCGAAGATTCTTCGTTTTTTTATAGATCAGATATGGCTTGGTTCTTCGCATAGAATGCGTACTGTACAGAGTCTCGTCGAGACCCAGCTTATCAATCCATTCATGAAAAATACGGTTATATTGCCTAGTTGAGATATGTCGTGAAGAACCGACGCGGGACTGGAACAGGTAGTCGCTACTACGTAGATGAGCTATCTTGATCCACGCGGCTACAGCCTCTCTTGTTCCTTTAGTCAGTTCAAACTGAACGGGGCTTCCCGTTTTTTGCTGCAGCACTGTCGCTCTGCCCGCAACAGAGTGCCCATAGGCCACATCAGAAACTTTTAGCTTAACCAGATCACAGCCCCGAAGTTTACTGTCCAGAGCCATGTTAAACAGAGCTAAATCGCGTAATTTTCCTTCCAGCTCAAGTCTGATACGGATTCCCCAGATATGAGAGATCTGAAGAGGCCGTTTCTGGCCAATAATACGGCCCTTGTTCCAGGGGGATGTTGTCATGCTCAATCTCCTTTGGGTTAGGAGATGTGATTATGGTTGTCCCATATGAGCGAGACACAGACGCTGGGGCATATTTCACATGATGGATAATCGTGGGTATGGTGAGCGTATCCTGCAGAAGGCCTCGTTTGAGGCCCTCTGTTAATCAACCTTTTGAAACCACCTTCTCCGCTTAGGTTTAGGTATACATGAAACGGCAGTTAGTCGTGTTCCACAGATAGAACAAACTGCACCGTGAGGTAGGTTTAAGTCAGGTCTAAAGGTCGTGAAAAAAGAACTTCTCGCTTGAGCAAACCCAGGCACCTAAAGTGGATGTTGGGGATAACCCCTCCGGCCGGATGAATTAAGCTTTTAAGGTACAGCAATTCCCTGTTGCTGCAATCAGAAATTTGGATGAATTTTGTAACGCAGTCAAATTATCAAACCCCTTAATTACTGACATTTCCCCGATGTTAATAGCTTCCATTTCCGGAACGAAACGTACCTACTGAAATCTGTAAGGTCTGCTCTGAGCGAGGATCGGACGATTTTGGCGTTAAGCAACGCACATGACAAACCACGAAGCGAGCAAATCCGGGCAATAATTTCGCGTGTCATTTCTACCCGGATTAAGCTGCGGGTTAACATAATAAGCGTAGCATGGACGACTTGATTAACTTGCCTGCTGGCAGACGACTTCCAGATTATTACCGTCAGGATCAAAAACGTACGCTGCATAGTATTGTGAATGATAATGCTTACGAATTCCCGGTGCTCCGTTATCTTTCCCGCCCGCCAGAAGAGCCTGTTTCCAGAACTGATCCACAATGCTGCGCTTATCAGTAGAAAAAGCCAGATGCAACGATGCACCGGTTTCCTCATTGTCATGCAGCCATAACCGGGGGTAGCCCTGCGGCCCAAGCCCGTAACGAAAACCGCCGGTTCGTGTTTTGGCTGGCTCCTGGGTAATAACCAGCCTGAAGCCTAATGGCTCAAGTGCCTGCTGATAGAAGCGCAGCGATAACGGCGCATTTTTCACTGAAATTTCAAGATGGTCGATGGCAGACATAAAAACTCCCGTTATGTGTCAGGGTTCAGACTGAGTAACGCAGCAAAAGCTTGCCCGTTCATGCGGGCCCACTTTTAACAGGCGGGGGACGTGATTAAGCCGGTGACCGCCGCAGCCGAAAATCCGCGCAGTGTGGTGACGACGAAATCGCCCAGTTCTTTCGCTCTTTCCGGTTCTGACTGGCGGATGTAATCTTCAATAAACAGTATTCCTGGTCTTGCATACTGGTTTTGCCAGTTCTCGCGCCTGTTCATCGTCAGCACGCATACCTTCTGCGACGAGGCATCCCCGCTGCAGCGGAGATTTCACGTACAGACGCGCGGCCGTGATAAATAATTCTTCAATAGCTTCGGCCAGAGAGCGTCCGGCGATAAGGATCTTATCCGCCGGCAGGTTGCCTTCATCAACGTATCGCGCAAGGCACCGGCCAAACAGGCCTGCTTTACTGCCATAGGCGGCGTAAAGGCTTGGCGGATTAATATTTAATGCTTTTGTCAGTTCAGAAATACCAACAGCGTCATATCCTCTCTGATGAAACAGTGCCTGAGCTGTCTCAATCCCTGCTTCCCGGTCAAAATGCACGCCTGCGTGTCCTGACGTTATTTTCTGTCTCACTCATATGCTCATTACCCGGCTGTGGCCCGTAAAAATATACGGCTATTTTACGCCCATTATTGTAGTGGTCGCTACAAATTAATGGTGACAGATTATCTGCTTCTGTTTATAGTGACCACTACATAAAATGAAGGAGGGGAGCGCAAATGAACCAGCCACTTCAAAGGCAAAGTTGCCGTAGTTACTGGCGGAAGCAGTGGTATTGGCCTGGCTATAGCCAGACGCTTGATCGATGACGGTGCGGACGTGGTGATTACTGGAAGAACCGCAGTAAAAACTGAATCGGGCAGTTATGGCGCTGGGAGAAAAAGCGAGTGGAGTTGTGACTGATGTCAGCAGTAGAGCAAGTCTTGATGAACTTTACCAGCAGATCAAAACAGCAACTGGTCATATCGATATCCTGGTGGCAAATGCAGGGGGCGGTATTCATGCGCCTCTCGGTCAAATAAACTGAACAGCAGATTGATGAACAGTTCGCGACCAACGTTAAAGGCGTGGTTCTGACTGTTCAGCAGGCGCTGCCTTTGCTTAGACAAGGCTCCAGCGTGGTCATCATCGGTTCAACATCCTCCTTTGATCCCGGACCGGCAATGAGTATTTACGGTGCAACCAAAGCCGCAGTGCGCAACATGGTCAGGAGCTGGGTGGCAGAACTCCATGGTTCAGGCATTCGCCTCAACATCGTTAGTCCGGGGCCGACGAACACGCCTTCTCTACGGGCTGCTTTTTGGCGATAAGGCTGAAGAGGGACTTGCCTTCCTTACCGCGAAAAGCCCGCTGGGCCGTATCGGCGAGCCGGGAAGAAATTGCTGCCGCTGTGGCATTCCTGGCCAGTGATGATTCAGGCTATGTGAACGGCATCGAGTTATTCGCTGACGGTGGCGCATCGCAAACCTAACAGGCCCGGCCATAAACCTGCACGGTGGCACACAACCATCGTGTTCCTGTTGTATCTCGTTTTTTCCATGAAACAAAAGGAAACGCTATTATGTATCCGCAAAATGAAAAAGATCTGGTCTCTGTTCTGCAGGTTGAGCGCGACATTACCTGTCTCATCAACTCTTACCCTTATCTGCTCGACAGTGGAAAATTTAGTGAAGTTGCAGGACTTTTACGCCATGCCACGCTGGAGGTGCCCGGTCATCAGATTACGGGCAGGAATGAGATTGAGAGATTTCTGTCGTCGGGCATTCAGCTGCACCAGGACGGCACGCCTCGCACCTGGCACGCCGTCTCCAATATTCTGGTTGAGGGAAACCCCTTCAGCGGTGAAGCTTCAGCGACCAGTTATTTTACCGTTCATCAGGAACTGCCCGGCTTCCACCTGCAACCGATTTGCACTGGTCATTACAAAGACCGCTTTGCACTCATCGGCGATGAATGGCAGTTCGTACACCGTGCCGTTGTGCCTCATCTGATAGGGGATATCCGGTTTCATGTCAGCGGTGCAAATGCAGAGGCAAATCTATGACTGCGAAAACATCGGATAACCGTACGGCACTGATTACGGGAGCCAATAAAGGCATTGGACTGGCGATCGCAAAAGGACTGGCACGGCAGGGATTTCGTGTCTGGATCACAGCGCGCGATCGGCGACGCGGCGAAGAAGCTGTTCAGCAACTAAAGGCAGAAGGACTCACTGTCCAGCTACTGATAATGGATGTAACTGACGACGCAAGTGTACAGCAGGCAGCGGCAATATTATCGGCAGTCACCGACAGGCTGGACGTACTGATCAATAACGCAGGCGTGTTGCTTGATGCCTCAGCTACGCCGAGCCAGACACGTTTATCAGACATGAAAAACACGTTTGAGGTTAATTTCTTCGGTCCGGTACGGGTAACCCAGGCGTTTCTTCCCCTGCTTCAAACAGCAGAAAATGCCAGTGTTATCATGTTGGGAAGTGGTCTGGGATCTCTTGCTCTGATTACTGATGAGGCATCAATTTACTCAACCGTAAACCTGCTCAGCTATAGTGCCTCAAAAGTGGCGCTCAGTGCGGCCACGGTGTGTTTTGCCAAAGAGTTAGCCGAACAGGGCATTAAGATCAATGTCGTCGAGCCGGGTAACGTCAAAACCGATCTCAATAGCAATACCGGTGCGCTTACACCGGAACAGGGGGCGATGCCGGTTATCAGGCTAGCACTGGCAGAAGGACATGGCCCGACAGGAAAATTCTTTGGCCCGGAAGGCCGACAACCCTGGTAATTCATTTTCACAAGCTCCTTCCGGAAAAAACGGACGGAGCTTGTATTTCCTTCTTTTCAGCGCAGAGCTTCAGATGTCGCAATCCGGGTATCGGCGATGGTTTCGGCAAAGTGTTTGCCGAATAGCGCCGCCGGTGTCTGGAATCCCGGACGATATTCTCCCGCCAGCACTCTGCGCCCGGCTTCGGCAGCCGCCAGCGCAGTGAAGCTATATCCATTCACCGCATCCAGCAGCATATGCAGGGTCTCGCCATCTGCATTTAGCACTTCCGCAACGGCTTTATAACGACTGGCCTCACGTTCCTGAGCTGTCGGGCCATCGGGCAGTTCAGCCAAATTGCCCTGCGGAAAACCCTCACCGGAAATATGTACGAAGGTTTTGATATCAGGAATGCCAGTCGCTTTCCAGACGGTAATTACATCAGGAAGCGTCACAGGAAAACAGGCCTGCAGACCGTTGCCAAAATCGAAGCCCCGCAGCTCACCTGACTCGCTCTGCATCAGCTGGCCGTTACGGCGAATCAGGCACTGGGTTGATAAATTCTCAGCTGCGCTTACCGCAGAGCCGCGAGACATCGTGCCGGTGATATGCAGCGCCAGTGAGATACTGGCCGGGTTTTTGACCCGCGTGGCCGCGTGAGCTGCGAGGCATCCCAGCATTGCTACGCTCCCGCCACAGCCAGGAAGCAGCATAACGCCCGCTGAAGAAGCGGCTTCATCGAGGATTTCTGCAAGCTGGTAACTGTCCAGTTCGGCAGCTACATCAAGGTAGTGTACCTTCTGGCGGATTGCTGCCTCCATTAACGGCCGTGCGGTATGCAAAAACGGACCGGCACAATTTATGACAGCGTCAATATCCTCTAAGCCACCATCAATGGTATCAGGATTATCCAGCCTGAAAGCCCGGAAAGGGACATCCAGAACAGACGACATCGCTGCCAGTTTTTCCCGATCGCGCCCGGCAATAATTATCTGCAGGCTGGCTTCCAGCGCATGTTGTACGATCATACTGCCGGTATAGCCTGTCGCACCGTAAATCATGAGTTTTTTCATATAGAAATAGCATTCTTAAAGCGGAATGATTAAGGTCGGCATTAGTGGGTTTGCACCCACATAAAATTTTTTTCTGGCCAGCACCACCCTGTTATTAGCGCCCGTGCTGCCAGCTTTTATAAACAAACTCCAGGCTGTATCCATCCGGATCTCTGACCTGGGCGGCGTAATAGCGCGGGTCATAATGAAGTTGTGCTCCTGGCGGATGAATTTCTGTTGCTCCCGCCGCGATTGCTTCTGCATAAGCCTGGTTAACCATCGTTTCAGAATCCGCCGCGAACCCCACATGAACGGCCTGTGGACATGGCATTCCTGGCCTGAGCCAGAAAAATACGCGGCCACTGGCTCCAAATCCCTTAAGATCGGGATGGCCTGACGGGCCATCGCTGCCGTCATAATCGTGGCGGTTGATGATGCCGAGAAGAGGAAGCACGCGTTCATAGAAGGTAATTGAGCGCTCGGTATCGCTTACGGTAATAAAGATATGGTCCAGCATAAAAAGCTCCGTTGTCAGATGTTATAACCGCCCGCGACTTCGATCGTCTGTGCATTAATCCAGCCGCCATCGGCTGCCAGTAATCCGGCGATAACACGGGCAACTTCATCAGGTTCACCAATTCGTCCAAGTGCCGTTTGTCCGGCGAGCAATGCTTCAAACTCATCACTTAGGCCCCCTCCCAGTTCAGTACGGATCGGGCCTGGCGATACGGCGTTTACCCTAATCCCCCGTTCACCAAACTCTTTGGCCATATAACGTGTCAGCACCTCGAGGCCACCCTTAAAAGTGGCGTAAGGTGCCACACCAGCGGTCGCCACGCGGGTGGTGGCACTGGTGAGATTAACAATAGCGGCATCCCGCTGAAGAAGTGGAAGCAGCGTCTGAGTTAGAAAGAAGGGGCCCTTCAGATGCACATTCATTAAGCTGTCAAACTGCGCTTCAGTCACGGTTTCAATGGGGTTATACAAACCATATCCTGCATTGTTTACCAGCCCGTTCAGTCCCCTGGCGCCCCAGTGTGTCTCCATTGTCATAGCCAGTTGTGAACGAAAAGTACTGAAACTGCCGACATCCTCTAAATCCAGCCGCAATGCTAAAGCGCGTCCCCCCTCGTTTTTGATCCGCTTAACAACCTGGCTGGCCGCTTCCGGCTGGCTATTCCAGGTGAGAATCACGCCGTAGCCGCGATGCGCACATTCAATCGCCGTACTGGCTCCGATGCCGCGGCTTCCGCCGGTAATCAAGACATGTTTCATAAAAGCTCCTGACAGAATGGATGACGAGTTCAAGATTACGCACAGCACCAGGCTCTGGCTCCTGTAATCCTCTCTGACATTTGCCTAATCCTGCTTTAATCTTGTTGCCTGTCCCGTGCCGTGTTATTTAACGAAGATGCAAAAACAATTAACTGAACTGCGACTGCTGGCTTCCGGAGCCGGAAACAAGGCCACAGAAACCGGTATACCGCGTGTCGCAATGGTGCAGGGAGAAATTCCTGAACACAGACTTTCAGCGGTATATGAACCGATGATTAACCTGATCCTGACTGGCTCCAAGAGCATGACGGTTGGGAATAAAACCTGGCAGTATGACCCTGCCACCTACTTTGTGATGTCGGTTGATTTGCCCGCCGTGGGTAAGGTCTGTGCAGATGAGAAAACCGGCGCGCCGTATCTTGCTGTGAGCCTGACGCCGAAGCCGGAAATTATTGCTGAACTGCTGGATGACATGCCGGCTGTTGGCAAGATGCATCTTTACCATGCGGGATTTTCTGTGGCTCCGGTTACGTCTGAATTGCTGGATGCATGGCTGAGGATGCTGCGATTAATCAACAAGCCTGAGGAGATATCTGCTCTGGCACCGGCCTATGAGCGTGAAATTTTATTCCGGGTGTTGCAGGGGCCGCTTGGCTGGATGCTGCGTAATATCGCCACGCCGGAATCGCATCTTTTCCCGGATTTATAGGGTAATTAACTGGTTGAAGCTCAACTACATGCAGGCCGTGCGGGTGGAAGAATTGGCAGCGATGGCCGCGCTGAGCGTTTCGGCATTTCATCGTCATTTTCAGGCTATAACGGCGCTCAGCCCCATGCAGTATCAGAAACGGGTGCGGCTCATGCAGGCACGGCTGAGATTAGCCACTACCGGTGATAGCATTACTGCCATAGCGCATTCTGTTGGTTATCAAAGTCATACTCAGTTCAGTCGCGAATATGCGCGCCATTTTGGTCTTTCTCCCTCATCAGATTTGAAAAATATTTTGTTAACCAAGAACGCATAGGCTGTGAGTTATGTCCGCTCCTGGCACAAAACGGACTGTCATTGTCAGGCATTTTGTCAGTGGTCAGTTAATCCAGTCTCCCGGCGAGAGGCCAGGCAACAGCTCAAACGCCCTAATATGATAGTTACCACCACGATGCCAGCACCGATGGTATGCCCGGCGATCGCCGGGCCGTTCAGACCAATCGGCGTCCAGCGTCGGTATTCAAAAATGCTCAGTTATTACTAATGCCGAAACTGCAGCGTTGCGGGCAGGTAGCGTTGTAGCGTTTCGGGCGTATCGCCCTCGATCAGCTGGCTTATCAGATCGTAGCAGTGCCAGGCCAGCTGGCGATTATCCTGCTGGACGGTGTCGATACGCAGCGACAGCGAATCATAAAGATAGTGATCATCAAAGCTCGTCAGATGAATATCGTAGTCGAGTAAATGGTGCTGGCTCATATAGCGCAGAACCCCTTCGAGCAGCCCGCAGGCGGCGGTGAACAGCGCCTTAGGCGGCCGCCCAAGGCGCGCGCAGAGTGCGGAGAACATCTCATAGCCGGAACTGGGGTGGTAGTTGCCGTTGATCACCCATTCCGGGCGCAGGGCAATACCCGCCTGAGCCAAACCCTGCGTGAACCCGGTCAGACGATCGCGGGAGGGCGACAGACGCGGCTGACCGCCTAAAAACCAGAACTCATCGCTATGCTGAGGCGCGATGCGGGAAATCAGTTCCGCCGTTGGGCTAATCGAATCGGTCATTACCAGCGGCAGCGTGCTTTCATTAGGGCAGCGGTCAAACAGCACCACTGGCAGCTGTTGGCTGAGCTTGAGATAGTCGGCATCGCTGTGCATACAGGAAGCGACGATCATCCCGTCGACCTGGCGGGCAATCATGTTATTGACCACCACGCTCTCCTGAGCAGGGTTTTCGTCAGTACAAGAGATCAACAGCTGGACGCCCGCCTCGCGGCACAGCATCTCCAGCTCATGGGCAAAAACCGCAAAGCCGTGGTTGGTGATCTCCGGCACCACCAGTCCGATGGTGTGGCTGCGGTTGTCGCGCAGCGAGCGGGCATGAATGCTTGGCTGATAGTGCTGCTTACGGGCAATGGACAGTACGCGCTCACGCGTTTCCTGCGCCACGCGCAGCTCCTTGCCACGACCGTTCAGTACCAGGCTGGCGGTCGCTTTGGAGACGCCAGCCTGTTCGGCGATATCTTTAATAGTTACGCGTTTGGTTTTCATTACGACGCCATGAGCCTGAAGCAAAACGCTTATTCTACCATGCAAGTTCGCAGCGGCCAGTAGCAGAATGCGTCCGGCGTGATGCCGGAGAATGTTAGCTGACCGGAACAGGCCGGGAAGTAGCGGCTGCTCATCACCCCTTCACCGCCGTTGATGAAAATCTCCACGCTGGACTGGTCGATGAAAATACGCAGCGAGCGGACGTTTCCGCGCCAGTAACGATAATGCATCTCGTCGCTGGCGAGACTGCGTCGGGCCAGGCGGAGTCCGCTGGCATCGCGCTCAAGGATTAATACGCCGCCAAAATCGAGGCTCAACATATCGTCCCCGCGGGTTTGCAGATCGATTTCCATCGGTGCCAGCGGCAGGGCGTTCCCCAAACAGCCGTGTGCTTCACCACGCAGGGCGCTCAGTTCCCGTAGCGGATGCTGGTAGAGCTGACCGTCAATAAACTCCAGCTCACGCAGGCAGGTCATCTGATGGATCCAGCCGTTGTTGAGGGTCGGCTGAAGCATCTCTTCGCCCTCCGGCACGCCCATCCAGCCGACCAGCAGACGACGGCCATCACTGGTAAGCATGGTTTGCGGGGCGTAGAACTCAAAGCCGGCGTCCAGTTCGTGCAGTTCGCCGTGGCTGAAAGCGCCAGCAGCGTAATCAAACTCGCCCGCCATCCATACTGCCGGATAGGTGTTCAGGTAGCACTCTTCCTCGCGGGCAATCCCCTGCGGACAGCAGATTAGAATATGCTGGTCGCCGAGTGGAAAAAGATCCGGGCACTCCCACATATAGCCGACGTCGTCGAGGCCATTGATACCGTGGCCGGCGATTTCACCCATACTCGTCCACTGATGGAGATCCGCAGAGCTGAACAGCAGCACCTTGCCGCGCTTTTGCCGATCCTGCGCGCCCAGCACCATGTACCACAGGTCTTCGTGTCGCCAGACTTTTGGGTCGCGCACGTGGCCGGTGTAGCCCTCCGGCAGCGGCAGCACCGGGCCGATTTTGCGGAAGGTGCCGTCAGCGTTTTTCGTTGCCAGGCATTGCCAGGCGGTTCGCCCTCCGTCGGCAAACTTCACGTTGCCGGTATAGCACAGGGTAAGCGTACCGTTGTTATCCACCGCGCTGCCAGAGTAGCAGCCGTTACGGTCATACTCTTCGTCCGGCATCAGCGCAATGGGCTCATGCTGCCAGTGCAGCAGATCGGGGGAGCTCCAGTGCGCCCAGCACTTAAACGTATGATCGCAGGCGAGCGGGTTCCACTGATAAAACAGGTGATAGCGTCCGGCAAATTCGACAAAGCCGTTGGGGTCGTTCATCAGCCCGGTGACCGGCGCAAGGTGCCAGCGCGGATAGTGGCTATCGGCCAGCGCGCGTGGCTGGCCTGCATTACGGCCTGCAAAATCGCAGGCAGTCGTGATGGAAGTGACATTATTCAGCGTCCGTTTTGTATTTCAACACCAGGGAGACCGTAAAGGCGACGCCAAAAGGCGATAACCATCCCGATAATGTAGTTCAACAGCGAACTGGCCTGCACGATGGCCATACCGGGGATCGCCGTCAGGCCAACCGCGGTCATGTAGACGTGGACAGATACCACCCATGCGCCGCCCGCTGCACCGCCAATCAGTGCCGGCAATAAATGGCTTCACAAAGCGCAGGTTGATACCAAAAATCGCCGCCTCAGTGATGCCCAGCATGGCAGAAAACGCCGAGGGCAGAAGTAATCGCTTTAATTTTTGCATCGGTTGGTTTTGAACCACACCGCCAGACAGGCTCCGCCCTGAGCGACGTTGGCCATCGCCCAAATCGGCAGCAGGAAGTTGACGCCGATAGAAGGATTGCCCAGCAACCCGGCTTCGACCGCGTGGAAACTGTGATGAATCCCGGTAATGACGATAACCGAGTAGAGACCGCCAAACAGCAACCCCGGCAAGCCAACCAGCGTGGCTAATCAGGGTGCTGAGGACAAACGAGATACCGTCGCCCAGCGCGCGACCGGCCGGGCCGATAATCAGCAGAGCGATAAAACCGGAGATAATCACCGTCAGGAACGGCGTCAGGATCAGATCCAGGGCATCGGGGATTGCCCGACGCAACTGCTTCTCCGACGATGCTCATAAACCATACCGCCAGCAGTACCGGGAACACCGTCCCCTGATAGCCGATCATGGCGATTTCAAAGCCGAAAAAGTTCATAGTGTGGAAACCCGCGGCCACGCCCCAGGCGTTAGTCAGCGCAGGGTGAGTCAGAATGCCGCCAAGGGTCGCGCCGAGATAGGGGATTACCGCCAAAATTCGCGGGCGGCAGTAAAGCCAATCAGAATCGGCAGAATGATAAACGCCGCCGAGCTGCACATATCGAGCATGATGTAGATGGCGTTGCCCGGGTCAACCCAGCCGTACGTTTTGACCATTCCCAGCAGGCCCATCAGCAGACCAGAGGCGACGATGGCAGGGATTATCGGCACAAAGATATTTGAGAGCAGGCGGGCGATGCGCTGGAACGGGTTAAGCTTTTTTGCCGCGATGTCGGCGGGCTTCCGATTTGCTGGATTCGCTAATACCCGCCACCTGAGTAAAGGCAGCGTAGACTTTATTTACCACCCCGGTGCCGAAGATAATCTGCATCTGCCCGGCATTACGAAAACAGCCTTTGACCCCTTCAACGTTGCCGATGGCCTGCTGGTCGGCCAGCGAATCATCGACCAGCACCAGGCGCAGGCGCGTGGCGCAGTGCGCGGCGCTGGCGATATTTTCTTTGCCGCCAAGAAGCGGAAGCAGCGAGCGGGAAATCTGTTCAAAATCCATAGTACCCTCTTAAGGCTTAACCATTTTTATGTTGTCGTCCCGCGTACACGGGAGCGTTTTTTCTGCGTCTTAGTTGAGTCCGGGGTGACAACCGTGCCCTGCCCCCCGGCCATTCCTGTCATCAGGCCTAAGCCGTCAGAACCAGGTTTCCATCTGCACACCGAAAGACCATTCGCCGCCCGAGTTAAAACCGTCACTGCCCAGGGCGTCGTCGCTGGCGTAATTATTCAGTTTTTTGCTCCAGTCCATCCAGGAGGTGTAGAAACGAATCTCCGGACGACTGAAGAAATCACCGATACTGCCAACCTTAAATGTCGGGGCGAAGGTGAGCTTGTAGAAGCTGCCGTTCACCGCCTGACGATCGTTATAACCTTCGGGTTTAAGATCCATGTACTGGTAGCTGCCTTCATAGGCGAGCGCGAAATTCTGATTGATTGCCTGGATCAGACGCAGGTTGAATGTGGCCCACTGGTAGCTGTCGCCATCGGCATAACGGTCTTTACTGCTTTGCGCCAGCATTGCCGGGGCAACAGACCAGTTTTCGCTGAGCGGCGTGGTGCCGTAGCTGGCAATGCGCCATGTATCGGCTCCCGAACGAAGCGCGCCGTCAGAGCCGATACCTTTAACCTCTGCGCCCAGACCGTGACCATAAAGCAGAGCGGTTTTACTGCTACCGTCGCGCAGGCCGTAGAAACTGTCGTTATGCAGGCCGAGCAGCGCATGCACGCCGGTGTTGGCCGCATCGCCCTTGACCAGATTGCCGTTGGTATCTTTGCGCTCGTCGTTATCCTTCGCCCGCAGACCACTGACCATCATCTGCAGCGGACCTGCAAAGTGATTCATGGTGAGGATATAGTTCTGCACGCTGTTGCTGGAATCATCAATGTCGCCGAAGTTACGCCCGTACAGGGAGAAATTACTCCGCAGGCTGTCGTTCCACTTCACGTCATAGATACCGCCCCCCGTACCGGCGAGGAACACGACGTCAGAGTCAATCCAGTGAATATCGAAGTTGTCGCGGTCGAAACGCTTCCCGGCCCACAGGGTGGAGCCCTTGAATGGCCCTGTGAACGTCGGCAGGTTACCCAATTCGACAAAGGCCTGACGAACGTTCAGATCGCTGGTGCTGGCAGTCCAGTCGTTATAAGTGGTTTGCCCGTCGGCGACCATCACCTTAAAGCGGGTCGTGGCTCCATTATCCAGGGTCTGCTTATGTTTCAAGATTCATTTCAACATAGGTATCGGCCTGATTTCCCAGACGGCCAATAGCGCCGCCGGTTTCCCCCGCTGGCGTGATGTAGGCTCCGGATTTGGTGCTGGCACCGGAATCATTCATTATGACGCCGGAGCGGGCGTAACCGTGAAACTCAAAGCCGCTGTTGTCATCGGTTTTTTTCTCAAGTCTGGCGGTACGCTGGGCCACTTCCTGAGTCGAATCCTGGTTTTTTTGCTGCTGCGCGGTGAGTTGCTGAACTTTTTTCTCCGCCGCCCGGCACGGTTTTCCGCCGTTTTGCGCCCTGCTTTCTGCCTCCTGCAGGCGTTTTTCCAGCGCGTTGAGCCGGGCCTCAATGGAGCTGATGTCCGTTTGCGCGTGGGCTGAGGCAGCGCCGGTTAGCAAAGCGATAAGCATCGCAAGTGTGCTTTTTCTGTACATGCTGTTGGCATCCCAAAAGTAAGAAATGAAAATGGTAATTTTTTGCTAAACCGGTTTAGTTGCTATATTAATCCCGACCTTTGTTTTTCTTAAAATTAATCTGCTAAACCGGTTTTAATAAATGTGATGCATGCAACAAAGTGAGCCGCGCGTGGCGGCTTTCAGGATTAAAACTGACGGTTAAGATCGCACTGATAGGGCAAGGCGGTCATCGCGCCTTTGGCTGTGGTGGCCAGGGCGCCGCAGGTTTGTGCCAGCGTGAGCGTCGGTTCCAGGGCCGTCATATCCGTTGGCATCCCGTTGACCGCAAGGCTGGCGAGCAGTCCGGCGACAAATGCGTCTCCCGCGCCGGTGGTGTCCACGCTGACCACAGGCCGGGCGTTGAAATGGGTAAACTTCTGCTGAAACGCGGCAAGCACCCCCGCTTTGCCCCGGGTCACCAGCAGCAACTCCGGCTGATAGCGCTCGGTTACGCTGGCGATCCCCTGTGCTAAATCATGACTGCCGCTGATAAACACCAGCTCCTCTTCCGATAGCTTTACTACGTTGGCCATGTGCAAAGCGCGATCGAGGCAGGCTTGCAGCAACGCCCTATCCTGCCAGAGATCGGGACGAATATTAGGGTCAAAGCTGACCCGACCGCCGGCAGACCTGATGCTCTCCATCGCCGCGAAGGTAGTGCTCCGGCTGGGCTCGGCGCTGAGGGCGATGGAGCAGACATGCAACCACTGCCCGGCGGCAAACTGTGGCAGGTCGTCTTCAGCGAGGAACAGGTCCGCGCTGGGGCGTACCATAAAGGTGAAGGTGCGTTCTCCCTGATCGTCAAGATCGACGACCACAGTGGACGTACGGTGGCGTTCGTCGAGATACATATGGCTGACGTCGACCAGCTCCTGTTGCAGGGTATGACGCATAAAGCGGCCAAACGGGTCGCCGCCGACGCGACCGATAAATCCGCTGTTACCGCCAAGGCGGGCGACCCCTACCGCCACATTAGCGGGCGCACCGCCAGGGCACTGCAGCAGGCGGCCTTCGCTCTCCGGCAACAGATCCACCACCGCGTCCCCCAGAACCCAAACTTTTGCATTCATGCTAAGACTCTCCAAAGCTAAACATAATTAAACCGTTTTAGCATATTAAATCACAGTGACCGAGTGGGTGGAACATTCCAGCCGGAAAAGCGCGGCTCACGGCTTAAAAACGTGAGCCGCCGGTAATGACTCCAATTTACTGATAGTGTTTTATGTTCAGATAATGCCCGATGACTTTGTCATGCAACTCCACCGATTTTGAGAACGACAGCGATTTCCTGCTCAGCCGGGCAAGATGCTGCCTCAGATTCAGGTTATGCCGTTCAATTCTCTGCGTGTAACGCTTGCGGATAACGTGCAGCTTTTCCTTCAGGCGTGACTCATACAGCGGCCATCCGTCCGTCATCCATACCACCACCTCAAAGGCCGACAACAGGCCCTGAAGACGTTCCAGCGTAGCCATGGTGCGCTCACCAAAGACATGCGCCACCACCGTTCTTCGTATCCTGTCATACGCGTAAAACAGCCAGCGCTGACGTGATTTTGCCCCGACGTAGCCCCATTGCTCGTCCATCTCCGCACAGACAATGACATCACTGCCCGGTTGTATCCGGGAGGTTACTGACTGCGGCCTGAGTTTTTTAAATGGCGGAAAATGGTGTTGAGACCAATGCCCATAATGCGTGCGGTGGCGCGGCAACCGACTCCGTTCATGGCCATATCAATGATTTTCTGGTGTGTGCCGGGCTGAGATGCGGTGTAAGTGAAGGTGAGCTGCCATGTTTTACGGCAGTGAGAACAGAGATAACGCTGATGCCCGGCAGTACTTTTGCCGTTACGCACCACGCCCTGGGTAGCAGAACAGGAGGGACAGCTGACAGAGATGGACGCCACCAGAGCACCTCAAAAGCACCATCATACACTACATCAGTAAGTTGGTAGCATCACCGTAGAATGCGGTTAAGGCTTTAGCCGTAATTCTGTAAACATTACCATCAGAGTCATCACTACCGGCGTTAGCCTTAACGGATTGCTTCGGACCATTTAAGGCTGCGGCAAACTGAGAAATGACGCTCTTTTTTTCTGTATAACTGACGAAATCAGTGCAGGAATGAAGTTCAGTTTTGTCTTTAGCGACAACTTTACCTTTTTCATGAATCATCATGCCTGCATCCGTGCCGAGGATAACGGTGTCATGAATAATTGAATATGCAGGGGCTCCTTTCTCCATGCCCTGTGTGGCTTGCGCTAATACCCCTTTGGTTGATTGTTCAATCGGTTCTTTGGCGTTGATTTCACCTTTTATCGCCAGCTCACAGGTTGTACTAAATAGCGTTCGGATATAGGCTGCGGCGGAATTATTATAGGGCTGCAGATTCCCGGTGCTACGGGATTCTTGTTGGTCAGCAATCACAGAGAAAGAGAAAACGATGAAGAACAGCGCTAACGTTTTTTTCATTTCTATTCCAGAGAAAAATAAAAACAAACAGGTGGCTTAAGAGGCGAGTTAACTCACGGTGGTTTTGGCGTTTATTGGATGCGGATTTACAGGTTCATTATTCGGTCTGACTTTGCCAGTGCACCAAAGAGTAGAATATGCTCCCTTGTATTCAGGTCGATACCGATAACTGACGGTGAAAATTCTCCCGTTGTGTCGTACTGAAGACCATAGTATCGGTTCGGTGTATCAGTTTCACTATCAACTCGTGATTTTACGTTGATAAACACTACGTGGATTGAAGGCAGGTCCTTATCACTTGCTGCTATTCTGATACCTTCTACATGGGCGATATTCAGTTTAAACGTATTCTGTAACTTAAGCCGCCGTTTATCGAGAAATTTAGCCTATATTGAGTCGTTAATATTACCTTTAAGCGTCCAGGATACTTTCTTTTTTCTAATAAATAAATGCCGTGGGCATAAATAGAACATGAAAAACATGAGTGGTTTGCCTGTTTTTATGGGTAATGTCAGGTCATGTAGCAGAATGACACTATCTCCCTTCGGTACCGTAGTGGGTATTTGACTTTTTTGCTACCGTCTAATTGTTGGATATCAAGGCCAGAATACAAAGAATATTAGCTGTCAGCAGGAAAATGACAGTGACGCCAGCGATATTGGCTATGTCGAAATCCATTCATCACCCCAGATGGTGGGTGCTTGTGGATTGCAATCTACTGCCCAGTTTTTCTGCATCTTGTTTTAGCACATCTGTAGCTGAAATTACAGTCTTGTTATACGCCTTTCAGAGCGCCCGGTAATTGCAAATCTCTCTAGCTTCAGCGGCTATGTTACTAAGGCTTCTGAAGTTCTCATCTTGGAGTGCTTCGTAGCGCCTGATTTACAAGTTTCTCCTGCTCTCCTCCTGTATCCGAATAATCTACACGAAGGATTTAGTCCAATATGCCAGATAGGGGAAGATTTTAGACAACACCCATACGTGTTTTGCCAGAATGCACAAAATAGTTTTGAGGTGTTTAAGCGCAGCGCCGATGCTTGATTGGCAGTGATAGGGATTGAGAATGTGGAATGGACGAATGATGGCATGAAAAAAAGTTACTTTTTTACGTACCCTGTATCTTCGTGAAAGTTTGATTAATACTTGTAACACTTTTACTCAAAAAGTTGAACATGGTCGATTTTTCCATGTTTAACTTTTTATAAAAAAGTCGAACACGGTCGATTTTTCCATGTTTAACTTTTTATAAAAAAGTCGAACATGGTCGATTTTTCCATGTTTAACTTTTTATAAAAAAGTCGAACATAAGAATCCACTCCATGTTTAGCTTTTTATAAAAAAGTTGAACATGAGAGTTCACTCCATGTTTAACTTATTCATGAAAAGTTAAACATAACGCAGCATTCCCATGTTCGACTTTTATCGAAGAAGTTGCACATAAGCAGTGGACTGAGCCACAGGATTTTGTTAAGTGAAGACCAGTTCTGGTAAAAAAGTGTTACATGCATTAGCATTGTTCATAATCAGCTGATCTCACTAATTGACTAGAAGTGTTACAGGACAGGGGGGTTCAGAAAAGTTACTTTAAATCTGATCTTCTGAGGCTTCAGATTATGTTTTTTCTCTTAAGGGGGGACAGATTTTTACTGCCTTGCATTTACAAGGCTAAAAGGAGGGGATGTACAAGATACTTGCTGATACACAAGACATCTTATCCCAGCCCCCTCCCGGGTTCTACAGTGTGAAATGCCTATGATTCGGGATTTCATTACCTGACAGAATCCCTGCATTGCCAAGTTGAGTTGATTGAAAATGTCTATATCTTAGTACTGATATTGTTTCAATTTATTGGTGAATGTGAGTTTTTTCTTAAAGGGTAGCGTATTACCGCCAAAAATATGTGTTATTATCTGGCGTTAATCTAAGTTGATTTTTAAGTGAGGTCACATGTCTGAAGTGCTCAAATCATTAAACAATATTCGTACTCTTCGCGCTCAGGGTCGTGAGCTTCCTTTAGAAATTCTCGAAGAAATCCTTGAGAAGTTAGAGGTAGTTGTCTCTGAACGTCGTGAGGAACAATCATCCAAAGCAGCTTCCCTGCAAGCTCGTCAGGAAAAACTTGAAGCCCTGCGTAAATTAATGGAAGAAGATGGTATTAACCCTGAAGAGCTGATGGGCGCATTCTCTTCAAAATCTTCCTCACCCAAGAAAGTACGTGAGCCTCGTCCTGCCAAATATACATTTACTGATGAAAATGGTGAAACCAAAACATGGACGGGTCAGGGTCGCACTCCAAAAAGCTCTAACTGAGCAACTTTCAGCCGGGAAGACTCTGGGTGATTTTCTGATCTGAGTCAGCGCTAATCAAAATCTACGCAGTATTCAAAGTCATTGAAATGGCCATAACCTGGGATTTTTATTGTGCTGCCTTTTTTATGGATTTAATATTTCCTATTTATGATAAAGGTTAATGGTTGTTTGAAGATTTCAGGATTTTCGGTTATTTTTTAGCATTCACTTAACTACTAAATTTCCTCTCAATGTTATATTTGAGTAAATTAACTATATTATGAAGGATGGGCGTTATTTGCATTGGATTTGATGCATAACAATACATGCAATGGGAATTTTTAAAATTAAGCTTGAAGCCGTTCTGGTTTTTGGAACAGGGGGTTGCATTTCTTCGTGCTTATAATATAGGTCAGACAGATGTTATGAGACGCCCCATCTGTTTGTTGATTCGACTCAATAGTGTGAGAACTAAGCGGTGACTAATACTACAAATTTGTTGCGGATATACAGTCCAGTGAAGTTATAGTTCGGCCACGTTTAAATATAATATTCGCTTTGCGCCATAGCAGATAAGAATCTGGTTTATAACACATCATGTTTACCATTAAAATGGGATGCTGACGTCCAGCTTTTCTTGCCTGATTCTGTATTCGCGAACGGTATGCCATTAGGCTCATCCATCGATGGCAATACCAGGAATGCGAACCTCGTTAACAAAATCCGGATATATTTTCTCCCACAACTGGCCAACCTGGATCGCTATTAGATTTTCCATGGCGCTTACCTTTATTCTTAATTAGCTTAATTTTCTCAAGTGACCCACCCGTTCGGATTGAAAGGATTTCACCCGTAAGACCCTAATCTTTGAGCTCACGTATGATAGGGCGGTATTTGAGTTGAACAGGTTTTGCCTTTATCACAATGATTCCTTATCAGTAACCCATTGCTGACGGTCGAGGTCCGCATGAAGACGAGACTTCCGGCGCTGTAAAACCACCTCTCTGCGCTCAGTAAAATACATAGCCGCTACGTAGGGGAAAGCGTTATTGTTCACATATTGTAAACTTTTAAGGGCGGTGCTATCATGTTCACATAATGTATACGGATGGAACGACCGCAAGATGCACGTAATTTCAAAAGAGCCTTTTGAGGAAGCGGTAAAGCGATATCCCAACGATTCGTTAGCCATTCGGGCGCTGTACCGCTTAGTCCGCGAGACGGACTTCTCTTCTCCAGCTGAGATGCGAACTCTGATACCGAGCCTGGACAATTTTAAGTACCGTAATAAGTGGTGGGTGTTGGATATAGGGGGCAACAACTTGAGGGTTATCGCCTATATCAATTTCGTGAATAAACGCTTCTATGTGAAGCACATCGCGACCCACGCTGATTACGATAAGTTGACCCGCTATTACAGGGAGAACAAAGAATGATTACCGACACTGCAAAAAGCCATTGAAGCAACCAAACAACTCGTAGCTGCTGTCCCCTTCCTGGGGGGCAGTTCGTCCGAGAGCGATTACCGCGAAGCGATGGAGTTGGTGGACTATCTGATCGCGAACGACGACGAGAACCCGCTTATTGACTTCCTGGCGAGTAAAATTGCCGACTATGAGGATAACAGCCCTCGTTTCGCTGAATTCAACAAGGCTGTCGCTGAAATGCCGGTCGGCGTTGCCCTTCTGCGCACCCTGATTGACCAGTACAAGCTGTCTTATTCTGACCTGAAGGAGGAGATCGGCTCTAAATCGCTGGTTAGCCAGATTCTCTCTGGCCAGCGGTCACTGACAATCACGCACATTAAGGCGCTGTCTGCTCGTTTTTGGTGTTAAACCAGAGTGGTTCTTTTGACTGTCGCGTAGCCCATAAACATCTTCTCAGCTGCTCTGGTGATTTTCCTGCAATCGCCAGAGCGTCAATGAACGGCTGCTTCTCCAGCGCGAACTGATCAGCCAACTGCTTTTCTGTACCTTGTTTTTCTCTTCCTCTTTCTGTAACGCTGCCTCTTTCTCGGCGGCACGCTTCTTCTGTTATCAGAGAGTTTTCTGGCTTTAGTCAACTGGGGTCCGCTTGGAAAACGGAAATTATCTCACGTTAAGCCTGATTTTTAAGAAATGAAAAATTGACAGGCAGCTTTGAGCGAGAAGCGGACATTTTATCTTGCCCCGGACATCTGAAATCTGCTTTGACAAGCTCTGTAGAAACGAAACTGAGATGTCCGTCTCGGGATGCGGATAATAATCCTGAACGGAGACCTGTACTGGCAAGTCTTCGTTCAGTCACCACACAGAGTAATCCCCGGCTTAAATCGTTACTTCATACTGTCAGCGATGGTATCAACATTATGTCTGAACGCTTTCGTATAAGTATCCGCCGGGCCACCTTTTGGTGAGAGCGCTTCAGGGTACAACTCACCATCAGGATTCGCACCGGTTGCACTGGCAATTTGTTTGACCAGACGCGGGTCGAGCTGATTTTCCATAAACCAGGTGGTCACATGATCCGCTTTAATCTGTTCAATTAGGGGTCAATTTGGATATCGAAAATTATTGTACGTTAAGGTCGTTTTTTGTACATTAGATCTATGATATGGAAATCAGGTTGACAGGAAGTGTTTGAGCGAAGAACTGACATTTTTCTTAGTCCTCTACTTTGTCCATTCTTTTATGCAATAGCGCATAGATGTTTGTGTCGTCATATCTTGCCTTACCATCCTCGTTTTCAAAGGCGACAAACTCTTTAAAACAACCTTCATGCCGCATATGCAAACGTTCACAGAGTTTTTGAGAGGCCAGATTGTAAACTTCTACCCAGGCATACAAACGCCTGGCATCTTTTACTTTAAATAAATAATCAAATAGTGCAGCAACTGACTCGCTCGCATATCCCTGACGTTCATGACGTTGATTAAAATGCCAGCCCACTGACCAGGTATTGCTGTCTGGCTCGTCGCTATTGTTCGCAAAAAAATGTCCGATTAACGTATCAGTTTCTTTTAGACAAACGGCAAAACTGCGCTGGGTCCGTGCTCGTTTAGCCACGTCGATCTCCGCCTCGGCTAGCGAATGTAACTTTTCATCATTAAAGCAAGGAGCACGTGGTGAAGAGAGGTAATCGAAAAGTGCTGCCGCATCCTCTGCCTTAAAAAGGGCGAATGATTAACCTTTGAGTGACAATGATGTTCATAATGTCCTTGATAATGTTATGCCAGCCAGTTCAGCAAGAAACCTGCTTTAAACTGGCCGGGACACAGGGCAGAGATTAGCCGTTCCGGCTATTCCCAGGTCTGCCTTTTCGCATGCCAGTAAATCGGGTGATCGTCACGAAAAAATACCGGAACAAAGAAAATGGCCAGTAGCGTTCCGCTAATCATCCCGCCGAATACACCGGTGCCAATCGCATGCTGCGTGCTGTCGCTGGCTCCACTGGCGAGCATCAGCGGAACAACACCTAATGTGAAAGCCAGAGAAGTCATGAGTATTGGCCGCAAGCGCTGCTTTGCTGCCATCAATGTCGCATCAATAAGGCTCTTTCCTTCATTCATCAATTGTCTCGCGAACTCGATAATCAGAATCGCATTCTTGGCGGAAAGTCCAATCAGGGTTATCAGGCCCACTTTGAAAAAGACGTCATTCGTCATATTCGTAACGGATACGGCAAGCACAGCGCCAAGCAGCCCCAGAGGAACAACGAGCATGACCGCGAAGGGAACGGACCAGCTTTCGTAAAGCGCAGCCAGCACCATGAATACCACCAGTACCGAGAGCACAATAAGACCCGGAAGCTGTGATGCGGACTCCCTTTCCTGTAACGAACTTCCCGCCCACTCACCGGCGAACCCCGGTGGTAAGTGCTTAGCCAGCTTGTCCATTGCCGCCATTGCGGTACCCGACGATTTTCCCTGTGCGGCACTCCCGGTAATGCGTATGGCAGGATATCCCTGATAGCGGATCAGCTGCTGCGGTGCAACATTCCATGAAAGCGTCACAAAAGTGGATAACGGAAGCATCTGCCCCAGACGGTTTTTGACAGACAAAGCCAACAGTTGTTCTGGTTGCATCCGGTACGGCGCATCCGCTTGGACGATAACCTGCTGAACCCGGCCATTATTGGTATAGTCATTAACATAATTGGAAACCTGTTGCAACGGAAATGGTTTGATTTATCTCATCAAACGACACCCCCATGGCCTCCGCTTTTTCCCTGTCGATATGCAGGGCAAGGCTTGTACCCTCACCCAAGCCCATCAATATAGACATCAGCAAGTTGAGAATTATGATTTGCCTGCACAAATAAGTTCATCGGCAGCCTTCTTGAGTGCCTGATATCCTTTCCCGCCTCCTGTCCTGTAAATAGTAAGTGAACCCGGATGAGGTTCCCATATCAGAAATGGCCGGAGGCAGCAGACTCATCGTCACCGCGTCCGGCACGTTTGCCATTTGGGACTGAATATGGTCGGCTTCTTCCTGTGCCGTGGTTCCTTTGCGTTGTTTCCAGTCCTTAAGGGTGGTGAATGCCATGGCCGAATTTTGACCTGATCCTGAGAAACCAAATCCCAAGATCATAATGTTACTTTCTAACCGCCTGACGCTGGGCGATCCTCCTCTTCAAATGTATCGACAACCTTAAGTGTCCGCTGCATCGTGGCATCAGAAGGGAGCTGGATTGAGGACATAAAATAGCCCTGATCTTCATCAGGTAAAAATGATGATGGTAAGGAAGACAGACCGGCAAACAATGCCAAACATAATGCAGCGTAGATCATCATCATACGGCCGGTACGCTTCAGAACAAATCCCAGACCAGTGGCGTAAAACGAAGTCAGGCGATGAAAGTGAACGTTAAACCACGCAGAAAATGCGCTGCTTTTACCCTGATGAATACCATGTGGTTTGAGCAAGGTTGCACAAAGCGCAGGGGTTAACGTCAGTGCCAGGAATGCCGACAGTAAAATGGATATCGCCATCGAAATGCTGAACTGGCGATAAATAATACCCACGGATCCGCTGGCAAAGGCCATAGGTATAAACACCGCAGTAAGCACCAGCGTAATGCCAATGATGGCCGGCGTAATTTCACGCATCGCTTCTCGCGTGGCATCCTGTGGAGACATTTTTTTGTCTTCCATTAGTCGTTCGACGTTCTCTACTACCACAATCGCGTCGTCAACAATAATCCCGATGGCCAGCACCATTCCAAACATGGTTAATATATTGATGGAATAACCGCTTAATAGCATTACGGTAAAAGTGCCGAGCAGCGCCACGGGGGCCACAATCGCAGGAATAAGCGTGCAGCGTATCTTGTGGAGGAAAAGCAGCATCACGAAAAAGACCAGAACCATGGCTTCAACAAATGTCTCAACTACGTTCAATATCGATAGCTTTACAAACGGAGCCGTATCGAAAGGCACGATGAATGTCATTCCCTCGGGAAGTACACTGGACAGTTCTGTTAACCGTGCGCGGATACCCGACGCAGTACTAATCGCATTTGCGCCAGGAGACAATTGAATGGCGCCTGCCGTTGCTGGCACGCCATTTTCACGGATCCCAAATGCATAACTTTGTAACCCGGATTCCACGCGGGCAACGTCTGCCAGTGTAACCCTGGCGGCGGAGACCTGTGATTTAATCGTGATATTGCGAAATTCTTCAACCGAAGAGAGTTGCCCTTTTACCGTTATTGGATAGGTCACACCTTGCCCGCTAGCCGCAGGTTCATCTCCGGTTCTGCCCGGTGAAACAATCACGTTTTGTTGACTGATGGCGCTTAATACATCCGTAACAGAGATCCCATAGCTGTGTAATTTCATCGGGTCCAGCCATATTCGGAGTGCCTTTTCTCCGCCAAAAAGCTGGACTTTACCTACACCGGGTACACGCCGGAGTTCATCAGTAACATTCCTGGCAAAATAATCGCTTAAGTCAGCTTCCTGATAGTCTCCGTTTTGGGATTTTAATCCCACCATCATTAAAAAACCTGAATTAGCTGCCTCAACACTTATCCCATTCTGTCTTACCGACTGCGGCAGGCGAGATTCCACAATTTTAATTTGGTTTTGCAGATCCATCTGGGCGAGTTTGATATCGGTTCCGGGTTTGAAGGTTACAGTAATTGACGCCATCCCCGTCGTGTCACTGGAAGATTCAAAATAGAGTAAATTGTCAACACTCGCAATTTCACGCTCGATCAGAGACACGACGGACGTATTCATCACTTCCGGGCTGGCGCCAGGATAACTCACTGAAATGATAATGCCGGGCGGCGCAACGGCAGGGTATTGCGCAACCGGTAAACGAGGAATAGACAATATTCCTGTCAGAACAATAAACAGGGCGATAACCCATGCGAAGATGGGGCGCTCAATGAAAAAGTGCGGCATCAGGTATACTTCCAGTCAACATACAAAGGGTAAAAATTCAGCGTGGTTTTCCTGATAAAGAGGTCTCATCGTCTGTCGAAACCCGTTTACCGATATCCCTGAGCTGGGAAAATTTCTCCAAGAAGTTGTGGTGCATCATCCAGGCTTGTTGCAAACATCCACATATAGGTCATGACGGAATAAATATGTCCGGCATTAATTCCGGATTCCATGCTCATCCTGATAATGGTCATGGAAAAGAGAGCCGAGACCAGAAGGCCTATGCATAAATATCCTAATGCCTCTCTGTCGGATAACACCACGCGCAGGCGGGCAAGTGTGTCGTAATGTCGCTTAAGAGCACCTAAAGACGCCTTGTTAACATAATCGACCTCTTTCTCAAGGCGATTGTTCAGGCCGCCTGTAGAATGTCTCATTTTTGCAGGCATAGCTTGAGGCGAAACACATCAGTATTGCCACGATGATCAAACAGGCTATACCTGTCCAGAACTCAATCCATAACAGCATAATTGCTGCGCCGAAAAGGGAAATGATCGAGGTGATCAATACGGGAAGGTGCAACTCGAAGAAATCCACAAATTCACGGGACAGAGTGACTCTCGCAGCAATAGTCGAGTGATTAAGTGAATATTTTCGCTGGGCTAATACTACAGTCACAGCAAGACTTGCGTAGATACGTGCAAACGTTCGCGTATCTACACTACGTCTGGTGGCTCCCATGCACCACATGAACAGAACCATCAGGCCATAAAGAGCCGCATTTGACGTCTGTCCGCCCAGAATGGCATTTATCGCCATGCCTGCCAAAATGGGATAGAGCAGGAATGCAACGTTTTCAGCAATTACCAGCATGAACGTAATGCGCAATTTCTTTCGATTCCGCCAGGCAAGTCTCTTAAGTGAGACAGAAACCCCGGGGGCTGTAGATCTTTTGTTGCTTTCATTAATCATGATAAATGTGTATTAAGCATCGGAGTGTAAAAGTATTCTGCCGTTGGTTAATTATTTCAGCCTAGTGAAACGAGGCAACATAATAGAGTTGTCATAAAAATATGTGCTAAGTGTAACGTCATGATGTCCATAGTGAATGGATGTTTTGTGGAGGATATGTGTACACACTCCTGAAGTTATGCATTATGCATGACAATGCATAATATCAAACCATTCTTATGTATAAACAAAAAGGGAGTCCGCAAAAGTAAATCAATAAAAAAGATTCATAATAAAAAACAAAGTCATAAATATCTGGGGTGAGTATTCAAAAACAGATGGAATGCAATGATGATATCTATAAATAGAAAAATCAGACCGAATGAAATTACAATTAAATATTTTAAAATCCCAGATTTTTTATGAATAGTAAGTGATATTACAGCAATGATAATCAAAACACGAATCAGTAAAGATGAGGGTAAAGTGGATTCTACTTTTTCATTGATTGCATGCACAAGGTGAAGCCAGGCAGATAATAACACATATGTAACGATGCAAAATAAAAGTGAGGCCATCAAATTCTCATGTCGGAAAAAAATTTAGTCAACGTCATAACACTCTTTAGACAACAGCACAAACCCTCAACATGGTTGTAGATTATTGCTTAGTGATGTTGATTAATTATTTATGAAATGTGTAGTGGATATTGAGAGCGTGGCAGGTTAAGTTTCAACGATTTTTTAATGAACTTTTTCAAACAATATCTGCCAAATAAAGCCAAAATGAAAAATCTTTAAGCATGACGATAAAAAGGTTTTCAGGGTAAAATGTATGGTGTCATCAAGCACTGCTGGAAAAAAATATGAACAATAATCTGATTATCGTCGCAGAAGACGATGATGACATCGCCGCCATACTGACGGGGCTATTTAAATAAGGCAGGTATGAAAACCCTGAGAGCTGAAGATGGCGAGCAGGCGATCAACCTTACTCGTCAACACAAGCCCGACCTTCTGCTGTTGGATATTCACCTGCCCGTATATGATGGCTGGAATGTTCTTACAACGTTAAGAAAGGAAACTAATGTCCCTGTCATCATGGTCACAGCACTTGATCAAGACGTTGATAAACTGATGGGACTACGGCTCGGGGCTGATGACTATGTGATAAAAACCCTTTAATCCATCAGAGGTTTATTGCCAGGGTTGAAGCTGTACTTCGCAGAACCAGACCGGTTGCAGAGTCTACACATTCACGGCCTTTAAGAACGCCTTTTATAACGATTTATCCTGATGAGTTTTACGTTGAAATCACTGCTCAAGGTGAGGTTTCCACGCCAGTATTAACCACCACAGAGTTTAAGCTCCTGACCTATCTGGCGAGAAACCCGAGAAAAGTTTGTTCTCGTGAAGAGTTACTCGATGCGTGTTTGCCTGAGGGAGACTCGTTGGATCGCACTGTAGACAGTCATATGAGTAAACTTCGGAAAAAGCTTGAACATGCCGGGTTGAAGGGAATTCCGGAAAGCATCCGAGGATTAGGCTACCGGTTGGGTGACAAAAAATGAACAAAGAAACGATCCTGAGTCGTCAGATTTTGACATATATGTTGTCGCTAACCTTTGTGATTATTGTCATTGCTGTAATCGGTTCGTACTTATTTTATAGTTTTCTTGATTGACTACCTACCGGGAGGGATGGCCGCAGGTAATGAAGATAATATGACATTCCTGGACTGGATGTGGATCTTGATCGCTTCCATCACCAGTCTGGTGGTTTCACTCTTTTTTACCGTAAAACTGTCTTCAAGAATATTAAAACCCCTGAATGAAGTGGCTTACAGCCTGAAACAAATCTCTCAGGGAAATTTGAGCGCGAGAGCATATAGCCGGGGCTCGCAGTTAGGTGAGATGAATAAACTCGTCGATGACTTTAATGAAATGGCGGAAAAATTGCAGACGCTGGATGCACAGAGAAATTTATGGAATGCTGCCATCGCACATGAACTCCGAACACCGGTAACTATTTTATGGGGAAGGCTTCAGGGACTGGTTGACGGGCGTATTCGAACCAGAACCGCTGCTGTTCAGAAACCTCCTTAAACAAACTGAAGGCCTGACTAACTTAATCGAGGATCTCCGCGTCGTGAGTTCCTCTGGAGGAGCAGGATATTCCTTGAAGCTCAGTGAAGTTGAACTTGCGACATTGGATCACCAGTGCGCTTGATACCTTTTTACCCGACTTTGAAACAAAACGCTTTAACATAGTGACTGAACTCAGCTGTCAGTGTTGTATCTGCGATCCTTTACGTATTACTCAGTGCCTGGACAGCTCTTTTTGACAATGCCTTAAAATATTCCACATCACAAACGCTTTTAGTAAAGAATGGTATTGTGGGAAACGATAATTTTATTATCGTTCAGGACAAAGGACCTGGAATTCCTGAAGACTCCAGAAGTCCTTATTCCAGCCTTTTCAGCGAGGAGAATATGCTAAAAATGTTAATCCAGAGGGGCTGTGGTTTAGGGTTGTCGGTAGTTAAAGCAATTATGCGTGCCCACGGCGGGAGATGTTAGCTATGGTATAACGCAAGAAAATGGCTTCACTTTTCAAACTCTCATGGCCTGTTTAAGGGCATGAATAAACAGGCTCTATTGGGGCCTGTTTTAGCAAGAGACAGATCCCACATACTCCCGAGTTTGGCGTCCCAGATTGCAGGGGTGATTTTAAGCTTGCCTCTTTTGGGACTTAAAGTTATTTCGCTGAAATAGATATCTTCCCCTTTTAGCATAAGATCGACGGCGGCAGTAGTCTATCTCTTTTGCTAACTCCTGGGCAGCAATAAAAGATTGATGAAAAGATTCTGGTTCATCAACCGGGGGATGGCGTATTTGGATACTCCATCTGAAAGGGTTGTAAATTCCACGATCTGTCATAAACGTTAATGAATCCGTTTCCATTACTGTCAGTAAAATCAGCCTCGATAAAACATGCAACATGAATCGCCACGGGTTCAACAGACACCTCAGAGTCATTTAAGATGGCTTAAAGAGAGGTGCCCATGAGCGGTAAGCGTTATCCCGAAGAGTTTAAAACTGAAGCAGTCAAAACAGGTTGTTGATCGTGGTTATTCTGTTTCCAGCGTTGCAACACGTCTCGATATCACCACCCACAGCCTTTACGCCTGGATAAAGAAGTACGGTCCGGATTCCTCCACTCATAAAGAACAGTCAGATGCTCAGGCCGAGATCCGTCGTCTCCAGAAAGAGCTGAAGCGGATTACGGACGAACGGGACATATTAAAAAAAGCCGCGGCGTACTTCGCAAAACTGTCCGACTGAGGTACGCCTTTATCCGTGACAACACCCGTTGCTGGCCTGTTCGCCTGCTCTGTCGGGTGCTGGATGTTCATCCCGGTGGCTTTTACGCCTGGCTTCAGCAGCCGTATTCACAACGCCATCAGGCAGACCTGAGACTGACAGGACAGATTAAACAGTTCTGGCTGGAATCGGGGTGTGTCTATGGTTATCGCAAAATCCATCTGGATCTGCGGGACAGCGGGGCAACAGTGCGGAGTGAACAGAGTCTGGCGACTGATGAAACGTGTCGGGATAAAGGCTCAGGTCGGATACCGGAGCCCGCGGGCACGTAAAGGCGAGGCCAGTATCGTGTCGCCCAACAGGCTCCAGCGACAGTTCAATCCGGATGCGCCGGATGAGCGTTGGGTAAAGGACATAACCTACATCAGGACCCACGAAGGCTGGCTGTATCTTGCCGTGGTTGTTGATCTGTTCTCACGCAAAATTATCGGCTGGTCCATGCAATCCCGGATGACAAAGGACATTGTCCTGAACGCACTGCTGATGGCTGTATGGCGGCGTAATCCCCAAACACAGGTGCTGGTTCATTCGGATCAGGGCAGTCAGTACACAAGCCATGAGTGGCAGTCGTTCCTGAAATCACACGGCCTGGAGGGCAGCATGAGCCGTCGCGGTAACTGCCATGATAATGCGGTTGCAGAAAGCTTTTTCCAGTTGTTGAAACGCGAACGGATAAAGAAAAAGATCTACGGAACGCGGGAAGAAGCCCGCAGTGATATTTTTGATTACATCGAAATGTTTTATAACAGTAAGCGTCGGCATGGTTCCAGCGATCAGATGTCACCGGACAGAATATGAAAACCAGTATTATCAACGGCTCGGAAGTGTCTAGATTATCCGTGGCGATTCATGTTGAAGTAAAGATTAATTGAATTATATAGAGCATTTTTGCATCTATCGCATGCGCACTTTTATCACTTCGAAGAAGTCAAATCTATACATATGCCAAATATCTACACCTGCTTAGCATAAGCTTAAAAGCCAGTCGATCAGACAGACACGCGCTTCACCGTGACAGGTTGAACGGCGCCGAGTCAGTTTTCTTCCGCAAGCCAATGCATCGCGCACACACGGCGGGCCACCTGTGGTCACGCCAGACTTACCGTCGTCCATGTCATGGACAATCAGGTTCGCAGCAGCCCGACGGAGGCGATGGTTTCAGCCAGGCTGCGTACGCTGTCCACAGAACACGGGATGGTTCGGACGTTAAAGGAGGATTTAACGAGATCGGACAGCGGAACAGTCTCGGTCTGCGCAGCATCGATCGCCGCCTGAAGTGCAGCCAGTTAGGCTTTGGTTGGTTTCTTTACGCTAGCCTTTTTTAAGGTTTTTGCTTTAAAATCTGTTACTGACATAGTTAGTACCACTCCGATATTCATGATTGTCCGTCCTGCTGAGTTGGCGCTCCGGCAGGGTATCTTCTTACTGAACCTGCTCTGGTGAGGTCGCCGCGTGTCTGATGTAGCGGTTAAGATGGTTCCCCGCATCGGGTTCGAAATTCCACACCCGCGCCATCAGTCGTCCGTCGTAGTAACGAATGGTCAGACGGAAATGTGCCCCCTGATCGTCTTCAATCATCACATTGGTATACTGCGCCTCCACTGCCTCTTCCCGGGTAAACGCCCCTTCCGGCAGCATCAGAGCCGTTTTTTCAGCCCGGCATACAGGATGGCCGCCAATTTCCACCTCTCCAGGCGTGGGCACATACTGCACCTCCGGCTGGTTAAAAATTCCTTCAGGGTTTTGCTCACTACACATCTCCTTCTGAACAGAGTCTGGCCTTCAAAAACCACATCATCCGTTGAGTTTCCGGAGCCGCGGTTTTGACGTTTTGCGGTAACCTGCTGTTTTTTTTCAAGGATAAATGCACTTCACCCGTTTGAGACCTTTCGCTGCAGGGGCGTAAACATCATTGGCAGACGCAGCTGTATGGGGCAAGCGGGAAATTTATTCCGGTCTAATGAAGCGAACCGAAATGGCCGGGGGAAATATATTGCGAAAGGGTTTGTCAACCAAGAAGACTGTGGTGCTATCAGCACCCGGCAGGAGGGCCCCAAACGGAGAAAAGGCACACGGTGAGAGATGGGCAGGGACACGCCGCAATGACGTAAGCCGCGCGCATCGCCCTCTGCATGGCATCGATAACACCAACGGCATTGATGCCATGCCTGAAGCGCAGGAAACGGCGCGACTGAGCGGCGCAGCCATTCCGGCTCCTGCGAGCATGGATGTTGCGTCATGGGATGGACACCCGCTGCCCCAGAGGTGCTTGGCAGAGACAGCATCGTTGGCTCTGTGTGAGGCATGACAGCCGACCGGACGTCCATTGCAACCTCAAGAATTAAAAACCTATCAAGTTATTGTTTTATAATATTATTACCTTATGAACTTGTTATATTGCTACCTTGTGATGTCATTAAGATGTGATGTTGCTAATCAGTAATTCCTTTCCACCTAAGGTTCAGACCCTTACCAGCGCCTTTTGCGTGAAGACCTGACTTAAGGACGGTTAGAATCTCAGGCAAAAGCCCCGGTGAAAGGGAGTTCTCAACATCGCCTCCTGAAAAGATCTTTCTACTTTTTATGGGCTTCAGCCATTTCGATATATCGCGTATTATTTGCGGCCGGCAGCAACGTACTGATGCGATAGTGACGCACCCGCTCGGTAAAATATTTTCTGAGATGTTACGGCTATTCTCTGGCCACCGCTTCAGGTACAACCGGCATATTCATACGTTCTTGTATGCAATAGCGGATGCGACAAGGTCTACAGCAACCTTGTCTTGGTCTTCTTTTGAAAACTTCGCATTATTTGCATCACTTATACACGCCTCCGACACAGTAATATCCCGTCATCAAGCTTAATCTCATCCGCACATACGGGCTACAGACAGCACAGGCGGGCAGATTGCCTGCCAGGGTTATAGAGGCTTAACCACCTGCCGTAGCCCTACCCCTTCCCAACCTTCAAAATGAAGTGTCCGCCCATATACACTGAACAATGGCAGGTCATGAAGTAGCAAATTTTATCGACTACCTACGCGGTCGTCAGTTCCCCCTGACCTGAATCACGACGGCTGGCATTAATCAGGTTTTGAACTGACGCAATATGCCATGGGTCTGTGGATCAAGTTTCATGATACTCTCCTTAGCGGCAGGGGATCCCCCTGCCCGTCCTAATCAGTTGTTGAACACATTATCGTCGACAAACACCAGACCGCCGCTGAACAAGTCACGCGCGTAGGCTTCAAAATCAAAGTAACTACGAAGCAACTCCGGAATCTCGTTCAACAGGCCGGGTTACCTTCCCAGTCTTGGAACATGAGTTGCGGATCGTGCTCGTTTGAATGCAGGGCATATCAGGATTCGAGAAAATCATCTTTTCCGTCAAAATCGGTCAAGTCGAACCACTTTCCGAAAATGCTGCCGCAGTTGTATTTGTGCCAAGTACCAACGTATACAGCCGGTGTTGTTGTGCTCATGAAAATTCCTCCGTGGTATATGTCGTCTGAGTTCCGGCTTACGCCGTGCCGAAACGAAAGCCCGACGAATAGTGGAGAATGCAATGGGCGTTACAGGAGGCCGCGGCGCAGAAAATATCCTAGGCAGTCTGTACGGTTATCGAGCGAATAGTGTGCGAGAAAACGACGGGAAGACAGGCTGCAGACATTAGATAATAACTGCGATCGGGCGAGGGTGACGGACAAGCGAACCCTTGCAGCCGCAGCGGTCGAGCTAGATTAGAGTACGGCGTTAGCCACAGTCTACACGAATGTCACTCAATGCGTGGCCATAACACCGTGTAGGTCCGGCGGTAAAGCCGGACTACATGACATCCTTTTTTCAAGCACGGAGGGCTCAGTTAATACTGCTTTTCCTGACACATTGTGCACAGGCTTACCCACCGATTCAGTGGATAACTTTTAAGGTAAAGTTTAAAAATTCATAATCTGATTCGAGCTGATTAGATTGGACCATGGTCCCAGTTAAGGGGTTGGGACCATGGTCCAGATGAGGGGTTGGGACCATGGTCCCAGATGAGGGGTTGGGACCATGGTCCCAGATGAGGGGTTGGGACCATGGTCCCAGATGAGGGGTTGGGACCATGGTCCCAGATGAGGGGTTGGGACCATGGTCCCAGATGAGGGGTTGGGACCATGGTCCCAGATGAGGGGTTAGGACCACGGACCCAGATAAGAGGCTGGGACCACGGTCCCAGATTAGGAATTTGAACCATGGTCCTGAAGAGGGTAAAGCAGGAAGATAACTACCGAATTAATGCTTGTTTTTCTTCGTAGCTAAAAGCTCAAGCATTTCTTCAAACTTCCCTATATCTTCCTCGGAAAGTTTGGAACGATCCAGGCTGATAATCACTTTATTTCCTTTATACCGCGCTGTTGCTCCAGGAATGAACTCACGCTTTTCTGGGGGCTGATTTACTTTCTTGCTGGAATCTTTAAGCAAGGCAGTAAGAAATTGAATTATTTCATCAGCCTCAAGTACTACACCTGCTTTTCTCTTCTCTGATAGCTCAAAAGCCCCATCGAGTAAACGAGCTTCATTCTCAGAAAAGATTTTCTGTAAACTTTCGCCAGCCCTTGCGGAAAGCTCGCCTGGATGAGAGAAGAGGGCAATCACATCTCTTGGTAGCCTAGAAGTATTGATACATCTGGTTATGACTTTCCTTGAGATGTTTTCAGCATCGGCCAAGGCAGAGATATTTCCGTTAAATTCTTTTTCTAAACGTTGAGAATAACGCGTACCTCTTTCATAAGCACTTGTCGGTCTGTAATCATTTCCAAGTTTGCATAAAGCATCCATCTGTTCGTCATCAAGTGCACCAACGAGTATGCGATACTCAGTTGATGTAAGGATGGCAGTCATGCGACGACGACTACCATCGGCAACTTCAATATGACCGTCGACCTTACGCCCAAACGCCGGATTTTGTTGGCCGGTAAGCAAGAACGATGGTATGAGATCGTCCAAAGCCTCTTCTGTTAGAAAAGCTTGATCACGTTCATTACCAGCCCAGACCTTAGTTGAGCTGGCGACATCTGCACCGGGTATGGTCTCAAGAATAAATTTTACTTCTCGTCCACACACGGGAAGGGTAATAGTATTACCCTTTGCCATAGCGCCTACTCGAGCAATTAGTGTGTCTACCATAGGAGCTGCAGGGGCCGATACAGTAGTTACAGGAACGACTGAAGGAGTAGATTTAGGGATGATAGGTGCGCGTTTCATTAGCGGATCTCCCAACGAGGTTTAATGAGACGGTCGAAAATTTCATTACAAACCGGCTCCCAAATTGCGAGCGCATTCCTCCATGCTCCAGTAGAAGAACGCTGATCAATTGCTTGTTCGAATACTGTACGCATTCGAATTTGGCCTTTACCTACTTCATCCGTTTCGCGTACCACGTTTTTAAGAACCATGCTTCCCCATGCATCCCTGATTTGCTCTTCCATCCAAGGCGACTGGGAACCATTATTATTGTTATATTTAGTAAGCAAGATTCTGACATCTGGTTCAAAGCCTTGGAGATCCACATTCTTCAGCAAATCCCGGAGCATATCGAAAAATTGCAATGCAGAGGTATAGTCAAAGAGCTCAGCGGGGGTAGGGACTAATAACACGTCAGCAGCACATACAACGTTGATTGTGCCGATACCAAGGTTAGGAGCACTATCGATAACAACAACATCGTAATCATGGGCTACCGTTTCAATGGCCAGCCTTAGCATCATGTGAGGTTCTGTCGGCAGCTTTCCTTCGTCGAAACGACCCATCAACTCAGTTTCAATACGATGTAAGGCCAGACAAGAAGGGATGATATCAAGGCCAGGCCAGCATGTTGGTTTTATCGCATATGAAGCATCATCTCGTTCACCGAGATAGAAGGGGAGGAGAGTATCTTCAGAATGAATATGTAAATCAGGAACCCAACCGTGATACATCGAGGCCGTACCTTGCGGATCGTTGCCTTCGACTAACAGTACGCGAAGCCCTTTTAAAGCCAGATCCTGAGCAAGATGAACGGAGACAGAAGTTTTATAAACTCCACCTTTATGAGCTGCAACACCGATTACCGGAGGTAAGCTTTCATCTGGGCGACGGAGGCGGGTACCAAACACATCTCGCATGTGGTTTATTTGCTCAATGGTATAGCCAACGCGCTGTTCAACGCGTCCTCGTAATTCCATATCTGGATGCGGCAATCGTCCTGCTTTTTCAGCGTCACGAATAGCCTGGGATGAAACACCGATCAGGTCGGCTGCCTCACCAACTCGCCACCGACGGGTTATTTTTCTTGCTTCAGGACTATCATCATTAAATTGAGCAATTGCGATGGCTTTCGTCATCTCATGTCCAGCTGCAATGCATTGGTTAAGCGTATCCATTAATCCCATTTGAAACTCCTTTAAATCAACTTTGCATAATTATATTAAATCTTGAGAAAACAAGCAAAGCAACAAAATATATGCAAACCCACTAAAAAAATGCAAAGCGCATCAAATCCTGCAAAGTTGATGGCTTTTTAAACATAATCCTTCGGTAATGCTACCAACTTACTGATGTAGTGTATGATGGTGTTTTTGAGGTGCTCTGGTGGCGTCCATCTCTGTCAGCTGTCCCTCCTGTTCTGCTACCCAGGGCGTGGTGCGTAACGGCAAAAGTACTGCCGGGCATCAGCGTTATCTCTGTTCTCACTGCCGTAAAACATGGCAGCTCACCTTCACTTACACCGCATCTCAGCCCGGCACACACCAGAAAATCATTGATATGGCCATGAACGGAGTCGGTTGCCGCGCCACCGCACGCATTATGGGCATTGGTCTCAACACCATTTTCCGCCATTTAAAAAAACTCAGGCCGCAGTCAGTAACCTCCCGGATACAACCGGGCAGTGATGTCATTGTCTGTGCGGAGATGGACGAGCAATGGGGCTACGTCGGGGCAAAATCACGTCAGCGCTGGCTGTTTTACGCGTATGACAGGATACGAAGAACGGTGGTGGCGCATGTCTTTGGTGAGCGCACCATGGCTACGCTGGAACGTCTTCAGGGCCTGTTGTCGGCCTTTGAGGTGGTGGTATGGATGACGGACGGATGGCCGCTGTATGAGTCACGCCTGAAGGAAAAGCTGCACGTTATCCGCAAGCGTTACACGCAGAGAATTGAACGGCATAACCTGAATCTGAGGCAGCATCTTGCCCGGCTGAGCAGGAAATCGCTGTCGTTCTCAAAATCGGTGGAGTTGCATGACAAAGTCATCGGGCATTATCTGAACATAAAACACTATCAGTAAATTGGAGTCATTACCCATCTTTCAAACTTCATAATAGGAAACTAAAAGTACACCTGAGTACTTCCCTTCTATGTTTACCCATAGATCCGCGCATTCTCATATGTAGGTTACAGTGCCACTATTTACCGAATATCTCTCCACGTAAAAGCGGTCACTTTCATAAATGGGCGGGAGCATTCATAACAGGCGGTTACTTTCATAACTTAACCAAAAGTAAAGTATCGCTGCGTTCATAAAATCAGGCTCATTTGGCCAGCTTTAGGCCATCAGAATGGGCTCCAGTTATGAAACTAATCGCTTTTGGTTGATACCTTATGAATATGACCGCTTTTTAGCGTCGTACTTATGAATGTGACCGCCTTCACGCGACGGTTAACGCGAGTCTCGGCGAGCGGTTATGAACAATGAACATGATTTCCCGACCTTTTTTGTTTTCGTTGTAATCAAGATAACCAATGCTCTTCAGATCCTTCATCGCGCGCCGTATGGTTGCATTCTGGTCTTTAACCTGAGATTCCATAGCAAGCCTTTCACGTAGACGCTTCATAGAGACGTACAGCGTGCCTGCTGGCATGCTTTCGAAATAGACATACAGAGACTGAGCAGACTCTTTACGTGACAGCGCCGAGAGTGCTTTTAGACCAAGCAGAACCTTATGATCGTAGCGATATAATTCCCAGAGGCTTGGGTCACCGACTAATTCGACCATATTAGTATCCATGTCCAGCTGGGCACGCTGCACAAGGTGAGTAACGAGGCTGCGCTTTCCATCTTGGCTACGAAACGAGAGAGTAACGCTGGATAGGTTAAACAGTGCCTCACTTAACCGGTTACGGGCACGTCCATTGATATCTGTTGGCCGGAGGCCGCACATCCTTGCAAACTCAGAGAACGGCAGACAAATTTTATCCGCAGTATATCCGTACTTGGAGAAAGCAGAAATGATGCCAATCCAGGTTTTAAAGTCAGTTGACATGCCGAGCTTTGCGCCCTGAATTTTGATGTTGGTATAGCCTTCCTGTCGAGCCACCTCCAGGCTGGATAGTTCTTCAGAAGCATCAATCAGAAAATCGCGTTTTCCCTTTTCCTTTGGCGACACAGGAGTAAAACACGCTAAGACGTAACAGAGCTACAGGCTGAACTGTCTTATTACTGTTCGGAGTCAGTTCATAACTTTCTCCAGAACCTTTCTTGTTGATAGCAAAAGGACTTTGCTGCGCTTCAGAATTTTCCATTTATCCACATCCAGTGAGTAAAAGCAGCCATGATTATGATAGTAACCGCATCTATGTTATGAAAATAACCGCCTCAGTTATGAAAGTAAACGCTACGGTCATGAAAGTAACCGCTTTTATTATGAAAGTAACCGTCAGGATCCTGTTTTTTTAATTATGGATCATATACTTATAGGGGGTGTGATCTCTTTTGTACTTATATGATCTGTATATTGATCTAAATAATTGATCTATCCGTTGGATATGTGGATAAAATTGATAGTAATCATGATGCTACAGAAGCATATGCAAGGTGGTGTTTCGAGCGTAAGTGCTACCTTCGATTCTGAAGCAATTGCGCTTCCTCGCCTGTTCGCGGGCAAGCCCGGTCACAGGCTGTGGCGAGCACTAGGATTGTATCCCTTCGAACCGGGCTCGTTAGTTCATGGTTTGTTAAACTGACATTGACCATAACCCCTAACCCCTAACCCAATTTTGATAAGCGTAGACAAATAGCCTGATGAACATTTGAGTAAATAAGTTTAGGAGTAAAATCTCATTTACTCATTATCTTTTAGCCATGCATCGACAAGGTCATTCATCACGTCAGAAATCGATGCTCCTTTTCGAGCACATGCGGCTTTCAGTCTTTGATGTTTATCTTCTGGCATGTTGAAGTTCACACGCTTTTGTACAGCCGCAGGTGCTGGCTGATTGCGATTCTGCTTTACTAAACTCATTGAATTACTCCAATACACATTTACTCATTTGAGTTTATGTGTAAATGTGTATTTAATCAACTAACTTGAGGATTTCACCTGCCAGAACTTCTATTTCGCCTTTCGCTGCACCATCGTTGGTATCAAATACAGTTTTCTCCATCAAGCACAGATTTGACGTAGCTCTGCCGCTGCGTGATTGCAGTTTTTAAGGAAGCGATACCTGTTGCAAGCGATACTTTCACGTAACACAGTGAGCATTGTTGCTTGCTCGATTTTGCGAGTAATAAGGAAGCGGCATTCTACCGGTCTGTTATACGACTGTGCTTCAAGAACACTGATAACTGCACCCGAGGCCGAAAAATCAAGAGGTGACGGCGTAACAGGGATGATGACTAGGTCACTAACCATCACAGCAGCTGCAGTTATAACAGAAAGAGCGCCAGCGCCATCGATGATGACATAGTCATAGTCCGCCCAGTTCTTTTCTGATGGTATAGACATCTTTCTCGGATGCAGCAGTAAAAACATCGAAGTTTGCTTTTTCTGCTTTGTTCCAGTTCGCCAGGCTTTGCTGTGGATCTGTGTCAACAACTGCTACACGATGTTTTTTTTGCAATGCTGGTACTAACATTGATTGTCACGGTAGTTTTACCGCTTCCGCCCTTAGGATTCAGGGTGATGCTACCAACTTACTGATGTAGTGTATGATGGTGTTTTTGAGGTGCTCTGGTGGCGTCCATCTCTGTCAGCTGTCCCTCCTGTTCTGCTACCCAGGGCGTGGTGCGTAACGGCAAAAAGTACTGCCGGGCATCAGCGTTATCTCTGTTCTCACTGCCGTAAAACATGGCAGCTCACCTTCACTTACACCGCATCTCAGCCCGGCACACACCAGAAAATCATTGATATGGCCATGAACGGAGTCGGTTGCCGCGCCACCGCACGCATTATGGGCATTGGTCTCAACACCATTTTCCGCCATTTAAAAAACTCAGGCCGCAGTCAGTAACCTCCCGGATACAAACCGGGCAGTGATGTCATTGTCTGTGCGGAGATGGACGAGCAATGGGGCTACGTCGGGGCAAAATCACGTCAGCGCTGGCTGTTTTACGCGTATGACAGGATACGAAGAACGGTGGTGGCGCATGTCTTTGGTGAGCGCACCATGGCTACGCTGGAACGTCTTCAGGGCCTGTTGTCGGCCTTTGAGGTGGTGGTATGGATGACGGACGGATGGCCGCTGTATGAGTCACGCCCTGAAGGAAAAGCTGCACGTTATCCGCAAGCGTTACACGCAGAGAATTGAACGGCATAACCTGAATCTGAGGCAGCATCTTGCCCGGCTGAGCAGGAAATCGCTGTCGTTCTCAAAATCGGTGGAGTTGCATGACAAAGTCATCGGGCATTATCTGAACATAAAACACTATCAGTAAATTGGAGTCATTACCCATCTTTCAAACTTCATAATAGGAAACTAAAAGTACACCTGAGTACTTCCCTTCTATGTTTACCCATAGATCCGCGCATTCTCATATGTAGGTTACAGTGCCACTATTTACCGAATATCTCTCCACGTAAAAGCGGTCACTTTCATAAATGGGCGGGAGCATTCATAACAGGCGGTTACTTTCATACTTAACCAAAAGTAAAGTATCGCTGCGTTCATAAAATCAGGCTCATTTGGCCAGCTTTAGGCCATCAGAATGGGCTCCAGTTATGAAACTAATCGCTTTTGGTTGATACCTTATGAATATGACCGCTTTTTTAGCGTCGTACTTATGAATGTGACCGCCTTCACGCGACGGTTAACGCGAGTCTCGGCGAGCGGTTATGAACAATGAACATGATTTCCCGACCTTTTTTGTTTTCGTTGTAATCAAGATAACCAATGCTCTTCAGATCCTTCATCGCGCGCCGTATGGTTGCATTCTGGTCTTTAACCTGAGATTCCATAGCAAGCCTTTCACGTAGACGCTTCATAGAGACGTACAGCGTGCCTGCTGGCATGCTTTCGAAATAGACATACAGAGACTGAGCAGACTCTTTACGTGACAGCGCCGAGAGTGCTTTTAGACCAAGCAGAACCTTATGATCGTAGCGATATAATTCCCAGAGGCTTGGGTCACCGACTAATTCGACCATATTAGTATCCATGTCCAGCTGGGCACGCTGCACAAGGTGAGTAACGAGGCTGCGCTTTCCATCTTGGCTACGAAACGAGAGAGTAACGCTGGATAGGTTAAACAGTGCCTCACTTAACCGGTTACGGGCACGTCCATTGATATCTGTTGGCCGGAGGCCGCACATCCTTGCAAACTCAGAGAACGGCAGACAAATTTTATCCGCAGTATATCCGTACTTGGAGAAAGCAGAAATGATGCCAATCCAGGTTTTAAAGTCAGTTGACATGCCGAGCTTTGCGCCCTGAATTTTGATGTTGGTATAGCCTTCCTGTCGAGCCACCTCCAGGCTGGATAGTTCTTCAGAAGCATCAATCAGAAAATCGCGTTTTCCCTTTTCCTTTGGCGACACAGGAGTAAACACGCTAAGACGTAACAGAGCTACAGGCTGAACTGTCTTATTACTGTTCGGAGTCAGTTCATAACTTTCTCCAGAACCTTTCTTGTTGATAGCAAAAGGACTTTGCTGCGCTTCAGAATTTTCCATTTATCCACATCCAGTGAGTAAAAGCAGCCATGATTATGATAGTAACCGCATCTATGTTATGAAAATAACCGCCTCAGTTATGAAAGTAAACGCTACGGTCATGAAAGTAACCGCTTTTATTATGAAAGTAACCGTCAGGATCCTGTTTTTTTAATTATGGATCATATACTTATAGGGGGTGTGATCTCTTTTGTACTTATATGATCTGTATATTGATCTAAATAATTGATCTATCCGTTGGATATGTGGATAAAATTGATAGTAATCATGATGCTACAGAAGCATATGCAAGGTGGTGTTTCGAGCGTAAGTGCTACCTTCGATTCTGAAGCAATTGCGCTTCCTCGCCTGTTCGCGGGCAAGCCCGGTCACAGGCTGTGGCGAGCACTAGGATTGTATCCTTCGAACCGGGCTCGTAGTTCATGGTTTGTTAACTGACATTGACCATAACCCCTAACCCCTAACCCAATTTTGATAAGCGTAGACAAATAGCCTGATGAACATTTGAGTAAATAAGTTTAGGAGTAAAATCTCATTTACTCATTATCTTTTAGCCATGCATCGACAAGGTCATTCATCACGTCAGAAATCGATGCTCCTTTTCGAGCACATGCGGCTTTCAGTCTTTGATGTTTATCTTCTGGCATGTTGAAGTTCACACGCTTTTGTACAGCCGCAGGTGCTGGCTGATTGCGATTCTGCTTTACTAAACTCATTGAATTACTCCAATACACATTTACTCATTTGAGTTTATGTGTAAATGTGTATTTAATCAACTAACTTGAGGATTTCACCTGCCAGAACTTCTATTTCGCCTTTCGCTGCACCATCGTTGGTATCAAATACAGTTTCTCCATCAAGCACAGATTTGACGTAGCTCTGCCGCTGCGTGATTGCAGTTTTTAAGGAAGCGATACCTGTTGCAGCGATACTTTCACGTAACACAGTGAGCATTGTTGCTTGCTCGATTTTGCGAGTAATAAGGAAGCGGCATTCTACCGGTCTGTTATACGACTGTGCTTCAAGAACACTGATAACTGCACCCGAGGCCGAAAAATCAAGAGGTGACGGCGTAACAGGGATGATGACTAGGTCACTAACCATCACAGCAGCTGCAGTTATAACAGAAAGAGCGCCAGCGCCATCGATGATGACATAGTCATAGTCCGCCAGTTCTTTTCTGATGGTATAGACATCTTTCTCGGATGCAGCAGTAAAACATCGAAGTTTGCTTTTTCTGCTTTGTTCCAGTTCGCCAGGCTTTGCTGTGGATCTGTGTCAACAACTGCTACACGATGTTTTTTTGCAATGCTGGTACTAACATTGATTGTCACGGTAGTTTTACCGCTTCCGCCCTTAGGATTCAGGGTGATGCTACCAACTTACTGATGTAGTGTATGATGGTGTTTTTGAGGTGCTCTGGTGGCGTCCATCTCTGTCAGCTGTCCCTCCTGTTCTGCTACCCAGGGCGTGGTGCGTAACGGCAAAAGTACTGCCGGGCATCAGCGTTATCTCTGTTCTCACTGCCGTAAAACATGGCAGCTCACCTTCACTTACACCGCATCTCAGCCCGGCACACACCAGAAAATCATTGATATGGCCATGAACGGAGTCGGTTGCCGCGCCACCGCACGCATTATGGGCATTGGTCTCAACACCATTTTCCGCCATTTAAAAAACTCAGGCCGCAGTCAGTAACCTCCCGGATACAACCGGGCAGTGATGTCATTGTCTGTGCGGAGATGGACGAGCAATGGGCTACGTCGGGGCAAAATCACGTCAGCGCTGGCTGTTTTACGCGTATGACAGGATACGAAGAACGGTGGTGGCGCATGTCTTTGGTGAGCGCACCATGGCTACGCTGGAACGTCTTCAGGGCCTGTTGTCGGCCTTTGAGGTGGTGGTATGGATGACGGACGGATGGCCGCTGTATGAGTCACGCCTGAAGGAAAAGCTGCACGTTATCCGCAAGCGTTACACGCAGAGAATTGAACGGCATAACCTGAATCTGAGGCAGCATCTTGCCCGGCTGAGCAGGAAATCGCTGTCGTTCTCAAAATCGGTGGAGTTGCATGACAAAGTCATCGGGCATTATCTGAACATAAAACACTATCAGTAAATTGGAGTCATTACTCCCATTGCGCTGGTTTCATTGATTGATCGCGATCGCCAGTGGTTTAAATCAGTCTGTGGGCTTGATATCAGATGCACACCGAGAACCGATTCATTTTGTGCTGTTGCGGTTGAAAAGGGGTGACCACTTGTTGTTAACGATACGTTCAGAGAGCCCATATTTTCTCAAAATCGCCTGGTGCTGAATGAGCCTAACATCCGTTTTTACGCAGGCTATCCCGTACATCTACCGGACGGCGAAATTGCTGGTACAATTTGTATCATTGATACAAGCCCCGGGATTTCTCTGCAGATGAGTATGCATTATTGCAGGATCTTGCTTTCATTGTTCAAGATGAATTCCGGATAATAAGTCAGGCAACAACTGATGCATTGACTGGACTCTGTAACAGACGTTCTTTCACTCTGATTGCTGATGAGATATTGAGAAAATCGGTCAGGAATAACAAAACATTTTGCCTGATCATTATTGATCTTAATGATTTCAAACTTATCAACGACACTTACGGGCATGCCGAAGGGAACAGAGCCCTGAAGGATTTTTCGGAAATACTGCAGAACACGGCAAGTGATAATGGTTTCATTGCAAGGCTGGGAGGAGATGAGTTTGCCGTTCTCATCCCGGAGGCATCGAAAAAGGAAGGGGAGACGTTTATGGCGCAGTTGAGCGAATCCGTAAAAGAATATAATTGCAGCCATATAGAATACAGCCTATGTTTCTCGGGCGGGGTAGCTGTTTTTGATAAACACAAACTAAACTCTGTTTCGCTTATGATGAAGGAAGCTGACAGAAAGATGTATCTCGTAAAGAAATCATCAGGATAATGATCTCAGTAAAAAAAGGATCTGTATACAATCATACCTTTATCAAGGCATATAAACATAAGCAATCAAAAACGGGTTCCAAATCACATTGACTAAGATAACAGTATAATAAGAAAAAGTAATTTATAAGGAATTGACGGTAAAACCGTATAGCACTATCGTTTAAGTTAATAGCCTGTGACAATATTATTAATATAGTTTGTGTTATGATGCTTTGCCCGCCCCGTGCGGGTTTTTTTATGATGATGAAATGTTATAAATAAAAATTCTTTAGCAGGATGTTTTTACTTTACTGAATCGGATTGCTGAAATGATAAATATCATGAGCAAAAAGCTTACTCAGATGAAAAATAGCGACTTACCACACTGACTTAATTTAAATTGGCGCTATTTTGTCTGAATCAGTCTACTTGCATTGAGCAAAAGAGTTGCTCAATGTTTCGATACGGTGGTGTTTCAAGATAAATAACTCATAAAGAAACATCAGATGGCGTATTTTTTTGCTCTTAGTTATATTAAATACATTATACTGCAGTCAGGAGGTCATTATGGGTTCTGTTAACAGGTTTGGGCAGAAAATAGGTCGTGAAGCCGGAAACTGGTCTCGGCGGGACAAACCGGAAAGCATAGAATTGAATGGCTTATGGTGTCAGGTCAGACCATTAAGGCTGGGTGATGCTGAAACTCTCTTTCATGAATGGCAAAGTATTGATGATGACAGGGACTGGACGTATCTTAGCCACAATAGACCGCAATCCATAATACAGTGTATTGACTATTTTAATAAACTGAGTGAATGCAAGCAGTCTATTCATCTTGCCGTGACGGATAAAAAAGACAACCTTGTTAAAGGTATTTTCTCGGTGGGAAATATTGACTGTGACAATGGTGTTTTTGAACTCACCGATGTCAATTGGACTCCACAGATGAAAAGAACAAGAATCAGTACTGAAAGTATCTTCCTTGTTCTTTCTCTCTTTTTTAACAAACTGGGCTACAGAAGATGCGAGTGGAGAACGAATATCTATAATGAAGAGGCCATCCGATCAGCAAACAGATTAGGTTTTCGTCATGAAGGTATTTTGAGAGACAAAAAAGCCACAAAAGGTTATTCCGAAGATATTTCCGTTTTTTCTGTAACCACCAGTGACTGGCCCGCGGTTAATAATGCCTTAACCGCATGGCTCAGGAAGGAAAATTTTGATGAGCGAGGGAGACAAATAAGACACCTCAGTGAGTTTTATCTCCCCTGATTTACCTGCTGCCATGAGCCGTTCATGGCAGCAGACACCAAGTCCGGATCAGTTTATTTTTGTATTTTGTCGGATGATAAGTTCAGCTGCTTCATCCGCTATCAGTGCACGGGAGTAATACCATCCCTGAACACTGCTCTGAGGCCAGAATGTCTTCAGATAATTCACTTGTTCCTGCGTTTCCACACCTTCGAACACAATTTTATCTGAAATATTACGGAACATCTCATGCAGTCCTGGAAGAAGATTATAACTCATGGATTCTGTACCAATAGCGTCAGTCAGCGATTTGTCTATTTTTATTTCATCTACATCAAGTGCTGTAATCAGATTCAGACTGGAATACCCCGTACCAAAATCATCTATAGCAAATCTGACACCATGTTCTTTATAATTTTTAATGTGAACCTTCATGTCTTCAAAGTCTCCCCCCTGACGTTCAGTAATTTCAAGAAGGATTGTTTCTGAAGGGATGTTATATTCAGAAATCAGTGCGATAAGAGTGTCCTTGAATTTTCTGGAGTCAAGATCGCTTGCGTTAACGTTCACACTCAGAAATATTCTGTTCTGCATGGCAGTATGAATGAATTCCCGAATGGCATGGCTAATAACGTATAATGTCACTTCTTCCTGTACCCCTTGCCTTTCAGAAAGAGGGATAAACACATCAGGGCCAATATCCCCGAGTCTTTCATCCTTCCATCTGAGCAAAGCTTCAAATCCACATATTTTTCCGCTATTTATTCTGTAAATAGGCTGATATACCAGCGATAGCCCCTCACTTCTTAATGCTTTTAGAAATTTAACAGAGAGGGAGCTATTAAGCTCTGAACGGTTTATAATGATAATATATATCATCAAACCGGATATTAGTGACGTAGCTACCAGTAATATCAGTATACTTTTGCGCTCTGAAAACACTCCCGTGAAGTACCCGCCCCCGACTACACAGAGATCGTGCTGCAAGCTACACTCTCTGAACACTCTGAACTTCAGCGGAACGCTGTCATGCTGATCCAGTAATACAGCATCTTGTCCGATGCTAAAGTAGTGCCTGTCATGCTTTCCATTACCGACAACTGCGCTGAAACTTTCTGTGCGCACATCTGTTTCAAATCGTCTGAAGACAAAGGGGGGAGACAATAACCATTACGTCTTCAGAAATAAACGCATCGACGACTATATTATCCTGAAGTTTAACACCTAAGAGCCACAGCCTTGCGGGAAAGACCATTTTTTATCAAAGTGATCTAGGGAAAATGGTGTACGCAGGTTTCCCCACAGGGCACTACAGGTTAATCCACTTTTTGTGGTGTAGCCTGCATCCTTAATCAGCGGGTAGGGCCAGACAACGACCCGCAGATGATTCAGGTTTTCACGGGAGCAGGGCCAGCCGCCTGTTTCCGAAACCGATTTTGCTGCAACCTGCACAGATTCAGTCTGAGTCAGGAGTGATTCTGCACGAACCAGCACATCAGAAGTATAGTCCTTTACTTTATCACGAAAAATAAGGTAAGCGACGCCCTCAGATGCCATAAAAAATAGCAAACCAGATAAAAACAATGACAGGCTAAGAATCAGCAGGTTATGTTTACGTTTTCCGGGTCTAATCCACGCTTGTATCTTACTCCTGACCATCCAGCACCTCCTGCAACCCTTATCACGAAAACCAGTTTATCGTTCCCCGCCAGCTTCGTTATCCGGCTAGCTGGCAATAGTCATATGATATCGGCATTTCTTATCATTTCTTTATCCTGCTGTAGGAATGTACGAAATGCTGTGACAGAGTACAGAAAGATACTGTTTTAGCAGATAAATTCTTTACACTCTCATAAATAAAACTATCTGACACACAGCATTATATTTGGTTTCATGACGAAATAATTAATAATTTATTCTGTAAGAAAATACACGTGGAAGCGGACTGGATAAAGCAGTCCGCATTCCGAATGATACCGGGAGAAATCATTCTTTTCATGGCAGCAATATCTCCTGCCTGATGGTGATAATGAGCTGGTTAGTTTCAGCGAGTGACACCAGTTTTGGCAGAGGCAAGTCTTTTATAGTCGCCAGAAGTTCGAAATTAACCCCTGCAAGTAAAGAGTTCTCCTGAGTGCAGGAAAGACGCTGAAGCAGAAGAAGATATGACAGATTAAGATAATGTATATCTGTAAGGCAGGAAGAAACTGGATACATTCATACAACCTTTAGAAAAAATGGCGCATGGATCCTTCCGTATGCAATACAAAGAGTGAAGTACAGATTAATCAACTCAATTTGTTATCATAATAAACAATTCTTAAATTATATACTAATACCATGAGAACTTACATATTTGTACAAAAAAATTACATTAGGTGGGATAGTCTGATTGTGTTACAAGTTTCTTCAATTCTGCATCAGTAATCCTATTCTCTGACGCAGTGATAACTGTTGACACACTTTTGTCTTCCTTTTCAAGGAAATGGATGTTTACGTCCAGTTTCTGTACATTTCCCTTACTATCCTGAATCAGAAGTACGCTTTCATACTCCGGCATCGTATAAATAAAAGGTGTTTTTTCTTTGCAAACGACTATCACTTGCATTTGCTTCTTCCTTTATAATTTTACGTCTCACGCTGTAAACGTAGGGTAATAATTGATATATTTCAAGTATCCTGTAGGCATTTATGAATAATAATTGCGAATATAGTTAGCTAACCATTAAGTGGTGCCCCACTCCGTTATTCGTGGAAAAGTGAGATATATCTTTTTTATATTTTACTGTCGTCGTTCACAGACATGGGGTTATCAGCACCTGGGCTGCAGATTTCGTTGCTCAGGAACATCTGGATTATTCATCTTTCAGGGTTGGTGCGCCTCCATCATTAACTTACAGGAATGCGGCTCTGTAGTCCTCTTGCTACAAGTCATTCGTGAAAAGGGTTTATGAGGGCGACTGTCAGACATGACGGGAAAAGACGATGTTCCCTCTGTGATTGAATAACGATGAAAACGTCAGGGAACATGTAAAGCACAGGAGGTACAGGCGTAGTATACGCAATGTGAAATGAAACTAATCATATAATTATCCGTAATACACGCTTTAAGTTACGCATCTTGATATTGCATGTGTGCCGATCACCCTTCGCTGGTATCACCGAGGTTGGTAAACCGCCAGCACAGGAAGTCCGGCACTGCTGAATCGCCACAGTTAAATCTAGTCAGGTTCAAAGCGAAACACCAGTTCCATGTCTGTCAAAGCGGTGGCGACAACGGACCCTGTAATACCTCAGCCTCGCCGTCATCGCAGATATCGAAACCCCGGGTCAGCTGCCATATTCCCTGATGATCCGCCCCGTTTGCAGGTCTTCGGTTTCGCCATCGGTGTAGTAAGCCACCTGAACCCTGCCGTTGTGCCGTATCCAGTAGAAACCTTCTTTCATAAATCCTGCCTTCAATGAATTCTGATAGCCATATAACACACTCTTAATGTTAGTAGGTATTTGCGCATAAAAACAGAAATTAGGAGCACACCACGCTGCACCAGTCGGACGTTACGCCTGGCGTACGCGGAGTGGCCATAACAGACCCATTGTCAGCCGGGTCATGAACCGATGTGACGGACACACAGTCACGGTGGTTCGCCCGGCGAGTTTATGGAGCGTACGCTATGAACGGTGACGTTTCCAGACACGCACCTGAACCGGGTCAGTACACGCCATACTATTCTTTACCGGGCTGACCGCTTGCAGTTCATGTCGGTACAGAGAAGGAGACAGCCCACAATGCATGGCTGCCGTTATAATGTACTGCCCCCCAAAAGTTAGACAGAATAAACGAGGCGTTTGAGAAAGAGTCATGGGATACATGGGCTCTTTTTGTTTTCCGGCTAATGCTGAATAAACTGCTCCTCAACCGAATTTAACCCCTCCTGGTTTACCCTTGCCAGATGGTGCGCCGGACACGCATCCGAAAGTCACCGAGCTGCGCGGTCTGGTCAGATGGTGTGACGGTATGGTCTGGAGTTCCCCGGAAAGACATGGGGGCGATGAACGCAATTATGAAGGCGCAGATCGACTGGATACCCTTAAGTGAAGGCGCGATCCGTCCTTCGCAGGGCAAAACGCTTGCAGTGATGCAGGTTTGCGGCGGTTCGCAGTCCTTTAATGCCGTGAACCAGATGCGCATTCTGTACCGATGGATTTTACTATCCCCAACCAGTCTTCAATGGCGAAAGCCTGGCAGGAATTTGATGAGAAACGGACGGATGAAGCCGTCCTCATGGTACTACCGTATCGTCGATGTCGCCGAGGAGCTGTTCAAAATCAGATTACAGCTCAAAGGACAAACCGGATATCTTGCCAGCACGGCTTTCACAGCTTCAATTCTGATTTCAGGATCGATGGATACGCCCTTATCTCTGGGCTTTAATCCCTCTTCACCATAAGCATCGCAGACAGCATCCCAGATTCTTACCTGGGTTCTGGGATGTTGAAACGGGCTGAATTAACCGATAGCCTTCATCGCCAGCAAGATAGTGCATAACGACTTCAAGGCGCTCTTCGAGGGTATACTTACGTCCGGGTATAGAACTCTCCAGTTTGAGAGTCCAAATAAACGGGTGCAGTACAATCCCCCTGGCAGAATATTGGGTAATGCTCCCACTTGCTGATTTAGTGTATGATGGTGTTTTTGAGGTGCTCCCGTGGCTTCAGTCTCCGTCTGCTGTCCCTCCTGTTCCGCTACTGAAGGCGTGATGCGTAATGGCAAAAGTACTGCCGGGCATCAACGTTATCTCTGCTCTCACTGCCGTAAAACATGGCAGCTCACCTTCACTTATGCCGCTTCTCGGCCCGGTACACACCAGAAAATCATTGATATGGCTATGAACGGTGGTCGGTTGCCGTGCCACCGCTCGACTAATGGGTGTGGGCCTCAACACCATTTTGCGCCATTTAAAAAACTCAGGCCGCAGTCAGTAACCTCCCGGATACAGCCGGGAAGTGACGTCATCGTCTGTGCGGAGATGGACGAGCAATGGGGTTACGTCGGGGCTAAATCACGTCAGCGCTGGCTGTTTTACGCGTATGACAGCATACGCAGGGCGGGTGGTAGCCCACGTTTTCGGTGAACGCACTATGGCCACACTGGAGCGTCTTCTGAGCCTGTTGTCGGCCTTTGATGTTGTGGGTATGGATGACGGATGGCTGGCCGATGTATGAGTCACGGTTTAAGGAAAAGCTGCACGTCATCAGTAAGCGTTACACGCAGCGAATTGAGCGACACAACCTGAATCTGAGACAGCATTTGGCAAGGCTGGGCAGGAAGTCCCTGTCGTTCTCAAAATCAGTGGAACTGCATGACAAAGTCATCGGGCAACTATCTGAACATAAAACACTATCAGTAAATTGGAGTCATTACCACGATCTGGCAAAGAATGCCGAACTGAAAAGCACAGAGTCAGGTGGCCGCGTCATTCTGGATAAAGAAAAAAAAACAGCGGTCTCTTTATCTCTGCGTATGAAAGTATTGCGGAAGATAGACAGGCTTGCGGATATGGAAGGTCTCTCAAGAAGCGAAGCCGTGGAAAAAATAACGGAACGTGTGATTGACGAGCTTTTAAAGGAAAGCCGTGAAAATGAGAAGATTCGCAAAAAATGAATCCGATTAACCCCAAGTAACCGACAGAAAGCACAAAATATGCGCACCCGGTAAACCACTCCTAATGTAATGGTAAGTAAAACTTTATCCGGGTGCGCTTATTTATCTACGATAAAAGTTGCCCTGTCTCAGCATTATGCTCGCCATATCCACCATCAGCGAATACCTTACATTAAATCTGAACCCAGATTATCTTCATATAAGGGTTAACATTACCCCGGGTCCACGCTTATCAAAACACTCTTAAGTAGTCAGGTTTGATGCATTTTAAACCAGGCGCATGGTATGAGTTGCCCTAAGGTTTTTGTAACTAATTTTGTATTTCTAACTGTTTCTTATCATAAATATGCTAGGTAAATCCCTACCTGTCATTCATCTTTAAGAATTGTTTCCATCTATCAGGTATGCTCTACATGCGACTGTGGCTACTACGGTATACCAAGACACAATGCCTCAGAAGCTCTTCAAGCGCTGTTCATTCATTTTAAGTAACATAAAGAAATAAAGCCGTGCGACATTGTTCATTAATTCAGTTGGCTTTCTGTTGATTTTATTTTTTAATGTTTCATAATCAACTGAGATTATGATTACTACCCCCTGGAGCTAAAATGTCTGAAGAACTGAAAACACTTAATAACATCCGTTCACTGCGAGCTCAGTCGCGTGAGTTGCCTCTCGAAACTTTGGAAGACATTCTGGAGAAGTTTAATGTCATCGTATCGGAACGTCGTGAAGAAGAAGAAGCAAAACGTAACGAGATTTCGGAACGTACAGAGAAGCTGAATAAGTTGCGCCAGTTGATGCTGGATGATGGTATTGACCCGTCAGAGTTGCTTGAATTCTCCACCGCCAGACAAAACCTAAAAAAGAGCGTGCAGCTCGTCGGCCAAATACAAGTACACTGATGAAAACGGTGAAACTAAAACATGGACTGGCCAGGGCCGTACACCGAAAGTTCTGGCTGAACACGTTGCCAACGGCGGCAATGTAGATGACTTCTTAATTAAGTAATAAAAAAGCAGGGATTAATCTCCTTGCCTTTTTTCTTCCTTTCGTGCATATCAACTGCTCGTACTCTGAACATTCGTATTTGTTTCCGGCGGCGCAATTGTCAGTTTTCTTTCATTTACTTGATTGGTTCGGCGCGTCTTGGCATCCTCAAGTAACAGGCAGAGTCGGTCAGCTCCGTCGGATTGCCAAAATAAGAGTTACGAGCATCCGGCTAGCTTATGATGGTGAACGGCAGACGTACAGGACCTCTTCATCATCAATTCAGAATTACCGCTACTTATTATTTTTAAAAAAAAGACAAAGACTCAGGTACGTTGAAATTTTGATTTAGTGGAGAGTCAGATCATTGATCTATGTTCAATAAAATTGCGATCAGTAACTACATTACCAGTAAAAACACTAAGAATATTGTTCATTTCAATTAGCAGACTTTCTTTTTCTGGGCCACTATTGCTCTGCAACCTCTGCGTGTAACGTTCACAGAATTTTTGAGAAGCCAGATTGTAAACTTCTACCCAGGCATACAAACGTCTGTTTAAATAAATAATCAAACAATGCAGCAACTGACTCGTTCGCATATCTCTGGCGTTCGTAACGTTGATTAAAGTGCCAGCCTAGTGACCAGGTATTGCTGTCTGGCTCGTTGCTATTGTCCGCAAAAAGATGTCCGATTTACGTATCGGTTTATTTTAGACAAACGGCAAACTGTGCTGGGTCAGTGGCTCGTTTAGCCACGTCGACCTCCGCCTCGGCTAGTGAATGTAACTTTTCATCCTTAAAACAAGGAGCACGTGGTGAAGAGAGGTAGTCGAAAAGTGCTGCCCGCATCCTCTCACTTAAATTAACCTTTGTGTGATAATGATGTTCATAATGTCCTTGATAATGTAATGCCAGCCAGTTCAGCAAGAAACCTACTTTAAACTGACCGGAACATAGCGCAGAGATTAGCCGTTCCGGCTATTCCCCGGTATGTCTTTTCGCATGCCAGTAAATCGGGTGATATTTACGAAAAATACCGGAACGAACAAAATGGCCAGTAGCGTTCCGCTAATCATCCCGCCGAATACACTGGTACCAATCGCATGCTGTGTGCTGTCACTGGCCCCCTACAGTGCCTAATGTGAAAGCCAGAGAAGTGATCCGTATTGACCACAAGCGCTGCTTCGCTGCAATAAATGTCGCATCAATAAGGGTGTTTCCTTCTTTCATCAATTGTTTCGCGAATTCGATAATCAGAATCGCATTCTTAGCGGAAAGGCCAATCAGGGTTATCTGGCCCACTTTGAAAAAAACGTCATTCCTCATATTCGTTACGGCTAAAGCCAGCACAGCGCCGAGCAATCCAAAGGAACAATAAGCATTACTGCGAAGGGAACGGACCAGCTTTTGTAAAGAGCAGCGAGCACCATAAATATCACCAGTATCAAGGCGAGATAGCTGCTTTATCTACTTATTAAAATGTACCTTTGAAAAAGTAGACTTCCTGCGGTACGCTGTACGGGACCAATTTCCCCCGATTTTTCACGCAGCGTGCCGGATGTTTTCCGGCCTGACCGGAGCCTAACATGAGCCTGCTACCTGATGACGAACCGGAGCGTAATCTTCAGCCAGGAGCGATCCCGCTGGATGAGGAGTTTCTTCCGGCCCTGTCCGGGCGTGATGCCCCGGTTAATCCGGCCCGGCCTATCTCCTGTCCCTGAATTCACCCCGCAGCCGGCAGACCATGGCTTCCTTCCTCGGGATCGTCGCCGGGATGCTCGGGGCCGTAAGCGCAGACACCTGCAGCTGGGGCAGCCTGCGCCGGCATCATGTCATGGCCGTCACCGAACTGCTGCGTGACACCGGCCGGGCCACGGCCACCGTCAACACCTACCTGTCGGCGCTCAAGGGGGTGGCGAAGGAAGCCTGGATGCTCAGGCTGATGGACGTGGAAAGCTTCCAGCATATCCGGGCGGTGCGGAACCTGCGGGGCAGCCGGCTGCCGTCCGGCCGGGCCCTGCCGCCGGATGAGATCCGGGCCCTTTTTGCCGTGTGTGATGCGGACCGCAGCAGTCTCGGGCCGCGGGACGCCGCCATGCTGGCGGTGATGCTCGGCTGCGGCCTGCGCCGCTCTGAGATTGTGGGGCTGGATCTCAGTGACGTTGTCACGCAGGACCGGGCCCTGCGGGTGCTGGGGAAAGGGAACAAGGAGCGGCTGGCCTATATGCCGGACGGGACCTGGCAGCGGCTGCAGTTCTGGCTCGACCAGGTCCGGGACGGGGTGCCCGGGCCGCTGTTCACCCGCATCCGACGCTTCGACACCCTGACGAACGATCGCCTTACCGACCAGGCCGTGTACCATATCCTGCAGGTGCGCCAGCGTCAGGCCGGGATTGAAAAATGCGCCCCGCACGATCTGCGGCGAACCTTCGCCACCGCGATGCTTGATAACGGGGAGGATCTGATCACTATCCGGGACGCGATGGGCCATGCCAGCGTCACCACGACCCAGCAGTACGATCGCCGCGGTGAGCAGCGCCTGCGAGTGGCGCGGGATAAGCTGCTTGTGCCATGATAACTTAACATTCTGTTATCTTGTTAAGTTAATAGGACAGTATTCCGCCTGAGCCCGTTCTTCCCGGTGGCTCCGGAGCGCCGTTGCCTGCATGTTACCCGCAACCGTCTGCCGGGAGGGCGAAGTGGCACCCGGGCCAATTACTGGGAAAACATCAGGCTGTTTGCCACTTGTCCCCAGATGGCGTTTTGGCTGAGTCAGCCGGATACCGCCGGTTGACGGGGTGAGGCTGTTGGCTCGTGCGTTGGTATACGGCCTGTCGAAACTGTGAAACAGCCTGGACATATTATGAGGGTAGAGGGCTACTCTACAGACAATGAGCAATTTTAAAGTGACGATCCATCGAGAGTAAGTGCCTGACTGATCACTTTGTGGGATGATACACACATGAAAACGGGAGATATTGAGTGAACGTAATACCGATTAAGGGCGATTCCGGATGGACCGCGCTGGAATTCTTTGCGGGTATCGGCCTGGCGAGAGCTGGAATGGAACAGGCAGGTATTCAGACAGTCTGGTCTAACGACTATGACCTGAACAAAAAATCGATGTATGAAGGCCACTGGAAATCTCACGAGCTTTTGTTGGCTGACATTCATACTCTGAAAAGTGAAGATCTGCCAGCCGCAGATGTAGCATGGGCCTCATCGCCCTGCACAGACCTCAGCCTGGCAGGTAAACGTGTCGGCCTTCGGGGCAGTCGGGAATCATCCGCATTCTTTGGTTTTACTGATCTGCTTGCAGGCATGAATGAACGCAGACCTGAAGTGATTGTTCTTGAAAATGTCACGGGTCTTGCCTCCTCTCATAACCGAGAAGATTTGCGAGCTGCGGTTAAAGAGTTCAATACGCTAGGTTATGCAGTCGATGCAATCACCCTGGACGCCCGACGTTTTGTGCCACAGTCCCGGCCCCGGCTATTCCTTATAGGAGCAAAAAATCCGATTGATGGCGGCGAACAAGATACGTGCCTGAGGCCGGACTGGCTTCTCATGGTTACATAAAGACCCTGAAGTATGAATCGCCACGGATAATCTAGACACTTCTGAGCCGTTGATAATACTGGTTTTCATATTCTGTCGGTGACATCTGATCGCTGGAACCATGCCGACGCTTACTGTTATAAAACATTTCGATGTAATCAAAAATATCGCTGCGGGCTTCTTCCCGCGTTCCGTAGATCTTTTTCTTTATCCGCTCGCGTTTCAGTAACTGGAAAAAGCTTTCTGCAACCGCATTATCGTGGCAGTTACCGGCGACGGCTCATGCTGCCCTCCAGGCCGTGTGATTTCAGGAACGACTGCCACTCATGGCTTGTGTACTGACTGCCCTGATCCGAATGAACCAGCACCTGTTTTTGGGGATTACGCCGCCATACAGCCATCAGCAGTGCGTTCAGGACAATGTCCTTTGTCATCCGGGATTGCATGGACCAGCCGATAATTTCGCGTGAGAACAGATCAACAACCACGGCAAGATACAGCCAGCCTTCGTGGGTCCTGATGTAGGTGATGTCCGTTACCCAACGCTCATCCGGAGCATCCGGATTGAACTGCCGCTGGAGCCTGTTGGGCGACACGATACTGGCCTCGCCTTTACGTGCCCGCGGGCTCCGGTATCCGACCTGAGCCTTTATCCCGACACGTTTCATCAGTCGCCAGACTCTGTTCACTCCGCACTGTTGCCCGCTGTCCCGCAGATCCAGATGGATCTTGCGATAAACCGTAGACGCATCCCGATTCCAGCCAGAACTGTTTAATCTGCCCTGCCAGTCTCAGGTCTGTCTGATGGCGTTGTGAATGCGGCTGCTGAAGCCAGGCGTAAAAGCCACTGGGATGAACATCCAGCACCCGACAGAGCAGGCGAACAGGCCAGCAACAGGTGTTGTCACGGATAAAGGCGTACCTCAGTCGGACAGCTTTGCGAAGTACGCCGCGGCTTTTTTTAATATGTCCCGTTCGTCGGTAACCCGCTTTAACTCCTTCTGAAGTCGGCGGATCTCGGACTGGGCATCTGACTGTTCTTTATGAGTGGAAGAATCCGGACCGTACTTCTTTATCCAGGCGTAAAGGCTGTGGGTGGTGATATCGAGACGTGTTGCCACGCTGGCAACAGAATAACCGCGATCAACAAACCTGTTTGACTGCTTCAGTTTTAAACTCTTCGGGATAACGTTTACCACTCATGGGCACCTCTCTTTAAGCCATCTTAAATGACTCTGAGGTGTCTGTTAAACCCGTGGCGATTCAGCCCATGGATCTCCCGTTACTTCTCACAAGCAAAAGTAGGGCCGAAATCAGGATATTTATCTCTGACAAGTGAGATGACGAGAGTACGAAAATCCGGGGTAAAGGCATTGTTGGGTCGTTGTCCCCGGCGGCGGGAAACCAGCCCCTGAGGACCTTCGACCCGGTAGCGCTGAACAAGACGTTTTACCTGCCGGATTGAGATTCCTATACGGTCCGCAGCCTGCTCCTGGGTGATCTGTCGGCTGACTGAATCCCGAATTATCTGGAGACGGTCAAGTTCTTTAAGGCTCATGCTAATGATCTCTTTTGTCATGAAATATCCTGCCTGAGAAGCAACGGGGACATTTCAGAATGGGTCAAAAGGGACATTACTGCATAGGATTAACACATGGCCTTCTCTCCTTGCCTTGCGGCAGCTAAGAGGCTATTCTGTTGGTGTCGAGTCAAGCAGATGGCCTCGTGTTGTACCGACCCCAAAAAGTTGGACAGATTAACCGAGGCATCAGAGAAAGAGTCCCATTTAATACATGGGCTCTTTTTTGTTCCCTATAAAGCTAAATAATCAATTTCGCAGCCGTATTATCCATTCCACAGCATTCCTACTGCACGTGCATTCTTGTCTGGCCAATAACTCGTTCACCCATCTTCTCTCATGAAGTATGTCTATTGAACTAACCGCATGCGCATCATTTAATTATTGCTCATAAAGTTCCGAACATAAGGTCCTTTCGCATTATTGAGGAAGTCTGAGGAACAATGTCCGCCGGCTGAGTTTGTGATGGTTTGAAACCATGGTGAATGTAGAAATTTTTGGCTTCTTCTGTGAGCGCATGAACCATGATTGCACGTACACCAATATTCTCGGCAACCCGATAGCAACGAAGCACTGCATCATGAAGTAAATCAGCGCCAAGCCCTTTTCCGCGCAATGAGAGATCGACAGCAAGGCGGGCAAGTATAATGACAGGGATGGGATCTGGCATGTTACGCCGAAGATTCCCTGTCGCTTCAGTATGATTGACGCTCCCGGTGGCCAGAGAGTAAAAGCCGGCTATTTGCTTCGTATCTTTCTTACATACCACAAACGTTCTGGCCGCTCCGAGAGCCTGGTTTTTTAGGCCTTTCTGCTTTAACCAGTCATCGAGCACAGTTTCACCGCTCACGAACTCAGCCACCTGATGAAAAGCGGACAGAGGTTCTGGTGCTGTTACATGTCCCACTGAGGTTTCCTTGCCAGCAGTTTTTCGATAATGGGATCATCTGCGACCGGTGCATCAAGCATATCGATGAACTCCGCATATTGCTCATCGTTAAAGTTAAATACCCGGCGATCGAGTATCACATTCTCGGCAGCCTGACAGGCCATTTCAAGAATGAAATCTGTACGTGACTTGTGGAGGATTTCCGCAGCCGCATCTATGAGCGCCCGCTGCGATTCCTTAGCTCTAAGGTTAAGTTGAACATCTGATTTCATAAGACACCCTTGTATAGCGTTTGCTTTGCAAGAATAGCACAACGACCGCGTATAGCAAATGCTATACAGTACGTTATCTTTTTTTAATAGTTTTGAATACTGATGTCCGCTGTGTGCCAGATATAGTCATTCACACCCTGAGAGTTACACTTTTAAGTGATTCAGGGTATGCGCTTATTGGTTACGAATATTGTGCCAGAATTATGTGATTTGATGATTGCCGCTTTGCTTTCGAGCCAGTAAGTGCTCCACGTTCGCTAACGAATACTCAGGGCATGCAGAAAAACTGCTGACTATATTTCTTTCGAAGAGCGTGGAATGCATACCAATCCCCGATAAAAAGGAGTTGGTGATGACTGCGAAAGATCAGTTTGCTGCTCATGTTGGTTTGGACTGGGCGGATAAAAAACACGATGTCTGCGTTCAGTTTAAAAACGGTGATCGCATATTCCATGTGATTGAACATACGCCTGAGGCACTTGATATCTGGCTCAATGAGTTACACCAGAGGGCGAAAGGCAGGATTGCTATTGCCGTTGAGCTGAAGAAAGGCCCGGTGGTGTATGCACTCCAGAAGTACCCATTTGTCACCGTTTTTCCAGTACACGCGTTGTCACTGGCCCGCTACCGACAGGCTTTCTGGCCCAGCGGCGCGAAGGATGATCCGCAGGATGCTGAGCTGGCACTAGACCTGATGCTACGTTATCCCCACAAGATAAAAGCCATTGAAGCCGACAATCCGGATATCCGATTACTCCAGCAATTAGTTGAGCAGCGCCGACTGCTGGTCGAAGACAAACGTCGCTTTGTTAATCGGCTCATCAATACGCTTAAGCAGTATTACCCTCAGCCCCTGGAATGGTTCTCCCATCGGGACAGCTCACTGTTCTGCGAGCTAATCATTCGCTGGCCGAGTCTGCAACAACTCAAACGGGCTCGCAGCGATACTGTCCGTCATGTTATGAATGCTAAAGGTGGTCCTGCTGTTGCATATACCGAACAGCGGGTTGCAAGTATTGCCAGCGCTATTCCCCTGACCACCGATAAAACTGTCATCGAGGCAAATGCCTTGATGGCAACAGCACTTGCATCCCAAATCAAACTGACAGGCGACCTAATCAGAACCTACGATGAACGTATTGAATCCTTATTCGATACTCTTCCGGATGCAGAACTGTTCAAATCACTTCCTGGAATGGGACCGTGTATGGGCCCACGGATGCTTGCAGCACTGGGTGATAACCGCGACCGCTTCAACAGCGCCGAAGAAATTCAAAACTACGCTGGCATCGCACCAGCAACCGAGCGAAGTGGTCAAAAATCCTGGGTACACTGGCGTTGGCAGTGCGCGAAGTTCGTCCGACAGACATTCGTGGAATGGACTGCGAAGACGGTTAACTCATCGTACTGGGCCAGACTTTATTACCAGGGCCAGCGAGAAAAAGGGAAATCTCATCAGTCAGCGATCCGGGCTCTGGCATTTAAATGGATAAGGATCATTTACCATTGCTGGAAGACCAGAACCCGGTACGACGAAGCGAAATATTTGCTGGCACTGGAAGCGCGAAAGTCGCCCTTACTGAAGCCATAAAAAGCTTGTCGAATGTCTCAGGGCGTGAAGCAGACGCTATTGGCGTCGTATCATGTTATTAACCGTGAGCAGTTCATGAGGTATACGGTTCGCGCCATGTGGGAGTCTGACAACGAAGATTCCTCAGGGTCAACCGAAAGGGGTCACACACGTTTTCAACACCACTGCACGCTTCATCAACCGAAAAATATGGCCGCAGCTGAGCGACGCCAGCGTTAGTGGTGTGTCGCAGTCCTTTTTCCCACAGCTTCGGGAGACCAGTACGGCGCAGGCGGCTGACTATGAGCTTATGCCGCGTGGTATTCACTAAGACGCGCTGAATGAAGACCTTGCACTTGCAGCTTGATGAGTCCGGAAGCCTTCCAGGCCTGAAAGATCAGTTGGCTTCGCCCTGCAGCCGGTGCCGATAATGTTTCAGGACACGTGTGTCACGATCTGGTTTTAAATGAAGCCACGCAGCCCAGCAAATTTTAGCGACTCTCATTATCATGTCGTTCAGCCGCTCGCGCGTATTCGCGGTTCGCGTTTCCCCATTCGCAAAGCGGTTGTAATGCCCGCGCAAGCGTTCTTCCGAAATCGGTAATCTCGTATTCAACTTTAGGCGGTACTTCCCTGTAATCATGCCGTAATACAATGCCATCCGCTGTTAAATCCTTGAGCTGTTGTATCAGGACTTTTTCACTGATGCCCCCGGACAGACGTTTAAGCTCGCCAAACCGGCGTGGGCTGAACTGCAGATGAAACAACAGGACAGGTTTCCATTTCCCTCCGATATAACGAAGGGCTACATCAAGGCCGCAGACGGGTTCCATTCACTTTCTCCTTATACATACCTTTTGGTAGGTACTATTATAACTGAATGCATACCGTTACTATGCGTTTTCGCTCCTCAATCTGGATATAAAATTATGGGTAAGCTGGAAGGAAAAGTTGTCGTTATCACCGGTGCCAACAGCGGAATTGGTCTGGCATCGGCTAAACGTTTTGCGGCTGAAGGCGCGCAGGTTTTTATGACGGCCCGGCGTGCGCGTGAGCTGGAAGAGGCGGTAACTGAGGTGGGGCATGGCGCAACCGGCATCGCTTGTGATATTTCAAGGATGAATGATCTCGATGCCCTGTTTGAAGAAGTTCAGCGTAAGGCTGGTCACATTGACGTACTGTTTGCCAACGCCGGCGGGGGGATTTCGCCTCTCTTTCAGCCGTGACCGAAGAATATTACACTCGCATCTTCGATACCAATGTTAAAGGTACCCTTTTTACCGTACAAAAAGCGCTGCCTTTACTGAAAGAGCGGGCATCCATCATCCTGACGGGGTCAACGAGTGCGACCACCGGCGTGCCTGAGTTCAGCGTCTACAGCGCCAGTAAGGCGGCCGTGCGAAATTTTGCCCGGGCGTGGATCCTTGAACTGGCTCCCCGTAAGATTCGGGTTAACGTACTGGTACCGGGCGCCACGTCAACTCCGGGTTGGCATGGTCTTTCGCCTGACGATAATTTCAACCGTGAAATGATACGCGCCGTAGAAGCCACCACTCCACTGGGACGCCTTGCTGAACCTTCGGAAGTGGCTGCCGCGGCACTGTTCCTGGCTTCAGATGACAGCAGCTTCGTTAACGGAAGTGAACTGTTTGTTGACGGTGGCTCAGCACAGATCTGAATATCATTTATATCAGAGCAAAATCTCATAAAGTCCGGTCAAACCGGACTTTATTGTCGGTAAATTAAGAAAATAATCCACCAGGAATAAGATAAATACCGCCTGACATCCGGTTGCCTGAACGCCGTAAAACCCGTATCTGAATCATGGCGACCCTATTATCTGAATCATGGCGACCCTATTTGCTCTGATTCAACGTCCGCAGATAACAACAGCATGATAACCATTTCAAAAAAGCAGGCACACAACTATTGTGGCATCTGACAACGGTGTAGAACATCTTTTAGTGCCGGATTATCGTACAGTATGCATGAAATGTTATATCCCACGATGTGAAAATATATTGTGCGCATTATTGCAGCAAAATTATCTTAATCTTAAAGTTTCAGAGCCTGATACCGCACAAAAAGCTTAAAGATAGGGTGCATTTTAATTGCCATTTATCCCCCTGACTGTTAAGGTGTTCAGGCAATCAACATACGAAGCACATAAGCATAAGAAAAGTTTTGACTCAAAGTTGCCCCACATCGGGGCTTTTTTTCAGCATTATTATCGCTACCGAAACTGGCAGTTAATCCGGAACGGCTTATTTACTGCTCAGGAAGTCATCCTGCTGTGTCTGGAGCTGTTCAGGTTTTCAGAAACGTGCCCGGTAATAATGCCCCAAAACCAGCAAAACTATGTATATATATTTTTTTAGTAACGATATTACTCATATGGAAAAAAAGAGAATCTGCAATCACCTCTCTATTCGTTATCAGTACTCCCCATCCTCTCCTTTTTATCTGGTTTACATTTATGAATGGAGGAGCGGGAAGTATATTTCTTCCGTTGCGTCTAACAGCAAAGAATCGTTATTCAAACAACTTAAGGAATATGCTCAACTGAATGAGCAGGAACAAGCCCATCTCCGCAGATTTATCCTCTGAATATTGTCTGTTTCACCACTTTCACAGACTCATGAACCTGTATGCAGTTCGCCTGCCACGATTGTTACGAGCCTGCCAGCCGGGCAGTTATCTTGTGACAATTTCAGACCCGGTTCTGTGAGTGGAATGATCGCGCGGAAAATTTTTTGAGCCACACTTATAACAGACATATTTTTCTTTTTTGGATTGTCCAACAGAGGAGGAATGTATGCAGTCAGTAAGTGAGAAGGGTGTCGTGTCTTCCCGGGATTTAGATTTTCTTGCCCGTAGCTTTGCCCGGATGCATTTGCACGGCCGACATCTGTGCACGGATGCAATAACCGGCAACATGGATGAAGACTGCCGACTGTGGTTCCTTGACCGTTATGACTTTTACGTTGAACAGCTAAAAGATAAGGAATTGCAGGAGTAACCCCAGGCCGGGTGGTGTCAGCTGCCCGGCATTCCCTTTAAAGGAATGCGTTGTACCAGGCCTGCCAGCGTTATGCGTAGAGCCGCAGCTGGCGCAGGCCATTCGGCAGTTTCTTTATCAGCCTGCAGGGCTGTCGCTACTGGTGCCCGCGTTACCTGCCCTGTACGGTTCCAACATCAAATCCGCTGATGAAGCTGGCTGTGTTGGTTGCCCGCTGACGCAGCTGCACAGAACGCTCATAAGACTCGCTTAGGCAGTGTCGTCCCATATAGCACGTGAGCAGGCGTTCAGGAATGATCGGCTCACCGGAACAACCACACAGGCCATCCCTGACCGGCTCTGCGGACGTGACGCGGAAATAAAAATAGGCCTGCTTTTCAGCAGGCCCAATGAGTTTGAAATCGAATTAGGTAGGCATGTTACCCTGCCATCATCCATATGACGTCTGTGTCGGGCAGCGTCACTTCCCGATCAGGATACCGAGTGGGGGCTATGGCCTGGTTACAATTTAAGCATAGCACTGGTTTCGAAGCGGGTAGAAAAAAAAGCCTGCCCGGAGGGACAGGCTCAAAAAGCACTTACCAGATTCTGATACAGTTGCCGGGTGCCTCCCGGTGGCTCGTTACCGGTTATACGAGCCGCAAGCATATTTACATTACATCAACCGGATTGCCCCGCCGCACAGGGGGATCCACCCTTGTTAAATCTAGTTGGGTTCATAGCGAAACGCCAGTTCCCATGTCAGTCAAAGAGGCGGCGATAGCGGACCCTGTAATACTTCAGCCTCGCCGTCATCGCAGATATCGAAACCCCGGGTCAGTTGCCATATCCCCCTGACAATCCGCCCCGTTTGCAGGTCTTCCGTTTCGCCATCGGTGTAGTAAGCCACCTGAACCCTGCCGTTATGCCGTATCCAGTAGAAACCTTCTGTCATAAGTCATGCCTTCTCTGAATTCTGATAGCCATATAACACGCTCTTAATATTAACGGGTATTTGCGCATGAAAACGGGGATCCAGAGCACACCGCGCTGTACCGCCCGGAAGTGCGCCTGGCGTACGCGGAGCGGCAACAACGGGCCCACTGTCAGCCGGGCCATGAACCGGTGCTGAAGTCACTCCGTTATGGCGGTTCGCCCGGACGGTATTTATGAAGCATACGCTGAAGCCAGTGGAGTTCCCCGGCACGTACGGAAGCCCTGTCAGGTAAAGCCATGCCCTCCCGGATTTACCGGTGTAGTCCTGTCCGGGCAGCGCAGGAGACAGCCCGCAATGCATGACTGCCGTTATAACCCTTTAATCAGATCCGCCAGATAACCGTTACTGACGCATGATAAAAGGAATCTGGCGTTGCTGTTGTGATTGTGGTGCCGGTAATAAAGCGACCGGATTTCATTATATTTTCCCTCTGCCAAAAGGTTCTGCAGTTCCGCGTGCCGGGCCGCATGGTAAGCCAACCACCGGATATGCCCGGCCAGGTTATGTTCACGATCGACACGGGATTCTATCTGGCTCATGACAGCTGCCAGTTCGCTATCGGATGCAGCAGAGATAAGCGCTCCCGCAGCTTCACGATGCTGCTGCAGTTTAAGGCAACTGCTCCGCAGAAAACTGAGGTCCTTCAGTTGCCCCGGAACGCCGTTATCATAAAGGCGTAAGCCCCTCATGCCAGACACACCAGGCGACGTGCTTATAAAGCGATTGCATATCCACAGACATAGTGCCTCCGGTCGCGCCCGTTAAAATTAATATATGCGCCATGCGGCGGGAAAAATCAGTACTACGTACGCCTGAAAAAGCCCCGGCGGTCCCGAAAATAGCAGATTAAGCATGTGCTCCCGCTTATTTCAGATAAAAAACACCTGCCGGCATTTATGAGTATTTGCGAAGGGAACGTTATATATCCTGTACTGAAGCGGAGCCTGAAGTGAGAATTTGTGACTCAGGGAGTGATTTCCTGTAGGGCTGTACGTTATCCTGTCAAAGCATTTTCTTTATAATATATATTATTTAGTAATGTAACTATTGTGAATCGCAAGGAGTTGATGCTTTTTAGACCGAATAATGCAGGAGAAAAATATGCCCTCCATACTGCTGTTTATTGAGGATCATGCACCTCGTCGTCTGGAGATAAGCGAATTCAGGACGCGTATAAGCTATTTGTATCCTGACAATGTGGCACGGGAATTACCCGTAAAAGTGATTTTCGGCACATTTTTAGACGGTAAAGGCAGCGCCGTACTGGTTGCTGCCGACAGGCTGGTCACACGCGATGAAATAGCCAGGGCGCACAGGCGTCTCATCGCCTGGCCGGATTTAGCGAAAACAGGCTGACCGGGTCCCGGCGAAAGGCCGGGTAAACCTTTTATAATAAGCGTATGCAACATGGCAGCTCTGAAAGAGTCCTGTTCATTAAAGCCGACAATCCAGGCTACTTTTTTGGATATAGCCTGGCGGGTTGCCCGTAACAGAAACAGTAAGCCAGCCCCCGACGGGACCCGAAGTAAAGTCCCCCGGTCCGGCAACGCCGCGACCGGCTGCAGAATTGCCAGGGTTTATGAAGAAATTAAAGCCCGAGGCGCGAATTTCATAGATACGGCTTTCTGAACGTTCTTTATGTGAAGCTCCTGTCAGAGAACAGGAGAAGATACCCATAACTAAACTCCGGGGGCATATATACTTATACCGGGCGAAGTTTCCGTAAATCCTAACCCTCCCTTCAGGATAAAAAATGGAAGATGAACTGAAATTATTAAACAGCATCCACGACTTACGGGCAGCAGCCCGCGAAATGCCCCTGGAATTTCTGGAGATGGCGCTGAAAAAATTCAGGCTCGTTGTGAGGGAACGCCGGGAAAAGGAGTCAGCCCGGCAAAAAGTGCAGGATGAGCGTAATGAGAGACTGGAGAAGCTACGCCTGCTGCTACCTGAAAAAGGCATCGATCCGGCAGAACAGGTAGCCAGCCCAGAAAGCGATAATAAGTCTGTAAAAGTACGGACTCCCCGTATGGCCAGATATCGATATCAAAATGAAAACGGCAAAACCAGAACCTGGACGGGACAGGGACGAATGCCAAAGGTCATTGCGGAGCAGCTGGCTGCAGGCAAGTCACTGGATGATTTTCTTGTCTGACCAGGCCTGAATCACACTGTATCTTCAGGGTGAGCCTGTTAAAGCGGCAGAGTTATTCCTGCCTGACCGGGGCCTGAATCAGTTATTTGCCTGTCTCAGTGTCGGAAAAAATCCGACAGGCATCTCCGTCCATCCTGCTGTATATCAGGGATATATACCGGTTAACATCAGTGGGCGGTTAGAGATAATGATAAAAGACCTGCAATAATGTTCCTGAGACTCCTTGCATGGTTTTTGCTTTTCCCGAAATTACAGGTGAATCCCCGCGCCCCGGCTTCTTAATTTTCTTCTCTAATCAAACTGATATGTCATTCAGATATGCCTGTTTCTGCTAAGTTTGTAATGCTGATTTACCGGAGGCCGGGCAGTAACGGTCAGGGAAATAAATTCTATAATGAAGGGGCGGAAATAACAGGGATCCAAAAAGTGCCAGTACCCGACATCTGAGTGGCACTGGCCAAAATCCGAACCATATTATTAGAAGGAGATTATAGTAATTTAAGTCAGGGATATTCCAGCCCCATTTTTTCATGTTGTCAGTACATGACTGAAAATGCGTTATATTCTTCTGATTAAGAAACATCTCAAAATAATACCGGTACTTTCAGTGTTAAATTATTTCACAGCAGGCAGACAAGGCGCTTAAATTCCGGTTATCAGGCATGCTAAACCGGGCGTTCTGATTCTGGATGCCCGCGCACAGTTAACGCTGTGTGCGACCTGTAAAAATGACGCCTGTGTCCGGAAAAACAAGCGAAAGCGGGAAGGGTTGTATGCCGCTCCTGGCTGTCTGCTCTGCCATGCCATGGAGAGGCTGAGAAGGGATCCCGGGCGTCCGGGCCTGCTTCATGAAAACCTGACCCGGCAGGGCTGACGGACCAGGCTATATACCGCTTACCGGAACATGCCGTGCTTCAGGAAGCCAGTGATTTCAGATGAACTCGCCTTCGCCGCGGTAAGGGGCTGGCAGCAATACCGGACAAACGCATTGTCCGCCTGAGCCTTCCTGCCGTTAATTTCCGGCTGTATGTTTATTTTTTCTGATGACGGCCCGGTCTGAAAAACAAACATTTCTTCCACAGCACCCTGCAGCATGCGCGTTTCAGCTGCGTGTGACGAAACACCGCTGTGCTGAACAGCAAAAGCCTCATTAATTTCATTCTTCAGTTGCGCACGAACGTTATCATCCAGCCGCATGAGGATGGCAGTAACAACGATATTCAGCGCTTCAGCCTGAATAATAAGTTCTTTTTCAGACTCATGCTGCTCCGCAATAGTATTAACCAACTCCGCCAGTAATGCCCTCATATTTAATTCCCTGTGCAAGACAACATGAAGCAAATGTATAGCATGTTTTTATTCAGGGTGGGTCTGACCACTTACCCTGACCGGCAGACCTGTAAAAAAATATGCGTCCGCTCGCATAACCCGTCAGACTGAATACAGCGACGGCACTGGATCCATGCGGCCGGGTCACACCCTCAGGAGGGTTTATGCTTATCAGGACCATGACTGTTTACTGAAACTAATTCCAAGGAGAGACGTATGTTAACTCAAGAGCAGAAGCAACTGGTTAAAGATACCGTCCCGGGTGCTCAAGGAAAATGGCGTTGCGTTAACGGATTACTTCTATAAAAGGATGTTACGTAATAACCCTGATTTACAGGAAGTTTTTAACATGGGGCATCAGCGCAGTGGCGCCCAGGCGAAAGCTCTGGCAGGCGCGGTGCTTGCCTATGCAGAAAATATTGACGACCCCGGGGTGCTGGCGCCGGTCATTGAGCTGATTTGCCACAAACACGTGAGCCTGAATATTAAGGCCCCGGATTACAGTATCGTCGGTGAGAATTTACTTTATTCCATCAGCGAAGTGCTTTCCGTCCCGATGGAGAGCCCGCTAATCAGCGCCTGGGGGGCCGCGTATCAGGATCTGGCCGAAATATTTATCGGGGCCGAGAAAAGACTTTACGATGAACGCCGTAACACACCCGGCAGGCTGGCTGGGCTGGCGCGCCTTCACCGTCAGCAGGAAAGTAAAGGAAAGCGAGGAGATCACGTCTTTTTATCTGAAGCCCGAAGACGGGCAGGCCCTGCCTGATTACCGGCCGGGACAGTACGTGACGCTGCGCGTCCTGGTTCCTGAACTGGGCCTGAAGCAGCCGCGACAGTACAGCTTATCCGCCAGGCCAGGGGCTGACTACCTGCGTATTTCCGTGAAACGCGAAGATCCGCGTAAGGAAGGGCAGGACCCGGGTTACGTCTCATCAACGCTCCATAATGCCGTCAGTGAAGGCGACACGGTGGAACTGAGCGCCCCGGCGGGCAACTTCTTTTTATTAAATCCCGAAGTGGACAATGTGCTTATCAGTGCGGGCGTCGGCCTGACGCCCATGATGTCCATGACCCATCATCTGCTGGCAGAAATAGCCGATCCGAATACTTCCCTGAAAGCGTACCACGCGGCACAGTCTCAGGACAGGAAGCAAATATTTTTTCCTCCATGCGGCCCGCAGTTCCGACGTCCATGCCCTGCGCGAGGAGCTGGGTGCCCTCGCTGAGCAGAACAGCAACTTGCATATTTTTATTGCCTATGAACAGGTAAAGGAAACTGAGGTGCGCGGGGGAAGATTACCATGTGCAGGGCCGGCTCGATCTCAGCGCTGTGCCGGCGGAATACCTGCCCGAAGACGCCGACTATTATCTGTGCGGTCCGGTGCCGTTTATGCATGAACAGTACCGTTCTCTGCTGGCGCTGGGCATTGCGAAAGAGCGCATTCACAGTGAAGCGTTTGGCACGGGAGGAGTGGGGCTTTGACCGGTACTCATCAATATAATTAAGAAGGTACAGTGTCTTGTTAACGCGCCCCACTTCCATGATCGCCTGTGCCAGTCCTGATGGGCGTGAGCTTTTCAGCAGAGAGCGAATAAGTTCTGAAGCATGAATGGTGTCCAGCTTCAGCGAACCGGCGGTTCGCATCATCTCATCCCACTGATCCTCGGCTTTCGACAGATCGGCACAACCACGCGCCAGCGCATCCAGTGCACCGTAATTTGCCGATTTATCCATCCGCCAGAATACCGCTTCACCGGCATCGGCAAGCCGGGGAAAAACTGGTATCCCAGCAGCCAGAACAGGCCAAAAATAATGTCGCTGGTACCGGCTGTATCTGTCATGATCTCAACCGGATTTAGCCCTGTCTGCTGCTCCAGAAGGCCTTCCTGCACAAAAATGGAATCACGTAATGTGCCAGGGACAATGATGCCGTGGAATCCAGTTAACTGATCAGAGACGAAGTTGTACCAGGTGATGCCACGCCCGGAACCAAAATATTTTCTGTTAGGCCCGGAATTTACCGTTTTCACCGGCGTAACAAATCGCATGCCGTTGGCTGACGCCACTTCGCCGCCACCCCAGCGGGCAGCAAGCTCCAGTGAGGACTGAAAATCAACCAGGCGGCATTGGCACTGACCAGCGTTTCTGCCCGGAGGTAATTCTGTGTCACCCAGCTGAGCCGGTGACGCGTCAGCGCCGGTAAAAGGGGCTATACCACGTTAAACTATCCATACGTAGTCGTTGAAGTTGTTGAAGTCGGCGATCGGCGGATGGTACAAGCGATCACTCATTGTGTTGAGATCACATGATGTATTTAGGCGACTAAGTCGCGAGTTGAGCATTATCTCCCCATGTGGCACAACCATGCACCTTTCGCTGCTACTTGCTGGCTTATACTCGGTGGCGAATTCATCCTTCAGTTCGCTGAAAAATGACGCGTAAGACAACATACCGGTAAAACCTGGGATCTGGCCCAAATGGGTATCTTCGATTATGTTGAGATTTACAGCCGGACCATACGGCAGAACTATCTCGACGGGGGTTATTTCACGCTCCCTATTAATTTTAGTAGTTATCAATTGATGAATGTATTCTTATAATCAGAAATTATTTTTCCGTATTTATATTTTAATCTGTGAATTTGTGCAGATGGCGCAGTGATTTTAATGATTAGAATAACAAGGACTGTTAAGCACAGCGCTCCTGTGCAAAATTATATCAATCTCTACCCTGCCTTTATTTCCCTTGTTGATCAACATCTCTCTGCTGGCTATAAAAATCTGTTTGCCCGGCCTCACCAGGCCTCGGACGGAGCGATTGAGTGGTACAGCGATATTAACGGTCAACCAGTTTCACTGACAGCGTTACCGCCTGCGAAAAAAGAACAGGCGCGGGCCTTGTTACAGCAAAAGCTCATCGTAATTGAACAGCTTTATCAAAAACTCTCGATAAATAATTCTGCGCCTGCCGACGTCATGCAGGTGTTATCGCTCGCCAGTCGCCAGCCCGATGAGCGCGGCGTCTGGGTTGTTGATGGCCAGCCGGTCATTACCGCCTGGAGCGAAAGCCCCGCCATGCCTACGTTGCCGGTTGCCAGTAAAGGTCGCCGTTGGTTGTGGTTACTTCTGGTATTGCTCGTGCTGCTGGCGTTTCTTTTGCTACGCGGTTGCATACCCACGGCAAAATTGCCGGTCCAGGGTGCGCCTGCGCCAGCACCGCAACCGGTAAAACAGATCTGTCCGGCAAAAAGGACTAAACAGCAAGCCCCTGAAATGGTATTAATTTTTGACGCATCAGGTTCTATGTCCATCAGTATGGACATTACGCCGGACGAGCTGCGCCGTCTGATGCAGGATCAGCCGGTGAAGAATTTTGATCGCGAACCCCGTCGTATTAGCCTTGCGCACCGCTCGGCAAAACAGGTGATCGACGAAGTGCCAAAAGACATGGATATTAGCTTGGTATCGGCTGCAACCTGTCAGCAAGTCTATGTAACGCCAGCCTTTTCTTTTGCCCAGCGCGATGAACTGAAACAAGCCATCGATAAGATTCAACCGGTGGGGAAAACCGCCCTGGCAGAAGCGCTAGAGAAGGCAGGCAAGCTGGTCGATGGCGTGGATCGTGATGCTATTATCGTGCTAATCACCGATGGTGAAGAGACCTGCGGCGGCGATCCGTGCACGGTCGCGCAGCAGCTAAAGCAGAAGAAACCTCGCTTGCAGGTCAACGTGGTCGATATTATGAATACCGGTGCCGGAAACTGTATTGTCAGCCAGACTGGGGGGACAGTTTATGCCGTAAACAATACGCATGAATTTAATGAAATGATGAATCAGGCAATTAAGGAATATATCCCTGAGGGCTGTGAATAATACTTCAGAAGCCTTAATGAATTAAGGTCGAAATAGTTTCAGTAAGAAATTATGCATGTTTTTACGTGTGGGTGACAACCTCCTCCGCGATAAATTTAATTTATGGCTAAACGTTTTTCGTCACCTGCCGATAATTATTCTGCTCTTTTTATACCCACCCGGAAGGTGATTCCTGTCGCTTGCGATTAGTCACCCTTGAGGATGATATACATATCAATAAAGCAGAGTTAACCCAAATAATTACCAGCAAGGACAGGCCAACGTGAAAGAGATGTTCCTGTGCAGTGACAAGCTCGACAAATACCAGTCAATGGGTGAGAACGGTCAGGCAGTTCATATTTCCGCACTGCAACTTCGCGAAACACTGCGTCTGAGAAAACAGAGCGCGGTTGCCGATACGCTGGCAATTCCCCAGGTCAATGAATATGGTGATCGCATCGACTGGTACGCCCCAGCCAACGGGGATGTGATCCCCTGGTCGGCCGCCACCTCGAGCGAGCGCCAGGCCGCGCTAAGTCAACTGGAAAACAGCCACTCCGTTTTACGCAATCTCAGTTCTGAATACAGCCAGCATTCCAACCCGGAACAACGCCTGTTTGGCCAGTTGCTGGAGAAGGCCTTGCAGTTCCCTGACCAGAACCATGTCTGGCTGGTGGGTGGTAAACCGGTCATCAGCTTCTGGGGGTTCGTTAATGCCCGCCATCCGTCCCGTATCGACCCGCTCGATTGCTTGCGCCCGCCCGTCCCGATCGCCCCTGCGGTTGCTGCGCCAGCCGCCACCGTGGTCGCTGAATCCCTCACTGAGCGCCCGGTCACACGCCGGGGATGGTGGTGGGTGCTGCCCGCCTGGCTGCGTTGGTTACTCCCCTTGCTGTTGCTGGCACTGCTGATCATGCTACTGCTACGCAGCTGTGTTCCCGGCCTCTCTATCCCGGGCTTCTCAGCCACGCTGCCGGCCTTGCCGGATGCGCAGCTGAAGATGCCAGCGGTCAATACCGGCCTTCATGGAACAACCGGTACGGTTGGCAGCGGCCTGTCTCTGAACGGCAGCGGTAGTGGCACAGTCCTGCCGGACTCATCGCTACCGTCAGCGAATCAGCCTGCCAATGGCGAGACACCAGCAAACGGCGAAATGCCGGCTGCACCCGCACTGCCTGATGAAGCGCCCGCAGAAAATCCGTCGCCGGTTGACCTTGCGGCGCCAGAAAGCGCAGCGGAAACGCCTACCCCGAATGCCACCCCGGGTCTGACGCCGCCGGATGTTACTCCTGGCAACAGCCCGACGGGCGTGAAAGTGCCGTTGACTATCCCAACCGATGCGCTGGCGCAGGGAAATACCGACTTCTTAAACGGACGTTGGCACGCGGGTGCGGGCATTCAGGATCAGCGTACTGGTAAGCCGCTTAGCCTGAATTACCAAATCAACGACGGCAAAGGCGAAGTACAGATGGTGCGTGGCGATGGGGTGACCTGTCGCGGTGCGGTCAATGCGGCCATCCAGTCAGGCAATCTGGCGATCAATAACCAAGGTGAAGCCCAATGTTCCGATGGCTCGGTCTATCAAATGCCTGAAGTTCAGTGTGCGCCAGGCGCGCAGAACATTGCGGATTGTAAGGGCCGCTACGACGCCAACACCCTTTTCCCTATTTCGATGAAGCAGGAGGCAAGTAAGTAAATGCTCGCTGAACTTACTGATTTTAAAAAGCAGGTCAAAATTATTCGTGACAGCGGGATCCAGTTCCTGGATTTCGCGTTTACGCTGCCTACCCGTAAAGAATACGGTGATTTTTTGCGCCAGAACGGCGATGGTCCCATCTTGCGCCCTGGTCTATAACGGACGCGAAGATAAACTGCAGATCCCGGCGGCAGGTAATGCCGCGCCGCACTTTGCCGAGTCGGATTACTCTCTGACCACGGAAGAGTCACTGCGCCTCTATCAGGGGCTGTGGCTCCCGCTGCCCTTCTTCCGCTTTAACCCGCCGCGTGCTTTTGCACACGGGCCAACTAACTGGGCGCGTGTGCAGTTCCACGAGCTGGCAGAACCCGACGAGAAGGGGAATACCTGGCGTGCGATCCTGATCTTCGATACTAAAATATTCCCGGATCGCGAGAACACGCAATATCTGGCTCCCAGCGAAGATGACGTGCGCTCTGGAGCCGGTTTTGCGCTGGCCCTGCACCCGCACGAGATGGGCGATTTCCTGACCCTCCCCTGGGTAGAAGAGTGGTTGCGAGAAGTGTTCAGCACCCAGGCGCGCGACGTGCTGCGCCAGCATGCGGAAGATATTGATGAAAAAACTGGGGCAAAAAGAGCACCAGGCGCACTACCTCAACCTGCTGAATATCCTCGATGCCACCGTGGCCATCCCGGAAGTGCAGGTCAATGACGTGAAGATCCGCGACTCAGCCATTCCGGTTGATCTGGTGCTGGATATCGGTAACTCCCGCAGTTGCGGCATCCTGATTGAAGAACACCGTGATGACAACAAAGGTCTGTCGCAGCTTTACCAGTTGCAACTGCGCGACTTAAGCCAGCCGCAGAAACGTCTATAACGAACCCTTCGACAGTCGCCTGGAGTTTGCTCAGGCCGAGTTTGGGCAAGCAGGACTTTTCGCTGAAAAGTGGTCGCAGCGACGCTTTCACCTGGCCGACCATTGGCCGCGTAGGTGATGAAGCCTTCCGCATGGCGGCACAGCGCCTGGGAACAGAAGGCTCGACCGGGATCTCCAGTCCGAAACGCTATCTGTGGGACGACCAGCCATATTCCCCTGGCTGGCGTTTCAGCCAGGCGTTCGTCAAATCCGACCGCGAGCCGCTCGCCACCGCTGCACCGTTGCTGTATATGCTTAACGACCAGGGCAAACTGCTGATTCGTCTTCCTGAAGATGAAAGGATGCCGGTCTTCTCCCCGGTTTACAGCCGCAGCTCGTTGATGACCATGATGCTCTCTGAAGTCCTGAGCCAGGCGCTGATGCAGATCAACAGCCCGGCGCAGCGCCTTGAAGATGAACCACGCCAGCACGCCACGCCGCTTGCGGTAATGTCATCATGACCGTGCCACCCGCAATGCCAAAACCTGAACGCGCCATCTTTGAGCAATGCATGCTCGATGCCATCCGTCTCGTGTGGAAGGCGTTGGGCTGGGAGGAGATGGACGATGAAAGCGAAGAGAACGAACAGCTGAAATACCCGCGACCTGGTGTCCACGTGAAGTGGGACGAAGCCACCTGCGGACAGCTGGTCTATCTGTACAACGAAACCCAAACCTACTTTGGTGGCCGAACCGATGAGTTCTTTGCTGCGACCCGTCGCCCGGACAATACGCCCGGCCGCAGACGCGCCTCGCAGTCTGAAGGTGGCCTCTATTGATATTGGCGGTGCACTACCGATCTTGTGATCTCCCGCCTATACGCTGGATGACGGCGAAGGCATCAACGTCCGTATCACGCCAAAACAACTGTTCCGTGAAGGCTTTAAAGTGGCGGGAGACGACATCCTGCTGGATGTAATCCGCCTGTACCTGCAGCCCGGCAGTGAAAGCCGCAATCGTGAAAGTCGGCCATAGCGATATGGCTGCAGAATCGATGATGTCGCAGCTGTTTGGCAGCGAATCCATCGAGGCGGGTAAGCAAGTTCTGCGTCAGCAGCTGACACTGCAGATCTTTGCCCCACTGGCGCTGGCGATCCTGCATCGCTATGAAGAGTATTCGCCGGAGAAGCGGCCGCGAGCAGCTTAGCTTCACGTTCCGCGATCTGCTGACCGAAAACATGCCGACGGAAAAAGTGCAGGACTACGTGAATGACGTGGTGCGCATGGGCCAGGTCTCAAGCGAAGCGCCCTTCTCTATTCTCGATCTGCCGCTGGAGATCGATCTGGCCAACCTGCACAACGAATTCATTAATCCACGCAGTGGCCGCATGAACATCTGCCACAGTCTTCGCGCCCTGTGCGAAGTGCTCTGGCACTACAACTGCGACGTACTACTGTTGACGGGACGTCCGTCGCGTCTCCCCGGGGATTCAGGCGCTGATCCGCCAGCTTCAGCCAGTGCCGCCATCGCGCGTGTTGCCTCTGCATGGCTATGAGACCGGCGGTTGGTATCCCTTCAACAAGAAAGGCTGTATCGACGACCCGAAATCCACCGCTTCAGTTGGGGCGATGCTGTACCTGCTGGCAGAGAACTCTCGGCTGAGTAGCTTCTTCTTCCGCACCCAGAACTTTGTGCCTTACTCCACCATCCGCTATCTCGGCATGCTGGATGGCAACAACCTGATCAAAGACAGCAACGTCTTTTATCGCGATATCGATCTCGACGCGCAGACATTCCAGCTTCCGCAGGGGCAAAGCTTTGAAGCGCGTGGTGAAGTGCGCATTGGTTTCCGTCAGCTTGATAACGAGCGCTGGCCTGCCTCTTCACTTTACACGCTGAAAATTGCCAACCCTAACCTCGCGAGCGAGCTGGCCGGGGATGCCATGATGCGTATCGAACTCACTGCCGAGCAGGGACGTCCACGTAACGGCGTCGAGGCGGTCAGTCCCGAGAAGTTCCGTATTGAATCCGTCGAGATGGACCATGCCCGTCGCAACTACAACCGCAAAGACGTGGCCTTCCAGTTGAACACTATGGTCGGTAACGGTCTCAGCGAGACGCACTACTGGCTGGATAGCGGGAGTATCAAAAGCTAATGAGTACCCATAATTCTGCAAACATCATCCAGGGCTGGCAGGCGTTGAGCAAGGTGCCGGCCAGGCAATTGACTGGATTGCCGCCGTGCGCCAGGACGCGCCGCGTCTGAACACCGAAGCCGATCGACTGACGCTGAACCTACGTCGCAGCCGCAACAAAGCACGCCGACTGGCGCAGGCGGCCGCACGCCCGATGACCATCGCTTCTTCGGTTTGTCGCAGGCGGGTAAGTCCTATCTGATTTCGGCGTTGGCCGCCGGAGAGAATGGCAAGCTGGGCACGGTGCTCGGTGGGCATCAGCTCGATTTTCTGACCCACATCAACCCTCCAGGTGGCGGTAAAGAGGCCACCGGTCTGGTGACCCGCTTCAGCCGCCTGAAGCATGACGACGACCAAAACTGGCCGGTCAGGTTGCAGCTGTTCAGCGAAGTGGAGATGGCCAAAATCCTCGCCAACGCCTTTGTGCATGACTTCAATCAGGAGAAGTTCGACTGGAATTATGACGAAGGACGGATTGGCGACCTGCTGGCGACGCTGGAAAAACGCCGCCGCCCGACGCGCGTGCCGGGCGTCACGGAGGATGACGTGGTCTCCTTCTGGGACTACCTCACCCGCCATGCGGGAAAAACCCAAAGCCGCTTCGCCCTGCACTACTGGCCGCAGGCAGTAAACCTCGCGCCGTGGCTGACCACCGACGATCGCGCCCAGCTGTTCTCGGTGCTGTGGGGAGAAGTGCCTGAACTGACCCGTGCCTATGGGCATTTTGCCCAGACTCTGCAACGCCTGGGCAGTGTGCAGGAAGTGCGCGCCCCGTTAAGCACCTTGGTAGTTGAAGAGAACGGCCTGCTGATCCAGAAAAACAGCATCATGAACGTGGACATGCTGGAGCATCTCAACCAGCCGCACGACCCGCGCATTGAGGTGTGTCCGCTACAGGATGGCCAGCTGGCGGCACCTGTCACCATTTCGCTGGCCGAGCTGACCGTACTGACGGCAGAGCTGCATGTTCCGCTGTCCGCGCCAACCACCGAGCCGCTGTTCGATCAGGTGGATCTGCTTGATTTCCCGGGCTACCGCGGCCGCATGTCTATCGACTCCTTCGGCGCGAAGTCGGCCGAGAGCGAAGGCGGCAGCCGTCTGGCAGAGCTGATTCTGCGCGGCAAAGTGGCTTACCTGTTTGAGCGCTATACCGAAAACCAGGAAATGAATGTCCTGGTGCTTTGTACCCCTTCCGCCAGGCAGTCGGACGTGTCAGATGTGGGTGATGCATTGGACGAGTGGATCTCTCGCACCCAGGGTGCCGATGCAGACGTGCGCAGCCGCCGTCTGCCGGGGTTGGTCTGGGCCTTGACCATGTTCGATAACCGCGTCACCGGCGCTCTGGCACATGAAGAAGCATTGCTGCGTCAGTACTGGGGACAGGGCGGGATGATCAAAATGGCGATGCTGGAGAAATTCGGCAAATACAGCTGGATGAGTGAATGGAAGAAGGGCGAAACCTTCAACAACACCTTCCTGGTGCGTAAGCCCGGCATGCCGACGCCGTTCATCCGTATGAGCGGCGGCAGCGAAGTTGCCTTAAGCGAAGACAACGCCGAACAATTAACGCTGATGCGTAAAACCTTCGTTGAGGACGACGCCGTGAATCGCTACATCGCTTCGCCGGCAGAAGCCTGGGACGCGATGCTGAACCTCAATGACGGCGGGATGAACCGTATGGCGAACTACCTGAGCCAGGTCGCGCGCCCGGAGAACAAGCTGGAACGCATCGCCGAACAGCTCGAAGAGAGTCGTCACGAGCTGGTGCAAGGCGGGCTGGTCAACTGGTATCAGCCTGACGGCGACGAAGAAGTCGCGAAGAAAGCCCGCATCGCGCAGGAGATTGTCGCGGCGGTGAAAAAACGCAACGGGATGCACGGCGAACTGCTGGCGCGCCTGGTGCCGACGCGCCGCTCGCTACACGCCCTGTACATGCAGCAGGTGAGCCTGCCTGATGCGGCAGAAGAGGAAGATGTGTTTGATATCGGTCTCGACGATGCGCACGGTAGCACCTCCAGCGTCAAGAGCCACAGCCATGAAGTTGCCTTTGCCCGTCAGAGCGTTCAGCTCTGGATTAACCACCTGCGCGGCCTGCCGGAAACCCCGGCCATGCTCAATTACATTGGCTTACCACGCTCCACCGCCGAAGAGCTGGTCGATGAGTTGATCACCGGTCTGCTGCGCCTGCGTGCCGAAGAGGCGCTGGTCGCCGTGATGCAGAACACCGATCAGGCTGGCGTGCGTCGCGACTGGATGGTGAATCGCCAGGTGTCGCGCGTTCTGCACGTCATGAGCGATTTTATGACCTGGCTTGGCTATCAAAGCGTGCCGGAGAAGAAGCGTCCAACCCGCCAGAACCAGCCCGATCAGCCGATCTTCACCCGGCCCGGGCCCAGTGCGACAGCGTGGTGTGGAAGGATGATGAACGCCTGGTCAGCCTTACGCCGCAACAGCTGAACTACAGCGGCTATTTCATCCTTGACTGGCTGATCGGCCTGGAGGCCCTCATCACTGAGAACGCCGGGCATTCCGCCGGTCGGGAAATCAGCGTGGCGCAGAATGAAAAGCTGGGGAGCCATCCTCAACCTTATTCAGTGTTCACAGGAGTAACCGGACGTGATCAAACCCGAATTAAAACCCTTAAACCCCGTCAATCCTGGCTATGCCATCCTGCTGCTTAAGGCCTGGAAAGGCGGCATTGAGGGCGTTGAGATCTCCATTCTGCGCAACCAGGACAACTTGTACCTCGACAGCCGCGGGTAGTTGGGTGAGCGGTGAAATGTTCCTTGGCCTGCCAGCCCTAAGCCTCGTTGACGACGTGCCTGCCGTGCAGGTTGGCCCGTCGTTTATCGACCCGCTGCTGGCAAACCGTCAGGCGGCGTACCGCATCGCCATCAAAGACAGCGGTGCCCGGGATGTGGGTATTCTGGCGATCGCTGACGGTCTGCTCAGCTCCCAGGCCGGCGGGGAAAACCCACTGACAGCGAACAGTCAGACGCTGGACGTCACTCCGCCCACGCAGCCTGAGCCAGTGGTGGAAGCCCCGGTGCAAGAACCAGCGGCCAGTCGTTGACCGCGCCTGCGCCCCCCGCAAAAAGCAAAGCACCGATGGCCATTATCCTCGCCGTGATCGCCCTGCTGGTGGCCGCTGCAGCTGCCGGATGGTGGTTTATGCGTCAACCCGCGCCAGCCGACGCGCCCGCACCTGCACCTGTCCCTGCTGCCCCGGTAGCCAAAATCAGCGGCCCTTGCGGTGATGACCTTATGAAAAGCGGCAACGACATGGAATTCGTCAAAGGCTGTCTGCGCAGCCAGCCAAGTAGCGCGCAACTGCTGGATGTGATTGCCAAAGCGAAAGCCGAGAAAAAATGTGACGTCGCTCAACGCCTGTATGCCTACAAGGCACAGTCCGGCGATAGCCAAATGGCGATGCGATACGCGCAAGAATATGACCCGAAATCCGCCCAGGCGGAGGGATGTTTCAGCCCTGACCCGCAAACGGCCAGCTACTGGTACGAAGCGGTGGTGAATCAGGATCCGCAAAACGCCGAGGCGAAAGCCCGTTTAGCTGAGCTGAAAAAATAGGACGAAGGAATGAAAAAGAGTTATGGATTCAGCGGCCTGCTATGCGCGGCGGCATTAAGTTTGCCTGCTCACGCTGCTGACACAAAGCCGCTGCTACAGGAAGGTAAACAGACCCTGTTCCAGCGGGTGCTCACCCTATCCGGGCTGCCAGCTGGCCGCCAAAGCGGGCGAAGCGGGCAAAGAACAGCCTGCGTTCAGCCGCTTTTACGTTTACCAGCGCGAAAAACAGGGTCAGGAAGAGTGGTTGCAGGTCGGGCCGGACCAGTTTCGGCCATGTCTCTGGCTGGATGAAGGCCTCGTGCACGTGGACTGGAAAGTGCAGTTGACGCTGGCCTTTACCAACCCCGCCGGACGCCACCCGATGCTGTTCTTCAAAGAGAAGAGCGATGTGGGAGTCGCTGCTGAACAACGCCAAACCAGCCGCCGCGCTGGAGCCGATGATCGCCAGCCTGAATAAGAACCAGCCGGTGCCGCAGGTGCTGGCCCGTGAACCGGAGTATATGGTCGATCAGCTGAAAAACTTCTACCTGCTGCCGGTGCTGGGTTCTGACGATGTCTTTACCGATACCGGTTTCCAGGTCCGGGTGCTGAACGTTGCTTCGGTCAGTGAGAAAGGCAGCGCCAGTGCCCCTGCCAAATCCACCGACGAGAAGAACATGATGAAGGCTTCTCTGCGTCGGTGGTGTTCGTGATCGACTCGACCATATCAATGGGACCGTACATCGATCGCACCAAAGAGGCGATCGATAAAATCTACAAACGGATCGAAAAAGAGCAGCTCCAGGACAAAGTGAAGTTTTGGCCTGGTGGCCTACCGTTCCAGCGTCAAGGCAGTGCCCGGGCTGGAATACGATGCCAAAATGTATGTCGATCCGAACACGGTGAAAGACGGCAAAGATTTCCTCGCCAAAGTGCATGATCTGAAGCAGGCGACAGTCTCCAGTAGCAAAGTAGATGAAGATGCCTACGCCGGGGTGATGACCGCGCTGGATAAAGTCGACTGGACGCAGTTTGGCGCGCGCTATGTGGTGTTGATCACCGATGCGGGCGCGCTGGACGGCACCGACAGCCTCTCTGCAACCCATCTGAGCGCAGAGCAGGTACGCCAAGAAGCGGCCTACCGTGGCGTCGCGCTGTACACCCTGCACCTGAAAACGCCGGACGGAAAGAAAAACCACGCCTCGGCGGCGGCGCAATATCAGGAGCTGACGCTGAATCCGTTCCTGCATAAGCCGCTGTACTACCCGATCGATTCCGGGGATGGTGAACAGCTTCGGCACCATCGTGGACAGCCTGTCCAATGCCATTACCGGTCAGATCAAAACCGCCTGGAGCGGTGAAGAGACGGCAGGCAGCGCCCTCGGCGCCAGCCCGGAATATACCGGTAAGAAAGCCGATCCGCTGCTGAGCGATGCCGAGAAACTGAGCAAGGCCATGCGTCTGGCGTACCTCGGTGACAAGCAGGGCACGCAAGCGCCACCGGTCTTTAAATCGTGGATTAGCGATCGCGATCTGGTGAATCAGAACATCCCGGCGACCGAAGTTCGCGTCCTGCTGACCAAAAGTGAGCTGAGCGATCTGAGCGACGTGATGAAGAAGATCGTCAACGCCGCCAACGAAGGGATGATCTCGCCGGATGACATGTTCGCCAGCCTGCGATCGCTGGCGGCGACCATGGGCAATGATCCTAACCAGGCAAAAGGCAAAAATGCGACCCGCCTCGGTGAAATGGGCCTGTTGGGCGAGTACATCGAAAGCCTGCCGTACCTGAGCGAAGTATTGAGCCTCGATGAAGAGACCTGGAAGAGCTGGGATGGGCTGGAGCAGGAGCGTTTCATTCGTCGCCTGAACACCAAACTCAACTACTACCAGCGCTACAACGAAGATGCCGATCGCTGGGTCGCGCTGGCACCGGACAGCGATCCGCGGGATAACGTCTACCCGGTTCCGCTGGAGAACCTGCCCTGATGCTTCACATTCGTGATATGGACATCCGCCGGGGTGGGCCGCAGGGCTTCTACGTCTCGCTGCCGGGGCTTACGCTCCGGTCCGGCGAGGTCGCGGCGCTGACCGGTCCCAGCGGCTGCGGCAAAAGCACGCTGCTGGAGATGATCGGGGCGATCCTGCGCCCAGGCAGCCTCGGTGCCTATCAGCTGAGCGAGCGTGACATTGCCGCCCCGCTGCTGGCTGAAGACGAGCCTGCGCTGGCCGCGTTCCGCGCCCGCGAGCTGGGTTTTATGCTGCAACATGGCGGGCTGCTGCCGTGGCTGTCGGTGATGGAAAATATCACCCTGGCGCGACGGCTGGCGGGCCTGACCACCCGGTCATCCTGGCTGGAGACGGCCATCGACACTTTGGGTGTGCGTCACCTGCTAAAGAGTTTGCCTTCCCGGCTCTCCATTGGTGAACGACAGCGCGTGGCGTTTATTCGCGCCATCGCCCATCAACCACGCCTGCTACTGGCGGATGAACCGACCGCCGCGCTGGATCCGGACAACGCCAGCCGTCTGTTTGCGCTTATCGTCGACATGGTGCGGACTCTGGATATGACCGCTATCGTCGTCAGCCATGACTGGCAACGTGTTGAACAATACGGTCTCAAACGTTTCACCGCCAGCATTGAGGAGGGGAAAAGTGTCTTCCTGCCCGATTGACAGGCCTTCTGAACGCGGCCTGCTATGGCGTATGGCACTGCGCGATCTGATTCACGATCGCAAAGTCGCCCTGTGCATTATCTTTTCGCTGATTGCCGTGATTGCCCCGCTGCTTCTGCTATTCGGGCTGAAAAACGGCATCGTCAGCCAACTGCGACACCAGCTGCTGGACGATCCCCGCACCCGAGAAGTGCGGATTACCGGCAACGGAAATTACGATTTCAGCTGGCTGGAACGACTGGCGGAACGTCCGGAAGTGGGCTTTTCGATCCCCCTGACCCGCTCGCTGAACACCCAGGCAGATCTGGTGCGCGATGGTCAGCGCTTTGTTGCGGGTGCTGAAGTGATTCCCACCCGCAGTGGCGATCCGCTGTTGTCGGGCGTTACGGTGCCTCGCCAGGATCATCAGGTGGTGTTGAGCGCCAGCGCAGCCCGTCGGTTGGAACTCAAACCCGGCGAGTCATTCCGACTGATGGTCAACCGCAAAGTTGAGGGGCAAAACCAACGCACGGCCTTCGCCTTGACGGTAAGCGGCGTGCTGGACGACGCCCGATTTGCTCGCGCAGGCGCCTTTGTCACTCTGCCGTTGCTGGTGGCGCTGGAAGACTATCGGGACGGCTACCAGGTACCGCTATTACAAGTTAGCGAGGGCAAACCGCCCCGGGAGCGCACACGCTTCTCCCGTGCACGGGTGTATGCCAGCTCGCTGGATGATGTCTCGGCGCTGGCTCGCTGGCTGGAAGAGCAGCACATCGAAGCGGTCACCCAGGCGGCACAGATTGAGGCCGTGCAGGCGATAGACCGTGTGCTGGGCGTCATATTCGGCGTGATCGCATGGATTTCAGCGACGGGCTGCATCGCCTCGTTGATTGGTGCCTTTATCGCCAATATCGATCGCAAAAGAAAGGACATGGCGATACTGCGGCTTCTCGGTTTTCGTCGTCGCGCCGTCACCCTGTTTATTGTTATCCAGGCGCTGTTCCTGACCGGTGCGGCATTCGCTGCCGGGCTGGTGCTCTATCTGCTGGGCAGCACGTTGTTTAACCGGGTGCTGGGCGCCTCACTGCCCGATCAGGCGTTTGTCTGCCACCTCGAACCCCTTCATTATTTGGCGGCGCTGCTGTGCGTTCTGGTGGTTGCACTCAGCGTTGCCGCGATCGGGGCATTACGCGCCCTGAAGATCGAACCTGCGGAGAGTTTACGTGAAATTTAAACTGGCACTGGGCCTGTCGTTGATTGGGCTGGGCTATTCCTGCGCCGTGCAGGCCACCTGGGATGAGAAATTCTGGAACCCGAAACCGCTGGCAGACGATGTGATCCTGCCAATGCCCTGCGACGGCGCGATGGCGTTTCGCAAAGTTGCAATACCGCAAAACAAGCCCTTAGAGGATTACAACATCGTCCTCGGCCAGGAAGGCGATGAGTTGGGGTTCGTGGAGCAATCCCGGCAGGAGCATATTGCTGGCAGTTTCCCGGATCCGAAGAACAAAGGCCGTTACTACCTGATCGCGAAGTACGAACTGAGCGATTTGCAGTTCCGCGCCCTTTCCGGTGAGTGCCCTAAAGCCGACATCAAAGGCCGCCTGCCGAAAGTGAACATCGGCTGGATGGATGCGATGGCGTTTGCGAATCAGTACAACCTGTGGCTTCGTAAAGAAAAGCTCGCCTCACTGCCAAAAGACGACGGACAGCCGGGCTTCCTGCGTTTGCCGACGGAAACCGAGTGGGAGTTTGCCGCCCGTGGCGGGCTGGCGGTGTCGCCGTCTGAGTTTCGAGATCAACACTTCCCGATGCCGGAAGGTTTGAACGGCTATGTCTGGTTTGCCGGGGCGCAGTCGTCCAACGGCAAGCTGCAACTGACCGGCCTGCTAAAGCCGAACCCTCTCGGCATACATGACATTCTGGGCAACGTCGCGGAGATGATGTTTGAACCTTTCCGCCTGAACAAGCTGGATCGTCTGCACGGTAAAGCAGGTGGCTACGTGGTCCGCGGCGGCAGCTATGTTACCACCCAGGGGGATATTCGTAGCGCCCTTCGCGGCGAAGAACCTTACTACACCGACAGCGGCGAAAACGTGAGTAAAACCACCGGCGTGCGCCTAGTGATGGTCTCTACCACCCTCACCTCCCGCGATCGCGTGAAAGAGATCGAGAAAGAGTGGCAAGCCCTCGGCAGCGCACCCAAAACCGCAACACAAGGCAAGGCCCCAGACTCACTGCAAAACCTGAACGCCATCTCGGCCAAAGTGCAGGATGACGGGCTTAAAAAGGAGCTGGAAAAACTGCGTGGTGAGCTGCGTGCCAACAGTCAGCTGCGCGATGAACAGCGCGACCAGGCTATTCGGACTTCGCTGCAACTGGGCGCATTCCTTTGCACCAAGATGAAAGATGACGGGGATTTTCTCGAACGTCTGAACCAGCTCTACAGTAAAACCTGCGCCGCCGACAGCCAGTTGGACGCAAACTGCGCGCGACGCCAGGAACAGCTAGGTCAGCACCAGAAAGCGCTCGATTTTATCTCCAGTTACTACGCTGACACGCTGGTTGATATGGGCTCCACCTACAACAAACCGCTTATTGACCCACAGATTGCAGTGGTCCAGCAGCAGATGGCTGCACGCGGAAAAACGAACCTGAACGGCTACCTGGACACTTACTGGAGCAACCTTCAGGGCTACTGGAAAGATGGCAAAGTCGCGCGCGATGCGTGGCTGATGGCATGCAAAAAAAATAATTAATTTTGACAAGGAGATAGCAGGTAATGGTTACTTTTAAAGCGTTACGCACAGCAGCAGTTGCAGGTTTGATGGTGGTTCTGGCGGGCTGTCAGAGTACGGGGAGTGGTGGCGGCGGCGTAGATCCACGTCTCGCCAATAATCAGGATGTCGAGTTTTTTAACAAATCTGGCTGGCAAGCTTGTGCCGGCGGCGCGGCGCTGGGTGCGCTCGCGTGTGCCGTCAGTAACTCCAGCAACAAAGCTGTGTGTATGGCAGCAGCCGCGGTTGCCGGTTGCGGTGTAGGGATCGGTGCCAACGCCTATCTGGATAACCAGCGTAAGAAGTATGCCTCGCAAGAGCTGCAGTTAGACGCAGCAATCAAAGATGTGGAAAGTGAAAACGCCCGCATTCAGAACGCCACTACTGTTGCCAAATCAGTTATCGCGTCCGACAAACAGACGCTGGCCAGCATTGAAAAAGAGATGACCGCAAAGACCGCGAAAAAAGACGCGGTTCAGAAGCAGATCAAAGGAGTGGATGCCAATATCGCCTATCTGCGTAACACCATCACGGATATGAAAAAACATGAAAAACAGTGGCAGGACGTCTCTGCAAGTATGAATAAAACCGGCAGCGATACCAAAGAACTAGATAGCAAAATTGCGTTGATGCAAGACAAAATCGGCTCCCTTCAGGGCGAGCTGGATAGCCTGTACACCCAGCGTACCGCGCTGAAAGTGGGTTAAGGAGAACAGAATGCGTTATTTACTGCTAGCCGTTGGCGCCTTGTTGTTGAGCGGCTGTGCGACGGATGCACGCGACTGCGACCCGACTACGGGCGATGTCAGTATCGTCACCAAATTTAACTGCAACTATTCCGGTACCTGGGATAAGCGCGTGGATGACAAACAGAACACACTCGCGCACGAGCAAGTTCTGAATGCAGAGTTTTAAAGCTGTTAACGAAGCCATTGAGAAAGAAAAAGCGCAGAGCAACGCCAGCGTTGCCAGCAAACGTCAGTCTCAACAGGCTCTACAAAGCTCGCTAAATAAACTGGTGGCTCAGCTTAAAACGAAAACCGCTGGACGTGCCGATGCGCAAAAACAGGTCGCCGACCTCGAAAAAAGTATTAAAGAGGCACAAAACGACCGAGCGAATCTGTCATGCAAAAAACAGATGGAGCTGCAAAAACTGCAGGGTCAGTTAGCCGAGCTGCAAGCCACCCTGGCGACCCAATAACGAGCACGACCTGCCGGGGACAGATCCGGCAGGTTATCAACTTATCAGGACAAATCCATGAAAACAAAACTGATTGCCCTAGGCCTTCTCGCAACGGCAGCGTTCATGAACCAGGCCCTTGCGGCACCGCCTGACCCTGAACTGCTTTTCAACTGTGATTTATCTAATGGCAAGGGGGTTGTTGTGCGTCTCAATAACGACGTACCAACCTACTACTACGGATCGATCGATAAAGTCGAAATGACCTTACCAAAATTCGAAGGGGATAAGACTCAGGTTCGCGCAGGCCAGGTCGCCTTCTCCGGTGGCGGTGCCTCCTGGTACCGCTTTATTAATGGCGTATACAGCTATGTAGTTTACAGCGGCATAGGCAAAGGCTGGGAGTTTACCGGTCTGAAGGTCTATAAAAACGCCAAACTGCTGATGAAAAAAGAGTGCACTAACGGCGGGTTCTTGACGCAGACTTATCGTGGAGAAAACCTGGTGCAGGAATCGGATACTGGCGACGATGCCACTTACGGATACGCCGATTAATGACAGGCCATTTGATGAAGCGACAAATCAAAGCAGGAACGATGATGGCTAGCCTGCTGTTTATGGCGCCCGCCAGCGCACTGGAAATTTGGCACTCAAACACCGTCTGGGCGAACCAGGGGATGTGTAGCGCCACCTTCATGCTGGATAGCGGCATGAGCGAGGTGGGTCCGCTGGAGATTGGAGTAGAGCTGGTGAATGTTCAAGGAGTGGTCGTCGCCATCGATACGCTGAACGTCGATCGGTTTGGCGATTCGGAAGCAACCCGTTACCAGACAACTTTTCTCGAAAGTGAAGCCGTGTGCGAGGATGACCTTACCGTACGTTTCACCGCCCTGGTGACGGTGTCAGGCCAGTCGAAAAAAAACGTTGCCATTGAGTGAGCTACATATTCGCACATTCAAACCCTTCACTCTCATCAACCCTCACTGGAATAAGCAGGATTAGCGAACTCGATGAATTCGGGTTTTTTTAGAATTATCGGTAAACAAATGAGTCGCGATATTTTCCCCTGCTAGTGAGTTTTCCTGAAGGCGCCATCAAACCTGTCGAGGTTTAGATACCTTGAACCGGCATAGAGGCGCGGCCGCTAACCTAAACTGGATTTATTTCCGTTCGGTGGCACCGTAGCCTGGTGAAGCAGGTAAAGGAGCAGAAGGGATCATCTGTCCCCACCCTTGACCTATAACTTAAAGCTATTCAGAAGCTGAATTACGCGGCCGGAGTGGTCCCGACAAGGCGAAGCCGCAGCCGGGGCGTATCTCCGCGTTAGCGCCGGTTGAGGCGCTTACGAGCGTGTACTCCGGTACTTACCTCGGCACTACTTGCAGCGGCTCATAACCTAGTTACAACATCCATCATTAAAAGTGACACTACTCCCGGGCTTTGCCCGGAGGCGGCGGCGCTTTGCAGGGTGAGGCTGGTCTCAGGTGTTGCCGCTGTGCACGGAATTCGATTATAGGTTGAGATGGGCTTTCAGATTCATTTGTGTGAGGGTATTTCAGGTTGGAAGGGATATAACTTTATATGTATGTTGTAACTATATTTTTAAAAATTGCGGTCCTCTTAGGATCTTCAATAAAGTTGTCGGCCCTGATTAATTTATGCGTCTTGTTTTTCCCGCCTCGGATTGGGCGTGTTGCTATCTCTACTTTGCCAGTTTCACGTGTGGCCTGGGAACATAAGCCATGTGCTGGACATCAATAACTTATCATTCATCATATCTGAGCAGTCGGCAGTCGTGATCAGATGCTTGGTGTAAGTGGGGATGAATAACAGCCAAATTATGGTCTCTGATTTTACCTAGACTGAGATGCCCTTCGGAACAGGCCTCAGCATGTCATGATCAGCTCGCCCGCTTTGATGCCGTCATTTACAGGAACCACACTTGTACTAACGAAATGAAGGCAGCGCTGGCCGTAGCCACGATGCCGATTGGATCAAACGACACAGCTCTATCGGACGTACCGTATGCAAATTCTGTAGTTTTGTCGACTAAGGATGATGAGTTTAGCTTACAAGTTAGACGGACACTTTTCTTTATATGATAGAAAGGGGAATGTTTTTCCGACTCTTTAAATCATAATATAGAACTTATTCAATAAGTTACACCTACAGATTAAGTTGGACGGACACTTATCTTTTTTGGTTAACGCCATACTTAGTGCGAACGATGTCCTTTTAGTCATAATCCATTGATATTTAGTAGTAATTTATCCATGCATCCTAATCGGACAGACATATTTTTTTGTCTGGGTTGCATACATCTGTAAACAACCTTTTAACCTGGACGGACAAATTACCTATAAATCAATTCAAAACCGCCGCAAAAAGTAACATTGAGTATTTATTACATAATTGGTTCTCAATCTAAATTAATCTATAGGTTTGTCACTGAAAATTTGACCATTACAAAAACGAAAAATATAATAAATGTCAAATTGAGGTGACTTATGAACAAACATATCACAACAGAACTAGAGCTGCGCGCAACAGCGAAGCTGGCTGATTATCAACTTAGTCTTCTGAAAAGAATTATTAACGTCGCGGTCTCACTAATGCCTGAGTTTGAAGATAAAAACCAGGCATTAGACGCAATCACGCTGGATGATGGTTCCCTGATGCAACTGCTCTGCTCCATTCAGATGGAACAAAAGACGCGTGCATCAGAACACGAGATGCGTAAAGTACGTCGTCGCCGTGAAAATCTGGAGGCTTTTTACAAGAGCCTGCAGGAGCTTGGCGGCACCCTTAAGGCTAACGACGTGGCCGATAAGCTGGGCATCACCCGCCAGGCAGTAAATGTCCGGGTGAAAAAGAATCAGCTCATTGCATTTAAACAAAACGCCGATTATATCTTTCCCGTCTTCCAGTTCACCGAGAAAGGCCTGTTGCCCGGGTTTAAAGAAGTCATGAGCTCGTTTGATGAAGATACGCATCCAATGCTGCGTCTCGGTGTACTGAATGCACCGATTCAACTCAGTGAAGACGTGACAAAAACGCCGATTCAGATCATGCAGGACGGCGCAAAACCCGACGAACTGGAGCTTGCAATACGCTCTGCAAGATTGTGCGGCAACCATACTGCCAACTAACCTGGTAAGGTGGGAGTGACCTGCCCCCAGGATTAGATACAAAACTCAGTTAGTAATGTCGGATCCTTCACTCTCAGAAGTACCCTTTCTCCAGCTCGCTGCAAATTCAGACGGCGTCTGATAATTCAGTGTGGAGTGCGGGCGACATTCGTTATAATCCTGACGCCATTCGCTGATGGTTTTCCTGGCATGATTGACGTCGCTGAACCAGTGTTCATTCAGGCATTCATCGCGAAAGCGTCCGTTAAAACTCTCAATAAATCCGTTCTGTGTCGGCTTGCCGGGCTGGATAAGTCGCAGCTCCACTCCATGCTCAAAGGCCCACTGATCGAGCGCGCGGCAGGTAAATTCCGGGCCCTGATCGGTTCTTATCGTAGCCGGATAGCCGCGAAACAGCGCAATGCTGTCCAGAATACGCGTGACCTGCACGCCTGAAATCCCGAAGGCAACAGTGATCGTCAGGCATTCCTTTGTGAAGTCATCGACGCAGGTCAGGCACTTGATCCTGCGGCCAGTGGCCAGCGCATCCATGACGAAATCCATCGACCAGGTCATGTTGGGCGCCGCCGGGCGGAGCAGCGGCAGACGTTCTGTTGCGAGCCCTTTACGACGACGTCTGCGTTTAACGCCCAGCCCGTTCAGATGATAAAGGCGGTACACGCGCTTGTGATTAACCAGAAGCCCTTCACGGCGCAGTAACTGCCATATGCGGCGGTAGCCAAAACGCCTGCGCTCCAGTGCCAGTTCAGTAATGCGCCCTGATAAATGGGCATCAGCTGCCGGACACTGGGCGTCATAGCGGCAGGTCGACAGGGACAAACCTGTGAGTCTGCAGGCACGACGTTGCGACAGACCGGTCGCATCACACATTAACACCACGACTTCGCGCTTCTGGTCTGTCGTCAGTACTTTCGCCCAAGAGCCACCTGAAGCGCCTCCTTATCCAGCATGGCCTCGGCGAGCAGCTTCTTGAGTCTGGCATTCTCTTCCTCAAGTGACTTCAGGCGCTTAACCTCAGGCACCTCCATGCCGCCATACTTCTTACGCCAGGTATAAAACGTGGCGTCGGAAATGGCATGCTTGTGGCAGATTTCCTAGGCCGAAACTCCGGCTTCGGTCTCGCGGAGAATACTGATGATCTGTTCGTCGGAAAAACGCTTCTTCATAGGAATGCCCGCACGTTGCGGATGAAGACATTACTAACATCGCGGTGTATTAATCAACGGGGAGCAGGTCAATACATAATTCTTTGCTCAAGAAGACTCTTCACTGAACGAAAATCACGAAAATGCCCCCATAAAAAAACCTCCTCAACAACATGATTTAATAGGATTTAACGCCAAAATTTCATGCTGAAATTCCCATGATTTCCCTAGTAAAAAAACACCTGGCGATAGTGAATTTACGACAATTAGTTAACTCTAGGTGTAAGTATCCCTGCAATCCGCGCCATTCGCTTTTAGAGGTCTTCCGATGCCCTCTAGGGGAGATCGCTATGCGTAAGATCTGATTCACCGAGCACCAGATCATCGCCGTTCTGAAGTCCGTCGAAGATGGCAGGACCGTCAAAGATGTGTGTCGTGAAGCCGCTATTTCCGAAGCCAGCTATTACAACTGGCAGGCGAAATATGGTGGGATGGAAGCTGCTATACCAAAAAAACCAAAGATCTTGAGGACGAGAATCGTCGTCTTATCCCCATTAATCAGTAACAAACCACCAAAAAATGTACGCCAGAAACGCTACGTAAGAATCTATCCGATGAATGGATATGCACTCAACTGAAAAACCCTTGGTTTCAGTCCGTTTTATCGGGATCAGCCTTTTTTTCTGGGTAATTTCGGGGGCTTCACTTGCTGATTACTTTGTGTGCGGCGCGTGAGCCAGGGATGGTCCGCTTTAGGTTTTACATAGAATTTTGAGCGTAAATCTATGCGGGCATTATCCACACGTTCATGGACACTTTTTTCATCATCCAGTGGTATAGGCTCCGGGCCATCAACGTACTTTTCCTACCCCAATGCTTTCCCGTCATAAAGAACATTATTTTCACCGTCAAAGCTTTCGCATACCGTGACAACCGAATGTCGAAGTCGATATCCCCGGCCTTCACTGCGTATCTGAAATGCACTGCTTTTGTACTGGAAAGTGAGATTTTTGGAGAGAACGCGCCTCGCCTGAAGGCTGAAGATATAGCCCAGTTCTTCTTCAGAATGGCGTATATCAAGATGGGCATTATCAGCAATACGAGGCGGCGTAGCGAACCGGTTGTTATACGCTTCAATAAATGTCGGCAACCATGCGTTTGCTGTTTCAATATCGCTGATATTCTGCAGGCGCATCTCCTTAACCAGACTGTCCTGTAGCGTCTGATTGCGCGTTCTACGCGCCCTTTTGCCTGCGGGCTGTTGGCATGGATTGGCTCGATGCCCAGTGTCTTTATCGCACGTGTAAACTGGGTCAACTCCCCTTCCCGCTCCGGGTTATTTACTCTGAATATACTGTGTCTGTCAGAGTAGAGAGCCAGTGGTACGCCATGATCATTAAGGTAACCCTAAGGGTTTGCATGTAAGCCCGGGTTGTTTCTGCGGGAGCGAATCGTAGCGCCATCAGAGCACTGGTAGCATCATCGATAAAAACTATCAGTGTGCATTTATTTGGGGCCGCGGCCTTCAAACCAGTCATGAGGCGAGCCATCAATCTGGATTAGTTCACCGTGGATGGACGTCGCACGCGCCGCTGATAAATTCGGGCAAGTTACGACGGCGCTCGCGCCATATCCCTTCCTCTACCATCCACTTCACTGTCAACGCAAAGCAGAAGTGGCACCTTCACTGCGAAACAGAGATGTCCTGTTTTGTTTCAGAGAATGCGTTTGACCGCCTCGCTATACACTTTAGAGCGTTCTCTTTTCCCAACAGAAACCACGAAGCGACAACCTTCTCGTCTATAACCTGATATACAAGGCGATATCCCGAAGACTTGAGCTTTATCTTGTAACAGTCAGGCATACCACGAGCTTATTCACTTCAATTCGGGGTGACTCAAGTACTTCTGCCAGCTTCTTTTTCAACTGTTCACGTACCGTCGAGCCCAGCTTTCGCCATTCCTTTAGTGCGCGCTCGTCAAAATCCAGTAATACGCATCAGAGCTCATCCAGTGTCACACGTACTGGCTTAGGATTGCGAAGACGCTCTTTCACTATCTCCACGAGTTCAGCGTCTTCATCACTCAGGAGTGTCTGTTTGAACGGCAAACGTTCATTGTCAGCGATATATTCAAGCATGAGACGAAGCGCTTCAGAGGGAGTAACACCCATTTTTTCAAGCGCGGCGTAAGAACGCGCTTTAAGTTCATCGTCAATACGCAGGTTTATGCTACCCATGTCTTACACCCCTTGTAATTACAAATGTCATTACAATTATCGCACTACAACATGCTTAGGGCAAGTCACGATGGAAGTCAGAAAAGTAGTCGTAAGAACGCTGATCACAGTCCGCTATGTGCCAGAAGCAGACGTTAGCAGGAGTACCTTTCTGATCCCTTCCCTGACAATGATCTTCATGGTGAAACATTGATCTTCCTTTGCTTTCGTTTATAGTTAAGCGCCTGTTCTGACAAGATCAGGCTTCGTGGTCTGTGTTCATCTCCTGATGACCTGGCTTAATTCAGTCCTGAAGGTATCGTTTACCGTAAAGGAGAACTCAAAAAAATCATGCGTCTTACGCCCACCCTGAGTTGTAACCCTCCTCTGTCGCACTGAGTAGTCTCAGTCGCACAATCAAAAGCATCCCGTCTGCGGATGTGTTTTTTCGTATCTGAAATTTTTTGCCCACACGGGCTGACTGTATTCAAAATCTGAGAAATTACTATGTTGCTGTCCTCGACACGTAAGGACTGGCTGGGTAACGTCCGTGGTGACGTTCTTGCCGGTATTGTTGTCGCGCTCGCGCTCATTCCAGAAGCGATCGCATTTTCCATTATTGCCGGTGTGGATCCCCAGGTAGGCCTCTATTCGGCGTTCTGTATCCCTCTCGTTATGGCCTTCTTTGGCGGGCGTCCGGCGATGATTTCTTCATCTACCGGTGCAATGGCGCTGCTGATGGTGACTCTGGTGAAAGATCATGGCCTGGAGTATTTACTGGCCGCGTCCATCCTTACAGGAGTATTCCAGCTGATAGCCGGATATCTGAAGCTAGGTGGGCTGATGCGTTTTGTTTCACGCTCAGTGGTGACGGGGTTTGTTAACGCACTGGCAATCCTGATTTTCATGGCCCAGTTGCCTGAGCTGACCAACGTTACATGGCATGTTTATGCCATGACTGCGGCAGGGCTGGGAATCATCTATCTCTTCCCCTATATCAACAAAACCATTCCATCACCGCTTGTGTGCATCGTGGTGCTGACCGGCATTGCCATGTGGCTGCAACTGGATGTGCGAACCGTCGGCGATATGGGGAAACTTCCCGACAGCCTGCCGGTCTTCCTGCTTCCTGACGTGCCTTTAAATCTCCAGACACTGCTCATCATCCTGCCTTATTCTGCCGGGCTTGCGGTGGTTGGCCTGCTTGAGTCGATGATGACCGCCACGATTGTGGATGACATGACCGACACGCCAAGCGACAAAAACCGGGAGTGTAAAGCGCAGGGTATCGCGAATATTTGCACATCCTTTATCGGAGGAATGGCAGGCTGCGCGATGATTGGGCAATCCGTTATCAACGTAAAATCCGGTGGCCGTGGACGGCTTTCAACCCTCACAGCTGGCGTGGTGCTGCTTTGCCTGATTGTGTTCCTGCGCGACTGGGTATCGCAAATCCCGATGGCGGCGCTGGTCGCAGTGATGATTATGGTTTCCATCGGAACATTCTCCTGGCGCTCCATTACTAACCTGCGTACACACCCCCTTTCAACCAGCGTGGTCATGCTTGCCACCGTCGCGGTTGTGGTGGCAACACATAATCTGGCCTTCGGCGTGCTGACCGGAGTGCTGATTGCTTCGCTCAACTTTGCTACGAAAGTATCCCGGTTCATGCGTGTAACCTCAGTTCTGGAAGGGACGAGTCGAACGTATACCGTCACCGGCCAGGTATTCTTTGCATCAGCAGATCGCTTTACCAGCCACTTTGATTTCCGCGAGGCGATTGAGAATGTGACGATAGATGTTTCACACGCCCATTTCTGGGACATCACTTCGGTGAGTGCCCTGGACAAGGTGGTTATTAAGTTCCGCAGAGAGGGAACTGAGGTTGAGATACGTGGGATGAATGATGCCACCCGTACCATTGTTGACCGGTTTGGTGTGCATGATAAACCCGAAGAAGTTGATAAATTAATGGGAGGTCATTAATGTCCGAAAGTCATGAAATGAACAATACCGTTGTTGCCTGTGTGGATGGATCGTCATCAACAAAGGCAGTCTGCGAATATGCGGTCTGGGCTGCCTCCGCGCTGAAGATATCGGTGGCCCTGCTTCATGTCCTGGAAAAAAGTGACCAGCCTTTGGTTTCGGACCTGACAGGAACCATTGGCTTAGACAGTCGGGAGCATTTTACAGATGAGCTGGTTCGCCTTGAGGGTGAACGTAACCGATTATTGATGACGCAGGGTAAAGCCATCCTGAAAAACTGTGCTGAACTGCTGACAGAGGCGGGATTACCGGCACCACAGCAATTACAAAAACATGGCACGCTGGACGGGATTTTGGCTGAACTGGGGGATACGCGTCTTATGGTGCTGGGGCGCCGGGGGGCATCCAATCCGGTCGGGAGCCATATTGAGAATGTTATTCGTCTGCAAAAAAATCCTGTGTTAATTGTACCCGAAACCTTCTCTGTTCCTTCACGCGTAATGTTCGCCTATGACGGAAGTGAGGCGAGTCTGGAAAATTTGCGCCGACTTTCTGTAAGTCCATTGTTCCTGAATCTGACCTGCCACCTGGTGATGGTGAATGGAAATTCAGAATCGCTGGATGCAGCTCAGTCTCTGTTGCAAAGAGCTGGCATAACCAGTCAGGCGAGTCTGCTGAAAGCCGATACCGTGGCTAATGCACTGTGCCGCTACGCCGGGGAACACGGGATTGATCTTATGGTCATGGGAGCGTACGGACATTCACGGCTGCGCAGATTCTTTATCGGCAGCAACACAGCAGAGATGCTATCTAATAGCAGTCAGCCCCTGCTGATGCTCAGATAAAAACAGGCGGGCCCTGATTTGAGGGTCCGCTTTTCGCTCATAGCGGACCTTAGACTTTTGAGCAAGGCCATCATGTCTTTCTTTCCACTGCGTTCAGATGCTGGCCGCTTCTTAGACTGGGCACTCATCTTCATGAGCGTCCGTGCTGTTGATGAAGTAAGTGACCCTCCCCATAACCTCGATATCTTCCGCCGCTTCACCCTCTATCGCTTCGCCATCTTCCGTGATTAAAGCCCGACCCATGACCCGAGCAAACTGAGTGCGGCCGCCGGACAAAATCAGCAGAACCTGATTCTGTACCAGCCTGGTGCACGGTTCGATCACCGCAAACCCCGGATGACGTTTCCAGGATGCGGGTATCAATGCCTACGCCGCAAATCCTTTCTGGAGTGAGCCTGGTCTCTATATAGTCGCTGGCAGGTGAAGGGAATCCCATTACAGAACCCTCCCCATATTGCGCAGCATCCATAGGCGGTTCTGGGCTACCGTCCGGCGTCTTGTCTACGAAGCAAGTTTGGTACTGCTCGATCCAATCATTCGCATCAGCCTGGGTGAAATGCCAGTTCCTGGCGCGCAGCTCACGTATGAAGTCTTCTGTATGCAGGCATTGATACCCTTTCGGGTTTAGCTGTATCGCCGCGGTAAAAGCCGCGTTAATGTCTGATTTGCGGGGCATGGTGACCTCTCATTTATCATTACTGTGTATTTATACAGTAGTTTTAAAGGGAGTCCAGGGCAAGGAGGCTGTGCCTATTGATAATTACTGCTGAACATCATGATGCTGTTACGCTTTCAGCGCGTTAATCTCTGCCTTCAGGTCAGCGACTTCCTGCATCAGAGCTTCCATCTTGGCGATAGTGTGGTGGAGCGCTAGTGCGGTGTCCATCATGATGACGTTGTTATCCAGGGCTAACGTGTCGTCTTTATCACAACGATTCCCGTCCTCATCGAACTCAGGTGCAGCAGGAACCAGCTTCACATACTCACGATCAATATCGCGTAAAGCATCCTGAGCAATGATCCCCCCGGCGTGCCCGTTCAAAGTAATCCCCGTTATACACGAACGTGCAGGGTTTTCAGCTTCCTGATGTTCTCGTAAGATGCCTGGCCGTCGTCATAGGTGATATCGTGCTTCAGAGTGGCATCAGAGGTCGCTGACTTCTGATAGGTGTAGTTGCCAGCAAAGCCGCCATCACCACTTGTCGAGGTGACTAAATCCCCGTTGGCTGGGGTGAAATACCAGTACCGTATCTTGGACCCACTATCTCCGAACTGTGTTAGTGCAGTGTTAGCCCAGGCGCCCAGCCCGTTACCAACATTACCCCACATCGAACGGAGGTTATACCCACCACCATGTTGATATCCCCAGGAAAGGCCAGCTATAGCCCCGTTACCCGGAGAATCCGTAGCGGTTTCCGCGTAATAGGAGGCATAGTGGGCCTGTGCTGAGTTCCACCACGAGCTCACGGCTGGACTGCCCATATACAAACGTCCGGGAATTTGCACGTTGCCGTTGGACATGAAGTCGAAGTAGTTGTTCTGCGCGGAGTCAGTACCGCCCGCATTTTGCACCACCACCAGTCTGGCAATGGAGTAGTTCCATTCGATGCGTTTCACGATCTGGAGCTGGGCGGATATCTTCTCAACACCATTTACGGTGTACTGCGACTTCAGGTATCCGCCATAAACCGTACTCCCGACTCCCGGCAGAGACGCGTCATTGATGGTGGATGTCCAGGCAGCAATGGCCCTGCTTAATTCAGCCGTGTCTATTCTGTTTGCCATAACTTAACTCCTTACGCCCAGACGCGAGCCGGTGTATTCGGTGTAACCACAAAGTCGCTCAGACCGGATATGTCGAGCGAGTCATTCATGACGCGCAAATTGACGTGATAGCCTGGCTCTGTGGTGTATTTGATAATTTCGTTTTCTTCACCGGGATTGATAACTTCAGCAGCGACAGTGATAACGCCAACGATATCCAGGCTGATATCGGGGTGATATAAACCACCCTGCCCCTCATCATCCACAAACCCCACCGCGATTAATTGCGTGCGCATTTCTTCGGCGTCTTTGAAACGCAGATATAAATCTCTCATTAGCGGAGTCCTTTGATTTGATTATCGGTAAGTGCGCGGTGCCAGATGCGGAGGTTGCGTAGATGCCCGTTCAGCATTCTGACACCTCCGCCCGGAGAACCCGAGCTTGCGCCCAGATAAATAACCTTATATAGGTCCGACTCGGTTGGGTTCGGAATGGGTCTTGCAGACGCCGCGACGCTTGCAATATCACCATCTACAGCGACCTTATTTGTGGTCAAGTCTGTTGAGAACGTCACCACGTGCTGTGCCCCATCATCAACTACGAGATTGCTTGTCATGGCGTTGCCCGAACCGTAAGTAGCTGCGACCTTTCCAAGTGGACCCGCATTGTTATTAATGTAACTAATGATCCATTCACTCTTCGATGGATAAATGGCCAGGATACAACGGCGGGTATTCGCATCAGCGCCTACAAATGATGCACCGTTGGCGTGAACTGATACACTAAATGAAAACGGAGCGTAATAGTTATCATTCCCCGCCCTCTGGAGCGTACACGCATCGGCCGCCCTGGTTGCCGCAGCCCCGTTGGTAGGAATGTAAGATGTCGCCTGAGCGGATTCCTCAATTTGCATGCGGTCAATGAAAATCACACTGCTAACGGGTGTTCCGGCATCAACCGTAATTCGCAAGCCCAGGCGTTGGTTTACAGCCCCACCCAGAACAGGCACTGAAACTTTATTGACACCAGGCGCTGCTGTGATGGACGCTGCCGCAATATCGCCCTCGCTGGAGTAGCGCATAAGCATTACTCTAACCTTGGCGGCTGCGGGGAATTCTAAATAACAGGACACGGACGCTGGCTTTGTTGGGTCATAATTAGCCACATTTATATTCTGCTCCCACCAGGTACCTGTATCCGTTAATGTGGTAAGCAGAACGCCACCCTCGGGTTTAAACGTTCGTGTATTGTTTGCGCCACTACGAAAGTAACTGGAATAATCCTGAGTCGGTGATGAATAAATCGCTAAATTAGTGCTCTGCCCTTCAATTAATAAACCCTCCTTCTCAAAACGCGGCTCGTTAATTGCTGCTGTTCTAAGCACCCCGGATTTATCAATATAAGTCGCCCATAGTTGCCCGACTAAACGTTAGTGACTTTGTCGGCAGTTCCAGCACTTGGCCGGAAATCGTCAGCCGGTCATAAGGCGCAAACCCAGCCAGCAGGCGCAGGTCATCATTGAGCGGTGCCCAAACATCAGGGAACGGGGACTCCTCATAGGGTACAGACGTCAGTTTCTGCGCGGCGGCCAGTGATGCTGCGGCGCTACTGGCGCTGGCGGATGCGTTGTTCTCAGACGTTTTGGCATTCGTCTCAGACGTTTTTGCGTTCGTTTCAGAGGTTTGGCATTTGTTTCGCTGGTCTTGGCTGCTGAAGCGCTGCTTGCTGCTGCGGTCTTAGAAGAGTTCGCGTTCGTCTCAGAGGTCTTTGCATTTTTCTCTGATGCTGCAGCTGCAGCGGCGCTGGCACCTGCCGCACCCGCCTGAGCGATCAGTTTCGTCCAGCTGGGACCCGTCTTTTTCGAGCCGTCTGCCAGGGTTACGGTGACGTCGCCGGTACCCGATAAAATCAGGTCCTGGTTGAATGATACTGCCTTGCGCCAGGCGAAACCCTTCTGTGACGGCTTTCGCCAAATCGTCATCAAGTGTGGCCATTCGTGATGTCCTTAAAATAAAAAACCCAGCCGGAGCTGGGTTGGAGGTTCTGAAGTTGTGGGGATCAGGAGAAGGAGCCGGTACCGCGGGTCACAGTGATAGTTGGTGCATAAATTGCCACGGTTGCATTACTGGAAGAAACGACAATGCTGGCATCAATACGTTGTCCACCCATCCCGGTCGCCGCGTGCCGTGCAGTGAACCATAGCCCACCTACAGGAACGTCATAATTGAACGTACGGACGTTACCCGCGATAGTTACCTGAACGGTGGACGTAACCGCACCTGTAATCCCCCGCACATATATCAATGACTCTACAACGGCGTTTTTATTCAGCACGCTATTGCTGGAGTCGGTATACGTCATAGCTACACTGGTAGAAACAGCATTGTTCGACCGGTTGCTGGAGTCGGGGTACACCCCTGTGTTGGCGACATCGCCAATGAAAGATGTCGCCTCAACCGTGCCCTTAAAGCTCCCGCTGGTCGCCTCAACTCTGCCTCTAAAAACTCCCATCGGTGGCATAAATCGTCCCGCGAACAGTCACACCGTTAAACGTGGCATACCCGGATTTATTGATATGCCAGCCGACATTGCCGGTCCCGTCCCAGTTGCTTGACTGGATGTAATTGCCGATCTTGCCGTTATCGATGGACCCGTCCTGGATGAACACCGAACGCATGAACATCTGTCCACCGGTTGCCGCAAACACCAGCTCCTGCCCGTTCGTCGTCGGGTTATAAACCGCAAACGTATCGGCTGAAATCAGGAAGTTTGAGGCCCCTGTACCGTCAATGCCAAGCTGGATACCCGCGATGCGTTTAACGCCGTTCGCCTCCACCTGAACTTTAACGCCCCACTGCGCGCTCAGCTTGCCATTGATATCAGCAACAGCCTGGCTGGTCGTCTGGACGTTGGCATTGGTATCGCCAATTGCAGCCGTCACCTGCTGAATGCTGGTCGCTGTTGCGCTCTCCAGATCCGCAACCGTCCGGTCAATCCTGGTGATCGCTGCAGCGTTGGTCTGGCCGTTTTGCTCAACCGTGGCCTTAAGCGTAGTGACCTGCTCCGCCACGGCGCTTGTAGCATCCGCTGCGGTCTTCCGGGCTTCGGTGATCTCGGCCATCGTTTTTGTTTCGCCAACGGCGAACGTCACGCGCTGATCTGAGAACGCCATGAAGTTGGCGAGCGCATTGGTGACGTTACCAACAATACCGGCGTCCCGGCTGGCCGTGTTACCGTCCACATCAACCTTGAGGCTGTCGATACGGCGGCCCAGCGCGCTGTCACCATCCGTACGGGCCGTGGTTTCCGTGCTGATATCCGCCGTGTTCTTGTCGGTCGTGGCCTTAACCGCAGCCAGCGCGGAGGTCTGCGCCTGATTGTTATCAGAAACGGCTTTATCAATGCGCGTTATCGCAGCGGTGTTTTTGCCAACTGTGGTCTGCAGGCCCGAAAGCGTGGTGGCCTGGGCCTCCTGCTCTGTCGTCAGCGTCGCCAGCTCCTGAGTAACAGATGCCTGATTAGTGTTAACGGTCGATTCCAGCTTCTTCCGCTCCGTCACCTCCGCTTCCTGCGCCGTGATGCGTGCCTGACGTTCGTTGTAAAGCAGGCCCGAGGCCAGCTTCGCCGGATCATCTCCGGTATAGCCGCCCGGATCTGCGTCGCCAGCGTCTCGCGTGCTGTGGACTCCGCCTGGTCGCCAGCAACACGGGCTGTCGTCTCCTGCTGCAGCGCCGCCATACCCGCACCGGGCGTAGGCCGGCCGAGTGCCACCCAGTCAATCAGGAAGTAATTCGTCGCATCCTGCTTAGTAGACAGATCCAGCCTGAACTGATTCATCGTGGCTTCAGTCAGCCAGGGGATATTGTCGAACTCCAGCGGTGGCGATCCCGTTCGCGTCGTATGCAGGTTCGGCGACGGTGACCATATTGGTGTCGTTGAAGCCACCGGTACCCCGCCACCGCAGCTGCCCAGCCCAGCCCGGTGCCCCGAACTTCCTGATACGCAATTTAACGAAGCGATAGGACGAAGAGTTAACACCCAGTGAACCGGGAGACTGCACCCACGGATCGGTGGCATGGTTCGCCGGGCGTATCCAGCCGTCAACGATGGTCGGCGTCCCGTTCCCGCTCCAGCCCTCCACTGTCGAATCGAAGTACCAGATTTTTGCCGGGTCGAACTGCGAACCGGTGCCAGCAGAAATCTGCCCAATCTGCTGCGCCAGTGACTCGGTGGTGGTCTGGATCGTCTGATTGACGTTGCTGATATCCGCAACGCGCTCGTTCTTCTCGGTCAGCAACGCCTGGCCACGTGCCGTTGCCTCGTCGGTGATGGCTTTCTTACGGTCCGTGACCTCCTGTGCCAGGCCTGCTTTGGTTGCCGCCGACTCTGTCGTCACTTTGCTGATGTCGTCGCGCGCTGACTGAATATCGTCGCTGAGATCGGCGATATCTGAGGTGAGTTCCTTATACGCGTCTGTCTGTTTGATCTGGTTGTCGATATCCACCAGGTAATCAGCTGCAACCGAGCTGCTGCTGCCCTGAATAAAGTCAGTCCATGCCGACTTATTGCCGGTGCGATCGACAAGCCGCGCGCGGTACCAGAATCCTACCCCGGCTTTCAGGCCCAGTTGCTGATAAACATGCTGCGGATAGGGTACCCCGGCAAGCAGAAGCGGATTTGTGCCGGTCGATGCAGTGGAATACTGGATCTCCGTCTGTAAGGTATCGCCGGTACCAGCCGGGAAATCCCAGTCCAGCTGTACGCCCCAGAGCAACGGCGTGGTACGGAAATTGGCGGGCTTTGGCACATCACCGGCCCGGCCCTTGAGATGCGTCAGCACTGAGGTGGCCCACAGGCTGGATGCGCCGCCAGCGTTAATCGCCCTGACACGCACCAGATAATCACCTTCGTAGATCCCCGGCACTTCGATATTGCGCAGCCCGGTTTGCGGTACGTTAACCCACTCACTGTCACCCCGGGCGCCACTGTGCCTGGTAGGCGAATCACGTCTGCCTGAGGTTTCCCGGCTTTATCCAGCGGAGCATCCCAGGAGGCCGTCAGCGTGGCAATGCGCTGCCCCTGTCTCACTGAGTCGTAGCTCGATACCACGACGTTTCCGGGCTGAGAAACAACACCAGTAGGAATCAGGCTGACAGGCGGGGATGTCCAGGCGCGCATTATTATCGACAGCGTCATATTTCGAGGCGTTGTATTCCGCACCCGTAATGGTGTAGGTGTTCTCCTCGTCGTTGAATGTCAGGTTCATCACACGGAAATACTGCAGGCCGCAGCTGCCCGGCATCGATAACGAAAACGGCATCTGGCGCTGGCGCAGAGGAAAACCCCGTGGCCACGATTAACTGCGTGGCCGTTGACCGCCTGAATGACCCGGTTTTCCACAATGCCGCCCTGTGTGCGGATCATCAGGGTGTCGCCCGGGACGGCGCTTGGTCCCGCGATCGGTTGTAACGGCTTTAAGCCCGGCGTTGTAGCTCACAACGCGCCCACCATACACTCGCCCGGAAAAGCGTTCATCCGCAAAAGCGAACACGGTGCCGGGAACATAGGCAAAGCCATCCAGCCCGGTTTGCAGCGTGATCAGGCGGTCGAGATAGTTGGAGTACACCGCCCAGCCGCCGCGGCGCTGCGCCTCACTCTCACGCGTACAGCCAATGGCAGTCAGCTGCGTCTGCTTGAATTTGAACTGCTTAACCAGGTCAGGAAACATCACTGCAGTGGTGCGATCCTGATAGTGGTTGTCCGGGTCGCTGAAGTTAATCAGCGCCGAACTGTAGCGGTTCTTCTCGCTGCCGCTGGAATAGTTCGGCTTTCCGACGACCGAGGCACGAGTGAGGATCTGTAGCTTCGTCGTGTCCGCTGGCATGTCCGAGACAACATTGAACATGTTGTTGCCCCAGAATGTCATACCGTTGAAGCCAGCGGCGATATCCTTTATCACCTGCCAGGCATCGGCCTGCGACTGGATATAGACGTCAAACAGGAAGCGCGGCTCGGGTACCGGTGCCGCCCTTACCATCGGGCACCTTCTGGTCACAGCGCTGGGCTATGCGGTACAGCTCCCACTTATCCAGCATGGCTGCCGTTACCCGGACGACCCAGGCCAAAGCGCGGCTCCGTGAGTATATCGAACCAGATCCACGCCGGGTTATTCGACCAGCCCCATTTGAATGTCCCATCCCAGGTGCCGTTATAAACCCGGCTAACCGGATCATAGTTCTGCGGGATGCGGATAATCCGCCCTTTCGGCTTGCAGGATATCTTCGGGATGTTGTTGAAGGATTTTGCGTTGAACGACACATACAGCAGCGCGGTATGCGGATAGCGCAGGCGCGCGTCGATCACCTCTGTGATGGCCTGCACCTGCGTTTTGTTCTGTAGCATCTGGCTGGTGCTGTCGGCGGTATCGCGTACCACGCGGATCTGCCAGCCAGTGTTAGCCTTGGGCAGATTTGATGCGGTGGGTTAGCTCGTACAGAGAACTGAGCTTTTCCGTTACGGTTTTGGTGAGCACAGTGCTGTATGCACCGCCATCTACCGCCACATCGATGTGATAGGTGACGGAAGTGCCGACGATATCACCATCCTTCTCCTGCTGCTGCAGACCGGTTATGCCGATACGCACCAGCACGGCGTCAATCTGGGTATTGCTGATGGCACGGGTCCAGGGGGGTGGCCTTCGTCAGCGATACGCCGATGCTGGTCTCGTTCTCCACGGCGGGGAAACCGGGAATTGGCGACTGCGTCTGCGTGCCCGGACGAAAGTCCCAGGAGACATTCTCAAAGTTCATTGAGCCGTCGGGATTGCCCAGCGGCGTGCCGTCCAGGAAGATCCGTGTAGCATCCAGTCCACCAGCAAACTCGCCTTCACCGAGCGCCAGCAGCATACGGCAGCGCGCCATCGACTGCGCGGAATCGGGTTGTTCAACAGGCGTGTGCTGCTTCTGGCTGCCGCCTTTTGCACCAGTAATCGTTGCCATATTGCATCCATAAAAAAACCCGCCGAAGCGGGTATTAAGCTAACTGATGAGGCCTGGGTTATTTCACACGCCACATTCTATATTGGCCTGCTGCACCCTGCTCAGTTTGTATTTCTTGATATTGCCCATCCGCAATCACGGTTAGCGTTTTACGCCACTGCGTAAAAGCGCATGTAAAACGAACAGACAAGTCATGTTCACCATTGTTGAGGTAAAGGTCGATGTATTGGTTCTGCTGCAACCCCGCGACCTCGATATTGTCAACTTTCAATACCAAAGGACAATTTTCACCCAATACCGCGCCAGTTAACTGCTGAACACGATGCACCCTAATTTTTGTTTTATTTTCCGATTGCGCGACGTATTTTTGACTGTAAATAGTTGGAGTTGGCTCATAAGGTTTGTTTGCACAACCCACCAATAAAGTTGCACAGATAATAGAAGACCATTTATTCACTTCTTTTCCCTCTTAAGAACAGATGAATCCATCATAACCAGGGTCGTTAGGAAGGACTAACCGGAAGTGTGATCATTCGATATCATCAAATATCTTCTGCTACGATACCGGCACTAATAATTGCACCGCCGATCTCACGCTCGCCATATAGCAGCGCGACCGGGTTGCCCATCGCCAGGGTATTCACGGCACCGCCAAACGCATAACTGGGTTTGTTATCGGGGTCATCGCGTCCCTGTAGGCCTTTGGGCTGCGGCGGAGAGCATCTGGTAGATACCGCCAGCCATCATTGAACCACCGGACATTATCAATCCGGCAGCAAACGTCGCGCCGATCCCCGTCCAGCCAGTAAGCACGCCAGTGACAACCCCAGCAACGACCATCACGGCTCCAAGAATGGTCTGGAACATACCCGCCTTTTTCGCCCCTTCCATCACAGGCGCGATGCGGATATCACTGTCACCGCCAAGCTCCTTGAAATCCTGTTCGCCGATGTTGCGTTTGCCACGAAACACGGCGAAGGTCATGCCGTTTTTTTTGGCATTCATGAAAAAGCTTTCCAGCCCGTCCAGGTTGATGCAGAGCGCCTTTACCGCTTCCGCTGACGTCTGCACCGCCAGTCGGTGAACGCGGCCAAACCGGGCACCCAGCGCGCCATACAATCGAATCGTGGTTAAGCGCGCCATGGCTTAATCTCCTGCGGGAGGTCTTTGTGCCGAACGCAGATCATCGTCCGGTCTTTAAAATATCCACGGGCATAAGGCGTGATGCAGGATGGCTGGCCGTACAGGTGGTGCAGCAGCTCGCCCTCTTCGGTGATGATCCCCGCGTGGTTCCACTTGTCGGACTCAACCTGCATGATGACCATGCACCCGGGCGCGGGGTCGCATTCGACAAACCCCTCGCGCTCCCAGTTATCGAAATAGAGGTTGTCCGGGTACTGGCTTTCCCACCACGGATAATCCACGCGGAAATCGTTCAGCGTGACGCCCTGGGTGGTGTGCCAGTCCATGACCAGCCCCCAGCAGTCGTGCGAGCCAAGGAGGAACGGGCGGCCAATCAGCGGGATGGCATCTGGTGATATCTCTGCGTATTCATCGCAGTCCGGCGCGTAAATGCCCCAGACCACACCGGAGTTATTACACTGCTGGCGATCGAGGTCGGACGGAATAGGTCGTGCGCCATCGCCCGGGTGGGAGTGAATGACGCGGACAATGGTCCCGGCGTCCTCGGCGTTCGCCCAGTGTTCGCCGTCAATTCGGAAATGCTCTGTCGGATTTTCGTGACTGTTCGGCATCGGGATATAGCGCTGGCGCCGTCCTGACTGAATGACGAAGCCGCAGCACTCGCGTGGGGATTCCTCCAGCGCATGCGCCCGGATCGCCGTCATAATGGTTTTGTTCATGGGTATATCCGGTTATCGGGTGAAGAGTACTGTCGCCGGGTAGCCGCCGAAATCAAGGACGGCAGTGTTCGGTTCTGCCAGCCCGGCGCCGAAGCGCTTACGGCAGTCACTCAGGCAGCCACCACATACATCAAACGCCGGGTCTGCTACCGCATTACCCTTCGCATCGAAATATGCCGTGCCGTTGTAGGTGCAGCCGTCACCGCTGCGGTATTGTCCGCGCAGTGCCCATTCGCAGAGAGAGGTGATCTGCCGGGTTGGTATGACCAGGTTCTGCAGGTCAGCCGGGCTGCTGAGCGACCAGGACACCACCTCGTCGTCTTCCGAGGTTTTCGTGTCCAGCCAGAAGGTCTGAAGGGAGAACATCGTCGGGTCTGCTGTCGGATTAAAACTGCCCGGGAAGTTCACCGCATCCAGGTAAACCGCGTAGGTGTCAATGATGCTCACCTTTGCATTCACCATGTCTTTAAACTGGAGACACAGCGCAGTGATATGGCCGTCCAGATTAGAAACGCTGAGCTTTGGCTCGGCGGCCTGATCCGTTGAAAGCGCCAGGTCGGTGACCTGGAAAGGCCAGAACTCGTAGGCGTTGCCATCCCAGATGATGGGCTTCGGCCCCAGCCTGGCCTCGTCGCCGTTCGCCGCGTCAATCTCGGCTGGCGTGTGGGGAAACGGGCTGTAGTGAAAGCGATGGATCCCGCCGCTAAATTCTGACGCATCCACTTTGATTAATCGCACCCTGCCGCCGGGTGCCAGTTTTGCAGCCTGATCGACCAGTGCCATTATGCGTAAACTCCGTAAGCCCGCTTGATGGTGAACGTCAGTTCTGCGGCATTGCTGCTGATCAGGTTCTTACGCACTGAGTTAGCTACGACGCGATAAAGACCCTTTTCCTCTCCCGGCGGGATGATGATGAAGGCTTTTACGATGTGGGCCAGCAGGAAGGCGCGGATCTCATTAACCTCAGTCTCCTTGCCAACATATTTCATCGGGACCTGAATGGCCGTGGAGTTAATGCCGTTTTCGGCAACCTGCTCATACCCGTCGCCAAACTGGGCGGAGCGGATAGCCTGGGCATACTCAATGGCCCCACCGCCCAGCTGCACAGGCCACTTGTAAGTTTCGACTGCCATATTTACTCCATAAAAAAAACCCACCTTGGTGGGCTATCTGCCTTTAACAAAGTTGTAAATCATTCCACCGTTCTTCAGGTGCTTCTGCACTATCTGAGTGGCTGCATTCTGCATCTCCGCCGCCAGCGCCCGGCCCATTGCATCACCAGAGCCTTCTGATTGCGCCGAAGCATTACCGTTAGCATCAACGTGTACTGTGGTTTGGATTACTGGGGCCATGTTGGCCGCACCCGCGTTATTGCTCAGGCCGAACATAGGTGCCCGTCCGACAAGACCACCGCTGGCATAGCCCCGGGCGTTTCGCATGAGCGCGTAGAGGTTATCGACGCCCAGCGCGCTTGTGGCCTCTTTGGTGAAGACAAACTCGTCTTTATGAACGATGCCTGCAGGCTCATATTTGCCGCCGGGGCCGGTATAGCCACCAGTGTCATAGAGGCTGACGCCGGAATTTGCGGCACTGGCGTAGGCGCCTGATGGCGTGCTTCCGCCGCTGCTGCTGACACTCCCGGTTGCCCACCCCAGCGCGGACTGCACGGCGTAGGCCACCAGCAGCCGGTTAATGACGTCAGCGATCATCTTCATCATCGATGCGGCAAATGCCTTGAAGCTGGCCGTGCCGGTGGTGACCAGGCTCGTCATCATGTCAGAGATGCCGCCCATGGCTGACTGCGCCACGCTCTGCATGGAGGCGTAGACGTTTGTGGCAGAGTCCAAGTACTCAGCCCAGCCCTTCTTAAAGCCAGCCCGCCAGTCACCGCGAAGCTTATCCTCAGCATCATAGTAATCCTGAGCTGCTTTAAGCTCCTTCTGGTAGCCCTCATCATCAAGGCTGCCGCCGGCATTAATCCAGCCGCTACGCAGCTGAGAGAGCGCTGTCTCGCGGCTGGCCAGCCTGTCGCTCATCGTTGCGCCTGACTCAAGCCCGGCCTGCTTTTCTGCCATCTGCGTGACATACTTGCTGGCCGCGTCCATGCGCTTGTTCAGTTGCTCCTGGGCGGTGATCTGGTCACCCAGTAGCGCCTTCTGGCGCGCCAGCGCCAGTACCTGGTCTTTGCTGGCCAGCAGGGATTGTTCCTGCCTGGAGAGCTTGCGCTTACCGGCGGCTTCCTCCAGTACGGCAAACTGCGCCTCGGTTTTCCATAAATCCTTACGCTGCTGACTGATAACGTCATTAATGCCCTGGAGCTCTTTCAGAACCATGAGTTGCGCCTGAAGGGCCAGCAGATCAGCCTGCGCCTTGTCTTCCGCGCTGTCACCAGCTGAAGTCGTGGTCTGCCTGTTCTTCTTCTGTCGGTCTTTCAGTATTTGCTGCGCTCGGTCAGTAACCTTGCTTTGCTGGTTCGGGCCGCTGTCTACCGTTGTGCTCCTGTCACGGTTTACATAGCCCATTTCCCCTTTACGTACTCGCGCATCGCGTGCCGTGTAGGATTTCTCAAGCTCAGCAATGTCTTTTTTGGTCTGGGCAATAAATGCTTTATTGTCCGAAGCCATATCACCGAACATGGACTTCATGCCGGGGATGTTTTTAGTTTTCTCATAAGCGGAGTTGGCAAACTCAGCAATGAGGACATCACCCTGCTTCAGTAAAATCTGGACCTGCTCAACTGTTCCTGCAACGACATCGATGATCAGGTTAAGGGGCACCGATAGTATGATCTCCCACCCACTTCCAGGCGTCAGCAGACCATTTTTTTATGCTATCCCACATCTGTTCCAGAGGTGTGCTTGCATCATCAATTTGCTGCATACGCTTTTGCATGGTATCTGCAAAAATACGCATGCCTTCGCTGACAGCCTCTTGTTTTTTATTTGAGTCCTCCAGCCCGGCAATATAATTTAATTGTGAGACCGACAAAAAATTATACTGGGAGTTCAGTTCAGCCAGCGCCTTCACCGGCGACTTCATTATTTCGGCAAATGAGGCTTCAATTTTTTCGGCCCACTACCCATTACCTGCGTCCATTGCTGGGAGGTTTGCGCCACGAGCTGCAGCTGGGCGGTAGTAAATTTTCCTGACTGGGCCAGGCGAGCCAGTGTCTCTGAAACGGAGTTGATGCTAGCAGTCGTGCTTTCGCCTATTTGCTCAGCCATTTTCCATAGCTGACCTGTAGACGTCGCAGACGCTCCTCCAGTTAATACAATCGACTGATAGAGTTCGCGGTTAGCCTGCTCAGCCTGCCAGGCGGCAACAGCCATACCGCCAAGAATTGCCGTAAAGCCCCCCACGGCCAGCCTGGTTGGTGTCAGAAAGCGCAACAGGCCGCTGGCGTGCTCGGCATTCTCCGCCAGTGCGTTGGCATTTTCTGAAAGAGATTCTGAAGAATCATCAGACGCGTCCTTAATCCCCAGCAACTCTTCCTTGATGACCTGAAACAGCCCGCCAATACCACCGAATGAATCGCTGATTTGCCCACCCTGCTGGATCAGCACCATCCATAACGGCATGCCACCAGCAATGGAAGTGGCAATATCAGTGAACTGTGCGGGAAGCATCCTCAGGGCCTGCTGATACTGCCCGGCGCTGAGGGTGCCTTTGCTGAAAACCCTTTCCTGCTCACCCAGTTTTGCAATGAACGGGGCGGCCTGCTCCGATACACCGAGCTGTGCGGCTTTCATCTCCAGCAGTTCGATCCGCGTCTTGCCCATTGCGTTCGCCTGGTCCTGAAGCGAAGAGATGAACGATTTCGCGGATATTCTGGTTACGTCTGAGTTCCGCCGCCTCGGCCCTTTCCGCCGCCCTCCATTTCAGCAATGGCCTGTTTAAATCATCCGGGACTGGCTGGCGGCCCAGTCTGGCGCTGGGCAGCCTCCTGTTGAACAGCGCGCTCCTGCTCGCGCAGCCGGGCAATACCGGGGCGGCCTCTTCGGCGATCCCCATTTGCGCCGCCGGTACTCGGCCATGTCCGCTTTGCTGGCGCGGAACGTCGCCGCCTGATCAGAGATCGACTTCAGGAAGCCTGTCCTGCGCTGCGGTGGCGCGCTGCGTCTCCTGAGCCAGTTTTAACCGCTCCTGCCCTTCGGCGGTCTCCGCCTCCATGACTTGAAAGAGTTTGTTGCGGGTGGTATCCAGCACGGAGTTAAAGCGGCTGTAATCTTCATCGCCCCAGCATGTCCTTTGCGCGGAAAGCCCGCCAGCGACGCCTGCAGCGGTCTCCAGTTCGTTCATTGCGCGGTTAACAGGGGCTGATTTTGTTGAGCAGGTTCTGTAGCTCCTGCTGCTGCTCTTTCAGGCTCTGGGTATTCTTTTTCTGATCGGATGCCCCGGCGCGAAATACCGAGTTCAGATCATCGGCCTTACCTGCGGCGCCGCCAGCCGTCTGCTGGAAATCGTCCAGCGCCTTATTCCCGCGCTCCAGCTCGACGGTATTCACCCGGAGCGAAATCGTTGCAATATCAGACATTACGCCCCCTGATGGACAATCTTCAGCGCCGCGCTTTCCATTACGCGGATATCCGTTAACGCGGTTGCCTCATCCTCCACGCCGTTGAGCTTCATCAGCCAGGGCAGCACGTTGTAATCCAGCCCGGTGATGCCGCCCATGCCCGTGCGCCACTGCGTGCCCATCGACTGGAAGACAGCGAACGCGGGCCAGACGTCGGGCCATACCTCAACGGTCTGCTCTTCTTCGGTGTAGTCATCAGCACTCAGGCCAAACGCGGCCAGGTCTTCGGTGGAGGGTTCAGGCGTATAAAACGCCGAGGCAACCGCTATCAGTTTTTTTCACGGTTACCTGTCAGTTCGCGGTAATAAGTGCCGACGATCGCTTTCATCGCGCCGGGGGTAGTTGTCCAGCAGCACTTCAAGGTTTTCTTGGCTGAACGCGTCCGGCAGCGCCCAGCCGTCGGTGATCTCCACCAGAAAATCGACGGCGGTCTTGCCTTCCATCGTCTCAAGCGCGGCCAGCTCCTTGATCGGCTTATGGCGGAAAGTAAAGGTAAGCACGCCCATCATCATCACCGGCACGCGGGATGGTCACATTGGCTTTAAACGTGGGTTTGGGTTGCAGCTGAAACTTTGTGGCCATGTATTCCTCGGCAGAAAGAAAGGCCCGCTGACGGGCCTGTTAACGGGCTGGGTTACGCTGCCGCCTGCGGGGCAGCATCTTTGTAAAAGGTGATATCGCGGGGACTGAATAGCAAACGCCAGGCTGTACCGTTTCGACGTTGTTTACGGCAGTGGTCGGCTGCGGGTCGAAAGAAGCTTTACCGGACCAGTAACGCATCTCTTTTGCCTTTGGTACGTACATGCGCAGCGGCAGCGTGTCACCGGAACGGTCAGCGGCTGACAGCACGGCATAGATGGGCAGTGTAGAGTCATGCGCCATGGTGAACGTCTGCGACTTGGCCGCCTTGTAGGTCGCCAGGTTGCGCTGGCGGTCATCGGCGAGGAACTGGATCTGCGTGTACTGCTGATCGCCGCCGGACTGTGCAACCTCAGTGATTTGCGGGATTTCAGTCCACTCCGCCACTTTGCTGAGTGAACCAGCGCCGGAGCCAGCTGGGAAGAAGTTGGTGTCGGTGCTGTTGATCACCCCGATCGTCACGCTGGTGGTCGTCTGCGCCGTTACACGCGCCACCAGGCTGTCAATCAGTGCCCAGCCACTGGTAACCAGCACCACATCGCCCCACAGCGAGGCCGTGGCCGTTTGCTACGGTAAAGACAGCGCCTGCGGCATTGCTCACGCCCGTCACCGCCACAGGCGTGGCGAGTTTCGAGCCGACGAATACCGTGGCGCCATTAGGTAATGCGAAGCCCATAGGGATTCTCCGTAATATGAAAGTAAGTAAACCGGCAGCGCCGGTGGGGATGATCAGGCTGAAATATCAGCCCGGTAGTTGATGCTGACGGGGATGGAGTAGGACACGCCGTCCGGTATACCGGGGAAGATGGCAGGCGGTGAAGTCACCCAGGCGGTAAAGCCGTCGCCGGCGATCTCCTGATTTTCCCGGAACAGCGCGGCGACGCGGCGGGCCAGCGCTCTGGCCTGTGATTTGCCGCCACCAGCAGGCGCTACGACGGTTACCTGATACACGCCGGGGTAGACCCGGCAGCCACCAGCCAGGTCGATGCTGTAGGGCTGCGCGGGCATATCGTGGGAGATCAGATAAAGCCCGTCGCCTGGCGGGTCGAACTGAATGTTATCCCATGCCACCGGCACGCCCTCGCCGTCCGCCCACAGACCCAGCATGGCCTCAAGCGCCGTTGTGATGTCCGGTATCATTTTTAACCTCGCTGACTGCCTCGCTGAAGAACCGCCGGAACTCGGCGGCGGTGATGCGCACCATGCCGCCGGGCGCCTGGCTGGAATGCCCCATCTCCAGCCGATAGGCGTACGGGACGTTATTGCAGAAATAGACCGCCGTGGTACCGACCTTGAACTGCTCGAGCACCAGGCTGCCTGCGGCGATCGTCTCATGGCCTGCCTTATCGATGCGCCCGGTCTCGCCCGAAGCCTGCTGGTCAAACGACACCTGCCAGTTACCGCGAAAACGCCCGCCCGTATAGCCCGGCGGCACTTTCAGGTCCATGCTGTCGTTAACCCTGCGTCCCGGTCGCAGCCGCCCAGCTTTAGTCAGATTGTCGGGATCCTGTCGCAGCAGGCTGTTGTGCTCAGCGACAGCAGCGTTATAGGCTGTTGCCGTCTGGTTTACTGCCCACAGTTCGGGATTTCCGACGGGCGACATCTGCACCAGCCGCGCCAGGATTTTGATGCCGACCACACGCATCACCTCTTCCTGCCGCGCCTTTGCCTGGCTGACGAACGCATTGATGGACACCATAAACGCCTGGTTATCTGCCATGTTATGCCCTCAGCTGCGCGCGGTAGCACAGCAGCAGTTTGCCTGGTTTAACCGGGTTAGGCTTTTCAATGCGGTACCATTTGCCGTCCACGTCCACCATGTCGCCGGTGCGCAGCTCAGCGTCGGCAGTAAACACAATGCGCGTGTCGCCGTTTATGATGACCGTACCGTCAATTTCGCCGGGTTTGTAATCAGTACGTACGCCGATTGCAGTGAAGGTCTTATCCGGATCGCGGTGCTCAACACCGCCGGTGACCGTCACGGTGCCCTTGCGTTTTACCGGGTACGCCGCGCCGTTCTCAGTGAGCAGGCGCGTGCTGGTGGCTTTCATGCGGGTGTAGTTAACAGGCATATTATCGGCGCTCAATATTTGCGTTGATAAAATCCAGCTTCAGCGACTCCAGCGCCCCGACCATGACATAAGGCCGTCCGCCGTTGTGCCAGCAGTCCAGCGCATTACCGTCGCTATTGATAAGCAGCAGCGCCACGCTGTGGCATGAGCCTTTCCGGGCATGTTCCAGGGCGTCGGTGAGCAGGCGGATCACTTCGCCGTTATCCACGCCGGAAGTGGGTTTCTTCGTGAACGGTACAGCTTTTAAATCAGCCAAGTTACCCCCTCACCAGCCGCATCTGGTTAGAATTGCCCACCAGCCCGCCCAGCATGTTGTTGAGCCACGGGAAAGAAGCGGCGCTTCTGCTGCTCCCCTCCGCATACGTTACGCTTACCGCGCCGGAAACAGACTCCTGCACCACCTCGCCACCCGCATCGAAAGACGGCATCAGCTCAATCTGCTGCGCCTCTATGGCAAGCCTGCACTGCACCTGCACCAGTTGCCGGGGAATGGTCGTATCAGGTAATGGCACTCCATCAGCCATCACGCCCCGTCGGGGCCATGCCTGCAGCTGGGCAGGATCCGCCCGGCAACCACGCCAGTTGATGCCCGCCAGATAGTCCATAGCCTGCACCAGCAGATTCTCACACTCAGCAGCATCTGCCGGGACCTCATACCCGCGCGCGGTGGCAAACGCCTGCAGATCCGAAACGCTGGCGTAGCTGTCAAAATCAGGTGAAGCCGGGTCAGTAGTGAGCATGGTTACTCCTTCACTTTCCAGCCTGCGGCTTTCCAGTTCTCAACTTCATCAGGATGCACATCGGCTTCATCCGGCGCGCCAGGGAACGCCGGGAACTCGGTATGCATCATTACCAGTTCCAGTTCGGTTTCCTGCTGCTGCTGCTGCTGCTGCTGCTGCTGCTGCTGCTGCTGCTGCTGCTGCTGCTGCTGCTGCTGCTGCTGCTGCTGCTGCTGCTGCTGCTGCTGCTGCTGCTGCTGCTGCTGCTGCTGCTGCTGCTGCTGCTGCTCAGGATTGTTCTGCCCGCCGCCTGCGGCTGCAAGCCGTTCTGCCTCGCGTTGCGCCCGTTGCTCTTTAGTTAATCCAGCCATTCTGACCTCCAGTAGAAAGGGGCCGAAGCCCCGGTGTGATTAACCCAGCAGCAGAACGGCGTGCGCTGGTTTAATGGAGGCAACGCCCCACGCCAGACCCACTTCGTAACGCACCTGACGGTACTGGCGGTACAGCGCCACCTGGAACGTAATGCCGGAAACTGGATCGGTAACATTCATTACGTCGTCTGCGGAATCGCCGCCCTTCGGCATGGCCGGTGTTCGGGCAGCCAGCAGGAAAGCACTGCGGTCAAACGCCATATTCGCAGTAAAAGCACCACCGACAGTGATCGCCGTTTTATCAGCAAGGCTCTGACGCAGGCCCGGTGCCGCCAGGGTGATGGTAGTGGTGGTAGCTGCTGCCACAACGTATTTGTTGTCGTCACCCGCAAACGTCACCACGCTGCCCTGAGCAATGCCCCCGGTGCCGGTATCAATTGCGATGATGATGTCCCCTTCCTGCTTCGCACCGTTAACCAGGTAACCGGCACCCGCGCCTGCTGCAACGCGCTTAACACCTGCTGATTCGTGGATGTTGAATCCCTCGAGGCGGCCAATTACGCCTTCGCGCAGCAGCTGCTCAGTACCGGACTCGTTCACTTTGAACAGGACAGACTGCTTGCCACGCAGATTGGCAGTTGCCGAGGAGCCCAGCACCATCTGAAGATCGGTCGTGGGCGCGCCGTTATCGCTCAGTACCTTACGCGCCAGCGCAGCATCGGACAGATCCTCTTTCACACCAAACGGCGTGGTACCGGCCGTGCCCACAGCGCGGGATGAGGCGTAATAAAGCGCGCCCAGATCTGCGTCCACTTCATTCGCCAGTGCACGGAAAGCCTGTTTGAACTGGTCGGCCAGGATGGTGTTGTAGGTACCGGACGGACCGATTGCCAGCTGCTCTTCACCGTTCCACTTCACCGGGGCCATTTTGGCTTTGGTGATGGTGACGTTAACGGTACCGATGCTCTGATCGCCGTCGTTCGGGGCCGTCGCACCGGGTTCAATATCAACGGTGACTGCTTTCGGTGCGACCGGCGATGTTACAGCCTGTCCTTTAGCAGCAGCGTCTGCTTTGGCGTCGCGCGCGACGGCGGGAATAAAGCCCACCTGCTCGCGGGAAACAACATCCAGAGCGGTGTAGATAGTCGGGATCAACCCAGTAAGGGTGTTGGACATTTCGTATTCCTTTAAGGGAGTTAGTTAGGGGTGATAGTGAGCTATCCAGCTCTGGCGCCGCGCACCATCCGGAACGCGGCAAAGGAGTTAATCGACGATAGTGATACCGTCTTTGAGCGCGCCCTGTTTGCCTGTCTGATCCAGCGCGTCAAACGCTGCACGCTTCATGGTTTTCTGCCCGGCCTGGTGCTGGGACTGGTGGGAGCCGCCACCGCTGTTGCCAGACGCCTTCAGGATGTGATCCTTCTGAGGGTACTGCTCGACGAGGAACTCGAGCGCCTCATCAAACTCAGCCAGCTCGCCGGGTTTGGTCCGGGAGTAAACCTTGTTGCCCTGCCCGTCATACGCGACGACCTTGCCGTCCTCAATCTTGAACGCCTGGCCGAAGCGCGCCTGCACAAAGTCTGATGGGATTGCCATCTTGTCGGCGATGAATTTCGACCCGGTAAAGCGGCCACCAATCATCTCGCCATAGAGCTGCTGCTCCAGCTGCTGGTTTTTGCCAGTGGCTTCGTCCAGCTGCGCCTGGAATGACTTGGTGATTTCGGCTTTCACCTGGTCAACCGCGCCCGCGTCGATCAGCCTCTTCTGGTCGATTTTGGTCATCATATCCAGCGCCTCGAGGGCTTTGGTCGGGTCGCTGATACTGGCGAACGCCGCCAGCTTAGTCTCTGCCGCTTCTTTGGCTTCGCGATGAGACCGGGCCCTCGCCGTTCAGCGAGGTGATTTTGCTGACGGCCTGCGCTGCGTCGAATGCGATTTCTTTGCCGTCGTCATGGATATAGACCGGCATACCGTTTTCAACGACAACGTGACCGTTCGCATCAAGCTTCAATTTCATGGTTATTCTCCGGGCCTTCCGGCGCTGGTTAATGGATCATCCGATCCGGCGCCGCGTCGCATCCGCTAAACGGCAGGCATAAAAAAGGCCGCCCGCAGGCAGCCATAGTTAGTAAGTTTTCATCAGCTGAGTGCTTTCAGCTGCGCCAGGCTTATCCATTCGCCCTTGTCCGTGAACATTTCACCAAGCTCAAGCTCTCCGGCACGGTACATTCGCCCCCGTTCCGGCCCCAGTACCTCGTCCTGTCGCTGCGGAGACTGCCGGGCAAGCCAGTCCAGATAGGTGGTATCTTCCGGCACCTGACCATCCCATGCTGGCCCGGGTGCCGTTATCCATCTCATCAATGTCGATCCCGAGCTCACGCCACGATTTGGTAATCAGCGTCTCCGTGGAACGGCCAACAGAAGTGAATGCGTCCCGGCCCCTGAAGTACGGGATTTTGTGGTCGATGGGCTTGTTGTCCAGGGTGTAGCGCAGACGGTCACGGATGATGCAGGTATGGGTCGTTTTATTATCCAGCGTTGAGAGCCACTGTTTGCCTCTCAGAATATCGCCGTTGGCATCCGCAAAGCTGGTCCGCGCCGTGGCCGCCAGGTGATTAACAGCCGTTTTGGTAATGCTGGCGGCATTGGCCCTGCTGACCTGCAGCGCGCCATCCTGAAAACCTCTGTTGGCGTGCCCGCGTACCTGCCGGGCGATCACCTCGGTGGTATCACCCAGCAGGTAACCCCGGCGCACCGTATTAGTGATACGCGTCATGCGGTCGGCGTCAAGATTTTCAGCCCATTCGCTCAGCAGACGCCCCTGAAAGGGCTGCGCCATTGTCGCCGCGTAAAGCTGCTGAGGCGTAATGCTCTGAAGCGGGTACCGTTCTTTCACCTGCTGCGGCAGCAGCACATCAAACAGGCTCAGCTGATAACCTGCCTCATGCCCGGCCAGCTGCAGTAGCTCATCCGCCAGGCTGGTCTGCATTCCCGCAATCGCCTGCTGGTTTAGGTTGCGCACGCTCCCCAGCAGGCTTTCAAGCCGGCTGACCGTAAACTGGCTGGTGGGCAGGCTGTCCATCGCCACCAGCAGCCGTGCGGTAAGCTCGGCGTCGCTGTCGTTCAGCAGCCTGACCATGCGGTTTGCGACGCCCGTGCTGTAGCGGCTGATCCAGAGGGTATGGGCTATCGCCTCATCGCGCAGCCTGTCATTGATCGTTGCCATTGCCGTTACCTGTAAACGTCGGGTCCTGGTTGTTCAGCTCGTCGATGACCTCTTCGGGCTTCGCATCCGGGTCGATGATTTTGAGCGACTGCAGCGCACGTACCGCATCAATACGGCGGATATCGCCGCCCTGTCGCAGCGACTGAACCGCCAGTGCGGCTGGTGCGTTGATTGACTGCTCCGACACGTCCAGCTCAGTGCGTACATCAACGTTGCCGCCGTCCTTCAACCCGAGCCATTCAGCCATGATCTGCAGGATATTATCGAGCGCGTCCTCGAGAGAGTTCGCCATGGTGTAGAGCGGTGAATGCTCCTGCATACGCTCTTCGCTGGTCTGCTCAACCGATTTGGTGGACGTGTTCTCCGGGCGAAGCAGTTTGGCTCCCGCCTGGCGCATCTGGTTTTCGAGATCTTCCAGTGAGGTTTTCCCGGCCCCTATCGCGGAGCCAGTGTGCTCAATGTATTCCATCCCCTGCTGCTCGCGGTTGTCGAACTGCGTGGCTGAAGATGAGCCTATCGTCAGTTCCTGCCCGTTCTCCAGTCCATACACCACCAGCAGCGGCACGCGGGCAACGTGCAGGATGTTGTCCTGCTCGCTCTGGCTCTGCCAGTGCTTGATGTTCAGCAGCGCGAGATTCAGCAGCGGCGGCGAGCCTCGCATAAAGCCGGTGCGTTTCGTATAGAGCGTCACCAGGGGAATGTCGTTGCGGGAGGTGGTCCACTCTTCATGGATTTGCCAGGATTCCTCGCCGCCTTCGCTTTTTTTGCGGCGGTAAATCTCAACCTTACCCGGCAGGATATGACGGATCTGCTCGACTTTAGTCTGGCCGTAGTCATCGCCGTCAACGACAACGACCTCTTTGATGCGCAGGTCGGTCAGTACCACCTTGCCGCCAGTGGTTTTCGACTTCCAGCCGATAACCTGCCGGGGGTTAAGCATCGTGACATAGGGGCGTGCGCCACTGGCCTGTTCATCCGCCTTCGTCCTGACCTGCTCCGCATCCACGCGGGGGTAATCCACCAGCGCATGCGCCAGGCCGTACTGAAATGCGATACCAAAAAATGCCTGTGCCCAGACATCAAGCCGCATGCCTTCCAGGTCAATATTGGGAGCAAGCGCCTTAACCTGCTCAGGCATCTTTTCGCTAAGCACCACGGGCTGTGCGAATACGCGCCCAATGTTCTGATTTATCGTCTCTTCATAGGCGGGCAGCAGCGTGGCGACAGCAAGACGCTTTTTGTAGTCCCTCTTTGTCTTCATTCGGCCAGCGTGGCAGAAAGGCGTCGCCCAGCTGGCGCATATAGAGCGTGCCGCCCATCAGCGCGTCGTTGATGTCCCATGCCTCGACCATGTTGTTGTAATCAAGGTTGGGTGTTGAAATATCAGGCATGGAGTTAAATCCGTAGGTTGGTGACTTTGCCAGTTGGTTTGATGATCGGGAACTGCTTCACGATGTAATACCCACCAGCATCGTTGGGGTGATCGTTGTCGGCTGATTTATCCGGCTCGCCGTTCGCCGCCCATACCTGCTGTTCCAGGCTGTCGGTGTAAACCGGGCAGCGGGTCACGTTGACTTTATAGCGGCGATCGCCGTTGCCGTTGCAGAACATGGCGTTCATGGAGTTAATGCGATCTTTTACCGGCGGGTTGGCGGCGTTCACCACCACGCTAAATCCGGCCTGTTTAAGCTGTGCGATATCCGTGGCGCTGGCGTTGTTCGATTTGCGCGAATCGCCGGAAGCATCGGGGTAGATGTAAATCTGACGAGAGGCGACGTAACGGCCACCCTCATAGCGCCAGAACTCCTCCTGAATACGCTTAATCATCGCTGGCGTGTCATAAACCTTCACCAGCTCCCGTACAGCTCTCGGTTCTCCGTCGCGCAGCACATGGACGATGGCTGCCATCTTGCCAACGTTAAAGTCCATGCCGATATACAGCGGCTCACCTGCCTGCTCCTCATCGGTGCAGCCATTAAGCTGGCGATCGAACTGGTGATAGATGGTGCCGCTGGTCAGGTTGGTGAATTTCCCGCGCAAATACGCCTTAATTAGCTCTGGCGGATAGGAGTCCATCAGCGAAGGGATGTAATCGTGGGGGAGGTTCGCTTCATTATCGAACGTTGAGGCCTGTATCAGGCCATACAGCGTCGCCAGCTCAGGCTTATCGCGCACAGCTTTAACAAACTGCTGGTAGACGAACTTAAATCCCTCTGGCGTGGTGGTCACATCGATGCCGTTACGCAGGCCGTCAACCTTGTAGCGCATACGAGCGATGATTTTTCGCCATGCCTGCTGCGCTTTTGCGGCAGCCATAACATCCAGTTCATCAACCATCGCGTTGCCGATTTTGAAGCCGACAATAGAGCCTGGCTTCTCCATCGAACGGCAGATAGTCGTTCCGCGGTACTGACGCCCGGCGTAGAAGTGAACCTCTTTGTTCCCCTCGTTGATTTTGACGTTCATGCCCCAGTCGAATGCCACCTCTTCCACTGTCGGGTAGAAGATGTCACGGATCTGCGGATAGGTCGGCGCGAAATAGCCCTGGTTGATTTTGGGGAACTCCCACATCCCCTTGCAGATGCCGCCGCAGCCAACCCACGTCTTACCGGAGCCGAACCCGGCAACGTAGGCCTTAAACTTATGCGGCATTGCGAGGAAGCGCGCCTGGGGAACGTTAAGCGTCGGCGCTATCATCACGAACCCTCGCGTCTACCACGTTAATGTTGATTGCAACTGGTGCCGGAATATCATCATCAGGATCGGCTGCCAGCTCTTTGCGGAGTTTTTCCACCTCCAACTGCCGACGTTCGATTTCAATCTGCTGCAGACGCTGCGCAAACTCGCTATCGGCCAGGCCAAGCCGCTTCATCACAGCTTCATACATGCGCTCTCGGCTTATGGCTGTTATCTCAACGCCATTCTTACCCAGCTTTACGCCGGAATAAGCCAGGGCAGCATCAGGAGGAAGTTTCCGGGTATCCGCGAAGTATGGCTGCCCTATTCCATCGCCATTGCAGCGTGGGCAATCAGGGTTAGGATCCCGGTTGTGGTCGTAGCCATAACCGCCCGGGTCCTCAGGAGGTTTAACGCCCTCCTTGCCTTCAACCTTTGCCAGCGCCTCGTCGAACTCGACTGCATCGCGCCACTGGTAGTGATGACCGAAGCCCCAGCAATAACGGCAGGCGCCGCGACGATACTGTGAAAGCTGGTTTGCATCGAAGGTGGCAAGTTGCCACATCTGGGAGAGAACTTCATCGGCACTGCCAAGCGTGCGTTCAATGGACGCTTTTTGCTGCTGCGCAATAGCTTGTGCAACGTTAGGATTCGTTATGAGCTGTCGACCATAGTTTGGGTCACTATAGCCAGCCCGTGCAGCGGCAGCGGTGGCGTTATTGTCCTTCAGGTATTCTGCAATAAAGCGCTTTACCTTTGCACTGAGCTTTATGTCCACCAGCTCAACTGCGCACTTTTCCTTTTGCGCAGTGCGCACTTTCTTCTGCGCAGTTTTTTGCGCAGTTTGCGCAGTAGGCTTTTTGATGTGTCGGCGTGCGGTTGCATAATTCAGTCCCTGCGCTTCACACCACTCCTTCGGTGATACGCCGGTTACGGCATGGTCGGACAGGAACCGTTGCTGAAGCACGCCCCAGTCCGGTTTTGCCATAAATCGTTATTCCTTTTCGAGTACCTTGAACATGGCCAGCGATACCGCGGGACCACCTGTTTCCATGTCCTCAAACATGATTGACAGGATGCGTTCGGAGGTCTCTTCAATCTTCGCGCGGGTTTCTTCCGGCAGTTCGCTTAAAGCGCCTTTGAACATCAGGTATCGGGCTTTGTCTTGTGGATCAAGCGCCATGATTACTCCAATAAAAAAGCCACCAGCGTATGCCAGTGGCCCGATTTTAAATTAGCAGCCTAAATAATTATTCAGGCTTACTTTTGTACGCACCAGAAATAAATGGCTCAGAAATAAACGGGATAAGCAATTCAGCTATTTGTTCTCGGTGCGCTTGCCCTTGCATATATTCGGCATGCCTGTTGTATAAGGCGTGAAATTGCCGCCCAATTTCGCTCGTATCAAACGTAACCTCCATTAACGTTACATGGAGATAAATTTGATTCATTGAGTCTTGAAGGAGCAAGGCTGGCTGACGGCAGTCTGGTTCTGATGGTTCCAAGGTTTCTGGCATCATTACAAGTAAATTTCGATAATTGATCAGGGCTGCCTTCAAGGCTTTTTTTCATTGTGCCTCTCTTTGCTGCTTCCATGTCTGCAACGCTCGAAAAGCCACAAAGGCAGTTACTAACGTAATGATTCCAGAAAACCATGTTCCCAATGCTGACCAGACAGCCCAATCAGCGGCCTCTCTACTGACGACCAGCGCCTCATACGCAATATAATTAGCGTCCATTATCACCTCTCCAATTCATCGAGGTGATTGTATCTAAAAGCATTATCACAGGCACTCAGTGAATGCCTGCTGTAATGCTTTACCCCCTGTAGGGGGTATTTACGATTTATCCGCCAGAGGGGATAGACATTATCGAGCACTCCAGAAGAGACACACCAATAATGGCAATAAAAAACCGCCCGAAGGCGGCGTAGTTTAGAAGGCGTTACCACCCCTAAATTTATGCATCCATAAAAACTCGGATGGCTTTTGCTAGGTTCGCGACTTCTGCAGAGGCATTCTTTAAATCGTACTCAACCTTGCTTAAGCCGACGTAAGAATTTGACGCAGCAGCTGAAGCCTTTGCAATCTCTAAGGCGGCATTCATAGCGACGATACGTTTATGGTCCTCGTCAGATACGCGATTATCTGTTGACTTGTAATAACCTTGAAGCATACAACCTCCTTTTTAAAATAGAGGCTTAATCTTATCGCGATGAAAGCGGCCATAAAGAGATTTGCTTCTTATTTTCTATCGATTCTGGCAGTTTGCTTGCCACGCTTTGTTGTGCGCCAAGGATGTCTTTCTTCGTCTGCCGGTCCAGCGTATCAATGTCGTGATCAGTAAGGTAGATTGGCTTTACCCAGTCACACGCAGTATCAACCACCACCGGGGCGCTTCCACGAGTCATGCAGCTCGCGATCAACATCGTCCATCAGGCATATGGTTAACAGTCTGCTGTACATTGCTGGCCTCTTTCGTTGCTTCTACCCGGCGTTCTGCTGCTGTCTCAGTGGCGGCGGCGTTCTCGTCGTTCGCTGCTTATCCGCTTTGGCTTCGGCCTTCTCTCGTCCACGCATACTGCCCCAGGCCGAAAGCGCCCAGCACCATCAATACGGTGAATCCAATTGCGACCAGAATGGCTTTCAGCTTCGTCATAGGCTTACTCGCTCTCTTACCCAGCCATACACGAATGACCTCGTTTGCCGGGCGCTGCTCTGCCAGCTCGAGGTAATCGCTGACCCTGGCTACAGTTCAGTGCACGGAGCAATACGGTTTCCCCTTCGCTTCCGCGTTTCGCCAGGAAGGATTTCAGCGCGCTGATGCTGCGTGGGCCAATCTGGCCGTCGGCGATAAGGTCTGGATAGAGCTGCTGCTGGTTGTTGAATACGTTCAGCCAGCGCTGAAACCACTTAACCTGTACCGATGGCCCCATGTTCACCCCGGTATCGCAGAGTTCGGCAGCAATAGCCGGGGAGAACACTGGCCACCTGATCGAAGCGTGGACCGTACCAGTAATCAGCCTCAAGGATTGCCAGAGCCTGCTCGCGAGTCAGGTTACGCATGTCACCGGTATAGCCGTGGGCGCGCGCCGTAGCCTGAGTAACCCCCCAGTTTGTCGGTCCCCCTTTGTCATTCGGGTGATTAACGTAACCGCCCTCTTTGCCGAGGATGCCGTTAAAGATGTCGTCTTTGGTCACGCCTGACTCCTTTTGCCGGTGATATTCCCGCGGGAGATGATCATCACCACCATAAAGCCGATGTTGACCACCAGCTCTGAACGGTCGATGACGGGGTAACTGCCCACCCATAATACGGATCGGGATAGAGAGGAACGCCAGAGCCAGAAAGTAAGCCAGCGTTGAGTAATACCATTTGTGACGGCTCTGGCCCCGGTTATAGCCAGCAATCAGGATCCCGGTGACCAGAGCAACAACAGCGTGCAGCTGCAGCATAATGAATGGAGTCATTGCCCCCTCCTCTGCCGCCTTTTTCTCAGCACGCTTTTTTGATGGCGAGGACGATGGTGATCATCGATGCAGCGGCAATCATGGCACCCAGTGATTCAGGGATGCCGGAACCCTCGGTGCCGGGGATGTATTGCCCGACAATGCTGTTGATAAATCGTGGTTGCCGTCGGCGCACCCAGGATACCTGAGATGAATGACACCACGCCAAACAGCACCCGCTCTATCGCGCTGAGATTGTGGGATGTAAGAACGTAGATGAGCGCTCCGGCCAGCGCCCCGAGTATTACGCCAGCCCTCAGTGTTCGCCCAAAACCCGGCAAACGTGGCAGTCGTAACCGCTGCATGCGCCGTGGCGCTGCCGGATAGTGGTTCGGACATAGGTGTTTCCATTGTGAAAGACTCAGGCTCGCCCGGATGAATTAACGACATAACGAGTGATGGGGGTATCCGGGAGCCTGAAATAGAAAAGCCCCAGCGTATGCCGGGGCTAAATAGGGTGCCAGATTATGTATCTGGCGGTACAACCTACCATTTGATATCGTTAAATCGCCAAAAAGTAACCATTCAAACGAAGAGGATTTTTATGTCTGAACAAAACAAGCCGCAAGGCGAAAATAAACCTCAGCAACCTGCGGCACCGAAACCTACTCCAGCGCAAAGTACTGCAGACTTTGCTACACGTCGTGTTTTCGTTGGAGATTCTGCCGATTCAGTCATTGAGCATATAAAAAAACAGCAGAAATAAGCATTGCAGCTACCGGAGCGAGGATGGTGAACACCCTCGCTTTATCAAGACACGTTCGAATTTTCTCATTTTCCGTCAACAATTCGCTCGCTGTATCACTCAAGTCAACAAGGCGATACCTTCGTATAAGAGGCAATAACTTCTCCGGCCCTACATATCCTGCATCGGCGAATATTTTAAAGGTCGACGGATCCATATCCCTGTATTTCTCATGATATAGATTACCAGGAGGGGGCATTAATCAGGCCTCTAACCTTCACCGATAAGCCGGTACATACAAGGTAAATAGCGCACCATGTCCATAGCAAAGTAAATGTGGTAATTCCCGCAGCTAGAAAAATCGAAATTGGCTTTCTGCGTCAGTAATAAAAAAGATGAGCCAATTCCAACAATCTGAATGTTCAGAAGTTTGTATCCATTCTCAACATTGATTTTATTGGAAAGATGAATTTCTCGTATCGTCTCCTCTCCCTGTTTTTCAAGGTAATCAACGAGCTCATCATCCACTCCCAAAAAATAATCTTTAGGTAGCTCTTTCATCCCACCCCCACACTCAGTACTGAAAACAATTTTACCTGAATGTCATGACCCTTGGTATTACTGTATCCAGAAACGACAAAGCCCAAGGCGTTAACCTCGGGCTTTTAATTTGATTCGGTCGATAACTAAAGCTATGGCGACGATATCAGATTTAGCCGAAATATACGTCAATTAGTTCATTTGTGCAATACTTGGTTGGCAATTTGTAGCTTTTTGTTGTGAACGTGATCGCGAAACCTGTTTCAATGAGTCAGTGTCCAAACGAGCGAACAACCGCACCATTACCTCCCAATGCTCGACATAGTTCTGTGACCAGTTGGTTTTGTTCACGCCCACCAGCGCAGCCAGATCCCCATACTGATAGGGGCCACGCCCGGAAAGCGTTTCTTTCACATCCTGCGCCGCCAGCCAGATTAACGCCTTCAGCCGCTCCATCGTTTTACCGGCCACCTTCCTAGCACCCAGTTGATCTCTGAACTCAGCCCATGCCCCACTGGGTAATCGCCACCTGGTTCTCCCAGCGCGTGTATTCGCTGTAGTTCCAGAGCAGCCACGCCTTCTGGTGTTCCTCGAGCGACAGGACCGCCCGCCGCCACGATGCCGTGGAGTATTCAACCGGCTGAACCAGTGGGATGTGCGAGCCTTTGGCGTGTGACTGTTTACCGGGTATCGGAGGGTTATCAACCGGCACCCATTTCTCGCTTTCCTCGTCCCAAACTTTGGGCTTCTTCCGCTTAAAGGTCTTCGTGTCGAACTGGGCGTTCTCCAGCCAGGCCATCAACTGCCCTTTGGTCGCCCCACTCAGATCTGCCGTCGCAACGATGAGCTGCTGGCGTACAAATTCCAGGTATTGAGTGTTCACGCTGCTGCTCCTGCCATCAGGTAAATGCGGATAAAGTTACGAAGGATGCGATAGTCCACCAGCACCGTTCCCGGGCGGCGATAAATGCGGAGGCGCAGCCAGCGCATGCGAAGCGATTCGATCAGTTCTGGTTTCAAGCGGCGAACTCCTGGTGTCTGGTGCGGCGCTTTTCCAGCGCGCGGGCTTTCCGGGTGAAGATAGTTTTGATGCGCTGCAGGTATGGTATATCGAACTTGCGAACGGCGTTGTTATTGTTCAGGGCCTCGACCTTCTCTGGCCCGATCCTCTCAATCAGGCCCTGCTCAAACGCTTTCTGAGCGCCAGAACGGTCACGGTTACATTGGACGCACTGGGCTGCGGTGTTGTGCAGATTGAACGCCAGGTGCGCAGCAGCTCCGCGGGTGCGGTAGTGTCCACAGTCCATGGTTCCGCCATATTTCTGAGCAGGGAGGCGGCCACAGCTGATGCACGGCATTCCGGCATCGCGCAGGCGCACGTAACGGTTGAATGCGGTCTGGGCCTCACTCTTCCACTGCGTTTTGGTTTTCAATGCTACACGCTTCTCGCGGCGGCGCTGCCGCCCTGCCTTCTCCTCTTCGCGCTGGCGCTTCTTCTCAGCTCGCAAAGCCTCGGCGCGGTTCTTTGCGGTCTGCGCTTTGGCAATGACCGTAGCGCATTCGTAGCTGCATACCACTTGGCCGTCGCGAATCAGGTGGAACCATTCGCGGCAGCTCGGGTTTGCACACTTACGGCGGGGTTTCTTAGCCATGATCACCCCCAGACCTTTTGGCGGAACGTTCGCGGCGTTGGCTCGAGGTACTTAACCTCCTGCCGCTCTACGCTGACGGTCCAGGTAAGGTAATCACGATTGAGGCTGCGTGTTACGGCTACCCCGCGGCGCTGGTACTGCCGCTGAAGTTCATCGGCCTGCTCGGTTGTGCATTCGGTGTAGTGGAACCATGATTTCGCCATCTGGTTACCCCCCAAAGCTCATCAGCTGCGCGGCGGCGTTCTCGGCCTCGCGCTGATTGCTGAATGAACGGTGGAGGATGAATCGCCATAGTACGTTCAGCGTTTCGGTGTAAAGCGGAACAAACGCCGTGTCGTCCATATTCGCGAATGAAATGCTCTTTGGGCGCTTGCGCTGGCTGCCATCAGGGAGGAATACCACGTCGTAATAACCGGCACAGACGATCACCCACTCACGATAAGCGTCGAATGATTTACAGGCGGTAATGTTGGATGTACGGCGGGCTGATAGATCGCAGAAGAACTCTTCAGCGTAGGATGCCAGTATGTCGCCGTTGCCTACTCGTTGCGCCAGGTAATCGGCCGTACCGGCCTAACAATGTGTTTCTCTGAAGGCGTGATCGCACCGCCAGCAGGCTCCCAGTATTCAAAGCCAAGGTTCAGAAGAGAAAAATATTTGCGGTGTAGAGCTGCATTGCGGACGCGACGGAATTCACCTTCGAGAACCGCGCCGAGTTTACATTTTGAATGCAAAAAATCGCTGGTCTCCGGCGTGGCGGGGATCAGGATTCCTGAGGATTGCTTGATGAGTTGTAACTGCGCCATGGGAGCTTTCTCCGTGGCGCATCGTGGTCAGGTTGCTGGTTGTTCAGGCCAGCTCAATAATTATGATTGTGTACGTAGTGACAAGTCAATTTTTAGAAGTCATTTCTCTTACAACTTCCATGATGGTTTCCTTAGACCAATAACGATCATCCCTGCTTAGTTTTCTGTGGTTTATGGAATTATCGTTGTTAGAAATTATGTAGCGCTCCTCCGCCCCCAACTTGAAGGACAGCAACTCCCTTCCTTTGCTATCGGTTATGGTCACTCGTAAATCTGACTGAGCTACACCCCCCACATAATCCCCCTGAGCGACATACAGACGCGATTAGAAATTGTCGGCAGCAGCATCAATGGGATTCGCAAATTGCGGTATTCTGAAAATGCGCGCTACCCCTGCGTACAATCTTAATAGAACCAGTCGTCTGCACTTTCCCAAGTATCCTGAAGAATCCCCTCGACCGTCTTCTTTGCTTCCTTCTCGCCGCCATAAACACTTAACCCATCCGAGCCTGCGCGACGTATCACCAGACTGCAATCATCGAACTGGCCCTGGAGTCGTTTTAAGAGTTCTTTTTCCAGTGCCGGAACCGCGCCCTTAGGAAGTTCTTTAGTACGATCAATGGTTAACTCAACTTTCATAATTGCCTCCGTTGCATCAACTGTATATTCATACAGTATACCTGTGAGCTGATTTGATCAAATGTTTTAAGCGCACAAAATGCCTGCCGATTTTGAAAAAAAAGAAAGTAAAGCGCCACAGTGCGCTCATGGAAAAGGCCTCCGAAGAGGCCCTGACCGGGTCGGTATGGGAAATACCCATATCGCTGGTATGGTAGGTTATGCGGCCTGTTCTCGCTGTTCGTACATCTCCGGCAGGTTTGCACGTACCAGCGCCTCAGCGAACGCCAGCGGGACGGCATTGTGGCTTATTGATGTATTTCAGAACGAAAAAAAAACCTCCCCGTTGGGAGGCTTTTAATTATTGCGAGGCGTACCCATGACTGAGTTGCTTGATCAAAACCTTCATCAAGTTAATCAGTGCAATAATTACGCCTCCTAGTGTACTTATAGCAATGTCACTCATGTCAATTTTCTCCATCCCGAGCATAATGCATATGACAAAGAAGGTGAAAATGCTTAAGCAAAATGTATAAGTCACTGGTTTGATAAAATACAGCATGGGCCTAGAAGTCCCCTCCCAGGCGCGAGGTCACCAGAGTTGTTCAGGCTCTGGTGAAGTAATTATGGCTGGTTGATTAATGAAAATCAAAGAGTAGTTACACCGTTTTTGCAGCAGAGATAACCGCACTCATGAGGCCTTGATATGGGCCCAGGTAACCATCGATATAAAAAATGACCGGAAAGCCGATAGGCTCCCTTATACCAATAGATATGGCCAAATCCATCTTCGTGAGAATGATTGTTAACTGGAATCCAGAACAATTACGCGTACTTGGCTTTTCGGTCGGGGGTATTTCTTCGAATTTTTCAGTCCAGATCACCATCCATTTCGGAGTCGTCTGAATCCGTAAGCTCGAAGCCATCACCATCAAATTCAATATTTAGATATACCTTTCGGTGTTGTTTTTGCTTAGAAAACGTTCAAAACAATTCGCATCTTCTGAAAATTGCCTTAAGATGCAAATCTTCTCTCTGGGATTTTTCTCTGGGAATGAGGTCTCCTTGGATGAGGCAAAACGCCTTGTATGCGTAATAGCAACTTGCAATAGACACTAAAACCCCAAGTAAACTCAGAAAGTTTCCCAAACGTGCTCTCCCGTTTTTTAACATCTGAAAGTTAAAAATAACGCAGCTAAGTCCCTCTCTGAAGATCCGCTATCGCTGCGTTCTTGCTCACCCGTCACTTTATTACTTTATATCTATCTTTGGAGAGTATTCTTTTTCCAAAAATCATATTCCACTCGTATCGGCTTACCGCAGACGGTAATGATATGCTCACTCTTTCTATTACCTTCAGCATTGCAACCGACCATTACAACATCTTTTAATTCTTCATCAAAGCGGGTAAATGTTGTGCTTACAGTGTAACGATCGCCACTCCATCGAGCATACGCCATGTCTAACGACCATTCTGATCTTTCCCGAGGAGGATATGTTTCATTCAGAATTGCTCTGATTGATTCATATGCAGACCCATACTCACACCAGAGATCGTCCTCTTGCTCATTCTTATAAACTTTCATATTCCAATGCCTCCCCAAGTAATAGGCGTATTTTATGCCATATTTCAGCACCAGAAATACGCCTGAACACACTCTATTTCGCCGCACCCTTTGGCACTGCTGCAACCATCGCAGCCCAGCACCATTTGGCACGGTAGGGCAGCCTGCTCACAGCCGCTCATTACCCTCGTATGTCTCCCATGCATCCGGGTCGCGAAACTCTTTGCGTAGCTCTGCTTCGAAACCAGCAATCACCATGCCTTCTGTCGGCTCAACCGGCACCAGTGCATAACCATCCGGGATCGCCTCTTCCATGATTTTCTCGTATGCGGCAATCTGCGGATTATGCGGCAACCCATCATGCTGGGTTACAGGTTCGGCATCCTGAAGCATGGCGGCGCGGCAGGCGTCACCTTCACCAGACAGGCCCACAAAGGTCTGATGCCAGTTATTGGTGAGAGTCTCCCATTGCTCAGCTGTTAGCGGTGCGTAGTCGCGCGCATCTTTCAGCAGCTCCTCCAAACCCTCAGCTCTGAGCCTGTTGCGTATTTCAGCTGGCACTACCGGTGCTGGCGGGGCGATAATTTGAAACCCAGCATTAAGCGGCTGGGCTTTCAAAACAAAATCAACCTGGTCACGGCGAATGGTTTGCCACTCCGTTACCTGTCCGTTGTATGCGTTCCTGATGCGGTATTGATAGACCGGTTCAGTCGGAGCGGTCAGCGCCGCCAGTGCGATTTCAAACAGCGCCGAACACTGGTTTACGTGGGTGCGGCCCTCGCCTGTTATCTTCGTGTGGCGGCAGAAATGCAATCTGCTCTCGCGCCTTTGCACTTAACTGCTCTTTGGTGAATTCAGTCATTCCAGGCCTCCAGCTCGTTCTGTATCTCTTCGTCGATCTCGTCGTTAGTAGCGTCCTCATTGAGGTAGTTCAGAGCCTCTTTCCGGTACTGTTCTCGACGCCCGCTGCCGTACCAGACAGAAAACTCAGGAGACCAGCCAGTGTCATCTCCATTTTCAGCGAAAAAATCATGCATCGCGTTGTTGTAGGCCATACGGTCCACCATGCAGTCAGCTGTAGTAAGCGCAATTCCACGGATGAACGTGCGAAGGTGATGTTTACGCCACTATGGACTTACTTTCGAATCGCACCAGCCTTTGAACTCAACCTCCCAGCGACGAATGCAACGCGCATTTAATGATTTGCTCATAGGGCAGCCCCTTGGCGGAGTAATGCATCATGAAGAGCCACTGCACCTATTTCTCGTTGAGCAGCATCTTCGTAGCTAATGCCGTTTGTCTCCAAGATGCAGTCCCTGTCGAGATACTCGGAGCATTCATCCAGCGCTTTCCTGATACCTTGCTGCTGCACGGTCGTCAGCGCATCCCGCTGCTTCGTCATCTCGCGCAACGCCAGAGTGGTGCAATCCAGCCGCTCGGCCAGACGGGAAACAATCTTGGCGATGTCCATGATCGCCGTGTCGCTGCTCATGGTCTTCGCAAACTGATGACCCACGGCCACCAGCTCTTTGTTGCTCAGTGAATCACTCATGTGATGCTCCTTGGTGCGTGTAACGTTCCATGTCAAAGTCGATAACAGCCCGCTGGTCGCGGAAGACGCCGCAGCGCCCATGGCGGATAAGTTTCCCCTGCTCTACGGCAGCCCGGATGTATTTCTCGGCGGTGGTGCGGTGCAGGCCGAAAATGGCGACGACATCGTTTGTCGTTGCGCGGCCATGCTTTTTCACCAGCTCGATAATCCAGGCGATGAACAGGGTGCGCTCGTGTTGAGTTTTTTGGTCTTGGCATATTCACTCCCTTCTCACTTCACAGCCCGCAGGTGCGATACGTTCCCGCGATAGCTTGCCCAGTCGAAATTGACCCAGATACCACCGTCCATCCGAAGGCGATCCACGACGCGCGCGCCGAGTGTGGACACCAGCTCGTCGTAATTCAGGTTGCTCAGGATGCCAACTGGCCGCATCGAGGAAAGCCGACGGTCAATCACCTGGTTGATGATAACCTTTTCACCGCTGGAGCCGCGCTGGATGCCAACTTCGTCCAGCACCAGGAGATCGACGTTGCACAGGTCATTCAGCAGCGCTGACTCAGACTGGCCGCCGTCATAGCACTCGCGAACGCGGAGCATCAGGTCAGGGATGGTAACCACCAGAACGGAGTGCCCGGCTGCCAGTAGATGGTTGCCGATCGCCGCCGCTAGATGATTCTTCCCGGTACCCGGTGCGCCGCTGAACACGAAGCTTGCGAATCCGCCGCCGCCAAAGTTTTGCGCGTAGCTCTTCGCCATGCTGTAGGCCTGACGCTGTTCCGGGCCTGACACCTCGTAGTTCGCGAACGAGCAGCTGCGGTGAAGAGCCTGTATTCCGGCACGACCAAAAATCTTCTCAGACCGGGCGCGCTGATTTTGCTTTTCGATTTGTTGACAGTGTTTGCGGCCCTCTTCCTGCTGCCATGCCTGCCATTCTGCGACGCTGTTGAATTTTGGCTGCACGCTGGCCGGGATAAACTTCCGAAGGCGCTCAAGCGCGCTGCCGGTGCCGATTGCGTTTTTCATGGTTACCCCCTGAAGCCCGTTGGAATTTTTTTGTCTGGCTGGGAAATGTGATTCACATCCCGGGCCGCCTTGCGGTTGTTAAGACCGAATTTTGGCTTGAACAGCCCCTGATACCCGTTCGCGATACTGGTGTTGATCACAGCTACCGGATCGTGACCTTCGTCCAGGCACTCTTTCAGCAGACGGAACGCTTTGGTGACGGTCAGTTCAGTTTTGATGGCTTTGCCAGACTGCTGACGGTAAGCGACCCACTCATTCCAGGACGACGCATCCAGCCATTCAGGAACCGGGATACTCAACGGATCAAACTTCACCTTCCCCCTTGGGGGATTAGAGGGGGTTAGATCTGTATTTATATTTGTCTTTGGAAGAATGTCTTTGGTGTTCCCTGTTTTCAGGGATACCTTTCCCTGTTTTCGGGATAACCATCCCCGTTTTCAGGGATGGTTTGAGGGGTATTTTTGCCATCCCCGTTTTCAGGGATAGCTGTCCCTTTTTTCAGGGATAACCATCCCTGTTTTTGGGGGTTGTAGAAACTGACTTCAGGGATCGAGATAACCCATGTGACAGCTTCAGCAGACGGGAAAGCTGCTGGGCATCTCATGCAATTCGGCTTTGTATAAGCCCATTTATCCAGGTTAGTGTTGATCCCTATGTATCTGGTTTGCCCAATACGGCGCAGGATGATGATGTTCCGATAGGCGAGGCTCAGCACGGCCTCAGAAACGTGCTTCACCTTCAGCGTCGTTTTGTCGGCAATGAGACTGTTAGCGATCCGGTCTGATTTTTTGGACCAGCCATAGGTCAGCCGAACGATGGCATTCAGTACCCGGAACTCACGCCCGGATAGCTCAACGATACACAGGGCATCCTGGATCTGATTGGCCAAACGAAGATAGCCATTTTCCAGATCAGCCATGCGGCTCTCCTGTTGTTCCTGCTTTGGAACTGGGAATTTGAATATCTCAGCGGTATTTGACATACTCACCTCCGCAATTACGCACAGTTTTTGCACCTGAAAGCCGTTGGTGTTCGCGCACCGCGGCTTTCGCCATTTTTGAACTCGTCAAATCGCACCTCCAAGCATCGTCGTGACCATCGCCATAATTGGCGCAACTGAATCCGGTCCATCCAGCAGGTACTTAGCAACTATGCTTTCGCTGATCTCTTTCCAGCGTTCCTGTTTGGGGGCTTTGAGAACGACTGCCTGAATGGCCTCAGCATCCTCTTTCACCGACTTGGCGATGCGAAGCGCGAAGCTATCGTGCTTAACAACCCGATCCCGGTATGCCAGGGGCAAAACCGAAATGATAACCGGCTCCAGCTGCTCGACGTTCGCCCGGTAGACTGGAGACTTCTCCTTGTTATCCAGCCAACGAAACAGCTTCACATTCCATACGTCCGCATTGCAGCTGGTGTCGATTCCTACCAGTCCTGCCTCTTCAACCGCTTCTTTGATTGCCAGGGCTACAGCCACACGCCCATCTGCTGCCGCCCAGGCGCGAACGGCAGAACAGATGGTGCGGTGATCAATCTTTTGGTCATCCCTCTCATTCTGGTGAAACGAGAATGTCAGGCGCTCTGCTGGCGCTCTGTTATTCTGTTGAAAAGAAAGTGTTTGCATGATTAATGCTCCTGACGCGGTAAACCATCGGTTGGGTTTGGGTAGGCACCTGGATCAATTTCGTGGGGCGTTACAGCCCAGTTGAGGACTTTGCAAAGAGGGACAACACGTCCCGCAGGGACTTTCCCTTGGCTCATCCATTTGCTTACTGCCTGAGATGAAATGCCAAGCTGCGCACCAATGTCGACACGCGACATGGTATTGGTGATTTTTTCTTTAAGTGATTTGTTCATTGGGCCTCCTGTTAGTGGAATGCCATGAGGATACTCAACGAAACTTTAAGTTGCAAGAAAAACGAAACAAATAGTTGGAGTGCTAGGCGAAACCAAAGGTTGTAAAATAACAATATGAATAAAGTCGCTCATCCCGTATTCGCAAAAAGAATCAAACAGGTCATGACCGAAAATGGCTGGAATATGGGCCGATCTCGCAAAACAGGTTTTGCTCTCCCATACGGCTGTCCAAAACTGGTCAAAGGGAAAAACAGTGGCCAGTGGCGAACGTCTGAAACGCCTTGCAGCTGTTTCACGTAAGCCCGAGCATTGGTTCTTTATGGATGAGGATGGGGATGCAGAGAATGTCGTGCTAACCACCAGCACACGCAGAGAGCTTGACGAAAAAGAAGAGGCTTTATTATCCCTCTTTAACCAGTTGCCTGAGGCAGAAAAGCTGCGCCTCATACTGCATACAAAGACCATGTTACACGAAATTGATCTTCTCAAAAGTGATGTGTTTGACATCATCCACAATCAGCAAAAATAACAAGCCATAGTTTCTCGCCAAAATGAGACACCCGCCTGAGGTGTCTTTTTTTATACTCAAACGAAACTTTTTGTTTCTTCGGCTTTACATGCGAAACTTTAAGTTGTAGTCTTCAATGCATCGACAACAAGCGCAGCGTTGTCAGGTTAAAGAAATGTTCCGCCAGCCTGGCGACAAGGGCAAACAGGTGATTGAGATGAAAATTAATCCAGCAGTACCAAACAGCGGTCGCGCTGTTCCAATGCGTAATCAGCGTACCGGCGCAGCATGGCTGGTCTCTTTTAACTACAGCGAAGGCATGTATTGGCATGAACCGCAGGGAAATCTGCGCCACATCCGCCGACCGTATGCCTCGCGCAATATTGAACCGCACCTGGTTCCGGCAGGGACGCACTGATGGGCACTTTATTCGCACTCGTCCTGACCATCGGAATGACCAATGGTGAATTTCAGGATGTCGTTCTCGATGTCTATGACAGCCAGCAGCAATGCGAGCAGGCCGCTATCGAACAGAAGGTTTCTGGAGATTGCTACCCGGTAGAACGGATCGTCCGCAGTGACGAAGTGCCAGCGGAAACCACGGTTAAGTTCTGAGGAGATGATGATGCAGAAGACATGCGCGTACTGCCGCAAAACTATCGAGCAAGACAAAGAAGTTAAAAACGTATTGATCTTCATCCGCGGCGCCCAGCTGGCGCGCGAAGAACTCGATTATTGCTCAAAGCGTTGCGCTTCGTACGACCAGATGGCCCACGAAAGCTAACGTAAAACCCGCGCAAGGCGGGGTCTACGTCCGGTGCCACCGACCAAAGTTACACCGGAATTTATACCAAAACCAAAAAACACACCCAATGGGCGCTATCTCTGGCCGGGATCTTACATCCAAAAATGAGGATCTGACATGGAATTTTTCTACCTGGTTAAGGCCACTCAGAAGTCAGGGAAGCCTGACGCTGTAGTGTGGCTCTCCGCCAACACCCAATCACGAGCTGCGTTGCAGCTGGATGTCGCGCTGGAAGATGCAGGCATCGAAAACTGGCCGCGGTAAAGACTACGCCAAGCCTGTCCGCACCGATTTCCCGGTGTTCAATGACCTTCCCGAAGAAAGCACCATCGATTACACCTGGTGCGAGCGCTACACCCTGGCCGACGACCAGCGCACCTGGAACGTGATCCCGGGCACTGCGCCACAGGATGAAACCACCCTCCTCCCTGCTAGCACCACCAGCGATGCGGATCTGCCTGCCGCGCCGGTAACCGCCACTCATACCGCAGATGTGGGCAGCACCTCCCAGCTTGAAAATCGCACCCCGGCGGTTCGCTTCGCCGTTCATCTGTTGGGTGACAAATACCTTTCGGAAATCAGCCAGGAGCAGCACATCGTCGCCAACGAACTGGCGAGCGATGAGGGGAATGTTTACTTCCAGTGTCTCCTGAAGGCCAAAAATGACGTTGCTGATATTAGCGATCTCAGCCTGCATGCTGAGTGGAAGCTGGTGCAGGCCGTCAAAGAAGTTTTTCCGCAGGCCAAAGAACACGACCCTGAACTGGTGGCCGCCTTCATGTTGGGCTGGATTAAGGCAGAAGCTGGTGAACGCAATCAGCTGGTTGAAGACTGGAAGAGTGGAAAGCTCCCGACCAGGGATGAGCCTTACTGGTATGAGAACGGCCTGCGGGTACTCAAAAACGGCGATGAGTTTACTCGTTACGCAGTATGCAAACTGCCGTTCCGTCAGCAACTACTGGCTCAACTGACGGTGGATGAACTGCGCCATCATGTCACCCGCGGTGAACATGCGGAACTGCATGCGCTGGAGAGTGATACCGACAATAACTATGTCCAGACGCTTCTGCTTGCTGCTGAAAGCTGCGCTGAGATTAAGGCTTTTGATACCAAAGACCTGTGGCGCTATACGAATGCTATTCGAAAAGTGTTCAGCATGGATAAGCGCCATGAATTGGCTCTGCTGCTGCAGTTCACTAAAGCCTGGGTAGCCACTCCATATATCGACCGCGGGATCCTGACGCGCGAATGGGCCGCAGGTAACCGCATCAGCCACGTGCAGCGCACTGACGCTGGTTACCAACGCTGATGGCGGATATGTAACTGACCGCGGCGCAGATGCGCATCACACCCTGGACACCCTCGATCTGGAGATCGCCTGTGCCCTTCTGCCGATGGACTTCAACCATCTGGAAATCCCCCGGCAGCATCCACCGCCGCGCCAAAGAGATTGTCGCGAACAAAAGAAGAACCATGGAAATCATGGAGCAAAAATCCTGCGCAACCAGCCAGGCGTTCTGGCGGTCAACCGCGCGGCCATCTTCAACCTGGTGCGCATCGCGCCGGTGAACATCCACCTGACGCCAGTTGCGCATCTGGAGTTCGTAAACCAGACGATGACGGCTGAATTCAATGCTGCAACTGAGTTAGTGGCCCTTCAGTCTGTTACTGACAAACCTGCGGAGAATGAGATTGATAGCCACTTTGTCGATCAGCAGTTAGCTGCGGAACGCGGCGAGTTCGTTGACGGCATCAGTGACCCAGTCGATCCGAAGTGGGTTAAAGAAGACCTGACTGCTACCAGCCAGCCACAGGTCGCGAACTTCGGCGGAGGCGTATTCGCCATCGATGGCCTGATGAACGAAAAACAACCGGAAAATGATGACCGTTCACCGATTAATGAGGAGACCACCAGCGATGTGCAGATGGAAGAGACTAACCCGCAGGAAGGAGAAGCTGGTGACGCGTTACCACCAGGCGAAAGCGCTGATGCAGCTGATCCGCAAGCAGATGCCCTGAATTCGTCCGAAGTTCTGGCCGCCGCAGCGCCGAGCCTGGCTAACCAGGAAAAGGCCGATGTGAACCAAAACGCGGAAAATGCGCATCAAAATGACGATTCTGCGCATCAAAACACACCAGAAGTTAATCAGATCGAGCCAAAGGCGCATCAGACCGAAACCAGTAGCCGAATACCCGGCGTACTTCGAACCGGGCCGCTATGAGGGTCTGCCGAATAACGTCTACCACGCAGCGAACGGGATCAGCAGCACCCAGGTGAAGGATGCCCGAGTCAGCCTGATGTACTTCAACGCGCGCCACGTCGCCAAGACCATCCCGCGCGAAGGATCCAAAGTGCTGGATATGGGTAACCTGGTGCATGCGCTGGCGCTGCAGCCGGAAAACCTTGATGAGGAGTTCAGCGTGGAGCCGGTGATCCCGGAAGGGGCATTTACCACCGCGGCGACCCTGCGCGCCTTCATCGATGAGTATAACGCCAGCCTGCCAGCGCAGCTGAGCGCTGACGACATCAAGGTGCTGCTGGAAGAGTACAACACCACCCTGCCCGCGCAGGTGCCGATGGGCGGCGATAAAGATGCAATTGGCCTCGCATATCTCGAGTTGCCTGCTGAATTTAAGCGGATCGTTGGTGACGATAAAAACTTTACTGTATCTGCGATGAAAGCCTGCATCAAAGAGTACAACGCCACCCTGCCCGTTCCGGTGAAAATCAGCGGCAGCCGCGACGCGCTCCTCGAGCAGCTGGCGATCATCAACCCCGACATGGTGGCGCAGGAAGCGCAGAAACCGGCACCGCTGAAAGTGTCCGGCACCAAAGCGGAGATGATCCAGGCGGTGAAGTCCGTGAAGCCGGATGCGGTATTTGCTGACGAACTGCTGGATGCGTGGCGCGAGAACCCGGGCGACAAGATTCTGGTTACCCAGCAGCAGATGCAAACGGCGCTGGCCATTCAGAAAGCACTGCACGAACACCCGACTGCCGGCAAGCTGCTGCTGCACCCTGATCGCGCTGTTGAGACGAGCTATTTCGGTATCGATGAGGAGACCGGGCTGGAAATCCGCGTACGCCCGGATCTGGAAATCGACATCGACGCCGTTCGCATCGGGGCTGACCTGAAAACCATCAGCATGTGGAACGTGAAACAGTCCGGCCTGCGTGCCCGTCTGCACCGCGAAATCATCGACCGCGATTATCACCTCAGCGCGGCCATGTACATGAACACCGCGGCGCTGGATCAGTTCTTCTGGATCTTCGTTAACAAAGACGAAGGTTATCACTGGATCGCCATCGTTGAGGCCAGCGAAGAACTGATTGAGCTGGGCATGCTCGAGTATCGCCAGACCATGAACCGTATCGCTAACGCTTTCGACACTGGCGTGTGGCCAGCGCCGATCACCGAAGACTACACCGACGAACTGAACGACTTCGACCTGCGCCGCCTTGAAGCGCTGCGTACTCAGGCATAAGGGGAATGATGATGGAAAACATGAATATCGTAACCGCGGAGCAGCAGGCTCCAAACACTATCTCTGCCAGCAACGCCATCTTCAATGTGCAGGCATTAACCCAGCTGCAGGCCGTTGCCGGTTTAATGGCCCAGGCAGCCGTAACGGTTCCTGAACATCTTCGCGGTAACCCAGCCGACTGCATGGCCATCATCATGCAGGCTATGCAGTGGGGGATGAACCCGTACGCGGTGGCGCAGAAAACGCACCTGGTCAACGGCGTGCTGGGCTACGAGGCGCAGCTGGTAAACGCGGTGATCTCCAGTTCAAACGCCATTGTGGGCCGCTTCCACTATGAGTACGAGGGCGATTGGTCGAAATGCGCCAGCATGCGCGAAGAGATCGTTAAGAAGCCAGCGAAAGGCGGCGGTACGTACGACAAAAAAGAAATGGTACGCGGCTGGACCAGTGCTGACGAGCAAGGCCTGTCTGTTCGTGTGGGGGCTGTCATTCGCGGTGAGAGTGAGATCACCTGGGGCGAACCTGTATTCCTGTCCAGCGTGATTACGCGTAACTCTCCCCTGTGGATTTCGAATCCTAAGCAGCAGATCGCATATCTGGCCCTGAAATACTGGGCGCGCCTGTACTGCCCTGCGGTTGTTCTTGGCGTGTACACCCCTGATGAAGTCGAGCAACGCGCCGAGAAGGAGATTAACCCGGCCCCCAGCCCAGCGCGTGAGCCTGGCTGATATCAAAGGTGACACCGTAACCACCACTCACAGCGCGCAGGAATCAGCCGCCAACATCGACGCTATGGCCGATGAGTTCCGAGATCGCATTGAGGCCGCGCAGGACGTAGATAACGCCAAAGCAGTTAGGGCCGATATCGAAACTGCCAAGAACACGCTGGGTTCGGCCCTGTATACCGAGCTGAAAAACAAGGCCGTGAAGCGTTACCACCTGGTGGATGCACGCAACAAGGTTGAGGCGGCGATCAACTCCCTGCCGCAGCCCGGCGAACCGGATGGTGCCGAGCGCTTCGAAGAAGCTGAACGAGTGCTGGCGTCGGCAAAACGTCACCTGGGCGACGAGCTGCACGATAAGTTCAGCATCACCCTGGCAGATATGAAACCGGAATACGTGGCCTAAGGGAGGCGGGAGGGTTCGCCCTCCCGGTAACGAGATGAGCAAATTCACAAAAGAGCAGTTAATCGCACATATCACCAGCATGATTGAAGTAACTAAAGAGGTTTCGACGGATGCCTTACCGGATCGATATAAAATCCGCGCCCTGCGTGACACCGCCACGTATGAAATTGCACTGGCAACGCTGACGGCTGAGCCAGTGGCGTGGGACTACGAATGGGCATCCTGTATCACCTGCGAGGGTCCACAGAGCTTTAAGCGCGTCATTGAGCGCGAAGCGCCTCCAGAATGGGCTATCGAGGAAGGACAGGCACGGAACATCATCCCGCTTTACCCTGCCCCGCCTGTGCCAGCAGTGCCGGATAATGGGCGCACTGAGTTCGAAGCGTGGTATGGAGAAAACTGCGGCCTCTCAGGAGCTGACCTGGAATCAGAGTTCAACCGCAATGACGATGGCGAATACATCTATTCTGGGGCCGCTGATGCATGGAAAGCGTGGAAAGCGAGCCGTGAAGTCATGATCCAGGGCGAAAAAGAGGTGGTGCCGCATGAGACTGATTAACCGCAGCACACAATCACCGCTGGCACGTCAGGCCTGCGATATCGCACTGGCGGCCCATCAGGAGCGCTACGGCAATTATGGCCGCAGCAAGATTCGGAGACGTACACGGTACGGGTGGAAGGAGTGAAGGTCTGGGTGGAGGTGGGTGAACCGGAAAGCGAGCTACGTGGCCACGGCAATGACCGGCATGCGCCGCCTGCGATCCTTACCCGGGCAGATCGCCTGATATAGAAAATATCACAAACACTTTTTCCGGCAACTTTATAATGAGTTGTCGGAAGCAGGAGGTTATATGGCCAAGCTTCTAAATTTACTGGAATGGGCAGACCTGACTTATTCAAAGCCGCCTTCCCTTTCCACTCTGCGCCGCTGGGCACGAGAGGGCCGCATTTACCCTGCGCCCGAACTGCACGGAAAAGAATATAAGGTTCAGCAAGACGCCACCTATGTGGATCCGAGCAAAAAGAACCTGCGGCAAAAACCGAAACACCTGAAGCTGCCAGCTGGCGGCACCTTACTGGAGAGACTGACTCATGGCGAAAAGGCCAGTTCGTTACGACGCTAATCTGCCCCGTAACCTGACCTATCGCAAAAGAGACAGGCTTTATAGCTGGCGAAATCCGACAACCGGCCAGGAAATTTCTCTTGGCCGGATCGACAGAAAAGACGCCGTCGCCCAGGCGATCGAAGCCAACAACTATATCGACCAGAATTACCTTCCGTCCTCCCTTCTGGACCGTATTAAAGACGCGCCTACTTTTACTGTGTCGGCGTGGCTTGAGCGTTACGAGGTGATTCTGGAACGAAGAGAGCTAAAGCCGAATACGATGAAGGTCAGGCGAAACCAGATCGCCACTATTAATGATGAGTTTGGCCGCACGCCACTTTCGTCAGTCAGCACTAAAGACATCTCGAATTTTCTGGAGTCATACATCCTCCTGCGACAAGAAGAGCATGGCAGCCGGTTTGCGTTCGGTACTCCTGGACATATTCAGGGAGGCAATCGTGGAGGGACATATAGAAAGGAACCCGGCGGAACCGACACGAACGCCGACGCCGAAGGTTAAACGAGAGCGTTTACTGCTCGAGCATTTCCTGGCGATAAGAGAAGCGGCTCTCACACATTCGGAATGGCTGCCCAATGCGTGCGATCTTGCTCTGGTGTCTGGACAGCGCCGCGAAGATATTACGCTTTTCCGGTTCAGTGATGTAAAAAACGGGAGATTGTTTATTACTCAGGAAAAGACCGGGCACAAGCTGGCGCTTCCACTCGATCTGAGACTAGAAGCAGTAGGGCTGGAGTTGGGAGAAGTGATCGAGCGGTGTAAGGTGAATAATCCATCAGATTTTATAATCTATTCTCCCGTACGGCGGGGAGGCAGAAAACCGGGTCCATTAACTCCAGATGGATTAACCCAGGCTTTTGCAGACGTTCGTGATGCGACTGCCTTAAAATTTGGCCCTAACCCTCCCCCGTACCATGAGATCAGGAGCTTGGCGACCAGAATGTATGAAAGAGAGCGCGGAGAGGAATTTACCCAGAGATTACTTGGTCACAAAAATATCGCCATGACAAAAAAATACCTGGACGCACGCGGTGCAGAGTATGTTATGGTTTAAACAGGATATGGACATTTCGAGTAATTTTCGTGGGATTTCGTGAGGACGCCGAAAAAACCTATAGAAAACAAAGACATAAAAAGAGACCGAATACGATTCCTGTATTCGGTCCAGGGAAATGGCTCTTGGGAGAGAGCCGTGCGCTAAAAGTTGGCATTAATGCAGGCTAAGTCGCCTTGCACTTTAAGAATAGATGACGACGCCAGGTTTTCCAGTCCACAACAAAAGTGGCCTGAAAAAAAGCGTTAGCCTGTCCTTAAACACAAAAACCGCAATGCTTCCGAAGAGAAGCCTGCGGTTTTTTTTATTGGAAGCGGGAAACTAGCAGAGCGTATTTGCGCGCTCGATAAAGGGTGCCAGGCTCATCTTCTGCCCCGGATTTTTCGGGTCGTCAACCTGGATAATGGCGATCGGCTGGCCGTTGCTCTTACCGCTGTCCACCTGCTGCTGCGCAACGTCGTTCAGAGGATATTGCACCAGCGTGCTCGGGTTGATGGCATACAGCGCATGACCCGGACGGCAGGTGAGCATCACCTCTTCCCGGTTAAACGCCCATTTATCTTTACCCACCTCAAACCGGCTCACGGTGATCACCTGCGTGCCGCCAGCGCCGTGCCGGAACAGGCCAGCAGTAAGAGAGAAAGTACGGTTTTTTTCATTGTGTTCCACCTCGTCAGAAGGGTTCCCAGGTCGCGAACAGGCTGACTGCCGCCAGAACCAGCGCCCCAGCACAACCTCAGTCTGCGTCATCCTGATAAAATAGCGTTGCTCGCGTCCGTCACCAGAACGAAATCGCGGCACCAGAACATACCGATTCACCAGGGCAATTACCACCATCATTGCCACCAGCGCACATTTCAACAACAGCATTCGCCCCCCAGCCCGAGTGCCACGGCACGACCCAGCCCTGGATCAACAAGGTGTTGATCGCCCCGGTGAGTAACACCCCGGCTACAGCAAGGTGACCGTAGCGCGAGAAGCGCATCATGGTGTGGATGGCTGCCTCCCGCCAGCGCCCGTGCGACAGACGCAGGCAAAACAGCAGCGGCAATAAGCCACCCAGCCAGACAGCGGTACACAGCAGATGCAGGGCATGATTGCTGCGCTGCACCCTGCCCAGAATACCGTCATGCATCGCCGCATGCCCGGTTCCCGCCAGCAGAATAAACTGCGCGGCGGTAAACAGCAGGAGCAGGGGCGCGGCTTTACGTGGCTCCAGCCAGGCAATCCAGAGGGTCACGAAGGCCAGCATCATCTGCCATAGCCAGACCCGACCGAACTGGGTGGTCAGCACTGCTTGCCAGGTCGGCGGACTGATCACATCCTGCCAGCCACTGCCCATCATCCCCCCCTGGAGCGCAAGCATTATCAGCGCCGACAGCAGACTGATGAGCGCGATCGTTTTTTGCCGACGGCGAAAACGCCGCTTCAGCAAACGCCGCAGGGAGGCAGGCGCCAGCCAGGCGCTGTACAGGGCGTTACCGAACAGCACCATCAGGGCAGAAAAATGAATAAATCGCAGCGTAACGTAGCAAAACGCCAGCATATTACTTCACGCTAAAACGGTAGCTACCCTGGGTTTTGTGACCGTCTACGGAGACCACATGCCAGTCCACCTGGTAAGTGCCTGCCTTCAGCGAAGATGCCATCGGCACGATCAGCTGCGTCGGGTCTTTTTCATTGCGTTTGACCGCGCCGGTTTCAACGGGCTGCTGATTAGCATCCTTGACGGAAACGCCGCTAAACCGCGGCTCGATCCCCTCGGAGAAGTTAAGCGTTAATGCCTGGGGTGCCGCGTCGACGGCAGCATCGGCCGCGGGGATACTGATGCTTCAAATGCGCATGGGCAAAGACAACCGGAGTCGTCAGCGTAGTCAGTAACAGAGTCAGCGTGCAGACAGCACGGGAAAGGCGCATCGCCATCACATACATTCCTTTTTGTTATGCCTGATTGTCAGAGAATAACTCTGTATAATGATCCAGTCGAGGATCATCCTGCCCGGACTTGTCAATACGCCGCCGTTTGGGTAACGTTGGCCCGCAAATGAAGGAGACGGTTATGAAGATTAATCTCGCCACCCTCCCCCAGGAGGAGATGGACAAAGTGAATGTGGATTTGGCCGCGGCGGGCGTGGCATTCAAAGAGCGCTATAACATGCCCGTTATCGCCGAGGTGGTGGAACGGGAACAACCGGCGCACCTGCGCGACTGGTTTCGCCAGCGTCTGATTGCTCACCGCTTGACCTCTGTCACCCTCTCACGCCTGCCGTGGGAACCGAAAGTTAAATAACCTTACCGGTTGATACATTTCCTTACACAGATTATGGCAGGATAAAAAGCCCTGATTCATTCAGGGGCTTTATGAATTTCTGCGACTCCGTGCATAAGGAAATCACGATGTCTCACTGGAATATTGCGGCTGCTCAATACCAGCCGACCCATCATTACGTGGATGACCACATTACACACCATCTGCGTTTTATCGCCGCCGCCGCACGCCAGCAGTGCAATTTGTTGCTCTTCCCGGAACTCTCGTTAACCGGCCCGGTCTTACCAGACAGCCAACTCCCTGCCCCACCCACTCATCAGCAGCTCGCACCTCTGCATGAGGCCGCGCAGGTGTGTAACCTCTCGGTTATTGCCGGGGTCACTGTAGACGAAAACGGCCAGCGCCAGCGTGGACTGGCGTGGTTTAGCCCGGACCAGCCTCAGGCCATTGTCTATCCGCATGGCGCGGGTGCCTGTCTGGAGAGCCGACACAGCGGCCTGACCCTGGTGGATACCCACGCCGACCAGCCCGGGATCGCCCCAACGCCACGCTGCTTACCCGCAGTATGGCGCTGAGTGAAGCTGAGCGACCTGCCACTTTTGCCCGGTTACAGCGTTTTGCTCACCGCTATGCCATTGCGGTGCTGGTGGCAAACCACGACGGCGGCAGCGCCCTGTGGGATGCCCGCGGGCAGTTAATTCTTCGCGCCGATCGCGGCGAGGTATTATTAACAGGCCGCTATGTTGAGCAGAGTTGGCAAGGTGAGATCATTCCATTACGCTAAACCTTTTACGGCCAGGAGAGAGCCATGCTACGTGTCATCGACACCGAAACCTGCGATCTGCAGGGAGGGATTGTGGAAGTGGCGTCTGTCGATGTTGTGAACGGGCAGATCGTCAATCCATGCAGCCATCTGGTGCGCCCGGATCGCCCCCATTAGCCCGCAGGCAATGGCTATTCACCGCATCACAGAGGCAATGGTGGCCGACAAACCCTGGATTGAAGAGGTGATCCCCCACTACCACGGCAGTCAGTGGTACGTGGCCCATAACGCCAGCTTCGATCGCCGCGTTCTGCCCGAAATGCCGGGGGAATGGATCTGCACCATGAAACTGGCCCGGCGTTTATGGCCGGGCATTAAATACAGCAATATGGCGCTCTATAAGTCGCGTAAACTCAGCGTCAGAACGCCAGAAGGGCTGCATCACCACCGCGCCCTGTACGACTGCTACATTACCGCCGCATTGCTGATCGATATTATGAATACCACCGGCTGGACCCCGGACGAGATGGCCGACATCACCGGACGCCCGGCGCTGCTGACCACCTTTACCTTCGGTAAATACCGCGGGAAGGCGGTGGCGGAAGTGGCGGACAAAGATCCGGGCTATCTGCGCTGGCTGTATAACAACCTCGACAGAATGAGTCCTGAGCTGCGTCTGACGCTAAAGCACTACCTGGGCGGATCCTGATCCGCCTCTCCCGACCGGCTTGTTAACGTCTCCTGCGCCAGGCCGACGATAAAGGCGTACTCCAGCGCCACCCCTTCATAGGATTTGAAACGCCCGGATTTCCCGCCGTGTCCGGCATCCATGTCGGTGCAAAGCAGCAGTAAATTATCGTCGGTCTTCAATTCACGCAATTTCGCCACCCACTTCGCAGGCTCCCAGTACTGCACCTGGGAGTCATGCAAACCGGTGGTCACCAGCATGTGCGGATAGGCCTTCGCCTCAACGTTATCGTAGGGGCTGTAGGATTTCATGTAGCGGTAGTAGGTCGCATCCTGAGGGTTACCCCACTCCTCATATTCGCCGATGGTCAGCGGGATGGTTTCATCCAGCATCGTGGTCAGCACATCGACAAACGGCACCTGCGCCACCACGCCTTTAAACAGCCCCGGACGCTCATTAATGACGGTGCCCATTAGCATGCCCCCGCGCTGCCCCCCATCGCGAAGCACTGTTTCCGATCGCCATAACCCAGCTCGAGCAGTCCATCGCAGACATCCAGGTAGTCATTGAAGGTATTTTTCTTTTTCAGGAACTTGCCGTCTTCATACCATTTCTGCCCCAACTCCCCGCCGCCACGGATATGGGCAATCGCGAAGACAAAGCCCCGATCAAGCAGGCTCAGGCGGCTGCTGCTGAAATCGGCGTCAATGCTGGAGCCATACGAGCCGTAGCCGTAGATAAGGATGGGGTTTTTGCCCTTGCGAAAATGGTGCTTATGGTAGACCAGCGAGACCGGCACTTCAGTGCCGTCGCGGGCCACGATCCAGACGTGTTCACTGCGATAGAGGTCAGCGTCAAAGCCTTTGACCTCGGCCTGCTTCAGCACCTTGCGCTGCCCGGTATCCATATCCAGCTCAAACAGGGTGTCCGGGGTGGTCATGGAGGAGTAGCCGTAGCGCAGCCGCGACGTTTCCGGCTCGGGATTATACCCAATCCAGGTCACGTAGGCAGGATCGTCGAAGGCAATCCCGATGACCTCCCGGGTTTTGCGATTGATCTGGCGCAGGCTGGTCAGCCCGCGCTGGCGCTCTTCCACCACCAGCCAGTCGGTAAACAGGGTAAAGCCTTCGAGCATCACCTGATCGCGCGGCGGGATCAGCACTTCCCATTTGCGTTCATCACGCACTTTGGTTTTGTAGAGGCCAAAGTTTTTGCCTTCCCGGTTGGAGCGCAAATAGAAGGTGTGCTGGAAGTGATCGAGGCTGTATTCATGATCCTTACGGCGCGGCATAAAGCACAGCGGCTGGGCGTCCGGCAGCTCGGCATCCAGTAGCAGCACCTCGGTCGTGGTGGCGCTGGCGAGGAAAAATAATCACGTAGTGTTTTGAGGTGGTCTTATGCAGGCTGACGTAAAAGGTTTCGTCTTTCTCCTCATAGACCAGCTCGTCACTGGTGGACGCAGTGCCTACCGTATGCCGCCAGACCTGAAAGGGGTGCAGCGTGGTGCCATGCTTCTTAATGTAGTAGACCGTCTCTGAGTCGTTGGCCCAGATAAAATCGGGGGAGACGTTATCGAGCATCTCGGGATACCAGTTCCCGGACTCCAGGTTGCGGAATCGCAGGCCATACTGACGCCGCGAGAGGTAATCTTCCGCCAGCGCCATAATGGCGTTATCCGGCGACACGGCCATCCCGCCCAGGGTATAAAAACTCGCTGTGCGAGGCCCGCTGGTTGGCATCCAGCAGCGTTTCCCACTCTTCCCACTCGGCGCAGAGTACCGACTGCCGCTGATAGATGGCGTATTCGTTCCCTGGCTCATAGATGTGCCGGTATCGATAGCCGTTTCGACTCCAGGGCGCCGAGACATCACGCTGCGGGACGCGTTCCACCATTTCGTTAAGCAGGCGATCCTGTAACGCCTGCTGCGTCGACATGACCCGATGGCCATAGTCATTTTCATCGTGGAGGTAGTCCAGCACCTCCGGCTGTGAGCGGGTATCGTCGCGCAACCAGTAATAGTTGTCGATACGCGTATCACCGTGTGCGGTGAGAGCATGCGGTATGCGTTGGGCTTTAGGTGGCATGTCAATATGATTCTTTTACGATTTACACCCTATAAGGTTGGCAAAACATGCGCACGATGCAAGCGAAACGGGATACCCGGACGTAAAAAAGTTAGCCGGGGGAGCGCCTGTTTTTGCTGGCGAATATCCTGCTCAATCCCCTCGCGAACCTCCGTCGGGATCTTCAGCGCATCACCCAGCGCATTCAGATAGCTGCGCTCCATAAAGTGATCGATATCGATCGCCGCACAGCTCAGGAAATAGAGCTCCAGCGCTTCCTCTTCATTTTTGATCCCCTGCGCCAGACGCTGTGGATCAAGTGGCTGCTCAATGGCCTGTGCCACCAGTGCCCTGCCCTGCTCCTCCACGCCCGCTTCACGGAGCTGTTGCTCGATGGCGGCACGCTCTTGATCATCAATATGGCCGTCACTCTTCGCCGCAAAGACCAGCGCCAGGATCAGCCTTTCACTGCGCACATCAAGCGGTGAGGCCTGCTGACCAAACTGCGGTTCATCCTGATGGGCGTTGCGTACCTTGTCCTTATACTTGTTCCACAGCACGCTGCCAGCAATGGCACCGCCCCCCGCCAGCAGAGCGCCGGTGCCATATTTTGCCAGCAGCTTTCGCGAAGATTTATTCGCCACCAGCAGCCCGGCCAGGCCACCAAGTACGCCTGGTGCCAGCATTTTGCTCAGCCCTTCACCCGAGGAGGCCCCCGTTTTCTGCCCAAGCAGCGACTGTAATTGATTCAACCAGTTTGACATGATTTCCCTCACTTAACGGTGCATGAATTTCACAGCGTAAGCGAGGGGATGTCAGGAAATGTCTGCGGCAACAAAGAAAGCGAAAATTCACTTTTTGGGTGAGAGGTATTGGGCAACTGCCCGCTTTACAATCAATTTTCACCTGATAATGGATATCGGTGTTTTTACCGCGTACCGTCAGCGGAACAGTCCACTGATCTTTTTCCCCTCTCACCTCCTTCGGGTTGATCCACGCCACCGGATCCGCCATTCCCAGCGTCTTTTGATCGTCTGCCCAGCGCACGATGCGGTTTTGCAGATAGTCCCGCTTCACGCTGGCGGCAATCCCTTTAGCATCCAGCCCTTCACAGGCCGGAAATTTCACCTTTTTCTCGTTTGCGGCCTGCGCCGTCAGGCTGGCGGCCATAAGCGCCAGCGCCATCCACTGCCCCTGTTTTGTTCATCATGCTCTCCTGTATTGGCTTCCCCAAAAGCATGATCGAAAACGGCCATGATGCAAATAACCACCTGTCCAGACAGCGGATTTCTGCGAAGCAAGACAGACGCAAACGTTTTCGTTTATACTGCGCGCAACTTTTTCAGGGGATGATTATGACTCGTTTAGGAACAGCGCTGCGACCAGCAGCGACGCGCGTGATGTTGCTCGGCTCCGGTGAACTGGGCAAAGAGGTGGCCATCGAGTGCCAGCGGTTAGGGATTGAAGTTATTGCCGTCGATCGCTATGCCGATGCACCGGCCATGCACGTTGCGCACCGCTCGCACGTCATCAACATGCTGGATGGCGATGCCTGCGCGCCGTGATTGCCGCAGAACAACCGCACTTTGTAGTGCCGGAAATCGAAGCCATCGCCACCGACACCCTGCTGGCGCTGGAGGCTGAAGGCCAGCGCGTGGTGCCTTGCGCCCGCGCCGCGAAGCTGACCATGAACCGGGAAGGCATTCGCCGCCTGGCCGCAGAAGAGCTGTCCCTGCCCACCTCCCGCTATCGCTTCGCCGACAGCAAAAGCGATTTTCTGCAGGCGGTGAACGAGATTGGTTACCCGTGCATCATTAAGCCGGTGATGAGTTCTTCCGGCAAAGGGCAGAGCTTTGTCCGCAGCGCCGAGCAGCTGGATCACGCCTGGGATTACGCCCAGCAAGGTGGCCGCGCTGGTGCCGGGCGGGTGATCGTTGAAGGCGTGGTGCAGTTTGATTTTGAGATCACCCTGCTGACCGTCAGCGCCGTCGATGGCGTACATTTCTGCGATCCTATTGGTCACCGTCAGGAAGATGGCGACTACCGTGAGTCCTGGCAGCCGCAGCAGATGAGCCAGCTGGCCCGCGCGCGCGCCGAGGAGATCTCCCGCAAAGTGGTCCTGGCTCTGGGTGGTCATGGGCTGTTTGGCGTCGAGCTGTTTGTCTGTGGCGATGACGTGATCTTCAGCGAAGTCTCCCCGCGTCCACACGATACCGGCATGGTGACCCTGATCTCTCAGGATCTCTCCGAGTTTGCGCTGCACGTTCGCGCCTTCCTGGGCTTACCGGTCGGCGGCGTGCGACAGTATGGTCCGGCAGCGTCGGCGGTGATCCTGCCGCAGTTGACCAGCCAGAACGTCACCTTTGATAACGTCGATGCCGCAGTGGGCGCGGGCTTGCAGCTGCGCCTGTTCGGTAAACCAGAAATCGAAGGTTCGCGCCGTCTGGGCGTGGCGCTGGCGACGGGTGAAAGCGTGGAAGAGGCGGTTGAGCGGGCGAAACAGGCCGCCGCGAGTGTCCAGGTAGCAGGATAAAAAAACGGGCCGAATGGCCCGTTTTTGTTGGCATTGCCTGGCGACGCTTCGCTTGCGTTGGCCTGCAAGGTATTGAACTTGCAGGCCGGGTAAGGCAAAGCCGCCATCCGGCAAAGCAAAACCTTACTGCTGCGCGCCTTCTACCGCTTCGCGCGCCAGCTTAGTGATGCGATCCCAGTCACCCGCTTCCAGCGCATCCGCCGGCACCAGCCAGGAACCACCGATACACAGCACGCTTTTCAGCGCCAGGTAGTCACGGTAGTTCGCCGGGGAGATGCCGCCAGTCGGGCAGAAACGGACGTTGGCGAATGGACCTGCGATTGCCTGCAGCGCTTTGGTGCCGCCGTTGGCTTCCGCCGGGAAGAATTTGAACTCTTTCAGACCGTAGTCCATACCCAGCATCAGCTCAGAGACGGTGCTGATGCCCGGGATCAACGGAATGGAGCCTTCGGTTGCCGCTTTCAGCAGAGGCTCAGTCAGGCCCGGGCTGATGGCGAACTGTGCACCAGCTTCGGTAACTTCAGCCAGTTGCTGTGGGTTCAGCACGGTACCCGCACCGATGATAGCTTCCGGCACTTCTTTGGCGATGGCGCGAATTGCATCCATTGCGCAGGCGGTACGCAGGGTGACTTCCAGGACGCGAACGCCACCGGCAACCAGCGCTTTCGCCATTGGCACAGCATGTTCCAGCTTATTAACCACGATCACCGGCACTACCGGGCCAGTTTTCAGGATTGCTTCTGCACTTGTATTCCAGTTTTTCATCAGAGTTTTTCTCTCGCCAGATCGATAATTCTTGTCGTCTTAAAACGTAATACAGGTCGCGCCCTGCTCTGCGCCCGAGAGGTTCTCGCGCAGCGCACTGAACATTTCGCGCCCCGTGCCCACGCGCGATGCGCTCAGGTCAGGAATATGTGGCTTACGTGCGGCAAGTACCGCCTCATCCACCATTAAGGTCAACTCGCCGGTCTGACCATTAACGCGGATGATGTCGCCATCGTAGACTTTTGCCAGCAAGCCACCGTCGTATGCTTCTGGGGTGACATGGATGGCAGAAGGCACTTTACCTGATGCGCCGGAGAGGCGTCCATCGGTTACTAACGCAATTTTGAAACAGCGGTCCAATAATACACCAAGTGGCGGCATTAGTTTATGTAATTCTGGCATGCCGTTCGCTTTTGGTCCCTGATGACGGACCACCACCACGCAATCTTTATCCAGCAGGCCCGCTTCGAATGCTGGCAGTACGTCATGCTGGCTTTCGAATACCACCGCCGGAGCTTCGATAATCTGATTTTCCACCGGCACCGCAGAGGTTTTCATGACTGCCCGACCCAGGTTGCCGTTCAGCACTTTGGTGCCGCCATGGTGGGAGAACGGCTTGTCGAAGGTGGCGATCACGCTGTCATCCAGCGAGGCCTGTGCCCCTTCACGCCAGGCCAGCTCGCCCTCGTTCAGCCACGGCTCCAGGGTATAACGCTGCAGGCCGAAACCGGCCACCGTGTTGACGTCCTCATGCAGCAGTCCACCTTTCATTAGCTCGCGCATCAGCACAGGTACGCCACCCGCTGCCTGGAAGTGGTTAATATCCGCCGGGCCATTCGGGTAGAGACGGGTCAGCAGCGGTACCACTTCGGAGAGATCAGAGAAATCGTCCCAGTTGATCAGGATCCCCGCCGCACGCGCCATCGCCACCATGTGCATGGTGTGGTTAGTGGAGCCGCCGGTCGCCAGCAGGGCCACGATACCGTTCACCACCACTTTTTCATCAACCATTTTACCGAGCGGCATCCACTCGTTGCCGTTACCGGTCAGGCGGGTCACCTGACGCGCCGCGGCGGCAGTCAGGGCTTCGCGCAGCGGTGCATCCGGGTGGACAAACGACGAGCCAGGCAGTTGCATCCCCATAAACTCCACCACCATCTGGTTGGTGTTGGCAGTACCGTAAAACGTGCAGGTGCCCGGCGCGTGGTAGGACGCGGCTTCTGACTCCAGCAGCGCCATGCGATCCACTTTGCCTTCAGCATACAGCTGGCGAATGCGTACTTTTTCTTTATTCGCAAGACCGCTGGCCATCGGGCCTGACGGCACGAAAAGCGCAGGAAGATGACCAAACGACAGCGCCGCCATCGCCAGACCCGGGACGATCTTGTCGCACACGCCGAGGTACAGCGCGCCGTCGAACATGTTATGCGACAGGCCTACCGCGGCAGACATGGCGATCACTTCCCGGCTCAGCAACGAAAGCTCCATCCCGTCCTGGCCCTGAGTGACACCGTCACACATGGCTGGCACCCCGCCCGCGACCTGGCCTACCGCATAGGCCTGGTGCAGCGCTTTTCGAATGATGTTCGGGTAAGTCTCATACGGCTGATGCGCGGAGAGCATGTCGTTATAGGAGGTAATGATGCCGATATTGTTACGCAGCATGCTTTTCAGCGAGGCTTTATCTTCTGGCTGGCAGGCGGCAAAGCCGTGCGCCAGGTTACCGCATGCCAGTTGCGAACGATGGACCGTGTCGCTCTTCGCCTGGTGAATGCGCGCGAGGTAGGCTGAGCGGGTCTTTTTCGAGCGTTCAACAATGCGCTGTGTTACCCGTAACAAAATTGAATTCATAGAAGCTCCTTTCATTTATCTGTCCGCGCTCTGGAATTAACAAAGTGTTCGAGCCTATAACATCGCTGAAACGCTTGATAGCCGGAGCTGTGGGGCAAAATCGCTTCCGGCAGTGTAATAAAAAAAGCTCCGGGTGGAAATCCACACGGAGCTTAAATGATTAAATAATGTGCGCTGGCCTGAGCCAGATCATGTTACCGGTAAAATAACCCCTAAGGATTAACGGTCACGTTACTCAAACTCGTTCCAGGAACGGCCGTCGCGGGTGATCATCGCTACAGAGGCAACCGGCCCCCAGGTCCCCGCCTGATACGGTTTTGGCGCATCCTGATCCGCCGCCCAGGCTTCGGTGATGGAGTCGACCCATTTCCACGCCTCTTCGACTTCGTCACGGCGCACAAACAGAGCCTGGATCCCACGCATGGTCTCCAGCAGCAGACGTTCGTACGCATCCGCCAGATGAGTCTGGTTGAAGGTTTCGGAGTAGCTCAGATCCAGCTTGGTTGTTTGCAGGTTGTGTTTGTGATCCAGGCCAGGAACCTTGTTCAGCACCTGAATATCCACACCTTCGTCCGGCTGCAGACGGATGGTCAGCTTGTTCTGCGGCAGCTCCTGCCATGACTCTTTAAACAGGTTCAGTTCCGGGTTTTTGAAGTAGACGACCACTTCAGAGCATTTGGCTGGCAGACGCTTACCGGTGCGCAGGTAGAACGGCACACCCGCCCAACGCCAGTTATCGATATCCACGCGGATGGCGACGAAGGTTTCGGTGCTGCTGGTTTTATTCGCACCCTCTTCTTCCAGATAGCCCGGCACTTTTTTACCCTGGGCAAAACCGGCGGTGTACTGACCGCGCACGGTTTTTTCACGCACGTTGGAGCGATCGATGCGGCGCAGGGACTTCAGCACTTTTACCTTCTCATCGCGAATGCTGTCTGCGGTGAGATCCGATGGCGGTGCCATGGCAATCATGCAGAGGATTTGCAGCAGGTGGTTTTGGATCATGTCGCGCATCTGACCAGCCTGGTCGAAGTAACCCCAGCGCCCTTCAATCCCCACCTCTTCCGCCACGGTGATCTCTACGTGGTCGATGGTGCGGTTATCCCAGTTGTTGACGAACAGGGAGTTGGCGAAACGCAGCGCCAGCAGGTTCAGCACCGTCTCTTTACCGAGGTAGTGGTCGATACGGTAGACCTGGCACTCTTCGAAGTATTCACCGACCTGGTCGTTGATTTCGCGGGAGGTTGCCAGCGACGTGCCCAGCGGTTTTTCCATTACTACGCGTGCTGGCTTGGCGTTCAGTTTTGCTTCGCCCAGCCCTTTGCAGATAGCGCCAAAGGTGCTTGGTGGCATCGCAAAATAGTTGATGGTGACGCGCTTTTCCTGATCGAGCATGGCGCTCAGATCGGCAAAGGCGGAGGTGTCGTTAACGTCGAGGTTGCAAAAATCGAGACGTCCGCTCAGCGTATCCCACAAACTTTCATCGATCTTCTCTTTCATGAAAGTTTCCAGCGCTTCGCGCACTACCTTTGTATAGGCGTCTTTATCCCAGTCGGCACGGCCTACGCCCAGGATACGTGTGTCCGGGTGGATTTGACCCGCTTTTTCCAGTTGGTACAGGGAAGGCAGCAATTTACGGCGTGCAAGATCGCCTTTCGCGCCGAAAATGACCAGGTCACATGCCTGGGCTGTTTGCGTTACCGCCATGTCATTCTCCTCAGTTGGATACCCTGGTGCTTTTGCCAGAATATCGTTGTAATTTTATTACATGCACTCTACTGCTTTTATGTCATTCCCGAAACCATTTGCACTTATCCTCGCGTGCGATACCGCGAAATTTCGCCAGACGCTGATACAGCGAAGGGTAATAACGGGCAAATGGGTGAAATTTTGCGCTATCAGGTTGTTGCTAAAATCCGACCGCGATCAAGTAATGAAAAAAAACAACAACATTTTTTCCGGGTTTGTCCTTTTTGGCATATCACAGGCGTATATTCTTGCTAATTCGAATCGCGATTTCACCCATTAATGAAATCGTTTCCACCGATGAGCGCCGTGTTAATAATGAACATGCTAGAAAAAATCCAGTTTCAACTGGAACACCTTAGCAAATCCGAGCGAAAAGTGGCTGAAGTAATTCTCGCCGCCCCCGCGCAGGCCATTCATTCCAGCATCGCCACTCTGGCTCAGGAGTCGGGGGTCAGCGAACCAACCGTTAACCGCTTCTGCCGCAGCATGGAGACGCGTGGCTACCCGGATTTTAAACTCCATCTGGCGCAAAGTCTGGCTAACGGCACTCCCTATGTAAACCGCAATGTCGATGAAGACGACAGCGTAGAGGCCTACACCGGCAAAATTTTCGAATCGGCGATGGCGACGCTGGACCAGGTGCGTCAGTCCCTGGATATGAGTTCGGTTAACCGGGCGGTTGACCTGCTGACCCAAGCCAAAAAGATTGCTTTCTTTGGTCTAGGATCGTCAGCCGCCGTCGCACATGATGCAATGAATAAATTTTTTCGTTTTAATGTCCCGGTTATCTATTCCGACGACATCGTGCTGCAACGCATGAGTTGTATGAATTGTAACGAAGATGACGTGGTGGTGTTGATATCGCATACTGGGCGCACCAAGAGTCTGGTGGAGTTGGCCCAGCTGGCGCGTGAAAACGATGCCATGGTAATTGCCCTCACCACCACCGGTACGCCGCTGGCGCGTGAAGCGACACTGGCGATCACGCTCGATGTGCCGGAAGACACCGATATTTACATGCCGATGGTGTCGCGCCTGGCGCAGTTAACCGTCATCGACGTGCTGGCCACCGGCTTTACCCTGCGCCGTGGGGCAAAATTCAGAGATAACTTGAAGCGTGTCAAAGAAGCGCTCAAGGAATCGCGTTTTGATAAAGCGTTGTTGATTAAGGGTGAAGTTCCCTGATCGTCACTGATAAAGTTGTTACTTTTTTCGGCATTCGGTAAGTTTCTTGTTGGTATTACGGCGGACAACGTGCCGAATCATCGTTCACGCAACACCAGGTTGTTTCAGACAACGGAGTATTACATGTCCAGAAGGCTTCGCAGAACCAAGATCGTTACCACCTTAGGCCCGGCTACCGATCGCGATAATAACCTCGAGAAAATCATCGCGGCAGGTGCCAACGTGGTACGTATGAACTTTTCTCACGGGACACCGGAAGATCATAAATTACGTGCAGATAAGGTCCGTGAGATTGCGGCAAAACTGGGACGTCATGTCGCTATCCTCGGTGACCTTCAGGGTCCTAAAATCCGCGTATCGACCTTCAAAGAAGGCAAAGTTTTCCTCAATATCGGTGATAAATTCCTGCTCGACGCTAACCTGAGCAAAGGCGAAGGCGATAAAGAGAAAGTCGGCATCGACTATAAAGGCCTGCCTGCTGACGTGGTTCCGGGCGATATCCTGCTGCTCGACGACGGTCGCGTTCAGCTGAAAGTGCTGGAAGTTCAGGGCATGAAGGTCTTCACCGAAGTGACCGTTGGCGGCCCGCTCTCCAACAATAAAGGCATCAACAAACTGGGCGGCGGTCTCTCTGCCGAAGCCCTGACCGAAAAAGACAAGGCCGACATCCTCACCGCGGCTGAGATTGGCGTTGACTACCTGGCTGTCTCCTTCCCGCGCTGCGGCGAAGATCTGAACTACGCTCGCCGTCTGGCACGTGATGCAGGTTGCGATGCCAAAATCGTCGCGAAAGTGGAACGTGCTGAAGCGGTGTGTAGCCAGGACGCGATGGATGACATCATCCTTGCTTCTGACGTGGTGATGGTGGCCCGTGGTGACCTGGGCGTTGAGATTGGCGACCCGGAACTGGTCGGGATCCAGAAGGCGCTGATCCGCCGTGCCCGTCAGCTTAACCGTTCCGTGATCACTGCGACCCAGATGATGGAGTCGATGATCACTAACCCAATGCCGACCCGTGCGGAAGTAATGGACGTGGCGAACGCCGTGCTCGACGGTACCGATGCGGTAATGCTGTCAGCCGAAACCGCTGCGGGCCAGTATCCTGCAGAAACCGTGGCCGCGATGGCGCGCGTCTGCCTGGGTGCAGAGAAGATCCCAAGCATCAACGTCTCCAAGCACCGTCTGGACATTCAGTTCGACAACGTGGAAGAAGCCATTGCGATGTCTGCAATGTATGCCGCTAACCACCTGAAGGGCGTGACGGCAATCATCACCATGACCGAATCCGGCCGCACCGCACTGATGACCTCGCGCATCAGCTCCGGTCTGCCGATCTTCGCTATGTCCCGTCATGAGCGCACCCTGAACCTGACTGCGCTGTATCGTGGCGTAACGCCGGTGTTCTTCGACAGCAACAACGACGGCGTGGCTGCGGCGAACGACGCAGTGAACCTGCTGCGCGATAAAGGTTATCTGGTTTCCGGTGATATCGTCATCGTGACCCAGGGCGATGTGATGAGCACCATCGGCTCTACCAACACCACCCGCGTGATGACCGTCGAATAAGCCCTTTGCGCGGCTTTCCATAAGCGCGCACATAGCTTGCCATAAAAAAATCCCCCGAAACCGGGGGGATTTTTTATTTTTTAGGATACAGCTCTTTACGCTTATACGGTTCTTTCTCGCCCGGCCTGCGCGTCTTAAGCAGCTTCAGGATCCAGGTGTACTGCTCCGCATGCGGCCCCACCAGAATCTCCACCTCTTCATTCATGCGGCGCGCAATGGTGTTGTCGTCGGCGGTAAGGAGATCGTCCATCGGCGGGCGTACTTCAATCGTCAGGCGATGAGTCTTGCCGTCGTAGATCGGGAATAACGGGATCACCCGCGCCTGACATACCTTCATTAACCGGCCAATGGCGGGCAGCGTCGCTTTATAGGTGGCAAAGAAATCAACAAATTCGCTGTGTTCCGCCCCGTGATCCTGGTCCGGCAGATAGTAGCCCCAATAGCCCTGACGTACGGATTTAATAAAAGGTTTGATGCCGTCGTTACGGGCGTGCAGGCGGCCGCCAAAGCGGCGACGCACCGTATTCCATACATAGTCGAAAACCTTGTTCCCCTGATTGTGGAACATAGCCGCCATTTTCTGCCCCTGCGAGGCCATCAGCATCGCCGGAATATCCACGCCCCAGCCATGCGGCACCAGGAAGATCACCTTCTCGTCATTGCGACGCATCTCCTCGATGATCTCCAGCCCTTTCCAGTCAACGCGGCTGGCGACCCTTTCCGGCCCGCGTAACGCCAACTCGCCCATCATCGCCATCGCTTGCGGCGCGGTTGTGAACATCTCATCAATGATCGCTTCACGCTCCGCCTCGCTCTTCTCCGGGAAGCAATAGAAAAGGTTTATCTGCGCGCGACGACGGGCGCTTTTACCCAGCTTGCCCGCCAGACGCCCCACTTTGCCCAGCAGCGGATCGCGCACGGACGCAGGCAGCATCGCCAGGCCTGCAAAGGCATACACACCCAGCCAGGCGCCCCAGAAGCGCGGATGACGAAAGGACTTTTCGAATTCAGGAATGTACTCACTGTTGTTTTTTTGGGTTTCCATGCTTTTTCCAGGGCGGGTGATGCTTAAAAGAGTAATGCGTTAGTTTAGCGAGGCCATGCGCAAGGCACAAAAGAAAAAGCCGGTGCAGTAACGCACCGGCTTCTGACGCTGCAGAATTAATCAATACTGAGCTGCGGAATAACCTCTTTGACCTGCGCCAGATAATCGCTGCGGTCTTTGCCGGTCAGCCCTTCGGTACGCGGCAACTTCGCCGTTAACGGGTTGACCGCCTGCTGGTTGATCCACACTTCATAGTGCAGATGCGGGCCGGTAGAACGGCCGGTATTGCCTGACAGCGCAATACGGTCGCCACGTTTCACCTTCTGGCCCGGCTTCACCAGCAGCTTACGCAGGTGCATATAGCGGGTGGTGTAGGTTCGCCCGTGACGCACGGCTACATAATAGCCCGCCGCACCGCTGCGTTTGGCCATCACCACTTCGCCATCACCCACGGCCAGAACAGGGGTTCCCTGCGGCATGGCGAAATCCACACCACGGTGCGGGGCCACGCGGCCGGTCACCGGGTTCAGACGGCGCGGGTTAAAGTTCGACGAGACACGGAACTGTTTTGAGGTCGGGAAGCGTAAGAAACCTTTCGCCAGTCCCGTACCGTTGCGATCGTAGAATTTGCCATCTTCAGCGCGGATGGCGTAGTAATCTTTCCCGCTTGAGCGCAAACGTACACCCAGCAGTTGGCTCTGCTCACGCTTGCCGTCCAGCATCTCGCGGGACATCAGCACCGAGAAGGCATCGCCTTTTTTCAGCTTGCGGAAGTCCATCTGCCACTGCATGGCTTTGATCACCGAACTGATTTCGCCGCTGGTCAGCCCGGCTTCACGGGCGCTGGCAACAAAACTGCCGCCACTTAACGTACCTTTGATAGCGCTATTAACCCAGTCGCCCTGCTGCATTTCGCTGGTCATCTTGAAACCGTTTTCAGCACGATCGTAGGTGCGGGTTTTCGCGACGGGAAACTTCCCAGGTCAGACGCTGTAAATCGCCGCTGTCAGTCAGGGTCCAGGAGATCTGTTGGCCGATTTTCAGGTTACGCAGCTCTTTATCGGACGCGGCAAGCTGGCTGATTTCGCCCATTTCAATGCCGTACTGATTCAGAATGCTGCTTAATGTATCCCCAGTGGAGACGACATATTCATGCACGCCACTTCAGCTTCCGTTTTATCGTCAAGCTCATCCTGCGGAATAGCTTCCTCTTCCCTGCGGGGCCTGATCGATAGGTTCACTGGCTTCGGGTAACAGCGAGCGGATTTCACTTTTTTTCCAGTTCGATAGTTTTAATAACTGGCGCGGAATTAGGGTGGTAAACATAGGGCCGCCAGACGGCGACCGCTAAGGTGAGAACAGTAAGCGACCCCAGCATGACGCGGTGGGGCCGGGGCAGATTATTAAATGCCAGGGCGACAGAGCGGGCTATCTGTTGCACGTATTCACTTCCTCGTTAATCTCCTTTCAGGCAGCTCGCATACTGGTTCGCCAGTTGGCTGAGAAACTGCGAATAGCTCGCTTTGCTCAACTGGATAGAGGTACCAAGTGGGTCAAGGGTGCCCATACGCACGGACGTACCCCTTGCCACGGCTTCAACGACCGCCTGGCCTGAACTGTGGCTCAGCAAAAACGCAGGACGCTTTTTGCTCAACCAACTGTGTTCTGATTTCATGTAAACGCTGCGCACCGGGTTGAATTTCTGGATTGACGGTGAAATGGCCAAGCGGCGTGAGACCGTAGTGTTTTTCGTAGTACCCGTAGGCGTCATGAAAAACGAAATATCCTTTACCTTTCAATGGTGCGAGCTCGGTACCCACCTGCTTGTCGGTTGCGGCAAGTTGTGCCTCAAAAATCCTTCAGGTTGGCGTCAAGTTTGGCTCGACTTTGCGGCATAAGTTCCACTAATTTTTCATGGATTGCAACCGCCGAAAGCCGTGCTATTTCTGGGGACAGCCAAAGGTGCATGTTGTAGTCACCATGATGGTGATGTTCGTCACCTTTTTTCCCCTTCCGCTGTACCGTGATCGTGGTCATGATCGTCATCCTCAGACCCTTTCATGAGAAGCGGTTTCACACCAGATAGATTAGCAATGGTAACCTTTTTAGCCTCTGGCAACTGATTTGCCGACTTTTGCATGAAGGCTTCCATCTCTGGGCCAATCCAGACCACTAAGTCTGCGTTTTGTAAGCGTTTTACGTCCGAAGGGCGCAGGGAATAATCGTGCTCAGAGGCGCCATCAGGCAGGAGCACCTGGGTTTCCGTCACGCCATCTGCGATAGCGGAAGCGATAAACCCGAGCGGTTTAAGCGAAGCGACAACAGCGGCGTTAACATCTTGTGCTGTTGAACCCCAAAGGGCAGCGGATAATGCTGCGAAAAGAAGCGTATTTTTCTGTAACATAATGCGACTATTCATCGTAATGAGTGGGCGAAATGTGATATTATAACATTCGTTGACTTCTGCAAGCATAAAATTGATATGACGAATCTGGTATCTCTCGAAAACATTTCGGTTTCATTCGGTCAGCGCCGCGTCCTCTCTGACGTTTCGCTGGATTTGAAGCCTGGCAAAATTTTGACGCTACTGGGTCCTAATGGCGCAGGTAAATCGACGCTGGTACGCGTGGTGCTGGGCCTGGTAGCACCCGACAGCGGCCTTATCAAGCGTGACCGGCAACTGCGCATCGGTTACGTGCCGCAAAAAGCTGCATCTGGACGCGACTTTGCCGCTGACGGTAAAGCCGTTTCCTGCGTCTGCGTCCCGACACGCGTAAAGAGGACATTCTTCCGGCGCTCAAACGGGTGCAGGCCGGGCATCTGATCGATGCGCCCCTGCAAAAGCTCTCCGGCGGCGAAACCCAGCGCGTGCTGCTGGCTCGCGCGCTGTTGAACAAGCCGCAGCTGCTGGTGCTCGACGAACCGACGCAGGGTGTGGACGTCAACGGTCAGGTAGCGCTGTATGACCTGATCGATCAGCTGCGTAAAGAGCTGGACTGCGCCGTGCTGATGGTCTCGCACGACCTGCATCTGGTGATGGCAAAAACGGACGAAGTGCTGTGTCTGAACCATCACATCTGCTGCTCTGGCACACCGGAAGTGGTCTCCATGCACCCTGAGTTTATCTCGATGTTTGGCCCTCGCGGCGCCGAACAGCTGGGCATTTATCGCCACCATCACAACCACCGCCATGATTTGCAGGGACGCATTGTCCTGCGCCGGGGAAACGGTAACTCATGATTGAACTCTTATTGCCCGGCTGGCTGGCCGGGATGATGCTCGCCTGCGCGGCGGGTCCTCTCGGCTCGTTTGTCGTCTGGCGCCGGATGTCTTATTTTGGCGATACCCTCGCCCACGCCTCCCTGTTAGGGGTGGCATTTGGCTTACTGCTGGATGTGAATCCGTTCTATGCGGTGATTGCAGTCACGCTGCTGCTGGCCGCCGGTCTGGTGTGGCTGGAAAAGCGCCCTCATCTGGCAGTGGATACGCTGCTCGGGATTATGGCGCACAGCGCCCTGTCGCTGGGTCTGGTGGTGGTCAGCCTGATGTCCAATATTCGCGTGGATCTGATGGCCTATCTTTTTGGCGATCTACTGGCGGTCACGCCGGACGATCTGATCGCCATCGCCATCGGGGTGGTGATCGTGCTGGCTATCCTGCTGTGGCAGTGGCGCAGCCTGCTGGCAATGACCATCAGCCCGGATTTGGCCTTTGTTGACGGCGTGAAGTTACAACGCGTGAAGTTACTGCTGATGCTGGTGACCGCGCTGACCATTGGCGTGGCGATGAAGTTTGTCGGGGCGCTGATCATCACTTCACTGCTGATCATTCCCGCCGCGACCGCGCGCCGTTTTGCCCGTACGCCGGAGCAGATGGCCGGTGTTGCAGTAGGGGTGGGGATGATTGCCGTGACCGGTGGGTTAACTTTCTCAGCGTTTTACGACACGCCCGCCGGGCCGTCAGTGGTACTGTGTGCGGCAACGCTGTTTATCTTCAGTATGATGAAGAAACCTGCCAGCTGATGTGATGCCCGGTGGCGCTTCGCCTACCGGGCCTGCAATTGCTCTAAGCCGGATAAGGCGCTATCGCCATCCGGCCTTTTCCATCGGGGTCATGGCATCGCCGGTGGCGTAATGCCAAAGTGATCCCAGGCTCGCACCGTTGCCATGCGCCCGCGCGGTGTACGCTGCAAAAAGCCCTGCTGGATCAGGTATGGCTCAAGCACATCTTCAATGGTTTCCCGCTCTTCACCGATGGCGGCCGCCAGGTTATCCAGCCCGACCGGCCCACCAAAGAATTTGTCCAGCACCGCCAGCAGCAACTTACGGTCCATGTAATCAAACCCTTCGGCATCCACGTTCAACATATCCAGTGCCTGGGCGGCGATCTCCAGCGAAATGGAGCCGTCGTGCTTCACTTCGGCAAAATCACGCACCCTGCGCAGCAGACGGTTGGCGATACGCGGTGTTCCGCGGGAACGCTTCGCCACTTCAAAAGCCCCCTCTTCGCTCATCTCCAGCCCCATGTAGCGCGCGCTGCGGCTGACAATGTGCTGGAGATCGGGCACCTGATAAAACTCCAGTCGCTGTACGATGCCGAAACGGTCGCGCAGCGGCGAGGTTAACGAGCCTGCGCGGGTGGTGGCGCCAATCAGGGTGAAAGGTGGCAGATCGATTTTAATCGAGCGCGCCGCCGGGCCTTCGCCAATCATGATATCCAGCTGGTAGTCTTCCATCGCCGGATAAAGCACCTCTTCCACCACCGGTGACAGGCGGTGGATCTCATCGATAAACAGCACATCGTGAGGTTCAAGGTTCGTCAGCATCGCTGCCAGATCGCCTGCCTTCTCCAGCACCGGGCCGGAGGTCGTACGCAGATTGACCCCCATTTCGTTGGCAACGATGTTGGCAAGTGTGGTTTTCCCCAATCCTGGCGGGCCAAAAATCAGCAGATGATCGAGGGCATCGCCGCGTAATTTTGCTGCCTGGATAAAGATCTCCATTTGCGAGCGCACCTGCGGCTGGCCAATATACTCATCAAGCAGCTTCGGGCGGATCGCACGGTCCACCAGATCTTCTGCCTGAACATTGCCTGCCGAGACCAGACGGTCTGCTTCAATCATCCTTTACCTCACAACGCCGCGCGCAGCGCTTCACGAATCAGGGTTTCACTGGTGGCGTCCGGTTTAGCAATTTTGCTGACCATCCGGCTCGCTTCCTGAGGTTTATAGCCCAGCGCCACCAGCGCGGCAACCGCTTCCTGCTCCGCATCATCGTCAGACGGACCCGCAGGGGATGTCAGCACCAGATCGGCTGCTGGCGTAAACAGATCGCCATGCAGACCTTTGAAGCGGTCTTTCATTTCGACAATCAGGCGTTCTGCCGTTTTCTTGCCGATGCCAGGAAGTTTCACCAGGGCCGCCAGCTCTTCACGCTCAACAGCATTCACGAACTGCTGCGCCGACATCCCGGACAGGATCGCCAGGGCCAGTTTCGGGCCGACGCCGTTGGTCTTAATCAGCTCTTTAAACAGGGTACGTTCCTGCTTGTCATTGAAGCCAAACAGCAGCTGAGCATCTTCACGCACGATAAAGTGGGTAAAAATTATTGCCTCTTTACCCACTTCCGGCAGTTCGTAGAAACAGGTCATTGGCATATGGACTTCGTAGCCCACGCCTCCGGTCTCAAGCAGCACTATCGGGGGTTGTTTTTCGAGGATGATGCCTCTGAGTCTGCCTATCACGTGACGCTCCTGCGTTAAGAACTAAAATTTACCGCTGCCATCATAAAAAAAGGCTGGATAAACATCCAGCCTGATTTTTCATTTAACGCAATCGGCCTCGGGCCAGATTGAGCCGCGATTCGCTTATTTGCATCGCGTTCTGGGTGACGTGGCAATGGGTTATCGCGATGGCCAGCGCATCGGCGGCATCCGCCTGCGGATTGGCCGGCAGTTTCAGCAATGTGCGCACCATATGCTGCACCTGACTTTTATCTGCCCCGCCATTGCCTACCACGGTTTGCTTGACCTGTCGCGCAGCGTATTCGAACACGGGCAGGTCCTGATTCATCGCCGCGACAATCGCCACGCCACGGGCCTGACCGAGCTTCAGCGCCGAGTCGGCGTTTTTCGCCATAAACACCTGTTCGATGGCGAAAAAATCCGGCTGGAACTGAGTGACGATCTCCGTCACGCCTGCATAGATAAGCTTCAGGCGCGACGGCAGATCGTCCACTTTAGTGCGGATACATCCGCTGCCCAGGTAGGTTAACTGACGCCCGACCTGGCGGATGACGCCATAACCGGTGATGCGTGAGCCAGGGTCAATGCCGAGAATGATCGCCATCACGCCTCTCCGGTTGTCGGTTTAGGCTCAGCCATTACAGCGTTGCCGCAACCTCGTCGGAGATTTCACCGTTGTGGTAAACTTCCTGCACGTCGTCGCAATCTTCGAGCATGTCGATCAGACGCAGCAGTTTTGGTGCGGTTTCCGCATCCATGTCCGCTTTGGTGGACGGGATCATGGTAACTTCAGCCGCGTCGGCTTTCAGGCCAGCCGCTTCCAGCGCATCACGCACCGCGCCCATCTCTTCCCATGCGGTATAAACATCAATCGCGCCGTCGTCGTAGGTCACCACGTCTTCAGCACCGGCTTCCAGCGCGGCTTCCATGATCACGTCTTCGTCGCCTTTCTCGAAAGAGATCACGCCTTTTTTGCTGAACAGGTAAGCTACGGAACCGTCGGTGCCCAGGTTGCCACCGGTTTTGGTGAAGGCGTGACGCACTTCAGCAACGGTACGGTTACGGTTGTCGGACAGGCACTCAATCATGACCGCCGTGCCGCCTGGACCGTACCCTTCATAAATGATGGTTTCCATGTTGGTGTCATCGTCGCCGCCTACGCCACGGGCGATAGCACGGTTCAGCGTGTCACGGGTCATGTTGTTGCTCAGCGCTTTATCGATCGCTGCGCGCAGACGCGGGTTAGAACCGGCGTCGCCGCCGCCCAGACGGGCTGCAGTCACCAGTTCGCGAATGATTTTGGTAAAGATCTTACCGCGCTTGGCATCCTGTGCCGCTTTGCGGTGTTTGGTGTTGGCCCACTTACTATGACCTGCCATAAAAAGTTCCTCAAAAATTATCCTGCGCCGTTCAGCCACCAGTTGCGTTGGCTACGCCCGCTTACACCCGTCACTTACCCACGTAAGCGACTGGCGATGCTCGGCCTTGCCGTCTTCCTGATAACTGAAATGCCTGGAAATTAATTAACATTGATTACAAATTCTTCAATCGCCTGCCGGTTGCTCCACGACTTGGTTAAGCCTGCGGCCTCGACCGCATTAACCCAGCGGTAAGTCAGGTGTTCGGTGAACACGATCTCCCGCTCGTGGGGAAGCGCAAGGCAGAACCAGGATTCTGTATTGCGTTCGGTCCCCGGCGCATAGCGATGACGTAAATGGCTAAAAATTTCAAAATCCACCGTGCGCTGACAGTCCGTCAGGGTCAGTTGCTCGCGAGCAACATCAATGGCGACCTCTTCCTTTACTTCGCGCGCGGCGGCCTGCAGCGCGGTTTCACCCTCTTCCAGACTGCCGGTTACCGACTGCCAGAACGCGGGATCGTCGCGCCGCTGCAACATCAGCACCCGCTTCGTGTCCTGGGCATAAATGACAACTAAGACAGAAACGGGAAGCTTATATGTCATATCAGTTTTTCTCTTCCTTTTTCACCACTTCGATACCCAGCTCGGTCAGTGAGGTTGGGTTAGCAAAGCTTGGCGCTTCGGTCATCAGACAGGCCGCAGCGGTGGTTTTCGGGAAGGCGATAACATCACGGATGTTGTCGGTGCCGGTCAGCAGCATGGTCAGACGATCCAGACCAAACGCTAGGCCTGCGTGCGGCGGCGTGCCGTACTTCAGGGCGTCCAGCAGGAAGCCAAACTTCTCGCGCTGTTCCTGTTCGTTGATGCCCAGAATGCCGAATACGGTCTGCTGCATGTCGCCGCTGTGAATACGCACGGAACCGCCGCCGACTTCGTAGCCGTTGATCACCATGTCATAGGCGTTTGCCACTGCATCTTCCGGGGCGGCCTTCAACTCTGCCGCGGTCATCTCTTTCGGAGAGGTGAACGGGTGGTGCATCGCGGTCAGACCGCCTTCGCCGTCGTCTTCAAACATTGGGAAGTCGATTACCCACAGCGGCGCCCATTTGGCTTCGTCGGTCAGGCTCAGGTCTTTACCCAGCTTCAGACGCAGGGCACCCATTGAATCCGCTACCACTTTCTTATTGTCTGCGCCGAAGAAGATCATGTCTCCGTCCTGGGCTTCAGTACGCGCCAGAATGGATTCCACGATGTCAGCATTGAGGAATTTGGCGACCGGGCTGGTGATGCCTTCGATGCCTTTTGCACGCTCGGTGACTTTGATATAAGCCAGGCCTTTCGCGCCATAAATCTTGATGAAGTTGCCGTAGTCGTCGATTTGCTTACGGCTTAAGCTTGCGCCACCCGGTACGCGCAGAGCAGCCCACGCGGCCTTTCGCATCGTTAGCCGGGCCGGAGAAGACGGCAAACTCAACGTCTTTCAGCAGGTCAGCAACGTCCACCAGCTCCATCGGGTTACGCAGGTCTGGTTTGTCGGAGCCGTAACGACGTTCCGCTTCGGCGAAGGTCATGATTGGGAAATCGCCCAGATCCACGCCCTTCACGTCCTGCCACAGGCTACGCACCAGCGCTTCCATCACTTCACGCACCTGCTCGGCGGTCATGAAGGAGGTCTCGACGTCGATCTGGGTGAATTCAGGCTGACGGTCAGCACGCAGGTCTTCGTCACGGAAGCATTTCACGATCTGATAATAACGATCGAAACCGGACATCATCAGCAGCTGTTTGAACAGCTGAGGAGACTGTGGCAGCGCGTAGAATTTACCTTTATGCACACGGGACGGCACGAGGTAGTCACGTGCGCCTTCCGGGGTCGCTTTGGTCAGCATCGGGGTTTCGATATCGAGGAAACCGTGATCGTCCATAAAGCGGCGCACCAGGCTGGTGATTTTCGCACGGGTTTTCAGGCGCTCGGCCATTTCCGGGCGACGCAGGTCGAGGTAGCGATATTTCAGACGCGCTTCTTCGGTATTGACGTGGTTGAAGTCCAGCGGCAGTGATTCTGAACGGTTAATAATGGTCAGATCGGTCGCCAGCACTTCGATTTCGCCGGTCGCCATGTCGCTGTTGATGTTCTTTTCGTCACGCGCACGCACGGTGCCGGTCACCTGGATGCAGAACTCATTACGCAGCTCGGAGGCCAGCTTTAACGCGTCGGCACGATCTGGATCGAAAAACACCTGCACGATGCCTTCACGGTCGCGCATATCGATAAAGATAAGGCTGCCAAGATCACGACGACGGTTGACCCAACCACACAGGGTCACCTGCTGTCCGACGTGGGACTGACGCAGCTGCCCGCAATATTCTGTACGCATGAGATATCCCTTAACTTAGCCGCAGGCTACAAGGTCGCAGCTTTCTGTATGTCAAACTGGATGAAAAAAGGCGGCTTATTATACTGGAAATTCCGCCAGACGATAAGAGAGAAGCACACCAGACGCGCGATTGCTGCTCGCATCTTGCATATTCTCACAAAAATTAACAAAAATATCAGGCCCGGAACACGCCATGGCAGCGTAAGGTATTAGCAACACTAACTATTTAACAGGAAAAACCATGTTGACATTCGACGCTGCTAAAACTGCCCTGGTCGTCATCGATTTACAGGAAGGGATCCTGCCCTTTGCCGGTGGCCCGCATACCGCCCAGGACGTGGTCAGCCGCAGCGCCCGCCTGGCACAAAAAATGCCGCGCCAACGGTTCGCCGGTGGTGTTGGTCCGTGTCGGCTGGTCTGCTGACTTCGCCGAAGCGCTGAAACAGCCTGTCGATGCCCAGGGGGCGGCCCATGCCCTGCCGGACAACTGGTGGGACTACCCGCTGTCACTTGGCAAGCAGGAGAGCGATATTGAAGTGACCAAACGCCAGTGGGGCGCTTTCTACGGCACCGATCTTGAGCTGCAGCTGCGTCGTCGCGGCATCGAGACTATAATTCTCTGCGGGATCGCCACCAATATTGGCGTGGAATCTACGCGCGCAACGCCTGGGAGATGGGCTTTAATCTGGTGATCGCCGAAGATGCATGCAGCACGGCCACCACCGAGCAGCACCAGGCCAGCATGACCCATATCTTCCCGCGCATCGCCCGTGTGCGCAGCACTGAAGAGATTATCAACGCGCTATGATCTATCTGGGTTTACCCCAATGGTCGCACCCGAAGTGGGTGCGGCTGGGCATTAACGGTCTTGAAGAGTACGCCCGCCACTTTAACTGTGTGGAGGGCAACACCACGCTGTACGCCCTGCCAAAGGCCGAGGTGGTGGCGCGCTGGCGGGAGCAAACCCGCGACGATTTTCGTTTTTGCTTTAAATTCCCGGCCACCATCTCCCATCAGGCCGCGCTGCGTAATTGCGACGATTTGACCGAGGAGTTTTTCTCCCGGCTGTCACCGCTGGCGAACCGCATCGGCCAGTACTGGGTGCAGCTCCCCGCCACCTTTGGCCCCCGCGATCTGCCTGCATTATGGCAGTTCCTCGATGGCCTGCCCCGGGAATTTACCTACGGGGTTGAAGTTCGTCATCCTGAGTTCTTCATGAAAGGCGAGGCAGAGCAAGCGCTCAATCGCGGTCTGCACGAGCGCGGCGTCAATCGAACCATCCTTGACAGCCGTCCGGTACATGCCGCCGTGCCGCACAACGAAGCCATCATCGACGCCCAGCGCAAAAAACCGAAAGTGCCGGTGCATGCGGTGATGACCGCCAGCAACCCGATGGTGCGTTTTATCGGCAGCGACAATATGCCGCAAAACCAGGCGCTGTTTGCCGTCTGGCTGCAGACCCTGGCGAAGTGGGAACAGACCGCCACGCCGTATCTTTTTTTACATACGCCTGATATTGCCCAGGCGCCTGAACTGGTCGATGCTCTCTGGCAAGCCTTGCGGGACGTGGCTCCGTCGATGGGCGATGCCCCCACCATTCCGCAGCAATCTTCTCTTTTCTGATCCCAGCCCCTATCATATGAAGTGCCATCTGCCAAAAAACAGGGAGTTTGTATGGTTTGCGCGCTGTATGCGGTGCTGGGTGCGTTACTGTTAATTAAGTTTTCGTTCGATGTTGCGCGCCTGCGGATGTTATACCGCGTCTCTTATGGCGACGGTGGGTTTTCGGAGCTGCAAACCGCGATCCGCATTCATGGCAATGCGGTGGAGTACATCCCGGCTGCCTTGATCCTGCTGTTGTTTATGGAAATGAACGGTGCCGAGACCTGGATGGTGCATGTCTGCGGCCTGCTGCTGATTGCCGGACGTCTGATGCACTATTATGGTCTGCATCAGCGCCTGTTCCGCTGGCGCCGCTCCGGTATGAGCGCCACCTGGTGTTCGCTTGTGCTAATGGTGCTGGCTAACCTGTGGTATATGCCGTGGGAGTTGGTTTTCTCATTGCATTAGCGCACAATACGCCCCTTTATTTTTCCCGGATTTTTACGTTATGTCAGATCGTGACACGCTTTTTTTCTGCGCCTATCGCCAGTCTGGGCGACTGGACCTTCGATGAACGGGTAGCGGAAGTCTTCCGGATATGATCCAGCGCTCGGTTCCCGGCTACTCCAATATCATCTCCATGATCGGCATGCTGGCGGAACGTTTTGTTCAGCCCGGCACGCAGGTCTACGATCTGGGATGTTCACTTGGCGCGGCCACGCTGTCGGTTCGTCGTAACATCAAGCACGACGGCTGTAATATCATTGCTGTCGATAACTCACCGGCAATGGTCGAACGTTGCCGTCGCCATATCGACGCCTGGAAAGCGCCGACCCCGGTCGAGGTGGTCGAAGGCGATATCCGCCATATTGAGATTAAAAACGCCTCGATGGTGGTGCTGAATTTTACCCTGCAATTCCTGGAGCCGGACGATCGTCAGCTGTTGCTGGACAAAATTTATCAGGGGCTGAACCCTGGCGGCGCGCTGGTGCTGTCTGAGAAATTCAGCTTCGAAGATGCCACCGTCGGCGAACTGCTGTTCAACATGCACCACGATTTCAAACGGGCCAACGGCTACAGCGAGCTGGAGATCAGCCAGAAGCGCAGCATGCTGGAGAACGTGATGCTGACCGACTCGGTTGAAACGCACAAGGCCCGCCTGCATAAGGCCGGGTTCGCCCACAGCGAGCTGTGGTTCCAGTGCTTTAACTTTGGCTCTCTGGTGGCGCTTAAAGGCGGTGATGCATGATTGATTTCGGTAACTTTTATCAGCTGATTGCTAAAAATCACCTGTCGCACTGGCTGGAAACCCTGCCAGGGCAGATCGCCGCCTGGCAGCGCGAATCGCTGCACGGCCAGTTTAAGCAGTGGAGTAACGCGGTCGAGTTTCTGCCGGAGATGACCCCTTATAAGCTGGATCTGCTGCACAGCGTCACCGCTGAAAGCGAAACGCCGCTGAGCGAAGGCCAGATGCTGCGCCTCGACAAGCTGATGCGCAATCTGATGCCGTGGCGTAAGGGGCCGTTCTCCCTGTATGGCATGCATATCGACACTGAATGGCATTCAGACTGGAAATGGGATCGCGTGTTACCGCACCTGTCCGATTTAACCGGGCGTACCATTCTGGACGTGGGCTGCGGCAGCGGGTATCACCTGTGGCGCATGATCGGCGCAGGCGCCCATCTGGCGGTCGGTATTGACCCAATGCAGTTATTCCTCTGTCAATTCGAAGCCGTGCGCAAACTGCTGGGCAACGACCAGCGCGCGCACCTGCTGCCGTTGGGCATCGAGCAGCTTCCGGCTCTGGCGGCGTTTGATACTGTCTTCTCAATGGGCGTGCTCTATCATCGCCGTTCCCCGCTGGAACACCTGTGGCAGCTGAAAGATCAGCTGGTCAGTGGCGGTGAACTGGTGCTGGAAACGCTGGTGATTGAGGGCGATGAAAATGCGGTGCTGGTGCCGGGCGACCGTTATGCGCAGATGCGTAACGTCTACTTTATCCCATCAGCGCTGGCGCTGAAAAACTGGCTGGCGAAGTGCGGTTTTGTTGATATCCGCATTGCCGATGTTTGCGTCACCACCACCGAAGAGCAGCGCCGCACCGAGTGGATGACCACCGAGTCGCTGGCCGAATTCCTCGATCCTGACGATCGGACAAAAACCATTGAAGGTTATCCGGCGCCGATCCGTGCGGTATTGATTGCCACCAAACCCTAGTGTTTTGCCGGGTGGCGGCTTCGCCTGACCCGGCCTTAATCGGGCGCGTTTTATCCCGACTATTTCAGGTTGCAGCGGCGTGGCTTGAAACAGGAAGGATAAAATGGACAAAAAAAGACCCCTGTTGAAATTGCAGGGGCCTGGTACAAACAAGCATCATATTGGGCGACATGATGCGCGGTAAAAACTGTTTCAGCGGCGAAACCTTTCGATTATCGCCTTCATCTCTGCAACCGACTCGCCATCGACGCCATAGCGGGAATATTCATCCGCTTCGGCATCCGTCGACATCGACAAGCCTGTGTTGCGATAGCGCATGGGTGACGGCAACCATTTGCCTGCCGAGCTGTGAAGCTCTTCTACCCCTGCCTGTAAAAACGTTTCCAGGTTAGCGGCGCGAACGCCAGCACCCGCCATTATTATTGGAACACCTGATCGCCCTTTTAGTTCCTTAATTAATGAAATACCTTTTTCGGCAGAGGGCTGCTGGCCGGAGGTGAGCACCCGTGCAACCCCCAGTTTCCGCGAGGTTTTCAAAGGCTTGCTGCGGATTTACGCACATATCGAAGGCGCGATGAAAAGTTACCGCCATCCCCTGCGCGGCGGCCATAATCTGGCGCATACGCGGCATATCGATATGGCCATCCTCATTCAGCAGGCCGGTTACCAGCCCCGGGAAACCCAGTTGCTTCACGAGGGCGATATCGTCCAGCATGGCGTCAAACTCGCCCGGGCTGTAGCAAAAGTCCCCGCCGCGGGGGCGAATGATCGGATGCACGGGGATACTTACCGCCTGACGCACCGATTTCAGCACACCATACGAGGGGGTCAGCCCGCCCTCTTTCGGGGCCGCACAAAGTTCAATACGATCGGCACCCTGCTGCTGTGCGGTCAGGGCACACTCCATGCTGTAACAACAAATCTCCAGCAATGCCACGAAACCTCCTTACGATGGGTTAGGTTTTGCATCATGCCATGCCGCCATATCTGCGACACGGCGTCAGCTCACAAAGTCTTATGCATTATTCTTCGCTGGCGACAATCTCTTCGATGGTCCATGGGTGAAACTTCACCGTCACGCTCCCATCGGTGACCGCCAGCGTCGGGTTCGGCAGACGTTCGCGCTCCCCTTTTGGTGAACTGGTTTTGACAAAGATCCCAGGCTGGCTCAGTCCGTGGTCAGACAGCAGCGCCAGGGCACGGGCATTCAGGGTATCGGGGTCGCCAGGCAGCACGATTTCGATGTGCTCCCAGCCTTCGAGGGGATAGCGTTTCTCACCCGGCCACGGCAGTTCAACGACCGTAAAGCGCCAGTGAGCAACGCACACCGGCTCATGCAGTTTAAACAGGCAGATCGGGCGGCCATTGATGATGTTTTCCGAGAGCAGCTCGCCGCACTGCTCAAACCCGCGTCGCCAGCGCTCAGCGGTGGCGTTCTGGTGGCAGCGCAGAGAGATATGGTCTGCTGCGAGCGGGGCAATATCCAGCCCCAGGCGCCCGGTAAGTGCTGTAAAAGCCTGGGTGAAACGCGGTAAATCAGCTGCAATATCCTGCAGCTCGTCAACAGATTGCCAGTTCGCCATCATTCCTACTCTTATCGTCATGCAAAAGCGTTAATTTACTCTGTTGCTGCCCGACGACCAACCGCTGATTTGAGCCAGTGCTGACGGCAACGGGCAATTGCAGTATACTCCCGGCCTAAATTCTTTAACGGGCGCGGCAGCATGATGGCCCGCGTCAAAAATGTAAGGTATCCCGGTGAATATTCAGGCTCTTCTCTCAGAAAAAGTCAGTCAGGCACTGATTGCTGCAGGCGCACCTGCAGACTGTGAACCGCAGGTTCGTCAGTCAGCGAAAGTACAGTTTGGCGACTATCAGGCCAATGGCGTGATGGCAGTGGCTAAAAAACTGGGCATGGCGCCGCGACAACTCGCAGAGCAGGTCCTGACGCATCTGGATCTCCAGGGTATCGCCAGCAAAACCGAAATCGCCGGGCCGGGCTTTATCAATATCTTCCTCGACCCTGCCTTCCTGGCGCAGCATGTTGATGCGGCCCTGAAGTCCGACCGTCTGGGCGTGGCGCAGCCACCAGCGCAAACCATCGTCGTTGACTACTCCGCCCCTAACGTGGCGAAAGAGATGCACGTAGGTCACCTGCGCTCCACCATTATCGGCGACGCATCGGTGCGCACCCTTGAGTTCCTCGGCCATAACGTGATCCGCGCGAACCACGTCGGTGACTGGGGTACTCAGTTCGGCATGCTGATCGCCTGGCTGGAAAAGCAGCAGCAGGATAACGCGGGTGAAATGGCGCTGGCCGACCTCGAAGGCTTCTACCGCGACGCGAAAAAGCACTATGACGAAGACGAAGCCTTTGCCGAGCGCGCACGTAGCTACGTGGTGAAACTGCAGGGCGGCGACGAGTATTTCCGTCAGATGTGGCGTCAGCTGGTGGATATCACCATGTCCCAGAACCAGCTCACCTACGATCGCCTGAACGTCACCCTGACCCGTAAGGATGTGATGGGCGAGAGCCTGTACAACCCGATGCTGGCCGGGATCGTGGCCGACCTGAAGGCCAAAGGGCTGGCGGTCGAGAGCGAAGGCGCAACGGTGGTCTTCCTTGACGAGTATAAAAACAAAGAAGGCGAACCGATGGGCGTCATCATCCAGAAAAAGGATGGCGGCTACCTCTATACCACGACCGACATCGCCTGCGCCAAGTATCGTTACGAGACGCTGCATGCGGATCGCGTCCTCTATTACATCGACTCCCGTCAGCACCAGCACCTGATGCAGGCGTGGACCATCGTGCGTAAAGCAGGCTATGTACCGGATTCCGTGCCGCTGGAACACCACATGTTCGGCATGATGCTGGGCAAAGACGGCAAGCCGTTCAAAACCCGTGCGGGCGGCACCGTGAAGCTGGCAGATCTGCTGGACGAGGCGCTGGAACGTGCCCGCCGTCTGGTGGCCGAGAAAAACCCGGACATGCCTGCGGACGAGCTGGAAAAACTGGCTAACGCCGTCGGTATCGGTGCGGTGAAGTATGCGGATCTCTCCAAGAACCGTACCACCGATTATGTCTTCGACTGGGATAACATGCTGGCCTTCGAAGGCAACACCGCCCCCGTATATGCAGTATGCCTATACCCGTGTGCTGTCCGTCTTCCGTAAAGCCGACATTGACGAAAGCGTGCTGGCCCAGGCGCAGGTGACCATCAGCGAAGATCGCGAAGCTCAGCTGGCGGCGCGCCTGCTGCAGTTCGAAGAGACGCTGGCCGTGGTCGCCCGCGACGGTACGCCACATGTGATGTGTGCCTACCTGTACGATCTGGCGGGTCTGTTCTCCGGCTTCTATGAGCACTGCCCTATTCTCTCTGCAGAGAGTGAAGCCGTGCGCAACAGCCGCCTGAAGCTGGCGCAGCTGACGGCGAAGACCCTGAAGCTGGGTCTGGATACCCTGGGTATCGAAACCGTAGAACGTATGTAATCTGTGATGATTGGCTAGCCCCGGTAGCGAAGCGCCATCAGGGCTACAGAACGAATAAAAAACCCGGCATCTGCCGGGTTTTTTATTATCAGAAGTACTTGCGGAGATATTCCGTTAAACAGAGGATCGCCATCGCCTGGCCGTACGGCATGGAGGTTAGCGGGATCTGGCGATAGAACTCCAGATCGCTGCCCATCCCGGTTCCAAACGAGGTTTGCAGCAGTTCGCCGTCCGGGGAGATGTTCTTCACAATCCCGCGAATGGCTTTCTCGGCAACTATGGCGTATTCCGCCGCCACATAACGCTTACGCACCGCTTTCAGGATCCCGTAGCTAAACCCTGCCGTCGCCGAGGCCTCCAGATAGGAGTTCGGATCATCAAGCAGCGTGTGCCACAGGCCGCTCTCATCCTGACATTTCGCCAGGGCGGCGATCTGCGCATTCAGCACCTGCACCAGATAACGGCGCACGGCATTGTTCTCCGGCAGATCCACCAGCTCCAGGAAGTCGGGTATCACGATGGTCAGCCAGCTGTTGCCGCGCGCCCAGCGGGCATTGGCAAAGTTGTGCTGACCGTCATAGTTCCAGCCGTGGAACCACAGCCCGGTCTCCCGATCCATCAGGTTTTGCACATGCAGCAGGAACTGATAGACCGCCTCTTCCACGTATTCCGGTTTATTAAGCAGTTTGCCAATCTTCGCCAGCGGCAGGACGGTCATCATCAGGGTGTCATCCCACATCTGCTGATGATTCTCTTCTGCCAGGGTGATGTGCTGCATACCGCCGTGATCGGTGCGCGGCATGTCGTTCATCGCCCACTCTGCCCAGCTCTCCAGCCACGGCAGCCATGCCGGGTTGCGCGTCTCTTCATAACGATACGCAAGGGTCAAAAACGGCGACATGGTGTTGACGTTTTTAGTCGTGGCCCCTTCGGCGAAGCGGTCGGCAAACCAGCTGTCGATGATATCGCGCATGCCTTCATCCCCGGTCTGGCAGTAATACTGCCAGATACCGTAGAGACCGACCCCATGGCGTCCACTCCCAGCCCGCCCAGCCTTTGGTGTCGATTACGCGCCCGTCGTCCAGCCGCAGTAAAAACTCGCCGGTTTTATCGTGAATGTTCACCAGGTTATGCGTCACTTTCTGGATCAGCGCTTTCAGTTCATCCCTGGCGATAAAACGCTCGGGCTGACGCAGTAACGGGCTATGTTTGACAGGCCAAACCTTCATAATCTTAACCTCTGTTGTATGTCGAATTCAGTGGAGCACGTTCTTTCAGGGACGGTGCAGCGGGTTTATTGCGATTCAGATAGCCGATGTTGTTGTTTACCCCACAGGCAGTCGTACGGCATACCGGGCCAGCATTTCGACCGTAGCGCGCGCCTGCGGCGTGGCGGTCTCCGGCATCGCACGGCCAGACTCACGCATTTTGGCGGTCTCTTCCCGCAGCGTGCTGTGCGTTTGTAAGTTCAGCTTAAAGCGCAGTGACACCAGGAAGCCGCAGCACAGGACCAGAATGGTGCCCACGCTCAGGATCATCAGAATGGTGTGGCTTACCTCTTCAGGCTGTACCTTCTGCCCGCTGACAAAACCGGACATCTGCATGACGATACCCACCAGCATGATGGCCCCCGCCTGCGACGCTTTGCGGGTTAAGGTCATTGATGCCCGCAAAGATGCCTTCGCGACGTTGACCAGTGATCACTTCATCCACGTCAGCAATGTAGGTGTAGGTATTCCACGGCACATAGTTGATGCCACCGCGGCCCAGACCTGCCAGAGCAGACACCAGCAACAGCAGCGCGTAGATATCGCTCATACCGGCATAATAAAGCCCTGCGTAGGAGAGCGACGCCAGACCAAACAGCACCACCACCATGCGGTAGGACGGGGCCGGGCCAAAGCGGATGCACAGTGGGATCATGGCGATCACGGCGAGGAACTGGAAGATGGCCATCGTGCCCAACAGGTTCGAGGCCATTGACGCTTCCTGCATCAGCACAAAGACCACGTAGTAGGTAAAGACGGCGTTAAACACGTCCTGCGCGATATAACCCCCGAGGTACATGCCCAGATGCTGACGGAAAATTTTGATCCGCAGGGTGGAGCTTAACTCAACGAACAGACGGTTCAGGCTCTGACCGGAGGGTCAGTTTTTTCTTCTCTTCTTCTGCACGCAGCGCGGCTTCGCTCCACTCTTCACGCGGGCGTTCCCAGGTAAAGAACCAGACGAAGGTGAGCATCAGGGCGCACAGCACCGAGAACACCAGGCTGGCGTAGAAGAAGGAGATGGCATTGTCTTTGCCAAAATGGGTTAACAGAATGCCCGGCAGGAACGACGCCAGAATGGCCGACATCTGCGCCATAGAGAGATACGCGCGCCGGAGAACTTGGTTTTCTGGTTTGAAATCATCGGTCATTTCCGGCACCAGCGTTTCGTACGGTACCAGGATCATGGTGTAAACGATATCAAAGACCAGATAGGTCAGCAGGTAGTACCAGAAGCCCATATCCCCCGACCCACATCAGCGAGTAGCTGAAGACGCACGGGATACCGAGCAGGATAAAGAACTTACGGCGCCAAAGCGTTTGCCAAGCCAGGTGGTACCAAAGTTATCGGTCAGGAAGCCCATCAGCGGACTGACGACGGCATCGAGCACCCTTGCGGCAGCAAAGATGAAGGTGGCCTCAATCGGCGTAAGGCCGCAGAAAGTGGTATAGAAATAGAGCAACCAGGCAGCGGTTAACGCTGTGGTTCCCGCTCCGAGAAAATCGCCCGATCCGTAGGCCAGATAGTTTGCAAGTCCAATTTTACGTGTTTTCATTACCGTCGACCCTGTAAGTTTAAGATGACTCCCGGTTAACCCGGAGGGAACGGGAGTGTCTACAGGGTTACAGTAAAAGTATCCCTACGCGGATACCTTTCTGTTTCTGCCACCGCTATCCGGCAACTGGCAAAAATGCAAAGAGATTTACTACGCGCGTCACTCTTTTATAAAACAGTGTTTCTTTTGCTTCAAAAGGCGAGGTCAATAATGAGAGCCAGTCATCCAGAATGGCCTGATAACTGGCGAAAAAGCGGGCATTTAGCGGTAGTTGACGATCACTTCGTTACCGTTGCACCTTCAGGGCGGGGATCAGGCGACCGCCGCCCGGCACTTCCAGATAAAGCGCAGCGGCTCAGCCGCGGGTACGCTGTTAAAGGCATGGGTGGTGCCGCTGGCACCGTCCAGTTCGGTGCAGCGCGCCTGGGAGCATAACCGCACCCGCAGGCCAGCCGGGATCGGGCCGTTCAGCTCATAGCGCCAGGCCACCAGCGTCATCAAACCCGACACCGGCTGCTTCGCAGAGAGCGGGCGCGACGAGGCCGCCACGCCGCGGTTATTGAGGGTCAGGCCGATACTGCTGTCCTGCCAGGCCCCCTCGCCTGCCGCCTGCGCCACCATCGGCAGCGCCAGTAACAACAAGAGTTTACGCATCATTGACCTCCAATGCTGGCGGTCATGCGGATGTGGCGATTGTCCGACAGCTCCATGTTCGACAAGACCACCAGTTGCGTCAGGCTACGGCGCAGGAAGCGCGATAGCAGCGGACGCAGGGCATGATTGACCAGCAACACCGGCGGCGCGCCCAGCATCTCCTGACGTTGCAACGCCTCCTGGGTTTGCGCCAGCAGACGATCCGCCAGCCCCGGCTCCAGCCCGCCGCCGCCCTGCAACGCCTGCAACAGCAGACGCTCAAGCGGCGTGTCTAACCCAATCACCTGCACTTCGCCGGTGCCCGGGAACCACTGCTGGGTGATGGCGCGGCCCAGCGCCACGCGCACCACTGCCGTCAGCTCGTGCGGATCGTTTTGCAACGGCGCATGCTCGGCCAGGGTTTCCAGAATGGTACGCATATCGCGGATCGGCACTTTCTCGTCGAGCAGGTTTTGCAGCACCTTGTGCAGCGTGGTCAGGGTCAGCACGCCAGGCACCAGGTCTTCGGTCAGCTTCGGCATCTCCTGGGTCACGCGATCCAACAGCTGCTGTGCTTCCTGGCGACCAAACAGCTCCGCAGAATGCTGGCTGATAATGTGGTTGAGATGGGTGGCGACCACGGTACTGGCTTCCACCACGGTATAGCCCTGGATCTGCGCCTGCTCTTTCAGGGCGCTTTCGATCCAGATTGCCGCCAGACCAAAGGCCGGGTCGATAGTTTGTTCCCCCGGCAGCGTGCCCGCCGCCGTGCCCGGGTTAATTGCCAGCCAGCGCCCCGGATAGGCGTCGCCGCTGCCGATCTCCACCCCTTTCATCAGGATGCGGTAGCGTGCAGGCGGCAGATCCATATTGTCGCGGATATGCACCACCGGCGGCAGGAAGCCCATGTCCTGGGCGAATTTTTTACGGATACTGCGGATACGCCCCAGCAGTTCGCCGTCCTGTTGGGAATCGACCATCGGGATCAGGCGATAGCCCACTTCCATCCCCAGTGAATCTTCAAGCTGGACGTCGTTCCACGTGGCTTCCACCGCCTGGGTGTTTTCCGGCATTTTAATCGGCGCAGGCTCGGCCTTCGGTTTGGTCTCGCGCCCGCGCAGCCACCAGGCCAGGCCCAGCAGCGCACCGGTGAAGAGCAGGAAGACGAAGTTCGGCATGCCTGGCACCAGGCCCAGCAGCCCCAGTACCGCCGCCGACAGCATCAGCACGTTCGGGTTGCTGAACAGCTGGGTCACCATCTGCTCGCCGACGTCCTGGTCGGTGGCGACGCGGGTCACGATCACACCGGCCGCGGTGGAGATCACCAGCGCCGGGATCTGGGCGACCAGGCCGTCACCGATGGTCAGCAGCGTATAGCTTTCTGCCGCTTGGCCCATGTCCATTCCGTGTTGCAGAACCCCAACCAGCAGGCCGCCCACCACGTTGATCACCATAATCAGAATACCGGCGATGGCATCCCCGCGAACGAACTTACTCGCACCATCCATCGAGCCGTAGAAATCGGCCTCCTGGGTTACGTCGGCACGGCGTTTTTTCGCTTCATCTTCGCCAATCAGCCCGGCGTTCAGATCGGCGTCAATTGCCATCTGTTTGCCTGGCATCCCGTCCAGTACGAAACGTGCGCCCACTTCCGCGATACGTCCCGCACCTTTGGTGATAACCATAAAGTTGATGATCACGAGGATGACAAACACCACGATACCGATGGCGAAGTTACCGCCCACCAGGAAGTGGCCGAAGGCCTCGACCACCTTACCTGCCGCCGCACCGCCGGTATGCCCGTCCATCAGGATGATACGGGTGGAGGCCACGTTCAGCGCCAGGCGCAACAGCGTGGTGAACAGCAGAATGGTCGGGAATGCGGCGAAATCCAGGGTACGCTGGGTGAACATCGCCACCAGCAGCACCATGATCGAGAGCGCAATGTTGAAGGTGAAAAGCAGGTCGAGGATGAATGCCGGAAGCGGCAAGACCATCATCGACAGAATTAGCAGGATGAGGATCGGCCCGGCAAGGATCTGCCATTGAGTCGATTTCAGGTTGCCGGGGAGGCGCAACATTGCCACCAGATTAGCCATCAGAGTCCTTCTCGTTCATAAAATCCAGCGCTGCAGGCACCGGGAGATTCTCAGGTTTCACAGGCCGTTGACCACCGGCCAGACGCCAGCGTTTCAACTGCCACACCCATGCCAGCACTTCCGCCACTGCGGCATACAGCTGGCCTGGGATTTGTTGTCCAATTTCCGCATGGCGATAAAGCGCACGCGCCAGCGGCGGGGCTTCCAGCATCGGAATACGGTTTTCATTCCCAATTTCGCGGATCCGCAGCGCAATCAGCCCTGCCCCTTTCGCCACGACCTTCGGCGCGCTCATTTTGTTTTCGTCATACTGCAGCGCAACGGAGTAGTGGGTCGGGTTGGTGACGATGACATCCGCTTTCGGCACATCTTCCATCATCCGGCGACGGGCGGCGGCACGCTGCATCTGGCGAATACGGCCTTTGACGTGCGGGTCACCTTCCATCTGCTTGTATTCATCGCGGATATCCTGACGGGACATGCGCAGTTTTTTAATGTGGCTGTAAATCTGGAAGAAGACGTCAAAACCCACCATAGGGATAATCGCCAGCACCACCAGCAGCGAACATAACCCCACCAGGTTGAGCGCGTTGCGCATCGCGGTAAAAGGCGATTCGCTGATCAGGCGCATCATCTCCGGCCAGTTGTGCCAGATAAAAAAGCCGGCCACGCTACCCATCAGCGTGGCTTTCATCAACGCTTTCAGCAGCTCAGCGGCGGTCTGGGCGGAGAACATCCGCGCGATGCCGGGCAGCGGGTTGAGTTTGGAAAATTTAAACTGCAGCGATTTTCCGCTAAACACCAGCCCGCCCAGCATCACCGGCGACACCAGCGCCACCAGCACCACTCCGGTGATCAGCGGCAGCAGCGCGACCATCGCGCTTTTAATCAGCAGGATAATCTGGCTGAGGATCAGGTTCGGGTCGTTAACCATACTGTGATCGAAGCGCAACCCGGCCGAAAGCATACCGGCCAGTCTGCGGGCAAGGGACTCCCCACCAATCCAGATAATGCACACGCCCACTAATAAAATCAGCAGGGAGGTGAGTTCCTTGGATCGGGGTATCTGCCCTTCCTCACGCGCTTTATCAAGTCGGTGGGGTGTGGGGGCTTCTGTTTTGTCGTCGCTATCTTCTGCCACGGCAAGCATCTCGCAGGTAGAGGTCTGGACGATATGATGCCAAAGCCGCGCGCGACCAATGGGTTAATTAAGGACGTTAAAAGGGCCGATTTAGGCCATTCAGGTGTCACCGGGGCAATCGAAGGCGTGCCACGAATCAGTAAGAGGAAGAAAAAATGCCACCTTTGCAGGTGGCATTTGTGCCGGGCAATGCCCGCTGTGCGCACATTCTCTGTGGGCTAGAAGCCTAAGCTGTCCAGCAGGTCGTCGACCTGATCCTGGCTTGCCACGACACCGGCTTTGGTGGTGTCGAGCTGCGGGCCATTCAGCAGGCTTTCGTTCTCGCGCTGCGGACGTGCGGAAGGTTCCGGCATGTTCTCCAGCAGCACCATCAACAGCTGACGCTCAATCTCCTGGATCACATCCATCATGCGCTTGATCACCTGACCGGTCAGATCCTGGAAATCCTGCGCCATCATGATGTCCAGCAGCTGCGCGTTAGTGAAGCTGGTATGGCCCGGCACGTCACCCAGGTACTGGCGAGTGTCGGTGACCAGTTCGCGGGCGTCGGACAGTTCGATTGGATTTTCGAACCACTCGTCCCAGCGTTTGGTCAGCGCTTTCGCGCCCTTTTCCATCTCATCCTGGTGCGGCTGCGACGCTTCAACACTGTTCAGCGCACGCTCTGCCGCCTGGGCAGTCATTTGCACAACATAGTCAAGACGGTCACGGGCATCGGGGATCGCTTCCGCGGCTTCCGCAATCGCCTGATCCAGTCCCAGCTCACGCAGGCTGTCGCGCAGCATGCGCGTCAGGCTACCGATCCGGGCAATTATGTCACCGGGTGAATGCTCATCCGTGGGTTTAATCGAAGGCTGCATCATCTCCCGTACCTCACATGCCGAGTTTCTCGAAGATCTTACCGAGTTTTTCTTCCAAAGTTGCAGCGGTGAATGGCTTCACCACATACCCACTTGCGCCAGCCTGTGCCGCAGCAATAATGTTCTCTTTCTTCGCTTCGGCCGTTACCATCAGCACAGGCATAGAGGCCATCGCAGCATTCGCACGAATGGTTTTCAGCAGTTCCAGACCATCCATGTTTGGCATGTTCCAGTCAGAAATGACAAAACCAAAGCCACCGGCATTCAGTTTGTTCAGTGCATCAACACCGTCTTCCGCTTCTTCAACATTATTAAAACCCCAGCTCTTTCAGCAGGTTGCGCACGATGCGACGCCATGGTGGAAAAGTCATCCACAACCAAAAACTTGAGCTCTTTGTCCGCCATAAAACTACACTCCTCGTTAAATACGTATTGCCTGTCCGGCACTGATTTTTGCCAGCATCTGCTGACTAACCTGACTAAGATCGACCACTTCGCTGACGCCACCCATATTGATGGCCTCGCGCGGCATGCCGAACACTACACAACTTGCTTCATTCTGCGCGATGGTCCAGGCGCCAGCCTGGTGCATCGCAAGCATTCCGGCGGCGCCGTCGTTGCCCATCCCCGTCAGGATCACCCCAACGGCGTTGCGCCCCGCATGTTTCGCCACCGAATGAAACAGCACATCCACCGACGGACGGTGCCGGTTAACCGGCGGCCCGTCATGAATTTTGATTTGATAGTTCGCGCCGCTGCGCGCCAGCTCCATATGCTTGTCGCCCGGAGCAATGTAGGCATGCCCTGGCAGAACGCGCTCGCCATCTTCCGCCTCTTTCACGCTGATCTGACACAGCTTGTTCAGACGCTCCGCAAACGAACGGGTAAAGCCTGGCGGCATGTGCTGGGTAATCAGAATACCTGGGCTTGAGAGCGGCAATGGCTGGAGTACATGCCGAATTGCCTCTGTTCCCCCGGTCGATGCCCCAATGACCAGCAGTTTTTCCGAGCTTAACAGCGGGCCTGCTTTCAGGGTGGCTGGCGCGGCCATCGGTTTGTGCGTCGCTACCCGCGCCCGCGCGGCGGTACGAATTTTTTCCGCGATCATCTCGCTGTACGCCAGCATCCCTTCACGAATGCCGAGCTGCGGTTTGGTGACGAAATCCACCGCCCCCAGCTCCAGCGCCCGCAGGGTGATCTCGGAACCTTTGCCGGTCAGTGAAGAGACCATCACCACCGGCATCGGACGCAGACGCATTAACTTCTCCAGGAAGTCGATGCCGTCCATACGCGGCATTTCGACATCCAGGGTCAGCACGTCGGGGTTATATTTTTTGATTAAATCCCGGGCTACCAGCGGATCGGGGGCCGTTGCCACCATCTCCATGTCGCTGTGACTGTTGATAATCTCCGTCATGATCTGGCGCATTAACGCCGAATCATCAACTGACAAGACCCTGATTTTACTCATGCTTTATCCTTACTCAGCGCATATACCGTCTGCCCACGCAGGCTGAATTCGCGCACGAGATTGCTGAAATTCTCCGAGTGCCCGGCAAACAGTAATCCGTCCGGCTTGAGCAACGGTACAAAGCGGCGCAGGATCTCCTGCTGCGTCGTTTTGTCGAAATAGATCATCACATTACGGCAGAAAATGGCGTCAAAGGGCCCCGCCACGTTGTACTGCTTCTCCAGCAGATTGACCATGGAGAACTCCACCGCATTCGCCAGTTCACTGCGCACCCGTACCAGCCCCTCGTGCGGGCCCGTGCCGCGCATGAAATAGCGCTGAAGCTGCTGCGGCGACAGGGTTTTCAGCTCGTCCTGGCGATAGATACCGCTCTGCGCTTTTTGCAGCACTTCGGTATCAATATCGCTGGCGAAAACCTTCCAGCGGCCCGGCGCGGTCCCCAGGGTATCGGCCAGGGTGATGGCGAGAGAGTAAGGCTCCTCGCCGGTCGAGGCCGCCGCACTCCATACGCGATACTCGCCGCTGCGGCGACGCGCATGTTCCGCCAGCACCGGGAAGTGGTGTGCTTCCCGGAAAAAGGCAGTCAGGTTAGTGGTCAGGGAGTTGATAAACGCCTGCCACTCCGCGCTGTTCGGGTTCGCTTCCAGCATGCCGAGGTAGCGACCAAAATCATCCAGCTCGAGCGTTCGCAAGCGACGCACAAGACGGTTGTAGACCATGTCCCGCTTGTGATCGGCAAGCACGATCCCCGCGCGCTGGTAGATTAACTGACATATCCGACGAAAATGCGCATCGGACAGCGCGAGGCGCTGTGTCATCTGTAACAGTAATGACGATTGCCCTGAGGGCAGTGGTGATGTCATAGCGCCTTCTTACTTAATCACGTTCAGGTTCCGACTGGTACGGCTTGAGACCGCCCGACTTCTGTAACTGTTTCAACACGTTCATTCACATTAAATACTGCTACCAGCGAGGTCAGATGATCCGCCTGACCAGCTAACTGGTCGGTGGCGGCCGCAGCTTCTTCTACCAGTGCCGCGTTCTGCTGCGTCACCTGATCCATCTGGCTGACGGCCAACGCAACCTGCTCAATACCGCGGCGCTGTTCATCGGAAGCCGAGGCGATTTCCCCCATGATGTCGTTAACCTGCGTCACCGAACTGACGATCTCGGTCATGGTTTTCGCTGCGGTATCCACCAGCTCCGACCCTTGCTGCACGCGTGAGACCGACTCTTCAATCAGCCCTTGATCTCTTTCGCCGCGTTGGCGCTGCGGCTTGCCAGGTTACGCACTTCCCCTGCCACCACCGCAAAACCGCGTCCCTGCTCGCCCGCGCGGGCGGCCTCCACCGCGGCGTTCAGCGCCAGAATGTTGGTCTGGAACGCGATGCCGTCGATGACGCTAATAATGTCGCCAATCTTCTGGGAGCTGGTGGCGATCTCATTCATGGTGTTTGCCACGCGAGAGGCCTGTTCACCGCCCTTCTTCGCCGTCTGCGCCGCGCTCTTCGCCAGACCGGAAGCCTGACGGGCGTTGTCGGCGTTCTGCCCGACGGTGGCCGTCAGCTGTTCCATGCTGGCTGCCGTTTGCGCCAGCGATGCCGCCTGCTGTTCGGTGCGCGACGAGAGATCGTTATTGCCTTCGGCAATTTCGGAGATCCCGGTGTGCATGGCATAGCTGCCCTGACGCACCTCGGAGACCGTTTCCCGCAGCGAGCCTTGCATTGCTTTCAGGCTGGCGAAAATCGCCGATATTTCATTTTTGCCGTACACCGCCACCGGCCGCGCCAGATCGCCCTTCGCAATGCTGTCGAAATGGCTGCTGATGATCGCCAGCGGCTGCACAATCATCCGGCGAGACCAGAACAGCGCGGCGCTGGTCAGTATCGCGGTCAGCACAATCATGGTGGCGAAGATCACGCCCGACATGTGATAGCTGGTGCGACTGTCGTTCCCTGCCGCCTGCACAAACTGGTTAATCTCCTGCTGCCAGGCCTCGGTGCTGGCATCAAACGCCGCCTGCGATTCCTGCACCGGCGCGGTGAGGAAGTCCGACAGCTGGTTGTTTTCCAGCCAGGTGGCCTGATGATCCAGATCGCTGTACCACTGGTTAAAGGCCGTCTGCATCGCTTTTTTCAGCTCTCCGTCTTTCGCGCTGATCGCCGCCTGGTCGTTAAAGGTTTTGAACATGCCCTCAGCCTGTTTCAGGCTGCTGCGCGCGGTGGTCATCAGCGCCTTAATGTCATCAGGCGGATAACTCAGCGCGGTCAATGTGCCCGCTTTATTCAGCGCCGTACTGGCCTGGAGCAGAACGGCGCGGCTCTGGGTAAGTAGCGCGCGCTGCTGATTGCTGCCCTGCATCTCCTGCAAATTCTGATAACCATCGCGAAAAAGCCCAAAACGACAAGCCATTACTGCCAACCTGCAACACCCCACAGACAATCAAAATCAAAAACAGGGTGGTCGAGATACGAATACGATTTAACATCCACGCTCCCATTTAGCGGCCAGCAGCCGCGAATTAACGTTCGATCAAAATGTTTCCCAGTTCTCATCTTTTCCGGTGGTCAGCGCGCGTACCTGGGCCGGTGCATTGACCGGCGCGGCCGGTTGATGGCTGGCACGCGATGACACCGTGTTTCCAGGTGCAGAAGTAAGACGAAACGCCGAAACGGCCATCTTCAGACGGCTCGCCTGCTCTTCCAGTTGTGCCGCAGCGGCTGCGGACTCCTGAACCAGCGCGGCGTTTTGTTGTGTGACACGATCCATTTCCGATACCGCCAGGGCCACCTGGTCGATACCACGACTCTGCTCATCAGAGGCCGAGGCGATTTCACCCATGATGTCGGTGACGCGCGTTACCGCGTTGACGATGTCATTCATGGTTTCTCCCGCGCTTTCCACCAGCGTCGAGCCGGTATCCACGCGCGCGACAGAATCTTCAATCAGGGCTTTGATCTCTTTGGCCGCATTGGCGCTGCGGCTGGCGAGGTTACGTACTTCACCGGCGACCACCGCAAAACCGCGACCCTGCTCACCCGCACGCGCGGCTTCTACCGCGGCGTTCAGCGCCAGGATGTTGGTCTGGAAGGCGATGCCGTCGATCACGCTGATGATGTCAGCGATCTTCTTCGAGCTTCCGGCGATGTCGTGCATGGTTTTCACCACCCCATCCACCACCTTGCCGCCGCGCTGTGCGGTCTCCGAGGCGCTGTTTGCCAGCTGTGACGCCTGACGGCGTTGTCGGCGTTCTGCTTCACGGTGGCCGTTAACTGCTCCATGCTGGCCGCCGTCTCTTCCAGCGCCGACGCCTGCTGCTCGGTACGGGAGGAGAGATCGTTGTTGCCCATCGCGATTTCGCTGGTGCCGGTGTAGATGGCATCCGAACCCTGGCGTACGTTAGTCACCGTTTCGCTCAGGGAGCGCTGCATATGGTCAACGGTGACCGCCAGTTGGGTAATTTCACTGCGCCCGGCGATGGCCAGGGTATGGGTGAGATCGCCGCTGGCAATCTGGCGAATGTGGTCGATAACGCGGTTTAACGGGTTAAGCAGGGTATGACGGATGCCGTACCAGACACCCACCAGCACGATGGCCAGCGCCAGGGCCAGGATCCCCATCTGCCATTTGGCAAAGGTGTAATCTTTCACGCTGGCGTTGTACGCCTCCTGGTTACGCGCGTCAGACGCAGCGACATAATCCCGCAGGGCGGTGCCCAGCGCGTTCTGCTTTGACTGGGTGGCCTGGGCGAAATAGGCATCCATATTGCCACTCTCAAGGAACTGAATAAGCTCCGTCAGGGCCGCGGCGTAGTCCTGGTATTTGTCATTGATGCTCTGGCTGACCTGCTCCATCGACGGCTGTGGTGCGATGGCGCGGTACGCGTTGAAGTGTTTGTCTGCTTCCGCCAGCGTCGTACGGGCGTTGTTGATCAGCTCCGGCTGCTGGTGCGTGGGATCGGTCGCCATGCGCGCGGAGGCGCGGCTCAGGTTGATGCGCGTTTGCAGCAGGTAATCCCAGGTGGAGGTGATTTCACTCTGTTGAACACGAAATTCGTTAGAAACCGCAAAACTGTCCTGGTTAGCCTTAATGGATGAGAAAAAGAGACTGCCGGAAATAAGCTGCAGCAGTGCGAAGACAACCAGCACTAACATCAGCATTGTGACAACGCGCATACGGTTCAACATACAACACCTTCTTATGAATTTGTTCTCGGTGTTATCGGCACAACTGGCGGGAACTTTACATTTGCGAAAGGGAAAAGCGCGGGTCAGAACGCGACGTCGACGACCAGGGTGTCGCTGTAGTTACCGGCGGGCGGGGTGGCCTGATTCGTCAGCACGCGGGCGGTATAGTTATAGCTGCGTAACAGCCCATCGGTGCTTACCTGCGAAGAGGCACCGCTGGACCAGCGTTCGCTGCCGCTGCTGCCCCAGCGATTCGCTGTCGCTTCTTTATAAATCTCATAGCTCATACGGTTATTGCCGCTGGCCATCTGGCGCACGTTATTGCTGGCGTTGGCACCGTTATTGATGCCGATGGTATAGACGCTGCCCTTGGTACAGGTGACCGAGATAGCCTGGGAGATCGTCGGGAAGTTTTGCACCAGCGGCGCGCTGTTGAAGTTAACGTTCGGGGTGGTCATGGCGCTGCAGTCGTTAGTGACCGTCATGTTGAGGGTAATGCTGACTGGCGTGGTGCCGGTTTGCGCGGAGGTACAGAGTCCCAGCGCCCCCAGCGCGCAGACGCTGTAGCTCACGTTGAAATTGAGGGTCACCTGATACGGCCCGGCGCTGACATTCTGCCCGGCGACGGTGCGAAAATAGAGTGGGATGTTGTACTGCCTGGAACCGAGCAGCCCCAGCAGCGACGACCCGCTCCAGGTATAGGCTTTGCCGATCTGCACTTCGTTGGTGGCGTTGCAGGTATTTAGTCCGCAGAGGCGGGTGGGGATCACATCGGTGATGGTGGCATTATCGGTGCGCTTCATGGTTGCGCGGCTGCTGGCGCTAACGGTGGCCCCGGTGTAGTTGAGCGTCACCGTATCGTTGGTCAGTAAGTTGAGCACCGTATCGCAGTTCACCACCAGCGTACCGGTGGTGGCCACTTCGTTGTTGCCGCTCAGGGCAAAGGAAGTAACGCTGCCAAAGCTGGCATTGACGGTACTGACCCGGCACGCTCCCCAACTGGTGGCGGAGAACAGCAGCAGTATCATCACCAGCAGCAGGCGTTTCATGGTTCCACCCGGCAGGTCAGAGGGCCGTAGGTTTGCAGCTTATGCTCCGGGTTCGCCGTCAGGCTGAGAGTGACATGGCAGCTTTTGCCCGCCGGGGTGATGACCTCCAGCGGGTTGACGTCTGCCAGATCTTCCAGCCAGGCAAGCCCGTCATAGCCCACCACCACCGGCTCCCTGCCCTGGCGTCGCACCTGACTACCAAGGGGGATCGCCTCCCCTGCCCCGTCGTGCAGGATCACGCTGGCAACCCGCTCCTGCTCCATGGGGAAATCAACCAGATAACCGCTATTACGCCGCAGGGCGATACGGCGTTCGGTCTCTTTCAGGCGGGTATCGGCGGGTAAGTTAAGGGTGTTGATGCTGTAGCTGGCCGGGTAATAGGCCGATACGCCGCTGATCAGCAGATAACCGTTGCGGTTGGTTTTGCCCACCGGCTGATTCTCATAGCTGACCGGCACGTCCGGCTGACCGTCAGTGCTGACCACCACGAAGGCGTCGTTGATTTTGTTGGCGGCAAACAGCTCGCCGTCCATCAGCACCAGCGCACCCATCGCCTCGCCCCACCAGGTCATCATGTCGCGCTCGCCGTAGCCGCCGCCCTGCACTTCGATATTATTATTACGCCAGCCCAGCGTGGCCTGCTGATAGTTGCTGGCCTGCGACTGCCGCGCCCACGCCATGTTCCAGCTAAAGCCGCCGTCGGTGGGCATCGAGTGGTTATAGTTAAGCCGCTGGGTGCTGCCCGCATCCGGTGTTTTTTCGAGGGTGATGGCGGCGCTGTCGCGTTCGCCCAGCGGGATCTGCAGCGACAGGGCGACCGTCCAGTCGCCCTGTCGCTGGTCACGGCTGGCGGCGAGGTAAATACTGCTGCTGCCCCACAGGTTACGGCTCCAGGAGAGGTTTAGCAGCTCGGTTTTCTGATCGTCGAAACTCTGCACGCCGATCCACGCCGCGCCAACGTTGCCAAAATCGCCAAGGTTAAAGGTCAGGGAATACTGATCCGTATTGCGGCTCAGGCTGGCAATGGGCTGATTGTATTCATCATAGATGGTGGGCTGATCGTAGAGCGCGAGATTGCCGAAGCCGCGATCGCGACGGCTGTGCTGGGTGGCGATACTGAAGGCGTTGGTACTGTACTGGTAACCCCAGTTGAGCTGTCCGCCGGTATCGCCGCGCATTTTACTCTGGGTCCAGGCGCTGTTCACTACCCCGAGACGCCCCAGTTTGACGATGGTTCCGGCCCCGCCCAGCGCCAGCTTCCCCGCCCTTCGACGTGCCCTTCCAGCGTCAGCCAGTCGGTGAGGCCATAACGATACGAGCCGCTGCCCGCCGCCGGGCCGTAGTCAAAATTCTCGATACCGTAATTGCGGCGCAGGCTGCCGAGGGTCATGGCCCCGTCGCTTAGCCCCTGCCGGAGCAGGTCGCTGGTGACGTAGAACGGCATAGTGGTGCTCACCTGACGCCCCAGCGCATCGGTGGTAACCAGCACCGCATCCCCGGCGCCGTTAATGTAAGGCAAATTGGTGAGGGTGAAAGGTCCGGGCTGCAAACGGGTGGAGCCTGCGCGATAGCCGTTCACGAACAGATCCACCGACGTGGGCACTGCCGCCTCGCCGGAGAACTCCGGTAAGGGCCAGGTGACAAGGTCGGGGCGCAGGGAGAAATCGCGGCCATAGCTGATGCCGCCCATGCGCACGCTGCTGCTCCAGCTCAGGGCATCGCTGATCACATCCCCGGCGGTCCAGGTGGTGGCATCCTCTTCATCGGTGATCATCAGGGTGGTGTCGTAGCGCACGTACCCCTCCTGCTGCCCGCTGCCGCCGGACAAGTTCTTTCGCACGTAACCGGTGGAGGATAACGATCCCCGGTCGTCAAAATAGCGTAATTCATGCCACAGGGAGGCCTGGCCGCCGCTGTGTTCAGTGTGGTTGGTATAAAAGTCGTAGTTGAGCAGCGCCCCCTTACCAAAATGGGGGGTGCTGCGCGCCATCTGCCCGCTGAAGGGGGTCACGCGCGCGCTGACCCACTCCCGGGGAACGTTGAGCAGCAGCCGTTGCCCGGTGCTGTCGTACTCGGCACGCACGTCCTTCAGACGGCTGACGTTTACCTCCCCCCGGTGGCACGTGCTCGGCGGGCAGCCCAGCGCGGCGCAGATCGGCGCTGGCAACCAGATACTCCGCCTGACGTCGGGTGACGGGCACCACCAGCCCGGTGTCGTAGTGGTTGACGATAAGCGCCAGCTGGAACACCGCCTCGTCATTTACCGACTGCGGCACCGGCGGTGGAGGCAGCATATCGTCACCGGGGTCGGCCCAGCTTGCGGAGCTGACGCAGAGCAGGATAAGCATCGACGGCTTCAGTTGACGGGGGCCGACTTGCCATTGGGTATCCCGGGCATTAATCTGTGCACGCATCTGGCTCGGGTGGTCCATCCCTGACGGCAGTGGCCAACTGCGGGCGCTGCCCGGCAGCACATAACCCAGCAGGCCGTCGGCTAAGGTGCGATTCTGCCCCCCCTGTTGCAGCGAAACCTGACTCAGGCGGACATGCACATTGCCCTGATTCCGCACCTGGATCGCCGCCTGGCCGTTCTCGCGGATCACCCGCCAGTTCAGATCCCGCGTCTCGACCAGGGCGTGGTGTGCGCCGTCCTTGATGGTGGCAATCCCCTGTCCGTAGACAAACAGCGGAATGGAGTAGCGCATTTGCAGTTTCAACCCCATCTGCGGAGTCTCTTTGTCCTGCGGCTGAGGGATCTCGTCCACGATAATGCGGTAGGCCTGCTCTACCCCGACCGGCACCTCACTCTGTTTGATCAGGCGGATTAACTGCTTACTGCCCTTCGCAATGGTGACAATTGGCGGGCTGGCGACAACATCCTGCTGGGCGGTATAGCGTTCAAGGCCGTTCTCCTGTCGCCAGCGCACGATGCGTACCTGCATGGTGGTGGCGCTGTTGCCCTGATTCTGCACCCACAGCTCCGTGGCTTTGGTATCCGCCGCCAGCCAGGGGTCGATGGGCCACAGCAGAATAGTGGCGGCCCCGTGGGCGGTGTTGAGCGTCGCGCCCAGTGCCATCAGCAGACAAAGCCTGCGATATCCCGAAAATGCCTTCATTGTCCTTCTCCCTTTATCACCACGACAGGGTCACGGTGAGTTGATCGGAATAATTTCCGGCCGGGCTGAACCCGGTCAGAAGCGCCACACCAAAGAGCGGTAGCGCAATGTTATTGCTGTTGGTGTAGGCCACAGACACCGCCTGGTTAACACCGATCTCACTGTTGGCCGCCAGAGAGCTGCTGCTGTACAGGCGGTACGGCACCAGACTGGTCCCCCCGGACCGCTGCATATTGCGCACCGAGGTGTAGTGCTGACCGCCGTCGATACTCATGCTTAACGCCACGCCAGGCGTACAGGCGATGGAGAGTGAACCGTTCGGCACAAAGCTGGTGTTCACCGATCCCCGTTCCACCCCGCTATGGGGGCCAAAGTTAAGGGTGCCCAGAAGGCCACCGCTGCCAGTGGCGACGGAGCAGCCGGGGGTGATCGTGGCGCTCACCTGAAAGGATTGCGTCGTCACCGCCTCGCCATTTCCTGCCACAAGCAGCAGCATGCTCAGGACAAAAAAAGCGCGCAGTTTGCCCTCTCCCGTATGTCGGAGCCTTTGTTTTTCCACGCTTATCTACACGTGCTGACGCTAGTAGGTGACGCTGACGTTGATGGTATCGGTGTAAGTGCCGGGCACCACGGTGACGCTATTGCCCCCGCCGGTGATGCGGCCGTACAGCGTATAGCTGTCAACTCCCCCGGCGGTGGAGGTCACCGGCAGTGGGCATTATTGGCGATGATGTTGTTAAACCCGCCGTCGCTGAACAGGCTGTAGGCGACGCCCTGGCCGGTATTGGCGGTGTTCACCAGATAGCGCGCAGGCGTACCCGGTGTACCCACTACCGTGCCGGGGGCCGTGGAGTTGGTATTGCCGGTGATCGCCACGGTGTAGCTGGCGGTGGTGCATTGAATCGTGAAGGTGTTGCCGCCGCTGGCCCCGGTAAGTTGAGTGGTCAGCGTGGAGAAGGTCGCCGGATGGGTACCGAAATCGAGCGTACCGAAGTTAATGCCATCCTGCGTCGGCGAGCCGTTAATCAGGCAACCGTTGGTCAGTGTCAGCGTCGCGCCAATGGTGCCGCTGCTGGTGACGGCCTGACTGTTGCTGGCTGCCATTGCAAAAACGCTACCGGTAAACAGCATCAGGAGTTTTTTGTTCATTTTCCACCCTCCAGAAAATGTCACGTAAGGTTATCATTTTTTGATAACACTCAGTCTGTTAGCACCCTTCATGCTGTTGCCCGGGTGGTTATTGTGAAATTTAGTTTAAGGTTTCGTTCTCAACCACTTTTCACCCGCTGCCCCATACCTTTGCATTATTGACACATTTTTACGAATTAAAACATAAGGATAAGAAATGACATCCGCTATAGCGTAAGCATAGCGGGAAGATATATTGCTCAAAATGTGATCTGCATCACAATATATCGTCGGTCATTTATTAACTAATTTAATAAATATTAAAAAAATATTGAAAAGCACGCTTATTTACTTCAATTTAGGTAATGAATCATTCATCCGCTGAATAATAAAAAATGAGACAGATCAGCTGATTAATTTCCCCTTTCAGTTAATGAGGTACTTTGGTGGCAAGCGCAAACCGACTCACGATTTTTATCGTGGTCTTTATGCTGGCGGGCATTCTGTCCGGGGCAGTCATTCATGAATATGCGTCATCTGACGTGATAGCAGCCTGGTCAGACAACATCACTCTCCTGACCGATATCTTCTTACGCCTGATTAAGATGGTCATTGCGCCGCTGGTGTTCAGCACCCTGACGGTGGGGATCATGCGGCTGGGCGAGACCGCGACCATTGGCCGTGTGGGCGGTAAAGCAATGGTCTGGTTTATCAGCTCGTCGGTACTCTCCATCCTGGTCGGACTGTTTATCGTGACCTTGCTCCATCCGGGCAGTGGCCTGAATCTGGCCGTTCCGGCCGGCACGGTGGAGACCGGACTGGCGACCGGCGGGATGTCGTTGAAAGGCTTTCTTTCCCATACCATCCCTACCAGCATTGCCGGGGCGATGGCCAATAACGAGATCCTGCAGATCGTGGTGTTCTCGATGTTCTTTGGCATTGGCGGCGCATCGCTGGGGGAGAAATTTAACGCCCCGCTGGTTGCGGCGCTGGACGTGGTTTCCCACATTATGCTGAAAGTCACCGGTTACGTAATGTACGTTGCACCGCTGGCGATCTACGCCGCGATCTCCTCGGTGATCGCCACTGAGGGGCTGGGGATTTTGCTCAACTATGCCTCGTTTATTGGTGGCTACTATCTGGCGATCGTCCTCACCTGTCTGGTGCTGGTGGCGGTGGGTTATATGGTGCTGAAAAACGACATCTTCCGCCTGGTGAGCATGCTGAAAGATCCGGTGCTGGTGGCCTTTACCACCAGCAGCTCCGAAGCGGCCTACCCTAAAACGCTGGAGCAGCTGACCCGCTTTGGCTGTTCGCGCAATATCGTCTCCTTTGTGCTGCCGATTGGGTATTCGTTTAACCTTGTGGGGTCGATGGTCTACTGCTCGTTTGCCTCGATGTTTATCGCCCAGGCGTACAATATTCAGCTGTCGTTTTCGGAAATTACGGTGTTGATGTTAACCCTGATGCTGGCCTCGAAAGGCATTGCCGGGGTGCCGCGCTCGGCGCTGGTGGTGCTGGCTGCCACCATCCCGAGTTTCCATATTCCGGTGGCGGGGATTTTGCTGCTGATGGGGATCGATCACTTTCTGGATATGGGACGTTCCGCGATTAACGTGCTGGGGAATGGCGTGGCGACAGCGATGCTGGCGCAGAATGAGGGGCTGCTGGAGGATGAGGTTGAGCTGGTTAGCCAGGAAGGCTGATTTCTTATTGAGATGTTGTGAAATTGTTCCGTTCACTTTATGTCCAGCAGAATATGAAATGAATGGAACCTGTGAACGTGATAAGGGGGCCACCGCGGCCCCCTTATCAATCCCCGCGGCCCCGCGACGAAATCGGTGCTTCGCACTACGCTCACCTCCCGACCTGCTGCCTGCGGTCGGCTCAACTCGACATCCTGTCTCGATTCGCCTCTGGCCGCCATCCCTGGCGTCCAGCCCTTGTCATCCGGTCTCCGGTTCGCCGATTTCAGCGGGGACTCAACCCCTGTGCCACATTCAAACCGCAGAGAAGGTTGAGTGAGCGAAAGTCCGGCTGAAAATCGCTGAGGCGTTGACCGCAGGCCGGGGCGAGGCGCAGGGATGCGCCGAGAGGGCGTGACCTACAGGGATGTAGGATCACGCCCGACCCGATAGCCGAAGGGAATAAGCCGAGGGCATCGCGAAGCGGCGATTTTCTTTGCCGGGAGCCGGGATTGTTAAGGGGGCGGCGGTAGCCCCCTTAACACGTTCACCGCAGCGGGGCTTTCATAAAGCAAAAAAGCTGTAGTGAACGGAACAATTCCACTACAGCCATATGTATTAAAAGATTAGCCTGGCGGCCAGCCTCATTACGCTACGTGACTTGCCGCCACATCCAGCAGCGCCATCTCGTCGCTGTTCAGCAGCTTCTCGATGTTCACCAGAATCAGCATGCGATCACCGAGCGCGCCCAGACCGGTCAGGTATTCGGTGGACAAGGTGACAGCAAATTCCGGCGCCGGGCGGATCTGCTCGGCGGTCAGGGAGAGCACATCAGACACCCCATCAACCACGATCCCCACCACGCGCTGGCCCAGATTGAGCACGATCACCACGGTGTTGTCATCATACTCAACATCGCCCTGGCTGAACTTCACGCGCAGGTCAACGATAGGCACGATCACGCCACGCAGGTTGGTCACGCCTTTGATGAAATCTGGCGTGTTGGCGATGCGGGTCACCTGATCATAGCCACGGATTTCCTGCACTTTCAGAATATCGATACCGTATTCTTCGTCACCTAAAGTGAAAACCAGGAATTCCTGCCCTGATGGCTCGCCGGCCAGCTTGGTTACATTACTCATACCGGTCATTTTTTTACCTTCTTAACTGAATCAGGCGGCTGTGTGCGCCATACGTTGTTCACGATTTAATCCCTGAAGCGCCGAAACATCGACGATCAGCGCCACGCTACCATCACCCAGGATGGTGGCGGCTGAAATGCCAGGTATTTTACGGTAGTTGCTCTCAAGGTTCTTCACTACCACCTGATGCTGACCAATCAGTTGATCGACCAACAGGGCATAGCGGCGGCCTGCGCTTTGCAGGATCACCACAATCCCTTGCGTGGCTTCGGTTTTAGCGCCGTCCACGTCGAACACTTTCCACAGCTCCACCATCGGCAGGTATTCACCGCGCACTTCCAGTACGCGCTCACCGCCCGCCAGCGGATGCAAATCTTCTTCACGCGGCTGGAGTGATTCCATGACCGCGTTCAGCGGCAGGATAAACACTTCGTCCGCCACTTTTACCGACATACCGTCGAGGATCGCCAGCGTCAGCGGCAGCAGGATACGGATAGTGGTACCGGAACCCTGCTTCGACTTGATCTCAACGTGGCCGCCCATCTCCTGGATGTTACGTTTTACCACGTCCATGCCCACGCCACGCCCGGAGACGTCCGTCACCTGCTCGGCAGTGGAGAAGCCCGGCGCAAAGATCAGCATGCCCACTTCTTCGTCGGTCATGTTTTCGTTGACCGCCATCCCCTGGGAGATGGCTTTCGCCAGGATGCGCTCACGGTTCAGGCCTGCGCCATCGTCGGTCACTTCGATACAGATGTTCCCGCCCTGGTGCTCCGCAGACAGGATCAGGTTCCCGACCGGGGATTTCCCTGCGGCCACGCGGTTTTCCGGCAGCTCGATCCCGTGGTCGAGGCTGTTACGTACCAGGTGCGTTAAAGGGTCGATAATGCGTTCAATCAGGCTCTTATCCAGCTCGGTGGAGCTGCCCATCAGCGTCAGTTCAATCTGCTTATTAAGCTTGCCCGCCAGGTCGCGCACCAGGCGCGGGAAGCGGCTGAAAACGTACTCCATCGGCATCATACGGATGGACATCACCGATTCCTGCAGGTCACGGGCGTTGCGCTGCAACTGGCCCATGCTTGGTGATCAGATCCCCGTGGTTTACCGGATCCAGTTCGTTAGAAACGCTGGGCCAGCATCGACTGGGTGATCACCAGTTCGCCGACCAGGTTAATCAGCTGATCCACCTTCTCAACGGCCACACGGATACTGGTTGATTCACTGGAGCGGGCGGCCGGTTTTTCGCGCTCGGCGCGGTTTTGGCGCAGCCGTTTCGCCCGGCACCGCCTTCAGCGCTGGCGCAGCAGGTGCCACTGCGGGTACGGCAGGCGCGGCTTCAACCACTTCCGCCACTTCAGCAGCCGGCGCATCCGTAACCGCTTCAAAGTCGATCTGTTCAGGTTCAATCACGAAACAGAGTACGGCGACCACGTCATCTTTGCTGATGCCGCCGTCGAGGGTAGCAGCCAGTGTGCCCTGACCTTTCACGACGTTGCTCAGCGTGGCAAGATTGCTCAGCTCCTCTTCCAGCAGATTCACTTCACTCTCTTTCAGACCAGACAGCACCACGCGCACGCGGTCGTCAGCGGCTGGTGCCGCCGCCGGAGCGGCGTCCACGACGCTCAGTTTCGCCGGGCTGACGGCAACGGCTGCCGTTTCACCTTTGGCTTCCAGCGCGAGCTGACGCAAAGCCTGGCAGATATATTCGAAGCTGGCTGCATCCGGCTCTTGCGAGCTTTTATAGGCATCGAGCTGTTCCTGCATAATATCTTTCGTTTCCAAAAACAGGTTAATAATGTCGGTATTGAGCTGCATCTCACCGCGTCGGGCCTCATCCAGCAGGTTCTCCATCAGATGGGTCGTCTCCTGCAGAATGGTAAAGCCAAACGTACCGGCGCCCCCTTTTATGGAGTGGGCAGCACGAAATATGGCGTTGAGCTGCTCTGAATCCGGTGCCTCAGGCACCAGGTCCAGCAGGTGTTGCTCCATATCCGCCAACAGTTCGTCGGCTTCATCAAAAAACGTCTGGTAAAAATCGCTAATATCCATGCTCACGCTATCACCTCGGATTGGCTGGTGGCGATGTTGGAACGGCAGCCGACGGCACAGGGCCTGGCTGTTTTAAATCATCCAGTGACTCATTCTGGCTTTCGGCGTTTTCGTGCAGGATGGCCTGCTCCGCCTGCTTGTTGAGCACTAAAAGACTAATACGACGGTTGATGGCATCATCCGGTCCGCGGTCGGTCATGCGCATGGTTGCAGCCATGCCCACCACCCGCAGCACCTTGCCATCGTCCAGCCCACCGATCACCAGCTCACGACGGGATGCGTTAGCACGATCCGCAGAAAGCTCCCAGTTGCTGTACCCTTTTTCGCCACCGGCGTAAGGGAAGTCATCGGTGTGACCGGAAAGACTGATTCGGTTGGGGATCCCGTTCAGCACCGGGGCAATCCCGCGCAGAATATCGCGCATATAGGGTTCCACGTCGGCGCTGCCGGTTTTAAACATAGGACGGTTCTGGCTGTCGATAATCTGAATGCGCAGACCCTCCTGAACAAGATCGATCTTCAGGTGTGGACGCAGGGCGCGCAGCTTCGGATCCGCTTCGATCAGCTGATCCAGATCGCCGCGCAGTTTCTTCAGGCGCGCCTGTTCCATGCGCTTTTTGAGCTCGTCAATGTTCGGCTCGCGCTTCACTTCACCCTGCTTCTGGGTGTAATCATCCCCACCGCCCGGGATCGGGCTGTCGCTGTTGGAGATTCGCGGCCCGGTCGAAACGGCGGTCGCCAGCGGAGTACGGAAATATTCAGCTATCTGAATCAGCTCTTTTCGGGCTGGAGATAGAGATCAGCCACATCACCAGGAAGAATGCCATCATCGCGGTCATAAAGTCCGCATAGGCTATTTTCCAGGAGCCACCATGATGACCCCCGTGGCCTTTGTGCTTGCGCTTTTTGACTATGACGATGGGATGGGCCTGATTTTTCATGCGTCCTCAGTGCTCGTCTGCTGGTTTGGGTTCTTCACCGCGCGCACGTGCTCTTCGAGTTCGATAAACGACGGACGCTCGCTGGAGTACAGGGTCTTACGGCCAAACTCTACCGCGATTGGCGGGGCATAACCGTTCAGGTTGGAGAGCAGCGTGATTTTGACGCACTGCATCATTTTGGTGGTTTCAGCACTCTTCTGACGTAAAACGGTCGCCAGCGGAGAGATAAAACCATACGCCAGCAGGATCCCGAGGAAGGTCCCCACCATGGCGTGGGCAATCAGCGCCCCCAGCTCTGCCGCCGGACGATCCGCAGAGGCCAGCGCGTGTACTACCCCCATCACCGCCGCCACGATACCGAAAGCGGGCAAGGAGTCCCCGACCATCGCCAGGCTGTTCGCCGGGACTTCCGCTTCGTTTTCGTGGGTTTCGATCTCTTCGTCCATCAGCGCTTCGATTTCGAAGGTGTTCATGTTGCCGCTGATGATCAGACGCAGATAGTCGACGATAAATTCGAGCATCATCGAATCCGCAAGGATCCGCGGATAGCTGGCGAAGATCTCGCTCTCTTTCGGATTTTCAATATCGCGTTCCAGGGAGAACATCCCCTGTTGACGCGACTTGGCCATCAGGCGATAGAGCAGCGCCAAGCAGGTCCATATACATACTTTTGGTGTATTTCGAACGACGGAACAGTAACGGCAACGCTTTTAACGTTCCCTTGATCGCCTTGCCGTTGTTGCCAACGATAAATGCACCCACCCCTGCACCGCCGATTATAACCAGCTCGGCCGGTTGATAGAGTGCCCCAAGGTGCCCGCCGGTCATCATGTAACCGCCGAAAACTGTACCGAGAACTACCAGGTAACCTAATACGATAAGCACGACATCATCCTTCCGCTAGTGACTTTAGCCAGGAGACACAGGTCGAGGGTTTACCTGACCGCGGGGCAAAAAAAAAGCAGCGGTAATTGCTTACCGCTGCTGGAGTCTTGCCCGTACGTTCGGTTAAACAGCCTGTTCGATCTGTTCATCCAGCAGTTGTGGATTACTATCGGCAACATCCGGGAAAGTTTACGTCTTTTTACCGCGCGAGATGGTGGTTGGCACAAACTGCAGGCAAAGCTGCCGGCCGGCTGATGAGCGTGGGTGATAAAGTTACCGCCGCAGGAGTTGCAACGGGACAACTCAAGCAATCCGCTCTCAACAAAACGCACCAGCGTCCATGCCCGGGTCAATGCCAGCAAAGGTCCCTCTTCAGGCTGCGGCACTGCTCGAGATAAAGTTTGTACGCTTTAATCACTGCATCAACACCGCTGCATAAGCCGGTTTTGAGCAGGTACTGCCAGGCATTACAGAACATGGAAGCATGAATATTCTGCTCCCACGTCATAAACCAGTCAGTGGAAAACGGCAGCATGCCTTTTGGCGGCGGGCTACCGCGTAATTCTTTATACAGTTTGATAAGACGACCACGGCTCAGCTGTGTCTCGCTTTCAAGCATCTGCAAACGAGCACCAAGCGTAATCAGTTCCATGGCCAGTTGAATGTCACGCGCTTCCTGAACAATGCTCTTCTCACTCATTGTCAGGCTCTTTTCTTACGGGCTGCGTCATCAGGCTGACTGATGTCGTTAAGCAAACGGGTGGAAAGCAAAATACCGGTGTGAACCTGCTGCAGATCGTCCACGCGGGACTCCTGCGTCAGTTGGGTCACGGTCTGGTGATTATCGAAACGGAACTGACAGACTAACTGGTTAGTTTCAGCCAGCTTAACCATCTGCGGCAGCGTTAACGCGCCAAGTGTTGTCGCCATCTCTTCATGAATACCCAGACGAAACATCGCAGAGGCTTTGTCCTGGCTAATCAAACGTTGTGCAAGCAATAAATATGACAGGTTGATGTCATAAATGTGTTTTAGCAATTCGGATGTGTTCATTTATCCCTTCCCGAATAACACTATATTCTTGTGCGGTAGACCGCACCCCGTGATGTCGCCGGGAAAACCCCGGTAAAAAAAAAGAAGAAAAGGCTTAAACGCATAGTTGAATTAAGTTCTGTATTGAAGAATCACGTAATGAAAAACAATAATTGCTTCCTGACAGTTATCACTTTTTACAATTAACTAAGATTTTTCCTAATTCGGTGCAACTCTACCCGTCCGCTGGTAGGACATACAATGTGGCCTCGCCTGAAATTTAAAATAAATGTGATCCAGGTCACATAATTTAGGTGAATTTGAACCAAAAATCCATCAGTATCACTTCTAAATTGTCCATTTAATGAACAAATAACACTCAGATATATTCTGTATTGCCGAATAATCATGCACAAGTATGAACTAACCCGGCACGTTACTTGCCGGGGGTTGACAAGTTACAAATTTCAAAAACACTCAACATATCTAAGATAGAAACACCCAAATAAACCCTTGAAAAACAAAGAATATTATCAAGGCCAATACGTAAGTATTTTCTTACGTTTTCGGCGGGGTAATTGTTGCGAAGGGGTAAAAACCCTTGTTTTTGAGGGGGATATATTTGTATGATTTCCGTTAAGATAGCGCTTTCACTCACCTTATGCGGGTTTAGCGCGATTCATTACATAAGAATATTTAATGAATAATTATGATAAGCATCACATGAATGTCATCTTCCCCCTTGCGCGTGCTAAAAAATCGCGCTAATGCTGAGGAAAAGCTAATGTACAGATACGTTCGGAGGGTACCATGAGTTACTCCCATATCCTTGTTTCTGTTTCTGTTTCTCCCGAAAGCCATCAACTGGTCGCCAAAGCGGTTGCCATCGCCCGACCGACCCAAGCACGCATTACTCTCGTCACGCTGTCTGCTGACCCTGAAATGTACAATCAACTGGCTGCGCCAATGCTGGAAGATATTCGTGATGTGATTCAGGAGGAAACCCAACAATTTCTGGATGAACTTATCGCCCGGGCAGAATATCCCATCGCACAAACACTTTGTGCGTCCGGCGAATTAAGCGCGAGGATACTTGATATATGTCACAAACAGAATGTGGATCTGGTGATTTGCGGAAACCATAACCACAGTTTTTTCTCTCGGACAGCCTGTTCCGCTAAAACAATTGTTAGCAACAGTAAAGTAGATGTGCTGTTAATTTCACTCAGCACAGCGTAATGCGCTGAGTGAAATTATATTCAGGCAAGTTTAGGGAAAGTTGCGACCTTTTTTTGCAGGTTGCTCTCCACACTGCGAGGCGTGATATGGTTCAGGTCTTCAATAAAGCGCGCCTGCCAGTGGTCGATATCGTTCTCGCGGATGACTTTCATCATATCCGCATGGCGTGAGATACGCTCCGTGAGCGGCATATTCAGCGCCCGGTGCAAGGCGTTAGCCACGTCATCCCGATCGTATGGATTGACGATCAGCGCTGAGGTCAGCTCATTAGCGGCACCGGCAAACTGCGACAGCACCAGCACGCCAGGGTCAGCCGGATCCTGTGCGGCAACGTACTCTTTCGCCACCAGGTTCATGCCATCACGCAGCGGCGTGACCAGCCCGACATCCGCATAGCGGAACACTTTCATCAGGATTTTGCGTTCAAAGTGCTGGTTGAGGTAGAACAGCGGCGTCCAGCCCAACTGACCGTAACGGCCATTAATGCGCCCGGCTTCGGTTTCCAGCTGGTGACGAATATCCTGATAGGCCTGCACCTCACCACGTGAGGTTGGCGCGATCTGGGTATAGCGTATCTTACCGTGGTGCTCGGGATATTTTTCCAGCAGGGTCTCGTACGCCAGGAAGCGTTCCGGCAACCCTTTTGAATAATCAAGACGCTCTACGGAAAAGATGTTTTTAACGTTCTTCAGCTCTTCTTTAAGCTGCGCAAGCTTAGGCGGCAGCGGCCCGGATGCCTGTCCGGCAATCTCTTCCGGCTCAATACCAATCGGATAGACCTCGGTGCGGAAGCGCTTGCCCCATGCAGAGTGAGAGTCATCGTCATGGGCCGTCAGCCGCGTTTTGCTGGCCACGCTTTCAAGGAAGGCCAGACGGTCGTTTTCGGTCTGGAAGCCCAGCAGATCATAATCACAGAGATCTTCGAGCAGCTCGTCCCCTGGCGGCAGCGCGTTGAAAATTTCAGGCGTCGGGAACGGGATATGCAGGAAGAACCCGATGCGGTTGTTGACGCCGCGTTTGCGTAGCTCGCTGGCAAACGGCAGCAGGTGGTAATCGTGGATCCATACGACATCGTCCTCCTGCACTAACGGCTGCAGTTTGTCGGCCAGCAGGCTGTTGACCCGCGAGTACCCTTCCCAGGCCTCACGCTTAAACTTCACCAGGTCGAGGCGATAGTGGAAGGCTGGCCAGAGTACGGCATTGGAGAACTGGCAGTAATACTCATCATAATCCTGTTCACTGAGATTAAACGAGGCCCAGGTGATGTTCCCGCGTGTCACCTTTTTTAGCGGTTTATCCTCGTTTCCAATCTCTCCACTCCAGCCAAACCAGAGTCCACCCGTATTTTTTAACGCCCCCAGCACCCCTACAGCCAGGCCACCTGCGCTGGCTTTTTTGTCGTCCGGGGGAGCGATGCGGTTAGAAACTACGATCAAGCGACCCATAAGGTTTTCTCCTGTTAATTTGCGCTATTTCTTTTTCTTGTTGATGATTAGCGGCTTTTATTACCCATTGCCAGACGTCGGATACCGTTGCCAGCCGCCAGCTGGCTTTGGTCTCACCCGCGCCGACTTTCACTGATACCCCTTTAAGCTGATTAACCACTTCAAAGCCATGCTCATCGGTCAGGTCATCGCCAAAGAACACCGGCGTTCTGCCGAGGAAAGGCGCTTCATGCATAAAGGCAGAGATAGCTTCGCCCTTGTGAATGCCCCTCGGCTTAATTTCAACGACACATTTACCCGGCTGCAGCGACAGTTGCGGATTGTCACGCACTATCTGCTCCGCCAGGTTAAGGACTTCCTGCTGATACTCGGGCGCCCGGCGATAGTGGATCGCAAAGGCCATACCTTTGGCTTCAAGTTCGGTGCCAGGCAGCCATAAAAGCGCCGTCGTCAGCTGCGCATGCAGCGTCTGGACCAGATCCGGGGGAAAGGGAAACGGACTGCGAATGACCATGGATGTCGCGGCGCTCCGCTCCGTGTACACCGGCAAGCGGGAAACGGTAGGGTTCGGCGAGCTGATCCAGCTCGGCCATTGAACGCCCTGAAATCAATGCCAGTGCTCCCTGATTCATATCTGCAAGCTTCTTCAGCGCCTGTAACACCTCTGCGGGAACCTCTACCTCATCAGGATGCGGCTTGATGGTTGCCAGTGTCCCGTCGAGGTCAAAAAAGTACGCATAGTTTTCAGCAAGTAATGGCGGTGAAGTTAACGTATCGGCCACCCTGATCCTCCTTACAGTTGGCGAGATGAAAAACTGTTAACATCTCAGTAGCCATGTAAGTATAGACAGTGTGACGGCGCTCGCCATTTGACATCCCCCTTCCCGCTGCGGGCTGGAAAGGGGGTGAAGGTCGCGACTACACTTAAAAGTTAAGTCGCGGAAGGCAGGAAAAACCTTAAACAGTACGCTTCGCTTTTTGTTTGTAACGGTCGAAGATCACCGCTGCAAGCAGGATCAGGCCACGTACCACATACTGCGAGAACGGAGAGATGTTCAGGCAGGTTCATCGCGTTCTCAACCGTGCCCAGGATCAGGATACCTGCCACCACATATGAGATTTTTCCGATGCCGCCTTTCAGCGATACCCCACCCAAAACGCAGGCAGAGATAACAATCAGCCTCATAACCGATGGAGGTCATCGGCTGGCCGCTGGTCATACGCGAGGCCAGAATAATCCCCGCCGCCGCCGACACCAGGCCAGAGAGCACGAAGATAATGATCTTGGTGCGTACCACCGGCACACCCGCCAGACGCGCTGCCTCTTCATTACGCCAATCGCCAGCGTGTTACGGCCAAAGGTGGTTCTGTTCAGCAGGAAGCCAAAAAATAATCAGACAGCCCACCGTCAGCCAGATAGGTGCTGGCAGACCGAGCCAGTTGGCATAGCCGGAGGGTGAAGAAGCGCTCGTCTTCAATCCCTACCGCTTTACCGTCAGAGATGGATATAGGCCAGCCCGCGTACAATCTGCATGGTGGCGAGGGTGGTGATCAGGGCGTTGATTTTCAGCCGCGCAATCACGAAGCCGTTGACCAGCCCGCTCAGCACACCGAGCAGCAACCCGGCCGCCACGCCAATCCACAGCTTTCGGTCATATTAATGACCACCGCCGTGGTGACCCGGCACAGGCGATGACCGAGGCCACCGACAGGTCGAAGTCGCCGGACGCCAGACAGAACAGCATCCCGCAGGCGACCATCCCGGACATCGAGATAGCCAGGCCCAGCCCCTTCATATTAATGAAGGTGGCAAAGTTAGGTACAAAGATGGCGCAGCCGAGGAACAGCACGGCGAAGACCACCAGCATGCCGTATTGATCCCAGATCCGCCCAAAGCTGAAGGCCGTTTTCGGCGCTCTGGTTGTAGTGACAGAGGACATCTTATTCTCCTTGCTCAGGCGACAGCCTGGCTGACTTTAGGCATGGCGAGGCTTAACGCCTGTTGTTCATTCGCCTGTTCATGAAGCAATTCACCGGCAATGGCTCCTTCACGCATCACCACGATACGGTCGGCCACACCCAGCACTTCCGGCAGATCGCTGGAGGCGAAGAGCACCGCCACGCCACGTTTTGCCAGTGCGTAAATCACGTTATAAATTTCGTGCTTCGCCCCCACGTCGATACCGCGGGTCGGTTCATCCAGCAGGATCACCTTCATCTCTTCCGACAGCCAGCGACCCAGGATTGCCTTCTGCTGGTTCCCGCCGGAGAGGTTCATGATCAGCTGCTCAGCGCCCGGCGTTTTGATGTTGAGCGAACGAATGTGGTGATCGGCATTGTTGACCTCCCACGTATCGTTAATCAGACACCCCGCACGGATGGTCTTGCGCCGCGCCGAGATATTGATGTTGTCCCGCACCGAGTGCACCGGGATGATCCCTTCGGCTTTACGGTCTTCCGGGCAGAGCATCATTCCCGCGCGAATGGCGTGCGCCGGTTTTTGAATATCGACCGGTTGCCCGTCGATAAACACCTGGCCGCCGGTAATGCGGGTGCCGCCAAACAGCCCTTTCATCAGCTCGCTGCGCCCTGCCCCCACCAGCCCGAACAGACCGACGATTTCACCGCTGCGCACGGTAAGGCTGATGGGCGTGCGTACGCCAGGGGCTTTCACCTCTTCCAGACGCAGCAGCTCGCCACCATACTGACGCGGTTCCCAGTGGTAGATATCGCCCAGCTCGCGGCCTACCATCGCCTGCACCAGCTGGTCGTGGTTGACCTGCTGCATATCGGTGAAGGTGCGAACATAACGGCCATCTTTAAATACGGTAATGGCATCGCTGAGGGCGAAGATCTCTTCCATACGGTGTGACACATACAGAATGATGCGCCCCTCTTTACGCAGCTCGCGGATCACCCGGAACAGGTTTTCGATTTCGCGCGCCGACAGCGAGCTGGTTGGTTCATCAAAGGCAATGACTTTGGCATTACGCGCCAGGGCTTTGGCAATCTCTACCATCTGCCACTGGCCGATGGAGAGGTATTTCAGCGGGGTCTGCGGGTCAATATCCAGCCCGAGATGTTTCAGCTGCAGACCGGCTTCATAGTTGAGCAGCGAACGGTTCACAAACCCGCCCTTATGCGGAAGCTGCCCAAGATAGATGTTTTCCGCCACCGTCATCTCCGGGACCAGGTGCAGTTCCTGGTAGATGATGGCGACGCCCGCGTTCAGCGCGGCGGTGGTGTCGGCAAACGCGACTTCCCGGCCCTGTAGCGCCAGGGTGCCCGTCGTGGGGGCATAGTTACCGCTGAGGATCTTCAGCAGCGTGGATTTTCCGGCGCCGTTCTCCCCCATCAGGGCATGAACCTGACCCGGGTAGCAGTCAAAGCTGATGTCGGTTAGCGCGTTGACACCGGGAAAGGTTTTGCCGATGCCGCGAAATGAGAGATACGGTTCAGACTGTTGCATAACGTCTCCGAGGATCGAGTAGTGAACGTCTGGCCCCCCGCTACTGCCGGGGGGCGCAATCACAGTAAATTACTTACCGCCCAGTCCTTTTTTCTCCAGCTCAGCTTTGAAGTTGTCGCGGGTGATCAGCACCACGTCGGTCACTTCAGTGAATTTCGCTGGCTCTTCGCCTTTGGTCACCCAGTTGTAGAGCATTTCGCTGGATTTGTAGCCGTGTACGTCCGGGCTTGGCAGCAGGGAGCCGTAGAAGCCGGTCGCCTGTGCTTTAGAGAGTTCGCTCACCGCGTCCACGCCGTTGATGCCGATACCGATCACGTCTGCCGCTTTAAAGCCCTGGCCTTCGGTGGCGCGCACGCCGCCGAGCACGGTGTTGTCGTTCATCCCGACCACCAGCCAGTGTTTCACTTCAGAGTGCTGAACCAGCATGGAGTTGGCCGCATCGAAGGCACCTGGGATGTCGTTAGATTTGGTTGGCACTTTGTAGATCTGTTTTTCCGGGAAGCCGGCCGCTTTCAGGGCATCCATCGAGCCGGAGGTACGACGGCGCGCGGTATCGAGCTCATCAGCAGTGATGGCCATTACGGCGGTATCTTTTACATCCCAGCCGCGTTTTTGCATCTCTTTGTACAGCTCCTGACCCTGGCGCTCACCGATTTTGGTCGCGGCCATCATCACCAGCGGCACGGTATCCATTGGCTTGCCTTTGGCGTTAACGAACTGATCGTCCACCGCGATGACTTTCATGTCATAACCACGCGCTTTCGCCACGATGGCGGAGCCGAGCTTCGGATCGGGCGTACAGATAACAAACCCTTTCGCACCGCTGGCCGCCAGGCTGTCGATAGCGTTAAGCGTTTTTTCACCGTCCGGCACGGCAATTTTGATCACTTCGAAGCCCAAATCTTTCCCGGCTTTGTCAGCGAATTTCCACTCCGTCTGGAACCACGGCTCTTCCGGCTGTTTCACCAGAAAACCGAGCTTTAAGTTCTCAGCCATAGCGGATTGTGACATAACGGCAGCCAGACCGATGGCCGCCAGCGCTTTAGTAAATTTGTGCATGGTTAACTCCAGCTTTAGCGTTCTAATTTGTAGGGGAAACAACATCTCAATTCTGTTTAATCGGACTTAAAACAAGGCATTAGCGCCAACCGTGTTTAAAGCGCATTTGCTTGAGATAGTTTTAGCGGGAAATTAATCATCCATAAGAGAGCGCCATCACACCGCAGAATTACAGTAATTGCGTACATACATTCAGCGAAAAATGACATAAATAGAGCGGGATTTGTCAGACAATTAGAAAGAGGGAAAGCAGATTAGTCCATAAGATCAGCTAAGATATCCTTGTGAGCCGGGCGCAGGCGCGCCCGACCATAATTACCAGGGATAGTAGATGTGTTCGGCGTGGTCGCGAACCGGTGCGTCATCGCCCAACAGCCGCGCCGAGAGGGTCAGCGCGAAGTCGAAGGCATGGCCCAGACCTTTGCCGCTGATGAGGTTGCCATCTTCCACCACCGGGGCATCGACATACACGCCATCCTGGATCGGCTGCCAGAGATCGCCCGAACAGACATAGCGACGGCCTTTGAGTAAGCCGTTGCCGCCCAGCACGCGCGCAGCGGCAGAACAGATGGGCGCGATAATCTTGCCCGCTTCGTCATGCGCGGCGACAAAACGCAGCACTTCCGCGCTGGCCGCCAGGTTAACGCTGCCCTGCGGGCCGCCTGGTAATACCACGGCGTCGTAGTACGTTTTCGATTTTGTCGCTCAGGGTATGGTCTGCGACCATCGGGATATTGTGGTAGCTCACCACCGCACGCGAATCGGCGCAGGCCAAGGTTTCGACATGAATATTGAGACGGCGCAGGATATCGATAGTGATGATCGCTTCTGCCTCTTCAAATCCGGGTGCCAACAGCACCGCCACGTTTGCCATAAAGAACTCCTTGAGATAAAAGATAAAACAATGTTTTCATTTTCACAGAGTGGAGGACGGCAAACTCCCTGCGGGATCACAAATCGCACTATTTCGCGCAAAAATGATCCGGCGCAAGTTTCGTCGGGTGTAAAAATTGATTAATTATAAGAATTATCTTTATTCCATCTGGCAGGAATAATTATCCATTATCTTGCTATGCGCATATATCATCGCAACGCTAAAAAACATGAAATACTCCCCTTCATCAAAACGCTTTAATTTTATACAAAAACATGTATAACATAGGGTTAGCTATTGCTTACCTTCGCTTCGGTCAGGCCAGATGCTTCATTTCTTTTAATTTCTCGTGGTGAGTAAGCTTTAGTAAGAATATATTCATAAGGATTTTCTTATAAAGAGTTCGCTGTTATTATTATTTTTACCCGATGCCTGCAATGAATATGGGCTCACAAACAGGGAAAACAGAATGCTTTTATTCTGTAGTGAACTATCGTTAATGACGATTATTTTTTAGGTTGCATAAACGAAGAAAAGGGAATGGATATGGCTATCTCGGACATGATTAACAAGCTCAACACGCAAATGAACCTTGAGTTCCAGGCGTCAAATCTCTCTTTGCACCTCAGCGAGTGGTGCTCAGAACATCAGCTAACCGGTTCCGCGACCTTTCTGCGCACCCAGGCACAGAGCAACGTCACCCAGATGATGCGCGTTTTCGATTTTCTGAAAGCGTCTGGCGCCATGCCGGTACTTAAGCCGGTGGAGATGACTGATGAAGACTGTAGCTGCCTGGAAGCGGTTTTCCAGCGCTCGCTTGAGGAGTATGAACAACGCTGCCTGACGCTGAATCAATTAACGGATGAAGCGCGGAAAATGCAGGACATCTCCACGCTTAACTTCCTGCACGATATTGAAAAAGAACAGCAGCACGATGGGGTATTACTGAAAACCGTTCTCGATGAAATTCGCCAGGCGCATCGCACCGGTTTGGGTCTGGAACAGACCGATCGTCACCTGCTCAACATTGTTCACTCTCAGCACCACTGATCCTCTGCTTTACGTCACTTACCCGGCCTGCGCCGGGTAATGTTGTTACAAGCTTGTAACCAACTCCTTGCTTTTATTAATCTTTAACAAATCCGATCTGGCTCCCACCCAATAACCCTACTCCGTGTAATGATTTGCGAAAATTTCATTTTCACAGACGAGGGATACGCATGATTACCGTTGAATTTATTGTCATTATTGTGTGCCTGTTAATCGGCACCCGGTTCGGAGGGATGGGACTGGGCCTGATCAGCGGCATCGGCCTATTTATTCTCACTTTTGTCTTTGGGCTTCAGCCCGGTAAACCCCCTGTGGACGTCATGCTGACGATCCTTGCGGTCATTGGTTGCGCCGCCACACTCCAGACCGCCGGGGGACTGAATGTGATGATGCAGCTTGCCGAACGGCTGCTGCGGCGGCATCCGCAACATATCACCCTGCTCGCCCCTTTCACCACCTGGATGCTGACCTTTCTGTGCGGCACAGGCCATGTGGTCTATACCATGTTCCCTATCATTGCCGATATTGCGCTGAAAAAAGGCATCCGCCCAGAGCGCCCGATGGCAGTGGCCTCCATTGCTTCGCAGATGGCCATCACCGCCTCGCCGGTGTCGGTTGCCGTCGTCTCGCTGGTGTCAATTCTTGCTGCACAGCACGGCGTCGGTCAGGCGTTTGGCATTCTGCAGATCCTCGCGATTTCAGTCCCGGCCTCGCTGGCGGGCGTAGCCATTGCCGCGCTCTGGAGCTTACGCCGCGGCAAGGATCTGGCCGACGATGAGGCGTTTCAGGCCAGGCTAAAAGATCCTGAACAGCGGAAATTCATTTATGGCAGCACCGACACCTTAATGAATCAGCGTTTCCCGAAGCAGGCCTACTGGTCAACCTGGATCTTCTTCGCCGGGATTGCCGTGGTGGTACTGCTGGGTGCCCTGCCCGAGCTGCGTCCGGCCTTTGAGGTGAAAGGCAAGCTGACGGCGCTGTCGATGAACCTGGTGATCCAGATGATGATGCTGATCGCCGGGGCCGTGATGTTAATGGTGTGCAAAGTGAATGCCGCTGCGATCTCAAACGGCGCGGTGTTTAAGGCCGGGATGGTGGCGATTTTCTCGGTGTTTGGCGTGGCATGGATGAGCGATACCTTTTTCCAGGCGCATCTGGATGAACTGAAGATGGCCCTCGAGGGCGTGGTGAAAAGCCATCCCTGGACCTACGCTATCGTGCTGTTCCTGGTCTCGAAACTGGTCAATAGCCAGGCAGCAGCGTTGACGGCGGTCGCGCCGATGGGGTTAATGCTGGGGGTTGATCCGAAGATGCTGATTGCCTTCTTCCCGGCGTCGTATGGCTATTTTGTTCTGCCGACCTACCCCAGCGACCTCGCCTGCATTGGCTTTGACCGCTCGGGCACCACGCGCATTGGCAGGTTTATCATCAACCACAGCTTTATTATGCCCGGTCTTATCGGGGTAAGCTGTGCCTGTGCGGTGAGCTATCTGCTGGTGCAAACCTTCATGTAACCTGCATTCCGGGCGACCCAGGGTCGCCCGTTCACATTATTCTCACAAAACCATTTCTAAATTCAAAACGTCGGTTTATTTTAGTGAGACTCGCCCTGCGGCGTGAACTTCAGTTCAATCAGCGCAATGGCTTTCTGGATGGCGCGCAGCGTGACAGGGTCGGCTGACGCGGGATTGCTGGCGAAATCGATATTTTTGAGCTGGCTGGACATCTTCTCGCGCACCTCAGCCGGGGCGAGGATTTCAATCACATCAAGGATTTGTTTGATAACCAGCTGACACGCAACAACGTCAGAGATCAGTTCCTGGTCGGCACTCAGGTTTTGAGACATAGGCTTCTCCTGTTTGAAAGGCCGCCATAGTAGCAAAACGCCCGCCCTGATGCGGCCTGCAGGCATAAAAAAACCTGCCGAAGCAGGTTTTTTATCAGAACATCGCGCCTGGCGGTACGTCCTTGAAGGTCTTGCAGTAGGATTCGAACATGCTTTTCAGGATTTTGCGCAATTTCATTGTTTTACTCCGGCTCTTTGTTATGCAGGTGTTATCGTTGATGTGCCTATAATATGACCGCCATCACAAAAATCAATGATTTTGTGATATTCATCACGGCGGTTTATTTAAAATAAAACAGTATTCCTGTTAAAAATAAAATCAAATCAGGCAATTAGCAGCGTGCTTGTTCCTGTAAATTTTTAAAAAAATTTTGAAGTAGCAGAGGAAAAATGGACCGAAAACATCTCCGGTAAAGCGGCCAGCGGGATCTCCCCCGCTGCGCTGTTAGTCGCGGGCGCGTTCTTTATGGAGTTTCTCGATGGCACGGTGATCGCCACCGCGCTGCCCGATATGGCGAAAAGCTTTGGCGTGCAGGCGGTGGATCTCAATATCGGGATCAGCGCATATCTCATCCACCCTGGCGGTGTTGATCCCGGCCAGCGGCTGGATCGCCGACCGGTTTGGCGCGCGCAAAGTCTTTACCCTGGCGCTGGCGATATTCACCCTCGCCTCGGTGCTGTGCGGCCTCGCCACCAGCGTCGATCAGTTCGTCGCCATGCGCGTGTTGCAGGGAATGGGGGGCGCGCTGATGGTGCCGGTTGGCCGACTGGCGGTGCTACGCCACACCCCCGAAGCATCTGCTGATCACTGCCATCGCCACTTTGACCTGGCCCGCGCTGGTGGCTCCCATTATCGCCCGCCGCTGGCGGGTTTATCACCAGCTATGCCAACTGGCGCTGGATCTTCTTTATTAACGTGCCGCTGGGGCTGATTGCCATCGTGCTGGCGCTGCGCATTATCCCGATATCAGTGAAGAGACCCGCCGTCCGTTCGATACCCCGGGCTTTATCGCCACCTCGGTGGCAATGGTCAGCCTGGTCTGCGCCATGGAGATGATGGGGCGCAGCAGGTGAATACCACGCTGACCCTTGCTCTGGTGGCGACGGGCGTGGTCACTTTGATGTATGCGCTGCGGCATTTCAGGCCGCGCCCCGGTGGCCGATGATCCGCCTCGATGCCCTCCAGGTGCCCACCTTTCGCGTGACCCATGTACGGCGGCTCGCTGTTTCGCGCCTCCATCAGCGCCGTCCCTTTTTTGCTGCCGCTGCTGTTCCAGGTGGGATTCGGCATGGATGCGTTCCACTCCGGTTTGCTGGTGCTGGCGGTGTTTGTCGGTAACCTGACCATTAAACCGGCGACCACCCCTCTGCTGCGTGGGCTGGGGTTTAAAAAACTGCTGCTGATCAACGGCGCGCTGAACGTACTGGCTCTGCTGGCCTGTGCGTTCCTGACGCCGCAGACCCCGGTGTGGGTCATTATGCTGGTGCTCTATCTGGGTGGCGTGTTTCGTTCCATACAGTTTACCGCCATTAGCACCCTCGCCTTTGCCGACGTCCCTTCCCCGCAGATGAGCTATGCCAACACCCTGTTCTCTACTGCCACTCAGCTGGCGTGGGGCTGGGGATCACCCTTGGTGCTATCGGGATCCGTATTGGCGAACTGTGCAAGCGAGATGCTGGGCTGGAAGCGCTACCGGGATCAGCTTCCGGCTGGCCTTTGTGGCGATTGCGCTGGTCTGTCTGCTGGGGATGTTCGATACCCTGCGGCTGGTGAAAGATGCCGGCAGCGCGGTATCCAGCAAGCGGGCATAAAAAAAGCCAGCGTAAGCTGGCTTTTCCTGGCGTTGGCAACTTAGCCGATAATACCGCGGACAAAAGCTTCGATCTCTTTATCCTGGCAGTTCTCGAAGAAGCACTGCTGGAAACGCTGGCCGGTTACTGCCGTTTTGACCAGCTCTGGATCGATAGCGCGCAGGGTATCGAGATAGTTCTCTTTAACAACCGCGGCTTTCACTTGATTCAGAATACCGGCGTTGCGAACCTGAGGCTCTTTACGCTCTGGCGGATAACCTTCGCCGTTACGGCCAGTGAAGGCTTTTTCAAAGATGAAGCGAACGTTCAGCTCTGCGCCCCAGCCGAAGCCTTTGGCGAATGGCAGGGACAGCGCGTTACCGTTGTTGATCTGGGCGAACAGGAAGGCATCCGCTGGATCGATGCAGTAGCCACACACCACGCCCGGGTGAATGTTCAGGGACATCAGCGCGCCCTGGCCTGTGCCGCAACCGGTCACAACGAAATCAACCGCTTTCGAGTTCAGCAGAATGCTCGCCATGATCCCCAGATGGATGTAGGTCAGGTGGTGATCGTTTTCGTCGCTCATCCCAACGTTGTAGACCGGGAAACCTTTCTCTTCAGCAACGGCGTTCAATTCCTTGAGGATGATGGCGTTTTTTGGCGCCTGGCTGTTTTCCATCATCAATGCAATTTTCATTCTTCGTCTCCTGAATGCGATGCGGGGCACCCCGCTGTGAATAGCTTACCTGTCCAACCTTACTACTAAGCAAACACACTTTCAAATTAAGTGAAAAATAGTTTCAAAAAACAAAGATGCGCTCACAATTTTGTGCTCAGAAGCGTTTTAACCACCGACCGATGGGCGGATGGCATAGAATTGAAAGAGCCGGGGGGTCGTGGCAAAGAGAAGGGGCAGAACAGGCGTTTAATCCTGGCATTGCGGCACACGTCTGGCGGTAGTATAGATTATTTCAACGCATTCAGAGTGTTCTATGAAGAGATTATGCACTGGCGGCCTGCTCCTGTTGCTGGCGGGCTGTAGCGTTACCCGGCAAGCAGAGGTCAGCAGCGTCGATGTCACCTCAGGCGTCGTCATGCTCAATTACGATCAGGCCATGTTGCAGAACGCCCGCTATGACGATTACGTTACCAGCGGCACGGCGACCCGTGAATGCCAGGCGATGGGATACAGCACGGCCATGGCTTACGGCCAGCCAGTCAAAACCTGTAGCCTCATCAGCGGCTCGCTGTGCCTTAATGAAACCATGACCATTCAGTATCAGTGTCATGGCTATGCCCCCCGGCCCATCGTTACCACCTATTATTAATTCCGTTGCCAGCGATCTCGCTGGCAATAATATGTTTAAACACGAAACAGAATAATTCTCATTAATAATGTTGAATTACCCGCAATGCGTTTTATTCCCATTCGTATTGTGATTAATTAAATAATAATTTTACTTTTGCAAATATATAAATAACAAATTATAGTGTCGCTCTCGTTGGCCAGTGAATAATAAAACGGAGCTACACCATGCTTAAAACCGAAATGATCGACAAGCTCAATGAGCAAATGAATCTGGAACTTTATTCCTCCCTGCTCTATCAACAGATGAGCGCCTGGTGTAGCTATCACAGTTTTGAAGGCGCAGCGGCATTTATGCGCCGTCACGCGCAGGAAGAGATGACCCACATGCAGCGTCTCTTTGATTATCTTACCGATACCGGCAGCCTGCCGCGCATTACCCCGGTGGCATCGCCCTTTGCAGAGTACGCATCGCTGGACGAACTGTTCCGCGCCACCTACGAGCACGAGCAGCTGATCACCCAGAAAATTAACGAACTGGTTCATGCGGCCATGACCAGCCAGGATTACGGCACCTTTAATTTCCTGCAATGGTATGTGGCAGAACAGCACGAAGAAGAGAAGCTGTTTAAATCTGTTCTCGATAAATTGTCGCTGGCCGGGAAATCAGGTGAAGGGCTGTACTTTATTGATAAAGAGCTGTCTACACTCGATGCACAAAATTAATATTACAGCGGCGCCTTCTGGCGCCGCGTTATTATTAGTGGCGACAAATTTTACTTTCGTGCGTTGAAAAGCCCGCCGCTGACGGAATAAATTTCCCGCGTGCGGCCAGAAATGCCACCAGCTCTGCCGCCGTCATGTCCGACGCCGAACAGGTGTGAAAACGCGCCGCCTCGCCAAACCGTGCGGTGATGGCCGCCACCAGACTCTCTTCGGTGTACTCTTCACCGGAATCAATCATCATCGTCAGCACGTCGTGCCCGTGAATGGATGTCATAAAGCCTCCAGAATAAAAGGCGCAGCCTACCCCTTTGCTCCCCTGCCCGCCTTGCGCTGGCGCAGGTTTACATGCAGCCCGCACAGCTGGTGCAGCGCCAGTCCTGTTTATTGACTGCCTGATAAAACTGGCGATAGCTGTCGGTTTCCAGCGGGATGGCGTGATCGAAAAAGAGATCGGTCAGCCAGTCGACGTTGTCGATAATCCAGTCGTCTTCCGGTAAGCCCTGGGCAAAGGTTTCATCCTCGGGATCAATAATCGAGTAAATCGCCCAGGTCCCCATATCCTTTTCCTGCCGCGCCTCCGGCAAGGTTACGGCCTGCCCCTGCCAGGTGATGATCCAGTGTCCATGACACAATAAATTGCCTGAGCGACTCCATGTTGCACAAAAGGGGTTTTCGCCGGTCATCGCGATCTCACTTTTTTTGATTATTTATAAGAAACGTTTACGTTACGCCTGATTATCGAACGAAAACATTGCCCTTATGTAGTAGGCGAATACCCCCACTTTCATGGGCATACGACCAGGCCATCGAAGCCATCAACTTCCGTAAAGATGGATTTACAGCTGTTGTAACGCCGGTTTGACGACGCTGCATTTTTCCCTTACGCTGCGCGGCAGATTTTGTCGCGATAGTGCAAGGCCGTAGAGGAAAACGTGAAGAACAGAACGCTGGGAAGTATTTTTATCGTCGCCGGAACGACGATTGGCGCAGGAATGCTGGCGATGCCGCTGGCCGCAGCGGGCGTCGGGTTTGGCGTGACGCTGGTATTGTTAGGCGTGCTCTGGGCGCTGATGTGTTACACCGCCCTGCTGCTGCTTGAAGTGTATCAGCACGTTCCCGCCGATACCGGGCTGGGAACTCTGGCCGGGCGCTATCTGGGCCGCTTCGGCCATTGGATCACCGGATTCAGCATGATGTTCCTGATGTATGCCCTGACTGCGGCCTATATCAGCGGCGCGGGCGAGCTTATCGCCTCCAGCATTAACGACTGGTTTAACGCGGATATTTCACCGACCACCGGGGTGATCTTCTTTACCCTGATCGGCGGGGCGTGATATGCGTGGGCACCTCACTGGTGGATCTGTTCAACCGTTTCCTGTTCTCGGCAAAAATCCTCTTCCTGGTGGTGATGCTGGTGCTGCTGGCACCGCACATTCATAAGGTCAACTTACTGACCCTGCCGCTGGAGAAAGGGCTGGCGCTGTCGGCTATTCCGGTCATTTTTACCTCGTTTGGCTTCCACGGTAGCGTGCCGAGTATTGTCAGCTATATGAATGGCAACGTGCGCAAGCTGCGCTGGATCTTCATCACCGGCAGCGCTATTCCGCTGGTGGCGTATATCTTCTGGCAGATGGTGACCCTGGGCAGCATCAACTCGTCCACCTTTATGGGGATGCTGGCCAGCCATACCGGTCTGAACGGACTGCTACAGGCCCTGCGGGAAGTGGTTGCCTCGCCGCATGTGGAGCTGGCGGTGCATCTGTTTGCAGATCTCGCCCTGGCGACGTCGTTCCTTGGCGTGGCGCTGGGCCTGTTTGATTACCTTGCCGACCTGTTCCAGCGCAGCCGCACTGTTAGCGGGCGTTTACAGACCGGGGCGATCACCTTCCTGCCACCGCTGGCTTTCGCTCTGTTCTATCCGCGCGGGTTTGTGATGGCGCTGGGGTATGCGGGTGTGGCGTTGGCGGTGCTGGCGCTGCTGCTGCCGTCGCTGCTGGTCTGGCAGAGCCGTAAGCACCATGCCACGGGCGACTACCGGGTACCTGGCGGCAAACCGGCGCTGTGCCTGGTCTTCGCCTGCGGGATAGCGATAATTCTGGTGCAGTTCGGGATTGCGGCGGGGCTGCTGCCGGAAGTGGGATAATAAACGCAGTAACGCCGGGAGGTGCTGTGCTTACCCGGCCTATCGTAGGCCCAGGCAAGCGCAGCGCCGCCGGATATGATTAATGCAGACAGCAGTTCTTGAATTTTTTACCGCTGCCGCACGGGCACGGATCGTTACGACCGACTTTGGTACCGTTGATCACCGGCTGCTGGGTGACAGTCGCTTGCGGGTTGGCAATCCAGTAGTTATAGAGGCGCAATGCCGCCGGACGAATATTTTCAATGCTCTGCTGGAACTCCTCTTCGCTGAAGGTATCCAGGCGCTCAAAGTTCTCTTCAGAACCGTGCAGGGGCAATAAGATCCAGATCGGCACGCAGCGATTCCGGCAGGGATGACCAGTCGGTCAAGGCCACGCCGCGCATATAGCCGAAGCACCACTCTTCCACCACGGTATAGGTTTCACCGTCGACGTCGTTCATGCCGAACATCGGTTCAAACTGATCCGGGTAATCGCTCAGGCGCTCGGCGATATCGTTCAGATGCTTGAAGCAGAGATCGATAAAGCGGTTCATCTCGCGATCGTTCTTCCAGCGCGGAATGTTTTTCTCGCCGCCCCAGACCGCCACCAGCCAGCGATCCGGCTCCACCACCACCGGGCCGGACAGCACCGCGGTCATCATTCCGTCGAGTTCGGAGACGTCCATAATGGACTCGCCGTCATGACCGTAGGTCATTAAGGTCTCTTCCAGCCATTCCATTTCGGTTTCGTTTAACGGGCCTTCGGTCATGGGTAAATCTCCTGCAGAATAGAATTGCGTGCAGGGTAACACAGAAACCCCGCTAAACGGTGCCCTTCCCCTGCTTATCCCCGGCGCTTTATTGGTGCAAATCTGTCCAAATCGTGACCGCTGCACAACTTATGTGCTTGTTGTTAATGAGATGTGATCCCCGCTGTAATTTCACTGCATGGTGCCGGGTGGCTTAAAACGGCGCTCTATACTGAAAATTGTCGAAACACAGGCAATACGCTGCCGTTCTGGCAACCATTTTGCTTACTGTTGTACTGGAGGATCATCATCCTCAGGCAATCTCGCCTGTTTCTGCGGTATGTTCGTCCGTTTTGTGTAATACGTTTTGGATTGGGTACGCCTCCGGCGTTCGACTACACAGGGTTCGTGCAAAAAACCACTCAGAAAAGGTACATAATAATGTCGCTGAAATTGATCAGAAGTCCTCTCTCTCTTGTGCTGGCAGGGTGTCTGGTGACGGCGTTTCCGCCCAGGCTGATATCGTGATTGGCGTGGCGGGCCCCTTCACCGGGCCGAAACGCAACCTACGGGGATCAATACTGGCACGGCGCGACGCAGGCCGCGGAAGACATTAACGCCGCGGGCGGCATTAATGGCGAGAAGATCAAACTGGTGCAGGGCGATGACGCCTGTGAACCGAAACAGGCCGTCTCGGTCGCGAACCGTCTGGTTGACCAGGATAAGGTCAAAGCCGTGGTCGGCCACTTCTGCTCCTCCTCTACCATGCCGGCCTCCGAAGTCTATAACGATGCGGGCGTACTGGCGATCACCCCCGGCTCCACCAACCCGCAGATCACCGAGCGCGGCATGAGCGATATGTTCCGTATGTGCGGTCGCGATGACCAGCAGGGTCAGGTCGCCAGCGATTTCATTATTGATAAGCTGAAAGCCAAACGGGTGGTGATCATTCACGATAAAGACACCTACGGCCAGGGGCTGGCCGATGCCACCAAAGCCGCCCTGGCGAAACGCGGCGTGAAGGATGTGATGTACGAAGGCCTGTCGCGTGGGAGAAAGACTTCAACGCGCTGGTGACCAAAATCGGTGCCCAAAAGCCGGACGTGGTCTTCTTCGGCGGCTGCACCCGAAGCCGGCCCGCTGGTGCGCCAGATGCGTGAGCAGGCGTGCAGGCGAAATTCTTCTCCGGGACTGCATCGTCAACGAAGAGATGGTCACTGCCGCCGGGGGTGCGCAATACACCAACGGCATCTATATGACCTTCGGTAAAGACCCTCGCCTGATCCCCGGAAGGCAAGCGGTCATCGACAAATTCCGCGCCAGTAAATTTGAGCCGGAAGGCTACACCCTCTACGCCTACGCTCCATTCAGGCCATTGCTGCGGCATTTAAAGGCGCGGGCGGTGCCGATCCGGCTAAGGCCAGCGAATGGCTGAAAGCCAATGCGGTGGATACCGTTATGGGCAAAAAATCCTGGGACAATAAAGGCGACCTGAAAGTCTCTGACTACGTGGTGTATGAGTGGGACGACAAGGGTAAATATAAGGAAGTACAGTAACGGGACGGAATCACGCTCAACGTCGGTATGGCGACATACCGACGCACTAAAACCAGCGGGCCGCGCCAGCGGCCTAAAACACGAGCGCGCGATGATGGAAACTTTCTTTCTGCAGCAGTTAATAAATGGCTTAACGCTGGGGTCGGTCTACGGATTGATAGCCATCGGCTACACCATGGTTTACGGTATTATCGGCATGATTAACTTCGCCCACGGCGAAGTGTATATGATCTCCGCCTATCTCTGCGCTATCGGCCTGGCGCTCCTCTCCTACTTCGGGCTGGAATCTTTTCCGCTGCTGATCCTCGGCACGCTGGTCTTCACCATCGTGGTGACGGGGGTGTATGGCTGGACCATCGAGCGCATCGCTTATAAACCGCTGCGTAACTCCACGCGCCTGGCACCGCTGATCTCGGCCATCGGCATGTCGCTGATCCTGCAAAACTACGCCCAAATCAGTCAGGGGCCGCGCCAGCAGGGCGTGCCTACCATGCTCGACGGCGTGCTGCGATTCCATATTGGCGAAGGCTTTGTTCAGATCACCTACACCAAAGTTTTTATCCTGATCGCCTCGTTCACCGGGATGCTGTTGCTCACCTGGATCATCAGCAATACCCGACTCGGGCGGATGTGCCGCGCCGTGCAGCAGGATCGCAAAATGGCGTCGATTCTGGGGATTAATACCGACCGGATCATCTCCCTGGTGTTCGTGATTGGCGCGGCAATGGCCGGGCTGGCAGGGGTGCTGATCACCATGAACTACGGCACTTTCGATTTTTACGCCGGGTTTATCATCGGGATTAAAGCCTTCACCGCCGCCGTCCTCGGCGGGATCGGCTCCCTGCCCGGCGCGATGCTGGGCGGCCTGATCCTCGGTATCGCCGAGGCGCAATTCTCCGGCATGGTGAACTCCGACTACAAAGATGTGTTCTCCTTTGGCTTGCTGGTGGTGATCCTGATTTTCCGTCCGCAGGGACTGCTTGGCCGCCCTGTCGTGGCCAAGGTGTGAGGAAAAAAGATGACTGCACAAATCGTTTCGCACACCGTTTCCCAGGACGGTTTTTCGCTTAAACGCTGCCTTCTCGACGCCATTTTTGCGGGCATGGTGGCGTTGATCATTTTTGGTCCTGTGGCAGGCGTGGTCCTGGATGGCTACAGCTTTAACTTCGAAGGGCGTCGGCTGGCGTGGATCATCGCCACGGTGATGACGGGGCGTTTTTTACTGAGCGCCTTTTTATCTACCGCCCCGGGCCGCCGCGTGATGGCCCGCTTCGACAACGATAACGCGGGGGTTTACGTCCGTCCGCCGGAATACAAAAGTCGGATGCGCTGGATCCTGCCGCTGATTATCACCCTGGCGATCTGTTTTCCGTTCGTCGCCACCAAGTACGTGCTGACGGTGGCGATCCTCGGCCTGATCTACGTCCTGCTCGGCCTCGGGCTGAACATTGTGGTCGGGCTTGCGGGGCTGTTGGACCTCGGCTATGTCGCCTTTTACGCCATCGGTGCCTACGGCCTGGCGCTGGGGTATCAATATCTGGGGCTAGGCTTCTGGACTATGCTGCCGCTGGCGGCGCTGATGGCCGCCGCAGCCGGGGCGGTACTTGGCTTCCCGGTGCTGCGCATGCACGGTGACTATCTGGCGATAGTGACCCTCGGCTTCGGGGAGATCATTCGCCTGGTGCTGAACAACTGGCTGACCTTTACCGGCGGGCCGAACGGTATCTCCGCCCCGCCGCCGACGTTTTTCGGGCTGGAGTTTGGGCGGCGGGCCAAAGAGGGCGGCGTACCGTTCCATGAGTTCTTCAACCTGACCTTTAACCCGAATCTGAAGTTCATCTTCATCTATGTCGTTCTGCTGCTGGTGGTGCTGCTGGTGCTGTACATCAAGCACCGTCTGACGCGGATGCCAATTGGCCGCGCCTGGGAGGCGCTGCGCGAGGACGAAATCGCCTGTCGCTCCATGGGCCTCAACCATGTGCTGGTCAAACTGTCGGCCTTTACCCTCGGGGCCTCGACCGCGGGGATTGCCGGGGTGTTCTTCGCCACCTATCAGGGGTTTGTTAACCCCACCTCCTTTACCTTCTTTGAGTCGGCCCTGATCCTCGCCATTGTGGTGTTAGGCGGGATGGGGTCTACCCTCGGGGTAGTGCTGGCGGCCTTTGTACTCACTGTCACCCCCGAACTGCTGCGCACCTTCGCAGAGTATCGGGTACTGCTGTTTGGCGTCTTAATGGTGGTGATGATGATCTGGCGACCGCGCGGGCTGATCCGCATCAACCGCAGCGGCTTTGCGGTACGCAAAGGAGTGGCGCCATGAACGGGACCATCTTAAGCGTCGAACATCTGATGATGCATTTTGGCGGTATCAAGGCGTTAAACGACGTTAATCTCGAGGTGCAGCGCGGCTCTATCACCGCCCTTATCGGGCCGAACGGCGCGGGGAAAACCACGGTCTTCAACTGCCTGACAGGATTTTATAAAGCCTCCGGGGGCAATATTCTGTTCAACACCCGGAGTAAAACCACCAATGTCATCCAGATCCTCGGGCAGAAAATTCCAGCCGGGGGACTGGATCAAACCCGGCGCAGTTTGGCCAGCGTTTGTTCTACAAGATGTTTGGTTGGCACCCATCTGGTCAACCGCGCCGGGCTGGCCCGCACTTTCCAGAACATCCGCCTGTTTCGTGAGATGTCGGTGGTGGGAGAATTTACTGGTGGCACAGCACATGCGGGTGAACCGCAACCTGCTGGCGGGTGTGCTCAACACCCCGGCCTACCGGCGGGCAGAAAGCGATGCACTCGATCGGGCCTTTTACTGGCTGGAGGTGGTGGATCTGGTGGATTGCGCCAACCGCCTGGCGGGTGAGATGTCCTACGGCCAGCAGCGTCGGCTCGAAAATTGCCCGGGCCATGTGTACCGGGCCGGAGATGATCTGCCTTGACGAACCGGCCGCCGGGCTTAACCCGGTAGAAACCCACACGCTGAGTAACATCATCCGTTTCCTGCGCGACCATCACGACATTACCGTCCTGCTGATCGAACACGATATGGGGATGGTAATGGAGATATCGGATCACATCATCGTGCTCGACCACGGAGATGTGATTGCCCAGGGCAAACCGGCGGAGATCCAGCACGATGAAAAAGTCATTGCCGCCTATCTGGGCACCGATGAGAGCGAGGTCACTGTATGAGTGAGACAATGCTGGAGTTTCGTCAGGTGGATGTCTATTACGGGGTGATCCAGGCGCTGAAGCAGGTGTCGTTGCAGGTGAACCCCGGTGAAACCGTGGCGCTGATCGGCGCTAACGGGGCGGGGAAATCGACCCTGCTGATGTCGATTTTCGGCCAGCCGCGGGTGCGCAATGGCCAAATCCTGTTTTGCGGCGAAGACATTAGCCATAAATCGACCCACTACGTCGCCTCGGGCGGCATTGCCCAGGCTCCGGAAGGACGGCGTATCTTTCCTGATATGACCGTGGAAGAGAACCTGCTTATGGGCACAATCCCCATCGGCAACCAGTATGCCGCAGAGGATCTGCAGAGCATGTTTGACCTCTTTCCCCGCCTGAAAGAGCGGCGCAAACAGCGGGCGATGACCATGTCCGGCGGCGAGCAACAGATGTTGGCCATCGCCCGTGCCTTGATGAGTCGGCCCAAACTGTTGCTGCTGGATGAGCCGAGCCTGGGATTAGCGCCCATTGTGGTGAAGCAGATCTTCCAGACCCTGCGCGAGCTGGCGCGCAACGGGATGACGATTTTCCTCGTGGAGCAGAACGCGCACCATGCGCTGAAGCTTTCCGATCGCGGGTATGTGATGGTCAATGGCCAGATCCGCCTGAGCGGCAGCGGCGAGGAGCTGCTTGGCAATCAGGATGTCAGAAAAGCCTATCTGGGGGGCGTGTAGCCGGGCGCTTCCCGCCAGTCAGGAGACCCTGACTGGCGTTACGGGTGGAGATCGTCAGGAAGCTGGGCGTAATTCACCTTTTCGAGCTTAAAGTTCATCACCCAGGGGGCAGCCGCCGCCTGTTCCGAGACAAAGGGGTATGTTGGATTAAGCTCTTTGGTCTTGATCCCGGTCCAGACGGAGAAGAAATCGAGGAAATCATTGGCAGACCGCCGGGCTTTGATCAGGCGATGCTCTTTGTCGTCGCTCGATATGATCATAAAGGGCACCTGATAGTTTTGTTGGAAGGCATCGCCATGGGCCATATATTGCCCCCCGGTCAGACGGGCTTTATAGGTCAGGCCGTGGTCAGAAAAATAGACCATTGAGAAGCTGTCGCCGGTGTTCCTGAGCTGCTGATAGAGCTGTTTTAACAGGCTATCGGTCTGGGTCATGCTGTAGATGTAGCAGGAGGTCTCTTTCGACTGCACAAACTCGACGTATTTCCCCTGGGTGCGCTCACAGGCCTGCGGGTGTGACCCCATCAGATGCAGGACGATCAGCCGCGGTTCGGTACGCGGGGCCGACAAGACCTGCTCCGTCATCTGCAGCAGGGCTTCATCCCGCGGGTTATTTTCATCTTCGTAATACCCTTTACGCAAAAACTGGACGTCATCGGCGCGCTTCGCAACGCTGGCGATGGCGGTATCGTTTTCACCAATTTGCCCCTGATTGGAGAACCACCAGGTGTGGAACCCGGCGCGCTTCGCCAGGGTAACGAAGTTATTCTGATACTCCGGGCGATCCCCGCTCACCCGGCTAAGAGAGAGGCCCAGCGAGGTTTGGGTGGACGCGCTGGAGGAGACAAAATCTGTAAACAGCGTGCCGTTAACGGAGCTGGCGAAAGGCGTATTGTTCCACTGTCCGCCAAAGGCCCCTAAGGCGTCCCGCCGCGCGCTTTCACCGATCACCACCACGTAGTTGTGATAGCGGGGCTTTACCCCCAGCACGGTCCAGCTGTCCTTCATTTTAGCCAACTCCAGCATGTGGGCCTTCTCCTGGACTACCTCCTGGTTATTGATCACCACGTCCTTCACGAAGCGGAACACAGGATAGCCCACGTCCAGCAGCGTGAAGCTGTTCCAGTGAACCAGGTTTTTCACCGGAGTCATAAAGAAACAGGCCACGCTGAAGGCCAGACAGAGTATGTCGAGGCGGCGCCAGGGCTGTTTTGGCCCAATTTTGCGTCTCAGCGCCACCCCGCCTAGCGCCAGAATGACCAGAGAAACCAGATAGCTGTGCCACGGGAATATCGTCAGGATCTCGACAGATTCCTTGAAGTTGGTGGAGTGTAGCGCCAGCAGGGTATTGAAATTCGGTGCGCCATAGGCCTGCTGAAAGGGGAAGTAGATGGCCGCCAGAAGGCTGCAGAGAAAAATAAACCCTTTTTGCACCCGGGGGGCAAAGCGCCAGAGGACATACAATACGCAGCTGAATGCCACCGAATAGAGCAGGCTAAATGAATATCCAAACGAGTAATTAATCAGCACCGACTGAAGGAAATAAAATGCCACCCATGGATTAAGGGTAATATCGCGGATCCAGAGGGTATATTTACTCGCGGTTATATTCATATTTATCATAATCCACAATAAGCCGCAGCAAAATGCGGACACCAGGGATCAACAAACCGCCGGGAAAGGCGATACAGGGATAAAAAGAGAACGTTACAGGGTGGAACTTATCAAAAGATAGGGCGCGCAGGCGGGAAAATCAACGTTTTGTCATGTAATATTGATTAAACTGAAGCAATATCATAATAATTTATTAATAATTGTGTGGTAGCGCGTCTTTCCCACGCGGTGAGAGAGACGCGACGCCAGAAATAATAATTAAGCCATCATGCTTTATTATTATTTTTACGGTTTTTCGATACGGTTCACTGTTGCCGAATAGCCCGTTTTAGCCACCGCCTGTAATAACGTCTCGGTTGGGAAACCTTCGGGGACAATAACGTCGGTTTGTCGTGTCTTTAACGACGCTTTTGCTTTAACCACCCCTTCCGTTTCACGCAGAGCCTGGTTAACCGAAATTACGCACAGCGAGCAGGTCATGCCCTGCACATTCAGCACCACTTTTTCATTCGCGGCCTGCGCGCATAGCGGCAGTAACAGGCTCGCGGTTATCAGCAGTCGTTTCATTCCATCACCTCAAAATACCAGGCCACCACTGTGGGGTAGAACAGCACCAGCAACAGTACCGGCAGTGAGAGCCAGAACAGCAAACGCATGTGCCCCAGCGTCATCCGCCCGGTACACCACGGGCGCGTTGAAAAATAGAGCCGCCAGAACACCCGCAGCATCAGCCCTGACGAGAGCAGGATCATCGGCACCCGCAGGAATTCAAGCTGGCTCAGCCCGGCAAAACCGGCAGCCGAGATACCAAACAGCAGATAGAGCAGCGGCCCGACGCAGCACAGCCCGGCGGTGACGGCCGCTGCGGCAGCCGTCAGCAGGGTCAGCCCCGCCCCTTTAGCGTTGTTCTGTTGAGACATAGTGGTAAGTGAACACCTTTGGATCGTAAAAATTGAGCGGGTCGCCGTCCACTTCGGCATACGGGTAGCCAAAATTATTCACCGCCCCCTGCTCCGTCGCCGGGTATAGCTCAAAATCGCGCCCGTAGTTGAAGCCCACCCAGTTCATCTCCCAGTTGCCAAACAGGTAGGTATTCACCGCCTGTACATCGGGATCCTGATGGGCTTTTTTCTCTGCCAGACGCATTTTGGTGACGTCGGCCGGATCGCACGGCAGCCAGCCGTATCCCGCCAGATAGAACTCTGCCCGGCAGTGTTGCCCGCCGCTGACGTCAGACACACCTGCGCTGTCGGCCTTGCCGAAGGCGCTGGCGGAGTAACGCTCCAGTTTGTTGGCGCGGCCCAGACGAATACCGAACAGTTCCCGTGCCGGGATGCCGCTGGCTCGCGCCAGGGCGACAAACACCGAGCTGATATCGGTGCATTTGCCGCTGAGCTTGCCGCTTTGCAGAATGGTCGCCACATCGCCGGTGCCACAGCCGATCACGTCGTTATCGCGCTCCATATGGCTGCTCACCCACTCGTAGATCAGGCGCGCTTTCTTCAGCGGATCGGTTTCACCCGCAGTGATTTTTTGCGCCGTTTCGCGCACCAGGCCATCAACCGGGGTGTGCGTTGTCGGCAGCAGGTACGGTTTGACGGCCAGAGGATAGACAATCTGCTCCGGTGCCTGCCAGTTTTTCAGGGCATCATGTTTCAGCGGTTCCCAGTCTGCCGTTTCGATCTCCAGATCGAGCTGCAGCAGCAGATCGCCGTCGGATTTCGGCCAGGTCGCGAACAGCGTTTTTGCCCCGTAGGCGTTGTTGGTGGTGATGTACGCCTGCTGGTAGTTACCGCTGAACGACAGGCCCGTCATCTGCTGAAAAGCCGTATCTTCCGGTAACGGGATCCAGAGCTTGACCACGCCGCTGGAGCCTTGCGGCGGCGCCAGTTTATAGGTTTGCGACAGGACAAAACGACGGCGCATCACCGGTGCGGCGAGCGGAGCACTGTTTTGTACCGTCTGGCTGGCGACGGCCGGGCCGACGATACCTGCGGCAGAAAGAAGAACACTGGTTTTAAGAAATTGGCGACGCTGCATGGCTATCTGTCCCTTGAAAATGAATTGGGCGACGGCAAGGGCCGACACCACAGAAGAGTGTCACAGCAGACAGGGACTGACGCGGATAGATGGCGTTTATTCATCAATAACAGACCTGTTAACTGTGAATGAAAGAGTTAGCGCCGTTATTAGGCGGCATTCTGGCAGGGTTGTACAGGCATGAGGGCAAAAAATCCAGAATAACCGCAACATTTGCAGGGCTGGGCTGTCAGGGTTGGCTAAAGCGTGTGCAGCCTGCCCCTACTCCAGCCCTCTCTCTCAAGGAAGCAGGGTCGTGGGTGCCGTTTATTTTATTCACCGCCGTATAATTGTGATAACAATCTCAAAATAGAGTATTGGCATAATAGTCCATGCCAAGAGCCGGTAGTTCCATAACATTATAAATATGAAAACCCTACTGTTTATTCATTAAGGAAAGAATATAAAAAAATATATATTCCCCTTGCACGCTCAGGGTTTTCTGGCATGAGGGAATGATTATTCTCACCTAATATTAAAAATGTATACCGCTATCTCAAAACAACACATCCACCCTTCCCTTTAATTTTTTGTCACCCTACAGAGGTATGAGATGAGTAAAACAGGCTTAACAAAATTATTCTCCGCGAGTTTGCTCGGGCTGATGATTTTCTCCACCGCTGCGATGGCGAAAGAAATTGAATTGGTCAATATTTCAAAGATCGATGGCATGCCCTGGTTTAATCGCATGGGTGAAGGCGTGACTAAAGCGGGCAGCGATCTCGGCATTAAGGCCTCTCAGGTTGGGCCATCCAGTACCGATGCGCCGCAGCAGGTTAAAATCATTGAGGACTTAATTGCGAAAAAAGTTTCCGCGATCGGTATCGTCCCCAATGACGCCGATGTTCTCGAGCCGGTATTTAAAAAGGCGCGTGAGGCGGGCATCGTGGTATTAACCAATGAATCCCCCGGACAACCCAGCGCCAACTGGGATGTGGAAATCATCGATAACCAGAAATTTGCCGCCGACAACGTTGAAGAGAATGGCGAAAGCGATGGGCGGCAAAGGCGGGTATGTCATTTATGTCGGCAGCCTGACCGTGCCGCAGCATAACCTGTGGGCGGATTTATTCGTGAAATACCAGAAAGAGCACTATCCGGAGATGCACGAAGTGACCAACCGGATGCCGGTAGCCGAGAATATCGACGACGCCCGCCGCACCACCATTGACCTGATGAAAGCCCATCCAGACATGAAAGGTATTGTCTCATTTGGTTCTCAGGGGCCTTATCGGCGCGGGCCGCGCGGTCAAAGAGAAACGGGCGAAAGGCAAAAGTGTTTGTCTACGGCATGATGATCCCATCCCAGGCTGCCTCGCTGATTAAAAGCGGCGATATCGCCATGGGCATCACCTACGATCCGGCCTCGGCGGGTTATGCCATCACGGCCATTGCCGACAAGGTTCTGAAAGGGGAAGAGAATCGCTCAGGGTCTGGAGATCCCGAGCTCGGTAAAGCTGACGTAGATACCGAAAAACGGATCATCAAATTCCACCAAAGTTTTGCGCGTGACGAAAGAGAATATCGATAGCCTGTATTAATCCGTTCAATCTGCATGCCCCTGTTGCGTACATCACGCCAGGGGCATGTTGGTCTCAGCCCCTGAGAGGTAGTCATGGAGCCGTTTATTTCACTGGGTAAGATCAGCAAAAACGTTTTACGGTGTGAAAGCCCTGGATAACATCAGCCTGACGCTGTTTCCCGGGGAAGTTCACTGTCTGGCCGGGCAGAACGGCTGCGGTAAATCGACGCTGATTAAAATCATCTCCGGTGTCTATAAACCCGATCCCGGATTTGAGATCACCATTGCGGGGAAGCCCTACTCCCATCTTTCGCCTATCGACTCCGTTAAAGCCGGGGTTCAGGTTATTTATCAGGATCTCTCCCTTATTTCCCAATTTAACCGTCGCGGAAAAATATCGGTATCCACCAGCACCACCATAATCTACTGGTCAAACAAGCGGGAGATTCGCCGCATCGCAGAGCTGACGGTAAAAAGTATTGAGGCCAGACTGGATCTGGATGCAACCGTTGAATCCCTGCCCATCGCCCAGCGTCAGATTGTCGCCATCTGCCGGGCGCTGGCGCAGGAAGCAAAGCTCATCATTATGGATGAGCCCACCGCCTCGCTGACCATGCAGGAGGTAAAGGGGCTACTGCGGGTTATCGGCGATCTGAAAAAAAGAAATATCTGCGTCGTTTTTGTCAGTCACCGGCTGGATGAAGTGCTGGAGATCTCCGACCGTATCAGCGTACTCAAAAACGGTAACCTGATCGGCACTTACCCCGCCAGCGAGATCACCAATAAAAAACTCGCGTTCCTGATGACCGGCAAAGAGTTCTCTTATGCTGTCCTGCCACCGATCGAGAAAATTGGCGAGGTGGCGCTCAGGGTAAGAAACCTGACTAAAAAGCAGCAATATAAGGACATCTCTTTTCAAATCCATCAGGGTGAGATTCTGGCCATCACCGGCCTGCTGGGTGCCGGACGCCACAGAGCTATGCCTGAGCCTGTTCGGGCTGACCAAACCCGACTCCGGCGAGATATTACTCGGAGGGCAAGGCGGTTCAGTTTGCCAGCAACCGGGACGCTATAAAAGCCGGGATAGGCTATGTCTCTGAAGACCGGATGAGCACTGGGCTGGTGATGGATCAGTCGATTAACGACAATATCATCTCTACCGTGCTGCGGCGGCTGAAAACGCCCTTTCGGCTGCTGGACACGGCAAAATCGGACCGCGTCGTCACGGAGCTGGTCGAGCAGCTCAGCATTAAGATTGGCAGCGTGAATCTGCCCGTCAATACCCTGTCCGGCGGCAATGCCCAGCGCGTGGCAATTGCCAAATGGCTGGCCATCAATCCTAAAGTGCTGATCCTTGACTCTCCTACCGTCGGCGTCGATATCGCTAATAAGGCGGGGATCTACCAGATCATCTCTGCCCTGTCGCGCAAGGGGATCGCTGTGCTGATGATCACCGATGAGATCGACGAGGCGTTCTTTAACAGCCATCGAATTTTAGTGATGCGCAAGGGCGAGATTGTCGCGGAGATCCTCCCGGAAAAGACCACAGAAGCCGCGCTGGCGGAGGTGGTCAATGGTTAATAAAATCGGGCTGAAAACCCATGAGCTGTTCCTCGGCTGACCATCATTGTGATTGGCGGCTATCTGTCGTTTGCCAGCGCCGATTTTATGACACTCGGCAATATCTACGACCTGATCAACAACTACGCCATGTTAACCATCCTGGCCTGCGGCCTGTTTATCGTGCTGATCTCCGGGGGGATCGATATCTCGTTCCCGGCCATGACCATCATCTCCCAGTACGTTATGGTCACCCTGATTCAGGGCACCAGCGGCAATTTTGCCCTGGCGTTTGCGCTCTCCGGCGGGCTGGGTTTATTGCTCGGATTGGTCAATGCCACGCTGGTTAACCGGCTAAAAGTGCCCTCTATTATCATCACCATTTCAACCCTGAATATTTTTTACGGCTGCTGCTCTACCTGACCAAAGGGGTCTGGCTGTATAGCTATCCAGAGTGGTTTGAACAGGGGGTGATGCTGTTTAGCTTCACGGCCGCGGATGGTTATGACTATGGTTTGAGCCTGCCGATCATCACCCTGCTGGTGGTCGTTACGTTAACCGGTTTTATCATGAACAAAACCAGCATTGGCCGCATGATTTACGCCATGGGCGGTAACCGCGAAGCGGCCTCCCGCATGGGATTCGGTATTTTTAAAATGCAGCTGTTTGTCTATGGCTATATGGGTCTGATGTCCGGCGTGGCCGGTGTGGTTCAGTCTGCAACCGTGTTAACCGTCGCCCCCCGATTCCCTGCTGGGTTATGAGCTAACGGTGCTTGCAGCGGTCGTATTAGGCGGAACCAGTATTGTCGGCGGGCGCGGCACCTTACTGGGCACCCTGCTGGGGGTCATCTTACTGGCCATGATACAAAACGGTCTCAATCTGTTAGGGATCTCCTCTTACTGGCATACGGTCGTTACCGGCGTGGTGATCGTCACCAGCATCAGTATGACGGCATGGAGTCAACGCAAAGGTCAGGGAGCATTAGCATGAACGCCAGAAAAACCCAGGATCGTGTTGAGATTTACCTGAGTTTGTTAATCGCCGTCGTCGTGATCGCGTTTAGCTTTCTCATCCCCTCTGTTTTTTGGTCTTCAGCCAACTTCCAGTCCATTGCCTCGCAAATGCCCATCCTCGGCGTGCTGGCGCTGGCCATGGCGGTGACCATTCTCACCGGCGGGATCAACCTGTCGATCATCGCCACCATGAACGCCTGCGGACTGGTGATGGCCTGGGGTTGCCACGCACTATCCTCCAGGCATCAGCAGCATGCTGCTGGTGCTGGGCCGCCGGGTTAGCCATGGCCATCGTGATAGGATCGGTCATTGGATTTTTGATTGCCGTGGTGCGGGTCTCCCCCATTTTAGCCACGCTCGGGATCATGACCCTGCTGAAGGGGATTAATATTCTGATCTCCAAAGGCTCGTCGATCTCCAACTTCCCGGACACCATTCTGGTGATTAACAGCACCAATATCCTCGGCGTCCCCCTGCCGTTACTGGTGTTTCTGGCGGTGGTAGCGGTGCTGTGGGTGATCCTCGAAAAATCGGCCTTCGGGCGCACCATTTACCTGATTGGCTCTAACGAACAGGCGACCCACTACTCCGGCATCAACACCCGTAAGACCCTTATCTGGGTCTATATTCTCTCATCGGTATTATGCGTGATTGCCGCGCTGCTGATGATGTCCAAGCTGAACTCCGCCAAAGCCTCTTACGGAGAATCTTATCTGCTAGTGTCGATTCTGGCGGCGGTGCTGGGCGGGGTAAACCCGGACGGCGGCTTTGGCAAAGTCTTTGGCATGGTGATGGCGCTGATACTTTTGCAGATGCTGGAGAGTGGTCTGAATATTCTCGGGGTGAGCAGTTATATCACCATGGCGTTGTGGGGCGGTCTGCTGCTGGCGTTTATTTTCCTTAAAGGGCTAATCTCTCCCACCTGTTCAACAGATCCTGATGGTCAGCGGAGGCAGTCAGATGGCGTTAAACCTTTTTTCCAACCTTCCCCTGGCGGGTGTACGCCTGGATGCTGAAATCGTTGATCAGTTGCTCAGTGCACCGGGGATTAAAATTGAGCGTATTCTCTCCACCGGCCAGGCCAGCCCGCCGGGGTTCTGGTACTGCCAGGCGGAAAACGAATGGGTGGTAGTGCTGCGTGGCTCGGCGGGGGGTGAAATTCGAAGCGGAAGATGAAGTCCGGGTACTGCACGCGGGGGATGCGGTGAATATTCCCGCGCAATGTCGGCATCGTGTGGAGTGGACGGATCCTGAAGAGCCGACGGTGTGGCTGGCGGTGTTTTATGGTGACGTAAATAAAGAGAGGAATGACGGGACGGACAGCCCTTAGCGCAAAACAAGGCAGTAACCCGTCATGAATTTCAGGCACAAAAAAACCACCTTTCGGTGGTTTCACGACACTGCTTATTGCTTTGATTATTCTTTGCTTTCCCATGGTAGCCGGAGTGGGACTTGAACCCACACAGCGCGAACGCCGAGGGATTTTAAATCCCTTGTGTCTACCGATTCCACCATCCGGCCTCGGGAAGAAAGTGGAGGCGCGTTCCGGAGTCGAACCGGACTAGACGGATTTGCAATCCGCTACATAACCGCTTTGCTAACGCGCCTTAAATCTTTTGTCTTTCGACTGACACCCGCTAGTGCGACTGTCTTAAATTTGGAGCGGGAAACGAGACTCGAACTCGCGACCCCGACCTTGGCAAGGTCGTGCTCTACCAACTGAGCTATTCCCGCAATCATCAAGCCATTGTGCTAATCACTTGATTTTGCTATCGACTAACGAACCGTGCCGTCGTTCGATGCGTTGCATTCTACTTACCTGACGCTTTGAGTCAACGTTATTTTTCTTAACTCAGGATCGTTTGCTGAAAATTACGGCGAAACGATCACTGATCAAGCAAATCGCCGCGAGCCGCGTTCAAATATTGCAACATTGACCAGAGCGTCAGCACTGCAGCAACCATAAACAGGCCAATACCGGCCCACTCTACCCACTCGTTCGGACGCCACAGCATCCACACCAGCGCGGCCATCTGCGCGGTGGTTTTTTACCTTGCCAATCCAGGAGACCGCCACGCTGCTGCGTTTACCCAGTTCGGCCATCCACTCACGCAGGGCGGAAATAATAATTTCACGGGCGATCATGGTGGCGGCCGGCAGTGTCACCCACCAGCTGTGGTAGTGTTCCACCACCAGCACCATGGCGATGGCGACCATTACCTTGTCTGCTACCGGATCGAGGAAAGCGCCAAAACGGGTGCTCTGGTTCCAGCGACGCGCCAGATAACCGTCAAACCAGTCGGTCACGGCCGCAACAAAAAAGATCAGCGCACACGCGAAAGGTGCCCAGACGAAGGGCAAGTAAAACGCCAACACAAAGAAAGGGATAAGGACGACGCGGAAAAGCGTTAACAACGTAGGGATGTTTAATCGCATAGTGACGGTAACTGTTTGTTGTCAGTAATTATTAGCCCTATGTTGCTACAGAGCCTTCAATGTTTCAACGAGTAGTAGATCTTTTCTGCCAGCCCTTGCGAAATACCTGGCACTTTTGCAATTTCTTCCACGCTGGCGTTGAGGAGTCCTTGCAAACCGCCCATGTATTTCAGCAGCATCTGACGACGTTTTGGCCCGACCCCTTCGATCGTTTCCAGCGAACTGGTATTTTTAACTTTTGCCCGTTTTTTACGATGGCCGCTGATAGCGTGATCGTGCGACTCGTCGCGGATATGCTGGATCACATGCAGCGCGGGTGAGTCCGGCGGCAGGCTAAAGCCCTCTCCTTCTGGCTCAAGGAATAGCGTCTCCAGCCCGGCTTTACGATCGGTGCCTTTCGCCACACCCAGCAACAGAGGATGGTGCTTATCCCAGGGAACGTCCAGTTCGGCAAATACCGCTTTTGCCTGTCCGAGCTGCCCTTTGCCGCCGTCAATGACAATAACGTCAGGGATTTTACTCTCTTCGATAGCTTTACCGTACCGACGGCGTAACACCTGGTTCATGGCGGCGTAATCATCGCCGGGGGTGATGTCGGTGATGTTGTAGCGGCGATATTCCGCACGCAGCGGCCCGTTGGCATCAAAGACCACGCAGGAGGCAACGGTCTGTTCCCCCATCGTGTGGCTGATGTCGAAACACTCCATCCGCTTCACTTCAGGCAGTTGCAGTGTCGTTGCCAGCGCGGCAAGGCGCTGATGAATGGTCGACTGCTGCGACAGTTTAGTACTCAGCGCCGTCGCCGCGTTGGTGCGCGCCAGCTTCAGGTAACGGGCACGATCGCCGCGCGGTTTGGTCTGGACGTTCACCCGACGCCCCGCCAGCTCCGACAGCGAATCGGCCAGCAACGTTTTATCGCTCAGATTAAAATCGAGCAATATTTCCGATGGCAGGGTTCGCATCTGGCTACCCTGCAGATAGAACTGGCCGACAAATGTCTCCACCACTTCCCCCAACTCGGTGCCGCCCGGCACTTTTGGGAAGTAACTGCGGCTGCCCAGCACCTTGCCCTGGCGGATAAACAGCACATGCACACAGGCCATACCCGCATCAAACGACACGCCAATCACGTCCAGGTCATCGCCATTATTGGAAACAAACTGTTTTTCCGTCACCCGACGTACAGCCTGGATCTGATCGCGGATCCGCGCCGCCTCTTCGAAGTTCAGCGCCTGGCTGGCCTTCTCCATGCGGGCAATCAGCTGGGTCAGGACCTGATCGTCTTTACCTGCGAGGAACAGGCGCACATATTCCACCTGCTGCGCATACTCCTCTTCGCTGACCAGCCCTTCTACGCAGGGGCCAAGACAGCGACCAATTTGGTACTGCAGACAAGGACGGGAGCGGTTGCGATAGACGCTATTTTCGCACTGGCGAATCGGGAAGATCTTTTGCAGCAGGGCCAGCGTTTCCCGCACGGCATAGCCGTTAGGGAACGGACCGAAATACTCGCCTTTTGCATGCTTAGCACCACGGTGCGTCGCCAGACGCGGGTGAGCATCGCTGCTGAGAAAAATAAACGGATAGGATTTGTCATCGCGCAGCAGCACGTTGTAACGCGGCTGATACAGCTTGATGTAGTTATGCTCCAGCAACAGCGCTTCGGTCTCTGTGTGGGTCACAGTGACATCGATCTGCTGGATCTGGGCGACCAGCGCCTCTGTTTTGCGGGAAGCAAGATTGCTGCGGAAATAGCTCGAAAGTCGCTTTTTTGAGATCTTTCGCTTTTCCGACATAGATAACCGTCCCGCCAGCGTCATACATCCGGTAGACGCCAGGCTGGCTGGTAACGGTTTTCAGGAAAGCACTGGATTCAAACACATCACTCACTGACTAATTAGGGTCTCGGCATTGCACAGACCATGACGGATGGCCAGGTGAGTGAGTTCAACGTCGCCATGGATGTTCAGTTTACTGAACATACGGTAGCGGTAGCTGTTCACCGTTTTAGGGCTGAGATTAAGCTGCTCAGAGATCTCATTCACCTTCTGGCCTTTGGTAATCATCAGCATAATCTGCAATTCGCGCTCAGACAAACTCGCAAACGGTGATTCGGTCTTTTCTGGCTCAATCTGGCTGAGTGCCATCTGCTGCGCAATATCGGAAGCGATATAGCGCTGCCCGGCATACACGGAGCGGATCGCATTGACCATCTCCTGGGGAGCCGCGCCTTTGCTTAAATAGCCGGCAGCACCCGCCTGCATGACTTTTGCAGGAAGGGGATTTTCCGTGTGTACGGTCAGCATGATCACTTTGGTATCAACCCAGGTACGCGCAATTTTACGCGTTGCTTCCAGGCCACCAATACCAGGCATGTTCATGTCCATCAGAACAACATCAGCGGTATTCGACCGGCACCATTTTACGGCGTCTTCACCGCAGCAGGCCTCACCAGCAACTTTAATACCTTTAATATCTTCAAGAATGCGTCGTATCCCTGCGCGCACCAGTTCGTGGTCATCAACAAGAAGGACGTTGATCAAAGGAAATTCTCCAGAATAGGGATAACGGCAACAGACAGTTATTTTGGTATATATTAACGGTTTTTATCCGAAACTGAAAACGCTAAAAAAGGCATACCGTCGATATTGTTCCTTTTTTGGAAATTAACTTGTACATCAACTGGAAACAGCCTCCTTGCGGAATGCTCCCTGGCCGCTTTCTCTGGCCGAATGTTTTCAAAAACATACAAATCTTAAGCGCTGCATTAATGCTATTAAAATACACCTTATAATTTTGTAACAATAATTAACCTCTTTTCTACTCCGGTTAAACAATTAACCTGTACTAAAGCCTTAGAAAACTCAGCGTTAATGGCCTGTTCATTTGAATAAACAAAACGGGAAAGTACAAAAAAACAAGCACTGCGTTTTTCCTGACGGCTTGTGATATACTCCGCCGCCATAACTTTGGCCTATGCGCAAAAGCGCTGTTTTTATCATGAGGAAAATAAATGAGCACACCTGATTTTGCCACTGCGGAGAATAATCAAGAACTGGCACAGGAAGTCTCCTGTTTGAAATCCCTGCTGACCCTGATGCTACAGGCGATGGGGCCAGGCAGATGCCGGTCGTGTGATCCTTAAGATGGAACGCCAGATTGCGCAGATGGAAGACCAGGCTCAGGCCGACGTGTTTTCCAGCACCGTTAAGCAGATCAAACAAGCTTACCGTCAATAAAACAAAAAACGGCTGAACGCAGTGCCTTCAGCCGTTTAATCGCCTGCAACGCAGAACAGAAGTGTAGTCAGATAATCCCCGTCGCTGCGGCATAGCACGCGATCTGCGTCTTGTTCGGCGCATTGAATTTCTTCTGCATATTTTTCTGATGGAAGTTAACCGTATTTTCAGAAATAGAAAGAATGATGGCTATTTCTGCCGAGGTTTTTCCTTCCGCCGTCCATTTAAGAATCTCTTTCTCGCGCTTGCTGAATTTCATCTCAGGCGGCATCACCATTTCGTGTTCCAGCCGAAGCAGCGTGGTTAACGCCAGTTGCACCAGAATTTGCAGACGTAGTTCAACCACTTCATTCGCCATAAGGTTTACTGGCAAACTGTGCTGGAAACCGACAGGAAGCCCATCGCATGATTGGGCAGCATCAGGCATTGGGTGATCCCTTTACGCAAGCCCGTGGTCGCGTGCGCCATCCCATAGAGGCTGCGCCTCTGCGAATAAGGCATCGTTCCAGGGTAAATGTCCGTGAACGAAATTCTCGGGTTTCAGTACCGGGTCAATGACAAAATAATTTTCTGCGTGATACTGCGCCATCCACTGTTGCGGATAGGTTGAATGCACCGAGACTTTAGGCCGAGGTGAAAGGCACCGGATGACGAACGCAGAGTGAAAAGAAATCGTATCCCAGATTCTGTGTTTGTCGTTGTAGTTCGGGATAAACTTCATCGGCAGAAGTCATCCCCTGAAAACGGAGGAAGCATTCCCGTCGCCATGTGAAAAAATCTAAATCCTTCATACTGACTGAATTAAGCCCCTGTAAAAGATAATCATTATTATGAAATATTAAACTAACACATAAATCTTATTTATATGTATAAAATATCGACCCAACGATAATTATCTACACATTTTATGCACTTAGAGCGGTTATGACGAGATAAAATCAGGGGGGCATTCATATGAAGGGTGAATATATTGCTCCGGCGATTGTTACCGGAGCAATTAAGAACAAATATGCTACTGCATCAGAAATTTTTCGAGGAATTGCCGGGTCCGGGGCTGCTGAGGATCGGCAAACAGCGATTTAGCCGGCCCCTGCTCAACGATGCGTCCCTGATCCATGAAAATAGCCCTGTCTGCGACATCGCGGGCAAAACTCATCTCATGGGTAACGATCACCAGCGTGCGCTTTTCCTGGGCCAGCTGACGAAATGGTATTCAGCACCTCCCCCACCAGCTCGGGATCCAGGCGCCGAGGTCGGTTCGTCAAACAGAATCACGTCAGGACGCATGGCCAGCGCGCGGGGCAATGGCCACACGCTGCTGCTGGCCCACCGGAAAGACGGCGCGGATAGCTGCTCTCCTTGCCGGAAAGCCCCACTTTCGCCAACAGTTCACGGGGCGCGGGCGGTGGCTTCATCCTTCGGCTCGCCTTTGACAATGACTGGCCCTTCCAATAATGTTTTCCAGCACCGTGCGATGGGGGAAACAAATTAAAGCTCTGGAAGACGAAGCCGACATGCTGACGCAGACGGCGAATTAACCCTTTTTGCTGGCTCAGCGATTTGCCGGTATCAATGGTGATCTCACCCACGCGAATGGTGCCGCCTTCTGGATGCTCCAGCAGATTAATACTGCGCAGCAGCGTGGTTTTACCGGACCCGCTCGGCCCGATGATCGCCACCACTTCGCCCTCCTTGCACTTCCAGGTCGATGCCATGCAGCACCGTCTGACCATGAAACTTCTTCACCAGGTTTTTAACGTCGATAGCACTCATTTCGGATCACGCTCCTGGCGGTTAAGCTGATTTTCAAAATAGTTTTGCAGCGCCGACAGCACCGTCGCCATTACCCAGTAGATCCAGGGAGGCGGCCAGGTACATGGTGAACACCTCCAGCGTGCGCGAGGTAATCAGCTGCGCCTGGCGGAACAGCTCCGGCACCTGAATGGTGGCCGCCAGAGAAGTATCTTTCACCAGGCTAATAAAGCTGTTGCTCAGCGGCGGCAGGGCTACGCGTGCGGCCTGAGGCAGGATCGCCCGGCGCAGGGTTTGCCACGGAGTCATACCAATACTGGCTGCGGCCTCCCACTGCCCTTTTTCAATGGAGGAGATCGCCGCGCGCAGGGTTTCCGAGGTATAGGCTGCGGTGTTGAGCGACAGGCCAATCATTGCCGCCGGAATAGGATCAAGTTCAATACCAAACTGCGGCAGACCGTAATAGATCATAAACAGCTGGGCAATGAGCGGCGTGCCGCGAAAAATGGAGATATAACAACGCGCCAGCCAGCGCACCGGCAGCACTGACGACATGCGCATCAACGCCAGAATAAAGCCCAGCAGCAGGCCAAAGAACATCCCGCCGATACTCAGTTGCAGCGTAAACACCGCACCTTTCAGCAGGTATGGCAGCGAATCAATCACCAGTTGAATACTTTCTTGCATTATGATTTTTCTGCCTGTGATTTAAACGTGAGGATGGTAGGCAAAGAGAGCGGGCGCCCCGCCAGTATGAACAAACAGAATCGGCCCTTCGTCCTTGAAACGCTTCTGGCTGATACCGTCGATGAGGCCAGCCATCGCTTTGCCGGTATAGACCGGATCCAGCAGGATCCCTTCCAGACGCGCCAGCAGCTTGACGGCTTCCGTACCTTCATCATTCGGCGTGCCGTAGCCCGGCGCGAAATAGTCATCCCACAGGATGATATCGGCGCTGGCGCTCACCTCGAGTTGCTGCGCCACCGCCTGCTGCAGCGTGACCACTTTCGGTTTCTGGTCAGCAACGCTGCGCGACACGGTAACACCAATCAGCTCGACGTCCGGCATAAGCTGCTCCAGCCCTACTGCCAGCCCGGCATGGGTGCCTGCGCTACCGGAAGCGACCACCACCGAGGAGATACCCACGGCCCCTTCGCACTGCTGGGCGATCTCCAGCGCGCTTTCGACGTAACCCAGCGCACCCAGCGCGTTCGAGCCGCCTACCGGGATCACATAAGGACGGAAGCCCTGGGCTTCGACGCGGGTGGCCAGCTCTTGCAGCTGCGCCGCAGGGTCGGTCAGCGCATCGCACATTTCTATCTGCACATTAAACAGATCCAGCAGCAGACGGTTGCCGTTGCTGAGGTAGTTTTCTGCCTGGGTGCCAATCGGGTTTTCCAGCAAGGCGATGCAGTGCAGGCCCAGCTTTGCCGCAACGGCTGCGGTCTGGCGCACGTGGTTGGACTGGATCGCCCCTGCGGTAATCAGCGTATCGGCCCCTTCACGCAGGGCATCTGCCGCGAGGAACTCCAGCTTGCGCAGTTTGTTGCCGCCCATCGCCATGGGCGTCACGTCATCACGTTTGATAAGGATGTCGCGCCCGAGGTAGTCCGATAAGCGCGGCAAATACTCCAGTGGCGTCGGCGCGCCAATAAATTCGAGGCGCGGAAAACGCGTTAGATTCTGTAATGACATGAAAACCTCCGTAACCCTGTCTAAGTCTGTCTTTTTTTATTATGCACGTTGCTGGCGAGGAAATAAAAAAGGCGCTTATCAAAGCGCCTTTTTTTGCATTCAACTGCTTACTTTGTGACGTCTGCCCCGAACCATTTCTCAGAGAGCGCCTTCAGACTGCCGTCTTTCTGCATCTCGGCAATGGCCTCGTCGACGGCTTTCACCAGATCGTCGTTGTCTTTGCGGATTGCAACGCCAGCTTCCTGACGGGAGAAGGCATCACCGGCAACCGCCAGGGTGTCTTTGGTCTTTTTCACCAGGTCCAGCGCCGCCAGACGGTCAACCAGAATGGCGTCGATACGGCCTACGCGCAGATCCTGATATTTGGTCGGGTCATCATCATAGGTACGGATGTCCACGCCCTGCACGTTCTGGCGCAGCCACTCTTCGTAGTTAGTCCCCAGACCAACACCGACCTTTTTACCTTTCAGGTCCGCGGCAGATTTAATCGAGCCTTCGTTCCCTTTTTTCACCAGCGCCTGGATACCGGACACGGTATACGGGGTGGAGAAGTCATATTTTTTCTTACGTTCGTCAGAGATGGTGACCTGGTTAATCACCACATCAATGCGTTTGGAATCCAGCGAGGCCAGAATACCGTCCCATTTGGTCGGTTTCAGCGAGGCTTTTACGCCGAGGTGTTTCGCCAGCGCTTCGGCAAACTCCACTTCAAACCCGGTCAGTTTGCCGTCATCACCCTGGAAGCTGAACGGAGGATACGTGCCTTCCAGCCCAACCAGCAGCGTGCCGCGCTCTTTCACTTTATTCAACAGACCTTCTGCCGCGAACGTTTTCACGCTCATACCGGCAACCAGCGCAACGGCCATTACACCCATCAGCGCCTGACGACCCAGAAGTGCAAATTTCATACGTACCCCGATATCATTGGAATTTTGAGTGTAGTGTAGGGTGTTTGGCCTTAAGGTCAAACACGACTGCGCTACATGTTATTCATTTTTAATATATATCAGAAGTTGTTTCGCGGTGGACTTTCTGCTTCGGCGTCACCGGCATTTGCGTTTTAAATTGCGCATATTTGCGCAACGCAATCCGGTAGTTGTTGGTGCTGGTCGCAGGCAGCCATGGCTCAAGATTTTCATCCAGATAGCCGTTGGTCAGTAACTCAGGGGAAATACGCTGCGTGGTCAAATGCTGGCCCAGGCGACGCAGACGCACAACATATTCGCGCACCGTGCCATGGCTCATCTCTGTTTGCTCAAACAGGAATTGCTTAAAGCCGATGATATCGAAAAAGTCGCTCTGCTCCTTGCAGTGCAGATCGCCACAGAAACGACACAACGCCACCCCACTCCTGTTGCTCCAGCTGCCATCCGGCCTCATCCAGCAGCGTATCGAGGCGGGAAATCGCGATTTTATTGACGATTTCGCCGCGACGAACCAGCGTGATGCGATCGAGCAGCTTATGGCAATGGGCGCAATGCGTCTGGCTGTGTTTAAAGTCTTTCAGGTAGCGGCTTAATGGCCGTCTTTTAGATTGCTGCACCGTCATGATAACTCCTGGTTGTCAATACGTTGTGCGGCACTTAACGGGTGATTGAAATCACCTATAACTTACCCAGTTTGGTACGTAAGCGTTTAATGGCCTGGCTGTGCAGCTGGCTTACCCGGGACTCCCCTACTTCCAGTACGGCACCAATCTCTTTGAGATTAAGCTCTTCCTGGTAATAAAGGGTCAGCACCAGCTGCTCGCGTTCCGGTAAAGCTTCAATCGCTTCCATCACGCGCTGGCGAACATTGCCTTCCATTAACTGGTGCAACGGGTTTTCCTGCTGATGATCGTCCGTCACCAGTTCAATGCTATCGCCATGCTCTTCGCGCCACTCGTCATAAGAGAAGAGTTGGCTATTGTTGGTATCGAGCAACATCTGGCGATAGTCAGCCGTAGAAATCCCCAGACGCTCCGAAACTTCGGTTTCCGTCGCGTTACGTCCAAGTTCTTGCTCCAGCTGCCCCATTGCTTGCGCCACTTCGCGTGCATTGCGTCGAACGCTGCGCGGCACCCAATCCCGGCTGCGCAGTTCGTCGAGCATCGCACCACGAATACGCTGTACTGCGTAAGTCGTAAATGCCGTTCCTTGCAGAGCGTCGTATCGGTCAACTGCGTTCAATAACCCGATACCGCCCGCTTGTAGCAGATCGTCCAGTTCCACACTCGCCGGTAGCCGCACCTGAAGCCGCAATGCTTCATGTCGCACCAGCGGAACATAACGCTGCCACAGCGAGTGTTTATCCATTACACCTTCAGCGGTATAGAGTGAATTCACGATAAACAGCCCTGCGTTAGTTGAGTTATCGGCATGATTATCCGTTTCTGGAGGGGTTTTAATCGTGTGAATAGTGGGTGAAATGGGGGGTTATTTGGGGGTTATTGCATTTAAGGAAAGTAAAAAACCCCGCCGGAGCGGGGTTTGAGCATCGTCAGGCGATTAGCCCTGCAGCAGAGACAGAACCTGCTGAGGAACCTGGTTAGCTTTAGCCAACACGGAGTTACCAGCCTGCTGGATGATCTGCGCTTTAGACATATTTGACACTTCGGTCGCATAGTCGGCGTCCTGAATACGGGACTGCGCTTCAGACAGGTTGGTGGTGGTGTTGTTCAGGTTGGTTACTGCAGAATCCAGACGGTTCTGTACAGCACCCAGAGAAGAACGGAATTTGTCGATCTGAGCAATCGCCTGATCAAGTTTCTCAAGCGGATCGGTGGTAGCAGTAGTTGCGACCGGGGTCAGAGCACTTCCACTTTTAAAATCGTGACCGCTAACTTGATCTGCAGCATAAGCTTTCCCACCGACAGTAACTACTGCCGTTTGCTTATCGACACCACCCAGTTCAATTGCACCCGTTGCTGTCGTGCCTGTTGAATCAGTATATTTAACGGTATTAACGTTAACCGTCGTGTTATCGGCGCCATTGTAATCAGTCTGATAAAGTTTACCGTTGTAAGAGACTGCATACCCAGCATCAGAAACATTCCCTTGAGAATCAGTAGCAGACACTTTAACCAGTGAAGTATTCGCAGCAGTAGCGCCTGTTACACCCGCACCCACCAGAGTCGCAGCCGCAGCAGTAGTGTTAATTGCCGTACCAGTTTGGGTCTGAGTAACAGCACGAGTACCAGCAGGGAGACTACCAACCTGGGTTCCTAAAGTAGAACTACCTGCTGCCGCAGTAAGTTCATAAACGCCGTTACCGGTCGCGGAACCACTAATGGTTGTATAATATTTACCAGTTACGTCGTCAAACTGAGCTGCAGATGCAGCTGCGCCAGCGCCTAAACCACTAACGTCAACTGCACCGATCGCAGTACCAGAATCAGCAAAGGAACTTGTAATTGCTGTCGTTTTCAGGGTTGAGGATGCTTGAACGTTGAAACCAGACAGGCCCAGAGTAGATGAATCAATTTTCTGCAGATTGATATCGATAGTTTGGCCATCATTAGCACCAACTTGGATTGACATAGTTCCGTTTTTAGCCAGAACATTCACGCCGTTGAACTGGGTCTGACCAGATACACGGTCAATTTCTTGCAGACGAGATTTAATTTCATCCTGGATAGAAGAAAGGTCGGAATCAGAGTTAGTACCGTTCTGGGCCTGTACGGTCAGCTCACGAACACGCTGTAAGTTGTTGTTGATTTCAGACAGTGCGCCTTCAGTGGTCTGTGCAACGGAGATACCGTCGTTGGCGTTACGAGCTGCCTGAGTCAGACCTTTGATGTTAGAGGTGAAGCGGTTAGCAATCGCCTGGCCAGCAGCGTCATCTTTTGCGCTGTTGATACGCAGACCGGAGGACAGACGTTCAATGGCTGTAGACATTGAAGACTGGTTTTTGTTGATGTTGTTCTGAGTGATCAGCGAGAGGCTGTTGGTATTAATGACTTGTGCCATGATTTCGTTTCCTGTTGTTCATCAAATCTTGAGTTAGATTTGGGTTTCCACCCTTCGGCTTCTTCGCCGTCATGAGTGTTATCGTCTGGTCCAAAACAACCTTTAGAATTTTTTTACGAATCTCATGATTTTTTTTAGCCAGAGAAATACTCCTCTCTATTCCCGCTTTTCTTGCCATTAAAAAAAGAAATTAACCGTAAACTTTGTTCCGTTGACGCCGATAACCCCTTTATTCGTTTTACGTGTCGTTAAATTAAGGAACTAAAATGGCAAGTATTTCTTCGTTGGGAGTCGGCTCTGGTCTGAAGTTAGGTGATATTCTGGATAGTCTGACCGCCGCACAAAAAGCGCAGTTGACCCCGATCTCTAATCAGCAGTCTTCCTATACGTCAAAACTTAGCGCTTACGGCACGCTGAAAAGCGCTCTGGAATCTTTTCAGACCGCCAACACCGCATTGAGTAAAGCCGATCTGTTTACGGCCACGACGACGACCAGCAGCAGCACAGCATTCAGCGCGACCACCACGGGCAGCGCGCTTGCCGGGAAATACACCATTGAAGTCACGCAGCTTGCCAAGGCGCAAACCCTGACAAGTGGCGTACAGAAAGATAATAAAGCGGCGATCGCCACCAGCGACAGCAAGATCACTATTCAGCAGGGCGGCGACAAAAAACCGGTCACCATTGATATCAGCGCGGCGAACTCCTCGCTGACCGGCATCCGTGACGCGATCAATAAAGCAGATGCGGGCGTCAGCGCCAGTATCATTAACGTTGGCAACGGTGAATATCGACTGTCTATCACGTCGAAAGAGACCGGTGAAGACAATGCGATGACGATTAGCGTCAGCGGAGACAGTGCGCTGCAGTCCTTTATAGGCTACAACGGCACCAAAGGCGACAGCAGCAACGGCATGGAAGAGAGTGTGACCGCGCTGAACGCCCTGCTAAAGGTCAATAATGTTGATATTGAAAACAGCAGCAACACTATCAGCGATGCGCTGGAAGATATCACCCTGAACCTGAGCGATGTCACGACCGGTAACCAGACCTTAACGATTACAACCGACAACACCAAAGCAACAAAAGCGATTAATGACTGGGTCACGGCTTACAACTCACTGCAGGATACCTTCAGCAGCCTGACCAAATATAACCGCTGTGGATGCCGGGGCCGATGCCCAGAGCAAAAATAATGGCGCTTTGCTGGGTGATACTACGTTACGCACCATCCAGACCCAGTTAAAGACCCTGCCTGAGCAGCTCTGTGGGCGGTTCAACCATTAAAACGCTTTCTCAGGTAGGGATTACCACCGACCCGGATAGCGGCAAGCTTGAAGTTAATGCAGACAAACTGAATGCGGCGATGAAAACCAGCGCCTCAGGGATTAAAGATCTGCTGATTGGTGACGGTAAAACGACCGGTATCACTACCACTATTGGCAAAAGCACCACCAGTTGGCTCTCCAGTACCGGCATTATTCAGGCCGCCGAAAAGATGGCGTCAGCAAAACGCTGAATAACTTAACGACTCAGTACAACGCGGCCAGCGCACGAATCGATTCCATGGTTGCGCGTTATAAAGAGCAGTTTACCCAGCTTGACGTAATGATGAACTCGCTGAACTCCACCAGCAGCTATCTGACTCAGCAGTTCGAAAACAACAGCAGCAAAAAATTAATCTGAACCGAGGGGATTAACATGTACGGCGCAAAAGGCACGCAGGCCTACGCAAAAATTGAGGTTGAAAGTGCGGTGATGAGTGCCAGCCAGCAGCAGCTGATTATTCATGCTGTTTGATGGTGCTCTCAGCGCGCTGGTCCGGTGCGCGTCTGTTCCTGCAGGACGGTAATATCCCGGCAAAAGGCCAGGCGCTTTCAAAAGCCATTAACATTATCGAAAACGGGCTGAAACTGGGCCTGGATGAAGAGGAGTGGCGATGAGTTAACACAAAACCTGATTGGCCTTTATGCCTATATGGTCCGCCGTCTTCTGCAAGCGAATGTGCGCAATGATGCCAGCGCCATCGAAGAGGTGGAAAACCTGCTGCGTAATATCGCAGACGGCTGGAAGGAAGCGGCCGGCTCGCCACATCTGATTCAGGACGCCGTCTAATGACCACAGCACCGCAAATTTATACCCTTTATCAGCAGTTACTTGATCACAGCAAGTTGATGCTGCGTCTCGCCAGTAATGGCTTGTGGGATGAACTGATCGCCTGTGAAACCGATTATGTTAATGCGGTGCATACGCTGGCACGTGTCACTCAGGAATCTGAGTTTTCCCCTGACATTACAGGAGCAGCTCAGACCTACTCTGCGTAGGATTCTGGACAACGAAAGCCAGGTCAAAGTGCTGTTGCAGAGCCGGATGGGATGAACTCTCAAAAATGATAGGTCAAACATCTATTCAAAAATCGGTTCTGTCCGCTTACGGCAAACAGGGTGGCCATAATCCTGGTCCCCCAGGCAAATCAGGAATAGTGATTACCCTGACGTATGAAACGGTTTCGCTTCGTACGTCAGGCAATTCTGCAAACCGTATTCCATACTAGAGATCCTCGATCTCACGGAGCACGGAAGATGAAAAACCCCACCCTCTTGCAGTTCTTCCACTGGTATTACCCTGACGGCAGTCAACTCTGGCCTGAAGTGGCCGAGCGCGCTGACGATTTAAACGACATCGGCATCAACATGGTCTGGCTGCCCCCCAGCCTATAAAGGCGCATCCGGTGGGTACTCCGTCGGTTACGACTGCTACGATTCTCTTCGATCTCGGTGAGTTCGATCAAAAAGGATCCGTTCCCACCAAATACGGTGACAAAAGACCAGCTGCTGTCCGCTATCGGGGCGTTAAAACGCAACAAATTGCGGTGCTCCATGGACGTGGTGGTCAACCACAAAATGGGGGCCGATGAGGAAAGAGGCCATCCGCGTCCAGCGGGTGAATGCGGACGATCGCAATCAGATCGACGATGAGATCATCGAATGTGAAGCCTGGACCCCGCTACACCTTCCCGGTTCGAAACGGACAGTACTCGGCGTTTGTCTGGGATTACAAAATGTTTCAGCGGCATCGATCACATCGAAAACCCTACTGAAGATGGCATCTTCAAGATCGTTAACGACTACACCGGCGAAGGCTGGAACGATCAGGTCGATAACGAGATGGGGAACTTTTGATTACCTGATGGGCGAGAATATCGATTTTCGTAATTCGTGGCGGTGACGGAGGAGATCAAATTACTGGGCGCGCTGGGTGATGGAGCAGACCCAGTGTGACGGCTTCCGTCTGGATGCGGTAAAACATATTCCGGCATGGTTCTATAAAGAGTGGATCGAGCACGTACAGGAAGTGGCACCGAAGCCGCTGTTTATCCGTGGCGGAATACTGGTCGCCGGGATGTCGATAAACTGCAGCAGTACATTGATCAGGTGGACGGGAAAAACCATGCTGTTCGACGCCCCGCTGCACATGAAGTTTCACCAAGCCTCTTTGCAGGGGCGTGATTACGACATGAGCCAGATCTTTACCGGCACGCTGGTGGAGGCCGATCCCCTTCCACGCGGTAACGCTGGGTGGCTAACCACGACACCCAGCCATTACAGGCGCTGGAGGCGCCGGTCGAGGGCCTGGTTCAAACCGCTGGCCTACGCCTTAATTTTACTGCGTGAGAATGGTGTGCCGAGCGTTCTTCTATCCCGATCTGTACGGTGCCAGCTATGATGATACCGGCGGCGACGGTGAGATGTACCATATCGACATGCCGGTGATTGAGCAGCTCGACCAGCTGATCCTCGCCCGCCAGCGGTTTGCCCACGGCGTGCAGACTCTGTGGTTCGATCACCCTAACTGCATTGCCTTCAGCCGCAGCGGCACCGAAGAAGATCCGGGCTGCGTGGTGGTGCTCTCTAACGGCGACGAGGGCGAAAAGACAATTACGCTGGGCGAGAACTACGGAAACAGAAACTGGAAAGATTTTCTCGGCAATCGGGAAGAAACCGTCACGACCGATGAAACCGGCACCGGAGTGTTTACCTGCAACGGCGGCAGCGTCAGCGTGTGGGTCATAGAGGATGCGTTGTAAAAAGTGAGAAACCGGGCAGCGCTACGCTTGCCCGGCCACCGGATCTCTTACGGGGAGCTTACTGTCGAGCGGATTTTTGCTGAGGTACGTCGCGCACTCGACGGTCGGGCGATCGACGCGATGGCAGGATCATCCCATCATACTCAATGGCGCTGCCTTCACGATTCAGCGGGTAGATATCCAGTTTGCTGGTCACGTTATAAAAATCATCTGAACGCAGCATAATCTTTCCTTTTACCGCAATCACGCGCTGCCACTGGCGGCAGTCGAGGGTATCCCCCTCTTGCGTCACTACCAGCGAGGCGATCGCTTCCGGGCTGACCATTTTGCTTTGCGGCCCTTTCGACTGCCAGTACCCGGCCAGTTCTGCCGGAGCGGGATGCTTGACCACATCCTGGTATCTGTCGACCTGCATACATCCGGTTAATGCCAACAGACCCGCGATAATTGCTATTTTTTTCATCATTGTTCCGTCTTTACCCTAAATAATTCGAGTTGCATGAAGGCGGCAACGCAGCGAATCCCGGGAGCTTACCGAAGTAAGTGAACCGGGGTGAGCGAGGAAAGCCAACGCGCAGGCAACTTGAAGTATGACGGGTATACGGCGAAAAAAATAGTGTGGCATTTCCGCCGTCGGGTCGCCAGCACCAGAGGGACTAAACCTGCATAGACATAATATGACTGTGCATTTTTCATAAACGGTAAAGATCCGCCCAAGAGCGCATTAAACATCAGTCGATTGCAGCCGTAAGAAATATCACCACCCAAGTTCTCCTGATATCGGTAGTCAAAACATGCCCCACCCATGCCCCATTCACACCACCCTGTCGTCTTCGATCGCACTATTGATGAAGAACGTCACCCGCCCCAACACCTCTACTTCCTCCGCCGCTTCCCCCTCTATCGCTTCACCATCATCACAAATCAGCGCCCTGTCCATCACCCTGGCAAATTGAGTCCTGCCGCCGGGACAAAATCAGCAGCACCTGATTCTGTACCAGCCTGGTGCACGGCTCGATGACTGCAAACCCACGCGACGTTTCCAGGATGCGGCTGTCCATGCCTATCCCGCAGATACGTTCAGGCGTTAACCGCTGCTCTACATAGTCGCCCGCCGGTGAAGGAAATCCCATCAGTGAATCCTCCCCATGTTGCGCAGGATCCAGTAGTGATTGTCGGTTCCGTCAGTTGTCTTGTCGGTGAAGTCGGGCTGATAGCGCTCTATCCACTCGTTGGCATCGGTCCGGCTGAAATGCCAGTGGACCTTTGCTAGTTCGCGGATAAAGTCTTCTGTGCGCAAGCACCGGTAGCCCTTGGGGTTTAGCTGTATTGCGGCCGCAAATGCGGCGTGAATGTCGTGACGGCGGGGCATGATCTGCACTCCTTATGCTGTTTTTATATACAGTAGTTTTAAAGAGAGTGCAGATCAATGCGGCAGCGCCTATCAATGCCGCCCGCTGACGAACCCAGGGGTCAACTGGAGCGAATGCTCTTGATGATGTTCCTGGCGATCATGTTGTGCCCAATGTCATTAGGATGCAGGTTGTCAGTTGTGAAATACGCCATGTTGTACTTATCGAAGAGGTTGAAGTTATCGATAAAAGCCACATTGTATTTCTCAGCCGTCTGCCGGATCGCCTGCACCATGTCCTGCATGGAATAATTCCCCGCCTCAGCGGCAGGGTTAGATGCCATGAGAATCGGTGAGCACCCCTGCGGAATCAGCGACAGCATTTTTTCAAGCTGGGTGCGGATCTGGGTTGGGCTTTTCACCTGTTTAGATTCGCGGTCGTTTACCCCGACCTGGAAAAAGGCAAACATGTCCTTAAAATCCAAAGCGACCCCATCATTAAAATGGTTATTTATTGGATACGTCTGGCTGCGGCTATCAAAAGTAGTCAGACCTTCCAGATACAAATAACTCACCGAACTTTGGTATGGCACAAAGACTGTCTTGATTTTTACCGTTTGCGTGCCAGCGGGGATCGTCACGATTTTGCTGTTCTGGTAACCAAACGGGACCCCTGCTCATTTGACGATGTGTGGAATGTCTCAATGACCACGTCATCGGCAAGTACCTGCACATCGCAGGTCTTATCTGTCGAGGAAAAGTAAATTGCACGCGGTCATCTGTTGCCGCTGGTTTTAGCGTAATTTCCCATGACCCGGTGTTGGTGAACGAATATTTGTAGCGCATGCCCAGGATTGCATTTGGCTCCGCTGACTCAACATACTCATGGCCTCCGGTGCCAACAAATGTGTGGCTGAAACCCGGCATATTTTGAGGCGGGTACGGCTTCGGGCGGCTCAGCGTGGTAGGGAAGTTATATGTCGCGTAACGCTCAGTAGTCGTGCCGATGATCCCCTGGTTCTTTATCCGAACGGTTTTCGGGAACAACAGCGCCTCTATACGGAGCTGCTGATTTCCTGTATCACCAGAATGTTGCAGAGCGCGAATTGTAATCGTCCCATTCATGACGAACCCAAACGAGTGGGACCGACGGGTATTAAACGCCGGGGTAGCATCTCTGGTAGAAAATACGCCCTGAGATTCACCGTTAACCAGCAATTCATAATCGGCGCCGTTAGGCAGTTGTGAGTACACCAGGCTGAACTTACTCCCGGTGAAGTTGAAGCTCAGCGTTGCCGATGCTCCTTCCGTCACTGTTATTGTTCTGCGAGCACCAAGGTATGGACCAGTTACGTTTGTATCGGTAACATCCATGAAGCTTCCTGAACCCACTACAGAATAAGCACTCCCGTACGGGAACTCGTATTTATCCGTCACCATTTCACGGATGGAATCACCGCTTGGAGAGTAGCCGTGGTTTGAGAAGGTGGTGACAGTATTGGTTCCAAGAATACCGGCAATCAAACGCCCCAGCTGATTGACATATGATGGCGATGTGGCGTTGTTCCTCGGATCTGAAAGTGTTCCGTCCCGCGTTCCGCTGGCGGCTGCGCCAGTAGAGCCAGTGCCCCAGGTGATGGAGTCACCGATAAAAGTGATCTGTAACTCCTGAACCAGTGGGTCAAGAAGCGCGGAATTCAGCTTGCGGAGCTGCGGCCCAAATTCAGCAAAGAAGCCTGAGTTGATGTCCTGCAGTACAACATCAAGATTTGATCCCTTTTCAGTTCCAATCAGTCCTGCTCCACTCGTCGATGTAAGCACCTGGCGCAATGCGCCATCGCCTACACTTACGAAATGAGTTAAATCATTAACCCATGAAGCAGCGTTATTCCCGGTGGTAGTAAACGGCGGGGTAGTGGAGGCATTAAGTTTCCAGAATTCATTTTCATAACGAATAATCTGGTTATAGTCCTGAATGGTTAACGGCCCGGAAGTATATTCACCAATGAATTTATAACCTGAGTTCTGAATAAAATAGTCAAACCGCTGCTGCTGGGAAATTAGCTGGGCATTGAAGTCCTGTTCCAGTCCCCACAGGGTTTTTCTGTTTCTTTTAAAGCGATCTTTCCATATGGCTTTTGTAATGTCGTTTAAAGCGAAATCCATATTCTGGGAGTTATCATAAAGGTCTTTCGGGTCCATTGACCCAATCGGATTATTTGTTGCGTATGTTGTCATGCTCACTCCGGGTATAAAAAAACCCGCCGTAGCGGGTCAGGTAGTTTTCAAAAAGTTATTACGCGACGTCGCCAGGGTATGTGGCGTCATCGTAGGCGTATTTGCCTGGATGATACTGGATGGCTGTTACCTGGCTAATCCCGTCATTGCCGGGAGATATCTCCCCCACCAGAGCGTCATACGGGACACGAACAGACGAACAAAACAGCAGGCGCGGCGGCTCGATGTACGCATCGTTCATCGCCCACAATTCCGGCTCCAGCGCTGCGCTGTAAGGCACCGAGAGGGTGTAATCGTCAATGCGTGTCGGCACGACCATTGCCGAGGCACGACCGTCCTGGTGGCGGATAATCACGCGCGGGTTCTGGAACGACCCAGTCTGGCGGTTCGCTGAGGACCATAGTGATTTTGCTGCTGTCATACGTCATATCGGTAATCAGGCAACTCAGTGTCTGTCCACCGGGGATATCGTCAGCCATTACAATACGATCCATGAACTCGTAGCCAGAGCGCATCCATCTCGGTTGAGGTGGTGTGCTGTAGTCGCTGCAGCTGGTAGCCCAATAACCGGCGCATGCCGATGCGATAAGCTCGGTCCTCATCAAGAACGCCGTCCAGCGTGTAGCTCTCAATTTTCAACGGGGTGGGGTTACCAGACTGGCGACACTGCACGGTTTCCTCTGCCCCAGGTGGTGCCGTTGATATAGGTCACGTCCACGCCGTCGTAATCGTCCTGCGACGGCGCCTTAAACGCGGTCTGCAGTTCCTCGGTGGTTTCCTGCGGGGTGATCATGCCGACCCCAGGGCTTAATCCCTTCCCTGCCGGCAGAGGCCAGCCCCATCCGACAACAGGAAGTATCCCATCCCGGCGTTGGTGATTTTCTGCAGCACCTCGAGCGCTGATTTTACTCTCACCGCTGGCCCAGTCAAACTTTTCGCCGCGGGGGGTCCAGTAAGTTTGCTCCAGCGCGTTAATTGCCGCCGTGTCAATCTGGCTGGCGGTGAACCCCAGCGACTCCAGTACGTGGTACAGCGCGCCCGCTGATGCTCCGTGCCGCTCTGCCGCCGCTGTAAAGCCGGGTTGGCGTGACGCTTATCCGGCGATCGGACATGGCCGCCAGGCGGTTCCCGGTGGCGCACAGTCAGCGCCAATGGTGGTGACGCCCTCCGTACTTCACGGGACGTTTGCTCAGCCGTGAGCGCAGCGCCTGCCAGAACCACCTGGTCACGTGTGCTGCCGCCCTTGACCGGTTCGGTGCGTCGCATGCGGATCTCATACTGCCCGGGAGATACGTTGTAGGCGGTGCGTGAAACCGATCTGGTTTTCGGTGCTTCGTGAATAGAACGGAGACTGCTGCGCCCAGGTGGTGGTTCCCACCTTACGATACTGGATCACCAGGCGTACCGGCATGGACCGCTTGTTTCCTTTGTCGGTGTAACGCACCAGGCCGCTCTGGAAGTTGATATTCACCTCGAAGGCATCCAGTGTTTCGCCCATCCGGGCACGCCAGAAACGGGCCGACCCACTCATAGTCGTCGCTGACACCTGTCACGGTGGCATCCAGTAGCGTGCGCTCGGTGAATCCAGGCCAGGATGGGTCAGGCGTCGTAATAGTCTCACCTGCCGCGCCAGTGGTGACCGTTGTCCGCTCAACCGTGACCGTCTGGCTGTCGATAGCCGTTATGCGGAACTGATTTCCGGCCAGGCCCAGAGAGAAACGCTGAATGCCTTCCGGCAGTCCGGTGAACGGCGTGCCAGCGGCGCTGTTGTAGGCCAGCGTGATGTGCGCCCTGACTTCCGCCGTTCCGCCCGCTGACTTCACGCCTGTCGTATTAACCGGGGCATCCCCAAACGCAGACGCGGGTAACGGGCTGTTCGTGATGGATCCGCCTGCGAAAGGGCTGCTGGCCTCACCGATTTCGAGACGCCCACTGATATCGCGGGCAACCAGGCCGGAACCGGATAGCTGCGATGTGATCGACGAAGTAAGGCCCGACATGGTGACGTAGTTGGTAACCAGCGATACTGCGTAAGTCGTTCCCTGCCAGCTGATGCTGAACGTCACAGGCGCGGTGCTGAAGTCGTAGGAGGTCGGCGCGGCGCTTGCAGTTATGGTTGCGGCACTGCCACCTACCCCCGGCACTGCCGGAACGCCCGGGGCATAGCTGGCGGTCACCAGGTCATAATCGTTGCCGTTATAGTTCAGCGTCAACGGCATGCCGATATAGGGGGCAAGTTCCTCTATCCCGCCATAAATCACGCTGTAGCCGCCGGACGACACGACCGTATAAGAGTTGGGGGCCAGCACGGTGATCACCGTCCCGACGGTCCATGAAGGAGGAATTTCCTCATCCCCGCCGGATGCCGATACGTCAACCAGCGTAATGGTGTTGTCCGACATGACCAGCGCATCCGCGATAATACTCACTGTTTCCGGGCCGCTTGAACCCAGATCCAGACCGGCGGTACCGGAACCTGTATTTCCCACTTCTGGTGAGTTGAACCAGTTTTCGGTGCGGGTATCGCCTGATACCGTGGCACCAGGCGGATAAAGGGTGTAACGCACATCGGTACCGAACGCTGAGATCGGCGTATTGCCTATCTTAATGTCGGACTGATTAATTACCATGTCGCCGACGCCCACGCACAGGAACATGCTGGTTTCCATGCTGGTCTCGTTGACGAAACGGCTCACCGGCTGCATCACGTAATCAGGCCAGACCCGGTATTTTCCGAAGATTTCCCGGATGGGGTCACCCAGTTTCGCCGCGTTTGCTTTGGCCGGGTTCAGGTCAATCTGATCGCCGCTCGCCGCCTGGGCACCACTGCCGCCGGGCTGAGACATCGTGCTCATCATGTAGATGCTGTATGCCGCAGAAGCGACAGCTACGCTGACTGCAACCCAGAGCGCGATTTCTGCGCCGGTACCGTATGGCACAGGGTACATCCTGACGTCGGTTTCACGTTTGATGACGCAAAGCGGCCACTCTGAAGACGGAACGGGTACGCCGTCGATTTCAACAGCGACCGGGTGCTGCTGATCCGGCGTCCAGCCCTGCACATTCTGCGCAAACCAGGCGCTGAGGGTCATGGTTTCGTGTTCGTGCGTTTCCAGCGGTTCTCCCTGCAGTCGGGAGGGGTAGATTCGTATCGTCACTGGTAATACTCCACGCGAACAAAGCGGCGCGCAAACCGCGCCAGCGGCAGAAAGGTTACGTTGGTGCGCGGATTGCACTCTGCGGCGCGCAGCTGGCCGTCAATCTCGACCACGATGGCAACGTGTGTCACCACAGAGCCGGAATAACAGGCGATACCCGCGCCCGGGGCTGGTTCACATCGCGTCAGGCCAGTCATCAGCCCGCGCGCCTCCCGATCGAGGCCGTTATCATCCTTCGTGACTCCGGCGAAATCAGGCCACGCCGCCAGGCCAAGATCGCGCCTGATTTCGTTGACGATGCCAAAGCAGTCCAGTGCGGGGTAATCGCGTCCGCCCTTCTGCCACTCGACAGAACGGTATTTATCAGGATTGAACATGGGCGCCTCATAAAAAAAGCCGCTTCAAGCGGCTTACTGGTTGGTGGCTTTTTCTTCTTGTTGTGGCTGGTATCCAGCCAGAGGATTGCCGGTGAAGTAAGGCAAGCCAAGCTCCCTTAGTTCTTTTTTTAAGGTCCTGACCTTCTCGATTGCCTCATCTAATGATGTGGTATCAAATTTTATGGACAGCGTTGCTTTTTCCATTCATCACCTCTGACGTTTAAATTTTTCATACATGGATTGCAGTTCATAATCAGGGAGTTTAATAATCTGACCTTCGTAAACCGCCATATCTGAGATCGCTTTCGCTGCGTGCTTAATAAATTCAAAATTGTCCGCAACCAGCCTGGTCGCCTCCTGGTCTATTTCACTGCAAACCGCGCTGTATTGATCTGAGCGGCCTGTGAGATTGCAGTAAGCCCAGGCCAGCTCAATACTCCGGTGAAAATCAGATGCTGCAGCGCCGAGGTGGTTAAACTCACGGACTATGCGTTCTGCGTCGTAAATATTGCCGAGAAAAGATTCCGCATAAATACCAGCGTGCAGGCACAGCAATCTGGCTTTTAAATATTTACAAGCGTCATCCAGCGTAGACACTTCCCACTCCATGTCAGGTAGAAAGGCACCTGTGTGTCGCCCACTAATCGATATGATTTTTACTTCAATGCCAGATGAAGATCCGCCATAGCAATGCCACGCGAGCCAGTGTCCAACTTCATGCTTTGCAACGGAGAAGACAATTTCCCTGAGAGAGTCGAGCATAAATCCTCCTTCACGTAAGGTGAGAGAAAATATTGAACTCTGGGAGGGTCAAGCATCAAGTTAAATAACGAAGCCCCGGGAAGACAGGGAGCGTATAGCGATAGCGCGGCCATGCGGTTTTCAGGATATTCAGGAATCCGGCAGTAATTTTGCACCTCGGTCGCCTTCCAGTACCCGTCCTTAATCTGCAGAACGATAGGTGGTGCCGCCGGGTAGCTAAGGTCTGTCGATATGTACTGCCGCATTACCAGCGTGCCGTTGTTCAGGTTCGCCAGGGCGTTGCGTATCGCAGTGGAAACGATGCCGTCAATGTTGCTGATGGCGAACTGCAGATCCTGCGTACCGTCTTTGTTCCTGGCTGGCAGCGCGACGGCCATTGCAGCTGCCTGGAATGTCACTGTCGCCCCCGCCTCTGTAACAGCGGTGATATCTTCGAAGTTCTCGACCAGCCAGTAATCCTGCCCACCGACGGTAATCTGCAACGTATTCAGTAGCGCCTCGCTGCCGCCGCTGGCGTACAGCCTGTTCAGAGTTGGACTGGTCATGCTTCCGGCCACTCCCTGTTGAGCGCGTAATCGATAATGCTCTGGCCGACAATAAACTCAGGGAAATTACCCCAGCCAGGCGGCAGAATCGGACGCTCCCATAGCTCCAGTGTTGCCGTGAATTTCCAGAACCCTAACCCGAACAGCACCGGCCCATCGTAGATATCCTTGAACCGGCAGACGTAGTCACCAACGCCCATTGGCGTGCGCATGCGCATGTTGAACCACGCTGCGCCGTCCGTTATCACGTCTCTGAACCACACCTCAAACAGCTGCGCCTGGGCATCATTAAACACCCATGAAACACCCGCCTCAGTTGGAACCGAGGTGTATTTGCGGCGCTGCCGCGTGCGGCCGGATGTCATAGTGGAACGCTGGAGGGGGCTTACCGGAGTGAATCCATGCCCGGATCGCTGGGGCATTGGCAGGTACTGGTGCGGGAAATCAATGGTGCTGCTGATCCCCATGGGAACTCCTTATGTGAGGCGTTGAGTGGTGTTGAAATTGTTGGTCAGAGCGTTGGAGAGTTTTCCTTTGCCGCTGGCGACGTCGCTGACGGCCATGGCATAGCCCTGCTGCGCCCCGCGCTTAACTGCGGCCTCGAGCATGGCCAGCGTCTGCTCCGTTGGATCACCGTTGACCTGAATGACTGGGCTGTAATTGAACGCCCCGCCGCCACCGCCAATATCGCGGTTGCTGATGACGCGCCCGTTATCGCCGGGGATCATGTACTGGCTGCCATTGCTGGCTTTGAAAATCTCAGGTTTGCCGCCCTCGCCCACACGGTACATGGAGCTGGCAGATACCGGGCCGCCGTGTTCGCGGGCGCCGGCGACAGCCAATCCTTTAGCAGACAGAAGTGAGGCGGCATAGGCGGACTCACCAACAGCAGCGGCGCTGCCGTACGTGGCGATCGACGCACTCATTGCTGCAGGCGCCCAGGCTGATGCGGCAGCTGTTGCCTGGGCCATGGTGGAAGCCAGAGAAGCCGCCGCCGCTGCCTGCCCCATCACCTGGTTTTTAACCCACTGCATGCCCATCTCTACGAGACTGCTGATCACGCTGTTGATGATGGTCGAGCCGACGTTAGCCATTGCTTCCTGCAGGCTCTGGGTGCCGTCAATAAGTCCGGTGAGTGCGTTGGTTGCCCCGCTCTGCAGGCCTTCCAGCGAGGTAGCCAGCAGTTCATTGCCAGTGCTCTGATTACGATAGATTTCCCACTGGGCGGCGATACGCGCCTGCTCGTATTCAGTATCAGCTGCAGCTCGTAGCGCCAGCGCATTCTGATGGGTTAACACGCCCTGCTGCTCGTACTGCTGGATCAGCGCGAGTTTGCGCGCGTTCTCGTTCGCCAGTTGCTGCACCGGGTCAACAGTGCCAGCCGCTTCCTGTTGGGGCGCAACTGCCTGCTGGGCGCGGATTTTGGCGAGGTTGGTCTGGTGCGTCGCTTCCAGGCGTTCTGCGGTCTTGTTGAATTGTTCAATGCTTATTTTCTTAGCACTGAGCGCAGTCATTAAATCGCGCAGTTCCTGTTTATAGCTGGCATTTTCCCGCGCCTCTGCAAGAAGTTTTTCTGCTGCAGTCTGCGCTTTTAACGCATTTGTCGTATCCCAGATCTCCCCCCGATATTTACCAGCCAGCGCTATTTGGTCCTGCGTGGCGCCTTTTCCTAATGACTGTTGAGCGGTAAGAATTGCCTGCTCTCGACTTAGCTCTTGTGTAGAGCCAGCGGCCAGTTCTGATTGCTGCCTCAAATTCTCAAGCTTTTGCGCCACCGTTTTCTTGCTGATTGGCTAACTTCTTAGCTTCTGACGCAGCGCTGCTGGCCCCCTTCTTGCTGTTGGCGTTAGCCTCATCCTGTTTATAGGTTGCAAGCTTGACGGCGTAGTACTTCCTGAATTCTGCAGTTCCCTTTTTCAGGCCTTGAGTTTCAGCGTCTCGCCATGCCTTTGCCTGCATTTGAGCTTCGCCAGATAGCCTTGCGATAAATAACTCCTGCTGAGCTATTTTTAGCGCCTTATCCTGGCTGGAAGTGAGGCTATCGGTCATCTCCTTCAGGGCCTTAAGGCGCGAGGTGGCGTCTGTGCTTGTCTCCATGATGGTTAAGAGACTTTTGGCATATTCCCGGGCCTTAGCCGCGCCAGAAGATTGCCCATTCCCGACATCCTGCAGAGTCACAACCAATGCCTTAAGTTTTTCATCAGTTGGTGTTTTCGCTATGTCAGAAAGTTGCTTAGCAAACTCAAAAGCTTTCTGATCGCTAATATCGAACTTGGTAGACAGGGCCGCAACAGTTGCCACCATAGAGTTCATCGTTGACTGCCCAGCCTGTCCGCTGGCTGCTGCCTGCTTCCATGCTTCGCTGAAATCGTTGGTGGTTATATTTAGCGTGGACAAATAGTCATTAAATAATTTAACGCTGGCATATCCACCACCCCAGCGAAGACATCAATGAATCACCAAAGCTAATGAAGTCACTCCGATGCCTTCTGCACTTCTTTTGAAACATTTGATAGAGCGGCCTGCAATTCAAGCTCAGCCTGCTTTTTCATCAGCGTTGCCACAGCGATATTTGTCTGTGCCAGCGCAGCATATTTATCAGAGAGAGCAGCTACACCATTTTGCGAAATGGTAATAACCTTATCCATGGTTTCAGCAGCGCTCTTAAGAGCATCCATGGCATTTTTACCGCCATTCAAAGATGTTATAAGCGCCCCTGCCACCACCGTGCTGAGCGCAAGAACTGCACCTATAACCGCGCCACCAGGGCCAAATGCCCCAGCAAGTTGAGACCCCTGCTGTGAGAAGGCTACGAGAGCAGACTGGCCACCCTGCACCTGGACGATGAAATCCTGAACTTGATAGCCCGCCTGCTGCATGGTTGACTTCCAGTTACCATGACCTTTTGCGCCAGTATCACTGGCAGTTTTCATATCAAACAGACGACCAGTTAGCTCACCAATTTTCTGTTTCTCTTCATCGGTAGCTTTGGACCCAGCGCGCAATTGGGCTGCCAGCATCGCAGCGCTGCGCGCGCCATTCTCCTGCGCCTCATCGAGGATCGCCAGTTGATTGCCCAGCGCCTCAATAATCGAATCAGCCCTGCTAAATTCATTGCTGGCACCACCAGTGCCACTGCGGGCCTCAGCCATTGCTCTGGCGATTCCGCTGACGCTACTGTTCAGCTTTTTAAGCTGATTATCCATGGAGTTGGCATAGCCCGTAAGCTCAGTGAAAGCACCGCCAGCCTGTCCGGCACTATTATCGAGACCATCCATGCCTTTACTTGACGCCTTGGCCGCAGCATCGAGCTCGTCCAGTGCATTGGCCGCTAACTTGCCGCCAACCAGCAATGGTTCAATATCAGCACTTACCGTGTAAACAATGCTGCCAGCGTCTTTCTCACCTGCCATAGTTTTCTCCGGGCAATAAAAAACCCCGCCGGAGCGAGGTTTGAATGAAGTTCATGGCTTTAACTACAATTTACCGGCCTTCCAATGAATATTATGTTTCCATAAGCATCATTCGTGTTTTTAATCCTTAGGACTTGGCCATTTCTCATAAACACCCAATACAGTTGCTTGCCTGTATACCCACCATATGAATTTTTAGCATTCACATAAACGCAGGAAGAATAGCCGTACACAAAATTCCTATTCTCAACCATTACCTCTTTGCGAGGCTCTGTGAAATCAGAAAATTTTGCAGACTCGGGGTCTTTTAACTGATCGCGAATGGCTGACTCTATGATGACTTTGGAATTATCTGGCTTGCTACCTACATCAGCGGTTTCAAGATTGATGTTTTTTACAGCTTGAGCGAATTCAGCATCTCTTTTTTTGGCCTCCTGCATCTCCTTACTGGGAGCGCACGCCGTTAAGAATAAAGCGATCGCCACAGCTGATAAACCAACAAAACTCTTCTTCATATCCCCATTCCACATTGGTAAAAATGAACATCCTACCCAGGAATAGCACAGGCGCAACGGCAAACGCTGATTTATTGATCTCAATCGACCGAGAACGGGAAATCCCGCAGTTCAATTACTGCCGTTGAGGCGATTTAGCCGACAGGACGATGGTCAGGCTTGATATGTTTTCAGCTGATCAAGCTCTTCTTGCGAGACCTCAGAGAAAGTCTCCTCAACGAGCTTAATAATGGACGGGAGGATTGAATCGATCTGGTCATGTGCGTTAGGGCTGACTATTGCAATTATCTGGTAATGTTCATCGTTATACAGATGCTTGGCATAAACCAAATAATTATCACACGTCCTCTGGCTCGGAGAGCACTCTGGAGGCCATGGTTTGTCACCGGGTAGTTTCAGGTGTATCTTTCGGATGTTGGCTGCCATGGCTTCATAACTTCTTTCAAAGCCGCCATGAGAGCCAAAGCACCAGTATGGAGTTCCGTTAGAAATGGTTTCTGCCAGCATCTGTGCATACTTATGCGCAGCCGCTTGCTGATATAGGCCTTCAGTTATGCTGACTTTTACCATTTCACATCCATTTAGGTGAATCGGCGCCTAATATTATGTGAGATGTTTTAATCATAGAGATAGCGTCTTCGCGAACTATATCAAAAGAGTCAACGTCAGCAGCAGCAGATTTTACCTGCTTCACTTCATCTATCATTTGCCCCGCGATGTTCTCAACAGCAGAAAGAGCCTTCACATATTTGCGCTTCAGCGGTCTGAGCATGCTGATGTGTCCACTCCACATAGGGGAGCTTTCTGCAACAGTGAACATTTCCACGACGTGGCCGCGCGCATTTTTGCACGCTATGACTAAGGCGCTTAGAGACTCAATAAAGCCCTCAGGGACGCTGCTTACGTCAATATTACCAGAACGAACATTGGCTAAATGTTGCATCCCTTCCTTTGCCATTTCTTCGATCAGTTTTGAGCTAGCAACAATTGCTGTGCATCTGCGCAGAGACTCTTCAACATTCAACCTCTCAGGCATCTCACAAGCATTAGATATCAAAGGCTTGAACGCGCTATTTACCGCATCCTGAACCTTGTTCATCTGTTGAGTTACCGCAGCCAATGCAATTGCTTGACTGATAGCCATCCTAATCCCCTCTGCCGCTATTAACGACATAAATACTACAAAACAAAAATTAGCTAAATGCTAAAAGTTTGCAAAGTGTATTACCTTAAAGGTGATCCTTCAACAGCATGATGAGTCTAGCGCACTCAGAAAGGCCCCAGAAACCACTCAAAAACACTCAAAATGAACATGTACCTGGACAGGCCTTAAATCATCGCCACGCATAGAGCTTCTGGCTTCGTTTTAAGAGGGGTAAATTTTTTGTTTTTTTGTGAGCCGCAAGGACGTACTCATAGTTCTCGTCATTCCAAATGCATAAAAGCCCACCCGGGTTGGCTACTTCGCCGCCGCCCTTCTCGCCGCCTGCTTCGCCAGGAAGTCATCCGCAACCGCGTCGTACTCATCCCGCGTGAAGCCCTTCTGATCAGGGTATTTCTGCGCCAGCATCAGCTGAAACTCGGTCATGGTCAGCGACGCAGCCTCTTCCCGGCTCATGCCGAAGTGGCTACGCGCCGCGCTGATGTAGTCGAAGGCCTTAAACTCGTTCGTCGTTTCGCCTGACTCATGCCGCTGCAGGCGGCGCACACTGGCCTTACCTACGATGCCATGCTGCATCAGGTGCTGAGCCAGCACGATGATGTCGTTCCTCGGCATCTGCCCGGGCCGGTAAACAACGTATCGACTCCATCCTTTCCACTCACCTATCATCGGGGTGAGATCGTCATCACAGCAGGCCTGCATGATATGCATACTAAGCGACAGCAATCTCTCTGCGATGCGATTCATGGATGGCGACAGCCACTCAGGGAAGCGACCAAGCGTGTCAGTGCAGAGCTGGATGACGGCGGCAACATCGCTACCGTGTACTGTGGCATACGCCTGAACTATTTCTGCTGGTGTGCCGATCCGGGTCATAGCCATCAGAGAGGGCCTTAATAGGTAGTCCTTTCCTCCCTCGCGGCCATCACTCACAGAGAACTCGCCGATATCGATCAGTGCTGTCATGTTCCTTCCCGGGTAACAATCATTATCAAGGGCAGCCGCGGCCACCCTTTGGAATGGCCGTTAGCTGACAGTAACGGTATGGGTTGCGACAAAATTACCGTCTTCAGTGTTGATGACGATCTGCGCGCTGCCGGCGGCGACGCGGTTCACTGTGACAGTGGTACCGGAGGCCGTAGCAGTGGCTTTGCTTGGATCGGTAGATGCGACGGTGAAGTCTTTGTTGGTCGCGCCAGTCGGGGCAATATTCACCGTAAAGGTGCTGGTACCACCTGCCGCGCCGGTGCTGGTAGCCGGGGTCACCGTTACGCCGGTCACCGCCACTGCCGTCACTTCATTAACTTCGATGGTGCTGGCATCACCGACTTTGAACTCGGTGGAGAACGTGACGATGTCGTTGGTCCCGCCGTCAGAACTCAGCGCGTTGATGTTCATGTAACCGATGAACTCGACCGGGCCGTAGTCCATGCGCACCCAGATGCCGGGCTGGCGCTTGGCCTTCAGTTCCTCAGCAAAGTACTTGATGAACTTGCCGACTCCGTACTGATCCAGCTTATCCTTCTTGCGCACTTCGCCTTCAAAGCTCAGGGTGAAGTCACTGTTGGTGATGATGGTCTCGACATAGCCGCCGCCGTCATCTGCATCAGAGGTCACCGAGTTCGGGTTGAAGTCGAACCCCTTAGACGTACCAGCGGCCAGCGCCATCCACTCAGATTCAAGCGGTTTGACATCCGGGCAGCCATCGGCGACTTCCAGCACGACCGCACCGCCGAAAAGGCGCTCGTTCGAGTTAGGGCAGTTAGCCATTTGAAACTCCTCTTTGACGTAAAAAAGAATACCCGCCTGAGCGGGTTATTTGGTTGGGAATGGCTAGTCGCCAAACGTGCAGGCAAATTGCAATCGGAAGACTATTCGCCCTTCTTCTGTGAGCACCGGCGCGGGGATGGCGCCCATGTTCTGGATATAGCCGACGCACTCATCAGCCATTGGGTTAGCCTGGACATAATCGACGATCCGCTGCACAGCGCTTAGCGCGTCTTTGCGCTTATCTTTCGCGCCGACGACGTCGACAAGGACGTGATATTCGGACCCGAGATCGGTGCGGATGTTTGTGCCGCCATTTGGCCGGAATACCATAACCGCCTTCGACAGGTCGCCCGGGTCGTCGTACATCAACTGCTGCACCGTGAAACCGGTAGTTAGCCCTGCATCACCGAACAGATTGCGCACCCTTTCGTGCATCATGGGCGTCATAGCGACATCTCCTTGGCGATCACCGCGTCGATTTGCCTGCGGGTATCCTCAAATCCCTTGGTCAGGAACTCTTTCCTCGCTGTGGCCCGGCGGAAGGTCTGCGGCACATTCGGATCGTGAACATACATCGCGTAATTAGCGGAGTAGCCCACACGACCAGTCACCCGATTGCCGTTCACGGTTATGTCGCGAAACTGGCTGTTCAGCAGCGTTGAAGTGTCGATCGGCGTATACAGCGCGGCCTGAGAGCTACCGATTATCAGCGCTGATTGCACAGCCCTTACGACCTTTCGACCCTGAATATCACCGATAAGGGCATTGAGGTTTTTCTGCGCCTGGCTGATGCCACTCACTTTGATGCCCATGGCTATACTCCAGTCAAAATTGCATAGTCATCCGCCACTCGCTCGAACGTGTCGGCGTAGCGGATAACCTGCCGCACCTCATCGGCACCGGCGACAACCGGGTCTGCTTCGTTAGACTCCCCAATCAGCAGGTAATCACCGGCCGCGGCGAGTGCAAACTCAGTCCACACGGTGTTCTTCACGACGATTTCGGCGCCCAGGCTGGCTAACTTCTTGCTGAGTCCGCCCTCGTAATCACAGAGGATTTTCTCAGGTTCGGCATAGCCCAGCGGGTCGCCGTATTCGTCATTACCTTCCAGCTTGCGCCAGATGGTCGCCGTGGCCGTATAACTCCAGTTTGCTACCGATGACATCAGCCCTCCTTCCAGCGCAGCACCTTCGCGCCAGTTGCCCTGATGCGCTCACAGTTGATATGCCACTCGCCGTCTGATTTCACGTAGCCAGTGGTTTCCCTCCCGGTGTCGGTCATCACCCATACGCGGGTGAATGAGCTCGGTAGGCCGTGCTTAACTGATTTGTACGTCATCAGCAGCCCCCGACAACCATGAACAGGCCCACGCTGTTACCGGCGCTGATCGGCAGTTCTCCGGTGCAACCGCTGGTATCGAGCCGGGCCAGCGAGTCGCGCAGCCAGGTGATGCCATCGTCGCCGTACTCAAACGAGCGGGACGCGCCAGACGGCGCACCCTGCGATTTGATTCGGCGTGCGCCGGATGACGTCGCCATTAGCGCGGCGGCATACATCAGGATAAGCTTCGCGGTGCACTCGTCATACCCCGCGCCATCGAGACACGGGATAATCTTGTTCACCACGCAGAGGAATCGGCGTAAGCAAGGCATCAGGTATGGCGTACCCCAACTCAGCGAGGAAGCCTTTAATTTCTTCTGGCGTAAGCGGGGTTGCCATGGTTATTTCGCCTTCTTGATAGCTTCTGCCAGTGCCGCTTCGGCTTCGTCAGCGCGTTTGGTTTCTGCTGCCAGCGCGTCGGCGTGAGCCTTTTCTTTTGCTTCACCATCGGCGATTAGCTTTTGGTTCTGCTCCAGCGCGTCGGCGAGTTGCTTTTGCAGGCCAGAAAGATCTGCCGTCGGCGCGGAAGGGGTAGCCACTTCGAAGGAAAGCTTTTCGCCCTTCTTCTTGTCGGTCTCCTTCGCCTTGCCTGTGCTGATCCAGCGCTCAGCCGTTGCGTCATCCACTTCGACTACCGCACCAACCTCCATTTTGCGGAGGTTGGCACCGGCGTGCAGGTTATTTGCCACGATTTCTACCAGTGCCATGATTTATCCTTAGCTCGAAGCGTGAATAACGGAGTATTTGTTGTTGATGTCCTGCTTGACCATCAACCCCATTGCACCCCAGGTGCGCCAGATGTAGTCGCTGTTGTACTCCGGGCGCGGAGATGCAACGGTACCGATAGCCTGGCCGACGATTGGAGCGATGACTCCAGCACCCAGTGGCACGATGACGATTTCGTTACCGGTCAACTGGCTGTCTTCCTTGATCGCCGCAACACCAGTCAGTTTCAGGATTTCATCCATTACGGTGCCAGACTGGAAGTTGTCGCTGTAATAACGCTCCCAGTTAGAGATGATTTCACCGGAAACGTACCAGGTTTGGTCTGCGTACTGACCGTTGATGCGACGCATCTGATCACGTAAAGAGATTGCACCCGCGCGGTTCTGCTGAGAGGTAGTAGCAGTCGAAGTAAAGTCGATGTTCAGACCAGAAGCGCCCAGATCGATCTGCGCTACACGCTCATCGTCTTTCAGTCCCTTCCAGGTCAGGCCATCGAACACTGCGAAATTACCAGCCTTGTCGCGGAAGCCGTTGAAGATGTAGTCAACGTAACGGCGCTGCACGTCTTCTACAGAACCTCGCTGTGCATCAGCCTGAGACTGAAGCGCCGACGGGCTGTTGAAGATAGGATCACGCCATTCGAACTTAAAGCCCGAGTCATGGATCGGAACCATGGTACCGTCGAAGGTGTAACTGCGGGCATCCAGAGCCGCACCTACCTGACCAGACATCGGAGGTGTGCGCCCAGCCACGGCCGCCGGTACGAGCATAATCGTAACGAGATTGCTCGATTCGAACGGAGCGAGACAGGGGCATCAGATCGTTCAGCAGAGTGAACTCAGTATTCGGCTCGAACTGCTGAAGCACGGTGGTATCGAAAGCGCGGTACAGGCGGCGAATGTCGTCTACTGCGTTAACCGCATCCAGATGACCATTCTCGCCAAATCGCGTGCGAGCCAGGAAGTCAGCCACAGCCTGTGCACTAGCGTTACGCTCGTTTTGCAGGCTGTTGAACTGCCACTGGTTAATTTCAGCGTTACCGGTCTTTTCGCCGATAGACTTGGAGAATACAAACATTCAGTGCTCCTTACTTGAACACAACGCGAATCAGATCGCCGGCCACTGCAGTGACTGCTTTATCTTCTTCGACATAGGCGAATACAACGGCATCAGCGACAACAGCGGTGACGCGACCATTTGCTACGGCAACCGGCTGGCCTTTGGTGTAGGTGCCAGCGGCGGCACGCACGTTCAGGAACATGCCAGGCAGCGGATGAATACCCACGACCAACTCATTGGTTGGAATGGCGTCATCAACACTCAGGCATCGCAGGTAGTCTTTGTTGGCTACGTACTTAATAGCGCTTTCAGCACCGGCAACCGACGCAGTGAACTTGTCAGCAGTGCTGAAGAATCCTACCGTTCCAGGCAGGGTTGATGCGGCAGCACCGCCTTCACGATTGAGCAGCGGGTTAGGGAATACGCCACCCGCATGGATGATATGCTTTCCGTCTTTAGCCATTATTTACTCCGGCATTTCGCTAACAGATTGAGAAGAATTGACCTGGCGGAATGCACCATTCAGGCCGATGGAGGTCTGGCACTTGGCGTACATGGCGTCGAGTGCCTTACCGTCCAGATCCGCGACTTCTTCATCGCTCATGTTCATCGCCAGCTTCACAGCTGCGCGCTTTTCGCCTTTCTCCTTATCGGCGTTGACGGTCAGGCCAGATTTAACCGCAGCGAGATCGTCGGCGAATGGCTTAAACCAGGCCGGGGGCTTCCGCCTGGTTGTTGGCGCGTTCACGCTCTTCTTTCTCAGCCTTTTCGCGAGTTGCCTTCTCTTCAGGCGTTTCGGTTTTGGCGGCTGCCTTCTCTGCTGCCAGTTGGTTGTATGCGTCCATCAGCTCAGCGTCGGACTTGCCTTCGGTCGGCTTACCAGCGGCTTGCAGCGCATTGATAATCAGTTCTTTCATCGGATCGTTCTCTCCGTTGGTTTTAATCTCGTACTCAGTTGGTTTGCGCACGACTTCTACAGGTTCGCCGACGAAAACGGCCTTACCGTCCTCATCGATGAGGTACTTCTGCTTCAGGTATTTGGTGTCATTGCGGTAGATGAAGCTGTCCGGCCACACCGTTTCAGGCCAAAGCCACTTATCTTCGGCGTCCCCCTCACGCAGCTTGTCGCTGATGGCGCGGGAGATGTCGTCGAAAGAGAAGTTGGAGGCATTGGTGAAGAAGAATTTGGTTTTGTTAAGCAGGCCGTCGCGGGTGCAGTCGATACCATCAGCCAGGCGGGCAACTTCGATCTGTTGCTCATCACCTTCTGAGTTAACGAAGATGCCAACGCCATCCTCTGGCGTTCCGGCGCCAGGCTCATCAAGCAGCACCGCCACATGGTCAAACATCATATTGGTGGCGATCTCGTTGTACTTCTTGCCTTTCGACTCGCCGTTGGCGGCGATGCCGGAGTACAGCAGGCCAGTCGAAATGTGGATCGGGTCGGAGTTGGTGCCAGCCAGCATCTCATCCAGGCGGTTAATCAGGCGCTTACCCTTGTCGCTGGATTCGGCGTACTGGCGATTAACGTACATGTCGCCCGTCACCTTGCCGTCTTTGTGGCTGACGTTCTGCAGCCAGGCTCCAACGTGGTACTCGTTCACCGCCCGGACATCGCGCGCCGACACGTGTTTACCGTCCACTTTCGGATGGCCCAGCGGCATCGGATTACGCTCGAGCGTGTTGTAGGCCTTTTCGATTTCTGCTGCCGGGTACAACTTCCGGTTCATCACAATATCGTCCACGACAGGCGTGATGCCGCGAACCACGATATGTGGCTTGCCGTCGATGGTTTCAGTGGTGATGTTTGAAGCGGAGTTGACGACGGTCAGCACGTTAACGCGGTTGCGTTTCATGCTGGATCCTCATTGGTGAAATTTTGGTGGTGCTTTCCGGCGATAGTCGGAGCTTTTTCTGTCTCCATCACAATCGGCAAGCATCCTGTCATGGGCTACCAGACCCTGAGTAATTGCCTTAATCCTTTCTTTTGGGCGGCATATAGTTTCTGCGAATGAGTAGTGGATCCTCAGAATCTCCACCGCATTGGCGGCATCACATGGGTAAATCATGCAGCCTCCTTAGCGGTCCACTGCTTACGCTCTTTCGCCAACTTATCCGCCAGCCCTTCATTGAAGATGCTGCCGTCGTCGTTGAGCAGAACCGGTATCTGACTGCAGTAGCAGTTGTACCGGTTTCCGTTCTCAGCGTAGAAGTCGCGCACCTCTTCGGTGGTGTAGACTTTGCCGTGACGGCTGGCGTGCCAGCCGCGCGTTGTAGGCTTGAGTGCAGATAGCCACATAAGGCCGGTATTCAGCCCCAGCCGGTCAGCAGCCCAGTCGGTTTCGTTCCACTGCGCCTGTCGCAGCGCGCCGACCTGCTCGGTCTGAGCGATGTTCTTCGCCTTCGACATAGACACATCGAGGCGCTTACTGATGACGCTGGCCGTTTCCCGTGGGTTAACCCCGCGCGCCACCGCATCGGTGATGATGCCTGTCAGGTCTGCCCGGGCGGCATCGCTGATCGCTTTCCAGTCGCTGAACGTTGTCAGCCTGGCGGATGCAATCTGATTAAGGTGACCGGGGCTGCTTAAAAGCTGCTGTAGCGTCGTCTGGCTGGCGTAGACCTGAGACTGCTGCGAGAGGTTGTTGAAGGCCTCCAGAGTGCCGCGCTGCGCTTCTGCGACGACGTAATCCATCGCCCACTGGTTCTGCTCGCCCCCTTCCAGCAGGTAGTCATCGAGAATGGCCTGCACTGCCTCAAGCAGTTGCGCCAGTTCCTGCGGCGACATGTCGTAGATGAACCGGCCAGCGTTGACCTGGTAGAGCCGCAAATCCTCGCCTTGGTCGTGGCAAAGGAAATGCCAGTTATGGCTGTTAACCTCACGCTCTCGCCCTGTAAGGCGCTGTTCGAATAGAGCTTTCAACGCGCGCTTGATGCCGAGATACCGGTCCTCGATATCCCGGAACATCGCGGTAACCTGCTTTGCCGATCGCGTAGGGTCAACCTTGCTGCGCGGTACTATCGGCAGGCCCACCTTGACCTTCTGGTCTATCGTCAGCGGCCAATGGATCATCGGTTGTCACCTTGTCGTCCGGTTTTGGTGGTTCTTTTGGCTCAGGCAGTGGGTCCAGTCCAACAATCTCTCGCAGTTCGTTGGCGGTAAATGGCGGTTCCCCGCCATAGAAGCCGGATGTTTTCTGCACGATGTCGGCCAGTTTAGAAGCGTTCTCGATCTTCTCTTTCTCGCCCGGTGCCAGCAGGTCACTCCAGGATATGGTGACCTCGCCTTTGGTTGGTGGGTCAATGATGCCCAGAGTCCAGAAGCGCTCCAGTAGTGCCGTAATGCGATCAGTCAGGAAGCCATTGCGACGCGTGTTGCGACGGATAGCCCAGTCAGTTTTGTCCTCATCGCTCGCCAGTCGCCCTGTCTGCTGACCGAACAGGATGGTGAAAGGGATTTGCACGGAGGCGGCCAGTTCGTTCGCGGTGACTTCCCAGGTGGGCCCCGGGTCGCCGGGCGTAACGCTCAGAACGCGCATTTGACCGGCCTGCATTACTGCGGCTGCGTCGGTCCCGCGGTTCAGCTTGTTGACCTTGTCGCCCATGGCTTCGCCAAGATCGCTATAACCTGCATCTTTGGCCTGGCTGGCAAGTGTGGACATGTCCGTATCTTTGCTGAACTCAACCGCGATCTGGCGGCTGGCGTTCTTCAGGAAGCCCTCGGCCCCACCACCGGAAACTTTCTCCAGGTCGAGTCCCTTGTTGTAGCCAGCTTCAAGCAGCGGGATGCCCGAAAGGACATTTTCGTCCTCTGAACCTTCACAGAACAGAATCACCCGGCTTGGGTGTACTGGCTCTCCGCGCATCGGGCCTACGAATTGTTCATTTCCAACCGGCTGCTCGTTGAAGTTAAACATCAGCGGCTGACCAAATGTCGGAGATTTACGGTTGTTATCCCACTCGGCGACAGTTAACTGCGGCTCCCATACGGGGAGCAGTTTTACCAGCGCCGACTCACCGAGTGTCTTTACCAACTTGATGTCGACTGGCTCTTTCCAGTCCAGATTATCTTTGACCTGCAGCAGTAGTGCGGAGTAACGGCCAACCATATTGCGCCGGTCGGCATCCTTCACCTTCGGCCACAACTTCTTCATGAACTTTGTGACTTTCTTTTCCCAGGCGTTCGTCTCTTTAGACACCTTCGTCTGATCGCCATCAACAATGACCGGATAGTCCTGCCAGCAACCGTCCAGGAGGCGATGCACAACAGCAAACCCGGCTGCATTGCGGCGGTACATGTTGTAGAAGTCGTTGAAGGTAATATCACGCGGGTAACCAAACTCCTGATAGAGCGTCGGACGCTTAGTGTTCCCACCGCCGATGCCGATGGCATTCAGGTATTTCGCTCGCCTCATTTCAGTGGCGAGGTTGTTCACAGCCAGTTGAAGGCCGTTATCTTGTTCGCTCACTGGCGATGCTCCTTAGAAGAAAACTGCGCCGACGCCCTGACCGCTTAACTCAGTCATTGCCCACACGAGAGCATCAAGCCGATCGGGTGATTTTTTGGCAGTGGTTGGGATGTATTCCATTTGCTGATTTTCAAGGCTGTAGAGATTGCCGTGATGGGCAACACGGCCCTGCGAATAGAGTGCTGAAATTGGCTCTGCGCGGGCAAATTTACCTTTACTGGCGTGGACGCGGATAATGCGGCCCTTAAACCCGGCGTTTCTGAGAGTGTCCTCAGCCATGTCACCGCCCTGGTTGGTCTCAATGACGATCGCATCAGCCTCATGGATGTCGTAAGCCTCCATAGCCTTAGTCGCCCAGCCGTTGGGGTGAGTATTTCCCACTGTAATCGCCATCAGCAGAGTATTGCCTGCGATCACCGGTGCCATAAACACTGGCGGCAACGATACCCGTCTCATCACTTTCTTCGCTGTTCGTAGCCTGTGGGTCAATAGCTATTACCGTTCGCGATAGCTCTTCAGTGATGTTGAGTGCCCTGGCGGCGCTGATCATCTCCTCGTTCCACAGCGCGCCCTCCGCATTGAAGCGTTTCGGGTTCTGCATGTACTGAGCTTCAGCGGTGCGCCGGTGGGAAAAGAGTGAAACGCGGTGCGACTCGTTATGCTTAAAAGGCCACAGCCAGCCATCAGGAAGGCCATGGTCAATCGGAATGGCGTGGGTGTTCTCCGGGTACTGTTCAGCGTATGACAGGCTGTTGTTGATGAGTACAGGGAGATTCAGGTGATGCCATTTCTCACCACTCCCGCCCCGCAGCAGGTAACCACTCAGGTCGTGGTAGTGGATCCGCTGCATGATGACAATCATCGGCGTCGTCTCGATCGCCAGTCGTGATTTGATTGTCTCGTTGAAGCGGTTGTTGACGCCGTCGCGGACGATCTCAGAGTAAGCGTCATCTGGCTTAACCGGGTCATCGATAATCAGCGCACCCTGCCATCCCGGCTCCATGTGTCCTGCACGAAAGCCGGTAACCTGCCCGGCAGCTGACGACGCATAAACGCCACCGCCGTGTTCGGTCCACCACATCGCCTTACTGTCAGCATCATCGCGCAGCGCCATCGGCCACATTGATTGGTAGGCCTGCGACTTAATCATGCCGCGCGCGGTTGAGGAGTTCAGCAGCGCCAGGTTGTGCGAATAGGACAAGTGCATGAAGCGGGCCCGGCAGTTCAGCGCCAGTCCGCGACCCATCATGTTGATGGTCGCCAGCTCCGTTTTCGTGTACCCAGGCGGGACGTTGATGATCAGGCGTTGAATCTCACCATCAATTACGCGGTCCAGCGTCTGCTGAATCACCTTATGGTGAGGCGCGACTATCATCTTGCCGCCGGTGCGCTGTTTGAAGAAGTAACGCGCGTAATACAGGCCGTCCTCTTCACATTCTACCCGGCGGGCAAATGTCTTTTGCTCAGCAGTCGTCATCCTCCATCATCTCCTGCCGTGCGGATTTGTATTCCTCTTTGCTCATGGTGATCGTTTGGATGGCACCACCATTCGGTCCGGAATGTTCAAACTTGTGCTTATTGGTGTAGGCATCGCCGCATTCCTTCGCCGCCTGCTCGATGATCTCTGCCGTAAGCGCGAGGTTCTTCATGCCCTCGGCGCGCGTTGCCATGCGGTCGAGAACGCGCAGCCTGTACGCCTTGTTGGCGATAGGGATGTCTGTGATTTCAGTCTGGAAACGACTTCGGGTAGTCTTAAAGAGGTCGACCCACTTTTGGCTCAGGCTCTTGGCCATCGCGTTAGCCGGGTCATACGCAGAAACCTGCTGGCGAGTCACAACCACCTTGAAATTCTCTTTTACAAGCTCGATCACCTTTGCAGGTGTTTCATAGCATGCGAGAGACTGAACAATGAAGGCTTTAACCTCTGTCGATAGAGCTGCCACAGGTCACCTCCATGACAAAGCAGATAAAAGTTATGCCAGTTTCAACATGCAAGTCCCGCATGATCTGGCTATATCGATGTGAGCCACTTCCGCTGGCGCATTGGCCGCATCAACGAGCTCCTGTACTTCTTTGCTGGCACCGTATCGACGTACGACACCAGGTGAATTCTTCGACGTCGTGGCCGCGCAGTGTAAGCACTGGCTGCCCGGTCTCTTTGTTGAACTTTGGCGCACCGAAATCATCGGGTGGCCTGGGCAATGTGGTAAAGCTCATGCTCTACCAGTGCGCAGAATTCGAGGTCACTGCATTGGTGAGCAGTAGTCGGCTGCTAGAGTAATGATGAACTTCGGGAATGCGACCGAACCATTCATACATCTGCTGCTCCATCCGGGCCTTCTGCCATCCGCCGGCGCGGAGCATTACCTGTTCGGCCTGACCGAGAACGTATCGTCCTTTCTTAGCGAATGAGCCAGACGCCCACATGAAGCAGAGATCAGCTTCAAGCAGGTGTTCGTGATCAGGGTTATAGATGCTGCCAGTATCGCTGAGGATTTGGCGGCTTATCCATTCATGCACTTCATTGGCTGGGATCAGCCTGGTGTATGGCTGCCAGTTATCGGAGTCGATGAAGTTAACTGGCGGGTATGGCCTGCGCTCGTCATCGTTAGCCATGGGTTACTCCGTTTTGTCTTTGACCGGCTCTGCTTTCACCTTCTGGCTGATGCCGTGCTTAACAATGAATGCGGATACCTTTTGGTAGTTGGGCTCGCATCTCATCAACAAGCACATCAGTGTCAGCGTCCGCAGATAAACCGGCAGCCACCACCTGCTTTTGATTTGAAACGACAGTCTGCACGTTGCCATTGTTTACTCCGCTTATCCCTTGCGGGGGTAATTGTGATTTATCCGCTCTGGGGGATATCCATTATCAAGCCCACCCGGGGATGAGCTTTGGAATGGTTACTTCGACTTTGCTTTCGCTTCAGCTCGTTTACGGCGACGTTCTTCTTTCTTGTCGGCATTTGCCATGTCCATGAATGCCTGCATGATCGAGTTACGCATCATGTAGCTGACAAAGTGATGATTGACGCATCCGTTGAGACGGAGTTGCTCGCCAAACTGATCCACCGAGGCCAGCGCTTCCATCATTCCCTTCTCGCCTTTCATGAACTCAGAGAAGTCGCGCCCGCTCTGGAGGCGCATTCGATGACGCGATTATTCATCCCGGCAGCCCGGGGATCGTAATCTGCAACTGGTTAGCCAGGGTGTTAATCTCAGCGACCAATACAGGCTTCGTATAGCGCCATGCTGCGAGTCCTTGTCCGCAGAAGCTCGCCATGTCCTTTTTCTGGTCAAACTCATGGCACTTCATGTTGAGCTGCGCACTTAAGCTGTTGCGATGCTGAAGCTCTCCGGTGAAGTAGTCATCGAGGACCTTATATGCCGCGTACTTGAACCCGGGTTTAACCAGGCAGCATAATCGTAAGCAACAAACTTCCCGCCATAGGTTCCGCCGTGTACGCCGCGGCAGTAAAAACCACAGATTCGTGGTTTTTCTCCAGCTCAGCCAGGAACTCCTTGGTCTGCTTGTTTCGCAGATAGTGGTAAGGAGATTCCGCGTCACTTTTGCCACTGGCTTTCCACATATCGGTGAGGCAGATCATGCCGTCTTCCCCGACACGGATTGGTTGATTGAAGAGGGTTAATGATTTCATTTCGCTGTTACCTTTTGGTGGTTGAGCCTGTTCTCGTAGATACGGCAGCCCAAGAGCGGTCAGCGTTACCACTGCCCTATCTCAAGCTCTACCCGAAAGGCTCTTGGTTGATATGCGCACGAGAATGCGCGGTTTACTACGGGCATAAAAAAGCCCCGCTAATGCGAGGCTCTGTTATTTCTCTATGCTTAAAGTCCAGAGGAGAGACTGTGTCAGAGCCTCAGGGACGAGGTTCTATTTCCTGAGCTAACTCAACTTGTGCGCGTTCTTTATCTCCATCACAACCTCACGCTGCATCTTCCTGACTTCATCGCGGTGCCGGCGCTCCTGCTTCCAGTAAATCCAGAAGAACACCCACGTCATGAGAAGTGCGGCAATAGCTCCGCCGGAGATGATGTTGTAGATAGAGTACGCACTCATTTAGCGGCTTCCGTATCGCAGTTGGCTTTCCACGTTTTGTTGTGGGTGAGTATCGCCCGCTTGGTGCGATCATCCATAGACAGGATGTCGGCCTCGGTGACGAGGATTGGCTTTACCCAGTTACAGGCGGTGTCCACCACGACCATGTTATTTGTTGAGCCAGTCTCTGCGCAGCTCGTCATCAACATTGTTGCCAGGCATGCGAGTAACGGTTTCCTGAACATCTGAAGCCTCTTTGCTTGTTTGCGTCTGGCGCTTATTTGCGGCAGTTGCCTGCTCGATTTTGGCTTTCGTCTCTCGCTCGTTGGCGGCCTGCTCAGCCTTTCCCTTCCCCTTCGAGTGACCGATGCAAATGCGCCAGCGGCGATAGCCACTACAGCGAAGAATCCGGCGATCAGCATTTCTATGATGCTCATGGTTTCTCTCCTGGGTTCATGCCGGCGTCGATTTGCTGCTCCTTGATATCTTTATCTCCGGACAGCTTTTTGGCCCGAGGTAGCCGGCGGTGCAGAAACCGAAATACAAGCCAAATACGACTTCTGACAGCGTTCCCTGATAGGCCTGCCATGCAACCACACAGCTGCTAACAAGGAATCCGAGAGCGGCCTGTGTGCGGCTGAGTGAGATATTCCCGGTCATCCCGCGAAGCATGTTCAGAGCATCCATCAGATGAGGCCTTTGTAGATGTCATAGCTACCAGTTCGCATCACTTCAGCATGCCGCTGAGCGCGTTCTGGGCGTTTGCTTCGCCCACAGGCTGTTGAGCATCCCGCGGGACGCACCATCAAAGTTTCCTTCGGAGATCATGGCGAGAGTGTTTTTGAAACCAGCAAGGCCAGGAACGCCCATTTGATATGCCATGCTAATCAGCACGTCCCTGCGGGCATCATTGCAGCTTTTCATCGCGCTGATGATTGCCGGTCGCAGTTGCATCTCGGAGATAGTGCTCTCGACAAATACCTCTTTCCACACATCGCCAACGCGGCGCGGTACGGTGAAGGTGTAATTGGATAGTGCTGCGCCTTTGGGGCCGATTTTGATGCCACCGGCAACAGTCGGATATCCAAGGGTGTCGCGGTATGGCTTTTCACGATAGCCTTCCTCAAAGTTGAGGATGGGGGATGATCTGGCTCACTTCTTCTCCTCCTCAACCAGTGGCTTTACTTTTGTCTGCCGTCTTTTCTGCAGTTCGCTCCGGGATGGAATCGAGCTTTGCCTTCATTTCGCTTACCTGCACCGCAAGCAATTCAACCTTCTTGTCTCTTTCGTCAGCTATATCGCGGTACTCCGCACGGATTTTGCTGTTGGAGTAAGTGAAGGCGATCGTCATTACGCTGCACATGGCACAGAACAGAAGAAACATGGCGCCTATCATGAGACGCCCTTTATGGCTCTCAATAAACGCTTTAACTTTCATGGCGATCTTCCTCCAGCTTCGCGAGCATAGAGCTCACCTGGCCCCGGAACTGTTCATCGCCTCCGGACTGGGTCATTGCTATCAGTATGCGAAGCGAGCTTTTGATGATGCGTATGTCACTCTCGAGATGGGAAATACGCTGCAGATCCTTTTCTCTTCGCTCTCTCAATTCGTTGTTCTCTTGACGCAGCTCGTCGTTAGTGGCTTTGAGAAGAACAACCTGCTCTTTGTAATGTGTAATTACCTCGCCGCCGGCCCTGTTATTCGTAACGGCTGAAGCAATGACCGCGCTTAATGGCTTCCAGAAAAGCGCGAGCGCACCGCCACCGAATAAGACGGCAGCAATGCTTGTGATTAGGCTGTTCTCCATTGGGGTAATCCCAGCTGCGCATTGAAAAATAAAAGAGCGCCGTACATCTGGAGATGGGGGTGTCCAACGGCGCTTAAATCGCCCGTAGGCGTATGTGAGGGAATGGCAATATCGGCTCTTCGGCCTAAAGGTCCCAGGTAGCGGGATTCAGATACGAAAAAGCCCCGGCGGTTAACCGAGGCTCTTTTGTGTAATTCAGTCGACAACCAAAGCTATGGCGACAATATCAGATTTACATGAAATATATGCGTTTCAATCCAGTTTTGCAAGATTTATGTCGTAATTTGCTGCCTTTTGTTGTGAACGTGATCGCGTTACCTGCAATAAAGCGCCGCTATCCAGGCGCAGGAAGATGCGTTTCATCTCCACCCAGCGATCGGTAAACGTCTCTGACCAGTTCTTTGCGGTCACCCCAACCAGTTTCAGCCAGCTGCTTATACTCGTATGTCTCCCGACCGGCCAGCTCAGCTTTAACATCCTGCGCCGCTAGCCAGATCAGAGCCTTCAACCTGTCCATCGTTTTGCCGGCCACTTTCTTCACGCCCAGCTGAGCCATGAACTCACCCCATGCCCACTGAGTAATCGCCACCTGATTCTCCCAGCGCACGTTCTCACTGTAGTTCCATAGCAGCCACGCTTTCTGGTGCTCATCCAGAGAAAGCACTGCGCGACGCCACGACGCGGTGGAGTATTCGACCGGCTGAACCAGCGGGATGTGCGACCCTTTAGCGCGCGATTGCTGCCCGGGGATCGGCGGGCTGCTCGGGTTAACCAGCTTCCCGTTCGCCGGGTTAATCACCTTCACGCGGGAGCGGCTGCGCGGTGTGGCAGTGAACATGGCGTTTTCAGCAAAGGCGACCAGCTGACCTTTGGTAGCCCCACTCAGATCTGCAGTCGCAACGATGAGCTGCTGGCGTACAAATTCCAGGTATTGAGTATTCACGCTGCGGCCCTCTCTGGCTGTTTGGTTTTGGTCTGGTTATGGCTGTGCTTTGCTACTGGCGGCATCTTGGCGCGCATGACGCTTTCGGCCTGGTATCGGGCTATCTGGTCGCGGGTCATGCGGCCTCCTGCTGTTTTCAGTTCTTTGAGCTTTGCGCGGTACTCATCTCGGATCCGGATGTAGTCGTCGCGTTTCCATTTCGGTAATTCGTGCGGCCCCATCAGGGCATCAAAGCGGGTCTGCCCGATTTTGGCGATCAGCGCCGGACGATAGGCGGTCAGGTTGCCTGAAAGGTGGTTATTACAGGGGGCACACTGGCGATGGCAGTTGTCCTCGTTGAAGCGCAGCTCTGGATTAGCGCCGGTCGTGCGGAAATGCCCGGCATGATATTGGCCGTCGTGGTGGCGGCCACAACTGATGCATGGCTGATGCCGATCCCGGTACCTGATAAATTCATTGAAGGCTTGCTGCGCCTGGTCGCGGAAGTAACTTAGCGGCTTAACTTCAAGGCGTTTCTTGGCCTGCCGATCCCGGCTTTCTTTCTCAGCCTGATGCTTCTCCCTGATGCGCTTGGCCTCGGCCTTAATCTTCTCCTTGGCGCGCTGTTCCATTGCGAGGATGGCTCCATGCTCAGGGCAGCACCACCGAATGCGGATGTCGCTGAACTGAGGCACAAACCACTCGTTGCATACCTTGCACTTGCGGCGGGCTGGCCTACGCATGATTTCTCCTTGCTGCCAGGCGCAGCCATTTCTGATCGACGAGCCGGGCGGTGTAGCCCTTGAGGGTTGGGATTTCAGATGGCTTGAGTTCCGGCTTACGCTTGCGGCGCGTCCGGACCCGGTAGATTTCGTTAGTGATAATGCGAGCGAGAGGGCTAGCCACGGGCACCTCCGAAACGGGAAGCCCATTCCATAGCCAGGCGTGATTCGTCGCCCCAGCGGACGTTACGCTCAGCACCAAAGGCATGAATAAGTTCGATGAGGTCGCGCATCTGGCCGACGGTCATCTTGCTGGTTGACTGACCCAGCACAACAAAATCCATCACCGGTCAGGTTCGGCACGACTTTCCTGCTTAACCAGCGCAGCGGTGAAGATGTGTTTCCAGGACTCAGAGGAATAGCTTTCGGCCATGCCATTCAACCTGGCTGCTGACATCGCCCAAAAATTGCCCAGAGCTTTGCATTCTGGTCGATGGAGCGGGTCATCTCTTTTATCTCGATGACGACCGGGCGCTTCTCGTCGAGCTGCAGCTGGTTAATCGCGTTGATGGCATTGGCGCGAATGTTGGTGTTACGGAGGAGGAATTGCTGTTTCATACGGCCTCCCCACAGGAAACCGCAGAATGCAGAAAATCGCCGGTGCATTTCTGCATCGGTGACAGGTGAAGATGTTCAGATTGTGGTCGCATATAACGTCCCCATTATATGCGCAGGGGACACCGGGGTGTTCAGGCCGGTGCGTTGTTATTATCGCTCAGTGATATTGAATTATCAACGCGAGAAAAAGGCCTCCGAAGAGGCCCTGGCCGTCGATATGGGGATTACCACATCGCTTGTATGGCAGTTACGGATTAAAGCGATGCTTGGTCAACCTCGCGCCCATCGCCATCTCTTCCTGAATTTTGACCCGCTCCTCATGAATGCGGTTCGCTTCCTCCTGATGCGGTGCTGCTGGATATGCGCTACCTTCCTGCCCTGGCTCGTTGCTTCCGGTGCATGCATTCCTGTGGTCGTTGGCATGCGGGCAGCGCTTATTGCCGCAGTCAGGGCACACAACGAATCGCATATCAGTCATCTTCACAGGGCGGCAGGTCAGACACCAACACTCAGGAATCACCGGAGAATTAACGGACAATTCAGCGCAGATTCTGGCTGTAGCTATGCAGCCTGAGCATTCGCAATCAGGCCGGTATCCGTGGTCAATTGGGCTCGGCATCTGAGTATTGGTTGACATTTCCGCGGTTTCCAGAAAATGTTCGGTTGACGAATTTGAGATTTCCCGAAAATCCGGCGCTGCCGCAATCGCCACATCCCAGAACTCACGGAACAGCGAGTAAGCGCCAGAGAGGTTGGCGGCAGCGTATGCTCCAAGCTCAGAGTTAATCTGAACTGCTCGCATCATTTCGGGGGCCATATCAACCGGCACAGCCACCCACCCATCTGGCAACTCATCAGGCTGGATTACAGGTTCGGCACCCTGAAGCATGGCGGCGCGGCAGGCATTCCAGCCGTACTTGAACGCCACGTTGATGGAATCGCAAGGTTCGCACTCTTCCATTTTCAATATGGCCTGTCTGGTGCTGATGGCATCCGGAACTACTGGCTGCGGTAACTGTGGTGCTGCGTAGAGTGGTGTCACTGTTACATCGCCGTCTTCAGCTACAAATTTGGCCCGGGCCGGATCATTTGTTACATGGCATTTGTCCCGGTATAACCACTGCCACGCCACCGGCTCCTGCTTCATACCAGCAAGCAGCTGGCGGGCCATTTCCTCGATAACTTCGCTATCGCATACTACCAATAAATTCGTCATGTGCATTGCACACGGCTTGTACGTCGCTTTTTTTGCAAGCTCTACGATTTCTTCCAAGCGTTCTTTGGTGAATTTGGTCATGGGTTAGCCCTTTGTCGCGCACAAGCCGCGTAAACGCAATTCGCCGTTGCTTACCTCTTTCAATTCAACAAGAGCAGCACGACACGAAACTTCTGAATTAAATTCCTGAGTTGTGATAGCCGGACTTGTGCCGTTATATCCGCCAACTGCCCAGATTATTAATACCCACATACCCTACTCCCCCCACCTTAGTGATGATGCCAGCGGACTTTAATGCCGCCCTAACCTGATACTCCACTTCCTTCGCAAATTCGTTCTGGTAGATTTCGGTGTAGTCAGGAAGAACAACCTCCCTCGCCTCCAGTTCAGCGATGCGCTTCTCTGCGGCTTCCCATTTCGCGTGCAGCAACGAATAGTTTTCGCATACTGTCTTAATAACGTGGCGCAGATTGTCTTCATCCATATCGTCAATCACCGGAAGCAGCATGTTCGGCGTGAGAATCTCATTTAGCCTCTTGTCTTTTTCCTCCAGCTCATCCAGCAGCGCCAGCACGGTGGCGGGGTTGGCTGCGGCGATAAAATTGGCGTCCGTCCTGTGAAGTGCAAGGCCATAGTCGCTAGCCAGTTGCTCTTCATTCCACCAGGTTTCTCCTTCCTCTGAGATGGCCTTCCCCGCCGCTTCACGCAGCGCCTGTTTGTTGATGTTGCTCATTGGGCGGCCTCCTGGCGAATACGGATTTCTGATTTAGGCGTCCCAGAGTTACCCATCACATAGCAACTTCTGCCGAAAATTGACACCCACGCCTCCAGGCTTTTTAGGTTCTCACGCATCCCCTTAGCCGTTCTGCGGCAGCGCAGTTTGTTGCGCTTCCCCGCTGAACGGCGGGACTGATTGATGACACGGCGGTTGTGCGCGTCGAACACTTCCTGGATGCGGGATTTATCGAGGTTCTTGTACGGGGCCTTGCATCGAGCCGCGCGGCCGTTGAATTCAACACGATGCGCCAGAATTAGATCGTCCAGATACGTTGCTTTGCTCATGCTGATGCTCTCCCGCCCCTGACAGAAGCCAGGCACTGATTGAATAGGTTGTTAAGAGGGTTGGCCATGCCAAAGATGTACGGTGCGCTCTTGCTGTAGTGCCACACTTTCGCTCGGCCCAGCCATTGCCGGTGCACCTCCCCCCTGCTTGCACAGTGATGCAAGAATCTGCGAGGTGACTTGCACCTCAAGACCAGTCGCGGCGGCGATATCCGATGAAGCTCCTTCGTTGCCAGCTTCCAGATAGTCCAGAACCGATTTACGCCGGCTCGCATGAAGCTCAGTCAACCGATAACGCTTGATGCCGTTATGGGCGCTGTAGATTTCAAGTTGGCCTGATTCCGTGAGTTCCCGGAGGAGTTGGGTAATGCGGGATTTTGGGGCGCCGGTTAAAGTGTGAAATTCTCTGGAGGATGTCGGTTTGTTGGTTTCAAGGTGGTGAAGTATTTTTTCTCGGGTGTTCATGTGCCTTGCCTCACGTTATCGCCTGCCCAGACCTCGTTGTATTCAGAGACCGGCATGTTGGCGATGTAGTTGTACGGGGGTGCTGTTTCGGTGGGTAAGAACTGGTGAGAATTGGCATCGAGGTAAAGCGGGATCCCGCCTTCCCATCCCTCGCCGTTACGCTGTTTCTCAAGCATCAGGACAGATGCGGGAGCGGCCAGCGCCTTGCGTTCCTTGTCGTCCAGTTCCTCACCCTGCTGGTCTTTCTGAATGGCCTTCTCACGAACCTTGTTGCGCCAGATGATGAACAGGTTATCGGTGAGGTCGGTGATCGAACCTGAACCCTTAACGTCCATCTTGCCTGTAGGCTTCTCCTCGCTGTCTCCCTTGCGGCTATGGGTGACGAGCAGGACGTGAGTATTGGTTTTGTTCTTGAAGTCACACAGCGCGTCTACGAAGGCTTTCTGGCCGTTGTAGTCGTCATCCCCTATTCCGCATTTCATCAGGCTGTCGATGATGAACAGCTCGATGCCGTAACGCTTCCAGGCGTAGGTGAAGATTTCGATCAGCCGATCAGCTTTGGCGGTTCCCGTCAGGCCGAATAGCCATAGCCGGTCATCGTAAAACTTGAAAGCCGATTCGATTTCAAGCTGCGGCGGCAGTTTCAGGCACGTTGACTGCCGGGTCAGGCGTTTCAGCAGGATGCCGGGCTTAATCTCCAGTGAAGCGACGCAAGTCTTAACCCCCTGGCGCATGGCTTCCAGTGCCATATGTCCCACCACCTCGGTCTTGCCGTGGCCGTTGACACCGTTGACCAGTGTCAGCTCGGCCTGGCGGAACGCGAAGTTGTGATTCAGGCATTCCCACGGGCTGTAGAACAGGCTTTGCTCTTTGCCGTAGAAGGCGTTGATGGTGTCCTGATAAAACTCCCTGGCGCTGTAAAGCTCCTCCGGATCGAAGAACGACGCTCGCTCCAGATATCCAACGATGTCATCGGAAGAGATGCCAGCCATCAGGCACTCGTTGATGTCTTTGTGAGGGAGTTTTACCAGGCGGCAGCGGTGTTCACCGAGTCGGGTTGCGATCTCTCTGGCGGCGGTCTGGCCCACTTCATCGCTATCCATGCTGATCCAGATTTCATCGAACCGGTCCAGGTTGTGATACTCGAACTCAATCCACTGCTGCTTGGCCCCCTTCCCTCCACCGAACGGCACGGACAGTGCCGGGAAACCGTACTGGTAGTAACTCATGCAGTCGATTTCACCTTCGCACAGGATGACGATCCGCATGTTCTTGGGGATAGCCTGCCAGCCATACAGACACGGCTCACAATCGCCCTCAGCCATGATGACCTTCTTCCCGTCAGGCCGTTCTGTGCTGATGCGCTTAACCTGCAACAGCTCACCGTCACGCTTGTAGGGGAATGCTAGTGCGTCCAGCTCTCGCTCTCCGTTCCAGACCTTAGCCGCGGCAACCTCGTACAACTTTGCCGTCTCTGCGGAGATACCGCGGGTGGCAAGATATTCGATGTGCTTTTCGGTTTTAGTGAGGTAGCGGGAGATTTTCTTTCGGTCTGGACGGGAGAATTTCTTTTGCTGCTTTGCTGCGAAGTGGTGGTCGTCGTCCTTGATGCCCAGAAACTCTTTGGCTTCGGTCATCGCCTGGTGTAACCCGCAATCCCTGACGGCTACCCAGAGGTCCAGCAGATCGCCAGCGGTTCCCTCTGCAAAGTCAGACCAGACTTTCTTCCCTGCCAGATTAACCTTGAGGCTCTTTCCTGACTCCCCGTTGATACTGCCAGCCACCCATTCGTGGCTTTCTCGCTTCCCGTTCGGCAGCAGGTATTTCGCCACTCTTTCGACCTGATTCCATAGCAGGTCACTCAATTCACTTGGCGTCATCATGATGCCCTCAAATCAAACTTATTGAACCAGTACCGGACAAACCCATCGCTCAGGAGGCCGTGGTTGTAACCGGCAATCAGCAATGCCTTGAACCGTGATTTCATCGCCACCTCAGAAGAAAACGTATCCGCTATTGCTGACGGTCACGGCTGGTTTCTGTCCGGATGGTTCGGGTTCTACAGCTGGCTTCTGGTCATTCCATCGCTGCCCATTTAGGTAACTGGATGGAAGCAGGCGATCAAAACCGAACTGTTTTCCTAGCCGACACGCGATATCTTCTGCCAGCATGGAAGCGAATTGCTCTGCAGTGCCTTTGCTGACTGCTCGCCATTCCTTGAACTGAGTTCTGAATGCTGAGGCTGCATTTTTCTTGCCGTCCTTACGCATTCCTGCAATCCAGAAAATCTTCTCGAATGCCTCATCGGTTGCCTGGTGTTTGTTTGAAGGCTGAGGTGGTTTTTCGTCCTCCGCTCGAACTTGTTCGGGCAGAGTGTTTTTAATGTCTTTATTGTCTTTTGTAATAGTGTCTTTTGTGTCCCCCTGTTTTGAGGGATTCGACTCCCTCAATTTGAGGGATGTTTTATCCCCTGTTTTGAGGGATTTCCCCTCGTTTTGAGGGATGCACCATTCATCGATGTTTTTGTTAGGCCCGAACATGCCACCTTGCTGCTTGATGACGTTCATTCTGACGAGCTCTAACTTCGCTTCATTGCACCGTTTAACCGGCAACTTTGTGATCTCGCTAAGCTGAGAATCGCTGATCCTGTCCATCGGCTTATTCCACCCGTAGGTTTTACGCAGAATGGCGAGCAGCACTTTGAAGTGTCGCTTGGTCAGATCAGCGCCTGAATAAGCCTCAAGGAGCATATTTGACAGCCTGGCGTACCCATCATCGAGTTCTGCCACACGACGCTCCACGACCGTAAGAGACGGCCTGATTGGTGTTACTGTTGCAGGGCTACTCATGACCGCTCTCCTTCCGCTTAAGCTCTTCGATGATGGCTCTCAGCTTTGCGCCAACAGCCGGGTTACAGGATTTGATGAACCGGTCACGAGCAATATTTTTGTGTACTGCCGCCTGGTACAACCGAGGTTTTTTTGGCATAATTACTCCTGAAATTAGTGTTGTTGACGTGACACAGTGTGTTGAAGGCCTTTGAAGTTGCCGCTTCAAGGGCTTTCGCTTTTTTTGGTAGTACCCATCACATAACTCCCAGCATTGAAGTGACCATCGTCATCAGTGGGCCTACCTGGTCCGGCATGAGGCGAAACATGGCAGCTATACCCTCGCTTACCTCTTTCAGCTTCTGATGCTCTGGTGCGTCCAGCATGACGGCCTGCTTCGCTTCCGACACTTCCTTCTCAGCCTCTGCCAGCCTGACCAGCTTGCAGTCAGCACCAATCAGCTTTGTGCGGTACTCAATCGGCAGAACGGACATGATTGCCGGTGTAAGCTGGCGAACGTTCTCGCGGTATTGCTCGGAGTCGAAGCGGTTATCCAGGAAGCGGAACAGCTTCTGGCGCTGCCTGCTTACATCCTTCGGGAAAGTGATATCCACCCCGCCCTGCTCCCGGTACTCATTGACGATCAGCATCGTCACCACGTCCTGACCCTGAGAAGCTGCCCATGAGCGGATCGCATTGCGGATCGCGTCGTGGTTATCTTCCTGTTTTTGCTGAGCGCGATTTATCATCACGCCCGGTGAAAATCCGATACTCTGTTGATAAGTAAGTGATTGCATGTGCAGTCTCCTTAATTGAATTAGTTAGTGCGCATCGTTGGATGCGGTATTTTTTTCTCCACAAAGGCGGAGAGAAGATCAGCAATGTTAAAGAGCGGTGGTGCTTACAATCCGTTCGGGTGTGGGAATAGAGCTGGAAGGTCGGGCCTGAATTCATGAGCGGCCACCTTCCCGTCTACTGCATTAACCAGATCGGGTACGAAAGCAGGTGAAATGCGTTTCTTGCCGTTCAGCCAGTCACAAATCGTTGACTGGGCCTTGCCACAACGACGGGCCAGTTCTTTTTGACTGCCAGCAATGGCAATCGCTTTTTCTACTGCGGAGTTCTTCTCTACTGTTGGGGTCTTCATAATCACCTCAGCTATCAGTTTAAAGCGATTATGGGTATCACTTTAGCGAATGTCAATCGCATAGGCGATTTTTTGCTAAATAATCGCTTGAGCGATAGGATTAAAGGGGTCATTAACAGAGGTGAATATGGGATTCTCGGAGCGCCTATCGCAGGCGATGAAACTTGCTGGTTACACTCAAGGGCGTTTAGCCAAAGATGTCGGCATGGCTCAGTCCAGCGTCAATAAGCTGCTTAAAGATGCCAACGGGTCTCGCAAGACTGTTGAGATCGCCTCTGTTCTTGGTGTCCGCCCGGAATGGCTGTCGACTGGTGAGGGAGATATGGGTGCTGGTAGCCTGCGTGAGCCTAATGCGCTATACCAGGTAAAAGCCTCTGCAAATGGGATCTACCGCGTGGATGTACTCGACGTAAAAGCCAGCGCTGGCCCTGGCTCGCTTGTGACCAGTGATTTCATTGAGACGATTAGAGCTATTGAATACACAACGGAACAGGCAAGAGCGCTGTTCGGTAATCGCCCGGCCCACCATGTGAAAGTCATTACAGTGAATGGCGACAGCATGGATGGAACCATAAGCCCCGGAGATCAGATCTTCGTTGATACAGGCATAACCCATTTCGATGGAGACGGTGTTTACGTCTTTGTTTTCGGCAAAACTCTGCACGTTAAGCGCCTGCAGATGCAACGCGACCGACTGGCCGTAATCTCCGACAACCCTATTTATGAGAAATGGTACGTTGAATCTGGGAGATGAGGATACGTTCTACGTCATGGCTAAGGTGCTTCTCAGGCAGTCAATAGACTATAAACGCTTCGCATAACCCGCTACGGCGGGTTTTTTATTATCTCTGAATCACCGCTTCGATTTCCTCCCCTCCTAACTGCGTTACCAACATCACTTTTTTCACTTTCCTGATAAAAAAATATCACTTTATCATTCAAGTGTTTATCGCTTTATCTATCAGAAATATCGTTTTGGCGATTGACTCCAATAATCGCTTTAGCTATTGTTAGCCCATCGAAACGAAATATCGACTGCGGCACAGGAAGTTAAGCCGCGCCAGACATGAAGTCAGGCTGCTTTTTAACATTGATGGGGTAATTTCTCCCGCCCTTGTGGGAGACAGAAGTTTAACCAAACAGGAGGTGCCAAATGGTGCACTAACGCGGTTAGACCGCAGCCGAAAGGCAATGCAGCAGTCGTGATGCTGCCCTGAGTCGCCATTGAGCGAGCCTGCTTAGCATCGGGTCAAGGTTCTAATTAAAAGTAGCTCCGGTAGAGCAGCGCGAACGCCAGACGCGCACCGGTTATCAGCGGCGATGAAGCGACACAACCTCAAAGGCATGAGCGCCGCCACTGCGAGAGTGTGGCCCAAAGGAAGTTGCTTTGGGATTGGATGAATGCCCGGACTGACGGGCAGGCGTAAGACCTGGTGGGTATCGTGCAACGACTGGACGCAAAAAATGTTGAGTAAGCGGCCCTAAAGTCCAGTGATAGTCCAATAAACGATTTGCGAAACCTTCGCCCCGGTGAAACTCCGGTGTCAACTAGCAAGTCGCATAGCCAAGCCGGAGATCAGTGCCGGCCATCCAATCGCCAAAGCAACCACTGGAGGATGTATGACCAATTTAATCGCAACCAACAGCGTTACACGGCGTTATCTGAAACGTGGCGAGCTGATGGCTAAGCGACGCGCTGAGGCTTCTCAGAACGCGGCACAGGAAAGAAAACAGGATATGTCACGAGTCGACCGCGCCACTTCGCTCGGCAGCCTTCGTGAGACTAACACCGGCGGCGCAAGCTGCTTACCAGAAGTCGCTATCTTCGCAGCTGGGTATCGCAATTCCAAGCAAGTCACTGCTCGCTGAGGTGGCCCATGAAGAACAGCATCAAGTGCCCGGTATGCGGTCGTGACTTCGATCCACGCACACCGGTCTGCCACATCAGCAAGTATCACCAGACAGCGAAGAACTGCGAGCTGGAGAAGATACGCGATGCACGGCGCAAGCATTACGCACAGAACGAATCGAGCGGGTCGAGTGGCCTGCGGTGAATAAACAAAGGGGTGAGGGTATGGAACGTTTTGCAAAGTTATTCGAAAGCCACGGTCGTCAGATTTTGGTGAAGAAAGGTGAAAACAGCGACGGCGACAACGCGCTGTGCATTTCAACCATGTTTGACGGTGCTGAAATGTCTTTCAATCTCGGGTTCGGCGACAACGAAGAAGCGATGGATCACGCGCTGGAGTCGTTCACACAAGAGCAGGCTGACGTGTTTGGTAAGAAATTCGAAGGCCAAACGAGCGCGTTTGAGGCGTTCTTGGCGCTGACAAACACCAATGAAGATGATGAATAAGGTCGCTCCGGCGGCCTTTTTTACGCGGGTAACTACAGAGGGTAAGAATGAACGAACAGGCGAACAAAATTCTCGTTGAGCTGCTACAGAAGGCAGCAAATGGCATTGATGCCGCGGTGTCCTTCAGCCAGGCGCAAATCCCTGATGTTGTGCATCAGTTGCTGGTCTGGAAATTTACCAAAAGCATGATGATCACGCTGGTTATTCTAGCGACTATCCCGGTTGCGATTAAATTCTTCAGGGCAATGATGAAGCGTGAGCAGGACGGGGTTTATGGCGAAGAGGGATATTCATGGGATCGAGGGAAGCCAAAATACAAGCCTACATTGGTCTGGGACAGAGACGGCACTATCAGTGCTTCCTCAGTGTTTTTTGGCACCATTATGTTCCTGTATTTGGTCACTGCCTTCCTCGTCTTATCAGACCTGACGTGGCTGAAAATCTGGCTGGCCCCGAAGCTATATCTCATCGAATACGCAGCATCACTCATCAAGTAACCCGCTCCGGCGGGTTTTTTATTGCCTCATACCCTGACCCATTCACTGAGTGGATCACGTTATGAGACGGCGGCCATCCACCGCCACCCATTTTTTAATTGCGCATCCAGGCGCAGGGGTTTTTAACGTTCAGCGGCGCGGCTTAAGCGCGGAGATGATTATGAGCAATCCAATTACGGTAGGTTTTTCAGGGCTGACTAAGCGCATTTTTGCGGGTCGGTCAAAGCCAAGCAAATTGGCACCCGGTGTCCGTCAGTTCACTGGAGAGAAGTTTGATGTCACTGACGAGGCTATTTTCGCAGTAGCAAGCCTGATGGTGACTCGCGATGACATCCTGGTTATTCCCCTGCCAAACGGCGACAAGATTCACCTTCGCGCTGACATCAAAGAAAAGCGGGAGGCCTCATGACAGTCACCCACAACGGCAAGCAGTACACCGCATCGAAGTTAAACGATAACGAGTGGAAGCTCTCATCGGTCGATAAGCCGCGCGAAACACTCACTCTGGACCGGGCGCAGATGGCGTATGCCGGGTTGCTTGAGCAGGTGGAGGGGAAGTCATGATCGCCCACTACGGCACCACCCCCATCATTCGCCAGTGTATCGAGCCTGGCATGATGGCGCTGCATGAAGGCCGCACCTATCGCGTGTCAGCTGTCATCCACGAACGCAAATGGGTGTATCTGCACACCGACGCAGAAATCATCCGGGTTAACGACCGCGTGATTGACGTTCTTCTCGACGGTACCGGTCAGCCAATTCAGCACTAATCCCCCACCCAATTTCACATCTGGCAGCCAATCGGTGCCGGGTGACGCACAACCCGATTTCAGGAGTAACCCATGGCCGCATATCGCGCATACGACCACATAGAGGATCGTCGCTGGGTCGAGCAGCAGTTAACCGACGAGAAAGAGAAGTGGATCGACGACCGGGCGCAAGAAATCATTGCCCTCCTCCCCGATAACCCGACAGGCCTGTTTCTCTTCTCCGTACCGATCGACTCCAGCCCATACGAAGGACTTCGCAGCGATAAAGCTGGCGAGGCATACAACGACTTTGTATCGGCAGTGGCCTATACCCAGGCAGAGCACGATTGGGAGCACCGCACCGGCTGCCCGTTCTGAAACCAGATTATCAGGAGTAAATAATGAGCTTCAGCATCGTTGAGTTCGTTAAACAGCAGGAGCCGCTCTTTGCCGGGGCGGTCACAGATCAGTCCGTAACGTGGGCGAAAGAAAGCCAGTTCGCAATTCAGGCTTTTCAGCGAAACGACAGGCTGGCTACAACGGCAATCAGCAACCCGGCCAGCGCGCAGAACGCGATCATCAACGTGGCCGCCATCGGCATCACGCTGAACCCGGCGAGCAAGCTGGCGTACCTGGTGCCGCGCGACGGCATGGTGTGTCTTGATATCAGTTATATGGGCCTGCTCCACCTCGCCCAGGCTACCGGGTCCATTAAGTGGGGCCAGTGCAAGCTGGTCTACTCAAACGACACCTACGAGTCGAACGGCCTCGATACTGCGCCAACTCACAAATATAACGCCTTCGGTGACCGCGGCGCGGTGGTTGGCGGCTACTGCACGGTGAAAACTCCTGATGGTGATTACCTGACGGAAGAAATGAGCCTGGCAGAGATCAAGGCGACAGAAGCTACCAGTAAGGCCAAGAACGGACCATGGAAGAACTTCTGGGAGGAGATGGCGCGTAAGACCATCGTTAAACGCGCCAGCAAATACTGGCCCCGCGCTGAGCGTCTGGATAACGCTATTCACGTCATCAATGAAGATGAGGGGATCCACCAGGAGCCGGTGATGCCCCACACGCCTGATAGTGAGGTAATCCTGTCAGAAGAGCAAAGAAAGCAGGAGCTTCACGACAAGGTATCGGCGCTGTGCGATGAGATGGAGCGCGCTGAAACCATGCACGATCTGAAATTGCACTTCCAGGCGGCCTACAAAATGACGGCTGGAATGAAGTTGCAGCAGAACGTTCAGGCCATTTACAGCGAGTGCAAAATGAAGTTTGAGGAGGTGGCATAATGACCGCCCTCTACAAAATAGCCAATGACTTCGCCAAGCTGACTGACTCCGATATGGACCCGGAGATGATTGCTGACACACTGGACGGCATCGAGTGGGGAGCTTGAAGCGAAAGTGGAGCAGATCCTGGCGGCCTGCAAAAACGAGCAGGCCTATGCGGAGACGCTAAAAGAAGAGTCCCGCAAACTGGCTGAACGTGCAAAGGCTGCAGAGAACCGAGTGGTTAGCATGAAGGAGTATGTTGCCCGTTCTCTCGATACTGCTGGCAAGACTTCCATAAAAGCCGGCATACACCAGGTAACCGTCAGGGCCCCATCCAAGTCAGTTGAGATTACCGACGCCGCCGCCCTGCCCGCTGAATATGTCGAGTACGAAACCACCATCAAGGCGGATAAGTTAGCCATCAAGCATAAACTCGACGCCGGAATCGATATCCCCGGCGCGCGCATCAAGATTGGCAAACCCTCTCTCATCATCAAGTAAACCCGGTGATATATGAAAAATGCACACGACAACATCAGCGTGGGATCGGTGACGCTCGTCTATTCGAATTTACGTCGCGGGTGGATGCTGCCGGGCGGCATGGTTATTCAGAATCCGTTAAAGGCCCAGCGACTGGCCGAAGAACTCAATAATAAGCGGGAGGCGGCATGACCGATTACACCGGAAGTAACACGCCAGCAGATCAGCGTGATTTATGGCGCACACCACCGGCATTGTTCGCCGCGCTGGATGCTGAGTTCTGCTTTCAGCTGGACGCCGCCGCAGCGCAGCACAATGCACTCTGCCGCAAGTTCATCACCGCTGAGCAGAACACGCTGGAAACGCCATGGGCCGATTACCTCACCATTCCCGGATATGCGTGGCTCAACCCACCTTATAGCGACATCACGCCATTCGTGAAGAAAGCCGCAGCGGAGAGCAAGAATCATATCGGCACCGTCATGCTGGTTCCGGCTGATACGTCCGTCGGCTGGTTCCGTGAGGCTATCGAGACGGCCAGCGAGGTGCGATTCATCACCGCCGGTCGGCTGGCATTCATCAACCCGGTCACCGGTAAGCCGACGTCAGGAAACAATAAAGGGTCCATGCTCATCATCTGGCGGCCATTCCCGCGAACACACTGCGAATCCACTTTCGTGGAGCGCGACGTATTAATGACCTTCGGTGCGAAACTTCTCGCCAGGCGGGAGGCAGCATGAAGCGGATGACTACCGAACAGGAGAATGCCTTGCGCGCTACGGCAAGAAAATGCAGCGAAGAGCTGAAGGCTGCACTGGCGAAGAAGCCAAAGCCGAAATTCGACGCTGTCAGCAGGCCACTACTGGCTAAGCACTTCGAGAAGATAAAGGGACTTGGCGTCCCTTTTTTATTATTCGTCTACACAATTGGTCGGATCAACGGCCAGTTCAGGGAGCACTGACCATGGCAGTAATTATCCAGGCGAAATGTGAGTGCGGTGAGCAGATAAGCATAGAGCTGAACTGCAAGCTTGCATCCCGCAAAGACGGTAAGCGTCCTTTCTATCCTGATGAAAACGTTGAGCCTTGGTCATTCGTTAAGGATGGCGAACGAATTCACTACAGCCAGGACGGCGTTACAACGTTCAGATGTCGTGGCTGTGGCGGCTGGCTTGCCGACACGGTGCCAGAGGCGAAGTTTGAAACGGATGCGCCAGCAAAGGAGAACCAGTCATGACTGAAATCATCGATCAGGCCAGCGCTCTCGAAACGATGATGCGCGAACAAGCAATACAGGCTCACCGGATTAACCGTGATGCGGTATCGGCAACGCACTGTAGCGATTGCGGCGAGGGTATCCCGGAGCTGCGCCGGGTGAAGGTGCCGGGCTGCCAGCGCTGCGCCAGTTGCCAGCAGGATAGCGAACTTCGGAATAAGCAAGGGAGAGGGTGATGAATTACAGCAAGCTGAGCGATGGGGAGATTAGCGTCAGGCTCGCCTATTTCCTCAAGCCAAAATACAGCGCCACCATTCACCCGCACGATAGTACTGGCGCGCAGCTGTCATGGAACTGGTTCAACACGGTACAGAACACCGGTCATTTCCCGCTGCGCCGCGCCGAAGAGCTTTATCCGGCAATGAAGAAGCATCGGATCGGCCTCGTTCCATCAGGCAAGACCGTCTGGCAGGCATCGCACGAATCTGGCATCAGCGCCACTCACCGTAACCCGCTGCGCGCTGTGGCAATCGTCTACCTCCTTTTGCAGGAGTCAGCCAATGTTCAAGCTAATCCAGCGCGGCCAGATATTCGCTGACCAGCATAACTGGCCCGTAATTATTCATTCCACCACATCAGAAGTGGTCCGCTACTGGCGACAGGGTCGGATCAACACCGCGTCAATCGACCGATTTAACCAAACTTTCGAACCGCTCGACCACCGGGAGGCGGAGCAGATTCGCGCCGAACTGGAGACGAGCGAGCACATTAAGCACCTGCGCGCTATGCGCGCGGCATGAGGAGAGATATGAGCACTATTCAGGATATTCGCAACCAGTTGGCAACCCTGGTTACAGAGGCGCACAAGGTAGCATGCTCCCTCGACATTGGTGACGAGCGTACGGAAGCGTTTGAACTATACGAGGCGTTACGGCGACTTCAGCGTCATGGAGCTGCAACCGACATGCTTGCTGCTACCAATCCATTGCTATCTCACTGCTGTGAAGATGACGATGAAGATTGGTGGGACGATGAAGACGATTGACGCAACTTATAGCTGATTCCCTAAGTCGGCTATTGGGTGCGAATGCACTGCCACGTTATCCCCCCTTTCCCGGCCATCGTGCCGGGTTCTTTTTGCCTGGAGAAAACCATGAGCGACATTATCAATCTGGTACCGAATAAATGGGTGACTGAGCAGAACCTGATCGCCGTCACCGGATTAAGGCCAGGAACCATTGAACGAGCCCGCCGCGAGTCATGGTTCGCTGGCCGCGAATATATGCATGTTTCACCCGATGGAAACCCAAAGCCAAACAGTGAATGCATGTACAACACCGAAGCTATTAATCACTGGATCGAACAACAAGCATCAAAACAGCCGGGTGCTCATTCATGATGAACGGGTTATGCTTATCAGGCTCTTGGGCGTCAGGAGGGGATAATGGCTAAATCAGCATACCCAACAGGCGTTGAGAACCACGGAGGAACTCTCCGCATATGGTTCATCTATAAAGGCGCCAGGGTAAGGGAAAGCCTTGGCGTTCCGGATACAACCAAAAACAGGAAAGTGGCTGGCGAATTGCGTGCGTCGGTGTGCTTTTCGATAAAAACGGGAGGTTTCAATTACGCGGCACAATTTCCTAACTCACCCAACCTGAAGAAATTCGGGGTGGAAAGCAAAGAGATCACGGTCATAGAGCTGGCGAGGAAATGGCTTGAACTTAAGAAGATGGAAATCAGCACAAATGCGTTTGGCCGATATCAGTCGATCATTCGCAACATGCTGCCACGGATAGGAGAGAACAGGCTGGCATCTTCCGTTACTCAGGAAGACCTGCTGTTTATAAGAAAGGATTTGCTGACTGGTCATCAGGTATTGAAGAAAGGACACATGACGCCAGTAAAAGGCCGGACGGTACCGACTGTTAACAACTACATGGGCATTACCGCCATTATGCTCCAGTTTGCTGCTGACAGTGGCTATATAAAGGTGAATCCGTTCTCTGGCATTGCGCCACTGAAAAAGTCACGAACTGATCCTGATCCGTTAACTCGTGAAGAGTTCATCAGGATGATTGACGCCTGCCGGCATCAGCAACTGAAAAACATGTGGTCTCTTGCCGTGTATAGCGGCGTGCGTCATGGAGAACTGGTTGCGTTAGCCTGGGAAGATATCGACCTCAAGGCTGGCACGATGACCATCCGGCGTAACCACACACTGACCAAGGAATTTACGCTGCCGAAAACAGATGCAGGAACTAATCGGGTAATTAACCTAATCCAGCCAGCAATTGACGTGCTGAAGAATCAGGCAGAACTTACGCGACTTGGCAGGCAATACCAGATAGAGGTCAAGCTGAGAGAGTATGGAAGAACTGAAACGCATCCATGCACTTTCGTTTTTAACCCGCAGATAGTAACGCGCAATGGCCGTGCAGGGCATCATTACGCGGTAGGCTCTGTAAACCAGATCTGGGAAGGCGCAATGCGGCGCGCCGGGATTCGCTACCGCAAAGCATATCAGTCCCGTCACACTTACGCATGCTGGTCATTAACTGCTGGGGCCAACCCCAACTTTATAGCCAAGCAAATGGGTCACTCAGATGCCCAGATGGTTTATCGCGTATACGGATCCTGGATGGCCGAAAACAACCAGGACCAAGTGATCATTCTGAACCAGAAATTAGCCGACTTTGCCCCATCAGTGCCCCACGCAATAGGATCTGATGTATAAAGCGGTTAGATTACATTAGGTTAGGGAACCTAAACCTGCATGGACATAACATCCTGGTACGCCTGCATCAGTTTATTACGTACCTGGATGCCCATCTGCATCGACACTGATGCTTTTTGCAAATCGGTCATCACATCATTCAGACCAATGCCCGGCACACCCATAGTGAATTTTTCGCCCTGTACGCGTGCGGCGGTTTGGGTATCGCTGATCCGGTCCAGTGCCGCATGCAGCTGGCCCGCGAAGCTGACGGTTGACTGCACGTCAGCCACGTTCTGATGACGGGCGGTCATTGCCGTTGCCTGCAACTGGCTAATGACGCTTTCAATCCCCTGTATTGCCATGACTTTCCCCTGATGGTTTTTTACGCGCTCAAGAGTACCAGCCTGTCAATAAGATAAAGGCGCTAAATAGCGTGAAAAAACCAGGTTATTTGACGAATAGAAATTCCCGTTTCATCAAATAATGGCACAGCCATGATTATGGAATTTTTGTTGTGTTTGCCGACCCGGGAGCCTGTTTTGTTTCTCCACACGAATAATGAAATCCACGATGAGTCACGAGGTGCGCTATGAGCGCGACAGCAACATCCAGCCCTCAAACTAAATCTCTCGAATGGATGAGCCGCCTGCGCGCGAACCCTAAAGTGCCGTTGATCGTGGCAGGTGCTGCCGCTATTGCTATCGTTGTCGCTATGGTCTTATGGGCCAAACAGCCAGACTACCGCACCCTGTTCAGCAACCTCTCGGACCAGGATGGCGGTGCTATTGTCACCCAGTTAACCCAGATGAACGTCCCCTACCGTTTCTCGGATAATGGTGGCGCGCTGGAAGTCCCTGCCGATAAAGTGCATGAACTCCGCTTACGTCTTGCCCAGCAAGGTCTGCCGAAAGGTGGCGCGGTGGGCTTTGAACTCCTGGATCAGGAAAAATTCGGCATCAGCCAGTTCAGCGAGCAGGTTAACTACCAGCGCGCGCTGGAAGGCGAGCTGGCCCGCACCATCGAAACCCTCGGCCCGCTGAAAAGCGCCCGCGTGCACCTGGCCATGCCAAAACCAACGCTGTTTGTACGTGAACAGAAAGCGCCGTCGGCGTCCGTCACCGTTAATCTGCAACCCGGCCGTGCGCTGGATGAAGGGCAGATCAGCGCCGTGGTCCATCTGGTCTCCAGTGCCGTGGCCGGTTTACCGCCGGGTAACGTGACCCTGGTGGACCAGATGGGTCGCCTGTTAACCAAATCCAATACCAGCGCTCGCGATCTGAATGATGCGCAGCTGAAGTATGCCACCGACGTGGAAAATCGCGTTCAGAGCCGCATCGAAGCCATTCTTGGTCCAATCGTCGGCACCAGCAACGTCCATGCCCAGGTCACCGCGCAGATCGATTTTGCGGATAAAGAGCAGACCGAAGAGCAGTATCGTCCAAACGGCGATGCTGCCCAGGCCGTGATGCGCTCGCGTCAGGTAAATGAAAACTTGCAGGTCGGTGGACCTAACCCTGGCGGTGTGCCGGGTGCGCTCTCCAACCAGCCAGCCCCTGCCAATACCGCGCCAATCACCACCCCGGCGCAAAACCAGCAGAACGGTCAGCAGGGTGCGCAGCAGCAGCAAACGACCACTGCAGCCAACTCAGGCCCGCGCACCAGCAGCCGTAACGAAACCACTAACTACGAAGTCGATCGCACCATTCGCCACACCAAAATGAACACCGGTGACGTGCAGCGTCTCTCCGTGGCGGTGGTCGTCAACTATAAAACCCTGCCGGACGGTAAGCCCCTGCCGCTGACCGCCGAGCAGATGAAGCAGATCGAAGACCTGACCCGTGAAGCCATGGGTTATTCCGAGAAGCGTGGCGATACCCTCAACGTCGTGAACTCACCGTTCAGCGCCGTGGACGATACCAGCGGTGAGCTGCCGTTCTGGCAGAAGCAGGCCTTTATGGATCTGCTGATTGAAATCGGTCGCTGGTTGCTGGTGGTGATTGTTGCCTGGCTGCTGTGGCGCAAAGCAGTACGCCCACAACTGGTTCGCCGTGCCGAAGAGGCCAAAGCGCTGAAAGAGCAAAGCCTGCTGCGCGAAGAGACCCATGAAGCCGTGGAAGTGCGTCTCAGCAAAGACGAACAAATGCAGCAACGCCGTGCTAACCAGCGCATGGGCGCTGAGGTCATGAGCCAGCGTATTCGCGAAATGTCAGATAACGATCCGCGCGTCGTGGCGCTGGTCATTCGCCAGTGGATGAGTACAGAAAATGAGTAACCTTACCGGAACGGATAAAAGCGTCATCCTGCTGATGACCATTGGCGAGGACCGGGCGGCAGAGGTGTTCAAACACCTCTCCCAGCGCGAAGTGCAGGTTCTCAGTGCGGCGATGGCCAACGTGCGTCAGATCTCCAACAAACAGCTGACCGACGTGCTGGCCGAGTTTGAGCAGGAAGCCGAACAGTTTGCGGCGCTCAACGTCAATGCCAACGAATACCTGCGTTCGGTGCTGGTCAAAGCGCTTGGCGAAGAGCGCGCTGCCAGCCTGCTGGAGGATATTCTCGAAACCCGCGATACCGCCAGCGGCATCGAAACGCTCAACTTTATGGAGCCGCAAACCGCTGCCGACCTTATTCGCGACGAGCATCCGCAGATCATCGCCACCATCCTGGTCCACCTCAAGCGTGGCCAGGCGGCGGATATTCTGGCGCTGTTCGACGAACGTCTGCGTCACGATGTCATGCTGCGTATCGCCACCTTCGGCGGCGTCCAGCCAGCGGCGCTGGCGGAACTGACCGAAGTGCTGAATGGCCTGCTCGACGGCCAGAACCTCAAGCGCAGCAAAATGGGCGGCGTGAGAACCGCGGCCGAAATTATCAACCTGATGAAAACGCAGCAGGAAGAGGCGGTTATTACCGCAGTGCGCGAATTCGACGGCGAACTGGCGCAGAAAATCATCGACGAGATGTTCCTGTTCGAAAACCTGGTGGACGTGGACGACCGCAGTATCCAGCGCCTGCTGCAGGAAGTGGACTCCGAATCGCTGCTTATCGCCCTCAAAGGCGCCGAACAGCCGCTGCGCGAGAAGTTCCTGCGCAACATGTCCCAGCGTGCGGCGGATATCCTGCGCGACGACCTTGCCAACCGTGGCCCGGTGCGTCTGTCTCAGGTGGAGAACGAACAGAAAGCCATCCTCCTTATTGTGCGTCGTCTGGCCGAAAACCGGCGAGATGGTGGTAGGCAGCGGCGAGGATACCTATGTCTGATGAACTGCCGTGGAAGATCTGGACACCGGACGATCTCTCGCCTCCTCGCGCGGAGTTTGTGCCTGCGACCCCGACACCTGCCGAAGCAGATGAGGATGACGAAGAGCCTGAACTGAGCGAAGAAGAGCAGCGCGCGCAGCAGCTGGCGAAGATCCAGCTTCAGGCACACGATCAGGGCTACGCCGCCGGCATGAACGAAGGGCGGCAAAAAGGCCAGGAACAGGGCTATCAGGAAGGGTTGGCCCAGGGGCTGGCACAAGGCTTAGAGCAGGCGCGGACACAGCAGGCGCCGATCCATGCCCGGATGCAGCAGCTGGTCAGCGAATTCCAGAATACGCTGGACGCACTGGACAGCGTTATCGCCTCTCGCCTGATGCAGATGGCGCTCGAGGCGGCACGTCAGGTGATTGGTCATACCCCACCGGTGGATAACAGCTCGCTGATTAAGCAGATCCAGGGGTCTGTTGCAGCAGGAGCCGCTGTTCAGCGGCAAACCGCAGCTGCGCGTTCACCCGGACGATTTGCAGCGGGTGGAAGAGATGCTCGGCGCGACCCTGAGCCTGCACGGGTGGCGTCTGCGTGGCGATCCGACCCTGCATCACGGCGGCTGCAAAGTCTCTGCCGATGAAGGCGATCTGGATGCCAGCGTGGCAACCCGCTGGCAGGAACTGTGCCGTCTGGCAGCACCGGGAGTCATCTGATGACCGCACGCCTGACCCGCTGGCTCAACACGCTCGACAATTTTGAAACCAAAATGGCGCAACTGCCCGCGCTTCGCCGCTACGGGCGCTTAACCCGTGCCACCGGTCTGGTGCTGGAGGCGACCGGTCTGCAGCTGCCGCTGGGGGCCACCTGCATTATCGAACGCCAGGACGGGAATGAGATCCACGAAGTCGAGAGCGAAGTGGTTGGCTTTAACGGCCAGCGTCTGTTCCTGATGCCGCTGGAAGAGGTCGAAGGCGTCCTGCCCGGCGCACGCGTCTACGCGAAAAATTTCTCTGCCGACGGGCTGCACAGCGGCAAGCAGTTGCCGCTCGGTCCGGCGCTACTCGGACGGGTGCTGGACGGTGCCGGTAAGCCGCTGGATGGCCTGCCCTCCCCCGATACCACCGAAACCGGGGCGCTGATTACCCAACCCTTTAACCCGCTACAACGAACGCCGATCGAGCATGTGCTGGATACCGGTGTACGCCCGATCAACGCCCTGCTGACCGTGGGTCGCGGCCAGCGTATGGGTCTGTTTGCTGGCTCCGGCGTCGGGAAATCGGTCCTGCTCGGGATGATGGCTCGCTACACCCAGGCCGACGTCATTGTGGTGGGGCTGATTGGCGAGCGTGGCCGTGAAGTAAAAGATTTTATCGAGAACATCCTTGGTCCCGAAGGGCGCGCCCGGTCGGTGGTGATTGCCGCCCCGGCGGATGTATCCCCTCTGCTGCGTATGCAGGGTGCCGCCTACGCCACGCGCATCGCGGAAGATTTCCGCGATCGGGGTAAGCATGTCCTGTTGATCATGGACTCCCTGACCCGTTACGCCATGGCGCAGCGAGAAATCGCCCTGGCGATCGGCGAGCCGCCCGCCACCAAAGGCTATCCGCCATCGGTATTTGCGAAGTTACCGGCACTGGTTGAACGCGCCGGTAATGGCATCAGCGGCGGTGGCTCCATCACCGCGTTTTATACGGTGCTGACCGAAGGCGATGACCAGCAGGATCCGATTGCCGACTCGGCGCGAGCGATCCTCGACGGCCATATCGTTCTGTCGCGCCGCCTGGCCGAAGCGGGTCACTATCCGGCGATCGATATCGAAGCCTCGATTAGCCGTGCAATGACGGCACTGATTACCGAGAAGCATTACGCCCGCGTGCGTAACTTCAAGCAGTTACTCTCCAGCTTCCAGCGCAACCGCGATCTGGTGAGCGTCGGGGCCTATGCCAAAGGCAGCGACCCCATGCTCGACAAGGCGATCGCCCTGTGGCCGCACCTGGAGGCGTATCTGCAACAGGGTATTTTTGAAAAAGCCGACTGGGAAAGCTCTATCCAGGCTCTGGAGATGATTTTCCCGCAGGTGTAACCGAATAGAGGGCGAATGTCATGGCACAACACGGCGCGTTAACCACGCTGAAAGATCTGGCCGAGAAAGACGTTGATAATGCCGCACAGCAGCTTGGCGCGATGCGCCGCGGATGTCAGCAGGCAGAAGAACAGCTGAAAATGTTGATCGACTACCAGCATGAGTATCGCACCAACCTCAACACGGATATGGCACAGGGCATCGGCAGCCAGCGCTGGATCAACTATCAACAGTTCATCCAGACGCTGGAGAAAGCCATAGAACAGCATCGCCAGCAGGTGCTTCAGTGGACCGAGAAGGTTGACCGGGCCCTGAACTTCTGGCGAGAGAAGAAACAGCGTTTACAGGCGTGGCAAACCTTGCAGGATCGCCAGCTTGCCGCCGCAACCCTGGCGGAAAACCGTCTCGATCAGAAAAAAATGGATGAGTTTGCCCAGCGCGCAACAATGAGGACACCGGAATGATCACCCTTCAACAACGCTTTCGAGCGATACCGACCTTACGGCTGGCGTTCGGGGCGGAAAAGCGGCCGACGGCGCGCAGGACTTTCTTGCCCTGCTGGCGGGCGCGTTAAGCGACGTTAAAGGCCAGGGGAAAGAGGCCGGGCTGACGCTGAACGATCTGCAAACCGCGGGCGGTAAGCGGGTAAGCGTGGCGCTGAAAGCCGATGCTACTGATATTGATGCGGATACCGATGCCGGGAAACTGGCCGAACTGCTGGCGCATCAGGATCTCACCGTTACCGAAGAAAGCACCACACAGCCTGGCCTGACCTCCGGGCTGCTGCCTGCTGTTAAAGGCGACGTGCTGAAGAGCCTGACCCAGGCAGCCAAAGAGGCCGACAGCAAAACCGAGCTTAGCGATGAAGAGCTGGCAGGGTTAAGCGCCCTGATGGCGATGCTGCCCCATCAGCAGACCGTCACTGCCGCCGCACCCCAGCCGGTGAGCACCAGCGCCATTGACGCTGATGTCTCCCTGACCAGCGATCGTGGCCGCCAGCCTGTACTGGATACCGATGCCCTGCGTAGCGCCAAAGCCGTCGTTCAGGATAAAAATGCGGGGATGGCTTCCGACACCCAGCTGACGCCAGCCGTTGCCGCGACGACACCAAAGCAGGCGGCAGAGAGCACGGCCGTCCCAACCGGGCCAACCGCCACTATGGGGCCGATTGTCAGCACCCCGTCTACGGTGCAGCCGACTTTGCTGCCGCGCCGGTGGTCAGCGCCCAGTTGGGCAGCAATGAATGGCAGCAGACCGTCAGCCAGCACATCACGCTGTTTACCCGTCAGGGCCAGCAGAGCGCCGAGCTGCGTCTGCACCCGGAAGATCTGGGCCAGGTACAAATTACGCTTAAGCTGGATGATAACCAGGCGCAACTGCAGATGGTCTCTGGCCATAGCCACGTTCGTGCAGCGCTGGAAGCGGCACTGCCGGTGCTGCGTACCCAGCTCGCAGAAAACGGCATTGAGCTGACGCAAAGCAACATCAGCAGTGAAAATTTCAATGGCCAACAGCAGGCTTCTTCTCAGCATCAGCAGCAGACTGCCCGCTCCGGCAACACGGGTGGATTCGATGAAGAGAACGATGAGCTGCTTGCGGTGCCTGCCTCCCTGCAGTCCGCGGCACGTGGAAACAACGCTGTCGATATCTTCGCCTAAACCTAAACGCCAGAGGTAGCGTGATTATCCCCCTCTTTTCGACTCTTTGACGGCGAGAGGACACGGGATAATCACCCCATTAGCAGTCCCGAAACAGGAAGCACGAATCAGATGACTGACTCCGCCATCACCAAGAAAAGTAAGCGTTCCATCTGGATCCCGCTTCTGGTGTTAATTACGCTCGCTGCCTGCGCTACCGCAGGTTACAGCTACTGGCGCATGAATAAAGCACCGTCAGCCGCAGCCAAAGCGGAGCTACCGCCGCCGCCGGCCCCGGTCTTTTTCGCGCTGGATACCTTTACCGTTAACCTGGGCGATGCCGAGCACGTGTTTTACGTGGGCATTACGCTGCGTCTGAAAGACGAGGCTACCCGTACCCGCCTGAGTGAATACCTGCCGGAAGTGCGCAGCCGTCTGCTGTTGCTGTTCTCGCGCCAGGATGCCGCACAGTTGTCTACCGATGAAGGTAAACAAAAACTGGTGGCAGACATTAAGCAAACGCTGGCCGCGCCTCTGATTAGCGGTCAACCTAAGCAGGAAGTCACTGACGTTCTGTATACAGCTTTCATTCTGCGGTAACGACATGGGCGACAGTATTCTTTCTCAGGCGGAAATCGATGCGCTGCTGAACGGCGACAGCGATAAAACCGACGATCCAAAACCGGGTGCGGCTGGCGACAGCGACATTCGCCCCTACGATCCCAATACCCAGCGTCGCGTGGTGCGCGAGCGTCTACAGGCGCTGGAGATCATCAACGAACGTTTTGCCCGTCAGTTCCGTATGGGACTGTTCAACCTGCTGCGTCGTAGCCCGGATATTACCGTCGGTGCGATCCGCATTCAGCCGTATCATGAGTTCGCCCGTAACCTGCCGGTGCCGACGAACCTCAACCTGATCCATCTGAAACCGCTGCGCGGCACGGGCCTGTTTGTCTTCTCGCCAAGCCTGGTCTTTATCGCCGTGGATAACCTCTTCGGCGGCGACGGACGTTTCCCCACGAAAGTGGAAGGCCGCGAGTTTACCCATACCGAACAACGCGTCATCAACCGCATGCTGAAGCTGGCGCTTGAAGGCTATAGCGACGCGTGGAAAGCGATTCACCCGCTGGAAGTGGAGTATGTCCGTTCGGAGATGCAGGTGAAGTTCACCAACATCACTACTTCACCAAACGATATCGTGGTTAACACCCCGTTCCACGTGGAGATCGGCAACCTGACCGGTGAGTTCAACATCTGCCTGCCGTTCAGCATGATTGAACCGCTGCGCGAAGTGCTGGTGAACCCACCGCTGGAAAACTCCCGCCATGAAGATCAGAACTGGCGCGAGAACCTGGTGCGTCAGGTTCAGCACTCCCAGCTGGGAGCTGGTGGCAAACTTTGCCGATGTCCCGCTGCGGTTGTCGCAGATTTTAAAATTAAAACCCGGTGATGTGCTGCCGATCGAAAAACCCGACCGCATCATCGCCCACGTGGATGGCGTGCCTGTGCTGACCAGCCAGTATGGCACCGTAAACAATCAATACGCGTTACGCGTTGAGCACCTGATTAACCCGATTTTGAATTCTCTGAATGAGGAACAGCCCAAATGAGTGATATGAACAATCCGTCCGATGACAACAACGGAGCACTGGACGATCTGTGGGCTGAGGCGTTAAACGAGCAAAAAGCACCCGCCAGCAAAAGCGTGGCCGATGCGGTGTTCCAGCAGCTGGGCGGCGGTGACGTCAGCGGTACGCTGCAGGATATCGATCTGATTATGGATATCCCGGTCAAGCTGACCGTGGAGCTGGGCCGTACCCGGATGACCATCAAAGAGCTGCTGCGCCTGACGCAGGGTTCCGTGGTGGCGCTGGATGGCCTGGCCGGGGAGCCGCTGGATATTCTGATCAACGGCTACCTGATTGCCCAGGGTGAAGTCGTGGTTGTCGCCGATAAGTACGGCGTGCGTATCACCGACATTATTACGCCGTCCGAACGTATGCGTCGTCTGAGCCGTTAAAGATGAAAACCCAGGCCACTGTCTCTCAACCCTCTGCAGTGCCCGGTTCGCCGCTGCTGCAGGTCAGCGGTGCGCTGCTGGGGATTATTGCCTTTATTTTGATCGTCGCCTGGCTGGCAAAACGTGTCGGTCTGACAGGTAAAACAGCGGGGGGACGCGGGTTGAAGCTCGCGGCCAGCACCTCGTTGGGGCCACGCGAACGCGTGGTGATCGTGGAAGTGGAAGACGCCCGGCTGGTGCTGGGTGTGACCGCCTCGCAAATTTCACTCCTGCATACATTGCCGCCTGCGCCGGTCTCTGAAGAGAGTCGTGCAGAGGTTCCACCGGATTTTCAGTCCGTGATGAAGAGTTTGCTTAAGCGTTCCGGGAGATCGTGATGCGTCCTTTGTTGTCCCTTACGCTTGCAGGCCTTGGCCTGTTTGCTCCCGCCGTGTACGCCCAGTTGCCAGGCCTGATCTCCACCCAATGGCCGGGGTGGCCAGAGCTGGACCCTGCCGGTACAGACGCTGGTATTTATCACCTCGCTGACCTTTATCCCGGCGATCCTGCTGATGATGACCAGCTTCACCCGCATTATCATCGTCTTTGGTCTGCTGCGTAACGCCCTGGGTACTCCTTCTGCGCCGCCGAACCAGGTTCTGCTCGGTCTGTCCCTGTTTCTGACCTTCTTCATTATGTCGCCGGTGATCGACAAGATTTATGTCGATGCCTATCAACCGTTCAGTGAAGACAAGATCTCAATGCAGGTGGCGCTGGAGAAAGGGGCGCAGCCGCTGCGCGAATTTATGCTGCGTCAGACCCGCGAAGCCGACCTGGCGCTGTTTGCCCGTCTGGCCAACGCCGGACCAATCCAGGGGCCGGAAGCGGTGCCGATGCGCATCCTGCTGCCCGCCTACGTCACCAGCGAGCTGAAAACCGCCTTCCAGATTGGTTTTACGATCTTTATTCCGTTCCTGATTATCGACCTGGTGATCGCCAGCGTGCTGATGGCGCTGGGGATGATGATGGTGCCGCCGGCGACCATTGCCCTGCCCTTCAAGCTGATGCTGTTTGTCCTGGTGGACGGCTGGCAACTGCTGGTCGGTTCGCTGGCGCAAAGTTTCTACAGTTGAGGAGCGCGCAATGACGCCAGAATCGGTCATGATGATGGGCACGGAGGCGATGAAAGTCGCGATCTCCGTTGCCGCTCCCCTGCTGCTGGTGGCCCTGGTCACCGGTCTGATTATCAGTATTTTGCAGGCTGCGACCCAGATTAACGAAATGACCCTGTCATTTATCCCGAAAATTATCGCGGTGTTCGTGGCGATCATTATTGCCGGTCCGTGGATGCTGAACCTGCTGCTGGATTACATGCGTAATCTGTTTACCAACCTGCCGTACATCATCGGCTAAGCCGGGCCATGATCCATTTCACCAGCGATCAATGGCTTGAGTGGCTCGGCCTCTACTTCTGGCCCCTGCTGCGCATTCTGGCGTTGATCTCCACCGCGCCGATCCTCAGCGAGCGATCGATCCCCAAGCGGGTGAAAATTGGCCTCGCCATACTGATCACGATTATCGTTGCCCCGACGCTGCCACCGGTCAACGTGCCGATTTTCTCGGCTCCGGCGCTGTGGGTGGGGCTTCAGCAGATCCTGATTGGCGTGGCTATCGGCTTTACCATGCAGTTCGCCTTTGCCGCCGTCCGTATGGCGGGGGAGCTGATTGGTTTACAGATGGGTCTGTCGTTCGCCACCTTCTTCGACCCGGGCAGTCGCCTGAACATGCCCATCATCGCCCGTATTATCGACCTGCTGGCGATGCTGCTGTTTATGGCCTTTGATGGTCATCTGTGGCTGATTTCGATGCTGGTGGACACCTTCCACACCCTGCCGATTGGCGGTGATGCGGTGAACAGCAATGCCTTTATGGCCCTGACCCGCGCGGCTGGGCTGATTTTTATCAGCGGCCTGATGCTGGCACTGCCGCTTATCACCCTATTGCTTACCGTCAACCTGGCGCTGGGTTTACTGAACCGTATGGCACCCCAGCTCTCGGTGTTTGTTATTGGCTTTCCGATCACCCTTACCGTGGGCATGTTGCTTATTTCCCTGTTAATGCCCCTTATTGCCCCCCTTCTGCGAGCACTTATTCAGCGAGGTATTTAATCTGCTGAGCAATATCGTGCGCGAGCTTTCAACGAAATAATAACCCTTGTGTTCTATATTGTCTTTCTGAGGATATTCCTAAAATAAAAACTGCGGAACATCTACCAGGATATATCTGGCGCGGCCTGAATGTTTTTATCCATCTCACAATATTAAACATTTACTTTACTTTAAGATGTTTCCTGGCAAATTATACGTAACTTTACGGGATAGTGAGTTCGCCTGAAAGTCCTTGTAATGCTCACAGGTAATTTTGTTTTTCCATCCCGTATGGCTGTTATAGAGCTCTCAGGCAGATGGTAAATTATCGTTATGCATTGAGTGAGGGTATGCCATGTCAACGATCATTATGGATTTATGCAGTTACACCCGGCTAGGGTTAACCGGGTATCTGGCAAGCAGAGGGGTAAAGAAAAAAGACATCAACGACGTACATAACGTTGACGAACTTGCCGCCGCATGTGAGACCTTAACGCCAGGTGTGGTGTTTATTAATGAGGACTGTTTCATACATGATCCTGCCAACAGTCAGCAAATAAAGCAGATCATTAATCAATATCCCGGCACCCTGTTTATTGTATTTATGGCGATTGCTAATCTACATTTTGACGAATATTTACGGGTCCGTCAGAATCTTCTGATTAGTTCTAAATCCATTAAGCCCGAGTCACTGGATGACCTGGTGGGGGATTATTTAAGCAAAGAAATAAAAAATGTAGCAGAAATTAAATTTCCGACTTTATCATTAAGCCGAACTGAATCCAGTATGCTGCGAATGTGGATGGCAGGACAGGGAACGATTCAGATTTCTGACCAGATGAATATCAAAGCCAAGACTGTTTCGTCACATAAAGGAAATATTAAAAGGAAGATAAAAACGCATAATAAGCAAGTGATCTATCATGTTGTGCGACTGACAGACAATGTGACCAACGGAATTTTCGTTAACCTGCGTTAATCGCTCCCTTCCCTTTTCAATTGTTGCCCGATCTCTGGCTATGCCAGAGATTTTTCCTTGTTCTGTTCGGGTCGGGCCAGCCCACGCTACCGACATGCATGTTACTCCTCGCTTTCGACAAAAATGCCGTCAGGGTGGCCCATCTCGTTAAAGAACCAGATCCCAAGCGGGTAATCTTCCAGCGAAACCAGATACATCGTGCCTTCATTAAATGGCTCAACCGCCAGTACAACACCCGGGCGGCGCGCCCCGCCATCCGTTTTGACTGTAACCCGATCGTTGACCTTCATAAAATCCTCCTCTGGTTTTTGAGCCAGTGTAGAACAAAACAGGAAAACTGGCAGCGTGTAGCCGCGCGACTGACGCTTTTATCAACGGTCTATCCCCTCAAGCTATCTGACAAAACGCTTAGCCCTTTTGCACGGCGCTTTTGCTGGCCCCAATGGGGCGAGGTAACGCGGCGACGTCGCAACTCCCCTGGAGCTTACAGGAGGGAGTGACAGGAGTGAGCAAGGACACTGGTGCTGGCCCTAAAGGGGCAAGGCCAACAGTCGAGCCAACGCACAGGCATCCTGTAAGTATGACGGGTCTATACTTACGGGTGGACACCGTGTAATCAGGAGTGCGTGATGAAGACCGTAAAAGAGTACAGCGAAACGGCAAAACGGGAAGTGAATGTTGACGTCGATGCCCTGCTCGCCGCAATCAACGAAATCAGCGAGAGCGAGGTAAAACGAATTGAGGATGACCCCACCCGGGTAAGAGTTAACGACAGGGATTATCACACCTGGCGCGAGCTGGCTGAGGCCTTTGAACTCGATATCCATGATTTTAGCGTGACGGAAGTGAATCGCTAAGACGAAAAAAATCCCGGTCATGGGGTGACCGGGATCAAGCTTGCTTATGCAAGAAGCACTTGTAAATTCGTTACATCAGGAAATCTGATGTCGCGTGCAACCTTATCTGCAATTTTTTTGCATGACAAGGAAATATTCTTCATATTTATAGTTGCCACGCGAAATTAAAATGCTACTTATGGTTGCCAACGGGCACCGGATGCGGCTTGAACGGGATCGGTTCCATAATCACCATTTTTACCGGCCTGTTTTTTTAAGATAATTCTTATCCGCGACCTTCATCTGTCAGGGGAGATGCTATGCCTTCACTTAAGGACCCGCTGCTCATCTATAGCGATCTGGATGGTACGCTGCTGGATATTCATACCTACGACTGGCAGCCCGCCGCTGGCTGGCTGGAGAGGTTACAGGACCACCAAATCCCGGTTATTCTTTGCAGCAGCAAAACCGCGGCGGAAATGCTGCAGATCCAGAGCGATCTGGGGCTGGATGGCCTGCCTTTCATCGCTGAAAACGGCGCCGTGGTCCAACTGGATGTACGCTGGAACGATCATCCCAACTCCCCGCGGCTCATCAACGGCGTTTCCCCCATACCGATATCGTCCAGGTCATTAATCAGCTACGCTCCGACGCGGGGTACAAGTTCACCACCTTCGATGATGTTGATGATAAGGTGCTCAGCGAGTGGACGGGCTGAGCCGCGAACGCGCGGCGCTGGCGCGGCTGCATGAAGCCTCGGTTACGCTCATCTGGCGCGACAGCGACGAACAAATGGCGGGCGTTTGAAACCGCACTGGAGACGCTGGGGCTGAAGTTTATTCAGGGGGCACGCTTCTGGCATATCCTTGATGCCCGGGGCGGCAAGGACCAGGCCGTCAGCTGGCTCAACGAGCAGTACCTGCAGCGCGACGGCATGTTGCCCACCACCTTAGGGCTGGGTGACGGGCCAAACGATGCGCCGCTGCTGGACAGTGTTGACCTGGCGGTGGTGATTAAAGGCATTAACCGCCAGGGCATCCAGCTGCGAAACGACGACCCGGAACGGGTTTACCACACCCAACAGTCCGGCCCTGCGGCTGGCGTGAAGGGCTGGATCACTTCGTATCGTCCTGACCGACCACCTGATTGCGTCCTCGCTGCTTCGCCTGGTAGAGACGGGCATCAGCGATGGACTGCAACTGTTCAAAGTCATAATTATTGCTTTCCTGAGCGCTGCTCCACGCCAATCGACACGCTGATGCGTGCCGTCTGGCTCTTTTTCACCAGAATTTCGCGATCGTTGATGCGCAGGCGGATCCGCTCGGCAATCTGCATCGCCTCCTCAGGGCCGGCCCCGGCAGGACGACACAAAATTCTCGCCGCCCACGCGCCCGGCAACGTCGACTTTACGTATCGTGCTGGTGATTAACCTGGCCGCATGGGTGAGCACCTTATCACCCGCCTGGTGGCCGTAGCGGTCATTAATATTTTTAAAATGGTCGAGATCCATCTGCATCACCGAGTAAGGCTGCTGCTGCTGTTCGCATCGTTTCGCCAGCACTTTCGCCCGTTCAAACAGCGCCCCGCGGTTATTGATTCGCGTCAGGGGGTCGTGCCACGCCTGCCACTGGAGCGAGCTCTGCAGCCGGTACATGTTGCTGACCATCCGGCGGATGACAAACCACGAGACCACCAGCATGCCGGTGAACAGCAGCCACAGCAGCGTCAGGGCAATCGTAATACTGCCCAAAATCGCCTTGCGCCCCTTCCCTGGAGGGTGTGGAATGCGCAGCAGAACGCCGTTAAAGTGGTCCAGATGCTGCCAGTTAAACATACCGGCTCCCCAGCCGTAGCTCCCCTTTCTTTATCCTTTTCCATCGCACCGGCAATTTGCGCCCGTTCCCGCTCGTCAAAACGGTTGGCGTGACTGACGACACTCTCCGAGGTGGCGAGCAGCGTAAAGCTCTCGTCGTAGAGCTGGAACTCGCCTTCACCATTACCATCGACCGCGTCCTGCAGCAGCTTCTTCATCCCCTGAAGGGGTAAAATCAATCGCCAGCACGCCGTACCAGTAACGCTGGTAATCGACCGGCACGCTGACCGTGACGATTTGCTCGTTTTTGATAATCAGACAGAACAGAATGCGTAAACCAGCGGACGCTGCGGTCACGGTTATCACGCTGTGACTGCCCGGTAAACCACGGGCTGGTCACCAGTTGATAGTAGCGGCCGATAATGTCCCGCTCCGCGTCATGGGGATCGGTTGAGACGTAAACCCCGCCCGTGAGACGTAAACGACGCGCCTGGCATGCGCCGCCGGGGAGTTGATGCGCAGCAAATAGCCCATTTCGAAGGCGGCGCTCATCTCCTTTTCGAGCCGTTCATCTTCGCGGATCAGACTGTTTGTTTGCTGGACAAAGGCATCCGAAACGCCATACAGGGTTAAGGTGCGCCGCTCGTCAAAGGTCAGTTGCCACGAGGCTTTTGTCCGCAGGTCGCTAATGCGGGAGACGGTATCGTGGAGCACGCTAGAGGCCAGCGGCGTCTCAAGGGCATCCTGCATCCCGTTGCGGAAGAAGAGCAGCTTTTCAACGCTGAACTGTAGCTGGCGATCCAGTGAGTTGACCACGTTCTCCAGATGCGTGTGTTACGTGGCGGAGTAGGCGTCTTCCAGCACCACAGCTTCGCGCCAGGTCAGTAACGTGGAGAAGATGAGGACAGTAATAAAACAAATATTAACAACCCGGCTCGGATGGAAACGATGACGTGCCGAAGAAAGCTCTTTTCTTACAATATCGTCGGGCTGCACACAGACTCCCTGAAAGCCACTTGCGCTATCCGCATGGGCAAATATTACTGCCTGTTAGCGATTATAGCGCACAAAAACGCCCGGCAATGCCGGGCGTAGCGTGACTTAAGCCTTGTCCTGCCGCCGGATGCCATCACCATGCTGAAGCTCCTCTTCACGAAACGCTTCCTGCTTGATGCCGTAACCGTCGTACCAGCGACACTCCACCATTCCGCTTGCATAGCCGGTTACGACCATACGTGGACCGCCGTTTTTAGGCTTAACTTCATCGCTGACCAGAAAGACCATAACCGCCTCCTTTATCAGTGTGAAACTGTATCAATTTAGTCGAGGAATAGCAGTTATGCCTGGTATAGCCAGAAGTTATTAATGTGAGCGACCTCGCATTTTTTCCACGAGTTTTACTATCGCCACCACAATCAGGCCGATGATCAGACCGATCACCAGATTCAGTAAGGTAGGTAAAGTGGCTGAAATAACAGCACCTTGTGCCTGCGCGAAGTGCTCAATGGCATGATGCAGCGGTGCAATGCCATGCACCACAATCCCGCCACCGACGAGGAACATGGCCAGAGTGCCGATCACCGACAGGGATTTCATCAGCCAGGGGGCAACCACCAGCAGGGCTTTACCGGTCATCTTCGCCAGCGCGCTGGTTTTATCACTCAGCCAGTAGCCCATATCATCGAGCTTAACGATGATCCCTACAATGCCGTAGACCCCAATGGTGACCACAATAGCGATCCCGGAGAGCACCAGCACCTGGTTCAACAGCGGCGCATCCGCCACGATGCCCAGGGTGATGGCCACGATCTCAGCCGAAAGAATAAAGTCGGTGCGGATTGCGCCCTTAATTTTATCCCGCTCAAAGGTAACAGGATCCTGTGCTGCCAGCGCTTCCAGCCGCTGTTGTCGCGCCGCCGGGCTTTCCTTGTCTTTCTCTTTACGCGATTCAAGGGTGTGCAATATTTTCTCTGCCCCTTCAAAACAGAGAAACGCCCCGCCAATCATCAGCAGTGGGGTAATGGCCCACGGGATAAAGGCGCTGATCAGCAGTGCCAGCGGCACGAGGATCACTTTATTAAGTAAGGACCCCTTTGCGACAGCCCAGACCACGGGCAGCTCCCGATTGGCGCGTACCCCGGTGACCTGTTGCGCATTGAGAGAGAGATCGTCGCCCAGTACGCCCGCGGTCTTTTTCGCTGCCAGTTTTCCCATCATCGAAATATCGTCCAGCAGCGTGGCGATATCATCCAGCAGTGTTAATAAGCTACTTCCCGCCAAAATTACGTTCCTTCTTTTTTGTTAATAACCTGAACAGTATGGAGTAAAACCCGCAACCCCGAAACCATCCCGTTTATGTCAACAAATAATTCACAACTGACACACAATTAAAGGACTCGCCAGCATGATAGTTTTCACGTTAACTATATGCGTCCTTTTTATTACGCCGTGAGGGAGTATGCGTTTCAGGCAAGTTTTACCATTAGCAGGCGCGCTGTTTGCGCTCTATATCATCTGGGGATCCACCTACTTTGTGATCCGTATCGGCGTGGAGAGCTGGCCACCTCTGATGATGGCGGGGGTGCGTTTCCTCTCTGCGGGGGTGCTGCTGCTGGCGTTTTTATTCCTGCGCGGCCACAGGCTGCCGCCGCTGCGCCCGCTTCTTAACGCCGCCCTGATTGGCATCCTGTTGCTGGCGGTCGGAAATGGCTTTGTCACCGTTGCGGAACACCAGAATGTCCCCTCCGGGATTGCGGCGGTAGTGGTGGCGACAGTTCCTCTGTTTACCCTCTGCTTCAGCCGCCTGTTTGGCATCAAAACACGCAAGCTGGAGTGGCTGGGGATCGCCATCGGGATGGCGGGCATTATTCTGCTCAACAGCGGCGGTAATCTGAGCGGGAATCCGTGGGGAGCGCTGCTGATCCTGATGGGGTCGATGAGCTGGGCATTTGGGTCCGTGTACGGCTCACGCATTGAACTCCCTTCAGGGATGATGGCCGGTGCCATTGAGATGGTCACTGCCGGGATCGTGTTGCTGGCGGCATCGATGCTCTCAGGGGAGAAGCTGACCGCCCTGCCCGACACCTCAGGCTTCCTGGCGGTGGGTTATCTGATAATTTTCGGCTCGGTGATTGCGATTTAATGCCTATATGTTCCTGATCCGCAATGTTTCTCCGGCGGTCGCCACCAGCTATGCGTACGTCAACCCGGTGGTGGCTGTTCTTTTGGGGACGGGTCTCGGCGGGGAGTCGCTCTCTGCGGTAGAGTGGATGGCGCTGGGGATCATTATTATGGCGGTGGTGCTGGTGACGTTAGGCAAGTACCTGTTCCCGGCCAAACCGGTGGTTACGCCGTATCAGGCGGAGAAACCTTAAGCGGGCGAATGCCCTGGGTGTCGATCTGGGCGGTCTCTCCACCGCCGCAGATCCACTCCTCCAGCCGCTCCGTCAGCGCGGTATCATCCAGCTTCAACCTGCCGCGCAGCGCGCACTCCCACACCACCAGTACCCGCCAGCCCTGCTGCTGTAGCAGGGCAATATCGCGGTTATCGCGAATGACATTTTTGCCAATCTTTTCCAGCCAGAAATCGGTGCGGGTCGCCGGGACTTTAAACAGATAGCAGTCGTGGCGATGCCAGAAGCAGCCATGGGTGAAGATCACGCACTGGTCGCTATCAATTACGAAATCAGGCCGCCCGGCCAGGCTGGCATCCTGCACGCGAAATTCAAAACCGATATGCGTCAGCAGGCCAGCCAGCCGTTTTTCGATGGCCGTATCCCGCGTGCCGATGGCGCGCATGTTTTTACTGCGGGTGGCCTTATTATGAACGTCCGCCATCAACTACTCCGGCTTTGCGTAGCGCTACGCCTGCAAAATACGGGACTCCAGCAGCCGGGCGACGGCGGCAAACGCCGGAACCACCACCGAGTTACCAAACTGGCGGTAAGCCTGGGTGTCAGACACCGGGATGCGGAAGTGGTAGCCCTGCGGGGTTTCAAACCCCATCAGGCGGGCACACTCGCGCGGCGTCAGGCGGCGAGGACGGTGGCGCTGGTTCTCTGGATCGTCAAAATCACGCTCGCCGAGTGCTTTGTCCCAGCCCCGGTCAATGAGGATCTCAGCCCCGTCTTTGTAATAGCGCGCCGACAGGGTGCGGGCGATGCTATGGGGGTTAGTGGGATCGACCATCCCGAAGCCAAACCCGTTGCCCTTCGCCTGATGCTTCTGCGCATAGCGATAGAGGTATTTCCACAGAACCGGGGTAAGAATAAATTTCGCGTCCACCACCGGCTCCAGCAGATCGGCAATCGTGGGTCGGCGTGGCCGGCCACAGTCCCGGGAGATCGCGCAGCGTGAAGTTGCCCCCCAGGTTGAGATCGCGACGAAAACCCACCAGCACAATGCGCTCGCGATGCTGGGGCAGGAAGTGTTTGCCATCAATGATCTTCGGATCGTCAGGCCCGCTCTCCGCGGCATCTGCCACGTCATACCCCAGGTCGTCCAGGGTTTGCATGATGATGCGGAATGTTTTGCCCCCATCATGGCTCTTCAGGTTTTTAACGTTTTCCAGCACGAAGATCGCCGGACGGCGGGCGTCAATAATACGCGCCACGTCGAAGAACAGCGTTCCCTGTGTGTCGCAGGCAAAACCGTGCGCGCGGCCAAGGGCGTTTTTCTTTGATACGCCCGCCAGGGAAAACGGCTGACAGGGGAAACCTGCCAGCAACACGTCATGCGCCGGAATGGCGTCACGGATGTGCTGCGCCGCCTCGTCGTCGGTCACGCCGCTCTGGTGGCTGAGCGTCACTTCGCGGATGTCATCGTTGAACTGGTGCGCGTCGGGATCGCAATACCAGTTGGCTTTATAGGTGCGCACCGCGTGTTTATTCCACTCGCTGGTGAACACGCACTGGCCGCCAATCGCCTCAAAGCCATGGCGGATGCCGCCAATCCCGGCGAACAGATCGACAAAGGCGGAACGCATAGTGAGGATGACAGGCCGGAGGGCGCGGCAGCAAGTTTTGCAGCATGCCATACTCACCGTCGCTGAGGCGATGGCCTGCCCGCTCGCTGGTGACCAGTCGCTTGAGGATCGCCGGGCTCCAGTGGCTATCACCCTGAGCATTCAGAAGATGCGCCAGCGTTCTGGCATCATAAATTTCCAGCAGCTGGCTCAATAACGCCTGGACTGACGCCGTTGATTTCTTTGCCAGCTCAAGCGCGGACTCCATCACTGATACATTTTCCTGCATAGATTTAACCGGGCCAAATGAGACTGCAGAGAGAGTAACACAGAAAGACATTACAGACTGTCGCGGAAACGCTGCAGGACGGCGGTGTCGATGCCGTCGTAATCACCGCGTAGCTCTGCACTGAGCCGGGCCATAAACTGGATCAGAACATCGGCACTCTGTCGCGCAAGCTGCCGACCGGCGTCGGTCTGCATGGTTTCGGGCAGGCGGAGCAGTTTGGTCTGGAAATGGTCCAGCGCATAGGCCCGGTCGTTCAGCTCACGCGCATCGGCAAAAGGGTCCTCCGGATCGAAGAGCGGCACTCCCAGCGCGCCGGACACGGCAAAGACGCGCGCCAGGCCAATCGCCCCGAGGGCCTCCAGCCGGTCGGCATCCTGCACAATTTTCGCTTCAACGGTGAGCGGCGTAATGCCCGCGCTGAAGCTGTGCGCCTCGATAGCATGCTGGATGGCGGCATAGTGATGGGCGGGAAAATCGGCAAACGCTTCCCGCAGAATGGCTATCGCTTTTGCGGAGGCCAACTGCGACGAGCGGCCCCGCTGTGGATGATTTTTCGGCAGGCTGACAATATCGTGAAAATAACAGGCCGTCAGGATGACCAGCGCATCGCCACCCTGATCTTTCATCAGCCGTTGTGAGGTGTGCCAGACACGACGAAAATGAGAAATATCATGAGCGGTATCATCGGTGGCATGATGCGCCTTCAGCCAGCGTTCAAAACGTTCCTGCCATTGCACGAGTTCCATAGTGCTGTCCCTACTGTGAAAAACCGTACAATAGCAATTATTTACTCCTCTGACACATCACGTGGCCGGGTGTACCAGGCAATGGCGCCGAGGATCGCCCCCACCGCGCTTAACAGCAGAAAACCGAACAGGGCACTCAGCCATTTACCCGACGTCGAGCCGAGATCGCCCTCAATCAGCGGCCCCGGTCCCGAGGTGACTTTACTGACGATCCAAAAATAGCGTGCCATCGCCCAGATGAAATAGCCGCAAAAGGCGTAAAATACCCACAAAGCCAGCTTGCCTCCCAGGCTGCGATCGTGTTTCTGTTCCATGTAGTCCTTTTTCCTTTTCGCGGCAGGGGTTCGCCGCATTCACATCGCCAATCTGACCCCGGCAATAAATCACATTTTTCAATTAAACGCACTCCCCCGGTGCAGTTTTTCCGCCGATGACCGCGTCAGGTTGAGCTTTCGCCACTGAAGATAGACCAGATTTATTATTCGCTCATATTTATGAGCCTGAAAAATATCTCGAGCGAGAAGGTAGGGATAAATGGATTTATCGCGCATTTTTATCCGGGAAAGGATATTTGTTTAAACGACCAACTGTGCAATGATGAGAGCGTTAAAGCATTTTTAGCGTTACATCCTCAGAAAATCTTCATTATCGCCTTCATTTTTCGCCCGATATTATTATCGGGCTTTTTTATTACCTGTCTTCCCCGCCCAAAGCATACACGCAATAAATCAAACCAATTCAAGCCATAACCAACTGATATGAAAATCAATACACCAGAAATATACCATCAAAACACCCATAGAAATAAAATATAATGACACCTATATTAATATTTTGAAATAATCTAAAGGATTTAGTTACATTTATTTTTAAAGAGTAAAATCCCGCCCTGAAATAGTATTACCCCGTGCCCTGGAAAGGGTTACGTATATTCATTAAGAAAATACATTAAAGGGAATATATAATGAAAAGAAAAGTTCTGGCAGTCCTCGTTCCTGTTTTATTAAGCGCTGGCACAGTCAATGCCGCGGAAATCTATAACAAGGACAGCAATAAACTCGATCTGTACGGAAAGATGGTCGGAAAGCGCGTCTGGAACAACACTGATGATAGCAATAGCGAAAACTTTGATGACTCCTACGCCCGTTTCGGCTTTAAAGGCGAAACACAAATCAACAACGAACTGACCGGTTACGGCCAGCTTGAGTTTAACCTGGGCGCCAGCGCGCCGGAAGGCCAACAGAATGAAGACACCCGTCTGGCGTTCGCTGGCCTGAAGTTCGGTAACTACGGTTCATTTGACTATGGCCGTAACTACGGCGTGGCGTATGACGCGGGCGCGTACACCGATATGCTGGTGGAATGGGGTGGCGATTCCTGGGTTCATACCGATAACTTTATGACCGGCCGTACCACCGGTGTGGCGACTTATCGCAACGCCGACTTCTTCGGCATGGTTGACGGGCTGGATTTTGCACTGCAGTACCAGGGCAAAAACCACGACAGCCAGGCTAAAAAAGGCAACGGTGATGGTTACAGCACCTCCCTCGCCTATAACGTCGATGGCTTCGGCTTCGTTGGTGTGTACGGCAAGTCCGATCGTACTGACAACCAGTCTGTTGACGGCTATGGCGATACCGCTGAAGTCTGGTCTCTGGCGGCAAAATATGACGCCAACAACCTTTACGCTGCCGTCATGTACGGTGAAACCCGTAACATGACCTGGGTTAACGATAACGGTTTTGCCAACAAAACGCAGAACGTTGAAGCCGTGGTGCAGTATCAGTTTGATTTCGGCCTGCGTCCTTCTCTGGGTTATGTTTACTCCAAAGGCAAGGACCTGGGTGCGCGTAACGGCGAACGCGGCGTAGATGCCGATCTGGTTAACTATGTTGAACTGGGCACCTGGTACTACTTTAACAAGAACATGAACGTTTATACCGCGTACAAGTTCAACCTGCTGGATGAAGACGACGCGGCTATTACTGGCATGCCTGCTGAAGACCAGTTTGCAATGGGTATCGTTTACCAGTTCTGATTGCCTGTGACACCTCTTTCAAGCCCGCTGCGAAGCGGGCTTTTTGCTTTCTGCCGCCACCAGCTTTACATAGCTTTAACAAATTAACGCCATCAGCGATAATGCCTGCTTTTCCGCATGTCCTGGAGTTTCAATGCGCGATTTGCCGCCCCTTCCCCCCACGCACACGCGCCCAATGAAACTGAATACCCTGGTCACGCTGATGGTCTACAGCGTGACGGGCGCGATCTTGCTGGTGATTTTTGTCCTCTATTTTGCGCAAATTACCCGGGCCACGCGGGATGGCGTACGGGATACTGCCCTCGCGGTGGCCAGAACCCTGGCCGATAGCCCGGCGGTGATCCAGGGCTTAGCCTTGCCACCGGACAGCAACATCATTCAGCCTGTCGCCCGGACGGTCATGCAGCGCAATAACCTGCTGTTCGCCGTCGTCACCGACATGCACGGGCGCCGTTATTCACATCCCAACGGCGCCCTGCTCGGCAAAGCCTTTATTGGCGACGATCTCCGGCCTGCGCTGGAGGATAAAGAGAATGTCGCCATCAACCACGGTGTGCTGGGCGAGGCACTGCGCGTGTTTACGCCGGTCTATAACGCTCAGCATCAGCAGATTGGGGTGGTGGCGGTAGGGATCTCCCTGGATAAAGTGGAGCAGCAGATCGCCCGCAACCGCTGGGACGCCATCTGGCTGGTTCTGTTCAGTGCCCTGCTCGGTGCGCTTGGTGCCTGGGGGCTGGTGCGGATGCTCAAACGGGTGCTGTTTGGCCTGGAGCCGTATCAGATATCAGCTCTGCTGGAGCAGCGCCAGGCCATGCTGCAATCCCTGCGCGAAGGGGTAATCGCAGTGGATCAGCAGGGGCATGTGACGATAATAAACCATGCCGCCCGGCAGATTTTGAATACCAGTACCAGCGGCCATGCCCTGCACGAGACACCACTGCTGGCGAACCTGCGTGAGGTATTGCAAACCGGGCTGCCGCGTCAGGATCAGGAGATCAACTGCCACGGTCGGCTATTGCTCTGCAACACCCTGCCCGTCAAAAGTGATACTCAGCTGATGGGCGCTATTACTACCTTTCGCGATAAGACCGAGATCAGCCAGCTGCTACAGCGGCTGGACGGAATGGTGAGCTATCTGGATGTACTGCGCAGCCACTCCCACGAGTTTATGAACAAGCTGCATGTGATCCTTGGCCTGCTGCATATGAAGCACTATGCCAAACTGGAAGAGTATGTCCTGCAGACGGCCAATGCCTGGCAGAACGATGTCGGCACACTGCAGCGCAACGTGAAATCCCCAGTAGTGGCGGGCTTTCTGCTGGGCAAGATCAACCGCGCCAGAGAGCGGGGATTCAGCCTGACGCTCACCGACGCCAGTCAGGTGCCGGACAACCCGAATGAACAACAGGTCGCGGGGCTTATCACCGTGCTTGGCAACTTGATCGAGAATGCGCTGGATGCACAGCCTGAAGGGGAGATCGGCCTGCTACTCCACTATCAGCGGGGCTGGCTCAGCGCGGAAGTCAGTGACGATGGTCCGGGCATTGCCCCCGAGCATCTGCAGGACATTTTTAGCAAAGGGTTTTCCACCAAAGGGGAAAACCGGGGCGTGGGGCTTTATCTCGCCCGTCAACAGATTGAAAACCTGGGCGGGGAGATCGCCGTTGAATCTGAGCCGGGCGTGTTTACCCAGTTTTTTGTTCAGCTCCCCTGGGACAGTGAAAGGAAAAGCGCGTGATACATGTTTTGATTGTCGATGATGATGCCATGGTGGCCGATCTTAATTGTCAGTACGTTAACCGGGTGAACGGTTTTTGCTGCTGCGGCGTGGCCACCACCCTGGCTGAGGCCGGGGCGGTACTGAACACGTCCGCCAGGCAGGTGGACCTGATTCTGCTGGATGTCTATATGCAGCGTGAAAACGGCCTGAGCCTGCTGCCGGTTATCCGCGCATCCGGGCGTAACACCGATGTCATCATGATCACCTCGGCGTCCGATGCCGCAACCATTCAGACTGCCATGCACTACGGTGTAGTGGACTACCTGATCAAACCGTTCCAGTTCCCGCGCTTCGAAGAGGCCCTGAACGGCTGGCGCGAGAAAAAAGCCCTGATGGCGTCGCATCAGTACCATGACCAGGCGGATGTCGATCGGCTGATGCGCGGCGGTGCGCCAGGGCTGGCAGACAGTCGCCGCCTGCCGAAAGGACTCACCCCACAGACGCTGCGCACGCTGTGCCTGTGGATTGATGCCCATCCGGGTATCGAGTTTTCCACCGACGATCTGGCACATGCGGTCAATATCTCGCGCGTCTCTTGTCGCAAATATCTGATTTGGCTGGCACAGGTCAACATTTTGCACACCAGTATTCATTATGGTGCCACCGGACGACCCGTGTATCGCTATCGTCTGCGTGCCGAGCAGGTTGCCCTGCTCAGGCAATATTGCCATCAGGAGTAACGCCCGTAATACAACCGATTCGGGTAAACATCCTGATTTAGCTCACATATATTGTTTTGCAGCGGTAAAGGTCTGTTACTTCCCGTAAATGGGATGATAATGTACCCGGCGCACAGGATGTCTGACGAGAAAGCTAGCGGAAAGCGTGACTGAAGAGATAAAGTGGCGGAGAGAGGGGGATTTGAACCCCCGGTAGAGTTACCCCTACTCCGGTTTTCGAGACCGGTCCGTTCAGCCGCTCCGGCATCTCTCCGTTTTGATGGTTGCCATCATGCCGGGGAATTTGGCATTTTAACAGACCATAACCGTTCAATTTTGTTCAAGTGACGAGTTTGCGAGCAAAGCGATGATTAAGTGGCCCTGGAAGTCGAATGAATCTGCCCGAAGCGCGGCGCTGCCGTGGGAAGAGGCGCTGGCGATCCCCGTCCTGTCCACTTTATCGGATGAGGATAAATCACGTCTGGTACAGCTTGCGATACGATTCTTACAGCAAAAACGGCTGGTCCCGCTACAGGGATTTGAACTCGACGATCGCAAGAGCACCCGCATCGCCCTGCTCTTTTGCCTGCCGGTGCTGGAACTGGGCATCGAGTGGCTGGACGGTTTCCATGAAGTGCTGATCTACCCGGCGCCGTTTGTTGTAGACGATGAATGGGAGGACGATATCGGGCTGGTGCACACTCAGCGAATGGTGCAATCCGGCCAAAGCTGGCAGCAAGGGCCGATTATCCTCAACTGGCTGGACATTCAGGACTCGTTCGACGCATCCGGTTTCAATCTCATCATTCATGAAGTGGCGCATAAGCTGGACACCCGTAATGGCGATCGCGCCAGCGGCGTTCCCTTTATCCCGCTGCGTGAGGTGGCAGGCTGGGAACACGATCTGCACGCCGCGATGAACAATATTCAGGATGAAATCGATCTGGTGGGCGAAAGCGCAGCCAGCATTGATGCCTATGCTGCCACCGACCCTGCTGAATGCTTCGCCGTGTTATCGGAATATTTCTTCAGCGCGCCCGAGCTTTTCGCCCCTCGCTTCCCGGCGCTGTGGCAGCGTTTCTGCCAGTTTTACCAGCAGGACCCTTTACAGCGGTTACGTGAAAATGACGGCCAGACCGGGGATCCCTCCGCGCAAGTACACTAAACCAGCACTCTGAAGCTTAATTAATCAATTGAATCAGCGCGTTGAATTTAGTGTTGACACAAAATGGCGAGGCCATTAACATGCGCCTCGTTCACACGATTCCTCTGTAGTTCAGTCGGTAGAACGGCGGACTGTTAATCCGTATGTCACTGGTTCGAGTCCAGTCAGAGGAGCCATATTTAAGAAGCCCGCTTAAGGAAACTTAAGCGGGCTTTTTGCTTTTCCACGTCTTTCAATTCAGTTCTTTACCGCCTTATGGCAGCAGAGTTCAATGTCTCGCCAGCCCTTCATTGATGATTCAACCCGATATTCGCCCCGCTTTATGCCATGGCGCGCGGACACATCTCTCGTCCGGGGGCCGAGCGCTGCGAATCAGTCTCGCGGTGTTTGATCCCGCTTCAGACGGGAACACGGTAAAACCAGAGGTGCAGGCGAACGTGCCGGTAGTGACCGAAACCACAATGGGTCGCCGTTTTGCGGGATCGGTGGATTATATCTGATAGTCGATCGCCGCCTCTTCCGGCTCCATGACCTGGCGTTTGATCTCATCTACCGAGAGTCCGGCGTTGCAGAGTTCGATAAAGCGCCAGACATAGTTGCGCTGCAGCTGGCCGCGCTTAAGCCCGAGCCAGACGGTGTTGGCATCAAACAGGTGGCGGGTATCGAGACGCACCAGACTGCCCTGCTCGCGCTCTTCGCCGGACTGTTCAGCCACCAGGCCAATGCCCAGCCCCAGTTCGACGTAGGTGCGGATCACGTCGGAATCCTGGGCGCTAAGCACCACATCCGGCGTCAGGCCTTTGCGGTTGAAGGCTTCATCGATACGTGAACGGCCGGTAATGCCCTGCCGATAGGTAATTAACGGCCATTTAGCGATAGCCTCCAGGGTGAGCGGCGAGACCTGTGTCAGCGGATGGTCGACCGGCAGCAGCAGACTGTGATGCCAGCGAAACCACGGAAAGGCGGCCAGCAGCGGGTCATTGCTCAGACGTTCGCTGGCGATGCCGATATCCGCCCCGCCGTTTTGCAGCAAAACGTCTATCTCCTGTGGCGTGCCCTGGATCAGCTCCAGACGCACGTCGGGGAACAACTCACGGAACGCCTTAATCACCGGCGGCAGGCTGTAGCGAGCCTGAGTGTGCGTGGTGGCGATGGTCAACACGCCGGAGGCATCGTTGGTAAAAAGATCGGCCAGCCGACGCACGTTGCTGGCTTCATTAAGAATACGTTCAGCGATGGTCAACAGGGCCTTGCCAGGCTCGGTCATTCCCAGCAAGCGTTTGCCGCGACGGATGAAAATTTCAATGCCCAGCTCCTCCTCCAGCTCGCGGATATGACGGCTGACTCCCGACTGGGAGGTATAGAGCATGTTGGCGACCTCGGTCAGGTTGTAATCCCGACGGGCCGCCTCACGGATAATTTTAAGTTGCTGGAAATTCACGGTTCACTCCGGCACATCTGACATATCGCTATTGTTAAAGCGTGCTCGCCGTGAGAACAAATAATAAAAACCCGCAACTTATACCTTAATGGAATATCAGCTGACCAACTGCAACTCGCGGTTCTCCAGTGACGGACGGCTCACCAGCGACATCAGGATCTCTTTCACTGCCTGCGCCTGCGGCGTCAGCGAGCCACGCGCCGAGACGTTAAGCGACAGCGGCAGGCTCATCGATGGCGAGGCAATCCGCGCCATCCAGCCGTTGGCTGCACTGGAGAGCGAACGGGCTGCCGATTCCGGCAAGACGGTCACACCCATACCACTGGCAATGGCGGCGGTCAGGGTAGAGATGGAGTCGATCTCGCCAATGATTTTGGCCGTCAGGCGGCGCAGAGAGAAGGCTTCATCAACGCGCAAACGCACGGCGCTGTAATCCCGGGGTAAGAAGAGATTCATCTCGGCCACCGCGGTTAAATCTACACTCTGTCCCGGGCAGTCCCGCGTTCCGACCAGGAAGAGATCTTCTTTCAGCAGCGGCTGGCTGGTGATCCCCGCCACGGGGGAGCGATCGTAGAGCACCGCCATATCCAGTTGCCCGCCGAGTAATTTATCGTTCAGCGCTGAACCGCTGTTCTCGTGAAGATAGACCAGCACCTCCGGCAGCTCTGCGCGTACCGCCTGTAGCAGCGGCATGGTGACTGACGAAGCCGCCGTGCCCGGTGCCAGCCCGATCGACACCTGCCCGCTTAGCGTTTGCCCGACATTACCCACCGCCAGCTGCGCCTGCTCGCACTGGCGCAGAATGGTACGTGCGTGGGTATAGAGGATCTTGCCTGCTTCGGTAGGGGTGACGCCGCGTTTCGTGCGGATCAGCAGTTGCTGATCCAGCTCACCTTCCAGAGTGGCCACCTGCTGGCTCAGTGCCGGCTGTGCGATGTGCAGCACCTCAGCGGCCTGGGTCAGGCTACCGATATCGACGATTTTTACGAAGTATTTCAGTCGTCTTAAGTTCATTTTGCCCCCCTGTACGAAATGCGTTGCCGGTTCCGGCGCGAATGTAATGAGGGTTTTGCAAGATGCTTGCCAATTTTGTGAAGAGGTCGGATATGTCCGCTAAGCGGCGGAAAATAAGGAAATCTAATCGCTGCCTGCACTTTTAAACCTGAAACAGCGGTTTATGATCTGCCCCATTCGGGGTATGTGCGCACCAAAAACGTGCAATCCGCTGGGGAAAACATCAGTTTGCTGATTTTGTCAGCAAACGATCTCAACAGGGCGGGATCACCCTTTTGACAAGTACAGGCGACGCCGCTAATATTCGCCCCGTTCACACGATTCCTCTGTAGTTCAGTCGGTAGAACGGCGGACTGTTAATCCGTATGTCACTGGTTCGGAGTCCAGTCAGAGGAGCCAAATTTGAAAAGCCTGCTTAAGGAAACTTAAGCGGGCTTTTTGCTTTCCGGGTTCAGCTTACGGGCTGGAGGTCATTACCAGCGGCGTATTCTGTCCTCCGAAGCTGACGTTCACCGGCATTCCTGACCGCTGCTCCAGCGCCCCGCTCACCCGTACAGCATCCACATCCCCACCGTTGAGCTGGGGCGCGTAAACCTGGCGTTATCGGCAGCGGCACTCTGTTTGTGGATTCAAAACTCCGCGCGATTACGCGACAGCGGTTCGTGGACCTCTACCCAGCGGCTGCCGTCCGGCTCGGTGGTGACTTTCACCGGCTGATCGATCAGCTGCACGCGCGTCCCGACCGGGACATTATCGAACAGATACTTAATGTCGTCGTTACGCAGACGAATACAGCCCTGGCTCACGCGCAGCCCGATGCCAAAATTCGCATTGGTGCCATGAATGGCGTACAGCCTGCCGATATACAGCGCATACAACCCCATCGGGTTATCCGGGCCGGCAGGAACAAAGGCGGGCAAGGTTTTGCCCTCTTTGGCATAGGCGCGACGGGTGTTGGGGGTTGGCGACCAGGTTGGCCCATCCTTCTTGCGCTCAACGGCCGTTACCCAGTTACGCGGTGTTTCCCGCCCGGCTTCACCAATGCCGATAGGGAAGATCTCAACGGTATTTCCGTCTTTGGGATAGTAGTACAGGCGCATTTCCGCCACGTTGACCACAATCCCCTCCCGCACCGTTGGCGGTAAAATGATTTGCTGGGGTACCACCAGCTGCGAACCGGATTTCGGTAAAAACGGATCGGCTCCCGGGTTGGCCTCCAGCATATTGCTTAATCCCTGCCCATACTGCGCCGCAAAGGCCTCGAGCGGTAAACGGTTGTCAGCCGGAACGGTGATCATCCGTGGGCTTCCTACCAGACGACTCCCTTCAGGCGGCAACGGATAGCTCACCGCCAGCGCGCTCTGACTGACCAGTAATGCGGCAAAACAGCCCAAAAAAGTACTACGACGCATCATTCCCTTCCTCTGTCGCTCCACGTATCAGACAAGCATAGTCTTGTTGCTGCGTTTATCGCCAGATATCAGACCATGATGTCGATAAATATCACCCGTTTAGCTCACGCCGGGATAAAAACGTTTTCAGCTGTTCGCTGTCGGGGTAGTCTCATACCCGTCGCTGTTTTTATGCGACCGCAATGTGAGTGATCTTCTCCCTATACCTATAAGAAAATAACGTCAGACAGGACCACTATGGATACCACCCTCGCATCCCCGTCTCCCGATGGGGCAACAACACCATCGCTCAATCGCGCGCGCCGCGCGGCCCTCGGCAGTTTTGCCGGTGCGGTAGTCGACTGGTACGATTTTTTGCTATATGGCATTACCGCCGCGCTGGTCTTTAACCGCGAATTTTTTCCGCAGATTAGCCCGGCGATGGGCACGCTCGCCGCCTTTGCCACCTTTGGCGTCGGCTTTCTGTTCCGCCCGCTCGGCGGGGTGATCTTCGGCCACTTTGGTGACAAGCTGGGCCGCAAGCGGATGTTAATGCTGACAGTGTGGATGATGGGCATCGCCACCGCGCTGATTGGTATCCTGCCCTCGTTTGCCGCGATAGGCTGGTGGGCGCCGGTTCTGCTGGTTACCCTGCGTGCCGTTCAGGGCTTTGCCGTTGGCGGCGAATGGGGCGGCGCGGCGCTACTGTCGGTGGAAAGCGCCCCGGCGCGAAAAAAGGCTTTCTACAGCAGCGGCGTACAGGTGGGGTATGGCGTGGGACTGCTGCTCTCCACCGGGCTGGTCTCGCTCATCAGCACGCTCACGACTGACGAGCAGTTCCTGAGCTGGGGGCTGGCGGATCCCGTTCCTGTTCAGCATCGTGCTGGTGCTGGCGGCCCTGTGGGTACGTAAAGGGATGGACGAGTCTGCCGAATTCGAGCAACAGCGTCAGCAACCCGCGGAGAAGCGTCGCCTGCCGGTCATGGAGGCGTTGATCCGTCACCCGGGCGCTTTTTTGAAAATCATCGGCTTGCGCCTGTGCGAGTTGCTGACGATGTATATCGTCACGGCTTTTGCCCTGAGCTATTCCACTCAAAATCTCGGCCTGCCCGCGAGCTGTTTCTCAATATTGGCCTGCTGGTGGGCGGTATCAGCTGCCTGACCATCCCCTGCTTTGCCTGGCTGGCAGATCGCTTTGGCCGCCGCCGGGTCTATATCACCGGGGCGTTAACGGGGGCCATAAGCACCTTCCCGTTCTTTATGGCGCTTGAGGCCCAGTCGGTATTCTGGATTGTGGTATTCGCTATTTTGCTGGCAAATATCGCCCATGACATGGTGGTGTGCGTCCAGCAGCCGATGTTCACCAGTATGTTTGGCGCGAGCTACCGCTACAGCGGCGCGGGCGTTGGCTATCAGGTGGCGAGCGTGGTCGGCGGCGGGTTTACGCCCTTTATCGCCGCCGCGCTGGTGACCTTCTCCGACGGCGACTGGCACAGCGTGGCGATCTACCTGCTGGCTGGTTGTTTGCTCTCTGCCGCCACGGCTCTGCTGATGAAACCGACCGCGTCCTGATCTCACTTTTGTTTCACATCCAGGTGACATACTATCGGTGAACGCCGTACACCTGTGGAACAAGGAGACAGAGATGAATAATAAAGGCGCCAGCCTGACCCCGGCTCAGGCACTGGAAACGCTGGATGCGCTGTACGACCAGGCGGTCAACGCTCTGCGCAGCGCCATCAGCGACTATATTAAAGACGGAACGCTCCCTGATACAGAGGCCAGAATGAATGGCCTCTTTGTTTATCCTTCACTTTCAGTGACCTGGGATGGTAGCGCCACTAATACGCCAAAGACCCGCGCCTATGCACGCTTTACCCACGCTGGCTGCTACTCCACAACCATCACCCGCCCGACGCTGTTTCGCCCGTATCTGGAAGAACAGCTAACGCTGCTGTATCAGGATTACGGTGCCCACATCACCGTCGAGCCATCGCGCCATGAGATCCCCTATCCGTATGTGATTGATGGTTCCGAACTGACGCTGGACCGCTCCATGAGCGCTGGCCTGACGCGCCACTTCCCGACCACCGAGCTGTCGCAGATTGGGGATGAAACCGCCGACGGGATCTACCATCCGCAGAGTTTTCCCCGCTGTCGCATTTTGACGCCCGCCGCGTTGATTTCTCGCTGGCACGCCTGCGTCACTACACCGGTACGCCAGCCGAACATTTCCAGCCGTTTGTGCTGTTCACCAACTACACCCGCTATGTGGATGAGTTTGTGCGCTGGGGTTGCAGTCAGATCCTCGATCCCGACAGCCCGTACATCGCCCTCTCCTGCGCAGGTGGGATCTGGATCACCGCCGAAACCGAAGCCCCCGAGCAGGCCATCTCCGATCTGGCCTGGAAAAAGCATCAGATGCCAGCCTGGCACCTGGTAACTGCCGATGGTCAGGGCATTACCCTGATTAATATTGGCGTTGGCCCGTCAAACGCTAAAAACCATCTGCGATCACCTGGCGGTGCTGCGCCCGGATGTCTGGCTGATGATTGGCCACTGCGGCGGACTGCGTGAAAGCCAGCTGATTGGCGATTACGTGCTGGCCCACGCCTACCTGCGCGACGATCACGTTCTGGATGCGGTGCTGCCACCGGATATTCCGATCCCGAGCATTGCCGAAGTGCAGCGGGCGCTGTACGACGCTACGAAAGAGGTGAGCGGGATGCCGGGCGAAGAGGTTAAGCAGCGTCTACGTACCGGGACAGTGGTGACCACCGACGATCGTAACTGGGAGCTGCGCTACTCGGCCTCGGCGCTGCGCTTTAACTTAAGCCGCGCGGTCGCCATCGATATGGAGAGCGCCACCATCGCCGCCCAGGGTTATCGCTTCCGTGTGCCTTATGGCACCCTGCTGTGCGTCTCCGATAAGCCGCTGCACGGCGAAATTAAACTGCCCGGCCAGGCGAACCGTTTTTACGAGGGGGCGATCTCTGAGCATCTGCAGATTGGTATTCGCGCCATCGACCTGCTGCGTGCCGGAGGGCGATAAGCTACACTCGCGCAAACTGCGTACCTTTAACGAGCCGCCGTTCCGCTAATCATAAAAAAGGAAAGTTATGCAAACCACATCACCGCTCTCTGCCCTGCGCCAGTGGCTGGAAACCCAGGCGCTGGATGGCATTATTGTCCCGCGGACCGATGCCTTTCAGAGCGAATATTGCCACCCACATGACGATGTTCTCGCCTGGCTGACCGGCTTTGACGGCTCGGCGGGGCACGCCCTGATCCTGCGCGATCGCGCCCTGCTGTTTGTCGACGGGCGCTACCAGGTGCAGGCCCGTGAACAGGTTGATCTGGCTGAGATTGAGATCCTGCATCTGCACAACGATCCGCTGGCAGCCTGGCTGGATCAGCATGTCGAAGCGGGTTCGAGAATTGCCTTTGAAGCGCTGTTGATGACCAACGGCCAGTACGAGGCCCTGAACGCCAGCCATTGTGAGCTTGTCGCTCTGAACGATTCACCGTTCGATAGCCTGTGGCATGATCGCCCTGCACCGCCCGTTGGCGCGATCAGGGAGATGCCGGTCGACATCAGCGGCGAGAGTAGCGCCGATAAGCGCAAGCGCGTCGCCGCTATTCTGGCTGAGCGCAATGCCGATTATCTCGCCATCACCCAGCCGGATAACATTGCCTGGCTGCTTAACGTGCGCGGAAGCGATATTCCCATGAGCCCGGTGCCGAACTCGTTTGCTCTGCTGAGCCGCGAAGCCGCGGTGGAGTGGTTTGTGGTCCCCGGAAAAACGCACGGGCTTTCCGCCTCCCTGCTGGAAAGTCTGACGCTGGCACCAGAAGCCGATTTTCTGTCGCGCAGCCAGCAGCTGTGCGCCGGGAAACGCGTGATGGTTGATGCCGATTCGGCTCCCGTCGCCCTGCGTTTTGCCGTGGAGCCGCAGGGGGAGATCGTCTGGCACGCCGACCCGATCACTGCCATGAAAGCGCATAAAAATCCTACCGAGCTGGCAGGCTACCGCGACAGTCACCAACAGGATGGCGTGGCATGGGTCAACTTCCTTGCCTGGCTGGCGCATGAGGTGCCCCGCCGTGAGGCCGCAGGCAATCCGCTTACGGAGCTGGAAGCACAGGCGCAGCAGCTGGTGTTCCGCCAGCAGAGACCGGGCTTTATCGAACAGAGTTTTGCCACTATTTCCGCCTCGGCCAGCAATGCGGCGATGTGCCATTACCACGCCAGCGAGCAGACCAATGCGGCCATTACCCGCAACCATTTTTATCTGAACGATTCCGGCGGGCAGTACCATAACGGCACGACCGATGCCACGCGCACGCTTGCCTTTGGCCCTCTGAGCGACCAGTGTCGTCTGCACTACACCGCGGTGCTGAAAGGCTTTTTATCGCTTATCACCCTGCAATTCCCTTCCGGTACCTGCGGGCATCAGATTGATGCTTTTGCGCGGCGTGGGCTGTGGGAGCTGGGGCTGGATTTTGATCACGGCACCGGACACGGCGTGGGCCACCAGCTGCTGATTCATGAGAATCCGCAGCGTATCGCGAAGAAGGTCAACCCATGGCCGCTGGTCGCGGGCAATATTATCACCATCGAGCCGGGCTATTATCTGGCCGATGAGTATGGGATCCGCATTGAAAATCAGGTGGAGGTTGTGGAAAGCCTGCCGGGCTTCTGCCGCTTTGCGTCGCTCACGCTGGCACCAATCGACCTGAGCCAGGTTGAGTGGCATCTGCTGAGTGAAAAAGAGATTCAGTGGCTGGATGCGTATCACCAGCAGGTACGTGAGGTGCTCTCGCCGCACGTTGATAGCGACGCGCGTCAGTGGCTACTGGCAGCGACGGCGCCGGTGCGCGAGCATAAAGAGCGTGCGGCCTGATGTCCTCACCGCAGAGATAGATACAGACACTAAAAACGGTAACCTTCGGGTTACCTTTTTGTTGTTGTGGGTAGAAAAGCAAAAAGCCTGCTTAAGTTTCCTTAAGCAGGCTTTTCAAATTTGGCTCCTCTGACTGGACTCGAACCAGTGACATACGGATTAACAGTCCGCCGTTCTACCGACTGAACTACAGAGGAATCGTTGTGGAGCGTTATCTTAACGGCGAAAAAACTTTTGTCAAACCTGATCTTACCTGATTTAGATCAACTGCTGATTCTGTCGTCAGTTTGACGTAATTACCAACAAATTTTTGTGGGAAATACTTTGCAGGATCTGCTTTTCTCCCTCATCATTTGAAATGGAGTTTCAACTTTTCTCGCTAAGGTCCATTTTGAACGTCACCTCCGCTTTACGCCAGACCGTGATGCGCACGCCCTGGTATACCAAACGTAAGAGCTACAAGGTTCTCTTCTGGCGCGAAATCACCCCCCCTTGCCGTGCCTATCTTTCTGGAAAACACCTGCGTCCTGCTGATGGGCGTGCTCAGCACCTTCCTGGTCAGCTGGCTCGGTAAAGAGGCGATGGCGGGCGTCGGGCTGGCCGACAGCTTTAATATGGTGATTATTTCGTTCTTTGCGGCGATCGATCTTGGTACCACGGTGGTGGTGGCCTTTAGTCTGGGGAAACGCGATCCCCGTCGTGCGCGGGCGGCCGCCAGGCAGTCGCTGGTGATCATGACGTTGTTTTCCATTGTGCTGGCGGCGGTGATCCACTATTTCGGTGAAGAGATTATTAATGTGGTGGCTGGCGAGGCGACCGGTGAGGTGAAAGCCCTGGCGCTGTCCTATCTCGAAATGACGGTGCTCAGCTATCCGGCCGCAGCGATTGCGCTGATTGGCAGCGGGGCGTTGCGCGGGGCAGGGAACACCAAAATTCCGCTGCTGATCAACGGCGGGATGAACATCCTGAATATTATGATCAGCAGCGTGCTGATTTATGGCCTCTTTTCCTGGGACGGGCTGGGCTTTATCGGGGCCGGGCTCGGGCTGACGATCTCGCGCTATATCGGCGCCGTTGCCATCATCGTGGTGCTGGCCGTCGGTTTTAACCCGTCCCTGCGCATCAGTATCAAGAGCTATTTCAAGCCGCTTAATTTCGCCATTATCTGGGAAGTGATGGGTATTGGCGTGCCTGCCAGCATTGAATCCGTGCTGTTCAACGGCGGTAAGCTGCTGACCCAGATGTTTGTTGCCGGGATGGGCACCGATGTCATTGCCGGTAACTTTATCGCCTTTTCCATTGCGGCACTGATCAACCTGCCGGGTAACGCCCTCGGTTCCGCGTCCACCATTATTACCGGCAAACGACTCGGTAAAGGGCAAATCGGCCAGGCGGAGCGTCAGCTGCGCCATGTCTTCTGGCTCTCGACGATCGGCCTGACCGCCATTGCCTGGGGGAACCGCGCCGTTCGCCGGCCTGCTGGCGTCTTTCTATACCCGCGAGCAGGACGTTAAGGACGTGGTGGTGATCCTCATCTGGCTGAACGCCGCCTTTATGCCGATCTGGGCCGCTTCGTGGGTATTACCTGCCGGGCTGAAAGGGGCGCGCGATGCGCGCTTCGCGATGTGGGTGTCAATGCTCGGGATGTGGGGTTGTCGCGTCGTGGCAGGTTATACGCTGGGGATCATGCTGGGTATGGGCGTGGTCGGGGTCTGGCTGGGGATGTTCCTCGACTGGGCGGTACGCGGCGCGCTCTTCTACTGGCGAATGATCAGCGGTCGCTGGCTGTGGAAATACCCACGGCCACAGCGTGACAATGTGGCGCCCATTGCCTCAGAACGGGTGGCAAATGTGCAAAGTGGGGAATAAATCGGCAAACGATACAAAATATGCATTCTGCCTTTGACAACGCCAGGTGGCATCGCTAATATTCGCCCCCGTTCACACGATTCCTCTGTAGTTCAGTCGGTAGAACGGCGGACTGTTAATCCGTATGTCACTGGTTCGAGTCCAGTCAGAGGAGCCACATTTAAGAAGCCTGCTTTCGAGCAGGCTTTTTGCTTTTCCGGGTTCGGTAAACCAGAGCCAAAAAAAGCCCCCCGACAAGTCGGAGGGCTTAGCCTGTTCAGCGGCGCTTATTCGCCTTTTGGTCTCAACGTGTTTCATCTCGCCCATAACTTTCAGTTTTTTCGAGATTTCCCGACGTTCTTTAGAGATTTCAGCATTCTTGATGATGTAGTCATCCACGCGGTCTTCGTAATCGCTTTTCATGCTGGCGATGATGCCCTGGATGGCTTCAACGCTCATGCCTGGCTTGATGTAGTCGCTCAGGTTGTCCAGCAGCAGGACACGCTTCTGGTTGTCACGGATCTTTTTCTCAACGTCCTGGATTTCACGTTGCAGTTTGTTCTTGCGACGGAACAGGCGGACGAATTCCAGAACATCCTGGAACGAAGGCTTGGTAGTTTCCATTTTTACACCCCTGATAATGTGAGATTCGGATTCGTTTAAACAACCGCGATGCCGTTAACATTACTGACAGCGATTGCTGATGACAATAATTTTTCCTTTGTCCCTATCATAACCTCAATTTCTGCTGAATCGAAGCAGCAGGCATCACAACCGCGCATGGCCGCTTTTTATTTGCGCAATGCCCGACAGATAAGATGCGACAGCAGCTCGAGCTGGCGCGCAAGTTCCATGCTCAACCATACATAGCCGTGAATGGGCGTTTCTGCCACGTTTTCGCTGGGCCGATCGTTGATCAGCTGGCGCAGCTCGGCAACGATTTCGTTCAGCCGCTCGGTATTGGCCAGAATGGGCTGCGGATTGCCTTCGTAAAGCGCATGGGCGATGGTGAGCAACGTCTGCTGCGTCATCTGCTGCGTCTCTTTTAAAGTCCGGGCATTCAGCATCACAAAATGGCTGGCACGGGACGCCCAATGGGCGTTGATTTGCAGCTCCAGCATACAAACCAGGTTGCGGCTGACAGTCTGGATGGCTTCGAAAATGGATTTCTGAATATGAGTCTCTTTGCTGGCTGGCGTGATCAGGCCACGCATTTTTACCACGTCATTGAGGATGGTTTGCAGATGTTTTTCCAGACGTGGGCGTTCGACCAGGTTGGGAGAAAAGCCCGCTTGATAAACCCGGTTAAAAGCGGTGACGTAGTTCGCCATCTGGATACGCCAGTGCAGGAACGCCCGCTGCGGCCAGATCCCGGTAAACAACATCGCCAACAGGGAGCCGAGGATCACGTCGCCGCTTCGCCACAATGCGGTATGCATATCCCCGGTCGGCGCGCCGATCACCACCGCAAGGGTGATACCAATAAGCAGCGCCTGATAAGGCCGCTTGCCGAGCGCCAGCCAGCCGCAAAGGAACATCGCTGCCGCGCACCACAGTAGCATCAGCGGCAGGGAGAAAAGCTCCAGCTTCAGGGCAATCAGCCCCAGCGCCGAGCCAAGGATGGTGCCGCCAATACGCTCAAACGCGCGTGGCACCACGTTACCCCAGAAGGAGATGGGCCCCATGATTACCACCAGGGTAATCAGCGGCCAGGTCCCTTCCGGCACGTCCAGCAGACGCACCAGTAAAAAGGTGAGGATAAACGCCAGCGCGATACGGCAGCCGTGTACGATGCGGTAATGGCGATACAGTCTGATTTCAAAAGGCGTTAGAGATTTGTCGGGACGCACACGCTCTCCAGCATTACGGCAAATCCTGATTGTACTGTGTTTTCTGCCGGAGCGGTGATAACCGGCAGAAAAACCCTGTAAACAGTGGGAATATGTGCGGGGTTATGAGACCCGGTGTTGTACCGGAATAAACATTTCGATATCCCAGTAGCCATCGGCATTACCGTCATTCAGGTAACGTTCAAAGCAGGGTTTCGGCGCTATCTGGTAATCGACATCTTCAAGCAGGCTATCAAAAAGAAGGTTCCACGGGGTGGCGAAGTCATGGTTCTCAACGCGGGCCGCTAGCAACCGCGTACTCGCCTTTCTGCCACTTCGGTAAGGATCACTCCTTCGCTGTTAGCGGGGATAACGAAATCGTCCGGCACGGTGACAACCGTGCCGCAGCGTAACTTTTCGGCTGGCACTTCATCAGGATTATCATAATAAACCGCCACCCACTCCAGCGGCTGAATCTGTCGGCCATCGACCCACATCACCAGTTGCTCAAAACCCTGCCTTTACCGTTTGCTCCCAGGGGCCAACCATATGAAAACCGGCGATTTTGCGTTTATTCTGGTGCTTGATGCTGTAGTCCATGCTGCCTCCGATTGGTTACTGTATATACATACACTGTAATGCAGAGAAAAGCGGTTTAACAATAATGATCTGTTTATTATGCGAGCAGGCTCGCACAGTCGCCAGCCTGCTCCTTCAGCCGTCAGGCTTTATGGTGAAGATAGTCACTCAGGGCGTGAAAACATCCCGCCTTTCCCTACGCTTTTCCAGCGTCACCAGCGGCCAGTGGGCGACCACTTTATCGCGATCGTAGAGTTCGATCTCCCCAACCCTTTGATGCGCGGCAATTGGCGCTTCCAGCTCTTTTTTATCCAGCACATATTTGGCTTTAATATTCGGCAACTCTGACTTCGGCAGGGCCAGCCAGAAGTCCTGGTCGGTTCCCAGCGAAATCTGTTCTTTATTGCCGTACCAGATCCGCTCGATGCCTACCTGCTTACCGTTACGCAGGATCTGCACGGTATCGAAGTTTTGCTGTCCCCAGTGCAGAAGCTTGCGCGCTTGATCCTCGCGCCCTTTCGGACTTTCAGCCCCCATGATGACGGCAATCAGGCGACGCTGACCGTCCACAGCAGAGGCAATCAGGTTGAAACCAGCGCCGGAAGTGTGACCGGTTTTCAGGCCATCGACGTTAAGCGACTTATCCCACAGCAGGCCGTTACGGTTCTGCTGGGTGATGCCGTTCCACGTCAGGCTTTTCTCGCTGTACATGTGATAGAACGCTGGCTCTCCGTGGATGATGGCCCGGGAGAGTACCGCCAGGTCGTACGCCGAACTGTGCTGGCCCGGCGCATCCAGACCGTGCACGGTTTCAAAATGGGTATCGCGCAAATTCAGCTTTTTAACGTAATCATTCATCATGTTCACGAACTGCGGCTGCCCGCCCGCCACGTAATCGGCCAGCGCCACACAGGCGTCGTTGCCGGAATCGACAATCAGGCCGCGGCTAAGGTCACGCACCGAAACCTGCTCGCCCGCCTTCAGGAACATCAGCGAGGAGCCGTCAAAAACCGGATTCCCCTTGGCCCAGGCATCCTGACCGACCGTGACCATATCGTCCGGGGTGATGCGATGGCTGTCGATAGCGCGATCCACCACGTAGCCGGTCATCAACTTGGTGAGGCTGGCTGGATTGCGCTGCTGATGTTCGTTGCCCGCCGTTAAAATCTGCCCCGTCGTATAATCCATCAGTACCCAGGAACCGGCCTGGATAGCTGGCGGCTGCGGCGCATAATTAATCGGGTCGGCAGCCAGCGCGGAAGAAATGCTCAAAGTGAGTAAAGAAACAGCAATAAACAGACGGCGTTTCAACGGTATATCCTCAGTCATTTAAAATCGTTGACCTTTTTACGGAAGTTTTCCGCTTGATACCTGGAATAATTGCAAAAAATTGTGACAGCACGCACGTTTTTCCCGGACGGTGTCTCGCAAACTTGCAGGCTTAGGGTGCTTTTCCTTCGGCGTGCCAGGCTGGATGGTTTACCATAAGGGGTCACTCATAAACAGGATGGTATTACTGGTGTCTGACTCCGTCGCGCTGCCTACATTTTTATTCCACGATTACGAAACCTTTGGCACCAGCCCCTCGCTGGATCGCCCTGCCCAGTTTGCCGCGATACGCACCGATGCTGATTTCAATATCATCGGTGAGCCGGAGGTATTCTGGTGCAAACCCGCCGATGACTATTTGCCTCAGCCCGGCGCAGTGATGGTCACCGGCATCACCCCGCAGGAAGCCCGTGAAAAAGGGGTGAATGAAGCAGAGTTCGCCCGTCGCATTCATGACCTTTTTACCGTGCCCAACACCTGCGTAGTGGGCTACAACAACGTGCGCTTCGATGACGAAGTGACCCGGCATATTTTTTACCGCAACTTCTACGATCCCTATGCCTGGAGCTGGCAAAACAAGAATTCGCGCTGGGATCTGCTGGACGTTATGCGCGCCTGCTATGCCCTGCGCCCGGAAGGGATCGTCTGGCCCGACAATGAAGATGGGCTGCCCAGCTTCCGTCTTGAACATCTGACCCGCGCAAACGGCATTGAACACAGTAATGCCCATGACGCGATGGCGGATGTCTACGCCACTATCGCTATGGCGAAGCTGGTGAAGACCCGGCAGCCGAAGCTGTTTGAGTACCTGCTCAGCCATCGCAGTAAACAAAAACTGACCACCCTGATTGACGTGCCGCAAATGAAGCCACTGATGCATATCTCCGGGATGTTCGGTGCCTGGCGCGGAAATACCAGCTGGGTGGCCCCGCTGGCCTGGCACCCGGAAAACCGCAATGCGGTCATTATGGTGGATTTGGCGGGAGATATTACGCCATTGCTGACGCTGGAGAGCGACGCCCTTCGCGAGCGGCTGTACACCCCGAAAGAGGCGCTGGGCGACGCTGCTGCCGTGCCGGTGAAGCTGGTGCATATCAACAAGTGTCCGGTGCTGGCCCCTGCCAATACCCTGCGCCCGGAAGATGCCGAACGGCTGGGGATTGACCGTCAGCACTGTCTGGATAACCTGAAACGGCTGCGGGAGAACCCGCAGGTGCGGGAAAAAGTGGTGGCGATTTTTGCTGAAGCGGAGCCGTTCGTTCCGTCAGATAACGTTGATGCCCAACTCTACAACGGCTTTTTCAGCGACGCTGACCGCTCTGCCATGAATATTGTTCTGCAGACCGATCCCCGTAATCTGCCCGCGCTGGATATCACCTTTGCCGATCAACGTATTAACAAGCTGATCTTTAACTACCGGGCGCGTAATTTCCCCGGCACGCTGGATGAGGCCGAGCAGGAGCGTTGGTTGCAGCATCGCCGCAACGTGTTTACCCCGGAATATCTGCAGGCTTACGCGCAGGAGCTTGAGATGCTTTACGGCGAGTATGAAGGCAATGCTGAAAAGCAAATGCTGTTGAAAGCGCTGTATCAATATGCGCAGGAAATTGTGTGACCTGAGAACACAAAAAAGCCGGAGGCGATGTCTCCGGCTTTTTTTTCTTTGCCCGGCGGCGCTATAGGTGCCGGGCCTGAGTATTATTACGCGACGTCTTCGTACTGAGGAACCGGGTTGCGGAAGCTTTTGGTTACGCATGCCAGGTAAATCAGGCCAATACCACCCCAGATCAGACCCAGAACCATAGAGCTTTCTTCCAGGTTGATCCACAGCGCACCGACGGTCAGTGCGCCACATACCGGCAGAACCAGGTAGTTGAAGTGGTCTTTCAGCGTTTTGTTGCGCTTCTCACGGATCCAGAACTGAGAGATCACGGAGAGGTTAACAAAGGTAAAGGCAACCAGCGCACCGAAGTTAATCAGCGCCGTCGCGGTAACCAGGTCAAAGTTGATGGCCAGCAGCGCAATCGCACCGACCAGCAGCACGTTCCACGCCGGGGTACGCCATTTTGGATGGACATAACCGAAGAAGCGAGTCGGGAACACACCATCACGGCCCATCACATACATCAGACGGGAAACACCCGCGTGTGCTGCCATACCGGATGCCAGAACGGTAACGCTGGAGAAGATCAGCACGCCCCACTGGAATGTTTTACCGGCAACATACAGCATGATTTCTGGCTGCGATGCATCCGGATCTTTGAAGCGAGAGATATCCGGGAAGTACAGCTGCAGGAAGTAAGAGGCACCGATAAAGATGATGCCGCCAATCAATGCCGTCAGGAAGATCGCGCGCGGGATCACACGCTCAGCGTCTTTGGTCTCTTCAGACAGAGAAGAGATACCGTCGAAGCCGAGGAACGAGAAGCACAGGATCGTCGCACCGGTGATCATCGGCACCACATGTGCGCCTTCAGACCAGAACGGACGGGGTGCTGGTCAGCGTACCTGCGCCTTCGCCGTGAGAAACCCCGTAGATGATCAGACCAACGATAACCGCCACAATACCCATCTGCAGGATAACAATCAGGGTGTTGAAGTTGGCAACGGTCTTGATGCTGCGCAGGTTAGAGATGGTCATAAAGGCCACCAGCGCTACAACGAAGATCCACGACGGTACGGAAGGCACCAGCGCTTCAAAATAAATTTTTGCCAGCAGAATGTTGATCATCGGCATGAACAGGTAGTCCAGCAGAGATGACCAGCCCACCATAAAGCCGACAGCCGGGCTAATGGATTTCTGAGCATAGGTGTACGCAGAGCCTGCGGACGGGAAGCGGCGAACCAGCTTGCCGTAGCTCAGCGCGGTAAAGAGGATCGCGATCAGCGCAAAGGCATACGCCGTTGCAACGTGACCGTCAGTGAGGCCTGAAACGATACCAAACGTATCGAACAGCGTCATCGGCTGCATATAGGCAAGGCCCATCATAACAACCGGAATTAACGTAAGCGTTTTACGTAATTCCACGCGAGAGGTTTTTGGAGTTGCGTTAAGCGACATAGTTATTCTCCTTTACGGTGAATACCGCCACGTAAGCGAAAAATTGCCCATTTCTTTCTTCCTCAGCGACAACAACTGTCGGATTTTAGTAAATATCTATCCGGTACGAAGCCCGGCCTCTTGGATTTAATGGTTTTCTTACATGCAAAAAAAATAATCGACGCCTTTTATATCGTCGATTATTCCATGTTTGCTGCGGCGCATTTTCCCTAAATGATAGTTAAAATGCAAGAGATCGGAAGGCATCCTAAAGTTAAATTTTTTATTATTCACCTGATTTTTCAGCCGCACCCTGCGCATAAACGGCAGCAATAGCACTATTTGCTAAAATTTCTTGTCGCCACCATGCACTGGCAAGCCCGGCTGTCTGCTCATTCCAGCCTATCCATACGGAATCATAACTGGATTGCGCGATAACCTGTTTCTCTATTAGCGCTCCGCTTTCAATATAGCGCTGGGCTAAATAACGTGGCAGATAACCGCAGCTAAGCCGCTAATTTGCAGCTCCAGCTTGGTTTTAAAATCAAATACTGTGATGGCTTCCTGATCGTCCAGTAACTGCGAAGAGGCCGCACAGCTCGGTAATGAACTGTCACCTACCACGATGGCGCGATAGTTTTTAATCACTCGTCGGTTAACCGGCTCTGGCTCCTGGGCCAGGGGATGGTGTGGTGCAATGACGAACACCTGTTCCAGGTGCCGAGACAGGCAAAGCCAAAATCACTTAATTGCGGCGGCTCAAGCAGCGCGCCGACGACAATATCCGCTCGCCCTGCACCAGCGACTCCCAGGAGCCAGCCAGCACGCCATTGATAAACTTCAGGCGGGTAACGCTGTGCCGTTCGTAAAAGGCTTCGATGAGCGGTGCAAGCAGGGAAAAGGGGAATGTATCATCGACCCCAATAATCAGTTCGTTTTTCCCAGCCCTGATGCAGTTTTGACGGCCTGCTTTTCCAGCTCACGTACCGTATGCAGTACGTCACGCCTTTTTCCAGCAGCATTTGTCCGGTGCGGGTAAAGCGCGCCCGGTGGCCGGAACGGTCAAGGATCTGAATATTCAGATCGCTTTCGAGCTTGTGAACGGTGTAGCTGAGTGCCGAAGGAGTTTTAAAGAGCTTTGCCGAGGCCGCAGCAAAGCTCCCCTCTTTTTTCCAGTGCATCAAGGATAATAAGGACATCCAGCAGCGGTTTCATGCTCACCCCCTTGTGGTGCGCTTACGCTCCGCCAGCGGCGTTACTCCATAGGCATAACCAGCGGATCGGGAAAGAGATACTCAAATCCCAGTTCATGACAGATGCGGTTCCCATCAATCAATTTGCCCTTCCCCTCTCCCGGGGCATCGTGGAAGTGCGGCGGCGCCAGGCCAAGCTGACGCGACATCACCGGATAAAATGTACTGCGTGTTGGATGAGAGGGCGCACATATATTATAGATGTGCCCGCCCTTTGGAGCCTGTAATAGCAGGGTAATTGCGCCGATCACATCTTCAAGATGCACCAGATTGACGCCATGTTGGCCGTCAGGCGCTGATTTTCCGGCAAAAAAGCGACCAGGATGGCGCCCCGGCCCCACCAGCCCCGCCAGCCGTAATATATCTACCTGGGTACCCGGTAAATTGTGCAGCCAGTCTTCCAGCTCTTTTAAAACCCGCCCGCTTGCCGTCACCGGCTGGCGCGGCATATTCTCTTTCACGGTGCCGTCCACATCGCCATATACCGAGGTGGAGCTGGTGAAAATAATGCGGGGAATATGGTACGCGAGGGCACTGTCGACAATTTCCTGTACGGCCTGCAGATAATAATTCTCACCCGGCCCGGTGCGGCGTGCCGGCAGGGTGATCACCAGCGCATCCACATCACTCATTAGCGTATCCAGATCGTCGGTGTCGCACACTAACTCTGGCTCCAGGCGCAATTCAACGCTCTCGATGCCGCACATCCGCGCCGCCTCGACCCCATCCACGGTGGTTTTACTGCCGGTGACCTGCCAGCCCCGTGACAACAACGACATGGCCAGCGGCATTCCAAGCCATCCCAGACCGACAATTGCGACCTTTTTCATGCGTTTTCTCCTGACGTTTACGCCTCTGCTTTAAGGCTACGCCAGCCATGCGCAACTGACAATTGATAGCACCAATATGAAATCGTTTAATGATTAAAAAAAGCCCTTGCTTTATGTAGCGTAAGTGGTTTAGGTTAAACGACATCACATGAATAAGCATTCATCGAGAATTTTATGACACGCGTTCAATTTAAACACCACCATCATCACCATCATCCTGACTAGTCTTTCAGGCGATGTGTGCTGGAAGACAGTTAGATCTTCCAGCGGTGCAGGAACGCAAGAAAAAGCCCCCGGAAGATCGCCTTCCGGGGGCTTTTTTTTGGACCGTGTTCAGGCAAGTTACAACAGGATCATGAGGAACCGACAATGTTAGATAATTCACGTTTACGCATAGCTATGCAGAAATCAGGTCGTCTTAGCGACGATTCACGCGAACTGCTGGCGCGCTGCGGCATCAAAATCAACCTGCACACTCAGCGCCTGATTGCGCTGGCAGAGAATATGCCGATTGATATTCTGCGCGTGCGTGACGATGACATTCCGGGTCTGGTGATGGACGGCGTGGTGGATCTGGGCATCATTGGCGAGAACGTGCTGGAAGAAGAACTTCTCACCCGCCGCGCACAGGGCGAAGACCCGCGCTACTTTACGCTGCGCCGTCTCGATTTTGGCGGTTGCCGCCTGTCGCTGGCAACCCCGGCTGACGAAGCATGGGACGGCCCGGCTGCACTGAATGGCAAGCGTATCGCCACCTCTTACCCTCACCTGCTGAAGCGTTATCTCGATCAGAAAGGGGTCCAGTTTAAATCCTGCCTGCTCAACGGCTCTGTTGAAGTGGCGCCGCGTGCCGGTCTGGCGGACGCAATCTGCGATCTGGTCTCCACTGGCGCGACCCTGGAGGCCAACGGCCTACGCGAAGTTGAGGTGATCTACCGCTCTAAAGCCTGCCTAATCCAGCGCGACGGCGAGATGCCGGAAGCCAAGCAGCAGCTGATTGACCGTCTGTTGACCCGTATTCAGGGGGTGATCCAGGCCCGCGAATCGAAATACATTATGATGCATGCGCCGACTGAGCGTCTGGATGAGGTTATTGCCCTGCTGCCAGGTGCCGAGCGTCCAACCATTCTACCGCTGGCAGGGGATCAACAGCGCGTGGCGATGCATATGGTCAGCAGCGAAACCCTGTTCTGGGAAACCATGGAAAAACTGAAAGCGCTGGGTGCCAGTTCGATCCTGGTGTTGCCAATTGAGAAGATGATGGAGTAACCACCATGACCTTTAACACCGTTATCGACTGGAACACCTGTAGCGCGGAACAACAGCGCGACCTGCTGATGCGCCCGGCTATCTCTGCCTCCGAAAGCATTACCCGTACCGTGGCTGAGATTCTGGACAATGTGAAAGCCCGTGGCGACGATGCCCTGCGGGAATACAGCGCCAAATTCGACAAAACCGAAGTCGGTGCGCTGAAGGTGAGCGAGCAGGAAATCACGGACGCCTGTAACCGCCTGGGCGATGACATTAAGCAGGCGATGGCGGTGGCGGTCAACAACATCGACACCTTCCACCGCGCGCAAGCCCTGCCCGTTGTGGATGTGGAAACCCTGCCGGGTGTGCGATGCCAGCAGGTAACCCGTCCGGTTGACTCGGTGGGTTTATATATTCCGGGCGGTTCCGCACCGCTCTTCTCTACGGTGCTGATGCTTGCCACCCCGGCGCGTATCGCCGGGTGTCGCAAGGTGGTGCTCTGCTCTCCACCGCCGATTGCCGATGAGATCCTCTATGCGGCGCAACTCTGCGGCGTTCAGGAGATTTTCAAAGTCGGCGGGGCACAGGCCATTGCCGCCCTGGCGCTGGGTACGGAGTCCATCGCTAAAGTGGATAAAATCTTTGGTCCGGGTAACGCCTTTGTGACCGAAGCGAAACGTCAGGTCAGCCAACGGCTGGACGGTGCGGCTATCGATATGCCGGCTGGCCCCTCTGAAGTGCTGGTCATTGCCGACAGCGGCGCGACGCCGGATTTCGTGGCCTCGGACCTGCTTTCCCAGGCAGAGCACGGCCCGGATTCGCAGGTTATCCTGCTGACGCCGGATGCCGGTATGGCAAAACGGGTGGGTGAAGCGGTCGAACGTCAGCTTGCCGATCTGCCGCGTGCCGATACTGCTCGCCAGGCGCTCTCTGCCAGCCGTCTGATCGTCGCCCGGGATTTGGCGCAGTGTATCGCCATTTCCAATCTCTACGGCCCGGAGCACCTGATCATTCAAACCCGCAATGCCCGTGAGCTGGTCGACAGTATCACCAGCGCCGGTTCGGTGTTCCTTGGCGACTGGTCACCGGAATCCGCAGGTGATTACGCCTCCGGCACTAACCACGTGCTGCCGACCTACGGGCTATACCTCTACCTGTTCCAGCCTGGGGCTGGCGGATTTCCAGAAGCGCATGACCGTGCAGGAGCTTTCCCGTGAGGGCTTCGCCTCTCTTGCCGCAACGATTGAAACGTTGGCCGCAGCCGAACGGCTGACTGCCCACAAAAATGCCGTAACGCTGCGCGTTGCCGCCCTGAAGGAGCAAGCATGAGTATTGAAGAGTTAGCCCGCGAGAACGTTCGCGCCCTGACCCCCTATCAGTCTGCCCGCCGCCTGGGTGGCAATGGCGATGTATGGCTGAACGCGAATGAATTCCCTACCGCCGTTCATTTCGCGTTGAGCCAGCAGACGCTGAACCGCTACCCGGAATGTCAGCCGAAAGCGGTGATTGAAAACTATGCGGCCTATGCCGGTGTACAACCTGAGCAGGTGCTGGTCAGCCGCGGCGCGGATGAAGGCATTGAACTGCTGATCCGCGCCTTCTGCGAGCCGGGTAAAGACGCAGTACTCTACTGTCCACCGACCTACGGGATGTACAGCGTCAGCAGCGAAACCTTTAACGTTGAGCTGCGTAAAGTGCCTACTCTGGAAAACTGGCAGCTGGATTTGCAGGGCATTGCCGACAATCTTGATGGTGTAAAGGTGGTGTTTGTCTGCAGCCCGAACAACCCTACCGGCCAGCTGATTAACCCGGAGGATATCCGCACTCTGCTGGAAATGACCCGCGGTAAAGCCCTGGTGGTGGCCGATGAAGCCTATATCGAGTTCTGCCCGCAGGCGACCCTCGCAGGGTGGCTGGCGGAGTATCCGCACCTGGTGATCCTGCGTACGCTTTCAAAAGCCTTCGCCCTGGCCGGGCTGCGCTGCGGTTTTACGCTGGCCAATAAAGAGGTGATCGACCTGCTGATGAAAGTGATTGCCCCTTATCCGCTTTCAACGCCGGTCGCGGATATCGCCGCCCAGGCGCTGTCGGCAGATGGCATCACGGCCATGCGGAGTCGCGTGGCGCAGATCCTCGACGAGCGTGCGTATCTCGTCAGCCAGCTGAAAACCATCCCCTGCGTAGAGCAGGTTTTCGATTCGGAAACCAACTATATTCTGGCGCGTTTTACCGCCTCAAGTGCAGTATTTAAATCTTTGTGGGATCAGGGCATTATCTTACGAGACCAGAACAAACAACCCTCTTTAAGTGGCTGCTTACGCATTACCGTGGGTACCCGTGAAGAGAGCCAGCGCGTTATCGACGCCCTGAATGCGGAGAAAGTATGAGCCAGAAGTACCTCTTTATCGATCGTGACGGCACTATCATTTCGGAACCACCCAGTGACTATCAGGTCGATCGTTTCGACAAGCTGGCTTTTGAAGCCGATGTCATTCCGGTGCTGCTTAAGCTGCAAAAAGCCGGTTATAAGCTGGTGATGATCACCAATCAGGACGGCCTCGGCACGGATAGCTTCCCGCAGGCTGATTTCGACGGCCCGCACGATCTGATGATGCAGATCCTCACCTCTCAGGGCGTGGTCTTTGATGAGGTCTTGATTTGCCCGCACTTGCCTGCCGACAACTGTGATTGCCGCAAGCCGAAAGTGCAGCTGGTAGCGCAGTATCTGGCCGACACGGCGCTGGATAAAGCCAACAGCTATGTGATTGGCGATCGCGCGACGGACATTGAGCTGGCGACCAACATGGGCATCACTGGCCTGCGCTATCAGCGTGAGACCCTGAACTGGGCGATGATTGGCGAACAGCTGACCAAACGTGACCGCTACTCCCACGTGGAGCGCAATACGAAAGAGACGCAGATCGATGTCAAGGTCTGGCTGGATCGCGAAGGCAGCAGCAAGATCCACACCGGTGTGGGCTTCTTCGATCATATGCTGGATCAGATCGCCACCCATGGCGGCTTCCGCATGGAGATAGGCGTTAAAGGCGATCTCTACATTGACGATCACCACACCGTGGAAGATACCGGCCTGGCGCTGGGCGAGGCTCTGAAGCTGGCCCTGGGCGACAAGCGCGGAATCAACCGTTTTGGCTTTGTGCTGCCGATGGATGAGTGCCTGGCCCGCTGTGCGCTCGATATCTCCGGCCGTCCGCATCTGGAATATAAAGCCGACTTTACCTATCAGCGCGTGGGCGATCTGAGCACCGAGATGGTTGAGCACTTTTTCCGCTCCCTCTCCTACACCATGGGCCTGACGCTGCACCTGAAAACTAAAGGTAAGAACGATCACCATCGCGTGGAGAGCCTGTTTAAGGCCTTTGGCCGCACCCTGCGCCAGGCCATTCGCGTAGAAGGCGATACCCTGCCGTCGTCGAAAGGAGTGCTGTAATGAACGTGGTGATCCTCGATACCGGCTGCGCCAACCTCAACTCAGTGAAATCCGCGATTGCGCGCCACGGTTACGATCCGCTGGTCAGCCGCGACCCGGATGTCGTGCTGCACGCGAGTAAACTCTTTTTACCTGGCGTCGGTACGGCACAGGCGGCGATGGATCAGATCCACCAGCGCGAGCTGGTTGAGCTGATTAAAGCCTGTACCCAGCCAGTGCTGGGCATCTGTCTGGGAATGCAGTTGTTGGGACGTCGCAGCGAAGAGTCCAACGGTGTGGATTTGCTGGGCATTATCGATGAGGATGTGCCGAAAATGACCGACCATGGCCTGCCGCTGCCGCATATGGGCTGGAACCGCGTCTACCCGAAAGCGGGTGACCGACTGTTCCGCGGTATCGAGGACGGGGCATATTTTTATTTTGTGCACAGCTACGCGATGCCGGTGAACGCCAATACCATCGCCCAGTGCCAGTATGGCGAAGCCTTCACCGCCGCCGTGCAGAAAGACAATTTCTACGGCGTGCAGTTCCACCCAGAGCGTTCCGGGGCCGCTGGCGCGCAGTTGCTGAAAAACTTCCTGGAGATGTGATGATTATTCCCGCTTTAGATTTAATCGACGGCACGGTTGTCCGTCTGCACCAGGGCGATTATGGCCAGCAACGCGACTATGGCAACGATCCGCTGCCACGCCTGCAGGACTATGCTGCGCAGGGTGCAGAAGTGCTGCATCTGGTTGACCTGACCGGCGCGAAAGATCCGGCCAAACGCCAAATCCCGCTGCTGAAAACACTGGTCGCGGGCGTTAACGTGCCGGTGCAGGTTGGCGGCGGCGTGCGCACTGAAGAGGACGTAGCCGCCCTGCTGGAAGCAGGCGTGGCGCGCGTAGTGGTGGGCTCTACCGCGGTAAAAGATCCCGAGACGGTACAAGGCTGGTTCCGTCGCTTTGGCGCTGACGCGCTGGTGCTGGCGCTGGATGTCCGTATCGACGAACAGGGAAACAAGCAGGTCGCGGTCAGCGGCTGGCAGGAAAACTCCGGCGTGACGCTGGAAGCGCTGGTCGAACGCTATCTGCCGGTGGGCCTGAAACATGTCCTTTGCACCGATATTTCCCGTGACGGCACGCTGGCCGGTTCTAACGTGTCGCTGTACGAAGAGGTCTGCGCCCGTTATCCGCAGGTGGCGTTCCAGTCATCCGGCGGTATTGGTGATTTGAATGATATCGCCGCCCTGCGCGGGACCGGGGTACGTGGGGTCATCGTTGGACGCGCCCTGCTGGAAGAAAAATTTACTGTGAAGGAGGCGATTCAATGCTGGCAAAACGGATAATTCCTTGTCTCGACGTGCGTGATGGCCAGGTCGTTAAAGGCGTGCAGTTCCGCAATCATGAGATCATCGGCGACATCGTTCCCCTGGCAAAACGCTATGCGGAAGAAGGTGCCGATGAGCTGGTCTTTTACGATATCACCGCCTCCAGCGATGGTCGCGTGGTGGATAAAAGCTGGGTTGCGCGCGTGGCGGAAGTGATTGATATTCCGTTCTGCGTGGCGGGCGGGATCAAATCGGCTGACGACGCGGCAAAAATCCTCACCTTCGGCGCCGACAAAATTTCCATTAACTCCCCTGCCCTGGCTGAGCCGGAGCTGATTACCCGTCTGGCCGATCGCTTTGGCGTGCAGTGCATCGTGGTCGGGATCGATACCTGGTTTGACGAGGCCACCGGCAAATACCACGTCAACCAGTATACCGGCGATGAGAGCCGTACCCGTGTCACCCAGTGGGAGATACTGGACTGGGTGCAGGAAGTACAGAAGCGCGGCGCGGGCGAGATCGTCCTGAATATGATGAACCAGGACGGGGTGCGTAACGGCTACGACCTGGCGCAGTTAAAGAAAGTACGCGAAGTATGCCATGTACCGCTGATTGCCTCAGGTGGTGCGGGCACCATGGAACATTTCCTTGAAGCCTTCCGCGATGCCGACGTAGATGGCGCGCTGGCAGCCTCGGTGTTCCACAAGCAGATTATTAATATTGGTGAGTTAAAAACGTTCCTGGCAAATCAGGGCGTGGAGATCAGGGTATGTTAACAGAGCAACAACGTGCGCAGCTGGACTGGGAAAAAACGGACGGTTTGATGCCAGTCGTGGTGCAGCACGCGGTATCCGGTGAAGTGCTGATGCTGGGTTATATGAATCAGGATGCCCTGGCGAAGACCATCGATAGCGGCAAAGTGACCTTCTTCTCACGCACTAAACAGCGTCTGTGGATCAAAGGTGAAACGTCCGGCCATTTTCTGAATGTGGTCAGCATCACCCCGGACTGCGATAACGATACCCTGCTGGTACTGGTCAATCCCATCGGCCCCACCTGTCACCTGGGCACCAGCAGCTGCTTTGGCGACGCCAGCCACCAGTGGCTTTTCCTGTACCAGCTGGAACAACTATTAGCTGAGCGCAAAACTGCCGATCCGCAAAGTTCCTATACCGCGAAGCTCTATGCCAGCGGCACCAAGCGCATTGCGCAGAAAGTGGGAGAAGAAGGCGTAGAGACAGCCCTGGCCGCCACCGTGAACGACCGGGCCGAACTGACGAATGAAGCCTCCGACCTGATGTATCACCTGTTGGTGCTGCTACAGGATCAGGACTTAGATTTGACCACCGTGATTGAGAATCTCCGTCAGAGGCACAAATAAAAAAACCGGGGAAACCCGGTTTTTTTTTCAGCTTTTAAGCCCTGCTCTGGTAGTTGCGTAGGGCGTTACGTCCTAACACAATGCCGGAACCGACAATCCCGCCCAGCAGTACCGCCAGAACCAGTACCAACGAACGTTTAGGACTGTCACGACGAATCGGCAGGTCCGGCTTCATGACATAGCGATAGGCATGGATGGTTGTCGGATCGATTTTCAGTTTTTGAATATCGAGCAGTTTCTGTTTGTTCTGATAATAGCTGTCGGACAGCGTCAGTGGACGTGAAGATTCATGGGCAATCATGGATTGCAGCGCTTCAGTCCCTAACAGGAACATCGTTTCTTGCGTAACGTCCTGAGTCTGCTGGATTTTTGGGGTGGTAATGTTGGCCGCTTCAGCATACTTCAGGGCTTCTGTGATTTGCTTGATTCGCACATCTTTTTGTTCCTGAGCGATGGTCTCCTGGTTACCCAGCACATCGTTCAAGCTGGTGACCTGCTGCTTGATGTTATCGTTCAGATCAACTTCCAGCTCTTTTTGAATTTGCTCATCAATCTGCTGAATATATTGCGCTACCTGCTTTTGCGCCGCTTCGGCTGAGCTACTCACATATTTAATGCTGAGAGGGATATCCTGGCCTTTAACGGTAGGCTCGATAGTCAGGGATTCCGGGACAGCACCGTTTTCCAGCGTCTGGGATAATGCGGAGAAGGAGGCGTTATAACGCGTGATTACGCTCGCCTGGATTTCAGTCAGTTTCGGCGCATTACTACCATAAAGGATATTCAGCGCGTTGCTGTAACTGCCAATTTGAGCGGCATCAGGTTGAGTGATGATCGCGGTAGATGTCCACTTCTCTTTGGCAAAGGCCAGGTACAGGCCAGCAATTATAAGGGCGATGGCGATAAACACAGCAATTAGCCATTTTCCACGCCACAGCTGTACCAATAGATCAATCAAATCAATCTGTTCAGGGTCATTGCTTCGCATGACCGTGTTATTGTTGTTGTGCGTCATATAATCCTTAGAAGGCGAAAAAGCGCAAATAATAAAGTTTCAGATATAGTTTATCGATTGTTTTCGGATTTTCTATAGGAATCCGATTAGGCATATCGAAAATATGATGTTTGGATACCTTTCGCATCGCGTTATCATACCCCAAATCCGGTACTTAACGCACCGGACATGATACGTAACAGATGAGGACAGTTATGAAATTTCTGGTCACTGGCGCTGCAGGCTTTATCGGCGCTCATGTCAGCAAGCGGCTCCTGGATGCCGGACATCAGGTTGTGGGTATCGACAACCTTAATGACTATTACGATGTGAACCTGAAGCAGGCGCGTCTTGATCTGCTCACCTCCGCGAATTTTAGCTTCCATAAGCTTGAACTGGCCGACCGCGACGGTATGGCGGCCCTCTTCGCTACAGAAAAATTCGATCGGGTGATCCATCTCGCCGCCCAGGCTGGCGTGCGCTACTCCCTGGATAACCCACATGCTTATGCAGAAGCCAACCTGGTGGGGCATCTGAACGTACTGGAAGGCTGCCGTCATAATAAGGTGCAGCATCTGCTTTATGCCTCCTCCAGTTCCGTGTACGGTCTGAACCGTAAGATGCCGTTCTCAACGGATGACTCCGTGGATCACCCGGTTTCGCTGTACGCCGCGACCAAAAAAGCCAACGAGCTGATGTCACATACCTACTCCCACCTGTATGGTCTGCCGACGACTGGCCTGCGCTTCTTTACTGTTTACGGCCCGTGGGGGCGTCCTGACATGGCGTTGTTTAAATTCACCAAAGCCATGGTTGAAGGCAAAAGTATCGACGTCTATAACTTCGGCAAGATGAAGCGTGACTTCACCTATATCGATGACATTGCTGAAGCGATTGTTCGTTTGCAGGACGTTATTCCCCAGGCGGACAGTAACTGGACGGTGGAGTCTGGCTCCCCTGCGACCAGCTCCGCGCCTTATCGTGTCTATAACATCGGGAATAGCTCCCCTGTTGAACTGATGGACTACATCACGGCGCTGGAAGAGGCGTTAGGCATTGAAGCTGACAAAAACATGATGCCGATCCAGCCGGTGATGTGCTGGAAACCAGCGCAGATACCACGGCGCTGTATGAGGTTATCGGCTTTAAACCTCAGACCTCGGTGAAAGAAGGCGTTAAGAACTTCGTTGACTGGTATCGCGAGTTTTATAAGGTTTAAAAAAAAGCCCGGCATAATTGCCGGGCTTTTTTCTGCTGTTGATAAAGTCAGTCGTTACCAAACAGATCGCGGGTATAGACCTTATCCGCCACGTCGGAGAGTTCTTCCGCCATTCGGTTAGAGATAATCACATCGGCCTCTTTCTTGAAGGCATCCAGGTCGCGGACCACCCGGGAATGGAAGAATTCGTCTTCCTTCATCACCGGCTCATAAATGATGACCTGAACGCCTTTTGCCTTAATACGCTTCATAATCCCCTGAATGGAGGAGGCACGGAAGTTATCCGAACCGCTCTTCATAATCAGACGGTACACGCCCACAACTTTAGGGTGGCGCGCCAGAATGGAATCAGAGATGAAGTCTTTACGCGTGCGGTTAGCATCTACAATCGCAGAGATTAAGTTGTTCGGTACGGACTGGTAGTTAGCCAGCAGCTGCTTGGTATCTTTTGGCAAGCAGTAGCCACCGTAACCGAAGGAAGGGTTGTTGTAGTGGTTACCGATACGCGGGTCGAGGCAGACGCCTTCAATGATCTGGCGGGTATTCAAGCCCAGGCTCTCTGCGTAGCTGTCCAGCTCGTTAAAATAGGCAACACGCATGGCCAGATAGGTATTGGCAAAGAGTTTGATGGCTTCCGCTTCTGTGGCGTCGGTATAAAGAACATTGATGTCCTTTTTAATGGCGCCTTCCTGCAGCAGGGCAGCAAAACGTTCCGCACGCTCGGAGCGCTCACCAATGACGATACGAGACGGGTGCAGGTTATCGTACAATGCCCTGCCCTCACGCAGGAACTCAGGTGAGAAAATGACATTATCGATACCCAGCTCTTCTTTTATCGATTGGGTGAAGCCGACAGGAATGGTTGATTTGATGATCATCACGGCATTCGGGTTAATCGCCGTCACATCCTTAATCACCGCTTCTACGCTCGACGTGTTGAAATAGTTCGTTTTTGGATCGTAGTCGGTTGGCGTGGCAATGATGACAAAATCCGCCCCGGTGTAGGCGTCAACTTTGTCAGTGGTCGCACGGAAATTCAATGGCTTATTCGTCAGATAATCCTGGATCTCTTTATCCACGATGGGTGAGATCTTCTGGTTCAACATATCTACTTTGGCCTGCACGATATCCAGGGCCACCACTTCATGGTGCTGCGCAATCAGGATCCCGTTAGAGAGACCCACATAACCTGTTCCTGAGATTGTTATTTTCATTGAATTAACGTCTTTAAGTTAAGTGTCGGGAGCGACAACCGCCCCACCGCTATAAGCAACTTTTGGGGTTTTTACCCCGTATGCTGAGTTGATGTCAAGGCGAATGGCCGGCTGCAGAAAGGAACAATTGTAGTGTTTTATGCTGCATTAACGCTGCCCCGATGACCAGGGTTAGGCAACACGGGGATATTACAAATAAAAAAAACCCGGTGACATTCACCGGGTCTCGCTACATGACTGAGTTAAATCAGATTAATCCAGCCACTCGGTGTGGAAAACACCTTCTTTATCGGTACGTTTATAGGTGTGCGCGCCGAAGTAGTCGCGCTGCGCCTGAATCAGGTTCGCAGGCAGAACGGCAGCACGGTAGCTGTCGTAATAAGCGACTGCAGCAGAGAAGGTTGGCACAGGAATGCCGTTCTGTACTGCGTAAGCCACGACGTCACGCAGCGCTTGCTGGTAATCATCAGCAATCTGCTTGAAGTATGGGGCCAGCAGCAGGTTAGCGATGCCCGCGTTTTCAGCGTATGCATCGGTAATTTTCTGCAGGAACTGAGCACGGATGATGCAACCGGCACGGAAGATCTTCGCGATTTCACCGTAGTTCAGATCCCAGTTGTTCTCATCAGAGGCGGCACGCAGCTGAGAGAAGCCCTGCGCGTAAGAGACGATTTTACCCAGGTACAGAGCGCGACGGACTTTTTCGATAAATTCTGCTTTATCGCCAGCCAGCTGTGTTTGTGGACCGGTGAGCACTTTAGATGCCGCAACACGCTGCTCTTTGAGAGAAGAGATGTAACGCGCGAAGACCGATTCGGTGATCAGTGACAGTGGCTCGCCCAGATCCAGGGAGCTTTGGCTGGTCCATTTACCAGTGCCTTTATTCGCCGCTTCATCCAGAATCACATCGACCAGGTATTTACCTTCTTCATCTTTCTTGGTGAAGATGTCTTTGGTGATGTCGATCAGATAGCTGCTCAGCTCACCGTTATTCCAGTCGGTAAAGGTTTGCGCCAGTTCGTCGTTAGTAAGGTTCAGGCCGCCTTTCAGCAGTGAGTAGGCTTCAGCGATCAGCTGCATATCACCGTATTCAATACCGTTGTGAACCATCTTCACGTAGTGACCCGCACCGTCTGGACCGATATAGGTCACACACGGTTCACCGTCTTCAGCAACGGCAGCAATCTTGGTCAGGATTGGCGCAACCAGCTCATAGGCGTCTTTCTGGCCGCCAGGCATGATAGATGGACCCTTCAGTGCGCCCTCTTCACCGCCCGAAACACCGGTACCGATGAAGTTGAAGCCTTCAGCTGACAGTTCACGGTTACGACGAATGGTGTCGTGGAAGAAGGTGTTACCGCCATCGATGATAATGTCGCCTTTTTCCAGGTACGGTTTCAGGGAGTCGATGGCCGCATCGGTGCCAGCGCCTGCTTTCACCATTAACAGGATGCGACGAGGCGTTTCCAGGGATTCAACGAACTCCTGCACCGTATAGAAAGGAACGAGTTTTTTGCCTGGGTTCTCGGCAATCACTTCTTCAGTTTTATCACGGGAGCGGTTGAAAACGGAGACGGTATAACCACGGCTTTCGATGTTCAGCGCCAGGTTGCGCCCCATCACTGCCATACCGACGACGCCGATCTGTTGTTTGGACATTACATACTCCTGTCAGGTGTGGTCACCGCGCCATATACGCGGCTTGAAATGTGGCTTAGATGTTAACTCAACGAGTGTTTTTTTTTAAAAGATAATTTTTTTAATATTAACAATAGGAAATATATTAGTTATTTGTTGTTAATAAATGCTTTATGGTTTTATCCCAATCATAAAATTCATCATCTTTTTTCAAATTCACTTCATTGAAAACGGGTTTTCCATCCATTAAATCAACAAAAAGGTTTGCTAAATCCTCTGCGGAATAAGGATCAATGAAAGCAGCGCACTCATAATTACCCAAGGTTTCATGCGCATAAGGTAAATCAGCCAATATAATCGGCTTCGCATGCATCTTGGCTTCTGAAATGGGTAGGCCCCATGTTTCCAATAATGACGGGAATATTACGACATCACATTGATTATAAGCCTGTTCAACCTGGGCGAAGTTTAGCAGGCCAGTAAAATTAACACCTTCAACATGTTTATACTTATCTATTATATACTTTGAGAATTTATTCGTATCTTCTGAAAACGTTAACGTAAGCGTTAGCTTCCCTTTATGAGCAGGCGATTTCTCATTGAATAGCGAAAGGGCATCAAGCAGTAACTCAAAATTCTTAAACGTACGAGGCAATGCAGGATAAAAAAGATTTACCGTATGCTCAGGACTAAATGAAGGTTTCGCGTCATTAACAACAGGGTTAATAGGGCGAGAAACAATATACCGCTCGGCGCCTACATGATTTTTCAAATACTCGCCAAACCAACGTTGCTGCACAATGATGGCATCATTCTTTTTAATATTGATTTTGTAAAGTAGATTATAGAATTTAGAAAAAAGGAAGAATTTGGGTTCGTAAAGAAAATCTTTGAAATTAGACTTATAAACTGTAGAGCAGTTATGGCAATAAACAAATTGCTTTTTTACTGCGACATTAGGCGTGATATCGTGCATTGCCAACCAAACGTCTGCGCCCCATTTTTTACTCAAACCCTTACATGTAACAAGCTCAAAATAGAGCCTTTTGAGCCAGCTTTTTTTGATGTCAGGATATTCAATAAACGTAATATTATCGAAGACAAGATCATTGAACAATTCTTTTTTATGCACCAATGCATAAACGGTATCTTCAGGCGATGTATTCTTATCTAATGTTATCAATGCATCTCTGAATACTTTAAGCGTTCCCCCCTCTACGAGGTTAACGCCTGAAATAACTATAAACATAAATATTCCTTTCCGCCAGATTACACTTTTTTTGATAAATTACGATACATAAACATCGAAGATAACATCATAAACACATATGGATTTAAATACCCAGCACCACGGATGAAAAGTGGGATAATGAATGACAGTAAGAAACAATATGCTAACACATGCTGAGCAGAGTAGGATTTTTTCGAGTTAAACGAAATGAAAGACTTGATAAATTTAAGCGTAAATAAGATACAGAAAATTAAGCCAATCAGTCCAAATTCAGAAATAAACTTTGACGCTATAAATGATCCATCATACAAATTTAAATGCCCTGCCCCTAAGCTTTCCAGTACCTTTTGGCTTTCTCCAACGACGCCATTGTAGCCCATTTGCTGAAGCCGGTCCCCAACCCTAAACTTTCAGTGAAGTTTAAAAATGCACGTTCCAGTCCAGAAAGATAGACCAGTACAGAAAAGTTAGTAGAGTTGGCAAAACTTAAGCGTGAGGAAAAGTATGTATAATCATAAGTAAATTGATAAAAGGTCCAGACAAACAACATTAAACAAAAAGCGACAGCGAAAGGTAAAATCCTGACCTTTTTAAGAGCGATTACGCAGAAGACCAAACCAACCAGTAAGGTCAAATTCTGTACCGCAAGAGCAATACTAAACGACACGATAAAAATGATTATCGTTGTTGTTCCTCTCGCATAAAACAATGCAAACGAGAAGAATGGCAAAAAATATCAAGGCAAATGCAGAGGGTTCAGAGAAAAAACACCATGCTTTTATCTTGCACTACTCCGCCAATGATTAGCACTGCTCCGACCATTCCAATGGCACAAAGAATGTAAAACATCCTAAATGAAGCTTTTTTAATAGTGGAGTCTGATAAATAGCTAATGTTATTTGCAAAACAAGATGCAAAGTAAACCATAAGCAGTAATGATACAACAGAGAAATATACCTTAATATTAAAGAGGTCTGCGATACCATTAACAAAGAAGCTAGAAATTATATTCAATATCAATATAAAAAAGACAAGTGCAATTGCTAAACGACAATCACGAGTTATCCATTTCAACCGCAAACAAACGAATAAAACAGTTAATGCGACTAACGTTGAAAGCGAGAAATTCCCTAGTCCTAATCTATAATAGATAAAATCAGGCGCAATAAACACAAGCATTAAAAAGAATAAAAAAGCATTCGTATTGTGAGGCCTAATATTATTTATAGTCATACATTAACTCAATTATTTTTTTTCGCCCACGCATCCCAATTTAAATGACTATGATATCGTTCAAATGCATTATTTGAATAACGATTATAGTTATCAAAATTGTTTATTATTTCATAAATACTGTTTGCAAAGGCTAGTGAATCGGTTGGATCATCAATCAACAACCCAGTTTTCACCTTCCAACAACAATTGAGCTAATGCCACCTGTATTGGTTGCAACGACTGGCATTCCATAAGCCGCCGCCTCACAGAACACCATGCCATAGCATTCTGCTATTGTTGGAAGTAACAGTACATCTGATTTCATGAGAACATTTTTAAAAATAGTCATGTCAGATGGAATGTCTTTATTTAAGCGGCCCGTTACTTCAACCCAATCTGGAAGCTCGCTCGTTTCAGGAGTGCATCCACAAACAATAAGCTTAGCGTCAATATTTTTGCTTTTACGTAAATATTCAACTGCCTCTAACGCTACTTTTCCACCTTTACGTTCCCAGTCAACGCCCAGGAATAATAAGGTAAATGATTTATCATCATCTTGTGTTCTAATTTTCGGATGAGCATTAGGTTCTACTAATATTAGCCCCCCCACAGTAATTTTTTAACTTTTGACTCTGGTAATTTGTAATGTTTAACGCAAAACTCAGCAGCCCAGTCTGAAGGGAAGGAAACTATTGCAGCATTATTTAACGCAGCTCTTTCCTATCTTGCTCCCCTGATAATGGAAAGAATCATTAATAGAATTAAAATTGCTATAGTATTTTTTTCAGCTGGTCGTAGGTTGTGTCTGATAAATATAATATCGGAATATTAGTTTTCAAATGTGCTATTTGAGTAGAGCCTGCCGGCGCGATAATGAAATCCACATCTGATATTTTTTTAGAATTTTATTAAACCGAAATGCGTACTCATACGATAAAATTGAAGAATAACTATAATCATAATTGATCCCAAACAATTTAAGAAACAGTTTAAATGCTTTCAAAAATGGTTTAGTTAACGAATTTATAGGACCAAGCACCTTAACATCAATATTATGTCTTTTTAACGCAGACAACATATAATAAGGCGTCCCTGACCAACTACCTGTTGAGGTGGGATCATAGGATGACAGAAATGCAACTTTCATCAATGTACTCCACTAAAAAAAGGCTTTGGTTTTTGCACAATATTTAATAATACTTTTTACATGCCAAACGAAATGTTTTGAGAATAATGATCTATTGGCATGCTGTGCTTTATGCACTGCGCTAATCGTTGGGTAATAAACCAAAGCAACACCTTCTGCTTTGCTTCTAAAGCAAATATCGATATCTTCACAATACATGAAAAATGATTCATCAAAGCCGCCTAGTCTGGCGTAATGATCTGCCCGAAATGCGAGGAATGAACCAGCAGCCCAATCAACAATACATTTATTATTGACAGCGCTTTTTTCGATAATAGTTTATTTTTAAAGCCAAGATATGAAAGGAAAAAATCCTTAAACTTTGGAAAATGCCTTATCGAATTATCATAAACAGTTTTTTAAATCGTCTTTATATAAATTTATTGTTGCAGCTTTTTCATTATTTTGCCGCATAGAATCACATAATTTTATTACGTCATTCAAATCAATTAACACATCTGGATTCAAAACAATAAAGTAATCTTCTTCTTTCATGTTTAAATGATTTTTACAGAAGTTAAAAACAATATTGTTATTATCGCCAAAACCACGATTAAAATGCTCATTGATAAAATAGATACATTCTGAATCATTTTCATTTAAAGAAGAATGTATTTTATTATTTTTTACTACAAGGAATACATCCTTATAATTTTTGACTTGTTCTAAAATCCCACTTTCACGAATCATATCATCATGACCATGAGATACAATGGAAATAAATATCTTGCTGTGATTATTTTCCATGTTGTAATTTTTTCCTACCAAAACTAAAAATGATGAGAAGACATACAATCATCTTGTTGAATTCTTTTCGTCTGGCCCTGTTAAAAGCAACACCAAACAGAGACAACCAAACTGTGATGTAACATTCAGGATAAAATTGGCAGTCACAAGAAGCCGGTTTCTGATGGAGCAAAAATCTGCAACTTTGCTCTTTCCGCCACCCGTGCTTGCACCTTCTTTATGATAAACAATGCTATCAGAACAGATACCTAGCTTGAAGTTAGCCTTTCTTGCTCGCAAACAAATATCTAATTCTTCGTAATATAAAAAATAGTCTTCATACATCAAACCAATTTTATTTAAGCATTCTTTAGTAAAGAACATAGCCGCGCCGATTACGTAATCGATTTGCTGTGCAACAATTTCATCATTATATTTAGCATGAGCACTTTCACCAATGCCGTATTGTTTAGTAGTACACAGCCATTTATTATGTAACCACCCAAGCCTTGTTGAGTTTCTCTGTCATCAAAATAAACCAACCGAGAACCACATATCCCAATGTTTGAATCTTGATTACATTTATCAACTAAATATTGGAGGGCATTGGCATCAACTTCTGTATCATTGTTCAGCACCCAGACATAATCTGCATCATCCTGATTAAGCGCGAATTTCACGCCAAGATTATTCCCACCAGCATAGCCGCGATTATAGTCTGACTGAATGTAAATTATTTTTTCATCAGGCTTAACTTTATATTTATTAATATCTTCTGAAGTAATTATCGTAGCCTGGCTATTATCACTGACCTTATTGATTACTTCATTTTTTATTGTAGTATATGAGTCATCAGTTGATTTATTATCTACTATAACAATTCTAAATTTATCATAATTCATCTGGAGTAAGCTATTAACACACAAACATGTGTCTTTCGCACCATTCCAGTTTAATACTATTACATATACCATCACTTTACCTTTGCTTCTTCATAAGAATATTACATCTATGGCTCATATAATACAAAAGTATAAAATCAACAATAACCCTTGCAGTCCATAAAAAGGCAACACCAACAATGCCAAATTGTTTTGTAAAGACAAACAACAGGATCATATACGGGATAAATTCCAGCATATGAATATAAGCTGTATATTTCGCTTTCCCGAAAGCTTGTATATTTGCAAAAGGTATTTGTGAGAAGCAGTTAAAGAAAAAGCCAACAATCATAATTTGTAGGATTGTTGACGATGTTCCTGCAAATTGACTACCCATCCAGATAGTTAATATTTTTTCTGCGAACAAATATACGAAAAGGCACAGAGGGAAACAGATAAGCGTCATCAGCTTGTAGGCATATTTTTGATGCTTAATAGACTCATCATAATTATTCAAACAGCTAAGTTTTGGGAAAATAGCTTTACCTAACGAACCGGGAATTATCGATAATCTGTTTACAAGCTCATTTGGCACCGTATAAAAAGAGATTTTCGATGCACCCGCAATATTTGATAAGATAAATCTATCCATACTGATCAACAGCGGAGAGATAATATTACTGACGGTGACCCACCCCTCCATAAGTAAAACATCCGCTTTAGCACTGAGAGTGAAAAATATTTTATACCTAATGTTATTCTTTTCCTGACATATAAATAACTTAATACTAAGCAAATGATCCTTGCCAAAGCAATGCCTAATACGGCATAGAAAAGAGTTTCCTGGTAGAATACAAAGCAAACAGGCAAACCAGCAATAAGTGAGTTACCTATGCTTTTTTGAATGTTTAAGTGTCCAAAATATTCACGGCCTTCAAGTTCGGCGAGGAATATTTGCGTCACCAAGAAAACAGGAATCAGTAAGGCAAGAATAATGATTGAGTTGTAAACATCGGAATAATACTGGCTGCTAATATTAAGCAAGGTGATGATATTATCCTTGAATACAAATAACGCCCCTCCGCCTAACGCACCTAATATAAAGATAGCGACCAGCGATGTATTAATGACGATATTGCTGTCTACTTTATTTTCTTTTAATAAAGCTATTTCACGTACTACAGCTCTTGTTAAACCTGCATCAAATATGCTTGCATATCCAATGACAATCATCGACAACGTATACAGGCCAAATAATTCAACGCCTATTTTTCGTGCGATGATTCCAAATGCTGGAATGGCTATTAATGTTGGGATTGCATACCCTGCCATATTCCATATGCTGTTTTTCAAAAGTGACATAAGCTAATTAATTTCTGTTCATAAAAGTGTTTTTATTTTAACCTTTTCTGAAATGGCTGATTTTTCTCACATATCTGATTAATCAATCATTCAAAATGACTTGTCTGGAATGCGGCGACATGACGTCTTGTCATCATCCTTTCAAACGCATCACGGCCTTTCAGGAGCTTAAATAGAGATGTGCCGCATTCAACGTTGTCACATTAACTACATTGTCAGGTTAATAACCTTTAAGCATCTTCAACAAATATTGACCGTAGGCATTCTTCGCTAAAGGTTTGGCAAGCGACTTAACCTGCTCCGCATCAATAAACCCTTTTCGATAAGCAATCTCTTCCGGGCAGGCCACCTTTAATCCCTGGCGCTCTTCAATGGTCGCAATGAAGTTACTCGCTTCAATCAGACTCTGATGTGTACCGGTATCCAGCCAGGCAAAACCGCGTCCCATCATGGCAACGGACAGACGCCCCTGCTCCATATAGATCCGGTTAATATCTGTGATTTCCAGTTCACCGCGCGCAGAGGGCTTAAGGCTTTTCGCCATCTCAACAACGCTATTGTCATAGAAATAGAGTCCGGTTACGGCGTAATTGCTTTTTGGCTCAACCGGTTTTTCTTCGAGGCTGACAGCCGTACCGTCTTTATCAAACTCCACGACACCATAGCGCTCAGGATCGTTAACATGATAAGCAAAGACGGTAGCACCGCTTTCTTTACTCACCGCGGAGTCCATCAACTTCGGCAGGTCATGACCATAGAAGATGTTGTCGCCCAGCACCAGCGCACAATCGTCATCGCCGATGAATTCTTCGCCCAGGATAAATGCCTGCGCCAGGCCGTCCGGACTTGGCTGGACTTTATACTGCAGGTTAAGGCCCCACTGACTGCCATCACCAAGCAGCTGTTCAAAGCGTGGCGTATCCTGCGGGGTACTGATAATCAGAATGTCGCGAATCCCCGCCAGCATCAGCGTAGTCAGCGGGTAATAGATCATCGGCTTGTCATAGATCGGTAGCAGTTGTTTGCTGACAGCCATAGTGACCGGGTACAGACGAGTTCCTGAACCACCGGCTAAAATAATCCCTTTACGCGTTTTCATTTCATCATCTCTTTATGTGCAAAATGCCCGTAAACGGGCATTTAATGTAAGGTCAGACCGCAGTCGTCGTAAACAATTCTGCCAGCATACGCTTTACGCCGGTTTCCCACGCAGGTAATACGAGATCAAAGTTTTGCTGGAATTTATCTGTGTTCAGACGGGAGTTATTCGGGCGACGTGCCGGAGTAGGATAAGCACTGGTAGGAACGGCGTTGAGCGTAGTAATCGCCAGTTCAATACCAGCCTTACGCGCCTCGTCGAACACCAGGGCGGCATAGTCGTGCCAGGTAGTCACCCCCACTCGCAACCAGATGATAAAGTCCTGCAACATCAGGTTGCTTCAGCGCCACGCGGATCGCATGTGCCGTGCAGTCTGCCAGCAGCTCAGCACCTGTTGGCGCGCCAAACTGATCGTTGATAACCGACATCTCTGTCCGCTCTTTTGCAAAAACGCAGCATGGTTTTCGCAAAGTTATTTCCCTTACCGGCATAAACCCAGCTGGTACGGAAAATTAAGTGGCGAGCACAGTGTGCCTGCAAAGCCTTTTCGCCCGCCAGCTTGGTTTCGCCATACACATTCAGCGGTGCTGTCGCATCCGTTTCTCGCCACGGTTCTTCGCCGTTACCCGGGAAAACGTAATCGGTAGAATAGTGTACAACCCAGGCACCGATTTTAGCCGCCTCTTTAGCGATGGCCTCAACGCTTGTGGCATTCAGCAACTGGGCGAATTCTGCTTCTGATTCGGCTTTATCTACGGCCGTATGCGCCGCCGCATTCACAATCACATCTGGCTTAATGCGACGCACGGTTTCCGCTACGCCTTCCTGGATTGCTGAAATCACCGCAATATTCGCTGGAGTGAACATCGACGGCAATCAGGTTACCAAGGGGAGCAAGCGAGCGTTGCAGCTCCCAACCCACCTGCCCTGTTTTGCCGAACAAAAGGATATTCATTACTGACGTTCCCCGTAGTTCTGTTCAATCCAGGATTGATAGTTGCCGCTTTTGACATTCTCGACCCACTGGGTGTTAGCCAGATACCACTCCACCGTTTTACGGATCCCGCTCTCGAAGGTTTCCTGCGGTTTCCAGCCCAATGTCTGGCTAATCTTATCCGCATCGATGGCATAACGGCGATCATGGCCGGGGCGGTCAGTAACATAGGTAATTTGATCGCGATAAGAGCCATCTTTTGGCACGATCTCATCAAGCAGATCGCAAATAGTATGCACAACATCCAGGTTTTGTTTCTCGTTATGGCCGCCGATGTTGTAGGTTTCGCCTGGCTTACCCTGGGTCACTACCGTATAGAGCGCACGGGCGTGATCTTCGACATAGAGCCAGTCGCGGATCTGATCGCCCTTGCCGTAAATCGGCAGCGCTTTTCCGTCCAGGGCGTTCAGGATCACCAGCGGGATCAGTTTTTCCGGGAAGTGATAAGGCCCGTAGTTATTTGAGCAGTTGGTGACGATGGTCGGGAAGCCGTAGGTACGCAACCATGCGCGCACGAGGTGATCGCTGGACGCCTTCGAGGCTGAATAGGGACTGCTTGGCGCATACGCCGTGGTCTCGGTAAACAGCGGCAGCTCGGTAGACGCAGGATGTTCGTCCGGGTGCGGCAGATCGCCGTAAACTTCGTCGGTGGAAATATGATGGAAACGGAACGCTTTTTTCGCCTGATCGTCCAGCGTTGACCAGTACGCTCGGCCCGCTTCGAGCAGCACGTAAGTCCCAACGATATTGGTCTCGATAAACGCAGCCGGGCCGGTAATCGAACGGTCAACGTGACTTTCCGCCGCCAGATGCATCACCGCGTCAGGCTTATGCTCGGCAAAGATACGGTCCATTGCCGCTTTGTCGCAAATATCGGCATGCTCAAAAGCGTAACGCGGGCTGTTGCTCACCTCAGCCAGAGATTCCAGGTTACCGGCGTAGGTCAATTTATCGACATTAACCACCGAATCCTGGGTGTTTTGAATAATATGTCGTACAACCGCAGAGCCGATGAAACCGGCACCACCAGTAACAAGAATTTTCACGCGTTATTTTCCGTTAAATGTTTACATTGGGATAATGGATTTCTGAAAATGCCTTAAAGCGAATATTCAGAAATCAGACACGCTACCGCCCCTGGCTTAACAGCTACCAGTGCACTGAACGTGATCATATTGAGAGGTATGTAATCGCCTTTCCCCGACAAATCGTGACAGGGTAGCGTTTAAGTCAATTAATAATTGTCGTCTTAAATGCGTGTAGAAACAAGGGAAAAAAAGCAAGCCAGCCATACAAAAAAACATCGATTAAGCCACTGAAAATTAAGAAAATATTTAAAAAGAAAACGGCAGTGTCATTCACATGGCTTATAAAAGCCTGGAATGATCCACTGCCGTTTAGTCAACGACAAACCAATCGTTAGTCTTTGGTTAGTAGTTTCTTCATGCTTTCCCGGAACTTTTGCCCTTCTTTCAGGTTACGAAGACCATACTGAACAAAGGCTTGCATGTATCCCATTTTTTTACCGCAGTCGTAGCTGTCACCGGTCATCAGCATCGCATCGACAGACTGCTTCTTCGCCAGTTCCGCGATAGCATCCGTCAGCTGAATACGATCCCATGCGCCTGGCTCGGTACGCTCCAGCTCAGCCCAAATTTCAGCGTTGAGCACATAGCGGCCAACGGCCATCAGATCGGAGTCGAGCGTCTGCGGCTGATCCGGTTTCTCGATAAACTCAACGATACGGCTGACTTTACCTTCTGAATCCAGCGGCTCTTTGGTCTGAATGACAGAGTATTCGGACAGATCGCCCTTCATACGCTTCGCCAGCACCTGGCTACGGCCGGTCTCGTTGAAACGCGCCACCATAGCAGCAAGGTTGTAGCGCAGCGGATCGGCAGAGGCGTTGTCCAGAATGATGTCCGGCAACACGACCACAAACGGGTTATCGCCGACCACAGGACGCGCGCACAGGATTGAGTGACCAAGCCCCAGCGGTTGCGCCTGGCGAACGTTCATAATAGTCACACCTGGCGGGCAGATGGACTGCACTTCTGCCAGCAGCTGACGCTTAACGCGCTGCTCCAGAAGGGCTTCGAGTTCGTAGGAGGTGTCGAAGTGGTTTTCTACCGCATTCTTTGAAGAATGGGTCACCAGAACGATTTCTTTGATCCCTGCAGCAACAATCTCGTCGACGATGTATTGGATCATCGGCTTGTCAACGATCGGCAGCATCTCTTTAGGAATGGCTTTTGTGGCCGGGAGCATATGCATGCCCAGACCAGCTACCGGAATAACCGCTTTCAAATTAATCATATTTCTTCCACCTTAAAAATGGTTGCCGAATTATAGCTCTTTAGCATGGTTTCGCCAGCACGGATTGCTACAAATCTGATGACGATGTTACGCAACTATCGTCTAAATTCCAGTAGTTGCAATCCGAATCCGCGCGCTTCAATTCCAGGAATCTTCGCAAAATGCCGTCTGGTTAATTTCTAGCGCTTTGGCAGACTAAAATTCAGCCGTTCCGTGTTAATGGTATGGTGATCGACGCGGTCAATATCCACCGAGCTTTGGCCCTTTTCATTAATCGCGTTAATGTTGGCCAGCGACAGCAACGTCTCTTTGCGAGCCATAAATTTCCCGCGCACATCTTTGCGCAGATCAAAGTTCAGCTTCAGGGCAGGCCCGACACTGGAATCCTGCATCACGTTGATATTACGCATAAAAAGATGCTGCGGTTTATTATGTAACTCAAGCGTGGCACGCTTCATCTCGATATTGGTGATGGCCACGAACGAGGTCGCATTGCCGGAGGAGATCTGTATTCCGCGCAGCTTTCGCGCAAGTTTCTGGTTGTCGAGATGGATATTGTTGAGGCGAAAATTCTGCGGTATCGACAAATAATTGCCTTTAATCACACCGTACCCAATTAACATGCCTGCGCTGCCGGTCATTTCAACATTATCGATGACAAAATTATCACAGCCATATATCGCTACCGTGGCGTTATCAATGCCCGCTTTTTTGCTGAAATCCGGGGTGATATTTTTGGCTTTAACATTACGGATAATAAAGTGTTTGCCATTCTCAACGTGCACTAACTGGCGGCAGTTGCTGCCGGTGATATTGGCCACCACAAAGTTCTTCACCGCCTGGTCTTCCGGGTAGGCATTATCATAGGTACTGCCGGCCAGCCCGATGCCGATGCCCCAGTTAATTTTACCGTTGGTGCAGTCGATATGGTCGATAACGTGGTCGGAGATCAGGATGTTCTGGTCGTTGATCGCCACGTTCCACTCAATGGCATCGCCCTGCAGATAGCTGAAGTGACAGTTAGTGATCCGTGCGCCATCCACCTGGTTATGGAAACCCTGACGCAGGATCGCATAGTTGGCTTTAGTGACCCGCAGGTTGTCGATCACCAGGTTGCGCATTACTCTCGGTTTTTTGCCGCCGATATAAATCTGGGTCACCGGGCCATAACCGCTCATCGCCAGCCCCTGGATCACGCAGTCGGAACCGCGGACGTCGAGGGTGATGTTTTCGCTGCGCCCCTCCCCTTCGCCAATCACCTTACTGCCATCCTGCAACACCAGCCGCCCCGCGTCCGTTGCCGGTCAGCGCGCCGCGGATGCGCAGGGTTTTGCCCTCGGGATAAAAATGGCGGTGTTGATGTTGTCGCAGGTAAGCCCGGCGGGTACCACCACCGTGTCGCCTTCGGTAAAGGCCTTTTTGAACGCCGCGATCCAGTCACGATGGTTATAGCGACTGATGTCCACCGTGGCGTTGTTTGCTGCGGCCCGCACGCCTATTAGCGGTGCGGCGGCCAGTACGGAACAGGTGGTGACAAACGCGCGGCGCGTCATCTCTTTCGGCATATCGCCTCCCTTTTTAAAGCGTCTGAAGCAGAGTGGCTAACTGCCGGTTAATCAGGTGTTGATTGAAATCGGTCTCTACTTTCCGGCGCGCGTTGTGCAGCACGGGCGAAAGTTCGTGGTCGGCAAGCGCGGCAAAGCGCTCCAGCTGCCCGGCAAGCGCCGCCGGATTGTTTTCTTCCACCAGCCAGCCGGAGTGGCCGGGTTCGATCAGTTCGGGAATGCCGCTGTGAAACGGTGGAGACAACGGGGATCCCCACCGCCATCGCCTCCATCAGCGCCACCGGGATCCCTTCCATATCGCCATCGGTACCGGTGACTGACGGCAATAAGAAAGACATCGGCGGCATCGAGCATAGCTTTGACTTCATGGCTGGGTTTAAACCCCGGCATCTCAACATAGTCTTCCAGCTCGTACTGTTCGATCAGGGTGCGCAGGCGGCGCTCCCAGGGGCCGATGCCGAGAATGCGATAGTGAAAAGCAACCCCACGCGCTTTCAGGCTGGCGGCAGGCCTCAATCGCCACGTGAAGCCCTTTTTTCTCGGTCAGGCGCGCCACAGAGATGATCTGCAGCGGGCTTCCCGGCGTCTTCACCGGCCGTTGGGTAAAGCGTTGCATATCCACGCCCATGCGCGAGACGGTGATCTTCTCGGCCGGGCAACCCATACTTTTGAGCCGTACGGCCCAGAGATCGCTTATTGGCAGCATCATATCGCCGCGCTGGAACAGGCGTTGATACTCCGGGGTATAGTGCGCCAACACCTCCCGGCTGGAGATGTCGATTCCCGTGGAAAACGGTGGCAATCTTTCCGTCAATGACCCCCAGCTCACGCAGCTTGGCTGCCGTCACGCCCGCAGGGCCAAAATGGGCGATAAACACATCCGCGCGCCAGGGGCGTACCGTCTGGCCGCAGATGGCGGAAAGGATCAGGTTGCGCGACTCAGCGCCATAGCGGGAAACGTTCAGCGCTTTCCACGTGCCCGGGCGATGCAGCCCACGCAGGGGTCTGGCGGCGCGGTAGCACAGCTTCGCGAGCTTGCCCTGCGGTTCATCCTGCAGCCAGCGGGTTTTGCTGGCCAGGTCGTACTGCGTCCATGCCGCGTGGGTATTTTGCGTGTCGCCCTTTTGCAGGGCGACAATCTCCACGTCATAACCCATATCAATAAACGCGGTGATCTGGTTCAGCACAAAGGTTTCGGACGAGAGCGGAAATTTCAGTAAGAAGAAACCAACCTTCATTTGCCCTCCCCGACCCCGATCCAGCACCGATTTCACCATTCTGATGCCATTTTCACGTTCGGCTTGACCGCCACCGCCAGGCGTTCGTTGATGGCCGGCAACTGGCCGAGGGTGTCGCCCACCATCGGCCCCCAGGGAGCCATCCAGCAGATGGCGGATATCCACCGCCATCTCCGGCATGCCCAGCTGCTGCATGATCCCGGCAGACTTGTGTTCATAGTTAATGGCGATGGCTGGCGTACCAAAGTTCATCGAGATGATCGCCGAATGCAGACGCGTGCCCACCGGTCAGATCGCAGGCTCCCAGCAGCTTGCCCATCTCAAGATCGTTGAGTTCGTCCATTACCACGTGGTAGCGCGACGGATCGCTGACGTGCTGGCGCAGATTCAGCGCCACCATGCGGTCATCTTTGTTGTAGCTGTCGATCCCGGTACAGGTGGAGAGCGCCAGCACCTGGTAGCCGCTGTCCAATACCCGGTTGACCACCTCGGCAAAGGCCTTCTCATAGGCCGCCTGGGTGGTACCCAGCCGTTTGTCGAACGGGGCCAGTTCGCGCAGGGTGATGGCAACCGTTTTTTGCTGCCCGACCACGTTCAGCCAGTGCTGTACGGCGTAGCTGGGGGTAAAGTTCGCCTCCTGGTGATCCACCAGCCAGGCGGTATCGACGCCCTGCTCCACTTTGCGGGTGTCTATCTCGCTGCGCTGCATCAGATTCAGGCTCACCGACTCGCGCAGGATCAGGGCATCGCAGTGGCCAAACACATAGTTTGCCAGCTGGTTGAACTGTGGATCCTGGAATGGCCCGACGCTGTGGCCGACCATAAACAGCGGCTTTTTCGCCATGAAGGTACAGAGCGCGTGCTCGAACTGCGGCACGCCGTAGAGATCAACAAAGAAGGAACCGCCCACCTGGATGATGGCGTCGTAACCGGAGAGCAGACGAACAAAATCGGTAAAACCCTGGGCGATGGCGATATTGCGCAGCTTACCGGTGTCGGTGACACGCGACAGCAGCACCTGGTGTTGATAGCGGCGGCGCAGCACCTTCTTTACCCGGCCCATCACGCCTGCGGCATTGTTGTGCTGTTTCATCTGGCTGTAGAGCGGATCGCCCATTACCGGGCGGTTCAGCAGCCAGGAGGAGCTGACCGGGTAACGGCTCATCACATCGACTTCGGTCTCAGGCGACAGGGTGTAAATGGCATCCAGCAGGCCGCGCAAAATGGCGCTGTCACCACGGTTACCACAGGTATGGTTGCCCAGAATCAGTAATTTCATAATGACCTCTTAAAATTAGCCTGCGCGAAGCAGCGTTTTAATCTTTTCGTTGCGGCAGAACTGACGCTTAATCTCTACCACCAGCGCATTACGCGACAGCACAATCATCACGGCAAAGGCCACGGCACCCGCAGCCACCTGCACCGCCAGCAGCGCGGCAAGAGGCAGATGCCCGTTGAGGGCGATGCCCAGGCCATAGCTCACCGCCAGCGTCGGCAGCGACAGGTAAAACGGCAGCCACAGGCTCAGGATGTACTGCCGATAGCTGGAACCCAGCACCGGCTTAATCATCACGAAGTAGCTCAGCACGGTGTTAATGATTTGCACCAGCAGGAAGCCCAGCGTCACCCCATCGCGCCCGCCAGATGGCCGCCGATGACGATCGCCGGAATAAACAGAAATGTTTTAAACACGTTGAATTTGAAGCTGATATCGACACGGGCTTTCGCCATCCAGTAGCGAACCGATCGGGTTGCCGACGGAGCGCAGCAGGCCCACCACGCACAGCAATTGCAGAATCGGCACAATACTGATCCATTTTTCACCGAACACCAGCGGCACCATATTGCCGGAGACCACCATCAGCCCCAGCAGCGTCGGGAAGTTAATGATCCCCACCACCGACAGCAGCTTGTAGAAGTTGATCCGCAGCTTATCGGTATCATCCTGAATTTTGGCGAACGCCGGGAACAGCACGCGGGTGATAATCGGGTTAAGCTTCATCGGCGGCACCACCGCCACGTTGTAGGCCAGGTTATAGCCCCCCGCCACGCTGGCACCGAGGATGCGCGCCAACACCAGCGTCGAGAGGTTGGTGTTCACATAGTTAATGATGCTGTCGGCGGTCAGCCAGGCACCGAAGCGCAGGTTGGACGACACCGAAGAGAGGGAGAAGTGAAAACCCGGACGGTAAATCTTGCGGCCAAAGTAGCCGAACAGCAGCGTGCGCACGGCAGAGTTCACCAGATAGCCAAGGATGGCCGTCATCGCCAGCGGCCAGAAGTGGGCGCTGACCACGGTAAAGGTAAACCCGGCCAGCACCGCGCTGGTTTCAATCATGCCGATTTTGCTGAACTCCAGCTCCTTTTGCATCAGGGCGCGGAACTGCTGCCCGTGGGGGATGACCACAAAAGCAAACGACAGGGCGCGCATTAGCGGGGCCAGCTCCGGGTTATTCAGCGCGTCAGCAATAACATCACTGAGCAGAAACAGCGCCACGAACACCAGCGCACCGAGGCCGACGTTCAGCCAGTAGAGCGTGGTTAACTCCAGATGGCTGATCTCCTTACGCTGGATGATCGAGTTGGCGATACCGAAGTCCGACAGCGTATCGGCCAGGGCGATGATCACCAGCGAGACGGTCAACAGGCCAAACTGGTGGTTATCAATGATGCGCGCCAGCACTGTCATCTGCACCAGCCCGAGGCCGATGATGATCACTGTGGCGATAGCCGACCACTTTGCCCCGCTGAGGGTTTTTTCACGTAAGCTCATGTTAATACGCCGCTTTGTTCACAAAGCCCTTAAAGACGGTGAGAAAAACGATTTTGATATCGAACCAGAGACTCCACTCGCGGATGTACTCCAGATCGAACTCAACGCGTTTTTCCATCTTCTCAAGGGTGTCGGTCTCACCGCGCCAGCCGTTGATCTGCGCCCAGCCGGTGATGCCCGGTTTCACTTTGTGGCGCAGCATGTAGCCTTCAATCAGGGCGCGATACTGCTCGTTATGGGCCACCGCATGCGGGCGCGGGCCGACAATCGACATGCCGCCGGTCAGGACGTTGATAAACTGTGGCAATTCGTCCAGCGAGGTGCGGCGCAGGAAATTACCGACGCGGGTGACGCGCGGATCGTTTTGCGTCGCCTGGGTCACCACCTGGTCGTTCTCCATCACCTTCATGGAGCGGAATTTCCACACCATAATGGGCTTACCGTCCATGCCGTAGCGGGTCTGGCGAAAAATAACCGGCCCCGGGGAGGTGATCTTCACCGCCAGCGCGATGGCGCAGAGCACCGGGGAGATCAGCAGCAGGATCAGGGATGAGAGGACGATATCTTCCACGCGCTTCAGTACCCGGTTAAGCCCCGAGAGTGGCGTGTCATACAGCGGCACCACCGGCACACCATTCACCTCTTCAATGCGGGAATGCAGGATGTTAAAGGTGAAGACATCGGGGATCAGGATCACCGAGCAGGTGGTGTCTGCCAGTTTGCGCATCAGGGTTTTGATTCTGGCCTCGTCACTCATCGGCATGGCGATGTAGACGTTGTGGATCTTGCCGGCTTTAGCATCGTCAACCAGCTGGGAATAGTTACCGGCCCAGTCAGCCGACACGCCGCCGGGCTGCGCGTCATGATAAACACCGACCACATCGAACCCCAGCCACGGCTCTTTTCGGAAGCCGTCAAGCAGCGCCAGCCCTGCGGGCATACTCCCGGCCACCGCCACCCGGCGGGTGTTGTAGCCGCGGTTACGCAGCCAGCCGGCACCGTAGCGGATCAGCGATCGGCAGACCACCATCCCCACGCTGGTGAGCAGATACCAGGCAAAATAGGTGGCAAAACGATTATCAAAGTCGTTGTTGAAGGCCACCAGCCCGAAGCTGAAGACCAGACTCAAGGTCCAGTTCTGCAACAGCAGCAGGAGTTCGGTGGCGATCTTGACGCCACGCCATGAGCGGTAGAAGTCGGTCATCCCGCCGATCATCTGGAAAACCACCAGCGCGATCAGCGCCATCAGCAGATGCATATAGAGGAAGGGCAGCCCGCTGAGTTTACACACCATCCACAAGCCACCGAACATGATGGTGATATCAGAAAAACGCTGCACCATAGAGATTAACGATGCATTCGTTTTGGCTCGCTCGCGCTTTTTTAGATTTGTCATCGTTGTTCCTGTTTCAGGGTCCCCTCCCCCGTCGGGAGAGGGGCAAGGATTACTGATTCAACAGCGCCATAATGTCCTGCGTTCGCGCTGCCATCCAGCGCCGCATCGGCGCGGGATTCCACGTTCAGGCGCACCACCGGCTCGGTGTTTGACGAACGTAAATTGAAGCGCCACTGGGGGAAGGTCATGCTGATGCCGTCGGTGCGGTCAATTTCCAGCGCGTGCAGGGCAAAGTGGTTCTCCACGCGGGCAATCGCCTCGGCAGGCGCGGCGAGGGTGCTGTTGATCTCTCCGCTCCGCCGGGAACGCCGCCATGCGGTCGCGGACCAGCTCGCCCAACGACTGTCCCTTCAGGCACAGCAGTTCGGTAACCAGCAGCCACGGGATCATCCCGCTGTCGCAGTAGGCAAAATCACGGAAGTAGTGATGAGCACTCATCTCGCCGCCGTAAATGGCATCTTCTTCGCGCATCCGCTCTTTGATAAACGCATGCCCGGTTTTCGACATCACCGGCGTACCGCCCGCCGCAGCGACCCACATCCACCGTGTTCCAGGAGAGACGCGGGTCGTGAATGATGCGCGAGCCAGGGTTTTTCTCGAGGAAGGCTTCTGCCAGCAGGCCGACAATGTAATAGCCCTCGATAAACTGCCCTTTTTCATCGAACAGGAAGCAGCGGTCGAAATCGCCGTCAAAGGCAATGCCCATGTCTGCGCCATGCTCAATCACGGCGTTGCGGGTATCGGCGCGGCACTCCGGCAGCAGCGGATTGGGAATGCCATTCGGGAACGTGCCGTCCGGGGTGTTATGGACTTTAACGAAGGTCACCGGCACGTTAAGCGCTTTAAAGCGGGCTTCAAGGGCATCGACTACCGGACCAGCCGCACCGTTGCCGGAGTTGATAACCAGCTTCAGCGGCTTAAGGTTCGCGAGGTTGATGTAGCCCAGCAGGTGGTCGATATAGGCGTCACGCAGATCGATTTTTTTTATAGCTGCCGCGTTTGGCTTCGTTCACCGGCGGGAAATCGTTGGCTTCCGCCAGACGCTGGACGTCGCGCAGGCCGGTATCGCCACTGATTGGGCGGGCGCCTTCGCGCACCAGCTTCATGCCGTTGTAGTCCATCGGGTTATGGCTGGCGGTCACTTCGATCCCACCATCGACACCTAAATGGAAGGTGGCGAAGTAGATCTCTTCGGTGCCGGATAAACCGATATCCAGCACGTCGACGCCGCCGCATCCTGTAACCCTTTTGCCAGCGCCAGTTTCAGGGATTCGCTGGTCAGACGCACGTCGCCGCCCAGCACAATGGTTTTCGGCTTTAAATATTCGCCGTACGCACGGCCAATGCGCCAGGCAATGTCCTCATTCAGCTCTTCACCGAGCTTGCCGCGAATATCGTAGGCTTTAAAACAGGTTAATTTTTGCATCATTACCCCTTATTCAGGCAACAGTTGGCCCGACCCGGACAGGGCCAATTAAATTTTTTGTTTTCATAGGCCCGGTAAGCGCAGCGCCACCGGGCAAAATGCGTGAGTGCTAAACCCTGCCGTACCTGTCCTCAAAGCGGACAATATCGTCCTCTTCCAGGTACGAGCCGGAGCGCACTTCAATCAGATCGAGCGGGATTTTTCCCGGGTTTTCCAGGCAGTGGGTCGCCCCCAGCGGGATGTAGATCGATTCGTTTTCACCCAGCAGCGTCACCACGTCGTCGATGGTCACTTTGGCCGTGCCCGCTACCACCACCCAGTGCTCGGCACGGTGATGATGCATCTGCACCGACAGCCCCTCGCCCGGTTTAACGGTGATGCGTTTGACCTGGTAGCGATCGCCCTCGTCGATAGAGTCGTATTTGCCCCCACGGCGATAAACTTCGCGGTGAATGTGGTGCTCATGGCGGCCATCGGCCTTAATCTGTTCCACCACTTTTTTAACGTCCTGCACCGCGTTGCGATCGGCAATCAGCACCGCGTCTTTGGTCTGTACCACTACCAGATCCTTCACCCCGACGGTGGTCACCAGCCCGGATTCGGCATAGACGTAGCTGTTCTCGGTTTTATGGCTGATCACGTCCCCGTGATGGACGTTGCCTTCCGGGGTCTGGGCGCTGATCTCCCACAGTGAAGACCAGGAGCCGACGTCGCTCCAGCCAGCATCCATTGGGACGGACGACCGCATCGGCAGTACGCTCCATTACCGCGTAATCCACCGACTCTTCCGGGCAGGCGAGGAACGCCGCTTCATCGACGCGAATAAAATCCAGATCCGGGTCAACGGTCGCCATTGCCTGCTGGCACGCGTTAAGGATGTCCGGGCGGTATTTCTCCAGCTCTTCCAGATAACGGCCGGCGCGGAACAGGAACATGCCGCTGTTCCAGTAGTACTCACCGCTGGCGACGTAGGCCTGCGCGGTTTCCAGATTTGGTTTTTCGACAAACTGCGCCACGTCAAAGGCCAGGCTCTCGCCCTCGCCCGGGGTGACGTTGCCACGGCGAATATAGCCATAGCCGGTTCGGCAGATCCGGCACGATGCCCGAAAGGTCACCAGCTTGCCGCTCTCGGCATACGGAATGGCTGAACGCACGGCGTCGCGGAAGGCATCTTCCTGCTGAATCACGTGGTCGGCGGCCAGCACCAGCATCAGCGGATCGCAATCCGGGCTGCTGCGCTGGCGGCCAGGGCTGCCAGGGCGATGGCCGGGCGGTGTTACGGCCCGCAGGCTCCAGAATGATATTTTCGGTCAGTTTGTTCAGCTGACGCAGCTGCTCGGCGACAATGAAACGGTGCTGTTCGTTACAGATCACCACCGGCTTTCACACATCACGCCATTGAGACGGTTCACCGTCGTCTGCAGCATGGTGAGTTCCCCTTTCAGGCAGAGGAACTGTTTCGGATAGAGCACGCGGGAGAGCGGCCACAACCGGCTGCCAGAGCCACCTGCCATCACCACCGGGTACAACGTATTTTTACTCATGATTTATCCCCGAATATCTGCAATAAACTGGCTCAGCACGTTCTCTTTCTCGATCGTGCGTTCGGCATAGTCACGGGCTACCGTGTTCTCTTTGGGCATCGTCCAGCGCCTGTTCGATCCCGGCCACCAGCGCGGGTACTGACTCGGGTTCAACGCATACGGCGATCCCCGGCAGGCTGGTACACAGCTGACCCAGCTCGGTGTGGGCTTCGGCGGTGATCACCGCGTTACCGCCCACCGCCAGAATATTGGTCAGCTTGGAGGGCAGAACCGCATCCGCCGCGCCGCGCTTTTGCACCACCAGATGGCAGTCAGCCATTTTCAGCAGCGCCGGTAGGGCGTCGTAAGATTGCAGCGGGAAGAACTGAATATTCTGCAGGCCGCGCTCGCGGGCCATTTTCTCCAGCCGCGCTTTACCGCCGCCCTGCCCGACAATCACAAACTGCCAGGGCTTATCGCTGAGCGCAGCAGCGGCATCGATCACGTTTTCCAGCCCCTGCTTCTCACCGATGTTGCCGGAATAGAGAACGATTTTGTGTGCCTCGGCCAGACCCAGCTGCGCACGCAGCGCCGCCACGTCGGCAGGCGCTACGTCGCGAAAACGCGCCACTTCCGACCAGTTGGGGAAGAAGATCACCTTTTCCGCTGCCACGCCCTTCTCCTGCGCTTTGTTCATCATTGAGCGAGAGATAGTCGAGACGTAATCGACGTTGTGCAGGCCGCTGCGCTCAAACGCGCTGGCCAGTCTGGCGACTTTGCCGCCCTTGCCTTTGCCCGCCATACCCAGGCCGAGCATGGCGTCCACTTCATAATCCTGAATGTGTAACAACGTGCGGGCGCCAGAGAGTTTGCCCAGCAGGCGCATGCCTGGGGTACAAAACAGGGTGGGCACCACGCCAATAATGCGATCCGGCTTCCAGCGACGTTGCGCCATCAGCGGGAAGAAACTGCTCAGGGCAAAGCTGCCCAGGTGAATCAAACGCTTTAAGGTCGATGGCTGCTTCGGCACATACAGCGGGCAGCGCCAGACGGTGGGCCGCTCCCTCTTCGCGGCGGTAGCGCCAGCTGGAGTAGTGCTTACCTACCTGCCATTCCGGGTAGTAAGGCGGGGCCGTAATGACCCGCACCTCATGCCCCTGGCTGGCCATCCACTCCACCATCTCGCCGGTGTATTTGCCGATACCGGTGAGCTCTGGCGAGTAGTTAATTCCGTACACAAGGATTTTCATACACTTCATCCTTCAACCTGACTCTGCGTTGGCTGCGTCTGCTCACCCCAGTCACTTGCTTCAGCAAGCTCCTGGGGATTCCCAGACTTGCCGCCTTGATTCAGGCTGAATGATTTCGTGTAACATCCCGGCACCCCGGCCTGACGATCCGCCAGGAAGTAGGCCCGGCTGTTGTCATGCACGTTATCGCTTGCCAGCAGGGCATCCGGCTTGAGCCAGCGATAGTCGTCATGCTGAGCATCAGGCAGACGCAGGTCTGCCTCATTCACTTGCAGGCGATATCCGAGCACCACGTAGTGGGTGGTGAAATCGGTGCCGGAAAAGTTGTCGTCATAGAAGTGCTGCCAGACGCCGTAGAACTGCCCCGCCGTCATTGGCAGGCGCAGCCCCAGCTCCGCTTGCGTCAGACGTGCAAAGGCATTTTCCAGCGTCTCGTCTTTCTGCACTCGCCCACCCGGCACGAACCAGTAGCCCTGCGCCGGACGGTTGGTACGCTGCCCGAGCAGAAACTCGCCCCGCTCGTTCTCCACAATCAGATCGATGGAGATAAGCGGAGTGGAACGCACCACAGTGGCAAAATCTTCCTGACTTAAAAACATATCTACCCCCGGAAGCGCTGCTGGTTTTCCAGGAACCACTGGTAGGTACTGGCCAGCCCCTGCGCCAGGTTCACCTCGTGGAACCAGCCCAGCTGATGCAGACGGGTCACATCCAACAGCTTGCGCGGTGTGCCGTCAGGTTTGCTGGCATCGAAGGCGACGCGGCCCTTGTATCCCACCACCTGAGCAATGGTCTCTGCCAGCTCGCGGATGGTGCAATCCACCCCGGTACCGACGTTGATGTGCGACAGCATCGGCTCGGTGTTCTCCTGCCACACCTCGCGGGCCAGTTCCATGACGTGAATGCTGGCAGCAGCCATATCATCCACGTGCAGGAATTCACGCATTGGCGTGCCGCTGCCCCACACCACCACTTCCGGTGCGTTGTTCGCGGTTGCCTCGTGAAAACGACGCAGCAGAGCCGGGATCACATGGGAGTTGCTCGGGTGGAAGTTATCGTTCGGCCCGTACAGGTTGGTCGGCATCACCGAGCGATAGTCGCGGCCATGCTGGCGGTTATAGGACTCGCACAGCTTGATCCCGGCAATCTTGGCGATGGCGTACGGCTCGTTGGTCGCTTCAAGCGTGCCCTGCAGCAGTTCGCTCTCGGCAATCGGCTGTTTCGCCATCTTCGGGTAGATACAGGAGGATCCGAGGAACAGCAGCTTATTCACGTTATGCAAATGCGCAGCGTGAATGATGTTGCTCTCGATCATCATGTTTTCGTAGATGAAATCCGCCGGGTAGGTGTTGTTGGCGACAATGCCGCCCACTTTTGCCGCCGCCAGATAAACCTGGTCGATGCGCTGGTCGGCAAAAAATGCCTGCACCGCAACGGGATCCAGCAGATTCAGTTCATCACGGGTGCGCAGCACCAGCTCGACGTCGCCCCGCTGTTCCAGCTGGCGAACAATCGCGGAACCCACCATTCCGCGATGACCGGCAACAAAGATTCGTTGTTTGCTCATACTCCAGGACTCCAGCGCGATGGCAACCTCGTAGCCATGGGACTTGAGCAGGGAGTGTTTCTTCGCCGCTTCAAGATCGTGGGCAACCATCTCGGACACCATCTCCTGCAGGGTGATTTCCGGCTTCCAGCCCAGTTTTTCGTGCGCTTTGCTTGGGTCGCCCAGCAGGGTTTCCACTTCAGCAGGACGGAAGTAACGCGGGTCAACCTGGACAATCACATCACCTGGTTTCACGCCCGGTGCGTCATGGCCGGTGACAGAAACAACGATGCCTTTTTCATCTACGCCGGTGCCTTCAAAGCGCAGCTTGATACCCAGCTGGGCGGCCGCCATCTCAACGAACTGACGCACGGAGTACTGCACGCCGGTGGCGATAACGAAGTCTTCTGGTTTTTCCTGCTGCAGCATCATCCACTGCATTTTCACGTAGTCTTTGGCATGGCCCCAGTCACGCAGGGAGTCCATGTTGCCGAGGTGCAGGCAGGATTCCAGACCCTGAGCGATGTTGGCGATAGCGCGGGTGATCTTACGGGTAACGAAGGTTTCGCCGCGGCGTGGGGATTCGTGGTTAAACAGAATACCGTTGCACGCGTAGATGCCGTAGGACTCGCGGTAGTTCACGGTGATCCAGTAGGCGTACATTTTAGCGACCGCATACGGCGAACGCGGATAGAACGGCGTGGTCTCTTTCTGCGGGATTTCCTGCACCAGGCCATACAGCTCAGAGGTGGATGCCTGGTAGAAACGGGTCTTCTTCTCCCAGACCGAGGAAGCGGATAGCTTCCAGCAGACGCAGGGTACCCATTGCATCCACGTCGGCAGTGTATTCCGGGGATTCGAAGGAGACCGCTACGTGGCTCATCGCGCCCAGGTTATAGACCTCATCCGGCTGCACTTCCTGCAGGATACGGGTCAGGTTGGAGCTATCGGTCAGGTCACCCGTAGTGGCAGGTGGAATTTCGGGTTAGCGGCATGAGGATCCTGATAGATATGATCCACGCGCTCGGTGTTAAACGAGGAGGCACGACGTTTGATTCCGTGCACTTCGTAGCCTTTTTCCAGCAGAAGTTCTGCCAGATAAGAACCATCCTGTCCGGTAACGCCGGTGATGAGAGCGACTTTAGACATGTTTATTTTCTCCAGACTTATCAGAAGTTATTCAGTTTCAACGCGTTCGCGTATCACCACTGCGGGATTGCCACGGCAAAGCTTATTTGCCGGAAGCGATTTAAAAACACTGCTGCGCGCACCAACAACGGTGCCATCGCCAATGGAAACGCCAGGCGCGACAAAAACGTCGGTCGCCAGCCAGCATTTCTCACCCAGGGTGATTGGCTGCGCATTAATATCAAAATGTTGACTCATATAATCGTGACTGCCGGTACACAAATAACACTTTTGTGACACCACAGAATTGGCGCCAATCGTAATATCACCCAGCGTATATAACACCGCATCGTCTCCCACCCATGCGTTATCCCCTAAGGTTAATTTCCATGGGTAGGTAATTTTTACCGACGGACGAATGACTACGTTTTTTCCGATTTTCGCGCCGAACAGCCGTAATAAAAAGGCACGCCAGCGGTACATGATTTGTGGTGACCAGGCAAATAAGGTTGCCTGTACCGCCCACCATAACTGCACCTTAATACCGCCTGCGCCTCGAAATCCTTTAGGCACAGAGAAGCCGCTTAATTCCTGCATTGTGTTTCCTTATATTCAGGCTTTGTTATATAAGGCTTTCGTTTTACCCGTCGTTTTCAGACGTAATAAATAAGACAATTCCGCGAATACGCCCGGCATGCGCAATATCTCGCGCTGCACTTTTTTGGCATCCTGGCACAATTCAAGATTATTCGAGGTTGACACACCGCCCATCGAGAATTCGGATACCAACCCTGGCAGACGTTTAAAAGGATAACCGGCTTTATACATTCTGGCGGTCAGGGCGTAATCGGACGAGACGCGATATTGCAGTTCGTACGGGTACGTTTTTAATCCACTTACGGGGAAGAAAATCGCCTGGTGGCTGGCCGGCAAGCTGTGATAAATATACCAGCCCGGTTTTGCCGCCCGGCGCACTTTATTTCCGTCACCAAAATCGAGTAACGCGTCGCCAAGGATCATGGCATTACCCTGCACTCTGGCGAGCTGGCGTACAAACTGCGCCACGTCTTCATGAAAAATATCACCGGAGTTGAGAAAGATAGCGTAACGCCCCTGGGCCATGGTCGATGCCTTTATTCATGGCATCGTAGATACCGCGATCCTTCTCGCTGACGTAACGTAAGTTGAACTCACCGTTCAGTTTTTCAAGAAATTCTGCCGTGCCATCGTTCGAGCCGCCATCTACCACAATCCATTCAAAGGTGAGGCTGGGATCGCGCGCCAGGTTGCGCAGCGAACGCCAGGTTTTTACCACGCCGTCAAGGTTACGGAAGGCAACAGTAATAACGCTGAGTAACATAAAACCACCTCGTTATGAACGCGTAATATTAAGCGCCTTGCGCAAAATAAACGGCAAACAATTAAGAATGCGTATTCCGGGCTAAATATTGACCCCGGTAAAAAACAGCGACACCGGCGTAAAAGATAAAGCTGTACGCGAAAATTCTGATTATCACCAAAGGCGTTGATCGTCATTTTGAAAACTTTGAACAGATACCACCGCCGTTAATAACACTGCGAACCATGAGAAAATAAATAATCAGCAGATACAAGCCATTGTCTATGGTTTTTCCGACGTCCGCACCGTTAAAGATTCCGAATGATGCGACATATTCAATAAAGTGAGCCAAATCTGACTACGCCATCAATATGGGTTAAAGAGTACCCCACCATCACCAGCCGGACCGATAATACGGTAATAGGATGACGACCCTTCCGGTACCCAAATCACCCAGACGTTCGGAAATATACGGAAGGCGAATACTACCCCGACCAAAAAACACCGACAGCGAAATGATCGCCAAGGGTAACTTTTTCTTGATTGCCTCTTTATTCAGATACTGAAATGCCCACTCCAGAAGGTAAAACAGGATAAAGGTCATTACCCCGGAGAACGAGCCTGACAGAACAATTCCTGCAAGAATCATAGCATCGCTCTTGGGCGTTTTGATACCAAACTGTTTGATGCTGAGCCAAATTGAGATTAACGCCAGAGCAAAGAATGCCGGTTCGAAATAGAGCGCGGTAGTACGCTTGCCGCCAAATTTAATGAAATTCAGTACATAGCTATTACTGTAAATAAGATATTTCGAAATTATTTCCATCAGGCTACTGCCGCCCGTCAAAATAATTTGCGCCATCTCCATTGCGGCTAAAATCACAATGATGCCAATGACAAGATAAAAGAACCTGAGGATCTTCCGATAATTGTGCGGCGAGATGGTTTTAAAGCGAATACTCCACACCATGCCGATAATGATCACGATATAGACAAACAGCATGGTGGAGGTGACATATTTGCTGGCGTCCAGCGATTGGACCAAAGATGTAGTTAAAGAGGGTCAGCCCGGCCCCCAGCCCCAGCGCAATCAACAGCTTCTTGACGCTAATCTTCTCGACGAAGAGCAACAGCAGCACCGGTAAAAAGGTCACGATGGTGATGGGGAAGCTTTCACCCAGCTGGGCAATTTTGACGTTGACCAGCAGGTAGATCAGCGGCAGCAGCAGATAGCTACAGATTCTGATAGAACGAGACATACTCCTCCAGCATCTGTTGTCCACTGTAGGCCTGGCGGCTGCGGGTGCGGAACGATTCCAGGTCGGTGCCAAAAACAGCCTGGGCGATCTCCGCCTTCGACAGCTTGCACCAGCGGCAGCACCTCGTTTTCACTGAACGTCCTGCCGCCGGACTTCTCCAGCACTTCCCGGGCAGCATCGCTATGGGTCGCAATCACTGGCACCCCGATGGAGAGCGCTTCGCACAAAATCAGCGGATAGTTATCCACGCGGGAGCTGAACACCAGCGCATCCATACCGTTCAGGGCGCTCATCAGCTTGCGCTTGTCGGTTTCGAAACCGTGGTTAATCACGTTCGCACCGTCGAACGGCGAGAACTTACCGAAGGTGTGCAGTTCCACTTTATCGCCGAGCGCCATGATCTGACGCACCAGCTGCTGGTTGGTTTTGCCGTCGTAGCGCAGGTCGTGCGCCACCACTGCGATTTTCGGTTTGCCTGGCGTCACCGCGACCGGCGTCAGTTCCGCCAGAATGGCTTCCGTCGCCACATCAATACCGTTGTTGATAATCCGGCAGCGCCCTGCCCCATACAGGCTGTTAAAGGCCTCAGCCACATGCTGGCTGGGAGAGATAAACTGGCAGCCGAGCGCCAGCATGTCGCGGAACAGCTGGCGCTTTCCGTCCACCAGCTGGTGGGCGCGATCCACCTTCACCGGGGGATAGTTGCCAAGGGTCGGGCACTTCTGGCAGTGATTTTTCCAGCCTTCGCAGCCGTCAGTAAAGGCGCAGCGGCCGGTCACGCTCCAGTGATCGTGCAGCGTCCAGACGAACGTGGTATCCGGTTTATGCGCCTTCACCTTTTCACAGAAGGCCACCACCTCTTCCAGCTTCAACCAGTAGCTGTGCAGGACGTGGAAATGCAACACCACCGGGCCAGACGTGCGGGTCACGGTGCGATACAGGCTATTAAGGTTGCCGAACAGATCGCGGTTAAACAGGCGGAACAGCGCGATGTTCGCCACTGAGGTCAGCCGCGGGGTGTGCTTCACCACCTGCGGGTAGCGATCGTGGCTGACGCTTTTCTTGCCACCCTTGCCGTAACCGTAGATAAAGCGCGACTGAAGCCCTTTTTCCAGCGCGCGCTGGTGCAGATCCAGCGCCACCCCTGCCGCCCCGCCCTCGGCGAGGCGTACGTTAAATTGCAGAATATTCATTTGATCACCTTCACCCGGGCCTTCTCACCCACCACCAGCGCGTTGTCGGGGATGCTGTCGAGCACCACGCTCCCGGCCCCGATGGTGACGTTATTACCCACGGTGATATCACCAATCATCACCACGTTGGCACCCAGCTCAACGTTATTGCCAATCACCGGGCAGGCCAGGCTGTCCGGGCCGCGGTTGCCGAGGGTCACGCCGTGACGAATGGTAAAATCATCCCCGGCCACCACGAACTTATTGAATCACCCACGGGCATAACCATGATGAATGGTAAAGCGACGCCCGATGGTGGCCGCGGCCCTGGATTTCGTAGCCGAAGAAGCACTCGGTAATGATGCGGTAAAGCACCAGCACCGGCGCGGCCCACAGGTTGTTGGAGGGCGTTCTTTTTTGCGCCAGACGGAGCAAAAATGGGCCACCCGATAGGCCAGGCACCATGCAGCAAGGGCGCAGGCTCCAGCTGTTTGCGCGACAATCTTCCAGCACCATTATTTCCCCCGCAGCCCATCAGCCAGACGCTTGCCGTTACGCACCGGAGATCAGCGTCAGCAGCGTGCGCCAGTTCATGCGCTTGTTGCGGATCTGATACAGGGTAAACAGCTGATATTTGCGGCTGGCGCGATCGAACTTGTCCCGGTGCTTTGCGGTAGAAGTGGAAGTAACCGGAGAACTTTTTCGGCGACGAGGTGATCTGCATCTCGCCGTGATTGATGTGCAGGATCTGCGTCGCCTCGTCCACCTTCCACGGCTCGCCATACTCCACCACCATTCGCAGGAAGATGTCGTAGTCCTGGGCGGCCTTCAGTTCGGTATCGAACAGGCCACTCCTTGAAGCGCCATGGCCCAGGTAAAGACCTGATTACCCAATGATATTGCGTTTGTAGAACAGGTGGACGCGAGTAAGGCGATTTAGGATAGGAGCGGCAGAACTGGGCGGGCTGGGAATAGACCTCCCCCCTCGCCAAACGTAGTCGTTGGCATACAGAAATGCATGGGTGACCAGAGTTGCATGCTGGTTGCGCCAGGAAAGTGAAGGAGAGCCGGTTCGGCGCTCCACTCATCATCGTCGTCAATGCCGGTCAGGTACTGGCCGTTGGCCTGGCATGATCGCCTGGTTACGTACCGCACAGGCGCCTGAGTTAATGGCATTTGTGGGTGTAGACCACCCGCGGATCGTTGAGGTCGGTGACAAACTGCTGCAGTTGTTCCCAAGGAGGGAGGAGCAGTCATCAACGATGATCAGCTCCCAGTGGTCATAGTCCTGGCGCAATACCGACTTTATCGCACGGATCGCCAACTGCTGACGGTTCCATGTCGGCATATAAATAGAAATCAAAGGGCGTGTTGTCATGGTATTCCCCGAATGGCTCATTACTTACTGTCCGACTTGTATTCGTACTCGTAATACCCGTAATCCTGATACCCGGTAGCGCGACGGAAGATGGAGTTGAGGATCACCCCTTTCACCGGAATGCCGTTCTGCTCGAAGCGGCTGAGGCTGGTTTCCACCTCTTTCAGGGTGTTCACCGCATAACGCGCCACCATCAGGGTGGTGCCCGCGTGGCGACCGACAATCGCCGCATCGGTGACGGCCAGGATTGGCGGGGTATCGATCAGCACCAGGTCATAATTCTCGCTGGCCCATTTCACCAGTTGGGTGAATCGCTCGCTCATCAGCAGTTCTGACGGGTTCGGTGGCACCTGACCACGCGAGACGAGGTCAAAGTTTAGGGACGGAGGTCGGTTTCGCGGACTGGCTGATATCGCCCTTGCCCAGCAGGATGTCCGACAGACCGCTCACGTTATTGGTGCCCAGCAGCTCGTGGGTGTAGCCCTTACGCATGTCGCAGTCGATCAGCAGCACGCGCTTGTTGGTCTGGCTGACCACCGCCGCCAGGTTGGCGCAGACGAAGGTTTTACCGATGGACGGGCTGACCCCGGTGAGCATCAGGACGTTGTTGCTGGCCTGCATCATGGCGAAGTGCAGGCTGGTGCGCAGGCTGCGAATGGCTTCAATGGCCAGATCCGTTGGGTTGCCCACGGCCAGCAGTTGGCTCTGTTTGTAGCGTTTAACCCCGTTGGTGGTTTTGACGCTGTCACGCGACTTCTGCCATTCCGACAGCGGAATGCTGGCGTAGACGTTGATGCCGTGCTCTTCCAGCACCTGCGGGCTTTCGATTCCCCGGTTAAACAGGGAGCGCAGCAGCACGCCGACGATAGAGAGCATCAGGCCAAGAATAATGCTGCCGAGAATAATCAGTGCCTTCTTCGGCTTCAGCACGCCAGGCTGGGTGATGGCCGGATCGACAATCCGCACGTCGCCAACGGTGCTCGCTTCGGTGATCTTCAGCTCCTGCTGTTTGTTCAACAGCTGCATATAGACCTGCTGACCAGACTCCACGTCGCGGGTCAGACGCAGGATCTCCTGCTGGGTTTTTGGCATCGCGGTGACGCGGCCATTGAGTTTGGCTTTTTCCTCTTCCAGCGTCTGGCGTTTTTCCAGCAGCGTGCGGTAGGCAGGGTGGCGTTTGGTGTAGAGCTTGGAAATTTCCGCCTCTTTAAAGGTCAGCTCGTTAAGCTGGGCATCGATATTGACCATCGAATCCAGCACCGACTTCGCCTCAAGCGGCAGATCGACAGAATCTTTATCCTGACGGAAGGCGTTGAGCTTGTTCTCGGCTTCGTCCAGATGACCGCGCACTTCCGGGAGCTGTTTCGCCAGGAACTCGAGACTTTTGGACGCCTCTTCCGACTTGCGCTTCACGTTCTGCGCCTGGTAGTTGCGGGTAATGCTGTTGAGAATGTCGCGGATCTTGTCCTTATCTTCCCCGGTAAAGGTCAGACTCAGCACGCCGGTATCTTTCCCGGTTTCGGTGACCGTCAGGTTGCCCTGCAGGTTGTTAATCATCCCCAGCATCGAGAATTTGCTGACGGTGAACTCGCTGCCGGGCTGGGCACGAATGTCGCTGACCATCATGCTCACGCCATCTTTCTCCAGCATCTCCCCCACCTTGCCGCGGGCGCTAAACCCGGCGTCGCTGGTGAGCTGATACTGGTTTTTATCCAGCACCTCGAGGGTAAAGACCTGGCTGGCCCCCCCGGCGGGCAGCGTAAAGGTGGTCACTTTTACGGTGTCGTTTTGCCGGCCCATCAACCGATCCCAGCCCGCGCCAAACACCGGGAAGGTGTTTTTGCTGACGCCGATGTCGAGATCGAGATCGTCCACGGTTTTACCCAGCACCAGGCGGGACTGGATCAACTCGATTTCCGCCTGCGAGGCGGGCGGCTTGTTCGCCAGCGCCGAACCGATGTCCTGCACCAGAGAACTGCCACTATTCTGCTCAATTTGCACCAGCGCGTCGGCGCTGTAGATTGGGGTGGCGAAGAGGGTGTAAATCACTGCCGCCACGGCAAACACTGCGGTGATACCCAGCACCCACCAGCGCGCCTCTACCACGGTGCCGATCAGGCGACCAATATCAATTTCATCACTGCCCGCACTCGGGGTGGAAGAAGGTTTTACGTTTGCTGTCATTATTATCCCTGCTGAACGTTCAGTGCCTGTGCCCACTGGCGGGCAGACTGGTCGAGTAAGGTGTAAACCGCCTCAAACGCTTCATGACTTTTGCGATACGGATCGGGGATCTCACGCTCGTTATCCCAGTGTCCAAACAACATCACCTTGCCACGCATCTCCGGTGCGATATCGCACAGGGCGTGGATGTGGCGTTTTTCCATGGCCAGGATCAGGTCATAGTCGCGGCACAAGCTGGCTGACACCTGACGGGCGCAATGCCCGTCGAGCGAAAGCTGATGCTCTGCCGCAACCTGACTTGCCCGTGCATCGGCCCCTTTACCCACCAGCGCGCCCAGCCCGGCTGACGCGACGGTCAGCTGTGGCTGGTACTGCTTCAAAAAGCCGCTCAGCGGTAGGGGAACGGCAGATGTTCCCCACACAAACCACCAGAATTTTGTTAAACATCGTTATCACCAGTTGTGGTACTGATGTACCGTGTCGGTCATGGTATGGATATTGTTGATGGTCGGCATCAGCTGGTTCATCACACGGTTCCAGCGCGTTATCGGCGCGGTGGTGACGTACACCACGTCATACGGCTGGAGGCGGAAGCCGGTTGCCATCACCAGCGAGGTGGCATCAGACATATCCAGCTGGTAAACGTTGGCAATCTTGCCCTTCGCACTGTTTCCTGTAATCGGACGGATCACGAAGATACCGCTGGCATCGGAGGTGCTCATATCCAGCCCTTCTGCGTTGCCCAGCGCTTCGGTCAGGGTCATACCGCTGAAGTCCATCTTGAGGGTGCTCTGTTTCTTCACTTCACCCATCACGAACACTTTCAGATCGTCATTGCGCGGAACATACAGGATGTCACTCGGATAGAGCAGACGGTTCTGGCTCAGATCGCCGTTCTGCATCAGCGCCTGCAGGGAGATACGCTCCTCTTTGCCTTTATGGGTCAGCACCGCATTGCGCCAGTCGGCGCCATCGGTCAGCCCGCCCGCGGCGTTGATGGCGTCAAGCACCGTCAGCGGCACGTTGGTGATCGGCTGCTGGCCGGATTTATTGACCTGGCCGGAGACATAGACTTTCTGCGAACGGAATGCGGCGATATTAACGTCCACCTGCGGGTCAGCGATGTACTGCGCTAAACGGCCGGTAATATCACTACGGATCTGGGAAAGCGTTTTACCGACAACACGGATTTTGCCGACATAGGGATAAAACATGGTGCCATCTGCCTGAACCCAGTTGCCGGTATCGCTGGAGCTACGATACTGCCCCGCCGGGGTGGTCAGCTCCGGGTGATCCCAGACGGTGACGTTGATGACATCCCCAGGCCCCACGCGGTACTGGTAGTTGGCGATCTCCTGGTCGAGGCTGTCGTTAGGTCGCGCCACAACCGGGCGAGGGCGTAATTGTTCAACCAGCTGCGGGGTCATTGGATAAACATTCACCATGCGGTTGATATCAAAATCAGCATCCTGCTGTTTAATCACATCCTTGCCCGATGATGACATATTGCTGCCGGGAAAGACCGTACAACCACTCATCAAGGTCACAGACACCAATAATGGCATCAATTTCATTTTGGATTTCATCATTGATTATTTATCACTATGGAAGAGTAATTATCCTGTGCATTTAAATAAGCGCGGAGGCGTATTACTTTTAGCATGCAGTCATTAAAAGTGAAATATAACTGGCATCAGTCCTAAAAGAGGCTTATTTGCATTCAGACTATTGACAGAATAATCGAGGCTGATTAACACGCTTTCAGGCACGCTACCGCCCTTGGCTTTCAGTTACCAATCTACTGTTTAAACAGTAAGTTATGAGTAAACACCCTCTTTGATGTTGCATAACGGAAAATATAAAAGGCAGGATAATTCCGAACCCGATATAAGTTTTTCACGTCATTAAACCGACACAGAAATAGCATCAAAAAGACAGCGCCATTTAATGCTGAAAGAATTGTTGCAGCTAACGGAATAGCAGGCAAGGAAACATCAACGAAGGCGCGGCTTTTAAGATTAGTATTAACGCCGACATTTCTGCGTTTTTAGGAATAGCTTTATATTGACTTTATTAAACAACAATCATTAGCCTGCGATATTTCTTATTTTTCGTTAATCCAGACTAATCGCAATATTAACCCACTATGTGCTAGGTTTATTTCCGGCGGATTCAGGAAAATCTGTGCAGATAAATGTCCGGCTGGCATTGCATTTTTCAGGCGAAGTATCCATGATCGAAATGTGACAATTGTCATATAACGAAAGGTATTACGCACACTATGGAATGGATAGCAGATCCATCAATATGGGCCGGGTTGGTCACCCTTGTGGTGCTGGAACTTGTGCTCGGTATCGACAACCTGGTCTTTATTGCTATTCTCGCCGAAAAATTGCCCCCAGCTCAGCGCGACCGCGCCCGCATTACCGGCCTGTTAATGGCGATGGTGATGCGCCTGCTGCTGTTGGCCTCTATCTCCTGGCTGGTGACCCTCACCCGCCCGCTGTTTACCGTCCACGGTTTTGGCTTCAGCGCCCGCGACCTGATCATGCTGTTTGGGGGCTTCTTCCTGATTTTCAAAGCCACCGTGGAACTCAACGAAAGGCTGGAAGGCAAGGATAGCGAGAACCCCACCCAGAGGCGCGGCGCCAAGTTCTGGGCCGTGGTGGCACAAATCGTGGTGCTGGACGCCGTCTTCTCACTGGATTCGGTCATTACCGCCGTGGGGATGGTCGATCACCTGGGTGTGATGATGGCCGCGGTGATTATCGCCATTGCGCTGATGGTCATGGCCAGCAAGGCACTCACGCGCTTTGTTAACGACCACCCGACGATTGTCATTTTATGCCTGAGCTTCCTGCTGATGATCGGCTTCAGCCTGGTGGCCGACGGGTTTGGCTTCCATATTCCAAAAGGGTATCTCTACGCCGCGATTGGCTTCTCTGTCATTATCGAGGCCCTGAACCAGCTGGCGATTTTCAACCGCCGCCGTTTCCTCTCCGCCAACCAAACGCTGCGCCAGCGCACCGCCGACACGGTTATTCGCCTGCTGAGCGGTAAAAAAGAGGATGCCGAACTGGATGCGCAGGCCGCCTCGCTGCTTGCTGACCACGACGACAGTCCGATCTTTGCCCCGCAGGAGCGACGGATGATTGAGCGGGTGCTGCACCTTAACCAGCGTTCCGTCAGCAGCATCATGACCTCGCGCCACGATATTGAACATATCGACCTGAACACACCGGAGAGCACCATCCGTGCGCTGCTGGATAAAAACCAGCACACCCGCATCGTGGTCACCGGCGGCGAGCAGGAGGAGGAGTTGCTGGGCGTGGTGCACGTTATCGACCTGCTCAATCAGCAGCTACGCGGCGAGCCGCTCAACCTGCGGGTGCTGATCCGCCAGCCGCTGGTGTTCCCGGAAGTGCTACCGCTGTTGCAGGCGCTGGAACAGTTCCGCAATGCGCGTACCCATTTTGCCTTTGTGGTGGATGAGTTTGGTTCTGTGGAGGGGATCGTGACGCTCAGCGACGTGATGGAGACCATCGCCGGTAACCTGCCGAACGAGGTGGAAGAGATCGACGCCCGGCACGATATTCAGAAGAATGCCGACGGCAGCTGGACCGCCAACGGCCATATGCCGCTGGAAGATCTTGTGCAATATGTTCCGCTACCGCTGGACGATAAGCGCGAATATCACACCATTGCCGGGCTGTTGATGGAGTACCTGCAACGGATCCCGCAGCCGGGCGAAGAGGTACAGGTCGGGGATTATGCGCTGAAAACCCTGGAGGTAGAAAACCACCGGGTGCAGAAGGTGCAGTTGATTCCGCTGATGTCGCAGGATGATGTGGATTACGAGGTGTGATGGAGCTTCGCCCCTCCCCCTCTCCCCTCACCCTAACCCTCTCCCCCAAGGGGAGAGGGGACAGTCTGGTGCGGTCTTATAGACTGAACTCTATCTTCATTTCTTTCTCTCCACTGGGGGAAAAGGAACAGTCTGGTGCGGTCTTATGGACTGAACTCTATTTTCATTTCTTCCTCTTCCTTGGGGAAGAAGGAACAGTCTGGGGGGCTTATAGACTGAGCGCTCTCTCCTCATGGGGGAGAGGGAACAGCCTGGGGGCGGTCTTATAGACTGAACGCGATCGGCTTTTCTCCCTTTCCCCTGGGAGAGAAGAAACAGCCTGGTGCGGTCTTATAAACTGAACGCGATCGGCTTTTCACTTTCTCCGCTGGAGGGAAGGAACAGTTTTGGTGCGGTCTTATAGACTGAATGCGATCGTCTTTTCTCCCTTTCCTCTGGGGGGAGAAGGAACAGCCTGGTGCGGTCTTATAGACTGAGCGCGATCGGCTTTTCTCCCCTCTCCCCATGGGGAGAGGGCGGGGTGAGGGGAAATACTACTGAAGCTTTTCCAGCAACTTCTTCACATCTTTACCGTTCTGCGAATCTTTATTCTTGTCCGCCCAACCGCTCAGACGACGTTTCGCTTCGTCCTGTAGATGTTTACGCAGCAGCTGATCCACCTGCAGGCTATAGTTCAGCGCCTGCCAGTTACCGTAGACGTTAAGCGGGATCGGCGTTGTTTTCAGGAAATCGATCAGTCGGCTTTCACCGAGCCAGCCCTCCAGCACGCGGATTTTGAAGCGGGTATCAGCCGTTTCTTTGATCAAATCCAACGTGCCGTTCCCTTCAAGCATCAGCATCGGCGATGCGCCCTGCATATCATCCAGCGTCACCTGGCCCTCGTCGAGGCTCAGGTCGGTGACAAAGCTGTCCAGACGGGTCGCGTTGTCAACGTTCTCTTTCACCTTCACGTTACTGCTGCGCTCCACCGCCTGCTGCACCAGCTGCTGGAAGTTAAGCCCTTCCATGCGAGTGTTACGCATTTCCAGATGGGCCTGGCCCCGCCAGTACTGACGGAAGGCGTCGGCATCAATCTTACTGCCGGAGAAATCACCTGCCATGGTCAGGCTGCCGGTCAGCGAAATCGGGTAGTTAAAGGCCTTCAGAATGGTGCCGATCTCAATGTTGTCCAGACGCGGCTGGAAAGAGGACCGGGCGACAGCTTTACGCACATCGAGCGTGCCGGGTAAAGAGAGATGCCCCTCCCCCATCTTACCGCTCAGCTCGGCGATTGGTCAGAAGGCCATTTTTGTTAGTCATCTGGCTGGTGACCTGGGTAAAGTCCATACCCCGCCAGTGTACGCTGTTGGCTTTCAGCAGAATATCGGCGCTAAATCCGCGCAGGCCGTTGTAATCGGGCTGCTCCAGACTGGAGGCGATCACTGGCCGCTGGGGTTTAGCCTGCGCTTGACCCTGCTGCTGCACCACCTCGCCCCTGGCGGCTGGGGCGGCCTGTGCAGGAAGCAGGTTTTCCAGATTAAGCTTGTCGAACTGCAGGTTCATGTTCCACTGCGGTTCGTTGCCAAGGATCACGCTGGCCTGGCCGGTCAGCGTGCTGTCATTGGCCTGTAAATTAAGTTGGTTGAGTTCGAGCTGTTTCTGCTCTTCACGCCACTGCGCCTGCAGGGTGCCCTGCCCGCTGATGCCCTGAGAAGGCAGATCGACGCCGGTCAGTTGCCAGCTCAGCTGCTGGATGTCGGCGCTCAAACAGGTGCGGATAGTCAGAGGCATTCACCTGTGCGGCGAGGGAAAGCGTCAGATCGCGCTGATTGCGGTTAACGCGGCCGCTAAAGTCGATCTTACCTTTGTGATGTTCATCCTGCTCCATCTGCAGGTTGATATTGCGTACCGTGACCTGCTCATCACCCTCGTGCTGGAACACCAGCAGGCTGTCAGCCACCTTCAGGCGACCAATATCGAATGACCAGCCGGTATCTTCCGCTTTGTCCGGGAGGGTGTTTTCGCGTGGGGCGACCGGCGCATCGGCGTTACGCACCGCTTCTGACTGCGGGGTCAGTTGGATGACCGCCCCTTTGAGCATCACCTGATTAACCTGCAGCTGATGTGAAAACAGCGGCATCAGCGCTACGTCAAGGCGCATATTATCGGCGGCAACCAGCGGCACAGAAGCCCCCGGTGCGGTAAGCGACATGCGCCCGGACAGGATGCTGAGCTGTGGCCAGACGTGCCAGCGCAGGTGGCCCCTCCAGCTTCAGCGTGTAACCGCTACGAGCCTCGACCTGACGCACCATGTAGGTGCGAAAGTCATTGGGGTTGACCAGCAGAACCAACGCTGACAGGCCCGCAACCAGCACCACCAGCAAAATCATCAGCGTTGTAAGAACTCTTCTCATGGCTTCCTCAATGGACCGGATTTAAGCTCAATCTTTATCAATACGGCTCGCGACCGCACCCTGCTGGTCGCGATATTTTGCGTCCTGACGGGCGTTATACGGACGTGCCGCCGGGCCGGTTAACGGCTCAAAACTCAACGCGCCGATCATCATACCCGGGCGCAGCGCCAGCGGCAGTTTACCCGCGTTGAAAAACTCCAGAACGATTCGCCCGGACCAGCCTGGATCGATACGGTGCGCGGTCACGTGCACCATCAGCCCCAGACGCGCCAGAGAGGAGCGCCCGTCGAGCCAGCCCACCAGATCCGCAGGCAGCGTAATCGACTCAAACGTGACCGCCAGCGCCAGTTCACCCGGGTGCAGGTAAAACGCTTCGCCGTCGGCCAGCACGATCTCATCGCTCATCACCCGATCGAGCGCCGCGCTGACTTCATCTTTCGGCCCGCTCAGGTCGATAAATGGCGCGGTATGACCGCTAAAGGTACGAAACTTATTACCCAGACGCACATCGACAGTAACGCCGTTAATCCGCTCAACGGGCGGGCGCGGGGTGATGGTCAGACGGCCTTCGTCCAGCCAGGCTTCAATATCTCGGTCACAAAGACGCATGCCACTTTCTCCTTTCGTGCATCGCACCCTCAGGCCAATAAAGCCGGAGGGTGAACCCGATTATCTTTGAACGGTACACAATTCGTGTGTGTTATTCAAAAAACTGGCTAATTTTCGCTTTCAGAATATCAATGGCAATGCGGTTTTTACCCCCGCGCGGCACGATGATATCGGCATACTGTTTGGAAGGCTCAATGAACTGCAGGAACATTGGGCGTACCGTTTTCTGGTACTGCGCCATCACCGAATCCATGGAGCGGCCACGTTCGTTCACGTCGCGTTTGATGCGGCGCATCAGGCAGATATCCAGCGGCGTATCGACAAAAATCGAGAAGTTCATCGATTCACGCAGACGGGCGTCGGTCAGCAACAGGATCCCTTCGAGGATGGATGACCTTCTTCGGAGCAATGCGAACGGTTTCCTGCAGACGGGTGTGTTCAACATAGCTATATACCGGCAGCTCAATGGCGGTGCCGTTCTTCAGGGCCTGGAGGTGTTGGAATAACAGGCTGTGATCCATCGCGCTCGGATGGTCGTAATTGGTCTTAACACGTTCTTCCATCGACAGATGGCTTTGATCTTTGTAGTAACTGTCTTCTGGAATGACACCGATGTGCTCATCACCGACCTGTTCACGTAATTCACGGTAAAGCGTACTGGCAATGAGACTTTTACCTGAAGCCGATGCGCCGGCGATGCCTATAATGACGCACTGATGAGACTTATCAGTCATAAATTTTTGCGACCTGAGTAACCTGGATGTAAGGAAGGACGACGCCTGAGCGTCAAACGCGGCAATTATAGGGATTTAACGGGCCTGATACCAGTCGAATAGAAATGTTATGCGAGACGCGTTCAAAGACCATACTGATCGCCCTGACATAAATTTAACTGCTTACTTTTCCAGCGCTAAAGATGAATTTTTTGCAGGATAAGTATTTAATAACACTGTGATGTCAATTTATGAGCGCATACCATATTAATTGTAAATTGTTTGTACTAGCATGGGTTCAAATTAGAAATGAACTCGTCCGGGGTTGGCTCCTGGCGGCATGGCGTCTTCGGATAAAGCGGTAATGAAAAAAAAATACCAGCGCGTTTTGGTAACTACGCCACATCCTCTACTACGGCTTGTCAGTCTTGGTCTGGTTACCTTCATTTTCACCCTTTTCTCGCTTGAATTAACGCGTTTCGGAACATTTCTGGCACCTTTATGGTTCCCGACCTCCATTATGATGGTGGCGTTTTACCGCCACGCCGGGAAGATGTGGCCTGGGATCGCCCTCGCCTGCACCCTCGGTAACATCTTATCCTCCTGGCTGATTTTCTCCTGGGCGTCAATCAACTTCTGGTACGCTGGCATCAACGTCCTTGAGGCCTTTGTCGGGGCCTTGCTGCTGCGAAAACTGCTGCCCAGCTACAATCCGTTGCAGGATCTGGGGGACTGGATCCGTCTGGCCATTGGCAGCGCGGTGATCCCTCCCCTGCTGGGCGGCGTGATGATTTATCTGCTGGTGCCGAGCGACGAGCCGCTGCGCAGTTTTCTGGTCTGGGTGCTGTCGGAGTCCATCGGCTCGCTGGCGCTGGTGCCTTTAGGCCTGCTGTTCAAACCGCACTATCTCTTGCGTCACCGTAATCCCCGCCTGTTGTTTGAAACGCTGCTGACCATGGCAGTCACGCTGCTGCTGAGTTGGATTTCCCTGCATTTCCTGCCGTGGCCGTTTACGGCCATTATCGTTCTGCTGATGTGGAGCGCCGTGCGTCTGCCGCGCCTGGAAGCCTTCCTGGTCTTCCTCGTCACAGTGATGATGGTGTCGTTGATGATTGCCAAAAACCCCACTCCGCTGGTCACGCAGAACGCCAGCGTGATGGTCAATGCCCCCTGGCTGCCATTCCTGATGATGCTGCTGCCCGCCAACATCATGACCATGGTGATGTACGCGTTTCGCGCAGAGCGTAAGCACATTACCGAAAGCGAAGAGCGTTTCCGTAATGCAATGGAGTATTCCGTTATCGGCATGGCGCTGGTCAGCACCGACGGACAGTGGCTGCAGGCCAACAAGGCGCTGTGTCAGTTCCTCGGCTACACCCAGGCAGAGCTGCGTTCCCTTAACTTCCAGCAATTAACCTGGCCGGAAGATCTGGAAAGCGATCTGGCGCAGCTGGACCAGCTGTTAAAAGGCGAAATCAACAGCTACTCGCTGGAAAAACGCTACTACACCCGTAATGGCGAGGTGGTGTGGGCGCTGCTGGCGGTGTCGCTGGTGCGTCATGCTGACGGTACGCCGCTCTACTATATCGCCCAGATCGAAGACATTAACGATCTCAAGCATACCGAATGGGTTAATAAGCGCCTGATGGAGCGTATTACCCTGGCTAACGAAGCAGGGGGCATCGGTATCTGGGAGTGGGACGTCAAACCTAACGTCATCAGCTGGGACAAACGCATGTTCGAGCTGTATGAAGTGCCTGCCCACGTTAAACCTACCTGGCAGCTGTGGCACGAATGCATGTTGCCGGAAGATCGCGTCCTGGCCGAACAGGTGGTGCGCGATTCGCTGGCAGCCCGCATCCCGTTCAAACTGGAGTTTCGTATCCGGGTGAAAGACGGCATTCGCCATATCCGCGCCCTGGCGAACCGGGTGCTGAATAAACAGGGTGAAGTGGAACGTCTGCTCGGCATTAATATGGACATGACCGAGGTCAAGGAGCTAAATGAGGCGCTGTTCCAGGAAAAAGAGCGTCTGCATATTACCCTCGACTCCATCGGTGAAGCGGTGCTCTGTACCGACGTGAACATGAACGTCACCTTTATGAATCCGGTAGCGGAGAAGATGAGCGGCTGGCTGCAGCAGGATGCTCTGTCGCAACCGATCCTCTCGGTGCTGCATATCACCTTCGGGGATAATGGCCCGCTGATGGAGAACATTCACAGCGGCGATATGTCCCGCAGCGACATCGAACAGGATGTGGTGCTGCACAGCCGCAACGGCGGCAGCTACGATATCCACTACAGCATTACGCCGCTGAGCACCCTCGACGGGCAAAACATTGGCTCGGTGCTGGTCATTCAGGACGTCACCGAATCGCGCAAAATGTTGCGCGAGCTGAGCTACAACGCCTCTCACGATGCCTTAACCCACCTCGCGAACCGCGTCAGCTTTGAGGCCTGTCTCAAGCGGATGCTGCTCACCGTGCAGGATACCCGTCAGCGTCACGCCCTGGTATTTATCGATCTGGACGCTTTAAGGCAGTCAACGACACCGCAGGCCACGCGGCGGGGATGCGCTGCTGCGGGAACTGTCGTCGCTGATGCTCAGCATGCTGCGCTCCACCGACATGCTGGCGCGTCTCGGCGGGGATGAGTTCGGCCTGCTGCTGCCAGACTGCAACACCGAAAGCGCGCGCTACATTGCCGGTCGCATCATTGACGCAATCAACGATTATCACTTTATGTGGGAAGGTCGCCTGCACCGGATTGGCGCCAGCGCCGGGATCACCCAGATTGACGAGCGCAACAACCAGGCCTCAGAGGTTATGTCCCAGGCCGATATCGCCTGCTACTCCTCGAAAAACAACGGTCGTGGGGTGGTGACGGTGTATGAACCGCAACAGGAACGGACGCTCGAGGCAGGCACCATCTCTCTCGACGAGCAGTGGCACATGATTAAAGACAATCATCTGTTGATGATCGCCCGTAGCGTCGCCTCGCCGCGGATACCGGAAAGCAGCACCTTCTGGATGCTGGCCCTGCGTCTGTGGACTAACGACGGCGAGATGCTGGAGGAGCAGGCCTTCCGGGCGGGGCTGGCAGAGCCTGAGCTGATTCACGCCCTCGACAGACGCATCCTGCAGGAATTTTTCCGCAATTTCGCCACGCCATTGACCAGCAAAGGCACCGGGGTCGCCCTGCCGCTGTCAACCGCCGGCCTTGCCAGCGCCACGCTGGTGGATGAACTGCTGGAGATGCTGCGCGCCAGTCCACTGCAGCCGCGTCTGCTGCATCTGGTGGTGAACGTTAGCGTGCTGGCGCTGGAGGATGAGCACACCCGCAACAACCTGGACAAACTGCGTCAGGCCGGATGCCGCATTATCCTGAGCCATGTGGCCGCGATATGGAGGTGTTCAACCACCTGAGCGCGCAGATGGCCGATTATCTGCTCCTCGATCCCGATCTGGTGGTTAACGTCCACGCCAACCTGATGGATGAGATGCTGGTGACCATCATCCAGGCCATGCCCGCCGCCTGGGCATCAAGACCATTGCCGGACCGAGCAACCAACCGATCATGATGGATACGCTCTCCGGCATTGGCATCGACTATATCTTCGGCAACACCATCGGTGAGCCGCAGCCGCTGGAACTCCTGCTAAATACCAGTTATTTCGCCATCAACTGACGGCGTCCAGCCGTCGGTGTACCAGATGTGCAGCAGGGCGTACGAGCGCCACGGCTGCCAGCGTTCAGCATAGCGACGGATTTGCGCCGGGGTCATCCCGGCAAAACGCTGCTTGATCAGATAATCATCCGCCAGAAAGACATCTTTTGCCTGCCAGCCGCGCAGGGCAAAGTAGTTCGCCGTCCAGCGACCGATACCCGGCCGGGTCTGCAATGCTTTTATCGCGCTGTCGATATCATCCGGTGTCTCCGACGGGAAATTCCCCCGCCACCACCGACTGCGCCAGATGAATCAGGGATTCCGCGCGTTTCAGCGGCATGCCCAGCGCTTTCAGCGCCAGCGGATCGGCACCCGCCACCGCGGCAGGCTCCGGGAAACAGCGATAGCCCGGTGCTTCAGGCAGCGGTTCGCCGCAGAGCGCCACCAGCTTGCCCGTCAGCTTTGCCGCCATCGCCACGCTGACCAGTTGCCCAAGGATGGCACGGACGCCCTGCTCCCAGGTATCAACCGATCCCGGCAGACGCAGGCCCGGCCGCGCGGCCCCAAGAGTGCCGAGCGCTGTGGCTATCTGCCGTGGATCGCAGTGCAGATCGAACAGGCGGGTGATGCGCGCCAGGCAGAGATCGGCAATCGGCAACAGCCCGTCGCTGAGCACCACCTGCAGCGTGCCCGCCTGCGGCTGCGGCGTGACGTGAATGAGTCCCCGATAACCCTGGCAGGCAAAGCTGCGGGTGTAGTCGGTGGGGGTCACGATTTCAATCCCGGCCACCGCACGGTCGCCAAGAAATTTCAACATCCATTGCCAGTCGTAGGGCGGCTGCCAGGTCAGAGTAAACATCGTTGCTCCTTTTTTTGTCCCTGTCACAGCATAAACGGAGTTGAGGGGTTGCGCCTTGCTTTCATATTCCAGTTGTCGCCAGCCTGACATTTCGCTAAAGTCTCGCCCCTTCTCAATGGCATGGGGACGCTGACGTGTTTATCGGATTTGACTATGGCACCGCCAACTGCTCAGTAGCAGTAATGCAAAACGGGCAGCCGCAGCTGCTGAAAATGGAAAATAACAGCACGCTGCTGCCGTCGATGCTCTGCGCACCGACGCGCGAAGCGGTGAGCGAGTGGCTGTACCGCCATCATCAGGTTCCGGCCACCGGCACGGAAACCCAGGCGCTGCTGCGCCGCGCGGTCAATTTTAACCGCGACGAAGATATCGATGTTACCCCGGGCAGCGTGCAGTTTGGCCTGTCGTCGCTGGGTCACTACATTGAGGATCCCGAAGAGGTCTACTTCGTAAAGTCACCGAAATCTTTCCTCGGTGCCAGCGGTCTGAAACCGCAGCAGGTGGCGCTGTTTGAAGATCTGGTCTGCGCCATGATGCTGCATATTCGCCAGCAGGCGCAGTCCCAGCTGACGGAGGAGATCACCCAGGCGGTGATTGGCCGTCCGATCAACTTCCAGGGGCTGGGGGGGCGATGAAGCGAACCAGCAGGCACAGGGGATCCTTGAGCGCGCCGCACAGCGCGCCGGGTTCCGTGACGTGGTGTTCCAGTACGAGCCGGTTGCCGCCGGGCTGGATTTTGAAGCGACCCTGAACAGTGAAAAACGGGTGCTGGTCGTGGATATCGGTGGCGGGACCACTGACTGCTCGCTGCTGTTAATGGGACCACAATGGCATGAGCGTCGCGATCGCGAAACCAGCCTGCTGGGGCACAGCGGCTGCCGTATCGGCGGTAACGACCTGGACATCGCCCTGGCCTTCAGAAGCCTGATGCCCCTGCTGGGCATGGGTGGACAAACCGCGAAAGGCACCGCCCTGCCAATACTGCCGTGGTGGAACGCCGTGGCGATCAACGATGTACCGGCGCAAAGCGATTTCTACAGCGTCGCCAACGGGCGTTTTCTTAACGATCTGGTGCGCGATGCCCAGGACGGCGAGAAAGTAGCGCTGCTTCATAAAGTGTGGCGTCAGCGCCTGAGCTATCGGATGGTGCGCAGCGCGGAAGAGAGCAAAATTGCCCTCTCCGGGGCCGCTGAGCACGCCGTGACGCTGCCGTTTATCAGCGAGGAGCTGGCGACCGCTATCAGCCAGCAGGGGCTGGAAGCGGCGCTGTCGCAGCCCTTGCAGCGCATCCTTGAGCAGGTGCAACTGGCGCTGGATAACGGCAACGAAAAGCCGGACGTGATCTACCTGACCGGCGGTAGCGCCCGCTCACCGCTGATCAAAAAAGCTCTGGCGCAGCAGCTGCCGGGCATCCCTATTGCTGGCGGCGATGACTTTGGCTCGGTGACGGCAGGTTTAGCCCGCTGGGCGCAGGTCGTTTTCAGCTAGTCTTGACAGGCCGGGCGGCGCTTCGCTTGCCCGGCCTGCTGCTGTAGCAAGCGCGCAGCAACGATCCGGCATCCAGACCGGTACCATTCAGACAATTCCAGACAGTCTTCCATATTTCCTCCATTTTTCTGCTTCATTGCCTCACTAAACTAGTATTATTTTCTGCACAGTTTCAGGATGAGTACGTATAACGATGAAAGGCCGCAATAAATCCCGCTGGGTAATCGCCGCTGGCATCATTGTGGTGGCCCTTGCCGCCGCGTGGTACTGGCATCAACAGTCTTCGGCCCCTGCCGGTGCGTCCAGCCAGGCGCAGCGCCCAACAGGCGGTGGACGCCACGGAATGCGCGGCGGGGCGCTGGCCCCGGTGCAGGCCGCGACCGCAGAAAGTAAATCCGTGCCGCGCTACCTCTCCGGGCTGGGCACCATTACCGCAGCCAACACCGTTACCGTGCGCAGCCGCGTCGACGGGCAGCTGATCGCCCTGCACTTCCAGGAAGGACAGCAGGTGAAAGCTGGCGATCTGCTGGCTGAAATCGACCCCAGCCAGTTCAAGGTAGCGCTGGCCCAGGCGCAGGGACAGCTGGCGAAAGACACCGCCACCCTCGCCAATGCCCGCCGCGATCTGGCCCGCTATCAGCAACTGGTGAAAACCAATCTCGTCTCCCGTCAGGAGCTGGATGCCCAACAGGCACTGGTGAGTGAAAGCCTGGGCACCATTAAAGCGGATCAGGCCGCCGTTGCCAGCGCCCAGCTGCAGCTCGACTGGAGCCGCATCACCGCCCCTATCGACGGGCGCGTGGGGTTAAAGCAGGTGGATATCGGCAATCAGATCTCCAGTGGGGATACCACCGGGATCGTGGTGCTCACCCAGACCCACCCTATCGACCTGGTATTCACCTTGCCGGAGAGCGATATCGCCACCGTGATCCAGGCGCAGAAAGCCGGTAAGCCTTAACCGTGGAGGCCTGGGATCGGGCCAACAAGCAGAAGCTGAGCGACGGCACCCTGCTGAGCCTCGATAACCAGATCGACACCACCACCGGCACCATCAAGCTGAAAGCGCGCTTCAACAATCAGGACGATGCCCTGTTCCCGAACCAGTTTGTCAACGCCCGGATGCTGGTCGCCACCGAAGAGAACGCCGTGGTGATCCCGACGGCTGCGCTGCAGATGGGCAACGAAGGCAACTTTGTCTGGGTGCTGAACAGCGACAACAACGTCAGCAAACATCGGGTTAAAGCGGGTATTCAGGACAGCCAGAGCGTGGTGATTGCCGCCGGACTGTCGGCAGGCGATCGCGTGGTAACCGACGGCATCGACCGTCTGACCGAAGGGGCAAAAGTGGAAGTGGTGGAAGCCCACAGCGACACCGCTACCCAGCCGGCGAAACGTGAACATAAATCACAGGAGCGACCTCCTGATGCAGGTGATGCCCCCGAGTTCTACAGGCGGGCCGTCACGTCTGTTTATCCTGCGCCCTGTCGCCACGACGCTGCTGATGGTGGCGATCCTGCTGGCAGGGATTATCGGCTACCGCTTCCTGCCCGTATCCGCCCTGCCGGAAGTGGATTACCCCACCATTCAGGTCGTAACCCTCTACCCTGGCGCCAGCCCGGATGTGGTGACCTCGGCCATTACCGCTCCGCTGGAGCGCCAGTTTGGCCAGATGTCGGGCCTGAAGCAGATGTCCTCCCAAAGCGCGGGCGGCGCGTCGGTGGTGACGCTGCAGTTCCAGCTCAGCCTGTCGCTGGATGTTGCCGAGCAGGAGGTGCAGGCCGCGATCAACGCCGCCACCAACCTGCTGCCCTCCGACCTGCCTAACCCGCCGGTCTACAGCAAAGTGAACCCGGCGGATCCGCCGATCATGACCCTTGCCGTCACCTCCTCCGCCATGCCGATGACCCAGGTCGAAGACATGGTGGAAACCCGCGTGGCGCAGAAGATTTCCCAGGTTTCCGGCGTCGGGCTGGTTACGCTGTCCGGCGGCCAGCGTCCGGCGGTGCGCGTCAAACTGAATGCCCAGGCGATCGCCTCCCTCGGGCTGACCAGCGAAACCATCCGCACCGCCATCAGCAACGCCAACGTTAACTCAGCGAAAGGCTCACTCGATGGCCCAAACCGGGCGGTAACGCTGTCCGCTAACGATCAGATGCAATCTGCCGACGAATACCGTCAGCTGATTGTCGCGTACCAGAACGGAGCGGCGATCCGCTTAGGGGATGTCTCCACCGTCGAGCAAGGGGCAGAAAACAGCTGGCTCGGGGCGTGGGCCAACAAGCAGCAGGCGATCGTGATGAACGTGCAGCGCCAGCCGGGGGCGAATATCATTGATACCGCCGACAGCATTCGTGCCATGCTGCCAACGCTTATCGACAGCCTGCCGAAATCGGTCAGCGTCAAGGTGCTGTCGGATCGCACCACCAACATTCGCGCCTCGGTCAGCGATACCCAGTTTGAGTTGATGCTGGCGATTGCGCTGGTGGTGATGATCATCTACCTGTTCCTGCGCAACGTTCCGGCGACCATTATTCCCGCTGTGGCGGTGCCGCTCTCGCTGGTGGGCACCTTCGCGGTGATGGTGTTCCTCGACTTCTCGATCAACAACCTGACGCTGATGGCCCTGACCATCGCCACCGGCTTTGTGGTGGATGACGCCATCGTGGTGATCGAAAACATCTCCCGCTATATCGAAAAAGGGGAAAAGCCGCTGGCGGCGGCGTTGAAAGGCGCGGGCGAGATCGGCTTCACCATTATCTCCCTCACCTTCTCGCTGATTGCGGTGCTGATCCCGCTGCTGTTTATGGGGGATATCGTCGGGCGTCTGTTCCGTGAGTTTGCCGTCACCCTGGCGGTGGCCATTTTGATCTCGGCGGTGGTGTCCTTGACCCTGACGCCAATGATGTGCGCGCGCATGCTGAGTCATGAATCCCTGCGCAAGCAGAACCGTTTTTCCCGCGCCTCGGAACGTATGTTCGAGCGGATTATTGCCGCCTACGGCCGTATGCTGACAAAAGTGCTGAACCACCCCTGGGCCACCCTTGGCGTGGCGCTGGGCACCCTGGCCCTGAGCGTGCTGCTGTGGGTGATGATCCCGAAAGGCTTCTTCCCGATCCAGGATAACGGCATTATCCAGGGTACTCTACAGGCGCCGCAGTCGGTGTCCTTTGCCAGCATGGCGCAGCGCCAGCAGGCGGTCTCGGACGTTATCATGAAGGATCCGGCGGTGGAGAGCCTGACGTCGTTTGTCGGCGTCGATGGCACCAACCCGTCACTGAACAGCGCCCGCCTGCAGATCAACCTCAAGCCGCTGGACGATCGCGACGATCGGGTTAATAAGGTTATCGAACGACTCCAGCATGCGGTGGCAAAAATCCCGGGTGTGGCGTTGTATCTGCAGCCCACGCAGGATCTGACCATCGACACCACGGTGAGCCGCACCCAGTATCAGTTCACCTTGCAGGCCACCAGCCTGGATGCCCTTAGCACCTGGGTGCCGCAACTGGTGGATGAACTTAAGCAGCTGCCGCAGCTCTCGGATGTCAGCAGCGACTGGCAGGACAAAGGGCTGGCGGCGTACATCAACGTCGATCGCGACAGCGCCAGCCGTCTGGGGATCTCCATGGCGGATGTGGACAACGCGCTGTACAACGCCTTCGGCCAGCGCCTGATCTCCACCATCTACACCCAGGCCAACCAGTACCGGGTGGTGCTGGAGCACGATACGCGGCAGACGCCAGGCCTGGCAGCCCTTGACTCCGTGCGCCTGACCAGCAGCAGCGGCGGCATTGTGCCCCTGAGCGCCATTGCCAAAGTTGAGGAGCGCTATACCCCGCTGGCGGTAAACCATCTGGATCAGTTCCCGTCCACCACCATTTCGTTCAACGTCCCGGATGATTACTCGCTGGGCGAAGCGGTGCAGGCGATTACCGATGCAGAGAAAAACCTCAGCTTCCCGACGGACATCCAGACCAAATTCCAGGGCAGTACGCTCGCCTTCCAGGCGGCACTGGGTAGCACTGTCTGGCTGATTGTCGCCGCAGTGGTGGCGATGTACATCGTGCTGGGGGGTGCTGTACGAGAGCTTTATCCACCCGATTACCATTCTCTCTACCCTGCCGACCGCAGGCGTGGGTGCCCTGCTGGCGCTGATGCTGGCGGGCAGCGAGCTGGACGTGATTGCGATCATCGGCATCATCCTGCTGATCGGTATCGTCAAGAAGAACGCCATCATGATGATCGACTTTGCCCTTGCCGCCGAGCGCGAGCAGGGTATGCCGCCGCGGGAGGCCATCTACCAGGCCTGCCTGCTGCGTTTCCGTCCGATCCTGATGACCACCCTCGCCGCGCTGCTCGGTGCCCTGCCGCTGATGCTCAGCACCGGGGTCGGGGCCGAGCTGCGCCGTCCGTTAGGCATTGCCATGGTCGGCGGTTTGCTGGTGAGCCAGGTGTTGACCCCTCTTTACCACCCCGGTGATCTACCTGCTGTTTGACCGCCTGGCGCTGTGGAGCAAAAGCCGCTTCCCGAAACGTGAAGAAGAGGAGGCGTAAGTGAAGTTTTTCGCCCTCTTCATTTTACCGCCCGGTGGCGACGATTTTAATCTCTCTCGCCATCACCCTGTGCGGCGTGCTGGGCTTCCGGCTGCTGCCGGTGGCCCCGCTGCCGCAGGTGGATTTCCCGGTGATCATGGTCAGCGCCTCGCTGCCCGGTGCTTCGCCGGAAACCATGGCCTCGTCGGTGGCCACGCCGCTGGAGCGCTCGCTCGGGCGGATTGCCGGGGTCAACGAGATGACGTCGAGCAGCTCCCTCGGCAGCACGCGCATCATTCTGGAGTTTAACTTTAACCGCGACATCAACGGCGCGGCGCGCGATGTACAGGCGGCGATCAATGCCGCGCAAAGCCTGCTCCCGAGCGGGATGCCGAGTCGGCCAACCTACCGCAAAGCCAACCCGTCCGATGCGCCCATTATGATCCTGACGCTCACCTCGGACACCTACTCCCAGGGGCAGCTGTACGACTTCGCCTCCACCCCAGCTGGCGCAAACCATCGCCCAGATCGACGGCGTGGGGGATGTGGATGTCGGCGGTAGCTCCCTGCCCGCGGTGCGCGTGGGGTTGAACCCGCAGGCGCTGTTTAACCAGGGCGTCTCGCTGGATGACGTGCGCAGCGCCATCAGCAATGCCAACGTGCGTAAACCGCAGGGTTCGGTGGAGGATGACAGCCACCGCTGGCAGATCCAGACCAACGATGAGCTGAAAACCGCGGCGGAATACCAGCCGCTGATCATCCATTACAATAACGGCGCAGCGGTGCGCTTAAGCGATGTGGCGAGCGTCACGGACTCGGTGCAGGACGTGCGCAACGCCGGGATGACCAATGCCAAACCCGCGATTTTGCTGATGATCCGCAAGCTGCCGGAAGCCAACATTATCGAGACGGTCAACAGCATCCGCGCCCGCCTGCCGGAGTTGCAGGAGACCATTCCGGCGGCCATCGATCTGCAGATTGCCCAGGATCGCTCCCCGACCATTCGCGCCTCGCTGGAAGAGGTGGAACAGTCGCTGATCATCTCGGTGGCGCTGGTGATCCTGGTGGTGTTCCTGTTCCTGCGCTCGGGCCGCGCAACGCTGATCCCGGCCGTCGCCGTGCCGGTATCGTTGATTGGGACTTTCGCCGCCCATGTACCTGTGCGGTTTTAGCCTCAACAACCTGTCGCTGATGGCGCTGACTATCGCCACAGGTTTTGTGGTGGATGACGCCATCGTGGTGCTGGAGAACATCTCCCGCCACCTCGAAGCGGGAATGAAACCTCTCCAGGCGGCATTGCAGGGCAGCCGGGAGGTAGGCTTTACGGTGCTCTCCATGAGCCTGTCGCTGGTGGCGGTGTTCCTGCCGCTGCTGCTGATGGACGGGCTGCCAGGGCGCCTGTTGCGGGAGTTTTGCGGTCACGCTGTCGGTGGCGATCGGTATTTCGCTGCTGGTGTCGTTAACCCTTACCCCGATGATGTGCGGCTGGATGCTCAAGCGCAGCCCGCCCCAGTCGCAGCCGCGCAAAAAAGGCTTTGGCCGGATGCTGATGGCGTTACAGACGAGCTACCGGTAAATCGCTGAAATGGGTGCTGAACCACACCCGGATCGTCGGCTGGTGTTAATTGGCACCATCGCACTTAACGTCTGGATGTACATCACCATCCCCAAAACCCTTCTTCCCGGAGCAGGACACCGGGGTATTGATGGGGGGGATACAGGCCGACCAGAGCATCTCCTTCCAGGCCATGCGCGGTAAGTTGCAGGATTTCATGAAGATCATCCGCGAAGACAAGGCCGTGGATAACGTCACCGGCTTTACCGGCGGCTCGCGGGTCAACAGCGGAATGATGTTTATCACTCTCAAGTCGCGCGACCAGCGTAACGAAACCGCCCAGCAGGTGATCGACCGCCTCAGGGTGAAGTTAGCCAAAGAGCCGGGGGCGAACATGTTCCTGGTGGCGGTGCAGGATATCCGCGTCGGTGGCCGTCAGTCGAACGCCAGCTACCAGTACACCCTGCTGTCGGACGATCTTGCCGCACTCAGAGAGTGGGAGCCTAAAATCCGTAAAGCGCTGGCGGCACTGCCGGAGCTGGCAGACGTTAACTCCGACCAACAGGATAACGGCGCGGAGATGGCGCTGACCTACGATCGCGAAACCATGTCACGGCTGGGCATTGATGTGAGCGCCGCCAACAGTCTGCTGAATAACGCCTTCGGCCAGCGCCAGATCTCGACCATCTATCAGCCGATGAACCAGTACAAAGTGGTCATGGAGGTCGATCCGCGCTATACCCAGGACATCAGTGCGCTGGATAAAAATGTTCGTCATTAATAACGACGGCAAGGCGATCCCGCTGTCGTACTTTGCCCACTGGCAACCTGCTAACGCGCCGCTGTCGGTGAATCATCAGGGGCTGTCGGCGGCATCCGACCGTATCGTTTAACCTGCCGACCGCAAATCACTCTCTGAAGCCAGCGAGGCCATCAACCGTGCCATGACCCAGCTTGGCGTGCCCTCAACGGTGCGCGGCAGCTTTGCCGGTACGGCTCAGGTCTTCCAGGAGACGATGAACTCGCAGGTGATATTGATTCTGGCGGCGATTGCCACGGTCTATATCGTGCTCGGGGTTCTGTATGAGAGCTACGTCCATCCGCTGACCATTCTCTCCACCCTGCCCTCGGCGGGCGTAGGAGCGTTGCTGGCGCTGGAGCTGTTTGGCGCGCCGTTCAGCCTGATTGCGTTGATTGGCATTATGCTGTTAATCGGGATCGTGAAGAAGAACGCCATCATGATGGTCGACTTTGCGCTGGAGGCACAGCGCAACGGCAATATGACCCCGCAGGAGGCGATCTTCCAGGCCTGCCTGCTGCGTTTTCGGCCAATCATGATGACCACCCTGGCGGCGCTGTTTGGCGCGCTGCCGCTGGTGATCTCCAGCGGTGATGGCGCCAGAGCTGCGTCAGCCGCTGGGCATTACCATTGTCGGTGGGCTGGTGATGAGCCAGCTGTTGACGCTCTACACCACTCCGGTGGTCTATCTGTTCTTTGACCGCTTACGGGTGCGTTTTTCACGTAAACAGAAAGAGACGGTAACCGGCTGATGACTGATCTCCCCGCTAACGTTCGCTGGCAGTTATGGATTGTCGCCTTCGGCTTTTTTATGCAGGCCCTGGATACGACCATTGTTAATACTGCCCTCCCCTCGATGGCGCAAAGCCTGAGGGAGAGTCCGCTGCATATGCATATGGTGATCGTCGCCTATGTGCTGACGGTGGCTGTCATGCTGCCCGCCAGCGGCTGGCTGGCGGATAAGGTGGGGGTGCGTAATATCTTTTGTACCGCCATCGTGCTGTTTACCGCCGGGTCACTCTTCTGCGCCCGGGCAGAGACGCTGAACGAACTGGTGCTATCCCGGGTGTTGCAGGGCGTCGGCGGGGCAATGATGGTGCCAGTCGGCAGGCTGACGGTGATGAAGATTGTCCCGCGCGCGCAGTACATGGCGGCGATGACCTTCGTCACCCTGCCCGGTCAGGTCGGGCCGCTACTTGGCCCGGCGCTCGGCGGGATGCTGGTGGAGTACGCCTCCTGGCACTGGATCTTCCTGATTAACCTGCCGGTGGGCATTATCGGGGCGATTGCTACCCTCTGGTTGATGCCGAACTACAAAATGCAGACCCGGCGCTTCGATCTGGTGGGCTTTTTCCTGCTGGCGGCGGGAATGGCGACCCTGACCCTGGCGCTGGACGGGCAAAAAGGGCTGGGGATCTCCACGTTATCGCTGGTTGGGCTGGTCGCCATCGGGGTGGTTTCTATTCTGTGGTATCTGTGGCACGCCAGAGGCAACGACCGCGCCCTGTTCAGCCTGACGCTGTTTCAAAATACAACCTACCGTCTGGGGGGCTGCTCGGCAGCTTTGCCGGACGCATCGGCAGCGGAATGCTGCCGTTTATGACCCCGGTCTTTTTGCAGATTGGCCTCGGCTTTTCGCCGTTCCACGCCGGTCTGATGATGATCCCGATGGTGCTCGGCAGCATGGGGATGAAGCGCATTGTGGTTCAGGTGGTGAACTATTTTGGCTATCGCCGGGTGCTGGTGGCCTCCACGCTGGGGCTGGCGCTGGTGAGCCTGCTGTTTATGGCCGTGGCGCTGCTGGGCTGGTACTACGTTCTGCCGCTGGTACTGTTCTGCCAGGGGATGATCAATTCCATCCGCTTCTCCTCCATGAATACCCTGACGCTGAAAGATCTGCCCGATGAGCAGGCGAGCAGCGGCAACAGCCTGCTGTCGATGATTATGCAGCTGTCCGATGAGCGTCGGCGTGACCATCGCCGGGCTGCTGTTGGGCATGTACGGCCAGCATCACCTGACGGCTGACAGCCCGGTGGTCCATCAGGTCTTCCTCTACACCTACCTGAGCATGGCGGTGATTATCGCCCTGCCCGACCATTATTTTCGCCCGGGTCCCGGATGATACCAGTAAGAATGTCGTCATCAGGCGGCGCAAAAGGAGTGAACCATGAAGTTCTGGCGGCCCCGGCATTACCGGTAAGCTGTTTCTGGCCATCTTTGCCACTTGTATCGTACTGCTGATCACCAATGCACTGGGCAGTGCGGGTGAGCTTTGAGCGTGGCTTTTATCGACTACATCAAACACGGTAACGAACAGCGGTTACAGGGCTTAAGCGATGCGCTGGCCGAGCAGTACGCCCTGCACGGCAACTGGCGTTTTTTACGCAATAATGACCGGTTTATTTTCCAGATCCTGCGCTCGCTGGAGCACGACACTGACGACGATCGTCCCGGCCCCGGCATGCCGCCCCACGGCTGGCGCACCCAGTTCTGGGTGATCGACCAGGATATGCGGGTGCTGGTGGGGCCGCGTGCTCCGGTGCCGCCGGACGGCACGAAGCGGGCCATTACCGTCAACGGCGCTGCCGTCGGCTGGGTGATCGCCTCCCCGGTCGAGCGGCTGACGCGCAATACCGACATCAACTTCGACCGCCAACAGCGGCAGACCAGTTGGCTGATTGTCGCCCTCTCCACCCTGCTGGCGGCGCTGGCGACCTTCCCGCTGGCGCGTGGCCTGCTGGCCCCGGTCAAACGGCTGGTGGAAGGGACGCATCAACTGGCGGCAGGCGATTTTACCACCCGCGTGGATACCCGCAGCCAGGACGAACTGGGCAAGCTGGCGCAGGACTTTAACCAGCTCGCCAGCACGCTTGAGAAGAACCAGCAGATGCGGCGGGATTTTATGGCCGATATCTCCCACGAACTGCGCACCCGCTGGCGGTGCTGCGCGGCGAGCTGGAGGCGATCCAGGACGGGGTACGCAAGTTCACCCCGGAGTCCGTCACCTCCCTGCAGGCGGAAGTGGGGACGCTGACCAAGCTGGTGGAGGATCTCCATCAGCTGTCGATGTCCGACGAAGGGGCGCTGGCCCTATCAGAAAGCGCCTGTCGATGTGATTAACATTCTGGAAATGGCCAGCGGCGTTTTCCGCGAAACGCTTTGCCAGTCGTGACCTTCGCATTGAGCTGTCGCTGCCGGACAACGCGGTGGTGTTTGGCGATCGCGACCGGCTGATGCAGCTTTTCAACAACCTGCTGGAAAACAGCCTGCGCTATACCGACGCGGGGGGCGCGCTGCGTATTTCCGGTAAATGCGAAGATCACCGCTTTGCGCTGACCTTTGCCGACACCGCACCCGGCGTCTCTGACGATCAGCTTCACCGACTGTTTGAGCGTTTTTATCGTACCGAAGGCTCCCGCAACCGCGCCAGCGGCGGATCGGGTCTGGGGCTGGCGATCTGCGTTAACATCGTCGAGGCCCACGGGGGCACCCTCCGCGCCGCCCATTCGCCTTTTGGCGGGGTTAGCATTACAGTAGAGCTACCGCTGGAACGCGATTTATCGAGAGAAGTATGACTGAGTTACCCATTGACGAAAATACCCCCCGCATCCTGATCGTGGAGGATGAGCCTAAGCTTGGGCAGTTATTAATCGACTATCTGCGGGCGGCAAGTTATGCCCCGTCGCTTATCAGCCACGGCGACCAGGTTCTGCCGTATGTGCGCCAGACCCCGCCGGACCTGATCCTGCTCGATCTCATGCTGCCCGGCACCGATGGTCTGACCCTGTGTCGCGAAATCCGCCGCTTCTCCGAAGTGCCGATTGTCATGGTGACCGCCAAAATCGAAGAGATTGACCGACTGTTGGGACTGGAGATCGGCGCCGATGATTACATCTGCAAACCCTACAGCCCGCGCGAAGTGGTGGCCCGGGTAAAAACCATTCTGCGCCGCTGCAAACCGCAGCGTGATCTACAGGCGCTGGATGCCGAAAGTCCGTTAATCATCGATGAAGGCCGTTTTCAGGCAAGCTGGCGCAACAAGCTGTTGGATCTGACCCCCGCCGAGTTTCGCCTGCTGAAAACCCTGTCGCACGAGCCGGGCAAGGTTTTCTCTCGCGAGCAACTGCTGAACCATCTGTATGATGACTACCGGGTGGTGACCGATCGTACTATCGACAGCCACATCAAAAACTTGCGGCGCAAGCTGGAATCCCTTGATGCAGAGCAGTCGTTTATTCGCGCAGTTTACGGTGTGGGATATCGCTGGGAAGCGGATGCGTGCCGGATCGGCGCGTGACAGGAAATAAAATGACCCGCTACGGCGGGTGATACGCTCAGGCCGCCTCGGCCAGCCCGTGGGCGGTAATGCTGTAACCCTGCTTTTGCCAGTGCTCAAGCTGCAGACGCTGTTGCGGCGATAACACCGGGCCTGCCCAGACAAGGATGTGCTGGCCGGGGAAGAACTCGGGATGGGGTAACTCCAGCGGTTCAGCAAACACGTTAATGCGCCAGCCACGCTGCGAAAGACGCCACGCCTCCAGCCACAGACGGGTACGGTCCTCCACGCTCCAGCCAATCAATAATGCATCCCGGCCCGCTTTGCTGCGTGACTCGCTCAGGCTGGTGACTGCCTGCTCGATCAGAATGCCGTCCAGCAGGCTGCACATGATACTTGCGGTATTTTGATCAAGGCTGAGGTTTTCCCGGACGGGAATAAAAACGTGGTCAATCAGGACCTCGACAGCGTGGTGCTGGCAGAATGCGACAATCTGCGCGCGGGACTTACCCGGGCTAACCTGACGCAACATGCCCATCATTTCTTCCTGCAAGGTACGCCAGTCTCCTGGCTCAGGGACTTTGTCCTGATCGAGCAGGGCTTTGACCTTACCGACCGGCACGCCACGCTCAATCCAGCGTTTGATCTCCTCGATACGCAGGATGTCGTCGTCGTCAAATTGTCGATGCCCGCCTTCACTACGCTGCGGTTTTAGCAACCCGTACCGACGCTGCCATGCACGTAGCGTAACGGGATTTATGCCGCAGCGTTCTGCTACATCGCCAATACTGTAAAAGGCCATCGATTCTCCCTGTCTGACCAATAGATTCGTTAACCAAAGTAACGAATCTCACCGGGGTGTACAACTTGTTATATTGTACAACAGAATTGTATCACTGCCCGGTGTGGATCAGTTTCAGAAAGTTTCTTTTAGCTCAGGCCACGCCACAGGCGGGATACCGGCCAGTTCAGGGTGGGCAAACAGGTGTCCCTGGAAGTGAGAAATACCTGCCGATTCGAGCCACATCCACTCTTCCGGTTGCTCGACACCGACCGCAGAGATCAGAATTTCCAAAGCTGTACAACATTTGATGATTGCCAGCACGATGGCCTGACGTGGACCGCTCTTGTGTACGTCGCGGATCAGGTCACGGTTAATCTTAATCCGGTCTGGCTGGAACTGTGCCAACAGCAACAGACCGGCAAAACCGCCACCAAAGTGGTCGATGGTCACGCCGATCCCCGCAGCCTTTAACTCACGCACCGCACCGGTGAATTCGTCGAGACGGGAGATGACTTCGTTCTCCGTAAATTCCACCACGATCTGCTCGGGCACTAGCCCGTTGGCCTCTATCTCCTGAATCAGATAGCTGACCGCATCAGGCACGTTGACCAGCGTCATCGGAAGCAGGTTAACAGAGAGGCTCTGCTCTCCCAGCCCCAGCGCGCTGGCCATCGCAAAGGCGACGCTTTTGCTTTTGAGATCGGCTTCGTAGAGTTCATCTCCCACTAACCCCTCAAACCAGTGCCGGGATACCTCGCCTTCCGGGGTACGGATAAGGGCCTCCAGTGAGACGATTTCCCGTGCCAGCGGATCGATAATCGGCTGAAAAGCAAAGTTGCACACCTCGCTGTAGCGCCGCGACAGCGCACGAACGCTGGGGGGCGCCGGTATCAGCAATAAAGTCCCAGTGATCCCCCGAAGGCAGCTCAAAATAGTTCTCTTTTTCACTCTCTTCGACGAAGGTTCTGAAGAACTGCAACGACCTGTCGTTGTAGGTCAACTGGTACTTGGTCGTGCCTTTATCCAGCACGTTTTGCAGCACCTCTTCGCGATCGTATCGTCGTAAATCAAAGAGTTCCATACCGCACTTCCCGAAACGCCGCGCGGGAGAATAGTCACATAGCAGTTCCACCACGTTGTGATGACGCGGGTCTTCGCAGATAGCGCGGTAAATCGCTCTTACGTTTTCCTCGGGTCCTTCAAGCAACTGGAAAAAGAGCTTTCCGTTAAACAGAAGAATGCCGCTGACCCCGGCTTCGCTGTTTTTTTTGTTTGCTGCAACAACCATGTCTTCCAGCACAGTAACCGGTACGTGATCACGAAAGTGACTACGGTAAATGATGGTAGTGAGCATAAGTTTCCAATAGCGGAGGTGAATGAATGTTCACAGTATCAGATGGTTGGCGTTACGTCTTGTTAACCCACACGGGGGTTTTCTCGCCCTTTCTGTATTCCGACAATAACGGTTAAAAACGCCAGGAATGTACAATATTTTCTTCCTTTTTCACCGAATTTTTTATAATTAAATCTTTGATATATATAGTTTAGCACGTAATGATCAAAATATATTTGTTAACTTGTACAATTAGTATGTACAGTATTCACCAGTTAACAAGATATTAACCATTTTAGCTCTGCGGATTTCAGGAGTGACATATGCGCGAGAACGGGTTTGCACCGGAATACAGCCAATGCCATTACCCAGTACTTTAATAAAGCTAACCAGCCTTCTCAGCAGGAGACGCTGGGACAAATCGTTGTGGAGCTACTGAGGGAAGGAAAAATCCTCAACCGGAAAGCCATCTGCACCCGACTGCTTTACCGGATGGAACAGGCAACCGATCAGGAAGAGGAGAGCCGTTACCAAACGCTGATTGGCCTGCTTTTTGAACGTTAAGATATGTAAGCCCACAGCCGCTAATTGAATTGTTTTCAAGTCGGTTTTTTCTCCAGGACAGTTTTTTTATACTGTCACGACAGACTGACTTAAGGCCGCAATTCCTCTAACAGGTAAGTGTGGCAACAGAGACGTAGTTATGAACAGAAGTGACCATGAACGATTAACTGATGAACTTATTGGCGAAGCCACTCTTTCTTTGCTTAAGGATAACGGCCCCATCAGCATGAAACTCTTGCTACAGAGGCTGCAACAGATGTTATCGGCAGAGCGAGACGGCCAGCGTCGGAACGTGCTTTCCCAAATCATCCTGGAAATTTCCAACGATGGTAAAGGTGGTGCCCAACGCAAGCCAATGAATGAACAGCAGGATTGGGACACGGATGGTCGAAACAACAGCAATGTTTATCCTCTGTTTGGCAATAGCCAGCACGCCAACAGCAAAAAACACTGACTGTATTATTAATTTATTAACTTAACCGGTGTGACACTATGAGCCAGGCTATGCTCCAGAATCCAGACTTGTACGAAGAACTGCCTAATGCTGCGTTATCCAACTATTTCCGCAGCGCGGGCGGTTTGTTAGCCGAAGAGTGGGCGCTGCTTGAATCTGTGATGGGCGCTATTCATGCTGCGAAGGAACCGGTGACCAATAAAGCGATTATTTTACGACTGATTAAGCAGATTGAGTCCACTCACGACGTCGTCAAAGCCGATATCATCCGTAAAACGCTGGAAATTATTGTCGATCACACCCAGGACGACCTCTGAGCGCCCCGCTGAATTAAACGCCGACTGTACTGTCCTGCCGTCGGCGTTTTTTTATCCAAACCCGTAGCACTGCTGCTCTACATCGCTCTACAACATACGCCGCAAAATTTCCCCCTGGCCTTGAAGGGTATATCGAATCACTGCCGCCACGTGCATGAACAAAATCACGCCAAGTGTAATGCAGCTCACCCGATGAATTTTGAAGAAGAAATCGTTAATCACGTCAACGTTAACGGGCCGGGAAACGTGCAGTAAACCAAAGAACTGATAATCCTTATGCAGCATTAAAAACCCGCTTACCAGCACCAGCATGATGGTCAGGTAAAAGATTTCATGCAGAAAGACCACCAGCTGTTTTTTACGTCCAGCCACGCTATCCGGGTAGGGCACTGACGGGCGAAAGAAGCGCCAGATAAAGCGCACCAGCATAATGGGGGTCGCCATTGTCCCGAGCGACATGTTTAGCACCGAGAAAAAATGGAACCAGCGCGTCCCTTCCAGCGCGTGAAGTATATACCCCATGCACATGGCATAAATAATCACTGCCGCCACCACCCAGTGCAGCAGACGGGAAAAGGGATCGTAACGATTCGCTACCCTACGTGAAGCATACATAAAACATTGTCCTCAAAATTCAACCCAAAGAAGGCCACCTCCTGTGGGTAATTAGCTGTGATCATAATTTTTGTGCGCAGCCTGCGCGGTTATCATCCCTGGGGGCCAGAACGGCTTTTCCTGGCGATATCATAGGTATCCTGGCCTGAGCGATATATGAGAAAGGAGGCGATGTGCCTAAGAATCATTCGCCAGAATGATGAGAAAATTCTGAAGCCAGAACCTTAACGGCTGTCGGGATAACGGTTTACCTCCCTGCCCCGCAGCGTTACAATGCCCGCCCTTAATGTATGGGATCTCCTCCCGGCGCCCACCTGGTGTGCGCATCTGACCTGTCATCAGAACGAGAACAAACATGTTTAAACCGGAACTCCTCTCCCCGGCGGGAACGCTGAAAAATATGCGTTACGCTTTCGCCTATGGCGCCGATGCCGTCTATGCGGGCCAGCCGCGTTACTCACTGCGCGTGCGTAATAACGAATTCAACCACGAGAATCTGCAGCTCGGCATCAACGAAGCCCACGCGCAGGGGAAAAAATTCTACGTGGTGGTGAATATCGCCCCGCATAACGCCAAGTTGAAAACCTTTATCCGCGACCTGAAACCGGTGGTGGAGATGGGGCCTGATGCCTTGATTATGTCGGACCCGGGTTTAATCATGTTGGTACGGGAAAACTTTCCGGAGATGGACATTCACCTCTCGGTGCAGGCCAATGCCGTTAACTGGGCAACAGTGAAATTCTGGCAGCAGATGGGGCTGACCCGCGTGATTCTGTCCCGCGAGCTGTCGCTGGAAGAGATCGAAGAGATCCGCAGCCAGGTGCCGGAAATGGAGCTTGAGATTTTCGTCCACGGGGCACTGTGCATGGCTTATTCTGGCCGCTGCCTGCTCTCTGGCTACATCAACAAACGTGACCCGAACCAGGGGACCTGCACCAACGCCTGCCGCTGGGAATATAAAGTCCAGGAAGGTAAACAGGATGAGGTGGGCAATATCGTGCATAAGCACGAGCCGATCCCGGTGCAGACCATTGAGCCAACATTAGGTCTGGGTGCGCCAACCGACAGCGTGTTTATGATTGAAGAGGCCCAGCGTCCGGGCGAATACATGACGGCGTTCGAAGATGAGCACGGCACCTACATCATGAACTCCAAAGATCTGCGCGCCATCGCCCACGTTGAGCGCCTGACCCAGATGGGCGTGCACTCGCTGAAGATCGAAGGCCGCACCAAATCTTATTACTACTGCGCGCGTACCGCCCAGGTCTACCGCAAGGCGATCGACGACGCGGCGGCGGGTAAACCGTTCGACCCGACCCTGCTGGAAACACTGGAAGGGCTGGCACACCGTGGCTACACCGAAGGCTTCCTGCGTCGTCATACCCATGACGATTACCAGAACTATGAATATGGCCACTCGCTTTCCGAGCGCCAGCAGTTTGTCGGGGAGTTCACCGGCGAGCGCAAAGGTCCACTGGCAGCGGTTGCGGTGAAAAACAAATTCCTTGTGGGCAACAGCCTGGAGTTGATGACCCCCACAGGGCAACGTGAATTTCACTCTCGAACATATGCAGAATGGTAAAGGTGAAGCCGTATCAGTCGCACCGGGAGATGGTCATACCGTCTGGCTGCCTGTGCCGGAAGATATTTCGCTGGATTATGCCCTGCTGATGCGTAATTTCACCGGGGAAAACACCCGTAACCCGCATGCTGGCTAGTCAATTGTGTTATTTTTGGTATGGGATGATTCTTAGAATCCGATCACATACCGCTGCGTTTTTTACGGTTATTATTGATAACGCTGAAAAACATAACCCATAAATGCTAGCTGTACCAGGAACCACCTCCTTAGCCTGAGTAATCTCCCTTACGCAGGCTAATTTTTTTGTCTGTAAAACGCCCTTCTTCCGCGTTCGCCCCTGCTTTTCTGCCCCCCATCCATAAGTTTCCCTAACGTAAATTTATCTTTATTTTCAATGAGAAATGCCGGAATTTATGAATTTCGTAAAGTCAGGCTTTTCAAGCACCTGTACGATGTTATTCTCTGTATGAATGGAATTTCACTTAAGGATAAGGAGAAATACATGTACTGGGTGGTTGAAGAGAGGATGGTGTGCCCGCGTACCGGAACAACTTTCATTCATGTTCTTACTGTTAAAAATCTCAGGCTGATAATCTGGTATAAAGGCGATTACTTTATCAGCCCTGGCTCGGTTCTGGTGACCGGCCCTTTCGGAATCGCTGTGGATGGCAGGCTCAGAAAGTTGCACATCCTGCGAGCGTTTCCTTATACCCCGCCCTTTTGGTCATCATTTCTGGCGAACTCGACGTGCCCGGGCAATAACGGCACCTTGCTCACCCGCTGCGAACATCGCCAGGATTGTGTGTTCGCTTTGTGCCCTTATGGTGCTATAGCGTCATAAACGAGTTGGTCCGAGTGGCGCACGTTTTGGCTCGCCACTCATTTAATTTTTATCCTTTCGTCCTCTTCTTACCCGCTTTTCTCCGCGCTGCGATACACTTTTGAAAGATCAGCACAGGAGCAATGTGGATGGCGACCTATCCGGCAAGTTTATTAATTCTGAACGGCAAGGGCTCAGGCAACGAACTGTTGCGCGAAGCCGTAACGCTTCTTCGGGAAGAAGGCGTGGTGATCCATGTCCGCGTGACATGGGAGAAAGGTGATGCAGCACGTTATATACAGGAAGCCTGCGATCTCGCGGTGGAAACTGTCATTGCAGGCGGTGGCGATGGCACAATCAATGAAGTGGCGACGGCGCTAATTGCCCTGCCAGAGGCGCAGCGTCCCGCGCTGGGCATTTTGCCGCTCGGCACCGCCAACGATTTTGCCACCAGCGCCGGGATCCCCGACAGCCTCGATAAAGCATTGCAGCTGGCGATTGCGGGTAAAGCCACGGCGGTAGATATTGCCCGGGTGAATGATGAAACCTGCTTTATCAATATGGCCACCGGCGGGTTTGGCACGCGTATTACCAGTGAAACCCCGGAAAAAATGAAAGCCGCGCTGGGCGGCGTCTCATATCTGCTTCACGGACTGGCGCGGATGGATTTACTCAAGCCCGACAGCTGTGAAATTCGCGGCGAGAATTTTCGCTGGCAAGGGGATGCGCTGGTGATCGGTATCGGTAACGGCCGTCAGGCGGGAGGCGGGCAGCAGCTCTGCCCGGATGCGTTGATTAACGATGGACAGCTACAGCTGCGCATTTTTTCTGCCAACGAACTGCTCCCGTCGCTGTTGACGACGCTGACCAACCCGGAAGAAAGCCCGAACGTCATTGACGGCCAGTCAGCCTGGTTTGAGATCGTCGCCCCGCACGGCATGACCTTTAACCTGGATGGCGAACCGCTTAGCGGCGACCATTTCCGCATCACGCTCTTGCCCGGCACGCTCCAGTGTCGGTTGCCGCCGGATTGTCCACTTCTGCGCTGAAGGTCTGCCCGGCAGCGCTACGCCTGCCCGGGCCTACGTTTTTTGTAGGCCAGGTAAGCGCAGCACCATCCGGCATTAGTAGACCGCCACCTCCCGGGCCATCTCGCGGGAATACTGCTGGCTGGCGTTCACCAGCATCCGGGTGTAATCCGTTTGCGCCTGCCCCGCTACCAGGTCATCTACCGTCAGGGTTTCGAGGATTTTTCCCGTACTGCATCACCGCTACCTTCTGGCAGAGATGGGCGATCACCCCCGAGATCGTGCGTCACCATCAGGTAGGTGAGGTTCGACTCGCGTTGCAGTTCTGCCAGCAGGTTTAAGATCTCCGCCTGCACCGACACATCCAGCGCCGAGGTCGGCTCGTCAAGCAGCAGCACCTGTGGCTCCAGAATCAGCGCCCGGGCAATCGCCACACGCTGGCGCTGACCGCCGGAGAGCTGATGCGGATAACGGTCACGGAAGGCGCGGTTGAGGCCCACTTTATCCAGCAGAGCGTGGATGCGCCGCTCCCGATCGTTGATGCCGTGAATTTGCAGCGGCTCTTCCAGAATATCGCCGATGGTGTGGCGAGGGTGCAGCGAACCATAGGGGTCCTGAAACACCATCTGCACCAGCCGACAGCGTTGGGGGCTGATGCGTCGCCCCAGCGGCTGGCCGTTAATCGACAGCGCCCCGTCCCAGTGGGTGAACAACCCGGCCAGGCACTTCAGTACCGTGGTTTTGCCGGAACCGGACTCCCCCACCAGGCCGTAAATCTCCCCCGGCTGGACGTTAATGTTGACGTCATACAGGACCTGGCTGCGTTTCTCGCCTTCGCCGAACGCCAGATTCAGGTTTTTTACCTCGATCATCTTCGCTCCTTATTCCGTCAACCAGCTGGCCTGGCGCTGCAACACCGGCAGCACCGGACGGCGGTGGTTCATCTCTGGGAGGGCGTTGATAAGCCCCTGGGTATAGGGGTGCTTCGCATTATGCAGGTCACAGGCGGCAATCGACTCCACCACCCGTCCGGCATACATCACCAGCACCCGATCGCAGAAGCTGCGCACCAGGTTGATATCGTGGCTGATAAAGATCAGCCCCAGCCCACGGGACTGGACCAAATCGTCAAGTAATCCCAGCACCTGCAGCCGCACCGAAACGTCCAGCGCCGAGGTCGGTTCATCGGCGATCACCAGCTCCGGGTCAGTGATCAGCATCATGGCAATCATGATGCGCTGCCCCTGCCCGCCGGAGATCTCGTGCGGATAGAGCTGATACACCCGCTCCGGCTGGCGAATGCGCACCACGTCCAGCATCTCAAGCACTTTGGCTTTCGCCTCCGCCTTACGCCCCGGATGGTGGGTCAGCCAGGCCTCAGCAATCTGATCCCCGACGCACACCACCGGGTTGAGGGAGTATTTCGGGTCCTGCATGATCATCGAAATACGCTTGCCGCGAATGCCGCGCATCTGCGCCTCGCTGACGGTGCGTAAGTCCACATCGCCAAACTGCATCCGGGTGGCACTGATCTGCGCCTTTGCCGGGTGCAGGCGCAGCAGCGCCCGCCCGACGGTGGATTTCCCGGAACCCCGACTCGCCGACAATCGCCAGCTTCTCTCGCCCGAGTTGAAAGGAGACGCCGCGCACCGCGTTGGTGACCGCGCGTCCGTTGATAAAGTCAACGTGCAGGTCACGCACGTCCAGCAGTGGCGCATCAGTTGCTGCGAGGATCGAGGATGTCACGTAAGCCATCTCCTAAAAAGTTGAACGCCAGGCTGTTGATCAGGATCGCCAGCCCCGGAATAGTGACCACCCACCAGCACTCCATCATGTAGGTACGCCCGCTGGAGATCATCGCTCCCCCACTCCGGCTCCGGCGGCTGTGCGCCGAGGCCGAGGAAGCCGAGACCAGCGGCAGTCAGGATGATACCGGCCATGTTCATGGTGATACGGATAATCACTGACGGCAGGCACAGGGGAACGATATGCCGCCACAGCACCCGCACCGGAGACGCGCCCTGTAAACGTACGGCAGAGATAAAGTCGGCCTGACGCAGCGAGAGGGTTTCGGCGCGGGCCAGACGGGCGATCGGCGGCCAGGCAGTGATCGTAATTGCAATGACCACGTGTTCCAGCCCCGGACCAAGCGCCGCGACAAACGCCAGCGCCAGCACCAGGCTCGGGAAAGAGATAAAGATATCGGTAACGCGCATCAACACCGCATCGACTTTGCCGCCAAAGTACCCAGCGGTCACGCCCAACAGCAGCCCCAGAGGCCCGACGGTGACCGACACCAGCAGCACGATATAGAGCGTGATGCGCGAGCCGTAGACCAGGCGGCTGAAGATATCCCGGCCAAACTCGTCTGTGCCGAACCAGTGCTGTGCATTCGGTGCCACCAGGGCGTTATTCAGATCCTGCACCAGCGGGTTGTAGGGCGCGATCCACGGCGCGAAGGCTGCTACGATCAACAGCAGCAGGATGATGCCGCCACCGATGGCCGTCAGCGGGTTACGCGCCATCTGTCCGACAAACCCGAAGGTGCGGCGGGCCATCCGCGTCAGACGCTGGCGCCCTTCGCTGCGGACAGGTTGCAGAGGTGTATCCAGAGAAACGGTCATGATTTCGTCCTCGGGTCAAAGAGTTGATACAGCATGTCGGAGAGCAGGTTCAGCATCACAAAGATGATCCCCACCAGCAGCACGCAGCCCATCACCGCGTTCATGTCCCCCAGCAGCAGGCTACCGGTGAGATAGGAGCCAAAACCCGGCCAGGAGAAGACGGTTTCAATCAGTACCGCCCCTTCCAGCAGCGAGCCATAGGCCAGCGCGACCACGGTAAGCAGCTGCACCAGGATATTGCGAAACGCGTGGTTCCAGATCACCTGCCGCTCGGTTAAACCTTTCACCCGGGCGGTGATGATGAACTCCTGCGACAGCTGGGCCAGCATAAAGCTGCGGGTCATGCGGCTGATGTAGGCCAGCGAGTGGAACCCCAGCAGCGAGGCGGGCAGGACCAGATGGTTGATGGCGTTCCAGAACACCGTGCTGTTGCCTGCCAGCAGGGCATCGACGGTCATTAACCCGGTGCGGCGTGGCACCAGGCCATCCAGGCCCAGATCCAGCCGTCCGGCGCCGCCCACCCAGCCAAGCCAGGCGTAGAACAGCAGCAGGCCCATCATCCCGACCCAGAAGATTGGCGTGGAATACCCGGCGAGGCTGATGATGCGCACCACGTAATCCGAGACGCTGTTGCGTCGCGCGGCGGCCAGGACCCCCAGCGGAATGCCTAAACCGGCCCCGACAATAATCGCCATCGTCGCCAGCTCCAGCGTCGCCGGGAAGACACGCAGAATGTCATCCAGCACCGGTTTACCGGTCAGCAGGGCATTCCCAAAATCCCCCTGCAGCAGGTTGCCAAGGTAGATACCGAACTGCGTCAGCAACGACTGATCAAAACCCAGCTGGTGATAGACCTGTTGGTAGGTGCTGTGGTCGGCATCCGGTCCGACAATCGCCAGCACCGGATCCACCGGCATCACGCGGCCAATAAAGAACGTCAGCACCAGCAGACCGAACAGGGTCACCAGCACCTGGGTTAACCGTTTTGAAAAACGGCGGGTGCGGGAGCCAGGCGCGAGGATCGCAACGCTCATTTTTCACCTCCGGTTTTGTACACTTCCCGCAGGAAGGTGGTCGCTGACGGGTGCGACTGGAAGTTTTTGACTTCGTTACGCACCACTACCGAATCGACCATCTGCGACAGCGGCAGCAGAGCCGGGATCAGCTGGTCATAACGCACCTGAATTTGCTGATAATCCGCCACTTGTTTCTGCGGATCGCGCTCCAGCAGGGCTTTGTCGATCATCTCGTTTAGCGGCTTGTCGTAGAAACTGGTACGCCAGCCCTGGAAGTTGGTCAGCCGGGCTTCGTCGCTGTTGTCCGGGTTATAGACCAGCGCGCGCAGGCTGGAGTGCGGATGCGGCTCCACGCCGCTGCCGCCGCGCCCGACCAGCATGTCAAACTTACGCTCGCGCATCGCACCGTAGATCTGGTTCCCGGTGCCGGTGATGATTTTGGCGTTAATGCCCGCCTGCATCAGAGTGGATTGCACCGCGATGGCGATATTGAGGAACGGCTGATCCGCCAGCACCCGCAAAGTGGTGTCGAAACCGTCCGGATAACCTGCTTCCGCCAGCAGTTTTTTGGCTCGCGGGATATCCAGCTTATAACCGGGATCCGGCAAGGTGGACGGCATACCCGCCTTGATTGGCCGTTGGTGCAGCACGCCGTAGCCCGGCATCAGCGCCTTGTTGATCCCCTGATAATCAATCAGGTAGCGCACCGCTTCGCGCACTTTCGGGTTGGCGAAATGCGCCTCCTTCATGCTCATCGCCACGTAGTAGACTGTGCCCTTCTGCACGGCTTCCACCGTCAGCTGCGGATCCTTACGCAGGGCGTTGATGTCTGCCACCGCCATGTTGCTGGCGATATCCAGATCGCCCTTCTCCACCATCAGGCGCAGCGTTTGCGACTCCTGGAAATGGCGCAACACGACGCGGTTCATCTTGGGCTCTTCACGCCAGTAGTTGGGGTTGCGCTGCATGCGCAGCACGTCTTTTGCCTGCCAGGTCTCGAGCATAAACGGCCCGGAACCGGCTTCGTTGGTGGTCAGCCAGCGGTTGCCCCAATCGCTGTTCACCTCGTGGCTCAGCACCGTTTTGCGGTCCAGCACGCCGAGGTTGCCCAGCGCGCCGAGGGAGTAGATCACCAGCTGCGGATCGTTGGCCTTTGGCAGGGTGAGCTGCACGGTGTAGTCATCCAGGGCTTTAATCTGCTGGTCAATATTCTTTTTAGAGAAGCCGTAGGATTTCCACACTGACGCCTGGGCCAGGTTCAGGTGCAGCAGGCGGCGCATCGACCACACCACATCCTCGGCGGTGAGCGGATTGCCGGAGTGGAAGGTCACGTTGTCGCGCAGGTGGAAGGTCAGGGTTTTGCCGTCCGGCGAAATGTCCCAGGATTTCGCCAGCGCCGGTTTGACGTTGGTGAGGGTGTTGGGATCCAGTTCCACCAGTGAATCGTAAAGATTGACCACAATGCTGACCACTTCGTTACCGGTCATCGCGGCCGGATCGAGGGTCAGCAGGTTGTTCATGTTCATGCCAATGATGAGCTGATCGGGCGGCGTTTTTGCGTACGCCGCCCCGCTCCCCATCATCAGCGAGAGCGCGAGTAAACACGCCCCGGTGAGGGAGTTTTTCTTCATCTGTGTATACCGTTTGTAGGGTAGAAGTTTTTATTTATCAGTCGTGGCTGACGGTATTGGCTTCGATATACGCAAAATTAATGTCTTCGCCGAGTCCCGGGCGAGTTGGCAGGCTGACCATGCCCTCATCGTCCATTGGGTCGATCAGGCTGTGCAGATACGCTGCCGGTTCATCATAATCAAGGAACGGATGCAGCAGGCCGCGCTCGTACCAGCGGCAGTTTTTGATCGCGCCAATGACGGCCAGGCTTGCCGCGCCGTTGCCGTGGACTTCGCAGTCCATGCCGAACGATTCTGCGAGGTTGGCCACTTTCAGGGTTGGCGAGATACCACCGACGCCATTGGCACCGGCACGCAGGATGTCGCAGGCCCCGGCTTTCACCCAGTCGGCGCGGCTGTGGTGTTTACCGCCCAGGCTTTCCGGCCCGATGATCGGAATGGAAAGATTTTCCGCCAGCCAGGCATACGAGGACATGCTCTCCTCTTCCATCGGCTCTTCAAACCATGCGAAGTTGAGTTTTTCCAGCTCTTTGCCGATATAGAGTGCTTCAGCGCGGCTGTACCAGTGGTAGCCGTCGATCATCAGGTCGATATCCGGGCCGACCGCTTCACGCACCGCAGCACAGGCTTTGACATCCATCTTTGGATTGGGGGCAAAGGAGACGGGCGGCATCCAGGTGTGCAGCTTGATCGCTTTGTAACCGCGGGCCACCAGTTTTTCGGCGAAGCTGGCGTACTCTTCCGGCGTGGAGAGACCGCCGGGTAGGTCATCGCCACACATGGTGCTGCCGTAAGCCGGCACTTTATCGCGATAGCCACCGAGCAGCTTCCACACCGGCATATTGAGTTTACGGCCAATGAGATCCCACAGCGCCTGCTCAACAAACCCCCAGCGCGCGTTCGGTCAGTTGATGGGCGCTGCCGCGCTGCCAGTGTGCCAGCTCCTGCCAGATCTTCTCGCGATTAAACGCGTCCTGGCCGATCATCACTTTACGAAAGAAGGTATTGACCACAAAAGGGCGCACCACTTCCGGCGGTGCAAATGAATACCCTTTGGTGCCATCGTCTGCGGTAATGGTTAGCATCGCCATTTTTGCCAGGCTTTCTGGTCCCGGATGGGAATGCCCGGCAGTATCGGAAACCCGACGCGTGGGATACTGAAAGACGGTGACGTTTACAGATTCGATTTTCATTATGAGTCCTTAAAACAACGTAGGTTCAGTGCCTTTAGCAATTTGAAAAGCTGTTTCGAAACTAACTGTAAGCGCAAAATTCATCCACTGCCTTAGACAAATTCCGCTAAGCGCTGACCATTTATTGGGCATATGCACGGGGGGAAGTGACACTTTTCACAAAAGCGCAACGAAGTGTGAGCTGGATCGGAAGGGGTGTAAGCGCAGAGCAGGACGCATAAGACCGGTGACATCCCCGGGGGGATCTGCGCTCACAGTTTGGTAGGTTATTCAGCGGTTTCCTGCCCTCAGGAACCGGTAATGTGCCTGTTAAGAGAGGTCCGCCACCCTGCTTTCAGCCGTGCGCTGCGAAGCAAATCCCGGCTGCTCAACGCGAATGAACGGACAGAGTACGAAGGCCAACAGATAGAGCAGCGTGTAGGCGATGACCACGCCAATAGTGCTGAAGTAGGGAAGCAGCACCACGGCGATCGCCGGAGCGAGGAAGTTCGACAGCCCGGCCGACAGGTTATAGACCGAAATCGCCGCCCCCTTGTGCTGCGGCTCCAGCGCCGGGAAGACCGCGGCCATAGGGACGAACGCCGCCACAAAAATGCCCAGCGCAATGGCCGGCACCAGCGCCATGGCAAAGTTATGGCCAAAGTGGAGCGGCATATAATAAAACGCCAGGCTTGATGCCGCCATGCCCAGACAGCCAAACCAGCGCACCACCTTCATCCAGCCCCATTTTCTCGGCCAGTACGCCCCAGAAAACGTTGGAAAAGATGGTGGTAAAGAAGAAGACCGCCCACACCTGCAGCCACTCGGAGGTGGTAAACCCCAGTTCGTCGACAAACATCATCGGCATGATCACCGGCAAAGCCAAACAGCGACAGGGTGTTAATAATGCGCACAATGCTGGAGAGCAGGATGCTGCGGTTGGTGTAAAGCAGAGTAGCGGCGCGCCCCAACTCGCTGAACTTTTCCCGGGTGGTAAGGTTTTGCATATGCCGGGGAGTCTTGATGTTACGCAGGGAGACCAGGGCGATAATGCCGCCAATGGGCGCAGAAAAGCAGCGACAGCCACAACGTACCCATTTCCCCGATATGCGGGATGGTGAAGCTGGGAATGTAGCTTCCGAAAACCCCGATGCCGATAGAGTAAACCGCCCAGAACCAGCCCAGCGCCCGCCGCTGGTGCTGTCGCTGCGCCACGTTATGGACGATGGCAACGATAAAGGCGTAGAGGAACAGCGGATAGGCCAGACCCGCGCAGGCCGTAGAACAGTAAAATCAGCGCGTAGTTGGTATGGCCCAGGCCAAAGACCATAAACAGCACGTGAAAAATACACCCACAGCACAAAGCCAATCAGCATGGTTTTTTGCGGGGTAATGATCTCTGCCACTACGCCCGAGACCCATGCCGACAGCGCGGCGGCCAGGCCATAGAGGGTGAAGGCCATCGAGGCCTGCGCCGGGGTAAACCCGAGCGATTTAATGTAGTGGGAAAGAAACGCCAGTTCAAAACCATCCCCGGTCATAAAGACGGCAATGGCGATATATCCCCAGACCAGGCTCAGCGGTAACCCCAGCCCATTGTTTCGTGTTTAACGACATATTGACCTCTTTTGTAGGTACAGGGCGCCGCTCTGGCAGTATTTGCCAGAGGGCGTTTTTTATTAAAATTAATGAGTTCGATAGTTCAGGTCGTTTTGATAGAGGGCCCATGAATTGTTGATAGCGCTGCATCAGGGCGGCGTGTCGCTGCGGATCGCTGCGCCAGATTTTATGGACTTCCGGTTTTTCGCACACCGCGGCCAGCGATTTACCGGCGGCAAGGCATGCCAGTCGTGCGGCACCCAGCGCCCCGCCCGTCTCACCGCCTTTGTGGGTGATGACGGGCAGATCCAGAATATCCGCCAGCAGCTGGGCCCAGAACGGACTTCTGGCCCCGCCGCCCACCAGCGAACACTGCTCTGTCCGGGTGCCGCTCTCCTGCAGGACGCGCAGCCCGTCGGCGATGCCGAAGCTGACGCCCTCCAGCACGGCGTACCCCATGGTGGCCCGCTGGCTGGCATGGGTCAGCCCCCCAGAACATTCCCCGGGCGTCGGGGTCGTTGTGCGGGGTTCGTTCCCCGGACAGATAGGGCAGGAACAGCGGCGCAGCGGCTTTTTCAGCGTCCGAGAGTTGGGCTATTTCGTCAAGCAGGGTGGCCTCGGTGGTGCCGACCAGACGACAAAACCACTGCAGGCAACTGGCCGCACTGAGCATGACGCTCATCTGATGCCACCGATTAGGCAGCACGTGGCAAAACGCATGCACGGCTGACTGCGGCGCAGGACGGTAGGCGTCTGTCACCACAAACAGCACCCCCGAGGTGCCCAGCGAAATAAACGCATCACCCCGGCGACACCGCCCCCACACCGATGGCGCTGACGGCGTTATCACCCCCGCCCCCGGCCACCATCACCGCGGAGTGCAAACCCCAGCGTTGCGCGAGGCCTGGCTCGAGAGTGGCCGACACTTCGCACCCTTCCACCAGGGAGGGCATGTTTTCGCGGGTTAAGCCGCATTTTTGCAGCAGCGCATCGGACCAGTCACGCTTACCGACGTCCAGCCAGAGGGTGCCCGCCGCATCAGACATATCGGAGATTTTTTTGCCGGTCATTTTGAAGCGCAGATAATCTTTCGGCAGCAGTACGCTGGCAATGCGCGCGAAGATCTGCGGCTCATGTCGACGCACCCACAGCAGTTTCGGGGCGGTAAACCCCGGCATCGCCAGATTGCCGGCCACCTGATGCAGCTCGGGGGCGAGCTCTTCCAGCTCGGCACACTCCTGCGCGCTGCGGGTGTCATTCCACAGGATAGCCGGGCGCAGGATTTCGCCCTTTTCATCCAGGAGGACCGCGCCATGCATCTGCCCGGAGAGGCCAATAGCCTTAATGGCCTGCCAGTGGTCCCCGCATTTCTCGCGCAGGGGTCGTCATCAGGTATTCCGTTGCCTCCCACCAGGACGCCGGGGATTGTTCCGACCAGTGGGGATGTGGCCGCTGAATAGTCAGCGGCGCGCTGTGGCTGGCGACGATGTCGTTATTTTCATCAATGACCAGCGCCTTCACTTCTGAGGTGCCCAGATCGATGCCAAGATACATAGCGCCCCCTCAACCGATCAGTGTATTAACGGTGGCGATCTTCTCGCGCAGGAGCGCAACAAAATCCGCCCGCTCGCTCAGATCGCCAAACAGGGCTTTATCCCCGGCATACACCGCAACGGGATCGGCCGCGTCAAACATGGCGTGCACCGCGGCCGCGTCCAGGATGCCGTCCTGGTACACATACGGCAGTTTGCCGAGATGCCACTGCTGCATAAAGACGAAGAACAGCGCCGGCAGCATGGCGGTGGCCTCAGGGCGGGCGCCGCGCTGATAACATTCCCGCAGGGTCGGGGCGATCATGGCCGGGATCTTGGAGAACCCGTCGGCCGCCACGCGCTGGTTGGTATCCTGAATGTAGGGGTTGGTAAAGCGTTTAAGCACCACATCGCGATAGAGGGGTAAATCGATGCCGTTATCGCCAAGGCTCGGGATGACATCCTTCCGTCACGTAGCGATCGGCTATCCGGTAGATGAAATCGGTCAGGGTGCTTTCATGGATATAGCGCTGGCCGATGAGCGTTCCCGCCCAGGCGATACAGCTGTGCGAGGCGTTAAGAATGCGGATCTTCGCCTCTTCATACGGAATGACCGACGCCACCAGCTCCACGCCGACGGTCCTCCAGCGCCGGACGCGCGTCGCGGAAGTTGTCCTCAATCACCCACTGGATGAAGGTTTCGCCCATCACCGGCGCGCGATCGTCAATGCCGGTTTGCGCTTTGATCCGCGCCGGAAGATCGGCTGCCGGGCGCGGCGTAATGCGGTCGACCATGGTATTCGGGCAGGTCGCGTTAACGTGCAGCCAGTCGATCACCGTCTGACGGTGGGTGAGGTGTAAAAATTCAACAAGGCCATCGTGGAAACGCTCGCCGTTATGGCGGACGTTATCACAGTTCAGCAAAGTTAACGGCCCGGCGCCGTTGGCCATACGGGCTTCAAGAATGCGGGCGATCACGCCATAGATCGTATTGCTCGCTCCCTGCAGGTCGCCTGCCAAATCCGGATTTTTCACGTCCAGCTTATGACTTGTGTTCAGATAGTACCCCCCTTCCGTCACGGTAAAGGCGATCACTTTCGTTTTGCGGCCTGGCGCCTTCGGCAATCAGCGGCTGTAGATCCGCCTGCCATGGAATCAGTTTTTGCAGCGAGGTGATCTCTTCATATTCGCGCTCGCCCGCCGGGCTGACGGTCTCCAGCACATAGCGCCCTTTCTGGGCTATCAGCGCCTGAACGACGTTCTCAGCATCATTGCGAATATTCCCCGCCGCGATATGCCAGCGGGTATCCCCTGCGGCAATCAGGCGATGTAGATACCACGCCTGATGCGCACGGTGGAACGATCCTAATCCGATGTGAAGCCAGGTATTTTGCTCGTGCATTGTTCTGCTCTCCTGTGAGGTTATGTACGCACTGTAGTTAATCATTTATGTAAAGTAAGAGCGTTAGATCACAAAAGAGCAAATGACCAAATAAATTACAAATGACCAAAAGCGAGCAAATCACTTGCCTCCTTACTGAGCTGCCGCCAGAATAACGGCTTATCGGCCAGGCATTTGGCCCCATTATCGAGGCAGGAAAGCGTGAGCAAAGAAGATGACATCAGGCTGGATCAAAAGGTCAGAGCCGCATGGATGTACTACGTCACCGGGCTGAACCAGAGCGAAATTGCCAGTCAGCTTGGAACTTCAAGGCCAGTTGTGCAGCGTCTGATTGCCGCCGCCAAAGAGGAAGGCATTGTCTCTATTGGGCTACACCATCCTGTCGCTCATTGCCTTAACTATGCCCAGCTGTTGCAGGAGAAGTACCAGCTAAGCGACTGCACCATCGTGCCCGTCTATACCAGCGAGAGCATGCTGGATGCGGTGACCTTTGGCTGTTATCAGCTGATGGCCCGCTACTTACAGGGCGAAACGCCACGGGTGGTGGGGATTGGCTCCGGTCTGACGCTAAAAAAGACCATCAAACGGATTGATTTCGATAGCCCGAACAGCCGGTGCGTGGCGCTGATAAGCGCCATGAACGAGCACGGTCAGTGTAACTACTACGACGATGTGCCATTACTGCTGGCGAGTAAAATCCAGGGCAAATATTATCAGTGGCCCGCCCCTCGCTACGCGCAATCGTGCGAAGAGCATAAGCTGTGGTGCGGCACGCGACTTTTTCACAACGTCTCGACGGTGGCGCAGGAAGCCGACGTGATCTTTGTCGGCATCGGCGCCCTGGGCGTACAAAGCCCGATCTTCAAAGACGGTTTTATCGATCGGGCGCAGCTCGATGAATTAACCGCCCACGGCGGGGTGGGTGAAATTCTTGGCCGCTTCATTGACGCTGAAGGCCAGGTCGTCCGAAACCCTGATAAACGGCCTGATCACCAGCTACGATATTCGGCAAAACCCTTGCCCACGCATTGCGGCGGCCTGTGGCGAAGACAAGCGTCCGGCAATACTGGCAGCCTTAAAAGGCAAATGGATCAACGGCCTGGTGACCGATGAACATACCGCCCGCTGGCTGTTAACCCGCTAGTCTTCCGCGACATTCATGCTGCCGACCAGTTTCCGGCGCGATCTCGATACGGCGTATCGAGGTATCGCCGGAGTCGACGATCTCAAACACCTTATCGAGCATTGCCGGCACGTCCTGACGCACCATGTCGATATCGTGCCCAAGGAGAGAGACAAAGGGATCCCAGTCGAAACACCCCATCGGCGGCTGGCGCGAGCCCGTTTGGCCGCTCTGCGCCAGCCAGCGCACTACCCCCTCAAGGGAGATCGTTGAGTTGACGAACAGCCCCTGCAGCCGCACCTCCGGCGAGTGAAACACCGATTTTAACAACCCTTCTACCCGCGACGAGGAGTACCCGGTCACCAGCTGCTGCGCGTTGGGAACGGTTAAGCCTGCCTCGGTGTGGGCATCAATAAACCCCCGCAGGCGTTCGGCTGTGTTGTTATCGGTCATACGCCCGCCGACAAAAGTCAGCGGGGCCAGCGAGCCAAAACGCTTCAGACTGGTGGCGAGGATCCTTTCGGTAAGCGCCTTCGCCCCCGCATAGTTGTCCGAGATGACCGACGGCGCCAGCGTGCCCGGCAGATCGAGATTGAGGGTGGGCACCCCCGCCTGATGGCACATTTCGGCAATTTTGTCAGGATGCGTCGCGCCCGTGGCGATCACCCAGTCCACCTGCCAGGAGAGCATGGCCCGGGCCGCTTCGATCTCTAATTCAGGCTGGCGGCGGGTGCAGGTGATGATGGGCAGCAGGCCACGGGCACGGGCCATTTCTTCGAACCGCTCGGCGATGGAGCCAAAGTAACGGTTATCATATTTGGGCACAATCATCCCGATGACGTTCGACTTCTTGCTGCGCAACAGGCTGGCCTGACGGTTGATGGCATAGCCCTGCTCTTCAGCAATGCGCGTCACCTTTTCGGCAAGCTTTGCGCTGATGCGGCGTTTCTTCCAGTTGCCATTCAAAATCGCGCTCACCGCGCTGGCGGAAACGCCCGTTAATTCCGCCAGATTCGTAGATGGTCGTTTTCTTCGTTTTCTCAACGCGCGTCACAAATTCGCCTCTTCATTTTGAATGTCACTTGCTGGCTAACCGAGCAAATGCTAGATCTGCTTCATCGATTGAGCAACTTGCTTCACCTACCAGAAAAAATCCGAATTCAGTGAGAGCTGCGCTCATTAAAAATACTCATGTTAAAAAGGATTATAAAATGAATCAACTCCGTCCCCTCCATGAATACTTCCCTGAATGGCAAAGTGGCCGCTATCACCGGAGCCGCCTCCGGTATTGGCCTGGAGTGCGCCCGAACGTTGCTGGCCGCTGGCGCCAAAGTGGTGCTTATCGATCGCGAAGGTGAAAAGCTGAAGCAGATCGTCGCGGAACTGGGGAGCAACGCCTACGCCCTGCAGATCGATCTCTTCAAGCCAGAGCAGGTAGACAACATGCTCGTCGAGATTATTGGGCTGGCCGGAAGGCTGGATATATTCCATGCCAATGCCGGCGCCTACATCGGTGGTCCGGTCGCCGAAGGGGATCCGGACGTGTGGGATCGGGTGTTAAATCTCAACATCAACGCCGCGTTCCGCTGCGTGCGCGCCGTGCTGCCGCACATGATTGCGCAAAAATCGGGCGATATCATCTTTACCAGCTCCATCGCTGGCGTGGTGCCGGTGATCTGGGAGCCTATTTACACCGCTTCTAAATTTGCGGTTCAGGCGTTCGTGCACACTACCCGCCGTCAGGTGGCTGAGCATGGCGTACGCGTGGGCGCCGTTCTGCCCGGCCCGGTTGTCACCGCCCTGCTGGACGACTGGCCACAGGCAAAAATGGATGAAGCCCTGGCCAACGGCAGCCTGATGCAGCCCATTGAGGTTGCGGAGTCGGTGCTGTTCATGGTGACCCGGTCGAAAAACGTCACCGTGCGCGATCTGGTTATCCTGCCTAACAGCGTCGATTTATAAGGTAGACCGCCATGAATCACGTAAAGCAAACCGTTATCGCGTGGACGTCGGCTCCGGCAGCGTTCGCGCGGGCGTCTTCGATCTGAGCGGCCAACTGTTGTCGCACGCCACGCATAAAATCACCACCGTTCGCCGCAGCGGGCAGCGAGTGGAGCAGTCGAGCGAGCAAATCTGGCAGGCCGTCTGCCGCTGTATTGCCGACGCGCTCGACAGCGCTGGCGTCGCGCCTCAGAGCGTGGCCGGGATAGGCTTTTGATGCCACCTGCTCGCTGGTGGTACTGGATAAAGATGGCGCCCCGCTGCCAGTGAGCGCAGAAGGGGACGCTGAGCATAACGTTATCGTGTGGATGGATCACCGCGCGACGGCGCAGGCTGAACGCATTAACGCGACCCACCATCCGGTGCTGAACTATGTTGGCGGCAAAATTTCGCCGGAAATGGAGACGCCAAAGCTCCTGTGGCTGAAGGAGCATCGCCGGGAGATCTTTGACCGCGCGGGCCAGTTTTTTGATTTAGCCGATTTCCTGACCTGGCGCGCTACCGGCGATCTGGCGCGCTCCATCTGCACGGTGACCTGCAAATGGACCTGGCTTGCGCATGAAAATCGCTGGGACGCGGACTATTTTCGCACCATTGGGCTTTCGGAGCTGGCGGATGAAAACTTCGCCCGCATCGGCCAACGGATCCTGGCACCGGGAACCCCTTGCGCCAGCGGCCTGACGGAGCAGGCCGCGCGTGAGATGGGCTTGCCTGTCGGTACGCCAGTGGCGGTGGGGTTGATCGACGCGCACGCGGGCGGGATAGGCACCGTGGGCGTTGAAGAGGGAGCGCTAAGCAACCTGGCCTATGTCTTCGGTACCTCGTCCTGCACCATGACCTCTACAGCCGAACCGGCCTTTGTGCCGGGCGTTTGGGGGCCTTACTACAGTGCGATGGTGCCTGGGCTATGGCTCAGCGAGGGCGGACAGAGCGCCGCCGGGGCTGCTATCGATCAACTGCTGGCGTTTCACCCGGCCGCTGAAGAGGCTCGCCTGCTGGCGCAAGCCGCCGGGCAACCGCTACCAGTCTGGCTTGCCGACAGGGTGATGCAGCGGTGCGCCCAGCCATCGGAGGCCGTTGCGCTCGCGGCAGGCCTGCACGTAGTGCCGGAATTTTTAGGCAACCGCGCCCCCTTTGCCGATCCGCATGCCCGGGCCATTATCTGCGGGCTGGGCATGGAGCGCGATCTGGATAACCTGCTGGCGCTGTATATGGCCGGGTTGTGCGGCATCGGCTACGGACTGCGGCAAATCCTCGATGCCCAGCGCGCCTGCGGGGTCAACACGCGCAATATCGCCATAAGCGGCGGTGCGGGTCAGCATCCCCTGGTGCGGCAGATTCTGGCCGACGCCTGCGGAATGCCGATTTTAACCACCCAGTGCAGCGAGCCGGTGTTGTTGGGTTCCGCAATTCTTGGCGCCGTTGCGGGGAATATTGCCCCCTCCGTAACCGACGCTATGAAACAGTTTACCCATGTCGATCGCTATTATTCGCCAGACGACGCCTGGCAGGCTCTTCACCAGCGTCGCTATGACATTTATAAACAGCTCCAGCACACCGCCAAATTGATAAAAGAGTAACCACCCGGCGCTATTTTATTGCCGGGAAAAAGTAACGTTAATAATAAAAAAACACACTCCGAATTCATTTCGGAGTGTAACCACCTGTACGCTACAAACGAGGTTAATATGGCATTATCTCAAAAAAACTGGCTTGGATTACCGCTCATTTACTGTGGGGATATCTGGCTATCGCCATCTTTATGACCGGCGATGGGTTTGAGCTGGCGTTTTTATCGCACTACATCAAATCGCTGGGCTTTACCCCGGCGCAGGCCTCGATGGCCTTCACCCTCTATGGCCTGGCAGCAGCCCTCTCGGCGTGGGTTTCAGGCGTAGTGGCAGAGATCATTACCCCGCAAAAAACCATGCTGATTGGCTTTGTGCTGTGGTGCATATTCCATGTGTTGTTCCTGGTCTTCGGTCTCGGGCAGTCAAACTATGCGCTAATGCTGCTCTTTTACGGCATTCGCGGCCTCGCTTATCCATTATTCCTCTATTCATTTATCGTGATCATTATTCACAACGTGCGTGGGGAAAATACCAGCTCGGCGCTGGGATGGTATTGGGCGGTATATTCTGTCGGTATCGGCGTGGCGGGAAGTTATATTCCCAGCTTCACCATCCCCTATATTGGCGAGATGGGTACGCTGTGGCTGGCACTGGTATTTTGTCTGGCCGGTGGGATCATTGCTATGGTTTCTTTGCGCCAGGTTAAAGTCCCCGATCGCATGCATCATCTCTCCACCCGGGATAAATTTGCCGAACTTGGCCGGGCGGTGACCCTTATTTACACCAACCGCAATATTTTTCTCTCCGGCATTGTGCGCATTATTAACACCCTGTCGCTGTTTGGCTTTGCGGTGATCATGCCGATGATGTTTGTCGACGAGCTGGGGTTTACCACCTCCGAGTGGCTGCAGGTGTGGGCGGTCTTCTTCTTTACCACCATCTTCTCCAACGTTTTCTGGGGGATCGTGGCTGAAAAATTAGGCTGGATGAAGGTGGTTCGCTGGTTTGGCTGTCTTGGCATGGCGGCATCAAGCCTGGCGTTTTATTATATGCCGCTCCACTTTGGCCATTACTTTGCCATGGCGCTGGTGCCGGCCATTGCGCTGGGCATTTTTGTGGCAGCATTCGTTCCTATGGCGGCGGTCTTCCCCCGCGCTGGAACCTCAGCACACCGGAGCGGCGATTTCGGTCTATAACCTGTCGGCCGGGCTGTCGAACTTCCTCGCCCCGGCCATTGCGGTGGTGCTGCTTCCCTACTTCAGCACCATTGGCGTGGTCATCGCCTACACGGCGCTCTACCTGCTGGCCTTTGTGATTTGCGCCTTTATTCGCGTCGAGCAGCGGGGTTTAACCTCGCGGTTGCGCCGGAAAAAACCCCGATCGGCGTAATATGATTTAAAACGGCCCGCTTGATAAAGAGGCGGGCCGCCTGCTCAGGCGATGGTAATTTTCTTATCCAGATAAACATCCTGCACGGCGTTAATCAGCTTCACGCCGTCGGCCATCGATTTTTTAAACGCCTTGCGTCCGAGGATCAGCCCCATGCCACCGGCACGTTTATTGATCACCGCCGTACGCACCGCATCGGTGAGGTCGGTTTCTCCCCCTGACGCACCGCCGGAGTTGATAAGCCCCGCGCGGCCCATATAGCAGTTCGCCAGCTGGTAGCGCACCAGGTCGATAGGGTTATCGCTGGTCAGTTTGCTGTACACGCGATCGTCGGTATAGCCAAATTTGACCGCTTTGTAGCCGCCATTGTTTTCGGCCATTTTCTGTTTGACGATATCTGCCCCGATGGTCGCCGCCAGATGGTTAGCCTGGCCGGTTAAATCGGCGGAAACATGGTAATCCGTTCCGTCTTTATTGAAGGCCGGGTTACGCAGATAGGCCCACAGCACGGTTACCATCCCCAGCTCATGGGCACGCTCGAAGGCAGCCGAGATCTCTTCAATCTGACGGCGCGACTGCTCAGAGCCGAAATAGATGGTGGCACCCACCGCGACAGCACCCAAATTGAAGGCCTGCTCGACGCTGGCGTAGAGGGTCTGGTCATATTCGGTGGGGTAGCTCAGGGTTTCGTTGTGATTCAGTTTCACCAGGAACGGAATACGGTGCGCGTAACGGCGGGAGACAGACGCCAGCACGCCGTAAGTAGAAGCCACGCAGTTACAGCCCGCCTCAATCGCCAGTTCCACGATGTTCTTCGGATCAAAATAGAGCGGGTTGGCGGCGAAGGATGCGCCCGCAGAGTGTTCCACACCCTGATCCACCGGCAGGATCGACAGATAGCCGGTTCCGCCCAGACGCCCGGTGTTATACAGCGTCTGCATATTGCGCAGCACCGCCGGTGGGCGGTTGTTGTCCACCATTACGCGGTCAACGTAATCGTGGCCAGGAAGATAAAGTTGGTCGGCTGGAATGGTCATACAACGATGCTGTAACAGGCTGTCGGCATCTTTGCCAAGCAATTGCGTAATATCAGTCATGGTTTTCCTCCCGTCAGTGCCGACGGCGCGTCGGCATGTTTTATCCAGGCTCACAGGATTGTAAGCCCTTTAAGCCTGGTCTGCGGGTCGTCAAATTACCAGCCGTCTACCACCATGCATGAAAATGATGCACCGGGCCTGCACCATGCCCGACCTCCAGAGTGTCAGCTTGTGCCAGCGCACGGGAGAGCCAGATTTTCGCCTCCTGCACCGTCTCTGCCCAGCTTTGGTGCCGTGGGCGCAGCGCCGCCAGGGCAGCAGAGAGCGTACAGCCCGTGCCATGGGTATTTTTCGTTTTGACACGCGGGGGCGGTAAAGCGCATGGCGCCATCACGGGTAAACAGCCAGTCGGGGCTTTCGGCATCGTCCAGATGGCCGCCTTTCATCAGCACCGCCTCGGCACCCCATCGCCAGCAATGCCTGGCCCTGCGCTTTCATCTCCTGCTCGCTGCGGGCATGAGGCGCATCCAGCAGCGCCGCCGCTTCGGGCAAGTTGGGCGTGATCAGCGCCACCTGCGGCAGGAGCTTTTTACGCAGCGTGTCAACGGCGGAGGGCGACAGCAGCGGATCGCCGCTTTTCGCCAGCATCACCGTGTCCAGCACCACGTTTTTTACCTGATGTCGCAGCAGCTGCTCTGCTACGGCCTCGACGATATCCGTTTCGGCCAGCATGCCGATCTTTGGTGGTGTCGATGCGCACATCGCTGAACACCGACTCCAGCTGTGCCGCCACGAATCCAGGTTCGATACGATAGACCGACTGCACCCCACGGGTGTTCTGTGCCACCAGAGCGGTGATCACCGAGCAACCATAGGCCCCGAGCGCCGAGAAAGTTTTCAGGTCGGCCTGGATCCCGGCGCCGCCGCTTGGGTCAGTGCCGGCAATAGTGAGCGCATTAATCCGTTTCATCGTTGCGCTCCCAGTTCCCACAGGGCATCAAGAAAAGCCGGGGGCAAAACTGCCCGGCCCCTTTGCTGTGCGCGGCAGCAAGCGTACCGGGCCCGTTTCATCCAGCCACAGGCGGCGGCGATGTTATCCAGCCGGTCGCCCGGCAGTGAACAGCTGGCCGGCCACCACCGCTGACAAGGCGCAGCCGGTCCCCACCACCCGGGTCATCAGCAGATCGCCGCCAGTGAGGGTCTGGGTACGCAGCCCGTCGGTCACGTAATCGACCTCGCCGGTCACCGCCACAATCGCGTTGGTTTGCCGCGCCAGCGCCTGGGCTGCTGGCAAGGCACTGGCGGCCGTATCAGTGGTATCCACCCCACGCCCGCCTGCGCTCATCCCGGCGAGGGCGAGGATTTCAGAGGCATTGCCGCGAATGGCGGCCGGTTTCAGGGCGAGGATTTGCTGGCAAAAACGGGTCCGGTACGTCAGCGCGCCTACAGCCACCGGATCGAGCGTCCAGGGCTTGCCTGCCGCCACTGCACTTTCAATCGCCCGGCGCATCGCCTGGGCACGCGGTGCGGTCAGTGTACCCACGTTGATCAGCAGCGCATCGGCAATCGCGGAAAACTGTTCGGCCTCTTCGGCTTCAATCACCATCGCCGGTGAGGCACCGAGAGCCAATAACACGTTGGCGGTAAAGGTCTGCACCACGTCATTGGTCATGCAGTGGGTCAGCGGAGAGCGGGTTCGGAAATGGTGTAAGGCGTGTAAATTGAGCAGGTCAGGCTGCATGGTATCGCTCCTGCCTTGCGCGAAGAAGCGATAGCCCGGAGGGCATCTGACTTCCCTACGCTGGCATTATCCAGATCAGGTGGTACGGGTATTTCTCAGCCTTCACAAAGAAGGGCACCCCGAGTCAAATTACATAATAAAATATAACGATGGCAGCGTAGAGGATGCGTCTGCCAATAGCAAGAGCCATTCAGGTGCTCCTTGTCTTCACCAGGATTGCTCTCATCTTTTTAGCTATTCGTGCTAAATGTGATCTCTATCAACTAGCAAAACTTCATGTTCCGCGATAGTCATCCTCCGCCACATATAGTTTCTTTTATAGAAACGAAATAAGCATGGCTACGCACAGAAAAATGGCTAACTTAATGATTAGGCAAGGAATATTTCCTTATTTTACTAAAGGTCGATGTATGAAAAAGATTTTGTTGGTGGGTATGGTCGCTGCGCTTCTTGCGGGTTGCGTCTCTGAAGAGCAGCGGTTAGCGCAGTGTGAAGCAAAAGGCGTCAGCCGGGATGCGTGCTATATCGCAGACCAGAACCGTCAGGCCGCAATCAATGCCGCCGCTGAAAAACAGGCTTTAGAGAATGCCCATAATGCCGTACAACATGCGCAGGCGGCTCATGTTGCCGACCCGCTGCGGGAAGCCTCTTTTAGCGCCAATGGCATCAAAGCCACCATCAATAATGGTTTTACCCAGGCCACCATCAACGGCAAAAAAGCCAGCGTGAAGCGTTTAAATGCTAACTTCTACGAAATTCGCGGTGCCGGTTATATCCTGTCGATTACCCTTGATGAGGACGGCGTCACCGATGCGTCATGGAATAGAACCCATGGTCGCGATCATGGAATTCTGAACGTTGTCCAAAGTAGTCCTAAAGCATTCTAAAATACCCCACTTTTTTCCCCCGGCGTGCCCCCCAGGAAACATCAGTCGCCATGCGGGGTTACGGCTTACGCGCGTTGATTCAACGCGCGTAACAAAACGATAAACAATTAACCATTGAGCCTTGCGCAAAAAGGCTCTATATTGGCCGCGATTTTTGATGCCCTTCTCATTTTCTTAATTAATTATTCAATCGTGGCCACGTGCTGAGCTGCGGTTGTAGGAGTGATATGATGACGGATAAAGTCCGTATTGATACTTTGAATGCCTCTTCTTTCAAAACCAACGAAACCTATCTGGCCCGTCAGGCCGACATGGAATCCAATGTCAGGAGTTATCCGCGCAAGGCTGCCTTTTGCCATTACTAAGGCGAATGGGGTGTGGATCACCGATGCGGATAACAAAGAGTATCTTGATTGCCTGGCCGGAGCGGGAACGCTGGCGCTGGGTCATAACCATCCTGATGTGCTGAAAAGCATCCAAAGTGTCATTACCAGCGGCTTGCCGTTACATACCCTGGATCTGACCACGCCGTTGAAAGACGCGTTCTCAGAATACCTGCTCTCTATGCTGCCAGGTCAGGGTAAAGAGTACTGCCTGCAGTTTACCGGCCCATCCGGCGCAGACGCCGTTGAAGCCGCACTGAAGCTGGCGAAAAAAAGTCACTGGCCGTAGCGGCATTATCAGCTTCTCCGGTGCTTATCACGGCATGACTCACGGCGCACTGTCCGTGACCGGCAACCTGTCGCCGAAAGAAGCCGTTGACGGCATGATGCCAGAAGTGCAGTTCATGCCCTACCCGCACCAGTACCGCTGCCCGTTGGGTATCGGCGGCGAAGCGGGCGTGAAAGCCCTGACATACTACTTCGAAAACCTGATCAACGACGTCGAGAGCGGCGTGCGTAAACCGGCTGCCGTGATTCTGGAAGCCGTACAGGGCGAAGGCGGCGTGAACCCGGCGCCGGTTGAGTGGCTGCAGCGCATCCGTAAAGTGAACCGAAGAACATGGCATCCTGCTGATCCTCGACGAAGTCCAGGCAGGCTTTGCCCGTTACCGGTAAATTCTTCGCCTTCGAACACGCAGGTATCCAGCCAGACATCATTGTAATGTCCAAAGCTGTCGGTGGCGGTCTGCCGCTGGCCGTGCTCGGTATCAAAAAGCAGTTCGATGCCTGGTCTCCGGGTCACCATACCGGCACATTCCGTGGCAACCAGTTGGCGATGGCTACGGGCCTCACCACCCTGCAGATCCTCAACGGAGCAGAACATCGCTGATAAAGTTGCCGCCCAGGGCGAGTGGGCTGAAAGCGAAGCTGGTTGAGCTGCAGAAACGTTATCCGGTAATTGGTCACGTGCGCGGTCTGGGCATGATGATCGGCATTGAGATCGTGAAACCGCACGAAGCTGCCGACCATATGGGCTGCTTCCCGGGCGACGGCGAGCTGTCTGCGCTGATCCAGAAAAAATGCTTCGAAGCCGGTCTGATTCTGGAGCGTGGCGGCCGTAACGGTAAACGTTGTGCGTCTGCTGCCTTCCCTGCTGATCAGCGATCAGGAGCTGAACGTGTTCCTGGACAAATTTGAGCAGCACTGCTTGCTGCGGGCGTTCGCCCAGTCTAACCGGAGACAATGGATACAATGTCAGATTTAAACCCGATTTTGTCGTCGTCGGCGCAAAAGCATCGAAGCCTATCAACAGGCCATCGAGCAGAGCACCCAGGCGGTTTATGCAGTGGCTGAAACAGCCGGAAATGTACCAGGGTAAAACGGTCGCCGAGCTGCGCGAACGTATCAACCTGGATTTCAGCCCGGAAGGGTTGGGTAACGAGACCGCCATCGAGCGTGCCGTTGAATATTTCCTGAAGGACAGCCTGGCGGTGCACCATCCGCAGTGTGTGGCGCACCTCCACTGCCCAAGCCTGGTGGTAAGCCAGGCGGCGGAAGTGATGATCAACGCCACTAACCAGAGCATGGACTCCTGGGATCAAAGCCCGTCTGCGACCATTATCGAGATAAAACTGGATCGAGTGGCTGCGTACCCGTCTGGGGTACCAGCCAGGCGACGCCGGTGTCTTCACCAGCGGCGGCACCCAGAGGCAACATGATGGGTCTGATGCTGGCGCGCGATGCTTTCTTTTGCGCGTCAGGGCCACTCCGTCCAGCAGGATGGTCTGATGGGCGATCTGCGTAAGATCCGGGTGCTGTGCTCCGACAGCGCGCACTTCTCTGTGCAGAAGAATATGGCGCTGATGGGCCCTCGGCTATCAGTCCGTTATCCAGGTTGAAAACTGACGAATGTTCGCGCATGGATCTGACCGATCTGGCTGCGAAAATCGCGCAGTGCAATGCCAACGGTGAACAGATTCTGGCGATCGTTGCCACCGCAGGAACCACCGACGCGGGCGCTATTGATCCGCTGCGGGCGATTGCGGAACTGGCGGCGAAGCAGAATATCTGGGGTTCACGTGGATGCGGCCTGGGGCGGCGCACTGCTGATGTCTGAAAAGTATCGCGATTACCTCGACGGTATCGAGCTGGTGGATTCCGTTACCCTGGACTTCCACAAGCAGTTCTTCCAGACCATCAGCTGCGGCGCATTCCTGCTGAAAGAAGCGCGTCACTATGAGCTGATGCGCTATCAGGCGGCTTACCTGAACTCTGAGTTTGACGAAGAGGCTGGCGTACCTAACCTGGTATCCAAATCGCTGCAGACCACCCGTCGCTTTGACGCGCTGAAGCTGTGGATGAGCCTGGAAGCGCTGGGCCAGAAGAAATACGCGGAGATCATCGACCACGGTGTGACCATGGCGCAGCAGGTTGCCGCGTATGTCACCGAACAGCCACTGCTGGAACTGGTGATGCCACCACAGCTGGCGAGCGTGCTGTTCCGCTTCCGCCCTGAACTGAACCTGGACGATGCGGCCATCGCGCTGCTCAACCAGAGAATCGGTGATGCGCTGCTGGAATCTGGCCGTGCCAACGTCGGTGTGACTGAGCATAACGGTGTCACCTGCCTGAAGCTGACCCTGCTGAACCCAATCGTGACCCTGGAGGATGTTAAAGTCCTGCTGTCACTGGTCGAACGCACGGCGCACGAGCTGCTGGCGAAGTAAGTTATTCAAACCCGGCAGCGCTCTGCCGCCGGGTTTATTCCCCTTCCCCTTTAACAGGTTTTTTTCTCTTTATTCTCGTTTTGCGCAGAGGCGTAACCGTAGGCGTCATAGGCTGTGCTGTAATAGCTGACGGACGATTTCACCACGTCATTCAGAATCGCGCCTTTAATTTTGACGCCCATCTGCTGTAAACGCCCGTAGCTGACCTGGATCTCCTTCACGGTCGTTATGTTGTTACGCGCCACCAGCAACGTAGAAGCAGCAACACTCCCCACCACTGCCGCATCCGTCACCGCCAGAATGGGTGGGGTATCGACGATGACCATGTCGTAACGCTCGCTTGCCCATGCCATGAATTCACGAAAACGTCCGTGCATTAACAGCTCCGACGGATTTGGCGGATATTGTCCACAGGTCACCACATCGAAGTTGCCGCTGGTATAGGTTTGCACGGCATCATCAAAGGCCACTTTGCCTGACAGCACATTCGATAACCCTTTCTCATTACTGAGCGCGAAAATCTTGTGCACGTAACCTTTGCGCATATCCGCATCGATAAACAGCACCCGTTGATCTATCTGTGCGACCAATGCCGCCAGCGAGGTACTGACCAGCGTTTTACCGCAATCCTGGCTCGGCCCACTAAACATCAGGATGTTGTTTTCCGCATCCATCATCGCAAAATGCAGGCTGGTGCGTAATCCACGTACGGCTTCAACAAAAATGTCCATCGGCCTGACCACCGGCAAAAAAGGCACTCTCGTGGTTTTATGCCGGATGTAATAGCGTAAGAAAGACTTACCGCCCAAGGAGGTTTTGTTGCTTAGCCATTCGGAATGCCGGCAAGGTGGCATAGACGTTTATCCCCTCGCTTTCGAGCTGCTCCGGGCTGGTAATGCCGCGATTCAGGGCCGCTCTTGCCAGCACCAGTCCCGTAGAGATAAAAAATCCTGTCAGGGGTGAGTAACAGAATTATCATCGACTTACGCGGTTTTATTGGAGGCCGGTTGCGTCACCGCCGGGTCAATAATTCGCACGTTGCCAATGGCGCTCGACTGGGAGATATTAAGCTCCTGCTGGCGAGTAAGCAGCTGGAGATAAACTGCACGACCGGTGTCCACATCGAGACTAAGGCGGAGTACTTCCTGCTGTGTCGTCGGCATCGCACTGACGCGATCGTTCAGACGTTTCCGTTCCTTCTCTAACGTCTGACGCTTTTCCCTCAAGGCCCGGTAGGTCGGGTGATCTTTCTTATAGAGCTGCGACACTTCCGCCTCCCGGAAGGTCAACTCATTCAACTGATTATCAACGTTGACGATCTGCTCCCGCACCGCTTTGGCTTCCAGCGATAAATCCACCGAATCGCGTTGTTTACGATAGGTGTTGAGCCGTTCTTCGGCCTGCTCCAGTTCGCTGCGCACCAGCGGCATTTGCCGTTGTAAAAAGGCCAGACTTTGCGAATCCTGCGCTGCCTGCCGGGCAATGTTTTGTTGCAGGTAGCTCTGGGTAATGTGGTTCAGCGTTCTGGCAATCAGCACCGGATCGGCACCTGTCAGGCTCAATGTGAGGATGCCACTCTCTTTACTCTGTTCCGTCACGTTAAGCTGTTGGCTCAGGGCATTGATTGCCTCAAGCTGCGTAGCCTGCTTCACCCGGAAACGTGTTCCGGCAGGCGCTGACAACTCACGGACCTTAATGGTCATCCCCGCGTGTTGTACCAGCTTACCGACCGTACCCTCAATGCTATTCCCGGCCCCTTCCAGCAGATACTTTCCATTGTTTAGAGCAGTAATGGTGAGTGACATCGCTTTCCCCTGCGCGGGAGGCAGCGTCAGTGTATCGAGTCTCAGGATAGCGGGCTGCTGGCCGGTGAGCCTTGCCCAACCCTCGCCAATCAGGGGAAAGCGGATGGGCGTAATTTGATCGTATAAGCGCAACGCTCGCACGGTTCCGCCGAGGATCATGCGGGAGCGCAACAACTGAAGTTCGGCGGATGAATCCGGCGAATAAGCAGGTGAGAGTTGGTCTAACGATTTAAGCAGGCTGTTTTGTTGCTTCTCTTCTATTTGTACCATCGCGTCTGCGATATATACCGGCGATGCAAAAAGCGCGTATACCAAGCCACACAACGCAAAAAGCAGCGTACAACTAAAAATACACACGCGATGATCGATTAACTCTCCGAGAAGACGCGTCAGATCCAGCTCATGATTATCTGCAACATAACCCTGCGCATTTACGGTTTTCGACGACATGTACGTAATCCCTTTCCTGTAAGTCGGGTTGGTCCATTCCTGGCTTGCTTCGCCAAGCAGGCGAAAAACATAGTCAAACGCTTCAATGCTTTTACCGTACGGATCGGGAATTTCCTGGACCCTTAGCCACTGGCCGAACAGCAAGGCTTTACCCCGCACCTCCGGCGCCATGAGCGAGATCCGGTTAATCTGTCCCTGGCTCCATGGCGAGGATCAAATCGTATTCCCGCATCATTGCCGCCGTCAGTGGGCGTGCAACGTGATCGGCCAACGACAGGCCATGCATGGCCGCAATTTGCCGGGCACGGCGATCTGCCGGATGTCCCGCCAGGCCGCACGTACCTGCAGAAGCGATGGACAATGCAGGCAAATGTTGTTGTAGGAGCCGTTCCCCAAGCGGGGAGCGGCAAATGTTTCCTGTACACACCACCAGAATCGATTGGATCATTATTCAGGCCACGATCTGATAAAACGCACGGTTTCCGTCAGGTCATGCACGCCATTGATGGTAGGCACCAACTGCGACAGAACCCGGTTCCAGCGTGAGACCGGTGCCGTGGTCACGTAGACGATATCGTAGGCTGGAGCTGAAATTCTGTGCCGAGCACCATGGCTGACGCGTCGCGGGCATTCAGCTGCCAGATGCGCGCAATTTTTGCCGTCCGGGCTTTTCCCGGTGGTGGAGCGGATCACGAAGATGCCGGTAGCATCAGCCTTCTCCTGATTCAGACCACCGGCGTTGGCTAAGGCTTCTGCCAGCGTCATACCGCTGCGATCCATCTTGAGGGTGCTCTGTTTAACGACCTCGCCCATGACAAAGACTTTCAGGGCGTCATTGCGTGGGATAAACAGGATATCGCCCGGCCAGAGCAGGCGGTTTTGCGTCAGGTCGCCATGCTGCATCAGGGCATACAGCGAGATCGGCGTATCTTTGCCCTCGTGGGTGAGCACCACGTTGCGCCAGTCAGCATTAGCCGACAGCCCCCCTGCCGCATTGATAGCATCCATAATGGTCAATGGAATATTGGTAATGGGCTGTTGCCCAGATTTTGACCACTTCGCCAGTGATATAGGCTTTTTGCGAACGGAACGCCGCGATACTGACATCGACCTGCGGGCTTTCAATCACCCTGTCGAGACGGGCGGTGATCTCATTGCGCACCTGGGCAATGGTTTTACCCGCAACGTTGAGTTGACCAACGTAGGGATAAAAGATTGTGCCATCGGCACCGACCCAGTTACCGGTGTCGCTGGCGCTGCGATACTGCCCGGCCGGGGTGGTGAGTTCGGGATGATCCCAGACGGTGATCATCAGCACGTCCCCGGGGCCAATCCGGTATTCCCAGTTCTTTAACTGCTCATCCAGAGTAGGATTTGCCTGAGATTTCTCACCATTTCCCCGCAGTTGTTCAATGACGGAGGGCGTTAATGGCCAGACATCCACTTTTTTGTTTAAATCAAGCGAATCGTCGGCAACAGCAACGTTATTTTTTTCTGAAGTATTTATATGTTGACCGGGTGTAATTGTGCAGCCTGCTAATAAAAGGGCGGCAAACAATCCTGCACCGGCGCGAAATGTTGTTGTCATTAATAAATGGCACTCTATTATTGTCGATAAAAACTCCATTAGCTCCCCTATAGCTCTCGTTAAAATCGCCACATAAGTATAATTAAAACATCAATTATAATCAGAGAGTTACAAGGAGTGTTGAAATAGAAAACAACAACCCGGATACATGCGGCCAGGTTGTTTTTTCGGATAAATAAAAGCCAGAGTTTTTTTTCAGTTAATTAAAACACATCATAAGCATCCCGCAATGAACATAACATACTCATGTAATAACTATTAAGTCTCCGGGTGTTCATTTCGGATTTCATCAACGAAATAATAGAATTAATTAATCACTAAATAATAAAGCATTCACAATATCGATAATTAAAAAGCGCCATGTCTACCGTCAGGATGTGTTGATTTGTTACATTTTTTACACACCCAGCCAGCCGGCAAAACATAAAATAGACTATCTGTTGCTCGGTCACGAAACAGCAGACCAAGAGTAATGGCCACAGTTAATCTGGAGAAAAAATGACTAAAGGTAAAATTCTACTTCTGGGCGTATTGATGTCACTGGCGAGCGCGGCGTTTGCTGCCCCGCAAGCCGCAGCGGCACCCTCTGGCATCCAGGCCTATGAGGAACAGGAGTTTGTAGCCGATTTTACGAAATTCAAGATTGGTGATTTCGCCCCGGCGCAGTATCTGACACCTGAGTACACCATCAAGCAGTACAAACTGCGCAACCTGCCTGAACCGCAAGCTGGCACACACTGGACCTACATGGGTGAAAACTATGTGCTGGTGGGGGATACCGACGGTAAGATCTACAAAGCGTATAACGGCGATATCTTCTATCACCGTTAAATAATGCTTTTGCCGGGTGGCAAGATAAAAGCAAAACGGTCACCCTCAGGTGACCGTTTTTGTCTTTGCGCCCTTCCCGGAAGAGAGAGGGTCAGGACAGGCGCATCAGGCAGCCCCGGTAAAACAACTACACCGCACGGAAGGCGATGTCGGCCGGGATCACTTCCCCCTGCCAGTAGAGCTGGGCCGCGACGCGATCCGCCAGCTGGCGATACATCTCAGTAAACTCACTGTCAGGACGGTTAACCACGGTTGGCTTCCCGCTGTCGAGATCCTCACGCAGCGTAATGTGCAGCGGCATCTGGCCCAGCAATTGGGTGTGATACTGCACCGCCAGCTTCTCTGCCCCGCCTGCGCCAAAGATCGCCTCATGATGGCCGCAGTTGCTGCAGATGTGCATGCTCATATTTTCGACCACACCCAGCACCGGCACTTCAACCTTCTCGAACATCACAATGCCTTTTTTGGCGTCGATCAGCGCGATATCCTGTGGTGTGGTCACCACTACCGCCCCGGTAACCGGGATGTTCTGCGCCAGCGTTAGCTGAATGTCACCGGTGCCCGGCGGCATATCAAGCACCAGATAATCGAGATCCGGCCACAGAGTCTCCTGCAACATCTGCATCAGCGCTTTGCTGGCCATCGGCCCGCGCCACACCATGGCGTTGTCGTCGGTGACCAGATAACCAATCGAGTTAGTCGCCAGACCATAGGCCATGATCGGCGCCATATGGGTGCCATCCGGCGAGGTCGGACGCTGGTTTTCCGCGCCCAGCATGTTGGGGATCGACGGGCCGTAGATGTCGGCATCCAGGATACCCACTTTCGCCCCTTCGGCGGCCAGCGCCAGCGCCAGGTTCACGGCGGTGGAGGATTTCCCCACCCCACCCTTGCCGGAGCTGATGGCGATAATGTTCTTCACGCCGTTAATGCCCGGATGGTTTTTTACCCGCTTGAGGGTGGCGATATTATGGGTCAATTTCCAGTCAATTGCTTTCGCCCCGGTGATCCGCAGCAACTCAGCGCTGGTTTGCTCTTTCAGCGTCTCAAACGCGTGCGTCCAGACGAACGGCATCTGCAGCTCAACATGCAGGGTATCATCCAGCCACGCCACGTGATGCAACGCCTTGAGCGCGGTGAGATTGTGCTTCAGGGTGGGGTGCTGAAAGTTAGCCAGCGTCCCGGCGACCATTGCGCGCAAGGCTTCCGGTGATTTGGCCTGGGATTGAGAACTCATCCCGACTCCTTTTGTTATTGTGGATAAGAGCTTTGTTGAACAAGTTTACCTGAAAGGCCGTGGTTTGTGCTTACTTAATAATGCCCCTTTTGGTACTATCAAAACCCTTTTCACTACCAAAGAAGTAATGTCCACTATGACTCAAGTCGCGAAAAAAATTCTGGTGACGTGCGCTCTGCCGTACGCTAACGGCTCAATCCACCTCGGCCACATGCTGGAGCATATCCAGGCTGATGTCTGGGTCCGTTACCAACGAATGCGCGGCCATCAGGTTAACTTCATCTGTGCAGACGATGCACACGGCACGCCGATCATGCTGAAAGCACAGCAGCTCGGGATCAGCCCGGAACAGATGATTACTGAAATGAGTCAGGAGCATCAGACGGATTTTGCTGGCTTCGACATCAGCTACGACAACTATCACTCCACGCACAGCGACGAGAACCGTGAGCTGTCGGAGCTGATCTACACCCGTCTGAAAGAGAACGGTTTTATTAAAAACCGCACCATTTCTCAGCTCTACGATCCGGAAAAAGGCATGTTCCTGCCGGACCGTTTTGTGAAAGGCACCTGCCCGAAATGTAAATCCCCGGATCAGTATGGCGATAACTGCGAAGTGTGCGGTGCAACCTACAGCCCGACCGAACTGATTGAACCGAAATCCGTGGTATCCGGTGCCACGCCGGTGATGCGTGATTCCGAACACTTCTTCTTCGACCTGCCATCCTTCAGCGAAATGCTGCAGGCATGGACCCGCAGCGGCGCGCTGCAGGAGCAGGTGGCGAACAAAATGCAGGAGTGGTTTGAGTCCGGCCTGCAGCAGTGGGATATCTCCCGCGATGCGCCGTATTTCGGCTTCGAAATCCCGAACGCACCGGGCAAATACTTCTACGTTTGGCTGGATGCGCCAATCGGCTACATGGGTTCCTTCAAGAACCTGTGCGATAAGCGCGGCGACACCACCAGCTTCGAGGAGTACTGGAAAAAAGATTCCGACGCCGAGCTGTACCACTTCATCGGCAAGGACATTGTTTACTTCCACAGCCTGTTCTGGCCAGCGATGCTGGAAGGCAGCGGCTTCCGCAAGCCGACCAACCTGTTCGTTCATGGCTATGTCACGGTGAATGGCGCGAAGATGTCTAAATCGCGCGGGACCTTCATTAAGGCCAGCACCTGGTTGAACCATTTTGACGCCGACAGCCTGCGCTACTACTACGCGGCGAAGCTCTCTTCCCGTATCGACGATATCGACCTGAACCTGGAAGATTTCGTTCAGCGCGTGAACGCCGACATCGTTAACAAGGTGGTCAACCTGGCCTCCCGTAACGCCGGTTTCATTGCCAAACGTTTTGACGGCGTGATGGCGGCTGAACTGGCGGATCCGGCGCTCTACAAAACCTTCACCGACGCGGCTACCGTGATTGGCGAAGCCTGGGAAAGCCGCGAGTTCGGTAAAGCAGTGCGTGAGATCATGGCCCTGGCCGATCTGGCTAACCGCTACGTTGACGAGCAGGCTCCGTGGGTAGTGGCAAAACAGGAAGGCCGCGATGCCGACCTGCAGGCAATCTGCTCTATGGGTATCAACCTGTTCCGCGTGCTGATGTCCTATCTGAAGCCTGTGCTGCCGCAGCTGGCCGCGCGTACCGAAGCGTTCCTGAACACCGAACTGAGCTGGGACAGCATTAACCAGCCGCTGCTCGGCCACAAGCTGAACGCGTTCAAAGCGCTGTACAACCGTATCGAGATGAAACAGGTTGAAGCCCTGGTTGAAGCGTCGAAAGAAGAGGTGAAAGCCGCAGCCGCGTCGGTTACCGGCCCGCTGGCAGACGATCCGATTCAGGAGACCATTACGTTCGATGATTCGCCAAAGTTGATCTGCGCGTGGCGCTGATTGAAAACGCGGAATTTGTTGAAGGCTCCGACAAACTGCTGCGCCTGACCCTGGATCTGGGTGGCGAGAAGCGCAACGTCTTCTCCGGTATTCCGTTCTGCTTATCCTGACCCGCAGGCGCTGATTGGTCGCCATACGGTGATGGTGGCGAACCTTGCCCCGCGCAAAATGCGCTTCGGCATCTCAGAAGGGATGGTGATGGCCGCAGGCCCTGGCGGGAAGGATATCTTCCTGTTAAGCCCGGATAGCGGTGCGCTGCCTGGTCATCAGGTGAAATAACAAAAAAGCCGGAGATAATCTCCGGCTTTTTTTTATACCTTTTACTACCCGCTGCTCTCCCCTCCCTGTGGAAGAGGATCGGGCGAGACGTCAAGCCGCACCCCTGGCAGTCATCACGGTTTCGGGTGGTGCACCCGATGGCGTCAGCCCACGCAGGAAATTACGCAGAAACTGGTCTCCGCACTCGCGGTAATTTTTATGATCCGGCGCGCGCATCATGGCGGTGATCTCCGGCATCGACACGGCGATATTTCTGCTCGGTCATGATCGCCAGAATATCGTCGGTCTTCAGCGAAAAAGCGATACGCAGCTTTTTCAGCACCGTGTTGTTGTTCACCCGACGCTCGAGCGCCAGCTCAGGCGCAGACTCATCTTTGCCGCGCTTGTCATAAATAAGACCGTTCAGGAAACCTGACAGGATGATGTCCGGGCAGCGAACAAAACCCTCTTCATCCTCTTTGGTCATCCAGGTGTCGAATCCGGCAGAGGTGGATTCCATATCGGCAAGCGCAAGAATGCGCACCATGTCGTTATTATTGGCTTTCAGGGTGTAGCGCAGGCTACGAAGAATATCATTACTGAGCATAGAGCCTTCGAGTGTCGATGATGCAATGGCGCGCAGTGTAGCAGTTTTACAGCCCTATCGCCTCTTTCAAACTTTTCAGATAGCGACGGCTGACCGGCACCGTCTGCCCGGCCCGCAGCACCAGCTCCGCCTGGCCGTTCTCCTCCAGGCGGATCTCTTTCAGGTGCGCCATGTTGACCAGGTACTGACGATGGCAGCGCAGCAGCGGCGTGCGGCTCTCCAGGGTGCGCAGCGTCAGCTCGGTAAAGCCCTCTTTGCCTTCACCGCTGGTGACAAACACCCCGCTCATCCGGCTGCTGACAAAGGCCACGTCATCCATCTGCAGCAGATAGATGCGGCTGTGGCCGGTACAGGGGATAAAATTTCAGCAGCTGCTGATGTTCCGCCAGCAGCGATACGTCCTGCACGTTGCGCTCATGGCGCAGGCGGTTGAGGGTCTTTTCCAGCCGCTGCTCTTCAATGGGTTTTAGCAGATAGTCGAACGCGTGCTCTTCAAAGGCTTTGACCGCGTACTCATCAAAGGCGGTGAGAAACACGATGTAGGGGCGATGTTCAGGATCGAGCATCCCCACCATCTCCAGGCCGCTGATGCGCGGCATCTGGATATCCAGAAACAGCACGTCGGGGCGCAGCTTGTGCACTGCCCCGATGGCCTCGATGGCATTCGCGCACTCGCCCACAATTTCAATATCACTCTGCTCCTGCAGCAAAAACCGCAGGTTTTCCCGTGCCAGAGGTTCATCATCGACAATCAGCACATTCAACATGCGTGTTCCTCCAGAGGCAATCTTAAGGTTATGCGGGTAAAGCAGTCCGGCTCGCAGACAACGGTGATACCGCAATCCTCGCCAAAATGGGCGCGCAGGCGTTTATCCACCAACCCCATTCCCAGGCCGCCGCCCTCGTGGGTCGCGGTATAGAGTCCGGCGTTGTCTTCGATATCCAGCACCAGATAGGCGGTTAAAGCGGCTAGCGGTGATGGCGATTTCACCGGTGCCCAGCAGCTGCGAGGTGCCGTGCTTAATCGCATTTTCCCACAATCGGTTGTAAGGTGGAAGGCCGGAAGCTGCTGCCAGGCCAGTTCCTCCGGCACCGAAAGCGACACCTGCAGGCGCGACTGAAAACGCGCCTGCTCAATTTGCAGATAGGCATTCACATGCTCAATCTCATCGGCAAGGGTGACGATTTCCGACGGCCGCTTCAGGTTTTTGCGAAAAAAGGTCGAGAGAAACTGCACCAGCTGCGTCGCCCTGCTCGCTGTCACGGCGGATCACCGCCTTCAGGGTGTTCAGCGCGTTAAACAGAAAATGCGGGTTAACCTGAGCATGCAGGAGCTTGATCTCCGACTGGGTGAGCAGCGCCTTCTGGCGCTCGTACTGACCGGCAAGGATCTGCGCCGACAGCAGCTGGGCTATCCCCTCCCCCAGAGTGCGGTTGATGGAGCTGAACAAACGGTTTTTCGCTTCATACAGTTTGATGGTGCCCATCACCCGCTGATTTTCGCCGCGCAGCGGGATCACCAGCGTCGAACCCAACTTGCACTGTGGATGCAGCGAGCAGCGGTACGGCACTTCGTTCCCGTCGGCGTAGACGACCTCTCCGGTCTCAATCGCGCGCAGCGTATAGGCAGAGGAAATCGGTCTGCCGGGCTGGTGATGATCGTCCCCGGTGCCGGTAAAGGCCAACAGCTTTTCGCGATCGGTAATGGCGACGGCGCTGATATCCAGCTCCTGATGCAGCACCTGGGCCACCTTCATGCTGTTTTCTTCGTTAAAGCCCTGACGCAGGATCCCCTCCGTCGAGGCCGCCACCTTCAGCGCGGTAGCGGAAAAGGCGGAGGTATACTTTTCAAACATGGCCCGCTTGTCGAGCAGGATACGCATAAACAGCGCAGCACCCAGCGTGTTGGTGACCATCATCGGCGCGGCAATGCTGCTGACCAGATGTAGGGCATCCTCGAACGGACGCGCAATCAGCAAAATGATCATCATCTGCACCAGCTCGGCCACCAGAGTGACCATGCCTGCGGTGAGCGGCTGAAGACCTTATCCGGGCGACCGCGCCGCACCATCACGCTGTGAATCAGGCCGCCAAGCAGCCCTTCAACGATGGTTTGAGATCATACAGCTCAGCGCCGTCATTCCGCCCATTGAGTAGCGGTGCAGCCCCCGGTCAGGCCTACCAGCCCGCCGACCACCGGGCCGCCGAGCAGCCCGCCCATCACCGCGCCAATCGCACGGGTGTTGGCAATGGAGTCTTCAATATGCAGGCCGAGATAGGTGCCAAGAATGCAGAAGATAGAGAAGGTGACGTAGCAGAGCAGCTTGTGCGGCAGGCGAACCGTGACCTGCATCAGGGGGATAAACAGGCGCGTTTTACTCATCAACCAGGCGATGACCAGAAACACACACATCTGCTGAAGCAGCAGCAACACCAGATTAAATTCGTACATGCCCACAAACCACACACAGTAAAACCGCGTAACATACACCGAAGCGCATTAACTTTCCTGGCAGCCTGAAGATAAAAATGTGTTTTCGTGTCAGGCATCACACCTTTAACCCAACATAGTCTTAAATTCACCTTCGCCGGGCAAAAAAAGAGGGATCCTTCCTGGTTCGGCATTCTGCGTCTACAGTTAATCTGGGTATGTGCAAGCCGGGGGAAAACATGGCGCTCTACACGATTGGGGAAGTGGCACTCCTGTGTGATATCAACCCTGTAACGTTACGCGCATGGCAACGACGTTACGGATTACTCAAACCACAGCGAACCGACGGCGGACACCGGCTGTTCACCGATGCGGATATCGACCGCATCCGGGAGATAAAAGGCTGGATCGACAACGGCGTTCAGGTTGGCAAGGTCAAAACGCTACTCAGCCCGGAAGGCCAGGAGGAGCTGGATATCTGGCGCGAACAGCAGGAGGTGCTGCTGCGTTACCTGCAGTCCGGCCATCTGCATCGCCTGCGCGTATGGCTCAAGGATCGCGGCAGCGAATACCCTGCACAAACCTTAATTTCGCACCTGTTTGTCCCGTTACGCCGAAGGTTGCAGTCGCAGCAGCCCACGCTGCAGGCGCTGCTGAGCGCCCTCGACGGGGTGCTGATCAATTACATCTGCATTTGTCTGGCCACTGCGCGTAAGAAAAACAGCAAGGATGCGCTGGTTGTTGGCTGGAACGTGCAGGACACCACCCGGCTGTGGCTGGAAGCGTGGATTGCCGCGCAGGAGGGCTGGCGCGTCGACGTGCTGGCCCACTCGCTGGTGCAGCTGCGCCCGGAGCTGTTCGACGGGCAGACGCTGCTGGTCTGGTGCGGCGAATCCCCGACCGCAGCGCAGAAGCAGCAGCTTACCCAGTGGCAGGCGCATGGTTACCCCGTGTTCCCGCTGAAAGGCAATTAATGGTTCATTAACAGCCGTGCTTCACCGTATAATCGCTCTGTTAACATCAGGAGCACATTATGAAGGCAACCAAAGTCGCGGTTATCACCCTGTTTTTACTCATGGCCATCAGCGGTATTGGCGGCGTGATGCTGGCAGGGTATTCATTTATTGTCCGTGGCGGTGTCGGCTGAGACGCTTAGCCAGGCGCTCAAAGGCGCGATCCACCACAATCGCCGCCAGCGCCACCAGTAACGCCCCCTGGATAATATAGGCCGTATTAAACCCGCTTAAGCCGATGATGATCGGCGTCCCCAGCGTATTTGCCCCTACCGTAGAGGCAATGGCCGCGGTACCGATATTGATAATCACCGACGTGCGGATCCCGGCCAGCATGACCGGCGCAGCAAGCGGCAACTCAACGTTGCGCAGACGCTGCCAGCCGCCCATTCCCATCCCTTCTGCCACACTGATGGCCGCTGCGGGCACGGACGCCAGCCCCGCCAGCGTCGCCTGCAAAATCGGCAGTACCCCATAGAGGATCAGCGCGATAATCGCGGGTTGTTGCCCAAATCCCATCACCGGCACCGCAATCGCCAGCACCGCCACCGGCGGAAAGGTCTGCCCGACCGCGCGATGGTCTCGACCAGCGGGCGAAACTCACGCCCCGCCGGGCGCGTAACGGCGATCCCGGCCCCGGCCCCAGCACAATCGCCACCAGGCTTGAGATCCCTACCAGCCAGAAGTGGGCCCAGCGTCAGGCTAACGAAACTTTCCTGCTGATAGACCGGGCGCGGCAGCTCAGGGAACAGCGCGCTGAACAGCGGCGCGCTGTAAGGCATCGCCACCAGCAGCGCCACAAAAAGCAACACCAGCCACAGGAGCGGCTCACGTAACCACGTCATTTACCGCCTCCGGGGTGAGCAGGTCGCGAAACCAGAGCGTACCGCACACCCCTGTCCTGGTCGTCCACGACCGGCAGGCGTTCACTGCCGCTGCTGACAAACGCCGAGAGCGCATCCCGCAGGCTCATGGAGGCCCGCAGCGGGCTGGCCTCGCCCGGCGTAATGTCCCGGCGCATCGACTCGCCCACCGTGCGCAGCGACAGCAGACGTACGCCCAGCTCGCTGCGGCCAAAAAACTCCCGCACGAACCCATTCGCGGGCTGGGTTAGCAGCGTCAGCGGCGTTCCTTGCTGCACGACTCTGCCGTTATCCATCAAGACCAGATGGTCGGCCAGCCGAAGTGCCTCGTCGATGTCGTGAGTGACCAGAATAATGGTGCGGCCGAGGATGCGGTGGATACGGGTCATCTCCGCTTGCAGAGCGCTACGGGTCACCGGGTCGAGGGCGCCAAAAGGTTCATCCATCAGCAGTACTTCAGGGTTGGCCGCCAGCGCGCGCGCCACGCCCACCCGCTGCTGCTGCCCGCCGGAAAGTTGATGCGGGTAGCGCTCGCGCAGTACCGGCTCCAGCCCCAGCAGCGCCATCAGTTCGTCCACCCGATCGTTAATTTTTTGCCGGGACCATTTTTGCAGCTGCGGCACAGTGGCAATGTTGCGGGCCACCGTCCAGTGCGGGAACAAGCCAATGGACTGGATGGCATAGCCCATCCGCCGCCGCAGCTCCAGCACCGGCAGGCTGCGGATCTCCTCTCCGGCAAAGCGGATCAGGCCGCTGTCGTGTTCTACCAGCCGGTTGATCATCTTCAGGGTGGTCGATTTGCCCGACCCCGAGGTGCCAATCAGCACCGAAAAAGCCCCTTCGGCAAAGGTCAGGTTCAGATCGCTGACCGCTGGCTCCCCGGCAAACGTTTTATTTACATCATGAAATTCAATCATCGGTTCTCCTTCGCAGCAGGGCGATCCACAGGGCAAAGAGCGCATCCACCACCACCGCCAGCACGATCGTCGGGATCACGCCCAGCAGCACCAGATCCAGCGCGCTGCTCAGCAGCCCCTGGAACACCAGCGCCCGAATCCGCCGGCACCAATTAACGCCGCAATTACCGCCATTCCCACCGTCTGTACTGCCACCACCCGCAGGCCGCGCAACAGTACCGGCAGCGCCAGCGGGAGCTGGATCTGCCAGAAGCGCTGGCGGTTATTCATGCCCATGGCGTCTGCGCTCTCCAGCACCTCGGCAGGAACCTGGCTTAGCCCCGCCAGCACGCCGCGCGCCAGCGGCAGCAGCGCATACAGCACCAGCGCGATAAGCGCGGGAAGTCATACCGGTTCCGGCAATTCCCAGCGACGACAGCCACGGCCAGGCACGGGTCAGCCCGGCCAGCGGGGCAATCAGCAGGCCGAACAACGCCACGGAGGGCACGGTCTGAATCACGCTCAGGACGGCAAACACGGGCCCCTGATACGTCGGGCGGCGATAACAGAGGATCCCAGCGGACGCCGATCAGCAGCGCCGGCAACAGGGTGCCCAGCAGCAGGGTCAGATGCTGCGCGAGGGCGGCGTTAAAGGTATCTTCGCGGTTGGTATACTCTTTCAGCAGGGAGAGCGAGTGGAGTTCACCGCTGAATAACAGCAGCAGCGGCAGGATCCAGATTTGCGCCTGCAGCAGCCAGCGCCAGAGCGGCTGCGCGCTGAGCCGGCGAATAGCATCGCTGCAGGCCAGCAGGCAGAGCGCCAGCCACAGCCACAGGCCGCTCCCGACCGCGGTACGCGCCAGCGGGCTTTCGCTGGTGGCGAGGTGAGTAGCCGCCAGCCCGGCGCTCCAGACCAGCGCGGCAAACAGCAGCTCGCACACCACCAGGGTCGCCGCTAACGCCCATCGTCCGCGGGCGAGGGTCAATGCCAGCAGCAGGCCCAGCGGTAACAGCAGTAGCGCAGGGGAAAATGACCACACCTGCCAGAGGGCACGCCCTCCCCGGACACCAGCCGGTTAGGGGCGAAATTGACAAAAGGTAACACGCCTGCGGCCAAGGCTATAACAGCCAACAGCAGCAGGACGCGGTTATGACATCGTATCGGCACCGAACTGTCCTGGGGCTACTTCACCAGCCCTTTCTGCTTCAGATAATCTGCCGCCACTTTTTTTGGCATCCAGCCCTTCCACTGCAATGCTGGCGTTCAGCTGTTGCAGGGTTTTCTCATCCAGCGTTTTCAAAGACCGGCTTCAGCCAGGCGTCCAGCTCCGGGTAGGCCTTCAGCACCGCTTCGCGCACGACCGGCGTTGGAGCATAAATAGGCTGAACGCCCTTCGGATCGGTGAGGGTTTGCAGACCCAGCGCCGCCACCGGGCGTCAGTGCCGTAGGCCATCGCCGCGTTCACGCCGAGGTTTGCTGGGCCGCCGCTTTGATGGTCACGGCGGTATCACCGCCTGCCAGCGACAGGAGCTGGCTCTGATCGAGCTTGAAGTCATAGGGCTTTTTCAAACGCTGGCAGGGCATCCGGGCGCTCGATAAATTCTGCCGAGGCGGCGAGTTTGAAATCGCCCTTCTCTTTCAGGTAGCGGCTGAGATCCTCCAAGCGAGGTGAGCTTGCCTTTCTCTGCCAGGTCCTTGCGTACCGCGATGGTCCAGGTGTTGTTGGCCGGGGCCGGGGTAAGCCACATCAGCTTGTTTTGTTCGGCATCGAGCTTTTTCACTTTCTCATACCCGGCCTTAGCGTTTTTCCACGCCGGGTCGTTTTCATCTTTGAAGAAAAAGGCGCCGTTACCGGTGTATTCCGGGTAGATATCCAGCTCACCGGAGGTGATCGCGCCGCGCACCACCGGGGTGGTGCCCCAGCTGCCACTTTATTGACGGTTTTTACGCCGTGGCTCTCCAGCACCTGCAGGATGATGTTGCCGAGCAGCGCGCCTTCCGTATCAATTTTTGACCCGACTTTTACCGGCTCTGCTGCCTGCAAAGGCAGGCTCAACGCCGCCAGTAATGCCGTTGAGCCAACAATCCCCTTTAAGATAGTCATTCCACTTTCCTCATGTTTTTGCCGCCGTTTTCAGTGGCTTGTGAGAAAAGCGTAGTCGATAAGCGCCGTTTTATCCCTGGTCCGGCAGTTTTAACGTAACAGTGAGCACGCAGGCGGCGAAACAGTGAACAGCGAGCGCACCCGGATGCCAAAGCAGACGAACAACAGCCCGACCATAAACGAGGCAGTAACGGAAGTAAGACCGCAGCGGTCGGGCTCGAAATCGCCTGACTCGCGCGACATATTGATAGCTGTCAGCGGTTAAGGGAGAGGCATGACACGCGGTTTTATCGCCCGTTTGCGCGCGCTTTTTGCGGAGGTTGAGCGAAGGATGAACCTGAAAACGGTATCAGAAAGCGTTTTTGATGAGGTGCATGTTTTGCAGCGGCGGCCAGAAATGAACTGTGAAAACCTTCGCAATCTATTGCGAAAAGAGGGAGCCAAAAACGAGGATTAACCGGCTTTCAGGATGAAGGGAGGAAAATTTTGGGGCCGGTCACCAATGATGTGAGGCGGCCCCGCCTGGGTATTGCCGGATGGCAAGGTTTATAGCAGCTCGAACTCGCCCTTGTTAACCCGGGCAGAATCGACGCCGATAAAGACGTTGAATTTGCCTGGCTCGGCGTCGTATTTCATCTGCTGGTTCCAGAACTTGAGCGCATCCACATCAATCGGGAAGCTGACGGTTTTGGTTTCGCCCGGTTTCAGGTGCACCTTCTCAAAGCCACGCAGCTGTTTCACCGGACGGCTCATGGAGGCGGTAACATCCTGGACGTACATCTGGATCACCGTATCCCCTTCGCGTTTGCCGCTGTTGGTCACCTCGACGCTGGCGGTGACGTTACCGTCCGCTTTCATGGTCGGAGCCGACATTTTCACCTCAGAAACGGTGAAGGTGGTGTAGCTCAGGCCGTAACCAAACGGATAGAGCGGGCCGTTAGCTTCGTCGAAATAGCGCGAGGTGTACTTGTTCGGTTTATCCGCGTTGTACGGACGGCCGGTATTCAGGTGGCTGTAGTACACCGGGATCTGGCCGACGGAACGCGGGAAGGACATCGGCAGTTTGCCCGACGGGTTGTAATCGCCAAACAGCACGTCGGCAATGGCGTTACCGCCCTCGGTACCGGCAAACCAGGTTTCCAGAATCGCGTCAGCCTGCTGGTTCTCATCAACCAGCGCCAGCGGGCGACCGTTCATCAGCACCAGCACCAGCGGTTTACCGGTGGCTTTCAGCGCGGCAATCAGCGCCTTCTGGCTCTGAGGAAGGGTGATATCGGTGCGGCTTGAGGCTTCATGCGCCATACCCTGGGCTTCACCGACCACGGCCACCACCACGTCGGACTGCTTCGCGGCGTTAACGGCCTCGTCGATCATCTCCTGCGCCGGACGCGGATCGACCTTCACCGCCTCTTCATACTGGTTGAGGAAGGTGACGATGTCGTTATCGCCGGTGACGTTGGCACCTTTGGCGTAAATTACCTTGCCCTTGTCGCCCAGCGCATCTTTAATGCCGGTCAGCACGGTCACTGACTGATCGGCCACGCCCGCTGCAGACCAGCTGCCCATCACGTCGCGCTTGCTGTCAGCCAGCGGCCCTACTACAGCCACGGTGCCGGATTTCGCCAGCGGCAGCGTTTCCAGACGGTTTTTCAGCAGCACCAGGCTTTCGCGCGCCACATCGCGCGCTTCTTTACGATGTAAACGGCTTTCGGCGTTGGTGTCTGACGGGTCGGACTCTTTTGGCCCCAGATGGCTGTATGGATCGTTGAATAGCCCCATGTCATATTTCACGTTCAGCACGTGGCGCGTGGCGTCGTCCAGCTCTGCCATGGTGACTTTGCCGCTTTTCACCAGACCCGGCAGGTATTTGCTGTAGTACTCGTCGCTCATGCTCATGTTGATGCCGGACTTCAGTGCCACCCGCACCGCATCTTCAGGATCGGCCGCGGTGCCATGCTTAATCAGCTCCTTGATCGCCCCGTGATCGGACACGGTGATGCCTTTAAAGCCCCACTGGTCGCGCAGGACATCTTTCAGCAGCCAGCTGTCGGACGTGGCTGGCGTGCCGTTCAGCGAGTTGAGGGCCACCATCACCGCGCCGCTCCCGGCATCGAGACCGGCTTTGTACGGCGGCATATAGTCGTTAAACAGACGCTGAGGACTCATGTCGACGGTGTTGTACTCTTTCCCGCCCTCCACTGCGCCATAGGCGGCGAAGTGCTTGACGCTGGTCATCACCGAGTAGCGATCCGCCGGGCTTTTACCCTGCATCGCTTCCACCATGGTTTTACCCATTATGGAGGTTAAATAGGTATCTTCCCCCAAAAGCCTTCCGAGCCGCGGCCCCAGCGTGGATCGCGGGAGACGTCAACCATCGGTGCCCAGGTCATGTTCAGACCGTCGTCTGCGGCTTCATAGGCTGAAACGCGGCCGACGGTTTTCACCGCCTCAAGGTTAAAGGAGGAGGCCAGGCCGAGACTGATGGGGAAGACAGTACGCTGGCCGTGAACCACGTCATAGGCGAAGAATAACGGGATTTTTAGGTGGCTGAGTTCCATCACCTGATCCTGCATTGCGCGGATATCCTGACGGGTAACGGTGTTAAAAATTGCCCCAACCTGCCCGTTTTTAATCATTTCGCGAATGGCTTCTTTCGGATTATCCGGCCCGACGCTAATCAGACGCAGCTGGCCGATTTTCTCATCGACCGACATCTTTGTGAGCAGATCGGTGACAAAAGCGTCGCGGGCTTCCGGCGTCAGCGGATGATTACCAAACAGGTCATCAGCCAGCGCGGGCTGTAGCGCCAGACTTACTGCCACACCTACAGAACAGAGCCATTTCATCTCGTTTACTCTCTCATCAATAACCGCCGGATAGTCGCGGCCAGACCGTACGAAAAGCGCAGTGTGCCATAAACCCTGTGAACCTTGCAGGGTTTATTCTCTGATTTTTCTGGTGAATACTGGTTCGCTTAAACATTAATCGCGCTATGATTTTGGACGACGTATTCGACTGACCACAAGGGGTGGATGATGTCTTTTGAACAACCGCACGATAACACCGACTTTATTAATGAACTGACGCGACTGGTGGGGTCAGCCCACCTGCTGACCGACGCCGCGAAAACCGCGCGCTACCGCAAGGGTTTTCGCTCCGGTCAAGGGGACGCGCTGGCGGTGGTTTTCCCGGGCACGCTGCTGGAACTGTGGCGGGTGCTCAGCGCCTGCGTGGCGGCAGACAAAATTATTCTGATGCAGGCGGCCAATACCGGCCTGACCGAAGGCTCCACGCCGAACGGCAACGATTACGACCGCGACATTGTGATTATCAGCACCCTGCGCCTCGACAAGCTGCATCTGCTGGATAAAGGCGAGCAGGTGCTGGCCTATCCGGGGACCACCGCTCTATTCCCTGGAAAAAGCGCTGAAGCCGCTGGGCCGGGAGCCGCACTCGGTGATTGGCTCATCCTGTATTGGCGCGTCGGTAATTGGCGGGATCTGCAATAACTCCGGTGGCTCGCTGGTGCAGCGTGGCCCGGCCTACACCGAAATGTCGCTGTTTGCGCGTATCGACGAGCAGGGCAAACTGACCCTGGTGAACCACCTGGGCATCGATCTGGGCGTCACGCCGGAGCAGATCCTCAGCAAGCTGGATGACGATCGCGTTAAGGACAGCGATGTGCTGCATGACGGGCGTCACGCCACGATCATGACTACATCACCCGGGTGCGCGAAATCGATGCCGATACCCCGCCCGCTATAACGCTGACCCGGATCGCCTGTTTGAGTCCTCCGGCTGTGCGGGCAAGCTGGCGGTCTTTGCCGTGCGGCTGGATACCTTCCCGGCCGAGAAGCGGCAGCAGGTGTTTTACATTGGCACCAACCAGCCGGAAGTGCTGACCACCATTCGTCGTCATATTCTCGGGGAGTTCACCCACCTGCCGGTCGCCGGGGAGTATATGCACCGGGATATTTACGACATTGCCGAACGCTACGGTAAAAGATACCTTTCTGATGATCGACAAGCTCGGCACCGACAAGATGCCCTTCTTCTTCACCATGAAGGGGCGCACCGATGCGATGCTGGAGAAGGTGTCGCTGTTTAAGCCCCACTTTACCGACCGCTTTATGCAAAAGATTGGCAACGCCTTCCCGGCGCACCTGCCGCCTCGGATGAAAAGCTGGCGAGATAAGTACGAGCATCACCTGCTGTTGAAGATGGCAGGCGATGGGGATTGCCGAAGCGCAGAGCTGGCTGGCCGAGTTCTTTAAAACTGCCGAAGGCGACTTCTTCGCCTGTACGCCTGAAGAGGGCAGCAAAGCCTTTTTACACCGCTTTGCCGCCGCCGGGGCCGCGATCCGCTACCAGGCCGTACATGCCGACGAAGTGGAAGATATTCTGGCGCTGGATATTGCCCTGCGCCGCAACGATACCGACTGGTTTGAGACGCTGCCGCCGGAGATCGACAGCCAGCTGGTGCATAAGCTCTATTACGGTCACTTTATGTGCTATGTCTTCCATCAGGATTACATCGTCAAAAAAGGGGTCGATGCCCATGCCCTGAAGGCGCAGATGCTGGAGTTACTGCGGGCGCGCGGGCGCAATATCCCGCGGAACACAATGTGGGTCACATTTACGAAGCGCCGGCCGCATTAAAGCAGTTTTATCGCGAAAACGACCCGACAAATAGCATGAACCCGGGCATTGGAAAAACAACCAAGCATAAAAACTGGAAGGAACAGCCTGAAGCAGCGGGTCATAGCCCGCAACCTACTGATCAAACCAGTTAGCCCACTGGACCTGCTGTTAAGCCCTCATGAATCGTACTAGAGTAACCCCGGGTCGCCAGAGAAAACTTTCTCTGGCTTTTTTGCGAGGAGCGGACAGCTATGTCGGCTATTGAAACTTTTTCCGAAACTGATGTTCAGGTTCGCGATGCCGAGGCGGAGGACGCGCATGCCATTGCCGCCATCTACGCCTGGCATGTCCTTCACGGGCGCGCGTCCTTTGAAGAGGTTCCCCCTACCGTAGACGAAATGCGCCAGCGTATAAATACGGTGACCAGCCAGGGGTTGCCCTGGCTGGTGGCGCTCTATCGGGGAATTGTGGTGGGCTTCTGTTACGCCACGCACTATCGAGCGCGCACCGGATACCGTTACACCATTGAAGAGTCGATCTACGTCGAGGCCAGCACGCCCGGGCGCGGCTTTGGCAGCGCGCTGTTAAGCGCCCTGATTGCCCGTAGCGAAGAGGGACCGTGGCGGCAGATGATCGCTATCGTCGGAGATGGACCAAACAATGCCGGTTCGTTACGCCTGCACAAAAAACACGGATTCGAAGTGGCGGGACAGCTCAGAAGTGTGGGTTATAAAAAAGGCGACTGGCGCGATACGCTGATTTTGCAACGTCCCCTCAACGAGGGGGACTGGACGCTGCCGGAGTAATACACATTATTCCCGGCCTACAAACCGTAGGCCGGTATCACGTCACCCGGCGATGACAGACGACTCAATCGTTTTGTGCCGTCGCCATCTGCGCCGCTTTCTGCTTTTTATAACTCAGCGCCGCAGCCGGTACTGGCTGCACCTTCCCGGTTTCAATCCAGGTACGCAGGCGGCTGGCGTCGGCAAAGTGGGTATATTTGCCAAAGGCGTCCATGACCACCAGCGCCACCGGCTTGCCATTAAAGACCGTACGCATGACCAGACAGTGGCCGGCGGCGTTAGTAAAGCCGGTTTTAGTCAGCTGGATATTCCAGTTATCGCGGTAGACCAGATGGTTGGTGTTACGAAACGGCAGGGTATAGGCCGGGTTCGAGAAGGTCGCCATCTCTTCGCGAGTGGTGCTGAGCTGGCCAAGCAGTGGGTACTGCTTAGTGGCAATCAGCAGTCTCGTCAGATCCTGCGCCGTGGAGACATTATGAATCGACAGACCGGTCGGCTCCACAAAGTGCGTCTGAACCATCCCCAGTGCCTTCGCTTTCGCGTTCATCGCCCGGATAAACGCATCATAGCCACCCGGATAGTGGTGCGCGAGGCTTGCAGCGGCGCGGTTTTCCGAGGACATCAGCGCCAGCAGCAGCATGTTTTTACGGCTGATTTCACTGTTCAGGCGTACGCGGGAGTAGATCCCTTTCATCTCTGGCGTGTGGCTGATATCGACGCGCAGTTTTTCATCCAGCGGCAGTCGTGCATCCAGCACCACCATCGCGGTCATTAATTTGGTAATCGAAGCGATCGGGCGCACCAGATTGGGGTGGCTGGAATAGATCACTTTGTTGGTATTCAAATCGACGATCATGGCGCTACCGGAGGCAATCTCCGGCTGGGTGGCAGTAGCCACAGCGGCAGGTTTAGCGATCGCCGGGGACGCCCACTGGCACAGTCAGCAACAGTGCCAGACTCAGTAAAGAAACGCGGAATTTCAGCATGGTGAGATTTCTGATAATTATTCATGCACGTAATAACGTACACCGCCCGGGTCATAGCGCGAACGCGGGCTGGCTAAGGCATCATAGCCGTCCAGATGCCTTGCTGCCAGCAGTTAATCGTGAACAGATGCTGCATTGCTGGCAATTACACCAGCAATGCAGGAGCCTCAGAAGAGACGATAACCATAACCCCAAAGAATAACTGTCAGCGCCAGCAGCACTTCCAGCAACAGCACGCCAATGGCGAGCGTTGAACCAGAGAAGCTACGGCCCTCTTCTTTGTTGATATTCAGGAAGGTAGGAATACCGATATAGAGCAGATATCCGGTGTAAAACAGCGCCAGCGTCCCCACCAGGGCGCACAGCCAGACTAATGGATAGAGCGCCACAATCCCGCTCAGAAACAGCGGCGTTGCCACGTACCCGGCAAACACCATACAGTGCGTCAGCGAAGGGCGCTGCGGATAATTACGCGCCATCCAGTAAATCACTCGCCCCATCACCGCGACACCCGCCAGCATGAGGGCATAAAACACCACCGCCAGCGCCAGGCCGGTGGTCCAGGAGAGTTTTACAATGTTGCCGTCGTCAAAATCCCAGCCAATTTGCGTGGTGCCAATAAAGGCGCAAATGACCGGCACCGCGGCCATCAGCAGCACATGGTGGGTGTAGTGATGACTGACCGTTTCGTTTTCGCTTCTTATGACGTGCATTTCACGATCGGGATGGGAAAAGAGTCCCCAGACATGGTTCATAACGCCCCCTTGTTGTCGGCCCGCTAGCGATAACTCAAGTATAATGCAGGCCTGAGATTATTTTTTGTACAGCGTAATAATGCAGCAAATTGCGGGGCGTTCTGATATGTTAATGCCTACTAAACAGGCGGTTACAAAAAGGCCTCTTTCATGCCGGAATTCATCTTTTTTAAAAAAGGAAATACCCTCTCGGCCTTGAGAAGTCCAACGTGCAGGGAGCCAGGTTGTTGCTTGAGCAGGGTTATGAAAACAGTTTGAAGAAATTATGGCCTCTGACAGCCAGCATGCCCTGGCGCGTCTGGCCGATATCAAAAAAGAAGAGGCCCTGACGGAACATGCCTTTATGACCTGGCCCGCTTTTGCCGCGGCGGTGGCCATCATTATGATGGTTGTGGGGTATCTGTTCAGCAACTAGCGTTTCCTGCGCTACGCTTATCGTATGGATATTAATACTCTCATTGCACAGTATGGCTATGCCGCGTTGGTTGTGGGCAGCATAGCGGAAGGCGAAACCATCACCCTGCTGGGTGGCGTGGCGGCGCATCAGGGATTGTTACGTTTCCCGCTGGTTGTGGCGGCAGTCGCGCTGGGCGGGATGATCGGTGACCAGCTGCTCTATTTAGTCGGGGTGCGGTTTGGTCCGGCGATCCTGCGCCGTTTTTCCCGGCCACCAGAAAAAATCGACCGCGCACAGCGGCTGATCCAGCGCCATCCCTACCTGTTCGTCATCGGCACCCGCTTTATGTACGGATTTCGCATCATCGGGCCGTTGTTAATCGGCGCAGCCGTCTGCCGCCAAAATTTTCCTGCCGCTGAATATTGTGGGGGCTATCGTCTGGGGCGCTGATCTTCACCACCTTAGGCTACGTCGGTGGCGAAGTGCTGGAGCCGTGGCTGCACTCGGTAAACCAGCACCTGCGCCACTGGTTCTGGCTGATCCTGGTGCTGGTGCTGGTCTTCGCGGTACGCTGGTGGCTGAAACGCCGGGACCGCAGCTAATTTACTTCTGCCGGTTTAAACTGGTGGATTGCCCAGCATAAAGCCGCCATCGACGATAAACGACTGTCCGGTGGCGTAGCTGGCATCCGTGTCACACAGCCAGGCCACGAGGCTTGCGATCTCTTTCGTATGCCCCGGCCGTGCCAGCGGGATATTCGGCATAGAACCCGGCTTCACTTCGCTGTCGTCCATATCGTTCATCGGCGTGGCGATGGCCCCGGGCGCGACGGCATTGACCAGAATATTGTGCTGCCACCAGCTCCATCGCCATCGACTTGGTCAGGCCGCCGAGGGCATGTTTGGCCGAGGTTATAGGCCGCTGGCATCCGGCAGCGGGGGTATGCTCATGCACCGAGGTGATATTGACGATGCGCCCGCCCTCCCCCTGCTTCACCATCTGCCGGGCGGCGATTCTGTGAGCAGAGAAACGCGCCATCCACATCAACCTTAAAAATGGGACCGCCACTGCTCATATTCCATGTCGAGAAACGCGGCTTTGGTCATCGCCCCGGCGTTGTTAACCAGCACGTCGATACGGCCAAAGCGGGAAATCAGCGTCTCGATCGCCTTTGCGCCGTCCGGTAGCTGGCTTAGATCCAGATGAATGGCCTCTGCCCGCTGCCCGCGCGCCTCAATTTCACGACAGGTTTTCAATGCCCCCTTCTTCATCCGAGTGCCAGGTGACGCCAATATCAAATCCACGCTCCGCCAGCATCAGCGCCGTGGTTTTGCCGATCCCGGAATCCGATGCCGTCACAATAGCCACACGATTGTTTGAACCCATACTCACCTCCGAAAAAGAATACAAAGAGATAAGTATAGATACTTCTCACTTTCTACCCATGCTGGATAGCCGCCGCCCAGTGCGGAGGTAAGCTGGAGAGTGGCATCGATGTACTGCCCCTGTAGCGTCAGCCCGGCGAGTTGTTCCTTGAGGGCGGGTAGTCTGGCTTCGCTGACGCGTGAACCGGCCGACAATCCCCGCCCTGTAGCGCGCCTGCGCCCAGGGCCACCCACCCGCTCGGCATCGGCTTCAATTTTCTGTTGATGCTGATTTTTTGCCATTAAGGTTTCGACTTCGCTTGCGGTACGGGCCACCTGATTCACCGCTTCCAACACCGCCTTGTTGTAATTCGCTACCGACAGGTTGCTTTGCGCCTGGGCGATATCGAGATTTGCATTCAGGCGTCCACTGTCAAAAATCGGCAGGGTCAGACCGGCGGTAACCCCCATCTGCTGCGCCGAGGAGCGGAACAGATCGCTTAAGTGCAGCGCATCCTGTTGCAGGAACGCCATCAGGTTGAATATCGGGATAAAACGCGGCTTTTGCGGCATCCACGTCCCGCAGGGAAGCTTCGATATACCAGTGGGCCTCCTGCAGATCGGGGCGTCGGGCCAGCAGCGAGTAGCCCAGCGGAGGAAGGCAATTTTGTCTCGACGGTGGGTAAGGCGTGCGGAGTAAGGGTTATCGACGCGGTGTTGGTCAGGGCCTGCAGACGCGCCTCAATGGCTTTCATGTTGCCGTTTACTTCTGCGAGCCGCTCTTCGGTTTTACTGGCATTGATATCGGTTTCGACCCCTTCCACGGATGAGGTAATCCCCTGCTGATACAGCTCCCGGTCGGTACTGATGATATTTTGCTGCCTCCTGTTTGATGGCAGTTAACAGCTGCCTGGTCGCAGCCTGGGTCTGCCACTCCCAGTAGAGGCGCGCCACGCTGGTGGCAAGCAGCTGCGGGTCTGTTGCAGCTCTGCCTGTTGTGCGTTGACTTTCCCGATGCGGGCCTCCACCTGGGCGCGGTTTTTGCCCCACAGATCCAGATCCCAGCCAGCGGTTAAACCCAGAGTGCCGTTAGTGTACCAGGGGCCGGTGGTGCCAGCCGCAGGGTCGGTGATCGCGAAAGGCCCCATCAGCCCCTCTGCTGACATTTTTTGCCGTTCGACATCGGCAGAAAAATCAACGTCCGGCCCTTCTGCGGCCATCGCCATTTTGGCCTGGGCTTCGGCAAGGGCGATGCGCTGACGGGCAATTTGCATATCTGGCGCGTCGGCCTGCGCTTTGACAATCAGGGCAGTGAGCTGCGGATCGTGGAATTCTTCCCACCACGTATTTTTTGGCCATTGACCGGCGGCCAGCCCAGAGGCAATTGTCGCGGCGGGGGACCTGCTGTTTAAGCGATGCAGTCGTATCGTGGTGAGGGGCACAGGCAACAAGCCACAGGGAGAGAGTCAGGCAGAAGCCGTAAAACGTGAACGTTTCATCGGGTTATTCACATAAAAAAAGAAGGCTGCAACATACGGCTCACAGCGCTTCCGTTTTTTTAGGAATCGGTGGCAATCCACACTTTGTCATACCTGGATATATTCAGAAAAAACACCCGGCGCGCTGCCGGGTGCGTCTGGCGATCCTTAGCCTTTCAGCGAAGCGCCGTGGGTCGCAATCACTTCCTGATACCAGTAAAAACTCTTCTTGCGGCTGCGCGCCAGCGTGCCTGCCCCGCTGTCGTCACGATCGACGTAGATAAAACCGTAGCGTTTGGAAAGCTCCGCTCTGGAGGCGCTCACCAGATCGATCGGTCCCCAGCTGGTGGTAGCCCATTACCTCCACGCCGTCCTCAATCGCCTCGCGCACCTGCACCAGATGGTCGTTGAGGTAGCTGATACGGTAATCGTCCTGCACCATGCCGTCCGCGTCCGGCTTGTCCTTCGCGCCCAGACCGTTCTCAACAATGAACAGCGGCTTCTGATACCGATCCCAGAGCACGGTTCAGTAACGTGCGCAGGCCAACCGGGTCGATTCTGCCAGCCCCACTCCGAGGCTGGCCAGATGCGGGTTCGGCACCATGCTCAGGATGTTGCCGCGTGCCTGCTGGTTCAGCTCGGCGTCGGTGGTGACACAGCCGGTCATGTAGTAGCTGAAGGAGATAAAGTCGATAGTCGATTTCAGCGCCTCGCGATCGGCCTCGGTGATCTCAAGGGTAATGCCATTATCGCGGAAGAAGCGCAGCATATAGCCCGGGTACGCCCGGCGGCACTGCACATCCCCGAAGAACTGCCAGGCGCGGTTCTCCTGCAGGGCTTCCAGCACGTCGTCTGGCTTGCAGGTCAGCGGATAGACCAGGCCGCCCAGCAGCATGTTGCCGATTTTCGCGTCCGGGATAATCTCGTGGCAGGCTTTTACCGCCAGCGCGCTCGCCACCAGCTGATGGTGGATCGCCTGATAAACCTCCGCCTTGCTGCTGGTCTCCGGCAGACCGACGCCGGTCATCGGCGCGTGCAAGGACATGTTGATCTCGTTAAAAGGTGAGCCACAGCTTGACCTTATGCTGATAGCGGGTGAAGACGGTGCGGGCATAGTGTTCGAAGAAACCGATCACCTGGACGGTTGCCCCAGCCGCCGTGCTGTTTCACCAGCCCCCACGGCATCTCGTAGTGCGAGAGCGTCACCAGCGGGGTGATGTTATGCGCCGCCAGCTCGTCAAACAGCTTGTCGTAAAAGGCCAGTCCGGCCTCGTTCGGTTGCTGCTCATCGCCGTTCGGGAAGATACGTGTCCAGGCAATGGAGACGCGCAGGCAGTTGAAGCCCATTTCGCGAACAGTTTGATATCTTCCGGGTAGCGGTGATAGAAATCGATCGCCACGTCTTTAATGCCGCTGTCGCCAGCCACCCGCTCCACGACCGGGCCAAACACCCCCTGCGGCTGGACGTCAGAGGTGGACAACCCTTTGCCATCCTCCAGGTAAGCCCCTTCGACCTGATTCGCGGCAACCGCGCCGCCCCATAAAAAATCATTCGGGAAAGTTTTCATTCGGTTCTCCTGTTACTGATGGCTGACGCAAAGTAACGGTGCGCCGGCCTGGACGGCGGTTGCCGCCACGGTCGCGACATCACGGTAGTCGTCACTGTTGCTGATAATAATCGGGGTCGCCAGATCGTATCCGGCATCAAGAATGGCCCTGACGATCGAACTCCAGCAGCAGATCGCCCGGCTGTATTTTGTCCCCCACCTTCACGTGGGCGGTAAACGGCTTGCCGTCGAGCTTCACGGTGTCGATTCCGACGTGGATCAGCACTTCGATGCCGCTGTCGCTCAGCAGGCCGATGGCATGTTTGGTGGCAAATAGCGAGGCGACTTCCCCGGCGAAGGGGGCAATCACTTTGTTATCGGCAGGCACGATAGCCGCGCCCTGACCGAGCAGGCCGCTGGCAAAGGTGGCGTCCGGCACCTGGTCCAGCGCCAGTACCGTGCCGCGCATCGGTGACAGAACAGTGTTTTCATCGAGGTTAACGGCCACCGGTGCCGTTTCTGTCGCACGGCCCGGCATCCCGGCCATCATCGTCAGGACACAACTCAGCACCAGCGCCACCAGCATGCCTGCAATCCCGCCCCACAGCGTGGCATCCACCCCACCCGGCGGGATCATCTGCGCGATGGTGAAGATGTTGCCGAAGCCAAAGGAGTAGACATGGGTGTCGAAGAAACCGACAATCGCGCCGCCCACCGCCCCGGCCACGCAGCCAAAGATAAAGGGACGACGTAAAGGCAGGTTCACGCCATACACCGCTGGTTCGGTGACGCCAAAGATCCCGGCCGTCACTGAAGAACCCGCCAGCATCTTCTGCCGTGCATCGCGGCTGCGCAGGAAGACGCCTAACGCCGCCCCCACCTGGCCATATACCGCTGGCAGCAGCATCGGCAGCATGGAGTCATGACCCAGCACGGCAAGGTTGTTGATCATCAGCGGCACCAGCCCCCAGTGCAGGCCAAAGATAACGCACACCTGCCATACCGCGCCCATCGCCGCCCCCGCCAGCCAGGGAGCAAGCACGTAGATCCACTGATAGCCGTTCGCCAGCATCTGGCTGAGCCAGGTGGCGACAGGGCCGATCACCAGAAAGGTCAGCGGTACCGTGACGCCGAGGCAGATCAGCGGGGTAAAGAAATTTTTCATCGCCGACGGCAGACGTTTGCTGCCCTGCTTTTCCAGCCAGCAGCTAACCCAGGCGGCGAGGATGATCGGAATGACTGATGTACTGTAATTAAACCAGGTCACCGGAATAGAGAGGAAGGCATTGGCCGCCGCGCCCGCCTGCTGGCTGGCCTCGAAGGCCTGAATCATGGTTGGATGCACCAGCGCCCCGCCAATCACCATAGTGATAAACGGGTTGCCGCCAAACTTTTTCCCGGCGGTGTAGCCCAGCACCAGCGGGAAGAAGAAGAACAACGCGTCACTGCTGGCAAACCAGATTTTGTACGTGCCGCTGTCGGTGGTCAGCCAGCCGCACACCACGGCCAGCGCCAGTATCCCCTTCAGGATCCCCGAGGCAGCGAGGACGCCGATAAAGGGGGTAAAGATGCCGGAGACAATATCGATAAGGTGGCCGCCGAGGCTGGTTTTTTCGCCTTTCTCCTCTGCGGCGGGTCCTGCGTCATCCGCCAGCCCGGCCTCCTGACAGACAGCCTGCCAGACGTCGTGAACGTGGTTGCCAATCACCACCTGGAACTGGCCGCCGCTTTCGACCACCATGATGACCCCGGGATTGTTCTTCAGCCCTTCAGCATCCGCACGTTGAGAATCTTTCAGTTTGAAACGTAGCCGGGTAGCGCAATGAACCAGGCTGACAATGTTCTCTTTGCCGCCAACGTGGCCGAGAATATCCTTCGCCAGTGCTTGATATTCCATCTCTGTATCCTTCTTCGCTGCCCGCAGGCAGGGTTTGACTGAGTCCTAAAAATAAAAAAACCCGAGAACGACGCCCTTTCGGGAGCCGCGCTCAGGTTTTGCCTGCATAGTGCAGTAACAATCCGTTTGTCGTGGGGCTTAGCGCCCCTCTTTTCTCACGCGCTCAATATGAATGGTGAGAAACATAATCTCTTCGGTAGTCAGCTCGCGCTGATAACTCTTTTGCAGATGCCGGGCAATCTTCTCGGCGCATACCCACGCCTTCGCGTAGTTGTCTTTCACCGCCGAATGCAACGAGGCATCGTCATCCGCAACCACGGTACGGGTTAGCATCCGCTGGGCGAAAAACTTCAGATGGGTGACGAAGCGCTGATAGCTTAGCGATTCTTCGTCATACTCCAGCTGTAAGGTGTATTTCACCAGCTGCAGGATCTCCTGCATTACCCGGGTGACGTGCATCACCTCCGGCATCTCGCTGTGCAACTGGGCCGTGACCAGATGCAGTGCGATAAACCCGGCTTCATCTTCCTCCAGCGCCACCCCCAGCCGTGTAGCGATAATGGCCCGGGCCTGCTGGCCCAGCTCAAACTCGCGTGGGTAGAGCCGCTTAATGTCCCACAGGAGCACGTTTTTGATCGCCAGCCCCTTCTTCTGCCGCTCAATCGCAAAATAGCAGTGGTCGGTTAAGGTGATGTACAAGCTCTCCTGCAGTTTGCCCAGCCGCTTTGCTGCCAGCCCGATAATGCGATCGCAGGTGGTCATCACCTCCAGCGGGATCTGGCTGAGTAACTCTCCCAGCCGATGCACCAGCTCGTCGCTTTGCAGGGCAAACACTTTCTCAATGTTCTCTTTCGGGATCACGTCGCCAGGGTGCTTTTGAAAGGCCAGCCCGCGGCCCATCACGACCTGTTCGCGCCCCTGTTCATCCAGAACTACCACCACATTGTTATTCAGTATTTTGGCAATTTTCATTCCATGACCCAGAAACAAAAAAACCTGACCTCCGGCAGATGCCAGAAAATCAGGTTTTGCCTGCCGCAGCAGTAACAATCCAGTTAACGCACTTTACCAGTTTCGCGCTTCGCCTCAATGCGCCCCGCTAAAAAATGTGACGCAGATCGAACCCGGCTTATTTGGACTGGATGACCCGGGCAATCTCCGCGGAGGATTGCAGGGCGCGGATCTCCTGAAACAGTTCCAGGGCCTCGTCGTACTCTTTACGCAGGTAACTCAGCCACTGCTTGATACGCGCGACGTGGTACAGCCCGGTGTCGCCCTGCTTTTCGAGGCGGGTGTATTTCTTCAGCAGCGTCACCACCTCTGGCCAGGGCATACGCGGCTCGTTGTATTTAATCACCCGGCTGAGGTTAGGCACGTTGAGCGCCCCGCGCCCAATCATGATTGAATCGCAGCCGGTCGCCGCCATACAGGCCAGCGCGCTTTCGCGATCCCAGATTTCGCCGTTAGCAACCACCGGGATGGTCAGCCGTTTGCGGATCTCGCCGATAGCCTGCCAGTTAATGCGCTCGGCTTTGTAACCATCTTCTTTGGTGCGGCCATGAACCACCAGCTCGCTGGCCCCCGCCTGCTGCACCGCATCGGCAATTTCAAACTGCCTGTCGCCGCTGTCCCAGCCCAGACGGACTTTCACCGTAACCGGCAGGTGGGATGGCACCGCCTCGCGCATCGCTTTCGCGCCGCGGTAGATCAGCTCAGGATCTTTAAGCAGCGTGGCGCCGCCGCCGCTGCCGTTGACCATTTTCGATGGACAGCCGCAGTTCAGGTCCACGCCCCAGGAACCCAGCTCGACGGCGCGGGCGGCATTTTCCGCCAGCCATTCGGGATATTGTCCCAGCAGCTGGATCCGCACCCGGGTGCCGGAGGGGGTGCGGCTCTGGTGATGCAGCTCCGGGCAGAGTCTGTAAAACGATTTTACCGGCAACAACATATCCACCACCCGCAGAAACTCGGTGATGCAGTGATCATAATCGTTAACGTCGGTCAGCAGCTCACGCACCAGCGAATCGAGCACACCTTCCATCGGTGCCAGTAATACACGCATATCAGTACCCGTAAAAAAAGACGCGCTATAGTAGCCGCTCCCGCGAAAGGTGGGAAGCGTCAGGAAAGCGATGCGTGTAGGGTTTGGGCCTTAATCGGGGATGGTTTCGTCAGGGCGCAGCGTCAGCACCTCAAAACCGTCTGCGGTCACGGCGATGGTGTGTTCCCACTGTGCAGAGAGCTTTTTGTCACGGGTCACCACTGTCCAGCCATCTTTCTTCGTTTTGATCCGGCTGTCGCCCTGATTGATCATCGGTTCGATGGTAAAGACCATCCCCTCCTGTAAGACAGGGCCTTCACCGGGTTTGCCGTAGTGCAGGATCTGCGGCTCTTCGTGCATCTCTTTGCCAATGCCGTGCCCGCAATACTCCCGCACCACGCTGTAGCCATGGCTTTCAACGTATGACTGGATCGCATGCCCGATATCGCCCAGGGTCGCGCCCGGTTTCACCGCCTTAATCCCCTTCCACATCCCCTCCTGGGTCGTTTTCACTAACCTGCGCGCCAGGGGGGAAACCTCACCAATGAGATACATTTTACTGGAGTCGGCGATCATGCCCGCGTTTTCGAGGGTGATATCGACGTTGACAATAGAGCCTGACTTAAGGTGCTCCGACTCTTTCGGGATCCCGTGGCAGACCACGTCGTTCACCGAGGTGTTCAGCACGTACGGGTAGCCATACTGCCCTTTACTGGCGGGGCGGGACTGAAGTTGATCCACAATAAATGCCTCCGCACGATTGTTGATCTCCATGGTTGATACGCCAGGCTTGATAAACTCATCCAGCATGGTGAACACGGACGCCAGCAGTTCACCCGCGTGACGCTGACGGGCCAACTCATCGGCACTCTTAATGAGAATTGATGGCATTGATCACCTCCAGTAAACGGTCGGAGCCAGATTTCAGCATCATCATCTTTATTTGCTGATGGTTAAGGTCAGGATAGAGTTCGCTCATCATGCCGAGGCGGATCCAGTATTCCGCCTGCGCGTTGACCGAACGCGACATGGCTTTGCTGGCATCACGAATATCGTCATGCAGGAGATCGGAGATTTTTACGATGCCCATATATATGTTCCATTATGATTCATATATAAATCGTATATCAGGGGCGCGGCATTGTCACTTCTGGTTTGGGGAAATGCCCAACGTTCCAATAAGTAATGTCTGGTATGCTCAAAAGTCATGATGTGATCCGTAGCACGTTTAGGGTTTTAATTGTATGATGAATGCGTTTCATCAAGGGCTTTCACCATGAATAAATCACTGATAGTTGTCTGGCAGTACCTGCGCGCGTTCATCCTGATTTATGCCTGCCTGTATGCGGGAATATTCCTCGCCTCTCTGCTGCCAATTACTATTCCCGGCAGCATTATTGGCATGCTGATCCTGTTTGTGCTGCTCGCGCTGCAAATCCTCCCGGCACAATGGGTTAAACCCGGCTGCTCGGTGCTGATCCGCTATATGGCGCTGCTGTTCGTGCCCATTGGCGTGGGTGTCATGCAGTACTACGACCTGCTGAGCGCGCAGTTTGGCCCGATATTTGTTTCCTGCACTATCAGTACGCTGGTGGTCTTCTTAGTGGTCAGCTGGAGCACACATCTGGCGCATGGGGAACGTAACGTGGTTGGGCAAAAAGGACAGAAAAAATGATGGCCAATATCTGGTGGTCCCTGCCGCTCACCGTGGCGGTCTTCTTCGCCGCCCGCAAGCTGGCAGTGCGTCTGAAGTTCCCGCTGCTTAACCCCTTGCTGGTGGCGATGGTGGTGATTATTCCTTTCCTGCTGTTGACCGGCATCCCCTACGCGAACTATTTCCAGGGCAGCAAGGTGCTTAACGATCTGCTGCAACCTGCGGTGGTGGCGCTGGCGTTCCCGCTGTATGAACAGCTGCACCAGATCCGCGCCCGCTGGAAGTCGATCATCACTATCTGTCTGGTTGGCAGCCTGGTAGCGATGATTACCGGCACCTCGGTGGCGCTGCTGATGGGGGCAACCCCGGAAATTGCCGCCTCTATTTTACCGAAATCGGTAACCACCCCGATTGCGATGGCGGTAGGCGGCAGTCTCGGCGGCATCCCGGCGATCAGCGCTGTGTGCGTCATCTATGTCGGTATTCTCGGGGCGGTTTTGGGCCATACGCTGCTGAATGCCATGCGCATTCGTACTAAATCGGCCCGTGGTCTGGCGATGGGCACCGCCTCGCACGCCCTCGGTACCGCCCGTTGCGCGGAGCTGGATTATCAGGAAGGGGCATTCAGTTCCCTGGCGCTGGTGATCTGCGGGATCATGACCTCGCTGATTGCGCCGTTCCTCTTCCCGATTATTCTGGCGGTCATGGGCTAAAATTTGCGACGCGTCGCGCATTTTTCATTTGAGTTTCATAAGTTGCACACATAATGAGATCTGGGTCACATATAAAGCCTTTGTGGCTCCGTACACTACCGATCCATTAACCTTTATGAGGCAACGCCATGCATCCACGTTTTCACTCAGCTTTCACTCAGCTTGCAGAGAATTTGCAGTCAGCCCTGGCCCCGGTTCTGGCGGATGCACATTTCCCCGCCCTGCTGACGGCTGAACAGGTCACCGCCCTGAAACGTGCCACGGATCTGGATGATGACGCGCTGGCCTTTGCGCTTCTGCCACTGGCGGCAGCCTGCGCCCGCGCCGACCTGTCCCATTTCAACGTAGGTGCCATTGCGCGCGGCGTGAGCGGCACCTGGTACTTCGGTGGCAATATGGAGTTTATCGGGGCGACCATGCAGCAGACCGTGCATGCGGAACAGAGCGCAATCAGCCATGCCTGGCTGCGCGGTGAAAAATCCCTGCAAGCCATTACCGTGAACTACACGCCGTGTGGCCACTGCCGTCAGTTTATGAACGAGCTTAACAGCGGTTTGCAACTGCGTATCAACCTGCCGGGCCGCGCCCCGCATACTCTGGCCGACTACCTGCCGGATGCCTTCGGCCCGAAGGATCTGGACATTAAATCCCTGCTGATGGATGAACAGGATCATGGCTACACCCTGAGCGGCGATGCGCTGGCCCAGGCCGCTATCCTCGCCGCCAACAAGTCACACGCCCCTTATAGCCAGGCCCCGAGCGGCGTGGCGCTGGAGTGTGTCGATGGGCGCATCTTCACCGGCAGCTATGCCGAGAACGCCGCCTTTAACCCAACGTTGCCGCCGCTGCAGGGCGCACTGAACCTGCTCAGCCTCAACGGCTACGACTACCCGGACATTCAGCGCGCCATTCTGGCAGAAAAACCCGATGCTCCGCTGATCCAGTGGGACGCCACCGCGGCCACGTTGCGCGCGCTGGGTTGCACCAGCATCGACCGCGTGCTTCTGGCTTAAGTCGTTGATGCGGGCAGCAATGCCCGCACAATTGATGAAAATCCCTTCAATTAAACCGCCGTTTCTTGCGCTTACCAGACGGGTAAAGTAGCCTGAGTGAAATTTCACCTTTGGTAAGAGTCATCTGTATGTTAAAGCGCGTGTTTTACAGCCTGGTTGCCCTGATCGCCATTGTGCTGCTGACTGCGCTGGGCCTTGACCGCTGGATGAGCTGGAAAACAGCGCCCTATATCTTTGATGACCTTCAGGATCTGCCCTACCGCCAGGTCGGCGTGGTACTCGGTACCGCCAAGTACTACCGCACCGGGGTGATTAACCAGTATTACCGTTACCGTATTCAAGGGGCGCTCAATGCCTACAACAGCGGCAAGGTCAACTACCTGCTGCTGAGCGGTGACAACGCGCAGCAGAGCTATAATGAGCCGGTCACCATGCGTAAGGATCTGATTGCCGCAGGCGTTGATCCGGCGGATATCGTGCTCGACTACGCTTGGTTTCAGAACCCTGGATTCCATTGTTCGCACCCGCAAGGTGTTTGATACCAACGACTTTATCATCATCACCCAGCGCTTCCATTGCGAGCGCGCGCTCTTTATTGCTCTGCATATGGGCATTCAGGCGCAGTGCTATGCCGTCCCCTCCCCCAAAGACATGCTCACCGTGCGGGTGCGTGAATTTGGTGCGCGTCTGGGTGCACTGGCCGATCTCTATGTCTTTAAACGTGAACCGCGTTTCTTAGGCCCGCTGGTGCCAATCCCGGCGATGCCGGAAGTGCCGGAAGATGCCCAGGGTTATCCGGCGGTTACGCCAGAGCAACTGCTGGACATGCAGAAGAAGAAGCCCGCACTGCCCTAGAGCCACGCCAACGCAGCGCCGCCGGGGGAAATGACCCGGGCATAAAAAAACCCGCATTAAGCGGGTTTTTTTATGCGTTGATATCTTACTTCTTACGCGCGTACTTCAGGGAGTCCAGCGCAACGGCGAAGATAATGATGGCACCCTTAATAATGTACTGCCAGTAAGGGTTCACGCCGATATAGGTCAGACCGTAGTTGATAACGGTGAAGATGATTACACCGGTTACCACGCCCAGCACGGTACCCACACCACCACTGAACGACACACCACCCACGACGCAGGCAGCAATCGCATCCAGCTCATACATAAAGCCGAGGTTGTTGGTGGCAGAGCCGATACGGCCTGCTTCCAGCAAACCACCGAACGCATAGAACACACCGGACAGGGCATAGATGACCAGCAGGTTCAGCGCCACGTTAACGCCAGAGGACTTTTGCCGCTTCCGGGTTACCACCGATTGCGAAAATGTTCTTACCGAAGCGGGTTTTGTTCCACAGCACCCAGACAAAGGCCACCGCAATCAGGGCGTAGAAGGTGATGTAAGACAGGCGGAATGTGCCCAGCGCGATAAAGCCCTGCGCAAAGGTGGAGAAGCCGCTGTCGAAACCGGAGATTGGCGATGCGCCTACGAAGTCGTAGTACAGGGAGTTGATACCGTAAACGATAATCATCGTACCCAGGGTAGTGATGAACGGCGTTACGTTCAGGTAAGCAATGATGATGCCGTTAATCAGACCAATGATCGCACCGATAGCGCAGACAATCAGGATCACCAGGAAAATCGGCATGGTCGCCATTTCCGGGAACACCTTGTTGGCGTTTTCCATCGACTGCAGGAGCGTGGCCGCGACAACCGCCGCCAGGCCGACCTGACGACCGGCTGACAGGTCAGTACCCTGGGTGACGATCAGACCCCGCCCACGCCCAGCGCGATAATAATACGTACGGAAGACTGAGTCAGAATGTTACTTAAGTTCAGGAGACTTAAGAATGTCGGATCCTGGAAAATAATAATGGCCAGCAAGACTAAAAGAACAACGTAAATACCGCCTTCTTTCAGATAAGTAAGAAAACTTTCTTATTTAACGCACTCATGAGAAGCCCCTAATCTTAAAGGTGCAAAGACGCAAGACGCAAAATTTCGTTTGCGTTGTCGTTTTGGTTTCTACAATTCCGGCAACGAGACCATTGCTCATGACCAGAATACGATCTGTGATCCCTAACAAATTCCGGCATTTCGGACGAAATAATAATAATCCCTTTATCTTTCTTGGCTAACTCAGCTATTAATTGATAAATTTCAAATTTTGCCCCCACGTCGATACCACGGGTGGGTTCATCCAGCATCAGAATTTCAGGCTGAGTTAACAACCAGCGTCCAATAATAACCTTCTGCTGGTTACCACCGGAGAGCGAGCCAATTTGCGTGCGGTGTCCTGGGGTTTTTACACGCATCGAGTCAATTACCCACTGGGTATCGCTCTTCATGCGGGAATTATCCAACAGACCGATCTTGTTTTTGTAGTTATGAATATTAGAAATTAACGAGTTAAAGTTAATATCCAGATAGGCGTAAATACCGGTTGAGCGACGCTCTTCTGTCACCAGCGCAAAAGCCGTGGTTAATGGCTTCGTTGGCGTTGTGGTTATTGATTTTTTTGCCGTGCCAGGGTGATGGTCCCGCCGGATTTCTCGCGAATACCGAACAGGGTTTCCACGATATCGGTACGCTTGGCGCCCACCAGCCCGGCAATCCCGAGGATCTCCCCTTTATGCAGATCGAAAGAGATATCGCGAATAGAAGGCTGGCGCAGCGACGTCAGGTTGCGCACTTCCAGAATCACTTCGCCCGGCTTGTTCTCTTTGGTCGGGAAGCGCTGGTTCAGGGAACGACCCACCATCATGGCGATGATCTTGTCCATATCCAGCCCTTCCAGCGGCTGGGTGGCGATCCACTGGCCATCGCGCAGCACCGTGATTTCATCGCACAACTGGAAGATCTCTTCCATTTTGTGGGAGATATAGACGATGCCGCAACCGCGCTCCTTCAGCTTACGGATAATGGTGAACAGGTGGTTCACCTCTTTCTCCGTTAACGACGAAGTAGGCTCATCCATAATAACGATTTTGGCGTTATAGGAGAAAGCCTTGGCAATTTCAATCATCTGCATCTGAGAAACGGATAACGTACCGACGCGCGCACGCGGATCGATATCAATATCCAGTTCATCAAAAATCGCTTTGGTGTCACGATACATTTTGTCCTGATCGACAAATACGCCTTTGGTCGGATAACGACCCAGCCACATATTGTCCATGACAGAACGCTGAAGTACCAGGTTAAGTTCCTGGTGAACCATCGAAATACCATTTTCCAGTGCTTCTTTGGCGGAATGGAAATCGATCTCTTTCCCCTGAAAAAGAATGCTGCCAGAATCTTTTTGATAGATCCCAAATAAGCATTTCAATAATGTTGATTTACCCGCACCGTTTTCACCCATTAAGGCGTGAATAGAGTGAGGCCGTACTTTTAAATTAACATTATCCAGTGCTTTAACCCCGGGAAAAGACTTGTTGATACCGCTCATTTCCAACAAGTATTCACCGGACGACTGAGTCGTTGTGCTGACCATAATTATACCTTCTCGGCCTCGCGTCGCGTGATAAAAGGGCGCAGAAACTGCGCCCAGTAGAATGCTATAACTTATTTACCGGTGAATTGGGCCAGGTTTTCCTGATCTACGCCAACGTACGGTACGCGAACAACTTTGTTGTCGATTTTCCAGTTGGTGCCGTCAGCAGCGCCTTTGCCGTCTGCCAGGTTTTTCGCCAGATCGAAGGTAGCTTTCGCCTGGTTGTTAGCATCGTTCAGCACGGTACCGGCCATTGCGCCAGATTTTACCAGAGCCATTGCTTCAGGCAGGGCATCCACACCAAAGACCGGAATAGAGGATTTGTTGTGTGCTTTCAGGGCTTCTACTGCACCCATTGCCATCGCATCGTTGTTGGCGATAACCACTTCGATTTTGTTAGCGTTCGGGCCGGACAGCCAGGCGTCCATTTTGTCTTTCGCCTGAGCGGTGTCCCACATAGCCGTATCTAATGCCAGCTGCTGGGTTTTCAGGCCTTTGTCGTTCAGCTCTTTGATCACGTAAGTGGTACGTGCTTCAGCATCCGGGTGGCCTGGCTCGCCTTTCAGCAGAACAAACTGAATCTGACCATCTTTGTTCAGATCCCAGTTCGGGTTAGCCGCCCAGTGTTTAGCAATCAGGTCGCCCTGAATGATGCCGGATTCTTTGGAGTCGGTGCCCACGTAGAAGGCTTTATCGTAGCTATCCAGCGCTTTACGGGAAGGTTCTTTGTTGAAGAAGACCACTGGCACATTCTGGCCACGTGCTTTCTCAATAACGGTGCCTGCTGCCGCCGGGTCAACCAGGTTGATTTGCCAGAGCTTTCACGCCTTTTGCCAGCAGTACGTCAATCTGGTCGTTCTGTTTTGACTGGTCATTCTGGGAGTCATTCATCAGCAGCTGCACGTCTGGCGCTGATTTACCTTCTTTCTCATGGCTTTACGCACAACAGACATAAAGTTGTCGTCGTATTTATAGATAGTCACACCAATACGGCTATCTGCAGCGTGCGCGGTTGCACCAAAAAGCATACTTGCCATAACAGCAGACAGAGTCAACACCTTCTTATTCATGATATCTCCGGTTTTTATGCAGGGTAGTTCGTGTGAATAACGATCGGCGGGCAATGTTAATGAAACGTTAATGCCGGCCGAAGTCCACTTATAAAATTTCTATCTTCCTTGGTCGGTAACGCTCCAGAATGCGTTTTTTTGGATGTTTAACGTGCCGTGGCTATAGTGAAAGTGATTATTCACCGTTACATAGCGTTTCAGTCACTAAAACGCTGACATCATAGTCAGCGCCTTGTTAACTTACTGTGAATTTACTCACAAATTGAAAACGGTTACATCACGACGAATTATAAGTTAGTGATCGGCACCACAATTTGCCGTAAAGCAACGGAGTGACGCCGCACTAAAGTCGGCATGAAACAGTGAGTTGCAGCAAGATCCAGCTTTCCCGCGGCCCCCTGTAACGCCAGCTCGGTGGCCAGCCGCGCCATAGAGGCAATGGGATAGCGCACCGTCGTTAGCTGTGGGTCTGTGTAACGGGCAATCGGAATATCATCGAAACCAATCAATGACAGATGCTGTGGCACCGCAATACCGTTGTCCTTCAGTGCCGTTAGCGCCCTGCGGCCATGCTGTCGTTGTAGGCAAAGACCGCGGTCAGCTGCAGGTTGCGCCCGAGTAGCTCCACCATGGCCGCTTCCCCGCCCTGCATATCCGGCGCGCCAGTGCCGATCCAGCTATCCGAAGCGATAATGCCCTGCTCCAGCAACGCTTTCTGCCAGCCTTCACGCCGCATTTCGTCATCCTCAATGCGGTGGCTTGATGCAAGATAGCCGATGCGCTGATGGCCGTTATTCACCAGCATTCGCGTCGCCATCATCGCGCCGCTGACGTTATCAAGGCAGACGCAGCGGTGGGCATAGCCAGGCACAATGCGGTTGATCAACACCATGCCGGGGATCTGCTCCATCAGCGCAGACAGCTCCTCATCGCTCAAGGCTTTTGAGTGGACGATCAGGGCGTTACAGCGCTGACGAATCAACACCTCAATGGCGTTACGCTCTTTTTCTGCCTCGTGATAGCTATTGCCGATGAGCACGTTTTTCTGGTGCTCCTGGGCAACCATGTCCACGGCTTTTACCAGCGCGCCAAAGAAGGCATCCGATACATCCATCACTACCACGCCGATGGTATCGCTGACCTGGGTTGCCAGCGCCTGCGCGTTCGCATTGGGACGGTAGCCCAGCGCCGTGACGGCTTTCATCACGCACTCGCGCGTTTCAGGGCTAACCAGCGCGCTGTTGTTGAGCACACGGGAAACGGTGGCGACAGAAACGCCCGCCTGACGCGCGACGTCACGAATGGTGATCATATTCACCATCCTTATTTAGATTGCAGCAACTCACAGACACCCCCTGTGTTTAGCAAGGTGCCTATTCTGGCAGTGAGAAAGGAAGGACTACGTGAAGAAGCTCACAAGGATGAAAACGGTTACATCCGTTTTGTTAATGATTGTGATCCAGATCGTTATCCGGATGTATTACCCGGTGAAACCCCTGCAGCACGTGCGGTCAATTGCCGCCATACCCACTCCATCGGTCCCTGACGGAAATAACGCAGCCAGAAAACGGAGAACAGGATATTCACCAGCCAGACAGGTAGCACGAAGCCCATCAGTTGCAGGCGATCAAAATGCATAAACAGGCCGAGGCGATAGAACAAGGTGGTGCAGATCAGCGTCTGTAAAAGGTAGTTACTGAGCGCCATGCGCCCTACGCAGGCCACGGCCATCACCAGCCGGAAACGGCAGAGCTGCGGCCAGAAGCCATAGATCAGCGCAGCATAGCCTATCGTCTGGAAGGGCGCGCTAATCTCCCGCGGTGCCTGTAACAGAAACGCGCACCAGCGGTAGTCCCAGTTGACATACCACTGGGCGATCACCGCCGGGAGATTAATCGCCAGACCGACCAGTACCAGCCACATCCCGGTTCGCCGGTAATGACCGAGGCTAAACTCGCCTTTCAGCCAGCCGGTTCGCATCAGCGCCGCGCCAATCAGCATCATTCCCGCCAACTGCCAGCCGTATTGCGCCCCAAGCGCCAGCAGGCTGTTGCCAATCATATCGGCCCGATTGCTGATGGCCTCCATGCCGCCACCCAGCTTCCAGTACTGCTCATACTGCAAATTGGCCGCATCCGGTACCCAGGAACGATTGGTGGAGCCGCCGGAGATAACCCCCAGCAGCAGCAGGATAGCGACGCCAATGAGGAAGAGCACCACGCCGGTGTTGAACAGGTTTTTAATATCGTGCGCATCGCGGATGATACGCCAGCAGATCAATCCCACCAGCCCGTAGGCCAACAGAATATCGCCGTCCCAGAACAGGAGACCATGCATAAACCCGAGAAGGACCAGCAGTGAAAGACGCGCCTGGATCCAGCGTTTACCGCGTTTTAGCAGCAGCTGGAGGCCTGCCCCAAACAACAAGGCAAATAGGGTAAGGAATTTGACCTGGGCAAAGAGATCCAGCACCGCCCATGTCCAGGCGTCGCTGAGGGTAATATCGCCATACCAGGCGGGATTAAGATAAGCGGCTTTCGGCAGACCGAAGCCACTTATATTGAGCAGCAGAATACCCAGAATAGCGACGCCACGAACGAAATCCAGCGTGACATTTCTTTCCATGTACCCTGCCCTGATGATCAGTTGTGGTGACGCACGGCGCGCAGGAACTCCTGACGGGTGTTCTGGCTTGATTTAAACAGGCCGCCCAGCGAGGTGGTCGTGGTGGCGCTGGTCGCATCACGAATACCGCGCGCTTTCACGCAGTAATGCACCGCGTCAATGGAAACCGCCACGTTATTGGTTCCCAGCAGCGTTTGCAACGCGATGAGGATCTGCTGGGTTAAACGCTCCTGCACCTGCGGACGCTGGGCAAAGAACTGCACGATGCGGTTAATCTTCGACAGGCCAATAACCGAGTCTTTTGGAATATAGGCTACGGTCGCTTTGCCGTCGATGGTCACAAAGTGATGTTCACAGGTGCTGGTCAGGGTGATATCACGCACCGTCACCATCTCATCCACCTTCATTTTGTTTTCAATGACGGTGATTTTCGGGAAATTAGCGTAATCCAGCCCGGAGAAAATCTCATCGACATACATTTTGGCGATGCGACGCGGGGTTTCCATCAGACTGTCATCGCTGAGATCGAGATTCAGCAGCTGCATGATTTCGGTCATATGCCCGGAAATAAGACGTTTACGCGTTTCGTTGTCCAGATCCTGAACCGGCGGGCGCAGCGGGGTTTCAAGGCCGTGCGCAACCAGCGCTTCATGGACGAGGGCTGCTTCTTTACTCATTGATGACATTCTTTTCTCCTGCAGGTGTGGCGCGCTTCTGCCCTACATGGGGCAAAATGTGCCGTCATTGTGCGCGAGGCGGCGAGCATAATCCAGTATTCACCGCGATAATTATTGCAATTGCCGTTACCTTTCAACCTGACGCTGCCAGACCAGCCCGCCCGCCACGAAAAGCGCGATGCCCGCCAGGCCCAGCGCAGGCTCCAGTTGGTGGGTAAGCCAGCTCGACAGCGCCGAGGTCATCGGGCCAACAAGCTGCCCAACCGCATAGCCGGTGGTGAGTAATCCGGCCATGTAACGCGTATGATTCGGTGCCAGCTCACGCCCGTAAAGCAGCGAAAGCTGTACCGCACATAAAAATCCGCCGCCCACCAGCAATGCACCGGTCACCAGACCGGCCATTCCCGGCAGCAGCCAGGCGGCAATCACGCCCACCGCCTGCAGCCATAACACCAGCGCCAGTCGGCGATGGGTCGTGGAGACATGGCGCAGCGCGATACTCAGGGCAATGCCCAGCACCGAGGCTACGCCGAAAACTGGCCAGACAAACTGGGCGAACGCGCTGCCAGGGAAACGCAGCGCCGCCATCTGGGACAAAAAACGTCGCCGGGAGGATGTAACCAAAACCCGGCGAGACTGTAGCTCCACACCAGACGACGCAGATCGCGGGTCAGTGTCAACGGCTCCGGCGTCGTGCCGGGGCGATGCAGTTGCCCGGCACGCGGCAGATAGCGGGCCACCAGCGCGATCAGTACCAGCGCCAGTACGCCGTAGATTTGCCATGCGGCACTCGCCGATAAGCCCTGCGCCTGGATCCACACCGCCAGCAAGCCGCTAAGCGTAATGCCCGCCCCCGGCCCCGCAAAGACTGCGGCACTGAGACCTGGCTTACCGAAATGGGCCAGCCGTTCGTTGGTCCAGGCAGCGATCAGCACCATCGACCAGCCGCTCATGCAGCCAATCACAAACCGCAGCAGTCCGTGAACGACGGCGTTATCCGCAATGGCCGAAAGCAGGGTTAGCATCACTGCGCCAACGATGCCCAGCCACAGGCGGCCTTCGACAAACCGGTGCGCGCGCATGGCATCCCACGCCCCCCACCAGATAGCCGAGGTAGTTCATCGCCGCCACCAGTCCGGCGCTGGTCAGGGTCAGTTGCCCTGCCGCAATCATCAGCGGCACCTGTGGTGTAAAGGCAAAGCGCCCTATTCCCATCGCCACCACCAGAACCACAAAAACCGCTGAGCGCGATACGCAGCGCCATGACCACTCCAGTTGTTAAAGTTTCGTAAATTCATGATGCAGTATATGTCGTTAATGCGGAAGTGAAAGTTACTCACGCGTTATTGAATTAACTGTATTATGAGGTCTATCTATCGAAACACCTTCCTGAAGGAGCCTTGCATGGAACTGCTCGAAGAGCACTACTGTTTTGAAGGTCGACAGCAGCGCTGGCGTCATGACTCCACGGTGCTGAACTGCGCGATGACGTTCAGCATTTTTCTGCCTCCGGCTACGCGTGCGGCAAAACCGCCGGTGCTGTACTGGCTTTCCGGCCTGACCTGCAACGATGAAAACTTTACCACCAAAGCGGGCGCCCAGCGGGTTGCGGCGGAGCTGGGGATCGCGCTGGTGATGCCCGACACCAGCCCGCGCGGTGACGATGTGGCAGACGATGCCGGTTACGATCTGGGCAAAAGGCGCCGGGTTCTACCTGAATGCCACCCAGCAGCCCTGGGCGCGTCATTACCGGATGTACGATTATCTGCGCGATGAGCTGCCTGCGCTCATCCAGGCGGAGTTTGCGGTAGCCGATCGCTGTGCCATCAGCGGCCATTCGATGGGTGGCCACGGTGCGCTGGTAATGGCACTGAAAAATCCGGGCAAATACGTCAGCGTGTCGGCGTTTGCGCCTATCGTGAACCCATGTCAGGTGCCGTGGGGCAAAAAGCCTTCACCCATTATCTGGGCGAGAATACAGAAACCTGGCAGGAGTGGGATAGCTGTGCGCTGATGCTGGCCAGCCAGCCGGAACAGGCGATCCCGACGCTTATCGATCAGGGTGATGCCGATCAGTTCCTGGCGAGCCAGTTACAGCCAGCAGTGCTGGCAGAAGCTGCGCGCCAGAAGGCCTGGCCGCTGACGTTACGCATCCAGCCAGGCTACGATCACAGCTATTACTTTATTGCGTCCTTTATAGAAGATCATCTGCGCTTCCATGCGCAGCAGTTGTTGAAGTAAGGGCAGACTTCACGTCCTCACTCGCCCCTCTTCCGCAGGGAGAGGGGCCTGTCGCAGGCCGGGCAAGCGCAAAGCCGCCCGGCGCATTCACGATCAGAACTGTAATCCACCGCCATAAAGTAACGGCGTCCTTCTTCGGTGTAGCTGTAGTCGTCGCGGCTGAGATCTTTATCCAGCAGGTTCATGACACCTGCACGCAGCTTGACGTTTTTAGTTGCCTGCCATGCGCCACCGGTGTTCCACACCACGTAGCCACCCGGCGTTGCTTCGCCATCGGTAACGGTGCGTTTCTCACCCGTATAATTGCCCTGCACGTAGAAGGACCACGCCTGCGTTGCCTGCCAGTCAAGCGTGCCGTTTGCGGTATGGAACGGCAGTTCCGAGAGCGGCTTGTTGCCGCCGTTGCTGATATCACGTCCGTCGTTATAGGTGTAATTCAGCGTCATGCGCCAGTCTTCGGCGATCGGGAATTTCACTTCCGTTTCCAGGCCGCGGATCCGCGCCTTATTGACGTTGTAATAACGGAAAATCGGCTCACCGTCGGCATTCAGGCCGACATAGTTCGGGTAACCCTGCGCCTGGTTGACGTTGGCCGTACGGAGGATGCTGATACGATCGTCCACATCGTTCTGGAAGGTAGTAATGCTGCCCTGCACGCCTTCTAACCAGCCCTCTTCCCCGCTGTAGTAAAGACCCAGCTCGAAGCTTTCACTGGTTTCTGGCTTCAGATCCGGGCTACCGACAATTTCACAGGCCCCACGGCAGGAGCCAGTGGTCCAGTCTGGGCTCAGCTGCAGCAGCGAAGGCGCTTTGAATGCTGTCGCCCAGCCACCTTTTACCGTCAGGGTATCGGTCGCGTTGTAGACCAGATAAGCACGCGGACTCCAGTGATCGCCGTAGGTTTCGTGGTCATCCATACGCACGCCGGTGGTCAGCGCCAGCGGCTCGAAGATACGCCATTCATCTTCAATAAAGAGTGCATACTGGCTGGCCGAGGTGCTACTGCTGCTACCGCCGGTAATGTTAACCGGATCCTTCAGCTTGTCGTGACGCCATTCTCCCCCGAAGGTGAGCAGCTGGTTAATCTCTCCCAGCGGCAGGACGTATTTACCGTCAACAGAGTTGCTTTCGGAGGTGATAGGGTTGGCGTTGCCCGGGTTCTTGTTATCAACCTTTTCGCCGTAGAATTTCAGTTCGCTGTTGCCCATGCCCCAGCGGCCATTGTGGCTCAGGGAGTAGTTCTGGCGCTCAAGACGGTTCTGATCCAGCGAGTCGGAATCGCGGTCCTGACGGTCAAAACCGTAGCCAGCGGTGAAATCGTGGTTCTCGTTCGGGGTCCAGGCAAATTCCACGTTGGCATCGCGGCTGGTGAAGCCTTCGATACGCGGAGTTTCCCCGGAGGCGCTGGTTGTCGAGGTCTGCGGATCGTCTTTATCGCGTTTTGACAGGCTACCAAAGGCTTTCAGACCGAGGACGCCATCCACCAGCGGGCCGCTGGTATAGAACTGGCCGCCATAGGTGTCGCCGCGATCGCGGTGTTCCTGAATTGTGGAGTCGGCGGTGAGAGTACCGGTCCATTTCTGGCCGATCTTTTTGGTAATGATGTTGACCACGCCGCCCAGGGCATCAGAGCCGTACAGGGAGGACATCGGCCCGCGCACCACTTCGATACGTTCGATGGCGTCAACCGGCACCCAGTTGAGGTCGAAATCGTTATGACGGAATACGGCGTTGCGAGAGTTGACGCGTTTACCGTCAACCAGGATCAAGGTATAGCTGCTGTCCAGACCGCGGATACTGACGCCCTTACGGTTGTCCCCTTCGTCAGTTAATTGCACGCCCGGAACCTCTTTTAACACATCTTTCAGGTTCTGCACCGGCTTACGTTGCAGATCCTGCTGAGTGATGACGCTGATACTGGCCGGGGCATCTTTCAGGTTTTGCTCGTTGGCCGAGGCAGTCACCACCATAGTGTCGCCAGATTCCGCCGCAACAACCGGCAGGGCCAGGGACAGAGCAGACGCGCACAGCCCTCCCCGAACGAAGGGATTCAACCTAAACATTCCATATCTCCATGAGGTAAACACAGCAAAATCAAATATGTACTGCTCACATTGCATTGCGTGCCGCCCGCTTCTCTGGCGGGTCAGCCGGGTAATTTTTTTGCAGGTGTGGGCACAGCATCTTCCCCTGACCAGGGCGACGATGCTGACTCCTTCATCCTTTTGATTACTATGCTAATGATAAAGCAAACGATAATTATTATCAATTCAATTGTTAAAAGTTATGTCAAGACTGCATAGTATGGAGATAAAAAAAAACCCGCTCGAGTGAGCGGGTTAAAGAGAGGCGTTGCGGTTATTTTTTGAAGCTATTCGGGAATTCCATTTCGCTATAGCTGACAAACTTCGATCCCTTCGTCAGCTTGTAGCCGAACCAGATGATCAAGAACAGTGGGATACCAATATAGGTCGCTGCCACGCCGCCCCAGTCGATGGTGTCGGCCAGGAAGGCTTCGTAGTTCTGGCCCAGGGTGATAATCAGACACAGCACAAAGGCAAAGATCGGACCCAGCGGGAAGAACCCGGAGCGGTACGGCAGGTTGTTAATGTCGTAGCCCTGCTTCACATAGCCGCGACGGAAACGGTAGTGGCTGATAGCGATACCCAGCCAGGCGATAAAGCCCGTCATCCCCGAGGTATTCAGCAGCCACAGGTAGACCGTCTGGTTACCAAACATTGAGGTCAGGAAACAGAGGCAGGCAATCACGGTGGTGGCATACAGCGCATTACGCGGCACGCCGCCTTTAGACAGCTTAGCGAAAATACGCGGCGCTTTGCCATCACAGGCCAGGGAGTAGAGCATACGGGTAGAGGCATACATCCCGGAGTTACCCGCCGACAGTACCGCCGTCAGGATCACCGCATTCATTACCGCCGCCGCAGAGAGCAGACCGGCATGCTGGAACACCAGCGTAAACGGACTGACGCTGATATCTTTCACGTCATTACGCAGCAGGCTTGGATCGGTATACGGAATGATCAGGCTAATAATCAGGATTGCGAACACATAGAACAGCAGGATACGCCAGAAGACCTGCCGCACCGCGCGCGGAATGTTCTTCTCCGGGTTCTCGGATTCACCGGCGGCAATGCCGATAAGTTCAGTCCCCTGGAAGGAGAAGCCAACGATCATCGCCACGCCAATCATCGCCGAGAAGCCCCCGGCAAAAGGCGCATCGTCAAGGGTCCAGTTGCTCCAGCCCGCAGGTTCAGTGCCTTTGAAGATGCCGACAATCATCGCCACACCCACGGCGATAAAGATGATCACTGTGGCGACTTTGATCAGCGAGAACCAGTATTCCGCTTCGCCAAAACCGCGCACGGAGATGTAGTTAAGCAGGAAGATCAGCCCCAGGAAGATAGCGCTCCAGATCCAGCCCGGCGTATCGGGGAACCACCAGGTCATCACCAGCTGCGATGCCACCAGATCCACGGCGATAGTCACCGCCCAGTTGTACCAGTAGTTCCAGCCCAGCGCGAAGCCAAAGCCCTCTTCCACATATTTCTGGCCATAGGTAGAAAAAGAACCGGATACCGGCATGTACGCCGCCAGTTCGCCCAGGCTGGTCATCAGGAAATAGACCATCAAACCGATCAGGATATAAGAAAAGAGCGCGCCGCCAGGACCCGCTGCAGAAATGGTCGCCCCAGAGGCGACAAAAGACCTGTACCGATAGAACCGCCAATGGCAATCATCGTCAGGTGACGCGCCTTGAGTTCGCGACGTAGCGCGGGCGCTTCTGTGGTTTTAGTTTCGGAAACCATATGAAAATGCTGTCCATTCAAAAAATGAGGCGCGATTGTAGCAGACGATCGCCAGCGCTTCCGGCACAAATGCCCTGTTATAAGAGAGCTTCATGACCGGGCCAGGATTATAAGTAAAGCAGAGAATTAAATCGGTGCGAGGACGCGATCCCGGCGGGCAGAACGCCGCCGGGCGGGTTTACATTTCACAGTAACGCAGAAAACGCTGCAGGGAGTTCGAGAGGTGCTTCTGGCGATGATGGATACGCCACAGGGTACGCACCAGCTTGTTCGGCAGCGGAACGGGGATCTCCACCAGCGTGCCGCTCTCCAGTTGTTCGGCAATCACCCGACGCGACAGGCAGCTGATGCCGAGGCCGTGGCGCACCGCATGTTTGATCGCCTCTGAATTGCCCAGCTCCATACCCATATGAAACTGCGGCAGATGCGACAGCAGCAGATAATCGACGATCTCCCGCGTGCCGGATCCCTGCTCGCGTAAAATCCACGGTGCCTGCGCCAGCCGTTCCAGCGTCACCTCCTGCTGTAATAAAGAAGAGGCCGGCGAGGCGAAGACCACCAGCTCATCCTCCAGCCAGGGGTCGGCAATGATGTCGGCGTTGTGGCACGGGCCTTCGATAAGACCGATATCAACCCGAAAATCGATCACGGCGTTGATCACATCCTGGCTATTGCCGACGCTCATCTCCAGCGGTAACCCCGGGAAATCACGGCGGTAGCGGGCAATCACCTCCGGCAGAATATAGTTGCCGATGGTGCTGCTGGCAAAAACGCGAATGGCGCCATTATCTTCACGAAACAGCTGTTCAATCTCGATGGTCTGCTCCAGCAGGGCCAACGCGCGGGGATAGAGCAAGCGCCCGTGTTCGTTGACCACCAGCCGCTTCCCTACCCTGTCAAAGAGCTGAACCCCCAGCTGGCCTTCGAGATCGGTCAGGGCGGCGCTGACCGCAGACTGCGACAGCGCCAGCATCTGCGAGGCCTGCGTGGTCGAGCCGCTTTTCAGCACCTCAGCAAAGACCTCAAGCTGGCGTAACGTAATGTGCATAGTTGTCGTCCGATAAGATAAGCGTCCTGCTTACCACTTATAAAGATTAATTATAAATATATAATCAATTTTATTTTTAAACCAGCGCGCCGTAATCTTTAGCCAGAGAAAAGGAGAAGGTTATGACAACACTCACTCTGGAACATCATCGTACAGTGTGGCACTACATTCCGGGCTTAGCGCTGAGCGCGCTGGTCACCGGCGTTGCGTTATGGGCGGCAGTATTCCGGCGGTTGCCGGGGCGGGATTCAGCGCCCTGACGCTGGCCATCCTGCTGGGGATGGTCATCGGCAATACGGTCTATCCGCAGATTTACAAGCCGTGTGATGGCGGCGTGATCTTCGCCAAACAGCACCTGCTGCGCCTCGGGATCATCCTTTATGGTTTTCGCCTGACCTTCGCGCAGATTGCCGATGTGGGGGTCAGCGGGATTGTCATCGACGTATTAACCCTGACCAGCACATTTACACTGGCCTGCGTTATTGGCCAGAAAGTGTTCGGACTGGACAAACAGACCAGCTGGTTGATTGGTGCCGGGAGCAGCATTTGCGGTGCCGCGGCAGTGCTGGCGACCGAGCCGGTGGTGAAGGCCGAGTCCAGTAAGGTGACGGTTGCCGTCGCGACAGTGGTGATCTTCGGTACGCTGGCGATCTTCCTCTATCCGGCGATGTATCCGCTGGTGGCACACTGGTTTAGCCCGGAGACCTACGGGATTTACATCGGCTCGACGATGCACGAAGTGGCCCAGGTTGTAGCAGCCGGTCACGCCATTAACCCGGAAGCGGAAAATGCGGCGGTGATTGCCAAAATGCTGCGGGTGATGATGCTGGCCCCCTTCCTGCTGATCCTGGCGGCAAGGGTCAAACACCTCGCCCCGGCAGGCAGCGGCCAGAAGAGCAAAATCACCATTCCGTGGTTTGCGATCCTGTTTATTGCGGTGGCGGTGTTTAACTCGTTCCATCTGTTGCCAAAAGCCGTGGTGGATATGCTGGTGACGCTGGATACGGTGCTGCTGGCCATGGCGATGGCGGCGCTGGGCTTAACCACCCACGTCAGCGCCCTGAAAAAAGCCGGGGCTAAACCGCTGCTGATGGCACTGCTGCTCTTCGTCTGGCTGATTGTAGGCGGGGGAGCCATTAACCTGGCGGTTCATAGCCTGCTGGCATAAACCACTTCATCCTTCTCCTGTTAACCCGCTATCATAAGCGTTTGTGGGTTAACAGGAGTCCCTGTATGAAATATGTTGGAGCACACGTCAGTGCTGCTGGCGGCCTGGCGAATGCCGCCATTCGTGCCGCCGAAATTGAGGCGACCGCCTTCGCCCTGTTCACCAAAAACCAGCGCCAGTGGCGTGCCGCCCCCTTAACCACTCAGGTGATTGATGAGTTCAAAGCGGCCTGCGAAAAATACCATTTCACTTCCGGCCAGATCCTGCCGCACGACAGCTACCTGATTAACCTCGGCCACCCGGTTCAGGAGGCGCTGGAGAAGTCACGTGAGGCTTTCCTCGATGAGATGCAGCGCTGCGAGCAGCTCGGTCTGACGCTGTTGAACTTCCACCCGGGCAGCCATCTGACGCAAATTGATGAAGACGCCTGCCTGGCGCGGATCGCCGAGTCGATCAATATCGTGCTGGAGAAGACGCAAGGGGTAACGGCGGTGATTGAAAATACCGCCGGACAGGGCAGCAACCTCGGTTTCCGCTTTGAACATCTGGCGGCCATTATTGACGGTGTTGAAGATAAAACCCGCGTTGGCGTCTGCATTGATACCTGCCATGCCTTTGCCGCCGGTTACGATCTGCGCAGCATAGAAGAATGTACAAAGACCTTCGCGGAATTCGAACGGATTGTTGGCTTTGAGTATCTGCGCGGAATGCACCTCAACGATGCGAAAAGCGCCTTTGGCAGCCGCGTTGACCGCCACCACAGCCTGGGTGAAGGCAACATCGGCCACGATGCGTTCCGCTTTATCATGCAGGACCCGCGTTTCGACGGCATTCCGATGGTGCTGGAAACCATCAATCCGGATATCTGGGCAGAAGAGATCGCCTGGCTGAAAGCACAACAGTACACCGAGGCCACCGCATAAGGATGAACGAAAGGGAAACGCCGATCCTGCGGCGCACCCCTTTTATTCAACAGCCTGACAAGACCCTTGATCTCAGCCGTTCGCGCATTGCTGGCACACCTCATGGAGTGAATGCGCAAAGGGGCAATCACAGACAAGGGTTGTATCCTCACCGAACAGGATGATTGTGTCGTGCTCGCGCCATCCATATGGATATACGGGGTATGGCCGACATTCGCTTCCCTGAATCTTCATCTCATCCGGGAGCTATTCAGTACGCAGCGGGTGGCGTGGCGCGGAACATCGCCCGTCACCTGCCGCGGTAGTGTCGCTACCCGCCCTGCCCCTTCTGTTCGACAAAAGCGTTTGATTCGTTGCACGTTTAAATGCAAAAAAAAGGGCAGAGTCGCCTCTGCCCTTTTTGAATGAAGAATGCTTATGCGGCTTCGCGGCAACCCACCTCAGCTTCCGGGCGTTTCAGCACCGCGTAAGAGAGACCTGCCACCAGCGTACCGGCGATAATTGCAAGCAGGTAACCCAGCACCGGGGTAATCGCACCCCGGGATCAGCAGAACAAACAGACCACCGTGCGGCGCCATCAGTTTTGCGCCAACCGCCATGGAGATGGCACCGGTCACGGCACCGCCGACGATACAGCACGGCAGAACGCGCATCGGGTCACGAGCCGCAAACGGGATAGCCCCTTCGGTGATGAAGCACAGGGCCGAGAACCAGCGCCGCTTTACCACCTTCCTGCTGCGCCTTGTCGAATTTACGACGGGCAACGAGGGTCGCCAGGCCCAGCGCCAGCGGTGGCACCATACCCGCAGCCATGATGGCCGCCATCGGTGCATAAGTCTGGGTACTCAGCAGGCCAACACCAAAACGCATAGGCTGCTTTGTTCACCGGACCACCCATATCGGTACACATCATCGCCCCGAGGATTGCACCCAGCAGGACCGCATTGGCGGTACCCATGGTTTGCAGCCAGTGGGTCAGGCCTTCGAGGATACCCGCAACCGGTTTACCGATCAGGTAGATCATGGGCCAGACCAACAATCAGGCTGGAGAACAGCGGAATGATCAGGATCGGTTTCAGGGCTTCCATGCTTTGCGGCAGTTTCAGCTTCGAACTAATCAGCTTCGCCACGTAGCCTGCGAGGAAGCCGGCGATGATCCCGCCGATAAAGCCAGAACCGGTGCTCACCGCCAGCATACCGCCGATCAGACCCGGGGTCAGACCTGGACGGTCAGCGATGGAGAACGCAATGTAACCTGCCAGCACAGGCACCATCAGCGCGAACGCCGAGCCACCACCAATCTGCATTAATGCCGCTGCCAGGGTGTTTGGCTCTTTGAACGCCTCGATACCAAAGGCGAAGGAGAGCGCGATACAGAGACCACCTGCCACAACCATCGGCAGCATGTAGGAGACGCCTGTCAGCAGGTGACGATAGGCCCCGGCAGACTCTTTCTTGCCTTCGGAAGCCGAAGACGCGGTATTACCCGCAGGCTGGAACAGTTTCGCTTCTGCCTGCGCTTTATCCAGTTCCTGGGCCGTTTTCTTCAGCGCCAGACCGGTTGAGGTGCGATACATCGGTTTACCGGCAAACTTCGCCAGATCCACTTCGATATCCGCCGCCACGATCACCAGGTCCGCTGCCGCCACCTCTTCCGGGGTGATAGCATTGCCTGCGCCCACTGAACCGCGGGTTTCAACTTTTACCCACCAGCCGCGTTTTTTGGCTTCGGTTTCAATGGCTTCTGCGGCCATAAAGGTGTGCGCTACGCCAGTTGGGCAGGCAGTGACCGCCACCACGCGTTTCGGACCGCTGGTCACAGCCGTTGCCGGTTCCGCCGCGACAGGTGCGGTATACAGCGCCGCATGGCCTTTCGCTTCGCTCAGGAACAGTTCCGGGTGGGCGACTGCGCGATTGATATCGCCCAGCCACACTTTTTTGCCGTTCAGTGAACTGTCGGCCGGGATCGTGTCGCCCAGTACAATGACCAGTTCGGCATCGCCCGGGTTATCGATAAAATCAAGGTGTGCTTTATGCCCCGCTGAACCCAGCAAGGTTTTCGCCATATAAGCGCGCGCCTGTCCGAGTGCAGAGTCAATAATCAGCAGCGTTTTCATTATGCCTCTCCTGCTGTCAGTTAAAGGGTTTCAAGTCAACGCGCGCCATCATCGCGGCTAACTGGGTACGATCGGTAATCCCGACATTGCTCTGGCTGACAGCCAGGGCAGCAACGGCGGTGGCAAGACGTAATGTGTGTTCACTGGATTCGCGCATCAGCAGGCCATAGATCAACCCGCCGACCATCGAATCGCCTGCACCCACGGTACTGACCACTTCCATCGATGGCGGTTTGGCGATCCATTCGCCGGACGCGTTAACCCACAGCGCGCCCTCTGCGCCCAGAGAGATCACCACATGCGCGATACCCTGCTCACGTAAAGCATGGGCGGCGTCAATCACATCTTTTAAGTCTGGCAGCTTACGGCCAGCCCAGATCTCAAGTTCGCGACGATTAGGTTTCACCAACCACGGCGCTGCTTTCAGACCCGCCACCAGCGCATCGCGGCTGCTGTCAAAGATGATGCATGGGCACTGGCTACGCAGGCGCGTCATCCAGTCGGTAAAGGCTTCCGGGCTGACGCCGGACGGCAGGCTGCCGCTGACGCAGACCATGTCGAACTGACCAAGCCAGGTCAGGGAGTCATTCACAAAACGCTCCCAGTCGGCCTGGGTGACTTCAAAACCGGAGAAGTTCAGGTCGGTCACTTCGCCATCTTTTTCGGTCAATTTCACGTTGATGCGGGTACGGCCCTGCACCACCTGAAAACGGTTGGCGATCCCCAGCTCGCTGAACAGCTGCTGGAAACCATCCTGGTTATCTTTGCCGAGGAAGCCGCCGACGGTGACGTCAATCCCGAGATCCTTCAGCACTTTTGCAACGTTAATCCCTTTACCTGCCGCGTGCAGGCCAGTGGTACGCACGAGGTTAACTTCGCCGCGTTCGATTTCCGGGCAAAAGCCCACGAGGTCGTAAGCCGGGTTCAGCGTAATAGTGGCAACACGTCTGCTCATTATGCACCCTCCCCCAGACCGGCCGCGATGGCGTCGCCAATCGCTTTCAGCGCCTGTTCAGCATCCGCACCCTGCGCGGTGAAACGCAGGCGATGGCCTTTCTTCACGCCCAGCGCAACCACTTTCATCAGGCTGCGACCGTTGGCCGGTTTACCGCTGCCGTCGAGATTGGTGACGGTAACGTCGCTGTTGAACTGCTTAATGGTATTCACCAGCATGGTGCCCGGACGGGCGTGCAGACCATGTTCGTTACGTACCACAAATTCAGCGCTCAGCAGCTCATCGGTATTCACATCATCGCTGGTCAGCAGCGCCAGCAAGGTAGCGGCATCGGCTTTCAGCAGTTGTTCAGCTTTTTTGTTCAGCAGCAGGTCGCTCAGGCGCTTCAGCACCTCTACCGGCTGTTCATCGGCCATGGAAACAGTCACCAGCATGGCGGTGGTGTCTCCGGCGGTATCAAACGCGGTAGCCGCACGGCTGACGGCGATAGCGCTGCGCAGGTTGCCTTCAGCACAGTCGTTCAGCCAGACGCCCTGACCGAGGTTCAGCGGTTTGTCGTTAATCGCATGGGCAACAAAAGTGGTATCGACAGCACCCGCTTCTTTCAGGCGACCGGCGTTGAGCGCCTGCAGGGTCACCAGATCGGAAGCCACCACGTCCAGGGTCAGCATGTCGTTATCCAGTTTCAGGGCTTCGCTCTGCTTTTCACCCATCAGCAAGGCACGCAGCTCTTCGGCGGTGGTCGCGGATTTGAGTTGTTCAGCCACCGCGTCGTCGCTCAGCACGTGCGTCAGCTGACGCAGCAGGCCGAGGTGTTCGTCGCTGCTGGCGGCAATACCAATGGCGACATAGGCTACCTGGCCTTCACCCCAGAGCACGCCCTGCGGGAACTGATAAACCTGAACGCCGGTTTTCAGTACCTGATCACGGGTTATCGGTGGTGCCATGCGGAATGGCGATGCCATTGCCAAGGAAGGTTGAGGTTTGCTGTTCGCGAGCGAGCATGCCGTCAACATAGCCGTTGCCGACATTGCCTGCCTGCACCAGCGCTGCGGCGATCTGCCGGATAGCCTCTTCTTTTGATCCGGCCTGCTCGCCCGGATGGATGTCCTGCACGGATAACTGGAACATGATTCTCCACTCCTGCTGAAATTGAATCGATTCAGCTTAGATAAGAAAAAATACGCTATTTTGGGTTGGCAAACAGATACCGGATAGCGCTGAAACGTTTCAAGAAGTCTTGCTCTTTCTACAAAAGCTTGCAAGTAAAGTTACAATTCAGCATACAAAAAATTAGATGTGCAGCACGTTTTGTTGGCAGGCAGCGCATTTTTACAAATCTGTTTTGAAATCCACCGCTCTGTTTCAGCAACTTCAGCAAAAGCGGAAAACCTTTTGAAAGGGGATTTTGATTTTTCGTGGGATGAATGATCCGGTTTTTCTGTCTATTTTCTGACAAGCGGCGTAAACTCCGCCTTTCTTTCATATCACTGATACAGAAACATGCACACGACCCCCGCCGCCGTCCCCCGGAAGTCATTTGATTTGACCTCATCGGCGTTTTTGATTGTTGCCTTCCTCACCGGTATCGCCGGTGCGTTACAAACCCCTACGCTGAGTCTGTTCCTCACGAACGAGGTTCATGCCCGTCCAGCCATGGTTGGCTTCTTCTTTACTGGCAGCGCCATCATCGGCATTCTGGTCAGCCAGTTTCTGGCCGGGCGTTCGGATAAGAAAGGTGACCGCAAGTCCCTGATCGTTTTTTGCTGCCTGATGGGCGTTTTTGCCTGCCTGCTGTTCGCCTGGAATCGTAACTATTTCGTGTTGCTGTTTGTCGGCGTGTTTCTTAGTAGCTTTGGCTCCACCGCCAACCCGCAGCTCTTTGCCTTAGCCCGCGAACACGCAGACCATACCGGCCGCGAAGCGGTGATGTTCAGCTCGATCCTGCGCGCTCAGGTGTCACTGGCATGGGTCGTCGGGCCGCCGCTGGCTTACGCCCTGGCGATGGGGTTTGGTTTTCCGGCAATGTATCTCAGCGCCGCGGTGGCGTTTGTGGTCTGTGGGGCGATGGTCTGGTTTTTCCTGCCGACGATGCGCAAAGAGCCGAAGCTGGCGACCGGGGTGCTGGAATCACCGCGCCGCAACCGTCGCGACGCCCTGCTACTGTTTACCATCTGCACGTTAATGTGGGGGCACTAACAGCCTGTACATCATCAATATGCCGCTGTTCATTATTAATGAGCTGCATCTGTCCGAGAAACTGGCGGGGGTGATGATGGGGACGGCGGCCGGGCTGGAGATCCCGACCATGCTGATCGCCGGTTACTATGCAAAACGCTTCGGGAAACGCTTCCTGATGCGCATTGCTGCCGTCGCCGGACTCCTGTTTTTACGTCGGGATGCTGACCGCCCATTCGCCCGCGCTGCTGCTGGGGTTACAGCTGCTGAACGCGATTTATATCGGCATTCTCGCCGGGATCGGCATGCTCTACTTCCAGGATCTGATGCCGGGACAGGCGGGTGCTGCGACCACGCTATACACCAATACCACCCGCGTGGGCTGGATTATCGCCGGCTCCATGGCCGGGGTCGTCGCCGAGATCTGGAGCTATCACGCCGTGTTCTGGATTGCGCTGGGGATGTGCATCCTGACGACGCTCTGCCTGACGCGCATTAAGGATATTTAAGGCGCGGTGAGCGCCTCGAGGTCAAGCAGCCAGGTCATGGCCTGGGTACGCGAGGTGCTGCACATTTCGAGCGACGGCTGCAGGCTGGCGCACACTTTGGGCCGCAGCGGCGAGCCAAAGATTTTGCAGCGCTGTTGCGCGTCAAGCTGTACGCAGGGGGTATTGGCAGGTTTGCCGTTGGGCATCCCCGGGGATGGGGCTGGAGATGGAGGGCGCGGTGCAACATGCTCCGCAGTCCGAACGGCAATCCATATACGTACGTTACCTGAAAGAAAGCCGCTCCCGCGGGCGTGACGCGCACAGTAACACCTTTTGCGTATTGATAGCAAAAGCCACGAAATCCACTTGCCTGAAATGCCGCGCGCGAGTACTTTGACGCGATATTTTTGACCTTCCCGTGAACAGGATTACTGCAATGCCAAGAGCGAACGAAATTAAGAAAGGTATGGTGCTGAATTACAACGGCAAGCTGCTGATTGTGAAAGACATCGATATTCAGGCACCCAGCGCCCGTGGCGCAGCAACGCTGTACAAAATGCGTTTTGCTGATGTGCGTACCGGTCTGAAAGTTGAAGAGCGTTTCAAAGGCGACGATATCGTGGATACCGTTACCCTGACCCGTCGTTATGTCGATTTCTCCTACGTTGACGGCAACGAATACGTATTTATGGATAAAGAAGACTACACCCCGTACATCTTCACCAAAGATCAGATTGAAGAAGAGCTGCTGTTTATCCCGGAAGGCGGGATGCCGGATATGCAGGTTCTGACCTGGGATGGCGTCCTGCTGGCGCTGGAACTGCCGCAGACTGTCGATCTGGAGATCGTGGAAACGGCCCCGGGCATTAAAGGTGCTTCCGCCTCCGCGCGTAACAAACCTGCGACCCTGACCACCGGTCTGGTCGTGCAGGTGCCGGAATACCTCTCCGCAGGCGAGAAAATCCGCATCCATATCGAAGAAAAACGCTATATGGGTCGTGCTGACTGATCCTGCGCGCTGTTTTGCCGGGTAGCGGCTTCGCCTTACCCGGCCTGCAAAAGCACGTATAAAAAAACCGGCTCAATGGCCGGTTTTTTTGTCGGCCCGGTCAGCATAACGCCGCCGGGCAGTAGCTGTTACAGCAGCTCAGGATATTTGGTCATCTTCAGCGCCAGCTCCACGCCGCGCACTTCCGCCATCCCTTTCAGACGCCCAATCGCGGAATACCCCGGGTTGGTTTTCTTACGCAGATCGTCCAGCATCTGGTGCCCGTGATCCGGGCGGAACGGAATCGGGCGCAGATCGCCTGCCCGCTTACGACGCTGCTCTTCACCCAGAATTGCATCGACGACCGCCACCATGTTCACGTCGCCGCCAAGATGCGCCGCTTCGTGGAAGGTTTTCGGGTTATCTTCCCGACAGGTTGCTCGCAGGTGGGTAAAGTGGATGCGGTCGCCGAAGGTTTCAATCATCTGCACCAGATCGTTATCGGGCCCGAACGCCGTATGAACCCGTGCCACATGGTAAAGCCGTTGTTGATGCTATCGACCGTCTCTTTCAGCCACTGCATATCTTCAATGGTGGATACAATACGCGGCAGGCCGAGGATAGGACGCGGCGGATCGTCCGGGTGGACCGCAAGACGCACGCCCGCCTCTTCCGCCACCGGCACGATAGCCCGCAGGAAGACCGCCATGTTTTCCCGCAGCTGCGCTTTATCGATGTTGCCATACTCAGCCAGACGCGCGCGGAACTGGTCGAGGGTGTAGCCCTCTTCTGCCCCCGGCAGGCCGGCGATAATGTTGCGGGTCAGCTTTTCAATATCAGCTTCGCTGGCGGTGTCGAACCACACCTGCGCCTGCTGCTGCTCTGCCGCGGTGTAATCTGCCGCCGCGCCTTCGCGCTTCAGGATGTGCAGCTCGAACGCGGCAAAGGCGATCTGGTCAAAACGCAGCGCTTTTGAGCCGTCCGGCATTTCATATTCCAGGTCGGTACGGGTCCAGTCGAGGATAGGCATAAAGTTGTAGCACACGGTATCAATACCGCAGGCCGCCAGGTTACGGATGCTCTGCTGGTAGTTCGCAATCCAGGTCTGGTAGTTGCCGGAGTGGGTTTTGATCTCTTCGTGAACCGGAATACTTTCCACCACCGACCAGGTTAGCCCTTTCTCTGCCAGCAGCGCCTGACGCTGTTTGATCTCCTCCACTGGCCACACCCTGGCCATTGGGGATATGGTGCAGTGCGGTGACGACGCCCGTTGCGCCAGCCTGACGCACATCATCAAGAGAAACCGGATCTTTCGGCCCGTACCAACGCCAGGTTTGTTCCATTGATTCACCCTCTAAAGTTGTTATACCAATACTATCTATCTTAATGACGACTACCATACATGCATGATCATGCAGGTCAATGCGTCTCGCTATATTGATTGATCCATCTCACAGTTCCCGGATATTTACGGCTCACCAATTCAATTTGTTGTCATATAACTTTACACTGGCATTGTTAATTAATGGTTAATCAGGTGTGTATTTCATGAAGACAATTGCCTCCACCGCGCTACCCGCTCACGTGTTACAGCCGCAGTACGATCGTCAGGCGTTACGCTCCCGTATCGTCCATTTCGGCTTTGGTGCCTTTCATCGTGCGCATCAGGCGCTCCTGACCGAATCGGGTGCTGAACGCCAGAGGCGGTGACTGGGGGATATGTGAGATTAGCCTGTTTAGCGGCGATACGCTGATGAGCCAGCTGCGCGCGCAGGATCATCTCTTTACGGTGCTGGAAAAAGGCGCTGAGGGTAATCAGCCAATTATCGTCGGGGCAGTGCATGAATGCCTGAACGCCAGGCTTGATTCGCTGGCCGCCATTATTGAGAAATTTTGCGAGCCGCAGGTGGCAATCGTATCCCTGACCATCACCGAAAAGGGCTACTGCATCGATCCGGCCACCGGCAAGCTGGATACCCGCAATGAACGCATCATGCACGATCTGGAATATCCTGATGCGCCACACTCCGCGCCGGGGGATCCTCGTCGAAGCCCTGCATCGCCGTCGCGAGCGGGGTCTGTCGCCGTTCAGCGTACTCTCCTGCGATAACATCCCTGATAACGGCCATGTGGTGAAAAACGCGGTGCTGGGCATGGCCCACAAGCGTTCCCCGGAGCTGGCGGAGTGGATCGCCGATAACGTCAGCTTCCCCGGCACCATGGTGGACAGGATTGTCCCCGCCGCCACCGATGATTCCCTTGCAGAGATCGCCCGTGAAGTGGGAGTTGACGATCCCTGCGCCATCAGCTGTGAGCCATTTATCCAGTGGGTGGTCGAGGATAACTTCGTCGCTGGTCGCCCGGAGTGGGAAGTGGCGGGCGTGCAGATGGTGCAGGACGTCCTGCCGTGGGAGCAGATGAAGCTGCGTATGCTTAACGGCAGCCATTCCTTCCTGGCCTACCTCGGTTATCTGGCCGGTTTCGCCCATATTAACGACTGCATGGCCGACAGCGCGCTGCGTGACGCTGCCCGTCGCCTGATGCTTGAGGAGCAGGCCACCGACGCTGCGCATCACCGGGGTGGATCTGACCGCCTACGCCGACAGCCTGATTGACCGCTTCGCCAAACCCGGCGCTGAAGCACCGCACCTGGCAGATTGCCCATGGACGGCAGCCAGAAACTGCCTCAACGGATGCTGGAGAGTATTCGCCTCCACCGCCAGCGCGACACCGCCTGGCCGCTGCTGGCCCTCGGTGTCGCGGGCTGGATGCGCTACGTCAGCGGCGTGGATGATGCAGGCCACGCCATTGATGTACGCGATCCGCTGAGCGATAAGATCCGCGCCATCGTAGAGACCAGCGGCGAAGAGGAGCGCGTTACCGCCCTGCTGGCGCTCACTGAAATTTTTCGGTACCGACCTGCCGCAGGATCCGCAGTTTGTAGAGGCCATCACCCGGGCTTACCAGCGCATTAGCCAGTCGGGCGCGCGCGCCAGGCCATTATCGATACGCTCCAGATTTAACCTCTGGTGCGCTTAAGGCGAGCGGGAGGCCTCCCGTTCGCCCTCCCCCCTTCTCAGGGGTGTTCTTTTGCGCCAGGATTATTGATAATTGTTATAGCATTACATTTATCACCCCTGGAGCACCTGTGACTAAAACCAACCTCATTACGGGCTTTCTCGGCAGCGGGAAAACCACGTCGATACTGCACCTGCTGGCGAATAAAGATCCTGCTGAAAAATGGGCCGTGCTGGTCAATGAATTTGCGAGATCGGCATTGATGGCGCACTGCTGGCCGATAACGGGGCACTGGTCAAAGAGATCCCCCGGGGGATGCATGTGCTGCGTGAACGGTCTGCCCGATGCAGGTGGGCTTAATACCCTGCTGCCGTCAGGGTAAGCCCGACCGGCTGCTGATTGAACCCACCCGGGCTGGGCCACCCGAAGCAGATCCTCGACCTGCTGACCGCCCCGGTCTATGAACCCTGGATCGATTTGCGCGCCACCCTGTGCTTACTCGACCCGCGTCAGCTACTGGACGAAAAATATGTCCAGAACGAAAACTTCCGCGACCAGCTTCGCCGCCGCCGACGTCATCATTGCCAATAAAGAGGATCGCGCCCACCCGCCAGAAAGTCGCGCCGCGGCTGGATATCTGGTGGCAGCACTTCGGCGGCGAAACGTCAGCTCTCCTGTACCACGCAGGGAAATATCGATTGGGGCCCCTGCTCGATCTGCCGCGGCGTAATCTGAAAGCGTTACCTGCCAGCGCCGCCCATGCCCCACAGTCACGGCGAAAAACAGGGTCTGGCCGCGCTGAGTCTGCCTGCTCACCAGCGCTGGCGTCGCAGCCTGAACAGCGCGGCCAGGGTCACCAGGCCTGTGGTTGGGTGTTTCGATGCGGACACCTGCCTTCGACACCATCGGTTTACTGGAGTGGGTGCGGCTGGCACCGGTTTTGAACGCGTGAAAGGTTGTTATGCGTATTCCCGAGGGGCTGTTACAGGTCAATCGCCAGGGCGCCGATTTTTCACATCGAAACGCAGGGTGTAACGCCACCCGGACAGCCGAATAGAGTTAATTAGTGCGGTTAACACCGGACTGGAACGCCTTACAGTCCAGCTTTGTTGAAGCTTCGGTTTAAGTTCGGGCAACTAACGTTTCCCTGGTTTAACTGCTTACGGCTTAATGATGAAAACCCGACTATATTACCTGTTTTTATTTGCTTAACCTTGCTGGCCTGGGCCTTCTTTTTATCCTGGTATCTGCCGGTCAACCACGGTTTCTGGTTTCCGCTGGACAGCGGGATATTCCACTTCTTTAACCAGAAACTGGCAGAGAGTCGCCCCTTCCTGTGGCTGGTGGCGATCACCAATAATCGGGCCTTTGACGTCTGTTCCCTGTTGGCGATGGGCTACCTGATGCTGACCTTCTGGCGGAACGAGAGCGCGGCCGGGCGTCGGCGCATTCTAATGATTGGCCTGGTGATGCTGCTGACTGCCGTGGTTCTGAACCAGCTGGCGCAGGCTCTGATTCCGGTGAAACGCTCAAGTCCGACGCTATTTTTCCCTGACATCTACCGCGTCAGTGAATTACTGCATATTTCGACAAAAGATGCCTCGAAGGACAGTTTCCCGGGCGATCACGGGATGATGCTGCTTATTTTCACCGCTTTTATGTGGCGTTATTTTGGTCATAAGACTTTCGCATTAGCCCTCATTATTTTTATGGTTTTCTCTTTTCCACGGGTAATGATTGGCGCGCACTGGTTCAGCGATATTGCCGTCGGTTCTCTTTCAGTGGCGTTGATTGGGCTTCCATGGTGTCTGATGACCCCACTGAGCGACCGTTTAATAGCATTCTTTGATCGCTACCTGCCTGGCTGATTCAACATTTTTAAAACAAGTTACTAACCGAAATTAACAGTATCAATGAGGGATCAATGCAGATCCCTCATGTATTATTTGCTTGCACTGCCCCAGCCTGTCATTTTCCTGTCATAATAATCACGTTAGAAATTAACAGTTTGGTTATTACTTAACCTAAATTAACCCGCAAATTTGCTCTTCCGGCAGCAAACTTTTGGTATCACATTTTCTTATAAAAATTTGGCAATTTTTGCTCGCAATGACCGTGTCGATCGGGTACTCTCAAACTCGTTTTACCTCAGCGCTACAATTATTATCGTTGTAAATAAATTTGTGCGATTCGCCACAGATTTGACCATAAAGAATTGTCTGATAGTGCGCAGGTATTTAGTCTCGTCTCGCTTGGCATTTTTTATAACGATATTTGTCGTTAAGGACTTCAAGGGATAATAAACAACATGGTCAAATCTCAACCGATCTTGAGATACTTCTCACGGGTGATCCCGGCGATTGCAGTAGCGGTTCTGCTTTCAGCTTGTAGCGCATCGAATACCGCAAAGAATATGCATCCTGAGACGCGTGTTGTGGGGTCAGAAGACGCCTCTTCACTGCAAGCCTCTCAGGATGAATTTGAAAAAATGGTCAGCAATCTGGATATCAAATCCCGATTAATGGACCAGTATGCTAGCTGGAAAGGCGTGCGCTATCGCCTTGGCGGCGATACACGTAAAGGGATTGATTGTTCCGGCTTCGTACAACGTACTTTCCGCGAACAGTTTGGTTTAGAACTTCCGCGTTCAACCTATGAACAACAGGAAATGGGCAAATCGATCTCGCGTAGCAGCTTACGCACCGGCGATTTAGTGCTGTTCCGGGCGGGTTCAACCGGCCGTCATGTCGGCATCTATATTGGTAACGACCAGTTTGTTCACGCGTCCACCAGCAGTGGTGTGATGATCTCCAATATGAACGAACCCTACTGGAAGAAGCGCTACAATGAAGCGCGCCGTGTATTAACTCGCAGTTAACCGCCAGTGCTGTCCGTTTCCCTTGACTGACAGCATGCTAAAAAAGCACTGCTACGGCAGTGCTTTTTTTTTATAACTCAACAACACATTCAGGGCTGGTCGTTCCAGGCTATAGTCTGGTAGTAGCGTGAGTTTAGCCGTCATGATAACGCGGGCGGCATATCAGGATCCGATTACATTTATGTTTACCCGCCATTTATCAACCCGACGAAAAGTGCTGATGCCAGCGTGCTTGCCGGACTTATTGTCGCCCTGCTCTGTGGCGGTATGCAGTTTTTTTTCAGTTATCACAAACGGGATGCTGAAATACGATAACCTGATTACCGACCTCCATGACTACATGGCAGATTATTTTAAAGAGCTGCGCATCTCCATCGATAGATTGCAGCCACTGACCTTAAGCCAGTGCCACGAGGTCAGCGCCGAATTGACCTCCCGCGCCGCATTCAGCCTTAACGTCCGTGCCTTCCTGCTGGTAAAAAGATAAAATTGCCTTCTGCTCGTCAGCAAACCGGGCCGTTGAATGTTCCCCTCAGCGAACTGGTGCCGAATATCGACGTGAATAAAGATGTTGATATGGCTCTGCTGCCCGGTACGCCGATGATGCCAAAAAAACCGGCCATTGTGTTGTGGCACCGAAACCCGCTGCTGGACAGTGGCGGCGTATTTACTTCTATTAATCTCAACCTGACTCCCTACCTGTTATATAACCGCCCGCCAGGATGAATTTGCCGGTATTGCCCTTATTATCGGCGATACCTCTTTTTCGACTTATTCAAACCGGCTGATTCACATTTCGGATCTGGATAAACACCCCGTGGCGCTCCAGCCGGATTGAAGGACTGCCGCTGACCATTAATCTGTATGCCGATACCTGGACGATGGCCGATCTCTATTTTGCCCTGCTGTTTGGTCTGATGTGCGGCTCCAGCATCGGGGTGCTCTGTTTCTATGGGCTGATGAACCACGCCAATCCGCGAAAAGAGATCCTCACCGCGATTAAGCAGAACCAGTTTCACGTGGTCTATCAGCCGGTCGTGGACGCGAATAATCTGCGGATGGGCGGCGTGGAGGTATTGATGCGCTGGCACCATCCCGGTGCCGGGGAGATCCCGCCGGATGCCTTTATTGGCTTTGCAGAAGCACAGAAATTAATTGTGCCGCTCACGCTGCATCTCTTCGACCTGATCCTGCGCGACGCCCGGCGCTGAAAAAACGCCTTCCGCCAGGTTCCAAGCTGGGCATTAATCTCTCCCCGGGCCACCTGCACGCCGACAGCTTCAAGGAAGATATGCGTAAATTCGCCGCCTCGCTGCCGCCGGATCATTTCCAGATTGTGCTCGAAATTACCGAGCGCGATATGCTGAATCAGCGGGAAGCCACAAAGCTCTTTGAATGGCTGCATCTGGAAGGGTTTGAAATCGCGGTGGATGATTTTGGTACCGGGCACAGCGCCCTCATCTACCTTGAGCGTTTCACCATGGACTATCTGAAAATCGACCGCGGCTTTGTCAACGCCATCGGCCTGGAGACCGTGACCTCCCCGGTGCTGGATACCGTGCTGACGCTCGCCCGGCGGCTGAATATGGTGACCATTGCCGAAGGTGTCGAGACCCCCGAGCAGGCGAAGTGGCTGCGCGATCACGGCGTCAATATGTTGCAAGGCTACTGGATCAGCCGCCCGATGCGCCTGGAGCAGTTGCTGGTCTGGCAGCCTGACGTTCACCCCGACAGCGAATAATTTCCCAACCACCGCTACGTCACTTATTATTCAGGTATCCTGCCCGGCCAGACTGCAAGAGGAAAATGTCGCGGAATGATTGTGCGCATAATAGTGCTGCTGATGGCGATGATGAGTGGACTCAGCCAGGCGCAAACCATTAAAGAAAGCTACGCGTTCGCGGTGATTGGCGAGCCGAAATATGCCATCAATTTCGATCACTACGATTACGTTAACCCTGCCGCGCCAAAAGGGGGCAATCTTACCCTTGCCGCCAACGGCACCTTCGATAACTTCAACCGCTATGCCCTGCGCGGCGTGGCGGCCGAGCGTACCGACGCCCTCTACGATACCCTTTTTACGACGTCTGACGATGAGCCAGGCAGCTATTATCCGCTGGTTGCCGAGCAGGCCCGCTACGCCGATGATTTTGCCTGGATGGAGTTGACCCTCAATCCACTGGCGCGTTTTCATGACGGCACACCGGTGAAGGCCAGCGACGTGGCTTTTACCTTCCATAAGTTTATGACCGAAGGGGTGCCACAGTTCCGGCTGGTCTATAAAGGGGCTACGGTGACGGCCATCGCCCCGCTGACGGTGCGCATCACGCTCGCCAACCCTAACAAAGAGGACATGCTGAGCCTGCTTACCCTGCCGGTCATGCCTGAAAAGTTCTGGAAAGATCATAAGCTCAGCGATCCCCTCTCCACCCCACCGCTGGCGGGCGGGCCATACCGCATTACAAGCTGGCGTATGGGGCAGTATCTTATCTATTCCCGGGTGAAGGATTACTGGGCAGCCGACCTGCCGGTGAACCGGGGCCGCTGGAATTTCGATACCCTGCGCTACGACTACTATCTGGACGACAACGTGGCCTTCGAGGCTTTCAAAGCGGGCGCGTTTGATATGCGGGTAGAGAGCAGCGCCAAAAACTGGGCCACGCGCTACATCGGGAAAAACTTTGACCGCGGCTTTATCGTGAAAGAGGCGCTTAAAAATGATTCCGCTCAGGATACGCGCTGGCTGGCCTTTAATATTCAGCGCCCGATATTCAGCGATCGCCGGGTCCGCCAGGCCATTGCCCTCGCCTTTGATTTTGAGTGGATGAACAAGGCGCTGTTCTACGGCGCCTACAGTCGGGTTAACAGCTATTTCCAGAATACGGAATACGCGGCCAAGGGCTACCCGGATGCCGCGGAGCTGACGCTCCTCGCCCCGTTGAAAAGCGCCCTCCCCGCCGAGGTGTTTACTACCGTCTTTCAGCCACCGGTCTCTAAAGGCGATGGCTACGATCGTAACAACCTGCTGAAAGCCAGCCAGCTACTGGACGAGGCCGGGTGGACAATCAAAAATAAGCAGCGGGTTAACACGCAAACCGGCAAACCGCTCAGTTTTGAACTGCTGTTGCCCTCCGGGGGGAATAATCAGTGGGTGCTGCCGTTCCAGCACAACCTTGAACGGCTGGGCATTACCATGAACATTCGCCAGGTGGATAACTCACAAATCACCAACCGGATGCGCAACCGCGATTACGATATGATGCCGCGCCTGTGGCGGGCCATGCCGTGGCCGAGCTCGGACCTGCAGATCTCCTGGGCCTCTCAGTACATTGACTCAACCTATAATTCACCGGGAGTAAAAAACCCGGCCATCGACGCACTGATTGCGCAAATCGTTGCCGCGCAGGGCGATAAACAGAAGCTGCTGCCCCTCGGGCGCGCGCTGGATCGGGTCCTGACCTGGAACTATTACATGCTGCCAATGTGGTTTATGGGCCAGGATCGGGTGGCCCGCTGGGATAAATTTGGTCTTCCGGCCCAGCGCCCGGTCTACTCCCTCGGGTTCGAAAACTGGTGGTATGACGTTAACAAAGCGGCGAAATTACCCGCCGAGCGGCGTTAAGGATACGCAATGGGCGCTTATTTACTTCGTCGTTTACTGCTGGTGATCCCCACCCTGTGGGCGATTATCACCATCAACTTTTTTATCGTGCAGATTGCCCCGGGTGGCCCGGTGGATCAAGCGATTGCCGCCATCGAATTCGGTAACAGCGGGGCGATGCCCGGCGGGGGCGATGAAGGCATGCGCGCCAGCCACGCCCGCACTGGGGTGGGCAATATCAACGAAAGCCACTATCGCGGTGGACGCGGTCTGGATCCCGAGGTGATCGCCGAGATCACCCAGCGGTACGGCTTTGATAAACCGATCCATGAGCGTTACTTCAAAATGCTCGGGACTATCTGCGCTTTGATTTTGGCGACAGCCTGTTCCGTAGCGCCTCGGTGCTGCATCTGATTAAAGAGAGCCTGCCGGTTTCCATCTCCCTGGGCCTGTGGGGCACCCTGATTATCTACCTGGTCTCGATCCCGCTCGGCATCCGTAAAGCGATGGATAACGGCAGCCGGTTCGATATCTGGAGCAGTACCTTCATTATTATTGGCTATGCGATACCGGCGTTTCTGTTTGCCGTTCTGCTGATTGTCTTTTTTGCCGGGGGGAGCTACTTCGACCTCTTCCCGCTGCGCGGGCTGGTCTCGACCGATTTCAGCAGCCTGCCGTGGTACGAGAAAATTACCGACTACCTGTGGCACATTACCCTGCCGGTGCTGGCGACGGTGATCGGCGGGTTTGCGGCCCTGACCATGTTGACCAAAAACGCCTTCCTCGATGAGATCCGCAAGCAGTACGTGGTCACCGCCCGCGCCAAAGGGGTCAGCGAGCGGGGCATTCTGTGGAAACACATTTTTCGCAACGCCATGCTGCTGGTGATCGCCGGTTTTCCCGCCACCTTTATCAGCATGTTCTTTACCGGCTCCCTGTTAATTGAGGTGATGTTCTCCCTTAACGGGCTGGGGTTGCTCGGTTACGAGGCCACCGTCTCGCGGGATTACCCGGTGATGTTTGGCACGCTCTATATTTTCACCCTGATTGGCCTGCTGCTGAATATCCTCAGCGATATCTGCTATACGCTGGTCGATCCGCGTATTGATTTTGAGGGTCGCTGATGCCGCGCTTAAGCCCCGTCAATCAGGCCCGCTGGGCCAGGTTTCGTCACAATCGCCGCGGCTACTGGTCGCTGTGGATTTTCGCCCTGTTTTTCGCCCTGAGCCTGTGCTCGGAGCTGGTTGCTAACGATAAACCCCTGCTGGTGCACTTTAACGATCGCTGGTACGTCCCGGTGATCAAAGAGTACAGCGAAAGCGACTTTGGCGGCCCCTTTGCCACCGCAGCGGATTATCAGGATCCCTGGTTACAGGCGCAGCTCAACGAGCACGGCTGGGTGCTGTGGGCCCCGGTCCGCTTTGGCGCCACCAGCATTAACTTTGCCACCACCACGCCCTTCCCGTCCCCGCCTTCGGCACAAAACTGGCTGGGCACCGATGCCAACGGCGGGGATGTGCTGGCGCGCATTCTCTACGGCACGCGGATCTCCATTCTGTTTGGCCTGATGCTGACCCTGTTTTCCAGCGTGATGGGCGTGCTGGCCGGGGCGATCCAGGGCTATTACGGCGGTAAAATCGACCTCTGGGGCCAGCGGTTTATCGAGGTCTGGTCCGGGATGCCGACGCTGTTCCTGATCATTCTGCTTTCAAGCGTGGTACAGCCTAACTTCTGGTGGCTGCTGGCCATCACGGTGCTCTTTGGCTGGATGGCGCTGGTGGGGGTAGTGCGGGCGGAGTTCCTGCGTACCCGTAACTTTGACTACATTCGCGCTGCCCAGGCGCTGGGGGTCAGCGATCGCGGGATCATTTTCCGTCATATGCTGCCGAACGCCATGGTGGCGACCCTGACCTTCCTGCCGTTTATCCTGTGCAGCTCCATCACGACCCTTACCTCGCTCGATTTTCTCGGCTTTGGCCTGCCGCTGGGTTCGCCGTCGCTGGGCGAGCTGCTGTTACAGGGGAAAAACAATTTGCAGGCGCCGTGGCTCGGCATCGCCGCCTTTCTCTCCGTTGCCGTGCTGCTCTCGTTGCTGATTTTTATTGGCGAAGCGGTGCGCGATGCCTTTGACCCGAATAAGGCGGTTTAAGATGACCCAGCCTCTCCTTCACATTGACGCCCTCTCCATCGCATTTCGCCAGCAGGGCGAGCTGCGTACCGTGGTCAATGATGTCTCCCTGCACATAGATGCCGGGGAAACGCTGGCGCTGGTGGGGGAATCTGGCTCCGGGAAGAGCGTTACCGCGCTATCCGTCCTGCGCCTCCTCCCCGCCCCGCCGGTAGTCTATCCGCAGGGCGATATCCTGTTCCATGGGCAGTCGCTGCTGCATGCCGACGAGCGCACCCTGCGCGGGGTGCGGGGCAACAAGATCGCCATGATTTTCCAGGAGCCGATGGTGTCGCTGAACCCGCTGCACACCCTCGAAAAACAGCTCTATGAAGTGCTCTCCCTGCACCGCGGCATGCGCAAAGAGGCGGCACGCGGAGAGATGCTCGACTGTCTCGAACGCACCGGGATCCGCAACGCCGCAAAACGGCTGGCCGATTTTCCTCATCAACTTTCCGGCGGTGAACGCCAGCGGGTGATGATCGCCATGGCACTGCTGACCCGCCCGGAGCTGCTGATTGCCGATGAACCGACTACCGCGCTGGACGTCACGGTACAGGCGCAGATCCTTCAGCTGTTACGCGAGCTGCGTGCCGAGCTGAACATGAGCCTGCTGTTTATCACCCACAACCTCAGCATCGTGAGAAAGCTAGCCGACCGGGTCGCGGTGATGCAAAACGGCTGCTGCGTGGAGCAGAACCGGGCCGCGACGCTGCTTGCCGCGCCTGAGCACCCTTACACCCAGCGGCTGCTCAACAGCGAGCCAGCTGGCGATCCCGTCCCGCTGCCGGACGCGTCACAGCCGCTGCTGAGCGTGAAAGATCTTTCGGTGGCTTTTCCGGTGCGCAAAGGCCTCCTGCGTCGGGTGGTGGATAACAAGCAGGTGCTAAAAAACGTCAGCTTTAACCTGCGCCCCGGTGAAACCCTGGGCCTGGTAGGCGAATCCGGCTCCGGTAAAAGCACTACCGGGCTGGCGCTGCTGCGCCTGATCGCCTCCAGAGGGGAGATTGTGTTTGATGGTCAGCCGCTGCATCGCTGGGATCGCCGTCAGATGTTGCCCGTCCGCCACCGGATGCAGGTGGTGTTTCAGGATCCAAACTCCTCCCTGAATCCACGTCTTAACGTGCAGCAAATTATCGAAGAAGGGCTGCGGGTGCATCAGCCCCACGCTCAGCGTGCAGGCGCGGGAGGAGGAGGTCATTCGGGTGATGGGCGAAGTGGGGCTGGATCCGCAGACCCGGCATCGTTATCCTGCCGCCTTTTCCGGCGGCCAGCGTCAGAGGATCGCCATTGCGCGCGCGCTGATCCTGCGCCCGGAGCTGATCATTCTGGATGAACCCACCTCATCGCTGGACAAAACCGTACAGGCGCAGATCCTGGCGCTGCTGAAAGATCTGCAGGAGAAACACCGGCTGGCCTATATCTTTATCAGCCACGACCTGCAGGTGGTACGCGCGCTGTGTCACCAGGTGATTGTGTTACGTCAGGGAGAGGTGGTCGAGCAAGGGGAGTGTCAGCGCGTGTTTGCCGCGCCGACGCAGGAGTACACGCGTCAGCTATTAGCGTTACGCTGACGCTCAGACAGGATCCTGGCCTGCTACGGATTCGGCAATCGCCACCCCGAAGTTTTTCAGGCGGCAGGTCGCCGCGAACTCGTCCTGGCTTTTCACGAACAGGCACGGCTCGCCTTCGCACTCCAGTACCGAGCTGTAAAGCTCAATGTCCGTCAGCGCCTGGCTCAGCTTTTCCATTACCGGCCATGCGTTGCCCTCTTCCGGGCTTAGCAGCTTAAGCGCCACCAGACAGTTATCACTGTTTGCTCCGCTTTGCGGAATCGGTTCAACTTTGGAACCTGCAAAACCCGCCGACCAGCGATAGCTCTGCGGCAAGCGATGCACAATGGAGAGCTGTAATGTATTCACGTTTGTTCCCCGGAAGCAAAATATACTTCACAATCTATTTACATTTATAGTAACACATCAACACTTACCTGCTCTGTTTTTAATAAGAAAACGCTTACACCTGTTTCCACGGGGGTTGGCGTCTAATTTATCAGGGCTTTTTGACAGTGTTTCAGGTTGATAGCGGCGCTATATGTACCCGTTTCTGTGATCTAACACAACCTTTTTAACTACAAGGCTGTGACTATTTACACAAATAGATTTTACATAAAAGAAACAAACAGGGGAGCGGTGAAACGTGCTTTGCTTGACCAACATCAAAAAAGGGCCCCGTCGGGACCCTTCTTTCTGCACTATTTTACTGCTTTTCGTGGCCGGCTGGCGTAGAGGCAGAAAAGGATCGAGCAGGTCGCGCACAAGGCAATTGACCAGAGCATCGGCCAGGCGGTGGTAAAGGTAGCCAGGGAGAGCAACGCACCGACAATGGCGCCAATCCCGAAGCGGAAAGGTGCCTGCCAGAGAAGAGGCCGTCCCGGCCATATGCGGGAACTCATCGAGGATCACCGCCATCGCGTTGGACGACACTATCGAAATACAGCCTACAAAGGCCGCAATCCCTATCACCAGCGTCCAGAAGCCCACATCAAAGAAGGCCGTCACCACCATCCACACCGCCATGACGAACTGGATCCACAGACCAATGCGGAACATGTTCAGCGCCCCCACCCGACGGACGAAGCGGCTGTTGATCATAGTCAGCACAAAGATGAAGACCACGTTCAGCGCGAAGTAGTAGCCGAAATGCTGCGGGGAGACGTGGTTGAGTTCGATGTAGACAAACGGCCCGGCGCTGAGGAATGAGAACATCCCGGCAAAGCTGAAGCCGCTGGCCAGCATATAGCTCAGCACGCGCTTATGGCGAAACAGTGAGGCAAAGTTGCCAAGGGTGGTACGGATATGAAACTTCTGCCGATGCTCCGCAGGCAGGGTTTCCTTTATAAAGAAGAAGATCATCGCCGAGGCCAGCAGGGCCGCCAGCGCCAGAAGCCAGAAAATCGCGTGCCAGCTGAACCACACCAGCACAGCCCCCCCCGACCATCGGTGCCACCAGCGGCGCCACGGTGGTGACCAGCATGACGAAGGACATCATGCGGGAGAACTCTTCTTTGGGGTAGATATCGCGCATCAGGGCATTGATGACCACGCTTGCGGCCGCTGCCGCCAGGCCGTGGAAGAAACGCATCACAATCAGGTGATCGATGGACTGCGCCATCGCACAAGCCGCCGCCGCACCAGCAAACACCAGCGTCCCGCCCAGCACCACCGGTTTGCGGCCCAGGCTGTCGGCCATAGGGCCGTACAGCAGCTGGCCGAGGGCAAAGCCGAGAATATAGGTGCTGAGGGTCATTTGCGCGCTACCCGCCGGCACGCCAAATTGCTCAGCGATCACCGGCAGCGCAGGCAGATACATGTCGATGGAGAGCGGCATCAGCATAGCCAGCAGACCAAGGATAAAGACAATGCTGAACGACGATTGTGGCCTGGTGGTCACAGTTAGCTCCTGAAATTAGCGTGAAGAGAGGCCAACGCTGGCAATTTCTTCTTCCGTCAACGGGCGGTATTCGCCTGGCTCAAGATCCGGGTCAAGGGCGATCGCCCCAATCCGTTCGCGATGCAGACCCACAACGTGGTTACCCACGGCAGCAAACATGCGTTTTACCTGATGGTAACGCCCTTCGCTGATGGTCAGACGCACTTCGGTAGGGGTGATCACTTCCAGCACGGCGGGCTTAGTCAGATCTTTTTCATTGTGCAGCTGAACGCCGTGGGCAAATTGTTCTGCCGTGCTATCGCTCACCGGGGATTCCAGCGTCACCAGGTAGGTCTTCTCACAATGGTGGCGCGGGGAAGTAATACGATGCGACCACTGACCGTCATCGGTCATCAGCACCAGGCCGGTAGTGTCGATATCCAGACGCCCGGCGGCGTGCAGTTTGTGCGCCACTGGCTCGTCGAGGAAATAGAGCACGGTCGGGTGATCGGGATCGTCAGTCGAGCAGACATAGCCTTGCGGCTTATTGAGCATGAAGTAACGCGGGCCGTTATGCTGGGTCAGCGAATTGCCGTCATATTCCACCTGATGCTCGGGCTGGAGTTTGAACGCGCTGTCTCGCACAATATCGTCATCCACAGTAACGTGGCTGCCGCGAATCAGACGCGCAGCAATAGCGCGGCTTACGCCGAGTTGCTGAGCGATAAACTTATCAAGTCGCATGAAATAATTTTAGCCTTAAAGGTGCCAGGAGCCGGACGAGGCGCCCGGAAAAGAAGCAGTTAACAACAGCCCAGTATAACGGGCTATCCGCGCCACTCAAGGGAAAAAGTTTCGTGGCATACTATATGCGGGATAACAAAGCTGAGTAACCATGACCTTTACACTTCGCCCCTATCAACAGGAAGCCGTGGACGCCACCCTCGCCCACTTTCGTCAGCATAAAGAACCGGCCGCCATCGTCCTGCCCACGGGGGCGGGCAAAAGCCTGGTGATCGCCGAGCTGGCGCGCCTGGCGCGCGGTCGCGTGCTGGTGCTGGCGCACGTCAAAGAACTGGTGGCGCAAAACCACGCCAAGTATCTGGCGCTGGGCCTGGAGGCTGATATTTTTGCCGCCGGATTACAGCGTAAAGAGAGCCACGGCAAAGTGGTGTTTGGCAGCGTGCAGTCGGTAGCGCGCAATCTGGACAAGTTTCAGAGCGAGTTCTCGCTGCTGATCGTGGATGAGTGCCATCGTATCAGTGATGACAACGACAGCCAGTATCAGCAGATCCTGACCCATCTGAAGAGCGTGAACCCACACATCCGTCTGCTGGGGCTGACCGCCACCCCGTTCCGCCTCGGAAAAGGCTGGATCTACCGCTTTCATTATCACGGCATGGTTCGTGGCGATGAAAAGGCGTTGTTCCGCGACTGTATTTACGAGCTGCCGCTGCGCTACATGATTAAACACGGTTACCTGACGCCGCCAGAGCGGCTGGATATGCCGGTGGTGCAGTACGATTTCAGCCGGTTGCAGGTGCAGAGTAACGGCCTGTTCAGCGAAGCGGATCTTAACCGTGAGCTGAAAAAGCAGGATCGTATTACCCCCCACATCATCAGCCAGATTGTGGAGTTTGCCGCCGATCGCAAAGGGGTGATGATCTTTGCCGCCACCGTGGAACACGCCCGGGAAATCACCGGCCTGCTGCCCGCCAGCGAGGCCCGGCTTATCACCGGCGAGACGCCGGGCAACGAACGCGACCAGCTGATTGAGGCGTTTAAGGCACAGCAGTTCCGCTATCTGGTCAACGTGTCAGTGCTCACGACCGGGTTTGATGCCCCACACGTCGATCTGATTGCTATTCTGCGCCCCACCGAATCCGTCAGCCTTTACCAACAGATTGTCGGTCGCGGCCTGCGTTTAGCCCCCGGTAAAACCGACTGCCTGATTCTGGATTACGCTGGCAACCCACACGACCTGTACGCCCCGGAAGTGGGTGCGCCAAAAGGAAAAAGTGACAACGTACCTGTGCAGGTGTTTTGTCCCGGCTGCGGGTTTGCCAACACCTTCTGGGGCAAAACGACCGCCGACGGCACGCTGATTGAGCACTTTGGCCGACGCTGTCAGGGCTGGTTTGAAGATGACGACGGCCATCGGGAACAGTGCGACTACCGCTTCCGCTTTAAAAACTGCCCGCAGTGCAATGCTGAAAACGACATTGCCGGCCCGTCGCTGTCGTGCTGCGATGCGGTGTTGGTCGATCCCGACGATATGTTGAAAGCGGCCCTGAAGCTGAAAGACGCGCTGGTGCTGCGCTGCAGCGGGATGGTGCTGGCTCACGGCGCGGACGAGAAAGGCGAATGGCTGAAAATTACCTATTACGACGAAGATGGCGCCGATGTCAGTGAGCGCTTCCGTCTGCAGACGCCCGCCCAGCGTACCGCCTTTGAGCAGCTGTTTATCCGTCCGCATACCCGCACGCCCGGCGTGCCGCTGCGCTGGATCACCGCGGCCGATATCGTTCATCAGCAGCCGTTGCTGCGCCACCCTGACTTCGTGGTAGCGCGGAAAAAAGGCCAGTTCTGGCAGGTGCGCGAAAAGGTTTTTGATTATGAAGGCCGCTATCGCCGGGCTAACGAATTGCGTGGATAAAGGGACTTTTCATTGATGTGCAGGCCATTTGAGTATAAAATGCCGCCCGCTTCACATCCGTGAGGCAGAACACTTACCTGCTGCTGGGTCGCCTGTAGCAGGAATAATATGTACAGAGAGAAATCAATGTTAACTATCAATGTAGAAGTACGTAAAGAGCAGGGCAAGGGTGCGAGCCGCCGCCTGCGTGTAGCAAACAAATTCCCTGCCATCATCTATGGCGGCGAAGCTGCGCCAATCGCAATCGAACTGGACCACGACAAAGTGTGGAACCTGCAGGACAAGCCTGGTTTCTATGGCGAAGTTCTGACCCTGGTTGTTGACGGTAAAGAAGAAAAAGTGAAGGTTCAGGCTGTTCAGCGTCACCCGTTCAAGCCAAAACTGGCTCACATCGACTTCGTTCGCGCGTAATCGCTTACAGGTTGAGAAAAAACCCCGCATTGCGGGGTTTTTTTACGGCCGTTATTTACCGCCGGAGGTGCGACGCTGCAGCTGGTCGCGCAGGTTTGGCGGAGTGCCTTTAATGGTCAGCGTGTCGGTCGCCGGATCCCAGAAAATGCGCTCGCCGAGCAGCATGGCATCAAAGTTAATGGTTAACCCACCGCCGCTACCGGCAAACTTGGTGAGCTGACGCAGCGTGCTGCGATCCGCCGGGAAGCTCTCTTCCAGCTCATAGCCTTTCTCAGCCGTAAATTCCTGGAAACTCACTTCGCTGACGCCCGCTAACTCTTTTGACAGCGACTCCAGGGCGATCTCTTCTCCCGCCTGCAGCTGCTCGTTACAGTAAGCATAAACCTGCTGACGCACGTTCTGGCGTTCCGCTTTATCCAGCTCGGCTTCCGCGGTGAAATCATCTACCGCCTGCAGCAGGCCTTTGTTCTGCGCCTTGGCGTTCAGCCCTTCGCTGGCGCCGAGGAAATCCATAAAGAAGTCGGCCACCTTGCGCCCTACCCGCCCTTTCAGGAAGGTCAGATAGCGGGTCGATTCCGGATTGGTTTCCCATTCCGTCAAATCGATACGCGCCACGATATCCGCGTGGTTGATGTCCAGATAGTGGGTGGAGCTGATATCCAGCTGCTCATTAACGCGCATGCTGCTTAAGTTGTTCAGCACCGCCACCAGCAGATACTCCACCGCCAGGTAACGATAGTGGCAGAACAGGACGATCCCGCCATCGGCAAATGGGTACTTTGCCAGCTCATCGCGCAGGCGGCCGGTGGCGGCCCGGCTGAAGGCGAGGAAATCCTCGTCGCCCTGACGTTGCAGGCGCAGCGCCTGCGCCAGTTCACTCTCTTCACTGAACAGGCCATAGGCTTTGTTTTTAGCGCTGTAAAACCCGGTGCAGCTCCGCGATCATGTCAACAGCGGTAGGCGTAGGCTCCAGTAACGAATCGCGCAGCACCAGCTCAAGGGTTTGCTCATCACGCTTGATAAGCTGGTGCAGGGCAATCTGGTTGATATCCAGACTCATGATAAACTCTCCTTTTAGACCGGGCCGTATTCAACCACCCGCCAGACATGTATGCAACCGAAGATAAAAAAGGGGAAAAAAAGCTGTTGCTACGGTAATATGTTTGCCCTTTCCTTCACAAACAGATTTCGATTTATGCCACAACTCTCCCGCTATAGTGATGAACACGTTGAACAAATGCTCAGTGAGCTGCTCAACGTACTGGAAAAACATAAGGCACCCACCGACCTTTCCCTGATGGTTCTGGGGAAATATGGTGACTAACCTTATCAATACCAGCGTTGCGCCGGCCCAGCGCCAGGCAATCGCAAAATCTTTCGCTCAGGCCTTACAGTCCTCGGTTAACGACGACCAGGCACACTAAGGGAAACGAACGACAGTTTATGGTGACGAATCGTCAGCGCTACCGTGAAAAAGTCTCCCAGATGGTTAGCTGGGGGCACTGGTTTGCCCTGTTCAACATTCTGTTGGCGATGGTGCTTGGCAGTCGTTACCTGTTTGTCGCCGACTGGCCGACAACGCTTGCCGGGCGTATCTACTCCTGGATGAGCGTCATTGGCCATTTCAGCTTCCTGGTATTCGCCACTTATCTGCTGATCCTGTTCCCGCTGACGTTTGTCGTCATGTCGCAGCGGCTGATGCGGTTTATCTCCGCCATTCTCGCCACGGTGGGCATGACGCTGTTACTGATCGACAGCGAAGTCTTTACCCGTTTTCACCTGCATCTTAATCCTGTCGTCTGGGAACTGGTGATTAACCCCGACCAGAACGAAACGGCACGCGACTGGCAGCTGATGTTTATCAGCGTGCCGATTATTTTGCTGATTGAGATGCTGTTTGCCACCTGGAGCTGGCAAAAGCTGCGCAGCCTGACGCGTCGTCGTCGCTACGCCAAACCGGTTGCAGCCCTCTTTCTTCGTGGCCTTTATCGGCTCGCATTTCATGTATATCTGGGCTGACGCCAACTTCTACCGCCCAGTCACCATGCAGCGCGCGAACCTGCCGCTCTCCTATCCGATGACGGCCCGCCGCTTCCTTGAGAAACACGGCCTGCTTGATGCGCAGGAGTATCAGCGCCGCCTGATCGAGCAAGGCGATCCCGAAGCGGTATCGGTACAGTATCCGCTCAGCGATCTGCGCTACCGTGACATGGGCCAGGGTCAGAACGTCCTGCTGATCACCGTTGACGGGCTGAACTACTCGCGCTTTGAGAAGCAGATGCCAGCGCTGGCGGAGTTTGCCGATAAGAACATTAACTTTACCCAGCATATGAGCTCCGGTAACGCCACCGATACCGGGATCTTCGGCCTGTTCTACGGTATTTCGCCGAGCTATATGGACGGCGTACTGTCGTCGCGTATTCCTGCGGCGCTGATCACCGGTCTGAACCAGCAGGGTTACCAACTGGGGCTCTTCTCGTCTGATGGCTTCAGCAGCCCGCTGTACCGTCAGGCACTGTTATCCGATTTCTCGCTGCCGGCCACCCAGAGTCAGTCCGACGCCCAGACCGCCGGGCAGTGGATCAGCTGGCTGAACCGCTATGCGCAGGACGATAACCGCTGGTTCTCCTGGGTTGCCCTCAACGGCACCACGCTGGATAACAGCAACCAGAAAACCTTTGCCCGCCGCTACGCCCAGGCAGCAGGCGATGTGGATGCCCAGATCGCCCGGGTACTGAACGCCCTGCGTGAGTCCGGCAAGCTGGAGAACACGGTAGTGGTAATCACCGCAGGTCACGGTGTGCCGCTGGGCAACGAGCGCACGGATGTTGACTGGTCGCGCCCTCGCCTGCACGTTCCGCTGGTTATCCACTGGCCGGGGACGCCCTCGCAGCGCATTAACATGCTGACCGATCATAAAGATGTGATGACCACCCTGATGCAACGCCTGCTCCACGTCAGCACGCCAGCCAATGAGTATTCCCAGGGTCAGGATCTCTTCAGCGCCACACGTCGCCATAACTGGGTGACCGCTGCCAGCAACAATACGTTGGCTGTCACGACGCCAGCCCTGACGCTGGTACTGAACAGTAACGGCAGCTACAAGACGTACAACCTGCAGGGCGAGAAACTCAACGACCAGACGCCGCAGCTCAGCCTGCTGCTCCAGGTGCTGACGGATGAAAAACGGTTCATTGCTAACTGATTTAAAATTAATCAGTTAGCCTGGGCTGGCCTTGCATTAAGCGCGGAAATGGGTAGTATAAATTCTCATGCGTCGGCACGTAGCGCAGCCTGGTAGCGCACCGTCATGGGGTGTCGGGGGTCGGAGGTTCAAATCCTCTCGTGCCGACCAAAAATCCCAAAAAAAACCAACCTTTTACGGTTGGTTTTTTTATGCCTGGCTTCAGAGATAATACTTCAATGCGCGCTTAAATTTCCGGCGTCTTTTTATACCCTGTCAACATCAGCATCAGGCTCTCTTTCGAATCCGCCGGGCTGAACTCGTAGTGGTTGCCCTGTCGGTCGCCCCCGATGTACCAGGAGATTTCCGTCTTTCCTGCGGCCAGCGCTTTACGCACCGCCTTGTCGACGTCCACCATCCGGTACTCACGCTTGTTGTTGAGATACAGTTTTGCATCGGAGCTGTAGTTGCAGGCAGGCCGTTGTTTCCAGCTGACGGTAGCCGGATCCCAGTCGTTGCTGGCCGGGTAGAAGAAGATTTGATCCGCGCCGTTGGCTTCGACTTTCCCGCCATAGATACGAATTTTGTACTTGAAGAGAGAGGGATCCTGGCCTGTCGGCAGCGGTGGGATCGTGAATTTGACCAGGCTCAGGGTCTCGCTATTGTGGGTACGCCCCCCCGTTTTGCCAGTTATCCTGGACTAATAAGGTCTGCGCCGGGGCGCTCGCCGTCTCGCTGCTCACCCGGACGTTCGCCAGCGCCTTCGAATAGCCGTAAGGCACGTTGGTACCGCAATCCATGCCCTGATTCATGCACATCTCCGTCATAAAGCGGGCGCCCTCTTCGGTCCAGCCGTTCATAAAGTCGGCATGGGCGGTATAGAGGCTACCCCAGTGCTCCTCGCGCGCATCGCCATTCATGGTGGGGATCGAGCGACAGTTGCGCTTTCGCCGTATCCAGAGAGGTGATGCCGTGCAGCACCCAGGCCACGTTCATGTTTACCGTCGGGATCTTCACCGGGAAGCCGGAAGGACAATCCCCTTTCACATCGTAGGCGGCGTTAGCCATCCCGTGGTGCGGCTTGAGGTTAATGCCATCCCAGCAGTTAGGGAACTGAATGCCGATGTTGAACTGCACCGCATCTTTGGCTTTTCTCAGGCCACAGACTTCACCGACTTTATTGGTGTAGCCTTTGCCGTTGGCGCATAAAAAGGTGATCCGGGAGTTGGGTTTAGTGCCGCGGTGATCGCCCGCCAGCAACGCCAGCCCGGCCGGGAACGGGCTGAGTGGGTACTGATCGACCTGCGAAGCCTGATAGTAGGTTTTCTGGTAGGCGGGCTTCACCACCGTCCCATCCGGCAGGCGCAGCGACGGTACCCAGTAGGCGGAGCTGTCGGCTTTGTTATCGCAGGTGGTGTCCGGTTGCTTACGCAGCGACGAAGAGGTGGAATGGGCATCCGTGCGGGTATTGCCAAAAAAGTCATGCCACATCGCCTGGTTGGCTTTGCCGAACATCATGATGGCATCATCGCCCAGGGTGTGGTTATACCCGCAGACAACATGCGCCTGCGGGGCGGCATGTGCATAAAGCGATGGCAGCAAAAGGGCGGATGCCAGCGCGGTATAAACTGTGGTCCTTTTCATAGAGATCTCCTGATAGAAAGGCCCACATTGGTAACAAAACGGCGTCCGCTCTCCGAATGATTTACGAAATGATTTTCCGCTGTAACGTGCTTTACAACGCTGCCGGACGCTTAAGCAGATACCCCAGGGTTATCAGGCAGATAACGGCCCCCGTATAGAAAGTATATTCCGCGCCCCACGTTTCCCAGATGATGCCCGCTCCGAGGCTGGCAATCAGCAGCGCCACGCCGCTCACCATACTGAACAGGCCAAAGGCGGTTCCGCGCAGGTTGGCGGGAGCTGTTTTCGCAATCATCGCCGTCAGCAGCCCCTGCGTCATTCCCATATGAATGCCCCACAGCGCCACGCCGACGATGATCCCCACCCAGTGGGTGCTCAAGGCCAGCACGATATCTGCCGCGATCAATACCACCAGCCCCCCTTGCAGCAGGCGGGTATGGCTCATGGCATCGGAGAGTTTACCGAAGGGATAGGCTGAAAAGGCGTACAGCAGGTTCATGGCGACCATCACCAGCGGGATCAACGCCAGCGGGATACCGGATTGCTGGGCGCGCAGCACCAGAAATGCCTCGCTGAAGCGGGCCAGGGTAAAGACTGCCCCCAGGCCGACCACCCACCAGCAGCGGGCACCGAGGCGTTTCAGGTTCTCTTTTTTAATCGGATTGGTGCGTTTGTGGGCGACAGGAGAAGCGGGTTCATGCAGGCCAAAAAAGAGTAGCGCGACGGCAAGTACGCCAGGAATCACGGCGATCCAGAAAATGGTGCGGAAATCGTTATGCCACAACAGCATCATGCCGACCGCCAGCAGCGGGCCAAGAAACGCGCCGAGGGTGTCCATCGACTGACGCAGCCCGTAGGCGGCACCCCGTAGTTCGGGTGGCGTTACGTCGGCCACCAGCGAATCACGCGGTGCGCCGCGGATCCCCTTCCCTACCCGGTCAATTAACCGTGCCCCGAGGATCATCCCCGACGAGGAGGCGAGCGCGAACAGCGGCTTGCTGGCCGCCCCAGCCCGTAGCCCAGCAGCGCCAGCCCTTTGCGTTTCCCCAGATAGTCGCTGATGGCACCGGAGAAAACCTTGATAATCAGCGCCGTGGCTTCCGCCAGCCCTTCGATCAGGCCAATGAAGATGACGCTGGCCCCCAGCGTGGTCACCATAAACAGCGGCAATAAGCTATGGATGATCTCCGAGGAGATGTCCATCAACATGCTGACGCCGCCAACGATCCAGACCCTTTGGGGATCTGGCGCAGCGTGGAAAACCGGGAGGCCATGCTCCGCTCCTGCTACCGGGAAAACCGTCATTTAACCCGAAAAAGTAGCAGAAGGGAATGTGAATCAATATCGTAAAAGCGAAGCGCGAAAAGCTTAGTGCTTATCGCTACCACCGAGGAAAAAGATCCCCAGCGGGATGGCCAGCAGAACGGTAAAGACCGTGCTGTAAACTAACACCATTGCCGATTGCAGAACGTACATGCTGGTGGTCCACGACGTCAGCGGAATGTTGTACTGCTCAACCACACCGATGATCGTTACACGGCCTACCCCCATTACCGCGATGAGAAACACCGTCAGCAGTGCCAGCAGAAATTTTTTCCCCCGCTGGGGTGTTAAGTTTTTGGCGTACCATGCGTCTCTTCCTTCACAGATGAATAACAATGATTGCCGCTCACCCTACCACGATCGTGCCTGCCGCACCAATCCAGAATTTAAAACCACAACAAAGGCAAATTGTTAGTGATATAAACCAGATAAAAATAAAATAAAGGCAAAAAACACCACTTGTGATAGTGTAAGCAGGAACCGTTTGACATAAAAAGGAATGACTGTGAAAAACGCACCTAAAAGCATCGTCGCCCTTCTGGCGTTGGCCTGCGCCAGTGCCTATGCCGCCCCTGCCGCTCAACCCCTTGAGAAAACGGCCCCGTATCCGCAGGCGGAGCACGGGATGAAGCGCCAGGTTATCGACCTGCCCGCCCAGAAAGATGAAGCGAATTACAAAGTAGAACTGCTGATCGGCCAGACGCTGGATGTGGACTGCAACCTGCATCGTCTGGGCGGCCAGTTAACCAGCAAGACGCTGGAAGGCTGGGGCTACGACTATTACGTCTTTAATAAGGTCACCTCGCCGGTCTCCACGATGATGGCCTGCCCGGAAGGGAAGAAAACCGCTAAATTTGTGACTGCGAATCTGGGTGAGCACAGTCTGCTGCGCTACAACAGCAAGCTGCCGATTGTGATCTATACGCCGGACAACATCGAGGTGAAATACCGCGTCTGGCAGGCAGATGAGAAGATCGAAAACGCCGTCGCGCGTTAATAAAAAAGCCGGGTTATGTTAACCCGGCTTTTTTTACATCAGAGTGCGATATCCGCGACCGGTTTGCTTTCCGGCTTAGAGGTCGCCTGCGGCTGAGCCTGAGGCGCCGCATCCGGGGCCTGCGGTTTTTCATACTTCAGCTGCAGAACGCGGCTGGTGTACTCCAGCTCCTGCTCGGTAGCATCGATGTTGCCGTTCAGCGCCGTACCGTAAGATGGAATGATCGTTTTCAGCTTCGCCTGCCACTCCGGGCTGGCGACTTTGTCTTTGAACACTTTTTCCATCAGATGCAGCATGATCGGCGCGGCAGTGGATGCGCCCGGAGATGCACCCAGCAGCGCGGCTACGGTGCCTTCTTTATCGCTAACCACTTCGGTGCCCAGACGCAGCACGCCGCCTTTCTCCTCGTCACGCTTGATGATCTGCACGCGCTGACCCGCCTGCCACAGACGCCAGTCCGCTTGCTTCGCGTCCGGGTAGTACTCTTTTCAGCGCTTCAAAGCGATCGTCATCGGAGAGCATCACCTGGCTAATCAGGTATTTCACCAGATCGAAGTTATCCAGACCGACATCAACCATTGGCCCCACGTTCGAGGTGGTGGTAGAACTCAGCAGATCCCACAGCGAACCGTTCTTCAGGAACTTGGTCGAGAAGGTCGCAAACGGCCCGAACAGCACCACGCGCTTACCGTCGAGAATACGGGTGTCGATATGCGGCACTGACATCGGCGGTGCGCCCACGGAAGCCTGACCATATACCTTCGCCAGATGACGGTTCACCACGTCCGGGTTTTCAGACACCAGGAACTGACCCCCAACCGGGAAGCCCGCGTAGTTTTCCGCTTCCGGGATACCGGTCTCCTGCAGCAGCTTCAGCGCCGCGCCGCCGGCACCAATAAAGACGAACTTCGCCTTGATGACGTGCTCTTCATCATTGTGCTTGAGATCGGCAACGGTCACGCTCCAGGTGTTGTCTGCGTTACGCTTAAAGCCGCGCACTTCGCTGTTCAGCGACAGAGTGAAGTTCTCTTTTTTCTGCAGAGAACCCACCAGCTGACGGGTAATTTCACCGTAGTTAACGTCGGTACCGATTTCGGTACGGGTCGCGGCCACTTTCTGGTTCGGGTCGCGCCCTTCCATCACCAGCGGCGCCCCACTCCTTGATCTGAGCGTGATCTTCGGAGTATTTCATCCCACGGAACAGCGTGCTTTGCTGCAGGGCAGCATAACGGCCGCGCAGGAAGTTAACGTTATCGTCACCCCAGACAAAAACTCATGTGCGGCACAGTGTTAATAAAGCTGTGCGGATCATGCATTACGCCGCTGTTAACCTGGTGAGACCAGAACTGACGGGAGATCTGGAACGCTTCGTTGATCTCCACGGCTTTCTCAATGCTGATAGAGCCGTCTTTTTTCTGCGGGGTGTAGTTCAGCTCCATTAAAGCCGAGTGGCCCGTACCGGCGTTATTCCAGCCGTTGGAGCTTTCCTGGGCTACGCCGTCCAGACGTTCAACCATGGTCATTGACCAGTCCGGCTGAAGCTCCTGCAGATAGGTTCCCAGCGTGGCGCTCATGATCCCGCCGCCAATTAACAGAACGTCCGTTTCCTGGTCCTGCGATGCCTGAGCCTTCGCCGCCATCGGAGCAGCGCTAAAGCTTGCCGCCGCAGCCAGCAACAGGGCAGTCATTTTTTTCATAATTAATGCCTTCGTAATAAGCGTATTGTTCGCTATTTATGCAGATGAAGTCGAGTGCGGCGCCACGGTAGCAACATTTAAATATTGTTTAAAGGTTAAATAATTATTGTAATTATGATAATCAATGTCGCTATGTTTGTAGGGTCAAAGCGCTGCTGCGCTGGAAAGATGCGCATTTTCCCGCTACTATGCAGCCCTTTGTGATCGACCGCACAGATCCAGCCAACCGCCACTAACTTGCGAAAAACTATGTCTCATACCCATGCCTCTCCCCGGACCTTATCGGTCCTGCGTTCCCCGTCGCTGTTAATGCGCGAAACCCTGGCCGGTGTGATCACCGCGCTGGCGTTAATCCCCGAGGTGATCTCCTTCTCGGTAGTGGCGGGTGTCGATCCGAAAGTGAGCCTGTTCGCCTCGGTGGTGCTCTGTCTGTCGCTGTCGGTGATAGGTGGACGTCCGGCGATGGTGACCGCTGCCGCAGGCTCGGTGGCGCTGGTGATTGGGCCGATGGTGCATCAGCATGGCGCGCAGTATATTCTGCCGGCGGTGCTGCTGGCAGGCCTGATCCAGATCCTGTTCGGCGCGCTGGGAATGGCGCGCCTGATGCGCTTTATTCCCCAGTCGGTGATGACAGGGTTTGTGAACGCGCTGGGGATTTTAATCTTCTTTGCCCAGGTGCCCCATTTCTGGAGCAGAAGTCCGTTGATTGTCGGTCTGTTTGTGCTGACTTTGCTGATTGTGCTGTGGGCACCCCGCTACATTAAAAGTATCCCTTCCCCGCTGATCGCCATTGTGGTCCTGACGCTTTACACCGTCACCAGCGGCCAGCTGCTGCCAACCGTGGGCGACGAAGGATCTATCGGCGGCGGCCTGCCGGGTATCACCCAGATGCTGGTGCCCCTCAACCTGCAAACCCTGAGCATTATCTGGCCCTGCGCGCTGAGCATTGCCTTCGTCGGCCTGATGGAGTCGCTGCTGACGGCAAAACTGGTGGATGAGCTAACGGCCACGCCGTCCAGCAAGCGCCGCGAGAGCATAGGGCTGGGCGTAGCCAATATCCTGGCGGGCTTCTTCGGCGGGATCGCCGGGTGCGCGATGATCGGTCAGACCATCGTTAACGTCGAAATGGGTAAAGGTCGCAGCCGCGTCTCCACCCTGGCGGCCGGGCTGGTGTTGCTGCTGTTGGTCACCGCCCTGAGCGAAGTAATGGCAAAAATTCCGATGGCGGTGCTGGCGGGGATCATGGCTATTGTCGCCATCAAAACCTTTAACTGGCAGAGCATTCGCCCTGCCACGGTGAAAGGTGCCCCCGTCGCCGAAACCCTGGTGATGCTGGTGACCGTCGCGGCCACCGTCTCAACCGGCAATCTGGCCATTGGCGTGCTGGGTGGGATTATCCTCATGGCGATCCTCCCTGCCCGTCTGCGCCGCCACAGCGCTGCTACAGCAGAAACAGCGTCGCCAGCCCAAGAAAAATAAAGAACCCGCCGGTATCGGTAATGGCGGTGATCATTACGCTCGACCCCACTGCGGGGTCGCGCCCGAGGCGGGTCATCACCATTGGAATGATGACCCCCATCAACGCCGCCACCAGCAGGTTCAGCACCATTGCCAGGGTCATTACCCCACCCAGCGCCATATCGTCGTACAGCCACCAGGTGACGCCCCCCATAATGCCGCCCCACACCAGACCGTTAATCAGCGCCACGCCAAGCTCACGCAGGATCAGGAAGGTAAAGTTGCCGGGCTGAATGTGCTGTAGCGCCAGGGCGCGCACAATCATGGTGATGGTCTGGTTACCGGTATTGCCGCCAATGCCTGCCACAATAGGCATCAACGAGGCCAACGCCACCAGCTGCGAAATGGTATGTTCAAACCCGTCAATCACCCGCGAGGCGATAAAGGCGGTGCAGAGGTTGATCGCCAGCCAGGCCCAGCGGGTTTTCACCGCCTTGCTTACCGGGGCATAAACATCCTCTTCCGCGCTAAGGCCCCCCGAGGGCACGCATATCGTTATCGGTCTCTTTATAGACCACATCCACGATCTCATCGATGGTCAGTCGCCCCATCAGCTTACCCACCGCGTCTACTACCGCGGCGCTGAGCAGGTTGTCGCGCTCAAAGGTACGGGCCGCTTTCTCGGCGTCATCTTCCGGGGAGAAGAGCATCGGCTGGGTGTCCATCACCTCGCTGACTTTGCTCTGGGCGCTGTTAAGCAGAATGGTCTGTAGCGCCAGCTCGCCGAGCAGGGTTTTATCCCGGGAAGTGACAAAAAGTTTATCGGTGTTTTTCGGCATTTTGCCGAGCCGACGCAGGTAGCGCTGTACCGTGCCCAGGGTCACATCCGGGCGCACCGTGATCACGCTGAACTCCATGATCGCCCCGACGCGGTCCTGCTCATAGTGCAGGACCTGGTGCACGCGGGCGCGTTCCTGCGGTGGCAGCGACACCAGCAGGCGTCCGGTCAGGTTACGCGGCAGATGCTGAACGAGGTAAATCTGATCGTCGATATCCAGGGTGCGCAGGGCATCAAGGATCGCATGGTCGCTCATCTCATCGATAAGATCTTCCCAGACGTTCTCCGAGGCTTCTACCAGGACCTGCCCGCGCTCGTGATCCTGCACCAGCCGCCACAAGGCATGGCGCTCTTCCGAAGGTAATGCTTCGAGGGTGTCAGCCAGATCCGGTGGCGGTAAATGCGCCACCAACGCCCCTACCTCAGCAATATCGTCGGCTAATGTGCCGACGTCATATTGCTCAGCCAGGGTCAGTTTACCCAGCAGAGTGGACGTGAGCGCTTTGTCGGTGGTCATCAGCCAGATCAGGCGCGCACGCTCTTCATCGCGCAGCCGTGCGCTGTTTTTGCTTAATGCAGACATTAATCATAAATCCATTAAATGAGTTGGCATTAAGCATAGCGCGGGCTTTTGTAATTTTTAATAAACGGATGAGAGGAAAGAATAAAAAAGCAGCAGTCATGAGGGGGAATGGCCCGGCGGCGTTGCGCCTGCTCGGGCTAATAAAACGCAGGCCGGGTGAGGTGAAGCCGCCACCCGGCACATTGACACTCAGGCGGTACGGGCCACCGCATCACGCGAGGCGGCATCGCGCTCGGCGCCGGTCAACTCACTCAGCTGGCCGCTGCGCATCTCCAGCAGGCGGTCGGCATGAATAAAGTAGTGATCGTCATGGCTGATCGCGAAGATAGTTTTGCCCATCTGCTGCATCAGCGGCAGCAGTACCTGGTAAAACTCGCGGCGGAAATGCGGGTCCTGATCGGCAGCCCACTCATCCAGCAGAATGATGTCGCGCTCTTCCGCCAGCGCCAGCAGCAATGCCACGCGCTTCTTCTGCCCTTTCGACAGCTTGAGGTTAAGGATCTTGCCATCCTGCAACTCCAGCTTGTGCGACATTTGCAGGTGCGCCAGCCACTTCTCCACCAGCGCCGGATCGGCCTGTTTGCCTTCCGGGCCAAGCAGTTGATCGAACAACCACACGTCGGTGAATACGGCGGAAAACAGCTTGCGGTAATCTTCCGGTTTTTCGGCGCTGAGGGGTTTACCGTCCAGCAGGATCTCCCCCGACTGCGGCTGATACAGGCCGGTCAGCAGCATCGCCAGCGTCGATTTACCGCTGCCGTTGCCGCCAATCAGGAACAGCAGTTCGCCGCGGTTGAGGGTTAAGTTCACCGGCCCGACGGAAAAGGCATTGTCCTGATACTGGAAGGTAACGTTTCGCAGCTCCAGGGTTTGCCAGTCCGGGAAGGCTTGCGGACGTGGGAATTCGGCTTTATAGGGCGCGAGAGAGAACTTGCGCAGCTTGTTAAAGGCCACCTGGGCGCTGAGCAGGGTCGGCAGCGCGCCGACGGCTGAGAGCAGCGGCGTGCGCAGGAACAGCAGCGTCAGCGAGTAGGTGGCAGCGACATTGGTATCTGCCCAGCCGAGGCTGTTAGCCATCCAGAAGACCAGGCCAATCGCGCCCAGCATCATAATATTTGACCAGTTAACCGCGCTGAGGTGGAAGGTATCGGCGCGCACAATGTGGTGGCGATATTCGCGGGCATCCGGGATATAGAGATTATTAAAGATATGCTCGGCGCGCTCGCGATTGAGGGTCAGCTCTTTGCGCCCTTCCAGCACCGTCTGATAGTCGTTATAAAGCTTATCTTCGGTTTCACGCAGCACCGCCATGTGCTTATAGACCCGCGACACCAGCATGTAGCCGCCCCAGATGGTGATCACAATCCACAGGGCGGTGATTGCCAGCATTTTGGTGGAGAGCCAGGCCAGATAGGCCGCCGAGCCGAAGGTCAGGATAATCCCCTGCACCAGCTCCGGCAGACGCACAAAAGCGATGGTGATTGAACGCACATCGCTGGTCAACCCGGCCAGCAGTGAGGCGCTGCCCAGTTGCTCGACACGTTCAACCTGGGTATCCAGAATACGCTTGATAAACTCGCTGCGCAGGCGGTAAACAAAGTGGTGGCCGAGGGTGGTGAGCGCCAGCTGCGAACCCAGAGTGACGGCCATCAGCAGCACCAGCAGCCCGAGAAATTCCGGCAGCACCATCAGGGTGGTGTCCACCGTTTCAATTAAACGCAGGTTAATGAAGGCGATAAGCCCAATACCCAACGCGGCGCTGAGCAGGCTCAATGCCATCACCGCGATAAACGGCCAGCGGTATTGACGCCAGACCAGTAACAGGAGTTCCATACAGAGCAATCCAGACAAGAAAAATCAGCCAGCAGTGTAAACTGCCCGCCACTTACATCAAGAATAATTCTTATTTTTATTCGTTATTCGCCGCCTGCCGGAAGGTGAGGTTGTAGCGACAGTCGCCCGTGAGGGGATGCACTCCCGGCTTAAGCGGCTGAATGCCATGATAAAACAGGCGGGAAGGCCCACCCCACACCACCACATCACCGTGCTCCAGCAGCAGGCGTTGAAGCGGATCGTTGCGACGTAATCCGCCGAACTGGAAGACCGCGGGCAGGCCGAGCGACACCGAAACAATCGGCGCCCGCAGGTCTGCCTCGTCCTTATCCTGATGCAGAGAGAGTTTAGCCCCGACGGCGTAGCGGTTGATAAGACAGGCGTCCGGCTGAAAGTCAGGATAACCGGCCGCGCAGGCCGCATCATGGCACAGGGCGGCAAAAACGTCCGGCATCGGCGGCCAATGCGCGTCGGTCAGCGGATCGACGGGTGAATAGAGGTAGCCGCGCGTGTTGGTGGTCCAGCCCAGTCCGCCGCAGTTGGTCATCGCCACCGACATCGTGTATCCCCCGGGGGTGACCATCTGCCGAAACGGCGACGCGCTGGCGACCTGTTCGATCCCCTGCATTAAGGCGCTGGCCCGCGCCTGGGCAAAGCGGCGCAGGATCACTGCCCCGGGTGCCAGCGGCTCCTGCCAGGGTTCAGCATCAGCAAAAAGATCCAGCATTACACCTCCTCTTTGTTGGCTTCGCGACGCAGCAGCGCCGCCTTGCGGACTGTGCCCCAGCGGTAGCCCGACAGCCCGCCGTCGCGACGAATCACCCGGTGGCAGGGGATGACAATCGCCAGCGTGTTAGCGGCACAGGCCCGGGCCACTGCCCGCACCGCGCCGGGATGGCCAATGGCGTTGGCCACCTGCTGATAGCTTGCGGTTTCGCCCACGGGAATGGCGCGCAACGCCTGCCAGACCTGACGCTGGAAGGCGGTGCCGCGAATATCCAGCGGCAGGGCGAGAGCGACATCGTGGTTATCCACGCTGGCGATCACCTGGGCAACGCGCGCGGCGAAGGCGGCATCGGCCTGTTCTCGCCGGGCGTGGGGGAAGAGTGTTTCAAGTTCGGCGATCAGGGCGCTGTCATCATCCCCGGGTAAAATGGCGCAGACACCCCGCACGCTCTCAGCCACCAGACACCGCCCCAGCGTGCAGTCACTCAGGGCGTAGCGTACGGTGGTATCGTCCCCGCCGTTGCGGTACTGCTTCGCGGTCATCCCAAGGGTGGCATCTGCCTTGCGATAATAGCTGCTGCTGTCCGGGAACCCCGCCGCCAGCACCGAATCGGTAATTTTATCGCCCTGTGCCAGCGCGTGACGCAGCCGTTTCGCCCGGGCCGCCTGCTGCCAGGCTTTCGGGGTCATGCCAGTAAACGCTTTGAAAAGTCGGTGAAGGTGATACGGACTCATCCCCACCTCTTGCGCCAGCGTCCCAAGGGTCAGAGGCTGCTCCTGCTCCAGTAACCGGCAGGCTTTTTCGATGGTGGCGACCCGCTGCGCCTGCGGATCCTGTTGATCCGGGCGGCAGCGTTTGCAGGGACGAAATCCCGCCTGCGCTGCCTGACCGGCATCGGCGTAAAAGCGAACGTTTTCACGCAGGGCGTGGCGCGCGCGGCAGGAGGGACGGCAGAAGATGCCGGTAGTCTGTACGGCAAACACAAACTGACCATCGGCATTGCCATCGCGGGCCAGCACCGCCAGCCAGCGTTGATCGTCATTCATCGGGTTCGGCTTTTTCATGATCGGCTCCTTATCTAAGCATACGCCTAGCCTGCCTGAACGCCACCCGACAAAAACCCGCAATCTTGCTTTTTAATTCGCCCCGTTGACGAGGAAGCTGGCGAACTGCGGGGACATCCAGGTTTTTGAACCCTTCCCCTTCGCGGGTGATCATATAAACCGCCAGCCCTTGTTCACGCACAATCTCTTTGGCTTTTTCTGTGCCCAGCACCATCAGGCCGGTATCCCAGGCATCGGCTTCCAGCGCCGTGGGGGGCAATCACCGTCACCGACACCAGATTATGCGTAATCGGGCGGCCGGTCTGGGGATCGATCACATGGGAAATACGTTTTCCGTCCAGCTCATAATAGTTGCGGTAGCTCCCGGAGGTGCTGATGCCGTGGCCGTTAATATCGACAATGGCCTGGACCGCATTTTGCTGATCGGTGGGTTTCTGGATCGCCACGCGCCAGGGCTTATCGCTGGCATTCATGCCGCGGCTGACCAGCGCGCCACCCACCGACACCAGATAGCGGCGGGATCCCCTCCTCGGCCATCAGCCGGGCCAGATGATCGGCGGCATACCCCTCCCCTACTGTCGAGAGATCGACATAGAGATCGGGGATGTCTTTTTCGAGGTATTGCTTGCCGGCCTGATTAATGACCGTCAGATGTTGCAGGCCCGTTTGCGCCCGGGCATCGTCAATCTGCGCCTGGTCAGGGGTTTTCACCGGCTGCTTGTTCGGGCCAAAGCCCCACAGATTCACCAGCGGGCCGACGGTGATATCCATCGCACCGTTGGTTTTGTACCCCACCCGCAGCGACTCGGTGACAATATCCGCCATCGCTTCGCTCACCGGCCAGGGAGAAGTGCTTTGGGACTGGTTAAAGCGCATCAGGGCAGAGTCGTTTTTATAGGTGGACATCAGCTGGTCGTCGCCATCCAGCTGGGACTGGATCTTCCCGCGCAGCTCTTCAGCCCGGTCAGCAGAGAGATCAATGACGCTAACGCGCCAGAAGGTGCCCATGGTTTTCCCTTCCAGCACCGTCGCAGCGGCGGTGTCGGCCTTAGCCGGAGGAGTGGGATCATCACATGCAGACAGCATTAAGAGCGTCGCCAGAAAACCGGCGCGTAGAAAAGTAATTTCCATTCGTTATTATCCTCAAGCCTGAGACCGGCAAGAGTACACTAAAAAGCACGCTTTGTAAGGGCCTGATAGTAAGGCCAAAAAAAGGGGCCTTTTGGGCCCCTTTTGCAATAGTACGTAAGACTTAGAACTGGTAAACCAGACCCAGCGCTACGATGTCATCAGTGCTGATGCCGGCACGGTCGGTGAAGGCATTTTTCATCCAACAGGTTGATTTTGTAATCAACGTAGGTGGACATGTTTTTGTTGAAGTAGTAAGTCGCGCCAACATCAACATATTTCAGCAGATCCTGGTCGCCATTACCTTCGATGTCCTTACCTTTGGACTGCAGGTAAGCCACGGATGGACGCAGACCGAAGTCGAACTGGTACTGTGCTACCACTTCGAAGTTCTGTGCTTTGTTAGCGAAGCCATAAACAGCGTTAGTGCCGCCGGACTGAGAGTCACCGAAACGGGTCGCGTTGTAAGTCTGGGTGTACTGCGCTGCCAGATACAGGTTGTTCGCGTCGTATTTCAGGCCACCGCTGTACACTTCAGCATGGTCGCCACGGCCGTAAACGCGCGGGCCGTTCTGATCTGCGGTACGTTTGGAGGATGCTGCTGCCGCGCCTACGCTGAAGCCTTCGCCCAGGTCATAGGTCAGGGAGCCGCCGAAGCCGTCGCCGTTCTGTTTCAGCAGGCTACGACCGGTGTCGTTTTCACCGCTGACGCTGCCGTTTTTACCCTGGTACTGCAGAGCAAAGTTCAGGCCATCAACCAGACCGAAGAAGTCCTGGTTACGGTAGGTTGCAACGCCGTTACCACGGGATTGCAGGAAGTTGTCGGAACCGTAGGTGTCGCCGCCGAATTCTGGCAGTACGTCGGTCCAGGAGGTGACGTCGTAGATGACGCCGTAGTTACGACCGTAGTCGAAAGAACCTGCTTCAGCGAATTTCAGACCAGCGAAGGCCACACGTGTCCAGGACTGGTTGTCGCTCTCGGTGGTGTTGCCCTGAATCTGGTATTCCCACTGACCGTAGCCAGTAATCTGGTCGTTAACCTGAGTTTCGCCTTTGAAGCCGAGACGCATGTAGGTCTGATCGCCATCAGCGCCGTCGTCATCAGAGAAATAGTGCAGACCATCTACTTTGCCGTAGAGATCTAATTTGTTGCCGTCTTTGTTATAAATTTCAGCCGCATTCGCTGCGCCTGCTACCAGCAGTGCTGGCACCAGGAGGGACAGTACTTTAACTTTCATTATTTTAACCCTCTGTTATATGTCTTTTATTACCACTGCTTACTGATTAACCCTCTTAACCAGTCGGCAATCTCATTCTCCTCAAAAATACAGAATAATCCAATAAGAATATGATACGAAAACTTTTAAGATGTTTCATATTGCCGTATAGATGTTTCAATTTGTAAAAACAAGGGAACTTTTTGGGCGCACATAAAGCCAAAAAATAAAGCCACCAAAAATCAAAAAGTTAAAATTAAGCATACAAATCAAAGAGTTAAGAAAAAATAAATTATAGCACTGATTGACAAAACAAAATGACGCCTCGCTACTAAAATATCTCTCGCTATCATCATTAACTTTATTTATTACCGTCATTCAAATTTGAATGTCTGTTTATCCAGAATTGAACCGAATGCACTGCATTCGGTTTTTTTTTTACCTTTCTTTACGCAAATCTGAATTATTTGTGCTACCCACCCGAAACTATAACGACTATTAATTAAATCATTGCGCGCTATTTTTAGACGCAAAAAATGGACGGGTAATTTAATTTCTTGTTAATTCGTGCGATTTTTTTCCCGTATTGTCCCTTATTTGTACAATATCAGTCTGACCGTACAGATTTAACTCACCCCGCCTTCCTCGCACAGCGAAGCGAAAAAGTCAGCCTCTAAGGTGGCGTGAGGCTGGAAATTCGATTATTACGCTTTATACTGCCCTACTCGCCTGAAGCGCAGCCATAACAGGTTAAACACATCCATGAGTCAGTCTGATACCACAGCCGCGAACAAATTCTCCCTGCTTCCGGGCAGCATTACCCGTTTCTTTCTTCTATTGATCGTTGTGCTGTTAGTGACCATGGGCGTAATGGTGCAGAGCGCGGTGAACACCTGGTTAAAAGACAGAAGTTATCAGATTGTCGATATCACCCATGCGCTCCATAAACGCATCGACACCTGGCGTTACGCAACCTGGCAGATTTACGACAACATCGCAGCCACGCCAACCACCTCATCCGCAGATGGGTTGCAGGAGACGCGCCTGAAGCAGGATGTTTACTATCTGGAGAAAGCGCGGCGCAAAACCGAAGCCCTGATCTTTGGCTCCCACGACAGCGCCACGCTGGAGATGACCCAACGCATGTCGACCTATCTCGATACGCTGTGGGGCGCGGAGACGATTCCCTGGTCGATGTACTACCTCAACGGTCAGGACAACAGCATGATCCTGATCTCCACCCTGCCGTTGAAAGATCTCTCTTCCGGTTTTAAAGAGTCCTCGGTCGGCACGGTAGTCGACTCCCGGCGCGCAGAGATGCTGCAGCAGGCCAATGCCCTGGACGAGCGCGAAAGCTTCTCTTCCCTGCGCCGGCTGGCCCTGGCAAAATGGCTACTACTTTACCCTGCGCACCACCTTTAATCAGCCGGGCCATCTGGCGACGGTGGTGGCCTTCGATCTGCCGATTAACGACCTGATCCCCCCCGGATATGCCGCTCGAAAGCTTCCGTCTGGAGCAGGACACCGCAGCGCAAAACCTGCGCGCGCCGACGGACAAAGAAAGCCCGGATAGCGTCTCTATCTCCTTTAATGGCTCGAAAATCGAGATTGGCCTCCTCGCTGAACACCACCGGCATGCGCCTGGTCTGGCAGGTGCCTTTCGGTACGCTGCTGCTGGATACCCTGCAAAATATTCTGTTGCCGCTGGCTGCTTAATATCGGGTCTGCTGGCGCTGGCGCTGTTTGGTTACAGCACCTTCCGCTCGCAGCCGGGTCGCCAGAGCGATGTTCCCGTTGCCGCTGGCACCAGCAATGAGCTGCGCGTTCTGCGCGCCCTGAATGAAGAGATTGTCTCAGTGCTGCCGCTCGGGGCTGCTGGTGCATGACCAGGAGGCCAACCGCACGATAATCAGCAATAAAATTGCCGATCACCTGCTGCCGCACCTGAATCTGCAAAACATTACCAGCATGGCCGATCAGCATCAGGGCGTGATTCAGGCGACCGTCAATAATGAGCTGTACGAAATCCGCCAGTTCCGCAGCCAGGTGGCGTCACGCACGCAGATCTTTATCATTCGCGATCAGGATCGCGAGGTACTGGTCAATAAAAAGCTCAAGCAGGCACAGAGGCTGTACGAGAAGAACCAGCAGGGCCGGGCGGCATTTATGCAAAATATCGGCGATGCCTTCAAACTGCCGCTGAAGGCACTGGCCAGCGAAGCGGCCCAGTTAACCAGCCCGGAAAGCCTGCAACTGTCGAGCCATGCCGATACGCTGGTTCGGTTGGTGGATGAGATCCAGCTCGCCAATATGCTGGAAAATGACAGCTGGAAGAGCAACGCAACCCTGTTCTCGATTCAGGACCTGATCGATGAAGTGGTCCCGGAAGTGCTGCCGGTGATCAAGCGTAAAGGGCTGCAGCTGCTAATCAACAACCCGCTGCGGGCCAACGATGAACGCCACGGCGACCGTGACGCGCTGCGTCGCATTCTGCTGATGCTGATCCAGTACGCCGTCACGACAACCCAGATCGGCAAAATCACCCTTGAAGTGAGCAGCGATGAATCGGCCGAGGACCGCCTCACTTTCCGTATCCTCGATACCGGCGAAGGGGTCACTGCCAGCGAAATCGATAATCTGCACTTCCCGTTCCTGAACGATACCCACGGTGACAACTACGGCAAAGCTAATGCCCTCACCTTCTGGCTCTGCGATCAGCTGGCGCGTAAGCTCGGTGGTCATCTGAATATCAAAGCCCGTGAATCGCTGGGCACCCGTTATTCACTGCACGTGAAGATGCCTGCGACACCGCAGGATGCGGAAGAGGATGAACGTCTGCTGGATGAGGTGGTGATCATGGTAGACGTCACCTCCAATGAGATCCGCAATATCGTGGTGCGTCAGCTGGAAAACTGGGGAGCGACCTGTATTTCCCCGGATGAAAGACTGGCAAGTCAAGAATATGATCTCTTTTTAACAGATAATCCGTCTAATCTTACTGCCTCGGGCTTGCTTTTAAGCGATGATGAGCCAGGCGTGCGAAAAATTGGCCCCGGCCAGGTGCGCGTCAACTTTAATATGAGCAATGCCATGCAGGAAGCTGTACTACAACTTATAGAGGAGCAACTGGCGCAAGAAACGATCCCGGAATCCCCACTGGGCGGCAATGAAAATGCCGAATTGCAGGCTAGCGGCTATTATTCTCTCTTCGTAGACACAGTACCAGGATGATGTTAAGAGGTTGTATACTGAATCCGCCGCGAACGGACTTTGCGGCGCTGGCTCAGACAGCACACCGGCTCAAAGGGGTGTTTGCCATGCTTAATCTGGTTCCAGGCAAGCAATTATGTGAAACGCTGGAACATCTTATTCGCGAGAAAGATGCCGCCAGCATAGAAAAATACATCAGCGACATTGACGACTATGTCAAAAGCTTGCTGTAGCAAGGTAGCCTTATACATGAACAATATGAACGTAATTATTGCCGATGACCATCCGATTGTACTGTTCGGTATTCGCAAATCACTTGAACAGATCGAGTGGGTGAATGTAGTCGGCGAATTTGAAGATTCCACAGCACTGATTAATAACCTCCCGAAACTTGATGCGCACGTGCTCATCACCGACCTTTCCATGCCTGGAGATAAATACGGTGACGGGATCACGCTGATCAAATACATCAAGCGTCACTTCCCAAGCATTTCGATCATCGTGCTGACCATGAACAACAACCCGGCCATTTTAAGCGCCGTGCTGGATCTCGATATCGAAGGGATTGTCCTGAAACAGGGCGCACCTACCGATCTGCCAAAAGCGCTGGCCGCGCTGCAGAAAGGGAAGAAATTTACCCCGGAAAGCGTCTCCCGCCTGCTGGAAAAAATCAGCGCTGGCGGTTACGGCGACAAACGTCTGTCACCGAAAGAGAGCGAAGTATTGCGTCTGTTCGCAGAAGGTTTCCTGGTTACCGAAATTGCCAAGAAACTGAACCGCAGCATCAAGACCATCAGTAGCCAGAAGAAATCTGCAATGATGAAACTGGGCGTGGAAAACGATATCGCTCTGTTGAACTATCTCTCCTCCGTGACTCTGAGTCCGGCAGATAAAGAGTAACCGGCAGGTCAACGTAAAAAGGCAACGTAAGTTGCCTTTTTTATGCCCCGCTTTCAGGCAGTTGGGAATGTTCACACCACCCTGGCCTCTGTTTCCAGGAAGAAAGAGCACCCCACAGGCCCGCGCCAGCGGGCAATAAAAAAGCCCACAAGTGGGGAATGCCAGTCAGTTAAACGATTCGGTATTCCTAAATGACTGAAGTGGAGGGGTTACGTTCACTAAAGCACCTCTACTTTATGCCCCCTCCGCTGCGGTGAACGTGCCAGGGGGCTCGCCGCCTCCCACTCCCTGGCTACCCTGCTCCCGGCAGGCTATGCCCTCTCGGCCTGCGGTCAACGCTTCGGCGATTTTCAGCCGGATTCCCCCACCCTCACGCTTCTCAGTCGCCTGAATGTGGCACAGGTGTTGATTCCCCGGCGAAACGGAGACCGGATGACAAGGGCTGGACGCCAGGGATGGCGGCCAGAGGCGAATCGAGACAGGATGTCGAGTTGAGCCGACCGCAGGCAGCCGGTCGGGAGATGAGCGCAGTGCGAAGCACCGGTTTCATTGCGGGGCCGCGTGGATTGACAAGGGGGGCCCGGCGGCCCCCCTTGTCACGTTCACGGGTTATGTAATGCCATGTTCTGCTGAACATGAGGTGAACGGAACAATCCGCCGGGCTTAACTGCCTGGCATTACCACAAGTGGGCTTTTTTTATACTCGCGTCTTCCTCACCCGCTCCGCGTACACCGATAGCGTCTGTTTCAGCACGTCCAGCGTTACCGGCTTGGAAAGACAGCTGTCCATCCCCGACTCCAGACAGCGCTGTTTCTCTTCCGCCAGGGCGTTAGCGGTGACGCCCACCACCGGCAGCGTCAGCCCCAGCTGGCGAATGCGTTGGGTCAGGCGATAGCCATCCATGTTCGGCATGTTCACGTCGCTCAGGACGATGTCGATATGGTTTTTACTCAGCACATTCAGCGCATCCACACCATCGTTCGCGGTCTTGCACTGATAGCCCAGCGAGCCAAGCTGGTCAGCCAGCAGGCGGCGGTTAATCGGATGGTCATCCACCACCAGGATCATCATGTCTTCATTCATCGACTGCACCGATTCCGGTGACGGTAGCGCCGTCGTGCCGTCGGCTGTCTCCATCTCCACACGGTAGATCCGCGCCAGCAGCGTAATCAGTTCGTGCGGCGAGGCCACGCTGTTCACCCATTCACCGTGGGCACGCTCCTGGGCAATGCCAATATGGCGACGGCAGAAGATCACTGCCGCTTTACCCCTGCCACGGCTGCGTCAGTTCATCGTCGGTGATGAGCATGTCTTCTGCGTCCGGCGTTTGGCCTGTGTAGCGTGCCACGCGAATACCGTGTGTCGTCAGCAGGGATTCCAGATAGGCATACAGCGAGGCATTATTGACCGCTAACCAACAGCGTTTATCACTTAATCCCTCTACCAGCCCGTTGGCCGGAGACTGCGCGGCATACAGCGGAATGCGGATGGTGAAACTGGCTACCCATACCGGGTTCGGTATCCACCGAGATATCGCCGTCCATCATGCTGATCAGTTTTTCACAGATCGCCAGCCCCAGACCGGTGCCCTGGAAATTGCGCTGAACCCCGGTCCCCACCTGGAAGAACGGGTCGAAGAGTTTGACCACCTCTTTGGCCGGAATACCGACCCCGGTGTCGCGCACGCGAATGCTCAGATAGTCCCCTGCCCTGGAGACATGCATCACAATGCAGCCCATGTCGGTAAATTTAATGGCGTTGCTGAGCAGGTTGGAGATCACCTGCTGCAGGCGCATCGGATCGCCCTGCAGGGATACCGGCACGTCCGGCTCAATAAAGCAGTACAGTCCCAACTGCTTACGTACCACCAGCGGCAGGTAGTTGGCGCTGATATGGTTCATCACCTCCGCGCGGTGAGAATTCGCGCGGCTCAATTTTCAGCTGCTCGGACTCAATTTTGGAGAAGTCGAGAATATCGCTGATGATTTTCAACAGCAGGCTGGAGGAGTTATTCATCGCCGTCACCAGACGGTCTACGCCCCGGGGCAGCTCTTTGGTCTGCAGCAGATCGAGGTTACCAATAATACCGTACAGCGGGGTGCGCAACTCGTGGCTGACCGTCGCAAGGAACATCGATTTCGACTGGCTGGCCTGTTCAGCCGACTGGGCCATGTCCTGCAACGACTCTTCCATTTTGACGCGCGCGGAGACATCCACCAGCACGCAGATGGCGACGTTCTCGTTGCGATAGCGCGAGTGCACAAAGCTAATCTGCAAATTGGTGTTGTTGCTGGTGAGCACGTCGACAAAGTTGACCTGCTGTCCGCAGATAATCTGCGTCAGCCGCTGCCGATCCTCGTGGGTCAGCATATTGAGATAGTTATGCGCCAGCTCGTTACTGAGGATGTTAGTCCCATCCAGGGTGCGCAGAATACAGATCCCCACCGGCGCAGAGGCGACAATCTTGCGGTTGAACTGCTCATGCTCCTCGAGGCGCTGAGCATCGATCTCCGCCGGGATAAATATTTTGCGCTCGTACATCCGCGCCAGGGTAAACAGCGCAATCCCCACCAGCACGTTGAGTAGCACCGAGTTGAGGATCAGCATGCGGATACGTTCCAGGACCAGATCCACCGGAACGGAATAGACGATGCTCAGGGACGATGGCGGCAGGCTCTTTTTCAGCACCAGATCGCGGAAACCGGAGGTATAACCAAACCACGAACGCTCCTGCATCCAGCGAGGGTCGACCTTGAGACGTGTTTCTGGCCCCGCCAGCGAGATAAGGCTGTGGCCATTTTCATCGAGAATGGTTACGCCCATCGGCAGATTGCCGGGGGTGAAAAAGTTCTCCATGCGGATAGTCTGTTCAGTGCCGAGCATCGCCTGCAGGCGGTTCGCCAGATAGACCGGCGTCATGGCATAGAAGTACCCTACCCCTGGACGCGGCCCCTGGCCAATCCAGAACAGGTTGTTGCCGCGCTCATCCTGCGGTGCGTTGCGGTATTTGGTGATCCGTTCGCGCAGGCTTTTCAGGGCGTTTTCGCGATCGACCGGCACGTCACGCAGGCCAAAATTGGCCATACAGAGATTTTCGCTGCCAATCAGAAAGACCCGGTTCAGATCGTACGCTGCCGAGAAGTTATCGCGCCAGTAGCGCATAAACCAGGCCAGTGACGCCAGCGAACCCCGCCATGCCGGCCCCATAACAGAACAGTCAGAATCGGGGAACAGCGGCTCAAAGTTGGGCACCTCGGTTTTACTGTCGCGTCCGCGGGTGGCCAGTACGCCGTTTTCTGCCGTCAGACGGTTCTCCGCGATGTACTTGAGTTCCTTCATGACGTCTGCGGTGCGCTGAATGTAGCGCTGGGACTGTTCGTAGCTAAGGTTGAACTCCTGGCGGATCTCCGACTCCTTCTGGTGCAGCGCATTGACGATGTAAAACACCGAAAACAGGGCGATCAACACCCAAATCAGGAGCGCCAGCGCCCGGAACAGATAGCGAGAAACTTTCAGCGTGGTTCGAAAGGAGACGAGGTATTTCAAGGGGGCGAGGCTCCGCCATCAGGGTCAAAAGGAATGGGCTTTAAGGTAGCGGTAAACGCGCATAGTCGCAATGTTCGGTTGTCTGCAATTGCGTGTACCGGCAAAAGAAAAGGGCCGGAGACCGGCCCTTTATCGTCAGGAGACATTACTCTTCAGCGTCATCCGCTGCATCGTCGTCAGTATCCGCTTCCGGTGCGATCTCATCGTCACCTTCTGCTACGCTGCCGTCGATGGAGTCGAGCTCTTCGTCATCCACTGGCTCAGCGACGCGCTGCAGACCCACCACGTTCTCATCTTCCGCGGTACGGATGAGGATCACGCCCTGGGTATTACGGCCTACCACGCTGATCTCGGACACGCGAGTACGCACCAGCGTACCGGCATCGGTGATCATCATGATCTGGTCGGTATCATCAACCTGAACCGCGCCAACCACGGAGCCGTTACGCTCGGTCACTTTGATCGAGATAACGCCCTGGGTGCCGCGGGACTTGGTTGGATACTCGTCCTGGGCGGTACGTTTACCGTAGCCGTTCTGCGTGACAGTCAGGATTGCGCCTTCGCCACGTGGAACAATCAGGGAGACAACGCTGTCTTCGCCCGCCAGTTTGATGCCGCGAACACCGGTCGCTGTACGACCCATGGCGCGCACTGCGCTCTCTTTGAAGCGCACCACTTTACCGGCGGCAGAGAACAGCATCACTTCGTCGGAACCGGAGGTCAGATCCACACCAATCAGTTCGTCGCCTTCGTTCAGGTTGACGGCGATAATACCGGCAGAACGTGGACGGCTGAACTCGGTCAGGGCGGTCTTCTTCACCGTACCGCTGGCGGTTGCCATAAAGACGTTCACGCCTTCTGCGTACTCGCGAACCGGCAGAATGGCGGTGATACGCTCGTTCTGCTCCAGCGGCAGCAGGTTGACGATTGGACGTCCACGTGCGCCACGGCTCGCTTCCGGCAGCTGATAGACCTTCATCCAGTACAGACGGCCACGGCTTGAGAAGCAGAGGATGGTGTCGTGGGTGTTGGCCACCAGCAGGCGGTCGATAAAGTCTTCTTCTTTAATACGTGCCGCTGACTTGCCCTTACCGCCACGACGCTGTGCTTCGTAGTCGGTTAACGGCTGGTACTTCACGTAGCCCTGGTGAGACAGGGTCACAACAACGTCTTCCTGGTTGATCAGGTCTTCGATGTTGATATCAGCGGTATTGGCCGTGATTTCAGTGCGACGCTCATCGCCGAACTGATCGCGAACCAGCGCCAGCTCTTCGCGGATCACTTCCATCAGACGATCGGCGCTGCCGAGGATATGCAGCAGCTCGGCAATCTGTTCCAGCAGCTCTTTGTACTCGTCGAGCAATTTTTCGTGCTCAAGGCCGGTCAGTTTCTGCAGACGCAGATCCAGAATCGCCTGAGCCTGCTGCTCGGTCAGATAGTACTGGCCATCACGCACGCCGAACTCGGGTTCCAGCCACTCTGGACGCGCAGCGTCATCGCCCGCACGTTCCAGCATTGCTGAGACATTACCCAGCGCCCAAGGCTGAGCCACTAACGCCGCTTTCGCTTCCGCAGGGGTTGGCGCACGGCGAATCAGCTCGATGATCGGATCGATGTTCGCCAGCGCAACGGCCAGCGCTTCAAGGATGTGCGCACGATCGCGGGCTTTACGCAGTTCGAAAATGGTACGGCGAGTCACCACTTCACGGCGGTGACGCACGAACGCGCTCAGAATGTCTTTCAGGTTCATGATCTTCGGCTGACCATGGTGCAGCGCAACCATGTTGATCCCGAAGGAGACCTGAAGCTGAGTCAGGGAGTAGAGGTTGTTCAGTACCACTTCCCCTACCGCGTCACGTTTGATTTCAATCACGATACGCATGCCGTCTTTGTCAGACTCATCACGCAGCGCACTGATACCTTCAATGCGTTTCTCTTTAACCAGCTCGGCAATCTTCTCGATCAGGCGCGCTTTGTTCACCTGATACGGTATTTCGTGGACGATGATGGTCTCACGGCCGGTTTTGGCGTCGGCTTCGACTTCTGCGCGGGCACGAATATAGATCTTGCCGCGACCGGTACGGTACGCTTCTTCAATGCCGCGACGGCCATTAATGATGGCGGCGGTCGGGAAGTCCGGGCCGGGGATGTGTTCCATCAGCCCTTCAATGCTGATGTCTTCATCGTCGATATAGGCCAGGCAACCGTTGATCACTTCCGTGATGTTGTGCGGCGGAATGTTAGTCGCCATACCTACTGCGATACCGGACGCACCGTTTACCAGCAGGTTAGGGATCTTGGTTGGCATCACATCGGGAATGCGCTCGGTGCCGTCGTAGTTATCGACGAAATCAACGGTCTCTTTTTCCAGGTCGGCCATCAGCTCGTGGGCGATTTTCGACATACGGATTTCCGTATAACGCATCGCCGCCGCGGAGTCACCATCGACCGAACCAAAGTTACCCTGACCATCTACCAGCATGTAACGCAAGGAGAATGGCTGCGCCATACGGACGATGGTGTCGTACACGGCGGTATCACCATGCGGGTGATATTTACCGATTACGTCACCAACGACACGGGCAGATTTTTTGTAGGCTTTATTCCAGTCATTGCCCAATACGTTCATGGCGTATAGTACGCGACGGTGTACCGGCTTAAGTCCATCGCGGACATCCGGCAGCGCACGGCCAACAATGACCGACATCGCATAATCCAGATAGGAGCTCTTCAGCTCTTCCTCGATGTTAACCGGTGTAATTTCTCTCGCAAGGTCGCTCATCTAACCGCTATCCCTCTACTGTATCCCGGATTCAAAGGTCGGAAATTATAACACACCCGCTTAGGTTTAAACTAATTTGCTTTGTTATCCTGATATACTTCCTCGTCTTTAAATTACGGAGTAAAAGCGTCCATGGAATGCGGAAAAATCCCCGGTGGCTCCCAACGTTGACCATGAAGAGATCGCCAAATTCGAAGCCGTCGCCTCGCGCTGGTGGGATCTTGAAGGTGAGTTTAAACCCCTGCACCGCATTAACCCCTGCGTCTGGGCTATATCGCGGAACGTTCCGGCGGCCTGTTTGGTAAAAAGGTGCTCGATGTAGGCTGCGGCGGCGGTATCCTGGCAGAGAGTATGGCGCGCGAAGGCGCTACCGTGACCGGGCTGGATATGGGCTTCGAGCCGCTACAGGTGGCGCGACTGCATGCGCTGGAAGCGGTATTCAGGTGGAGTACGTGCAGGAAACGGTTGAGGAACACGCCGCGAAGTTTGCCCAACAGTATGACGTCGTCACCTGCATGGAGATGCTGGAGCACGTGCCCGACCCGCAATCGGTGGTGAACGCCTGTGCAAAACTCGTTAAACCGGGCGGCCAGGTGTTCTTCTCCACCATCAACCGCAACGGCAAGGCGTGGCTGATGGCCGTGGTCGGCGCAGAATACGTGCTGCGGATGGTGCCAAAAGGCACCCACGATGTGAAAAAATTCATCAAACCGGCAGAGTTGTTGAGCTGGGTCGATGGCACCTCCCTGAAAGAGCAGCACATGACCGGTCTGCACTACAATCCTCTGACCGACAAGTTCAAACTGGCGCCAGGCGTGGACGTTAACTACATGCTCCATACCACCGCCAAAAAAGACTAAGGTTATCTACTCTTTTTCTAAGAATGCGCAGCAGTTTGTTGCGCATTTTTGACCACCCGTTGAAGAAATCAGCAGTCGATCAATTTTTCATTTTTTTTTCTACATTATTGACATCACGTCCAGGCCTTACGGTACGAGGACTTACGCTTTTTTACTCTTTCACAACCTCAATTTAACCTCAAAATCAACTCTTGTACTGAAAAGAATCCTTACTAGAATACTCACCATCTTGCGTTATCCTTATCGTAAAACCCCTATATATGTAGTATTTATCCACAGAGGTCTGTGGATAAGCGGGGATATTTTCTTTTTTCACGGACAGGTAAAAACCCACATGAATCAGAGTCTGCTGGTGACAAAGCGCGACGGTGCTACCGAGCGTATCAATCTGGACAAAATCCATCGTGTTCTCGACTGGGCAGCAGAAGGACTGAATAACGTATCCATTTCTCAGGTGGAACTGCGCTCCCATATCCAGTTCTATGACGGCATCAAAACGTCTGATATCCACGAAACCATTATCAAAGCCGCGGCGGATCTGATCTCCCGTGAAGCACCGGATTATCAGTACCTCGCAGCCCGTCTGGCCATTTTCCACCTGCGTAAAAAAGCCTACGGCCAGTTTGAGCCGCCAGCGTTGTTCGATCATGTGGTGAAGATGGTAGAGCTGGGCAAATACGACACGCATCTGCTGGAAGACTACACGGAAGAAGAGTTCAAGCAGATGGACGGGTTTATCGATCACTGGCGTGATATGAACTTCTCCTACGCCGCGGTGAAGCAGCTGGAAGGGAAATACCTGGTCCAGAACCGTGTGACCGGCGAAATCTACGAGAGCGCCCAGTTCCTCTACATTCTGGTGGCCGCCTGCCTGTTCTCTAACTATCCGCGTGCTACCCGTCTGGAATACGTGAAGCGTTTCTACGATGCGGTTTCCACCTTCAAGATTTCTCTGCCGACGCCGATCATGTCCGGCGTGCGCACCCCTACCCGTCAGTTCAGCTCTTGCGTACTGATCGAGTGTGGCGATAGCCTGGACTCCATTAACGCCACCTCCAGCGCCATTGTGAAATACGTTTCCCAACGCGCCGGTATCGGTATTAACGCCGGTCGCATCCGTGCGCTGGGCAGCCCAATTCGCGGCGGTGAAGCGTTCCACACCGGCTGTATTCCGTTCTACAAACACTTCCAGACTGCGGTGAAATCCTGCTCTCAGGGCGGCGTACGCGGTGGCGCAGCCACCCTGTTCTACCCGATGTGGCATCTGGAAGTCGAAAGCCTGCTGGTACTGAAAAACAACCGTGGCGTGGAAGGTAACCGCGTACGTCACATGGATTACGGCGTTCAGATCAACAAGCTGATGTACACCCGTCTGCTGAAAGGCGGCGACATCACCCTGTTCAGCCCATCCGACGTCCCGGGCCTGTACGACGCCTTCTTTGCCGATCAGGATGAGTTCGAGCGCCTGTACGTTCAGTATGAAAACGACGACAGCATCCGTAAGCAGCGTGTGAAAGCGGTTGAACTGTTCTCCCTGATGATGCAGGAACGTGCTTCCACGGGCCGTATCTACATCCAGAACGTTGACCACTGCAACACCCACAGCCCGTTCGATCCGGTCGTTGCACCAGTGCGCCAGTCTAACCTGTGCCTGGAGATCGCCCTGCCGACCAAACCGCTGGAAGATGTGAACGACGAAAACGGCGAGATCGCCCTGTGTACGCTCTCTGCGTTCAACCTGGGTGCGATTAATAGCCTGGACGAGCTGGAAGAGCTGGCAGTGCTGGCGGTTCGCGCGCTGGATGCGCTGCTGGACTACCAGGATTACCCAATCCCAGCGGCAAAACGCGGGGCAATGGGTCGTCGTACTCTCGGCATTGGCGTGATCAACTACGCTTACTGGCTGGCGAAAAACGGCAAACGTTACTCCGACGGCAGCGCCAATAACCTGACGCACCAGACCTTCGAAGCCATTCAGTACTACCTGCTGAAAGCCTCTAACGAACTGGCCATCGAACAAGGCGCCTGCCCGTGGTTCAACGAAACCACCTACGCCAAAGGCATTCTGCCGATCGATACCTACAAGAAAGATCTGGACGGGATCGTCAGCGAGCGCTGCACCTCGACTGGGAAGGCCTGCGCGAGTCGATTAAAACCCACGGCCTGCGTAACTCTACGCTCTCTGCCCTGATGCCGTCCGAGACCTCCTCGCAGATCTCCAACGCCACCAACGGCATCGAGCCGCCGCGCGTCACGTGAGCATCAAAGCGTCGAAAGACGGGATCCTGCGCCAGGTGGTGCCAGACTACGAGCTGCTGAAAAACAACTACGAGCTGCTGTGGGAAATGCCAAACAACGACGGCTACCTGCAACTGGTGGGCATCATGCAGAAGTTTATCGACCAGTCGATCTCTGCGAACACCAACTACGATCCATCACGCTTCCCGTCAGGGAAAGTACCGATGCAGCAGCTGCTGAAAGACCTGCTCACCGCCTATAAATTTGGCGTGAAAACCCTGTACTATCAAAACACCCGTGACGGTGCGGAAGATGCGCAGGACGATCTGGTCCCGTCCATTCAGGATGATGGCTGCGAAAGCGGCGCATGTAAGATCTAAGTAATTTTGCCGGGTAGCGTTACGCTTACCCGGCCTACGTTTTTGTAGGCCCGGCCCGCCGGGCAGTACAATCTCAACAGGACACACTCATGGCATACACCACCTTTTCACAGACGAAAAACGACCAGCTCAAAGAGCCGATGTTCTTCGGCCAGCCGGTCAACGTGGCACGCTACGATCAGCAAAAATATGACATCTTCGAAAAGCTGATTGAAAAGCAACTCTCCTTCTTCTGGCGCCCGGAAGAGGTTGACGTTTCCCGCGACCGTATCGATTTCCAGGCTCTGCCGGAACATGAAAAGCATATTTTCCTCAGCAACCTGAAGTATCAGACCGCTGCTGGACTCCATCCAGGGCCGTAGCCCGAACGTGGCGCTGCTGCCGCTGATCTCTATCCCGGAGCTGGAAACCTGGGTTGAGACCTGGGCGTTCTCCGAGACGATCCACTCCCGCTCTTATACCCATATCATTCGTAACATCGTCAACGATCCGGCGATTGTGTTTGATGATATCGTCACCAACGATCAGATCCTGAAGCGCGCCGAAGGCATTTCTCACTTCTATGACGACCTGATCGAGATGACCAGCTATTGGCATCTGCTGGGTGAAGGCACGCACACCGTGAACGGCAAAACCGTGACCGTGAATCTGCGTGAGCTGAAGAAAAAGCTCTACCTGTGCCTGATGAGCGTGAACGCGCTGGAAGCGATCCGCTTCTACGTCAGTTTTGCCTGCTCCTTCGCCTTCGCAGAACGCGAGTTGATGGAAGGCAACGCCAAAATCATCCGCCTGATCGCCCGCGATGAAGCCCTGCACCTGACCGGCACCCAGCATATGCTGAACCTGCTGCGCAGCGGCGTGGACGATCCCGAGATGGCCGAAATTGCTGAAGAGTGCAAACAGGAAAGTTACGACCTGTTTGTTCAGGCGGCGCAGCAGGAGAAAGAGTGGGCGGAATACCTGTTCCAGGGCGGCTCTATGATCGGCCTGAACAAAGATATTCTCTGCCAGTACGTGGAGTACATCACCAACATCCGTATGCAGGCGGTTGGTCTCGATCTGCCGTTCCAGACCCGCTCCAACCCGATCCCGTGGATCAACACCTGGCTGGTTTCCGATAACGTGCAGGTGGCGCCGCAGGAAGTGGAAGTGAGTTCCTACCTCGTCGGTCAGATTGACTCCGAAGTCAACACTGACGATTTGAGCGATTTCCAGCTCTGATGAGCCGCGTGACGCTTCGTCTTTCTGGCACAGAGCTCCTGTGCCAGGAAGAGCACCCTTCCCTGCTCGTTGCGCTGGAATCTCACCAGATTGGAAGTTGAATACCAGTGCCGTGAAGGTTACTGCGGCTCCTGCCGCTGCCGTCTGGTGATAGGCCAGGTCGACTGGATCACCGAGCCGCTGGCCTTCATTAACGAAGGGGAAATTTTGCCCTGCTGCTGCCGGCAAAAGGGGATATCGAAATCGAAATGTAAGCGCCCTTATCCCCTCTCCGTGGGAGAGGGTTAAGGTGATGTCTTCGTCTTACCCGACCAACCAAATCTACTTCCGCTGAATAAACTCGACCGCCTTATCCGGGAAGTCCGTAAACAGCCCGTCCACACCCGCCCTGGTTATACAGCACGTCGTAAAGCTGATTCACGTCCGTCGCATAGTCCGGCAACTGGTCTGCACGCACCGTGTACGGGTGCACCTGCAGCTTGCTGGCATGGGCGTCTTTTACCATCGCCGTCAGCTTAACGTGACCCGGCGTTGAGCCGTCCGCCACCAGCATGTGGTAATCCGGCCCAATACCGTCCGCGTACTGCGCAATTTGCTGCATTGCTCCCGGTTTGAACATCCAGTCGTAGCTGTAGTTGATCCACTTGCCGTCAGGCTGTTTCTCCTGAGTTTCATTCCAGTCGGTGTATGCAATCAGTTGCACCAGATTGAGGTCCATCCCCATCTTTCGGCTCCAGCTCGGTTTTGATGCGTTTCAGTTCAGCGGCATCAAAACACTGGAGATACACCTTGTCCTCTTTGCGGGTGTAGCCATACTCCTTTAGCACTGCCAGCGTTTTCGCCGCAATATCTTTGCCTTCCTGATGGTGGAACCACGGCGCTTTGATTTCCGGGTAGATACCGATGTTTTTACCGGTGGAGTGGTTCAGCCCCTGAACAAACTCTATTTCCTCTTCGAAAGTGTGAATGCGGAAGTCAGATTTGCCCATCGGAAACGTCCCGGATAGACCTGCACCTTCTTGCCGTTTTCGATCTCAAAACCTTCGGTAAATTTCAGCGAACGGATTTCCGCCAGCGTAAAGTCGATGGCGTAATAACGGCCATCTTTACGGGCGCGGTCCGGGAAACGTTCCGCCACATCCGTCACGCGATCCAGATAATGATCATGCAGGACAACCAGTTGGTCGTCCTTCGTCATCACCAGATCCTGCTCCAGATAGTCCGCGCCCTGTGCATAGGCCATCGCTTTTGCCGGAAGCGTGTGCTCCGGCAAATAACCGCTCGCGCCACGGTGGGCGATAACAATTTTATCGGCCGCCAGCGCGGAGCCGGTCATCAGCCCCGCCAGCAGCAGGCCAGTCGCTAATTGGGTCAGTTTCAAAGCCCTTCTCCTTATTGACGACGAGCCAGCACTTCAGCGTGGTGACGTTTTTCCCCGATCATGACCACAATCAGCAGCAGTACGCCAGGACGCTCCCGCCAATCATCACCATAAAGCGCCGTCCCAGCCGAAGAAGTCAACGGTATAGCCAACAATGGCGCTGGCCGCGACCGAACCGCCCAGATAGCCAAACAGACCGGTAAAGCCCGCGCTGTCCCTGCCGCTTTTTTTCGGTGCCAGCTCCAGGGCGTGCAGGCCAATCAGCATTACCGGGCCATAGATTAGGAAGCCGATGACGATCATGCACGCCATGTCTACGGATGGATTACCGGCGGGTTGAGCCAGTAAACGATGGTCGCAATGGTCACCAGAGTCATAAAGAAGACGCCCGTCGCACCACGGTTGCCCCGGAAGACTTTGTCCGACATCCAGCCGCATAGAAGCGTGCCCGGGATCCCCGCATACTCATACAGGAAGTAGGCCCAGGAAGATTTATCCAGCGCGAAGTGCTTCACCTCTTTCAGATAGGTTGGCGACCAGTCGAGAATGCCGTAGCGCAGCAGATAAACAAACACGTTCGCCACCGCGATGTACCACAGCAGTTTGTTTGGCAGCACATATTTCATGAAGATCTGTTTTGCCGACAGCTCTTCTTCGTGCTGCTCGCTGTAATCATCGGGATAGTCGTTTTTGTACTCTTCGATCGGCGGCAGGCCACAGGACTGCGGTGTATCACGCATCAGGGCAAAAGCGATAATTGCCACCACGATGGCGCCAAAGGCAGGCAATATAGAGCGCCGCTTTCCAGTCGTTGAACCAGGCCATACCGAGCAGGAAAAGCAGTGGCGGAATACCGCCGCCGACGTTATGCGCGCAGTTCCACACCGACACGATGCCGCCACGCTCTTTCTGCGACCACCAGTGCACCATGGTGCGTCCGCACGGCGGCCAGCCCATCCCCTGGAACCAACCGCAGAGGAACAGCAGCACAAACATGACCGCAATACTGGAGGTCGCCCCAGGGAACGAAGCCCATAAAGAGCATCACCGCTGCCGCCAGAATCAGCCCGGCAGGCAGGAACACGCGCGGATTCGAACGATCCGACACCGACCCCATGATGAACTTGGAAAAACCATAGGCGATGGAGATGCCGGACAACGCGAACCCCAGATCGCCGCGCGAAAAGCCCTGCTCCACCAGATAGGGCATGGCAAGCGCAAAGTTCTTACGCACCAGGTAATAAGCCGCATACCCGAAGAAAATCCCCAGGAAGATTTGCCAGCGCAGGCGGCGATAAAGCGGATCTATTTCTGCCTCTGGCAGACGCGCCTGATGCGGCGCAGGTTTAAAGATACTGAGCATGACAGCCTCCGTGGCCTTAGAGAAAGTGAGCAGGTGGCTCGCACCTGATTCCAGAGGCGGGGATGTTAAGAAATCACAGCGATTGTTACTGTGAATCAACGCACAGATTGTTACAGAAATTATGACAGAATGCGCATAAAGACGCATGGAATGGCGTTTCATTTTCGTATCAGGCGCGTTTATGTTCGAAATCAAACAAACCACAACTTTCATGTGGCTAAATGATAGAAAAACGAACATAGAGGAAAGACGATGACACTTCAGGATCCTCGTTACAGCGATGTGATAATCATTGGCGGTGGCGCAACCGGGGCGGGGATTGCCCGGGACTGTGCGCTGCGGGGCTTAAGCGTGACGCTTCTTGAACGCCATGATATCGCGACAGGGGCGACCGGGCGTAATCACGGCCTGCTCCACAGCGGCGCGCGCTATGCGGTCACGGATGCGGAATCCGCACGGGAGTGTATTGCTGAAAACCAGATCCTCAGGCGCATTGCCCGTCACTGCGTTGAACCAACCAACGGTCTGTTTATCACGCTGCCAGAAGATGATCTGTCGTTTCAACAGACCTTTATTTCCGCCTGTACCGCAGCCGGGATCGCTGCTGAAGCGATTGACCCTGCGCAGGCCCGCCGTATAGAACCCGCCGTAAACCCTGCCCTGATCGGCGCAGTTACGGTCCCGGACGGCACGGTGGATCCCTTCCGGCTGACGGCCGCCAATATGCTGGACGCCCGCGAGCACGGCGCGCGTATCCTGACCGGGCATGAGGTCACCGGGCTGATCCGCGAAGGCAACACCGTTCGCGGCGTGCGGGTATTTGATACGCAATACAAAGAACACAGCGACCTCTTTGCCGCCGTCGTGGTGAACGCGGCGGGGATCTGGGGTCAGCGCATCGCGGAATATGCCGACCTCTCCGTTCGTATGTTTCCGGCAAAAGGTTCCCTGCTGATCCTCGATCACCGCATCAACAACCACGTCATTAACCGCTGCCGTAAACCCTCTGATGCCGATATCCTGGTGCCGGGGGATACCATTTCATTGATTGGCACCACCTCAACCCACGTTGACTACAGCGAAATTGACGCCAACCGGGTGACGGCTGACGAGGTGGATATCCTGCTGCGTGAAGGTGAAAAACTGGCACCTGTCATGGCACAAACCCGTATTCTGCGCGCGTATGCCGGCGTTCGTCCGCTGGTGGCCAGCGATGACGATCCGAGTGGACGTAACGTTAGCCGCGGCATTGTGCTGCTCGATCACGCCGAACGTGACGGGATGGAGGGCTTTATCACCATTACCGGCGGCAAGCTGATGACCTATCGCCTGATGGCGCAATGGACCACCGATGCCGTGTGCCGGAAACTGGGCAACACCAAAGCGTGCGTCACGGCGGAAAAGCCTCTGCCCGGCTCGCGTGAAGCAACCGAAAAAACCCTGCAAAAAATCATCTCGCTCCCCGCCCCGCTGCGCGGCTCTGCCCTCTATCGCCACGGTGACAGAACACCCGCATGGCTTGGCGGAGGGCGGCTTAGCCGCAGCCTGGTGTGCGAGTGTGAGGCGGTGACCGCCGGGGAAGTTCAATACGCCGTGGAGAATCTGACGGTGAACAATCTGCTGGACTTACGCCGCCGTACCCGCGTCGGCATGGGAACCTGTCAGGGCGAACTGTGCGCCTGCCGGGCAGTAGGACTGTTACAGCGCTTTCATGTCACTACCTCAAGCCAGTCACTGAGCCAGTTGAGTGAATTTTTAAACGAGCGCTGGAAAGGCATTCAGCCTGTCGCCTGGGGCGATGCCCTGCGTGAAAGCGAGTTTACCCGCTGGGTCTACCAGGGGCTTTGTGGTCTGGAGAAGGAGTCGCAGGATGAAATTTGATACCCTGATTGTCGGCGGTGGCCTGGCGGGTTTGCTCTGCGGCATCAAACTCACGACGCACGGGCTTCGCTGCGCCATCGTGACCCGGGGCCAGAGCGCGCTGCATTTCTCGTCCGGCTCGCTGGATCTGTTAGGGCCGATGGCCTTTGACGATTTGCTGCCAGCGCACCCCTACCGCCTGACGGGCGTCGAAAACGTTATTACGCTACGCCAGGGAAGCGGAAACGCTGCTGGCAGGCAGCGGCGCAGGCTTACAGGGCAACGCGCAGCAAAAATCATCAGCGTGTGACTCCACTTGGCACCCTGCGATCTGCCTGGCTCAGCCCGGAAGAGGTCCCCGTCGCCCCCTTCGACGCGAAGCGTGTGCTGGTGGTCGGGATCAGCGGTTTTCTTGATTTCCAGCCGCACCTGGCCGCCGCCTCGCTGAGCCAGCGGGGGATTAACGTCGATGCCGCTGAGATCGACCTTCCAGAACTCGACGTACTGCGTGACAACCCCAGCGAGTTTCGTGCGGTGAATATTGCCCGCCTGCTGGATCATGAAGATAAATGGCCGCAACTGTATGAGGCACTCCGGCCGCTCGGCGAAACCTGCGATGCTCTGTTTATGCCGGCCTGTTTCGGCTTAACGGACAATCGCCTCTGGCACTGGCTGTCCGATCGCTTGCCCTGCTCTCTGGGTTTACTGCCGACGCTTCCCCCTTCGGTGCCGGGCATTCGTCTGCATAATCAGCTCCAGCGGCAATTTATTGCCCAGGGTGGGCGTATGGATGGCAGGCGACGAAGTCAAAAAAATCACGCTGGCGCAGGGCGCGGTAAGCGAAATCTGGACCCGTAACCACGGCGATATTCCGTTGCGCGCCCGCCATACGGTGCTCGCCAGCGGCAGTTTCTTCAGCAACGGCTTGTTGAGCAGCCGGGAAGGCATCCGCGAGGCCATCCTCGGGCTGGATGTTCGTCAAAGCGCCTCGCGTGCAGACTGGTACCAGAGTGATTTCTTCACGCCGCAGCCCTGGCAACAGTTCGGGGTGATCGTCGATGAACATCTGCGTCCTCAACTCTCCGGTACACCCGTTGAAAATCTCTACGCCATCGGCTCGATTCTGGGTGGCTACGATCCTATTGCCCAGGGTTGCGGCGGCGGCGTATGCGCGATAACGGCACTGCATGTCGCCGGGCAGATTATCCACAGCATGGAGGCCGAACAATGAACGACACCCGCTTTGAAAGCTGCATTAAATGCACGGTCTGCACTACGGTCTGCCCGGTCAGCGGCGTAAACCCGCAATACCCGGGGCCGAAGCAGGCCGGTCCAGACGGGGAGCGCCTGCGCCTGAAGGACGGCGCGCTGTACGATGAAGCACTGAAATACTGCATCAACTGCAAGCGCTGCGAAGTGGCTTGCCCGTCAGATGTCAAAATCGGCGATATCATTCAGCGTGCCCGCGCGCGTTATAGCACCCAAAAACCGACGTTGCGTGATGCCATCCTCAGCCATACCGACCTGATGGGCACTGTTTCAACGCCGTTCGCCCCGCTGGTGAACGCTGCGACCTCGCTGAAACCGGTACGCAAGCTGGCTGGATGCCACCCTGAAAATCGACCACCGTCGCAGTCTGCCGAAATATTCTCAGGGGACGTTTCGCGGCTGGTACAAATCCGTGGCGGCGGAACAGGCGCAGTTTAGCGATCAGGTGGCTTTCTTCCACGGCTGCTACGTGAATTACAATCACCCTCAGTTGGGAAAAGATCTGCTCAACGTCCTGAATGCGATGGGCACTGGGCGTACAGCTACTGACTAAAGAGAAGTGCTGCGGTGTGCCGCTGATTGCCAACGGCTTCACGGATAAAGCGCGCAAGCAGGCGAACAGCAACGTCACCGCCTTGCGCGAAAGCCATTGTCGGAAAAGGGATCCCGGTGCTCGCCACGTCGTCTACCTGCACCTTCACGCTGCGGGATGAATATCCGCATCTTCTGGACGTGGAAAATACCGACCTGCGCGACCATATTGAACTGGCGACTCGCTTCCTGTGGCGCAAGCTGAACAGTGGACAGACCCTGCCACTGAAACCATTGCCATTGAACGTGGTTTATCACACGCCCTGTCATATGGAAAAAATGGGCTGTCGCTGTATACGCTGGAATTGCTACGGCTGATACCGGGGCTGACGTTGACGGTGCTGGATTCGCGCTGCTGCGGCATTGCGGGCACCTACGGGTTTAAGCGAGAAAACTACCCTACCTCGCAGGCGATTGGCGCGCCGCTGTTCCGTCAGATTGAAGAGAGCGGCGCAGATATCGTAGTGACGGACTGCGAAACCTGCAAATGGCAGATTGAGATGTCCACCCGCAAACGTTGCGAGCATCCCATTACCTTACTGGCAAAGGCACTGGGCTAGAGGTTGCCGGGGTGTCCGCCCCGGCAGATTCATCACTCGACAAACACCGACTCAACAACGTTAATCCAGCCGTGTTCGCTGGCGACCTCTTTCCCGTTTAGCCAGCGGCGCAGCATGTTGAGCGCCATCATGGCGCACACCTCCTGACGCACCGCCACACTGTGACGGGTGATACTCATTTTCACCCGCAGCGCGTGTGTGCCTTCCGGCGTCGCCAGCGCAAAGTTAAGGTGCTCGTCATCCACGCCACCGATGGCCAGCGCCAGTCCGGCAAAATGTTTCACTCTGCGTTCTGATGCCCAGCGAGCGGTCTGCGCCAGGGTTTCCTGCTGGAACGGCACCACTTCACTGGCCAGCAGCGGCGCGCTGGCGCGTGAAAGCTGTAATGCCAGCAATCCACCGGTAAACTGCTCGCTCAGGGTCACGCTCAACTGGCGGGACTGCAACTCACGGGCGATCTGCGCTGGCAGCCCTTCGGTGCCCTCAAAAATCAGGCTTTCACCCGCGACACGCTGCACTTCCGGCCACAGCGCCAGCATGGCGGCTTTCTCTGTTGCCGGGCCGGTGAGCTTAAGCTCGATAATCGGCATCGAGGAGCGATAGCCCATCGACACGCCCGGCGGGAGTTGCAGGTGATCCAGACTCTGGGCCAGATCGCTTTCAGAGCGGCCAAAGGTGGTCAGGCGCAGACACAGCGGCGGCTCCGGCAGGGTAAAACGCTGACGAAGGCGCGGCAGGATCTGCTGCTCAACCATCACTTTAAATTCAGACGGCACGCCCGGCGTGAAGAACATCAGGCAGCGGTTGAGTTGAATGGCAAACCCGCAGGCGGTGCCAACCGGGTTATCAACCAGTTCGGCACTGGCGGGGATCTCAGCCTGTTTGCGGTTGCTCGGGGCCATGACGCGGCCACGATCGGAGAAAAAGCGCTCCATCTGTGCCAGCCACTCTTCATGCATCACCAGCCCTTCGCCTTTCGCTGTCGCGGCGGCCAGAGCGCTGAGATCGTCGCTGGTCGGGCCGAGCCCGCCGTTCACAATCAGCACGTCAGCCTGTTCGCTGCGCTCGCGCAGAATGTTCACCAGTGACTCAAGATTGTCGCCCACCGTATTGCGGCGCGTGAGTGGTAATCCCTGCTCAAAGAATAAATCGGCAAGCCAGGCCGCATTGGTATCAATAATTTGCCCATGCAGCACTTCGTCGCCAGTGGATAACATTTCCACGTTAATCATTGTGTTCTCCCCACTTCTATGGTCAAAACACTATAGCGCAATGGTGATGGGTGAAAAGAGAAACTGGCGCAGCAGAGCACTGCGCCGAAATAGATTAGAAGCCCGCGCTCACGCCAACATATGGGCCATCGGCCAGGGCGTTATCGCGATTGCCGTCTTTACCGGCCAGGTTCAGATAACGATAACCGGCTTCAATGGTGATTGGACGCATGATGGTCCAGCGCGCACCGGCGTTGGCTTCTTTATAGCTGTTGATGCCGCTGGAGAGCGAGTCTGGAGAGTAATAGTACTCGCCAAACAGGCCGAAGCTGTCGCCAATCTTCCACTGCAGACCGCCGCCCACCGCCGCGGCGTAACCTTCGTCGCCGTTGTTTGGGTTGGTGTAGATCCCTTTTCCGCCGACGGTGGCCAGGAATGGACCGAGAGGAACGTTCAGACCGAGACCGAGGCTGGCGGCATCGCCATCATCGTCGTTATGGGTCCAGCCACCGGTCATCGCCAGACCGGACGTCTCGGTGCCAAGGCCAAAGCCCAGGTGGGTATAGTCCTTACCCGCCGAGCCGTTAAAAGAGATTGCGTTTGCCGCTGCTGACGCAAACATCAGGCCTAAGCCCAGTAATGCCACTTTTTTCATTGTCGTGATCCCGCGCAATGTGATTAGAATTATTCAAAACCGCGAGATTTTAACGTGAGTCGGCCTGCGATCAACGCTGAGGCGAGATAATAAAAAAATTAGATTGTAACGAGTTGATACTTACAGGTTTTAACAATGTTAAATTCGGAAAAAGCGTTACCCTGAGGATGCCAGCGACGTCAGTTTAACGGCACGGATGCGTTGAATGGCAGCGAAGTCAAAAACGAAACGGGAGCCTGAGCTCCCGTTTTTATCGCAGGATGAATGCCTGCGCCCTGCCCTTTACCCGCAGCCGATCACCGGGAAGACTCGCAACTCAACCTCGTAACGACTGATGAACCCACTGTTGCAGGGCGCGGCGGGCGATTTTAATTCCGCCATTTTTCAGTTCAGCCGGGAGCATAAGCCAGTGTACCGGCTGCTGAAAGCGCGCCAGCTTATCGCTCACCCAGTGCGGTAGCTGGGCGATATCCGTTCCCGCTTCGCACTCGACGACCGCCACCGGCCGTTGACCAAACTCGACATCATCGAAGGGAACCACATACACCTGGTTTACCTGAGGATGGGTGCCGATCACCCGCTCCAGCTCTTCCGGCTGGATCCCCTCCCCGCCGCTGAAAAAGAGATTATCCATCCGACCCAGGATGGTCAGCCGACCGTCGCACAACGCACCGCGATCGCGGGTGGCGAACCAGCCCTGCGCATTGGTCAGCGGGAGCAATGCGCCGTCTCGCCAGTAACCCGCCGCCATGCTGCGTGCCTTGATCCAGACTTCCCCCTCGACGACCTGTATCTCTCGCCCCGGTAAAGGGACACCGACATCCGGTTCTCCGTCCGCCTCTTTGGCGCAGACGGTGGAGGCAAATTCAGTCAGACCGTAACCACAGAAGGTCCGAATGCCCTCCTCGCGTGCCTTCTCCGTCAGCGCTACAGGAATGGCCGCCCCGCCGAGAAGGACGGCTTTCAGAGCGACGCGATGCTCGCCATTGATCAGGCGCCACAGCTGCGTTGGTACCAGAGAGGCGTGAGTACAGCCCTGCAATGCCTGCTCCAGCGGCTGTTTTTCACGCACGGTCAGGCGTGCCCCGGCGTGCAGCCAGCGCCATAAAATGCCCTGCCCGGAGACATGAAAAAGCGGCAGCGAAAGGAGCCAGTCATCGTCGCCGCTAAACGGCATGAGGGCCAGAACGCCCTGCGCGCTGGCAAGGTGGGCCGAACAGGTATGCACCGCCGCTTTGGGTAAACCGGTCGAGCCGGACGTAAGCGTCATGGAGGCCAGACGTTCTGGTTGCCATGCAACGCTGTAGTGCCCCTTGTCATCGCGTAAAGCCAGTCCAGGTAGCCCATCGAACACGCCGGTCAATACCAGCGCAAAACGCAATGTCATTTGCGGCAATAAGACATCCAGCAGCGGACGCGGCAGCTGAGGGTTAACGGGCAGAATGCGCGCCCCGCACTGAAGCAGCGCCAGCCACGCCAGCAGGGTGTGCGGATGATTGTGGGCGAGCAGCATCACGCCGTCACCTTCCTGTACGCCCTGACGATGAAAACCCGTCGCCAGGCGATCTACATGATCGCACAGCTGTTTGCCAGGTGAGTGTCTCTTCATTCAGGCGTAGCGCAGGTTTATCAGCCTGCCGCGCGCACCAGTGCCGCCACGGCCAGTCGGTAAAACTCATAGCAGCGGCTCCAGCGCCTCGACGTCGAGTTGCGGCAGCGTACTGTCAGGCCATGAGCGGATAAGCTGAGCTTGCATCAGGTTTAGCGTGTCCAGGCCGGGGACCGTGTCTGGCGTCAGCCAGGCCGCGATACGTGCCAGCTGCGTCAGCCCAAGACTGGATTCAATGGAGGAGCTTATCACCGCCGTCAGGCCTGCCGCCTGTGCCGCAGAGACCTGCTGGCGCACTTTCTCCAGGCTGCCGGTCAGAGTCGGTTTGATCACCACGGCGCTGACACCCGGCTCGGCGACAAACGCAAAATCATCCTCGCGCAGGCTTTCATCCCAGGCGATGGCAATCCCTGTCTCCCGGGCAAACGCCAGCGAGTCCGCACGCGTTTTACAGGGTTCCTCCAGAAAGGCGATACGATCCCGATACGCCGGGTTAACGTACTTCGCAAACTGCTGCGCTTTCAATGGAGTCCAGGCACGGTTGGCATCAAGGCGCAGACGCAGATCCGGGATGGCCTCCAGCAGCAGATTCGCCACCATGCCGTCGCGCACCGCTTCGTACAGCCCCACTTTGATCTTCGCCACTTTTTCGCCCGGCATGGCGGCGAGCACGGCAAAGAGTTCGTCAGGATCCCCGGTACAGAGCGGGGCTGCGCGATAATCGGCTTTCTGCGGCAGCATACCGCCCAGCTCGGCCAGCGCACAGCTGATGCCAAAATCCACCGCAGGCAGACCGGGCAACTGCGGATCTGCGCCGTCGCGCCAGGCCAGACACCAGGCCCGCAGCGAGGCTTCTGCCTCCTCCAGCGACTCGCGGCTGAAGCCCGGCAGGGGGGAGATTTCGCCCCACCCTTGCCGATCGCCCTGCTGCAGATGAACGAACAGACCGTCGCGCGTTTTTAACCGCCGTTCGCGCAGAACCACACCCGCGTCCATCGGTACCTGCCAGCGGTAGATCTGTACGCTGCGCATTACGGATTCCGTTTGTATTTGCTGAAGTCCGGCTGGCGCTTCTCGTTGAACGCGTTACGCCCTTCCTGACCCTCTTCGGTCATGTAGAACAGCATAGTGGCATTTCCTGCCAGCTCCTGCAGCCCGGCCTGACCATCGCAGTCGGCGTTCAGTGCCGCCTTCAGGCAGCGCAGCGCCATCGGGCTGTTTTGCAGCATTTCACGACACCAGCGCACGGTCTCTTTTTCCAGATCGGCAATCGGCACCACGGTGTTAACCAGCCCCATGTCCAGCGCTTCCTGGGCATTGTACTGACGGCACAGGAACCAGATCTCGCGTGCTTTTTTCTGACCCACGATACGGGCCATGTAGGAGGCACCCCAGCCGCCGTCGAAGGAGCCGACTTTCGGGCCGGTCTGGCCAAAGATGGCATTTTCTGCCGCGATTGTCAGGTCGCACATCATGTGCAGCACGTGACCGCCACCGATGGAGTAGCCAGCCACCATCGCAACAACCGGTTTTGGACAGGTGCGGATCTGGCGCTGGAAGTCGAGCACGTTCAGGTGGTGCACGCCAGAGTCATCCTGGTATCCGCCGTAGTCGCCGCGCACTTTCTGATCGCCGCCGGCACAGAACGCTTTTTCGCCTTCCCCGGTAAGGACAATCACGCCGATATTGTCGTCGTAACGGGCATCTGCGAGCGCCTGGATCATCTCTTTAACGGTGACCGGACGAAACGCGTTACGCACCTCGGGACGGTTGATGGTGATTTTGGCGATCCCGTCTGCCGATTTATGGTAACGAATGTCGGTGTAACCTTCGGAGCAGTCCTGCCATTCCACCGGTGCGTAGAGCATGTTTTCATCAGGGTAGATCATAGAGTGTCCTTTATGGATAAACGGAGTATCTGAGCCAGACGCTCGGCCACCGCAACGGGATTTTCCCGATGGGCGTTATGTCCGGCATGGGAAATTTGATGGCCGATCGCGGGAAGCTCCCGGGCAATCGCCCTGAACTTGTCGTCCCGCTCGCCATACAGATAGAAAAAGGGAACTGCGCACTCAGCGAGCGCAGCCCTTAAATCGGGTTGGTCGGCCAGGGAGATCGCCTGCAACATGGCGGCCAGGGTCCCGCCGTTGTTACGGCTGCGCAGGGCTACCAGCGCCCGACGCTGCGCGTCAGTTAATGAGGCAAAGACCGGCTGTTGATACCAGTCTGCAAACACCGCCTCTAAGGGTTCATGGCGAAAACGCGCAGCCCAGTGGGCATCAGAGGCGCGACGCCTTGCCCGTTCGTCATCATCACGCAACCCCGGATGCGCCCCTTCAACAATCAATCCCTGTAGCCCTTTCGGGCGCTGGCAGGCGTGATACATCGCAATGCGGCCGCCGAGGGAGTACCCCACCAGCCAGTACGTTAGTATGTTGTAACTAAGAAGAGTGCGATTCAGCAATGTATGCATGTCGTTGAAATCGTGCACCGCAACGTGCGCCGATTCGCCGTGTCCCGGCAAATCAAGATATAAGCGGGGATAATCACCCAGGCACGCCTCGGGCAACTGCCATTCACGGCGATCGCCGGAAAAGCCGTGCAGGAAAACCAGCCAGGGTTTTCCTGCCGCGCCGGTGCAGTGCGTGCCTTGCAGGATCATAGATGGCTTACCTGCGCCAGCAGGTTTTGCAGCATCTGCGCGCCATCGCTGTCGTTAACCACCACTTCGATAAGCGTGGCGCGAGGTTTGCTCCACGCCGTATTCAGGGCGCTCTCCAACGCCCCCCAGCTTGTAGGGCGCTGATAGCGGAGGCTGAACATGGCTGCCGCGTGTTCAAACTGCACGTTTTGCGGCATCAGATAGAAGCGCTCACGCTCACTCTGCGGCGTCGGCAGCAGGGAGAAAATCTGCCCGCCGTTATTGTTGATCACCAGCAGCACAAAGGGCGCCGAAGCCTGACGTAACAAGGCCAGCGCGTTGAGATCGTACAACGCCGACAGATCGCCAACAATCGCCAGCGTCGGGCGTGCGTTGGCACGCTGGACCCCGGCTGCGGTGGAGATCAGCCCGTCAATGCCGCTGGCGCCACGGTTACTGAACACCGGATAGCCTGCCGGCAGGCGGGAAAAGGCATCAATCAGACGCACCACCAGGCTGTTGCCGACAAACAGCTGCCCCTGCTCGGGCAGATAGTGGCGAATGCGGTGCGCCAGCTGCGCCTCGCCAAACGCCTCGCTGTGTTGCGCTGTCAGTTGCCAGGCCTGGCGGGAGAGTTCCGGGATCGCCGTGGCCCAGGGGCCGCGTTTTTCCGCCGGATGCAGTTCCAGCCAGTCGGCGACATTCGAGACCAGCCGACGCCCGCGATGGTGCGCCGGATCCAGCCGCCCTTCCCGCGGATCGACCAGCCAGTACTCTTCCGGCGTGCAGGTTGCCTGCCACTGCAGCAGCCGTTTCCCCGTCAAACTGCCGCCCAGCTGGACCACAATCTGCGCCTGCTCCAGTTCGGTAACGGCCTTCGCATTGCCCAGCCACAGATCCGCACACGGCAGCGGCTGCCCGGTCTGGGAGAGTACGTCGCCAATCAGCGGCCAGCCCAGGGTTTGCGCCCACTCTGCCACCTTTTTTCCTTCCGCCGCGCTCATTCTGCCCGCCAGCACCACGCCGCGTTTTTGCCGCCAGAAGAACCAGTCGCGCTGTTCAGGGCTTGAAAGCGCTGCGGGGGCGCGCAGCCAGGGTTTATCGCTCTGCCACCAGTCACCCAGCGCCTGGTGCCAGGCAAGATCGGTATCATCCATTTCGCCATACAGCGGCTCGGCAAACGGACAGTTAATGTGCAGCGCCCCCGCGCGCAATGCGCCCATGGCGTTATCCACTGTGGAGACCAGCCAGCGGGCGGGAATATCCCGGGTCGGACGCGGCAGGGATAGCGTTTCCGAGGGATGTGAGGCGAAGAGACCCGGCTGACGAATGGCCTGGTTTGCGCCACAGTCGATCAGCTCCGGGGGACGATCCGCCGTTAGCAGCACCAGCTTTTCGCCGGTCAGACCGGCTTCAATCAGCGCCGGATAGAGGTTAGCCACCGCGGTACCGGAAGTTACAATAACCGCCACCGGGGTATTACTGGCTTTGGCCAGCCCCAGCGCCAGATGCCCAAGACCGCGTTCATCAAAATGGGTGTGATGAATAAAAGCACGGTTCTCTGCGGCAGCCAGGGTCAACGGCGTTGAACGCGAGCCGGGTGCGATGCAAACGTGCCTGACGCCATGGCGGGTCAGGGCTTCAAGGATCACCGCCGCCCAGCGCCGGTTAAAGGAACTCACTGACATGGAATTGTCCGGTATCAATATTGCGACTAAGTATAAATAATAGGAAAAGATGTAATTTTTGATATGAATCGGGTAAGTACGACTCAGTATTAATCCTTTAGGAGGAGAGAACGCAGTCCGGCAGCTTTATTTTCAATCTCCTGCCACTCCTGTTCAGGGTCGGAACCGCTGACGATCCCCGCCCCGGCGTACAAGCGCACGCAGGTCTCCTGCACTCTGGCCGAACGCAATGCCACGCAGAACTCGCTTTGCGCTAACGACAGATAGCCAGCGGACCCGGCATACCACTCCCGATCGAAGGGTTCATTGCGGGCGATAAAATCCCACGCATTTTGGCGCGGCAGACCGGCGACGGCGGCGGTAGGTTGCAGCCGCATCAGGCACTCTTCATCGTCCGGCTGTTGCAATGCAGTCCAGATGCAGCGGCGTAAATGCTGCACCTTACGCAAGCGCACAATTTGCGGCGGCAGCACGTCAAGCACGCCGCCATCACGTTGCAGGCGCTGACAGATATCCTCGACCACCAGCATATTTTCACGCTGGTTTTTATCGTCATGCATCAGCCAGTCCCCCATGCGGGCGGCCTGGGTATCATCCGGGTGACTGGCGACCGTACCGGCCAACGCCTCGGTACGCAGCAGGGTTCCACGCCGCCGCCACAGCCGTTCCGGCGACGAACCGAGAAAGGCCTGGGTAGCATCAGGGCGCATCAGAAAGTGGTAGCACTGGAAATTCACCCGACGGCTGGCGGCTATCAGAGCGACAGGATTGACCGGCAGGTTGAAGTGCAGATCCGTTGCCCGGGCCAGCACTACTTTATCGAACTCCCCGCGGGCAATGGCGTCGGTTGCGCGGGTGATTAACGTCAGCCAGCCGGATTTCTCAGGCCGGTGGGTTTCGCTCACCACCGGCTGGTTAAGCGCCTTAACGGGCTGGCTATCCCTGAGGGAACGCAGGAATTCGTGTGCGTGTTGCGCATCGTTTTTCAGCGAGGTTGCGCTGCAAAGTATCAGGCGCAGCGTCGCGGCTCCGCCGCTGCGCTGCCACAGCAGACGCGGCAGGAACAGATTGCCCTGGTGCGGGTCGAAGGCGTTAACCCCCACCACCCGAACGTCAGGACATTGCGGATAACAGTGCAAAAAATGACGGGCATCAGAGAGAGAGGCGAAGTGTTTTGTGGCCCCCAGCGCGGCGTACTCTTCATCACCGTTACGCTGCTGCCAGTAGAACTGAGGAAAACAGTGCTGGGCATTCAGCCAGGCGAGCGGGTCAAACGCATCGTTGAGCGCAAAGGAAACATCGAGGTGATGCAGGCCAGGTACATCAGGAATATCGTCTGCTAACTGGTGGCAAAGGCCTGCCAGCGCGGTGGAAATCGAGTGCACGCGAACTTCTCCCAGCTCAAAGACCTTACATTATACGGGGTACTGGCTGGAAAAAGCAGTACCCACGATTTGGCAGGGAGAAGCGTGCGTGTAGAATTAACGGCGGGCGAGCAGCAGACCGAGCACCAGACCGGCGGCGGCGCCTACTCCGATACCCTGCCACGGTTTTTCACGGACATAATCGTCCGCACGATAGACCGCTTTTTTCGCCCGATAATAGTAAGTGTCCGACGCATGGCTTACGCGCGTTTTCACGTCATGCAGTGCCTGTTCAGCACGCGCCTTTAGCTCAATGTACTTTTGATCGGCCGGATCGCCTGAAGAACGAAGGACTTCTTCCAGCGTTTCACTTAACAGCGTCAGATCATCATCAACGTGCGATTCCGAAGATTGGAAGGACATAGTTTTCTCCTTGTAGTTGCATCAGTTCGCTAACTATAGACAATCCTTGCCGATTCTGCCTGCTACGCTTGTTCTGCCTCTTTCGCCATCCCGATATGCGGAATGCCATCTTCATCGTAAATGTCCGTCACGGGCACAAAGCCAAAACGGGCATAAAATGCCTGCAAATGGGCCTGCGCGCCAAGATATAACGCTTTGTTCGGCCACTGTTTTTCACAGGAATGCAGGGAGTGCTCCATCAGCGCATATCCGAGCTTTTCGCCCCGCGCCTGCTGGCTGATAATCACCCGGCCAATCACAACGGGAGAAAAATCGTCGTCGCTTTTCAGAATCCTCGCATACGCCACCAGTTGGTTATCTTTCCAGCCGAGGATGTGCCGGTTCTCCCCCACCAGATCGTCGCCATCGATATCCTGGTAAGGGCAGGTTTGTTCCACTACAAAGACTTCGCAGCGAAGCTTGAGTAGCGCGTAAAGCACGGGAACGGTCAGCTCGCTATGGTGCAGATCTTGCCACTGGATCATGGGGGTCTCCTTATCGTGTCGGTAGCCGTTATACTAATGACTTTTCGTCCCTGGCACAGAGGCTGAGTGCATTATGGAGCTGCTTTTTTTAGGAACATCCGCTGGCGTGCCGACCCGTACGCGCAACGTCACCTCAATTTTGCTGGATTTACAGCACCCCACCCGCGGTGGCTTGTGGATGTTTGATTGTGGGGAAGGCACGCAGCACCAGCTGCTCCAGACCGCCAGCCATCCCGGCAAGCTGGATAAAATCTTCATTACCCACCTGCATGGCGATCACCTTTTTGGTCTACCGGGGCTGCTGTGCAGTCGCTCAATGGCGGGCAATCTTCACCCACTGACCATTTACGGCCCGCCCGGGATCCGCGAATTTGTCGAAACCAGCCTGCGCATCAGTGGCTCCTGGACCGATTATCCGCTCGAGATTGTCGAGATAAGCGCAGGAGTGGTGTTCAGCGATGATGCCTGGACCGTGACCGCGGCCGCGCTGAATCATCCCGTGGAGTGTTACGGCTATCGCATTGAAGAGCAGGATAAACCCGGCGCCCTGGATGGCGCGGCGCTGATTGCCGCCGGAGTTCCCTTCGGCCCCCTGTTCCAGCAGCTCAAGCGTGGTGAACGCATCACGCTGGACGATGGCCGGACGATCGATGGCGCAGACTATCTCTCGCCGCCCCGCCCGGGCAAGAAACTGGCTATCTTCGGGGATACCGCCCCCTGTGAGAACGCCCTCGCGCTGGCCAGGGGCGTCGATCTGCTGGTGCATGAAGCCACCCTGGAATCGGCGATGGAGGAGAAAGCCAACAGCCGCGGCCACAGTTCAACGCGTCAGGCCGCCATGCTGGCCCGCGAAGCGCAGGTAAAAAAACTGGTGATCACCCACGTCAGCTCGCGCTATGACGCCGGGGGCTGCGCCATGCTGCTGGCCGAGTGCCGCGCCCTGTTTGCCGACAGCGAGCTTGCAGAAGATTTTGCCGTGGTGCGCGTTTAACGCTCTATTTTTCCCCGGGTCTGCCGATAACCCTTAACAGGCAGGTATTTTTCACTCGAGGGTAGAATGGATAATTTCCAGAAAGACATTGATGACAGGGCAAATCTTACTCTGTCGAACCGTTTTGAGCTGTTGCTGTTCCGTCTCGGCACATCGATGAACGAAAATAAATCTGAGCTGTTTGGCATCAACGTCTTTAAGCTTCGCGAGATTGTGCCCATGCCAGCGTTCACCAAACCGGCGGGCATGAAGTCACCCCTGATGGGGATGGTCAATATTCGTGACCAGGTGATCCCGGTTATCGACCTGGCCGCCGTGGCAGGCTGCAAACCGGCGACGGGTCTTAACATTCTGCTGATCACCGAGTATGCCCGCAGCGTGCAGGCTTTTGCCGTCGAGTCGGTCGAAAACATTATGCGACTGGACTGGAAGCAGGTGCATGCGGCTGAAACCGCCGTCAGCGGACGCTATATCACCAGTATTGCCTGCCTGGACGAGAAGACGGATACCAACGATCTGGCGATGGTACTGGACGTTGAGCAGATCCTGTATGACATCACCCCGGCCAATCATGACCTGCACACGACCGACCTGAAAACCACCCAATTCAATATCAAGCCGGGTGCCGTGGCGATTGTGGCGGAAGACTCCAAAGTGGCGCGTTCGATGCTGGAAAAAGGGCTGCAGGCGATGGCGATCCCGGCGCTGATGCATATCACCGGCAAAGAGGCGTGGGAGAAAATTGGCGTGCTGGCAGCGCAGGCGCAGGCAGAAGGCGTACCGATCACCGATAAGATCGCTCTGGTCCTGACCGACCTCGAGATGCCGGAGATGGACGGCTTTACCCTGACGCGCAAAATTAAAACCGACGCCATCCTGAAGGACATTCCGGTGGTGATCCACTCTTCCCTTTCCGGCAACGCCAACGAAGACCATATCCGCAAGGTGAAAGCCGATGGCTACGTGGCGAAGTTCGAGCTGAATGAGCTGTCGTCGGTGATTGAAGAGGTGCTGGAGCGCTCGACGAAGAAGATTGATGGACCGTTGATTAGTCGTAAGCAGTTGGCCTGATTTGCGTTTTTTTGCCCGGCAGTGCGTCGCTTGCACGGGCAGAGGCAGCAAACAGCAAGCATAAAAAAACCCGCTGAGGCGGGTTTTCGTTCAGTGCGGCTGTTGCCCTCACCCCAGCCCTCTCCCACAAGGAGAGGGAGAAGACCATAAAAAAACCCGCCGAGGCGGGTTTTTTACTTTTACCTTACATCAGCGGCATCGCGTGCTGCACGATGGTGATCAGCGGCTGCGGATAGATACCGAAGATCAGTACCAGCAGGGCCGAGATCAGCACCACAATACCGCCGGCGCTGTACTGCCAGTTGCCTGGCGCATCGCGGTTGAGCTGCTGAGGCGCGCTCAGGTACAGGCTCACGGCCACGCGCAGGTAGTAGTAGAGACCAATCGCGGAGCCGATAACAACACCCGCCGTCAGCCACCACAGACCCGCCTGCACACCTACTGCCAGCACGTAGAACTTACCGATAAAGCCCAGCGTCATCGGGATACCGCCAGAGAGAGCATCATCACGGTCATCACCGCGGACAGGATCGGACGGTGCCAGAACAGACCACGGTAGGAGAACAGTGAATCTGCATCCGGGCCACGGTACGGGCTGGACATCAGGCTCACCACGCCGAACGCGCCGAGGCTGCTGAACAGGTAACCGGCCAGGTAGACACCTACGGTCTCCATGGACATCTGGCCGCTCTGCAGCGCAATCAGCGCCACCATCAGATAGCCCAGGTGCGAGATGGAGGAGTAACCGAGCAGACGTTTGATATTGGTCTGGCTCAGCGCCATCAGGTTACCGAAGATGATGGAGACGAAGGCAATGATACCCAGAACCACACGAACCGCTTCGCTCTCGCCTACCGGTGCGTACAGGAACAGACGCATCACCACACCGAAGATAGCGATTTTGCTCGCTGTCGCCAGGAAGGTGGAGACCGGCGCCGGAGCACCCTGGTAAACGTCTGGCGTCCACAGGTGGAACGGCACCAGAGAGAGTTTTAAAGCCGAGGCCCACAATCATCATGCCCAGACCTGCCAGCAGCAGCGGCTCATGCAGCATGCCGTCGCCGAGGCTCTTGCCGAGCGCTTCGAAGGAGAGGTTACCGGACTGAGCATAGATCAGCGCAATACCGAACAGCAGGAAGGACGAAGCAGCAGCAGACAGGATCGTATACTTGATACTCGCTTCCAGAGAGCGCTTCTGACGGAAGGCATAACCAATCAGGCCGAACAGCGGCAGAGAGATCAGCTCAATACCGAGGAACAGCGCCGCCAGATGGTTTGCATTCGCCAGCAGAATACCACCCAGGGCGGCAATCAGAACCAGCAGGTAAAACTCTTCTCTGTTGTCGTTGTAACCTTCCAGCCACGGGTAAGCAAAGGTACAGGTTGCCAGGCTGGCTAACAGCACCAGCCCGGTGTACAGCATGGCGAAGCCGTCAACGCGCATCAGCGGCGTGACATCCATCGCACCCGCCTGGCCAACAAACCAGAGGGAGACTAACGCAGCGTTCAGACCCAGAACCGCCAGGGTGGCATTCAGGAAGTGATTGCGTCGCCACGCAATGGAGAGCATCACAACCACCACCGTCAATCCGACGATCAGCAGCGGTAGCAGCGCAATCAGTTGTTGTGGAGTTATTGTCATGGCGATTTACGGCCTTGTAGTAGAAGCAGAATTAACAAACCACTGCTGGATGTTGCCCATCGCGGAGTGCGAGGTATCCAGAATCGGCTGAGGATAGAAGCCCAGCAGCACCAGCAGTACGACCAGCAGCAGGATGATGAACAGCTCGCGCAGCGACATCCCCGGCAGCTCTTTGGCAGCGATTTCACTCTTCGCTTTACCGAAGTAAGCGCGGTGCAGCATCGCCAGTGAGTAAACCGAAGCGAACACCAGACCGAAGGTCGAAATCACGGTGATCATCGGCACCACTTTGAAGCTGCCGAACAGGATCATGAATTCGCCGACAAAGTTACCGGTACCCGGCATCCCGAGAGTGGCAACAGCGAAGAACATCGACATCGCTGGCAGCCATTTCATTTTGCCCCACAGACCGCCCATCTGACGCATGTCACGGGTGTGTAGACGTTCGTAAAGCTGGCCGCACAGGATGAAGAGGCCGGCTGCGGACAGACCGTGCGCAATCATCTGGATCACCGCGCCCTGGTACGCCAGCTGGCTGCCGGTGTAGATAGCAATCAGCACGAAGCCCATGTGGGAAACGGAGGTATAGGCGATCAGACGTTTGATGTCGTACTGCGTGAAGGCCATCCACGCGCCGTAGAAGATACCGATCACACCGAGCCACATGGCAATTGGCGCGAACTCTGCGGAGGCGTTCGGGAACAGCGGCAGAGCGAAACGCAGCAGACCGTAGGCCGCGGTTTTCAGCAAGATGCCCGCCAGGTCAACGGAACCCGCCGTTGGTGCCTGGGAGTGCGCATCCGGCAGCCAGCCGTGCAGTGGAACCACCGGCATTTTCACCGCAAACGCGATAAAGAAGCCCAGCATCAGCAGGTATTCAACACCGTGTGACATCGGGGTCTTCAGCAGGTCCTGATAGTTGAAGGTCCAGACGCCGGTCGCGTTGTAATGCACGAACACCAGCGCCAGGATGGCAATCAACATCACCAGACCACTCGCCTGGGTGTAAATGAAGAACTTGGTTGCCGCCGTGATACGCGTTTTACCGTCGGACGCCTTATGGCCCCACAGCGCGATCAGGAAGTACATCGGCACCAGCATCATTTCCCAGAAGAAGAAGAACAGGAACATGTCGATGGCAAGGAACACGCCGATAACGCCGCCCAGGATCCACATCAGGTTCAGGTGGAAGAAGCCCTGGTATTTTTCGATTTCTCGCCCAGGAGCACAGTACCGCCAGAACGCCGAGCAGACCGGTCAGCACGACCATCAGCAGCGACAGACCATCAATCGCCAGGTGAATGGTAATACCGAAGCGCGGGATCCACGGCAGAATGAATTCAGACTGCCACTGCGGAATACCCGCAGACTGGGTCAGAGAATAGCCGCCTTGCAACCAGAGTTGCAGGCCAAGCGCAAGCGTCAATCCCATGGTGATCAGCGCAATCCAGCGCGGCATCTTCACGCCAAAGCGTTCGGTCTGCCAGCACAGGAAGCCGCCGATGAAGGGAATTAATATTAGCCAGGGTAGTAACATGGCGATTTGCATTCCTTTTTAAGGCCCCCAGCAGGGGCCTGATTTTCAACGAATTCGAATAAATTCACTCAACGATCAACGCAACACCATCAGCAGCGCCAGCACCACAACCGCACCGATGCTCATGGACGCCACATACCAGCGCAGATACCCGTTCTCGCTGAACAGCAGGCCTTTACCTGCAAAGCGGGAGAGGATCGCCGGAGTGTTCATCAGTGAGTTCAGCGGATCGCGTTTAATCAGCCACGCAATGCCGAGGAATGGTTTCACGAAGATCATGTCGTACAGCCAGTCGAAGCCCCACGCGTTGTACCACCAGGTGCCTAGCAGACGGCCCGGCGCACTGTTGGCAACGGCAGTCACCAGCGTACGTTTGCCCAGCCACAGCCATGCAGCAATCAGGATGCCCGCGATAGCGACCACACCGGAGGTGATTTCAAGCGTCAGAACGCGACCGTGCCTCAAGCTCGGTGGTGTCCGGCAGTACGCCCTGCAGCGGTGGCACAATCATCGCGCCAACGAAGGTGGACAGCACCAGCAGCACAATCAGCGGCAGGTGGTGGGTGATCCCCTTCCCTGCGTGAGCGTGAATTTGTTCTTTACCGTGGAAGACGATGAAAATCATACGGAAGGTATACAGAGAGGTCATGAATGCACCGACCAGACCCGCAACCATCAGATTGATATGACCCTTTGCCATGGCGCCCGCAAGGATTTCGTCCTTACTGAAGAAGCCCGCGGTGATCAGCGGCAGTGCCGCCAGCGCCGCGCCGCCCACCAGGAAGCAGACGTAAACCAGCGGAATGGATTTGCGCAGACCGCCCATCTTGAAGATGTTCTGCTCGTGGTGGCAGGCAAGGATCACCGAACCGGACGAGAGGAACAGCAGCGCTTTAAAGAACGCGTGCGTCATCAGATGGAAAATCGCCGCATCCCACGCCTGTACGCCCAGCGCCAGGAACATGTAGCCAATCTGGCTCATGGTGGAGTAAGCGAGAACGCGTTTGATGTCGGTTTGCACCAGCGCGGCAAAGCCTGCCAGCACCAGCGTCACTGCACCGACGATACCGACCAGGTGCAGGATTTCCGGGGTCATCAGGAACAGACCGTGGGTACGCGCAATCAGGTAAACACCGGCGGTAACCATGGTCGCGGCGTGGATCAGCGCGGAGACAGGGGTTGGACCCGCCATCGCGTCGGCCAGCCATGTTTGCAGAGGCAGCTGTGCGGATTTACCCACAGCACCACCCAGCAGCATCAGCGTTGCCCACCACAGCATGTTGTTGCCTGCTTCGAAGTGCGCTGGCGCCAGTTCCACCATTTCGCGGAAGTTCAGCGTGCCCAGTTCGTTGTAGAGAATGAACAGCGCGAAGGCGAGGAAGACGTCACCCACACGGGTCACGACGAACGCTTTCATGGCTGCTGCGCCATTCTTCGGATCGGTGTAGTAGAAACCGATCAGCAGGTAAGAGCAGAGACCCACGCCTTCCCAGCCGAGATACATCAGCAGCAGGTTATCGGCCAGCACCAGAACGACCATGCTGGCGATAAACAGGTTGGTGTAGGCGAAGAAGCGGGAGTAACCCTCTTCACCGCGCATATACCAGGAGGCGAACATGTGGATCAGGAAGCCCACGCCGGTCACCACGGAGAGCATGGTCAGGGAGAGACCATCCAGCACCAGGTTGAAACCGATGTTGAAATCACCGACCGACATCCAGGTCCACAGCGGCACGCTGTGAGGCTGACGTCCGTTACTGAAGAAGTCGATACCCGCATACGCTGTAACCAGCGCAGCCAGACCAATAGAGCCAATGCCAACGGTAGCAGACAGATTCTCAGACCAGCGGCCGCGAGAAAATGCCAGCAGCAGGAAGCCAATCAGCGGAAAAATAATGGTTAAGGCAAGCATGTTCATCCACGCAACTCACTTACTGAATCGATGTTCAGGTTTTGGCGGCGACGGTGGAGCTGCAGTAACAGCGCCAGGCCAATACTCGCTTCGGCAGCCGCAAGGCTGATGGCGAGAATGTACATCACCTGACCATCGGTCTGGCCCCAGTAGCTCCCGGCGACCACAAAGGCCAGCGCGGCAGCGTTGATCATGATCTCCAGGCCAATCAGCATAAACAGCAGATTGCGGCGGATAACCAGACCGGTTAAGCCCAGCACGAATAAAATCGCTGCGAGGATCAGTCCATGTTGTAAAGGAATCATGCGCGTTCCTCCGTTTTTCTTTTCGCGCTGTCGTCCTTGCGGTTGCTCAGCACTTCACCACTACGCTCTTCGCGGCCCACGTGGAACGCGACAACCAGACCTGCCAGCAGCAGCATCGAGGCCAGTTCAACCGCCAGTACGTATGGCCCAAAACAGGGTGATACCCACTGCTTTGGCGCTGATTGGCGTACCGTCGATACCCTGGTCGTTGACACCCAGAATGGCGGTAGACGATCACCGCCAGCATGATGGCCGACAGAATTGCCGGACCAATCCACACCTGCGGTTTCAGCCACTGACGTTCCTGTTCGATTTCCGAGCCGCCCAGGTTCAGCATCATCACCACGAAGACGAACAGAACCATAATGGCCCCGGCGTAAACGATGATTTCAAGCGCACCCGCAAAGTGTGCGCCCAGCGCAAAGAACACCCCGGAAATGGCCAGCAGCGAAATGATTAAATAGAGCAGCGCATGCACCGGGTTGGTGTGCGTAATCACTCGCAGCGTAGCCAGGATGGCGATCAGGCCACAGATATAAAAAGCGAATTCCATTGCCCCTCTCCTTACGGTAACAGGCTCTTGACGTCGATAGGCTTGGCTTCGTTCTCTGCTTCGCCCTTATCTTTGCCGTCGATTGCCATACCCGCCATCCGGTAGAAGTTATATTCCGGGTATTTGCCCGGACCGGAAATCAGCAGATCCTCTTTTTCGTACACCAGGTCCTGACGCTTGTATTCGCCCAGCTCGAAGTCCGGGGTCAACTGAATCGCCGTGGTCGGGCACGCTTCTTCGCACAGACCGCAGAAGATGCAGCGTGAGAAGTTGATGCGGAAGAACTCCGGGTACCAGCGACCGTCTACCGTCTCGGCTTTTTGCAGAGAGATACAGCCTACCGGACAGGCTACCGCACACAGGTTACAGGCAACGCAGCGCTCCTGAGCCGTCTGGATCGCGCGTCAGCACGATACGGCCACGGTAGCGCGGCGGCAGATATACCGGCTCTTCCGGGTACATCCGGGTTTCGCGTTTGGCAAACGCGTGCAGGCCGATCATCCAGATACTGCGTACCTGGGTGCCGAAACCTACCAATAATTCTTTCAAGGTCATGGTCTAAAGCCCCTTATGGCTGCTGCCAGAGAATGACAGCCGCCGTTACCAACAAGTTGACGAGCGTCAGCGGCAGGCACACTTTCCAGCCGAAGGACATTACCTGGTCATAACGCGGACGCGGTAACGCTGCGCGAATCAAAATGAACATCATCATGAAGAACGCGGTTTTCAGCGCGAACCAGATGAACGGCGGTAAGAACGGGCCATGCCAGCCACCAAAGAACAGCGTTACCATCAACGCGGAAATGGTGACGATACCGATGTACTCGCCCACGAAGAACAGACCGAACTTTCATACCGGAATATTCAATGTGGTAACCGTCGGCCAGTTCCTGTTCGGCTTCTGGCTGGTCAAACGGGTGACGGTGACACACCGCCACACCCGCGATAGCAAAGGTAACAAACCCAAAGAACTGCGGGATCACGTTCCAGATATCGGCCTGGTTGTTGACGATGTCGGTCATGTTGAATGAACCGGCCTGCGCCACCACGCCCATCAGGGAAAGACCCAGGAACACTTCGTAGCTCAGAGTCTGCGCAGACGCACGCATCGCACCCAGCAGGGAGTATTTGTTGTTACTGGACCAGCCGGCGAACAGCACCGCGTAGACCGCAAGGCCTGCCATCATCAGGAAGAACAGGATCCCGATGTTCAGATCCGCCACAACCCAGGTCGGGCTAACCGGAACGATAGCAAACGCCAGCAGCAGCGAGGTAAAGGCGATCATTGGTGCCAGAGTAAAGATCACGCGATCCGAGAAGCGCGGAACCCAGTCCTCTTTAAAGAACATCTTGATCATGTCCGCGACCAGCTGGAGTGAACCACCCCAGCCCACGCGGTTCGGTCCGTAACGGTTCTGGAACAGACCGAGCAGACGACGTTCACCGAAGCTCATGAACGCGCCGCAGGTGACGACCACCAGCAAAATAACAACCGCTTTCAGGATGTTCAGCAGGATGTCGATAAGATCAGGCGTTAACCAACTCATGCTTTTGCCTCCTGCAGGTTATCAAGACGCGCGCCCGCCAGCACTGGCGCGATGCCAGGCATACCCATTGGCAGACCCACCTGCCCTGCTGTCAGACCTTCAGAGATAATCAGCGGCAGGCTGATTGTCTGGCCTTCGTAGCTAAAGCTGATGTTAGCGCCTGCGTTCACGCCAAGCTTCGCGGCATCTGCCGGGTTGAGCTTGATGTACGGCTGCGGCATACGGGTCTGGAAGACCGGGGAACGCTGGGACAATTCGTCGCTACCGAACAGATGGTAGTACGGCGCAATACGCCAGTTACCCTCTTCCGCCTGGAAGCTTGCCGGAACGGTAGAGAAGAACGCCAGACCGGTTTCGGAGGCTTCAATCAGGCGCACGCCCGGATCGCCGTGACGCAGAGAACCGCCCACTTCAGCCTGGAACTTGTTCCATGCCTGTGGGGAGTTCCAGCCTGGCGCCCATGCGAACGGGATCTGCGAACGCGGGAGCAGACGGCTGGTTGTTCCCTTCCATTGAGAAGGCGAACATGGTGTCTTTATCCTGCGGCTGACGCGGTTCGTGCACGCTGATGTTGGCGCGCATGGCGGTACGGCCGCTGTAGCGGTGCGGTTCACGCGCCAGTTTCTGGCCGCGAATACGGAAGCTTGCTTCCGGCGCCGCATCTTTAATGCCAGCCAGCTGCGGCAGTTGTGCCACGGCGGCGTCGATCACGTGGTCGAGCTGGGTCCAGTCCACTTCACGGCTCAGCACGGTGCTGTGCAGGGAGTGCAGCCAGCGCCAGCTTTCCAGCATCACAATGCTGTTGTCGTAGTACGCCGGGTCATAAACCTGGAAGAAGCGCTGGGCACGGCCTTCGTTGTTCACAACGGTACCGTCGCTTTCTGCGAAGCTTGCTGCAGAGAGCACCAGATGCGCTTTGTCCATGATCGCCGTGCGCTGATGGTCGATAACCATCACCAGCGGCGCTTTAGACAGGGCAGCGTCCACGCGGGCAGCAGAAGCATGACGATGGAGATCGTTTTCCAGCACCACGACAGCGTCTGCAGCACCGGATTCCAGTTCGCTTAACGCCTCTTCCAGCGAGCCGCCACCGATCATGCCCAGACCGATGCTGTTTACCGCACGGGCAATCATGGTCACGCCAACGTCAGCACCGCGACCTTTCAGGGCTTTAGCCACGTTGGCCGCCGCTTCAATGATCTCTGTGCTACCGGCGTTAGTACCGGAAATAATCAGTGGTTTTTTCGCACCGGCCAGCGCCTGCACAATCACGTCAACTTTGTTCTGCAGATCGCGATCCAGACCTTCAACGGCCGGGGCGCTGTTGTCCAGCGCGTGAGCGATAGCAAAGCCAAGACGCGCCTGATCTTCAACCGGGGCACGGTAGGTCCAGGCTGCGATGTCGTCCAGACGGGTGTTATCGACGTTAGTGACAAACAGCGGATGCTTGGCGCGCTGACCGATGTTGAGGATCGCCGCGATCTGCCAGTCAGCCACTTTCTGAGCCGCTGCCATTTCACGTGCTTTACCCTTCACCGCCTGACGAACCGCCAGGGCAGCGCGCGCACCGGTCTGGGTTAAATCTTCACCCAATACCAGAACCGCATCATAAGATTCGATTTCGCGCAGCGCAGGGGTATGAATACCGCCTTCACGCAGCACTTTCAGCACCAGTTGCAGACGTTCCTGCTCGCCCTTAGCGATACCGGTGTAGAAGTTTTCCGCGCCTACCAGTTCACGCAGCGCGAAGTTGCTTTCGATGCTGGCGCGCGGGGAGCCGATACCGATCACTTTCTTCGACTGGCGCAGAATATCTGCCGCGCCCTGCATCGCCTGTTCGGCGTTCAGCGTGATCACGTCATCGCCACGGCGCTGAACCGGCTGACGCGGACGGTCTTTCAGGTTCACATAGCCATAGCCGAAACGACCACGGTCGCAGAGGAAGTAGTGGTTAACGGTACCGTTGTAGCGGTTTTCGATACGACGCAGTTCGCCGTAACGTTCACCCGGGCTGGTGTTACAGCCGAGGGAGCACTGCTGGCAGATGCTTGGTGCAAACTGCATGTCCCACTTACGGTTGTAACGCTCGGAGTGCGTTTTATCCGTGAAGACGCCGGTCGGACAGATTTCGACCAGGTTACCGGAGAATTCGCTCTCCAGTACGCCGTCTTCCGGGCGACCAAAGTAGACGTTGTCATGTGCGCCATACACGCCCAGATCTTCGCCGTCTGCGTAGTCTTTGTAGTAACGCACGCAGCGGTAGCAGGCGATGCAGCGGTTCATTTCGTGAGAGATGAACGGCCCCAGATCCTGGTTGCGGTGGGTACGTTTGGTGAAACGGTAACGACGGAAGCTGTGCCCGGTCATCACGGTCATATCCTGAAGGTGGCAGTTACCGCCCTCTTCACAGACCGGACAATCGTGCGGGTGGTTGGTCATCAACCACTCCACCACGCTTTCGCGGAACTGTTTGGCTTCCGCGTCGTCGATAGAAATAAAGGTACCTTCGGCGGCTGGCGTCATACAGGACATCACCAGGCGACCACGCGTGTCTTCCGCGTTTTGATATTGCTTCACCGCACACTGGCGGCAAGCACCGACGCTCCCCAGCGCCGGATGCCAGCAAAAATACGGAATATCAAGGCCGAGGGACAGACAAGCTTCCAGCAGGTTGTCCGCGCCATTGACCTCGTATTCTTTGCCGTCTACATGAATCGTAGCCATTAGCATGCTTCCAGTTGGCTCGGTATAAACCGAGCGTTAATCAAAATTCTTCTTATCACCCTCACCCTACCCCTCTCCCTGAAGGAGAGGATATAGCCCGGTTTTCTCCCTCTCCCTTGAGGGAGAGAGCCGGCCTGAGGGGGAATTACCAGCGCGCTTTCAGCAGGTTCGGCTGAATACCATTGATTGAATGGGTATTGCTGAACGGCTGCTTGATGCCTGCTTCGAATTCGTCGCGGAAATATTTAATCGCGCTCTGCAGGGGTTCAACCGCACCTGGCGCATGCGCACAGAAGGTTTTACCTGGCCCCAGGAATCGACACAGTTGCTCAAGTGTCTCGATATCACCAGGCTGGCCTTCGCCACGCTCGATAGCACGCAGGATCTTCACGCTCCACGGCAGACCATCACGGCACGGGGTACACCAGCCGCAGGACTCACGGGCGAAGAACTCTTCCAGGTTACGCACCAGCGATACCATGCCGATCTCGTGGTCGACGGCCATCGCCAGCGCCGTACCCAGACGGCTGCCTGCTTTACCAATGCTTTCGAATTCCATCGGCAGGTCAAGGTGGGCTTCAGTCAGGAAGTCTGTTCCTGCCCCACCTGGCTGCCAGGCTTTAAATTTCAGGCCATCACGCATGCCGCCGGCGTAGTCTTCAAGAATTTCACGTGCGGTGGTGCCAAACGGCAGTTCCCAGACGCCCGGATTCTTCACGCGACCGGAGAAGCCCATCAGCTTGGTACCGGCATCTTTACTTGAAGAGATGCCCTGATACCACTCCACGCCATTAGCAAGGATAGCCGGGACGTTGCACAGGGTTTCGACGTTGTTTACGCAGGTCGGTTTACCCCACACGCCGGAGCTTGCCGGGAACGGTGGCTTTGAACGTGGGTTAGCACGGCGGCCTTCAAGGGAGTTAATCAGCGCGGTCTCTTCACCACAGATATAACGCCCTGCCCCGGTGTGCACGAACAGCTCAAAGTCAAAACCGGTGCCGAGAATGTTTTTGCCCAGCAGGCCCGCTTCGGTGGCTTCAGCGATCGCGCGACGCAGGTTCTCTGCCGCTTCGATGTACTCACCGCGCAGGAAGATGTAGCCGCGGTAGGCTTTCAATGCGAACGCGGAGATCAGCATGCCTTCCACCAGCAGGTGCGGCAGCTGCTCCATCAGCAGACGGTCTTTATAAGTCCCTGGCTCCATTTCATCGGCGTTACACAGCAGATAACGGATGTTCATGGATTCGTCTTTCGGCATCAGGCTCCACTTCAGACCGGTGGAAAAGCCTGCGCCGCCGCGCCCTTTCAGGCCAGCGTCTTTTACTGCATTGACGATCTCATCAGGCGCCATACCGCCCAGGGCTTTGCGCGCCCCGGCGTAACCGTTTTTGCTTTGGTATTCTTCAAGCCATACCGGCTGTTTGTCATCGCGCAGACGCCAGGTCAGCGGATGAGTCTCAGCAGTACGAATTACAGTTTTCATTTGTACTGCTCCAGCAGGTCAGGAATGGCTTCCGGCGTCAGATGGCTGTGAGTATCCTCATCAATCATCATGGTCGGCCCCTTGTCGCAGTTACCCAGGCAGCAGGTTGGCAGCAGCGTAAAGCGACCATCAAATGTGGTCTGCCCCGGCTTGATATCGAGTTTTTTCTCGATAGCGGCCTGAATGCCCTGATAACCGGTGATGTGACAAACAACGCTGTCACAATAGCGGATCACATGGCGGCCAACTGGCTGGCGGAAGATCTGGCTATAGAAGGTGGCTACGCCTTCTACGTCGCTTGCCGGGATCCCCAGTACTTTTGCGATCTCATAGATCGCGCCATCCGGCACCCCAACCACGCTGTTTCTGTACGATTTTCAGCGCTTCAATGGACGCCGCACGCGGGTCTTCGTAGTGGTGCATCTCGTGCTCAATGGCGGCACGCTCTGCTTCACTCAGCTCAAAAGCCTCGGTTTGTGGTTGTTGATTCTCGTGCATAATTAGCGGTCCACATCTGACATAACAAAATCGATACTACCCAGATACACAATCAGGTCGGAGACCAGACTGCCGCGAATGGCGGCCGGGATCTGCTGCAGGTGCGCGAAGCTTGGCGTACGCACGCGGGTACGGTAGCTCATGGTGCTGCCGTCGCTGGTCAGGTAGTAACTGTTGATACCCTTGGTCGCTTCGATCATCTGGAAGGATTCTTGCGCCGGCATGACCGGACCCCAGGAAACCTGCAGGAAGTGCGTGATCAGGGTTTCGATATGCTGCAGCGTGCGCTCTTTCGGTGGCGGCGTGGTCAGCGGGTGATCCGCCTTGAACGGGCCTTCCGGCATGTTGTTGAGGCACTGCTCAAGAATGCGCAGGCTCTGGCGCAGCTCTTCCACTTTCAGCATCACACGGGTGTAGCAGTCGGAAACACCGCCGCCCACCGGGACTTCAAAGTCGAAGTTCTCGTAGCCAGAGTAAGGACGGGCTTTACGCACGTCGAAATCAATACCGGTGGCACGCAGACCTGCACCCGTTGTCCCCCACTCCAGCGCCTCTTTCGCGCCGTAGGCAGCAACGCCCTTCGAACGACCAATCAGAATGGTGTTACGCAGTGCGGCTTTCTCATACGACGCCAGACGTTTCGGCATCCAGTCGAGGAATTCACGCAGCAGACGATCCCAGCCGCGCGGCAGATCGTGTGCTACACCGCCGATACGGAACCAGGCCGGGTGCATACGGAAACCGGTAATCGCTTCTACCAGATCGTAGATTTTCTGACGATCGGTAAAGGCGAAGAAGACCGGGGTCATTGCGCCGACGTCCTGAATGAACGTGGAGATGTACAGCAGGTGGCTGTTAATACGGAACAGTTCTGACAGCATCACGCGAATCACGTTAACGCGATCCGGGGTGGTGATCCCTGCCAGTTTCTCAACGGCCAGCACGTAAGGCATTTCGTTTACGCAGCCGCCGAGGTACTCGATACGGTCGGTATACGGAATGTAGCTGTGCCAGGAATTGACGCTCGCCCATCTTCTCAGCACCACGGTGGTGGTAACCGATATCAGGCACGCAGTCGACAATCTCTTCGCCATCAAGCTGAAGAATAATACGGAACGCACCGTGCGCAGACGGGTGGTTTGGACCGAGGTTGAGGAACATGAAGTCCTCGTTGTCGGTACCGCGCTTCATGCCCCAGTCTTCCGGCTTGAAAGTCAGCGCTTCCATCTCCAGATCCTGTTTGGCTTTGGTCAGCTCAAACGGGTCGAATTCGGTGGCGCGCGCCGGATAGTCTTTACGCAGCGGGTGACCCGTCCAGGTTGGCGGCATCATGATGCGCGTCAGGTGCGGGGTGGCCGTCGAAGGTCATGCCGAACATTTCCCAGGTTTCACGCTCATACCAGTTGGCGTTCGGGAAAAGTTTTGTGATGGTCGGCAGATGCATGTCGTTTTCAGACAATGCCACCTTGAGCATGATATCCGTGTTGCGGTCTATTGAGATCAGGTGGTAGAAAACGGAAAAATCCGCCGCGGGTAAACCCTGGCGGTGAGTACGCAGACGTTCGTCCATGCCGTGTAAGTCAAACAGCATAACGTACGGTTTAGGCAGTTTCTTGAGGAAATCAACCACTTCCAGTAACTGTTCACGCTTCACCCAAACAACGGGTACCCCGGTGCGGGTGGCCTGAACAGTAAAGGCATCCGGCCCAAAACGGTTGCGCAGTTCGCCAATGACCGGGTCATCCAGATGATCCCGTGTTTGCCAGGCGGCGTCTTGCGCGGTTAAGTCGGTCATAGTGTTCACCATTGCAAAAGGTCCGTGGTGACTGTCGGGCGTGGCTTCGCGCTATTTGAATAGTGATATGCGAAGGTTATCTCCATGCCCACAGGCGCAAATTAAATTTCGTCTGGTGTACGCAGATTGGTCACTGCAATACGTTCGCCGCGTTTACGCTCGCGCTCGGACTGCATGTTAGCGCGGTATACACCCTGGTCGCCCACGACCCAGGAGAGCGGACGGCGTTCTTTGCCAATCGACTCCTGCAACAGCATCAACGCCTGCATATAGGCTTCTGGACGCGGTGGGCAGCCCGGGATGTAAACGTCCACCGGGATGAACTTATCTACGCCTTGCACGACAGAATAAATGTCGTACATACCGCCAGAGTTTGCACAAGCACCCATGGAGATAACCCATTTTGGCTCGAGCATCTGGTCATACAGACGCTGAATGACCGGCGCCATTTTGGTAAAGCAGGTTCCTGCCACCACCATCAGGTCAGCCTGACGCGGAGAGGCACGGAGTACTTCTGCACCAAAACGCGCAACGTCATGCACCGCAGTGAATGACGTCACCATTTCAACGTAGCAGCAAGAAAGGCCAAAGTTGTAAGGCCAGATGGAGTTTTTACGACCCCAGTTGACCATATCGTGCATGGCATTTTCGAGCTTGCCCATGTACACGCTTTTATTGACTTCTTGCTCCAGGGGGTCGGTTACGATCTCCTGTTTTTGCAGGGGGTAACGGTCATTCTCACCGTTAGGATCTATGCGGGTGAGCGTATAATCCATCTTATTGCCTCGCTGTTACTGCTGACGATTAGAGATACTGTTTTCCGGGTTGATACGTTCACGGCGTGAACGCGCAGGTGTCCAGTCCAGCGCGCCAATACGCACCAGATAAACCAGACCGGCCAGTAACACTAAAATGAAAATTGCGGCCTCGACAAAGCCTACCCAACCACTCTCACGAATGGAGGTTGACCATGCGAACAGGTAAAGCGCTTCCACGTCAAAAATGACGAAGAACATGGCCACCAGATAGAACTTGGCGGACAAACGTAAACGCGCAGTACCTACCGAATCGATACCCGATTCAAATGGCGTGTTTTTGTGCCTTGCCCGGGCGCGACCGCCGAGGAACCAGCCGCCGACAAGCATCAGGCAGCACAGGCCAATGGCTACGATAAGAAAGATTGCGAATGCCCAGTGATGAGCGATGACTTCTGTGGATGTTGACATACTCATTGCTTACTCATCAAAAGTGATACCTAAAATCCTGCTCTTTCTGGCAGATGGGCATCACATCGATTCATGGGGAGGAACAAATAACCTTACACTAACTGTCGAAAAATGAGACATAGACAGCAAAATGATGTGGTTTTTTACTCCTTTCTATAACCTTTTGTCAACTTTAACAAAAGTTTCTTCACATTAGATTACATTGTTCGAACTTCATTAACATTTAATGCCCTTTACCCTCAAAACGTGTGAGGCGCGTTCCGGCGTTGGGGTGTTGAATCGTGTCCGTAGTGATCTAACACAAAGATTACCTGCCTATTTTGACAGGATTTGCTACCGATTCCTCCCCCCAAAGAGGAGTATTTTCTTGATCTGCGACACGCTTTTGTTAATTCAATCAAAAAAACAGCAACATCTTAGCTGCTTTTTTAACATGCCCATTGACTTTGGAGAGAAGCGGGTGAGCGGTTCAGGCAGGGCACCATCGAGAATTATCAATTTGATAAAGAAGACAATTGTCAAATGATAACGCTAAAGTGTTCGGAAGCAGATGCAAAAAAAGAACCACTCTGCGGGTTATCAGCCTGAGTGGTTCTTTTTCCGGGAACAAAATGTTAACAAAGCATGAGAAGTTCGTTTACTCGAAATCGCGCTCAATCACCAGGGAGTCATCCCCCCCCTTCCGGAGTAACATTATTGTACTGCCAGGGGTTATCGTAATTTTCCATGGCATTGAAAATGGTCTGCGCCAGTTCGTTTTTGCTGAGCGGGTTGTGACACAGCATATACTCCGTATCCGGCAGCGCAGGCAGCCCATCCGCTTTGCCTAGCACCCGTAAATCCGGGCTCATCATCTCAACCGGACGTGCCGTGACGCCAAGCCCCGCTTTCACCGCTGCGCGAACCGCAGGCAAGGTGGAGGCCACATAGGCGGAGTCGCCATGGCACGTTGGCAGCATTGAGCGTAGCCAGCACGATGTCGCGGAACGGACTAGGATCGTCCAGCAGCACCAGAGGAACGGGCTCGCCACGCTGCAGAGAAAACTCCGCGGCACAGTACCAGTGGGTTGGCGAAGTCCGCAACGTCAGACTCTCAAACTGGCCGGTGCGGTGGGTTGTCTCTACCAGATCGACCTCCTGCTCCTGCAACATATCAACCATAAAGGCATTGCGTTTTTACTCTGACGTCCAGCGCAAGCCTTCGGATAAACCGAACTGATTCGGTTGAGCAGGAACGGCAGAATGGTATCGGCCGACTCATCAGATGCGCCTAAGGTTAAGACGCCCTGCAGATTACTAAACATTAAAGATGTACACGCTTCATCGTTGAAGCGTAAGATTTTTCTGGCATAACCCAGCAGCTGAATACCGTGTTCCGTTAACAAGCTTATTGCGACCATGACGGGCAAAAAGCTCTTTACCCACCAGTTGCTCCAGGCGTTGCATTTGTTGGCTGACCGCAGATTGCGTGCGGCAAACTGCGGCCGCGGCAGCAGCAAAGGTGTTCAGATCGGCGACCGCCACAAAGGTTCTCAGCAGATCGAGGTCGAGATTCAGTATCGGACGATTTGCATTAATCATATCTTTTCCACTTACAGGTTGCTCGTACGGAGCTGCCCCGGGTTTAAGCTGTGTGCGTAAAAGTAATACAGTTCCTTCTGAAAAAAATCCTCTGACGTCCCGGTCTGGCAGAGTGCCTGCGTAATGTAATTGTGCTGGGTATATCAGTGGTCAGAAACAACTTATCTGACGATATTTTTATTCTCAAAAACGATTGAGATAAATAGAAGTTTGTCGGTTGATGTAAATTCCGTTAAAGACGATGCCTTTCCGACGTCAACTTTATCGCAGTAGAGGTTAAGCAGCCAATGGTGTTACTTAACTTCTCAAGGCAGAGATAATTCAAACAATTACAACAAACTTTCAAAGGTTCAGCCAACAAGACCTGCTGTGGCCTGTTATCTTTACTCGCTAAACCCGGTGACATCTTACCCTAAAACCTTTTTATTTATAAGCCTTATTGCGCTTCCAGTGATTTAACCTGGTTGATAACTCGCTAAACTAATTTTATTTATATTAACGAAAGTTGTGATTTTGTCTTTATTTGGAAATAACTAATAATTCGCCCAGGACTTAATGATTAATAATACTTAACATTAATTTCACAAGGGCAACCTTTATATAAAGACGCCGTGAAGTAAATGCTAGTGCATTTCATTCAGCTTTTACGAAATGTTGCTTAAGGAAACTGTAGCACTGCGGCCCTGCCCCCCTCAATAATCGTCTTTTTTGCAGCGTAAAATCCATTTTAATATGCAACAACCAAAATAAATAACCAAATAACAATAAAAATGTGGATTATAAAATACATCATAGCTTCAAAAACAGTTAAAAATGTCGATATCGCTTTTGAGAGATGAACAAAATCTTCTTCTGCCGACGCTTCAAAATTGGCCAAGCGAGGAGTACATTGTTTCGTGCTGGCTTCCACGGCAGGAAGTCGCAATCACAGCGAAAAGGTTAAAGATTCATGTCACCCATCGAAAAATCCAGCAAGTTAGATAACGTTTGTTACGACATTCGTGGCCCGGTTCTTAAAGAGGCAAAACGTCTCGAAGAAGAAGGTAATAAAGTACTTAAGCTCAATATAGGCAACCCGGCGCCATTTGGTTTTGATGCACCGGATGAAATTCTGGTTGATGTGATCCGCAACCTGCCGACAGCGCAAGGCTACAGCGACTCCAAAGGTCTCTACTCAGCGCGTAAAGCCATTATGCAGCACTATCAGGCGCAGGGCATGCGCGATGTGACCGTAGAAGATATCTACATCGGTAACGGTGTTTCGGAACTGATCGTTCAGGCAATGCAGGCCCTGCTGAACAGCGGTGACGAAATGCTTGTTCCGGCCCCGGATTACCCGCTATGGACGGCGGCGGTATCGCTCTCCAGCGGTAAAGCTGTGCACTACCTGTGTGATGAGTCCGCTGACTGGTTCCCGGATCTGGATGATATTCGCGCCAAAATTACGCCGCGCACCCGCGGGATCGTCATCATTAACCCGAACAACCCGACCGGTGCCGTTTACTCTAAAGAGCTGCTGCTGGAGATTGTTGAGCTGGCCCGCCAGCATAACCTGATCATCTTCGCAGACGAGATCTACGACAAAATTCTGTACGACGCGGCGCAGCACCATTCTATTGCCGCGCTGGCACCGGATCTGTTAACCGTCACCTTTAACGGCCTGTCGAAAACCTACCGCGTCGCCGGTTTCCGTCAGGGCTGGATGGTGCTGAACGGGCCGAAAAAACACGCCAAAGGCTATATCGAAGGTCTGGAAATGCTGGCCTCCATGCGCCTGTGCGCCAACGTACCGGCACAGCACGCTATCCAGACGGCACTGGGCGGCTATCAGAGTATCAGTGAATTTATCGTGCCTGGCGGGCGTTTGTATGAGCAGCGTCAACGCGCGTGGGAGCTGATTAACGATATTCCGGGCGTCTCCTGCGTGAAGCCAAACGGCGCGCTCTATATGTTCCCGAAAATCGACATCAAACGCTTTAACATCTTTGACGACCAAAAGATGGTGCTCGACTTCCTGTTGCAGGAGAAAGTATTACTGGTTCAGGGGACGGCGTTTAACTGGCCGTGGCCGGACCATGTGCGTATCGTTACGCTACCGCGTGAGGATGAGCTGGAGATGGCCATCAGCCCGCTTCGGGCGTTTCCTCGGCGGATACCATCAGTAAACATAACCCTCGGGCTGCCACTGGCAGCCCGATTTGCATCTCACCGCCCCTCCCCTCACAATGAAATCTGTCGCTGTGCAAGACCAAAGGTAACTTATGAGTCAGAGTCATTTTTTCGCCCCATCTTTCCCGCCTGAAACTGATCAACCGCTGGCCGCTGATGCGTAATGTGCGCACCGAAAACGTCTCCGAACACAGCCTGCAGGTCGCTATGGTTGCCCACGCGCTGGCGGCCATTAAAAATCGCAAGTTCAATGGTCAGGTGAATGCCGAACGTATCGCCCTGCTGGCGATGTACCATGATGCCTCCGAGGTGCTGACGGGCGATCTGCCGACCCCGGTGAAGTACTTTAATTCGCAAATCGCCCAGGAGTACAAAGCGATTGAGAAAATCGCCCAGGCAGAAACTGGTCGATATGGTGCCGGATGAGCTGCGGGATATCTTTGAACCGCTGGTTGATGAGCAGAGCTATAGCGAAGAGGAGCGGTCGATTGTGAAGCAGGCTGACGCGCTCTGCGCCTACCTGAAATGTCTGGAAGAGCTGTCTGCCGGGAATCACGAGTTTTTACTGGCAAAAACCCGGCTGGAAAAGACCCTGGAAGCGCGTCGCAGCGAAGAGATGGACTACTTTATGGAGGTCTTCGTCCCGAGCTTCCAGTTGTCCCTGGATGAGATCAGCCAGGATTCACCTTTATAGTGTTTTGCCGGGTAAGGCGCAGCCTTACCCGGCGAATTGTCAGAACGGAAACAGCATCGGGATCATCACGACGCACACCACCATCACCAGGACGGTAAAGGGTACGCCGAGTTTCACGAAGTCACTAAAGGTGTATTTGCCTGGCCCCAGCACCAGCGTATTTACCGGTGAAGAGACCGGGGTCATAAAGGCGGCTGAGGCGGCCCATCGCCACCATCATCGCGAACGGATAAGGCGATACCCCCATCGATTTCGCCATTGCCAACGCTATAGGTGCCATCAATACCGCAGTCGCGGTATTAGAGATAAACAACCCGATGGTGGCGCACATGATAAACAGGCACATCAACATCATGTAAGGGCCATAACCGCCCCCCAGCTCCATCAATCCCTTCACCACCAAATCAACACCGCCGGTTTTTTGCAACGCCAGCGCGAAAGGCATCATGCCGACAATCAGAATGATACTCGGCCAGTGGATCGCTTTGTAAGCGCTTTCAGCGTCGATGCAGCGGAATTTCCCCATCAGCAGACAGGCAATAATGGCCGCGATCGGGTTCGGGATTTCGTCGGTCAACATCAGGGCGACCATCAGCACCAGACAGAAAATGGCATGCGGTGCCTGGCTGTGGGCGGGAGACGCATCGCTGACCTCAACGGGTAAGTTCATCACCACAAAGTCCCGGCCTCTCTGGCCCAGTTGGGTGATCAGCTTCCAGTTGCCCACCACAAGGAAGATATCACCCAATACAAGAGGTTCATCCACCACCGAGCCGTCCATCGCCACGCCATCGCGTTTTAACCCCACCACGTTCAGACCGTAACGGGTACGGAAACCTATTTCGCGGACGGTTTTGCCGAGCAGCTCAGACTCGGGGATCAGCGATACCTCTGCCATCCCCACGTCAAGCGCCTGATCGGAGAAATACTCCCCGCGCAGCACCATCGGCTCCAGTAACTGCTCGCTACAAAACTCGCGCAGATCGACCTCTGCCGAAGACATATCAATCAGCAACACGTCCCGGGCGCGAAACTCCGATACACCATTAACGTTCACAATGACACGGCGAAAACGACGCCAGCGCTCTACCCCGATGACGTTAGCCCCGTAACGTTCGCGGAGTTTTAAATCATCCAGGCGTTGACCAATCAGCGGCGAGCCGGGGCGGATCGCCAGACGGCGGGCGCGTCCCGTCAGGCGATACTCTTTAATCAGATCGCGGAAGGTGCGGTGTTTCCAGCCCTCGCGGGGTTTATCCTGCTTGTCGCTCTTGAGGGCAAAACGGGTAAGCAGCATATAGATAATGCCCAGCACGAGGATCACCAGCCCCAGCGGCGTCACGCTAAAGAAGCTGAAGCCCTCCAGCCCTTCACGCAGCAGTTCGCTGTTGACCACCAGGTTCGGCGGCGTGGCCACCAGCGTCATCATGCCGCTGATAAGCCCGGCGAAGCTGAGGGGCATCATCAGGCGCGATGGCGAGATCTGCATGCGCATAGAGACGCTCAGCACCACCGGAATAAAGATGGCCACGACCCCGGTGGAACTCATAAACGCGCCCAGACCGGCGACGGTCAGCATCAAAAAGACCAGCATTTTGGTTTCGCTGTTGCCCGCCACGCTCACCAGCCAGGAGCCCATGCTGGTGGCCACGCCGGTACGTACCAGGCCATCACCGATGATAAACAGGGCGGCAATCAAAATAACGTTGGGATCGCTAAAGCCTGAAAAGGCTTCCGGGGAGGGTTAAGGTGCCGCTGAGGACAAAGGCTACGATCACCAGCAGAGCCACGGCATCCATACGGACTTTGCCCGTCGCAAAAAGAATAATCGCGATAAGGAGCAGGCTTATGACCCAAATAAGTTCACCGTTCAAAACAGATCCTTGTCAGAAGAGAGTGAAGCCGATAGTGCCATAAAAAAGCCCCAACAATGTGGGGCTATATCATGGGATTACATTTTTCGGGAGACTGTTACATTCCCGTCGGCAGTGCGGGTGACGTCTACGGCCTCCAGCGTGGTGAGTACCAGGTCCGCTTCGTCCAGACGTGGCGAATCGGCGGGAACCTTCACAGCGATGACGTGACAGCCTGCGTTAAGGCCCGCCAGCACGCCAGCGGCGGCATCTTCCACCACCACGCACTCTTCCGGTGCCAGCCCCAGGCCGCTTCGCGCCGAGTAAAAAGGCATCGGGTTCCGGCTTGCCGCGCGTCACCTGTTCGGCGGTGATAAACACCTCTGGTACTGGCAACCCTGCCGCTTTATGCCGCGCATGGGCCACAGGAACAGAGCCGGAAGTGACGATAGCCCACGGGATCTCCGCTTCATTCAGATGCTGGGAGCAACTCAAGCGCTCCGGCAAGGCGGTGATGCCGTCAGTATCGGTGGCCTCAACCTGCTCAAGCCAGGTAAACTCCGCCTGGGATATCTGCTTCGCTTCTTCCCTGGAGAAAGTGCCGTAAAGAGGTTATGGCCTGTTTGCCATGGATAAAATTCAGCACCGCCTGATGGTCAATGCCATGCCTGTCGGCCCAGCGACACCAGGAGCGCTCCACCACCGGTAACGAATCTACCAGCGTACCGTCCAGATCAAACAGAAAACCTTTACACTGCACATCAACCTCCGTTAGGCGTTAATAATTTGTTGAATCTCATTGCTGCTCAGATGATACTGACGCGGGCAGGCGTGCCACACGCTGAGCATACGTTGGTATTTGTCCCACATTGGGGTCTGGGCATTAAAGCCATGAGTACCGGCATCGAAATGGGTATAGCGCCCTTCCCACATTGACCATAAAGCGAACATAGCTCAGGTAACGGGATTCAGTGGCCGCATCATAGCCCAGGAAGGTAACACGACGCTCGTCAATGGTCTGTGCATCCTTCAGGTTGGTCCATGAAACATGCAGGCGGTGGTACATCTCCATGATGTCGATAACGGTACGACAGGTCTCTTCCTTAAGTTCGCCAAACTCGCGATCCAGCTCGCGCATCTGTAAACCGAAACCACGTTCGACGATAGTCTGCAAGCGGCGATAGCGCTCTGCGTTGTCGGGATCAAGCATCGTCATCATTTTGTACTGATTAGACAAAAATCAGACGTTGAGCGTGGGTCATTTCCATCTTCGACTCCTGTTGCACATGGCAGCGTAAAAAAAAGACACGGTAACGTTGGGTTACTGTGCCTTCTTTTATTCATCGTTTCGATGATCAATCACAAGTCATCGAGGAATGTTTTATCAAGTTGCTTAAATGCCCGCTTCAGGGTATCTGCCAGCGCCTGATAGTCGGGTTTACCCTCGACCGGCGCCAGCGCCTGACCGGCATCCTGCAACTTACCGCGCACTTCATAGAACCAGGACAGCACCGAGGGTGGCAACGGGGTAACCGAACGCTTGCCCAACCACCATAATCCCTGCATCGGCAGGCTCAGGGCAAACAGAGCGGTAGCTACCGCTGGGCCAAGTTGCCCACCCAGCGCAATCTGCCAGCACAGGGTGAAGACCGCGATGGGCGGCATCAGCCGGATAGCGTGGCGGGTGGCGCGAATCACCCGGTTTTCAATAAAGACGGGCGCGAGGCGCTTTTCCAGTGGCCACGTCTTAGAGTAATGCTGTCCCCGGCGAAACAGGCTAAAAAAGCTCACGGAAGGGTTCACAGGTGTCGACATGGCTTACCTCAACTTCACATATAAAAATTAAAATATTCGTGCAAAACCACAACTGGTCATGACAACGTTCAAAAACTTTTGTCAGGGCTACCCAGTATCGGGTATCCTGTGCCGGCCTGCAAAGGGCCTTAGACGAGGAATGTTCACTCGTCAAATTATCGCACATTATGCCATTGCCGGAAAAATGCGCAAAATGGCATAAAATCATATGTATTCTTTTCGTCATGCCAAAATGTACTTCGGGCATGATGTTAATCATAAATGTCAGCGATATCTTGCGCTACGATCCTTGACTCACTGACGTTTTTTTAGCCACGTATCAATAATAGGTACTTCCATGTCGAGTAAGTTAGTACTGGTTCTGAACTGCGGTAGCTCCTCACTTAAATTCGCTATCATCGATGCGATCAACGGTGAAGAGTACCTTTCTGGTTTGGCCGAATGTTTCCATCTTCCTGAAGCACGTCTTAAGTGGAAAATGGACGGCAGCAAACAGGAAGCGGCTTTAGGTGCAGGCGCCGCTCACAGCGAAGCGCTGAACTTTATCGTTAACACTATTCTGGCACAAAAACCAGAACTGTCCGCTCAGCTGACCGCTATCGGTCACCGTATCGTTCATGGTGGCGAGAAGTACACCAAGTCTGTGATCATCGATGACTCTGTTATTCAGGGCATTAAAGACTCCGCTTCTTTTGCACCGCTGCATAACCCGGCTCACCTGATCGGTATCACTGAAGCGCTGAAAGCCTTCCCGCATCTGAAAGACAAAAACGTGGCCGTGTTTGATACCGCGTTCCACCAGACCATGCCGGAAGAGTCTTACCTCTACGCCCCTGCCGTACAAACTGTATAAAGAGCACGGCGTTCGCCGCTATGGCGCGCACGGCACCAGCCACTTCTACGTGACGCAAGAAGCCGCGAAAATGCTGAACAAGCCGGTAGAAGAAGTGAACATCATCACTTGCCACCTGGGCAATGGCGGTTCCGTTTCTGCTATCCGTAACGGCAAATGCGTTGATACCTCTATGGGTCTGACCCCGCTGGAAGGTCTGGTGATGGGTACTCGCTCCGGTGATATCGACCCGGCGATCATCTTCCACCTGCACGATACCCTGGGCATGAGCGTTGAAGATATCAACAAAATGCTGACCAAAGAGTCTGGCCTGCTGGGTCTGACCGAAGTCACCAGCGACTGCCGTTACGTTGAAGACAACTACGCAGAGAAAGAAGACGCTAAACGTGCAATGGACGTTTACTGCCACCGTCTGGCGAAATACATCGGTTCTTACACTGCGCTGATGGACGGTCGTCTGGACGGCGTGGTCTTCACCGGTGGTATCGGTGAGAACGCGGCAATGGTGCGCGAGCTGTCCCTGGGCAAACTGGGCGTGCTGGGCTTTGAAGTTGACCATGACCGTAACCTGGCTGCGCGCTTTGGTAAGTCTGGCTTCATCAACAAAGAAGGCACCACTCTGGCAATGGTTATCCCAACCAATGAAGAGCTGGTCATCGCGCAAGACGCGAGCCGTCTGACTGCCTGATTCCACACCGCCAGCAATGCTGGCGGTGCTGTTTTGTAGCCCGCCCGTTTTCGGCGGTAACGAAAGAGGATAAATCGTGTCCCGTACTATTATGCTGATCCCGACCGGAACCAGCGTAGGCCTGACCAGCGTCAGCCTCCGGTGTGATCCGTGCGATGGAACGTAAAGGCGTTCGCCTGAGCGTGTTCAAGCCTATCGCTCAACCACGTGCTGGTGGCGATGCGCCAGACCAGACCACAACTATCGTTCGTGCGAACTCTAATCTGCCCGCCGCTGAACCGCTGAAGATGAGCCACGTTGAGTCTCTGCTTTCCAGCAACCAGAAAGACGTGCTGATGGAAGAGATCATCGCTAACTATCACGCTAACGCACAGGATGCGGAAGTCGTGCTGGTTGAAGGCCTGGTTCCGACGCGCAAGCATCAGTTTGCCCAGTCCCTGAACTTCGAAATTGCCAAAACGCTGAACGCGGAAATCGTGTTCGTGATGTCCCAGGGGACTGATACCCCGGAACAGCTGAAAGAGCGTATTGAGCTGACCCGCAGCAGCTTCGGCGGCGCGAAAAACAGCAACATCACCGGCGTGATCGTGAACAAACTGAACGCCCCGGTGGATGAGCAAGGCCGTACCCGCCCTGACCTGTCTGAAATTTTCGACGACTCGTCCAAAGCGCAGATCGTGAAAATCGATCCCGCTAAGCTGCAGGAATACAGTTCTCTGCCAGTGCTGGGCGCGGTGACCTGGAGCTTCGACCTGATCGCGACCCGTGCGATCGACATGGCGCGCCACCTGAATGCGACCATCGTCAACGAAGGCGATATCAACACCCGTCGCGTGAAGTCCGTGACCTTCTGTGCGCGTAGCATTCCGCACATGCTGGAGCACTTCCGTGCAGGTTCTCTGCTGGTGACCTCCGCAGACCGTCCTGACGTGCTGGTTGCAGCCTGCCTGGCGGCGATGAACGGCGTGGAAATCGGTGCGATCCTGCTGACCGGTGCCTATGAAATGGACCCACGCGTCAGCAAGCTGTGCGAACGCGCCTTTGCTACCGGCCTGCCGGTCTTCATGGTTAACACCAACACCTGGCAGACCTCTCTGAGCCTGCAGAGCTTCAACCTGGAAGTGCCGGTTGATGACCATCAGCGCATCGGAGAAAGTGCAGGAATACGTTGCCGGTTGCATCAATGCTGACTGGATTGAATCCCTGACTGCTACCTCCGAGCGCAGCCGTCGCCTCTCTCCACCAGCCTTCCGTTATCAGCTCACCGAGCTGGCGCGTAAAGCGGGCAAACGTGTTGTTCTGCCAGAAGGCGACGAACCGCGTACCGTTAAAGCGGCTGCCATCTGTGCCGAGCGCGGTATCGCGACCTGTGTGCTGCTGGGTAACCCGGATGAGATCACCCGTGTTGCCGCCTCTCAGGGCGTTGAGCTGGGGTTCTGGTATTGAAATCGTTGACCCGGAAGTGGTGCGCGAAAGCTACGTTGCCCGTCTGGTCGAGCTGCGTAAGAGCAAGGGCATGGACTGAAGCCGTTGCCCGCGAACAGCTGGGAAGACAACGTGGTGCTCGGTACGCTGATGCTGGAGCAGGACGAAGTTGATGGTCTGGTTTCCGGTGCTGTTCACACGACTGCGAACACCATCCGTCCACCGCTGCAGCTGATCAAAACAGCCCCAGGCAGCTCGCTGGTCTCTTCTGTGTTCTTCATGCTGCTGCCGGAACAGGTATACGTGTACGGTGACTGCGCGATCAACCCGGATCCGACCGCTGAACAGCTGGCCGAGATCGCCATCCAGTCTGCGGACTCCGCGATTGCCTTCGGTATCGAACCGCGCGTTGCAATGCTCTCCTACTCCACCGGTACTTCTGGTGCAGGTAGCGACGTTGAGAAAGTGCGTGAAGCGACCCGTATTGCACAGGAAAAACGCCCGGATCTGGTTATCGATGGCCCGCTGCAGTATGACGCCGCGGTTATGGCTGACGTAGCGAAATCCAAAGCGCTAACTCGCCAGTTGCGGTCGTGCTACCGTGTTCATCTTCCCGGATCTGAACACCGGTAACACCACCTATAAAGCGGTACAGCGTTCAGCCGACCTGATCTCCATCGGGCCGATGCTGCAGGGTATGCGCAAGCCGGTGAACGACCTGTCTCGTGGCGCGCTGGTAGACGATATCGTCTACACCATCGCCCTGACCGCGATCCAGTCTTCCCAGCAGTAAGCAGTATCTAAACGCAAAAAGGCGACCTGATGGTCGCCTTTTTTTATGGTCGCGATTACGCTTCTTCGTGCTTAACCGGCTCGTTGCTGGCGTTGCGGCTCATCCACAGGGCCAGCGCTTTCAGCGAATCGGGTGTGAAGTCATCACAACGGGCGGTGATTTCAGCCGGGGTCATCCAGCAGACTTCACTCACCTCTTCTTCCTGCAGCGCAAACGGGCCGTGGGAGACGCAGCTGAAAAGGCCTCCCCAGACGCGACAGTGGTCATCTTCGAAATAGAACTGCCCATGTTCGGCGAACGGTACGCCAGCAATCCCCAGCTCCTCTTCCGCTTCGCGGCGGGCGGAATCGAGTAACTGTTCATCGGCCTGCACCACGCCACCGGCGGTAGCATCAAGCATCCCGGGCATGAAGTCTTTCGTTTCGGTACGGCGCTGAACCAGAATATTGCCCATCCCATCATGCACCACGATATAGGTCGCGCGATGACGCAGACGCTGCGCCCGCATCTGCTCGCGGCTCGCCTGTGCAATTACCTCATTGTCTTCGTTGACAATATCCACCCATTCCGTACTTGCCAAATGACTGTGCTCCACCATCGGAAACCTTCTCTTTAAAGCGCTCTCGCGGGCGCGTTTTACTGTTGAGGAGTAAATTACGGATTAATCTCTGACTGCGCAATAACCTGGCCGTCATTCAGCGTCATAACGCACAAATGGTTTCCTTCCAGCATGCCGTAGCTGGGGGGAAAGCCGCCTTTTGGCAGGCTGACCGAGCCAGGAATTGAAATGTATAAGGTCGCCCTGTTTCCCGGCGACCGGAATATGAGTATGGCCGTAAACCAGCACATCGCCAGCATTCAGCGTGGGCAGATTATCCGGGCCAAAAAGATGACCGTGGGTAACAAACAGGCGGCTATTCTCCAGCAGGATTTGCTGCCAGGGCGCGGTAATGGGAAAGTTCAGCAGCATCTGGTCAACTTCGCTGTCGCAGTTGCCGCGAACGGCGATAATCCGCGACGCGTAAGCGTTGAGCCGCCCGGCGACCTCAGCAGGCGCATAGCCTTCGGGCAGCGGATTGCGTGGGCCATGGTTCAGCACATCCCCGAGGATCACCAGCCATTGCGCCCCCGCTCTGGTTGAACAGCGAAAGCACCCGTTCGGTCGCCGGCAGCGAGCCGTGGATGTCCGAGGCAAACATCAACTTCATCAGAGTTTCCTTATGTCGAAATGCTGCCCCCATCATACCGGAATATCAGCCCGCCCGCTTCGCCGACAACGCCACGTAGCGCTGTATGGAAGCCCGCTGCCACTGGAAGTTAGCGTAATCCACCAGCTGCTGCGGCACGTCATCACCATTGAGCACCAGACGGTTGAGCATCAGAGCCAAATCCGCATCTGCGATACACCACTCGCCGAACAGGTTTTGCTGGCCGTGGGCAAGCAGGGAAGCGGCGATATCATAAAGCTGGTTGGCTGCCCGCTGTGCGGTTTCACTCAGGGCCGGTTTTTTCACTCCACCAAATACTACGTCGGTAGAGCGCTCCTCGCGGATCGGCACCAAATCGCTGCGCAGCCACGCCTGAATTTGCCGCGCACGGGCGCGTTTTTGCAGGTCCAGGGGGTAGATCCGCTCCCACTCCGGCGGTGCAAAATGCTCCTCCAGATATTCAGTGATGGCAGAAGATTCGCTCAGTGCAAAGCCGTCATTCTCCAGCACCGGCACGCGACGGGTCAGGGCATAGCCCCGCCAATGCGGCTGGCGGTTTTCACCCCGGCTGAGGTCAACGGTTTTCAGGGTAAAGGGCAAACCTTTCTCGGCCAGCGCGACATACACGCTCATGACATAAGGGGAGTAATAATCGGCATCTGACCACAAGGTAATTGCAGGTTGGCTCATAAGGTCCTCGTAACGCTTCGGGTGATGGTTGATATCCAAAATATAACCTCCTGCTCCGGCTGTCACTTGATGAAAACTCACGATTTATCATCACCGCCTATACTCGATCCTATGCCGCGATAATCGTTATGACAGGAGTTGCGATGATTGACCTTTACTACGCCCCGACCCCCAACGGGCATAAAATCACGCTTTTTATGGAGGAGGCCCAGCTGGATTACCGCATCCTGCCGGTTGATATCAGCAAAGGTGAGCAGTTCCGCCCTGAATTTCTTGCCATTTCGCCTAACAATAAAATTCCGGCCATCGTCGATCATGATCCTGACGATGGCGGTGCACCGCTGAGCCTGTTTGAGTCCGGCGAGATCCTGCTCTATCTGGCGGAAAAAACCGGTAAATTGCTGAGCGGTGAATTACGGGAACGCCATGTCACCCTACAGTGGCTCTTCTGGCAGGTGGGCGGGCTGGGGCCGATGGTCGGTCAGAACGCCCACTTTAACCACGTTGCGCCGCAGCCGATCCCCTACGCTATCGAACGTTTCCAGGTGGAGACGCAACGGCTCTATAACGTTCTGAATAAGCGTCTGGAAAAATCACCGTGGCTGGGAGGCGATCATTACAGCATCGCAGATATCGCCTGCTGGCCGTGGGTCAATACCCGAGAAAGCCATCGCGTAGACCTGGCGTCGTGGCCAGCGGTGAATAACTGGTTTGAGCGCATCCGTACCCGACCGGCAACCGAACGCGCCATGCAAAAAGCACAGCAGATATAAACGCTTTCCTCATGTATTATGGTGCCGATAATGACACGGAGGAAGCCTGCAATGTCCCAGAACGACGCGATTATTCGTATTAAAAATTTACGCCTGCGCACCTATATCGGTATCAAAGAGGAGGAGCGCGCTAACCGTCAGGATATCGTGGTTAATGTGGTGATCCACTACCCGGCCGATAAAGCCCGGGACAGTGAAGATATCAATGACGCACTTAACTATCGCACCGTCACTAAAAGCATTATTCAGCACGTCGAGAGTAACCGATTCTCTTTGCTGGAAAAATTAACTCAGGATGTGCTGGATATCGCACGCGAACATCACTGGGTCACCTATGCTGAAGTAGAAATCGATAAACTTCACGCGCTGCGCTATGCCGACTCCGTCTCAATGACGTTAAGCTGGCAACGCTAGGCGCAACCCTGGAGGTTGTATGAAGATCCTGGTAACCGGCGGTACTGGCCTGATTGGTCGGCATCTCATCCCCCGCTTACAGACGCTGGGCCATGAGATAACGGTGGTGACGCGCAGTCCCGAGAAAGCGCGTCAGGCACTCGGCTCCGGCATCACTATCTGGAAAGGGCTAACCGAGCATCAGGATCTTAATGGGTTTGACGCCGTCATCAATCTGGCGGGGGAACCCATCGCCGACAAACGCTGGACTGAAGATCAGAAGCAGCGGCTGCGCAACAGCCGCTGGAACATTACCCAGCGGCTGGTGGATATGTTCAAGGCCAGCGACAACCCGCCCTCGGTATTTATCTCCGGTTCAGCAACAGGGTATTACGGCGATTTAGGCGAAGTGGTGGTCACCGAAGAGGAACCGCCGCACAACGAATTTACCCATAAACTGTGTGCCCGCTGGGAGCAGATCGCCTGCGGGGCACAGAGCGATCATACTCGCGTCTGCCTGCTCCGCACTGGCGTGGTGCTGGCGCCGAAAGGCGGGATTCTGGCGAAGATGCTGCCGGTATTTAAGCTGGGGCTGGGCGGCCCGATCGGCACTGGCCGTCAGTATCTGGCGTGGATCCATATCGACGATATGGTAAACGGCATTCTCTGGCTGTTGGATAACGATCTGCGCGGCCCGTTCAATATGGTCTCCCCCTACCCGGTTCGTAACGAGCAGTTCGCCCATGCTCTGGGGCATGCAGTGCATCGCCCTGCTGTCATTCGCGCTCCGGCCACCGCTGTCCGCATGCTGATGGGAGAATCCTCGGTGCTGGTGCTGGGCGGTCAGCGCGCGCTGCCGAAGCGCCTTGAGGCCGCCGGGTTTGCCTTCAGGTGGTACGATTTAGAAGAGGCCCTGGGAGATGTGGTAGGTTAAATCTGCCCGATCGGCTGTGCTACATTGTTATGCCCGATCTCAGGTTCAGGCGTAACAATGGCAACGATCACCACTTCCAGGCTAACACTTTCCCCCTTTGAGCCATCTGACTGGCCCTTTTTCCGTACGCTACGCGAATCGCCCGACATCATGCGCTATATGGCCGCTATCGCGCCGGAAAAAGAGACCCGACGCCTGTTTGCCATCCGCCTGACTGCTCCGCATACCTTTGTTATTCGCACTCACGATGATGACACCCCGCTGGGGGATATTGGGCTGCAAATTAGCAATACGTATCCTGAAGAAGCCGATATCGGTTACACGGTGATCCCCGCCGCACAGGGTCGGGGGATTGCCAGCGAGGCGCTGCGCGCCGTCTGTGAATATGCGTTTATTCGGGTGGGGGTAAAGGCGGTTAATGCGTATGTGCTGGCGGATAACGGCGGTTCGGTCCGGGTATTAGAAAAAGCAGGATTTGTGCGCACCCAGATACTGGAAAAGGCGTATGAGATTAACGGTGTGCGCTACGACGACTGGGTGTACCGGCTGGAGAGTGATGTGGCCTGAATGCAGGGCGGGACTGCGTTTACCCGACCTGCCAAAACCGTAGGCCCGGTAAGCGTAGCGCCACCGGGCGTTAACAGCGGTCGTGCGGCCTGATGCCCTCTCCCACAGGAAGGGGGCGGACATCTCATCTACTTCAAGGATCCTTTCAGGAACTGCTGCAGACGTGGGCTCTTCGGATTCGCCAGCACCTCATCCGGGTGCCCCTGCTCTTCGATTATGCCCTGATGCAGGAAAATCACGTGGTTGGAGACGTTACGGGCGAAGCCCATCTCGTGAGTTACCACCACCATCGTTTTTCCCTCTTCGGCCAGCTGCTGCATAATACGCAGCACTTCACCCACCAGTTCAGGATCGAGCGCCGAGGTCGGTTCGTCGAACAGCAGCACTTCCGGCTCCATCGCCAGCGCACGGGCGATAGAGACACGCTGCTGCTGACCACCGGACAGATGCACCGGGTATTTAATCTGCTGACGCGCGTCGATGCCCACCTTCGCCAGGTATTTTTCCGCACGGGCGCGGGCTTCCTGCTTGCTTAAGCCCAGCACCTGCACCGGCGCTTCCATCACGTTCTCCAGCACCGTCATATGGCTCCAGAGGTTGAAGTGCTGGAACACCATCGTCAGGCGGGTACGCAACATCCGCAGCTGGTGTTTATCCGCCACCTTCAGCTGACCATCTTTGTCCTGCACCAGATTAATGTTCTCGCCGCTGACCACAATCTTGCCGGCACTCGGTTTTTCGAGGAAGTTAATGCAGCGCAGGAAGGTACTTTTACCCGACCCTGATGAGCCGATAATACTGATCACATCGCCCGCATTTGCCTGCAGCGACACCCCTTTCAGCACTTCATGTTCGCCGTAGCGTTTGTGCAAATCGATAACGTTTAATTTGTTCTCAGCCATCTTAATTCTCAGTGCGTCGAAGAAGGTTTTATGTGCTGCAACCAGCGTTTTTCCGCTTTGCGGAACAGGCTAATCAGGACGTAAGAAATGATTAAATAGAGCACAGCCGCGATCCCGAAGGCGGTAAACGGCTGATAGGTTGCCGAATTAATGTCACGGGCGATCTTCAGCAGATCCGGTACGGTGGCGGTAAAGGCCAGCGCGGTGGAGTGCAGCATTAAAATCACTTCGTTGCTGTAGGCAGGCAGCGCAATGCGCAGCGCCGACGGCAGAATAATGCAGCGGTAGAGCTTCACGGAGGAAAAACCGTAGGCCCGCGCCGCCTCGATTTCGCCATAGGGAACGGAACGAATCGCCCCGGCGAAGATCTCGGTGGTGTAGGCGCAGGTGTTCAGCGTCAACGCCAGCACGGTACAGTTCAGCCCGCTACGGAAGAACGCGTTCAGCATCTCTGTGCCCTTCACGATCTCCAGGGTATTACATCCCGGAGTAGAAGACCAGCAGCTGCACATAGAGCGGCGTACCGCGGAAAATGTAGGTAAACAGCCAGATAGGGAAGCGAATGTATTTGTTATTCGACACGCGGCCAATGGCAAGGAATATCGCCAGAATGCCACCCATCACCACAGACGCAATCAGCAGCCAGAGGGTGATCGCCACACCGGTAAAGCGGTATCCGTCGGTCCACAGGCAGTGATTTCCAGTATTCCTGAATAATCTCGATCACAGGTCAGCCCTCTTCACACCCACGGAGTAGCGACGCTCGAGCAGCAGCAGCACACCATTGGAAACGGTGGTAAACACCAGATAAATCAGCCCGCACACGATGGCGAAGTAGAACGGTTCCCAGGTGCTTTTGCCCGCGAGCTGCGTGGCTTTCACCACATCTTCCAGCCCCAGTAACGAGACCAGCGCCGTTGCCTTGAGGATAACCTGCCAGTTGTTGCCGATGCCCGGCAGCGCAAAGCGCATCATGGCCGGAAACATAATACGGCGGAAGGTTTTGAGAGGAGGTAAAACCGAATGCAGTGGCCGCTTCGATATGCCCTTTCGGCACTGCGAGATAGGCTCCGCGGAAGGTTTCAGTAAAGTAGGCCCCGTAGATAAAGCCCAGGGTAATGATACCGGCCACCATAGGATCGATATCAATCTGCGCCATACCGATGGCATCCGTAATGCCGTTGAGAGCGATTTGCAGACCGTAGAAAATCAGCAGCATCAGCACCAGGTCAGGCACACCACGGATCAGGGTGGTATAGCCTTCAAACAGCAGAACCAGTGCCCGATTGGTCGAAAGCTTCGCGCCCGCGCCCACCAGGCCTATTAACACCGCCAGCACCACCGAACTGAGAGCCAGTTCAAGGGTGACGAGTGCGCCTTGTAAAATTACGCCAGAAAATCCGTACAGCATACCGCCTGCCCTGTCGTGTCGTGAGTGGTGACGCCGTGTCTTTTCCCCTCCCGTAACAGGAGGGGCCGCACGTTATTGAGTGGGGGGTTTAGCCACCGTAGACATCAAAGTCGAAGTATTTCTTCGCCAGTTTTTCGTAAGTACCGTCCGCACGCATCTCGGCAAAGGCTTTGTTCAGCGCTTCGCGCAGTTCGTTGTCCTCTTTACGCAGCCCCATGCCGGTACCTACGCCGAAGAGTTTCTCGTCCTTAATAGACGGACCGCCGAACTTGTAATCTTTCCCTACCGGCTGCTTCAGGAAGCCTTCGCTGGCAGCAACTTCGTCCTGGAAGGCGGCATCGATACGGCCCGCGGTCAGGTCAGCATAAATATTTTCCTGGCCCTGATAAGAGACGATTTCAATCCCTTTCGGTGCCCAGTGTTCGTTACCGAAGGTCTCCTGGGTAGTGCCCTGCAGCACGCCCACGCGCTTACCTTTCAGCGATTCCAGGGTTGGCTGGATATCAGAAGATTTTGCCACCACCAGACGGGAATCCGCTGCATAAAGCTTGTCGGTGAAGGCAATCTCCTGCTGGCGTTTTTCGGTGATGGAGAGAGACGACATAATGGCGTCGATTTTTTTCGCTTTCAGCGAAGGGATCAGCGCATCCAGTGGGTTTTCAACGAAGGTACACTCTGTTTTGATACGCTTGCACAGCTCTTTCGCCAAATCGATATCAAATCCTACCAGTTCACCCTGCGCATTCTTCGATTCAAAGGGGGCATAAGTCGGGTCAGTACCAATACGAACTTTTTGCGGAATTGCTGCGAACGCCGCAGTGGCGCTGGAAAAGGCCAGAGCCAGAGAAAGTGACAACACCAGTTTTTTCATATCTATCCTCAACAGACTGTCTTCTTACGGGATTTTAACGCCGACGGGCTGCTCTTAATGTGCCATTAATCGCCGCGGCAAGGCAAAAGATTATGCCCCGCACGCGCGAAAAAGTGCATTGCGAGTGCTTAACTATTCACTTTATAACCAGCCCGGCACAGTGGTTGCACCGCGATGGTTCGCAATTGCCGCTACGCACCATAACGGTGAGCCATTATGGTGCGCACCCGTCAGTAACGGTTAGTCGCCGTAGACATTGAAGTCGAAGTATTTCTTCGCCAGTTTGTCGTAGGTGCCGTCTTTACGCAGTTCGGTAAAGGCTTTATCAAAGGCCGCTTTCAGCTCGGTATCGTCTTTACGCAGGCCGATCCCGGTACCGTCACCAAAGTACTTTTTGTCTTTAACCGACGGGCCAGCAAAAGCAAACTCTTTCCCTGCCGGTTGTTTCAGGAAGCCTTCGCTTGCTGCGACTTCATCCTGGAAAGCGGCATCCAGACGCCCTGCGGCCAGGTCGGAATAGATCAGATCCTGGTTCTGGTAAGCCACGACATCAACGCCCTTTTCACGCCAGTTGGCATTGGCAAAGCCTTCCTGCGTGGAGCCTTGCAGGACGCCAACGTGCTTACCTTTCAGGGAATCGATGGTGGGCTGTACAGGGGAGCCTTTCGCCGCAATCAGGCGTGAGTCGGCTGCGTACAGTTTTTTCAGAGAAAAGCGATCTCCTGCTGGCGTTTCTCAGTGATAGAGAGCGAAGAGATAATCGCGTCGATTTTCTTGGCTTTCAGCGATGGGATCAGCGCATCAAAGTCACTGCCCACCCAGGTGCATTTCACGGACATGCGTTTGCACATCTCATTCCCCAGGTCGATATCAAACCCAACAAAGTCGCCCTTCGCATCTTTCGATGAGAACGGCGCATAGGTCGCGTCAGTACCGATACGTACGGTCTGTGGGAGCGCCGCATAGCTGCTTGCCGCTGCGCTTAATCCCACCAGCAAAGACAGAGCCAGAACCGTCTTCTTCATACATTACCCTCAAGTGTCGTGATTTTATTATGTAATAGATGATGTTGTGTGTTGTTGCAGGCGATCTCTTGCAGGTCTTATGCCAGATTGCGTCTGGCGCAAAACTACGGCGTTAAATTTGTTAACGAAAGGTTGCAAGATTGCCTTAATGGTGAAAGATAGCAGGTCTGCCAAACGAACCGCAGTGGGAAGAAAGGAAAAAAGGAATTAAATGTTGAGGATATGATCGCGGTTGCAGAATTGCCCTGAAACAGGGCACGTTGCGTTGACCTGCCCCACGGCAGGTCATCTTACCCGTCAGACGCCCTGCCAGCGGGTAAAGAGATCGTCCGGCAGTTCAATGTCGAACTGGTCAATTACCCGGTTCACCGTTTGATTTATGATCTCATCCAGGCTTTGCGGACGGTGATAAAACGCCGGAACCGGCGGCATGATCACCGCGCCCAGTTCGGCCGCCTGAGTCATCAGCCGCAGATGGCCCAGATGGAGCGGGGTTTCGCGTACGCAAAGTACCAGCGGGCGGCGCTCTTTCAGCACCACGTCAGCGGCGCGGGTCCACCAGGGTATCGGTGTAGCTGTTGACGATGCCGGAGAGGGTTTTGATGGAACAAGGCAGGATCACCATGCCCGTGGTCTTAAACGAGCCGGAGGAGATGCTGGCGGCGATATCGCGCGCATCATGCACCACGTCGGCTAATGCCTGAACGTCACGCAGGGAATAGTCGGTTTCGAGAGAGAGAGTCTGACGCGCGGCCTGGCTCATCACCAGATGGGTTTCAACGTCTGCGACGTCGCGTAATACCTGCAGCAAACGGACACCGTAAATCGCGCCGCTGGCCCCTGAGATCCCTACTATCAATCGTTTCATGATTATCGCCCTTACTGTAACTGGGCTGACTGTGCAGGATTTTGGCGGGAGTTGCAAGCGAGGGCAGACGCCTCGCCTGTGATGACGATTAACCTTCGTTGTGCCATCTCTAAGCTTTCGAGATCGTTTGCCATTTGCACGGCTTTCGCATCATCGTTACGCAGAGAGTCGAGGTAGTCGAGATACTGCTGGTCCACGTCTTTGGTGACGTAGATGCCGTTTAAACACCGAACACTCAAACTGCTGGATATCCGGGTTCTCGGCGCGCACCGCGTCGATCAGATCGTTGAGATCCTGGAAAATCAGGCCATCGGCACCGATGATCTGGCGGATCTCGTCCACTTCGCGACCGTGAGCAATCAGCTCGTTGGCCGTTGGCATGTCAATGCCGTACACGTTCGGGAAGCGAATTTCCGGTGCCGCAGAAGCCAGATAAACCTTCTTCGCACCCGCTTCACGGGGCCATCTCGATAATCTGCTCTGAAGTGGTACCACGCACAATGGAGTCATCCACCAGCAGAACGTTCTTGTCGCGGAACTCAGCGCGGTTGGCGTTCAGCTTACGGCGTACTGATTTCCGGCGCAGATGCTGGCCTGGCATAATAAAGGTGCGGCCAACATAGCGGTTTTTCACAAAGCCCTGGCGATACGGTTTACCCAGGATACGCGCCATCTCCAGCGCGATATCGCAGGAGGTTTCCGGGATAGGAATAACCACGTCGATATCCAGGTCTTCCCACTCGCGAGCAATCTTCTCGCCGAGCTTGGTTCCCATGTTCACACGGGCGCTATAGACGGAGATCTTGTCGATGAAGGAGTCTGGACGGGCAAAGTAGACGTACTCGAACAGGCACGGGTTGCTGACCGGGTTTTCCGCGCACTGGCGGGTGAACAGCTGGCCTTTTTCGGTAATATAGACCGCTTCACCTGGGGCAACGTCACGCAGGAACTCAAAGCCCAGGGTATCCAGCGCCACGCTTTCGGAGGCAACCATATACTCGGTACGGCCATCGCCAATATCGCGTTTACCCAGCACCAGCGGCGAATACCGTTCGGATCGCGGAACGCGACCATACCGTGGCCGATAATCATCGCTACGCAGGCATAGGCACCGCGAATCAGACGGTTAGTGGCCGCCACGGCAGCAAAAATGTTGTCGGCTTCAGCGGATAGTGACGGAAGTTATCCAGTTCGCTGGCAAAGACGTTAAGCAGAATTTCAGAATCTGAAGTGGTGTTAATGTGGCGACGCTTCTCTTCAAACAGCTTTTTACGCAGCTCGTGGGCATTGGTCAGGTTGCCGTTGTGGGCAAGCGTGATGCCATACGGAGAGTTAACGTAGAAAGGCTGCGCTTCAGAGGCGCTGGAACTGCCTGCGGTAGGGTAACGAACGTGACCAATACCCATATTACCCTGCAGACGCTGCATATGGCGGGCTTCAAACACATCGTTTACCAGGCCGTTAGCCTTACGTAAACGGAAGCAGTTGTGTGCATCAATGGTGATGATACCCGCGGCATCCTGCCCACGGTGCTGAAGCACCGATAATGCGTCATAAATAGACTGGTTTACCGGCATGAAACCGGCGATACCGACAATACCGCACATTCGTCATTTCCTCGTTAAGCCACATCTCAGGGTTTATGCCCTGGGCAAAAAACTCGACGAGCTTTGCAGATAGTCGAAGAACCATCTGATGATGAAGCTGAACTGCGGGATCAGCTGCGATTTCTGCCAGTCTTCACTTTTTGAGAACCCGGTAAAGGTATCAAGGAAGAACAGTATCGCGGCGACAATCAACACGCCTCGCAATGCACCGAAACAGATCCCGAGCACCCTGTCCGTTCCTGACAAACCGGTTTTTTCAACCAGTTGGCCGATCACGTAGTTAACAATGGCGCCGACAATCAGCGTCGCGATAAACAGCACCGCGATAGCAATCCATTTCGAACCAGTTCATCTTCAAAGCCCGTGAACCAGACAGACAGGTAAGTGTAGTAATGACTGGCAACAAAGAAGGCACAGCCCCAGGTTACCAGCGATAACGCTTCACGAACAAAGCCACGGATCAGGCTAACCAGACAGGAAAAACCTATCACCGCAATGATGGCGTAATCAATCCAGACCATATACGTCCCACGATTAAACGCCCTGTCATCCAGTTCGGGGCGAATTCTAACAGAAAAAGAAAACGTTTGCGTAGGGATTTCCTTCCCACGCGTAAATAAAAAAGGCGCTGAAAAAATAATCAACGCCACTGGCCGTTGCGTCTCTTCGGACGCCTGCCCTCCCCTCCTCCGGCACTCTCCTTTAAAGAAAAGCAGCAGTGGCAGGGGAAAAAAACCTACATTAATTAACGTTGTAGTTCATCACCACGCCGCTCAGGCCGGAGAGTTGGTTCAGCTCTCCAAGCGATCCTTTCAGCTTATCTTTAGATGCATCCGGGCCGACGAGAATACGGGTAATTTTACCCTGTACCGGCGTCGTAGGTGAAGTGTAAACGCGGTACCCCGCGCCACGGAGTTTAGCCACCACCTCGTTAACCTTGTCGGCATTTTTCAATGCGCCGAGCTGCACGACATAGGCTTTACCGGTTGGCGCCGGTTTCTCTTCTGCCGCCGGTTTGGCCGGTGGGTTTCCGTCGCCGCCGCCAGCTGCTGGCTGGTGTTATCGCGCTGAGGTTTCGGCTGCGGCTTCTCAACCGGTTTCGGTTTTTGCACCGGCTTTGGCGCATATTGCTCGACCGGCGCCGGAACGGGATCCAGTTCGTTATTATTACCGGACGCCAGATGCGACGGATCTAAGGATGGTGCCGCGGCATCGCCCGCCTGCACCTCTTCAGCCGCGCCTTCCGGCGGCTGAGCAGGTAACGCCTGTGTCGCCGCTGGCAGCATATCCGGCTCATCCCGGTCGCCAGGTTTTGGCACCAGCGGGATCGCCGCAAACTCATCCTGATAATGTTTTTTCTGTCCATCAAGCAGCCCGGGGAGAATAATGACCCCCAGCGCCACCAGCACAATGGTGCCTGCTAAACGGTTCTGAAACTTACTTGCCACCGGTTCTCCCCGCATCCATTACGTCCATGACATGTGCCACCGTGTGGAAGGATCCACACACCAACACGGTATCTTCTGGTCTGGCGTCCGCCATTGCCGCGCGCCACGCCAGTTCCACGCTGGCAAAGCTCTGGCCCTGGCCGAGGTGTTGCATCAGCTGTTCGGCCGTAGCCCCACGCGGACCTTCAAGAGGTGCACAATACCAGCTATCGACCACACTCTCCATGCAGGCCAGCGTGCCGCCAATATCTTTATCATGAAGCATACCGATAACCGCCAGCACACGCCCGGTTTTTGGCAATGATTTGAGACGTCCGGCGAGATAGGCAGCCGCATGGGGATTATGGGCGACATCCAGAATCAGACGCGGTGATTCGCTGACGATCTGGAAACGTCCGGCCAGAATCGCCTGCTGAATGCCGTCGCGAATAGCCTGCTCGTTAACAGTCAGACCGCTGGCGCGCAGTGCGGCCAGCGCAGTGGCGGCGTTCGGCTGCGGCACCTGCGGCAACGGCAGGTTCTCCAGCGCGCCTTTGGCGTCTTCAAAGCGCCAGCCACTCTCTGTCACGCTGTAGCGCCAGTCGACGTCCCGACGCTGCAACAGGGCGCCCTTTCTCCTGCGCCACGTCAGCGATGGTGTGCGGCATATCGGGTTCACCGACAATGGCCGGTTTACCGGCCCGGAATATACCGGCTTTTTCACGGCCAATGCTTTCCCGATCTGGCCCCAGCCAGTCGGTATGATCCAGCGCGATGCTGGTGACCACCGCCACGTCTGGATCCACAATGTTAGTGGCGTCCAGACGCCCACCTAACCCGACTTCGAGATCACCACGTCCAGCTGCGCCTGCTTAAACAGCCACAGCGCCGACAGCGTGCCATATTCAAAATAGGGTCAGCGAGATATCACCGCGCGCGGCTTCAATCTCTGCGAACGCGGCAGTATGCGCCGATTCGGCTAACTCTGCGTTCTGCACCCGCACGCGCTCGGTATAGCGCACCAGATGCGGCGAGCTGTAGACGCCCACCTTGAAGCCTGCCGCCATCAGCATGGATTCCAGCGTGCGGCAGGTGGTGCCTTTGCCGTTGGTGCCGCGACGGTAAAAACAAAAGGAGCCGGTTTCAGAACATCAAGGCGCGCCGCTACCTGGCTGACGCGCTCAAGTCCCATGTCGATGGCTTTACTGTGCAGGTTTTCCAGATAAGAAAGCCACGCGGCCAGAGGCGACGTGGCTTGGGGAAGAGTGATATTTTCCATGTTGCGCGCTTTTCAGTTACGGTTAGGAAAGCAAAAGGGCAGCGCCACTGGCCCTGCCCTTTTGAGTTATCAGGCCTCGGGTTCCTGATCCGGTACTACCACGCCTTCGCGCGGTTCATCCGGGCTCGGCGACGGCAGATTCATCAGCTTTGCCAGGATGCTGGCCAATTTCAGGCGCATCTCCGGGCGGCGAACGATCATGTCGATAGCGCCTTTCTCGATAAGGAATTCACTGCGCTGGAAGCCCGGCGGCAGTTTCTCACGTACCGTTTGTTCGATAACGCGCGGGCCAGCAAAGCCGATCAACGCTTTCGGCTCAGCAACGTTCAGGTCGCCCAGCATCGCGAAGCTCGCCGATACGCCGCCCATGGTCGGGTCGGTCAGTACGGAGATGTACGGCAGACCGCGTTCCTGCATTTTCGCCAGCGCGGCGGAAGTTTTTGCCATCTGCATCAGCGACATCAGCGCTTCCTGCATACGGGCACCACCGGAGGCGGAGAAGCAGATCAGCGGACAGTTGTCTTCCAGCGCCTGCTCTACCGCACGCACGAAGCGCGCGCCAACCACGGAACCCATTGAGCCGCCCATGAAGGAGAACTCAAACGCTGCCGCCACAACCGGCATCTCGTGCAGGGTGCCTTTCATCACGACCAGGGCGTCTTTCTCGCCGGTCTCTTTCTGCGCAGAGGCCAGACGGTCTTTGTATTTTTTGGAGTCGCGGAACTTCAGCACATCTTTCGGCTCAAGCTCGCTGCCCAGTTCAACCAGAGAACCTTCATCCAGCAGGCTATGCAGGCGGTTACGCGCCGACATACGCATGTGATGATCGCACTTAGGACAAACTTCCAGATTACGCTCCAGCTCGGCGCGGTACAGGACCTGGCCACAGCTGTCACATTTGGTCCACACCCCTTCAGGAATACTCGCTTTGCGGGTTGGGGTGATGTTACTTTTAATTCGTTCAATCCAGCTCATTGATAACCTTTCTGCCTGAACCAGGTTTGCTGTAAGGGGCGCATAATGCCATTTTTGCCCCCGACAGACCATGAATGTTGCACATTAAAACATAACAGCCCGAAACTTTGGATAAAAAAGTGGTCGAACCGCAGTTGTGCTTTTATTTCGCTTGTTTTGCCGCCGCGCGCCGGTGACGAATAATTTCGATCACGCCCGGCAGAATGGAGACCACAATAATCCCTACAATCAGGAGCTTGAGATTTTCCTGAATCATAGGAATGGTACCGAAGAAATAGCCTGCGTAGGTAAAGCTGAGCACCCATAACAGCGCGCCAGTGACGTTATACAGCGCGAATTGACGGTACGACATATGACCCATTCCCGCAACAAAGGGGGCAAAGGTCCTGACGATAGGCACAAAGCGCGCAAGAATAATCGTTTTACCGCCGTGTTTCTCATAAAACGCATGGGTTTTATCGAGATAGCTGCGACGGAAGATCTTCGAGTCCGGGTTACTGAACAACCGCTCGCCAAACAAACGACCTATAGTGTAGTTCACCGCATCGCCAAGGATCGCGGCGATAAGCATCAGAACCACCATCAGGTGAACGTTGATGTCGTTGGTTTCCAGAGAGGCCAGCGCCCCCGCCACGAACAGCAGCGAATCGCCCGGTAAGAACGGCGTCACCACCAGCCCGGTTTCACAAAACAGGATCAGGAACAGAATGGCATACACCCAGACGCCATAATCAGCGACCAGCTCTGCCAGGTGAACATCAATATGCAGAATGAAATCAATCAGAAAGCGAATAAAATCCATATTGTCTAAACCTTTATTGCACAGCTATTAGTCCGCTAAAAACAGCGGGCCCATTGGCGGTTTTGGAAGGTCAAAACGATCCGGGTAATCAACCGAGACCAGATAGAGTCCTTCCGCTTTCGCCGTTGCTGCTGCCAGGGTTCGGTCCTTCGCTGCCAGCAACTCTGCAATCCAGCTCTCCGGCTGGTGTCCGGCGCCCACTTCCATCAGGCTGCCAACAATATTCCGCACCATATGATGTACAAAGGCATTGGCTTTGATATCGACCACGACATACGCGCCATACCGGCTGACGTGAATGTGCATCACGTTGCGCCACGGCGTACGCGACTGGCACTGTACCGCGCGAAACGAGGTAAAGTCGTTTTCGCCAATCAGTGCCTGTGCCGCGCGGTGCATGCGATCGGCATCCAGCGGCTCGTAAAAATGCGTTACGCCCTGGCCTAACACCGCCGGACGCAGACGCTGATTGTAGATGATGTAACGGTAGCGACGCGCAGTTGCGCTGAAACGCGCGTGAAAATCGTCCGGCACAGTTTTGACCCAACGCACCGCGATGTCTCCAGGCAAATTCGCATTTACCCCCAGCGTCCAGGCCGCGTCTTTGCGCACCGCAGTGGTTTCAAAATGCACCACCTGCCCCGTGCCGTGGACACCCGCGTCGGTACGCCCCGCGCACAGGACATTTACAGGCTCATTTGCCACCTGAGAGAGCGCTTTCTCCAGTTTCTCCTGGACGCTGCGCACCTCGTTCTGACGCTGCCAGCCATAATATTTACTGCCATCGTACTCAATCCCGAGGGCAATTTTATGGACCGGCTTTTGTTCCACTTCTGACATCAGTACAGATACTCCTGCACCAGTTTTTCGGCAACTTTCACCGCCATCAGCGCGCCACCGAAACGAACGTTGTCGGCCACTGACCAGAACTGGATCTGCTCCGGCATGCCATAGTCGTTGCGGACACAACCGACGGAGAGGCGGGCATTACCCGTTGCATCGCCGACCTGAGTCGGGAACGCGCTCTCTTCGGACAGTTCGATATCCTCACCGCGGGCAAAAGCGTCACGCGCCTCTTCCGCTGCCAGCGGACGCATGGCTTCGAAGCCCACCATCTGGGCATGGCCGTAAAACACTGGCGACTGCACGCAGTTGGCGGAGATCATCAGCCCGTCGTCCTGCAGGATCTTACGTACCTCATCGACGAGTCGGCGCTCTTCACGCACGCTACCTTCGCGATCCGGCAGCAGCGGCAGCATGTTGAAGGCCAGCTGACGACCAAAGAAATCCTCATCGTCCACCGGAATCCCGTTCAGCAGCTTCGCGCTCTGCCCGGCCAGGGCGTCTACCGCTTTTTTGCCGTGGGCAGAGGCCGACAACAGGCTGGTGACGTTGATACGGGATAAGCCGCCATCGTCAATCAGCGGTTTCAGGGCAGTGAGCAACTGGCTGGTAAGGCTGTCCGGTACGGCGATGATATTACGGTTACGGTAGTCGGCCAGCACGAACGGGTTTACGTCCGGCACCACGAGCGGCACATCCGGCTCAAGGGCGAACAGGCCGCTTGAATCAATCACCAGACAGCCGGCGTTGGTGGCTTCTTCGATATAGATTGCGGAAGCTTCAGCCCCGGCAACGAAAAAGGCCAACTGCGCCTGGGTCCAGTCAAATTCAGCCGCATCCTGAACGCGTACCGATTTGCCCTCATAACGCAGATGTTCACCAGCGCTTTCATTACGCGCCAGGGCAAAGATCTCCCCCACCGGGAACTGACGCTCGGCAAGGGTTTCGAGCAGGGCTTCACCCACGGCGCCCGTAGCGCCCAGTATGGCAATGTTCCAGCCTTCAGACATGGTGGTTTACTCCAGAAATAAAAAAGCGTCCCCGGCGGGTTATCCGCCAGGGAGCATTAAGAAGACATTAACGAACCGGATGATGAGTGGCGTTGAACCCCAGCTTATGCAGCAGTGATGCCGCCGCAGCGTCATCACACATCACATAGAGGGAAGACCATTCGCGGCGCTCCACATAATGCTTGCGCAGCTTGTCGAATTCACCCGGCATACCCGCCACTTTTCGCAGCAGCGCGTCATCGCGGCGCACATCATACACTAAATGCACCAGCCTTTTCAGCGTTGCCTGATCCAGCGGGCCATGCAGGGTAATGCGGCCAAATTCTGGCGGCGGAAGCAGAGTATCCAGCGCCACCTGCTGCGATTTACCAATAAAGGTACTGTAGGCTTCAAACACCTGGGTGGTGCCGCGCGCTTTGCCTTCCAGGGTGTAGCCCGCAATGTGCGCGGTGCCAATATCCACTTTATTCAGCAGATCCACGTTGAGATCCGGCTCCGGCTCCCAGACGTCCAGCACTACGCTAAGCGCCTGACCGGCGTCCAGACGCTTGAGCAGCGCAGCGTTATCTACCACCGGACCACGACAGGCGTTAATCAGAATGGTGTCCGGCTTCAGGCGGCTGATGAGCGCCTCATCGGCCAGGTGCAGGGATTTATAAGGCCCATCTTTAAACAGCGGCGTATGGAAGGTAAGCACGTCACATTCGGCCACCAGCTCGTCCAGGCTGTGGAAATCGCCCTCATCGCCACGGTCGGCGCGGGGAGGATCGCACAGCAGCGTGCGGATGCCTAACGCCTCAAGGCGTTTTTGCAGGCGGCTGCCGACGTTACCAACCCCGACAATGCCGACGGTACGATCGGCCAGGCTAAACCCGTCACGCTCGGCCAGCATCAGCAGGGAAGAGAAAACATACTCCACGACCGCAATGGCATTACAGCCCGGCGCGGCGGAAAAACCGATCCCCGCCTGCTTCAGCCACGCGTCATCCACATGATCGGTTCCCGCGGTTGCCGTCCCGACAAACTTCACCGCTTTGCCAGATAACAGCGCCTCATTCACTTTGGTCACTGAGCGCACCATCAGGGCGTCGGCATCGTCCAGCTCTGCGACCGGGATCGGGCGTCCGGGAACGGCCTTAACCTCACCCAGGCGGCTAAAAAGCTCGCGGGCGTAAGGCATATTTTCATCAACGAGGATTTTCACGTCTGAGTACCTGTTTGAGAGGAAGTTAACCGGTCAAGTGTGCCATAATCTGGCCGCCAGGCATATACGTAACCTGGTTTACGCTGAGTAACGACTTTAAGGATTTTTTTAACGATGCAGCCCATTTCAGGTACGCCGCCGCAACCTCCGGGTGACGGCCCGCGTCCGTCTCATGTCGCAGGCGAACAGCCCCTCTCCACACAGCAGCGCACCGTTCTGGAGCGCCTGATTACCCGGCTGATTGCCCTGACGTCGCAGCAGAATGCGGAAGTGTGGGCCGGGGTCAAACACGATCTGGGCCTGAAGAGTGATGCCCCTATGCTGTCGCGCCACTTCCCTGCTGCAGAGCAAAACCTGAACCAGCGCCTGGACACCGCTCAGCAAAACCACACTACCCGGCAGAGGGTCTCGCAGCTGACGGAGCTGTTAAGCCAGGGGAATAACCGCCAGGCGGTCAGCGATTTTATTCGCCAGCAGTATGGTCACACGGCGCTCCACCAGCTGACGCCTGACCAGCTCAAAACGGTGCTGACGCTGCTGCAAAATAACCAGCTCACCATTCCGCAGCCGCAGCAACGTCCGGCTACCGAACGCCCGTTGCTGCCTGCCGAACATAATACGCTCAAGCAGATGGTCACCCGGCTTGCCGCTGCCACGGGCGAGCCGACCAAGCTGATCTGGCAGTCGATGCTGGAGTTGTCGGGAGTGAAAGTGGGTGAGTTAATACCGGCCAGACAGTTTACTCATCTTGCCACCTGGCTGCAGGCGCGCCAGACACTGAGCACCCAAAGCGCGCCAACGCTGCATACCCTGCAGGCGGCGCTGAAACAGCCGCTGGAACCCCAGGAGTGGAACAACATTCAGGACTATGCTCAGCAGAACTGGCAGGCGACCGCCGCAGACGGTGCTGACGACCGCCCAGGTTCAGGAGCTGCTGAACGTGATCTTTACCCGCCGTACCGAGCGTGAAAATGGCACGATTGAAGTGCGCAATATCCAGCCGATCTACAGTCCGCTGTTTGCCCCCGGTCGTGGAAACCTTTAAAACCCTTTCTGCCCGTCCTGGATTGATGTTTATTGCGTTGATTATTGCGCTGGCGATTTTCTTGCTGGTGATGTGATGTTATCGCCCGGTGGCGCTACGCTACCGGGCAGCAAGCTGTTACGCCTTACGAAACGCCACCAACGTCACCACAATCCCCACCACCGCCGACACCGCCCCCCGGCCAAAAATACCGACGGATAGCCAAACGACGTGGCTAACAGCCCCGCCAGCGGCCCGGTCACACCGTATGAGATATCCTGAAACGCCGCATAGCCGCCGAGTGCCGTGCCGCGCACCTGTGGGGGCAACACGCTTCACGACTTCGACACCCAATGCCGGGAAAATCAGCGAGCAGCCGCAGCCGGTCAGGGCCGCGCCAAGCAGTGCCACCGGCGCGGTTGGCGCCTGCCAGAGCAGCACCAGGCCAATGGTTTCAATCACCAGCGACGCCACTGCCACCTTCACGCCACCATAACGATCCGGCATCCAGCCGAACAACACCCGCATCAGGACAAACGCGCCGCCAAAGGCGGTAAGCGTAAAACCTGCCATCGCCCAGCCACGGCTCATAAAGTACAGCGAGACGAAAGTCCCGATCACCGCAAAGCCTACCCCCTGCAATGCCAGGCCCAGACCTGGCTGCCAGATTTGCCCCACGACGCTCCACAGGGAAGGACGTTCGCCTTTATGGGCCGGCACTTTACGTACCGAACCGTTAAACGCCCATGCCAGCAACGGCAATACCATCGTGGTAGCGGCCAGGGCCGCAAAACCAAACTGGCTATTAATTAACAGACCCAGCGGTGCGCCAGCGGCCAGCGCACCATAGATGGCCATCCCGTTCCAGGACATGACTTTGCCGGAACGTGCAGGCCCTACCAGCCCCATTCCCCAGGTCAGGGTGCCGGTCAACAGCTGACTTTCTCCAAAACCGAGAATCAAGCGCCCCACCACCAGCAGCGCGAATTTATACGCAGCCTCTACCGGCAGCAGCGCGGCCAGTAGCCATGCGCCGCCCGCCAGCCCGCAAGCGAACATGCCCTGCAGCGCCGAGCGTTTTGCCCCGTGCTGATCCGCCAGACGCCCGGCATAGCCGCGGGTTAATACCGTCGCTAAAAACTGAATGCCCACGGCGATACCGACCATGGTATTGCCATAGCCCAGCTCCTGGTGAACAAACAGCGGGATCACCGGCAACGGCAGACCAACGGTCATATAGGTCAGAAATACCGCAAAGGCGATACGGAACAGCGAGGTATTCCCGGAGGAGGCGTTTTTATCTGAGGTAATGGCCGTCATGCATAACTCCATGTTCAGGCATAAAAAAAGGGAGCCAGAGGCTCCCTTCTACTATACATTCAAACGCTTATGCTTTCAGCTTACGCATGACCAGTGTGGCGTTGGTGCCGCCGAAACCGAAGCTGTTGGACATCACGGTGTTCAGCTCGCGCTCGGTGGTTGCGGTAACGATATTCAGGCCAGCAGCCTGCTCGTCCAGCTCTTCCACGTTGATGCTTGGGGCGATGAAGCCGTGTTCCAGCATCAGCAGAGAGTAAATGGCTTCCTGCACGCCAGCGGCACCCAGAGAGTGACCGGTCATGGCTTTGGTCGCGGAGATGGCCGGGCTGTTGTCGCCGAACACTTCGCGGATTGCACCCAGCTCTTTTACGTCGCCTACAGGCGTAGAGGTGCCGTGAGAGTTCAGATAGTCGATTGGGGTATCCAGACCGTGCATCGCCATCTTCATGCAGCGCACTGCGCCTTCACCTGATGGGGCAACCATGTCAGCGCCATCGGAAGTTGCACCGTAGCCAACGATCTCAGCGTAGATGTGTGCGCCACGGGCCAGAGCGTGTTCCAGCTCTTCAACCACAACCATACCGCCGCCGCCTGCGATAACGAAGCCGTCACGGCTTGCATCATAGGTACGGGAGGCTTTTTCTGGGGTTTCGTTGTATTTGGTAGACAGTGCACCCATCGCGTCGAACTCACAGGCCATTTCCCAGCCCAGCTCTTCGCCGCCGCCAGCAAAAACGATGTCCTGTTTGCCCAGTTGGATCTGCTCAACCGCGTTACCGATACAGTGTGCAGAGGTGGCACAAGCAGAGCTGATGGAGTAGTTTACGCCATGAATTTTGAACGGCGTTGCGAGGCAGGCGGAAACCGCTGAACCCATCGCCTTGGTCACAACGTATGGACCCACCGCTTTCAGGCCGCGCGGGCTACGCATGGCGTCGGCACCGAAGACCTGAGCTTTTGATGAGCCACCGGAGCCAGCAATCAGGCCCACACGTGGATTGTTCTGGTAAACCTCTTCGCTCAGGCCTGCATCAGCAATCGCTTCCTGCATGGAGAGGTAGGCGTAGATAGAGGCATCGTTCATGAAACGGACCACTTTGCGATCGATCATGCCCGTGGTGTCCAGTTTGACATTACCCCATACGTGGCTACGCATGCCAGAATCTTTAAACTCTTCAGAGAAGGTGATCCCGGAGCGTCCTTCACGCAGAGATGCCAGGACTTCCTGCTGGTTATTACCGATGCTGGAAACGATGCCCAAGCCAGTAATCACTGCACGTTTCATTCAATACCTCTGTAAGTCGCACTATTTTAAGTTTCGAGTCGCACAATAGCGTACACTTGTACGCCGAACAAGTCCGATCAGCCAATTTCTGCGGAAATTTGCACCGACAGACGCACATCGTTAAGATCGCGGCACAGCCTGTCAGACGAGTAACTTACGTGAAACAAAACGCCATACAACCTGCCAACCTCGAATTCAACGCTGAGGGTACACCTGTTTCCCGAGATTTTGATGATGTCTACTTCTCTAAATGATAACGGACTGGAGGAGACACGTTATGTTTTCCTCGACGGAAACCAGCTGAATTCCCGTTTTCCTCATCATCCCCGCAGTCTGTTTGTGGTGGCGGAGAGCGGATTTGGCACCGGGTTGAATTTTCTCACTCTCTGGCAAGCCTTCGATCGCTTCCGCGCGGCTCACCCTGACGCTACGCTGCAAAGGTTACATTTCATCAGTTTTGAGAAATTCCCGCTGTCTGCCGAAGATTTGCGTCTGGCGCACCAGCACTGGCCTGAATTAGCGCCATGGGCAGAGCAGCTTCAGGCCCAGTGGCCACTGCCTATCGCGGGCTGCCATCGTCTTCTGCTGGACGGCGGGCGAGTGACCCTCGATATCTGGCTCGGTGATATCAACGAACTGACTGACAAGCTCGATGATTCTCTCAACCAGCAGGTTGATGCCTGGTTCCTCGACGGGTTTGCGCCGTCCAAAAACCCGGATATGTGGAGTCCGCAGCTGTTTGCCGCGATGGCCCGCCTGGCGCGCCCTGGGGCGACGCTCGCCACTTTTACCTGTGCCGGGTTTGTGCGCCGTGGTCTGCAGGATGCGGGCTTCACCGTGCAAAAAACCAAAGGCTTTGGCCGCAAGCGCGAAATGCTCATTGGGGTGATGGAGCAAAATCACCCTTCCCCTGCCCGCACGCCGTGGTTTGCCCGCACCGCCAGCGATGGGCGGGAAACCGCTGTGGTTGGCGGCGGGATTGCCAGCGCCCTGCTGTCGCTGGCGCTGCTACGCCGTGGCTGGCAGGTGACGCTCTACTGCGCCGATGAGGCTCCGGCAACGGGGGCTTCCGGCAATCGCCAGGGGGCGCTTTACCCTTTGCTGAGCGCCCACGATGCGGCGTTGAGCCAGTTTTTCCCGACGGCGTTTACCTTCGCTCGTCGTTTATACGATGCCCTGCCGGTCGCGTTTGATCATGACTGGTGCGGCGTGACGCAACTTGGCTGGGATGAAAAGAGTCAGCAGAAAATTAACCACATGCTCGCCCTGGGCCTGCCCGGGCAGATCGCCGTTGCGGTTAACGCCGAACAGGTAGAAGAGAGTATCGGCGTACCGACCGGCTGCGGCGGGATCCAGTATCCGCTCGGCGGCTGGCTATGCCCGGCACAGCTTACCGCGGCGGTCATCACCCTGGCAGAAACGCTCGGCCTGCAGGTGCAGTATGGCCGCAAGGTGACGTCGCTGGCGCAGACCGGGGCGCACTGGTCGCTGCAGTTTGACGACGGTGAGTCCGCGCAGCACGGCAGCGTGGTGCTGGCGAACGGGCATGGCATCAGTCAGTTCAGCCAGACCGCACAGCTGCCGGTTTATCCGGTAGGCGGTCAGGTGAGCCATATCCCGGCGGCACCGCAGCTGAGCCAGCTGCGTCAGGTCCTCTGCTACGACGGATATCTGACGCCGCAAAACCCGGCTAACGGGCAGCACTGTATCGGCGCAAGTTACCATCGTGGGCAGACGGAGCCGCAGTATAGCGACGAGGATCAGCAGCATAATCGCCAGCGGCTGATCGACTGCTTCCCGCAGGCAGCATGGGCGCGTGAGGTGGATGTCAGCGCCGGAGAGGCACGCAACGGCATTCGCTGCGCCACCCGCGACCACCTGCCGATGACCGGGACTGTGCCGGACTATGACACTACCCTGTCGGCGTATCAGGATTTAGCCGCCAATAAAGATCAGGCGGTGAGTGCCCCGGAGCACCGTAATCTGTTTATGCTGGGCGGGCTGGGTTCACGCGGGCTTTGCACAGCCCCGCTGACGGCTGAAATCCTTGCCGCGCAAATGAGCCATGAGCCGATCCCGCTGGATGCCGCGACGCTGGCAGCGCTGAATCCGAATCGATTATGGGTGCGGAAGTTGCTGAAGGGGAAAAGGGTGAAATCCTAAGCCCGGCAAACGTGGCGCCACCGGGCGTCTGGCTGTGGAGCCATTCGCGCGCCGGGCGGCGCTTTCGCTTGCCCGGCTACCTCTCCTGACGCTAACTTATGACGTCAGGCTGGCTTTCTGAAACAGGGTTTCCCACATTCCCAGCACAAGCGACTGGTCGCGTGGGGAGAGTTCGCCTGCCAGAATGGCTTTTTCCAGGCTGCGGGCCACTTCAGCGTGTACCGCTGCGGGTGAATGGTCATCCCCGGCTTCCAGCTCGGCAACAGCCAGCGTCAGGTGCCCACGCAGATAACCGCTGGCGAACAGCTCATCGTCACTGGCGTGTTCTACCATGTCATCAATTAACGCCAGAATGCGTGATTCAAACTCTGCGATCATCTTCTTTCCTCTATTAAAGATCTTCCGGCCACGGGAAGCATTCCGCCGTGATCTCCGGCGTGTGGTAATAATTCTGTAAAGCCTTGATCAAGCGCGCCGGACGTTCCGGGATGCCTTTCTCAAGGTAGTCCATCACCTGCGCGTGAACGCGGCGCTGGAAGACAATACGGTCTGGCTCGAAGTCGCCTTCGAGGTTGTCACAGCTGACGTTGAACGGGAATCCTGCCGCCACGCAGAACAACCACTCCAGCGCCTGAGGTTTCACTTCCACATCTTCAAACTGCCCCTGGGTTGCGGCGTCACGTCCGTCCGGGCAGTACCAGTAGCCAAAGTCCACCAGCTCGCGACGTGCTTTTCCTGCAATACACCAGTGCGATATCTCATGCAAACCGCTGGCATAAAAGCCATGGTGCGAACACGATACGGTTATACGGAAGCTCGGCATCTGCTGGAAGATAGATCGGTTCGTCGTCGCCTTTAATCAGACGGGTATTAAAATCATCAGCAAAGCAGCTGTCGAAAATCTCAATCAGCTGTTCATATTTATGCGTACTGTTCATTAGTTCATCCCCAACCAGTGGAGGATCTCCTGTCCGTGGCTGTCATAAAGAAGTTTGGCACTCATGACGGCCGAGACAATGACAATCATCGGACGGATGAGCTGTTGCCCTTTGCTTAATACCAGGCGCGATCCAACCCGTGCGCCCAGAAACTGCCCGACCATCATCACAAAGCCGGTTGCCCAGATCACCTTCCCGCCGATGATAAACAGCAGCAGGCCACCCAGGTTAGAAGTGGCGTTCAGCACCTTGGCGTGCGCGGTGGATTTAGCAAGATTAAAACCGGCCAGCGTTACAAAGGCCAGAGCGTAAAACGACCCGGCGCCGGGGCCGAAAAAGCCGTCATAGAAGCCGACGCAGCCCCCGGCGATCAGGGCAAACGGCAATCCGTGCAGACGACGCTGCCGGTCCTCCTCCCCGGAGTTTTGGCATCAGCAAAAAGTAGAGACCAATACAAATCACGAGGATCGGCAAATCTGGCGCAACACGTCGGACTGCACGTGCTGAACCAGCAGCGCGCCACTGGTGGACCCGATAAAGGTCATCAGGATATTGAGCTTCTGATCGGCAAGGCTCACCACCTTGCGGCGGATAAAATAGATCGACGCGGATAAGGAGCCCCCGCAGGCTTGCAGCTTGTTGGTTGCCAGCGCCTGCGCCGGGCTCATCCCCGCCGCCAGCAGGGCCGGAACGGTCAGCAGCCCGCCGCCGCCGGCCAGGGCGTCAATAAATCCGGCCAGCATGGCGATAAAAAACAGCCCCGCCAGCAGCAGTGGCGACACCATAAACAACTCTATAAATTGGTCCATCACAGGGCATGCTCATCCAGTAGCGCCTGGCAGGAAGGCGGCAACGGAGGCGGTGTCTTCTTCTCAGGCTTGGTGGTTCCAGGTTTCGCTGGCTCAAACCAGCTTTGTAATTCCGCGCCGCAGCCATCGCCTGGCGGCGGTAACGGTTGGTCTTCACACTCGAGGCTGTTCGCCGGGCAACGCAGGCGCACGTGCATATGCGCGCGGTGCTGGAACCACGGTCGCACTTTACGCAGCCAGTCGCGGTCGGTTCCGGCATCCTGGCAGAGCTGCTGCTTGATGGCCGGGTTGACGAAAATGCGCGTCACGTCGTTATCTTCCGCCGCCAGCTTAATCATGCTGGAGACCTCCTGCGACCAGCGCGACGGCACCACATGCTTACCGTCGCTGGCGACCAGATCGAGCGCCTGTGGCTTCAGCAGCTGGGAAGATGACCAGCGCGTTTTCGGCAGCTGGAGGAAGATATCCACATCCAGCCCGGTCTGATGGCTGGCATGACCGCCGTTGAAACGCCCTCCGGCAGGCATCCCCATATCGCCAATCAGCATTGTGCCCAGCCCCAGGTTATGCACCTGATTACCCAGCCGCTGAATAAACAGCACCAGATCCGGGTGGCCCAAAGTAACGGCGCTGATCGGTACGCATCACCTGAAAGGTGTCGGATTGCAGCGGCAGCGCCTGGCACCGACGATACAGCCATTGGAAAACGCGCCAATCGACTGGGCGCTCCCCGCTATCGGGTGGGTGATTTTCTGCCATGGCGTTGCCGCCAGCGAGGCGCCGCTGGCAAGCAGTGCCAGCAGGGCAATTGCGGTTTTTTTCATGGTTACCAGCGTGGAAGAGGAGTCGTCACATCCGCATTCTGCGCGCGCTGACGCAGGAAGTGATCCATCAGCACGATCGCCAGCATCGCTTCTGCGATCGGCACCGCGCGGATCCCAACGCAAGGATCGTGACGCCCTTTGGTGATCATCTCGACTTCTTCGCCCGCGCGGTTAAGGGTGCGCCCCGGCACAGTAATGCTGGAGGTCGGTTTCAGCGCGATGTGGGCGACAATTTTGCTGCCCGCTGGCTGATGCCGCCGAGCACGCCGCCCGCGTGGTTGCTCTGGAAGCCGTCTTTTGTTATTTCGTCGCGGTTCTCGCTGCCCCGCAGCGCCACAACGCCAAAACCGTCGCCAATTTCGACGCCTTTTACCGCGTTGATGCTCATCATTGCATGGGCGATGTCAGCATCCAGGCGGTCGAAGACCGGCTCACCCCAGCCTGGCGGCACACCATCGGCCACGACCGTGACTTTAGCCCCGATGGAATCGCCCTCTTTCTTCAGGCCACGCATCAGTTCGTCCAGCGCTTCCAGCTTCGACGCATCTGCGCAGAAGAACGGGTTCTGTTCAACCTGATCCCAGTCGTTAATCGCCAGCGGAATGTCACCCATCTGGCTCAGACAGCCGCGAATAACGATGCCAAACTTTTGCGCCAGATATTTTTTTGGCAATCGCGCCAGCGGCGACACGCATGGCGGTTTCGCGGGCGGAGGAGCGTCCGCCGCCGCGGTAGTCACGAAAACCGTATTTTTGCTCGTAGGTGTAATCAGCGTGCCCCGGACGGAACACGTCCTTGATGGCGCCATAGTCCTGCGAACGTTGATCGGTGTTCTCAATCAGCAGACCAATGCTGGTGCCGGTGGTGCGTCCTTCAAAGACGCCTGACAGGATTTTGACTTGATCCGGCTCGCGGCGTTGGGTGGTATAGCGCGATGTCCCTGGGCGACGTCTGTCGAGATCGTGTTGTAAATCGGCTTCGGTCAGTTCGATGCCTGGCGGTACGCCATCAACGATGCAACCCAGCGCCAGACCATGCGACTCACCAAAGGTGGTCACGCGAAATAATTGTCCAATACTGTTTCCTGCCATCACGGCTCCGTTTTCGTTGTTCTGTGTTGAGCTTTCTGTGTTTGCGCAATGTGAAACGGGCCGAAGCCCGTTGGATTAATCTTTATAGATGCTGAAGTATTCACGCGCGGCGAGAAGCTGCGCTTTGGTCAGCATGAAGACGCCGTCGCCACCGTTATCGAACTCGAGCCAGGTGAACGGCACATCCGGGTATTGCTCCATCAGATGTACCATGCTGTTACCCACTTCACAAATGAGAATGCCGTCATCAGTCAGATAATCCGGCGCGCAGGCGAGGATACGGCGGGTCAGCTTCAGACCATCAGAGCCGGACGCCAGACCGAGTTCAGGTTCATGGCGATATTCGTTCGGCAGGTCGGACATATCTTCTGCGTCAACGTATGGCGGATTGGTCACAATCAGATCGTACTGCACTTTCGGCAGGTCGCGGAACAGATCGGAACGGATCGGCGTGACGTGATGGATCAGACCGTGCTCTTCAATATTGTGCTCCGCTACCGCCAGCGCATCAGGGGAGATATCCACGGCATCCACTTCTGCTTCCGGGAAGGCGTAGGCGCAGGCAATGGCGATGCAGGCGCTGCCAGTACACATATCCAGAATGTGCTCTGGCTGATGGTCAATAAGACCGGCGAACTGGTTATTGATAAGCTCACCGATCGGCGAGCGCGGCACCAGCACGCGTTCATCGACAAAGAACTCATGCCCGCAGAACCAGGCTTTATTGGTGAGGTAAGCCACCGGGATACGTTCGTTAACGCGACGGATCACACGTTCAACGATGCGGTGTTTCTCGCTGGACGTCAGGCGCGCCGAACGCATATCTTCCGGGATATCCAGAGGCAGATAGAGAGACGGCAGCACTAGCTGCACCGCCTCATCCCACGGGTTGTCGGTACCGTGACCGTACCAGATATTGGCCGCGCTGAAACGGCTGACCGCCCAACGCAACATGTCCTGAATGGTTTGCAGCTCATTCACCGCTTCATCGACAAAAATTTTATCCACTATGTTCTCCAGGGCATGCTCGCTAAATTTTCGGCGGCTAGTGTGCCACGAAGACGGCGATAAATCAGCACTGTCGCTAACGGCTTGGGGGTAAAAAATGCGTTTTGCCGCGCGGCGAGTCAGGTACACTGTCGGAAATAAGAGATGAGACGGACCCATGAAAAAGAAAACATCGCTGAGCGAGGAGGATCAAACGCTGTTTCGTCAGCTGATGACCGGCACGCGTAAAATCAAACAGGACACCATCGTCCACCCTCCGTTACGCAAAAAAGTGAGCGAAGTGCCGGTAAAACGGTTGATCCAGGAGCAGGCCGACGCCAGCCACTATTTTTCCGATGAGTTTCAGCCGCTGCTCAACACCGAGGGCGCAGTGAAGTATGTGCGTTCGGATGTGAGCCATTTCGAGCTGAAAAAATTGCGTCGTGGGGATTATTCGCCGGAGCTGTTTCTCGATCTGCACGGGTTAACCCAGATGCAGGCCAAACAGGAACTGGGCGCGCTGATTGCCGCCTGCCGCCGGGAACATGTCTTTTGCGCCTGTGTGATGCACGGCCACGGAAAGCACATTCTTAAGCAGCAAACCCCGTTGTGGCTTGCTCAACACCCGCACGTGATGGCTTTTCATCAGGCACCCAAAGAGTACGGCGGTGATGCCGCATTACTGGTGCTGATTGAAGTGGAAGAGTGGCAACCGCCTGAGCTGCCCTGACAGGCAGGCGGGTGGCTAAGGCTACCCGCCTGGATGGGGTTTACGTCAGATTGCTTTCGCCATCTTCAGATTGCAGGGGCTCATTTGCCAGTTGAACACGCCGACACCCTTTTCATCGAGGGTGACGTTGGCAATGGCAGACGTACTGAACATCGGCGGCGTTTCGCCCGGGCAGAGTTCAGACACCAGGTAGCCCACTAACGGCAGATGGGAAATCACCAGCGCAGAGGCGACACCTTCATTGCTCAGCACCTGAAGATAGGCGCTGACCATACCCACATCGCCACAAGGGGTAAGCTCTGGCAGGACATCGACACCGGCAGGCAGATTCATACACTCCCCTACCACTTCCAGTGTCTGTTCAGCACGCAGGAACGGGCTGACGAGGACACGTTCAATATCCACTTTTTGCCCTTTCAGCCAGGTTGCCATTTGACGGGACTCGTCACAGCCGCAAGGCGTCAGAGGACGAACAGAGTCACTGGCAGCATCGAGTGCCGCGTCACCGTGACGCATGATAAAAACTTGCATATTGCACCGCTTTTGTTGACCAGGATCACCGGTGTTAACACCCCGCGTGAACATATCACGAGGTAGAAAACCCGATGGCCGGGCATTGTGCCTGATCCATCCGTTGAATGAAACGCTGTTTTTTACCTCAACGGCGTAAGTATAGTCAATGTCTGTTTACAACTTAGACAGCGCCTACCCATTCAACGGCGGATTTACTCTTATTTGACCTTAATTTACAGGGTCAGTTTCTTTTGCTGGCCAAAATCGCAGCCCTGATCCGCCATTTGCAATAATGTGTCACACGGTGTGAACCGTGGCCCATATTGCACAGCCAGTCGTTGTAAAATCGCAACAACTTCACCCGCGCCCACGCTATCCATATAGCGGAACGGGCCACCCAGGAAAGGTGGAAAACCTATGCCAAACACTGCGCCAATATCGCCGTCGCGAGCGTTTCTGATTACACGCTCATCAAAGCAGCGCGCCGCCTCGTTGAGCATCATCATGACGCAGCGCTCTGCGCACTGCGTCGCGGACAGTTTGCCTTCGCCAGTAGGTTTAATAAGCCCATAAATCGCCGGGTCTACTTGCTTCTTGCTTTTACGCCCTTTCGCATCGTAAAGATAGAAACCGCGTCCATTTTTTCTGCCTTTGCGATCGTCATTCAAAATTGCAGAAACAATATTTGCAGGCGCGCTAAATCGTTCCCCGTAAGCACTTTCCAGCACAGGTATAATTTTAGTGCCGGTATCGATTCCCACCTCATCCAAAAGTTGGATTGGCCCAACGGGGAAACCAAATTTCACCAGCGCATTATCAATGTGATCCACCTTTTCCCCTTCGGTCAGCAGGCGCATCGCTTCATTGATATAAGGTGCCAGAATGCGGTTAACATAGAACCCGGCCTTATCAGCCACCACTACCGGCGTTTTACCCTGCATTTTTGCCAGCTTTACAATGGTGGCAACGGTTTGCGGGCTGGTACTGGCGTGAGGAATGACCTCCACCAGCGGCATTTTTTCTACCGGGCTAAAGAAATGCAGCCCGATCACCTGTTCGGGACGCGCAGCCTGCGCTGCAATATCGCCAATCGGTAACGATGAGGTGTTGGAAGCAAAGATGGTGTGTGGCGCGCAGTGCGCTTCAACCTCGGCCACCATCTGCTGTTTCAGGGCCAGATCTTCAAATACCGCCTCAATTACCACGTCGCGATGGCGGAATCCGCTGTAATCCGTCGTACCGGAGATCAGCGCCAGTTCGCGATCGCGCTCACTGGCTTTGATATGGCGGCGTTTGACCTTCTTATCAAGCAGCTGCCAGCTGTACTGCAGGGCGTGGTTGATGCCTTTCGGATTGATGTCTTTGATTCGCACCGGTAATTTGCCTTTGCTGGCGCTGACGAAGGCGATACCGCCCCCCATCAGTCCGGCCACCCAGCACACCGATAGCGTCAAGTGGTGCTGGCTCTGCCTCGCTACCGGGATCTTTTTTTCATCTCAGTGCTGGCAAAAAAGAGGTTGCGCAGCGTCTGTGACTGCGGGGGTCATTGCCAGCTCGCCAAAGGCTTTGGCCTCAGCCGCATAGCCACTGCTGCTGCCCTGCGTCAGGCCGGTAAGGATAACCTCGAGAATGCGTTTTGCCGCCGGGTAATTACCCTGCGTTTTTTGTTCCGTTTTGTTCGCCACCATTTTAAACAGCACCGTGCGTCCCAGCGGGCCTGCCAGCACACGCTCGCGCACCGGTAAGCGACGATCGACCGGTTTATCTTTCAGGGCTAACGCCACCGCAGCCTCCAGCAGGATGGCGTGCGGAACCACCTCATCCACCAGCCCGACCTTCAGGGCCTGACGTGGGCGCAGCTGTTTGCCGGTAAGGATCATCTCCAGCGCGGTGCTGACACCTACCAGCCGCGGTAGACGTTGGGTGCCGCCCGAGCCGGGCAGTAAGCGAGCTGCACTTCCGGCAGGCCCAGCACCGTTTTAGCGTCGTCAGTACAAATTCGCCCGTGGCAGGCCAGGGCAAGTTCCAGCCCCCCGCCAAGACAAGCGCCGTGGATCGCCGCAATCACCGGGATCGGCAGGGCATGAATTTCGGCCATGATTTGCTGTCCCTGACGGGCCAGCGCCTCCGCTTCCTGCGCGCTGCTCGCGCGGGCAATCATGTTGATATCGGCCCCGGCAATGAAGTTGTCCGGTTTGGCCGAGATAAACACCAGCCCGCGAAGCGTTTTGTTTTCACGGACCTGCTTCAGGATCGCACGGACCTGGCCGCCAAACTCTGCTTTCAGGGTATTCATCTTTTCGTCTGGTGCATCGATGTCACCACCGCCACGTTTGTCCAGCCGCACATTCAGGGTAAATGCCGTTGTCATCTCCATTATTCTGCCTCCAGAACCATTGCGGCACCCAGACCACCCGCCGCGCAGGCTGTGACCAGGCCAAACCCGCCGCCGCGACGGCGCAACTCATGCAGCGTCTGGGTGATCATCCGCGCGCCGGTTGCCGCGAAGGGGTGGCCATAGGCAATGGAGCCACCCAATACGTTAAATTTGCTTTCATCCACTTCGCCTGTGGCGTGAGTGCGGCCTAACACATCGCGGGCAAAGCGTTCGCTACCCAGCAGTTGCAGGTTAGCCAGAGTCTGGGCGGCAAAGGCTTCGTGCATGTCGATAAGCGTCAGGTCGTTCATCGTCAGTCCGGCACGCTCCAGCGCCAGCGGCGTGGACCAGGCTGGCCCCAGCAGCATGTCCTGCCAGACATCAATGGCGGTAAAGGCATAGCTGCGCAAATAGCCCGAGCGGGATCAAGCCCAGCTCTCTGGCGCGCGATTCGGTCATCAGGATCACCGCGCCGCCCCATCGGTTAACGGCGTGCTGTTGGCGGCGGTTACGGTGCCGTGCTTACGGTCGAATGCCGGACGCAGTTTGGCGTAATCCGCCAGCGTCGAGGTGCCGCGGATATTATTGTCTTCGCTTAATGGTTCGCGGAACGGCGGGGTGTAAGCGGTCATCACCTCTCCAGTCAGCTTGCCTTCCGCCCAGGCCTGGGCGGCGCGTTGATGCGAGCGATGCGCCAGTGCATCCTGCTGTTCGCGGGTGATGCCATAGGTCTTCGCCATCTGTTCAGCGTATCGCCCATCCGCAGGCCGTTGAGTACTCCGCGACGGCAGGCGGGACGGGAAGCAGATCGCGCAGACGCAGGCGCGAGAAGAGGGATAAACGCTGCCCGGTGGTACGGGCCTTGTTGACGTCCACCAGCACGCGGGCGAGCTTCTTGCTGACGCCAATCGGCAGAACGGATGACGAGTCAGCGCCGCCGGCGATCCCGGCGCGTATGGTGCCCGTCATCAGGCTTTCTGCGACGTTCGCCACCGCCTGAAAACTGGTCGCACAGGCGCGGCTGACGCTGTAGGCATCGGTGTGGACATTCATCCCGGTGCCCAGCACGATTTCACGGGCGATATTGGGCGCTTCCGGCATTTGTACCACCTGGCCAAAAACCAGCTGCTCAATCACCTCAGGAGGTATTTCGCTGCGAGCCAGCAACTCCCCCACTACCATTTTTCCCAGATCGACTGCAGGTATGCCATGAAAAGCCGTCGCCTGACGGGCAAATGGCGTACGTAATCCACTGACAATGGCAATGCGATCACCCTGGCGGGTGACTAGCGGTAATGCCTGACTCATAACGCTCCCCTGTGAATAACAAATGCGCAAAGTGGTCTGACCTGATAACAGTCTTAACCAAATTTTTACATTAGCCAATCGGGGAGAAGAAAAATTGCGAGCGAAGCCACAGAGCGCAAACGAAACGCCTCCGGGAGAGGAGGCGTTGAAGGGAAATTAACGCAGACCGAGCTGGAAAATCAGGGACTCAGCTTCGCAGCTGAACACGAAGTCGATATCCAGGCGTACCCCGCCGTCCACTTCGGTGAAGGTGGAAGAAATGTCGCAAGGTTCAGACTCAACGCCGCGGGCTTTGGCAGTCAGCGCAGCCAGCGTCTCTTCGGCTTCGGCACGGCTGGCAAATTCACGGCTGTAAGAGGCGGTGCAATCCGTGTTATCCACGATGGTACCGACATCCATACAGCAGCAAACCGGGGTTTCATCAGCACTGCATTTACTCATAGTAGATTTCCTCTGTTAGTCGCGCAGGGCGCGAATAGACACAATGCTGATATTTTACGCCCCGCCCTGAGGTGGCTCCAGTTGTTAATGGCGTAAAAACGGGTAAGTGAGCAATATCACACGTAAAAATGATCTAAAACAAAAATCACCCATTAGGAGGAAGCAACCTGGTCACAATTTTGCCAACCAGATCCCGTTTCGAAAAACATATCGGTAAATATTAATAAACAGACTTGCAACATTCTATCTGGTCAGACCTATACTCTCGCCACTGGTCTGATTTCTAAGTGTTACGACAGACCCTACACTTCGCGCTCCTGTTACTCTATGTAACAAATATTGAATAAAAATAACTCAATGAGGTTATGGTCATGAGCCAGAAAACCCTGTTTAAAAAAACTGCGCTCGCAATCGCAGTGGCAATCGTCTCCACCTCCGCCTGGTCAGCGGGCTTTCAGTTAAACGAGTTTTCTTCCTCAGGCCTGGGCCGTGCCTATTCCGGGGAAGGTGCTATCGCTGATGACGCAGGGAACGCGAGCCGTAACCCTGCCCTGATCATGATGTTTGATCGTCCAACCTTCTCCGCGGGTGCCATCTTCGTTGACCCGGGTGTGGATATCACCGGGCGCTCCCCAACGGGTGCAAGCCTGAACTCAGATAACATCGCGCCAACGGCATGGGTTCCAAACCTGCACTTTGTCGCGCCAATCAATGAACAATTTGGCTGGGGCGCATCCGTTACCTCTAACTACGGACTGGCGACCGAGTTTAATAACAACTACGCAGCAGGGGCCTACGGCGGTACAACCGACCTGGAAACCCTCAACCTGAACCTGAGCGGTGCTTATCGCCTGGATAACCACTGGAGTTTCGGTGCCGGCTTTGATGCTGTCTATGCGAAAGCGAAAATTGAGCGCTACGCGGGTGACCTGGGCCGCATCGTCGCAGGCTCCGGCAGATTGCCTCCAGCTCTGGCGCGACAGGTCGCGGGGATCCCGGGAGACACCCAGATTGCCTACCTGAAGGGTGATGAGTGGGGCTTTGGCTGGAACGCCGGTATTCTGTATGAAATCGATAAAAACAACCGGTATGGCTTGACCTACCGTTCTGAAGTAAAAATCGATTTCGATGGCGACTATAAGAGCAGCCTGCCTTCCGCCTACAACCAGATTCTGGGCAACTTTGGTCTGCCAATGGGGACGGATGGCCGTACCACTGGCGGTTCTCTGACCCTGAATTTACCTGAGATGTGGGAACTGTCCGGCTACAACAGAGTCGCGCCGCAATGGGCCGTCCACTATAGCCTGACCTACACCAGCTGGAGCCAGTTCCAGGAGCTGAAAGCCACTAACAGCGGCGGTGATACGCTTTTCTATAAAGATGAGAGCTTCCGTGACGCTTACCGCATCGCGCTGGGTACCACCTACTATATGGATGATAACTGGACGTTCCGTACCGGTATTGCCTTCGATGACAGCCCGGTTCCGGCAGACAAACGTTCTATCTCTATTCCGGACCAGGATCGCTTCTGGCTGAGCGCCGGTGCGACCTATGCATTCAACAAAGACGCCTCAATTGATGCGGGTGTCTCGTATATGCATGGTCAGAAAGTGACCTTCCAGGAAGGCCCATATGAGTTCTCTTCTGAAGGTAAAGCCTGGCTGTATGGCATGAACTTCAACTACGCGTTCTAATCACGTAGTGATAAAAAAAGGTGAGCATCGTGCTCACCTTTTCTTTTTTATTCCGCATCAATCTCGGAGAGTTCGTTCTCGATCGCTTTCGCGTTCGGGTTGTCTTCCGGTTTCAGCTTGCCACCGTTAGCAATGAAGTCATGGTTCTGGAAGTACGCTTCACGCACCATAAGGTACGGATCGGAGGACTGACGCAGCAGGCCGTCTGAATCCAGCAGCTGTGCACGCGTTTCTACCCCTTCCAGCGTCCACTTACCCACCGACAGCGGCCAGGTGAGCCACGACAGCACCGGATAGAGGGTATCGACCGCATCACCCCCATCTTCACGCAGGGTGAAGCTACCGTAGAACGGCAAATGAACATACGGGCCGTAACCCACATTGTAATGACCCAGGGTACTCCCGAAACGGTGGGGTTGCTCACGTTGCAGCTTCGGATTCGCCATGCCGGCAACGTCAATAAAGCCGCCCATCCCTAACAGGGTGTTCAGGAAGAAGCGCGTGAAGTGAACCATGCCTTGATAGGGATTGCCCTGCAGGAAGTAGTTCGCCATCACGGCTGGCTCTTCAAGGTTGCTGGTGAAGTTGCTCAGGCCATTACGGGCAGGTTGCGGAACATAATCACGCCACGCCACCGCAACCGGACGTACCACATACGGATCCAGCACGTTATAGTTGAAGTTGTACATGGTGCGGTTAAATCCTTCCAGAGGATCGGAGCGCCCCTGCTGCTCGCCAGAACTGGCGCAGCCCATCAGCAACGTGGTGCCCAGCGCAACCACCGACAGCCGAAGTTTCATATCTTTCTCCCTGTTAAGTATGGCTATCACCAAAAGCCATCCGTACTGGCGCTTTCGCGCTCCGTCTGTAAATGTGCAAGTGATTGTATCAGCACGCTTACTGTTGTCTACGACCACAAATCGGGGCGACAAAAAACCCTTTTTATGATCTCAGAATAGCCTGGCTTTACGTTTTCGTTAGGCTGGCAATTTTATACGGCCTTTGCCGGGGATGTATCGCGTTTATTGCCATAACAGGAATTTAAGAGCTTACCCACAGGCGTTGAGACAAAAACCGCTACGCTTAAAGGTATCAGCCACATCAGGAGCACCATAATGGACGAACTCAAAGAAGAGAAAATAGATCAGCATACCGAAGAACTGGAAGTTGAAAGTGAGGAAAAGCGCCGGGGAAAGGAGATTGAGGTCGATGAAGACCAACTCCCCTCCCGCGCCATGGCCATCCACGAGCATATTCGCCAGGATGGTGAAAAAGAGCTGGAACGTGATGCCATGGCCCTGCTGTGGTCGGCCATCGCCGCCGGGTTATCAATGAGCGCCTCTTTTCTGGCAAAGGGTATTTTTCACGTACAGTTTGAAGGCATCCCCGGCGGGATGGTGCTGGAGAATCTGGGCTATACCTTTGGCTTTATTATCGTGATCATGGCGCGTCAGCAGCTGTTTACCGAGAATACCGTCACCGCGGTGCTGCCGATCATGCAAAGCCCGACATGGGGTAATTTCGGTCTGCTGATGCGCCTGTGGAGCGTGGTGTTGCTCGGTAATATTATCGGCACCGGTGTCGCGGCCTGGGCGTTTGAATATATGCCGATATTTGACGAGGCCACCCGCGACGCGTTTGTGAAAATCGGAACCGGGGTGATGGAAAACAGCCCGGTCGAAATGTTCTCTAATGCCATTATCTCCGGCTGGATCGTTGCCACCATGGTGTGGATGTTCCCGGCTGCCGGTTCGGCCAAAATCGTGGTTATCATACTGATGACCTGGCTGATCGCCTTGGCCGATACCACCCATATCGTGGTGGGTACGGTGGAAATTTTATATCTGGTCTTTAACGGCACCATCCACTGGAGCGAGTTTTTCTGGCCCTTCGCCATCCCTACCCTGGCAGGCAATATCTGCGGCGGCACCTTTATTTTTGCCCTGCTGAGCCATGCGCAAATCCGTAACGATATGTCGAACAAACGCAAAGCCGAAATCAAAGCCAGGGAGCAGGCCCGGCAGGAAGAGGCGGAAGAAGATAAAAAATCGGCGTGAATGGCGACACTTTAAGCAGTCAGGCGGTGGCGAGCTTAACGCCCTGGATAAATGGCGTTATAATCGTGCCGCTTCGTCCCCTTAGTTAAATGGATATAACGAGCCCCTCCTAAGGGCTAGTTGCAGGTTCGATTCCTGCAGGGGACATTTGCCCACCTGCCACGCCCTCTACCACTTCCCTGCCAATAGCACCCATACACACAACATCCCGTATCGCTGTACTGTACTCTGCCGCCGTTAGCACGAATTCACTTCTTAAAAAATAACGGAGATATGGAATGAAACGAATCCTCATTGTGATGGCATTACTCGCCCCTTGCTCTGCGTTTGCTGGCGTTATTTTTCACCCGGTCGAGCGCGCTGCGGTAGTGGCAAACTCCGCACATCCGGTGGCAGCAGCGACGGTTACCGCTCAGGCCAGAAATCACCGTGCCGCCAGAGTGGATGCCGTTAACTGCAACGATGGTCGCTGCGTACAGCATGGTAATGTGATTCGGTAAGATGCAGGAGACGCCAAAACCCACCAAACCCGGTCGCTGACACCCCTGAACAAAACGGATACGCTTTTGGGGTCTCGTTCATATGACGGGCAATTCATTTGCCCGTGAAGGCAGATAACCCTGCCACCCATCCGGTCTACAGAGGATACTATGTCAAAAGCGCTCCTTATCATCGACATGCAGAATTTCGTAGCAGAAAGAATCCAACAAGGCGTTGAATACTTCCCTCAGGCGAGCATTGAAAATATGACCGCCGTAATTGAGAAATTCAGAGCAGCAGGTAACCCGGTCATCCATGTTCGCCATCAGACGCCTGCTCAGGGTTCCCCTCTCCATCACAGCTCGCCGTCAAGCCAGCCCCTTGAATCCTTTAATGAACGCGCTGACGAACCGGTATTTATCAAACACACCTCCTCGGCATTCAGCTCAACGGGATTACTGGCTTATCTTCAGGAGGCAGGTATTTCAGAGGTGGTCGTTATCGGTGCCGTGGCGGGATTCTGTGTCAACTCAACCGTCAGAATGGGTGCCGATCTGGGGTTAAAGATGACGGTGCTAAAAGATTCGGTGATAAGTTTTGCCCTGGAAGACCATCAACTCAGCGCAAAGGCCATTCATGATGTCACCCTGGGGCTGCTTGCTGCCGGTTTCGCGCAGGTGAAAGACGCCACGGATTTACCGCTTTCCTGAGTACTGTGCCCTGGGCGTCCATCACCTGGCACGTCGCCAACGCTTCAGGGTATAATCTGTAAATCTTATGACAGACTTCAGAAACGACCATGACCAAACTCACACTACAAGAGCAGATGCTTAAAGCTGGCTTAGTCAGCAGCAAAAAAATGGCGAAAGTGCAGCGCACCGCCAAAAAATCCCGCGTACAGGCGCGTGAAGCACGCGAAGCCGTTGAAGTAAACAAACAGGCGCAAATTGAACGCGATAAAGAGTTAAGCGAGCAACAGAAGCAAGCGACTCTGGCGAAAGAGTACAAGGCACAGATCAAGCAGTTAATTGAGATGAACCGGGTCGTGGTGACAAGAGGCGATATCGGTTTTAACTTCACCGACAATAACCTCATCAAAAAAATCTATGTCGATAAAACCACGCAAGCGCAGCTGATCAATGGCCGTCTCGCCATTGCGCGTCTGGTTGCCGAAGCGGGCCGCGAAAGCGAATACGCCATTATCCCGGCGGTAGTGGCAAATAAAATTATGCAGCGTGATGCAAGCTATATCGTGTTAAGTAGCGAGCTGACTCAGGAAGCGAAGGACGAAGACGATCCTTATGCCGATTTTGTCGTGCCTGACGATCTGATGTGGTAATGCTTACAGACCACCTCCCCGGGAGGTGGTCTGTATCCCCGCTTAACGCTCGCGGAACGCCTCCGCTTTCGCGCGCAGGATCGGTTTCAGCAGATAGGCCATCACCGTTTTCTTGCCGGTAATGATATCCACCGAAGCCACCATCCCCGGAATAATCAACAGCGGCTTCTCATCCGTACCAAGGTGATTTTTGTCGGTACGCAGACGAATAATATAAAAACTCTTCCCGTCTTTATCGGTCACCGTATCGGGGCTGATCTGCTCCAGCGTGCCCTTCAGCCCGCCATAAATGGTGTAGTCATAGGCAGTAAATTTCACCGTCGCTTCCTGGCCCGGACGCAAAAATGCGATGTCCTGCGGCCGAATTTTGGCCTCCACCAGCAGTTTGTCGTCCAGCGGAACAATCTCCACCAGGTCATTACCCGGTTGGATCACGCCGCCGATGGTGTTGACCAGCAGCTGCTGCACGACGCCGCGAACCGGCGAGGTGACCAGCGTGCGGTTCACCCGGTCGGTGATCGCTTTGCCTGAGGCCTCTATTTTACTGAGATCGGTTCGCGCCTCGTTAAGCTGCCCCAGCGCCTCGCTGCGGTAACGCCCCCGCGTTTCACTGACCTTGCTCTCAATCTCCTTGATGGCCGCTTCCGCCCGGGGAATGGCAAGGGTCACAGAGTCCAGTTGCCCCTGAGTTTCCACCACACCCCGACGCAGACGGAGCACTTCTACTTTTGAGATGGCCCCTTTTGCCACCAGAGGTTCAGACATGCTGACCTCCTGCTGCTGCAGCCCCAGGCTACGCCGGTACTGGCTGGCCTTGCCCTGGAAGTCGAGCAACTCCTGCTTTCTTCTGCACCAGCTGTTCGTTAAGCCCGGCCAGCTCGCTCTGGATACGCTTGTTCACGCTGGCAAATAGCTCCATCTCGCCATTGGCGATATCGGGTGCCTGCTGAACAATCTCCGGGGCCAGGGTCAGGGTTGAGGCATCGTTGAGTTGAGCGGTCAGCCGCTGGATGCGCGCCTGCAATGCCAGCCTGTCAGCTTGTGTCTCACCGGCGTTAGAACGAAACTGGGTATCATCAAGACGCAAAAGCGGCGCCCCGGCTTTCACCACCTCGCCTTCGTGCACAAAGACCTCAGCCACGATCCCGCCTTCGAGGTTCTGCACCTTCTGCAGGCGGGACGAAGGAATGGCCCGCCCTTCCCCGCGCGTCACCTCATCAATGCTGGCCAGCGAGGCCCAGAGGATCATGGCGATAAAGAAGGCAAAAATCGCCCACAGAGTGACGCGCACCACGCGCGGGGCATCATCCAGCAAGGCTTTGTTGACTTCATTGGTGGTGAACGGCGCGGGCTGTTTATCGCCCGACAGCCAGCTCATCAGGCGGCTAAGCGTATCAACGATTCGCATGAATTTGTCCCTTCTTCAGCGCACTCATCACGCTCTCTTTCGGGCCGTCGGCAATGATTTTGCCGTTATCGACAATGATCAGACGGTCTACCAGCGTCAGCAGCGACGCACGATGCGTGACCATCAGCAGCGTTTTGTTGCTGATGACCGGTATTAGCGCCTTTTTAATCAGATCTTCGCTGGTGTTATCCATCGAGCTGGTGGGTTCATCCATCAGCAGCACCGGGGGATCGAGCAGCAACGCGCGCGCCAGTGCCACCGCCTGCCGCTGGCCGCCCGAGAGACTCATTCCCCGCTCGCCCACCTGCATGTTGTACCCGGACGGATGGCGGCGGGCGAATTCGTGGACCCCGGTCAGGGTGGCGACCCGCAGCATGGTCTCATCGTCAACATAGCTGGCACCGTAGACCAGATTCTCGCGCAGGGTGCCGCTGAACAGGTGGATATCCTGCGGGGCATAGCCGATGTTATGGCGCAGATCGTGCACATCGATCTGGCGGGCATCGATGCCGTCTATCAGCACATTGCCGCTGTCAGGCTGGTAAAACCCCACCAGCAGTTTCGCCAGTGAGCTTTTACCCGACCCGCTGCGGCCGATGATCCCCACCTTCTCGCCGGGCTGGATCGTCAGCGAGACATTGCTGAGGGAGGCGTACTGGTTGCCCGGGTAGACAAAGGTAACGTCGCGCAGCTCAATGGCCCCGGAGAGCGTCTCCCGCTTCAGCGGCACCTCGTTGTCCTGCACCTCCTGCTCCAGCCCCATCATTCGGTCGATGGTGCCTTTGGTCATCCGCGCGCGCTGATAGCGGGTGATCAGGCTGCACAGCTGGCCAATGGGCATCATGGCGCGGCGGTGCAGCAGGTAGCAGGCAATCAACCCGCCCATGCTCAGGTTGCCGCCAATAATGATGTAGACCCCGGCCACGATAATGGCCACGCCGCTGAACTGCTGCAGCCAGGCGGTAAAGTTCACCGCTACATAGGAAAGCGACTTGACTCTCAGCTCCAGCTTGCTGAGTTGCCCGGTCAGGTGTTCCCACTGATACTGGCGCTCGCTCTGGGCGTTATTAATCTTGATGGCATCGAGGCCGGTCAGCGTCTCCACCAGCATCGCCTGACGTTCATTGGAGAGCTGGTAGGTTTTCTTAACCCGCGACATCAGCGGGCGCTGGATCAGCCAGTTCACCAGCAGCGCCAGGGGATAGGAGAGCAGCGGGATAAACACCAGCGGGCCACCGATGATGCCAATCACCAGCAGGATCAGCAGCGTAAATGGCAGGTCGATAAAGGCGGTCAGGGTCAGCGACGAAAGAAAGTCGCGGATCGACTGGAACTCCTGGAAGTTCTGCGCGAAGCTCCCCACCCGCTGCGGGCGTAGCTTCATCTTCATCCCCAGCAGCCGCTCGAACAGCGCCGAGGAGACTACCAGGTCGGTCTTTTTACCCGCCAGGTCAAGGCAAATGCCACGCAGGATCTTCAGCACAAAGTCGAACACATACGCAATGCTAATGCCGATCGCCAGTACCCACAGGGTGGCAGTCGGCCTGGTTGGGCACAACCCGGTCATAGACGTTCATCACAAACAGCGGGGCGGCGAGCGCCACCAGATTAACGAGGAAGCTGGCGACAACCGCATCCACGTAGAGGAATTTCGACAGTTTGAGCGTGTCCTGGAACCAGGCCGTGGTGCGGGGCAGCGTGGCCGTCGGCTGGGCATCAAACTCATGTTCCGGGGGAGGATGAAAATCACCCGGCCGCTGTAGTTTTCCGCCAGCGTCTCGGGTGAGACGGTAATCTCACCGCCTTCCGTTTCACTGGGCAGCAGACGTGCGCGCTGCTGGTGATCCCAGCCAATCAGCACCGCGGTCTGGTTGTTTTTCAGCAGCAGAACGGCGGGCAGAGACATCGCGGTAATGTTTTCCAGCGGACGTTGCACGACCCGCGCCTTTAGCCTGCCCGTCCGGCGGCTCGCGGAAAGGTCTCAATCGTCAGCGTATGGGGCCTCCAGCGGCAGGCCGGTGGTCAGGACGTTGCGGCTGGTGGCAATGTTATGCAATTTACAGACGATCATCAGCGCATCCAGCAGCGGATCGTCATGGCTTTGCCGCGGATCCTGTCTGCCCTGCGTCTGCGACGTGCTCTCGATGCGATCGGGGGGAATCAATGTCAGGCGTCATTCTCTGCCTCAGTGTTCTGCAGACCGATGCCGCAGATAAAAAAAGAGAGGGTTGTCCGGTGTCAGCCGGAATAACCCCCGTCAGCCTTCAAAGGCCCTATTTTAACTCAGGCAGCTCTGCCTGGGTACGTTGCGCTTGATCGAGCGGCTGCGCTGGCCGGACGGTGCCTGAATGTTCAGGTTTTTGAGCAGCTCACCGGTACGGGCGCTGATGCGGGTAGGTGGTAAACATATCGACAAACTGCAGTTCAACGTAGCGGCGCTGAGCGCTGAACACTTCGTTTTCGCTGTCCAGCATATCGAGCAGGGTACGGTCGCCCAGGCTGAACTGCTCCTGATAGGCGCTACGCACCTGCACGCTGCGATCGGCATACTCCTTCGCGATAGGCACCTGCTGCCCGGCATTTCTCAGGGCGTTCCAGGCCAGACGCAGGTCTTCGTTCAGCTGGCGCTGGGCATTATTTTTCACATCCTGCGCCTCTTTCATTTTGTAGGCGTAAGAGGTGAGCGTTGCCTGGTCGCTGCCGCCGTTATAAAGGTTGTAGCGCATACGCAGCATCGCCTGCCACTCCTGGCTGTGCCCGCGGGTGCCATCAATGTTGTTATCCATGGTACGACCGACTTCAACATTCACATCCGGGTAAAAGCGCGATTTTGCCGCCTCGTACTGCTGACGGGTCGCTTCCACATCGGCATCGGCCTGTTTCAGTAGCGGGTTGTTTTCCAGCATCACAGCACGCGCGGCGTCCAGCGAGGCGGGAACGGCGATTTTAGTGGGCATCACCAGGGTATCAGGTTCTTTGCCGGTGATGCTCTGGTAGTTGGCGCGGGAGTCTTCGAGGTTTGGTTTGCTCGGTCAGCAGGTTGTTGCGCGCCTGTGCCAGACGGGCTTGTGCCTGCTCAAAGTCTGCCTGACGGCCACGCCTTGCTCGGTACGCAGGCGGATCTGGTCGAACACCCGTTCGTGATTCTTCAGGTTATCTTCTGCCAGTGCCACCATCTTCTGGCGCATCAGCACGTCGAGATAGCTCTGGATCGCCTGCAGCGCGGTAGATTCGCTGGTATTCAGCACTGTCCAGGCACGTGAGTTGACCGTCGCTTTCTGGCGGCCCACTTCGCTGGTCGTGGCAAAACCGTTGAAGACGTTCTGGCGCAGGTTGATGGCAGATTCGCTGCGGTGCAAATCACGCAGATGATCGCCTGCCGCGCGGGTGCTGGCGTTATCGGTTTGCTCCCAACCGGTACCGGCGGTGAGATCCAGCGTTGGCAGATAGCCACCTTTGGCAGCGCGAAGATCCTGATCTGCAGAATAGCGGCTGTTCACCGACGCGTTAACTTCCGGGTGCCAGAGCAGGCTGTCTTTTACGGCCTGCTCAAGCGTAGTGGCCTGGCCCTGCGTTGCGCTCAACACCAGCGCCGCACCCATCACAATCTGACTGTACTTTTTCATTTTGTTGCTTTTCCTTCACATCCCTTGATTATTGGTCAATACCCACCAGAGAAAATCCCATTAGACCGAGGGAAAATGCATCCTGCCGCGTTAATGTTCGGACGGAATCCTTCGTCTGAGGTCAATTCAAATCATCTTTGTTGCCGCGCAGAGTCAACTGCACTCTGCGCGGCGGCCGATCAGGCATGCTCTTCCGGTTTTGCGATCAGATTATCCAGCATCGCGTCATTACCGGCGTCGTAGCCGTCCGTTCCGGCGATCTCGCCGCCTTCAGCAGGCACATGCTCAATCTCCGCCTGGCCGTCGGCCGCACCACTCTGCGGACCCGCCTGAATCAGGGTGCTGAGATCGTTATGCCTTCGTCATGGATGAGATCGCTAAAGTTCAACTGCTCGTCCTGCCCCGGGCTGGCGCTCTGCAGTGTGGTAAAGGCTTCACTCTGATCATCGCCCGGCAACGCATGATCGGCCGATGCCGTCGGCGTCTCGTTATGCTCTGCAGTGGTGCTGAGCAGCAGATTGTCATCGTCAATTAACGAAGCGGCGTGATTGTCAGCCTCCAGATTGCTGGTATGGGTCTGCTTATCGCTCTCCTCGGCGTCATGATCGGCATGGCTCTCCTCAACGCTGTGGCTGGCCATCAGCGGATGCTCGTCGTCCATAGCATCATCAGCATGCTCTTCCCCACCGTGGCTTTCGCTCACGAAGGTCCCCCCCTCTTTGCCATCAACGGTAAAGTCGGTTTCGTGCTGATCGTCTGCGGTAGAACCTACTTCCAGCGTGATCTCACCGAAATCGCTCTTACCGTCCGGGAGTTCAACGCTGACCTGGCCGATAAAGTGCGAGGTGTCATTGTCAAAGGTCAGGTGGTAGACCTTATTCTCCGCGTCGTAACTGACACTGGTGTAGTTACCCGTAAAGGTTGCATTCTCAGGAATGCCCCCCAGAGAGAGGCTGGTCAGGTGGTCACTGTTATCTGAGCTTTCGAGATTTATGTCGAGGTTCAGTGTGGCCGTGGTAGTAACCGTGGTATCGCCGCCGTGGCTGGAGGATGGGCCGTCACCAAAAATAACGCCCTCGATGCCGTTGGCATTCTGGAACGGCGATTTCCCGGTCTCGTTATCGACCACATGCAGGTTATCTATGTCATTGTTTTTGTTGTTCTGCGGATGATCGACACCGGTGACGGTATAGTCAGCCTCATTACCCTGAACAAAGATATAGTCCTTACCTTGATCGCTATGCGGTAAGCCCTGGTTGCCGGTGATGCCGTTGAATCGGCCGGAATTCATAGCGATCCTGCGGCCAGTCGCCCTGCTGGTAGTAGCCACCCGTATGGTCACCTACTACAAAGATATCGGTATGGGTCTTGCCGTCGTTATTAGCGTTGGCGTTACCCTGGCTGTTGTAGTAGTGGATCTGATCCGGGCTGTCGGCCTTCGGCACGAAGTCGCCCTGAATCTTACCGTCCGGGCTATCCGGGTCAGCCAGACGTGCACGTTACTGCCGATCGCTACAATCACGCCATTCTGGATATCGTAACCGTTCGGATCGCCACTGCCGCCGTTAATGTGGATGATCTTGTCATCAGACGTCTCGGTCGTCTTATCACCAGGGGTGACGGTGACGGTGAGTTTGACGTCGGCATCGGCATCTGCATCGGCGTCAGCGTCGGCGTCTGAATCGGAGTCGGCATCTGCATCAGAATCGGAGTCGGCATCGGCATCAGAATCGGAGTCGGCGTCCGCATCGGCATCAGCATCAGCGTCTGCATCCGCATCCGCATCCGCGTCGGAATCGGAATCGGAATCGGCATCAGAATCCGAGTCTGCATCGGCATCTGAATCAGCATCAGCGTCGGAGTCCGCATCAGCGTCCGCATCCGCGTCGGCGTCAGAATCGGCATCCGCATCAGCGTCTGCATCAGAGTCCGCATCGGCATCGGCGTCGGCGTCAGAGTCGGCGTCTGCATCCGCATCGGCATCGGCATCCGCATCAGCGTCAGCGTCTGCATCGGCGTCTGCATCCGCATCGGCATCGGCATCCGCGTCAGAATCGGCATCCGCGTCGGCGTCGGCGTCAGAATCGGCATCCGCATCAGCATCAGCGTCGGCGTCAGAATCCGCATCCGCGTCAGCGTCGGCATCTGCGTCAGCGTCGGCATCCGCATCAGCGTCTGTATCCGCATCCGCGTCGGAATCGGAATCGGAATCGGAATCGGAATCGGCGTCTGCATCAGCATCCGCGTCGGCGTCAGAATCGGCGTCAGAATCGGAGTCGGCATCAGCATCCGCATCGGCATCAGCATCCCGCATCGGCATCAGCATCCGCATCGGCATCAGCATCCGCATCGGCGTCTGCATCCGCATCGGCATCGGCATCCGCGTCAGAATCGGCATCCGCGTCGGCGTCGGCGTCAGAATCGGCATCCGCATCAGCATCAGCGTCGGCGTCAGAATCCGCATCCGCGTCAGAATCGGCATCTGCGTCAGCGTCGGCATCGGCATCCGCATCGGCATCCGCATCCGCATCGGCATCAGCGTCGGCATCTGCATCGGCATCCGCATCAGCGTCGGCGTCTGCATCTGCGTCGGCGTCGGCGTCAGAATCGGAGTCCGCATCTGCATCTGCATCAGCATCTGCATCAGCATCTGCATCAGCATCAGCATCTGCATCAGCATCAGCATCAGCATCAGCATCAGCATCAGCATCAGCATCAGCATCAGCATCAGCATCAGCATCAGCATCAGCATCAGCATCAGCATCAGCATCAGCATCAGCGTCTGCATCCGCATCAGCGTCGGCATCTGCATCTGCATCCGCGTCGGCATCTGCGTCGGCATCGGCATCAGCATCCGCATCTGCATCAGCGTCTGAATCGGCGTCCGCATCCGCATCGGCATCCGCGTCGGAATCGGCATCAGCATCCGCATCCGCATCGGCGTCAGAATCGGCATCTGCATCGGCGTCAGAATCGGAGTCGGCATCCGCATCAGCGTCAGCGTCAGCATCAGCGTCAGCGTCAGCGTCAGAATCCGCATCCGCATCCGCATCAGCGTCTGCATCGGCGTCAGAATCGGAGTCGGCATCCGCATCCGCATCAGAATCGGCATCAGCGTCCGCATCCGCGTCAGAATCGGAGTCGGCATCCGCATCGGCATCGGCATCGGCATCGGCGTCTGCATCGGCATCTGCGTCGGCGTCAGCATCTGCGTCGGCGTCGGCGTCAGAATCGGAGTCCGCATCCGCATCTGCATCTGCATCTGCATCAGCGTCTGCATCCGCGTCGGAATCGGAATCGGCATCCGCATCGGCATCAGCATCAGCATCAGCGTCTGCATCCGCATCAGCGTCGGCGTCAGAATCGGAGTCCGCATCGGCGTCCGCATCCGCATCAGCGTCTGCATCGGCGTCAGAATCGGAGTCGGCATCCGCATCCGCATCAGAATCGGCATCCGCATCGGCATCGGCATCGGCGTCTGCATCTGCATCGGCGTCCGCATCCGCATCAGAATCGGAGTCCGCATCGGCGTCTGCATCAGAATCCGCATCCGCGTCAGCGTCGGAATCTGCATCGGTGTCTGCATCAGAATCTGCATCTGCGTCTGCATCAGCATCCGCGTCGGCGTCAGAATCGGCATCGGCATCCGCATCCGCATCTGCATCTGCATCCGCATCAGAATCGGAGTCCGCATCGGCGTCCGTATCGGCATCGGCATCGGCATCGGCATCGGCATCGGCATCAGCGTCTGCATCCGAGTCCGCATCCGCGTCAGCGTCGGAATCCGCATCAGCGTCAGAATCGGCATCGGCATCGGCATCGGCATCGGCATCGGCATCAGCGTCTGCATCCGCATCCGCATCGGCATCCGCGTCAGCGTCAGCGTCAGCGTCAGCGTCAGAATCGGAGTCGGCATCGGCATCGGCATCCGCGTCAGCATCAGCGTCAGCATCAGCATCTGCATCGGCGTCAGAGTCAGAGTCGGCGTCTGCATCCGCATCTGCATCAGAATCGGAGTCCGCATCGGCGTCTGCATCTGCATCTGCATCTGCGTCAGCGTCGGCATCCGAATCCGCATCCGCATCGGCATCGGCATCGGCATCGGCATCGGCATCAGCGTCTGCATCCGAGTCCGCATCCGCGTCAGCGTCGGAATCCGCATCAGCGTCAGAATCGGCATCGGCATCAGCGTCTGCATCCGCATCCGCATCCGCGTCGGAATCGGAATCGGAATCGGAATCGGAATCGGAATCGGAATCGGCATCAGCGTCGGCATCAGAATCCGAGTCTGCATCCGCGTCAGCGTCAGCGTCAGAATCTGCATCGGCGTCCGCATCAGCGTCAGAATCGGCATCGGCATCGGCATCTGAATCAGCATCTGCGTCCGCATCAGCGTCGGCGTCAGAATCGGCATCCGCATCAGCGTCTGCATCAGAGTCCGCATCGGCATCGGCGTCGGCGTCAGAGTCGGCGTCTGCATCCGCATCTGCGTCGGCGTCCGCGTCCGCGTCAGAATCGGAGTCGGCATCGGCATCGGCATCGGCATCGGCATCCGCGTCAGCGTCTGCGTCTGCGTCAGCGTCAGCGTCTGCGTCTGCGTCTGCGTCGGCGTCAGAGTCAGAGTCAGAGTCAGAGTCAGAGTCAGAGTCAGAGTCAGAGTCAGAGTCAGAGTCAGAGTCAGAATCGGCATCTGCATCAGAATCCGCATCTGCATCAGCATCTGCATCAGAATCGGCATCAGCGTCAGCGTCGGCATCCGCATCCGCGTCAGAGTCAGAGTCAGAGTCAGAGTCAGAGTCAGAGTCAGAATCGGAGTCGGCATCTGCATCAGCATCCGCATCTGCATCCGCATCTGCATCTGCATCTGCATCTGCATCTGCGTCAGCATCCGCATCCGCGTCAGAATCGTCAGTATCAAGCAGCGTTATTTCTTCCGGGCGCTCATCGTCGGGGAAATCAAGGCCGATTGTCGGGTAACCGGCATTAGGGTCAACAACCTCAGCGGTTAAATCGAGCACGACGTGGGTATGCGATCCGCCGCCGCTGCCGCCTGGCTCACCGCCAGAGTTGCCAGGCTGAGGGCCTGCGGCTGGCGCCTCCAGGGTTTGCGTCGGGTCCTGCCCGTCGGCAATGGCCTGCTGAATAGCCGCGATGTCCTGCTGCTGGGCCGCCGTGGCGTCTGTAGCCACGTGCCCTGAGCTGTCCCAGTGGCTGTCCCGTCCCAGATCAACCTGTTTGCCGTCCGCCAGCGATAAGGAAATCGCGCCGGTCGGCCCGGTCTGAACTTGTTCTCCGTCGAGGATCCTGTCGCCTTCCGTCAGCAAACGCTTGCTGCCGTCAGGACTGACTGCGAATACCTGCCCTATTACTGCTTTGACGATCCCGGATACGCCGCTCATATATTGTTTCCCTCAATCCTGTTCACGCCCAATTCATCCATTGCTCAGGCTTAGAATGCTAAAAGAGAATTAAATCTGTATTAGTAATTTGCTGTGCAACACCGACAAGGATACACCCCTTAGCAACAATTTTATTGATGTAGGCCCGTGTCAGGTCTCTATATTAATTGATGGCATGTATCATTTGGAATCTAAATAACATGCACTACCAATAAAAAGAGTAAAACCATTAACTTCAGATTAATGTTGATTAATCCCGCCGTATAACGAAAGCGACTCAAATAAGCCCTTCATCATCATCTGCGATTAATCCTTCCAGCCCACTCAGCGAGCGGCGCGCCTGCGCACGACTGGTGAGTTTCGCCTGCGCGGCTGGCGGCAGGTCGGTAATGGTTATGACACCTTTGCTCATCAGCACCTCGATAAGGTCCTCCAGCACACGCACCATCTCAAGGTCGCTCTGCCGCAGTTGATACAGCGTGGCTTCGCGGATCTCTCGCTGGCGCATCCACTCGTCAATCTCGGGTGTGCACAGGTCATGCTGTTCCGTCATTGTGGAAAAAGGTGTCAGCTCCACCCGAATAATTCGTTTTTCCGTATCGCGTTCTACGTAATACATTTCCAGCCTCCATTCAGACTGTGAGGTTAATTTCCACCCAGCGTACTGGCGTCAGCGAAATAGCGCCCCATCGCGCCATGCAGACCAATTTTTTCCAGAATGGCCAGTTCACCCGCTGTTTCCACACGTTCGGCAATAAGCGGCAGATTAATCTGGCGGGTCGCCCAGTAAATAGCCTCAATAAACAGTTTTTTATCGTCCTCGCTGTCTATATCGCGAATATAACTGCCATCAACTTTAATCCAGGCCAGTCCCCACTGCGGTAAATTGCCGATAAGGTGGAAACGACCACCAAAATGCTGGATCCCCAGACGACAACCCAACGCCTTCAGACGACTGACCAGCACGTTTACGCGCTCGACGTCGGGAAGCTCATTTTCATCCAGTTCCAGGGTCAGCCAGGCAGCGAGCTGCGGTACGCCTTTCAGCGGTTGCAGCAGGGCGTTCAGGCTCTGGTCGTCCGCCACGCTGGCACCGCTGATACTCAGCGCCAGCGGGCGCGGCGATTTTGCCAGCTCTTGCAGGGTCTGCTGAAGCATCACGATATCCATGCGACGGCTGAGATCGAGACGGTGGATCCACGGCATAAAGCGTCCCGCTGGCACCAGTTCCCCGTCCTCGGTTCTGATGCGGGCCAGGATCTTATGATGCTGTACCCCCTGCGCGTTATTACAGGCATACACCGGCTGGGAAAAAAGCTCGAATGCGCCGTGGGTCAGCACTGCGTCGAGCCGGGTGTACCAGCTGTGATGATCCTCTTCGCGCTCCGTCGCCGAGGTGGTATCAGGGCTGGCAAAGAAGCGCATCTCCGTTTCCGCTCTCGCCAGCGCCTGGTCTGCCTGCGCCAGCACCGCCTGCGGCGTATCGCCAATATTAAAAGGAACCAGCGCGAAGTGGGCTACCGGCGAAACGTCGCTCATGCCCATCTCAGACAACGCCTTGAGCTGCGTGCTGAGGGTATTGCTCAGGTTATCGAGATCCTGCCCGAGGATCTGCGGGGCGATAATGGCGAACTCCCCGCCGCGCACGCGGGCAACAAAGCCTTCGTTGTGAAAATAGTTGCGCTGCAGGCCGGTGAGAATATTCGCCACCGCCACCAGCAGCTGATCGGATTTCGCTCCGCCCAACCGCTGGTTGAGGCCCATCAGATCCTGAACCCGCAGCAGCAGGATGTGCCCGGCGGCGTTCTCTTCATCGCTCAGGCGTGACTGTAGCTGAATATCAAACGCGCGGCGGTTGCTCAGGCCGGTCAGGCTGTCGTGATAGGCCTCCTGGCGCAAGGACTCCGTGCGCCGGGCCTGCTCGCTGAACAGAGCCTTAAGCTGGGTCACCATCATGTTGGTTGCCTCTACAACCCGGCGTAACTCCGGGGTCTTCGGCAGGGCCGATACGTTGAGAAACTCGCGGCGGCAGATCGCCATCGCCTGGCCGACAATATAGTTAAGCGGGCGCAGCGTACGGCGTAACAGCAGGGTGGCGGCAAGTACAAACAGCAGGCTACAGCCGATCAGCCACAAAAAGCTGGCGACGATAGTGTTCCACAGGCGGGCCAGGGCAAACATCGGATGGCTGACCACTTCAACCCGGGCGACCTGCGTCCAGCCGCGCATCACAATGGCGTCGCCTTCGCCGGGGCTGAGGTGCACCAGCCGCACGAACCACTGCGGTACGTGACTACTCTGGGGCACATCGCTGCGCTCGATGATCGGTTTATTGGTCTTAATATCGACCACACGGATGCGATAGAAATAGCCGCTGTCGAAGATGGAGTTCACCATCAGTTCGGTCATGGTCGGGTCGTCGATATGCGTGGTCAGCGACACCCCCAACGCCGTCGCGGCATCCTGCGCGTGGGCGCTAAGCTGGTTGCGGTACTGCTCCCGCGAGCTTTCCAGGGTCACCACAAAGTTGCCGCAGAAAATGACAAACGTAAATAAACAGATGCCGATCAGTAGCTGTTTATAAAGAGACATGGCCCTATCCTATTCATTAATTACAAATCCTTCTGCACGCATTCGGGTGAGAAGATCCTGCCAGCGGGAGAGCCGTTTGCTGTCGCCCACGCGTTTATTGCCGCCGGACTGCGGTAGCCATAACCCTTCGCCGTTGAAGGCGTACACGGGAAGCAGATCGGTACGCTGCGTTGCCGGCAGAATGGCGGTTTTAAGATTGTCCAGAACCAGTGGGATCGCCGTGGGGGTGGGATACCATGTCACCACCATGTGCGCCTGGTTCAGTTCGAGTGCTTTTACATAGGTAATACGTAACTGGTTCGCGGGAACGCCCATTTCGCGCAGAGTGAAATATTTCGCCAGCGCAAAATCCTCGCAGTCCCCTGCCCCTTTACGCAAAAATTCAATCGGCGTTGCCCAGTAGTCCTGCTGTTTCCAGACGACGATATCATCCCGGAAGGCCATCCTGGCGTTAAAAAACTGGTTAACCTGCTTCAACTTGTCCTGGATCGTGCCCTGCGACGGTTGGTTAAGCAAGGCCGCCCACTCATCTATCCGCTGTCGGGCGGCCGGGGTCGCCGGGCCATACAGCCGTTCGGTGCGGGTGCTGATGGCACTGAAATCCCACCCGGCACCCAGTCCGGGCGAAATAGCCAGCAATATCACCAGCCAGAGCGACAGCCAACGTCGACAACTCACTGAGAGGCGGGAACGAGGAGGTCGCATGGAGACGGCTCACTGCTCGCCTGTCAGGGCGCGCCAGTGTTGGCGGTACGCGACATAGCCAGAAAGGTAGTGTTCAACATCGTCGATCCGCACGCGGTAGCTATGGTGACGTATAAAAAAGCTGCCGACGATCCGCGCCGGGTTTTTAAAGAACATCGCCAGCTCAGGCCAGAAAAAGCCATTGGCCAGATAGCGGGCGCGGGTCTCCAGCGCCTGGTTGAATACTGCCATGTCGAAGCCCGCCAGCAAGTGCTTATGCGGTGAGCTTTCAAGCCGCGCGATCATCCGCGATGCCGCCATCATCAGCTCCAGCAGCGTGGGATAGGTCGTCACCCGGTTCTGCACAAAGTCGAGGTGGTCGCGCACGTTATCCAGCCCAAACTGGTAATAGCGCTCCAGTGGCCGGTACAGCGTCAACTCGTTCACGCAGTAGCTGAGCCAGTGATCGTGGGCCTGCCAGTGCTTCTGTTCGATAAAGTGATCCATCGCCCGTTCGACCATTTCCAGCCAGCGCGGTGCCTTCGTCAGCCCGTAGAGGCGCATCAGCGCGAAAGCCGCTTCGCCGTCATAATAGATAATGCGATGTGCCGCCTTTAGCGACAGATCCCCGGCGTTAAGCACATGCACAAACCCGCCCGTTTGGGGATCCTGCATAAAGCCGATCCCGTTCGCCAGCCGCGCCATCTGCGCCAGGTAGCCATTATCCCCGGTCAGCTCGCTGTATTTCGCCATCGCCAGGATGCACACCGCGTTGCCGCCGAGCTTAATCTCATCCCCGGTATCCACCAGGAAATCGGCTTCGCTGCCATCCGGCAGCGTACAGGTGCGAATAAAATGGGCACAGAGATCGGCCAGCGCCCGCTCGATTGCCGCAAGATGTTCCGGCTGCTGCGTGACTTCCCAGCCTTCGAGCAGGGCATAGGTTGAGCTGGCGTGGCGCAGCGCGTTATAGGTCGGAATGGCGCGATCAAAGCAAGGGAACCAGCCGTACTGGTAGCGCCCGGAAGGGGTGATCTGGCGCGCCAGATAGTCGGTGGCCGAGGCGATCATCGGCTCCAACGCCGTTGCCTGCCAGTCGGGAAGCTGACGATAGCCGCTGTTACGTCCTGTCGATTCGAGGGGCAGCAACTGCTCGCCGTCGCAAAACAGCGCCCGGGTGGTAAAGCGCCACAGTGTCTGGTCAGGCTGTTCGGGCCAGCTCAGCACCGCGCCGAAACGACGACGAGAGAAATGGGCCAGATTATTGGCGTTTGCCGTGGCGACGCCATGGTCCCCGTGGTAGAGCAGCGCATTGGCGGCGATTTCCTGCTCCAGCATGGCGTAGCAAAACGCCGGATCAAGGCTCAGGCCATAGCGAAAATAGTTACGTTTGGTTTTGGCTAATCGGGCTTCCAGGGTGTCCCAGCGTAGCGCCTCTACCTTATCGACAAGGTCAACCCGCAGCCAGCAGACGTCAGTGCCGCTCTGTTGTTGCCACTGCTGTAACGCCTGCACGCCCTGCTGCCAGGCCTGCTCAAAGGTGTCGCCGCGACCCAGCACAATGTGGGCACGTTGCTGACCGTTGGAGGCGCTAAAAAAGATTGCCCAGCTGGGGCAAATCGGCGGTTTAGGCGCAACGTCCAGCAACTCCATCGCCGGGCGGATTTGCGCTAAAAAGTGGCTGAGCGGCATTTTAACTCCTGATAACGCCAAAGGAACCCTGTCAGAAAAATCCTAACCGATGATAACATTATGTGTGATGCGTTGTGTATTCTGTATGTCTATTGTTTCCTCCGGGGGCGGTGTAGTGAGTCGAGGGTGTGCGTTAGGTTTTCTGCTGCTGATAAGCGTATTCGCTCAGGCTGAGACGCCGCTACTGTGGAACCAACCGGCCAGCCGGGAACAGTGCCCCACCAGCAACGACGCCGCCTGGGTGCAGTACCCTAAGGGCGAGGCCTGCATGCGTTATTTCAGCGCTGGCACGCTGCGTGACGCCCCCGCTGGCGCTGGTGGTACTGAAAGGCGACCGGGTTTCACAGATTAAGCGATCTCCCGACACCATTCCCGGTAATACCGCCGAGGCACAACGCCGTCAGGCCCGGGCCATGCTGCGCCAGACCGGATTGCCGACGATTATCATTGCCCGACCCGGCACCTACGGCTCCAGCGGCAATCACTACCGCCGCCGTCAGGCGGAAGAGTTTCAGGCGATTGCCGCCGCCCTCGACGCCATCAAAGCCCGCTACGGCATTCAGCGTTTTATCCTCAGCGGGCACAGCGGCGGCGCTACCGCCGCTTCAGCACTGCTGACCTTCGGTCGCCGCGATATCGACTGCGCGGTCCTGACCTCCGGTGCCTGGGGCCTGCTGGAGCGGGCGCAGCGTCTGCGCCAGGAGCACAATGAGCCTCTCGCCCCCACGCTGGACGGCACCGGACTCCCTGCCCCCTGGGATCCGCTCGATCATATTAACGGGATCGCCGCCGATCCCCAGCGGCTGATCCTGGTGGTCGGCAACCCGCAGGATCGCAACACGCCGTTCGATCTGCAGGCGCGCTTTGCCGCTGCGCTGCGCGAGCATGGCCACCGGGTCACCCTACTCGAACGTCCCGCCGCCTCGCCGGAGTACCACGATCTGCTGGGCAATGCCGCTATCAACGCCATAAAACGTTGCCCGCAGCGCGGGCACATCCCACACAGGTAAGGATACGATCATGAGCCAGACATCACCCCGCCAACGCCGTGTTAACGCACCGGGATGGACGGCCACCGATCTCGATAAACTGCCCGGCGGCGTCTGGCACAATCGCCCGGATGATGACTGGCGAGCTGAAGACGTCGCCATTTATCATGCTAAGTCGCAACCCACCCGTCCCTGCCTGTTCATTGCCATGGATACCGACACCTGGCTGCGAGGTTCCGGCAATACCGGCATTTATGCGGGCTGGGACGATACCCATCTGTCACTTTCGCGTCACGCCTCCCGCTACTGCGGGGCGATCGTCCAGCGGCGGCTTGAGAATATGCCCCCCGACTTCCCCCAACTGGTCATCGGCAACAGCTATCAGGCACTGCAATGGCTGGCCGAAGAGGCGCGGCGACGGCTGGACGGTAAACTGGTGGCAATCACCGGTACGGTAGGGAAAACCACGACCAAAGCGATGCTGAGCAGCATTCTGACTCCCGGCATGTCGGTGGTGTCGAGCCGCGAGAGCAATAATACGCGCACGGGGGCATGCCTCACGCTGGCTCGCGCCATCAGCAACCCGCAGGCAGTGGTAATGGAAGTGGCGATCTCGGCCCTGTGGATGCGCAACGGCGGGATCGGCCCCCAGATCAAGCCGCATATCGTTATCGTGACTGAAATCGGCATGACTCAGGTGGGCAAGAATGTGACCTCCCTTGAGGACGTGGCACGGTTTAAATCCCGCATCAGCCACGGTTTGATTCCGGGCGGCTACGCCATCTTAAACCGCGATATGGCCGGGTATGACATTGTGGCGCAGGGCGTTACCCGCGACGGCGCTCGCATCATCAGCTACGGTTTCCACCCCGCGGCAGACGTACGTATCACGGCGTTTACCCCGGAGGCACACGGAAGCCACATCACCCTCGCCTTGCGCAACCAGACCCTGAGTTACCGGCCAGCGGTGCCCGGTAAGGGCGGCGCGCTCAACTCCGTGGCGGCGCTGATTGCCGCCGATCTGCTGGGCGTCAGCGTGGCGCAGAGTATCAATCGCCTCGAAGCCTGGCGTGGCGACGGACAGCATATGGGCATTACCGCCCTGCCGCTGCAGGACGGCGGAGCTGTCACCCTGATTGATGACAGCTACAACGCTGAATTCCTGTCGATGCTCAACGCCTTTGAGGTTACGGCACAGCGCGCCCGAACCTGTGGGGGCCGGGTGATCGCTCTGCTGGGGCGGATCGTCAACCTCGGTGACCAGGCTGGGGCGATTCACCGCGCGCTGGCAGAACCCCTGCTGGCGGCAGGCTGCCAGCAGGCATTTTTACACGGCGAGGAGATGACGGCTCTGCACGATGCTCTGCCAGCGCCTGTTCGCGGCGGTAACTTCCTCACTGCCGAGGCCCTGGTCGAGGCCGCAGCGCCGACGTTACGCGACGGCGATATCGCGCTGGTCAAAGGCAGCAGGCGTAACTCCGACTTTAAGCGGGTCGTCGGCCTGCTGAAAACCCGCCTCGCAGCGCCGCCTGCGCTCGGGAAAGGGCAAACCGCACGTCTGCTGATCAATCTTTCTACCGGTGAACAGCGGATTTCTGAGCTGAGCGACAGCACCTTTGCGTCGGGCTACCTCAGCCAGTTGTTGCTGACCGCCTGCGTTGCGGAGCGTCTGCTGGCGAAAAAAATCACCCTCGAGACCCCCGTCAGCGTTCGCGATATAGCTGCCGTCATCCTGCAGGACACCCCCGCGCTTGGCCTGCCCCGGGATAGCAGCGTACCCGTGAAATCGCTGGTACAGGGGATGCTGATCCATAACGCCTGCGATGCGGCCATCCACCTTGCTGAGTTGCTGGCGGGCAGCAGCGCAGCGGCGCTGAAACAGCTCCGGGCGCTGAGCGCCAGGCTTGGCATGCGCCACACCCATATCAATAACGTCTCTGGTCGTCCCCGCCCCGGACAGCGCACGACGCTGGCGGATGTCGCCAGACTGATGCGCCATTTCCACCAGCGCTACCCGCACCTGTTACCCTGGCTGGCTGAGCCTGAGACGGCGATTGGCGAGCGGGTGTACCGAAAAAGCAGCAACCTGCACAGTGACGGCAGCGCGTGGGGGCAATTCGGTGCGGGCCGCTGGGGCGTTGCGTTGCAGTGGATTGCAGGCGAGCTATGGCTGGCCTGCGCCGCCGGGGCGGATGACGCCTTCCATCTCGACTATCTGCTGGATGAACTTCTTGCCAGCGCCGGGGGACAGTCAGCCAGCTCTCGCCCCGGCGCCGGTGGAACGGCATCTCACCCAGCCTGCCGCCACCCTCACCCTGTTGGGAGATACCTATTTTGGCGAGTGGTATACCCGCAGACGCCAGTCGCGGGGAATTGACGATGCCCTGCAGCGCCACGGCTACGACCACAGCTTCGCGGCTATCGCCCCGCTACTGCGCGGTAGCGACTTTACCCTCGCCAACTTTGAAGCTGCCCTGACCACCGACATGAGCGCCAGCCTGGAAGGCCGAAAACCGTTCTGTCTGACCGGGGATCCGGCCGCCTCGGTTGCCGCGCTGCGTAAACAGGGCGTCGACGCGGTGGCGCTGGGCAACAATCACGCCATGGATGCCGGACTACCGGGTCTGCACAGCACCCTGGCGGCGTTTAATGAAGGCGGGATCGCCTGCATCGGGGCGGGGCTGGATGCCCGGCAGGCACATGCTCCGCTGGTGCTGACGGTGGGTGGCAGGCAGTACAAGATCTTCAGCGCCTACTGGTATCGACGCTATATGGAGCATGAGTGTGCCTTCTACGCCCGTCCACGACGCGCGGGCGTCGCCTGTCTGAGCGGCGGGCTGCTTGAGCAGCTGCGGCTGGAGAAAGCCCGCTCCCATCCTGCCACCACTATCGTGCTGGCCCACTGGGGACTGGACTACCGCTGGACCACCGCCGGACAGCGGGCGCAGGCGAAACGCCTGAGCGAGGCCGGTGCCGACCTGATCATCGGCTCCGGGCCGCATATGGTGGGTGATGCCGCCCGGCTCGGCGAGAGCCTGGTGGTCTACAGCATCGGCAATGCTGTATTTAACAGTAACGGCGAGTATCAGGCACGCGGCATGCCCGCGTACGGTTTTATTATTCGTCTGCTGCTCGGCCATCAGACGCCGCAGATCCAGCTCCTGCCGATCTATACCGACAATAAAAAGACCTTCTGGCAGCCGCGTCCGGTTAACGAGGCTGAGTTTGCCGATCTGCTCGCGCAGTTGAAGGCGCAGGGGATGGCGATTGTGCGGGAGGGCGAGCACGGCGCGGGCTGGCGTGGCATCACCGTTAACGGCGAATGTAGGCTGACTATGCCGCTGGATAGCCGCTTTGGTCTCATGCCATCGGATGACGGGCACGCAATGAATACTCAAAAATCATGAGGCGTGAAGGGTAAGGAGGAATACATACTGACCATAACGCCGTCTCAACGGAGCGGCGCAAATGTGGAATTTTCAGGCGCTAAGACTGCCTGAATGAAAATTCCCGATTACAGTTAAGGAGACATCACTCCGCTGTGATACAGGGTCAGGACAAATTGATGAGCGTGCCACTGCAAAACATCCCCCGCTGCGGGTCCATGCTGTTAGCCCTGATCCTCGCGTTAAGCGGCTGTGCTTCCCATGATAATGCCGCCAGCCGGGGGCGGCCGGTGCAAAAATATTATCGCCCCGCGTACGTTCAGCCCCGGTGATGCCTGTGCAGCGCGTGCAGGCGTGGTACAACGATGCGCCAGAAGACGAACCGCCCCGCGTAAAAGCGAAAAAACGCCCGCCGATCAAAGCAGCAGAACAACATCAGCCCCGAGCCGTGCCGGTGCTGGATAATTCATTGCCCGAGCAGATCTGGCAACCGGCGATAAGCCGGCAGACGAGTCTGGAGCTGAAATCATGACAGAACGCGCCCTCGGCGAGCTGAGCAGCCGCCCGGATATCCGGCGTCCGGTGCTGCCTCTCTGGCAAAACAGCCTGGTGATTATCCTCACCCTCATCTACCTCATCTGCGAGCTGGCATTCAATTCGCGCCTGCTGGATCTGGTGGGAAGCCTCTCCACGCCTGACGACATCCACAGTATGGAACGCTATGGCCGGGCGTTAACCGCCATCGCCGCGGCTCTGCTGGTGCTACAGCTGGTGCTGGCGGGCAACGCCCGGCTGAAAAAACGCGGCATCGCGTTTCCCCCGCTGTATGTGGCAAGCATGGTGTTTTCACTCTGCCTGCTGACCGGCGTGGTAACCTGGCAGACGGTGGAACGGGTGATCGAGCACCAGGTCGCGCAAAGCACCGGCGAGTTTCGCCAGAAATCGCTGCTGGCACAGCTCTATCAGCAGTCCTTAATTGACGGGCACCAGACGCTGGAGGGGATCCCACAGGATGAAGACGGTGGGCAGCGGCAGACCTGGACCAGCCCCTCGGGAAAAGCCTTTCTGGCGATGCTGCCGCTGTTGATGAGTTCGGTCAGCCGCTATCACGATCTGCTTGAAAGCGAGGCAGCGCAAAACCTGCGTGACAGCATCAGCATCCAGGAGGGTGGACCCCTCAACTATTACAAAGCCTGGCTGGCGGCACGTGCAGACATTTATAAGGATTATCTGGACTACCATACCGTTGCACAGAAAAACGTGCGTTATCACGGCGTGATGATCCCGGCTCAACTCGACTGGGAGACATTTTTCATGCTGGAGGTGGTGCAGGACCGGCTGCGTGAGAGGCTGGCGCTTCCCGTCCAGAGCAGGGTTCGTCCTGAATATCCCAAAGAGGATGCGCTGAAGCAGTTTGCTCTTGAACTGCATGCCCCCCATCTGGATTACGCCGTGCAACAGCAACTCCCCCACCTGCAGGCCGCCCTGGCAAGCTACGGGGCGGGCGGCGCGAATGAAAAACAGGGAGAAGATGCGGCGCGCGCGGTCATTGTCCCGCCTATTGCGCTGATGTTCTCGCTGCTCGGCGCGCTTACCCATCTGGCAAAACTGCTTTATTTGCTGCTGCTCCCCCTGAGCGCGGCTCTGTTGTATCTCACGTCGTGGCGTCCGATTCGCCTCATCAACCGCCATCCGCTAAGCGTTCCGGTGCTGCTGATTTGCCTGCTGCTGGGGATATTCAGCGTGATGAATAACAGCATTACGGCTTCTCCTGCGTATCACGCTTTACGCCATGGGTTGCAGGGTGCAGAGGTGGCGATTACCGGGCAGTCCTCGGCGCTGAGCGGCGGCACCCTGTTGCGGGTTATTCATGCGGTCAGTATCGGACAAAGTTACAGCTATCCGTTAAACCATGCCCTACGCGAAAATGTGTTGATGGGCTTTGATTTTGGCTATGAAACAGATGATAAATAAGCTCTTTTTCGAACCAAAATCTGGCCTGTTTTTTGCCGATTTTTCAAGCGCGAAGTAGTGTTAGCAGTTGAGATATATCAGTGCTACATTACGCCGCCCAACGTCAACACGCATTATCAGACCAGTCGACCTGTACGGTAACAGCCCGGAACGATTAGTATTAATACGGGTCATATAAGCAGTATGGCGTATCGCCCTTCTGGCGCTACCAACACATTCTTCATAAAGGTTGTTTTATCTTGTCTCAATGCAAATTCACCCTCTCCCTTTTGCACCCGCGTTACTGGTTTACGTGGTTTGGTCTGGGTGTTCTGTGGCTTCTCGTGCAACTTCCTTACCCGGTGCTGCTCTGGTTAGGTGCCACCCTCGGTAGTATCTCGCGTCGTTTTCTGAAACGCCGGGAGTCCATCGGTCGCAGAAACCTCGAACTCTGTTTTCCGGCTTTATCGCCCGAAGAGCGCGAGCATCTGATGACTGGAAATTTTAAATCCATTGGCATGGCGTTACTGGAAACGGGGATGGCCTGGTTCTGGCCGGATCACCGGGTACGCAAGTGGTTCGACGTGGAAGGCCTGGAAAATTTGCAGCGCGCCCAGGCCAAAAACCGCGGGGTGATGGTGATCGGCGTACACTTTATGTCGCTGGAACTGGGTGGCCGTGTGATGGGTTTATGCCAGCCAATGATGGCTACCTATCGGCCGCATAACAGCGCCCTGATGGAGTGGGTGCAGACCCGCGGTCGCATGCGTTCCAATAAAGCCATGATTAGCCGTAATAATTTACGCGGGCTGGTCAGCGCCCTGAAAAAAGGGGAAGCAGTGTGGTTTGCCCCAGACCAGGATTATGGCCGCAACGGCAGCAGCTTCGCCCCCGTTCTTTGCGGTAAAAAAGGTCGCCACCACTAACGGCACCTTCGTGATTTCACGCCTCTCCAAAGCCGCGATGCTGACCGTGACCATGGTAAGAAAAACCGATAACAGCGGTTATCGCCTGTTTATCATGCCGGAACTGGAAAACTATCCGCAGGAAGAGATTGCTGCCGCAGGCTACATCAACCGGGTGATCGAGAAAGAGATCATGCGTGCGCCAGAGCAGTATTTATGGGTGCATCGCCGCTTCAAAACCCGTCCTGAAGGCGAACCGTCCCTCTACCGTTAGCCCTCTGCTGAAGGTTAGTTTCACCTTGAAACTAACCTTTTCAATCACCTGTGATCACCCTGCTTTATCGTTAGCACGCTATGTTGCTCAGGCGCAGTTTATTACCCTGCGAAATTAAACTGTCGCCGTTCCACGACACCCGTAAGTCGCGGAAATTATTTAAGAAAATGCCTCTTGTCACCCCAAAAATTTAAGCGTACATTAGCGCCGTCTGGTAGCGAGAAAGCACAGAATTCTGAGCTGGTGTCGACGCCTAACGGGGATAATTCTCATTTCCGCTTTGGCCTGACTTCAGTTCTCTATACTCAGTTGGACTCTGAATTTAATGCGTATCACGATATACGCGGAGCGATGAACGTGAAATATTTCTTTATGGGTTTTTCAGTGATTGTGTTCGCCTGGGTCGGCACCTTTGCCCTGATGATGAACTGAGCGAAGAAAACGCAGTTAAAAAAACAGGAGCCACTGGCTCCTGTTTTTTTTTGCTGCTTACTGCCCGGCCTGCTCTGGCGCCGTTTTTGTCCCCTGCGGCAACAGCCCGTCAGCACGGAACATACTCTTGATGCCCCCTCACCGCCTGACGAATACGGTCGCTGTTTTCAATCAGCGCGAAACGCACGTGGGTATCACCGTACTCGCCAAAGCCCACCCCTGGTGAGACGCAGACTTTTGCGTCCTGCAGCAGTTTCTTGGCGAACTCCAGCGACCCCATCGCGGCGTAGGCATCCGGGATTTTTGCCCAGACATACATGGAGGCTTTCGGCATCTCGACCATCCAGCCTGCTTCATGTAGCCCTTTGACCAGCACATCGCGGCGACGCTTGTACTGCGCGGCGATATCTTTCACGCACTGCTGGTCCCCTTCAAGGGCAGCAATGGCCGCTACCTGCAACGGGGTAAAGGTGCCGTAGTCGTGGTAGCTTTTGATGCGCGCCAGCGCATTCACCAGCGTCTTGTTGCCGACCATAAAGCCAATGCGCCAGCCCGCCATGTTGTAGCTTTTCGACAGGGTGAAGAACTCTACGGCCACGTCGCGCGCGCCGGGAACCTGCATAATCGACGGGGCTTTCCAGCCGTCATACACGATATCGGCATAGGCCAGATCATGTACCACCAGCACGTCGTAACGCTTCGCCAGGGCCACCACCTTTTCAAAGAAATCGAGTTCGACACACTGCGCGGTCGGGTTGGAGGGGAAACCGAGGATCATCATTTTCGGCTTGGGATAACTTTCGCGGATAGCGCGCTCCAGCTCGTTGAAAAAGTCAACGCCCTCCACCAGCGGCACGGAGCGAACCTGCGCCCCGGCGATGACCGCGCCGTAAATATGGATTGGATAGCTGGGATTCGGCACCAGCACCGTGTCGCCATGATCCAGGGTCGCCAGCATCAGATGCGCCAGCCCCTCTTTCGAGCCGATGGTGACGATGGCTTCGCTCTCGGGATCGATCTCCACCTGATAGCGGTCCTGATACCAGCGCGAAATGGCGCGGCGTAAACGTGGGATGCCTTTGGAAGTGGAGTAGCCATGCGTATCCGGGCGCTGGGCGACGGTGCAGAGTTTTTCCACGATATGCGGCGGCGTAGCGCCGTCCGGGTTGCCCATACTGAAATCAATAATGTCTTCGCCGCGCCGACGCGCAGCCATTTTCAGTTCAGCGGTAATATTAAAAACATACGGGGGGAGACGATCGATACGCGAAAAACGGCGTTCAGGACTGGAATCAGCCATACCTACCTCAGATAACGTTAGCGCCCGGACCGTCCGAGCGACGTCGCCACGATGTGTGGCGTGCTTAGAAAATAACCTGAAAAAATTCGCCTTGTCGAGAGGGATAAATAAAAAAATCGCAGCGCAAAAACGGGAACTCTGCTGCGGATAAAACGGGAAGTAAAAATGACCGGATGTCTTTTCAAGGCTTTTTTTGTTAACACTTTAATATCATTAGATTTACGACTTCCGGGTGGTTTTTCTCACAAGTGCAACGTTCAGGGCAAGCTAACACCTTCCCCTTTGAAGAGTGTGGTTTCTCCCCATTTGATAAAACCGACGGATGACTGGTCATTGGGCGTGAGGTTTTTTATCATGGTTTTTTTCCCGTTTTCCCAGGTCACACTGTGCACGAAATATTTAATATGCTGCTGGCGGTCTTCGATCGGGCGGCATTAATGCTGATTTGCCTGTTCTTCCTCATCCGCATCCGCCTGTTTCGCGAGCTGCTGCATAAATCGGCCCACTCGCCGCGCGAGCTACTGGCGGTAACCGCCATTTTCTCCATGTTTGCCCTGTTCAGCACCTGGTCCGGGGTGCCGGTGGAAGGATCCCTGGTCAACGTGCGCATCATTGCCGTGATGTCCGGCGGGATCCTGTTTGGCCCCTGGGTCGGGATCATCACCGGCGTCATCGCCGGGCTTCATCGTTACCTGATTGATATCGGCGGCGTGACGGCAGTCCCCTGCCTGATCACCAGCATCATCGCGGGGATCTTATCGGGCTGGATCAACCGTAAAATCCCCAAAAAACAGCACTGGCGGGCAGGTATTATCGCCGGGGATGATCTGCGAAACCCTGACTATGATCCTGGTGGTGGCCTGGGCCCCCACTGTCGACCTGGGGCTGGATATCGTGTCGAAAATCGGCATTCCGATGATCCTCGGCAGCGTCTGTGTGGGCTTTATTGTGCTGCTGGTGCAGAGTGTGGAGGGCGAAAAAAGAGGCCAGCGCCGCCCGCCAGGCCAAGCTGGCGCTGGATATTGCCAATAAAAACCCTGCCGCTGTTTCGTGATATTAACGCCGAATCCCTGCGTAAAAGTTTGCGACATCATCCGCACCGACATTCACGCCGATGCCGTCGCCATTACCAATATTAACCGGGTGCTGGCCTATGTGGGCGTTGGGTGAACATAACTACCAAGATAATGACGACACCGTCAGCCCCACTACCCGCCAGGCCATCAGCGACGGCCAAAATTATCATCAAAAATAACGACGAAGCCCACCGTACCCCGGAGATCCATTCCATGCTGGTGATCCCGCTGTGGGAAAAAGGGTCGTCACCGGTACGCTAAAAATTTACTACTGCCATGCGCACCAGATTACATCCTCCTTACAGGAGATGGCGGTCGGGCTGTCGCAGATTATCTCCCACCCAGCTGGAGGTGTCCCGTGCCGAACAGCTGCGGGAGATGGCCAACAAGGCCGAGCTGCGCGCCCTGCAAAGTAAAATTAATCCCCACTTCCTGTTTCAATGCCCTGAATGCCATCTCCTCGTCGATCCGAATGAAACCCGGACACCGCCCGCCAGCTGATCTTTAACCTGTCGCGCTATTTGCGCTACAACATCGAGCTAAAAGGATGACGAGCAGATCGACATCAAAAAAGAGCTGTACCAGATTAAGGATTACATCGCCATCGAGCAGGCGCGGTTTGGCGACAAGCTCACCGTCATCTACGACATTGATGAAGAGGTAAACTGCGTGATCCCGAGCCTGCTGATCCAGCCGCTGGTGGAAAATGCCATTGTCCACGGCAATCCAGCCGCGCAAAGGCAAAGGCGTGTTGACGATAAGCGTGGCGGAGTGCGGTAACCGGGTGCGGGTGGCGGGTACGCGATACCGGCCACGGTATTGATCCAAAAAGTGATTGAGCGGGTGGAGTCGAACGAGATGCCTGGCAATAAAAATTGGCCTGCTGAATGTTCACCACCGCGTTAAGCTGCTCTATGGTGAAGGGCTGCATATTCGCCGCCTTGAGCCGGGCACCGAAATCGCCTTTTATGTGCCCAATGAACGGTCCGCCGTTCATGCGCAGACGTTGTTATCGCCCTGGAGAGAGTAACCCATGAAAGTCATCATTGTGGAAGATGAAATACTCGCGCAACAGGAGCTGAGCTGGCTTATCAAAGAACATAGCCAGATGGAGATCGTCGGCACTTTTGAGGACGGTCTGGACGTGCTGAAATATCTTCAGCACAACAGGGTTGACGCCATTTTTCTGGATATCAATATTCCGTCGCTGGACGGCGTGCTGCTGGCGCAAAACATCAGCCAGTTTGCCACTAAACCTTTTATCGTTTTTGTCACCGCGTGGAAAGAGCATGCGGTGGAGGCTTTTGAACTGGAAGCCTTCGATTATATTCTGAAGCCCTATCAGGAGTCGCGGATCGTCAGCATGCTGCAAAAGCTTGAGCAAGCCTGGCAGCAGCAGTCCAGCGCAGGCCAGATCGCAGCTTCACCAGCCACGCGCGAAAATGACACCCATCAATTTTGATCAAGGATGAGCGCATCATCCGTGACGCCGATTGGACGATATCTATTACGCCGAAAGCCCATGAAAAGAGATGACGTTTGTTTATACCCGCCGCGAGTCGTTCGTCATGCCGATGAACATCACGGAATTTTGCAGCAAGCTATCAACCAGCCATTTTTTCCGCTGCCACCGCTCGTTCTGCGTCAACCTGCATAAGATCCGCGAGATCGAGCCATGGTTTAACCAACACCTATATTTTGCGGCTGAAGGATCTGGATTTTCAGGTGCCGGTGAGTCGCAGCAAGGTGAAAGAGTTTCGCCAGCTGATGCACCTGTAAAAGGAAGCCCGGTGAACGGCATTTCACCGGGGTGGAAGGGTTAAAGCACCCTGGCCCAGAGTCTGACGCAGATGCGCTTCCGGCGCCGAGCAGCCCCGGGTTGTCATGCACAATCAGGTACACCGGGATATCCTGAACGTAGTCGCGGAAGCGGCCCTTATCTTCCAAACCCACCGCGGAAACCGGAAGATTTAAAGAACTCGAGGAAGCGCGGCACAATCCCGCCCGCAATATAGACTCCACCAAAGGTGTTCAGATTCAGCGCCAGGTTGCCGCCAAAACGGCCCATGATGACGCAGAACAGTGACAGCGCACGACGGCAGTCGGTGCAACTGTCTTCCAGCGCGCGTTCGGTCACGTCTTTCGGCTGCAGGTTTTCCGGCAGACGCCCGTCAGACTTCACGATTGCCCGATAGAGATTCACCAGCCCCGGGCCGGAAAGCACGCGCTCTGCCGACACATGGCCCAGCTCCGCGCGCAGCTCTTCGAGGATAATGCCCTCTTCTTCGCTGTTAGGCGCGAAATCCACGTGCCCGCCTTCGCCTGGCAGGCTGATCCAGCGCTTGTCGACGTGTACCAGATGCGACACGCCAAGCCCGGTACCGGCGCCATAGACCGCGATAGGCTTACCTTCAACCGGCTGGGTGCCGCCAAACTGGATCAGATGCTCCGGCTTTAACATGGGGATCGCCATCGACACCGCGGTAAAGTCGTTAATATTTCCAGATGCGCAAACCCGAGGTTCGCTTTCATCTCCGCCGTGGAAAACGCCCAGGTGTGGTTGGTCATCGCCACCCAGTCACCGGTAATCGGGCAGGCAATGGCAATGCTGCCATCTTCCACGCTGACATCATGCTCGGTCAGATAGACACGAACCACCGCTTCGAGGCTAGGATAATCCAGCCCGGAATAGGTTTTGGCGCGGGAGATTTCCCCCGAGTTGACGTCACATAACGCCAGACGCGCGTTAGTGCCTCCTACATCACCCTACCAAAGCATACTTTGTCATTCTTCTACTGCTCCGCTAAGTCAAAATAACTCTTTGGCACACTCTAAATTCAAGGCCCGATAACAACAACGACCTGAATAAAAGCACCCCAGGATTATAGATCTTCATCACAGAATAACTTTACCGTTTCAGCACCATTTGCACTATTAGCATCAGTCTGAGCGTGCAAGTAATGATCGCCATTTTTTACAAGGAAATCATCATGCTCCATCCGCGAGCCAGAACGATGCTGCTGTTGGCCCCTCCCGCGCTGATTATTGGCGTCGCCTCCAGCCTGATTCTGATTGTGATCATGAAAGTTGCCGCCGTATTACAGTCGGTACTGTGGACGTCATTACCTTCCACAGTTGGCCTCAGCGCGAGTTCTCCGACCTGGGTGATTTTAATCCTGACCTTAACCGGCATTGCCGTGGGGCTGGTGATCCGCTACAGCCCTGGCCATGCCGGGCCGGATCCGGCGACAGAGCCGCTGATTGGCGCGCCAGTCGATACGGCAGCCCTGCCCGGGCTGATCATCGCCCTGATTATCGGCCTGGCGGGGGGCGTCAGCCTCGGGCCAGAGCATCCGGTGATGGCGGTGAATATCGCCCTCGCCGTTGCCGTGGGGTCGCGTATCTTGCCCCGGGTTAACACTTTGGACCTGGACCATTCTCGCCTCGGCGGGCACCATCGGCGCGCTGTTCGGCACACCCGTTGCGGCGGCGCTGATATTTTCCCAGACCCTGAGCGGCCAATGCCGACATCCCCCCTCTGGGATCGCCTGTTCGCCCCGCTGTTGTCTGCCGCCGCGGGTGCCCTGACCACCAGCCTGTTTTTCCATCCCCACTTTTTCATTGCCCATCGCCCATTACAGCCAGATGCAGCTGGCCGATATCTTTAGCGGGGCGATTGTTGCCGCCATCGCCATCGCGCTGGGGATGGTGGCGGTCTGGTGTCTGCCGCGCCTGCACCGGCTGATGCATCGCCTGAAGCATCCGGTGCTGATCCTGGGGATGGGTGGACTGATTATGGGGATCCTGGGCGCTATCGGGGGGAACATTACGCTGTTTAAAGGGCTGGATGAGATGCAGCAGATGGCCTTCAGCCAGGTTTTCACCGTCTCCGATTACCTGCTTTTTGCGCTGATCAAACTGGCGGCGCTGGTGGTGGCAGCGGCCTGCGGTTTTCGCGGAGGACGGATTTTCCCGGCGGTGTTTGTCGGCGTTGCCCTGGGGCTGATGCTGCATGAGCACGTTGAGGCGGTTCCGGCGGCGATTACCATCTCCTGTTCGATTCTGGGACTGGTGCTGGTTGTTACCCGGGATGCGTGGCTGAGCCTGTTTATGGCGGCAGTGGTGGTGCCAGACACCACCCTGCTGCCGCTCCTTTGTATTGTGATGCTGCCCGCCTGGCTGTTGCTGGCGGGCAGACCGATGCTGGCTGCCTCTGGCGAGGACAAATAATCAGGCGCTTTTACGCGCCTCCAGCGCCTGGATGATGCCACTCAGCAGCGGCGGAACATCGGCTTTCGGCAGCATGACCTCAATCAGCGAAAGCCGTTCCGGGTGCGCCACTTTTTCAAGCACCTCTTCCAGCTGCACCGCCTCACTCACCCGCCAGCACTCAGCCTGACAATCCAGACTCAGTGCCTGCGGGATCTGCGTCCAGTTCCACAGGGCAATGTCGTTGTAACGCTGATTGGGACCATGAATCGCGCGCTCAACCGTGTAGCCTTCGTTGTTCAGCACCATGATCACCGGGCGCTGTTTATCCCGCAGCATGGAACCCAGCTCCTGAATGGTGAGCTGCGCTGCGCCGTCGCCGGTAATCGCAATCACGCGCCGATCCGGGCAGGCCGTCTGCGCGCCATAGGCGGCAGCAAGCGTATACCCAATCGACCCCCAGATCGGCTGAACAATAAAATTCACGTCTTCGGGTAGGCGCAGTGCGCCCGCACCAAAAGCGGAGGTTCCCTGATCGGCCAGAATGATATCCCCCGGACGAATAAAGGTTTGCAACGTTTGCCAGAAACTGTCCTGGCTTAACGTACCGGGGTGGACCGCATGCAGCTGACGCGCCGGACGGGTCGCCGTAGTGGCGCTGGCATACTGATGACAGAGGCTGGACAGCACCTCAATCGCCTGGGTCATCGGGATCCCGGTATACCAGACATCCCCGATCCGCGAGGCATGCGGCTGAACGTCGATAGTCTGCTGCGGCGTGAGTTTGTGGGTGAACCCGGCGGTGAGGGTATCGGTAAAGCGTGTCCCCACGCAGATCACCGTATCGGCTCCTTCAATGGCTTCGTTGACTCCGGCGGCACTGGCAGAGCCGCTGTAGGTGCCTGCGAAGCCCGGTTTGCGCTCGTCAAAAAATGCCTTTCCCCATCAGCAAGGTGGCATGTGCCATGGGCGTTTGCTCCACCCAGCGCTGGAGCTGGCTCTGCAGGCCGTAACGCAGGACGAGGAAATCCGCCAGCAGCGCGGTGCGCTCGCTCGCTGCCAGCCTTTTCTCTGCCGCCTGGCGGAAGGCATCGAGGCGGAAACTGTCACTTTCATAAAGACGATTCAATGAGAAGCGCTTACAGGCGGTGTGGCAGGTTTTTTTGCCACATCGGCAGGCAGCATGATGTAGCCTGGACGGCGCTCCCGGAGGCATCTCCGTCAATACGCGGTCGATTTTCATAGCAGGCATTTTGCTCGGTGAGATGGGCCTGCGCGACGGTAACGGGCTCACTCATTTTATAAAAGTGACGAAATTCGCCGTCACCGAGCGTGTGGTGCAGCAGCTCCCCTTTTTTCTTGCGAAGCGCTGCCCGGCGCGCCCACGATATGCAGAAACCGGAACATGCTCGGCGAAACTGCCCGCGATACCGTTCATGGCGCTAAGCTCGCCCACCCCAAAGGTGGTCAAGAGCGCGGCAAAACCTTTTGCAGCGCGCGTAGCCATCGGCCGCGTAGGCGGCGTTCAATTCATTGGCACAACCAACCCAGCCAATATCCGGGCTGGCGATAACGTGATCGAGAAACTGCAAATTGTAGTCGCCTGGCACACCAAACAGATGATCGGCACCACAATCTGTAAGGCGGTCCAGCAGGTAATCGGCGACGGTGTAGGGGGTTTGCATGACTATTATCCTTATAATGTTGACTTCACTTTGAGTATTGAAGAAGCGTGATAGCTGTCCAGAATTGGGAATAATCAGGTCGTGGAAACCATGCTTTACGTATTTTTGCGCGCTAATCTGTTTGCTTTCGTCTTTTGTGTAAACGTATACACTGAATGACTTTCTGACGCAGAGGGACAAAACTCATGGTTTACCAGGCAGATCAAAATCGTTATCAATCAATGGAATATCAACGATGTGGGCAAAGCGGCCTTAAGCTGCCGCCATCTCCCTCGGGCTGTGGCACAACTTCGGCGACGCCACGCTGATCGAAAACAGCCGTCAACTTTTACATCGTGCTTTTGATCTGGGCATTACCCACTTTGACCTTGCCAACAACTATGGTCCACCGCCGGGATCGGCAGAGCGTAACTTCGGGCGGATTTTGCAGGAGGATTTCAGCAGCTTGCGTGATGAACTGATCATCTCCAGCAAAGCGGGTTATACCATGTGGGAGGGGCCGTACGGCGACTGGGGCTCGCGTAAATACCTGATCGCCAGCCTCGATCAAAGCCTGAAACGCATGGGGCTGGAGTATGTGGATGTCTTCTATCATCACCGCCCGGATCCCGAAACGCCGTTGCAGGAGACCATGAAAGCGCTCGACCATATCGTGCGTCAGGGCAAAGCGCTGTACGTTGGGCTGTCCAATTACCCGGCCGAGTTGGCGCGACAGGCCATCGAAATCCTCGACGATCTGGGCACCCCCTGCCTTATCCACCAGCCAAAATTCTCGATGCTGGAACGCGCGCCTGAAGAGGGATTACTGGATGTGCTTAAGCAGAAAGGAGTGGGATGCATTGCGTTTTCGCCGCTTGCGGGCGGCCAGCTGACCGATCGTTATCTGAACGGGATCCCGGCAGATTCCCGTGCCGCCAGCGGTAGCCGCTTCCTGAACCCGGATCAGATTACTGAAGAAAAACTGGTGAAGGTACGCAAACTCAATGCGCTGGCCGAACGCCGTAACCAGAAATTGTCGCAGATGGCGCTGGCCTGGGTATTACATCATGAGGCCATTACCTCGGTGCTGATAGGTGCCAGTAAAACGGCGCAAATCGACGATGCGGTGGGTATGCTGGCGAATCGTCACTTCACGCCTGAAGAGCTGAAGGAAATTGAAACAATTTTAAGCAGTGAAGAATAAGGGCACTTTTAGCAAAAAGTGCTATGCCCTTCCGAATTAGGAGTTAAAGCGATTATCCGGGGCTTTACCGCCCCTTAATATTGCGTTAACAAGCCGATTACGGCTCCGATCGTGAAGGAGAATAACAATGTTCAGGTCCCTGATTCTGGCAGCAGTATTAATGGCTTCAGCCCCGCTGGTTGCTAATGCTGGCGAAATCACCCTGTTGCCATCCGTAAAATTACAAATTGGCGATCGCGATAATTACGGTAACTACTGGGACGGTGGCGGCTGGCGTGACCGCGGCTACTGGCATCGTAACTATGAATGGCGTAACAAACGCTGGCACAAACATGACAACGGCTACCATCGTGGCTGGGATAAACGTAACGCCTATGAACGCGGTTATCGCGAAGGCTGGAGAGATCGTGATGACCATCGCGGCCGCAAAGGCCATGGTCGTGGCCACGGTCATCATCACTGATACGAAAAAGGCGCCTCGCGGCGCCTTTTTTATAATCCCATTGCAGTGCCAATCAGCAGCCCACAGATTCAGCGCTACCACCAGCACCACTATCGCCCACCCTGCCCGTTTGACCATCACGCTGTTGACCAGATCGCCCCATCAACTTTTTGTCACTGGTGAACACCAGCAGCGGCACCAGCGCCAGCGCAATACCAAAGCTCAGCAGCACCTGGCTCATCACCAGGATGCGGGTCGGATCCAGCCCCATCAGGATCACAATAAAGGGAGGGCAGCATGGTAATGGCCCGACGCACCCACAAAGGAATATGGAAGCGCACAAATCCCTGCATAACGACCTGCCCCGCAAGGGTACCTACCACTGTCGATGAGAGTCCTGCCGCGACCAGGCTAAGGCCGAAAATAGTGGCCGCCGCGTGGCTGAGTAACGGCTCCAGGGTCAGATAGGCCTGATCCAGATCGGCAACACCGGTATGGCCGTTGAAGTGGAATGCCGCCGCGGCGGTGGCCATCATCGCCAGATTCACAAACCCGGCAATGGTCATGGCAATCGCCACATCCCATTTGGTCGCAGAATAACGCTCGTGGCGCGACCCTCCGTGCAGGTTCTGCGTCAGCGAAGAGTGCAGATAGATCACGTGCGGCATAATGGTGGCGCCCAGTACCCCGGCCGCAAGGAACACTGCTTCAGTCGTCGGCAGGCTCGGGATCGCCATCCCCTTGCCGAGTTGGATAACGTCCGGCTGGGAGAAGATCAGCTCCACAATATAGGCCGCCGCCACAAACAGCAGCAGGCCACCAATCACTTTTTCGAGCGGTTTTTTGCCCGCGTCGTTGCAGCATCAGGATCAAGAAGGTGGCGATACCGGTCAATACCGCCCCTTGCAGCAGCGATACCCCCAGGATCAGCTTGAAGCCGATCGCGGCGCCGATAAATTCCGCAAGGTCGGTCGCCATGGCAATGATCTCTGCCTGCACCCAGTAAAACCAGACCAGCGGACGCGGATAGTGGTCGCGGATCTGTTCCGCAAGGTTTTTGCCGGTGGCGATGCCAAGTTTTGCCGACAGCACCTGAATCATCATCGCCATCAGGTTGGCCCAAACCACCACCCACAGCAGCTTATAGCCGAAGCTGGCCCCGGCCTGAATATTGGTCGCAAAATTACCGGGGTCGATATAGCCAATGGCGGCAATAAACGCAGGTCCCATTAATGCGAACCGCATTTTGCGTGCTGCTTTGCCACTGCTACTCTCATCAACGCGACTATTGCTCATTTTTGCCTCAGGAATATAGCCTTTGCTATGTTTAATGCTATCAAAATGCGAATGATTATCAAGTTCATTTAAGTTGGTTATAGTGATTGCAGTGATAGCGAAGAACGATACACAGACTGGATTAGTCGATAAACGGACGGGTAAAAAGCATGCAACCTTTGTGAAGCCTAGCACAGAAACTTAACTTTTAAGTCATTTACATAACATAACAAAAATGTATCGTATGTCACTATTTTGAGTCTCGTCACAGGACGTGACTATAGTGTGGCTTTGATCTCGTTTTCTTTACGCTTGTTTCATAGAATGTGCAGCGAAATTAAACCTGCCTCATATTTGGAGCAAATATGGACCGCGTCCTACATTTTGTCCTCGCACTTGTTGTCGTTGCCGTGCTTGCGTTGCTGGTCAGCAGCGATCGTAAAAAAATCCGTATTCGTTATGTTATTCAGTTGCTCGTCATTGAAGTGCTGCTTGCCTGGTTCTTCCTGAACTCAGATGTCGGTCTGGGCTTTGTGAAGGGCTTCTCTGAGATGTTCGAAAAACTGCTCGGATTTGCTAATGAAGGGACTAACTTCGTGTTCGGTAAAATGAACGACGAAGGTCTGGCGTTCTTCTTCCTGAAAGTTCTGTGCCCTATCGTCTTCATCTCTGCCCTGATCGGTATTCTGCAGCACATTCGCATTCTGCCAATTGTGATCCGCGCCATTGGTACTGTGCTGTCTAAAGTCAACGGCATGGGCAAACTAGAATCTTTCAACGCCGTAAGCTCCCTGATCCTTGGTCAGTCTGAGAACTTTATCGCGTATAAAGATATTCTCGGCAAAATGTCCCGCAACCGCATGTACACCATGGCGGCCACGGCTATGTCTACCGTTTCCATGTCTATCGTGGGCGCGTATATGACAATGCTGGAGCCAAAATATGTTGTGGCTGCGCTGGTTCTGAACATGTTCAGCACCTTTATCGTGCTGTCACTGATCAACCCGTACCGCGTGGATGAGAGTGAAGAGAACCTGCAGATGGCTAATCTGCACGAAGGTCAGAGCTTCTTCGAAATGCTGGGCGAGTATATTCTGGCAGGTTTCAAAGTGGCGGTTATCGTTGCGGCAATGCTGATCGGCTTTATCGCCCTGATCTCCGCGCTGAACGCCCTGTTTGCTGCCGTACTGGGTATCTCCTTCCAGGGCATCCTGGGTTACATCTTCTACCCGGTAGCCTGGGTGATGGGTGTGCCGGCAAGCGAAGCTTTGCAGGTGGGCAGTATTATGGCAACCAAACTGGTTTCTAACGAATTCGTCGCAATGATGGATCTGCAGAAAATCGCCGGTTCCCTCTCCCCGCGCGCCGAAGGCATTCTCTCCGTGTTCCTGGTCTCCTTCGCCAACTTCTCTTCCATCGGTATCATCGCGGGTGCGATTAAAGGCCTGAACGAAGAGCAAGGTAACGTGGTTTCCCGCTTCGGTCTGAAGCTGGTATACGGCTCCACGCTGGTCAGCGTCCTGTCTGCGTCTATCGCTGCACTGGTCCTGTAATCAGCATAAAAAAACCGGGGACTTATCCTCCCCGGTTTTTTTACGCCTGTAATTCACTGAGCGGGCGTGGTTTACCCACTAAATATCCCTGTAGATAATCCACCCCCGAGGCGAGCAGCATCTCGCGCTGCTCCTCCGTTTCGACAAACTCCGCCACTACACACAGCGACCGGGTTTTCGCCAGATTGCAGATCGACTTCACAATCATCGCATCCATACTGTCGCTACAAATATCCTTCACAAAGCAGCCATCAATCTTGATGACATCGGCCTGCAGGCGCTTGAGACGTTCGTAATTGGCATAGCCGGTTCCGAAGTCGTCAATGGCCAGCTTGAAGCCGTAATGACGCAACTGCTGAATATTGGCGACACTGACTTCGGAATTGGAGAATGCCTGCTCTTCGGTCACTTCAATGATCACCGCCTGCGGCCTTACCTTATAGCGTTCAAACAGGGCAATAATCTCCGCTGCGACCTCTTTTTGCATCAGCGTTAAGGGCATCAGGTTTACGGAGAAACGCGCGCAGCAACCATCCGAGGGGTGCTCCTGCAACCATGCCAGCAGCGCCTCCACCACGCTCATATCGAAGCGTCGGCTCAGGTTAAACTGCGCACCAGCGGCAGAAACTTATCAGGCGTCAGCAACTCTCCTTCGCTCTCCAGACGCGACAGGATTTCGTGATAGCCCACGCCATCCCACCTCTGGATGGGCTGCGCATACAGGCGTAAGCCGCCCTCATCCAGCGCCCGCTTAACCCGACCGAGCATCAGGACGCGATCCGTCGTCTGCCCGGAGACTGTCTCAAGGCTGTTATTCAGCGACAGCACCTGATGCGCCGAACAGGACTTTTCTGCCAGCCAGCTGAGCTGCCCGAGCGTGTGGTAGAGACTTTCACCGCATTTGAACTCCACCCCACCCCAGGCAGCGCCAAACTCAATATCCAGCCCGGTGTTATTCCAGTAGATTTTGCGGCTGTTCAGGTGATCCACGATGTGCTGCAACCGGGCGCCGGTTTCCGGGCCGCTAAGCACGACTACCAGTTCGTTACCGGGGATCTGGAAAACTTGTTCATTGGGCATCAGCAGCGGCTGCAGCTGGCGGATAATGGCGCGTTTACACTGCACGCGCATCATCAGGCCGTAATGACGGCTCAGGAACTCCAGATTATCCATCCGCAAACAGCACAGGGTGGTGTCCTTGTTGTCTGTCAAAAAGGATTCCAGTGCGCGCAGGTTACGTAAGCCGGTCAGCGGGTCGATCAACGCCCTCTCCTGCCAGCCGCGCTTAAGCCATTCGCTGCGCTGATAAATGCGCGACATATAAGACAGACAGATGGCGAAAGAGATAAGTACCGACAGCACAAACGCCAGCGAGTAGCCATTCTGTACGCCCTGCAAAAAGTTACTGTTGTAGGTCAGCAACATCAGCGCACTTAACGCCCAACCAAGGGCAATCATGGGATAGCGAAAACGACTGATGCCAATTGTAAATAAAATGAAAATAACTGGAACCAGATAGCCAGCAATAATATCGGAGGTAAAAGGCAAGCAGAGCAAAAGCAGCCCGGCAATTAAGCAAACAAGTAATACAGATGTAAATAATCGGTTTCGAGATGAGAAAGAATCGCGCATATTTCTTTGCCAGAAGGCGCGCGCATAATTCGGATTAATTATCATTCTTAACGGATAATAGAACAGCATGGTGAAGATGATAACGGCGCAAACCAGGCTCTGAATATCGACAATATGATAAATTATCGAGCCTCTGTCGGTGAAATTGGCGAGGGTAACGGGAAAATCACACAAATAGCTGGCCAGGAACATCGACATTTTTATTCCCAGCGGTAAGGCAAATCCTAGCCATGTAATGCGCGCCGCCATGAACCGGCTGGGCACATGGTAGCGCCAGCGCGATCCCACCTGCCAACGGAGGATGGCGCATACTGCTAAGGTACTAAATACCTGGCAAAAAAAGGAGGATAACATCCTGCCTGGCAGACAGCTGTAAATTCCATTCGTTAAGTATGGCAAAGCTGATAATAATTGGCAGGATGGCCTGACGGCCAAATAATAATATGATCGCCAGCATGACGCTCAGCGGCATCCATGCAAGATAAACCTCAAAGCCATCGACAACAGATTTCGGTGAAATAAGCCGGGAAAAAGGCACGACAATCATGCATAACGCCAGAGCAAGCAGAAAGCTCTTTCCGTTAATATTAACTATGCTTTTCATTAATTTTATTTAACTGTTTACCTGGCGATATTAAATTCGTATTAATGATAGACACTTCAATACCGTCATACAACGTTCCAGGTCAGGAAAAGTCATTACATAAAGTAAAGTTTTTACCAGGCAAAGCTATTTATTTGTCAATGCGGTGATAGTAAAGGGTTTCTTGCAGGCATAAAAAAACCCCCGCCATTCGGCGAGGGTTCAAATTTTGGTGGAGCTAAGCGGGATCGAACCGCTGACCTCTTGCATGCCATGCAAGCGCTCTCCCAGCTGAGCTATAGCCCCACAGTTTTGTTTACGCACCAGACTCTATTGGGATAAGAGTTTGGTGGAGCTAAGCGGGATCGAACCGCTGACCTCTTGCATGCCATGCAAGCGCTCTCCCAGCTGAGCTATAGCCCCATCGCGTAAAGCGTGTCGTGTTGACGGGCGGCATAATATGAATTCCACTGCGGAGTGTCAACGGCAAATTTTCACTCCGGCGTTCAACCGCTGAAAATTCATGCAAATGAATCACATTGCGAGAATGCTCGCAGCCAGGAGTTAATCTTGTCACGTTTTCCAGTAAAACGGTGTTATAAAATGAACCCCTAATTAACCACACTCTTACTCAGGAAATTGCATGATCAAGGAACGAATGACGCCGGAAGAGTTGGCCCGGCTCACTGGCTATAGCCGACAGACCATCAATAAATGGGTGCGTAAAGAGGGATGGTCCACATCGCCAAAACCTGGCGTTCAGGGCGGTAAGGCGCGCCTGGTCCATGTTAATGAGCAAGTTCGGGAATTTATTCGCAATGCGCGACGCGCACCGGAGATGACGACCTTAGCGGAAGCGGCTGCAGATAAATCACTGCAGGCCTTGCTGATGACGCTGGCTAATGAAATGACGCCGACAGAACAGAAACAGCTGACCACTTTATTACTCCGGGAAGGGATCACCGGATTGTTGCAACGTTTAGGGATTCGCGATCAGAACTGATATGAAAAAATTACGTAGCAAAATGACCACCGAGGAACTGGCGGAGACGCTGGGCGTCGCCAGGCAGACCGTCAATCGCTGGGTGCGAAAAAATGGCTGGAAGACAGAAGGCATTAATGGCGTTAAAGGTGGGCGGGCGCGACTCATCTCTATTGATGCACAGGTCCGTGCGCACATCTCGAATATTCCGGCTATTCGTAAACGGCAGGTGCTCTACCAACTGGCAGAGAGCGCAGCCAGCTACGGTGAGACTAAGCCCGCTGCCGTACTACCCGGGATCACCAACGCGCTGGAGAGTATGACGTTAGCGGAACAGGAACGGCTCGACGCGCTGCTTAAACGAGAAGGTGTACAGGGTTTTCTCATGCGGCTGAGCATTCATCAGCCAGAAGAATAAAAAAAACGGCAGGGTAACCTGCCGTTTTGTTTTTTTGTTTCCTGATTACTGCTGGCTTTCGCGCTCAGCAATAAAGTCCAGGGCTCTGTTGATACGCGCCACGCTGCGGGTTTTACCAATTGCGTGTACGGTAACATCTAACGCCGGAGACTGACCCGCGCCGGTAACGGCTACGCGCAGCGGCATGCCGACTTTACCCATCCCGACTTCCAGTTCATCCGCTGTCGCCTGAATGGCATGGTGCACATTCTCAGCGCTCCAGTCGGTAATGGCGGCCAGCTTATCACGAACCACTTCCAGCGGCTGACGCGCTACCGGACGCAAATGCTTTTTAGCAGCGTCAGCGTCAAACTCATCATACTCTTCATAGAAGTAGCGGCAGTTTTCCGCGATCTCTTTCAGCGTTTTACAACGCTCGCCCAGAAGTTTAATCAGATCGGCCAGTTGAGGACCGTTGCGGGTATCAATGTTCGCCTGCTCGATATGCCATTGAAGCTGGGTCGCAACGTACTCTGGCGGCAGAGTATTGATATAGTGATGGTTCAGCCACAGCAGTTTATCGGTATTGAACGCACTGGCAGACTTACCTACCGCACTCAGAGTAAAGAGCTGAATCATCTCTTCACGGCTGAAGATCTCTTGATCGCCGTGGGACCAGCCCAGACGCACCAGATAGTTGAGCAGGGCTTCCGGCAGATAGCCGTCGTCACGGTACTGCATCACGCTGACTGCGCCATGGCGTTTGGAAAGTTTTTTACCATCGTCGCCGTTGATCATCGACACGTGCGCATAAACCGGGACCGGTGCATTCAGCGCTTTAAGAATGTTGATCTGGCGTGGCGTGTTATTGATATGGTCTTCGCCACGCACGACGTGGGTGATCGCCATATCCCAGTCATCTACCACAACACAGAAGTTATAGGTAGGGGAACCATCGGTACGGCGGATGATCAGATCGTCCAGCTCCTGGTTGCTGAATTCGATCGGGCCGCGGATCTGATCGTCAAAGATGACTGAGCCTTCCTGCGGGTTCGCGAAACGCACCACGCATGGCTCGTCTGCCTCATGGTGTTGATGATCGTGGCGGCAGCGACCGTCATAACGAGGCTTTTCATTATTTGCCATCTGCTCTTCGCGCAGGGCTTCCAGACGTTCTTTAGAGCAGTAGCACTTATAAGCTGTACCCGCTTCAAGCATGTCATCAATAACCGCGTTATAGCGATCAAAACGTTTGGTCTGGAAATACGGGCCTTCATCCCACTCCAGATTAAGCCAGTTCATACCATCCATAATGGCTTCGATTGCTTCCGGCGTGGAACGTTCGAGATCGGTATCTTCGATACGCAGCACAAACTCACCGCCCTGGTTACGAGCAAACAGCCAGGAATAGAGAGCAGTACGCGCGCCGCCGACGTGCAGATAGCCAGTAGGGCTTGGCGCGAAGCGAGTTTTGATTTTCATGAAGTGGCCTTACAGTGATAAAGATGCCGACAACCGGCATATCCTGGAAACGAAAGTGGGCAATATTCTATCACTCCAGCCTGATTCCTCAATCTTGTTGCTGTCAGATCCTTGTTCATAGTCGTTTTTGTTTAGAAATCATGCATCACTGGTGGTTTCGCGATCGTTTTGCTTAATTTTACGACGAACGAACAAAATCTTTAGAAAAGCCGTTGACTCATTTTCAACTCTCCCTATAATGCGACTCCACACAGCGGGGGTGATTAGCTCAGTTGGTAGAGCATCTCCTTTACACGGAGGGGGTCGGCGGTTCGAGCCCGTCATCACCCACCATCTATTTAGATAGATGCCGCAGTGTAGATAAGAATTGAGAATGGGCGATTAGCTCAGTTGGTAGAGCATCTCCTTTACACGGAGGGGGTCGGCGGTTCGAGCCCGTCATCGCCCACCATTCTCACCTTATCAAAGCAGTTCCGAAATGGGCGATTAGCTCAGTTGGTAGAGCATCTCCTTTACACGGAGGGGGTCGGCGGTTCGAGCCCGTCATCGCCCACCATTTCGGGTCGTTAGCTCAGTTGGTAGAGCAGTTGACTTTTAATCAATTGGTCGCAGGTTCGAATCCTGCACGACCCACCAATGTAAAAAAGCGCCCTAAAGGCGCTTTTTTGCTATCTGCGATTTAACCACTGTCTGCACTCGCCGCCGCACACCGATGACTCCCCTTCCTCTTTCGTCTTTATCAAACGCTCAACCGCAGGTACTGCATACCAATAACGTTTCGCCTTGTTACCTGTCATTTCTGTCAGGTCTCCTCAAGTAGAGGCGGGCTTATGCCGATAAAAGGGATTTCCGGCAAGAGATCTTAATATGACTACGATTCAGGCATCTACCCAGCCAATCCAGGCCAGCGGAAACGGTAAAAGCGGCTCCAGCGATAACAGCATTGCCGCGCAAATCAGCAGTATCATGGCCAAAATTTCAGAGTTGAGCCAGAAATTTAAAGATATCGCTTTGGGAAGCGGCACGCCCGAAGAAAAAAAGGAACAACAAGAGATACTCGAAGCGCAGATTGATGGCCTGCAGGCGCAACTGCAGATGCTGCTACGACGTCAGGCTGAAGAGTCAAAACAAAAACAGGAGCAGGCGCAGGCTAAAGTGGAAGGCGTGAACAAACCTTCCCCTGAGCATGAAATTGATATTTACGTTTAACGCGCCTCAGCGTTAAACAGTGGATCGCGTATACGGGCCTGCGTGAGTTGTTCTGCCTGGATGCGCACCACTTCCCAGACCGCCTGCGCGGCACCTGAAAGCGAGCGATTCTTACGGCGAACCAGCATCAGCTTACGTTCAATAGCCGGCGTGAACCGTTTGACGGTTAACCTGCTTCCCTGGGGTAACGGCAGCGCCAGTGCCGGGAGCACGCTGATGCCAATCCCGGCTTCTACCATCGGAAAGAGCGTGGCGGGGTGGCCAATCTCCTGCACAATCGTCGCCCTCACCTGCTGCTCACGAAGTGCGGCATCGATAAGTGGTCGGCTGCCGGAGGCATAATCCTGTAACACCAGCCTGGCCCCTTGTAGCGCCTGCCATGCCACTTCATCCAGTGCCGCAAGCGGGTCGTCATCGCGGCAGAGGAGTAAAAAGGGTTCTGAAAGCACCTCTTCGCACTCCAGATCGCTCACCGGCCCGGGATCGATAACAATCCCAAAGTCCACCTCGCCCTGGCGGATACTCTCCAGCACCCACTGCTGCGGTCGGTCATGCAGCACAAAATCAATATCCGGGTACTGCTGATTACTGAATGCAATGCAGCGCGGAATGAGGTGCGCCGAAATGGTCTGACTGGCGGCGACGCGTACCGTCCCGGAGAGTTGCTGCCCTACCCGACCCACGTCCCGTAACGTACTGGACAGCTCATCGAGGATCCTCTCCAGCCGGGCCGCTAATTGCTGGCCTGCCTCGGTCAGTATCACTTCCCGGGTGGTTCTGTCGAGCAGCCGCACGCCCAGTTTGCTGCTCCAGCTCCTTCACGCTGTGACTGACCGCCGACTGGCTCAGGCCGATAATCTCACCTGCACGGCTAAAGCTTTTCGCCCTGCGCGACGGTAACCAAAAACACGCAACTGCCGTAACGAGTAATTCATCTGTTTTACTCATGAATTGATGCAATAAATCAATTTTATTTCTCAAAGGGAAGAAAAGCACAATAGCGCTATCTGTTTTCAGGAGTGTTTATGAAACTTTTTCGCATACTCGACCCGTTCACCATCACCCTTATCGTGGTTGTCCTGCTGGCCTCCTTCTTCCCGGCCCGTGGCGGTTTTGTTCCTTTTTTTGAAGGTCTCACCACCGCCGCCATCGCGCTGCTGTTCTTTATGCACGGGGCAAAAACTTTCCCGGGAAGCCATTATCTCTGGCGGTAGCCACTGGCGACTGCACCTGTGGGTAATGTGCAGCACCTTTGTCGTCTTCCCGGTGTTGGGCGTGCTGTTTGCCTGGTGGGCACCGATCAATGTCGATCCGTCGCTGTATACCGGCTTCCTCTACCTCTGTATTTTGCCAGCCACGGTGCAGTCGGCGATCGCCTTTACCTCAATGGCAGGCGGCAACGTGGCGGCAGCCGTCTGCTCGGCGTCTGCCTCCAGCCTGCTGGGGATTTTCCTTTCGCCACTGCTGGTGGGGCTGGTAATGGACATGCACGGAGCGGAAGGCAGTCTGGAGCAGGTAGGCAAAATTATGCTGCAACTGCTGCTACCGTTTGTGCTGGGGCATCTTTCCCGTCCGTGGACCGGTGCCTTTGTGGCGAAGCATAAGAAGTGGATTGCCAAAACCGATCAGTCATCGATTCTGCTGGTCGTTTACTCAGCATTCAGCGAAGCCGTGGTCAATGGCATCTGGCATAAAGTCGGGGTCGGGTCGCTGCTGTTTATCGTGGTGGTTAGCCTGGTACTGCTGGCGATTGTCATTGCCATCAACGTATTTGCTGCGCGCCGCTTTGGCTTTAACAAAGCAGATGAGATTACGATTGTGTTCTGTGGTTCGAAAAAGAGCCTGGCAAACGGGATCCCGATGGCCAACATTCTGTTTCCGACCTCGGTGGTTGGGATGATGGTGCTGCCGCTGATGATCTTCCACCAGCTGCAGCTCATGATTTGCGCGGTCATGGCGCGTCGCTACAAACGCCAGACCGATGAGTTACAGGCCCGGGAGCAGGCCAGCACGGCGAAAGTTTAGGGACGACGCAGGGGCTGAACCAGCTGGGTCAGCCCTTCGGTTTTAATCAGTAACGTGAGCGCCATTAGCTCACCCAGATGCCCGGCAGGAAACTCATCCTTGCGGGCAAACCACAGTAAATACTCTTCGGGCACATCAATCAGCCGACGGCCTTTATACTTCCCGAACGGCATCTCGGTATTGGCTATTTCGATAAGCTGCGCTTTATCCACGTTACTCTCCCAACAGACGCAGCATCTCTGCCTCATCAATTACGTCAATTCCCAGCTCCTGCGCCTTCGCCAGCTTGGAGCCTGCCGCTTCCCCGGCAATCACCAGGTCGGTTTTCTTCGACACGCTGCCAGCCACTTTGGCCCCCAGTGCCGTCAGACGCGCTTTGGCATCATCGCGTGAAAGCTGGCTCAGGCTACCGGTCAGTACCACCGTTTTGCCGGCGAACGGACTGTCGATCTCTTCGGCGTTGATCACCTGCGGCGCAGGCCAGCGAATGCCTTCGTTAAGCAACTGGCCGATCACCTCGCGGTTACTCTCTTCAGAGAAGAAGTTAAAGACGTGGGTGGCGACCACAATGCCGACGTCCGGCACCTTTTGCAGCTCGTCGATTGTCGCCTTCTCAAGCGCCTCCAGCGTACCAAAATAGGCTGCCAGACCCGCCGCGGTCGCTTCCCCTACTTCACGGATGCCCAGCGCATAAAGGAAGCGGGCAAAAGTGGTGTCTTTGGATTTTTCCAGTGCGTCGGCCACATTCTGCGCGGATTTCGGCCCCATACGATCCAGCCCGGTCAGCTTACCCGGCGTCAGGCGGAACAGATCAGCGGGCGTATGGACATACTCTTTCTCGACCAGCTGATCGATGATTTTGTCGCCCATGCCATCGACGTCCATCGCCCGGCGGGAGACGAAGTGTTTCAGCGACTCTTTACGCTGGGCGCCGCAAACTAAACCGCCAGTACAGCGGGCCACGGCCTCCCCTTCGACGCGTTCAACGTCTGAGCCGCATACCGGGCAGTGGGTCGGAAATTCTACCGCTCGCGTGTCCTCTGGACGTTCTGATTCCACAACATTCACTACCTGGGGGATCACATCCCCGGCACGGCGGATAACCACTTTATCGCCAATACGCAGCCCCAGACGGTCGATCTCATCGGCGTTATGCAGGGTCGCGTTGCTGACCAGGACCCCGGCCACCTGAACCGGCTCCAGACGCGCAACCGGCGTTATCGCCCCGGTACGCCCCACCTGGAACTCCACATCGCGCACGAAGGTCATCTGCTCCTGGGCCGGGAACTTAAAGGCTACCGCCCAGCGTGGCGCTCGGGCGACAAAGCCCAGCTGTTCCTGAAGCGCGAGGGAGTTTACTTTGATCACCACCCCGTCGATATCAAAGCCGAGCGTCGGACGGTCTGCTTCAACCTGACGATAAAACGCCAGCACGGCTTCCGGTGAGTCGCACAGCTGCACACGGTTACTCACCGGCAGTCCCCAGGCCTTAAATTGCATCAGGCGGCCCAGATGGGTATCGGGCAGCTCGCCTCCCTCCAGAATGCCAACGCCATAACAGAAGAAAGTTAACGGGCGTTTTGCGGTAATGCGTGGATCCAGCTGGCGCAGTGAACCCGCTGCGGCATTGCGCGGGTTAGCGAAGATTTTGCCGCCAGTGCGGCGCGCTTCTTCATTAATTTTTTCAAAACCGGCCTGCGGGAGGAACACTTCACCGCGCACTTCCAGACGTGCCGGAATGTTATCGCCATGCAGCTTTAGCGGGATGGCGCGGATGGTACGCACATTGGTGGTAATGTCTTCGCCAGTCGTACCGTCGCCGCGGGTGGCGGCGCGGGTCATCACCCCGTTTTCGTACAGAATGCTGACGGCCAGGCCATCCAGCTTCAGCTCGCAGCACCAGCTCAGGGCATCGGTCTGCTTCAGACGGTCCTGGACGCGTTTGTTGAAGGCGAGGAAGCTCCCTTCATCAAAGACGTTATCCAGCGACAGCATGGGCACTTCATGGCGCACCTGGCTGAAAAAGGCAAGTGGCGCGGCGCCGACACGCTGGGTCGGTGAGTCGGGGGTAATTAAATCGGGACGCTGCGCTTCAAGCTCACGCAGTTCACGCATCAAACGGTCGTATTCTGCGTCCGGCACTTCGGGCGCATCCATCACATGATAAAGATATTCATGGTGGCGAAGCGTGGTTCGCAGTTCGGTAAGTTGTTGTTCGATTGTGTCCATGTCGCACCATTAATGAGAAAAACCCCCGACATGCGGGGGTTGAGGAGATGTGAAACAAACGCGGAGACTTACGCGTTAGCTTCTTTTACTTCGCGGATACGGTCCTGATACTCGCGCAGTTTCTGCGGCGTCATCATTCGACGCTGATCGTCGAGCACCATGCCGCCGACTTCGTCCGCGATATGCTGGGCAGACTGCAGCATCAGCTTAAAGTTTTGCAGTTCATCGCCATAAGACGGCACCTGCATAAAGATGGTCACGCCCGGCGTGGTGAAATCACCGGTCATTTCCGGGTCAAAGGTGCCCGGGTTAACCATGTTCGCCAGGCTGAACAGCGAAGGACCACTTCCGTCCGGGCTAAGGTGACGATGGAAGATATTCATATCGCCAAACTTGAAGCCGGCCTGCTGAATGCTGTTGAGCAGCACTTCGCCGTTGATAGTGGTGCCATGATGGGCCGCCACACTCATAACAATGACCGTCTCTTTGCGCTGCGGTTTTTCCGCCACTGGTGGCGCCGCTTCGACTACCGGCTCTGGCTCCGCAACAGGCGCAGGGGCTGGTTGCGGCGCTGGCGCGACAGGCTGAGGTGCCTGCTGGACGACCGGCTGTGGCGCAGGCTGAGCGACATGCTGAGGTTGTGGCACCGGTTGCTGGCGCACAGGCTCATGCTGCTGCGGTTGCGGTTGCGGTTGTTGGTGTTGCGGCTGGTGTACCGGCTCGACCACAGGCTGCGGCGGCGCAGCAGGGCGCGGCTGAGCAGATGCATAAGGCGGCTGGTACTGATGCTGCGGAGGCTGACGAGGCGCTTCATGCTCCCCATGGCCTGCGCCGGGCGTAGTATTGGCCCGATGAACGCGTACTTCACCCACACCCTCGTCTTCCATTTCTTCGATATCGTCATCGCTATCGTCGTCACGGGTAGACTTCATGCGCTTCAGTGGGCGATCGCGAAACATAGAAGAGCGCTCTTTACGGCTGGTCCAGAAACCATGTACCAATAAAGCGATTATGGCGATCGCGCCAACAATGATTAATATCAGACGCAAATCCTGCATCATTATATTCTCTGTTGTTCTAACACCTTGCCACCACGGCAAACATTTACTCACTAAGAGTATTTGCCGATTACGTCAAGTGCAAGTGTATGCAGAGCATTCGCAGCATAAAGATGAACTAAATCGTGCTTTTTGCTGTTTTTTCGAACATTACCGAACTGGTCAACGTGCCGCAACTGGCTAATATAGGCAGGCAACTTCACTGGTTGTGATAAAAGGAGCTCAACCTGGTTATGGTTTCATCAACGTCTTCCCCTCCCCGTAGCGGCGTGTGGTACTTCTCACAGGGCTGGAAACTGGTTTCGCTGCCAGGCATCCGCCGTTTTGTGATCCTTCCGCTGCTGATTAATATTCTGCTGATGGGGGGTGCCTTCTGGTGGCTGTTTACCCGCCTGGATACCTGGATCCCGGCACTCATGAGCCACGTCCCCGACTGGCTGCAGTGGCTGAGCTATCTGCTATGGCCTGTGGCTATCGTCTCGGTGCTGTTGGTATTTGGCTACTTCTTCTCAACCCTGGCCAACTGGATAGCTGCCCCCTTTAATGGGCTGCTGGCCGAACAACTGGAAGCGCGACTGACGGGCGCTACGCCGCCGGACACCGGTGTGCTGGGCATCATGAAAGATCTGCCGCGCATTATGAAACGTGAATGGCAGAAGTTCGCCTGGTACTTGCCGCGTGCCATTGTGTTACTGATCCTCTACTTTATTCCGGGTATCGGGCAGACGGTTGCGCCGGTGTTATGGTTCCTGTTCAGCGCGTGGATGCTGGCGATCCAGTATTGCGACTACCCGTTCGATAATCACAAAGTCCCGTTTAAAGAGATGCGGACTGCCCTGCGCGCGCGCAAGATGACCAATATGCAGTTTGGCGCGCTCACCAGCCTGTTCACGATGATCCCGTTCCTGAATCTGTTCATCATGCCGGTTGCGGTTTGCGGCGCCGACGGCGATGTGGGTCGATTGTTACCGTGATAAACACGCATTGTGGAAATAAGGTAAATAAAGGGATGGCTTATGCCATCCCTTATTCCATACTGGATAGCATTATTTCTCATCAGCATATAGATATGCGAATTCCTTACTTCCCCATACTTATTCAACAGGTATGCTGGGTCGGTATCCCAATTTCAAACAGTTAAGGACAGGCCATGAGTAAGATTTTTTGAAGACAACTCGCTGACTATCGGTCACACGCCCCTGGTTCGACTGAACCGTATCGGTAATGGACGCATTCTGGCGAAGGTAGAATCTCGTAACCCAAGCTTCAGCGTGAAATGCCGTATCGGTGCCAATATGATTTGGGATGCGGAAAAGCGTGGCGTGTTGAAGCCTGGCGTTGAACTGGTGGAGCCAACCAGCGGTAACACCGGTATTGCCCCTGGCCTACGTGGCTGCCGCACGGGGTTACAAGCTGACGCTGACCATGCCGGAAACCATGAGCATTGAACGTCGCAAGCTGCTGAAGGCCTTGGGGTGCGAACCTGGTCTTAACGGAAGGCGCAAAAAGGGATGAAGGGCGCCATCCAGAAAGCCGAAGAGATTGTGGCCAGCGATCCGGCCAAATATCTGCTGCTGCAGCAGTTCAGCAACCCGGCTAACCCGGAAATTCACGAGAAGACCACCGGCCCGGAAATCTGGGAAGATACCGACGGTCAGGTTGATGTGTTTATCTCAGGGTGTCGGTACCGGCGGGACGCTTACGGGTGTTAGCCGCCTATATTAAAGGTACAAAAGGTAAAAAAGATCTGATTACCGTTGCCGTGGAGCCAACCGATTCTCCGGTTATTGCTCAGGCGCTGGCAGGTGAAGAGCTGAAACCTGGCCCGCATAAGATTCAGGGTATCGGTGCAGGCTTCATTCCAGGCAACCTGGATCTGAAACTGATCGACAAAGTTGTCGCTATCACCAACGAGGAAGCCATCTCTACCGCCCGTCGTCTGATGGAAGAAGAAGGTATTCTGGCGGGGATCTCTTCGGGTGCTGCGGTTGCCGCAGCGCTGCAATTACTTTGAAGATGAAACCTTTACCAATAAGAATATCGTGGTTATTCTTCCATCCCTCGGGTGAGCGCTATTTGAGTACTGCACTGTTTGCCGATCTCTTTACAGAGAAAGAACTGCAACAGTAGTGCCAAAATGTAAATATCGCGTAAAAAAGCACCCATTCGGGTGCTTTTTTGTGGCCTGCTTCAAAGTTTTATCTCTTCTGGCATTGCTTCACCCTGTTGGCTCTGGTATTTAAGCTGACAATTATTTTGAAGCACGAAATTAATCGATACACGAATTACCGGCTGCTGAATCGATTTTATGATTTGGTTCAAGTCTTGCTTTCACGGCATAATGTTTAATGTCGAACGAGACGTCAGCAGCCTGACATGCCAGTAGCGGAAAAACGTTTGACACATCTGTGCCTCGTGCCGTTAAGCCGGTGCTAACTATACAGGCTAAAGTCATGCCGCCAGGCTAGACTTTAGTTCCACAACACTAAACCAATAAGTTGGGGAAATACAATGTTCCAGCAAGAAGTTACCATTACCGCTCCGAACGGTCTGCACACCCGCCCTGCTGCTCAGTTTGTTAAAGAAGCGAAAGGCTTCACTTCTGAGATCACTGTGACTTCCAACGGCAAAAGCGCCAGCGCAAAAAGCCTGGTTCAAACTGCAGACTCTGGGTCTGACTCAGGGCACCGTTGTGACCATCTCCGCGGAAGGCGAAGACGAGCAAGAAAGCAGTTGAGCATCTGGTAAAACTGATGGCTGAGCTCGAGTAAGTTTCCGGGTTCTTTGTAAAAATCAGTCACAAGTAAGGTAGGGTTATGATTTCAGGCCATTTTAGCATCCCCGGGTATCGCTTTCGGCAAAGCATTGCTGCTGAAAGAAGACGAGATCGTCATCGACCGGAAAAAAATTTCTGCTGATAAGGTAAATCAGGAAGTTGAGCGTTTTCTGAGTGGCCGTGCAAAAGCATCTGCGCAGCTGGAAACGATCAAAACTAAAGCTGGCGAAACTTTCGGTGAAGAAAAAGAAGCCATCTTCGAAGGGCACATCATGTTGCTCGAAGATGAGGAGCTGGAGCAGGAAATCATAGCCCTGATTAAAGATAAAGGCATGACGGCCGACGCGGCTGCGCATGAAGTTATCGAAGGTCAGGCGACTGCCCTGGAAGAGCTGGACGATGAATACCTGAAAGAGCGCGCGGCTGACGTGCGTGACATTGGTAAGCGTCTGCTGCGTAACATCCTCGGCCTGGCCATTATCGATCTGAGCGCAATTCAGGACGAAGTAATCCTGGTTGCTGCTGACCTGACCCCGTCAGAAACCGCACAGCTGAACCTGAACAAGGTGCTGGGTTTCATTACTGACGCCGGTGGCCGCACCTCCCACACCTCTATCATGGCGCGTTCTCTGGAACTGCCTGCCATCGTGGGTACCGGTAGCGTGACCGCGCAGGTGAAAAACGACGACTATCTGATTCTGGATGCCGTAAACAATCTGGTTTACGTCAACCCAACCAACGAACAAATCGAACAGCTGCGTGCCGTTCAGGAACAGGTTGCCACTGAGAAAGCCGAACTGGCAAAACTGAAAGATCTGCCTGCGATTACGCTGGACGGACATCAGGTTTGAAGTGTGTGCCAACATCGGTACCGTACGTGACGTTGATGGCGCTGAGCGCAACGGCGCAGAAGGTGTAGGCCTGTACCGTACCGAATTCCTGTTCATGGACCGTGACGCCCTGCCAACCGAAGAAGAGCAGTTTGCTGCTTACCAAAGCGGTAGCGGAAGCTTGTGGCTCTCAGGCTGTTATCGGTCCGTACCATGGACATCGGCGGCGACAAAGAACTGCCGTACATGAACTTCCCGAAAGAAGAGAAACCCGTTCCTGGGTTTGGCGTGCAGTACGTATCGCGATGGATCGTAAAGAGATCCTGCGCGACCAGGTTCGCGCCATCCTGCGTGCTTCCGCTTTCGGTAAGCTGCGCATCATGTTCCCGATGATCATCTCTGTTGAAGAAGTGCGTGCGCTGAAGAAAGAGATTGAGATCTACAAACAAGAACTGCGCGACGAAGGTAAAGCCTTTGACGAATCAATTGAAATCGGCGTGATGGTAGAAACTCCAGCCGCGGCGACGATTGCCCGTCATTTAGCCAAAGAAGTCGATTTCTTTAGTATTGGTACCAACGATTTAACCCAGTACACCCTGGCAGTTGACCGTGGTAATGATATGATTTCACATCTTACCAGCCAATGTCACCGTCCGTGCTGACGCTTATTAAGCAAGTTATTGATGCTTCTCATGCCGAAGGCAAATGGACTGGTATGTGTGGGTGAGCTTGCAGGCGACGAACGTGCTACACTTCTGTTGCTGGGTATGGGTCTGGACGAGTTCTCTATGAGCGCCATTTCCATCCCGCGCATCAAGAAGATCATCCGTAACACGAACTTCGAAGATGCGAAGGTATTAGCAGAGCAGGCTCTTGCTCAACCGACAACGGACGAGTTAATGACGCTGGTTAACAAGTTCATTGAAGAAAAAACAATCTGCTAATCCACGAGATGCGGCCCAATTTACTGCTTAGGAGAGATGGCTAATGGGGTTATTTAGTAAACTGTTCGGTGACAAAGGCAACAGCGACACCGGAACTATTGAGATTGTTGCTCCGCTGTCTGGTGAAATCGTCAACATCGAAGACGTGCCGGATGTCGTGTTTGCAGAGAAAATTGTTGGTGATGGCATTGCTATCAAACCGACCGGTAACAAAATGGTTGCGCCGGTTGATGGTACCATCGGTAAGATTTTTGAAACCAACCACGCATTTTCTATCGAATCTGATAGCGGTATTGAGCTGTTCGTTCACTTCGGTATCGACACCGTCGAACTGAAAGGCGAAGGCTTCAAGCGTATCGCTGAAGAAGGCCAGCGCGTTAAAGTTGGCGACCCGGTCATTGAATTCGATCTGCCACTGCTGGAAGAGAAAGCCAAGTCTACCCTGACTCCGGTTGTTATCTCCAACATGGACGAAATCAAAGAGCTGATCAAACTGTCTGGCAGCGTGACCGTGGGTGAAACCCCGGTTATCCGCATCAAGAAGTAATTTCTTGCCACACAGAAAAATGGCGCCTTCGGGCGCCATTTTTGTTTGTCAGGCTGGCAGAACCAGCTCGTCGTAACCCTTCTCTTGGGTGTACTGCATCACCTGCGTCACCCTGTCCCCTGCCCGGCTTATCGCCGCGGCCACGCTCTCGCGTTGCACCAGGGCACTGACCAGCTCAGAACAAAAAAAGATCCCCTGTACCTTTCAGGTCGGCTTTGATGCGTGGGTGGGCGCTGACCGTCACATCATCATGGGAAACGAGCACCACGTGGATGTTGTCAGCATCTCCGGCCACCGGCGCGCTGGTGATTGCCACCCACTGCAGGGTATCGGAAAGTAACCCTCTGGCGGCGGCAATGGCGCTGGCGTTATCCCGGCAAGACTTGCCGCTGAGCACTTCCAGTTCGTAGACGTTCGGCGTAATACCCTGCGCCAACGGCAGCAGATGCTGGGCGGTAGGCTTCCGGGATCTCGGGTTTGACGTAGGGTTCCGCTGTCAGTGTCACCAATTACCGGGTCAACCAAAAATCAGCACATCGGGATGCTGCGCCTTTACCGCACGTAGCCAGTCGGCCAACAGGGCAATCTGGCTGGCGCTCCCCATATACCCAGTGGTGACTGCTTTCAGCTCGCGCAATATGTCGCGCTCGTCCAGGCGCCTTCAGGTAGCCACTGAACCACTCGTCGGGGATCACCCCGCCGTAAAAGGTATCGTAGTGCGGGGTGTTGCTGAACAATACCGTCGGTATCGCCGTCACGTTGAGGTGATGCTGGCGAATATTGGGCACCGCAATGCTGTTACCCACGCTGCCGTACACCACCTGCGACTGCACAGCCACAATATCGGTCTGCTGTGCCCGGGTTTTGTCCCGGAATCGAATCATTTCCATCGCGTTTAGATCCCTGCGCCCTGCGCATAACTCTCCTCACCAAACACGCCGGTAGAGAGGTAGCGATCGCCGCGATCGCAGATGATCGCCACCACCACTGCCCCCGGCGTTGCCGCGGCCACCCGCAGAGCGCCGGCTACCGCGCCACCCGAACTGACGCCGCAGAAGACCCCTTCACGCACGGCCAGCTCACGCATGGTATTTTCCGCCTCGCGCTGATGAATATCCAGCACCTGGTCCACAAGCGAGGCATTAAAAATGCCCGGCATATACTCTGCGGGCCAGCGGCGAATACCCGGAATGCTGCTGCCCTCTTCAGGCTGCAGGCCGACTATGGTCACCGCCTTGTCCTGCTCGCGCAGAAAGCGGGAGACGCCGGTGATGGTGCCGGTGGTGCCCATGCTGGAGACGAAATGGGTGATGCGGCCTGAAGTCTGCCGCCAGATTTCCGGGCCGGTAGTGGTGTAGTGTGCATACGGGTTATCAGGGTTGTTGAACTGATCCAGCAGCTTACCTTCGCCCCGGTTCGCCATCTCAAGAGCCAGATCGCGTGCCCCCTCCATCCCCTGCTCTTTGCTAACGAGGATTAACTCAGCACCATAGGCCAGCATCGCGGCACGGCGCTCCTGACTCATGTTGTCCGGCATCAGCAGCTTCATGCGATAGCCTTTCAGGGCGGCAATCATCGCCAGCGCGATGCCGGTGTTGCCGCTGGTCGCCTCGATCAGTACATCGCCGGGTTTGATTTCACCGCGCTTTTCCGCCTCGACAATCATCGACAGCGCGGCACGGTCTTTGACCGAACCCGCCGGGTTATTGCCTTCCAGTTTGATCCAGATTTCGCTGCCGTTGTGCGGCCCCATGCGCTGCAGTTTGATCAGGAGGGGTGTTACCGATGGTGTCTTCGAGTGTATTCACGATTTTTACTCAATAAAAAGCCGGGGTGGCGCTTCGCTTACCCGGCCTACGTCCGTGCTCGTGTAGGCCCGGTAAGCGTAGCGCCACCGGGCGATAAACATGGTCAATAACCTATCAGGCAGATTCCGCCAGAGCAAGATCTCCCCGCGTCTCGATGCGCTCCTTATCGTGATAAATGCGCGCATGCTGCAGGCCAACAAACAGGCGTTCGCCGCGGTGTGGCGGCTCTTCGTCACGCATCACTACCGTCAGCGGTTCGCTGTACCAGCCCAGCGGCTGCACCACCAGTTGGGTATAGTGACCTTTCGGGCTGGCTTCCAGCACCTGTACCGGCCAGCGGGCTGTCGAGGCTGGTGCGACGGCTTACGTCCACTTCCCATGGGCGCAGGAACAGATCCACCGGCCCCTGATAGCCTGGGGTGTAACCCAGTGGCCAGCGATGGGCGCCAACGTGGAACTGACCGCCGCGAATATTGCCTTGCAGGCGGTTCACTTCGCCCATAAATTCCAGCACAAAACGGGTCGCCGGTTCGCGCCAGAGCTGTTCTGGCTCATCGACCTGCTCAATATTCCCCTGGCTCATCACCACGACCCGATCGGCCACTTCCATCGCCTCTTCCTGATCGTGGGTAACGAAGACGCTGGTGAATTTCAGCTCTTCGTGCAACTGACGCAACCAGCGACGCAGCTCTTTACGTACCTGGGCATCCAGTGCGCCGAAAGGTTCATCCAGCAACAGGATTTGCGGCTCCACCGCCAGCGCGCGAGCCAGCGCCACGCGCTGTTTCTGTCCGCCGGAAAGCTGGGGCCGGATAACGGTCTGCCAGATGTGCCAGCTGCACCATCTCCAACAGTTTGGTCACTTTCGCCTTGATAGTCGCTGCATCGGGACGCTCGCGGCGCGGCAGCACCGTCAGGCCAAAGGCGATGTTGTCGAACACCGTCATATGGCGGAACAGGGCATAATGCTGGAATACAAAGCCCACCTTACGGTCGCGCGCATGCAGGCGGCTGACGTCGGTGCCGTGGAAGCGGATATGCCCGCTGGTTTGATGTTCCAGACCGGCGATAATACGCAGCAAAGTGGTTTTCCCGGAGCCGGACGGCCCCAGCAATGCCACCATTTGCCCGGAAGGGATATCCAGCGAGATATCGTTCAGCACCTGGGTGCGACCAAAGGACTTCTTAATATTGGCAATCTCAATGCTCATGATTTCCCTCCTGATGCTGGCGTTTTGCCTGATTCTCTAAACGCCACTGCACCATACTCTTTAAAAACAGGGTCAAAATAGCCATCAGCGTCAGCAGGGGCTGCGGCGGTAAAGGAACCGACGGTGTTATAGTCCTGCTCCAGCAATTCAATCTGTAACGGCAGCGACAGGGTTTCGCCGCGGATAGACCCGGAGACCACTGACACCGCGCCAAATTCACCAATCGCGCGGGCGTTCGTCAGCACCACGCCATACAGTAGCGCCCAGCGGATGTTCGGTAAGGTCACGCGGCGGAACATCTGCCAGCCGGATGCGCCCAGCAGTACCGCCGCTTCGTCTTCGTGGCTGCCCTGGCTGAGCATCACCGGCACCAGCTCGCGCACCACAAACGGACAGGTCACAAAGATCGTCACCAGCACCATGCCCGGCCAGGCGAACATGATCTGTAAGTTATGCTCATCCAGCCAGCCACCCAGCGGGCCGTTGGAGCCGTAGAACAGCAGATACACCAGACCGGCCACCACTGGCGATACGGCAAAAGGAATATCCAGCAGGGTCAGCAAGAGCTGGCGGCCCGGGAAGTTAAAGCGCGTCACCAGCCAGGCCAACAGGATGCCAAACACCAGGTTCACCGGCACGGTAATCAGGGCAATCATCACCGTCAGCCAGATGGCATGCAGCATGTCCGGGTCGGCGAGGTTTTGCAGCGCGGGCATCAGCCCTTTACTGAACGCCTGAACAAAGATGTAGACCATCGGCACGACGAGAATAAACACCGACACCAGCATGCCTGTGCCAATCAGAAACCATTTTCCCCAGTTGATGCGGGGTGCGTCATAGCGCTTCAATTGAGTAACTTCCGCCATCAGTGACCTACCACACGTCGACCAAAGCGACTTTGCAGAGTGTTAATCGAGAACAGCAGCAACAGCGACGCGGCGAGGATCACCGAGGCGATCGCACTTGCCGCCGGGTAATCAAAACTCCTGCAAACGCACAAAAAATCATCAGCGAGGTCACTTCCGTTTTCCAGGCGATATTCCCGGCGATGAAGATCACCGCGCCGAACTCGCCGAGGCTGCGGGTAAACGACAACGCCACGGCCCGCCAGTAGCGCCGGGAGACAGCTCAGGCAGCACCACCTTACGGAAGCTCTGCCAGCGCGTGGCACCCAGGGTTTCCGCCGCTTCTTCATATTCCGGGCCTAACTCCTCCAGCACCGGCTGGACGGTACGCACCACAAACGGGATGCTGGTAAAGGCCATCGCTACCGCAATGCCGAGCCAGGTATAAGTCACTTTGATATCAAACTTCGCCAGCCACTCACCGTAAAAGCCATTCACCGAGAACAGTGAGGCCAGGGTTAAACCGGCCACGGCGGTGGGCAGCGCGAAGGGTAAATCCATCAGTGCATCCAGCAGCGTGCGGCCCGGGAAGCGGTAGCGGGTTAAGATCCACGCCATCAGCAGGCCGAAAACGCCGTTGAAAATCGAGGCCACAAATGCCGACAGCAGCGTCACCTTATAGGCCGCCACCACCTGCGGGTTGCTGATCACCTCCCAGTACTGGGACCAGCTCATCTCCGAGAGCTGGACCACCAGCGCGCTGAGCGGTAACAACAAAATCAGACAGACGAACAGCAGGCTGGTCCCGAGGCTTTAAGGTAAAGCCCGGCAGCACACGTCTGGAGGAAACTGCAAACATTACTTACGCCCCGCCGCCAACAATTTGTCTAACTCACCCCCGCTGGTGAAGTGTGTTTTCATCACTTCAGGCCAGGAGCCAAAATGCTCTTCCACGCGGAACAGCTCGGTCTGCGGGAACTTATCTTTCAGCTTGTTCATCACGTCCGGGTTGTTGACGCGATAGTAGTAATCGGTGATCACCGTCTGCGCCTGCGGGCTGTACAGATAGTTGAGATACGCTTTCGCCGCTTTCTCTGTGCCGTTGGCCTTGACGTTTTTATCTACCCACGCCACCGGGAACTCCGCCAGCACGTTGGTTTTCGGAATAACCACTTCGAAGCCCTGCGCTTCGTACTGTTTACGGATGTTGTTAACTTCCGATTCAAAGCTGATCAGCACATCGCCCAGACCGCGTTCCGCGAAGGTGGTGGTCGCGCCGCGTCCGCCGGTATCAAACACTTCTACGTTTTTCAGGAACTGGGTCATGAACTGCTCGGTTTTGGCTTTATCGCCGCCGTCAGCTTTGTCTGCAGCGCCCCAGGCAGCCAGATAGGTATAACGGGCGTTGCCGGAGGTTTTCGGGTTCGGGAAAATGAGCTTTACGTCAGAACGCACGAGGTCGTTCCAGTCGTGAATGTTTTTCGGGTTGCCCTTACGCACCAGGAAGCCCATGGTGGAGTAGAACGGCGAGCTGTTGTTCGGCAGACGGCTCTGCCAGTTAGCCGGGAGCAGCTTGCCTTTGTCATGCAGGATCTGCACGTCGGTAATCTGGTTGTACGTCACCACATCCGCTTTCAGCCCCTGCAGGATCGCCAGCGCCTGTTTGGACGAACCGGCGTGAGACTGTTTGATGGTCAGCTTGTCGTCATTATTGTCTTTGGCCCACTGTTGCTCAAACGGCGGGTTCAGGGCAGCAAACAGCTCGCGGGAGACGTCGTAAGAGCTGTTCAGCAGTTCGGTTGCCTGCGCCTGAGCGACCAGCAACACTGAAGCTGCCAGCACCAGAGATCCTTTTTTCAGTACAGTAACGGCCATTGCGCACCCTAAGCGTTGTGATGATTTTCTTAGGGTCATCATATTTATAACGAGTACTAAAGGAGTAACGGTTTTATATACCGTTTGGTGATTTAGAAGCAGAAAAGGGAATAAGGCATTTATCCCCTCTCCCCTTTAGGGAGAGGGTCAGGGCGAGGGGCGTTCTTACAGCGCCAGCAGACGCTCGATGGACGGGGGCAAAATAGTAACCGCCAGTCACCGGCTTCGTGAAGCGCAGCATGGCGTCGCGCTTGCCGTCGGTATCGCCGAACATGCTCAGCAGCTGCTGTTCGATGTTATACAGACGGGCACAGTAGGCGCAGAAGTACAGGCCGTGCGTACCGCTAGCGGTGCCGTATGGCAGGCTCTGGCGCACAATCTTCAGCCCTTTGCCGTCTTCTTTCAGATCAACACGGCTCAGGTGCGAGGTTGCCGGGCGCGCGTCGCCGTCGATCTCTTCGTTAGCTTCTTTAGTGCGGCCAATCATCATCTCCTGATCGGATACGCTCATGCGGTTAAGCTGTTTGAGGTTGTGCTCCCAGCGCTGGACGAACACGTAGCTGCCGCCTGCGTCCACGCCGTCTTTGATGACCGCCACTTCACGGCGCGTCTCTTCTCCTGCCGGGTTTTCGGTGCCGTCAACGAAGCCGCTCAGATCGCGCTCTTCCACCCAGCGGAAACCGTGGATCTCTTCTGTGACTTCAATGCAGTCGCCAAAGGCGGCCATAGCGGCCTGGGCAATGGAGAAGTTCAGGTCGTGACGCAGGGAGAGAATATGGATCAGCACGTCGTACTGCGTGGCCGGCGCCAGGCCTTTGCCGTAAGGGACAAAATCTTTCAGCTCTTCGGCCCCTTCCCCACCGCTCAGCTGACGCCAGACATTATGACCGAACGCGACCACCGCGCCGCAGTGGGCATCCGGGAATTTGACCTGGAAGGTGGCCAGTTTATCGATAAAAATTTTGCTGGCCGCACGCAGGGCATCGATATCCCCTTTAACATTGGCTTCGATCCAAATCGCCGCGCGGCAATGTTCTGGCAAAATGCCACTCTGAACCTGAGACATCGCTCCTCCTGAAAAAAAATGCCACGTCGTCGTGGCATGGCTGGCGGCGATTATACCCGCTTTTTTAACGAGGCGGCTTGTCCAGACGCAATTTACTGCTGCCAGATAATTTTGCTGATTTTCCAGCTTTTCAGGGTGTCGTCAGAAGGCATTAACCCTTCCGGGCCGTTCCAGGTTCCGCTGAACTGGTAGCTGATATGCTGGCTGCCCTCAGCTTTACACTCTACCGTCACGTTGTCGTCGGCAGGCACGCTGATGCAGTTACCATAGGCTTTCTGATACAGGTCGCTGAACGGCGTACCAATCTTCACCCCTTTGTCGGTTTCGATTTCAGTGTCCAGCACCTCAATGCGCCCGACAGTGGATTTATCACCGTTAATCACCAGCGCCAGCTGGTCATCTTTCAATGCTTCAAAGTAGTGAATGATGGTGCCATTTTGCGTTCTCATGCCGCTGCGCAGACGGTAATCACCGCCTAACGCCGATTCGATGGCGCTCTGTTCCAGCGCCGTGTCGGCGGTGAGATTGCCTACGCCCTGCTCGGTTACCTCGGTGGAAGAGCCGAACCAGTTCCAGGGATAAGCCGCAGACCAGTTCACGGCGGAGAGCGTTGAACAGCCCGTCAGGACAACGGGGGAGCGCGCATAACAGTAAACGCAGCGATTTCATCGGGAGATCCTTTCTGGTTAATTTGACGCTTGTTGGAGTGCAGCATCGCTAAAAAGTGCCGTTTAATCTTGCTCGGGGGTGAAACAGGCGCGCAGACGGGGATGGGTCAACAGCCACAGCAGTGCCACAATATCGGCGACCAGCAGGGCAATACCGATGCCACTCAGCGCTTCACCCTGTAGCCACAGCAGAGGTTGCCAGCCCAGCAGTACAACCTGGGCGAGGATCAGCAGCCAGCGCAGCGCCCGCCACAGGCGCGGCACCCGATGGCGCCGCCCGCTCAGTAAAAAGGCCAGCACCGCCGGGATCCCCGGCAGCAGCCCGAGCCAGAAGTTATCATGATCGGGATAAAACAGGTTCAGCAGGGTATTGCCCTGATCGCGGGAGGCTCCCGCCAGCACGAACAACACCCAGGTGCGCGCCTGTAGCAACAGCACGCACCAGAACAGGAACGGCAGGCGAACCCGGCCATGGCTGTCATAGTCGCCAGGGTGAAAATCAATACTCTTCATCTTCGATCAGACGTTTGCCCAGCGTTAGCACGTCGGCATGTTCATAGTTGAGGCGCTCGTACATTCCCAGCACCATGTCGTTATCTTCACGCACCATGATCTGAATTTTTGGGCAGCCGCGGGCGATCAGTTTCTTTTCCAGACGATTGAGCAGCGCGTTGGCTATGCCACGCCCACGAAACTCCGGGTGAACGCCCAGGTAGTACGCCGAGCCGCGATGCCCGTCGTAGCCGCCCATCACCGTACCTACCACTTCGCCATTGACCTCCGCGACCAGAAACAGACTGACGTCGTGATTGAGCTTACGCTCAATGTCCATCTCAGGATCGTTCCACGGTCGCAGTAGCTCGCAGCGCTCCCAAAGGGTGATCACCTCTTCGAAGTCTGCCTGGCGAAAAAACGCGTATCTCCATGGTATTAACCGCCTTTTTGGGTTCAAAAACAGTGATTATGACGCGAACGCCCTCTTTCGCCAATATGCAGCGAAAAAGGTCAGGAAATTTGGCATAATGGCACTTTGTCACGTATTGAAATGAAAAGTAAAACAATTCACCACACGGACTGTCGTAACGGGAAAGACGATACGATATAACACCAGGACACTCATTTTTTACATTTCAGGCCGCATGAGCACATTCAAACCCTTAAAAACACTCACATCGCGTCGTCAGGTTCTTAAAGCGGGGCTGGCGGCATTGACGTTAACGGGCATTGCAAAGCAGGCTCAGGCAAAAGACGAGAGCACGCTAAAAACCAGTAACGGACACAGCAAGCCAAAGACCAAAAAACCCGGTTCAAAGCGTCTGGTGATGCTCGATCCGGGCCACGGCGGTATTGATACCGGTGCCATTGGCCGCAACGGCTCTAAAGAGAAACATGTTGTACTGGCGATTGCAAAAAACGTTCGGTCGATTTTACGCAGCAACGGCATTGACGCCCGCCTGACCCGTTCCGGCGATACCTTTATTCCGCTGTATGACCGCGTAGAGATTGCCCACAAGCACGGCGCGGATCTGTTTATGTCGATTCACGCAGACGGCTTCACTAACCCCTCGGCGGCTGGTGCATCGGTATTTGCCCTTTCCAATCGGGGTGCCAGTAGCGCCATGGCAAAATACCTCTCCGACCGTGAAAACCGGGCGGATGAAGTGGCCGGAAAGAAAACCACCGACAAAGATCATCTGCTCCAGCAGGTGCTGTTCGATCTCGTTCAGACCGACACGATTAAAAATAGCCTGACCCTCGGCTCGCATATTCTGAAGAAGATTAAGCCGGTGCACCGTCTGCACAGCAAAGGCACCGAGCAGGCGGCGTTCGTGGTACTGAAATCTCCGTCGATTCCCTCCGTACTGGTAGAAACCTCCTTCATCACGAATCCCGAAGAAGAGCGACTGCTGGGCACGAAGGCGTTTCGCCAGAAGATCGCCAACGCCATTGCCTCCGGGATCATCAGTTACTTCAACTGGTTCGATAACCAGAAAGCGCACTCCAGGAAACGTTAATGAAACCCAACGCACAGCTGGTTAAAACCTTCCTGCTCCAGTTGCAGGATGCCATTTGCCAGAAACTGAGCGCCGTCGATGGCGGTGAATTTCAACAGGATGAGTGGCAGCGCGAAGCCGGTGGCGGCGGGCGCAGCCGCGTGCTGCGCAATGGCGGCGTGTTCGAGCAGGCTGGCGTGAATTTTTCTCACGTACACGGCGACGCCATGCCCTCCTCGGCCACTGCACACCGCCCGGAGCTGGCGGGCCGCAGCTTTGAAGCGATGGGAGTTTCGCTGGTGGTGCATCCGCACAACCCGTACGTGCCCACCAGCCATGCCAACGTGCGCTTCTTTATCGCCGAAAAACCGGGTGCCGATCCGGTGTGGTGGTTTGGCGGCGGCTTCGACTTAACGCCTTTCTACGGGTTTGAAGAAGACGCTATCCACTGGCACCAGACCGCGCACGACCTGTGCCAGCCCTTTGGTGAGGACGTCTACCCGAAATACAAGAAGTGGTGCGATGAGTATTTCTACCTGAAGCACCGGGACGAGCAGCGTGGCATTGGCGGGCTGTTCTTTGACGATCTGAATACGCCGGATTTTGATACTGCCTTCAGTTTTATGCAGGCGGTGGGCAATGGCTTTACCGACGCTTACCTGCCGATTGTCGAGCGGCGTAAAGACCACGATTACGGCGTACGCGAGCGCGAGTTCCAGCTCTATCGTCGTGGACGTTACGTGGAATTTAATCTGGTGTGGGACCGTGGCACGCTGTTCGGCCTGCAAACCGGTGGGCGCACGGAGTCGATTCTGATGTCGATGCCGCCGCTGGTGCGCTGGGAGTATAACTTTGATCCGAAAGTAGGCAGCCGCGAGGCTGCCCTGAAAGAGTTTATTCGGGTTCGGGACTGGGTGTAAAAAACCCCTCACCCCGGCCCTCTCCCCAAAGGGGCGAGGGAGAAAAGATAGCTCCGTGCAGTCCCCTCACCCCAAAAGAGGCGAAGGTGAAAAGACGACTCCGTACAGTCCCCTCTCCCCTATGGGGAGAGGGTTAGGGTGAGGGTTACAGCGGCTGCGTCTGCGCCTCAACCACCGCCAGCGCCACCATGTTCACAATACGACGTACAGAGGCAATCGGGGTCAATACGTGAACCGGTTTCGCCACGCCCATCAGCACCGGCCCCACAGTCACCCCTTCCGAACTGGAGACGCGCAGCAGGTTATAACTGATACGCGCCGCCTCGACGTTCGGCATGATCAGCACGTTGGCAGAGCCTTTCAGCGGGCTGTCCGGCATCCGCTCGTTACGGATGCTCTCCACCAGTGCGGCATCGCCGTGCATCTCACCGTCGATCATCAGCTCAGGCGCGCGCTCGCGGACCAACGCTAAAGTCTCACGCATTTTGCAGGCAGCTGCCGATTTGGACGAGCCAAAGTTGGAATGCGACAGCAGCGCTACTTTCGGTTCGATACCAAAGCGACGCACCGTTTCCGCCGCCATCACCGTGATTTCTGCCAGCTCTTCCGGGGTCGGATCGTCATTGACGTAGGTATCAGCAATGAAGGTGTTACCACTCGGCAGTAACAGGGCATTCATCGCCCCGGCGGTATGCACACCTTCGCGATAGCCGAAGATCTCCTGCACCACGCTGAAATGCTCATGATAGTCACCAATGGTGCCACAGATCAGCGCGTCGGCTTCGCCACGGTGAACCATGATCGCGCCGATCACCGTAGTATTGCTGATCACTGCCCGCTGGGCCTGCTCCTGGGTGATCCCCCGACGTTTCATGATGGCGTAATACTCGTTCCAGTACTCCTTGAAGCGCGGATCGGATTCATTGTTGACGATCTCAAAGTCCACGCCCGCTTTAATTTGCAGGCCCAGCTTCTGGATACGCATCTCAATCACGCTCGGACGACCAATCAGGATCGGTTTGGCCAGCCCCAGGCTCACCAGCTCCTGAGTGGCGTGCAGGACACGCGCCTCCTCCCCTTCCGCCAGTACCACGCGTTTCGCATCTGCACGCGCCTGGGGAGAAAATCGGCTTCATGAACAGGTTGGTTTTGTAGACGAACTCGGTCAGCTTATCGACATAGGCGTCGAAGTCGGTGATCGGGCGCGTTGCCACGCCGGAGTCCATCGCCGCCTTCGCCACCGCTGGCGCGATTTTGACAATCAGGCGTGGATCAAAGGGCTTAGGAATGATGTAGTCCGGGCCGAAGCTCAGATCCTGATCGCCATAGGCGGAGGCCACCACTTCGCTCTGCTCCGCATGGGCCAGCTCAGCAATGGCATGAACCGCCGCCAGCTTCATCTCTTCGTTGATGGCGGTGGCACCGACATCCAGCGCGCCACGGAAGATGAACGGGAAGCAGAGAACGTTATTCACCTGGTTCGGGTAATCAGAACGGCCGGTGCAGATGATGGCATCCGGGCGCACGGCTTTCGCCAGCGGCGGCAGGATCTCCGGTTCCGGGTTTGCCAGAGCGAGGATCAGCGGCGCACGCGCCATCTTCATCACCATCTCTTCATTCAGCACTTTCGGGCCTGAACAGCCGAGGAAGATATCCGCGCCGTCCATGACATCTGCCAGGCTGCGCTTGCCGTCGTCGTCAACGGCATAGGCGGCTTTGGTTTCGGCCATATTGGCCTCGCGGCCTTTGTAAATAACCCCTTTGGAGTCGCAGACCACGATGTTGTGCTTCTGCATCCCCAGCGCCACCAGCAGGTTCATACAGGCGATGGCTGCCGCGCCAGCACCAGAGACCACCATGCGCACGTCAGAAAGATTCTTCTCCACCACCCGAAGGCCGTTCAGAATGGCAGCGGTACTGATGATCGCCGTTCCGTGCTGATCGTCGTGGAACACTGGAATGTTCATGCGTTCACGCAGTTTCTGCTCGATATAGAAACATTCCGGCGCTTTGATGTCCTCGAGGTTGATGCCGCCAAACGTCGGCTCCAGCGCGGCCACCACGTTAATGAATTTGTCCGGGTCAAGCTCATCCACTTCAATATCAAACACGTCGATACCGGCAAATTTCTTGAACAGCACGCCCTTGCCTTCCATCACCGGTTTACCGGCCAGCGCCCCGATATTGCCCAGTCCCAGCACTGCGGTGCCGTTGGAGATCACCGCCACCAGGTTGCCACGGGCCGTGTATTTGTAGGCCGCCAGCGGATCTTTTTCGATCTCAAGGCACGGCGCGGCAACGCCCGGCGAGTAGGCTAACGCCAGGTCACGCTGGGTTGCGAGGGGCTTGGTAGGAGAGACCTGAATTTTGCCGGGTACGGGAAATTCATGAAAATCGAGGGCGCTCTGTCTTAACTGCTCGTCCATTGTAAGGTTCCTTTAGCGTGTCGTTCAAAATGGGTGATGTTGTTATGGTCTGAGTTCACCCTGGGTGGCGGATAGTATCGCTGCTGCCTGCGGTTCAAACTTTGAAGGCTGCCAAAGTCTCACCATCAAAAAAACAAAAATTGTTAGCAATTTATAACAATCATGTTACCTGCCCAGCGAAGCAAGACCATGTCCGTCTGCTATGCTTTTTTGTTAAGTACATCGCGAATTTCGCAGAAGTGTGATCTAACACACTCAATCAACTCTTTTATTTCCAAGGAGTAATCATTTATGAATCAACTAGACGGCATCAAACAATTCACCACGGTCGTTGCTGACAGCGGTGATATCGAATCTATCCGCCATTACCAGCCACAGGATGCGACCACCAACCCGTCGCTGCTGCTGAAAGCCGCCGGGCTGTCGCACTTTTCGCATCTGATTGACGATGCGATTGCCTACGGCAAAGGGCGGGGAAAAACCAAGGAGCAACAGGTCGCTGAGGCCAGCGATAAGCTCGCGGTCAATATTGGTAGCGAAATTCTGAAAAGCATTCCGGGACGCGTCTCGACCGAAGTGGATGCCCGACTCTCCTTTGACCAAGAGAAAAGCATCGCCAAAGCGCGACATATTGTGCAGCTCTACGAGGAGCAGGATGTTGATAAATCGCGCATTCTGATCAAGCTGGCCTCCACCTGGGAGGGGATCCGCGCCGCCGAGGTGCTGGAGAAAGAGGGAATCAACTGCAACCTGACGCTGCTGTTCTCTTTTGCTCAGGCACGCGCCTGCGCCGAAGCCGGGGTGTTCCTGGTGTCTCCGTTTGTCGGGCGTATTTACGACTGGTATCAGGCCCGCCAGCCAATGGATCCGTACGTCGTCGAGGAAGATCCCGGCGTGAAATCGGTACGCAATATCTACGATTACTATAAGCAGCACCGCTACGAGACCATCGTGATGGGCGCCAGCTTCCGCCGGACCGAGCAGATCCTGGCCCTCACCGGCTGCGATCGACTGACCATCTCCCCTAACCTGTTGCAGGAGTTGCAGGATAAAGAGGAGGAGGTCATCCGCCGCCTGGTACCATCATCAACCGTGTTGCCTAAACCCAAACCTATGACCGAAGCCGAATTCCGCTGGGAGCATAATCAGGACGCCATGGCGGTCGATAAGCTGTCAGAAGGGATCCGTCTCTTCGCGGTCGACCAACGCAAACTCGAAGATCTGCTCGCCGCCAAACTGTAACCTTGCCATGGAGTGAACTATGTCCCGTAAAGAGTTAGCCAATGCCATTCGCGCCCTCAGCATGGATGCCGTGCAAAAAGCCAATTCCGGTCATCCAGGCGCACCAATGGGCATGGCCGATATCGCTGAAGTCTTGTGGAATGATTTCCTGAAGCATAACCCTAACGATCCAACGTGGTACGACCGCGACCGCTTTATTCTCTCTAACGGTCACGCGTCAATGCTGCTCTACAGCCTGCTGCACCTCTCGGGCTATAACCTGCCGCTTGAGGAACTGAAAAACTTCCGCCAGCTGCACTCGAAAACCCCGGGTCACCCGGAGATTGGCTATACGCCTGGGGTGGAGACCACCACCGGCCCACTGGGTCAGGGGCTGGCGAATGCGGTCGGGCTGGCGATTGCCGAGCGCACGCTGGCGGCGCAGTTTAACCAGCCGGATCATGAGATTGTCGATCACTTCACGTATGTCTTTATGGGCGATGGCTGTCTGATGGAGGGGATCTCTCACGAGGTCTGTTCTCTGGCGGGCACGCTGGGGCTGGGCAAACTGATCGGCTTCTACGATCACAACGGCATCTCCATCGATGGCGAGACCGAGGGCTGGTTCACTGACGACACGGCAAAACGCTTTGAAGCCTATCACTGGCACGTGGTGCATGAGATTGACGGCCACGATCCAGAGGCGCTAAAAGCAGCCATTCTTGAAGCGCAAAGCGTAACCGATAAACCGTCGCTGATTATCTGTCGTACGGTCATCGGATTTGGTTCGCCGAACAAAGCCGGCAAGGAAGAATCCCACGGCGCGGCGCTGGGCGAAGAGGAAGTGGCGCTCACCCGCCAGAAGCTGGGCTGGAAATACCCTGCCTTTGAGATCCCAAAAGAGATTTATAAAGCCTGGGATGCCCGTGAGGAGGGCGAAAAAGCGCAGGCGGCCTGGAACGACAAATTTGCCGCCTACCAGAAAGCGCACCCGGAGCTGGCGGCCGAGTTCAGCCGTCGCATGAGCGGCGGTCTGCCGGAGAACTGGGAAGAGACGACGCAGGCGCTGATTGAGAACTTACAGGCCAACCCGGCGAAAATCGCGACCCGTAAGGCGTCGCAGAACACGCTGAACGCCATCGGCCCCATCCTGCCCGAGCTGCTGGGCGGCTCAGCGGATCTGGCCCCGAGTAACCTCACCATCTGGTCTGGCTCCACCTCGCTGAAAGAAGATATCGCCGGGAACTATATCCACTACGGGGTGCGTGAGTTCGGCATGACCGCCATTGCCAACGGTATCGCCCATCACGGCGGGTTTGTGCCTTATACCGCCACCTTCCTGATGTTCGTGGAATATGCGCGTAATGCCGCGCGTATGGCGGCGCTGATGAAGGCCCGGCAAATCATGGTCTATACCCACGACTCCATCGGGCTGGGTGAAGATGGCCCGACCCACCAGGCGGTGGAACAGCTGGCCAGCCTGCGCCTGACGCCAAACTTCAGTACCTGGCGTCCATGCGATCAGGTTGAGGCGGCGGTGGGCTGGAAGCTGGCGGTAGAACGCCATAACGGCCCGACGGCACTGATCCTGTCGCGCCAGAATCTGGCGCAGATCGAGCGCACCCCGGAACAGGTGAAAAATATTGCCCGCGGGGGGTACATCCTGAAAGACAGCGGCGGCAAGCCGGATCTGATTCTGATTGCTACCGGGTCGGAGATGGAGATCACCGTCAAGGCGGCGGAGAAGCTGACCGCGGAAGGTCATGCGGTGCGGGTGGTGTCGCTGCCGTCAACGGATATCTTTGATGCCCAGGATGAAGCGTACCGCGAGTCGGTACTGCCCTCGGATGTCACGGCACGTGTAGCGGTCGAAGCGGGTATCGCGGATTACTGGTACAAATATGTCGGTCTGAAGGGGGCGATCGTCGGCATGACCGGTTATGGCGAATCGGCGCCTGCCGAGAAGCTGTTCCCGTTCTTCGGCTTTACCGTCGAGAACGTGGTAGAGAAGGCGCAGGCGTTGCTGTAAGTGCCTGTGCTACCCTCTCTTCCGGGAGAGGGAACCAACAAAAAACGGTAACCTTGTGGTTACCGTTTTGCTTTTATCGTGTGATCCACAACGTCGGCCACGCGTCTGGCCCATGCCAGTTATCACAAGTCGGCTCTTCCGCATACCGCACCAGCCGGAAACGCTGCCCGGTGAAACGCCAGCGCGTCTGGATCCCGCAGTCGCCAATCCCGCGCCCCAGAGCCAGGGTCGTCAACTCGCGGTTTTTTTCATCGAAGCTGGCATTCATTAACTCCATCTCGCTGCTGTCGCTCGACGGCATAAAAGGCAGGCGCAGACGCACGAGATGGGAGGCAAAGGGCTTTTTACGCGACACCAGCCAGGCCAAATCGACGGTGTTATAGGCCCCTGCCTCACAGCTGATCATCAGCAGCGCTTTGTCATCGGTTAAGGCGGTGACCCGCACTTCACGTCGTGCCGGATCGAGCGAACACTGGCTGCTGTTAATGCGCCAGGAGCCATAGTCGGTAAGATCGCTACGCTCCTCGCGGGTTAAAGGTGTGGGGGTCGGGTTAACCACGGCCACCTCTTTCAGCGCAGGCGCAGGCGGTACGCTGAGCGGCGGTTGAGCGCCTTTGTTGATCCACGCGGTTTCACTCCCGCCACGCTTTTGCTGGGCGTCGATAAACTGCAGCGCCTCTTTCAGTCCATCAAGGGAAATAACCTGCTTGCCATTCGCGAGGGTGATAGCTTTTTTTTGCTGAAGCGTGGTCAGCAAGGCAGTAATGGTGGCGCATGATCGGTGATCAGACGCCAGGGGGTCACCTGCCAGTGCGGAGGAGCAAGTTGCAGTGGCTCGCCGTCGAGCAGTAAGCGAGGCGCGATGGCGGGTGCTTTGGGATCAATGGTCGCCAGCCCGCCGAGATCGATACGCAGCACCGCATCGGTTTTCGCCCCGGCGCTGCGGCTCAGGGTCATCACCAGCCCGTTATGCTCACCGGTATTGCGCGCAATGCAAAAGTTCTGGTTGTTGCAGGTCACCTGCCAGTCAGTAAACAACTGCTGTGCAGGTGCCGCCTGAACCAGAGTTGCGGGCAGCACGCTGAGCATAAAGATAAGAAAAAGGCTGTGACGCATGAATAGCAGGATCCCGGAAGCAAAACTGACAAACAAACCGTATCTTCCTGCTCAGGCCGGGCTTACTCAATCGGATTTATCGGATAGATTTATATAAAATACATCTTATGAAAAATAATAAGATCAACCCATTAACCCGGAACTGCGCAAATACTGTAAGAGTATCACCGTTTTGCCGTCCCGGATTTCACCCGATTGTACCATCGATAGCGCCTCGCTAAAGGGCAGCTCCAGCACCTCGATCTCTTCATCTTCTATGCCGCCGCCTTTACCCGCGCGCTGTGCATCGCTGTATTCTGCCACGAAGAAATGGACGATTTCCGTCACCCCACCGGGAGACATGTACAGCTCAAACACCTTACGCGCTTCACCGACAATAAACCCGGTCTCTTCGATAGCCTCTTTACGAATGCAGACTTCCGGCTCGTCGTTATCCAGCAGCCCGGCACAGGTTTCAATCAATCGCCCGTCGGGATTGCCATTCACCCAGGTGGCGATACGGAACTGGCGAATCAGCACCACGCTCTGCTTGTGCGGGTTATAGAGCAGGACAGTTGCGCCGTTGCCCCGATCGTAGACTTCACGTTTGTGGCGCACCACTTCGCCGTTACGCCGCGTCAAATTGTAAGTCAGGTTGCGCAGAATGAAATAGTTATCCGAGAGGCACTTGTCTTTAATCAGTTCAATTTTCAAGGTTACACAGGCTCCATAGCGCAAAACATGCTGGTCATACTACGCTGTGAAGCCCGCGTTGTCGTCCGTCAGGTTAATGCGCGGCGGGCGCATCGACGCCAAGCCAGTCGGCGATCCCTGGGCGGCGTGTCGCCTTCCGCCATCGCCGTCACCACCAGATCGGCCCCCGCACCGCATCGCCACCGGCAAAGATCTGCGGATTAGTGGTTTGATAGCGGTAGCGCGTCTCAACGCTTGCCGCGATCCGCCCCCACGCATCCACCTCCACGCCCTGCGCCTGTAGCCAGGGCATCCCATGCGGGTTGAAGCCAAAGGCCATAATTACCGCATCGGCAGGCATCACAACTCGCTACCGTCGACAGGCATCGGGCGGCGGCGTCCCTGGGCATCCGGCTCACCCAGTCGGGTGCGCAGCAGGCGAATGCCGTTTAACCCGTCCGGTATCATCCAGGTCAGCGCCACCGGTTGCACGTTAAATTCAAAGGTAGCCCCCTCTTCCCGGGCATTTTTGACCTCCTTTTTCGACCCCGGCATGTTGGCCTCATCCCGACGGTAGGCGCAGGTGACGCTGGCAGCCCCATGGCGCAGCGCGGTGCGCACGCAGTCCATCGCCGTATCGCCGCCGCCCAGCACCACCACGTTCAGCCGGCGTATCGATAAAGGGTTCCTCCCCCGACGGCGGCAGCCCCATGAGCTGTCGGGTGTTGCCCACCAGGAACGGCAGCGCATCGTAGACGCCGGGTGCCTCTTCATGGGGTATGCCCGCCTTCATCGAACGGTAGGTGCCCACGCCCACAAACAGGGCATCGTATTCGCTGAGCAGCTGCGCCAGCGGGATATCCTTACCCACCTCGCAGTTAAGCTCGAAGCGAATGCCCATCGCCGTGAAGATTTCCCGACGACGGGCCAGCAGCGATTTATCCAGCTTAAAGGCGGGAATGCCGAAGGTAAGCAGGCCGCCAATCTCCGGGTGGCGATCAAAGACCGTGACGCGAATGCCGCGGCGGATTAACGCATCGGCGCATGCCAGCCCGGCAGGACCGGCACCGACGATGGCGACCTGCTTATTGACGGGCGTGACGTGGCGCAGATCGGGTTCGCCAGCCCTTCGCCAGCGCCTGGTCGGAGATATAGCGTTCAATATTGCCGATGGTCACGGACCCGGCCACGTCCCGTACCGTGCAGGCTCCTTCGCACAGTTTGTCCTGAGGGCAGACCCGCCCGGTAATCTCCGGCAGGCAGTTGGTCTGATGGGATAACTCCACCGCGGCGTCGATATCTCCGGCTTTCACTCGCTCGATCCACTGGGGAATATGGTTATGCAGCGGGCAGGTCCATTCGCACACCGAATGCTCCCCGCAGGTCAGGCAGCGGTTCGCCTCTCGCTGCGCCTGCACCGCACTGAACGGCAGATAGATTTCGTCGAAATTATCCCTACGCGCTTCGGGAGAGCGTTTATCCGGCTCGCCGCGCGCGGCCAGGGCAAACATACGCTCGCGTTTTGCCCATCTTCCGGACGTGGCCGCCTCCCCGGTCTGCCAAGGCTGGGCTTCGTGACGCGCCGTGCGCACCCGTCGCGTGCGAGCCAACTGGTTCAGGGGTATCGGGTGTAACCCGCGACAGGGCATCCACCGGGCAGTTCGCCACGCAAGCCGGTCCCTGGGGGCGATCCAGGCAGAGATCGCACTTCTGCGCGGTGGCCGCCTGCGCCGTGGTGACCACCTCCATGGTGCCAAACGGACAGGCCACGACACAGGCTTTACAGCCGATACACTTCTGCTCATCCACCTGCACACTGTCGCGCATCCGGCCGATAGCACCGTTCGGGCAGCTTTGTATACAGGGGGCGTTCTCACAGTGGTGACAGGTAACGGCGCTGTGTTTGTTGCCCTCTTTCACCACGGTGATGCGAGGGGTAAAATGGCGCGCGCTAAGAGCATGTTGTTCATTATGATGCGCCATGACGCACGCCACTTCGCAGGCACGACATCCAATGCAGAGCTGGCTGTTTGCCATAATAAAATGATTCATCACGGTTCCCCCGCTGGCTGAATAACCTTATTCTTTATATGAATAAATTATTTACCGACCGCAACGGGTTGAGGCAATGTTCAATTGCCCAGGAACACGAACTATTTTGCCTGAACCTGTGTCAGATCAATTAATTTCATTCCTGATGAAATTACGTTTCGTTCCCCTGCGGAAACGCTTATCAGGCCTACTTCGTATTAGCTCAGGACGCGATTTGTGATAGTCAAACAACCGGTTTCACGCACTCTTGCCCGGGCCTTTTTCGCCATCATTGCCCTGTCACTTCTGACGAGCGCGATTTGCGCTGTTTACCCTCGCCAGCAGCCAGCGCGACGCCGAAGCGATCAACCTGGCGGGGTCACTGCGGATGCAGAGCTATCGCCTGGGTTACGATATGCAGCGGGGTAATGCCGATCTGCTGGCCCATCGGCAGGCCTGGCAGCACACGCTAAACGCCCCCGCGCTACTTACCCTAAAAGCTGGTACGTGCCCGATGAGGTTCAACAGCGCTATCACCTGTTGCAGCTGGCGTGGCAGGGCGTGGACGAAAAGCTCGCGCAGGGCGATTACAGCTGGTATCAGAACCACATGGATGAGTATGTGGCGCGCATCGACGCCTTTGTACTCTCCCTGCAGCATTACGCCGAACATAAAATCCAGCTGTGTTCGCCATCTCCTTTGCCGGTGGGATCGCATTATCCTGCTGGCGTTCAGCACGCTGCGCCGGATCCGCCAGCAGGTGTTGCCCCGCTCAATTCACCTGGTCGCCTCCAGCCAGCACATTGAGCAAGGCCGGTTTGATACCCCGGTGCCGGATACCGATCTGCCAAACGAGCTTGGCCTGCTCTCCCGCACCTTTAACCATATGGCGACCGAGCTGCACAGCCTGTATCGCTCGCTGGAAATTTCGGTCGAAGAGAAGACTCACCACCTGCACGAAGCCCATCAGCAGCTTGAGATGCTGTTTACCTGCTCGCAGGCGATGAACACCAGCAAAATCGACAGCCACTGTTTCCGTCATATCCTGCAAACCGTGCGCGAATATACCGGGATCAGCTGGCTGGCGCTGCATACCAGCGACGGCTGGAAAATGCAGGAGGGCGAGGCAAGGCAAAACCTTGAGACGCAGGTGCTGCCGGTGATTATGCTGGATACCCGGTTCGGTGAGCTGCGCTGGCAAAGCGAGCAGCGCGCCGTCCCGATACCGCTGATGAAAAGCGTCGCCACCATGCTCGGGCGCGGCCTTTTCTCCAACCAGGCGCAAAAACATTACCACCAGCTGCTGTTGATGGAGGAGCGCGCCACCATCGCCCGCGAACTGCACGACTCGCTGGCACAGGTGCTGTCGTATCTGCGCATCCAGCTGACGCTGCTTAAACATGCGGTGCCGGAGGAGAACGACGCCGCGCAGGCGATCATCACCGATTTCTCCCGTGCCTTGAATGCCGCTTACCGTCAGCTGCGCGAGCTACTCACCACCTTCCGGCTGACGCTGAACCAGGCCAACCTGCCCGCCGCGTTACAGGAGACGCTGGACGATCTGCAAAAGCAGACCCGTGCAAAACTGAGTCTCGACTGTCAGCTCTCCTCCCTGGCGCTGGACGCCCAGATGCAGGTACACCTGCTACAGATTGTGCGCGAGGCGGTGCTGAACGCCATCAAGCACGCCCAGGCCAGCGATATTCAGGTCAACTGCGTCACTGCCCCGGACGGCAGCCACAGGGTGAACATCCGCGACGACGGGATCGGCATTGGCGACGCCAGCGAGCCGCCGGGTCACTACGGTCTGAACATTATGCGGGAGCGTGCCGACAGGCTGGGGGGCACCCTGCACTTCTCGCAGCCGCCGGGTGGAGGGACGGAGGTCAGCGTCTGTTTCCGCTCGTCAGCCGGTACGGAGGGTAAATAACGGTAAAATCAGGCGGAAAGTCACCAGTCAGCCATGAGGATGGATAATACTCACCGCTTCACAGGGAGAATCGCGCGGATAAAGCGCATGATAATTTACATTATCTCCTTTATTTCTCCACGTTTGACATCCGCCTTGCCGCTAGAGTTATGCGGGCAATTTACAATGACGACGCGCAGCAAAACGAGGTCTTATTTTAATGGCGAATTTTTTCATCGATCGCCCCATTTTTGCCTGGGTGCTGGCAATTCTGTTGTGCCTGACGGGCACGCTGGCCATTTTTTCCCTTCCTGTTGAGCAGTACCCGGATCTGGCTCCGCCTAATGTGCGGATCACGGCTAACTATCCGGGGGCATCCGCACAAACGCTTGAGAATACCGTCACCCAGGTGATCGAGCAGAACATGACCGGTCTCGATAACCTGATGTATATGTCCTCCCAGAGCAGCGCCACCGGGCAGGCGACGGTCACGCTGAGCTTTACCGCTGGCGCGGACCCGGATGAAGCGGTGCAACAGGTGCAAAACCAGCTACAGTCTGCGCTGCGCAAGCTGCCGCAGGCGGTGCAGAATCAGGGCGTGACGGTGCGTAAAACCGGCGATACCAACATTCTGACCATCGCCTTTGTCTCCACCGACGGCTCGATGGATAAGCAGGATATCGCTGACTATGTTGCCAGTAATATTCAGGATCCGCTCAGCCGCATCAACGGCGTGGGGGATATCGACGCCTACGGCTCACAATACTCAATGCGCATCTGGCTCGATCCGGCCAAGCTGAACAGTTTCCAGATGACGGTAAAAGACGTCACCGACGCCATCGAATCACAAAACGCGCAGATTGCGGTCGGCCAGTTGGGCGGTACACCGTCCGTTGATAAGCAGGCGCTGAACGCCACCATCAACTCCCAGTCGCTATTGCAAACCCCGCAACAGTTCCGCGATATCACCCTGCGCGTTAACCAGGATGGTTCGGAAGTGCGGCTGGGCGATGTCGCCACCGTGGAAATGGGTGCCGAGAAGTACGACTACCTGAGCCGCTTTAACGGTAAACCAGCCTCCGGGCTGGGGGTCAAGCTGGCCTCCGGGGCCAACGAGATGGCCACGGCTGAACTGGTCATCAACCGCCTCGATGAGCTGTCGCACTTTTTCCCGCACGGCCTTGAATACAAAGTTGCCTACGAAACCACCTCTTTCGTGAAAGCCTCGATTGAGGATGTGGTGAAAACCCTGCTGGAAGCTATTGCCCTGGTGTTCCTGGTGATGTACCTGTTCCTGCAAAACTTCCGCGCGACGCTGATCCCGACCATCGCCGTACCGGTGGTGCTGATGGGCACCTTCACGGTGCTTTACGCCTTTGGCTATAGCATCAACACCCTCACCATGTTTGCGATGGTGCTGGCGATAGGCCTGCTGGTGGATGACGCCATCGTGGTGGTGGAAAACGTTGAACGCATCATGAGCGAAGAGGGGCTAACCCCGCGCGAAGCGACGCGAAAATCGATGAAGCAGATCCAGGGGGGCGCTGGTCGGTATTGCCATGGTGCTGTCGGCGGTGTTCGTGCCGATGGCCTTCTTTGGCGGCACCACGGGTGCCATCTACCGCCAGTTCTCGATCACCATCGTTGCGGCAATGGTCCTGTCGGTGCTGGTGGCGATGATCCTTACCCCGGCGCTGTGCGCTACCCTGCTCAAACCGCTGCATAAGGGCGAACAGCACGGCCAGAAAGGGTTCTTCGGCTGGTTCAACCGCATGTTTGACCGCAACGCCGCGCGCTATGAGGCGGGTGTCGGACGCATCCTGCACCGCAGCCTGCGCTGGGTGCTGATCTACGTCCTTCTGCTGGGCGGCATGGTATTCCTGTTCCTGCGTCTGCCTACCTCATTCCTGCCCCTGGAGGACCGGGGCATGTTTATTACCTCGGTGCAGTTACCCAGCGGCTCGACCCAACAGCAAACCCTGAAGGTGGTCCAGCAGGTCGAGTCCTATTTCTTCACCAAAGAGAAAGATAACGTGCTGTCGGTCTTTGCCACCGTAGGCTCTGGCCCTGGCGGGAACGGGCAGAACGTGGCACGTATGTTCGTGCGCCTGAAGGACTGGGATGCGCGCGATGCCGAAACGGGCAGCTCGTTTGCCATTATCGAGCGCGCGACTAAAAGCCTTCAGCCGCATTAAAGAGGCGCGGGTCTTCGCCAGCAGCCCACCGGCAATCAGCGGGCTGGGCAGTTCGGCAGGCTTTGACATGGAGCTACAGGATCACGCCGGGGCCGGGCATACGGCACTGATGGCCGCACGCGACCGCCTGCTGGAGCTGGCCGGGGAAGATCCTTCCCTCACCCGCGTGCGCCACAACGGTCTGGATGACAGCCCACAGCTGCAGATTGATATCGACCAGCGCAAGGCGCAGGCGCTGGGCGTCTCTATCGACGACATTAACGACACCCTGCAAACCGCATGGGGTTCGAGCTACGTTAATGACTTTATGGATCGGGGCCGCGTGAAAAAGGTCTACGTGCAGGCGGCGGCTAAATACCGCATGCTGCCGGACGATATCAACATGTGGTACGTGCGGAACAAAGACGGCGGGATGGTGCCCTTCTCGGCATTCGCCACCTCACGCTGGGAAACCGGGTCGCCGCGTATGGAACGCTACAACGGCTATTCGGCGGTAGAAATTGTCGGTGAGGCCGCGCCGGGGGTCAGTACCGGTACCGCTATGGATATGATGGAAAACCTGGTGCAGCAGCTACCTGCCGGATTTGGCCTCGAGTGGACCGCGATGTCCTATCAGGAGCGTCTTTCCGGTGCCCAGGCGCCGGCGCTGTATGCCCTGTCGCTGCTGGTGGTGTTCCTCTGTCTGGCGGCCCTGTATGAGAGCTGGTCGGTGCCGTTCTCGGTGATGCTGGTGGTGCCGCTGGGGGTGATTGGTGCTCTGCTCGCCACCTGGATGCGCGGGCTGGAAAACGACGTCTACTTCCAGGTCGGGCTGTTAACGGTCATTGGCCTGTCGGCGAAGAACGCCATTCTGATTGTCGAGTTTGCCAACGAGATGAACGAGAAGGGTCAGGATTTACTGGCTGCGACCCTTGACGCCTGTCGCCAGCGCCTGCGTCCGATTCTGATGACCTCGCTGGCGTTTGTCTTCGGTGTGTTGCCGATGGCGACCAGCTCGGGTGCGGGTTCGAGCAGCCAGCACGCGGTGGGAACCGGGGTAATGGGTGGGATGATCTCTGCGACCGTCCTCGCCATTTACTTTGTTCCGCTGTTCTTTGTGCTGGTGCGGCGACGTTTCCCATTAAAGGAACGACGGAAATAAGATATTGAAAAAGAAAAAGGCGTCCTTACCGGCCGCCTTTTTTGTGTGTTTATTTTCACACTATTGTTATTCAGCTAATTAAGTGCTCTTGCATTACTTCCTGAATGTCATTTACGAAGCATACCTTCGATAAAATCTTTCCAGTTCCCCAGTTCACGTTCAATCATAACTACCTCTCTTATTATTATGGCCATTCTACGAGAATATATCATCGTTGTGAAGATTTTTTGATCAGTGATACTGCTCTACCCCCGTTGGTACGACTGGCTTGTAGATAATATGGGGCCAGTCCGATAAATTTTATGTGACCAACTGCAATATTTTGAAATAACCTTAATTAAGGGTGAAAAAGTTATTTAGTGGCTGTTCTTTCACCAGTTTTTAGCACATGGACTTCTATGCGTAAAAGATGAAATAATATTCATAACCTGTACATTATCTATGTCAGGTCAGAATATAAAATAAAGTCATAAAACAAACGTGTTATATTTTTCGCATTCGCTACACCATCGAAAATACTGAGCAATTGCTCGCTATTAAGACAAAAGGATTCACCATGATCACCCTGTACGGCATCAAAAATTGCGACACCATAAAAAAAGCCCGCCGCTGGCTGGAGACCAACAACGTTGATTACCGTTTTCATGACTATCGCGCCGACGGTCTTGATGCTGAATTGATGCAGAAATTCATTGCTGAGCTGGGCTGGGAAGCCCTGCTGAACACCCGCGGCACTACCTGGCGCAAACTGGATGAGACACTGCGAGCAAGCATTAACAATGCCGATAGCGCGGCCGCCTTAATGCTTGAAATGCCAGCAATCATCAAACGCCCATTGCTCTGGGCGCCCGGTAAGCCTATGCTGCTGGGTTTTAACGAAAACCAATACCAAACCTATTTTATTGAGGTGTAGTCTATGTCATGCCCGGTCATTGAGCTGACTCAGCAGCTTATTCGCCGCCCCTCCCTTAGCCCGGACGATGCAGGTTGTCAGGCGCTGATGATCGAACGCCTGCGGGCGATTGGTTTTACCGTCGAACCTATGGATTTTGGCGATACGCAAAATTTCTGGGCCTGGCGCGGTCAGGGGCGAAACGCTGGCTTTTGCCGGACATACTGATGTGGTGCCAGCCGGTGACGCTGACCGCTGGATCAATCCCCCCTTCGAACCAACCATCCGTGACGGCATGCTGTTTGGGCGCGGCGCGGCAGACATGAAAGGTTCGCTGGCAGCGATGGTGGTTGCCGCCGAACGCTTCGTGGCGCAATACCCGAATCATAAAGGCCGTCTGGCGTTTTTAATCACCTCTGATGAAGAGGCCAGCGCTAAAAACGGCACCGTGAAGGTGGTGGAAACGCTGATGGCGCGCAACGAACGCCTGGATTATTGCCTGGTGGGCGAGCCATCCAGCACCGAAGTGGTGGGTGACGTGGTTAAAAATGGCCGTCGCGGCTCTATGACCTGTAACCTGACCATTCACGGCGTGCAGGGTCACGTAGCCTATCCGCATCTGGCTGATAACCCGGTACACCGCGCCGCACCTATGCTCAACGAGCTGGTGGGGATCGAGTGGGACAAGGGCAACGACTACTTCCCGCCGACCAGCATGCAGATTGCCAATATCCAGGCCGGTACCGGCAGCAACAACGTGATCCCCGGCGACCTGTTTGTGCAGTTTAACTTCCGCTTCAGCACCGAGCTGACGGACGAAATGATCAAAGCCCGCGTCGTAGCCCTGCTGGAGAAACACCAGCTGCGCTACAGCATTGACTGGTGGATTTCTGGCCAGCCGTTCCTGACCGGGCGCGGTAAGCTGGTTGATGCGGTGGTTAACGCTATCGCGCACTATAATGAAATTAAACCGCAACTGCTGACCACGGGCGGCACATCCGACGGACGCTTTATTGCCCGTATGGGTGCGCAGGTAGTCGAACTTGGGCCGGTGAATGCCACCATTCATAAAATCAATGAATGCGTGAATGCAGCTGATTTGCAACTGCTGGCCCGTATGTATCAACGTATCATGGAGCAGCTCGTCGCCTGACGGTTGCTCCAAAGAAGGATAAGCGAATGGACTGGCTGGCTAAATACTGGTGGCTTCTGGTACTGGTTTTTCTGGTAGGCGTACTGCTGAACGTGATCAAGGATCTCAAGCGCGTTGACCACAAGAAATTCCTTGCCAACAAACCTGAACTCCCTCCACATCGTGATTTTAACGACAAGTGGGACGATGAAGACGACTGGCCGAAGAAAGACCAGAAGAAGTAATGGCTTAACCCTCTCCCCGGCGGGGAGAGGGTTATCTCTCAGAAAAACTCAACTATATCGTCGTCATTCGGCTTGCCGCCGCTGAGCGCTTCATCGAAGTAGTGTTTCGGCACGGTAAAACGCAGGTGGTCCAGCGCGAACTGGATGCTGCGATCGTCAATGGCGTGTCCCAGATCGTCGACAATATCCAGGGTCACATCGCCGCCTGCGCGGATCAACGCTTCCTGGCCCGCAACCGCGTGGGACAGCTCGATCACGCGATCTTCCCCACCGTGGATCAGGTGAATGGTGGTTTCTGTGCTCGCCCGTTCAGGCAGGGTCGCATAGCGGCCGTTGAACGCAATGACCCGTGAGGCTAAGCCCGGCTCGGCCTTGATGCTCTCCAGCGCCATGATCGCTCCCTGAGAAAACCCGATCAGGGCGGTGGCGTTCGCCTTAACACCGCTCTGCTGCTGCCAGTAACGCACCGTGTCGACAAATGTCGGCATGATTGCATTCACCCGCTCCTGACGGCTCTCTTCCGTCACGTCTTGCACTGAAAACCACTGACGACCATTCGGGCCGCATGGCTCGGCGCCGCCGACGCTGACGACCAGGGGCATCGGGAAACAGCGGCGCAAACCAGCTGCCAATCTGCGCCATATTGACCGGATTATCACCGACGCCATGAAACAGGAGCAGCAGCTGCTTTGCCGGTTTATCGGGGCTTTGGACAACAAAATGGTCATGTTTCATAGCAGTCTCCTTAATTGATAAGCGGGATTCTACGCCTGACAGGCAGAATGAACATGCCAGTTCACTGATGAAGTCATTGAAAAAATTGCCATTGCAAAACGGTGTGCCTTAACGTCTGACAGCGTTCGCTGTCGAGCTGAACCAGCGCCTGGCCCGCTTCAGTACGCAGATGGCTCAACACGGCTTTACGTCCGCTGAGGGCCAGCGCGCGGCTCAGGGCGCTATCGTCCAGCCCCTGTTCGATTTTGCCCCGCAGCCCTGACAGCGGCAGATCCGTCGCCTGTAGCAGTCGTGTCAGGCTGGGCATCGCCGCCGAAAGGGGACGATGCGCAAAGGCGAACCCGGCCAAATCCAGCCAGTCATCATCATTAAGGGTAGCCTCACCTGTGGGCACTACCGGTATCTTTTCACCGTTCCAGCGTTCAATAACTGATGCATCACGACAGAGCCGCTGATGTTCGCGCTGGCACAAATTCTGCCCCGCCGCGCTAAGCGGCAGCATCGCCATTGCCGTGTAGCAACCGCTGCTGGCCTCGCGGTGACTGCCGATGCGCACCAGAATAAATCCGCAGCGCTGCCAGAAGCGCCAAAGCTCCCCGGTATAGCCAAAGCTGACGGAAAGGTAGTCGATGTTCATCTGCTGGCGGGCTGTGGCAATCAGCGCCTGACCAATCCCCTCACGCTGGCGCGCGGGATGGACGGCAATGCGCGTGACGCGCCGGGCGGTGAGCGTGGCCGCCTGCGGCGACCCGCCATGGGCAGCCAGCGATTGCGCCACCAGATTACCGCGTGGACGCCGGTAGCCCGCCCACACCGCCTGGCTGAGTGCCGGACTCAGGCCGCCCTCCTCCACCAGCCACAGCGCGCCGCAGACGTCCTCACCCGTACGGGCGACGGCAAAATGCTGCCCGGGGGCATCCATCATGCGCCGCAGATCCAGCGGTGAGGTCCGGTAGTGAGCGGCACAGAGCAGTTTATAAACCGCTGCCGGGAGTTCGGGGTCGCGGCTCCAGGCCTCCTGCTCCATCGGCGTACAGACGATCTCGCCCTGCGAAAGGCTCTCTTCGGGCGCATCATCAAACAGCAGTACCTCGGCGATAATGCGCTCCAGCGGGCAACCCGCCGCCCAGCGCACCGGTTCGCTCAGGGTGAAGTAACGCAGCCCGGCAAACCGGGCGCAGAATTTCAGCAAAAATCCCCTGCCGGTGCCTTCATACCCCTGCACCGTGGTGGTGAGCAGTACCCGAGGGAAGCGTGTCACCAGCTGTGCCAGCAGCGGGCCGGGGATTGCCGCCGCCTCATCGACGATCAGCCAGTCAGCACGCACGTCCGATGCCAGCAGCGCGTCCGGGGCCATAAAGTGATAGCGGTCGCCACCGAAGCGGGCGATAACCTCTGTCGCAGCTCTGGCGGGAGCCGTCACAATGGCGTGGCCTGCAATACGGCGTAACAGCATGCCTGCCAGCGCTGACTTTCCGCGCCCGCGCGCTGCGGTCACGGCGGCAACCCCTTCGGGCAGGGTGGTCAGGTAGGCGAGTATCGCGGCCTGCTCGCGCTGCGGCTCACCGCTGGCCGGGTGCCAGTCCGGGGCAGAGTGGGTTGGCATAGGAGGACAAGGTGCCCCCTGCTGCCACAGTAAAACCTGCGGATCGCGGGAGATATGGCGGCAGAAATGTTCAATAAAACGTGGCGTGGGGATCGGCTCTGGCCTGTCGCTCCAGCGCAGCGAGTCCTGGTCAGATTTTTCCGGCCATAGCGCCAGGGCGGGGGTGAGTAACACCAGCAGGCTTCCGGCGCGCAAGGTGCCGCCCACAGCCGCAAACGCCGAGACGTCAAATCCCTGGCGGGCATCGAAGATGGCGTGCAGAAATTCACGCCCCAGCAGCTGATTAAGCGCCTGGGGCGAACATGACGGGAGCTGAGGTGCATTGTCGCCCACCCACAACCAGTCGCCGGGATAGCTTTCTTTCAGCAGCAGCGCCTGTTGCTGCGTCCATGTGTCGTCCCCGCTCAGCACCAGCAGTCGCCGGTGCCCCTCCCGCGCCAGTTGTTCAGGCAACCCTGATAAATTCATCCCTGACATTGTGAATTAGATGGCCTTACCGAAGGTGTTGCACTGTGCCGGATCGCCGCCGTCAAAACCTTTTTTTGAACCAGCTGTAACGCTGTTCCGAGGTGCCGTGCGTAAAGCTGTCTGGCACCACATGACCCTGACTTTGCTGTTGCAGACGATCGTCGCCAATGGCCTGGGCGGCGTTAAGCGCCTCTTCCAGATCGCCAGCCTCCAGCACGCCCTCCTGCTGCATATTGTGCCCCCCAGACGCCGGCAAAGCAGTCGGCCTGCAGCTCCATACGCACCGACAGCGCATTCACTTCGCTTTCGCTGGCATTCTGCTGTAGCTGACGGACCTTTGGCTCAATACCGAGCAGTTTCTGCACGTGATGACCCACTTCATGGGCGATGACATAGCCCTGGGGCAAAATCGCCGTCGGCGCCCAGCTTACGTTTCATGTCATCGTAGAAAGAGAGATCGATATAGACGGTTGAGTCGGCAGGGCAATAGAACGGCCCCATCACCGATTGCCCGGTGCCGCCAGCCGGTGCGTGTGGCACCCACGATACATCACCAGCTTCGGCTGCTGGTACGTCCGGCCCATTTTGTCGAACAGCTGACCCCAGGTATCTTCCGTGGTCGCCAGGATCACCGAGGTGAATTTCGCTGCTTCATCTTCATTCGGACTGATGGAGCGTGTCGCCTGCTGCTGTTGCGGCATCGGTTGCCCGGTGAGTAACCCGCTCAAGTCGACCCCGTAATAGCCCGCGACCACGACTACCAGCAAAAGAATGATGCCGCCCTTCCCTCCCGGCAGCCGGAAGCCCGGCCCCCCCATTGACGGACCACCGCTATTACGTCTGTCATCTACATTGTCACTTCCACGACGCCCTTGCCAGCGCATAACCACCTCGAAATATCATCATGATAATAAGTATGATCGTAGGCGGTTCGGGGAAAGATTACCACTGCAAACAGGGGTGAGATGCCAGAGGAACGGACGTCCCCCTGGCGATAAGGCGGGATTAATCGAGTTTAACACCCCAGACGATGGGCAACGGCTTCGTACGCTTCGATCACGCCGCCCAGGCTCTGGCGGAAGCGGTCTTTATCCATTTTATCCAGCGTCTCTTTGTCCCACAGGCGGGCTGCCGTCCGGGGAGAATTCATCACCCAGCACCACTTCACCTTTATACAGGCCGAACTCCAGTTTGAAGTCCACCAGGATCAGGCCCGCGTCATCAAACAGCTTTTTCAGCACGTCGTTCGCTTTGAAGGTCAGCTCCTGCATACGCGCCAGGTTCTCTTTGCTCACCCAGCCAAAGGTTTCGCAGTAAGATTCGTTGACCATGGGATCGTGCATAGCGTCGTTTTTCAGGAACAGGTCGAACAGCGGCGGATTGAGTTCGATGCCCTCTTCAATGCCCAGACGCTTCACCAGGGAGCCTGCGGCACGGTTACGGACGACGCATTCCACCGGTACCATATCCAGCTTTTTCACCAGACATTCGGTATCGGACAGCAACGCTTCCATCTGCGTCGGGATGCCCGCTTCTTCCAGCTTGCTCATAATGAAATGGTTGAACTTGTTGTTCACCATGCCTTTACGGTCAAACTGCTCAATGCGTGCGCCATCTCCTGCTGACGTATCATTGCGGAACTCGAGCACCAACAGATCCGGGTTTTCCGTGCTGTATACGGTTTTCGCTTTGCCACGATACAACTCAGCTTGCTTCTGCATCTTCATTACTCCTGGTGTGATGATTTGTGTTCAAAACTGGAGATATTATGCCACGCACACGTTTGCGTAGCACGAAAATAAAAAGGGCTGGATAAACCAGCCCTCTTTTTTATTTGCTGAATGCCGCCTGGAAGACAGCGACCAGCGCATCGTTCTGCGACTGGGTCAGCGTGTGACCTTTCGGATCGATAAACTGCAGGCTGCTACGGTTGTCCAGATCGCCGACCTGAAGCTTGTAGTCGCCAGAAGCCAGACCCGGATCGCGTGCGCCCAGCTCTTCCCAGCTGCTGTCAGACAGCGGCTTGTAGGTGACCGTCATGCTGCCGGTTGAGCGGGTGCTGTCGGACACTTTCATACCGACGCGCTCAAGCGTTGCAGGCAGACGCTGCCAGACCTGGTTGAACGGACCACGTACGACAAGCATTGGCAGACCGGTTTCGTCGGCAGCGCTCTGCACGTTGAAGGTTGCGCCATTGCGGCTCTGGGCAGCATTGGCAGCATCGGTTGCGTTTTTATCGAGGCCCGCCGCGATGGTATTAAGCATCTCGGTGCTGTAGCGCTGCAGGGAAGCGGCATCTGAAACAGGTTTGCCTGCCTGCTCCAGGTTCAGCAGCTTAACCACGACCGCCTGCTGATAACCCTGAGGTTTAACAGAGACTTGATAACGTCCACGGTACTGTTGATCTTCATCCAGACGGGACCATTCGATCCAGTCGGTCGACAGTGTCTGGCTGGCATCATCGCGTTGCGTGATTGTGTAGTTCTTCGACTGAATCACGCTAACAACCTGCGGCCACAGCGTGGCATTACGCGCGCTCTCAACCTGCAGCGTCGCGGTATCGCCAGTGAACTGAGTACGCGCCCCGCTTACCAGCGCCAGAGGCTGTGCTGGTGGACGGATATCAAGCGCTTTGCCTACCGCGCCGCTCCCGTTGGTGACCGGAATGGTGTAGTCGCCATTCTGAATCGGCAGGATCATGCCAGCGGGCGCATGAAGTTCAGCAAGCGGCGCAGCATCCAGATAGGATTCGTCACCGCTCACCTGGCGCTTGTAGCGTGAATCTGAGCTACAGGCCGCGAGCAGCATAACAAGCGAAACACCCGCAACCTTCGCCAGGCGCGACTTCTGTACTGAGTAAGCCATCAAATCTCCCTAAACTTTACAGCAGACCGGCATGCTTCAGCGCGCCAGTGACCGTTTCGCGACCGTGGTCGGTAATCGGGGTCATTGGCAGGCGCAGCGTATCGGTCGCTACAAGTCCCAACTCCTTACATGCCCATTTCACTGGGATCGGATTGGGTTCGACAAATAATTTGTTGTGCAGCGGCATCAGACGCTGGTTAATCACGCGCGCTTCCTGGAAGTGACCGGCAGCCGCCAGTTTACACATTTCAGCCATATCGCGGGCTGCAACGTTGGAGGTCACGGAAATCACCCCGTGGCCACCGAGCTGCATAAAGTCCAGCGAGGTCGCATCATCACCGCTCAGCAGAATAAAGTCGTCTGAAACCAGCTCTTTGATCTGATGAACACGGCTTAAGTTCCCGGTCGCCTCTTTAATACCGATAATATTTTTTACTTTCGCGAGACGGCCAACCGTTTCTGGCAGCATATCGCAGCCAGTACGCGACGGCACATTATACAGGATTTGTGGCAAGTCAGTATGTTCAGCGATGGCTTTGAAATGCTGGAACAGACCTTCCTGGGTTGGACGGTTGTAGTATGGCGTTACCGTCAGGCAACCCACGACACCCGAATCGTTGAAGCGCTGGGTCAGGCTGATGGCTTCAGCGGTCGCGTTGGCACCGGTACCCGCAATGACCGGGATACGCCCGTCTGCCAGTTCGAGGGTCAGCATGACCACTTCGCCATGCTCTTCATGGCTCAGCGTTGCAGATTCACCGGTAGTCCCTACCGAAACAATCGCCGAGGTTCCGCTGGCGACATGATAATCAATCAGTTTCTTCAGGCTTGACCGGCAGACATTACCTTTCTCATCCATCGGTGTAACAAGCGCAACAATACTTCCCGTGAACATGGGCCATCCTCTGTGCGTACAAGAGCCTCAATGGTACGTTTGGTGCTGTAATAAAAGCAAGGGACATGAGGCCTCCAGGTTATTGTATGCCAGTTTTTTTTTATGCTTTCCTTAGAAAGACTAAACCAAGCAAAGGAAGAACAGGTTTGACAACCTCATCACAACATTACCTGGTTATTCACTGCGCTGGGTGCCGACAGGCCGGGGATCGTGAATACCATCACTCGCCACGTCAGTAGCTGCGGCTGCAACATTGAAGATAGCCGCCTGGCGATGCTGGGAGAAGAGTTTACCTTCATCATGCTCCTGTCCGGGTCATGGAATGCCATCACCTTAATTGAATCGACTCTGCCGTTAAAAGGCGCAGAGCTGGATCTGCTGATCGTGATGAAGCGTACCACCGCACGCCCGCAGCCGGCCCTGCCGGCAACCGTCTGGGTCCAGGTGGAAGTGACGGACTCCCCGCACTTAATCGAACGCTTTACCGCCCTGTTTGATAGCCATCAGATGAACATTGCCGAGCTGGTGTCCCGTACCCAGCCGGGTGAAGGCGACACTATCCCTAAACTGTTTATCCAGATCACCGCGCACAGCCCGGCATCTCAGGATGCCTCAAATATCGAGCAAGCATTCAAAGCCCTCTGTACAGAATTAAATGCGCAAGGCAGTATAAACGTCGTCAATTATTCCCAGCATGAACAAGACGGAGTTGAGTAATGAATCCACTGAAAGCCGGTGACATCGCACCGAAATTTAGCCTGCCCGATCAAGACGGCGAGCAAGTAAATTTAACCGACTTCCAGGGACAGCGTGTTCTGGTCTACTTCTACCCGAAAGCCATGACGCCAGGCTGTACCGTACAAGCCTGCGGTCTGCGCGACAACATGGACGAGTTGAAGAGCGCAGGCGTCGAAGTGCTGGGTATCAGTACCGATAAGCCTGAAAAGCTGTCTCGTTTTGCCGAAAAAGAGCTGCTGAACTTTACGCTGTTGTCCGACGAAGACCATCAGGTCTGCGGTGCGTTTGGTGTCTGGGGTGAGAAATCCTTTATGGGCAAAACCTACGACGGTATCCACCGGCATCAGTTTCCTGATCGATGCTGAGGGTAAAGTTGAACATGTCTTTGACGACTTCAAAACCAGCAATCACCACGACGTGGTATTGAACTGGGTGAAAGAGAACGCCTGAGGATAAATGCAAAACGGCAACCTGGGTTGCCGTTTTTAGTGTTTGCTTCCTCTCTTTTTGAGAGAGGATAGAGTGAAGGCATCAACCCGCGCAGCCCGTACAATCGCTAGCGCCGCGGGCATCAACACCAGGCTACTCCTCTACCGCTGGAACATCCGGCCAGGCATGTACCACCGCTTTAATCAGCGTTGCCAATGGGATGGCAAAGAACACTCCCCAGAACCCCCATAGCCCACCAAAAATCACCACCGACAGGATAATGACGATCGGGTGCAGGTTCACCGCTTCCGAGAACAGCACCGGCACCAGCAGGTTACCGTCCAGCCCCTGAATAATCAGATAGACAACGAAACAGCTCCAGAACTCGGTGGCCCAGCCCAAACTGGAACAGCGCCACGCACACCACAGGAATAGTCACCACAAAGGCCCCGATATAGGGGATCAGCACCGAGAAGCCCACCAGCACCGCCAGCAGCAGCGAATAGTTCAGGCCGAAGATGAAGAAACCAATCCAGGTGGCCACGCCGACGACGATCATCTCCAGCACTTTGCCGCGGATGTAGTTAGTGATCTGCTGGTTCATCTCCTTCCACACCTGCCCTGCCAGGCCACGGTTACGCGGCAGCACCCGGCGCACCGCGTTAAGCATCTGCTCTTTGTCTTTGACCAGGAAGAAGACCATTAGCGGCACCAGCACCAGGTAGACCGCCAGCGTCAGCAGGCCCACCAGCGACGCGAGGGAGAATTTCACCACCGTATCCCCCATCGTCATGATACGGGTACGCATGTTTTCAGCCATCGCATCAATAATGCCCGCATCCATCAGGGCCGGATAACGGCGCGGCAGGGTGGCGGCAAAATCAGAGAGTTTGCTGAGCATGCCGGGCATATCGCGAATCAGGTAGATCCCCTGCTGCCAGGCGATCGGCAGCACCACAAAGGACATCACCAGCAGAATACCGACAAAAAAGACCAGCACAATAATGCTGGCCCAGCGGCGGGAGCAGCCGATATTTTCCAGCCGTACCGTTGGCCACTCCAGCAAATAGGCGAGGACAATCGCGACGAGTAGCGGGGCCAGCAGCCCGCTAAAGAAGAAGAGAATGCCAAATCCGGCAACCAGAATAACCAGCAAAGCAATGCCTCGGGATCGCTAAAGCGCCGACGGTACCACTGCATTAATAACTCGAGCATGCAACCCTTCCCTGAAGATGTTGGCTGGACGTAAAAGGTGAATTGTATCGGAGAGTCAATGAAAAGACTTTCGCTTTTTCTTGCTCCGTCACAAAACGCAAAAGCCTGAAAAGAGGGATTTTCTTATCGCCCTGACGCGGCTACACTCCCAGAGCAGCCGCAGGTGAACGATATGCGGGTTATTCGGTCAAATTAGCACACCCACCAGACAGGACAGAGGTTATGTTCAGGCAGTTGAAAAAAACGTTGGTTGCGACGCTCATTGCTGCGCTGACCGCCGGTCAGATGATGCCCGCGTTCGCTGACTCTGCAGAATCATTGCCAGACATGGGCACCTCGGCAGGCAGCACGCTCTCCATTGGCCAGGAGCTGCAAATGGGCGACTACTATGTGCGCCAGCTGCGCGGCAGTGCGCCACTGATTAACGATCCGCTGCTGGTGCAGTACATCAATTCACTGGGGATGCGTCTGGTCTCCCATGCGGATTCGGTGAAAACCCCTTTCCACTTCTATTTAATCAATAACGATGAGATCAACGCCTTCGCCTTCTTCGGCGGCAATGTGGTGTTGCACTCGGCGTTATTCCGCTACGCCGACAATGAAAGCCAACTGGCCTCGGTAATGGCGCACGAAATTTCACACGTTACCCAGCGCCATCTGGCGCGGGCGATGGAAGATCAGAAGCGCAGCGCCCCGCTCACCTGGGTGGGCGCGCTGGGTTCTATTCTGCTGGCGATGGCCAGCCCGCAGGCGGGCATGGCAGCGCTGACCGGTACGCTGGCGGGAACGCGTCAGGGGATGAATCAGCTTTACCCAACAAAACGAACAGGAAGCCGACCGCATTGGTATTCAGGTGCTGCAACGCTCCGGGTTCGATCCGCAGGCGATGCCGGGCTTCCTCGAAAAATTACTCGATCAGGCGCGCTACTCCTCACGTCCACCGGAAATTTTGCTGACCCACCCCCTGCCGGAGAGCCGTCTGTCGGACGCCCGTAACCGCGCCAACCAGATGCGTCCGGTAGTGGTGCAGTCCTCGGAAGATTTCTACATGGCGAAGGTCAGAAGCCTCGGTATGTACAATTCCGGGCGCAACCAGCTGACCAACGATCTGCTGGACGCGCTGGCGAAAGGCAATGTGCGTGAACAGCGTGCGGCCCAGTATGGCCGGGCATTGCAGGCGATGGAGGCCAGCAACTATGATGAGGCCCGCAAAAATCTTCAGCCACTGCTGACCGCAGAGGCCAACAATGCCTGGTATCTCGATATGGCGACCGACATCGATTTAGGGCAGAAAAAAGCCCAGGATGCGATCAATCGTCTGAAAGGTGCCCGGGACTTGCGCACCAATCCGGTGCTGCAACTCAACCTGGCGAATGCTTACTTACAGGGTGGACAGCCGCAGCAAGCCGCGACGCTCCTCAACCGCTACACCTTCAGTAATAAAGATTGATCCTAACGGCTGGGATCTGGCTGGCCCAGGCGGAAGGTGCCCTTGGCCATCGCGATCAAGAGCTGGCAGCACGCGCCGAAGAGCTATGCCCTGGCCGGGCGTCTGGACCAGGCCATCTCCCTGCTGAGCAGCGCCAGCTCGCAGGTGAACTCGGTAGCCTGCAACAGGCCCGTTACGATGCCCGCATCGATCAGTTGCGCCAGCTGCAGCAGCGCTACCGCCCGTATGAAAGATGTAAAGGGAGAAAAAGATGTCAGACGCGGTCACTATCTACCATAACCCCGCTGCTCAAAGAGCCGCGAAACCCTGGCCCTGCTGCAATCAAACGGCATGGAGCCGCAGGTGGTGCTCTATCTGAGACGCCGCCGGATGCCGACACCCTTCGCACACTGTTAAGCCAGCTGGGAATGCGCAGCGCCAGAGAATTAATGCGCCAGAAAGAGGAGCTTTACAAAGCGTTGGGGCTGGCTGACAGCGCGCTCAGTGAAGAGGCATTACTACAGGCGATGGTGGATAACCCGAAGCTGATCGAGCGCCCAATTGTGGTGGCAAACGGCAAAGCGCGCATTGGCCGCCCACCTGAACAGGTGCTGGAGATTGTGCAGTAAACATGGAACAGCCCGGCAGCCTGTGCGCGCCGGGCCTACAGATTGAGGATATCTTTCACAAAGGGAATGGTGAGCTTCCGCTGGGCGGTGATGGAAGCCTTGTCCAGCTGATCGAGCGTCATAAACAGGGTACGCATCTCGCGATCCAGCCGCTTCAACAGAAAACGCCCCACGTCTTCCGGCAGTTCAAAGCCCCGCAACCGCGCCCGCAGCTGCAAAGCCTGCAGTTTATCTTCATCCGAGAGCGGCTGTAATTTGTAGATTTGCCCCCAGTCGAGACGCGAGGCCAGATCGGCAAGCCCGAGATTTAGCTGTCGCGGTGGACGATCGCCGGTGATCAGCAGTCGGGTTTTCCCGGACTCCAGAATGCGGTTATAGAGATCAAAAATCGCCATTTCCCACAGCTCATCCCCCGCCACGCATTCGATATTGTCGATGCAGACCAGCGACAGCTGTTCCATTCCGTCGAGCACTTCCGGCACGAACCAGGTGCGCTTATCCAGCGGCACATAGCCGACCGCATCCCCGCGCTGCGAGAGTTCGGCGCAGGCTGCATGCAGCAGATGGCTGCGCCCCGCGCCTTCGCGTGACCAGATATAGATGTAACCGCTGTGCTCCTGGCGCAACACGTTTTGCAGTGCAGCCAGTAAAGAGGGGTTATCACCCGGCCAGAAACTCGCGAAAGTTTCGTCGTCGGGAAGATAAAGTGGCAAAGAGAGCTGTGCCGGTGCGTTCAGAAATACCTCAACCAGGTCTTACTCGGAATCGGCCCAGAGTTTAACACGGAACAAGCGGGGAGAGAACCGGGCGGATCGGCCGCCCGGTTAGACGATCAATGAGAGACTTTTTCTGTCTCTTCCGCGTCCAGAACCACTTCTTCCGGGCGCAGGATGGAGATCACTTTGAAGATCAGGGCGAGGCCGATACCCACAATGGTCGCCAGCGCCATGCCTTTCAGCTCCGCTGCACCAATGTGAACCTTGGCACCGCTGACGCCAATAATCAGGATCACGGAGGTCAGGATCAGGTTCTGCGCTTTGCTGTAATCGACTTTAGACTCGATCAGGACGCGGATACCGGAAGCACCGATTACCCCGTACAGCAGCAGCGAAACACCGCCCATCACCGGCACCGGGATGATCTGGATCGCCGCCGCCAGTTTACCCACGCAGGAGAGCAGAATGGCAATAATTGCCGCGCCGCCGATAACCCAGGTGCTGTAAACGCGGGTAATTGCCATGACGCCGATATTCTCACCGTAGGTGGTGTTTGGCGTGGAGCCGAAGAAACCGGAGATAATGGTCGAGAAGCCGTTGGCAAACATTGAGCGGTGCAGACCCGGGTCGCGGATCAGGTCGCGCTTGACGATGTTCGCCGTGACCACCAGGTGACCGACATGCTCGGCAATAACCACCAGCGCCGCCGGCAGGATGGTGAAGATGGCAAACCACTCAAAGCGCGGGGTATAGAAGGTTGGCAGAGCAAACCAGTGAGCCTGCGCGATTGGCGTCGTATCGACCACGCCCATGGCGAAGGAGAGCGCATAGCCCGCCAGCACGCCAATCAGGATCGGGATAATCGCCATAAAGCCACGGAACAGCACCGAGCCAAAGACCGTCACGCCCAGGGTGACCAGCGAGATGATAATGGTTTTGGTATCCGGCGACTGACCGTCGGCAGGCAGCAGGCCCGCCATGTTTGCCGCCACACCGGCTAACTCAAGCCCGATGACGGCAACGATTGCGCCCATTGCCGCAGGTGGGAACATCACATCCAGCCAGCCCGTACCGGCTTTTTTCACAATGAAAGCAACGAGGCAGAACAGCACGCCGCACATGATGAAACCACCCAGCGCCACTTCATAGCCTAAAGGCAACAGCAACAGGACCGGCGAGATAAAGGCAAAGCTCGAACCCAGATAGGCCGGGATTTTACCTTTACAGATGAAGAGGTACAGCAGCGTTCCGATGCCGTTAAACAACAGCACGGTGGCCGGGTTAATGTGGAACAGGATTGGCACCAGCACGGTTGCGCCAAACATCGCAAACAGGTGCTGCAAACTAAGCGGGATTGTCTGTAAAAGTGGCGGTCTTTCACTCACCCCGATAGCACGGCGCGTCATAGTGTTTTCCTCAAGTGTTGTTTGTTTTTAACGGTTGGTTTTTTTATTCAAAAAAAAGCCGACTATCAAAGTCGGCTTCTTTTTCGTTTATCACTTACTTAGTACCAAAAATCTTATCACCGGCATCGCCGAGGCCCGGGATGATGTACCCGTGCTCGTTCAGACCCTGATCAACAGACGCGGTGTACAGCTCCACGTCCGGGTGCGCTTTTTCCAGCGCGGCGATCCCTTCCGGTGCGGCAACCAGTACCAGCACCTTGATGCTGCTGCAGCCCGCGTTTTTCAGCAGATCGATAGTGGCGATCATCGAACCACCGGTGGCCAGCATTGGGTCAACGACCAGCGCCATACGCTCGTCGATGTTGGAAACCAGCTTCTGGAAATACGGCACCGGCTCCAGAGTTTCTTCGTTACGGTAGATACCGACCACGCTGATACGCGCGCTCGGGACGTGCTCCAGCACGCCTTCCATCATGCCCAGACCCGCACGCAGGATTGGCACAACGGTAATTTTTTTGCCTTTGATCTGCTCAACCTGTACTGGGCCGTTCCAGCCTTCAATGGTCACCGTTTCGGTTTCCAGATCGGAGGTTGCTTCATAAGTCAGTAAGCTGCCAACTTCAGAAGCCAGTTCACGAAAGCGCTTAGTGCTGATGTCATGCTCACGCATCAGGCCCAGCTTGTGTTTAACGAGTGGGTGTTTCACTTCCACAATCTTCATTCTCTTTCTCCTTCGGGTGGCAGCCACAAAAAAAATCGCCGGATTATACCGCTTTTTTCAGACTGCGCCATACCCATCTTGCTTGACCGGGATCAACCAAAGTGAATAACAGGCTGCAGAGAGTATAAAAGAGACAAAAAAAACCGGAGGGGGGATCTCCGGCCTTTATGCGGGGTTTCGCCGGGTGGCGCTGCGCTTACCCGGCCATGTCACAGAGCTACAGCGTCTCGCCGTTGCTGGCGATCACCTTCTGATACCAGGCAAAGGATTTTTTCTTACTGCGATTCAGCGTGCCGTTGCCTTCGTTGTCTTTATCGACATAGATAAAGCCATAGCGTTTTTTCATTTCGCCGGTACCGGCAGAGACCAGATCGATGCAGCCCCACGGGGTGTAGCCCATCAGATCCACGCCATCCTCCACTACCGCTTTTTTCATCTCGCGGATATGGGCGCTGAGATAGTCGATGCGGTACTGGTCGTTCACCGTGCCGTCGCTCTCCAGCACATCGATAGCGCCAAAACCATTCTCGACGATAAACAGCGGCAGCTGGTAGTGATCCCAGAACCAGTTCAGGGAGTAGCGCAGCCCCACCGGGTCAATCTGCCAGCCCCAGTCCGATTTCTGCACGTAGGGGTTGGAGACCAGGCTTTTGCTCTCGTCGTAATCCAGTTGCGGGTTATCCGCCGTCGCTTTGGTGGCAAACGACATGTAATAGCTGAAGCCGATGTAATCCACGCAGCCCTGTTTCAGCGCCGCTTTATCCTCTTCGGTGGTATCCAGCTCAAAACCACGACGGGCAAAGTAGTTCAGCAGATGCTGTGGATAGGCACCGCGCACGTGTACGTCGGTGAACCAGTAGCGGCGGTGCATGGCGTTCATCGCCATCATCATGTCGTCCGGGGCGCAGGTCAGCGGGTAGATAGGACACATGGCAATCATGCAGCCAATCCGCAGGGACGGGTTGATGTCACGTCCGGCTTTTACCGCCAGCGCGCTGGCCACCAGCTCATAGTGCGCCGCCTGGAACATCACCGGCTCGCGATCTTCGCCCGGCTGGTATTTCAGGCCGGAATTGGTGAAGGGTGCGAAGTCTTCGTGGAAGTTGGCCTGGTTGTTAATCTCGTTGAAGGTCATCCAGTACTTCACTTTGTGCTGATAACGTTCAAATACCACGCTGGCAAAGCGCACAAAGAAGTCGATCAGTTTGCGGGTTGCGGCCAGCCGCCATATTCGCTCACCAGGTGATACGGCATTTCGAAGTGCGAGAGGGTAATAACCGGCTCGATGCCGTGCTTCAGGCACTCATCAAACAGATCGTCATAAAACTGCAGGCCTGCCTCGTTGGGCTGCTGTTCGTCACCTTTGGGAAAATACGTGTCCAGGCAATGGAGGTGCGGAAGCATTTAAAGCCCAGTTCCGCGAACAGTTGGATATCTTCTTTGTAACGGTGATAGAAATCCGATGGCTTCATGATTGGGGTAGTTTTTGCCCGGCAGCACCCCGTCGGTGATTTCGCGCGGGACGCCATGTGCGCCTGCGGTCATCCACGTCAGCGACGCTTGGGCCCTTCCCGCCCTCTTGCCAGCCGCCTTCAAGTTGATGCGCCGCTACCGCGCCGCCCCACAGAAAAACCCTCTTTGAATCCTGACATGCCGATATCCCTCATTCAGCGTTAATTTTCGGCAAAAAAAGAGTACAGAAACCGGTTTCAGTGAAATGATGTGCATTCAGCGAAGGGTGCAAGAAAAGAATGTACCCGGTTTCATTTTCGTGAACGGTTCAAGTTTGCGTAGCGAATCGCGATTTTGCTGCATTTTCAGGGACCCGTTTTTCTGTTGCAGAATAGCTCGCAAACGTTTGCCTGGACTGTTAGAATTGCGCGATTTTCTTACAATCGCAATGCAATCGCGTGGGGACTTGAGCCGTGACCAACAAAACTTCTCTCAGCTACAAAGATGCCGGTGTAGATATTGACGCAGGTAATGCGCTGGTTGACCGTATCAAAGGGGTAGTTAAAAAAACCCGCCGCCCGGAAGTAATGGGTGGGCTGGGAGGATTCGGCGCCCTGTGCGCGCTGCCGCAAAAATACCGTGAACCGGTTCTGTCTCGGGCACCGACGGCGTAGGCACCAAGCTGCGTCTGGCGATGGATCTGAAACGCCACGACACCATCGGTGTTGATCTGGTTGCCATGTGTGTTAACGACCTGGTGGTCAGGGTGCTGAGCCGCTGTTCTTCCTCGACTACTACGCGACCGGCAAGCTGGACGTGGACACCGCAGCCAGCGTGATCAGCGGTATCGCTGAAGGCTGCCTGCAGTCTGGCTGTGCGCTGGTTGGCGGTGAAACCGCTGAAATGCCGGGGATGTACCACGGCGAAGATTACGACGTAGCCGGTTTCTGCGTAGGCGTTGTCGAGAAATCCGAGATCATTGACGGCAGCAAAGTGACCGACGGCGATGTGCTGATTGCCCTGGGTTCCAGCGGCCCACACTCCAACGGTTACTCGCTGGTGCGTAAAATTGTCGAAGTCAGCGGCTGCGATCCACTGACGACCGAACTGGAAGGCAAACCGCTGGCCGATCACCTGCTGGAACCTACCCGTATCTACGTGAAATCCCATCCTGGAACTGATCGCGAACGTGGACGTTCACGCTATCGCCCACCTGACCGGCGGCGGCTTCTGGAAAACATCCCACGCGTATTGCCGGACAACACCCAGGCCGTGATCGACGAATCCTCCTGGCAGTGGCCAGCGGTGTTCAACTGGCTGCAGGATGCCGGTAACGTCAGCGACCACGAAATGTATCGCACCTTCAACTGCGGCGTGGGGATGCTGATCGCCCTGCCAGCCAGCGAAGTGGACAATGCCCTGGCGCTGCTGCAGGCGAAAGGTGAAAACGCGTGGAAAATCGGTATCATCAAGGCTTCTGATGCCGAACAGCGTGTGGTCATTGAATGAAAAATATAGTGGTGCTCATTTCCGGTAACGGAAGTAATTTGCAGGCTATCATCGATGCCTGCAAACAGAAGAAAATCAACGGCACCCTCCGCGCAGTATTCAGTAACAAGGCCGATGCGTTCGGCCTTGAGCGCGCCCGCGAAGCGGGCATTGCCGCGCATGCGCTCAGCGCTTCCCAGTTTGCCAGCCGCGAAGCCTTTGACCGCGAACTGGTGCAGGAGATCGACGCCTACGCCCCGGATGTGGTGGTGCTGGCGGGCTATATGCGGATCCTCAGCCCGGCGTTTGTAGCCCACTATGCCGGACGTCTGCTGAACATCCACCCTTCCCTGCTGCCAAAATATCCTGGCCTGAATACTCATCGTCAGGTGCTGGAGAATGGCGACGCGGAGCACGGCACCTCGGTTCACTTTGTCACTGACGAACTGGACGGCGGCCCGGTGATCCTGCAGGCGAAAGTGCCGGTGTTTGAAGGCGACAGCGAAGAGGATGTTACCGCCCGGGTTCAGGCCCAGGAGCACGCCATCTACCCGCTGGTGGTGAGCTGGTTTGTGGATGGCCGCCTGGCGATGCGCGACGGCACCGCCTGGCTGGATGGCTCGCCGCTACCTCCACAAGGCCATGCGGCCGAAGAGTAATCTTTTGCCGGGTAGGCTTTGCTTACCCGGTCTCTCTGAATATAGGTCCGCGCAAACAAAGCGCCGACGGGCAATGCCGCCAACCCTCTATTATTCTTCAAGAAAAAATTTAACTGTCATACTTTTCTGACACAGTTGGACATATAGTGGAAATGCTCGCCATAATAAAGGCGAGACGGATTTACCACGTCCTGTGATTGAACTGGAGTGTGAGTAGTAATGGGTCAGGAAAAGTTATACATCGAGAAAGAGTTAAGCTGGTTAGCATTCAACGAGCGCGTGCTTCAGGAAGCAGCGGATAAAAGTAACCCGCTGATTGAGCGCATGCGTTTTCTGGGGATTTACTCAAACAACCTGGACGAGTTCTACAAAGTTCGCTTTGCTGAACTGAAACGCCGAATCATCATTAGCGAAGAGCAGGGTTTAAACTCGAATTCGCGTCATCTGCTTGGCAAGATCCAGTCCCGGGTGCTAAAAGCCGATCAGGAATTTGACAGTCTGTATAACGAATTGCTGCTGGAGATGGCACGCAATCAAATCTTCCTGATCAATGAGCGACAGCTTTCGGTCAACCAGCAGAGCTGGCTACGCCACTATTTCAAACAGTATCTGCGCCAGCACATCACCCCCATTCTGATTAACCGTGAAACCGATCTGGTGCAGTTCCTGAAGGATGACTACACCTATCTGGCGGTGGAAATTATCCGCGGCGACAGCATTCGCTATGCGCTGCTGGAGATCCCGTCAGATAAGGTGCCGCGCTTCGTCAATCTGCCGCCGGAAACGCCGCGTCGTCGCAAGCCGATGATCCTGCTGGATAACATCCTGCGCTACTGTCTGGACGACATCTTTAAAGGCTTCTTCGATTACGACGCGCTGAACGCCTATTCCATGAAGATGACCCGTGACGCCGAGTACGACCTGGTGCACGAGATGGAAGCCAGCCTGATGGAGCTGATGTCCTCCAGCCTTAAGCAACGTCTAACCGCCGAGCCGGTGCGCTTTGTGTATCAGCGTGATATGCCGGACGCGATGGTCGAGATGCTGCGTGAAAAGCTGACAATCTCCCGCTACGACTCCATCGTGCCGGGCGGTCGCTATCACAACTTTAAAGACTTTATCGGCTTCCCGAACGTCGGCAAAGCCAACCTGGTGAACAAGCCGCTGCCGCGCCTGCGCCATATTTGGTTCGATAAGTTCCGCAACGGCTTCGATGCCATCCGCGAGCGCGACGTCCTGCTCTACTATCCGTACCACACCTTTGAACACGTGCTGGAGCTGATGCGTCAGGCATCGTTCGATCCCAACGTGCTGGCGATTAAAATCAACATCTACCGCGTGGCGAAAGACTCCCGCATTATCGATGCGATGATTCATGCCGCCCATAACGGGAAGAAAGTCACCGTGGTGGTAGAGTTGCAGGCACGCTTCGATGAAGAGGCCAACATTCACTGGGCGCGCCGTCTGACCGAAGCGGGCGTACACGTGATCTTCTCGGCCCCGGGGCTGAAGATCCACGCCAAGCTGTTCCTCATCTCCCGTAAAGAGGGGGATGATGTCGTGCGTTATGCCCACATCGGTACCGGCAACTTTAACGAGAAGACGGCGCGCATTTACACCGACTACTCGCTGCTTACCGCCGATGCGCGCATCACCAACGAGGTGCGCCGGGTCTTTAACTTCATTGAGAACCCGTATCGTCCGGTCAGCTTCGACTACCTGCTGGTGTCGCCGCAAAACTCCCGTCGCCTGCTGTATGATATGATCGACAAAGAGATTGCTAATGCCCAGAACGGCCTGCCGGCTGGCATTACGCTGAAGCTCAACAACCTCGTCGATAAAGGGCTGGTGGATCGTCTGTATGCAGCGTCCAGTTCCGGGGTTCAGGTCAATCTGCTGATCCGCGGTATGTGCTCCCTGATCCCCGATCTGGAAGGGATCAGCGAAAATATTCGCGTCATGAGCATCGTTGACCGCTATCTTGAACACGATCGCATCTATATTTTTGAGAACGGTGGCGATAAACGCGTTTACCTCTCTTCCGCAGACTGGATGACGCGCAACATCGATTATCGAATCGAAGTGGCGGCGCCGCTGCTCGACCCGCGATTGAAGCAGCAAATTCTAGATATCATCGATTTACTGTTAAGCGATACTGTAAAAGCACGTTATATCGATAAAGAACTGAGCAACCGCTATGTGCCGCGCGGCAATCGCCGTAAAGTACGGGCACAGCTGGCGATTTACGACTATATCAAATCACTCGAGCAACCCGATTAACCTATGCCGATAAACGATAAGACCCCACGACCGCAGGAATTTGCTGCAGTCGACCTTGGTTCTAACAGCTTCCACATGGTCATTGCCCGTGAGGTTGATGGCGCAATGCAGATCATCGGTCGGCTGAAACAGCGCGTTCACCTGGCGGATGGCCTGGACGCTAACAATATGCTCAGCGAAGAGGCCATGGAGCGCGGGCTAAACTGCCTGTCGTTGTTTGCCGAACGTCTGCAGGGTTTCACCCCGTCGAGCGTTTGCATTGTTGGAACCCACACTCTTCGTCAGGCCTCGAACGCCACGGAATTTTTAAAGCGTGCGGAGCAGGTGATTCCCTACCCTATCGAGATCATTTCAGGCAATGAAGAAGCCCGACTGATTTTCATGGGTGTGGAACATACTCAGCCCGAAAAAGGCCGCAAGCTGGTGATCGATATCGGCGGTGGCTCTACCGAGCTGGTGATTGGCGAAAACTTTGAGCCGCATCTGGTCGAAAGCCGCCGGATGGGCTGCGTCAGTTTTGCCCAACTCTATTTCCCGGGTGGGATCATTACCCGGGAAAACTTCCAGCGTGCGCGCATGGCCGCGGTTCAAAAGCTGGAGACGCTTGCCTGGCAATATCGACTCCAGGGCTGGAACGTGGCGCTCGGCGCTTCGGGTACAATCAAAGCCGCACATGAAGTGCTGGTGGAGATGGGCGAAAAAGACGGTTTTATCACCCCGGAGCGTCTGTCGATGCTGATGGAAGAGGTGGTCAAGCATAAGAGCTTTGAGGCGCTGAGCCTGCCTGGGCTGTCTGAAGAGCGCAAAGCGGTCTTTGTACCGGGTCTGGCCATCCTTTGCGGCGTGTTCGATGCGCTGGCCATCCGTGAACTGCGCCTGTCTGACGGCGCACTGCGCGAAGGCGTGCTGTATGAGATGGAAGGTCGATTCCGTCACCAGGATATTCGCAGCCGTACCGCGCAGAGCCTGGCGAATCAGTACAACATCGATCGCGAGCAGGCGAAGCGGGTGCTGGAAACCACTACCCATATGTATGAACAGTGGGAAACCCAGAACCCGAAACTGGCGCATCCGCAGCTGGCGGCTCTGCTTAAGTGGGCGGCGATGCTGCATGAAGTCGGGCTGAACATCAATCACAGCGGGATGCATCGCCACTCGGCCTACATTCTGCAAAACAGCGATCTGCCTGGCTTTAACCAGGAGCAGCAGACCATGATGGCTTCGCTGGTACGCTATCATCGCAAAGCCGTTAAGCTGGACGAATTGCCACGCTTTACGCTGTTCAAGAAAAAACAGTTCCTGCCGTTGATCCAGCTGTTACGTCTGGGCGTGCTGCTCAACAACCAGCGCCAGGCGACAACCACGCCGCCGACGCTGACGCTCACCACGGACGATAACCACTGGACGTTAAGCTTCCCGCACGACTGGTTTAGCCAGAACGCACTGGTGCTGCTGGATCTGGAAAGAGAGCAGCAGTACTGGAGCGCCGTTACCGGCTGGTGCCTGAAAATTGAAGAAGAGCACTCTCCGAACGTCGCCGCGTAATCTCCTGTCAGGCGCTCTTCATGAGCGCCTGTTTCGACAGCAACGTCTCCAGCCGTACGGGTTTACCGATTAAATAACCCTGGAAGTAATCGATCCCCAGCGCCTCCGCGGCGCAACGGATCTCTTCGCTCTCGACATACTCCGCCACCACCAGCATTTTCTTCATCCGCGCCAGATGGCAAATCGAAGCCACAATCTGATAATCCAGGCTGTTGCTGACGATATTGCGGATAAAGCTGCCGTCGATTTTAAGGATATCGGCATCCACATTTTTTAAGCGGGCGTAACTGGCGTAGCCGGTGCCAAAATCATCAATAGCAATCCGGCATCCCATCTGTTGCAAATGATTCATCGTCTGCATGGCCAGCCCGGCGTTGCAAAAACTGCTGCTCTCGGTGATCTCAAAAATAAGCTGCCAGCTCTCAATGCCATAGGTTTGCAGCATGCGGCCCACCTCAAGGGGCAGTTGTGCCCGGCAAACGGATGACGGCGACAGATTAATGGCAAATCGCTGACCCGGCAGGCTCTCCCGGTTATCGGCCATAAACTGCAGCGTCTTCTCCACCACCAGCATATCGATACGCGAAGAGAGGCCAAACTCCTGCGCGACGGGCAGGAATACATCGGGCGATATCAACTCCGCGTCATCATTTTGCAGCCGGAGCAGCACCTCGTGATAGTCATCGCCGCGGATCCCCTGTACGGGCTGTGCCAGCAGGGTAAATTGATCTTTTTCCAGCGCGCGTTGCAGGCGACTCATCATCGCGACTTTGTCTTTCAGGCCACGTTGCAGATTAATGGCGCCCCGCTGCTCCAGGTTTTCCGGGTGATTGGTTGCCAGGGAGAGATCTGCAATGGTGCCCAGCTCCCCCAGCAGAAGATAAAGGTGCACCACCGGAGAACGCACGTAGCAATAGCTGATGCCCACCTGCGGCTGGAGCGGCATCCCGTCCCAGAGAAAGCGGAAACGCTTGATATGCAAATCCAGCTCGTCAATACGGGACTGATAAGACTCGGTATTCAGCCGTAATACCAGATCGTGCCCGGACAACTGATACACGCACTCATCCGGCTGCAGACAGCCGTTAATCCACGCGGCCAGTTTCTGTTTGTACTGGATACGGAGTAATAAGCCGTAGTTGCGTCCCAACATCTCCAGTTCCGGCATGCGCAGGAAGCAGAGCACCGACCAGGGTTTTTTCCCCAGGGCGCGAGTGAGCGCCCGCAGGTTGGGCATGTGTACCACCGGGTCGAGAAATGCCAGCCGTCTGGCGCGGTTATTAATCGTCCGCTGACGCGTCGCCAGCATCGCCATGTAAACCACCACAAAGGTAAAGACCAGATAGCTGGAGGTGGTGATGGTGAGCTGAATATCATAGCCCTGCGACTGGGGAATATAGCTGTCAAAAAAGTGAATAGAGACAATCAGCACCGGGGTCCAGATGAGGGACATCAGCTTATAACCGAAGCGCATCGATCCCCATAGCATTACCGGCATCAGCAGCGACAGGGTGTAATTGGTACTAAAGATGGTGCTGTTTTCGGTGATGGGCCAGAGGAGCAAGGCCAGCAGCGCGCTGGTTGCCGCTGTCCAGATAACCACTTCGGTTACCGTGACTTTACCGTCGATTTGGCCCTTAATCTGCGACATCAGGCTTCGCAGGTAGCGGGGATGACGGAGGGTGCGGATGATGAAGTAGCTGAAAGGCACACCCGTCAGGCAGCCAACGAGCAGGGCCTGATAGTTAATCAGCGAACGAATCCCGGAGGGGCTGAGATTTACCAGGTCAAACCGCGTCTCATAGACGCCAAGGTAGATGGCGAACTGAAACAACAGCAGAAAAATCGTGGCCGGACAAAACATTTGCCAGAACAACCGCTGCCCCATCAGCCGTGCGTCGCCATAGGCGACCCTGTTACGGCGGGGGGCGAAGACCCGATATCCGCCCCAACTGAGGGTTATCGGAATCATGAAATGGCCAATAGCCATGGCAGTTTCGTACCCGCCTATCGAGGGGTAATAGCGAACAAAGAGTGCAATCACTATGCCCGGCACAGCCGCCATGCCATAAAACAGCATCAGCGACAGTAAGAATGCCAGCGGCATGTAATAAAGCACGACCGGGTTTCCGTTAATCTGGGCGTAGGTGGTGGCAAGACGCGCAACAGGCAGCAGCACGATCGGCAAGATCAACGGCAGTGCCCACCAGCGGTCTTTGTATGTTTTGTATAAGGAGAAAATAGTCATAGATGCCATAGTTAACCCGCTCATCCAGGGGCAGTTCAGACAGGCATCCAACCTGACGACATAGTCGTGCGGGCAAATAACACTTACACGAAGGAGCAAAGATTTTAGTAAGCCAGGGCAAGCAAGATTTGACTTAAATCAAAGATATTATTACCAGAAAAAAATATTCACATTTTTTAACGCTACTTTTGTGCGATTTATCAATGGCGTAAATAAAGTAATTATTATACATAACAACAAGTGAATTATCGTTGACGTAATTTTACAATCCGAATAATTGACCCCTGTGGCCCCCCGTATGCCTTAATGGCATATCGCCCTCAGGGTATTTTCAGGAACACTATAGTGAGTCAGGCCACACGTATGCGGAAACGACATCGGTTTAACACTCGGATGACGCGTATCATACTGCTAATCAGCTTATTCTTTTTTGTGGGCCGCTTCGTTTACTCCTCCATTGGAGCCTGGTATCACCACCAGGAGAAAAAGCATGCGCAACAATCCAGCCTCTCGGGCGAATATGTCGAACGTCCCTCCACGACAATTAATTAATCCGGTTGTTTTTACGGGCTAATTAAATTATTTCACGGTTTGTAATAATCGAATAGTTTCGCTGATACCTTTACTCAGTACTTTATCCTGACGCATGACGATCGCCAGTTGGCGCTGTAAAACCGGCGTAAGCGACTGCACGCATAATCCCTGCCGGTCTTCTGCACACGCTACCGCCATGCGTGGAATAATGCTGTACCCCAGCCCGACGCGCACCATGCGCTTAATTGCCTCGATACTGCCGGACTGCATTACCGGTTCCACTTGCACAGCGCTGGCCTGGAACCAGGCGTCGATCACTGCCCTTGTGCTGCTCCCGGCACCAAAAGCGATAAATGGGTGAGCCTGCAGCTCCGTTGCGTTCAAAGTGGTAAACAGCCTCTGCTGATCGGCTGCGGCAATAAAAACAAACTCTTCATCCATCACCGGGGCGATCGCCAGGGCCGAACCAGTAGCGGGTAAGGTCACCAGGCCCAGATCGAGACGGTTCTCTTCTATGGCACGAACGATCTCCAGGGTGTTGCCTGTGGTGACCCCCACCCGCAGCAGGGGATGATCCTGACGGAGCTGCTGCAACAGCGGCGGCAGAAGATGGATGCAGGCCGTCGCCCCCATCCCGATTGTGATCGTTCCGCTCACCTCCTGGCTGAACGCGGCCACCGCCCGGATTGTCTCCTCCACCGCCTGCTCAATACGTTCGCCGTGGGTGAATAACGCCAGCCCGGCCGCCGTGGCTTTGACGCCCCGCCCGGTACGCTCGATTAACCGCGCCTGCAAAAACTGCTCAAGCTGGCGGATCTGCAGACTGACCGCCGGTTGCGAAATCCCCAGCACATCCGCAGCCGCAGAAAAGCTGCCGCGCTGAACGACCAGTCGAAAGGTCGCCAGCTGTCCCAGATTCAGCGTCGTCATCACAAAGTTTCTCTTATAGGAGCCATAAACGCACCGGCCTGCCAGCATCCAGATGCGCGCGATATGCTCAGGATAACTGTCTGATGGAATGAAAGATAATGAAAAACCTGGCCCTGCCCCGCGCGCTCCCCCTTACCACGGGTTGTAACCAGCTTATCAACTGGGGGATCTCTTTCTATATGCCGGGCACCTTCGCCCGGGCAATCACGGCCGATAGCGGCTGGTCGTCACCAGCAATCTATTCGGGCCTGACTCTCGCCATGCTGGTGATGGCCGCCCTCTCGCCGTTTGTCGCGAACCTGCTGGCGCGAATGGGAGGGCAGCGCGTGGTGATGATTGGCTCGCTGCTGATTTCCGCCAGCTGTGGGGCGATGGCCTACGCTCATTCGCTTGTCACCTGGTACGCGGCATGGATTGTGGCCGGCATTGGCATGCGTCTGTCGCTGTACGATGCGCTGTTCGCGGCGCTGGTAACTCTTTACGGGCAACAGGCGCGGCGAACTATCTCACGCGTCACGCTGGCTGGCGGGCTGGCCTCGGTCGTGTTCTGGCCGCTGGGCGATGCGCTGCTGACGATCATGAGCTGGCGGAGTGCACTGCTGGTCTATGCCCTGTTCGGTTTGCTGAGCGCGGCATTAACCCTGTCGATACCTCATCACACCCGCCCGACAGGACGTAAACCGGCCCCACCTGCCGGGGGGACAGGATCGACGCAACGGCTGGCTGTATGCCACCTTCATTGCGCTGATCACCTTTGTCTCTAACGGCACCTCCACCCACCTGCCGGAATTTATTACCAGCGTGGGGCTGCCGGTTACCGTCGGCATGTTATGGGGAATGGGGCAGACCGGGGCGCGCTTTCTGGAGGTGGTTGCCGGGGCAGGACTCACTCCGCTGCGTCTGACGCTGCTTACCGCCCTCGCCATGCCGGCCTGCTTTCTGCTCGGGCTGAGCAGTACGCTCTTCCTTTGGTCTGCCGCCGGTTTTGTGCTGGGCTATGGGGCGATTAACGGGCTGGTGACTATCGTGAAAGCCACGCTGCCGCTGCAGCTATTTGCGCCTGAAGAGTATGCCCGACGCACCGGGGTACTGCTGATCCCCGCCCAGGTGATGGCAGCGGCCTCCCCGCTGGCCTACGCCTGGTTGAACCGGGCAGCAGGGGTAATCGGCGGGATGTGGGTATCGTGGGGGCTAACGCTGGTGATTGCCGGACTGGCGGGTGGCGATTGTAAAGGGTCAGGCCTCACAGAGTGAAGCAGGCATCCCTGCCCTCAGCGACTAAAGTACAAAGCCACCGTCAATGGTCAGGCTTGCGCCGGTCATGTAGCCGGACGACTCACCGGCAAGCCATGCCGCCAGCGAGGCGATCTCGTCCGGCTCCCCCATCCGCTGCAGCGGAATGCTTCCGACGATCTGCTCCGCCATTCCGGCGGTCATATCGGTGGCGATGGGACCCGGCTGGATGTTGTTGATCGTAATACGTCGTGGCGCCAGATCCAGCGCGAGGTTCTGCACCATCGACGCCACGGCCGCTTTACTCATGGCATAAACACTGCTGCCTGCATGACCGGTACGTACCGCGGTATTACTGCCGATGGTGATCACCCGTCCGCCTTCGGCCATCTGTTTCACCGCCGCCTGAATGGCGAGGAAGACGCCGCGCACGTTGACGGCCAGAGTGGCATCCAGATCTGCCAGCGAATATGCCTCAATGGTCCCGAGACGTAACACGCCCGCATTGACCACCGCGACATCCAGCCTGCCGTACTGCTGTAACGTCGTATCCACTGCCGCCTGGATAGCCGCCGCGTCTGCGCTGTCGGCTTCAATGGCTATAGCCTGCTCCCCCTGACGTTCAATTGTAGAGACCAGCGCCTGCGCCCGGTCCGGGCGTGATACCCAGGTGACGGCAATCCGATAGCCCTCGTGCGCCAGTCGCACCGCAATAGCCGCCCCAATCCCGCGTGCGCCGCCGAAAACCAACGCCACTTTTTCGTGATTCATGATGGTGATCCTCCTGTTTGCTTTAGCACCCACATGGATGCCACTGCAGACACCATGCCAGCAGACCCTGCCCCGCGCTTGCGCGGAATGTATCGCACTGTATCCGCGACGCCCTGCTTACGCAGCCATACAAAAAAGCCGCCCGCAGCAAACAGACCCGATACATAAAAATGGTTTTCTGTATCTGTCGCCATTGATGACCTGATGAGGAGATACCCGAATGATGCGTCAAAATTTATTGCTCACTCTGTTCGCGCTGACGTCTGGCTGCACCTGGGCCGCGCCGTTAAGCGGGCTGAGTGCCGCGGATGTTAACGGCCCTGCCGCCGTCGCACCGCTCGAACAAACGCAGCCCCCGGCGAAGCTGATTGTCGATCCGCCGCTGGCTGGCCCGCTAAGTAAAGGCGCGGTCTTTATTCAATACCGTACAGAGAACATGCGCATCGAACCCGTATTCGGACCCGAAGCGCTAAAAGTGACACCGCGCATCGGCCATATCCACGTCATCGTGGATGACAACCCCTGGCACTGGGCCGACGCCAGCGGTGAGCCTGTCATTCTGGTGGGACTCCCCGCGGGTCATCACAAGGTGACCATTATTCTTGCCGACCCAACCCATAAGCCTGTTGACCGTAAAACCATCGAATTCACCGTGCCGCCGCATGCTGCGGTTATGCACTGAACACAACCCCTTACCTATTTTTGAGGATTTGAACCATGAAAACATTACTGATTGCTGTCCTGGCCTTCTCTGCTGCCATGGCTTCTAGCGCTTTCGCTGCCCAGGAAATTAACCAGCCTCAGGGGCTGCAAAAAATTGGCACCGTTTCTGACAGCAGCGGCGCAACGTCGCTCGCGGATCTGGAGGCGAAACTGCAGGCCAAGGCTGCCAAAGCAGGTGCAGGCGCGTTCCACATTACCTCTGCCGGGGGAAACAACACTCTGTCAGGCACCGCCGATATTTATCGTTGAGGCTTAACCATGAAAAAACTGTCTATTCATTCCCTGGCAGTGGGCCTGCTGCTGGCTACGGCCAGTGGTACGGCGCTGGCGAATACTAAAACCGTGGTGCTGGTGCATGGTGCTTTTGCCGACGGCAGCAGCTGGAACCGGGTTATCGACCAACTGCAACGTCAGCATACCGAGGTCATTGCCGTTCAGCTGCCACTCACGTCGCTGAAAGAGGATGTCGCCGCCACCCAACGCGCCATCGCCCGGGCTAACGGCGATGTGGTACTGGTGGGGCACTCCTGGGGCGGCACGGTGATCAGCGAGGCGGGCAACGATGCGCGGGTGAAATCACTGGTTTATGTGGCGGCATTTGCCCCGGACGCCGGCCAGTCCACGGCGGATCTGGCGGGGAGCTATCCTGCCCCGCCGGGCAGCGCAGGAATCGCTAAAACCGCCGACGGTTTTCTCTATCTGCCGGGCAAATCGGTACGCCAGGACTTTGCGCCAGACCTTAAAGCGGCTGAGCAGAACACGCTGACCGCTACCCAAGGCCCGATACGTGCAGATGCCTTTGCGGAAAAAGTTACCCACGCAGCCTGGCGTGATAAGCCGAGCTGGTATGTGGTCAGCAAGAATGACCGGATGATCAACCCGGACCTGGAGCGGGCCATGGCGAAAGCGATTCATGCCAAAAACTACCGAAGTGACGGCAAGTCATGTATCGATGGTGAGTCAGCCGGAAGAAATTGCCCGGACGATTGAGCAAGCGGTGAAATGATACCGGCGAAAAAAAGCCCGCTGACTGCGGGCTTTAATCATGACGAGATTATTGGGCGGGCGTTATTCCCACTCAATCGTTGCCGGTGGCTTACCGCTGATGTCATACACCACGCGGGAAATACCGTTAACTTCGTTGATGATGCGGTTAGACACGCGGCCTAAGAAGTCATACGGCAGATGCGCCCAGTGAGCGGTCATAAAGTCGATAGTCTCAACCGCACGCAGGGAGACAACCCAGTCGTACTTACGGCCATCGCCCATTACGCCTACAGAGCGAACCGGCAGGAAGACGGTGAACGCCTGGCTCACTTTGTTGTACAGGTCGGCTTTGTGCAGCTCTTCGATGAAGATCGCGTCTGCGCGACGCAGCAGGTCGCAGTACTCTTTCTTCACTTCGCCCAGCACGCGCACGCCCAGGCCTGGACCCGGGAACGGGTGACGGTAGAGCATGTCGTACGGCAGACCCAGCTCCAGGCCGATCTTACGCACTTCGTCTTTGAACAGCTCACGCAGCGGCTCAACCAGACCCATCTTCATCTCTTTCGGCAGGCCGCCCACGTTGTGGTGAGATTTGATGACGTGTGCTTTACCGGTGGCAGAAGCCGCGGATTCGATCACGTCCGGGTAGATGGTGCCCTGTGCCAGCCACTTCACGTCTTCCAGCTTCAGCGCTTCTTCGTCGAACACTTCCACGAACACGCGGCCGATGATTTTACGTTTGGCTTCAGGATCGTTCTCGCCCGCCAGCGCGTCGAGGAAGCGCTTCTCGCCTTCTACGTGAACGATGTTCAGACCGAAGTGGTCACCGAACATGTCCATCACCTGCTGGGCTTCGTTCAGACGCAGCAGACCGTTGTCCACGAAGACGCAGGTCAGGTTCTTACCAATGGCGCGGTGCAGCAACATCGCCGTCACGGAGGAGTCAACGCCGCCGGAAAGGCCAAGGATCACTTTGTCATCACCGACCTGCTGGCGAATACGTTCCACCGCATCGTCGATGATTTTGGCTGGCGTCCACAGCGCTTCACACTGGCAGATATCGCGAATGAAGCGATCCAGCATGCGCATACCCTGACGGGTGTGGGTTACTTCCGGGTGGAACTGCACGCCGTAGAAGCGTTTTTCTTCGTTGGCCATAATGGCAAACGGGCAGCTCTCGGTGCTGGCAACGGTCACGAAGTCGGACGGGATAGCGGTGACTTTGTCCCCGTGGCTCATCCAGACGTCGAGCAGCGGTTTGCCGTCGGCGGTCAGGGAGTCTTCGATACCGCGGATCAGCGCGCTGTCGGTCTGAACTTCAACCTGCGCGTAGCCGAACTCACGTTCGTTGGATGCTTCAACATGGCCACCAAGCTGCATCGCCATTGGTCTGCATGCCGTAGCAGACGCCGAACACCGGCACGCCGGCTTCAAACACGTACTGCGGGGCGCGCGGGCTGTTGGCTTCGGTGGTGCTTTCCGGGCCACCGGAGAGGATGATACCGCTTGGATTGAATTCGCGAATCTGTGCTTCCGTGACATCCCACGCCCACAGCTCACAGTAAACGCCCAGCTCACGTACGCGACGCGCGACCAGCTGAGTGTATTGCGAACCGAAATCCAGAATGAGAATGCGATGTTTATGAATATTTTCCGTCATTGACGCTAATTCCGAGGCAAGTGAAACAAAATCGCCCGGCATATAAGCCGGGCGTGGAAACTTATCAGGAGCCCATACGGTAGTTCGGGGACTCTTTGGTGATGGTCACGTCATGAACGTGACTTTCCTGAATACCCGCGCCGCTGATACGCACGAATTCGGCTTTGGTACGCAGCAGGTCAATGGTACCACAGCCGGTCAGGCCCATACAGGAGCGCAGGCCGCCCATCTGCTGGTGAATGATCTCTTTCAGGTAGCCTTTGTAAGCCACGCGACCTTCGATACCTTCCGGCACCAGTTTGTCGGCAGCGTTATCGGTCTGGAAGTAACGGTCAGAGGAGCCTTTGGACATCGCGCCCAGGGAACCCATCCCACGGTATGATTTATAAGAACGGCCCTGGAAGAGTTCGATTTCGCCCGGGGATTCTTCCGTACCGGCCAGCATGGAGCCAACCATCACCGCTGCCGCACCGGCAGCGATCGCTTTAGCGATGTCGCCAGAGAAACGGATACCGCCATCAGCGATAACCGGAACACCGGTGCCTTCCAGCGCTTCTACCGCGTCGGATACTGCGGTGATCTGCGGAACGCCTACGCCGGTAACGATACGGGTCGTACAGATGGAGCCAGGGCCGATACCCACTTTCACCGCGCTGACACCAGCTTCAGCCAGGGCACGTGCGCCTGCGCCAGTGGCCACGTTGCCGCCGATGATCTGCAGGTCAGGGGTATTTTGCACGGGTTTCACGAATGCGTTGCAGCACGCCTTCGGAGTGGCCGTGAGAGGAGTCGATCAGCAGCACGTCAACGCCTGCGGCAACCAGCGCATCAACACGCTCTTCGTTGCCCGCACCTGGCGCCAACCGCAGCACCGACGCGCAGACGGCCATGCTCGTCTTTACAGGCGTTTCGGTTTACGTTCTGCTTTCTGGAAGTCTTTAACGGTGATCATGCCGCGCAGATGGAAGCTGTCGTCCACAACCAGCGCTTTCTCAACACGTTTTTTCGTGCATTTTGGCGAAGACCACATCGCGGGATTCACCCTCACGCACGGTGACCAGACGCTCTTTCGGCGTCATATAGACGCTGACCGGCTGGTTCAGGTCGGTGACGAACGTACGTCACGGCCAGTAATGATACCCACCAGTTCGTTATCGGAGGTCACAACCGGGTAGCCTGCAAAGCCGTTACGCTCGGTCAGCGCTTTCACTTCGTGCAGGGTCGTGGTTGGCAGAACGGTCTGTGGATCGGTAACGATGCCAGATTCATGTTTCTTCACGCGGCGAACTTCTTTCCGCCTGGCGCTCGATAGACATATTTTTATGAATAAAGCCAATGCCGCCTTCCTGAGCCAGGGCGATAGCCAGGCGCGCTTCAGTCACGGTGTCCATTGCCGCGGAGAGCATAGGAATGTTCAGGCGAATGGTTTTGGTCAACTGCGTGCTGAGGTCGGCAGTATTCGGCAGAACGGTGGAGTGAGCGGGAACGAGGAGGACGTCGTCAAACGTCAGTGCTTCTTTAGCGATACGTAGCATGGGCAATATCTCTGACCTGGGTGGTTAAATATTGCCGTGGCATTATACAGAGCGTAACCGATTGCATCTACACTTTTTTATAAAAAACGCTTGCGATTGCCTCTTATCAGGTTACTATCGACTGAATAACTTGCTGATTTAGAATTTGATCCCGCTCACATGTTATCCTCCCAATCCCCCTCAATTTATACTGTCAGCCGCCTTAACCAGACGGTCCGTTTGCTGCTTGAGCAGGAAATAGGCCAGGTGTGGATCAGCGGAGAGATCTCCAATTTCACCCAACCGGCATCCGGTCACTGGTATTTCACCCTGAAGGACAATACCGCCCAGGTGCGCTGCGCGATGTTCCGCAACAGCAACCGCCGGGTGACCTTCCGACCGCAGCACGGGCAGCAGGTGCTGGTACGCGCCAGTATCACCCTGTACGAGCCGCGCGGTGATTATCAGATTATCGTTGAGAGCATGCAGCCAGCGGGTGAAGGGCTTCTGCAGCAGAAGTATGAGCAGCTGAAAGCCGCGCTGTCCGCGGAAGGGCTGTTCGATCAGCAATATAAAAAACCGCTTCCCTCCCCTGCCCACTGCGTGGGGGTGATCACCTCGAAAACCGGCGCCGCGCTGCACGATATCCTGCATGTGCTGAAACGCCGCGACCCTTCCCTGCCGGTCATTATCTACCCGACTGCGGTGCAGGGCGACGATGCGCCCGGGCAGATTGTTCGCGCCATTCAGCTCGCCAATGCCCGTCAGGAGTGTGATGTGCTGATCGTCGGGCGCGGCGGCGGCTCGCTGGAAGATCTGTGGAGCTTTAACGACGAACGCGTGGCGCGGGCGATTTTTGCCAGCCAGATCCCGGTAGTCAGCGCCGTCGGGCACGAGACGGACGTCACCATCGCAGATTTTGTCGCTGACCTGCGTGCACCCACGCCCTCTGCCGCGGCAGAAGTGGTGAGCCGTAACCAGCTCGAGCTGCTACGACAGATGCAAAACGGCCAGCAGCGCCTGGAGATGGCAATGGACTATTTCCTTGCCAACCGCACCCGTCGCTTTACCCAGCTTCATCATCGTCTGCAGCAGCAGCATCCCCAGCTGCGTCTGGCGCGTCAGCAAACCGTGCTGGAACGTCTGCGCCAGCGGATGAACCTCGCGGTGGACAATCAGCTTAAACGAGCGGCGCAGCGCCAGCAGCGCACCACTCAGCGCCTGAATCAGCACAACCCGCAGCCACGCATCTACCGGGCGCAAACCCGTATTCAGCAGCTTGAGTATCGTCTTGCGGAGAACCTGCGCGCACGGCTTAGCAGCACCCGCGAGCGCTTTGGTAATGCGGTTACCCATCTGGAAGCCGTCAGCCCGCTCTCGACGCTGGCGCGCGGCTACAGCGTGACCACCGCGACCGACGGCAACGTACTGAAGCAGGCTAAACAGGTCAACGTCGGAGATGTGCTTACTACCCGGCTGTCAGACGGCTGGGTGGAAAGCGAAGTGAAAGGCGTGACGCCGGTAAAGAAAACGCGCGCGCGTAAAAAAGCGTGATCAGGATTTGCCGTCAGGCGTGACGGCAAGCAGCGCCCAGGACAGTCCGGAAAAAATGGCCAGCGCTACGGCTGCGCCTGCCATTCCCAGTAACAGACCAAACACCACGGCGCCGACAACCTGTCCGGCTGCCAGCATCAGAAAAGCCATACTGACCCCCACAGCCGGTGACGGGTGGGCGATAGTCGCGCCCTGCACCAGCAGTACGCCAGACAAAATAACGTATCCCGCCCCGCTCATCGCCACCACTGGCACCAGCCACCAGGCAAACCCTTCATTTAACGCCAGAGCCAGCAGCGAGGCGGCCATAAAAATCTGCGAAAGCCGGTAAACGCCCCGCATCCCGATACGTTTTGCCGCACTCCCGGTAAACACGGCAACGATCCCTGCCCCGCCGCTCACCAGCCACAGAACCCGCGTCACGGCGCTATCAAGCCCGGTATGGCTCGTAAGCAGCTCCGGCCAAAACTCCACCAGGCGGCGCTGGCAACGCCGCTCACGAAAGTAATCATTAACAGCCGGTACATGCCCGGCTTGCGAAGCAACCCGCGCCAGGATGGCAGTTGTTCTCGCTTGCGCGTAGACAGCCCCGGCAGATAACGCCACGCTGCCAGCAGGCAGAGCAGTGCCAGCAGGGCAAAGACGATACAGGCCGCGCGCCAGCCTCCCGGCATAAAAAACAGAACCGGCACCGAGAGGATGATCCCGGCGCTTGTTCCGGCATTAATGACGGTGTTCACCAGGGTCTGGCGATCTGGCGCAATGGTATCATCTACGGCTCCGGCAAGCGCGGGTGAGGCCAGCCCCGAACTTAATCCGGCAATAAATAACCCTGTCGCAAGGGTGAGCGGCTGCGCCGAGAATGCCAGAATAAACAGTCCACTCGCTGCCGTGACGGCTGCCAGCAAAGCCGGTACGCGGGGACCAAAGCGGTTGGTGAGGGAAGAGGCAAAGAATACTGACAGGCAGTAGGCCGCATAGCTACAGGCGGCAATCCCTCCGGCAATCTGGGGTGAGAAAGGGATGGCCTGACGAATATCGGGCAGCATCAGACCCCAGGAAAATCTCGCCATGCCATACGTCACCGCGATTAACGAGAACCCGGTTATACCCAGTGCGATCGGTCTGTTCATTACGCCCCTCTCTTTGCCCGCAGTAAAAACCTAAACGCTGATAAGGCGTTATGCCAGTTTTTACCGGTACGAATACTCTGACTTCTCTCCGCCTGCGGCGTCATCATTTACAATTAACGTGTTTCTTTTTTCGGCATTGCCAGAAACAGGAGAGAAGCATGACCCGAATTCACAGCGTGATCCCGCCGTATATTCTTCGTCGTATTATTGAAAGTGGCTCTGAGCCGCAGCAGCGTTGCGCCCGCCAGACACTAACACATGTACAAACGCTGATGGCACATATGCCAGGTAAACCCGCTGCGCCGCACGTTAATAAAACCGGGCAGCTGGAGCGTGATATTTATGATGCAAAACAGACCCAGGAACTGCCGGGCGCTCAGGTGCGTTATGAGGGACAGCCGTCAAATGGGGATATTGCCGTCGATGAAGCCTATGATTATTTAGGTATCACCCATGATTTTTTCTGGAAAAATTATCATCGCGACTCGCTGGATAATAAAGGGCTGATACTGACGGGCACCGTTCATTATGGGCGGGAATATCAGAACGCTTTCTGGAATGGTCAGCAGATGGTTTTTGGCGATGGTGACGGCGAGATATTTAACCGCTTCACGATTGCCATTGACGTTGTGGCACATGAACTTAGCCATGGCGTAACCGAAACCGAAGCCGGGCTTATCTACTTTGAACAATCGGGTGCGCTGAATGAGTCATTATCTGATGTTTTCGGCTCGCTGGTGAAACAGTATCACCTGAAGCAAACGGCCGACCAGGCCGACTGGCTGATAGGTGAAGGGCTGCTGGCGGCAGCGATCAATGGCAAAGGGCTGCGATCGATGTCAGAACCAGGAACCGCCTATGACGATCCCCTGCTCGGCAAGGATCCGCAGCCCGGGCATATGAAAGACTTTATCAAAACGCGTGAAGATAACGGCGGCGTGCATCTTAATTCGGGCATTCCTAATCGCGCGTTTTACCTTGCCGCGACGGCCATTGGCGGCTATGCCTGGGAGAAAGCGGGTTATGCCTGGTATGACACGGTTTGCGCTCGACAGCTGGCGCAAGATGCGGATTTTGACGCCTTTGCGAAACTGACGGTAGCACACGGTGAAAAGCGATCGGGTGGTGACGTCGCAGCAGCCATTGAGCAAGCCTGGAAACAGGTGGGAGTGTTGTAAATGCAGGTTCCCGAACTGACGGATGACGCGGTGGTTGAGCTGGCGCGTGAAGGCGGCGTGGCCTATATTCCCCATCTCAGCGGGTTACGGCGAATCGCGCTCTCGACGCTTAACAGCACGCAGCGCCAGCGCGTGGTGAACATACTGGAGCAGGCTATTCCACGGGGAGAGCCTCCCGGCCAGCGGTCGTCACCCGGTGGCGGCGACCAGCGCTATTTTCGCATCCAGATAATCTGGACCCGGCACAATCAGGCGCAATATACCGACATCATTGTGCTGGTTCCCGAGCAGGAAGCGCCAGAGTCGCTGGTCGAACTCTGGCAAAAAGGCGAAGGCTGCGTCTGCGATTAAGCGTCAGCCCTGACGAACGCCACGCGTTTTTTCGAGATCAAACCGTGGCCGTTCTGGCAGAAATAATCCACCGCACCGCAGGCCTTTAATACCTGGAGTGGCTGATGGCACTCCGGGCAGCGCGCTTCCAGGGGGATATCTTTATGGCAATTCTCGCAGTGCGCCACACCGTTTTGCGGTTCAATCTCCGCATGGCAATCCGGGCAGGTAATCGACATGATGACTCCTTTAAAGGACATTCAGTTCTGCCCTGATATTACCACGATGCGTTTAGTGGGAGCCACGTAGCTGTTGCTGTAATGTCAGCAGGATTTCTACCTCTTCCAGCCTGCGCTGCGTCGTACGGCTTACCTCGCCCGGGTCGCGTGCAAACAGGCTGTACTCCCCCAGAATATGCTCCGCCAGACAGCGCACATAAATCGTGCCGCCAAAACGCCAGGACTGAACCTTATCGCCCTCGAACAGCTCAAGAACATCCTCCGCCCCGCGCCGGTCGTGGCTGATTACGCGTCCGTCCCGCAGATGCAGTCGCAGACCTTTTTGTCCCCCGGACGGCCCGGCATATTTGTTCAGCCAGATATCCACCGGCACGCCGCCGATCTGCCCCTGAAGATGCGCCTCGCCTTCCGCCGTGGTCAGATCGCCTTTTGCGATATCGCGCCCCAGACGATCTCTGGCAGTTACTACCTGCAAAGCAATATTGCCATTGCCGCCCAGGTAACGCACCGTTTCGCGCATCATCGCCAGCACGTGCGTCCCGATATCCAGGATCACCCCGTCAGGATGGCGCAGCGTTCGGGTATCCGGTTCCCCGGTGGCAAAATTGAGTGCGACAGGCTCCCCCACCGCGTTAAACCCGCTCGGCTCCTGTAAAAAACCTTCGATGCGGACGATATCGGAAAACGCCCCGACCAACCCCAGGTGCACCAGATTAAGGCGCGCCATCCAGTGATCGAGTGCCAGCACCCGGGCGGCCGCCTCTGGCCTTGCCAGCAGTGTTTTCAGCATGGCGATTTGGGTGAGCGTCGCGACAATCGGCTTTTCAACCACAATGCGCGGGATGGAGGAGGCCAGCGCCAGCTCAAGCACCTCATGATGCTGCAGCGATGCGGTAGTGATAAACAGCGTATCGAGGGGGCGGGTCAGAAGGTCGGTAAGCGAAGGACAATGGGTGACGCCATCAAGCCTCTTTGCCGGCTGGATATCAAACCCCAGACAGCAGAGGGAAGCACCAAAGGTGATTTGTAGTGCGGGTAAGTAGGCGGTTTCAACCACCGCGCCGAGTCCAACAAACCCAATCTGCATATATCACCTCTGTATTAGCAAGGCCGGAGCGTAACGCACGCCCGGCCAGCAAAGGCAGATATCAGGCGTTGGTTACCGTTTTCGACTCATTTTTCGTCTGGGTATTTTCCAGCATACGACGCACCGGAACAATGAGCACCATCAGCACGGCAGCACAAATCAGCAGCGCGATGGAGCAGCGTGCAAAGAGATTCGGCAGCAGATCCAACTGATCGGCCTTCACGTGACCGCCAATCAGACCCGCCGCCAGGTTGCCGAGGGCGCTGGCGCAGAACCACAGGCCCATCATCTGGCCACGCATTCTCTCCGGAGCCAACAGCGTCATGGTCGCCAGGCCAATCGGGCTGAGACAGAGTTCACCGAGGGTCAGCATCAAAATACTGCCCACCAGCCAGAACGGTGACACCCCTGCCCCACCATTATTGAGGACGTTCTGCGCCGCCAGCATCATCAGGCCAAAGCCCCCTGCCGCACACAAAATACCGATCACGAACTTGGTGATGCTGCTCGGGCGAATATTGTTGCTCGCCAGCTTCGGCCAGGCCCAGCTAAAGACCGGGGCCAGCAGGATAATGAACAGGGCGTTGATCGACTGGAACCACACTGCCGGGATTTCAAAATCACCGATCATGCGGTTGGTATAGTCATTTGCAAACAGGTTAAAGGAAGTTGGCTTTTGTTCAAACGCAGACCAGAAGAAGGCCGCGGACACCAGCAGGATAAAGCAGACCAGCAGTCGGGCGCGCTCTTTACGGTTCAGACCGGCAAACATGAACAGCCAGATGAAGTAGAGCGCCACCGAGGCGGCAATCACGTAGACCAGCACGCTGGCCACCGCGACCGGGTTAATCACAATCACGCCCTGCGCAATCAGAGTAACAATAATCGCAACACCTGCCGCCAGCGCCAGTAACCAGGCGCCCACGCCGTTTTTTTTCACTACCGGGCTGTTCCAGGTGGAGTCCAGCCCCACTTCGCTGTCGTAGCGCTTCATCGACGGTACGGCAAACAGGCGGAAAATGACCAGCGCCACCAGCATCCCGATGCCGCCAATACCAAAGCCCCAGTGCCAGCCGTGGGATTTAATCAGCCAGCCGGAGATCAGCGGCGCGATAAACGACCCCATGTTGATGCCCATATAGAACAGCGAGAAGCCGCCGTCACGACGCGCATCGCCTTTTTTATACAGCGTGCCCACCATCACCGAGATACAGGTTTTAAACAGACCCGAGCCAAGGACGATAAACATCAGACCGATGAAGAACAGGTTGTTACCCATCACCGCGGAAAGCGCAATCGACAGATGGCCGAGGGCAATCAGGATCGAGCCGTACCATACTGCTTTCTGCTGGCCGAGCCAGTTATCCGCCAGCCAGCCGCCCGGCAGCGCGGCCAGGTACATGGTCCCGGCAAAGATACCGACGATAGCAGAGGCATTTTCACGGGCCAGCCCCATGCCGCCGTCATAGACGGTGGCCGCCATAAACAGGATCAGGAGCGGACGAATACCGTAAAACGAGAAGCGCTCCCACATCTCTGTGAAGAATAGCGCGCCGAGTGGATAAGGATGGCCGAAGAAAGTTCGGCTTTCGTTTTTATTAACAGAGGATTGCATAATGCTCCTGAAATGAAGTGTCGTCGTGCTTGTTAACACCGGGTCTCCGCCGCCCGGTTAGCGATCGGGTGGCTTTTTTACATCCGGCGAAATGTTATTTAACCATTTGATAACCTGAAGCAACTTTTGTCCAGCCCCTATACCCCCACCAAAAGATGAAAGTTCGACAATCGTCTTATTTTCTGGATTTTCTGTTGGATAAACATGAATAGTGATTGACATCACATCAATAATTATTCGTTGCAGACAGGCATAAAAAAACCCGCGACAGGCGCGGGTTTTCAGCAGAGCAGCAAGGATTATTTGCTTTTCTTGATATGTTTAATCAAACGCTTACGCTTACGCATCTGGTTTGGCGTCAGGGTGTTGCGCTTGTTAGCAAACGGGTTATCCCCTTCTTTGAACTGGATACGGATCGGCGTACCCATTACGTCCAGCGATTTTCGGAAGTAGTTCATCAGGTAGCGTTTGTAGGAATCCGGCAGATCCTTCACCTGGTTACCGTGAATAACCACGATAGGTGGGTTATAGCCCCCTGCGTGGGCATATTTCAGCTTCACGCGACGGCCACGCACCAGAGGTGGCTGATGGTCTTCTGCCGCCATGGTCATGATGCGGGTCAGCATCGCGGTGCCGACACGACGGGTGGAGCTGTCGTAGGCTTCGCGTACGGACTCGAACAGGTTACCTACACCGCTGCCGTGCAGAGCAGAGATGAAGTGAACGCGGGCAAAGTCGATAAAGCCCAGACGGAAGTCCAGCATCTCTTTGACCTGCTCACGCACGTCGTTGCTCAGACCGTCCCACTTGTTGACGACAATAACCAGTGAGCGCCCACTATTGAGGATAAAGCCGAGCAGGGAGAGATCCTGATCGGAGATGCCTTCACGGGCATCGATAACCAGCATCACCACGTTGGCGTCTTCGATCGCCTGCAGGGTTTTGATTACCGAGAATTTTTCTACCACATCGGTGATTTTACCGCGCTTACGCACGCCCGCAGTGTCGATCAGAACGTATTCACGTCCGTCACGCTCCATGGGGATGTAAATGCTGTCGCGGGTAGTACCCGGCATGTCGTACACCACCACGCGGTCTTCACCGAGGATACGGTTGGTAAGTGTGGACTTACCTACGTTTGGACGACCGACGATTGCCAGCTTAATCGGCAGATCCTGCGGGTTGAAGTCGTCTTCCGGCTCCTCTTCGCCCTCTTCGCCCTCTTCGCTTTCTTCGAACTGCGCCCAGTATTCGGCGTCTTCATCGACTTCTTCAGGCGGGTTGATCTCGTCAACGTACGGCAGCAGCGCGGTTTCCAGCAGGCTGGTTACGCCACGACCGTGAGAGGCGGCGATCGGATAGATATCGCCCAGACCTAATGACCAGAAATCGGCCATCGCCTGATCGGCATCGATACCGTCAGTTTTGTTCGCGACCAGGAAGGTGGCTTTTTCGCGTGAGCGCAAGTGCTTGGCGATAGCAGAGTCGGCAGGCATCAGACCCGCACGTGCATCCACCATAAACAGCACGATGTCTGCTTCTTCAATCGCCAGCAGGGATTGTTCCGCCATGCGGGTTTCAACGCCATCTTCTGTGCCGTCGATACCGCCGGTATCGATACAGATGAACTCACGACCTTCCACTTCTGCACGACCGTACTTACGGTCACGCGTCAGCCCCGGGAAATCCGCAACCAGCGCATCACGGGTGCGGGTTAATCGGTTAAAAAGAGTGGATTTTCCAACGTTCGGGCGCCCGACAAGCGCGACCACAGGTACCATGTTTAAAGCCTCATAAAATTCGATATCACGTCGCGTATGCGGCGTTTTTTAAAAAATCAAAACGGCCCCTGAAGCAACAGGAGCCGTTGAGTATACTACAACCGCGGTGATTAACGCGTGATCGCGTACAGCGTACCGTCTTTTGCCTGGATCAGCAGTTTGCCGTCAGCTACCACCGGCTCGGTCAGGAAACCGGAACCGTCGACTTTTTCCTGGGCGACAAAACTACCGTTGCTCGGGTCGATCCAGTGCATGTAGCCTTCGCTATCACCCACCACCAGGCTGCCGTTATACAGCGCCGGTGCGGTCAGCAGACGGTGCAGCAGATCGCTTTGCGTCCACAGCGTTACGCCGCCATCGGTGCTCAGCGCCAGCAGGCGATCGTTCTGATCGACCAGATAGATGCGGTTGCCATCCACCACGAAATCGTTCACTGAACCCAGCTCACGTTTCCACATCACCTGGCCGCTACGCAGATCCATCGCGGTCAGGTTGCCGTTATAGGCCAGGGCGTAAACAACGCCGTTGACGATAACCGGGGTGGTATCCACATCGCTCAGACGGTCGATCTCGGTCGGACCGGTTGCCTGAGAGATACGCTGCTGCCAGATCAGCTGGCCCTGCTGCATCAGTACGGCGTTAACGCGACCGTTATCGCCGCCAACAATGGCCGCGCCAAACGCAGTGGCGGGGGCAGATTCACCGCGCAGGGAGAGCGCAGGCATATCCAGGTTAACGGTCCACTTCACCGCACCGTCAGCTTCATTCAGTGCCTGCAGCTGACCGTTAGCGGTATGGACCAGCACCATGCCGTCGCTGACGACCGGACGAGAGAGTGCTTCGCCGGCAACGCGGGTTTGCCAGGCAATAGAACCGTCGCTGGCGTTAAGGGCATAAACCTGTGCCTTTTCGCTGCCGATATAAACATGGCCACCGGCAACCGTCACACCACCTGACAGCAGGGCTGGGGTGCGTGACAGCCAGCCGCTTTTTTCTGCCAGGTTAATGGACCACACCTCTTTGCCGTCATCGGCATTCATGGCTTTTACCGTGCCTTTGCGGTCAGCCGCGTAGACAACGCCATCTGCATATGCCGGATGAAGGTTGGAATAGAAGTCGCCAATACCGTCACCTACGGACGTGCTCCATGCGGTAGACGGTGCAAACTGGTTTTCAACCGTCGGCAGTGGCGACATGGTGACAACATCTTCTTCGCCGCTGAACAGTGAACAGCCGCTCAATAACGTAACGGAAAGCAGTCCTGGCAGAAGTAATTTACGCAATTGCATCGGGTCCCTCTCAGACGGACAAATTATTTATTTTCATCTGCATCATTTCGCTCAGCGCTGGCGAGGCGTTGCTTTTCACACCCGCTTCCCATGCGCTGCGCGCGCCTTGTTTGTCGCCTTTGCTCAGCAGTGCTTCACCGCGCAGGTCGGCAACGATGGAGGCAAAACCTTCACCTTTGACGGTGTCCAGGGTTTTCAGCGCTTCGTCTGGTTTCTTCTGCTGCACCTGAATACGGGCAAGACGCAGGTTGATGAGCGCTTTCAGGTTATCGTTGCCTGCGGCTGCCAGACCCTGCTGCAGCTGGGCTGCCGCTTTGTCCAGCTCGCCTTTATCAACGAACTGCTGAGCGACTTCCAGCGAAGTCAGTGCGCCGTAGGTGTTCTTGTTATCTGCGGCAAATTTCTCTGCCGCCGCCAGGGTTTGTGGCTGATCGGCCTGAATGGCGCTCACGGTATTTTCATACTGTAAGGAGGAGCCACGCGCGGAATCGATCTGATGACTGTTCCAGTAACGCCAGCCCACCAGGGCACCAACACCTAAAATGACCCCAACAGCCAGCGCTTTGCCGTTTTCAGCAAAGAAGCGTTTAATCGCATCAACCTGGTCGTTTTCGTTCTCGTACATTTCCACGCAGTCCTTCTCCTTAGCCCAGTAGAGTGCGCAAGTGCGCCGCAACGCCATCCTGCGTTACTGTTGTTTGCTCACCAGAGCGCAGATCCTTCACTACCACTTCGCCGTTAGCCACTTCGGACTCGCCAAGTACCAGTGCGATGCGCGCGCCCCACTTATCGGCACGGGCGAACTGTTTCTTAAAGTTGCCGCCGCCGTGGTTGGTCATCAGCTTAGCCGCAGGCAGCGCATCGCGCACGCGTTCGGCAAGCTGCATTGCCGCAGACTGCGTTTCCGCGCCTGAGGCTACCAGGTATATATCGACAACAGGATCGGCTTTAAATTCCGGATTAACTGCCTGAACTAACAAAACAAGTCGCTCAAGACCCATGGCGAAACCAACAGCAGGTGCCGGACGGCCGCCTAACTGCTCTACCAGGCCGTCGTAACGACCGCCTGCACAGACCGTTCCCTGTGAACCCAGGCTGGTGGTAACCCACTCAAACACGGTGCGGTTGTAGTAGTCCAGACCACGCACCAGGCGTTGATTTACGGTGTAAGCAATACCGGCAGCTTCCAGCAATTTGCATAGGCCCGGCAAAGTGTTCGCGGGAATCGTCGTCGAGATAATCGCCGAGGGCAGGTGCGTCATTCAGCAGTGCCTGTACGTCCGGGTTCTTGGAATCCAGCACGCGCAGTGGGTTGCTGTACATACGACGCTTACAGTCTTCGTCCAGTTGCTCTTTATGCTGCTCGAGGAATGCCACCAGCGCGTCGCGATAGTTTGCACGGGCGTCAAGAGAACCGATGGAGTTCAGCTCCAGTGATACGTGATCGGCGATACCCAGCGCACGCCACCAGCGGGCGGTCAGCATAATCAGTTCCGCGTCGATATCCGGCCCTTGCAGACCAAAGGCTTCGACACCCAGCTGGTTAAACTGGCGGTAACGGCCTTTCTGTGGGCGTTCGTGACGGAACATTGGGCCGATATACCACAGGCGCTGCTCCTGATTGTACAGGAGACCATGTTCGATGCCGGCGCGTACACATCCCGCCGTACCTTCTGGACGTAAGGTCAGGCTGTCGCCGTTACGATCCTCAAAGGTGTACATCTCTTTTTCAACCACGTCGGTGACTTCACCGATAGCGCGTTTGAATAACGGGGTCTGCTCTACAATCGGCAAACGGATTTCGCTGTAACCGTAGCTGCCGAGCACCTGCTTGAGGGTGCCTTCAATGCGCTGCCAGATGGCGGTCTCGGCAGGCAGATAATCGTTCATGCCGCGAATGGCTTGAATGTTCTTTGCCACGTTTGTTCTCTTTCTATAGACAAAAATGAACCCTGGGGTTCATAACCGAAGGGTTCAATCATACACAGGAAGCGAACCGCTTCCCATCACGTTATTTTTCGACTTGTTGCACGCTGATGCGCTGCGCTTCGTCCAGCATGGTGGCTTTAGCACGGATGCGGGCTTCAAGCTGATCGATCATGTCGTTATTATCCAGACGATCTTTGCGGACGCCATCTTCATAGAGACCACTTTTCTTGTTGCCACCGTGACGCCCAGCGTCGACACCAGCGCCTCGCCCGGACCGTTCACCACACAACCGATAATCGAAACGTCCATCGGGGTGATGATATCTTCCAGACGCTGCTCAAGTGCATTCACTGTACCAATGACATCGAACTCCTGACGCGAACAGGTCGGACAGGCGATAAAGTTGATGCCACGGGAACGAATACGCAGCGATTTCAGAATATCGAAACCGACTTTGATCTCTTCGACGGGATCGGCGGCGAGCGAGACACGCAGGGTGTCGCCAATGCCTTCATTGAGCAGCAGACCCAGGCCAATCGCCGATTTTACCGCACCGCTGCGCGCGCCGCCGGCTTCGGTGATCCCGAGGTGCAACGGCTGATCGATCTGCTTCGCCAGCAGACGATAAGATTCAACGGCGAGGAAAACGTCCGACGCTTTAACGCTGACCTTGAACTGATCGAAGTTCAGACGATCGAGATGATCCACATGACGCATGGCCGATTCGAGCAGCGCCTGCGGGGTCGGTTCGCCGTATTTTTCCTGCAGATCTTTTTCCAGCGAACCGGCGTTCACGCCGATACGGATGGGAATGTTCTTGTCGCGGGCGCAATCAACTACCGCGCGGATACGCTCTTCGCTGCCGATGTTGCCAGGGTTGATACGCAGGCAATCGACGCCGTATTCCGCTACCTTCAGCGCGATACGGTAATCGAAGTGAATATCGGCTACCAACGGCACGGAGACCTGCTGTTTGATGAGTTTGAACGCTTCTGCCGCATCCATAGTGGGCACAGAAACGCGAACAATATCCGCGCCTACACGTTCTAACGCTTTGATCTGATTGACCGTCGCCGCCACATCGGTGGTACGGGTGTTGGTCATCGATTGAACGGCGATAGGAGCACCATCGCCGATTGGCACATTCCCGACGTAAATACGTTTCGATTTTCTACGTGGAATAGGAGCCTGGTTATGCATGAAAAATCTCCCGCGTTGCCCGTCTGTTACTTACTGTGCTGCTGATTGTTCGGCATTGAGGGTCAGACGCGCAACCTGGTTAGTTCTGATAAAACGGCTCAGATCGACAGGTTTACCCTGGAACTGGATCTGGACCGCTGCCGGAGCACCAATCTTGAGGCTTATAAGGCGCCTGGCCTGCCAGATTTAACGTGCCGTCCTTACGCTGGAGGCCGCTGAACAGCTTTTTGCCGGTTGCGTCGGTCACTTCCAGCCAGCAATCAGCGTTGAAGTTCATTACCAGTGCATTCGGGTCGGCCGGTGGCAGCCGTCACGCCCGCCGGATCGGATGGCAGAGGCTGAACCGCATTATTCGCCGTTGTTGCCGGTGCAGTCTCAACGTTCGCCTGAGAAGGGGAGACGACGGCACTGTCAGCCGGAGCCTGAGCGGTTTGATTAACGGCTGGCGCAGCAGTCTGCGCCGTTGTTGTATCCGGGGTATTGGCCGTTGCTGCCGGCGTTTCGCTGGCCGTTGCTGAGGTGTCCGGTATTCAGTGGGATGCTTTGAGCGCCCTCGCCCGCTGAGTTATTCAGCTCGGCGGAGGACTGATCGGCCATGGTGGTGATCTCTTCCTGCTGCGCTTTGTGGTTTTGCCACCACCAGGCGCCCGTCAGACCGATAACCACAAACAATACCAACCAGGTAAAGCTCATCAACCAGCCATCACGTTTTTTACGACGTTTGCCCAACGAAAAACTCTGCATCGGTGCGACTTTTGCCGCTCTGACCGGTGCCTGTTTTTCCATCATTGGCAGCAGTTCTTCTTCAGGAATATGCACCAGTTTCGCATAGGAGCGGATATAACCACGCAGAAACGTAGAAGCAAGTTCGGCAGGTGCCTTATCTTCTTCAATATCGCGGACCGTGGAAACCTTCAGACATAAGCGTTCCGCAACGGCTTGCTGGCTGAGTCCGAGTTGTTTCACGGCGTTACGTAGACGAACGCCAGTGGAAAGTGCTGCATTTTTGGTCGTGAGTGGCTTCAGTATTCATTCGCTACAACTAATGGTACGTGAAAATTGAGGATCCTGGCGCCGGTGAGTCACAATGCCACCCGCACCGCGAAACTTCTGGTCAGTTAACCTTAGTCAGACAGCACAACACTGTCAGGTTTTGGTTTGACAGAAGCGGCTTGTCAGTGAGGTTAAACTGTTGTTGCGTCGTTACATACTGCCTTAAAGTCATATAAAACGCACCGTAATTATTACCCATTCACCGGCGCAATGACTGTTTATTCGCATCTTACGGCTGTCACGGCGCAGATAAATGCGCCGGGACAGCATAATAATTACACGGCCTTGACGGCGATAGCCTCGCCCTGCATACGTTTACGCAGCGTGCGCTTGGTACGGTCGATAACATCACCGGCCAGCTGACCACAGGCAGCATCAATATCATCACCGCGGGTTTTACGCACAATAGTGGTAAAACCATACTCCATCAGCACCTTGGAGAAACGGTCGATACGGCTGTTCGAGCTACGGCCATACGGCGCGCCCGGGAACGGGTTTCCATGGGAATCAGGTTGATCTTGCACGGCGTATCTTTCAGCAGTGCCGCCAGCTCGTGCGCATGTTCGGTACCGTCGTTGACGTGATCCAGGCATGACGTACTCAATGGTGACGCGTCCCTGGTTGGCATTGGACTTCGAAATATAGCCACGAAACCGAGTTCAGGAAGGTCTCGATATTGTACTTTTTGTTGATCGGCACAATTTCGTCACGGATGGTATCGTTCGGCGCATGCAGAGAGATGGCCAGCGCGACGTCAATCATGTCGCCGAGCTTATCCAGCGCAGGCACAACACCTGAGGTGGAGAGGGTCACGCGACGTTTGGACAGGCCAAAACCGAAGTCATCCAGCATGATTTCCATGGCTGGCACCACGTTGGTCAGGTTCAGCAGCGGCTCGCCCATCCCCATCATCACCACGTTGGTGATAGGACGGGTGCCGGTCACTTTTGCCGCGCCGACGATTTTCGCCGCACGCCAGACCTGGCCGATGATTTCCGAAACACGCAGGTTACGGTTAAAGCCCTGCTGCGCCGTGGAGCAGAACTTACACTCCAGCGCACAACCGACCTGGGAAGAGACGCACAGCGTGGCGCGGTCATCTTCCGGGATATAGACCGTTTCAACGCGCTGATCGCCGACGGCAATCGCCCATTTGATGGTGCCGTCAGCTGAACGCTGCTCTTCCACCACTTCCGGTGCGCGGATTTCAGCCACGTCTTTCAGCTTGTTACGCAGCACCTTGTTGATGTCAGTCATGTCATCAAAATTGTCGCTGCAATAGTGATACATCCATTTCATGACCTGGTCGGCACGAAACGGCTTCTCGCCCATCTCTTTGAAGAACTCGCGCATCTGCTGACGGTTCAGGTCCAGCAGGTTGATTTTTCCATTTTTATTTGGAACCGCAGGAATGGCGACTTCGGAGGTATTAACTAATTCAGACATAATATATTCCGGCCTCGTTGTTACACGTTATGGCCCGTGGAGGGTTGAAAAGAAACGCCCCGGTAAGCAGTCTGCTCATCCGGGGCGTTGCATTGTACAAAGTCTGGCGCAGGGATGCCACGTCTGCACGTGGCATTTACGAAAATAATGTGTAAACGAAACCGTTAGATTAACGGGTACGTGGACACACTTCGCCTTCTGCGAAGAAGAAAGCGATTTCACGCGCAGCAGATTCTACAGAGTCGGAACCGTGGGTGCCGTTCTCGGTGAAGCTGTCAGCGTAATCTGCGCGCAGAGTACCTGCCAGAGCGTTATCCGGGTTGGTTGCACCCAGCAGATCGCGGTGACGCTGAACGGCATTTTCGCCTTCCAGTACGGATACCACGATTGGGCCAGAGGTCATGAACTCAACCAGGCCGTCGAAGAATGGGCGACCTTCGTGCTCAGCATAGAAACCGCGAGCCTGCTCAACGGTCAGATGCAGCATTTTGGTGCCAACGATTTTGAACCCTGCCGCTTCAAAGCGAGCAAAGATGCTGCCAATAACGTTTTTTGCCACCGCGTTTGGTTTGATGATGGAAAAAGTACGTTCAATAGCCATGATTACCTCTGTGATTTGTTCTGTTGTTTTGCATTCATGCGTAAGATATGGCGCGGATTATAATGAGCATTAACGCCATTGCCTATGGATGGATGTAACATTTTTTTAAAATAAGACGAGTTTTAACAACAGATCGTGGCTAAACCCTGTTTTATTTACTGCAATGTAAAATCGACGGTGGCTATCTGCCCTGCCTCATCCATCACCAGCAGCTGGTAATCCCCTGTATTTTCAAGATGCAATGTATACGCCCGCCCCCTCACATTCAGCAGTTCACCATTGAGGAACCACCAGCGCGCCCCCTCGCTTCCACTGGCCAGCAGGGGCAACGACACGCGCGCCTCACCGGGCACGCGCTTAATCACCGCCCCCTGGCGTATGCCTGAGAGGATTAGCGGTGCCGGGAAGGCCTGGCCGAGCGGTGGGCAGGCGGTTGATGCCGCCGGAATGCGCGCAGCCCGCCGTTCCGCCTGCGGCAGCCACGGCTCCAGCGGCAGCGGCCAGACGTCCAGCGTGTGTTGTCGCGCCTGCGGGCAGTCTGCCGCCACGCGTTGGCCGCTGTTATCCAGCCAGACAGGAAAACGAATACCGCGGATGCCCTCCTGCTCCGGCAACAACAGCGTCGGAGGCTGACTCCCCTCCAGCAGCCAGGTGGAGAGGCGGCGCCGACAGTTGCTGTCCCCTTCAGGCAGAGACTGCCCCCCCGGCCAGCAAATGACGCCGCGGCTCACCGAGGCCGGGCGCGGATCCCGTGGCAGGCGCGCCTCATCCAGCGCCGAGCGCGATTGAAGCAGGTTATTAACCTGATTTAGCACCGGCACCGCGCTGGCAAAACCAAATTGCCCGGCCACCGGTGTGCCGTCCGGTCTGCCGGTCCAGATCCCGATCACGTAGCGTGCATTCAGCCCTATCGCCCAGGCATCGCGATAGCCATAGCTGGTACCGGTTTTCACTGCCAGGGGCACCACCTGAGCCAAGGCGCTGTCCGGCAGCGGCTGCGCCTCGTTGGCCAGAATGCGGCGGATGATCCATGCCGCGCCAGGCGAGAGCAGAGGCCGCTCCAACAGCGGATCGTCCGGTTGCAGGCGCAGTTTCCCTGCCCGCCCCTTACGGGCAAAGGCGCTGTATGCGGCAGCGATATCTTCCAGACGCGCCCCGGCACCGCCCAGGATCAGGGACAGGTTCGGCTGAGCGCCCGCCGGAAGCAGCAGCGGTAATCCGGCGTTGCGCAGCATCCCGGCAAACTTCTTCGGCCCGTAGGCTTCCAGTACCTGTACGGCGGGCAGGTTCAGGGATCGCACCAGCGCTTCGCTCATGCTGATCGGGCCATGAAAACCGCTGTCAAAGTTGCCGGGCCGATAATCACCAGTGCGGCGCGGAACATCCTGCAGCAGTGAAGCCGGGTGGATCAGCCCGTCGTCCATCGCCAGGCCATAGACAAATGGCTTGAGCACCGATCCCGGAGATCGGATCGCCGAGATCATATCGACATGGCTGAAACGGCTGTCGTCGTTGATGTCAACCGATCCCACCCAGCCGCGCACCTTCATATCGCTGTGATCGACCACGATCATCGCCAGCGAACTGCGGGGCGGCAAACGAGATTTCCAGTTCAGCGCCAGCTCCTCCAGTTGGCGCTGGAGTGTGGCGTCGAGGGTTGTCACCACTTTGGTGTCACGGCTTTTGCCGAGCATCATGCGCGAGAACAGCGGCGCCAGCTGTGGCATCTGCCGGGGAGCCAGCCATACCGGCTCTTCCTGCGACTCTGTTGCCTGCTGCGCGGGCCAGACGCCCTGCGAGGCCATACGTTTGAGAACTTTGTTACGTGCTGCCTCGGCACGCTGCGGCCAGCGGTCTGGGCGCAAGCGGCTCGGGGCCTGCGGCAGAACCGCAAGCAGCGCGGCTTCGGAGTAGCTCAGCTGTGCAGGCGCTTTTCCCAGATAGGCCCAACTGGCGGCCCCCACGCCCTGTAGCGTGCCGCCAAAAGGCGCACGATTCAGATAGAGGGTCAGGATTTCACGTTTGGAGAGGTGCCACTCCCAGCTGGAGCGCACGCCAGAGCTGACGCACCTTGCCGCCCACCGTGCGGGAATGGGGATCCAGCAGACGCGCCACCTGCATGGTCAACGTACTTCCGCCCGATATGACCTTTCCGGCGGTAAGATCCTGCCAGGCGGCACGCAGCACCGAGAACGGGTTTACGCCCGGATGGTCCCAGAACCAGCGATCTTCATACTGGATTAGGGCCTCAAGATAGCGCGGCGAGACCTCTTCGATAGTGACCGGATAGCGCCAGATACCGTCGCGATCGGCAAACCGCCACAGCGGAGTGCCGTTTTCATCCACCACCACCCGGGCAGGGTTGACCTCGTGCAGCGGCAGCGGCCACAGGCGATCGGCTGCGATGACGCCAGCCCACAGCAGAAGTAACGCCCCCATCAGCCACAGCCAGCGGGAGCGTAGCCATTTCCGATACCGCACGTTACGGAACAACAATCAGCGGGCCGCTGGCCGCACCTGTTGCCCGCCACTGCGGCACGTACATTGATTCCACCAGCGGTACAGGCACCGTATAGGTCCCCGGCGTGACGGCGCGTGCCAGATAGACCAGCGTCACTGGCTGGTATTCATTCACCGGCACGGCGGCCACAAAGCGATCCGTCCCGGAACTCCATATGCTGAATATCGGCCTGTTGCATTTGGTTGAGCAGGTTTTGCACTTCACTCCCGCTCTCCTGCAGGCTGGCACTGCTGCTGGCGAGGTTCTGGTTTTCCAGTTCCAGGCCAGCGGGCAGTAAATCGACCACCAGCGCATCCGGCACATTCTGCGTGGCGGTAACTTCCAGCCAGACCAGCACCAGTTCACCGCTTTTCAAAGAAGAGAGCGATTTACTGCTGCCGTCGGTGGCCAGGAACTGACGTTCAATTTTCAGCACATTAGCTGTAGGTTGCGGTGCCGATTGGCGGGTAGCCGCTGCTGTCCAGGCGCACCCACAGCGGCGCAGTGCCGGTATTAGTGACCTGCAGGCAGCAAGTTGATCGGCATTCAGGTTTTGCACCTGGGCTTATTACCGCGCATCCCCTCCCCGCCAGGGGTGGTGGTCGCCTGCCAGTCACCCGCCAGCGTCTGGAGGGAACGACCCGCCAGGAACAGGGCATTGCTCTCCTGAGTCGAGAGCCAGCGCTGGCTGAACGCCTGCTGAGAGAGCGCGTTCAACAGCGTGTTCTGCGCATCTGGCAGCAGGTTGTACTCTTCCAGCAGACTGAGCATCATGCGTTATCACGCAGCGGACTACCGTAATCGGCCATCCAGGCCTGCGTCTCGCTGCGCGGCGTTTTGATTGCCAGATCCAACGCCTGCTGGCTGCGCGGCGCATCCCCCATCAGCTTCAGCGCCAGTCCCAGTTGCATTAGCGGCAGGCCCGATTTTGCTTGCGCATGACGCTCCCAAATTTCGCGCAATGCTCCGAGAGGCGCTTTCTGCTGGCGTGCCAGCACCAGCGCGGCATAGGCCTGGATGGCGAATTTGCTGGCCTGAGTATCCTCGCTGTAGCGAACCGCCATCATGCCCGGATCCTGCAGGTAGCGCAGAAGACGGCTGTTGGCATTGTTGATGACGTCAACCGGTACGCTGTAACCCTGCTCGCCCGCACGTACCAGGAAATCGGTGACGTAGGCGGTGAGCCAGTACTCTTCTGGACCGTTTTTTATCCCAGAGGGCAAAACCGCCGTCGTTACGCTGCATCTGCAGCAGACGAGAGATGCCGATCTCAATGGCCGCGCGGCGCTTCTCGTCGCTGTCGCCCTTAATACCCAGCGCGCTTAGTTGGGCGGCATTGGTATAGAGCGACGGGAACAGGCCGCTGGCAGTCTGCTCCAGACAGCCATACGGATAGGCCTGCAGCTCACGAATATAGCGGGCCAGATTGAGCGGCGGCGTGCCGCTGAGCAAAAGCTGCCCCTGTAATGTCACCGGTGAGAAATCAGCGAGGTGCTGTTCCGGTGCGTGCCAGCTTTCACCCGGCTTGAGCATCGTACCACTGTTGACCGTCTGTGCCGGGAACGCCGGACGCACGCCAATTTTCCAGCTTTTCTGTTGCGGAGCAAAGGTTTCACCCGGCAGCGTCAGTCCGCTCACCTGAGCGGCGATTTCGCCGTCGCCAAAGCCATCCAGCGCTCGCACCGGAATAAACAGCGTTGAGCGTTCACCCGCCGCCAGCTGCACCGGCTGCGGCTGGGGTGCTTCCAGTGCCAGGTTGCCGCCAGCGGTCAACGCCACATTAAGGGTCTGCGGTTTATCAGTAAGGTTGGTCAGATCCAGCGTTAGCCTGGCGTTATCGCCGCTGGCGAGAAAACGCGGAGTATTCAGTTCGGTAATCACAGGGGCGGCAACCACAACTTTGCTTTCACTGCTGCCAAAGTCATCATCCGTCCAGGCCTGAGCCATCAGACGCAGTTCGCCGTTAAAGTCACCAATCGGTAGCGAAACGGTCCCCTCGCCGTTGGCATCCAGTTCTACCGGCTGCGCCTGCTGGGCGATGATGGTGACATGATTTACCGGCGGTTTGCCGCCACGCTTAAGTTCATCGCCATCGCCACCAAAGCGCATTGACGCCAGGCGTCCCTGGCCCTTCAATGACCTGGCCATAGATATCGTAAATGTCTGCGCCATAGCGCTTCTGACCAAAGAACGCCTGCCAGGGATCGGGAGTGACATAATCGGTTATGTTCAGTACGCCACTGTCCACCGCCGAAACCAACACATTGATTTTTTGTGGGGTCGCCCCCTCTTTGACGCTGGCCTTCACCTTGACCGCCAGCGTCTGGTTCGGGCGCATTTTTTGTGGATTATCCAGCGTAATGCCCAGGCGGCGGCTCTCATCGCCCATCGGCAGATGCAACAGGCCCACCGCCCGTTTTGGCGTAGCTGATTTGGATTTATCGCCAGGGCGCACCACCAGCGTGGAGAGATAGAGATCGTGACGTATCCAGGCTTTATCCACCGGGATGGTCATATCCAGCCCCTCGGCCGGCACGTCAATCTCCTTCCACCACAACGGCCCTTCGCTGGATTCGATCATTGCATAGCCTTTCCCTGCCGCCGGGGCAGCGATATGCAGTTTAATCGTATCGCCAGGGCGATAGGTCGGTTTGTCCAGCTTCATCGTCACCCGGTCCGGGCGGGCCGCCCCGGTGCCGTTACTGTTGTCCTGCCAGCTGTAACCTGCCCAGAAGCGCACACTGCTGACCGCTTCATCCGGGGCTTTCACCTCCAGACGATAGGAACCCCACTCTACCGGGAAGCTCACTTTTCCGGTCTCGTCGGCGGCCAGATCCAGCACCTGCTCGCCCTCGTTCAGGTCTTTTTGATCAAACTGGGACTGCCAGCCGTCACTCTCGGACCAGTTCCATGAGTAGTCGCGCCGCTCGCGGATCAGGCGCACCTGCAAGCCAGAGACCGCTTTTTTGCGCCACTGGCATCGCGTAAACGATATCAAACCCAGCCTGGCTGTTCTCCTCGACAATCGGCTGATTGACGGTGGTATCGGTGCGATAGTCATAGACCGCTTTGCTGGCGAACTGCGGACGGATGCCCGGCAGTGTACTTGCGGGCCAGACGGCCTGCTCCGCGCGCCGTGTGACCGGACGCCCGCCGGACTCCAGCAGGCTGGCCTGCAAAAACAACCTGCAGCGGGGAGTGAGTCTCTTTCCACTGGCTGTCGCTGCTCACCTGTCCGCGTCCCTGGTCATCGAGGGTCAGGTGCACTTCATCAAGGCTGCGGCTCAGGTTCTCTTCGGCAATATCCCGAACTGGAAGCCCGGCAGTGCGGCCACGGCTTCCCGCAAGGGACGCAGGAAGAGCTGTCCTTGCAGGCTGTTGCCGTTGGCGGGTGCACCGTAGAGGTAATAACCCGTGACATTGAACGCAACAGGATCCTGCGGGGATACCGGCGTTTTTTGCCCGGCAATATTGAGCGCCATGCGCTCTGGCATAAAGTCTTCGACGTGGAAATCCCACATCTGATGTTGGCTGTCACCCGTACTGGCGCGAACATGCCACATCCCGGTTTGCGCGCCGCTCTCAAGCGGGTAGTCAAAGCGGTAAAGACCGTTTGCGGGCTGGCTGACCACCGTGCGCGCCACCTGCCCGTCCGGGCGTAGCACTTCCAGCTTCACCGGCTGGTCAGGGAGCGGTTTGCCGTCGCTGTCGCGCAGCAGACCGTTGAGGATCACCGTTTCACCCGGGCGATAGAGATCCCGCGGGCCCAAACATAAAGAACTGCTTGCTAAAGCCGGGCGCGCCGGAGATAGCAAACTCCGCCAGATCCAGCGCCGGAAGGGTGAGATCCAACAGGGTGGTCTGCCCCTCTTTGCGGGCGAGAAGCAGCGCGGCCTCTTTGTCCGTTTGCAGCATCGCATGGCCATCAGCGTTGCTGGTGGCCTGTGCCAGGGTCTGCCCTTTATTGTTGAGCAGCAGTACCTCAACAGCCGACTGTGTCGCGCCGTTCTCCCAGGCTCTGGGTAAAGATATCCAGACGGTTATGGTAGCGGTGGGCGGAAAGCCCAATATCGCTTAGGGTAAAGAGGGTCGCGGCGTTACTGTAGTTGTAATGCCCGGCCTGATTCATCACTGCGATATAGACCCCCGCCTGCTGTAACGGCTTGATATCCGCCAGCGGCAGCAGGAGTTTTCACGGGTATTGCGGGCCGGGTTAAGGTCAAAACGGCCGGTGTAGACCAGCTCCGCCATCTTCAGCAGGTTGTCGGATCCCAGTTGGTGAGGGAGTTGCGGTATTCCCACTGGCTGACAAAGGCGGCCAGTGACTCAGGTTTGACGCGATAGAAATTCACATCAACGTTGTTGACGTTCAGCGCCATCACCGGCAGCCCTTCCACCACCTTACCCGGCAGCAGCGAGCCGCGGCTGGCGAACCCGACGCTCGGTTCGATATCACGGGTGGTGATCGCTTTTTCGACCTCGCTGCCAAAGGTGTTTTTGTTCAGCGCCAGCAGGTCGCGCTCGACGGTGACCAGCAGCTCGAGGTTCGGTTCCAGATGACGCAGGCGTAGCTCTTTCAGGTTTGGCGCCAGCTCCCATGCCCCGTCAACCTTGCCGCTTTTTTTGTCCACCACATGCACCGTGCGACCGAAATCCTGGCTGGGATCCAGCGGGCACAGAGAAGGTGAGCACCAGCGCGGCGGCACCGTCCCAGCTGGATTCTGACGCATCCAGAAGGGTCAACGCTTTGCCCGCGCTTTGCGCCGCCAGCTTCTCCAGCGTGGCGTTGTCAGCTTTGCAGGTGCAGCAGCAGCGGTAGAGGTGGAAGCGGTCGCAGTGGCAGGTGCGACAGAACGGGTCTTATCGTCCTTTTCATCGCAACCGACAAGCGTGATGGTGGTAAGCAGCGCTACTGAAAGCGCGGCAAGGCGAAACGGTTTCATCCTTTATCCCTGGCCTTGCGGGCCTGTTGGTCGTCGTCGGGTTATAAGTATTATGCGCAAGTTTCATTAATACAAAAGACCCGTTTTCGGATTTGGATAACGCCTCGCAAAATTTTGGTGCCAGATGATATCCCGCTGCTACGGCGATCACAGCCTGTAAGGTTACATGTAACCTTTAACGTCATTTGTTTTTAAAACAACGAGATAGCTGGCTAACTCCGCGTTTACCCTGCTAATTTTAACGCTATGAGACGCACCCTGAGTGCGCGGTTCAATAAGAGAGAAAGACATGAAACGAGCCGTGAACGCCCTACAAAATTTCGGTAAATCGCTGTACGGACCGGTACTCATCCTGCCTATTGTCGGTCTGTTCATCGGCCTTTGGTAACGTACTGGGTAACGGTGCTCTTGCCGGGTATCTGCCGTTCCTGGGCCATCCGCTGATCCAGAGTATCGGCCAGCTGATATCAAAATCTGCCGTCTCGGTGCTGGTGAACCTGGCGCTGGTGTTTGCCGTGGGGATCCCCATTGGTCTGGCGTCGCGAGATAAAGGTTACGCGGCGCTGATTGGCCTGGTGACCTTTGTGGTGTTTATTAATGCCATGAACGTGACCCTGAATTTACAGGGCGCGCTGGCCCCTGCGGATCAGATGAAAGCGGCCGGACAAAGCATGGTGCTGGGCGTAACAGGTGCTGGGAGATGGGCGTGTTTGCCGGGATCCTCACCGGGGCGCTGTCGGGCTACCTCTATAACAAATATTCCGGGGTGCAGTTTAACGGCGCGATGGCCATCTACTCGGGGCACTGCTTTCGTCGCCATTATTATGCTGCCGGTCTCTATGCTACTGGGCGTGGTGATGAGCGAGCTGTGGCCGTTTGCCCAGAACGGGATAAGCGCCATGGCCTTAGCCATTAAAGGTTCCGGGGCGTTTGGCGTGGCGATTTACGGCTTCCTTGAGCGCATCCTGGTGCCGACCGGCCTGCACCATCTGGTCTATACCCCGTTCCTTTACACCGAACTGGGCGGTACCCAGGAGGTCTGCGGCGCAACCTATCAGGGCGCACGTAATATCTACTTTGCCGAGATGGCCTGCCCGGAGGTGAAGCAGCTCAGCAGCACCGTGGTGTGGGATGCCCGTGGTATCAGCAAAATGTTTGGCCTGCCTGCCGCCGCGCTGGCGATGTACATGACGGCGAAACCGGAGCGTAAAGCCGCGGCGAAAGCGATTCTGATCCCGGCGGCGCTCACCTCTCTGCTGGTCGGCGTGACCGAGCCCATTGAATTCTCTTTCCTGTTCGTCGCCCCGCTGCTGTTTGTGGTGCACGCGGTGCTGACCGGGATCGGCATGATGCTCTTTTATCTGCTGGGCGTTCACGCCATCGGGGCCAACGGCATTATCGATTTCATTCTTTATAACCTGCCGCTGGGCACTGAAAAATCCAACTGGCCGATGTACATCCTGGTCGGGCTGATCATGTTCGTTCTCTACTTTGTGGTCTTCCGCTTCCTGATCCTGCATTTCCGCATGAAGACCCCAGGGCGCGAAGAAGAGGATCAGGAGACCCGTCTGTACAGCAAGCAGGAGTACCAGGCGAAAGGCAGTAATGATGGACTGGGCGAGGCGATTATCGTTGGCCTCGGCGGTCGCGAAAACATTGAAGTGGTGGACAACTGCTACACCCGCCTGCGCGTCACGGTGAAAGATGTCGCCATCATTGACGAGCCGCGGCTCAAGGCGACGGGCGCGAAAGGCATTATCAAGCAAGGTAATAACGTTCAGGTGGTCTACGGGCTGCATGTCAAAAAAATGCGAGAAGCGGTCGAGACGGTTCTCTGAAGGAGATAAACATGATTACACCCCCATTTATTCTCTCTATCGCCGGTGGTGGCAGCACCTATACGCCAGGGATTGTGAAAAGCCTGATGGTGCAGCTGGACAAATTCCCGCTGGCGGAAATTCGCCTCTACGACATTGATGACGCGCGGCAAAACACCATCGCGCCTGTGGTGGAGAAGGTGATTCGCGATCACAGTCAGAGCATTAAATTTATCGTCACCAGCGACCCGGAAGTGGCCTTTAGCGGTGCCCATTTCGTCTTCGCCCAGATGCGTGTCGGTCAGTACAAAATGCGCGAGCAGGATGAGAAGATCCCCCTGCGTCACGGCGTTGTCGGCCAGGAGACCTGCGGCCCGGGCGGGCTGGCGTACGGTTTGCGCACCATCCTGCCAATGGTTGAGCTGATCGACATGGTTGATCGTTATGCCCACGAAAAAGCGTGGATCGTTAACTACTCTAACCCGGCGGCCATCGTCGCCGAGGGTGTGCGCCGCCTGCGGCCAGAAGCCCGGGTGCTGAATATTTGCGATATGCCGGTCGCAGCCATGCGTAACATAGGGGCCATTCTGGGTGTGGATCGCCACAAGCTGGAGGTGGATTACTTTGGCCTTAACCACTTCGGCTGGTTTACCCGGATACTGGTGGATGGCGAGGATAAATTGCCGGAGGTGCGCCGCCATGTCGCCAAATTTGGCCTGCTGACCGAAGATGCGGCCAAAACTGATCCGCAGCACTCGGACCCGTCGTGGGTGAAAACCTGGCGCAACATTAAGCCGATCATGGATAACTTCCCCGAGTATCTGCCGAACCCGTATCTGCAGTACTACCTGATGCCGAATCAGATTGTGGAGCATCAGAACCCGGACTATACCCGCGCCAACGAAGTGATGAACGGTCGTGAGAAAAAACTGTTTGCCGCCGCCGAGGAGTATAAACAGACCGGGATCCTGCCGGATGCGTTCCATGTGGGCGTTCATGGCGAGTTTATTGTGGATGTGGCCCGCTCGCTGGCGTTTAACCTGCGTCAGCGCCATCTGGTGATGGTGGAAAACCGGGGGGCGATCGTCAACCTGCCGTATGACGCAATGGTCGAGGTGCCAGCGTATATCACCAGCGAGGGACCAGAGCCGATCCGCATTGGCCGGGTGCCGCTGTTCCACCAGACCCTGCTGCAACAGCAGCTGGCCTCGGAGCAGTTACTGGTCGAAGCCACCATTGAAGGCAGTTACGAAAAAGCGTTGCAGGCGTTCACCCTCAACCGCACCGTGCCAACGATGGAGCATGCCAAAGCGATTCTGGATGAGATGATCGAAGCCAACCAGGCGTACTGGCCGGCGCTGCAAAAGGCGTGGCAGGATGGGGAAGCAGTGAAAAAATAAGGGCTTGCTCGCGAGTTGAACGTGGTCCGCTTGTCGGTGTCAGAAAAAACACCGACAATCCATCAATGGATTCATTAATGGAGGCAACCATGTCCACCTCGTATTTTGTCTCAGCTGACTGGCTGATTGAGCACAGTGATGACCCTGAAGTCCAGATCCTCGACGCGCGCATGGTGCCGCCGGGCCAGGAGCATCGTGACGTTCCCGCGGAATACCGCGCCGGGCATCTGCCAGGGGCGGTATTTTTTGATATCGAAGCCCTCTCCGATCACACCTCTCCCCTGCCGCATATGATGCCGCGCCCGGAGGCCTTTGCCGTAGCCATGCGCGAGCTGGGCGTCAGCCATGATAAGCATCTGGTTATTTATGATGAAGGGAATCTTTTCTCTGCTCCACGCGCCTGGTGGATGCTGAAAACCTTTGGCGTCGAAAAGGTGTCGATTCTGGCGGGCGGTCTTGCCGGCTGGCAGCGGGCCGAGTTACCGCTTCAGCAGGGCGACGTCTCCCTGCCAGACGGCGATTTTGAAGCCACCTTCGACGCCGGGGCGATCAAGCGTGTGACCGACGTGCTGCTGGCCAGCCACGAGCAGACCGCGCAGATTGTCGATGCCCGCCCTGCCCCGCGCTTCAACGCCGAGGCCGACGAGCCGCGACCAGGCCTCAAGCGCGGCCATATCCCCGGCGCGCGTAATGTGCCCTGGGGGCGATCTGGTGTTTGAAGGTGAACTGAAAACCACCGACGAGCTGCGTGAGATTTTCTCGCGTCAGGGTGTGGATCTGCATCAGCCGATCGTCGCCAGCTGTGGCTCCGGCGTCACCGCCTGCGTGGTTATTCTGGCGCTGGCGACCCTCGGCAAAACCGACGTCACGCTGTATGACGGCGCGTGGAGTGAATGGGGTGCGCGGGACGATCTGCCGGTTGAACCGTCACAGTAATGGATAACCGTCTGGCGACATTGTTAACGCGCGGGGAGTCTCTGACCCGCGCAGAGTATCGCGTGCTGGCCCACCTCACCGAGCATCCGCTGCTGGTGGGCCACATCCGGGTGCGAGAGCTGGCGCAGGCCACGTTCGTCTCCACCGCCACCATCATGCGCCTGTGCCGCAAGCTGGGGTTTAGCGGTTTCAGCGAGTTCACCTGGCACTGCAAGCAGCTGTTGAGCGATACGCCGCACATTGCGGCTGAAGCCAGCCAGACGGCAGAATTACCGGTGCTGTTTAATCAGTTCATCGCCAACTACCAGCAGACCTTTCAGTGGGCGACAGTGGAAAAACGTCGCCGCTTTGCTGAACTGCTACGTGAAAAAGAGAGCTTCTTTCTCTATGGCGCGGGCTTTTCCTATCTTTTCGCCGAGTACCTGACCAAAAAACTGCAGGTACTGGGCAAGACGGCGTTTATCTCTGGACCGGGCGACAGCCGCAATATTTTCCTCAGTAATGCCTCGCGCTATCAGGTCTTCATCGCGGTCTCGCGCAGTGGGGAAACAGAGCAGGTGCTGGATAAGGCGCGTATCGCGCAGAACGTGGGCATGACGGTAGTGGCCTTTACCCGCGCCTCAGCGAATACTCTGGCGGGGATGGCGGATCTGCATTTTGCCTTGTACGACGAAGCGGTGCATTTCGCCGCCGAAGCCGCAGGGGTGACGTCGTTTGAGTCGAACCTGGTGCTGCTGATGGATTTGCTGCTGCTGGAAGCAACGGGGTGAATGCTCACCCCGTAAGATTCAGATAATACGGTTGTTTTTGAAATCGCGCAGGAAGCCACCCCAGCGGCGTTCGTAGAACGGCGTGATGTGCTCGGTGATAAAGTGGCTAATGCCCTTCTCCCCTTTGACTACCCGGCAAATATCGATCGGCTCGTCACCCGGCAGGGTGTCAGTCGCCACACTGCCCGCGGCCTGAATGATGTCGTCAATCTCGCCATCCGCCTCGATACCAATCAGCAACACCGGCTGTTCGTCAGCCTGCTCTTTGATTGAGCAGAGAAACGCGCGTTTGACGGGTTTGATGGTCTGGAACAGGGTGGTCAGGGAGTCGATCATCTGCGCCGGTGGCTCAGCCACTTCCGACAGCAGCAGCGACTCACCGCCTTCCAGCACCTCCTGGGTACTGAGCGGATTGCCCTCCTCGCCAATCAGATGACTTATTTCGCGCGGGGTGAACTCTTTTCCGGTCGGCAGTTTGGCGTTCAGGAACAGGGTTTCGCCCAGCGTCATCTCAAACAGCGTGCGTACCGGCATCACCACGAACGCCTGCTCATCTTCCACTGCTTCCTGCAAGGCCGCCAGCGAGGAGAAGAACGGGATCACCGAAGTGCCGTCATCTTTTTCCCAGTGCAGCAGATCCAGCGCGCTGTCTTCAACAACCTGCTCACCTTCCGCGGCGGTGCCAGGCACCCAGACGGTGGACTCCAGTAACGTGCGGAAAAAGGCCGGACGATGGGCTGGCTCGGTGGCCGCTTTCTCCAGCAGGGTTTCTAATTCGTTTTTGGTTTCTGACATAAAAGTTCCAGATGGTGCATTTGCCCCTCACCCTGCCCCTCTCACCATAGGGAAAAGGAAATAGGAACACCCTCTCCCCGATGGGGAGAGGGCTGAGGTGAGAGGGAAAAAGTTACTCAGCCGTCAGCAGGTTCGCAATGGTACGCACGCCCAGACCGGTAGCGCCGGCAGACCACTGCTCGACCGCTGCTTTACGGTAGGTCGCGGAGCAGTCGATGTGCAGCCAGCCTTCATGATAGTTTTCAACGAAGTGCGACAGGAAACCGGCTGCGGTGCTGGCGCCTGCCGGGTAAGCCGCGCTGGCGGTGTTATTCAGTTCGGCAAAATTTGACGGCAACTGGTTGCGGTGGAACTCAGCCAGCGGCAGTCGCCAGAACGGCTCGTTCTCGGCGGCAGCACTCGCCAACAGACGGTTCGCCAGCTTGTCGTCGAAGCTGAACAGCGCGTGATAGTCGTTGCCCAGCGCGGTTTTCGCGGCCCCCGGTCAGGGTCGCCATATCGATGATCAGCTCTGGTTTCTGCGCACAGGCGTCAATCAGGCCATCGGCCAGCACCAGACGGCCTTCGGCGTCGGTGTTCATCACTTCGACGTTTTTACCGTTACGGTAGCGAATGATATCGCCCAGCTTAAAGGCGTTACCGCTAACCATGTTGTCGGCGCAGCACAGATACAGCTTCACGCGCTTGTTCAGACCACGGGTGATGGCAAAGGCCAGTGCGCCGGTAATGGTGGCCGCGCCGCCCATATCGGACTTCATTGAGTCCATGAACGCGCTCTGCTTCAGGCTGTAGCCACCGGTATCGAAAGTGATGCCTTTCCCGACCAGGCAGGCGAATACAGGGGCCGCTTTATCGCCGGTTGGATTGTAATCCAGGGCCAGCAGAACCGGTGGACGCTCAGAGCCGCGACCGACGGTGTGAATGCCCATGTAGTTCTGCTCGCGCAGATCTTCACCTTTGGTGATGCGGTAAGAGACGTTATCGCCTGCCACTTTGTTCAGCAGATCCACCGCACGCTGCGCCAGCTGCTCCGGGCCTAACTCTTCCGCCGGGGCGTTGATGGTGTCGCGCACCCAGTCAATAATGGTGAGACGGCTGGTCAGCTCTTTTTGCGCTGCCGCGTCAAGGTTAGCCCACTCAATTTTGCGAGTACCTTTTGGGCCTTTGTAGCCCGACGAAAATGCCCAGCTGCGATCCACGTCCCAGCCTTCGCCATCGAGGGTAACGTGCTTGATACCCAGACCGTCAATTTTACGGGCCGCGCGCTGAATCAGACCTAAATCGTCGCTGCCGTTAAGGTGCAGGGTAATGCCGTCGTTGTTAATGCTGTAAGTCGCTTTTTCACCCCAGCGCGCATCGGCTGGCTGAGTAGAGAGCGTAATCTTCATCGCTTCGGTCATTTTTATTTATCCTTATTAGCAAACGGGCCGCCTGAAGGCAGCCCATAGAGTCTCTTTCCACTACATGATTCGCGTTGCGGGACAAAACGCTCTGGCGTTTTGAACAGCGCTTGCGCCGGCCCCGAAGGGGCGAGGCCGCAGGCCGAGTAACGCGGCAAGCGAGTGAATCCCCAGGAGCAGAGATAACTCTGTGACTGGGGTGAACAAGCGCAGCCAACGCATCAGCAACGTGAGGCATGACGTGGAAATTATTCTGCTTCATCTAACCAGACTAACAGAATCGCCTCCAGAATTTTTTCATTGGATGCGTTGGGATCGTCGTCAAACTCTTCCAGATCGCAAATCCACTGATGCATATCGGTGAAGCGTACGGTCTTCGGATCGAGATCCGGGTTGGCGTCATACAGCGCCTCGCCGATTTCACGGCTGTCTGTCCACTTCAGTCCCATATTAATGCTCGCGTGCGTGGTTGAGAGTATAACGCGGAAGTTCGACCACCAGATCTTCATCGGTGACGCGCGCCTGACAGCTCAGACGGCTTTCCGGCTCCAGACCCCATGCTTTATCGAGCATGTCGTCTTCATCTTCTGTGCTCTCCGCCAGGGAGTCAAACCCCTCGCGAACGATGCAGTGGCAAGTCGTGCAGGCACAGGATTTTTCACAGGCGTGTTCCACTTCGATGCCGTGACGCAGGGCAACGTTAAGGATAGTTTCGCCAGTCTCAGCTTCCAGAACGGCGCCATCGGGACAAAGGTCCGCATGTGGCAAAAAAACAATCTTTGGCATATTAAACCTCGTCCACGGAGTGGCCTTTCAGCGCGGTACGGACTGACTGATCCATACGGCGAGCGGCGAACTCCTGGGTTTGTTTATCAACGTTTTTAATGGCTTGTTCTATAGCGTCAGCGTCATTGCCTTCTGCGACCGCGCCCAGTTGCGCGACGGCATCGTCAATGGCCTGACGTTCAGCGGCGCTTAGCAGCGCGGCATCAGCAGTGAGTGCGCTATTCAGGCTTTCCAGCACGCGTGCGGCTTCGACTTTCTGTTCGGCCAGCATACGCGCCTTCACATCCTGCTCGGCGTAGCTCATTGAGTCCTGAATCATGGTGGCGATTTCGCCATCGGTCAGACCGTAGGACGGCTTCACCTGAATGGAGGATTCGACACCGGTCGATTTTTCCATCGCCGTGACGCTCAGCAGGCCGTCGGCATCCACCTGGAAGGTCACGCGGATATGCGCCCCACCCGCAGGAAGCGCCGGAATGCCGCGCAGCGCAAAACGCGCCAGTGAACGACAGTCCTGGACCAGCTCGCGCTCGCCCTGCAACACGTGGATCGACATCGCCGTCTGGCCGTCTTTAAAGGTGGTGAACTCCTGTGCGCGCGCCACCGGAATGGTGGTGTTACGCGGGATCACTTTCTCCACCAGACCACCCATGGTTTCTAAACCAAGGGACAGCGGGATCACGTCCAGCAGCAGCATTTCGCTGTCCGGCTTGTTGCCGACCAGGATATCAGCCTGGATTGCGGCGCCTACGGCAACCACTTTGTCCGGGTCGATGGAGGTAAGCGGCGTGCGGCCAAAGAATTCGCCCACACGCTCGCGCACCAGCGGCACGCGGGTCGAACCGCCGACCATAACCACGTCCAGCACCTCTTCTGCCTCGACGCCCGCATCTTTCAGCGCGCGACGGCAGGCCAGCAGAGTGCGTTTCACCAGCGGGGCAATCAGATCGCTGAACTGGTCGCGGGTAATTTCACCCTGCCAGCCAGCAACATTTACGGTAACCGTCTGCGCATCGCTCAGCGCAATTTTGGCGTCGATCGCCGCATCCAGCAGTTCACGCTGTACGCGCGCATCGCTGCGATCGGTAATCCCCGCCTGCTCGCGAATGTAGTCCGCCAGCAGGTGGTCGAAGTCATCCCCACCCAGCGCGGAATCCCCGCCGGTGGCCAGCACTTCAAACACGCCGCGGCTCAGGCGCAGGATAGAGATATCAAAGGTGCCGCCGCCGAGATCGTAAACCGCAATCACCCCTTCCTGACCGGAGTCGAGGCCGTAGGCAATGGCAGCAGCGGTCGGCTCATTGAGCAGGCGCAGCACGTGGAGGCCCGCCAGACGCGCCGCGTCTTTGGTGCCCTGACGCTGAGCGTCATCGAAATAGGCCGGAACGGTGATCACTACGCCATCCAGCTCACCTTCCAGCGTCGCGGTCGCGCGGGCGGCCAGCGCCTTGAGGATATCGGCGGAAACACGGATCGGATTTAACAGACCGGCGGTGGTGGCGATCATCGGCAGGCCGTTTTCACTGGCCTGCAGCTGATACGGCAGATGCGGGTAACGGCTCTGGATGTCAGCCAGCGAGCGGCCCATCATGCGTTTTTACCGAACTGATGGTGTTGGCCGGATCTTGTGCCGCGTTGGCACGGGCGTCATAGCCAACGCTGTGGCCCTGGGGCTGATAGTGGACCACAGATGGCAGCAGGTGTTGGCCGTGCGCATCCGCCAGCGTCTCAGCCTGGCCGCTGCGTACGGTCGCTACCAGCGAGTTGGTGGTGGCCTAAGTCGATGCCTACCGCCAGACGACGCTGGTGCGGCGCGGCACTTAAGCCCGGCTCACTAATTTGTAATAAGGCCATAATTGCTTCCGAAATTAAAAATCGAGCAGCTTTTCTTCGAGTTGTTCAGCACTGCTTCGCAGTTTATCGAGAAAACGCAGCTTGCGCACAGTGTCGGCCGCTACGTCCCACGTCTCGTTATTCAATTGGTCAACCATCTGCTGATGGCGGGTATCGAACATGCCTTTAACGCGCGTAATAAAGCGCTCAAGACGGGCTTCGTCTTTCGCCTGTTCGATCTCATCCAGCTCTTCGCGCAGTTCCAGCTGTTCCATCAGGAAGGCGGTGTCGCGAACGGTGTGTTGCTCACTGGCGAGATCAAAACCGTGGCGCGAGAGCAGATATTCTGCCCGGCTTCAGCGGATTGCGCAGGGTTTGCCACGCCTGATTGATGGTCGCAGAGTGCTGCACCGCCGCCAGTTGTTCCGCCTGCGTGCCGCTGGCGAATTTATCCGGATGATACTGACGTTGCAGATCCTGGAAACGGGCCGCCAGCGCCTGAGTATCAATTTCATACCCGGCTGGTAACCCAAAGAGGGTGAAGTAATCCATAACAATCTCAGGGTTAGCTGATTAAAGCAAACCCCACACACAGCCTGGCTGCGGTGGGGTTAGCAGGTGATACGCAATTAAACGTGGAAGCTTTCGCCGCAGCCGCACTCGTCTTTAACGTTCGGGTTAGTGAATTTAAACCCTTCGTTCAGGCCTTCTTTTACAAAGTCCAGCTGAGTGCCATTCAGGAACTGCAGGCTTTTACCATCGACCACTACCTTCACGCCTTTGTCTTCGAATACGGTATCGTCCACCGCAGGTTCGTCAACAAATTCCAGTACATACGCCATACCGGAACAGCCGGAGGTGCGTACACCCAGTCGCAGGCCGAAGCCTTTGCCACGGTTTGCCAGGAAGGAGCTTACTCGCGCGGCAGCGCTGTCGCTAAGGGTAATCGACATAACAACCTCAACTAATTATTTTGCGTCACGTTTGCTTTTGTAATCCGCAATTGCGGCTTTAATCGCATCTTCCGCCAGGATAGAGCAGTGAATTTTCACCGGCGGCAGTTCGAGTTCGTCAGCAATATCGGTATTTTTAATTGCCTGCGCTTCGTCCAGAGATTTACCCTTCACCCACTCGGTGACCAGGGAGCTGGAGGCGATTGCGGAACCGCAACCGTAGGTCTTGAAGCGCGCGTCTTCAATGATACCTTCATTGTTGACTTTAATCTGCAACTTCATCACGTCGCCACAGGCCGGTGCACCCACCATGCCGCTGCCTACGCTGTCGTCGCTGTTGTCGAAAGAACCCACGTTACGTGGATTCTCGTAATGATCGATAACTTTTTCGCTGTATGCCATGTTGAATTCTCCTTACAAACCGATTAGTGATGTGACCATTCAATGCTGTTCAGATCCACGCCTTCTTTGAACATTTCCCACAGTGGAGAAAGGTCACGCAGACGGCCAATGGAGTTGCGAACCAGTTTGATGGTGTAGTCAATCTCTTCATCGGTAGTAAAACGACCTAAAGAGAAACGGATAGAGCTGTGTGCCAGTTCGTCGGTCATGCCCAGTGCGCGCAGCACGTAGGACGGCTCGAGGCTTGCGGAAGTACACGCAGAACCGGAAGAGACGGCCAGATCTTTCAGGGCCATGATCAGCGACTCGCCTTCAACATAGTTGAAGCTGACGTTCAGAATGTTCGGTGCGCCCTGCTCGAGATCGCCGTTCAGGTAGACCTCTTCCATATCTTTCACCCCTTCCCACAGACGGTTGCGCAGCGTACGCAGGCGCGCCATCTCGGTTTCCATCTCTTCTTTGGCGATACGGTAGGCTTCACCCATACCCACGATCTGGTGAACAGGCAGCGTACCGGAACGCATACCGCGCTCGTGACCGCCGCCGTGCATCTGGGATTCGATACGGATACGTGGCTTACGACGCACATACAGCGCGCCAATGCCTTTCGGGCCATAGATTTTGTGGCCGGAGAAGGACATCAGGTCTACTTTCAGCTGGCTCAGGTCGATAGGCAGTTTGCCCACGCTCTGGGTCGCATCAACGTGGTAGATGATACCGCGTGCACGGCACAGCTCGCCGATAGTGGCGATATCCTGCACCACGCCGATTTCGTTGTTAACGTGCATGATGGAGACCAGAATGGTGTCATCACGCATTGCCGCTTCAAGCTCTTTCAGGTCGATGATACCGTTGCGCTGAGGCGCCAGGTAAGTCACTTCAAACCCTTCACGCTCGAGCTGACGACAGGTGTCCAGCACGGCTTTGTGTTCGGTTTTGCTGGTGATGATGTGCTTGCCTTTTTTCTGATAGAAATTGGCTGCACCTTTGATCGCCAGGTTATCGGATTCGGTCGCACCGGAGGTGAAAACAATCTCACGCGGGTCAGCGCCAACCAGCTCGGCAATCTGATTACGGGCGATATCTACCGCCTCTTCAGCATGCCAGCCAAAACGGTGTGAACGGGAGGCCGGGTTACCAAAGTTTCCGTCCAGGGTCAGACACTGCATCATTTTCTCGGCAACACGCGGGTCCACCGGCGTGGTTGCGGAGTAATCGAGATAGATAGGTAATTTCATTGCTCTTTAAACTCCGTACATCGCTTCAATGCAAGGAATCAGGCAACCGGCTGGATGTACGACCGAGTACACGGGGCGCGATGCCCCGGCCTGATTCTGAAATCTTATTATTTTTGCCCTACATAGTTCATGTTGCAGCACGTGCGGCCAACGCAGTTGCTGCACGAAATATAACGGGCAAATTAGGCGCGTAATTTGACGTCGATTGCGTCCTGCGCGCGGGTATTACGATGGGACTCGTGCGAGTGCTGACGACCAGAGACGTCCAGTACTTCCTGGTTGTTAACCAGTTCACCAATGGTGATGTTATTCAGGAAGCCGGTCAGACGGTCGCTCAGATCGCGCCACAGCGCGTGAGTCAGGCATTTATCGCCGCCCTGACAGCCGCCTTTACCCTGGCAACGGGTCGCGTCAACGGATTCGTCAACCGCGCTAATGACTTCGCCAACGGCAATACTGCCCGCGTCTTTACCTAACAGATATCCGCCGCCAGGACCGCGAACGCTGGAAACCAGGCCGTTTTTACGCAGTCGGGAGAAAAGCTGTTCCAGATAAGAGAGGGAGATTCCCTGACGTTCAGAAATATCAGCCAATGGAACCGGGCCCGATTCGGAGTTGAGCGCAACGTCCAGCATCGCGGTCACGGCATAACGCCCTTTAGATGTCAGTCTCATGTCTTACTTAACCTCAAACTCGCCCCTGCCCGGGGATTTTTATTGTAAAGTGGGGGTATTGCATAGCAGGGCCAAGTCTGACATTCCCGACTAATTTGGTCAACTATTTACTTGACTGTTTTAGTCAGGTATTTAACCTTCTGTGCGCTCATCAGTTTTTGCCGGGTAACGCTTCGCTTACCCGGTCAAACGATCCGTTGGCCCGAACAAACGCAGCGCCGCCGGACATCAGCCTTACTCTTTATTCTTTTGCTCAATCGACGCCAGAATACCGCGCAGGATGTTCAGCTCCTGGCTTTCCGGGCGAGCACGGGTAAAGAGGCGGCGCAGTCGGTTCATCACCTGCCCTGGATGGCCAGCGCGAATAAAGCCGGTGGCGAGCAGGGTCTGCTCCAGATGACCATAGAAACGCTCCAGATCGTCCACCAGCGGGTACGGCGTCTCTTCCGGTGCGGCGTAGGTCTCGTTTTCCTGGGTGGCCAGCCACGCCATCCGCACTTCGTAGGCGATCACCTGCACGGCCATCGCCAGGTTCAGCGAGCTGTACTCCGGGTTAGCGGCAATGGCGACATGATAATGACACTTCTGCAGCTCATCGTTAGTCAGGCCCACGCGCTCACGGCCAAACACCAGCGCCACCGGCGCATGCTGACCTTCGGCAATGCTTTTCAGGCCGCATTCACGCGGATCGAGCATCGGCCACGGCAGGGTGCGCGAACGCGCGCTGGTGCCGACCACCAGGCTACAGCCAGCTAAAGCTTCATCGAGGGTATCGACAATTTGCGCATTGCCAATGACGTCACTGGCGCCCGCGGCGAGCGCGATGGCTTGTGAGTCAGGTTTGACCAGCGGGTTAACCAGCCAGAGATTGGTTAAGCCCATGGTTTTCATAGCACGGGCCACGGAGCCCATATTGCCGGTATGCGATGTTTCGACCAGCACGATTCGGATATTTTGCAGCATAGTTTTTCTGAGATATGAACAATATTTGGTGATGTTATCATAAACGAGAGACAGAATCCGATCCCGCTGCTATACTCTGCGCCGTTTTCGTATCCCCCGTTCTTTAACATCCAGTGAGAGTAACCGATGCAACATCCTATGTTGACCATCGCCGTGCGCGCAGCGCGCAAGGCGGGTAATGTAATTGCCAAACACTACGAAACTCCAGATTCCGTAGAAACCAGCCAGAAAGGCAGCAATGATTTTGTGACCAACGTCGATAAAGCCGCAGAAGCGATGATTATCGAAACCATTCGCAAATCTTACCCGCAGCACACCATCATCACCGAAGAAAGCGGTGAGCATGCAGGCGAAGATCAGGATGTTCAATGGGTTATTGATCCACTGGATGGCACCACCAACTTCGTTAAACGTCTGCCACACTTCTCTGTTTCTATCGCCGTACGCATCAAAGGCCGTACTGAAGTCGCAGTGGTTTACGATCCAATGCGTAACGAACTCTTCACCGCGACCCGTGGTCAGGGCGCACAGCTGAACGGCTACCGTCTGCGCGGCACCAACGCTCGCGATCTTGATGGCACCATCCTGGCGACCGGTTTCCCGTTCAAAGCCAAACAGCACGCACCTGCTTACATGAAAATTCTGGGCAAACTGTTTACCGAGTGCGCTGACTTCCGTCGCTCCGGTTCCGCTGCGCTGGACCTGGCCTACGTTGCCGCTGGCCGCGTTGATGGTTACTTTGAAATTGGCCTGAAACCATGGGACTTCGCTGCTGGCGAACTGATCGCCCGTGAAGCAGGTGCCCTGGTGTGTGATTTCACTGGCGGCCACAACTACATGCTGTCCGGCAACATTGTTGCAGGTAACCCACGCGTTGTGAAAGCGATGCTGGCGAACATGCGTGACGAACTGAGTGAAGCGCTGAAGCGTTAATTCCTGTTTGTCTTGCCCGGATGGCGCGCAGCGATTCGGGCCTACGCCCTCCCCTCTTAACGTGGAAGGGGGCAATGTGAGGGCATCAGCCCTCACCTCATTAAAACGGCCGCATCCCTCTGCCCACCGGCACCGCACTGATCCACATCATCACCGCCGCGACCAGCAACACCACCCCACCGGCTAAGGCCAGCGTAGTCCACCCAATCTGACGCCACAGTACCGGCGCTTTATTGCCGCTGAGTCTGACCGCCAGTTGACGAAAACCGTGTACCAGCAACGCCAGAGAAGAGATCGTCAGCCCCGTTCCCGCCGCCATCGCCAGCGCCGAGGCCACGCCCCAGCTGAACACGCCAATCACTTTACTGAACAACAGCACCATAATCGCCCCGGAGCAGGGCCGCATGCCCATCGACAGAACGATCATCGTCCGTGCACGCCAGTCGTTAGCGCGCTGGATCTGCGTCGGACCGGGCAGATGTTGATGGCCGCAGCCGCAGTGTGCGTCATGGACATGATGCGGCGTAAACGCTTTGAAGGTGGGTTTACGCAGCAAGATGCGCAGCTTTTTTAACGCCCGCCAGCAGAGCATCAGCCCCAGCACGCCCACCAGGGCATAGCTCCCCTTCTCCAGCCAGAAGCTGCTCATATGCAGATCCCGCGCCGGAAGCTGCAGCAGCGTTAACACGCCCACGACCAACGCGATCGCCACGCCCCCCTGTAATAAAGAGGAGACCAGGGTTATGCCAATACTCGATTTCAGTTTTGAAGGATGAGTGGCAAGCCAGGTGGTAATGACGATTTTCCCATGGCCCGGTCCCAGGGCGTGCAGCACGCCGTATAAAAAGCTGAAAATCAGCAGCGACCCGCCCGCCGCCGTCGGATTGTCGGCCACCGCTTTCAGCAAGCCGCTCATCTGCTGATTGACGTCCCGCTGCCAGAGAATGCTCTGCCGCATCACCTGCGGCCACGCCTGCCATAACCAGACGGCCCCTGATACCGCTGCCACCAGAAACAGTGCCAGCGGCCAGAGATCCCACATGCGGCGCGCGCGAACTACTGACATTGCAACCTCACCGTCTGGGCAAACTGTTTACCAAGATCCATGTCTTCCGGCGGGGCATCGTCTTTATCCAGTGAACTGGCAAAGTTGAGCGTCTCATCGCTCGGCTCCGGGGTCTCCACGCTGACGGAACAGCTTTTTTGCACGGCCTCCGGCAGGGTCACATCGTCATCCTCGGCGTAGCTCATGTCGACGTAGTAGGAGGGGTCGAAGGTAGAGAAGGTGTATTTTTGCCCGGCCAGCGGCTGAGGCTCCGCCAGCGGCAAAATAAAGGTCAGTACCGCCTGATGCTCATGACGGGTCATACCATACTGGGTGGGCCGGTTGAGGAATTTCACCTTCTCGCCGTTATGCCAGAACTCGGTAAAGTAGTGTTGGCCGAGCACGTTGGCCATCACCTCTGCCGCCAGCTTTTTCCAGATTTCATCCCCTGGCTTTGCGTTTCCGGCATCGTAAAGCAGATCGGCGGAGGTAAGTTCATCCATCGCCCAGCGCATCTTCAGCCCGGTAAGCTGGTTGTCTTTCACCATTATTTGCGTTTTCAGGGTGATAAAGCTGTGAGGGTGCGCGGCGGCAGCAAAAGATAAAACCGCTAAAAAAAGCGTTGTTGCGCTGCGTTTAACTATTTGCATCTCATCCTCACGTCAAAAATTCTGTGATGTTCACCCGCATTCCTGAAGGAAATGCCGGCATTGTGCGCTACGGGGTACATCCTTTAGCTATTCTTATCAAACACCCTAACTGGAACCCGACAGATGATGACAACTCTCGAAATGCCATCTGCACTTTCCAGTTCGCAGCGCCGCTGCCAGGTTCTGTTGATGCTCTATGTGCCAGGATTTCGCGCTACCCTGGAACGCATCGGTGAAATCAATGGTGTCGATGATGCCCTCTGCCGGCAGGATATCGACGAGATGCGCATGGAGATCCAGCGCTATCACCAGCTCGACATTGCGACACAGCATGATGGCTGCTACCTGCTTGAAGGTAGCCACCTGAATCAACGTTTATGCCTGCTGCACTGGTTGCGCCGGGCGTTACGCCTCTGCCCCCACTTCATCGCGCAGCAGTTTACCCCATCTCTGAAGATCGCGCTAAAACAGCTCGGCATCGCCCGCACTTTATATGACGATACCAATCTACGGGCACTGATTAATTTTTGCTCGCGCCGTCTGCAGCGTCAGTTCGAATGCCGGGATACGCAGTTTTTGCAGCTCTATCTGCAGTACTGTCTGCTCCAGCACCATCTGGGCCTGAGCCCCGAGTTTTCAGTGGTTCAGCGCAACTGGACCCAGTCGCGCAATGAATACCTGATGGCGCAGGAGATTGTGCGTCACTGGCAGCGTCGCGTGGCGCAGGTTCCCCACGCCGATGAACAACCCTTTCTGGCGCTGCTGTTTATGATGCTCCGCACACCCGATCCCCTGCGCGATGCGCACCAGGAAGATGACCGTCTGCGCCGCACGATTGCCCGTATGGTTGCCCGCTTTCGTGGACAAACCGGGATGCAGTTCAGCGATGAACAAGGGCTGATCGATCAGCTTTATGTTCATATTGCGCAGGCCCTGGACCGCTCGCTGTTTGGTATCGGCATCGACAACAGCCTGGCTGAGGAGATCCACCGTCTCTATCCCCGTCTGATGCGTACCACCCGGGAGGTACTGTTCGAGCTGGAAGCGGAGTTTGGCCTGCAGTTCTCTGAGGAGGAGTCGAGCCTGGTGGCGGTGATCTTTGGCGCCTGGCTGATGCAGGAGAGCGATCTGCATGAAAAGCAGGTGGTGTTACTGACCGGGGAAGATAAAGCCTGCGAGGAGCTGATTGAACAGCAACTGCGGGAGTTGACCCTGCTGCCGCTGAACATTCGCTATGTGACGTTACAGTCCTTCCAGAAGGAGGGCGCCCCGCGCGAGGCCGCCCTGGTGGTTACACCCTATACCACCGCCCTGCCCCTGTTCTCGCCGCCGCTCATCCATGCCGTCGAGGCGTTGAATGCGCAGCAGCAGGAACATATTCGGGCCATGCTGGAATCTTAGTGCGCTGCCACTCGCGGACGCAGCAGTACCGCGGGCAGCGCCACCAGCGCCATCACCCAGAAGACCCCGTGTCCGAGATGCTGGTAAAGGAAGCCGGCAAAGACAGTCATGATCGCAATACTGCCGCCCATCGCCACGGCGGAGTAGACCGCCTGCAGACGGATCACATCGCTGCCTTTACGCGCCGAGATATAGCGCATCGCCGCCAGGTGGCATACCGTAAAGGTGCCGCAATGCAGGATCTGCGCGACAATCAGCCACGGCAACTCGGTGGTCCAGCCCATGATCCCCCAGCGGGCAACGCCGCAGATGGCAGAGAGCAGGAGCAGATCCCGGGCACCAAAGCGGCGGAACAGCCGGTTACTGAGGGCAAAGATGATCACTTCCGCCACCACGCCCAGCGACCAGAGATAACCCACGGCAGACGCTGAATACCCGGCGCCCTGCCAGTAGATAGCGCTGAAGCCATAGTAGGCGGCATGCGCGCCCTGCAGCAGACAGACGCAGGCCAGGAAACGCCAGCTCTGGGCGACCAGCGAGCGCCATGCCGGCCAGCCTGCACTCTCCTGCTGACGGCTCTCGCCCTGCGGCATCACCGACGGGCGCAGCAGCATGCCGAGCAGCATCGACAGGATCCCGATACTCAACAGGGCCAGAATGGCCCGGTAGTCATACAGGCTGACGAGCTTACCCACCAGCGCCGAGCCAATCACAAAGGCAATCGACCCCCACAGCCGCACCCGGCCATAGTCCATGGTGATCTGCTTCTGCCAGGTATTGGCCAGCGCATCGGTCAGCGGCACCAGCGGCGAGAAGAAGAGGTTAAAGCCCACCATCACCACCACCAGCCAGGCAAACTGCTGGCTAACCCAGAAACCGGCCATAAATACCAGGGTGAGCAGCGCCAGCACGCGTACGGCTTTGATTAAAAGAGAGGGATCGCTGACGCGCGGCGCAATAAGCAGACTACCGAGAAAACGCGCCACCAGGCCCGAGCCAAGCAGAATGCCAATCATCTCCGGGGTGAGGCCAATTCCCTTGAGCCAGACGCTCCAGAAAGGCAGAAAAATACCGTAGCTAAAAAAGTAGGTGAAGTAGCTGAGCGCCAGCCAGCGTGTGGAATGCAAAACCATGAATCCCTCCCGTTTTGGAGGCGATAGTCTGGCGGTAAAAACAGGCTGGCGCAAGCGGGTATTAACAGTTGATTAACAGGTGCTGGCGATGCTCGCGACGAAAATCTCCACCGTGCTGTCGCTTTCATCCCTGCCACGGCTGCTCGTGGATAAGGAAAAAGCGCGCCTGCAACCCGCCGCCCCACGGGTTACTGCGGGAGCAACAGATCGTCGGCACCGGTTATTTATTGGTGGAAGATACACCGGAGGCAGGCTAGCGGGCACATGCCGCAGTCAGGCAAATTTAAATCACCCTAATGCCTGATTTATGAGGAAAACCTGAATGGCGGGGCGGCATTTTGTGTATTAGCTTTAAGATAAATGCCCTGCATAGCGAGCCTGCCATGAACAGTTTACGGTATTTCGATTTTGGTCAGTCCCGGGCGCTGATTCTGTTGATCGCCCGTCTCGCCCTCATCCTGCTGTTTATTATATTCGGCGTGCCAAAGATGTTCGGTTTTGACGGCACGGTGCAATACATGGCGAAGCTGGGCGCCCCGATGCCGATGCTGGCGGCCATCGTGGCGGTGATCATGGAAGTGCCCGCCGCCATTCTGATCGTGCTCGGCTTTTTTACCCGCCCGCTGGCCGTGCTGTTTGTCTTTTATACCCTGGGTACGGCGGTGATTGGGCACCACTACTGGGATATGAGTGGCGATGCGGTAATGCCGAATATGATTAACTTCTTTTAAGAACATCAGTATTGCTGGCGGTTTTCTGCTGTTGGCGGTCGCCGGGCCAGGCGCCATCTCCATCGACCAACGTTAGCCATAAAAAAAGGCCGCATACGCGGCCTTTATTCTGCGGGGCAGACTTATGCGTAAACCGGGAAGCGCGCGCAGATATCCAGCACTTTGGCTTTCACGCGTTCGATAACGGCTTCGTCATTGATGTTGTCCAGCACGTCACACATCCAGCCAGCCAGCTCTTTCACTTCCGCTTCTTTAAAGCCGCGGCGAGTAACAGCCGGAGAACCGATACGGATACCGGAGGTCACGAACGGACTCTTCGGATCGTTTGGTACGCTGTTTTTGTTGACGGTGATGTTGGCGCGGCCCAGGGCAGCGTCAGCTTCTTTACCGGTCAGGTTTTTTATCAACCAGATCCAGCAGGAACAGGTGGTTTTCAGTCCCGCCGGAGACCACTTTGTAGCCACGGTTCAGGAACACTTCCACCATCGCTTTGGCGTTCTTAGCAACCTGCTGCTGGTAAACTTTGAACTCAGGCTCCATCGCTTCTTTCAGCGCCACAGCTTTCGCGGCGATGACGTGCATCAGTGGGCCGCCCTGCGCGCTTGGGAAAACTGCGGAGTTCAGTTTTTTATACAGCTCTTCGTCACCGCCCTTCGCCAGGATCAGGCCACCGCGTGGGCCCGCCAAGGTTTTGTGGGTGGTAGTAGTAACGACGTGCGCGTGTGGAACCGGGTTCGGGTAAACACCTGCGGCAATCAGACCGGCAACGTGCGCCATGTCCACGAACAGGTAAGCACCGATGCTGTCGGCGATTTCACGCATTTTTGCCCAGTCAACCACACCGGAGTAAGCAGAGAAGCCACCGATAATCATCTTCGGCTTGTGCTCTTTAGCCTGCTTCGCCATGTCTTCGTAGTCGATTTTACCGGACTCATCGATACCGTAAGGGATGATGTTGTACAGCTTGCCGGAGAAGTTAACCGGGGAGCCGTGAGTCAGGTGGCCGCCCTGCGCCAGGTTCATACCCAGCACTGTATCGCCCGGCTGCAGCAGCGCGGTGTAAACAGCGAAGTTAGCCTGAGAGCCAGAGTGCGGTTGGACGTTCGCGTAGTCTGCGCCAAACAGCTCTTTAGCACGGTCAATCGCCAGCTGTTCAACGATATCAACGTACTCGCAACCGCCGTAGTAGCGCTTGCCCGGGTAACCTTCAGCGTATTTGTTGGTCAGCTGAGAACCCTGCGCCTGCATAACGCGCGGCTGGTGTAGTTTTCGGAGGCGATCAGTTCGATGTGCTCTTCCTGACGTACTTTTTCCTGCTCCATAGCCTGCCACAGTTCGGCATCATAATCGGCAATGTTCATTTCACGCTTTAACATCCGCATCTCCTGACTCAGCTAACAAGTAAATTTTTGCCTGAAAAAAGGCGGTCCAGTTGGACGACGGGCAACAGTATAACTGATTAGCAGAGTGATAACAGGTCTTGACAAACGATTTTACGCAAACGTTTACCTACCCGCCACGCAAGGGTTTGAGGAATAACGCACTCCCCTTATAAAGCGGATTTCTTTTCAGGTTTGTGATGCAGCTAATTCATGTTGCAAAGAACCATTTACAACGCAGGGTTATTTTCTATAAGATGCATATAAAATACATCATTAAAGTAACATTTGAAGGAAGCTGCTATGTTAGACGCCCAAACCATCGCTACCGTTAAAGCCACTATTCCCCTGCTGGTCGAAACCGGTCCTAAACTCACCGCCCATTTCTACGATCGCATGTTCGCGCACAACCCGGAGCTTAAAGAGATTTTCAACATGAGCAACCAGCGTAACGGCGATCAGCGTGAAGCGTTGTTTAACGCCATCGCCGCCTACGCCAGCAACATTGAGAATCTGCCGGCGCTGCTGCCAGCGGTGGAAAAAATCGCCCAGAAACACACCAGCTTCCAGATCAAACCGGAGCAGTACAACATCGTTGGCAGTCACCTGCTGGCTACCCTGGATGAGATGTTCAGCCCGGGTCAGGAAGTGCTGGATGCGTGGGGCAAAGCCTACGGCGTGCTGGCTAACGTCTTTATCAACCGGGAAGCAGAGATTTACAGTGAGCACGCCAGTAAGAATGGCGGCTGGGAAGGCACCCGCGCCTTCCGTATCGTAGAAAAAACCCCGCGCAGCGCGCTTATCACCAGCTTTGAATTCGAGCCAGTCGACGGCAAGCCGGTTGCCGACTACCAGCCGGGCCAGTATCTGGGCGTGTGGCTGAAGCCGGAAGGCTTCCCGCATCAGGAGATCCGTCAGTACTCCCTGACCCGCAAGCCAAACGGCAAAGGCTATCGTATTGCGGTGAAACGCGAAGAAGGCGGTCAGGTTTCTACCTGGCTGCATGACAAAGCCAACGTCGGTGATGTGGTGCATCTGGCAGCGCCAGCAGGCGATTTCTTTATGGCGGTGGAATCTACTACGCCGGTGACGCTGATCTCTGCCGGGGTCGGTCAGACCCCAATGCTGGCGATGCTGGATACGCTGGCGAAATCGCAGCATAACGCGCAGGTAAACTGGTTCCATGCGGCTGAAAATGGCGATGTGCATGCGTTTGACGACGAGGTTAAAACCATTGCCGCCGATCTGGCGAACTTTAATGCGCACACCTGGTATCGTCAGCCGAGCGACAACGATCGTGCCCTGGCGCTGTTTGGCAGCGAAGGCCTGATGAATTTAGGCCACTATAAAGCGCTGTTCAGCGCCCCGGATATGCAGTTCTATGTCTGTGGTCCGGTGGTGTTTATGCAGTTTGCCGCCCAGCAACTCCTTGAGCTGGGCGTGAACAAAGACAACATTCACTACGAATGTTTCGGCCCGCATAAAGTGCTGTAATGCAAAAGCCCCTCCGAAGAGGGGCTTTTTTTTGACTGGCGGTGCTGCGCTTGTGCAGGCCGACGGGTTGTACAGGCCGGGTACGTGCTGCGCCACCCGGCAAAGTTTTAGATCGCTGCGTCGTCTTCTTCGCCGGTACGGATACGGATCACGCGCGCCACGTCAAAGACGAAGATCTTGCCGTCACCAATTTTGCCGGTCTGCGCCGTGCGGATGATGGTATCCACACAGGTCTCAACGATGTCGTCAGACACCACGATTTCAATTTTTACCTTCGGCAGGAAATCGACCATGTATTCCGCGCCACGGTACAGTTCAGTGTGGCCCTTCTGACGACCAAAGCCTTTCACCTCTGTCACCGTCATGCCGGTGATGCCTACTTCTGCCAGCGCTTCACGTACATCATCCAGTTTGAAAGGTTTAATAATCGCATCAATCTTTTTCATGGTGGTCCTTAAACTTATGCCTGTCAGCTGCCTCGTAATCGGTTGCTCACAGTATCATATTCAGGCGGAATTTAGGGTATCACTCTTTAAAATCGTTTGCTTCCAGCTCGTGGCGCGACAGCAGCTTATAGAACTCGGTGCGGTTGCGCCCGGCCATGCGTGCGGCATGGGTCACGTTGCCTTTGGTGATTTGCAGCAACTTACGCAGATAGTTAAGTTCAAACTGGTTGCGGGCCTCGACGAAGGTCGGCAGGGCGGTGTTTTCCCCCTCCAGCGCCTGCTCTACCAACGCATCGCTGATGACCGGCGAGGAGGTGAGCGCCACGCACTGCTCAATCACGTTCACCAGCTGGCGCACGTTGCCGGGCCAACTGGCGGTCATCAGCCGCTTCATCGCGTCGGTGGAGAACGCCCGCACAAAAGGCTTATGCCGCTCGGCAGACTGGCGCAACAGCTGGGTAGCCAGCAGCGGAATATCTTCCGCCCGCTCAGCCAGCGCCGGGATCTTCAGGTTGACCACATTGAGACGATAGAAGGAGGTCCTCGCGGAACTCGTTGCGCGCCATTGCCTTAGGCAGATCCCGGTGGGTAGCCGAGATAATGCGCACATTGATGTCGATATCGCGGTTACTGCCGAGCGGCCTGACCTTGCGCTCCTGCAAAACGCGCAGCAGTTTGACCTGCAGAGGCGCAGGCATATCGCCAATTTCATCGAGGAACAACGTACCGCCTTCCGCGGCCTGGAACAGCCCTTCCCGGCTGCTGACCGCGCCGGTAAAAGCACCGCGCGCATGACCAAACAGCTCTGACTCCAGCAGTTGCTCGGGCAGTGCCCCGCAGTTGATGGCAATAAAGGCATTTTTGCCGCGCGGACTGGCGTTGTGAATGGCCTGGGCGAGGATCTCTTTCCCGGTGCCGCTCTGGCCGTTAATCAGTACGCTGACATCGGATTGCGCCACCATCCGCGCCTGCTCCAGCAGCCGCAGCATGATTGGACTGCGGGTAACAATCGACTCCCGCCACGTCTCATCGCCGGACGGCGCGGCATGCTCCAGCGCATCATCGATCGCTTTGTAGAGCGCCTCTTTGTCCACCGGCTTGGTAAGGAAGCTAAAGACCCCCTGCTGGGTGGCCGCAACTGCATCCGGGATCGAGCCGTGGGCGGTGAGGATAATCACCGGCATGCCGGGCTGCAGCTTCTGGATCTCGGTAAACAGCTGCATGCCGTCCATTTCATCCATCCGCAGATCGCTGATGACCAGATCGATTTTCTCGCGCCCCAGCACCTTCAGCCCTTCCTGACCGCTTTCGGCGGTCACCACACTGTAACCTTCGCTCACCAGACGCATGCCCAGCAGCTTCAGCAACCCAGGGTCGTCATCCACCAGCAAAAGATGCGCAGGTTTTCGGCTTGTCATGGCTTTCCGTCCTCTTGTTTCGGGGTCTCCGCCGCGTCGCCATCAACGGGGGATGTCCGCACTCTTCGGCGCATCTGGCAGATAGTTACTGACCGGCTTACGGGTGGAGAGCTGCCGTTCAATATCGGTCAGGTTTTCCAGCTTCCGGGTGGTGGTATCCAGCTGCGTGCGTAAATATTGCTGCTGCTGGCGCAGGGTATCCAGTTCGCCGTCGGTCGTCTGCTGTAGTTTGCCGTAGCGGGAACGCTCCTCTGCCAGCTGCAGCTGCAATACCTGCCCATGTCGCCACAGTTGATACAGCGGGCGCACCTGGGCGGGGATCTGCGGGCTTAGTGCATCCAGCCGGGTGGTCAACGTTCGCCGCTCCACCGGGTTAATTTTGGCATTCGCCAGCAGGATGCCGCGTTTAAAGCTCTCCTGCCAGGTATCATCGGTCCATCCGCGCGCCTCTGCACGCGCGGCGACGGGTGAGAGGCGATCCGCGCAGTCCATGCCGCGCAGCCAGTAGAGCGGGTTACTGTCGGTCTCTTTACCGTGCAGCTGCCAGATATTATTGCAGTCGGTAGAAAGGAAATCTGCCAGCTGATGTTCAGGCAATTTTTCATCCTGCTTGTCGCTGATAGCGGGGACCGGCGCATGGGTGACGCATCCGGCCAACAGCAGGCAGGGAAGGCTCAGGCGGATAAAGTGGCCGGAAAATACCGCGCTAATGGCGCGGGAAAAAGACGTGTGACATACTCACCAGACTTAGATTCATTTCAGTGATTTTTCCGACTCAAGCGGCAGTTCGATGCGAAAACAGACATCGGTACGGTCGTCAGTGACAAGATTAAGCTCTCCCTGCATACGACGAATACAGTCGCGGGCGATGCTCAACCCCAGACCGCTTCCCTTAACCGCCCCTTTGCGCTGATGGCTACCCTGGTAAAAGGGTTCGAAGATCATCGCTTTTTCATCGTCGGGGATCGGATTTCCGGTGTTGGCCACATCGATACAGACTCGCGAGCCGCGCGTAAAACTGCGAATATAAATGGTACCGGATTCAATGCCATAGTGCACCGCGTTGGAATAAAGATTATCCAGCACGCTCATCAGTAGCATGGGTTCGGCTAAACAGGCGGGCGTCGAAAGTGCCAGCTCAGTATGCATCATTTTAGCGCGTGCAGGCAGGCTGTGAGCGGAGAGCACCATATCTACCAGCGGCGCCAGCTCCACCCGTTCCAGCTCGGGCATGCCGTCGGCCAGTTTTCGGTTGTAGTCGAGCAACTGCTCAATCAGCTTTTGCAGATTACGGCTGCTGGCATCGAGGATCTCTACAATCTCTCCCTGCTCCGGTGTCAGCGGTCCGGCCACTTCGTCAGCCAGCAGTTCAGTGCCCTCGCGCATACTGGCGAGAGGGGTTTTCAGTTCGTGGGAGATATGGCGTAAAAACTGGTGGCGCTGGGATTCTAGCCACGCCAGCCGCTCTGAGAGCCAGATGATGCGTTGCCCAACCGAGCGTAACTCGCGCGGGCCGGTAAAGACCACGGTATTGCCCAGCGAGCGCCCCTCCCCCAGTCGGTTAATCATCCGCTCGATGCCTTTGACCGGGCCGATGATCATACGGGTTAAAGAGCAGGACCAGCCCCAGGCTGACCAGAAACAGCACCAGCGCCTGCCAGCCGAAGAACTGGCCGCGCTCGGCAATTTCCTGCTGAAGCTGTTGCCCGCGGGAGAAGATCACCGCCCGGGTCGCCTGCACCATCTCGGCATTCGCATTGGCGAAAGCCTCCAGCTTTAACGCAGCCAGCGCATCGGGGCCACTATTGAGACACTGGAGCTGCGACAACGCATTGATATCCTGGCGTAAGGCCTGGTAGAGCTTATCGTCCGGTAACACGCCGGCATGGGCGTCGAGCATTTCGCTGTAGCGCTTACGCTGATTCTGGTACACCCGCGCCAGGGTTTGATCGTCAAGCACGCAATACTGCCGGTAGCTGCGTTCCATCTCCAGCGCGGCATTGGTCATCGCCTCGCTGCGGCGAGCATCAATCAGGGTGGTCCGGTTGGTAAGCGCCGCCTGGGCGCTGAGGGCGTTCAGGCTTTGCCATGCCTGCCATGCAAGCACCAGCAGAGGCAGCAGGATCAGCAGAAATGCCATCATAACTAACTGTCGCAAGGAGCGAGGGAAAACAGGCCAGCGTTTCAACGCATTACTCTCTGTTGCGAGGGGGTAAAAGGATGCTAGCTGGACAACCCTTCAGATACAACAAAAGCCGGGTTAAAAACCCGGCTTTGTTGTGGAATGAGGCGGTGCCTAACTCGACGTTTCGCCCTGGGTCTGATAAAGCAACGCTATGATCAGTAGTTGGACGGCAGGCACCTTTTTGTGCGTCATTCGAAGTTTATGTAGCACGTCCCGAAGGGGCTGACATAAGAAGGTGAATGAGCCACTGGTTATTATTTATGCAACAGATGTGCCATATTGCAAATAAAAATATTAAATCGTTAATTTATATAATATTTTATAACCTTATACGGTAATTGCGGGCGGAATGATTTTCAGGCTATCTGTCGCTTATCAGCAACACCCTGGCAGGGTTATTAGTCGTTCTATTAAAATCAATAGGTTATGTGTCGCCATTTGGCGACACTGAAAAACAGGGGTTGTCGCATATTTGCGACACCGGGAAATAGCCAGCAGAACACGACGCGATGCCTTCGCCCTACCCTCTTTCTTTTAGAGAGAAGACAAACAAAAACGGCAACCGAAGTTGCCGTTCTGGACTTAACCCAACTGCTTACGCGCGTTGCGGAAGATACGCATCCACGGGCTATCCTCGCCCCAGTTCTCCGGGTGCCAGGAGTTGCTGACGGTGCGGAACACGCGCTCAGGGTGCGGCATCATTACCGTGACGCGACCACTCTCACTGGTAACGGCGGTGATCCGTTGGCAGAGCCGTTCGGGTTCGCCGGGTAGGTCTGCGTGACTTTACCGAAGTTATCGACAAAGCGCAGCGCCACCAGGCCTTTACTCTCCAGCTCCGCCAGATGCGCGGCGTTACGCACTTCAACTTGCCCTTCACCGTGAGATACCGCGATTGGCATCTGGGATCCCACCATCCCCTGCAGCAGCAGAGACGGGCTTTGAGTCACTTCCACCAGGCTGAAACGTGCTTCGAAGCGGTCGGACTGGTTACGCACAAAGCGCGGCCAGGCTTCACTACCCGGGATCAGCTCACGCAAGTTCGACATCATCTGGCAGCCGTTACAGACGCCAGCGCCAGGGTCTGCGGACGGTGGAAGAAGGTTTCGAACTCGTCGCGAACGCGGTCGTTGAAGAGAATGGATTTCGCCCAGCCTTCGCCCGCGCCCAGGACGTCACCGTATGAGAAGCCGCCGCACGCCACCAGCGCCTGGAAATCGGCCAGACCGGTACGCCCTGCCAGCAGGTCACTCATGTGTACGTCGATGGCATCAAAGCCCGCACGGTGGAAGGCTGCCGCCATCTCAACGTGGGAGTTAACGCCCTGCTCGCGCAGAACGGCGACTTTCGGACGCGCCCCCCTGGCAATATACGGCGCAGCGATGTCTTCGTTGATGTCGAACGAGAGCTTCACGTTCAGGCCCGGATCATTGTCGTTGGCTTTCGCCTCGTGCTCCTGATCGGCGCATGCCGGGTTGTCACGCAGACGCTGCATCTGCCAGGTGGTCTCTGCCCACCACATGCGCAGCGTGGAGCGGCTTTCGGCAAAGACGGCCTGACCGTTGGCTTCGATGACAAAGCGATCCCCGGTCACCGCTTTACCCAGATAGTGTACGCAGTCGCCCAGACCATGCTGCGCCAGCAGCGCTTCCACTGCCTCGAGTTCGGCTGCAGGCACCTGAATCACGGCACCCAGCTCTTCGTTAAACAGCGCCGCCAGACGATCGTCGCCCAGGCTGGCAATGTTGGCTTCTACGCCGCAGTGGCCGGTAAAGGCCATCTCTGCCAGGGTCACCAGCAGACCACCATCAGAACGGTCGTGGTAGGCCAGCAGCTTGCGTTGGGCAACCAGCGTCTGAATGGCGTCGTAGAAGCCCTTCAGCTGCGCCACGTCGCGCACGTCGGCAGCCTTGTCACCCAGCTGGCGATAAACCTGCGCCAGCGCGGTGGCGCCCAGTGCGTTGTGGCCTTTACCGAGATCAATCAGCAGCAATGCGTTGTCTTCGGTAGAGAGTTGCGGGGTGATGGTATGACGAACATCTTCCACGCGGGCGAAGGCGGTGATCACCAGCGAAAAGCGGCGACGTCATCTCGCGCTGCTCGCTGCCTTCCTGCCAGCGGGTTTTCATCGACATGGAGTCTTTACCCACCGGAATGGTCAGGCCCAGCGCCGGACACAACTCCTCACCTACCGCTTTCACCGCTTCGTACAGCCCGGCGTCTTCGCCCGGGTGACCCGCTGCGGCCATCCAGTTGGCGGAGAGCTTGATGCGTTTGATGTCGCCGATCTGGGTAGCGGCGATGTTGGTCAGCGCTTCACCTACGGCCAGACGGGCAGAGGCCGCGAAGTCCCAGCAGAGCAACCGGGGAGCGTTCGCCAAGCGCCATCGCTTCACCATAGTAACTGTCGAGACTGGCGGTGGTCACCGCGCAGTTCGCTACCGGCACCTGCCACGGGCCAACCATCTGGTCGCGGGCAACCATGCCGGTTACGGTGCGGTCGCCGATAGTAAACGAGGAAGGTTTTTTCTGCCACAGCCGGCAGATGCAGAACGCGGTTTACCGCCTCGGCAACCGTCACACCTTGCAGGTCGAGGGCTTTGCCGCTCGCTTTGCGGGTCTGTACGTCCGCGGGTCATCTTCGGCGTTTTGCCCAGCAGCACGTCCAGCGGCAGGTCAATCGGCTGGTTGTCGAAGTGAGTATCGCTCAGGGAGAGGTGCCATCTCTTCGGTGGCTTCACCGATTACCGCGTACGGGGCGCGCTCGCGGCGGCACAGTTTCATCGAACAGCGGCAACTGATCCGGGGCAACGGCCAGCACGTAGCGTTCCTGAGATTCGTTACACCAGATCTCCAGCGGGCTCATGCCTGGCTCATCGCTCCAGGATGTCGCGCAGGTTAAAGCGGCCGCCGCGGTTGCCATCGCTCACCAGCTCCGGCATGGCGTTGGAGAGACCACCCGCGCCCACGTCGTGAATAAACAGGATCGGGTTGGCGTCGCCGAGCTGCCAGCAGCGGTCGATCACTTCCTGGCAGCGGCGCTCCATCTCCGGGTTGTCGCGCTGTACGGAGGCAAAATCGAGATCCGCATCAGACTGACCGGATGCCATCGACGATGCCGCTCCGCCGCCAAGACCGATGTTCATCGCCGGGCCGCCCAGGACGATCAGCTTCGCACCGACGACGATCTCGCCTTTCTGTACGTGATCGGCGCGGATGTTGCCGATCCCGCCTGCCAGCATGATCGGTTTGTGGTAGCCGCGCAGCTCTTCGCCGTTGTGGCTGTCCACTTTCTCTTCGTAGGTACGGAAGTAACCGTTCAGGGCCGGACGGCCAAATTCATTGTTAAACGCCGCGCCACCCAGTGGGCCGTCGGTCATGATATCCAGGGCGGTCACAATGCGCTCTGGTTTGCCGAAGTCCTCTTCCCACGGCTGTTCAAAGCCCGGGATACGCAGGTTGGAAACGGAAAAGCCCACCAGACCCGCTTTGGGTTTTGCTCCACGGCCGGTGGCGCCTTCGTCACGGATTTCGCCGCCGGAACCGGTCGCCGCACCCGGCCATGGCGAAATCGCCGTCGGGTGGTTGTGTGTTTCAACCTTCATCAGGATGTGCGCAGGCTCCTGATGGAAGTCATAGCGCCCTGCTTCGCGATCGGCGAAGAAGCGGCCCACCTCGGAACCTTCCATCACCGCGGCGTTGTCTTTATAGGCAGACAGCACATGGTCAGGGTTTTTTTCCATGGTGTTTTTGATCATTTTGAACAGCGACTTCGGCTGCTGCTCACCGTCGATAACCCAGTCGGCGTTAAAAATCTTGTGGCGGCAGTGCTCGGAGTTAGCCTGCGCGAACATATAGAGTTCGATATCGTTCGGGTTGCGGTTCAGCTTAACGAAAGCATCCTGCAGATAATCAATTTCATCGTCGGCCAGCGCCAGGCCCAGACGCAGGTTGGCGTCAATCAGCGCCTGACGGCCTTCACCCAGCAGGTCCACGCTCTGAACTGGCGCAGGCTGGTGGTGAGAGAAGAGTTGCTGCGCATCATCCAGAGAGGCAAACACGCTTTCCATCATGCGGTCGTGCAATTCGCTTGCCACAACGGCCCACTGGGCGTCAGTCAGGGTGGAGGCTTCAACGTAATACGCCACGCCGCGTTCCAGACGATCAATCTGGCTCAGACCACAGTTGCGGGCGATGTCGGTTGCTTTAGAAGACCAGGGGGAGATGGTGCCCGGACGAGGCGTAACCAGCAGAAGTTTACCGTTCGGGGTATGGCTGCTCAGGCTTGGGCCGTACTTCAGCAGACGCTCAAGGCGAACTAAATCCTCTGCCGTTAAGGGAGCATTCAGGTCAGCAAAATGGACATACTCAGCGTAAATATTGCTTACCGGAAGGTCGGCCGCCTGAAAACGTGCCAGCAGTTTGTTGATACGGAAGGCAGACAGTGCAGGCGAACCACGCAGAATTTCCATCATAAGTCTCTCGTCTTCGAAGCGCCGGAGGCGCTTACAGTGTGCGCAAGGGGGGAAAACGGGCGCCATTATAGTGGATCCTACGCGCCGACGAAACCGTTTGCGTCGTAATAAAATCGTCGCCGCCATTTAAGCCTTTCCCGCTAATAAGTTGCCAAGTGGCGTAACTTTACGCAAAATGCCGCGAAATCTTTGGTAATACTTGTTTTTACTGTGGCGACAACAAACCAAAATAATAGACTGCTCATAGAATCAACTTATTGAAAAAATTAAAGATTAATTATCTGTTCATCGGCATAGTTACCTTGCTGCTGGCAGCGGCCCTTTGCCTTCAATCCCCTGGTTCAGCAAGGCCGACAATCGCATCGCCGCCATTCAGGCGGCGGGGGAGCTGCGCGTCAGTACTATCTCTTCGCCGTTGACCTACACCGCGATCAACAAACAAAGTGATTGGCCTGGACTACGAGCTGGCGCAGCACTTTGCTGACTACCTGGGCGTAAAGCTCAAAATGACCGTGCGCCAGAACATCAGCCAGCTGTTTGACGATCTGGACAACGGCGATGCCGATATGCTGGCCGCCGGCTGGTCTATATAACAGCGAGCGCAGTAAAAACTATCAACCAGGCCCCACTTTTTATTCCGTCTCGCAGCAGCTGGTCTATCGCGTCGGCAGCCTGCGTCCGCGCACCCTTGCCAGCCTCACGGCTGACCAGCTCACCATCGCCCCCGGGCATGTGGTGATTGACGATCTGCGGGCATTGAAAGAGAAAAAGTATCCCGATCTTAACTGGAAGGTGGATGAGAAGCTGGGCACCACGGCGCTGCTGGGGCTGGTCGCCGACGGTAAACTGCCCTACACCATCGCGGACTCGGTAGCCATCAGCCTGTTCCAGCGTGTTCACCCGGAACTGGCGGTGGCGCTGGATGTCACTGACGAGCAGCCCGTCACCTGGTTCAGCCCTCTCGATGCCGATCAGACGCTCTCCGCCGCAATGCTCGATTTCTTCAACGGAATGAATGAGGACGGCACCCTGGCGCGTCTGGAGGAGAAATACCTCGGTCATGGCGATGACTTTGACTATGTGGATACCCGCAGCTTCCTGCGGGCGGTAGATAATGTCCTGCCGGATCTCAAGCCGCTGTTTGAGAAGTACGCTCAGGAGATCGACTGGCGCCTGCTGGCAGCCATCTCGTATCAGGAATCACACTGGGATGCCCTCGCCACCTCGCCCACTGGCGTGCGCGGCCTGATGATGCTGACCAAAAATACCGCCCAGAGCCTGGGTCTCACCGACCGTACCGATGCCGAACAGAGCATCAGCGGCGGCGCGCGCTATCTGCAGGATATGATGGATAAGGTGCCGGAGACGGTGCCGGAAGAGGAGCGGATCTGGTTTGCGCTGGCGGCCTACAACATGGGATATGCCCATATGATCGACGCCCGCGCCCTGACGGCAAAAACCAAAGGCAATGCCGACAGCTGGGCAGACGTCAAACAGCGACTGCCATTGCTGAGCCAGAAGCCGTATTACAGCAAGTTAACCTATGGCTATGCGCGCGGCCACGAGGCCTACGCCTACGTGGAAAATAATCCGTAAATACCAGATTAGCCTGGTGGGGTATCTGATGGAGAAAGAGAGAGAGGCGCAGGCAACACAGCAGCTGGCGCAAAGTTATCCGGTGGTGTCACCCGATGAACTTACTCGCCCGATAACTTCGATTCTGCCTTTTGTCGCTTTTTCTGCTGACGCCGCATTCGAAAGAACTCACTTAGCATCTCCGAACACGCTGGTGCCAGTACCCCACCCATCACATTGACCTGATGGTTCATGCCAGGATGGCGGAGCACGTCCAGCAGCGAACCTGCCGCACCGGTTTTTTCATCCGACGCGCCATACACCACCGTGCCGATCCGGCTGTGGATCATGGCGCCAGAGCACATGACGCAAGGTTCGAGGGTGACATAAAGCGTGGTGTCCAGCAGGCGGTAGTTTTGCAGTACCAAGTCCGCCCTGGCGCAAGGCCATGATTTCGGCATGGGCGGTGGGATCGTGACGTCCAATCGGGCGATTCCAGCCTTCGCCAATCACCTGGTTATTGTGGACCAGCACGGCGCCCACCGGGACTTCACCCTCTTCCCAGGCACGTTTGGCAAGCTGGAGCGCATGGCGCATCCAGTATTCATGATTGAGTTCAAGGTCGGACAACGCAGCATACTCCAGTCTGAAAAGCGGGCGCATTATACACACCCGCTATGCATAATCACACACTCATTCCAGTTGCTGAAGTTCGCCAAGGGGCGTGACGCGCCAGCGGTGCTGGCAGAAATAAAGGAGGGGGTTGTCCTGCTTACTGTCGCTGTAGCCGCTGTAGAGCCGCAGCGGGGTGCCAATTTTCTTCTCCAGCTGCACCACCTTTTCGTGGCCGAGGCAGCGCATGGTCAGCACCCAGCCACCGTACGCGCGCCCCCATCTGAGTGGCAATCAGGTTGACGCGCGGCAGCCAGGGGGTATCGAAATAGACCTGCTCGACCAGCGACTGCGGCGAGCCGGTGATCAGCCAGATATCGGCATCGTTGGCATTCAGGTAGTTGGTTAACCGCTCCTGCACCACCGGGAAGGCGGTGACATGTCCACGAAACCAGCTGACAAACTCTTTCTCCAGCTGTTTGAGCCGCGCTTCGCTGTGGCCGAAGGTGCAGCCCCACAGCAGCAGGCTCATCGGCCAGCGGCAGCGCGGCCTTTAACCAGCAACGCGCCGCCGATAATGGTAACAGGGGCAACACGAGCAAGCATTCAGGGGCTGTCGGCGCAGCAAATAGCGCATAAAGGTGCCGAACATATCCTGCTGATGCAGCGTTCCGTCCAGATCAAAAAAGACTACGCGACGCTCGTGATTGGCCAAACCTTACTCCTCTGGATCATTAAACCCTAACAGCCAGGTAAACAGGAACCCGGCGATCACCCGCTACCAAATAGCCTAACAGATAGAGCATGACTTTTCCGGTCACGATGGTTAATGCCAGCGGTAATCCAGAAATACCGAAGGTGATAACGGTTTGCCACTTTCCAGTAACTAATGAGTGCCCCACCGATCGCCCCACCCAGACAGGCGCCGATAAATGGCTTGCCCAGCGGCAGGGTGACACCGAAGATCAGCGGTTCACCGATCCCCAACAGCCGACCGGCAGCGCCCCTTTGATCACCTTTTTTCAGGCGTTCATTACGGGTTTTCATCAGCACCGCAATCGCCGCGCCGATCTGCCCGACACCGGCCATCGCCAGAATAGGCAGCAGCGCGTTGTAACCATGGGCCTGTACCAGCTCAACGTGGATAGGCACCAGGCCCTGGTGTAAGCCAGTCAATACCAGCGGCAGGAAGGTGCCGGACAGTATCCCGCCCACCAGGAATCCCCCGCGATCGATAGCCCATGAAGCGCCGTGGGCGATAGATTCCGAGATCACGCACCCAACGGTTGGAGGGCGATGATTGCAACGCTGCCAGTGATTAAGGTTGTCAGCAGCGGATTAAAAATCAGCTCCAGCGAGCCAGGCAGAATACTGCGCAGCCTTTTCTCAATCCAGCACATCAGCACCACCACCAGCAGAACGGCGATCACCCCGCCCCGCCCCGGCTGCAGCGCTTCACCAAACAGGGTGATTTGCGCCAGCTGTGGGCTGGAAAGGATCCCCGCCATAACCCCGCCCATCGCCAGCGAGCCGCCAAACACCTTGGCGGTGTTCACCCCCACCAGAATGTTCATGATGGCAAAGACCGCGCTGCCGAAGATGCCGAGGATCCCCAGCAGGTTGGGATAGTGGGTCGCGAAGTCGCCAACAATGTCCGGGCGTTTGAGGATATTGATAATCCCGGTGATCAGCCCCGAGGCAATAAAAGCCGGGATCAGCGGAATAAAGACGTTTGCCAGCTGGCGCAGCGCGTCGCTCATCGGCGCTTTATATTTGGCCTTCGCCTGCGCTTTAGTGCGCTCGGCGTCATCAATCACCGCTCCGCCCATCAGCGAACGCATGGCGTCCACCACCTGCGCGGCCTTTCCAGGGCCGACAATCAGCTGGTGTTGTTCCCCCTGCTTCACATAGCCGCTGACGCCGGGCAGTTTTTTCAGCCTCGCCAGATCGAGCTTGTTATCATCCTGAACTTCCACCCGCACCCGCGTCATGCAGTTTTCCAGACGCAGAATATTGTTCTCTCCGCCGATACCCGCAAGGATATCGCTGGCGAGGGCTACTGTTTTTTCCATGTATGCCTCTTTAGTTCTCTAATGCCGCACGTAAGAATCCCTGATGCGCGTCAAGCCTGGCGCGCGCCGCAGCGGCATCCAGCCCGCTTAAGATCATCAGAATGGCCGGTTTAACGTCATACCCGGTCTGTTTCAACACCTCTTCCGCCTCTTCACGGGAGGTGCCAGTAGCTTCCACCACCATGCGGCACGCCCTGTCGATGAGCTTCACGTTAGTGGCTTTCATGTCCACCATCAGGTTCTGATAGACCTTGCCGAATTTCACCATCGCGCCGGTAGAGATCATGTTCAGCACCAGCTTTTGCGCGGTGCCGGATTTCAGGCGGGTGGAGCCGGTTAAGGCTTCCGGGCCGACAACGGGCGAGATGGCGATCGACGCAATCTGGGCAATCGGTGAGCCAGGATTACAGGAGATCGCCACGGTGGTGCAGCCGATCTGGTTCGCAAATGCCAGGCCGCCAATCACGTACGGCGTGCGTCCGGAGGCCGCCAGCCCGACCACCAGATCCTGCGCAGTCAGGTTGAGTGCTTTGAGATCGTCTTCACCGAGCTGTTGACTGTCCTCGGCCCCTTCCACCGCCTTCAGTAATGCCCCCGGACCACCGGCAATCAGGCCGATGACCAGGCCGTGTGGTACACCAAAGGTTGGTGGACATTCTGAAGCATCCAGCACCCCAGACGCCCGCTGGTGCCCGCGCCCATGTAGATGATGCGTCCGCCCGCTTTCAGTGCGGCGGCGGCGGCATCGACGGCTTTCGCCACCTCAGGTAATGTTTCTTTCACTGCCTGCGCGACCAGCGTATCCTGTTGGTTAAAGCGATTAACCAGGTCAAGCGTGGAGAGCGCATCGAGATCCAGGGTTTGTGGATTGCGGGATTCTGATACCAGTGAGCCGAGATTCATTTTTTTGTGCCTCAAGAATTTTTAATTCATAATAGTCGCATTATAATGGAATATAAAATTCATTCAGGCGAGCAGAATTCGCATTTGCTGCACTCATCACATTTCGCCAGGAGTCCTTATGAACTGTTTAATTCGTATCCGCCAGCGATACGCGGGTTTTGCCCAGAGTGATAAAAAACTGGCGGACTTTTTGCTCACCCAGCCCGATCGTGCCCGCCACTTAAGTTCCCAGCAGCTGGCAAGCGAGGCGGGAGTGAGTCAGTCCAGCGTGGTCAAATTCGCGCAAAAAATTGGGTTTAAAGGTTTTCCGGCGCTGAAGCTGGCGCTGAGCGAAGCCCTGGCCAGCAATCCGAATCCGCAATCCATGCCGGTGCACAACCAGATCCGCGGCGATGATCCGATGCGTCTGGTGGGCGAAAAGCTGATCAAGGAGAAGGTCGCGGCGATGCACGCCACGCTTGACGTCAACAGTGAAGAGAAGCTGCTGGAAAGCGTCGCCATGCTGCACGCGGCACGGCGGGTGATCCTCACCGGGATCGGGGCGTCGGGGCTGGTGGCGCGAAACTTTGGCTGGAAGTTGAACAAGATCGGCCTGATAGCCATCGTTGAGCAGGATATGCATGCCCTGCTGGCGACCGTGCAGGCGATGGCGCCTGATGATTTGTTGCTGGCGATCTCCTATTCCGGCGAACGTCGGGAGATTAATCTTGCCGCCGATGAAGCCCTGCGCGTAGGCGGGAAAATCCTGGCTATCACCGGCTTTACGCCTAATGCACTGCAGCAGCGGGCTACGCGTTGTCTGTACACTATTGCCGAAGAGCAGGCCACCCGCAGCGCGGCGATCTCCTCTACCAGCGCGCAGATGATGCTCACCGACCTGCTGTTTATGGCCCTGGTCCAGCAGGATCTGGAGCGCGCCCCGGAACGCATACGTCACAGCGAAGCGCTGGTAAAAAAACTGGTTTGAGCAGGGAATGAGCGTATAATGCCCGCCCTGTTTGTGTTGTTTCTGAGAATTTCCTGATGGCGCTGTTAATCACCAAAAAATGCATCAATTGCGATATGTGCGAACCTGAATGCCCGAACCAGGCCATTTCGATGGGGGACACCATTTATGAGATTAACAGCGACCGCTGCACCGAATGCATTGGCCATTACGAGACGCCAACCTGCCAGAAGGTGTGCCCAATCCCCAATACCATCCTGAAAGATCCGGCACATTCTGAATCCGAAGAGCAGTTATGGGACAAGTTCGTCCTGATGCACCACGCGGATAAGATTTAACTTTCGATAATCACCGTGGCGCAGGCGTAATGACGTTCATCCGCCAGCGTGACGTGCATATGCGCCAACACCCAGCTTTGCTGCCAGCGTTAACGCCTCGCCCCACAGCCTAAGGCGCGGTTTGCCCAACTCATCGTTAAACACTTCGAACTGATTAAACGCCAGGCCATTGCGGATCCCGGTGCCGAAAGCTTTCGCCGCCGCCTCCTTCACCGCAAAACGCTTGGCCAGAAAACGCACCGGCTGCTGGTGCGTTTCCCAGATGGCCCACTCGTTATCGCTGAGCACCCGGCGGGCAAGGCGATCGCCGCTACGGGTAATCACCGCTTCGATACGGGCGATTTCAACGATATCCGTGCCTAAGCCGAGGATGGCCATTACTTGCGGGCTTCCAGCATCAGACGTTTCATCTCGGCCACCGCCTCTTTCAGGCCCGCTCATCACTGCACGTCCAATAATGGCATGACCGATGTTCAGCTCGTGCATCTCCGGGATCGCGGCAATGGCTTTGACGTTATGGTACGTCAGGCCGTGACCGGCATTGACCTTGAGGCCAAGACCCGCAGCATAGGTAGCGGCTCTGGCGATGCGATCCAGCTCTTTTGCCTGGGTCGCTTCGTCTTCGGCATCGGCATAGCAGCCGGTATGGATTTCAATGTACGGCGCACCCACGTCTGCGGCGGCTTTGATCTGAGCTTCATCAGCATCGATAAACAGCGATACCAGGATCCCGGCATCGGCCAGGCGTTTGCAGGCATCACGCATCTTGTCCAGCTGACCGGCCACGTCCAGCCCGCCTTCAGTGGTCACTTCCTGGCGCTTTTCCGGCACCAGGCAGCAGAAGTGCGGTTTGGTCTCAACGGCGATGGCCAGCATCTCTTCGGTGACGGCCATCTCCAGATTCATGCGGGTGTCCAGCGTCTGGCGCAGAACACGTACGTCACGATCGGTAATATGGCGACGGTCTTCGCGCAGATGTACGGTAATTCCATCGGCACCGCCCTGCTCAGCAATGAATGCCGCCTGAACCGGATCAGGATAGGCCGTACCGCGCGCGTTGCGCAGGGTGGCAATGTGATCAATGTTGATGCCTAACAGTAATTCAGCCATGACAATCCTCGGTTTTATTTTGGTTCGTTTCCCCTCGCCCTGGCCCTCTCTCACTGGGTGAAGGCTGGAGCCGGGGTGTACTCAATACGTTAACGCTTCGGTATAAACTGCCGAAATAATTCGCGGCTCTTAAGGGGCTTGCCACCAAGATACGGCTTGAGCGCAATACGGGTAAAGCGTTTTGCCGCCCGCAGGGTGCTGGCGTCGGGAAACTCGCGTTCTGCCAGCGCCCGTAGATCCCGTCCGGTGAAGGTGCTGTTATCAATGACGACGCTGGCGATAAAGCCCTTCTCTTCGCGATAGCGGTAGGTCATGGTGTCTTCGACCGGATCGCCGCTGCCTGCACAGTGCATAAAATCGACGCCATACCCCAGATGCCCAAGCAACGCCAGCTCGAAGCGACGCAGCACAGGTTCGGGCGAGCCGGTAACACCCGCCAGCGCCTGGATACAGTGCAGATAATCGAAAAAGAGTTCAGAAAAGCGGGTCTCATGTTCAAGAACGCGCGTAATCAGCTCGTTCACATACAGACCGCTGTACAGCGTAATACCAGAGAGGGGGAGCGCCAGAGAAACGGCTTCGGCACTGCGCAGGGTTTTGACTTCCCCGCGCCCACTGAAGCGCACCAGCAGCGGGGTGAAGGGTTGTAGCGTACCCTTCAGGTTAGAACGTTTGGAACGTGCGCCTTTAGCAACAAGGCGCACGCGGCCTGATTCTTCCGTGAAGACGTCCAGCATCAGGCTGGTTTCGCTCCAGGGACGACTATGCAGTACAAATGCACGCTGCCAGCCTTCCATCATACTCGTCGTCTTTCAGGTTGCAGGCGCATTGGCTGCGTCCGTTCACCCCAGCCAGTGAGTGGATTAAGCTCCCGGGGATTCGCGGCCATGCCGCGTGACTCAGCCTCCGGCCTCGCTCCTTCGGAGCCAGTGTAAGCGCTGTTCAAAACACGTTGTGTTTTGTCCTGCACCTCGAAAGCCATAGAGTGTGAAACGCTATACGTCGTCGCCGTAACCAAGACTGCGCAGTGCGCGCTCGTCATCGGCCCAGCCAGATTTCACTTTTACCCACAGTTCCAGGTGAACCGGGGCTTCAAACATCTCCTGCATGTCCTTACGGGCTTCAATACCGATGGTTTTGATTTTGGCACCTTTGTTGCCAATCACCATCTTCTTCTGCCCTTCGCGCTCAACGAGGATCAGCCCGTTGATGTCATAGCCGCCGCGCTCGTTGCTCTGGAAACGTTCGATTTCCACGGTCACAGAGTACGGCAGTTCAGCGCCGAGGAAACGCATCAGCTTTTCACGGATGATTTCAGACGCCATAAAGCGCTGAGAACGGTCCAGTGATGTAATCTTCCGGGAAGTGATGAATCGCTTCTGGCAGATGCTTACGCACGATGCCCGCGATGGTATCGACGTTCAGACCGGTCTCGGCAGAGAGCGGAACGATATCGAGGAAGTTCATCTGGCTACCCAGCCACTGCAGATGCGGCAGCAGATCGGCTTTTTCCTGCACGTTATCAACTTTGTTGACCGCGAGGATCACTGGCGTTTTACCGTCGCGCAGCTTGTTCAGCACCATCTCGTCGTCCGGCGTCCAGCGGGTGCCTTCGACCACGAAAATGACCAGCTCAACGTCACCGATAGAGCTGCTCGCCGCCTTGTTCATCAGACGATTAATGGCGCGTTTCTCTTCCATGTGCAGACCCGGGGTATCGACATAAATAGCCTGATACGCCCCTTCGGTATGGATACCGACAATACGGTGACGGGTGGTCTGCGCCTTGCGGGAAGTGATGGAAATCTTCTGTCCCAGCAGATTATTCAGCAGGGTTGACTTGCCTACGTTCGGACGGCCGACGATGGCAACAAAACCACAGTAACTCTTTTCTTCGCTCATTCCAGCTCCAGCATTTTTAACGCCTGTTCGGCGGCAGCCTGTTCCGCCTTGCGACGGCTTGAACCTGTGCCAACCACCGGTTCACTCAGGCCACTGACCTGGCAATGGATGGTAAATTCCTGATCGTGTGCTTCGCCACGAACCTGCACCACCAGATAAGATGGCAGCGGCAGATGGCGACCCTGCAAATACTCCTGCAAACGAGTCTTTGGATCTTTCTGTTTATCACCCGGGCTGATTTCATCCAGACGCGACTGATACCAGTTCAGGATCAGCTGCTCAACCGTCTGGATATCGCTGTCGAGGAAAACGCCACCGATTAACGCTTCGACGGTATCCGCGAGAATAGATTCACGACGGAAGCCGCCGCTTTTCAGTTCGCCAGGCCCGAGTCGCAGGCACTCACCCAGTTCAAATTCACGGGCAATTTCGGCAAGCGTATTGCCACGTACCAGCGTTGCGCGCATGCGACTCATATCACCTTCGTCCACGCGCGGGAAGCGATGATAAAGCGCATTCGCAATAACAAAACTTAAAATGGAGTCGCCCAGGAATTCGAGTCTCTCATTATGTTTGCTGCTGGCACTGCGATGGGTTAATGCCTGTTGCAACAACTCCTGATGCTGAAAAGTGTAGCCCAGCTTCCGTTGAAGCCGATTAATTACGATGGGGTTCATGCGATACCAATAGAATAAATGCGTCAAAAATGCAGCACACGAAACCGTCCTGAAAAAGCCAACGCGGTTTCGTGTGCCGTGGCACTGAATCAGCGCCAACCTTAAACTTCGGGGGAATATTCTATACGCAACGACAGGGGTTGTCGTTAGTCAGAAGAGATTTATCACTGAAATAATTCACGTAGCCTCTGATTAAAGAGACTACGTGCGTATTTATCAGGAATTAGTGGATGCCGCCGATACGATTTAACCGTACGCCGGTCGGCCATTCGCCTTCCTGTTTCTCAAAGCTCATCCAGATAGTGGTCGCTTTGCCGACCAGATTCGCTTCCGGCACAAACCCCCAGTAACGGCTGTCCGCGCTGTTGTCGCGGTTATCACCCATCATGAAGTAGTGTCCCGGCGGCACAATCCAGGTCGCCAGCTGCTGCCCCTGCTGATGATAGTACATCCCCAGCTGATCCTGAGCGATGGAGACGGTCAGGATACGGTGCGTCACATCGCCCAGCGTCTCTTTACGCTCGTTCAGACGAATACCGTTCTCTTTGGTCTCGCCTTTCGGTAGCTGGAAGAATCCACTGGTCGCTTCGCCACCGTTACGACGGGCAAATGTCTGCACAAAGTCACTTGGCTCAACGCCGGAATAGGTTACTGCCAGCGCGCTTCCACAGGCCGTACCGGAACTGCATCCAGGCTGAACCGTTACCTCTTTGGAGACCGGATTATAGGTCACCTTGTCGCCCGGCACGCCAACGGTGCGTTTGATGTAATCCAGACGCGGATCGTCCGGGTATTTAAACACCACGATGTCGCCACGTTTCGGATGACCGGTTTCGATCAGCGTTTTCTGGTAGATCGGATCTTTAATGCCATAGGCAAACTTCTCCACCAGAATAAAATCACCGATCAGCAACGTTGGCATCATCGAACCGGATGGGATCTGGAAAGGTTCATAGATAAACGAACGCACCACCAGCACAATGGCCAGCACCGGAAAGACAGAAGCGCCAGTTTCCAGCCAGCCCGGCTTCGGGCTGACTTTTTTCAGGGTTTTCGCATCCAACTGGTCGCCCGTGGCCGCCTGCGCGGCGGCCTGGCGCTCGTGACGTTTCGGGGCAAAGATAAACTTATCCAGACACCACAACAGCCCTGTCACCAGGGTGGCAACCACCAGGATCAGGGCAAACATGTTCGCCATGCCAACTCCTTAAAGGATTATTTTCCGTCTTTACCCACGTGCAGAATGGCGAGGAACGCTTCCTGCGGCAGTTCGACGTTACCGACCTGCTTCATACGCTTCTTACCTTCTTTCTGCTTCTGGAGCAGCTTTTTCTTACGGCTGACGTCACCGCCATAGCATTTTGCCAGAACGTTTTTACGCAACTGTTTCACCGTCGAACGCGCGATGATGTGGTTGCCAATGGCTGCCTGAATCGCAATGTCGAACTGCTGGCGCGGAATGAGTTCTTTCATCTTCTCGACCAGTTCACGACCGCGATACGGAGCATTGTCGTTGTGGGTAATCAGTGCCAGCGCATCGACGCGCTCGCTGTTGATCAGCACGTCCACACGCACCATGTTAGAGGCCTGGAAGCGTTTGAAGTTGTAATCCAGCGACGCATAACCGCGGGAGGTGGACTTCAGGCGGTCAAAGAAGTCGAGCACCACTTCTGCCATCGGGATTTCGTAGGTCAGCGCAACCTGGTTACCGTGGTAAACCATGTTGGTCTGCACGCCGCGTTTTTCGATACAGAGCGTGATGACGTTACCCAGGAATTCCTGCGGCAGCAGCATATGACACTCTGCAATCGGCTCGCGCAGCTCATGAATATTGTTCAGCGGCGGCAGCTTGGATGGGCTGTCGACGTAGATAACCTCTTTCGAGGTGGTCTCAACTTCGTAAACTACCGTCGGCGCAGTGGTGATCAGGTCCAGATCGTACTCACGCTCCAGACGCTCCTGAATGATCTCCATGTGCAGCAGGCCGAGGAAGCCGCAGCGGAAGCCGAAGCCCAGCGCCGTGGAGCTTTCTGGCTCATAGAACAGGGAAGCATCGTTCAGGCTCAGTTTGCCGAGCGCGTCACGGAAGTTCTCGTAATCATCAGAGCTGACCGGGAACAGACCTGCGTAAACCTGTGGCTTCACCTTTTTGAAGCCTGGCAGCGCTTTATCTGCCGGGTTACGTGCCTGGGTCAGGGTATCGCCCACTGGCGCGCCGAGAATGTCTTTGATGGCACAAACCAGCCAGCCTACCTCGCCGCATTTCAGCTCGGTACGGTCAACCTGTTTTGGCGTGAAGATCCCCAGACGGTCAGCGTTATAGACCTGGCCGGTACTCATCACTTTGATTTTGTCGCCTTTGCGCATGGTGCCGTTTTTAATACGCACCAGCGAGACAACGCCGAGATAGTTATCGAACCAGGAGTCGATAATCAGCGCCTGCAACGGCGCATCGGCATCACCTTCCGGGGCCGGGATATCACGCACCAGACGTTCCAGCACGTCAGTTACACCCACGCCGGTTTTCGCCGAGCAGCGTACTGCGTCCGTCGCGTCGATACCGACGATATCTTCAATCTCTTCCGCTACGCGTTCAGGATCGGCGGCTGGCAGGTCGATTTTGTTCAGAACCGGCACAACCTCGAGATCCATTTCCATCGCGGTATAGCAGTTAGCCAGCGTCTGGGCTTCTACGCCCTGCCCGGCATCAACCACCAGCAGCGCGCCTTCGCAGGCCGCCAGCGAACGGGAAACTTCATAAGAGAAGTCAACGTGGCCTGGGGGTGTCGATAAAGTTCAGCTGATAGGTTTCACCATCAGACGCTTTGTAGTCGAGCGTGACGCTCTGCGCTTTAATAGTAATGCCGCGTTCGCGTTCCAGGTCCATGGAGTCCAGTACCTGGGCTGCCATTTCACGATCAGACAGGCCACCGCAAATCTGGATAATACGGTCAGACAGCGTCGACTTACCGTGGTCAATGTGAGCAATGATCGAAAAGTTACGTATGTTCTTCATATAGTTAAATAATTATGCCTTACGAATTCCTGGAGGCCGCTGTTCTTAGCCTGACGTTTTTCAGTGCGAAAACGCAGCATTCTACACTACATCTCCTTCACCGGGAAATGCTCTTCCAGCAAGCTTAGCGTGAAGATTCAGCGTTTTCTTTTATGAGATGTAAATAAAGCAAAGCCCGGTGACATCACCGGGCTTCAGAAGAGAGCATTTCGACACGAAGCTGATCGGGGGGCAATCCAACACTGAGGATCACAGGCTGCCACTCTTCACGGACAACAAGCCTGGATGAAAAGCCGCGGGCAAGTAAAAATCCCCCCACGCCACCCAGAGCTGCCCCGCACATTGCGGCAAGATCGGTACTGAACATAACCTGGAAGACGCCCCCCAGGGTAAACAGCCCCACCAGCGGCGAGAGGTAGACCAGCATGGCAGAACCAAGCAGGCTGCCTTCAGCGATCCCTAACTCGACTTTTTGTCCTGCAACCAGCGGCTCTTCGCTGGGTACACTAATGGTGTGTGACGTTTGCGGCCCGAGTTTATTCAGCACCCGGCTTCCGCAGCCGGCGCGGGAGGCGCAGCTGTTACAGGATGCTTTGACGTCACAGCTAACCAGCGCGATGCCATCCTGCCATGAAACGACAGTTGCCCACTCTTTGATCATGGTGCGGCCCTGAATTTAATGCTGTCGGCGATGCGTTTAGCCGTTTGTGGCGGTAGCTCACCCACGACGGTGATCTCGGCGTTATCACGCACGGTGGTACTCACAGTTCGGCGTCCGGTGCGCAGCATCTGATCGGCGCTGACCGCTGTTGCCCGGTTGACGTTAACCGAGAAGCTGAACAGACCGTCGGAGTAAAGACGGGATTCAACCGCAGTATCAATCGTCGGTAGCTGACGTCGACTGCTGGAGACTTCACTAAAGCCCTGAGGGATCCAGTTTGGTGCCCAGTTGAAGCTGACAGGGTCGCCTGCCGGTACAGAAAGCAGCGGCGGCAGGTTGGCTTTTGCCAGATTCTGCATGCTGTTGCCAACCTGATCGTTAATGGTGAAGGCGATCACCCGGAACTGTTCCAGCGTCTCGCCATCCCGATCCAGCAGATCGACACGCATAGGCAGCCTGGTCTCAGCATCCATCCACACGATATAGCTGTAACGCGTTCCGTCTCTGGCGACCACGCGCAGCACTTCACAGAGCCGGTCAGCAATGCGGGTACGCCCTACGGAGATAAAGTCGTAGTAAGGAGCAAGCCGTTTGAAATCGGTATAGATGAGCGAAGGCAGCGAATCAACGATGTAATCGCCGTTCAGCGTAAAGGGTTCAAGACCCGGCTCAAAATAGCTGATTTCGTTGCCACGCTGCACAACTTCGCGGCGCGGACCATCCATCTGCAATAGCTGGGCAAGCGGCTGTTTATCAAGACGGGCATGGCGATAGCGTAACGACTCTACACCTTGCTTATTAATGCTGATAAAAGACAGCTCGTAGTTGAGTGACTGGCTGGCCTGGTTCATTTGCTGTAACAACGCCCCGGACGATACATCAGCCGAGGCGTTGACAGTGAAGAACAGGCTACCCGCCATCAGAGACATGGCGCACCAAAGTTGCTTCATTACTGCGATTGCGTTCCTAAAGTTTGGTTTCCAGGCACTTGCACAGCAGCCTGCTGGGTTTGTGCTTGCTCAAACTGAAGTTGTTCGGAATGCAGACGGCGCTGCAATTCGTAGTCCTGCAACATCGCATTGATGCGACGGCGTTGCTCTTGTACCTGCTGCTGCTGACCGGCGCCTGCCGATGCATCAGAAGGAATACCCAGGCTTACCGGGCTGGCTTTGCCCATCATCGGCAGCGTGTTAAACACTGGCGCTTCTGGTTGCTGGTTGACTTCAGATTGATTGTTATACTGCTGGACGCCAACAATAACTGCAAGCGATACGCACGCAGCGACGCCCATTTGCGTCAGTTGACTTGCCCAGGGACGCACTTTGTTCCAGAAAGGCATCTTCTGCCACTGGTGCGGTGCCGGTTGGGCTTCAGGAATCAGCGGAGTGGCTTGAGAAACAGGTTCATTCTCGATGGCAGCCATTACGCGAGCTGAGATATCGAAATGGAGAACGTCACTGGTATCACCGCGCAGGGTATCGCGGATGAGATGATAACTCTCCCAGGTTTTTTGCATCTCAGGAGAGCGAGAAAGCTCATTAAGCATCTCACTGTCCAGCGTTTCACCATCCATTAAAGCGGAAAGTTGTTCTTTCTGCATGCCTAATACCTTTTCCAGTATCCCGCTATCGTCAACGCCTGATTAGCGGTTGAACTTTATTATCAATAGCTTCTCGCGCACGAAAAATTCGTGAGCGAACCGTACCGACCGGGCAATCCATGATAGCGGCTATCTCTTCATAGCTCAGGCCATCTAACTCCCGCAACGTAATTGCCATGCGTAAATCTTCCGGGAGCGACTCGATGGTGCGAAAAACTATTTGTCTCAGTTCTTCTGACAACATTAAGTTCTCAGGGTTCGAAATTTCTTTTAACGCACCGCCGCTTTCAAAGTTTTCTGCGTCAATGGCGTCAACATCGCTTGAAGGCGGACGGCGGCCCTGAGCGACGAGGTAGTTCTTGGCGGTATTGACAGCAATACGATACAGCCAGGTATAAAAAGCACTATCTCCCCGGAAAGATTCCAGCGCGCGATAGGCCTTGATAAAAGATTCTTGTACGACATCAGGGACATCGCCTGACGGTACATAACGGGACACCAGACTCGCCACTTTATGCTGGTAGCGCACCACCAGTAAGTTAAAGGCTTTCTGATCTCCCTTCTGGACCCGTTCAACCAGAATCTGGTCCGTTAACTGCTCGCTCATCCGAGGTAATGTCTCCCCAAACCTAAAATCCACGCGTTATCGAAACGCCACTCCAAACACTGCACTGTGAGCAAGCAGTTGCTTTGAGGGTCTTTTTTCAAAAAGTTCCGTCACGCCTTTGTTTTTGTTAATCGTGTCGTAGACTGTTCATTTTCTCTCATTATAAGTCTGATACCGAAACGCACCCAGTTTCTGATAAGAATTGGCATTTACCGCTTGCAGGGTACCGCAAGACTGGCTTTATTTCACCACAAAATCTGAAGCTAACGATCTGCTTCGCAAAATATTTCTGCTCTTTTTGTGCCTGCTTGCTCCTGGCGTGCTGTTTAGTCATTGCAACTGACCTTAAAAAAAACGTGCGATTCCTCGCATTCGGGTGCTATGCTGGCCAAACACTGTTTAGTAAATTAAACACACATCATGAACGCAATGACTGACCTCTCCTGTGACGTACTGATTATCGGCAGCGGTGCCGCTGGCCTTTCACTGGCGCTGCGACTCGCCTCACACCAGCAAGTGATTGTTCTCAGCAAGGGTCCCATCAATGAAGGCTCCACCTTCTATGCACAGGGCGGGATTGCCGCTGTGTTTGATGAAACGGACAGTATCGACTCCCACGTAGAAGATACCCTGATTGCCGGTGGCGGTATCGTGGATAAGCACGCCGCTGAGTTTGTCGCCAGTAATGCCCGACATTGCGTTCAGTGGCTTATCGATCAGGGTGTGTTGTTTGATACCCACGTCCAGCCCAACGGTGAAGAGAGTTATCACCTGACGCGGGAAGGTGGTCATAGCCATCGCCGTATCCTGCACGCTGCGGACGCCACCGGTAAAGAGGTGGAAACGACACTGGTCAGCCAGGCGTTGAGCCATCCGAATATCCAGGTGCTGGAACGCAGCAATGCGGTAGACCTGATCATTTCCGACAAGATTGGTCTGCCAGGCACGCGCCGCGTCGTAGGCGCCTGGGTCTGGAACCGTAATAAAGAGACGGTAGAAACCTGCCGGGCCAAATCGGTGGTACTGGCGACAGGCGGTGCTTCCAAAGTGTACCAGTACACCACTAACCCCGATATCTCTTCAGGCGACGGGATTGCCATGGCCTGGCGTGCAGGCTGTCGTGTGGCCAATCTGGAATTTAATCAGTTCCACCCCACCGCATTATTCCACCCGCAGGCCCGCAATTTCCTGCTGACTGAAGCCCTGCGCGGTGAAGGCGCGCATCTGAAGCGCCCGGATGGCACACGCTTTATGCCGGACTTCGACGAGCGCGGCGAGTTGGCCCCGCGTGATGTCGTGGCCCGCGCTATCGATCACGAAATGAAACGCCTGGGCGTGGATTGCATGTATCTGGATATCAGCCACAAACCCGCAGAATTTGTGCGTCAGCACTTCCCGACCATCTATGAAAAATTGTTGGGGTTAGGCATCGACATCACCAAAGAGCCGATGCCTGTGGTGCCCGCGGCCCACTATACCTGCGGTGGAGTGATGGTGGACGATCATGGCCGCACCGACGTCGACGGCCTGTATGCGATCGGCGAAGTGAGTTATACCGGCCTGCATGGTGCCAACCGTATGGCCTCTAACTCGCTGCTGGAGTGTCTGGTCTATGGCTGGTCGGCGGCAGAAGATATTACCAAGCGCATGCCTTATGCCCGTCAGGCAGAAAATCTGCCCGCCTGGGATGAAAGCCGCGTGGAAAACCCGGATGAACTGGTGGTGATCCAGCATAACTGGCACGAACTGCGCCTCTTTATGTGGGATTACGTGGGGATTGTACGCACCACCAAGCGGCTGGAGCGCGCCCTGCGTCGCATTACCATGCTACAGCAGGAGATTGACGAGTATTACGCTCACTTCCGCGTGTCAAACAATCTGCTGGAGCTGCGTAATCTGGTTCAGGTGGCGGAGCTGATTGTGCGTTGCGCAATGATGCGTAAAGAGAGCCGCGGGCTGCATTATACGCTCGACTACCCGGAACAACTTGAGCACTCCGGGCCGTCCGTGCTCTCGCCGCTGGCTCACATAAACAGATAGAACGGGTGGGTCAGCGCCGTATAATCCTCGGAATAACGCTGATCTGGCCCGCGGATCACCAGCCTGTCGCTGAAGCACTCCTCCTTCTTTCGGCGACAGCGCCACCAGAACCCGGTGCGGTAACCTGCCGTCCGTGTCAGCAATGTCGGTGCGCAGACGTAAATACCAGCCCATTTCCAGTGCGTTATTGATTAGCGCACTGCCCGCGCTTTCCCGGTAATACCACGCAGAAAAAACCCTCTTCGGTGATCAACGCCGCCGCACAGGCTAATAGCGCACCGTGATCGAGCGAGCCGGTTGAACGAGCCTGGTCGCGCTCGGGCGTTGCGCACCCGACGCCGGGTTCATAATAAGGAGGATTACTGACAATTAAGTCATAGCGAGCCGTTTGCTCTGGTGCCCAGGTAAGAACATCCGCACAATGGAGTGCAATGCGAGAGGCCCAGGGGGATTCAGCCACGTTTTCTGCTGCCTGTTCGGCCGCACGAGGATCCAGCTCTACCGCATCAAGCGTGGTTGACGGCTCGGTGCGCTGCGCCAGCATAAGGGCTAATAACCCGCTGCCGCTGCCAATATCAAGGATACGTTTAACGCCTGCAACCGGTGCCCATGCCCCCAGTAAAATGCCATCGGTGCCGACTTTCATTGCACAGCGGTCGTGAGCGACAAAGAACTGCTTAAAGGTAAAACCATCGCGGCGCAGCTGCGCTTTGAGTTGAGACATGTCAGAGCAACCTTCAAAATGAAACGGGAGTAGCATAGGGGAAAGCGTAACGACGGAAAAGGGATATCCACACAAACAGATGAAGATTGCAGCCATAACGTCTATAATCAGCGCCCCACACAGAGGTAGAACATGACTGTAACGACTTTTTCCGAACTTGAACTCGACGAAAGCCTTCCTGGAAGCCCTCCAGAATAAAGGCTTCACACGCCCGACTGCCATCCAGGCGGCAGCCATTCCGCCTGCGTTAGAAGGCCGCGACGTACTCGGTTCAGCGCCGACAGGCACCGGTAAAACGGCGGCATACCTGCTGCCTGTCTTGCAGCATCTGATTGATTTCCCCCGCAAGAAATCCGGCCCACCGCGTATCCTTATCCTGACCCCAACACGTGAGTTAGCCGTTCAGGTTGCGGAGCATGCGCGTGAACTGGCCGCCAATACCCATCTGGATATTGCGACCATCACCGGTGGCGTAGCCTACATGAACCACGCCGAAGTGTTCAGTGAGAACCAGGATATCGTGGTCGCCACCACCGGGCGTTTGATGCAGTACATCAAAGAAGAAAACTTTGATTGCCGTGCTGTTGAAACGCTGATTCTGGATGAAGCGGATCGCATGCTGGAGCTGGGCTTCGCGCAGGATATTGAACACATCGCAGGCGAAACCCGCTGGCGCAAACAGACCATGCTGTTTTCTGCCACGCTTGAAGGCGATGCGATTAAAGACTTTGCTGAGCGTCTGCTTAACGATCCGGCAGAAGTTTCTGCCACGCCGTCCACGCGCGAGCGCAAAAAAATTCACCAGTGGTATTACCGTGCTGATAACTACGAGCATAAGCTCGAGTTGCTTAAACATCTGTTAAAACAAGATGACACGACCCGTACCATCGTCTTTGTACGTAAACGCGAACGCGTGCACGAACTGGCTGAACAACTTCGCGCCGCGGGCATTAACAACTGTTATCTCGAAGGTGAGATGGCGCAGATTAAACGTACCGAAGGGATTAAACGCCTGACCGAAGGTCGCGTGAATGTCTTGATTGCCACCGACGTGGCAGCGCGTGGTATCGACATTCCTGAAGTGAGCCATGTGATTAACTTCGACATGCCGCGCAGCGGGGATGTTTACCTTCACCGTATCGGTCGTACCGGGCGTGCAGGCCTTAAAGGCACCGCGATTTCTCTGGTTGAGGCGCATGACTATCTGCTGCTGCAGAAAGTGGGTCGCTACATCGAAGAGCCGGTGAAAGCGCGCGTGATTGACGAACTGCGCCCTACTACGCGCCCCACCAAGCGAAAAAATGACGGGTAAACCGTCGAAGAAAGTTCTCGCCAAGCGCGCAGAGAAAAAAGAGAAAGAAAAAGAGAAACCGCGTGTGAAGCAACGCCACCGTGATGCCAAAAACATTGGTAAACGTCGTAAGCCAAGTGGCAGTGAACCTGCTTCACAGAAATAAGCGTAAAAAAACGCCGGGGTTAACCCGGCGTTTTTGTATCTATTCGCTGGCAGCAATTACAGGCTGGCGGTGAAGGTACGCGCAATGACGTCACGCTGCTGTTCTGCAGTCAGTGAGTTAAAGCGAACGGCATAACCAGATACACGAATGGTCAGCTGTGGATATTTTTCAGGATGCTTAACGGCATCTTCCAGTGTTTCGCGACGCAGCACGTTAACGTTCAGATGCTGACCGCCTTCAACGCGCACTTCCGGTTTGATTTCCATTGGGATTTCGCGGTACTCAATCTCACCCAGTTTATTAACCGGAACAACTTCATCTTCTGCAAAGCCTGCTTTTGCACATACGCAGCGCGCTTCGCCTTTTTCGCTGTCCAGCAGCCAGAAAGAGTTCAGCAGGTCGTCGTTTGCAGCTTTAGTAATCTGGATACCAGTAATCATGTAATGTCTCCCTTAAACTACACTATTGGGTGTTGCCCATTGTTTAGGGCAATTGGTAAAACCATTGTTGCTTGAGTGTATATATATCAGTCAAACCCTCGTCATTCATTGACGTAAATCAATAAAAACCACATCGACAGAAGGGCTATCAGGGAAGATTATTGTTTTATATCAATTTTCCCCGAATCCAGCCTTCAAAATAATTCGTAATTTTTTAAATATTTTTCATTTAGATGCCCTTTTACCCCGGCAATTTTGCTCCCTCGTCATAACCAGTTAAGCTAGGAGCAGATAAAATTCGCAGGAGAGCGAGATGACAACACCTTTAACCTGGCATGACGTACTGGCCGATGAGAAAAAACAACCTTATTTCGTCAATACGCTGAACACGGTTGCTGCCGAACGTCAGGACGGCATCACCATCTATCCGCCACAGAAAGACGTATTTAACGCCTTTCGTTTTACCGAACTGGCCGATGTCAAAGTGGTAATTCTGGGCCAGGATCCCTATCACGGGCCGGGCCAGGCGCACGGTCTGGCCTTTTCCGTACGTCCGGGCGTTGCAACTCCCCCTTCCCTGCTGAATATGTATAAGGAGCTGGAAGCCTCGGTGCCAGGATTTACCCGCCCTGCACACGGCTATCTGGAAAGCTGGGCGCGCCAGGGCGTGCTGCTGCTGAACACGGTGCTGACGGTACGCGCCGGGCAGGCACACTCCCATGCCAGCCTGGGCTGGGAGACGTTTACGGATAAAGTTATCAGCCTGATTAACCAACATCGGGAAGGGGTTGTGTTTTTACTGTGGGGGTCGCACGCGCAGAAGAAAGGGGCGATCATTGATACCCAGCGCCATCATGTGCTGAAAGCACCGCACCCATCGCCGCTGTCAGCGCACCGCGGCTTTTTTGGCTGCAATCATTTCGTGCTGGCAAATGAGTGGCTGGAGAAACAGGGCGAAACGCCAATTAACTGGATGCCAGAGTTACCGGCTGAAAGCGAATAGACTGGATAAACAGAGCAGATATGCAGGCCCGGTAAACATAGCGCCACCGGGCCTATTGCCGGGTGGCGGCTTCGCCTTACCCGGCCTACAAAAACAGAGCGGGATTACGCTTTGTTCTGACGCCACCACTCCGCCAGCAAAACGCCGGTCGCAACGGATACGTTAAGGCTTTCGACATTGCCGGTGCCATCGATAGAGACGCTCAGATCGGCGCTGGACAGTGCCGCATCAGACAGACCATCACGCTCCTGACCCAGCAACAGCACCATTTTACGCGGCAGCGTCGCCTTAAACAGCGGGGTGGTGCCTTTGTGGCTGGAGGTAGTCACAATGGTATAGCCCGCTTTACGGAACTGTTCAATCGCGTCCAACACGCTGTCGCCAGTGATCGGCTGAACGTGTTCCGCGCCGCCTTCCGCGGTACGGATTGCCGCACCGGATTCCAGCAAAGCCGCATCCTGCAACAGTACCCCTTTCACGCCGAAATGGGCGCAGCTGCGCATCATCGCGCCGAGGTTGTGCGGGTTGCCCACGTCTTCCATCGCCAGTACGCAGTCATCTTCCGCTGCCTGGCTAACCCACTGCTTAACGGTCATCCCGTTACGTTTCTTAATCAGGAAGCAAACGCCACCGTGGTGTTCGGTGCCAGACGCTTTGGTAATCTCTGCATCATCTACCACGTGGTAGGCTTTGCGATTGGCGGCCATCCAGCGCAGCGCCTCTTTGAAACGCGGCGTGACGCTCTGGATAAACCAGGCGCGCACGATGCTGTCAGGACGGCTCTGGAACAGGGCCTGACAGGCGTTCTCACCGTAGACACGCGTCTCTTCCGCGCGTTGACGGCGGATGACTTCTGGATCAATCACCGTTTTACCGGCCATGCTGCCGTGATCGACAGGGGCCTTCGACTCATCGCCCGGCGCGCGGGAAACGGTACGCCACGGGGAAGCGTCGCGGTTAAAGTCGTCGCGTTTGAAATCATCACGCTTACGGTCGTCACGTTTACGATCGTCGCGTTTGCGGTCATCACCGCGGCTGTTTCTCTCATCGCGGGCGGGGCGACGGCCACCGTCTGCACGAGATGGCCCTGGACGCCCGCCACCTTTTCCGGTACGCGGATTTTCGGTGCGTTTATCAGAGTCATCATCACTGCGGACATACATCACTTTGACCTTGCCGCTTTTGTTTTTCAGTTCGTCGTTCATGCTTTTCTCCACCAGCGCTGCGCGAAGCGCGCAGATTACCCGATGTACCCGCGCATAGCCATTACTTCGTATAAAAGCCTGTGACTATTGTTCTCATTGAATAAAACGCATTGTTGTTTCAAACAGGGTCGCTGATAATATGTAACATATTGGAAACATAACCGGCATGTTGCCGATTTGTCCCCCTGCTCTACCTGAGGTTAGTTATGAATACCGTATGTGCCAACTGCCAGGCTCTTAACCGCATTCCAGAGGAGCGAATTGATGATGGAGCAAAATGCGGACGCTGCGGTCATGAATTGTTCGATGGTGATGTCATTAATGCTACCGGTGCAACTCTGGATAAACTGCTGAAGGACGATCTGCCGGTAGTGGTCGATTTCTGGGCACCATGGTGCGGCCCATGCCGCAATTTTGCACCGATTTTTGAAGATGTCGCAGAAGAGCGTAACGGCAAAATGCGTTTTGTGAAAGTGAACACCGAAGCTGAACGTGAGCTGAGCGCACGCTTCCGCATTCGCAGTATTCCAACCATCATGATTTTCAAGAATGGTGAGGTGGTCGATATGTTGAACGGCGCAGTGCCAAAAGCCCCGTTTGACAGCTGGCTGAACGAATCCCTCTGATATTCCGGGGCACGTAACTTGTGCCCCGCTCTCGCCTCTGCGAGAATGGCGTTTTTTCTACGCTCTCCCCCCCATGACTGATAACGCCGTACTGCAATTGCGCGCCGAACGCCTGGCGCGTGCGACTCGTCCTTTTCTTGCCCGTGGTAACCGCATTCGTCGCTGTCAGCGCTGCCTGCTGCCGCTTAAGCAGTGCCTGTGCGCTACGCTGACACCCTGCGAGGCTAAAAGCCGTTTCTGTCTGGTAATGTTTGATACGGAACCGATGAAGCCCAGCAATACTGGCCGACTCATCGCCGATATTTTTACCGGATACCGCTGCTTTCCAGTGGTCTCGCACCGAACCGCCGCAGGCACTCCTGGATTTGGTCGCCAGCCCGGATTATCAGCCGATGGTGGTGTTCCCGGCGTCTTATGCCGGAGAAACGCGTGAAGTGCTTACCGTTCCCCCTTCCGGCAAGCCCCCGCTGTTTATTATGCTGGACGGCACCTGGACCGAAGCGCGTAAGATGTTCCGCAAGAGTCCTTATCTGGATGCCCTGCCGGTAATCTCGGTCGATCTGTCGCGTGTTTCTTCTTATCGCCTGCGTGAAGCCCACGCTGACGGCCAGTACTGCACAGCCGAAGTGGCGATTGCGCTACTGGATCTGGCGGGCGATACCCTGGCAGCCAGTGCGCTTGGTGGCCATTTTTCTTGTTTTCGCGAACGCTATCTCGCAGGAAAAACCACTCATAAGGGAAGCATCACAGCAACGGAGCCGGAAAGCGTTTAAAATCATCAGGTCACTCGCCTTTTCAGGAGACTTGTATGAGCCAGCGCGGGTTAGAAGCATTACTCCGCCCTAAATCCATCGCCGTCATCGGCGCGTCGATGAAACCCGAACGCGCCGGTTTACCTGATGATGCGGAACCTGCTCGCAGGCGGTTTCAACGGCCCAATTCTGCCGGTAACACCTGCTTATAAAGCCGTGCTGGGCGTCCTGGCCTGGCCAGACGTGGACAGCCTGCCCTTTATCCCCGATCTCGCGGTGCTTTTGTACTCATGCCCAACGCAATATCACGCTGCTTGAGGCGCTGGGTAAAAAGGGCTGTAAAACCTGCATCATTCTCTCCTCACCTCCTGAACAACAGACGGCGCTTCTGGCCTGCGCGGCGCGATTCCAGATGCGACTGCTGGGGCCAAACAGCCTTGGCCTGCTGGCCCCCTGGCAAGGGCTGAACGCCAGTTTCTCGCCTGTTCCAATACGTAAAGGCAAGCTGGCCTTTATCTCGCAGTCGGCGGCGGTCTCCAACACGATCCTCGACTGGGCACAGCAGCGTGAGATGGGGTTCTCCTACTTTATCGCCCTGGGCGATGGGCTGGACATCGATGTCGACGAGCTGCTGGATTTTCTGGCACGCGATACCAAAACCAGCGCCATCCTGCTCTATCTTGAGCATCTGAGCGATGCCCGACGCTTTGTTTCGGCGGCCCGTAGTGCCTCGCGCAATAAACCGATCCTGGTGATCAAAAGCGGTCGTAGCCCGGCCGCCCAGCGTCTTCTGCACTCGCATTCCGGGATGGACCCCGCCTGGGATGCCGCCATCCAGCGTGCCGGTTTACTGCGCGTTCAGGATACCCATGAACTCTTTTCGGCTGTCGAAACGCTCAGCCATATGCGTCCGCTCCGGGGTGAACGGCTGATGATCATCAGCAACGGTGCCGCCCCCGCCGCGCTGGCGTTGGATGAACTCTGGCTGCGTAACGGCAAGCTGGCCGCGCTCAGTGAAGAGACGCTCCAGCGCCTGCGTGAGGCGCTGCCTCCTGGCGTAGAGCCGGGTAATCCACTCGATTTGCGTGACGATGCCAGCAGCGATCGCTATATCAGCGCCCTGAACATTCTGCTGGAGAGCCAGGATTTTGATGCCCTGATGGTTATTCACTCTCCGAGCGCCGTCGCGCCAGGGAGTGAAAGTGCCCGTTCGCTGATTGAAACTGTGAAAAAGCATCCGCGCGGTAAATACGTTTCGCTTCTGACCAACTGGTGCGGTGAGTTTTCCTCTCAGGAGGCACGCCGCCTGTTCAGCGAGGCAGGGCTGCCGACATACCGCACACCGGAAGGCACCATCACCGCCTTTATGCACATGGTGGAGTACCGACGTAACCAGAAACAGCTGCGGGAAACCCCTGCGCTCCCCGGAAATCTGACGGCCAATACCGGTAATGCTCGTGCCCTGCTGCAACGCGCCATTGATGATGGCGCGCGTACACTGGATACCCACGAGGTACAGCCGATACTGAATGCTTTCGGCATGCATACCCTGCCGACCTGGATCGCCAGTGACAGTGCGGAAGCGGTGCATATTGCCGAGCAGATTGGTTATCCGGTCGCGCTAAAACTCCGCTCCCCCGATATCCCCCATAAGTCAGAAGTTCAGGGGGTGATGCTGTATCTGCGCACCGCGGCGGAAGTTCAACAGGCGGCAGATGCCATCATCGATCGTGTCAAAATGACCTGGCCCCAGGCGCGGATTCCACGGCCTGCTGGTGCAAAGCATGGCCAACCGCGCGGGGGCACAGGAGTTACGGGTGGTGGTTGAACACGATCCGGTCTTTGGTCCACTGATCATGCTGGGCGAAGGGGGCGTTGAGTGGCGTCCTGAAGAGCAGGCGGTGGTTGCCCTGCCTCCGCTGAACATGAACCTGGCGCGCTACCTGGTGATCCAGGGGATCAAGAGCAAGAAGATCCGCGGGCGTAGTGCCTTGCGATCGCTGGATATCGCTGCTCTGAGCCAGTTCCTGGTACAGGTATCTAACCTGATCATCGACAGCCCGGAAATACAGCGTCTGGACATTCATCCTTTACTGGCCTCCGGCAGCGAACTGACGGCCCTGGACGTGACGATGGACGTGGCAGCCTTTACTGGCGATCGTGAAAGCCGACTCGCGATCCGTCCTTACCCTCATCAGCTTGAAGAATGGGTGGAGATGAAGAATGGCGAGCAGTCGCTGTTTCGTCCCATCCTTCCTGAAGATGAACCCCAGCTACAGCGCTTCATCGCCCAGGTAACAAAAGAAGATCTTTACTATCGCTACTTTAGTGAAATCAACGAATTTACCCACGAAGATTTAGCCAATATGACGCAGATCGACTACGATCGGGAAATGGCTTTTGTTGCCGTCCGCCGCACTGATGAGGGTGATGAGATCCTTGGCGTCACGCGTGCTATTTCCGATCCTGATAACGTCGATGCGGAATTTGCAGTACTTGTTCGCTCCGATCTAAAAGGCCTCGGGCTAGGCAGACGGTTGCTGGAAAAGCTGATCGGTTATACGCGCGATCACGGACTTATCCGTCTCAATGGCATTACTATGCCTAATAATCGTGGCATGATCGCCCTGGCGCGAAAATTAGGCTTTACTGTTGATGTTCAGCTGGAAGATGGCATTGTGGGGCTGACGCTGGCGCTGATGTCGACTGGTAAACAAGAGTAAGGTACTGGAAATGTTGACCACTTTAAACGGCACTGGTGGTATGATTGCCCGCTTCTGTTGGCTGCATAGCCCATATAATCCTTCAATGAACAGAGAAGAAACGCACTGTGATGTTGTCCAAATTTAAGCGTAATAAACATCAACAACACCTTGCTCAACTACCGAAGATTTCTCAGTCAGTTGATGATGTAGAGTTCTTTTATGCTCCCGCTGATTTTCGGGAGACGCTACTGGCAAAAATTGCCAGCGCAACGCATCGTATTTGCATTATCGCGCTTTATCTTGAACAGGATGAAGGCGGCAGCGCGATTTTACGCGCGGTATACGAGGCCAAACGTCAGCGCCCTGAACTGGATGTTCGCATCCTGGTGGACTGGCATCGCGCTCAGCGCGGCCGTATTGGTGCAGCCGCATCTAACACTAATGCCGACTGGTATTGCCGCATGGCGCAGGAGAACCCTGGCGTAGATGTGGCGGTTTATGGTGTCCCGGTTAACACCCGCGAAGCGCTCGGCGTACTCCACTTCAAAGGCTTCATCATTGATGATAGCGTGCTCTACAGCGGCGCAAGTCTGAATGACGTCTACCTGCATCAGCTTGATAAATACCGTTACGATCGCTATCACCTGGTGCGTAATGCCCGCATGGCTGACGTCATGTTCGAGTGGGTGGATCAGAACCTGGTGCGCGGTCGCGGCGTGAATCGCCTTGACGATCCCCATCGTCCAAAAAGCCCGGAGATCAAAAATGACATTCGTCTTTTCCGTCAGGAATTGCGCGATGCCATGTTCCATTTCCAGGGTGATGCGGATAACGAACAGCTTGCAGTGACCCCGCTCGTAGGCCTTGGTAAATCCAGCCTGCTCAATAAAACTATCTTCCATCTTATGCCGTGCACTCAGCATAAGCTGACCATCTGTACCCCCTATTTCAACCTGCCGGCAGTCCTGGTGCGTAATATCATCCAGCTTTTACGCGACGGCAAAAAGGTAGAAATAATCGTTGGCGATAAAACAGCGAACGATTTCTTTATCCCAGAAGATCAGCCGTTTAAGATCATCGGTGCCCTGCCTTATCTGTATGAGATTAACCTGCGCCGCTTCCTCAGCCGCCTGCAGTATTATGTCAATACCGATCAGCTGGTGGTGCGTCTCTGGAAAGATGAAGACAACAGCTATCATCTGAAAGGGATGTGGGTCGATGATGAGTGGATGCTGCTAACGGGAAATAACCTCAACCCGCGTGCATGGCGACTGGATCTTGAGAATGCCATTCTGATCCACGACCCGCGTCATGAGCTGGCAGCCCAGCGCGATCGCGAGCTGGAGTTGATCCGCACCCATACCACTGTGGTAAACCATTACCGCGATCTGCAGAGCATTGCTGATTATCCAGTTAAGGTCAGAAAACTGATCCGCCGTCTGCGCAGGATCCGCATTGATCGCTTGATTAGCCGCATTTTGTAATTTTCAGCCCTGTCATTGACGGGGCTTTTTTATGGAGATCGTTGTGCGTTACTTTCTGTTAATGGGCTGTCTGCTTCTGTGTGGTTGTAGCCATATGGCTCAGGATAGCTGGTCGGGTCAGGATAAAGCACAACACTTTCTCGCCTCGGCGATGCTGTCAGCTGCGGGTAATGAGTATGCCCAACGACAGGGGTATAGTCGCGATCGTAGCGCGGCGTACGGCTTGATGTTTTCAGTGAGTCTTGGGGCATCGAAGGAGCTGTGGGACAGCCGCCCGGCGGGGAGCGGCTGGAGCTGGAAAGATTTTGCCTGGGATATCGCCGGGGCAACAACCGGCTATAGCCTGTGGCAACTGGCGGAGCACTAAAGACGGACCCCTTTCCCTTTTCGGTGCAGCATCAGCGAGACAATAAATGCCAGCGCCCCCATCAGCGTAACGTACCAGAAAAAGACGGTCTCATTGCCGATCGATTTTAATGACAGCGCAACATATTCTGCCGACCCCCCAAAGAGTGCGTTAGCTACCGCATAAGATAACCCCACCCCCAGCGCACGTACCTGAGCCGGAAACATCTCTGCCTTAAGAATGCCGCTGATAGAGGTGTAAAAACTGGCAATGACCAGTGCCACCATCACCAGAGCAAAAGCGGCATAAGGGGATGAAACATGCTGAAGCGCTGTGAGAATAGGCACCGTGCATAACGTCGATAATCCGCCAAAAATGAGCATGGAACTACGACGACCGATTTTATCTGACAGCGCACCGATAATGGGCTGAATAAGCATAAAAACAAACAGCGCCACTGTCATGACCATACTCGCCACGTTAGCGTGCATACCCGTGGTGTTGACCAGATACTTTTGCATGTAGGTTGTAAAGGTATAGAAGGTGAGTGAGCCGCCTGCCGTGAAGCCGAGCACCATCAAAAATGCCTTGCGGTTACGCCATAAACCTTTAAATGAACCCGCCTCTTTTAACGTTCTCACCTCTTTTCGCGACGTTTCATCCAGTTGGCGCCGTAACCACAGTGCCACCACGGCCAGGACTGCACCCAGCGCAAAAGGAATACGCCATCCCCAGGTACGGAGATCTTCATCACTCAATACTTGTTGCAGTATTACCACGGCCAGGATAGCCAACAGCTGACCGCCGATCAGCGTGACGTACTGAAAAGAAGCATAAAAGCCTTTACGCCCTTCCACTGCGACTTCACTCATATAGGTCGCACTTGTACCATATTCCCCCCCAACGGATAGCCCCTGGAACAAACGCGCCAGCAAGAGTAAGGCCGGTGCCCATGTGCCAATCGCATCATAGCCGGGTAGACAGGCAATAACCAAAGAGCCGAAACACATCATACAGACTGAGATCAGCATGGACGTTTTTCGCCCTCTTCGATCGGCGATGCGACCAAACAGCCAGCCGCCGATTGGGCGCATCAAAAAGCCAGCGGCAAAGACGCCTGCGGTTTGCAGAAGTTGTGTCGTGGTGTTGCCGGATGGGAAGAAGATATGAGCAAAATAGAGTGAACAAAATGAGTAAACATAGAAGTCGAACCATTCCACCAGATTGCCAGAAGATGCGCCGACGATAGCCCAGATCCTGCGGCGGGTATCGCCGTCTGCCTCTTTTTTACTTTCCGTATCTGTACTTGCTACGGTTTCTGTCATTTTAAATCCCCTGTCTTACATTGCGGGCCATTGCACCCGTTCCAGTAAAACCAGATTTAAAATTTAACGTTAGGTAAAAAAATTGTTTCTATTATGTTTCATTTAATTTTGTGAGATAAGTCATAAAATGCGGCCTGAGGCGAGGGGTATCATCAACCCCACTTTTTTTGATGCGCTTGTTTTCTCTGTAAATAATCTTCATCGGCACGAATTTTATCCCACCATCCCTTAAAGACTTTCGCCGCTTCGGCTTTGACTGGATCGTGATCTAACGGACGCACATTGCGTTCATCATCATACTTTTTGCCGCCTTTGTGGTTGGCATAGCGCCTGGCGCGGGTATACCCCATCTGAATAAATTTCCTGGCCATATCCATACCAACAAAATCATTTTTCTCACGATATTGCTCAAAGAGCGCGTAAATTTCCTGTGCAGATTTTGTCGCGACTTCAGCATTTTTGTAACGCCAGTAGGGCAGGATTTCACTTTTATAAGGTTCAACCAGCAAGACACCCTGCTCTCCCCGCCCTACCTGGTAAAGCTCAGGATGATCACGAAAGTTTGTGTTGGCAAAATCTTGTTGGTAGTTAAATGGGGGATTCGGCAAAATAACCTCGATGACGATGTATATCTTGTTATTTTAGCCAGAGATTGTTGAGTTTGCCCGGGATGGAGAAATGCGAAAAACCCCGTACCTTGCGGTACGGGGTTCCTGATTTGATGCCTGCCAGTTCCCTACTCTCGCATGGGGAGACCCACACTACCATCGGCGCTACGGCGTTTCACTTCTGAGTTCGGCATGGGGTCAGGTGGGACCACCGCGCTACAGCCGCCAGGCAAATTCTGTTTCCGGGCCGCCTCACGGGCCACCCGGTTAATCTGTATCAGCTGAAAATTGTCTCAGTCACCGAAAACAGCTTCGGCGTTGTAAGGTTAAGCCTCACGGTTCATTAGTATCGGTTAGCTCAACGCATCGCTGCGCTTACACACCCGACCTATCAACGTCGTCGTCTTCAACGTTCCTTCAGGAGCCTTAAAGGCTCAGGGAGAACTCATCTCGGGGCAAGTTTCGTGCTTAGATGCTTTCAGCACTTATCTTTTCCGCATTTAGCTACCGGGCAGTGCCATTGGCATGACAACCCGAACACCAGTGATGCGTCCACTCCGGTCCTCTCGTACTAGGAGCAGCCCCCCTCAATTCTCCAGCGCCCACGGCAGATAGGGACCGAACTGTCTCACGACGTTCTAAACCCAGCTCGCGTACCACTTTAAACGGCGAACAGCCGTACCCTTGGGACCTACTTCAGCCCCAGGATGTGATGAGCCGACATCGAGGTGCCAAACACCGCCGTCGATATGAACTCTTGGGCGGTATCAGCCTGTTATCCCCGGAGTACCTTTTATCCGTTGAGCGATGGCCCTTCCATACAGAACCACCGGATCACTATGACCTGCTTTCGCACCTGCTCGAGCCGTCACTCTCGCAGTCAAGCTAGCTTATGCCATTGCACTAACCTCCTGATGTCCGACCAGGATTAGCTAACCTTCGTGCTCCTCCGTTACTCTTTAGGAGGAGACCGCCCCAGTCAAACTACCCACCAGACACTGTCCGCAACCCGGATTACGGGCCCACGTTAGAACACCAGCCATTAAAGGGTGGTATTTCAAGGATGGCTCCACGCAGACTGGCGTCCACGCTTCAAAGCCTCCCACCTATCCTACACATCAAGGACCAGTGTTCAGTGTCAAGCTATAGTAAAGGTTCACGGGGTCTTTCCGTCTTGCCGCGGGTACACTGCATCTTCACAGCGATTTCAATTTCACTGAGTCTCGGGTGGAGACAGCCTGGCCATCATTACGCCATTCGTGCAGGTCGGAACTTACCCGACAAGGAATTTCGCTACCTTAGGACCGTTATAGTTACGGCCGCCGTTTACCGGGGCTTCGATCAAGAGCTTCGCGTTGCCGCTAACCCCATCAATTAACCTTCCGGCACCGGGCAGGCGTCACACCGTATACGTCCACTTTCGTGTTTGCACAGTGCTGTGTTTTTAATAAACAGTTGCAGCCAGCTGGTATCTTCGACTGATTTCAGCTCCACCCGCAGGGGCTTCACCTACATATCAGCGTGCCTTCTCCCGAAGTTACGGCACCATTTTGCCTAGTTCCTTCACCCGAGTTCTCTCAAGCGCCTTGGTATTCTCTACCTGACCACCTGTGTCGGTTTGGGGTACGATTTGGTGTTACCTGATGCTTAGAGGCTTTTCCTGGAAGCAGGGCATTTGTTGCTTCAGCACCGTAGTGCCTCGTCATCACACCTCAGCGTTAATAAGGTACCGGATTTACCTGGAACCTCCGCCTACATGCTTAAACCGGGACAACCGTCGCCCGGCCAACATAGCCTTCTCCGTCCCCCCTTCGCAGTAACACCGAGTACAGGAATATTAACCTGTTTCCCATCGACTACGCCTTTCGGCCTCGCCTTAGGGGTCGACTCACCCTGCCCCGATTAACGTTGGACAGGAACCCTTGGTCTTCCGGCGAGCGGGCTTTTCACCCGCTTTATCGTTACTTATGTCAGCATTCGCACTTCTGATACCTCCAGCAACCCTCACAGGTCACCTTCGACGGCTTACAGAACGCTCCCCTACCCAACAACACATAGTGTCGCTGCCGCAGCTTCGGTGCATGGTTTAGCCCCGTTACATCTTCCGCGCAGGCCGACTCGACCAGTGAGCTATTACGCTTTCTTTAAATGATGGCTGCTTCTAAGCCAACATCCTGGCTGTCTGTGCCTTCCCACATCGTTTCCCACTTAACCATGACTTTGGGACCTTAGCTGGCGGTCTGGGTTGTTTCCCTCTTCACGACGGACGTTAGCACCCGCCGTGTGTCTCCCGTGATAACATTCTCCGGTATTCGCAGTTTGCATCGGGTTGGTAAGCCGGGATGGCCCCCTAGCCGAAACAGTGCTCTACCCCCCGGAGATGAGTTCACGAGGCGCTACCTAAATAGCTTTCGGGGAGAACCAGCTATCTCCCGGTTTGATTGGCCTTTCACCCCCAGCCACAGGTCATCCGCTAATTTTTCAAACATTAGTCGGTTCGGTCCTCCAGTTAGTGTTACCCAACCTTCAACCTGCCCATGGCTAGATCACCGGGTTTCGGGTCTATACCCTGCAACTTAACGCCCAGTTAAGACTCGGTTTCCCTTCGGCTCCCCTATACGGTTAACCTTGCTACAGAATATAAGTCGCTGACCCATTATACAAAAGGTACGCAGTCACACCACGAAGGTGCTCCCACTGCTTGTACGTACACGGTTTCAGGTTCTTTTTCACTCCCCTCGCCGGGGTTCTTTTCGCCTTTCCCTCACGGTACTGGTTCACTATCGGTCAGTCAGGAGTATTTAGCCTTGGAGGATGGTCCCCCCATATTCAGACAGGATACCACGTGTCCCGCCCTACTCTTCGAGTTCACAGCAAGTGTATCTTCGTGTACGGGAGTATCACCCTGTACCCTGCGACTTTCCAGACGCTTCCACTGACACACATGCTGATTCAGACTCTGGGCTGCTCCCCGTTCGCTCGCCGCTACTGGGGGAATCTCGGTTTGATTTCTTTTCCTCAGGGTACTTAGATGTTTCAGTTCCCCTGGTTCGCTTCGTTAAGCTATGTATTCACTTAACGATAGTGTGACGAATCACACTGGGTTTCCCCATTCGGAAATCGCCGGTTATAACGGTTCATATCACCTTACCGGCGCTTATCGCAGATTAGCACGTCCTTCATCGCCTCTGACTGCCTAGGCATCCACCGTGTACGCTTGGTCGCTTAACCTCACAACCCGAAGCTGTTTCACTTCATGATTGCGAAATCTGAGACCCGACCACACCTTCATCTGCTCTTATTACGGAGAACAGACACGGTGCGTCGTTTCAATTTTCAGCTTGATCCAGATTTTTAAAGGAGCAAATATCTCAAACATGACTCACTATTTTCATAGTTAATCAGCTTTGAGATACTGATTGGTTGTGCCTTTCACTCACACCCAGCAAGTGGCGTCCCCTAGGGGATTCGAACCCCTGTTGCCGCCGTGAAAGGGCGGAGTCCTAACCGCTAGACGAAGGGGACACGATGTGTCACGACTTCGCAGCCGTCTTGCTCGTTACTTTTCATCAGACAATCTGTGTGAGCACTACAAAGGCAGGTTCTTTAAGGTAAGGAGGTGATCCAACCGCAGGTTCCCCTACGGTTACCTTGTTACGACTTCACCCCAGTCATGAATCACAAAGTGGTAAGCGCCCTCCCGAAGGTTAAGCTACCTACTTCTTTTTGCAACCCACTCCCATGGTGTGACGGGCGGTGTGTACAAGGCCCGGGAACGTATTCACCGTAGCATTCTGATCTACGATTACTAGCGATTCCGACTTCATGGAGTCGAGTTGCAGACTCCAATCCGGACTACGACGCACTTTATGAGGTCCGCTTGCTCTCGCGAGGTCGCTTCTCTTTGTATGCGCCATTGTAGCACGTGTGTAGCCCTACTCGGTAAGGGCCATGATGACTTGACGTCATCCCCACCTTCCTCCAGTTTATCACTGGCAGTCTCCTTTGAGTTCCCGGCCTAACCGCTGGCAACAAAGGATAAGGGTTGCGCTCGTTGCGGGACTTAACCCAACATTTCACAACACGAGCTGACGACAGCCATGCAGCACCTGTCTCAGAGTTCCCGAAGGCACCAAAGCATCTCTGCTAAGTTCTCTGGATGTCAAGAGTAGGTAAGGTTCTTCGCGTTGCATCGAATTAAACCACATGCTCCACCGCTTGTGCGGGCCCCCGTCAATTCATTTGAGTTTTAACCTTGCGGCCGTACTCCCCAGGCGGTCGACTTAACGCGTTAGCTCCGGAAGCCACTCCTCAAGGGAACAACCTCCAAGTCGACATCGTTTACGGCGTGGACTACCAGGGTATCTAATCCTGTTTGCTCCCCACGCTTTCGCACCTGAGCGTCAGTCTTTGTCCAGGGGGCCGCCTTCGCCACCGGTATTCCTCCAGATCTCTACGCATTTCACCGCTACACCTGGAATTCTACCCCCCCTCTACAAGACTCTAGCCTGCCAGTTTCGAATGCAGTTCCCAGGTTGAGCCCGGGGATTTCACATCCGACTTGACAGACCGCCTGCGTGCGCTTTACGGCCCAGTAATTCCGATTAACGCTTGCACCCTCCGTATTACCGCGGCTGCTGGCACGGAGTTAGCCGGTGCTTCTTCTGCGGGTAACGTCAATTGCTGCGGTTATTAACCACAACACCTTCCTCCCCGCTGAAAGTACTTTACAACCCGAAGGCCTTCTTCATACACGCGGCATGGCTGCATCAGGCTTGCGCCCATTGTGCAATATTCCCCACTGCTGCCTCCCGTAGGAGTCTGGACCGTGTCTCAGTTCCAGTGTGGCTGGTCATCCTCTCAGACCAGCTAGGGATCGTCGCCTAGGTGAGCCATTACCCCACCTACTAGCTAATCCCATCTGGGCACATCTGATGGCAAGAGGCCCGAAGGTCCCCCTCTTTGGTCTTGCGACGTTATGCGGTATTAGCTACCGTTTCCAGTAGTTATCCCCCTCCATCAGGCAGTTTCCCAGGACATTACTCACCCGTCCGCCACTCGTCACCCGAGAGCAAGCTCTCTGTGCTACCGTTCGACTTGCATGGTGTTAGGCCTGCCGCCAGCGTTCAATCTGAGCCATGATCAAACTCTTCAATTTAAGTTTGATGCTCGTGAATTAAACTTCGTAATGAATTACGTATGTTCACTCAGAGACTTGGTATTCATTTATTGTCTTTCGACATTAAGAATCCATGTCACTTTGAGTGCCCACACAGATTGTCTGATAAATTGTTAAAGAGCAGTGCAACGCGGCTTTCGCTCACCGTTGCGAGGTGGCGTATATTACGCTTTCCTCTTTCAGAGTCAAGCGATTATTTCACGCTTTTCTCTGCTGACCCGGCGGCTTGTTTGCCGTTGTTCCGTGTCAGTGGAGGCGCATTATAGGCAGTTCTTTTGGGCTGGCAAGCATAAAATGAAAATTATTTGCTGACCGCTCAATTTCCAGGCAATTACGCATTCAGGCCTCTATTCTTGCCTGGTTTTTAAACAAAAACGAGCCTCTGGGAGGCTCGTTTTTGCTTTTTTGTGACTTACTGCACTGCCACAATCTGGTCTTCTTTCTTCACCAGCTGTATCGGTTTGCCTGGAAGCAGCTTCCCGGAAAGGATTTGCTGAGCCAGCGGGTTTTCTATCTGTTGCTGAATGGCACGTTTCAAAGGACGCGCCCCGTACACCGGATCGTAACCATTTGCACTCAGCAGTTGCAGTGCGTCATCCGCAATATGCATTTCATAGCCACGCTCTTCAAGACGCTTATACAGCCGCTGCAGCTGAATACGGGCAATCGACGCAATGTGTTTTTCACCCAGAGGATGGAAGACCACGACTTCATCGATACGGTTGATAAACTCAGGACGGAAGCTGTGGCTAACCACGCCCATCACCAGATCCTTCATATGGCCGTAATCGAGTTCGCCAAAACGTTCCTGAATCAGATCGGAACCGAGGTTTGAGGTCATAATGACAACCGTATTACGGAAATCGACCGTTCTCCCCTGCCCGTCCGTCAGGCGACCATCATCCAATACCTGCAACAGAATATTGAACACATCCGGGTGCGCCTTCTCCACTTCATCCAGTAGGATGACGGAATACGGACGACGGCGAACCGCTTCTGTCAGATATCCGCCCTCTTCATAAACCGACATATCCTGGGAGGTGCCCCCACGAGGCGGCGACACAGAATGTTTCTCCATAAACTCGGACATGTCGATACGCACCATCGCATCATCGCTATCGAACATAAAGTTCGCCAGCGCTTTACACAGTTCCGTTTTACCTACCCCAGTCGGGCCGAGGAACAGGAAGGGAACCAATCGGGCGGTTAGGATCGGACAAACCTGCACGGCTACGGCGGATGGCATTCGATACCGCTTCAACCGCTTCATCCTGACCGATAACGCGATGATGAAGGTCTTCTTCCATTCGCAATAATTTGTCGCGTTCGCTCTCCATCATTCTGGCAACCGGGATACCGGTCCAGCGCGCCAGCACATCGGCAATTTCTGTTTCCGTCACTTTATTACGTAACAGACGCATGGTTTTACCTTCCAGCTGCGTTGCCGCTGCCAGCTGTTTTTCCAGCTCAGGAATTTTGCCGTACTGCAGCTCAGACATCTGCGCCAGATCGCCCACGCGACGTGCCTGCTCGATCGCTATCTTCGCCTGCTCCAGTTCTGCTTTGATCGTCTGAGTGCCGGAAAGGGAGGCTTTTTCCGCTTTCCACTCCTCTTCTAAGCCGGAATATTGGCGCTCTTTATCCTCCAGCTCTTCATTAAGCATATCCAGACGCTTTTTACTCGCTTCATCCGACTCTTTCTTCAGCGCTTGCTGCTCAAGCTTGAGCTGGATAATGCGCCGATCGAGTCTGTCCAGCTCTTCCGGTTTTGAGTCAATCTGCATGCGAATACTGGAAGCGGCCTCATCGATAAGGTCGATCGCTTTGTCCGGTAACTGCCGGTCGGCAATATAACGATGTGACAACGTTGCTGCCGCCACGATAGCCGGGTCGGTGATCTGCACGTGGTGGTGCAGCTCATACCGCTCTTTCAAAACCACGCAGAATGGCGATGGTATCTTCCACTGTCGGTTCAGCCACAAAGACTTTCTGGAAGCGACGCTCCAGCGCGGCATCTTTCTCAATGTACTGACGATACTCATCCAGCGTGGTAGCCCCAACGCAGTGCAGCTCACCGCGTGCCAGCGCCGGTTTCAGCATGTTCCCGGCATCCATGGCACCGTCGGCTTTACCGGCACCGACCATGGTGTGCAGTTCATCAATAAACAGGATGACGTTACCTTCCTGTTTGGCCAGATCGTTAAGTACGCCTTTTAAGCGCTCTTCGAATTCACCCCGGTATTTTGCACCCGCCACCAGCGCACCCATATCCAGCGCGAGTACGCGACGGCCTTTCAAGCCCTCCGGGACTTCACCATTAACGATACGCTGCGCTAACCCTTCGACAATGGCGGTTTTACCGACACCCGGCTCACCGATCAGGACCGGGTTATTTTTGGTCCGGCGCTGCAGTACCTGAATGGTACGGCGAATCTCTTCGTCACGGCCAATGACCGGGTCAAGCTTGCCCTGCTCGGCACGCTCGGTCAGGTCGACCGTATATTTCTTCAATGCCTGACGCTGGTCTTCGGCACCCTGATCGTTCACGTTCTCACCTCCGCGCATCTGTGCAATCGCCTGCGTCACATTAGCCGTAGTTGCACCGGCCGTTTTCAGCAGGTCGGTCAATGTGCCACGTGATTCAAGCGCCGCCAGAACAAACAGCTCTGACGAAATAAAATTGTCGCCGCGTTTCTGCGCCAGTTTGTCGCAAAGATTCAGTACGCGAACCAGATCCTGAGACGGTTGGACATCACCGCCCGTACCTTCTACCTGAGGTAGACGGCTCAATGCCTGATCGATGGCTGTGCGTAACTGGCCCGCATTAATGCCGGCAGACGTAAGTAAAGGACGTACCGATCCCCCTTCCTGATTCAGTAAGGCGCTCATGAGATGAAGAGGTTCGATAAATTGGTTGTCGTGCCCCAGTGCGAGTGACTGGGCATCAGCGAGAGCAAGCTGGAATTTATTAGTAAGACGATCCAGACGCATAACTCCTCCCATAACAGGTCAAAATTGCTACTGGAGATTAAATGAGGTCATCCCTCAATTATTCAAGGTGAATGACCTGAATTATGCGAAAAGAAAACGGCGCGTACCGGATCGTCTTGATTCTATAGGTTATATCAGCCAAATGAAACTTGCCATACGCCCGGTCGTCTTGTCGCGGCGATAGGAAAAGAAATCACCCTTTTCGGTGAAAGTGCAGCGATCGCCGCCATAGATCTGGCTGATGCCGAGATGGGTCAGGCGTTGACGGCAAGCTGATAAATATCGGCCATGTACTTCTCTCCCACCGGGCGAAAAGCATTCTCTGCCTGCGGGTCGTGGGCCATAAAGGCCTCACGAACGTCAGAACCCACCTCAAAAGCCTGCGGGCCAATCGCCGGGCCGAGCCAGGCGAGAATGTTATCCGCGCTGTCAGCAAAGCAGGCAACCGTTTCTTCCAACACGCCAGCACACAACCCGCGCCAGCCAGCATGGGCAGCGGCCACTTCGGTGCCTGCACGGTTGCAGAAAAGTACGGGCAGACAGTCGGCTGTCATAACGGCACATACCGTGCCCGGCGTATTGCTGTAAGAGGCATCGGCGCGTTTCGAGGCGTAGGGTTCCCCGGTAAGCCTGAGAACAGCCGTACCATGAACCTGCTCAAGCCAGACGGTTTCGACGGCAACTGGCCCGCAGCAAACATGCGCTGACGATTCTCTTCCACATGGTTGAGATCGTCGCCACAGTGCGCGCCCAGGTTTAATGGACTCCCAGGCACCCTCACTGACACCCCCAATGCGGGTGGAACTGCAGGCCGCCACGCCTGCTGGCGCTGGCCACTGCGGGACAATCAGTTTGGTCATAACCAGTCCACAGCGTCCTTATGTTCTTCGAAATCAGCGCGCATGGCGTCGATCAGATCCACCATATCCTGCGGGATTGGCGCATGCCACTCCATCTCGATCCCGGTGATTGGATGATAGAGACGCAGCATGGTTGCATGCAGAGCCTGGCGATCGAATTTACGCAGCATCGCGATAAACTCTTCTGAGGCACCTTTCGGCGGACGCGGACGGCCACCGTACAACTGATCGCCCACCAGCGGATGGGTAATATGCGACATGTGCACACGGATCTGGTGAGTACGGCCGGTTTCCAGACGCAGACGCAGACGCGTATGGATGCGGAAATGTTCCATGATGCGATAGTGAGTAACCGCCGGTTTACCCATCGGATGAACGGACATATGGGTACGCTTGGTTGGGTGGCGGCTGATAGGCTGCTCAACCGTGCCGCCAGAAGTCATATGCCCAATCGCGACCGCTTCGTATTCACGGGTGATTTCACGCAGCTGTAGCGACTCTACCAGACGCGTTTGCGCCGGAATGGTCTTCGCAACGACCATCAGGCCGGTGGTGTCTTTATCCAGACGGTGTACGATACCCGCACGCGGTACATCAGCGATTGGCGGATAGTAGTGCAGCAGCGCATTCAGCACTGTGCCGTCAGGGTTGCCTGCGCCAGGGTGTACAACAAAATCACGTGGCTTGTTGATCACTAAAATGTCGTCATCTTCGTAGACGATATTCAGTGGGAGATCCTGAGGCTCGAAACGAACTTCTTCTTCGATGTCAGCATTGATGGCGACCACTTCCCCACCCAACACTTTCTCTTTAGCCTTGTCCCAGATCTTGCCGTTTACCAGCACGCGCTGGTCAAGGATCCATTCTTTTATACGTGAACGCGAATAATCAGGGAACATTTCGGCCAAAGCCTGATCTAAGCGTTGTCCGAGTTGTTTTTCGGAGACTGTTGCGGTGAGTTCTACTCGTTGTGCCATAGACTGCTTCTTCGTTTAACGTTGGGTTTTACGGCTTTGCCGTTTAATATAGTGTGCTATTGTAGCTGGTCTTAATCGGGAGCAGGAAAGAGATTCTCCCGGACAAACATTTGAGGAAAGTCAAAACGTCATGACGCGCATGAAATATCTGGTGGCAGCGGCCACGTTGAGCCTGGCTTTGGTCGGCTGCTCCGGTTCGAATGAACAGGTCCCTGACAATCCGCCGAATGAAATCTATGCGACTGCTCAGCAAAAGCTGCAGGACGGTAACTGGAAACAGGCGATAACGCAACTGGAAGCGCTGGATAATCGTTATCCATTTGGCCCGTATTCCCAGCAGGTACAGTTGGATTTGATCTACGCCTACTATAAAAATGCCGATCTGCCACTGGCCCAGGCGACGATTGATCGCTTCATGCGTCTGAATCCGACCCATCCTAATATCGATTACGTCATGTATATGCGCGGCCTGACCAACATGGCACTGGATGACAGCGCGCTGCAAGGCTTCTTCGGTGTTGACCGTTCAGACCGTGACCCTCAGCACGCCCGCGATGCGTTCAATGACTTCTCTAAACTGGTACGTGGCTATCCGAACAGCCAGTACGTAACGGATGCCAGCAAACGTCTGGTGTTCCTGAAAGATCGTCTGGCGAAATACGAATACTCCGTTGCGGAATACTATACCCGCCGTGGCGCATACGTTGCCGTTGTGAACCGTGTTGAAGGTATGCTGCGTGATTACCCGGATACTCAGGCAACACGCGATGGTCTGAAGCTGATGGAAAATGCCTACCGCGAGCTGCAGATGACATCTCAGGCTGATAAAGTCGCGAAGATCATCGCCGCTAACAGCAGCAACACCTGATTCTTCGTTAAGATGCAAAACGGCAGCCCAAGGGCTGCCGTTTTTTTATCCATTTTCGGACTGTGCTGAACCGGTTTAGCTCGCATCAATCCTATCAACTATGGCCGTAATTTTTTATAACGACAAGGTAAAAGTTGCTTCTTCCTGTCCTGCCTCACAAAAAGAATCCATTGACAAAAAGTGACATTAAAATGTGATTTGGATCACACAAATTGACATTAAGAACGGTATGCTGGAATCACCAAGACGGGAAAGACAAGAGGTAAAATTTATGACAATGAACATTACCAGTAAACAAATGGAAATTACTCCGGCTATCCGCCAGCACGTCGCAGACCGTCTCGCCAAACTGGATAAATGGCAAACTCACTTGATTAACCCACATATCATTCTCTCTAAGGAGCCACAAGGTTTCATCGCTGACGCAACTATCAATACTCCAAACGGCCATCTGGTCGCCAGCGCGAAACATGAGGATATGTACACCGCCATCAACGATTTGATTAACAAGCTGGAACGGCAGCTCAATAAAGTGCAACACAAAGGTGAAGCCCGTCGCGCCACAACATCGGTGAAAGACGCCAGCTTCGCAGAAGAAGTTGAAGATGAATAATCCTTTACATTGAGTCTATCGCCAACGCGCCTTCGGGCGCGTTTTTTGTTTTTTATTGACAGGGTGAAAACAGTACAGGTACTTTAAGTCTGTCTCCTGAAGGAATCATCCATGACTGTAAAACCGTTTTTCTTCGCATTCTTTTTTACCTTCCCCTGATTGGGAGGCGTTTCGTCGTGTGATAAAGAATGCGAAGACGAACAACAAGGCCTCCCACCCCGGGAGGCCTTTTTTATTGATAACGATAATATAATTAAGGCAACGCTATGACACCGGAAAACCCGTTACTGGATTTGCGCGACAAGATCAGCGCTCTGGATGAGAAATTGCTGTCGCTGCTGGCCGAACGCCGCGCGCTGGCCGTGGAGGTAGGAAAAGCAAAGCTGGCCTCGCATCGTCCGGTACGCGACATCGACAGGGAGCGCGACCTGCTGGAACGCCTGATCGCTCTCGGCAAAACCCACCATCTCGACGCGCACTACATCACCCGCCTGTTCCAGCTGATTATTGAAGATTCCGTCCTCACGCAGCAGGCGTTGCTGCAACAGCATCTAAACAAAACTAACCCGCATTCGGCGCGTATTGCCTTCCTGGGGCCGAAAGGTTCCTATTCCCACCTTGCCGCGCGTCAGTATGCGGCCCGTCATTTCGAAGAGTTTATTGAAAGCGGCTGCGCGAAGTTCGCGGATATTTTTAATCAGGTGGAGACCGGACAAGCGGATTACGCTGTTGTGCCAATCGAGAACACCAGTTCCGGGGCGATCAATGACGTTTACGATTTGCTCCAGCACACCACCCTGTCGCTGGTTGGCGAGATGACGATCCCTATTGATCACTGCGTGCTGGGTATCCGGCACCACAGACCTCGACAAAATCGAGACCGTCTATAGCCACCCGCAACCTTTCCAGCAGTGCAGTCAGTTCCTGAATCGTTATCCAGGCTGGAAAATTGAGTATACCGAAAGCACCTCAGCAGCAATGGAAAAGGTCGCGCAGGCCAATTCCCCAACCGTGGCTGCCCTTGGCAGCGAAGCGGGTGGCGCGCTGTATGGATTACAGGTGCTGGAGCGTAACCTGGCGAACCAGACGCAAAACATCACCCGTTTCATCGTGCTGGCACGTAAGGCGATCAATGTCTCCGATCAGGTCCCGGCCAAAACCACCCTGCTGATGGCGACCGGACAGCAGGCGGGTGCGCTGGTAGAAGCCCTGCTGGTCCTGCGCAATCACAATCTGATTATGACCAAACTGGAATCGCGTCCGATTCATGGCAATCCATGGGAAGAGATGTTCTATCTCGATATTCAGGCCAACCTGGAGTCTGCATCCCTGCAGAAAGCCCTGCGTGAACTGGGTGAGATCACCCGCTCGATGAAAGTGCTGGGCTGCTATCCGAGCGAAAACGTGGTCCCGGTGGATCCGGTTTAACGCGCAATAAACGGGCCTTTTTTCACGCCTGCCACGCTGACGGGCAGGGTGAAAATGGCCCCGGAAAGCGGATATGCCGCTACTTCTTCCGGCTCCATATTCTCACGGGTGGTGGTGATAAATAGCGTCTTCATATCATCGCCTCCGAAACAAACCATCGTCGGGCAGCGCACCGGCCAAGCGATATTCCTCCAGCTGTTCACCCTGCGGTGAAAAGCGGGCGATCCGCCAGCCGTCAAACAGTGCGCTCCAGTAACAACCCTCTGCATCCACTGCCGCACCATCCGGGATCCCTCCCCCGGCTTGAACCGACGAAAGACCTCCCGTTTCCCCGGCTCACCCTGCTCGTCCAGCGGCGTGCGATAGATCACCGCGTTAGGGGTGTCGGAAGTGTACATCCAGCGTTTATCGTCGCTGAATGCCAGACCATTATGACCGTGAATATCACACTGGATAACCTCCGGCGTCCAGGTCGTTATCGATCCGCATTAACAGAGCGCCGTTGTAGTCGCCCGGCGCCCAGAAGGTGCCAGCATAGAAGCGACCGAAATGATCGGTTCCGCCGTCATTAAAACGCGCCAGCTGCGGGTTCGACGGATTATCACAGACCTTGCGTTGCAACAGGCCGTGTTTATCCGCCAGCCAGATGCCCGTGCGCATGGCGACAATAAAGCCTCCCCCCTCGCGCAGCGCGAAACAGCCCACCTCTTCATGGAAGGATAAAACCGTATGTTCACCTGTGGGAAGGTGGTAGCGGTGGATCTCGCCTTCCAGAATATCGGCCCAGTAGAGGGCGCTTTCCGCTTCGCTCCAGGTCGGACACTCCGGTAAGTGCCCCGTGTATTCAAACAGAACGCGTGGTTCAGCATGACAAATCCCCAAAATGAAAAAAGCCAGCAGTGCTGGCTTTCAGTATATAACATCATCAGATTACTGGCGACTGTCATTCGCCTGCCGCAGCAGAATGCGACTCTCGCTCTGGAAGCGCTGGGCATAATCGCCAAACCAGTGTTCAACTTTACGGAAGCTGTCGATAAACGCCTGCTTATCGCCGTGCTCCAGCAGGGTAATCGCCTCACCAAAACGCTGGTAGTAACGCTTGATCAGCGCCAGATTGTTGCCTGAAGACATAATAATATCGGCATACAGTTGCGGATCCTGGGCAAAGAGTCGGCCAACCATTGCCAGTTCCAGGCGATAGATAGGTGACGACAGCGACAGCAACTGCTCAAGCTGGACATTCTCTTCCGCCAGATGCAGACCATACGCGAAGGTTGCGAAGTGGCGCAGCGCCTGGATAAAGGCCATGTTCTGATCATGTTCGACGGCGCTGATCCGGTGCAACCGCGCGCCCCACACCTGAATCTGCTCCAGGAACCACTGGTAGGCCTCAGGCTGACGGCCATCGCAGTAGACAACGACCTGCTTTGCCAGGCTGCCGCTGTCCGGGCCGAACATCGGGTGCAGGCCCAGCACCGGGCCGTTATGCGCGGCCAGCATGGCCTGCAGCGGGCCATTTTTTACCGAAGCCAGATCGACAAGAATGCAGTCTTCCGGCAGCGGTGGCAATTTAGCAATAATCTCTTCAGTGACATGAATCGGTACGCTGACAATGACCATGCCCGCATCGGCCACCATCGTCTGCGCCTGCGCCCAATCCTCTTTTTCGAGAATGCGCACCTGATAGCCCGAGAGCGTGAGCATCTTCTCAAACAGACGCCCCATCTGCCCGCCGCCACCGACAATCACTACCGGACGCAGCGTCGGACAGAGGGTTTTAAATCCTTTGTCGTTTTCGCTGGAGTAAGATTCCCGCATCACGCGGCGCAGCACATCTTCAATCAGATCTGGCGAAACGCCCAGCGCCTCGGCCTCTTTTCGCCGGGATGCCAGCATGGAGGCTTCGCGCTCCGGCACGTAAATCGGTAAACCGTATTTACTTTTCACTTCGCCAACTTCAGCGACCAGCGCCATCCGGCGCGCCAGCAGATCCAGCAGCGCCTTATCCACCTCGTCAATTTGATCGCGCAAGGCGGTCAATTCAGCAACCATAACAAACCTCTTAAGCCAGACGCGTCGCCAGCTGGCCGTTCAAATCTTTGTGGATCTCACGCAGCAGCGCGTCGGTGGTTTCCCAGCTAATGCAGGCATCGGTCACGGAAACCCCGTGTTTCATGGCGCTGCGCGGCTGTTCAGATGACTGATTGCCTTCATGGATATTGCTTTCAATCATCAGACCAATAATCGAACGGTTGCCATCTTTAATCTGCGCGACGACGGATTCCGCCACCGCAGGCTGACGACGGTAATCTTTATTGGAATTACCATGACTGCAATCTACCATCAGCGCCGGGCGCAGTCCTGCCTGTTCCATCTCTTTTTCACACTGGGCCCACATCTGCCGGGCTGTAGTTCGGCGCTTTGCCGCCGCGCAGGATGACATGACCATCCGGGTTGCCCTGGGTCTGCAGCAGACAGACCTGGCCGGCCTGGTTGATGCCGACAAAACGGTGCGGCATAGCAGCGGCACGCCATGGCGTTGATAGCGGGTTGCCAGGCTACCGTCGGTGCCGTTTTTGAAGCCGACCGGCATGGAGAGGCCCGATGCCATCTCGCGGTGCGTCTGCGACTCGGGTAGTACGGGCGCCAATCGCTGACCAGCTGAAACAGATCGCCCAGGTATTGCCGGGCTGTTTCGGATCCAGTGCCTCTGTTGCCAGCGGCAGCCCCATGCTCACCAGTTCCACCAGAAGATTACGCGCAATCTTCAGGCCTGCTTCCACATCAAACGAGCCATCCATGTGCGGATCGTTAATCAACCCTTTCCAGCCGACGGTGGTACGAGGTTTTTCAAAATAGACGCGCATGACCAGGTAGAGGCTATCGCTGACCTCCTCGGCCAGGGCCTTTAAAGCGGTGCGCATATTCGATGGCAGTTTCTGGATCATGAATGGAGCCACGGACCACAGACGACCAGCAGACGCGGATCGCGGCCGGCAATAATGTCAGAGATGGTCTGGCGGAGTGGCGCAATTTGCGCCTCCTGTTCAACGCTCAGCGGGAATTCCGCTTTCAGTTGATCCGGGGTGATCAGAACATGTTCATCACTAATATGTACGTTATTCAGCGCGTCTTTTTGCATGATTGCGATCCTGGAAGCTCGTTTGCGATAGTAGTTTCCTCGATGAGGAAGCCCAACCGATACCACACCAAGTAAAGATTTCAATCCAAAATACGTAAATAATACTTTACAACACCCACTTTAAAGCAAAAAACATTCGATTAAAGTGTAACGTAAAAATTACAGCGTGCGTTGACCACGCCAGGCTATGCCTCAATGGAAAAGGGAGAATGTCTTATGCGCCTGATTATTACCTCGACGCTGTGCCTGTTTTTAACTGCCTGCCAGATCGATCCTTACACCCATCAACCCCACTGGACGGGAACCGACTGGCAGAGTGCCGGTAAAAGAAGACGCCTATGAATGGCGTGGCGGTAAAATCCAATGAATCCCTTGCTGCTAATTTTAACGATCCCAAAAGTGGATCGCCGGGCTTATCTCAGCGGATATAAAGACGGGCAAGAGAAAATATGTCAGGAAAACTTTGTATACGCCTGGGGATTAGCTGGCCGAATATTCCCCGCCAGCTGTGACACTGCCGAAAACGCCACTGCCCTGCGAACTGCCTGGAAACAGGGAATGGATGAAGGAACCAAAGCCAGCCGTTTAAATTAATTTTATCAACGCCAACCCGTTAATTAAGTAAGTAAGATTGTCCTTAAGCCACTACACAGGCTTTTGGCATAATGACTGTACGGGTAAAAAATGCTATTCTGCCCGCGAAACTCAAGAACGACTATTTCCAGAGTGGTGTGGCGGATTCTGGTGTGTAACTTATTTCTTATCTCCTGGTATCGGGCGGCATTGGTACTGTTGTTATCACTGCCCTGCGGACTCGCTATTTGGCGCAACATTATCCGAAACGGATAAATCGGTTCGCACTATTGTCTCCGGGATCGTCAGTTATACCCGCTGGCCTGCACTCTCTGGCAAGCCGAATCTGTGTATTTTCGCCACTTCCGGCTATGTTGAAGCGCTCAGTGCCGATGGCCCGGACACGCTGCCCTACACCCCCCGTGCTTATTCATGATGATCGGGAAGCAATGAGTGCAGAATGTCATGCGCTCTATTTTGGCAGTGAATCCCCGAGCCACCAGCTTGAATTAAGCCAGGCGTTTCATGCCCGACCGTTACTATTAATCGCGGAGCAAAATCCGCAATGCCTTATAGGTAGTGCTTTCTGCCTGATAATAGACAGTGCCAGAGTAAGATTTTCCGTCAATCTGGATGTGCTGTCGCGCAGCGGAGTCAGAGTCAATCCTGATGTGCTAATGCTCGCACGGAATAAAAAAGCATGAATAAGGGAATTTCCTCAGCGCCGCGTCCAACATTCAAAAGGACTCTGCGGCGCATCAGTATTATTAGCGTCCTCATTACCATGACGCTCGTCTGGCTATTATTGTGCATTGCTTCTGTGGTCACGCTAAAACAGTATGCTCAACGCAACCTTGAATTAACCAGCGCCACCATGAGCCGCAGCCTGGAGGCGACGCTGGTCTTCAATGATGCCGCCGCCGCCAACGAAGCGCTGGCCTCCCTCGGCAAGCAAGGGCAAATCTCAGCGGCAGAACTGCTGGATCGCGACGATAATCGTTTTGCCGCGTGGTCGATGGGGCCGAACAGTGACGCAGATCCGCTCAGCCAGCTGGTCAGCCAGTGGTTATTCCCGCATCCCATCAGACAGCGCGTCTGGCATAATAATTTGCCGATTGGTGAGTTACACCTCACCGCACGGGATAGCCTGATCAGCCACTTCCTCTGGACGTCGCTGGCGGTATTAACAGGCTGCATCATGTTTGCCTCTCTGGTGGCATTAACCATCACCCGCACCCTGCATATTGGCGTTGTGACCGCCCTGCAAAACATTACCGATGTGGTGCACGACGTGCGTTCAAACCGGAACTTCTCCCGTCGGGTTTCTCAGGAGCGCATTGAAGAATTTCATCGCTTCGGCCAGGACTTCAACAGCCTGCTGGATGAGATGGAAGAGTGGCAGCTAAAATTGCAGGCCAAAAACGCCCAACTGATGCGTACCGCCATGCACGATCCCCTCACCGGTCTGGCTAACCGGGCGGCTTTTCGCATCCGCATTGCTGCGCTGATGAATGATTTCTCTGCGCGAACCCACTCCGCCCTGCTCTTCCTTGATGGCGATGACTTTAAGCGTATTAACGATACCTGGGGCCATGCCGCGGGCGATGCAGTGCTAATTGAAGTGGCCCGCAGAATGGTCGAGTTTGGCGGCGAACAACATCAGTCTTACCGTCTGGGCGGGGATGAGTTTGCCATCATCCTGTATGACGTCCATTCGGAGCACGAGGTATTACGCCTCTGCGCTGCGCTGACACAACAATTCAGCCCGTCCTATGAACTGCACAACGGGTTCTCCTCCCGGATGTCGCTTAGCATTGGCTACGCGCTGAGCTGGCAGCATCACTCTGTTGAAGCGTTAGTAGAGCAAGCCGACCGTAATATGTATTCGGTCAAACACCAGCGTTCGAAAATCACATCGTAGAAAGGAACACATCATGTTAAGGCGATACATCACCCCGCTCTTTATGGCATCCATGCTGCTAACCGGGTGCCAGACGCCACAGGGCAAATTTAGCCCTGAGCAGGTCGCCGCCATGAAGTCTTACGGCTTTAATGAAATGAACGGTGACTGGTCGCTTGGCCTCTCCGCGAAGATTCTGTTTGGTAAAAACGAATATAAGCTGCAGCCTGAAAGCGAGCAGCAGATCAAAAGCATGGCTGCCCGTCTTGCCGCAACGGGGCTCAGGCACGCACGCATGGACGGGCATACCGATAATTACGGCGAAGAGAGCTACAACAAAGCGTTGTCCCTGAAGCGGGCGGATGTGGTTGCCGATGCCTGGGCGCAGGGCGCCAGTATTCCACGCAGCAATCTCACAACCCAGGGATTAGGTAAGCAATATCCTGTCGCGGATAATAAAACTGCCCAGGGGCGTGCCGAAAACCGCCGCGTGGCGGTCGTAATCAGCACGCCCTGAGTCCTTATTTCATCGATTTGGCGAGGGATAACCTGGATGCCGCGCGCCAGCGCAGCCAGTCAATGATGACAAACAGCGCCAGGCTACAGCCCATTACCGGCATCATAAGCCCCAGTGCTACGCTGATAGCCAAAGAAACTACGCGCCCCCCCAGCGGCAACGCCAGCCAGCTCTGACACAGCGTCTGCGCGGGATCCGTTGCCGCCTGCCGGGCCGGCGCATCCACCACATCCGGTATCCCCACACAATCATGATGCACAGCGCGAGACCAAAGGCGATGAGCAGCAGCTGGTTTGGCAGGCCAAACAGCACCCCCATGTGGAAATCCACGCCCCAACGGGTTAGCTTGGCCATCAGCGGGTAATCCGCAAACCGCGTGTGATCGACAACGGTCAGGGTCGCGGGATCAACGGCAACCGCATCCACCTGAGTCGGCCAGCGGCGATCGATCTCCGTTACTGTCCACGCCATTGCAGCCTTCTTCGCCGGACGTATCTCCAGCTTGCTGGCATCAATTCCCGCCGCATTTGCCGCCTTCAGTACGCCGTCATAGAGGGCCAGGTCAGGTTTCATCTCCGGCATGGGCATAGTCATGTGATGACCGTGGTGCTCAGCATGCGGATCGGGGGTCTCTGCCGGGCCATGCAGCTGCGTATTAACCTGCGGGGTGAGCCAGTTCATCTCTGCCCGCAGTTTATCCACGTTACCGCCCGCCCACTGGGACCAGGTCAGGCCGGTCGCCGAGAAGAGCAACATGCCCAGCAACAGGCTCCAGCCGAGGGATACATGCAAACGACGGCGCTGCTGAAAACGGTTGTTGATGCGCCGTTTGGGTCGGGTATAGAACCACAGTGCAATCCCACCCAGGGCGGCGATCCACATCCACGACGCGGCAAGCTCGCTGTAAAGGCGTCCCACATCCCCGAGTAGCAAAGACCGATGCAAATAATCAATTTGCTGGCGGAACGGCAGGATGCCGCTGGTGCCGTAGACAGTCATATCCCCGCGCACCGCCAGGCTAACCGGATCGATAAAGATGGCCCGGTTTTCCGAAGGCTTCAGGGCCGGATCAATGTACATCACCCGGGTAGTTTCCTGTGATGCCAGGCCCGGACGCACCGCCTGCAGCTGCAGCTTTCCGCCGGTGACCTTTTCCGCTACCGCAATTTGCTCAGCAAGGGGACGCGCTGCGCCCTCGGTCTCACTGTACAGCGCATGATGATAAAGCGCGTTTTCCAGCTGCGGCGTGGCGACATACAGCGTTCCTGACAACGCGGCGATAAAAATAAATGGCCCGACAAACAGACCAATATAGAAGTGAAGACGACGCAACAGGTTGCCCCATGCTGCGCGCGGAGTGCAGGTAGTCATGCTTTCCCTTTTCTAAGGTAAAAAGTTATCGGTACACCGGGGTGTACGTATTTTTAGATGGATTAAGCAGACAGTTGCGGTGGCGCGCGGGTATCGGGACAGAGCCAGGGGAAAAAATGCCAGTGGTGTACGGCAGGGCGTGGCGGCGTGAGGCGCTGTCTGAGTAAGACCGCGCATAACAGCAGTACCAGCGCCAGAATGACACCCGGCACGTGGGCCAACAGTACGCAGTAACCGCAGGCTTCGGCGTGATCGACAGGAATGCTTTCAGACGGTGCATGGTGGTGATCCGCCATCATGCTCATGTCGTGGTGCATGCCGGGCATGGCGCTCATGGGATCTTTTTGCAACGAGACGGAAACCAGCGGCGCGAAGACGATCATCAGGATCGCAAATAACGCGAGACCTGCCGCGATACGTTGCCACTGTGCCTGATGCTGTTTAGTCGTCACTTACCCTCCGTTAGAGCGGGGACATTGTAAACGATTTATGAAGGATAGGTTAACGTACAGAGCACTGATGGATAAAAAAAGGGCCAGCCTTTCGGCCAGCCCTTTTTACAGGATGTCGCTTAAGCGAATTTTAGTTCAGACGCTCTTTAATACGAGCAGACTTACCAGTACGCTCACGCAGGTAGTACAGTTTAGCTTTACGTACAGCACCACGACGTTTAACAGCAATGCTGTCAACTACCGGAGAGTGAGTCTGGAAGACACGCTCAACGCCTTCGCCGTTGGAAATTTTACGAACAGTGAATGCAGAGTGCAGACCGCGGTTACGAATAGCGATAACCACGCCCTCGAATGCCTGCAGACGTTTTTTGGAACCTTCAACAACCCATACTTTCACTTCCACGGTATCACCCGGACGGAAGGAAGGTACGTCCTGCTTCATCTGCTCTTGTTCAAGTTGCTTAATAATGTTGCTCATAATTTAATCTCTTATCCTGGGTAAACTGATATTCGGGGGCCTCAGGCCATCCCATCATGTTTCTGTTGCTGGTGCGCGTGTTCTTTTTTGAACTCGGCCAACAACTTTGCTTGCTCTTCAGTCAGAGCCAGGTTTTCCAGAAGTTCAGGTCTTCTAAGCCAGGTACGGCCCAGCGACTGCTTCAGGCGCCAGCGACGAATCTCGGCATGGTTTCCCGACAGTAATACTGGCGGTACCTCCATCCCTTCTAACACTTCAGGACGGGTATAGTGTGGACAGTCCAGCAATCCGTCAGCAAAAGAGTCTTCTGTTGCTGATGCTTCATGGCCCAGAACCCCCGGAATAAACCGGGAAACCGAGTCAATCAGCGTCATTGCCGGTAACTCACCACCGCTGAGAACGTAATCGCCGATAGACCATTCTTCGTCAATCTCGGTCTGAATTACGCGCTCATCTATCCCTTCGTAGCGACCGCAAACCAGAATTATTTTCTGATTCGTTGCCAGTTCGCTGACGCCCGCTTGATCAAGCTTGCGTCCCTGAGGTGACAGATAAATCACCTTTGCGCCTTCACCTGCCGCGGCTTTTGCTGCTGCGATGGCATCCTTTAAAGGTTGTACCATCATGAGCATCCCCGGTCCGCCGCCGTAAGGACGATCGTCCACGGTACGGTGCCGGTCATGCGTGAAGTCACGTGGACTCCAGCTTTCGATGCTCAGCAGGCCATTTTTTACTGCCCGGCCAGTTACCCCGTAATCAGTAATCGCGCGGAACATTTCAGGAAACAGGCTAATAATGCCAATCCACATAGCGCCGTCTTTTACCGTTTTCAGGAGAATTTAAAAACCAGGATCCCAATCTACTTCGATAGTACGAGTAGCGAGATCGACTTTCTTGATAACCTGCCCATCGAGGAACGGAACCAGCCGCTCCTTGATGCCAAACGCATCTTTCAGGTTTGCCTTAATGACGAGAACGTCATTGGATCCGGTTTCCATCATATCGATGACTTTCCCCAGACCGTAACCTTCAATAGTGACTACCTGGCAACCAATAAGGTCTTTCCAGTAGTAACCCTCTTCCAGTTCAGGCAACTGCGACGAATCCACGACAATTTCACAATTGGTCAGTGCATTCGCGGCATCGCGATCGTCAATGCCTTTCAGCTTGATAACGATGTCCTGATTGTGGTGACGCCAGCTTTCCAGCTCGACCTCTTGCCACTGACCCGCCTTCTGGATAAACCAGGGCTGATAGTCAAAAATGCTTTCGGCGTCTTCGGTGGAGGAAAACACTCTGAGCCAACCACGGATACCGTAGCAAGAACCCATTTTGCCCAATACAATCGGTTCAACAGGTGCTTTTTTGCTCATCATGACCACCGTGACAGATTAAGCTGCTTTGTTTGCTGCTTTGATCAGCGTAGCAACGCGATCGGAAACAGTAGCGCCCTGGCCAACCCAGTGAGCGATACGATCCAGATCCAGACGGGTTTCTTCTTCTGCGCCAGAGGCCAGTGGGTTGAAGAAACCAACGCGCTCGATGAAGCGACCGTTGCGTGCATTACGGCTGTCAGTAACAACAACCTGGTAGAACGGACGCTTTTTTGCGCCGTGACGTGCTAAACGAATAGTTACCATAACATCCTCTTGTGTGAATAAAACACCGGGCCCCATCGAGGGAAGGAGCCCGGTGTCATATTAAAAGCCCGAAAATTTTACTGATTTCTGGGGAAAATGCAATCAGCATCTCTTAAACAGGGGATATAAGACGCATATCGCTGCAGCCAGTTCAGTCAGGGTGTGCAAAAAAGCGGAGCGTACAGGTAGTACGCAAGCATTTACCCGCTCCGCTCGCCCTTCGGGCCGCCCTGAAGGACGTTTACAACACGACTGTGTTTTGTCGAGCACACCCCGGGGCTAAACTGGCAAACAAGATAGCTTTATGCCCGTGTTTTAGCGGCCCGGGAATCCTGGCGGCATCATACCTTTCATGCCACGCATCATTTTGGCCATACCGCCCTTCTTCATCTTCTTCATCATGCGCTGCATATCATCGAACTGTTTCAGAAGGCGGTTAACGTCCTGGACCTGCATCCCGCAGCCCGCCGCGATACGGCGTTTACGGGAGCCTTTAATGATCTCCGGCTTGGCACGCTCTTTCAGCGTCATGGAGTTGATAATTGCCTCCATCCGCACCAGAACTTTGTCATCCATCTGCGATTTAACGTTGTCCGGGATCTGGCCCATGCCCGGCAGCTTGCCCATCAGGCTTGCCATACCGCCCATGTTCTTCATCTGGCGCAGCTGTTCCAGGAAGTCGGTCAGATCGAAGCCGTCGCCTTTTTTCAGCTTGGTCGCCAGCTTCTCGGCCTGCGCACGGTCAACTTTGCTCTCGATATCTTCGATCAGCGACAGCACGTCGCCCATGCCGAGGATACGGGAGGCAATACGATCCGGGTGGAACGGCTCCAGCGCTTCGGTCTTCTCGCCCACGCCGAGGAATTTGATCGGCTTGCCGGTGATATGACGAATCGAAAGCGCCGCACCGCCGCGGGCGTCGCCGTCCACTTTGGTCAGCACCACGCCGGTCAGCGGCAGCGCTTCATTGAACGCTTTCGCGGTGTTGGCCGCATCCTGACCGGTCATCGCATCGACAACAAACAGGGTTTCGACCGGTTTGATCGCGGCATGCACCTGCTTGATTTCGTCCATCATCGCTTCGTCAACGTGCAGACGACCGGCGGTATCCACCAGCAGCACGTCGAAGAATTTCAGCTTCGCTTCTTTCAGCGCCGCGTTAACGATATCGATCGGCTTTTGTCCTACGTCGGATGGGAAGAACTCCACACCAACCTGTTCAGCCAGGGTTTCCAGCTGTTTGATCGCCGCCGGGCGATAAACGTCGGCAGAGACGACCAGCACTTTCTTCTTGTGCTTTTCGCGCAGGAATTTACCCAGCTTACCGACGCTGGTGGTTTTACCCGCACCCTGCAGACCGGCCATCAGCACCACTGCCGGCGGTTGCGCCGCCAGGTTCAGGCTCTGGTTCTCTTCGCCCATCGCCGAAACCAGTTCATTACGAACGATTTTGACGAACTCCTGACCCGGGGTCAGGCTCTTGTTCACTTCATGACCAACCGCTTTCTCTTTCACACGGTTGATGAAATCACGCACGACCGGTAACGCGACGTCTGCTTCAAGCAGCGCCATGCGTACTTCGCGCAGCGTCTCTTTAATATTGTCTTCAGTAAGGCGTCCACGGCCGCTGATGTTGCGCAGCGTGCGCGACAAACGATCGGTTAAATTATCAAACATTGTCTCTCGCCTGGGGTAGAAACGTTAGGTCGCTGGCGCGACACGTACACAGAATTTTGCCGCAGTATAACATGAAGGCGCCTTTGTTGTTATGCAACGGTTGGAGCACGCCTCACGTAACGTTATACTGCACCTCTTTCTCATCAGGACAACTGTCGACACCTATATGCCTGTTTTCGCACTGATCGCCCTTGTGGCGTACTCTGTCAGCCTCGCGCTGATCATCCCTGGCCTGCTACAAAAAAACAGCGGCTGGCGGCGAATGGCTATTTTGTCGGCTGTCATCGCATTGATAAGTCACGCCTTTGCGCTCGAAGCGCGCATTCTGCCGGGCGACGGCAGCGGGCAAAACCTGAGCCTGCTTAACGTCGGTTCGCTGGTCAGTCTGATGATCTGTACGGTGATGACCATTGTGGCCTCGAAAAATCGCGGCTGGCTGCTGTTGCCGATTGTCTATGCCTTTGCGCTGATCAACCTCGCCTTTGCTACCTTTGTGCCGAATGAGTTCATCACCCATCTGGAAACTACTCCCGGGATGATGGTGCATATTGGCCTGTCGCTGTTCTCGTATGCAACGCTGATCATTGCCGCGCTGTACGCGCTCCAGCTGGCCTGGATTGACTACCAGCTCAAAAATAAAAAGCTGGCGTTCAGTAACGAAATGCCGCCGCTGATGACCATCGAACGCAAGATGTTTCACATCACTCAGGTCGGGGTGGTATTGCTGACGCTCACCCTAAGTACCGGCCTGTTTTATATGCAAAATCTCTTCAGCATAGAGAATATCGATAAGGCCGTGCTCTCCATCATCGCGTGGTTTGTCTATATTGTCCTGTTATGGGGCCATTATCATGAAGGCTGGCGCGGTCGCCGCGTGGTCTGGTTCAACGTTGCGGGAGCTGGCCTCCTGACAATGGCTTATTTTGGTAGCCGCGTCATCCAACAAATCGCCGGCTAAGCAACCAAGGAGTTCCCCCTGGAACACATCTCCACCACCACGCTGATCGTCACCCTGATCGTCATGGTGGTTATCTCCGCCTATTTCTCCGGCTCAGAAACCGGCATGATGACGCTGAACCGCTACCGGTTACGTCATCGCGCCAAACAGGGTAACCGGGCCGCCCGTCGCGTGGAAAAACTGCTGCGTAAACCGGATCGCCTGATAAGCCTGGTGCTTATCGGCAATAACCTGGTCAACATTCTCGCCTCTGCGCTGGGCACCATTGTCGGCATGCGTCTGTATGGCAACGCCGGGGTCGCTATCGCCACCGGCGTGCTCACCTTCGTGGTGCTGGTGTTCGCCGAAGTGTTGCCGAAGACCATCGCCGCGCTCTACCCCGAGAAAGTGGCCTATCCCAGCAGCTTCCTGCTGGCACCGTTACTCATTCTGATGATGCCCCTGGTCTGGCTGTTAAACGGCGTGACGCGAGTGCTGATGCGCATGGTGGGCATTAAAGGAGATGTGGCGATCAGCAGTGCGCTGAGCAAAGATGAATTGCGTACCATCGTGCATGAATCACACTCGCAAATCTCCCGCCGCAATCAGGATATGCTGCTGTCGGTGCTGGATCTGGAAAAGATCAGCGTTGACGACATTATGGTGCCGCGCAATGAGATCGTGGGCATTGATATCAACGATGACTGGAAGTCGATTGTTCGCCAGTTGACCCACTCCCCGCATGGCCGCATCGTGTTGTACCGCGATTCGCTGGACGACACCATCAGCATGCTGCGCGTACGCGAAGCGTATCGTTTGATGACCGAGAAAAACGAATTCACCAAAGAGGTAATGCTGCGCGCGGCAGATGAGATTTATTACATCCCGGAAGGCACGCCGCTCAGCACCCAGCTGATTAAATTTCAGCGCAATAAAAAGAAAGTGGGTCTGGTGGTCGATGAATATGGCGATATTCAGGGGCTGGTAACGGTAGAAGATATTCTGGAGGAGATTGTGGGCGACTTTACCACGTCCATGTCCCCTTCCCTTGCTGAAGAGGTCACGCCGCAAAACGACGGCTCGGTGCTGATTGACGGCAGCGCAAACGTCCGCGAACTGAACAAAGCCTTTAACTGGCAGATGCCGGAAGCGGAAGCCCGTACCATTAACGGCATGATTCTGGAAGCACTGGAGGAGATCCCGGCGGCGGGCACACGGGTGCGTATCGGCCAGTATGATATTGATATCCTGGACGTACAGGACAATATGATTAAGCAGGTGAGAGTATTACCGGTGAAACCGCTCAGGGAGAGTGTCGCGGAGTAAACTGGAGTAGGCCGGGTCAGGCGAAGCTGCCACCCGGCACTACGGGAGGCAAATTACGCCTTAGCTTTCGCCACAGAGACCATCGCCGCGCGAATGGTACGACCGTTCAGGGTATAGCCTTTCTGCATCACCATCAGCACGTTACCGGCAGCGACGTCCTCAGACTCCACCATCGCGATTGCCTGATGCACGTTTGGATCCATCGGCACGTTGGTATCGGCAACAACTTCCACACCGAACTTCTTCACCACGTCGAGCATGGATTTCAGCGTCAGCTCGATGCCTTCAACCATCGGGGCCATGTCCGGGTTGGCTTTATCCGCCACTTCCAGCGCGCGATCCAGGCTGTCGATAACCGGCAGCAGTTCGTTGACGAACTTCTCCAGTGCAAATTTATGCGCCTTTTCAACGTCCAGCTCGGTACGACGACGCAGGTTTTCCATTTCCGCTTTGATGCGCAGGATGCCATCGCGCTCGCGATTCTGGGCTTCAACTACCTGAGCTTCCAGATTCGCAATTTTTTCATCGCGCGGATCCACCTGCTCAGCACCGGCCTCAGCCTCTGTAGCCTCAACCTCTTCGTGCTGCTCCGTGATAATTTCTTCCGGGGCTTGCCCCTCAGGCGTTTTCTGTTCTTTACTACTCATGAATTTCTCCGCGTTTTTCTGCATTCAACTCGCTAACTTCGCTTATTATGGGGATCAGTTTCCGGGATTCAAGGGAACAAGCCACATTGTCATCATTCATTCGCACAAGGACCTTCAGAAAATGAGCAACCATTTCAAGTGTATTGGGATTGTCGGTCATCCACGTCACCCTACTGCGTTGACGACACATGAAATGCTGTATCGCTGGCTGTGCGCCAAGAACTACGATGTGATTGTTGAACAACAGATTGCCCAGGAACTGCAATTAACAAACGTCAAAACCGGCACGCTGGCGGAAATCGGCCAGCAGGCCGACCTGGCGGTGGTGGTTGGGGGCGACGGCAATATGCTCGGCGCCGCGCGAACCCTCGCCCGCTATGACATTAAAGTCATTGGTATCAACCGTGGCAACCTGGGCTTTTTGACCGACCTTGACCCGGATAACGCCCAGCAGCAGCTCGCAGACGTGCTGGAAGGCCACTACATCAGTGAAAAACGCTTTTTGCTGGAAGCTCAGGTGTGCCAGCAGGATTGCCAGAAGCGGATCAGCACCGCGATTAACGAAGTGGTGCTGCATCCGGGAAAAGTGGCGCACATGATTGAGTTTGAAGTTTATATCGACGAAATCTTTGCCTTCTCGCAGCGCTCCGATGGCCTGATTATCTCTACTCCCACCGGCTCCACGGCCTATTCGCTTTCGGCGGGCGGTCCGATCCTGACGCCGTCGCTGGATGCCATCACGTTAGTGCCGATGTTCCCGCACACCCTCTCTGCCCGCCCGCTGGTGATCAACAGCAGCAGCACTATTCGTCTGCGTTTCTCGCATCGCCGTAACGACCTCGAGATCAGCTGCGACAGCCAAATCGCGCTGCCGATACAGGAAGGGGGAAGACGTGCTGATCCGCCGCTGCGATTATTACCTGAATCTGATCCACCCTAAAGACTACAGCTATTTCAACACATTAAGCTCCAAGCTCGGCTGGTCGAAAAAATTGTTCTGAAATAGCATCCAGCACTTTACTGGATAAAAAACCAGTTTATACTGTACACAAACACAGTTATGGTTTTTCATACAGGAAAACGTTTATGCTGGCACAACTGACCATCAGCAACTTCGCCATCGTTCGTGAGCTAGAAATTGATTTCAACAGCGGAATGACCGCTATCACCGGGGAAACCGGTGCCGGTAAATCCATTGCGATTGATGCGCTCGGGCTGTGCCTTGGCGGTCGTGCCGACGGTGACATGGTTCGCGCTGGCGCCAGCCGTGCCGATCTCTGCGCCCGTTTCTCCCTCAAAGATACCCCTGCCGCCCTGCGCTGGCTTGAACAGAACCAGCTCGAAGATGGTCGTGAGTGCTTACTTCGTCGCGTTCTCAATAGCGACGGCCGCTCTCGTGGCTTCATCAACGGTACTGCGGTGCCTCTGTCCCAACTGCGTGAATTGGGCCAGCTGTTAATCCAGATCCACGGGCAGCACGCCCATCAGCAATTAATCAAGCCCGATCAGCAGAAGTCCTTACTCGACGGCTATGCCGGTGAGTCTGACCTTATGCAACTGATGGCGGCGCACTATCGTCAGTGGCATCAAAGCTGCCGTGAGCTGGCGCTGCACCAACAGCAGAGCCAGGAGCGCGCGGCGCGCGCCGAACTGCTGGCCTATCAGTTGAAAGAATTGAACGAATTTAGCCCGCAGCCGGGCGAGTTTGAGCAGATCGACGAAGAGTACAAGCGCCTCGCCAACAGCGGGCAACTGCTCTCCACCGGCCAGCAGGCGCTGACCTTACTGGCCGACGGCGAAGAGGTGAATCTGCAAAGCCAGCTCTATTCCGTGCGTCAGTTAGTGACCGAACTGGCGGGAATGGACAGCAAAGTGTCCGGCATGCTGGATATGCTGGAAGAGGCGGCCATTCAAATCTCCGAAGCCAGTGACGAGCTGCGCCACTACTGCGAGCGTCTTGATCTCGATCCGAACCGTCTGTTTGAGCTGGAACAGCGTATTTCGCGCCAAATTTCCCTGGCGCGTAAGCACCACGTTTCGCCGGAAGAGCTGCCGAACTTCCACCAGTCCCTGCTGGACGAGCAAAATCAGCTCGACGATCAAGCCGACTCGCTGGAAACCCTTTCTCTGGCCGTCAGCGTGCATCATCAGCAGGCTATCGAAACCGCTACGCAGCTACACAATGTTCGTCAGCGTTACGCTCAGGAACTCAGTCAGCACATCACAGAGAGCATGCATCTGCTGTCGATGCCGCACGGTGTTTTCACCATTGATGTGAAGTTTGAAGCCAACCACCTCACGGCTGAAGGTGCAGATCGCATTGAATTTCGCGTGACCACCAACCCAGGCCAGCCCCTGCAGGCTATTTCCCGCGTCGCGTCCGGCGGTGAGCTGTCGCGTATCGCCCTTGCGATTCAGGTGATCACGGCGAAGAAAATGGAAACCCCGGCGCTGATCTTCGATGAAGTAGATGTCGGTATTAGCGGCCCGACCGCGGCGGTAGTGGGTAAACTGCTGCGCCAGCTTGGCGAGTCCACTCAGGTGATGTGTGTGACCCACCTGCCGCAGGTTGCCGGTTGCGGCCACCATCATTTCTTTGTCAGCAAAGAAACCGACGGCGAGATGACCGAAACGCACATGCAGCCGCTGGACAAACGTGCTCGTCTGCAGGAACTGGCCCGTCTGCTGGGTGGTAGCGAAGTCACCCGCAACACGCTGGCGAATGCGAAAGAACTGCTGGCTGCCTAAACTTTTTCGGTATCTCAGGGTCATACAGAACAATAAAAACGCCGACAGACCTGCCGCCAGAGGTTTTAATGTGGTGAAAGGTCTATTATCATCGGCATATTACATATGAGCCGTCGCGTATTGCCCGGGCCGGAAAAGGAATCAAATCACTATGCGCTGTAAAACGCTGACCGCTGCCGCAGCGGTTCTTCTGATGTTGACCGCAGGCTGCTCCACTCTGGAAAAAGTGGTTTACCGTCCTGACATCAACCAGGGGAACTATCTTGCTCCTAACGATGTGTCTAAAATTCGTGTTGGTATGACGCAGCAGCAGGTTGCCTATGCCCTGGGCACGCCGATGATGTCCGATCCGTTTGGCACCAATACCTGGTTCTACGTGTTCCGCCAGAAGCCAGGCCATGAGGACGTTTCCCAGCAGACCCTGACGCTGACCTTCAACAGCAGCGGCGTTCTGACGAACATCGATAACAAACCGGCGCTCACCAAAGAGTAAGGTTTTAGAAATACAAAAAGGTGCTCAATGAGCACCTTTTTTGTTTCTCTCGCTGCCTGTAAACCCGGTGAGAACAGTGTAACCGTGAAAGCCACCTTATTTAGCAGACTTCTCCGCACGCTGGCGACGCAGCTCTTTCGGGTCGGCAATCAGTGGGCGATAGATCTCCACCCGGTCGCCATCCTTCACGTTATCGGCCAGTTTGACCGGACGGCTATAAATTCCAACTTTGTTTTTCGCCAGATCGATATCGCTACGTAGCGTCAGCAGGCCAGAGGCGCGGATCGCCTCTTCAACGGTGGCGCCCTCTTCCAGAGTTACGCGTTGCAAATACTGTTTTTCTGGCAGCGCGTAGGCCACTTCCACCACGATGTTAGCTGGCACTGTAGACCTCTTTGGCGCGCAACGTGAACGCCTGGACCATATTCGCCGCCAGCTCTTTAAACACGCGGCCAAAGGCCAGTTCAATCAGGGCGTTGGTAAACTCGAAATCGAGATGAAACTCGATCCGGCAGGCGTCGGCACTGAGCGGAACGAACTTCCACCCGCCCATCAATTTTTTGAAGGGGCCATCCACCAGATGCATCAGAATGCTCTGGTTATCGGTCAGCGTGTTGCGGGTCGTGAATGTTTTGCTGATCCCGGCTTTGGAAACATCCACCGCCGCCGTCATTTGCGTCGGGCCTGAGTCCAGCACGCGGCTCCCGGTACATCCCGGGATAAACTGCGGATATGACTGAACGTCATTCACTAACTGGTACATCTGTTCCACACTGTAAGGGACAAGCGCAGTACGACTAATCTGAGGCATAACATTTTTCCTGATCAAACAACCAACAAATAATAACATTTATCCCCTGTTAAAAAAACGCTGAGCCTCATCTCGTGCTAATATAGCGCGTTAGACCTCACAGGACGCAATGAGGTGACTTTTTGACATCAGATTACCTACGGCTTCACGACACTTATGACGAAGAAAAAAGCACATAAACCTGGCTCGGCAACCATTGCGCTCAACAAGCGTGCCCGCCACGAGTATTTCATTGAAGAAGAATTCGAAGCTGGCCTGGCGTTACAGGGCTGGGAAGTTAAATCGCTGCGTGCGGGTAAAGCCAACATCGGTGATAGCTACGTGATCTTCAAAGACGGCGAAGCCTTTTTGTTTGGCGCGAACTTTACGCCACTGACGGTCGCCTCTTCACACTACGTTTTGCGATCCTACCCGCACCCGTAAGCTGCTGTTGAACAAGCGTGAGCTGGATTCCCTGTTCGGACGCATCAACCGCGAAGGTTATACCGTGCTCGCCCTGTCGCTGTACTGGAAGAACGCGTGTGCAAAGTGAAAATCGGCGTGGCAAAAGGTAAGAAGCAGCACGACAAACGTAACGACGCCAAAGACCGCGAATGGCAGGTCGATAAAGCGCGCATCATGAAGCACGCAGGCCGTTAATTTCAGCGCACTTATTGAGCGATTCAATAAGTTAGCGTTCCGGGGTGGTATCCCGGCTACGAGTTCTGGTATACTTGCTGTAACACTATTGGGGCTGATTCTGGATTCGACGGGATTTGCGAAACCCAAGGTGCATGCCGAGGGGCGGTTTGCCTCGTAAAAAGCCGCAAAAAAATAGTCGCAAACGACGAAAACTACGCTTTAGCAGCTTAATAACCTGCTAAGAGCCCTCTCTCCCTAGCTTCCGCTCTTAAGACGGGGATCAAAGAGAGGTCAAACCCAAAAGAGATCGCATGGATGTCCTGCCTGGGGCTGAAGTGTTAAATCTAATCAGGCTAGTTCGTTAGTGGCGTGTCTGTCCGCAGCTGGCGTGCGAATGTAAAGACTGACTAAGCATGTAGTACCGAGGATGTAGAAATTTCGGACGCGGGTTCAACTCCCGCCAGCTCCACCAAAATTCTCCATCGGTGATTACCAGAGTCATCCGATGAAGTCCTAAGAGCCCGCACGGCGCAAGCCCTGCGGGCTTTTTTGTGCCCTCAATTTGTCCCGCGAAGTCCGAAGAGAACTAATTAAATCCGAACCTTTTAGGCCCATTGATAGGCCCAACGAAAAGCTCTATTGTTTTCGTTGGGCCTAAAACGCATGGAGACTCACCATGGCAAGAAAAACCAAGCCGTTAACCGATACGGAAATCAAAGCCGCCAAACCTAAAGATGCCGATTACCAGCTGTATGATGGTGACGGGCTTACTCTGCTAATCAAGTCCAGTGGTAGTAAGCTCTGGCAGTTCCGTTACTATCGACCTCTGACAAAGCAGCGAACCAAGCAGAGCTTTGGAGCCTACCCTGCCGTCTCACTTTCTGATGCGCGTAAACTAAGAGCTGAATCTCGAGTTTTATTAGCAAAAGACATTGATCCTCAGGAGCATCAGAAAGAACAGGTGAGGAATTCTCAAGAGGCCAAGACCAATACCTTTTTGTTAGTTGCCGAGCGTTGGTGGAATGTGAAGAAAACCAGCGTAACAGAGGACTATGCCGACGATATCTGGCGCTCGCTTGAGAGAGATGTTTTCCCGGCAATCGGTGATATCAGTGTCACCGAGATTAAGGCTCATACTCTGGTTAAAGCAGTTCAGCCGGTTCAGGCCAGAGGTGCATTAGAGACTGTTCGCCGCCTTTGTCAGCGTATTAACGAAGTCATGATTTATGCGCAGAACACAGGCTTGATTGATGCAGTTCCCAGCGTAAACATCGGGAAAGCGTTCGAGAAACCGCAGAAGAAAAACATGCCTAGTATCCGCCCGGATCAACTTCCACAACTAATGCAGACTATGCGCACGGCAAGTATCAGCCTGTCCACACGATGCCTATTCATGTGGCAGCTTCTCACCATTACCCCGCCCTGCCGAAGCCGCTGAAGCTCGATGGGATGAGATCGATTTTGATGCTAGCGAATGGAAAATTCCTGCTGCTCGAATGAAGATGAACCGGGACCATACGGTTCCATTATCTGATGGAGCTCTCGCTATTCTGGAAATGATGAAGTCTCTCAGTGATGGCCGAGAATTTATCTTTCCCAGTCGCATCAAACCAACCCAGCCGATGAACAGCCAAACAGTGAATGCAGCACTCAAGCGTGCTGGATTAGGAGGCGTTCTCGTTTCTCATGGCTTGCGTTCTATCGCCAGCACTGCTCTCAATGAGCAGGGATTTCCGCCTGATGTTATTGAAGCAGCATTGGCTCATGTTGACAAAAATGAGGTTCGGCGAGCTTATAATCGTAGCGATTACCTAGAGCAACGTCGTCCAATGATGCAATGGTGGGCTGACTTTGTGAAAAAGGCAGATAGTGGTAGCCTCACTGAAGTTGAATTTACAACATTAAAGCTCACTGGATAGGAGAAATTCTTAATCCACAAAAGCAAAAAACAGGAGTGTGTGGTAATGACGCAATCCTGTTTTATAAAATCTTATTTCTTGGGCTACATGCATGATTTGACCGGACGAGCATTGGCTCATACTATCAGAAATAAATGTGAAGCAGCCTGCAATCGTACAGACTTGTTGAATGACGCCAAATGATGCAGACATGGGAGATTATGTTCTGGCTGCGACCTCTAATACCTGATAAACCAGCCTTCCATTGGTACGGGCGCTTCCAGACACTCATATAATAAATCAGGGGAATAATTTTGTTTATCCTTCGGGCTGCACATGAAGAGGCGAGTAGATTTCGAGAGCTACTCGAAAAATGTGATCCATCAACAACCTACCTCATACCTCACGACTTTCCTGTCATGAGTTGTAGGCTTTGCTCAATGTTGCTTTCCTTCCACTTTCTGCAATTATGGCCCGAGCTGGAATTGAAGGGTGTCACAGGAGCCACCGGTAAAAATGGCGCGATAACTCACTACTGGCTGGAAGTGGGGGATTACGTTATTGATATCACCGGGGATCAATACAACATCATCAACGCCAGTAAACTAAACGAAGATATCGTAAGAAGCAGGCCATTTGTGCCTGTTCACGTCGCTCACCGAAAGGACAGCTATCTCTATAATTTATTTAGAATTCAAGGGAAGGAACGTTTAATCTTTGGATTTCCGACAATCGGTGATGATTTCGTCGATGAGATGGAATGTGATTATCGCCAGCTTGTTGGCTGATGGTAAACATAGAACCAGGATAAGAGTGCAGATCTGCGCTTATATCGGCAAATCTGCAACTGAGGTTCTACTGGCCTTACAGTGGCTATGACGTTATCTGACTTGTGCCTAAGTTCCGGTAACCGTCACTTAAATGTTTGGTGTTGTTCTTTGCCAGGTAAGCGACCCGTAGCAGGAAGTCATAATAATTAGGGCTTAACGTTAATGCGTGGTGTCGTGTGAACCAAGCAGTGTGGTTCTTCGGGAAATGAACCCGACTGGCGTAATCGGGATAATCAAGTCCAATAGCGCTGCACCAAGCTTTCTGAATACGAGTCGCCATATTATCAGCATCAGGTTCGGTGTAATTCCCCAGATAAGCATAGACCTCTCTGTCAAACAACAGAACTAGGTGATAGTGGGGATGTTCACTGGTATTACGTTCTCGGGCCCAGATATAAGCGGGTAATGCAGGTTCACCAGCCCTACCTGAACGCAGGTGCTCAGCCCGTAGCTGGCTTTTCAGGGAGTCTAAGGCTCGGGTGATAGCCTTCTCATCATCTCTCTGAAAACACAATGGTAAATCAGGTTCACCGGCAGCATGGGACTGAGCAAATCTCAGGACAGCAAACACGGCGAATATGCGATTATTCTTCTCAAGAAAATCATATACCACCGCAAGCGAGCGACGAAGCATATACCGCGACATTCGGGAGCTATATTTATTTTCTGCATCCAGTAGAAGGTATTCAAAGTTTTTTTCAGATAACCCATCAAGTGATCTCATAATAAATTACTCAAGTGATATTTGTTGTGGGTAGCTGTGGGCTACCCATGTAATTAGGTGTACAGAGCCTCAACAGGGATAGATTATCTCTGCTGGTATCTGGGTATATAAGGATGGTTAGTTAACTGGTATATATTACATATACCGACCAATCAAAACTGGAAATAACTTTATTCACAGCAATATAATCCTCAGCCGACTAGGGGTTAATACCGAAATAACTCATTAATAAAATAATAAAAATCACTCTGAAGTTATTCTTTAATGGGCAAGCTGCTAAATACACTCCCACCACTATGATAAACCGGTCTTCCTGACAGGATGTTTAGTTTTGCATCCAGTTCTGTAGGCGTCATTTTGTAAGCAAGATATTTGACGTAATGCGTCCCGTTTTCATCCTCCCATAACTGAACTTTTCCTTCGTCAGAAAGCTGTTCAAGAATAGGCATCAGGTTTGCTTTTTTTCTGAGTGGAAGATAAATCTTTTGCATAATCTCACGCCTTAAAAAATCGTAAGAGCCGTTCTTGACAAGATTGTTTTCGAACCATTCAAGAACTATTTCAGTATAGGAAGGTCCCATGACAGCATCCATTTTTATCATAAAATGGTTAAGGTACCATTCCGATATTAATAGTGCAGCTTCCAGCGTTTCCAGCGAAATAACTGTTGAGTCAGGGGTAATAAATAACTGCATCACAGCAGCAATTCTGGCTGTATGTTCGATGAACCGAGCACCCCAGTCATTATAGTGATACAGTTTTTTCCCTGGCTGTATCAGATATTTTATAAGCCTGTCAACATCATGTAACCGCTTCTTTGCATCTGGAGCAAAGGTCATACAGATGCGGGGTTCATTTTTTTCCCTTCGCTTGATCCCAGCGGCTATATGTTTTTTCTGAATAGAGTAAAACTTATCGAGATCGGATTCATTGCCAGGTACAAGATCATTAATGTCAATCAGCCTGCTGATCAATGTAAGATCCATTCTTAAAATTCGCGCATCTCCTCCCGTTGCCCTTATTTTGTTAGCCATAGATTTCAGAACGTTGTCATGTGGTTCCGGCTGCATCATCAATAGCATACCCAGCCGGGGATCCTTAATGTAAGAACTGCCCGTTGACACACGGCTGACCCGATAATTATCACCACACCACAGGCTGCTAAGATTTGCTGCCTTACGGCGCATGATGCTTTCGAACAGAGCACTTCCCTCATCAGAAGTGATACCCAGGCTGGAATAGTCGCTCATTTCTTTCAAAAGCGCTTCCGGTGTAGGATCTGTTACCGTTAAATGCACTCTCACAGGCTTTACAGGTTCATTTTTAAGACATTCCTCCAGCTCGTGCCTGGCTTCTTCTATTCCGTCTTTCTGACGTATCGCTTTCTGAAGCGATTTCTTAAGGCTTTTACATTCTTCATCCCAGAGCACATATTGTCGTTCGTATTCTTTCAGCCTAACTGAGAATACCTCGGCTTGTTGGTGCTCAAACTGGTGAATTTGGGCCATTGCAACCCTATATACCGTTGTTTTTCGGCTTCCCGATCTTGCCAAACTAATGTGGAAATGCGACACGGGTGCGATAACACCATCAACAATTTCAACATCATACATATCCTGACAGGCCAGAGACATGCTTGCCAGAATTGTGGAAAATGTTAGCTCAATAGAGGCTTTAGTTTTTCCACATATGTAAAATAAAATTTGCTGGACGAAAATCAAAATCGCTCTAACATCCAGATTAAGATCATGATTTTCATTTTTTTTATGTGTAAGTTTCATTGAACACTCCTTTTTGAGAAAAAAATTAAACCACCCGGGAGGCGATCCACTCGTCTACAGAGGTAGAGCGCCAACCGACAGATGCAGCCCCAAGCCGGATCGGTTTAGGAAAATCAGCATCGTAATACCGGGATTTTGGGTTCAATTTCTCGTAGATGCTGGATCGGGATATTCCCAAGAGTGCCGTCAACTCAGCCATACGCAGAATGCGCAGAGGCTGGTTAGAATGGTTCATTTGCTCACATGGTTTTAACATTTTTAGTTCCCCTAATTGGACGTCTTAGTCAGCGCTCGAACTCTCTCATACCATCTGAGATACTGTCCCCGTCAAAAAACGGAAACCAACCGGAGGGAACGTGGGGACTCATGCTTTTGCTGATATGATGTATAACCTTTACCAGTGCTTTGGCCTGTTTGATAAAGATGACGAACGACGTGAAGCGCTTGGAAACAGCAGTTTTTCCTTTCATCAGTCTTTTTTTGATAAGGGCTATGACGATGTAATAAGGATAATTGATAGTAATGAAATCTTCAGCCTCGAAGAAAGACGTAATATTTTTTACAAATACGAGCAACTATATAACGCAATAATGTATATTCCGGTCTTTTCTCATCTGGACAATCGCCAAATCGCAAAGCGATACCTTCAATCCGCATTACCCCCCATAGTAGCATTAGACGTTTACAATACTCTTCAACCCGATGATGAGATACACTTCTATTACCATATTCATCTTTTTTTAATCAGTAGACACTGCCCACACGAAATCACTGATAAAAGAAAGATTTATTCCGGAGTAAAAGAATATCTACGGGAATATATTCGCACACTTGATTTTCACTACACAGATCATCTGGCATCACTTATTAATTTCATTAACAATATTAAAGAAAGTAGTGGACAGAAGGAAGCGACTATTAAAAGAGTAATAAAAGATTGCCGTTCAGAGTATGATGAAAGTTACATTTCTGAAAAGGACATAAGACTCAACGCACTGAATTTAAATAAAATTGAAAGGGCTTATCTATCGCTTAACATACTGCTTGCATTCGAGCGCAAGACCTCAGCAGTCACCGCGGTATCCAGGAATTACCGACATACCGTGGACAATGGTGTTAATTACAAAAATAGTTATGGTATTTTGTGTCGATATCTCTATTCCAGAGGGTATGATGAACAATTATTACACTATATTACACTCCCCTTTTATAATGAGGCAGTCCGACCAGTTTCGGTAATGATCGAGGAGAAACCATATCTCTATGTTCACAAATTAAAATGGCTTGTTTTTAACACCGGAGAAGACAATAAATACTCTAAGTGGGATTTAGCCGAAATGGCATCCTGTTTTAATGCCGCAGCTAACTCAGATGTACTAAAGCCTTACTCCCAACTTTTACAAGCCATAATTTTTCTCAATCAGAATAAAACAGAAGAAGCATTCCATCTTGTAAACAAAATCCCATTAGATACCTTACCGATTGGTTACCTGCCCTCAGCCTTTTCAGTTATCAAACTGGCATTAAAAGTGAAACTGGAAAGAAAAAAAATAAAAAACAAAACACTACTATCCATAATAAATAGTACGTTGAGCAATCAGGGGACCATTACTGAACTTATTGCTTTAACCCCAGGGGAAAATAATAGCATTGTATTATCCGCAGATAACATGACTATCATGCGTGCAATAAAAATGTACAACCATATGATAAGAAAGGTAAGTTATTCATCTGAAGATTCACCATCTGATATCTGTCCGCAAGCTATATTCGGGGTTCTTGATGAAATAGAATGTGCACTGGGTAAATTAAATATCCTTATTCGCGAAACAGGTGCTAAAATTGATAGCAATGAACTAGCCCGGCTTATAGTGAAAAATAAAACACTAACAGCTCGTGAATTGAATGAAAACCTGGTTGGCGTACTTGATAAATGCACACTTTATAATTTCCTGAGTAGTATCAATGTTTTTATTAATTATTTGAGATGCCCTGAAGAAGAACTAGGACACATCAGGATATTTGCCGGAGTAACAGAAAAGCCAAGACGTCTTCGGGAAAGATATGTGAGGCTTTGAGGATTGCATCAGAAATACGTAGAGAGGGGGAATTTAAGAAGGAGGGAAAAACGACCAGACGTCAACAGAAAAGCGCTGGCGCAGCCCGAAAAAGCAAATGATGCTTTTGACTCCCCTGCTACAGCTGCTACACGTAGCAGCTGTAGCAGTTGCCAGGAAGCAAGATAAACACTTTTGGCCTAAGCTAAACGTTTCATTAGAAGTAAGCCATTCGATCTCAGCAAAAACGATGTTTCATCTTGCGATATATTCCATATCTCAGCTAATTTAATTGTTACAGTATTAGCCTCCCATGGCATTACATGCGCACCACGCATTTTCGCAAATGGTCCATCGCTCTCTGGGACCACTCGATCACGTGGCATAAGTGCTGCCAGCTTACGTCCATTAGCAGACTCCATCATTGTTGGTCCAACACTGAACCAACAGCCGGCATCGGCTGCTCTTCGAAGGACAGAAGGAGAATCGGTAAACCAGTGAAGAACCGCTGTGCCAAATCCAGGATTCACATCAAGAATATCTAAAACTTCCTTGGCTGCAGCCCGAGAATGAATGCTGAGAACTCGCCCACCTAGTCCTACACACTTTTCAACAATGGCTTTAAATATATTCTTTTGAAGTTCAAAGTACGGCCTGCACCGTGATGAACCATCCAGACCAATTTCGCCAATACCAGTGCAATCCTCCATTTGTGATAGCAACATTTCCAATTCGCTATGTTTTTTATCTGCTATCTCAGGGTGTAGGCCTGGGGAAATGAAACATTTCTGAGTGGTGGCCAGAACTTTCGAAGTTGCAGCGTATGCTCTTGGACTAGTTGTAACCAGCCATACAAATTCGGTTCGCTGCAATGCTTCGATGTAGACTTTCTTGGCATTCGGATAAAGATCTAAGTGGCAGTGGAAATCCATCAAATTACACCGTCCCTTCGAAGCAAGGCAGCTAACTCAGCTAACCCCTGTTCAGCAACGTGACGATAATGAGGGCGATCCGCAGCTGACGCAAAGGCTAGTGTGGCCCCCAGGAAGGCATCAATCCCTTTTTTTTCGGCGGCGAGTACAGCACAAGCCACTGCCATTGGATCGTCAGCATTTGCTTTTCCTGCCAACGACAGATTGGTGAATTTATATCTTGTCGTATCAGAAATCCCCCAGCGCTGAATCGCAGCTTTACGAACCATACATGGCACGCATCGACCGCAGTGTGTTCGGTTGTAGGTACGGAAACGACCGCAACTTGTCGAATCACATGCAAATCTTGTTAGCAGTGTTTGATCTGCACACTGTGCCAACATCTCTCCCTTCGTCATGAACCGATAGGGCATACACAATTGAGCATTGACGCCAACGGCATCAAGTAATTTTTGAAGGAAAGTCATGAACTGTGGATGTGTTGTTCTTGTGCTGAGGCTAGCCATCCTTCCCGGAAGCAATGGAGGATTGATACTTATGAACCCATTTTCTGGTACCAATATTTCGGCTCTGTTGACCGATAACAATGATGTAGCGAGCACAGCAAGACCATAGAACGCCATTGAGCGAGCTCTGGTCGATGTTTCTTTTTTTACCACTAAAAACGACTTTATGACTCCACTGTTGATGCCAGTCGCCTCCACCTAGTGCATCAGCATAGGCAACTTGCCGAGCTGAATCTTCAAAAGCAAGTTGTGACACAAAAATTGGTTTACGCCCTGCTGCTGTTGCATCTATACCACCTATCAGGCTATCAAGGCCTCCAGAAAGTAGAGACACGCAATCTCGGTCGCACTCTCTGTGATTGCCTTTTGGTGGTGTTGGGCCGCCAGGCAGGAAGTGCAGCGTCCAAAAGTCACCAGAAAGAACTCGAAGCATTTCCTCTGCGATAGCTTTATTTGCTTCCCAAGGAACTGGATCATTAAGTGTAATATCAAGCTCAATTTGGCGAGTCCAACCATCAGCACTATTTTTGCGGAGAACAGCAACATCTGAGGCATAAACAGCAAAACAAAAAAGCATGAAATCCCACACTGGGATCGATGGGGCATAGCCAGCACTTTTTAGCTTACGCAGCCAACCAGAGGCAATACGTCCAATGCCGGGTCGTGATGATGCCTCTAGGAAGGTGAATGCACGAGTGGCCTACTGGCACATTTTGGGGTAGGCGAATTGATACTTGAGCAAAGAATTTTCATGATTCAGAGAACACCGTAAGGGCGTCTTGTAACGCCGGAAGTCGCAATTTCTCGCATGGAATGTGAAGTACTGCCAGAACGTACCTTTCCCATCGACTTGTTAACAACAACCATAATGTAGTCAAGCACTTGTGCTAATCGCTGTTGTATGACGCTAGGTACATATTTTAGCTTTTCAAAAACCCTTCCGAGTTCAAGTTGAACCCGGTTGTAAACATCGTACGCCACTGTGAATGCCATTACATTGGCAATCTGGTCATCCGCAAGATTGAAGATATCAGCAGTGGGATCTACTTCATAAAGATGAGAGATGGCCTGATTCATTGCATGCTTGGCTGACTCTTCGTCAATACTTCCCCCCGTGGGCAGCAGCTTTTGTACAACTTCTAGAGCAGTATCATGGGCAGATAGATTTCTCTGTTTTACCGAAGCAACCCACGCATCGATATCAGGGTCAGTCCCATCTCGGGCTGTTGCCAGAAAGCCCCCTAATGAAGCAGAAGCTATAGCGCTAGTGCGCATACGGCTCGCCGCTTTTACTGAGCCGCCCATACCTTTTTTAATGAAACTCGAAATACCTCGCCGTAAATCAGATCCACTACCAGATTGCACGAAACCCGTGAGAGCCCTTCGCGCTTCCTGATAACGACCCGGCTGGCGCTGCGGCCGGACTTTCTACATGCTGCGGTGTAGTGTTGTCATTCTCCGAGTCACTGTCATTTGCACCATCAGAGCCATCTTCGGGAGCTGGATTTGGTGATATAGGTTTGTCTGCATGGCTAGAGTCAATGCCAGTTTCAGCATCATCTAGCCATGGTGGATCAAACGATGCGCCAGAACCGGCTCCTGAGCTTGAGGTCGAGGTACCCATTTATTTCTTCCTTGCATTTTCAATTGCACGTTTAACAGGTTTCGGAATCTGTTCGTCCCGTTCCCACTTAGATAAAACATCTTTCGCCCAGCTACACTCTGTCAAAGCTGAAACCAAGCCTGGGGCAAGCTGAGAAATAGGTGCCTGACTAATGAGTGCAGCGGCTCGAGCCCCCGGTACTTGGGTGAATATGAGACACCTCGATAAGCATCAAGACCTCTTCGGCCTTTTGCCATAAACGGTTTGGTCGCCGAATTTCCCAGGCGCGAGCCATGGCAAGACCAGACTGCAGTTCACCAGCATCCATTATTTGCTGTTTTAATGCTTCGTTCGAATTTCGGGCTGCCACCAACGCATCACGTAATGCTTTACCTACTACGTTCAGATCATCGGCACCAAAATCCCTAACGGTGCTATCTCTACTGAGGTGCAATATAGGTCGCATATCCATATCACCAAGCAGAGGTTTGAGCTGCAGCCACTCACGGACAAACTCTTTATCTCCAAATAGAGTGGGGAGCGTATTATCCGGGTCTTTAGCAGCCATCTCTGCGTCATGAAGAATGCTGACTCTTCCTTCGTTTTCGGCCGAAACCTTTTCCGCCAATGCATTCGCAGTAGCTTCGTCACACCGCTCGGAGTAAATGCCACTTAGCCAGAATTTGTACATCCACATCAATGCCTTGTGGTTTAGCTAATGTCTTACGCAAAAAACACGGTATTAAGAAATCGCTTAATCAGTCGTGGGTTGGCCTGGACTGTACTTGCACTAAAAAGTAATGGAGCCAACCTCTCAGCTAGCCCCATTAGGTCGAGTAACTCAGCATCCTCCTTTTCCACCAGCGTTTCGAGGAATGCAAGATCAACGGTTTTTCCCGTCCAAGTTTCTCGTAGTCGAGCTTCTACGCTGAGTTTAGCTTTCTCAAAACTCTCGGTTTTCAGCTGTCCGCTGCGGTGAGCACGTTCCAAAAATAGCAACGCGGTATATGCTTTAGTCTCGTTAGAGCCTAGTCTTGGTACTCGCAACGGAACTTGAATTAACTTGTCGAAATAATTGGTTGCGATATCGTCATCCAAACCAGTACCAGCAAAGTGGACACGGACGGCTCCACGAATAAACACATCGTCCGCGGCGATGACGAATGCACTTCGACGCAGAAACAGTAGCAACCGAATAGCCTCGAGCGTTGAAATAGCAGTCTTAGGTAGGCATCGATCAAGGTCATCGACAAAGACTACTAACGTGATATTCAGCTCGACGAGTAGCTCTTCCAAGGCTTCTCGAAAGGATTGTATTTCTTTTGGCAGCGAAACGGGTTTAGCTTCGTTCAAGAGTCCTTTGGTAGCTTCTGATGCATCTTTGGCGACTGCGATGCCTTCATTAAGTGATTCATTCTGCAATGCACCTTTTCCAGCCTCGACAACTTTTCCAATAAGACCGACCGGAACCCCTGTGATCAAAGTGGCTGCAACTTCTCCACCAAGTTGAGCCAACCGTAGAAAATTAATGCGCTTGACGAGGGATTTTGCCTTACCTAAAAGTCCACTATTCTGGGCGACTACAGCCTCAAGTACTGCATCTCCAACCGTCTGTAGCAGCGCGGTACGTGCATCTTCAAAGCCTTGATAAAGCCATGGATTGAAAGTTATCACTATATGTTTTGGTCGTTCCTCAGAGGCAATTTCCACTCCGACAGTCTGTTCCAGCGATAACTCAGATGCGATCATCCGTACAAGTGACGATTTTCCTGCTCCCCAGCCTCCCGAGATCCCAATCGAGATTGGCTCCCCACCGGTATCTTTAATGAGCTCCGCACATGCTTTTGCTACTAGGCGAAAATTAACGTAATCAACGGTTGTCTCATTGTCATGCCACATGATGTCCCCAATTATTTTTCTTCAAAACAACTCTTTACTAATTTCAGAAAGTTCTTCGACCCAACACCTGCTACCGAACTTATAGTATATGGGCAAGTTCCCCTTCTGTTTGCAAGGTTTTTGTTAGGATAAGGTAGATAATTGCTATCGAACTCAAATTCATTACAAATATAAATTTTAGAGTGAATTCTATGGCCTTCTACAGGGGATACCTCACTCTGGTTAAGCGCTTCTGGCGTAGCCAGTGGTGCCGGGCGACGGCCTGGCAGACGTTGCTTTCCTTTTCGTCGAAAATTCAAACAGTAAATCCCGTGAACACGCTTATGGTTCCAAGCGTTACCCTGCCTGCATATCATCTGGAACCCGGAAATCTCAAAAAGTGCCTGGAACTAAAACAGGTATGCTTACACCGGGGACAGGTCAAACCGAAAGCTCAATTCATTTAAAAAAGCATAATTAACTCCGACCATTCAAAATGGTCGGAGGGGTATAAACTCCTATCAATTTAGCATTATCTCATTTGACATGAATAATGCCCCTCACCTATTTGTTGTCCTTTAGCTAGTTCATAGCAACTTAGAAAAATTTATTCTCTGCAATATAAATGCTACTTGCGTAGCGATAAAATTGCCCGTGCGGTTTCAGCACGGTTAGCAATTTGCATTTTTTGTATTGCAGCATCCACATCTTCACCACTTTTCTTATTCAGTTTAATCAGAAACTCAACAGGTAATAGCGAAGTTAAATTTTCAAGTTTTGATTCAGACCAATTGATGGTTGCAACAACCCCTTCAATTCGCTTAATCATTAGGTTTTTAAGTAATTCTAAACGCTCTGGCTCAACGGTTATATAACCAATCGGCAGGGTTAATGCACTATCAGAATTAGGTTGACCATGGTATTGCACCAGAGCAATCACATCAGGGATTAAGAGTATCTCCAAACGATCAAACTTAGCCTCTGAAGTCAGGCCAATACCGGTAGGAAAACGACCAAAGTGTCGCTTACGTTCTTGACGTTTCTCGCCTTCATCAGCGCTTGGGTGTAAAAGCGAAATACGGGCAACCTTATCATCAGCATAATTGCCAAGGATATCACCTAGATCACGATTAAAACGCGAAAGTTGACTGCCATTAGCTCCCCAAAGTGGTACTTTGCTGCTATACCATAGCGCTTTTGGAACAATGTTACCTTCATAATCACGTAATGCATTATGCAACATACTGATAAAGAGCTTAGAGTTATGCGGCAAATAAACAGCCCCTAACATGCCGGTAGTCAATGAAGTACCGTAGCCAGTTTTCCGTTGTTCGCGGGCCTCTATCCAAGCGGAATAGTCGAACTTATAACCATTAGCAAATTGTAACAACACTTTATCATTTGCTAGTTTACAGAAAACTTCACAGTCGATACCAAATTCATCTAGTTTATGTTCTCCCAAAAAATCTGCGATATGAGCCTCCAGATCGTTTGAAAGCGGCAGTCGGGTGTTACCTAAATATTCATAGGAGCGAGTAAATTTCTGCGGCTCAATGCTACCAGCAGAAGCATCGTAGCTAACCTCTATCTCTATTGGGAGCTGCACCATTTCATGCGAACTGCAGCTCATTATCTTATATAATCTAGTCCTTTGACGCTCATACTCACTGTTGCGGCTAAGCAAAAGATGGTGGCGAAACTGGGAGCTAAAAGCCTCTGTTACCGCAGCAGCATCTCCCCCCGATCTGATGCCGAGGCAATAGCTCTGGCAGTCCAGAAGTAAAACGACGATTCGGTTGCGGTTTACATATCGAAAGAGTTAGTAGATCGAACGCCACCTCCTCCGTACGTTCTTGATACTTAACTAAACTTGGCTTCCCACCATTACTAGCTGCATGCTTACGTAGGAATGAGCTAGCCTCAATATGCCCATCAGGATTAATGTTGATCAGTCTGTTAGCCAGCAAGCCATCAAGCAATACCTCTCGCTCACGATCGGTTAGACCAAAGTAATTCTGTAACTCGCTGGGGTAGAGCTGATCAAAAATAAGCAGCAAGCGGCATGCAAATTGTTCAATTCCAGGCATTAGTTTTTCAGTGGTCAAAGCGCAGTTGATTTTGTAACTACGCGCAGGTAGTAGAACGGTAATCAGATTACCCAGACGTGGTTCTGACATTAGTTGTTATCTCCAAGCAGGCTTTGACCACACAGGATTTGGTAGTTTGGTTCATCTACGGCAACCTGTTTACTAATAAATTCATGAACGTTTCCAAGTGCTGAATCATTATTGGTCTTTGACCACATACGCCTAGCTCCCAGAATCAATAACCTTTCTTGAGCTCGCGAAATAGCAACATTTATTCGCGGCGCATCGCGCAGGAAACCTTGTAGTTTGTTGGGATTATCGCGGACCAGACTGAGGATAATTATCTTGTTCTCCTGACCCTGATATGAATCAACGGTATCGATCTTAATCAAACCACGTAACGATGCTGCCCATTCAGCCCGACTGATAGCATTATCAATTTCCTCTTTTTGCTGACGATACATTGTGATTATACCAATAGGATATGGCTGCTCTGTGGTAATAGTTTGCTCAAGCTGTGCAATGCAGTCATCGCTCGACAATGACTGCAAAGCCTCCAGCAGTAGCCTGACTTCTCGTTGATTGTAGTAACGGCCATTACCCTTATGCTCTTCTGCACCTGCTTCATTAGGGCTTGAACTATCGATCCAAGTAACAGTTTTGTTCCAAGGACTTGGTAGCTGGGAATACCAATCTGGCGAGACTTTCCTTGATGAATGCAGTTTACCGATATCTTGAGCGTAGAAGCACTCCGATACTAACTCGCCAATTGGTTCTACCATTCGATATTGAGTATCGAGTGTTACGCCGTCTGTTGCTTTAAAAGCACGTTCAAAATCAGACTCGTAAAAGATCCCTTTCCCGAGTTCTAACCTCTTAGAGGCTAACTTAAGATGCTGTTGATGATAGAATGGTGGCAATTGTTTATGATCCCCCTACCAGTAATACTCGCTTGCCTGATTGCAGTGCTACCATCAATTCAGCAGCTTGTGCTCGGCCAGCCTCATCAACTATTACCCAATCAAAACTAGACTCAGCTAGCTCTAGTCGACGATTCCCAACACCAACAAGAGTTCCGCAAACCAATCGCTTACTTTTGAACATAAATCGATCAAACCCAGCCTCGCCGCCGCGTAATACATCCATCCACTCTTGGCTCATTTCCAATAGTTGCAGAAAACGTTCAAGGTTCTCTGGATTGTTATAACTGCATTGTATGGCAATTTGCTCAGCCAACTGTCTTATCAAGGTCTCATCATAGACGAGAGTTTTCAGCAAGCTTTCATCGAATATTGAGTTAACAATTTCTTGTGTTCGCAGTTTAAGCTGATTGCTTTGTTCTAATAATTCAGTCAGTCGCTCTTGATGACTAATACTACTGCTCTTTGTCTGTTCTACTTTATCCAACTCACGGCTATATTGGCCATATGTCACCATCAAGGGATTCAGCGTACGATGTAACTGACATAACTGTTTGACTAATAATGGAGCCATGCCTAGGCGTTTTCCCAAGGAGCTAACTCGCAGGTCATATTCACGGTGAAATTTATGCTGAATCTGTCGCTGAAGAGCTTTAGTTGCAACACTTAGCATACCCTCATCAATCATAAGTTCATTACCAATACGTACTGTATCCAGTTCCATTCCTTTTGTATGGCAGAGCTCTCGAGCCTTAATGGCTACATTATCAACAGAAGCATGGGATTGGCCGACAAGAAGAATATTATTCACTCCGCAATGTTGATACAGATAGTGAATAAATTTTGAAATAAAGGTAGTTTTACCTGTTCCTGGCGGTCCCTGCAGAACTCCAACCGGTCCCAACTCGACCAACTGTTGAAACGCCATGAGCTGCTGTTCATTAAAACGTTGTCCAGGCTGATCATAAAGCTCGCGTAATGTCTCCGCGGATGGCCGCGGTTGCATTTGCTGCATACAGGGTTTCTGGTGGTAATCAAAATACTGTGGCAGATGCTGGATCTCTGCTTTGTTTTCAATTACTCGTTGAAGGGCTCTTTGGCGCAACTCTCTTGATGATTTGTCACGGATCGACTCCAATAGTAGCTGGCTGCCGCTACTAATTCGCTTACGAGCAGCATCGAAATCAAAGCGAATAGCCAATAGATTCGGCGTAGTTTCATTTAGCCGCAACTCCCCTAACTGCACTGATTCACGCTTATCTTTAATATAAACAATGATCTTATCATCAAGTTCAAAGCTGAGGTCAGCACCGGATTCCGTTGTATATGGGTAGAGTAAGCAACCACTTGGTGATTCCTGAAAGTCAGTTGAATCGATGTTGACTATATCTCGTAGGTCTACTTCTGTGTCAGACAATGCCTGCCACAACTCAACCGGACTTGACTCACTACTATCGAAGTCATCTTCATCCATCTCTTGATTAGGATTAGCTCGCTCAATGATGGCGTCAATTACTGGCTCGAGATTAAACAGCAGTTCAATAAAAGTATTACGCTGATTAAGTGAGCCACGCTGTAATGAAAGTTGAGTATTAATTTTAGCTTGGGAATATTTACCAGCCTTTATACTTTCTTCGATCGATAATCCTTTTTTATACAATATTCTATTAATAGTGCGATTATCAGGATCCAGGTCTACCAATAGCCGCTCACCTAAACCAGTGATGTAACAACGCAATTCATGCGCAAAGCGTGGATTAGCTGACCAGTTACAGTGAAAATGATAGATGCCATCATTTTGTTCTAGAAGCTTCATTTCTTGCGGCCAATCATCTGTGCCCCAGCAAACAGGAATTACCTTATCCTGTAATTCAGACTCCACAACTTGCTTAATCTCAGCTTGTTCCGGGGCTCGAAGTGACTGCAGCAAAGGATCGAGCGCGATAGGTATACCGTCAACGGTTTGCTTGGCACGTTCCAACTCAGCTTGAACCGGTACTGGCATATCTTCACTAAATAACTCCTCCACCATACGATATACGGCAAAGCAATCTCGCCCAAAAGCATCAGTGCTTTCAGGATTATCTGGCTGGTAACGATTATCTGCTGTTAATTCATCACTGAATTCAAGCAATCCAATCAGGGTAATTGCTGTCTGCTCCCCGGCTAGTACCAGCAGTTTCTCTGGGCAAAGATCTCCATGAGGTAACTGCTTTTCATGGAAAGCATGAATGGTGTTGATCAACGTCTCCGCTATTGTGAAACGTTGGGATTGTTCTAACACGTTCTCAGCAATAAACTGTGACCACGGTAGACCATCCACATACTCGCTCACTACATACAAGCCGCCTTGCCCTAATAGCCCACAGGAATGCACCTTAGGAGTTGGCAGATTTATATGTGTAAGCTTATCGATTCGCTGCTTAAAAGCGTGGATACGGCGGTTAACACCAGGTTGCTGAGGATTCAGAATCACGCCATCCCCACAACTTTACCTGCAGGGCTTTCCCACCTTGTTCACAGTGGTAACTGATGCTGCCTGTCGTAGCAATGGCAGCAAGCGCAGGGTAAACCATAGACAAATCTTCAGGAAGCGGAGGAAACTCAATTAACACACCAACGCTGTTCATCCCTTCGCGAAAGAATTTGTTTTGCTTTAACTCTTGATAAATCTGGTTTGCTTCATCAAATTCTTGGCTATGTTCCTTAGTAGCCGCATTAAACTCATTGAGCATTATGTCTGCACGTGGAAAGCGTTTACTTGGCTCAAGGTTAAGAGCTTGTTCAAACCAGCTATTTAAAATGCCGCTAAAAGGATCAGTTAATGGAGCTCGCCATTCAGGCATCTGTCCAGGAGTCAGTAACGATTCGCCTGCAAAAACAAATACGATAAGCAATTACAGCCAACATGAATACATCTAGGCGATAGGGCTCAACTGCTTCTTCAAAAGCATCTTTCGGGCAGAGTATATGGAGCACTTTGCAATGTCGGACGTAATGCCTCTAGGCTATTATGTCCCTCCAGCGAGGCTGCGCCAAAAACCAGTAACGACAATGCTCTTTTGATCCCCTGCGTACCATAGATTGTGCGGGTCAATATCACAATGGCCTATACCTAGGCTATGTAATTCAGAGAATGGAGCCAATAATGCACGAACGCGATCAATACGATCAGACTTACTCCATCCGTCAGCTTCGCTATCTAGTATCTCATCCAATCGGCTAAAACTGCGGCGTAACTCATACAGCTCACGGGCATCATCAGTTACATCCTCGTCGGATAATTCCCTTACCGCACGCAACATATAATCCTGCATAGTTGCACTGCCATGACGAACCAAGCGACCGACTCGTGTTTCACGCAGAGCTATCTCAGACCATAATGTTTGCATTGCATTTGCTACACCCAGGGCATCAAAGTTCCACTGGCGTAGCAGGCCTCTATGTTGACTATTGTCTTTGTGGCTAGCCCTGAATTCGTGGTAGACCATGTGGGGATGACTAAAGAATGGCTTATCGCTCGCAAGATAACCGCTCTCTTTCAATGGTAAAGGCCTTACTTTTGGGCCTTCAAAGAAAGACTTAATGATCGGTAATGCCTCATCTGAATTTGGACGAGGCTTGCCCCCTTCAAATAGATAAGAAAAATTAGTCTCTTGCACCAGTTTTTCGTATTTTTTAGGATTGCCTATAGTCAAGAATTCATCGCGGGTATGAACATAGCGACTCTCACTTGGCGGCAAATTCTCAGGGCCTGCACTGCCACACAGCACTACATGAGCCTCAACATGTAAAAAATAACCCAACTTACGAGAGAGCTCTTCCTGCAACAAATCCCTTAGCCGCTGTGCATGCTCGCGTTTGATCTGATAGGGACTTTTGCCTCGTGGCTTACCATTTTGCAGCCACTTGCCCCCTTCACATGTGATGCTACCATTCCACTCTTTGAGCTCGACTAATAGCAGCCGGTCAGCAGTAATAATTAATGTATCGATTTCCATCGAGCCTTGGCTATCGGTAACAACCAAGCCAGCATAGCCAAACCAACTATCAGGTAACTGTTTGACCATCATATCAACTGTTTTGGTTTCACTACGGTGCAGGCCTGCACCACCTACTATCTGATACTTCACGTTTTCTCCTGCACCACTACAATGCTGTTGGTGGTAGTCAAGTAAAATGGGATGTAGTTATCTCAGACATTGCATAGATTGCGCCTGCCTGATACTAAAAATGTGATTATGAAAGTGAACGCCAGAAATTTTATACCGTTCGCAAAGTGAACGCATTCCAAAATTTTTCAAATATATATCATCATCTTGAACATATCACTATAACGGCGAATCCATAAGGATTCGCCGTTTTTGTTTTCTTTGTTTCAGGAGATATCATGAATAATCTGGGAGGGTTGCAGTCCTTGCAGGGCTCACTTAAGGGCTTACCTGAATGGGGCCTCAGAACGAGTCATGCAGCAAATTCGTCAGCTCACAAACTACGAGCCAGTTATCGGCATTATGGGGAAAACAGGGGCGGGAAAATCGTCGCTGTGCAATGCCCTGTTTGCCGGTGAAGTGTCGCCGGTCAGCGATGTTGCGGCCTGTACACGTGAACCTCTGCGCTTTCGTCTACAAGTCGGTGGAGCACTATATGACGCTGGTGGACCTGCCCGGTGTGGGGGGAAAGTGGTGCACGCGATACTGAGTATGCTGCGTTGTACCGCGAACATCTACCCCGGCTCGACCTTGTGCTGTGGCTGATTAAAGCTGATGACCGGGCACTGGCGGTGGATGAGCATTTTTACCGTCGGGTGATTGGTGAAGCATACCGGCATAAGGTGCTGTTTGTTATCAGCCAGACAGACAAAGCTGAACCCACCAGCGGAGGAGAACGATTATCCACAGAGCAGAAGCAAAACATCAGCCGCAAAATCTGCCTGTTGCATGAGCTGTTCCAGCCCGTGCATCCGGTATGTGCCGTGTCCATCCGACTACAGTGGGGACTGCGGGTGATGGCCGAGCGGATGATAAAGTTCCTGCCGCGTGAGGCCAGCAGTCCGGTGGTGGTCCAGCTCAGTGCGCCACTTCGTACCGATTTCGTTAATAAAAAAGCCCGTGACGATTTTGGTGAAACAGTCGGCTCGGTACTGGATACAGTAAGCTCCCTGCCCCTGATACCGGCCCCGGTTCGAACCAATCATTCAGGCTGTACGCGATACCGTGGTGTCAGTCGCCCGTGCCGTCTGGAATTTCTTCTTCTGAATATTGCCACTTGATCCGTTGTTTCCTGAGCCCTGTCGCCATTTGAGCGACAGGGCTTTTTTGTATTTATTTTTCCATCATGAGGAATCTGCTTATGACCCGTCTGACTTCGCGCTTTAGCGCAGCAAATATTATTCGTCGTGACCGTCCGTTAACCCGTGAAGAGTTGTTTCGGGTAGTACCCAGCGTATTCAGCGAGGACAAACATGAAATCGCGTAGTGAACGTTACACATACATCCCCACCATCTCCCTGCTGGAAAGCTTGCAGCGGGAAGGCTTTCAGCCGTTCTTTGCCTGTCAGACACGGGTGCGGTGACCCTGGTCGCCGCGAACACACAAAGCACATGTTGCGTCTGCGTCGGGAAGGACAGATTATCGGCAAACAGGTCCCGGAAATCATTCTGCTCAACTCCCATGACGGTACAAGTTCGTACCAGATGCTGCCGGGGTTATTTCGTGCGGTTTGTGCAAACGGACTCGTCTGCGGTGAATCGTTTTTGGTGAGGTTTCGGGTGCCGCACAAAGGCGATGTGGTGAGCCAGGTGATTGAAGGGGCGTATGAAGTACTGGGGATTTTTGACCGCGTGGAAGAGAAGCGTGATGCGATGCAGTCGCTGATGCTGCCGCCACCTGCGCAGCAGGCGCTGGCACACGCTGCACTGACGTATCGTTTTGGAGAAGACCACCAGCCGGTTGCTCCATCACAGGTGCTGTCCCCACGCCGCTGGCAGGATGAAAGCAACGACCTGTGGACCACCTACCAGCGTATTCAGGAGAATCTGATAAAAGGTGGGCTTAGCGGACGCAGTGTAAAAGGCAGCCGAACGCATACCCGTGCCGTGCGCGGAATCGATGGCGACGTGAAGCTTAACCGTGCGTTGTGGGTGATGGCAGAAACGATGCTCAGCGGGTTTCAGACAAACAAATACTAGCTCCGGATTAATGCGGACATCACCTGTCCGTTCATTGCTCAATTTACAGGCGATTTTTCCTCTAACTGGACACGAAGCCGCATTCTGATCGCATTCGGCCAACTGAAAAAATACTGCTTCTGCTGTCCATATCCTGTCCAGCCCTCTCGTTACACTAATCACTTAATTTTCAGTCCATTAACCGAATGGAGAAAGCCTCTCATGTCTCAGACTGAGCGCCGCCATGAGCGCCTTGCGGTCCGCTTGTCGCTGATTATCAGCCGCCTTGTGGCGGGAGAAACGCTGATTATGCAGAAGCTGGCTACCGAGTTCGGCGTGTCAGTACGCACGCTGCGTCGGGATTTTCGTGAGCGGCTGACCTATCTCGACCTGGAGTTCCGTGACGGGCAGTGCAGCCTGCTGTCCGGTAGCCGCCAGCGGGAGCTGGCGGTGCAGACCTTCGTCCGCCACTCCGGCGTGGAGGCGCTCTTTCCGGATATCGACAACCAACTGGTTACCTCCCTGTTGAGTGCTAGTGAATCCCCCTGCCTTATCTGGCACAGCGCTACCTCCCGGGCACTGGCACGGCCTGAAGTGTTTACGCGACTGGTTCGCGCTATCACTGAACACCGTCGGGTGACGCTGCTGGCAGAAGGCGGTCGTTACTCCGGGCTGGCTCCTTACCGCCTGGTGTGCAGCGATGGCTGCTGGTATCTGACCGGTGAGCTCGGGGGGCATATAACGGTTTTCCCGCTGGGCGATATTCACACGGTAACCTTCCATCCGGCACTGTTCGTGCCGGATGTACGGGTGCGTAACCTGCTGTCACATCCCGGTTTTCTTCGGGTATTACCCCACTTTCAGACTTTCCACTCACTGCTCGTTGTCAGTGACGACGGGTTTTCACCTCAAAAGGAACAGATATGAAATTACTTACTACCACGGCGCTGGCGCTCAGTCTGTGCGCGGGTACCGTTTTGCCAGTAGCCGCTGAAAATGTCGTAGGGACTGTTAAGGCCTGGCAATACATGCAAGCTGACGGCTGGAAATCAGCCGATGGTCTGGACAATAACACCCTCAGCAATGCGCTCTACGGTGCCAGAGTCATTGATAATTACCCCTGGACCCGGCAGTTTCTGCTGCGGATGGGATACAACGGAGGCTATTTTCTCGCGGACAAAAACACCAAAACGGTACGCAAACTTGCACTCAAAACGGCCAGTGGCTCCCCCGCCGATTTGACATCCGTGTATCAGGGAGAGGGTAAGGCGTGTGGGTTCACTCTGATTGATACCCAGGCCTCGCTTGCTGGACGAGGCGCAACAGAGATCGGGTGGTACAGATAATCCAACAGAAGCGTTGAATCATGCCGGTCTACCTACGTACCGAAAGCCCTGCTGGTCGTGCCTGATAATTGCGTCAATCCAAAACAAACAGGCCGCGCTGGCGGCTAAGCGTTCTCAAAAAGACCGCGAACTGCAGCAATGGGTGGCAAAGCAGAGCATGGCTGAGCTTGTGCCGCCGTACCGGTAACTGCTGAAAGTCTGGTTACAGGCGTTTTAAATCACACCAGATGCCTGGCAAATATATCGGTTGTATTACGACATCCATTAATTCAGGAATAATGCCATGTTAAGAATTATCACCTCAACCATACCTGCTCTCATTCTGTCACTCGCCACCTTCAGTACCGGTGCCGCGCAGCTTCCGGCAAGCCTGATGGATAAAGACAATCCCGGCCAGGAATACTGGTGCCAGGGGAACGACATCAACACCTCCATGTGCTCGCTGACCGGCGTCAGTCATGACCGTAAGTTTGCCCTGATTCAGGACCTGCCGGGCCCTGCCTGTGAAGATTTAAGCTTCGGGGTTATCGACCTGGTGCCGCCAGACCGGCGTCAACATTCCTTACGATGGTGGTGACTGTAAGGGCGATGTGCAGGCCGGGTTTGTGCGTGGCTCGAAAGATAATGCTCTGTATGTGAAGGATTGTCCGGGGCAGCAAAACCCTCAAGCTGTATAAGGTACAAACCGGGTTACTGACAATTTCCCCACACCCGCATACTCCCACAGCCCCTGACGCGTCTGCGTCAGGGGCTTTTGCTTTTAAGGTACACCGAATGCCTGAATCTCAATTACTACCGTCGGGTTCATTCACTCGCCAGCAGGCCGAAGCTGTTACCCGCCGGTATCACAACATCGCCATTGAAGACGACCAGGGCAGTCACTTCCGTCTGGTGGTTCGCGACCCCGAAGGCCGGATGGTCTGGCGAGCGTGGAACTTTGAACCGGATGCCGGTACGGCCCTAAACCGATATATCTGGCAGGATGGCATTTGCAGAGCATTATCCATCGACTGACTGCAGTCATTTACCAGCATACATTTCATACCCTGATTACCCCATCCCATACGCCAGCCATCGCCGCTGGTGTTTTTTATTGACGGAGAAACCCTATGACAACACAGACACAGTACGAGTTTGTTCCCGCTAACGAACCGCAGTTCACCCTCAGTGCCACGCTGGTACCCGACGAACAGCGTATCAACTTCTGGCCACAGCACTTCAGCTCCATTCCGCAGTGGATAACGCTGGAACCGCGTATTTTCGCCTGGATGGGCCGCCTCTGTGATGAGTACAGCGGTGGTATCTGGTCCTTTTACACACTCAGCAATGGCGGAGCGTTTATGGCCCCTGATGCTGACAGTGACGATAAATGGCATCTTTTCAACGGCATGAACGGAAATGGTGTGGAAATGAGCGCGGAAGCCGCAGGCATTGCTGTCTGCCTGATTGAATACAGCCACCATGCCTGCCGTACAGAATGTGACGTGATGACCGCACACTATTACCGCCTGCGGGACTATGCCCTGCAGCATCCTGAAGCTCACGCCATTCTGCGCATCATCGACTGACCGGAGGAGCAACGAATGAAACAGCTTTCCTTTTTACCCGGCGAGATAACGCCACAGGACCGGCGTCTCATCCAGCGTGCCCTCAGAGTTCTGGACAGGCATCTGCATGAGCCCGGGGTGGCCTTCACCTCCACACATGCTGTCCGTGAATGGCTGCGACTGCATATGGCCGCGCTTGAGCGGGAAGAGTTCCGGGTGCTGTATCTGGATAATCAGAACCAGCTTATCGCCCATGAGACGCTCTTTAGTGGCACGATTAACCGCACCGAGGTCCATCCCCGGGAAGTGGTCAAACGTGCTCTGTACTTCAACGCGGCGGCGGTGATACTGGCGCATAACCATCCTTCCGGCGAGACGATGCCCAGCCAGGCTGACAAAGCCCTCACGCAGCGACTGGTTCAGGTACTTCAACTGGTGGATATCCGTGTCCCTGACCATCTGATTGTCGGCGGCAGACAAATCTATTCGTTCGCAGAACACGGTCTGCTGTGAGGTATTACATGAAAATTATCAGTAAACGCCGGGCAATGACGATATACCGCCAGCATCCTGAGTCCCGAATCTTTCGTTACTGCACCGGCAAATACCAGTGGCACGGTAGCGTCTGCCATTACACCGGCAGGGAAGTTCCGGATATCACAGGAGTCCTGGCGGTATACGCCGAACGCCGCCAGGACCGCGAGGGACCGTATGCTTGCCTGATGAGTATTACCCTGAACTGACGATAAAGGAGATTATAAATGAGCAACATCACATGGGGCCTGCAGCGGGATATCACGCCGCGCCTGGGAGCACGTCTGGTGCAGGAGGGCAACCGGCTGCATTATCTGGCTGACCGGGCCAGTATCACAGGTAAATTCAGTGACGCCGAATGCCAGAAGCTGGATGTGGCATTTCCACACTTTATCAGCCAGATGGAGTCCATGCTGATTACCGGTGAACTTAATCCCCGACACGCCCACTGCGTCATTCTGTACCATAACGATTTTACCTGCGAAGCCGACACTCTTGGCAGTTGCGGCTACGTATACATCGCCATTTACCCCACTCAGCGCTAATTACCTTCACGAGAGCAAACATGAAACCTCAACCTGCAACAACTTCGCGGGCGGCGAAGCCATGCCTGTCACCTGTGGCTGTCTGGCAAATGCTGCTGACCCGACTGCTCGAAAAAACACTATGGCCTGACGCTAAACGACACCCCGTTCAGTGATGAAACCGTGATTCAGGAACACATTGATGCCGCTATCACGCTGGCTGATGCCGTTAATTTTCTGGTGGAGAAATACGAACTGGTACGTATCGATCGCAGAGGATTTTCGTGGCTACAACAGACTCCCTATATTTCCGTAGTAGATATTCTGCGAGCAAGGCGCTCTACCGGATTGCTAAAAGCTAACGTGAAATAAACGCTTAAATACAGACAGACTAAAGGAAAGCAAAATGCTAATCTCACAGACGAAGAGACTTCTACTGTAACCTACCCTCCCCGGCAAAAACCTGACATTTTCTTTTAGGACCAACAATGGGACCAAAATGAAAATTGAACTGAAGGTTAGCAGCTATTAAACAACAAGTTATACAACCAATTCAGACTCCGCCAGCCCACCAAAATTCTTTGTAGATGGTCACCAGAGCCTGATACGAAGTCCTGAAAGCCCGCTATGCGGGCTTTTTTGTATCTGCAATTCGTCCTGCGCAGTCCATCCATCCTGACAAAACGATTACGGCTCTACCGGCGTCAAATAATCCAGCCGCAACGGCTCCGCCAGTAACGCCTCCATCTGCGGGATAAAGGCCTGAAAATGAGGCAGCGCGATGTGTGCCTCCAGCGCCTCCTGGCCTCGCCAGGCTTCCCGGACGTAAAAACAGTCCGGTGTGTCGCGCAGCTGGAACAGCTGATACTCAACGTTGCCAGGCTCCTGGCGAGTCGGTAATAACAGCGCCTGCAGGGCCACCTTCAGCGCGTCACGCTTGCCGGGTTTCGCCTTCAACACTGCAATAATCGAGATGATGTCAGAAGCGCCCATCTCAGAACCCCTCCAGTACAATCTTCCCGACCGCGCGTCCGGTTTCGATCTGCGCATGGGCTTTCTGCACATTCTCCGCCGTAATCGCCCCGTAATGCTCACCCAGCGTGGTGGTGATCACCTGCTCATCAATCAGCGCGGCAACGCGGGTCAGAAGCTGATGCTGGGCGATCATATCCCGGGTTTCAAACATCGAGCGGGTGAACATAAACTCCCAGTGCAGGGAGATGCTCTTCGCCTTCAGCGGACGGGCATCCAGCGTCTCGGGATCGTCAATCAGCGCCAGTTTGCCCTGCGGCGCGAGAGCCTTAACGATCTCCGCATAGTGCGCTGCGGTGTGGTTCAGGCTAGCGACGTGGGTCACCTCTTTGATCCCTAGCGCGGCCAGCTCTTCCGACAATGGCTTGCTGTGGTCGATGACATAATGCGCCCCCGCCTCCCGCACCCACTGCTGGCTTTCCGGGCGCGATGCCGTGCCAATAACGGTCATTTTCGTTAGCTTACGCGCCAGTTGAACCAGAATCGATCCCACCCCGCCCGCAGCACCCACGATCAGCAGCGTATCCCCTTCGTTGCCCTGCTCCTGAACACCCAGGCGATCGAACAACATTTCCCAGGCGGTGATCGCCGTTAACGGCATCGCGGCGGCTGCGGCGTTATCCAGCGTTTTTGGCTTGAGCGCCACAATGCGCTCATCCACCAGCTGATATTCACTGTTGCTGCCCGCTCGTCCCAGCGCCCCGGCATACCAGACTTCATCCCCCGGCGCGAAAAGTGTTACCGCTTCACCCACCGCGGTAACCACGCCGACCGCATCCCAGCCGAGAACGCGCGGCGCCTCCCCGGTAAACCCGGCGCGGATCTTGGTGTCCACGGGGTTGACGGAGATGGCTTTCACTTCAATCAGCAGATCGTGCCCTGTCGCCGCTGGCTGCGGCAGCTCAATCTCGTGCAAAAACTCGATGTTATCTGGTGCTGAACGGGTAATGGCAATGGCTTTCATAATGTCTCCGGCGTTTTATCCACTGTGTCGCAATAAAGTGATGGTAAAGCGAAGCTGTGACGGGAAAAATAGCCTCGCGGAGACAAGACTTATACTCGGGAGATGAAAATGGTTCGGCTTGAGGATCTGATACTGTTCGTTCGCGTTGCCGCGCTGAGCAGCTTCAGCGATGCGGCACGAGAAGCGGGCGTCCAGCCGGCGCAGGTCAGCGCCGCCATTAAACGGCTGGAGTCGTCTCTGGCCATCCGGCTCTTTGCGCGCTCCACCCGCAGCCTGCGCTTAACCCCGGAAGGCGAAGCCTGGCTCCCCTACGCGCGGCAGATGCTGGATGCGATGTATGCCGGGATGCAGAAACTCCAGACCCCGGAAGAGGAGATCTCCGGCACCCTGCAGATTGCCGTTCCGTCGGATTTAGGCCGCAATTTGCTGCTGCCGGTGTTCCAGGCCTTTGACGAACGCTACCCGGCATTACGGCTGCGCATCTTCTTCTCCGATCAGGTAGCCGATGTCTTTAAGGATCCGGTCGATATCGCCTTTCGCTACGGCATGCCGGAAGATGCCTCCTATATTGCCCTCCCCGTCGCCCCCGACAACCGCCGCGTGCTGGTGGCCTCACCCGAGTGGGTTGCCCGCCACGGTGACCTGCAGCATCCCGATGCACTAAGCCGGGTCAACGCCCTCACCTTTGTTCTGCGCGGCCGTCTTCACGATCGCTGGACGTTTTTCCGCGACGGCGAGATGCACAGCGTCAACGTCAGCGGCAGCATGATGAGTGATGATGCCGAAGTGATCCGCCGCCTGGCGGTCTCCGGGGCAGGCGTGGCATACAAATCCTGGCTGGATGTTGCGGAAGATGTTCGTGCCGGTCGGCTACAGGTGTTAATGAAAGACTATCAGGGCGAAAGCGTGCCGCTGAATATGATCTGCCCGCACCGTAAACAGCTCTCGACGGGCGTCAGATTACTCTATGAGGCGGTCAAAGCGTGCTGTGAAAGTCAGACGGCGCAGTAATCTTCATTAAAGAAGAAAACTGCCTGCGTTTTTGGTACGAAAAGCGACAAAAATGCGCTATAAAAGCCGCATGAAAATCCCAAACAGACTCCAGCCCCTGGTCGACGATGGCCTGATAGACAACGTGCTTCAACGCCTGAAAAGCGGCAAAGAGGCAGATGTTTATACCGTGCTATGCGGGGACCATATTCAGTGTGCCAAAGTGTACAAGGAAGCGTCACAGCGTAGCTTTAAGCAGGCCGTGCAGTATCAGGAAGGTCGCAAGGTGCGCAATACGCGCGATGCCCGCGCCATGCAAAAAGGCTCCCGATTTGGCCGTAAGCAACAGGAAGAGGTCTGGCATACCGCAGAGGTGGATGCGTTATTCCGCCTGGCGAATGCTGGCGTGCGCGTGCCTCAGCCTTATATATGTCTGGACGGCGTGCTGCTCATGGAGCTGGTCACGGACGCTGATGGCGCCGTTGCGCCACGCCTGAGCGATGTGAGCCTGTCGGAAGAGCAAGCCCTGGCGGATTTCGACACCATGATCCGCAATATCGTGCGCATGCTCTGTGTCGGTATTGTCCACGGCGACCTGTCAGAATTTAACGTGCTGCTGGATGCCCAGGGGCCGGTCATCATCGACCTGCCGCAGGCGGTAGACGCCGCTGCGAACAACCATGCCCAGTCCATGTTTGAGCGCGATGTGAATAACATCACCGAGTATTATGGCCAGTTCGCCCCGCAGCTGCTGAAAACACGCTATGCGAAAGAGATCTGGATGCTCTACGAAGACGGTAAATTAACCCCGGAAACGCCGCTCACTGGGCTGTTTGTCGAAGAGACGCATGACGTGGATATGGATTCCCTGCTGGATGAGATCATTTCTGCAGAAGATGAGTATTACGCACGCCAGCGTGCGGTTAAAGAGCGTGAAGACGATTAACAGCCAGCAAGCCCGCACGTACTGCGGGCGTTGCTGTTCGCCCTTAACCCAGCAGACTTCGATGTACCTTAATGACCGCTTTTCCTGATCATCCCCGGCTGGGTGACCGGGCAGCCGGGTTTATGCGGCTCCCCCCGGCATAAAGACGGCAAACATACCCGGTTTTAACGTCAGGGCCTGTTCGCTTTCTGTCTGCTGACAGAGCTGATAATCCTCCTGCTCGTGCCACGCATCACAGTCTCGGGCGCTCCCCGCCAGGCCGTAGTAAATCCGCTCTTCCCCCTCCAGCAGGATCTGAATATCAATGTAGTTACGGTGCAGCTCCGCGCGTTTTTCCTCCGGGGGCTGCGTCGCAAACTGCATCACGTTCACAAAAACCGTGTCCCCTTGCAGGGGATAACTTCCCGGTGCGAGGCTGGCGATCCCGGCGCTTAGCGCCTGATCCACCGCCTGACAAAACGCCGCTGGCAAGCCTGCCGCCTGAAGCTGGTTGATATCACCCACAATCATGACAAATTTCCTTGTGCCCATAATGCCGCGCCAAGCAGCCCGGCGTTGCCCTGATGGCGGGCAGAAGAGAGTTCGGTCTGGTACGCCGAAGGTTCCTGCGCCAGGTAGGATTGCACCCGCGGGAGATAGCCGTCGGCCAGCCCGATGCTGCCGCCGATCACCACCCGCTGGCAGTCAGTCAGGGCTTTCAGATCCGCAATAAGCCGCGCCAGCGTTCTGGCAGAACGCTCGACAAGCGCTACCGCCTGTTCATGCCCCCGGGCGGCGTGCGCGAAGATGGCTTTTGCATCCAGCCCGGCCAGCTCCCCTTTTGCCGCTGCGGCGATCCCCCGCCCCGAGGCTATCGCCTCTACGCAGCCGACGCGCCCGCAGCCGCAGCGCGGGCCGTTCGGGTCAGCAAGCGTATGACCACAGTGGCCGGTCAATCCGCCGGAGCCGGTCACCAGCCTGCCGCTCTGGATCACGCCTCCCCCCCACGCCGGTCGAGACGGTGATAAACACCATGTCGCGGACAGCGGGTGGCATCTGCTGGTACTCGGCCAGCGCCGCGGCCTGGGCGTCGTTCAAAGCCACGCCAGACAGCCCGGTAAGGGTGGTTAACACGTCCACCAGCGGAAAGTGTGAAAGCCCGCCGAGGTTAGACGGGTTAATCGACGTTAATACGCCATGCTGAATAATCCCGGTCGAGGCGATAGCAAATTGCTGCGCCTGCGGCCAGAGCGGCGTCACCAGGTCGCGCAGCGCAGCCTCCAGCGCATCCGGCGTCTGGCTGGCGGGCGTCGGGATCTCCCGGCGGGCGATAATCTGTAAGGCGCTATCCACCAGCGCCGCGGCGAGCTTGGTCCCGCCGATATCCATCGCCAGGGTGATCATTTTGCCGCTCTCTGTAATGCATCCCGATACCACTGGCAGATATGCTCCAGCCGGGTGATCGCCGATCCGACCGTGACGGTCCATGCCCCATGTTTTATAGCCTGCGCTGCCAGCTCCGGCGCGTTATAGCGCCCCTCGGCCACTACCCGGCAACCGGCCTGACTCAATGAGGCCACCAGCGCCAGGTCCGGTTCGGTGGGGGTCTCGTCAGTGGTATAGCCCGACAGCGTGGTGCCAATCAGCTGCGTCCCCTGCTGGTGGCAGTACAGCCCCTCCTCCTGCGAAGCGCAGTCGGCCATCGCGATCAGTTGGTGGTGCTGAATGCGCGCCAGCAGCGCATCAACGGAGACCGGGCGAGGCCGTCGGGTGCCGTCAAAGGCGATGATACTGGCCCCCGCCCCGGCCAGGGCATCCACATCCTCCAGCCAGGGGGTAATGCGCACTGGAGAATCGGGCAGATCGCGCTTCACAATACCGATAATCGGTACGCTCACCAGGGCGCTGACGGCTCGCACGTTCTCAATACCTTCGATGCGCAGCGCCACGGCACCCGCCTGCTCGGCGGCCAACGCCATCGCCGCGATGATATCCGGTTTATCCAGCGGGCTGCCCGGCACCGGCTGACAGGAGACAATCAGTCCGCCCTGGGCTTTTACTTTTGCATCCAACTCGTCAAGAAATGACATAACACCTCCATTAAGAAATTCAGCTTTAGCCTTTGTTTTTGACAAAGTGGCTGGCCCTTTCCCGGGCAATCAGGGCGCCGCTAAAGGGTTTACCGTCGATGGCGTCATGGGTACGCAGTGCTTCCGGGTGAAGCCAGCGCTGAACGCGGGACGGCATATCAAAACCAATCAGCAGGATGACGACAAAGGTCAGGCCAAACGAGAGCGAACAGAGCGCGGTGCCCAGATCCAGACGCTGGGCGATAAACGCGCCCAGCACCGGGGCCAGCGCCCCGCCCAGTGCGCCGACGTTATAGGTAAATCCAAGCCCGGCCGCACGCTGTTCGGTATCGAAGTAGCCTCCGATCAGTTTAGGCAGGATGCCGGAGATCCCCTGACCAAGCATCTGCTGGAAGAAGAGCAGCAGGCCCAGCACCCAGACGCTGCTGCCGCCGATGGTGAACACCGGAACGATCAGCAGTTGGGATGCCAGCAGGCTACAGACATAGGCTTTACGTGTGCCTAGCCAGTCGCCGAGGAAGCCCCCCGCACAGCATCCGGCGGCGGCACCAAAGCCACTGAAGAACAGCACCTGCGCGACGGTGGCCGGATCGTAAGCCAAATCCGTTTTCAGATAGGTGGGTAACAGGGCCTGGATAGGCCAGGAGTAGAGAAAAGCAAACAGCACCACCACCATCAGGGTGACGCCGGTCGGCCAGCGCTTGCCGCTGCTCTGCACCATAAAGCTGATAAAGATCCCCGCGCACAGCAGGCCGAGCACGGCAATAATGGCGGCGCTCTCCAGCTGGCCTGCGAAGCAGAACCACAGCGACACGGACGCCACCAGCGTCATGGCAATATTGATGAAGCGATGGTCACCGCGATAGAGAATATCCACCATGGTTTTGACCGGGGTTTTACTCTGCTGCTTCTCTTTCCAGTCTTCCGCTTCGGGGATATTTTTTCTCAGCCACAGGGCAAAGATAATCGGCAGAATGCCGATGAAGAACAGCGCCCGCCAGCCCCACTCCGGCACCACCAGGCTGTAGACCTGGGCCGCCACCACCGCGCCGACGGAGAAGCCAGAAATCAAAAAGCCGCTGGCTTTATTGCGTAGGTGTTTTGGCCAGCTTTCAATAACGTAGGTCGCGCTGGAGCCGTACTCCCCCGCCATCCCCATCCCGATCACCAGCCGGGCAATGAACATGGTGGTGTACCCCTGGGCCAGACCGCACGCCAGGGTGCCCACGGAAAAGAGCACAATACTGCTCACCATCGCCAGGCGGCGACCGTAGCGATCGCCCATCGCGCCCAGCATCAGCCCGCCGAACCAGCGGGAGATAAAGGCGGCGGAGATTAGGCTCGCGGCATGCAGGGTGGTCAGGCCGAATTCGGTTTTTATGTCGGTTAAGACGAGGGCTATCAGAACAAAATCAAAACCATCAAGAACATAGCCAACCCAGGCCGCGGAAAACGCACGCCACTGTTGTCGGCTCAGGCAACGATACCACGGGACATTTTGTGTCATTGTATTCATGTCAGTCTCCGCAATGGGTAAACCCATACGCTGTTTTTGTAGGATACAGCTTCAGTGATGCCGGATATGCCCGGCATCAGACGTGGTCTTAGCCTTGTTCTTTTTCTTGTTGGAGTTGGTGCGCTAACGTCCGCAGTTCTGGCAGATATTTTTCATCCACCGGCGCAAACGGCTTACGGCACAGCGGAACCTCAATCACGTCCATATAGTGCAGCACCGTTTTCAGGCCACGGAAAACACCGACCTTGATCAGCAGATCGATAACCTCATTACATTTGGTCTGCAGCGCCTGGGCGGTGGCGATATCGCCTGCTTTCAGGGCATTGACGATCCCCTGATAACGCCAGCCCATGATGTTATAGGTGCTGCCGATCCCGCCATCCGCCCCTGCCAGCAGGCCAGACGCAAAGATCTCATCGTATCCGTTATACAGCACCAGATCCGGGTGCGCCCGGCGGATCTGCTCCATCTGGAAAAGATCGCCCGAGGTCTGTTTCAGGGCACCCACGCCCGGCAGGGTCACCAGGGTGTTGATCTGATCCAGAGAGAGCTTCACCCCGCTGAGGGCCGGAATGTTGTACACCACCATCGGCAACCCTTCGGCGGAATCAATGATCGCGCGGTAGTGGTCGCAGTGTTCCTCAAAGCTGAACGGGTAGTAGAACGGCGTCACGGCAGAGACGGCGTCATAGCCAAAACGGCTGGCGGCCTGGGCTAACTGCTGGCTTTCATGGGTGCTCACGGTGCCCACATGAGCAATCAGGGTCACTTTCCCTTTCGCCTCTTCGGCAACAATTTCAAGCACTTCCTGACGTTCAGCGCTGCTCTGCACAAAGGCTTCGCCGGTGGAGCCGCCGACGTACAGGCCGTCCACGCCCTGCGCGATATTGAACTGCACCAGCTGGCGCAGGCTTTGGGTATCCAGCTGCTGCTGGTGATTAAACGGTGTAAGAAGAGCGGGCATAACCCCTTTCAGCGTAACTGACATATAAACCTCGTGTATGTGATGATGATGCTATGACTGTAGACCTTTATACCTGTTATACCAGCAAGACGAAAAAAAACGGCGTCGAAATACGCAGAACGCGATCCAGTTCACTAAATGATCGCGGAATTACTTACGGCGCTTTTTGCTCTGCTCGAAGGCGTGCCAGGTGGCGAAAACGCTGGTGAGGTGCGCCTGTAAGGCCTGTTCAGCCGCATCGGCATCCCGGCTACGGATCGCCTCGAAGATGGCGATATGCTGTTGATAACTGGTGTTATTGTGCTCGTGCAGCGCCTGTTCTGGCACTGTGGGGCGGGCGGCGATCAGCCAGTCGATCAAGGCAACGTGGATCGCCATAAAGATAGGGTTGTTGGGGATCTCCGCCAGCACGCGGTGAAACTCAACGTCAGAGCGGATAAAGAGCGCGTTGTCATCCAGCGACTGGCTGTTCAGCTCCAGCGCTTTTTCCAGCAGGGCAATCTGCGCCTCGCTGGCATGTTGGGCGGCATGGCGCACCAGGCTGGATTCAAAGAACAGGCGCAGCTGCTCGAAGTGGGCAATCCCGCCCGGATGGGCAAGAAAATCTTTCGCCATACCGGACAGCTCGTTGATGATGGTATCCGCAGACGGGCGGGAAATACGGGCGCGCTCGCCGTTCTGGATCTGCACCAGCCCTTTGCGTTTTAACGCCGCCAGGGCTTCACGAACCGAAGGCCGACCGACGTTAAAAAATGCCATCAGCTCACGTTCAGAAGGGAGCTGCTCCCCTTCGGCGAACTCGCGACGACGGATCATCTGCTCCAGCTCTTCTTCCACCATCTCTGACAATTTTTTGCGCGCCAGCGGGCGACGGCGTAATGCACGCCCAATGGTTTCCGGGGAGTTTTCTGCCTGTTTTTCGCTGGAGATTGTCATAGAGGTTACATCGTAAGAAGTTGAGTTAAGAAGTTCTTTATCATAACACAGGCCTTACTGCCAGGTGGTATGCGCGTTCCGGGTGCCGGGGATAAAGGCCGGGTAAGGCATCAGGCCACCCGGCCATGCAGCGGGGGGCCTGGCGCCCTCGCCCCGGAAAACTTTCTAAAACTGTGACCTCACCGCAAATGCAGGAATAACAATGCCCTGAATCCCCTTGCCGATGCCCTCACGCCTTTCTACGCTTATCTCACGCAGGGCCACACCCCGAATAAACCTGCGCTTTTTGAAAGGGAGACCTTATGCTGCGCCTGTTTCTTCTGCTGGTGGTCACGCTCACCTGCCCGTCGCTACAGGCGGCGTCAATTGCTCATACCATCGACACAGAGAGAACCACCATCAAACTGTCGTGGCGCGCCTTTGGCGGCATTCCATCGTGGGCGCATCTGAAGGGCGTGACGGGTAAAGTCATCCTGAACCCTGAGAATGAATTTGACGACCACATCAATGTCACCGTCCCGGTGGCAACGTTACAGGCTTCCAACAACCTGCTCACCTGGCAGCTGAAAAGCGACATGTTTTTTGATGCCGCCCGCTACCCAACCATTACCTTCTCCAGCACCCGGGTGGTGAAGCTCGGCCCGGATCACTACCGCGCCTTTGGCACCCTTACCGTACGGGATCTCAACCGTCCGGTGATCCTCGACGCCCGGCTCGATCGCCTGTCGGGAGAGACGATCGCCCTGCATGCCACTACCGCGATCTCACGATCGGCCTATAAGATGGATCGTTTTGCGCTGGTGGTGGACGATCGCATCGCCATAGCTATCGACATCCAGGCAAAACCCGCCACCGCCCTGTAACAGCGCCTGCGATTCACTTTACCGGGAATACCCAACAGATAAAGGCGTAAGAGACAATTTTATTCAATAATATTTATCCATTATTGCCCCAAAGAGTTCCGCGGGGTGTTCTATACTGCGCCAGCGGAAATAACAATACCGGAGAAAATAATACGAATGTCGTAGAGATATTTACCAACGGCCCGATGATAAAATTAAAAAATCATACCTTTGTATTATTACTATCCGCAGAAATCCGGCTAATTACCCGCCATGTCAGAATTGCAAACCCGATAAAAATAAATTTTCGGCTATGATGATGCGCAGGAAATAAATATCACTGTATGGTTTTTTTATTACGATAAAGTGTGATCGGTCTCCATTTCCACAGCCTTCACCCTTACTGAAAACAAAGCCACCAGGTAACGCAAACCCATGCACCGCAAGGCTTTACGAAACACCACCTGCTGCTACTCTCTTTTTTATCACCCTACAAAAAGCGCTATCTCGCTTATAATTCATTTCGCCGCTTCGTCATTTGCGCTTTTAGTGCTTTCTGGCTATATCATTTTTAAGCAATAATGAGACGATCGCAATATTAATAACAGGGATGACAAAATTCACACTTGGCCTTACCGCAACGTTTAGCTGATTCAGATTGAGCTTTAGCGCAATGCCGCTTCCGGGCATACGGATGGGCATAAGTCGCTTTAAAAACTATTACAGCAGGTCACTCTTTCTAACAAATAGTGTCTCCTTTGGGACGCTTAAAATCTGCTGAGAACAAATGAATTTAAACACACAGCATTTCTTTCACTCTGTTGGGAGTAATACACATGAGTAAATTCACTGTCATCTCCAGACTGACGCATCAACAAACGGTAGCAGAAGGAAACCAGATCATACTGGGCGAAGATTCCGTGGTGAAGCTTCAGGCCGGCAGAGGTGATATCGCCAGCTATTCCCGCAGCAACAGCGATCTGCTCGTCAGAATGACCAACGGCGAAACCGTGACGCTGAAAAACTACTTCGTCAACAACCACCAGCTGGTGCTGGATGAAAACGGTGCCCTGTGGTGGATTAACGATCCGCTCGCGGTGGAGCGTTATCAGTCGATCCCCTCCACCGATGCCCTGATTGCGGGCAACATCAATAACTCGTACGGCGATACCCCAATCTGGCCGTGGGTGCTGGGCGGCGTGGCAGCAGCAGGCGGTATTGCGCTGGCGGCGGGCGGTGGCGGCGGTGGTGGCGGCGGCGGGAGTGACGATCGTATCGATCCAGGCCCGGTGCCCCAGGATACCACACCGCCAACCGCGCCCAGTAACCTGCATTTCGCGAATGGAAATACCCAGCTACTCGGCAGTGCCGAGGCCAACAGTACGGTCACCGTGACCGATACCAGCGGTAACGTAGTGGGCAAAGCGAAAACCAACGGCAACGGCGAATTTAGCGTCGAGCTGGGCACGCCCTACACCAACGGCGAGACCCTGACAGTTATCGCCACCGACGGTTCCGGTAACGTCAGCCCCTCCACCAGCATCACCGCCGCGGATACGACCCCACCGGAAACCCCGATGATTATTTTGGCGGATGATGCTGTCGGCAGCCTGACCGGTTCGCTCAACAGCGATCAGACCACCGACGATCCCCGTCCGGTCTTTAGCGGCAGCGGCGAGGCCGGAACCACCCTCACGATTTACGATAACGGTAAATCCATCGGCTCCACGGTGGTAAACAGCGACGGCAGCTGGACCTTCACCCCCGCCAACAATCTTGCAGACGGCTTCCACCAGTTTACCGCGGCCTCCACCGACGCTGCGGGCAATGTCAGCCCGGAATCAGCGGTGTTCAACCTCACCATCGATACCGTTGCGCCGAATGCGCCAGTACTGGAAGTGACCGACGACGAGGGCACCCTACAGGGCCTGCTGACTAACGGTGGCTTTACCGATGATAACCAGCCCGAACTGGGTGGCTCGGGCGATCCGGGCAGCATCATTGCCATCTATGACAATGGCCTGCTGGTGGCGGAAGTGGAGGTTGCCGCCAACGGGGCCTGGAGTTACACCCCGCCTGTCGCCATGGAGGATGGACTGCACAGCATCACCCTGACGGAAACCGATGAAGCGGGCAACCTGAGCCCCGTCTCCGCCCCCTTTGAATTTACCATTGACCGTACGCCGCCGCCTGCCCCCCACCGGTCTGGCGATTAACGCCGCCGGGACAATCCTCACCGGCACCGCAGAAGCCAACGCGACGGTCACGATCACTGACGATGTGGGCACCGCTCTGGGCACGGCGATAGCCGATGCCAACGGGGCCTTTTCCGTTACCCTGACCCCGCCTCAGCTCAACGGCGAGACGCTGAGCGCCATTGCCACCGACAGAGCCGGTAACGAAGGCCCGGCGGCAGACCTGGTTGTCCCGGACATTACCGCCCCAGCGGCACCGACCGCCCTGGTGGTGGCCGCGACGGGTGACAGCATAAGCGGTGAAGCCGAAGTGGGCGCCCGTATTTCGGTGCGTGATGCCGGGGGAACGGAGTTAGGCTCCGGTGAAGTCGGGCTTGACGGTAAGTTCACCGTCCCTGTCTCCCCGAGCCAGCTTAACGGTGAAGTGCTGACGGTGTACGCGTTCGATACCGCCCAGAACCAGAGTCCTCCGGGGCAGGCCACCGCCGCTGACTCCACCCCGCCACAACCGCCTGCAGATCTGGATATCTCCACGGATGGCCTGACGCTCACCGGCACCGCGGAAGCGGGCAGCACGGTGGTCATTATGGAAGGCACAACGAAGCTGGGTGAAGTGGTGGCTGGCGAATCAGGCAGCTTCACCTTTGCTCTGACACCCGCCAGGCTCAACGGTGAGATCCTGAGTCTTACCGCCACCGATGAGGCGAATAACACCAGCCAGCCCAGTACGGTAGAAGCCGACGACACCACGCCTCCGGCCACGCCAATTATTACCGACGTGGTGGATGACGTTCCTACCCTTCTCGGCACCATTGCGAGCGGGACAATAACCGACGACCGCACCCCGCAGATCGCCGGGACGGGGGAGCTGGGCACCAAGGTCTTTATCTACAGCGAGAATATTCAGATCGGGATGACGGAGGTCGATACGACAGGCCACTGGTCGTTCCAGGTCCCGGCAAGTCTGACGGACGGGGCGCACTCCCTGACCGCCGATGCCGTTGACCGCCGCGGTAATCACAGCGTGATGTCCGAGATCTGGGCCATTAACGTCGATCCGGCGGCCCCGAACCCGCCGACCGCGACGGTGGCCACCACGGCATTCGCCCAGGCCGACGAGCCGGTGGTCAGCACCCTGAGCGCCAGCACCACGGGCGAAACCTTGATCTATAACGTGCTCAACGACACCGGTGACGACCACGTCAGCCACTTCTCGCTGGCGGCAGGGGACAAAATCGACATCAGCGAGCTATTGATCGGCTGGAATGGCGATCGCGCCACTCTGGGGGGTTACATTCAGGTCAGCAACAGTGATGGCAACACGGTGATCAGCCTCGACCGGGACGGGGCTGGCTCCAGCTATACCCCCGCGACGCTGGTGACCCTGGATGAGGTCCAGACCACCTACGAAGAGCTGGTCAACCAGAACCACATTATTACCGGTTAGCCTGTACGCGCCGGGGGGCGGCAACGCCTTTCCCGGCCTTAAAAACCGAAATATATTTTGCCCTCCGATAAAAACCCCACACTTAATGTCATAAATATAGTGATCTAACTAGCATAATATTATTACTACTAAATACCCTGGTTGCCTTAACTTAAACCATGCTCTAAGTGGCAACACTATTTATTAATGCAAACTCCTGTATATGGATATTAAAATACGCGCCTGATATATCTTATTCACTGCCTTATTTACTCCAGCTTAATTCTTTACACAGCCACACTAAAATTATAAATCGCCTGTTTTACACATCCAGATAATTCCTAACCCCTTAAATTACCTTTAAAATGAACGCCTCCACTCAGCGCTTCGCCCATCACGCCAACCCGCACCCCGCCTGGACTCATTTAATTCACCTCCACAGCAATTACCGCTTCAACACTACTAATCCTTTATTAACCTGCGCTTAAGTTGCGCTTTTAGCACTTTATGGCTATATCAAATTCAGTCAATACGAAATTGTTACCAATATTAAAGACAAGGATTTTACCGCCGAGAAATATATCTCATATCGCCTTACCCCTTAATATCAAGGGCAAAATGTCGCTGCCACCATCCGATTTATCGGCAGCCCTGAATAACTTTCAAATAATTACCCTGGTCATTGTTTCAAATAAACAGTTTCCCTACGGGTGGCGCTCCAATCTGCTCAATAGAAATGGCTGAAACCGCTCGCCATTTCATTGCACTCTGCCGGGAGTAATACACATGAGTAAAATCACTGTCCATCTCCAAACTGACGCACGTGGAAAGGGTAACAGACGGTCTCAGGTGACGCTGAATGATTCCTCCATCGTTAAAATCGATGCCGAACGCGCCGACATTCTCGGCTACGAACGCAGCGGTAACGACCTGATCGTTAAGCTGAATGATGGCGAAGTCATCACCCTCCAAAAACTTCTTTGTCGCGGGCGATCAGGGGATCAGCCAACTGGTGCTGGAGGAAAGCAACGGCGCCTTGTGGTGGATCGCCGATCCCATGGCGGCAGAGGGCTACCAGTCGATAGCCTCCATTGATGCCCTGCTGGCGGGAACAACCACCGCGTCGGCAGGTGAGGCGGCGATCTGGCCGTGGGCGTTGGGTGGCGTGGCAGTGGCAGGCGGCATTGCCCTGGCCGCAGGTGGCGGCGGCGGCGGTGGTGGTGGTGGCGGGAGCGACGACGATAATGGCAATGGCGGTGGCAACGGCGGGTGATGGGGATGGTGACGGCGCAACGGCGGTAACCCCACGCAGCCAGGCACCGATCCGAACGACACGACCCCACCGGGCGCGGCCAGCAACCTCAGATTCTCCGCAGATGGCACTCAGCTTAGCGGCAGCGCCGAAGCCAACAGCACCATCACCGTCACCGATGCCAACGGGAATGTGGTCGGCAAGAGGCCAGACCAACGACAACGGCGAGTTCAACCGTCGATTTGGGCCACGCCGTACACCAACGGCGAGACCCTGACCGTCACCCCGACTGACGGGGCAGGCAATACCGGACCGGGTACCCCGGTGACCGCAGTAGATACAACCCCCCCGCAAGCCCCAATCCTCGACAGCGTTACCGATGATGTGGGCAGCGTAACCGGCACGCTCGCCAGCGGCCAGACCACCGATGATGCCCGTCCGACCTTTAGCGGCAGCGGCGAACCCGGCAGCACCATCACAATTTACGATAACGACGTCGCCATCGGCACGGCGCAGGTGAACAGCGACGGCAGCTGGAGCTTTACCCCTGACACCGCCCTGGGCGAAGGGGCGCATCAAATCACCACCCGGGCCACCGACGGCGCGGGCAATACCGGACCGGCCTCACCGGCATTCAGCTTTAACGTGGACACCGTTGCCCCGAATGCCCCTTCCAGCGTGACGATCACTGACACCACCGGGACGGTGCAGGGCGTGCTTACCGCCGGGCAAACCACCGATGCCAACCGCCCTGCCCTGACCGGCACCGGCGAGGTGGGCAGCACCATCACGATCTATGACAACGGTCAGCCCGTGGGCCAGACCACGGTGGGGGAAGATGGCAAATGGAGCTTTACCCCAACGACCCCTCTCGCGGATGGCGCGCACAGCATCACCCTGACGGAGACCGATCTGACGGGCAACACCAGCGCCCCTTCCGCTCCGTTTGACTTTACCATTGACCGCACCCCGCCGGACCAGCCGACCATCAGCCTGATCCCTGGCGGCACCGAGGTCATCGGCACCGCCGAGCCAGGCAGCACGATCACCATCACCAACGGTAGCGGAACGGTGATTGGTACCGGCCAGACCGATGCCAATGGCGACTACAACGTGGTTCTCACCGAGCCACAAACCGAGGGGAATACCCTCAACGTGGTGGCCTCCGATGCCGCCGGGAACCAGAGCCAGCCAGTGAGTACCGTGGTGGGCGATGTCACCCCGCCTGACGCACCGACCGATCTGGCGATCAATCCTGAAGGCACGGTGGTGACCGGTAAGGCGGAAGCAGGCAGCACCGTCACCCTTCGCGATGGCGACGACGTCATCGGCAGAGGCGTTGCCGGCCCTGACGGCAGCTTCGAAATTCTCCTCAGCACCCCGCGCCTGAACGGACAGGAACTGGTGGCCACCGCTACCGACCCGGCGGGCAATACCGGGCCGGAAGGCAGTGTGACTGCACCGGACGTCACCCCGCCGCAGGCCCCGCTCATCACCAGCGTGGTGGATGACGTAGAGGGCCTTACCGGCGTGGTGGGCAACGGTCAGGTCACTAATGACTCCCGTCCGCTCATCACGGGTACCGGCGAACCGGGCGCGACCATTAATATCTACAACGGCGAGGCCCTGGTGGGGACTGCCGAAGTGGATGAGAACGGCAACTGGACCACCGAGCTGGAGCTAAGCGGCGACGGCGGCTACGTCCTGACGGCGCAAGCCGTTGATAGCAATGACAACCGCAGCGAAATCTCCAACAGCTGGAGCATCATCCTTGATGCCACGCCACCGGCCACGCCAGCCATTTCCCAGGTGATCAACGATCTGCCTGAGACCGCAGAAGCCATCGCCAACAATGGCACCACCAACGACAACCGCCCAACCCTGTACGGCACCGGCGAAGCGGGTTCGACGATCAGCATTCGGGTGGATGGCGTAGAGATCGGCACCGCCCAGGTGGGCAACGGCGGGGAGTGGAGCTTCACCCCAGCCACGGCGCTGGCGGATGGTCTGCACGAGATCACCACGGTGGCAAAAGATGCCGCCGGGAACAGCAGCCCGGCTTCCGGGGCCTTTACCCTGACCATTGATACCGTCGCCCCGGACGTTCCGGTGATCACCCGGATCGAAGACAACACCGGCAGCGTGCAGGGGGATGTCAGCAACAACGTCCCGACTGACGAAACCCGTCCGGTGATCCACGGCAGCGGCCCGGCGAATGCGCAGATCAGCATCTATGAAGGCACCACTCTGCTCGGCACCACCACCAGCAATGCGGAGGGTATCTGGAGTCTGCAGCTTGCCACCCCGCTGGTTAACGGCACCCACGTCCTGACCGCATCGGTGAGAGATGCAGTCGGCAACGTCTCCACCTCCGACAGCTTTAACCTGGTGGTGGATACCCTGGCCCCGGCCACTCCGGGAGTACCGGCGATCACCGTCAACCCTGACGGAAGCGGCGAAGAGCCGCTCACCTCCGGCGGCAGCACCCGCGACACCACCCCAACCCTGAGCGGCACCGGGACAGAAGGCGATATCGTCACCATCTACGACGGCACCACCAAAATCGGGGAAACCACCATTCCGCCTGGCGGCAACTGGACCTGGACCCCGCCAGCCGGGCTGCCAAATGGCACCTACGATCTCAGCCTGACCGTGACCAACAAAGATGGCGCGGGTAACGAGAGCGCCCCGTCGCAGCCGGTGTCTATCACTATCGACACCGACGCGCCGGATAAACCTGACGTGCCGGTGGTCACCGATAACGTCAGCGACATTACCGGGCCGGTGGACAACAACGGCGCGACCAACGACACCCGTCCGGTACTGAGTGGCACCGGCACACCGGATGACGTGATCAGCATCTACGACCAGACCGCGGACGGTAACGTGCTGGTGGGCGAAGTGGTGGTGGATCTCAACGGCAACTGGACATGGCGTTCAGAGACGCCGCTGGCCGAGGGGGCGCACAGCTTTACCGTCATCGCCACCGATGCCGCGGGCAACGCCTCGGTGGTGTCGGACACCATTACCGTGACCGTTGACAGCCAGCTCCCGGAGATCCCGCTGATTAGCAGCGTGGATGGCATCGCCCGCGGGCGGCAGCACCAACGACACCACCCAACCGTCACCGGGACCGGCGAAAACGGCACCACGGTGATCCTCTACAGCAATGGCGTTGAAGTGGGACGCGGGCTGGTCAGCAACGGCAACTGGTCCATCACCACGGCCGCGCTGAAGGATGGCGCGACCACCCTCACCGTAGCGGCAGTGGATGCCGCCGGGAACGTCAGCAGCGCCGGAAGCGACTTTACTTTCACCATCCGACACCGTGCCGCCGGGCAACCCGCAACTGCTGGAGATCTCTGACAGCACGCTGGCGAACGGCACGCTGTACGTGAACAGCGGCACCCCGACTCTCAGCGGTACCGGCGAACCGTTAAGCACCGTTACCGTCTCCGTTGACGGCAATCCTCTCGGCGAGGTACAGGTCAACGAGCAGGGGCAGTGGACCTTCCCGCTGCCGGTCGGCACGACGCTGTCCGATAATCCGCATACCATCACCGTGGTAGCGCGCGACGCGGCGGGCAACACCAGCGAAAGCGGCCCGGTCAGCGTGGTCGTCGATACTGACGCGCCGGACGCGCCGGTGGTCAGCGAGGTCGTCTCCGGCGTACGCCGCTGACCGGCACCCGCCGAAGCAGGTACTACCATTACGGTCACTGGCCCGGGTAACGTGGTGTTGGGCACCGCCGTGACCAATGCGCAGGGGCAGTTCTCCCGTGGCCCTGACCCCACCGCAGTACAACGAAACCACGCTGAACGTGGTGGCGAGCGATCCGGCGGGTAACGCCAGCGATCCGGTGAGCTTTGACCGTCCTGCCGACGCCACAATTGCCGGACGTTCCTGTTATCGACGCCCATCCCTGGATGACAACGGCACCGCCGGTGACGTCAACGTCAAAGGTGGCAGCTCCCAACGACGCCACCCCTACCCTCACCGGTACGGCAATCGCGGGCAGCCTGGTCACCATTTACCTGGACGGCAGCACCACGGCGCTGGGCACCGTCATTGCCAACGAAGTGACGGGGGCCTGGTCGTTCCCGATTTCAGATGCCCTGGCTGAAGGCAGCCACAGCTTCAGCGTGACCGCTACCGTCGACGACCAGACCAGCGGCCAGTCTCCGGGGGCGACGGTCAATATCGATCTCACCCCACCTGCCGCCCCATCGTTTGGCAGCGTGGTGGACGACGTTGGCCCGCAGACCGGCACAGTGGTCAGTGGCAGACCTACCAATGATGACCTGCCGACCTTCACCGGCACGGCAACGCCGGGCGATGTGATCCGCCTTTACGCCGACAATACCCTGATCGGCACCGCGACGGTGGGCAACACCGGGGCCTGGAGCATCACCCTGGCCAACCGCTGGATGATGGCACCTACGCCCTGACCCTCAGCGCCACCGATCCAGCCGGGAACGAAAGCCGCGTTCGGAAGCCTTCTCCCTGGTGGTGAATACCACTGCGGACGCCCCAATCATCACCGGGGCCAACGATGACGTCGGGCCGGTTACCGGCACGTCGCCAACAACGGCAGCACCGATGACAACACCCCAACCCTGACGGGCACCGCGGAAGCGGGCAGCAGCGTCGCCATCTACGACGGCATTAGGCTGATTGCAGCCGTCACCGCCAGCGCCACGGGTGCCTGGAGCTTCACGCCGACCACCGTGCTGGCGGAAGGTCAGCACGTCTTTACCGCCGTCGCCACCGATAGCGCGGGCAACGTCAGCCCGATCTCCGGTTCCTACACCCTGACCGTTGACGTGACCCCACCGGCCACGCCGCTGATCACCAGCATCAACGACGATGTGGCGGGCAATACCGGCCTGCTGACCAACGGGCAGGTCACCAACGATGTGCGCCCGGAACTGACCGGCACCGGCGTGGCGGGCAGCACGGTTCACATTCTGGATAATGGGGTGGAGATCGGCACCGCGCTGGTCAGCGCCAGCGGCAACTGGAGCTTTACGCCATCTACCGATCTGGCCTCAGGGCCACACGATCTGCGCGTTAACGCTACCGATGCCGCGGGCAACGTCTCCGGCGCCTCGCCGATCTTCAACATCACTATCGATATCACTGCCCCGTCGGCACCGGTGCTGGACACCGTGGTGGATGATGTCGGCACGGTGACCGGCACGCTGGACAGCGGCGATGTCACTAACGACGCCCGTCCAACCTTTACCGGCAGCGGCGAAGTGGGTGCACTATCCGCATTCTTGTCCGATGATCAGGAGATCGGTACCGCGGTGGTTAACGCCTCGGGCAGCTGGACCTTTACCCCGGAGACGGCGCTCGAAGAAGGCTCGCGCAGCATCCGCTTTACCGCCACCGACACCGCCGGGAACACCGGTCCCGCCAGCGAACCGTTTATTCTGACGGTCGATACGCTGGCACCCTGCGGCCCCGACGCTCACCGCCATCAGCGATAACGTGGGTCCTATCCAGACGCCAATCACCACCTCCGGCCAGGTCACCGATGACGCCTTACCAGGGTTAACCGGCACCGCTGAAGCCAACGCCACCGTGGTGATTTACGACAACGGTGCCCAGGTCGCCACCGTGCAGGCCACGGAAACCGGGGAGTGGAGTTGGACCCCAACCACGGCCCTGAGCAACGGCAGCCACACCTTTACCACCAGCGCCATTGACGCGGCGGGCAACCTCAGCGAAACCTCGCCGGGCTTCACGCTGATTGTCGATACCCTGAAACCAACCGCGCCAGTGATCGCGCTGGCGATTGACGATGTTGACCCGGTGACCGGGGCGCTCACCAGCGGCCGCACCACCAACGATCAACAGCCTGTGCTCACCGGTACCAGCGAACCAAATGCCCGGGTGCAGATTTTCAATGGTGAGACCCTGATCGGTGAAGGCATTGCCAATGCCAATGGCAGCTGGTCGATCGAGGTGAATACACAGCTTAGCGATGATGTGTACAGCTTCACCGCGGTGGCGATCGATGCGGCAGGGAATATCAGCGATCCGTCCGCGCCGTTTACCCTGACAATAGATACCCAGTTGCCAGACGCGCCTGTTCTGGTCTCGGTCACGGATGATGTGGGCGAGCCGGTGGATCTCACCCAGTGGCCAGTTGACCAACGACGCCAGACCGACCCTCAGCGGCACGGCCGAGGCGGGCAGCACGGTGAACATTTACGACGGCACCACCCTGCTGGGCAGTGCTACTGTTGGGGCGAACAACGCCTGGAGCTTTACCCCAAACGACGCCGCTGGCTGACGGGGAACATACGCTCACGGTGACCACCACCGATGCGGCGGGCAACGTCAGCCCACCTAACGAAGGGTTTGTCATCAACGTCGATGCCACCGCCCCGGTCGCACCGCTCATCACCTCGGTGGTGGATAACGTCGGCTCGGTGCAAGGTCCGGTGCTTAACGGCAACCCGACCAACGACACCCGTCCGACCCTCAACGGCACCGCCGAAGCCGGCGCAACCGTGCGCATTTACGACGGTGAGACCCTGGTAGGCGAGACCCTCGCCAACGATCAGGGACAGTGGACGCTGGATGAAACCCTCATTGCCCTTGAGGATGGCGAGCATACCTTCACCGCCATTGCCACCGATGCGGCGGGCAACCTCAGCGCGGCATCCCCGGTGACTTCCATCACCGTTGATACCCTTGCCCCGGGCGCACCGGACAGCTTCACGGTCCTTAACAATGGCAGCACCCTCACTGGCCGGGGTGAAGCAGGCAGTACCATCACCGTGCGCGATGGCAACACGGTGATCGGCACCGGGGTGGTCAATGACAGCGGCAGCTTCTCCATCACCCTTACCACGCCGAAACAGAACGGCGAACTGCTGACGGTCACCGCCACCGACAGAGCCGGAAACACCGGGGCGGAAGGCCAGATCGCCGCCCCGGACACCACGCCTCCGGCCATCCCGGTGATTGTGGATGTGGTGGACAACGTGCCCGGCGTGACCGGCACCATCACTGACGGGCAAACCACCAACGATGCAACGCCGCTGATCCGCGGCACCGGCCCTGCCAACACGACGATTCAACTCTATAGCGGCACGACGCTGATCGGCACCACGCAGACCGGCGAGGGCGGCACCTGGGAGATCCAGCTCACCGCCGCGCTGCCTGACGGCGGCCACGTACTCACGGCGCAATCCGTGGATACCACGGGCAACGCCAGCGCCGCTTCCAACAGCTGGAGCATTGTGGTTGATGCCACCGCCCCGGACGCCCCGGCGATCACCTCCGTGATCAACGATCTCTCCGGCACCGCGGTTATCATCGGGAACAACACCGCCACTAACGACACCCGTCCGACTCTGAACGGCACCGGGGAAGCCGGGGCCACCATCAGCCATTCAGGTGGATGGCGTGGAAGTCGCACGACCCAGGTAGGGACAGGAGGCACATGGAGCTTCACCCCGGAAGACCCGCTCACCGAGGGGCCACACGCGATCATCGTCGTGGCGACGGATGCCGCGGGTAACACCGGCGAGGCCTCCCCGGCCTTTAACGTCACCATCGACACCGTACCGCCTGTTGCCCCGGTCATTCACCCTGGCCGTGGACAGCACGGGCAGCGTCACGGGCGACGTGGTCAGCGATCAGCCGACCGACGAAACCCTGCCGTTGATCCGGGGAACAGGCCCGGCAAACGCGCAGATTAGCCTCTATGAAGGCACCACCCTGCTCGGCACCGCCACCACCAGCGCGACGGGGGCATGGAGCGTGCAACTGACGACCCCGCTGGGTAATGGCAACGCACGCCCTGACCGCCACGGTCAGCGATGCGGCAGGCAATACCGCCGTTTCCAACACCTTTTACCTGGTGGTGGATAACGTGGCCCCTGCCACACCGGCTATCCCGGACATTACCGTCAACCCTGACGGCACGGGGAGAGATCGCCCTTACCGGCGGCGGTAGCACCCGCGATACCCACCCCAACCCTGAGCGGCACCGGGAATGAGGGGGATATCGTCACCATCTACAACCGGCACCACCCCGATCGGTGAAACCACCGTCCAGCCAGGCGGCACCTGGACCTGGACCCCGCCAGAAAGTCTGCCAAATGGCACCTACGACCTCAGCCTGACCGTGACCAACAGTGACGGCGCGGGCAACGAGAGCGCCCCGTCGCAGCCGGTGTCCATTACCATCGATACCGATGCTCCAACCGCACCGGGTCTGCCAGTGGTAACGGATAACGTCAGCGACATTACCGGGCCGGTGGGCAATAACGGTGCCACCAACGACACCCGTCCGGTGCTGAGCGGCACCGGCACACCGGATGACGTGATCAGCATCTATGACCAGACCACCACAGGTAACGTGCTGGTGGGGCGAAGTGGTAGTGGATATCAACGGCAACTGGACATGGCGTTCAGAGACGCCGCTGGCCGAGGGGTCGCACAGCTTCACCCTCACTGCCACCGATGAGGCGGGCAACGTCTCTGAGCTTTCCGGCACCATGACCGTGACCGTCGACAGCCTCGTGCCTGAGATCCCGGTCATCACCAGCGTGGATGATAACGTTGGGCCGGTCACCGGCAATATCGCGGCGGGCAGCAGCAGCAACGGCAACATCCCAACCGTCACCGGCACCGGGGGAGAACGGCACCACCGTCATTCTCTACAGCAACGGTATCGAAGTGGGACGCGGCCTGGTCAGCAACGGCACCTGGACCATCACCACGCCAGTGCTGAAGGATGGCGCGACCACCCTCACCGTGGCAGCAATAGATGCCGCCGGGAACGTCAGCGAGGCGGGCAGTAACTTTGCCTTTCACCATCGACACCGTGCCACCGGCAATCCCGCAGCTGCTGGAGATCTCCGACAGCACCCTCGCCAACGGCACGCTCTACGCTAACAGCAGCACCCCAACGCTGAGCGGCACCGGCGAACCGCTGAGCACCGTTACCGTCTCCGTTGACGGCAATCCTGTTGGCGAGGTGCAGGTCAACGCACAGGGACAATGGACGCTGCCGATCCCGGTCGGCACGCCGCTGTCTGATACTACGCATACCCTCACCGTGGTGGCGCGCGATGCGGCGGGCAACACCAGCCAAAGCGGCCCGGTCAGCGTGGTCATCGATACTGACGCACCAGATGCGCCTGCGGTTACCGACATCGTTTCCGGCGGTACACCGCTGACCGGCACCGCCGAAGCGGGTACCACCATTACGGTCACTGGCCCGAATAACGTGGTGTTGGGCACCGCCGTGACCAACGCGCAGGGACAATTCTCCGTGGCCCTGACCCCGCCGCAAAGCGATGCGGTGACCCTCACCCTGACCGCCAGCGACCCGGCGGGCAACCTCAGCGGCCCGGCAACCTATGACGTCCCGGCCACGCCTGCGCTGCCGGATGTCCCGACGATCGATGCCATCCTGGATGACAACGGCACCGGCGGTAACGTCAACGTCAAAGGCGGCAGCTCCAACGATGCCACCCCGACCCTCACCGGTACGGCGATCCCGGGCAGCCTGGTCACCATTTATCTGGACGGCAGCACCACCGCGCTGGGCACGGTGACTGCCGATGCCACCTCCGGGGCCTGGACATTCCCGGTCTCTACCCTTGGGGAAGGCAGCCACAGCTTCAGCGTGACCGCCACCGTTGATGGCCAGACCAGCGGCCAGTCGCCAGCGGCGACAGTCAATATCGATCTGACGCCACCTGCTGCGCCGGTGTTTGGCACCCTGGTGGATGACGTGGGCACCATCACCGGATCGGTGGTCAGCGGCAGACCGACCGACGACAACCAACCGGTGCTGAGCGGCACGGCAACGCCGGGGGATGTGATTAACGTCTTTTCCGGCGATACCCTGCTCGGTAGCGTCCCGGTGAGCGCCACCGGTGCCTGGAGCTTTACCCTGCCTCAGGCGCTGGACGACGGCACTTATACCCTGACCCTCAGCGCCACCGATCCGGCGGGCAACGAAAGCCTGCGCTCGGATCCGTTCTCGCTGGTGGTGGATACCGTGACGGCTACACCGGTTATCACCGGCGCCAACGATGACGTCGGCCCGGTCACCGGTAACGTCGCCAGCGGCGGGTTCACCAACGACAACACGCCAACCCTGTCGGGTAGCGCGGAAGCGGGCAGCAGCGTCGCCATCTACGAAGGCAGCCGCCTGCTCGGCACCGTGCTGGCCAACGCCAGCGGTATCTGGAGCTTTACACCAACGACGGTGCTGGCTGAAGGCGAACATCGCTTTACCGCCATCGCAACCGACACCGCAGGTAACGTCAGCCCGCTTTCCGGGGAGTATGTCCTGACCGTCGATATGACCCCACCGGCCACCCCGGTGCTGGTCAGCGTTAACGACGACGTGGCAGGCAATACCGGCCCGCTGGTGAACGGCCAGCTCACCAACGATGCCCGGCCAGAACTGACCGGCACCGGCGTGGCGGGCAGCACCGTGCACATCCTGGATAACGGTATCGAGATCGGCACCGCGCTGGTCAACGTCAGCGGTAGCTGGAGCTTTATTCCAACCAGCGATCTGGCTCAGGGGGCGCACGCGCTGCGCGTCAACGCTACCGATGCGGCAGGTAACGTCTCGGGCACCTCTCCGGCCTTCTCGCTGAACGTAGATACCGTTGCCCCACTGGCGCCGGTGCTCTCCAGCGTGGTGGATGATGTCGGGACCATCACCGGCACGATCAACAACGGCGGCATTACCAACGACAACCGTCCAACCTTCACCGGCACCGGTGAAGCTGGCTCCACGGTTCGCGTTCTTGTCGACGGGCAGGAGATCGGCAGCGCGGTGGTGAATGCGTCGGGCAGTTTGGACCTTTACGCCTGACACCCTCATCGAAGACGGGCTGCACAGCGTGACCCTGACGGCCCACCGATCCCGCCGGGAATACCGGTCCTGTCAGCGGTGCCTTTACCCTGACGGTGGATACGCTGGCACCCGCGGCACCGACCATTGTCGCGGCCGCCGACAACGTTGGCCCGATCCAGACCCCACTCACCACCTCCGGTCAGGTCACCGACGATGCCACTCCAACCCTGTCGGGCAGAGCCGCCGCTAACGCCACGGTGACTGTCTATAACAATGGCGTCTCCCTCGGCACCGTGCAGGCCACCGCCGCAGGCGACTGGACCTTCACACCCGAAAACGCACTGGACAATGGCAGCCACACCTTCACCGCCACTGCCGTCGATGCGGCAGGCAACCTCAGTGAGGTCTCGGCAGGCTTCACGGTGATTGTGGACACCCTTAAACCGGTCGCGCCGGTCATCGCCCTGGCTCAGGATGATGTCGGTTCAGTTACGGGTGCGCTCACCAGCGGTCAGCGCACCGACGACACCCTGCCGGTGCTCTCCGGCACCAGCGAACCGAATGCCCGGGTGCAGATCTTTGAAGGCCAGGCCCTGCTGGGTACCGCCACTGCCGATGCCAACGGCAACTGGACGATCCCGCTGACCACGCCGCTCACCAACGCCCTGCACAACTTTACGGCGGTGGCGACGGATGCGGCAGGCAACAGCAGCGATCCTTCTGCGACCTTCAGCCTGACGGTAGATACCCAGCCCGCCAGCAGTACCGGTTCTGGTCTCGGTGGTGGATGATGTCGGCACCCAGGTGTCGCTCACCAGCGGTCAGTTGACCAATGATGCCAGACCAACCCTGAACGGCACGGCGGAAGCTGGCGCTACGGTGAACGTCTACGACGGCGATCGACTGCTGGGCAGCGTGGTGGCCGACGCTAACAACGCCTGGAGCTTTACCCCAACGACGCCGCTGGCAGACGGACAGCACACCCTGACGGTGACCGCCACCGATGCGGTGGGCAACGTGAGCCTGCCAACCGCTGGCTTTAACCTTAACCTCGATGCTACCGCCCGGGCGCGCCTGTCATCACCTCGGTGGTGGATGACGTCGGCTCGATTCAGGGTCCGGTACTCAATGGCAATCCGACTAACGACAACCGTCCGACCCTCAACGGCACAGCCGAAGGCCGGTGCAACCGTTCGCATCTACGACGGCACCACTCTGGTGGGCGAGGTCACGGCGAACGCCCAAGGCCAGTGGACGCTGGCGCAGACCACCACCACCCTCACCGACGGGGTGCATAACTTCACCGCTACCGCCACCGATGCGGCGGGCAACCTCAGCGCGGCATCGCCGGTGACCTCCATCACCGGTCGATACCGTAGCGCCGGGTGCGCCGGGCGGCTTCACCGTGCTTAACAGCGGCGGCCAGGTCAACGGCACCGCCGAGGCGGGCAGTACCGTGACCATTCTCGGCACTGACAACGTGACGGTGCTGGGCACCGGCGTCGCTGACGCCACCCGGGAAGTTCAGCATCAACGCCTCACCACGCCCACAGGTTAACGCCGAACTGCTGCACGTCTTTGCCACCGACCGGGCCGGTAACGCCGGGCTGACGGTGGATCTGCGGATGCCGTACTCGCAGGTGCCAAACCCACCCGGCCATCACCAGCGTGAACGACAATGTGGGCAGCATCATCGGCAACCTGCTGAACGGGCAGAGCACGGACGATACCACCCCAACCCTGACCGGGACCGCGCAGCCGTCCTCCACCATCACCCTGTATGACAACAACGTGTTGTTAGCCACGGTGACCACCAACAGCGCGGGGGTCTGGACCTGGACCCCAACCGTGCCGCTGAGTAATGGTCCTCACGCCTTTACCGCCACCGCAGGCAATGCGGCGGGCACCAGCGCCGTGACGCCGCTGAGTTCGATTGTGGTGGATACCGTTGCGCCGGGCACCCCGCAGGGGACCTTCAACGCCGACGGCAGCGTCCTGAGCGGTACTGCCGAAGCGGGGCAGCACCATCACCCTGCTGCTGAGCGATAACAGCGTAGTGACCACCACCGCCAACGCGCAGGGCAACTGGAGCTACACCTTCACCGATAAGCAGTCCGAAGGGGAGCGGATCACCCTGTCGGCCACCGATGCGGCGGGTAATACCTCCGTCACCGGCACGGTGATTGCGCCAAAACCTGCCGCTGTCGGCCAGTGACAACGTGGTGGGGCTGGCCCTGACCACCAACGCCACCGTCAGCACTGCCCAGTACAGTGACTATGGCGTTCAGCTGGTGGGCGGCGTCGGCAACGTGCTGTCGCTGCTGGGGGAAAACTCGGCCCAGGTGACCTTCAAGCGTACCGACCGGCGGTAGCGCAGACATGGAGATCAACGCCAGCGCTACCGGCATTGTCCTCTCCCTGCTCAACACCCTGGAGATCATCGTTCAGCGCTGGAACGGCACCACATGGACTACAGAAGTGGATACCGGCCTGCCGCAGTTCGCTAACCTGTTGACCCTCGGGGCCAGCGGCGTGACGCTGAACCTGACCGGCCTGCCGGGCGGGCAGTATCGCGTGCTGAGCTACAACTCCAACCTGCTGGCGACCGGGTCGTACACCAGCCTTGATGTGGACGTCACGCAAACCACCGCGGGCACCCTGACCGGCACGCTGGTGCAAAACGGCAACGTCATCACCGACGTGGATCCGGTGAGCGGTAGCGACAGCGCCCCGAACGGCACGGTGGTCACCAGCGTGACCAACGCCAACGGCGTCACGGTCAACGTGGCGGCGGGTGCGGCAGGTACCACCATCAACGGGCTGTACGGCACCCTGACCCTGCATACTGACGGGAGCTATAACCTACACCCTGACCAACACCAGCGCCTCGGTGCTGGGCCGGACCGATACCTTCACCTACAACATCGCCGGGAAAGGGGCCACGGACGACGCCCGCCTGGTGATCACCCTGGGTGAAAAACACGGTGCGCAAACAGCGTGACGGCAGTGGACGATACCGCCTCCCTGACCTTCAACACGCAGGTGCAGGCTATCGACTACGGTCCATCGAGCCAGAGCGGCTTTACCGTGGTGGGCGTCAACCTGGGTAACGTGCTGAATCTCAACCTGCTGGACGATCGCAGCGAGACGATGAAGTACAGCGTGCAGGAAGGCACCACCCGCACCATGACCATTCAGGGGTCTGTTGGCGGGGTTGCCCTGGCGTCGGTGTTTGACCTCTATATCTACAAGTTCAACCCGGCGACCCAGAGCTATGAGCGGATGCGCACCGAGTCAGGCTGGCTGCGTGCGCCGCTGCTGGGCGGCACCTCAGCGCCGCTGACGCTGACCCTGCCGGCAGGGGAATACATCTTCCTGATGAACACCGTCTCAGGGATCACCGCCCTGACCGGCTACCAGATCAACATCCTGGAAGATCATGTTTATGCCGTCACCAGCACCACCGCCGCGACGAACCGGCGACGTGCTGCAGAGTGACATTGTGCCAGCAGGCACCTTCGTCACCCAGGTGAACGGCGTTGACGTGAACGCCACGGGCACCACCCGCATTGAGGGGCAGTACGGCACCCTGCTGATCGACGCGCAGGGCAAATACACCTATACCCTGCGGGCCGGGGTGGGGGCCGACCTGATCAGCACGCCGGACACCTTCGTCTATACCGTGACGGCACCGAATGGCGATAAGGACACCGCCTCGCTGAACATCACCCCAACGCCGGTGGCGCTGGATGCGGTCAACGACGTCAGCGATACGCTGAGCGTGGATGCGACCCACCCTGTGGCGGCCTATCGGGATGATACGGTGGGTAACGCGACCTGGAACGCCGCCCTGCTGGCCCCTACCACGGGCAGAGGCAGCGGCGAGTTTGTGGTGGCGGCCAACACCGCCCTGCATGACGTCGTGCTCCACTTCAACGTCGCCTCACTGTTGACGCTGGGCGGCCTGAACGTGAACTGGACCATTACCGGGGCGGGGGTTTCCAGAAGCGGCTCCTTCAATGGCGGTCTGCTGCTGGGTGGCATTGCCACCATCAACGTCGCGGGTCTGGATCTGGACGCGGGGACTTACACCCTGAGCTTTACCGGCTCCATGGGGCCGCTGGGGGTAGGCGCCATCTCCCATCACGCCGTACGTCACCGGGACGACCGTGTTCCTGAATAATGAACTGACCACGGCGGGCCACACCGTCACCGGCAATATCTTTGACGGTTCGGATTCGGGCGGCGTGCTGGATCAGCTCCATTCGGTGGACAGCCGTCTGAGCATCACCAGCTATACCGGCACCGTCACCACGCTGGATCCGTACACCACCGCCACGGCGACCGCCACGGTTCAGGGGCATTACGGGGTGCTGACCATCGGCGTGGACGGGCATTACACCTACACCCTGAACAGCGGCGTCTCGCTGGCCTCGATGACCACGAAGGAGACCTTTACCTACAAACTGACCGGCGATAACGGCACCTCCGATACCGCGACCCTGACCATTGATATGGCACCGAAGTTCGTCAGCTCCGAGCATAACGATACCTTCACCGGTAGCGCCTATGGCGACACGCTGATTTACGAGGTGTTGAACAACACGGCAGGTAACGGCACGGCGGGCAACGGGGGCAATGACCACTGGACCAACTTCTCGCTGGCGCAGGGAGACAAGATCGACATCAGCGATCTGCTGGTGGGCTGGAACGGTCAAAGCGCAACGCTGGGTAACTATCTGCACGTTACCAACAGCAATGGCAATACCGTGATCTCTGTCGACCGAGACGGAGCGGCAAATATTTACACCAATACTACACTGGTAACATTGGATAACGTTCAGGACAACTTACGAGGAACTGGTTAACCAACAACACATCATCACCAGCTAAGGCTAATAACAAGACCCGGGCGCACATCGCCCGGGCTTAACATTATAAAGTTGTTCAGTTTTTTAGGGATAATGCCATGAACAAAGTACCTTGCTGGTGGCTGGGGTGCTGCCTGTTGTCCGGGCAGGTCCTGGCCGCCGACTCCCCTGCGGTCATTAGTTTTGGGCAATTAAATGAAAATCAGGAGCTGCCCTCTCTGAATGGACGCGTTGCATTGCCGACAAGCCAGGCCGCGCCCGGCACCTTAACCCTGGGCGATGCGGTGACACGTGCCGTTAACTGGCACCCCACCATTCGCGAAGCGGTGGGCAAACTCTACGAACAGATACAGCAGGTAGATGTTGCCAAATCGAAGTACTACCCGCAGATCAGCGCCGGTATTAACAACGGCTTACAGTAACAACTCCAGCGATACCGGTTTTACCCCTTCCGTGGTGCTCTCCCTCTCCCAGATGCTCTATGACTTTGGCAAGGTTGCCAGCCAGGTGCGCGCCGAAGACGCGGGCGTGGTGGCGCAGCAGGCTAATGTGCTGCTGAGCATTGATACCATCGCCCGGGATACCGCGACCGCGCTGGTGCAGGTGCAGATGTGGCAGCAGATGGTGGATACCGCCGAAGAGCAGCTTGAGGCGCTGGGTAGCATCGGCAAACTGACGCGCCAGCGTAATGACGAAGGGGCCACCTCGCTTTCCGACGTGGTACAGACCGACGCCCGTATCGAAGGAGCACGATCGCAGCTGATGCAGTATCAGGCTAATCTCGACAGCGCCCGCGCTACGCTGATGAGCAACCTGGGCTGGAGCAACCTCAACGCGGTCAGCAACACTTTCCCGGAGAAACTGGCCGCAGCTGCGACATTAAGGAGCCGGATGACCGGCTGGTGCCTGCGGTGCTCTCCTCCTGGGCGCAGGCCAACGTCGCGCAGGCCAATCTGGACTACGCCAACGCCCAGATGACCCCGACCATTTCGCTGGAGCCGGAGGTGCGCCACTACATTAACAATCGCTATCCCGGCCACGACACGCTGGATAAAACCCAGTACAACGTGTCGGTTAACGTCGAGATGCCCATCTACCAGGGCGGCGGCCTGAACGCGCGGCGTAACGCCGCCAGCCATGCGGTGGAGGCGGCGCAGTCCAACGTGCAGCGCACCCGGCTGGACGTGCGGCAAAAATTGCAGGAGTCCCGCAGCCAGGTGATGAGCCTGATGAGCACCCTGCAGATCCAGTCCCGTCAGGAGACCCTCAGCCAGCGCACCCGCGAACTCTATCAGCAGCAGTATCTGGATCTCGGCTCCCGCCCGTTGCTGGACGTACTGAACGCCGAGCAGGAGGTCTACCAGGCCCGCTTTACCCAGTGGCAAACCGCCGGACAACTGCACCAGCTGCAGATCAACTGCCTGTATAACACCGGACGGATGCGCAATGCCTTCGACCTTGAAAACCACACGATTCAGTCAGTGGAGATCCAGCCATGAAGCAAGACGATATTCTTCACGAGGAGCCGCTGACGCAGGAGGCGCTGGAACACTGGGCGCAGGCGTTTGGCTATGTCGCCACCCGCTACCGGGTGGCCTGTTCCCCTGGGGCGCTGGTGGCGGGCGCACCCTGGCTACAGGGAAAGAGTAAAACCCCGGCCCTGACCGGGCTGGCCCGCGAGGCGGGGCTCTCTTTTAAGCTGCTGAACAACGGCCAGGAGTCGATCAACAGCTGGCGGTTGCCGGTGGTGGTCGAGCTTAATGACGGCAAGATCGGTGTGATCGAGCACTTCGACGGCGAAGATATGCTGGACGTCTGCTTCTTCGACGGCAAGGCGCAGACCAACCGCATCTCGCTGGCGAAGATGTTACCCGCCATTCATCAGGTGGTGGCCCTGCGTCCGCTGGCGGCGTTAAAAGACAGCCGCGTGGATGCCTATATCTCAAAATACCGCCCGGACTGGCTCTACCGGCTGGTGATGCGCGACCTGCGCCCCTACACCTACGTGATGCTGGCGGCGCTGTTCATCAACCTGCTGTCGCTGGCCGGGATTTTGTTCTCGATGCAGGTCTATGACCGGGTGATCCCCGCCCAGTCCTACCCCACCCTGTACGTGCTGACCATCGGGGTGCTGATTGCCACCCTGTTCGGCTTTATTCTGCGACTCGCCCGCAGCCACATTATGGATCTGCTGGGGAAACGGGCCGACCTGCGCGTCTCGGACCGGGTGTTCGGCCACGCCCTGCGCCTGCGCAACAGCGCGGTGCCCCGCTCCACCGGCAGCTTTATCTCTCAGCTGCGCGAGCTGGAGCAGATCCGCGAGATGGTGACCTCATCCACCATCTCCACCATCGTTGACCTGCCCTTCTTCTTCCTGTTTGTCGGGGTACTGGCCATCATCGCCCCTCAGCTGGCGTGGATCGCCCCGGTGGCGGCGGTGCTGATGGTGCTGCCGGGCCTGCTGCTGCAGAAAAAGCTGGCGTCGCTGGCGAAGCAGGCAGCCCATGAATCCACCCTGCGCAACGCCGTACTGGTGGAGAGCGTGCAGGGGCTGGAGGATATCAAGCTGATGCAGGCCGAGAACCGCTTCCTGCAACAGTGGAATAGCTACGTTCAGATCACCGCCGAGTCCGGCCTGAAGACCCGCGAGCTGACCCAGGGGCTGATCAGCTGGGGGATGACCATTCAGAGCCTGGTCTACACCGCGGTGATTGTGGTGGGTGCCCCGATGGTGATCGAAGGGGAAATGACCACCGGTGCGGTGGTGGCCGCCTCGATGCTGGCCTCGCGGATGATTGCGCCGATGGCCACCCTGTGCGGCGTGCTGGCCCGCTGGCAGCAGGTCAAAGCGGCTAAAGAGGGGCTGGACAACATTATGCAGCTCCCCACCGAGAACCAACGCGAAGAGACGCCGATCCGCCAGGACGTGCTGCGCGGTCACTACCTGTTCGAACAGGCGCAGTTTGCCTACGGCGGCGACGTGCAAAACCCGGCGCTGCGCATCAACCGGCTGGAGATCAAACCCGGCGAGCACGTGGCGATCCTGGGCCGTAACGGCGCGGGCAAATCAACCCTGTTGCAGGCGATGGTAGGCAGCATGGATCTGGTAGGCGGCGAGCTGCGGCTCGACAACCTCAGCCTGCCCCATCTCGACATGGCGGACGTGCGCCGCAACGTCGGCCTGATGAGCCAGAACGCGCGGCTGTTTTACGGCACCCTGCGGGAGAACATTACGCTCGGGATGCCGCGCGCCACCGACGACGAGATTTTTGCCGTGCTGGAGATGTGCGGCGCGGCCGCCTTCGTGCAGAAGCTGGCGAAAGGGTTGGACCATCAGATTATGGAGAACGGCGTCGGGCTATCCGGCGGTCAGCGCCAGTCGATTTTGCTGGCGCGTATGTTCCTGCGCGATCCCAACATCGTCCTGCTGGACGAACCTACCGCCTCGCTGGATGAGCACACCGAACGCGAGTTTATCCAGCGGCCTGAGCCAGTGGCTGGGCAACCGCACCCTGATCGTCGCCACCCACCGCGTGCCGATGCTGGAGCTGGTGGAGCGCGTGGTGGTGCTAAAAGAGGGAATGCTGGTGATGGATGCGCCGAAAGCCCAGGCGCTGAGCAACAGCCGGATGCAGCAGCAACAGCAGGCGAATGGCCGGGAGTGGAAAAATGAAAATCAATCAGCATGATGCCGCCGCGATGGACGACCTGGATAACGCCCTCGGCTCCGAGAGTGGTTATACCGGGGCCAGAAGCATTGTGTTAATCAGCCTGCTGCTGTTTGTCATCGCCGGGGTGTGGGCGTGGTACAGCATTCTGGATGAGGTTTCCACCGGCACCGGGAAGGTGATCCCCAGCTCCCGCGAGCAGGTATTACAGTCGCTCGACGGCGGGATCCTGGCAGAACTCAAGGTCCACGAGGGGGACCAGGTGCAGGCCGGGCAGGTGCTGGCGCGTCTCGACCCGACCCGCTCTGAATCCAACGTGGGTGAGAGCGCTGCCCGCTACCGCGCGTCGCTCGCCTCCAGCGCCCGTCTGCATGCAGAGGTGAACGATCAGCCGCTGGTATTCCCGCCTGAACTGGCGAAATGGACCGATCTGATCGCCGCTGAAACCCGGCTCTATAACTCCCGCCGCGAGCAGCTGGAAGACTCCCGGCGCGAGCTGCGCCAGGCGCTGGAACTGGTGAACACGGAGCTTGGGATCACCCAGCGGCTGGTGAAAACCGGTGCCGCCAGCCACGTCGAAGCCCTGCGCTTGCAGCGCCAGAAGAGCGACCTGGAGCTGAAGCTGACCGACCTGCGTTCGCAGTATTACGTCCAGGCGCGGGAGGCGTTGTCCAAATCCAATGCGGAAGTGGATATGCTCTCTGCGGTGCTGAAGGGGCGTGAGGACTCGGTCACCCGTCTGACCATGACCTCCCCGGTGCGCGGCATCGTGAAGAACATTAAGGTGACCACCATCGGCGGCGTTATCCCGCCCAACGGCGAGATGATGGAGATTGTGCCGGTGGACGATCACCTGCTGATCGAAACCCGCCTGTCGCCCCGGGATATCGCCTTTATCCATCCCGGCCAGAAGGCGCTGGTGAAGATCACCGCTTACGATTACGCCATCTACGGCGGGCTGGACGGCGTGGTGGAGACCATCTCGCCGGACACCATCCAGGATGAAGCCAAACCGGAGGTGTTCTATTACCGGGTGTTTATCCGCACCAGCCAGGATTACCTGGTCAACAAAGCGGGCAGACACTTCTCGATTGTGCCGGGGATGATTGCCACGGTGGATATCAAGACCGGCGAGAAATCGGTGATGGACTATATGATCAAGCCGTTTAACCGGGCGAAAGAGGCGCTGCGGGAGCGGTAGGATTTCTTCCTCTCCCTGGAGGGAGAGGAGATATCGGCACGATCGGCCCCCTCTCCTGATATTGGCACGGTCGGCCCCTTCTCCCTTCTGGGCTGAGGAAGCCCCATTATTTTATTGCCCTTACAGCAATGAAATAATCACAATATTTTAGAAGACTTACAGCGACTCCCCTGTCCGGCTGAAAAATCGCCGAAGCGTTTCCGGAAGGCCGGGGCGAGGCGCAGGGACGCGCCGAGAGGGCATAGCCTGCATGGATGCAGGCTGGTGCCCGACCCGAAAGCCTGAAGGAATAAGCTGAGGACAAAATTGCCGGGAGCAATTTTGAACAGCGCCTGCGCTGGCCCCGTAGGGGTGAGCCCCAGGGATGGGGCGAATAATCCGCGAAGCGGCGATTTTCTTTGCCGGGAGCCGGGGTAGCCAGGGGGGAGGCGGCGAGCCCCCCTGGCACGTTCACGGGTGACGCATCTGACAGAGAAGCGCTGAACCTAAGGTGAACGGAACCACCACCTGAGTCGCATGTTTCCCCTCACCCCAGCCCTCTCCCCAAAGAGGAGAGGGAGCCGACCGTGCCAGGTCTTTTGTGGGGATCCCTCAGCCCTTCCGGGAGAAGGCTGGGGTGAATGCTACACCGGCATTTCACCGAAACATTAACGGCAATGATTCGTTAACCTTCTGCGCGAAAGCGGTCTCTGGCGCTGCACGAGGCGCAATAAAATCAGGGTGATTCATAACATGACTCGTGGCCAGATTGAGGGCACAGGTCATTTCATACAGCACTCTTTCCTGTTCAGCGCCGTTGCTGTTTTGCAGACTTTGGGCGCAAGCCTTAACCCGCAACACATTTTCCGTCATGCGCAGATTCGCCAGCTTGAACTCATCAGCCTGCTGACCGAGGGATTTCAGCTGTCCCCTGCTTTCTTGTAATGCCGTTTCCAGCTTATCAACCTCATTGGAGAGCCGGGACACCATAATGAAAAGTATGGCGATCCCTATGACGACAGGAACGATTAACCACCATGACAGAAACATGAGCGTAACCCTGAAAGAGACTGAACGTAGTTACAGTTTTATTAGCAAGGTAATGAAAATCCATAGTAGCAATTCATGAGTTTAGTCGTTGCGCGATCGACTCCCTCTCCCTTGAGGGAGAGGGTTGGGGTGAGGGGAACATGCGGCTCAGGTGGCGGTTCCGATCACCTGACGTTCAGTACTTCTCTGTCAATCGCGTCACCCGTGAACGTGCGAAGAGAGTTCGCCGCCGCACGGCGATTCAGTGCGGCCTGATGCCCTCACCCCGAACCGTACACGCACCAGGAGCGCGCGCAACACGCCTTAAACGCCCGTAGCCTTCGGGTAAATCGTCAGATGCTTCTCTGAGCCATAAAACGGGATCACCAGAAACGCCATGCCCGCCGTTCCGCTGGCGAACTGCACCGCCATATCGCCGTTACGGGTAATGAACAGCATCCGGTCATGCCAGCGGCAACCGACGCTCATATCCGGGGGTGCAATTTTTATACTTCGTTAATAGCACTCCCTCTTTGGTCAGGAAGAAGTAGCGGCTATCACTCCCGGACGGTTTTGCCGCCGATTCATCCAGCAGCACGTAAGTCACCTCCCGCAGCGTACTGTTTTGCGCATCCAGCGTTTTCACCTGCAACCTTCTGGCAGGATAGTTAAAGCGCAACTCCACCATCGCCGCATTGTCGGCTCTGGCACGCAAGGTTTCTGCCAGATCGTTTGCACCATAGTCCTTACCCCCGCCCGGCTTGAGCGGTTTCGTCATAAAGCGGTACACCGCGTGATGCCGAATATCCTGGCGGTTAGGATACTCGGCGTTAAACTGCGCTTTTTGCGGGGCGTTGACGACGCAACCGGTGAGCAACAGCAAACATAAAAGGAGAGAAAGTTGACGCATTGAGGTTCTCCACGCAGGGTTTCAAAGAAGGTTGACGGTGCTCGCTAACCAGCCAGGAAGGTGTTCCCGATACCAGCTGAGATAACGTGGATAATCGCTTTTCTGCCGTGCATGCAGGAGTAAAACCACCTCCGTCACGATCCAGGCCTTCGCAATGGCAATCTCTTTGGTCAGGTCACGCCCGTCGGAATAACCGGCAATAAGACGATAACGATCGGCCATCGCCTTGAATGCCTGAGGGGTGCCCATCCCCTTAATCAGAGGGGCCAGATCGATAGCCGGGCTTCCCGTACCAAACCGTTCCCAGTCAAAAAGCACCCACTCACCGTTGTCTCTTCTTCCCCAGTTACCTGCATTACTGTCGCCGGATATCAGGCCCGGATGACGAAACAACGCCTCGCTGTGCTGATGAAAACAGCGCATCTGCTGCGCTGCATGATCCGGCAGGGCCAACAGCGCGAGGGATGCCTCAAGCGCGGCGGCTGACCAACCGTGGGGATGACAGGTCCATGACGGGTCCGGCGGATAAGCATGCAGGCGGGCCAACATCGACAGCACCTCGTCGTCCGCCACGGCATCCTGATCCACCGGGTGCGGAATGTATTCCAGCCTTAACCTGCGCCGGGGGGGCGTCGGCGGACAGCAGTGCGGGAGAAGCAACGCCCGCCAGACCAAGCCGCGGCGCAGCGGCGTGATAAAACGCATACTCCACCTCGCTGACGGGGGATTTTTCAATAACCTGATGCCCCTGTTCATCGCGGATGAGCGTGACTTTCGCGGTCCCCATTCTGGATAAATTGTTATCGGACATGCTTTATTCCTTTAATGGCTCATTCACTGCTGATTGCCAGTAAAGCGGCGACCCAAACGTCTCAACATAGTAATCAATCACCGCCCGCACGTTCAGCGGCGGGTGGCGCGTATGGGGGTAGATCGCCGCTATGTTGAGTGGCTCGGTATTGATGGAGGTCTCCCATTCCGGCAGCAGTTTCACCAGCTCACCGCTGTGGAACCTGTCGCCAAGCAGCCAGTCCGGGAACAGCACTATCCCCATCCCACCCAGCGCGGCGATAAGCAGGGTTTCGGCATTATTGGAGGACATCAGCGGAGAGACGGGATAGTGGGTCCACACCTCGCCGGGCCGACGCAGCAGCCAGCGGTTGGGACCGGACGAGCCGCGATAGATCAGGCATTTGTGCTGCACAATGTCGTCCGGCGTTTCCGGCGTGCCGTATTTGCGCAGGTAGGCCGGGGAGGCGGCCAGATGATAAAACTGCTGGCCCAATACCCGGGCGTGAAACGTGGAGTCGGTCAGCGCGCCGATGCGAAAGATCACGTCGGCGGCATCCCGATGGGGATCGATGTAATCATCGGTCAGCGTCAGCTCAATGCTGAGGCGGGGATAACGCTCGGTCAGGCCGGGAAGACCGGGGGCAATATGCCGCTGGCCAAAAAAGACCGGGGCGTTAATGCGCACCACGCCGGACGGCTCCCGCTTGCGCTCATCCAGCTCCCGGCGCGCATCGTCAAGATTGCCAAGCATCTGTCGTGCAAAACGGATAAAGAGATGCCCGCTCTCGGTCGGGATAATGGCCCGCGTATTGCGGTAGAAAAGCTGCTGGCCGAGCGCATCCTCAAGCTGATGAATGATGCGGGAAACCTGCGAAGCTGAAATCCCCTCCCGACGTGCCACCACCGAAAAATTCTGGGTCTCATAGACTGCCGTAAAGATCAGCAGCCAGCGAATGGTGATGTTTGTCGCGTCGTACATTGATGCATTTCCTGCACAGGTGTTTATTGCATTATGGCATTTTTCTCACGGATGTTCAGGCGTACGCTTCCCGGCCTGAACAATGGAGAGATGGCGTGGTATGCAACTGATATTGATTTTATTCGTTATTGCGGGCGGCATGGGGCTGTCCGTGGAGGCGGGATTGCTGGGGCCGCTCGGCGGTGAAGTGGGGCGATCTGTGGGCAACGTTCAGCGTGTTCGGCGTCGGTGCCGCCCTGACGTTTTTGCTGATGCTGTTTTTCAGCCCGCGCAACAGCCCGTCGTTTTTCGCCCAGCCCTCATGGCAGCTGCTGGGCGGGGTGCTCGGCCCGGTCTACGTGATTATTCTGACCATCGCCACACCCGCGATTGGCATCGCCATGACCATGATTGGCATCCTGGCGGGCCAGGTCTTTAAGAGCCTGATCATCGACCACTATGGTCTGCTGGGAACGCCGCACCGCAAAATTGACAGTAAACGTATCATCGCGCTGGGCTTCATCATCGCCGCGCTGGTACTGGTTGCACAGGGGTAAAAGAACAATGACATTAATTATGATTATTCTGGCGGTGATCGGGGGAGCCACCCTGAGCATTCAGGCCGCCATTAACGGCCAGCTGGGCAGCAGCGTTGGGGTCTTTAAAAGTGCCTTTCTGACCTTTTCCGTCGGCGCGCTGATCACCGCCCTGCTGATCTTCTTCTTTGAGCCGAAACAGGCGGTCACCCTGCTGGATGTGCCCAAATGGCAGCTGCTGGGCGCGATGTTCGGGGTGCCCTATATCGTGATCATGGTATTTGCCGTGCAGCGTATCGGTACGGCGGTCGCCACGGTGCGGTGATTTTCGGGCAACTGACCATGAGCATGCTGATCGACCACTTTGGCTGGCTGGGCAACGCGGCGATTCCCTTCTCGATGAGCCGTCTCGGCGCCATCCTCTGCCTGGGGATCGCCCTTTTCTTTATCTACTCCAGCAGCAGAACGCCTGAAACGACAGGTGAACCTGCAACGGAAACCGCAAGCGACTAACCTCATGCCCGGCCTGCCTCCCTCGCAGGCCGGGTAAGCCATGCGCCACCCGGCAAGCCCATTCGCCAGCGCGCGGCAAATTGGGTATCATCCCCTCCTCTTTTTTCCTCCGGTCTGCCTGATGTCTGCCATTATCGATACCTTTATTGCCCCGCCGTGCCACACCCCGATAGAGACGCTCTGGCAGGACGATCATCTGGTGCTGATCAATAAGCCCAGCGGGCTGCTCAGCCTGTCGGGGAAGAATCCGCAAAACCTCGATTCCGTGCATCACCGGCTGGTACAGACGTTTCCCGGCTGCACCCTGGTGCATCGCCTGGATTTCGGCACCTCCGGGCTGATGGTGATTGCCCGTAACAAGGCGATCAATGCCGCCCTCTGCCAGCAGTTCAGCCAGCGCAGCGTCAGCAAGATCTACACCGCCCTGCTCTGCGGCCATCTGGCCGATGACGACGGGGTGATAGACGCCCCCATTGCCAAAGATCCGGCCCTGTTCCCGCTGATGTCGATTTGCGCCATCAGCGGCAAGCCCGCCCGCTCCCGCTATCGGGTCATCGAGCGCTTTTATCATCAGGAAAACGTGCCGGTGACGCGGGTCGTCCTCATCCCGGAGACCGGGCGCACCCACCAGCTGCGTATTCACTGCCAGCAGTTGGGCCACCCCATTCTGGGCTGCGACCTGTACGGCGGGCTTCTGCCCCCCGGCACCGAAAAGACGCCGCGACTGATGCTGCACGCCAGCGAGCTGCATTTTGTCCATCCCATTAGCGGGGAGCCGATGGTTGTTCGCAGTGCCAGCCCGTTCTGAAAATCTCTCTCACGGGTAGCCTGCTACTCTGAGGCGTTCCATCCGGTGCGCGACCGGGTACGCCCCCCAGAACGCGGGCGTGACGGCAAACTGCTGAGGGTCCGGGAAGTGGAGAACGGATGATGGCGCTTATCCGGCAACTGAACTCACCCCACCTGCTGCACCTCGGGTGCCAGATACACCCGCACATAGCGCACAAACTTGCCGACAAACACCCCGGCGAACAGCCCGCCGGTGATAATGACGAACGCACTGACCCCAGGGCGCTGCAGCACCTCGGGTGCGATGGCGCTCATCACCCCCAGCACGTACTTCACCGCGAAGGCGAGCATCATAAAAGGCAGGGCGGAGTAGTCTGCTGCACGATAGAGGCTGCGCGGCGCGGCGGCGCGCGCAATCGCCGTGCGTTTGATCAGGATATAGCCCATCGCCGCGCCGCTGAGTAGCCCCACCAGCCACAGGGAGCCGGTCGCCAGCGTCAGCGTGCGGAAAACCAGCAGATCGTAGATATCCCAGATCAGAAAAATAGCCGGGATGATGGCCAGCTTCTCCAGCGTCACCGTGGCGGGCTTACGTGCCTTGATGCCCCGGCTGAGCAGAAACAGCAGGATGAGATAGACCCAGAAAGGCGTATGGATCAGGATACCCGAAATGAAATCAATCATATGGTTCACCGTTGCAGCACCTGGATGACACCGTGTCACCGCTCCGGCTCAGTATTGCCTATGGCACCCGCTTCACCATCATACTTTATCAGGGTATTTAATCTCGCCCTTCGCTTACTCTTTTAGAAGTACCCTTTCCAATGAATCATTGTAATCTATGCATAATATACTCACCCGCTTCGCTAGATTATTTTTTAGTCGCCTTTATATACTGCGAATAATATAAAAATCAATTAAGACTAATCCCACGTATTTTAATTTTTTATGCACTATGCATCTGTTAACACTTTTGTAAACATACGTAAAGAACCCCGCCACGTCTGGACTCGCACGCTTCAGCGAGACACAAAAAAAACAGGCAAAGCCGCCCTGCCGGAAGGTCGTTTGATAACATAACCTTGTAGAGAAATAGTATAAAAACAAGCGAGCCGATATTTTCTCCAACTCATCATGCGCACTGGAAATTATTGGAAAAATTCCGGTTTGACGATTTAAAAATAGTGACTAAATTTAATTCTGAACGACACCGGATACGAATGAAAACGTATCTTACTGACATAAACGATGTAAATGAGGAAACATAATATGGGCAGAGCAACGTGGTGGTTCAGGTAATTTCTCACAGGACCGTGAAAAGGCCTCTGAAGCGGGTAAAAAAGGTGGACAGCAAAGCGGCGGTAATTTCAAAAATGACCCGCAGCGCGCATCTGAAGCAGGTAAAAAGGGTGGTCAGCATAGCCATGGTGGCGGACGCAAATCCGACAACTCTTAATTCATCTCATTATTAAAGCCTGTTATTCACTTTAATCGGTAATCTGCGGGTCCGCGGGCTCGCAGAATTTTTATGTCACTGGAGAAAAGCATATGAACATGAAAAGTATAGAAGATGTGTTTATTCACTTGCTATCGGACACTTACAGTGCAGAAAAACAGCTTACCCGTGCTCTGGCGAAATTATCCCGCGAAGCTGCCAGCCCGGATCTGAGCGCTGCGTTTAAAGCGCACCTGGAAGAGACCCACGGCCAGATTGAGCGTATCGATCAGATCGTGGAGAAAACGCCCAATATTAAACTGAAAAGAATGAAGTGCGTTGCAATGGAAGGCTTGATTGAAGAAGCCAATGAAGTCCTTGAAAGCACAGAAAAAAATGAAGTGCGCGATGCGGCGTTAATCGCGGCAGCGCAGAAAGTCGAACACTATGAGATTGCCAGCTATGGCACCCTCGCCACCCTGGCAGAGCAATTAGGCTATACCCAGGCGGTAAAATTATTAGCCGAGACGCTGGAAGAAGAGAAATCCACCGATCTTAAACTGACCGATCTGGCCGTCGGTAATATTAATCAGAAAGCAGAAAAGTAAGCCTGAATTAACCGAACCCGAGGAAGAAAATATGAATCACGTAGAACACTACCATGACTGGCTACGCGATGCTCACGCCATGGAAAAGCAAGCTGAATCTATGCTCGAATCAATGGCGAGCCGCATCGACAATTATCCTGATGTTCGCGCCCGCATAGAACAGCATATTACTGAAACCAAACAGCAGATTACTGTGCTGGAAGAGATCCTTGATCGTAACGATATTTCTCGTTCGATGTTGAAAGACTCCATGAGCAAAATGATGGCGTTCGGCCAGTCTGTCGGCGGCATGGTCACGTCGGACGAAATTGTGAAAGGCTCTATTAGCGGCTACGTTTTCGAGCAGTTTGAAATTGCTGTTATACCTCCCTGCTGGCCGCGGCGAAAAAAGCCGGGGACATGGCGTCAGTGCCTGCTATCGAGTCTATCCTTGCGGAAGAAACAGCGTATGGCCGACTGGCTCATCCAGCATATCCCGGATACCACCGAGCAATTCCTCCTGCGTTCAGATGCTGATGGCGTGGAAGCTAAAAAATAACCCAGGAGTGAGCCTATGTTCCGACACGTAAAACAGTTGCAGTACACCGTTCGCGTCGCCGAGCCGAATCCCGGCCTCGCGAACCTGCTGCTCGAACAGTTTGGCGGCCCCTCAGGGTGAGCTGGCCGCCGCCTGCCGTTACTTCACGCAGGGGCTGGGGGACGACGATCCCGCGCGCAGAGAGATGTTGATGGATATCGCTACCGAAGAGCTGAGCCACCTTGAAATCATCGGTACGTTGGTCGGTATGCTGAATAAAGGTGCCAAAGGCGAACTGGCCGAAGGCACCGAAAGTGAAGCGGAACTGTATCGCTCCCTGACGGCCAACGGTAACGATAGCCATATCACCTCCCTGCTGTACGGGGGGTGGGGCCGCCGCTGACCAACTCTGCGGGCGTACCCTGGACTGCGGCCTATATTGACACCATTGGTGAGGCCACAGCCGACCTGCGCTCCAATATCGCGGCCGAAGCGCGCGCCAAGATCATCTATGAACGCCTGATCAACGTCACTGACGATGTGGGTGTAAAAGATGCCCTTGCGTTCCTGATGACCCGTGAAGCCGCGCACCCAGCTGTCGTTTGAGAAAGCATTGCAGTCGATTCGCAATAATTTCCCACCGGGGAAACTGCCGCCAATCGAACAATATGCAACCACCTACTACAATATGTCTGCAGGTGATGATCTTCGCGGCAGCTGGAACAGCGACGAAAACTTCGAGTACGTTGCCGATCCGCAACCCGCCGTTGACGGTGGCGATGGTACGGCTCAGGTCAAGCTCACTAAAGAGCAGGCTGCTATGCTGAAAGCAATGGCGGCCGTACTGAGTCAGATCCGGATGCCAATCCATTGACGGGTGCTGAGCTGGGGGCCGGTAAAGAAAAACCGTAACCCTGCACCGAAGAAAAAAATGCTGTACCACAATGCCCCGTTCCTTACGGGGCATTTCGCTGACAGGGGTAGAGTACGATGTTCGAACTCGATGCGTTCCATCTCGCCAGGCTTCAGTTCGCCTTCACAGTGTCGTTTCACATTATCTTCCCGGCCTTAACCATCGGTCTGGCCAGCTATCTGGTAGTGCTCGAGGGCATGTGGCTGAAGACAAAAAATGACGTCTGGCGCTCGCTGTATCACTTCTGGTTAAAAATCTTCGCCGTTAACTTCGGCATGGGCGTGGTCTCGGGCCTGGTAATGGCCTATCAGTTCGGCACCAACTGGAGCGGATTCTCCCAGTTCGCCGGGAGTATCACCGGCCCGCTGCTCACCTATGAAGTCTTAACCGCTTTCTTCCTCGAAGCGGGTTTCCTCGGCGTGATGCTGTTTGGCTGGAACAAAGTCGGGCCAGGCCTGCACTTTTTTGCCACCTGCATGGTGGCGCTGGGCACCCTGATGTCCACCTTCTGGATCCTCGCCTCCAATAGCTGGATGCACACCCCACAGGGGTTCAGCATCGAGAACGGCCAGGTGATCCCCGAAGACTGGTTCGCCATCATCTTTAACCCCTCCTTCCCCTACCGCCTGATCCATATGTCCATTGCCGCTTTCCTCAGTAGCGCCCTGTTTGTGGGTGCCTCGGGGGCCTGGCATTTGCTGCGCGGTAACGATAGCCGGCGGTGCGCAAAATGTTCTCGATGGCGCTGTGGATGGCGCTGCTGGTTGCGCCGATTCAGGCCTTCGTCGGGGATATGCACGGTCTGAACACCCTCGAACACCAGCCAGCGAAAATCGCCGCCATAGAAGGCCACTGGGAGAACCCACCGGGTGAAGCCACGCCGCTGCTGCTGTTTGGCGTGCCGGATATGGAGGAGGAGCGCACCCAAATACGGGCTGGAGATCCCGGCGCTCGGCAGCCTGATCCTGACCCATAGCCTGGATAAGCAGGTCCCGGCGCTGAAAGATTTCCCGAAAGATGAGCGACCCAACTCGCTGATCGTCTTCTGGTCCTTCCGCGTGATGGTCGGCCTCGGGCTGCTGATGATCCTGATGGGCGTTGTCAGCCTGTGGCTGCGCCATCGCCACCGGCTGTATCACTCCCGTGCGTTCCACTGGTTTGCCCTGAGCATGGGGCCAGCCGGGCTGGTGGCCATCCTTGCGGGCTGGATCACCACCGAAGTGGGCCGTCAGCCGTGGGTGGTCTATGGCTATCTACGCACCATTGATGCGGTGTCGCTGCACAGTACCTTGCAGATGAGCATCAGTCTGCTGGCGTTTTTTGTCGTCTACTGCTCGGTGTTCGGCGTGGGGTATGTCTACCTGGTGCGGTTAATTAAGAAAGGACCGCAGCCTACCGACAATCTCTCCCTGAATACTGACGGCAGACCCGCGCGTCCGCTCTCGGCGGCAGAACCGGTACCGGAAGAGGAGAAACCATAATGGGCGTCGATATCTCAGTGATCTGGTTTGCCATCATCGTCTTCGCCACCCTGATGTACATCATCATGGATGGGTTCGATTTGGGTATCGGCATGCTCTTCTACTTTGAGCGTGACCCGCAGGCGCGTGACGTGATGGTCAACAGCGTCGCGCCGGTGTGGGACGGGAATGAAACCTGGCTGGTGTTGGGGGGCGCGGGGCTATTTGGTGCCTTCCCCCTGGCCTATGCGGTGATTATCGACGCCCTGACGATCCCCCTGACTGCCATGCTGATTGGTCTCATCTTCCGCGGCGTGGCCTTTGAGTTTCGTTTTAAAGCCACGCCGTCGCACCGCGGCTTCTGGGACATCTCCTTCGCCGCCGGTTCGCTGCTGGCGACCTTCAGCCAGGGCATTGTGGTGGGGGCGATGATTAACGGTTTCGACGTGGAGGGCCGTCGTTTTGCCGGTTCCGCGCTGGACTGGCTGACGCCGTTCAACCTGTTCTGCGGGCTGGGGCTGATGGTGGCTTATACCCTGCTGGGCACCACCTGGCTTATCATGAAAAGCGAAGGGGCGTTACAGCGCCATATGCGCGACCTGACCCGCCATGTGCTGCTGGCGCTGCTGGCGGTCGTGGCGGTGGTCAGCATCTGGACGCCTCTCGGCTGGCAGTTTGTGGCCGACCGCTGGTTCTCGCTGCCTAACTTCTTCTACTTCCTGCCGGTGCCGATACTGGTGGCCGTATGCGGGGTATTGATCTGGCGGCTCACCCGTAACCCGCACAGTCACGCTCGCCCCTTCCTGCTGACGCTCGGGCTGATTTTCCTCGGCTTTAGCGGGCTGGGCATTAGCCTGTGGCCCAACATTATCCCGCCGGGCATCACCATCTGGGACGCGGCCGCCCCGCCGTCCAGCCAGCTGTTTATGCTGGTGGGTACGCTGCTGATTATTCCGCTGATTCTGGTCTACACCGCCTGGAGCTACTACGTGTTCCGCGGCAAAGGTCACGGATACCGAGGGTTATCACTGAATAACATGAAAGTGCCCCTCTCCCTTGCGGCTGGCAGGGAAGTACAGAACGTAAGGTGAAGGGAACCGCCACCTGAGTCGCATGTTCCCCTCACCCCAACCCTCTCCCCAAAGGGGAGAGGGGGCCGACCGTGCCGCTCTTGTTTGTGCGGATCCCTCTGCTCTTGAGGAAGAGGGAACCCCTCACCCCAAACCCTTTCCCCAAAGAGGAGAGGGGGCCGACCGTGCCACTATTGTTGTGGGGATCACGCAGCCTTCGAGGGGCACTTTCGCCGGGATCGCCGGGTGGCGCTCAGGCTTACCCGGCCTGTAACACTACTTCCGCCGTCCTATCAACTTACCGATCAGCACCAGCCCGGTCACCACCGCGGTACCCACCAGCACTTTACCCGGCACGCCGGAGGTGATGGCTGCGGCCCGGGATTTGGCCTCCGGTGAAAAATGACCGTGTATCCGATGCTCGCCGCCGACCGGGTTGGCGAGATTATCCTGTCTGTCTGGCGGGTTGAGCGCCTCCTCCATCTGCCCTTCCCAGGCATTTTTCACCATCATCCGGTCGAGAAGACCGGGGAACAGAAACTGCCCGACAATCGCCCCGATGGTGCTGCGCCCCACCCACAGCTCGCGCACCGGCTTTTGCGCCACGCCGTAAATCGCCTCGGCGGCAACCTCCGGCTGAAAGACCGGCGCAACCGGGCGCATACTGTAAGCAAACTTGTTCCGCGCCCCAGTCAAACTGCGGGGTGTTCAGCCCCGGCATCTGCACCATCGCCAGGTGCACGCCGCTGCGCTCGTGCATCAGCTCGGTACGCAGCGCATCGGTGAAGCCGCGGATCGCCGCCTTGGCGCCGCAGTAGGCCGATTGCAGTGGGATGGAGCGGTAGGCCAGCGCGGAGCCGACCTGGATAATCACCCCGCTGTCACGGGGGATCATCTGCTCCATCGCGGCCCGCGTGCCGTTAACGCAGCCCAGATAGGTCACCTCCGTTACCCGGCGAAACTCATCGTCGGTGATGCTGTAAAACGGCGCCAGAGTGGTACACATGGCGTTGTTTATCCACACGTCGATAGCGCCCAGCTGGTCGGCCAAGGTCTGAGCCGCCTGGCTCAGCGCCGTGGCGTCCACCACATCCACACTCACCGCATGGCAGTTGACGCCATAGTTCGCCACCTCCGCCCGCGTGGCCTCAAGACTATGATCATCGCGGGCGATAAGTCCCACGTCGTATCCCGCCGCCGCAAAACGCAGCGCGGTTGCTTTCCCTACCCCAGCCGTTGCGCCGGTAATTACCACCACACTCATAGCCTCTCCTTAATGCAACTGCTTTTTCCAGTGCGGAACCTGCCGCAACAGTTCAGAAAGTGCATAGCGAACCGCTTTCTCGATCACATCTTCACATTCGCCGGTAAAGTGCTGTACGGCGGTGGTCACTTCGCCGCGAAAGCACCAGCCAAACCAGACGGTGCCCGCCGGGTGCCATCCTCCCCGCCATCCGGCCCCGCGTAACCGCTGATAGCGATGCTGACATCCGCATCGGCCAGCTTCAGTGCCCCTTCGGCCATTTCGCCCACCGTCTGGCTACTCACGGCGGTGTACTTTTCAAGCGTGGCATTGCTGACGCCCAACACCTTGTGTTTAGCTTCATTGTTAAAGGTCACCACGCCAGTGCCAAAGAAGGAGGCAGTATCCTTTTCTGGCACAGAGTGCAGAGGCCACATTGCCACCGGTACAGGACTCTGCCGTGGTGAGCAGCCAGCCTAAGTCGGTCAACACCGTTGACACCTGGCGGGTGAGTTCCTTGGTGGTTTTGGCCTGGTTCCAGATATTTTCTTTCATGATTCACTCTCTTCGGGAATAATCGATATATGCCCATTACGTTCAAGGATTGCGTATTTAATTTTCTCCAGCTGATATATGCCGTGATTTTGTCGGGCCGATACCAGAATATCGTCGCAGGAGACATCCACTTTCTTTAATTTCTCTTGTTGTAATTCACCGTGCACCACCAGAATAACCGGCGAGCCATCGAACATGGATTCCGCACCGGAAATGTATTTTTTTGCCAGCCCGAAAAGCATATCAATCACCACCAGCGTAATAATGGTTAGCATGGCACCGGTCACCGAAAAATCATCCCCTAACAGCGCCTGCTGCGTGGCCTCACTAATTATCAATAACAGGATTAAATCAAAGCTGGTCATTTGCAGCAGCGCCCGCCTTCCGGCGATTTTAAACACCACCAGCAAAATCAGATAAATCGCCACCGCCCTGAGTATCATTTCCATGCTGGCCCCCTACGGGTAGATAAATTGCCAGAAAGAGAGACCCGGCTGATTATTTACGGTGACGGTGGTGACGGTCTTACCGGGTTTATCCGGGGTGTTATAGATCCAGACGTTAAAATCTTTGCGTGGTTTTGCCTCCTGATAAACCAGCACCAGCTCCCCACCCTCGCTGTGCATTTCATCAGGCTGCGGCCAGATATTATCGGTTTGCGTTCGCGCCATATATTCTCCACCGACACGCAATGTCAGCGGCGCAGTGCCTTGACCGGGCAACGTAATTTTCAGCTCAAGGGGCGTTTGCAGTCGGCCAAAACGTTGATATTTGACCTGCACACTCTTGGCGGCGTTGATTTTTGTCGCGTCGCTAAAATAACCACCTGAAAAAACGCCTGCCAGCGCAGCGGCAATAATCAACAATAACAGCACAAAACCGAAGCGGCGGGCATCGTATTCAAACTGCAGAGCGGTATGGTTTTGTTTCACACCGGGCAAAGGAGGGGAACTTTCTTTTACTTTTGCCATATATCACCTCACCGTCTCGTTAATTAATATTATGCAGCCAGATGATTTTTATAGATAAATTTGATTAGGAGTGTTCTTGTTTGCAAAATAAAAAATAGCAACCAGGCTTAATCTGTCAAGCAAGTTAAACTAAGGAGGCAGTATGAAATTAACCGTCGCACCCTTATTGTGTTGTCTTTTAATCTCAACGGCGTATGCCGAAGATAATGGTGGACTTAAAAAAGATACTGCTCCTCCAGCGCCACACTCCCTGGATGATGGCTATCGTGGGGCGGAAGACGCCAGAATCATGACCGTGGAGCAGGCCAAAGAGATGCACGATGGCGCCACGATCTCCTTACGGGGTAATCTCATTGATGGCGGCGAAGGGGATAAATTTAAATTCCGCGATAAAACCGGCACCATTGATACTGTAATTCCCAAGGCCGTATTTGATGGCCGCACCGTCCAGCCCGATAATATGATCAGCATTAACGGCAGCCTGGATAAAAAATCAACGCCTCCGGTTGTGCGCGTTGACCGCATTCAGAAATAAGCATTAATTTCACTTAAGTTTCACGTGGATATTTCCCGCAATCCACGTGAAACCCCCGATATATTCTTTCCCGGCGCAAACCTACCAGAATTAAGGAGCCTGAAACTCGGATAATTCTGTGCTTTAGGATTAATCCCCCTTTCCTTCCCCTCGCAATACTTAAACAATTTTACACAAATTCACATTGTCTTCTTTTTGCTTACACAGCACGGATCCGCCGATGAAAGCCCGACACAATATCGCCATAATAATAGCGTCAGCCTCTGGCCTGTCTTTAATGATCCCTGCCCAGGCAGCGGAGCCAGATAATCAATTTATTATTCAGCAGCAGCGTCAGAGAGCCCTGGAACAGCAATTAACCCCGCCTGTTCCCGATGTACGCCTTTCTGAGCCGTCATCCGGCTTTGGCAAGATTGCGTTTCCGACGGAATCCCCCTGCTTCCCGATCAACCGCGTCGAACTGAGCGGCCAGCAAGCCCTGCCCCACTGGGTGCCGCTGCAGCGGATTGCGGACCAGGCGCAGGGGCGCTGTCTGGGCGGCAAAGGGATCAATCTGCTGATGAGCACGATGCAGAACCGCCTCGTTGACCACGGCTGGATCACCACCCGCGTGCTGGCCCCGTCGCAGGATCTGAAAAGCGGAACGTTGAAACTCACCATTGTGCCGGGCACCATCCGCCATGTGCGGCTCACCAAAGAGAGCGATGACTATATCCAGCTGTACAGCGCCTTCCCGGCCCACGAAGGGAACCTGCTGGATCTGCGCGATATTGAACAGGGGCTGGAAAACTTACAACGTCTGCCGACGGTAGAGGCCAATATGGAGCTGCTGCCGGGAGAGAACCCGGGCGAGAGCGACGTGGTGATCACCCGTAAGCAGAGCAAAATGTGGCGTATCGGCCTGTCGCTGGACGATGCCGGGACCGAAACCACCGGGCGCTATCAGGGCGGCGTCACGCTGTCGCTGGATAACCCCTTCTCCCTGAGCGACCTGCTGTATGTCTCTGCCAGTCACGACCTGAACGACAAGGGCGGCAAAGGCAGCAAAAACTACACGGCGCACTACTCTGTGCCCTTTGGCTACTGGATGCTGGGCGTCACCGGCAGCGACTACGACTACCACCAGACCGTCGCCGGGCTGAACAGTGATTATCGCTACAGCGGTAAAAGCAAAAACCTCGATATCCAGCTCAGCCGCGTGCTGCACCGCAGCGGCTCGCAAAAAACCACCTTTAGCTACGACGTGCTGGCGCGGGAGACCCGCAACTTTATCGATGACACGGAAGTGGGCGTCCAGCGTCGTCAGACCGCGGGCTGGCGCATCGGGCTGGATCATCGCCACTACATCGGCCAGGCCACGCTGGATGCGGGCATCAGCTATCAGCGCGGCACCCGCTGGTTCGGCGCACAGCCTGCGCCGGAAGAGTTCTGGGGCGATGCGACCGCGCTCAGCAAAATTACCCTGATAAGCGGCCAGCTCGATCTGCCGTTTGCCATCGGCACACAAAACTTCCGCTACAACGTGCAGTACCTGCGCCAGATCAGCAACACGCCGCTGACCCCGCAGGATCAGTTCGCCATTGGCAACCGCTGGACGGTACGCGGCTTTGACGGCGGAGCGCACCCTGAGTGCCAGCCACGGCTGGTACGTGCGTAACGATCTGGCCTGGCGCACGCCGCTGCCGAACCAGGAGTTCTATCTGGGTGCCGATTACGGCGAAGTGGGCGGTTACAGTTCCGACCTGCAGGTGGGTAAACACCTGGCGGGCGGCGTGGCGGGCCTGCGCGGCAACGCCTTCAACACTGGCTATGACCTGTTCGCCGGAACGCCATTCTCGAAGCCGGACGGCTTTGAAACCAGCGATCTCACGCTCGGCTTTAACCTCAACTGGAGCTGGTGATGCGCGTCGGACATCTGGATATCAAAGCGCCGCTGATCCTCGGCGGCCAGGAGAGCGAGGCCGAAGTGCTGGGGGCCACCGTCTGGCTGTGGATGCACTCCCCGATGCACCGGGACGCCCCGCTGCATGCCCTGCCCACCCTGCTGCTGCCGATCATCAAACGCCAACAGTACGTGCTGGTGAGCGAAAACGACCGGCCAGTCTTTTTCCTCAGCTGGGCCAGCATGAACGAGGAGGCGGAAGCCCGCTACCTCACCCGCCCCGCCATCGAGATGAAAGAAGAGGACTGGGATAGCGGAGAGCGGATCTGGTTCAGCGACTGGATCGCCCCCTTCGGCCATACCCCCGCGATGTACAACCTGATGCGCCGCGATATCTTCCCCGACCACGTCTGCCGCGCGCTGTATCACCGCGGCGCAGAACGTGGCAAGCGCGTGATGCTGTTCCACGGCAGCCACGTCAGCCGTCAACACGCCAGAGAGTGGCAACAGAATCACCCGCTCACCGTGAGCCTGCCGGAAGCGTTTAAAGGAACGAACCATGAATAAGAACCTGTACCGAATTGTCTTCAACAAAGCGCGCGGCATGCTGATGGTGGTGGCGGATATCGCCCGCTCCGGCCGCGCCGGTTCGTCACGTTCTTCCGGCATCGGCCATACCCACAGCCAGCTAATCGGCAAGGTGAGCGCCATCAGCCTGAGCCTGTGGCTGGCGATGGGGGCCGTGCAGACGGCGCAGGCCGCTATCGTGGCGGACGCCGGTGCGCCAAAAAACCAGCAGCCGACGGTAGTAAACAGCGCCAACGGCACGCCGCAGGTCAATATCCAGACCCCGTCCGGCGCCGGGGTATCACGTAACAACTACACCCAGTTCGACGTGGACAGCAAAGGGGCGATCCTCAACAACTCGCACAAAAACGTGCAGACCAATCTGGGCGGCATGGTGGCGGGCAACCCGTGGCTGGCGAAAGGCGAAGCCAAGGTGATCCTCAACGAGGTTAGCTCCCGCGACCCGAGCAAGCTGAACGGCATGATCGAAGTCGCCGGTAAAAAAGCCCAGGTGGTGATCGCCAACCCGTCGGGCATCACCTGTAGCGGCTGCGGCTTTATTAACGCCAACCGCGCCACCCTCACCACCGGCCAGCCGCAGATGAAAGACGGCGCGCTGACCGGTTTTAACGTCGAGCGCGGCGAGGTGGTGGTGGACGGCGCGGGGATGGATACCTCCGGCGCGGATTACACCGACATCATTGCCCGCTCGGTGAAGGTTAACGCCGGGCTGTGGGCCAAGGATCTGAAGGTCACCACCGGGCGCAACAAGGTGGATGCGGCCCACGAAGTCATTGAAAAAGGCAGCGACGATCCTGCTACCCGTCCACAGCTGGCGGTGGACGTGGCCAGCCTCGGCGGCATGTATGCCGGTAAGATCCGCATGGTCGGCACCGAGAGCGGTGTCGGGGTGCGTAACGCCGGGGCCATCGGTGCCCAGGCGGGCACCGTGACCCTCTCCGCCGACGGACGCATTGAGAACAGCGGCACCCTTCGTGCCAGCGATAGCGCCAGCCTGCAAACCGCCAGCGACATGAACAATAGCGGGGTCATCACTGCCGCCAGCAATGTCCGGGTCAATGCGGCAAGCTTCACCGGGAGCCAGCAGAGCGTGCTGGCCGCCGGGGTGAAAAGCGACGGCAAGCTCGCCGACGCGGGCGATCTGGAACTCAGCACCAGCGGCCAGCTGAGCGCCCACGGGCAAACCCTGGCGGGCGGGGATCTTAGCGTCCGTGGCCAGGGCGTGGACGTCAGCGGCAGCCAGACCCAGGGCAAACGCCTCCTGCTGGACGGCGGCGCGGGGGATGTGAACACCGCCAGCGCAAAGGTCAACGCCAACGAAATGACCGTCCGCACCGGGAAATTACTTAACAACGCCGGGGGCACGCTGAGCGCGGAGACGATTAACCTCCAGCGCCCACGGACCTCAGTAACCAGAAAGGCAACATCGTCCAGCGTGGCAGCAACGCGCTGACTGTCGATCTGCCGGGTAACATCAATAACCAGCAGGGGCAGATTGGCGCGACGAACGGCGTGCAGCTCAAGGCTGACACCCTCGATAACACCGCCGGGCAGATTATGGCGGTGGCAGGCGATACCCGGCTGCAGGCCGGGGCTATCGACAACACCGCAGGGAAGATCGTGGCGGTGGCGGGCAATACCCGGCTGGAGGCCGGGGCCGTGAACAACCAGCAGGGGCTGATCTCTGCCGCGACGGGCGAGGGTGAAATCCAAAGCCAGCAGGCGGTGAACAACGCCAAAGGCCGCATCGAGGCGGCAAAAACCCAGCGCATCAGCGCCGGAAGCCTTAACAACCAGCAGGGGGTGATTGTCGCCGATGGCGCAACCCTGGCCCTGAACGGCGGCGCGTTTGACAACCGTTCCGGCTCCCTGCTCTCTCAAGGTTCCCTGAGCCTTGAGAGCGGCGCACTGAACAACCAGAGCGGCTTCCTGGCGAGCAACAGCGACTTCAGCCTGAATGCAGGTGCGCTGAACAACCAGAGCGGGTTGCTGGCAAGCGAAGGCGACTTTAGCCTGAACGCGGGTGCTATCGACAACACCGACGGCCAGATTGGCGCTAACCGGTCGTTGAACGCCGGTTTCGACAGTCTCAGCAATAACGGCGGCGCGCTGAAATCGGTCGGGGCCATGACCCTGAGCGGCGGCCTGCTGGATAACAGCCAGGGCACCACCTTCTCTGGTACCAGCCTCACCTTTGACGGCGATACGCTGAACAATACCGCCGGGCAGTTGGCGGCGACGCAGAGCCTCTCCCTGACCACCACGCAGCTCATCAATAATAAAGGCGTGGTGCAGGGCGACGGCGTGAACGTCACCTCAAGTGTCATCGATAATAGCGCAGGTACCCTTAACAGCCTGGGGGCGCTGAACCTCTCAGCAGACCGCCTCAATAACCAGGCGGGTACCCTGGCCGCCAGCGACGCGGCGGATATTGCAGCCACCCGTCTTGATAACCGCAGCGGCGGGCGGGTGATTGGCGAAGCCGATACCACCCTGCACAGCCAGAACCTGCAAAACGGCGGCGGGCAGATCCAGTCGGTGGGCGATCTGCTCCTCGACAGCGCTCGTGGGACTGTAGAGAACGTCTCGGGGCTGATCCGCAGCGGCAAAAGCGTGACCCTCAATGCCCTGAACGTTATTAACCGCGACACGCTCGGTGAAAACCAGGGGCTGGAGGGCCAGAGTCTGGCGCTCAATACCGGTGCCCTGGATAACCAGCGCGGCAGCATTCTGGCGAATAACACACTGAGCATCGATAACAGCGGTGTGCTGAACAACAGCGCCGGGGCGCTGGCCTCCGGTGACACCCTGGATCTTAGCGGTAGCGGCCTGAATCTGGTCAACGCGGGCGGTACCCTGAAAGCGGGTAAAACCCTGAACGTAGACGCGGCGTCGCTGGATGCCAGCGGCCAGCTGCTGTCGCTGGGGGATATGGATATCCACAGCGCTAACGGCGTGAACAACACCGGCACCACCATCGCCAACGGTAACCTGACCTTCACCACCGACGGGGATCTCACCAACAGCGGCCAGCTGATGGCGGGCAGCGCCCTCAATGTGCAGAGCGCCAACCTGACCAACCTCGCCAGCGGCGAAATCAATGCCGGGAGCACCACCCTGACGGCCACCGGCACGGTACGCAATACCGGCCTGATCGACGGGATCACCACCCGCATTAACGCTGACACCCTGACCAACATCGGCACCGGGCGGATCTACGGCGACGCGGTGGGTGTAAATGTGGATACCTTCAACAACCTCGCCGAAAACGGCACCGCGGCGACGCTGGCCGGGCGCGAGCGTGTGAACCTCGGCGTGCAGACGCTGAACAACGCCGACCACGGCCTGATCTACAGCGCAGGCAGCATGACCATCGGCGGCGCGCTGGACGACAACGGCGCCGTCACCGGCCGCGCGGGCACCATTAACAACCACAGCTCGACCATCGAGTCCGCCGGGGATATGGCGATTGCCGCCGGGCAGATCAACAACATCAACGACCACTTCTCCACCGAGGTGGTTGCGGGTGTCGCAGGAGGATCTGACCGACTACCAGCACACGGGTTCAACCAACCGCTGGAGTTCGACTGAGCAAGGCGTGTGGGTGGATGACAACTCCTCCGATGGCCTGAAAAACCTCAACACGCCAGAGCGTTCCGGCCACGGCAATGACAATTTCAAACCAGTACGACTTACACCCGCACGAATCGACGAAACGCGCATCAAAGAGAGCGACCCGGCGAAGATCCTCGCCGGCGGCAACCTGCTGATGACCGGCGACAAGCTGTTCAACGACAAGAGCCAGGTGATCGCAGGCGGCACCCTGGCGATTGACCAGATGGGCAGCGTGCAGAACGACGACGTGCCCGGCAAGCGTTACACCACCGATGAGGGTACCGTTACCCACTACTACCGTATTCGCCACAAAGGCGACGACGAGCAGGGACGCGATCGCACGGCCTACACCCCGCCAACCACCATCCAGGATATCGCCCTGAAACCGGGCCAACTGGTCAGCAACGGCAGCGTCGAGGGGAGCAATCTCAGTATCACTCCGCTGGTGTTGCAGGGAACGGACGTGGCGATTGGGCAGGCTGCTGGCGTGAAACCTGTGCCGCAGCAGACCGTTTCGCCGGGCGAGCCGGTGACCCCGCCTGCCGGGCAGCAGTTTGAAGTGACCCCGGCCGACGGCGCGATCCGCATTATCGGCCCAAATACCACCCTGCCGGACAACAGCCTGTTCAAGGTGAACCCGTCGGCGGAGGTGCCGTATCTGGTGGAGACCGATCCGCGCTTTACCAACGAGCGCCAGTGGCTCGGCAGCGACTACATGCAGGACGCCTTTACCGCCGATGGCGACAATACCCTTAAGCGGCTGGGCGACGGCTACTACGAGCAGCGCCTGATCCGCGAGCAGGTGATTGGCATTACCGGCCAGCGCTATCTCGACGGCTATAACAACGACGAAGAGCAGTACAAAGCGCTGATGGATCGCGGCATTACCTTCGGCAAGCAGTATGACCTGAAGCTCGGCGTGGCGCTGACGCCGGAGCAGATGGCGCTCCTGACCGGGGATATCGTCTGGCTGGTTAACACCCAGGTGAAGATGCCGAACGGCTCAATGGAAAACGTACTGGTCCCGCAGGTCTACGCCAAAGTAAAACCGGGGGATATCGACGGCTCCGGGGCGCTGATTGCCGGGAACAACGTCTCCATTAAGCTCAACGGCGACCTGTTTTAACCGCGGGACGATTGCCGGGCGCAATGTGTTGCAGCTGGATGCCGGACAACATCACCAACCAGACCGGGCACCATCCAGGGGGCAGACGTCAACCTGAACGCCCGCACCGATATTAACAATATTTGGCGGCGCCATCGTGGGCGACAGCAGCGTGCTGGCCCGCGCCGGACGCGACATCACCCTCACCAGTACCACCACCAGCGCCTCCAGCGTGAACGGTGAGAACAGCTTTGCCCGCACCACCATCAACAGCGTCTCGGGCATTTACGTCCAGGGCGGACGACGGCAAGCTGGCGTTGCAGTCCGGGCGGGATATCACCCTGACCGGGGCGCAGGTGATCGCCAGCGGCGAGAACGGCAAAGCGCAGCTGGTGGCCGGGCGGGATATGACCCTGAATACGGTGGAAACCGCCAGCCGCGATAATCTGGGTGTGGGATGGCGATAACAGCCTGAAACAGGGGCAGACCAACAGCATCGGCAGCGAAGTGACGGGCAAAGGTGACGTCACTCTGGCCGCCGGGAACGATCTCAACGCCCGCGCCGCCGCCCTCTCCGCTGGCGAGGCGCTGAACGTCAGCGCCGGGGAATAACCTGACCCTGACGGCGGGCGAGAATACGCAGGATCTGGACGAACGGCATAAAGTGGTGGGCGGTAACGGCTTCCTGTCGAAAACCACCACGACCACCCGCGACCAGATTGACCGCCAGACGGTGCAGAGCAGTGAGCTGAACGGCGACACCGTTAACCTGACCGCCGGCAATGATCTCACCGTGCGCGGCAGCAACGTGGCCGGTACGGGCGATGTCGCCCTGCTGGCAGGCAACAACCTGAGCGTCGAGACCCAGGCTGAACGTAATAACGAACTGCACCAGAAGCAGGGAGAAAAAATCGGGGCTGTTAAGCTCGGGCGGGATCGGCTTTAGCGTCGGCACCCAGAGCATCAAAACCACTGATACCGGCGCGGACGCCACCCAGGCGGGCAGCACGGTGGGCAGCGTCAATGGCGACCTGAGCCTGCGGGCGGGCGATCGCCTGACGGTGAGCGGCTCCGATCTGGTGGCCGGTCAGGACATGACGCTGACCGGTAAAAAACGTCGATATCACGGCGGTGAACAACCGCAGCCAGCAGACCCACGAGGTGGAGCAGAAAACCTCCGGGCTGACGCTGGCGCTCTCCGGCACCGTCGGCAGCGCGCTGAACAGCGCCGTCGAGGCCTCGCAGCAGGCGAAATCCTCCGGCAGCAGCCGCCTGCAGGCATTGCAGGGCGTGAAGGCGGCGCTCTCCGGCGTACAGGCCGCGCAGGCCGGGCGGTTGGATCAGGCCATGGGCGCGGATGCCTCTAACACCAACACGGTGGGTATTAGCCTCTCTTACGGCAGCCAGTCGTCGAAATCGACCCAGTACAGCGAACAGAACACCGCTCAAGGCAGCACCCTCAACGCCGGACGCGATCTCAGCGTGATCGCCACCGGCAGCGGCGCGCGCGGTGCGGACGGAGATCTGACCGTGGAAGGCAGCCAGCTGAAGGCGGGCAACGATATCACCCTTGCCGCCAACCGCGATCTGTACCTGCGCTCGGCGCAAAACACCCAGCTGCTGGACGGCAAAAACGAGAGCAAGGGCGGCAGCGTCGGGGGTTGGCATCGGCGTGGGCTCCGGCGGCTTTGGCCTTAACATCTCCGCCAGCGTCAACCGCGGCAAAGGCAACGAGAGCGGCAACGGCACCACCCACAGCGAGACTACCGTGGACGCGGGCCGCCAGGTGAATCTCCTGACCGGACGTGACGCCACCCTGACCGGGGCGCAGGTGAGCGGCGAAACCGTGAAAGCGGACATTGGCCGCAACCTGACGCTCACCTCCGAGCAGGACAGCGATCGCTACGACTCGAAACAGCAGAACGCCAGCGCGGGCGGGAGCTTCAGCATCGGCTCCATGACCGGCTCGGCCAGCGTCAACGTCAGCCGCGACAAGATGCACAGCAACTACGACTCGGTGGTTGAACAGACCGGGATCTTCGCCGGTAAAGGCGGCTACGACGTGACCGTGGGCGAGCATACCCAGCTCAACGGGGCGGTGATTGGCTCGACGGCAACCGCTGATAAAAACCGTCTCGATACCGGCACCATCGGCTTTAGTGATATTGAAAACCGCGCCGATTTCGAAGTGGAACACCAGAGCGTGGGCATGAGCACCGGGGGCAGCATCGGCAGCCAGTTTGCCGGGAATATGGCTAACGGCCTGCTGGTGGGCGCGAACCGCGACGGGCATGACAGCAGCACCACGCACGCGGCGGTATCGGACGGTACGTTGATCGTCCGCGACCAGGATCGTCAGGTTCAGGATGTGAATCAGCTCAGCCGCGACGTGGAGCACGCCAACCAGACGCTCTCCCCTATCTTCGACAAAGAGAAAGAGCAGGAGCGACTCCAGCAGGCGCAGTTGATCGGCGAGATTGGCAATCAGGTGGCCGATATTGCCCGCACCGAGGGCAGCATTCGCGCCACTAACGCCGCGAAAGAGAAGCTGAACCACGTCAATGCACAGGACCTGCAGGAGGCGAAAGCCGCGTGGGGAAAAAGCCAACCCGGGCAAAACCGCGACCCTTAGCGACATCAACGGCCAGATCTACCAGACGGCCTACAACGACGCGCTCAGCGCCTCGGGCTTTGGCACCGGCGGTCAGTATCAGCAGGCGATTCAGGCGGCGACGGCGGCGGTTCAGGGGCTGGCCGGGAGCGATCTCAGCGCGGCCCTTGCTGGCGGTGCTGCGCCGTACGTGGCGGAGGTGATTGGTCACTACAGCGGCCTGAACGACGCGGGCAAAGTCGCGGCCCACGCGGTGGTCAACGCCGCGCTGGCCGCCGCCCAGGGTCAGGACGCGCTGGCGGGAGCCGCCGGAGCCGCCACGGGCGAGCTGGTGGGGATGATCGCCACCGAGATGTACGGGAAATCTGCCGACGAGTTGGACGAAACCCAGAAGCAGACGGTCTCTGCGCTGGCAACGCTGGCGGCGGGCTTGTCCGGTGGGCTGGTGGGCGACAGCTCTGCCTCTGCTGTGGCGGGAGCGCAGGCGGGTAAGACGACGGTTGAGAATAACTATTTGAGTACGGCAGAAGCGCGTCAGCTAGATAAAGAGCTACTGGAGTGTAAAGCCTCCGGCGGTGACTGCATGAAGGTGGTTGAGAAGTATCTGGCAATCAGTAATAAGAAGAGCAAAGAGCTTGCGGATGCCTGTACCGGCGGAGGGGGTGACCTGTGTTACCTGGCAGGAGCTGATCCAGGCCTCTACCAACGTGGCCAACGATCCGCAGCTGGGGCAGTTCCGCCTGGATGAAAAACTCAAAGATCCGACGGCAGCGGCACTGGTGAATTATCTGAATGGCGCGGACCTGAAATTCCTGCAGGACAATATCACCAAAGGGGATCGCGTATTGTCTGTGGTGATGGATCCAACCTCATGGCCGGTGATCATCATGGGCGGACGAGCGATTCTGACCAACGCCGTAAATAACACCAAAGAGCAGCTTATCGCTGTGGGCGGTGGGTGTCGGTTTAGGGGCAGGTATTCAGTACAAAACGACGGGGTGAAGTCAAACTTGCCGATCTTATTGGATCTGGGGTTATCGGGGCGATCACCGCGGGTAAAGGTTATAACTCAACCGTGACATGGAACGCAGCAGGTGGTTACTATCAAGCTCAAATCAATGGCGACGATCCTATGCTCGCAGCTTTACTGAGTAAGCGGGTGCTTCTGCAGGTTTCGCTACAGGGAACATGATCAAAGTGCCGTTTGATAAAATATTCAACCCGGTATCAAAACAGTACGAGTGGGTTCCAACAGGCGTCTGGACAATAACCAAACCTGTACCACAACACCCTTTACCTTCAATATTGGGTAACGCAGGGGACTCTGCGATGTCGGGTATGGTTTCAGATAAGCTGAAAGAGAGCGGTAGTAAGAATGAAAAACAGCACTAAATCGTTTATTAACCTTGTTTACCTGTGCTGCGCGATAGGTCTGGCTGTGTTCATTCTGACGCTCCTTGGCCGTTTAGTCGGTGCGGGATTAGCATGGAATGTGAAGGAGGATTTCCCCTTCTCTTTCAAAGATGTGTTGATATGTCTTGAGTTAACCTGGCTGGGGCTGGCCTGCAGGTTTGATCATCTGTTTTTTTATCACCGGTAAAAGACCTGGACAGGTTGCAATGTGAATCATCTCCCGCCCCTGCTGGCGGGAGATGAAACGAAACAATTATCTTCGGTGAAGACAGGAGTCTGTAAATGACAACCAAATCAGTTGATCAACTACAGACAGGATTAGATCTCTACCTGTTAAACGGCTATGTCGAATCAAATTCATTTAACGATCCGAATGATGATACGCTGGAATATCTGGGGTATGCTGCTCATGGAAGATCAACCCGCGGCGCTAAAATATTGTCAGAGATTTTTGCAGCTGTCCCAGGTCAATGATGAACTAAAATCAGCCGCACTTGATTACTTATTACTGTCCAGTGAATGGCGTTTCGCGTATCAGTATCTTTATAGCCAGGCGGAAAGACTTTCTATCCCGGAACGTGAAAAGGCTTTTTTTTTTATTTTTATTGTGATAAAAAACGAAGCCACACCTTTATCCCGTTCCCGAAGGGCTATTCACTAAATTGTTAGCACGATTTGAGGTTGTTAAGGATGAGCCCGATGCTTATTTTTTATCATCTTCATGAAGCCTATAATGACTTTGTTAAAACGCTTTCCGATACGCCGAATTGACTTTATTGTGGGGAAAGAATCTGTGACTCAATCACATCATTTAATTAAAGTTATTGCCGATATGGCCATTTTCCTTGAATTTACTGACGAAAATTCGCTCAATCCAGATGCCGCTGTGGAAATGATGGAACATATAGCCGCCGAGCTTCAGCTATTAAAGAACGATGAGAAAATTCGCGTTATCGATTCCTTTGCAGAAATTGCGAAAGCGTACCGGGGAGATGAGTCCGACTTTGTCAAAGCCCTTCCCGATACGCTGGGTTTACGTTAACCTCATTTAATGAATCGTTTCTTACAGACCTGCATTGGCGGCAACAAAATCTGCAGTATCTATGTTATGGACTTAAAACCTCTGAAAATATGGATATTAAGACGGTAAAATGACTATCGAGAAAACGACTCTAATCGTAGATAAAATGCAACGCATGGCTACCTTATTAGAATTAGGCGGATATGCCGAATGGTCAGCCAGTATTTTTAAACTGGCTAAAAAATATGAGCTTGATTCTGATGATACCAAACACATTTTTCTCAATCTCTATGGTGGAATGGGGGTCTCTAAACGATCTCGTAATATATAGAAACGGAAAGGTTTTGATGAGTGAAAACGATGAACTCGATCAGCTCCGGCGCGACCTGTTTAACCTTCTTTCCTGACCCCCCGCTCTCGCAGGTGGTTTTTTAGATTTTTGTTCACGACAGAAGGAAAGATGCGCGAATCCCAGGACATTTATAATGATATTGGTGCGGTATTGCTTTCGATCGCGCCTGAGGATGCGGTAGAAATCATTCTGAACGCAAAGTTAGAACCTGAAAGTGACTGCGGTGAGTTTACTTATGACTATGTTGATAAACAGGGAAACCAGCATTGGGTTACTGAAACAGGCGGATGCCAGTGCAAGACTTTTAGATCTTGTGGTCGAACTGAGGAATTTTTTCGTTGATAACGTTCAATCACTCGAAAAGCCGTTCTGGCAGGGCTGTGAGGTAACGGTAAACGTTGAAACACTCAGGATTAACATTGACTTTAAATATGAGAACTAAACATGTCTATATTTTGGGAAAAGCTCTTATCCGTTTGCAGCAGTGATATCTCCTCAGAAAAGGGGCAAAAAGTACCCGCAGCTTTTCATGATTATCCTCTGGTTGAGGATTTAATTAATTTATTAAATAAACGAAACGGATTTTATGGTTTCGAGTCAGCTCTACATGTTTTCTCTGTTGAGACAGACGGGGAAGAGATCGGCCTCATCGACTGGAATGATAATAGCTTATGGATTGATTGTTACGATGATCTTGCTCGTAACGCCATTTTCTTTGCTGAAGATGTTTTTGGCGGCCAATTTTGTATAAAAAAAGATGGCATATACACGTTCGATCCAGAAACAGGCTCTTTTGATTACCTTGCGCCTGATATCAATGAATGGTGTAAAAACATACTTGAAGACTATCAGGTCTTAACAGGCTATCCACTAGCAAACGCATGGCAGAAGAAGTATGGTTCAATACCTGCGGGCTATCGCCTGGCCCCCAAAATTCCGTTTGTTGTAGGTGGCAAATATGAGCCAGATAATCTTTACTTAGAAAAATCGACAGTAGCAATGAAAGCAAGAGCCCATATTGCATTGCAAATAAGAGATGTTCCTGATGGTAGCAACATCCAGTTAACGTTGAAATAGTGTGCAGTGAGGTTCACTAATATGCTAGCCAATATTAATGAAATACAAAAACAAGTTGATGAAATTATTTTTACGAGCAGGTTTTCCAAAACATTCAGTGAATCTGTGTTCTGCTCCCTATGGCGACGGCACCCCCTATATTTCATTCGAAAAGATTCATATAATTATATTTACTCAGAAAGAGGGTATGAGTTTTCCCGAAAAGTCACTCACTCTTTGAATACGCTGCTTTATTGGATAATGTCCGAATTCGCCTATCAGATTGCCTACCAGTATGAGTTAGAACACAGGGTTGAAGGGAGGGATGGACGGCGCATCGCTTTTCCAAAATTTATTGAAATAATGGCGAATATGAACCCAGCCTGGGAGTCGGAGGCGCGAGTTGACATTCAAAAAATTCTGGCTGAAGCGCCCTACGACGATAGCCTCTATACATAATTGAGGGCAACATCGCAGCGATGCTGGCGCAGGGTTAAATTACAAAGTAAGTGGCCGAAGAGCAGGTGAAGGCCGAAAATGAATGCTATAAGCGCGAAAACTGTGCCGGAATGAGCGCCGAAGCCTGCTCAGTTAAAATGTACACCGAGCGTCGGGAAGCGCTGAAGGATATGGCGTTGTTTGGTGTGGACTTTGTACCCATCGTCGGAGATATTAAAGGGTTTGCGGAAGCGCAATCTGCAGTAGATTATCTGGCCGCTGTAATAGCGATTATTCCAGCGGTAGGTGACGGAGCAGGGAATGTACTTAAAGCAGCAGAGAAGGCACTGGCAAAAGGCGATCTTGATACTGCGTCTACGCTAATCAATAAGGCCAGTGATGAAATTGTTGCTGTATCTGGTAGTAAGGGAAACTGGATTAAACAGCTGAATAATCCTCTGCCAAATAAAACGTATAAAATTGATGGTGATAAAACTTTTGTGACCGATAGTCATGGACGGGTAGCATCTGTTGAAGCCGATCTGTCATTATTGACGAGAGATCGTAATACCTACCAACAGTGCAAGGCTGGTAAATGTGGGATTACAGGGGATGAAGGTGGTCACCTCATAGCCAGTATTTTTGGAGGTTTGGGTGAGAAGTTTAATATTGTTCCAATGAGTGGCAATCTGAATAAGGGTGTCTGGAAACAAATGGAAAATACGTGGGCTGCTGCACTGAAAGAGGGTAAGCAGGTCAATGTAAGATAGAACCTGTGTATTCTGGAACGGGAGGTCGCCCGGAAAGCTTTAACGTTTTATACTCTATCAATGGCGGGCGCCCAGTATAATAAAACTTTATTAATGCTCCGGGAGGAAAATAATGAGAAATGATCAAGAGATTTATAAAGATATCGGTACTGTTTTATACAGCATTGCTCCCGACGAAGCTAAAAAGATCATTATGCGTGCAGAGTTATCACCTGAAAACGATCATTGTAAGTATGAATATGATTATCTTGATGCTGCTGATGAAATTCAATGGTTAACGGCAGGTGGAAGGGCGAATACAGATATCCTTCGTTATCTGGTAGAGCTTCGCAACTACTATATCGAAAATAATCTGACCAATGGCCGCCCTGCATGGCATGGATGTGAAGTGACGCTGGATATTGAAAAAATGAAACTCAATATAGACTTCCGATACGACGATTAGTCATCAACGCTCCCGGCCCTTACGCCGGGAGCATGCAATCAGACGGGACCTGTTTAACCTTCTTTCCTGAACAAAAATCCCGCATTCGCAAGTGGGAATCTCAAGAATGAAAAACAGCACTAAATCGTTTATTAACCTTGTTTACCTGTGCTGCGCGACAGGTCTGGCTATGTTCATTCTGACGCTCCTTGGCCGTTTGAATGTCAGACTTTAGCGTGTAAGGCAGGCGCACAGGCTAAATGGACTGCAATTGACCTTGGACAGGATGGCAGCTTTGCAGCAGGGATGATCGCAGGCGTGCCGGCAGGACTGTATGATGCCGTTGACGGTATCGTGAAGGTCGGGGCAAATCCGCAGCAAACTTACGAAGCGCTGAAATCACTGTTTAACAGTGGCGATGTGTTAGGTAACGTTTCAGATGCGATAAAGCAGTCCTATATAGATCGTATTGACCATTTGGAAGCGGAGTATCAGAAAGCTGGCGCCAGTGGTTCGTTTAATGCGGGGGTCGGAGGTGGCAAGCTGGTTACCGATATAGCTGGACTGCTTGCTGGTGGTGCAGGCGTGGCGAAAAACGGCGTCGTTCTCACGGAGAAGATTGTCGTGAAAACCACGACTATGGTGGAAACAGCATTAAAATCTTCGGTTGTTAATAAAATTCTTAGAGCAGACAGAATTGGTAGTGGTTTAAAACCTGACCCAACTCATCGGGGGGCGAATTATCTGAGCCGGGAGCAATTGATGGAAGGGAAAGTTTTCACTCTCAAAGGGGGGGATGGTGTAGAAAGAAAACTTCTTCAGGCTGAAAATTCCTTTAATGATAAGAAAGGTATATACGAGTATATCTATGATAAGCAAGGGAACATTACACACCAAAGATTTATTGAAGGTGGTAATATAACCGGTCTTCCTAATCAACGGCCACCGAAGGATAAGTGACATGATGTTATATCCGGTACCCTATGATTTTATTGTTAAAAATACTCATCTTTCATGGTGTGATGTGAAGTGGGGTTATGAAAATAATCTCATTGCATCAGACGTGCCCATAAAGATAGCGGAACAAATAGTCTTAACGGGAAGTTATACTGATTCTGAACTTGAATTATCATTCCTTATGCCTGAGAATTCAAATGAGGTGTCTCTCTTTTTAGAGAAGTTGTGCACAGGGTTTGAGCAAGACAATGACTCGACGATCAGGCAAAAATGGTTATTTATTGTTCTAAGCTGGCTTTGGAACAATCGTGCTAGTTTTGCAGATCCATTATCTGAAGTTGAAATTATTTATGCAGATTTTGACTACCCCGCTGAAATAGAGGGTTTTGTTAAATATATGCCTCCTTCTGATGGATATGATCCATCCACGCATTCTCAGACGGAAAATATGAATCATTTAATGGAGAACTGGGTGAATTATTTAGAAGAAAAGTTTGTGGAGTATAAAAAGTAAAAATCCTGAAATCTGTGTCGGCACGCCAGAATGTCCCGTTTCAGGTAAAGAACAGCCCGATCATTTGCATCGGGCTATGAGATTTTTCAAACATTTAGCCAAATCAAAAACAGCACTAAATCGTTTATTAACCTTATCAAAGCTGTCCTTTCAGTATAGCCGTAGTTCGGCCCTCCCCCTCAAATACTCTCTGAATCTCTCGCACATCCTGAGTGGCCGAAGAGCAGGTGAAGGCCGAAAATGAACGCTATAAGCACGAAAACTGTGCGGAATGAGCGCCGAAGCCTGCTCGGTTAAAATGTACACTGAGCGTCGGGAAGCGCTGAAAGAGATGGCCTCGCTCGGAGCGGATTTTGTTCCGGTAGTGGGTACTATAAAAAAGTGTAGCGGAGGCACAGTCAGCACTGGATTATCTCAATGCAGCCGCTTCCTTAATTCCAGGAGGACGTGTTGCTGCAGGCGTGCTCAAAGTAGCAGAGAAGGCACTGGCTAAAGGTGATGTTGTTGAAGCGTCTAAGCCAACGATGAGATAGCCGCTGCTTCACGTCCCAGCCGCAGGCAATCAGAAATAGATGTAGGTAAAGATCTCGGTGACGGGATGGCGTGAACAAGTCAGCTTCAAAGACGGCAAAGAGGTTCCTTATGGTACGAAAGGCGGAGTTCGTCCTGACTGGTGCCAAGGATATGTTTGTAGTGTTGAAGTAAAAAACTATAATATTACGACTAACAAAAATGGATTGATTAACAATGTTGCAAAACAGGCTGTTTAGCGACAGAAGAATTTACCTGAAGGAATGCAAAAGCAATTAGTGATTGATATGCGTGGGCAGAGTGTGACAGCCGTAGATAGAATGAAAATTGTAAAAGGCGTTGTAGAAAAATCAAATGGTGCAATTGCTTCTTCCTCAATCAGGTTTAAAACACAATGAAAAATGTAGGAATACTTGCAGCGATGACTCTTGCAGAAGTTGGGCCAGCGTCTGATGTGAAAGGTTTTTTTTAATGTGGTGCTTTCTTATTAGAAAACGGCACCAACGGTAGCAAATATCCTTGGGTAATGGAAAAACTTTACCGTGGGTCTTTAGCTTATGATGATCTTTACAAAGTCAAAAACGAACTGGACTCCATTAAAAATGAATTTTCAGCAATATTACCTGATAATATTGAGTGGTCGTCATTTGGGATAGATAAAAATCACTCCCGATTAAATTTTGAAGGAAGGAGTCTGTTTTCAGTCTTTGAGCGATTCTTTAAAGCTTTTGATGAAGCATTAGAATGTACAGAGGTTTACTATCAAAGCTTTAATGAGTATATACCTGTAAGAGTTGGGTTCACCGACGCGCCGCATTATATTGATGATGTTAATAGAACATCAGAGCAATACAATGCATTAGGACCAAATGATGAACCTTTTTGGTTACAATAAAATCAGGAAATATTGTTAACCTTATGAGGTAATTATGGCTGGATGGTTGTATTTCGGAGGACAAGATGGTGTCTCATTGGGATCTTCCGCAATTGATTTTATCGCTTCTTATCTACGACCTTATATTGCCGGAGTAAGCACAGAGGTTATGGAAAAAGTTTATGAAACCTATGACCTCTTCGATGATACATTAGATTTTTCCGCTTTATCATCAAAAGATTATATGCATTGTTACAGCCAGTTTTTAAAATCTTTTGAAACCGATCTTGCGGTGGTTCCGATTATTAACGGGAAATCGCGGCAGTGGGCAATTGGCATCTGGCATGATGAAATAAAGCCCAAAATGCAGGCATCACCACTGTATAATCCTGATTTGTTGAATAAATAGAAAAACCCCGGCCTTTGTGCCGGGAGCATGCTGACAGACGTATAGCGGAATGGGGTCACTAAGCGATCTCGTATTGTATAGAAACGGAAAAGTTTTGATGGGTGAAAACGATGAATTCGATCAGCTCAGACGGGACCTGTTTAACCTTCTTTCCTGAACAAAAATCCGCTTTCGCAGGTGGGAATCTCAAGAATGAGAAACAGCATTAAATCGTTTATTAACCTTGTTTACCTGTGCTGCGCGACAGGTCTGGCCGTGTTCATCCTGACGCTCCTTGGCCGTTTGGTTGGTGCAGGATTAGCATGGAATGTGAAAGAGGCTTTTCCCTTCTCTTTCAAGGATGTGTGGATATGTCTTGAGTTAACCTGGCTGGGGTTACCTGCAGGTTTGAGCATCTGGTTTTTTTATTACCGATAAACAGCCCAGGGAACACCCTATTATGATAATTAACAATTGCCTGGCACTCGGTTAGCGGAATTTTTGCTATAAATTTGTGCTTTAACGAACAAGATATTATTGTTGAGAAATACACGCCAGATGGGAGTTATAAAATGACAGTGGAATGGGCTAGTTTTATAGATGTCCTTGGTAAAAGGGAAGATTCTGTTGTAGTTATTAACCTGTGTCAGGCTATTGGTGAATCCCCGGTTATATCAACTGAAGCTGATGAATATAACGATCCTGATGGGAAAAGGAAGTATTATAAATTTTTTCACTCTGGTATTGAGATGGGGTTTCGGAAAGCCTGCTTAAGTCATGTTCATTTTTATTTTGGCAATGAAGATGGATATTCACCTTTTACAGGCAATTTTATCCCAGGAATTAAAGGCGGGATGGACAGGACATTCATTACAAAATTGCTCGGAAAACCCACGTTGTCTGGCGAAGGCAAAGTCGACATGCTCCTTGGCTGGATCAATGGATGGTCAAAATACGAATATGGGAACTACTCACTACATCTTCAGTACACGGAGCATAATCACCTGTGTCACGCAACGCTGATGAAAAAAATTATAACAGCATAATTTGCAACGATTTTTATCAAATTTTAGCCTGAATGGTGTATGATGATTACGGGCATAAAAATTGCCTCATTTGAACTAATTTATCTGTCAGGAAAAATGATGCGTCAATCCCAGGATATTTATAATGACATTGCTCGGTCTTAATAGCCGCAGCACCCGATAACGCCGCAAAAATCATCGCGCGCGCTGAGCTGTCGCCTGAAGGCGACCACTGCAAATGTGAATTTGATTTTGTTGACATCACCTCAGGAGAGACAAACTGGTTCACTGCTGGCGCACATGCCAATGCTGATTTGCTGGATCTCTTAGTTGAGCTGAGGACATTTATTGGTGGAAAATGTCTCATCACAACGGCCCTCATTCTGCACGCCTGTGAAATAACAGTCGATGTTGAAAAGCTCAAAATCGCTATTGATTTTAAATACGGCGATTAGCAGACACTACTCACCTACTACATGAAATCTCCTGATAAATATATGAGCGAGTTAGGGGATCTGCACAATAGAATCGGTCAATTACTGGTTAATGCCGGTCCTGCTGATGCAAAGTAAATCCTTGCTCGCCAGTTACCCTTTACGTCTCCTGTTAGTCAATCTGCGGGATTATTACACTCAGAATAATATGACCAACAGTTATGATGAGTAAACGTGCTCCCCTACCAATACAGGGGGGGCTAATGCCAGGACTATTCCGGCCTTTAAGATTATTCCCTATTTTATCCCCCAGTAAAAAAACCAACAATTTTACCGCCTTAATTTGCAGTGGAATATCTCCAGCCTGAAGGATGGGGAGATATGGCATTACATATAAAAAACGACAACAAGGATTACGGAAAATGAAAAAAATAGCTCTGGCGGTATGGGTTGCGGCAACGCTGACAAGCGGCGCGGCTCTGGCGGATAATCAGACCGTTTCTGTGGGTTATGCGCAGAGTAACGTTGAAGACTTTAAAAATATCCGCGGCGTGAACGTTCAGTATCGCTATGAGTGGGATTCCCCGGTTAGCCTGATGGGTTCCTTCACCTATATGAGTGGCGATCAGGACGAGCATTATTATCTTTTCTCTGACTCCGTTAAAAACCATATCGAAGTGAAATATTACTCCCTGATGGCTGGCCCGGCGTATCGCCTGAACGAATTCGTTTCCCTGTATGCACTGGGCGGTGTGGCGCGCGTGAAAGCAGACGGCCACACCACCTGGGTGAACGGTGGCGACTACTATACCCAGCGCGACGGCATCAATGAGAAATCCACCTCTTTTGCCTACGGCGCGGGCGTGCAGTTTAACGCAACGCCTGACCTGTCGATCCACGTCGGTTACGAAGGCACCACTGCCGATTTGGGCGACGATTACGACATCAACGGCTGGAATGTGGGCGTAGGTTATCGCTTCTGACCCTCAGCCTGACCCTCTCCCTGAAAGGGAGAGGGGACAGTCTGCGCATGTTTCATGATATGTGCGATAAATTGGGTAAGTTTCGGTAACGGTCGTAAGTCCTGACGCCACAACAAATGCACCGGCCTCGGCTGTGGGGTGAAATTCTCCAGCACCCGAATCAGCCGACCATTCGCCAGCTCGTCCGCCACCAGCACCTCCGGTTGTAACAGCAATCCCGCCCCGGCAATCGCCGCCATTCGCAGCCCGTACCCGTCGTTACAGCGCAAGATCGCATCGCGCTTCCAGCGCACCTCCCCTTCCATGCCCGGTAGCCGCCACTCGTTGCGCGCGGTCCACACCGTGTGCGACAAACAGAGGTGATTCACCAGATCGTCCGGCGTTTGCGGCGTGCCGTGACGGGCTAAATAGTCCGGTGCGGCGCAGATCACCATTCGGTACGGGCAAAGGTATTTCGCCACCAGATCCTCGGTGTGAATGTCGCCGATACGGATCGCCAGGTCCACCCCCTCTTCCACCAGATCGACCATCCGGTTGGTCAGATCCAGCTCGACGCGCACCTCCGGGAAACGCTGCAAAAAGGTGGCGGTCAGCGGGGCGATCACGCACCCGCCGAACGAGGTGGGCGCCGTCACCCGCAGTGTGCCCGCCGGGGCGGTACGCAGACGCTCTACCGAGCGTTCAGCGATGGCGACCTGCTCTATGACCCGCTTTGCCTCTTCAAACCAGACCCGCCCGGCATCGGTCAGACTCTGGCGGCGGGTGTTGCGCTCCAGCAGCCGGGTGCCAAGCTGCGCCTCCAGCCAGGCGATGTACTTCCCGACCATCACCGCCGACATCTCCAGCCGCGCCGCAGCGCCGGTAAAGCTGCCGCTCTCCACCACCGCGATAAAAGTCTCCATGCCGCGAAGCTTATCCATATTGCAAACCTCTGGTTAGTAATGATCTAACTTTAGCCCAGTTTATCCTTCTTTTTATTTGCTAAACAATGAAGGCTCACAACATAAGGAGTCGGCTATGAAAATCGTCATTATTGGTGCCAGCGGTACGGTTGGTCGCGCAGTCACAGAAGAGTTAAGTCGTCGTCACGACGTCATTCGTGTAGGCCGCACGAAAGGCGATCATCAGGTGGATATCACCTCGCAGGCCAGCGTGCAGGCGCTGTTTGAGAAGATCGGCCCGGTGGATGCGATTGTCTCCGCCAGCGGCGGGCTGCACTTTGGCCCGCTTACGACCATGACCGACAGCGAATTTAACCAGGGGTTGCAGGACAAGTTACTGGGTCAGGTGCGCCTGGCGCTAACCGGCCAGCATTACCTGAATGAAGGCGGCTCGATTACCCTGATTAGCGGGATTGTGGCCCACGAGCCGATTGCCCCAGGGCGTGAACGCCACCACGGTGAATGCGGCGCTGGAAGGCTTTGTTCGCGCTGCCGCCTGTGAACTGCCGCGCGGGATCCGCATCAACCTGATTAGCCCGACGGTACTGACCGAATCCGCCGAGGCCTACGACGGCTTCTTCCCGGGGTTTGAAAGCGTGCCCGCCGCGAGCGTGGCCCAGGCCTATCGCCGCAGCGTGGAAGGGGTGCAGAGCGGACGGGTGTATAAGGTGGGATATTAATGGCGATCGGGGCGAGTCGGCCTCGCCCCGGTTAATGTCACAGCCTGCGGCGAATTTTTTCCACCATCGCCGCGGTGGAGATCCCATAGCGGTCGTGCAGGGTCGGCAGCGCCCCGGCATCGAGGAAAGCATCCGGCAGTGCGACGGTATCGAAATCGACGTTCACGCGGTGGCGCATCAGGAGCGAGGCCACCGCCTCGCACAGCCCGCCGACGCTGCTGTGGTTTTCCGCCACTACCACCAGCCTGCCCGGCTTCGCCGCCTGCGCCAGAATGGTCTCTTCGTCCAGCGGCTTGATGGTCGGCGAGTGAAGCACGGCCACGCTGATGTTATCTTTGCGCAGCTGTTTTGCCGCCTCCAGCGCCCGCATGGTCATTAACCCGGAGGCGATAATCAGCACGTCGCTCCCCTCTTCCAGCAGCGCGGCTTTACCGATGCGGAACTGGTAGTTGTACTGATCCAGCACCACCGGCACCTTGCCACGCAGCAGGCGCATATAGACCGGGCCATTGTGCGCCGCAATAGCGGGTATCGCCTGCTCGGTATCTATGGCGTCGCAGGGGTCGATAATGGTCATGCCCGGAATGCCGCGCATGATGGCGATATCCTCCGTTGCCTGATGGCTCGGGCCGTAACCGGTGGTCAGCCCCGGCAGCGCTGCGCAGATTTTCACATTGAGATGCTCTTCAGCGATCACCTGATGAATAAAGTCATAGGCGCGGCGGGTAGCAAATACCGCATAGGTGGTGGCGAAGGGGATAAAGCCCTCTTTTGCCATCCCGCCTGCGGCACCCATTAACAGCTGTTCCGCCATCCCCATCTGGTAGAAGCGCTCCGGGTAAGCCTGGGCAAAAATATGCAGATCGGTGTACTTCGACAGATCTGCCGTCATGCCGACGATCTCCGGGCGTTGCTCCGCCAGCTTCACCAGCGCGTGGCCAAACGGCGCGGCGCGGGTCTCCTGACCTTCGTCGGCAATAGAGGCGATCATGGCCGAGGTGGTTAAACGCGGTTTTTTCTCGCTTGTCTGGCTCATCATTGCACTCCTTCCGGTTTGTTCGCGTCCAGTACCGCGAGCGCTTTTTGCCACTCGTCAGCGTCCACGCGTATGAAATGGTTCTTGTCGCGCTGCTCAAGGAAGGGCACGCCCTTGCCCATCAGGGTGTCGCACAGGATGACGCGCGGCTGGCTCTCCGGATAGCGCTTCGCGTTATCAAAGGCCGCGACCAGAGATGGCACGTCATTACCGTTGACCCGCTGCACGTACCAGCCGAACGAGGTCCACTTATCCTCCAGCGGCTCAAAGCCGAGGATTTTGTGCGAGTTGCCGTCGGCCTGCTGACGGTTGATATCCACCAGCACGATCAGGTTCGACAGGCCGTAATGGGCGGCAGACATCGCCGCCTCCCAGGTAGACCCCTCATCCAGCTCGCCGTCGGACATGGAGTTGATCACCCAGGCTGCACTGTTTTTATGCTTCAGCCCCAGGGCCATACCCACGCCGATGCTCAAGCCCTGTCCCAGCGAGCCGCCGGAGATCTCCATGCCCGGCGTGTAGGTCGCCATACCGGACATCGGCAGACGGCTGTCGTCCGACCCGTAGGTCTCCAGCTCCTCTTCAGGAATAATCCCCGCCTCGATCAGCGCCGCATAACAGGCGATGGCGTAGTGCCCGTGGGAGAGCAGAAAGCGGTCGCGTCCTTCCCATTCGGGTTCGTCGGGTTTGATGGACATGCCGTGGGCAAAAGCGGTGGCCAGCACATCTGCATAGCCCAGCGCCTGGCCGATATAACCCTGCCCCTGCACTTCCCCCATCCGCAGCGCATAGCGGCGAATGCGCCAGGCGGCAGCGGCGACCTGTTGTACTGTCGTATCAGTCATGTTGATGTCTCCTTAGTGGATCAGCATGCCGCGTTCACGTCGAGCGTGATGCCGGTGGAGTAGGAAGAGAGATCGCTGCCAGGAACAGCGCGGCCCGGGCAATATCCTGCGCATCGCCAAGACGGTTCAGCGGGATTGCCTGCCAGAATGGCGGTTTTCATCTCATCGGAGAGTTTGCCCGCGGTGATATCGGTCTGAATCAGTCCCGGGGTGATGCAGTTCACGCGCACGTTATCCGGCCCCAGCTCGCGCGCCATGGCTTTTGCCAGCCCCAGCACGCCCGCTTTTGCCGCGCTGTAGTGCGGCCCGCCGAAAATGCCGCCGCCGCGCTGGGCCGATACCGAGGAGATACAGACGATACTGCCGGACTGCTGAGCGCGCATGGTGGGGATCACCGCCTGGGACATCAACAAGGTGCCACGCAGGCTCACGTCCAGTACCGCGTCATAGTTTTCGCGTTTAATATCCATCAGCTTGATGGGCTGGGTGATCCCGGCGTTATTCACCAGAATGTCGATACGTCCGTATTTACCCAGTACCTGCTCGATAGCGGCGTTAACCTGCTGCTCGTTGCTGACGTTTGCCGCCAGGCCCAGATGGGCTTCTCCCAGGCTCGCCGCAGCCGCCTGGCTGGCGTCGGCATTTAAATCAATAATGACAACCTTTGCCCCCTGTTCGGCATATAATTTTGCGGTGGCAAAACCCAAACCGCGTACGGAGGCCGCGCCGGTAATAACGGCGACTTTATCTTTCAGTAGCATATATTTACTCCATGATCGTGAGGGGTATTAAATTTATTATTTCGGCTCTTCCAGCAGGAATATCACTAATAAACCGATGGCCGCGCAAATGCCGAAATAAATAAAGACGGAATTAAAACTTCCTGTTTTATCCAGCAGATAACCTGCCAGCATCGGTGAGACAAATCCGCCGAGATTGCCGCCGCTATTAATGATCGACGCGGCAATGGGATAGGTTTTACTGTCCGCCACGGCCATTCCGTAGGCCGTAAAGGCGGGCCAGCCGATATTCAGACAGAGACCGACAAAAAAAGAGGCCGATGCAGACCGCCACGGTGCTTTGCGGAATATTGAGCATAATGATCATCATCACCACGGTGCTGATGGCGGTAAACATCATGGTCGGCTTGCGTCTGCGCCCCAGCAGCTTGTCCGAGACGTAGCCGCCGAAGATGGGCCCCGATGAACCCACCGATGCACGGCATGCTGGCGACCAGCCCCATACTCATAAAGGTAAAGCCCTTCTCTTTCACCAGATAGAGCGGGGATCCAGGTGAGCAGGCCGTAAAGTACGCTCACCATCATGAAGTAGGCCAGGCAGTCGCCCAGAATGTTCTTCGAGGTGAACAGCCCTTTTACCGTGCTTACCGGGGTGAGGTCGCGAACGCGGATCAGGCGGTCAAGCCAGCTAAAGCGCGGTGCGATGACAATATTTTTCCCGGCGGGAGGTGGCCGTCTCTTGCCCTTGAGTGATGGTTTCCAGCTCGGCCCGGGAGACAAAGGCGCTTTCACCGGGTTTGGTGCGTACCAGCAGATACCAGACTACCGCGATAACCAGCCCCGGAATGGCGAAGGAGAAAAAGACCCAGCGCCAGCCCCAGGTCATGGCGATCCAGACCGGCCAGCGGTGGAACAAAAATGGGCGCAAACATGGTTGCGGCGATATAGACGCCGGTGGCGGTGGCTTTCTCCTTCGGCGGGAACCAGTTGTTGGATGGTCGAGGCCAGCCCCACCGGGCATGGCCCTTCCGTCAGCCCGAGGCCGAGACGAATAAACTTCAGCCCCAGTACCGATGTCGCCGTACCCATCAGCCAGGTGAAGGCAGAAAAGCCAAAAATGGAGAGCGCCACCCATACCGCGGATGCCTTTTTTGGCGATAAAAAAGCCCGCCGGGATTTGGCTGAGTGCATAGCCCAGAAAAAACATACTGGCGATGGCACCGGCTTCGAAATTATTGATATGGAATTCGTCGATGATAAAGGGAAGTACGGCTCCGATATTTGTTCTGTCTGCATAATTAATGGCATACACAATAAATATCAACGCCAGTACCACGAAGCGATAATTGGTTTTTTTGGTCGCTATGTAGGGGGTAGCTTGTTCTATACGAGACATGTTTTACCTCATTATTCGAACAACGTGAGTCGTTTTAATTTCGTGTTCAACGTCAATATATCGGCTTGCATTTGAAACACCATGCAATAAAACTCATTTATTGCTGAGATAAATTTGATTAGCGATATACGTCATAAAAATAACGCGGAAATTTGCCGGGATATAATGCGTAGAAAAATGTGGCGGGGATCATGTTTAATCCATTCAGCCCGAATAACATTGCTGGCACCAGGCCAGAATGCTATGTTTTTTTACCGCAACAGATTCAAGGAGAACGGGTTATGCCCGCGCAGGATCGCCAGACGCTACCCTTACCCTCGCTGCGAAATATTCAGTCATTCCTGGCGGTCGCCAATGCCTTGAGTATTCACCAGGCGGCCGAGCAACTTAACGTCACACCATCGGCGGTGAGCCATCAGATTGCGGCGCTGGAAGCCTGGCTGGGCAAAAAGCTGTTCATCCGCAGCGGCAAAGGCGTACTGCTTACGCAGACCGGGGAAAAGTACCTCCGTGACGTGTCGGCGGCCATGAGCGCGATTGGCCGCGCCACCGAGCAGGTGATGAAGGAAGCGGATAACCCAGTGCTGCGCATTCACTCTTCTCCCACTTTTGGCCTGACATGGCTGCTGCGCCGTCTGGGCAAGTTTCGCGCGCACTATCCTGATATCACCGTTAACCTGACCTGCTCGTATGAAAACCTGCAGTTCGCCCGGGATAACATCGATATCGATATTCGTCACGGCATCCCGGACTGGGACGCCTATCGGGTGATGACCATTAAAAACGATGCGCTGGTGGTGCTGGCCTCGCCGGACTATCTGCGCGAGCACCCGGTCGCGTCACCGCAGGATCTCCTGCAACAGGCGTTGATTTCCTCCACCAGCACCCTGGTTAACTGGGAAAAATGGTTCGCGTGGCACAACATCGACAGGCCCTGGCTCAACTTCAGCCTGAGCTTCGACCGTTCCTATATGAGCTTTGAAGCCGCCCGCATGGGGCTGGGGTTTATTCTGGAAAGTAAAATGATGGCCACCGACCACCTGAACGAAGGTTCGCTGGTAGAGGTGTTTCCCGCCGAGCCGGGTATCGCCATTAACGCGCATCATCTGGTGATGCCGCATATGAACGAGCGCAGCTGGAAGATCCAGCAGTTTGTCGAGTGGATTGACCGGGAGCTGCGATTATCGGGGTATCACCTGTAGCGACAATATGGCCTGTTGTCCTATTCCACAGGGAGGTCGCCTGTTCCCCTCACCCCAACCCTCTCCCCAAAGGGGAGAGGGGGCTGACCGTGCCAGTTTTTGTGTGGGGATCCCCCAGCCTACAGGGAGGTCGTATGTTTCCCCTCACCCCAACCCTCTCCCCAAAGGGGAGAGGGGGCTGACCGTGCCAGTTTTTTGTGGGGATCCCTCGGCCTACAGGGAGGCCGCATGTTTCCCCTCACCCCAACCCTCTCCCCAAAGGGGAGAGGGGGCCGACCGTGCCCAGTTTTTTGTGGGGACCGCTTAGCCCACAGGGGAGGTGGCATGTTTCCCCTCACCCCAACCCTCTCCCAAAGGGGGAGAGGGAGCTGACCGTGCCAGTTTTTGTGTGAGGATCGCTTAGCCCACAGGGAGGTGGCATGTTCGGGCCCCTCACCCCAACCTCTCCCCAAAGGGGAGAGGGGGCCGACCGTGCTCATTTTTGTGTGGGGATCCTCAGCTCACCGTGCCCCAAACGAGGTTGCCGTTATGGAAGGTGGCGGTACGCGGAGAAATGCGCGCCACCGCTTCGGCGGAACAGGAGGCATCCACCAGCACAAAGCTGGCGGCATCCTGGGCTTTCGGCCATACCCGCTCGCCGTTGTCGTTCAGCGGCAGCACGTCGCCGGTCGCTATCCCTAATGCGCGAGAAAGCGTCTGCTCGTTCGGGGCGAATATAGAGCTGGGCATAGAGGTTGGCTTTTTCCAGCATGTCGCCGAGGCCATACGGCGGACCAGTGGTCGATCACGCTGTCGGTGCCGGTCATGGACAAATACGCCTTTATCGCGCAGCTGCTTAAGCGGCATATGCAGGGTGCCAATTGGCACCGTGGAGGCGATAGTCACCTGCTGCGCTGCCATGCGGGTGGCGATCTCATCCACCTGCTGCTCGTTCATCGTTGCCAGCGCAAAGGCGTGACTGATGGTCAGCTTGCCCTTCAGCTCGGGGTTTTCTCTACGGTCTGCACCATGTAGTTCACCGCCGCCACGCCCGCCGGGCTGGTTTCGTGCAGGTGGATATCCACCCCTTTGTCGTAATCCAGCGCAATCTGGAACATGAGGGTTGAGGGATTTCTCCATCGCGCCATCGACGCTGGTGGGATCCAGCCCGCCGACGTAGTGCGCCCCGGCCTGCATCGCTTCGCGCATCAGCTTTTCAGCGTTTGAAAGCAACAGGCCATGCTGCGGGAAGGCGACAATTTCACAATCGAAGCCAGGTTTACGCCGGGCCAGTACCGCCTGTAAATTTTCCAGGTTTTTCAGCCCGGAAACCGGTTCGATATTGCAGTGGCTGCGGGCGATGGTGGAGCCTTTCGACTGGATCAGATCGATTAACTTTTCTGCCCGCTCTTGGGTATAAGGCTGTAACTCTGGCAACAGCTTCTGCTCAAGGCGGATCATATCCTGAATGGTGGTGCCCGCTGGACGGTTAAGCGAGCGCCACGGGCCGCCGTAGAAGGTTTTATCCAGATGGATGTGCATGTCGCGCATCGCCGGTAGCAGCAGCTTGCCGCCAGCATCGTAGTGCGGCAGCGTGGCGTCGGCGTGGCTGTTATTGTCCAGCAGCGCGGCGATTTTGCCGTCCTTGATCTCCAGCGTTTTCAGCTCGGTGCGGGTGCTGACGGCCACGTTGCCGTCAAAGTTAAACCCGGCCTCCAGCAGCACGTTGTCCAGATAGTAGTGTGTCGCGGTGATGTTCATCGGTTTGCCCGTCTCGCAGATCGGTTTCGCTGTGTCAGCAGCATACGCGACGGATCCGGTCGCGCCAAACAGGGCGCAGGCGGTGGCAGCAGTAGCGATTTTGCCGCTCTGGCTGAGAAACTCCCGGCGGCTTTTATCCTCTGTCATTGTCTCTTCCTTTTACTTACCTATTCACAACCAGCGGGCTGAAGCCCGCCGGAGTTAAGTCATAACACTCACAGCGGGCTGAAGCCGCCGGGGTTAAACCACAACACATGCCGCGAGCTGAAGCCCGCCGGAGTTGAGTCTCAACACACGCAGCGGGCTGAAGCCCGCCGGAGTTGAGTCTCAACACACGCAGCGGGCTGAAGCCCGCCGGGGTTAAACCACAACACATGCCGCGAGCTGAAGCGCGCCGGAGTTGAGTCACACCACACGCAGCGGGCAGGAAGCCCGCCGAAGTTAAACTCAACACACTCAGCGGGCTGAAGCCCGCCGGGGTTAAGCCACAATATGGGTACCGTTTTCCCCGCGCAGCGCCGCGGGCAGGCAGTCCGGCGAGGTGATGATCACCCGCGTGCCGCCGTGGTGCAGAAATGCCAGGCTGGCAACGATTTTCGGCAACATGCTGCCTGCCGGGAAGTGGCCCTCCTCCATGTAGCGCGTCATCTGCGCCACGTTCACCGTCTCCAGCGCCTGCTGGTTGGGTTTGCCGAAGTTAATGCACACTTTCTCCACGCCGGTGGTGATCACAAGCACATCGGCGCGGATCTCCCGGGCCAGCAGCGCGGTGGAGAGATCTTTGTCGATCACCGCATCCACGCTCTGGTAGTCGCCCTGTTCGGTACGCACTACGGGAATGCCGCCGCCGCCCGCGCCAATCACCACAAAGCCTTTTTGCGTAAGAGCCTTGATGGCGTCGGCTTCGACGATACGCACCGGCTGCGGCGAGGCCACCACGCGGCGGTATCCGCGGCCCGAATCCTCAACGAAATGCCAGTCGGGATGGGCCTGCTGAAGCGCGTCCCGCTGGGCTTCGCTGAAAAACGCGCCAATGGGTTTGGTGGGATGGGGTAAAGCCGGGATCGTTTTTATCCACTTCCACCTGGGTGACCACCGTCACCGCCTTTTGCTCGCCGCGAGCGGCAAGGCGGTTGTTCAGCGCCTGCTGGATCAGGTAGCCGATCCCGCCCTGGGTATCGGCCACGCAGTTTGCCAGCGGGGTGAGCGGCAGTCCTTCCCGCTCGTGGGCAATTTCGGCCCGGCGCAGATCCAGCCCCACCTGGGGACCGTTGCCGTGGGTAAGCACGATGTCATAGTCGGAGGCCAACATTTCCAGCACCGACTCCGCGACCGCTTTCACCGCCTGCGCCTGGTGTTCAATCGACTGGCTGGCGTTATCTTTGATAATGCTGTTGCCGCCGATGGCGACGACCATGAGTTGTTTCATACGTTTTCCTTCGTAACGGTGCGGTCTGGGCCCCTCACCCCTGCCCTCTCCCCCTAGGGGAGAGGGTGTAATCGTTCCCTCTCCCCTATGGGGAGAGGGTTAGGGTGAGGGGTCGCTTTTAAGCTTCGGAAACTGGTGCCGCCGCGCTCGCCGCTTCGCGGCTATCCAGCACATGCTTCACCACAAACATGCCGCTCATCATCAGATAGGCCAGCACGAAGGTCAGGGAACTGCCTTCGGCGAAGCCGACCACCGGGGCGTGGATCACCCCGAACAGGGCCAGCAGCGCACCGACGGCGGCAGCGATGGCACCGCGCAGCGGTTTATTGATGATGGCGAAGATGGCGATACAGCCCCACAGCATGCTGGCGAGGGGGGCACCGTTGCCGAGGTGCATCAACCCTTCGTAGTAAATCCCTTTGCTGTGCAGCACGTCAGTGCCGATTTTTGCCGCGTTGGTGCCCGCCGCCCCCATCACGCTGTTCATCATGGTCAGCGCCCAGTTGGCGATCCACGGGAACAGACAGATAAAGATAACGGGCACCTCCACTTTGGGCGTTTCCCTCACCACCTGGTTGGCGGTGACCACCCCGATAAAGACCAGAATCGGCACGATGGCGGTCATCGGGATGATGGCGAGCATAAAGGCCCCCAGCCCGAACAGCGGCACGATGAACATGGTCACACCGGAGGCCAGCGTATAACCGATGCTCGCCCCCCATCGCTTTCCAGCCCGCGTGGCCGACGTAGACCGTTCACCGGGAACGGGTTTACCCATCAGGCAGCCCAGCATGGAGGGCCAGACCGTTGGCCAGCATCACCTTGCGGGTCGGGTACTCATCTCCCGCTGCGTGGGCGCTCTCGATGTTTTCCAGGTCAAAGATGTAGTTCGCCAGCCCCAGCGGAACCGCCGACGCCAGATACGGCAGCGCGTGCGGGCAGCCCCTGCATAAAGCTGTCGATATGCACTTCCGGCGGGTTAAAGCCGAAGGAGGACATCGAGGGCTTTGATCGCCTCCGGGCTTTGCAGGCCGGAGATCCACGCCAGTGCCGTACCGGCGATCAGCAGAAGCAGACCGGTGGGGATGCGGGCGAAGATCGGCTTTTTGCCAAACCAGTTGATGAAGATCAGCAGCAGCACGATGAACGACACGGTCGGCGCTTCGAACCGCCTGCAGCATCGGGTTCAATCGCCAGCAGCAGCAAACCTAAACCAGATAAGCACGACAACAGCACGGTACGGGGGATCATCTTGCGGATGGTTTCGCCGAGGAAGGAACCGCCCCGCGAGGATCCATCGCCTCCACGAAGCACCACACCAGGCCGATCTGGATGGCGAAATCGGCATCGCCGGTCTGCTGATAGACCGGCATCAGCACCAGAAAGGTGACGGTGAAAATCGACGGGGCGCTCGGCCCCGACGGCAGTGCGGTCACGTCGTTACGCCCGGTCTGGCGCGCCATCTGCAGGCCAAACCACGCATAACAGACGCTCGCCACCAGTACCGCCAGCCCGAAGGCTGGCGCAATACGGCCATAAACAATCTCTTTCGGGATGCCGACGACAAAAATGAGCAGCCCCATCATGGTCAGCAGGTTCGTCAGGTTGTTGGTCATCAACCCGAAGTACGCCGCCCAGTCACCTCTTTTCCACTCCAGTTTCATGCTTTTCATGGATGCTTACCTTATAGGATGTAGCGATCGCGGAAGGTCAACAGCGCCTTTTCAAAACAGCTAAACGGCGGGTGAACGATGCCCGCCCCAATCATGCCGATCCCGGCGTCTTTATGGGCGATGGCGGTGTTGATCACTGGCAGAATGCCGCTGGCGGCCACGCGGGTGATGTCGATCGCCGTCGGAATGCCCATAAACGAGAGCAGCGGGATAGTGACATTCGGGTTTTCGCCGAGGGTGATCTCACGCATCTGGCGCGAGAAGTCGATGGCTTCTTCGACCGTGCCGCCAACCAGCGCAACAATCGCCGGGGCCGTCGCCATCGCAAAGCCGCCGATGCCGTAGGTTTCGGTGATCGCGCTGTCGCCGATATCCAGCCCGGAGTCTTCCGGCTTATAACCCGCGAACATCGGGCCAATCACCTGCTGCGCCGGGCCGGTGAACCACTGCCCCGGCAGGCCGGAGATGCGCAGGCCAAACTCGTAGCCGTTGCGCGCCATGGTGGTGACCACGGTGCTGTACTCGATGCCGTGGGCGGCATCCAGCGCGGCTTTGCACATCGCCATCCACGTCGGGCCGGAGAAGTAGTCGCTGCTGGCGACGAACTCAAACACCTCGCGCTGCTGTTCCACCGGATAACCGGCCTGGATCAGCCCCGGCGTCAGCGCCTGAATCAGCAGCGTGGTGCCGGCGTTGTTGCGGTTGTGGCACTCGTCGCCCATGTGCAGCGCCTGAGCCAGCATTAAACGCAGGTCGATTTCGCCGATGATCTTCATGGCATCACGCAGCATCGGGCCGAGCACGTCGCGCATCCAGTTCAGGCGGTCGATCACGCTCTGGTCGTTGGCACCCATGCGCAGGATCTTCGCCATCTGCTCGCTGAGGTTGGTGAAGGCGCGGTTGCCATAGGTTTTGTTCTCGACGATGTGCATAAACATCGACGCGGAGGTGACGCCCGCCATCGAGCCAACGCAGTCGTGTTCGTGGCACGGCGAGAAGGTGATCTCTCCCGACGCCGCCACGCGCTCCGCGTCTTCGATATCTTTCGCCAGCCCTTCAAACACCAGCGCCCCGGTGACTGCCCCTTTCATCGCCCCGCACATGTTCTCCCATGCCACCGGCGGACCGGCGTGCAGGATGGTGGTGCGGGTCATGCCGGGCACCACGTTGATCGCCTGGTCATAACCCACCAGCACCGGGTGGGACTGAATAATGCGTTCAAGGGCGATTTTGTTGGCGGCGGCAATCTTGTCGGCCAGGGTTTTCTCCGCCAGTTGATCCAGGGCATCGACCACCTGCATATTGCCCTGCCCCGGCGGGGTCCAGTCGAGTTGGGTGACCGGGACGTGCTGCTTTTTCAGGTCGTCGCTGAACATGGCGATACCGACGTTAATGACGTTCAGCGGCTGGTTAAATAAGGTAGTCATCAGGCTTTCTCCCCTTTGCAGACAAATTCACGTGCCAGTAATCCGGTGTTGGTACTGCTGCTGGCCCAGATCACCCCCGCATCGGTCAGTAGCTGGCACTGTTGGGGTCAACGACGGGGTATCCTGGTCGGTGCCGAGCACGTAGCCCAGGATCTCAAGCGGCCGGTTGTCAGCCCGGGCGATCGCCTGCGCCTCTTTGATCGCCTCGATCATCACCCCCACCGGATCGTCATGCGCCGCCGAAGCCGAGCACGAAGTCCATCACGATCACCCCCACTTCGGGATCGCGCGCCTCCTGCAGCAGGCGGCTGATGCGGTTGGTCGGGTCGATCATCGGGTGCGGCTTGCCGTTGGTGAAGTCATCATCACCAAAGTCGAGGAAGGTGTGCGCCTGGCTGACGTTGATATCCGCCAGACGTTTAGCCGGATCGGGCTGAATGTTGCTGTACACGTCGTCGTATTTTTCCAGCGCGGCGAACATCGCTTCGTCGCACAGGGGTGCCGCCGCAGAACAGACCGCGAATGTACTTCTGCTGCGGGGTCAGACGGGCACGCACCTCTTCGATCAGCGGCCAGTTGAGCGGATGCAGATCGAGCGATTCTTGTTTAATGCCGGTGAGCAGAACGGCTTTCAGCGCGGCGTCTTTGGTGCCGCGTGCGAACTGCAGGCCGTTTTCATCGGCAGGCGGTTCATTGCGGCCGAGGAAACAGGCTATGACGGGCTTACGGCAGGCGCGGGCGCGGGCCAGCACTTTTTTCGGCTACCGCAGGCGCAGGGGGTTTTGAGATCAGAACGATGACCTGCGTGGCGTCGTCGGCTTCCAGCATTGCGATGGCGTCGAGCATCATCAGACCGCCGATTTTTTTCACTCAGATCGCGACCGCCGGTGCCGATCAGCTGGGAGATACCGCCGCCGAATTCGTGGATGCGCACGCTCAGCTCCTGGCTGCCGGTGCCCGACGCGCCGACGATGCCAATGGTTCCGCGACGCACCGCGTTGGCAAAGCACAGCCCTGCACCGTTAATGATGGCAGTGCCGCAGTCCGGCCCCATCATCAACAGCCCTTTTTCGTGGGCCAGCTGCTTGAGCGCCAGCTCGTCGTCGAGTGAGACGTTATCCGAGAACAGCATGACGTTAAGGTTGTTCTCCAGTGCCTGGCGCGCCTCGCGGGCGGCAAAGGTGCCGTTGACGGAGATCACCGCCAGGTTGGCGTCCGGGCGATGTGTTTTTGGCGCTGGCGAGGGTGGCATAGCGCGCTTCGTGGCTGCCCGCTTGCTCTTTACGTGCGAACAGGGCTTCGATGGCGGCCAGGGTGTCGTCGTTGGCGGCCTCGCCTTTAATCACGATCATCAGATCGCCGTTTTTTGGCGTCCTCTAATTCCGGCGTCAGCAGGCCGAGATTTTTTAGGACGCCTTTATTCATTTCGGTGGCCATGGCGACAAAGGCCTGTTCAACACCGGGCAATTTATTCGCTTTGGTAGAAACCGACATCAGCGAAACAGAATCAAAATACGTATTCTTTTTTATCACGATTTTGGTGGGCATTACGTCCCTCCTGAATGCGGGCAAAAGGGGGGCCACATCAGGCCGAAGGCATGATGGAAAAGGCTGGTTTTATTTCAGGCCAGCCCGAAACGGCTGGCCGGGGGTATTACGCGCCGGCGGCGATCAGCCAGTTCGGCAATCTCGCTGAAGCCTTTTTCCCGCGCCAGTTCGAGGGGGGATTTGCCGTATTTGTCGGTCATGTGCGGGTTGGCGCCGTGGTCGAGCAGCAGCTTGACGATTGCCTGCTGGCGGGGGCCGCCGTCATTCAGGACGATGGCTTCGAGCAGCGGGGTCCAGCCAACGAAGTTGGTATGGTTAACGTTGATGTCGGTGTGGGCCAGCAGCTCCTGGACCACTTCCAGATGGCCTTTCTCGCTGGCCGGGGTGATCCCCACGCCGCCGAAGCGCGTAAGACGATCGAGATCCGGGTTGGCTGGCAGCACCAGGCGCAGCAGAGTGAGATCGTTGGTCAGGCAACTGATGAGGAACGGGTTGAAACAGGTTTGATCCTGCTGGTCGATATTCGCCCCGGCGGCAATCAGTAATTCCACGCAGGGATAATGTTTATTCAGGCCTGGCAATAATAATGGCGGTTCGTTTCTGACGGTTGGTGGCATTAATATCCACCCCTTTTTCCAGACAGGCTTTTAATGCTTCGGCATTCCCTGTTCGGCAGCGAGCAGAAATTCGGTAACGAGTTCATTGCTGGACATATCCACACTCCTGATTTTCCTTTCTGATGGAGTGAGCATAGCAACGGCCTGGTCAGAAAAGAATCCGCTTAAAAATGATTCATCGACAGCGAATTCATTGTTGAGTTAAATTTAACAGTCCGGTCAAAATGTGCGTCTGTGCAACCTTTTCCTTATGTTTTACCGCTTTTTAAGCCCTTAAGCTGCATTCTTCTTATGTTTACGCAGCCCTTGCACCGTGCGGCTCACAGTAAACTTTCAGAACTGTGACCGGCGTCAAATGAGTTGTAACTGCGTTGTTAAAATATGTTCAAAACTGATGGGTGCCAGGAGCCATGATATGAATTCCATCTTTACCGAAGAGAACCTGCTGGCCTTCACCACCGCGGCGCGATTTAGCAGCTTTAGCAAAGCCGCGGCCGAGCTGGGAGTCACCACCTCGGCCATCAGCTACACCATCAAACGTATGGAGACCGGCCTCGATGTGGTGCTGTTTGTGCGCAATACCCGCAGCATCGAGCTGACCGAATCGGGGTTCTACTTCTACCGCAAAGCCATAGACCTGCTGAATGACTTCCACGCCATCAAGCGCGGGATCGACACGATTTCCCAGGGGATTGAGACGCGGGTGCGGATCTGCATCAACCAGCTGCTCTATACCCCGCGCCACACCGCACGCTTATTGCAGGTGCTGAAAAAGCAGTTCCCGACCTGCCAGATCACGGTGACCACCGAGGTGTACAACGGCGTCTGGGATTCGATCATCAATAATCAGGCGAATATCGCCATCGGTGCCCCGGATACCCTGCTCGATGGAGGCGGGATCGATTACACCGAAATCGGCGCGATCCGCTGGGTGTTTGCCATCGCCCCGGAACACCCGCTGGCGCTGGCCCCGGAGCCGCTGGCTGAGAGCCAGCTGCGGCTGTACCCCAACATCATGGTCGAAGACACGGCGCATACCATCAATAAAAAAGTGGGCTGGCTGCTGCACGGCCAGGAGGCGATCCTGGTCCCGGATTTTTAATACCAAGTGTCAGTGCCAGATCCTCGGAGAAGGGATTGGTTTTTTACCGGAACATATGGCCAGAGAGGCCGTGGAGGCGGGGCTACTGGTCACGCGGCGAATCAACAACCCGCGCCAGGACTCGCGCATGCTGCTCGCCACGCAGCATGCGGCTACCGGTCAGGTCACCCGCTGGATCAAACAGCAGTTTGCACCCCAGGGGGTGTTGACCGGCATCTACAGCGATTTACTGTGGCGAACTTAGCTGCGGCTCTGCACCCAGAACGCATGAATAAGGCCAGGGATGTAGCCCAGCAGCGTCAGGATGATGTTCAGGATAAACGCCCAGCCAAAGCCTTTGCCCAGCAGTACGCCAAGGGGCGGTAAAATGATGGTAATTACGATACGCCAGAAACCCATAAATTCTCCATGCAAGCAGTCAGGTCATTGTATAAAAAGAGGTTTTAACTCTAAGCGTAGTGAGTCTACGCACAGCTGCCAGCCTTCGCGTGAAGTTTTACCCTCTTTTACCCTCTTTACACAGGTTTAGGCTGGCGATTTAGGAGTATTCCGCGCGTGGCGCTGTACCGCGGCCTGCGCCTGGGCTACTGTTAGGGACGAAACTATCATGAGGAGATAACTATGTTTTCTGTTGGCGATTATGTACAACCGCGTATGGGTGGTCCGAAGCTGAAAGTGATCGAAGTACACGACGATCAGATTGTGGCAGTACAGGCGAGTAACGAAGAAGGGGAAAAATATACCCTGAAGGCAGCGGACGTATCGCCGTATAAAGAAGATGGCGATTTTTGGCGTCTGCTAAACAGACGCGACCGGGCGGCGTTAATCCGCCCGGTGGGTACGGATTAAATCAGGAAATCATCCAGTGATTTTCCTTCCGCCAGGGCAAGGGTAATCGGCTTCGGCGTACGACCCTGACCAGTCCAGGTTTTCACCTGACCATCGGTATCTGTAAAGCGATATTTTGCCGCACGCGCCTGGCGCTTCTTCGGCTGGGCCGGGGTGTTCAACAGGTTGGAACCCAGCAGGTCTTCTGCCGAAATACCGTCGGCTTTCATCTTCTCCAGCAGAGCGTTAATTTTCTGATTCTGCTCAGCGCGCTGCTGTTCAACTTCAGCCTGTTCATTACGCTTTTCTTCGGTGACGATGCGGAGCTTTTCGAGCATATCTTCCAGCACGTCCAGCGAGAATTCACGCGCCGTGGCGCGCAGAGTACGAATATTATTAAGATTCTGTAACAGCGAAGTCATATAAAATGAAAACCTTTTAAGTCGATAAAATAAGCAATAGCGGTCATGGTAATTCATTTGTTTATGAACATCCAGACGACAGTGCAGGAAAATATAATTTATCTCAAATTAAATGAAACAAAGAAATATAAAGTACGACCCCTTACTTTTGTATGATTTATTCTTATAACCGGTTTAAGGTTTATTTAACTCCTGACCTTTTCCAGGGCTATTAACCCTTCAATTATTTTGATGGTATATCGAATATTCATTCATTCCTGCTGCATAAAGCAAAAATTCCTATTCCGCTATCTTTTGCTTCTCAACCGCAAAACTCGCAACATAACCCGCCAGCAAAGCGCAGGCGTTATCACGCTGGAACACCAGCTCATGCCAGAGGCTGAAATATAAAAATATAAGCCCTTGTTTATAGTGGAAAAAATAAAAGACCGAAGAGAAAATGCCGCCGCGCTCACAAAACCGGTTCGTTTAGAGCATTTTCCCGACAAAACGCCTTTAAATAAAAATTTATCGCTAATTGTAGGTTTTTAATGCAGAGAGATACCGCTATACACGAAAAAATAAAGCAACCTAAAGCACTAGCCTGTCCCGCTTTTAGCCTCTCTGATATACGACCCTGAAGGAGTCAAGAACATGTTCTCTCGGCAGTCTCGCCTGCGTCACGCGGTAGCGGATACCTTTGCCATGGTGGTCTACTGTTCGGTGGTGAACCATGCTGATTGAAATATTCCTCTCTGGAATGACCTTCGAGCAGTCGCTTTCCTCCCGTCTGGTCGCCGTCCCCGGTGAATATCTTAATTGCATGGCCGTACGGTTTCTATCGTGATGCGTGATGCGTTTTGCCCGGCGCTACTCCCCTACCGGCTGGATGAAAAATCTGGCGGACGTCGTTGCGTATGTCACTTTTCAGTCGCCCGTTTATGTCGCGATTTTGTTAACGGTGGGAGCCGACTGGCACCAGATCGCCGCGGCGGTAAGTTCAAATATCGGTGGTATCGATGATGATGGGTGCGGTATACGGCTATTTTCCTCGATTACTGCCGACGTCTGTTCAAAGTGAGCCAGTACCATCAGGTCAAGGCGTAAGGGCACGGCGACTGGCGAAAAGCCAGTCGCGTCGTTATTGCGAGTCGCCAAACAGGCCTTTTCAGAAAACGTTCCAGCGCCATGCGGGAACTGAAGCCATGCGGAATACCATAATGTTCCTGGTTATTGCCCCCTAAATAGAGCGGGAACTGCTCATAATGGTCGCTGGTTTTCATCTCTGAAGCAGGCTCCGCAAAGGAAAGACTTCTCTCTTTCAGCGTGGGATGAATGATCAGCGCCGTGCGCCCCATACGTGCTTCGCGGTTCACATAAACATAATTATCGCCACGACGGTAACCGTATGCTTTTTGGGTTACCACATCCACGGTAAATCCCGCTTTTTCAAGTTCGCGCGCAACCTCATCCGGTCGTAAATACATATTCTTTCCTCATTATCATTCCTGCCCGGCAACCTTACCGTATTCAGCAATAGCAGTGCTTTCAGAAAAATCCATAAACGGCCTGATAAGCCGTGACCGGCTTCAGATATTAAAAAGGTGGTCTAAACTGTTAATTACCGCAAATTCAAGGGAGAAGCATATGTTTAACCGTTCAAACCGAAACGATGTTGATGACGATGTTCAGGATATCCATAACGATGTCAGGAAATTAGCGGATTCGCTGGAGAGCGTTTTGAAATCCTGGGGATCAGATGCGAAGGGCGAAGCGGATGACGCCAGACGTAAAGCCAAATCGCTGCTGCGTGAAACCCGTGCGCGTCTGCAGGGCCGCTCCACCGGCAAGCAGGCCGCCTGTGATGCCATCGGCTGCGCTAACACCTTTATTCGTGAACGTCCGATGTGTGCAGTAGGCACTGTCGCCGCGGTGGGGATCTTTATCGGTGCGCTGCTGGCTCTGCGCAAATAATCCCCGATTCCGTTCTATCGTCTTCGCCCCCATGCCCTCTGGTGTGGGGGTTTTTCTTTTTTAACCCCTGCGCGCGCCCTCTCCCGCTGAACGCATCCCCGGCAGTAAAATCCCGCATATTTTCCCATATCTTGTATGGTTGAAACTTATAGCAACTACATCTAGTATTTCCTTTAGCAAGAGAGACTCACGGTGACGCAGCAACTGGCGTCGGAATCCCATTCTAGATGGAAATACGAATCATGCGCATTATTATTTACACTCGAGCCGACTGCGTGCAGTGCCATGCCACCAAACGCGCGATGGAGAGCCGCGGCCTGGTCTTCGAGCAGGTGTTTGTTGACCAGGTTCCTGATGCGGCAGAGAGCCTTCGTGCCCAGGGGTTCCGCCAGCTGCCGGTGGTTATCGCCGGTGACACCCGGTGGTCGGGCTTCCGCCCGGACATGATTAACCGCCTGCCGCAGCCGGCACAGGCCGCCCGGGCATGAGCCTTCTCGTCTACTTCTCCAGCAGCTCGGAGAACACGCACCGCTTTATCGCGCGCGTAGGGCTACCCGCCGTGCGGATCCCCCTGAACGAGCGGGAGCGGATCCAGGTAGACGAGCCTTTTATTCTGGTGGTGCCCAGCTACGGCGGGGGCGGAACGGCCGGGGCGGTGCCGCGGCAGGCGATCCGCTTTCTCAACGATCCGCACAACCGGGCGCTTATCCGCGGCGTGATTGCCGCTGGCAACCGTAATTTCGGTGAGGCGTTCGGCCGCGCCGGGGATGTCATCTCACAAAAATGCGGCGTGCCGTACCTCTATCGCTTCGAGCTGATGGGGACGCAGCAGGACGTCGATAACGTGCGTAAAGGAGTGAACGAATTTTGGCAACGACAACCGCAGAGCGCGTAATGCAGCGATCAACCGATTTCCATGCGCTGAACGCCATGCTCAACCTGTACGATCGGGACGGGAAGATCCAGTTCAGCAAAGATCATGAGGCGGTGGACGCCTTTTTTAACGCCCACGTCTACCCCAACACCATGACTTTTGCCAGCCCGCAGGCGCGTCTCGATTACCTGGTCAGCGAGAGTTATTACGATCCGAAGGTCCTGTCGCGCTTCGATCCTGCCTTTGTGCTGGCGCTGTTTGCCCATGCTTACGCCAGCGGTTTTCGTTTCCAGACGTTCCTCGGCGCGTGGAAGTTTTACACCAGCTACACGCTAAAAACCTTCGACGGCAAGCAGTGCCTTGAGCACTTTGAAGATCGGGTGGTGATGGTGGCCCTGACCCTCGCCCAGGGGGATGAAAACCTGGCCCGCCAGCTCACCGACGAGATGCTGGCAGGCCGTTTTCAGCCCGCGACACCCACCTTCCTCAACTGCGGAAAAGCTCAACGCGGGGAGCTGGTCTCCTGCTTCCTGCTGCGCATTGAAGACAATATGGAGTCGATTGGCCGCGCGGTAAACTCGGCGTTGCAGCTCTCCAAACGCGGCGGCGGCGTAGCGTTTTTGCTTTCGAACCTGCGGGAAGCCGGGGCACCCATCAAGCGCATTGAGAACCAGTCCTCCGGGGTGATCCCGGTCATGAAAATGCTGGAAGACGCGTTCTCCTACGCCAACCAGTTAGGCGCCCGCCAGGGGGCCGGAGCGGTCTATCTGCATGCCCATCACCCGGATATCCTGCGTTTCCTGGATACCAAACGCGAAAACGCCGACGAAAAAATTCGCATTAAAACCCTGTCGCTGGGGGTGGTGATCCCGGATATCACCTTCCGGCTGGCGAAGGAGAACGCCGACATGGCGCTGTTCTCCCCCTATGACGTGGAGCGCCTCTACGGTAAGCCGTTTGGTGATGTGGCGGTTAGCGAGCTGTACGACGACCTGGTGGCAGACGCGCGCGTTCGCAAGACCTGGATGAATGCCCGCGACTTCTTCCAGCGGCTGGCGGAGATCCAGTTTGAGTCCGGCTATCCGTACATCATGTTTGAAGACACCGTTAACCGCGCTAACCCGATTGCCGGGCGCATCAACATGAGCAACCTGTGCTCGGAGATTTTGCAGGTTAACAGCGCCTCAACCTATGACGAGGATCTGGATTACACCCGGACCGGGCACGATATCTCCTGCAATCTGGGTTCGCTGAACATTGCCCATACCATGGACTCCCCCGACTTTGGCCGCACTGTCGAAACAGCGGTGCGCGGCCTGTCGGCGGTATCGGACATGAGCCACATCCGCAGCGTGCCCTCGGTAGAGGCCGGGAATGCCGCCTCGCACGCGATCGGCCTCGGGCAGATGAACCTGCACGGCTATCTGGCGCGGGAGGGGATCGCCTACGGCAGCCCGGAAGGGCTGGATTTCACCAACCTCTATTTCTACACCATCACCTGGCACGCCCTGCATACCTCGATGATGCTGGCGCGCGAACACCGTCAGCGTTTCGCGGGCTTTGAACAGTCGCGCTATGCCAGCGGGGAATATTTTAATCAGTATCTGGAAAATGACTGGCAGCCGAAAACGGAGAAAGTGCGCGATCTGTTTGCCCGCGCTGGCGTTACCCTGCCGACGCGCGAGATGTGGCAGCAGTTGCGTGACGACGTGATGCAGTACGGCATTTACAACCAGAACTTACAGGCGGTGCCGCCGACCGGCTCTATCTCCTACATCAACCATGCGACCTCGAGCATTCACCCTATCGTCTCGAAAATTGAGATCCGCAAAGAGGGCAAAACCGGGCGCGTCTACTACCCTGCCCCGTTTATGACCAACGACAACCTGTCCCTGTATCAGGATGCCTACGAGATTGGCCCGGAAAAAATTATCGATACCTATGCCGAGGCGACAAAGGCACGTCGATCAGGGGCTGTCGCTGACGCTGTTCTTCCCCCGATACCGCCACCACCCGCGACATCCAACAAAGCGCAGATTTACGCGTGGAAGAAAGGGATCAAGACCCTGTACTACATTCGCCTGCGCCAGCTTGCGCTGGAAGGCACCGAAACAGAAGGCTGGCGTGTCCTGCGCGCTGTAAGGAGAGAGGATGAAACTGTCACGGGTACAGGCCATTAACTGGAACAACATCGAAGATGATAAAGATCTGGAGGTGTGGAACCGCCTGACCAGCAACTTCTGGCTGCCAGAAAAGGTGCCCCTGTCTAATGACGTGCAGGCATGGCCACGCTGAGCCACGCCGAGCAGCAGCTCACCATTCGCGTCTTTACCGGCCTGACGCTGCTCGACACGGTGCAGAACACCGTGGGTGCCCCGGCCCTGATCGCCGATGCGCTGACGCCGCACGAAGAGGCGGTGATGTCGAACATCAGCTTTATGGAGGCGGTGCATGCCCGCTCCTACAGCTCGATCTTTTCCACCCTCTGTCAGACCAAAGACGTGGATGCCGCCTACCGCTGGAGCGAAGAGAGCGAGGCGTTGCAGCGCAAAGCCCAGCGGGTGCTGGAACATTATCGCGCCGATGAGCCCCTGAAGAAGAAGATCGCCAGTGTTTTTCTGGAGTCGTTCCTCTTCTATTCCGGCTTCTGGCTGCCGATGTACTGGTCGAGCCGCGGCAAGTTGACCAACACCGCGGATCTGATTCGGCTCATCATCCGCGACGAAGCGGTACACGGGTACTACATTGGCTATAAGTACCATAAAGGGCTGGAGAAAGTGAGTGAGGCCGAGCGCGAGGCGTTAAAAAACTTTGCGCTGGATCTGCTGATGGATCTCTATGACAACGAACTGGCCTATACCGACGAGCTGTATGCCGGAACGGGCTGGGAAGAGGATGTGAAGGCGTTCCTCTGCTACAACGCCAACAAGGCGCTGATGAACCTGGGCTACGAGGCGCTGTTCCCACCGGAGATGGCCGAAGTGAACCCGGCGATCCTCGCGGCGCTGTCACCCCAATGCCGACGAAAACCATGACTTCTTCTCGGGTCGGGGTCGTCGTATGTGATGGGAAAAGCGGTCGAAACCGAGGATGAGGACTGGAATTTTTAAGGTCCATCCTGAATCTGGCTTAGCGAGATGTTGATCGAATGTAAATAAGTGACTAACATCCGTCCTTTCGGATAAAGAAAATGTCTGTCACCGATTCACTTCTCGCTTTCTCCTTCGCCGCCTTACTGCTGACGCTTACCCCCCGGTCTTGATACCGCCCTTATCCTTCTAACGGCCTGCGCCGAAGGGGAAAGAAAGCATTTCAGGCGGCGCTCCGGCATTGATGCCGGCTGTTTCATCTGGGGGGCGCTTGTCGCATTCGGGGTGGGCGCACTGCTGGCCTGGTCCGAACTGGCTTATACCCTTCTTAAAATCTGCGGCGCGGCTTACCTGGGCTGGCTGGGCTTACAGCTGCTGATGCGCCCCCCGATCGTCATTCACTCAGAACGATGAAACGCCCGCTTCCCGGAGCAACTGGTTTGTAAAGGGGATGCTGGGGAACGTACTTAATCCAAAAATGGGCATTTTTTACGTCTCGTTTTTACCGCAGTTCATCCCGGCCGGGCATTCGCCTTTCATCTGGACATTTATTCTGGTCAGCATTCATGTGCTGATCGGCACCCTATGGTCGGTGACGCTGATCCTGTCCACACAGCTGGCATCCGGCCTCCTGAAAAAAAAAGCGCGTCATCATGGCGATGGATCGGGCCACCGGCGGCTCTTTTTATGCTTTGCCGCCAGGCTTGCTTTCAGCCACCGGTGAGGCAATGCCGTCCGGTTTAAACGTAGCGATTAATTTATTACGCCCGGCAAAAATAAACGCAACGCGCCAGGCTAAATTCAGGCAATAAAAAACCCGCTCAGGGCGGGTTTAATTTTTTATCAGTAGAGATTAACTGCTCAGGCTATTACCTTCATCGCTATCGTAATAACTACTGATAATTAACGCAGATAACAGAACTGTGACGTTTCCGGCAGCAGGACCTTTAGCGCCATTTTCAATGGTGAAGGAGATTTTCTGTCCTTCATCCAGAGTTTTGAAGCTGTCGCTCCTGAATCGCAGAGAAATGTACGAAGACATCTTTGCTGCCGTCATCAGGGGTGATAAAGCCAAAACCTTTATCTGCGTTAAACCATTTTACTAAACCAGTCATTTTATTAGACATAGATAATTCCTTAATTATGAGCCACTTAATCGCGGCAGTGGATGGCCTGTATTGAGAGAGTGTCTTACCTGGCACTTAGGAGGAGACTCATGAAGAAGGGTATCTGTGGATAACACCTGAAATGAGGACTGCTTTACTAAAACTGCTTTCGTAAGGTCTGTTTTCCAAACCGATGACGCTATTAAGACACAGAAAAATTAGCTAAGCAATGTTTATATTATTTATTTTACCCCATTCAAACACCCGGATGGCTGAACGGCTGATAAACGCCTTCGTTATTTTATTTTTCCTGACATTCTGATTGCGCGAATATATTCTCAGCTGAAAAATGCGTTGTCCTCTTTTTTAAATTTAATGTGGTCCACAATCAGAGAGATATCTTTTTTCCTGGCGGCAACAGGCAAAAAAAAGCAGCCCCGGAAGGCTGCTTTTGCAGTGTCTGGCATTACCTTTTGCCAGTTCCTTCAGGTGCTTTTTCAGCCTGTGATATTCATCAATCACGTACTGCTCGGCACCCTGCTGGTCGGCAATCGGCTCCACGCGCACGGCGCAATACTTATACTCCGGCGTTTTGGTAATCGGGCTGAGGTTCTCCGTCAACCAGCTCGTTACAGGCCCCAAATCCACCACTGGTAGGTCATGTACACCGCGCCGATATTCGGGCGATCGCTCACCTGCGCGCGGTAATGACTTTGCCTTTGCGCGACGTGACCCACACCAGGCTTCGTCCTCAATGCCGAGGCGCTTCGCCGTCGGCGATATTGATCTGCGCATAGCCCGGTTCATCGGCCAGCGCAGCCAGCGCGGCACAGTTGCCGGTCATTCGAACGGCACGAGTAGTTGGCCGACCTCACGCACCGTCGAGAGCACCAGCGGGTACTCCTCGGTGAGCTTGTCGATCGGTGCCACCCAGTCACAGGTATAGAGTTGCCCCAGCCCGTTCGGGTAGAGAACTCTTTTTCGAACAGGTAATCCGTCCCCTGATCGGCCTCTGACTCGTCGCGGCACGGCCACTGGATGTAGCCCAGCTCGCCCCATCTTCTCGTAAGTGGCACCCAGGAAATCCGGACACAGATGACGGAGTTCATCCCAGATCTGCTGGGTGTTGTCATAGTGCATCGGATAGCCCATCCGGGTGGCGATCTCGCTGATGATCTGCCAGTCGGTTTTCAGGTCCCACTTCGGCTCTACCGCTTTAAAGAAGCGCTGGAAACCGCGGTCAGCGGCGGTGTAAACCCCTTCGTGCTCACCCCCAGGAGGTGGACGGCAGGATCACATCGGCGGCCGCTGCGGTCTTGGTCATAAAGATATCCTGCACGATGACCAGCTCCAGCTCTTCAAAGGCCTTACGCACCGCAGACAGCTCGGCGTCCGTCTGGAGTGGATCTTCCCCCATGATGTACGCGGCACGCACTTCGCCGTGAGCGACCCGGTGAGGCAGCTCGCTGATGCGATAGCCGGTATGGGCAGGCAGAGACGCCACGCCCCAGGCTTTGGCGAATTTGGCCCGGTTTTCCGGGTTGTTGATGTACTGATAGCCCGGATAGGTATCCGGCAGCGCACCCATGTCGCACGCGCCCTGCACGTTGTTCTGACCGCGCACCCGGGTTAACCCCTGCATACGGCTTGCCGAGGTTGCCCGTGAGCAGCGCCAGGCTGGTCAGGGAACGCACGGTTTCCACGCCCTGGTAGAACTGGGTCACGCCCATGCCCCACAGAATGGCCGCGTTTTCCGCAGCGGCGTACATTCTTGCCGCCTGACGGATCTCCTGGGCGCTCACCCCGGTGATGGCTTCCACCGATTCCGGCGTATAGCCTTCAACGATTTTGCGATACTCCTCGAAGCCTTCAGTACGCGCCGCCACAAATGCCCGGTCATACAGCTGCTCTTCAATAATCACATGCCCCATCGCGTTGAGCAGCGCGATATTGGAGCCGTTTTTCAACGCCAGGTGCATATCGGCAATGCGCGCGGTTTTCAATTTTGCGCGGATCGCAGACGATAATCTTCGCCCCGTTGCGTTTGGCTTTGATCACCCGGTTCGCCACAATGGGGTGCGAATCCGCCGGGTTATAGCCAAAAATAAAGACCATATCGGCTTTTTCTATACCGACAATGGAGTTACTCATTGCGCCGTTACCGACCGACTGGTGCAGACCTGCAACCGATGGGCCGTGTCAGACGCGCGCGCAGCAGTCGACGTTGTTCGTGCCGACTGCCGCGCGGGCAAATTTTTGCATGACGTAGTTGGTTTCGTTGCCGGTGCCGCGCGATGACCCGGTGGTCATGATTGCATCCGGCCCGTGGGCGGCTTTGATCGCGTTGAGTTTAGTGGCAACGTAATCCAGCGCTTCGTCCCAGGAGACGGCTTCCAGCTTGCCGCCGCGCTCGCGACGGATCATCGGCGATTTCAGGCGCGGGGTCAGGATCTGCGTATCGTTGATAAAATCCCAGCCGTAATACCCTTTCAGGCAGAGATCGCCCTGGTTGGTCTTACCCTGTGCTGCTTCAGCCTTGACGACTTTGCCGTTATTGACCACCAGGTTGATTTTGCAACCCGATGCGCAATAGGGGCAAACCGTGACGACTTTCTTCATCGGTAGTTACTCCGTTAGTAATATGTCCTCAGCGGTATGCATGAAGTGTGCCAGCAAGCAATTATAAGTTAACCAACTGAAAAATAATGAAAATAACAGAGGGATAATGCGGTGCACTGTCCATTCGTCAAAAATGCCATGACGAACGGACAGCGATGACGAGCAGCGCCTAGCGAACCACCAGCGCGTCGTAACCTTTGAAGCGGTAGTTAATCAGCGAGGCGATCCAGCAGACAATAAACAGCCCGACCACGATAAACCCGGCGTTGCCCAGATTGTCGTTCAGCGCTGCCACGCTATTCCACAGCCCGCCCGTCAGGCCAAACTTATCGGCCAGCAGGCCCAGCGCTTCCAGCCCGCCGATAAACAGCGCCCACCACCACCGAGGTGCCGGTGATGGTGATGTTGTAATAGAGCTTGCGCTGCGGCTTGTTGAAGGCCCAGCCATAAGCACCCACCATAATCAGGTTGTCGAGGGTATCAATCAGCGCCATGCCGCTGGTAAACAGCAGCGGGAACACCATGATCGCCCACACCGACATCCCGCTGGAGGCACCGGCTGCGGAGATCCCCAGCACGCCGATCTCCGTGGCGGTATCAAAGCCCAGACCAAACAGAAAGCCCACCAGATACATATGCCAGCTGCGGGTCACCAGGCGGAACGCCGAGCGGAACAGCCAGTTCATCACCCCACCGCGGGCAAAGGAGACCGCTTCCGGCACCTTCTCACCGCGCTTCATTTTATTAAAGCTGCCCCAGACATCGCGCAGGATCACCAGGTTCACCAGCGCCATCGCCAGCAGGAAAAAGGCCGATACCGCCGTGCCGATCATGCCGCCGGTTTCGTGGAACCACTCCATATTGCGGCTGAAGGCTGTGGGCGGTCGCCGCGATGGCGATGGAGGCCAGCACCACAATGGTGGAGTGACCCAGCGAGAACCAGGCCCCAATTCCACACGGGCGTTTGCCCTGCTGCATCATCTTGCGGGTAACGTTATCGATGGCGGCAATGTGGTCGGCATCCACCGCATGACGCAGGCCATAGCACCAGGCCAGCAGGCTGGCCGCCATCAGCGACGGGGTGGTGTGAAAGAGGTAAAAACGCCGTCCCCCAGGCGACAACATTGGTGGCGATCAAGGCCAGCATCAGCGCCATGGCTTTAGGGTGGTTATTGAAGTATTTGATAAACATCGTGATATCCCGATTTAAGAAAAAGACGCGGCAAGCGATCACCGCCTGTCCAAATGCAATCGCGCCGTCTCCGGCGGGCAGCCGCCCGGGAAACAGCACGGTAAAATCGCTCAGCCAGAAATGCAGACGTTCCCGCAGGAGCCGGTTATGCAGGACCCCGCCGCTGCAAACGACGGTGTCGAGGTTGCGCATCCGGGCATGCGACGCCGCCAGCGTTGCCAGCCCTTTTGCCAGCGCGTCGTGAAATGCCCAGGCGCGTTGTTCGGCACTGGCCTGCCAGCCCAGCCACTGTTGCCAGAACGTCGCCATATCCAGCTCGCCGTCGCGTACCGGCAACGTGACCGGATGGCTGACCGGCCCGCCACGCAGCGCCAGAGCCTCCAGCCGACAGGCGGCCTCCCCTTCGTAGCTAAGCTGCGCCGGGGCGCAGCCTGTTGCAGCGGCCACGGCATCAAACAGCCGTCCGGTGGATGAGGCCGTTGGGCAATTCACCCCCCGCGCGATCGCCCGGCCAGCGGCTGCCAGGGTTTATCCCGCAGCGCATCGGCCTCGGGCAGGGTCTGCCACTCGGGCACAAACGCCTGCCACTGGGCCAGCAGGTTGCGCCACGGCTGGCGCGCCGCCAGATCGCCGCCGGGCAGCGCCACTGCGGGCAGGCCGCCGAGCCGGTCACTGCGACGGTAGTTGACCCGCAGGCACTCCCCGCCCCACAGTGCGCCGTTTTCCCCCTGGCCGATACCGTCCAGCACCAGGGCGATCACATCCCCGCCGTCGCGCGGCCAGCCATGCTCTGCCAGGCAGGCCGCGGCGTGGGCATGGTGATGCAGCACGCGATAGTGCGGATATGACATCTGCTCCCCCAGCAGGGTGGAGCGATAGCCGGGATGGGCATCGGTCACCACCCCCTCCGGGATAAACTGCCAGAGATCCTGCAACGCATTCAGGGCCTGCTGCCACTGGCCCAGCGCGTCGTCATCCCCCAGATCGCCCAGATGCTGGCTCAGGATCGCCTCCCCGCCGCGCACCAGGCAGAAGGTATTTTTCAGATCCGCGCCAAGACACAACAGCGACGGCACAGCGTCAAAACCGGGCGGTAACGGCAGCGCATCCGGGACAAAAGCCCCGGAGCGGCGCAGCATTTCCCCGCTGGCGCGCAGCACCGAGTCATCCATGCGCTGGACGATCTCGCGGTTATGCAGCAGCCAGCCGTCTGCAATGCCGGCCAGATCCTGTAATGCCCGATCGTTGGTCAGCGCAGGCGGGCAGCCGTTCAGGTTGCCGGAGGTCATCACCAGCGGGCGATCCAGATCCTGCATTAACAGGTGCTGGAGCGGGTTCGCCGCCAGCATCACCCCCACCTCGTTCAGCCCCGGCGCGATGGCCTCGCAGCAGGCCAGGAGCTGCTTATCCACCAGCACAATCGGCGCGGCCGTTGAACGCAGCAGCGCCTGCGCCCCCGGCGGGCAGAGTCCGGGCTAATCGCTCGGGGATCATCACTGCCAGCGGCTTCGCCGGACGCTGCTTGCGCTCGCGCAGGCGGTTGACCGCCTGCGCATCGCTGGCATCGCAGGCCAGATGAAAGCCGCCGAGACCTTTTATCGCCACGATCCCGCCCTGCTTAAGCATCGCTTCCGCGGCCCGCAGGGCGTGGTCTTTCTCTTCCCGCGCTTCGCCGCACACCCAGCTCAGCTGCGGCCCGCAGTCCGGGCAGGCCACCGGCTGGGCGTGAAAGCGCCGGTCGGCCGGGTCGCGGTACTCCGCTTCGCAGGCCGGACACAAGGCAAAGGCCGCCATGGTGGTGGCCGGGCGGTCGTAAGGCATCGCCCGGATAATGGTGAAGCGCGGCCCACAGTGGGTGCAGTTGATAAAGGGATAACGGTAGCGACGCTCGCGCGGATCGTTCATCTCGGCCAGACAGTGCGGGCAGGTCGCGGCATCCGGCACCACCTGGGTAGTCATCTGCCCCTGCTGGCTCGGCAGAATGGTGAACGCCACCGGCAGCGGCGACCAGTGCCACGGCTGCTCGCTGATATCATCAATACGCGCCAGCGGCGGGCCACCGGCGGCCAGTTGGGTGATGAAGTCCTGCGTCTCACCGCTGAGACGCACCACCACGCCTGCCCCGTCGTTGCAGACATCGCCCTTCAACCCCAGTTGCCGGGCCAGTTGCCAGACCCAGGGGCGGAACCCCACCCCCTGGACTTTGCCGCGAATGCGCAGCAGCGTGCCGTTTGTACACATGCGTTAACTCTCTACCGCCTCGCGCAGGCGTTGTTTCATGGCGCTGTAGGTGGTCTGGGCATAGTTTTCCGCCCAGGATTGATCGGCAATGGTGTTGATCTTCACCGCGCAGTATTTGGTTTCGGGCGTTTTCGAGACCGGGTCGAGGTTGTCCTGGGTCAGCTCGTTGCAGGCCCCCAATCCACCACTGATAGGTCATGTATACCGCCCCTTCATTGATGCGTTCGTTGACGTCGGCGCGGCTGATCACCTTCCCGCGGCGGGAGCTGACCCACACCAGCTGGCGATCGCGGATGCCGAGCTTTTCCGCATCCTGCGGGTTGATCTGCACAAAGCCCGGCTCATCGGCCAGGTTTGCAGCGCCGCGCAGTTGCCGGTCATCGAACGGCAGGAGTAGTGCCCCACCTCGCGCACGGTGCAGAGCACCAGCGGATAGTCGGCATCCGGCATCTCTGCCGGTTTGCGCCACGGGGCGGCAAACAACTGCCCTTTGCCGCTCGGGGTGTCAAAGCGGTTATCCGCGTAGAGCCACGGCGTGCCCGGATGATCGAGGGTCGGGCACGGCCACTGGATGTGTCCCATGTCGCCCATTTTTTCGTAGGTCACGCCGTAGAACAGCGGGCAGAGTTCGCGCATTTCGTCCCAGATCTGCTGGTTATCGCGGTACGCCATCGGGTAGCCCATCGCGGTGGCGATCAGGCTGATGATCTCCCAGTCGCGCTTGACGTTGCCCTTTGGCTCAACGGCTTTTTCAAAGCGCTGGAAACCGCGGTCGGCGCAGGTAAAGACCCCGCCGTGTTCACCCCAGGAGGTGGCGGGCAGCAGCACATCTGCCGCCTCGGCGGTTTTGGTCATAAAGATGTCCTGCACCACCACGAAGTCGAGCGCGTCAAACCCTTTGCGCACCAGGCCCAGATCGGCTTCGGTCTGGAGCGGATCTTCCCCCATGATGTAATAGGCTTTGACCTTGCCCTCCAGGGCGAGGTGCGGCACTTCGGTGATCCGCACCCCGACCTGGTCATCCATCAGGGCGGGATCGACTCCCCACGCCCGGGCGAATTTCTCGCGCACCTGCGGGTCCGTCACGTTCTGATAGCCGGGGAACTGGTTGGGGATCACCCCCATGTCGCACGCGCCCTGCACGTTATTCTGCCCGCGCACCGGGCCGACGCCGCAGTGCTCGCGCCCGAGGTTGCCGGTGAGCAGCGCCAGGGTTGAAAGCCCTTTCACCACGTCCACCGCCTGCCCGAACTGGGTGACGCCCATTCCCCACATCACGGTGGCGGACGGGGCGGCGGCGTAGATGCGCATCGCATCACGGATCTCCCGGGCACTGACGCCGGTAATCTCCTCGACATTTTCCGGGGCGTACCCGCTGACCGTTTCGCGCAGCACGTCCAGCCCCTCGGTGTAGCGGGCCACGTAGTCGGCGTTGTAGAGGTTTTCGTCCAGCAGGGTGTAGATGAAGGCGTTCACCAGCGCCATGTTGCAGCCGTTGTGGATCTGCAGATGCCGGTCGGCAATGCGCGCGGTTTCGATTTTGCGCGGATCGCAGACGATCACCCCGCGCGCCGTTCTGTTTCGCTTTGATCACCCGGCGGGCGACGATCGGGTGTGAGTCGGCGCAGTTGTAGCCGAAGATCAGCAGGCATTTTGAGTTTTCGATATCGCTGATGGAGTTGCTCATCGCCCCGTTGCCCAGCGTTTCCTGTAACCCGGCCACGCTCGGCCCGTGGCAGACGCGGGCGCAGCAGTCAACGTTGTTGGTGTTGAGCACCCCGCGGGCGAACTTCTGCATCACGTAGTTGGTTTCATTCCCGGTGCCGCGGGACGAGCCCGTGGTCATGATGGCGCGCGGGCCATAGTTGGCCTTGATTTCGCTCAGGCGGCGGGCGGTATAGCGGATGGCCTCCTCCCAGGAGACCGGCACAAACTTGCCGCCTTTCTGGTAGCGGATCATCGGCTGGGTGAGGCGCGGCGTCAGCAGCCGGGTATCGTTGAGAAAATCCCAGCCGTAATAGCCTTTCAGGCACAGCTGATTCTGGTTGGTGACGCCCTGCGCGCCTTCGGCACGAACAATTTTATTGTTATCGACGACAAGTTTTAATTTACAGCCCGCACCGCAGTACGGGCAGACGCTGGTGATTTTTTTCATCAGTAACAGACCTGCAAAAGTGAAAAGAAGGCAGAGGCTTACAGCATCTGCGAGGAAAGTGTGTCCATTGCCGCACGGCGGCGTTTTTCCAGACTCAACTGCTCAAGCTTTTGCCTGTCGATACAGACGATGGCATTGGTCGGGCAGGCCTGAATGCAGGCGGGGCCGTCCGGCTGGTGGTAGCAGAGGTCGCACTTGTTGGCCTCGGCCTTTTCGGACATCACGTTCAGCCGGCACCGATGCTGCGCACAACCGGACGCAGCACCACTTCCATCGCGCCGTACGGGCAGGCCACCACGCAGGTTTTGCACCCGATGCAGCGCTCCTGGTGGAACGTGAACAAAATCGTTATCGCGGGTGATCGCCCCGTTCGGGCAGACGCTGGCGCAGGGGGCGTCTTCACACTGGCGGCACATGGTGGCCGTGGAGACGTTGACGCCTTTAATGACGTGAATGCGCGGCAGGAAGTTCTGCGGGGTCAGCGAGGCGCAGTCCTGGGTGTCGTGGTGCGACACCACGCAGGCCACTTCACAGGTACGACAGCCGATGCATTTGCTGGCATCGGCGATGATGAAACGGTTCATCCTTAATCTCCGGGAATGATGGTTAGCTTGCCGGAGGTATGCATGAATTGGGCCAGAAATTAATGGGTTGAAATTAAAGGGTTTTGTTTGGAGGGGTGGGTGTCATCGACATAAGTGACGATGACAGTGTTGACGGGTTTGCTGTAGGGGTTAGAGCGCCGGGAAGGTTATTCATTTAAAAAGCGATGGCATTGGCATGGTAGATCGGGCAAGCGAAGCGCCCCCGCGTGGCCTTTCTGGAAGGATGCTCGCAAACCTTAAAGTAACCTTATGTAATTCAGGGTTAAGACTTTTAATCCCGAAATCAGGCTCGTAAAGTGACGGCGTTGCGGCACATCCGCAATCGGGCGTAGGAACCCGTGTTCCACATAGCGATATTTATATGTCGCGACAGTGCTTATCCCGTAAAATCACGGTGGCGCTGACGGAGCAGCCGAAAGGCTGGCCGTTTTCTATGTGGGCGGTATTCCTACCTCCGTCAGCGCTACCCCCCGAGCGTAGGAACTCACTGGGTAGTTAAATGGACTGCACGTAGAGGATGTCATGATGACTACTATTTCAACCCTGACTTACCCGCAATCTGACGAACAGATTATTCCCCCTTCCCTGACTACGCCGCTTTCTGCTGCTGCAGATCTCTTCGAGGTCGCCGATCGCTGCGCCGCGCTGGTGAGCGTATTGATCGAAACGGACGACAGAGCCTCCCGCACTACGCTCTGCGAAGGTCTGCTGCACGCGCTGCGCCAGCTGCGTGAACGCTGTGATTCCGAACTCCCGCCACACCTTATCGCCCAACTGATTCAAGGGGAAAAACTTAACTCCTGTATGCCGGACTGCTGGCAAGAAACCGCCCCCCAGGTGGACTATGCGCTGGCTTTGGTGCAGGCAATTCTGGGTGGAACCTTGCCCGCAAGTGTCGAAAAGGAACTGGCGGGGCTGCTGCACGATCTGGTCTGGCTGCTGAATGAGTTTGTGAAGGAGCCGTATATCAGGATGCATTGAGTGTGGGTGGAAGTTGATGAAGGCTGACTGATTTTAGGTTTGATAAGGGGCGGCGGTTGGCCCCTGAATGGGTTTGAGGGTGGGATTAGCATTGGGGGTTTCTGGTGTTGGATGTTGAATATGTAGAGAATATGGTTGTGCTTATGAGAAACAAGGGATGGCTGTTATGAGCAAAGAATGGAAATTTGCTCTTTTAACATCCTAAAAATTAAAAAATAATGGCCATTTATATCCAACCTCAAAAATTATCACAATAACAATATAAGATTTTTATAGGATAAACTAAGAAAAGGTAGATTATAATATCCTCTAATCTCAGGCTAAGAGTATTATGTTGAGTTCTCATTTTTTGGGGGGTGACAAAAAATTAGCACTCACATTTATAATCATTACATATAAATTATTTAAAATACATCACCCCTTTTATGCGAACGTCAATCAAGAGTTATTGAGATTTAACTTGATATATTTGAGTGAAATGTTAACCTAGAGATGGAAAATATTTCCTGTCATACTAACTTTTTAAATTCAATGAGTATTGCTTGAATTTCAGACCCTATATCGCATTTTGGCCGTTTCGATGGGTTTTTAGGGGGAGTAGAGTACTTACAGTGTGGCAAACGAGATGTTATGACAATTTTATTCATCTAAAAAGGAATTATCATGCAATTTAAAAAATTAACAATATCTGATTGGCGCCAATTTAATGAGGTAAGCATAGACTTCCATAATAAAGTAACAGTGATCACTGGTTCTAATGGAGCAGGAAAATCGACTGTATTAAGGATATTAGCTAAGCATTTCTTATGGAATTGTGATTTTTTTAGCGATGCCGTTTTACGATGAAGATAAGGGGATTAATGTTTTTACTAATACAGGCAAAAGCAATTCATCTACTGACATTAAACATAAAATAGGAGAAGTTGATTATTCAGACGAATTAGCATCCTCTATATATATAGAGGAAAACCCCAAAACAATAAACTATGATATAAACATTGAAAATATCAATCGCAACATTAAAGGGCTATTTATACATTCACATAGAGCATCGAATAACTACAAAATGACATCCGATATACCAACGGGTGTGATAAATGCAGAGAACTCCTATAAAAACCATTTAAGAGCATATAAACAACACATAGAAGACAGTTCATTTAACGGCAACCCAACGGTAGAAATGAAAAAATCACTGTTATCTATGGCTGCTTTGGGAGTTGGGAACAGCTATATAAAGAAAAACAAAAAATCAGAAAAAACATTTACTTCATTCATAGAAATACTAAAGATTACATTACCTAAGAACATTGGATTCAGAAATATAAGATTTGAAGTCCCAGATGTTATATTTGAGACAGACTCAGGTGATTTTATATTAGATTCTGCCTCTGGTGGAATCATGTCGATAATAGATATATCATGGCAGATATTACTTTACTCTCAAGATGTAAATCGTTTTACAGCACTAATTGATGAACCGGAAAACCATCTTCATCCAACAATGCAGCGCTCATTACTAAATGATCTGACAAAAGCATTTCCAAACGTTCAATTTATTGTTGTCACCCATAGTCCCTTCATAATTTCTTCAGTGAAAGACTCTAATGTTTATGCGTTAAAACATGATGACTCCAACAAAGTTAATTCTTACAAATTGGATTTAGAGGAAAAAGCATCAACTGCAAATAAAATATTAAGGGATGTTCTTGGGGTTTCAATAACTATTCCTCAGTGGGCAGAAGATGAACTTGATAAGATATGTTCAAGAATAAGCACACAAGAAATAAATGAAAATAGTTTAAATGAACTTAGAACTTCTTTAGATGAAGCGGGCTTGGGTGATTTTTACCCGGAGGCTCTTTACCATATAGTTGGTGGTAAAAAAAATGATTAAGCTAATGAAATCAATCGAACCAGATATCTTGTCTAGAAATTCTAAAAAATGGACTGACGCACACTTGTCAAATATAGCTTCTGGCGTAAATTCAAGTGATTATTTAAAAACCAGATACGCCCACCCTGAAATAAAAGAGCAGCTAATAAAATAAACTAATGGAAAATGTGCGTATTGTGAAAGTAAACTATTACACATACATCATGGTGATGTTGAGCATATATATCCAAAATCATTAGATGAATCAAAGAGATTTTTGTGGGAAAATCTTACGTTATCATGTGAGATATGCAATCAAAATAAAACAAATCTTGATCCAAATTTAAATAGCATTCAAGATCCATATTCAGGCAATCCTGAAGAAGTAATTATTTTCTGTGGATCATTAGTTATTGGGTCTGGAATTAAAGGAATGTCAACGAATACAATATTAGCCCTTAACAGAAAACAGTTAGTAGAACAGAGGCAAGAAAAATTAGAGAAAATACTTTTAATTTTTAATCAAATATGTACTAAGGCACTACCGCAAGCAGCAAGGCAAGCGATATATAACGATATGATCAAAAATGAAACCTCATCAGACAAAGAATATTCATCAATGGTGAAAAATGCAATCCAGCATATCAACAACGCTGTTCCAAATGATATAAAGAAAAAATAATATTTTTTTAAAAGTGCGTTTTTTTAATTGAACGCACTTTCATGGAATAGAAGCATAACATTCCTTTTTAAGTGGTCACGATCGCTATTTTATTCGAAAAACACCCGCCAATGACCAGAATAAAGTAATTGCTCCCATCATATACGGATATTAATATTTGCGATTTCCCCTCAAATAATAACCATCCACCTACCCCCCGCATATCAAACCCAGACCTCTGAAAATCCCGATACACCTCTGGATTACTAAACGCCGGAAACTTCGCTTTTTGAGCCGCCAATTTCACCGCCTCACAATACGCTTTGTTGCCCTTGCTGGTTGATATCTTCACCACCCTACCGTCCTGCGCAAATTCCATATGCAACCTGCATTTTTTACCCTTCCAGCGCTCTGGCTCAGCAAGGTTTGCGTTTACCGCAGCCCTTATTGCCCTCGTCTGCGCGCCCCATTCATCTTGCTCGTCCCAGCGGCCAGAACTGCAACGCCCTATTGCCTAGGTTTTGTGGCATCCCGAAGGCTGTAACAGCGCACAATCAGCCGCCAGCTGACCACTACTGCAAGCATGAACCTCTTCCCTGGCACTTCACGTGCTTCCTCTTCCAGAACGCTTATCCTCATGCACCCACTAAAATCCCTGTTGCGTTATTTCCCGCATTGCGGCTTATCAAACCATGGCAGTTAATTTTTCCCTACCTGGCACACAAAAAAGAGTCCGCCTCTCAGCGAACTCTTTCCCCATAACCCCGTCAACCCAGAGCGCCTACAACTCCCCAAACACCAGCACTCCATCCCTCTCCACCAGACTTTCATAACCCTCTCGACGGCCTCCTTCACCTTCTCCGTCATCGGATAATAAAACCCGACAATATCCGGCTGGATCCCGAGAAAGATCACCTCCCCCACATCCCCCTTGAGCTGATCCACCAGGTAGTTCAGCGGCATATTGTGGGTCGTCATCATAAACATCTCGGCGATGTCGTCCGGGTCGATGCGGCGAATCTCGCCGGGGTTGAGTCCCATATCTGTCGCATCGACAATCAGCAGGCGCGCCGGGCGCAGCTCGCGGATAGCCACGATGTCGTTTTCCGGGGCGCTGCCGCCGTCGAACACCACCCAGTCGCCGCGGGGTGCTTCGCGGCACATCTCGGCCAGCAGCGGACCGGCACCGTCGTCGCCCATCATGCTGTTGCCGACGCAGAGTAAAACATCAGTCACGTTGCCTCCGAACCATCAGATAGATGGCGTTTTCCTGGTGAATGGCGTGGAGCATGCCAAGCAATGCTTCGCTCCACGCCTGCTGTTGCGCCGTCTGCCGTGCCATTGCGGCATCAAAGGCGCTGGCCAGCATCACAATATGATTAGCGTCGATGACGATCTCCCCGTAGCGCGGCACACCCTCCATTTTGCGCCGCGCCTCGCTGCCTGTTTCCAGGGTGGCGATCCACGCCAGGTAGTCGTCCCACGGACAGGTCAGCGCCGCCTCCAGGCAGTCGATCACCCCCAGATGGTGACCGATGGCCAGTCCGTAGTAGATCACCTGTTGGGCGTCGTCGGGGGTGTTGTCATTTTCGTCAATGAACTTGCGGCTGAGCTGGCTGAACACCACGGTTTCGCTCATCAGATACGCTCCTGCCCGACCACCTCAAGGAGGTTCGCCACAATCTCATTCAGGCGCGGGTCGTTCTCCTGCGCCAGCCAGGCCGCCACGCTTTTATCTCCATCCACCAGATGGCGCATAAAATCGTCGGCGATCTGGCGGCCATAGCGGTAACCCGCCAGACGGCGGCGCGGCGCGGTCGATACGTACCCGCAGGGGCTGAACCATCTCCGGGTGTAGCAGTTCCGCGGGCTGGTTTATCCAGGCTGCCCGGTTCGCGGGCGTGGATTTTTTGCTCCAGCAGCCCCAGCGCCATGGCAAAGCCATACAGGGTGGCGGCAGGCGACGGCGGGGCAGCCGGGGATGTACACATCCACTGGCACGATTTTTGTCGGTGCCGCCCCAGACGCAATAGAGATCGTGGAAGATGCCGCCGGAGTTGCCGCAGGCCCCGTAGGAGATACAGATTTTAGGATCCGGGGCCGACTCCCACGCGCGCAGCGCCGGGGAGCGCATTGCGCGGGTGACTGCGCCGGTAAACAGCAGAATGTCGGCGTGGCGTGGGGATGGCACCACTTTGATGCCGAAGCGTTCGGTATCAAAAATCGGCGACAGGGTGGCGAAGATCTCAATTTCGCAGCCGTTGCAGCCGCCGCAGTCCACGCGGTAGACGTAGGCCGAGCGCTTGATTTTTTTCAGCAGCGAGGCCTTCATGCTGGCGATGGACTCATCCACCGTCACCGGCACCGGGATCCCCTGTTCGTTACGTGGGCCTAAGAGTTCGCTCATCGTGTCGCTTCCTTCATCTCGCGGGTCAGATGGATTTTGTCCGAGGGGGTCAGCCCTTGCAGGCGTTTGCAGTCCGGGCAAGTCTCAAAACTTTCCCGGTGACGTTCCGCGCGTTTGTCGCCGTTGTGGCGTAGCAGTTCGATCACGTAGTCGATCTCTTTCTGCACCGCGTACGGGCGCTCGCACACCCGGCAGTGGCAGATATCAAAGCGCGACTGCTGGAGGAAATCGGCCTTACTCCACACCGCCAGCTCATACTCCTGCGAGAGTTTGATGGCGGTTGTCGGGCAGACCTCTTCGCAACGTCCGCAGAAGATGCAGCGCCCCAGATTGAACTGCCAGAACAGATCACCGTTTTTTAAATCGGTCTCCACCGTCAGCGCATTAGACGGACAGGCGTTCACGCACGCCGCACAGCCGATACACTGCTTAGGGTCGTGCTCCGGCTTGCCGCGCATATTTTTGTCGACCGCAATCGGCTGGAGGGGATACGACTCCGTCACCGTGCCGGTTTTGATGACTTTTTTGATAAAGGTAAACATGGGTGCTCCGGGTTATTTCAGCGGCGAGTTTTTTGCGTTCGATGCTGTAGCGTTCCAGTTCTTTATAAGGAACCACCTTGCTCTTCTTCTTGCGCACGTCACCACCGTCATGCGGTCGGTGCAGGAGTAGCACGGGTCGAGGCTGCCGATAATCAGCGGCGCATCGGAGACCGTGTTGCCCCGCAACATGTAACGCAGCGTCGGCCAGTTGGCGTAGGTCGCCGCCCGACAACGCCAGCGCACAGCTTCTGGTTGTCGCCGGTCATGCTCCAGTGGATATCATCCCCGCGCGGCGCTTCGCTAAAGCCCAGCGCAAAACGGTTCGGGATATAGGTAAAGCCTTCCACCATCAGCTCGCCGCCCGGCAGGTTGTCGAGGCCAAAATCAATCATGTTCAGGGCGGTGAAGACTTCGTTGATGCGCACTTTCAGGCGGGAGATCACGTCGCAGCCTGCTCGGTGTGGACCTCCATCGGCAGCAGACCGTACCCAACAAAGGGGTGATCGGCGCGAGTATCGCGGGCATGGCCGCTGGCGCGTACCATCGGGCCGACGTTGCTGAAGTCGCGGGCGATCTGTGGGTCGAGGCGACCCACGCCAACGGTGCGCTGTTCGATATTCGGCGTGCTCATCAGAATATCCACCAGATCCTGCACCTCGCGGCGCATCTGCTGGGCCAGCAGGCGGGTCGCGATCATGTCGTCTTTCAGCAGGTCGCGACGGATGCCGCCGATCAGGTTCAGACCGTAGGTTTTACGCGCCCCGGTGAGGATCTCCGCCATCTTCATCGAGGTCTCACGCACGCGGAAGAACTGCATAAAGCCGGAGTCAAAGCCGACAAAGTGGCAGGCCAGGCCGAGGTTCAGCAGGTGCGAGTGCAGGCGTTCCACCTCCAGCAGGATGGCGCGGATCATCTGGGCGCGTTCCGGCACCACGATCCCCATCGCATTCTCCACCGAGGTGGTGTAAGCCGTGCTGTGGGCAAAGCCGCAGATACCGCACACACGATCCGACAGGAAGGTGACTTCGTTGTAGCCCATGCGGGTTTCGGCCAGCTTCTCCATGCCGCGATGGACGTAGAACAGGCGGTAGTCGGCGTCGATAATGTTCTCGCCGTCAACGAACAGGCGGAAATGGCCCGGCTCATCGGAGGTGACGTGCAGCGGGCCAATCGGCACCACGTTGTTTTTCTTGTCCCCGAGTTCGTTGATGAACTCGTAGGTCTCTTTGTCGGTGGTCGGGGCCGGACGCTGACGGTAATCCATACTGTCTTTACGCAGCGGATAGAGTTCGTCCGGCCAGTCATCCGGCAGCACCAGGCGGCGCTCGTCCGGCAGGCCGACCGGGATCAGGCCGTACATGTCGCGCACTTCGCGCTCGCCCCACACCGCAGCAGGTACGCGCGGGGTGACGGACGGGAACTCTGGCTTATCGGCGTCCACTTCCACGCGCACGGTGAGCCAGCAGCGGGTGCCCTGCTCCATCGACAGCACGTAGTACACGGCATAGCTGCCGCAGAGCTGGCGTTCGTCATTGCCAAACAGCACCGACAGCCAGCCGCCCTGCTTGTAGTACAGGAACTCGACCACTTCCGGCAGGTAGTTCACTTTCACCGTCACGGTGATTTGGTCTTTGGTCTGCCAGGCTTCATCCCAGCACCACGCCAGGGAAGGCCTGATGCAGGGCGGCAAGATAGTGTTGACCAACTTTTTCTTCAGACATGGGGATTCTCTACAGTCACGCCGCCAGCAAGGAGACGAAAGCTAAAAATGCCAGACCAAAACCGGTCCAGGTAATCCGGGAAGTGGCGTTAAAGCGCAGACGCGCCATGCTGTTCTCAAACAGCGCAATCACCAGTACGCCCGCCACCAGCTTGATCGCTGCGATGACCAGCGCCCAGCAGCAGACCGCCTGCGGAGAAGTGCGTCATCTGCCCCCAGGGGATAAACACCCCGACGAACATCTGCAGCACCACCAGCTGTTTCAGGCTGATGCCCCACTTGAGCAGCGCAAAACCCGCGCCGCTGTATTCCGACAGCGGGCCTTCCTGTAGCTCTTGCTCGGCTCGGCGAGGTCAAACGGCAGTTTGCCCATCTCGATAAAGGTGGCGAAAGCGCAGGCGCACATCGCCAGAATCAGCGTCAGGCTGTGTGCCACCGGCCAGTGATAAATCGTCGCGGTCCACCGCGCTGATGTGGGTAGTGCCTGCCACCTGGGCGGCGACCCACAGACCCAGCAACAGGATCGGCTCCACCAGCACGCCGAGCATCGCTTCGCGGCTGGCACCAATCCCGGTGAAGGGGCTGCCGGTATCCAGCCCGGCAATGGCGAAGAAGAAGCGTGCAATGGCAAAGAGGTAGATCAGGGTGATCAGATCCCCCAGCGCAGGCAGTGGAGAGCTAAGGGTGAATCACCGGCAGCGCGGTGGCAATGGCGAGCATCACCGCCACCATCACAAAGGGCATCAGTCGGAAGACCCAGCCGGAGGCCGCCGGGGCCACGCTCTGGCGGCCCAGCAGTTTGATCAGATCCCGGTACTCCTGGAAGATATCCGGCCCGCGACGGGTATGCAGACGGGCACGCGCCACGCGAGTAATGCCCGCCAGCAGCGGCGCCATGGCAAACAGCACCAGCGCCTGAAGCAATGCATAAATGAGGGTCATGTTCAGGCTCCTCGGGAGATAACGACAACCACCAGCACCGCCAGCTCAATCAGGGCGATACGGTGGAACAACACGGCGGTGCTGCTGCACTGCCAGCCGGGGATAAAGCGGACCGGGTTGAGCCACTTGCGCAGCTTCAGCACCGGGGCAAAGGACTCTTTCACCGGCATAGCAAACCCGTGGGCGGTGATGACCATCGCGGGCTTCGTGATCGTAACCGCAGACCCAGGCAAAGCCGCGGGAGCGGTTCGGCAGGCGATCGCCTTTGCAGATCACCATCAGGATGAACGGCAGCAGCAGACCGGCGAGCAGCAGGAGGGTAATCATCGGCTGAGACACCGTGGAGATCTCGCCGCCGCTCACCGGGAACAGCTGGCTTACGATGGGCAGGAACCAGGGGGCCGCCACGCCGCCCGCTACACAGCACAACGCCGCCAGCACGGTGCTGGCGGTCATCAGCCAGGGCGCGCAGCAGGCGTTTTCCGCCTCCTTGGTGCGCGGTGCGCCCAGGAAGGTGACGCCATAGACTTTCGCCATACACATCACCGCCAGCGCGCCGGTGATCGCCAGGCCGGTCGCCAGCAGCGGCCCCAGCAGGCGGGCGATAAAGGCGTCGTGGGGTACCGAGGTTAAAGAAGGACTGATAGATCACCCACTCCCCGGCAAAACCGTTCAGCGGCGGCAGGGCCGCCATCGCCATCAGCCCCACCAGCATCGCCAGCGAGATGAGCGGCATTTTTTTGCCGATGCCGCCCAGTTTCTCGATATCGCGATGGCCGGTGCGATACCACACCGCGCCCGCGCCGAGGAACAGCGTGGTTTTAAACAGCCCGTGGCTAACCAGATGGTAGAGACCGCCGGTGAAGCCCAGCGCAATCAGCAGATTGCTGTGCAGCGCAATACCGGTGACGCCCGCCCCGAGACCGAGCAGGATAATGCCGATGTTTTCCAGGGTGTGGTACGCCAGCAGGCGCTGGATATTGTGCTCCATCAAGGCGTACAGCCCGCCGATAAAGGCGGTGAGCATCCCCATCACCAGCAGCAGCACACCCAGCCACAGCGGAGGCAGCGCGCCACTGAGGGAAACGGTGAGCATGCCGTAGAGACCGACCTTCATTACCACCGTAGAGAACAGCGCGGCAGCGGGGGCGCCGGCATTGGCATGCGCCTGCGGTGCCCAGCCGTGCAGCGGGATCACCCCGGCCAGCAGACCAAAGCCCGCCAGCCCTGGCAGCCAGATGCTGGCCCCCGGAGCCTGCGCGGTTGCCAGCGCACTCATCGCCCCAAAGTTCAGGGTGCCGTAGTAGCTCCACGCCTGCCAGCAGGCGATGGCGAGCAGGATCGTCCCCAGACGACCCAGCACAAACCACAGCTTGCCAGACTGGGCGCAGCCGGTGAGAAACGCGCCACACAGGGCCATCACTTCCGCCATCACCACCAGCCAGCCGAGGTTATCGACCATAATGGCGGCCACGGCAGCGGCCATCAGCAGGTTGGTCAGCAGGCCGTTGGCTTTCGCCTGCGGGTGGCGGTGCCAGGCAATGGTAAACAGGCTGACCAGGCACGCTGGCAGGCCAATGGCGATAAGCCATATCGCGCGGATACCGGTCATCTGCATGCCGATGTGCAGCCAGGCCATCTCTGCGTACAGCGGCCCGGTTTGTGAAGCGATCAGCGCGATCGCCCCTGCCCCCACCGTCATGGCGCTGGCCATCGCCCCGCCGATCCCGGCGATAGCGCCGCTGAGCGGCTTGTGGGCGCAAACCGCCCACGCCAGCACGGCGCTTATCACATAGATGCCCAGCGCCGGGTTAATTAACGAAAAGGCGTTCATCAAAGCTCTCCTTGTTGCGACTGGAACAGCGACAGATCGCCCAGATCCGTATGCAGGGTGAGTTCGCGCTTGTTCCGGCTGGCGCGCGCGATGTCCTCGTTATTAATCAGACGCAGGGATTTGGTCGGGCAGGTGCGCACGCACGCCGGGCCGTCGGGGTCGAAGTAGCACAGGTCGCACTTCACCCCGATGGCGCGCACGCCGGGCACCCAGTCCAGGAACGGGCTGACGCGGGCGGGTGCCGGAGCGGCCATCGGTGCCTTGCTGGTATTACAGTTGGCAGGAATGGCCCGCGGGCGGCTCCCGGCAAACTCGACGGCGCCAAACGGGCAGGCAATACCGCACAGTTTGCAGCTGACGCACAGGCTTTCATTGAGCTGGATGGCACCGTCAATCCGGGTGATGGCATTGACCGGGCACACCTGAGCGCAGGGGGCGTCTTCGCAGTGATGGCAAAGCTGCGGCGCAGAGTCGGTGTTGTTACGCATCACTTTCAGTCGCGGCTGGCTTTGCAGGCCATGCTGGCGATGGTTTTCTGAGCAGGCTGCTTCACAGGTATGGCACCCGATACACAGCGTGGGATCAGCAATTACAAAACGATTCACCTGGTTTCCTCTGGTGATAGTCATTTTTGACGAAAAATGGCGGAAGTGTCATTTTCGACACCTGACGACATCGCATTCAGACGGCGGCGTGGTGCTGCGCGGAGTGTCGCCAGCGTCAGCGATTCGCCGCGTTCGGTTGCGGCGTACAGCGCGGCATAGACCCCGTTGATTTTCTCGAGGAAATGGTCGAGCACCGCCTCGCGCTGGTCGATGGCGATGGTGCCGTCCAGCATCCCGTCGTCGCTCAGTCGGGCACGGCCAATCAGCACGCTCTCCTCGTTGTCACGCGCTTCGATGGTGTAATTGAAGATATGCCCGTTAAACGCCTGCTCAGGCGTCACGCGGATAAGGAAGTGGTCGAACAGCCAGAAACCAAGCCCGCTGTCGTTATTGCAGCCCACACTCAGGTAGAGACTGGCTTTAGAAAGGGTAATGGCCTGAACCAGGGAGTTGCCGTAGTGGTTCCAGTGGGCGCGGAGCGTCCGCTGTTGTCCGGCAATAAAATGGGCTTTTTCGCTCCAATTCGGTAAGTGTCATGGTGATATACTTGATGCGTCCTGTATAAAGAGTTCGCTTCACTAAGCACATTTCATGCCATTTTTTAACTTGCTGATTTAACACATATTTAAATTTTAAAGCCCGCCACATCACAGAAAATGACATGTCATTTCGTCATCTTTGTCAGGCCCGTTATTACTTTCCCGCTTTTCCCTCTCTAAAAGATGGCATCAATATTGCTTTACCCGGCAAGACTCCACCGGGAATAGCACAATGCACGAAATTACCCTCTGCCAGCAGGCGCTGGAATTGATCGAACAACAGGCCCATCAGCATCACGCGAAACGGGTGACGGATGTCTGGCTGCGCGTCGGCGCTTTTTCCTGTGTGGAAAGCAGCGCGCTGCAATTTTGCTTTGAGCTGGTGTGCCGCGGCACCCTGGCCGAAGGCTGCGGGCTGCATCTGGAAGAACAGCAAGCGGAATGCTGGTGTCAGGACTGTCAGGAGTACGTCCAGTTGCTTACCCATCGCGTACGACGCTGCCCGCAATGCGGCGGCGCAAGTCTGAATATCGTCGCTGACGACGGACTGCATATCACGCGTCTGGAAATTGAACAGGAGTAAACCATGTGTACCACCTGCGGTTGCGATAGCGGCAACCTCTATATAGAAGGTGACGAGCGGAATGCACATTCCGCTTTTCGCAGCGCCCCTTTCTCCCCGGCACCACGCCAGGCGTTTCACGTCACGCGGATTGGCGGCGGGGACTTTGCCCCCACAGAACAGCAGCCGGGCCAGCTGGATTACGGCCAGGGAGTCGCGGGCACCCATGCGCCGGGCCTGAGCCAGCGTAAAATGGTTGAGATTGAAATCGACGTGCTGAGCAAAATAATCAGCTCGCCCAACGCAACCGCCAGCGGTTCAGCGCCCGGCAACAACTGGCGCTGAATCTGGTCTCCAGCCCCGGGTCCGGTAAAACCACCCTGCTGACCGAGACCTTAAAGCGCTTACAGCATCGCGTGTCCTGCGCAGTGATCGAAGGCGATCAGCAGACCGTGAATGACGCCGAGCGGATCCGCGCCACTGGCACCCCGGCGATCCAGGTCAACACCGGCAAAGGCTGTCACCTGGACGCACAGATGATCCATGATGCGATGCAGCGCCTGCCGCTGGACGACGGCGGCATTATGTTTATCGAGAACGTCGGCAATCTGGTCTGCCCGGCCAGCTTCGATCTTGGTGAGCGCCACAAGGTGGCGGTGCTCTCCGTCACCGAGGGCGAAGATAAACCGCTGAAATATCCGCACATGTTTGCCGCAGCCTCCATCATGCTGCTCAATAAAGTTGACCTGCTGCCGTACCTTAACTTTGACGTGGATAGATGCCTCGCCGCCGCGCGGGAAGTGAACCCGGATATTGCGATCCTGCTTGTCTCCGCCACGCGGGGAGACGGCATGGATGCCTGGCTTAACTGGCTGGAGACGCAGCGATGTGCATAGGCGTTCCCGGTAAAATCAGCGCCATCGTGGACGGTATGCAGGCTAAAGTGGAGGTCTGCGGCGTGCTGCGCGATGTGGATCTCACCCTGGTCGGCGCATGCGATGAAAACGGCAACAGCCGTCTCGGCCAGTGGGTGCTGGTGCATGTTGGCTTCGCCATGAGCGTGATTAATGAAGAGGAGGCGCTGGACACCCTCGCCGCGCTACAGAATATGTTTGACGTCGAGCCGGACGTCGGCCCGCTGCTGTTTGGCGAGGAGTCCCGCTGATGCGTTTTGTTGACGAATACCGCGACCCGCAAAAGGTGATGCGCCTGATTGAGACGCTTAACGCCCGCGCCAACGCTTTGCCTTACACTCCGCAGCGCCCGCTGCGGATTATGGAGGTGTGCGGCGGTCACACTCACGCCATCTTTAAGTTCGGCCTGGATCAGCTCCTGCCGGAGAATATCGAGTTTATTCACGGCCCCGGCTGCCCGGTGTGCGTCCTGCCGATGGGGCGGATCGACACCTGCATTGAGATCGCCAGCCACCCGGAAGTGATCTTCTGTACCTTCGGCGATGCAATGCGGGTGCCGGGTAAAAATGGCTCCCTGCTGGATGCCCGGATGCGCGGCGCGGATGTGCGGATTATCTACTCCCCTGCCGACGCGCTGAAGCTGGCCCAACAGCACCCGGATCGTAAAGTGGTGTTCTTCGGCCTCGGGTTCGAAACCACCATGCCCGCCACCGCGCTGACCCTGCGTCAGGCGAAAGCGGCCAACGTGCAAAACTTCTTCTTTTTCTGCCAGCACATCACCCTGATCCCGGTGCTGAAAAGCCTGCTGGAACAGCCGGAGAATGGCATCGACGCCTTTCTGGCCCCCCGGCCACGTCAGCATGGTGATTGGCACCCACGCCTACGATTTTATCGCAGATGAATATCAGCGCCCGCTGGTGGTAGCCGGATTTGAACCGGTGGATCTGTTGCAAGGGGTATTAATGCTGGTTGAGCAGAAAATCGCGGGCGTGAGCGAGGTAGAAAATCAGTATCGTCGCATCGTGCCGGAAGAGGGTAACCCGCTGGCGCAGGCGGTTATCGACAAGGTGTTTACCGTCGAAGGCGAAAGCGAATGGCGCGGGCTGGGGGTAATTGATCACTCCGGCGTGCATCTTACCGACGCGTATCGCCAGTTTGACGCCGAGCGCCACTTCAGCACCCGCGCACAAGACATCTGCGACGATCCTCAGGCACGCTGCGGCGCGGTATTGACCGGGCGCTGCAAACCGGCCCAGTGCCCGTTATTTGGTAATAAATGCACGCCGCAAAGCGCCTTTGGCGCGCTAATGGTGTCATCAGAAGGGGCGTGTAGCGCCTGGTATCAGTACCGTTCTCAGGAGTGTGAAAGTTGAAACAGATAACCCTCGCCCACGGGAGCGGTGGACAGGCCATGCAGCAGCTAATCGGTGAGCTTTTTATGCGCGCCTTTGCCAACCCGCTTTTGAACGAGCAGGAAGATCAGGCCCGCATTCCCCTTCAGGAACTGACCGCCCAGGGCGATCGGCTGGCCTTTTCCACGGACAGCTACGTTATTGACCCGCTGTTTTTCCCCGGCGGCGATATTGGCAAGCTGGCTGTCTGCGGGACAGCTAACGATGTGGCCGTCAGCGGCGCAATTCCGCGCTGGCTCTCCTGCGGCTTTATTCTGGAGGAGGGGCTGGAGATGGCGACGCTGGAACGTATCGTCGCCAGCATGGCCGCGACAGCCGCGGCGGCGGGTATCACCATCGTGACCGGCGATACCAAAGTCGTCCCCCGTGGGGCGGCGGATAAAGTGTTTATTAACACCGCCGGTATCGGTTCGATTCCCGCAGGCGTAAACTGGGGCATGCGCCAGATTGCGGGCGGGCGATGTGCTGCTGGTCAGCGGCACGCTGGGGGATCATGGTGCCACCATCCTGAACCTGCGTGAAGGTTTGGGTCTGGATGGCGATCTGCACAGTGACTGCGCCGTGCTGACGCCGCTCATTCAGGCGCTGCGGGCAGAGCCGGGCATTAAAGCCCTGCGCGATGCGACCCCGCGGCGGTGTGAATGCCGTCGCCCATGAGTTTGCCGCCAGCAGCGGCTGTGGCATTGAATTACAGGAGAGCGCCCTGCCCGTGAAGCCCGCCGTGCGCGGCGCGTGCGAGTTGCTGGGACTGGACCCGCTCAACTTTGCCAACGAAGGCAAACTGGTGATTGCCGTCGGACGCCATGAAGCGGAGCGCGTGCTAGGCTTAGTACGTCAACATCCTCTGGGCCAGGACGCGGCCATCATTGGCGAGGTAGTAGAGCGCAAAGGCGTCCGGCTTGCCGGACTTTACGGCGTGAAGCGAACCCTGAATTTGCCGCATGCCGAACCGCTACCGCGCATTTGCTGACCCCGGCAGCACCCATTCGCTTCTCATTTTTCTGGATATAACGCATGTCGTATACACCCACGAACGATCCCCTCGATCAAGGATTGTTCGATATTACCCGAACCCTGCTGCAACAGCCGGATCTCTGCGCCCTCGCGCGGTCACTGGCCTGGCATGCCCGGCAGATGAACCTGGCCGATCGCGCGAACATTCTGCTCTGGCAGTCAGAGCAGCGTCGCGTTTATCTGTACAGTACCGACGAGCAGGATCGGGATATCCGCTATGAAGATGAGCCGCTGCTGGCGAACGGACCTTTTCGCCGTATGCTGTCGCGCCCGGACGTGCTGCACTGCCAGGCAGAGACCTTTAAAGAGACCTGGCCGGCGCTGGCCCGCCTGGATCTGTACGCCCCCCTGGCCCACTATTGCCTGACGCCGCTGGCGGCCGACGGTCGGATCTTTGGTGGCTGCGAGTTCCTGCGTAACAACGATCGTCCCTGGAGCGACAGCGACTTTTCCCGGCTGCAAACGCTGACTCAGGCGGCGGGTCTGGCGGTCGAGCAGCTGATGGCCCGCCAGAACAGCAGCGACAGCTATGAGGTGCTGTGCCGGGAACGCAACGACTTTCGTCTGCTGGTTGCCATCACTAACGCGGTGCTGTCTAAACTCGACCTCGACGAGCTGGTGACGGAGGTTTCCCGGGAGATCCAGCGCAACTTCGGCATTGATTCCATCAGCATGGTGTTGCGCAGCGAGCGCAAGGGCAAGCTCCTGGTCTACTCCACCCATTATCTGGATAAAAACGCCCCGCTGTACGATCAGAGCGAGGTGGACGAGAAAGGCACGCTGTCTGAAAAAGTCATGCGTAACAAAAAGATGCTGATGCTTAATCTGCACAGCCGGGATCAGCACGCCCCTTACGAACGCATGCTGTTTGATATGTGGGGCGAACAGGATCAGACCCTGTGCCTGTTCCCGCTGATCTTCCGCGAGCGGATCCTCGGCACCCTGAAGCTGGCGCAGTGCAAGGCGCAGGTGTTTACGGCTTCGAATCTGGAACTGCTGAACCAGATTGCCGAACGCATCGCCATTGCCGTGGATAAACGCCCTCTCCTACCGCGAAATCAGCCATCTTAAGGAGCGGCTGATTGACGAGGAACCTCGCCCTCACCGAGCAGATCAATAACGTCGCCACCGATTTTGGCGAAATTATTGGCCGCAGCTCGCCGATGATGACGGTGATGAAGCAGGTGGAGATGGTCGCGCACAGCAACAGTACGGTGCTGATTCTGGGCGAGACCGGCACCGGCAAGGAGCTGATTGCCCGCGCCATTCATAACCTGAGCGGGCGTTAGCGATCGCCGGATGGTGAAGATGAACTGCGCGGCAATGCCCGCCGGGCTGGCTGGAAAGCGATCTGTTCGGCCACGAGCGCGGTGCCTTTACCGGTGCCAGTGCCCAGCATATTGGCCGCTTTGAACTGGCGGACAAAAGCACGCTGTTTCTCGATGAAGTGGGGGATATGCCGTTAGAGCTTCAGCCCAAGCTGCTGCGTGTGCTCCAGGAGCAGGAGTTCGAACGGCTCGGCAGCAACCGCACCATCCACAACCGACGTGCGCCTTATTGCCGCAACCAACCGCGACTTAACGCAAATGGTCGCCGATCGTGAGTTTCGGCAGCGGACCTTTACTACCGGCTCAACGTGTTCCCGATCTTCCTGCCGCCGCTGCGAGAACGCCCGGAAGATATCCCGCTGCTGGTGAAGTCGTTCACCTCCAAAATTGCTCACCGCTTAGGGCGCAATATCGACAGCATCCCGGCGGATACGCTGCGACAACTTAGCAAAATGGAGTGGCCAGGCAACGTGCGCGAGCTGGAAAACGTGATTGAGCGCGCCGTGTTGCTCACCCGCGGTAATGTCCTGCAACTGTCTCTACCGGATATCGATTACCCCCGGTTTGTCAGCGCTACGCCGCCGGAGACGGCAGTCAGTACGCTTCGTGAAGGCGAAGAGGAATATCAACACATTATGCGCGTGCTGAAAGAGACCAACGGCGTGATCGCCGGGCCAAGAGGGGCGGCCCAACGCCTGGGCCTGAAGCGCACCACACTTCTGTCGCGCATGAAGCGCCTGGGCATTGATAAGAACGATCTTTTGTAAGGCGCACGGGGGGGAATATCACCGGCATGAGAGCAATATTATTCTCATGATTATGGGGTGATATTTCCCGGCCCTCACCGGCATCATTCTCCTGTCATATTCTTCTGCATTTTTGTTATCTCTCCGCGAATTTCGCCTCAATAAGACATTTCTCAAGAAAAATTCATACCGCGCCCAGCCCTTATCTCATGGGAAATTGCGCCGGTTCGCGCGCGGCAAAAATCATGCCACAAGCCAATTCAGGGTTGTCTCAGATTCTGAGTATGATAGGGTATGGCCGGTTAATTATATTCACTGGTAAATATATCGACGTAAATAAATAACGGGACATTCTTTATTGCATGGCAATTAAATTAGAAGTTAAGAATCTTTATAAAGTATTTGGCGAGCACCCGCAGCGCGCATTCAAATATATTGAAAAAGGACTTTCAAAAGAACATATTCTGGAAAAAACCGGGCTGTCGCTTGGCGTTAAAGACGCCAGTCTGGCCATTGAAGAAGGCGAGATTTTTGTCATCATGGGGTTATCCGGTTCGGGTAAATCCACTATGGTTCGCCTTCTCAATCGCCTGATTGAACCCACCCGCGGACAGGTGCTGATTGATGGCGTGGATATCGCCAAAATATCGGACGCCGAGCTTCGCGAGGTGCGCAGAAAAAGATCGCGATGGTGTTCCAGTCGTTCGCTTTGATGCCGCATATGACGGTGTTAAATAACACCGCCTTCGGTATGGAATTAGCCGGTGTACCGGCCAGTGAGCGTCAGGAAAAAGCGCTGGGATGCCCTGCGTCAGGTCGGGCTGGAAAATTATGCTCACGCCTACCCGGATGAACTTTCTGGTGGGATGCGTCAGCGCGTGGGATTAGCCCGCGCATTAGCGATCAATCCCGATATATTATTAATGGACGAAGCTTTTTCGGCGCTCGACCCGTTAATTCGTACCGAGATGCAGGACGAGCTGGTAAAAACTGCAATCGCGGCATCAGCGCACTATTGTCTTTATTTCCCATGATCTTGATGAAGCCATGCGAATTTGGCGACCGCATTGCCATTATGCAAAACGGCGAAAGTGTGCAGGTGGGAACCCCGGATGAAATTCTGAATAATCCGGCGAACGATTACGTGCGCACCTTCTTCCGTGGCGTGGATATTAGTCAGGTATTTAGCGCCAAAGATATTGCCCGCCGCACCCCGAACGGCATTATCCGCAGAACCCCAGGCTTCGGCCCGCGCTCGGCGCTGAAGCTGTTGCAAGATGAAGACCGTGAATACGGCTATCTGGTTGAACGCGGTTAATAAATTTGTTGGTGTTGTCTCCATCGATTCCCTGAAAACCGCCCTTGGCGAAAAACCAGGGTATCGATGCGGCGTTGATTGACGCTCCGCTTGCCGTGGACGCCGAAACGCCGCTCAGCGAGTTGCTCTCTCATGTCGGTCAGGCGCCTTGCGCGGTGCCGGTAGTCGGAGAAGAAACAACAGTACGTCGGCATCATCTCAAAACGGATGCTGCTGCAGGCTTTAGATCGCGAGGGGGCAAACAATGGCTGATCAATCTAACCCGTGGGGCACCACAGACGCCGCTGACAACGCGGCACAATCCGCTGATGCGTGGGGTTCCACCCCGGCTACGCCAGCACCTGGCGCTGACAGCGCGGCACAATCCGCTGACGCGTGGGGTTTCTTCCCCGGCTGCGCCAGCACCCACCGATGGCGGTACGGCCGACTGGCTGACCAGCGCCCCGGCACCGGAACCTGAGCATTTCAACATTATGGATCCGTTCCATAAGACGCTGATCCCGCTCGACCGCTGGGTTACCGAAGGGATCGACTGGGTGGTGACCCACTTCCGTCCGGTTTTCCAGGGCATTCGTGTGCCGGTGGATTACATCCTTAACGGCTTCCAGCAGCTGATGCTGGGCATGCCAGCACCCGTGGCTATCGTGCTGTTCTCGCTGATTGCCTGGCAGTTTGGCAGCGCGGGGATGGGCGTGGCGACGCTGATCTCGCTGATCCTGATCGGCGCGATCGGTGCCTGGTCGCAGGCGATGATCACCCTGGCGCTGGTGCTGACCGCCCTGCTCTTCTGCGTGGTGATCGGCCTGCCGATGGGGATATGGCTGGCGCGCAGCCCGCGGGCGGCCAAAAATTATCCGGCCGCTGCTGGATGCGATGCAGACTACCCCGGCGTTTGTCTATCTGGTGCCGATTGTGATGCTGTTTGGCATCGGCAACGTGCCGGGCGTGGTGGTGACCATTATCTTCGCCCTGCCGCCTATTGTGCGTCTGACCATTCTGGGGATTAACCAGGTGCCTGCCGATCTGATTGAAGCCTCGCGCTCGTTTGGTGCCAGCCCGCGTCAGATGTTGTTTAAGGTTCAGCTCCCGCTGGCGATGGCCGACCATTATGGCCGGTGTGAACCAGACCCTGATGCTGGCCCTGTCGATGGTGGTGATCGCCTCGATGATCGCTGTCGGCGGTCTTGGCCAGATGGTCCTGCGCGGCATTGGCCGTCTCGATATGGGGCTGGCCACCGTGGGCGGCGTGGGGATCGTGATCCTCGCCATTATTCTTGACCGCCTGACCCAGGCTGTCGGTCGTGATTCACGCAGTCGCGGCAACCGTCGCTGGTACACCACCGGCCCTGTCGGGTTAATCACCCGTTTTTTTCCCTAAATAATTCGGGGTTGCAGGAAGGCGGCCAGAGAGCGAATCCCCAGGCACACAGATAACGCTGTGGCTGGGGTAAGCGATCAGAGCCAACGCACCTGCAACGTAAATGATGACGGGTACATTTCTAAAATAAGGAACAACGATGCGACATAGCGTAATTTTTGCCACAGCGTTTGCCACCTTTGTCTCTACCGGCACATTCGCCGCTGAACTGCCTGGCAAAGGCATTACCGTGCAACCGGTACAGAGCACCATCTCCGAAGAGTCGTTCCAGACCGGGCTGGTTAGCCGGGCGCTGGAGAAGCTGGGTTATACCGTCAATAAGCCCAGCGAAGTGGATTACAACGTGGGCTATACCTCGATTGCCTCCGGCGATGCCACCTTTACTGCCGTGAACTGGCAGCCGCTGCATGACGATATGTACGCCGCGGCGGGTGGTGATAAGAAATTCTACCGTGAAGGGACGTTCGTTTCTGGTGCGGCACAGGGTTATCTGATCGACAAGAAAACTGCGGATCAGTACCACATCACCAACATCGAACAGCTGAAAGATCCCAAGATTGCCAAACTGTTTGATACCAATGGTGACGGCAAAGCCGACATGGATGGGCTGTTCCCCGGGCTGGGGCTGTGAGGCGGTGATTAACCACCAGAACAAAGCCTTCGACCTGGCCAAAACCGTGGATGTCAGCCACGGCAACTACTCGGCGATGATGGCCGATACCATTGCCCGCTTTAAGGAAGGCAAGCCGGTCATCTATTACACCTGGACGCCGTACTGGGTTCAGCGACGTGCTGAAGCCTGGTAAAGATGTGGTGTGGCTGCAGGTGCCGTTCTCTTCTCTGCCGGGCGAGCCAGAAGGATATCGACACCAAACTGCCGAACGGCATGAACTATGGGCTTCCCGGTTAACACCATGCACATCGTTGCGAACAAAGCCTGGGCTGAGAAAAAACCCGGCCGCAGCGAAGCTGTTCTCGCTAATGAAGCTGCCGCTGGCGGATATCAACGCCCAGAACGCAATGATGCATGCGGGTAAATCGTCTGAGGCCGATGTCCAGGGTCACGTTGGATGGCTGGATCAAAGCCCACCAGCAGCAGTTTGATGCATGGGTAAATGAGGCGCTTGCAGCGCAGAAGTAAGTGCGCGCGGTTTCCCCTCACCCTAACCCTCTCCCCTGGAGGGGAGAGGGAACCTGATTACCCTCCCCCCTTTTGGGGAGAGGGTATCTGAACATCTTCTAACCTCTGAAGGGAAGAGGGAACCTGAACACCTTCTCTCCTTTGAATGGAGAGGGAGCCTGAACACCTTCTCTCCTCTGAAGGGAGAGGGAACCTTGAACACCTTCTCTCCACTGAAGGGAGAGGGAAACCTGAATGCCTTTTCTCCTCTGAAAGAAAGACCGGAATGAGGATAAAGCCCAAACCGCACAATCCATCACTCACCAGTTCTCCTCCTTTCTTATTCATCCGTTATTATGTTTTCTGAAAAAATAATCACTCAACTAATGATTTCAAAAACCTAATGACAAAATCGACTCAGGGGCTTAGCCCCGCACTTATTCTTCTGATGTCCGTGGCAACCGGTCTGGCGGTCGCCAGTAACTATTACGCCCAGCCGCTGCTGGAAAACCATCGCGCGTAACTTTTCGCTGTCTGCCAGCTCGGCCGGTTTTATCGTTACCGCCGCGCAGCTGGGGTATGCCGTTTGGTCTGCTGTTCCTCGTCCCGCTGGGGGGATATGTTCGAACGCCGGGCCATGATTGTCTCCATGACTCTGCTGGCCGCTGGCGGGATGTTGATCACCGCCTCCAGCCAGTCGCTGGCGATGATGATCTTCGGCACCGCCCTGACCGGCCTGTTCTCGGTGGTGGGCGCAGATCCTGGGTGCCGCTCGCGGCCACCCTCGCCTCACCGGAAAAACGCGGCAAAGTGGTCGGCACCATTATGAGCGGCCTGTTTGCTGGGGATTTTGCTGGCACGTACCGTCGCAGGTCTGCTGGCGGGCATCGGCGGCTGGCGCACGGTGTACTGGGTGGCCGTCGGTGTTGATGGTGGTAATGGCCCTCGCCCTGTGGCGCGGCCTGCCGAAGGTGAAGTCTGAAAACCCACCTCAACTACCCTCAGCTGCTGGGGTCCGTTTTTAGTCTGTTCACACACGATAAACTGCTGCGTACCCGGGCGCTGCTGGGTTGTTTTACCTTCGCTAACTTCAGCATCCTCTGGACTTCAATGGCCTTTCTGCTGGCCGCCCCGCCGTTTAACTATTCCGAAGGGATGATTGGCCTGTTCGGCCTGGCGGGCGCGGCCGGAGCGCTGGGCGCACGTCCGGCGGGGGGTCTGGCGGATAAGGGCAAGTCGCCACATTACCACGACCGCCAGTCTGGTCCTGCTGCTGCTCTCCTGGCGGCGATCTGGTTACGGGGCATGTCTCGGTGCTGGCGCTGATTGTCGGCATTCTGGTGCTGGACCTCACCGTGCAGGGAGTGCATATCACCAACCAGACCGTGATTTACCGCGTCAAGCCGGGAGGCCCGTAACCGCCTGACGGCGGGCTACATGACCAGCTACTTCATCGGTGGGGGCCGCCGGGTCGCTCATCTCAGCCTCGGCGTGGCAGCATGCTGGCTGGGCGGGCGTATGTGCAGTTGGGGCAGTTATGGCTATCCTTAATCTGCTGGTCTGGGTGGCGCGGCTACCATCGTCAGGACGCTATTCAATAAGGTTTACATAAGTTTGGGGTTTCTTAGGGTGTTAAGGAACCCCTCAGTCTGTTATGGTGACTGGAATCATTTATTCTGGAAAATTTTTATGTGGGTAATATATTAGAATACCGCATGAATAACTTTACGCCCGAAGACCCATCCCCGTTTTGCCAGCGCTCCCTCCTCTTTTCTGTGCTTACCGGGTCACGGATCTACCCGGCTCTTGATGACGGTGAAATTTGTCTGATGGATTTTAGTCGCACAAATAATTCATTTACATTATTTGTCACTGTCGTTACTATATCGGCTGTAATTAATGAGGTTATGCCCAAATGGATAGTTCGTTTACGCCCATTGAACAAATGCTTAAGTTTCGCGCCAGTCGCTACGCAGATTTCCCTTATCAGGAGATCCTGTTAACCCGTCTCTGCATGCACATGCAGGGCAAGCTGCTGGAAAATCGCAATAAGATGCTGAAAGCTCAAGGGATTAACGAGACGTTGTTTATGGCGTTGATTACGCTGGAGTCTCAGGAGAATCACAGCATCCAGCCTTCCGAGCTGAGTTGCGCCCTGGGTTCGTCTCGTACCAATGCAACCCGTATTGCCGATGAGCTGGAAAAACGCGGCTGGATTGAACGCCGTGAAAGCGACAACGACCGCCGTTGTCTGCATCTGCAACTGACCGAGAAAGGTCACGAATTCCTGCGCGAGGTGCTTCCACCTCAGCACAATTGTCTGCATCAACTCTGGTCGTCTTTAAGTGGTACCGAGAAAGAGCAGCTCGAGCATATCACCCGCAAGCTTCTCACCCGTCTTGACCAGATGGATGAAGATGGCGCCGTTCTTGAGGCGCTGCGCTAACGCGACGACACGCTCCAAAAATCCAGATTCATAAGAAAACCGACAGGCCAGCACATCACAGTGCTGGCCTTTCTGATAACAGGTCGGCTCAGCCGATGTGAAATAATAAGATCGTGGAGAAAATCATGAGCGCAAATGCGGAGAACACAACCCCGCAGCAACCGGTCAACAAGAAGAAAGGCAAACGCAAGCGCGCCCTTCTGCTGCTGACCTTGCTCTTTATTATCATTGCCGTGGCATATGGGATCTATTGGTTTTTAGTACTGCGTCATACTGAAGAGACGGATGATGCGTACGTGGCAGGGAACCAGGTTCAGATTATGGCGCAGGTGTCGGGCAGCGTGACGAAAGTCTGGGCTGACAATACCGACTTTGTGCAAAAAGGCGACGTGCTGGTCACGCTGGATCCGACCGACGCCCAGCAGGCGTTTGAAAAAGCGCAGACCGAGCTGGCCTCGAGCGTGCGTCAGACCCGTCAGCTGATGATCAACAGCAAACAGCTGCAGGCCAGTATCAATGTGCAGAAAACCGCCCTCGCCCAGGCGCAGACCGATTTCAATCGTCGTGTTCCACTCGGTAACGCTAACCTGATTGGCCGTGAAGAGTTGCAACACGCCCGTGACGCGGTTGCCAGCGCGCAGGCCCAGCTGGATGTCTCTGTTCAGCAATATAACGCTAACCAGGCGATGGTGCTGGATACGACCCTCGATCAACAACCTGCGGTGAAACAGGCGGCGACGGAAGTGCGCAATGCCTGGCTGGCGCTGCAGCGAACCAAAATTGTCAGCCCGATGACCGGCTACGTGTCCCGTCGCTCGGTGCAGCCTGGCGCGCAGATTAGCTCCTCAACCCCGCTGATGGCGGTCGTGCCCGCGACCAACCTGTGGGTGGATGCTAACTTCAAAGAGACGCAGCTGGCGCATATGCGTATCGGCCAGAGCGCAACGATCGTCAGCGATATCTACGGCGACGAGGTGAAATACACCGGTAAAGTTGTCGGGCTGGATATGGGTACCGGCAGCGCCTTCTCCCTGCTGCCTGCGCAGAACGCCACCGGGAACTGGATCAAAGTGGTACAGCGTCTGCCGGTGCGTATCGAGCTGGATGAGAAACAGCTGGCGGATCATCCGCTGCGTATTGGCCTCTCCACACTGGTCACGGTCGATACCGCGAACCGCGACGGTCAGATGCTGGCGAACCAGGCGCGTTCTAATCCGGCTTACGAAAGTAATGCCCGCGAGATCAGCCTTGAGCCTGTGAATAAGCTGATCGATGAGATCGTGAAGGCGAACGCCGGTTAATCCAAAGGTGAGCGTTATGCAACAGCAAAAACCGCACAAACCGTTGGAAGGCGCGCAACTGGTCATCATGACCATTGCGCTGTCGCTGGCGACCTTCATGCAGGTGCTGGACTCCACCATCGCCAACGTGGCGATCCCGACCATCGCCGGGAACCTTGGCTCCTCCCTGAGCCAGGGGACATGGGTAATCACCTCGTTCGGGGTGGCGAATGCGATCTCCATTCCGATCACCGGCTGGCTGGCAAAGCGCGTCGGGGAAGTGAAGCTGTTCCTCTGGTCCACCACCGCCTTTGTCATCGCCTCCTGGGCGTGCGGGGTGTCCAGCAGCCTGACCATGCTGATCTTCTTCCGCGTGATTCAGGGGATTGTTGCCGGGCCGCTGATCCCGCTGTCGCAAAGTCTGCTCCTCAACAACTATCCGCCTGCCAAACGGTCTATCGCGCTGGCGCTGTGGTCGATGACGGTGATTGTCGCCCCGATCTGCGGCCCGATTCTGGGCGGCTATATCAGCGATAACTATCACTGGGGCTGGATCTTCTTTATCAACGTGCCGATTGGCGCAGTGGTGGTATTGCTGACCCTGCAATCGCTGCGTGGCCGCGAAACCCGCACCGAGCAACGGCGTATTGATGGCGTGGGGCTGGCACTGCTGGTGCTCGGCATCGGTAGCCTGCAGATCATGCTCGACCGCGGGAAAGAGCTGGACTGGTTCGCCTCGCAGGAGATCATCGTTCTGACGGTCGTGGCGGTGGTGGCGCTAAGCTTCCTGATTGTCTGGGAGCTGACGGATGATAACCCGATAGTCGATCTGTCGTTGTTTAAGTCGCGCAACTTCACCATAGGCTGCTTGTGTATCAGCCTTGCCTACATGCTCTACTTCGGCGCGATTGTTCTGCTGCCGCAGCTGTTGCAGGAGGTATATGGCTACACCGCCACCTGGGCAGGGCTGGCGTCAGCACCGGTCGGGGTGATCCCGGTCCTGCTGTCACCGATTATCGGCCGTTTCGCCCATAAGCTCGATATGCGTCGGCTGGTGACCTTCAGCTTCATTATGTATGCGGTGTGCTTCTACTGGCGTGCCTATACCTTTGAGCCGGGCATGGACTTTGGTGCCTCCGCGTGGCCGCAGTTCATTCAGGGCTTTGCGGTGGCGTGCTTCTTTATGCCTCTGACCACCATCACCCTCTCCGGCCTGCCGCCGGAACGAATGGCGGCGGCCTCCAGTCTGTCGAACTTTATGCGTACGCTGGCGGGTTCCATCGGTACCTCGATGACCACCACCATGTGGACTAACCGCGAGTCGTTGCACCACGCGCAGCTGACAGAATCGGTGAACGTGTTTAATCCGCAGGCGCAGGAGGTCTACAGCCAGCTGCAGGGGATGGGTATGTCCGAGCAGCAGGCTTCAGGCTGGATAGCGCAGCAGATCACCGCTCAGGGGCTGATAATCTCGGCCAATGAGATCTTCTGGCTATCGGCTGGGGTGTTCATTGTGCTACTGGGGCTGATCTGGTTCGCTAAACCGCCGTTTGGGGCGGGTGGCGGAGGCGGAGGCGCGCACTGAGTCGCCTGCCTGAAAACAAAAACGGATCTGCATGCAGATCCGTTTTTTTATGCTCGCGATTCCCGCAACTGCCTTGTGGCTAGATGTGCAGTTCCTGCAGTTTATCTTTTGGCAGCGCCAGCTCTTCGTTGCTGTTAACGCGAACGTCACGCTCAAGAATATGACGTGCAATCTCCTGGGCTTCTTCCAGGGAGTGCATCTGGTATGTGCCACACTGGTAAACGTTCAGTTCCGGGATCTGGTTCTGCTCTTTGACCTTCAGCACGTCGGCCATCGCCGCTTTCCAGGCATCGGCGACACGCGTCTCTTCCGGCACACCAATCAGGCTCATATAAAAGCCGGTGCGGCAGCCCATCGGCGAGATATCGATGATCTCAACGCCATTCCCGTTCAGGTGATCACGCATGAAACCTGCAAACAGGTGCTCCAGGGTGTGGATGCCTTTCTCTGGCATGACTTCCTGGTTCGGTACGCAGAAACGCAGGTCGAATACAGTGATCGTGTCGCCGTGCGGGGTATGCATGGTCTTCGCAACGCGTACAGCAGGTGCTTCCATACGGGTATGGTCGACAGTAAAGCTATCTAATAACGGCATACGTCACCTCCGATAGTGATTTTTTTATAAAAAAATGAACTCTTCTGTTCAACGCGAGTCTGACTATATGAAAGACGCGCATTTGTTATCATCATCCCTGTTCTTCAGAGATGTTATTTTGGCCACAGCGATGTGGCCTTTTTCTTTTCTGTCAGGCCTGTTTCGCCAGAAACGCTTCAAACGACTCGGTATCCGCTGCTTCAATCTCACTCTGACGCACCACGGACGCATCGCGCTCCGCAGCAAACTCGGCTTCGCTTAATACTTCCAGCGGCTCCTGTCGCAGCATATCCCGATACTCCGCCGAAAGCGCACGACCGGTGCCGCCAATCCCCTGATCGATCATCGAACGCAGAATACGCGCCGAGAACGTCAGCTCAGGGTTATCAAAGCTTTCGACCAGTTGGTCACACACCTGCTGATACGCTTCGCCACCGTACACGCTGTCCAGCGTTTTGGGCGACACGTTTAAGGTCGCGGAACAGATCTTTACCCACCTGCTGTAACGGGAACTGCGCCGTTTGACACCCGATGCCCAGCGTCAGGCCAGGCTTGCGCCCTTCGAGGATGACCCGGTTCCAGTTGGTGCGGGTGCAGAGCAGTTTCGTCAGCGCTCATCTCCGGCGCATCGGCCAGTACGCACCAGACCATAAACAGATCGAGGAAGCGTACCTGCTGCTCATCCACACCAATCGGTGAGAACGGGTTGATATCCAGAGAACGCACTTCGATGTACTCAATACCGCCGCGTTGCAGAGCGTCTGACGGTGTCTCGCCGCTGCGGGTGACACGTTTTGGCCGGATCGGCGCGTACAGTTCGTTTTCGATCTGCAATACGTTGGTGTTGATTTGCAGGCGTTTACCGTCTTTCTCAAGTCCGATGTCGCTGTACGCTTCCGATGGCGTTTTGATCGCCCGCTTCAATCCTGCCACATACTCGTGCAAGTCGTTAAATGTAATTCCGAGATTGCTTTGCGACTTATTGGTATATCCCAGGTCGCTGAGACGCAGAGAGGTGGCGTACGGCAGGTAATACATACCGCAGTCAGTCTTCTCAAACGGCAGCGTGGTGGGTTTGCCCTGCAGGAAAGAGGAGCAAATCGCCGGCGATGCGCCGAACAGATATGGGATGACCCAGCCAAAGCGATAGTAGTTACGGATCAGGCGGAAATAGCCTGCAGAGATGGCCTCTTTGTGCGTCTCGCCGCACTTCGCCTGCCAGAATGCCATCGGCAGCGAGAAGTTATAATGCACCCCAGAGATGGTCTGCATCAGTGCGCCATAGCGGTTCTTCAGCCCTTCACGATAGAGGGTTTTCAGACGACCAACGTTAGAGGTGCCATACTGCGCCAGTTCGATGTCCTGGCCCTGTTCGATATAGCAAGGCATGCTGAGCGGCCACATACGTTCATCGCCCAGATTGCGGGCGCTGTGGCGGTGAATATCTCGCATAACCTTCAGCATGTGGTCAATATCGCCATCAACTGGCGTAATGAACTCAAGCAGCGCTTCAGCGAAATCAGTAGTGATCCACTTATGGGTCAGCGCGGAACCCAACGCCTGTGGATGGCCCGTCGTTGCAAGACTGCCATCCGCGTTTACGCGCAGCGTTTCGCGCTCAAGACCACGCTGAATACCCTTCAGAGCCTGAGGGTGGTTTTCCAGCCAGGCCAGTGCCTGTGATACGTCCGGGATCAATTCGACCTCCCGCCTGTCAAAATCATTTTATTTAGCATAATTGTAATGGTTCATGGTCACAAACAGTCCAATTAGTGCCACCACGTCATGCCCTGCATCGTCACCACTGCCACGAGAACGTAGCGCAGCGCCTTGCCCAGGCATAAAAAAAAGAGCACAGGCCCCCAGGAGATGCGCATCCATCCCGCCAGCAGGCACAGTAAATCACCGATTACCGGCATCCAGCTTAATAACAGCGTGGCAGCGCCATAGCGTTTTAGCCAGCCGACTGCCTTTTTCCTGCCAGCGCGACGTTTTGCGTAGCGGAAAGAATCGCCCAAGAATAACGTTAGTCAGCCCTCCAAAGCTATTACCCATTGTTGCTATTAACACAAGCAACCAGGGCTGACTTACGCCGGACAATAGCATCGCCACCAGTACCACTTCCGAATTTCCCGGCAGGAGCGTGGCGCTTAAAAAACTGCTGGCGAATAATGAGGACAGTGACAGCAAGTCACTCACAGTAAGCGAACGTCCACTGCGTCCATGCCGGCAGCGTGCGCCGCCTGAATACCGAAGTCGGCATCTTCAAACACGACGCACCTGGCAGCGGGGACACCCATCAGCTCTGCACACAGCAGGGAAGGTGTCCGGGGCGGGCTTGTGATTTTTAACATGATCGGCCGCGACAACCGCAGAAAAGTAGCGGCGCAGGCCAAGGTGGTTGAGTAATGCCTCTGCGATCGCGCTCTCACTGCCCGTCCCGACCGACATTGGCCGACGTCCGTGCCACTCTTTTACCACCTCGATTAATGGCAAAGGGCGCACGGTATCTAACAGCATCGCTTTTACCGCATCGGTTTTTTCACGCGCGAGCAGATGGGGGTCGAGATCGGCCTGATTCAGTTCAATCACGGCCTGCGCAATACGCCAGGTAGGCGATCCGTTGAGAGCAATCATGGCCTGTAAGTCGAAACGCATTCCGTAACGGCCCGAGGACATCAGCCCAGGCTTTACGATGCGTTGGCTCAGTGTCCAGGATGGTGCCATCCATATCGAAGATCAAACCGTCATACTGTGCGTACATCGTGCTCTCGCAAAAGGATTACAAAGCATTACTTTATCGTAAATGATGGTTTTTGTCGCTGACAGAGAAGGTGATTGCTGACGGAACGTCGAAGGAATAAACAATGAGGAAGAAGATGGTGCATCCGGGAGGATTACTCGGCTGCGCCTTGCCCTACGGGTCGTTGCTAAAGCAACGCTATTCTCCCTAGTGCTCGCGATTATCTCGCAGAACACGAAACAACAGTTTATCTGCTATCTCGGGAGAAGATGGGTGCATCCGGGAGGATTCGAACCTCCGACCGCTCGGTTCGTAGCCGAGTACTCTATCCAGCTGAGCTACGGATGCATCGGGATTTGCTTCTGTACTACTCGATACTCTGTATTACTTCATAAGCAACACAAAGTAAAAGATGGTGCATCCGGGAGGATTACTCGGCTGCGCCTCGCCCTACGGGTCGTTGCTAAAGCAACGCTATTCTCCCTGGTGCTCGCGATTATCTCGCAGAGCATGAAACAACAGCCTGGCTGCTATCTCGGAGAATATGGTGCATCCGGGAGGATTCGAACCTCCGACCGCTCGGTTCGTAGCCGAGTACTCTATCCAGCTGAGCTACGGATGCATCGGGATTTACTACTGTACTACTCGATACTCAGTATTGCTTCATAAGCAACACAAAGTAAAAGATGGTGCATCCGGGAGGATTCGAACCTCCGACCGCTCGGTTCGTAGCCGAGTACTCTATCCAGCTGAGCTACGGATGCATCAGGATTTACTACTGTACTACTCGATACTCATATCACTTCGAAAGCAATATGAAGTAATAGATGGTGCATCCGGGAGTATTACTCGGCTGCGCCTCGCCCTACGGGTCGTTGCTAAAGCAACGCTATCCTCCCTGGTGCTCGCGATTATCTCGCAGAGCATGAAACAACAGTTTAGCTGCTATCTCGGAGAATATGGTGCATCCGGGAGGATTCGAACCTCCGACCGCTCGGTTCGTAGCCGAGTACTCTATCCAGCTGAGCTACGGATGCAAAATGGCGGTGAGGCGGGGATTCGAACCCCGGATGCAGCTTTTGACCGCATACTCCCTTAGCAGGGGAGCGCCTTCAGCCTCTCGGCCACCTCACCACACAACGCCTCTTTCGAGTGCTTCGAGTAACTCGTTAAGAGCTTCTCGTCGCTGCGTGGCGCATATATTACTTTCTGGGACTTATAAGTCAAACAATTTTCCACAAGCTTTTATCGTTTGCACAAATCGCAGGCAATTCGCATGTAAAAGCCGCAAGAAGGGTGTTTTATAAGCACATTTTACTGGCCAGATGGCAGTTATGTGGGAGTAGAAAGCGTTGTTGTGGAGGTGAAAGCTGATTGCAGAAGGTTAAAAAGAGAGCAATTGAAATCGAACGGTAACTTTTGACAAGGAATATATCGGGAGGGTTGCGTCTCGCCAGACAGCGAGACGCGATAATATCAGTAACTGGACTGCTGGGATTTTTCAGCCTGGATACGCTGGTAGATCTCTTCACGATGAACAGAGACTTCTTTAGGGGCGTTCACACCAATACGTACCTGGTTGCCCTTTACCCCTAAAACTGTCACGGTGACCTCATCCCCAATCATGAGGGTCTCACCAACTCGACGAGTCAGAATCAGCATTCTTTGCTCCTTGAAAGATTAAAAGAGTCGGGTCTCTTGTATCCCGGCATTATCCATCATATAACGCCAAAAAGTAAGCGATGACAAACACGTAATGTGTTAGGTAGTCACGGCATCACAATCTGTTAAACGTAAGTTTAGCGATATACACAAACTCAACCTGACTTTATCATTATCGATAGCGTAGAGCGCAGTACGCCATAACGTTGTCGTTATGGCGTCTGTGCACGCTTTGTAATTATTACAGTTTAGAACTTACCCAGCTTTCAACACTGGCCAGTGCCGCTGGAAGGGCTGCTGCGTCTGTACCACCGGCTTGCGCCATGTCTGGACGACCGCCGCCTTTACCGCCCACTTGCTGGAGCGACCATTACCAATCAGCTCCCCTGCTTTCACACGGTCGATCACGTCCTTAGATACGCCCGCAATCAGAGAAACCTTACCTTCTGCTACCGTTGCCAGAACGATAATGGTTGAACCGAGCTGGTTCTTCAGATCGTCGACCATGGTACGAAGCATTTTCGGCTCCACGCCTGCCAGTTCGCTGACCAGCAGTTTGACGCCGTTAATCTCAACCGCTTTGCTGGAGAGATTTGCGCTCTCGGCAACGGCGGCCTGTTCTTTCAACTGCTGCAACTCTTTTTCCAGCTGACGGGTACGTTCCATCACGCTGCGCACTTTTTCGCCCAGGTTCTGGCTATCGCCCTTCAGCAGCTGCGCGATGTCGTGCAGTTGATCGCTCTGCGCATGCAGTAATGCAATCGCGCCTTCGCCGGTGACCGCTTCAATACGACGAACACCTTGCCGCCGTACCCGATTCAGACACAATACGGAACAGACCGATGTCGCCCGTACGGCTGGCGTGCGTACCGCCGCACAGCTCGGTGGAGAAAATCGCCCATGCTCAGCACGCGAAACGCGTTCGTCATACTTCTCACCGAACAGGGCCATTGCGCCTTTGTTCTTCGCCGCGTCGAGATCCATGATATTGGTTTCGATCGGCAGGTTGCGACGGATCTGGGCATTCACCAGATCTTCTACCGCACGGATTTCCGACGGTTTCATCGCTTCGAAATGGGAGAAGTCGAAACGCAGTACTTTGTCGTTGACCAGCGAGCCTTTCTGCGCAACGTGCGTGCCCAGAACCTGGCGCAGCGCGGCGTGCATCAGGTGCGTCGCGGAGTGGTTCAGACGGATACGTGCGCGGCGCGCTTCATCAACGATAGCCTGAACGCCCTCGCCCACTTTCAGCGTGCCGGAGGCCAGCGTACCCTGATGACCAATCGCCTGGCCGTATTTCTGCGTGTCGTTTACCGCAAAGCTGAAATCACTGCCTTTCAGCTCGCCTTTGTCGCCAACCTGGCGCCCGATTCTGCATAGAACGGCGTCTTATCCAGAACCACAAACCGCAGCCTGACCTGCGCTGATGCTGTCCACGGCTTTGCCGTCAACAAACAGAGCAGTCACTTTGCCGTTGGTTTCGAGATGCTCATAACCTTCGAATTCGCTGCTGCCATCAACACGGATCATCGCGTTGTAGTCGGCACCAAAACCGCTGGACTCACGCGCGCGGCGGCGCTGCTCTTCCATTGCCGCTTCAAAGCCTGGCTTCGTCAACTTTGATGTTGCGCTCGCGGCAGACGTCAGCCGTCAGGTCAAACCGGGAAGCCGTAGGTGTCGTACAGACGGGAAGGCGGTTTCGCCATCCAGCGTATCGCCTTTCAGCTTCGACAGTTCGTCATCCAGCAGGGCCAGACCACGTTCCAGCGTACGGGCAAACTGCTCTTCTTCGGTTTTCAGAACCTGCTCAACCTGTGCCTGCTGGCGTTTCAGTTCATCGCCGGCTGCACCCATCACGCCAAACCAGTGGCCCAACGAGTTTGTAGAAGAAGGTGTCCTTCGCGCCCAGCATGTTGCCGTGACGGATAGCACGACGAATGATACGGCGCAGCACATAGCCACGGTTTTCATTCGACGGGATCACGCCGTCAGCAATCAGGAAGGCACAGGAGCGGATGTGGTCAGCAATAACGCGCAGGGATTTGTTGCTCAGATCGGTTTGCGCCAGTCACTTCGGCAACAGACTTAATCAGGTTGCTGAACAGATCGATGTCGTAGTTGGAGTTAACATGCTGCAGTACTGCGGCAATACGCTCCAGACCCCATACCGGTATCTACGGATGGCTTCGGCAGCGGCTCCATGGTGCCGTCGATTTGACGGTTGAACTGCATGAAGACGATGTTCCAGATCTCAATGTAACGGTCGCCGTCTTCTTCTGCGCTGCCCGGAGGGCCGCCCCAGATATGATCGCCATGATCGTAGAAGATTTCGGTGCATGGACCGCATGGACCGGTATCGCCCATCTGCCAGAAGTTGTCAGACGCGTAAGGTGCGCCTTTGTTATCGCCGATGCGAATAATACGTTCGCGCGGGATACCCACTTCTTTTTCCCAGATTTCATAGGCTTCGTCATCGGTTTCGTAGACGGTAACCCACAGACGCTCTTTCGGCAGGTTGAACCAGTTTTCACCGGTCAGCAGTTCCCATGCGTACTGGATAGCATCGTGTTTGAAATAATCGCCGAAGCTGAAGTTACCCAGCATTTCGAAGAAGGTGTGGGTGACGTGCGGTGTAACCGACGTTTTCCAGATCGTTATGTTTACCGCCCCGGCACGCACGCAGCGCTGCGAGGTGGTTGCGCGAGAATAATTACGCTTGTCGAGACCAAGGAAGACATCCTTGAACTGGTTCATCCCGGCGTTGGTAAACAGTAAAGTTGGATCGTTGTTCGGTACCAGGGAGCTGCTGGCAACAACCTGGTGTCCCTTACTATGGAAAAAATCGAGAAACGCCTGTCGGATCTCAGCGGTGCTCTTGCTCATAATTATCCTGAAATCAAGCTAACGAAATGTCACAGCGGGTCGCTACACAATCTTTGTTGGACGGACCAGCTACTGAAAAAAGTGGGAATAAGATAAGTTTTCTTTAAAGGGAAGTAAAATCCCGCATGCGTTCATTCGGTAAAATTACGCCAGATATCCTGAATATCTTCCATAAGGAAGCCGCGATAAAGCAAAAAGCGCTGGATTTTGACTTTTTCCGAAAACTCCCGCGGCAAAGGCTCGCCATTACTTCCGTACGGCCTGTTCCCGCGCCAGTTCGCACCAGTCAATGTCGCATTCACGCATCGCCTTTTCGCTGGTTTCGCGGGCGATACCTTTTTGATTTAGCTCCTGACGGATGCGAGCTGGACCGTACCCTTTACGGCTGCGGCTGGCAATGAAGCGCAAGACAAACCGGGTATCGTCCAGATAGCTGTGCTCATAGCACCAGGCGACCACCCGATCGTAATCTTCTGCCGTGGCATCAATGGCTTCTGGTCCGTTTTTGCTCATTACCGGCGCGGCGAGCTTGCGGCGAAGCTCCTGTTCGCTGTGATCGCGAACGGCAAGAATACGCACAGCGCGATCTAACAGACGGTTATAAGCAGGACGACGTGCTGGGGATTCATTCATAGATAAACCTGCTGCAGTCAAAAAGCAAAAGGGCCGCACTAAGCGACCCTTGTCTATTACATCCGATTATCAGAAATCTTCGTTGGTTTCTTCAAACGCCTTCGCCATCAACAGCGAACTGCGGTTTGGAATCCTGGTTGCTGAGCAGAAGCTCACGCACCTTCTTCTCGATCTCTTTTGCTGCTTCCGGGTTCTCTTTCAGCCAGGAGATAGCATTCGCTTTACCCTGACCAATCTTGTCACCGTTGTAGCTGTACCAGGCACCCGCTTTCTCAATCAGCTTCTCTTTCACGCCCAGGTCAACCAGTTCGCCGTAGAAGTTGATACCTTCACCGTAGAGGATCTGGAAACTCAGCCTGTTTAAACGGCGCAGCAATCTTGTTCTTCACAACCTTCACGCGGGTTTCGCTACCCACCACGTTTTCACCGTCTTTCACGGCACCGATACGGGCGGATATCCAGACGCACAGAGGCGTAGAATTTCAGCGCGTTACCACCGGTAGTGGTTTCCGGGTTACCGAACATCACACCAATCTTCATACGGATCTGGTTGATGAAGATCAGCAGCGTGTTGGACTGCTTCAGGTTACCGGCCAGCTTACGCATCGCCTGGCTCATCATACGTGCCGCGAGGCCCATGTGAGAGTCACCGATTTCGCCTTCGATTTCTGCTTTTGGCGTCAGGGCTGCAACGGAGTCGACGATAATTACGTCTACTGCGCCAGAGCGCGCCAGTGCGTCACAGATTTCCAGTGCCTGCTCACCGGTATCCGGCTGGGAGCAGAGCAGGTTGTCGATATCAACACCCAGTTTACGTGCGTAGACCGGATCCAGCGCATGCTCAGCATCGATAAAGGCACAAGTTTTGCCCTCGCGCTGTGCAGCAGCCACAACCTGTAACGTCAGGGTGGTTTTACCGGAGGATTCTGGCCCGTAGATCTCTACGATACGACCCATAGGCAGGCCGCCAGCACCCAGTGCAATATCCAGCGAAAGCGAACCGGTGGAGATAGTTTCTACATCCATGGAACGATCTTCACCCAGGCGCATGATGGAACCTTTACCGAATTGCTTTTCGATCTGGCCCAGTGCTGCCGCCAACGCTTTCTGTTTGTTTTCGTCGATAGCCATTTTTTCCTCTCATGCCGGGTGAAACAACTGCGCTTCACCTTGGATTTCTGTTCTGTTGGGGCAATTATACTGTATGCTCATACAGTATCAAGTGTTTTGTAGAAATTGTTGCCAGAGCGTTTTTAACGCATAAACGGTGGCCTGACGACGCACGCTTTCACGGTCGCCGCTGAAGCATTCCCGCCGGGTAATCCCCTCCCCTTGCGCTGTCGCAAAGCCAAACCAGACCGTTCCGACAGGCTTTTCATCGCTGCCGCCGTCCGGCCGGCAATGCCACTAATAGAGATAGCATAGTCCGCGCGGGCGGCACGCAGGGCACCAATCGCCATCTCGATGACAACCGGCTCGCTGACCGCGCCATGCTCGATAAGCGTAGGTTCCCGTACGCCGATCATTTGCGCTTTCGCTTCATTACTGTAGGTGACAAACCCGCGTTCAAACCAGGCGGAACTGCCAGCAATATCAGTGATCACTTTTGCCACCCAGCCACCGGTACAGGACTCGGCAGTGGTGAGCGTGGCACCGCGCTGTTTTAACGCCTGCCCGACGCTCTCACTGAGCTGCATCAATTCATGGTCAGTCATATCGTTTTGACTCCTTAAAAACGTGCAGCACAAGATAGCACTTTAGCCTGTAGATATGAGGATGAGGTGAAGGTTTTACGAGGGGGCTTCAGAAAAATTAACCTGGCCGTCAGGGTAATTTAAAAGTGAGTGGCACCACGCCACCCACTTTTCGGCAAGAAGAGGCAGCGTTAACTGAACGGCGAGCTTACGCGCGCCTGCGCCACGGCCAGCCCCAACTGCCAGACCGCCATCGCATAATGCGTGCTGTGGTTGTAGCGGGTGATGGTGTAGAAGTTCGGCAGACCGTACCAGTACTGGTAGCCGGTACCGATATCCAGACGCAGCAGGCTGACCTGCTGATTGCCATTCAGCGGCTGCTGCGGCGTTAACCCTGCTGCGGTCAGCTGTGCGGTGCTGTAGCGGGTTTTAAAGCCGTTCTCCAGCCCTGGCGCCTGGCCGTTTGCGAGGATTGCCACCGGCTGACCTTGCGTCCAGCCGTGCTCTTTGAAGTAGTTGGCGACGCTGCCAATCGCATCCTCAGGGTCCCACAGGTTGATGTGACCATCGCCATTGAAATCGACCGCATACTGCTTATAGGAGGACGGCATAAACTGCCCGTAGCCCATCGCACCGGCAAAGGAACCTTTCAGATCCAGCGGATCGTCCTGCTCGTCACGCGCCATCAGCAGGAAGGTTTCCAGCTCAGAAGAGAAATACTCCGCGCGGCGTGGGTAGTTAAAGGAGAGTGTCGCCAGCGCATCAAGAATACGGGTTTTGCCCATCACGCGGCCCCAGCGGGTTTCCACGCCAATAATCCCGATGATGATCTCCGGCGGCACGCCGTAAACCTGCTGGGCGCGGGTCAGCGCATCCTCATACTGGTTCCAGAACGCTACGCCGTTTTGCACGTTGTCCGGGGTAATAAACTGTTTGCGATAGCGTAACCACGCGCCGTTCGGCCCGGCCGGTGGCTGCGTGGTCGGAGCCTGGCGGTCCATCAACCGCAGCACGTAGTCCAGACGTTTCGCCTGGGAGAGGATCTCCTGCAGCTGGGTTTTATTGAAACCGTGCTTGCTCACCATTTTGTCGATGAACTGTTCCGCCGCGGGGTTGTTGGCGAAATCGCCCCCCCATCTGCATCACATTATGCTGGGGTTCCAGCAGGAAGCCGCCGGACGGGGCGCCTGCCGTTTGCTGAACCTCTTCGGTCTTCGGTTTGCTGCTGCAGGCGGAAAGCAGAATAAGCGCAGGCAATAAGGCTGCGTAACGACGCTTGAACATGACAGATCCATTCAACAAAATTCGATAAGAGGCAAGTATGGTAAAGCATCCGGGACACCTCAAGGAAGAGATGCGAAGCCGCACGGCAAAAATCTTTACGCGTCCAAAGCTAAATTCGTTCTCTTCTCAACCACGTCATCCTCTTCCCGCCCAAGACGGCACTCCGTTGCAGGAGTTAAAGCCTGGTGTGATCATGCCTAATGATTCGCACTGTCAGGATGCATTATCATTAGCGCTTAAATTGAAACAGGGATAATTTCGTTGTGAACGTTATAAGCTGGCGAAATTATCATTTTGCAACCCGAAGAACTCAACGCTATGAAACCCCGTCAGTAGCAGGCGGCGATTCCGACCTCTGCAAAAGCAGGGAGAATACAAGGTGTTCAGCGTCAGTAAAGCGATGTGCAACGCCGCCCGGGAAGTGATCCTGATGGCCGATTCATCCAAATTTGGTCGTAAAAGCCCCAATATTGTCTGTAGCCTTGAGAGCGTCGATAAGCTGATCACCGACGCGGGTATCGATCCGGCGTTTAAAAAAGCGCTGGAAGAGAAAGGAATCGAAGTCATTGTAACCGGAGAGAGAGATGAGTGATTTTTTGTTAAACGCGGGTCGTCAAACCCTGATGCTGGAACTGCAGGAGGCCAGCCGCCTGCCGGAACGTCTGGGGGACGACTTCGTGCGGGCGGCAAACACCATTATCCAGTGCGAAGGAAAAGTGATTGTCGCGGGCATTGGCAAGTCCGGCCATATTGGTAAAAAGATTGCCGCGACCCTGGCCAGCACCGGCACGCCGGCCTTTTTTGTCCATCCGGCTGAAGCCCTGCACGGCGACCTGGGCATGATCGAAAGCCGCGACGTGCTGCTGTTTATCTCCTACTCCGGCTCGGCCAAGGAACTGGATCTGATCCTGCCGCGCCTGAAGGAAAAATCGGTCGCGCTGCTGGCGATGACCGGCAAATCCCGTTCGCCGCTGGCGCTCGCCGCCAAAGCCACGCTGGATATTTCCGTGGAGCGCGAAGCCTGCCCGATGCACCTTGCCCCTACCTCCAGCACCGTCACTACCCTGATGATGGGTGATGCGCTGGCGATGGCGGTTATGCAGGCTCGTGGCTTTAACGAAGAAGATTTTGCCCGCTCCCACCCTGCCGGCGCACTGGGGGCGCGCCTGCTAAATAAAGTCCACCACCTGATGCGCACCGACGCGGCAGTCCCGCAGGTGAAGCTAAATACCAGCGTGATGGATGCGATGATGGAGCTGAGCCGCACCGGGCTGGGACTGGTGGCGGTCTGCGATGATGACCTCCAGGTTAAAGGCGTCTTCACCGACGGTGACCTGCGTCGCTGGCTGGTGGGCGGCGGCCAACTGGAGGTTAACGTCAGCAGCGCCATGACCACTGGCGGCCTGACGCTGAATGCCGAAAGCCGCGCCATTGAGGCCAAAGAGCTGCTGATGAAGCGCAAAATCACCGCCGCCCCGGTGGTGGACGAAGCTGGCCGCCTGTGTGGTGCCATCAACCTGCAGGATTTTTATCAGGCAGGTATCATCTAACCCTTCAGACCCAGACGTTTCGCCAGCCGGTGCAGGTTGGCGACGTCGGTCTCCAGCGCCCTTGCGCTCGCCGCCCAGCTGCGGCTGTTCTGCTCCAGCGTCCGGGTGATCATCTGGCGCTGAAACGCCTCCGTTGCCTCACGCAGATTCTGATGTACCACCACCGGGCTTTTCCGGCGTTACCGCAGGCGCGCTCTCATCATGCAGGGCAAAATGCTGCGCGTGGATCACCACGTCATTCCCCAGCCGCGCCGCCCGGGCCAGCACCACCGCCCGGTGAATGGCATGTTCCAGCTCGCGCACGTTGCCTGGCCAGCCGTAACTCAGCAAATGCGCCCGCGCGCCGGGGCTAAGCACCACCCGGGACAACCCCATCCGCAACCGGCACTGTTCGCAGAAATAGCCCGCCAGCAGCACCACGTCTTCGCCCCGCTCGCGCAGCGGTGGCACCGAAAGCGGGAAGACACTCAGGCGGTGGTACAGGTCGGCGCGGAAGTTCCCGGCCAGCACCTCTTCACGCAGATCGCGGTTGGTGGCCGCCAGCACCCGCACATCGACCCGCAGGCTGCGGTCGTCGCCCACACGCTGGATATCGCCATACTGCAAAACGCGCAGCAGCTTGGCCTGTAGCGCCAGCGACAGTTCGCCAATCTCATCAAGGAACAGGGTGCCGTTATCGGCCATTTCAAACTTGCCGCTGCGGTTGCTGATAGCCCCGGTAAAGGCCCCTTTCACGTGGCCGAACAGCTCGCTCTCCGCCACGCTCTCCGGCAGGGCCGCGCAGTTGAGGTAGACCAGCGGATTCACCGCTCTTGGCGATGCCTCATGGATAGCTTTCGCCACCAGCTCTTTGCCGGTGCCGGTTTCCCCCTCGATCAGCACGTTCAGGTCGGAAGCCGCGACAATCTCAATCTCTTTTTTCAGGCTCACCATGCCCGGCGATAGCCCGATCATTTCGGTATTTTTCACCTGCTCAAACACCGCCGGGCCAGCGGGCAGGCTGTTCTGGCTCTCCAGTTGCTCAATCAGCAGGGCATTGTTTAGCGCCCCGGCGGCAAGGGCGGCAATGAGCCTCAGCTCCTCGTCGCTGAAGGTATCGAACTGATCCGGTGACATACCGTCGAGGGTCAGCGCACCAATCAGGTTTTGTCCGGCAAACAGCGGCAGGCCGATACAGGCGTGCACCTTCAGGCTCTCCTGTCCGGGGATCAGCCCGTCGTAGGGGTCGGGCAGATCGCTGTCGGCCGGGAAGCGCACCACATCCCCGGCGCGGGCGATGGTCTCCAGCCGCGGGTGGCCCTCCAGGGTAAAGCGCCGCCCCAGCACGTCCTGCGCCAGCCCGTCGATCGCCAGCGGGATAAACTGCCGCCCTTCATAACGCAGCAACGCCGAGGCATCGCAATCCAGCACGTGACGCAGGGTGGAGATCAGCCGCTGAAAACGATCCTGATGGCCGATACCGCTCTGCAATTCAATGGCGATTTTCGCCAGCACCTCTACAGAAAAACTCATTGTCGCCTCGCTGTCATTTTGACAATGCATCTTGTCATATTGACTATATCAATGACAGTCAAAATGACTACCCATCAGGGGTTAATATTTTTAAAATCCTTTTAAATCAAAAAATTAAAAAATTGGCATGCAACCTGCAATTACCCTGACATCTTTCGTTTAATTTCGCTGTATTAAGTTGAGGTTGCTATGTCTATTCTGGTTAAAAACAATATTCATTGGGTTGGTCAACGTGACTGGGAAGTACGTGATTTTCACGGCACGGAATACAAAACACTGCGCGGCAGCAGCTACAACAGCTATCTCATCCGCGAAGAAAAAAATGTCCTGATCGATACCGTCGATCATAAGTTCAGCCGTGAATTCGTGCAAAACCTGCGCAGTGAAATTGACCTGGCCGATATCGACTACATCATCATTAACCATGCGGAAGAAGATCACGCCGGGGCGCTGACCGAACTGATGTCCTGCATCCCGGACACCCCCAATCTACTGCACCAACAACGCCATCGACTCCATCACCGGTCACCACCACCATCCAGAGTGGAATTTCAACGTGGTGAAAACCGGTGACTCACTGGATATTGGCAACGGCAAGCAGCTGATCTTCGTTGAAACCCCAATGCTGCACTGGCCGGATAGCATGATGACCTACATGACCGGCGACGCCGTGCTGTTCAGTAACGACGCCTTCGGCCAGCACTACTGCGACGAACGTCTGTTCAATGACGAAGTGGATCAGGCCGAACTGTACGAACAGTGCCAGCGCTACTACGCCAACATCCTGACCCCCGTTCAGCCGTCTGGTTACGCCAAAAATTACCGAAATCCTCGGCTTCAACCTGCCGGTGGATATGATTGCCACCTCCCACGGGGTGGTATGGCGTGATAACCCAACCCAGATCGTCGAGCAGTACCTGAAATGGGCCGCAGACTATCAGGAAGATCGCATCACCATTTTCTACGACACTATGTCCAATAACACCCGCATGATGGCCGACGCGATTGCCCAGGGCATCAACGAAGTGGATCCGAACGTGGCAGTGAAAATCTTTAACGTGGCGCGCAGCGACAAGAACGACATTCTGACCAACGTCTTCCGCTCCAAAGGCGTGCTGGTGGGCACCTCCACCATGAACAACGTGATGATGCCGAAAATTGCTGGTCTGGTCGAAGAGATGACCGGTCTGCGCTTCCGTAACAAACGCGCCAGTGCGTTCGGCTCCCACGGCTGGAGCGGCGGTGCGGTTGACCGTCTTTCTACCCGTCTGCAGGATGCGGGCTTTGAAATGTCGATGAGCCTAAAGGCCAAATGGCGCCCGGATCTGGATGCGCTGGAAATCTGCCGTCAGCATGGCCGCGACATTGCACGTCAGTGGGCGCTCGCTCCGCTGCCAGAAGCGACCGCCAAAGCCACACCTGAACAGGAAGCCTGCGCCTGTGCCGCTGCCGCTGCCGCCGACCTCGGCCCACGCATGCAGTGCAGCGTCTGTCAGTGGATCTACGATCCGGCCACTGGTGAGCCGATGCAGGATGTCCAGCCAGGCACACCGTGGAGCGACGTCCCTGATAACTTCCTCTGCCCGGAATGTTCCCTCGGTAAAGACGTCTTCGAAGAACTGGGATCGGAGGTAAAATGAGCCAGAGTATCGTCATTATCGGCTCGGGCTTCGCCGCCCGCCAGCTGGTGAAAAATATCCGCAAACAGGATGCGAACGTCCCGCTGACGCTGATCGCCGCAGACAGCATAGATGAGTACAACAAGCCAGACTTAAGCCACGTCATCAGCCAGAGTCAGCGCGCCGACGACCTCACCCGCCAGACGGCGGGGGAGTTTGCCGAACAATTTAACCTGCGCCTGTTCCCTTAACACCTGGGTCACCGACATTGATGCAGCGGCGCATGTGGTCAAAGGGAAAGACAACCAGTGGTCCTATGACAAACTGGTTCTGGCTACCGGGGCCTCGGCCTTTGTGCCCCCGGTTCCTGGCCGTGAACTGATGCTGACCCTTAACAGCCAGATGGAGTACCGCGCCTGCGAAAGCACCCTGCGTGATGCCCGGCGGGTGATGATTGTTGGCGCGGGGCTTATCGGCAGCGAACTGGCGATGGACTTTTGCCGGGCCGGGAAAGCAGTCACCCTGGTTGACCATTCCGCCAGCATTCTGTCGGCGCTGATGCCAGCCGAAGTAAGCAGTCGCTTACAACATCGCCTGACCGATATGGGTGTGCATCTGCAACTGAAATCCCAGCTGCAAAGCCTGACCAGAAGCGATTCCGGCATTTGCGCCCTGCTGGATCGCGATCGCTGCATCGAGGTGGATGTGGTGATTGCCGCCACCGGCCTGCGCCCGGAAATCGGGCTGGCACAGCGTGCGGGGGCAGAAACCCAGCGCGGCGTGAAGGTTGACAGCTATCTGCAAACCACGCAGCCGGACATCTATGCCCTGGGGGACTGCGCCGAAATTAATGGCCAGGTGCTGCCGTTCCTGCAGCCTATCCAGTTAAGCGCTATGTATCTGGCGAAGAATCTGCTCGGCGCCAATACACCACTGAAACTGCCGGCGATGCTGGTGAAGGTCAAAACGCCGGAACTGCCGCTGCATCTGGCAGGTGAAACCCAGCGCCAGGATTTGAACTGGCAGATCGCCATCGAGCCTCAGGGGATGGTGGCGAAAGGGGCCGACAGCGAGGGCAATTTACGCGCCTTTGTGGTCAGTGAAGATCGAATGAAGGAGGCTTTTGCCCTGCTGAAATCATTACCTGTTTAACCCTCAAACTCTTGCTCTACTCGTTGTATGTTTGTCAGATTTTGCCTTTCGCAGCCCCGGTGCCCCGGGGCTTTTTTGTATTTTTAATTAATCTTAAAATTCGATAAATAATAAAATGCGGAACAGCCGAAAAAACATCACCCTGTTTTATTCCGTGATTTCTTTTTAATCTGAGAGGGTATTTATTAGCCGGAGATAAACATGGCGACCTTCCTGAAAGAAATTAACGACCTTGCTGACTATTTTAAAAAAAGTTCAACCTGTCGAACGCATATTATTCCGCTGGCTTTACCTTAGCCCGGAGGCGCGCACCGAGCGCCTGAAAGAGCTGATGCTGCCTGTCAGCGCGAAAAAGAATTAATAAAAAACGGCGCCACTGCCGTTTTTTTTATTCTCTAAAAGCGGAAGCATTCACCAAACATATCCTTGTTTACTTAAATATAAATATACCAAAAGAGTTTCAGGGGAATTAATTTAAAGCTCATCACATTTTTACGTGCCGCCGTTTCAACCCTCATGAAAAGCTGTTATTTTGCGCCGTGAATTAAGCCCCTTTTTTGGACATGGATATTATAAACGCATTTAGCTATTTGCAACGGCTGGGCAAGGCTCTGATGTTGCCTATCGCGACCTTACCTGTCGCCGCGATTTTATTACGTCTGGGTCAACCCGACGTGCTGAATATTCCTTTTATTGCCAGCGCAGGCGGCGGCATTTTTGATAGCCTTCCCCTGCTCTTTGCGCTCGGCATCGCCATTGGACTGGCGAAAGACAGCGCCGGTGCCGCCGCCCTGGCGGGCGCTGTTGGTTTCCTGGTGCTGACCAAAGCCACGGCAGTCATTAACTCATCCATTAACATGTCCTTCTTCGCCGGGATCATCGCGGGCGTGGTGGCTGGGCACTGTTACAACCGTTTCTCCGATACCAAACTGCCGGATTTCCTGGCGTTCTTTGCCGGTAAACGGCTGGTGCCGATCATGACCGGGCTAATCTGCCTGCTGCTGGCGTGGATTTGCGGCTACGTCTGGCCATCGGTACAGCACGGGATTGATACTTTCAGCCTGCTGGTTTCCCGCAGCGGTGAGCCGGGCTGGTTTATTTACGGCATTCTTAACCGCGCCTTGATCCCTTTCGGCCTGCATTACATTCTGCACTCGGTATTCTGGTTCAGCCTCGGCGACTGCCTGAAGGTGACCTACGATGCGGCCAGCAGCTTGCACAATATCTGCCTTGCGCCAGATGTGGTGAAAGGGTTAGTGGTCGGCGGTGCCGTGCCGGGCATTGACGGCTCCAGCATCACCCTAATTGCTACCGATCTGACCCGCGGCGATCTCAACCGCTTCTTCGCAGGCGATCCGCATGCCGGGGTTTATATGGCATGGGCTTATCCAATCTTTATGGGCGGTCTGCCTGGTGCGGCGCTGGCCATGTACTTCGCGGCCCCGAAAGCGCGCCGTTCGGCGGTAGGCGGGATGCTGCTTTCCGTTGCCCTGACCGCATTCCTGACCGGGATCACCGAACCGATTGAGTTTTCCCTTCCTGTTCCTTGCCCTGCCCTGTATGCCCTGCATGCCGTGCTGGCTGGCGTGAGCATGGTGATTGCCAACAGCCTTGGCGTATTGCACGGCTTTGGTTTCTCGGCGGGTCTGATCGACTTCGTGCTGAACTGGGGCTTAGCCACAAAACCCTGGATCCTGATCCCGCTGATTGCCCTGTTCTTTGCGATCTATTTTGTTGTCTTCAGTTTCGCGATCCGCATCTTCAAGCTCAAAACGCCGGGCCGGGAAGATGACGAGAGCGTTACGGGGGAGTCAGACGACCAGAACGAAGCCATCACGCAGTATATCGCTGCGCTGGGCGGGGAACAGAACCTGAAGCTGGTTGACGCCTGCATCACCCGTCTGCGTTTGACGCTGGTCGATAATAGCGTCCTCGACGAACCGGCCCTGAAAACGCTGGGCGCCAAAGGCATCCTGAAGATGGGCACGCAGAATGCCCAGGTGATTCTGGGGCCGCAGGCGGAAAGCATCGCGTTAAAAATCAAAGCGCGGCTTAACGCGTAAAGATACCCCCTCTTCCTCCGGGGAGAGGGGTTAGCCTTCAAAACCGGAACAGTTGCTACATCTCTCCCTTATTTCTTCCGTAAAACCACCTACACTCTGACCATTGCGATGATTCCCCGGGAACGCTATGCGCCAGCTTCAGAAATCCGCCAGTACAACGACTTACCGTCCATTACGGCTTTACGCCAAAACTCACCACCCTCGGCGAGGTCGCCGAAGTGGCGCTGTGCAGCGAACGCCACGCCCGAACGCTGTTACGCCAGCTAAGTGAAAAGCGGCTGGCTGAGCTGGCGCGCCCAGGCGGGACGCGGGCATCGCGCCACCCTGCACTGCCTGGTGACCACCAGCGAACTCAGCGCCCCGCTGATGCATGCCTGTCTGGAGAAGGGAGATTATCAGAGCGCGCTGCAGCTGGCGGATGGCGATCCGGCCAGCCTGCATCACATCATCACCCCCTTTCTCGGCGGCAAATGGCTGAAGCATCAGCCGACGCTGCGTATTCCCTGGTATCGCCCACTCACCTCCCTGCACCCCGCGCGTCATCGACGGCGCGCCGAACAGCATATTATCTGCGCAGTACACGCCGGGTTAACGCGTTACGAACCGGGTCAGGCGCAGCCGATAGCCGATCTGGCACACCACTGGGCCTGCTCCGACGACGGGCTGCGCTGGCATTTTTACCTGCGCAGCGGCGCGCACTGGCATAACGGCCAGCCGTTGAGCGATGACGATATTTTGAGTGCGGTGCAGCAGTTGCTCGCCGACCCGGCGCGCAACAGTGGATTATTGCATATCGATGCGGTGACCCTCGTCGCCCCCTGGTGCCTGGCGGTTTATCTGCATGCGCCGGATGCCCTGCTGGCGCATCGCCTCGCGCATCCGGTCTGCCGCCTGCCGCATCCCCGGCAACCCGAGGTCGGTGCCGGGCCGTTCGCCATTGCCCGCCACCACTCGCATTTTCTGCGCCTCGAGCGTCAGCCCTGGTACTTTGCTTCCCATCCCCTGCTGCACGCCATTGAGTTCTGGCGCACCGGCACAGTAGCCGATAAACCGGCATGGATTACGGTAGGGAAAGGCAGCGCCCCGCAGGAGGCTGTGACCTCAACCAGCGGCGGCTTTGCGTGGCTGATGATGAATGCCAGCCTGCCCGCTCCGTTAGCCGCCTGGCTGCGTCAGACCGCCCTGACCCTTAACCAGCAGTGCTTTGGCAAGCGTGAGGATCTGCAGATCCACACCGAAATCCTTCCCGCACTGCGGGTACCCCACCCTGCCCGCTCCCTCTGATATCGATCTGCCGCCCCGGCTGAAGCTGGTGTGCTACAACACCCCGGAACTGCGCGAGCTGGCAGAAACCTGGCGGCTCCTGCTGCAGCCGCACGGCTGTGAGCTGCACATCGAGTGGAAAGATCGTGATGGCTGGTACGCCCCCGATACGCTGGCAGATGCCGATCTGCTGCTGGGAGATCATCTGGCCACCGGGATGGCAGCCTTTGCGCTGGCGGAGTGGTTTGTCTATGAACCTGCCTGGGCCACGGCGTTAGGCGAGGCGGGCTGGGAGGCCGCGAAACAGCAGCTGATGCAAAACAGCGACAGCGAAGCGCATTTTCACGCTTATCTGACGCCCTTTTTCCAGCACCTGCTGGCGGAGGGGCGCTGCACGCCGCTATTCCACTATCGCTACCGGATCAACGCCCTGGAAAACGTTCAGGATATGGTGCTGACTGCGGGGGGCTGGCTCGATTTTACCCGCGCCTGGCTGCCCCCGGCCGCCGGACTGTGATCAGCGGTGTGGACCGGGGATCACTGAATCACGCAGGATCAGCTCCCCGGCAAAAGTCTGGCGGAAAGTAAAGTCCCCGCCATCGAGCATAAAAATCAGGCGGCTGATGGTCTCTTTCACCATCTCCGTCACCGGCACACGCACGCTGGAGAGCGCGGGCACCACATACGGTGCCATCGCAATGTCATCGAAACCCACTACCGAAACCGCGCCCGGCGTGGCGATCCCGCTGTCGTGGAGCTGCTTAATGGCCCCAATCGCCATGTCGTCGTTACTCGCCACCAGCGCAGTAAAATTCTCGCCGCGCGCCAGCAGCGTCGCAACGCCTGCCGCCCCGCTGGCCGGGTTCCATTTGCCCTCGACAATCAGCGACTCGCGCAGCGGAATGCGGTGCTGCGCCAGCGCGTCTTTGTAGCCTGAAAGACGCTCAATCCCGGTGGGAGAGTCCAGCGATCCGGTAATAAACGCGATATCGCGATGGCCCTGTTCGATGAGGGGTGGATACCGCCGCCTGGCTGGAGGCTTTATGATCCGACCAGACGCAGTGACTGCTGTTTTTTACGCAGCCGACGGTTCAGTACCATCACCCGGCTGCTCGTGTTTCTGGATGATCTCATCCATCTCATCGACGCTGAGAAAACGCGGGTAGATGATGATCGCATCACAGCGCATATCGAGCAGATACTGAATCGCTTCGCGCTCTTCATCGGCGCTGTGCTTGCCATCGGCAAGGATCAGCTGCCGCCCTCTCTCCTCGGTCATTCGGGCGGCATGGAACAGCAGCTCGCTGAAATAGACCCCGTGATAGAGGGTGTTGGTCACCACCAGCCCGAGGGTCTGTGTACGTTTGGTCGCCAGGTTGCGCGCCAGTAAATTGGGGCGGTAGCCGCTCTCTTCAATCGCCTGAAAAACCCGGTCTTTTGTCTCCTGGCTCACGTAGCCATTGCCCGAAAGCACCCGGGAAACCGTTGCCTTCGAGACTCCTGCCCGCTTCGCCACTTCCAGCATCGTGGTCATCAATCTGTTCCGTCTGAATCTAATGAGCGGCAGTGTACTGCACCGCGTGAAAATTGTCGCAGCAGGACGATCACGCTTTTTGCGTCCTTAGGTGATCGTCATCACGAATCTAAAAAATGGGCAAAACGTGATCTTGTTTGATCCATAGAAACTCTTCATGATTTTGTGGAACCGGTTTCCTATATAAGTTTCATCGTTGCATACGATGAAGACGTACCTTACTGATAAAACAGGATACAACCCGATGGCCAAAAATTATGCTGCGCTGGCGAATGCCGTTGTCAGCGCGCTCGGCGGCAAAGAAAACATCGTCGCCGTCACCCACTGTATGACCCGACTGCGCTTTGTGGCGAAAGACGAGAGCCTGATTGACAGCGCCACGCTTAAAAGCATCAGCGGCGTGCTGGGGGTAGTGCGCAACGACAACCAGTGCCAGGTAATCATTGGCAACACCGTGTCCCAGGCGTACCGCGAGGTAGTCAATCTGCTGCCTGCCGACATGCAACCTGCTGCGCCCCAGGGGCCGCAAAAACTGACGCTGCGACGCATTGGCGCGGGGATCCTGGATGCGCTGATCGGCACGATGTCACCGCTGATCCCGGCGATCATCGGCGGATCGATGGTCAAGCTGCTGGCGATGATCCTCGAGATGACCGGCGTGCTGACCAAAGGCGAGCCGACGCTGACCATTCTGACGGTGATCGGCGATGGTGCCTTCTTCTTCCTGCCGCTGATGGTGGCGGCCTCCGCCGCGGTGAAATTCAAAACCAACATGTCGCTGGCGATTGCCATTGCGGGCGTGCTGGTGCACCCGAGCTTTATCGAACTGATGGCCAAAGCGGCGCAGGGCGAGCACGTTGAGTTCGCCTTTGTTCCGGTCACCGCGGTGAAATACACCTACACGGTGATCCCGGCGCTGGTGATGACCTGGTGCCTGTCGTATATCGAACGCTGGGTGGACAAAATTACCCCAGCCGTCACCAAAAACTTCCTCAAACCGATGCTGATCGTCCTGATTGCCGCCCCGCTCGCCATCGTCCTGATTGGGCCGCTGGGGATCTGGATCGGTAGCGGCATCTCTTCACTGGTTTACACCATTCACGGTTATTTGGGCTGGTTGTCCGTGGCCATTATGGGCGCGCTGTGGCCACTGCTGGTCATGACCGGTATGCACCGTGTCTTTACCCCTACTATCATTCAAACCATTGCCGAAACCGGTAAAGAAGGGATGGTAATGCCGTCTGAAATTGGTGCCAACCTGTCGCTCGGCGGTTCGTCGCTGGCGGTGGCGTGGAAAACTAAAAACCCGGAACTGCGCCAGACGGCGCTGGCGGCGGCGGCCTCTGCCATCATGGCGGGGATCTCCGAACCGGCGCTGTACGGTGTCGCGGTTCGCCTGAAACGTCCTTTAATTGCGAGCCTGATCAGTGGTTTTATCTGCGGCGCCGTCGCCGGGATTGCCGGACTGGCCAGCCACTCAATGGCGGCACCCGGGCCTGTTTACCAGCGTCCAGTTCTTTGACCCCGGCGAAACCCGATGTCCATCGTCCTGGGTATTCGGGGTGATGGCCCTGGCCGTGGTGCTCTCTTTCGTGCTGACCCTGATCCTGGGGCTTTGAAGATATCCCGGTAGAAGAGGAAGCGGAAAAAGCGCGCGCCCTGCAAACCCGCGCCGGTTCAGGCTAAAGCAGCACAAGCATAAATGTATAGCGAGGTAAAAATGTCAGTTTTTCCACAAGGATTTTTATGGGGCGGCGCACTGGCCGCTAACCAGAGCGAGGGCGCATACCGTGAAGGCGGCAAGGGCTTAACCACCGTCGATATGATCCCCCACGGCGCACATCGCCCTGGCGGTGAAAGTGGGTAAGGAAAAACGCTTTGCGCTGCGTGAGGAGGAATTTTATCCGAGCCACGAAGCAATTGATTTTTTACCATCGCTATAAAGAAGACATCCGCCTTAATGGCCGAGATGGGCTTCACGGTATTCCCGTACCTCGATTGCCTGGAGCCGTCCTCTACCCGAATGGCGACGAGCCGCTGCCTAATAAAGAAGGGATTGCGTTTTATCGTGCGGTGTTCGAAGAGTGGCAGGAAGTACAACATCGAGCCGCTGGTCACCGCTGTGTCACTTCGATGTCCCGATGCATCTGGTGACCGAGTATGGCTCCTGGCGTAACCGCAAGATGGTCGACTTCTTCGCCCGCTATGCGCGCACCTGTTTTGAAGAATTCAACGGGCTGGTGAAATACTGGCTCACCTTCAACGAAATCAACATTATGCCTGCACAGCCCGTTCTCCGGAGCCGGACTGGTGTTCGAAGAAGGCGAAAACGAAGATCAGGTGAAGTATCAGGCGGCGCACCACGAAGCTGGTGGCAAGCGCGCTGGCGACCAAAATCGCCCACGAGGTGAACCCGCAAAACCAGGTGGGCCTGTATGCTGGCGGGCGGCAATTTCTACCCGTACTCCTGTAAACCCGAAGACGTATGGACGGCACTGGAAAAAGACCGCGAGAACCTGTTCTTTATCGACGTGCAAGCCCGTGGCAGCTATCCGGCCTACTCTGCCCGCGTGTTCCGCGAAAAAGGCGTGGTGATTGTCAAAGATCCGGGCGATGACGCGCTGCTGAAACACACCGTCGATTTTGTGTCGTTCAGCTATTACGCTTCGCGTTGTGCTTCGGCCAGACATGAATGCCAACAACACCAGCGCGGCCAACATCGTCAAGTCCCTGCGCAATCCGCATATCGAGGTGAGCGAATGGGGCTGGGGCATCGACCCGCTCGGCCTGCGTATCACCATGAACATGATGTACGACCGCTATCAGAAACCGCTGTTCCTGGTGGAGAACGGCCTCGGCGCGAAAGACGAGCCGGACGCCAACGGCGAGATCAACGACGACTACCGCATCAGCTACCTGCGGGAGCATATCCGCGCCATGGGCGACGCAATAGAGGACGGGGTCCCGCTGATCGGCTACACCAGCTGGGGCTGTATTGATCTGGTGGCCGCCTCAACGGGCGAGATGAGCAAGCGCTACGGCTTTATCTATGTCGATCGTGATGACGCCGGTAACGGTACCCTTGATCGTAAACGTAAAAAATCGTTCTGGTGGTACAAAAAAGTGATCGCCAGCAACGGTGCTGATTTAGAGTAATCCCGCCTTCGCCGGGCGGCGCCACGCTTGCCCGGCCTGCAAATCCCTTGATAAACACAATAATTTCATCACGTTACCATCATTCATTGACACAATGAATATATCGTTGTATAAAACTCCGCCAAAATAAATGATATTCATTCTCAGCCAGATGTCCGGGCTGTGATCAATAAATAAATTAATGAAGGATAGCGTTCCATGAAGAAGATCATCAGCGCATTAGGATTGCTGATTGCCACAGCAGGCTCCGCCTTTGCGACCACCTATCCTCTGACGATTGAGAATTGCGGATATAAAGAAACCTTCACTAAAGCCCCGGAGCGCGTCGTCGCGCTGGGACAAAACACCGTTGAAATTCTGCTGCTGTTAGGCCTGCAAGATAAAGTGGTCGCCAGCGCCTTCTGGCCCACCAAAGTGCTGCCGCAGCTGGCTGAACAGAACAAAAAAGTCAAAACGCTGACCGTCGAGATCCCGACGCTGGAATCCATTCTGGCGCAAAATCCGGACTTCGTTCCGGCGCAGCTGCCGCTGCTGCTGGGGCCAGAGAGTAAAGTCGCCAAACGCGAAGATCTGGCCACCGTGGGCGTGAACAGCTATATGTCGCCAGGCATGTGTGCCACCAAAAAAGGCGTTTGGCGATATGTACGGCAGCCGCCAGAAGCTCTGGGATATGACCTTCCTTTATAAAGAGATCGAAGATTTCGCCAAAATCTTTAATGTCGAAGATCGCGGCCAGGCGCTGATCGCCGATTTCAAAAAGCGCGAAGCCGACCTGCGCAGCGAATTCAGCAAAAACAAAAAAGACCTGTCATTCGTCTTCTGGTTCTCCAGCTCATCCCCCTCTTCTGACGCTTAACGTCGGCGGCAAAAACAGCGCCTCTGGTTTTAATCGCCAATGTGCTGGGCGGCCACAACGCCATCACCTCTGAAACCGAATGGCCGACCGTTGGCTGGGAAAGCATTATTGCCGCCAACCCGGACGTGATCGTCGTTTCCAGCCTCGACCGTAACCGCTGGGCGCTGGACAATGCCCAGGAAAAAATCAAATTTCTGAAGAGCGATCCGGCTGTCAGCCAGCTGGAAGCCGTTAAAAAAGGTCACATTGTGATCATGGACGGCCAGGCGATGAACCCGACAATCCGCACCATCTATGGCGCAGAGCAGATTGGGGAACAGCTGAGAAAGATGGGGCTTAATTAATGACCGCAGTGGTTCAACAGACCCGACTGAACTGGTTGTTGCCTGCGTCGGGTTTCCTGGCTGTAGTGGCTTTGCTGCTGGTTATCGCCATCGGCGTCAGCGTGGGGGAACTGTCGATCCCCCCTGCAAAAGCGTGTTCTATGCCATTACCAATAAAATTGGCTTAACCGAGGCTCCACTCAACCGCATCTACGAGAGCGTGATCTGGGACTTCCGCCTGAGCCGGGCGCTGGTAGCCGCCTGCTGCGGCGCCGGGGCTGGCCATTTGCGGCGCGGTGCTGCAAAGCCTGCTGAAAAATGCCCTCGCAGAACCCTACGTGCTGGGTGTGTCAGCCGGGGCGTCCACCGGCGGCGGTCTCGGTGGTAGTGCTGGGCATTGGCAGCGGCACCGTCACCCTCTCCGCTGGCGCTTTTGCCGGTGCCTTTACCGCCTTTGCCTTTGTCGCCCTGCTGACCAACGGCGCCCGCGGCGGCAGCGAACGCACTATCCTTGCGGGTGTGGCAGCCTCGCAGCTGTTTAACGCCATTACCGCTTACACCATCAGCACCTCGGCCAGCGCCCAAACAGGCGCGCGACGTGATGTTCTGGCTGCTGGGCAGTTTTAGCGGCGTGAGATGGCCCGAGTTCCAGCTGGTGCTGGTGGTGATGCTGGTCGGTCTGGCTGTTTGTCTGTATTACGCCAGAGCGCTGGACGCCTTTACCTTTGGCGGACGATGCCGCCGCCTCGCTGGGGATCGCCGTTCCCTGGGTACGCCTGATTCTGTTTATCGTTACTGCGTTAATGACGGCGACCATCGTCAGCATGGCAGGCTCTATTGGCTTTGTCGGCCTGGTTGTGCCGCACGTGATGCGCTTCTTCTTCGGCCCGCTGCACCGCACGCTGCTCATCGCCAGCGCCCTGGCTGGCGCAATCCTGATGGTGCTGGCGGATATCGCCTCCCGCCTGCTGATCGCCCGCAAAGCCTGCCGGTTGGCGTGGTCACAGCGCTGGTGGGCGTTCCGTTCTTTGCCATGATTATCTATCGTTCAAGGAATAAGTGATGAGCATCACGGCTGAAAATATCACCTGGAAGGTGGGTAAAAAGGTCATCGTCGATAATGTCTCTCTGGCGGTATCGCCGGGGCAGACCGTCGGCCTGCTGGGGGCCAAACGGCTCCGGCAAATCGTCGCTGCTGCGGATCCTTGCCGGTTTGCGTCGTCCGCATTCAGGCACCGTTGCGCTGGATGGTAAAAGCATCAGTGGGATTGCCAAAAAGCAGCTCGCCCGTCGGGTGGCCTTTGTGGAACAACACGGCATGACCGATGCCAATATGCGTGTGCGGGACGTGGTGAAGCTAGGGCGTATTCCGCACCATTCACCCTTTTCCGGCTGGACGGCGCAGGATGACGAGACCGTGAATTCGGCGCTGAAAACGGTGGATATGCTGCATAACAGCGATCAGGGCTGGCAAAGCCTGTCCGGCGGGGAACGCCAGCGCGTACACATTGCCCGGGCACTGGCGCAGATGCCAACCGAAATCCTGCTGGACGAACCGACTAACCACCTGGATATCCATCATCAGATGCAGCTGATGCAGTTGATCAGCCAGCTGCCGGTCACCAGCATTGTCGCCATCCACGATCTCAACCACGCCTCAATGTTCTGCGATGCGTTGGTTGTGTTGCAGAAAGGGCGCATTGTGGCCACCGGCACGCCGCAGGAGATCCTGACCGAAGAGTTGCTGTGGGAGGTCTTCCGGGTGAAAACCCGCATTGAACTGTCGCCTTACCACGGCAAAAAACACATTCATTACCTCGTCTGAGGCGAGGTAAGCCGTGCCCCTGATCCGCCCCGCTAAACAACTCTGGCCGCCCGTCTTACTGGGCAGCCAGTTTGTTTTCAACATTGGTTTTTATGCCGTCGTCCCCTTCCTGGCGATCTTTTTACGCGACGATATGCTGCTCTCCGGCGGGCTTATCGGGCTGGTGCTCGGGCTGCGCACCTTCTCACAGCAAGGGATGTTTATTGTCGGCGGTGCCCTCTCCGACCGTTACGGCGCGCGCATCATTATTCTTTGCGGCTGCGTTGTGCGGGTGGTGGGCTATCTGCTGCTGGCCTTTGGCTACAGCCTGCCCGTCATCATTGCCGGAGCGTGCCTCACCGGGATTGGCGGCGCGCTCTTTTCCCCCTCCATTGAGGCCTTACTGGCAAAAGCCGGAACCCGAAGCGAGGCACAAGGCAAACGCAGCCGCGCCGAGTGGTTCGCCCTGTTTGCGGTGTGCGGCGAACTGGGGGCGGTGCTCGGCCCGGTGGCGGGCGCCCTACTCACAGGTCTGGGCTTTCGTCAGGTGGCCCTGGCAGGTGCAGCGGTCTTTGTGGTGGCGCTGATTGTGCTCTTCTTCTGTCTGCCTGCCGGATCGGCAAAAAACCAGCCGTTGCACATTACTCCGTGGTGGACCACCTTTCGCCAGCCGCGGTTCGTGGCCTTTATCATCGCCTGGAGCAGTTGGCTGTTAAGCTATAACCAGCTCTATCTGGCGCTACCGGTGGAGATCCAGCGCGCGGGCGGCAGCGAAAAAGATCTCGGCCCGCTGTTTATGCTGGCTTCGGCGCTGGTGATCCTCTTTCAGCTGCCGCTGGCGCGCGTGGCCCGCCGGGTGGGGGCGATACGGGTCCTGCCGGTGGGGTTTTTGCTGATCTCTGCGTCCTTCCTGAGCGTCGCGCTTTTTGCGCCCTCGGAACCGGCAACCGGCTGGCTGCGTCTGCTGCCTGCGGCCTGCTTTGTCACGCTGCTTACCACCGGGCAGATGTTGCTGGTGCCGGCGGGCAAAGATGTGGTGCCGTGGTTTGCGAGTGAATCGACATTAGGCGCGCATTACGGTGCGCTGGCCACCGCGGGTGGCTGCGCGGTGCTGGCGGGGAATTTGTTGCTGGGTGACCTGCTTGACCAGGCGCTGACGCCCTCCATCGGAGCGAGTGCGCCGTGGCTGGTGCTGGCGGTGTTTCCGCTGTGCAGCGCAATCGCCATGATCTTTATCTGCCGCCCGATGCGCAGGCCGCGCACCTGAGAGATCACTTTTTCGGGCGGTATTTTTCCGGCAGCTCCGGGACCGGGCGACGATCGTCGATAAGATGGCGAACGGTTAAAATCGGATGACGCCACAACATCCGTGGCCCTGCCCAACGCATCACCTGTTTCATCTCTTCGCGTTTGGCCGGCTGATAGCAGTGTACCGGACACTGTTTGCAGGCCGGTTTCTCCTCGCCAAACACGCATTTATCCAGCCGCTTGTCGGCGTACTCATTCAGCGCCGGATAGTGCCCCGCGGCTTTCGATGCCTGCGGACACTGCTTTTCATACAGCGCGATCATCTTGCGGATGGTCTCTTTTTCGCGCGCGATCCGTTTTCCTGACATGGCCTGATACCCACTAGAAAGTTGCATTTATAATACTCTTTTTAGGCTGGATGTTCAGCCCGATTTCATATTTTACATTCCGTTTCCTGAAGGCGCTTCGCAGTTATAGGTTTGTCTTCGCCTCATTTTACTGACATTTTATACAGGTGTTTATGTCACCGGATCCTACCCTGCGAAAAAGGAGTTTCTATGTCGGATATGCCCCTCTCCAGACCGAGCCGTCATCTCACCGTGGGCTATTTCAGAAAGCGTCACGAAGATCGTAAGACCAAAATTCCGACGCGCTACAGCGTGCATGCCGCGCTCAGTTTAAAAGGCGACTGGCTGGAAGAGGCGGGTTTTAAAACCCATTCCCAGGTGCGGGTGCTGGTCGAACAGGGGAAATTGGTGATTGAGCTGGTTCAGGAAAAGGCCTCGTAAAGTCGCGACATTTTGCTGCGCCGGGTCTTTTTTTCATGCGACAATAGCGGCATTACACGACCCTAACGTCGCCTGAACAGCACTATTTTCAAAGAAATGGACATCATCACTCCATGACCACTACTGACAATTTCGACGCGCACACCCCCATGATGCAGCAGTATCTGAAGCTGAAAGCTCAGCATCCAGAGATCCTGCTGTTTTACCGGATGGGTGACTTTTACGAGCTGTTTTATGACGATGCGAAACGGGCGTCACAACTGCTCGACATCTCGCTGACCAAACGCGGCGCTTCGGCCGGGGAACCGATCCCCATGGCCGGGATCCCGCATCACGCGGTAGAGAATTACCTGGCGAAGCTGGTCAATCAGGGGGGAATCGGTCGCCATCTGCGAACAGATTGGCAATCCCGCCACCTCTAAAGGCCCGGTCGAGCGCAAAGTGGTGCGCATCGTTACGCCCGGCACCATCAGCGATGAAGCGCTGTTACAGGAGCGCCAGGATAACCTGCTTGCTGCTATCTGGCAGGACAGCAAAGGTTTCGGCTACGCCACACTGGATATTAGCTCCGGGCGTTTTCGCCTGAGCGAACCGGCCGACCGGGAAACCATGGCCGCCGAGCTGCAGCGCACCAATCCGGCTGAGCTACTGTACGCCGAAGATTTTGCCGAGATGGGGCTGCTCGAAGGCCGTCGCGGCCTGCGTCGTCGTCCACTGTGGGAATTTGAAATAGATACCGCGCGCCAGCAGCTCAATCTGCAGTTTGGCACCCGCGATCTCACCGGCTTTGGGGTAGAAAATGCCCCGCGCGGCCTGTGCGCTGCTGGCTGTTTGCTGCAGTATGTGAAAGATACCCAGCGCACCGCCCTGCCGCATATCCGTTCCATTACTATTGAGCGCCAGCAGGACAGCATCATTATGGATGCAGCCACCCGCCGTAATCTGGAGATCACCCAGAACCTGGCCGGTGGTGTCGAAAACACCCTCGCCTCGGTGCTCGACAGCACCGTCACCCCGATGGGCAGCCGAATGCTGAAACGCTGGCTGCATATGCCGGTTCGTGACATCGCCACCCTCACCGGACGCCAGCAGACCATTGGTGCCCTGCAGGACCGATACAGCGAACTGCAACCGGTATTACGCCAGGTGGGTGATCTGGAGCGTATTCTGGCGCGTCTGGCGCTGCGCACCGCACGCCCGCGCGATCTCGCCCGGATGCGCCACGCATTCCAGCAGTTGCCTGAACTACGCAGCCAACTGGCAGAGATCGACAGCGCGCCGGTGCAGAAGCTACGCGACGCGATGGGCGAATTCAGCGAACTGCGCGAACTGCTGGAAAACGCCATTATTGAATCCCCCGCCTGTGCTGGTACGCGACGGCGGCGTCATCGCTCCGGGGTACAACGAGGAGCTGGACGAGTGGCGAGCACTGGCCGACGGCGCAACAGATTATCTCGATAAGCTGGAGATCCGCGAACGTGAGCGGCTCGGGCTGGACACCCTGAAGGTGGGTTACAACGCGGTACACGGCTACTTCATTCAAATCAGCCGCGGGCAGAGCCACCTGGCGCCCATCCACTATGTGCGCCGCCAGACGCTGAAAAACGCCGAGCGTTACATTATTCCTGAGCTGAAAGAGTACGAAGACAAAGTGCTCACCTCGAAGGGCAAAGCCCTGGCACTGGAAAAACAACTGTATGACGCTCTCTTCGATATGCTGATGCCGCACCTGGCAGATCTGCAGCAGAGCGCGACTGCATTGGCCGAGCTGGATGTGCTGGTTAACCTGGCGGAACGCGCCGAAACGCTGAACTACTGCTGCCCGACCTTTAGCGATAAACCTGGCGTACGCATTACTGAAGGCCGTCACCCGGTGGTTGAGCAGGTATTGAATGAGCCGTTCATCGCGAACCCGCTGAACCTGTCACCGCAGCGGCGCATGCTGATCATTACCGGGCCGAACATGGGCGGTAAAAGTACCTATATGCGCCAGACGGCGCTGATTGCCCTGCTGGGCCTATATCGGCAGCTACGTTCCGGCACAAAAAAGTAGAGATTGGCCCCATCGACCGTATCTTTACCCGCGTGGGTGCGGCGGACGATCTGGCGAGCGGTCGTTCAACCTTTATGGTGGAGATGACCGAAACCGCCAACATTCTGCACAACGCCACGGAGTACAGCCTGGTGCTGATGGATGAGATTGGCCGCGGAACCTCTACCTATGACGGCCTGTCGCTGGCGTGGGCATGTGCCGAAAGCCTGGCCAATAAAATCAAAGCCCTGACCCTGTTTGCTACCCACTACTTCGAGCTGACCCAACTGCCGGAGAAGATGGAGGGCGTGGCAAACGTGCATCTGGATGCGCTGGAGCACGGGGATACCATCGCCTTTATGCACAGCGTGCAGGATGGCGCGGCGAGCAAAAGCTACGGTCTGGCCGTGGCTGCGCTGGCGGGGGTGCCGAAAGAGGTGATCAAGCGCGCACGTCAGAAGCTGCGCGAGCTGGAAAGCCTGGCGCCAAAACGCGGCTGCGACCCAGGTAGACGGGACGCAGATGTCATTGCTGGTGCCAGCCGAAGAGACCTCCCCGGCGCTGGAAGCGCTGGAGAATCTTGACCCGGATACTCTGTCGCCGCGTCAGGCGCTGGAGTGGATCTATCGGTTTGAAGAATCTGGTATAAGTCCGACACGCCCGGCGGCGCTACGCTTGCCGGGCCTGCGTGAGCTGTGATGAACATCGCCGGTGACTAAATTCATCCGCCACTTAAGGGTAAAGGAGAAAGAATGACCTGCTATGAAACAGAAATTATTGATGCTCACATCGCGTTAGAAAACTGGTTAGGCCTGGGGTGAAGGCAATCTCGTCCCCCTGCTCGCCCGTTTTCGTCAGGACTTCCTGATGATTGCGCCAACAGGCGCACATCTGGATCATCCCGCACTGGCGCGTTTCCTTGAGGCTCAGCGCGGCAGCCGTCCGGGGCTGAAGATCGTGATTGATGAATTAAAGACGTTACAAACCTGGGACAACGGCGCAGTACTTCACTACCGCGAAACGCAAACCCGCCCCGATCAGCCGGTCAACGTGCGCTGGTCAAGTGCGGTACTGAATCAGGAAGGCGATACCATAACCTGGCGTCTGCTGCACGAAACCACGCAGCTATAACCAAAGAAAAAGGCCCGTCGAGAGACGGGCCTTTTTTGGATGAAAAGTTGCTTACTCACGGAACAGCGCTTCGATATTCAGCCCCTGGCCCTGCAGGATTTCACGCAGGCGACGCAGACCTTCTACCTGAATCTGACGAACACGTTCACGGGTCAGGCCGATTTCACGACCGACGTCTTCCAGTGTCGCAGCTTCATACCCCAGCAGACCGAAACGACGTGCCAGCACTTCACGCTGTTTAGCGTTCAGTTCGAACAGCCATTTGACGATGCTCTGTTTCATATCATCGTCCTGCGTGGTGTCTTCCGGGCCGTTGTCTTTTTCATCGGCCAGGATGTCCAGCAGCGCTTTCTCTGAATCGCCACCCAGCGGGGGTGTCGACGGAGGTAATACGCTCGTTGAGACGCAGCATACGGCTTACATCATCAACCGGCTTATCAAGCTGCTCGGCAATCTCTTCCGCACTTGGCTCGTGGTCCAGTTTATGGGACAACTCACGAGCGGTACGCAGATATACGTTCAGCTCTTTCACGATGTGAATAGGCAGGCGAATCGTACGGGTTTGGTTCATGATTGCCCGTTCGATGGTCTGTCGAATCCACCATGTCGCATATGTTGAGAAACGGAACCCACGTTCAGGGGTCAAATTTCTCTACCGCGCGGATCAGCCCCAGGTTGCCCTCTTCAATCAGATCCAGCAGAGCCAGACCACGATTGCTGTAACGACGGGCAATCTTGACCACCAGACGCAGGTTACTTTCAATCATACGACGGCGTGATGCCACATCACCACGTAGTGCCCGGCGCGCGAAATAAACTTCTTCTTCTGCTGTTAACAGTGGAGAGTATCCAATCTCTCCCAGATAAAGCTGAGTCGCGTCCAGCACACGTTGAGTGGCGCCCTGCGATAACAGCTCTTCTTCAGCTAAATCGTTATCACTGGGTTCCTCTTCTACTAAGGCTTTTTCATCAAAAACCTCAGCTCCGTTCTCATCAAATTCCGCATCTTCATTTAAATCATGAACTTTCAGCGTATTCTGACTCATAAAGGTGGCTCCTACCCGTGATCCCTGACCGAGACAACCGAAGTGGTATGTCCCGCCAAATTATCGCTGCGGTAAATATTGCAGCGGGTTTACGGATTTCCCCTTGTAACGAATTTCAAAATGCAAGCGTGTAGAACTGGTTCCGGTGCTACCCATAGTAGCTATTTTTTGCCCCGCCTTAACTTCTTGTTGTTCCCGGACCAGCATCGTATCGTTATGGGCGTAGGCACTCAGGTAATCATCGTTGTGTTTTATGATAATAAGATTACCGTAACCCCGCAGAGCGTTACCGGCATATACCACGCGTCCATCTGCGGTCGCGATAATAGCCTGTCCCTTACTTCCTGCGATATCGACACCTTTATTTCCCCCCTCGGAGGAAGAAAAGTTCTCGATAACCTTGCCTTCAGTCGGCCAGCGCCATGAAGAGATTGGCGAGCTGGACGTCATACTGCTGGCAACGGGCACGGTAGAGCTAACGACAGGTGCCGTAACGGGCGCTGTGACAACAGCCGCAGCCCCTTTGTTGTTCGGCAACATCTTGTTAGCACTCTGTTCACCTGAATCCTCAGAATACGTAATTGTCGGTTGCGACGCAACCACTGTGCTTGATTTTTGCGCAGGCGTCACACTGTTATTTTGCGCCGTTACGTCAGCCACCGACACGGTATTGCCAGGCGTTAACGGTGCGCCAGTGTTATTGCCTACCTGTAGCGTTTGGCCAACTTCCAGACCATACGGGGCCTGAACGTTATTTCGCTGCGCAAGATCACGGAAATCGTTCCCGGTGATCCAGGCAATATAGAATAAAGTATCGCCGCGTTTTACCCTGTACGTACTGCCGCCGGTATAGCTCCCTTTCGGAATGTTCCCATACTTACGGTTATACACAATGCGGCCATTTTCCGTCTGGACAGGCTGATCCACTGGCTGAATCTGTACTGGCTGGGTAACCGGACGCTGAACAGGCTGAATTTGCGGTGGTTTGTTGTGTTGTGGTGCCCATCTTAGGCGGAGGGGTGATCAGCATGCCGCCGGATGAACTGCCGGATCCGCTGTTGCCGCCAACGGAACTCACCGGCGCAGGGGCATTATTTGAGGATGTACAACCTGCCAGCCACAGTGAAACCAGTGACAGTGCCGCAACTCGGCTGATGGTGAATTTTGGGCTTCCCGCGCTCATTTATCCCCCAGGAATGTTTTTAGTTACCAGTGACTTAAAATTAACCGTAGTGTCACGCGCTTTTGCGCCACAACCATACGCTGAATTGGCCTGAATAACCCTGGAAAAATCCGAGTCTCAGGCGAGCTCTCCTTTTACCAGAGGCACAAAACGTACGGCTTCTACGGTATCGATGATGAACTCGTCGCCCCGTCGACGAACACGCTTTAACAACTGATGTTCATCGCCCACCGGTATAAACGAGGATCCCGCCGTCATCCAGTTGCGCCATAAGCGCAGCCGGGATTTCCGGCGGTGCTGCCGTCACGATAATGGGCATCAAAGGGGCCGCGTGCCTTCCAGCCCTGCCATCCATCCCCGTGACGGGTAGAAACATTATGTAAATCAAGCTGCTTCAGGCGGCGACGCGCTTGCCACTGCAAGCCCTTAATACGCTCCACCGAGCAGACATGATGCACCAGATGCGCCAGAATGGCGGTCTGGTAACCTGACCCCGGTGCCGATCTCCAGTACCCGCGAGTCCGGGGTCAGCTCCAGAAGTTCGGTCATTCGCGCCACCATATAGGGCTGCGAAATGGTTTGTCCCTGGCCTATCGGCAAGGCGACATTTTCCCAGGCCTTGTGCTCAAACGCCTCATCGACGAACTTTTCACGCGGCACCAGCGAGATGGCATTAAGTACATGCTCATCCGCAATACCCTGAGTGCGTAATTGATCCAGAAGGGTTTGTACACGTTTACTTACCATTGTGAGCTAACTCCGGCGCGATCCAGCCAGCCTGACACCACATCCTGCGCGTTATGCGCGGTCAAATCCACATGCAGAGGCGTGACGGAAACGTACCCTTCGTCCACCGCGGCGAAGTCGGTATCCGGTCCCGCATCGTGTTTTTCACCCGGAGGGCCAATCCAGTACAGGGTATTACCCCGTGGATCTTCCTGCGGAATCACTTTATCCGCCGGATGGCGACTGCCGCAACGCGTAACGCGAATGCCTTTAATTTGGTCCAGCGGCAGGTCCGGGACGTTGATATTGAGGATCCGCCCGGTGCGCAGCGGCTCGCGGCTCAGCGCGCGCAAAATGGAGCAGGTCACCGCGGCAGCGGTGTCGTAATGCTGATGCCCGTTGAGCGATACCGCCAGCGCAGGGAAACCGAGGTGGCGTCCCTCCATAGCGGCGGCCACGGTGCCGGAATAGATCACATCATCGCCCAGATTGGGGCCGGCATTAATGCCGGAGACCACCACGTCCGGGCGCGGTCGCATTAGCGCATTGACGCCGAGAAAGACACAGTCCGTCGGAGTGCCCATCTGCACGGCGATATCGCCGTTATCGAAAGTAAAGGTGCGAAGAGAGGACTCAAGGGTTAACGAGTTAGAAGCACCGCTGCGGTTACGATCGGGCGCCACGACCTGCACCTCAGCAAACTCTCGTAGCGCCTTGGCCAGCGTCTGAATGCCTGGCGCATGGATGCCGTCATCGTTACTCAGCAATATTCGCATAGTCACCCGAAGTGTTGATAAGTTCCCTGACAACACTGGTGGCAAAGCTACCTGCCGGCAGCCAGAAACGTAACTCGACGGTCACGTCATCCCACCAGTTCCAGCTCAACTGTTGCGGATAGAGCAGCATCGCCCGGCGTGCCGCTTCGACTTTTTCCCGCACCAGCAGAGAGCATAATTCTGTTTCATCGGCGATCGCCGTCTGCTCAGCCTGCAGCGCCTCGCCCTGCGGCCCCCATTCGCCGGTACCCGGCAGGGCCGCGGTGATCAGCAGGGTTTTCGCATTGACGCGCGCCTGCAAATCAGCCATTTCTTCGTCTGTGGCAACGAACCAGCTGCCGCGTCCCGCTAATTGTAGCGCATCCCCAACAACAACTTGATTCGCGTCTGTTTTTTTCAGACGCTCGCTTACGATTTGATTAAACAACGCACTGCGGGCTGCCGACAACCAAAAACTGCGTTTATTGCGGTCACGCACCGGGGCATTGCTTTGCGCCCAGCGCAGCGCGCCCTGCAAGTTACTGCCGCCAATACCAAAACGCTGGGCACCAAAATAGTTCGGCACGCCCTGCTCGCTGATGGCTTGCAGGCGTTTTTCGACGTCGTCGCGGTTGCTCACTTCACGCAGTACCAGCGTAAAAGCATTGCCCTTTAACGCGCCGAGGCGCAATTTGCGCTTGTGACGAGCGTATTCAAGTACTTTACAGCCTTCAAGCTGGAACTGGCTTAAATCCGGCATCCCATTACCCCGGTACGCGGGCGCAGAGCCACTGCTCGGTCACAGCTTGTTTATCTTTCTGCCCGGCGAAGCTCACCTCCACGGGCATGAATTTTCAGGAACTTAGCAAGCGCCTCGGCCACAAAACGGGTGTTACAGCCCGTTTTTCAGGATCCGCACCAGAATGTGCTCGCCCTCGCCATCCGGCTCAAAGCCCAGATCTTCGATCACCACGAAATCTTCTGGATTGGCCTTTAGCAGGCCCGTGCCCTGTGGTTTACCGTGCAGGTACGTCAGGTTATCAAAGTCCGTCATTTGGCCGCCTTCACCAGCAGCGCCAAGGCTTCACAGGCGATACCTTCGCCACGCCCGACAAAGCCGAGCTTTTCCGTCGTGGTGGCTTTGACGTTGACGTCGTCCATGTGGCAACCGAGATCTTCGGCAATAAACACCCGCATCTGCGGGATATGCGGCAGCATTTTGGGTGCCTGGGCAATAATGGTCACATCCACGTTTCCGAGGGTATAGCCTTTGGCCTGAATACGACGCCAGGCTTCGCGCAGCAATTCGCGGCTGTCGGCCCCTTTGAAGGCCGGATCGGTGTCCGGGAACAGTTTGCCGATATCGCCCAGCGCCGCGGCACCGAGCAGCGCGTCGGTTAACGCGTGCAGAGCAACATCGCCATCAGAATGAGCGAGCAGTCCTTTTTCATAAGGGATGCGTACGCCGCCAATGATAATTGGGCCTTCACCGCCAAAGGCGTGTACGTCAAAACCATGTCCAATTCGCATTATGCCTTCTCCTGATGGGGTCGAACGGGTAAGATAAAATTCTGCCAGCTGTAAATCTTCGGGGGCGCGTCACTTTTATATTATCTGCGCGCCCTTCAATGAGTTCCGGGTGGAAGCCGCAGTACTCCAGCGCCGAAGCTTCGTCGGTAATGGTTGGCCGCCTCGTTAAGCGCACGGGTTAAGCAGGCCTGCAACAATTCGCGGGGGAAAAATTGTGGTGTAAGCGCATGCCAGAGATCAACGCGCTCCACCGTGTGGGCGATGGCCGGAAGCCCCGGCTCGCCGCGCTTCATGGTATCGCGTACCGGCGTGGCGAGAATGCCGCCGACGCGGCTGGTTTCGCTGATGGCCAGCAGCCGTGCCAGGTCGTCCTGATGCAGGCACGGACGCGCCGCGTCATGCACCAGCACCCACTGCGCTTCACCGGCGGCCTGAAGACCTGCCAGCACCGAATCGGCGCGCTCTGCGCCACCATCCACAACGGTAACCTGCGGATGGCTGGGCAAGCGGCAACGCAGCAAAGCGGGTGTCGCCCCGGGCTGATGGCGATAACGACCCGCGTCACGCGTGGGTTCGCCAGCAGCGCCGCCACGGTGTGCTCAAGGATGGTTTTATCACCAATTGAAAGGTACTGCTTGGGACATTCTGTCTGCATGCGCCGGCCAAACCCGGCGGCTGGCACTACGGCGCATACGTTCGAAAAAGTGACTGCCATGGCGTAATAATCCTGGGCCTGATTATCGGGTGTTTTGTACTGAGCCCTGGTTGCGTTTAGACGCATCCGGCACCAGACGATAGAAGGTTTCGCCCGGCTTAGTCATGCTGAGTTCGTTGCGCGCGCGCTCTTCAATGGCTTCTTGTCCGCCATTGAGATCGTCAATTTCCGCAAACAGCTGATCGTTTCGCGCTTTAAGTTTGCTGTTTGTTGCCTGCTGCGCCGTCACGTCATCGCTGACACGACTGTAATCGTGTAGACCGTTCTTACCGAACCACAGTGAATACTGAAGCCAGACCAACAAAGCCAGCAACAGCAACGTAAGTTTACCCATCCTGCCCCCTGAAAAACGGATCCCATAACTTTCCCCACGACTCTACATCGGGGCTACAGAGATGCCGCACCATTGCGGGCAAATGTACCACATTTTTTTTTGCAGATTCGCGCAAGCCAACACCGTGTCACAGTTAGTGACGGTTTGAATTATGGCTGAACTTATCCCCATGAGCCACAAAAATAACAGTCCGACCATCGCCACCACCGTCATCACGGTAGTAAATGAACTGTAGAGCAGCTTGCCGTTGAGCAGAGAGTGCAGCGCAATCCCGACCACCACAGCAACGGGCATCAGCGCCAGGAAGAAAGGCCAGGTATAGAGGAAAAAGAACAGCGTGTTACTGCCGTAAAACAGGAACGGGATGCCCAGTGCCATCAGCCATGACGCGAAAGCCGACAATCGCCCCTGGGAAAGACCAGGTCGTCTCGTCATTTGTCGATACCCTGTCCGACCCGGTGATAATGTAGTTTTCACTGTTTCGCATAGCTGATCCTGTGACCATGACATACCAATGGGGGGATCACCCCCCATCGATACTATCTCAGGATCTGATAATATCGCCCTGTCTGAGCAGGTCTAATAATTGGCTCACTAAATTTGTTACCAATTGTTGGCCTTCCAGATGAATTTCGGGCGCATCAGGGGTTTCATAAACTGCGTCAATACCGGTGAAATTTTTCAATTCACCCGCTCGGGCTTTTTTATACAGCCCTTTCGGATCGCGCTGCTCGCAGATCGCCAGCGGGGTATCAACAAAGACTTCGATAAAGCGGTTCTGGCCGACGCGCTCGCGCACAAACTGCCGCTCGGCACGGTGCGGCGAAATAAACGCCGTTAACACCACCAGCCCGGCATCGGCCATCAGGCTGGCCACTTCGCCCACCCGACGGATGTTCTCTTTGCGATCCGCATCGCTAAAGCCAAGATCGCTGCACAGTCCGTGACGCACATTGTCGCCATCCAGCAGATAGGTGCTGACCCCTAACTTATGCAGCGCCTCTTCCAGTGCGCCCGCAACGGTAGATTTACCGGAGCCAGAAAGCCCGGTAAACCACAGCACAACTCCACGGTGACCGTGGAGTTGTTCGCGATCGGCTACGGTGACCGGATGAGGATGCCAGACGACGTTCTCATCATGCTGCGCCATTACTTCCCTCCCAGCAGATCGCGTGCGCCCCAGTGCGGGAAGTGTTTGCGCACCAGCGCGTTCAGCTCCAGTTCAAAGGCGCTGAATTCTGACGGCACCACGCTCGCCTGTTCGTGCGGCTCGCGCACCATGCCAGCGCCCACGGTAACGTTGGTCAGGCGATCGATAATGATTAAGCCCCCGGTCACCGGGTTGTGCTGATACTGATCCAGCACCAGCGGTTCGTCGAAAGTGAAATCCACCAGACCAATGCCGTTCAGCGGGAGCGCATCCACGCTATGCTGCGCCAGATTGTTGATATCCACCTGATACTGAATGCCGTCCACACGGGCGCGGGTCTTCTTACCGGCGATTTTGATATCGTAGCTCTGGCCCGGGGTGAGGGGCTGTTCCGCCATCCACACCACATCAATGGCGGCGCTTTGCACCGCAGGCAAGGTCTCCTGTGCATCCACCAGCAGGTCGCCACGGCTGATATCGATTTCGTCTTTCAGCACCAGAGTGACGGCTTCGCCTGCCCCGGCCTCCTGCAGATCGCCATCAAAAGTCACGATGCGGGTAATCGCAGACTCTACGCCTGACGGCAACACTTTTACGCGCTGACCCACCTGGACGCTGCCGGAGGCAAGGGTGCCGGAGAAGCCGCGGAAATCGAGGTTCGGACGGTTAACGTACTGCACCGGGAAACGCATCGGCTGCGTCTCAACGCTGCGCTGGATCTCAACCGTCTCTAACACTTCCAGCAGCGTCGGGCCGCTGTACCACGGCATGCTGGCGCTCTGGGAGGCCACGTTATCCCCTTCCAGCGCCGAGAGCGGCACGAAGCGAATGTCGAGGTTGCCCGGCAGCTGTTCGGCAAAGGTGAGATAGCTTTCGCGGATCTCGTTAAACGTCTCTTCGCTGAAGTTAACCAGGTCCATCTTATTGACTGCCACCACCAGGTGTTTGATCCCCAGCAAGGTGGAAATAAAGCTGTGACGACGAGTCTGATCCAGCACCCCTTTACGGGCATCCATTAACAGGATTGCCAGATCGCAGGTTGAGGCACCGGTCGCCATATTACGGGTGTACTGCTCGTGCCCCGGGGTGTCAGCGATGATAAATTTGCGCTTCTCGGTGGAGAAATAGCGATAGGCCACGTCGATAGTGATGCCCTGCTCGCGCTCCGCCTGCAGGCCATCTACCAGCAGAGCCAGATCGAGCTTCTCGCCCTGGGTGCCGTGACGTTTGCTGTCGTTATGCAGAGATGAGAGCTGATCTTCATAGATCTGACGGGTATCGTGCAGCAGTCGGCCAATGAGCGTGCTTTTGCCGTCATCAACGCTGCCGCAGGTCAGAAAACGCAGCAGGCTTTTATGCTGTTGTGCGTGCAGGTAGGCTTCTACGCCGCCTTCATCCGCAATCTGTTGAGCAATAGTGGTATTCATGGCGGCTCCTTAGAAATAACCCTGACGTTTCTTCAGCTCCATCGAGCCTGCCTGGTCGCGGTCAATCACGCGCCCTTGTCGCTCGCTGGTGGTCGACACCAGCATCTCTTCAATGATCTCTGGCAGCGTCTGCGCGCTGGATTCCACCGCGCCGGTCAGCGGCCAGCAGCCGAGGGTACGGAAGCGCACCATCTGCTTTTTGATCACTTCGCCAGGCTGTAGATCGATACGATCGTCATCCACCATCATCAGCATACCGTCGCGCTCCAGCACCGGACGTTCCGCCGCCAGGTACAGAGGCACAATCTCGATATTTTCCAGATAGATGTACTGCCAGATATCCAGCTCGGTCCAGTTAGAGAGCGGGAAGACGCGGATGCTTTCGCCTTTGTTAATCTGGCCGTTGTAGTTGTGCCACAGCTCCGGTCGCTGGTTCTTCGGATCCCAGCGATGGAAGCGGTCGCGGAAGGAGTAGATACGCTCCTTGGCACGGGATTTCTCTTCATCGCGGCGGGCGCCACCAAAAGCGGCATCAAAGCCGTATTTGTTCAGCGCCTGCTTCAGCCCTTCGGTTTTCATGATGTCGGTGTGTTTCCCGCTGCCGTGCACGAACGGGTTAATGCCCATCGCCACCCCTTCCGGGTTTTTATGTACCAGCAGTTCACAGCCGTAGGCTTTGGCGGTGCGGTCACGGAACTCATACATCTCGCGGAATTTCCAGCCCGTATCCACGTGCAGCAGCGGGAATGGCAGCGTGCCCGGGTAGAAGGCTTTACGCGCCAGGTGGAGCATCACGCTGGAGTCTTTCCCGATGGAGTACATCATTACCGGATTAGCGAACTCGGCGGCCACTTCGCGGATAATATGAATACTTTCCGCTTCGAGTTGCCGCAGGTGAGTCAGTCGTTTTTGGTCCATAACCGTTCCTTAAGCCAAAGTCACTACAGAAGAACCAAAGCCTTCTGTGTCGGTAGTGTGTTGAAACCAGGCGAGCGTGCTGTGCAGCTGCACCACCTCTCCCACCACAATCAGGGCGGGCATCGGGGCGTCTTTCGCCAGGGTTGCAAGGTGTTGTAATGTGCCGGTCACCACGTGCTGATCGACGCGCGTGCCGCGAGATATCACCGCCACAGGCGTATTTGCATCGCGCCCGTGGCGAATAAGTTGTTCACTGATTTCCGCTGCCTTCATGGTGCCCATGTAGATCGCCAGCGTCTGACGGCTTTGCGCCAGATGCGTCCAGTCGAACGGTGTACTGTCGGCCTTGTAGTGGCCGGTGACAAAGGTGACGCTCTGGGCATAATCCCGGTGCGTCAGCGGAATGCCGGCATAGGCCGTCACTGCGGAGGCCGCCGTGATGCCTGGTACGACCTGGAACGGCACGCCCGCTTCGGCTGCCGCCTGTAGCTCTTCGCCGCCGCGGCCAAAGATAAACGGATCGCCCCCTTTGAGACGCACCACGGTCTTACCTGCTTTCGCCGCGTCAATCAACATCTGATTGGTTTCATGCTGCGGCACAGCGTGCTGGCCCGCACGTTTGCCAACGCAGATCTGCTCGGCGTCACGACGAATCAGCTCACGTATGCCATCTGTCACCAGATGGTCATAGAACACCACATCCGCATCCTGGAGTACCTGCAGGCCACGCAGCGTCAGTAATCCGGCATCCCCTGGCCCCGCCCCGACGAGAATAATCTCGCCACAGGTGCTGCCCGGGTTATCCAGTTCGTCTTCAAGGATTTTTTGTGCCGCCGTCTCATTACCCGCCTGCATCAGGCTGGCAAAGCGGCCGCGAAACACGCGCTCCCAGAAGCGACGGCGTTCCGCCACGCTGGTCAGGCGGGTTTTCAGATGGTTACGCCAGAAGCCGGCTTTTTCTGCCATCCGGCCCAGGCTGGTTGGCAGCAGTGCTTTCAATTTTTTCACGCAATACGCGCGCCAGCACAGGGGCTGTGCCGCCGGAGGAGATTGCCACCAGCAGCGGCGAGCGATCGACAATCGACGGAAGATAAAGGAGCACAGCGGCTGATCGTCCACCACGTTCACCAGACGGTGACGGGCGTGGGCGGCATCAGAGATGCGCTGGTTGAGCGCCCGGTTTTCGGTTGCGGCAATCACCAGCACCACATTGTCGATTTGCGCTTCATCAAAGTCCGCTTCAGCAACGACCTGCACGCGCGCGCCTGCCCCGGTGTAAAAAGGCAATTTTGCGCTCGGCGATTTCGCCCGTGCCGATCACCAGTACCGGACGGTCTTTTACGGCAGCAAATAAAGGAAGGTAATCCACAATGCTACAACTCGCTAACAACCTGGAATAGTGGGACTATAGGGGGCTGCTCAGAACGAATGAAATTACGAATTGGAATGAGTAGTTACTCAATGGAATAACGCTTCTGGGAAAAGCAAATATCAAAAAAGTGCTTAACACGCGTAATTACGGGCATTTAAGAGCAATTCAAATTGTGTAAGCGCGATCACAGTTTCATACTAAGCGCGTTAAAAATTTTGCTCGATTTTTTAAGGACTCACTATGTTTTCCGCAATGCGCCACCGTATCGCTGCTTTGGCGCTCGGCGTTTGCTTGATCGGAACCGGTTCAGGCTAAAACGCCCCCTCTGGGTGAGATCGCCGCGATGCAGGCGCGTCATATTGCCACCTTTTTCCCGGGCCGTATGACCGGCACCCCCCGCCGAAATGCTCTCCGCTGACTATGTGCGCCAGCAGTTCGCTGAAATGGGGTTACCAGAGCGATATCCGCACCTTCCAGAGCCGCTATATCTATACCTCACGTAACCAGAGCAAAAACTGGCACAACGTGACTGGCAGCACCGTGATTGCTGCCCACGAAGGTAAAGCCGAACAACAAATTATTATCCTGGCGCATCTGGATACGTATGCGCCGATGAGCGACAGCGATGCCGATAACAATCTCGGCGGCCTGACGTTACAGGGTATCGATGATAATGCTGCGGGTGTCGGGGTGATGCTGGAGCTGGCCGATAAGCTGAAAGATATTCAAACGCAGTACAGCATCCGCTTTTATCGCCACCAGCGGCGAAGAAGAGGGACGCCTCGGCGCCGAGAAACGTACTCAACCGCATGAGCCAGGCCGAGAAGAAAAATACCCTGCTGGTGATTAAACCTCGATAACTTAATCGTGGGCGATAAACTCTATTTTAACAGCGGAAAAACCACCCCTGCCCCGGTGCGTAAATTGACCCGCGACCGCGCGCTGGCGATTGCCCGCGCCCACGGGATTTTTGCCGCGACCAACCCGGGAGGTAACGCCGCGTACCCGAAAGGCACCGGATGCTGTAATGACGGTGAAGTTTTCGATAAAGCCGGGATCCCGGTGCTGTATGTTGAAGCCACTAACTGGTCATTGGGTAAGAAAGACGGTTATCAGCAGCGGGCAAAATCAAAAGCCTTCCCGCAGGGTTCAAGCTGGCATAACGTCAGGCTGGATAATCTGCAGCATATCGACGAGGCCCTCCCGCAGCGGATTGAACACCGCAGCCGGGACGTGGTGCGCATTATGCTGCCACTGGTGAAGGAACTGGCGAAAGCGGGGAAAAAAGCCTGATAAAGTGCATCACCCAAACGGTGCCTGGGCATTTTTCTGTTTTATTTTTATACGGGGTAAGATTAGTCGTGGGTTATCCCCGCTAAGGCGGGGAAGACGATTTATCGGCTGAACTTACCCCTGTCCCACCCTTCTCCGCGAGCGGTGAGGTCTATAGATGGCGAAACGGCGATCCCTTCTGCATCATAAAAAAATGCAGTCGACATGAAGTCATATACAGTACCGTAAACAGTAAACGAGACGTTATTGCCGATACCGTCCACTTTTTGCGCGCGAGGTGTTCGCAGTTAGCGTAGGGAGCGATATGCTGTTTTTCAAGTGCCACCAGCGGATCGCCCTCCAACTTGCTCGCTAAAAAATAGCGATACACCTCACCGGTAGTCATGTTTGAGTCTTTATATTGTGTGATGTAGAGCCAGGTGCGGGGTGTAAGCTGGCGCACTTCGTAGAGCTGATCCCGCACTGTTATGCGCTGGACATGCTGGAAATAACAATAAATAGCGATCACCAGGGCCATTAGAATTGTGGCGATCCAGTGCAAGACCTTAAAGTTGGTGCTGTTTAACATAGTCTATGCCTTGCTTAATCCAAAACTGATCGTGTGGGTCATCCCCGAACGGCGGCCCCTGCAAGAAATTCCCCCATGCTGGCTCAGATGTTTTTGCAACCCCCTGGGCCGCGCCAGCGGCTGTATGTAAAATTTCGGCAGGGATACCCACTGCATAGCCAACCGCCCCGTAATGGAAATTACCGTAGTTTTCCCACGCCTTATTTTTCTGTTTGTAATCCCACGGCCCGCGGTTTCTTACGCGCTGATAAAACCAGATATAGGTTAATGGCGTGGTCATGTTTTGAACTTCGCGTCGGGCGCGAGCCTGTTTGATATGATCTTTCAGTATTTCCAGACCACGGGGCGGGTAAATCGGTATACAAGCCATATTGATATTCCCTTTGTGAAAAGGGAAAAATTAAACGCCTGGAAGGCGCGGCGTACTGTCCGGGATCAACTCTACTTATTATTCTTTTTATACTATAAATCAATTTGTTATAGCTAATAATGGCCGTCACAAATAACACAATTTGTATCACACCCTTTCGCTTTTTATCAGTTAATGAGCGTTTCACAAAAAGGAGTTTAAAATGCCCATTCCTGCTTATTTATGGCTCAAAGACGACGGCGGCGCGCACATTAAGGGATCTGTTGATGTAAAGAATCGAGAGGGGAGCATTGAGGTGCTTTCTTTTAGTCACGGTCTCTTAGTACCAACCGATAACAACACCGGCAAAATAACAGGCACGCGCGTACATGCGCCGCTCGTCATTGAAAAAGAGTTTGATAGCTCCAGCCCGTATCTCTACAAGGCGGTAAGCACCGGTCAGACCCTTAAAAGCGCAGAGATCAAATGGTACAAGATCAACGACGCGGGCCAGGAAGTGGAGTATTTCAACATGCTTCTTGAAAATGTCCGTATCGTGAGCATCACCCCTGTAATGCAAAACTGCAAAGAGCCAGCGCATGCGATACATAATCATAATGAGGGTATTCAATTGCGCTATGAAAAAATAACCTGGCGTTATTGTGATGGTAACATTCAGCACTCAGACGCGTGGAACGAGCGTGTAACAGCATAAAAAAAGGGCGGTTAATCCGCCCCTAAATCTTTTTTTTGCGCCAGCTGACACGCACCCTTTGTTTGCCAGTACGCCGCCTCTCCTCGATGGAAACAAAAGCCCGATCGCCTGGCACTGGCTCTCAGCTTTATGCGGGCTGGTGCGGAGAAGACAATAATTCCTGAGCCACCAGACAGCAGCCATAGAAAATTAACATCATTTAATTAAATAAATCTGCCTGAAAATAACCGAAGTGGAGAATTAATGCTTAACGTTAATTACATTGAGTAACTTTTAGATTTAAACAGACTTAGAAAAGTTATTTTCTATTAACTTGCAATAAAAAGCCCTTGCCTGGCAGCAAGGGCTAGAGAGAAACACGTCAATTACCCTTCGTGCAATCCACACTCGCGCTTGAGGCCAAAGAAGCGGGTCTCTTCTTCCGCCATGCCCGGCTCCCATTTGCGGGTGGTGTGGGTATCACCAACCGACAGATAGCCCTGATCCCACAGGGGATGGTATTTCAGGCCATGCTGTTGCAGGTACTGATAAACGGTCCGGTTGTCCCAGTCGATAATCGGCAGCACTTTGAACACGCCGCGCTGGATCGCCAGCACCGGTAAACTCGCCCGGCTTCCTGACTGATCGCGGCGCAACCCGGCGAACCAGGTTTTTGCGTTAAGATCAGAGAGCGCCCGGTTCATCGGCTCGACCTTGTTGATCGCATTATATTTCTCAATGCCTTCCACGCCCTGCTCCCACAGCTTGCCATAGCGTGCTTCCTGCCAGGCAGCGCTCTGTTCGGCGCGGTAGACTTTGAGGTTCAGCTTGAGCTTGTCCGTCAGCTCATCAATAAACTGATAGGTTTCCGGGAACAGGTAGCCGGTGTCGGTGAGGATCACCGGAATGTCCGGACGGATCTTATTCACCAGATGCAAACTGACCGCCGCCTGGATACCAAAGCTCGAGGAGAGCACATATTCACCAGGCAGGTTTTCCAGCGCCCAGGCGACACGCCCTTCCGCGTCCAGCTTTTCCAGCTGAGCATTGGTTTTCGGCCAGCGCCAGAATGCGCTCGACTTTTGGCTGCTCGTTAAGGGCGTTTAGATCGAGTACGGACATAATTACCTCTCGTAGTTACTCCCAGAAATCCCTTGCGGGATCGAGCACCGGGCGAATGATGCCCGCACGCACCGTAAAGTCACCGAAGCCTTCACCCCGCTTCGCGCTCTTTCGCCCAGCGCCCGACCAACTCGTCGATCGAAACCAGAATCTCTGATTCCGTTATTGTTCTCGCGATACATACGTGGAATGCGCGTCCCGCTGCGATTCCCGCCCAGGTGCAGGTTGTAACGCCCTGGCGCTTTGCCCACCAGACCCAGCTCCGCCCAGCATCGCGCGCCACAGCCGTTCGGGCAACCAGTAACGCGCATAACGATATGCTCGTCAGGAATGCCGTGTTTTTCCAGCACCGCTTCCACTTTGTCGGTGAACGACGGCAGGAAGCGCTCGGCTTCGGCCATCGCCAGCGGACAGGTCGGGAAAGAGACACAGGCCATCGAGTTTTCACGCTGCGGTTTTACTGCGTCCATCAGGGCATGATCCCGCGCCAGCTTCTCGATCTTCGCTTTCTGGCTTTCCGGCACGCCGGCAATGATCAGGTTCTGGTTGGCGGTGATACGAAACTCGCCCTGGTGGATCTTCGCAATTTCCAGCAGGCCAGTTTTCAGCGGGCGACCCGGATAATCCAGGATACGACCGTTTTCAATAAACAGCGTCAGGTGCCATTTATCGTCGATACCTTTTACCCAGCCAATACGATCGCCGCGACCGGTGAATTCGTACGGGCGGATCGGCTCAAACTTGATGCCTGCGCGACGCTCCACTTCCGCTTTAAAGGTCTCAACGCCCACGCGCTCCAGCGTGTATTTGGTTTTCGCGTTTTTACGATCGGTACGGTTGCCCCAGTCGCGCTGGGTGGTCACTACCGCTTCGGCCACCGCCAGGGTGTGTTCCAGCGGCAGATAACCAAACTCGCTCGCGGTACGGGCGTAGGTGTTCTTGTTACCGTGTTCGATAGAGAGACCGCCGCCAACCAGCAGGTTAAAGCCCACCAGCTTGCCGTTCTCGGCAATTGCCACGAAATTCATGTCGTTGGCATGCAGATCGATATCGTTCTGCGGCGGGATCACCACCGTGGTTTTGAACTTACGCGGCAGATAGGTCTGGCCGAGGATCGGCTCTTCGTCAGTTGTCGCGACCTTTTCCTGATCCAGCCAGATCTCGGCATAGGCGCGGGTACGCGGCAGCAGATGCTCGGAGATCTTCTTCGCCCACTCGTAAGCTTCGGCATGCAGTTCGGACTCATACGGGTTCGACGTACAGAGCACGTTACGGTTCATGTCGTTGGCGGTCGCTAAGGCGTCCAGCCCAACGGAGTGCAGCATCTGGTGTACCGGCTTCACGTTCTTCTTCAGAATGCCGTGGAACTGGAAGGTCTGACGGTTGGTCAGACGGATGCTGCCGTAAATAGTGTTGTCATGGGCGAACTTGTCGATCGCCTGCCACTGTTTGGTGGTGATGATGCCACCCGGCAGACGGCAGCGCAGCAGCATCGCATGACGCGGCTCCAGCTTCTGTTCAGCACGTTCGGCGCGAATATCGCGATCGTCCTGCTGGTACATGCCGTGGAAACGGATCAGCAGGAAGTTGTCGCCTTTGAAACCGCCGGTCAGACCGTCATTTAAATCTTCGGCAATGGTGCCACGCAGATAGTTGCTTTCAACCTTCATGCGCTCGGCATCAGACAGTTTGCCTTCGACCACCAGAGGGCCAGGATGTTTTTCGCTCATTAGTAGACATCTCGCTGATAACGGCGCTCGACGCGCAGCTCACTTAAAAATTCATCCGCCGATTCAGTATCCATGCCACCGAATTCAGCAATCACTTCCAGCAACGCCTGCTCAACGTCTTTCGCCATGCGATTGGCGTCGCCGCAGACATAAATATGGGCACCGTCATTGATCCAGCGCCACAGCTCTGCGCCCTGTTCGCGCAGTTTGTCTTGTACGTATATTTTTTGTTTTTGATCGCGTGACCAGGCCAGATCGATACGGCTCAGCACGCCTTCTTTCACGTAGCGCTGCCACTCCACCTGGTAGAGGAAATCTTCGGTGAAGTGCGGGTTGCCAAAGAACAGCCAGTTTTTGCCTGGCGCTTCGTCGGCGGCGCGCTGCTGCATAAAGGCGCGGAACGGCGCAATGCCGGTGCCCGGGCCAATCATAATCACCGGGGTTTCCGGGTTTGCAGGCAGACGGAAGTTGTCGTTGTGCTCGATAAAGACCCGTACTTCGCCCTCTTCTTCTACACGATCCGCCAGGAAGCTGGATGCACCACCGGCACGGGCACGACCTTCGATGTCGTAACGCACCACGCCCACGGTGACGTGGACTTCGCTTTCTACCTCGGCCTGGGCAGAGGCGATGGAGTACAGACGCGGCGTCAGCGGGCGCAGCAGGCCGATTAACGCATTCGCATCCAACTGGGCTGGCGCAAAACGCACCATATCCACGATTGGCGTGGTCGCGGCGTACTGTTGCAGTTTGGCTTTATCACCCACCAGCGGCAGCAGGGATTCGCTGCGGGTCAGGGTGGCGTAGTTTTCGACGATGTTCGCGGTATTCACGGTCAGCTCAAAATGCCACTGCAGCGCTTCAGAGAGCGGCAGAGTTTTGCCGTCTACTGATACCGGCTCGTCACCTTTCAGCCACAGCAGCTCCACCAGCTCTTTCACCAGCGCCGGATCGTTCTGATACCAGACACCAAGGGCATCGCCCGGCTGGTAACGCAGACCGGAGTCACCCAGATCGATTTCGATATGGCGCACGTCTTTTTCCGAGTCGCGACCGGTAATTTTCTGGTTAACCGAGAGGCTCGCCGTCAGCGGGGCTTCTTTGGTGTATGGGCTGGTGTGAATATCGTTTACCGCGCCAGTGGCGGTGATGGCGGCCTGCGCAGGGGTCTCTTTCGGCACACGGGCTTTCAGCACATCGACAATGCGCGCGCGCCATTCGGCAGCCGCGGCCTGGTATTCAACGTCGGTATCAACGCGATCCAGCAGGCGCTCGCCACCCAGTTCGGCCAGCTTGCTGTCAAAATCTTTGCCCGACTGGCAGAAAAATTCGTAGGAGGAGTCGCCCAGGCCAAAGACCGCAAAGGCAGTTCCCGACAGTTTTGGCGCTTTTTTCGAGAACAGGAATTTATGCAGCGCAACCGCTTCTTCAGGCGGCTCACCTTCGCCCTGGGTTGAGGTCACAACGACAACCAGTTTTTCTGACGCGATTTGCTTAAATTTATAATCCCCGGCGTTCACCAGGTTCACGTTCAGTTTGGCCGCGAGCAGATCGTCCCGCAGGGCTTCCGCCACGCGACGAGCATTGCCGGTTTGCGAAGCGGAAATAAGCGTAATGGCCGGGATCTCAACGGCCGCAGCCGGAGCACTCACCACAGCACCCGGCTGTTGATTGAGCATTCCCCAGAAATAACCGGAGACCCAGGCAAGCTGGGTTGGCGAAAAATCAGTGGTGGCTGCCTGCAGGCGTGCCAGTTGCTCCGGGTTCAGGGGAAGCAAATTTGAAGGTGGGGCCTGTGTTGTCATGCGTCGTTATGTTCCAGTAGCAAAGCTGAATTTTTATCTGAAAGACAGAACAGAGTGTAAGGTTAACGGCGCGGATCATAACAATTAAAGACAGGATGGAAATAATAAATAACCAAATGGACTAACCTGTTTTTGCTATCGTTCTTAACGATAAAAACGATTAATTAACTACATGAAAATAAAAGATAAAAATAGGTTTGATAACCACAAAAAGCCAGCCTGGGGTGAATGGCCGTTTTAGGTAATGATAAAAAAGGTGCTTTCCGGTATTATGCGGCGGTTTTTTACGCATTTTTGAGAGTTCATGATGTCCACCACACTGTTTAAAGATTTCATCTTCGAAGCCGCCCACCATCTCCCTCACGTCCCGGAAGGCCATAAATGTGGTCGCCTGCACGGGCACTCCTTTATGGTGCGCCTGGAGATCACGGGTGAAGTCGATCCCCATACCGGTTGGATCATGGATTTTGCTGAGTTGAAGGCGCGTTTAAACCGACCTATGACCGCCTCGATCACTACTATCTGAATGATATTCCGGGGCTTGAGAATCCAACCAGCGAAGTGCTGGCGAAGTGGATCTGGGATGAGATTAAGCCACTGGTGCCTCTGCTGAGCGCAGTGATGATCAAAGAGACTTGTACGGCTGGCTGCGTTTATCGCGGCGAGTAAAAAAAAGCCCGGGTTTAACCGGGCTTTTTTTTAAGCAATATTCAGGTACTTATGCGTTTGCATCGACCAGACGCCAGTTACGGGCAATACAGGTCTCAATGCACAGACGGGTGGCATCTTCTTTCTGGCTGATGGGTTGCAGCGCAATCACCCGCTGTTTGTCATCCGTCAGCGTTACCAGCAGTTTCATCCAGCGCTTCGATATCACGCACACGGCCTACCGGGTGTTTAATCTCATCGGCACGCTCCAGCGCCTGAGAGAGCACGTCGTAACCGCCGCGCATATTTCACTTTTGGCGATACCGTCACCCAGGTGGTGTGGGAACAGCGTACTTCGTGCGTACCGCTGGTCTCAATCTGGCCAGCTAAAGCCGTTGCTCTCCAGCAGAGTGGTTAGCGGCATGAGATCGTGAATGCAGGGTTCCCCGCCGGTGATCACCACGTGGCGCGCCGTCCAGCCCTGACGACCAATAATCGCCAGCAGGATCGTCCGGGTTTGCTGCGCCCCATTTATCGCTCTCTTTCGTTTTGGCCAGAATGCTGAACAGTGACACTTCCCGATCCGCCAGCGTTTCCCCAGGTATGTTTGGTATCACACCAGGCACAACCCACCGGGCATCCCTGCAGACGAATGAAGATAGCGGGAACGCCGGTGAAGTAACCCTCGCCTTGCAGGGTCTGGAACATTTCATTAATCGGGTACTGCATAAGTTATCTCTGGTCAAATTTATGGGTGGGCATTATTGCAGATCGCACATAATCAGGCAAAACAAACCCCGCCCACGATTTTATTCCTGTCAGTTTAAGGATAGCCAGGCTAACAGCCTTAAGGTAGAAGCCGTTGTCAGAAGGGAATGTTAAAAATCTTAAAACTTACGCTACGCTTTTAAGATATCGCCCATCCGGCACGCGTCGACGTTAACCCCCTTGACTGAGTAGCCATCAGAATACTGGACAAGCAGAATGAGCCATTTTGCGGTAATAACGCTACCGTTATACAGCCATATGCACGCTATGGAAGCACTGGCAAAACACCTTATCGTGCGCGGCCATCGGGTCACTTTTTTTCAGCAGGAAGAGGCCCGCACCTTGCTCACGGAACCGCAGGCGCACTTTATCGCTGTGGGTAACCCGACGCCGTTTGCGATGCAAGAGCCGGGGTTTTTTCACCTGATATCAGGTATGGCAAGCGTTACCGATATGCTGTGCCGTGAACTGCCCTCGCCTTCCGACAGCACAATATTGACGCCGTGATTGTCGATCAGATGGAGCCGGCAGGAGGGCTGGTTGCACAAGCGCTCAACCTGCCCTTTATCTCTGTCTGCTGCGCCCTGCCGGTAAACCGGGATAACACCATCCCCCCTGCCAGTAATGCCTTTTCGCTATGGCACCAGCGAGCGCTACCGGAAAATATACGCCTCCAGCGCGGATGTTTATGACTGGCTGATGTCAAGACAGGGCCGGGTAATTGCCCGTCATGCCCGGGCGTTTGGTCTGCCTCCGCGCAGCAGACCAGATCAATGCCTGTCGCCGTTGGCGCAAATCAGCCAGACCATTCCAGGCTTTGATTTCCCACGTACCTTGCCCGCCTGCTTCCATGCGGTAGGCCCGCTACGCTACGAGCCGCCAACGATTTCATCCGGCAAAAAGAAGCCGTTTGTTTTTGCGTCATTAGGCACGATCCAGGGCTACCGCTATGGACTGTTCCGCAAGATTGCCCGCGCCTGTCGACAGGCTGGTGTGCCTTGCTTATTGCCCACTGCGACGGACTAAATGCAAGTCAAACCGCCCGGCTGGCGCGTGCGGGAACGCAAATTGTAGGATTTGCCGATCAGCTGGCGGTATTACGTGATGCCAGCGCCGTCATCACCCACGCAGGACTGAATACGGTTATGGATGCCATCGCCACCGCCACGCCTATCCTCGCCGTGCCGCTGGCATTTGATCAGCCAGGCGTCGCAGCCCGAGTGGTCTTCAGTGGCATTGGCCTTAAGGCCTGCCGTTTTTCGCCGAGCCGCACGCTCAGCCAGCATCTTCTCGACCTGCTGGAAAATAAGCAGTACACGCAGCGCATCACCGCCCTCCAGACTCAGCTGATAAACGCCGGAGGGGCAGCACGGGCTGCAGAAATTATTGAACAGGCGGTATGCACAAGTCGTAGCGTACCGACGGTGTGATGATAAAAAAAAACCCGCCGAAGCGGGTTTTTCTAAAGATTAAGGTTCAGGATTACTGACCTTTGATCTCTTTACGGCCGTTGTATGGTGCTTTTTCGCCCAGCGCTTCTTCGATACGAATCAGCTGGTTGTATTTAGCAACACGGTCAGAACGGCTCATAGAACCGGTTTTGATCTGGCCAGCAGCGGTACCAACAGCCAGGTCAGCGATGGTAGCGTCTTCAGTTTCGCCTGAACGGTGAGAGATAACGGCAGTGTAGCCAGCGTCTTTCGCCATTTTGATCGCAGCCAGAGTTTCGGTCAGAGAACCGATCTGGTTGAATTTGATCAGGATGGAGTTAACGATGCCTTTCTCGATACCTTCTTTCAGGATCTTGGTGTTGGTTACGAACAGATCGTCACCAACCAGCTGGATTTTGTCGCCCAGTACTTTGGTCTGGTAGGCGAAACCATCCCAGTCAGATTCGTCCAGACCATCTTCGATAGAGACGATTTGGGTACTGTTTGGTCAGGTCTTCCAGGAAGTGAGTGAATTCTTCGGAGGTGAACGCTTTGTTGCCTTCGCCAGCCAGAACGTATTTACCGTCTTTGTAGAATTCAGAAGCTGCGCAGTCCATCGCCAGGGGTGATGTCGGTGCCCAGTTCGTAGCCTGCTGCTTTAACCGCTTCAGCGATTACAGCCAGTGCTTCGGCGTTGGAACCCAGGTTAGGTGCATAACCACCTTCGTCACCTACTGCAGTGTTCATACCTTTAGCTTTCAGAACTTTAGCCAGGTTGTGGAACACTTCAGAACCCATACGTACCGCTTCTTTCAGGGTTTTCGCGCCAACTGGCTGAATCATGAATTCCTGAATATCAACGTTGTTGTCTGCGTGGCTCACCGCCGTTGATGATGTTCATCATCGGAACTGGCATAGAGTATTTGCCTGGAGTGCCGTTCAGTTCAGCGATGTGTTTCGAACAGTGGCTGACCTTTAGAAGCAGCTGCTGCTTTGGCGTTCGCCAGGGAAACAGCCAGGATTGCGTTCGCACCGAAGTTAGATTTGTTTTCAGTACCGTCCAGATCGATCATGATTTTATCGATGCCAGCCTGGTCTTTGGCGTCTTTGCCAAGGATTGCCTGTGCAATTGGACCGTTAACCGCGCCAACAGCTTTGGTTACGCCTTTGCCCAGGAAACGGGATTTGTCGCCATCGCGCAGTTCCAGCGCTTCGCGGGAACCAGTAGAAGCACCTGACGGCGCAGCTGCCATACCGACGAAACCACCTTCCAGGTGTACTTCGGCTTCAACAGTCGGGTTACCACGGGAGTCGATGATTTCACGACCGATGACTTTAACGATTTTGGACATTAGATTTTCCTCAGTACAAGTTAAACTAAAACTCCAGACAAACAACGCGTACCTTTGGTACGCGTTGCCGTTCTAACTTTTCTTACTTCGCCTGACGCTTCTGGAACTCATTAGCGGCTTTCACAAAGCCAGCAAACAGCGGATGGCCATCACGCGGCGTAGAAGTAAATTCCGGGTGGAACTGACATGCGACGAACCATGGGTGGTTCGGCACTTCGATGATCTCGACCAACTGATCATCCCCGGAGCGGCCCGCAATACGCAGACCCGCAGCTTCAATTTGTTTCAACAGCAGGTTGTTGACTTCATAACGGTGACGGTGGGCGTTCAGTAATTGTCGGCGCACCGTACATCTGACGTACCAGGCTATCGTCGGAAAGCTGACAGGCCTGAGAACCCAGACGCATCGTGCCACCCAGATCGCTCTTCTCGGTACGGACTTCAACGTTACCTTCTTCGTCGCGCCATTCGGTGATAAGCGCCACAACAGGGTACTTACAGTCTGGCACAAATTCCGTAGAGTTCGCGTTTTCCATCCCCACCACGTTGCGAGCAAATTCAATCAGCGCAACCTGCATACCCAGGCAAATGCCGAGGTAAGGAATATTGTTTTCACGCGCATAGCGTGCGGTAGCGATCTTGCCTTCAACGCCACGGTAGCCGAAGCCGCCAGGGATCAGAATAGCATCCAGATCTTTCAGAATTTCGACACCGCGGGTTTCAACATCCTGCGAATCAATCAGCTTGATGTTGACGGTTACGCGGTTCTTCAGACCACCGTGTTTCAGCGCTTCGATAACTGACTTATAGGCGTCCGGCAGTTCAATGTACTTGCCGACCATACCGATAGTCACTTCGGCCTGCCGGGGTTCGCTTCTTCATAAATAACCTGTTCCCCATTCTGACAGGTTAGCTTCCGGACAGTTCAAGCTGATCGTTTACAAATATAATCGTCCAGACCCTGTGATTTCAACAGGCCGGGATTTTATAAATGGAATCGACATCTTTCATTGAAATAACGGCTTTTTCTGGCACGTTACAGAACAATGCAATTTTTCGCACGTTCGTTGGCCGGTACCGCACGATCGGAGCGGCAAACCAGGATGTCAGGCTGAATACCGATGGAGAGCAGCTCTTTAACGGAGTGCTGAGTCGGTTTGGTTTTCACTTCACCTGCGGCAGCCATATATGGCACCAGGGTCAGGTGCATGAACAGCGCGTGTTCACGACCGATATCCACCGCCAGCTGACGAATGGCTTCAAGGAACGGCAGGGATTCGATATCACCGACAGTACCGCCGATCTCAACCAGCACCACGTCGTGACCTTCGCCACCGGCAATGATGCGCTCTTTAATGGCGTTGGTGATGTGCGGGATAACCTGTACGGTGGCGCCCAGATAGTCGCCACGGCGCTCTTTACGCAGAAACGTCGGAGTAGATACGGCCAGTCGTGAAGTTGTTACGACGGGTCATTTTGGTGCGAATGAAGCGCTCGTAGTGACCCAGGTCCAGATCGGTTTCGGCGCCGTCTTCAGTAACGAACACTTCCCCGTGCTGGATCGGGCTTCATGGTACCTGGATCGACGTTGATGTACGGATCCAGCTTCATCATGGTCACATTGAGGCCACGGGCTTCAAGAATGGCTGCGAGGGAGGCTGCGGCAATGCCTTTACCCAGAGAGGATACAACCCCGCCGGTCACAAAAAATATAGTTTCGTTGTCATGCTGAACCTGAGGAAGTTAGGGTGAAACGATGGAATAACCAGGACGGGAAAAGTAGTATACCCGAACACGGCGAGCGCCACAAACTTTCATTCTCCGTCTCCTGTCTCAGGCTTTGACTCATATTGGGGAGTGAGAAAATAGCCCCTTTTGGGTAAATGTTTTTGACGCAAATCAAGCGCTTGTCATTTAAAAAAATCACACAAATTGCGCTTGATCGCAAAAACCCGTTAGAGATTCAGATTCCTGGCGTTTTACTTCCTGCCACACTTCTTCCATCGCGTCGAGGTCCACACCGGTCATTTCCAGGCCACGGGCGGCGATAATGCGTTCCACTTCCCGGAAGCGACGTTCGAATTTGAGGTTAGCTTTTTGCAGCGCCACTTCGGCTTTGACCCTAAATGACGTGAGAGATTGACGGTAGCAAACAGCAGATCGCCCACCTCCTCTTCCAGCTTATCTTGATCCACGACTGCCTGTTGCGCTTCGTGCATCACCTCGTCGATCTCTTCATGGACTTTGTCGAGCACCGGGCCTAAAGAGGTCCAGTCAAACCCGACCGTCGAGCAGCGTTTCTGGATTCTTATGGGCACGCATAAGCGCAGGCAGGCTTAACGGGATATCGTCCAGCGCCGAATGCTGAGATTTTTCAGCGCGTTCGGCGCTTTTGATCTGCTCCCAGCGGGCCAGCACTTCGGTGCTGTTTTCCAGCGCTGGCATCGCCAAAGATGTGCGGGTGGCGGCGTTCAGCTTATCGCTGATGGCGGCACAGATATCGTTGAAATCAAAGCGCCCTTCTTCCTGGGCCATTTGCGCGTAAAACACCACCTGGAACAGCAGGTCACCCAGTTCGCCGCGCAGATCGTCAAAATCTTCCCGGGAGATGGCGTCCAGCACTTCGTAGGTCTCTTCCAGGGTGTAGGGGGCGATGGTGGCAAAAGTCTGCTCTTTGTCCCACGGACAGCCGGTTTCCGGGTCGCGCAGGCGTTGCATAATGCCGAGCAGGCGGTCAATTTGATTCATAATTCGGTCCTGATAAAAAAATGCCGGGTGGCGGCTGCGCCTTACCCGGCCTACAAAAGAAGGTGTGACTATCCGCCGTGCAGACGACGGGCGTCGATGACATCGGGTACCTGGTTCAGCTTGCCGAGCACCCGGCCCAGCACCTGCAGGTTATAGATTTCGATAGTCATATCGATGGTGGCGAGCTGCTGACGGGTGTCGCTGCGGCTGGCAACACCCAGCACGTTGACCTTTTCGTTCGCCAGAATGGTGGTGATATCCCGCAGCAGGCCGCTGCGATCGTTGGCAGAAACCCGCACCACCAGCGAATAGCCCGCAGAGTAACTCTCGCCCCACACCGCATCGACGATACGTTCCGGCGCGTGGGACTGTAAATCATCCAGCTGATCGCAATCCGCGCGGTGGATAGAAATCCCGCGCCCCTGGGTGATAAAGCCGACGATCTCGTCACCCGGGATCGGCTGGCAGCAGCGGGCAATGTGGTGCATCAGGTTACCGACGCCTTCCACCACCACCCGACCGTTGTCTTTTTCTTTACTGCGGTGTTGCGGGGTGTAGCTCTTCTGCTGAAGCTGCTTCAGCGCCGCCGCATCCTGCTCAGCCGCGCTCGGTTTGTTGAACTGCGCCTGCAGGAAATTCACCATCTGGTTAAGACGAATATCCCCGCCGCCGATGGCCGCCAACAGCTCATCCAGCTCGTTGAAGTTGTAGCGCGGCAGCAGCTGCTTTTCTGCCTCTTTCAGGTGAATGCCCAGATGTTCCAGCTCGTCGTCGAGGATCTGACGGCCAGCCAGAATGTTTTTGTCACGATCCTGTTTGCGGAACCAGGCGTGAATTTTAGAGCGCCCGCGGCTGGTGGTGACGTAGCCCAGGTTCGGGTTAAGCCAGTCGCGGCTTGGGTTTGGCTGCTTCTGGGTGATAATTTCAATCTGGTCGCCCATCTGCAACTGGTAGGTAAAAGGGCACAATACGACCGCCGATTTTAGCGCCGATGCAGCGATGCCCCACGTCACTGGTGGATGTGGTACGCGAAGTCGAGCGGCGTTGAGCCTGCCGGCAGGTCAACCACATCGCCCTTCGGCGTAAAGACATAGACCCGGTCATCAAAGACCTGGCTGCGTACTTCATCAAGCATCTCGCCGGAGTCGGCCATCTCTTCCTGCCACGCAATCAGCTTACGCAGCCAGGCGATGCGATCTTCGTGGCCGGAACGCGCCCCGCCTGAGGTGCCCTCTTTGTACTTCCAGTGGGCGGCAACCCCAAGCTCGGACTCTTCGTGCATCTGTTTTGGTGCGGATCTGGATTTCAACCGGTTTACCGCCCGGCCCCAGAACCACGGTATGGATCGACTGATAGCCGTTCGGCTTCGGATTGGCGACGTAATCGTCAAACTCATCCGGCATGTGACGGTAATGGGTGTGAACAATCCCCAGTGCGGCGTAGCAGTCCTGCAAACGCTCGGCAACGATACGCACGGCGCGCACATCGAACAGCTCATCAAAGGCGAGATGCTTTTTCTGCATTTTGCGCCAGATGCTGTAGATATGCTTCGGACGGCCATAAACCTCGGCCTTCACGCCCTCTTCTTTCATTGACTTACGTAAGCCGCCGACAAACTCCTCGATGTAGTGTTCCCGGTCGATACGGCGTTCGTGCAGCAGTTTAGCAATGCGTTTGTATTCTGCCGGATGCAGGTAGCGGAAGCAGTAATCTTCCAGCTCCCATTTCAGCTGCCCCGATACCCAGACGGTTTGCCAGGGGGGGCATAGATATTGGTGCACTCTTTCGCCGCCAGCACGCGCTCGTCTTCCGGCGCGTCCTTCACTTCCCGCAGATGGGCAACACGTTCGGCAAGCTTTATGACCACGCAGCGGAAGTCATCCACCATGGCCAGCAGCATACGGCGAACGTTATCGACCTGTTCGGACGAGACGGAATCCGTGTGGGTAGCTTTAAGCTGGCGGATGGCCGCCATGTCGCGCACGCCGTGAATCAGCGACACGATCGAGTTACCGACGCTTTCGCGCAGCACCTCTTCAGAAACCACTTCGGCGTCGGCCAGCGGGAACAGCATGGCGGCAAGCAGAGTGTCGATATCCATGCTCAGCATGGAGAGGATTTCCACCATCTCCACGCCGCGCCAAAGCAGCAGCTCGGCATCAGGATGCCCCGTGGTGGTGCGCAGACAATAAGCCCAGGTTTCGGTTAAGCGTTCACACGACTGCTGGCTGGCAATCCCCAGACTTGCGATCCATTTTTGTGGGTCAAACTCACCAGCTTTATTGAGATGTGCACTTCTTACCGCAACCATTGTCCTCTCCTTTAGGGACCCTTGCCTGTCGAATTCGACAAGCCGAAACTCATCAGTTGTGTTCAAACAACGCTATTGATTCCAGATGCCCAGTGTGCGGGAACATATCAAGCATTGCCAGACGCTGAATCTGGTAACCCGCCGCTAATAATGCTTCGCTGTCCCGGGCAAGCGTCGCCGGGTTACAGGAAACATAGACCACGCGTTTAGGGGCCAGTTTAATAATATGCTGCATTACGCCTGGCGCGCCTGCACGTGCCGGATCCAGCAGAATTTTGTCGAAGCCGTGCGCGGCCCAGGGTTGCCGGGTGACATCTTCTTCCAGATTCTCGTGAAAAAATGTCACGTTTTGCAGCCCATTATTAACGGCATTGTCACGCCCTTTCTCCACCAGCGCCGCCACGCCTTCAACACCCACCACGCTGTGCGCCCGTTTTGCCAGCGGCAGGGTAAAGTTACCCATTCCGCAGAACAGATCGAGCACCCGGTCCTCAGGCTGAATATCCAGCCAGGCCAGTGCGGTGGCTACCATCTGCTGGTTAACACCATCATTGACCTGAATGAAATCGCGCGGGCTGAACGTTAAGCGTAGCCCGTCTGAATCGTACCAGGGCGTTTCACCGCTCAGTTGCTCAAGTATCTCGCTTTGCGGGGCGAGATAAAGGTCAAGCTCATGGGAATGCGAAAAGCGTTCCAGTTTTTCGCGATCTTTTGCCGAAAGCGGTGCAGTATGACGCAGGACCATCAGCGGGCCGCTGTTGGCCAGCACCAGTTCGACATGGCCCAGGTGGCGAACGCCCTGCAGGTCAGAGAGGCATTTGCGCACTTCTGGCAGCAATGCCTCAAGTTGGGGCACCAGAATGGGGCACTGTTTGACATCGACGATGTCGCTGGAATTAGCCTTGCGAAAACCCATTTCCAGACGCGCGGTTTTGGGTTGATAGTTCAGGCTCAGACGCGCCCGGCGGCGGTAGCCCCAGGGTTTATCGGCGATCACTTCGTTGACGTCGTGCTTCAGCAGGCGCGCCAGAGCATTGCTTTTGCTGCGCTCCTGTAACGCGACGCTGGCATGCTGCTGCTGGCAGCCGCCGCAGACGCCAAAGTGCGGGCAGCGCGGCGTCTCGCGCTGGGGGGCTGTCATTAAGGCGGCGTTTTACCTGCCCGCGCGCATACTGACGTTTCTCTTCCGTCAGGGTGATCTCTGCGCGCTCGTCGGGCAGCAGACCCGGAATAAAAAGGGCTTTACCATCATGGCGCGCCACCCCCTGACCGAAGGGATCGAGGTCTGTCACATCAACAGTTATGATCTGACGCGTCGTCACGCGCCGCTTTGCAGAGTAGAATTGCGCCATTACCAGGTATTTTCTCAAATGAATATATTGACTCTAATTGTCCCATAACGGAACTCCATGACCAACTACAGCCTGCGTGCGCGCATGATGATTTTGATCCTCGCCCCTACCGTACTCATTGGTTTGCTGCTGAGTACCTTCTTTGTGGTGCACCGTTATAACGATCTGCCAGCGCCAGCTCGAAGATGCCGGAGCCAGTATTATTGAGCCTCTGGCGGTCTCCAGCGAATACGGCATGGCCCTGCAAAATCGCGAGTCTATCGGCCAGCTCATCAGCATCCTGCACCGCCGCCATTCGGATATTGTGCGGGTGATCTCTGTGTATGACCAACATAATCGCCTGTTTGTAACCTCTAATATCCAGCAGGACCCCCGGCGTACTGAAGCTCCCGAGCGGCACGGCGTTCCCGAAGCGGTTGAGCGTGATCCGCCAGGACGAAAAGCTGATCCTGCGCACGCCGATCCTCTCGGAAAGCTATTCACAAGATGAATCTGCCGAATCGGATGCTAAGACCAATAACAACATGCTGGGATATGTGGCGCTGGAGCTGGATCTCAAGTCCGTGCGGTTGCAGCAGTACCGGGAAATTTTTATCTCCACGGTGATGATGCTGTTTTGTATCGGTATTGCGCTGATTTTCGGCTGGCGCCTGATGCGCGATGTGACCAGCCCGATCCGCAACATGGTAAATACCGTTGACCGTATCCGCCGGGGCCAGCTCGACAGCCGCGTCGAAGGCTTTATGCTCGGCGAACTGGATATGCTGAAAAACGGCATCAACTCGATGGCTATGTCGCTGGCGGCCTACCATGAGGAGATGCAGCATAACGTCGATCAGGCCACCTCCGACTTACGTGAAACCCTGGAGCAGATGGAGATCCAAAACGTCGAGCTGGATCTGGCCAAAAAGCGCGCCCAGGAGGCGGCCCGTATTAAGTCGGAGTTCCTGGCGAACATGTCCCATGAGCTACGTACCCCCCCTCAACGGCGTGATTGGCTTTACCCGCCTGACCCTCAAGACAGAGCTAAACCCAACCCAGCGCGACCATCTGCATACCATTGAACGTTCGGCCAACAACCTGCTGGCGATCATCAATGACGTGCTGGACTTCTCCAAGCTCGAGGCAGGCAAGCTGATCCTGGAGAGCATTCCGTTCCCGCTGCGCAACACGCTGGATGAAGTCGTCACCCTGCTGGCGCACTCCTCCCACGACAAAGGGCTGGAGCTGACGCTGAACATTAAAAATGATGTGCCGGATAACGTGATTGGCGATCCGCTGCGCCTGCAGCAAGTGATCACCAACCTGGTAGGGAACGCCATCAAGTTTACCGAGCGCGGTAACATTGATGTGCTGGTGGAAAAGCGCGCCATCAGCAATACCAAAGTGCAGATTGAGGTGCAGATCCGCGATACCGGGATTGGTATTCCTGAGCGCGATCAGTCCCGGCTGTTCCAGGCCTTCCGTCAGGCCGACGCCAGTATCTCGCGGCGTCATGGCGGCACTGGCCTGGGGCTGGTGATCACCCAGAAACTGGTCAACGAGATGGGGGGCGATATCTCTTTCCACAGCCAGCCTAACCGCGGCTCGACCTTCTGGTTCCATATCAATCTCGACCTGAACCCGAATGTCCTGAGCGACCGACCGGTGATGGATTGTTTGCAGGGTAAACGTCTGGCGTATGTGGAGCCTAATACCGCCGCCGCGCAAAGCACCCTGGATGTCTTAAGTACCACCCCGCTGGAGGTGGTTTACAGCCCGGGATTCTCCTCGCTGCCGGTTGAGCATTACGACATTCTGCTGATGGGGATCCCGGTGACCTTTACCGGCGAGCTGACCATGCAGCAGGAGCGGCTGGCGAAAGCCGCTTCGATGACCGACTATTTGCTGTTGGCCCTGCCGTGCCATGCGCAGATCAACGCCGAAGAGCTTAAACATGATGGCGCGGCCGCCTGTCTGCTGAAGCCGCTCACCGCCACGCGCCTGCTGCCGACCCTGACTGAATATTGCCGCCTGAACTATCACGCCGCACCGATCGTCGCCGATGAGAGCAAGCTGCCGATGACCGTGATGGCGGTGGATGACAACCCGGCCAACCTGAAGCTGATCGGCGCCCTGCTGGAGGATCAGGTTCAGCACGTCGAACTGTGCGAGAGCGGCCTGCAGGCTGTTGAGCTGGCGAAGCAGATGCAGTTTGACCTGATCATGATGGACATTCAGATGCCCGGCATGGACGGGATCCGCGCCTGCGAGTTAATACGCCAGCTCCCCCACCAGCAGCAAACGCCGGTGGTCGCCGTAACCGCGCATGCGATGGCGGGCCAGAAAGAGAAGCTCTTAAGCGCCGGGATGAACGACTATCTGGCAAAACCCATCGAAGAAGAGAAGTTGCACACCTTGCTGCTGCGCTACAAGCCCGGTCCAGCCGCGGGCAACTGGGTCGCCCCTGCGGAAGCCGCCGAAATCACGGTCAATGAAAATGCCACCCTCGACTGGCAGCTGGCGCTGCGTCAGGCGGCGGGCAAAAACGACCTGGCACGGGAGATGCTGCAGATGCTGGTGGCCTTCCTGCCGGAGATCCGCAATAAGGTGGAGGAACAGCTGGTGGGTGAGAACCCGGAAGACCTCGTCGATGCGATCCATAAGCTACACGGCAGCTGTGGGTACAGTGGTGTGCCGCGCCTGAAAAATCTTTGTCATTTGCTGGAACAACAGCTGCGTTCCGGGACGCCGGAAAGCGAACTGGAGCCGGAGTTCCTGGAGCTGCTCGATGAGATGGATAACGTCACGCGGGAAGCGATGAAGGTGCTGGGATCCTGAGTTCTCCCTTTACCCTCGACTCCCTCAAGATAAAGGGAGCCGGGGGTATAAATTTCAGAAGATAATAACGCTACACGCCCATTCCGACCTTCAGCACTGCCGCAATATTCCTCGCCGCCATCCGCACGTTTTCTTCGGCATCTTCCAGCGCCTCCTCCAGCGTGCAAATGGTGTAGATCACGCTGAACACCGCGTCGATGCCATGATCGTGCACCACGCCGACATCCGCCGTCAGGCTGCCCGCCAGGCCGATTACCGGTTTATTATGGCGTTTCGCGATCTTCGCTACCCCCACCGGCACTTTGCCATGAATGGTCTGGCTGTCGATCCGCCCTTCCCCGGTGATCACCAGATCGGCATCGGCCACCAGGCTGTCGAGGTTGAGCGCATCGGTCACAATCTCAATGCCCTGGCGTAGCTGCGCGCCGCAAAAAGCGTATAGCGCCGCCCCCATGCCGCCTGCGGCACCGCCGCCAGCAAGGCCCAGCACATCAACGTCGAGGTCGCGGGCGATTATCCGGGCATACTGTGTCAGCGCGCCATCGAGACGCGTAATCATCTCCGCCGTTGCCCCTTTCTGTGGGCCAAACACGGCCGTTGCGCCGTTTTCACCGGTCAGGGGGTTGGTGACATCGCAGGCGACTTCAATCCGGCACGCCGCCAGCCGTTTATCCAGACCGCTGATGTCAATGCGCGCCAGCTTCTCCAGCTCGCCGCCGCCAGCACCTATGGCGTTCCCCTGCTCGTCTAACAGCTTTGCGCCCAGCGCCTGCACCATCCCTGCTCCGCCATCGTTGGTGGCGCTGCCGCCAATGCCAATGATGATATGTTTCACACCCGCATCCAGCGCGTGGCGGATCAGTTCGCCGGTTCCCCAGGAGGTGGTTTTCAGCGGATTACGCTGGGCCGGGGGGACCAGCTCCAGACCGCTGGCCGCCGCCATCTCGATAAACGCACTTTTGCCGTCACCGGAACGGCCATAAAAACCGTCAACATGCTCACCGAGCGGGCCTGTTACCCGCACCTGAATAATGCCTCCCTGAGTGGCGGCAACCATCGCTTCCACAGTGCCTTCACCGCCATCGGCGACCGGCAGTTTGACATACTCTGCCGTAGGAAAAATCTCGCAAAATCCCTGCTCTATCGCCGTCGCCACAGCCAGGGCACTCAGGCTCTCTTTATAAGAGTCCGGCGCGATAACTATTTTCATAAGCCGTCCTTACGCATGTTGACTACCATAAGCATATACCTGTCACGCAAGAGAAAATGCCGACTCCCGCAGGAATCGGCACCGGACTTAACGCACCATGCAAGGGCGTTTGTTGTTGAAGGTCCACTCCGGGATCAGGTATTGCATCGCCATTGCGTCGTCGCGCGCGCCCAGACCGTGCTGCAGGTACAGTTCATGCGCCTTCATTACCTGATCCATATCCAGCTCAACGCCCAGACCCGGGGTGGTCGGCACCTGCACCATACCGCCTTTGATTTCGAACGGCTGTTTGGTCAGGCGCTGGTTGCCCTCCTGCCAGATCCAGTGAGTGTCGATAGCGGTGATATCGCCCGGCGCGGCCGCGGCCACATGGGTGAACATCGCCAGCGAAATATCGAAGTGGTTGTTGGAGTGTGAACCCCAGGTGAGGCCGAACTCGTGACACATCTGGGCGACACGTACTGAGCCTTGCATGGTCCAGAAGTGCGGATCCGCCAGCGGAATATCGACCGACTGCAGAGAGAGAGTATGACCCATCTGACGCCAGTCGGTGGCGATCATGTTGGTGGCGGTTGGCAGGCCGGTGGCGCGGCGGAACTCGGCCATCACTTCGCGCCCGGAGAACCCTTGCTCAGCGCCACACGGATCTTCCGCATACGCCAGCACGCCTTTCAGGCGTTTACCGATACGAATCGCTTCTTCGAGTGACCAGGCCCCGTTTGGATCGAGGGTAACGCGCGCCTCCGGGAAGCGTTTCGCCAGCGCGATAATAGATTCGGCTTCCTCTTCCCCGGCCAGCACGCCGCCTTTCAGTTTGAAATCGTTAAAGCCGTATTTCTCATAGGCTGCTTCTGCCAGACGGACAACCGCATCCGGGGTCATCGCCTCTTCATGACGCAGACGATACCAGTCGCACTGCTCATCCGGCTGGCTCTGGTACGGCAGTGGGGTAAGCTTACGGTTGCCGACGAAGAACAGGTAACCCAGCATCTCGACTTCGCTGCGTTGCTGCCCGTCGCCCAGCAAGGAGGCCACGTTGACGCCCAGGTGCTGGCCCAGCAGGTCGAGCATTGCCGCTTCAATACCGGTCACCACGTGAATGGTGGTGCGCAGGTCAAAGGTTTGCAGCCCGCGGCCGCTCGCATCACGGTCGGCAAACTCATTACGTACCGCATTCAGGATATTTTTGTACGCGCCCAGGGTTTTACCCACCACCAGCGGGATCGCGTCTTCCAGGGTTTTGCGGATCTTCTCGCCACCCGGGATCTCGCCCACACCGGTATGGCCGGAGTTATCTTTGATAATTACGATATTACGGGTGAAGAACGGGGCATGGGCGCCGCTCAGGTTCATCAACATGCTGTCATGACCGGCAACCGGGATGATCTGCATGGAAGTGACAACAGGCGTAGTAAATGTGCTCATAATTCAATCCTTTAATCAGTGGCGACCAAACGCCGGGCGTTTACGGTCAAATGTCCAGCCGGGAATAAGGTACTGCATCGGGCCTGCGTCATTACGCGCGCCGCCGGGCAGTTTCTTATAGGCTTCGTGGGCTTTGTGGATCTGATCCCAGTCAAGCTCCACGCCAAGTCCCGGTGCATCCGGTACGGCAATTTTGCCGTGTTTAATTTCGAGTGGATTTTTAGTCAGGCGCGCTTCGCCTTCCTGCCAGATCCAGTGGGTGTCGATAGCCGTTGGCGTGCCGGGTGCAGCGGCACCAACATGGGTGAACATCGCCAGCGAGATATCGAAGTGGTTGTTAGAGTGGCAACCCCAGGTTAAGCCCCAGTCGTCGCACAGTTGCGCCACGCGTACCGCCCCGGAGAGCGTCCAGAAGTGCGGATCGGCCAGCGGAATGTCCACTGAGTTCAGCATGACGGCATGACCCATCTCGCGCCAGTTGGTAGCGATCATGTTGGTCGCTACCGGCAGGCCGGTGGCGCGGCGGAACTCTGCCATCACCTCACGGCCAGAGAACCCCTGTTCGGCACCGCACGGATCTTCGGCGTAGGTCAGGACATCGCCCAGGCCTTTGCACAGTGCGATGGCCTCGTCCAGCAACCAGGCGCCGTTGGGATCAACGGTAATGCGCGCATCCGGGAAACGTTTTTTCAGGGCGCGGGCGCTGTCAATCTCTTGCTCGCCCGGCAAAACGCCGCCTTTCAGTTTGAAATCTTTAAAGCCGTAGCGATCCTGCGCCGCCTCTGCCAGACGAACCACCGCCTCGCTGGAGAGCGCCTCCTGATGGCGCAGGTGATACCAGTCGTGGCTGCCTGGCGAACGTTCCAGATAAGGCAGATCGGTTTTGGTGCGATCGCCCAGGTAGAAGAGATAACCCAGCACGGTGACCGCATCACGCTGCTTGCCCGGACCGAGGAGTTCGCACCACCGGTACGTTCAGCGCTTTGCCCAGCAGATCCAGCAGTGCCGCTTCCAGCGCCGCCACGGCATTGACCCGCAGTTCAAATGTCCAGGCACCTTTGCCGAAGGTATCGAAATCGGCAGACTGGTTGCCCTTGTGGACGCGCTGTACCACTTTGTTCAGCCGCGCCACCTCCTGACCCACCACCTGCGGAATGGCATCCACTAGGTCTGATAGATCACCTCGCCGCCGGGGCCTCCCCGACGCGGTGTTCCCGGCGCTGTCGTGAGCACCACGATATTGCGGGTAAACCAGGCGTTATGTGCGCCGCCGATATTCAGCAGCATGCTGTCCTGACCGGCAACCGGAATCACCTTCATTTCGGTGACGATTGGGCTTGATTGCGTACTCATCATGAACGCTCCGCGACAGGTTTTAGTTCGATACGTTTGATATCACCCACCAGCACCAGGTAGCTCAGTACCGCCACCAGAGCGTGAATTCCGACGTAGATCAGCGCTCCGTTAAACGAACCCGTCGTGCCGACGATATAACCGATAGCGATTGGCGTGACGATCCCGGAGATGTTACCGAACATATTGAACAGACCGCCGCTCAGGCCGCTGATCTCTTTCGGCGCGGTATCTGCCATCACCGCCCAGCCCAGGGCTCCGATACCTTTACCGAAGAAGGCCATCGCCATAAAGCCGATAATCATCCACTCGGCATCAACGTAGTTACAGACCACCATCGACATGGAGAGCAACATGCCCAGCACGATTGGCGTTTTACGGGCGATATTCAGAGAACCGGTACGACGCATCAGCCAGTCGGAAATTACCCCGCCCAGTACGCCGCCAACAAAGCCGCAGATTGCCGGAACCGAGGCCACAAACCCGGCCTTCAGAATTGACATGCCGCGCGCCTGTACCAGATAGACCGGGAACCAGGTGATAAAGAAGTAGGTTAAGGCGTTGATGCAGTACTGACCAAGGTAGATCCCCACCATCATGCGGGAGCCAACCAGCTGTTTGATCTGACCCCACTTGTGGCTGAACGGCACTTTCTCTTTGCTTTTCGCCTGATCCATGTTGATCAGCGCGCCGCCTGCGGCGATGTAATCCAGCTCTTTCTGGTTTACGCCCGGATGCTGGTTCGGCTCGTGGATCACTTTCAGCCAGACAAAGCTGATGACAATACCCAGACCGCCCATGAAGAAGAACACGTGTGACCAACCCACCTCGTGGGTCAGCCAGCCCCATGATAGGGGCGAAGATCACGGTAGCGAAGTATTGTGCGGAGTTAAAAATGGACACCGCCGTACCCCCTCTCCTGTGCCGGGAACCAGGCTGCCACTATACGGCTGTTACCCGGGAAGGATGGCGCTTCTGCCAGCCCGACGAGGAAGCGCAGGGTAAAGAGCGCGACAATAATGCCAAAGCCGTTAAAGATATCGACAAAGCCCTGTAACAGGGTAAACATGGACCAGATAAAGATGGACCAGAAGTAGACGCGTTTTGAGCCGAAGCGGTCAAGCAGCCAACCGCCAGGAATTTGGCCGATAACATAGGCCCATGAAAATGCGGAGAAAACATAACCCATTCCGACCGGATCCAGACCGATATCTTTTGCCATTTCGGAACCGGCAATCGACAGGGTGGCACGGTCGCCATAGTTAAAGGATGTGACGATAAACAGCATCACCACTATCCAATAGCGAGCGTTTGTGCGCTTTTCAGCGCTGCTCGCCGCCTGGCTTAATGAACTCATTCTTGCACTCCTGAATCATAGCTTTTATCGCTACGTTCATTCTGAACAGCACAACCGGTAGGGTAATCAGAATGACGTGTATGTGTTTTTGCAGTTTTGAACGTTGAGGTCTTATGCCTTACTGACTGCATTTTTATTAACTGGCGGAAAAAGTATAAGTAAGGATCCAGGCCCCCTCACCGTGCAACAACACAACATTGGTACAGCCCTGTGCGGTTGTTTGTGGCAAAAGCCCAGGCTAATGGAAGAGACTTCACGGAAATGAAAACTGCTTACCGGTAAACGGCGAGCTGAAGAGAGGGATTGACGGGAGTGTGAAACAGGTCGCTTGACGCAGTGAAAATGCCTGTTAATAGACGCACTTTTCGCAGGGACTTACAGGCAATTGCCCAAGGCTTAATCGATTCAATGGCCTTAAACTGGCTGTAAGGTCGCTTTGTTAACTGGCAACGAGTTTTTGCCCTCCGCTACAGGGAGGGCAGAAACTTATTTTAACAATGTGCCCCACTGTTCAACCCAGGGGTTAGATTGGCTTTCCCGGCTCGGGGTGTTCAGAGGCATCGATCATCAGCATCTCACCCACGCGCTGAGCGCTTTGCTCCTGTAACAGGGCATCGAACAGCTTGCCGCCACCGCAAAAATTGGCATAGGTGCTGTCCCCAAGCGCAATAATGCCGTAGCGCATCTCCGGCTGGTAACCCAGCTTATCTTTAATGCCCTGGAACAGCGGTACGATACTGTCCGGCAGATCGCCTTGCCCGGTTGTCGAGGTGACCACCAGCGCATACTGGCCCTGTATTTTTCCCAGTCGGCCAGCTCGGGATCTTCATAGACCGTGGCTTTATGGCCCATTCCCGAGAGGATTGCTTCAGCTTCTTCGGCCACCAACAGCGAATTGCCGTACATCGTACCGACAAAAATTCCGACCACAGCCATGGTTTACTCCCTCAATGAATGCAATTAACGTTCATCCTGAACGTTGGCGGGATCAAACTCAACCCTTTCATTTTCGTGGAGTTGCCCGCGCCAGCCAAAGTGTGACAGCGCCTGCAATCCACACCGGATTCAAGCCCGGCCCGAATGGTCAGCGGCTCGCCGGTAAAAGGATGAACCAGGTCCAACTGGCTGGCGTGCAGCATCAGACGGTTACAGCCGAAGTGCTCGGCGGCGCTGCGGTTCTGGCGCAGATCGCCGTGCTTACTGTCACCGATGATGGGATGGCGCAGATGCGAAAGATGGCGTCGTAGCTGGTGCTTACGCCCGGTTTTCGGCTCCAGCTCGACCAGGCTGTAGCGCGTGGTCGGGAACTTGCTGGTGGCAACAGGCATTTCGGTAGTCGCCAGGCCGCGATAATCCGTTACCGCAGGCTGCGGCTCTTTGTCATCCCGGGCATATTTGTCGGCGATTTTATCCAGCTCTTCGATCAGCGGATAATCGAGCGTCGCGGCCTCGGTCAGCCAGCCCCGGACAATCGGCATGATAACGTTTCTGGATCTGATGCTGCTCAAAACTGCTGCGACAGACGTCGTCCGGCTTCGCTGGATAATCCCATCAGCAGTACGCCGGAAGTGGGCCTGTCGAGACGGTGAGCGGTAAAGACATGCTGACCAATCTGGTCGCGCACCGTCTGCATCACCACCACTTTTTCATCGCGATCCAGCCAACTGCGGTGTACCAGCCAGCCGGAGGGTTTATTGACCGCAACCAGCCACTCATCCTGATAAAGGATCTCAATCATGCTTCGTCGCCAAAGAGCGTATCCAGCGCCAGCAATGCCGCCAGCACCGCCTCACGGGAGGGATGGGCCGCATCCAGCGCCATTTCATAGTAGGGCGCGACGGCAAAGCTTTGTGGCAGCGGATGCCCGCCCTCAATCAGGGCATGCATGCGGGGGATGAGCACCCATTGCAGCCATTCAAACGGCTCCAGGGTATCCATGCAGAAAGGTTGCGTACTCTCAAACGCCTCAGGCTGCGGCGCCGTCTCCTGCCACAGTTGATGATCGCGCAATAAAGCTTCGATAGCGTGCAGCTGCGCACGCACGTGGTCATGTTGCGTCATGAAAACCTCAAGGGAAAATCTGAACGGCGGGCAGCATAGCAAAGACCACGCAGAAATAAAAAAAGGGAGCACTGTAAAAACAGTGCTCCCGGTTCGTTTCGCAGCAATCCAGCTACTTTTAGTGCTCCCTGCTCATCCATGACAACTTTTCCTCTGACCCGAAGGTCTGGTCTTCCTTTGACCGCTGCATCCTGCGCACATCATCCTGATGTGACTGTTTCATCCTGAAACGTCCGGGTCTCCCTGACCCACCGGACATCCGTACCGGCTCTCATTCTCCTTCCTGGAGGTGTCCTTCAACGCATCCTGCGTTATCCTCTTGCTTCGTCCTGAAGCCTTCCTTGTAACGCCTTCCTGACGTGTCCTGAGTAAGAAACGCCATCATCCTAATGTTCGTTTCTCGTGTCGGCTTCCTGTCGACGGACATAGAATCCTCTATTCCGCTTCGTCTTACAAGGTACTCCGTAAAGCAAATTAAACAGATGTTTCATCTTATTTCTGGCATATAAGCAGTCAACACACTGATAAACAATGGCTTCTTTGCCAGCATAATATATTGGGTTAAGCAGTAATAACGCCAATCTCTTACAAGCTTTGTAAGAGATCTCTCACACGCGCAGTGGTATTCAGGATTACACGACGGGATGTAGTAGGTTGAGAAAATCCGTAAGAGAGTCAGAGAGGACCTGGCGTTTCTGGGTACCCAGCGTCTCTTTTACCACGTTCCCTGTCAGGTTGCAGACAGAGAGGATGTCCATTTCGCTGTCGAGCGTGGCGATAAAGAGCGTTGGCGATAACTTCAGGCGCTTCTGGGTCACGAGGTGCCCAATCAGGTTCTCCTGCACGCGCAGCAAATCATCTTCACTCCAGGTCTGCAGCAGGGTCAGCATCTCGTTATTAAAGCGAGCGAACATATCCCCGGCGAACTGTGTGGTGTAGAACGCGTGGATCGCAGGTTGTACCACAATGTCCATTGCGCGTTCAATCGCCTTTACACTCTGCTCCGCGGTAAAGGGCTGGGGTTGCCAGAGTACCGTATCCCCGGAAGAGGTGATAATACAAGGTGATGGGATGCCATACAGCGCCTCGCTTTGAGGCCATGTGCCTTTCTGTTCATGCCAGGCGTCACAGTATCGCGCCGTAAACGCGGTTAAGGCAGCAGCAGTCTCTTTATCCACCGGTTTCTCTCTTCATATAAGTCAGGATACACTCAGCGCCATAGTTTACCTTTAAAGTGACAACGAAACATGTCTTACGAAAATCATGATGCCTTATCGGGTTTAACCCTGGGCAAAAGCACCGCCTACCGCGACACCTACGATGCCAGTCTGTTACAGGGCGTGCCGCGTAGTCTCAACCGCGATCCGCTGGGCCTGAAAGCAGACGCCCTGCCCTTTCATGGCGGCGATATCTGGACGCTGTACGAGCTTTCCTGGCTTAACGCTCGCGGTTTACCGCAGGTGGCGGTGGGTCACGTTGAACTGGATTACACCAGCGTGAATCTGGTGGAGTCTAAAAGCTTCAAGCTCTATCTCAACAGCTTCAACCAGACCCGCTTTGACAGCTGGGAAGCGGTGCAACACACGCTGGAACGCGACTTAAGCGCCTGTGCGCAGGGAAAAGTGACCGTTGCCCTCTACCGCATTGACGAGCTGGAAGGTCAGCCCATCGCCCACTTCCACGGCACCTGCATTGATGAGCAGGACATAGAAATCGACAACTATCAGTTTGATACCGCCTGGCTGGAAAATGCCGCCAGCGGCAAAGTGGTAGAGGAAACGCTGGTCAGTCACCTGCTGAAATCCAACTGCCTCATCACCCACCAGCCTGACTGGGGTTCGGTACAGATCCAGTATCGCGGCGCTAAAATCGATCGTGAAAAGCTGCTGCGCTATCTGGTCTCCTTCCGTAACCACAATGAGTTTCATGAACAGTGCGTGGAGCGCATCTTTAACGACATTCTGCAGTTCTGCCAGCCAGAGACGCTGAGCGTCTACGCCCGCTATACCCGCCGCGGTGGGCTGGATATTAATCCGTGGCGCAGCAACAGCGATTTTGTCCCGGCGATCGGTCGTTTAGTCCGCCAGTAAGAGAAATAAATTCACAATATGCGCGGTTCGTTCCGCGCTTTGGGTTGTTAAAGGTCATAAGCCAGGGCTATTGTAATCAACAGGGAAAGACGATAAACGTCCCGTAAGGAGCTCACTTGATTACACATATAAGCCCGCTTGGCTCAATGGACATGTTATCGCAGCTGGAAGTGGACATGCTCAAGAGCACGGCCAGCAGCGATCTTTATCAACTATTTCGCAACTGTTCACTTGCCGTTCTGAACTCCGGTAGTCTCACCGACAACAGCAAAGAGTTGCTGTCCCGCTTTGAAAGCTTTGATATTAACGTCTTGCGCCGTGAACGTGGCGTGAAGCTGGAGCTGATTAACCCGCCGGAAGATGCCTTTGTTGACGGGCGCATTATTCGTGCGTTGCAGGCCAACCTGTTTGCCGTGCTGCGCGACATTCTGTTTGTGAATGGCCAGATCAGTAACGCCGGTCGTTTCCAGCATCTGAACCTGGAAAGCTCGGCCCATATTACCAACCTGGTCTTCTCCATTCTGCGTAACGCCCGCGCCCTGCACGTAGGCGAAGCCCCAAGCATGGTCGTGTGCTGGGGTGGTCACTCCATTAATGAAACCGAATACCTCTATGCCCGTCGCGTGGGTACCCAACTGGGTCTGCGCGAGCTAAACATCTGCACCGGCTGCGGTCCAGGCGCGATGGAAGCGCCGATGAAGGGCGCAGCGGTGGGTCATGCCCAACAGCGCTACAAAGATGGCCGCTTCATCGGGATGACCGAGCCGTCGATCATTGCCGCTGAGCCGCCGAACCCGCTGGTCAACGAACTGATCATCATGCCGGACATCGAGAAGCGTCTTGAGGCGTTTGTCCGTATCGCGCACGGGATTATCATCTTCCCGGGCGGCGTAGGGACGGCAGAAGAGCTGCTCTATCTGCTGGGTATACTGATGCATCCGGCCAACCAGGATCAGGTGCTACCGCTGATCCTGACCGGCCCGAAAGAGAGCGCGGACTACTTCCGCGTGCTGGATGAGTTCATCGTGCATACTTTAGGCGAGGCGGCGCGCCGACACTATCGCATCATTATTGATGATGCTGCAGAAGTCGCCCGCCTGATGAAAAAGGCCATGCCGCTGGTGAAAGAGAACCGCCGCGATACCGGGGACGCCTACAGCTTTAACTGGTCGATCCGCATTTCACCGGACCTGCAGATCCCGTTTGAGCCGTCGCACGAAAACATGGCCAACCTGAAACTTTATCCCGATCAGCCTGTTGAAGTGCTGGCTGCCGATCTGCGTCGCGCCTTCTCAGGCATCGTTGCGGGTAACGTGAAAGAGGTGGGTATACAGGCCATTGAAGAGTTTGGCCCGTATAAAATTCATGGTGACCGCGACATGATGCGCCGCATGGACGATCTGCTGCAGGGCTTTGTCGCCCAGCACCGTATGAAGCTTCCAGGCTCTGCCTATATCCCCTGTTACGAGATTTCTGCGTAACCCCTGCCCGGCACCTATGCCGGGTGCCTGCTCCAGCCGGGAATGGCCCTTTGCCTCCCGGCTTTTTTATTGCCTTCAGGCACATGGCCTCGCTTTTGATATCACCACAACTTATCTTTTGACGATTACCCGCCTTAACGCAAACGATTACTCAGTTTTCTAAAGCGCGATTTATCAGCCCTAACTGCCCTAAAGCATGAAAAAATCCTCTAAACTACCGCTTTTACAGCGTATGCCTCCTATCTTTCAATGGGATCTATCTCGCTCCATATCGTTAATGGTAGCCTTCGCGCCCAGAAATTCGTCATGACGTTTTCTTAGCAGATAAATGGTCTAAAGATACCCACTTCATAAGTAGATTATCGCATTTGAGATCGGGATCACTGATAGATCCATTACTAAAATGTATCTTTCCGCCGCCGATAGTTACGGAGAAAAAATTATATAAAAACCGTCGCTGAGCGAATTTCATATTACGATTAGCCCTTTTTGCACCAAATTTGACCAGAAACCTGACATTAGCTACTTCCTGGAGACACAGATGGAAACCACTCAAACCAGCACCGTTGCTTCGATTGAAACCCGAAGTGGATGGCGTAAAACAGATACCATGTGGATGCTTGGCCTGTACGGCACAGCAATCGGCGCTGGTGTTCTTTTCCTTCCTATTAACGCAGGTGTGGGCGGCTTAATTCCGCTGATCATCATGGCAATCATCGCCTTCCCGATGACCTACTTTGCACCACCGCGGCCTGACCCGTTTTGTGCTCTCTGGTAAGGAATCCGGGCGAAGACATCACCGAAGTTGTTGAAGAACATTTCGGTGTGGGTGCCGGTAAACTGATTACCCCTGCTCTACTTCTTTGCTATCTACCCAATCCTGTTGGTTTATAGCGTGGCGATTACCAACACCGTTGACAGCTTCATGACTCACCAGCTGGGCATGACCCCGCCACCGCGCGCCATTCTGTCGCTGATCCTGATCGTCGGCATGATGACCATCGTGCGCTTCGGGTGAGCAGATGATTGTGAAGGCGATGAGCGTGCTGGTGTTCCCGTTCGTTATCGCTCTGATGGTGCTGGCCTGCTACCTGATCCCACAGTGGAACGGCGCAGCGCTGGAAACCCTGTCCCTGAGCAGCGCATCTGCTAGCGGCAACGGCCTGTGGATGACCCTGTGGCTGGCCATTCCGGTGATGGTTTTCTCCTTCAACCACTCCCCGATCATCTCCTCCTTCGCCGTGGCGAAGCGTGAAGAGTACGGTCAGGGCGCCGAGAAGAAGTGTTCCAGCATCCTGGGCTCGCGCTCACGTGATGATGGTTATCACCGTAATGTTCTTCGTTTTCAGCTGCGTACTGAGCCTCTCCCCGGCGGATCTGGTAGAAGCCAAAGCACAGAACATCTCGATTCTCTCTTACCTGGCAAACCACTTTAATGCACCGGTTATTGCCTGGATGGCACCTATCATCGCCATTATAGCGATTACTAAATCCTTCCTCGGCCACTACCTGGGCGCACGTGAAGGCTTTAACGGCATGGTGATTAAATCTCTGCGCGGTAAAGGCAAGAGCATTGAAATCAACAAACTGAACAAAATCACTGCGCTGTTCATGCTGCTGACCACCTGGGCGGTTGCGACCATGAACCCGAGCATCCTCGGCATGATCGAAACCCTGGGCGGCCCGGTTATCGCGATGATCCTGTTCCTGATGCCGATGTACGCGATTCAGAAAGTGCCAGCAATGCGTAAATACAGCGGCCAGATCAGCAACGTCTTCGTTGTGGTTATGGGTCTGATTGCTATTTCCGCTATCTTCTTCTCGCTGTTCGCTTAATTCCTCCCGCGCCGTCTACGGACGGCGCACTCTTCTCCCAATACGTAAAACAACGGACGCATCATGATTAGCGTTTTCGATATTTTCAAAATTGGTATTGGCCCTTCCAGCTCGCACACCGTCGGGCCAATGAAAGCTGGTAAACAGTTTACGGACGATCTTATTGCGCGCGGTATGCTGCACGACACGACCCGTGTGGTGGTGGATGTTTACGGCTCCCTGTCGCTGACCGGCAAAGGTCACCATACCGATATCGCCATAATTATGGGTCTGGCGGGTAACCTGCCGGATAGCGTCGATATTGACGCCATTCCTGGGTTTATCCAGGACGTTAATACCCATAGCCGGTTGATGCTGGCGAAAGGTGAACACGAAGTTGAGTTCCCGGTTGATCGCTGCATGAATTTCCATGCCGATAACCTGTCGCTGCACGAAAACGGCATGCGCATCACCGCGCTGGCAGGCGACAAGGTAATTTACAGCCAAACCTATTACTCCATCGGCGGCGGTTTTATCGTCGACGAAGATCATTTTGGGCAGAGCGACGACGCGCCTGTGGCAGTGCCTTATCCGTATAAATCGGCGGCCGATCTCCAGCGCCATTGCCAGGAAAGCGGTCTGTCCCTCTCCGGCCTGATGATGCAAAACGAACTGGCGTTGCACAGCAAAGAAGAGCTGGAACAGCACTTTGCCAGCGTCTGGGAGGTCATGCGCGGCGGTATTGAACGCGGTATCACCACCGAGGGCGTTCTGCCAGGTAAACTGCGCGTTCCACGTCGTGCTGCAGCCCTGCGCCGTATGCTGGTCAGCAGTGATAAAACCACCAGCGATCCGATGGCGGTCGTGGACTGGATCAACATGTTCGCGCTGGCAGTGAACGAAGAGAACGCCGCGGGTGGCCGCGTGGTCACTGCGCCAACTAACGGTGCCTGCGGTATCGTTCCGGCGGTGCTGGCTTATTACGACAAGTTCATCCGTGAAGTGAATGCTAACTCACTGGCTCGCTATCTGCTGGTGACCAGCGCCATTGGCTCGCTGTACAAGATGAATGCCTCCATCTCCGGCGCGGAAGTGGGCTGCCAGGGTGAAGTGGGCGTAGCCTGCTCTATGGCGGCTGCGGGTCTTGCCGAGTTGCTGGGCGGAAGCCCGGCGCAGGTCTGCATTGCAGCAGAGATCGGGATGGAGCATAACCTCGGTCTGACCTGCGATCCGGTGGCCGGCCAGGTGCAGGTGCCGTGTATCGAGCGTAACGCGATTGCCTCTGTGAAGGCGGTCAACGCCGCGCGTATGGCGCTGCGCCGTACCAGTGAACCGCGTGTCTGCCTCGATAAAGTGATCGAAACCATGTATGAAACCGGGAAAGACATGAACGCCAAATACCGCGAAACCTCCCGCGGTGGTCTGGCGATGAAGATTGTCACCTGCGATTAAGACTAAAAAGGAGCCTTGTTTTGCGAGGCTCCTTCCCGAATGCCCCGCCACACGTAGTTTCCCCCTGCCGACAGTGTTACCCTTATTTGACTGAACAGAAGGGAGAAAATCTGTGGCCGTTCATTTGCTTATTGTCGACGCGCTGAACCTTATCCGGCGCATCCACGCGGTTCAGGGTACGCCCTGCAAGGATACCTGCCTGCATGCGCTGGAGCAGCTTATTCGCCACAGTCAGCCCAGCCACGTGGTCGCCGTGTTTGACGATGAAGCGCGTAACAGCGGCTGGCGACATCAGCGTCTGCCGGATTACAAAGCCGGACGCGCACCTATGCCGGACGATCTGCACGCCGAAATGCCCACCATCCGCGCCGCCTTTGAGCAACGCGGGGTTCCCTGCTGGGGTGCCCTGGGCAACGAAGCCGACGATCTGGCCGCCACGCTGGCGGTAAAAGTGGCCAGCGCCGGGCATCAGGCCACCATTGTCTCGACGGACAAGGGTTACTGTCAGTTGCTTTCACCTACCATTCGCATCCGCGATTATTTCCAGAAACGCTGGCTCGATGCCCCTTTCATTGCCGGTGAGTTTGGCGTCTCGCCGCAGCAGCTACCGGACTACTGGGGGCTGGCGGGGATCAGCAGCTCAAAGGTGCCGGGTGTGGCAGGCATTGGCCCGAAAAGTGCGGCCCAGCTACTCACCGATTTTCAGGATCTGGAAGGAATTTACGCCCACCTGAATGAGGTGCCGGAGAAGTGGCGCAAAAAGCTGGAAGTGCATAAAGAGATGGCATTTATCTGCCGGGATGTGGCGCGGTTGCAGACGGATTTACAGCTGGACGGGAATTTGCAGCAGCTCAGGTTAGATCGCGTTTGAACTCATGCCCGGTGGCGCTACGCTTACCGGGCATGGGGTCACTATCTCCTCTTCAGATGGGAGAGGAGTGATGTAAGAGATCCTGTATTACCTCTCGTCGCGACGCCCACCGACGGCAGCCCACCAGCGGCGGATATGCACGGTGACTTCTTCGCGATCGTGGTACAGCTGGCGCGCCTGAATAACCACGTTAATACCGTGCTCATCCATCTGCTCCTGAATGTAGGCCAGATTCTGCGAAACTTCCTCATAGCGCTTTTTCATTGGCAGCTTGAGGTTAAAAATGGTCTCACGACACCAGCCGTTCACTAACCAGGAGGCCATCAGGGCCGCCACTTTGGCCGGTTTCTCTACCATATCGCACACCATCCACGAGATGTTGTTGCGGGTTGGACGATAGCGGAAACCATCTTCACGCAGCCAGGTGACCTGCCCGGTATCCATCAGGCTTTGCGCCATCGGGCCGTTATCGACAGAGGAAACCCACATGTTGCGTTTCACCAGTTGATAGGTCCAGCCGCCCGGACAGGCACCGAGATCGACCGCATACATACCGTTTGCCAGGCGTTCGTCCCACTCATCAGCAGGAATAAAGACGTGAAACGCCTCTTCAAGCTTCAGCGTAGAACGGCTGGGTGCATCCGCCGGGAAACGCAGACGTGGGATGCCCATAAAGAACGGTGAGTTATTGGTGGTGTACGAATAACCGGTATAACAGCAGCCAGGGGCGATAAAGAAGATATGCACTACCGGACGTTTTGGTGTCTCGTAGTTGGTCAATACGCCCGCGTCACGCAATGCCGCGCGCAGCGGCACGGTGAACTTACGGCAAAACTTCATCAGCTCTTTGCTTTCGTTGGTATCTGCAACTTCAACGCGCAGATCGCCACCCTTCTCCACCACGCCCTGCAACATGCCAACAATTGGCGTAATGCGATCTTCAGGTGGAAGGTCTTTCAGAAGCTCACCCGCGACAAACATCTGGCGGGGCAAAAATCAGCGAGGTGAACGGCAAGTCGCGAACCAGTTTTTCTGCATCATCTGCCTGGTAGCATTCAAAAACGACATAGCCCGAATTCTCTTTCACGCGGGCAAAACCAAACACTTCGCGCTTCGCGGCTTTATCAGTGATCTCCGCGGCACACTCTTTTTCAAAGCCCGGGCGACAATATAAGACAACTTTATTCATGAACAACGCCCTTGCGTTTCAGACGGAACGAACCGATTAACATTAAAACCCACCCGACCAGGAAGCTGACGCCGCCGACCGGGGTAACAAACGCCCACAGGCGTAAATGCGACAGCGCAAGGCAGTACAGGCTACCGCTGAAAAGCACGGTGCCCAGCGCCATAAATACGCTGCTCCAGTAAAACCAGATACTGATACGACGCTGCATCGCCACGGCTAACCCGAAGATCGCCAGAGTATGAAACGCCTGATATTCCAGACCGGTGTGGATCCAGTCCATCTCTACCACACCCAATGATTTGCGTAAGACATGTGCGCCAAAAGCGCCCAGAGCAACAAAAATAAAGCCACTCACCGCGGCAAAAATCAGCATAAAACGGCTGGTCATGTTTCTGTCCTGAAGTTATGCGCGTCCTGCGCGCAAAAGAAAGTGTTACTCGTACCGAAAGCGGAATTTTTCTTGCTCATTGGCCGCCTTTGCCAGGATCCACTGGCGAAACGCGGCTATTTTACCCAGTTCTGCCTGACTGTCATGACAAACCAGATAAAAAGCGTTCTTGCTGACCAGAACATCATTAAAGGGGCAGACCAGGCGGCCGGCCTCAATTTCGGACTGCGCCATGACGTTGTTTGCCAACGCCACGCCCTGTCCGTGAATGGCAGCCTGTAACACCATCGCACTGTGGCTAAAGGATGGGGCCTTGCTGCACGTTTATATGGTTTAGACCGAGCTGGCGGGTATAAGTTTGCCAGTCGCGGGCGAGAAGCATCATGTAAAAGCGTGTGCTGCGCCAGATTGGCGGGGTGCTTTTAACGCTTTTTCGCCTGTTAAGAGTAGAGGCGAGCAGACCGGCAGCAAATATTCTGCGTACAATTTTTCGACACGCAGGCCTGGCCAGTTGCCGCGACCATAGAAAATCGCCACGTCGACGTCATCTGCCAACTTGTCTTCCTGACGGTCGACGGCCTGGATTCGGACGTCGATTCCCGGATAAGCTGAGTTAAAGCTTGAGAGCCTCGGCACCAGCCACTGAATGGCAAAACTGGGCAATAAACTTACTGTTAGTGCGCCTTTAGCACTGCGCGCCTGCAACTTACGGGTGGCCTCCGTCAGTTGGGAAAAGATCTCTTTAATATCCTGAAAATAGCTCTGCCCCTCTTCGGTCAAAAGCAGGGAACGATTGCGGCGGCGGAACAGCTTGAGGCCCAGAAAATCCTCAAGAGACTTGATTTGATGACTTACTGCGGCTTGCGTCACAAAAAGCTCATCGGCCGCGCGCGTGAAACTTAAATGGCGGGCGGCTGCATCAAATACACGTAATGCATTCAGTGGTGGTAATCGCTTGGACATGGTTATCTGGCTTAGATGTTAACGGCTTTTAACAAACAGGAAACAACGTTTAACCTATTAGTTTTTTTTATCTGAGCCATTATAAATTGTCCGTTGAGGAACTACCAGCAAATACCTATAGTGGCGGCACTTCCTGAGCCGGAACGAAAAGCTTTTTTTGGAATGCGTGTTCTGAAGGGCTTTTGGCTTACGGTTGTGATGTTGTGTTGTTGTGTTTGCAATTGGTCTGCGATTCAGACCTCGGTAGCTACGCTACCAATTTTTCACTTCCTGTACATTTACCCTGTCTGTCCATAGTGATTAATGTAGCACCGCCCAATTGCGGTGCTTTTTTTTGTCTGCAATTCTGTTAGTGATCCAGCTCAACCATCTCTTTCACATCACTACGGTTGATTTGCTGTTTTGTTCCCGTTTGCGTCCTTATACGAGATCATGCCGGTATCATTATCGGTTTGTGGCTTACCTTCCGACACGATAGAACGGCCATCATTGGTATGCATCACGTAGTTGTTACCGGAACAGGCGCTCAGGGCAAAAGTAAGCATACAAGCAGAGGCAATTGCGATAGTCTTTTTCATCTTTATCTCCTTTAGCAATTAATGCTATTAAAAGCATGTTTCATAACAGGCTAAAACATTCTCCTGACTCTATTTCAGCATAACCTGCTTCGTCTGTTACGCCAGGATAAACAGACAAATCCGATAGAGATCAACCTTCTTGCCCTTCCACTGAATTTGCGCGACGATCTATTCACGATGAAGAGGAATTCAATGAACGCATTCAGCCCTGCCCATTTCCGCGCACAGTTCCCGGCGCTGGCCGATGCCGGTGTCTATCTTGATAGCGCTGCGACAGCCCTCAAGCCACAGGCGGTGATCGATGCCACGCAACAATTTTACAGCCTGAGCGCAGGCAATGTGCATCGCAGCCAGTTTGCCGAGGCGCAACGCTTAACCGCGCGCTATGAAGCGGCCCGCGATCAGGTCGCACAACTGCTTAATGCCGAAAGCGGTAAAAACATTGTCTGGACGCGGGGCACCACCGAAGCCATCAACATGGTAGCGCAGTGTTATGCCCGACCACGCCTGCAACCAGGTGATGAGATTATCGTCAGCGAGGCAGAACATCATGCCAATCTGGTGCCGTGGTTGATGGTGGCTGAACAGACCGGCGCGCGGGTGGTGAAGTTACCCCCTCGGCGCAGATTTCTTAGCCGATGTTACCCGCCTTCCCGAATTGATTACCCCGCGCAGCCGCATTCTCGCGCTGGGGCAGATGTCCAACGTCACCGGCGGCTGCCCCGGATCTGGCCCGTGCCATCCAGCTTGCTCATGCCAGCCGCATGGTGGTGATGGTCGATGGCGCACAAGGCGTGGTGCACTTCCCGGCAGACGTGCAGCAGCTGGATATCGATTTCTATGCCTTCTCCGGGCATAAACTGTATGGCCCAACCGGCATCGGCGCACTGTACGGCAAAGCGGAGCTGCTGGAGCAGATGACGCCGTGGCTCGGGGGCGGCAAGATGATCACCGAAGTGACCTTCGACGGCTTCAAAACCCAGGCGGTGCCGTATCGCCTGGAAGCCGGGACGCCAAAACGTCGCCGGGGTGATTGGCCTGAGCGCGGCGCTGGAGTGGCTGGCGGGATATCGATCTGCAGCAGGCCGAGAGCTGGAGTCGCGGGCTGGCAACGCTGGCAGAAGAAGCGCTGAAAAAGCGCCCCCGGTTTTCGCTCTTTCCGCGTCCAGGACTCGAGCCTGCTGGCATTCGATTTTGCCGGGGTGCATCACAGCGACATGGTCACCCTGCTGGCGGGATATGGCATTGCCCTGCGTGCCGGACAGCACTGCGCCCAGCCGCTGCTGGCGGCGCTTGGTGTCAACGGCACACTGCGCGTCTCGTTTGCTCCCTATAACACCCAAAGCGATGTCGAGGCACTGATTGCCGCCGTCGATCGCGCCCTTGCCTTACTGGTGGATGAATGACAAGCCCAACCCTCGCCGGACACCCGTTCGGCACCGTTATCACTGAAGAGACGTTAAAACAGACCTTCGCCCCGCTGAGCCAGTGGGAAGAAAAATATCGCCAGCTGATCCTGCTGGGCAAACAGCTGCCTGCGCTGTCTGATGAGCTAAAAGCACAGGCAAAAGAGATCCCCGGCTGTGAGAACCGCGTCTGGCTTGGGGTAACCCCCGTTGGAGAGAAACTGCACTTTTATGGCGACAGCGAAGGCCGCATTGTGCGTGGGTTACTGGCCGTGCTGCTGACGGCGATAGAGGGAAAAAGCGCTGCGCAGATCCTTGGCGAAAGCCCGTTGGCGCTGTTTGATGAACTGGGTTTACGCGGACAACTGAGCGCCTCGCGCAGCCAGGGACTGAATGCCCTGAGCGAGGCGGTGCTGGAGGCGGCGCGTCAGGCCTGACGTTCCGCCTTCGCCATCATCTTTTTCAGGGCGTGAGACACGGCGATAAAACCAAAGGTCGCGGTCACCATGGTGGCCGCGCCAAAACCCGGAGGCACAGTCCATTCGTTTTGGCCCTTCGGCGGAGCTCTTCATGGCACACACCGAACCGTCTGCCTGCGGATAGACCAGGGCTTCCGTTGAGAAGACGCAGTCTATGCCCAGCTTCCCTTTGCTGTTCTTCACTACCCCAAAATCGCTTTTCAGACGTTCGCGCAACTTGGCCGCCCAGAGGATCCTGGATAGTTTTCGCCAGATCGGTGACCTGAATCTGCGTCGGGTCGATCTGCCCGCCCGCTCCGCCGGTAGTGACCAGCGGCACTTTATTGCGACGACACCAGGCGATAAGCGCCGCTTTCGGGCGCACGCTGTCGATGGCGTCAATGACGTAGCTGTAACCCGCCCCCCATGTACTGGGCGACGTTATCGGCCGTCACAAAATCATCAATCACCGTGACGCGGCACTCCGGGTTTATCTGGCGAATGCGATCCGCCATCACCTCGGATTTTGCCAGCCCGACGCTGTCGCGAAGGGCGTGGATCTGCCGGTTGGTGTTGGTAACGCAGACATCATCCATGTCGATAAGCGTAATGGCGCCGATCCCGGTTCGTGCCAGCGCTTCCGCCGCCCATGAGCCAACGCCGCCAATCCCGACCACGCAGACATGCGCATCGGCAAACAGTTGCAGGGCTTTTTCACCATATAAACGCGCGGTGCCACCAAAACGCTGGCGCCAGGCTTCGCTCATTACCACAGACATAAGACCTCAGATGTAAAAAGGGTGAGAGTTACCCCTCACCCCGGAAAACATGGCGTCAATATTACCACACTCAGCCGCTAAACACGTTGCCCGCGCCTGCTGCGCTTTTCAGAACCCATACGCGCCCGTAGTGGTTATACCAGCCTGCGCGGTGACCGGCATCAGGTCCAATCCCCTGATAGATGTCGAAGTGCTGGCCTTTGATGGCCCCACCCACATCCAGGCGCGACCATCAGACGCAGTTCATACTGGCCGGAGAATTTACCGTTGTTATCCAGCGTCGGCACTTCTGCTAACAGCGTCGTACCCGGCGGGATCACTGTCTTGTCAGAGGCCACCGATGCACGGCCAATCAGCGGGACCGCGCTCGCCCCTTTCACCGGAGCAAAGTTTTGCGGTTTAAAGAATACAAATGAAGGGTTTTGCTCAAGCAGTTCACGCACTTCGTATTCGCTGTGCTTCTCGCCCCACTCGCGGATCGCCTGCATCGACATATCTTCGCGTTTCACTTCCCCACGATCGATCAGCACCTTGCCGATGCTGCGGTAAGCATGGCCGTTCTTGCCGGAGTAGCTGAAGAAGTTAAGCGGGCTGCCGTCGCCAAAATCAATGTAGCCGCTGCCCTGCACATCCATGATGAAGTTATCCATCAGCGAGTTGCTGTAGGCCAGGATGTAGTTGGTCGCTTAACGCCCCGGAATAGATCTCGGCGCGGGACGGCAGGCGGCCACGTTTTGGCGGCATGCGGTAAATCGGGTATTTGAACTCACCCTGGGCGGTATGGCGCGCCTGCACTACCGGGGTGTAGTAGCCAGTAAACTGGACGTTACCGTAGTTATCGGTGCCTTCCATCTGCCAGGCATCGATACCGTACTGACGCATGGTGCGCGTATCGGCCCCCGGCGCGTAGCCAATCCTGTACGGCGTTATACACGGCATTCTGGGAACCATACAGCCGCGGCGATGCGGTACGGATTTGGCTTACCTGTTCTGCGAAGTCACCGCCGTTGATGGGCGCGCCCACGGCATCCGGCTGATTCACTAAAGAGAAAGGCTGGTCAGTTTCCCGTCTTTATATTGCTGACCGCGGTCGGTCCGGTTTGGAGGAGCAGGCAGCCAGAATGGCTACCATCGCGCCCGTCATCAGATACTTCGCCCAACGTCCTTTCATTATATCCCGTCTTTAAGTTGCCCGATTCTGCGTAATGAAGATAACAAACCGGCAGGGGTAATGAAATGCGATTACCGCCCCTTACGCAAATTTTGCATAAAAAACAGTCAAATTGTCGCCAGAGCGTACAATCAACACCTAATTTGGTGATTTTTACGAAAAAGGGTTGCAACAAAAAGTCAGCAGAGTATAGTGCGCTTCCACGGACGCGGGGTGGAGCAGCCTGGTAGCTCGTCGGGCTCATAACCCGAAGGTCGTCGGTTCAAATCCGGCCCCCGCAACCAATTAAAATTTGATGAAGTACCTTCTACGACAGTAGAAATTTTTGCGAAGTAGTTCGAAACGCAGCAAGGCGGCGACGCAGTGAATCCTTAGAAACTTAATCAAGTAAGTGACTGAGGTGAACGAGGAAAGCCAACGCAGATGTGGTTTGAAATACGAAGCGAAAAGACGGACGCGGGGTGGAGCAGCCTGGTAGCTCGTCGGGCTCATAACCCGAAGGTCGTCGGTTCAAATCCGGCCCCCGCAACCAATCAAATTTAAAGAAGTAAGATTCTACAGAGTAGAATGACGGACGCGGGGGTTGGAGCAGCCTGGTAGCTCGTCGGGCTCATAACCCGAAGGTCGTCGGTTCAAAATCCGGGCCCCCGCAACCAACACTTCTAAAAACAATAAACACCCTTCCGGGTGTTTTTTTGTATCTGAAGTTTGTCATTTTGCCGGGCGTCAACCCGGCCTGGCTGATTAGCCTCGTCTGGCGAGTGTCGCCCCATCTGAGAAATAAGCTTTAATCCCCGCCAGTATCGACTCCCGCCACTTCCTGCTGGAAGGGCGGCCGTCTTGAGCTTGCGCTCCTCTTCCACGTTACTGATAAAGGCGGTTTCGACCAGTATCGACGGGATATCCGGCGCTTTTAGTACCGCAAACCCGGCCTGCTCGACACTGTTTTTGTGCAGTTTATTAACCCTACCCAGTCTACCCAGCACGGCTTTACCAAACTTCAGGCTATCGGTGATGGTCAGCGACTGCACCATATCAAACAGCGTGTGGTCGACATAGCGATCGCCGCTCTTGCTGACGCCACCGATAAGGTCAGAGGCGTTTTGCGAATCTGCCAGCAGTTTTGCCGCCGTACTGGTTGCCCCTTTGGTTGATAGCGCAAACACCGATGACCCGCTGGGCTGGCGGCTGGTAAAAGCATCCGCATGAATAGAGATGAACAGATCCGCGCGCTGCTTTTGCGCTTTCGCCACGCGCACTTTTAGCGGAATAAAGACATCTTCGTTGCGCGTCATATAGGCGCGCATGTTGCCTTCTCTGTCGATCAACGCCTTCAGGCGACGGGCGATCTGTAGCACTACGTCTTTTTCCCGGGTGCGGTATTGCCCACCGCGCCGGAGTCTTCCCCGCCATGACCGGATCGAGCATGATCACAATCGGACGATCCCGTCCGGCTTTGCCCGGTTGCGGACCACTTTGCGCAGGCGGAACCTGCTTTTCAAGATCGCCTTTGTTGTAATCTTCCAACAGCGCCAGCAAAGGATCCTGAATATCCGTCGCGTTGGCAGGATAGAGATCCATTACCAGACGCTCTTTAAAACCCGCCACGGGCGCCAGGGCAAACAGCTGCGGCTTAACGTTCTGCTTCAGTTCAAAGACCATGCGCACGGTGTTCGGATCAAACTGCCCGACCCGCGCTGACTTGATGTAGGGATCGTCGCCCCGGATCTGGGCGCTCATCCCTTTGAGGACAGAATTGAGGTTCACTCCTTCGATATCCACCACCACCCTCTCCGGTTACTCAGGGCGAATTGCTTATATTTCAATATCCGGTTGGACTCTACCGTCACGCGTGTATAGGTTGAAGACGGCCAGACACGCACCGCGACGACCTGACTGACGGCGGCAAGCCCTACCTGACTTACGCTAAGCAACCACATTGCCCCGGCCCCTTGTAGCAGGCGACGACGACTTAATGCTTTACTGGATCCCGACATGCTTCTCCCGAGCAAAGATATCGAATAACTTCTCATAACGTCCAAATTGACCGAAAACTTTAACGAATGATGCATAAACTGTCATCCCTAAAAGGGTAAACAATCATGCGTTAACGATTACTTCACTGAAGATTTTATTTGCTTCGCAGAAAAGTTTGGCTTGCACGCAGGTGCATATTCGAATAAAAATACAAAAATTACGAATAAACATTCATTGAGGGTTTGTGCCGTGGTGAAGGAACGTAGAATCGAACTGGTCCAGGGATTCCGCCATTCTGTTCCCTATATCAACACCCACCGGGGGAAGACGTTCGTCATTATGCTGGGTGGCGAAGCCATTGAGCATGAGAACTTCTCCAGCATTGTCAATGACATCGGCCTGCTGCACAGCCTTGGAATTCGCCTTGTCGTCATTTATGGCGCTCGCCCGCAGATCGAAGCCAATCTGGCCGCGCATCACCATGAGCCGATTTACCATAAACATACCCGCGTCACCGACGCCAAAACGCTGGAACTGGTTAAGCAGGCTGCCGGCCAGCTGCAGCTGGACATTACCGCGCGGCTGTCGATGAGTCTCAACAATACCCCGCTGCAAGGGGCACACATTAACGTGGTGAGCGGCAATTTCATTATCGCTCAGCCGCTGGGGGTGGACGACGGGGTGGATTATTGCCACAGCGGTCGAATCCGTCGTATCGATGAAGAGGCGATCCACCGCCAGCTCGACGGCGGCGCGATTGTGCTGACCGGCCCGGTTGCCGTCTCGGTGACCGGCGAAAGCTTCAACCTCACCTCGGAAGAGATTGCCACTCAGCTGGCGATTAAGCTGAAAGCAGAAAAAATGATCGGCTTCTGCTCCTCGCAGGGTGTCACTAACGAGCTGGGGAATATCGTCTCCGAGCTGTTCCCGAACGAAGCCCAGGCGCGCGTCGAGGCGCTTGAGGAGCAAGGCGACTACTACTCTGGTACCGTGCGTTTCCTGCGCGGCGCCATCAAAGCCTGCCGCAGCGGCGTGCGCCGCAGCCACCTGATCAGCTATCAGGAAGATGGCGCCCTTCTGCAGGAGTTGTTCTCCCGCGACGGGATCGGAACGCAGATCGTGATGGAAAGCGCCGAACAGATCCGCCGCGCCACGATCAACGACATCGGCGGCATTCTGGAACTGATTCGCCCGCTGGAGCAGCAGGGGATCCTGGTGCGTCGTTCCCGCGAACAGCTGGAGATGGAGATCGACAAGTTCACCATTATTCAGCGCGACAACCTCACCATCGCCTGTGCGGCGCTCTACCCCTTCCCGGAAGAGAAGATTGGCGAGATGGCCTGCGTGGCGGTACACCCTGACTACCGCAGTTCGTCGCGCGGCGAAGTGTTGCTGGAGCGTATCGCACTCCAGGCGCGGCAGCTGGGGTTGAGTAAGCTGTTTGTGCTGACTACCCGCAGCATTCACTGGTTCCAGGAGCGCGGCTTCACGCCGGTGGACATTGATTCCCTGCCGGAAACCAAGAAAGAGATGTACAACTATCAGCGTCGTTCGAAGGTGTTGATGGCGGATTTGGGATAAGCGTCAGGAACCCAGGCCGGGCGAGCACAAGCGCTGCCCGGCTTTTCACAGGCTTATAAGGCTTCGAAAATCGCACTCAGGCCGCTGCGTCGCTCCGTTCGGGTGGTAACCGCCTGTACCAGCACACCGTCATCCGCATACAGTGATAGCCGCCGACGTGCGCGGGTAATCGCGGTATAGACCAGCTCGCGGGTGACCACCGGGGACATCTGAGTGGGCAAAATCAGCGCCGCATGATCGAACTCAGAACCCTGGGATTTATGCACCGTCATCGCCCATGCGGTTTCATGCTCCGGCAGGCGGCTCGGCTGCACGGACTTCAGGCTGCCATCCGGCATCTGGAACCAGACGCGTAGCCCCTGCCCCCGATCCAGCGCAATGCCGATATCACCGTTAAACAACCCCAGCGCACTGTCGTTACGCGAGATCATCACCGGGCGTCCTTCATACCAGCGTGAATGTGGCTGACGGCTGATGCGGCGTTTTTGCACCAGCACGTGCTCCAGCCTTTCGTTGAGTCCGGCCACGCCAAAAGGCCCGTCACGTAAGGCGCACAGCAGCTGGTAGCTGCCAAATGCCGCCAGAATTTCTTCTTCGGAGGCCTGATGTTGCACCCGGTCAAGGAAATGGTGATAACCCTGCAGGGCATCCTCCAGCATCACCAGATACTCTTCCCCGCTCTGGAGCTGCTTTTTCTCGATATCACTGAACGTGCCGTCAAATACTGGAGCGAATAGCGTGACGATCGCCGCGGTTGACCGCGGCCGCAAGCTGCCCGATGCCGGAGTCGCTGCCAAATCGGTAGCTTTTTTGCAGCAGGCAAAGGCTGTCACGCAGCGCGCCCGCGACCGGACTGATGTTGCCTTCCATCTGGCATCCTGTCATCCCGGCCAGCTCCTGGGCACGCTGCACGGTAAAACCGGCGCTGGCCCAGGTACAAATATCGCCCAGCACCGCACCCGCTTCGACAGAGGCCAGCTGATCGCGATCGCCGAGGAAGATGACCCTGGCATGAGGCGGCAAGGCGTCAATCAGACGAGACATCATGGTCAGGTCGATCATCGAGGCCTCATCCACCACCAGCACATCCAGATGTAACGGATTCCCGGCATGGTAGCGCAGACGCTGGCTGCCCGGCTGAGCGCCAAGCAAACGGTGCAGGGTACTCGCTTCGGTCGGGAATCGCTTACGCTGGAGGTCGGACAGCGGGAGCTGTTGCAGCGCACCGCCCAGAGACTCGGTGAGGCGCGCGGCGGCTTTACCGGTTGGGGCGGCCAGCCGGATGCGGCACTTCTCCTCTCCCGCCATCTGGATCAGCGCCGCCAGCAGGCGGGCGACGGTGGTGGTTTTACCGGTGCCCGGTCCGCCGGAAATTACCGAGATACGCCGCGTTAACGCCACGGCCGCCGCCACCTTTTGCCAGTTAACGGCTTCGTCAGAGGTGAACAGCGCGTTCAGGGTACGCTGAACGTCAGCACTGTCATGAGGCAACGGCTGGTTAGCTTCGCTAAAGAAACTGGCCACGGCCCGCTCATAGCGCCACATGCGGTTGAGGTAGAGCCGGCCCCCTGTCAGCACCAGCGGCGTTGGCTCGTCCCCTGCGCTCACAGCCCGGGAACGCATCAGCGTTGTGGGCCAGTCCAGCGTTTCATCGTGCAGGGCAAAACAGGCCTGCAGGGCGGCGGTTTTCGCCTCCGCTTGCAGGCGTGACAGCGGCAGGCAGACATGCCCCTCGCCGGTATCCCGGCTCAAGATGGCTGTCGCCAGCATCACGGAGGGTTCATCATTCCCCGCCACCATCATCGCAAACTGCACATCCAGACGACGCAACACGCGCTGTTCTACGGCCTCCAGCAATAATTCCTGCATCGTCATGACACAAGCTCCTCTCGGCTTGCAGAAAACAAGCTATCCATTTGATTTATTAACATTTCATCCGGGCGGGTGGTAAAGCAACCGGCCCCGGCGAGCTGCCGTCCACCCCGCGTAAAAACAGGTAGATTACCCCGCCGAAATGTCGCTGATAGTCATAATCAGCGATACGGTGGCGCAGATAACGGTGTAGCGCCAGCGTGTAGAGCTGATATTGCAGATCGTAGCGGTGGGACTGCATCGCGCGCGCCATCGCCTCCGGGGTATAGGCCTCGCCATTTTCGCCCAGCCAGTTGGACTTATAGTCCAGCAGGTAGTAACGGCCATTATGGCGAAACACCAGGTCGATAAAGCCTTTCAGCATACCGCGCACCTGGCGGAAATCGAGCGGCGGGCAGTCGCGTGACAGCGGATCGTACTCGCGGATCAATGCATCCAGCGCATCGGCGGTAAGCGGCCCGGCAACCGGCAGGTAAAACTCCATCTCAACCTGTTTATCGGTGGCTGATAGCTGGCTCAGCGAGACCCCCTCCTCATTGAGCGGTGTCTGCAGAACCTGGGTAATCCACTGGGTTAACACCGGCTGCCAGCGGGCGTCATAGCCGCCTTTCTGCAACATCTCCAGTACCCACTCCGGCGAGACGGGTTGGGTAAAATCGAGCGCTTCAAAGAGGCCGTGTAAAAAGGTGCCCGGCGAAGCGCCGCGCGGGAACTGATGTGGCGTCAGCTCCGGCTCTTGTACGACCTCGCCAGTGCCTGCGGCATCGATGTCGAGGCGCGGCATCAAATCCTGGGCGATACTGTGCCCGCGCTGTTGCAGCCCGGAATAACTGGTCACTCGCCAGTCATCGAACAGTACGCGAGCCACCTGCCGCGCCTGCAGATCCGGCATTGTTGATTCCGGCATGTTCCAGCGGGCGGTATCGGCCACCCCGGCAATCTGCAGCGCAAGAGGCCCAGTGCACAGGGTTTCCAGGCACTGGCGCAGCCCGGCGGCATCTTTCGGCTCACCGCGCTGGATCAGGCGACCCAGCGCACTGAGGTGGAAATCGCTGTCACCAGACTTGTCGCCACGACGACGAAACAGCGGCGCGACGCCCAGACTGCAATGCCAGACCGAGCGGGTTAATGCCACATACAGCAGACGCAAATCTTCCGCCAGCCGCTCGGCTTCGGCCAGCTCAACGCTGTCCTCCGCCTTGCTGAGATCGAGCACGGCTTCAAAGGTTTTGCGATCGTGGTAAAAGGCCTGATCCTGCACCCGGTAGTTGGCAATGAAGGGCAGCCAGACCAGCGGGTACTCCAGACCTTTCGATTTGTGAATGGTGACAATTTTTACCAGATGTTTATCGCTTTCGAGGCGCATCTGCTGGCTGGAGGCATTGCTGTTAGGTTCGGCGATATGCTGCGCCAGCCAACGCACCAGGGCGTGCTCGCTCTCCAGCTGCGCTCCCGCCTCCTGAAGCAACTCGCTGATGTGCAAAATATCAGTCAGACGGCGTTCGCCGCCGGCGGTGGCCAGCATATTTTCCGCAATATTGCGCTGCGTCATGATGTCGCGCAGCATCGCCATCACGCCCCGCTTCTGCCAGCGTTCGCGGTAGTGGGTAAACTCTTCTACCGCCTCATCCCAGAGGGTTTCACTGTTATTCAGCATGTCGATGTCGCGAGCGGTAAGCCCGAGCATGGAGCTTGCCAGTGCGCTGCGCAGGATGCTTTCACGCTCGGGTGCCAGCACCGCCTGCAGCAGCCAGAGCATCTCCTGGGCTTCGAGCGTTTCAAACACGCTGTCGCGGTTGGAAAGATAGACCGAAGGGATGGTCAGCAGCGTCAGCGCATCGCGAACCAGCGCCGCTTCCTGACGACTGCGCACCAGCACCGTGATGTCCGAGGCTCTTACCGGCGGGCCTCGTCACCCCGATGCAGGATGGCTTCACCGCGAACACCCGCACTCAGCCAGTCGCGGATTTGTGCCGCGCAGTGCTGGGCCATAAAGGCCTGATAATCTCCGACGCCACATCCCTCGCCCTCCATCAGCCAGACGTTCATCGCTGGCTGAAAATCACCCCGCAGCTCAAAGCGCAGCCCGGCATTTTTCGGGGCCGATTTGACCGGCAGGAACGGGATTTCACGGAACATGAAGGCGTCGTTCATTTGTGAAAAGAGGGTATTCACGCTTTCTACCATTCCGGGCGCTGAGCGCCAGTTGGTATCCAGCGTATAGTGCGCGGCGACTTCGCCACGCGCTTTCATATAGGTAAAGATATCTGCCCCACGGAACGCATAGATCGCCTGTTTCGGGTCACCAATCAGCAGCAGGGCAGTGTCTGGCTGCTGACGCCAGATCCGGCGGAAAATCCGGTACTGCTGGGGTCGGTATCCTGAAATTCATCGATCATCGCCACCGGGAAACGGCCACGAATAGCCGCAGCCAGCGCATCACCATTGTCGCTGTTCAGGGCCTCATCGAGACGACTGAGCATATCGTCAAAGCCCAGCTCGCCACGGCGGCGCTTTTCCCGCGCCACTGCGGCGCGGATCTCTGCCAGCGCGCGGGTGATCATCAGATCGTTCAGGGTCAGCGGCTCAGCCAGCAGAGTGTCGATGGCGGCAAACAGAGGGTGCTGCGGCACTTCGCCACCCGCTTTTGTCCGCTCCGCAAGAAACGTTTGCGAGAACTTTTCCAGCGCGTCAGGCAGTTGATAGCTGTGCTTCTCCTCCTGAGCCCAGGCCGTCACACGCTCGATGTATTTGCCTGGTTGCCGCGGTTGAACTTACGCCGGTCGATACCCGAACGTTCAATAACCGCGTCGATTTCCGCCACGCTGCTGCACCACTGCTGCTTCATGGTGGCAATTAAGCCGACAATCTTCTCATGGCGGGAGGCCAGCGTTTCGTCCGCAGGCGGAGGGGATTTAATGACCGGGGCTTCGCCCTGCAGATAACGATCGATGGAGCGGAGTAACTCTTTCCGGCCCTTTCCATAAACCATGAACCGCTTCGGCAATATCACGTGGCAAGGGGTAGCAGTGACGACGCCAGAAATCGGCGCACGCCTGGTAGCGCAACCAGGGATTCATCTTCGATCAGTTGTTGCTCAAAGAGCATGGCCGGATTCAAAGGCGTTCAGGCTGAGCATCCGCTGACAGAAGCCGTGGATGGTGAACACGGCGGCCTCGTCCATCTGGCGTTCCGCCAGTAGCAGCCACTGCGCCGCCCTGCTGGGTATCTTCGATCTCGTCCAGCCAGGCTGGCATATAGCGGGTTATCTGTGCTCTGTCTGAGGCAGGCAATCCGCAATTCGTGAATGTTAGCGCGGATACGGGCCGCGTAGTTCTTCCGTTGCGGCTTCGGTGAAGGTCACCACCAGAAGCTCTTCTACGCTGAGCGGGCGGCTGAAGGCTGCGCTGCCGCCCAGTCCGAGCAGCAGACGCAGATAGAGTGCCGCAATGGTGAAGGTTTTTCCGGTTCCCGCTGAGGCCTCTATCAGTCGCTCCCCCCTGTAACGGTAAACGTAGGGGATCAAGGGACTCGGCGGTATCGGTCATTCGTTCTTACTCCTGGGCAAAGATTGCTGCAATGCGCTCACGCTCTTCCAGACTGTCCAGCCTGCAGGCGGGGTGACGTCGGCTTTTTTACTCTGACTACCCGAGACCTGGGACAGGATCGCCATCCCCTGCGGGGCAACCACCGCCTGGTGGAAGAAGTCAGCCACTTTCTGCGGCGTGAGCTGTTTTATCTGGGCCACTACTTTATCATTGCGAATCGAAGCGCATATTACCCCGATCGAAATCTTTGCTGATCTTTGATGCCTCTTCGGCCAGGGTTTGCGGCGGCTGCGTAATCTGGGCGATCCACCGCCTGCTGGATCTGAGCAAACTCTTCTGGCTTCATGGCCCGCAACTTCGCTTCTGCCTGCGGGAAGAATGCCTGGAAACGCTGCCAGAAGATAATCTGGCTGTTTATCACTGCTTTGCAGCAGGAAGCCCATTCCCCCACTGGCGGCCCACGTTCATCGAGAAGGCAAACACGGCATAGCCCAGCTGCTCTTCGGTACGTAACTGGGTATAGAACCACGGCTGCACGATCTGTCCGAGCACGGCGCTGTAGGCCGAGCTGGCATATTCGTCATAGCCGGTCGGGACAAAGACCGCCGCCAGCGCAGAGTCTGTGCTGCTGCCAGGTTTCTCGAAAATCACGTTCTGCTGTTTATCCACCAGCACATCCTGGTTGCGGCACCATTCGGTGCCCTTAGCCCCCAGCTGGGTGCGGACGTCCTGCGCCAGCGTTTTCGCCTGATCTTCGCTCCATATTGCCAACTACCAGGAACTCTGGTCTGGCGTTGGTTTTCAGCGCCGCGCGGTAGGCCATCACCTCGTCCAGCGTAATTGGACGGCAACAGCGCCCGCCGATCTTCGCGCTGGAAGTAAGGCACCTGGGACAGCATCTGCACCGGCATAATGGCCTGATCGAACGCTTTGCCCTTCTCAGCGGAGTCCATCATTTGCGCATACCAGGATTTGGCCTGCGCCAGTTGCTCCTCGGTGGCGGTGTAGCTGAAATAGCCTTCCAGCAACGCCTTAAACAGCTGTGGCAGACGCTGGGTATAACCGTTGGCGTTGAGCATCAGGCCCGTTGTTGGCGTTGGTCGAGAAACCGATCCCGCCCACGGCAGCCTGATTGCTGAGCTGATCCAGGGCGATACCGGCCAGATAATCATTCAGGGCAAACATCACCTGGTTTTTTGGCGCTGTCCATCGCCGCAGGATTACGCAGCACCATGCTGACATTGGCTTTTGGCTCGCTGGCGAAATAGCGGCTCGGGGTATAGACCACACGCAGGTCAGACTCATCCACAATCAGCTGCGGTTTAGGATACGCTTTAGCAGGCTTGATCAGCGTGAAGTCGTCCGGGATATACGGGTTCACCTCCGGCAACTTGAGCGCGATGGCGGCAGATTTCTTCTGCCAGTCAGCAAAAGTTTGCTCGCTGATTTTATCCACCTGGTACTCAGCATTCACAAAATAGGCCGTTTTGTTATGCGGTTCGTCCGGGCTGATATACCAGATACGGGCGTTCTGCGGTGTCATCATCGCCAGACGGGCTTTGACGGCATCCGCATCATACTTATCCGCGATATTGACGGCATCCAGCGTATGCTCAACCGGCACACGGATCATGGTGTCCGCCAGCCACTCAACGTAGTCCATATCGCGGGTGATAGAGGGATAACGGAAGTCGAGATCCAGCACGTGCGCCAGCTCATCGAAATAGCGTTTATCGACACCTTTATCACGCAGCAGCGACAGATAGCTGAAAATCGCGGCGACCACCTCATCACGATGGGCCAGCCCTTTATCGGTTAAGGTCGCGGAGATAGCCAGCACACCACTGTTGCCGTTAACGATGGGATCAGAATCTGCGCGAATACCTTCCACCAGCCCCTGCTTTTGCAGCCAGTCGGACAGGGTATCCGGGCTACGGTTGCCTATCAGATAGTTAAACCAGTTCGTCGGTTTTGCTGCGAAACTGCGCCGTGTTGTTATCAATGCGGAATTCAACGCGCAACACCTTTCGCGGCATCGCGGGAACATAGTGAATAATCAAGCCCTTCTGCGCATCGGTGACTACCGGTACGGTGGTTTCAGGGCGGGTAATGTCTTTATTCGGTACACGGCCGTAAGTCTCGGCGGCGAGTTTCGCCAGCTCCGGCAGAGGTTTGTTGCTGTACACCACCGCTTTCATCAGATTGGCGGAGTAGTATTTGTCGCGGAACGCGTGCAGCGCATCGAGCACCGGGCTGCCTGGCTTATCGCTCAGGGTTTCAAGGTTGCCGCCGGAGAAACGGGAGCCAGGGTGGCGCGGGGTTGATGGTTTCGGCGCTGACCTGCGCCATACGCATACCGTCCCGGGTACGGGCCAGCGTCAGCTCGCATTAACGGCGTTGCGTTCGCGATCGGCATATTTTTTATCCAGCAATGGGGCGGCAATGGCATCCGCAAGGCGATCAACCGCGCCGTCCAGCGCATCGTTTTCGACTTCCAGATAAAAGGCCGTACGGTAGGGCGCGGTGCTGGCGTTATGGCTGCCACCGTGCATTTTTAAAAATTCGGCCAGGCTGTCAGGCTGCGGGTACTTTTTTGAACCCATCAGGGTCATATGTTCAAGATAGTGCGCAAGCCCAGGATGGGATTCAGGATCTTCCAGCGAGCCAACAGGCACCACCAGCGCCGACAATGACTTTACGGCCTGGGGATCGGAAACCAGCAACACGACCATCCCGTTATCAAGGCGGATCGCCTGATATTCGCGGGTATCTTTATCGCTTTTGCGGATCGTTTCCTGAATAGGTTGCCAACCGGTATTTGCTTGACTGAGGGGTGCCCAAAGAGCGACGAACAAAACTAAGGTTTTCAACAAGGTGCTGCCTGGCATTCACTACCTCTTCATCACGGACATCATCATTAACACGCTTTCGTGCCGGACAGGCCAGCATCTCTTTGTGGTGTACATCAGTCCATGACAAGATGGGCATCATAAATGAATGCCCAAACCTGCGCAATTTTTATACAAGGTCAGGACTGATTAAATTTATACAGCGGCAACAGGTAGCGACGGGCCTCGTCTGTAATGGCCTGGAAGTACTCTGGCTCAAGGGTTCGCCACAGGCGTTGATACCAGACGTCGTCCCCTTCCCCACGCACGATCATATTGCCTTCGTAGGCCTGCAAAAATTTGCTGTGCGCTTTTTGCAGGGTCGCGTCATCCGTTAACATCGCATCATTTGTGGCGTCATAACAGGTTTTAATCCACGCCCCCCCACTTTCTGGCAGCAACAGCAGCGGTGTATTCATCCCCTGCCGGTAACCTTCAACCAGCTGCGACAGATACTCCATTGCCTGTGCAGCAGGGCAGCGCCGGGAAGCGCCATTCACCGTCTTTGCGTACAAACAACCGGCTCTCGCCTTCGCCACCGCTTGCACAATAGACAAGGGTGTTCCAGCCAAAGTTGCAAACCTTGCGAAACGCTGAGCATCGACGGACGCCAGCGCAGCAAGCCATCTGGCTGCACATGTTGCAGCCACCCCGTCAGATTCACGCCGTTACAGTTGAGATCGATCTCCATGCTTGTACCGGGCTGGCGGCACTCTATCACCCGGTCGGCAAGGACCTGCATCTCCTCACACTGGGCATCCCAGGTGATTTCCCCGAAGGCGCCATACGGCAGTTGGCCTGCCGCGCGATAGCGGCGGAACAGCTTCTGCGCATCCTCCTGTTCCACCAGCGCGTTAAGCAACTGTTGGTTTAACTGGTAGCGGCTTAACCCATCCAGGGTAAACGGCTCCGCATCCGGGATCTCGCTCTCTTCGGAACGGAAATGAACCTGCAACCGCAACTGGAAAAAGGCCCGCACCGGGTGCGCCCAAAAGCGCTGGAGCTGTTCAAACGCCACCGTATCCAGCGGCAACGGATCCAGCGTCTGGATAAAGTCACCATGGGCCACCCCTTCCCGCTTCGCCGCGGGCAGCCATTCCCGGGCGTAGCTCTGCTGTTCGTTGTTCTCATAGTTGACGGCATCGAACGGCATACGGCTGTGACAGCAGGTAATATGCGCCTTCACGCGCTGTTCGCTTTCATCGCAATTAAGGTTCTCATCGCCCGGCAGGTAATGGCTTTGCCCGATGTAGTCCACCAGCTCCTGAACCAGCACCGACGGGAACCGTTCACTGTTGTCCTGGATGGAGCGGCCGATGTAGCTGATATAGAGCTGCTGCTGCGCGGAGATAAGCGCCTCAAGGAACAGATAGCGGTCATCGTCGCGGCGGCTACGGTCGCCACGCTGGGACTGTTGACTCATTAAATCAAACCCCAGCGGCGCCAGCGCGCGCGGGTAGACGCCGTCGTTCATGCCCAGCAGACAGACCACCTTAAACGGAATGGAGCGCATCGGCATCAGGGTGCAGATGTTCACCGGCCCGGCGAGGAAGCGCTGGCTGATACGCTCCTGGTCGAGACGCAGTGTTAATTCATCGCGTAACAGTGACAGCGGAATAGCTTCGCCATAGTGCGAAGAGATGCCCTCATCAATAATGGCCTGCCACTGTTGCTCGATTAACGCCATCGCCGCTTCTGTTTCCTGATCCGGCAGGAAGAAATCATTGAGCATTTCCCGGCATACCGGCATCCACTCCTCGAGCGAACGTGCTTTCACCAGCTCCCGCCGCCAGCGGTTAAGCTGCATCAGCAGCGAAGCCAGATGGCCGACCAGTTCGGCGATTAAGCCACTGGATTCGTCATACGGCAGAACGGCATTCCACTCCCCCTGGCTGCTCTCCATGGCGTAGCCGAGCAGCATGCGCGTCAGGCCAAACTGCCAGGTATGCTGGCCGGTGACCGGCAGTTCAAACTCCTGCACGTTGTCATCATCCATTCCCCAGCGTACGCCCGACTCGTTGACCCACTGGCGCAGATAACGCAGCGCGTCCTCGTCGATATCAAAACGGGCCGCCAGTACCGGAACATCGAGCAAAGGCCAGTACATCTTCAGGTACGAAGCGGCTGTCCGGCAGGGAAAGCAGGCTGACAAACGCCTGCAGGGCCGGGTGGGACTGGCGCGCACGGCGGTCCGATATCGCAAACGGCACATAGCGATCGCCCGTCGCGCTGCCAAACACCGCCTGAATATAGGGACTGTAGGTGTCGATATCGGCCACCATGACCACGATATCGCGCGGCGTTAGCTGTGGATCGTCCTCCAGCATCGCCAACAGTTTGTCATGCAGCACCTCGACTTCTCGCTGCGGGCTATGGCACAGGTGGATAGATACGCTGCGATCGTCGGGATCGAGCCGACGCTTGTTAGCGCTACTGGCAAACTCGGCGGCGGTAACACCGGCCACCGCGCGGTTTTCCAGATCCAGAATATCCCGCTGCACGTTATGCAGCAGGCTGTCAGGGGTGATATCCGCAAAGGCATCGACATCCCCTTCGCCGGAGGCGGTCAGCTCCGAGAGCATATAGATATAGTCGCGTCCCAGTTTTTCCCCAGGAGGCCAGCAGCGGATTCGGTAAGTCCTGGATACCTTGTTCATCAAAGAGCTGCGCCGCCGTCTCGCTGTCTTTAAAAGAGCGGCACCGCGTGTTCGTCGAACAGGCGACGACGCTGGCGCGTAACGAGGCGGGCCAGCCAACGGGCATCCTGAATATCCCCCCAGTAATGCCGACACGGGTTGGTAAACAGGATATGAATATCGATGTGTTTACCCAGCGCATTAAGCGCTTTCAGGTAAACCGGTGGTAAGGCGGAGATCCCGCAGATAAAGACCCGGGACGGCAGTCCGGCTGGTGGCACAGAGGCCGAATCCAACATCGCGATAAAACGTTCATAAAGGTTGGCACGGTGCCACTGCGGCTGGCCCAGCTTTTCAGTATGTTCTACCAGCGCTTTCCACCAGCGGTGCCTGCCAGACTTGCGCCTGGTCGAGACCGTCAATCAGCTCGCCCGCTTCCCAGCGCGTTAACCACTCCGGGCGGTAGACCAGATACTGGTCATAGAGATCCGCAGTACGCGACGCCAGCTGAAACAGTTTTCGTTTGTCGGTATCGTCGTTCAGGTAGTGGCGCAGCATGGCGAACTCATCATGCGTCAGCATCTCCGGCAGGAGCGTCATTAACTTCCAGCTCATGCTCTGTTTGTTGAACGCGCTCTGTTTTGGGATGTCCGGCAGCACGCGAACAAACATATCCCAGATAAAGCTGGCGGGCAGCGGGAAATCAATATTGGCGGCAATGCCAAACTTTTTGTGACAGGGACATTTGCAGCCACTGGGCCATACCGGTGCTTTGAACCAGGATCATCTCCGGTTCAAAGGGATCGTCGAGCCGCTGCTGCTCGACGATAAATTCCATCAGTGCTTCCAGCACATCAAGACGGTTTGAGTGGTAGACCCTTAACATTGCTGCTCCAACTACTGGCTAACCGGGCAGTGCAGGCGCGTCATTTGACCCTGCCGACCCAATGGAGAAATAAGTGAGACCGAGATGCTGACACATTCCGGCCGGTGTTGTCTGCACCCTGTTTACCTGCCAGCCCGTAGGCATCTCCCCGGCGGCCAGCTGTGACTGCGACCAGACATGACGCCAGAGCTGGCGATAACTGCTCAAGGGCGACAAAGCGGCTGGCTAAAACACGATGGTAACCTGCCAGTCCGGTAACGACCATGACCATCAGCATCATGGCCAGCAAGACCTCGACGATGCTGAACCCTTTCTGTTTCGCTACGGTTGCTGACATAACGCCGTCTCCTTCAGGGGACAAAAAATCGCTCCAGCCCTGCGGCGAGAAAGAGATTCCGTCATTCTTTACTTCGCCCCAACCGCCACATCGTCACCGCTGCCGCTGCTGGCAATAAGTAACGCGCGCCCTTCAAGGATGCGTAAGCAGACGCGCCACGGTTGCTGCGGATGCTGTCGGCATGTGGGCTCAGTCTGAGTTGGCCAGGAGAGCATTCTGCCCCCACTCCAGCGCTGACTGGGCTATCGCCTGATGCTGTATCGCCTGATGTTCCGTACTGACGATTCGCGTCAGCGCAGCAAGCTGCTGGTTAAGCCCGGCCAGCATCAGGCTGCCGAGAATCAACAGCAGGAGCACCAGCGCCAGCGACGACATCCCCTGCTGACGGTTCACAGATTAAACCCGGTCACGGTGTGGTGCGCCTCGAAACTGGCGCTGATGCTCTCCGTCGAGAGAAGCCGCCAGCGTCAGGCTCAGCTCCGGCGCAAAGCCCGCACGTGAAATCCGCTGCACCTGAAAACGCTGAACCCTGATCCTGTCAGGGTCGGTTATTCTCTCCCAACCCTTACCGCCGCACTGCGTCGCACCTCGCAAAGTTTCCAGTGCGCCGTCGCTCAGGCGAAAACCAGTCTGCTCTGCGGCGGCTGATGGCAAGGTTTCCCAGCGGCCATTACTGTTTTTCGTCCCACTGCACAATGACGCATTCGCCCCGCAGGCCAATCGTCAACCGGCTGTCCCTCGCACTTGCCCGCGCAATATCCCGCCCGTTGCAGGTGTTTTACCTATGCCGTTTATGCGCAGCCATAGCTCCTCTTCCAGCTCCTGCTGCTTCGTGAGCAGCACTACTGACCGCTGTAGCGCGGGCAAGAATCGCGCCGCACTCATCAGCAGTACGCTGCTTATCGCCATCGCGACCAGCACTTCGGTCAGTGAAAATCCCTGCTGCTTTAGCGACATGCGAACTCTCCCTTTCCGTTTGCACATACGGATACGCCCCCATGAGGATACGAGGAATTAGCCACTCCCCGGCCTGGCTTTGCAGGCGTATGCGGCCAGCCCAGGCGGTATCCCGTAAACCGTAAAATCCCAGCCCCAAGGCGTTAGCTCGGTGAGCTGAATGCCAGGCCACTGCGGTGTAATCACAAAACGCATTGTCTGCCTGACAGACCGGAATGCCGGTTTTTAACAGACACCACCGTTTGCCGTCCTGTTTCAGGGTCACGGTATTGTCCAGGTTATTTCGCCAGGCATCATTTCGCAGCACCAACCAGATAGTCACGCACCTGGCGCGCCGTCTGCCACAGCTGTTGTTGCTGCTGCCAGTGCCGCCAGCCATAGAGACCTGCCGCACTGAGCGTCAGGATCAGCGAGATGGCGATCAGCATTTCCATGAGGGTAAAGCCCTTTTCCTTTTTCATGGCAGCAGTGTGCCCGGAGGAAAAAAAACGGTTCGAGCGGCAGAAAGGCAGATTACGAGGCGGTTTCAGCACTTTTAGCGGAATTGCAGCGCGTTGCAATCCTCACGGATGCAGCCTCGCAAAACCATCACGCGGGCATAAAAAAACCGGCGCGAAGAGCGCCGGTTATGTCACGATTGTGGTATCAGATTGCCACAGGCGCTTTGATACCCGGATGCGGGTCGTAACCTTCAATTTCGAAATCTTCGAAGCGATAGTCGAAAATGGAGTCCGGTTTACGTTTGATAACCAGCTTCGGCAGCGCACGCGGCTCACGGGTCAGCTGCAGGTGGGTCTGCTCCATATGGTTGCTGTACAGGTGGGTATCTCCACCGGTCCAGACAAAATCACCCACTTCCAGGTCACACTGCTGCGCCATCATATGCACCAGCAGTGCATAGCTGGCGATGTTGAACGGCAGTCCGAGGAACACATCGCAGGAGCGTTGGTAGAGCTGGCAAGAGAGCTTGCCATCCGCTACGTAGAACTGGAAAAACGCGTGGCACGGGGCCAGCGCCATCTTATCCAGCTCGCCCACGTTCCAGGCAGACACGATGATACGGCGCGAGTCTGGATCGTTTTTCAGCTGGTTCATCACGGTGGTGATCTGGTCGATATGGCGGCCATCAGGCGTTGGCCAGGCGCGCCATTGCTTGCCATAGACCGGGCCAAGATCGCCGTTTTCATCCGCCCATTCGTCCCAGATGGAGACATTGTTCTCACGCAGATAGGCAATGTTGGTATCGCCCTGCAGGAACCAGAGCAGTTCATGAATGATGGAGCGTAAATGGCAGCGCTTGGTCGTGACCAGCGGAAAGCCTTCCTGCAGATTGAAGCGCATCTGGTGGCCAAAAATGGAGACCGTCCCGGTGCCGGTGCGATCGTTCTTTGGCGTGCCCTCATCGAGCACTTTTTGCATCAGTTCAAGATACTGTTTCATGATTCCTCAGGAGACCTGTTGCTGTGGACGACGGAACGCCCAGACCATCATTGCAATGCCCGCGATAATCATCGGAATGGAGAGGATCTGCCCCATGCTGATGTACTGAACCCACGTCCCGGTAAACTGTGCATCCGGCTGACGGAAGAACTCAACGATGATGCGGAACGCGCCATAACCGATCAGGAACAGGCCCGATACGGAGCCGGTCGGACGCGGCTTGCGAATAAACAGGTTCAGAATGATAAACAGCACCACACCTTCCAGCGCCATTTCATACAGCTGGGACATATGGCGCGGCAGAACGCCGTAGGTATCGAAAATGGACTGCCACTCCGGGTGCGATGGCAGCAGCGCCATATCTTCGGCACGCGACTGCGGGAAGAGCATGGTAAACGACACGCTCGGATCGACGCGGCCCCACAGTTCACCGTTGATGAAGTTACCGAGACGACCCGCACCCAGACCAAACGGGATTAATGGCGCAATAAAATCAGCCACCTGGAAGAAGCTGCGTTTGGTGCGTTTAGCGAAGATGACCATCACCAGGATGACACCAATCAGGCCACCGTGGAAGGACATGCCGCCATCCCAGACGCGGAACAGGTAGAGCGGATCGGCCAGGAAGACCGGGAAGTTATAGAACAGCACATAGCCGATACGTCCACCGAGGAAAACGCCGAGGAAACCGGCATACAGCAGGTTTTCCACTTCGTCTTTTGGTCCAGCCACTGCCAGGGCGTTTGGCGCGACGGCCAGCCAGCCACATGGCAAAGACGAAAACCGACCAGATACATCAGGCCGTACCAGTGAAGCGCGACGGGTCCAATTGAGAAAATGACCGGATCAAACTCCGGAAAATGCAGATAGCCACTGTTCATCTGTCACCACAAGATGTTGTTATTCCGCTGAAAGTGGACAGCGGTAGAGATGCGCGCAAAGGCGTACCCTGCGCCTCCAAAGGTGCGAATCATAGCACAAGCGAGCGAGGAGGTTGCGCCCGAGATGTAAAAGATGTGTATAGAGACTTCGCGTAGTTTGTGTCCCTCCCCCGGGGGAGGAGGGATACCCCGGCGTTTAACGTCCGCCGCGGATCAGGCCACCCATACCGCGACGCTCCATAAAGGCCGCCACCTGATGACGTACTTCCGTCGCCAGCTGCGCTTCAAGGCTGCGTTTTGCCAGCAGCTGCGCCTCTTCAAAATCGATATGCCGCAGCAGATATTTCACACGGGCGGACAGAGCGTCCGTTCATGGATAAGTGACGGAAACCGAGGCCGATCAGGATCGCGACACACATCGAGTCACCGGCCATCTCGCCGCACAAACGCAGATCGATGCCCTGCTCTTGTGCCTCGCGGGCGATCATCGCCAGCGCACGGAGCATCGCCGGATGCAGGCTATCGTAAATACTCGCCACCCGGGTGTTGTTACGATCCACCGCCAGCATGTACTGGGTCAGGTCGTTAGTGCCCACCGAGATGAAATCGACGCGGCTCGCCAGCTGCGGCAGCATAAAGACCATCGAGGGGGACTTCGAGCATCACCCCGATCCGCGGTTTCGGAATTTCGTAGCCGATCATCTCTTCGACTTCGCGCCCGGCACGTTCAATAAGACGGCGGGCTTCGTCGATCTCGTCGATGCTGGTCACCATCGGCAACAAAATGCTGAGGTTACCGGTCGCGGCATTGGCGCGCAGCATGGCGCGCACCTGGATCAAGAAGATCTCCGGCTGATCGAGGGTAATGCGGATCCCGCGCCAGCCCAGGCAGGGGTTCTCTTCGCTGATCGGCATGTACGGCAGTTGCTTATCCGCACCGACATCCAGGGTGCGTAGCGTCACCGGTTTTGTCGTTGAACATCTGCAACATGCCCCTGATACTGCGCCACCTGCTCCTCTTCGGAGGGGAAGCCGCTTTGCAGCAATAAACGGAATTTCTGTGCGGTAGAGGCCGATGCCATCAATACGGCTGCCGAGCTTCTCTTCATGCTCGGGGCTTAACCCGGCATTGAGCATGACTTTGATCCGCTCGCCGCTTTTCAGCGCGGCAGGCTGATTAACGTCATCTTCGGCAAGACGGCTCAGCTCGTTCTCTTCGCTGATAAGCTTTTGATATTCTTGCAACAACACCGGTTCAGGATCGACCAGCAGCTCGCCGCGATAGCCATCGACCACCAGCGTGCGACGATGCAGCGCCGATGGCTGAATATCGGCCCCCATTACGGTCGGGATCCCCAGCGCACGCACCATAATGGCGGCGTGGGAGTTGGCGGCGCCATCGCGCACCACGATCCCGGCCAGCCGGTCCTGCGGCAGCTCTGCGAGGGTGGTTGCCGAGAGCTCATCCGCCACCAGCACAAAGCGCGGCGGCCAGGTATTAGCGCCCTGAATGGTGTCATCCAGATGGAACAGCAGACGCTGACCTAAGGTGCGCAGATCCCCAGCACGCTCTTTCAGATAGCCGTCAGTTAAGGAGGCAAACTGTTCGGCGAATTTCTCGATGATCTTTTTAACCGCCCACTCGGCGACCGCGCCGTTGTCGACCTCGTTAAACAGCTCCCGGCGCAGGCGGGCATCGGACAACAGGTGAGAGTAAAGATCGAAGATCGCCGCCGTCTCTTTCTGCGCCCCGGCGGCAAAACGCTTGCTGTAACGGCGAAACTCGTTCGCGGCCTCTTCCAGCGCGCCGGTGAGACGTTCGCGCTCAAGAGCGGTGTCCAGCGTCGAGGCTTCGTAGACCTGCTCCATTAACGGCAGGGTGGCGTCCATCCAGCCTTCTGCAATCGCAACACCCGGTGAGGCCGGTAAGGCGCGAATGCGCGTCTGCCGGTACTGACCAAACAGTGCCGTCAGCTGAGACTGGGAAAGAATGGCGGCCATTTGCGTGGCCAGCGTAACGAGGAACGACTCTTCGCTTTCATCATACTGGCGCAGCTCACGCTGCTGTACCACCAGCACGCCAAGTAGCTGACGGCGCTGGATAATCGGCACGCCGAGGAAGGCGCGAAAGCGCTCCTCTTTGACGGAGGGGATATATTTAAAGCTGGGGTGTTTCTGCGCATCGGCAAGGTTGATGGGTTCCGCCAGACGCCCGACCAGACCTACTACGCCTTCATCAAATGCCAGCGCAACGGTACGACCACGCGGTTTTTTTAATCCGCGCGTGGCCATAAGGTAGTAACACCTGCGGTCGTGATCGGCCAGATAGACCGAACACACCTCGGTTTCCATCGCAAGGCAGATATCCGTGACCAGAATATCCAGCGCCTCGTTGAGCCGTGGGGCACTGGCCACCTTCTCGACTATTTCGCGCAGGCGGGTGAGCATAATGTGCGTAGCTTAACCTCTTTTACGTCGCCAGGCAGGTGCGCTCTGCGGCTTAGGAGGGGCCTCCTGAAGCATCATCACGGCACTTGCGAACTCTTTCATCACCCTACGGTAAACGTCGCGCTTAAAGGACACGACCTGACGAACGGGATACCAGTAGCTGACCCAGCGCCAGCCATCAAATTCGGGCGTGCTGCTGGTTTGCATATTGATATCCGCATCGCTGCTCACCAATTGCAGAAGAAACCATTTCTGTTTCTGGCCGATACATACCGGCTTTGTGTCCCAACGCACCAAACGCTTCGGTAACTTGTAACGCAACCAGTTGCGGGTCGAAGCCAGAATGCGGACATCCTTGCGGCTTAAGCCAACTTCTTCGAACAGCTCCCGATACATCGCTTGCTCTGCTGACTCTCCTGGATTAATCCCACCTTGGGGAAATTGCCAGGAGTGCTGACCATATCGCCGGGCCCACATAACCTGACCCTGGCGATTACAAATTACGATACCTACATTCGGGCGGTAGCCATCGTCATCAATCACCGGACTACCCCAAACTAAACCTTATATATAAATGATTGTTTCACACTCCAGTGAGGCGGTAAACCACTCTCTTTCTGGCCTGGAGCCGAATAACATTTGAATAACTCACAATTATCATCGAGTTATAAACAGATGACCGGTCAGAAGGGCAATTTATTCACTTTTTCTGTGGATAGAGTTGTGAAGAAGTGTGGAATTACCGATGGACAACCCAGATCACTCTGAATATTGCAGATAAGACTGTTTTTTACAAAGGACTATATTTCATAGAGTTAAACTGTGGATTACCTGAATTACAGGCCTTAGTGTGATGCAGGTCACTTTAAAGATCGTCGCACTGATGAAAGATCGAACAACGTCGGTTTTATCCACAGATTGTGCCAATAAGTTAGGCACATTTTGTCTGATTTTTCGATTTTCATCCCACGTCAAGGCTGTAAATGGAAACAGTAGTGGGGGTTATGCCCAGTTATCCCATTTTTCTGTGGATAACAGGGTGTAAGATCCTGTTCATTGTCAGTGACCAGATTTGAACAACTGGGATATATCCCGTACCTAAACGGGTTAGCAGTTGATAAAAATTGTGATAATCATCCACCTGGCACAGGCAAAAAGAAAAAGATAAACTCTGTTTGTGCAGTGGAAAACTGCTGTTCATTTTTTAACCAAAAGGCAATCACCATGCTTCCCCTCGCTCCCTGACCTCTCCCCCCGCAACGGAAGCGGCACTATTGCAACAAGCGCAGCGCCTGGCGGGATACTCGCTGGGTGAGCTTGCCGCCCTGGCCGGTCTGCCTGTTCGCCGATCTGAAGCGTGATAAAGGGTGGACGGGCGTTCTGCTGGAGCTGTGGCTGGGGCCAGCGCGGGCAGCAAACCAGAACAGGATTTTGCCGCCCTGGGGGTGGAGCTGAAGACTATCCCAATCGACAGCCTCGGTCGCCCGCTGGAGACTACCTTTGTCTGCGTGGCACCCTTAACCAGCAATACCGGGATCACCTGGGAGAGCAGCCACGTGCGGCATAAGCTGAAGCGGGTGCTGTGGATCCCGGTAGAGGGGGATCGTGCGATCCCATTGGCGGCACGGCGCGTCGGCGCGCCTTTGATCTGGAGCCCGGATGAAGATGAAGATCGTCAGCTGCGGCTGGACTGGGAAGAGTTAATGGACATGATCGTGCTGGGGCAGGTTGAGCGTATCACCGCCCGTCACGGCGAAGTGCTCCAGCTGCGCCCCAAAGCGGCAAACAGTAAAGCCCTCACCGAGGCCATCGGCGCGCGCGGCGAACCGATCCTGACGCTGCCCCGTGGCTTTTATTTGAAAAAGAACTTCACGGGTGCTCTGTTAGCCGTCACTTTCTGCTGAACACGTGACTTTTTAGCCAGAATTATGTCTTTTATCACATAATTGCCCGTTTTTTCAGATTTTACCGCTTTGTTAAAACCTAAGCCCGAGTTATTACTACACTAAGATGTGATACGAGCCAGGTGGAGGTAATAAAAATGAAGAAATGGCAGTAATAATCTCGGCTGTTGGTTTAGCGTTTGCCGTTTCAGGTTGTAGCAGCGATTACGTCATGGCGACGAAAGATGGCCGCATGATCCTGACCGACGGCAAACCGAAGTCGACGATGATACCGGTCTGGTCAGCTACCGGGATCAGCAGGGTAATAATATGCAGATTAACCGCGACGACGTTTCACAGATTATCGAAAGATAGTCGTAAAGGTCAGCCAGCTTGCTGGCCTTTTGATTTTTTCTCTTCCCCTTTCGCTTTCCCTCTGCCATGTTTGTATACCCGTCATACTTCAGGTTACAGACGCGTTGGCTGCGCTTGCTCGCTCCAGTCACATAGTTATCTATGCTCCTGGGGATTCGCTCTCCTGCCGCCTTCCTGCAACTCGAATTTTGTAGGGTATGTTCTTTGTCGGGAAGTTCCTTCCTGATGCGCTTAACATGTCAAAAAAGGAAGCCGGCTATGCATTATCACCGTATCCCCCATAGCGCTCTTGAGATAAGCCAACTGGGGTTGGGCACGATGACATTTGGTGAACAAAATAGCGAAGCCGATGCCCATGCCCAACTCGATTACGCCGTCAGCCAGGGCATTAACCTGATTGATGTCGCAGAGATGTACCCGGTGCCACCCCGCCCGGAAACCCAGGGCTTAACCGAAACTTATGTCGGCAACTGGCTGGCAAAACGCGGCAACCGCGAAAAGCTGATTGTCGCCTCCAAAGTCAGCGGCCCGTCGCGCAATAATGACAGCGGCATTCGCCCGAATCAGATGCTCGATCGTAAAAACATCCGCGCCGCGCTGGATGCCAGCCTGACGCGTTTACAGACCGATTACCTCGACCTTTATCAGGTCCACTGGCCTCAGCGCCCGACCAACTGCTTCGGCAAGCTTGGATATAGCTGGAGCGACAGCGCGCCGGTCGTCACCCTGCTGGAAACGCTGGAAGCCTTAACCGAATGCCAGCGCGCGGGGAAAATCCGCTACATCGGCGTCTCTAACGAAACGGCCTTCGGCGTCATGCGCTATCTGCACCTGGCGGATAAGCACGACCTGCCGCGCATCGTGACCATTCAAAACCCGTACAGCCTGGTGAACCGCAGCTATGAAGTGGGTCTGGCGGAAGTGAGCCAGTATGAAGGCGTTGAACTGCTGGCCTACTCTTGCCTGGCATTCGGGACGCTGACCGGTAAGTATCTCAACGGTGCCAAACCGGCGGGAGCACGTAATACGCTGTTTAGCCGCTTTACCCGTTACAGCGGTGAGCAGACGCAGAAAGCGGTGGCAGCCTACGTCGATATCGCTAAACGTCACGGGCTGGATCCGGCGCAGATGGCACTGGCTTTCGTGCGCCGTCAGCCGTTTGTTGCCAGCACCCTGTTGGGCGCGACCACCCTGGAGCAGCTGAAAACAAACATTGAAAGCTTCCATCTGGATCTGAGCGAAGAGGTGTTAGCGGAGATTGAAGCGGTGCATCAGGTGTATACCTACCCGGCACCGTAATAAAAGCAAAAAGGCAACCTGAGTTGTAATGCCAGTCAGTTAAGCCCGGCGGATTGTTCCGTTCACCTCATGTTCAGCAGAACATGGCATTACACAACCCGTGAACGTGACAAGGGGGGCCGCCGGGCCCCCCTTGTCAATCCCCGCGGCCCCGCAATGAAACCGGTGCTTCGCACTGCGCTCACCTCCCGACCGGCTGCCTGCGGTCGGCTCAACTCGACATCCTGTCTCGATTCGCCTCTGGCCGCCATCCCTGGCGTCCAGCCTTTGTCATCCGGTCTCCGGTTCGCCGGTTTCAGCGGGGACTCAACACCGGTGCCATATTCAGATAGCTGAGAAGCGTGAGGGAGCGTGAATCCGGCTGAAAATCGCCGAAGCGTTTCCGTAAGGCCGGGGCGAGGCGCAGGGACGCGCCGGGAGGGCATAGCCTGCAGGGATGCAGGCTGGTGCCCGACCCGAAAGCCTGAAGGGATAAGCTGAGTGCACCGCGAAGCGGCGATTTTCCTGGCCGGGAGCCGGGGTAGTCAGGAGGGAGGCGGCGAGCCCCCTTGGCACGTTCACCGCAGCGGAGGGGGCATAAAGCAGAGGTGCTTTAGTGAACGGAACCTGTCCACTTCAGTCACTTATAAATACCGAATCGTTTAACTGACTGGCATTACAACCTGAGTTGCCTTTTTTAATATTTGCGCCCTCTCTCAAAGAGAGTGGCTCAGGATGAGGGCATCAGACCGGACAGCCCGGCGCGGTATTACCGCCGACGCTGCCACACCCACAGCGCCGCAATCGCCAGCGCAAACAGGCCACCAAATCCAACGCCAATGCCCACCACCGGCACCCCCACCTTCACGGCCAGCGAGTAAAGCCCGAGCATCAGCAGCATGGCGGCGTTTTCACCGAGGTTTTGCACCGCAATGGCATTGCCTGCGCCAACGGTATGTTTCCCGCGCTCCTGCAGCAGCGCATTGAGCGGTACCACGAAGAAGCCCCCGCAGATCCCCATCAGGAACAGCAGCGCATAGGCCGGTAACAGTGCATGTTGCAGGGCGAAGATCAGCACCACCACGCCAATCAGGATCCCGGCAGGCATACAGCGGGCCACCGTTTGCAGTGTCACCAGCTTCGCCGCGGCACCCGCGCCGAGAACGATCCCCACCGCCACCATTGCGTTGAGATAGGTTGGCGTGGCGTTATCGGTAATGCCCAGCGCCGTGGGCACCCACAGCACCAGCAGGAAGCGCAGCGTGACCCCCCGCGCCCCAGAACATGCTGGTCCCCATCAGCGAGAAGCGGGTTTCACCGTTTTGCCACAGTACGCGGCAGGCGTTAAAGAAGCTGGCGGTCATCGGGTAAAACGCCAGGACTGCCCCGGACGCGCCGCCGGCAGTTTCGGGATGAAGACGTTGGCGATCACCGCCCCGCCATACACCACGGCACAAACGCCCAGCGCCGCCAGCACATGCCAGTCTGCCAGCACCCCACCCGCCATGGAACCCAACAGGATCGCCGCAATGGTTGACGCTTCCATCAGCCCGTTAGCTTTGACCAGCTTATCCCCGGTCGTCAGGCTCGCCGAGGATGCCGTATTTAGCCGGTGAGTAGGCTGCCGCCCCAATCCCTACCAGCGTATAGCCAATAAACGGGTTCACGCCGAAACAGATACTGGCGGCACCCAGCAGTTTCAGGCTGTTGGCGAACATCATCACTCGCCCTTTCGCGAAGCTATCCGCGACCTGACCCACAAAGGGAGCGAAAAACGATGTAAGCACCCACAAACACCATCTGCAGGATCGGTTGACTCCAGTCCGGGTAAAACTGGGATTTGAGCAGCGCCAGGGTGGCAAACAGCAGTGCGTTATCGCCAAAGGCAGAGAGGAACTGGGCCGGCGGTGACCGCCATCATTCCTTTCGACCAGATTGAGGTGTTAGTGTGTACTGACTCACTCATTATGCGGCTCCGCCTGGTCAACCATGCCTTTGAGGGTGACAAAATCCGGCTTGCCGCTGCCCAGCACCGGAAGCTGTTTTAAGTAGCGAATATCGCGCGGTACCGCCAGCTCAGGAATGCCATGCTCTCGCGCCTTCTGAAGCAACTGCTCGCGCTTCAGCTCGCTATCGGTGGTAAAGAGCACCAGCGCCTCGCCTTTACTGGCATCGGTTTTCACCGCAGTGGCGTGCATTTTGTCCGCCGAAACGGCCAGCGCCAGCTGTTCAAACCATCTCCAGCGACACCATTTCCCCGGCGATTTTGGCAAAGCGTTTTGCGCGGCCCTGGATCTGCACATAGCCCTGCTCGTCAAAGCGTACGATATCGCCGGTGTCGTACCAGCCGGTTTCGACCTCGCCGTTGATATTCTCTGCCGTTGGCGCTTCCAGCACGCCCGGGTTTTCTACCCGCAGGTAGCCGTTCATGACGTTCGGCCCTTTCAGCTGCAGGCGTCCGCCCTCTTCAATGCCCGGAACGGCGAGCAGACGCGCGTCCATCCCCGGTAGAATGCGCCCGACGGTGCCGGGCTTCGCCGCCATCGGCACGTTAATAGAGACCACCGGCGCGCACTCGGTCACGCCGTAGCCTTCCAGGATGCGCAGGCCAAACTTGTCCTGCCACAGCTGGCGGGTGCTTTCCTGTAACTTCTCCGCCCCGGCCACAACGTAGCGCACGCGGTGAAAATCATACGGATTGGCGAAACGGGCGTAGTTGCCGAGGAAGGTCGAAGTGCCAAAGATCACCGTACAGTTACGGTCATAGGTCAGCTCAGGCACAATGCGATAGTGCAGTGGGCTAGGATAGAGGAACACTTCGGCACCGGTAAGCAGCGGCGTGAACAGCCCCACCGTCAGGCCAAAGGAGTGGAACAGCGGCAGCGCCGACATAAAGCGATCCCGGGCGGTGAAGTCAGCGATAGTTTTAATCTGCTCGACGTTGGCCAGCAGGCTTTTATGGCTGTGGACCACCCCTTTCGGGTTCCCCTCCGAGCCGGAGGTAAAGAGGATCACCGCAGCATCTTCCGGCTGCTGTTTCACCTGCGCCAGGTGCGGCATCAGCAGGTGAGCAAAAATCCAAAGCTTATCGCCCGCGGTGACCTCTGCTTTCAGATCTTCGAGGAAGACCCAGCGCACCTGGGTGAGCTGCTCAGGCAGATGCCAGAGTTTGCCTTTATCGAGAAACGTGCGTGAGGTAAACACAGTATTGATTTGCGCGGCGGTGAAGGCGCTGCTGAGTCCTTTCACCCCTGCGGTGTAGTTCAGCATCGCAGGAATACGCCCGCGGGAGACGGCACCAAAGATCACCGCGGCGCTGATCCCGGCATTCGGCAGCAGCAGGCCGATCTTTTCCCCTTGCTTGCTGTATTTTTCAAGGATACGGCCAACAAACAGGGTCTTGGTCAGCAGCTTGTGATAGCTGTCAGGGGCAAAATTGATATCATCGATGCAGTGTTTCTTTGCGCCATAGCGGTACATCGCCGACAACAGCGACTCGTACAGGGTTTCGCGCGGGCGCACCGCCATCCGGGCTTCCATCATGACCTGATGCAGCATCTCCCCCGGCGATTTTACGTCGATCGCGGGCGCGAGGCGCATCGGGCATCGGCAAAGTGGTCGGCGGCAGCAGATGCAGGGTAATGCGTGGGAACAAGCGCTGTTTCACCAGCCCTTTCAGACGGCTGAAAAAGGTCAGCTCCGCGCCTTCAATGCGCACCGGCACCACGGTGGCACCGGATTTCGCCGCCACAAAACCCGCGCCGTCATAGATTTTCATCAGCGAGCCGGTGATAGAGATGCGCCCTTCCGGGAAGATCACCACCGGACGCCCCTGCTCAATCAGACGCACCAGGTGTTTGATCATCATCGGTTTGGTCGGGTCGAGCGGAACAAAATCAATCAGTGATGTCAGCCAGCGCATGTACCACTGCTTGCTGACAGAGGTATAGACCGCGAACACCGGCCGCACGGGTAAAAACAGCGCCAGCAGAATGCCGTCAATAAAGGAGACATGATTGGGGGTGATAAGAACGCGCCCGGCGTGCAATGCCTGGGTGTCGCCCGTCAGACGGACACGAAAAAGAATACGGAACAGCGTGCGGAAGAACCCAAATAACATCTCAACTCCCTTTGCCTTTCAATTTGTCGGGTTACGGTAAATTGTGGCAGATTACACGAGAAGTGCAGCAGGAGCGACAGCCGGATAGAGACAAAAAAAAACCTGCGCATCTGCGCAGGTTGGTGCAAGAGATGAGTACGCAGTACGTACTAAGAATTCTCACCAATCAATACCTCTGGGATCTTGATTGTGGCGTCTGGCACCCGACTTCTCCAGTGCTAAAAAGCAAGCGAATGAGCCGAAGTGCAACCAGGTGTGAATTTTATCTGCGGCTGTTACATGTTGAACAACAAGCAAAAAAAACCTGCGTAAGAACGCAGGCTGGTGTAAAGCTTGGCAGTTAACCGCGGGTTAACGTCACCTATCAATACCTCTGGGATCTCAAATGTAGCAATGGCGACTCTTTCCCTGCCAGCAGACAATCGCAACAGCCTGAGGCAAAGTGTAACCAAAGATTCAAATTCACCCGCCTTTGTCACGCTTCGCTGTGTAACGATTACACAATTTCCGCAGCCCTGTATCACCTTTGTGAAATGCCTCACCGCCCTGCGCTTGAATACACCTGACTTTTCCGCAACACTAATTAGTGTGTAAACGCTTACCCCAATGAGAAGGTAGAGAATGGCGACAATTAAGGATGTGGCCCGACTGGCGGGTGTTTCTGTTGCCACGGTTTCACGCGTCATCAACAATTCACCCAAAGCCAGCGAAACCTCCCGTCAGGCGGTGCTGGCTGCGATGGAATCACTGAACTATCACCCTAATGCCAACGCCCGGGCGCTGGCCCAGCAGTCTACCGACACCGTCGGGCTGGTGGTGGGCGATGTGTCAGATCCCTTTTTCGGCGCGATGGTGAAAGCCGTGGAGCAGGTCGCCTACCACACCGGCAATTTTCTGCTGATCGGCAATGGCTACCACAACGAACAGAAAGAGCGTCAGGCGATTGAGCAGTTGATTCGTCACCGCTGCGCGGCGCTGGTGGTGCATGCCAAGAAGCTGCCGGATGATGAGCTCGTCCATCTGATGAAGCAGATCCCCGGCATGGTCATTGTGAACCGCATTATTCCCGGCTATGAACAGCGTTGCGTGGCTCTGGACGATCGCTATGGCGCCTGGCTTGCCACTCGCCACTTGATCCAGCAGGGCCATACCCGCATCGGCTACCTCTGCTCTAACCACCCTATCTCTGATGCCGAAGACCGGCTACAGGGTTATTACGATGCGCTGCGCGAAAACGACCTGCCCTGCAACGATCGTCTGGTCACCTATGGCGAACCTGATGAGCGCGGCGGCGAGCAGGCCATGACAGAGCTGCTGGGACGCGGGCGTAACTTTACGGCGATTGCCTGTTATAACGACTCAATGGCGGCCGGAGCGATGGGCGTATTAAACGATAACGGGATTGACGTGCCGGGGGATATTTCGCTAATCGGCTTCGATGACATTCTTATCTCCCGCTATGTTCGCCCGCGGCTGACCACGGTGCGCTACCCGATTGTCACAATGGCGACCCAGGCGGCGGAGCTGGCGCTGTCACTGGCGGATAAACGCCAGCCGCCGGAGATCACCCACGTGTTCAGCCCGACGCTGGTGCGCCGTCACTCGGTCACGCCGCCCGCAGAGTCCACCAGCGAATAGCGGTACAGGTGCACGGTTTTGTCCGGGTACTCCAGGCCGTCACCGATGTAGTGCCAGCCGTAGCGTTCATAGAAATCGCGGCAGGCTGACCAGAGATGCAGCTCGCGATGTCCGTTCTCTGCGGCATACCTCTGCACATGATGCTGTAATTTGCCCGCCAGCCCCTGCCCGCGCGCCGCTTCATCCACATAGAGCGCCGCCAGCCAGGGGTAGAGATCCTGGCGGGTGATCAGATCGCAGCGCCATAACCCCACCGTGCCAAGTAACTGCTCGCCCTCGGTGGCAATAAAGGTGAGCGGCAGCGCGCCCGGAGTCTGACTGTAGGTCACGACGCTGGCGAAAAAATCGCGCGACAGGCCGTCGCCAAAGGCCTGCCACAGCCAGTCGATCACCTGCTCCGCATGCTGCGGGGCGGCGTACAGCGGTTGGATCTTCACACCAGCTTCCCCTGGAAAAGGGGCACCGACTCAAACAGATAACCGTCAAAGTCCGGGGCGTCTTCATCGGAGAACTCCAGCAGGCTCTTTTTGACATTTTCCAGATGCTGGAACATGGCCTGCCAGGCTCCCATTACGTCGCGGCGGCGGAGGGCGGCGAGAATAGTTTGTCTGTCGCCCAGCCACTTCAGGCGATATGCCCGGCTGGCGATATGGACGTTGAACTGCTGCCACAGTGGACTGCTGTCCATGTGGTGCCAGACGCTTTCAACCGTCGCCAGCAGCATCTGATTCTGCGTGGCGGCTGCCAGCACCAGATGAAACATCTTGCTGTTGTCCTGGCTGTTGTCATTGGCGGCGATCGCGCGCTGCTCCTGCTCGATGATGCGACGCAGGTTGTCGATATCGGCGCGGGTCGCCATTTTGGCAGCAAAAGCGGCGATGTTGCTTTCGAGCAGCTGGCGCGCCTGTAAGATTTCAAACGGGCCAACGTCGCTTTTTAAAAGACGCTCTTCCTCGTTTTCATGCTCTTCGGGGATGCGCATCACGTAGACGCCGGACCCCTGACGAATATCCACGGTGCCCTGTAGCTCCAGCATCAGCAGCGCTTCCCGCACGATGGTGCGGCTGACGCCGTAGGTTTCCGCGATATTGCGCTCCGGCGGCAGACGCGAGCCTACGGGATAGTGCCCATGGATGATCTGGGCGCGTAAATCTTCGCCAATCTCCTGGTACTGCTTCTTTTCCGCCGGGACGACAGCCTTATCCACGTTATCACCTGTACTGTGAGTTAATGCGCGGGCCGGGCATCCTCCCGGCCAGTTTGCGCACTATGTTACCAGAAGCGTCGCGATCTGCGGCTACTTCCATTCGTCATCAATGGTCAGAGTCAGCACACGCTCATCACGCAGTTGCCGGAACCAGCTGGCCGACTTTTTGGGGCGTCGGGCGCGGTTATCCGCCAGATCGATCTCAATCAGGCCGTAGCGGTTTTTAAAGGCGTTCATTGGCGAGACGTTATCGGTGAAGGCCCACAGCATGAAGCCGTGGCAGTTTGCCCCCCTCCTCCCGCGCCAGCAGCGTGTAATAGAGATGCTCGCTGATGAAGTTAATGCGGTAGCTGTCCTCAATGATCCCGTCGCGGTTGCGGTACTGGCCTTCGTTTTCCACTCCCATCCCGCTTTCGGCGACAAACCAGTCGATGTTGCGGTAGTCGTTTTTGATCCGCATCGCCATGTCGTAAATAATCCGCGGGGCGATCTCCCAGCCACGGGAGGGGTTCATCCGCCGCCCCGGCAGTTCAAAGGGTTCGTAGTACCAGGCCGGATGGAAAGGTGTGTCAGGATGCCATGCCCGGGACGGGGCCTTGACCCGATGCGGATAATAGAGGTTGATCCCCAGCTCATCGACGGTGTTGTCCGCTATCAGCGCCAGCTCTTCGGCGCTGTAGTCCCACTGCACCTGATGTTTCTCCAGCAGGGTAAACAGTTCTTGCGGGTAGTGGCCGTGTACCAGCGGATCGAGGAATACCCGGTTGTAGAACAGGTCGTAGATCTCAGCGGCCTTCACATCATGGGCCGCGCGCGACCGCGGATAGGTCACCTCCGGGTTAAGAATGCAGCCCACGCTACCGCGATAACCTTTTTCACGGAACAGCTTCACCACCTTCGCCGTCGCCAGCACCTTATGGTGATTCCACTGCATCCAGGTGCTGGTGTTCTGTTCATACGGCCAGCGCAGCGCGTCGAGATAGACCCGGGTCTGGACCACAATCGGCTCGTTGAAGCTGAACCAGCGCTTCACCTGATGGTGATAGCGGGCAAACACTTTTTCGGCATAGCGCACGAACAGTTCCACCACATGCTTTGACGCCCAGCCGCCGTAGGTTTCCAGCAAGACGCCCGGCAGCTCGTAGTGCTCAAGGCAGATCATCGGCTCAATGCCCTGGCGGTGCATCTCCGCAAACAGCGCGTCGTAATAGGCGGCGTACTCCTCATCCACGGTGGCGTTTTCGTAATCGGTAAGAAAACGCGACCAGTTGATCGAGGTGCGGTAGTGGGTCAGGCCGGCCTGCTTCATCAGCGCCACGTCTTCACGGAACCGGTTGATGAAATCGGTCGCGACCGCCGGGCCGTAGCCGTTATGCCACACCTGACGATCGTTTTTGTACCAGAGATCGATCCACGAATCCTGCCCGGCTTTCTTGCCGCTCCAGCCCTCGGTTTGCCAGGCGGAGGCCGCCGCCCCAAGGATAAAATCCTCGGGGATAGTCATCTGTTTTATGCTCATGCGTTATTTGTCGCCTCCTTGTTGGCGGCCTGAATCGCAGCCTGCTCAGCGCGGCGTGAAGCAATTTTCACAAACGGCAGGTAGATCAGGACGGCAGTAATGATGCAGATACCCTGCGTGACCACCGCACCCATCGAACCGGCGGTGGAGAGCCAGGCGTTGATCAGCGGCGGTGTGGTCCAGGGCACCATCACCACGGCTTTACCGGCAAAACCGGTGACGGTGGCGAAGTAACCGATGGAGCCGGTCACCAGCGGGGTGATGATGAACGGGATCGCCAGAATCGGGTTGAGCATGATTGGCATACCGAAGATCACCGGCTCGTTGATGTTAAAGATCCCCGGGCCGATGGAGAGCTTGGCGATCTCCTTCATCTCTTTGCGTTTGGTGCCGATCATCACGGCGATCAGCAGGCCAATGGTCAGGCCCGAGCCGCCGATGCTCATGTACACATCCCAGAACGGCATGGTGATGATGTTCGGGATCTCTTTGCCCTGCTCAAAGGCGCTCATGTTGACGGTGATCGCCCCCAGCAGCAGCGGCTCGCGGATCGGTTTGATCATCTGGTTACCGTGGATACCAATCACCCAGAACAACTGAGCGACGAACATCAGCAGCAGGATCCCCGGCAGGCTTTGTACCACCCGCTCCAGCGGCTGCTGCACCACCTGATAGACCGCATCGTACAGGTACATGCCGGTCACCTGATGGAACACAAAACCAAAGGTGGCGATGAGGGTAGTAGTAATGATCGCCGGGATCAGCGCCGAAAACGAGGCCGATACGTTCGGCGGCACGGTGTCAGGCATTCTGATTTTCAGCCCGGGGCGTCCCTCCAGCCAGCAATAAATCTCCACCGACAGGATGGCGATAAACATGCCGAGGAACAGGCTGCGGGTATCGGAGAACTGGCGCAGCAGAACATCTTTTACGATGTGCATTTCTCCATCGACCATCATCTCAACGGTGGTGGGGGTGACGCAGATAAAGCAGATCACCGCCAGCAACCCCGGGAACAGGGACTTAATGCCGTTGATGCGCCCCAGCTCGATGCCGATTAAGAACACGGCTCCGATATTAAGGAAGTTCAGCGTGGCGTAGTTCAGGGCGCTGGTGATCGGTTTTAGCGTGGCGAGAAACGAGAGCGACTGAAAGCTGGCTAAGCCATTTTTCGGATCCAACACCATGTTGGAGATCAGCACCGAAAACGCGCCCACGATGATGACCGGCATTAAGGTGATGAAGGCGGACTTTATCGCCATGATGTAGCGATAACTGTTGAACTTAGTGGCGAAACTGCCCAGAGAGTTGATCAGTTTTTCCTGTAATGCCATGGGGTAATACCTCAGTAAAAGGGCCTTTATTGGGATAAGGTGTACAGCCGGCTTCTATTGGCATACCAAAAATAGCTTCCAGTCACGATTTGTTCTGTGATTAAGCTCCCAACGCGGGAAGAGGTATCCCAGAGAGTAATTTATAATCACTTTGGTATGCCACTTTCACGTTGTCCGCGACCCGTTACCAGAAAGCGTGATCCTGATGGGGGTTTTGCCCCTCCCGTCCGGCTTATGCCCCTGAACGTCTGTGATAAACTTGCGAGCATAACGTGGAAGCAGGAAGAACAAATGGCAACAATGCTGGATGTCTCACTGCGCGCGGGCGTGTCGAAAGCCACGGTGTCGCGCGTACTGAACGGCACAGGTCAGGTCAAAGAGAGTACCCGTCAGCAGGTGTTTAACGCGATGGAAGAGCTGGGCTATCGCCCCAATTTTCTGGCGCGATCGCTGGCGAACCGGACCAGCAACAGCATTGGTCTGGTGGTCTCGACCTTTGACGGTTTTTACTTTGGCCGCCTGCTGCAGCAGGCCTCGCGTCAGACCGAAACGCACGGCAAACAGTTGATTGTCACCGACGGTCACGATACCCCGGAGCGGGAAGAGGAAGCGGTGCAGATGCTGGCCGATCGCCAGTGCGATGCCATCGTGCTTTATACCCGCTACATGAGCGAAAAAGCGATCATGAAGCTCATCAACAGCGTGCAGATGCCGCTTATCGCGATCAACCGCGACGTCAGCCAGGCCCGGGAGCGCTGCGTGTTCTTCGAGCAGCAGTCGGCGGCCTTCAGTGCCGTGGAGTACCTGATAAGCCAGGGGCACCGGGAGATCGCCTGTATGACGGTGCCGATCCACACCCCCACCGGCAAGGCGCGACTGGCCGGCTATCGCAAGGCGCTGGAAAAGCACGGCATTCCCTGGGATGAGAGCCGGGTAAAATATGGCGATTCGGGGATGACCCGCGGGTATGAACTGTGTCAGGAGTTACTGAACGACAAGGTGCCGTTCAGCGCCCTGTTTGCCTGTAATGATGATATGGCTCTGGGAGCCTCGAAGGCGCTGCACCAGGCCGGGCTGCGCATTCCGCAGGACGTGTCGTTATTCGGGTTTGATGACGCGCCCTGCGCGAAGTGGCTGGAACCGGCGCTGTCTACCGTCTATCTGCCGATCGACAACATGATTACCACCGCTATCGATCAGGCGATCCGGCTGACCAAGAACGAGCCGATCGAAGCGATCCCGCCGTTTACCGGCACGCTGGTACTGCGCGATTCGGTGGCGACGGGACCCTGGTTCGCTCAGAACAGTTCGAGCGAGAGCAGTTCCTGAATGGTCTGGCGACGGCGGATCAGCCGCGCCTCGCCCTTATCAAACAGCACTTCCGGCAGCAGCGGACGGCTGTTGTAGTTTGAGGACATCGACGCACCGTACGCGCCGGTATCGTGCAGCACCAGATAATCCCCCGGCACCACCTGCGGCAGTGCGCGGGTTTCCACTTTCCCGCCCTCCTGCTGGGTAAAGACATCCCCGGATTCGCACAGCGGCCCGGCCACCACCGTCTCCACCACCGGTGCCTGGGTTAAATCCCGGCCGTCCGCCGCCAGGGCGGTAATGTGGTGATAGCTGCCGTACATGGACGGACGCATCAGATCGTTAAAGCCCGCGTCGATCAGCACGAAGTGACGGCTCCCCATCGCTTTCACGCTGCGCACCTGGGCCACCAGCACACCTGATTCCGCCACCAGGAAACGCCCCGGCTCGATCTCCAGCTTCACAGGGTGACCCAGATGGGCGGCAATTTTGTCTCGCGCGCCGTTCCATAAACCGAAGTAGTGATCGGTATCGATCGCCTCTTCCCCTTCGCGATACGGAATGGATAACCCACCGCCCGCGGAGATCGCCTCCAGATCCTGACCAAACTCAATCACCTGGCGCACCATCGCGCCACACACCTGCTCAAGGTGACCGTAATCCACGCCGGAGCCAATGTGCATGTGGATACCCACCAGCTTCAGGTTATAGCGCTGCAATACTTCCAGTGCCGCGGGCAGATCGCTGTACCAGATACCGTGTTTGCTGTTTTCGCCGCCGGTGTTGGTCTTCTGGCTATGACCGTGACCAAAGCCCGGATTGACGCGCAGCCAGACGCGATGGGCCGGCGATACCTGCCCCAGTTGCTCCAGCATATCCACGGAACCGGCGTTGACCGGGATCTGCAGCTCATGCACCCGGGCAAGGGTGGCGCTGTCGATCAGGTCGGCGGTAAAGACGATGGAATCCTGGTCGGCCTGCGGATCGTAGCCCGCCGCCAGCGCACGCTCGATTTCACCGAGCGACACGGAGTCGACCCTGACGCCCTGCTCACGCATCAGGCGCAGAATGTGGATGTTGGAGCAGGCTTTCTGGGCAAAGCGCACCACGTCGAACTGATGCAGTGCCGCAATTTTGTCGCGGATAATCTGCGCGTCATAGACCCAGACCGGGCAGCCAAACTCCGCAGGCAGGCGCAGCAAATTGTTGGCGTTCAGATCGGTATCGGTGTTGTTCAGCGGGCGTGGCATGGTGCTCTCCGGGAAATCAATTTTTTATGATTACGCCACAGCCCGAAGAGAATAAAAAATATCGTTTTATCGGCAGTCTATGCAAAAATGATATGGATTACGCGCAACCAGGTCGCCTTCCATGCCCGCAGTAAACTTACGCCATATTGAAATTTTCCACGCCGTGATGACCGCCGGAAATCTCACCGAAGCCGCGCGCCTGCTGCACACCTCGCAGCCGACGGTGAGCCGCGAGCTGGCGCGCTTCGAGAAGGTGATCGGCCTGACGCTGTTTGAGCGCACGCGCGGGCGGCTGCATCCCACCGTGCAGGGGTTACGGCTGTTCGAGGAGGTGCAGCGCTCCTGGTACGGGCTGGATCGCATCGTCAGTGCTGCCGACAGCCTGCGCGAATTTCGCCAGGGCGAGCTGTCTGTCGTCTGCCTGCCGGTCTTCTCCCAGTCGTTTTTGCCTGCCCTGCTGCAGCCGTTTCTCGCCCGCTACCCGGACGTGAACCTGACTATCGTCCCGCAGGAGTCGCCCCTGCTGGAGGAGTGGCTCTCGGCCCAGCGCCACGATCTGGGCCTGACCGAAACCCTCGCGACCCCGGCGGGTACCGCGCGTCACGAACTGCTGTCATTAGATGAAGTGTGCGTTTTGCCCGCCGGGCATCCGCTTGCTGCCAGAGCGGTGCTGACGCCGGCAGACTTTCAGGGCGAGAACTACATCAGCCTGTCGCGCACCGACAGTTACCGGCAGCTGCTGGATACCCTGTTTGCCGAACATCAGGTGAAACGACGCATGGTGGTGGAGACGCACAGCGCCGCCTCGATCTGCGCGATGGTGCGCGCGGGAGTAGGGATATCAGTGGTGAATCCGCTGACGGCGCTGGATTATGCCGACAGCGGAATTGCGATCCGCCGGTTCAGTATTTCGGTGCCCTTTACGGTGAGCCTGATCCGCCCCCTGCACCGCCCGGCCTCGGCGCTGGTGGATGCCTTTAGCGCCCATTTGCAACAGGGCTTGAGCACCCTCGTTGACCCTCTGGAGAGGCTTTTAACTTCGCACGCTACGAAAGCATAAACGTCACCGCATCGGCGGCGTGGATCGCAGCGGTATCGAACACCGGGATAGGGCTTTCATCCGCCGGGATCAGCAGGCCGATCTCGGTGCAGCCAAAGATCACCCCCTGCGCCCCGCGATCGGCCAGCTTCTGGATAACGCTCAGGTAGTAGTGCCGTGATGCGTCGCTGAAGGTGCCGAGGCACAGCTCCTCAAAGATAATCTGATTGATACGCGCCCGATCTGCCTCGTCCGGGATCAGGCTCTCGATGCCGTACTGGTCCGTCAGCCTTCCGCGGTAGAAATCCTGTTCCATGGTGTAGCGGGTGCCGAGCAGCGCCACACGGTTCATGCCCGCTGCGGTAATGGCCCGCCCGGTGGCGTCGGCGATATGCAGGAACGGCAGCGAGCAGCGCGCTTCAATCTGCCCGGCGACTTTGTGCATGGTATTGGTACAAAGCAGAATGGCCTCCGCCCCTGCTCCCTGCAACCCCAGCGCCGCCTCCGCCAGGATCGCGCCAGCCTTCTCCCAGTCACCGCTGGACTGGCAGGCTTCTATCTCATGAAAATCGACGCTGTGCAGCAGCAGGCTGGCCGAGTGTAATCCCCCCAGGCGCTGCTTCACCCCCTCGTTAATCAGACGGTAATACGGAATGGTGGATTCCCAACTCATTCCTCCCAACAGGCCAATCGTTTTCATTGCGCTCTCCTTTCCGGTTTTACCCAGTGAAGCAAACTTGTGATCGAGTTTCCAGTTCTCTGGTTTCACATTTCCTTTTACCCGGCACTGGGATAAATTAAATGAAACGGTGTTTCACTATATAACAGGATATGAGCATGTTTATTTTCCACAAAGAGACCACGCTTCAGGATCTGGGTAATGGCGTTTCACGTCGCATTCTGGCCCATGACGGCAAAATGATGGCGGTGGAAGTCAATTTCGAAGAGGGTGCCGTCGGCCCGATGCATAACCACCCGCATGAGCAGCTGACCTACGTATTATCCGGTGAATTCGAATTTACCATCGGTGAAGAGAAACATGTCGTCACTGCCGGAGACACGCTATATAAAGAGCCTCATGTCATGCACGGCTGCGTTTGCCTGAAGCCGGGCACTCTGCTGGATACCTTTACCCCGGTTCGTGAAGACTTCCTGAAATAATGAAAAGGCGATGCTTCGGCATCGCTTTTTTGGTTCGCGTCTTATGCCCCAATCATTCAACAAGTAAATTATATCCTCGCTACCTTATTTGTAGCCCCCCGCTTGCTACAAATGTTAGTAGTTTGTAACTACCGCCGATAGTTTCCAGAATACGGGCGTAAAGTCCCTGTTTAACTGGTTTTTTCTCATCGCCTTTCTTCGCAAGCCGATAAAAATGCCACCCATCTCACCTTATTGAAACGCTGTTTCGACCGCGATCACATTTCCACTATTTATCGAATGACGTGGATTTAAATCGCAATAAAATAAATTAAAACGATGTTTTACAAATTGAAAACACCGGTTCATATGTTTTAAAAATGGCTCACCGCACAGATTCCGTTTTAAACCATTAATTACCAGGTAGGTATGTATGAATGAAAACAAGATGCTGGGGCTGGCGTGGATATCACCCTACATAATTGGGCTGATACTCTTCACCGCCTTCCCCTTCGTTTCATCGTTCTTCCTCAGTTTTACTGAGTACGATTTGATGAGCCCGCCGGTATTTAACGGCATTGAAAACTATCGCTACATGTTTACGGAAGATACCCTCTTCTGGAAATCCATGGGCGTGACCTTTGCCTACGTCTTTTTAACCATCCCATTGAAGCTGGCCTTTGCGCTGGGAATTGCATTTGTTCTGAACTTTAAACTGCGCGGCATCGGCTTCTTCCGTACGGCGTATTATATTCCGTCGATCCTCGGCAGCTCCGTCGCCATTGCCGTGCTGTGGCGCGCACTCTTTGCCATTGATGGCCTGCTCAACAGCTTTATTGGCGTGTTCGGTTTTGATGCAGTGAACTGGCTTGGCGAACCCTCTCTGGCGCTGATGTCCGTGACGCTGCTGCGTGTCTGGCAGTTCGGCTCCGCGATGGTGATCTTCCTCGCCGCCCTGCAGAACGTTCCGCAGTCGCAGTATGAAGCCGCGATGATCGACGGCGCGTCCAAATGGCAGATGTTCATGAAAGTCACCGTGCCGCTGATTACCCCGGTGATCTTCTTCAACTTCATCATGCAGACCACTCAGGCGTTCCAGGAATTTACCGGGCCGTATGTTATTACCGGCGGTGGACCAACCTACTCCACCTACCTGTTCTCACTGTACATCTACGACACCGCATTCAAGTACTTTGACATGGGTTACGGCGCTGCACTGGCCTGGGTCCTGTTCCTGGTAGTTGCTGTCTTCGCCGCTATCGCCTTTAAGTCTTCGAAATACTGGGTGTTCTACTCCGCCGATAAGGGAGGCAAAAATGGCTGATATTCAACAACTCTCCACGGCGAGAAGCATCGCAGAACGTGAAGTGGCCCGGACGCTGCGTCGTGAAAAAATAAGCGCCAGCATTCGCTATGTGATCCTGCTGTTTGTCGGCCTGCTGATGCTCTATCCGCTGGTGTGGATGTTCTCGGCGTCGTTCAAACCGAACCACGAGATCTTCACCACCCTGAGCCTGTGGCCAGCCCATGCCACCTGGGACGGCTTTATCAATGGCTGGAAGACCGGGACCGAGTACAACTTCGGTCATTACATGCTGAACACCTTTAAGTATGTGATCCCGAAAGTGATCCTGACCATTATCTCCTCCACCATCGTGGCGTACGGCTTTGCCCGCTTCGAGATCCCGTGGAAGAAATTCTGGTTCGCGACGCTCATCACCACCATGTTGCTGCCAAGCACCGTGCTGCTGATCCCTCAGTACCTGATGTTCCGTGAAATGGGCATGCTCAACAGCTACATGCCGCTGTACCTGCCGCTGGCCTTCGCCACGCAAGGGTTCTTCGTCTTCATGCTGATCCAGTTCCTGCGCGGCGTACCGCGTGACATGGAAGAAGCCGCACAGATCGACGGCTGTAACTCCATCCAGGTGCTGTGGTACGTGGTAGTGCCGATCCTGAAACCGGCCATCATTTCTGTCGCACTGTTCCAGTTTATGTGGTCAATGAACGACTTTATCGGGCCGCTGATTTACGTCTACAGCGTGGATAAATACCCGATTGCACTGGCTCTGAAAATGTCCATCGACGTCACCGAAGGTGCGCCGTGGAACGAAATTCTGGCAATGGCGAGCATCTCCATTCTGCCATCCATCATTGTCTTCTTCCTGGCACAGCGCTACTTCGTACAGGGCGTAACCAGCAGCGGAATTAAAGGTTAAGAGGGAAATATCATGGCTGAAGTTATTTTCAACAAACTGGAAAAGGTTTACTCCAACGGCTTCAAAGCGGTACATGCTATCGACCTGAAAATCGCTGAAGGTGAGTTCATGGTGATCGTCGGCCCATCCGGCTGCGCGAAGTCCACCACCCTGCGTATGCTGGCCGGTCTTGAGACCATCAGCGGTGGCGAAGTGCGTATCGGCGACAAGATCGTCAATAACCTCGCGCCGAAAGAGCGTGGGATTGCGATGGTATTCCAGAACTATGCGCTCTACCCACACATGACCGTGCGTGAAAACCTGGCCTTTGGCCTGAAGCTGAGCAAGCTGCCGAAAGCGCAGATTGAGGCTCAGGTTAACGAAGCGGCCAAAATCCTGGAACTGGATGAACTGCTGGATCGTCTGCCGCGCCAGCTCTCCGGTGGTCAGGCCCAGCGTGTGGCCGTAGGCCGTGCGATCGTGAAAAAGCCGGACGTGTTCCTGTTCGATGAACCGCTGTCTAACCTCGATGCCAAACTGCGTGCTTCGATGCGTATCCGTATCTCTGACCTGCACAAGCAGCTAAAGGCCTCCGGCAAACCGGCAACCACGGTCTACGTGACGCACGATCAGACCGAAGCGATGACCATGGGCGACCGCATCTGCGTGATGAAGCTCGGCCACATCATGCAGGTGGATACCCCGGATAACCTGTACCACAAACCGAAAAACATGTTCGTTGCTGGTTTTATCGGCTCGCCGGAGATGAACATCCGCGCCAGCAAGCTGGTGGAACAGGATGGCCAGCTCTCCCTGACCATCGGCAACCAGACCATGCCGTTAAGCCCGGAGCTGAAAGAGAAAGTCGCCAGCTACGTCAACCAGGATATTTTCTACGGTATTCGTCCTGACTTCGTCTCGATCTCCGATGAGCCTTTCGCGCAGGGCTGCTGCAGCGGCGAGATGGTTCGCGCCGAAAACATGGGACATGAATTCTTCGTTTACCTGAAAGTTGGCGAGTATGAACTGACTGCCCGAATTCCTTCCGATGAAGCTAAACCTATGATCAACAAGGGCCTTCACCGTCAGGTGTACTTTAAGTTTGATATGAATAAGTGTCATATTTTTGACGCGAAAACTGAACAGAACATCTCTCTCTAATGGAGTTATAAAAATGAAAAAAGTGCTTTTAAGCGCCGTTATCTCCGCTACTTTTGGAATGAGTGCCCTACCCACTTTTGCTGCGGATAGCACAGATTTGCGTATGTCCTGGTGGGGCGGCAATGGCCGTCACCAGGTCACACTGAAGGCTCTGGAAGAGTTCCACAAACAGAACCCGGATATTAACGTTAAGGCGGAATACACCGGCTGGGACGGTCACCTGTCACGCCTGACCACGCAGATTGCGGGCGGCACCGAGCCGGACGTGATGCAGACCAACTGGAACTGGCTGCCGATCTTCTCCAAAACCGGCGACGGCTTCTACGACCTGAACAAAATGAAGGACGTGATCGATCTGACGCAGTTCGATCCGAAAGAGCTACAGTCCACCACCGTGAACGGCAAGCTGAACGGGATCCCGATCTCCGTGACCGCGCGCGTGTTCTACTTCAATGATGAAGCCTGGAAAAAAGCGGGCGTTGAATACCCGAAAACCTGGGATGAGCTGAAAGCGGCCGGTAAAGCCTTCGAGAGCAAACTGGGCAAACAGTATTATCCGGTGGTCCTGGAGCACCAGGATACCCTGGCGCTGCTGAACTCCTACATGATCCAGAAGTACAACATCCCGGCGGTAGACGAGAAAACGAAGAAATTCTCCTACAGCAAAGAGCAGTGGGTTGAGTTCTTCCAGACCTATAAAAATCTGGTGGATAGCCACGTAATGCCGGACACCAAGTACTATGCGTCGTTCGGTAAGAGCAACATGTACGAGATGAAGCCGTGGATCGAGGGTGAATGGGGCGGAACCTACATGTGGAACTCCACCATCAAGAAATACTCCGACAACCTGAAGCCACCTGCGAAGCTGGAGCTGGGTAGCTACCCAATGCTGCCGGGTGCAACGGATGCCGGTCTGTTCTTCAAACCAGCCCAGATGCTCTCTATCGGTAAATCCACCAAGAACCCGGAAGCGGCAGCGAAAGTCATCAACTTCCTGCTGAACAGCAAAGAAGGCGTTGAGACGCTGGGTCTGGAGCGTGGCGTGCCGCTGAGTAAAGTGGCGGTGAAATACCTGACCGAAAACGGCACCATCAAAGAGGACGATCCGGCGGTTTCCGGCCTGCGTCTGGCGCAGTCCCTGCCTGCCAAACTCTCCGTATCGCCATACTTTGACGATCCGCAGATCGTGGCTCAGTTCGGCACCTCCCTGCAGTACATCGACTACGGCCAGAAAACCGTGGAAGAGACTGCCGCTGACTTCCAGCGTCAGGCTGAACGTATCCTGAAACGCGCAATGCGCTAATTAGCTTAGGTTATCAATACCCTACCGTTCCGCGGTGGGGTATTTTTTTATCTGAAGGAACATACAATGAAAGGAAAAATCATCCCCCTGAACTTCCGTACCCGTCAGGACAGCCAGACCGGCCACACCGTGATACGGATGACGCCCCCACACATTATTTGTCATCGTAATTACTTCTATCAGAAATGCTTTACCCGCGAGGGTAGCAAGATCCTTTTTGGTGGCGCCTTTGAGGGGCACTGGAACTACTATCTGTTAGATATCGACCAACAGCAAGCGACCCAACTGACCGACGGCGCCGGGGATAACACCTTTGGCGGTTTTCTCTCTGAGGATGACCAGTCCCTGTGGTACGTGAAAAACAGCCGCGAACTGCGCCGCGTGGATCTCCATAGCCTGGAAGAGTATGTGGTGTATGAGGTCGATGAGGAGTGGGTGGCCTACGGTACCTGGGTGGCTAACTCGGACTGCACGAAGCTGGTGGGTATCGAAATCAAGAAAAGCGACTGGCAGCCGCTCACCGACTGGAGCAAGTTCCGCGCGTTTTACTTCACTAACCCGGAATGCCGCCTGATCAACATCGATCTGCACACCGGCGAACGGCAGGTGATTTTGCAGGAAAAACGCTGGCTCGGGCATCCGATTTACCGGCCATTCGACGACAATACCGTGGCGTTTTGCCATGAAGGCCCGCGCGATGCGATCGATGCACGCATGTGGCTGATTAATCAGGACGGCAGTAACCTGCGCAAGGTGCGCCAGCATGACGCGGGCGAGAGTTTTACCCACGAATTCTGGGTGCCAGACGGCTCGGCGCTCTATTACGTGGCGCACAAAGAGAACGATCCGCAGCGCTATCTGTTCAGCGCCGATCCCGCGACGCTGGAAAACCGCCAGCTGATGGCGATCCCCACCCTGTTCCCACCTGATGAGCAACCACGACGGCTCGCTGATTGTGGGCGATGGTGCCCCGCACAATACCGGCGATATTAGCCTCAACGATCCTTTTATCTGGGTGTTCGACATTAAAAACGGGACGCAAAAAGCCATCTGCCAGCACAATACCAGCTGGAAAGTGCTGGATGGCGATCGCCAGGTGACGCATCCGCATCCATCGTTTTCACCGGATAATAAGTGGGTGCTGTATACTTCCGACGAAGAAGGGATGCCAGCCCTGTATCTCGCGCAGGTGTAAAAAAAGCCGGGTGGCGGCTACGCCCTCCCGGCCTACGAATAAAGGCTTTTGACCTTCCAGGCCCGGCGAGCGACGCGCCGCCGGGCATTATCCTTACACGCCAATGTTTCTTAACTTCTCCCCGGCCATCAGCTTGCGCTCGATGTGCTCCAGGGTGACACCTTTGGTTTCTGGAATCAGCCAGAAGGTGATGCCAACAAATGCCACGTTCAGCACCGTATAGAGCCAGAAGGTTCCCGCAGCACCGATAGAATCCAGCAAGGTCAGGAAGGTGGCGCCAATGATCATGTTCGACACCCAGTTGGTGGTGGTGGAACAGGTGATCCCGAAGTCGCGGCATTTCAGGGGCTGAATTTCAGAGCACAGGATCCACACTACCGGGGCAGCACTCATCGCGTAACCCGCAATGCACATCATGGTCATCCCCACTGACAGCCAGGATAAGCTGCTGGACGCCGTACCGTTATCAAACTGCATCAGGCAATAGCCGAGGATCAGCGTCCCCAGCGCCATTACGCTAAAACCAATCTTGAGGGCTGGTTTACGGCCTGCTTTATCGACGGTAAAGACCGCAATGAAGGTGGCAAACATAAATGTCAGCCCAACCACCAGCGTGGCGATCATCTGTTGTTCGGTCGTTGTGAACCCGGCCATTTTGAAAATACGGGGGCGTAATACATGATGATGTTCATGCCGGTAAACTGCTGCATCGCCTGCAACAGCATGCCGAGAAATACCGCGCGACGGACGTTGCGGTTTATTTTGAATAAGGACCAGCCCCCCTGTTTCAGCTTGAGGCTTTCACGGATCTCATTCAGCTCTTCACGCGCTTTTTCAGAGGTATCGCGCAGCATCCGCAGCACTTCTTCCGCCTCGACGTGACGCCCTTTCTGCGCCAGCCAGCGTGGGCTGTTGGGCAAAAAGATCACCAGCACAATCAGCAGTACCGCCGGTAATGCCAGTACCCCCAGCATTGCACGCCAGTTGCCGCTGTAGCTGAAATAGGTATCAGACAGAAAGGCCAGCACGATACCCAGCGTCACCATCAGCTGGTACATGCTGATCATTTTTCCGCGCACGTTTTCGCTCGCCATTTCCGAGAGATAAAGCGGCGCGGTGTAGGACGCAATCCCCACGGCCACGCCCAGCAGCACGCGAGAAAGCAGTAAAGCTTCAACCCTGTGGCAAACGCGGAGCCTAATGACCCCGCCACAAACAGAATGGCACCCACCATCAGGCTGTATTTTCGGCCCAGGCGGAACGAGAGCCAGCCATTGAACAAGGCACCCACTGCTGCGCCCAGCATCATGCTGCTCACCACCCACTCCTGCAGGCGATTACTCAGCGTAAAGTGATCGGTGATAAAAGGTAACGCACCGGCAATAACGCCGATGTCCAGCCCAAACAGTAAACCGGCTACCGCCGCGGAAACAGAAACAAACATGTTCATCCTTCGGGTATCACGAAGGGCGCGGGGCATAAAGGTAGAGTCGTTAATAGATGTCATATTTTCCTGCCTGAACAGCGTAAGACGTTAAATGAAATTACGAGAAACCCTGAAAAAGTGTCAGGTCGTATAACGTGAAAATATGGATTTATTGGCTGGTAGAGGTCGATCTGTGATGGACATTACACTTTAAAACAAAGATGAAGATTCACCACTTTTAGTTAACAAGATGATTTATATGAATTAAAAATGTGATACATGTCCTTTTCGTAAAAGGACTATGGATTTTTCTCTTTTATTGATATGGACAATGACTAATTCAGGGCAAAAAAAACCTCCGCCCGGGGGCAGAGGTCTTTTGGCAGGGGCGAGAATTAACGCGCCAGCCAGCCACCGTCAACGGCAACGGTGTAGCCGTTGATGTAATCAGATGCGCTGGAAGCCAGGAACACAACCGGCCCATCAGATCGCTTGGCAGACCCCAACGACCCGCCGGGATACGCTCGAGGATCGCTGCGCTACGCTCTTCGTCTGCACGCAGCTGCTGGGTGTTGTTGGTCGCCATGTAACCCGGTGCGATGGCGTTCACGTTGATGTTGTGCTGCGCCCATTCGTTCGCCAGCAGGCGGGTAACGCCCATTACGCCGCTTTTTTGACGCGGTGTAAGAAGGCACACGGATGCCGCCCTGGAAGGAGAGCATGGAGGCGATGTTGATGATTTTGCCGCCGTTGCCCTGCGCGATAAAGTGTTTCGCTGCTGCCTGAGACATGAAGAACACGCTCTTGATGTTCAGGTTCATGACGTCATCCCAGTCCTGCTCGCTGAAGTTGATCGCGTCTTCACGACGGATCAGACCTGCGTTGTTAACCAGAATGTCGATTTTACCGAACTCAGCTACCGCACGATCCAGCAGCTCAGGGATAGCGTCGATTTTACGCAGGTCAGCGGTCAGGCTCAGGAAACGACGGCCCAGCGCGGTCACACGCTCAATGGTCTCCTGCGGCTCAACGATGTTGATCCCGACGATATCACAGCCAGCTTCCGCCAGACCCACTGCCATGCCCTGGCCCAGACCGGTATCACAACGGTGACGACCGCAACTTTACCTTGCAGAGAAAATGCATCCAGAATCATTTTTTATCCTTTATCTTTCAGCGCCTGAACGAACAGGCAATTTTATGCTTAACTGTCCGCGACTAGCACAGATCCTTAACGGCAACATGGTCCATATCATCGAAGACCTGGTTTTCACCCACCATGCCCCAGATGAAGGTGTAGGCACGCGTACCCACGCCAGAGTGAATAGACCAGCTTGGCGAGATCACCGCCTGCTCGTTATGCATGACGATATGGCGAGTTTCCTGCGGCTGTCCCATCATGTGGAATACACAGGCGTCCTCTTCCATATTGAAGTAGAAGTACACTTCCATGCGGCGCTCGTGGGTATGGCACGGCATGGTGTTCCACAGGTTGCCCGGCTCCAGCTCGGTCAGGCCCATGCTGAGCTGGCAGGTTTCCAGCACATCAGGAACGAAGTATTTGTTGATGGTGGCGACGGTTGCTGGTGAGGTTGTCACCCAGGGTGACCGGAGAGACCTCCGCCGGGGTCACTTTTTTGGTTGGATAGGTGGTGTGTGCCGGGGCGCAGTTGTAGTAGAACTTCGCCGGTTTGCCGCTATCGACGCTGGCGAAGACCACTTCCTGCGCGCCTTTACCGACGTACAGGGCATCGCGATGGCCGATCTCATAGCACTGACCGTCAACGGTGATGGTGCCCGGGCCGCCAATGTTAATCACGCCCAGCTCACGACGCTCCAGGAAGAAGCTGACGCCAAGCTGCTTGCCCACTTCACCCCCAACAGAGACCGTTTTTGCCACCGGCATGATGCCGCAACAATGATGCGGTCAATGTGGCTGTACACCATGGTGTACTCATCCGCGACAAACACTTTCTCGACTAAAAACTCATCGCGCAGTCCCTGGGTATCCAGCGTTTTTGCATGCGCGCTGTGGATGCTTTGTCTGACTTCCACATTAACCTCCAGAATTTATCGGCCCCGAAGGCCTGGATAATTAACAAAACGATGTTCCGTTTTCATGATGGTCACATATTATCTGCTGTGAAATGGGTTTTCAATTACATTTAAAACGATGTTTCACTTTTTCTGTCAGTTAATCTCAAAATTGCAGTTGCGATCACGATTGTCAGGGAGTTGACATCGCGTTGTTTAAACGATTTTTTAACCGCATATTTTTAATTTTCAAATTTAACAACGGTTAATAAAGAAAAAAAAGCGATACCGATATGATACAAATCTGAACAGATATAAGAGGATGATGATTTTGGCGGCTTTTTCTTCAGAAGTGCGCCACCAGTCCACACACACTGAAACGATGTTTTGATAATTTAACACCCAGTTTTTAAACTCATATTATACCGAGTGAACCGCAGGGAAATCCTGCCGTCGAATTCAAGGGAGCGCATTATGGCAAAAGGCATGCGGGTCAAACTGAACTATGATGTCAGTCGCGACCCGGATACAGGTGTGGAAGTAACCCGCCTGACACCACCTGAAGTTACTTGTCATCGTAACTACTTCTATCAAAAATGCTTTTTCAACGACGGTAGCCATCTGCTGTTTGCCGGTGAATTCGATGGCCACGTGGAACTACTATCTGCTGGATCTGGAAAAGGCCGAAGCGGTGCAGTTAACCGAAGGCGCGCGGCGATAACACTTTTGGCGGTTTCCTGTCACCGGATGATAAATCGCTCTACTACGTTAAGAATGATCGCACTCTGCGGGAAGTCATCTGACCACCTTCGAGGAACGCGAAGTCTATCGCGTCAGCGATGACTGGGTCGGCTACGGTACATGGGGTTGCCAACTCAGACTGCACTAAACTGGTCGGCATCGAAATTGCGAAAAGTGACTGGACGCCGCTGAACGACTGGCAAATCTTCCATGATTTCTTCCATAAAGGCCCACACTGCCGCCTGCTGCGCGTCGATCTGCAGACCGGCGAAAGCAGGCGTGATCCACGAAGAGAAAACTGGCTCGGCCACCCTATCTACCGTCCGTTTGACGACAACACCGTCGCGTTCTGTCATGAAGGCCCACACGATCTGGTGGATGCCCGTATGTGGATGGTCAACGAAGACGGCAGCAACGTGCGCAAGGTAAAAGAGCATGCGGAAGGTGAAAGCTGCACCCATGAGTTCTGGGTACCGAACGGCTCGGCGCTGGTGTATGTCTCTTACCTGAAAGGTGAGCAAGGCCGTACCGTGTATAGCTTCAACCCGGACACTGGCGAAAACAGGCGCGGTAATGAAAATGCCGGCCTGTTCGCACCTGATGAGTAACTTTGACGGCACCCTCCTGGTCGGCGATGGTTCCGGTACGCCGGTAGATGTGAAGGACACCAGCGGTTACACCATCGACAACGATCCTTATCTCTATGCATTCGACGTGGCGAAGAAGGCTTACTTCCGTATCGCCCGCCACGATACCTCCTGGGCAACCGTGGCGAACAGCCGCCAGGTTACCCATCCGCATCCATCCTTTACCCCGGATGATAAAGCGGTACTGTTTAGCTCCGATAAAGATGGTAAACCGGCTCTTTATATTGCGAAGCTTCCTGAGCAACCTGAACTGTTGCGTGAATAAATGTTTGTGTTTGTGTTCCTGTAACTGGCCTTGCCCTCCTTTATGGAGGGCTTTTTTTTATCTGTGTATGGCTTCAGCAATAAATCGCAGGCATAAAAAAACCGGCTCTTTCGAGCCGGTTAATCCCGGAGATACTGCTTATTATTAGAAGGAATAAGCTACACCGACACGGAGACGGGTCTGACGCTCATCGGTCTCTTTCACACCAATGTTGCCCACTTCACCATACGGGGCCCAGTTTTTGTCGATTTATACGCCAGCTTGACGTTATATTCCTGGGAATAATCTTTGTTGTTATTACGGACAGTGCCTTCGGTGCTTTTCGCGTATACGTAGTTAAGCTCGGTACGCCAGTCGCCCATCACCCAGCCAACCCATGCATCGCCACGGTTAACTTTATCGTCGTCCTTATCGGCACTTGACGGATAACGGGTATAGTCATAACGATAACGCGCGGCGACGTAGAAGCCATTATCAAAGCTATATTGCGCATGCAGATACGGTTTATAAATGGTGAAACTGTCTTTACTTTCAACCGTAAAGCCTGGGGTTAAGGCAATATTCGGGGTTGCTTTCCAGCGCCAGCTGATCTGATCTTCGTGACCATTACCGACCACATCCGAAAAGGGTTGGTCAGCCTTATCGCCACCGGATTTCCATTTTGCTTCTACTGAAAAACCAAAACCATTTTCAAAACGGTGCGAAACCGACGCGCGGTCTGCGTTCGTGCCGGTATCAATATATTCGTGACGCAGATCCACGGTGACAGCCTGAGCTGCGAAAGAAGCGCCAATAAGTGAAGCAAGGACCAGAGATTTCTTAAACATGGAATAACCCTCGTTTAAAATGATGTTTCGTTTTTATGGAATTGCATTTTATTTTTTTAAATACGTAATTTTAGTGATCGCGATCGTAATTATTTGTTTCATTTTTTTTGGCAAAGTCAGGCGTGAGCAATATCAACAAAAGAGGGGTTTTAAGCGGAATTTAACGGATCGGGATCACACTAAAATCTTATTTTTGATTCAGCGAATGCAATAATTATTTCGAGGGTGTTTGAGAATTTACTTACAAGGGGAAAAATATGACACGGCTCACAAACAAATAAGCCTCCGCGACGGGAGGCTTATTGGGGTTGATATATATCAAAACATATTATCGTTCTATGGCTAAGGCCACGCCCTGCCCGCCGCCAATGCACAGCGTCGCCAGCCCTTTACGGGCATCGCGTTTCACCATCTCATGCACCAGCGAGACCAGAATACGGCAGCCTGACGCGCCGATGGGGTGTCCCAGCGCAATCGCCCCGCCATTGACATTGACCCGGCGCTCATCCCACTCCAGCATTTTGCCCACCGACAGCGCCTGAGCAGCAAAGGCTTCGTTCACTTCGATCAGATCGACATCCGCCAGCTGCCACCCTGCCCGCTCCAGACAGCGACGCGTGGCATGCACCGGCGCGATTCCCATTAAAGCAGGATCCACGCCAACGCTGGCAAAGGCTTTAATGCGCGCCAGCACCGGCAGGTTCAGCGCTTCAGCTTTACTCTCGCTCATCATCATCACCGCGGCGGCGCCGTCGTTGATGGAAGAAGCATTCCCGGCGGTGACCGAACCGGTGATATCAAAGGCAGGATTGAGTAACGCCAGCCCTTCGGCGCTGGTGTCGGTGCGCGGCTGTTCATCGGTATCGACCAACAGAGGCTCACCGTTCTGCTTCTGCGCGTTAACCGGGACAATCTCATCCCGGAAGCGGCCTGCGTCGATGGCGGCCCGGGCCTTCTGCTGCGAGCTAAGCGCATAGGCGTCCTGCCGTTCACGGGAGATACCATATTCTCGTGCCAGGTTTTCAGCCGTGACGCCCATATGGTAATCGTTGAACGCATCCCATAGCCCGTCATGCACCAGGCTGTCGATAAGCTGGCTGTTGCCCAGTTGAGCACCCGTGCGGCTATCGGTCAGGACGTGCGGCGCACGGCTCATGTTCTCCTGACCGCCGGCGATCACCACATCCGCTTCACCGCACTGGATCGCCTGGGTTGCCAGGTGCAGCGCCTTCAGCCCGGAGCCGCACACGTCGTTGATGGTAATCGCAGAGACAGTGTTGGGTAAGCCACCTTTCAGCGCGGCCTGACGGGCCGGGTTTTGCCCGGCTCCGGCGGTCAGCACCTGACCGAGGATCACCTCGTCGATCTCGTGGGCCTCAACGCCACTGCGCTCCACCAGCGCGCGAACCACCACGCTGCCCAGATCTACCGCCGAGTGGCGTGAGAGCGCTCCCTGGAAACAGCCAATTGCTGTGCGCAACGCACCCACTATCACGACGTCTTTCATCTCAACCTCTGCGCAAAATGACACCGCACATAGTAGAGGATTGTTATCAACTAATGATGTAATTGTTTAAAAATAGTGAGTTTTATCACAAAGCATCGCGTGGGTGTGGGCCGGGGCTGCCGTATGCATTCACGCCAATTATGATTTTCACGGTAATTATTAGATAACTCATTGGCATTGGGACGGCGCGGCGATAAGTTAGGAGATGCAAACACGCGTTAACACTGGAGTAACAAATGTCCGACTGTATCATTCCAGAAATAAAAGAATCAGAAGACGAAATCATCGCCATCCGCCGTCATTTACATGCCAATCCTGAATTAAGCCTTGAAGAGTTTAATACCAGTAACCTGGTTGCCCGCCAGCTGGAAGGCTGGGGTTATCAGGTGACCCGGGAGATCGGGAAAACCGGCGTTGTCGGCTCGCTCAGCAAAGGCCAGGGCAGCAAATCCATTGGCCTGCGCGCCGATATGGACGCCTTACCCATCTTTGAAGCCACCAATTTACCCTGGGCCAGTACCGTGCCGGGTAAAATGCACGCCTGCGGTCACGATGGCCACACGGCGATTTTACTGGCTGCGGCGAAATATATCGCCTCTGATGCCTGCCAGTTTAATGGCACCGTACACCTTATTTTTCAGCCTGCCGAAGAAGCAATTGGCGGCGCTGATTTAATGATTAAAGACGGGCTGTTTGACCGCTTCCCCTGCGATCGTATTTTTGCCCTGCACAATATGCCTTATCTGCCGACCGGTAAGTTTGGCTTCTATGAAGGCAACTTTATGGCCTCTGCCGATACCGTGAAAATTACCCTGCAAGGGTACGGTGGGCATGGCGCACACCCGGAACGCACCGTGGATCCGATTGTCACCGGGGCCGCCCTGATCATGTCCCTGCAGAGCATTGTGGCGCGTAACGTGCCGCCGGGTGAAACCGCCGTGGTGACCGTAGGGACTTTCCAGGCGGGCATTGCCTCCAACGTGATCCCGGACAGCGCGGTAATGGAGCTGACGGTGCGTTCAATGAAACCGGAGATCCGCGACCTGCTGATCCGCCGCATTCAGGAGCTTACCGATTTTACCGCCCGCAGCTACGGTGCCACCAGCGAAGTGGAGATCTATGACTCCTACCCGGTACTGGTGAACGATGCCGAGCAGACTGCCTTCGCCCGCCAGCTGGCCGTCGAATTTTTTGGCGAAGATGCGGTACTCGACAGCGTCTCGCCGTCCAACGGCAGTGAAGATTTTGCCTTTATGCTTCAGCAACGTCCGGGCAGCTATTTCCTGCTCGGCAACGGCGAGAAAGGGGAAAAAGGCGGCTGCATGGTGCATAACCCCGGCTACGACTTCAATGATGAGATCATCACAACCGGGGCCTCCTTCTTTGCTCGTCTGGTTGAAAACTACTGCCGTTAAAACAGGGACCTGAAATGAAAAAATACCTTTTACCGCTGGTCGCGTTACTGGCAGCGTCGTCTGCTTTTGCAGCCGAGACGAAAGAGCTGCGCTTTGGCGTGGATCCCACCTTTGCACCCTTCGAGTCAAAAAACCCGCAGGGCGAGGTGGTCGGTTTTGATATTGATTTGGGCAATGCCATTTGTCAGCAGCTACAGGCCAAATGCGTCTGGGTTGAAAGCAACTTCGACGGCATTATTCCGTCCCTGAAGGCGCGTAAATTTGATGCCATCCTCTCAGGGATGTACATCACTGAGAAACGTAAAGAGCAGATTGCCTTCAGCGATAAAATTTACAGCGGCCCGGCCTTCCTGGTGGCGCGTAAAAACAGCCTTACCAGCGCCAGCGTGGATCAGCTGAAAGGGAAAACCATCGGCGTGGAGCAAGGTTCCGCTCAGGAAACCTATGCTAATGAACAGTGGCGCGGCAAGGGTGTCAACGTCGTGGCCTATCAGGGCGCTGACCAGGTGATCCGCGACCTCGAATCCGGGCGTATTGACGGCGCGGTGCTCTCCGGGGTGATGGCAGAATACAGCTTCCTCAACAAACCGCAGGGGAAAGATTTCGCCTTTGTTGGCGGCGCGCTGCAGGACGATGCGCTGTTTGGTGCCGGGGCAGCCATTGGTCTGCGCAAAGAGGATGATCAGCTGCGCCAGGAGCTGAACGGGGCGATCGCGGCGATCCTGGCCGACGGAACCTACAAAAAGCTTGCTGCCAAATACTTTAGTTTTGATATTTATACCGGCAAGTAATGCTATCCCGCCCTTCACGGGCTGAAGGGCGGGGTTTTCCAGTACTGGGTTAAGGGGAGCGAGTTGCCATTCACCGGATCCTGCTCAGGAAACGGCAGCGAGACGATACGCGACAGGACTGCGGGCGTCGCTGCCTGCTTACACAGATCGAACTCCATGCCCGGCGGATAAGCGCCCACTACCTGAAAATCGAGCGTCGCCGATAAGCGGCAGTGTCCGGTTCCCGCAGGCAATAAAAGGGCGTCCCCGGCTTCGACCTCCACCTCTTCTCCCCCTGGACCGCCGATGACCAGGCGCGCCGCACCGCGGGAAAACCCCCAGGACTTCATGCGCAGTGGAGTGGTAATGGTGATAATCAAAAATCCCATCGCGCCACTGAGGCGGCCAGCCGTTGTCGGCAAAGCGCTGTTCAAACTGACTGGCAAAATCGCCATCCGTAACTGCCCCTTTATAAATCAGTACCGGCAGATGGGGATTATTCGGCACCCAGTCTTTTGACGAGAGCATCAACACCCGGGGCGTTATCTGGTTGTTAGCGGCCATGTCTCTTCTCAGTCGGTTAATTTACCCCATTCAGTGTAGACCTTTTAGATTTTGCTACCGATCAGGAAAATGTCGTATTCGTCACACGGGATCCGCCTTGTGCTGCAGATAGTGCCGCAGCCAGTTTCCCGCCGTGCCTGGCGGGGAGCGTTTATTCCATACCAGATCGATCGCCACCGAACGCGGCCAGCCCGACACGTTGAGCTGCACCAGCGTTTTCGCAGGCGCAAACTCCTCCACCAGCGCAGAGGGCAGCGCGCACCAGCCGAAGCCCTGCACCGCCATGCTGAGCAATAGCAGGTAGTTGGGTGCCGACCACACCGGCCCTTGCGCCAGCACCGGTTCGCGCTCCAGATAGGTATTCAGGCGCAGCTCCCGCCAGCCGTGTAGCTCGTCGGCTTCGATGCGGCTTTGCGCGGCGAGGGGATGCGTGGCGGAGGTATAGATCGCCATGTGGGTCTGCATCGGCAGGCGGATAGCGGCAATGTCGGTAGGATAACTTTCCCGCGCCTCGGTGAGGCCGATATGCGCCCGCCCCTTTTGTAGCAGGTCGATGACATCTTCCTCCTCACCAATCAGGCATTCGAACTCGGTATGGGGAAATCGCGCGTCAAAACGAAACAGCATCTCCTCCAGCACGTCCGGGTGCAGGGTGTCCGAGAGAACAAAGGTCAGGCGCGCTTCGGTCTCTTCGCTGAGGGAGACCGCCAGTTCGTCGAGCCTTGCGCTGGCCGCGAGGATCGACTGGACGTAGCCCAGCACTTGCTTGCCCTGGGGGGTGAGTACCGGCTGGCGGGCGCTGCGATCGAACAGCGCAAAGCCGAGGTCATCTTCCAGATGGGCGATGGCAGTACTGATGGTGGACTGGCTTTTACGCAGGCGGCGGGCGGCGGCGGAGAACGAGCCTGCGGAAACCGTCTCGACAAATGCCGTTAAGGGCTTCGGGTGAGTAGCGCATGAGGTATCTACTTTATCGATGGAATCTAACTTTAATATATCAGTTTTAGCGATAAAAATAGCGCCCTGGCCCTGCCCATCCTGGCAGGTTAATGAGGTATCAGGTTATGCAGCACAACGATATTCAACGCAGAAAACTGCCGGAACGCATCTTCCACGCCGTCTTATTCGAAGGGATCGCCACGGCGATCCTTGCCCCCACCACCGCCTGGCTGATGCAACGTCCGGTGCTCGAGATGGGCGGGTTAACCATTCTTCTCGCCACGACGGCGATGATCTGGAACATCATCTATAACGCCGGTTTTGACAGACTGTGGCCGCGGCATATCGTTACCCGCACCGCCAAAGTTCGTGCCCTGCACGCCCTTGGCTTCGAAGTCGGGTTTATTTTTATCGGCGTCGGTATTGTATCGCTGGTGCTGGGCGTGAGCCTGTTGCAGGCGTTAACCTTAGAGATTGGCTTCTTCATCTTCTTCCTGCCGTACACCATGGTCTATAACTTGGCGTACGACACCCTGCGCGATCGCATCATGAAGCGCCGCCAGCAGCAGCAAGCTGCCACGTTTTAATCCCTCCGGCCGGAAATGCTTTCCGGCCCGCTCCCTTCAGCGCCAACTGCGACCCCTACGGGTAATTATGGTAAAATAGTCTCCTTTTTGTTGGTTTCATAGTTGATACGTTTCTCTCATGTCGAAAATCTGGTCTAAAGAAGAGACCCTCTGGAGCTTTGCCCTGTACGGCACAGCCGTGGGCGCAGGAACCCTGTTTCTGCCCATCCAGTTAGGATCTGCGGGCGCTGTCGTCCTGTTCATCACCGCCCTTGTGGCGTATCCATTCACCTACTGGCCCCACAAAGCGTTATGTCAGTTTATCCTCTCAGCGAAAACGAAAGGCAGCGAAGGGATCACCGGTGCGGTGACGCACTACTACGGGAAAAAGATCGGCAATCTGATCACCACGCTCTACTTTGTCGCCTTTTTTGTGGTGGTGCAGATCTATGCCGTGGCGATCACTAACTCTCTGACTGAGCAACTGGCGAAGCATATCCCGGTAGACATGACCGTGCGGGTGCTGGTCAGCCTGGGCGTCGTGCTGACGTTGAATCTGATCTTTCTGATGGGGCGTCACGTCACCATCCGGGTGATGGGTTTACTGGTCTTCCCGCTGATCGCCTACTTCCTGCTGGTGTCGCTGTATCTCACCCAGAGCTGGCAGCCCTCGCTGCTCACCAGCCAGATGAGCGTTGATCAGCACACCTTGCACCAGGTGTGGATCTCCATTCCGGTAATGGTATTCGCCTTCAGCCATACCCCGATTATTTCGACCTTTGCCGTTGACCGGCGCGAGAAATATGGCGACGCCGCGATGGGCAAATGTACCCGCATCATGAAGGTGGCGTATCTGATTATCTGCCTGAGCGTGCTGTTCTTTGTCTTCAGCTGCCTGCTGTCGATCCCTCCGTCTTACATCGTGGCTGCTAAAGAGCAAGGGGTTACCATTCTCTCTGCCCTTTCGATGATGCCCTCCTCCCCGTCATGGCTTGGGATCTCCGGCATTGTGGTAGCCATCATCGCGATGTCGAAGTCGTTTCTCGGCACCTATTTTGGGGTGATTGAGGGGGCAACGGAGATGGTGAAATCAGCGTTAAATCAGGTTGGCGTAAAGAAAAGCCGGGCCTTCAATCGGGCCGTGTCGGTGATGGGGGTTTCGCTGATCACCTTTGCGGTGTGCTGCATTAATCCCAATGCTATCTCGATGATCTATGCCATCAGCGGACCGCTTATCGCCATGATCCTGTTTATCATGCCGACCCTGTCCACCTTCCTTATTCCGGCCCTGAAACCTTACCGCTCCGTTGGCAACGTGCTGACGCTGATCGTGGGGGTGTTATGCGTGTCGGTGATGTTTATCGCCTGACCAGGAGGCAGCACGCTGTTTTGCGGCAGCGTGCTGTTCAACGTTAAGCGCGGATACTGTCATACTCGCGGTTGTTATCAAATTCGTGTTTCGCGAACGGGCACAGGGGGGATGATTTTGCGGTTTTCTGCACGCATCTTTTCCACCACCTTCGCGACCAGCTGTCTGCCCACGCCCTGCCCTTTCAGGCTGGGATCGACATCGGTGTGCTCAATAATGCTGAGGTGTTCGCCGGTGGGAACAAAAACGATCTCCGCGACCTGGTTACCGTCGGCATCATTCACATAAAACTTGTTATGACCTTCCTGAATTTCCATGTTTTCTCGCTTATTTATGGCGGTATTTAAGTGCGCCGCTTGGGCAGGTGTCAATCACACGCACGACCGTATCAACATCCACTTCATCAGGGGATGATCCACGGCTTACGTTTCAGGTTGAAGAGTTTGGCGCTGCCGCGCACGCAGTTTCCCGCGTGCTGACAGATACCGGTGTTGAAGTAGACATCAATTTTCTCACCGGTATAGGGCCGGTACCCGGCTTGCAGGAGATCGTTATCCATGACATTGCCTCTGTCGTTATTATGCTTTCGGGAATAAGGATGATGCTGGCTGTGAGAACCAAAAAGTTAACATTTATTTAATAGAATGATCCAGTGCCTTAAGCGGGGGCAGAATTCTGACTGAAAAATCATGCTATTAATCAACGTTAAGGTGGTGTCTTTCAGGTAGTCTGTTTTTTTATCAGCAGACTACCCGGAGCGTCTGGAACACCATGGATAACCCGCTACTTTTAAAAGGATTAGTTGTTTTACTGCTCGCCTTATGGGCGTGGGATATCATTAGAGCAAAACGCAAAAAGCAGCCTGCGGATCCCGCCATTGCACACGCTGATGCCCGGGAACGCCAGGCATGGCGCTATGTCAGATGGGGTTTTCGGGTAATACAGATCGCCTGTGCGCTCTATTTCGTACAAATGCTGATTCAGATCTTACTGGTGTAAATTGGCAGGAAATAAGGGAACGTAAGAAGAGATGCTGGAGCGGGCGAAGGGAATCGAACCCTCGTATAGAGCTTGGGAAGCTCTCGTTCTACCATTGAACTACGCCCGCTTTGAGGTGCGTAAAGCATTATAGACCTTACGCCCCTTCTGACAAGACTCCCCTGCGCTAACCGGCGATTAAATAACCACTTAGCACTTCGGTTTGCCGCCCGGCGCCGGTAAATAGCGTACCGGGTCGATGGCGGTTGCCTTATAACGAATCTGGAAATGAAGCGCCACGGTGTTGGAGCCGGTGCTGCCCATGGTGGCGATCTTCTGCCCGGCCTTCACGTTTTGTCCGTTATTCACCAGCAGGGTGTCATTATGTGCATAGGCGGTGATGTAATCCTCGCCATGCTTAATCATGATCAGGTTGCCATAGCCGCGCAGCTGGTTGCCGACATAGACCACCTTGCCCGCATCGGAGGCGTAGACCGGCGATCCGCGGGTGCCCGCGATATCAATCCCTTTGTTGCCCCCTTCCGAGGTGGAGTACGGTATCACCACTTTGCCGCTGGCGGGCCAGATCCAGCAGCGCTGTCCGACGGGTGGCCAGGAGGACTTAGGCACGACGTAAGAAGGAGTGACTGCGGCGGTTTTACCTTTGCTACGTGAAGAGGATTTTTTAGCTGTGGCGCTGCTGCCGTTAACCTTCAGCTTTTGCCCCACTTCAATGGTGTAAGGCGGCGAAATATTGTTCAGGCGCGCCAAGTCCTTCACGCTGGTGCCAGTCGCACGCGAGATGCGGTACAGCGTATCGCCGCGTTTAACGGTATACACAGCACCAGAATCCGATGACTGATTGCCTGCGCATCCGCCAGCAACAGGGCCAGGATCAGGCAAAACAGAGCAGAAACAGGGTTTTTCGTCGGGCTTCCTGCAAACAAAACAGTTCCTCGGTCAACGTGAATGGCCGCGCTATCATAGCAGCCCCACCGCGGATGCCCAAGAGCACCCTATGCGACAAACAGTTTAATGCCGATTGCGATATAATCGCCCGGGTCAGGCCGCGCTGAACTTAGTGGAACACTAACAAGTCAGTATCGCCTGACGATTTCAGCACGGAGTTACAATGGACACACACGAACACGTCATTTTGGTCAACGACCTGGGAAAGATAATCGGCACTCAGGAAAAGTACGCTGCACACACCTCTCACACCCCACTACATCTGGCCTTCTCTTGCTGGCTTTTCAACGACAAGGGTGAGTGTCTGGTCACCCGTCGCGCCATGAGCAAAAAAGCCTGGCCCGGTGTCTGGACCAACTCCGTTTGCGGACATCCGCAACAGGCTGAAACGTCAGAACAGGCCATAATCCGCCGCTGCCGCTACGAAGTGGGCGTCGAGATTGCCGGGATTATTCCGGTCGCACCCGCATTCCGCTACTGCGAAACCGATCCCTCCGGGATTGTTGAAAACGAAATATGCCCGGTCTTCGCGGCACATGCTGTCAACGACGTAAACATCAATCGCGACGAAGTGATGGAGTATCAGTGGGTAACGCTTGAAGCACTGTTACGCGCGCTGGAAGCCACCCCCTGGGCCTTTAGCCCGTGGATGGTGATGGAAGCGAGAGCGGCAGAAGAGGGTTTGGTTCGCTTCGCAGCAGACGCGAAGCAATAAAAAAGCCCCGACGCGATTAACGCCGGGGCTTTCTGGTAGCTGTGGCTTACTTAACCGGACGCATCGCCGGGAACAGGATCACATCACGGATGGTGTGGCTGTTGGTAAACAGCATCACCATACGGTCGATACCAATGCCCAGGCCCGCTGTTGGCGGCAGGCCGTGTTCCAGCGCGGTCACGTAGTCTTCATCGAAGAACATGGCTTCGTCGTCACCCGCCGCTTTCGCATCAACCTGATCCTGGAAGCGCTGCGCCTGATCTTCTGCATCGTTCAGCTCGCTAAAGCCGTTGCCGATTTCGCGGCCACCGATGAAGAATTCAAAGCGGTCAGTGATCTCCGGGTTCTCGTCGTTACGACGCGCCAGCGGAGAAACTTCTGCCGGGTATTCGGTGATGAAGGTAGGCTGAATCAGGTGCGCTTCCGCCACTTCTTCGAAGATCTCGGTCACGATACGGCCCAGACCCCAGCTCTTCTCAACCTTGATACCGATGCTTTCAGCGATCGCTTTCGCAGAGTCGAAGTTATCCAGGTCAGCCATCTCGGTTTCAGGACGGTATTTCTTGATCGCTTCGCGCATGGTCAGCTTAACGAACGGCTTGCCGAAGTCGAAGACTTCTTCGCCGTAAGGCACTTCGGTGGTGCCCAGAATATCCTGCGCCAGCGTACGGAACAGGGATTCGGTCAGCTCGATCAGATCTTTGTAATCCGCGTAAGCCATATAGAGTTCCATCATGGTGAACTCTGGGTTATGACGTACGGAGATGCCTTCGTTACGGAAGTTACGGTTGATCTCGAATACGCGATCGAAACCGCCCACCACCAGACGCTTCAGGTACAGTTCCGGCGCGATACGCAGGTACATGTCCAGGTCCAGGGCGTTGTGATGGGTGATAAATGGACGCGCAGACGCACCGCCCGGGATCACCTGCATCATTGGGGTTTCCACTTCCATAAAGTCGCGGCCCACCATGAACTGACGGATGCCAGCCATAATCTGGGAGCGAATTTTGAAGGTCTTGCGGGATTCATCGTTAGAGATGAGATCCAGGTAACGCTGACGATAACGCGCTTCCTGATCCTGCAGACCGTGGAACTTGTCCGGCAGCGGGCGCAGGGCTTTGGTCAGCAGGCGCAGCTCGGTGCAGTGGATGGACAGCTCGCCGGTCTTGGTTTTGAACAGCTTGCCTTTAGCGCCCAGGATATCGCCCAGGTCCCACTTCTTGAACTGCTCGTTGTAGATCCCTTCCGGCAGATCGTCGCGGGAGACGTACAGCTGAATGCGGCCGCCAACGTCCTGCAGGGTGATGAAAGACGCTTTACCATGATACGACGGGTCATCATGCGGCCTGCAACGGCCACTTCGATGTTCAGCGCTTCCAGCTCTTCGTTCTCTTTAGCGTCGAAGTCAGCGTTGCAGTTGGTCTGAGGTATGATCGCGACGAAAATCGTTCGGGAACGGCACGCCCTGCTCGCGCAGTGCAGCCAGCTTCTCGCGGCGGGTTTTCAGTTCATTGTTAAGATCGACGACCGCGTCAGCGCCCTGTGCTTGTTGTTCAGACATGTTGGTTCCTCATAACCCTGCTTTCAGACTTGCTTCGATAAATTGGTCCAGGCTGCCGTCCAGCACCGCCTGCGTGTTACGGGTTTCGACACCGGTACGCAGGTCTTTGATGCGGGAGTCATCAAGGACGTAAGAACGGATCTGGCTGCCCCAGCCGATGTCGGATTTGTTATCTTCCATCGCCTGCTTCTCAGCATTTTTCTTTTGCATCTCCAGTTCATAAAGCTTCGCTTTCATCTGCTTCATGGCCTGGTCTTTGTTTTTATGCTGGGAACGGTCGTTCTGGCACTGTGTTACCAGCCCGGTCGGAATGTGGGTAATACGCACCGCGGATTCCGTACGGTTAACGTGCTGACCACCCGCACCGGAGGCGCGATAAACGTCGATACGCAGATCCGCTGGGTTGATTTCGATGTCGATATCGTCCTTCACTTCCGGGTAGACAAACGCGGAACTGAAAGAGGTGTGACGGCGACCGCCGGAGTCGAACGGGCTTTTACGCACCAGGCGGTGAACGCCGGTTTCCGTACGCAGCCAGCCGTAGGCGTAATCGCCAATGATTTTGACGGTGACAGATTTCAGGCCTGCCACTTCACCTTCAGACTCTTCGATGATCTCGGTCTTGAAGCCGCGGGCTTCAGCCCAACGCAGGTACATACGGGTCAGCATGCTGGCCCAGTCCTGTGCTTCTGTACCGCCGGAACCTGCCTGAATATCCAGGTAGCAGTCGGCGCTGTCGTATTCACCGGAGAACATACGACGGAATTCCAGCTGTGCCAGCTTCTCTTCCAGACCGTCGAGTTCTGCTACGGCTTCGTTGAAGGTCTCTTCGTCGTCGGCTTCAACGGCCAGTTCCAGCAGCCCGGAAACGTCATCCAGGCCTTGTGACATCTGATCCAGCGTATCAACGATAGCTTCCAGAGAGGAACGCTCTTTACCCAGCGCCTGTGCGCGTTCAGGTTCGTTCCAGACGTCCGGCTGTTCCAGCTCGGCGTTTACTTCTTCGAGACGCTCTTTCTTGGCATCGTAGTCAAAGATACCCCTAAGAACGTCGGAGCGCTCCGTGAGGTCCTGAATGCGGTTTTTTACCGGATTAATTTCAAACATGGTCTGTTTTCTTTTATGGACGAGTCAAAATGCGGTTATAAGGGCGGAATTGTACCGGATTCACGCCCTTTTTTATAGCGGAATAGTGATGCTAAAGTGGCCAGATATGGTCGATGATGATTTGCAGCGTGCGGTTGCCGCGAAACTCGTTGATATCCAGTTTGTAGGCCAGTTCGACTTCGCGCACGCCGTTGTCCGGCCAGATGGTGGTATCGACGTTAAAGGCGATACCGTCCAGCAGCGGGCCGCCGCCTACCGGTTCTACCATCACTTTCAGGTGGCGTTCACCCACCAGCCGCTGTTGCAGCAGACGGAAGCGGCCATCGAACAGCGGCTCCGGGAACATCTGCCCCCAGGGACCGGCATCCCGCAGCATCTGTGCCACTTCCATGGTCATTTCGGCTGGTGTTAACGGGCCGTCGGAGACCACTTCGCCCTGCAACAGGGCCGGATCCAGCCAGTCGGTGACCAGCTCGCTGAACAGGCGCTGGAACTGATCGAACTTCGCCTCCTCCAGTGACAGACCCGCCGCCATCGCATGGCCGCCAAATTTGATCATCAGCCCCGGATGCAGTGTGTCCAGCCGCTCCAGCGCATCGCGCATATGCAGCCCCTGGATGGATCGGCCCGATCCTTTCAGCGTGCCGTCGCCTGCGGGAGCAAAGGCAATCACCGGGCGGTGAAAACGCTCTTTGATACGCGAGGCCAAAATCCCGACCACGCCCTGATGCCACTCGGGGTGATACATCGCCAGACCGCCGGGCAGCGTTTCGCCGCTGCGCTCCAGCTTTTCGCACAGGGTCAGCGCTTCGGCCTGCATTCCCTGCTCGATCTCTTTACGGGTCTGGTTCAGCGCGTCCAGTTCGTTGGCCAGCACGCGCGCTTCCGCGATGTTGTCGCACAGCAACAGCGCCACCCCGACTGACATATCATCCAGACGCCCGGCGGCGTTAAGACGCGGGCCAAGGGCAAAACCTAAGTCGCTGGCCGCCAGCCGCTGTTGATCCCGGTTGGAGATCTCCAGCAGCGCCTTAATGCCCGGACGGCATTTGCCAGCCCGAATGCGGTTTAAACCCTGCCAGGTGAGAATGCGGTTATTGGCATCCAGCGGCACGACGTCCGCCACGGTGCCCAGCGCCACCAGATCGAGGAATTCCGCCAGATTCGGCGGCGCAATGCCCTGCGCCTCAAACCAGCCTTTATCCCGCAGCTTCGTGCGCAGCGCCAGCATCAGGTAAAACGCCACCCCCACGCCTGCCAGGGATTTCGACGGGAAGGGGCAGTCTCGCAGGTTAGGGTTGATGATCGCTTCCGCCGCTGGCAGCGTGTCGCCGGGCAGGTGGTGATCGGTGACCAGCACCGGGATCCCCAGCGAGTGTGCACGATCGACACCGTTGTGGGATGAGATCCCATTGTCGACGGTCAGGATCATTTGAGCGCCACGGGCATGCGCTTGATCAACCACTTCCGGGCTGAGGCCATAGCCATCCTCGAAGCGGTTCGGCACCAGGTAAGAGACGTTATCGCACCCCATCGCCCGCAGGCTGAGCACGCTCAGCGCGGTACTGGTGGCACCATCGGCGTCGAAATCCCCCACCACGATGATGCGCGTCCCTTCGCGAAAGGCGTTGTACAGCAGCTCCGTGGCCGTATCGACGCCACTCAGCTGCTGCCAGGGCAACATGCCTTTTACGCTTCGCTCAAGGTCGTCTGCCGTTTGCACGCCACGGCTGGCATACAGTCGACGCAACAGGGGCGACAGATCCGCGGGTAGCGCGGCGCTGTCGTTCACTTCACGACGACGGAGTTGTATCGAAGATTTCACGCGAATTATTTACCGCCAAACTGTTTCTGGTGCTCGTCGAGGAAGGCTTTCATCTCTTTCGGCCCCTGGTAACCTGGCACCACGTAACCGTTGCTGAGTACGATAGCTGGCGTACCGGTCACGCCAAACTGCACGCCCAGCGCGTAGTGGTTGGCAATGTCGATATCGCAGGAGGCCGGCTGAATGCCTTTGCCGCTCATGGCATCATCAAAGGCTTTGTTGCGATCTTTCGCACACCAGATGGCCTTCATGTCCTGCTCAGGCTGGCTCTGCACGCCCGCACGCGGGAAAGCGAGGTAACGCACGGTGATCCCCAGCGCGTTGTAGTCTTTCATCTCTTCGTGCAGCTTGTGGCAGTAGCCGCAGGTGATGTCGGTAAACACGGTGATGACATGTTTTTCCTGCGCCGCTTTGTAGACAATCATCTCTTTTTCCAGCGCGTTCAGGTTTTTCATCAGCATCTGGTTCGTCACGTTAACCGGCTGGGCGCCGCTTACGTCATACAGCGGCCCTTGCAGAAAATGTTTACCGTCTTCGGTGACATACAACACACCGCCGCTGGTCATCACGGTTTTCATCCCAGGAATTGGCGCAGGCTGAATATCGCTGCTGGTGACGCCAAGCTTCGCCAGAGATTGTTTGATGGCTGCATCGTCTGCATGCGCCAGGCCGGATAATGAGGCTGCCAGCAGAGAGAACAGCACTAAAGTCTTTTTCATATTGATTCCTGTTACACGTCATCACTCACGCGCGTGGGTGATGCTGTTGGTGGAGCTGCCGCAGGCGTTCCGTGGCGACATGCGTGTAGATTTGCGTCGTTGAAAGGTCACTGTGCCCAAGCAGCATCTGGACCACGCGCAGGTCGGCGCCATGGTTCAGAAGATGGGTCGCAAAAGCGTGACGCAGAACGTGCGGCGAAAGTTTTTCACTGTCGATACCCGCCAGTGTGGCGTAATGTTTGATGCGATGCCAGAAGGTTTGGCGCGTCATCTGTTGCGCACGCTGGCTCGGAAACAGCACATCGATGGAGACACCGTTAAGCAACCACGGACGCCCATGCTGAAGATAGTTCTCCAGCCAGTAAACCGCTTCTTCCCCCAGCGGCACCAGACGTTCTTTGTTGCCTTTACCGATCACCCGTACCACGCCCTGACGCAGGCTGATATCGCTCATCGTCAGCCCAACCAGTTCAGAGACGCGCAGTCCCGTCGCGTACAACACTTCAAGCATCGCTTTATCGCGTAACTCCAGCGGTTGGTCAACCACCGGCGCCTGTAATAATCTCTCAACTTGTGCTTCGCTGAGATCCTTCGGCAGACGCTGCGGCAGTTTTGGCGACGCCAGTACGGCGCTGGGATCGTCGGGACGTAATTTCTCACGATACAGATGCTGAAACAGACGCCGCATGGCGCTCAGCAGTCGCGCGGAACTGGTAGCTTTATAGCCTCCCTCCATACGCTCGGCAAGCAGCGCCTGCAGATCGTCGCTTTGGGCCGTCGCAAGAGAGAGTTGATGGTGATGCAACCAGGCTACCAGCATGCCCAGATCGCGTCGGTAGGCGCTGAGGGTATTTTCGGCAAGATTCTTCTCCAGCCACAGCGCATCGAGAAACTGCTCGATGAGTGCGAGATCCTTTTCCACGTCAGCCTCTTTCGTTCTGCAATGGGTGCATTATGCCTGAAGGCGGGTTGTTTCTGGTACACTACACGCAAAGTCATAGCAAGTATTGAGACATTTTAGCGATGAATATTGGTCTGTTTTATGGTTCCAGCACCTGCTACACCGAGATGGCGGCAGGAGAAAATTCGCGACATTATCGGCCCGGAACTGGTCACCCTTCATAATCTCAAAGACGACGCCCCAACGATGATGGAAACAGTACGACGTACTGATTCTGGGCATCCCAACCTGGGATTTTGGTGAACTGCAGGAAGACTGGGAGCCATCTGGGATCAGCTTGATTCCCTGAAGCTGGAAGGCAAAATTATCGCGCTGTACGGCATGGGCGACCAGTTTAGGCTACGGCGAGTGGTTCCTTGATGCGCTGGGGATGCTGCACGATATGCTGGCGCCAAAAGGCGTGACCTTCATCGGTTACTGGCCGACCGAGGGCTATGAGTTTACCAGTAAGAAACCGATCATTGCCGACGGCCAGCTGTTTGTCGGGCTGGCCCTTGATGAGACGAATCAATACGATCTGAGCGAAGAGCGCCTGCAGAGCTGGTGCGAGCAGATCCTTGGCGAAATGGCGGAGCAGTTCAGCTAACCCCCTACCGCCCGTGCGTCGGTTGCTGCGAAAGCATCCGGCGCAGATCCCGCCACTCCCCTTCATCCATGCTGTCTGCCGACAACCACAAATGCTGGTAGCGTTTCCCGTCGCCCTTGCGTAAGCGGAGCATCATGCCGGAATTGAGCATCCACGGCGTACCGATAATCTCCCACTCGCTACCCTGCCACTGCAGGCGGGAATCCATGAATAGCTTGATTTCGCCCTGGCGGGAATTGATGCGCCGTTGGCTGCGTACGCTGTCAAACACCACCAGCGACAGTAAAATTAACCATAACGGGGTGTAGCTTAGCGGCCATGGTATCAACAGGATGCAAGCCGCAACCAGGCCGTGGGAGCAAAAGAGACATCCACTGGGCGCGCCACGAGACGCGTAAATCAGATTGCCACAGGACCACGTTCCCGATTCCGTGTTTGAATTAAAAGCACCATCCGTTGCAGTTCGGCGTCGGCGGGTTCGCCGTGATTCATTAACCAGTTAAATAAATCAGGATCGTCGTTCTCCAGCAGGCGGATAAACAGCTTTTTATCCTCATCGCTCAGGGTGTCGTATTCGTATTCGAAGAACGGCATGATGGAGATATCGAGTTCGCGCATACCGCGACGGCATGCCCAATGAATGCGGGCTTTGTTAGTAATGTCCATGTGTATTTTCCTGCATAACGTTGAGTTCAGGCAGTGTTCCGTTCGTATCGGCTGAGAAAGAGAGTCCACCGGGAAGAAACGGCTCTTAGTGTAACGTGTTTTTTGCTGTTTCATTACTGGAATATTATGTTCCTGGCGCACTCTTCCAGAAAAAACCACAACAAATACGGGTATTCATCCGTTTTTGCGTAGCGTTATGCAGAATGGCGCAAGGGCACGAATAGCCTGATGAAACCGCTTGCAATGGCTACAGTCTCTTTTACCATTAGGCATCAACAAAGCGTTATGCAATTCAGGACCTCATTATGGCATTTACACCGTTTTCTCCGCGCCAGCCTGTCGCCTCTGCGCGTCTGCCGCTGACGCTTATGACTCTTGATGACTGGGCGCTTGCAACCGTTGTCGGCGTGGACAGCGAAAAGTACCTGCAGGGCCAGGTGACCGCTGATGTCAGTCAAATGACCGAACACCAACATCTGCTGGCCGCGCACTGCGATCCGAAAGGCAAGATGTGGAGCAACCTGCGCATTTTCCGCCGTCAGGACGGCTTTGCCCTGATCGAACGCCGCAGCCTGCGTGACGCGCAGCTTACCGAGCTGAAAAAGTATGCGGTGTTCTCCAAGGTCACCATCGCTGCCGATGACGAACTGGTGCTGCTGGGCGTGGCCGGATTCCAGGGCGCGCGCAGCCTTGAAAAACCTGTTCAGCGACCTTCCTGATGCTGACAAACCAGGTCACTCACGACGGTGTTACTTCGTTGCTGTGGTTTGAACACCCGGCGGAACGCTTCCTGCTGGTGACCGATGTCGCCACCGCAGAGCGCGTAACCCAGGCCCTGCGGTGGCGAAGCACAGCTGAATAACAGCCAGCAGTGGCTGTCACTGAACATTGAAGCGGGCATTCCGGTTATCGATGCCGCCAACAGCGGACAGTTTATTCCGCAGGCCACTAACCTGCAGGCGCTCGGTGGGATCAGCTTTAAAAAAGGCTGTTACACCGGCCAGGAGATGGTGGCTCGCGCGAAATTCCGCGGCGCCAACAAACGCGCGCTGTGGTACCTGGCGGGCCAGGCCAGCCGCGTACCGGAAGCCGGCGAAGATCTGGAGCTGAAAATGGGTGACAACTGGCGCCGTACCGGCACCGTGCTTGCCGCCGTTCAGCTTGATGATGGCCGTCTGCTTGTACAGGCCGTCATGAACAATGATATGGAGCCGGACAGCGTGTTCCGCGTGCGTGAAGATGTGAATACCCTGAGCATTGAGCCGCTGCCATATTCCCTGGAAGAGTGATGTTGTGAGTACCGGGTGGCAAAGGTAAAAGCAAAACGGTAACCCCAGGGTTACCGTTTTTAATGTTTGCGCCGCTATCCGCAGGAGAGGGGTTGGCGTGAGGACATAAGGCCGCACCCAACAATCTTAATTAAACCTGCCCAACGTACAGATAAATCGCCAGGAAGTGACACACACTGCCGGCCCAGCACAAACCCGTGCCAGATCGCGTGGTTATAGGGTATGCGCTTACAGACGTAAAAAATCACCCCCAGCGAATAGACAATTCCGCCCACCGCCAGCAACGTCACCCCACCCGCCGCGAGTTTTACCGCCAGCTCATAGATGACAATCAGCGACAGCCAGGCCCATGGTCAGATAGGTCACCAGCGACAGCACCTTGAAACGGTGCGCGATAGTCAGCTTAAACAGGATCCCCAGTAGCGCCAGGCTCCAGATAACAATCATTAATCCGCGCGCCAGCGGTGAATCCAACCCCACCAGCAAAAACGGTGTGTAAGTCCCGGCAATCAGCAGATAGGATGGCGCAGTGGTCGAATTTTTTCAGCCAGATCTTAGCCCGCTGATACGGAATGGCATGATAAAGAGTGGACGCCAGGAACAGCAGAATCATGCTTCCGCCATACAGGCTATAACTGGTGATAGCCAGCGCGCTGGCGTTCGTGTCGACGGCCTGAACCAGGAGTAATACCAGCCCGACGATGCCAAACACCAGACCTACCCCGTGACTAATACTGTTGGCTATTTCCTCAGCCAGCGAATATCCCTGTGTGGTTAATGGTTTGCTAACCATAGATAACTCCGGGAAAACATAAGTGAATACTGCATCGCTGACTATGCTAACTGAGAATGATTCCAGTGAACACCTGTTAGCTAAAATAAATATCATCAAAATATTTATTTAATATAATCATATAGTTGAATGACATTTTCAGCTAACGGATGTTCACGACAAACATTAAACGCATTTAAAATCAATAACATAAAACTGACGCTGATTCGGGTAGATCTCTGCGATCACCCGCTTAAGTTCACCGAGGGTCATGTTTTCCTGCTGGGCATGTTTTTCGGTCAGCGTGTCCAGCGTCACGGTTGAAGTGCCTGTTACCTCAATGGTGCAAAAGTAGCCGTCATCTTCATAACGCCCCACCCGCAAAACATCGCCCGCTTTGAAGTGCGCCTCGCTCTCATCACGGATGGTGATGGTCTTACGTCCGGCCAGAATGTCATCCTGAAAGCGCTGAAAAAAAGTAATGTCGTTTGGCTGCATGTTATTATTCCCTGAAGATGAAGTCTGATGAGTGAGTTTAGCCACTGTGAGCATGTTCTCCCATTCCGCCATTGCCAGTCTCAATAATCTGGAGATGATGGTCTACAACACCGTCATTAAAAACCGTGACCAGGTGATGTACATGGACCATTCGCGAACTGGCTGATGCGGCGGGGGTTTCCACCACCACCGTGCTGCGTTTTTGCCGCAAGCTGAAATGCGATGGCTATTCTGAATTCCGTGTCCGTTTTAAATTATATCTTGAACAAAACGAACCGCAGCAGGCCAATTTTGGTGCCAGTGAGATTATCAGTTTTTTCAAAAGCGTAAACAACGACGAGTTTGATACGCTTTTAAATAACGCCGTAGATATTATTTTATCCTCGGAGCGTATTATATTTGTCGGCGCAGGTACATCAGGCTCGCTGGCAAAATATGGTGCACGTTTCTTTTCCAATATTGGTAAATTCAGCAACCATATCGACGATCCTTATTTCCCGGTGACCAACGATATGGCGAAAAACGCCCTGGCGATTGTGCTCTCCGTCTCTGGCGAAACCGAAGAGATCCTGCGCTTCGCCAGCCAGTTCAGCCTGCATCACTGCAAGGTGCTCTCCATCACCAGCCACGAACATTCACGGCTGGCAAAACTGGCAGACTTTAATCTCTCGTGGCATGTGCCGCAAACGCGTATCGCGGGTGTCTACGATATTACCACGCAAATCCCGGTGATTTATATTCTTGAATCTCTGGGACGCAAACTGGCGAAGAAATTAACGGAATAAAACACCCTGTTTTTTTGCCGTAACAAATCACAATGTCTGCAAATTGTTATATCGTGACTTTTTATTACCCTTTGTTAGACTCCAAATAAGACAATAAATGAGATTAGCAAAGATGAAAAAACTCACCTTACCAAAAGATTTTTTATGGGGCGGCGCAGTGGCGGCGCACCAGGTAGAGGGCGGCTGGAACAAGGGCGGTAAAGGCCCGAGCATTTGTGACGTGCTGACCGGTGGCGCTCACGGCGTGCCGCGTGAAATCACCCAGGAAGTGGTTGATGGCAAATACTACCCGAACCATGAAGCCATCGACTTCCACGGCCACTATAAAGAAGACATCAAGCTGTTTGCCGAGATGGGCTTCAAATGCTTCCGTACCTCCATCGCCTGGACCCGTATCTTCCCGAAAGGTGATGAAACCCAGCCGAACGAAGAGGGGCTGAAATTCTACGACGACATGTTCGATGAGCTGCTGAAGTACAACATCGAGCCGGTGATCACCCTCTCCCACTTCGAAATGCCGCTGCATCTGGTGCAGGAGTACGGCGGCTGGACCAACCGTAAGGTGGTCGATTTCTTCGTTAATTTCGCTGAAGTGGTGTTTGAGCGCTACAAGAGCAAGGTCAAATACTGGATGACCTTCAACGAGATCAACAACCAGCGTAACTGGCGCGCCCCGCTGTTCGGCTACTGCTGCTCCGGCGTGGTCTATACCGAGCATCAAAACCCGGAAGAGACCATGTACCAGGTGCTGCATCACCAGTTCGTGGCCAGCGCCCTGGCGGTAAAAGCCGCGCGTCGCATCAACCCGGAAATGAAAGTCGGCTGCATGCTGGCAATGGTGGCGCTCTATCCGTTCTCCTGCAAACCTGAAGACGTGATGTTCGCCCAGGAGTCAATGCGTGAGCGCTATGTCTTTACCGACGTACAACTGCGTGGTTACTACCCATCCTACGTGCTGAACGAATGGGAGCGTCGCGGTTTCACCATCAATATGGAAGCGGGCGATGAGCAGATCCTGCGTGAAGGCACCTGTGATTATCTGGGCTTCAGCTACTACATGACCAACGCGGTGAAAGCGGAAGGCGGTACGGGCGATGCGATCTCCGGCTTCGAAGGCAGCGTTCCGAACCCGCACGTCAAAGCTTCTGACTGGGGCTGGCAGATTGACCCGGTGGGCCTGCGCTACGCCCTGTGCGAGCTGTATGAACGTTACCAGAAGCCGCTGTTTATCGTCGAAAACGGATTTGGCGCGTATGACAAAGTGGAAGAGGACGGCAGCATCAACGATGACTATCGTATCGACTACCTGCGTGCCCACGTGGAAGAGATGATCAAAGCGGTGACGTATGATGGCGTGGATCTGATGGGCTACACCCCGTGGGGGCTGCATCGACTGCGTGTCCTTCACCACCGGTCAGTACAGCAAACGCTACGGCTTTATCTACGTGAACAAGCACGACGACGGTACGGGCGATATGTCTCGTTCCCGTAAGAAGAGCTTCGAATGGTATAAAGGCGTGATTGCCAGCAACGGCGAGACATTGTAATTTTTTGCCCGGTGGCGCTGCGCTTACCGGGCCTACGATTGATCCCCCTCTCCCCTTTGAGGTGAGAGGGTTATTTCCCGCCCGCTAACTCAATAAAACTGCCCGTCACGTACGACGCCTTCTCGCTCAACAGCCAGACAATCGGCCTGCGCCACCTCTTCAGGTTGGCCGCCGCGCTGCATCGGCAGCATCGACTTCACCCGGTCCACACGGCCCGGCTCACCGCCAGAAGCATGAATTTCCGTGTAGATCAGCCCAGGACGAACACAGTTAACCCGAATGCCCTGTGCGGCTACCTCCAGCGCTAACCCGGTAGTAAGAGAATCCACAGCACCTTTCGACGCCGCATAATCGACATATTCCCCCGGCGCACCAAGCCGTGAGGCAGCAGACGAGACATTCACAATCGCCCCGCCCTTACCGCCATGTTTCAGCGCCATGCGTTTTACCGCTTCACGACAGCAGAGGAAATACCCGGTCACGTTGGTGCCCAGCACCCGGTTGATACGCTCGGCAGAAAGATTTTCGATAGTGCTCTGCTCGAACAGGATCCCGGCGTTGTTAACCAGCGCCGTGAGGGGTTCGCCTTCACGATCGAGGCTGTCGAACATTGCCATGACCTGCGCTTCGTCACTGATGTCGGCGCGCAAGGCAAAGGCCTTGCCGCCCTCTTCCACAATCTGTGCGATGACGTCGGTTGCAGCTTTGATGTTGTGGTGATAATTCACCGCCACGGTGTAGCCTTCCCTCGCCAGTTGCAGCGCAGTTGCTTTGCCAATTCCGCGGCTGGCACCGGTTACAAGTGCAATTGCCATTACACACCTCCAGAAAGAAAAAAGCCGGGTGGCGGCTTCGCCTTACCCGGCCTATATCAATACCTTACTCTAGCTGAACGATTACTGGTATTCGCTCATAGGTACACAGGAGCAGAACAGGTTGCGGTCGCCATAGACGTCATCAAGACGTTTCACGGTTGGCCAGTATTTGTTCGCTACGCCTGCCGGGAAGACCGCCAGCTCGCGGCTGTAAGCGTGGTTCCACTCAGCCACCATTTCGTGCTGCGTGTGTGGCGCATTGACCAGCGGGTTATCTTCCAGCGTCCATTCGCCGTCCAGCACGCGATCGATCTCCATGCGGATCGCCAGCATTGCATCAATAAAGCGGTCCAGCTCGGCTTTGCTCTCAGACTCGGTTGGCTCCACCATCAGCGTACCTGCAACCGGGAACGACATGGTTGGCGCGTGGAAGCCGTAGTCGATGAGGCGCTTGGCGATGTCCAGTTCGCTAATGCCACTCTGCTCTTTCAGCGGGCGAATATCGAGAATACATTCGTGCGCCACGCGGCCATCGCGACCGGTGTAGAGCACCGGGAAAGCAGATTTCAGGCGAGTCGCGATGTAGTTAGCATTCAGGATCGCCACCTGGCTTGCCTGCTTCAGCCCTTCTGCGCCCATCATGCGGATGTACATCCAGCTGATTGGCAGAATAGAGGCGCTACCAAACGGAGCCGCGGAAACCGCGCCCTGACGGGTAAGCATGCCTTCGATCTGCACGACGCTGTGACCCGGTACGAACGGTGCCAGGTGCGCTTTGACGCCAATCGGACCCATGCCCGGGGCCGCCACCACCGTGCGGAATGCAGAAGGTTTTGTGCAGGTTCAGGTGAGATACGTCTGCGCCGATAAAGCCTGGTGTGGTGATCCCCACCTGGGCGTTCATGTTGGCACCATCGAGGTAAACCTGGCCGCCATGCTGGTGCACAATTTCGCACACTTCGCGGATGGTCTCTTCGTACACCCCGTGTGTAGACGGATAGGTCACCATGATGCAGGAGAGTTTATCGCTGGTCTGTTCCGCTTTAGCGCGCAGATCAGCCAGATCGATGTTGCCGTTTTTATCACAGGCCACGACCACCACTTCCATCCCTGCCATCTGTGCAGAAGCCGGGTTGGTGCCGTGGGCGGAGCTTGGGATAAGACAGATATCACGATGGCCTTCGTTGCGGCTCTCGTGGTAGTGACGGATTGCCAGCAGACCCGCGTATTCGCCCTGTGCGCCAGAGTTCGGCTGCATGCAGAGCGCATCGTAACCGGTCAGTTTCACCAGCCAGTCGGAGAGCTGGTTGATCATCTGATGATAGCCTTCCGCCTGATCTGCCGGGCAGAACGGGTGCAGCTCAGCAAACTCCGGCCAGGTGATCGGGATCATCTCGGCGGCGGCGTTGAGCTTCATGGTGCAGGAACCCAGGCGGGATCATCGCCTGGTTCAGCGCCAGATCCTTGCGCTCCAGAGAGTGCATATAGCGCATCATCTCGGTTTCGCTGTGGTAGCGGTTGAATACCGGATGGGCCAGGATCGCGTCGTCGCGCAGCATGGTTGCCTGGATAGAGCGGCTGTCATGCGCCACCTCTTTGTCCAGGGTATCAATGTTCAGACCGTGGTCATCACCCAGCAGGACGTTGAACAGCACCTGAACATCTTCACGGGTGGTGGTCTCATCCAGCGTGATGCTGACGGCATTCAGAATGTCGCTACGCAGGTTAATCTCTGCTGCCTCAGCGCGTGCCAGCACCGCCGCTTTGTCGGCCACTTCGACACACAAGGTATCGAAGAAGTGCGCGTGGCGCAGTTTTTGTCCTTTCTGCTGCAGACCGCAGGCCAGGATATCGGCCAGACGGTGAATACGGCTGGCGATACGTTTCAGGCCAACCGGGCCGTGGAAGACGGCGTACAGGCTGGCGATGTTAGCCAGCAGCACCTGTGAGGTACAGATGTTGGAGTTCGCTTTCTCACGACGAATATGCTGCTCGCGCGTCTGCATCGCCATGCGCAGGGCGGTGTTACCGGCGGCATCTTTCGACACACCGATAATACGGCCTGGCATGGAGCGTTTGAATTCATCTTTAGCGGCGAAGAAGGCCGCGTGTGGACCGCCGTAGCCCATCGGTACGCCGAAGCGCTGTGCGGAGCCGAAGACAATGTCTGCGCCTTGTTTGCCCGGGCAGTTAACAGCACCAGCGCCATAAAATCAGCCGCCACGCTGACGACAACTTTGCGCGCTTTCAGCTCGGCAATCAGAGTCGTGTAATCGTGAACTTCACCGGTAGTGCCCACCTGCTGCAACAGCACGCCAAACACATCCTGGTGATCCAGCACTTTCTCTGCGTCATCCACAATCACTTCAAAACCAAAGGTTTCGGCACGCGTACGTACCACGTCGAGGGTTTGTGGTGTGAATATCGGCGGCGACGAAGAAGCGGTTCGCCCCCTTCAGTTTGCTGACGCGTTTCGCCATCGCCATTGCTTCGGCGGCGGCGGTGGCTTCATCCAGCAGCGAGGCGGAGGCGATGTCCAGACCGGTCAGATCCAGCGTCACCTGCTGGAAGTTCAACAGTGCTTCCAGACGGCCCTGCGAGACTTCCGGCTGATACGGGGTGTACGCGGTGTACCAGCCCGGGTTTTCCAGCATGTTGCGCAGAATACACCGGCGGCAACTGCACGTTGGTGTAGCCCATGCCAATGTAAGACTTAAAGCGCTTGTTCAGGCCGGCAATGGCCTTCAGTTCTGCCAGCGCGGCAAATTCAGGTCGTGGCTTCACCCCACCTGCGGCGGGGTGGCGAGCTGAATATCCTTTGGCACGATCTGCGAAATCAGTGCGTTTAACGAATCCGCGCCAACCGTCTTCAGCATCTCCTGCTGTTGCTGAGCATCCGGCCCAATGTGACGTTCAATGAAGGCGCCACGGTTTTCAAGCTGGCTTAAAGTCTGTGTCATGAGCGATGGTTCCTGAAACGTGCAGTGAATGTGTTTTCTCCCTCTCCCTAAGGGAGAGGGCTGGGGTGAAGGTGTCGTCTGTTCCCCTCACCCTACCCTCTCCCCACAGGGGAGAGGGAAAAGGCTTATTCGTCTTCCAGTAATGCTTCGTACGCGGTCGCATCCAGCAGCGCGGCAACCTGCGCTTCGTCGCTGCTTTGATCTTAAAGATCCAGCCGCCTTCATACGGTTCGCTGTTAACCAGTTCCGGGGAGTCGCTCAGCGCGTCGTTTACCGCAACGATTTCACCGCTCACCGGGGCATAGATATCAGAAGCGGCTTTTAACCGACTCGGCCACTGCGCAGTCATCGCCCCGCCGCTTACGGTCGCGCCAACGTCGGGCAGATCTACAAACACCATGTCACCCAACAGCTCCTGGGCGTGTTCGGTGATGCCCACGGTATAAGTACCGTCGGCTTCTTTGCGCAGCCACTCGTGTTCTTTGCTGTATTTCAGTTCTGCTGGCACATTGCTCATTGAATTTCTCCTGATAAAATGATTAGGCGACGGCTTACCGGCGCGAACAAAAATCGGTTTGGTCACGCGGACCGGCATTTCGCGGTTGCGGATCTGCACCACGGCAGTCTCGCCAATACCCGCCGGCACACGTGCCAGAGCAATACTGTAACCCAGCGTCGGTGAGAAGGTGCCGCTGGTGATAATGCCTTCGCAGTGGTTGCCATTGGCATCGGTGAAACGCACCGGCAGCTCGCCGCGCAACACGCCTTTCTCGGTCATCACCAGGCCAACCAGCTGCCTCGGTGCCTTCTCACGCTGCTGCTCCAGCACCTCACGACCGATAAAGTCGCGATCGGCCGGTTCCCACGCGATGGTCCAGCCCATATTGGCCGCCAGCGGAGAGACGCCTTCGTCCATCTCCTGGCCGTACAAATTCATGCCCGCTTCCAGACGCAGCGTGTCGCGCGCGCCCAGACCGGCTGGCTTAACGCCCGCTTCCACCAGGGCACGCCAGAAGTCGGCCGCTTTTTCGTTCGGCATCGCAATTTCATAGCCGCTTCACCGGTGTAACCGGTGGTAGCCACAAACAGATCGCCCGTCTGCACGCCAAAGAACGGCTTCATGCCGTCGGTGGCCTGGCGCTGTTCATCGCTGAACAGTGACGCGGCTTTCGCCTGCGCGTTCGGCCCTTGCACCGCAATCAGCGACAGGTCATCACGCACGGTGATGTCGATGGCATAAGGTTCAGCGTGTTGGGTGATCCAGGCGAGGTCTTTTTCACGGGTGGCAGAGTTAACAACGAGGCGGAAGAAATCATCGGAGAGGTAATAGACGATCAGGTCGTCAATCACGCCGCCGGAGGCATTCAGCATGCCGGAATAGAGCGCTTTGCCCGGCTTCGTGAGCTTCGCCACGTCGTTCGCCAGCAGATAACGCAGAAAATCCCGGGTGCGGCTGCCGTGCAGATCGACAATGGTCATATGCGAGACGTCGAACATACCGGCATCGGTGCGCACCGCATGATGCTCATCAATCTGCGAACCGTAATGCAGCGGCAATCATCCAGCCATGGAAAATCGACCATGCGAGCACCGCATAAGGTGTGTTGTTCGTACAAAGGCGTCTGTTGAGCCATCTTATCCTCGTTGAATGAGCAGGGCTGTCATGCGTTTTTATGCTGAAAAATTCACCATAAAACCCGGCATCGGCATCACTCCCGGACACCGACGCAAACGTTCTCTTTTACCTGAACTTACCACTGAAAACGGTGGTTAACCATAAGGAAAAACGGGCCATCACATTAGCTTATGGTCAAAAATGCCAACAAAGCGTACAGAGTTATTCACTACAAAAATGCGAAACATTCCGCACAAACGCAAAGCCGGGAAGATGGGATTCAGCACAGGGTGATATTTAGTGCGGAAAAATGCGCGAAATTTCCGTAACATAAAAATCGAGAGATTAGATTATCTAATGCGAAAAAGTCGGTGAAATTAGATTATTTCAAACGAAGGAATTCCCCCGGCCCACAGGCCGGGAGAATAAAGTGTGACGGGGGGTCAAATAGACAACGTCATTCAGATTGCAGCACAAAAACCATTACAACGTTTTTGAACAACGCTGGCACTGGCCTTAAAGGGGCGAGGCCGGGTAACGTGGCAAGCCTCAGCGTCCCCAGAAGCTCATTCTGGTCAGTAAGCAGACGCAGCCAACGCAGAGGCAACCTGAAGGATGCAGTATGTTTTTAGCGCAGCCAGTCCGGCAGATCGTTAAGACCCATCGCCTGACGCAGGAGCTGTGGCTTAACACCCGGGAGGGTATCAGCCAGCTTCAGGCCGAGGTCGCGCAGCAGTTTTTTCGCCGGGTTGGCACCGGCAAACAGCTCGCGGAAGCCCTGCATGCCTGCCAGCATCATGGCCGCACTGTGTTTACGGCTGCGCTCGTACCGGCGCAGATAAAGATGCTGGCCGATGTCCTTGCCGTCACGCTGTAAGCGGCGAAGTTCGCTCACCAGCTCGGCAGCATCCATAAAGCCCAGGTTAACTCCCTGCCCGGCCAGCGGATGAATGGTGTGTGGCCGCGTCACCCACCAGCGCCAGACGATGCGCCGCGAACTGGCGCGCATAGCGACCGGTTAACGGGAACACCTGCCGCTCGCTTTCGACGGCGCAAAGTCCCAGTCGGTTATCGAAGGCCATACACAGAGCCTGATTGAACTCGTCGGCTGATGCCTCCTGCATCTGCTGCGCCTTCTCGGGTGAAAGCGACCAGACGATTGAGCAAAGGCGCGGATCGCTGAGAGGCAGGAAAGCGAGAATGCCATCATTGTGGAAAATCTGCCGGGCCACGGCCTGATGCGGCTCCACGGTGCGAATAGTAGCCACCAGCGCATGGTGGCGGTAGTCCCAGTACGTCAGCGGAATGTCGGCTTTGTTACGCAGCCAGGAGTTTGCCCCGTCGGCCCCCACCACCAGGCGAGCAGTCAGCATATCGCCACTTTGCAGGGTAATGAACGCATCGTTTTCGCCCCAGGCAACCTGCTGCAGCTGCGCGGGGGCAATCAGGGTAACGTCGCTGCACTGTTGCGCTTTCTGCCACAATGCATGGTGAATCACGGCGTTTTCGATGATATGGCCGAGATGGCTGTAGCTCATGCTTTCATCATCAAAAGCGATATGCCCGAAGCTGTCTTTATCCCACACTTCCATGCCGTGATAACGGCTGGCGCGCTGGGCAATAATGTCTGACCAGACGCCGATCCGCGTGAGCAGCTTTTCACTGGCGGCGTTGATCGCCGAAACACGGAGTTCAGGCGGCGCATCAGAAGCGACTGGCTGAGGCTGTTTCTGCTCCAGCACCGCCACGCGCAGACCGCTGCCCTGCAAACCACAGGCCAGCGCCAGTCCTACCATTCCGCCACCGACAATGGCAACATCAACATTCTGCACTTTGTTTACTCCTTAGCGAGCGACCCAACCGAGAGTCCTCTGCGCCAGCACATCGCGTGCCGGAATGAATAATTCCATCGCCATCAACCCCAGGTTACGCCCGACAACCAGCGGTGCCCAGCGATTGGCAAACAGGTGTACCAGCCCGTCGGTCACGCCGATGGTCGCCTCTTTATCTGCCTGACGTCGTTTCTGATACTGGCACAGCACCGGATATGCTCCGCAATCCTGCTGTTGTTCAAACGCCTGCGCCAGCGTTTCGGCAAGGGTCATCACATCGCGCAGCCCGAGGTTAAAGCCCTGTCCGGCGATAGGGTGTAACGTCTGCGCCGCATTGCCTACCAGCGCGACGCGATGGGAGACAGACTGCGACGCCGTGGTTAATGCCCAGCGGATAGGCTGAACGCTTCCCGGCCTGGGTGATACGCCCCAGCCCGCCAGCCAAAGGCTTTTGCAGTTCGGCGCAGAAGCGTTCGTCAGACCAGCCCTGCACTTCATCCGCTTTTTCCAGCGGATGGCACCAGACCAGCGAGCTGCGCCCCTGCGACATAGGCAGCATGGCCAGCGGGCCATGCTGGGTAAAACGTTCAAAAGGCGCGGCCACGGTGCGGCTCGGCGGTGGCCACGTTAGCAATCACCGCCAGTTGATGGTACGGCTGTTGCTGCCACTGAATTCCGCACTGCTGGCCGAGCGCCGAACGGGAGCCATCGGCCGCCACCAGCAGTTGTCCATCGAGCGTAGTGCCGTCATTCAGCGTGACGCTGACCGACGTTTCGCTGCGGGTAAAATGCTCGACACGTGCCGGGCAATGTAGCGTTACGCCTGGAGCATCCTGCAACAGACGGAACAGGCGCAGCCCCACGTCGTGCAGCTCGACCACCTGCCCCAGCGCATCAATGCGATAATCCTGCGCCTCAAGGGTGACAAACCCGGCGTGGCCCCGATCGCTGACATGAACGGTTTCGATAGCGGTGGCGCAATCGGCAATCGCCTGCCAGATACCACTGCGGGCCAGCTGCTGGCAGGTGCCCTGCGCCAGGGCGATGGCACGGCCATCAAACCCCGGATGGCCGGTCGATTGTGGTGCCACGGCTTCCACCAGATGGACCGGAAGCTTACCCTGGGTCAGCGTGGAGAGGGTCAGCGCCAGCGTTGCTCCCGTCATGCCTCCGCCAACAATGATGATGCTCATGAGCGTGCCGCCGCCATCAGGGCTTCAATCTCGTCGGCATTTTTCACCACGGAGGCCGTCAGGTTTTCGTTACCGGTTTCGGTGATCACAATGTCATCTTCAATACGAATGCCGATACCGCGATACTGGGCGGGCACATCGGGCATCCGGGGCAATATAGAGTCCCGGTTCAACGGTCAGCACCATTCCCGGCTCCAGCACGCGCGAACGTTCCGGGCCATACACGCCCACGTCATGCACGTCCAGCCCCAGCCAGTGGCTCAGGCCATGCATAAAGAAGGGACGGTGAGCATTGTCAGCAATCAGCTGATCGACGTCGCCGTTAAGAATACCCAGATCCACCAGCCCGCTAACCATAATCCGCACCACTTCCCCGGTGACATCCTGAATGGAGGTGCCGGGGCGGAACAGCATCAGCGCGGTGTCCAGCGAGTGCAGCACGATGTCGTAGATTTCGCGCTGGGCCGGGGTAAACTTGCCGTTCACCGGGAAGGTGCGGGTGATATCACCGGCATAGCCTTTAAATTCGCATCCGGCATCAATCAGTACCAGATCGCCATCCCGCAGTTCAGACTCGTTTTCGGTGTAATGCAGAATGCAGCCATTTTCACCGCCGCCAACGATGGTGTTGTACGCCGGATAGCGCGCGCCGTGGCGCGTAAACTCATGGTGAATTTCGCCTTCCAGCTGATATTCGAACATCCCCGGACGGCACTTTTGCATCGCCCGGGTATGGGCCAGAGCGCTAATCTCCCCCGCTTTACGCATGACATCCAGCTCTTCGTCTGACTTAAACAGGCGCAGCTCGTGGACGGCAGGACGCCAGTCGGTGAGGGTTGCGGGTGCCTTCAGGTTTTGCCGGGAACCTTTACGCAGCTTATCCAGCGCGGCAAAGACAATCTCGTCGGCATAAGCGTATTCACCCTGCGCGTGGTAGACCGTGTCCAGGCCATTGAGCAACTGGTAAAGCTGCTCGTTGATTTCGCTGAACGCCAGGGCGCGATCGACGCCCAGCTTTTCCCGGCGCGGCCTGCTGGCCCAGACGGCGACCAAACCAGATCTCGGCGGTGAGATCCCGGACGCGGTTAAACAGCACGCTGTGGTTGTGGGTATCGTGACTTTTAATCAGCACCAGCACCGACTCCGGCTCGTTAAAGCCGGTGAAGTACCAGAAATCACTGCTCTGGCGGTACGGATATTCGCTATCGTTGCTGCGTGTGGCTTCCGGTGCGGCAAAAATCAACGCGGCGCTGCCCGGCTGCATCGTAGCCAGCAGCGCCTGACGGCGGCGAAGATACTCTTGCTGAGTCATGACACCCTCCAGTAGTTTTTATTAGTGTAAGGTTGGTTTACGCACTTCCGGCGCAGTGGGCTGTGTGCGCGTAAAGGTATCGTGGCAGAGCAGAGACGCAACGCGCACGTACTCGATGATCTCTTCGAGGGACATCTCCAGCTCTTCCTGATCTTCGTCTTCATCGTAGCCCAGTTGAGCGATGTTACGCAGATCGTCGATCGCTTCTCCCGCTTCGCCCGTCACTTTTTCGAGCTTAGGCTGCGTCACACCCAATCCTAACAGATAGTGGTTGACCCAACCGGCCAGCGCATCGGCGCGTTCGAATACGCTGACGCCGTCTCCATCAGGCAGATAAAGCTGAAAAAGGAAACCGTCATCTTCGAGCGCATCGCTGGTTGCGCCATGCATATTGCGCAACGCCTGGGCGAGATCGTGGCCGAACGCCAGACCTTCGTTCGTCAGGTCGTGAACCAGCGGCAGCCATGAGCTGTCGTTGTTTCCACCACACAGCATCCCGCTGATCAGACCGTGCATTTCAGCCGGCGTTAACCCCACGCCTTGCTGGTTCAGTAACTGGCTAACGTCGTTGTAACCAGGCATTTCGTTCTGTATAGACATGGCATTCGTCATCAATGGGAGGAATATTCATGATATGCTACCACTTTGGACCCTGGTGAACCAGAATAGGGCTTGTATCTACGCACCAGGGTAGCTATAGTGTCGCCCCTTCGCAGCCCCCGGAAGCGGATGTGAAGGCAGCGCAGTCAAACAGCAGGAAGGTGGCATGTCTGCACAACCCGTCGATATCCAAATTTTTGGCCGTTCGCTGCGAGTGAATTGTCCGCCTGAACAAAGGGATGCTTTGAATCAGGCTGCGGATGATTTGAATCAGCGGTTGCAAGATTTAAAAGAACGCACTAGAGTCACAAATACTGAGCAACTGGTCTTCATCGCCGCGTTGAACATCAGTTATGAACTGGCTCAGGAAAAAGCGAAGACCCGCGATTACGCGGCGAGCATGGAACAACGCATTAAAATGCTCCAGCAGACCATTGAACAGGCATTGCTTGATCAGGGTCGCATTACAGACAGACCGGGGCAAAACTTTGAATAACACTTCGTGGTCTACTATGGTAGAGTGACCCTGAAGGAAAAATTTCTCTGAGATGTTCGCATGCGGGCCAGTCCCCTGAGCCGATATTTCATACCACAAGAATGTGGCGCTCCATGGTTGGTGAGCATGCTCGGTTCGTCCGAGAAGCCTTAAAATCATGACGACACATTCACCTTGAACCAAGGGTTCAAGGTTACAGCCTGCGGCGGCATCTCGGAGATTCCCTCACCTTTCTACTCAGCGACTACCATGACGCAACTTCCTGAAGTTCCTGCCTCACGTCAACACATTCGTCAGTTAATTCGTCAGCATCGCAGAGCCTTAACGCCTGAACAGCAAGCCCATTTTGCGCAACAAGCCGCGGCCCGCATGATGGCGTATCCGCCCGTCGTAATGGCGCACACCGTCGCCCTGTTTCTCTCTTTTGATGGCGAACTTGACACCCAACCGCTGATCGATGAACTCTGGCGCACCGGAAAAAAAAGTTTACCTGCCGGTACTGCACCCTTTCAGTCCGGGAAATCTGCTGTTTCTGCACTACCATCCTCATAGCGAACTGGTGGTGAATCGTCTGAAAATCACCGAACCGAAACTGGACGTGCGCGACGTGTTGCCGCTTGAGCAACTGGATGTGCTGGTAACGCCGCTGGTGGCTTTTGATAAAAGCGGTCAGCGTTTAGGTATGGGCGGAGGATTTTACGATCGCACGTTGCAGAACTGGCAGCAGCATGGCCTGCAACCGGTGGGCTACGCACATGATTGCCAGGGCGTTGAAAAGTTGCCGGTGGAAAAATGGGATATTCCGCTGCCGGCGGTAGTGACACCGTCGAAGATCTGGCAGTGGTGAAAAAAGCCGGGTGGCGACTCCGCCTTACCCGGCCAGTAAGATCCGCAGGCCCGGCAAGCGAAGCGCCGCCGGGGATCAGATGGCACTCACTTAGTAGAGCAGACGCGCGCGGATAGTGCCCGGAATGGCCTTCATCGCCTGCAACGCTTTCTCTGCAACATCTTCATCCGCTTCAATATCAATAACCACATACCCCATCTGCGCGTTAGTTTGCAGATACTGTGCCGCGATGTTCACACCCTGCTCAGCGAAGATCTGGTTAATGGCCGTCAGTACGCCTGGACGGTTTTCATGAATGTGCAGCAGGCGACGCCCGCCGTGCAGCGGCAAAGAGACTTCCGGGAAGTTGACCGCAGACAGGGTTGAACCGTTGTCGGAGTATTTGCTCAGCTTACCGGCCACTTCAAGACCGATATTTTCCTGTGCTTCCTGCGTAGAGCCACCGATGTGTGGCGTCAGGATCACGTTGTCGAACTCGCACAGCGGCGAAGTGAACGGGTCGCTGTTGGTCGCAGGCTCGGTAGGGAAGACGTCAATCGCCGCGCCCGCCAGATGTTTGCTTTTCAGGGCTTCGCACAGCGCAGGGATATCTACCACCGTACCGCGCGCGGCGTTGATCAGAAGTGAACCCGGCTTCATCAGCGCCAGCTCTTCCGCACCCATCATGTTTTTGGTGGAGGCATTTTCCGGCACGTGCAGGCTCACCACATCGCTCATATTGAGCAGGTCGGAGAGATGCTGAACCTGGGTGGCATTACCCAGCGGCAGCTTGTTTTCGATATCGTAGAAAAAGACGTGCATCCCCAGCGATTCCGCCAGAATGCCCAGCTGCGTGCCGATGTGGCCATAACCGATAATGCCCAGTTTTTTACCACGCGCTTCGAAAGAGCCAGATGCCAGTTTATTCCAGATCCCGCGGTGGGCCTTGGCGTTGGCTTCAGGAATGCCGCGTAGCAGCAGCAGAAGTTCACCGATGACCAGCTCCGCTACGGAACGGGTGTTGGAGAATGGCGCGTTGAAGACCGGAATACCGCGCTTCGCGGCAGCATTGAGATCAACCTGGTTGGTGCCGATGCAGAAGCAGCCAATCGCGACCAGTTTTTCTGCTGCAGCAATGACATCTTCGGTCAGGTGGGTACGGGATCGCAGGCCGATGAAATGAGCATCACGGATCGACTCTTTCAGCTGTTCGGTATCCAGCGCACCTTTGTGGAATTCGATGTTGGTATAACCTGCCGCACGAAGGCTATCCAGTGCTTTCTGATGCACCCCTTCGACCAGCAGAAATTTAATCTTGTCTTTCTCCAGTGATACCTTTGCCATTTCCCCGACCCTGTCTGATTGTCTGAACTGTTGTTGTGCTGATTTAAAATCCGCTCCCGCCAACATATCAAAAAAAACTATTGCAGCAATATGAACGTTTGCGTCGGCACTCTGAAGAAATGTCATACAGCGCCAATTGGCAGTGAAAAATGCTGTGGAGCAATACGAAAGCGGTAGGATCGTCAGGAGAGGGTTAGAAATGTGACACAAGTCACCGAATATCGCTGTTGCAAAAAAAGTTAGCGGGGGGAGGCTCCCCCCGTCAGATCATTTCACGATGGTTTTAACGCCATCGGCGGTGCCGATCAGCGCGACATCCGCGCCACGATTAGCGAATAACCCTACCGTTACCACGCCTGGCAGGCCATTGATGGCATTTTCCAGCGCCACGGCGTCGAGGATCTCCAGACCGTGAACATCCAGAATCACGTTACCGTTGTCCGTTACCACGCCCTGGCGGTATTCCGGGCGACCACCCAGTTTCACCAGCTCGCGGGCAACCGCGCTGCGCGCCATTGGGATCACTTCAACTGGCAGCGGGAAGTTGCCGAGGATATCAACTTGCTTGGAGGCATCCGCAATACAGATAAACTTGTCTGCCACGGAGGCGATGATTTTCTCGCGCGTCAGTGCCGCACCGCCGCCCTTGATCATCTGCATATGGCCGTTGATCTCATCCGCGCCGTCGACGTAAATCCCCAGACGGTCAACTTCGTTCAGATCGAACACGGTGATACCCAGGCTTTTCAGTTTTTCCGTGGATGCATCGGAGCTTGAAACGGCGCCCTCCGATCTGGCCTTTCATCGTGCCCAGCGCATCAATAAAGTGTGCTGCCGTTGAACCTGTGCCCACGCCGACAATGGTACCCGGCTGTACATACTGGAGAGCGGCCCATCCTACTGCTTTTTTCAGTTCATCCTGCGTCATGATCTCTTGCCCGTGGTGATTTTGCGTGACGCGCAATTATAGAGCATTCGCCTGCGCCATGTGATCTGCGAGGTCACCAATTTCGTCTGTATCAAAACATAAATTTATGTCATAGTGCGAAGTATCGTATTTTTTGGGAGTCAGCCAGAGCAATGAAACGTCCGGACTACAGAACATTACAGGCGCTTGATGCCGTTATTCGTGAACGCGGATTCGAACGCGCAGCACAAAAAGCTGTGCATTACCCAATCCGCTGTTTCACAACGAATCAAACAGCTTGAGAACATGTTCGGGCAGCCGCTGCTGGTTCGTACCGTGCCGCCGCGCCCAACCGAACAGGGGCAGAAGCTGCTGGCGCTGCTGCGTCAGGTTGAGCTGCTGGAGGATGAGTGGCTGGGCGATGAGCAGACCGGCTCCACGCCGCTGCTGCTCTCTCTGGCGGTCAACGCCGACAGTCTGGCAACCTGGCTTCTCCCTGCCCTCGCCCCGGTGCTGGCTGATTCGCCTATCCGGCTAAATTTACAGGTAGAAGACGAAACCCGTACCCAGGAGCGCCTGCGCCGCGGTGAAGTGGTCGGGGCGGTCAGTATCCAGCCTCAGGCGCTGCCAAGCTGCCTGGTGGATCAGCTGGGGGCTCTGGATTACCTGTTCGTCGCCTCGAAAGCCTTTGCCGAGCGTTACTTCCCGAACGGCGTTACCCGTGCCGCCCTGCTGAAAGCGCCTGCCGTGGCCTTTGACCATCTTGATGATATGCATCAGGCATTTTTACAGCAGAACTTCGACCTGCCACCCGGCAGCGTACCTTGCCATATCGTTAACTCTTCCGAAGCCTTCGTGCAGCTGGCACGTCCAGGGCACGACCTGCTGCATGATCCCACATCTGCAGATCGAGAAAGAGCTGAACAGCGGCGAGCTGATCGACCTGACGCCAGGCTTACACCAGCGCCGTATGCTCTACTGGCACCGCTTTGCACCAGAAAGCCGGATGATGCGCAACGTCACCGATGCACTGCTGGCCCATGGTCATAAGGTCCTGCGCCAGGATTAATAAAAAAGCCGGGTCGCATTAACGCGAACCCGGCCTGTATTTGTGCTGACAAACAAGAGTTACGGTGCTTTGGTCGCCGTATCTTGCTCCTGAGTCTGCTGAGGCTGCTCGTTCTGCTGAGTCTGCTGAGTCTGCTGAGGCTGCGTGCTCTGCTGCTGGCCCTGAGCTGGCTCCAGCTGGAACACCACATCAACCTGATCGTCAAACTGAATCGTTGGCTGTTCGTAGGTATCCTGCGCAGAGACCGGTGCCGCTTCAGATTTCATCATGCGAACCATCGGGCTGGGCTGATAGTTAGAGACGTGGTAACGCACGCTGTAAACCGGGCCAAGCTTGCTGTTGAAGCCAGAAGCCAGTTGCTGCGCCTGACGCACGGCATCATCAATTGCCGCTTTACGCGCTTCATCTTTATACTTCTCAGGTTGCGCAACACCCAGGGACACAGAACGGATCTCGTTCAGACCTGCTTTCAGCGCGCCATCTAACAGAGAGTTAAGCTTATCAAGCTGACGCACCGTCACTTCCACCGGTACGCACCGCGCGTAACCTTTCAGGATGCTTTTGCCATCCTTATAGTCATAGTCCGGTTGGGTACGCAGGTTGGCAGAATTGATGTCTTTTTTACCGACGCCGTTCTGCTCCAGGAAAGAGAGATATTGCGCAACGCGATCGTCTGCCTGTTTCTTGGCGGTGGGCCGCATCTTTTGCCGCCACGTTCACTTCGATGGCTAAGGTTGCGATATCGGGTGCCGCATCCACGCTTGCGGTACCAGAGGTCACAATGTGCGGGCTATCAGGCAGTTCACTGGCCTGAACGGATGCTGCGCCAAAAACCCATTAATGCCGCCAGGGCGATTACATTCAACTTCACTTTTATTCCTCCATGTTGCGAAGAGTGCCCATGTAACAGGGGCGCATGCCAGCAAGCTTAGCGCCTGCTGGTCGAATGTCCATAAGACAACGCTTAGTAGAATAGTTCACGAATATGATGAATCCCCTCTTTCGCCAGCTGAAAAGCGATAAACCACATCACCAGGCCCACCAGTGCGTTGATAATGCGCTGAGCTTTAGCGGTGCGCAGACGGGGAGCCAGCCATGCAGCGAGCAGCGCCAGGCCAAAGAACCACAGGAAAGAGGCGCTAACGGTACCCAGCGCAAACCAGCGTCTCGGCTCGGCATCCAGTTGCCCTCCAAGGCTTACCCAACACCACGAAAGTATCCAGATAGACGTGTGGATTAAGCCAGGTCACCGCCAGCATTGGTCACAATAATTTTCCAGCGCCCCTGCTTCATCACTTCGGCGCTGGCCAGCTCAATATTGCTGCCCATCGCCGTTTTCAGGGCACCAAAACCATACCACAGCAGAAACGCGACGCCGCCCCAGGTCACTAGCGCCAGCAGCCAGGGTGACTGCATCAGCAGTGCGCTACCGCCGAAAATACCGGCACAGATCAGAAGCATATCGCTTACCGCGCAGAGCAAGGCAATCATCAGGTGATACTGGCGGCGAATCCCCTGATTCATTACAAACGCATTTTGCGGACCGAGGGGGCAGGATCATTGCCGCACCAATCATAAGACCTTGAATATAAAAAGATAACATCGGAATCAATCTCAATAAACTGTCTGAGGGCAAACTATACTGCGGGGGGATAATAAGAGGAAATGGATAATATTAATTGGTAATAAGTGAAGCTAATAAGCCCGGCACGCATTGCGCGCGCCGGGTAACGGAGAAACGTTATTCTGCCGGTTCTTTCACACGCTTGAAGTTAAACGTCCATCTGCGGATATGGGAAGCTGATGTCGTTGGCGTCAAAGTCGCGCTTGATGCGTTCCAGTACATCCCAGTAAACGCTCTGCAAATCACTGCTGTTGCTCCAGACGCGCACCACAAAGTTGATGGATGAAGCACCCAGTTCATTCAGGCGTACGGTCATCTCACGATCTTTCAGAATGCGATCATCCGATTCGATAATGTTGGTGAGCAGTTGCTTCACCTTTTCGATATCAGAGTCATACGCCACGCCAATAATGAACTCATTACGACGTACCGGTTCACGGGAAAAGTTGATGATGTTATTGGCGATGATTTTGCCGTTCGGGATCACGACCATACGACCATCCGCGCTGCGCAGCGTGGTAGAGAAGATCTGCACCTGCAGCACAGTACCGGCCACACCGCCGAGATCAACATATTCGCCGGAGCGGAACGGACGGAAGGTTACTAACAGCACGCCTGCGGCCAGATTCGACAGCGAGCCTTGCAACGCCAGACCAATAGCCAGACCTGCGGCACCCAGTACTGCGATAACCGATGCTGTTTGCACCCCGACACGCCCCAGGGCCGCAATCAGCGTAAACGCGATAACACCGTAGCGCACCAGCGCGGAGAGGAAATCTGCCACCGTGGCATCAATATGACGCGCTCGCATTACGCGGTTAACGGCGTTAGAGATGATGCGCGCCACGATCATACCGATGACGATAATCGCGATAGCCGCCACAATGTTAACGGCATAACTCAGCAGCAACGGCCTGGTTGCGCACCAGCCAGGAACCCGCGTTATTGATGCTATCTACAACACCGAGATCTTCCATTCAATATTCCTTATCTAAGCAAACCATAGAAATGCATCCCCATCGAGGCAGGCAAGTTAGTAAAGGGTAAACAAAAGCGGGGGTTTTGCCAAACAGATCACATAAATAGTGTCCGTAGACAGTTGAAAGGCATAAAAAAAGCCCGCGGTTAACGCGGGGCTTTCTGAGGCTGTTAGCAGCGCAAATTACAGAACGTCAACCGCGTTCAGCTCTTTGAATGCCTGCTCCAGACGCGTCACCATAGAGGTCTGCGCTGAACGCAGCCATACACGTGGATCGTAGTATTTCTTGTTCGGCTGGTCTTCGCCTTTCGGGTTGCCCAGCTGGCCCTGCAGGTAAGCTTCGTTAGTTTTGTAGTACTGGCAGGATACCGTCCCAGGTTGCCCATTGGGTATCGGTATCGATGTTCATTTTGATAACACCGTAGCTTACGGAGTCTTTGATTTCCTGAGCAGAAGAACCGGAACCGCCGTGGAAGACGAAGTTCAGGCTGTTATGCGGCAGGTTATGTTTCTTGGAAACGTATTCCTGAGAATCACGCAGAATGGTTGGGGTCAGAACCACGTTGCCTGGCTTGTACACGCCGTGTACGTTACCGAAGGAAGCAGCGATGGTGAAACGCGGGCTGATTTGCTCAGCTCGGTGTAAGCGTAATCAACGTCTTCTGGCTGAGTGTACAGGGCAGAAGCGTCCATGTGGCTGTTGTCCACGCCGTCTTCTTCGCCACCGGTGCAACCCAGTTCAATTTCCAGAGTCATGTCCATTTTGGCCATGCGCGCCAGGTATTTAGAGCAGATTCTCGATGTTCTCTTCCAGAGACTCTTCAGACAGGTCGATCATGTGAGAAGAGAACAGTGGCTTACCGGTTGCAGCGAAGTGTTTTTCGCCCGCGTCCAGCAGACCGTCGATCCACGGCAGCAGTTTCTTCGCGCAAGTGGTCAGTGTGCAGGATAACCGGAACACCATAGTGCTCAGCCATCTGGTGAACGTGGTGTGCGCCAGAGATTGCGCCCCAGGATTGCCGCACCCTGAGGAACGTCAGTTTTCACGCCTTTACCTGCGATAAAACGCAGCACCGCCGTTGGAGAACTGAACGGATTACCGGCGCTTTAACTTTTGCTGCGGCTTCCCAGTACGGCGTTGATAGGAGTCGGTACCGACGCAGTTAACCGCTGGCAGAGCAAAGTTGTTTTCTTTTGCTACCTGGAACACCTTCTGAACGTCATCACCAGTGATCACGCCAGTTTTACGAAATCAAAAATTTTAGACATGTTGCGAGTCCTGTATCTTCGGCCTTGGAAAGGGCGAAGCTATTAAAAGCACGCTGAAATTGGGCAGGTTTCCCTGCCCTAAAATGGCTTACTTCTTAGCGCGCTCTTCGAGCATGGCTACTGCTGGCAGAACTTTGCCTTCCACGAATTCGAGGAATGCGCCGCCGCCAGTGGAGATGTAGGAGATCTTGTCGGAAATACCGAACAGATCGATTGCTGCCAGGGTATCACCGCCACCAGCAATGGAGACGCTTCGCTGTCTGCAATCGCGTTAGCCACGATTTCAGTACCTTTACGGAAGTTCGGGAATTCGAACACGCCAACCGGGCCGTTCCACAGAATGGTTTTCGCATTCTTCAGGATCTCAGCCAGCTTCTCTGCAGAGGCGTCGCCCAGGTCCAGAATCTGCTCTTCGTTTTTGATGTCAGAGACAGATTTCAGTTCAGCGGTTGCGGTTTCAGAGAACTCGGTCGCCACGCGAACGTCAGTTGGGACAGGGATATCACAAAGTGGTCAGCAGGCGTTTGGCTTCGTCAACCAGGTCTGCTTCGTACAGGGATTTACCAACGTTATGGCCTTGAGCAGCCACGAAGGTGTTAGCGATACCGCCACCCACGATCAGCTGGTCAGCGATTTTGGACAGGGAATCCAGAACGTCAGTTTGGTAGAAACTTTAGAACCGCCAACGATAGCAACCATTGGACGAGCAGGTTCTTTCAGGGCTTTGCCCAGAGCTTCCAGTTCGTCAGCCAGCAGTGGACCTGCACAGCGACGTCGGCGAATTTACCGATACCGTGGGTAGAAGCCTGCGCACGGTGAGCAGTACCGAAAGCATCCATTACGAACACGTCGCACAGTGCCGCGTATTTTTTGGACAGAGTTTCGTCGTCTTTCTTTTCGCCTTTGTTGAAGCGAACGTTTTCCAGAACAACCAGCTCACCTTCAGCCACTTCCACGCCATCCAGGTAGTCTTTAACCAGACGTACCGGGCTGGACAGTTTGTCTTTCAGGTAATTAACAACCGGCAGCAGAGAGAACTCTTCGTTGTACTCGCCTTCGGTCGGACGACCCAGGTGGGAGGTTACCATCACTTTTGCGCCCTGCTTCAGTGCCAGTTCGATGGTTGGCAGAGAGGCACGGATACGCGCGTCGCTGGTTACTTTCCCATCTTTAACCGGTACGTTCAGATCCGCACGGATGAAAACGCGTTTACCTGCCAGATCCAGATCGGTCATCTTAATTACAGACATGGTGAATCCTCTCGTTGATTCTTAAAGTTTTGCAGACGCAACAGGCGCCTTACCTGAAACCTTGTGCGGCCATGGCTAACGTGGTGTCGAGCATCCTGTTAGCAAAGCCCCATTCGTTATCACACCAGACCAGCGTTTTAATCAGATGTGCCCCACTTACGCGCGTTTGGGTGCCATCGACGATGGCGCTATGCGGATCGTGGTTAAAATCTACTGAGACCAACGGTAATTCCGTATAGTCAACTATACCATGAAATGCTTGCTGTGCCGCTTTTTGCAGCAACAGGTTGACCTCACAGGCTTTTACCGGTTTTTTCACGGTCACGCTGAGGTCAATCGCCGTCACGTTGATCGTTGGAACACGTACGGCGATGGCTTCAAAACGGTCTTCAAACTGGGGAAAAATTCGGGTAATTCCGGCCGCCAGTTTGGTATCCACCGGGATAATCGACTGACTCGCCGCGCGAGTGCGTCGCAGGTCCGGGTGGTATGCGTCAATGACCTGCTGATCGTGCATAGCGGAATGAATCGTGGTCACGGTGCCCGATTCAATGCCGTAGGCATCGTCCAGCAGTTTGATGACCGGAATAATACAGTTGGTGGTGCAGGAAGCATTGGAGACGATGCGGTGTTCCGCTTGCAGCTCATGATGGTTCACGCCGTAAACCACCGTGGCATCGAGATCGTTACTGCCCGGATGTGAGAAGAGCACTTTCTTAGCGCCAGCCGCCAGATGGGCTTCGCCGTGCGCGCGATTACCGTAAACGCCGGTACAGTCGAGCACCACATCTACGCCCAGCTCACGCCAGGGTAAGGTGTCGATCGTCTGCTCGTGCAGGACACGAATCACGTCATCACCGACGAACAGCTGCTCTCTCTCCTGACGAACGTCCCAGGCAAAGCGCCCATGGCTGGTGTCATATTTCAATAAATGCGCCATGCCTGCGGCATCCGCCAGTTCATTGATGGCCACCACGGTCATTTCCGCCCGACGCCCGGATTCATATAAAGCACGAACCACGTTGCGTCCGATGCGACCGAAACCATTAATCGCTACGCGTACGGTCATAAGTCTCCTGCAAAGCTTTCCCTGATTCGAGGTGGCTGACAGAGTAATCCAGCAACGCTCTGAGGGGAATCCTCGCCTGTCACAAACTCCAACTGATTGGTCATTTGTCGAACGTTTAATCGACTGAAACGCTTCAGCTAGAATAAGCGAAACATGGAATAAAGGGAATGTCCGTCCAGAGCAATAAGCCAGCTATATGACGCATATCACATTTTGAATGGAATAACTTACAGGCGTATTACATTTATGAGGAATAAGATGCACAAAAAGCCGGGTGGGCAGATAAAAGCAAAACGGTAACCAAAGGGTTACCGTTTTTAGGGTTTGCGCCTTCTCTTACAGGGAGAGGGCTGCGGTGAAGGCATTTGCCTGCACCGCATCAACCACGATTACAGCAGTTCTTTCGCTTTCGCGACCACGTTCTCAACGGTGAAGCCGAACTCTTCGAACAGCTGCTCAGCCGGCGCAGACTCACCGAAGGTGGTCATGCCGACGATAGCGCCGTTCAGGCCCACGTATTTGAACCAGTAGTCAGCGATACCCGCTTCGATAGCAACACGGGCAGAAACAGCTTTCGGCAGCACGGACTCACGGTATGCCGCATCCTGCTTGTCGAAGGCGTCGGTAGACGGCATGGAAACCACGCGCGCTTTAACGCCTTCGCCTGCCAGCTGATCCCATGCCGCAACCGCCAGTTCAACTTCAGAACCGGTCGCGATGAAAATCAGCTCAGGCTGACCGTCGCAGTCTTTCAGCACATAACCACCGCGGGCGATGTTCGCCAGCTGCTCTTCGGTACGATCCTGCTGAGCCAGGTTCTGACGGGAGAGGATCAGTGCGGTCGGGCCGTCCTGACGCTCAACGCCATATTTCCACGCTACCGCAGATTCAACCTGGTCACATGGACGCCATGTGGACATGTTCGGGGTCACACGCAGGGAAGCAACCTGCTCTACCGGCTGGTGAGTCGGGCCATCTTCGCCCAGACCGATGGAGTCGTGGGTGTACACCATCACCTGACGCTGTTTCATCAGCGCAGCCATACGCACCGCGTTACGGGCATATTCCACAAACATCAGGAAGGTAGAGGTGTAAGGCAGGAAACCACCGTGCAGAGAGATACCGTTAGCAATCGCGGTCATACCGAATTCACGTACACCGTAATGGATGTAGTTACCGGCAGCATCTTCGTTGATCGCTTTGGAACCGGACCAGATGGTCAGGTTGCTTGGCGCCAGGTCAGCAGAACCGCCGAGGAATTCTGGCAGCCACGGGCCGAAGGCTTCGATGGCATTTCTGGGATGCTTTACGGCTGGCGATTTTGGACGGGTTCGCCTGCAGTTTAGCGATGAATTCGTTCGCTTTCGCGTCGAAGTCTGCTGGCATTTCACCTTTCATACGACGGGTGTATTCAGCCGCTTCCTGTGGGAAGGCTTTTAGCGTAGGCAGCAAATTTCTCGTTCCATGCGGCTTCTTTCGCCTGGCCCGCTTCTTTGGCATCCCACTGCGCGTAGATCTCAGACGGGATCTCAAACGCGGCGTGTTTCCAGCCCAGCTGTTCGCGGGTCAGGACGATCTCTGCGTCACCCAGCGGTGCGCCATGGGAGTCGTGCGTACCGGCTTTATTCGGGGAACCGAAACCGATGATGGTTTTGCACATCAGCAGGGACGGTTTGTCGGTCACAGCGCGTGCTTCTTCTACTGCGCGTTTAATCGCTTCAGCATCATGGCCATCAACACCACGCACCACGTGCCAGCCGTAGGCTTCGAAACGTGCTGCGGTATCGTCGGTGAACCAGCCTTCAATGTGACCATCGATGGAGATGCCGTTGTCGTCATAGAACGCAACCAGTTTGCCCAGCTTCAGGGTACCGGCCAGGGAGCATACCTCGTGAGAGATACCTTCCATCATGCAGCCGTCGCCGAGGAATGCATAGGTGAAGTGGTCAACAATGTCATGACCCGGACGGTTGAACTGCGCCGCCAGCGTCTTCTCAGCAATCGCCATACCCACGGCGTTAGCAATACCCTGACCCAGCGGACCGGTGGTGGTTTCTACACCTGCGGTGTAACCCACTTCCGGGTGGCCTGGGGTTTTAGAGTGCAGCTGACGGAAGTTTTTCAGCTCTTCGATTGGCAGGTCGTAGCCGGTGAGGTGCAGCAGGCTGTAGATCAGCATGGAGCCGTGGCCGTTGGACAGTACGAAACGGTCACGGTCAGCCCAGGCCGGGTTGTTCGGGTTGTGGTTCAGGAAATCACGCCACAGTACTTCGGCAATGTCAGCCATACCCATTGGGGCACCCGGGTGACCGGATTTAGCTTTTTGTACAGCATCCATGCTCAGCGCACGAATAGCATTGGCAAGCTCTTTACGTGAGGACATTTTGACTCCAGATCGGATGTTGAAGGCCATACCCGTTTCGGCTTGACGACAGCGCGTTTTGGGCTACGCCAGAAAAAAGTGCCAACAATGTAACCCAAGCGACAAAGCATGTACATGGACCATTCTTTTGCCGGTTAAGAAATCTCTGGAACACGCTCGCACGTTGCGCAATCTTCTCGCTCGCCGTCGTTTATATTCTTTATACTTAGCCATACTCCGGCCTCGCTGCCGTGATGTACTTTCAGAATTTATCGTGTTTAACGAGTGCGGAAGCAACCTAATGAAAATGCGTGCAATAGTGCTGGCTCTGGGAACAACGCTCCTGCTGAGCGGATGTCAGAATATGGACTCGAACGGTCTGATGAGCTCCGGTGCAGAGGCGTTTCAGGCCTACACCCTGAGCGATGCTCAGGTTAAAACATTAAGCGATGAGGCCTGTAAGGAGATGGACGGTAAAGCTACCATCGCGCCGGCAGGCAGCACTTACGCTCAGCGTCTGGATAAGATTGCTTCTGCGCTTGGCAATAACATCAATGGCCAGCCGGTAAACTACAAGGTTTATATGGCCAAAGACGTCAACGCCTTCGCCATGGCCAACGGCTGCATCCGCGTTTACAGCGGGCTGATGGACATGATGACCGACAACGAAGTCGAAGCGGTTATCGGGCATGAAATGGGTCACGTTGCGCTCGGCCACGTGAAGAAAGGAATGCAGGTTGCGCTTGGCACCAACGCCGTTCGCGTGGCGGCGGCATCTGCCGGGGGCATTGTCGGGAGCCTGTCGCAGTCACAGCTTGGCGATCTCGGTGAAAAACTGGTCAACTCCCAGTTCTCCCAGCGTCAGGAATCCGAGGCCGATGACTACTCTTACGATCTGTTGCGCAAACGCGGCATCAATCCGTCCGGTTTAGCCACCAGCTTCGAAAAACTGGCTCAACAGGAAGCAGGCCGTCAAAGCTCAATGTTTGACGACCACCCTGCCTCTGCAGCACGTGCGCAGCATATTCGCGATCGCATGGCCACAGACGGCATTAAGTAACAGCGATCATCAGGCCGGGCAACCTGTCCCGGCCTGTTTCTTTATTACTCGCCTTTTTTCGCAGCCTGGATGTAGAGCATTTCCAGCGCCAGCGTCGCAGCGGCAAGCGCCGTGATCTCAGACTGATCGTAAGCCGGAGCCACTTCTACCACGTCCATACCCACGATGTTCAGATCTTTCAGACCGCGTACCAGCTTAATGGCGCGATCGGAAGTCAGGCCACCGATGACCGGGGTGCCGGTACCTGGCGCAAAGGCCGGATCCAGGCAGTCAATGTCGAAGGTCAGATATACCGGCATATCACCCACGATCTGTTTCACCTGCGCGATGATGTCGTCCACGCCGCGATCGTTCACCTGACCGGCATCCAGCACGGTGAAGCCGTTGTCTTTGTCGAACTCGGTACGGATACCAATCTGCACGGAGTGGTTAGAATCGATCAGACCTTCTTTCGGCGCGGTGAAGAACATGGTGCCGTGGTCAAATTCGCAGCCGTTCGCGTAAGTGTCGGTATGGGCGTCGAAATGCACCAGCGCCATCTTACCAAAGTGCTTCGCGTGGGCGCGCAGCAGCGGCAGGGTCACGAAGTGGTCACCCCCGAAGGAGAGCATACGCTTGCCGGCAGCCAGCAGTTTTTCTGCGTGGGCCTGCAGTTTTTCACTCATCTCACGCGCGTCACCGAAGGCATACACCAGGTCGCCGCAGTCAACCACGTTCAGGCGCTCGCGCATGTCGAAGTTCCACGGGAAACGATTGTGCTCCCAGGCCAGGTTAGTAGAGACCTGACGAATGGCCGCCGGGCCATGACGGCCACCGGCACGACCGGATGTCGCCATATCAAACGGCACACCGGTAATTACCCAATCCGCATCGCTGTCGTACGGCTGGAAATTCATCGGAAGGCGTAAAAAACCAAAGGCGTTAGATACCAGGGAGTTATCGTACTGATGGCCTAAAGTGCTCATGTCCTGACCTCTTTTTAAAGTCGATACATTAAAAATAGATGAAAAAAAATCCCTTCCGCGTCGTTAAACCCGACGAGGAAGGGATTGATTCGAATAGTGCTTGTTGCGGCGGATTATCGCCGCTAATTCATACGGGTTCAAGAGAGTATAAAGCATCGCGCGCGCTTTGCTCCTCACCCTACCCCTCCCCAAAAAGAAGAGGGGATGTGAACACCTGCTCCCTTTTAAAAAGCAGGCTGGAAAAGGGGAAAGCGCGAATGCTTTACTCGTCTTCCAGATACGTGTAGCCGTACAGACCCGCTTCAAACTCTTCCAGGAACTGCTTCTGCAACGTATCGTCAAGATCGGTGTTTTTCACCTGATCGCGGAACTGCGTCAGCAGCTTGTTCGGATCGAGCTGCACGTACTGCAACATATCCGCCACGGTGTCGCCCTCGTCAGAAAGCTCCACTTCGACGTTGCCGTCAGGGAAGACAAACACGTCAACCGCTTCGGTATCCCCGAACAGGTTATGCATGTTGCCCAGAATCTCCTGATATGCCCCGACCATAAAGAAGCCCAGCATAGGTGGACTCTCTGGATCGTACTCCGGCATCGGCATGGTGGTGGCGATGCCATCACCGTCAATGTAGTGATCGATAGCCCCGTCTGAATCACAGGTAATATCCAGCAGCACTGCGCGACGCTCAGGCACCTGGTTCAGCCCTTCGAGCGGGAGGACCGGAACAGCTGATCGATACCCCAGGCATCCGGCATCGACTGGAACAGAGAGAAGTTGACGTACATCTTGTCCGCCATTCGCTCCTGCAGTTCGTCGATAATCGGACGGTGCGCACGATTGCTCGGGTCGAGCTGTTTCTGCACTTCGTGGCACATGTTCAGATACAGCTGCTCTGCCCAGGCACGCTCCTGCAGGCTGAACGCGCCGGATGAATAGCCGGTGTGAATATCGTGCAGGTCCATCTGGCTGTCGTGCAGCCATTCACGCAGGGAACGACGGGTGCCCGGCTCGTGCATCTCAATCCAGGTTTCCCACATGCTTTGCAGCGCGCGTGGGGCATCGTCTTCCGGTGGCGTGGCTTCGGTGTATTCGTTGCGCTCGACGCCGATGATGTTAGACACCAGCACCGTGTGGTGCGCGGTCACCGCACGCCCGGACTCGGTGATCACCGTCGGGTGCGGCAGGCCGTTCTCTTCACACGCATCGCCAATGGCCCAGATAATGTTGTTGGCGTACTCGTTCAGGCCGTAGTTTACGGAACAGTCGGACTTCGAGCGGGTCCCTTCGTAATCCACGCCCAGACCGCCGCCCACGTCAAAGCACTGGATGTTCACGCCCAGCTTGTGCAGCTCGACGTAGAAACGGGCCGACTCACGCACGCCCGTCGCGATATCGCGGATGTTGGCCATCTGCGAACCGAGGTGGAAGTGCAGGAGCTGGATGCTGTCCAGGCGACCACGTTCACGCATGATCTCCACCAGCTGCAGAACCTGGTTCGCCGCGAGGCCGAATTTGGATTTCTCACCGCCGGAGGACTGCCATTTACCGGAGCCTTGCGAGGCCAGACGCGCACGCACGCCAAGACGCGGCACCACGTTCAGGCGCTCGGCCTCTTCCAGCACGATATTAATCTCGGACATCTTCTCGATGACCAGATAGACCTTGTGACCCATCTTCTCGCCAATCAGCGCCAGACGAATGTATTCACGGTCTTTATAGCCGTTACACACGATCACCGAGCGGTCATGCCGGCATGCGCCAGTACCGCCATCAGCTCAGCTTTTGGAACCGGCTTCCAGCCCCAGCGGTTCGCCGGAGTGAATTAAGGATTCGATAACGCGACGATGCTGATTCACCTTGATCGGATAAAACCAGGAAATAGTCGCCGTTGTAACCGTAAGATTCACGCGCGCGTTTGAAGGCGGCGTTGATAGAACGCAGACGGTGTTGCAGGATCTGTGGGAAGCAGAACAGTGCAGGCAAACGCTGCCCCTGCGCTTCACGCGCTTTCACCAGTTTGGCGAGATCGACGCGCGCTTCCGGTACGTCAGGATCCGGGCAAACGCTGATGTGGCCCAGTTCATTGACGTCGTAGTAGTTATTGCCCCCACCAGGCCAATATTGTAAGTGCGCAGCATCTTGCTGGCTTCCTGGGAGCTCATCGCAACCTCCTGCATAGAACGTAGTACACCCTGTTCGCCTGCTGACGAAGGCGAAAAAGAAGACATGTCGTCAGACATAGCGAACCTCAACTCTTACTATTCAGTGTAAAACAGTTGACTACTATCGCAGCGTCAATCTGCGATAACAACCCATTATCCGACCGGATTTCCAGCACAGAATGCTGAAAGCCGGGGCGTGCGACCGGTTTCTTATTCATATCATTGTAAAACACGTATCCGAACTCTGTATGACAAGGTCCGGCGAAACCACGAGAAAACTCTTGTATTTACAAGAGCGCCCTTGTTCAGACTTCACAAAGCGTAGTGCCTGCCCTGGAATCCTGAGAAGCGCCGAGATGGGTATAACATCGGCAGGTTTGCAGATTAGAAATGCGAATGGCGGGGAGCATGTTCCGGCCTGAAAGGCAGAACTGATTAAGCGGAAAACGACGGTTCATTATCTCGTATCACCTCCACGCAAGCTTAAGCAAACTCGCGACAAGTTAAAGCTAAAAGTTCACTGCTTTACCCGGCTGGAAGTGGCGACACGAAGAAACGTCGTGTGCTTTTTTTGTATGAGCCGCGCGCCGCGTTTTATACCGACAAGACAGGGAAAATGCAAAATATAAATGTGTGCATTGCCAGGACCGTCAGCAAAAATTTCCAGTCGGGTTTTCAGGGTCGTAGGCGCACCGACAAAAAAAGCTGGAAATCGGGCGAAGAAGTGACCTAAAATAGCCGTCCAGATGTTAATCCATCCATACTGATTAACACTCAGACTGCCAGTGTCATCGTTTGCAAGCCCTGGTGGAAAACCCTGCCGCGGCTATCCCACACGACAGTTTGAGCTAAACAAATTCTCCTTAGGTAAATTAAAACATGGCAAAACACCTGTTTACGTCCGAGTCTGTATCAGAAGGACATCCTGATAAAATTGCTGACCAGATCTCCGATGCAGTGCTGGATGCGATCCTCGAACAGGATCCAAAAGCGCGCGTCGCCTGCGAAACCTATGTCAAAACAGGCATGGTGATGGTTGGCGGTGAAATCACCACCAGTGCATGGGTTGATATCGAAGAGATCACCCGTAACACCGTGCGTGAAATCGGCTATGTGCATTCTGATATGGGCTTTGATGCCAACTCTTGCGCCGTACTGAGCGCCATCGGCAAACAGTCCCCTGACATCAACCAGGGCGTTGACCGTGCCGATCCGCTGGAACAGGGCGCAGGCGACCAGGGCCTGATGTTTGGCTACGCCACCAACGAAACCGACGTGCTGATGCCAGCCCCGATCACCTATGCTCACCGTCTGGTGCAGCGTCAGGCTGAAGTGCGTAAAAACGGCACCCTGCCATGGCTGCGCCCTGATGCGAAAAGCCAGGTAACCTTCCAGTACGATGACGGCAAAATTGTCGGCATCGACGCGGTGGTTCTGTCCACTCAGCATGCCGAAGATATTGATCAGAAATCCCTGCAGGAAGCAGTGATGGAAGAGATCATCAAGCCGGTTCTGCCGACCGAGTGGCTGAATGCTTCTACTAAATATTTCATCAACCCAACCGGCCGCTTTGTTATCGGTGGACCAATGGGCGACTGCGGTCTGACCGGTCGTAAGATCATCGTTGATACCTACGGCGGCATGGCCCGTCACGGTGGCGGCGCGTTCTCCGGTAAAGATCCGTCTAAAGTAGACCGTTCCGCAGCCTACGCAGCACGTTATGTTGCCAAGAACATCGTTGCGGCTGGCCTGGCTGACCGTTGTGAGATTCAGGTTTCCTACGCAATTGGCGTGGCAGAACCGACCTCCATCATGGTTGAAACATTCGGCACCGAGAAAGTGGCAAACTGAGCAGCTGACCCTGCTGGTGCGCGAGTTCTTCGACCTGCGTCCATACGGTCTGATCCAGATGCTGGATCTGCTGCACCCAATCTACAAAGAAACCGCTGCATACGGTCACTTTGGTCGCGAACATTTCCCATGGGAAAAACCGACAAAGCTGCCCAACTGCGTGAAGCTGCCGGTCTGAAATAATCGACTGACAGTCTTTCTGAAAGGCCAGCCCCGTGCTGGCCTTTTTGTTTTCAGCTTTACAACGCCCGCCATGAAATCGCTTACACCCAAATAAAATCAGTCCCTTTCGGAATACTCTCTTTGTCACTCCTGACCCTCTGACATATTTTTACTGTCTCCTCATAAAATCTTTACATTGATGAAACAGCTAAGCCAAATGGAGGGCAAAATGCCTGACAATAAAAAACAGGGGGCGGACGTCTAACAAGACGATGACGTTCTTCGTCTGCTTCCTTGCCGCTCTGGCAGGATTACTTTTCGGTCTTGATATCGGCGTTATTGCCGGGGCATTGCCGTTTATCACGGATGAATTCCAGATCAATTCTCACACGCAGGAATGGGTGGTCAGCTCGATGATGTTCGGCGCGGCCGTCGGCGCAGTCGGCAGCGGCTGGCTCTCCTTCAAACTCGGGCGTAAAAAAAGCCTGATGATTGGCGCCATTCTGTTTGTCGCCGGTTCGCTCTTTTCCGCAGCAGCGCCAAACGTGGAAGTGCTGATTGTCTCCCGCGTGCTGCTCGGCCTGGCGGTAGGTGTTGCCTCTTACACCGCGCCGCTTTACCTGTCGGAGATCGCGCCGGAGAAAATTCGCGGCAGCATGATCTCCATGTATCAGCTGATGATCACTATCGGGATTCTGGGTGCTTACCTTTCCGATACCGCATTCAGCTATAGCGGCGCATGGCGCTGGATGCTGGGCGTCATTATTATCCCGGCGATCCTGCTGCTGATCGGTGTCTTCTTCCTGCCTGACAGCCCACGCTGGTTTGCGGCCAAAAGGCGCTTTAACGATGCGGAGCGCGTGCTGCTACGCCTGCGCGATACCAGTGCAGAAGCGAAACACGAGCTGGAAGAGATCCGTGAAAGCCTGAAGATCAAACAGAGTGGCTGGGCGCTGTTTAAAGAGAACAGCAACTTCCGCCGGGCGGTGTTCCTTGGCGTGCTGCTGCAGGTGATGCAGCAGTTTACCGGGATGAACGTCATCATGTATTACGCGCCAAAAATCTTTGAACTGGCGGGTTACAGCAATACCACCGAGCAGATGTGGGGCACGGTAATCGTCGGTCTGACCAACGTGCTGGCAACCTTTATCGCCATCGGCCTGGTGGATCGCTGGGGCCGTAAACCGACGCTGACGCTGGGCTTCCTGGTGATGGCCGCCGGCATGGGCGTGCTGGGAACGATGATGCATATGGGCATCCACTCCACTACCGGCCAGTATGCCGCCGTCGCGATGCTGCTGATGTTTATCGTGGGTTTTGCAATGAGCGCAGGTCCTCTGATTTGGGGTGCTGTGTTCTGAGATCCAGCCGCTGAAAGGGCGTGATTTCGGTATCACCTGCTCCACCGCTACCAACTGGATCGCCAACATGATCGTCGGCGCAACCTTCCTGACCATGCTCGATACGCTGGGTAACGCCAATACCTTCTGGGTTTACGGCGGTCTGAACCTGTTGTTTATCGTGCTGACCCTGTGGCTGGTTCCTGAAACCAAACACGTGTCGCTGGAACATATTGAACGTAACCTGATGAAAGGTCGTCCCTGCGCGAAATCGGCGCTCACGACTGATCCCGCCGGGTTCCTCCCCTCGGGAGGAACCCGCTTGCACCGCTCCGCGACAGGCTCTATGCTCTGCCGTTATGAAAACACCCCGTCTCCCCATTGCGCTTCAGCAAGCCGCCATGCGCAGCCTGCGTGACAACCTGGCGCAGGCCAATCTGAAGCTCGCCCGGAACTATCCTGAACCGAAACTGGTCTGGCAGCAACGCGGCACCGCAGCGGGCACCGCCTGGCTGGATGCGTATGAGATCCGCCTTAACCCGATCCTGATGCTGGAAAACCAGCAGGCTTTTATCGAGGAAGTGATCCCCCATGAACTGGCGCACCTGCTGGTGTGGAAACATTTTGGCCCGCGTCGCCCCTCATGGCAAAGAGTGGAAATGGATGATGGAAGCGGTGCTGGGCGTTCCGGCTCGTCGCACGCATCAGTTCGAGCTTGATTCAGTACGGCGCAATACCTTCCCTTATCGTTGCTCGTGTCAGCAGCACCAGCTTACCGTGCGTCGTCACAACCGGGTGGTGCGCGGCGAAGCCACCTACCGCTGTGTGAAATGTGGTGAACTGCTTACGGCGGAGTAAGCGGCAGAACTAACAGGAACATTCCTGATCTAGCTGATTGCATACAGGAACAACTTTCGTTACGTTGCGGGCTCGTTTTGACACGGAGCTCACGATGTCCCGTAATTTCTCTCTCGCGGTCGCTTTTCTGACGACGGCGTTCTCAGGCCATGTGCTGGCCGAAGGTATCCATAGTTTCTCTCAGGCAAAAACTGCAGGCGTAAAGGTCAATGCCGATGTCCCCGGCGATTTTTACTGTGGCTGTAAAATTAACTGGCAAGGCAAAAAAGGCGTCGTGGATCTGGCGTCCTGCGGCTACAAAGTGCGTAAAAACGAGAACCGCGCCAGCCGCATCGAATGGGAGCATGTCGTACCGGCCTGGCAGTTCGGCCACCAGCGCCAGTGCTGGCAGGATGGCGGACGAAAAAACTGCGCCAAAGATCCGGTCTATCGTCAGATAGAGAGCGATATGCATAACCTGCAGCCCGCCGTGGGCGAGGTGAATGGCGATCGCGGCAACTTTATGTACAGCCAGTGGAACGGCGGCGAAGGCCAGTATGGCCAGTGCGCCATGAAAGTCGATTTTAAAGACAAACTCGCCGAGCCACCGGCCCGCGCCCGGGGCAGCATCGCCCGCACCTACTTCTACATGCGCGATCGCTATCAGCTGACTCTTTCCCGCCAGCAAACCCAGCTTTTCAATGCCTGGGATAAACTCTATCCGGTGACCGCCTGGGAGTGCCTGCGCGACGAGCGCATTGCCAAAGTGCAGGGGAATCACAATCCGTACGTCCAGCGCGCTTGCCAGGCGCAAAAGAGCTAACCTACACTAGCGGCAATTGTTTCTTTGTGTACCCCTCACCCTCGCCCTCTTCCCTCAGGGGAGAGGAGACAGAATGTGCAAGGGACTCAGCTCTTGATGGACTTCTTAACTATGCGTGTTCCTCGTATTTATCATCCCGAAATGATTGTTGCAGGCAGCGAAATTGCCCTCTCTGAAGAGGCCGCCAACCACGTCGGCCGCGTGCTGCGCATGGGCGCTGGCCAGGCGATTCAGCTGTTTGATGGATCAAACCAGGTGTTTGACGCACAAATCACCCGCGCCGATAAAAAAAGCGTGCAGGTGAGTATCCTGCGTGGCGAGCTCGACGATCGGGAATCGCCGCTGCATATTCATTTAGGCCAGGTGATGTCACGCGGCGAAAAAATGGAATTCACTATCCAGAAATCGATAGAACTGGGTGTAAGCCTCATTACGCCACTTTTTTCTGAACGCTGTGGCGTTAAACTGGATGCCGAACGTCTGAATAAGAAGCTCCAGCAGTGGCAAAAAATCGCCGTTGCCGCCTGTGAACAGTGTGGCCGCAATCGCGTCCCGGAGATCCGCCCGGTCATGGATCTCGAAGCCTGGTGTGCGGAAGAGGAGCAGGGTCTGAAGCTCAATCTGCATCCCCGCGCCAGCGCCAGCATTAACACCCTGCCGCTGCCGGTGGAGCGCGTGCGTCTGTTGATTGGCCCGGAAGGCGGGTTGTCGGCTGAAGAGATTGCCATGACCGCGCGCTACCAGTTTACTGATATTCTGTTGGGACCCCGCGTTCTGCGTACTGAGACCACCGCGCTAACCGCCATTACTGCCCTGCAGGTGCGTTTTGGCGATTTAGGTTGAAGCATTAACGGAGAAGACAATGATCAAGCTCGGCATCGTGATGGATCCCATCACAAGCATCAATATCAAGAAAGATTCCAGCTTCGCTATGCTGCTGGAAGCGCAACGTCGCGGCTACCAGCTCCACTATATGGAGATGAGCGACCTGTACCTGATTAACGGCGAAGCGCGTGCCCGCACCCGCATTGTCAACGTCGAGCAGAATTACGATAAATGGTACGAGTTTGGTTCCGAGCAGGATCTGCCCCTGGCCGAACTCGACGTCGTCCTGATGCGTAAAGATCCGCCGTTCGACACCGAATACATCTACTGCACCTATATCCTTGAACGTGCAGAAGAGAAAGGGACGCTGATCGTCAACAAACCGCAGAGCCTGCGTGACTGCAACGAGAAGCTCTACACCGCCTGGTTCTCTGACCTGACGCCAGAGACGCTGGTGACGCGCAGCAAAACGCAGTTGAAAGCCTTCTGGCAGAAACACGGCGACATCATCCTGAAACCGCTGGACGGTATGGGTGGTGCATCTATCTTCCGCGTCAAAGAGGGTGACCCGAACCTCGGTGTGATCGCAGAGACCCTGACCGAGCATGGCTCTCGCTACTGCATGGCGCAGAACTATATTCCGGCCATTGTTGATGGTGATAAGCGCGTGCTGGTAGTGGACGGCGAGCCGGTGCCATACTGCCTGGCGCGTATTCCACAGGGTGGTGAAACCCGTGGTAATCTGGCGGCCGGTGGCCGTGGCGAACCGCGCCCGCTGACCGAAAGCGACTGGGAAATTGCCCGCCGCGTTGGTCCGATGCTGAAAGCCAAAGGGTTGATCTTCGTCGGCCTCGACATCATTGGCGATCGTCTGACAGAAGTGAACGTCACCAGCCCAACCTGTATTCGTGAAATCGAAGCCGCGTTCCCGGTGTCCATTACCGGCATGCTGATGGATGCGATCGAAAAACGGCTGAAGCAGTAGTAACCCAGCCAATACTGTTAGTGACAGCATCCGGGTTTGTACGCATACTGGGTGCTGTCGCTTTTTAAACCAGGAAACAGAACCTCTGACAATGAATTTACAGCATCACTTTCTTATTGCCATGCCTGCTCTCCAGGATCCGATTTTCCGTCGTGCAGTGGTTTACATCTGCGAGTACAGCGAAGATGGCGCGATGGGGATTATCATCAATAAACCGCTGGAAAATCTTACTGTTGAAGGCATTCTGGAAAAATTAAAAATTTCCCAGGACGAACGTGTTCCTGAAATTCGTCTCGACAAAGCTGTGATGCTGGGTGGCCCGCTGGCAGAAGATCGTGGCTTTATACTGCATACGCCGCCAGGGTTTTCCTCCAGTATCCGTATCTCTGACAACACTGTGATTACAACCTCCCGTGACGTGCTGGAGACTCTGGGCACAGAGAAACAGCCTGCTGATGTACTGGTGGCGCTGGGCTACTCCTCATGGGAGAAAGGCCAGCTTGAGCAGGAGATCCTCGATAACGCCTGGCTGACGGCTCCGGCAGATTTGAACATCCTGTTTAAAACCCCGATAGCCGATCGCTGGCGTGATGCGGCAAAGTTGATTGGCATTGATATCCAGACAATGCCTGGCGTAGCGGGGCATGCCTGATGAGCGGCACGCTTCTCGCCTTTGATTTCGGCACCAAAAGTATCGGCGTGGCGATCGGCCAGCGCATCACCGGCACCGCTCGCCCGCTGACGGCGTTGAAAGCGCAAAATGGCACCCCGGACTGGAACCTGATTGAGCGCCTGCTGAAAGAGTGGCAGCCGGAGGTGGTGATTGTCGGGCTGCCGCTGAATATGGATGGCACCGAACAGCCATTAACTGCACGCGCACGCAATTTTGCCAATAAAATTCATGGCCGCTTTGGCGTGGCGATTAAGCTGCACGATGAACGACTGAGTACGGTAGAAGCCCGCGCCGGTCTGTTTGAGCACGGCGGTTTTCGCGCGCTCAACAAAGGCAGCGTCGATTCCGCTTCGGCGGTGATTATCCTTGAAAGCTTCTTCGAGCAGGGTTACTGACCCCCTTCCCTTTGCCCGGCTTCCCGGGCAAAGACCTCTTATTGTTCCAGCAAGGTAGCGTTAAGCGTCGTCAGTTCAGCCAGACGCGTGCGAACCTGTTCATCGTCAATATTCCACATCCCGGCAAAGGCCAGCGCGGCGTGATGCGCGCCCACGGGTAGTGCCATCGATACTTCGCCGTCGTCATGGTGCCAGACCACATGCCCCTGCTGGCGCTGCTGCGCCACATGCGGAGCAAGGTTTTGCCACTGCTCAGGCGTAAAGCGCAACATCAGCGCCTCGTCCGTCTCACTCGCCAGCAGTGACATACCAATCACCGATTGCCAGGCAGGCAGCATGTGGAAACCTGCCAGCGCCTGGGTGGTCTGGCTGCCGGGCACGGAGTGCCAGATATAGATCACCTGGTCTTCCCACAACACACCCAGCGCCACCACGATATCGCGTGGTGCATCGCGCTCCAGCCGGGGCAAGGCGCGGGAGAAAAGCTCGGAACCGCGGATAGACTGGGCCGCCAGGGCATGAATGCCAGGGCCAGGCAGGTAACGCCGATGCTCGTCCTGCATGGTCAGGCCAATGGAGGCCATGGTCATCAGCAAGCGGTTAACACGGGTGGTGTTGATCCCCATCAGCCGCGCAAGTTCACGGCAGCCAATGGCGCGGCCGCTGGAAACCAGATATTGCAGACAGCGAATGCCGTCGATAAGACTTTGGTTCGGTTGTGATGACATAGCCGCTTTTAAGGTGTGCAATCGGAGGCTCGATTTTACCGCCCGCGCAGAAGGATACAAGGCCGTGAAAATCATTCTCTGCCGTAAATTGCCCGTGCTTTAAAGCCGCCCCTGCGCCTTGCGTTCAGCACGGCTCTGCTCGAAGTTCTGCATCCCTGCCTGCAGCCCGGTCTGGATCACGCCAGGCAGTTGATAGGTTTTGCCTTCACGAATCAAATTCGCCGCAGCTGGGGTGTTAATGAGTAACTCAAACAGCGCCACGCGCCCCTGCTGGTTGTCCCTTTCGAGTTTTTGTGCCAGCACCGCCTGCAAACTGCCGGCCAGTTGCTTGCGTACCGGCTCTTTTTCCTCCGCCGGGAAGGCATCCACCAGCCGCTCTATCGCCTGGGCTGCGCCACGGGTATGCAGGGTCGCCAGCACCAGATGCCCGGTCTCTGCGGCAGTAAGCGCAAGGCGGATCGTTTCGCTATCGCGCAGTTCGCCTAACAGGATCACATCGGGATCTTCCCGCAATGCCGCCCGCAGCGCATCGGCAAAGGCGTTGCAGTGCAGGCCAATCTCCCGCTGCTGCACCAGGCAACGTTTGCTCTGATGGATAAACTCCACCGGATCTTCCAGGGTCAGGATATGTCCGTCGCTGTGGTGATTAAGAAAGTCGACCATTGCCGCAAGCGTGGTGGACTTGCCGCTGCCGGTGGCACCGGTCACCAGAATCAGGCCGTTATCCCTGGTCAGCAGTTCGGGGATCGCCTGCGGCGTACCTAGGGTACGCAATTGCGGACACTGTTCCGGCAGCAGCCGGAGCGCCAGCGAACACCCTTGCGTATGGGCGAAGGCGCTGGCCCGCAACCGGTGGCTCTCCAGAGTGACGGCAAAATCGACCTGCCCCTGAGCACACCATGCCCCTGTTGTTCATCGCTGAGCCAGCTTTTCAGCAGCATCACCACATCCGGTCCCGGAAAAGGCGCCAATTCCATCTTTCCTCGTCGTCGCCAGCGAGGTGGTGCGTTACTGCACAGGTGTAGATCCGACACGTTATGCTTTACACTAAGGGCCACAATTTCTTCCATATTCATTTAATGATCCTCGGAAAATGAACGACATTGCGCATAACCTGGCACAGGTCAGGGATAAAATCTCAGCCGCGGCAACACGTTGCGGCCGTGCTTCAGAAGAAGTTACGTTGCTTGCAGTCAGTAAAACCAAGCCTGCGAGCGCCATCGCAGAAGCGATTGATGCAGGCCAGCGCATGTTCGGTGAAAACTACGTGCAGGAAGGAGTGGAAAAAATCCGCCACTTCCGGGAAAAAGGCACCGCGGATCTGCAATGGCATTTCATCGGGCCATTACAGTCGAACAAAAGCCGACTGGTAGCGGAGCATTTTGACTGGTGTCATACCGTCGATCGTCTGCGCATCGCCAGTCGTCTGAGCGAGCAGCGCCCGGCCGAGATGCCGCCGCTTAACGTACTGATTCAAATCAACATCAGCGACGAAAACAGCAAGTCCGGCATTGCGCTTGAAGCGCTGGATCAGCTGGCGGATGAGGTGGCGGCGCTACCGGGCCTTAAGCTTCGTGGGTTAATGGCGATCCCGGCCCCGGAGTCAGATTACGACAGGCAGTTTGCCGTCGCCCGGCAAATGGCTGTAGCATTTGAGGCGCTTAAAACACGCTTCCCAACGGTCGACACGCTTTCACTGGGCATGACGGACGATATGGCTGCCGCGATTGCGGCTGGCAGCACCATGGTGCGCATCGGCACAGCAATTTTCGGTGCGCGCGATTACACCCAATAATAAGGAAACCTGAGGAACGCCATGAAGACGTTGACCTTCCTGCTCTCAACGGTCATTGAACTGTATACGATGGTGCTTTTGTTACGCGTCTGGATGCAGTGGGCCCGTTGTGATTTTTACAACCCCTTCTCACAGTTTGTCGTTAAAGTCACCCAGCCCATCATCGGGCCGCTGCGTCGGGTGATCCCGCCGATGGGGCCGATTGACAGCGCCTCCCTGCTGGTTGCGCTGATCCTGTGCGTGGTGAAAGCGATCGTGCTGTTTATGGTCATTACCTTCCAGCCGATCATCTGGATCGCGGCGGTGTTGATCCTGATAAAAACGATCGGCCTGCTGATTTTCTGGGTACTGTTGCTGATGGCAATTATGAGTTGGGTGAGCCAGGGCCGTAGCCCGGTGGAATATTCACTTATTCAGCTTGCCGACCCGCTGCTGCGCCCGATCCGTAATCTGCTGCCTGCCATGGGCGGAATCGATTTCTCCCCGATGATCCTCGTGCTGCTGCTGTACGTGATCAACATGGGCATCGCTGAACTGCTGCAGTCCACGGGCAACATTCTGCTGCCGGGGCTGTGGATGGCGTTATGAGTGCTGTCAGCACCTGCGCCGACGGGCTGGTTTTACGGCTATATATTCAGCCGAAAGCCAGCCGTGACACCATTATCGGGCTGCATGGCGACGAAGTAAAAGTCGCCATCACCGCCCCTCCTGTGGATGGCCAGGCGAACGCCCATCTGGTGAAGTATCTGGCAAAGCAGTTTCGCGTCGCGAAAAGCCAGGTACTGCTCGAGAAGGGTGAACTGGGTCGCCACAAGCAGGTCAAAATTCTCAATCCGCAACAAATCCCGACGGAAGTCGCGGCCCTGATACAACAGGACTAACGTATGCAAAAAGTTGTTCTCGCTACCGGTAATGCCGGTAAAGTGCGCGAGCTGGCCTCGCTGTTAAATGATTTCGGTCTGGATGTGGTCGCCCAGACCGAGCTTGGCGTGGACTCTGCTGAAGAGACCGGCCTGACCTTTATTGAAAATGCCATTCTGAAAGCGCGCCATGCGGCGCAGGTTACCGGTTTGCCGGCCATCGCCGATGACTCCGGTCTGGCGGTGGACGTGCTTGGCGGTGCGCCGGGGATCTACTCAGCCCGCTATTCTGGCATCGATGCCAGCGACCAGCAGAATCTTGAAAAGCTGCTTGAAGCGCTCAAGGACGTACCCGATGATCAGCGCAAAGCGCAGTTCTACTGCGTGCTGGTCTATATGCGCCATGCCGAAGATCCTACGCCAATTGTCTGCCACGGCAGCTGGCCGGGTGTCATTGCCCGCGAGGCGGCAGGCAACGGCGGCTTTGGCTACGATCCGATTTTCTTTGTCCCGACCGAGGGCAAAACCGCTGCGGAACTGACCCGCGAAGAAAAAAGCGCGATTTCCCATCGTGGGGCGCGCACTGAAACTGTTACTGGAAGCGTTACGTAATGGCTAATTTGCCACCTCTGAGTCTTTATATTCACATCCCGTGGTGCGTGCAGAAATGCCCGTACTGCGATTTCAATTCGCATGCGCTGAAAGGCGAAGTGCCTCATGACGATTACGTTCAGCATCTGCTTGCCGATCTGGACGCCGACGTCGCTTACGCACAGGGACGTGAAGTTAAGACCATTTTTATCGGTGGCGGTACGCCGAGCCTGCTCTCAGGCCCGGCGATGCAGACGCTGCTGGATGGCGTGCGTGCGCGCCTTAATCTGGCAGCGGATGCAGAAATTACCATGGAGGCCAATCCGGGTACGGTTGAGGCCGACCGTTTTGTCGAGTATCAGCGCGCCGGGGTAAACCGTATCTCCATTGGGGTACAGAGCTTCAGCGAGCCGAAGCTAAAGCGTCTGGGGCGCATTCATGGCCCGGGTGAAGCAAAGCGCGCCGCACATCTGGCGACCGGGCTGGACCTGCGCAGCTTTAACCTCGACCTGATGCACGGCCTGCCGGATCAGTCTCTGGACGAAGCGCTGGACGATCTGCGCCAGGCCATTGAGCTGAACCCGCCGCACCTCTCCTGGTATCAGCTGACCATTGAGCCGAACACGCTGTTTGGTTCGCGCCCGCCGGTACTGCCGGATGACGACGCGCTGTGGGATATTTTCGAGCAGGGCCACCAGCTGCTGACTGCCGCCGGGTATCAGCAGTACGAAACCTCGGCCTATGCGAAGCCAGGCTTACCAGTGTCAGCACAACCTGAACTACTGGCGTTTTGGCGATTATCTGGGGATTGGCTGCGGGGCACACGGTAAAGTGACCTTCCCGGACGGACGTATTCTGCGAACCGCCAAGACGCGCCATCCGCGTGGCTATATGGAAGGACGTTATCTGGAGCGCAGCCATGACGTTGAGGCCGAAGATAAACCGTTTGAGTTCTTTATGAACCGCTTCCGCCTGCTGGAAGCCGCGCCACGCGCAGAGTTTTCACGCTATACCGGTTTAGCGGAGTCGGTGATTCGTCCTCAGATTGACGAAGCGCTGGCACAAGGTTATTTGACCGAATGCGATGAGTTCTGGCAGATCACCGAGCATGGCAAATTGTTCTTAAACTCCCTTCTTGAACTGTTCCTCGCCGAAGAATCCTGAAGCCTGATTCAGGATGTTGCATCCCGTTCTGCTGGCTGAGGGAAAAGCTGGCAGAACGGGATGGACATGATTCGCTCTTATGCAAAACAGCTCCGCCATGAGCTGACCACAGAAGAGAGACGACTCTGGTATCGGTTACGTAGTCGTCGATTCGCGCACTATAAATTTCGTCGCCAGCATCCTGTTGGGAATTACATTCTGGATTTCGTTTGTTGCGAAGCCCGCCTGGCTATTGAGCTGGATGGAGGACAACACGATGAAAGAGAAGAATATGACCGGCAAAGAACCGCCTGGCTGAATCAAAAAGGCTGGCAGGTAATTCGGTTCTGGAACAACGAAATCTGGCATAACGAGGAAGGGGTGTTGGATGAAATTTTAGAGAAGCTGCAAACGCTTTTACCCTCACCCCGACCCTCCTCCTGAAAGGGAGAGGGAGCAAACCATACCTGGGCTCACCTCGGGCAGCATACTATTCCCTCGCTCCTGTGAGGGAAGCAGGCAAACCATTTCCGGACTCAACTCGGGCAGCAAGCTGTTCCCTCACCCCTGTGGGAGAGGAGGCAACCCCTTCCCGGGCTCACCTCGGGCAGCATAATGTTCCCTCGCCCTGAAAGGGAGAGAAGGCAAACCCTTCCCGGGCTCACCTCGGGCAGCATACTGTTCCCTCTCCCCCTGTGAGGAAAGGAGGTAAACCATTTCCGGGCTCACCTCGGGGAGCATACTGTTCCCTCTCCCCTTTGGGGAGAGGGTTAGGGTGAGGGGTCCAGACCGCACTACACTACTTCAGCGACCCCACCAGCCCCTTGCGGCTCTCTTCCAGCGACACTACGCGTTTGCACACATCTTTGCCGAAAGCTTTGAAATCCGCTTCCTGGTTTTTCCACTCGTTCTGAATCGAGGTTTGCAGGCCGCCCAGGCTACCCAGTACGCCCTGCAGCGGGTTGCCACCGCCTTTCAGCACCGCTTTGGCACCCATCTCGTTGATGCTGTCCTGCAAAATGCCGCCCATCGCCTGGTTAACCAATTGTTGGCCATCGGCACGCACCTGATCAATTGCCTGATAGTGGAACGTCAGGCCATCGGTACGATGTTCAATAATACGGTTCATCTGCTCTTTTAACTGGGCATCCAGTTTGGTCAGGCGCGAGCGCATATTGCTGCTCTCCCCCACCTCTTTAGCGATGATCTTATCCAGCGCGACACGGCCTTTTTCTACGCGTGTCAGGGCACCTTCATCGATCCACGGTAGCGCGCTACGCAGATCGGCCTGGTAATCTTTTGCCTGTTCACGTTGGGCTGCGCTCAGCGTGTACTGCTTGCCGTTAAACATGACATTGCCATCCGGGGTGATCACCAGATTGCCGTTCTCCCCTTTTACCTGCACGGTTTGCGGGCTTAGGATCACGTCATCACGCGGCGTGACTTCGCATTTATAGTCGGCGTGGGCGGCCAGAGCCGTCGTCATTAAAGCCGCAGCGAGCAGCGTTTTGCGCATCATATCTTCTCCCTTATACAAAACGGGCCAGCAAATTGCTGGCCCCTTATGTTCTATTAGTCCCACCAAATATCGAAAAGTTCGCTGATGCGTACGTCTTCGAATTTACGGTCTTCCAGCCACTTACGCACGATGGCCTGATGCTCTTCGGTGCACTGGCCGATCTCTTGTTTGCAGATCAAACCTTCCCACGCCAGATAGCCGCTGCCGTCAAATGCCAGCTTGTTCGGCTCGATAACTTCATTGATGAAAGCATCTACCTCTTCATCAATTTTTTCTACACTGGTGCCTTCCGGGAAACGCCATGCAACCGAAAAACCAATTTCCTGGAATTCTTCGATGTGCATTTTCTTACGCAGACGACGGCTACGGTTCTTTGCCATTATTTCACCCTCTCGAACATTAAGTCCCATACGCCGTGACCAAGACGATGGCCACGCTGTTCAAATTTCGTTACCGGACGTGAGTCAGGACGCGGCACATAATCATTGCTCGCCGACTGGTTTTTATACCCGTCGAGTGACGACATCACTTCCAGCATATGCTCCGCATACTGTTCCCAGTCGGTCGCCATGTGGAAAACACCACCCAGCTTCAGTTTGCTCTTTACCAGCTCAGCAAAGGGTGCCTGAACAATACGGCGTTTATTATGGCGTGCTTTGTGCCATGGGTCAGGGAAAAAGAGCTGAACCATGTTCAGAGAATTGTCAGGGATCATCTTGTGCAGCACTTCCACCGCGTCATGACACATCACCCGCAGGTTCTCGACACCCTCTTCATGAGCCGTTGCCAGGCAAGCACCCACGCCCGGCGAGTGAACCTCAATACCGAGGAAATTCTGCTCCGGGCGCGCTTTTGCCATTGTCACCAGCGAGGCGCCCATGCCGAAACCGATCTCCAGCGTAATCGGCGCGTCGCGGCCAAACAGTTCCACAAAGTCGAGCGGCTGTTCGGTGAACTCCACGCCCATCACCGGCCAGTAGTTATCCAGCGCGTGTTGCTGCCCCTTTGTCAGGCGCCCCTGACGGCGGACAAAGCTGCGAATACGGCGCAGCGGGCGGCCGTTTTCATCAAATTCCGGTGATATGACGTCGTTTTTCATAAAAGAGTAGTCTGCTTGTGAGAATGTTCGGGAAACGGGCATTATCCAAAGTTAATGATGGGATGCAAGCATGGGAAAGATCCGGTTTACAGCCGCAGGCCTCTGTGCTGCAATCTGCGTCCCTGATATCGCGAAGCGAAGACCATGCAAGCCTCTCAATTTTCAGCCCAGGTGCTGAACTGGTACGACAAATACGGGCGTAAAACCCTGCCCTGGCAAATTGAAAAAACACCCTACAAAGTATGGCTCTCTGAGGTGATGTTGCAACAAACGCAGGTCGCGACTGTTATCCCCTACTTTGAGCGCTTTATGGCGCGTTTTCCAACGGTAACCGATCTGGCTAACGCCCCGCTTGATGAGGTACTGCATCTGTGGACTGGGCTAGGCTACTACGCCCGCGCCCGCAATCTGCATAAAGCCGCCCAGCAGGTGGTGTCGCTGCACGGTGGCATCTTCCCTGAAACGTTCGAGGAGGTGGCCGCCCTGCCGGGTGTCGGGCGATCTACCGCGGGGGCGATCCTCTCCCTCTCGCTGGGTAAACACTTTCCTATTCTCGACGGCAATGTGAAACGCGTGCTGGCGCGCTGCTATGCCGTTGGCGGCTGGCCGGGCAAAAAAGAGGTGGAGAAGCGTCTGTGGGAAATCAGTGAGGCAGTGACCCCCGCTCACGGCGTCGAACGCTTTAACCAGGCAATGATGGATCTGGGAGCGATGGTCTGCACCCGCTCGAAGCCCAAATGTGAACTCTGCCCGCTGAATAATCTGTGTGTGGCTTATGCCAACCACAGCTGGGCGCAGTATCCCGGTAAAAAACCGAAGCAGACGCTGCCTGAGCGCACAGGCTATTTTCTGCTGATGCAGCACGAAGAGACGGTGTACCTCGCTCAGCGTCCACCAAGCGGTTTGTGGGGCGGTTTATTCTGCTTCCCGCAGTTCGAGAATGAAGAGAGCCTTCGCGACTGGCTGGCGCAACGCGGCATCCCTGCCGATACTCTTCAGCAGCTCACGGCGTTTCGTCATACCTTCAGCCACTTCCATCTGGATATTGTTCCGATGTGGCTTCCCGTGTCCTCATTCACCTCGTGCATGGATGAAGGCACCGCTCTCTGGTATAACTTAGCGCAACCGCCATCAGTGGGGCTGGCAGCTCCTGTAGAGCGCCTTTTACAGCAATTACGTGTCGGAGCAACGGTTTAGCTCCGGGCGACAAAGAGGAATCAGTATGGCCAGAACAATTTTTTGTACCTTCCTGCAACGCGACGCAGAAGGCCAGGACTTCCAGCTTTATCCGGGGGACCTGGGGTAAGCGCATCTATAACGAGATCTCAAAAGAGGCATGGGCGCAGTGGCAGCAAAAGCAAACCATGCTGATTAACGAGCGCAAGCTCAACATGATGAACGTTGAACACCGCAAGCAGCTGGAGCAGGAGATGGTGAATTTCCTGTTTGAAGGCAAAGACGTTCACATCGAAGGCTATACACCACCGGAAAAATAATTCCCTGCGGGCTGATGCCCGGCGGCGCTACGCTTGCATAGGCCTACGGTAACCAGGCCGGGTAAGCGTAACGCCACCTGCCACTCGCGCCAAAGCAAACACAACACGCACTCCCGGAATGATGAAAAAATTTTTAGCGCTTGCTCTTGTTGCACCGTTACTTGTTTCGTGTTCCTCCAGTAATAAAGGCGATAGCTATAACGAAGCCTGGGTCAAGGACACCAACGGTTTTGACATTCTGATGGGGCAGTTTGCCCACAACATCGAAAATATATGGGGATTTAACGAGGTTCTGATCGCCGGACCAAAGGACTACGTTAAGTACACCGACGCTTACCAGACCCGCAGCCACATCAACTTTGACGAGGGTACCATCACCGTCGAAACCATCGCCGGGACCGATCCTGCGGCGCGTTTACGCGAAGCGATCGTGAAAACCTTGCTGATGGGTGACGATCCTGGCTCTATCGACCTCTACTCCGACGCTGACGACATCACCATTTCAAAAGAGCCGTTCCTCTATGGCCAGGTGGTGGACCAAACCGGTCAATCGATTCGCTGGGAAGGTCGTGCCAATAACTTTGCCAACTACCTGCTGCAAACGCGTCTGAAGAGCCGCAGCAATGGTCTGCGCGTTATCTACAGCGTGACCATTAATCTGGTACCCAACCACCTTGATAAACGTGCGCATAAATACGTCGGGATGGTACGTCAGGCCTCGCGTAAATATGGGGTGGACGAATCGTTGATCCTGGCGATTATGCAGACTGAATCCTCGTTTAACCCGTACGCGGTGAGCCGGTCCGACGCCCTGGGCCTGATGCAGGTTGTTCAGCACAGCGCCGGGAAAGATGTGTTCCGTTCGCAGGGAAGATCGGGCACACCAAGCCGCAGTTATCTGTTTGATCCTGCCAGCAACATTGATACCGGCACCGCCTATCTGGCCATGCTGAATAACGTCTATCTGAGCGGCATCGATAACCCGACCTCGCGTCGCTATGCGGTGATCACCGCCTATAACGGTGGCGCGGGCAGCGTGCTGCGGGTCTTCTCCAGCGACAAAATCCAGGCGGCAAACATCATCAACAGCATGACGCCAGGGGATGTTTACCAGACCCTGACCAGCCGTCACCCTTCCGCAGAGTCCCGGCGCTACCTTTACAAGGTCAATACGGCGCAAAAGGGCTATCGTAGAAAGTAACATTCTCTCTTTTACCCTCTCCTCCCCGGAGAGGGTAAAGATTCACTTCCCCTGTCGCTGCCTCATCCATAGGAAAGTGTTATTTGCATCACAATCCAAACTGCAAATTAATGTGGATTGCATTTTTTTGCGGGAGGTAACAAAACATCACGTCACTCGCTGATAGAATTGCATCAAATACAAAACCTAAATGTTTCTACACCAACATACAGCCCGCTCTCTTGTGAGGAAAGTAACATGAACCTTAAGCTGCAGCTTAAAATCTTGTCGTTTCTGCAGTTCTGTCTGTGGGGGAGCTGGCTAACCACGCTCGGCTCCTACATGTTTGTCACGCTCAAGTTCGATGGCGCCTCTATCGGTGCCGTTTACAGTTTCTTTGGGTATCGGCCGCCGTCCTGATGCCGACTCTGCTCGGGATCGTGGCGGATAAGTGGATAAGCGCCAAGTGGGTGTACGCGCTTTGCCATCTGGTAGGGGCGGGTACACTATTTATGGCAGCCGAGGTCACTACGCCAGGGGCGATGTTTATGGTGATCCTGCTTAACTCGCTGGCCTATATGCCAACGTTGGGCCTGATTAACACCATCTCCTACTACCGTCTGAAAGACGCCGGTATGGATATCGTGACCGACTTCCCACCGATCCGTATCTGGGGCACCATTGGGCTTCATTATGGCGATGTGGGCAGTGAGCTTCGCAGGCTTTGAACTGAGCCACATGCAGCTCTATATCGGTGCTGCGCTGTCTCTCCTGCTGGCGCTGTTCACCCTGACCCTGCCGCATATTCCGGTTTCTAACCAGCAGAAAAACCAGAGCTGGAGCGCGATGCTCGGCCTGGATGCTTTCGCGCTGTTTAAAAACAAACGTATGGCGATCTTCTTTATCTTCTCCATGCTGCTGGGGTGCGGAACTGCAGATCACCAACATGTTCGGCAATACCTTCCTGCCACAGCTTCGATAACGACCCGCTGTTCTCCGGGGAGCTTTATCGTTGAGCATGCGTCGGTAATGATGTCGATTTCGCAGATCTCCGAAACGCTGTTCATCCTGACCATCCCGTTCTTCCTGAGCCGCTACGGTATTAAGAACGTAATGATGATCAGTATCTTCGCGTGGATGCTGCGCTTCGGTCTGTTTGCCTACGGCGACCCGTCAGCCTTCGGTACTGTGCTGCTGGTGCTGTCGATGATTGTCTATGGCTGCGCCTTCGACTTCTTCAACATCTCTGGTTCCGTGTTTGGTGGAAAAAGAGGTTCGCCCGGAAATCCGCGCCAGCGCCCAGGGTATGTTCCTGATGATGACCAACGGCTTCGGCTGTATTCTCGGCGGCGTGGTGAGCGGCAAGGTTGTAGAGATGTATACCACTAACGGTATTACTGACTGGCAGCCGGTGTGGCTGATCTTTGCAGGCTACTCACTGGTACTCGCCTTCGCCTTCATGGTGTTGTTCAAGTACAAACATGTTCGTACTCCAACAGGTGCGCAGAGCATCGCGCATTAATCTGTTACGTTCCCCCCCTCCTGCTGGAGGGGGAATTTTTTTACTTCAATACATTTACTTCAGTACATAGCCGTACAACCGTTTAATCCCGTCCGCATCTTTCTCGCTGTAAACGCCCTGCAATTCCGGTGAAAAACCAGGCAGCAAATTAACGCCCTCTTCCAGCGCCAGGAAGTAACGCTGCACCGCCCCGCCCCACAGTTCGCCCGGTACGACACACAGCACGCCCGGCGGGTATGGCAACGCCCCTTCTGCCGCAATGCGCCCTTCGGCTTCGCTGATGCGCACCAGCTCGACATTACCGCGAATGAAGGCCTGGTTAGCATCCTGCGGGTTCATTGCCACGGTGGGCAGGCTCTCTTTGCGGAACATCGCTTTCTGCAGATCCTTCACGTCAAAGCTGACGTACAGATCGTGCATCTCCTGGCAGAGCTGACGCAGGGTGTAATCGCGATAGCGCACCGGGTATTTCTTCCAGATGGTTGGCAGAACATCCGCCAGCGGAGTGTCGTCCTCGATGTGCTGTTCAAACTGACCCAGCATCGCCACCAGTTGCGCCATCTTCTCTGCGCTCTCTGCCGGGGTGAGCAGGAAGAGTATGGAGTTGAGATCGCACTTCTCCGGCACAATGCCTTTCTCGCGCAGGTAGTGCGCCAGAATGGTCGCCGGGATGCCAAAGTCAGTGTACTCCCCGCTTTCAGCATCGATGCCCGGGGTGGTCAGCAGCAGCTTGCATGGGTCGACAAAGTATTGTTCCTCGGCATAGCCCTCAAAACCGTGCCATTTCGCACCCGGCTCAAAGCTGAAGAAACGCAGCTCGCTGGCAATGGCGTGGGTAGGATGATCCTGCCACGGACGCCCGGCCACCACCGGCGGGATAAAAGGTTTAATCATTTTGCAGTTAGCAATGATTGCCTTGCGCGCTTCGATACCCAGCGCAACGCACTCAGCCCACAGTCGACGCCCGCTCTCTCCTTCATGGATCTTGGCATTCACGTCGAGGGCCGCAAACAGCGGATAGAACGGGCTGGTCGAGGCATGCAGCATAAATGCGTTGTTGAGACGTTTATGCGGGCAGAAACGGGCCTGGCCGCGGATATGGTTATCTTTTTTGTGGATCTGCGAGGTCTGGGAGAAACCGGCCTGCTGTTTATGCACCGACTGGGTGACAAAGATCCCCGGATCATTCTCGTTAAGTTCCAGCAACAGCGGCGAGCTGTCGGCCATCATCGGGATAAACTGCTCGTAACCTACCCATGCGGAGTCAAACAGGATGTAGTCGCACAGTTGGCCGATTTTATCGATTACCTGACGGGCATTATAGATAGTGCCGTCATAGGTGCCGAGCTGGATCACTGCCAGACGGAACGGACGCGCGTCACGGGCTTTTTCCGGTGCAACTTCACGGATCAGCTCCCGCAGGTACGTCTCGTCAAAGCAACGGTCATCAATACCGCCAATGAAGCCAAACGGGTTGCGTGCCGCTTCGAGATAAACGGGCGTGGCCCCGGCCTGAATCAGCGCACCATGATGGTTAGATTTATGGTTGTTGCGGTCAAACAGCACCAGATCGCCACGGGTGAGTAGCGCATTGGTCACCACCTTATTGGCGGCCGAAGTCCCGTTGAGCACGAAATAGGTCTTGTCGGCGTTAAACACCTTTGCGGCAAACTTCTGCGCGTGTTTGGCGGAACCTTCATGGATCAGCAGATCGCCCAACTTCACGTCGGCGTTGCACATATCGGCACGAAAAACATTTTCACCAAAGAAATCGTAAAACTGACGCCCGGCCGGGTGTTTCTTAAAGAACGCTCCCGTGCTGGTGCCCAGGACAGGCAAAGGTGCTGTTGTCCATGGCCACATACTGGCTGAGGGTGTCGAAAAACGGCGGCAGCAGGTTCTCTTCGTAGCGACAGGCTGCGGCTTCCAGCTCTAACCACTCCTGCGCTTTGCCGTCGATCACGCCATCAACGCCCGCAGGGATCTCAACAGGCTGAGGCGAGAACATAAATACAGGCAGGTTAAAGCCGGTGCGTTTCAGTAACGCGAGGATGCCGCTGTGACTGTCAGCGACGGTAATGACGACTGCCGCCACATCCGTAAAATCGGTGTTATCCAGCGTCACCACTTCCCGGTGCGTGGACAACGCGGACGCCAGCTCACGGCTGACGGCAATTTTCATTGATTTCATAAGCGCAAATACCCGTGCAAGGCGAGAAAAAGCCCCGGACAGGGAGTCCCCCTGTCCAACGAATGTGTCTGACCGGAGTTCAGCTCCGACCGCCAGACATCAGTAAAAACAGAACGCGTCTGGTTTTACTGTTGTCCTGCAGTGAGCCTGCATTACCCTCACCGCATGGTGAGCGTAGAATAAGATGTGTCGATACGGCCAGCCATTCGCGCAGCAAAAGAGAGTCTGTTCATCGGCGGCCCCGTATCTGAGAGGAGAAAATTCGCGCAATAATGTCACCTTTCTCCAGGGGGCGCAAGAAGGAATCATTATGCAAAAAACGGGATAACACTTGGCGATTACTCCCTGAAAAGAGTAATAATAATGCAAGATCAATGAGTAAATAACAGGAGTTCACAGTGGTTATTGGACCGTTTATCAATGCGGGAGCCGTGCTGCTGGGCGGCGTACTTGGCGCCGTGCTCAGCCAGCGATTACCGGAGCGTATTCGCTCTTCAATGCCCTCTATCTTTGGCCTGGCCTCATTGGGAATTGGTATTCTGCTGGTCCATCAAGTGCGCTAACCTGCCAGTGATGGTGCTGGCAACGCTGCTCGGGCACTGATTGGCGAGTTCTGCTATCTGGAGAAGGGAATTAACGGCGCCGTCAGCAGAGCGAAAAACCTGCTCTCGCGCGGTCAGCATAAGGGTGGCGCTCATGACTCCTATATCCAGAATTATGTTGCCATTATCATTCTGTTTTGCGCCAGCGGCACAGGGATCTTTGGTTCGATGCAGGAGGGGATGACCGGCGACCCCAGCATCCTTATCGCCAAAGCCTTCCTGGATTTCTTTACCCGCGACGATTTTGCGACCACGCTGGGTATCGCCGTTGCCGCGATTTGCGTGCCGATGCTGCTTATCCAGCTCGCCCTCGCAACCTGCGCCACGCTAATCTTACCCCTGACCACGCCAGCGATGATGGCAGACTTCACCGCCGTCGGCGGTTTGCTGCTGCTGGCAACAGGGCTGCGAATATGCGGAATTAAGATGTTTGCGGTGGTAAATATGCTACCAGCGCTGGTGATCGCCATGCCCCTTTCTGCCCTGTGGACCGCGTTTTTTGCCTGAGATAGCAGCAAACTGGCGAGAGAGTGTGCGGTCGGTAGCGAATTCAACAAATTCCGTTGACGGCACGAGGCGGATCGGGTTTTAATTCGCCCCGTTGCCCGGATAGCTCAGTCGGTAGAGCAGGGGATTGAAAATCCCCGTGTCCTTGGTTCGATTCCGAGTCCGGGCACCACTAATTTTGCATCAAAGCACGCTGGTTAAGAGATGAGAACCTTAACGGGCGGTTAATACAGGGGCCGGTCATTACGGAATGTCCTCCGGTGTAGGCGTATCTGCACTGGTTAACGTTTCTGAATCAGTCCCTCAAGTGAGGGAGCCTGTTCGCGCAGGCTCCCTTCTCTCGATCACTGGCAATAATCCCAGTCAATCAGTTTTGTGTCAATAGTTGTAATTCCCTTTCTACACAGAGATCTGTGTGCAGGGACAATTCTTCTTCCAGTGTTTTTCCCACAATGTCCATCTTGAGTTCCACATATTCCATTGTTGTGCTTACGCTACGATGACCCAGTAAATCTTTAACCAGCTGAAGATTCCTTTCCGGTGCTTTCATCAGTTCTGTAGCCAGGGTATGTCTGAAACGGTGCGGCGAAACGGCAAAACCACATTCCTTTGACAGACGGCGAAAAAAGGAGCGGATCTTTTGATGCATCACTGTCACATCATTTCTGTCAAATTTTGCTTTTTTCCCGGCAATGTAAAAACTGACATCGAAGAGGTTATCTTTTGGCCCGGCTCCAGCCTCCGTTGCCCGTGTAAGAAGAAGCTGTAGCCGCAAACGCAGCTGCTTAACAACGGGAACGCGCCATTCCCTGTGCGTTTTACTCCCCTCAAGGCGCAGATCTATATAGCCTTCTGTCAGATTGACGTCCTGAGCTGAATATGCAGCAGTTGATTTTGCCTCATTCCCGTATATCTGAGCGTATCCAGGACGGTTATCCAGAACCAAGCCGGGTAAAGCGCACTCCGCCCGCCACGTGCGAAAATTTTCCGGTTGGATTCAATTTCAGCCTGCTGCATTATCAGATAAAGGCGGGTTAGCTGAGAGCGGTTTAAAGTCCGTTTTTTCTTTCTGTCCCGCTGTACAGTGCAGTTGTTAAAAGGGTTTTTGCCCGCAGGCAATAAACCACTTTCCATAGCATAGTTATAGAGGGCCCTGAGATGTGCAATTTTATTGTTCCAGGTCTGCGCCGATTGTTGTTTTTCTCTGAGTACATATCGCCGCCATCTTAGAACTTCATGATGAGTAACCATTGATGGGGTTATGTCAGCCCCGTAAATTTCAGGAACCCCTTTACAACCTTTGCGTAGCTCCATTCTGTTGCAGCGCGCAGGTTTCGGGCGAAGAAGTACTCCTCAAGCAATTCTTCCCATGTCGTATAATGGTTTTTGTCAGACATACAGCATTTCCTTTTTCTAAATCAAGCTGCCCTTAAGGGCCCTCATGGACTGCCCCTCCTTCACAGGAAAGACAGAAGCCCGCTGTCTTCAGGGGAAGACGCTCCTCTGAAAAGGTGTGTAGTCTTGACAAGATATCCACTTACAGGTTTAAACGTGCCTTCTTTGCCAGGAGAGTGGTACAGTTTCGCTTTAATAAACGCTCTCCCCGGCGCACCTTGTGAATATGCAGCTTCTCAAATTCCATTTGTATGGTATCCCTGCTTAGCTCTGCTCCGCTTTCTCTGATGTAAAGATAAAATATGTCCGGAACCCTGAGAAAGATGAACCCTGCAACTGCATGCGCCCTCGAATCAGGCTGATTAATGTCAATTCGCTTGCTCTTAAGTCCTTCAGAAAGCCACCTGAGAAATTCAGTGCCAGTCTGTTTTTTTATCACTGATTTTTGTGCGTCAATGTTAATGCTGTGTAAAGGGATGTTATCCTCTACAGCGTGTTCAGGGAAAGAGTCTTCTGCTACTGTCTGATTTATCTCAGGCTTATCAGCATCTGGAAGTAGTTCATTAAGGGGGGAAAATTCTGGCTCATTTTCTGTTCTCGTACTGATTGAAGACTCTTCATCACATGCTTCAGTCCCGGTCATATCAGGCTCTTCAATGGCACTGAAAAGGCTTAGCAGCATCTCTGTATCAGCCTTCTCTGTTTCGTTTGGATCACATTCCGTACTCTCGCCTGCCTTTTCATTGCTGACGAGATTGCTGCCATCAGCCATCGGCACCGGTGCAATAGAAGATGCGAGTTGAATTCCCTGCAAATCTGCAGCTTCTGGCGATGTAGTTTTCAGTGTTGTTTCTACTGACGGTTCTAATTCAATCTCTTGATCAGACGGCGTTTGCGGAACTGAAAGAGCCGGCTCTATGAGGGTGTTAACTTTCTCATTTGCCCCGGATACCTCCAGCGAAGGCGATTCCACCTTTTCGGCAGCTTGCTTCATTAAGCTTCTGATAAGTGGCATCGCCGGATGCTGATTCCATAAGGAACCGGCAAGATTACCCAGAGCTTCGGGATTTTCTGCCAGCCATCCTGTAGCCTCTGCTGGCATAAGTTGTCCGGCTGCCAGCGCTGCAAAAGCTGAAGAGTTGTCAGCTTCACGGAAGCGAAATCGATAAGGCGAGTCCGGAACGGTTATTCCCGGAAGCCAGCGTTTACCGTCAAGCAACTCACCCTCCAGAGACGCCAGGAGCGGCAAATGCCAGAACAGTGCAGACCAGAAAATGACCGCATTCCACATCACGTTTTGCTCTGCCTGCTCTTCTGGCGCAGCGCCGGGTGGAAACATGTATCCTTTGGCCAGTCTGACCGCACAGGTTGTGAACTGCAGCGTAAGGTCCCCGAAGCCGTCTGACTGCGACCACTTTCCCTGCTGTGTTGCCGGCACATTCTGTACCCTGGCCAGTAAGCCATGCAGTGGCGTTATATAAAGCCGGTGATAAACATCCGCCGGAAGTGAGCTGTTTTCCCATATTTGTTGGCAGGCAGGTTTTTCTTAACGGACTACGGCACAGCGTATCGACCGTACGCGGAGTGTGGTAGCCGGCAGGTGTGACAACGGATACATGATGTACTGGTTCCGGTTCACCTTTTGAAAACAGAAACCTCAGGGTCCTGATTCTGTCGCGCATGATTTTCTCCTGGTATAGGGCTGCCCAGTGTTGTGACACTCCCCGCGCTTCACCATAAAAAACCAGTTACTCACTCTCAGAAGTTTTTCCCGTTTCTTCGTGCCTGTCGGCGCTCTCTCCATTTCCGGACGGTACGGTTTCGTGCGTCGTCTCGCGGTTTTTCCCGCCTTCATCGCTCAGCCAGCGCATCAGTTCGTTAAGCACAAGCGTTCTTCTGGCCCGGGTGACAGCCACGTACAGCAGGTTAGTCTCATCCTGCCGCTCATCCTCCGAAAGAAGCGGGTCGGTAATGTCAGTAAAATCCTCACTCAGCATTACCACCGGCCATTCCAGCCCTTTGCTGCGGTGTGCGGTTGAAACCGTGACCTGAGCGTCTTTCTCATGGGTTACCACCTGACGGCGCATGATGGCCAGCTTTTGCGGTAGTGGGAAAAAGTCATCGAGCAGACGAATGGCCTGGTTCATCTCCACGTCCTGTGTGGCTTTTTGCTATTGAGCAGTATTCATCAAAATCCCCGATAGTCCCGGCTGAGGCGCGGGGACTGCATCTTTTCAGGCCATATCGGCGGAGAACCAGTACAGGTCTTCCAGCTCCTCTGTTTTGTAGCCTTCAATCCCCCCGACCCAGAAGACATTTTTCTCCATAAGGCTTGCCGTCAGGGCACTGCCGATCACGCCGGATACCGTCCGGCTCAGTACAGCAATATGCTCAGCCCCTGCCGGAAGGCTGCTGACGACAGCATCCTGGCCCCCGTTACCTGTCACGCGCTTTTCCTCTCCGGCACGTTCAAGCAGGATGTTGGCCACACGCGCGACCTCAGGGCCAAACCGAAAACTCGCTGTCAGCCATAACCGGTCTGCCTGCGCCAGCTGCGGGGCACTCAGTGCATTATCTGCCCCGCGAAACCGGTATATCTGCTGGTAACGGTCGCCGACCAGAATGACCCGGCAGGGCTGATTCAGTACAAATGCACTGGTCACCGGATTGGCGTCCTGTGCCTCGTCGAAGAGGATGGTGTCCCAGCGTTTTGACAGGTCAGGATGAGAGAGCTGGAACAGTTTAAGGTAGGTGTCGTGCGTGACGGGAAAGACTGAATCAGTACGGCTCATTTCATACCAGAGGATTTGGATTGCCCCCAGAATTTTACCTGCATCGAGACCGTGGCGATCATCCTCAGACGGCAGATGTATCAGCCCCGGCTCGGGGTCAGCACTGCAGAGGAACATGTTCAGCCCGCTGAGCGCCAGCCGCGCCAGCGGCCAGTGGCGGGTATTGAGCTTTCTGGCCACATCCGTAATGCGCAGACTGGCTGTCAGCCGGTCACGGAAATGCCTGCCGAAACGGGCCCATGCAAGCTGATGCGACGTTTTACATTCTACGTTATAGGGGAATTTGCGTTCAGCCTCATCCCGCACAGCGCGATTATAGGCGAGGTAAAGCATCTTACTTTCCGGGTTGGCTTCAGCGTAGTTCACTAACGTAGAGGTTTTTCCTGTGCCTGCAAACGCATTTACCACAAGATGATTACCCTTCCATTCGATGATGGCGTTTTGTTCGGCTGTTGTTTTCCGGGTCACGGTGTTCTCCCGCAGCAGCTGATGTGAAAAAAACAGCCTGACAGCGGGAAGCGTTCACTACGATAAAAAACCAGATACCCTGCTTCAGAAATAAAAAACGCTCCCGGCCGGGAGCGTGTAGATGTGATTATGCCGCCTGAAAGTGCCGTGAACTCAGACGAACAGGCCAGCCGCCGAGATAATGCCCGGGTGTGTAAAGTATCCGGCGTCGTTCATTCACTAGGGTATTGCCTACCACCACTTCGCCGGCAATCCCGCACAGGGACAGCTGTATGTATGCCATTCCGGCCGCAAGCGGATCGATATCTGTCGCGGAGACCCACAGATACCGGTGCGGTGGCCACCCCGCTTTTCGCAGAACATCGGCAAATGCCAGTACCATGCAACCCGCACCGCACGCAGGTTCACTCAGGGTGATGAAGGGTTTGTCACGGAACAGCGCTTCAGTGTCGCCCAGCTGCATGGTCGCCATCATTCTGGCCACGTCCCAGGGCGTGAAAAACTGCCCCCTGTATTTATCACCCAGCTCCAGCTGCATGAAGACGCGGCCCAGGAAGTCCCCGGACGCGTCACCCAGCCCGTTAACAACGTGGGCCAGCAGCTGCGCCATGCGCGTGACGTCCTCCTTTTCGTATCCACCGACTATACGCAAATACTTCTGCTCCCGGGCTTCACTGAAGCAAAGCCGGTTTTCCAGCGCGATGACGCTGCAGCTGATGAAGTCTTCGAACACTTTAAACCGGTGATGATACCGGGCCGTCTGACTGAACAACTTAACAAAGGCTTTTTCGTGGTTAATCATGCCAGGCATGCGTCTTCTCCATAAAAAAAGGGAACACGCACCCTGACCAGGGGACGTGTCCCCTGAAGGTAAAAAGCCACGGCATTGCCGTGGCCGGGTTAACGGAGGAACAGGCTTTTACCCCCGGACCTCACGATAAGATGCTGCTTCCTGAGCAGGTAACGCTGGCTCATCGCTGACGAGATAAAGCACCTGACCGGGCTGAGACGCGCCGGCCGCACCTTTATGTCCGTCGACATGTTCGCCGCCGTCATAGCAGTCGTAACCGCTGAGCCCGCTCACGGGCTCGCTGTAGCTGTGACGCACCTCGCAGTCAAACACCGCAGAAATTTCCCCGACAACCTCACCTGACGGCGGGAACCAGGGCGTATCCATCTGCAGCGTAAGACTGTTTGGCGTATGGCGCTGCCATTTGACATTGTGCCCGGCCGGCCACTCCATGCCGTACTGCCGGCAGTAGAGGCTGGTTGTGGTCGACACACCGGACATCAGCCCACCGGCCCCGTTCAGCTCTGCAGCCAGACGGGATGGTATAACGGCCAGCATGTCGCAGGGCTGGGAGCGTTCAGGATACTGGCTGAGCCGTTCCCAGGCAGCCGAAGCATCAGACTCCTCGCCGGCACTGACCAGACCAAACCAGTCGGTATATTGCCGGCCGGTCAGTTCTGCCATAACGTCACGGGCTGAGACGGGGATGTTTTCCCATTTCAGCGCACCCAGACCTGACTGGTGATACAGCCGGTCAACGGCCCGGATGGTTTCCGCATCAAGAACGGCATCCTTCAGCAACAATGCCAGCCAGTTTTCAAACGCCTGGTTGGCGGCGGTGGAAAGCCCTGTACCTGCACGGACCAGCCCCTGAAAGGGCGGATACGACGTGGTGCGCACCGGCTTGAGTATCCCCGCCGCGCCGGCCAGAAAAAGCTGTATGCTCTGCTGCACTGCGTGGCGGTGACGCGGTACGTCAGTTCCGTTTATCCACTGCAGCATGACATCGATGCAGACGGATTTACCGGTGATTTCCAGGCGGTTATGACACCATTCGGACATAGTGAATACTCCTCTTTCATAAAAAAAAGAGGACACAGCCCCGTGAGGAGCGGTGTCCTCACGGGACGGCGACAGTTACGGAATAACCGTCACCGGATAAGTTAATTACGCCGCCACAGCCTGACTTTCAGGCAGTGCCAGCAGATATTCCGACGCTTCCCGGGCATGCCGGCAGGCGCGGAACAGGCCTTTTTGTCAGATTTCAGCACCTTCAGCCAGTGGTCCACATAGCTGTCGTGCTGAACCTCACCGAACACCCCGAGCTGGGCACACAAAAACGCACTGCCCATTTCGGCGATGAGCTCCTCAAAGGCATACACCGGATCCCCGAACTTGCGGGATGAGGAGGTTATCCCCTCCCGGTTAAGTCGCTTCGCATGACCGGTACTGTGTACCAGCTCATGCAACAGCGTGGACCAGCAGTCCGCCTCCGTAAAAACTGCTCAGCCACCGGCATCACAATTTCATCCGTCAGCGGGCGGTAATAAGCCCGGTTCTGAGGCAGCATCCGGTGTTTAACCCCTGTGGCGTTAAACATCCGGATCACCCTGTTCATCACATCCGGACAGAGTATGCCGTCCTCATCCACCGTCGGGGGTTGTTCAGGAGAAGCCGCAACCTCTGCCGGCAACCCCTCACACTGCTCAGCGTTGAACAGCTGCAGGGGTTTGAGCATCGGCACGGTTTCCATCAGCGGTTTACCGTCACTGTCATAAAGGCGGTTGCCTTCGCGATCCTCCGCCTGCTTCGTCCAGTCCTTATAAACCACCGCCAGGGTGGCTTTCTCTCCCTTACACACCTGCCCGCCAGCCTGCTGCGCCTGCCGGTAAGTCATCCAGCGGTTATTGCGGAAACCCTGCTCTTCCGCTGACATCCAGAGAAGCAGGACATTCACGCCGCTGTAGTGACGTCCGGTTGTGGCTTTCAGGGGCAGACCGGCCAGACCGCTGCCGGCAGCCGCGCGCCACGGCTTACGCCTGGGCGCGACGCCGTTTTCCAGCGCGACAACAATGCGGTCGGTGATCTGGCGATAAAGGTCAGTCTGTTTTGCCGGACGGCGGGCCGCCTTGTGTGAAGTCGTTTTTTTCATGAGATATACCTTTAATCAGAGGCATACCCCTGCGCCGGCGGGCGCAGAGATACGCCCGTCGACGGGAAATTCAGAAGTCAGTTACCATGCGGCATAAAACCACAGGTATTCATGTTCAAAGTCAAAATCACTGAGCAGGCTTTCCAGCCTGTCACGCAGGGTGAAAACGTACTGCAGCCGGCGCTGAAGAAGCGGATTATCCTCAATACCCTCTGTAAATGTCGCAATCGCACAGTCCAGCCTCTCTTTCAGTTGCTGAATATGCTCGCGTGACAGTTCCAGACAGGTCGCGTTTTCCACCTCACCGACATGCTTATCCACCCAGGTAATCAGTGAAAAATCGCGGCTCAGTTCACACACCGGATGATACGGTGCCGGTACTGCGACGATCTGCCGGTGCTGGCTGTAGAGAAAAATATCCAGTCCCATACGGGCCTCCTTCGGTTCAGAAAGAGGCAGGAACCTTTCCGGCAGGAAAGTCCCTGCCGGGGTGAATTAACGTCCGGTTATTCGCAGCGCACCCTGCGGGGTCACCTGCGATAACCTGGCCTGCAGCCTGCCACAGGCGTTCAGAAAGGTTTGATGATCTTCAGGCTTCGCCCGCTTACAGCTGATGAAGGCCGCCTGCGTCAGCAGACGCACGGCGTTTTCACGCCAGCGCAGAGTTCATCAGGCCCGACACAGGCACTGAAGTGACTAACTGCACTCGCCAGAAGCTGATCGGCCTTCTGGCGATACTGCGCCACTTTCACCCGGTCAGTCGCTGCGGTGAGCACCTGTATCTGTGTGTCGGTAATCAGGATCCTCAGGTCCGTCCTGCCGGACAGTACAGAGGTGGCGATCGCGTCGCTTATCGTCAGTGATTCAATGAAATCATCGCCGCCGGCAAGCAGGCGCGCCGTGTCGTACCAGTCCTCATTTTTCTGAGGGTGACACCCTGCGGCATACGCAATACGCGGCACCGGATCGTTGCCCTGCCAGGCACCGGTGGCCGGCATCAGATAAACACCCTCATCCTTTGCCAGATGAAGCTGGCCTCCCTGCATGCGGGCGGTCAGCAGGACGTTCGTCAGGTCTTTATTGTCGAAAAAAAGCATGGGGCTCTCCTGTAAAAACGGGAGAGCCGCTCCGTCCGGAGTCATCTCTCCCGACGGGTTAAAGTCATTACTGTTTAAAACGAGTCAGATGTTTCCGCGACCCGCTTCAGTTCGTACAGATGGAATTCCGCCAGCACGAATGCGTTCCAGTCCTCATTGCTCAGCACCCGCTCACCACCGGAGAGCAGCTGCAGCAGCAGGGAATCAAACGCGCCCTCGCCTACCGGTGTTTTCAGTACCGGCTGAGGCGCGCTCAGCGTCGGTTGATCAGGCAGGCCGAGATGTTGTCCAATCCAGCGTAACGGTAACGCCCAGCTGCGACCCTCGTCTGAAGAATGTATCCGGAAGCTGTCCGGACACAGGTTATGCAGCAGGACCATCACAACACGCGCAAAGAAATCGCAGGGCTGATGCTGAAAATCCAGCTCCTGGATACTCAGCGTATTGTGGCTGCGCTCCCGCTCAATGGTCATGTTGACCGGCCAGAAACAGCCGCCTGAATCGCCACAGAACGCCATGACATCAGCAACCGGAAACAGGTCAGCCGCGCGGTTAAGCGACGGCAGATACATATTTCCCGGACGCAGACGCACCGGCAATTGCCAGAAGGTTTCTGTTACGGCCAGAACGAAAGCATGCCAGTGACGCAACGGAACCGTGCTGACGTGCTCGATGGTGTAGACAACCGACATGGAAGCCGGGGAAGAAGACAGGTCTTTCATTGATAAATCCTCCGCGAAGAAAAAAAAGGGGGATTTATCCCCCGGACGGGAGTAAATCCCCGTCAGGGTGTGTTCTGTCTGCTGGTTACATCCGTTCGAGAGCCGCTATAGCCCGATCACACCGGGCATCCTGGATACCTTCATCCACGGCCTTCTCCCAGAAGGGCCGGTTAATTTCTTTTCCCAGCTCGTCCAGCGTGAAGAGCAGATTTTTAGACGTATCAGGCAAAGGCGGAATATCGCCTTCCCCAAGTAAAAAGACAAACCAGCCATAAGCTGTGCCGGTCCCAATGATGGAATCTTCCAGAAACGTCAGTTCATTCGGTTCATCCCGGTCCGTGTGTAGATCGAGACGCTGAAATGCCCTGATGCTCAGGAGTTCACTCTCAAGCAGGCAAAGCCAGCTGAGCGTGTCCAGTGGAGTTTTAAGCGTATAAACGTCTGTGTGCATGGGTATATCCTCAGGTAAATAACGGGATATTCCCTCCGACGAGAGATATCCCCGTCAGGGTCCACAACATTTTACGGTCACGGCCTTCATCAGCCGATCAGTTCAGTGCATATGAATCAGATTGCTCCTGATACACATATTCAGGATTAAAGCGGAGGCGTTGCAGCACAGCTAACGACAGTGGATCGGTGAGATTTATGCCAGAAACGGCCACCCCATCCAGTATGTCGCCGGCCTTAACCCGGGAAGAATATCCGTAATACTGACACCAGACACAGAGTTCGGGGTCAGCCGGATCACAATCACCGAGCGGTGCGACAAAAACCTGTTCGCCACAGGAGACGTTATCTCTGAGGATTTTCGCCCCGGATGAAAACGCCACTTACGAGGCCATACTGAGCGGGACATACATCCCGTCGCGTCTCAAACATCGACAGAATACGGAAAGTGACATCGTGCAGTGCTTCAGTCATGAGAATGCCCTCCGGAAAGGAAACCGGCAGGCGGTGAAATACATACTCAGCGCGGTGGCAACCTGTACGAACGGTAAGAAAGACGTTAACGCCCTGATCTTTGACAGAAGAGATATGCGCACGGACGGCATAATTGCCCGAGCCGTTGACATACCAGCTTGCTGTTGCGATGCAGATAAATGAAAGATTTCAATCTCCGGACAACTGCGTCAGCAGACTGCTGAAGCTGAGTAAGGAGATGTTCAGGGAAAACCGCAGAAGAGATGACAGACATTGTGTTTCTCCATAAAAAAAGGAAACACCTGCCCGACCGGGAAGTGTTTCCCGTCGGGGAGTCAGAAAAGACAACATTCTGACTGTCTGGTTAGTACAGAAGGAACCTTTATCGTCGCGTCATAGTGCGCTTACATTGACGATATCTGCTCTCAAAGGTGTGCAGATTTACCAAAGTTTGCTCCCTTTCAGGTTGCAGGAGCTTTTTTGTAGCCACCCGAAGGCGATTCTCACAGGCTACTGAACCATTGGTGGTTGCAAAAGCAACGTATAAGCCTGTTCATTTTCAGAGCAAATGGAGCTTATGTCAACTGTGGTATCAAATGGGTATACCTATTAAATACTACCCAATTTATTGATAGAATATAAATAAGTTACCATTCATATGATACCAATTGGAATGTGACTATTTTAATGTTACTGCCGGAGGGACTTTGTTTATATTTGGATATCTTCGTGCTTCAACACAAGAACAGGATGCGTTGCGTGCAAAAGCGAGGCTCAAGGACTTTGCTCAACAACACAATCATCGCATAGCTGGTTGGTATGTTGAAAATGCTTCAGGTGCAGCATTGCATCGACCGGAACTGATGAGACTGCTTCAGGATGCAGAGCCAGGAGATGCGATAGTTATAGAACAAGTAGATCGGCTTTCACGTTTGGATGATAACGGCTGGGAGTCTTTAAAAAAGATGATTCATGAGAAATCGCTTTCAATAATAAGCCTTGATCTGCCTACAAGTCATATTGCGCTATCCAGCTCCTCAGCTGATGACTTTACCCGTAGTATGCTCCGGGCAGTGAATAATATGATGCTGGATATGTTAGCCGCAATTGCTCGTAAAGATTATGAAGATCGCCGCAGAAGGCAGATGGAGGGGATTACAAGCGCCAGGGGAGAAGGGAAAATACAGGGGAAGGCTGGCAGACAAGGAAAAACATGAATTAATAAGAACTCTCCGCAAGAAAAACGGAAAGTCAATAAACGAAACGGCAAGGCTCGCTGGCGTATCACGCATGACCGTTATTAGAGCATGTAAGAATAAAGATTGATTTTGAATAAGCCACAGCCCTGATTGTGCTGTGGCGTTACATCCTAAAAATTGAAGTGTAAAAACGTCTATTCTGTTTCCCCACGAAAATAAACCTGTTTGATATACCGCCCCCGGCCATCTCCGTGGCCCAGGTCCATTGAAACTAATGCCTCGGCTTCGTCGCGACTCATTCCATTTTTAATATGATGATTTACAGCATCCCGTGAGTAAGCATAACGTAAACTGTGCGGCGCATTTTTACCATTCATCCCTGCCTCTCTTACAATATTTCGGTAACGATCAATTGCGGTATGCAGAGAGGGTTTATCAATCAGCTTTCCGTTATGTTCACTGACATAATGAATTGCCTTATCCAGAATTGATAAAACTTTTTCACGATTGAAAACTGTTGTTTCTCTCGGCCGCCCGCCTTTCGTCCCGAAAACAACACGGACACGCTCATTATTGTTAATCAATGACTGCTTCCATGTTTTTAACGACTTTGCGGACTGCACGGTTTCTTCCGTTCTCAATCCAAGATATCGGGAAAGTTGTACCGCGAGCGCAACACCTTCATCTTTTTTAAGCGCAAAATTCACAACCGCATTAAGTTTTTCATCTGTAATAGGGAGTTTAGTTCCATCCCGGTTAGCACCAGAAATTCCCAGGGCCTGATTACTCAGGCTGGTATGATTGGGATCGGCCAGTTTATTTCTCCCTGCTGATAATAAAACAGAGCGGATAGCAGACATCTCATTCTGTAACGTCCGGAGAGACAAACTGTCTGCCTTCCTGCTCTCAATATACTTTTCAATATGGGAAGTTTTGATATGTTTTACGTCCCTAATCTGAATATTCAGTTCAGACAGACGTTCAGAAAAACGTTCTGCAATTCTTGAGCGGTCAGCCACAGTTTTATAACTTCCCCGTCCCTGACGAGCAAGTGTGACAAGTTGTTTGCACAGCTGTTTACTGAATCTGGACATTCCTATATCTCCACAGGGATACACGTCCCTCGGCTTGTAAATAAGCGGACGGATCTGTACCCCAGTAATTCATCCCCGACGACACGGTTGCTTTTGCGCTTCCTGCGTCTCAACTGGTATCTGTGCATCGGGGCGGCGAATTGTTGAGTTCTTGCGAGGCACCCCAGATCTCTGATCTGTTTGCTGCTTATGCAGAGCTGACTTACGTCAAGCTGCCTCCAACACTACTGTTCGTAGTGTCGCCATCGATACCGAGTCGATTTCCTCCTTACTGATAGTTGAACGTTCAGACGGCCTTCCGTCGTGCTTACGTTGATGTAAAAGTGAGTTTAATACCGTACAGACACGGACTACATGTTGGTCAGATGGTAGTAAAACGTTGAAAACCACGTCGTACGTGGGTTGAGACGTTATGCGCTGCGCGCGTCACTTGGTAGTGTCTTCGCCACTTCACAAGTGACGCCGCGCAGCTTCGTGCTCCTAATGCAACTCCGTAAGCGGCCAAATGTACCAAATGGCCTTATCCGTCGATGCAAAAGTCGTACGAAACTCAGGGCGTATCACTGCAAATGAGAAGACGTTGAACTGATGCCGTTCACAGAACGGAAGTGAATTGGAAACTGGCAGATTTGCTACACAGTAAACCTTCATCGCCGCGTCATAGTGCGCTTTCATAGACGATATCTGCTTTCAAAGGTGAGCAGATTTGCCACATTTTTCATGTACTCCCTTTCAGGCTTAGAGAGTTTTATTGTGCAGTCACCCGAAGGCGCTCCTCACAGACTGCCGGAACATTGGTGGTCGCAGCTTAAGTGCGACTGTAGCCACCCGAAGGCGCTCATCACAGGCTACAAGAGCATTGGTGGTCGCCAGTGCGACAGTACAACAGTTTGATAGTACCAACAGGGAAATACGACGTCAAATGGATGTAGACATCGTTTTTTGGGTGAGTAATATGTAGTTTTCTCCGATGAAAGTGGTTGATATGGATATTTTAAAACAACGCCTTATGATTCTGACTTTCGGATTATCTAACTTTTTATTCTTTTATTTATTGTTAACCTCTATTGATCTAAATATATTCTTAATGACTAGGCTTGATTTCTCAATATTACATTTGCAGATAATTAAGCCTCTGATGATGCTTTTAATTTTTTTATCCATAACTCACTTATTAAATAACACCTCACTTTACCAAGGATTAACCTGGGGGAAACCTAACAAGCAGTCATTTGTTTTTTTCTTGCTCATAATTATTGCTTTACACTGCTTCATACTACCTTACGCCGAAAGAACCCTTCGTTACAGAATTTACTAAAGGTTTGTCACATGAAATGGCAGCTGTAAAAATCGCAGCCACAATTATTATTTTCCCTCTACTGGAGGAACTGGTTTTCAGAGGAATTATCCTGAGTTCTTTTTTAAACGCCCTTGGTGAAAAGGCGGGCTATATCATCGGTGGGCTGACAGTTTCTGTTTTGTTTGCAGTTATACACACACAGTATTCATTGCCCACCAAAATCCAAATGTTTTCACTTTCATTAATTTTCTGTGGAGCAAGATATCAAAGCAGAGGGCTTCTTTTACCAATTCTACTGCATGCTTTTTGTATCGCGCTTGGCCTATATATTGAGTTAAAATAAACCAACTACAAAAGGTAGTTATCATTAACACATAATGATAACTACCTTTTCCCGATAAAATATCACTCACCTATAGCCACGGAATGAATTTCCTTCATCAACTTCTGTACGCCAGATCCCGATAGCCTTTCTGCAGATGCCGAAGAATATGTTATATAGAGTTTACTCCCACTCCCGTTTTTTTCAATTTCTACATCTAAATGATCGTTATCATTCCAGTCAGATCCCATTTTATAATAGCTACCAGGTATTGCCTCCCAAACTGGATGTGCATCATCTTCAGCGGCCGCTTTCCATGCCCCGTCATTAGAGCTACTCCGTAAACTATCCAGCTCCTGACTTGACATAAACTTGTAATGTCTTTTTATTCTGGCAGCAGCAGTATCTACATCAACAGCTACAGTATAATTTTTAGACTTGGATTCTTTTTTTAATGACTGAGGTAAATGCATTGGTGTTGTAACATCAGTTGATGGGTTAGAGTTTCCCCTCAAAGAGTTCATTATACCTGAAGCACCATCACTGATTTTCTTATTTGTATCTGCTATTTCCTGCATGCTACAGGCTGTGACAAGAGCAGGAATTATTAAAATGGCGGGTAAGACTCCTCACGATCCATATCCTCCAAACATATTTACTAAAAAAGCGGTCAATGAAAAGTACGCTTGACTTATTCACCATGTAACAGACTGTAAACCCTGCCGTATAGAGTTTGTAATGTCAATGGTGCGGTTTCGAGCAAATATAAAAAAGATGATTACCTTACTCTGACAATATCATCCAATCTGGTTGTAAAAGCGGGCGAAAGTCTTTCTCTTCGCATCTTCCAGCCTGTGGCATCACTTTTAATGCCCTGCCCTGCAAACCAGACTGAACCCTTACCAGAGCTGTTAATGCTGTCTATGAGTGTCATTAATTCATCGCTATTACGATGAGGCTGAAGGTCATCGAACAGGGTAAGTTGTGATACTGCCGCGCTGCGAAAATCGGTGAGAATTACACCTGCGCGTTGATAACGATGCCCCGGGATGAATATTGTTTCAAGAGCTCTTACAGCCGCCTTGATGATATCCCGGGAATCACGGGCCGGAACAGCAAGCTCCGTTACAGCCTGATTTTTATAGAACGATTCATTCTCTGCAAAGGGACTGGTACTGATGAATACCGCTACTCGTTTACAAAACTGGTGCTCTGCGCGTAACTTTTCTGCTGCACGTTCGGCATGAGCGCAGACGGCCTGATGGATGCTGAATTCATCTGTAGGTTTTTCTCCAAAGGAGCGGGAGCATATGATTTGCTCCTTTGGAGCTGTAAACTCTTCAAGGCCCAGGCAGGGCGTTGCCGTTGAGTTCTCTTACTGTTCGTTCAACAACCACTGAAAATTGCTTACGAATAAATGAAAGGAGACAGCTCAGACAGCTGGAGTGCATTGTTAATCCCCATCAACTGCAATTTTTTACCGAGCCGACGGCCAATACCCCAGACCTCTTCGACTGGCACCAAGGCCATTAACTTTCGCTGTCGCCCTATATTGCTCAGGTCAACTACTCCTCGCGTAGCTGGCCAGCGTTTACTTGCATATTGGGCCAGTTTAGCCAGAGTTTTCGTTGGGCCTATCCCCACCCCCACGGTAAGGTGTGTCCTGCGCCTGATCTGCTCACGTATCTGATGGCCAAAAACCTCAAGTGATAAAAGACCACTTACTCCCGTAAGATCGCAAAAGGCTTCATCAATACTGTATATTTCTACGCGGGGAGCTAACATCTGCAAAATAGTCATCACTCTGTCAGACATGTCAGCATAAAGGCTGTAATTACTGGAAAAGGCAACAACGCCTCTTCTTTCCGCCTCGCGGCCAACCTTGAACCAAGGGTCACCCATTTTTAGCCCAAGTGACTTCGCAGCTGCTGAACGGGCTATTATGCATCCATCATTATTGGATAGTACAACCACAGGTTTGCCACGGAGGTCTGGCCTGAAAACGGTTTCGCATGAAGCATAAAAAGAATTCACATCGACCAGCGCAAACATGCTCAGGCATCCCGGAATTTGAAGGAGTGAACGAGATGACGTACCACACCAAAGACCACTGTTTCTATATCCTCAGTAAGGGGGATTGAAGAATAAGCTGGATTAGCCGGGACCAGAGCTGGTGATGGCAATAGCTGAAGCCTCTTACAGGGCTCCGTTTGGAAAACGGAAAATATCCTACGCTAAGCCTATTTCTTAAACAGCATAGCAGACAGTTCAGAGCTAAAAGCGGATGTTAATGTCTGCCTCTATGAAACGCGCCATTGCGAATTTACCGCTGTTCAATACTCTTTTGACATACTGCCAGCTCTTAAACATACCACGTCAGCAGATTTTTCAATCATGAGCTAAAAGGTGAATTCTTTTAACATTTGCAAATCAAATAAGATACACTAACGCCCATATAGTCATGACCGGGTAACATTTTGTACGGGCGCAATCGTTTCTTCTTCATTGCAGCATGTATGGCATTGCTCTCAGTAGCCATGTTGTTCATTGCGCCTGTCATATCTAAATCTTTAGTTCACCATTCCGACTGTGTGAGTTCAGCGATTACGACTGCCATGCCTGAGCATCATGGTATGGCTATGTCAGGAATGCACCACGACATGGCTATGCCGGAACACTGCGAACAAAACCTCACCATGGTTCATCCCATGATGGCGGGACACGCTATGTCCCCGATGGAAGAAATTGCCTGTGGGTACTGTCATTTACTGATTCATCTGCCTTTCGTCCAGTTCGTGCTGACGATAATGCTCTGGCTGATGTTACTCTGCGTTCATCTGTCTCTTCCTCTACAGGCCATTTTCTCACCGATTTTCCGCGCCTGGGCACCTCAGCGTGCCCGCGCCCCTCCTGCTGCTTTTCTTTCTGCGAATTAATTACTCACAAAAACAGACGTAATCTGCTGGCTGTCTCGGGACAGGCAAGCTTGCTTACGCCAGAAAAACAGTAAGGCAAATAATGAAAACTCAACGCTTTGTACGTACCCCTCTTGCAGTTCTGATTATGGCATTCCAGACGAATGCCGTTAATGCTCAGGAGAGTCACGATCACGCAACGATGGAGGATGATTCCGTTATGGTTGTTACGGCTCCTGCCTCATCGCCGCTGGAAGTTGTCACGTCCCCAAAAAGACCTCGTCAGCCTGTCCCGGCAAGTGATGGTTCCGATTACCTGAAAACCATCCCCGGTTTTTCACAGATACGGGCCGGTGGCACGAATGGCGACCCGGTTTTACGCGGTATGTTCGGATCGCGTCTGCGTATCCTGACCAATAATGGCGAAATGCTGGGTGCCTGCCCGGCCCGAATGGATGCCCCCAGCTCTTATATCTCCCCGGAAAGTTTTGACCTTCTGACGTTGACCAAAGGACCGCAAACGGTCCTTTGGGGGCCGGGTAACTCTGCAGGGACAATTCGTTTCGATCGCGAGCAGCCGCGTTTTGATAAACCCGGCGTACAGGGAAATGCCAGCCTGCTTGCTGCCTCGAACAATCGCTGGGATGAGAATGCGGATATCAGCCTGGGTAGCGAAGATGGATATTTGCGCCTCATGGGTAACAAATCACGTTCCGATGACTATAAGGATGGTAATGGCGATCGCGTCCCCTCAAAATGGGATAAATGGAACGGCGATATGGCGCTCGGCTGGACGCCTGATAAAGATACCCTGATTGAACTGACGGCAGGGAAAGGGGACGGGGAATCGCGTTATGCGGGTCGCAGTATGGACGGCTCCCAGTTCAGGCGAGAAAGCCTGGGTGCCAGGTTCGAAAAATCAAATATCGGGGAGGTATTCCAGAAATTTGAAGCGAATGTCTATTACAACTACGCCGACCACATTATGGATAACTATTCACTTCGTTCACCCGACGGTGGTATGTCAGGAGGTATGTCGGAAGGAATGACAGACAGCGGCATGGGTGACTCAATGGATGCAGGCATGTCAATGGATATGAATATGCCAATGGCGATGGAAGTCGACAGACGTACTGTTGGCGGTCGTATGATGGGCACATGGGAGTGGGCGGATGTGGAGCTGAGAAGCGGCGCCGATACCCAGCTGAATACCCATCGTAATAAAATGGATAACAGCTGGGTCAAAGATGCCCGTTTCCATGATTATGGTCTCTTCAGTGAACTCACCTGGAATACCTCTGATTCAAGCAAGTTAGTGGGGGGCGCTCGCCTTGATCGTGTCCTCGTGGATAATTTTTCCGGGAAAGGCTCCTCAGAGCGAACGGACACCCTTCCTGCCGGGTTTGTACGTTTCGAGCATACCCTCGCAGAAATGCCGCTAATGCTGTATGCCGGGCTTGGGTATACAGAACGTTTCCCGGACTACTGGGAACTGTTTTCCCCCACCTACGGGCCTGACGGCACCTCAGACGCGTTTGATAAAGTGAAAACTGAAAAAACGACCCAGCTTGATATTGGCGCACAGTATTCCGGCAAACGTACAAACGCCTGGGTTTCTGCTTATGTCGGTCACGTAAATGATTTTATCCTTTTCCGCTACGATCCCAACGATGCATATATCAGCCAGGTCGATAACATCAACGCCACCATCATGGGAGGCGAAGCCGGTGTCAGCTATAAGCTGACCGACAGCTGGAAAACCGACGCCAGTCTGGCCTATTCCTGGGGCAGGAACATGGAAGATGGTAAACCCCTTCCGCAAATGCCTCCTCTCGAAGCCCGTCTGGGATTATCCTGGGAAAGTGGTAACTGGAGCAGTACCGGGCTGGTACGTCTGGTCAGTAGCCAGCATCGGGTGGCGATTAATGAAGGTAATGTGGTGGGCAAAGATTTTGACAGCAGCGCCGGTTTTGCCGTGGTTTCCGCCAATGCCGCTTACCGCGTGAACAAGTACTTTAAAGTGAGCGCCGGTGTCGATAATCTTCTGGACAAAGATTACAGCGAGCATCTCAACCTGGCGGGTAACAGTAGCTTTGGCTACTCCGCCAATACCTCCGTTAACGAACCAGGAAGAACATTCTGGGGCAAATTAATGTGACATTCTGACCGGTCCCGGTTCGAAAGGGCCGGGTTGTTTATTCAGAAAATATGAGGAAATTGTTATGTTGAAAATTCTCAAAACTCCGGAAGGGAAAAAAGTTTCTTATTGCTGTGGCTTTGTGTGTTTATCGTTGCGGTATGCGTGGTGTCAAAAGCCGCATTCCAGGGGCGTGGAAGACCAGTACAATCTGCCGATGGATACCTGGGACACATCCCTGTTTATCATCCAGGGCGCATGGGTGGCCATTTACAGCTTTATGTTCACCATTGTGGGGGCGCTGCCTTTCGGGTTTTACTTTCTCGGCCCTAAAGATGATTCAGAATAACTGAATGCGCGTTTGTTGTTCACAACCGGAACGTAAGCGCATTCAAAAATGTATCGTGTCATTTACACTGGCACGATACATGTCTACTTCGGCCTTTTACTTAACAGTAAAGGTATATTTTCCCTGTGTTTTAGGTGATGCTGCCAACTTACTGATTTAGTGTATGATGGTGTTTTTGAGGTGCTCCAGTGGCTTCTGTTTCTATCAGCTGTCCCTCCTGTTCAGCTACTGACGGCGTGGTGCGTAACGGCAAAAGCACTGCCGGACATCAGCGCTATCTCTGCTCTCACTGCCGTAAAACATGGCAACTGCAGTTCACTTACACCGCTTCTCAACCCGGTACGCACCAGAAAATCATTGATATGGCCATGAATGGTGTTGGATGCCGGGCAAACCGCCCGCATTATGGGCGCTGGCCCTCAACACGATTTTACGTCACTTAAAAAACTCAGGCCGCAGTCGGTAACCTCGCGCATACAGCCGGGCAGTGACGTCATCGTCTGCGCGGAAATGGACGAACAGTGGGGCTATGTCGGGGCTAAATCGCGCCAGCGCTGGCTGTTTTACGCGTATGACAGGCTCCGGAAGACGGTTTGCGCACGTATTCGGTGAACGCACTATGGCGACGCTGGGGCGTCTTATGAGCCTGCTGTCACCCCTTTTGACGTGGTGATATGGATGACGGATGGCTGGCCGCTGTATGAATCCCGCCTGAAGGGAAAGCTGCACGTAATCAGCAAGCGATATACGCAGCGAATTGAGCGGCATAACCTGAATCTGAGGCAGCACCTGGCACGGCTGGGACGGAAGTCGCTGTCGTTCTCAAAATCGGTGGAGCTGCATGACAAAGTCATCGGGCATTATCTGAACATAAAACACTATCAATAAGTTGGAGTCATTACCCTTTTTTCAACTTCTGATGGATGCGAGTGATTGAACTCATACATTAATGTTTTCCCACGAAGTCTTTTTTCAGGTAAAGCCTTCGCACATATCGGTAAATAGCTTGCCTGCTTTTATTTTTTCTGTCATCGACATGTTCATTTTTAACATTCCGTCCTGATAAGTTGGTCGGATAAGGCGCTCGCGCCGTATCCGACATTAATTTCTTAAGCGACTTCATTCACCTGGCGACGCAGCAGAGAAAGTGGGCCGGGGCCGCTAAGCGTGAACACGGAAATTAAGGTGAAGCCCAGCGCCACCAGACCCAGCACCAGGTAAGCGCCCTGGAAACCGATGCTTTCATACATATTGCCCGCCAGAATAGACATAAAAATCATCGCCAGTTGCTTAAAGAAGCAGAAACAGACCAGATAAATCGTCGCTGAAAAACGCACTTCAAACTGGCTGGTAATATATTTAAAGCAGCCCACCAGCAGGAACGGTACTTCAAACATATGCAGCGTTTTCAGAATAACCACTTCCAGTGCTGAGGTAGCGAACGATGAGCCAATAATACGTACTGACATAATAGTGCCAGCCAGCAGCAGGGCGTTTTTCCCACCGATGCGATTAATGATCAGTGGCGCAAAAAACATAATCGAGGCGTTAAGTAATTCGCCCATTGTCGTTACGTAGCCAAATACCCGCGTACCCTGTTCACCGGTAGCAAAGAACGAAGTAAAGAAATTAGCAAACTGTTGGTCAAAAACATCGTAGGTGCAGGAAACGCCAATAACATACAGTGACAAAAACCACAGTTTTGGCTGTCTGAACAGTTCCAGCGCCAGCTTAAGGCTAAATGCCGAATGGTTGGCACCTACCGCATTGGCAACCGTGGCAGAAGAGGGCGCATCCGTTTTGGCGAAAAAGAGTAAAAACGGCGAGGATGAATGCACAGCCAGAACCCAGCCAGAAAACAAACTGATTATTGATGGTGAACATGATGCCGACAATCGAGGCACACAGCGCCCAGCCAACACAGCCAAACATCCGCGCGCGACCATATTCGAAATTACTGCGACGGCTGACTTTCTCGATAAATGCCTCTACTGCTGGCGCACCGGCGTTAAAACAAAAGCCTAGATAAATACCACCAACAATCGATCCTACTAAAATGTTGTATTGTAACAGTGGCCCGAAGATAAAAATAAAGAACGGCGCAAACATCACTAACATGCCGGTAATAATCCACAGCAGGTATTTGCGCAGCCCGAGTTTGTCAGAAAGCAGACCAAACAGCGGTTGGAATAATAGCGAGAACAGAGAAATAGCGGCAAAAATAATACCCGTATCACTTTTGCTGATATGGTTGATGTCATGTAGCCAAATCGGGAAAAACGGGAAGTAGGCTCCCATGATAAAAAAGTAAAAGAAAAAGAATAAACCGAACATCCAAAAGTTTGTGTTTTTTAAATAGTACATAATGGATTTCCTTACGCGAAATACGGGCAGACATGGCCTGCCCGGTTATTATTATTTTTGACACCAGAGCAACTGGTAATGGTAGCTACCGGCGCTAAGGTGGAATTCCGCCGACACTGACGGGCTCCAGGAGTCGTCGCCACCAATCCCCATATGGAAACCGTCGATATTCAGCCATGTGCCTTCTTCCGCGTGCAGCAGATGGCGATGGCTGGTTTCCATCAGTTGCTGTTGACTGTAGCGGCTGATGTTGAACTGGAAGTCGCCGCGCCACTGGTGTGGGCCATAATTCAATTCGCGCGTCCCGCAGCGCAGACCGTTTTCGCTCGGGAAGACGTACGGGGTATACATGTCTGACAATGGCAGATCCCAGCGGTCAAAACAGGCCGCAGTAAGGCGGTCGGGATAGTTTTCTTGCGGCCCTAATCCGAGCCAGTTTACCCGCTCTGCTACCTGCGCCAGCTGGCAGGTCAGGCCAATCCGCGCCGGATGTGGCGTATTGCGCGCCACTTCAACATCAACGGTAATCGCCATTTGACCACTTCCATCAATCCGGTAGGTTTTCCGGCTGATAAATAAGGTTTTCCCCTGATGCTGCCACGCGTGGACCGTGGTAATCAGCACCGCGTCGGCAAGCGTATCTGCCGTGCACTGCAACAACGCTGCTTCGGCCTGGTAATGGCCCGCCGCCTTCCAGCGTTCGACCCAGGCGTTAGGGTCAATGCGGGTCGCTTCACTTACGCCAATGTCGTTATCCAGCGGTGCGCGGGTGAACTGATCGCGCAGCGGCGTCAGCAGTTGTTTTTCATCGCCAATCCACATCTGTGAAAGAAAGCCTGACTGGCGGTTAAATTGCCAACGCTTATTATCCAGCTCGATGCAAAAATCCGTTTCGCTGGTGGTCAGTTGCGGGATGGCGTGGGGCGCGGAGGGGAGTGTCACGCTGAGGTTTTCCGCCAGACGCCACTGCTGCCAGGCGCTGATGTGCCCGGCTGCTGACCATGTGGTCGCGTTCGGTTGCACTACGTGAACCGTTAGCCAGAGTTGTCCGGCGCTCTTCGGCTGCGGTAGTCCAAGCAGTTCAATCAACTGTTTTCCTTGTGGAGCGACATCCAGAGGCACTTCACCGCTTGCCAGCGGCTTGCCATCCAGCGCCACCATCCAGTGCAGGAGCTCGTTATCGCTATGACGGAACAGGTATTCGCTGGTCACTTCGATGGTTCGCCCGGATAAACTGAACTGGAAAAACTGCTGCTGGTGTTTTGCTTCCGTCAGCGCCGGATGCGGCGTGCGGTCGGCAAAGACCAGACCGTTCATGCAGAACTGGCGATCATTCGGCGTATCGCCAAAATCACCGCCGTAAGCCGACCACGGATTGCCATTTTCATCATATTTAATCAGCGACTGATCCACCCAGTCCCAGACGAAGCCGCCCTGTAAACGGGGGTACTGACGAAACGCCTGCCAGTATTTAGCGAAGCCGCCAAGACTGTTACCCATCGCGTGGGCGTATTCGCAAAGGATCAGCGGGCGCGTCTCTCCAGGCAACGAAAGCCATTTTTTGATGGACCATTTCGGCACAGCCGGGAAGGGCTGGTCTTCATCCACGCGCGCGTACATCGGGCAAATAATATCGGTTGCGAAGGTGTCGGCTCCGCCGCCTTCATACTGTACCGGGCGGGAAGGATCGACAGATTTGATCCAGCGATAGAGTGCGTCGTGATTAGCGCCGTGGCCTGATTCATTCCCCAGCGACCAGATGATCACACTCGGGTGATTACGATCGCGCTGCACCATTCGCGTTACGCGTTCGCTCATCGCGGGTAGCCAGCGCGGATCATCGGTCAGACGATTCATTGGCACCATGCCGTGGGTTTCAATGTTGGCTTCATCCACCACATACAGGCCGTAGTGGTCGCACAGCGTGTACCACAGCGGATGGTTCGGATAATGCGAACAGCGCACGGCGTTAAAGTTGTTCTGCTTCATCAGCAGGATATCCTGCACCATCGTCTGCTCATCCATGACCTGACCATGCAGAGGATGATGCTCGTGACGGTTAACGCCGCGAATCAGCAACGGCTTGCCGTTCAGCAGCAGCAGACCATTTTCAATCCGCACCTCGCGGAAACCGACATCGCAGGCTTCTGCTTCAATCAGCGTGCCGTCGGCGGTGTGCAGTTCAATCACCGCACGGTAGAGATTCGGGATTTCGGCGCTCCACAGTTTCGGGTTTTCGACGTTCAGACGTAGCGTGACGCGATTGGCATAACCGCCACGCTCATCGATAATTTCACCGCCGAAAGGCGCGGTGCCGCTGGCGACCTGTGTTTCACCCTGCCACAAAGAAACCGTCACCCCGCAGCTCATCGCGCAGCTCGCCGTACATCTGAACGTCTGCCTCCAGTACAGCGCGGCTGAAATCATCATTAAAGTGAGTGGCTACATGGAAATCGCTGATTTGCGTGCTCGGTTTATGCAGCAACGAGACGTCACGGAAAATGCCGCTCATCCGCCACATATCCTGATCTTCCAGATAACTGCCGTCACTCCAGCGCAGCACCATCACCGCGAGGCGGTTTTCTCCGGCGTGTAAAAATGCGCTCAGGTCAAATTCAGACGGCAAACGACTGTCCTGTCCGTAACCGACCCAGCGCCCGTTGCACCACAAATGAAACGCCGAGTTAACACCATCAAAAATAATTCGCGTCTGGCCTTCCTGTAGCCAGCTTTCATCAATATTAAATGTGAGCGAGTAACAACCCGTCGGATTCTCCGTGGGAACATACGGCGGATTGACCGCAATGGGATAGGTCACGTTGGTGTAGATAGGCGCATCGTAACCGTGCATCTGCCAGTTTGAGGGGACGATGACAGTATCGGCGTCAGGAAGATCGCGCTCCAGCCAGCTTTCTGGTACCGCTTCTGGTGCCGGAAACCAGGCAAAGCGCCATTCACCATTCAGGCTGCGCGACTCTTGGGAAGGGCGATCGGTGCGAGCCTCTTCGCTATTACGCCAGCTGGCGAAAGGGGGATGTGCCGCAAGGCGATTAAGTTGGGTAACGCCAGGGTTTTCCCAGTCACGACGTTGTAATACGACGGCCAGTGAATCCGTAATCATTGTCATAGTTGTATCCTGCGTGAATTGTTATCCGCTCACATTTTCGCATAACATACGAGCCGGACACATAGAGTGTAAAGCCTGGGGTGCCTAATGAGTGAGCTGACTCACATTAATTGCGTTGCGCTCACTGCCCGCTTTCAAGTCGGGAAACTTGTCGTGCCAGCTGCATTAAGGAATCGGCCAACGTGCGGGGAGAGGTGGTTTGCGTATTGGGCGCCAGGGTGGTTTTTCTTTTCACCAGTGAGACGGGCAACAGCTGATTGCTCTTCACCGCCTGGCCCTGAGAGAGTTTCAGCAAGCGGTCCACGCTGGTTTGCCCCAGCAGGCGAAAATCCTGTTTGATGGTGGTTAACGGCGGGATATAACACGAGCTGTCTTCGGTATCGTCGTATCCCACTACCGAGATATCCGCACCAACGCGCAACCCGGACTCGGTAATGGCGCGCATTGCGCCCAGCGCCATCTGATCGTTGGCAACCAGCATCGCAGTGGGAACGATGCCCTCATTCAGCATTTGCATGGTTTGTTGAAAACCGGACATGGCACTCCAGTCGCCTTCCCGTTCCGCTATCGGCTGAATTTGATTGCGAGTGAGATATTTATGCCAGCCCGCCAGACGCAGACGCGCCGAGACAGAACTTAATGGGCCCGCTAACAGCGCGATTTGCTGGTGACCCAATGCGACCAGATGCTCCACGCCCAGTCGCGTACCGTCTTCATGGGAGAAAATAATACTGTTGATGGGAGTCTGGTCAGAGACATCAAGAAATAACGCCGGAACATTAGCGCAGGCAGCTTCCACAGCAATGGCATCCTGGTCATCCAGCGGATAGTTAATGATCAGCCCACTGACGCGTTGCGCGAGAAGATTGTGCACCGCCGCTTTACAGGCTTCGACGCCGCTTCGTTCTACCATCGACACCACCACGCTGGCACCCAGTTGATCGGCGCGAGATTTAATCGCCGCGACAATTTGCGACGGCGCGTGCAGGGCCAGACTGGAGGTGGCAACGCCAATCAGCAACGACTGTTTCCCCGCCAGTTGTTGTGCCACGCGGTTGGGAATGTAGTTCAGCTGCGCCATCGCCGCTTCCACCTTTTCCCGCGTTTTCGCAGAGACGTGGCTGGCCTGGTTCACCACGCGGGAAACGGTCTGATAAGAGACACCGGCATACTCTGCGACATCGTATAGCGTTACTGGTTTCACATTTACCACCCTGAATTGACTCTCTTCGGGTGCTATCATGCCATACCACGAAATGTTTTGCGCCATTCGGAGGGGGCACGCCGAAGTGAGATTCAAAATGCCGACGTCAGTTCACAGGTGGGTAATGATACCAACGTGTTGATTTCGTATTTTCACTGACACCAGGATCATCCTGATGTTACAAAGATTGAATGACTACAGATTAAAATAGTCATCAACAGGTTGACAGCATTACCCAGCGCCCGCTTTCCGCGTATTTTTCGATTTGCACTGCCGGGGGCACTGGCGGGTATCGCGTTCCGCACACTTTTACATTTATTTATCTGGTGACTGACCTTTTTAAGGAGACAGAATGAAAGCCGTTGGTTTCTGGCAACCCGGGAAAGTACATCCGTTATTGAAGATTTGTCGCTTCCCCACCCATCCATGCCCAAGGGGCGTGATCTTTTGATCAGAGTCAGGGCGGTCGCGGTTAACCCACGGGACCTGAAAAGCCGGCGAAACATCAGTCCCTCTGCAGGCAATCCGGTAGTTATGGGATACGACGCTTCCGGTGTTGTTGAAGCAACCGGACCAGATGTGACGCTGTTCAGGCCAGGTGACCACGTTTTCTATGCCGGTGTGCTCGATCGCCAGGGAGCCAACGCAGAGTTTCAGCTGGTTGACGAACGCATTACGGGGATAAAGCCGGCAGCACTAAGTTTTGAAGCTGCAGCGTCGGTTCCTCTGACCGGTCTGACAGCCTGGGAAATGTTATTTGATCGTCTGCAGTTGTCAGTGAACGGAGATGCTGATCAGACCCTGTTGATGCTTGGCGGTGCGGGCGGAGTCCCTTGTATGGCTATACAGCTTGCCCGCACTCTGAGTCGGGTGAACATCATCGGGACTGCCTCCCGGCAGGAGAGTGTCAGAGCGGTTCGCGGGTTTGGTGCGCATTATGTCCTGGATCATTCATGTGCGCTTGCGCCACAGGTTGCCAGCCTTGCTGGACTCCCTCCCATTACCCGGATTTTCTCAACGTACACCACGCCATCTGCCTGGGAAAATATGGCCGAAATTATTGCCCCACAAGGCCGTATCGGACTCATCGACGACCCTGAACCACTGGATCTGCGTTTGATCAAATTTAAGAGCGTTTCTGTTCACTGGGAGGCAATGTTTACCCGCCCCATGCATGCTACTGCGGACATGTCTAAACAGCATGATATTCTTAACAAACTCTCATGCATGCTGGATTCCGGTAAGCTCAAACCTCCGTTGCTGGCAGAGTATGGCAGGCTGAATGCTAAAGCACTTCGCCGGGCTCATGAGGACATGGAAAATAAAAATGTGAACGGGAAAATTGTTTTTTCAGGGTTCTGATGAACAGGCCTGTCAGAGTAAAAAAAGATTCGGGTTCAGCACAATGCTGAATTCTGTCTGGCTATAGAGTAAGAATCGTACCGGAATTGAGCATTTACCCTCAGTACCTGCGGATGAAAAAGCAGTCTGCCCTGACATACTGAATAATCCCTTCTCATAAGATGCCTCTCTTTTGCTGTTTAAAGAGCTGAGCAGTCCGGGCGGAGACTGACCTCGTTCCGCTTTCCAAGCGACCCCCTTGTTGAAAGTGCGACAAAAGAGATAGGGCGAATGACTATACTTCGCTCATAGCTGCCCGTCATGCCAGCTCAAAAAACAGGCTTAACGTAGGATATTTTCCGTTTTCCAAGCGGCCCCCCATATTGAATGGCTGACGGTACTGGATTTCGATGAGATAAAAATAGACCGTATTTTTATTGCCAATATTGATGACCCGGTGAAGCGAGCGCTACTTGTTTCTGTGGTGAAAGGGTTACGTGGTACTGGCAAACCACTGGTGTTTGAAGGGGTGGAAACGCCAGGACAGTTTGAATTCGTCCGTTCTCTTGGCCCCGGTTACCTAGTTCAGGGCTGGTATACCGGAAAACCCGAAACAATATCTGCGATGAATATTCAGGGTTAAAACGATACGGGGCCCGGCCCGTATCGGCAACCCGACCCGTCAGCGTATCGCTTTCTGTCTGAAGCCGGTTCAGGTCGGCTTCTATCTGCGCGATGCGGCGGGAGATTTATTCAGAACGACTGCCGAAGTTCATCCGGCGAAGCTTATCCAGCTGCGCCTGCAGATGGTCTATTTCGCGCTCCCGGTCGGCCTGCTTTTCCAGCAGGGCGCGGTTCAGCGCTTCCTGTTCGGACAGGCGCTGTTTCAGCAGAAGGATGTCGTCAGGGGGAGGTGTTGTTCATAAGCCCGCATTTTACCAGGCTTATTCAACGACAACCAGGATAAAGAGGCCTACAACATGGTCAGGGACGTAAGCAGTCTTTTAGGCTGCCGCCAGTCGATGCCTTCCAGAAGCATTGCCAGCTGCGCCGGGGTCAGGAACACTTTGCCATCGCGGGCAGAGGGCCAGGCGAAGCGGCCGCGTTCCAGCCGTTTGGTCAGCAGGCACAGCCCGTCGCCGGTGGACCACAGCAGTTTGACCTTACTGCCGCTGCGGCCCCGGAAGATGAAGACATGGCCGGACATCGGGTCATCTTTCAGCATCGTCTGCACCTTTGCGGCGAGACCATTAAAGCCGTTGCGCATGTCGGTGATACCGGCAACCAGCCAGATTTTGGTGCCTGTTGGCAGGTGGTTATCACTTCCTTTATCTGTCCTGTGATGATCCTTATGACTTCGCCAGACTACTTCACCACACACATGGGTCTGCCAGATACCGGTTCGGGATGGATTTCCGCTTCTACGCTGAACACCGTCTTTAGAAGCTCTGGTTTCATCACTGCTTCCGGAGCACCTTGCGCCATCACGCGACCGCTTGCCAGTACCACCCAGATGATCGCAATAGCGGCTGGCCTGATTCAGATCGTGGAGTACCGTCACTACGGTTTTCCCCTGCCTTTTGAGTTCAACCATCAGGCGCATCAGTTCAACCTGATGATTGATATCGAGGTAGGTCGTAGGCTCATCAAGAAGAATGAGTGGGGTATCCTGTGCCAGCACCATCGCCAGAAACGCACGCTGGCGCTGGCCGCCGGAAAGCTGGGTTAACCTGCGGTCAGCCAGATTGCGCGTCCGGGTCTGACTCATTGCCACGTTGACCCGCTCGTTGTCTTCCGCGGAGAGTCGCCCCCACAACGACAGCCACGGGCTGCGGCCGTAGGAAACCAGTTCCCGTACAGTGATCCCCTCGGGGGATAAATGGTGTTGCGGCAGTAAAGCCAGGCGGCGAGCCAGCTGGCGGGCGGAAAAACCGGCTATGGGTTTTTCATCAAGCAATATCTCGCCAGAGTCTGGTGTTAACAGGCGAGAAAAACAGTTCAACAGCGTCGATTTCCCGCAACCGTTAGGGCCGAGCAGGGCCGTGATTTTTCCGGCAGGCAGGGCGAGAGAAAGTCCATCCAGCACGGTTTGTGCGCCATAGCTGACGGTCAGATTTTCAGTACGTAATCTCATTTATCGCATTCTCACAAGCAGCCAGACAAACCACGGTGCGCCGATAATGGCGGTCAGCACGCCTGCCGGAAGCTCCAGCGGCGGATGAATGATTCGTGCCAGCAGATCGGCAATGACCAGCAACAACGCGCCCGTCAGGGCCGAAACGGGCATCAGCCAGCGGTGACGCCCGCCGGCGATCCTGCCGCACCATGTGCGGCACGACGAGACCAATAAAACTTATCGGGCCACAGACGGCCACGCCGGTTGCTGTCATCGCGACAGCCAGCATCAGCCCCTGGAACCGGGTGCGCTGAACCGACACGCCGAGCGTGGCTGCTCGTGCATCGCCCAGCGCCAGCAGGTCGAGATCGCGACAAAAGCGCAGGCTCAGCGGCAAAAACAGAATGAGCAACGGCACGGCAATCTTCACAAAGTGCCAGTCGCGCCCCCATAAGCTACCCGTCAGCCACAGCAGGGCACTGTTTACATCCTGCGGGTGCAGGAGCATCAGGTAATCCGTCAGGCTCGCCCAGCAGGCGGAAAGCGCCACGCCGGTGAGCGCCAGCTTCATCGGCTGGTGGGTCTTTGCCAGCATCTTCAGCAAGATCAACCCCGCCATACCGCCCGCAAAGGCCAGCAGCGGCAGCACCATCACGGATAGTGATGGCATAAGAAGCAGTGCTCCCACAGAGGCAAGGCTGGCGGCATGGTTAATGCCGAGAATATCCGGTGATGCTAGCGGGTTACGCACAATCCCCTGTACCAGCACGCCCGCCACGGCGAGGGCTGCACCGACAAACAGTGCCAGCAGCAAGCGCGGCAGTCGGTACTCCATCAATACATAATAATGCTCGCGTCCGTCCTGCCAGTCGGTCAGCAGCGCGCGCCACGGCACGGGGATCACCCCCATATGGAGTGATAACAGCGCACAACCTGCCAGGGCAAGGGTGATGAAAATGACCAGCGCAATTTTCATCCTCGCCTCCTCACCAGCCAGACAAAGCAAGGACTGCCAATCAGCGCCAGCACTGCGCCTGCGGGCAGATCGCCGGGGAAGGCCAGCGCGCGTGCGAGTACATCTGCCATCAGCATCAGCGTGGCCCCCAGCAGCATGCTCACCGGCAGTACGTTGCGCTGATCGAAGCCTGCCCAGAAGCGCGCCAGATGTGGCACCAGCAGGCCGATAAACGCCACCGGACCTGCCACACTGACGCACGCGCCAACCAGAAGCAGCACTAACATATTGATGATCAAACGTAGTCTCGGCAGGTTCACTCCCAGCGTATGGGCGGTACTGTCGCTGACGTTGAGCAGGTTCAGTTGATTCGCCAGCAGCAACACGACAGGGACTGCAGTGACCACCACCGGCAAGAGCTGCCAGACATCCTGCCAGTGGGCGTGGGACACTCCGCCTGCCAGCCAGTAAAAGATGCCGTAAGCATGATCTTCGGCCAGCAGCAGGGTGATGCGGGTCAGGGCCATACAAAAGGCCGACAGCGCGATACCCGCGAGGATCAGTTTGTTTCTGTCCTGGGTATGACGAAACCCGCCTCCTGCGGTCATGACCAGCAGCCAGCTCACGCCGCCCCCGCATGCCGCGATGAACGACAGGGAATAGCCTGCAACCGGCGTCGGACTCAGCGCGCTGGTAAGCGCCATAGCCAGCGCCGCGCCGCTGTTAATGCCGAGCAGTGAAGGAGAGGCCATTGGGTTGTGGGTCAGGGTTTGCAGCAGCGTGCCCGCGAGCGCCAGGCTTGCGCCGATCAGAACGGCGACCAGGCTTCGCGGCAAACGAAGGTTTTGCACCAGCGCTTCTGGTAGCGTTGGCGTGTGTCCAGGCTGCAGGGCGCGGATTGCGTCTGCTCCGGAAACAGGAATGGCCGAGTAGCAAAACAGACTCAGCCAGAAAATAATAATAAGTACTGCAACGGGAAGCCCCCACAGCAGCACCGGGTGTTTTAGCGCGGTCATTTCACATCGGTAAGCGGCTGATGGTGGAAGATTTTTACCGTGTCAGCGGCAATACGCTCTGCGGCAAAAATACCGCGCATCCGCGCCCAGGCGTTACTGTCGACTGAAGCAACCTGCTGCTTCTGCGCGGCGGTTAATATCTGCCAGAGCGGATCTTGTTGCCAGCGTTTAACAATGCTCTCTTCGCGATAGTGGGCAACCAGCAGCCAGGCAGGATTGACCGCCAGCAGTTGCTCCAGGCCGATGGACGGCATGGACGCGCCCGCCATCGCAGCGGGAACGTTCAGCCCCAGAGAAGCCAGCACGCTGCCGGTCCAGGTCTCCTGGGTATGCAGGTTGAATAGCTGTTCGCGTGATGTGCCAAAGGCCACGCGTGTCCCTGTGGGAAGCTGGCTGGCCCACTGCGCCATCTTCTCTTTATGTTGTTCCAGACGCGCCTGCATCTCTCGTTTTTTACCTACCACTTCGCCGATGATAGCCGCTGAGTGCAAATTTTCAGCGTAGGTTTCGTTGCGGGACTTAAGCAGCAGTACCGGCGCGATTTGCTGCAAGGCGGTGTAAATCCCCGCATGGCGACTGCTGTCGGCAATGATCAGGTCTGGTTTCAGGGCAGCAATGGCTTCCAGGCTCGGCTGCGCGCGCGTTCCGACGGACTGCCACGGTTTCAGGTGCGCACGCACTTCGGGCAGGATGCGTTTTGCATCGTTATCGTCGGCAATACCGATCGGGCTGACGTCCACGGCGGCCAGCGCATCGGCGAACGAGAGTTCCAGCACCACAATCCGTTGTGGCGTTTTATCGAGTGTAAACGTGCCGTGTTCGTCCTGAACCGTGGCGGCAAAGGCGTGGCCGATCACCAGCAGCAGGCCTGCAAAAAGAAAACGGATAAATGCCAACATAGTCACATTCCAGCTAAAAGCCCGGCAAGCCGGGCGTTAACACATCAGAACTTCAACGACCCCTGCATATACAGCGTGCGCGGCTGGCCTGCGTAGATGCCTTTGTTGTTGTCGTCATAAGAGCGGATGAAGTAGTCCTGGTCGAAGATGTTTTTCACACCGAACGCCAGGTTCAGATCTGCCATCTGCGGGCCAAAGTCATACGCCACGCGTGCGCCCCAGAGCATGAAGCCGGGAATGCGGCCGGTACTGCCGTCGGCGCTCTCTTTCACCGTATTGGCGTTATCCGCAAACTGGCTGGACTGGAAATCGCTGTTCAGATTGAACGTCCAGTTGCCCGGCTTGTAGTCCACGCCCAGCGTGCCTTTATGTTTCGGGGAGAATGGCACCTGATTGCCATAGGTGTCGCCTTTCTCGCGGATTTCCGCGTTCACATACGCATAGCTGGCGTAGACGGAAACGTTATCAAGCGTTGGCGTTAGCGTACCCAGGTCGTAACGTGCCTGCGTTTCCAGCCCGGTATGGCGCGTTTTGCCACGTGCAGTGACGGTGTCGTTGGTCTGGTTGGAGTCGTACTGATTGTTAAAGTTAATCAGGAACAGCCCCATTTCTGCCGTCAGCGCGCCGTCATCGTAGCGGGTACCGAGTTCCCAGGTTCGCGCTTTTTCCGGTTCCACATTGCCGCTTTGCACAGCCTTGCCAATCTGGCTGTACTGTACGGTGCCGAACGAGCCTTCAGTGTTTGCATAAAGATTCCAGCTATCAGTCAGGTGATAGAGCACGTTCAACGCCGGAAGCGGTGCGTTATAGCTCACCTCTTCGTGCGTGCCTTTGATGGCGTTGTTCTGGTATGACTCGATATGTTCGAAACGCATACCCGGCGTGATGGTCCAGTTGCCGATGTCGATTTTGTCATCCAGATACCAGGCGTGCGCCTCGGTGCCGGAACGCGTGTCGCGGTCGTAAGGGCTTGAGCCGGACGGCAACTGCCCGCTGCTGGTGGCGGTGTAGTAACGCATTTCATGCGTTGATTCATTCACATAGCGATAGCCCACGCCCACTTCGTGCGCGGAAGGGCCGATCATAAAGCTCTGGCTGTAGCGTGGCTCAATACCGCGCACCCAGTAGTTACGCGGCGAGAGGGTGATGCGTTTGCCTTGCTCCAGGTAGCCGCTGCGCAGGGTTTGGGTGTAGAACCCCTGAATGTTGAATTTATGCTGGCTGTCCGGCTGGAACTGGTAGCCCAGGCTCGCCAGCTTGCGACGGCCCCAGAAGCGGTCATACGGGCGGGTGGATTGCCAGCGATCGGCGTCGTAATCCGCGCGGGACAGGCCGCCGGGCATGTCGGCTTCACCATCGTAATATTGCAGCAGGCTGTTGAAGGTGTGCACCTCATTCGGCGCATATTTGCTTTTCAGCATCAGGTCGTCGATGCGGGTGGCGCTGTGCTCGCGCCAGTCACTGCCGCGCGTGCCGGAGTAGAGCAGCGCGGTGCCAAAACCGTTGTCCGCTGTGCCGCCCACATCAGGTTGTGCGTCTCTTTCGGGTTGTTTTGTGAAGAGGTTGGGCTGAGCTGACCTTCCACCCCCGCCTCGATACCAAAGTCCTGCGGAATGGCGCGGGTAACAAAGTTCACCACGCCGCCCACGCTCTGCGGTCCGTAACGCACCGCACCACCACCGCGCACCACGTCAATGGCATCCATGTTGCCGAGCGAAACGGGAGCCAGTGAAAGCTGCGGCTGACCGTAAGGGGCAAAGGGGACGGGGATGCCGTCCATCAGGACGGTCGAGCGGCTGGCGAGGCGTGGGTTCAGGCCCCGGATGCCAAAGTTCATCGCCAGGTCGTGGCTGCCGGTGCCGTTGTTTTCCGGCGCGCTGACGCCAGGGATGCGGTTAAGCACCTCACGCATGGTGGTTGCGCCGGTTTTGGCGAAATCCTCACGGCGGATCACGTCACGCGCGCCAGCATGTTCAAATACGTCGTTTTCACGCGCATCGCCCAGCCAGTCGCCGACCACGGTCAGGGCATCTTCTTTTGGCGCGGGCGCGGGCTCCAGCGTCCAGCTGTTATTTCCCAGCGGTTTTACCTGCAGTCCGCTGCCGTCCAGCAGCTGTTGCAGGCCGCTCTCGACGTCGTAATCTCCGTGCAGGCCGTTGCTCTGCTTGCCGCGCGTCAGGCTGGGCGTCAACCGAGAGGGTAATTCCGCTGTGTGCGGCATACTGATTGAGCGCTTTGTCGAGCGATCCCGGTGCGATATCAACCTGTGCAGCAAAAGCGGAAAACGAGAGACCGGCCAGCGGCAGCAGGCTCAGGCGAATGGCGTTAACCAAAGGTGTTGTTTTACGAAAAACGCGTAACGGCGTCATACCTTCTCCATCATCATTTTTGTTGTGTTCAGCTATGAGTCGAACGAGAAGGGTAAAAAGGACAATCGAAATGAGAATTATTTTTCTTACAGCGGTGAAATGTTTATCCAGTACCGCGTAATAGACTGAATTTTAACGGGAAGCGTTTGAGCGATAACGTTCAGGATCGCATCGGTATTTTTCAGCGGGAACGTCCCGCTCAGGCGCAGCCCGGCAACGGCGGGATCGCAGCGCAGCACGCCGTTGCGGTAACGGCTTAGCGTGGCTATCACCTCACCCAGCGGTTTATCGCTGAAGCTCAGGATGCCCTTCGTCCCAGCTTGTACTCTCGTCATCCAGCGGTTTCACTGCGCCAAACTCAGAGGCGCTGAACTGCAGGCTTTCACCAGCGTTCACGATGCGTTTTTGCGCGGGGGCACTGGCGAGAAGCACTTCCACGGCGTGCTGCTGCACGTCAAGCTGCGTGAAATTATCCTGCTGGCGGACGGTAAATTCTGTCCCTAAAGCGGTGAGTTGGCCCTGACGGGTCAGGACGCGGAAGGGGCGTTGCTGCGCATCTTTCGCGGTAGTAATGGCGATTTCACCGTACCAGAGCCGGACGGTGCGCTGATGCGCATCAAAACGCACATCCGCCGCGCTTTGGGTATTCAGCGTGAGCAGGGAGCCATCTTCCAGTTGCTGACGGCTGACTGCGCCTTTGGCGGTGCGGTAATCTGCCCGCAGACCTTCGCCGGTTTCCGACTGCCAGAGTTGCCAGCCTCCGCCAGCGCCGAGCAACAGCAGTAATCCTTTCATCACGTGACGGCGGGTGAGGCGGGTATCGTGCAGCGCCCGGCTGGCAACGTCGCCAGGCACACCGCCAAGCTGGTTGCGCAGGTTTTCAACCTGCTGCCAGGCCCACTGGTTATCCTGATCCTGTTCATACCACTGTTGCCAGCGCGCTTCCTGTTGTGGGCTGACGCGCTCGCCGCTTAGCACGGCATACCAGTGGGAAGCTGAACGCAGCGCCTGACGGCGGGAATCGGTTAACGAAGGATTCATAACCCATGCTCCAGACGAAACAGCAGGCAGTGCTCGACGGCTTTCGCCACGTATTTTTTCACGGAGCTGACGGAAACACCGAGTTTGTGCGCAATCTCGCTGTATGTCAGGCCATCCAGTTGCGAAAGCAGAAACGCTTCACGTGTTTTTCCGTTTAGCCCGTCCAGCATGCTGTCGACGAGTTGTAGGGTCTCGAGCTGGCTTTCGCGTTCCTCAGGTGAAGGCGCTACCCCCTCCGGCATAAGCGCCAGCATCTCCAGATACGCTTTTTCCAGCGCGTTTCGGCGAAACAGGTCCACCATCACGCGTTTGGCGATAGTGCACAGGAAAGAGCGAGGATCGCGGATCGTCGAGAGCGTTTCGCTGCTCATTACCCGCAAAAAAGTGTCCTGGGCAATGTCATCTGCATCAAAGGCAGACTGGAGTTTGCGCGTCAGCCAACTTTTCAACCAGCCGTGATGGGTGCCATAAAGCGACTCGAACGTTAAGGAAGCTGTGGAAGTGGCACGGTCAGACATGCGGAGTGCATCAAAAGTTAATTATCACGTAGCCATATTAATATGAGAATGGTTATCATTACAATTGGAAATAAAATTGTTTCCAATAAACATTTTTAACATGTTGTTTTTCTAAGTGTTATAAGGTAGATGGATTTGTTGAATAAATCGAACTTTTGCTGAGTTGAAGGATCAGATCACGCATCTTCCCGACAACGCAGACCGTTCCGTGGCAAAGCAAAAGTTCAAAATCACCAACTGGCCCACCTACAATAAAGCCCTCATCAACCGTGGCTCCATAACTTTCTGGCTGGATGATGAAGCTATTCAGGCCTGGTATGAGTCGGCAACGCCTTCATCACGGGGAAGACCTCAGCGCTATTCTGATCTCGCCATCACCACCGTTCTGGTCATTAAACGCGTGTTCAGGTTGACCCTGCGGGCTGCACAGGGTTTTATTGATTCCATTTTTACACTGATGAATGTTCCGTTGCGCTGCCCGGATTACACCAGTGTCAGCAAGCGCGCAAAGTCGGTTAATGTCAGTTTCAAAACGTTCACCCGAGGTGAAATCGCGCATCTGGTGATTGATTCCACCGGGCTGAAGGTCTTTGGTGAAGGCGAATGGAAAGTCAAAAAACACGGCAAAGAACGCCGTCGTATATGGCGAAAGTTGCATCTGGCCGTTGACAGCAAAACACATGAAATCATCTGTGCAGACCTGTCGCTGAACAATGTGACGGACTCAGAAGCCTTCCCGGGTCTTATCCGGCAGACTCACAGAAAAATCAGGGCAGCATCGGCAGACGGCGCTTACGACACCCGGCTCTGTCACGATGAACTGCGCCGCAAAAAAATCAGCGCGCTTATCCCGCCCCGAAAAGGCGCGGGTTACTGGCCCGGTGAATATGCAGACCGTAACCGTGCTGTTGCGAATCAGCGGCTGACCGGGAGTAATGCGCGGTGGAAATGGACAACAGATTATAACCGTCGCTCGATAGCGGAAACGGCGATGTACCGGGTAAAACAGCTGTTCGGGGGTTCACTGACACTGCGTGACTACGATGGTCAGGTTGCAGAGGCTATGGCCCTGGTACGAGCGCTGAACAAAATGACGAAAGCAGGTATGCCTGAAAGCGTGCGTATTGCCTGAAAACACAACCCGCTACGGGGGAGACTTACCCGAAATCTGATTTATTCAACAAAGCCTAGTAAATGTTAAAATTTGTAGGTATCCACCCGTTAAACAAAATGATTAATATTTAAAAATACTCGTTGAACACCCGTGCCGTAATAATGAAATACATTAAAAACGTTATCCGGTCATGTGAAGCTGAGACCGTCTCTTCGTCATGTAAAATGCCGTACTTTCTTTGTCGTGAAGAATGACCGGGTTAAGTCCATAAGGTTGAGAGGAAGTCTGCTGATGTGATACGCTCAAGGCGAGATTTATCTCAGTGAGAACTCACGGCAACAAAAAGTTTTTGGACAACAAAACACAAAGTTGTTTTGGACTGTAGGAGTCCAAGAGACAATGACATTACATACAACGCCGTGTAACGGATTTTACATTATTACAAAGCCTGTGTTACAAGAGAGTTATGGACATGATTGAAAAAATATGTGAAGTAATTGATGGTGAATACGTCTGTGATATAGATATTAGCGTTGAAGAATGGAAGATTTTATTAAGGGATAAAAAAGTTTTTGATGACAAAAGTATTGCAGCGTTAAAAAAATGGTTCATTGAGCCAGACCATTCCTGTACATGTTTCGATATCGGCAAGAAGTACGACCTGCACAGTATGAGTGCTAATGGTGTAATCAATGGGTTGGGTGGAAGAGTTCAGAAGCAGCTTGGCCGATTCGAGGTTAAAGGAGTCGGAAAGATTGCTTCCGGGACAAAATTCATTACAGTCATGAAAAGTAGAGAAATTAAAGGAAACCCAAAGCGAAATTTATGGACTATCCGTGAAGAACTTGTTCAGGCAATAAAAGAACTAGATTTTTTTTAGTACGAACGAAAGCTCAAGCATTGATTTTTACTCAGATAATGATTTGATCACTGCTCTAGAAGAAAGTAATCACTTTGACGTTACTCAGACATTTGAGTATAGCGAAAAAGCGAAACCTAAGAAAGCTGCAATAGAAGTCAAAAATGGACTCTCATACCCAAGAAGTAAATCTGTTTCAAAAAATGCGCTTAACAAAGCTGATTATAAATGTGAAATTAATTGCGACCATCCAACGTTCAGAAGGCGAAACTCTCCTCTAAATTACACAGAACCTCATCACATTGTCCCGATGTCAAAGCAAGACTATTTTGAGAATTCACTGGATGTGGAAGAGAATATCATATCACTATGTTGCAACTGCCATAAACAAATTCATCTTGGCAAGGGGTTTGAAGATATGTTGAGAAAAATATATGCCGAGCGGAAAGATGTATTAAAAAAAGCGGGAATCGAGATATTATTAGAGGATTTGATTCTTTTTTACAAGATGGAAGGTAATTAATCTTCGAGAAGATGCATGCTTATTTTTATTTTTTAGCAATGAATGTGAAATACTGCCTGACTATCAATCCTGTCATGTGGTTCAGATTTATGGGGGAGGATTTTAATATTTTACCAGCATGGCATGTCGATCAATCGGTTAAGTATAGCGCCAGGTAACCAGACGGATTTTCCCTCTCAGGCGGGAGTCGTTATCCATCGTCCAGTACCTGATTAAAAGTAGGAGTAATTACAAGAAAATTAAATTGTATGACTATTATTTCCGTTCAGAAAAGAAAGTTACATTAAAAACCCGAAATTATTCGGGTTTTTAATTAGTTAAGTGCTATATATTTTCGTGTCCGGGGGTACCCTAAGAGGGTGCGCAAGACAACACTCCAGTGTTCATTATTTATGACTATCAAGCCATTTATTCATCTGCTCAATTTCACCTTTTTGAGCTTTAATGATGTCCTGCGCAAGCTTTCTCATTTCGGGATCTTTTCCGTATTTGAGCTCGGTCTCAGCCATTGCGATTGCCCCTTCATGGTGTGCGATCATACCTTTTGCAAAGGCCTTATCGGGATTGGATTCATTAACGGCGGCCATCATTTTTTCATGCATATTTTTCATGCCAGCCATATATTCCTGTGATGATGCCGATGAGTGCATATCTGACATTTTCATTTCCGAATGTTCAGCAGAAATGGCTGGCAGGGATAACATTAATATTACAAAAAGGGTGTTTTTGATTTTCATATAATAATTCCTTTCAGACAGGTACCGGTTAAGTGTAGCTGAGTCAGACAAAAAAGCCCCCTGACGGGGGGCAAAAATGTAGCAACGTTGTTTCAGGAAAATCTATCAGGGAAAAGGTAACAGCACGGATACTACCGTCGCATTCAGCCTGCATTGATCATGCGGCGGTGCGCTTCGGCCATGGCCTGATGTGGGCCGGATTGCCCGTTATTCATGAATTCATGGGCAACCGCTGCTCTTTCATGCTCATTCATCGCCGCGTAAGACGTTGACGGGACGGTCGTGGATACCGTGTTATTTCCCATCATCTTCTGATGACTTTCCACCATTTTCTGGTGCGCATCCGCCGAGCCGTTCGTCATGGTCTCATGAGCAATAATGGCCTGTTCATGCTGGTCCATACCGGTCATACGAGGAGCAGTCCCCTGGATCCCGACAGGAGCCGCAGCAGACTGCATCTGGTGAGCAGGAGCCTGTGCATTGTTGACGCGATCATGGATATTCACGGTTTCAGTGGCCCAGGCCGATGAAATTAAACCAAAGCCCAGCAAAGATGCTAATACGATATTTTTCATGATAACTCTCCATTTCTGAATTAGTGATGTCCGGGGAAGTACAACCGGTGTTTTCAGTTCCATAACTGAAAACAAGTTCGGCAGCGTTTATTTCTCCGGAAGAGGGGTGGATATTCATTTCCTGGCGTACTCTGACGCCGGGTATTGATGAAGCAATCCAGCCTTCCTGATAAGTTGCACTAATTATATCGAATGGCTTCTGTTTGCTGCATGACAGGCTAATGACATCTTTGTCATTTACATCTTTATTTTCAGCATTGGGTTTCCGGGATCATTTTCTCCAGTCTGGGCACGGATAAGATAAAACGCGTGGAGCGTACGTCTGATTCCACCTGCACTCTTCCGTGATGTGCTTCCACGATTGACTTCACAATCGCAAGGCCGATGCCGCTGCCTTCTCCTTTTCGTTGTCTGGATGGATCCACCCGATAAAAACGGTCAAACAGCCTTGATAAATGTTCTTCAGGGATCGGTTTCCCCGGATTTTCAATCACAAGGTCAAAAAAGCTCTCCTGCTCTCTTATTGAGACGGTGATTGCCTGTCCCTCCGGGGTATAACGCAGGGCATTGGATAACAGATTATTGATCGCCCTTCTGAACATTTGTGGATCTCCCTCAACCAGGCAGGGCATCCCGTTAAATTTGAGCGTGATATTGCGTTCTTCGGCCCAGGCTTCGAAAAACTCGAAGACTTTCATGACTTCCGCTCTGAGGTCAAACATGACCCTGTCAGGTATCAGCTGATTATTATCTGCCTGTGCCAGGAACAGCATATCGCTGACCATTTTGGTCATCCGGTTATACTCTTCAAGACTGGAATAGGAGGACATCCTCAAGTTCCCTCTGTGTTCGATCCTGACTCAGTGCGATTTCAGTCTGCGTCACCAGATTGGTGATGGGCGTTCTGATCTCATGCGCGATATCGGCAGAGAAATTGGCCTGGCGGGTAAAGACATCCTCAATCTTTCCAATCATATGATTGAACGAGATAACCAGTTGCTCCAGCTCAATGGGAACGCGTGTCGGTTCCAGTCGCGCATCAAGATTCTCGGAGGTGATGTTTTTAATGGCATTGCTGACATTACGAAGGGGCAGGTGCCCCTGACGGACAGCGATTCGAATGATCAGAACAATCAACAGGCTTATCACGACGGCAATCGCAATCAGGTTCTTTTTCAGCGCATCGAGGTAATGGAGATGGAAATTAATGGATAGGCCAGTCAGCATGACATAGTTCTGCTGTTTGCCCTGAAATATCGCCTGACCAGAGGAGGCGATAATCCTGTATGTTTCCATCTTCATTCCGGACCCGGTATCCATCGGTCCCGCAGGATCCTCCACCGTCCAGAGAAAGACATCCCGTGCGCGGCTGTGCTCGCTAAAATCTGCTGAATTCACTGCCGGGCGTAGTGCCGCCCCCTGAGCTGAGCTAAAGAGCACTTCACCCCTGGGATTGAGGAGCAAAAGGGCAACGTTGCGGTAGCTGGCAATTGATTCCTTTATTTTGCTTATTTTTTTATCATCCGGATCCACCGGGGACTGCAGTATACGGTTCAGTGTGGTGCTGATTTGTTGAAGATCGCTGACATCCTGCTCGGCAAAATGATTTTCAACAGAATGCAGCATAAACCAGGTGAAGGCGATAAAAGCCAGTATCGTGGACAGGCTGATAAAAAAGGTCAGCCGCAGAGCGAGTGAGAAAGGGCGTCTGGAAGGTTTGCTATGCATCCGGGACCTCCAGCATGTAGCCCACGCCCCGGACTGTCTGGATCAGCTTTGTCCCGTAATCGTTGTCTATTTTAGCGCGGAGTCGCTTTACTGCGACATCGATCGCATTAGTGTCGCTGTCAAAATTCATGTCCCAGACCTGAGAGGCAATCAGGGAGCGGGGAAGAACCTCTCCCTGATGGCGAATGAAGAATTCCAGCAGGCTGAACTCTTTACTGGTGAGCACAATGCGGTTTCCGGCGCGGCTGACTTTTCTGGATACGAGATCAATCGAGAGGTCAGCCACCTTAAACTGGCTTTCCGTGATCATCGTGTTTCCCCGCCTCAGAAGGGTTCTCACCCGGGCGAGCAGTTCGGCAAACGCAAAGGGTTTAACCAGATAATCGTCCGCACCCAGTTCCAGTCCTTTGACCCTGTGTTCGATCGTGCCGAGGGCTGTCAGCAGTAAGACCGGCATACCCTTTCCGGCAGTGCGCAGCATGCGGATGATATCCCAGCCGTTCACATCAGGTAGCATGATATCCAGAATGACTAAATCATACTCGGCTGTCATGGCGAGATGATATCCGGTAAGACCATTATCAGCGTGATCCACTACGAACCCTGCCTCTGTAAGCCCTTTGCTGAGATATTCACCTGTTTTAATTTCGTCTTCGACGATCAATATTTTCATCTTGCTCCCCGGCTGGCTGCTAATGTCATTCTATTGCGCCCACGATCGTTATCAACGGATTACAGCAAAAATGACAACATTGTCATTATCCTGTCACCCGGCAAACAGAGAGCGTTAGGTAAAGTACCCCTATCAATACTCTGGACTTCATTTGAACCATTTACCAGGTCTGCCTGGACGAGAAGCGTTATGTTCAAATTAAAATTACTCAGCATTAGCACGATATTCATCCTGGCAGGCTGCGTGTCGCTTGCGCCTGAATATCAGCGGCCCGCAGCACCGGTACCCCAGCAGTTTTCACTGTCCCATAACAGCCTGACGCCAGCGGTAAATGGCTATCAGGATACGGGCTGGCGTAACTTTTTTGTCGATCCCCAGGTTACCCGGTTGATCGGTGAAGCTCTGACTAATAACCGTGATTTGAGAATGGCTGCCCTGAAGGTTGAAGAGGCCCGGGCCCAGTTCAACGTCACGGATGCAGATCGTTATCCCCAGCTGAATGCCTCATCCGGGATAACATACAGCGGTGGTCTGAAAGGTGACAAGCCGACCACACAGGAGTACGACGCGAGACTGGAGCTCAGCTATGAGCTCGATTTTTTCGGCAAACTTAAGAACATGAGTGATGCTGACCGCCAGAACTACTTTGCCAGCGAAGAAGCCCGTCGGGCCGTACACATCCTGCTGGTCTCCAGCGTTTCACAGAGCTATTTCAGCCAGCAACTGGCGTACGAACAACTCCGTATTGCGCGGGAAACGCTGAAAAATTATCAACAGTCCTATGCTTTCGTTGAGCAACAGCTCGTGACCGGGAGTACGAACGTTCTGGCACTTGAACAGGCGAGAGGACAAATCGAAAGTACCCGCGCCGAAATAGCCAAACGAGAAGGCGATCTGGCTCAGGCAAACAATGCCCTGCAACTGGTGCTTGGAACGTACCGCGCAGTTCCGTCAGAAAAAGGGATGAAAGGTGGGGAGATCGCACCAGTAAAATTGCCACCAAATCTGTCGTCACAAATATTGCTGCAGCGTCCGGATATTATGGAAGCGGAATACCAGTTGAAAGCGGCTGATGCCAATATTGGCGCAGCGCGAGCGGCTTTTTTTCCCGTCCATTACCCTGACCAGTGGTCTTTCCGCAAGCAGTACGGAGCTGTCAAGCCTCTTTACGTCAGGAAGTGGAATGTGGAATTTTATTCCTAAAATTGAAATTCCTATTTTTAATGCTGGCAGGAATAAAGCCAATCTGAAGCTGGCTGAAATTCGCCAGCAACAATCGGTGGTTAATTACGAACAAAAAATTCAGTCAGCCTTTAAGGATGTTTCCGACACGCTTGCGCTGCGCGACAGCCTTAGCCAGCAACTTGAGTCACAGCAGCGTTATCTTGATTCACTTCAGATAACTCTCCAGCGTGCCAGAGGATTATATGCAAGTGGTGCTGTCAGTTACATCGAAGTGCTGGATGCAGAACGTTCCCTCTTCGCTACGCAGCAAACCATTCTCGATCTTACCTATTCCCGACAGGTTAACGAAATTAATCTGTTTACCGCGCTGGGTGGCGGTTGGGTAGAGTAAATTTATTTAATTAATCAGGAAATTAAAAATGCGTAATTCACTTAAAGCCGTTTTATTTGGTGCCTTCTCTGTCATGTTTTCTGCCGGTCTTCATGCTGAAACACATCAGCATGGCGATATGAATGCTGCCAGTGATGCTTCGGTACAGCAGGTTATCAAGGGCACCGGTGTCGTTAAAGACATTGATATGAATAGTAAAAAGATTACCATTTCGCACGAAGCAATCCCTGCTGTGGGCTGGCCTGCAATGACCATGCGCTTCACTTTTGTTAATGCAGACGACGCTATCAATGCCCTGAAAACCGGCAACCATGTCGATTTCTCGTTTATTCAGCAGGGCAATATCTCCTTACTCAAAAGCATTAACGTTACGCAATCCTGATTATCAGTCCGGAGCGAATACATCCAGTGCGCCTGAACATTCATTAAGGGATTACTGTGAATGAATGATCGGGCGCATATGCCAGGTGTTTTGATTTTTCAGCGAGAAATTGTATGGCTTCTTTAAAGATAAAATATGCTGCAATAATTATCAGCAGCCTCATAGCAGGAGGGCTGATATCGGTTACTGCCTGGCAGTATGTAAACTCATCACAAAAAACAGTACAAACCGAACAAAAGGCACCGGAGCGAAAGGTACTTTTCTGGTATGACCCGATGAAACCGGATACCAAATTTGATAAACCCGGAAAATCGCCCTTTATGGATATGGACCTGGTGCCAAAATATGCTGATGAAAGCGGCGATAAAAGCAGTGGCGGGATCCGTATCGATCCAACGCAGGTTCAGAATCTGGGATTAAAAACGCAAAAAGTCACGCGAGGAATGCTGAATTATTCTCAGACAATCCCGGCTAATGTCAGTTACAACGAGTATCAGTTTGTCATTGTGCAGGCGCGCTCTGACGGTTTCGTCGAAAAAGTGTATCCCCTGACGATTGGCGATCATGTGAAGAAAGGCACTCCGCTTATCGATATCACCATTCCTGAATGGGTTGAGGCACAAAGTGAGTTCCTGCTGTTATCCGGTACAGGCGGTACGTCAACCCAGATAAAAGGGGTTCTGGAGCGACTTCGTCTGGCTGGTATGCCGGAAGAGGATATTCAAAGGCTGCGTTCAACCCGCACAATCCAGACCCGTTTTACCATTAAAGCACCTATTGATGGTGTCATTACTGCGTTTGACCTGCGCACCGGCATGAATATTTCGAAAGATAAAGTAGTGGCTCAGATTCAGGGGATGGACCCGGTCTGGATCAGCGCTGCAGTGCCAGAATCTATCGCATATCTGCTGAAAGATACGTCGCAGTTTGAAATTTCGGTACCGGCTTATCCGGATAAAACATTCCATGTCGAAAAATGGAACATTCTTCCCAGCGTGGATCAGACAACCCGTACGCTTCAGGTCCGTCTCCAGGTTTCTAATAAGGATGAGTTTCTCAAGCCGGGCATGAATGCCTATCTGAAACTGAATACCAAGAGCCAGGAGATGCTGCTGATACCAAGCCAGGCCGTTATCGATACCGGCAAAGAACAGCGCGTGATTACTGTTGATGATGAAGGCAAGTTTGTGCCGAAACAGATCCACGTTCTGCATGAATCACAGCAACAGTCCGGCATCGGTTCCGGCCTGAATGAAGGCGATACCGTGGTGGTCAGTGGCCTGTTCCTCATTGACTCCGAAGCCAATATTACGGGCGCGCTGGAACGTATGCGCCACCCTGAAAAAACAGAAAGCAGTATGCCAGCAATGTCTGACCAGCCTGTAAATATGCATTCAGGGCACTGAGGAGACGACGATGATTGAATGGATTATCCGGCGCTCTGTCGCCAACCGTTTCCTGGTCATGATGGGGGCCCTGTTTCTCAGCATCTGGGGTACATGGACGATTATTAACACGCCGGTCGATGCCTTGCCTGACCTGTCAGATGTGCAGGTCATTATCAAAACCAGCTATCCCGGCCAGGCCCCGCAGATTGTAGAAAACCAGGTCACCTATCCACTTACCACCACCATGCTGTCCGTACCTGGCGCAAAAAACCGTGCGTGGTTTTTCACAGTTCGGGGATTCGTATGTGTATGTCATTTTTGAAGACGGCACCGATCTGTACTGGGCCCGTTCCCGCGTGCTGGAATATCTGAATCAGGTTCAGGGAAAAACTGCCTGCCGGTGTGAGTTCTGAAATCGGTCCTGATGCCACGGGTGTGGGCTGGATTTTTGAATATGCCCTTGTCGATCGCAACGGAAAACACGACCTTTCAGAACTGCGCTCTCTGCAGGACTGGTTCCTGAAATTTGAGCTGAAAACCATCCCGAACGTGGCTGAGGTCGCTTCGGTTGGCGGCGTGGTGAAACAGTACCAGATTCAGGTCAATCCGGTAAAACTGTCCCAGTACGGTATCAGCCTGCCCGAAGTGAAACAGGCACTTGAATCGTCTAACCAGGAGGCCGGTGGCTCATCCGTTGAAATGGCCGAAGCGGAGTATATGGTCCGTGCCAGCGGTTATCTTCAGAGCATTGATGATTTTAATAACATCGTCCTGAAAACAGGTGAGAACGGCGTGCCGGTTTATCTGCGGGATGTTGCCCGCGTGCAGACCGGGCCCGAAATGAGGCGTGGTATTGCCGAGCTGAACGGCCAGGGAGAAGTCGCTGGCGGCGTGGTGATCCTGCGGTCGGGTAAAAATGCGCGCGACGTTATCACGGCAGTGAGGGATAAACTGGAGACGCTGAAGGCCAGCCTGCCGGAAGGCGTTGAAATCGTGACCACCTACGATCGCAGCCAGTTAATCGACCGGGGCGATTGATAACCTCAGTTACAAGCTTCTTGAAGAGTTTATCGTTGTTGCTGTCGTTTGCGCACTGTTCCTCTGGCATGTCCGTTCTGCCCTGGTGGCGATTATTTCTCTGCCACTTGGCCTGTGTATCGCCTTTATCGTCATGCACTTCCAGGGACTGAACGCCAATATCATGTCGCTGGGAGGGATAGCGATTGCCGTCGGTGCGATGGTGGATGCCGCCATTGTGATGATTGAAAATGCGCACAAACGGCTTGAGGAGTGGGATCATCAGCATCCGGGTGAGCAGATTGACAACGCCACCCGCTGGAAGGTGATTACCGACGCCTCCGTGGAAGTGGGACCCGCGTTGTTCATTAGCCTGCTGATCATCACCCTGTCCTTTATTCCTATCTTTACCCTGGAAGGGCAGGAAGGTCGTCTGTTTGGCCCGCTGGCATTCACGAAAACGTACTCCATGGCGGGAGCGGCCGCACTGGCCATCATCGTCATTCCTATTCTGATGGGATTCTGGATCCGGGGGAAAATTCCTGCCGAGACAAGTAACCCCCTGAACCGGGTGCTGATCAAAGCGTATCATCCTTTTGCCTGCTGCGGGTCCTCCACTGGCCAAAAACAACCCTGCTGGTTGCGGCCTTGTCCATTTTCACGGTTATCTGGCCACTGAGTCAGGTGGGCGGTGAATTTCTGCCGAAGATTAACGAGGGCGATCTGCTGTATATGCCGTCGACCTTGCCTGGCGTCTCTCCGGCAGAAGCTGCAGCGCTCCTGCCAGACAACAGACAAGTTAATCAAAAGCGTTCCTGAAGTGGCTTCTGTATTTGGCAAGACCGTAAAGCAGAGACCGCAACGGATTCCGCGCCGCTCGAAAATGGTGGAAACCACGATCCAGCTCAAACCTGAGGATCAGTGGCGTCCCGGCATGACAATTGACAAGATTATTGATGAACTCGACAGGACAGTCCGTTTACCGGTCTGGCAAACCTCTGGGTGCCGCCTATCCGTAACCGTATTGATATGCTCTCAACCGGGATCAAAAGCCCGATAGGTATCAAAGTGTCCGGGACTGTTCTGTCCGATATCGACGCGACGGCGCAGAGTATCGAGGCGGTAGCCAAAACCGTGCCTGGCGTGGTGTCTGTCCTGGCTGAGCGACTTGAGGGCGGGCGCTACATCGATATCGATATCAACCGGGAGAAAGCTTCCCGGTACGGGATGACTGTGGGCGAACGTCCAGCTGTTCGTCTCTTCAGCAATCGGTGGGGCTATGGTGGGTGAGACGGTTGAAGGCGTGGGCCCGGTACCCTATTAACATTCGCTATCCGCAGGATTACCGTAACAGTCCGCAGGCGTTGAGAGAGATGCCAATCCTGACCCCAATGAAGCAGCAAATTACGCTGGGCGATGTTGCCGATATTAAGGTCGTTTCCGGACCAACCATGCTGAAAACCGAAAATGCCCGGCCAGCCAGCTGGATTTATGTTGATGCCCGCGGCAGGGACATGGTGTCGGTGGTGAACGATATTAAGACGGCCATCAGTGAGAAAGTGAAACTGAGACCGGGGACCAGTGTGGCATTCTCAGGACAGTTTGAATTACTCGAGCACGCCAATAAGAAATTAAAACTGATGGTACCGATGACGGTGATGATCATCTTCATCCTGTTATATCTGGCATTCCGCCGGGCTGATGAGGCCTTACTTATTCTGATGAGCCTGCCGTTTGCCCTGGTTGGCGGGATATGGTTCCTGTACTGGCAGGGCTTCCATATGTCAGTGGCGACCGGAACCGGGTTTATCGCCCTGGCCGGGGTGGCAGCAGAGTTTTGGCGTGGTCATGCTGATGTATCTGCGTCATGCCATTGAAGCGCACCCGGAATTGTCCCGTAAAGAGACGTTCACACCGGAAGGCCTTGATGAAGCCCTCTATCATGGTGCCGTACTGCGTGTCCGGCCGAAAGCCATGACCGTGGCGGTGATCATTGCGGGTCTGCTGCCAATACTCTGGGGAACCGGTGCAGGTTCAGAAGTCATGAGCCGTATCGCGGCACCCATGATTGGTGGGATGATCACGGCTCCGCTGCTGTCCCTGTTCATTATTCCTGCCGCCTACAAATTAATCTGGCTGCGCAGACATAAAAAAAGCGTGTCCTGAACCTGAAAGGGCACCCCCTGTGGGTGTCCTTCTTTACTGATTCACCCTGACGTCAGGGTTTATATCGATAATATACAGAGGTGAGTATGAAAAAAGTGGTTCTAATGGCGCTGGCTCTCGGCCTTTCACTACCCGCGATGGCGAGTGAAAAAGTCATTGATATGTACAAATCTGAAAACTGTGGCTGTTGTTCCCTGTGGGGCAAAGCGATGGAAAAAGACGGGTTTGAAGTACGAACTCACGTCATGAATGATCAGGCGCTGTCAGCCCTGAAAGAAAAGCATGCTATTCCTGCAGGACTACGAAGTTGTCATACGCGGTTGCCGGTAATTTGATCATTGAAGGCCATGTGCCTGCCGACAACGATACATAAGGCAATGCAGTCTGGTTCGGGTATATACGGTCTCGCCACCCCCCCGGTATGCCAGCAGGAAGTCCTGGAATGGAGATGGGAGCCCGAAAAGAGGCTTACGATGTTATCGCATTCTCACCGGATGGAAGTAAAAAAGTCTTCCAGCGAATCGAATAGTCAGCGGAACGGCTGATAACGGGACGCCGGTAGCAGGCACTCCTGTGCCGGCGATATTCGTGGTAATCGCATCCATGACATACCCTGAAGACAGAAGATGCTTCGGTATGCATAAGGAGAGTTACTGTGAAAAATGACAATGCAGTGCAACACAACAACCAGACTGCTTCTGAGCAGACATTATCCCCGGACGAGGGCCACGTATTGCATAAGGTGAGAGATCCCGTGTGCGGGATGGCCATCCTGCCCGACAGGGCGCACAGCAGCATTCGATACCAGGACCACCAACTTTATTTCTGCTCCGCCAGCTGTGAGAGTAAATTTAAAGCCCATCCCGATCGTTATCTTACCGAAGATGCCAGTGAACATTCCCATCACCATCACCACGATCATCACGAAGTCAGCCCTGATCAGATAAAACAGCCTCACAACCAGGCGGAAAAAGAGAATTCTGAAGGTGTGTGGACATGTCCGATGCACCCGGAGATACGCCGCAGTGGTCCCGGAAGCTGTCCTGTCTGTGGAATGGCACTGGAGCCGCTCGTAGCTACGGCATCCACGGGGCCGAGTGATGAACTTCACGACATGACAAGACGCTTCTGGCTGGGGTTGTTGCTGGCGTTTCCGGTTCTGGTACTCGAAATGGGATCTCATCTGTTTCCCGACTTGAGGAATACAGTACCGCCACAGTACAACACATGGCTGCAGTTGCTTCTGGCCTCCCCTGTCGTGTTGTGGTGTGGCTGGCCATTCTTCGCCCGGGCCGGAATGTCGTTACGTAACCGCTCCCTGAATATGTTTACCCTTGTTGCAATGGGGGACCGGCGTAGCCTGGGTTTTACAGCGTCATTGCAACCGTCTTCCCCTCCTGGTTTCCTGCATCGTTCAGAAACATGGATGGCCTGGTGGCCGTTTATTTTGAAGCCGCAGCAGTTATTACGGTGCTTGTTCTGCTGGGACAGGTTCTTGAGCTGCGGGCACGGGAACAAACCTCAGGCGCCATTACTGCGCTTCTGAACCTTGCCCCAAAACCGCCAGACGGCTGGATCATGACGGTCATGAAACGGATATTAATGCGGAAGATGTCCTGCCTGGCGATAAGCTCCGCATCAGACCTGGAGAGAGTATTCCGGTCGACGGTATCGTGATCGAAGGCAAAACAACCGTTGATGAATCGATGGTGACCGGGGGAGTCTATGCCGGTTACCAAAACGAAGGGTGACCCTGTCATTGGGGGGACGATTAATCAGACAGGTAGTCTTATCATCCGTGCAGAGAAAGTCGGTGATGAAACGATGCTCTCACGAATTGTTCAGATGGTCGCTGATGCACAGCGTTCGCGTGCCCCCATCCAGAGAATGGCAGACAGCGTTTCAGGCTGGTTTGTTCCTCTGGTGATACTTATCGCGGTTGTTGCTTTCTTGATCTGGTCTGTCTGGGGGCCCGAGCCCAGGATGGCGCACGGTCTCATTGCGGCTGTGTCGGTCCTGATTATTGCCTGTCCCTGCGCGCTGGGACTGGCCACGCCGATGTCGATAATGGTGGGGGTGGGCAAAGGCGCCCAGGCCGGGGTGTTAATCAGGAATGCCGAAGCCCTTGAGCGTCTTGAAAAAGTGGACACGCTGGTTGTCGACAAAAACAGGCACGCTCACGGAAGGTTCGCCTACGGTGACAGGGATTATCAGTCTCAGTCCGGGTGGGGAAATATCTCTTTTACGTGTAACAGCTGCAGTGGAAAAAGGTTCGCAGGCATCCGTTGGGTATGGCTGTTGTCAGAGCCGCGCATGAAAAGGGGGATCGTGATACCTGCCGTCAGTAATTTCAATGCCCCGTCGGGGAAAGGTGTCTCAGGCGATGTCGAAGGTCAACGGGTTGTTATTGGTAATGAACTGGCTATGCAGGAAAACAGTATCGTTATTGATAATCAAAAGGCCGTTGCGGATACGTTGCGGATGGAAGGCGCTACCGTTATCTATGTGGCCACAGACGGGAACCTTGCAGGCCTGATAGCTATCTCGGATCCCGTGAAAGCAACCACGCCGGATGCGCTTAAAGCTTTGCGTCAGGCGGGGATCCGCATTGTTATGCTCACCGGGGATAACCAGCTTACTGCTGAAGCAGTCGCACGGAAACTGGGGAATAGATGAGGTTGAAGCCGGGATTCTGCCGGATGGCAAAAAAGCAGTGATAACCCGACTGAAAGAGTCTGGCCATGTGGTTGCGATGGCCGGAGACGGTGTGAATGATGCCCCGGCGCTGGCAGCGGCTGACGTGGGTATAGCCATGGGAACGGGTACAGATGTGGCAATAGAAAGTGCTGGCGTTACCCTTCTCAAAGGCGATTTGATGATACTCAACAGGGGCCCGTCATCTGTCAGAGATCACCATGAAAAATATCCGGCAGAATCTGTTTTTTGCGTTTATCTACAATGCTCTTGGGGTGCCTGTAGCTGCAGGTCTGCTTTATCCTGTGTATGGAATACTGCTGTCGCCAGTTATTGCGGCGGCGGCTATGGCCCTTTCCTCCGTTAGCGTCATTGCAAATGCGTTGCGTCTGAAAAGTGTCAGGCTCGGGAAATAACCCTGAATGAAGGGTCTGTTACTAACAGAAGGAGTCCGGTATGAAAAGTACAACCTATGCGCTTATTGCTGTCGCCGCGATTGCGGCATTTGCTCTCCTGCGCGAACACTGGTCACATGTGGCAGGCTACTGGCCATATCTGTTACTGCTGCTTTGTCCGCTCATGCATCTTTTCCACGGTCACGGGGGGCATGGAGATCATCAACATCACGGAAGTGAAAACGATAAAAAAAATTAATCCGGCAGACGGGACCGCGTCGCGGTCCCGTTATCAGTCCAGGTATCGTTCGTAGTCTCTGGCATGCGCAAAGGCATGCTGTTCGAGTTTGTTATCAGCGGGTGCCGCCGTCCGGAACGCCAGTGAGTTAACAGGATTGTTATTGATGACCAGCTCGTAATGCAGATGAGGACCGGATGAACGTCCGCTGTTACCGGATAACGCAATAGCGTCTCCCCGGGTAACCCTGGCCCCTTTAGTAACGAGTATTTTATTGAGGTGGAGATAGCGAGTTTTAACACCGGCTTTTCCCGTTACTTCAACAAAATATCCCATGGTACTGTTGTATTCGGCCCGGGTGATTTTTCCGTCGATGACGCTGACTATTTTCGTGTTCATGGGCATGGAATAATCAATGCCATTATGGGGACTCACTTTTCCCGATACCGGGTTAAGTCTTGCAGGATTGAAAGGCGAACTGAGTCTTGCTGTGGCCGGTAACGGATAATCGAGACTGCCTTTCCCGGAAGTATCGGAAAGGTTATAGAACTTTTTATCTGATATACGATACGCCGTGTAATTAAATGAACCGGACGTAAATTTATAGGCCACGACACGTGATTTTCCCGCTTTCTTTTGCAGTACGAGTTTTAATGATTCATTTTTTTTTCAAATGCCGCAGATTAAACCGGGAAGGCAAGGAGCGCTGAAGAGTAGCGATCTCGTTCGATTCCAGCCCCGAGCGGGTGGCTGAAAGGTAGGCATTTTCTTTTACGACATCGGTAGAATACATTTACTGGAATTCGCCGTTAGCATGAACACTGCGGCGTATGCTAGGGGTTTTCAGGAGGCGTGTCATCTGTCAGTTAATCGGGAGCACCGTTGATGGTCGTCATTTTTGTAACATATCTTGTTTCCCGTTTGCTCCTGAAGCTCTGGGAACTGTATGACCAGCCCGACGGTGATGATTAACGGGACTGAAACAGGTTACGGCAGAGCAATATGGGGCTCATGTCCTGCTACGTAACCCGTCAGTAAAGCCCTGCTGCGCACCTGACGCTAAGCACTAACCCGCCTGCAGTTACCTGGTCGAATACAGCCCGTGAAGCTTTCTTGCCTGCGTCTGATGTGCTTCCGCACCGGCATTATTGACCTGCTCATGCACGAGAGCGGCTTTTTCTCCGGCATTCAGTTCGTTAAAAGAAGAAGACGAGGTCTTTGAATTTGCATCACTGCCGGACAGCATTTTTTTATGTTCCTCAATCATTTTCTGATGCGCATAGGACGCGCTGTTGTTCATAAATGAATGAGCAACAATGGCCCTTTCATGTTCATTCATTTCAGAGAATGAGGGCGTGTTGTTTTTATTAACCCTGTCCGGTAAGTTTTCATGCTTCGAGGAATTCACATGACTGACGGCTGAGGCATTATTAACAAATCGATGTGCTTCATGGGCAATATCACTGGACTGAGCAAAAGCTGCCCCACAAAATAAAGCTGTAAACGCAGTGGTCGTAATTAATATATTCATGTGTAATTACCTTCTGAGGTACATAAAAGATGTCCTTATGATCATATATAAAAATAATCAACCTGTGGGGAAGATGACGTAAATGTAATACAGCTATGTACATTACACGATTGTAATGAATTTGTTTCTTAAGGTGTGCTAGATTCATTTCATTGTAAGTGGATGAACCAGTAATTTAATTTAAATCGGTTCTCGAATTCTGTCAGTAACCATACTTTAAATAAGGGAATGCGCATGCTGTTGAAAACGTCTCGACGAACTTTCCTGAAGGGGTTAACCCTCTCTGGCGTAGCCGGAAAGTCTTGGCGTATGGAGTTTCAATGCGCGTTCCAGTCTGAGCCTGCCAGTTGCCGCATCCCTGCAGGGTACTCAGTTTGACCTGACCATTGGTGAAACGGCCGTCAATATCACGGGCAGTGAGCGTCAGGCCAAAACAATCAATGGAGGCCTGCCGGGGCCGTTCTTCGCTGGAAAGAAGGTGACACCATTACCCTGAAGGTCAAAAACCGTCTTAATGAACAGACGTCCATTCACTGGCACGGCATTATTCTTCCGGCCAATATGGATGGTGTTCCGGGGCTGAGTTTTATGGGCATAGAGCCTGATGATACCTACGTTTACACCTTTAAGGTTAAGCAGAACGGGACTTACTGGTACCACAGCCATTCCGGTCTGCAGGAACAGGAGGGGGTATACGGTGCCATTATCATCGATGCCAGGGAGCCAGAACCGTTTGCTTACGATCGTGAGCATGTGGTCATGTTGTCTGACTGGACCGATGAAAATCCTCACAGCCTGCTGAAAAAATTAAAAAAACAGTCGGATTACTACAATTTCAATAAACCAACCGTTGGCTCTTTTTTCCGCGACGTGAATACCAGGGGGGCTGTCAGCCACCATTGCCGATCGGAAAATGTGGGGCTGAAAATGAAAATGAATCCGACTGATCTCGCGGATGTCAGTGGCTACACCTACACCTATCTCATGAACGGGCAGGCCCCGCTGAAAAACTGGACCGGACTGTTCCGTCCGGTGAAAAGATACGCTTACGGTTTATCAACGGCTCGGCAATGACCTATTTCGATATCCGTATCCCCGGGCTGAAAATGACGGTCGTGGCTGCAGATGGCCAGTATGTAAACCCGGTTACCGTTGACGAATTCAGGATTGCCGTTGCCGAAACCTATGATGTCATTGTGGAGCCTCAGGGTGAGGCCTATACCATCTTCGCACAATCCATGGACAGGACCGGTTACGCTCGAGGGACACTGGCCACGAGAGAGGGGTTAAGTGCTGCCGTTCCCCCCTCGATCCCCGTCCTCTGTTGACCATGGAAGATATGGGTATGGGGGGAATGGGACATGATATGGCAGGAATGGACCACAGCCAGATGGGAGGCATGGATAACAGCGGGAGAGATGATGTCTATGGAACGGTGCTGACCTTCCGGATAGCGGGACATCCTCCGCGCCCATGGATCACAGCAGCATGGCCGGTATGGATCATTCCCGGATGGCCGGAATGCCGGGTATGCAAAGTCATCCTGCGTCAGAAACGGGGCTTTGTTGAATAAATCAGATTTCGGGTAAGTCTCCCCCGTAGCGGGTTGTGTTTTCAGGCAATACGCACGCTTTCAGGCATACCTGCTTTCGTCATTTTGTTCAGCGCTCGTACCAGGGCCATAGCCTCCGCAACCTGACCATCGTAGTCACGCAGCGTCAGTGAACCCCCGAACAGCTGTTTTAACCCGGTACATCGCCGTTTCCGCTATCGAGCGACGGTTGTAATCTGTTGTCCCATTTCCACCGCGCATTACTCCCGGTCATTCGCTGATTAGCCACTGCACGGTTACGGTCTGCATATTCACCGGGCCAGTAACCCGCACCTTTTCGGGGAGGGATAAGGGCGCTGATTTTCTTACGCCGCAGTTCATCGTGACAGAGCCGGGTGTCGTAAGCGCCGTCTGCCGATGCTGCCCTGATTTTTCTGTGAGTCTGCCGGATAAGACCCGGGAAGGCTTCTGAGTCCGTCACATTGTTCAGCGACAGGTCTGCACAGATGATTTCATGTGTGTTGCTGTCAACTGCCAGATGCAACTTTCGCCATATACGACGGCGTTCTTTGCCGTGTTTTTTGACTTTCCATTCGCCTTCACCAAAGACCTTCAGCCCGGTGGAATCAATCACCAGATGCGCGATTTCACCTCGGGTGAACGTTTTGAAACTGACATTAACCGACTTTGCGCGCTTGCTGACACTGGTGTAATCCGGGCAGCGCAACGGAACATTCATCAGTGTAAAATGGAATCAATAAAACCCTGTGCAGCCCGCAGGGTCAACCTGAACACGCGTTTAATGACCAGAACGGTGGTGATGGCGAGATCAGAATAGCGCTGAGGTCTTCCCCGTGATGAAGGCGTTGCCGACTCATACCAGGCCTGAATAGCTTCATCATCCAGCCAGAAAGTTATGGAGCCACGGTTGATGAGGGCTTTATTGTAGGTGGGCCAGTTGGTGATTTTGAACTTTTGCTTTGCCACGGAACGGTCTGCGTTGTCGGGAAGATGCGTGATCTGATCCTTCAACTCAGCAAAAGTTCGATTTATTCAACAAATCCGCCGTGCGCTACCTTTGGCGCACGTTGTTTGCGAGGAACCCTGAGAGCGGCTTTAACCATGAGAGACCTGACAGTTTCTTTGGATAGTGAACATGGTGTCGTTCTGAAAGTTTCTCACACGCCAGCGTCTGCCCGAAGTCGGTATAGCGCTACAGATAATATCGAGCGCATCATACTGTTGCAAGACCTTCAGACAGCTGGTTATTGCTGGGTTTTTTCACGGACGACGGTTAGCCAATACCAAGCGGCTAGGTTAGGTATAATGCGACGGAAGACGTCGGCACTGAGTTCATCGGTGATACCCAGGCGATGAGCGGCCATCTGCGTGAATCAGATGCCGGTCGACGATGTCCTGAATGATTTTGAGTCGGTTAACCTCATCCAAAGTGCAAAACTCCGCTGCATGAGTCGTCATGAGAATCCTTTGATAGTTAATCTACGTGACGGACATCTCAATTTAGTTACTACAAAACTGTTATTGCAAGCTTAAAATGTCACCTGATTCAGCCAGTTAGAAATGTCACCTTAAGAGATGTGAAGAGAGAGAAGGTGGTTTATGTCAGAGGAAAGCAGGCATGAATAACTTCCATGCCTGTGATGAGAGGCTATACCAAAAAGCTCTTATTCGCCTTTTTTATGGTCGTGTTCCTTCAGCCCGGGATGCTTTGGCTTGTTTTCCGGAGTGACACGCCTTCTTTTATCTTCTTTGCCAGTTGATTCAGCAATCGGCTTTGGGCCAGGTTTAATACCCATAAAAATCTCCTTGAGTGACAAACAGATTCATATTTACGAACTGTGGCAGTAATGCCAAATATGAAATGAGGGTCATGGTTATAAAACCAACTGACGTGTTTTCAGAAGCTTGCACTCCATCACACTGCTAAAGGTAAAAAAGGCTTTGTTGAATAAATAAGATTTCGTGCGAACGACCCTGTAGCTGGCTGGATTTTCAGGCAATACGCACGCTTTCTGGCATCCCAGCCTTTGTCATCCTGTTCAACGCACGCACCATGGCCATAGCTTCCGCTACCTGACCATCGTAGTCACGCAGCGTCAGTGAATCTCCCAACAACTGCTTCATTCTGTACATTGCCGTTTCCGCTATCGAGCGACGGTTATATTCCGTTGTCCATTTCCACCGTGCATTGCTTCCGCTCAGCCGCTGAATAGCAACGGCACGGTTGCGGTCTGCGTACTCACCGGGCCAGTAACCTGCTCCTTTTCGGGGAGGAATAAGCGCGCTGATTTTTTTGCGGCGCAGTTCATCGTGACAAAGCCGGGTATCGTAAGCCCCGTCTGCCGCGGCTGCCCTGATTTTTCTGTGAGTCTGCCGGATAAGGCCCGGGAAGGCTTCTGAGTCCGTGACGTTATTCAGCGACAGGTCTGCACAGACAACTTCATGTGTGTTGCTGTCAACAGCAAGATGCAACTTTCGCCAGATACGACGGCGCTCTTTGCCGTGCTTTCTGACTTTCCATTCGCCTTCACCAAAGACCTTCAGCCCGGTGGAATCAATCACGAGGTGTGCGATTTCACCCCGGGTGGACGTTTTTGAAACTGACATTAACCGGCTTTGCCCGCTTACTGACACTGGTGTAATCCGGGCAGCGCAACGGAACGTTCATCAGGGCAAAAATGGAATCAATAAAACCCTGCGCAGCCCGCAGGGTCAGCCGGAATACGCGTTTAATCACCAGAACGGTGGTGATGGTGAGATCAGAATAGCGCTGGGGCCTTCCTCGTGATGAAGGCGTTGCCGACTCATACCAGGCCTGAATCGCCTCATCATCCAGCCAGAAAGTGAGGGAGCCACGGTTGATGAGAGCTTTGTTGTAGGTGGACCAGTTGGTGATTCTGAACTTTTGCTTTGCCACGGAATGGTCTGTGTTGTCGGGAGGATGCGTGCTCTGATCCTTCAACTCAGCAAAAGTTCGATTTATTCAACAAAGCCGTATGGAAGGGGCTCTGCTTTTGGTGGTGTTAAAGGCCGACCCTGCTTCCTGGCATGGTAGAAGACGCCATGAAAGGTGAGATCGATCTGGCGCCTTTCGTGACCCATACCATGGGTCTGGATGACATCAATGAAGCCTTCGACCTGATGCACGAAGGTAGATCTATTCGTACGGTGATCCACTACTGATCACCGGATCCCTGACGTACTTCCGGGGAGCACTGGCGTGGTGGTTCTGGAAGATTATTCATCTGTATTTTTTAATTGGTACCCGGTAATGACTCCAACTTACTGATAGTGTTTTATGTTCAGATAATGCCCGATGACCCTGTCATGCAGCTCCACCGATTTTGAGAACGACAGTGACTTCCGTCCCAGCCTTGCCAGATGTTGTCTCAGATTCAGGTTATGTCGCTCAATGCGCTGAGTGTAACGCTTGCTGATAATGTGCAGCTTTCCTTCAGGCGGGATTCATACAGCGGCCAGCCATCCGTCATCCATACCACGACCTAAAGGCCGACAGCACTCCAGTGTGGCCAGAGTGCGTTCACCGAATACGTGTGCCACAACCGTCCTCCGTATCCTGTCATACGCGTAAAACAGCCAGCGCTGACGTGATTTAGCACCGACGTAGCCCCACTGTTCGTCCATTTCAGCGCAGACAATCACATCACTGCCCGGTTGTATGCGTGAGTTTACCGACTGCGGCCTGAGTTTTTTAAGTGTCGTAAAATCGTGTTGAGGCCAACGCCCATAATGCGTGCACTGGCGCGACATCCGACGCCATTCATGGCCATATCAATGATTTTCTGGTGCGTACCGGGCTGAGAGGCGGTGTAAGTGAACTGTAGTTGCCATGTTTTACGGCAGTGAGAGCAGAGATAGCGCTGATGTCCGGCAGTGCTTTTGCCGTTACGCACCACGCCTTCAGTAGCGGAGCAGGAAGGACATCTGATGGAAATGGAAGCCACGCAAGCACCTTAAAATCACCATCATACACTAAATCAGTAAGTTGGCAGCATTACCCTTTATGGGTAATCTATTCCACATGTCATAGGGTCCCTAAAAGAGAACGTTTCTTTTTCCAGGGATATTTACAGAAAGCAGACTAAAGTGTAATTGCCGCCAGAAGGCGGCAAAAGATATGGTAAATATGGCAAGTGTATAAATATACTGTATCAGTACATCCGAATGGCTCTGTCAGATTTTAATGGCATACGTACTCCAAAATACAATATTGGAATTTGAGTGTATAAAAGTTCCAGAAGCTTATTGGTGTTTGATGTGCTTAAAAACGCAACGTATGCTACAGTTATTATTAATCAAAAATCATATGCTAATTGCACTCTATTTTGAATAAACTCGCGCTCATATAATGGCGATGTCTGGATGCCGAAGTAATCTGAAATACTCAGCCCCTTCAACTCATTGCCAAAGTTATAACGTGCAAATAGCAGATATTCAGACTGGTTGATGCTTTTGGCATCTTTCGCGGGTTTGACATCCAGAAAGGAATAACGAGATCCTAGCGTCCATTTATCAGAATAAGACCATGTAAGTTGCGTCGAAAAAGCATTTCCGGCACCGGTCATCGGGGTGCTGGTGAAATAGGGTTTTGCAAAATAAGGGTCGGAAGAGGTTTTGTAGGCATAAGGCGTAACCAACGCGCCATTCTTGTAAGCGTCGGCTTCGGGAAATATTTTATCGTAGCCCACCTGCCAACTGAGAGTGTTCAGCGGGTAAACGACCAGTTGCATCCGAGCGTGCGGTTCTCAATTTTTCCTAGCACACTGTCACCGGTATTTTTGCCATAAAAATCCCTGTATCCCCAGATCTGGTTTCCACAGAATATCAGGGGCTACGTAATGCACTTCAGCCCAGACAATATTGGTAATATCGGCGTATTTCTCACCCCATAGCTGAGAAGTGAAGTAGCGTTGACCAAGATCGCGTTTTTTCGCGAGCCCCAGCGCGATCAGGCCATCAGTTTTTCCGCTGAAGGTATTGTCCTGAGCCAGACGTGATGTGCGGGTGAATGTTGAATCAGCATAACTTTTATAACTGAAAACCCGTGTCACGCGGATAAAATCAGTGTCATTACCATACTTCACGTCAACTGCACGATAAAGGTAAGGTAGTACCCGGCATTGGAATAGTCGCCGAGGAAAGGCAAGTTAAGATGCTGGTTACCGGCGGTGATCGACAACAGTCCCTGGCGCCATTTGAGGTAAGCTTCATCAACGCCCCCACTGTCATGGGCCAGTTCAGCGACCGAGTCCGAGCCTGCCAGCAGGTTGGTTTGTCCTTCTACTCCCACGGCAGCCTGAAAACCATAAAAAGGTGCTGTGGTATACGTGATATATCCGCCAAGAGTGGTGGAGTCCTGATTGAGTCCACGTGCGAAATAGGCGTTGTGGGTTGAGTAAGAAAACAGTCGGGCGCTGCCGTGAATACTGCCACAACCAATAGCCTGAATCAGGCTCTGGCTATTAGTTGTTGAGCACGCATTACTGTCAACAGGATCCGCAACCGCTCCCTGCATATATATAGAAAAAAATACAGCTGCCGATATCATTTTATAGCGCATTTATCACTCCTGATGATGTTTTTTAAATTGAGTCATATCCTGAGAAAACCATACAGTTAATTAATTGCAAAAACATGCCGCCATAAGGATGGCTAAGCGCAGATGTTTTTCTGTTAATAACTATTTCGTGAGTGGAATACTGTGGCCCCGTAATTCCATGATATAAATCATACGGGCGTTATCGTTATTCAGAAATATAAAGGTTTATTAATTAATCCAGTTCCTTACCTTTCAACTCAGGGATAAGGAATATCGTGGCAATAATATCGATAACATAAATCGATGCCAGAAGGGCAATCGCCAGATGGAAAGAGTACATTGCGGCAATCGCACCGATCAGCACCGGGCCAAATCCACCAACACCTCGGCCAATATTAAATAATACGTTTTGGGCGGTTGCACGGGCAGCGGTAGGATATGCTTCAGAAATCAACGCCCCATATCCGCCAAGCATGCCGTTAACAAACATCCCCAGAAGAGCGCCGGCCCATAACATAGTTAAAGGATCGGTAAGCTGTGCATAAAACACAATAGATACCGCAGCACCGGCCTGGAAAAGAATAAAAGCAGGTTTTCTTCCGATACGGTCGGCAAGCTGGCCAAAAACCCAAATCCCCGCCATCATCCCGAGTATAGTGACCGTGGTCCACATTGCCGATTTTGTCAGACCAAAACCCAGCTGTTTGGCGAGATAGGCTGGCATCCAGATCATTATCCGTAATAGCCCAGGTTCTGGACTGAGGTCAGGATCGCAATCCCTGCGCTAATTTTGGTCGTTGCCTTGTCTTTTACCAGTAAACGGAACGACTCAAGCATGGAGGTTTTTTCTGCAGCGCTCTGGTTAACAAAAACATCAGGCTCATGCAGACGGTGGCGGATAAACCAGGCAATCAATGCCGGAATTACACCCACAATGAACATGCCGCGCCAACCGATAAACGGCAGGAGCATCGGCGTAAGCACGGCGGCAAGCAGGACGCCGGCCTGCCAGCCTAACGCAACATATGACGAAACGCGTGAGCGGTGACGTGCTGGCCATGCTTCGGCAGCCAGCGCCATCCCGATGCCGAACTCGCCACCAAGGCCGATCCCTGCAATGGTGCGGTAAATCAGTAGGTCCCAGTAACCGGTGGCAAAAGCGCATAATCCGGTAAAGGTAGCAAATAGCACAATTGTCCAGGTCAGAACGCGGACGCGGCCATAGCGATCGCTCAGAGCGCCAAAAATAATGCCTCCCGCAACAGCGCCAATCAGCGTCCATGTTACCAGGGAACCTGATTGTGTAGGGGTCAGGTTAAGATCTGCTGAAATAGCATGCAGCATGAACCCCAGGAATCAGCAGGTCAAAACCATCCATTGCATAACCGATCGCCGAGCCAAGCAGCGCTTTCCAGCTGTAACCGGTAATTTCCTCTGAGGAAGCCGTTCCGCATCCCTCCGACGAACGAACATTATTCATTGAATCCACTATTACGCTCCTTAAGACCATTTTGGTGCACACAAAATTAGGAATTGCTTCATCATGGTGCACTTGCGGTTAATTATGATATAAATATCGTTTTTGATACTGGGTGTGTAGCAATTTTAATGCCAATAATGAGATGAAATAAAGGGAGGATGCCTGGTCTCGAAGAGATTTAAGAATTTTGTTTTTAAGTAACTGTTATGAATTTATTTGTTATTTTATATTCGGATGAACTGCCGAAAAGAACCGATTTCAGATCTTGATGCCGTCATTGAGGACGTATAAAAAAATACACTTGTATCTATTTTGATACTTGTGTCATATATAATACTCACAATCGTTCTATTCACCACGTAGATGGGTATTCATAATGGGTGACACAAGCTGTTTCAATCGTCATGCCCGCCAGGTAGCGTCACATCGCTGCCTGGTGTCAGAGCATCGCTGGGTTAACAAACGCTATAAATATTTGCGCCTCTCCGCAGCGGTGGATCTCCATAGCGCGACCCTGCCTGGGCAGTTTTATATGCTTAAATGCCCCAATGTGAAGTCGTTACATCCTTTCCTGCTCAGGCCCATGAGCGTTTACGGTACCGGGCCTGCGCCTGGAACCATCGAGTTTTTGTACAATGTCGCAGGGGCGGGGACACAAGGGCTGGCTGAGTTGCCTGAAGGTAGTGAGATGGATATTGTCGGGCCGCTCGGTAATACCTTCACTCTAAAGCCTGAATTCCGTCGGGTTATGGTGGTTGCACGTGGTGTGGGCCTTGCCACTATGGCTCCTTTGCTGCAGCAAGCTGCTCGTGCCGGTATCGTTCTCACCATTGTTATGTCGGCACGAACGCCGGAAGACCTGATGCGTAATGCGTTCCTGCGCGGCATCGATGCTGATGTTCATTGCCTTTATGACAGCGATGGCACCTCGGCAATGAGTGCGCTGGATAAGTTACTGCATGATATTCTTGGCAAGCATCACCACGACATGATTTATACCTGCGGCTCACACCGTATACTTCGCCTGCTTCAGTCCATCCTGGAGGTGTTCCCTGATACTGGAGGCGAGGTCGCGCTTGAACAACGCATGGCGTGTGGAATGGGCGTTTGTCTCTCTTGCGTGAGGCCGATCCAGCAGAACGGACGGATTGAATTTCTGCGTGTCTGCCGTGAAGGCCCCGTCTTTCCTATTCGTTCTGTTGTCGGGGAGGTGGAGTTTGCCTGAACTTAATGTGAGCCTCGGCGCACTGGCGCTCAAAAATCCTGTGATGCCTGCTTCCGGCTGTTTTGCTATTGAGTACAGTGAAGCGCTCGATTTTAACCAACTGGGTGCAATGGTGTTGAAGAGCGTTTCCCCGATATCACGCCCGGGTAACCCTGTACCTCGTGTCTGTGAGACTCGGGTGGCATGATGAATGCGATCGGCATTCCCAGTCAGGGGCTTGAATATCACCGGTCGCAGATCATTCCTGCCTATTCGGCCTTTTCCACACCGCTGATCGTGTCTATTTCCGCCGACACCTCAGAATCATTTGCCAGCGCAGTCGCTGAGATGGCGCTACCTTCGGTTGCGGCAATTGAAGTGAACATCTCCTGCCCCAACCTCGAAGCAGACGGAATGGCCTTTGCCATGTCTCCAGACACAACCTTTGACGTCATCAGCACTATCCGACGGAAAAGTGATTTTCCGCTTTGGGCCAAACTCACCCCGAACGCCGGTAACGTGGTTGACATCGCGCTGGCCGCAGAAGCTGCAGGAGCCGACGCGGTGGTGATGGGGAATACGATGTTAGCTATGGCAATTGATATCCACACTCGCAGACCCCGTCTTGGGAATGTGATGGGGGGATTATCGGGGCCGGCGATAAAGCCTGTCGCACTGCGCATGGTTCATCAGTGTTATCGCGCTTTGAAGATCCCGGTCATTGGCTGCGGGGGGATCGCCTGCGCCGACGATGCGATTGAATTCATGTTGGCTGGCGCCACGGCAGTCCAGGTGGGAACTGCATCTTTTATCGATCCGGGGATAATGCAGAAAATCATTCATGGCATTGAGGATTATTGCACCGAACACCGCATCAGCCGCGTCCGCGACATCATCGGTCAGGTCAATATTGATGAACAACTCGCCTCCCGCTGGTATGAATTTGCGCAGTGAGCCTCCAGGGCGTCAATGAAAGGTTAATGAGCTGAAATGTTTATTTCTGATTACCGACAGTTAGCAACGAATTTATTCTCAGATATTTACCAGCTGAGCTTCGATGGTGTGGGCGTCACTCGGCAAAGTTACGGGCCAGGCGAGACGGCCGTAGCAGATTATCTTAGCCGGTTCGCCAGAGAAGAAGGGCTGAGCGTCCACATCGATCGTGCCGCTAATCTGATTTTCAGTCAGAAGGGCGTCAATGAGGATACTCCTGCAGTCTGGATCGGCTCTCACATCGATTCTGTCCCTCAGGGGGGAAATTTCGATGGTCTTGCGGGCGTTATTGCTGGACTGCTGATTCTGGTTGCCAGCCAGCGAGAGAACCGCCGGCTGCCTGTGCCGGTTAAAGTGGCGGCCTTTCGAGGGGAAGAAAGTGCCTGGTATGGTCGGGCTTATATGGGATCCAGTGCGATATTTGGCCGCTTAACGGCGGAAGATCTACAACGTCAGCAGCGAATCAGTGGTGAGACGCTTGGCAACAGCCTTGGAAAGCTGGGCGCTGATATCGAGGCTATCTGCGCCCAGCAACCGTTGGTTGAGACAAAAAATATTCTCGCCTGGCTTGAGTTACATATCGAGCAGGGGCCGGTACTGGTTGAAAAATCGCTGCCGCTTGCCGTGGTCAACGGGATTCGGGGGAATGTCCGCTTTAACACTATTCACTGTTTTGGGGATGCCCAGCATTCAGGCACCGTTCCTCGCGATCTTCGCCACGATGCGGTCTGCGGCGTCTCCGACTTAATTATGCGTCTGGATGCACGCTGGCAGTCACGGTTATCTGCGGGGGACGACCTTGTTGTCACGTCCGGGATCTTTCAGACCGATGTGCAAGAACATGCGGTGACCCGAATTTCAGGGCATGTCAGTTTCAGCCTCGAGGCGCGAAGTCTTAATTCCTACACCCTGACTGCGTTTGCTGAGGAGATTATGGCTACGGCACATCAAGTGAGTGAGGCGCGAGGCGTGACATTCAGGTTTGACAGCCCCGGTACTCACGGAGCCCGCTACGTTAGACCATTCCGTGTTTGCCGCCCTCAAACATAGCTGTGAGGCGCTGGCAGTCAATCACCTGGAATTAGCCAGCGGCGCGGGCCATGACTCCGCAATTTTTGCTCGCCAGGGGATCCCGAGCGGCATGGTGTTTGTCCGGAATCAGAACGGGTCGCACAATCCGCATGAGGCAATGGAAATGGACGATTTTCTGCTGGGTGTCGGAGTCATTCAGCAGACGCTTGAGGAGTGGAAATGAACAAAACTCCTGTATCAGCAGAGAAAAACGGATTATTGACGTTGCGACGGCCTGACGATTTTCACCTCCATCTACGTGACGGTGAAATACTAAAGGCTGTTCTGCCCTTTACTACAAAGCAGTTTGCCCGTGCGGTGGTTATGCCTAACCTGAATCCGCCTGTCACAACAGTGGCTGCAATGGAAGCCTATCGCGAAATCATCCTTGCCGCGGTGGCCGCAAGGCCATGATTTTACGCCTTTGATGACGCTATATCTCTGCGATGACACTCTGCCGGAAGTCATACGTGTCGGGCATCAGAAGGGCATTCTGACCGCCGTGAAATGGTATCCCGCAGGGGCGACGACCCATGCAGAATACGGTGTCACGTCTGTTAGTAGAATACGCGGCTGTCTCGATATACTTCAGGCGTTGGGGATCCCACTTCTCATCCACGGTGAGAGCACTCGCCCGGACGTGGACATTTTTGACCGGGAACGCGTTTTTATTGAAGATACGGTGATGGAACTACGGTGCAATTATCCACAGTTAAAAATAGTGCTTGAGCATATTACCACCCAGGATGCTGTTCGCTACATACAAGAGCAAGAGGATGGCCTGACTGCGGCAACTATCACGCCTCAGCACCTGCTTTTCAACCGCAATGTGCTGTTTAACGGGGGGATTCGGCCCCACTATTACTGTCTGCCGGTCTTGAAAAGAGAGTATCACCGTCAGTCGTTGTTGAAGGCCGCAACCTCTGGTGACCGTCGTTTTTTTGCCGGCACGGATTCCGCCCCTCATCCTCGTACGGCCAAACTAGCCGCTTGTGGTTGTGCCGGTATTTTCAATGCTCCATCAGCACTCGAATGTTATGCCACGGCGTTTGAAGCGGCGGGTGCACTGCCACATCTGCAAGCCTTCGTCAGTGAATATGGGGCAAGGTTTTACGGACTGCCGTTAAACACGGGGACGGTCACCTTAGCGCGACAACCGTTGATTCTGCCTGAACCGCTGGTAGTGACTGAGCATGTTCAGATAGACCCATTTCCCGGCGAGGTCTCCTTAAACTGGCGTCTGGTCGGCAACGAATAAACGCCACTCTGCGGGGAAGATGCTCCTGCAGGCAGTGACGTTAGAGGACGGTTATTTTTGCTGATTCTGACCAGTCAGTGGACCCTTTTATCGAGCAGGGAGTTGTTATTCCTGAAAGGGTCTGTATTCTCTATTTTGATACTACTGACATGAATTAAAACAAAATGGCTGATAACTGGAATTCATCGATTGATTATGTTGCGATAGGCGAGCGTCTCAAAGCATACCGGATTGGCGCATCGCTCCAGGCTGAAGACGTTGCGGAACAGTTGGGTGTTTCCCGGGCGGTGATCTACCGTATTGAACGGGGGGATATTGTCAAAATTGAGACGCTGGATCGACTGGCTCAGGTTCTGGAAACGTCTTTGGCATCACTGTTGGGGGTGGAATCGGAATACTACCCCACGGCGCTGGGGTTGTTTGAAAGAATGCGCCAGTTGGAAAGCGTGAGCGACAGAATTTTAGCCACTTCGAACCTGTTTCATTGCTGCTGACGTCGGACAGTTATCTCGACGTCCTCAGGAAAATGTTAAAAGAGAGCAAAACCAGTAAAAGTCATGGTGAGGCTGACGAAAAGAATATTGATGCGATCATTAGTATTCTGATTGAACGCCGTACTTACTTTGAGCAACGTAAACCCCACATCATCAGCTTAGTTGGGTTACGTGAACTGGAGCGATTTATTCACACAGGTATGGTAGGGCGACTTGATTTACCAGAAGATATCTATTCACAACGGGTAAAAGCGGCACGCCATGAAGTGATAAAGCTGGCCGATCTGATGGAAAGTGAGCCACTGGATATCCAGATTGGCATCATTGATGAGGCCATGCGTCTTCATCGTTTCAGGTATTGTCAGGCCCTCGCACAGCGTGATGGTAACAAGTCCCTTCAGATTGGGGGAAATGCCAAATGTTTACAATGGCATAGGTACTGTAACCTATGCGCCAGAAGCGGTAAAAAAACATGAAGATCTGATGATCAGATTATGGAGAAAAGCCCATAAGGGACGAGAGGGGGCCGATCTATTGAGAAAACTGTTAAAGGATATCTGCTAAGACATGTGCTCTGAATCTATTTCAGAAAACGTTGTAAACAGGTATGTAGAAATGATTGAAATTGAGGTACTGGAGGCACTATGACGTTTGATGAGATCAAAGAACGATTTGCTGGAGCAGGTACGGGAACTGATGCTTTCCGCGGGCTGTACAACGAGACCTTCGAGTTAATGAACGCAGATAAGGAAAATGCCGCGGTTTATTTCTTAATCGGCGTGGCAGCACGGTCATACGTTCTCAGATATGACGACCAGGCCGTCGACCCCGATTTTGCGGAACAATCTAAACAAACGATGAGCGCTTTAGTCGACAAAATTGCCTTTGCACTTCATCAACCAGCGGAAGACAAAATAAAAATCGCCAGTGAAGTCGCGTCTGAGTATCACTGGAAAGTCACCAGTTTCTGAATCAATTGATGACATGTGGTCGAATAAGCCGACCTTACGGATAGCGGAAGAACGGTTTATTGCCAGGCATTAATCCTGCAAGAAAGACCTTCTCTTCAGGGCTACTTCAACTCCACGAATCTCCGACTGATCACGTAGACGACCAATCACTGAGGAACTAGGATTGGTCTTTTTCTTCACGAGCATTTGTGGGCCGTGACCGGTACGCGTGACCTGCCCCCAGGATTAGATACAACCGTCAGTTAGTAAGGTCGGTTTGTTTACCTTCACATTTTCCATTTCGCCACCGTGCTGCAAACTCTGATGGCGTCTGATAATTCAGTGCTGAATGTGGACGACACTCGTTATAATCCTGCCGCCAGTCATTAATGATTTTCCTTGCGTGAACGATATCGCTGAACCAGTGCTCATTCAGGCATTCGGTGATGCTGCCAACTTACTGATTTAGTGTATGATGGTGTTTTTGAGGTGCTCCAGTGGCTTCTGTTTCTATCAGCTGTCCCTCCTGTTCAGCTACTGACGGCGTGGTGCGTAACAGCAAAAGCACTGCCGGACATTAGCGCTATCTCTGCTCTCACTGCCGTAAAACATGGCAACTGCAGTTCACTTACACCGCTTCTCAACCCGGTACGCACCAGAAAATCATTGATATGGCCATGAATGGTGTTGGATGCCGGGCAACCGCCCGCATTATGGGCGTTGGCCTCAACACGATTTTACGTCACTTAAAAAACTCAGGCCGCAGTCGGTAACCTCGCGCATACAGCCGGGCAGTGACGTCATCGTCTGCGCGGAAATGGACGAACAGTGGGGCTATGTCGGGGCTAAATCGCGCCAGCGCTGGCTGTTTTACGCGTATGACAGGCTCCGGAAGACGGTTTGCGCACGTATTCGGTGAACGCACTATGGCGACGCTGGGGCGTCTTATGAGCCTGCTGTCACCCTTTGACGTGGTGATATGGATGACGGATGGCTGGCCGCTGTATGAATCCCGCCTGAAGGGAAAGCTGCACGTAATCAGCAAGCGATATACGCAGCGAATTGAGCGGCATAACCTGAATCTGAGGCAGCACCTGGCACGGCTGGGACGGAAGTCGCTGTCGTTCTCAAAATCGGTGGAGCTGCATGACAAAGTCATCGGGCATTATCTGAACATAAAACACTATCAATAAGTTGGAGTCATTACCCTTTTTTCAACTTCTGATGGATGCGAGTGATTGAACTCATACATTAATGTTTTCCCACGAAGTCTTTTTTCAGGTAAGCCTTCGCACATATCGGTAAATAGCTTGCCTGCTTTTATTTTTTCTGTCATCGACATGTTCATTTTTAACATTCCGTCCTGATAAGTTGGTCGGATAAGGCGCTCGCGCCGTATCCGACATTAATTTCTTAAGCGACTTCATTCACCTGGCGACGCAGCAGGGAAAGTGGGCCGGGGCCGCTAAGCGTGAACACGGAAATTAAGGTGAAGCCCAGCGCCACCAGACCCAGCACCAGGTAAGCGCCATGGAAACCGATGCTTTCATACATATTGCCCGCCAGAATAGACATAAAAATCATCGCCAGTTGCTTAAAGAAGCAGAAACAGACCAGATAAATCGTCGCTGAAAAACGCACTTCAAACTGGCTGGTAATATATTTAAAGCTGCCCACCAGCAGGAACGGTACTTCAAACATATGCAGCGTTTTCAGAATAACCACTTCCAGTGCTGAGGTAGCGAACGATGAGCCAATAAATACGTACTGACATAATAGTGCCAGCCAGCAGCAGGGCGTTTTTCCCACCGATGCGATTAATGATCAGTGGCGCAAAAAACATAATCGAGGCGTTAAGTAATTCGCCCATTGTCGTTACGTAGCCAAATACCCGCGTACCCTGTTCACCGGTAGCAAAGAACGAAGTAAAGAAATTAGCAAACTGTTGGTCAAAAACATCGTAGGTGCAGGAAACGCCAATAACATACAGTGACAAAAACCACAGTTTTGGCTTGTCTGAACAGTTCCAGCGCCAGCTTAAGGCTAAATGCGAATGGTTGGCACCTACCGCATTGGCAACCGTGGCAGAAGAGGGCGCATCCGTTTTGGCGAAAAAGAGTAAAACGGCGAGGAGGAGTGCACAGCCAGAACCCAGCCAGAAAACAAACTGATTATTGATGGTGAACATGATGCCGACAATCGAGGCACACAGCGCCCAGCCAACACAGCCAAACATCCGCGCGCGACCAAATTCGAAATTACTGCGACGGCTGACTTTCTCGATAAATACCTCTACTGCTGGCGCACCGGCGGTAAAACAAAAGCCAAGATAAATACCACCAACAATCGCTCCTACTAAAATGTTGTATTGTAACAGTGGCCCGAAGATAAAAATAAAGAACGGCGCAAACATCACTAACATGCCGGTAATAATCCACAGCAGGTATTTCGCAGTCCGAGTTTGTCAGAAATCAGACCAAACAGCGGTTGGAATAATAGCGAGAACAGAGAAATAGCGGCAAAAATAATACCCGTATCACTTTTGCTGATATGGTTGATGTCATGTAGCCAAATCGGGAAAAACGGGAAGTAGGATCCCTTGATAAAAAAGTAAAAGAAAAAGAATAAACCGAACATCCAAAAGTTTGTGTTTTTTAAATAGTACATAATGGATTTCCTTACGCAAAATACGGGCAGACATGGTCTGCCCGGTTATTATTATTTTTGACACCAGAGCAACTGGTAATGGTAGCGACGGCGCTCAGCTGGAATTCCGCCGACACTGACGAGCACCAGGAGTCGTCGCCACCAATTCCCATATGGAAACCGTCGATATTCAGCCATGTGCCTTCTTCCGCGTGCAGCAGATGGCGATGACTGGTTTCCATCAGTTGTTGTTGGCTGTAGCGGCTGATGTTGAACTGGAAGTCGCCGCGCCACTGGTGTGGGCCATAACTCAATTCGCGCGTCCCGCAGCGCAGACCGTTTTCGCTCGGGAAAACGTACGGAGTATACATGTCTGACAATGGCAAGTCCCAGCGGTCAAAACAGGCCGCAGTAAGACGGTCGGGATAATTTTCTTGCGGCCCTAATCCGAGCCAGTTTACCCGCTCTGCTACCTGCGCCAGCTGGCAGGTCAGGCCAATCCGCGCCGGATGTGGCGTATTGCTCGCCACTTCAACATCAACGGTAATCGCCATTTGACCACTTCCATCAATCCGGTAGGTTTTCCGGCTGATAAATAAGGTTTTCCCCTGATGCTGCCACGCGTGGACCGTGGTAATCAGCACCGCGTCGGCAAGCGTATCTGCCGTGCACTGCAACAACGCTGCTTCGGCCTGGTAATGGCCCGCCGCCTTCCAGCGTTCGACCCAGGCGTTAGGGTCAATGCGGCCAATGTCATTATCCAGCGGTGCACGGGTGAACTGATCGCGCAGCGGCGTCAGCAGTTGTTTTTCATCGCCAATCCACATCTGTGAAAGAAAGCCTGACTGGCGGTTAAATTGCCAACGCTTATTACCAAGTTCGATGCAAAAATCCGTTTCGCTGGTGGTCAGTTGCGGGATGGCGTGGGGCGCGGAGGGTTGTGTCACGCTGAGGTTTTCCGCCAGACGCCATTGCTGCCAGGCGCTGATGTGCCCGGCTGCTGACCATGTGGTCGCGTTCGGTTGCACTACGTGAACCGTTAGCCAGAGTTGCCCGGTGCTCTCCGGCTGCGGTAGTTCAGGCAGTTCAATCAACTGTTTTCCTTGTGGAGCGACATCCAGAGGCACTTCACCGCTTGTCAGCAGCTTGCCATCCAGCGCCACCATCCAGCGCAGGAGCTCGTTATCGCTATGACGGAACAGGTATTCGCTGGTCACTTTCGATGGTTTGCCCGGATAAACGGAACTGGAAAAACTGCTGCTGGTGTTTTGCTTCTGTCAGCGCTGGATGCGGCGTGCGGTCGGCAAAGACCAGACCGTTCATGCAGAACTGGCGATCGTTCGGCGTATCGCCAAAATCACCGCCGTAAGCCGACCACGGGTTGCCGTTTTCATCATATTTAATCAGCGATTGATCGACCCAGTCCAGACGAAGCCGCCCTGTAAACGGGGGTACTGACGAAACGCACTGCCAGTATTTAGCGAAGCCACCAAGACTGTTACCCATTGCGTGGGCATATTCGCAAAGGATCAGCGGGACGCAGTTCTCCAGGCAGCGAAAGCCATTTTTTGATGGACCATTTCGGCACAGCCGGGAAGGGCTGGTCTTCATCCACACGCGCGTACATCGGGCAAATAATATCGGTTGCGGAGGTGTCGGCTCCGCCGCCTTCATACTGTACCGGGCGGGAAGGATCGACAGATTTAATCCAGCGATAGAGCGCATCGTGATTAGCACCGTGGCCTGATTCATTCCCCAGCGACCAGATGATCACACTCGGGTGATTACGATCGCGCTGCACCATTCGCGTTACGCGTTCGCTCATCGCGGGTAGCCAGCGCGGATCATCGGTCAGACGATTCATTGGCACCATGCCGTGGGTTTCAATGTTGGCTTCATCCACCACATACAGGCCGTAGTGGTCGCACAGCGTGTACCACAGCGGGATGGTTCGGATAATGCGAACAGCGCACGGCGTTAAAGTTGTTCTGCTTCATCAGCAGGATATCCTGCACCATCGTCTGCTCATCCATGACCTGACCATGCAGAGGATGATGCTCGTGACGGTTAACGCCGCGAATCAGCAACGGCTTGCCGTTCAGCAGCAGCAGACCATTTTCAATCCGCACCTCGCGGAAACCGACATCGCAGGCTTCTGCTTCAATCAGCGTGCCGTCGGCGGTGTGCAGTTCAATCACCGCACGGTAGAGATTCGGGATTTCGGCGCTCCACAGTTTCGGGTTTTCGACGTTCAGACGTAGCGTGACGCGATTGGCATAACCGCCACGCTCATCGATAATTTCACCGCCGAAAGGCGCGGTGCCGCTGGCGACCTGTGTTTCACCCTGCCACAAAGAAACCGTCACCCGCAGCTCATCGCGCAGCTCGCCGTACATCTGAACGTCTGCCTCCAGTACAGCGCGGCTGAAATCATCATTAAAGTGAGTGGCTACATGGAAATCGCTGATTTGGCGTGCTCGGTTTATGCAGCAACGAGACGTCACGGAAAATGCCGCTCATCCGCCACATATCCTGATCTTCCAGATAACTGCCGTCACTCCAGCGCAGCACCATCACCGCGAGGCGGTTTTCTCCGGCGTGTAAAAATGCGCTCAGGTCAAATTCAGACGGCAAACGACTGTCCTGTCCGTAACCGACCCAGCGCCCGTTGCACCACAAATGAAACGCCGAGTTAACACCATCAAAAATAATTCGCGTCTGGCCTTCCTGTAGCCAGCTTTCATCAACATTAAATGTGAGCGAGTAACAACCTGTCGGATTCTCCGTGGGAACATACGGCGGATTGACCGCAATGGGATAGGTCACGTTGGTGTAGATAGGCGCATCGTAACCGTGCATCTGCCAGTTTGAGGGGACGATGACAGTATCGGCGTCAGGAAGATCGCGCTCCAGCCAGCTTTCTGGTACCGCTTCTGGTGCCGGAAACCAGGCAAAGCGCCATTCACCATTCAGGCTGCGCGACTCTTGGGAAGGGCGATCGGTGCGAGCCTCTTCGCTATTACGCCAGCTGGCGAAAGGGGGATGTGCCGCAAGGCGATTAAGTTGGGTAACGCCAGGGTTTTCCCAGTCACGACGTTGTAATACGACGGCCAGTGAATCCGTAATCATTGTCATAGTTGTATCCTGTGTGAATTGTTATCGGTAACATACGAGCCAGACACATAGAGTGTAAAGCCTGGGGTGCCTAATAAGTGAGCTGACTCACAGTAATTGCGTTGCGCTCACTGCCCGCTTTCAAGTCGGGAAACTTGTCGTGCCAGCTGCATTAAGGAATCGGCCAACGTGCGGGGAGAGGTGGTTTGCGTATTGGGCGCCAGGGTGGTTTTTCTTTTCACCAGTGAGACGGGCAACAGCTGATTGCTCTTCACCGCCTGGCCCTGAGAGAGTTTCAGCAAGCGGTCCACGCTGGTTTTCCCCAGCAGGCGAAAATCCTGTTTGATGGTGGTTAACGGCGGGATATAACACGAGCTGTCTTCGGTATCGTCGTATCCCACTACCGAGATATCCGCACCAACGCGCAGCCCGGACTCGGTAATGGCGCGCATTACGCCCAGCGCCATCTGATCGTTGGCAACCAGCATCGCAGTGGGAACGATGCCCTCATTCAGCATTTGCATGGTTTTGTTGAAAACCGGACATGGCACTCCAGTCGCCTTCCCGTTCCGCTATCGGCTGAATTTGATTGCGAGTGAGATATTTATGCCAGCCCGCCAGACGCAGACGCGCCGAGACAGAACTTAATGGGCCCGCTAACAGCGCGATTTGCTGGTGACCCAATGCGACCAGATGCTCCACGCCCAGTCGCGTACCGTCTTCATGGGAGAAAATAATACTGTTGATGGGAGTCTGGTCAGAGACATCAAGAAATAACGCCGGAACATTAGCGCAGGCAGCTTCCACAGCAATGGCATCCTGGTCATCCAGCGGATAGTTAATGATCAGCCCACTGACGCGTTGCGCGAGAAGATTGTGCACCGCCGCTTTACAGGCTTCGACGCCGCTTCGTTCTACCATCGACACCACCACGCTGGCACCCAGTTGATCGGCGCGAGATTTAATCGCCGCGACAATTTGCGACGGCGCGTGCAGGGCCAGACTGGAGGTGGCAACGCCAATCAGCAACGACTGTTTCCCCGCCAGTTGTTGTGCCACGCGGTTGGGAATGTAGTTCAGCTGCGCCATCGCCGCTTCCACCTTTTCCCGCGTTTTCGCAGAGACGTGGCTGGCCTGGTTCACCACGCGGGAAACGGTCTGATAAGAGACACCGGCATACTCTGCGACATCGTATAGCGTTACTGGTTTCACATTTACCACCCTGAATTGACTCTCTTCGGGTGCTATCACGCCATACCACGAAATGTTTTGCGCCATTCGGAGGGGGCACGCCGAAGTGAGATTCAAAATGCCGACGTCAGTTCACAGGTGGGTAATGATACCAACGTGTTGATTTCGTATTTTCACTGACACCAGGATCATCCTGATGTTACAAGGATTGAATGACTACAGATTAAAATAGTCATCAACAGGTTGACAGCATTACCCTGTCTGGCTATAGAGTAAGAATCGTACCGGAATTGAGCATTTACCCTCAGTACCTGCGGATGAAAAAGCAGTCTGCCCTGACATACTGAACAATCCCTTCTCATAAGATGCCTCTCTTTTTGCTGTTTAAAGAGCTGAGCAGTCCGGGCGGAGACTGACCTCGTTCCGCTTTCCAAGCGACCCCCTTGTTGAAAGTGCGACAAAAGAGATAGGGCGAATGACTATACTTCGCTCATAGCTGCCCGTCATGCCAGCTCAAAAAACAGGCTTAACGTAGGATATTTTCCGTTTTCCAAGCGGCCCCCTTACAGGTAAACTCCCCATCTACGGCTGCAATGACAATGTCACCGTGCTTTGCCTCACGAATACACTCCACTATTAGTAAATCACCGTCTTTAATCCCGGCATTAAGCATCGAATCCCCCTCTGCTCGCACCAGATAGGTACTTTCCGGATAGCGGATGCAAAGGTCATCGAGGGAAAGACGTTTTTCGACATAATCCTGTGCTGGAGAAGGGAAACCACATGAAACCCCATCACCAAACAACGGAACGCATGCCAGTGATGGATTGCTACCTGTAAGTCTGGCGATAGCCGCCATCATCAAAACCGGTGTGTTTGCTGAATTTTTCTGCGAACTTTTATCCCAACACATCGTCTGTTCTAAAGGAATTGGCATAACTCGCCCCTCAAATTATACTGTATATAAGCACAGTATAATGATGCTTTTTTAATGATGACAAGTCGTAACGCATTGAAAAAAATTAACCCGATGATATTAGAGAATTTATTAGTAACTCTGAGTACTGAAGCAGTAATTAGTAATTGCTCAAAAAATCCGCTATAGTCCCTTTAGAACTCACCTAATTCGGAGGGGGAGATGTATCAGTCTCAAGAAAAACGCGCCTGGGAACGTGGTGTTCGTCTCGCTGCAATATGGAAGGGTATCAAAAAAATTTTTACACGTTTAGATCAGCGCTGCGTCATACTGGCTAAACAATACAAACTGCCGAAGTGGTTAGGCCACATACCGCTTCTTTTAGCTGTCCTTTGTTCGTTAGTTGCACTTATAGCAGGCGGTTTCTTGATAAGCTGCAGCGCAGTTTTATTATGGACTTTTATTGCTGCCATAACACATATAGGATCTAGCTCTAAAGATGCTTCAATAAATAGTTTTAATGAAAAGAAAGATGAAAATAATTTTCATGATGAATTTGTAATGAATAGCGCCATCAATAATGAATATGATGGCGCTCCTTACAAATCCCCGAGTGAAGATTAGGCCCAATTAACTCGGCCAGTAAAACTACCCTTTGGTTGCTTTACTGCCGATAGCATTACCAGCAGCTTCTCCAAGTTTCCCGCCTGTATTCTGAGCAGTTTCAGTACCCTTTTGAAAGGCAGCGCTAACAGCGACACCCACGCTGGCCCCTGCCCACGAAAGAGCTCCCAGCCAAACGGCAGGCAGTACAATAAACATCGCTCCCATCACCAGATTCATAATGAGGTCATCTGAGCTGTTCTGCAGTCCCGCCATATTGAAGCGGCTGTGTGTATCCGAACTGTACAACGCGGTTAACAGCCAGCTGTCGAGCCAGCGCGCCAGTTCCCACCAGAACGTCAGGAAGTTCAGGGCGAATATTACAAAGGTCAGCGTAATAACGGTCTTGAACTCGTAAGCCGCAAACGCCAGAATCAGCGGCAGCATGACATATATTGCCATCAGCAGGATAGCCTGCACCATTGGCAGCGCCTGTCGCATCGCATCGAACGCCGGGAATGCTGCCAGACTGCCGAGAGATGTCCCGCCAATAGCCGCCACGCGTGCCGCTGCATTATCCAGGGTAAAATCGGCGTTGCCGCCATAGCCGGCATACACATGGCCACTCTGTGAGACCGTCAGGCTCTCCGGGCTGACCAGGCGCCGTATGACAGCTTCCTGATAGTCACTGTCGTTAAAGCCTGACATTTTCATGGCGGCCGAGATACGCAGCCACATATCCGGGTCAGCCTGGTCCTTCCACGCGGGCTTTCAGACCGGTATCCGCACTGCTCCACCATTCGCTGCAGGTGGGATAGCCTCCCTCTTCCGGTATTGGGTCGGCCGCTGTCCCGGCTGTCAGACCATGGGAACGCAGCCCGGGGCAGTTTGGACTGCAACGAAGGATAATACCGGCTCAGGAATGTACTGCTGCCAATCCATTCGATATCACGCAGCGTGGTTTTGTCCTTTGTCTGGCCCTGATCCTGTTGCTTCCACAGATACAACGCAACCGAATAGCAGTCGTTGGTGAAGTCCTGCAGCTCCTGCGCCAGCGCTTTGTTGTCGATACGCGTATGCTGCACTTCAAAGCGGATCTGGCGCATGTCAGGGCGGCAGGGAATGGTCGCCACGGCCGCCTGGGTTACCCCTTTTGAGAGTTTATGAATCAGCACCCACCATACCGGTGCTGCAGCCGTCTGGTCGTTGAGACTGGTGACCACGCCGGCATAGCCGCTTTCATCCGGCGCTTTGGGCGTCCACACACCACAGCTCTTTGCCCGGGTTGTGTCGTACTGCATCGTACTGAGGCTGACATTAATCAGCGGTACGCAGCAGGCAATCATCACCAGGAAGCCGGCATACAGCGCGTTCTCGATACGGGGCAGCGACAGCATCCCCTTGTTGCCTTCATCCTCCCCCTCTTCACGGACCCTGAGCCAGATACCCACCACCTTAAACGCCAGCGGAAGGACAAAAAGGCCGGTGCTCAGCAGGACATTCCACAGACCGTTATTGATCACCCAGCCGAGCAGCGTGAGAAAATACTCAAGATAGCTGTTTGTCGTCATCTTCAGACTCCCGGACCGGTAAACATCGCGTACTCACACAACGCGATAAAAAGCACACTGACCACACTGATGCGCAGCAGCGGCCACCGGTATGCCTCCCGGAAGCCCGGCGCATGCCGGATTTTCCAGAGGCCCCACGCAACCAGCGCATACAGCGCCAGTCGCCACATCAGCCAGCCGTAACGCGTCGACTGCATCCAGCTCCGGAATGCAGCAGCTTCAGTCGGATGTTTCATGGCGGTGTCAGCCATCATCAGTGAGACCACCATGAACAGCGCCATGCAGGCGAGGAAGATGCCGGCACGGGTAAGGACTTTCCTGACAGTCGTTTTATTACGCATCCTTATTCCCTCATTCAGCCGACTGCGGCGCTGCCATCTGGTTGAAGCGACTGTCGGTATTGTCATCTGACTGGGTCTGCGGGTTGGTTTCGACGCGCTGATTCTCCCTGTCGATAATGGTCAGCACTGAATTACGTGACAGTTCACGCTTCATCTCCATCTCGTTTTTCAGCGCCGCGATTTCCCGATCCAGCGCCTCGATACGCTGACCGGCGGTATCAATGGCCTTTGGCTGGGCAGCGGCATTCGGCTCCGACATACCGGTAACCATCATGCGACGCATCAGCAGCGCCGTTTCCACCGTGTCAGACATGGCCAGCTCGCCGGCAAGACGGGCGGTCAGGGCCGCGTTATCCGGATCACGCTGCAGGGCTTTAATCACGCCGGCCGTCACCGGCAGTCCGCCGGTTTTCAGCTTAGCCAGATTCGCGGCCGTGGGCTTTTCCGTACCGTTGACGAGCCTGACCAGCTGCTCAGCGTTGGCTTTAGTTGCCTCTTCCAGCAGTGGGGCAAAGCCGGTGCCGGCAACGGTCGTACCGGGCTGGTCATCCGCATCACCGCTGGTACATTCGCTCGCGTTGGCACAGGTGCGCATCGAGCGATCGCCCAGTACCTTCACGGTCATGGCCGCCGCCTCTTCAGCACTGCCGAATTTAGAGCATGCGCCACCGTTACAGTTGCTTTCGCCGACAGTCGAATTAGCGGTGACAGGTAAACCGTTCATCATGTTGTAGCCGGCAGCGACAAGGTCATGGGTGACACGGATGGCGGGCTGCCCCGCCCCCCCACGTTTCTGACCACCAATCCAGTTGTTGCCCGACGTGCCGGTGACTTTCCGCCCCGCCTCATCTGCACGAACCGCGTCAGTATCTCCGCTGTTCACAACAGACTTGTATTCATCCATCATGGCCTGCTGCGTCCAGTTACTGCTGTCGCTGAAGTCCATCATCTTTTTCGCCATGTTCTGGCAGTTAAGCTGCGCCTTGTCGAATGACACATTGGCCTGAAGAACGCCGTTGGTGAGCATGTCGTACAGACCGGGGTTGGCCCGCTGAATGACCATCGCCGGCAGACTGGCCACCGCGCCGGTGGCCCCCTGAATCACGTCGCCCATCAGGTTTTTAAAGCCGGATGTTACGCCGTTGAGCTGGTTGCCGACGGTGGTTTTCAGGTCAAAGTTGCCGCACATCAGGTCACTGCTCCAGCCGGTATTCAGCCCCAGCTTTTGCATATTGCCGCGCGTGGCCGGCTGGGAAATAACCGAGCCGCCGCCGAGGGTGTAGAACAGTTTGTCAGACACGGCACCATCGACGGACTTACCGTAACCGATGGCGCTGTTGTTCACCTGCGGCAGGGACATGCCCAGGATGGTATTGTCATCATCGGCCGCGTGCGCGGCCGGGAGGACTGTCAGCAGGGAGCCGGTCAGCAGCAGGCTTACGCGAACGGCTGAAAATGAAGGTGATTTTTTCACGGTTTTCCTCATCAGATATCAGTGCTGCCCAGAAATTTCTGCCCGCGCTTTTTGCAGCAGCTGTAGGGCTGCCAGAGCGCAAAGGCTTCGTTGTTATCGCTCGCGGCGGTGTGGCTCCCGTCCGGGAAGACGGCACAGGACTGTGTCATGTGGGGAGCCAGCCGCTGCCATTTGTGATTGCGCGTGCCGGTGTTTTCCGTGACCTCACCCGGTGGCCAGTACCCGTCATGGCGGTTGCCCTTAAGCACCTGATAAACATGGGGCTGCCCGGCGCGGGTGATAATGTCTGCCACACGCTGCGCCACCACGGCAGAGGCTTTGTCATCATCGGTCTGGCTGATAAACCCCGAACGGGGATAGATGTTGCCCCACATGTTCGCCGCTGCCTGACTGCCTATTTCCCGCTGGCCGGGTACAAGCGCTTCCGGATACAGGGACTCCGGCACGCCCGTGCGCCAGGCCGCCGAATCCAGCGTACTCAGGAAGTAAGGCATTAACGGGGTGGCTGCGGTGTCACAGGAATAGCCCGGAATACTGCCGCCAATCAGGGAGGTGGCCGGGTGGCCAATCGCATCGGCATACTTGAAACGCACGGCGGACTTGCGCTGGCCGGGATTTTTCATGTCGGCCGGATTGGCTCCTCCGGCAGAAACACCGGATAACCCGCGGGTCACCGCACTCTCCAGTCCGCCGGCGGTCTGGCTGACAAACGCCATTTCCTGCCACGGGTTACCGCCCGGCGCGACATAGGTCGAAACGACTGTCTGGGGTATGAAGTGAGTGACTTTGACCGACGTACGCACTTTGCAGCCAAAGGGAGTGCAGAACAGCCAGTAACAGATGCCGCTCACTCGCCAGCTGATACAGTTTTGCGACACGGCGCTGGCAATAATCTGCGCCGTGTTAAGTGCTGCAACAGCAGCTGGCGCTGTTGCCGTACCCAGTACCGTGGCAACCGCCAGCGAGCACACCGTGGTTCTGATGCGGGAAGGTGTTGTATTCACTGACCACCTCCCCGGTTACGCAGGGAAGTGGCCACATCAACATCCGTGGTGCCGTACACCACATCGCGGTCATCAAACACCACGGCCGGCACTTTTTTAATGCCCAGTTCCCAGGCCCGGACCACCTGGCGATAGGAATCATTCAGCTGCAGCTGTTTTTGTTGCCAGGCAGATGATGCCATCACCTGCCTGACCTGTGCTTCGGCCTGCTGCGGGTCTGCAGGCAGTTCCCCGAACATGTCGGCCTGCAGCCGGTCAGGACCATCAAGAAGGACCACCGGCACGTCCGGCGGCAGATTTGTCGGCAGATGCTGACTGTCAGTGAAGACGACCGTGCCGGCCAGTACGGATGTCGGCAGCAGAGCCGGCAGGAAAACAAGAGAGGTCAGTTTCATGAATCGGGACTCCGTCAGACTGAATCGCCTGACAGCGTGCCCGTGGCCGCTCAGAAAAGCCGCAATAAATTGAAAATTAGAATGTGAGAATTAGCGGAATGGTTTTTAGTTCGGTCACGGAAGGGGGAGGGCCAGGGGGAGAAAACAAAAAAGCCACTCATAGAGTGGCTTTTTTGTTCTTGCAATTTTTGTGTTCGTCGGCCTGCATTTTTCAGCGTCGCAGGGAGAGCGCCGTCTCTTTGTCCCTACCCACAACAATTACATCACTAAACCGTGATATCGTCAAGTTACAAATACTCTGAGATTTCAGCTTCTATGCTTTGTAGGGAAGTATGCCCGGAAGAAGCAAGGTAAAGTTGCAAAAGGACCTCATATCTTTTCTTAAAATCATCATGCAATGTGCGGGTCTGTTCCAGCGCATGAGATGTGCTAACTAACATCTGATCTTGTTCATCCAGCGAATTTTTTAATCTGTCTCTTTCCCCCAGTAAAGTATCATTCTTTTTACGGAGAGAAGCCATCCCAACTGCAGCAAGTAACCCTTCCTCAAGGGCATGAAGATCGTTGGTGCTAAGCTTTCGATAATAGGACTCATCACGACGGAACCTGCGATCACGGCTTTTCATGTCTTTTGCTTCAGGGGGAAGTATACGGGTGGGAGAAACCGTCTGAATCATCTCACATAATGCAAAACAAGGCTTATCTCTTTTGAATTCAGAAATATAGGTTGTCGATGAGCTTTCGAGCTCAAAAATCGCTCTGTTATAAAGGTGTCCATCAGGTTCCTGGGAGGTGATGGGAACAACTTTAACGCCTCTTTTATCTGCGCTTACAACGATAGCAGGGCGCCTTTTGTGCATTTCTCCAGACTGGTGATAACAGGGATAGCGGGAGCTATCGGAGAGCCCGTTGCTAAAATTGAGCGTAAGATATATATGCCCAAATTCAACTATAACGATGCACCCCCTTTTAACGATACCGCCAGCATGTGCGATGCTTCGTTTTTTCATCGTCTGGGATAAATAGACATCATTACTTATATCTTTCTCACTTAACCATACTCCCCATATATTCTTTTCTATACCCAGAACAAACTCTACGCGCCATCGCTTGCAGGCAATGCCAGTAAAAGCCTTCGTAATGAATATGGGTGTATTCTTCTCATTGAGAGGTATGAGCATTTCGTCAATATTTTCAACGTTCTCTATACCAAGCAAGCGCTCCCGTGCTTGATTATTAGCATCATAAGTATAGTAGCGAAGAGAGGCAGTGGCCATCATGAACCCTAAATTTGCCAGCTGAATTTGATAAGATTCTACAGTAAGTTACTGCTGGTTGGTTCATTTTTTGATACAACAAGACTACTCCTTCTTCAGTCAAACAAGAGAGATGCTTATGAAATACTTTACTTATCTGACCGCGCTGATTTCACTGTCTTTCGTCGGTGTTGCCAGTGCAGGAGAAGCTCACGTTTGCAAATCGCCGGCAGTGTCGGGAACTGCGGCGAATCCCGCTCTGAATGATGATACCGTCTTTACATGCGGAGGCGGCGTGTCAGGCACCATTCCGCAACTGGCAAAAGAGGGCTGGAAAATTGTGCAGCAAACTGATCAGGCTGATTCTCCTGACCCCACCAAAACTTATGCGCAACTGATTATCCAGAAAGACTGAGCACCATAAAAAAACCGGCCCTGGCGGCCGGTATCAAAAAAGCATTAAGTAATTTTTATTATCATGCCCCTGGTGAAGGCAAGTCTGTAGTTATACGTCAAGCCCGTTAATCCACAGCATCAGATACACCAGGTCAGCCGAATCCGGCACCGTGATATACCAGCGCGGATGCGCATACTCCTCTTCCTGCGGCCAGCTCGTCTGTCCCGTCACAGTGATAAGAATATTCACCGCCTGCTTCAGCTTTCCCTCAAGATAGATGGCCACGCTGCTGCTGAGTCCCACCCGGTGCGGATGACACGTCATTTTGACCGGTCCGGTCAGGCGCTGCCTGAGCATCGCCCGCAGCCTCACCAGATGCTGATGTGTCGCCGGGAGCACGCCGGGCTCCCCCTGAGGCGACAGGGTGAAAAGCGCACCGCCACTGTGCTCATGAATGGCGGGTTCAGGGTACTTCAGTGTCATCATACCGTGGCAGGCTCCTGTTGTTTCTCCGTCAGACCGCGCAGACGGTCCAGATTCTGCGCGACGCGTTTTGCCGCCTCGAGTTCGCTGCAGTGAAATTCATTCATCAGCGCCCGGCGTTCGGCTTTCTCTTCTTTTTCCGTCATGCCCAGTGCCAGGAAGAGACTGGGCGGCACGGCACGAAACAGCGCTTCGATCCGTTTCGCCAGCACCACGCCTTCCGTATAACACCCCGACAGTTTACTGGCGGAAAGCAGCACCGATTCCTGCTCCGGCGTGAGCGCGCGGAAACGGCTGATATCTTTGACCTCCTCCGGGGGCATGGTCAGACAAATCCACCATTCCGCCATGTTCAGCATTTTTTCGGCAATATCCGGGTAGTCTTTAAGGTTCTGGGTGGCCAGCCACAGCCAGGCACCGAGCTTACGCCACATCTTGACCACCTTGGTCATGTAGGGCGACAGCAGCGGGTTGACCGTGACGATATGCGCCTCATCCACCGTGAAGACAATATCCCGGCCCAGGAACTGGTCACGCTCCGCGATGTTGTTGATCATGTTGGTCATCGAGACCATGGTCAGGGCCATCTGCGCCTCGTAACCCTCACGGGCCAGATGCCCCAGGTCGACCAGCGTCACGTCCGCTTCCGGCCACAGCTCCCCTTCGCGGTTGAACAGCTCCGCCTCAAAGCTCCCGGCCTGAGTGAACATGCCCAGGGATTCCGCCATTTCCGCCGCTTTCGCCTTGCGCTGAGCATTGCGGACATTGATGACGCCCTCATCGTTGTCAGAGGCAATGTCGTACAGCGCCTTCTGCAGGTCAGACGGCAGCATCTGCCGCCCTTCCTTATACGTGGCATGTGCCGCCATCAGCAGCGCCTCACGTATCATCGCCCTGTCGGCACGCTTAAGGTCAGCCTCTTCTTTCGGGTCGCCGCCGGTGATCATCATGCGCGCGGAGATTTCCATTTCACCGAGAACGTCACGCTTGTCATCCTCGCCATCGTCGTCCGTGTCGATATCAGGAAGGTCGCTCTCATCCACGGCCTGGGCGGCCAGGCCTTCTTCCACCAGTTTGTGAGCATCAGCAAACGGCGGCAGACTGACGCCGCTTCCGGGTTTGACGCTGATTTTATTCACCGTCAGCTCGAGGCTGTCAAAGAAGTCGGCCAGCAGGCCGAACGAGTTGCCGGCCTCCGCAATAAACAGCCGCGGACGATGGACGGCCATCAGCTGGGAGAGCGCGGCACACAGCGTGGCCGACTTGCCCGCCCCGGTCGGGCCGAACAACAGCAGATGCGCGTTCTGGGGTGCGGTCGAGCTTGTTGAGCGGATCGAATGTCAGGGTATCCCCGCCGCGGTTGAAAAAGCTGAAGCCGGGGTGCCCCGTGCCGGTTTCCCGCCCGGTTACCGGCAAAAGTCCTGCCAGGTGCTGAACCCATGTCAGACGGGTATACCAGTGTTTTTTGTCGCTGTCCGGGTTAAAGCACATCGGCAGCGCCCGCAGCCAGCTGTTCAGCGGACCTTCTTCAAACTCCGGCCGTACCGGCTGCAGACCGGCCCCTAGCAATACGGTGGACAGCTCCAGCCGCTTGCGCTTCAGGCTGGTCATGTCGTCGCCGCGCAGCAGGAAGGTGATCCCCGCCCGGTACAGCTTGTGCCGGTTGCCCAGATACTCTTTGACCGTCTTCACATCCTGGCGGACGCGGCCCGACTCGGTATTCTCACCGACCGCATTTTTCGACAGCCGGTTAAACTGCTCTTCAAGCCGGTCCTGGGGCTGTACCACCACGGTCATGCACACCATGGTCCCTTCCGGAAACATATCCATCAGGGCATTAATTTTCTTTTCACCCCGGCTTTTCTCGCCGGTCAGGGTGCCCGGCTCCGGCGGTGTACGCAGTTTTTCCACCGCCACCGCGCAGTGCGGCTTGTTGTCAATCCACCACACGCCGTTTTCCGGGGTCTGAAACCGGCGGCGTGAACCACAGAGTTTCGGCAAAATCATTGCTGACCGGCACGGTGCCTTCAGGTGTCTCGCGCGGGTCTGCGTAAGCAGCCTGCCGATAGAGCGTGGTTTTCTCCACCCAGTCCGGTGACGGATTGAACAGCCGCAGCAGCCAGCCATGCACCTGCAGGCCGTTCTGCCGGGTGCAGCGGATCCCCGCCCCGCCCAGGGCATTAACGACCCGGTCGCACACCTGGTTGAGCATCGCCACCGGCGGCATCGGATCCCGGCTTTTCCCAAGCCAGCGATAAACAACCATCCGGGTGCGGCGCTGCTGCCCGCGCCACGGCTGGCCGGTAATCAGCGAGTCAGTAAAAAGTCCCTCAGGCCGGGAGATACTGCGAATATGGCGCTCCATTTCACCCAGCCAGGCGTCGGTAAACGCCGTGCGCTGTGCATGCGGTTTGACATACCCGCGCAGCCTGTCCAGGTACGCGTCAGTGTCGTCCTCGTCCTGGCAGAAGAACTGCACGACCCAGGGATTCACGTCATGTTCATCAAAGCTGTCCTGAAGTGCATCCTCAACCGAGTCCCGGATCTGCTCCAGGCGCTCTTCGGTTCGCCCTTCGGTCGCCACCGGTGTCACATCATAAACGGCCCCCACCGACACGCCGTCATCAAGCAGGAGACACTGCTCTTCATCGAGAAATTCTGCCCAGGGCAAAAAGTCAATGATGGACGGATTGGCGTGATAAACCTTCTCCTCATCCTGGCGCGTCATTTTCCCGGGGCGCTTCAGGGGTTGCCGGCCCTTCACGGCCGCGGTCAGGGTTTCATCTGCCTGAACGGACTGGCCGTCATCAACCGGCGTCTGCCGGTTGGTGGATTTATTACGCGTAAACAGTGAAAGCATTACAGGGCCTCCGTGCGCTCGCCAGGCATGGCATACTGCGTCTGGCTGTAGAACGGGAACACGGTGCTGTAACCGGGCACCGGCGTGTTACCGTCTGCCAGATGGGGATACAGGTACATCACCATGTCGGGGTTGGGGCAGCCGGGGAAACTGCTGGGTGATTTCGCTTTCCTGAGTACGGCTGTAGCTGCGGTCGGCCTGCGCGTCCGCCTGCGTTTCGCTGCCCGTCAGCGGGCGTCGCAGCGTGTCGCGGGCCGCCGCAGACTGGCGGGAAGTACTGCCGCCACCATCCGCCCCGTTCCACAGTTCAAGCATGGTGTTATCGCCCGCCGGCAGCATTTCCTCTTTGGAGGTTGAGCAGCCGCTGAGCATCACACAGCTCAGGGCCAGAATGAAAACCGTTCTGTACATTACCGGTATCTCCTTTGTGAGGCGGCCGGATCGTAACCGCCGCAGATAAAAACGAACGCACTGACATTCAGCAGGTGCCCCAGCTCCCGTAATGTCATACGCGGGCAGTAAAGCCGGCGCGGGATTTTCGGGCTGCGCCACGAAACGGCACACTCCCGGGCACTGAGCGGCAGGGAGAACCTGCCGATATCCAGTAAAAGCTGGCCATCGCGCCAGCGCAGTAAAGGTGCGCCGGCAGGCAACAGCGCTACGGGTCGCAGCAACAGAACCGCAGAAGACGCAGGGATCACGTCAATATGCCAGCCTGCCCCGTCGCTGAACGTCCAGCACACGGATGAAAGAGGGAAAAACGTTATCTGTCCCGCCATGGCCGTGTACTCAGTCCAGTCCGCCGTTGTCACTGACGCCACCCGGCAGGGTGAAGTCGTAGCGCACCTTACGGCCCTTATCTTCATAATCAATGGCCAGCTGACGGGTGATATGCACGGCAAGACGGGCACCGGGCGGCACATAAATGGCATCAAACGTCATCCCGTAACGCTGTTTGATCCAGTCGGTGGTTTCAGACATACCGCCGGAAATGGCTTTCCCCAGCGCCGCCTGTCCGGCGTCGCCGGTCATGGTGGCGGAAATGCCATTCACGTTGTTCTGCGTCGTGTACTGGCCCCTGGCTCATCGCTTCACCCGCCGCACCGGCAGCCGACAGGCCAAAGATGGTGGGCAGGTAGGTGGAGGCGTTGGACTTACGTTCGCCGCCAATGCACGGGATCCCGTTTTCATCCGAGATCCAGCCGATACCGCCACTGGTGCCGGTATCCTGTTTAGCCTGAGCGTTATTATTTTGCCCGCCAGCGTTGTTACTGGTGTCGGGTCTGGGGAGGGTGCGTACCGTACCGTCGGAAAAGACAAAGGTGACGCTGTTAACCTGCCCGCGTACGCAGGACAGCGTCCAGTCACCGCTGGCCGTCCCGGAAACAATCGCCCCTTCGGACGTCCGGCAGCTCGATGCCGTTCGCCGTCAGGTTATCCTTACCGATAAGCACTTTGAACGGATAAGGATCGGTCACGGTGCCGTTGATGGGCACACGGCCAAGCAGTGCCGTCATGGCGCGGCTGCCGACCAGCGTGGAATTTTCCGGCAGCGTGTAAACCGGCTCTGCGCTCTCTTCCGCCCCTTTTTCATTGGTACGTCCCTTCACTTTCTCCTCATAGGCCGCTTTCTGTCGGGTCAGCTCATTTTCACCCAGGAAAGAAGTCGGGAACTGGAGGTGATGCCTTGCCGCTGCCGCGTCCCGCGGATCCGTCTCTTTCTGGTCCGTCGGCGCGACCCACATCATGCCGTCGCTGCCCTGAGACGCCGCCCCGCCGGTGCTGCTGCCCATGCCGTCCAGGCCCAGCCCCGGCGGGATATCGCTGTCCGCCGTTTTTTTCTCCGGTCTCAGGATTTTGAGTTTGTCGGTCAGCTCCTGGATTTTCGCCGTCAGGCTCAGTTGTTCGTTCTGAAGCTGCGCCTGCCGCTTGTCGTACTGCTCGCGCAGACCATTAACGGCCTCATTCACCTGTCCTGAAACGTCCTGATTGCGTTCGGCGCAACCGCTCGTTTTCTTTCACCAAATCCGCGTTCTGTTTATCCAGCGTTTTCTGGCGGTCACGCACATCGTTCAGCCGGCCGATGAGCGTGCGCAGGGTGTCCTCCGGCGTATCGCCTTCCACACCCAGCGCCTTCAGTTCATCTGGCGAGAGATTATGCAGGGGGCCGCCGCTTTGTTTTGCCTGGGACGGCTCTGCCGGTTCGTTTTTGCAGCTTTTAAGCCCCCACGGCCAGCCCGGCAATCACCACGGCCGGCACGATAAACTTCACCAGGGCATTAGATTTAATCTGCATAGCGGGGCCTCCTGTTTTACCGTGCGGGTCGCTTTACGCAGTGCAGACGGCTCAGCAATGAATGCGCTCTCCGGACGACCGGCGGTCACCACAATACACCGTGGTGGTGTCTTCCGGCGTGCCGGCCGGACCGACCCAGCGGTGCTGGAAGGTGGCGGACACAAACTGTCCCTGCAGCGCGCGCGGATCCAGAACGACCTTACGGCTGCCGGTGTTCGTGAGCCTGAGTGCCACCACGCTGCGGTTTGCCACGCCCCAGCCAGCCAGCGGCGTGACCGTTAATGGTTCAGAGGGATACAGCGTGCTGACACGTCGGGGCAGATGAGGATTGACCGGATGAATACCCGGGACCGCCTCGACCGTACGTGCCGGAGCATAAAGGCTCTGAGCGGCATATCGGGTCAGCAGCACCGGGATGGGGGCGCCTGTAGCGGATTTTTTTACGCTTTGCCTGAGTACCGTCATCGCTGCCGGTGGGAGCAGATGAGCCTGATCCGGAAGCAGCCCGGTCTGCACCACCTGGCTGACCGGCCGCATCGCCGGCGTGACTCAGCGTGCTGACATCACCGCTGTAGACCAGCCGCACCGGCTCAGTCGGCCCTTTTTCACCGGCGGCGATATCAAACAGCAGAACCTCGCCGCTTTCCACATCCTGCAGCTGCACCCGCGTCTGCGGAAAGGCGCTGTCGGCTTTCAGGTAGACGGCTCCCCCGGTGCTCTGCACACGGAGTTTACCGTTAAGCGCCGGCGGAAAACCGACGCGGACGTTTTTGTCCACAAAGACCACCCGCTCCTGCCCCACCTTCAGGGGGATCTGCAGCGGAATACGCTCCCATTTCATCAGCTCATCTGCGCCGGCAGGACGTGATACCAGTGTTGCCAGGGGCAGCAGGACGAAGGACAGCGCCATCAGCCCGGCGCGGTAGTGGGGGTTTTTACTCATCACTGAAACACTCCTGACTTCTCCGGTTTAGGTGCAGGCGGTGCCGCCTCCAGACGCTGGGGCACACCGGCATAACAGTCCAGCGCCAGACCGAACGGGTTGCGCTCCGCATCACCTTCCCAGCGCACCACTTTCAGCGGGTAACGCACCAGGGCGCGTTTGACCGGCTCGGCATGGAAATATTCATCGGCCACCACGTCCAGGCGGGCTATCCAGTGATCGCGATCCTGTACGGTCACGCTCTGTGACTGGTAACCGCGACCGGGCACTTCATACACCACTCGCACGCGGTCGGTGAGCTCCCGGCGTCACCGCGTTTCTTCGCATCCGCTTTCAGGAAATCCTGACAGGACGGCGTCAGATACGGCGACAGCGCATTGATTTTGGCGGAATAGTCCACCTCGCCATTTTTCGGCCAGGCATTGAGCTGCTGAAAAATGTAGAACGCAAAGGAGTAGACCGTCGGGGGCGGCACTTCCCACCAGGGCCGCGTACTGCCGGTACGTAAATCCGGCGGGTTATGCACGGTCAGCTTGCTGGGTGCCAGCATCCAGCCTGCACAGGTGAATAAAAGGAAAAAGGCAAGCACGGCGCAGGCGATGCGCAGCGTCTGAATATGCTGGTCACGGTCTTTTACCGCATGGCGAAAACGGCTCATGAGGCTCTCCTGTTACGTTTCACTGACCAGCCCCGGGCATCCACTATCAGTTTCGGATTGCCCATCCCCAGCCGGCGTTTTTTTGTCTCCAGTCGCTGCCAGAGCCAGTTCTCAGGCTTACCGCGCTTGAGCCTGGCCATCCAGCGGCCGCCGAACCAGACGAGCAGCAGCGGCATGACCAGCAGGCCGGTGGGAACAACAACCCAGCCGGCAAGCGGGATAAACGGCAGTGACAGGAGCAGACCCGCACCCGCGCCGGCAAGGGCTGCCAGCCCCATCTCATGGGGTGGTAAACCCGCGAAACACCACGGGCTCACTGTTGAGACGGTCAGGTAAAAAACGAATGGTCTGCATCGTCGCAGGCTCCTACAACAGAATGTCGGCAGACTTGCCGAGCAGCCAGATAACGGCAACCAGCAGCACCACCCCCACCACCACAATGGCCCCGAATTTGGTCCAGGTGGCTTTCTCATTGCGGACTTCGGTGAAGGTGTGCAGGGCGGCAATGGCAACGTTGATAAAGGCAACGGCCGCCACGACCAGCCCCCCGATAACAATGCCGTCCTGCAGGTAGCCCTTGATTTGTCCGGACAGCCCGCTTCCGCCTCCGGACTCAGGCGCTTCAACGCTTGGTAAATCCGCAAAGGCCGGTTTGCAGGTGAGCCAGCCCAGAAGGGCCAGCGTACCGGCGCGGGTCAGCGTACGACTGGCGAGACGGCGCCAGGCGGGCAACAACAGACTCAGAATGGTGCATGGAATTCATCTCCTGACTTAACGTTAATAATCGGGTTAACTAGCAAACATCCAGATACACACAAGCAACAGCAGCACGGTGCGGACGGCAAAGCGTCCCAGGGCCGCATCCCGCACTTTTGTGTTACTCCAGCCGGTCCAGACATCCGACAGCGCCCACGCGGCCCATAAAAAAAGAAACGCCAGCAGTGCCCCGATGCAGAGCAGATGAAGGATGTTCACATCAAGACTGCCGGAGCCGGCTTTAAACGCGTTCGTTTGTTCGGATGTCATGGGCATCAGGGCCGCTCCCGCCGGTAATTACCGGCCACAAAAGACGGGTCACGCGGTTGCGCGCGGGAGGGCTCCAGATAGCGGTCAATGCCGCTGCGGATGGTGTTGAGATCGGATGTGGCCTGACGGTAATCAAAGAAAAAGCGGCCACGGTCAGCCGGATCGGCCTGTGCAGCCGCCACGCGGGCCCTTTCAAGCGACGCCTGAACCTGGTCCAGCTGACGCTGAACAGACGCAAGCTCGTCTTTCTCGGATGCCTGTGCAGCAGCTGATGCCAGAAAGGTCAGCAATACCAGGCCAGTGATGCCCGGGACACGACGGTTGCGCCGCATGGCCGGACGAGTTGAGTTCATACGCACCTCCAGAAGGATTAAGGGATGCGTACAGAATGCGAAAGGGCAGACGCCGGGTCAGCGATAAACTCTATTTGCCATTTGTGAAATTAATGGGGCAACAGGCTCAGTACTGCCGGAGGCGGGCTGAATCTTAGTTGAGGGAAGTGTGAATTTAAGTTAAGTAGATATCCGGATAAAAGATAATCTGTAGCCGGAATAGTTCACACGGAGGCATGGTGATGCATATAAAAGACCTTTTACTTCTGGCACTCTGTCTGGCCTTGCTTTTTTTTATAGTGAAAGGCATCGATGCGTTTGAACTTCGCCTTCCACTCTGGTTACTGCGAGTAATCTATGCTGCAGGCATTTTTCTTGGCGCATCAACGATCCTGGCAAGTATGTGGTTATTGCATATATCGACATGAGCCATTATCACTGACCTCGGTAAAGTCTTCATCAGGCGTCAGAGGCTCAAATCGTTCGTGAAGTAAATCAAATGTCTCCCTCGCTATATAGAGACTATTTGTCGGCGTTTTATTTCTTTTTTGAATACGTTCCCATGCAATGTCATCCGGGCAGGACAGACGGCAAAGGACTGCCTGACCATTATGAGCTGTGATGATTTCACGCACCCGGACTCTTTCCTCTCTCGACCAGAATCCGAAATCTAGAATGACATTATTGTTAAGCTCAACGCATCGCGTCCATAGGGGCTCCATAACGTTGAACACCCGTTGTGCGTAATCAGCAAAATTAGCCTGCGGGGGATCGATGCCATACAGCTGCTGCATCCATTCATCATGAGTAAAACGTAAAGCGGTATATTTGTGTTCCAGATGTCTGGCAAAAGTCGTTTTCCCACTACCAAGAAACCCATGGAGCATAAAAACCGTTGGTGATTTGACTTTGTTAATCGCCATAAGCCACATGTCCTCCTGAGCCGTCATATAATTATTCATTATTACAGCCAGGACAGCTGACGCGCCAGTAACGGTCGTTTCATGGCTTGTCTGCTGACGGCAGGCGCGCAAAACAAGTTTTGCACGCCTCCGTCCAGCCCTGATTTAAAGATACTTCTTGAACGACGCAGTGGTCACCGTTACGGCGATCCCCAGCAGAACAGCCGCCGGCAACAACAGCAGATTGGGGTAGACTGCCGTGGGCCAGGAAAGGTACAGCATGGCGGGCACCACAGCGGCCGGTTTGACCAGCTTCTTGGCATGATGATAGACAAACGAACTTTCATACCCCGCGCCGTACCGCCGCAGATCACGCCGCCCCAGCCCCTCAACCAGCGCCACCACCACGACCAGCACAAACAACGGCACGGACAGCACCAGGATGGTGACGCGTACCAGGGTGATAATGCTGATCCATACCGTGGCCAGCAGGTATTCACGCAGGTAGCCGGCAAGCCAGCCGCTCCAGCTGTTGATTTCCCGGGTGACGGCATTGTCACTGTGCATCTGGTGTGCATTTTGCTGCCGGACCCAGTCCAGGAAGCCACTGTCCACAAAGGCCCACTGATAGGCGGTGCTCACCCAGCGCACAACCGTCACCGATGGCTCAGACAGCAGCAGGCTGCGGGTGAACTCTGTGGACAGCCACCCCAGCTCGGTGTTCATGACCGCTTCACTGTGCGCCGCCCCGGCTTCCGGCCAGAAGAAGGCGATGCCGATATATTCAATCAGCAGGCTCAGCAGCAGCGAGGACAGCACCACGCCCACCAGGGCCCACGGCCAGCCCCAGAGCAGGTTATACAGAATGCCGTGTTTGCGCTCCGGCAGTGTCTGCTGCTGTGGGGGACGTTTTACCTCAGCCATTCGCCCCTCCTGTGACCGGCACGTTCAGGGCCGGACCATCCCGCCACCAGGATTCGCCGCTGTGATAGCTGCGCCGCATCTCCTCCGCTATTTTCTCAATACTTTCCGGCATCAGCACATCATCAGCATCCCCGGCAGGCAGCGGCATGCGGATTTTCCACAGCTGCCCGCCCTCCAGCAGGGGCAAACGCCTGCCCTTTCGGCAGCGTCACGATATCGGCCGGCTCCAGCAGCGGGACTTTTACCGTCCCGACGCGGTCCTGGGTGCTTGAGGTGAAGTCCTGGTCTGCATTGACATCGGCCGTGTCCTGGTGCCCGGAGACCAGCGTTTTGGTGTAAATCTCCACCTGCGGCAGCTGCGTGGTCAGCAGCTCGGCGGTGCGGTTCTCCCTGACGCGCAGCATAATCAGGTTGTTAAAGTTACCCTGTACCTGGGCCGTCTTGGCCGCATTCCCGATGCGTGCCTCAATATCAGAAGACGTCTGGGTATAGGCCGTCACCTGCATGCCGGCACCGCCCCCTTTGTTGATGAGAGGGATAAACTCATCCCCCATCAGCTCGTTAAACTCATCGCAGTGCAGGTTAATCAGGGACTTCCCTTCTTTCCCGCCCGGCAGGCCCGCATTGATACCATGTTTATAAATGTGCCCGGCCACACTCACCAGATCGGCGAACATGGAGTTACCGACCGCGCTCGCCACTTCACTGTCACTGAGCGCATCGAGCCCCACATACACCACGGCTTTTTTACGGATGATCTGTTCCCAGTCAAAAATCGGCCGCGTGTCGTCAATATCCTGATAATCCGGCGACAGCAGCTCGGCGGTCTTGCCGGTGGTCAGTTTTTCCAGCAGCGGCAGCAGCGATGCCACGATTTTGTCAAAGTAAGTACGGTCATAACGTACCGCTGACCGCAGCCCGTCAAGGATGGGATCATAGAGTTTTTTACCCTCTTCTGAACTCAGGGCAACCTCAATGGCCCAGATACGTAAGGCATCCGGCTGCCCCTGCATGTTACGGGGCACGTCGTCCTCTCCCAGCACCTGCTGATTATTCTCAATCTGCGTCTGCAGAGCCGGCAGCTGCGCCTGGATGATTTTTTCCGCATAGCGGATATAGAGATCGGCGATATTGTTCACGTAGCGCATAATCAGCGTGTAGTCAGGGCGTTCCCCCAGGGCGACCAGCGCACGGGCGATGATGTTGACGAACCGCCAGGCAAATTCGCGGAATGCCGCGCTGTTCCCCTCACCCGACAGCTGACCGGCCACGCGGGACGCCACCTCTGACACGCGACCAAAACGCCCGACGGCATTATAACGGGCTGAAATTTCAGGCCAGCCAAGATGAAAAATATACAGCTCGTCCCCGCGTCCGGCCCGGTGGGTCTCTGCCCAGACGCGTTTCATCAGGTCTGCGTCGCCTTTCGGATCAAACACGATGGTGACTTCACCCCGCCGGATATCCTGGGTGACCAGCAGCTCTGCCAGCCGGGTCTTCCCGACGCGCGTGGTGCCGTACACCACCGTATGGCCAACGCGCTCCCCAGAGCCAGGGTGACGTCTTTTTCGTCGGGCTCGATGCCGTGCAGCGCCGGGTTTCCGCCACCGGCGGTAACGGCCGCACCGGGTTCAGCGGCGTATCAGCACTCAGCAGCTTGCCCAGCCAGGGCAGACGGTGCTCTGTCATCATTTCGAGCTGACGCGCCCCCAGGTAAAAGCGGTTTGGCTGCAGGTAACGGGCCACTTCAGGGCGCAGCGTATCCTGCAGGCGCTGGGTGTGTTTCTGGGTCCAGCGGAACCCCCGGCCGAGAAACAGGCGATGATGACTGACGGGGATCTGCTTAGTGCTCATGACATAGCGCGGCAGGCGGCGGAGATTCCGGCGGTAACGAATAATCTTCATCCCCTGATGCGTGCGGGGTTACTGCCAGCGCCGCAAACCCGGCTGCGGTGACATAGCTGACAGACGGAGCCAGGGCGACAGCCCAGGGTGCCTGCACACAGACATACGCCGCCATGCCCGATACCACGGCGGTATTCAGCTCAACGGCCGGACGCAGCAGAGCTTCAATGACGTAACGGTTACTCATCGTCTGCCTCCTTTATGATTTTACCGTCGGCCCTGCGGGTATACGTCCCCTTTGCGGAGCCGGCTTCCCTGCAGGACTGAGAGTGATAACGCAGGGCATCCGCCAGTAAGCGCCAGAGCACATACAGGACATTCGACAGAATGAAAAAAATGATCCATACGGCCCGCAATGACAGCAGGTAATTGTTCGCCGCGGTTTCTGTGGAAACGGCAGTGACGGTACAGGCTGCCGGCTTTGCATCAGGCGGAGCCGCATTATCAGGCACCGGGCATTCCTCCCACATGTAATGTCCGGGCGGGCGCGGTGCGCCATGCCGTTGCCTCCTTCTGCAACTGGTCGTTCAGGTCACTGACCGGATGGCCGAAAACAAGCCAGGCGAGCAGCCAGACACCGCCGAAAGCAGCAGGCACGAAAACGGCATGACGGAATAAACAGAACACAAGCCACAACGCGTAGCGCAGGCTGTTCAGGAAGATGTGCATAAAAGATTCCAGAGATACTGCCGGACGTCCTGACCGGCGAGAATGGCCAGCAGGCGTTGCCCGCTGATGATGCGCAGACGCGGTGACGCCGTGCGAATGGTGCGGCTCATTTTTCCGGTACGGCCCGTGTGGATAAACAGCCCCCGGCGGCCGGACTGCTGGAGAAGCCGGTCGAAGTCCTCAACATGTGCGGGGGAAACAGCACGACTGTACCGTTTTGGCCTGGATAAGCCAGTGCTCGCCGTCGATGATGACCTGGCCATCAAGGCCGCCGTCACCGCTGTAAGAGGCATTGCGCACTACGGTCAGTCCCTGACGTTCAAAGGCAGACAGCAACAGCTCTTCAAAGACATAGGGGCTGATTTTGCGCAGATAGGTCAGACGCTGCCCGTCTCCCGGCAGGCTGTTAAGCTTATTCAGTACCCGCCCCGCCGTTGCCCGGTATCGCCGGTGACGGCGGGTGCTGGCTTTCTCACGCCAGCGCAGGTTCAGAAAGGCCATCACCACCAGGAAAAGGACGATCAGTAGGACCGCCCCATAAGGGTGTGCCATCAGCAGACCGTTGATATTTGGCGCGCTCATTACGGCTTAACCTGCTGCGTCAGGCCGGTATCGGTGATGAGTACCGGATAATGCGCAATCTGCAGGCGACGGGCCAGCTCGCTCCCGGAAGCCGGGGCCAGGCTGACACCGGGGGCCAGTTCGCGCAGCTCGCGCACGGTATCCATGTCTGTGACGTTGACTATCATCCCGGCCGCATGATGTTCAGCCAGCGCGCCGGCATTGGCCTTCAGCCAGTCACGGGACAGAGCATCATCCCCGATCAGAAACAACGCCCCAATGCCGGGCAACTGCAGCGGCCGGTCTGCTGTATTCCCCGGGCTCAGTTCAGGTGTGTTAACGGGTAACATACCCGCCATCCCGTCAGCCAGCGGAACACCGTGGCCCGGCTGGCGTGAAGGCTGTACGTCACTGACGCCGGGCATGCCGGGCTGTTTATTAACGGCCTCAAAATACGGCGCAGCATCTTCACCGCCCAGATCAGCAATCACGTTCAGTTCAGCATGGCCGGTCAGGGGAAGGAGGGTAAACAGCAGTAAGGACAGCGTTTTCATCAGGGTTATCTCCCGGGTTCAGTCCAGACGAAGCCTGGATCGGGGGTGAGCGCAGCAACCGAGCGGGGCGCTTCAGCTGCCGGCGCAGAAATGCGGGGTGCAGGGCTGATTTTTGCCAGATGCCCTCTCACAATGGCGCGGTAACGTGCAGCAGGCTGACCACCTGCGGGATGGTGGTAGCAGCCGGCCGCATCCAGCCAGCTGCCTGGCTTACGCGCCCAGCATTCACGCAGAATGGTGGCGGCGGCGTTCAGGTTGGTGTAAGGGTCAAACGCATCCCACGTCGAGGCAAAATGATGACCGTTCCAGCCCAGATTGACCTGGGCAATACCGACATCGATGCGCTTAAGCGGGTGACGCTTCATAAAGACCTGCAGCGCCTGCCAGGCCTGCAGGCGCGTCTCATAGCGATACCCTTTGCCTGCCACATTGATGGTCCAGGGCCATGGCCGCACGCCGCGGGGAAGTTTGCGCGAAGACTCGCTCAGTGATACCGAGTAAAGCGCTTCCGGGGGCACGCCGTGCGCCATGGCCACGCGGACGTAACCCTCCGGCACCGTCTGGTCAGCATGGCCGTCAGGGACGGCCGCCATCAGTAAGCCCAGCGCCAGCGCGCCGGTCAGAATGCTGCGATTGCCCATTTACCGTCTCCCGCCTGCTGCAGTAAAACCGGCATCAGGCCGTTACCAAAGCGCATCCACCGGCCGCCGTCGTGGTTAAGCGTGATCTGGCGTTTGCGGACCTTTTCCACAGGAATGTGATGGTCCCGCGCCCAGCTGCGAAGCGCATCATCACTGCCCTGGCTGTCGACCAGATAGATGTCCACCGGCCGGTTGTCAGCCAGCACGGCAGACAGTTTCGCGTCGCAGGTTGCGCAGTCTTTTGACCTGACGAACAGCGCCAGCCGGCCGCCACTGTCGTGCGCCACGCCGGAGGCGTTCCCCATATTGACCGGCAGTGTGCCCGGATACAGGCGCTGCCAGGCCGCGTTCACCTCACGCTGGAAATCAAGCTCTTTCTGGGTGCGGGCAAACTCTTCCTTGACCCACTTTTCAGCAAACTTACGGCGCTCTGCCGGCGTCTGCGCCTCGATACCGAGGGTGGAAAGCGGATCGAGACCCGGCGACTGGATACCCCGGGGTCCCTTCATCAGCTGCTGATAACGCTGATAATCGTCGGCACTGAGTCCCCACTGACCGGCCTGCTGCTGCAGGTTTTGCTGTGCGGAGTCCGTCCGTTGTGTTGATTCCTGTCGGCTGACATCCGTCTGTCCTGATGTGGTCGCGGCCAGGGTCAGGGGACTCAGCAGCATGGCGGCTAAAAAGGTATGTTTCAGTTTCATCATTCGCTCCGTTATTCTGCTCTGAGCACGGTCAGGCGGCCGTTAACCCGAAACGTCGCCTCACCATAACCGGCACTGACCAGCGTCCAGCCGGCAACGGTTTCGCCCTCTCCGACCAGGGCCACCTGCGACAGGCTGCTGTAGCCCCGGGGCGCGATGGCAGCCCAGGACTCTGCCCCCCGCTTCTCCACGCCCGTCAGCACAAAAGGCGCAGTGCGGGCCACGCGAAGGGACGGAGCAGCACGACGTGTGTCAGCGGGACGGGGCTTTTTTGCAGCAGGCGCGTTTTTTTTGACCGGTGCGGCGACAGGTGCGGCGGGTGTGGGTGCCGGCTGTGATTTCAGCGCTGTCAGCTGCTCAGTCAGCGCACTCAGGCGGGTTTCCAGCCCCTGCTGGGCGTCCTGAAGGGTTCGCAATGACTGACGCACGGCGTCATCGCTGCCGGCCTGTTTCGCAGCAGCGCTCAGCTCCTGCTGCATCTCGCCAAGTTTTTTCCGCGTATCCTGCAGACCGGCTCTGAGCGTGGTCACATCTGACTGCAGGGCCGCAACTGTCTCAACAGTGGCCGCTGTACTGCCCTGAGATCAAGGCGTGCAAGACGCTCATCAAGGTTCGATATGCCCAGACTGAAGGCGGTGTAGCCCAGCGCCAGAATGCCGGCGAGCGCCACACCGCCGGCAGCGCCCCAGATGAGGCGGCGGCGGGGACGCAGCTGAATCTTTTACGGGCCGGCGCGGGGTCAGTATGGAATGGTTGCTGTTCGCTCATTTTCTCAGAAACCCTCCGCTGACAGGTTTAACGGGGACGGACTGAGGGGCGCTGATGGCCGGTTGTGACACGGCGGACGGCGCAGGCGTGGACCAGGTGCTGACCGGCGGCGGAAGCTGGGAGACCGGCAGCTGGTAGCCGTCGCGCAGGCTGTGGCAGACCACCCGCTGTACATCGTCCACTTCCAACTGCCAGGCCGGACCGGCCATAACCTGCAGGGCAGTACGCAGGCGCATCGGGCCCAGCTGGTACTGAACCGCCGGCAATGCCTGGCGGTAAAGCACGCCGTTGGCGGAACCGGTCGCGCACAGGGAATAACCGGACTGGCGCAGGGCGTAACGCAGCGCATCCGCCACGGTAGGATGCAGGGATGACGGGATGCGAATATCAATAATCTGCGAGAGAGGGTCACGCTGGGCCGCCTGCGGATCGGTACTGACCAGCAGATAACGATCGTAGCGCACCACTTCCGGCGTCCGCGCATACTCGTCCGGAGAGACCGGCTGAACGTTGCGGGTGACGGTGGTGCCGGGTGTCGGGTCGGCAGGCGCGCGTTGCTGCAACTTTTGCGGCTGGGAAACACAGCCCGCAAGGAGCAGCAGGGGAAGAACAGTGGCAAGCCTGCCTGGTGAAAATACGTTGTGAGAGGTGTTACGTTTCATCCGGAATTTTCCTGTACAGTGATAAAATAGCCCTCACTGTGCGGAATCGGTCCGGTTTCACTCAATTAACAACTGATTTTCCGTTGATGAAAAAAAACGCCGGCAAAAGCCAGCGTTTTTAACTAATAGCGCGCTGTCAGGCTACTTTATGGGGACGATGGGTCACATCGCCGCGGCCTTCAAGCAAACCCGCAACAGAAATGTCTTCGTCCAGCGCGTCCCAGTGGATACCACGGGGACTCAGTTCATAGCTGTTAAGCTGTTCAGTTGAAGCATGCAACAGGCGTGGAAACCATGCCAGCGGCACACCGATGGTACGGGCGTCGTTGAGTTCAACCCACATCGTGGCCTCATCGAAGCTGACCCGTTTAGCTGAAATAGTCATTCCAGGCCTCCAGAAACCAATGCTTGGTTATCTTCAACGATCCCCGTCAGTTCTTTCAATACCCGTGAATTAAACCCATCGTTACTGGCCAGTGCCACTGATGGCGTTAACCAGAATTTGGCTTCACTACCTGCTTTCATTACGTGAATGTGTGCAGGTTCGAGCGGGTTACCTTCATTAGAATAAAAAAAAGAACCGGAAACCGTTGATCCTCAGTATAACAGGCATGTCAGTTATCCTTAAATGCTGACCGGATTATGTGTAAGTTCAGAGCAACTGCCATAAAGGCTGTTCAGAGTGCATGGATTGCCGATTTTGGTACTCCATACCCGAATCCAATGAACGGTATATCGTCATCGAAGTCCATCGGTGGCGCACCGGCACTGCTGCCGGAAGCCTGGCCACTGTGAGTCGGTCCGGAAGGTTGATGAGGCTGGCCCCAGTCATTCCGGGAAGACGTATTCTGACCGCTGCCGGACTGCCGGCCGCCAAGCATCTGCATGGTGCCACCAATATTGACCACCACCTCTGTGGTGTATTTATCCTGGCCGGCCTGATCGGTCCATTTGCGTGTGCGCAGCTGGCCCCTCGATGTAAACCTGGGAGCCTTTACGCAGATATTCACCCGCAATTTCTGCCAGCTTGCCGAAAATAACCACCCGGTGCCATTCAGTCACTTCTTTCTGTTCTCCGGACTGCTTATCGCGCCAGCTCTCAGACGTGGCCCAGAGAAAGGGTGGCAACTGCACTGCCGTTGGGAATATAACGCACTTCAGGATCCTGGCCGAGATTTCCGACAAGGATAACCTTGTTAACGCCGCGTGAGGACATAATCATTTCTCCTGTAGGGAATAAAAGAAACACCCCGCGAACGGGGTGTGTCAGGTGCGCATCAGAATGAGTTCTCTGCGTAGTTTTGCTGTGCGGCAGAGCCATTCTGCGGCGGCACGGAGTCAGATTTTTCAGTCTTGTAAACCATGTCCTGGCCTATTTTTATCCAGTCCACCTTTATCAGGCGGGCTTTCAGACTGACGCGCTGTTCGCCGGCATGGTCGCCTTTGTTCAGCGTAAATATGTCCGTGGACGGGTTACTCAGGTTAAAGCCCAAACAGGACTTTCTTGTCTTCATCGACGGCTTTCTGGCAGCGGGCGATAAGGCTGGTTGCCTCTTTACCTGCGACAGAAATGTCAAAACGGACGTAGGCCGGATTATCAGTCGGACCACTCAGTGCATTGATTACGCAGCTGAGGAACGAGCCATTCTGATGGTTAACCTGGCGAATGTTGCTGAGATACCCGATGCCTTTGATAGTCAGGTTGAAGTACTCAGATTTTGCAGATGCAGAAGTGTTGTTTGCAGACATGATGTTTTCTCCATGGAGGTAAAAATAGGTACGACGGAGAAACCATCTGCCCTGACGGGAGTGGTTTCCCGTCGGGGGTCAGGATCGGTTGAATCCTGAGAGTCTGGTATGTTGAAGGAACCTTCATCGCCGCGTCGTAATGCGCTTGTACAGGCGATATCTGCTTTCAAAGGTGCGCAGATGTACCAAAATTTGCTCCCTTTCAGGTTACAGGAGCTTTCGCTGTAGCCACCCGAAGGCGATTCTCACAGGCTACTGAATCATTGGTGGTCGTATGAACGACGGTTTAGCACTTTTATAATTAAACCGTCCTCCCGGAATGTCAACGGTCAAAATGGAAAACGTGATCCGTAAAAAATAAAAGGGCACCGTTTCCGGTGCCCTGGGGTCAGTGCCTTAACCTGCGGTCGTCTCATCTGTCTCCGGGGAATAATCCCGACGCGGTTTTCACGGAGTGCATGCGTCTTACAGGTCAGTTAGTGTGCAATAACTTCCTGCCAGGCCTGCTGCGGGTAAATCCCGTTAAAAGTTACCTTACAGCACCGTGGCCAGCCGGGGCACCTATGCATCAAAGCCTGGCAACAATAGCAGAACCCGCCCCGGGGTTGTACAGTGAAATAGTTCAATACTGCGCGGATTATTCTGTTTTAGCCTTAACCGATGTTTTTTTACGCTTCGCTGCTTTCTTCTTACCTGTACTGATAATTCCCTCACAGTCCGGATAGCGTATGCACCCCCCAGAAATCACCATTTTTACCTTTACGTTTACGTGTGGGGCCTTTACATAACGGGCAGGGAGGCGTGACGGGAGCGGTGATTTTCACACTGTCCTGGCGGCCTTTTTCGACAAGGTGACGGGTCCACTGCAGCTGCTTTTGCATAAAGACCGCAAGCGACATTTTCCCCTGCGAAATATCATCCAGTGCCTGCTCCCATAATGCGGTCATGCCCGGGCTCGTCAGCGTTTCCGGCAGGGCCGCAATCAGCTCCCGGGCCATCTGCGTTGAGTGGATGTGCTTCCCTTTTTTCTCCAGATAGTGTCGTTTGAAGAGGGTTTCAAGCACAGCCGCACGCGTCGCCTCTGTGCCCAGACCGGCGTTATCACGCAGCACTTTCTTGAGCTTCGGGTCCACTGACGAAACTGGCCGCGTTCTTCATGGCAGCAATCAGCGTCCCCTCCGTGAACGGTTTGGGCGGACTGGTTTTCATATCCTTAACCTCAGAACCGGTGACAGCGCAAACATCCCCTTTTGCCAGCGCCGGCAGCGCCATACTGTCACCGTCGACGTCCTCTTCATCGTCATCTTTTTCAGCCTGAAACAATGACTTCCAGCCCGTCACCACACCGACTTTCCCGCGTGTACGGAACAGCTGGCCACCGATATTGAAAGACGCCTCCGTCACGTCAGATTCCTGCAGCGGAAGGAACTGGGCGAAATAATGCTGGCGAATCAGATGGTAGACCCTTCAGCTCATCGGCGCTGAGGCGCGACAAATCAAATGCCTGTCGGGTGGGAATGATGGCATGGTGCGCGGTGATTTTCTTGTCATTCCAGACACGCGAGACAAACTGCCTGTCCAGCTGATTCAGTACCGGGGCCACAGCGGGATCGGATTTTGCCACTGCCGCCAGAACGTCGGGTATTTCCTGCTGCATCGAAGTTGGAAGGAAACCGCAGTCTGTCCGGGGGTAGGTGGTCGCTTTATGGGTTTCGTAAAGTGCCTGAGCAATGGCGAGCACATCATTTGCGCCCATGCCGAATTTTCGGGAACAGACCTGCTGAAGGGTGCCCAGGTCAAAACAGAGCGGCGCAGCCGTTTTCTCCCGCTTCTGGGTCACCTCCAGTACCGTAGCCCTGCCCTGCTGCTGACAAAGCTGTCCCACCGCCCGGGCTGCCTGAGGATTGATGCAACGCTTTTCCTCGTCACAGTACTGCTCAACGGGCACCCAGCCAGCCCGGAACCGGACGCCCTCTTTTTCAATAAGCGCATGTACCTGCCACCAGGGCTTTGGCACGAAGGACGTGATTTCATTATCCCGGTTAACCACCATGGCAAGCGTCGGCGTCTGTACCCGCCCGACGGACAGCACTTCTGACACCCCTGAGTCACGGGCTTTGAGAGTATAAAGGCGGGTCAGGTTCATACCGATGAGCCAGTCAGCCTGGCTCCGGCCCTTGCCGGCATCATACAGCAGAGCTGTTTTTTCTCCGGGAAGAATATTGCCCAGTGCTTCCTTCACACTGGCCTCATCCAGGGCTGATAACCAGAGCCGGCGCACCGCGCCACTGTAGTGGCAGTATTCCAGCAGCTCACGCGCGATAACTTCTCCCTCGCGGTCGGCATCGGTGGCGATGACCACCTCAGACGCCTTTTTGAGCAGCTTACTGATAACGGTGAACTGCGATTTTGTCTGATCTTTGACGACCATTTTCCAGGCCTCAGGCAGCACAGGCAGAACATCGGCACGCCATGGCCTGCCATACTGCTCGCCATAGGCTTCAGGGCTGGCAGTTTTCGAGTAAATGGCCGACCGCCCAGGTCACAACGATGTTACCGCCGCTGATAAATCCCTGCTCACCGCTTGCTGATACCCAGTACGCGGGCAATATCCTTTGCCTGGGAGGGTTTTTCACACAGAAAGAGTTGCATGTGTTGCCTCCCGCATCAGCGTTTTTCACCCGCCGCAACAGCGCGGACATCATTCATCAGCTTCGTGACGCCGGATCCAGCCAGACGCTGTGCTGATGATGAGCGATAGACAACATAGAGCCTGCTGCCGGACCCGTTTTTCTCGATTTCGATATCCAGGTGATCACGTCCGTTCCAGTCGGAGCCCATTTTGTAGTAGCTGCCCGGCATGGCATCCCAGACGGGATGCGCATCATCTTCAGCCGCCGCTTTCCAGTCCCCGTCATTTGCGGCCTGCCGCAGTGCCTCAAGCTCCTGCGTGGAGATAAATTTGTAATGGCGCTTCAGGCGGGCCGCCGCGGTATCCACATCGACCGGCACGGAGAACGTTTTATCGACGGACTGCAGGGCCTGTTGCCCCGCCGGGCTCATCAGAGGCATCCCGCCACTTTCTCCGCTGCTGTTGCCGCCCAACGTTTTTGTCAGGTTTGCGGCTGTGTCACTGACCTGTTTATTAATCGCAGCCCAGTCCGTTGTTGCGCATCCGCTCAGTAAAAAGAAGGAGGTGAGGAGGAACACAGGGCGAATCATATCATTCCTCCTCTGCTATGGTGTTTTTAAGCGGAGGTGAGAACGAAGAACGTTTTTTACCGCTTAACACATCCGGATCAGGTTCGCCATTTCGCTCAATGGCAACAAGCCCTTGCGTGGTTTTTTCTGCAATATCACGGCGAGTCACTGCAAGTGTTCGGTAAGGCTGAATCACGCCATAGACCTGACGAACAGCATGGCCACCATTGTCCAGGATAGCGTCACGTTGCGAACGCGAAATCAGTCCGTAATGAAAAGCCTGGAAAGCTTTCATTGCTAACTGATCATATCCAACCAGAAGCCATACGCACCGGTATCCTAACGGTGAGCGGCTGAAAACGCTGACATTTAACGGATCGGCTGATTCAACTTCCGAGAGCGTTACCCCTTTGGGTACGGCTGACAATATGGCATCCAGTGAACTGACGTTTTCATTAATTTTAAGTGTTGCTCGTTGCAGGGCTTCTTCGAGCCGTACCAGAGCCATATCGGCATAGGGATTATCTGCCGCTGAGTCTCGGGAAGCATTACCAGCTCGCGCAATGGCTTGCGGCATGCTGATTATTTCAGGCCTCTTTTTTTTCACCCCTGTCTCGTCCGGAGCATCACGTTTCCTGCCCTCCCCAAAGCCGGATTGCATAATGTGTATGGAGCAGGATATTAACAGAGGACTGTAGGGCCCCCGCTCGTGAAGCGGTTGTTCCGCCCTTTGTTTTACCATCAGACATGTCTAACGCCTCTCTTTAGTGGGTAATGAGTTTTTGACACGCTTGAGATAGTCCGGGCGAGAGGGGTATATGAACAACTTAAAACCAGATCGTCACCGTTACAAATTTGCAGAACCTTCATCTCTTTTATGGCGAAGAAGTATTGCCTGGCAACAGTGCTTACTTTTTAGCCCAGTGTTGCCACTGCAACAGCGCTCACTTTTTAGCCAGCATTTTGCTGGGCAAAAGTGCAAGACTTCATGCTCCGCTGCCTGTAAAAATCTGCAATCTCATGAATTTAATGATTTTTTCCCCGAATTTTCTTCACCACATCCCTGATATTTTCCTCCGATACCGGGCGGGCAGAGGCGCGTGGTTCGGGTTTCCATTGTTGCTGTTCGGGACGCTGAACTGTTTTTTGCCCGACACTGTCAGATATATCGCCACCCTGACGGGGCGCGTATAACCTGCCCTCACGCGCCTTCTTCATCACGGCCAGCAACCAGCCAACCGGGTTGCTGAGCTGCTGGCGTGCCATCACCTTTGCAGGCTGAGCAGCACAAGTTGTGCCTGTTCTTCAGGCAGCGCCTGCAGCTGTGCGGTCAGCATGGCAATATCTTCTGCCGGCACAAGTTCATGCAGACTGTCGGGAAGCACAGGTTTACCCGGTACGTACGTATTTTTATTCACACTGTGTGTGATACTACGTACGTAATGGTTCGGTTTCCGAACCCGGTCATAACCGCCTGTTTTTACTGGGCAGTACGGATTCCGAACTCAGTGAATTGTTGTATCTTTCTGGGCTGAGTTCGGTATCCGAACCCTGTTTTTTAGCGACGATTCCTGGCCCGTTTATGACTGAGTTCGGTTTCCGAACCCGGTGCGGGACAGGGTATTCGTGATGATGTTTCGCCATCTGGCTGGGCGTCTGTGGGCGGTCCAGACGCGATTCGATCAGCGCAAGATGGCTGCGATAATGGCGCATGGTGGGGTCGTTTTTTATATCGTCGAGCGCTTCGCGGCGGTCTGGCTGATAGTCCCGGTTTTTACTCCAGGCAGGCATCCCGCTACCGTATCAAGGAAGCGGGGGTCGAGCATTTCCGCATCGCTGAACGTCAGGGGCTCATCGTGCTGAGCATAGATATTCCCCCGCACCCGCCCTTTATCATCCCGCACGCGTTTACAGAGGCTGAGCCAGCCGGTTATTCGCAGCATAAGCAGGACGCGGCTTACCGTTTCCCTTGAGGCTTTCCCCTTTCCGGGTGAGGCAAGCTGCAGCTGCAGTTCGTCATAGCTGGGGAAAACCGCCCCCCTCATTATTTTGTGCATACAGCCGGATCATCATCCAGCCCATCTTGTCCAGTGGTGACAACCGCGTGTCGAGCAACAGCCGGCGGGGAATGGAATCATGCACATTTCCGGTAAACAGCAGGCCGTTACGTATCCTGCCATCATCCCGCCGGGGAACTGGCCGCAAGGCGGGCATTCATTTTATCCAGCGTATAAGCAATCAGGCTTTCTGCAGGCAGACTCATTATTTTTCCTTTTCGGCCGCCATCACGGCCGTTCTGAACTGTCAGTATGCTTAGTACTGCACCCGCGTACGGGTGCAGGGTAAACAGGCTGTCATGCTGCTATTTCCGTATGGCGCTGTTATAGCGTTCGTGGCTGAGAAGAAGCCATGTCCGGCCTTCGTTGCGACTCAGCAGACGCCAGAACGGGCCGAGATCGATTTTGTAGTAACCGCAGCCTTTCTCATCGAGCCGGGTGTAATTACGCGCCCCCTGCCGGAAACGGCGAACCTGACGTAACGCATTCTGACAGCATTGCGGCGGCGTACCATGGGGAGCCCGCAGGCCCGGCGCAACCATCCTGTATTTCATGCCGTCTTCCTTACCGGCGTTCGTGCCGGAGAAGGCTGCCGGGTCTTGTGCCAGCCACGGACCGCATGCCAGACCGACGTCAGCGAGACGTTCATCTGTTCTGCAGCCAGCATCATCACGTCCAGCCCGTCAGCACTTTCCGCATCTTCAACGCCGGACTTTTGCCACTGACGCCACAGGGCGGCGTTTTCCTCATCACCCAGTGCGTTACCGCGCCCCGGCCGGACATCGATACCGGCAATACGACGGCGGGCCGCCACGTCCGTACTGGAGAGCCCGAAGTAATTAGCCATCAGTTCAATGGAGCCGCCCAGCGCCAGCGCCCGATCGATACGCTGGAGTCGTTTCTGTTCAGTCCGGGCCTGCTGCAGCATGCGCACCAGATTGCCGTGATTGATGCCCACACTGATGATCGACACCTCACTGCCGGAAAGGTAGTGAAGCTCTTCGAGCGAGAGCCCCTGCAGCATCTGCATTTCCTCCCGGTTCAGTCCCAGCGATTCGCAGCGGCGCAGATAGCCACTTCTGAGATCCATAACCAGCTGCATCAATAATCCGTTTGCAGCCTGAGATAAACTGTTCATCATTCCCCCTTAATCCTGACGGTAACCAATGGCTGCCGGACCCCGGCCGCTGACACCCTGATGAAGACGGGCATTTTGTCCGGCTTCATACCCCCTGATAACGTGCTGTATCCGCCCCGCGGCAGGCTTTCAGTTCACGGGTTGTGACTGTTTTCATACTGCGGCTTTCCAGCCAGTGGCTCATCACCTGCTGCTCCTCGCTGCTGATGTCAGTTGCCGATATCACCTCACGCACCCCACATACCCAGCCGTCACGGAACTGCTCCGCTCTCGCCCGGCGTGTGGCCAGTTTCAGCCGCTTACTCTGGGTTTTGAGATAAGAATTTGTGGCATCTTTCAGCTGGCGCGTCAGCACATCAAAGGCATAGGCTGCTATCTCAGGTTTTTCACTGAATCCGTAAAAGGTTACCGAACGGCGATACCCGGCAGAGGTCTGACGCCATGAGTAATAAGCCTGGCAGCCAAAGGCATGACAGACGCCCCGGACAAGGGTCACCATCCATTCCGGAACTTTTTCAGCATCCGAAGGGGCCGTGCGGGAAGACGCTTCGCGCACGGATGTAAGGCCGGCGTCAAGCTCGCTGATACCGTATCTGGCCATCCAGCTTTTGGGCACGCTGCAGAGCCAGTCCTGCCTCATGGGCATTACTGTTGCTGCGGCCCAGCTTCAGCAGTTTCCTGACAAGATTCAGCAGTCGCAACTGTCGCTGTGAGTTATTCATCACTGTTATCCTCCCCGTACTTCAGACCGCGTTGCAGCTCCCGGAGACGGCGCATAACGCGCATCAGGCGGAGCAGTTTCAGAGCATCTTCATCTGTCAGGACAGGTGCTTCCCCCTCACCCGGGCCGCCGGTGAAAAGCTCCGGCAGACCACACACCCCTGCCGCCGGATGCAGCACAGGCGCTTCGCCGGTCAGGCCCAGCAGAAATGCGGCGGCTTCAGAACACACCTCACCTGCCCCGACGTAACCGGCAGACGTGTCCTTGTCGCGTTGAGGAAGAATTTCATCTTCGCAGCCAAGGACCTCACCCAGCTCCCATGCCAGACGAAAAGCGGTATTCTGCAGGTGTTCGATATCGTCCTGATGGGCCGGCACATGCCAGATGCTGTCATTACTCACCGGCGCGTCATCCTGCAGGACAACTTCAGGTTCTGGTGTTAAAAGAGAAAGCAGGCCATCCTCCCCATTGTCCTCTTCTCCGCCATTCTCTTCTCCGTACCCATTGGAGAGGGTAACCAGCCCGCTAACATCCCCGCTCTCACCTGAAATAACCGGCGCGGCACCGTACATATCTGGCTGAACCTCATGCCGGGGGGGCTCATTAATCGGTGTTTCAGAAGGAGAAGACGCATTACCCGGAACGGGCGTTACAGCCCCTCCTGAGACCTCAGGACGTGAACTGGAGACAGGTAGCGGGACGCCTTCACTCTCATCTGAGCCTGTGGTATGCAGGGCGTGATCAGCATTAACAGGCTTGTTTGCGGCGGGAAAGGCAAACCGTCTCCGGCTCGCCAAAGTGATGTCTGCGGTTGCGTTCTTTAGGATCGAGTTCCATCATCCAGCGGTCATAGTCCAGTTCCGGATGGGGTAACGCCTGCAGTAAATCACCAATAAATTCATCGCGAAACATCTCCAGAGACCACAGTTCCGGGGAGTTGAAACGGCCACAACACTGGCCAAAAACGTCGCTGAAGGATTTGTCGCCTGTGTCTGAAATCAGGCAAAATTCATCCCACACGCGTTCCGCATCATGCCGGAGCGCCAGCAGTGACGTTATTTGTGGCCTGCCAAGCCCGGACTCAAGCAGGTCTGGGATCCACGGATAAAGATATTTCAGCGCATCTTCCATACGGCTGACTGTTGAGTAATGGACTGGCAAACCTTCATGGGTCAGTAGCTCTGACAACTGACGCAACGAAACCGTCTTTCCCATCTGCTCTTCATATATAGAGCGGCTTTGTGGATCCCCTGCGCTTTTTTCAATAAAACTCAGCTCCCCGCGCACTTCATTCTCTGCCAAGATGGCCCAATAACACACTGCAGCCGTCCCGGCCACGGCTTGAACAAACACATGGACGCGGAAAAACCGGTCCTTCTCCGGTTTCCTGCCACAGTTCTGACAGGATCTGATAACGTGTATTACCCCCGTCGCTGAAAGATGTACATATCGGGCTCACCATCCGGGTCACGGGTGACTTTGGGCACGGTGTCCAGCCCGCGCGAACGGATGGAAGCCTTGATATCGTCATAACGCGGATTGCGTGATGTTCGCGGATTATCAGGATTCGGGCTTAACTGGTCGAGCGTCCAGGACCATGGGCATTTCAGCCGCCGGCATGACGCTGATATTGCCGGCCGCCTGCGACTGGCGTCCGGGCTGCAGCATGGCAGCCCCCACATTAGAACTTTTACGGCTCATGCCTGTTTCCTCCCGCTGCGGTAACCGAAGTCATAGCTGCCTTCCTGAAACTCCGAAAAGAGGGTGTAACGCCCGTCAAATTTGACTTTTACCGTGCCGGTTGGCCCCTGCCGCTGCTTGCCGACAATGATCTCAGCCACCCCGGCCATCAGGGGTGCCGGGGTTATAAACCTCATCCCGGTAAATAAACATGATGAGGTCCGCATCCTGCTCCAGCGCACCGGAGTCACGCAGGTCACCATTATTGGGGCGTTTATCGGCCCGCTGCTCCACCAGGCGGTTGAGCTGGGAAAGCGCCAGTACCGGACAGCCCAGCTCTTTACCGAGCGCCTTAAGCGAGCGGGAAATTTCCGCTATTTCCTGCGTGCGGTTTTCCTGCTCGGGGGAGCGGACAAGCTGCAGATAGTCCAGCATGATGAGAGAGGGTCTGCCGTATTTGCGGACATAGCGTCGGGCGCGGGCGCGCAGTGTGGCCGGGGTCTGGTAACTGGTATCATCAATGATCAGACGGTTTTTCCACTCAATAATGCGACCGGTTGCCTCGGACACGCGAGCCCAGTCTTCATCATCCATGTTGCCGCTGCGAAGCCGGGACAGTTCCACCCGGCCTTCCATCGCCAGCAGGCGCATCATCAGCTGCTCTGAGGGCATTTCAAGACTGAACACAAAGACGTGATCGTCAGGTTTTGCGCTCACGGCCGCTGTGCAGGCGGCCATGGCCAGCGACGTTTTCCCCATGGAAGGACGGGCGGCCAGCAGGGCCAGATCGCCGGGCTGGAGACCACAGGTCATCGCGTCCAGTTCACTGAACCCTGTCGGTGTCCCGGTGAGGCCGTCACTGGCGGACATGCTTTCCAGCTGCGTCAGCAGTTTATCCAGCGCCTCGTTAACGCCGGTCTCACTGTTGAGCTGCATGGCTCCCTGTTCGGCAATGTTAAACAACTTACCTTCGGCCGACTCAAGAATGCCCGCCGAGCTGGCTTTCGGGGCCTGCACATCGGAAAGAAGACTGTTACCCACAGTCATCAGCTGCCGCAGGCGGCTTTTCTCCGCCACCACCCCGGCGTAAGCCAGGATATTGGCTGCAGACGGCGTGTTTTTACTCATTTCAGCCAGATAAGCAAAGCCGCCACACTGTTCAAGGTCGCCTCTGTTCTCCAGCCGTTCCGTAATAGTGATGAGATCGAGCGGTAGCCCTTCTCCGGCCAGCTCGGCCATCACGCGAAAGACCATACGGTGCGGCCGGGAAAACAAATCTTCCGGGGAGATTTGCAGTATCACCTCATCCCACCGGTCGTTATCAAGCATCAGTCCGCCCAGTACGGCCTGCTCAGCCTCATAAGAGCAGGGCATCATCATCTCAGACATGACGCACCTCCCGGGTCAGAAACGTCACTGAAATGGCTCTGCCACTCGGGGAACAGTTCAGACGCGAGGTCGTGCATGGTGACGGCTGCGGCCGGACCTTTGCGGCGTGTTTTGTATTCCAGACGATGCACGGGCTGCTGCTTGACGTGCCCCAGTTTGAAAATATCCAGCGCCTCGATACGGGTATCGAGTAAACGATAAACGTCACGGTTGCCCAGCGCAGAGGCGTCGTAATGTTTTTCGTTAATGATGGCGGCAAGACCGTCCATTGCTTCACGGTCAAGCAGAGTGTTTTCGATACAGTTGACGAGAATGGAAATATCAGGAAGGCGAATACCGTAATTTTCATAGGTTTTCAGGCGGGTAAGCATATGAAGGGAGCCGCGGATAAATTCACGGACATCCGGAAGGATGGGTTTAACAACGCCCATCACATTACCGGTAGAGGAAAGGAGGGAAAGCTCGGTCATGACGCCTGTTGCGCCTTTCGAATCCACAATAATGACGTCATAACGGTTAAAGAAAGGATGCTGAAGTATGTTACGCAGGCGCAGACGGCCGTCTGCAGCGTGAGCATCGCGGTTGGCAACAGTTCGTCCGGGTCGTTAGAGTAGATGACATCGAGATTTTTTATGGCGGTCTGCGAAATGCATTGCGTATGGTCACTGACCATCTGCATCAGCAATTCATAGAGACCGAAAGGGGATTCATGCTCCAGCGCGAAGATACTGCTGGCTGTGGGCTGGGAATAGTCTGCATCCACAAGAAGGGTGTTCAGGCCGGCATCGGCAAGAAAACCGGCAAGGTAAGCAGCAAACGTGGATTTGCCTTCTCCACCTTTGGGAGAGATAACGGGAAGTATTTTCATTTTGCACACTCTTTACAGTATGCAAATACGCCTGTTTACAAACTATTAACTTTGACTCAGGGATTGAAAATCCCGTGTCCTTGGTTCGATTCCGAGTCCGGGCACCACTATTTAGAAAAACCAGCCTTAGGGCTGGTTTTTTGCTTTCTGGGGTTCAGAACTCTCCATCGAACTACGTTCGATTATTCGCCGCCAGCGGCTTACCCTTTCGGAGCCAGCGCGACAAGCGCGCTGTTCAACGCCTTCGGCGTTAGTCCGGGTCCGGGCACTACTATTTAGAAAAACCAGCCTTAGGGCTGGTTTTTTGCTTTCTGGGGTTCCGAACTCTTCATCGAACTACGTTCGATTATTCGCCGCCAGTGGCTCACCCCTTCGGGGCCAGCGCGACAAGCGCGCTGTTCAACGCCTTCGGCGTTAGTCCGGGTCCGGGCACCACTATTTAAAGAGTCCGCCCGAAAGGTGGTTTTTTGCTTTTGGAGAAACAGTACTACTACGGCACTCTCTCTTCCAGCTTTGCAGTCACCGCATCTGCCAGCTTTTTTGGGCATGCAAAACCCGACTGGACATGATGCGTCAGCAGCTTTGAGCCATACTGGCGGGTAATTTGCGGCAGACAGGCGTCGTGGAAGGCTTTAACGTCCTCAAAGTAGTCCAGCGTATACTTATCCTCTCCAGACCGCCCTCGCGCCATACAGTCGTTATAACAGGACTCTGCATCACGATCGATATAGACCACCAGATCGATATGTGGGTAGCTCTTAAGGTGTTCCTTAACCTGGTAGAAATAGGACATATAACGGGCCGATGGCTGTTCAGTCGTTAGAAAATTCACATGGCAGAACACGATATCGCTGTACAGAGAGCGCTCAATAACGTAGTTGCCTTCCGGGAGATTGTTTAACAGGCGCTGTCGGGAATCGGTTATATAGAGCTGAAAAGCCACCCTGGCGTCTGCGTCGTGCGGGTTCTCAACGAAGACCTGCAGTAACTCAAGGAACACCGGATCTTCATCTACGGGTTTCTTTAGCACATTCCAGTATGCGCCTGTTTTATCTGATAACGCTGCCGCCAGAGGCTCCAGCAGAGTGCTTTTTCCTGCAGCGATATTGGCCTCAATAGCGACGATCTTCATAGCGATCTTCCGGCGGAGGGATCATTTGATCCCGTATCAGCCTGTTGATCCTGATGAAGATCCGGTCACAAAGGCGCTTTGCAGGAAAGATACTCCTGATATTCAGCCACGTGAAGCAGAAGTAGCTCCCCGCAGGATTCCTGCTCGCCGTAGTCTACCCGCGTTGAAGAGTGTCTGAGGAAATGGATCATAATGCTTTCACACTGTATGAAGGAGCTCCCTTATTAATGATAAGGGAGCATTGAGATTATGCCTTTTTCGCGCTGTAAACTTCATCACCGGAAAACGCCGGTTCGGCCCCAGAAATTGATATTAAACTGTGCATCATCGGTCATCTCAATACGGTGCCAGTACTGCGGTGGGCTGGTCGCAAAGGTTCCCGCGTTAATCACCACTTTCACTTCTGGCTCTGTCGCCTCTTCATTGGCGAAGCCCGTAGTAAGTCACTGTCCCTTCCATCACGCAGAGCTGGCCAAAGATACCGGCTGCGGTGTTGTGGTGGCTCAGAAGCGCTGCTGGAACATTGTCTTTCGTAAAAAAGGGAGTTGAACGTTTGATGGTCCAGTTTTTAGGGATTCTGTGATGGCTCATAAATACCTCCGACTTAAAAACATGCATATAAAATACAACTTTGAATTCCAGCTGTAAAGGATTACTGATAATAAATCTCATTTACATTGAAAGCAGGAGATATGCCGAAAGAAAAGCCTTAATTGCCCGCCATCCGGTCGGTTTTTGGGTTTTATGGCTTCAGGGTTTGAGGGTTTGAGGGTTTGAGGGTTTGAGGGTTTGAGGGTTTGAGGGTTTGAGGGTTTGAGGGTTTGAGGGTTTGAGGGTTTTATGGCCTGAGGGTTTCGTACAGACGACAAAAAACCCCGTACCTTGCGGTACGGGGTTCCTGATTTGATGCCTGGCAGTTCCCTACTCTCGCATGGGAGACCCCACACTACCATCGGCGCTACGGCGTTTCACTTCTGAGTTCGGCATGGGGTCAGGTGGGACCACCGCGCTACAGCCGCCAGGCAAATTCTGTTTCCGGGCCGCCTCACGGGCCACCCGGTTAATCTGTATCAGCTGAAAATTGTCTCAGTCACCGAAAACAGCTTCGGCGTTGTAAGGTTAAGCCTCACGGTTCATTAGTATCGGTTAGCTCAACGCATCGCTGCGCTTACACACCCGACCTATCAACGTCGTCGTCTTCAACGTTCCTTCAGGAGCCTTAAAGGCTCAGGGAGAACTCATCTCGGGGCAAGTTTCGTGCTTAGATGCTTTCAGCACTTATCTTTTCCGCATTTAGCTACCGGGCAGTGCCATTGGCATGACAACCCGAACACCAGTGATGCGTCCACTCCGGTCCTCTCGTACTAGGAGCAGCCCCCCTCAATTCTCCAGCGCCCACGGCAGATAGGGACCGAACTGTCTCACGACGTTCTAAACCCAGCTCGCGTACCACTTTAAACGGCGAACAGCCGTACCCTTGGGACCTACTTCAGCCCCAGGATGTGATGAGCCGACATCGAGGTGCCAAACACCGCCGTCGATATGAACTCTTGGGCGGTATCAGCCTGTTATCCCCGGAGTACCTTTTATCCGTTGAGCGATGGCCCTTCCATACAGAACCACCGGATCACTATGACCTGCTTTCGCACCTGCTCGAGCCGTCACTCTCGCAGTCAAGCTAGCTTATGCCATTGCACTAACCTCCTGATGTCCGACCAGGATTAGCTAACCTTCGTGCTCCTCCGTTACTCTTTAGGAGGAGACCGCCCCAGTCAAACTACCCACCAGACACTGTCCGCAACCCGGATTACGGGCCCACGTTAGAACACCAGCCATTAAAGGGTGGTATTTCAAGGATGGCTCCACGCAGACTGGCGTCCACGCTTCAAAGCCTCCCACCTATCCTACACATCAAGGACCAGTGTTCAGTGTCAAGCTATAGTAAAGGTTCACGGGGTCTTTCCGTCTTGCCGCGGGTACACTGCATCTTCACAGCGATTTCAATTTCACTGAGTCTCGGGTGGAGACAGCCTGGCCATCATTACGCCATTCGTGCAGGTCGGAACTTACCCGACAAGGAATTTCGCTACCTTAGGACCGTTATAGTTACGGCCGCCGTTTACCGGGGCTTCGATCAAGAGCTTCGCGTTGCCGCTAACCCCATCAATTAACCTTCCGGCACCGGGCAGGCGTCACACCGTATACGTCCACTTTCGTGTTTGCACAGTGCTGTGTTTTTAATAAACAGTTGCAGCCAGCTGGTATCTTCGACTGATTTCAGCTCCACCCGCAGGGGCTTCACCTACATATCAGCGTGCCTTCTCCCGAAGTTACGGCACCATTTTGCCTAGTTCCTTCACCCGAGTTCTCTCAAGCGCCTTGGTATTCTCTACCTGACCACCTGTGTCGGTTTGGGGTACGATTTGATGTTACCTGATGCTTAGAGGCTTTTCCTGGAAGCAGGGCATTTGTTGCTTCAGCACCGTAGTGCCTCGTCATCACACCTCAGCGTTAATAAGGTACCGGATTTACCTGGAACCTCCGCCTACATGCTTAAACCGGGACAACCGTCGCCCGGCCAACATAGCCTTCTCCGTCCCCCCTTCGCAGTAACACCGAGTACAGGAATATTAACCTGTTTCCCATCGACTACGCCTTTCGGCCTCGCCTTAGGGGTCGACTCACCCTGCCCCGATTAACGTTGGACAGGAACCCTTGGTCTTCCGGCGAGCGGGCTTTTCACCCGCTTTATCGTTACTTATGTCAGCATTCGCACTTCTGATACCTCCAGCAACCCTCACAGGTCACCTTCGACGGCTTACAGAACGCTCCCCTACCCAACAACACATAGTGTCGCTGCCGCAGCTTCGGTGCATGGTTTAGCCCCGTTACATCTTCCGCGCAGGCCGACTCGACCAGTGAGCTATTACGCTTTCTTTAAATGATGGCTGCTTCTAAGCCAACATCCTGGCTGTCTGTGCCTTCCCACATCGTTTCCCACTTAACCATGACTTTGGGACCTTAGCTGGCGGTCTGGGTTGTTTCCCTCTTCACGACGGACGTTAGCACCCGCCGTGTGTCTCCCGTGATAACATTCTCCGGTATTCGCAGTTTGCATCGGGTTGGTAAGCCGGGATGGCCCCCCTAGCCGAAACAGTGCTCTACCCCCGGAGATGAATTCACGAGGCGCTACCTAAATAGCTTTCGGGGAGAACCAGCTATCTCCCGGTTTGATTGGCCTTTCACCCCCAGCCACAGGTCATCCGCTAATTTTTCAACATTAGTCGGTTCGGTCCTCCAGTTAGTGTTACCCAACCTTCAACCTGCCCATGGCTAGATCACCGGGTTTCGGGTCTATACCCTGCAACTTAACGCCCAGTTAAGACTCGGTTTCCCTTCGGCTCCCCTATACGGTTAACCTTGCTACAGAATATAAGTCGCTGACCCATTATACAAAAGGTACGCAGTCACACCACAAGGGTGCTCCCACTGCTTGTACGTACACGGTTTCAGGTTCTATTTCACTCCCCTCGCCGGGGTTCTTTTCGCCTTTCCCTCACGGTACTGGTTCACTATCGGTCAGTCAGGAGTATTTAGCCTTGGAGGATGGTCCCCCCATATTCAGACAGGATACCACGTGTCCCGCCCTACTCTTCGAGTTCACAGCAAGTGTATCTTCGTGTACGGGAGTATCACCCTGTACCCTGCGACTTTCCAGACGCTTCCACTGACACACATGCTGATTCAGACTCTGGGCTGCTCCCCGTTCGCTCGCCGCTACTGGGGGAATCTCGGTTGATTTCTTTTCCTCAGGGTACTTAGATGTTTCAGTTCCCCTGGTTCGCTTCGTTAAGCTATGTATTCACTTAACGATAGTGTGACGAATCACACTGGGTTTCCCCATTCGGAAATCGCCGGTTATAACGGTTCATATCACCTTACCGGCGCTTATCGCAGATTAGCACGTCCTTCATCGCCTCTGACTGCCTAGGCATCCACCGTGTACGCTTGGTCGCTTAACCTCACAACCCGAAGCTGTTTCACTTCTGATTGCGAAATCTGAGACCCGACCACACCTTCATCTGCTCTTATTACGGAGAACAGACACAGTGCGTCGTTTCAATTTTCAGCTTGATCCAGATTTTTAAAGAGCAAAACTTCTTAATGCACTCAAAAGTACATTCAGAAGTTCATCATTCATCAGACAATCTGTGTGAGCACTACAAAGGCAGGTTCTTTAAGGTAAGGAGGTGATCCAACCGCAGGTTCCCCTACGGTTACCTTGTTACGACTTCACCCCAGTCATGAATCACAAAGTGGTAAGCGCCCTCCCGAAGGTTAAGCTACCTACTTCTTTTGCAACCCACTCCCATGGTGTGACGGGCGGTGTGTACAAGGCCCGGGAACGTATTCACCGTAGCATTCTGATCTACGATTACTAGCGATTCCGACTTCATGGAGTCGAGTTGCAGACTCCAATCCGGACTACGACGCACTTTATGAGGTCCGCTTGCTCTCGCGAGGTCGCTTCTCTTTGTATGCGCCATTGTAGCACGTGTGTAGCCCTACTCGTAAGGGCCATGATGACTTGACGTCATCCCCACCTTCCTCCAGTTTATCACTGGCAGTCTCCTTTGAGTTCCCGGCCGAGCCGCTGGCAACAAAGGATAAGGGTTGCGCTCGTTGCGGGACTTAACCCAACATTTCACAACACGAGCTGACGACAGCCATGCAGCACCTGTCTCAGAGTTCCCGAAGGCACCAAAGCATCTCTGCTAAGTTCTCTGGATGTCAAGAGTAGGTAAGGTTCTTCGCGTTGCATCGAATTAAACCACATGCTCCACCGCTTGTGCGGGCCCCCGTCAATTCATTTGAGTTTTAACCTTGCGGCCGTACTCCCCAGGCGGTCGACTTAACGCGTTAGCTCCGGAAGCCACTCCTCAAGGGAACAACCTCCAAGTCGACATCGTTTACGGCGTGGACTACCAGGGTATCTAATCCTGTTTGCTCCCCACGCTTTCGCACCTGAGCGTCAGTCTTTGTCCAGGGGGCCGCCTTCGCCACCGGTATTCCTCCAGATCTCTACGCATTTCACCGCTACACCTGGAATTCTACCCCCCTCTACAAGACTCTAGCCTGCCAGTTTCGAATGCAGTTCCCAGGTTGAGCCCGGGGATTTCACATCCGACTTGACAGACCGCCTGCGTGCGCTTTACGCCCAGTAATTCCGATTAACGCTTGCACCCTCCGTATTACCGCGGCTGCTGGCACGGAGTTAGCCGGTGCTTCTTCTGCGGGTAACGTCAATTGCTGCGGTTATTAACCACAACACCTTCCTCCCCGCTGAAAGTACTTTACAACCCGAAGGCCTTCTTCATACACGCGGCATGGCTGCATCAGGCTTGCGCCCATTGTGCAATATTCCCCACTGCTGCCTCCCGTAGGAGTCTGGACCGTGTCTCAGTTCCAGTGTGGCTGGTCATCCTCTCAGACCAGCTAGGGATCGTCGCCTAGGTGAGCCATTACCCCACCTACTAGCTAATCCCATCTGGGCACATCTGATGGCAAGAGGCCCGAAGGTCCCCCTCTTTGGTCTTGCGACGTTATGCGGTATTAGCTACCGTTTCCAGTAGTTATCCCCCTCCATCAGGCAGTTTCCCCAGACATTACTCACCCGTCCGCCACTCGTCACCCGAGAGCAAGCTCTCTGTGCTACCGTTCGACTTGCATGTGTTAGGCCTGCCGCCAGCGTTCAATCTGAGCCATGATCAAACTCTTCAATTTAAGTTTGATGCTCGTGAATTAAACTTCGTAATGAATTACGTATGTTCACTCAGAGACTTGGTATTCATTTTTCGTCCGAGGACGTTAAGAATCCATGTCACTTTGAGTGCCCACACAGATTGTCTGATAAATTGTTAAAGAGCAGTGCAACGCGGCTTTCGCTCACCGTTGCGAGGTGGCGTATATTACGCTTTCCTCTTTCAGAGTCAAGCGATTATTTCACGCTTTTCTCTTCAACCGGCCCGGCTGTTTGTGTGAAGTGATTCACATCTGCCGTGTCGATGGAGGCGCATTATAGGGAGTTCTCTTCAGGCCGCAACCCTTAAATGACAGAAAAATGACTGACTGCTGCATTCCCCAGCAAAACCCCGCCTTATACGCATTTGCCCACAGAGTTATCCACAAACATACTCAGATTCCCTGCGACATACACGCTAAGACGGGGCCAGAATCACTCTGCGACTTGCTCTTTCCTCACCAGAATGGTGGTTAAGGTAAAGGAAAGCACCAAAGAGATCGCCACCCCTGCCAGAGCAAAGACAAAATACGGGCCTATATAAGCAGGCAAACTGAAGATGCTCGACAGAATGTAGCCATAGAGACGCACACCGAAGAAGGCAATAAAGGCTGAAGCCAGGGAGCTGGCCACCGTCGCGGCGATGAACGCTTTCTTGTAACGCGTCAGAACACCAAAGAGTGCCGGCTCGGTAATGCCCAGCAGCGCAGAGATGCCTGCCGATAGCGTAACGGTTCTTTCCTGACGGTCCCGGCTCAGACGCCAGATAGCAAATGTCGCCCCCGCAATCGCCATATTGGCCATAAACATCATCGGCATCAGCATGTCGTAGCCGCGGTCGCTAAAGTTTTGCAGAGCAATCGGCGTCATCGCATGGTGCATCCCCGGTCAGGATCGCCACCGGGCGGATGGCACCAACGATAAGCCCGGCAAAGCTGGCCGACACGCTAAACAGCCCCTCTATAAAGAAGGCGAGTCCTTTACCGAGCCAAATTCCAATCGGGCCGATTACCACCAGCGCCGCCAGCGCACCTATAAAGAGGGGTAAGCGTGGGCGTGAACACCGTTTTCAGAACATCCGGCATGATGCTGTCTACCCAGCGATGGATATAGCTCAATGCCAGCACTGAGAAGATCACCCGGTATGACGCTCGAGGCATAGTTAAAGACGGAGACCGGGATCGCATTCATTAACCAGAGGGCACTAACCGCCCCCTCCTGATGGGTCGCCAGGGCTTTCGCTGCTTCTATTAAAGAAGGGTACATCAGACAGGCGGCCACTGCCGCGGCGAGATACTCGTTGGTCTTAAAGATCTTCGCCGCCGACACCAGCAAGAAAGAACGGCAGGAAATAGAAGACGCCGCTGGCAATCAGGTCGATAACCATGACGGTGTCGCTTTTCGCCGAAACCACCTTCAGCGCGATCAGCCCGGCCAGCAATCCTTTGATCATCCCGGCACCGGCAATGGCCGGAACAATCGGGCCAAACACCCCCGAGACGGTATCCATAAAGAGGGACACCAGGCTTTTACGTCCCTTTGTCGCCGTCGGCGCTTTCTCATTCCCCTGCCCGAGCACATTAAGCATTTGCTCGTACCAGCTGTTTACCTTTGGCCCAATAATCACCTGAAACTGATCGCTCTGGAGCCTTGCGCGCCGAGTACGCCAGGCAGATTTTTGATTGCGGTCTGGTCAACCTTATTATCGGTCGATTAAATCAAACCGTAGCCGCGTTCATACAGTGCCAGACTTTATTAATATTCCCCTGGCCGCCTACCAGACGAATAATATTTATTGATGGCTTCTTGCGTCCCCATAAAGACTCCTGCCGGTATGGTTGTTGTTTTAGTGATGCCACGAGAATAGATAAACCATCCAGACAAAACAAACCAATAAAAGTTGATTCCGCTCACATTTAACCACTACCAGAGCCATAAAACCGCTATCAATCCAAAATTGGTATGGTTTTTTAATTAAAATACATTCAAATAACTGACCAAAATAAATATTAAAAAAAACGGTTTACCTGTAAACATTTTTAGGGCGATGATATTCCTGTTCCGTATTTCCACAGCGCAGCAAAGGAGTTTTTCGTGACGCCTGTGATTATCAATAATATCGAGTGTTTTATTACCCGGCCGGACCGACATAACCTGGTGACTGTCCGGGTAACTACCGGGCAAGGGCTGGTAGGACACGGTTGTGCCACCTTTCAGCAACGCCCGCTGGCGGTTAAAAACGCTCGTGGATGAATATCTCAAACCGCTGCTGGTAGGCCGGGATGCCAGTAACATCGAAGATCTGTGGCAAATGATGAACGTTAACGCCTACTGGCGTAACGGCCCGGCGATGAATAATGCCATCTCCGGCGTGGATATGGCCCTGTGGGATATTAAAGGGCAGCTGGCTGGCATGCCGCTATATCAGTTGCTGGGCGGTAAATCCCGCGATGCGATCCCGGCTTACAGCCACGCCAGCGGCGAAACGCTGGAGGAGCTTTTTACCTCCGGTCGATCAACTGGTGGCGCAAGGCTATCGCCACATCCGCTGCCAGCTTGGTTTTTTACGGCGGCACGCCATCGGCATTGCATGCCCCTGAGAATCCGACCCCGGGTGCCTGGTTCGATCAGCATGAATATATGCGTAATACCGTGGAAATGTTCCGCGCCCTGCGCGAAAAATATGGCTGAAGCTCCATTTCTTACATGACGTCCACGAACGTTTATTCCCGCAGCAGGCCGTACAGCTGGCAAAAACAGCTCGAGCCTTATCAGCCCTACTTTATCGAAGATATTTTGCCGCCACAGCAGAGCGCCTGGCTGGAACAGGTTCGCCAGCAGAGCTGCGTGCCGCTGGCAATGGGTGAGTTATTCAATAACCCAGCTGAATGGCACGATCTTATCGTGAATCGCCGCATCGACTTTATTCGCTGCCACATCTCGCAGATCGGCGGTATCACACCCGCGCTGAAGCTGGCGCACCTGTGTCAGGCTTTCGGCGTACGTCTCGCCTGGCATGGCCCCGGTGATATGACCCCCATCGGCGTGGCGGTGAATACGCATCTGAACATTCACCTGCATAATGCGGCTATTCAGGAATTTATCCCGCGCTCCGCCACTACCGACAGCGTGTTTCCCTGGCGCGCCAGAGGTGAAGGACGGGTTTATCTATCCCCCAACAGCGCCCGGCATCGGCACAGGCTTTAATGAAGAGCTGGCTCTCGCGCACCCGGTGGTCTATCGCCCACACGAGTGGACGCAAAGCCGCCTGCCGGACGGCACCCTTCATACGCCCTGATTTTGTCGCCAGGCTAAATTATCGCGGTTATACGGGCTGACCCAGGTGCAGGTGTAGTTGATATCAAATAATATCGCTCACCTCCAAAGACCCGGCCCCCCTCCAGTATCCCGCGATTATTAATATGCATTGCCGGCTGCCTTTTTTGCAGCCCAGAATGACTGCCTGTTCACGACTGACGCTGACCGCCCGGTAGGTCGTCAGCATATGTGAAATGATCAACCCTTTGCTAAGTACGTACTGCTGGATGGAACGCTCAATCGCCTGTTGATTAAGGTCGGGGAAATCTGCAACCGGCATGCTGGACACTTCCAGCTGTACAGGCTGATCATCGACGTAGCGCAACCGGCAAAAGTGCCAGATAAAACTCTCTTCATCGATGCCGAAGATCTGCTGCGCCACGCGATCGGGCCTCTTCTTATGCAGGCTAATCATCCGGTAGCGCATCTGATCGAATCGTTTTTCAGTGATCGAGTTGTAAATCAGCGGGTTATTACGCGCATGCTCGTTGATCCAGATCCCCGATCCCTGCACGATCCGCACCACGCCAATACTGACCAATTTTTCCAGCGCCTGGCGGATAGTAAAACGCGAGACACCATACTCTTCAGCCAGCTGTCTTTCAGGGGGAAGCTTACGTGGCCCCGCCGTGGTGTCCTGGTAGATTTTGCTCAGCAGATCCTGGGTGACAAACTCTTTCTTTTTCATTGTTTGGTCCTGACGTCATTCAACGTTGCCTCACACTTCAGCACTCCGGCACCCCCTGTGCCAGTAATTCCGGCCAGACTGCCCCCCAATCCGAACCATGCTCCATTCCGCTGACCACTTCCGTTTGCACGCACTTCCCCCCCACTGCCTGTTGAAAACGTCGGGCGACAGCAGGCGGCACGGTGGTGTCGGCCCCGCCACTGTAATGGATCTGCGGCAGGGCGCGAAGCGCGGGAGCACGAATCGATTGCATTCTCAGCCGTGGGCATCGGCGTGACATGGTGAATGGCATTCACATACGCCACATCGAGATTGCCCGCCACCGTGCGCAGAGAACGCACATCGCTCCGGCGTTCCGCCAGCAGCGCAGCAATATTGCCGCCCCCGGAGTAACCCACCAAATCGAGCTGTACCCTAGGATAGCGCAGCACTATCTGGTTGAGCGCCTCGCTCATTGCATCAATCACCACGGGGGAGAAGCGGTCCTGCGTCCAGATATTTACGCGGCAGTTATCCGGTAAGGGCGGCCCGATGAACTGGCAGGGCCGGGCAAGATAAAACACCATTTGCCTGCTTATCTGCCGCAGCCAGTTTCAGGCCCGTGGGATTACGCGGCGTCGGATTATTGGACGGGGTTGTGCGGCTCTTCCAGGCAAAGCCATCTCCTTCGATGTAAACCCGCAGGGAGTGAACCGGCGGGCGTGATTCGATGCCATGTCACAACCGGGAAAAGCTCTGTGTCAAATTTCTCACTGGTAAGACCACTATCGCTGGCTATTTTTTGCGCAGAGATGTACGGATCGACGGAAATACACCCTGCCAACAATAAAGATAAATTAATCAATACCGTTCCCTGCAAAAAGTGAGGATATATCCTCATGCCGCCACCAGCCTTAACGCAAATTACTCACATGACAATTTATTGAGAATAAATTCAAGCGGAAATAATTAAGCACTGCTTATTGTTTTCGGCAATGAATTGTATATTCTGCGCCCGAAGATATCGGATTAATCCGAAGAAATCACCGCTGCATTTTGCAAAAAACATCGCAACTTTAATGATGGTACACCATGGAAAAGAAAACGTCTTAGCCAGCTTATCTCTCTGCTGGTGGCATCAACGACCGCGCACGCCTACGCGACATCTCCAGAATTAATTATCAGTGCCCCGACCAGCAATGTGCAGATCGCTGACGCCAAAGAGTTAGTGCATATCACTCAGGCGGGAAGTGTCACCGGTGCCCCGGGTTCAGCATTAGCAGTTAATTCGGGCGTGAGTGTCACCACGCTGACCAATGATGGTTACATCACCGACGTGATTAATACCCCCCCTGTTCTTAAGCAGCCATGTGGTGCAGATTGATGGGACAGTAGGTGAGCTTAACAATAACGGAACCATTGCCAGCCTTAATCAGTACCAGAATGGCAGAGTGGTTGCGGTAGGTGAATCAGGTGTAATTAACACCTTCACCAACAGCGGCACCATTAAGGGTGTTCAGAACGTCTATAACTACTACGACTCAAATTCCAATAATAACGGCACGATAGACAATGCCGGGACCATTACTACTTTACTGAATACCACCGAAGGTAAAATCTTTGGTACTCGCGCCATCAGTAACCAGGGAACCATTGATAACCTGACCAATGCCGGTCTGATCGCTTTTACCCCATCCGAAAATAATATTTACTCCGGGTCAAAACAGCGCCATTTTCAATAATGGGACGATCGGCACGTTGCACAACACCGGTACGATTGACGGTGGGACTTCTGATGATTACGACCGTTCCGGAATATATAATAAGGGCACCATTAATACCCTCATCAACGATAATAAGATTAATGGCAGCTTCACCGGTATCTATAGTAACGGCGGCATTAGCGAGATCGTTAATAACGGTGAGATATCAGGCAAGTCGAATGGTATGTATCTCTGGAATTATTACAACCAGAGCGCAGCGGTGCACATTGTCAACAATGGCCAGTTAACCGGCAGTGATTTTGCGCTGCTTGTCGGCAGTAATAACAGCGATGGCGCGACCCTGACCAACACTGGCAATATTGCCGGTAATATTTTCGCCTTAAATGGGACACCATTAATCATTAACGGTGGCACTACTACCACGGGCACGCTGGCCGGTATCGACGGCGCGACAGGCACCCTTATCGGCTCCGATATCATCTTTGGCTCCGGCTCCCTGCTCCTGAACGATAATATCGTGACCAGCATGCCTGAATACGGCCTGATGTCACTGCAGATGAGCGATGAAAGTCCTGCATCAAACGGCACCGTGGTGAACGAAGCGGCTTCCCTGCAGGTGAACAACAGCATCAACATCGCCGGTGATTACCATCAGAAAGCAGCCGCAACGCTGATTTCCGGTGTCTCCGATCTGACAGATGCCCGCGGCGATCTGCTTGCCGATACTGGCTATGGCCGTCTCAACGTTAGCGGCAATGCCATTGTCGATGCAGGTTCCAGCATTAAACTGCTGCGCACCGGCAGCACTTACCAGTTTGCTGAAGGCCAGCGTTATGTGGTGATCAATGCCACAGGCGCAGAGACCGACTACCACGCCGATCAGCTGAATTATAAAGCCCTCGGCTACCGGGGTACGGTCAATGGATCTGTTTATGACGCTACTGATAGCAAGGCCCTGGTATTAACCCTGGGCGCAGAGCCGGTCGTTATCGCGCCGGTAGAACCTCAGCCTGAGCCAACGCCAGAGGTTACGCCGCCGGTAGTGACAGAACCCGACGTCACCACCCCGATCGTTACGGTGCCAACACCGCCGACGCCGCCAGCGGAACCGACTCCGACTCAACCGACTAAACGTGGCTATGCCACTATCCCGAGCGCCACGGCAGCACTCGGCGGGCTGGCGCGCTACTCCGGTATCGCCTCCCCGCAGCTGTTAGATCTCTACAACGCCTCTCTGGCGATTGAAGGTAAACAGGAAGCAAACCGCGCAGGCGAGCGTCTGTCCACCAGCCAGAATCTCAACACCAGTTCCGCAGCCACCGTGGCGACGTCTACCGCTCAGGCAGTGGTGGGTGCTCACATTGATGCCGTGCGTAACCCGCAAGCCTCCGGCGTCAGCGGCGTGGCGACCGGTGATGACTACGCCAACAACTGGATCGTCTGGGGTCAGCCGTTCGGTGGTTATGCCCGCCAGGACAGCACCGACAACGTCAGCGGCTACACCGCGAAATTTGGCGGCCTGATCATAGGTGCCGATCGCGCGCTGGGTGATGACTGGCGTCTGGGCGCAGCCCTGAACTACAGCAACACCTCCGTACACGGGAAAGACAACCTGAGCGGCAACAACTCCACCGCCGATAACTACGGGGTGATTGGTTACGCGGGTTACACCGGCAATCCGTGGTACCTGAACCTCTCTGCGGGTCTCAACCGTCAGAACTACAGCTCCGTGCGTCGCGCTGATTTCACCGGCTTCTCCGGCGCCGCCCACGGCAAGTTCAACGGCCAGTCCATCACCCTGCAAAGCGAGCTTAGCTATCCAATCACTCTGCCGGCTGACGTGGTGCTGACCCCGCTGGCAGGCCTGACCTATGGCTATCAGCATGTGGATGGTTACAGCGAAACTGGCGGCAACGGCATGGCGCTGGATGTTAGCAGCACCCACTCGCAGTCTGTGATGAGCGACATCGGCGCCCGCATCGAGAAGACCTTCGCCACCGGCATGGGTAACCTGACGCCGTTCGCCCAGGTCTCCTGGATCCACCAGTACGATAACCATCAGGTCAGCAGCCATGCGACCTACGCCGCCGATGCCATCGGTGAAACCAGCTTTATCACCAAAGGCGCTTCTCCAGTAGAAGATATGGCAGGCGTGGCCGTAGGCACGACCCTGTATAACGCCAACGATCTGAGCCTCGACGCACGTTATGACCTACAGGCCGGCGACCGCTACCAGGCGCACACCTTCAGTCTGCGTTTACGCAAGTCGTTCTGATTGTTATCAATAATAACGGGGCCGTGAGTGGCCCCGTTTTTTTTATGCTTCTTCGTCAAACATTGTGTTTTTCGCCGCGTCGGTCAATAGTGTCTGTTTTTACTCAACAGTTAACGCTCATGACGCAAACTGCACTCTCCTCTGGATTAAAGGTCGGCGCGCTGCTTCTGCTGCTGATCCTGATTTACACCGGTCTGTATACCTCGGACCGCATCACCTGGCTGATGGAGGTGACGCCGGTCATCATCATCGTGCCGCTGCTGCTCGCCACCCAACGGCGCTACCCGCTGACCCCCCTGCTCTACACGCTGATCTTCTGGCACGCCATTATTCTGATGGTGGGCGGAATGTATACCTACGCCAAAGTGCCCATCGGTTTTGATGTTCAGGAGATGTTCCACCTGAGCCGTAACCCGTATGACAAGCTGGGGCACTTTTTCCAGGGGCTGGTGCCTGCGCTGGCAGCCCGGGAGATCCTGGTGCGCGGCGGCTACGTTACTGGCTGCAAGATGACGGCTTTTCTGGTGTGCTGTATTGCGCTGGCGATCAGCGCCACTTACGAGCTGATCGAGTGGTGGGCGGCGCTGGCGATGGGCCAGGGCGCGGATGATTTCCTTGGGACGCAGGGCGATCCCTGGGATACGCAGTCCGATATGTTCTGCGCCCTGCTCGGTGCACTCACCACGGTGCTGGTGCTGGGACGCTGGCATCAGCGCCAGTTAACACACCTCAGAGCAGCCGATAAAAGGGGTACTGGCGATTATTGATGATAATGAACGCATGCCCTCTCCTGTTTCTGGCTCTCCCACGGCGTTACGTTGATAGGGGCCGAGGGGATGTGCGGGCCTAATGCCCTCACACCCTAAACAACCAGCAGGCCGTGAAATGGCCTGGGGCGATCTCCTGCATCGCGGGCGCTTCGCGTCGGCATACCGGCATGACGTGCGGACAGCGGCTGCAAAACTTACAGCCCGGCAGCACGGAGGTCGGGCCGGGGATCTCCCCGCGCAGGGTAGCCTGCTCCAGATTGCGGATCCGTGGATCGGGCTGCGGCACCGAGGCTAACAAAGCCCGGGTATAGGGGTGCGCCGGATGCTGATACAGGGCGTTGGCAGGGGCCACTTCCACCAGCTTGCCGAGGTACATCACCCCGATACGGGTTGAGATATGGCGCACCATCGACAGATCGTGGGCGATAAACAGATAAGTCAGCCCCAGCTCCTGCTGCAGATCCTGAAGAATATTCACCACCTGCGCCTGCACCGAGACATCCAGCGCCGACAGCGGCTCGTCGCACAGCACAAACTCCGGGCGCACCGACAGCGCGCGGGCAATGCTGATGCGCTGACGCTGACCGCCACTGAACTCATGCGGGAAACGTTGAAGATGTTCCTGCTTAAGCCCGACTTTATAGAGCAGGGTTTCAGTACGCTCCCGCTGCTCCTCGCGGCTGTAACCGTGGATCTGCATCGGCTCGGCCACCAGCTGCTGCACGGTCATCCCCGGATTCAGCGAGGAGTAAGGATCCTGGAAAATGGCCTGCATCCGCTTGCGCAGCGGCTTGAGCTGTTTTTCGCTGGCCTGGGCAATTGCCTGTCCGGCAAAATCAATCTCGCCGGAAGTGATATCAAACAGGCGTAAAATGGCGCGCCCGAGGGTCGATTTCCCGCAGCCGGATTCACCCACCAGGCCAAAGGTCTCCCCCTGCTGAATCTCAAAGCTAACGCCATCCACCGCTTTGACTGCCACTCCTTTGCGCAGCAGACCGCCGTTAAGGGTGAAGTGTTTATGCAGGTCCCGCACGCTTACCAGCGGGGTATGTTGTTCGCTCATGCTTGAACCTCCTTGTCGGCCAGTAGCCAGCAAGCTGCACGATGCCCGGGGTCCGTGATGTAAAACGCGGGCTGGCGCTCGCACTGCGGCATTCGCTGTGGGCAGCGTTCAGCAAACGGGCAGCCCGGGGGCGGATTCAACAGCCCCGGCGGCGAGCCTTCGATAGGCGACAGGCGATGGCTGGTCTGTTCCGGGTGCGGCAGGGATGCCAGCAGCCCCTGGGTATAGGGGTGCGCCGGGCGATAAAAGATATCCTCCACGCTCCCCTCTTCCATCACCAGCCCGCCGTACATCACCACCACCCGGCTGCACACCTGGGCCACCCACGCCCAGATCGTGGGTGATCAGCAGGATGGCGGTATGGGTTTTCAGTTGCAGGCTTTTTAACAGCCGCAGGATCTGCGCCTGGATGGTGACGTCCAGCGCAGTGGTAGGTTCATCGGCGATCAGCAGTTTGGGATCGCAGGAGAGCGGCGATAGCAATCATCACCCGCTGGCGCATACCGCCGCTGAACTCGTGCGGATACTGATCGTAACGGCGCTCCGCTTCGGCAATGCCCACCTTCTCCAGCATGGCGATGCTCGTCGCCCGGGCGGCTTTTTTGTTTAAGCCTTTATTGCGCATCAGGATCTCAGACATCTGTCTGCCGATAGTCACCACCGGATTGAGCGCGGTCATCGGATCCTGAAAAATCATCGCGATCTGGTTCCCGCGAATGGCGCGCATCTGCTTCGGGGTTTTCTGCGCCAGATCGTCATTGTCGAAACGGATCTGTCCCCCGGTGATACGCCCGTTGCTCCCCAGCAACTGGATGATTGACTTGCAGGTGACACTCTTCCCGCAGCCGGATTCGCCGACAATGCCAACCAGCTCTCCCGGCTGCACGTGAAAGCTCACCCCGCGCACCGCGTGGACATCACCATCGCGGGTGCGGAAGGTAGTTTGCAGGTTGTCGAGTTCAAGTAAGTTATTCATCGCGGTTCGCTCCCGGCTCAAAGGCGGTGCGGAACACGTCGCCTAACACGTTAAAACTGAACACCGTCAGCAAAATCAAAATGCCGGGGAACATCGCCAGCCAGGAGGCTTCGCCGATATACGACTGGGCGTTATTAAGCATGCTGCCCCAGGACGCGGCGGGAGCCTGCACCCCGAGTCCGAGGAAGCTGAGGGTCGACTCCATCAGAATGGCCGAAGCGATATTCAGCGTGGCGGCGACAATAATGGTCGGCAGTACGCCAGGGATGATGTGGCGCAAGATAATCCGCAGCGGATGTTCCCCCGAGGCGCGGGCATAGAGCACATACTCGCGCTCTTTGACGGACAGCGTTTCGGCACGCACCAGTCGGGACATATTCATCCACGTCAGCAGGCTGATGATCATGATGATGTTATCCACGCCGGGCTTCAGGTAGGCATTGAGCACCAGCAGCAGGAAGAAGGCCGGGATCGCCATCAGGATATCCACCGCACGCATCATCAGGTTATCCAGCCAACCGCCGAAGTAGCCGCTCAACGTGCCGACCAGGGTGCCGATCAGCGTCGAAAAGAGCATCGCCAGACTGCCGACCATTAGCGAGATCTGGCCGCCGTAAAGTGCACGGGTAAAGTAGTCGCGTCCGTATTCGTCGGTACCGAACCAGTGAGCGCCATCGGGCGGCAGCGTGCGCGCCCCCAGCGACATCTGATCCGGATCGTAAGGACTCAGCCCCGCGCACAGGGCGGCAACGACAAAAATAAAAAGTACAAACAGAGAGAACTGCGCCGGACGATTGCGGCGCAACTGGTGACGAACCTGTTGCCAGCGTCTGCTCATCCGGGGTTACCTCAGGGTACGTATGCGGGGATCGGCGAAGCGATAGAGCAGATCGGCGATCAGGTTGCCGACGATCAGCATCAGCGACGAGAGCATGATGATCGCCATAATCAGTGGGTAGTCGAGGGAGGTGATCGACTGGATCCCCAGTAATCCCATGCCCGGCCACGAGAAGACGCTCTCGGTGACATAGGCCCCCACCACCAGCTCGCCAAACGACAGGCCAAACAGCGTGATCACCGGCAGCAGCACGTTTTTCAGTACATGCCGGAACAGGATACTGGAACGTGTGGCCCCGTAAGCCAGTTGGGTCTGCACGTAGTCGGCAGAAAGCTGCGAGAGGGTATTGGATCGGATGTAGCGCATATAGCTGGAGAGGTTATAGAAGGTCAGCGCAATGCATGGCAGCACGCCATGGCGCACCACATCCAGCCAGTTGTCCTCCATGCCGATGGTGCGCATCCCCATGCTGGGGAACCAGTTGAGCTGCACGGCAAAGACGGTGATCAGCAGAATGCCAAACCAGAAGATCGGCACCGAGATGCCAATATAGGCGAACAGGTTCAGAACATGATCCAGCCAGCGGTGCTTAAACGCGCCGGCTAGCAGCCCCAGCGGGATAGCGAGGATAATCGCCATCAGCAGCGAAGCCCCCATCAGGCCTAACGTGGCGGGAATACGCTCGCCAATCATCACTAACACCGGGCGGTGATAGATCAGCGAATACCCCAGATCGCCCTGCACTATGTTTTTCAGCCACAGAAAATATTGCGTCACCAGCGGCTTATCCAGCCCCAGACTCTGGCGGATACGCTCAATATTCCTCGGGTGCCATGCGCGGGGTGATGTAGGCCGCCACCGGATCGCCAGGAGCGAGTTTGACCAGCAAAAACGCCACCAGCGAGATAAAGAACAGCATCGGCACCAGTTGCAGCAGGCGACGCATCAGTAATGTGTTCACGACATGCCCTTACGACTTACCCCACACAAAGCCCCGATCGGTTGACCGGGGCGACAGCTTATTTTTGATAGATTTTTGACAGATCCTGGAACAGATAGACCGGCTTCGGTTCCGCCTCTTTGGTGCCGCCAAAGCGTTTATCTACCGCAACGGTGGCGTTGGTATAGGCAATCGGGTAGTACGTCATGTCGTTGGCCACGGTTTGCTGAATTTGCTTGTAGATATCAGCGCGTTTTCCGGTGTCGGTTTCTATCGCACCTTTATCCCACAGGGCATCGAACTGCGGGTTCTTATAGTGGGCATAGTTGTAGGCTTCATTGCTCATGAACAGCGATTTGTAACCATCCGGCTCGGCACCCATGATGTAGCCGCCGAGGTTCAGCTCCCAGGCGGTGTTATTCATGTCGAGGCTGCGCTGGGACATGGCGTTAGAGTCGAGCGGCATCAGCTCCACGTTCACCCCAATCCCTTTCAGCGCCTGCTGAATGTAGAGCGCCTGGCTCTCCTGGGTTTTGTTGGTGTTGACGTAGGCCAGACGTAGTTTGAGGTTTGCCGGTGCGCCGGAGGCCTTCAGCAGATCTTTGGCTTTTTGCTGATCGAAGGCGTACTGCTCGACGTCATTGGTCTGATAGAGCGTATCCGGTGTCAGGAATGAGGCGGCCGGTTTGGCGTAATCCAGGGAGGTGAACGCGGTCTGGGTCAGCTCGTCTTTATTAATGGCGTAGGCAATGGCCTGGCGCAGTTCCTTACTTTTCATCACCGGCACATTCTGGTTGAAGGTCATGTAGGCCAGACGCCCTTCCGGGTAGACCACAAAGTCAAACTTGCCGGTGTTCTTCAGGCGCGACACATCCTGCGGATCGACCATTTTCAGGTTGATCTCGCCGTTTTGCAGCGGCAAGGTTGGCGGAGTTGCTGTCTTTGGCGAAACGGTAGGTTACGGCGTCGAGCTTCGCTTTACCGTTCCAGTAGTCGTCAAAGCGGGTCAGAGCATAATACTGCCCGGCGCGGTACTCTTTAAATTTGAACGGCCCGGAACCGACCGGAGCATCGTTTTTGGTGCTCTTTTCCAGATCGGCTTCATTCGCGAAGACGTGCTGCGGGATCGGGTAGATCTGCACCAGGGTACCGGTGAAGGCGGCGCTCACCTGCGGCAGCGTGAACTTCACGGTGCGATCGTCCACCTTGCTCACCGCCACCGGCTTGCCGCCGTAGGTAAACATACTGCGGAAGAAACTGTGCTGTTTCTCCTCCAGCAGTTTATTGAAGGTGAAGACGACGTCGTCGGCGGTCAGCGGCTTGGCCGTCCTGCCATTTCAGATTGGGTTTTAGGGTCAGGGTGTAGCTGAGGTTATCGGCAGAAGGCGTCAGGCTTTCGGCCAGACCCCATTCGATTTTGCCATCGTTAAAGCTGTAGAGCGGAGCATACAGCGCCTGCATGATCGTCAGGGTAGTTCGGTCGCTGGCATACAGCGGGTTAACCGCTAACGGATCGCCGGAGGTGATGCCGATAATCAGTGAGCCGCCCTCTTTTGGCGTATCGCTTTTGGCAGCCGGGGCCGACGCAGCGTCGTTATTTTTGGCATCATCACAGCCCGCAGCGACCAGGGCCAGCGCGACCAGAACAGCAGAAACGAATGGCTTACGCATATCTCACTAACTCCTTGCCTTGAAAGTTTTTTTAACTGCTCATTTTTATTTTTTACCGATATCTGTTTGCGCATCATATTCAGCTTTAGGCGCTTTCGCATTAACAATGAAAATGCGATTTTTGATTAAGCTTATAACGAATTTGATATATATAAGCGCAATGCGGAATAGCGCATAACCTTATGCGCTCAGTTCGTTAAACCGTTCACGGATCTCCTGCTAAACTGCCTCAACACATCCCAAAAAGGCAGATCAACATGTCCGACAACAACTACCAGCCAGCGAAAGTCTGGGAATGGAAGCAGAACCCCAACGGTGGCGCATTCGCCAGCATCAACCGTCCGATCTCGGGCGCTACCCATGACAAAGTGCTGCCAGTCGGTTCGCACCCGCTGCAGCTGTATTCTCTGGGCACGCCAAACGGCCAGAAGGTGACGATTCTGCTGGAAGAGTTACTGGCGCTGGGCGTGACCGGTGCGGAATATGACGCGTGGCTGATCCGTATTGGTGAGGGGGATCAGTTCTCCAGCGGGTTTGTTGAGGTCAACCCGAACTCCAAAATTCCGGCCCTGCGCGACCACTCCACCACACCCGCCAACCCGCGTGTTTGAATCCGGCAATATCCTGCTTTATCTGGCGGAGAAATTCGGTCACTTCCTGCCAAAAGATCCGGCGGGCCGGGTAGAAACCCTGAACTGGCTGTTCTGGCTGCAAGGCGCCGCCCCGTTCCTCGGCGGCGGTTTTGGTCACTTCTATCACTATGCGCCGGTGAAAATTGAGTACGCGATTGACCGCTTCACGATGGAAGCCAAACGCCTGTTCGACGTGCTGGATAAACAGCTGGCGCGCGGTCGCTACGTGGCGGGGGAAGAGTACAGCATCGCGGATATCGCCATCTGGCCATGGTTTGGCAGCGTGGCGCTGGGCCAGGTCTATGGCGCGGCGGAGTTCCTGGATGCCGAAAGCTATAAGAACGTCCAGCGCTGGGCGAAGGATGTCGCCAGCCGTCCGGCGGTGAAGCGTGGGCGTATCGTCAATCGCACCAACGGCGAGTTGAACGAGCAGCTGCATGAGCGTCATGCGGCAAGCGATTTTGATACCAACACCGAAGACAAACGTCAGGGTTAATCTGTACGGCCTGATGCCCTCTCCCACCGGGAGAGGGTGCAAACACCTCTAACGGCAACCCTGTTGCCGTTTTGCATTTATCCTGTCGTGCCTGCCGGCAAAAAACCTGCCTGATGCAGGATCGCTTGTGCCGTATTTGACTGTAAAAAACGCCATCAGCCGTTGCCCCTGCAGCGTCATTACCGCACAAGCATACTCCGCACGCGGATTAAAGTGCGCCGGGATGTCGATGACCGTCAGCCCTGCTATCGCCCGCAATGCTGGCGCGTAGCTGGCGTATCCGATAAGCACCTCCGCCTGTCCGTCCTGGATAAGCCACTCCGCTGCCAGCCTGCCCGCCGGAACCGGTGCAGATCCCCGGCCACCCACCAGGGCCATTGCCCGCTTCCTCACGGCCTCGCCAGCGTTACCCATACGGCTAAACAGCGTCTGGGTGTAATCCCCGGACGGATCGGCTCCCGCCGTCGAGGTGGCAATGCGCAAGTCATCCCGGGTAAGTACAGAGAGCCAGTCGTCACTGTCGCGCAGCACATCACTGCGCACGGTCAGACAGAGTGTATTGCTCGCGAAAGACGCCACGGATTGCGCCCGCCCCATAACGTGCAGCGCCTGCGGATGGGCAAGATTGGCCGAGGCGAAGAGATCGCAGGCCTCGCCCGATGCAATACGTTCCCACAGCAGCCCTGCCGGGCCAAAACTGGGTCTCAACCGGTTCCGGGAAGTGGGCCATTAATTGCGGCCACACCCGCCGCAGGCTCCCTGCTGCCAGCACGCGCATCAGTCGTTCCCCCTGCCAGGTGGTGCGATAGAAACGCTGATACCAGTCGTTGGCCACTTTGCGCATATCTATGTCTTTAAATTTCTCCGGATAGAGCTTTTTAGCCATCCACAGTTCGCCGATGCCCATCGCCTCCGGCATCGGGTAGCCCCAGGCTTTTGGCATAGTCTGGCATCAGGTAGACGCGATGATTTTTCACCGCGTCAATGGTCTGCCACTGCGCGCCAGTTTTGATCTCGTTGACCACGGAAGGGTAGCGATCCTGCACGAAAATCACCTGCGGGTTCCAGGCGATCACCTGCTCCATCGCCACGGTTTTGAAACCCTGAATGGTCGCCGCCGCACGTTAACCGCCCCTGCATGGGCCATCATCAGCCCGGTATATTTACCGGAGCCGTAGGTAGTGAGTTCCGGGTTCGCCATGTAGGCGCGAACACGTTTTTTCCGCCGGGAGAGTATTCAGGCGGTCCGCTGACCCTCCGGCGGCCTTGATCGACGGCGTTAATCAGCGCCTTCGCTTCCGGCTGCTTGTTAACAATCTCGCCAATCAGCGCGATCCCTTCGCGCAGCCCGCGATCGTAAGCCTGCTCTTCATCGTTCATCGTAGGGTTCATTTTCGCTTTCTCACCCGCGCATCGTGGCGCAGGGAGATAGCGACTACCGGAATACCCAGGCTGCTGATCTTGTCGATCATCTCCTGCGGCGCGTAGTTGGTGACAAACACCACCTGCGGTTTCAGGGCCACCAGCTTTTCCGGGTCAACGTGGGTGAGATCGCCCAGCATCGTTTTGTGGTTCAGTTCGGGAGCCAGACGCGCGTAGCCGTCGCCCAGCTGCTGTTTCCAGTTCGCCATCACCCCCACGATTTTGTCGGTGGCGTTCATTTGCACCAGTAAGTTCAGCGTCTGATGTTGGAGTACCACCACGCGGTCAACCTCATCGGGGAGAGTGACCTGACGGCCAATCTGGTCGGTGATCAGGCGGGAGGCCTGAGAAGAGAGGGCAGTAAAGCCACTACGCCCAGGGTTAAGGCTTGCCAAAATTGCTGTTTCATCATGTCCTCGCATTCGTTATATATTTTATTATACAGCGATGCGGTTATGCCGTCGTGCCTCCTTTAGAGGTAAAAAGCCCTAATGCAAATCCCTCTCTTTTTTCAACGGCATATTTAACAACCATCCGGTAAACTGGCATGAATAATTTCTTTCTTCAGATTATTCGCATGTCAGAAAAGGCGCTGAAACAACAGATTCAGAATCTTAAAAAGCATAATGCCCGGCTTGCCAGGCTGGCGCGTGACGCCCGTAGCAAGCTCAGTGCGGCGCTGGACGGGACCGGTCTGTGTTTATGGCAACTCGACGTTCCGACCGGGAAGCTGATTATTTATAACCGCCGCTGGGGTTCCATGCTGGGCTATCAGCCTAAGGAGCTGAACGCGCAGTTTGAGATCTGGCGCGAGCATCTGCACCCTGATGACAAGCAGAACGTGCTCGACGCGTTCTACGATCATCTGCACGGCAAAACCCCCTTCTACGAAGCGCTGCACCGGATGCAGCACAAAAACGGCACCGTCACCTGGGTGCTGGATCGTGGCCGCGTCACCGAATGGGATGAGCAAGGTAATCCCCTGAAGGTGACCGGTACGCACATCGATATGACCAAAGAGAAGCAGTACGAGGAGCAGCTTGCCCAACTGGCCAATCACGATCCGCTCACCGGCCTTGCCAACCGCCATGCGTTGCTTACCCACTTCGCGCAGCTTAAAGCCCAGGGGCCACTGTGCATTGCCTTTATCGATCTGGATGATTTTAAAACGGTGAACGACACCTTTGGCCACCGCAGCGGCGACGAGTTACTCATCCAGCTCAGCCAGCGTCTGCGTGACGCCTGCCCGCCGGGGGCCGTTGTCGGGCGTCTGGGCGGGACGAGTTTGTGCTGCTGCTGCCCTTCCCGCTCGCCAGCCTGCTGGTGAACAGCACCGCGCACCACTGCCTGAACGCAGCCCTGACGCCATTCGAGCTGGATAATGGCCAAGCGAAGGTCGGAGCCTCGGTGGGGATTGATGAGGTGCAGGAAGAGGATGATTTCGTCAATGCGCTGCGCCGCGCCGATCGGTCCGATGTACCAGATTAAACACACCGGCAAAAACGGTGTGGCGATTGGCCAGACGCTGCTCTCGGTTTCCCGCACCGGAACCTACCCATGAAAAGCACCCGTCATCAGGAACTGATCCGCCTGCTGGCCGCGTCGGACTGGCTGACGACGGACGCTCTTGCCGCTGAGCTTCGCGTCAGCAAAGAGACCATTCGCCGCGATCTGAAACAGCTTCAACAGCAGGGAAGGATCGTGCGCCATCACGGGCGGGCGCGGGCGATCCACCCGGATCATCGCGACGGCGGCGAGCCATTTGGCGCGCGGCTGAAAAGCCATTACGCCGATAAAGCCGACATTGCCCGCCACGCCCTCGACTGGGTCAGCGAAGGGATGACCCTGGCCCTTGATGCCAGCTCAACCTGCTTTCACCTGGCGCGTCAGCTACCGGATATCGCCCTGACGGTGTTTACCAACAGCCTGCCCATCTGCCATGAAATGGCGAAGCGCGAACGCATCACCCTGATCTGCTCGGGCGGGACGCTGGAGCGCAAATATCGTTGCTATGTGAACCCGGCCCTGGTGACGCAGCTGAAAGCGCTGGAGATTGACCTGTTTATTTTTTCCTGTGAAGGGGTGGATGAACAGGGTGTGATGTGGGATCCCACCCCGCACAGTGCCGGCTTTAAGTCGCAGCTGCTGAGTCGTGCCAGCCAGTCCCTGCTGCTGATCGACAAAAGCAAATTCCAGCGTTCCAGCGAAGTGAAAATAGGTCACCTTTCACAGGTGACCCAATTGATCAGCGACGTGCAACTCGGCCGCCGCTAGCTCGCCAGGCGGAACTTCTGCACCGAGCGTTGCAGTTCTTCGGTCTGGCGCTCCAGGGCAGAAGCCGCGGCTGATACCTGCTCCACCAGCGAAGCGTTCTGCTGGGTCACGCCGTCCATCTGGGTGATCGCCACCCCCACCTGCGAAATGCCTTTGCTCTGCTCTTCCGAGGCGGCGGCAATCTGCTTCATGATGGTGGTTACGCCGGTGATGTCGCGCAGCACGGCGTTCATGGTGGTGCCGGTATCGTTCACCAGTCTGGCCCCCTCCTCCACGCGGGACACGGAGTCGGTAATAAGTCCTTCGATCTCTTTTGCCGCACTGGCGCTGCGGCTGGCGAGATTACGTACCTCCCCCGCCACCACCGCAAAGCCGCGCCCCTGCTCACCCGCGCGCGCCGCTTCAACTGCCGCGTTAAGGGCCAGAATATTGGTCTGGAAGGCGATGCTATTAATGACGCTGGTGATCTCCGCGATTTTCTTCGAGCTGACGGAAATGCCGGTCATGGTATTGACCACGTTCTCCACTAATTCCCCGCCGCGGCTGGCGGTAAGAGACGCCACATCTGCCAGCTCGCTTGCCTGCCGGGCATTGTCTGCATTCAGCTTCACCGTGGCGGTGAGTTGCTCCATGCTGGCGGCAGTCTCTTCCAGCCGCCGCTGCCTGCTCTTCGGTACGCGACGAGAGATCGTTATTGCCGCTGGAAATTTCCGTAGCACCACGCCAGATATTCTCGCTCCCGGCGCGAATGGTACTGACCGCTTCGCGCAGGCTGTCCTGCATCGCCGTCAGCAGCGGCACCAGTTGGCCCACGCAGTTACGGCCAAAGGGAGCAATCGGCTGGCTGAGATCGCCCTGGGCAATCTGACGAAAGTGTTGGCGGATCTGATCCAGAGGTTTCACCAGCATCGCAACCAGGTAGCGATCGGCGAAGAGCAAGATCAGCAGGCCAATCAGGGTCGCGGTGATGATCACCGTGCGGGTGAAGCCGGTAAGGCCGTCCACCGTCACGCGGGTGCTATCGAGAATGCTGTCGGCAGCTTTATTGAACTGACCGGCACTCTCACCAAAGGCGCGACTTAACGGCGGGGTGACGTTATTCGCCTGCTGGCGATAGCCGTCGAGATTACCCTGCTGCGCGAACTGCATCTGGGGCTTTACGCCGTTCTCCAGCAGCGCCTGCCAGTTGGCGATCACCTTAGCGGAGATCTGCGCATCCATCGGCCCCGGCGACATGGCTTTCATCTCATCGAGCTTGTTGCTCATCGTCTCCAGCGCCTGCTGTACGGAGGCGAGATCTGCCGTACCGCCTGCCGCCTGCGCATCCATCGCCCGGCTCAGACGGGTGACGAAGCGGAAGTACTGATCGTTACCCTGGCTAAGCACCGTCATCTGTTTGACCAGTTGCCGATCGACGTCATTGCCATCCGCCACGCGCGAGAGCGCCCAGGAGCTGTACAGCCCGACCGCCGCCCACATTAAACAGAAAATGCCCAGAATCGTCAGCATGACGAACCGGATCGTGAAATTACGAAACACTTGCATATTTATTTCCTTGCCATGAGGGAGATATCGCCCGAAGGCGAGTCTTATCCTCGTTATCGGCAATAAAATGCGAAGCAATACCTTTTATCGGGTAATTTTATAAAACTTTTCATTTCTGTTTACCGGGTCGGGAAATGATAATCATGCTAAGGAAAATACCCCTCCAAATAACGTGTTATTAGATTTCATACAATTTACAAATGTAAATCACACTCTCCATTCATTACCCTCATAATCCCAAAGGATTATCATTACCTTTCTTCTTAATGAAGAATTTTCCTGTTCCTCCCGGAAAAGTCTCACTTTTAGTACGTTAATAAAACTGCAACATTCATAGAATGGATGGATTTAAAAAAGTCATTCATTTTCCTTTATTAAAATGGTTACTTAATCGCTTGATATCCCTTCAAATTTCATTACATCCTTTTCGCTTAAGAAAGTTCTTGATTACGCATAACTGGTTTAAAAAGAGCGCACGTTGATCCGGTTATAAGAGATGAATAATGCGTATTTCAATGAAAAGAACCTTATTATCGCAGTGTGTATTACTGGCACTTGCGTCCTTTGCTGCTCAGGCAGGCGAAACCCCAGCTACGGCTTGCCAGAACGGTGACACCACCCAGACCTGCGGCCTGGCAGAATATAAAGACGGCAGTTTCTATCAGGATCCAGGCACCACTGATGCCGTGATGGCGAATGAAACGGCAACCAATATCTATATGGATGGTCATCGCGAAGCAGGCGATACGCAGACCTTAACCGTTACAGGCACTGACATGTCCGGTCATTATATTCAGGGAAGCAATGGCGGCACCGTGAATATTAACGTCACCGACAATGCTAAAGTGGATATGATCGAAGTCGGTTCTGCATTCAAAACCACCAATACCACGATCAACGTCAATGACGCCACCCTGAACGGCCAGAACAGCGACGGAACCTATCAGCGCAATAAAGATTACATGATGGGCGCCGCCATCTACCTCGATCCTCTGGATGAGGGATACCACAATGTGGATATCAGCAACGGCAGCGCACTGCATGGCAGTATCATCAGCGCCGGCCAGGGCACCCAAACCATCGCCATGAGCGATAGCCTCATGGATAATGGCGGTATCTACGTCGGTAGCGACAAATCAGATACCTCCCTTACTCTGACCAACGCTACCGTGGATGCGACCAACAGCCAGGTGGCGCAAAATCTCGATACCCTTGTAGAAAATCTGAGCCAGTACAAACCTTTCCAGAATATCAACGTCGATGCCTTTAGCGACCTGGCCGTGGCCATGTACGGCACCACTCAGGATACGCTGGCGCTGAATAACAGCACCGTGACCGGCGATATCGGCATCATGAACGAAAAAGGCCAGACCAACCTGTCATTCACCAATAACAGCGTTGTGAACGGCAATGTGACGCTGAGCGGTAACTCCACCAATACCCTTCTGGTGGATAACAGCACCATTAATGGCGATCTGAATGCCAGCCAGAACAGCGGCGATACCACCATCACTTTGCAAAACGGTGCCAACGTTGACGGCAATATTACGACCGGCGCGGGCAATGACACCGTGGTGCTGGTGAATGATTCCCACGTCACCGGCAATGTCACCGGCGGGGACGGCGACGATACCCTGTCGATGGATGCGGGCAGCTCTATTTTCCGGGCAGATTAATCAGTTTGAAACCGTGAATACCACCAGCGACAACAGCATCACCCTCGACACCATTAACGATTCAACTACCTGGAGTCTGCAAAACGGCTCCACCCTGACCGCCGCCACTACCGGTAGCAATGCCGAAGTGAGCATGAGCACCGACAGCCGGGTCAACTTCGGCACGATCACGGGCTCCCGTAATGCCGTGGTGGTCAATAACATCACCTCTTCGGCGATCAATCAGCAAAATATCGTGCTGGGGTCCTTTACTACGGCTACGGCAACTACCACACCACAAATGGCCGCCAATGCGACCTTCAGCAACGGCCAGCAGGAGGTGGAAAACCGCAGCGCTGCCTACAACTACAACAATGACCTGAGCATTGTGCCCGCGGATACTGCGCCGCAGGGCCAGCTCACCGCCGATAGCAGCCAGGACTGGAATATTGTCTTCAGCAGTTCACGCGGCACATTGGCCAGCGATGTCCAGGGATTAGTCGCCGGGCTGGATGCGGCCGAACAGGCGGGCCATCCAGGTCACCGATGACATCACCAGCCACATGGATCGCCTGCACTTTGCTGGCATGACGGGCGAGCAGCAGGAAGGGCGCAGCTGTGGGGGCGATTTCCTCTATCAGAACGGTAACTTTAGCAACGATGTGGATTACAAGAGCATCACTCAGGGCGCACAGGGCGGCGTTGACTGGACGGCGTACCTCGCTAACGGGGACAGTGTGACCGGCGGCGTGGCGCTGGCCTGGACCCGCAGCCGCGTTGAAGATACCGCCAGCGGCCCGGACAGCTTCAAGGACACCGTGTATGGTAACTACTACAGCCTGTACGGCGGCTGGCAGCAGGCGCTGAACGGTCGTCAGTGGGGACTGTTCGCCGACGGCAGCTTCAGCTATGGCGATATGCGCTACTCCCTCTCCGCCCATAACGTCACCGGCGACACCAGCGGAATGACTGAAGCGCTGCATGGCTCCACTGACGGTAGCCTGTATATGGCTCAGGCGCGTACCGGGGTGAACGTGCTGCTGCCAGGCGACACCTTACTGCAACCGTACGCCATCCTCGGCTGGGATCAGACCAAAGCGAACGGCTTCTCCGACAGAGAAGTGACCTTTGCTGACAGCCAGGTCTCTTCCTGGAACGGCGGCGCGGGCCTGCGTCTGACCACCACCCTGACCGATCTGAACAAAAACGTGCAGATCATGCCATGGCTGGATGTCCGCATGCAGAAAGAGTTCAGCGATGATACCGATATCCAGGCAGCGGATTATCACAACACCGAAGGTCATAACAACAGCATGGGAATGTTTGGTGCGGCGTGAATGCCACTATCGCGCACAACTTCTCGGTGAATACCGGCATTTACTATGGCACAGGCGATGTCGATAACGACGCCAGTGTTCAGGCAGGTATGAGCTACAGCTTCTGATGACCACGCCTGTCCGGCAGCCTGAGGCTGCCGGACATTCTGGTTAACTCAAAATATTTCTCAAACCATCCCAGGGTTCGTTTCCAGGCTAACTCCGCAGCAGGCTCATCGTAACGCGGGGTAGAAATCGTTGTGGAATCCGTGGTTTACGCCAGGATAGATCCAGGCCTCGTACACCTTGCCGTTAGATTTAAGCGCAGCTTCATAGGCAGGCCATCCCTCGTTAACGTTCTTGTTTGTCGAGTTCCGCATAGTGCAGCAGAAGGGGGCTTTAATTTTGGCCACGTCTGCCGCGGGAGGCTGGCGGCCATAGAAAGGCACGGCGCAGGCCAGTTCCGGCCAGGCGACCGCCGCGGCGTTAGAGACGCCACCGCCGTAGCAGAAGCCGGTGATCCCCACCTTACCCGTGGCGTCCGGGTGTTTTTGCATAAACCCGACGGCGGCAAAGAAGTCGTTCATTAGCTTCGTCGGATCGACTTTCTGCTGCAGGATCTTCCCTTCCTCATCGTTGCCGGGATACCCACCCACCGAGCTTAAGCCGTCCGGTGCCAGTGCGATATAACCCGCCTTCGCCACCCGACGCGCCACATCCTCAATGTAAGGGTTAAGGCCGCGGTTTTCGTGCACCACGACCACCGCCGGTACTTTGCCGGTGGCTTTGGCCGGTTTCACCAGATAGCCGCGTACCTGTCCATGGCCGTCCGGCGAAGGATAGGTGATGTATTCGGGCAGAATGTCGGGATCGGTGAACTTTACCTGCTCAGCGAGGGCGTAATTGGGCTTGAGCATATTAAACAGCGCCAGCGCCGTGACGCCACCGACAGCATAGCGGGCAGCCAGATTGAGGAACTCACGTTTGTTGATTTTGCCGTGAGCGTAATAATCGTAGTAGTCGAGCAATTCCTGAGGAAAGTCTTTGGCGGTCATACGCGTCATCGCATATCTCCATGAATTGTGAACGAACTAAGGATAGAATAGAAACGCTGTTTCGAAAATCAATCACTAAAAAGGAGACATCATGCCCTGGAACGCCTCCACCGGACCGCTACGAGACCATGCAGTACCGATACTGCGGGAAAAGTGGCCTGCGTCTGCCCGCCCTGTCACTCGGCCTGTGGCATAGCTTCGGCCACGTCCACGCCCTCGATTCCCAGCGCGCCCTGCTGCGAAAAGCCTTTGACTGCGGCATTACCCATTTTGATCTCGCCAATAACTATGGCCCACCGCCAGGCAGCGCGGAGGAAAATTTTGGCCGCCTGCTGCGCGATGATTTCGCGGCGTATCGTGATGAACTGATTATCTCCACCAAAGCGGGCTATGACATGTGGCCGGGGCCGTACGGTGCGGGCGGATCGCGCAAGTATCTGCTCGCCAGCCTCGACCAGAGCCTGAAGCGGATGGGACTGGAGTACGTGGATATCTTCTACTCGCACCGGGTGGATGAAAACACGCCGATGGAAGAGACCGCCTCTGCGCTTGCGCAGGCGGTGCAGAGCGGGAAGGCACTGTACGTGGGCATCTCCTCCTATTCGCCGGAACGCACCCAGAAGATGGCGGAACTGCTGCGCGAGTGGAAGATCCCCCTGCTTATCCATCAGCCCTCCTACAACCTGCTCAACCGCTGGGTAGATAAGAGCGGTTTACTGGATACGCTGGAAGCCAATGGCACCGGCTGTATCGCCTTTACACCGCTGGCGCAGGGGCTGCTGACCGGGAAATACCTGAACGGCATTCCTGACGGCTCCCGCATGCAGCGTGAGGGCAAAAAGGTGCGCGGCCTGACCGAAAATATGCTGGACCGAGGCTAACCTCAATAGCCTGCGCTTACTGAACGAAATGGCGCAGGCGCGCGGTCAAACCATGGCGCAGATGGCCCTGAGCTGGCTGCTGAAGGATGAGCGCGTCACCTCGGTACTGATTGGCGCAAGCCGGACGGAACAGCTGGAGGAGAACGTGCAGGCCCTGAATAATCTGCACTTTAGCGAGGATGAATTGCAGCGGATTGACCAGCACGTGGCTGACGGGCAGTTGAATCTGTGGCAGGCGTCGTCAGATAAGTAGTTTTGCTTTATGGCATTCGAAGCAATGAATTCATCATATGGGATGAAAGGGCTGACCGTGACGCCCTGGTCCCGGCCCTCTCCCACAAGGGAGAGGGCACCGTCCGTGCCGCTTACTTGCGACTCAGCTTATCCAGATATCCCATCACAAACGCCGACAGCACAAACGTCAGGTGGATAATCACATACCACATCAGTTTGTTATCCGGGATGTTTTTGGCGTCCATAAACACCCGTAGCAGGTGAATCGACGAGATTGCCACAATCGAGGCGGCCACTTTGTTTTTCAGCGACGAGGCGTCCATTTTGCCAAGCCAGCTCAGCTTCTCTTTGTCTGAGGCGATATCCAGCTGCGAGACGAAGTTTTCGTAGCCTGAGAACATCACCATCACCAGCAGGCCACCCACCAGGGTCATATCCACCAGCGACAGCAGGAGCAAAATCAGGTCGGATTCTGCGACGCTGAAAATATGCGGCAGAACGTGAAAAATTTCCTGGAAGAATTTAATACAGAGCGCCACCAGCGCCAGCGAGAGGCCAAAATAGACCGGGGCTAACAGCCAGCGGGAGGCGTACATTGCGTTTTCAAAAAAGCGTTCCATAGAGTCCTGTCTGCAAACGAAACCAGCGTGCAGTATATCGCAACGCGACAAAGTGTTTGCAACAACAAAACAACAAAGACCCTACACTTGCTCAGGCTTAACCACAGGCCGTTGATATTCCGGCCAAACCAGCACCACCAGCGACGGATAAGCCTCAAGGCTGAACTCGCGGAAGCACTGGCGCAGGTTCATGACTTCCAGATCGGAATGAGAAACTTTCTCCCCATTCAGGCAACGCTTCTTGATATTGTCGTAATATTTATACACCGCCGAGTTAAGGTCGCTGCAACGACGCTGCGCCTCAAACAGGTCAGGAATACTATTTATTTCCACCATATTCATTCGTTTTATTGTGGCATGGAGGAAATCAATATATTCATGATTAACACGCCAGTACCAGACCGGCGTAATCGCATTCATTAACACAGAAAAATGGTCTTCGCCCTCTTCTTTTGACATCCGTTCTGGCTGGGCAGGGGTGTGCGTGTTCTCAGCGTCGCTGCTTTTATTGAACTCGCGCATCAATAAAAGAACCACGGCAGTAAGCAATAACAAAGTAATGACAGTATAAAAAATGCTGTTCATATAGGCAGGCTCCATTTTTTTTGATTTTAAATTTGCCTCATGTTATTGTCAACGAATCTCACGCGCCAGACAACCCCACCCCGTTGAAATTAAAGGAAATATAAAATGTTGCCCGACAATCTGGTCCCGGCTAAGTTTCACATTTCCACCGTGGAACCGAAACCACCAGAAGCAGAAAGCAATGAAAATTTCACTAAGGGAAAAAGAACACTCGCTGATTACGCGCCAGATATATTAATTGGTGTTACCCGTACCGGTAACTCCCGCAATATGTTGCTCGAAGAGCACGACCGTCATATAAAGGATCGTTTATTCCGCGTCATTAAAATCGAGGTGTTTGCCCGCCTGCTCAATGACCTGCAAGCGGAAGGGGAAATAGACGCGCAAGCACTAAGTCAAATATTGACGGAAAAAACCGATGAGATAAACGAAGCCGGTAATGACATCTGGCTCAATCTAATTACCTGTGAAAAAAAACACGCCCATTTTTTATAAGCTAGAGGATGAATAACGTGAAGGATGTTGATAACAACAACGTTTATTTAGCTTTAGATGATAAAAAGAGCGATGAATTTATCTTAGAGCAAAACCTGGCTGCGCTGAAAGAGATTAAAAATGCTGAAATACAGCGCATTGCGAAACAGCTGCTCTCTATTCCAGCAGGCCTGGTGCGCCTGAAATGGCAGAACCGTCGTGAAATTTATCCTCTTCAGGTTAAAGAAGAGATCTACGGCGCGACAATAAACGTCATTATGCAGCAGCGCCCAGACCTGAAAGATAAAATTCTGGCCCGGCTGGAGACCAACTACCAGTATTTGCTGGCGCGTGAAACCGCCACGCTGCGCGTGACCCGTAAGCTGGCCGATGAAGGCTATCGCACCACCAGCGTGACCACCGTCGCCCTGGATGAAGAGGCGCTGGCCGCGAAATCCACCGCGCCTGCACCGCAAAAGCCGTAACCCCCCCTTTCTACCGCCTCGCCTGTTGCTGTTGGTTTAAGGATTATCCTGAATAATCTGCACTTCCCGGTTGATTCTCCTAAGCTTAAAGACCGATCACCCACTCAAGGAGAACCTTAATGGCAAATTCCCAGAGCGAAATCCAGAACCCTACCACCCAGTACTACACCGGCGAATATCCGCAACAGAAGCAGCCGGTACCCGGGGTGCAGAGCAAGATGGATCCGGTGCCGGATTGCGGTGAAAAGACCTATAAAGGCAGCGGCAGACTACAGGATCGTAAGGCGCTGGTGACAGGAGGCGACTCCGGCATTGGACGCGCTGCCGCCATCGCTTACGCACGTGAAGGCGCAGATGTCGCTATTAACTATCTGCCCGCCGAAGAAGAGGATGCGCAGCAGGTTAAGCAGCTGATAGAAGAAGCCGGACGCAAAGCGGTGCTGATCCCCGGCGATCTAAGTGATGAAAAGTTTGCCCGTTCTCTGGTGCATAAAGCCCATCAGGAACTGGGTGGGCTGGACGTGCTGGCGCTGGTGGCCGGTAAGCAGGTGGCGGTCGAGAAGATTGCCGACCTGACAACGGAGCAGTTTCAACAGACCTACGCCGTGAACGTGTTCGCGCTGTTCTGGATCACCCAGGAGGCGCTGCCGCTGTTGCCTGCCGGGGCGAGCATCATCACCACCTCGTCGATTCAGGCGTATCAGCCCAGCCCGCACCTGCTGGACTACGCGTCCACCAAAGCCGCTATCCTTAACTACAGCCGCGGGCTGGCGAAACAGGTAGCAGAGAGCGGCGTGCGCGTTAACGTCGTGGCGCCGGGGCCTATCTGGACGGCGTTGCAAATTTCCGGCGGTCAGCCGCAGGAGAAAATCCCGCAGTTTGGTCAGCAGACACCGATGAAGCGTGCAGGGCAGCCTGCGGAGCTGGCTCCGGTGTATGTCTACCTGGCAAGCCAGGAATCAAGCTATGTAACGGCGGAAGTACACGGTGTGTGCGGCGGGGAACATCTGGGGTAGTTGTTATGCAGGGCCGGGTGACGTTAACTTACCCGGCCTGACTGCCCTGCCCCTCTCCCAAGGGAGAGGGAATGACCATAAAAAAAGGCAACTTACGTTGCCTTTTTGCTTTTATTTCGCTGCCGCTTTCTCTTCGCCTACCAGGCCAATCTTCAGGTAACCCGCCTGATGCAGCGTGTCCATTACCTTCATCATGGTTTCGTAGTCGACGGTCTTGTCGGCCCGGAAGAAGACGGTGGTGTCTTTCTTGCCGTTGGTCAGGGTATTCAGCGCCGGGATCACCGACTCATCCGTCACCGGATCATTCCCGAGGAACATGGATTTATCGGCTTTCACGGACAGATAAATCGGTTTTTCCGGGCGCGGCTGCGGCTGGCTGGAGGAGGCAGGCAGATTCACCTTCACGTCCACCGTCGCCAGGGGCGCTGCGACCATGAAGATAATCAGCAGAACCAGCATGACGTCGATAAACGGCGTCACGTTGATTTCGTGCATTTCGCCGTTATCGTCCAGGTTTTCATTAAGACGCATTGCCATGGCGAATCAACCTAAGTGTAATTTCTGAGCAGAACGGACCGGCTTCACTGAGCTGGCGCTGAGGTCCAGATCGCGGCTTTGCAGCAGCAGAACCTGAGCGGCAACGTCGCCGAGGGTCGCTTTGTAGCTGCCGATCATACGGGCGAAGATGTTATAGATAACGACTGCCGGGATAGCAGCAACCAGACCAATCGCCGTCGCCAGCAGGGCTTCTGCGATGCCGGGCGCCACAACTGCGAGGTTGGTGGTTTGGGTCTGGGCGATGCCGATGAAGCTGTTCATGATGCCCCAGACCGTACCAAACAGACCGACGAATGGCGAAATGGCACCGATGGTCGCCAGGTAGCCGTTGCCACGCCCCATATGACGGCCAATGGCCGCAACGCGACGCTCAAGGCGGAAGCCGGTACGCTCTTTAATCCCTTCGTTGTCTTCGCTGCCTGCAGAGAGTTCAAGCTCGTTCTGGGCTTCGTTGATCAACTGGGTGGTCAGGCTTTTGGCCTGGAAGGAAGAGGTCATATCGCTCGCCTGATTCAGGCTGCGGGCCTCGGCCAGTTGCTGCTGCTCGCGCTTAAGACGACGCTTGTGCGAGATAAGCTCCACGCTCTTGCTAAAGAAAATAGCCCAGGTGACGACAGACGCCAGAATCAGACCGATCATCACAATCTTCACCACGATGTCGGCATGATGATACATACCCCAGACGGAGAGATCCGTCTGCATCAAATTATTACCCACTCGGTATCTCCAGGACACAAATCACAAAATCTGAGCATAATAATATCAAAACAGCATCGAATTGATAGTAGTTCTCATTAGTATTTACATAGTGCCGTAAATTCGTTTCATTTTCCTTGCGCTTACGCAGGAAAAATTTCCCGGAAACAAATTTTAAAAAATTTTCCGCTGTTCCCCCTACCCTTCTCGCGACCATTTTTACTTTCATGTTAGTGTGGACGTCCAGACGTATAAAAACAGGTTGCGCAGACATGAAAGAGAAGCATCTTGATACCACCCTTGTTCAGGCGGGACGCAGTAAGAAATACACCCTCGGTTCAGTGAATAGCGTCATTCAGCGCGCCTCATCGCTGGTGTTTGATACCGTCGAGGCGAAAAAGCACGCCACCCGCAACCGGGCAAAGGGCGAGCTGTTTTACGGGCGTCGCGGCACGCTGACCCACTTCTCCTTACAGGACGCGATGTGCGAGCTGGAAGGCGGCGCAGGCTGTGCGCTTTTCCCGTGCGGCGCGGCGGCAGTGGCCAATACCATTCTGGCGTTTGTCGAACAGGGCGATCACATCCTGATGACCAACACCGCCTACGAGCCGAGCCAGGATTTCTGCACCAAAATCCTCAGCAAGCTGGGCGTCACCACCGGCTGGTTCGATCCGCAGATCGGCGCGAACATCGCCGAGCTCATCCAGCCTAATACCCGGATTGTGTTCCTCGAATCGCCGGGCTCCATCACCATGGAAGTGCATGATGTGCCCTCCATTGTGCAGGCGGTACGCAGTAAAGCGCCGGACGCTATTATCATGATCGACAACACCTGGGCGGCGGGCGTGCTGTTTAAGGCGCTCGATTTTGGTATCGACATCTCTATCCAGGCGGCAACCAAATACCTGATTGGCCACTCGGACGGCATGATCGGCACGGCGGTTTCCAACGCCCGCTGCTGGGATCAGCTGCGTGAAAACGCCTATCTGATGGGGCAAATGGTGGATGCCGACACGGCCTACATGACCAGCCGCGGCCTGCGCACCCTGAGTGTCCGCCTGCGTCAGCATCATGAAAGCAGCCTGAAGGTTGCCCAGTGGCTGGCGCAGCATCCGCAGGTGGCGCGCGTTAACCATCCGGCGCTGCCGGGCAGTGTAGGTCATGCCTTCTGGCAACGTGACTTTACGGGCAGCAGCGGCTTGTTCTCGTTTGTGCTCAACAAGCGTCTGAGCAATGACGAGCTGGCAAACTATCTCGATAACTTCTCGCTGTTCAGCATGGCCTATTCATGGGGCGGCTTTGAGTCGCTGATCCTGCCGAACCAGCCAGAGCAGATTGCCGAGCTGCGTCCCGGTGGCGAAGTGGACTTTACCGGCACCCTGATCCGTCTGCATATCGGCCTGGAAAACGTGGACGATTTGATTGCCGATTTAGAGGCCGGATTTGCACGCATCGAGTAACACACGGCCATAAACCGTCTCCACAGACACTTTTCTCCACAATACTTACGGAAAAGTCTGATTTGTTGCGCCTGCGATCAAAGCCCGCAGGCGAAATAGGGAGTACAATAGCCTTATATATGCTGTTCCACAGGAAAGCCCATGGCTGTTATTCAAGATATTATCGCTGCACTCTGGCAACACGATTTTGCAGCACTGGCGGACCCGCACGTGGTTGGGATTGTTTATCTGGTGATGTTCGCCACGCTGTTTCTGGAAAATGGGTTACTGCCTGCCTCATTTTTACCGGGTGACAGTCTGCTGCTGCTGGCGGGAGCGCTAATCGGTAAAGGGGTGATGGACTTTGCCCCGACGATGGTGATCCTGACCTCTGCCGCCAGTCTGGGCTGCTGGCTCAGTTATTTGCAGGGCCGCTGGCTGGGCAATACCCGAGTGGTCAAAAGCTGGCTGGCGCAGTTGCCGCATAAATATCATCAGCGCGCGACCTGCATGTTCGATCGCCACGGCCTGCTGGCGCTGCTGGCGGGGCGTTTCCTGGCCTTTGTGCGCACTCTGCTGCCCACCATGGCGGGCATCTCCGGGCTGTCTAACCGCCGTTTCCAGTTCTTCAACTGGCTAAGCGCCCTGCTGTGGGTTGGCGTAGTGACGACCTTCGGTTATGCGCTGAGCATGATCCCGTTCGTTAAACGCCACGAAGATCAGGTCATGACCTTCCTGATGATCCTGCCGCTGTTCCTGCTGGTGGCAGGGCTGGTGGGAACGATCGTGGTGGTGATCCGTAAGAAATACTGTAGCGCCTGACAGCGAACCTCTTCACCTCTGCCCTCTCTTTCAGAGAGGGTCAGGGTGACGACAATAGCCCGCACCCTCCCTACCCCTGCATCATCCTGATCCGCGCCGCATCTTCCCCTGGCGTGACGCCGAAATAGCGTTTGAACTCACGACTGAACTGCGACGCGCTTTCATAGCCCACCCGCAGCGCGGCTGCGCTGGCTTTCATACCGTCGTGGATCATCATCATCCTTGCCTTGTGCAGGCGATAGCTCTTGAGATATTGCAGCGGCGAGGTGCTGGTCACCGATTTGAAGTTATGGTGGAAGGCCGACACGCTCATATTGGCCTCTGCCGCCAGCTGATCGACGCTCAGGTTTTCGGTGTACTGGCTCTCGATGCGCTTCAGCACCCGGCTGATCAGGCTGAAGTGGGTCTGACGGCTAACCAGCGCCAGCAACGCCCCGCCCCCCGGCCCGAGCAACACGTGGTAGAGGATCTCACGAATAATCTGTTTACCCAGAATGCGCGCATCCAGCGGACGTTCCATCACATCCAGCAGGCGCTCAATGGCGCAGAGGATCTCATCCGTCAGCGTGGCGGAGTTGATCCCGCTTGCCGCCATCGACGGGCGAAACAGATCGTCTTCGCCAATATCCATGAGCAGTTCCTGGAGTTGCAGGATATCCACATTTAAACGCACCCCTGCCAGCGGCACGGCTTCTGTCGCGAAGGTTTCACATTCAAAGGGTAAAGGTACTGTCAGAAGCAGGTATTCGCTTGGGTCATAGCGGAATACGCGCTCGTTGATATAGCCAATTTTATGCCCGGAAAAGAGAAAAATGATACCTGGCTGGTACATCACCGGCGTGCGGGTGCCGGGCTGGGTGCCGTACAGCAGGCGCACGTCGGGCAGCAGTGTGCTGAGAGTATTTGCATTATCTTTCAGTCTGTTAATTTGCGCCGTTAGTTGCAAGCAGGTTTGATCGCGGTTCATATTTGCTCATTCCGGGTTAGGGTTTCCGACGTTTGCAGTGTGCGCGGTTTTTCGCAGTTTCTCCAGCACCCTGTAGAAATGGGCAAAGACAACGGCAGGAATGTGCATTGAGAGGAGCCTGCGCGCTCGCCACAATGAGCACCATCAGGCAGCCCTCCGTGCCGCCGGTTTTTTTTCACCCACCTAAGGGAACGAACAATGAACAATTTTAATCTGCATACCCCGACCCGCATTCTGTTTGGTAAAGATGCTATCGCCGATCTGCGCGGACAGATCCCGGCGGATGCCCGCGTGCTGATCACTTATGGCGGCGGCAGCGTGAAGAAGAACGGCGTGCTGGACCAGGTCTACAGCGCCCTGCAAGGTCTGGACGTGCGTGAGTTTGGCGGGCATCGAGCCGAACCCATCTTACGAAACCCTGATGAATGCCGTGAAAATCGCCCGCGACGAGAAGATCACCTTCCTGCTGGCAGTGGGTGGCGGCTCAGTGCTCGACGGCACCAAATTTATCGCCGCAGCGGCGCACTACGATGAAGGTATCGACCCGTGGCACATCCTGCAGACTGGCGGCAGCGACATCAAAAGTGCCATCCCGATGGGTTCTGTGTTGACCCTGCCCGCCACCGGCTCCGAGTCCAACAAAGGTGCGGTGATTTCCCGCAAAACCACCGGCGACAAGCAGGCCTTTATGAACGAGCACGTGCAGCCGGTCTTTGCGGTGCTGGATCCGGTTTACACCTACACCCTGCCGCCGCGCCAGGTGGCGAACGGCGTGGTGGATGCCTTTGTTCATACCGTTGAGCAGTACGTGACTTACCCGGTGAACGCCAAAATTCAGGACCGCTTCGCCGAAGGCATTCTGCTGACCCTGAATCGAAGACGGCCCGGTGGCGCTGAAAGAGCCAGAAAACTACGAGGTGCGTGCCAACGTAATGTGGGCCGCGACTCAGGCACTGAACGGCCTGATTGGGGCTGGCGTGCCGCAGGACTGGGCGACCCACATGCTGGGCCACGAGCTGACGGCAATGCACGGTCTCGATCATGCCCAGACCCTGGCGGTCGTGCTGCCCGCGCTGTGGAATGAAAAACGCGACACCAAACGCGGCAAACTGCTGCAGTACGCTGAGCGCGTCTGGGGTATTACCGCCGGTTCGGAAGAGGAGCGCATCGATGCTGCCATCGCCGCCACCCGTAACTTCTTCGAGCAGATGGGCGTGCCAACACGTCTCTCCGGCTATGGCCTGGATGGCAGCTCCATCCCTGCGCTACTGGCGAAACTGGAAGAACACGGCATGACCCAAATCGGTGAGCATCACGACATTACCCTCGAGGTGAGCCGCCGTATTTACGAGGCCGCTCGCTAAGTGATTTTTCATCCTTACCTTTCGTTTTTCGGCATTTAGGCCAGACTTAATGCACATACGCCACCAGGGGAAGTACCTCTGGTGGATGTCCCATGAAGGAGGAAAAATGGCAAACCAAACCGTAATCAAGCTTCAGGACGGCAACGTAATGCCCCAGTTGGGGTTAGGGGTATGGAAAGCCGGTAACGACGAGGTCGTCTCCGCCATTCATAAAGCACTGGAAGTCGGCTATCGCTCTATTGATACCGCAGCCGCCTATAAAAATGAGGACGGCGTGGCAAAGCGCTGGCCAGCGCCGGTGTGTCACGCGATGAGTTATTTATCACCACCAAACTGTGGAACGATGACCAGAAGCGTCCCGCGGAGGCACTCCAGGAGAGCCTGGACAAGCTGCAACTCGATTTCGTGGATCTGTATCTGATGCACTGGCCGGTGCCGGCGATCGATCACTATGTCGAGGCCTGGAAAGGGATGATTGACCTGCAAAAAGCCGGGCTGGTGAAGAGTATCGGGGTCTGTAATTTCCAGGTCCACCATCTGCAGCGCCTGATTGATGAGACGGGTGTTGCCCCGGTCATCAACCAGATCGAACTGCACCCGTTGCTGCAGCAGCGCCAGCTGCACTCATGGAATGCGACCCACAAAATTCAGACCGAATCCTGGAGCCCATTGGCGCAAGGTGGCGAAGGGGTCTTCGATCAGAAAATTATCCGCGATCTGGCGGATAAGTACGGCAAAACCCCGGCACAGATTGTCATTCGCTGGCATCTGGACTGCGGCCTGGTGGTGATCCCGAAATCTGTGACGCCGGCGCGTATCGCGGAGAACTTCGCGGTGTGGGATTTCCGTCTGGATAAAGACGAGCTGGGTGAGATTGCGAAGCTGGATAAAGGCAAGCGTTTAGGGCCGGATCCCGATCAATTTGGCGGGTAATGCCTCAAACGAGCCCGGTCTTCCGCCGGGCTCGTTTTAATCTATAAGCCAGACTGACATCTCGCCTTTCCGGGCAGGTCAGGCAATGTGCAAATGACGTTATACGCTTTGCCTTCAAGTTCATGTGGTCCACCGGGACCGCCACCTAATTCTGCTTCATATTCCTTTCCGTTGGCACTCATCTGGAGCGAGGTGTGATACATCCAGTCCATCGGACCTATCGGCAGCAAAAAGATCCACTCATGCTGGCCCTGAAAACCAAAACGACCCTTGTCGACAGAAAGCGTCGGCTCACTCTCTAACGTTATTTTAGCGCCCGGCACTGGCTTACCTGTGCGGTCGATTAGACGTCCTTCCACCTCTGGCTGTGTCTGGCGGTGCATTATGCAACTGCTTAACGTCAGAGCAATCAACATCGCCCCTGCTATCTTCCCTGGTTTCATTTTGGGTCTCCTTCCCTTGTGCTGCTATCTGAATTCCCCAGTCAGGAAGACAAAAAAAGCCGGGTAGCGGCTTCGCCTTACCCGGCCTTAGTATCGTTATGTAGGCCCGGTAAGCGCAGCGCCACCGGGCATTTTTACCGTTTAACCGATCTTACGTTTTACACCCTTCTTCGCAGTCGCCCCGGCGTTCGAACGTTGATGCACAATCGGCGTATGCTTGGTCAGAGCCGGACGGGTGTTGCGGTTCTGGCGACGCGCTTCGCGCATTTCATCCAGCGTAGGCGCAGGCACCAGGCAGTCGCGACGTGAGCCGATCAGGTGCTTTTTCCCCATCTCTTCCAGCGCCTGGCGGATCAGCGGCCAGTTAGCCGGATCGTGATAACGCAGCAGGGCTTTATGCAGACGACGCTGTTTGTCACCTTTCGGGATCACCACATCTTCACTCTTATAACCAATCTTGCCCAGCGGGTTCTTGCCGGTGTAATACATGGTGGTCGAGTTCGCCAGCGGTGACGGGTAGAAGTTCTGCACCTGATCCAGACGGAAGCGACGCTGCTTCAGCCACAGCGCCAGGTTCACCATATCCTCATCACGCGTACCCGGGTGGGCAGAGATAAAGTATGGGATCAGGTACTGCTCTTTCCCGGCCTGTTTTGAGTAGGTATCGAACAGCTCTTTAAAGCGGTCATAGCTACCCATCCCCGGCTTCATCATCTTCGACAGCGGGCCTTCTTCGGTATGCTCAGGGGCAATCTTCAGATAACCGCCCACGTGGTGGGTGGCCAGCTCTTTGATGTAGCGCGGATCTTCCACGGCGATGTCGTAGCGCACCCCGGAAGCGATCAGGATCTTCTTGATGCCTTTCAGGTCGCGGGCGCGACGGTAGAGGTTGATCGTCGGCTCGTGGTTGGTGTCCATGTGCTCGCAAATGCTCGGATAGACACAGGACAGGCGACGGCAGGTCTGCTCCGCACGCGGTGACTTACAGCGCAGCATATACATGTTGGCCGTCGGGCCACCCAGATCGGAGATCACGCCGGTAAAGCCCGGTACGGTGTCGCGAATGGCTTCGATCTCGTTGACAATCGACTCTTCGGAACGACTCTGGATAATGCGGCCTTCGTGCTCGGTAATGGAGCAGAAGGAGCAACCGCCGAAGCAGCCGCGCATGATGTTGATCGAGAAGCGGATCATCTCGTAGGCCGGAATGCGGCTGGTACCGTATGCCGGGTGCGGTACACGCTTGTACGGCAGAGCAAAGACGCTGTCCATCTCTTCGGTAGAGAGCGGGATCGCCGGCGGGTTGAGCCAGATATAACGCTCGCCGTGTTTTTGCATCAGCGCACGGGCGCAGCCCGGGTTGGTTTCATGGTGCAGAATACGGGAGGCGTGAGCGTAGAGCACTTTGTCCGCTTTAACTTTCTCGAAGGACGGCAGCAGCACGTAGGTCTTTTCCCATGGCTTTGGACGCGGAGGCTGAACGGTGATGGCTTTCGCTTCGGCTTTCTTCGGCTCAACAGGCTTGTTATCCGCACACGGCAAATCTTCGCCGTACGGGTGCGGGATCGGATCGATTTTGCCTGGCATATCGATGATACGGGAATCTACCCCGCTCCAGCCCGGCAGAGCCTCTTTCACCATGATCGCGGTGTTGCGCACGTCGCGGATGTTACCTACCGGCTCGCCCTGCGACAGACGGTGCGCCACTTCTACCAGCGGACGTTCGCCGTTGCCGAAGATCAGCATGTCGGCTTTGGAATCCACCAGCACCGAACGGCGCACGGTATCAGACCAGTAGTCATAATGCGCGGTACGGCGCAGGCTCGCTTCGATGCCACCCAGGATGACCGGCACGTCTTTCCATGCTTCTTTGCATCGTTGGGTGTAGACGAGCGTTGCGCGGTCCGGGCGTTTACCCGCCACGTTATCGGGGGTGTAGGCGTCGTCGTGACGCAGTTTGCGGTCGGCAGTGTAGCGGTTGATCATCGAGTCCATGTTGCCCGCGGTGACGCCAAAGAACAGGTTTTGGTTTACCGAGGCGCATAAAGTCCTCTTTGCTGTTCCAGTCCGGCTGGGCAATGATCCCGACGCGGAAGCCCTGGGCTTCAAGCATGCGACCACAGATCGCCATGCCAAAGCTCGGGTGATCGACGTAGGCGTCGCCGGTCACCAGAATAATGTCGCAGCTGTCCCAGCCAAGTTGGTCCATCTCTTCACGAGACATCGGCAGGAAGGGTGCCGGTCCAAAGCAGGCCGCCCAGTACTGGGGCCAGGGAGAAGAGGTCACGATCCGGCTGGATCAGGGAAATGGCGCTCATAATGCTTCCGAAGAAAAAATAGACAAAAGGAGCGGGATTATACGCTGGATCATTGGGGGAATTGAAGGAGTATTGTGCGGGGTGTTATCCCCTCACCCCGGCCCTCTCCCCAGAGGAGTGAGGATGAAAGCGTGCACCGGGCTGTTCCCTCTCCCCAGAGGAGCGAGGGGTGAAAGCGTGCGCCGATCGGTCCCCTCTCCCCTTTGGGGAGAGGGTTAGGGTGAGGGGAAAAATTTACGGCGCTGGATTGATTAACATTTGCCCAACCGAACCGCGATCCATCATCTCCAGCGTCTGGCTGTGGAACAGGAACGGGAAGTGTGGCCAGGAGGGCTGACCGTAATAGACCAGCAGTTCAACCTGCCCGTCGACCCAAACGGTATCTTTCCAGCCCCTGTCTTCCGGGAACGGCATGGCGCCGTTGACGTTACGCACCAGGAATTTCACCCCTTCGATATGGAACGACTGCGGCATGTCGGCACGGACCGTCCAGCGTTCCCAGGTGCCCTGTTGAGCGGTGATATCAATGCGGTTCACATCCCACAACTGGCCGTTAATGCCCGGATCGTCACCAAGGCTGATATCCCGGCTGCGCACCGGCGTCCCGCTCAGCACGTCTTCCGGCAGCAGGCGCATCGGCAGGGTGTCGGTCACCAGCGGCAGAAGGCCGGTTGGACGCAGGGTCAACACCAGGGTCGAGATCAGAATGCTCGACGGTTCAAAGAAGCCGCGCAGACGGTCAACGATGCTCGCCGCCTCGCCACAGGTGATCGACACTTCGTCGCCGTTGGTCATATCCACCAGGATTTCGCGGCGCTCGCCCGGCGCCAGCGCCAGCTGTTTAACCGGCACCGGGGCCGGTAAGAACCCCTGATCCCCGGCAATCACGTGCAGCGCCCGGCCATCACTCATCTGCAATTGATAGCGCCGCGAGTTGGAAGCATTCAGCAGACGCAGGCGCACCCAGCCGCGGGATACCTCGACATAGGGACTTTGCGCGCCGTTCACCATCAGCGTATCACCGACAAAACCGCCGCTGCCCGGCTCGCTGTACTCCGGCGTACCGAAGTTATCCAGCCGCTTATCCTGAATAATGATTGGGAAGTCATCGACCCCGTAGTGATTCGGGATCGGCAGGGATTTGCTGATCTCATCCTCCACCAGCCACATCCCCGCCAGACCGGTATAGACCTGCTGCGCGGTGCGGTTTGGGGTGTTAGCGTGATACCAGAGGGTCGCCGCGTTCTGGCGAACGGGCAAGACCGGGCGCCCAGTCAGCGCTGGGGGACATCATGCGCGGCGCACCGCCCAGCAGCGGGCCTGGCACCTGCAAACCGCTGATGGTCATGGCGACGTTCTCTGCCAGGCGGTTGCTGTAGATCAGTTTGACGTCATCCCCGCTCCAGACGCGAACGGTCGGACCAAGGTAACGCCCGTTAACGCCCCAGACGTTCGCCCGCGTCCCCTGGGTGAACGACCAGTGGGTACGCTGCAACGTCAGGAACAGCGGGCTGACCGCGGCGGGATTCGAGTAACGGCGGGATGGGCAGCGGTTGCTGCTGCCCGGCGGCGTTTGCCCTCAGCGGAACCGCACCTGCACAAAGGGCGATACCCGATGCCTGAATAAACTGACGGCGACTGAGTGACATATTAGCTCCATGTATAAACGTACTAACAACGCGGGAAGTCGTTTTCCCTGCAAACCGGCTTAAACCCTGCCAGCGGCTTCGCGTTCTGCGACTTCTTTATCGAGTTCGGCGATTTTGTTCAGCATTAATTCGCGGCAATGGGCCGCCAGCTCACGCACCTGATCTTTGCCATATTTACTGACATCGACCGGCGGCAGCATCTCGACGATAACCAGGCCGTTATGCAGGCGGTTCAGGTTAATCTTATTCGATGTGTTGGAAACACACACCGGAATAATCGGTACACCTGCCGCAATTGCGGCGTGAAACGCGCCAGTTTTAAACGGCAGCAGGCCGCGACCGCGGCTACGGGTCCCTTCCGGGAACATCCAGATGGAGATTCTGCGTTTTTTTGAAGTGGTTTACCACCTCAGCAATGGTGCCGTGCGCTTTGGCGCGGTTGTTACGGTCGATCAGCAGGTTGCCGGTCAGCCAGTAGAGCAGGCCAAAGAACGGCACCCACAGCAGGCTTTTTTTGCCCACGGTGACGGTAGGTGGCTGAACGATTTTTTGCCGCGGTCACCATATCGTAGTTGTTCTGATGGTTGCCGATATAGATAGCGTTGCCATGTTTCTCTGCCCCTTCTGGCAGACGCGTTTCGACTTTCAGGCCAAACAGCGGCCCCAGACGGGCAAACATGTGGCCAAACGTGGCAACATGCTTTGGATTACGCGGGCTGAACAGGCAGTAAATACAGCCGAAGATACAGACCAGAATGCAGTAAATAACGGCAAGAATAGAACGAACAATTAATAGCATAGCGACCTCAAAAACCCCTGACAGTTGACGATTATACTGCAACTATAAGCGGTTAACTGCTTTGATTTTATACCCGTCATACTTATGTGCAGGACAAAACGATTAACTGTTTTGTCCTGCATCTCGCATTGTTTAGGGGTGTATAACGGATGTTTTTTTTACGGCTCCCCCTCCTGAACGAAGGGGGAAGCGCGGTTACGCTTCGTTGTCGTCCGCGGTCGCCCGCTGCGGAGAGTCGATCTCCACGCGGTCAATGCGTTGCAGGCCGCGCATCAACGACCCTTTACGTCCACGTTCGGCCCACCACTTTCTGTAGCTCTTCCGGGCGCAGTTTGATTTTGCGTTTACCCACGTGAATGGTCAGGGTGCTCTGCGGCGGCAGGATAAAGAGGTGCGCCAGGCTATCTGCGCCTGAGGCCGCTTCTGCCGCCGAGATGTTGATGATCTTATTGCCCTTGCCTTTCGACAGCTGCGGCAGGTCGCTGAGCGGGAACATTAACATCCGGCCAGCAGCGGAGATCGCCAGCAGCATATCGCTCTCGTTCTCAATCACCAGCGGAGCCATCACCCGGGCGTTATCCGGCAGGCTAATCAACGCCTTGCCCGCACGGTTACGCGAGATCAGATCGTTAAAGGTACAGATAAAGCCGTAGCCCGCATCGGAGGCCAGCAGCAGCTTCTGCTCCTCGCCTTCCATCAGCATATGCTCAATGGTCGCCCCCCGGCGGCAGCGTCAGCTTGCCGGTCAGCGGCTCGCCCTGCCCGCGCGCCGACGGCAGCGTGATCGGATCGATGGCGTAGCTGCGCCCGGTAGTGTCGATAAAGGCCACCGGCTGGTTGCTCTTACCCTTCACCGCGGCTTTGAAGCTGTCGCCCGCTTTGTAACTCAGGCCCGGAGCGTCGATATCGTGCCCCTTGGCGCTACGAACCCAGCCGCTTTGAGACAGCACGATGGTCACCGGCTCGGACGGCTGCATGTCATGCTCGCTCATCGCTTTCGCTTCTTCGCGCTCGTGCAGCGGAGAGCGACGGTCGTCGCCAAACGCGTCGGCGTCGGCCTGCAGCTCTTTTTTCAGCAAGGTATTCATCTTGCGCTCGGACGCCAGAATCGCCTGCAGCTGATCGCGCTCTTTTTCCAGCTCGTTCTGCTCACCGCGGATTTTCATCTCTTCCAGTTTGGCGAGATGACGCAGCTTCAGCTCGAGGGATGGCTTCCGCCTGGGTTTCGCTGATACCAAAGCGCGACATCAGCGCCGGCTTCGGCTCATCCTCAGTACGGGATGATCTCGATCACTTCGTCGATATTCAGGAACGCCACCAGCAAACCTTCAAGGATATGCAGGCGCTTAAGCACTTTCTCCAGACGATGGTTCAGACGACGGCGCACGGTATCGCGGCGGAACGTCAGCCATTCAGAGAGGATCTCCAGCAGGTTTTTCACCGCCGGACGACCGTCCAGCCCGATCATGTTCAGGTTGATACGGTAGCTTTTTTCCAGATCGGTGGTGGCGAACAGGTGATTCATCACCGGCTCCATGTCCACACGGTTGGAGCGCGGCACGATCACCAGACGGGTCGGGTTTTCGTGGTCGGATTCGTCGCGCAGGTCGTCCACCATTGGCAGCTTTTTATTGCGCATCTGGGCGGCGATCTGTTCCAGCACTTTCGCGCCGGAGACCTGGTGTGGCAGCGCAGTGATCACCACCGCGCCGTCCTCTTTTGTCCACACCGCACGCATGCGCACGGAGCCGCGACCGTTCTGGTAGATTTTGCGGATCTCCGCGCGGGGAGGTGATGATCTCCGCTTCGGTCGGATAGTCCGGCCCCTGGACGATATCCAGCAGCTCGTCCAGCGTGGTTTTCGGCTGCTCAATCAGGGTGATCGCCGCTTTCGCCACTTCACGCAGGTTGTGCGGCGGGATATCCGTCGCCATCCCCACGGCAATACCGGTGGTGCCGTTCAGCAGAATGTTCGGCAGACGGGCAGGCAGCATCTTCGGCTCCTGCATGGTGCCGTCGAAGTTCGGTACCCACTCCACGGTGCCCTGGCCCAGCTCGCTGAGCAGCAGTTCGGCATATTTAGAGAGACGGGATTCGGTGTAACGCATCGCCGCGAACGACTTCGGATCGTCCGGCGCACCCCAGTTACCCTGGCCGTCCACCAGTGGATAGCGGTACGAGAACGGCTGGGCCATCAGCACCATCGCTTCATAACAGGCGCTGTCGCCATGCGGATGGTATTTACCCAACACGTCACCCACGGTACGGGCGGATTTTTTAAACTTGGCGCTGGCATTCAGACCCAGCTCAGACATCGCATAAACGATGCGGCGCTGAACGGGTTTCAGCCCATCACCGATAAACGGCAACGCCCTGTCCATGATGACGTACATGGAGTAGTTCAGGTAGGCGTTTTCCGTGAATTCATGTAGCGCGAGGCGCTCTGCCATATCGCTCATTAAATGGGATTCCTCAACTCAGAAACCAGTTGGTTTCAGGCAATATTGCCGCAGATACTACCTCATCTGGCGAGTCGAGTCACAGAGAAAAAGGGGCCGCACCGGCGGCCCCTTTGTGGGTTATTTATTCAGCTTGATAACCTGTTTCACGTCGATTTCGAAATCGTTCCACTCTTTGTCAACTTTACCCTGCAGCTCAACCTTATCCTGCGGGGTGACGGTCACGCCGTTCCAGCGCTTATTGTCGATCTCGACGTTCACCGTGCCGCTCTCATCGCGGAAGGTGTAGCGGTCGTCGGAGAGGCGCTCGGTGATGTTGCCGCGCAGTTTCACCCAGCTATCGTCCTTTAGATCCTTGACCTTTGCTGCGGTGGTGAGGTTGGCGTCGTTATCGACAAAACCGCCCTGCTGAGTTTGCGTCTGGGTTGCCGTCGCCGACGGGCCGTTAAACCCGCCCTGAGCCGCAAAAACCGGCGCAGTGGTGATCATCATGATGGCAGCAATAGCAGCGTATTTTTTCATCTTAACTCTCCCTTTAATGTCGTTTCGCAATCCATTAAACAGGGTAAACCTTAACAACTTCTTAAGCGGAAAATTTAAATTTTTTTACTGTACAGCGGAGCGTGACAGAGGGTTTACTGGCCTTATCAGGGAGGGAACATGCGCATTTTACTGGTAGAAGACGACAAGCTGATTGGCGACGGCATTAAGGCCGGCCTGACGAAACTGGGCTTTAGCCTGGACTGGTTCACCGAGGGTGAAACCGGCAGAGCGGCGCTCTACAGCGCCCCCTATGACGCCGTGGTGCTCGACCTGACCCTGCCCGGTATTGATGGGCTGCAAATCCTGCGCGAATGGCGGGAACAAGGCCGCAGCGAGCCAGTGTTGATCCTGACCGCACGTGATGCGCTCAACCAGCGCGTCGAGGGGTTGCGTCTGGGGGCCGACGATTATCTCTGTAAACCCTTTGCGCTTATCGAAGTGGCCGCCCGCCTTGAGGCGCTGGTGCGTCGCAGCCACGGGCAGGCGCGCAGCGAACTGCGCCACGGCGGCGTGACGCTCGATCCCAGCCGACTGGTAGCCAGCCTCAATGGCGAAACCCTGGTGCTCAAGCCTAAAGAGTTCGCCCTGCTGGAGCTGTTAATGCGCAACGCGGGCCGCGTGCTGCCGCGCAAACTGATCGAAGAGAAGCTCTATACCTGGGACGACGAGGTCTCCAGCAACGCCGTGGAGGTCCACGTTCACCATCTGCGCCGCAAGCTCGGCAGCGATTTTATCCGCACCGTACACGGCATCGGTTATACCCTGGGTGATGCATGAAACTGACCCAACGCCTGAGCCTCAAGCTGCGGCTGACGCTGCTGTTCCTCGCCCTGTCGCTGACCGCCTGGTTTGCCGCCAGCCTTGTCGCCTGGCAGCAGACCCGCGATACGCTCGATAAGCTGTTCGACACCCAGCAGATGCTGTTTGCCAAACGGCTGCTGACCATGGATCTGGACGAGATCCGCGCCCCGGAACGGATGCGCAAGGTGCCAAAGAAAGCGAAACATGGGCGCCTGGACGACGATGCGCTGGCCTTCGCCATCTACACTCCCGACGGCAGGATGGTGCTGAATGACGGTGAAAACGGGCGCGACATCCCGTATCACTATCGCCGGGATGGGTTTGATAACGGCCAACTCAACGACGATAACGATGAATGGCGATTCTTATGGCTCACCGCGCCGGACGGCAAATACCGGGTCGTGGTCGGCCAGGAGCATGAGTACCGCCAGGAGATGGCGCTGGATGTGGTCAGATCGCAGTTTACCCCCTGGCTGGTGGCGCTGCCGATCATGCTGCTGGTGTTGATTGTCTTGTTAAGCCGTGAGCTCAGGCCGCTGAAAAAGCTGAGCCAAACCCTGCGCGCCCGTACTCCCGACGCCACCGACCGGCTGGCAACCCAGGGCGTACCCATTGAAGTGCGCCCGGTGGTTGACGCGCTCAATCAGCTTTTTGCCCGCACGCAGGCGATGATGGCCCGCGAACGCCGCTTCACCTCGGATGCCGCCCACGAGCTGCGCAGCCCGCTCACCGCTCTGAAAGTGCAGACCGAAGTGGCGCAACTGTCGCTGGACGATCCGCAGGCGCAGGCGAAAGCCCTGACCCAACTGCACGCCGGCATCGACCGGGCCTCGCGGCTGGTTGAACAGCTCCTGACGTTGTCGCGCCTGGATTCGCTGGAGAGCCTGGACGATGTTGAGCCCCTTAACATGGCCGATTTACTGCAGTCGGTGGTGATGGACAGTTATCATCCGGCGCAGCAGGCCGGGATCGAGATCCGCCTGAACATCCTCGACCCACAGGTCACCCGCACCGGGCAGCAGCTTCTCCTGAGCCTGCTGGTGCGTAACCTGCTGGATAACGCCGTACGCTACAGCCCGCGGGGGTAGCCGGGTGGAAGTCACGCTCGACACCCACAGCGTTATCGTGCGTGACAACGGCCCGGGTATTGCCCCCGATGCCCTGACGCGGATCGGGGAGCGTTTTTATCGTCCGCCCGGCCAGGATCAGACCGGCAGCGGCCTGGGTCTGTCGATTGTGAAGCGCATCGCCGCCCTGCACCGGATGACGGTCACGCTGGGCAATGGGCAGGACGGTGGATTTGAAGCCAGAATCAGCTGGTAGGCATTATTGCTGTTTCAGCAAAAGACTTTGCACATTTTGCTAATTTCACCGCACCGCTGTCGCGCGTAGAATGGCCCTCAGACTCGCTACTCTGAGGACAACTTAATGAGCAATATTCTGATTATCAACGGTGCGAAAAAATTCGCCCACTCCAATGGCCAACTGAATGACACCCTGACCGAGGTCGCGGATGGTTTCCTGCGCGACGCCGGGCATGATGTTAAGGTCGTGCGCACCGACGGTGAGTACGATATCCAGGCCGAAGTGCAGAACTTCCTCTGGGCTGACGTCGTTATCTGGCAGATGCCTGGCTGGTGGATGGGCGCACCATGGACCGTGAAAAAGTACATGGACGATGTCTTTACCGAAGGCCACGGCGCGCTCTATGCCAGCGATGGCCGTACCCGCTCTGATGCGTCGAAGAAATACGGCTCCGGCGGCCTGATTCAGGGAAAAAAATACATGCTCTCCCTGACCTGGAATGCCCCGATGGAAGCCTTCACCGAAGAAGATCAGTTCTTCCACGGCGTGGGCGTTGACGGTGTTTATCTGCCGTTTCACAAGGCCAATCAGTTCCTCGGGATGGAGGCGCTGCCGACCTTTATCACCAACGACGTAATCAAAATGCCGGATGTGCCACGCTATATCGCAGAATATCGCAAGCATCTCGCGGAAATTTTTGCTTAACTGGTGGCATGTTATCAGGAGAAATGACCATGCTTACCGTTATTGCTGAAATTCGCACCCGTCCTGGACAACATCACCGTCAGGCGGTGCTGGATCAGTTCGCAAAAATTATCCCGACCGTTTTAGAAGAGGCAGGCTGCCACGGCTACGCGCCGATGGTGGACACCGCCGCAGGCGTCAGCTTCCAGACCACAGCCCCGGACTCGATTGTGATGGTTGAACTGTGGGAAACCGTGGCCCACCTCGAAGCCCACCTGCAGACCCCACATATGAAAGCGTGGAGCGAGGCGGTGAAAGGGGATGTTCTGGAAACCCATATCCGTATTCTGGAAAACGGGGTCTAACCTCCCCGTATCGCCGGGCGGCGCTGCGTTTGCCCGGCCTGGGTTTTGCTGGTCCGGTAAGCGAAGCGCTACCGGGTAAAACGGCACCACATCGAAAGCCTGGTTGCGTAACGCTACCGGGCTTTTTTTATCACCGTGAGACTCACCTGCTATGCTTATTCCTGATTTCATTGTTATCTGGAGGAAGGAATGGGAATTTTTAACTTCGTTAAAGAAGCAGGTGAAAAGCTGTGGGACAACCTGACCGATCACAAAGGTCAAAGCGATAAAGTCTCTGAGCATCTTAAAAAACTCAACATCCCGGGTGCCGATAAGGTGCAGGTCAACGTCAACGACGGTAAGGCCGTAGTGACAGGCGACGGGCTCACCCAGGAGCAGAAAGAAAAAATTCAGGTCGCAGTGGGGAACATTGCGGGCGTCAGCGAGGTGGAAAACACCATCACCGCAACCGACACCCAGCATGAGGCCACCTACTACACGGTAAAATCGGGCGATACCTTAAGCGCCATCTCCAAAACCGTGTATGGCGATGCGTCGAAATACAACAAAATCTTTGAAGCCAACCGACCTATGCTCTCCAGCCCCGATAAAATTTATCCAGGGCAGACGCTGCGTATTCCTGAAGCCTGAAACGTAACGTCAATTTAGCGTCACATCGAGGGAAAAGGATGAAGATAGCCTGTCTGGGCTGGGGTTCATTGATATGGAAAAGCGGCCCACTCCCCGTCGCCGGGGAGTGGCAAACCGACGGTCCGTCGCTGCCCGTGGAATTTTCCCGGGTCAGCGATGGCGGTGAACTGGCGACGGCCATCTGTATGAATGCACCCGCCGTGCCGGTGCTCTGGGCGTGGCTCGACGCGGAAACGCTGAGCGTTGCCTGTCAGGCTTTGCGCGAACGCGAGGGGATCCCCGAGGAACGCTGTGATGGCATTGGCTCGTTGTTGATTGCTGGCCGCCCTACCGGTTTGCTCTCAGAATGGGCGGTGGAGAGAGGCATCGAGGCGGTGATCTGGACCGGGCTACCGCCAAGAAGCGCCTCGCTGGAGGGACGCGTACCCACCGTAGACGAAGCCATTGTCTATCTGGACAGCCTGAGCGGTGAGGCCCGTCAGCACGCGCGGGACTATATTGGCCAGGTGCCGGAACAAATCGACACCCCCTACCGGCGGGTCATCAAAGATGTGCTGGGGTGGTGATATCCTCACCCCAGCCGTTTTTTACCAGTACAATTTCCAGCTCTGGGTAAAGCGCACCAGGGCTTCAACGTAGAAGTAATCCCCCCAACTGGCGCACTCATCCACCCCTTTGTTGCTGGCGAGGTGATAGACCGAGTGCTTCAACAGGCCGTTGCCCTTCTCCTCTTTGCCCATCAGATAGTGCTTCGTCAGGGAGGACATAATCCCTTTCGCCCATGCCAGATAGCGCTCGCGGTCCGGGTCGGTCACCGGCAGATGCTTCACCAGCTCCAGCAGACCACACACCGCAATCGCCGCCGATGACGAATCGCGCAAGGCATCCGTGCCCACAAGGGCCAGATCCCAGTGACAGACGTAATCCTCCGGCAGGCGATTGAGGAAGTAGTTCGCCAGCCGTTTCGACAGGGCGATCATCGTCGCGTCGCCGGTATAGATGTAGCTCAGCAGGAAGCCGTAGATCCCCCACGCCTGGCCGCGCGACCAGCAGGAGTCATCCGCATAGCCCTGCTGGGTATTGCCGTAGCGCGGCGCGCCGGTAACTACGTCCATATAGTAGGTGTGGAAGGTCGAGGCGTCTTCGCGGATAAGGTAGGTTGCCGCCTGCATGACATGCGCTCTGGCGGCCTCGGCAAAGCGCGGATCGCCGGTCTGCTCGGTCGCCCAGTAGAGCAGCGGCAGGTTCATGTTGCAGTCGATGATCATCCGCCCGGCCTGTTCCGGGTCGGCCAGATCGCCCCAGGCCTGGATAATCTTCGCTTTTTCGTGGAAGCGTTCCAGCAGCGCTTCGGCGGCCAGCAGCGAGAAACCGCGCGCCTCACGGCTGCCGGTCAACCGCCAGTCTGCCACGCAGGAGAGCGTGTAGAGAAAGCCGAGATCGTGGGTGTTGGTGTCGCTGCGCCCGGCGATGCGCAGGCCAAACGAGCGGGTATGTTTCTCGGCCATGGCGCGGAATTTCTCCTCGCCGCTCATCTCCCACGCCAGCCAAAGCTGCCCGGTCCAGAAGCTGGTGGTCCACTCGACGTTCTCCGTCAGCGGGTAGTACCCCCTCCTTGCAGGTTTCTGCCGGAAATTTGTCGCCGAACTCCGTTAAATGACGGCTAATCAGGTCGAGGACGTGGCTGCGCGCCGAGCTTAGCTCATCGCTAAACGCGCGTTCATCCACGGGCGCGGGAATATCGGCCAGACGTTCCTCGGTGATATGACTTAACATAATTCGATTCCTTCTTTGACGGCGTAAATTAGTGGTGTTCTGCAACGTTCAGCGTTTTAGCGCCGCGCCATTTACTCTGGCAGGCGGATAACGTAAACGCAGAAATAAGGGTAAAGGTCAGCGCCGTGGCGCCCATGATGATATAGGTCTGCTCAAAGCCGATGCGGTCATACATATAACCGGCGGGGGACGACACCACGACGTTACCGACGTAGAGCATCGCCTGATAGCCCAGCAGATACATGGTGGCGTTTACGCGCTTATCGAAATGCTCGGCAATATATTTGAATACCGACACCAGCAGGAGGCAGATTTCCAGGCCGTACAGCGGCTTAAGAACCGAAATTAACAAATGGGAGTCGCACATCCCGGAAATAATCAGTCGCGCCCCGACAATCAGACCGACGATCAATAATCCACGCTTCGCGCCGATAAAGTTCACGAACAGCGGGATCACCATATACATCACGAACTCCATGCCCGACTGCACGGTGCCGAGATAGCCAAATACCGCGTTGCCCTGGTGAACATCATCGAAGAAGGTAACGAAATAGCGCGAGAACTGCTGTTCGGCGATAAACATCATCCACGCCACGCCCGCCACATACAGGCAGAACGCCCAGAACTTGCGGCTGCGCAGTAAGGCATAGACATCAGCTGGCGCGATTTTCTCTTTGGTCAGCACCTCACCGGCATGCTCGGAGTTAGTGTTCACCTTCAGGCTCAGCAGGACGATGAGCATAATCACCGACGCCACGCTGCCCATAATAAAGTTGTACGCCGGCGAGAGGTTAAACAGCAGACCGGAAAACGAGGAGGCCACCGCCCAGCCGAGCGATCCCCACATGCGGATCTGCCCAAATTCCATGCCATTCAGACGGCTGAAACGGTCGGAATAGGATTCGCACGCCGCCACGCCCGCATACCAGGCGAAGCTTAAATAGAGCGCGCCGATAATAATCCCCAGCATGGTGTTAGACATTAACAGCGGCTGATAGACGTAAATAAAGAACGGCGCCATCAGGGCAGACATCGCCACCACAAAATAGAGCAGGTATTTGCTCATACCGATCTTATCCAGAATATAGCCGTAGATCGGTTTGAGAATAACGGAGAAGATGCCGTTCACCGCAAATACGGTGCCGATCACCGACCCGCTGAGATTGGCTTTTTGTCCGAGCCAGATTGCCAGCAGACCAATACTTGCCGACCAGGTAAAGAAATAGAGAAAGATAAAACTGCTGATTTTGTAATATTCAGTTTTGTTATTCATACCATCCTCGCCGATATCCAGGGTAAGGGCTTTATAAAATGAACGACAGCTGACGTTCGCTTCCAGGCACGCGAATGACGACCTGGTTATTGTTAATGTCCAGTTGAGGGGGTTCCGCCCTGTTTTTATTGTTAACGGAGGCCGTCACCGCGCAGCAGAGCCAGCTCTCGCCCTGCGGAACTGTGGTGGCGAGCACCGGAATGGCGGCGCAGTCGGCAAACATGACGCTGCTGTTTGGCGGCGTTACTACGCAGTCCGGCTGGCGGGTAACGGCAGGTGAGAGATCGACAATGGCGCTGCTGCCGTTAGCTGCACTCAGATAACTGCCCCGTTCGCTCAGCTGCGGTTCGGTTTTCATCACCGCAAATCCACCTTCAACCGTTTGCAACGTGCGGGCGCTGTTGATGCGGTGCAGACGCAGATGCCACTCACCAAAGGGCACCAGCCAGCTCTCGATATGGACGTCATGCCACGGCGACCAGCGCGAAAAGATGTAATTCTCATCGATGCGGACCGCTTCGCACTCGCGACGTCCGCGGAAGTAGTTATCGCCGTCGGCCAGCAGCAGCATGGAATCACAGGCGGCATGCTTAAGGCCGAAACGCCCGCGCTCAATGGTGAAACCGAAGCGGCTGGAGTAGGCAAATTTGGTGTACTTCGCCTCGGTGTTGACGTAGTTGTTCAGCTCCAGCTGCCCGGCGGTGAGCAGGGGTGACATGATCGGTGTGGATCAGGATCTGCTGGGCATGGGAATGACGCGCGTTTCAGCAAGCGCGGGCAGCGGCTGCTCGTCGGCCTGCCAGAACGGATGGCTCTCCGGCAGGGCAAGGATCAGATAGGTTTTCAGCGCCCAGTAGGGCGAGCCAGGGGAGTTATAGTCCTCGCACATCGCCAGGTTCGGGTAGGCAAAGCCGAGGGTCAGGATCCCATCGCGATCGGTAATCGGCTGCTGCTGCCACCAGCGCAAATGACGGAGGATAATCCCCTTCACGATGCCCGGCGTGAACACTTCCAGCCCGGAGAAGGCCACTGCGCTCCAGAAGGCGACCATCGCGAAGCGGTAGGTCAGGCTGCGGCCAAAGGGCACCGAGGCGCCGTCGGGGGCAGACATATAAATAAAGTCTTCGGCAAACAGGGCGGATCGCTGACGCAGCACCTCTGACCGCGCCTCATCGCCGCTCAGAGTGGCGTAGATCAGGCCGTAGAAGTGAAATGCCATTGAGATGTAGTAATCCTTTGGCCGCCCCGGGCCGTCGGAGTACCAGCCATCGCCGAGATAATAGGCATCCATCATCGCAAAGCGCCGATCGATGGCCTGCTGGTCATAAGGCAGTCCAGCACGCTTAAAGCCGAGCTGTACCATGATGGCGAAGTAGTTCCAGTTGCTGTCCGGCATCGTCGCGTCGGTGATTTGGTTCAGCCAGGCGTGCAGGTTCATCAGTTCACGTTCGCTAAACCGTTCGGTAAGGTTCTCCTGCAACAGCGCCAGCCCCAGACCATAGGCCGCCATCTCCACCAGACGCTGATCGTAAGGCCCCGCCTCGCCCCAGTAACCTGCGCTGTGCGGGTCGGTGCCCTGTTTAATGGCGGCGATGTATTTGTCGCTGTACGGCGTGCTGTCGCCGGCGGCTATCAGCGGAAACAGCCCCCACAATACGCGGGACAGCCCCTCCATCTGCGCAACATCCGTGGCGTAGTGCGCGCTGGTGTCGCCCAGCGAAAAGCGAGAAAGACCTGCCGGGAACTGCGTGTCTACCGCCGCAAGCAGGGTGTTCAGTGCCGCCACCAGATCCTGGCGGGATGACAACGGATTTGATTTTTCTTTGTTTGCCGCGCACATAGGTCCATCCTCGTAATCAACTGCGGCAAAGAATAGTTAATCAGCAAGGTGCAGAAATGTTAGCCGGGTCACAGGAGTGAGAGATGAATAAACCCGCAGTTAAGGAAATTTAAAAAGGTGGTTTATAAAGTGACAAGGAAAGGGAAAAGTTGAGTTTTATTGCACTATGCGTGAGACACCCACAGCGGAACATCTGGAGCTTATCGCCCTGAACGACACCATCGTGTCGTTCAGTCGTTTGTTCGCCAACACCGTGCGCTATCATCACTGGCACCAGTGTCTGGAAATTCTCTATGTCGAAGAAGGCTTTGGCGTGGCGATTGTCGATAACCGCCACTACACCATGCGCCCGGGGCGGCTGTTTTTCTTTCCGCCCTTTACCCTGCATAAGGTGATGGTGGATCCGCAGGCCGAAGCCAACTACCGCCGCACCATTATTCATCTCGACCAGCATGCGGTTCTGAAGGCGCTGCGTGATTTTCCGCAGACCCAGCAGCGGCTACAGAAGCTGTCGCAACGCGGAGGAGAAGCCTGGGTGGCGGATATGGCGCACTGCCACAGCCATCTCGATCATCTCTTCAGCTGTTACCCGCCGCCGATGAACAGCGAGCGGATCGCCAGCCTGCTGATCGGCCTGTTTGCCATGCTGCCGCATGACGATGAAGGCCAGCCCGGCAACAGCCGCGGCATCGCCAGCCAGGTGATGTTCTGGCTTGATGAGCATTATCAGCAAAAATTCAGCCTTGATGCGCTGGCAGACGAGCTGGGGAAATCCCGCAGCTATGTGTCGCGGAAATTCCACGCCGAAACGGGGGAGAAGATCCACGATTACCTGAATACGTTACGCCTGCGTAAGGCCTGCGAGAGTCTGCTGCACTCTGATGCCAGCGTGCGGGATATCGCCGCGCGGGTGGGGTTTTCTGATGTGACCTATTTTATCAGCGCCTTTAAAAAGGGCATCGGAGAGACGCCCCTGCAATACCGGAAGAATCACGGTGCGGCCTGAGCGCCTCGCCCCGGCTCTCGCCTGCGGGCAGAGGATGCAACATTAAAAAAGGCAACCTGGGTTGCCTTTTTGCTATTACCTTGCCAGAGAGGATCAGCCTTCGATATCCGCGAGGTCGCCCTTCTCCTGCAGCCAGTTGCGACGATCTTCCGAGCGCTTCTTGGCCAGCAGCATGTCCATCACCGCGTTGGTCTGCTGCTCATCTTCATCGCTGATGGTCAACTGCACCAGACGGCGGGTGTTGGGATCGAGGGTGGTTTCACGCAGCTGTAACGGGTTCATCTCGCCCAGCCCTTTAAAGCGCTGCACGTTCGGTTTGCCCTTCTTACGCTTGAGCTGCTCCAGCACGCCCGCTTTCTCTTCTTCCGTCAGGGCGTAATAGACCTCTTTACCGAGATCGATACGGTACAGCGGCGGCAGCGCGACGTGGACGTGACCGTTTTTCACCAGCGTTCTGAAGTGCTTCACAAACAGCGCACACAGCAGGGTAGCGATGTGCAGACCATCGGAGTCCGCATCCGCAAGGATACAAATCTTGCCGTAACGCAGCTGGCTCAAATCCTCGCTATCAGGATCAATCCCGATTGCCACGGAGATGTCGTGCACCTCCTGCGACGCCAGCACCTCATCGGAAGAGACTTCCCAGGTGTTAAGGATCTTACCCTTCAGCGGCATGATCGCCTGATATTCACGATCGCGCGCCTGTTTGGCTGATCCGCCTGCGGAATCACCTTCCACCAGGAACAGTTCGGTACGGTTCAGATCCTGCGCGGTGCAGTCCGCCAGCTTGCCCGGCAGCGCTGGGCCGCTGGTGAGCTTTTTACGCACCACTTTCTTCGCCGCACGCAGACGCCGCTGGGCGCTGGAGATGGCCATTTCGGCCAGCATTTCCGCTGCCTGCACGTTCTGGTTCAGCCACAGGCTGAAGGCATCTTTCACCACGCCCGAAACGAACGCCGCGCATTGGCGCGAGGAGAGACGCTCTTTGGTCTGCCCGGCAAACTGCGGATCCTGCATTTTGACCGACAGCACATAGGCGCAGCGCTCCCAGATATCTTCTGCTGACAGCTTCACGCCGCGCGGCAGGATATTGCGGTATTCACAAAACTCACGCATCGCGTCCAGCAGGCCCTGGCGCAGGCCATTAACGTGCGTTCCGCCCTGCATGGTCGGGATCAGGTTCACGTAGCTTTCGGTCAGCAGCTCGCCGCCTTCCGGCAGCCACAGCAGCGCCCAGTCTACCGCTTCCGTATCACCGGAAAAGTTACCGATAAAAGGTTTTTCGGGCAGGGTGGGCAAACCGTTTACCGCTTCGGCCAGGTAGTCATTCAGGCCATCCTGATAACACCAGCGCTGCTCGCTGTTGTTAACCTCGTCCTTGAAGGTGATCTCCACCCCAGGACAGAGCACCGCTTTCGCTTTCAGAATGTGCGTTAAGCGCGAGACGGAGAAACGTGGGCTATCAAAAAAGCTTTCGTCTGGCCAGAAGTGGACGCTGGTACCGGTATTGCGCTTGCCGCATGTACCGATCACCTGCAAATCCTGCACTTTATCGCCATTTTCAAAGGCGATGTTGTAGACCTGGCCGTCGCGGCGCACGGTGACTTCAACGCGTTTTGACAGGGCGTTAACTACGGAGATACCTACCCCGTGCAGGCCACCGGAGAACTGGTAATTTTTGTTGGAGAACTTGCCGCCCGCATGCAGGCGACAGAGGATCAGCTCAACCGCCGGAACACCCTCTTCCGGGTGGATATCCACCGGCATGCCGCGACCGTCGTCGATGACTTCCAGCGACTGGTCGGCATGCAGAATAACGTCGACGCGTTTGGCATGACCCGCCAGCGCTTCGTCGACGCTGTTATCAATTACTTCCTGGCCCAGATGGTTTGGGCGCGTGGTATCGGTGTACATCCCCGGACGGCGGCGAACCGGCTCAAGCCCGGTGAGTACCTCAATGGCATCAGCGTTATAGGTTTGCGTCATGATTTAAACTAGCAATTCGCAGCGATTGTCAGAGGCTGTGCAGACCAAGAAAATCGACAATCTGGGTGAAATGATCCTCAAAGCCCGTGAAGGCATGATTACCGCCCTCTTCTATAGTCTGGCGGCAGGAGGCGTAATACGCCACCGCCTGGCGGTAATCCAGTACTTCATCACCCGTCTGTTGCAGCAGCCAGATAAGATCTGGCGCTTCCAGCGGATCAATCTGCATAACTTTGAGGTCGTAAATATGGCGTGACTCTAGCACATATTGCTGTCCGGTGTAGGGGTTCTCGTTGTGACCCAAATAGCCCACCAGCAGCTCAAAAGGCCGCACCGCCGGGTTGACCACCACCGCTGGCACCATAAAGCACTGGGACAGCCAGGTGGCGTAGTAGCCGCCGAGGGAAGATCCCACCACGCCGAAGGGTTCGCCGCCGTGCTCCATGACAATCGCTTCCAGCATTTCGGCAGCCTCGGCCGGGTATGGCGGCAGTTGCGGGACGATCATCTGGATGTGCGGATGATGCACCTCCAGCCACTGTCGAAACAGCGTCGCTTTTGCGGAGCGCGGGGAACTGTTGAACCCGTGCAGATAGAGGAGCGCAGACATCAGTAGCCTTCTGACGCCGTATCCGGGCGGAACTGCGTGCCTTGCAGGCGGCAGACTTCGGTTGTTACCGAGCCGTCGGCATGCAGGTCCAGCCAGCGCCAGCCAGGAGCAATGGTGTCTAAGGTAAAGTTCGCGCAGTGCGGTTTGAACTGTACGCAGGTGGACGGCGTAGCCAGCAGGCGACGGCCGTTCCAGTCGAGATCCAGCTCCTGGTGAATATGGCCGCAGAGTAAATGTTTGACCCGCGGGAATTTCTCCAGCACCTGATCCAGGGCGGCAGAGTTGCGCAGGCTGTGCTGATCGAGCCAGCTGCATCCTGCCGGCAGGGGATGATGGTGCAGTAAAAGCAGGGTATGGCGGTCAGGCTCTGCCTCGAGCCGGGCTTCAAGCCACTCCAGCTGAAAGTCGCTCAGCTCGCCGTGCGGCACGCCGAAAACCTGGCTGTCGAGGAGCAGGATTTGCCAGCTGTCACCCGAGTGAACCCGCTTCGCAGGCGAAATTCCCGCATCCTGCAGCGCGCTGTACATTGAAGGCTGAAAATCGTGATTACCGGGTAACCAGACGCAGGGCGCGTTAAAGCTCGCGATACCTTCAGCAAAATGCTGATAAGCCGCGGAGGTTTGATCTTGTGCCAAATCGCCCGTGGCGACAATCAGATCGCATTGGCGATTCTGAGCATGAATGGCTTCCAGAACAGCCTGATAACTCTCCCAGGTATTTACACCTAACAGGGTTTCATGCTTATTGGCAAACAGGTGAGTATCAGTAATTTGCAATACCCTGACTGGCGCCCCACCAGCAACAGTCAGGTTCAACAGGCTTTCCAAATGGTGTCCTTAGGTAGGTTTACGACGCTAACAAACCGGAATCGCCATCGCTCCATGTGCTAAACAGTATCTTAACCAATCGGCCAGAAACTGATTAATTTGATGCTTTTCGTCACGTTGATGCAACTTTTTATTTGGGTAATCATACCGCGCTTTGAAGCGGAAGATCTGCTGACTTGAACACACTTCAGCGACCATCGCGTCATGATAAAGCCGTACCGTCATTGACGGGAGGCTCCAGTAGCTGATGGACGGGGCGGTTTGCTCAATTTCCACCAGTGTGGTGTAACGGGTTGATTCAACAATGGTTAACCGATACTGCGCGTTGCTCACCTGATAGCTCACTGTTTCACCGACCGCATCGTTACGCGGCAGTAGTCGGCGCAATTGTGCGAAATTGGTCTCGCACAGGCGCATCATTTCAGGGAAGTCAGGTGTATAACGCTTCATTTTTTCCACTCGTTTCGTAAGTCCTGATAATGCAGCTGGAGCCATTGCAAAGCGATGACAGAAGCCGCGTTGTCGATTTTCCCCTCCTCTACCCATTGATAAGCCTGCTCCCGACTTACCACATGAACACGAATATCTTCGTTTTCATCAACCAGACCGTGAATCCCTTGTGCGGTCGTGGCGTCCACTTCGCCAACCAAAACGGAAAGGCGCTCGCTGGTGCCCCCAGGACTTGCCAGATAGCTGGTGATCGGTTTTGTGCGACCGACATTAAGCCCGGCCTCTTCCATCGCCTCGCGGCGGGCGACATCGTCCGGCGTCTCGCCCTCTTCCACCATCCCGGCCACCATCTCCAGCAGCCACGGGCTTTCGCTGGTATCCAGCGCGGCAATGCGAATCTGCTCTATCAGTACCACTTCGTCGCGCACTGGGTCAAAGGGTAGCAAGACTGCAGCATGCCCGCGCTCAAAAATTTCGCGTCTCACTTCGCCACTCATTTCGCCGTTAAACAGACGATGGCGAAAACGGTATAATTCCAGTGAAAAAAATCCGCTGTAGAGCGTTTCTCGTGCAATAATTTCTACATCGTTTTTTGTGAAAGTCACTGGCAAATTTTCTGGTTTATCCATTTTTGCATCCTGGTATAAATGGTGGCGTTAGGGTGAAATTCAATTCTGCTCAACTGCGGTTTCTACTACAGTATGGTAAATTGGTGCAAGTTACTGCCGCATGGCACGGAACGCCAACCTTTTGCAGTGGCGAAGTCTGCTAGAATCGGTAGATATTTTTAATTAGATCAGCGCTAACTAAGCTTCACAACAAGGAAAGCAAATGAAGAAATTGCTCCCCATCCTCATCGGCCTGAGCCTGACGGGTTTCAGCGCGATGAGTCAGGCAGAGGACCTGATTCAAGTTTATAAGCAGGCACGTCTGAGCAACCCGGAACTGCGTAAGTCCGCTGCCGATCGTGATGCTGCCTTTGAAAAGATCAATGAAGCACGTAGCCCTTTATTACCACAGCTGGGTTTAGGTGCAGACTATAGCTATAACAACGGTTACCGTGATGCTAACGGCGTTGACTCCAATGTCACCAGCGGTTCACTCCAGTTAACCCAGACGCTGTTCGATATGTCTAAATGGCGTAACCTGAGCCTGCCAGGAAAAATCTGCCGGTATCCAGGATGTCACCTTCCAGACCGACCAGCAGACGTTGATCCTCAACACCGCAACGGCTTACTTCCGCGTGCTGAGCGCAATCGATACGCTCTCCTACACCGAAGCGCAGAAACAAGCTATCTATCGTCAGCTCGATCAGACCACCCAGCGTTTCAACGTGGGCCTGGTTGCCATCACCGACGTGCAGAACGCCCGTTCACAATACGACAGCCGTGCTGGCGAACGAAGTTACCGCGCGTAACGACCTGGATAACGCCGTTGAACAGCTGCGTCAGGTCACCGGTAACTACTACCCGCAACTGGCATCGTTGAACGTGGATCGCTTCAAAGCTGAAAAGCCAAAGGCGGTGAATGCCCTGCTGAAAGAAGCTGAAAACCGTAACCTGAGCCTGTTGCAGGCCCGTCTGAACCAGGATCTGGCTCGCGAGCAGATCCGTCTGGCACAGGATGGTCATCTGCCAACCCTGAGCCTGAACGCCTCCAGCAGCCTCTCTAACACCAGTTACAGCGGTTCCAGAACCAGCGGAGCCGCCGCCGGTCAGTACAGCGATAGCGATGTTGGCCAGAACAAAATCGGCCTGAGCTTCTCTCTGCCGATCTATCAGGGCGGCCAGGTCAATTCACAGGTGAAACAGGCGCAGTACAACTTCGTGGGTGCCAGCGAGCAGCTTGAAAGCGCGCACCGCAGCGTTGTGCAGACCGTACGCTCCTCGTTTAACAACGTGAACGCCTCTGTCAGCAGCATCAACGCTTACAAACAGGCCGTTGTCTCTGCCCAAAGCTCACTGGATGCGTCGGAAGCCGGTTATTCCGTAGGTACCCGTACCATTGTTGATGTGCTGGACGCGACCACCACGCTGTACAACGCCAAACAGCAGCTCTCCAACGCCCGTTACAACTACCTGATTAACCAGCTGAATATCAAATCAGCGCTGGGTACGTTGAACGAGCAGGATCTGGTGGCGCTGAATACCGCGCTGGGTAAACCGATCTCCACGACGCCGGAATCCGTGGCACCAGAAAATCCACAGCAGGACGCCTCTGCTGACGGTTATAACGGCAATACTCTGACTCAAGCTTCGGCGCTCACCCCTGCCCGTAACTGATGCGAATACCCGGCCTGGGTTCTCCAGGTCGGGTTTATAAACGAGCAGCCCGACAAAAAAACGTAAGCCAACGTAAATATCCCCCTGTTTCGCCTCCGTCGCTTCAATTTCCACCACTCATCCTCTATTCTGAGCGTTATTTGCTGTGTTTTACCACTGGGTCCTGGAAGACAATTATGAAACGGACAAAATCCATTAATCACGCCTCGTTCCGCAAAAGCTGGAACGCGCGTCATTTCACCCCTGTCGCCCTGGCGCTGAGCGCCGCATTTATGCTGGCAGGCTGTGAAAAAACCGACGAAACGGTTTCTCTCTATCAGAATGCCGATGACTGTGCGGCTGCTACCGGCAAAAGCGCGGAGTGTACAGCCTCGTACAACAACGCTCTGAAGGAAGCGGAACGTACCGCGCCGAAATACGCCAGCCGTGAAGACTGCGTGGCAGAGTTCGGTGAAGGCCAGTGCCAGCAGGCTCCGGCCCCGGCGCAGGCTGGCACCGCGCCAGCAGAAAACCAGGCACAGGCGCAGTCCAGCGGCAGCTTCTGGATGCCACTGATGGCGGGTTACATGATGGGCCGCCTGATGAGCGGCGGCGCGGGCTATCAACAGCAGCCGCTGTTCAGCTCGAAGAACCCGGCCAGCCCGGCTTACGGCCAGTACACCGATGCCAGCGGCAAAGGTTATGGCGCAGCCCAGCCGGGCCGCACCATGAACGTACCTAAGACCGCGATGGCGCCAAAACCGGCCACCACCAGCACCGTGACCCGCGGCGGCTTTGGTGATTCTGTTGCCAAACAGAACACCATGCAGCGTAGCGCGACCGGCACCTCATCACGCTCTATGGGCGGCTGATAATGGAACGAGTCAGTATTGTTGAGCGCCCGGACTGGCGCGAAAAAGCCACCGAATACGGTTTCAACTTTCACACCATGTACGGCGAGCCGTACTGGTGTGAAGATGCCTATTACAAACTGACCCTCGCCCAGGTTGAAAAGCTGGAAGCGGTGACGGCAGAACTGCACCAGATGTGCCTCAAGGTCGTGGAGAAAGTCATTGCCAGCGATGAGCTGCTGACGAAATTCCGCATTCCGAAGCACACCTGGAGCTTTGTACGTCAGTCATGGCAGACGCATCAGCCGTCGCTCTATTCGCGCCTCGATCTGGCGTGGGATGGCACCGGCGAGCCGAAGATGCTCGAGAACAACGCCGATACACCAACCTCGCTGTACGAAGCAGCCTTCTTCCAGTGGATCTGGCTGGAAGATCAGCTGAACGCCGGTCATCTGCCAGAAGGCAGCGACCAGTTCAACAGCCTGCAGGAAAAGCTGATTGAACGTTTCGCTGAACTGCGCGAGCAGCACGGTTTTAGCCTGCTGCATTTTGCCTGCTGTCGTGACACGGTCGAAGATCGCGGCACGGTGCAGTATTTGCAGGATTGCGCAGCCGAAGCCGAGGTTGCCAGCGAGTTCCTCTATATCGAAGATATCGGGCTGGGCGAAAAAGGTCAGTTCACCGACACCCAGGATCAGGTTATCAGTAACCTGTTCAAGCTCTACCCCTGGGAATACATGCTGCGCGAAGTGTTCTCCACCAAGCTGGAAGATGCGGGTGTGCGTTGGCTGGAACCGGCATGGAAAAGCATCATCTCCAACAAGGCCCTGCTGCCGATGCTATGGGAGATGTTCCCTGACCATCCGAACCTGCTGCCAGCGTACTTCGCGGAAGATGACTATCCGCCAATGGATAAGTATGTCAAAAAAGCCGATTTTCTCCCGCGAAGGTGCCAACGTGTCGATTATCGAAAACGGTAACACCGTGGAAGCGGTAGAAGGCCCGTATGGCGAAGAAGGGATGATCGTCCAGCAGTTCTATCAACTGCCGAAGTATGGCGACAGCTATATGCTGATTGGCAGCTGGCTGATCAACGATCAACCAGCCGGGATCGGTATTCGCGAAGATCGGGCGCTGATCACCCAGGATCTGTCACGCTTCTATCCGCATATTTTTGTGGAATAAGCCATGGTGCCGGGTAGCGACTTCGCCTGCCCGGCCTACCAGTCTGGGTTTGTGCGGCCTGATGCCTTTACCTCACCCCTCCCCCACACGGAGAAGGGGCGTGTCCTCACCCCACCTGCACCGACAACATACTCAAACTGCCCATCTCGATGCCATCCACCGCGTGGTAATTGGCTCCTGACCATCCCACGCGCCCAGGATATAGAGCAGCGGCAGGAAGTGTTCCGCCGTCGGGTTCGAGAGCGAGCCGCCTTCGTGTGCCAGATAGTTGACCAGAGGATGTTCCTCTGCGGGCCCCTGCCAGGTCAGGTTCATCTTCACGTAATCATTGAATGCCGTCGCCCACGGATAGGGCGTGTTTTCCCCGTGCCAGCGCGCTGTACGCAGGTTATGTACCACGTTGCCACTGGCAACCAGCATGATGCCCTCATCGCGCAGAGAGGCGAGCTTACGGCCCATTTCCAGATGCCACGCGCCGGTTTGGTGCTGTCGATGCTAAGTTGCACCATCGGGATGTCGGCATCCGGGTACATCTTGATCAACACGCCCCAGGAGCCATGGTCAAAGCCCCATGCCTCTTTATCCAGGGTGACAGGGACAGGCGCCAGCAGATCCACCAGCTGCTGCGCCAGTGCTGGCGAGCCGGGTGCCGGGTAGTGCGTATCGTACAGCGCCTGCGGAAAACCGCCGAAATCGTGGATCGTTTTCGGGGTCTCCATTGCGGTAACACCGGTGCCACGGGTAAACCAGTGTGCGGATACCACCACGATAGCCCTCGGACGCGGCAACGTCTCTCCCAGATGACGCCAGGCGCGAGTATAGACGTTATCTTCCAGCACGTTCATGGGGCTACCATGACCCAAAAACAGCGCTGGCATACGAGGAGAAGTCATGATGATATCCTTACATAAGGTGTCGATTTGATAGCTTTACCTTATCCGTTATCTGGCTAAGATGAACTCAGATAACCATGATGAAGATCATCAGGAAATTTGAATGTAAGGGATCTGTAAAGGCTTCTGTACCCACTCGCATTGTGCGCATTTAGCCTTTAATATGAATGAGAATCATTATCATAAGGAGAGGTGAATGTCAGTTCCCCTGATTCTGACTATTCTTGCAGGCGCCGCCACTTTTATCGGTGCGATGCTTGGCGTACTGGCCAGAAGCCCTCTAACCGGGTGCTGGCCTTTTCCCTCGGCTTTGCGGCCGGCATCATGCTGCTCATCTCCCTGATGGAGATGTTGCCCGCCGCCCTCGGGACGGAAGGATGTCGCCCGTACTTGGCTACGGAATGTTTGTGTTTGGCCTGCTGGGCTACTTTGCGCTGGACAGAATGTTACCCCATGCGCATCCGCAGGATCTGATGCAAAAAGGGAGTCAGCCGCTACCCGGAAACCTCAGACGCACCGCGCTGTTGTTGACCCTGGGGGATCAGCCTGCATAACTTCCCGGAAGGCGTCGCCACCTACGTGACTGCCAGCAACAATCTGGAGTTAGGTTTTGGTATTGCGCTGGCAGTGGCGCTGCACAATATCCCGGAAGGTCTGGCGGTGGCTGGCCCGGTCTATGCGGCCACCGGATCCAAACGTAAGGCGGTATTCTGGGCGGGCATTTCCGGTATGGCGGAGATCCTCGGCGGGGTGCTGGCGTGGTTGATTCTTGGCAGTCTGATTTCACCGGTGGTAATGGCAGCCATTATGGCGGCAGTGGCCGGAATTATGGTGGCGCTGTCGGTTGATGAGCTCATGCCGCTTGCCAAAGAGATCGACCCCAATAAACAACCCGAGCTATGGCGTATTATGCGGTATGTCGGTGATGGGGTTGAGCCTGGTCTTATTACAGTCTGCCGGTATCGGTTGATTGATTGCGCTCCGCTTGTCAGGGGAGCGCAATTTTTATTATCTGCACAAAGTCAACCATCACCATTCTCTATATTAGGGTAAGAAATCGGACTTCTTGCCGTCCATAAATTCATATAAAAAATATTAATGGCAATTATCATCTGCGAAATAATTAATGCTTCATTTACTTAAAAAGATTCAAAGTTTAAGTATTAATCACAATTCTCGATACGCATTTTCTGGAATAAAAAAATACCCTCGAGCCGAAATCATCACCAGATAATATTTATTAATAATTACTACAAATCCCCTATAGCAACGCTGTCGGGATTATTGATATTGCGGCTGATATATTTTGCCCGCTCCAATGTTTAAAAAGTGTTGCAATGTGAATTGCCGCCGTTATTGCATCATCATTTTCATATAAAGGATTATCTCTCTATGTTTAACAAGACTACCCTTGCAGTCCGCAATGACCGCATTACTTTCTGGTCTGACATTTACGGCTTCTGCAGCGGATAACCAGGGTTCAGGTAAAATTACCTTCACTGGCGAAGTAATCAGTTCACCCTGCTCTATCAAACCCGGTGACGAAAATCAGACGATTGAATTAGGTGAAGTTGCCGACAGCGTACTGAATAGCGGTAAAAATGCTCTCCCTGTAGATGTTAATATTCACCTTCAGGACTGTGTTCTTTTCGCAAACGACCGGGCAAAGCACCACCACCATCAACAAAGTGATGGTCACCTTTACCTCCGCAAGCACTGATAGCGGTGATACCAGCCTGATGAAAAACACCCTGGATGGCAATATCGGTGGCGCAACAGGTGTTGGCGTTCGCTTACTGGATAGCGGCAGTAATAAAGTGACTTTAGGTCAGACAATTGATGTGCCATTCCCAACCGCAAATGCCTATCAGGAGCTGAACTTTAAGGCCCGCATGGAGCCAATTCCTGGCAAAACGGCTACACCAGGTAATGTTCAGGCTCAGGTGAATTATATTCTCGCATACCAGTAATCCCCTTTCTTATCGCCTTTAATAATAGCCGATGAAGGATTCATCGGCTATTACGTATTCTTTTTACTAAAGCGAAACGGATTATGCTCAGCCATTCAGCACTTCAATTCAATAAACTCCCCTGCCCTGATAAGACATTCGCTGAGTGCGACGCTTTATTCAGTAATGCTCGTGCTGCCCGTTTCAGCGGTTGAATTCAACACTGATATGATTGATGTTGAAGATCGTAGCAATATTGATATTTCCCAGTTTGAAAAGAAGGGGTATATCACCCCTGGTCACTATCTTGTTCGCATCCAGGTGAATAAGAATATCCTGCCTCAACCCGCGACGATGGAATGGATTGCAACAGATAATGAAAGCGGTTCGTTGGTGTGCGTAAATGCGAAACAATTAACCCTTTTTGGACTGAATACGGACTTTATTTCTCAGCTCCCGTATTTACCGGGGGGCAAGTGCCTTGACCTCTCTACCCGGCCAGAACTGGTATTTACCTTAAACAAGGGAACGATGGTGCTTTCTGTAACCGTTCCTCAGGCATGGATGAAATATCAGGCTCAAAACTGGACGCCCCCCGAATTCTGGGACGACGGCATTGCTGGCGTTTTGCTCAATTACAATCTCTATGCCAGCCAGTATGATCCGAAAGAGGGCGACGCAAGCCAGAATATCAGTGCCTATGGCACGCTCGGGTTCAACCTGGGCGCATGGCGTTTACGTTCAGATTATCAATACAATCAAAACTTCCGTAACGGTGAGTCGATGGTAGCGACAGCAGTCTGGCGCGAACCTATCTCTATCGCCCTGTGCCTTCCCTGTCGTCAAAAATAACGATGGGGCAATATGATTTACGTTCCGATCTCTTCGATACTTTCCACTTTACCGGTGCATCGCTGGAAAGTGACGAGAGTATGCTACCGCCAGATTTGCAGGGTTACGCTCCGCAGATTACCGGCATCGCGCAAACCAATGCGAAAGTGACCATCTCTCAGTCTGGCCGGGTGCTTTATCAAACAACCGTCGCGCCGGGTCCTTTTACCATTTCAGATCTGGGTGAAACGTACCAGGGGCAGTTAGATGTGGTGGTGGAAGAAGAAGATGGCCGCAAAACGACCTTTCAGGTCGGTTCAGCCTCAATTCCCTTCCTGACCCGAAAAGGCCAGGTACGCTATAAAACGTCCATCGGTAAGCCCACCGCAACGGATCATAACGATATCAATAATCCGCTTTTCTGGACTGGCGAACTCTCCTGGGGTTGGTTAAGTAATGTGTCACTGTATGGCGGTGCCATGCTGACGGCAGATGACTATCAGGCCATAACCACCGGGTTAGGTTTCAATCTGCATTCCTTCGGTTCGTTATCCTTTGATGTGACAGGGGCCGAGGCGACACTGCGTCAGAAAAAAAATGACCCACAGCGCGGTCTCAGCTATCGCGCAAACTACGCGAAGCGCTTTGAGGAAACCGGCAGCCAAATCACGTTTGCGGGCTATCGTTTCTCGGATAAGGAGTACGTCTCGATGAGCGAATACCTCGCCTCACGGGATGGCAACACCTCCATGACAAACGAAAAAGAGAGCTATGTCATCTCGTTCAACCAGTATCTTGATTCTGCCTGCGCTGAACACCTATCTCAACGTTACGCGCAACACCTACTGGGATAACAGCAGCAACACCAACTACTCCTTCTCGCTGAGCCGTAATTTCGATATCGGAACGCTCAGAGGTTTATCTGCTTCCCTGGCGTTGAGCCGCGTGCACTGGGATGACAGCGACGAAAATCAGATCTATTTCTCGTTCACCCTCCCGCTGGAGCAGAGTCGCAACATCATGTACAGCTACCAGCGTTCAGGCGGTGACAGTGCGTCTCATATGGCCTCTTACTATGACTCCTCCGATCGTAACAATACCTGGAATATGTCGGCGTCGACCACTGAGGAGGACTTACGCCAGGGTGAACCTTCCCTGCGCGGCGGCTACCAGCATTATTCGCCTTATGGGCGTCTGAACCTGTCCGGCAGCGCTCAGCCCAATCAGTATCGTTCTCTCAGCGCAGGCTGGAACGGATCACTCACCGCCACGCGTCACGGTATGGCGCTGCATGACTATAGCCCGGCAGATAACGCACGCATGATGATCGACGCCAATGGCGTCGCAGGGGTTGAAGTCAACAGTTCGCGCACCCGCACTAACGCATTCGGTATTGCGGTGGCACCGTCGCTGAATAACTACATCACCTCCACCCTTCGCGTGAACAGCAACAACCTGCCTGATGGGGTAGATATCGAAAACTCCGTCATTCGTACCACGCTGACGGAAGGGGCTATCGGTTACAGCAAACTCAACGCCACCACCGGATACCAAATCGTCGGCATTGTTCGACAGGATAACGGGCAGTATCCACCGCTGGGCGTCAGCATCGTCGATAAAGCCTCCGGCAAAGAAGTCGGGCTGGTTGCCGAAGAGGGGTTCGTGTACCTCAGTGGGATTCAGGAAAACAGTACGTTACGCCTGAACTGGTCGGATAAAACCTGCGAAATCACGCCGCCGAACCAAAGTAACCTCAGCGGTAAAGCCATCTTATTACCCTGTAATACAGTGCATTAATTCAGGAAGAACGCCATGAATCTCTCTTTCATTTCAAAGGGAATTGTCTGTCTGTTGAGCCTCGGCAGTGTCGCGCATGCTACCGTTTCACCCCGACAGGACCCGTATCATTTTCAACGCCTCTGCAAAGAGTGTATCGGTCAAACTGACGAACCAGAGTAAAACCGATCCCTATCTGGCTCAGTCATGGATAGAAGATAAAACCGGTAAGAAAACGCGCGAGTTTATTTCCCCTCTTCCCCCTTTGTTGCGTCTCGAGCCTGACGAACAGGCGCAGGTACGCCTGATGGCACAGCAAAGTCTTTTACAGCTTCCCACCGATCGGGAGACCTTGTTCTATTACAACATGCGTGAGATCCCGCCCCGGGCTGAACAGAAGAATGTCATGCAAATTGCCATGCAAAGTCGCCTGAAGCTGTTCTGGCGACCAAAAGCCATTGAGCTAAAAGAGGGCCAGTACGTTCCACTGGATAAAGTGGTCATATCCCGCACCGCCAGCGATCTGGTTTTAAAAAATAACAGCCCTTACTACATTACCGTGGGGTATAATCGGCATCAATGGCAAAACCTTATTGCCGGGTGCGGAGAGCCTGATGGTTGAACCTTTCGGCCAGGCCAACCAGAAACTGGCGAATCTGCCGGCAGAATTTCACATCGGTTATATCAGCGACTATGGCGGGCTGGAAATGTTCAAAGTGAGCTGTAACGCGGTGCAGACCACATGCCAGAGCAAACCGGTGAAAAAAGGATGATGATGAAGAGGATCTTTTTCGCAGCGATCGCCATTTTTTGTCTGTTTTCAACGCCCGCCTGGGCTTTGGAGTGCTACAAAAGTACACACGGGGGAGCAAGCATGGTCACTACCACGCTTCCTTCATTTAGCGTTCCTGCAAACGCCCCTGCCGGACAAAAAATCTGGGAAAGCGGTGATTTACTGGTGACGGTTTACTGCGACAATGCCACTCGTTCCCATGACTTATCCGTTGAACAGGATCCCTGGAGCGAACATGTGTACGCCTATATCCTGGACAGTTTTCACAACACGGATAGCCTGGTGGTGAGTAATCCTTATCTGGCCTTTGGTGTTACCTATAATGGCGTCGATTACGATACACCTGATTTCAAAATTGATACTGGCGCCTGCCTCGATAGAAAAGACGATTATGATGGGAGTTACGGCCAACCCGAGTGCAACGGTACAGTCCCTTCAGGAAAATGTCACCTTCACGGTACGCTTTCGTCTCTACGTCAAACTGAAAGCGGTGCCAGCAGAGCGATTTGAATATACTCTTCCTGCCGTGACCGTACTCACCTTTGATGGTGATGGCGGGATAAATGTCATAGCGGGTGCTCACAATTTACACTACAACATTGACGGGTTTTCTAATATCCATTTTCTGAACTGTGGTGTGAATATTCGAATCTTTCCCGATAACCAGATTGTGAACTTTGGTCGATTTACGGAAAGTGCGATAGACGAAAAAGCCATTTCATCACCGTTCAGCATATCGACTATCAAAGATGCGACAGCGGGTTGCACGGAACAATTTGATGTAACGACCAGCTTTTACACCACCGATACCCTGTATGACGACACGCATCTGGATATGGGAAATGGCCTGCTCATGCGCCTCATTGATAAAACGCAGGGCGACGTGACTTATAACCAGTATCTGCCGTTTGCCACGTATTCCCCTGATGGCCAGGAAACGACGCTGACTCACGATTACACGGCTGAATTAAGCCGGAAGCCAGGCACCCCTCTTACGATGGGGCCATTCAGCAAAGATATTATCGTCAAAATTAATTATCAGTGATTGCGTGACGTAAAAAAGCCGGGCATTGCCCGGCTTTTTTCATTTCAGCGCCAATCAGCTGGCTTTACGCTCATGCGCCTGACGGTATGCCACCAGATCTTCGATAGTGACCACAGCCATGTTGTGCTTACCGGCGAATTCGATGCACTCTGGCGCGCGCGCCATAGAGCCATCATCGTTGGTCAGTTCACACAGGACACCCGCAGGCTTGAAGCCTGCCAGCGTCACCAGATCGATGGTCGCTTCAGTGTGGCCACCGCGGGTCAGTACGCCGCCCGGCTGCGCGCGCAGCGGGAAAAACGTGGCCCGGACGGTTCAGATCGGAAGGTTTTGCGCCATCTGCAATAGCGGCACGCACGGTGGTCACGCGGTCAGCGGCAGACACGCCGGTGGTCACGCCGCTGGCGGCTTCGATGGTGACGGTAAAACCGGTTCCGTAGGCGCTGGTGTTGTTTTTCTACCATCATCGGCAGTTCCAGCTGTTTACGGCGATCTTCGGTGATGCACAGGCAAACGATGCCACTGCCGTGACGGATGGTCAGCGCCATCTGCTCAACGGTCATGGTTTCGGCGGCGAAAATCATATCGCCTTCGTTTTCACGATCTTCATCGTCAAGCACCATCACGCCGCGGCCTTCACGAAGCGCAGCAATAGCATGTTCTACACGTTCAGCAGAGGTGCCAAAAGAGGAAAGGAGCGTCTGATTCATGGTAAAAAAACCTCATTAAAATTATGGTTACCAGAATCAGGGCAGTCTTAGGAGCGCCGGTATACGGCAAAAAAATAACGTGAGCGGGCCTTACCCGACTGGTTCGTTACTCTCTCCCATCCGGACTTTAACCGTCGGCCCCGGAATTACACCCGGATCTGCTGACCTTTAGGTTTGCACCCAAAGCGCTCGCGGGCTTTCAACGTACGTTGATTTACCGCCGGTGGGGAATTTCGCCCCGCCCTGAGAATAAGCGGAATAACTATAACGCTAATGATTATGTTCGGCAACGCATAAGCATCACACAATTCTGGTTAAAGGATCGCGGTTACGCGCTACAATGGTCATTAACACCTTTTCTTTAAGGGAACTACGATGATCGACCCAAAAAAAATTGAACAACTTGCCCGTCAGGTCCATGAATCAATGCCGAAAGGCGTGCGTGAATTTGGTGACGACGTTGAAAAGAAAATCCGCCAGGTGTTGCAGTCGCAGCTGATGCGTCTGGATCTGGTAAGCCGTGAAGAGTTTGACGTGCAGACGCAAGTGCTGCTGCGTACTCGCGAGAAAATCGCCCTGCTGGAGCAGCGTCTGACCGAACTGGAAAACCGCGGCACTGCTGAAGAAGTGCGACCCGCCCCGGCCATTCCCCCCGTCAACGACGTGGAATAATATTTCGCGGCGCTACGCTTGCGCGGGCCTGTGAAGTGAATGCAAAACGGCAACCTGGGTTGCCGTTTTTACTGTTTGCGCCCTCTCCCTGTGAGAGAGGGGTTCGATGAGGGCATCCGCCCGCACGAACTATTGACTGTCTTTCTGGATCTTCTTGATGATGTTGGTGGTTGAACACCCGTCCTCAAAGTTGAGCACCATCACTTCCCCACCGTTGGCCCAGACCTCTTCGCTACCGGCGATTTGCTCAGGCTTATAGTCCCCGCCCTTTACCAGCAGATCCGGCAGGATCCCGGCAATCAGGCGCTGCGGCGTGTCTTCCTCGAACGACACCACCCAGTCCACCGCTTCCAGCGCGCCAAGCACAATCATTCGTTGCTCCAGCGGGTTCACCGGACGGGTTTCGCCTTTCAGGCGTTTGGTGGAGGCATCACTGTTAACCGCCACAATCAGGCGATCGCCCAGTTTGCGCGCGTTCGCCAGATAGGAGACATGGCCCGCGTGCAGAATGTCGAACACGCCGTTGGTCATCACCACTTTCTCGCCACGCTTACGCGCGGCAGCGACCGCTACTTTCAGCTCATCTTCACTCATCACGCCAAAACCGGTTTCGGCCCGGCCACGCACCGCGTTTTCCAGCTCGATCGGTGAAACGGTAGACGTACCGAGTTTACCCACCACCACACCTGCGGCGGCATTGGCAAAGTAGCAAGCCTCTTCCAGCGTATTCCCCGCGGCAAGGGTAGCCGCCAACACGCCGATGACCGTATCGCCGGCACCGGTGACGTCATACACTTCCTGCGCCTGGGTTGGCATATGCAGCGGTGCTTTGCCCGGCTGCAGCAGGGTCATCCCCTGCTCGGAGCGGGTAACCAGCAGCGCGGAGAAGTCAAAGTCGGCAATGATCTTCATGCCGCGTTCAACGATCTCATCTTCGGTTTTTGCATTTTCCGGCCACCGCTTCGAACTCGGACAGGTTCGGCGTAAGCAGCGTCGCCCCGCGATAGCGTTCGAAATCGGTGCCTTTCGGGTCGATCAGTACCGGCACACCAGCGTTGCGAGCCAGCTTAATCATCTGCTGAACGCTGGCCAGCGCCCCTTTGGCGTAGTCCGAGAGCACCAGCGCGCCGATGTTGCCCAGCGCCTGGTTGATGCGCTCGTGCAGCGGCTCAGGATCCACGCCTTCAAAGCCCTCTTCAAAGTCGAGGCGGATCAGCTGCTGGTTACGCGACAGCACGCGCAGCTTGGTGATGGTCGGGTGCGTCGGAACAGAAACAAAGTCACATTTGACGTTCACATCCGCCAGGGTCTTGCTCAGCGCACGCGCCGCGTCGTCGATGCCGGTCAGCCCCACCAGACGCGAATGCGCGCCGAGGGAAGCAATGTTCATCGCCACGTTTGCCGCGCCGCCAGGACGCTCTTCAATGGTATCCACCTTCACCACCGGGACCGGGCTTCAGGGGAAATGCGGCTGGTTGGCCCATACCAGTAGCGATCCAACATCACATCGCCAACCACCATAACTCCAGCACGTTCAAACTCTGGCAGTGTTACTTTCATTCCTGACTCCAGAAAGATTCACAATTTGCGCGCGATAATATCACACTTGTTTTGTTACGCACGGTTCCACCAGCCACTTCTGCCAGCAGGCACGCACCAGCTCTCGCTCGGCGTTAAAACAGTCGAGCGGCAGATGGCCGGGCTGCTCCTGCAAGGCCAGATGGTGCAACTCATCGCGCAGCGTGGTGTAAGCGCGGGTCAATGCCAGCGCCTCGTGTTCGTCCATAATGTCGTTTTGCGCCAGCAGCTCCAGAATGCGCACGTTATCTGACCAGCGAGTTAGCTTCGGCTTGCTGTGCGCATCACGCAGCACCAGATATTGCGTAATAAATTCAATGTCGGTGATGCCGCCCTCGTCGGCCTTGATATCAAAGCGATCGCGGTGTTTATTCCCCAGATGGGCGCGCATCTTCTCGCGCATCTCCCGAACTTCGGTTTGCAGCGTCGCGCCCTCGCGCGTGGCGGTGAGCACGTCGCGACGAATGGAATCGAACTGCGCTTTCAGCTGCGGATCGCCATACACCACGCGGGGCGCGCACCAGCGCCTGATGCTCCCAGGTCCACGCCTCGTTCTGCTGATAATCCGCGAAAGCGTCGGTGGAGGTGACTAACATGCCCGCCGCCCCGGACGGACGCAGGCGGGCATCCACTTCATACAAAATGCCGGACGACGTGCGCGTGCTGAACAGGTGCATAATGCGCTGGGCGAGGCGCAGGTAGAACTGGACGGCCATCTATTTCACGCTCGCCGTCGGTCATGACGTCTACCGGGCAGTCGTGAAGGAAAATCAGATCCAGATCGGAGCTGTAGCCCAGCTCCCAGCCCCCCAGTTTGCCGTAACCTACCACTGCAAAACCGCGTCCTTCGCGATCGGCCAGGTGCTTCGGCTGGCCGTAACGCGCCACCATCTGCACCCACGCCTGATGGACAACGGCATCGATGATCGCTTCTGCCAGCCAGGTTAAGTGATCGCTCACTTTCATCACCGGCAGCGTTCCGGCAATGTCTGCCGCCGCTACGCGCAGCATCTGCGCCTGCTTAAACTGGCGCAGCGCCTCGAGCTGTTGCTCTTCGTCCTCTTCCGGCACGCGCAGCAGATACTGACGCAGCTCATCCCGGTAGGCATCGGTCGCCGTCGGCTGGTAAAGGGTGTTGGGATCGAGCAGCTCGTCCAGCAGCAACGGATAACGCGCCAGCTTGCTGGCAATCATCGGCGAGGCGGCGCAGAGGGAAATCAGATGTTTGAGCGCGCCGGGGAACTCACTGAGCAACTCAAGATAGGTGGTACGGGTGATGATCCCGCTCAGCAGCGGGGTCAGGCGCGACAAGGGTACCGGGGCATCGGCGCGGGAGCAGACGTCGCTGAGCAGATGCGGCATCAGGTGATCCAGCACCTGCCGGCCGCGCGGGCCAATGGCGCGCTTGTTCAGCTCAAGGCGGAAATCTGCAATCAGCGCCACTACCCGATGGCGATCGTCATCGCTGAGGTGGGTTAGCACCGGGGTAGTATCGTCTTCCTGCAAAGCATCCTGCCACAGCTCGCGCCAGTGCTCGGATAGCTCATCGTCCGGCGATTCGCTCTCATCGTCGCCAATCAGATCGTTAAAAATGCGTCGCACCGCCGCCATGTGGCCATCCAGCGCGTCGGTCAGCGTCTGCCAGTTTTCCACACGCATCCCCCAGGCGAGACGGGCGCGATTAAGCTCATCCCCCGGCAGGGTCTGGGTTTGTTCGTCATTAATGCTCTGCAGCAGGTTTTCCAGCCGCCGCAAGAAGAGATAGGCCTCGCGCAGGATCCGGTCATCGCCTTCCGGCAGCAGGTTCAGTTGGGCGATGGCGGCCAGGGTTGGCAGCAGGGAGCGGGACTGCAGCGAGGGTTCACGTCCCCCCACGAATCAGCTGGAACACCTGGACGATAAACTCGATCTCGCGAATACCGCCTGCCCCCAGCTTGATGTTGTCTTTCAGGCCGCGACGACGCACTTCCCGGGCAATCATTCCTTTCATGTTACGTAGCGACTGGATGACGCTGAAATCAATATAGCGACGGAACACGAACGGCCGCAGCATAGCGCGCAGCTCGTTGGCATACACATCGTCGTTATCGCCCATGATCCGCGCCTTGACCATTGCGTAGCGTTCCCAGTCGCGCCCCTGCTCCTGGTAGTAATCTTCCAGCGCGGCAAAGCTCAGAACCAATGGGCCGCTGTCACCGAACGGGCGCAGGCGCATATCCACGCGATAGACGAAACCATCCTGGGTGGGTTGATCCAGCGCTTTAATCAGCCGCTGTCCCAGCCGGGTGAAGAACTGGGCATTATCCAGCTCGCGGCGTCCCCCGCGGGTGGCCCCTTTCTCCGGCCAGGCGAAGATCAGGTCGATGTCCGAGGAAAAATTGAGTTCGCCGCCGCCCAGTTTACCCATGCCTAAAATCATCAGCGGCTGCGGGGTGCCGTCTTCACTGCACGGCGTGCCCCACTCGCGGCAGCAGGCGTCGTACAGCCAGTCGCGAGCGGCGACAATCAGCGTCTCCGCCAGGTGACTTAATTGCTGCAAGGTGCTCTCTTCACTCACCAGCATCAGCGCCTGCGCCCAGGCGATGCGTACCATCACCCGGCGGCGGAACTGGCGCAGCGTGCGCATCAGTGCCGCTTCATCGCTGATATCCACCAGCGCGTCCTGGAGCCACTGCGCATAGTGCTGCCACTCGTCGGCCTGGGGTGGCGAAGCCTCAAGCTCTGCCAGCCAGTCAGGGTGCGCGGTGACGCTCTCCTGCACAAAGTCGCTGAAGGTCAGCACCTGCCGGGCCTGCTCGCTTAATGACGAGGCGGGTAATGCTTCCGGCAGACGCTCACATACCGTCTGCCACTGCTGCTGTAAGGGTGAAGAAAGCGGCATCATGGGGGTTCCTTGCCTGCGTTAACGTTTTCCGCTGTGCAGCCAGAATGGCTCCTGCGAAATGGCTTCGTTGCGGAAATGCTCAATTTCAATGTGCTGACGGGTCTTAATGGCATACAGCAACCCTTGCCAGTTCTCCAGCCATGCGCGGGCCTGCGGGCCGTCATAGGCTCCTGACAGCAGAAGAATGCTGTCGATGTTACGCGCCAGACGAATCAGCTGATCGCCATACTGATCCCCCAGCGGATGGCCGAAGATGGTTTTCAGTTCAGCGGCGTGGCGGGACAAGTGGACATCCGCAAAACGCTTAAAGGAGTCGTCAATTTTGCCCTGTGCCTTCGCATCAAGGAAGGTGCGCCAGCCGCGGGTAACCAGAAACTCGGTCAGGGTCAGTTTTGCTGTCGCGGTTTGCGGGCTGTAGATCGCCGTCTCGGCAGACACCTCAGAGGCCATCAGGGCTTCGACCTGGGTCAGCAGATCGCGTAAGTGGGCGCTTGCTTTACGCGGCACGATGCCGCCAAACAGGGTGAGGCTGTGACGCACCAGCGCCATCGCTGCCAGCACCTCGGCTTTCGCCCCCTTCACGCCGCGGACCCATAGCTCTTCGTGGTATTGCCACTGGCTCAGCGCCAGCTCCAGCGAGGCTTCAAAGCCCTGCTCGACCGAAGATTTCGGCGCGATGCGCATAATCTCGGTCGGTCTCAGCAGACGCGGCTCGTTGTTCTGGGCCAGATGATAGCCGCGGGCGGCTTTACTCAGGCTGCCCTGACGCAGGCCGCTCTGGGTAACCAGCTTACGGGCCAGCTTCAGCACGTCTTCGGCGTGGCCTTCCAGCAGCTCCAGTTCCAGCTCGCAGATCGGCTCCTGAAACTCACCGGCTTTCACCTCGCCCAGGTCGAGGGCGATTTCGATTCGGCTTTTACCTTCATTTACCAGCCACTTTTCACGCGCGAAATCGGTGCTGAACAGCGGTTTAACGCGCTCTGCCAGCCCGTCTGGTAAGGTGCCTTCTGGCCACACTTCCGTCGGGAATCGCCCCAGCTCCAGCTCAGGCTGGTTGATATCAATATTGTATTCCGGGCGCTGATGCAGGCCGCCTACCACGCGACCACCGATTTTCATGGTCATCTCGTAACGCCCGTCAACGCCACGGATGCGCAGGCCACGGTCATGACGGCGCAGCCACAGGTCCTGCGTTTCGTAATAGATGTTTTGCAGTTGCACCGGCGCATGATGCTCACCGGTCAGCTGATGCAGATGAGTTCGCAGCGCATCAACACTGCCGCTTTCAACGATAAACTTTAATTCGATTTCCTGAGCCATGGCCTTGTTCTTTTGATTGCAACATTGCGGGGTAAATTACGGCGAACTTACTCGCCACATTTTTGTCAGTAGATAGTATTTTGCGCCAGATTGCCACGCAATGGGCAATTTGACGGGCGTAAAGTTTGCTACAGTGGCCGTCAAAGCCCAGAGGAATCCGAATGCTGACGAATCCTTTGCGCCTGAAGACTGTAACCACTAATATCGTTCCACTTTTTATGAAAATAACGACTGACTGATGCTTAAATTACGCCTGATCGGACTGACATTACTTGCCTTTAGCGCCGCGACAGTAGTCCACGCTGAAGAGAAACGCTACGTTTCTGACGAACTGAATACCTGGGTACGCAGCGGTCCGGGTGACAATTATCGCCTCGTGGGCACGATTAATGCCGGCGAGGAAGTGGTGCTGTTACAGAGCAACGCGGAATCCAACTATGGCCAGGTCCGCGACAGTAGCGGCCGTACCGCCTGGATCCCCCTGAAAGAGCTTAGCACCGACCCGAGCCTGCGCACCCGCGTGCCGGATCTGGAAAACCAGGTCAAAACCCTGACCGATAAGCTGACCAATATCGACGCCACCTGGAACCAGCGCACCGCTGAAATGCAGCAGAAAGTGGCGCAGAGCGACGGGGTGATCAACGGTCTCAAAGATGAGAACCAGAAGCTGAAAAACGAGCTGATCGTCGCCCAGAAGAAGGTAAGCGCGGCCAACCTGCAGCTGGATGACAAACAACGCACCATCATCATGCAGTGGTTTATGTATGGCGGCGGCGTGCTGGGTATGGGTCTGCTGCTGGGTCTGGTGCTGCCGCATCTGGTGCCGAGCCGTAAACGTAAAGACCGTTGGATGAACTAAGTCGCCATCTCTGCCACACTTACGTATTATTTTGCCAATATTTGATACGGGAGAGTGTGGCGTGAAGATTTATCTGGTCGGTGGTGCGGTTCGTGATGCGTTGTTAGGTCTGCCGGTCAAAGATAAAGACTGGGTGGTGGTGGGCGCCACCCCCCAGGCAATGCTCGACGCGGGTTACCAGCAGGTAGGCCGCGATTTTCCTGTGTTCCTGCACCCGCAAAGCCGCCAGGAGTATGCTCTGGCGCGTACCGAACGCAAATCCGGCGTCGGCTATACCGGTTTTATCTGCCATGCCGATCCTGACGTTACCCTCGAAGACGATTTGCAGCGCCGCGATCTGACCATTAACGCCCTCGCGCAAGATGAACAAGGCCATATCGTCGATGTTTACGGCGGCAAACAGGATCTGCAAAACCGCATCCTGCGCCATGTGTCCCCGGCTTTTTCTGAAGATCCGCTGCGCGTGCTGCGCGTGGCGCGCTTTGCTGCCCGCTATGCCCATCTGAACTTCCGCATCGCTGACGAAACCATGGCGCTGATGACGTCCATGACCGACGCGGGCGAGCTGGAGCACCTCACGCCGGAGCGCGTGTGGAAAGAGACCGAGAATGCACTCACCACCCGCAATCCACAGGTTTACTTTCAGGTGCTACGCGACTGCGGGGCGCTGAAGGTACTGTTCCCGGAAGTGGACGCGCTGTTTGGCGTGCCCGCCCCGGCAAAGTGGCACCCGGAAATCGATACCGGCATCCATACCCTGATGACCTTAAGCATGGCGGCGATGCTCAGCCCGGAAGTGGACGTGCGCTTCGCCACCCTCTGTCACGACCTCGGCAAAGGCTTAACGCCCCCTGAACTGTGGCCGCGCCATCACGGCCACGGACCGGCGGGCGTCAGACTGGTTGAAAAGGTCTGTCAGCGCATGCGGGTGCCGAACGAGATCCGCGATCTGGCGAAGCTGGTCGCCGAGTTTCATGACCTGATCCACACGTTCCCGATCCTTAAACCGGCCACCATCGTCAAGCTGTTCGACAACATCGACGCCTGGCGCAAGCCGCAGCGCGTGGAACAGATCGCCCTGACCAGCGAAGCCGACGTGCGCGGGCGCACCGGGTTTGAAGCCAGCGATTATCCGCAGGGGCGACTGCTGCGTGAAGCCTGGGAAGTGGCAAAAGCGGTGCCGACAAAGGCGGTGGTCGAGGCCGGATTTAAAGGGCCAGAGATTCGGGAAGAGTTAACTAAACGACGGATTCAGGCGGTAGCCGACTGGAAAGAACAGCGTTGCCCCCAGCCAAAAGACTGAGGGCAACCCGTCAGAAGAAGACCACGTAGACCGCGGCCGCCACGATAAAGCGATAGATGGCGAACGGGATAAACGAGATGCGCTTGATCAGCTGCAGGAAGGTTTTGATAGCCACCAGCGCCACGATAAAGGCGGTGATAAAGCCCACGGCAAACATCGGGATGTCGCCCGCGGTCAGGAAGTGGTAGCTCTTGTAGAGATCGAGCGCGGTCGCACCCATCATCATCGGCACTGCCAGCAGGAACGAGAACTCAGAGGCCGCATAGCGGCTTACGCCCATCAGCATCCCACCTGAAATGGTCGCCCCGGAGCGGGAGAAGCCCGGCCACAGCGCCAGACACTGGAAGCAGCCAATCATAAACGCCTGACGGTAGGTCATATCGTCCAGACCCGGCGCGCGCGGCTCCTTCGGCTTCAGCAGTTCGGCGGCAATCAACAGAACGCCACCAACCACCAGCGCGTACATGACGTTTATCGGATTAAACAGTGATTTGATGGTGTCGTGCAACACCAGCCCCAGCACCACCGCCGGGATCATCCCGAGCAGAATGTGCAGCAGGGTTAACCGCCCTTTGCCGGATCCTTCATGCGGCGGGTGGCCAAAGTGAATGCCAATCAGCCCGAACAGACGGCGCCAGAACATCACCACCACCGCCAGAATGGATCCTAACTGGATCACCACCTCAAAGGTTTTCGCCGTTTCGCCCTCAAACCCCAGCAGATGGCCCACAATAATCATGTGGCCCGTACTGGAAACCGGCAAAAACTCTGTCAATCCTTCGACCACACCCAGTATTGCTGCCACCAGCAGGGAGTGCATATCGCTCATCAATAAACCCCTAAAAAGACAGAAAAAAACGGGTTACCCAAGGGGGTAACCACAGAAGGAACAGCTGTAAGACTGATTTAACAGGAAATGGTTTAACTATTATACCGTTAAATGTTTTCTTTCAGATTTTTGCTACGCTCAATGATGACGCCCACATTCGCCGCCCGCGCCACCGCGCCCGGCTTGCTGACCTTGATGCGCACCCAGGGGGAATTAAAGCGGCTGAGCAGCAGTTCTGCCACCTCTTCCGCCACGCGCTCCACCAGCGCAAAACGCTGGCCTTCCACGTGGCTGATGACCGCTTCACTGACGTCGGCATAGCTCAGACAGTCGTTCACATCATCGCTTTTCGCTGCGGCGACATTATCCCAGCCCATTTCGATATCGAACACTAACTTCTGTTCGATGGTCTGTTCCCAGTCATACACCCCGATAGTGGTGATTACCGAAAGTTGCTCTATAAATACTATATCCATCACGACCTGCCTGGTTTTTGGCTAAACCGGATACCACTCCCGGCGAATTATGCGTATTATCCACAGATGCTAAGTACAAAACGATATTTTCAAAACGGAACAGCGTTATGAGTGCAATCGCGCCTGGAATGATCCTCCTTGCTTACCTTTGCGGCTCAATTTCCAGCGCCATTCTGGTCTGCCGTATCGCTGGCTTACCCGATCCACGTGAGAACGGATCCGGGAATCCGGGGGCGACCAATGTACTACGAATTGGCGGCAAAGGAGCAGCCGTAGCGGTTCTGATTTTTGACGTCCTGAAAGGCATGCTTCCCGTCTGGGGTGCGTATGCACTGGGCGTTACGCCATTCTGGCTGGGGCTGATTGCTATCGCTGCCTGTCTGGGCCACATCTGGCCAGTATTCTTTGGTTTCAAAGGCGGTAAAGGCGTGGCCACCGCATTTGGTGCCATCGCCCCCATTGGCTGGGATTTGACCGGCGTAATGGCCGGCACCTGGCTGCTCAGCGTATTGCTCAGCGGCTACTCCTCTCTTGGCGCTATCGTCAGCGCGCTGGTTGCCCCGTTTTATGTCTGGTGGTTCAAACCGCAGTTCACCTTCCCGGTGTCGATGCTCTCCTGCCTGATCCTGCTGCGTCATCATGACAACATCCAGCGCCTGTGGCGTCGTCAGGAGACCAAGATCTGGGCCAGGCTGAAGAGAAAAAAGAAAGAGCCGCAGTAAAGCCCCTTGCGCCTCAACCCCTTAGTTATGCCTTATAACCAAATGTGATTTAGATCGTTTTCTTGCTGTGAGTACTCTTTTTGTTCGTACAGCCAACACAACATAAGAAAATGACAGAGATCACTGATTCAACTTCGCTTGCAACGGCAGGAAAAGCTCCCGACGGGGAGATCAAATGGGTCCGTAACGCAGCGGATGTCACCCAACTGGTCAATGAAGGTTCACAGGGCCGGGCCAATGCCCGCATCGTCATCGGCATTGCGCTGGGCGGTATCTTTCTGGATGCCTACGACCTGGGGGCGCTGGCGTTCGGCATCAAAGACATTACCCGCGAATTTAACCTCACGCCTGCCGGTACCGGCATGGTGGCCTCGGCAATCACCTTCGGTGCCATTGTCGGGGCGCTGATTGGCGGCTACCTGACGGATAAAATTGGTCGTTACCGGGTCTTTATGGCCGACATGGTCTTCTTTGTGGTCGCGGCTATCGCCTGTGCGTTTGCCCCAAACGAGTACGTGCTGGCCGGGGCGCGCTTTGTCATGGGGCTGGGGGTGGGGATCGATCTTCCTGTGGCGATGGCCTTCTTAAGTGAGTTCGCCAGGCTGAAAGGCCCCGGCAACAAAGCCGCCAGCGTCGCGATGTGGTGTCCCACCTGGTATGCCGCCATCAGCATCTCATATCTGCTGGTGCTCTTCTTTTATGCCGTGCTGCCAGAAACGCACAGCGACTGGCTGTGGCGGATTATTCTTGGCTTCGGGGCGATCCCCGCGCTGGTGATTATCGCGATCCGCAGCAAGTATATGAGTGAGTCACCGGTATGGGCGGCGAATCAGGGCAACCTGAAAGAGGCTGCATCCATTCTGCGCAAGGCTTACAACATTAATGCCCACGTGCCGCAGGAGGCACTCAACCAGCCCGCGCCGGTGGTGAATAAAGCCAGCTGGAGTAACTATTTGAATCTGTTCCGCGGGGTCTATCTGCGCCGCACTACGCTGGCCACGCTGCTGTCGATTGTGTCGTCCTTCGCCTATAACGCGGTGGCCTTTGGCCTGCCGGTGATTATCTCCAGCTTCTTTGTGCAGTCGATGCTGACCACCATTCTGATCTCGCTGGCCCTGAACTTGCTGTTCGCGTTTGTCGGTGGTCTGCTGGCGGTGCGGCTGGTTCCGCGCTTTGGCGCATGGCGGATGTCGCTGGCGGGTTATGCCTGTCAGCTGACCGCCCTGCTGGGGCTGGCGATTATTGGTCGCCCGGAAGGCGTTGCGGAAGGGGTTACGGCAGTGGCAATGCTGGCGCTGTTCCTGTTCGGCCAGGGCTTTGGGCCGGGGGCACATACCATGGCGTTTGCTTCGCTCAGCTACCCGACCTCGCTGCGCGGTGTCGGCGTGGGGCTGAACCAGACGCTGATGCGCAGCAGCTCGACGCTGTCACTGTTTATGTTCCCGCTGCTGGTGGCCTCGATGGATACCGCTGTTTTCTGGGTCATCGCCCTTGCGCCGCTGATTGGGTTGGTTTCGCTGCTGGCGATCCGCTGGGAGCCATCCGGGTATGATATTGATGCTGAGGATTATCGGTAGGTTACCCTTTTAAATCGGGAAGTATTTATTTTAAAGGAGTGGAATCGTTCCGTTCACTTTCACTCCTCTGCTTTATGTGTAATCCGCTGCGGTGAACGTGCCAGGGGGGCTCGCCGCCTCCCCCCTGGCTACCCCGGCTCCCGGCAAAGAAAATCGCCGCTTCGCGGAATATTCGCCCCCATCCCAGGGGCTCACCCCTACGGGGCCAGCGCAAGCGCTGTTCAAAATTGCTCCCGGCAATTTTCTCTTCGGCTTATTCCCTCCGGCTTTCGGGTCGGGCACCAGCCTGCATCCCTGCAGGCTATGCCCTCTCGGCGCATTCATGCGCCTCGCCCCGGCCTACAGGAAACGCTTCGGCGATTTTCAGCCGGACCAGCCCCCTCCAGCCTCTCAGTCGCCTGAATGTGGCTCCGGTGTTGCCCCCCGCTGAAATCGGCGAACCGGAGACCGGATGACAAGGGCTGGACGCCAGGGATGGCGGCCAGAGGCGAATCGAGACAGGATGTCGAGTTGAGCCGACCGCAGGCAGCAGGTCGGGAGGTGAGCGCAGTGCGAAGCACCGATTTCGTCGCGGGGCCGCGGGGATTGCAAAGGGGGCGGCGGCAAAGCCCCCTTTGCACGTTCACCGCAGCGGGGTGTACATAAAGCAGAAGAGTCATAGTGAACGGAACCTTCCCCCTCCCCTAAAAACTCCCCAAAATACTTCCCCCTCACCCAAAAATCCTCCCCCTCCCCAAAATCCTCCAGCCTCGGCTCACCCCCCATCCATAAGTGACTCATATGACAGCCTTCATTTCCGCCAGGGCATACTAAAAAACACCCCGATGGCGAGCAGATGGATGAAGCATGTCAGCAACTCAGATGGTGGATAAAACAGTCAAAGGCTGGCAGGCATCGCTTGCTTTGCAGTTTTGTCACACCCCTGAAAAAACCCTCCTTCACTCTGCCCGCCATGTTGGGCCGCTCACCGTACAACGCCCGTTCTATCCCGAAGAGGAAACCTGCCACCTCTACCTGCTCCATCCGCCGGGTGGCATTGTCGGCGGGGATGAACTGACGATCGACGTCCATCTTGCAGCCGGCAGCCACGCGCTCATCACCATGCCCGGCGCCAGTAAGTTCTATCGCAGCAACGGCGCGCTGGCGCGGCTCGATCAGCACTTCACCCTGGACGAGCACGCAATCCTGGAGTGGCTACCGCAGGACACCATTTTCTTTCCGGGTGCCAATGCCGCGCTGCGCTCGGTGTTCCATTTGCAGCGCAGCAGTACCCTGCTGGCCTGGGAGCTGTTTTGCCTCGGCCGCCCGGTGATCAACGAATCCTTTAGCCATGGGCACATTGAGAGTCGCCTTGAGGTCTGGATCGAGGGCGAGCCGCTGCTGATCGAGCGCCAGCACCTGGCCGATGGCGATCTGACGCCCGTGGCGGAACACCCGTGGGTCGGCACCCTGCTCTTTTACCCTGCAACCGAACCGCTGCTGGATACGGCCCGTGAAGCACTGGCCCCGCTGGAGCACTTCGCGGGTGCCACCCTCAACGACGGCTTGCTGTCGGTCCGTTTTCTGGCCCATGACAACCTGATTTGCCAGCAGGCAATGCGCGAGATCTGGCAGCGCCTGCGCCCGCAACTCACCGCCAAAGCCCCCTGCTCGCCCCGAATCTGGCACACCTGAGAGACGCACGATGGAACTGACCCCCAGAGAAAAAGACAAGCTATTGCTGTTTACCGCCGCGCTGGTGGCCGAGCGCCGTCTCGCCCGCGGTGTGAAGCTCAATTACCCGGAATCGGTGGCCCTGATCAGCGCCTTCATTATGGAAGGCGCGCGTGACGGGCAGACAGTGGCAGAGCTGATGGAAGCCGGTCGCCACGTCCTGAACCGCAGCCAGGTGATGGAGGGCGTGCCGGAGATGATCCCGGATATTCAGGTGGAGGCCACCTTCCCGGACGGCTCCAAGCTGGTCACCGTTCACAATCCGATCCTGTAAGGGGGCACAATATGATCCCAGGCGAATATCAAATCCAACCCGGACAGATCGTGATTAATGCCGGGCGCAACACCCTGACCACGATCGTCGAGAATCACGGGGATCGTCCGATCCAGGTCGGATCCCATTACCATTTTTACGAAGTAAACCCGGCGCTGAAGTTCGATCGTGAACCCACCAAAGGCTACCGGCTGAACATTGCCGCCGGGACCGCCGTGCGCTTTGAACCCGGACAGAAACGCGCCGTGACGCTGGTACAGGTAGCGGGCGCCCAACGGATTGTCGGCTTTCGCGGCGAGGTGATGGGCGAGGTGAACAATGGCTGAGATCTCGCGTCAGGCCTATGCCGACATGTTTGGCCCTACCACTGGCGATAAAGTGCGGCTGGCCGATACCGACCTGTGGATCGAGGTGGAACAGGATCTGACGATCTACGGCGAAGAGGTCAAATTCGGCGGCGGCAAAGTGATCCGCGACGGCATGGGCCAGGGACAGATGACCGCCCGGGACTGCGTGGATCTGGTTCTGACCAACGCCCTGATCGTCGATCACTGGGGGATCGTCAAAGCCGATATCGGCGTGAAGGACGGCAGGATCGTTGCCGTCGGTAAAGCCGGTAACCCGGATATTCAGCCCGGCGTGACCATCTCCATTGGCGCGGCCACCGAGGTGATTGCCGCCGAAGGCAAGATCGTCACCGCAGGCGGAGTGGATACCCACATTCACTGGATCTGCCCGCAGCAGGCCGAAGAGGCGCTGGTCTCCGGCGTGACCACCATGATTGGCGGCGGTACCGGTCCCGCCGCAGGCACCCACGCCACCACCTGCACGCCGGGGCCATGGTACATCGCACGCATGTTACAAGCCGCCGACACGCTGCCGGTCAATGTTGGTCTGCTGGGCAAAGGCAACGGTTCAAATCCCGATGCCCTGCGCGAACAGGTGGCCGCCGGGGCGATCGGGCTGAAGATTCATGAGGACTGGGGATCAACCCCTGCGACAATCGACTGCTCTCTGACGGTGGCGGATGAGATGGATATCCAGGTGGCGCTGCACAGCGACACCCTTAACGAGGCAGGGTTTGTCGAAGACACCCTGGCGGCCATTGCCGGGCGCACTATTCATACCTTCCACACCGAGGGGGCGGGCGGCGGCCATGCGCCGGATATTATCACCGCCTGTGCGCACCCCAACATTTTGCCCTCCTCCACTAACCCGACGCTGCCGTACACCATCAACACCATCGACGAGCATCTGGACATGCTGATGGTTTGCCACCATCTCGACCCGGATATTGCTGAGGACGTGGCCTTCGCCGAATCACGCATTCGCCGCGAGACCATCGCCGCCGAGGACGTGCTGCACGACATCGGTGCCTTCTCGCTCACCTCGTCGGATTCGCAGGCAATGGGCCGGGTAGGCGAAGTGATTATCCGCACCTGGCAAGTGGCGCATCGCATGAAGGTGCAGCGTGGCGCGCTGCCTGAAGAGCGTGGCGATAACGATAACCTTCGGGTGAAGCGCTATATCGCCAAGTACACCATTAACCCGGCATTGACCCACGGCATCGCCCACGAGGTCGGATCGATTGAGGCCGGGAAGCTGGCGGATCTGGTGGTCTGGTCCCCCGCCTTCTTTGGCGTCAAGCCCGCCACCATCGTTAAAGGCGGGATGATCGCCTGCGCGCCGATGGGCGACATTAATGCCTCGATCCCCACCCCGCAGCCGGTGCACTATCGGCCCATGTTTGGTGCGCTGGGCGCAGCCCGCCATGCCACCCGCCTGACGTTTCTCTCGCAGGCCGCCGCCGATAACGGCATCGCGCAGCAGTTGAACCTGCAGAGCGCCACCGCGGCGGTCAAAGGCTGCCGGACGGTGAAAAAGGCCGACATGATCCACAACGGCCTGCAGCCCAACATTACCGTCGATGCGCAAACCTATGAGGTGCGCATCGACGGGGAACTGATCACCAGCGCACCGGCAGAGATCCTGCCGATGGCGCAACGCTATTTCCTGTTCTGAGGAGGATTCATGATCACCTTAACCCAACGCCTCGACCATCCCCATCCCGTTACCGCGAGCGTGACGCTGCCGATTGATGTGCGGGTAAAAAGCCGCGCCCGCGTGGTTCTGGACGACGGGCGCGATGCGGGGCTGATATTGCCGCGCGGCTTGCTGCTGCGCGGCGGCGACCTGCTCACCAGTGAAGACGGGCGTGAGGTGGTGGAGGTAATTGCCGCCGCCGAGCCGCTGTCGGTGGTGCGCTGCGCCGATCCGTTCCTGCTGGCGCGCGCCTGCTATCACCTGGGCAACCGCCACGTGCCGCTGCAAATTCTGCCCGGCGAGCTGCGCTATCACCACGATCATGTGCTGGATGAGATGCTGCACCTGTTCGACCTGGAGGTGACCTTCGCCAGGCTACCCTTTGAACCCGAAGCGGGCGCGTACGCCAGCGAAGGGCATTCGCATTCACATTCGCACTCTCACGCTCATTCACATTAAGGATCCCTCATGCGTAAGTTCTTAGCCCTGCTGTTGCTGGCATTTTCGCTGCCCGCGCTGGCCCATCCCGGTCACGGTGCTGACAGTTTTCAGGCAGGCTTTTTCCATCCCCTGACCGGTCTTGACCATCTGCTGATGCTCACCGGGGCGGGCGTTCTTGCCGCGTTGAGTGGCCGTCAGCTGCTGATGCCCTTTGCCACCCTCGGCATGATGTTAACCGGTGCTATCGCGGGTAGCCTGCTGGGCGGCTTTGGCGGGATGGAGATGCTGATCATCGCCTCGCTGGCGGTATGCGGCGCGATGATGTTCAAAACTGAAAACCGCCTGCTGCTGGCCGTTCCGGCGCTGGCGATGTTCCACGGCTGGGCGCACGGCGTTGAGATGGCAGGCCACAGCTTCTGGCTGTTCACCAGCGGCTTTATGCTCGCCAGCGCCGCCGTGCTGTGCGTCAGCTTTGCTGCGGGTAGGCTGCTGCGCCGTCATGATGGGCTGCGTAAAATCTTTGGCGGCGGGCTGATCGCCTCTGCCCTGCTGGCGCTGATGAGCTGATGGAACCCTCCCGCCAGCTGCGTCTTATGCAGCTTGCCAGCAGCAGCCTGCCGGTGGGGTCGTTTACCTGGTCGCAGGGGCTGGAGTGGGCAACGGAAGCAGGCTGGGTCACCACCCCGGAGGCTTTCAAAGCCTGGCAGTGTCAGCAGATGGAGCAGAGCTTTTTCTGCGTCGATCTGCCGCTGTTTTCGCGCCTGTATCATGCCTGCGAGCAGCAGGATATCGCTGCGGCCTCACGCTGGACGGCGTACCTGCTCGCCTGCCGTGAGACCCGCGAGCTGCGCGAAGAGGAGCGCAACCGCGGCGCGGCGTTTACCCGTCTGATTAAAAGCTGGGAGACGGACTGCCCGCTCGACTGGCTGCCGCTGTTTTCGCAAAGCCAGCTGTGCGGCATGGCATGGCTCGGCGTGCGCTGGGGCATTCACCTGCGCGAGATGGCGTTAAGCCTCGGCTACAGCTGGATTGAGAGCGCGGTAATGGCGGGCGTTAAGCTCGTGCCCTTTGGCCAGCAGGCGGCCCAGCTGTTGATCATCGACCTCTGCGATTACTTTGCCGACGGGCTGGAACAGGCGCTTTTGCGCCGCGATGACCAGTTGGGGGCGGCCACGCCGCTCTCTGCCATCGCCTCGGCGCGTCACGAAACCCAATATTCACGGTTATTCCGTTCCTGAGGAGTCTCTATGTCTGAGTACAAACATCCCCTGCGCGTGGGCGTCGGCGGCCCGGTGGGTTCGGGTAAAACCGCGCTGCTGGAAGCGTTATGTAAAGCGATGCGCGACCAGTATCAGCTGGCCGTGGTGACCAACGATATCTACACCAAAGAAGATCAGCGCATCCTCACCGAAGCGGGCGCCCTGGAGCCGGAGCGCATTGTCGGCGTGGAAACGGGCGGCTGCCCGCATACCGCGATCCGCGAAGATGCCTCAATGAACCTGGCGGCGGTGGAAGCGCTGAGTGAAAAATTTGGCAATCTGGATCTGATCTTTGTCGAGAGTGGCGGGGATAACCTGAGCGCCACCTTCAGCCCGGAGCTGGCGGATCTGACGATCTATGTGATCGACGTAGCGGAAGGGGAAAAGATCCCGCGTAAGGGCGGGCCGGGGATCACCAAATCTGATTTTCTGGTGATCAACAAAACCGATCTGGCCCCCTATGTCGGCGCTTCGCTGGCGGTGATGGAGAGCGACACCAACCGTATGCGCGGCGAACGGCCATGGACGTTTACCAACCTGAAAGCGGGCAACGGTCTGTCGACCATTATTGCCTTCCTGGAAGAGAAAGGGATGCTGAAGATGTAAACAAGCCTGGCGCAATGCCAGGCGGTTGCGCTGAGTTACCGCGGCGCCCTGCTCATCAGGTGCCGCCGGAGATCGCCCCGGCATGATGGATGTAAAGATCGAACGTGCCGCCCGGCGATGCGTCCTCCAGGTGATGCGGCTGCCAGGTCTTCTCCCCGGGATCAACGTCACTGGCGGCACGTTAATATGAAATATGTCAAATCCCTGTGGCGGATAAAAATATTGCTTCCCGTGCAATCCAGCCGAAGTCGCGCCATATAAAATCGCCTTCTGCGCAAATAATTAATACCGCTTAAGGAAAATCCAATGACAATGAAAATGGTGATCGCGGATGAGTACACCGTGATTCGCCGGGGTGTCCGCGCCATGATCAGCAACAACGCCTCTCTGACGCTCTCTTTTTGTGGAGAAGCGGACTCGGTCGGCGAGCTTCTGGCGTTGCTGGCACGCGAAACCCCCGACATTTTGTTGCTGGGCTATACGCTGCGGGATCCGCAAAACGGCATGGAGGGGCTGGCGCTGGTGAAGTGGTTAACCCGCCATTATCCGGCGCTGCAGGTGATGATGCTCTCGCCCGACACCAATCCGCTGATGATCCGCCTCGCACTGGAAGCAGGGGCGAAAGCCTGGCTCAGCCGCCACAGCGATGAAAAAATTCTCAGCCAGGCGCTACAGTCGGTGATCGATGGCGAAGTGTACGTCGAGCGCACCCTGATGAATGCCCTCTTTAAAGGCGGGAAAATGATGAACGAGACGCTGTCCGTCCGGGAGACCGACGTGCTGCGCTTGATTTGTCGGGGGCTGAGCCTGACGGATATCTCGCGGCGTATGCATTTGAGCATTAAAACCGTGAGCGCCCATAAAATGCGGGCCATGGAAAAGCTGGGGGTGAAGAACAGCTGCCAGCTCTATTGTCTGTTAGCGAAAACCCGGATGTTTGATATGGCGCTTTAACATCCGGGTTTCTTCCATCAGGCGGCCGGCAGTTCAGCCAGTGGCCAGCGTGGACGTACAGAGACGCTCAGATCCGCCGTGGCATCGGGCTTCAGGCGCACCATCCCGGCATAGGCGATCATCGCCCCGTTATCGGTACAAAATTCCGGGCGGGCATAGAACACTTCACCGCGACGCTTTTGCATCATCTCTGCCAGCTTCGCGCGCAGGGTACGGTTGGCGCTAACGCCACCCGCCATCACCAGACGCTTAAAGCCCGTCTGATCCAGCGCGCGCTTGCACTTGATCATCAGGGTATCCACCACAGCATCTTCAAAAGCACGGGCGATATCCGCGCGAGTCTGGTCGTCGTCGGCATTATTACGGATGGTATTCGCCGCAAAGGTTTTTAGACCGGAGAAGCTGAAATCCAGACCCGGACGATCGGTCATCGGACGCGGGAAAACGAAGCGCCCTTCCGTCCCCTGCGACGCCATTTTTGACAGCATTGGGCCGCCCGGGTAATCAAGCCCCAGCAGCTTGGCGGTTTTATCGAAAGCTTCGCCCGCCGCATCGTCAATGGATTCGCCCAGCAGTTCATACTGACCAATGCCGGTGACGCTGATCAGCTGGGTATGGCCGCCGGAAACCAGCAGCGCCACGAACGGAAATTCCGGTGGATTCTCTTCCAGCATCGGTGCCAGCAGATGCCCTTCCATATGGTGAACCGGGATTGCCGGTACATCCCATGCGAATGCCAGCGAACGGCCAATAGTGGCACCGACCAGCAGCGCGCCAACCAGCCCGGGACCGGCCGTATAGGCCACGGCATCGATATCTTTAGCCGTTAAGCCCGCCTCTTTCAGCGCCGCCTGAATCAATGGCACCGTTTTACGCACATGGTCGCGGGAGGCCAGCTCCGGCACCACGCCGCCGTAGTCAGCGTGTAATTTCACCTGACTATACAGTTGGTTGGCGACCAGCCCTTTTTCATCGTCGTAAATCGCGATGCCGGTTTCATCGCAGGACGTTTCAATACCCAGTACACGCATGACTTGTTTTACCTCACTCAGATATCGCGCAGTGTAGAGCCTGGGCGGGTTGATGTAAAACTTTCCTCACCCCTGGAGTTCTCTTCGTGTATACTCCTCACCCTTATAAAAGTCCCTTTCAAAAACGACCGCGGTGCTTTACAAAGCAGCAGCAATTGCAGTAAAATTCCGCACCATTTTGAAATAAGCTGGCGTTGATGCCAGCGGCAAACCGAATTTATAAAGGTGAGAGTTACATGCCGGTAATTAAAGTACGTGAAAACGAGCCGTTCGACGTAGCACTGCGTCGCTTCAAGCGTTCATGCGAGAAAGCAGGTGTTCTGGCTGAAGTTCGTCGTCGTGAGTTCTATGAAAAACCAACGACTGAACGTAAGCGCGCTAAAGCTTCTGCTGTGAAACGTCACGCGAAGAAACTGGCTCGCGAAAACGCACGCCGTACTCGTCTGTACTAATCTTTTGAGGACGCACGTCCTCAATTGTCAGACAGAGTAGTAGTCGTAAGGCCGTGCTTCCGGAAGGAATGCGCGGCTTGTTTTCGTTTATGAATCAGAATTTACACAAAATCATTCACACTGTATCAGTTGAAGGATGAAGTGTAATCACGGGGCCTATGGCTGGACGAATCCCACGCGTTTTCATCAATGATCTGCTTGCCAGAACCGACATCGTCGATCTCATCGACGCGCGGGTAAAGCTGAAGAAGCAGGGCAAGAACTACCATGCGTGCTGTCCATTCCATAACGAAAAAACCCCCTCTTTCACCGTAAACGGTGAAAAACAGTTCTACCACTGCTTCGGCTGTGGCGCGCACGGCAACGCCGTCGACTTTTTGATGAACTACGACAAGCTCGAGTTCGTTGAAACCGTCGAAGAGCTGGCAGCCATGCACAACCTTGAAGTGCCGTATGAAGCAGGCAGTGGGCCAAGTCAGATAGAGCGTCATCAACGACAAACGCTGTATCAGCTGATGGACGGCCTGAACGCATTTTACCAACAGTCTCTCAAGCAACCTGCCGCTGAGCCTGCGCGTCAATATCTGAACAAGCGCGGACTGAGCGACGATGTTATTGCGCGTTTCGCTATTGGTTACGCCCCTCCCGGCTGGGATAACGTGTTAAAGCGTTTTGGCGGCAATAGCGAAGATCGTAAATCCCTCATCGACGCGGGCATGCTGGTCACTAATGACAAGGGACGTAGCTATGACCGCTTCCGCGAACGGGTGATGTTCCCCATTCGCGACAAGCGTGGCCGGGTTATTGGTTTTGGTGGCCGCGTGCTGGGCGATGCCCTGCCGAAATACCTCAACTCCCCGGAAACCGATATTTTCCATAAGGGCCGCCAGCTGTATGGCCTGTATGAAGCCCAGCAGGATAACGCTGAACCGCAGCGCCTGTTGGTGGTCGAAGGCTATATGGATGTGGTGGCGCTGGCGCAGTTCGACATTAACTATGCCGTTGCGTCTTTGGGTACCTCTACCACCGCCGACCATATTCAGCTGCTGTTCCGGGTGACCAACACCGTGGTCTGCTGCTACGACGGCGACCGGGCCGGACGCGAAGCCGCCTGGCGCGCGCTCGAGACAGCGCTGCCTTATATGACCGACGGACGCCAGTTACGCTTTATGTTTCTGCCCGACGGCGAAGACCCCGATACGCTGGTGCGTAAAGAGGGCAAAGCGGCATTTGAAGCGCGGATGGAGCAGGCTCAGCCGCTCTCCACGTTTCTGTTTAACAGCCTGATGCCGCAGGTGGATTTGAGTACCCCGGATGGCCGCGCTCAGCTGAGCACCCTGGCCTTACCGCTGATTACTCAAGTGCCCGGCGAAACGTTGCGCATCTATCTGCGTCAGGAACTGGGTAAGAAACTCGGCATCCTGGATGACAGTCAGCTTGAACGTTTAATGCCAAAGCAGGCGGATGGCGGAGCAGCTCGCCCCGCGCCTCAGCTAAAACGCACAACCATGCGTATACTGATAGGACTGCTGGTACAGAACCCGGAACTGGCGCCAAAAGTGCCATCCCTGGCGGGTCTGGATCAGGAAAAGCTGCCTGGACTTGGCTTATTTGCAGAACTGGTCAACACTTGTCTTTCTCAGCCAGGTCTGACCACCGGGCAACTTTTAGAGCACTATCGCGGAACAAAAGCGTCCGCAACCCTTGAAAAACTGTCGATGTGGGACGATATAGCAGATAAAGATATCGCTGAAGAGACCTTCACCGACTCGCTCAACCATATGTTTGATTCGATGCTTGAGCTACGTCTTTCCGAATTGATCGCGCGCTCGCGAACCCACGGGTTAACGCCAGCCGAACGCGAAGAGGTGCGTGTGATTACTGAAGCACGTGCCCGAAAATGAATTTAACGGCTTAAGTGCCGAATACCGTTCGGGTAGATCCCGACAGCCGCACTGAGAGGCAGCGGCAAAAATACAAGTACGCCCTCGCTTTAAAGGTTGGCAGCCGTATCGCCGACACCAATCAAACGAATAAGTGTGGATACCGTCTTATGGAGCAAAACCCGCAGTCACAGCTGAAACTTCTTGTCCAACGTGGTAAGGAGCAAGGCTATCTGACCTATGCCGAGGTCAATGACCATCTGCCGGAAGATATCGTCGACTCCGATCAGATCGAAGACATCATCCAAATGATCAATGACATGGGTATTCAGGTGATGGAAGAAGCCCCTGATGCCGATGATCTGTTGCTTGCTGAAAACTCAAACAACACCGACGAAGATGCAGAAGAAGCTGCTGCACAGGTTCTGTCGAGCGTTGAGTCTGAAATCGGCCGCACGACAGACCCGGTGCGCATGTACATGCGTGAAATGGGTACCGTTGAACTGTTGACCCGCGAAGGCGAAATTGACATCGCTAAACGTATCGAAGACGGGATCAACCAGGTTCAGTGCTCTGTTGCCGAGTACCCTGAAGCCATCACCTATCTGCTCGAGCAGTACGATCGTGTAGAAGCAGAAGAAGCACGTCTGTCCGATCTGATCACCGGCTTTGTCGATCCGAACGCGGAAGAAGACATGGCGCCTACGGCGACGCACGTCGGCTCTGAACTGTCTCAGGAAGAGATGGACGATGACGAAGACGAAGACGAAGAAGAGAGCGACGACGACAGCAGCGACGATGATAACAGCATCGACCCTGAACTGGCGCGCGAGAAGTTCGCTGAACTGCGTACGCAGTATGAAGTGACCCGTGACACCATTAAAGCCAAAGGCCGTAGCCATGCTGCCGCGCAGGAAGAGATCCTGAAGCTTTCTGAAGTGTTCAAACAGTTCCGCCTGGTGCCAAAACAGTTCGATTACCTGGTTAACAGCATGCGCGTCATGATGGACCGCGTCCGTACCCAGGAACGCATCATCATGAAGATGTGCGTTGAACAGTGCAAAATGCCGAAGAAGAACTTTATCACCCTGTTCACCGGCAACGAAACCAGCGAAACCTGGTTCAACGCGGCTATCGCGATGAACAAACCGTGGTCTGAAAAACTGCGTGATGTGGCTGAAGACGTACACCGTGGTCTGCAGAAGCTGCAACAGATTGAAGAAGAGACCGGCCTGACCATCGAGCAGGTAAAAGACATTAACCGTCGTATGTCCATCGGTGAAGCGAAAGCCCGCCGTGCGAAGAAAGAGATGGTTGAAGCGAACTTGCGTCTGGTTATCTCTATCGCCAAGAAATACACCAACCGCGGCCTGCAGTTCCTGGATCTGATTCAGGAAGGTAACATCGGTCTGATGAAAGCGGTTGATAAGTTCGAATACCGTCGTGGTTACAAGTTCTCCACCTACGCAACCTGGTGGATCCGTCAGGCTATCACCCGCTCTATCGCGGATCAGGCGCGCACCATCCGTATTCCGGTGCATATGATTGAGACCATCAACAAGCTCAACCGTATTTCTCGCCAGATGCTGCAGGAGATGGGCCGCGAGCCGACGCCAGAAGAGCTGGCTGAGCGCATGCTGATGCCGGAAGACAAGATCCGCAAAGTGCTGAAGATCGCCAAAGAGCCAATCTCCATGGAAACGCCAATCGGCGATGATGAAGATTCGCATCTGGGTGATTTCATCGAGGATACCACCCTCGAGCTGCCGCTGGACTCTGCGACCACCGAGAGCCTGCGTGCCGCCACGCACGACGTACTGGCTGGCCTGACCGCCCGTGAAGCGAAAGTCCTGCGTATGCGTTTCGGTATCGATATGAACACCGACCACACGCTGGAAGAAGTGGGTAAACAGTTCGACGTTACCCGCGAACGTATCCGTCAGATCGAAGCGAAGGCGCTGCGTAAACTGCGCCACCCGAGCCGCTCTGAAGTGCTGCGTAGCTTCCTGGACGACTAATTGTCCTGAACGTAAAAAGCTCCCTTCGGGGAGCTTTTTTTGTTTCTTCTTCCCATGGAAATGGAAGAGATTCGTTTTTCTTCCTTTCCCTATGGGAGAGGACTCGTCTTTCTTTCTCTCCTATGGAAGGGGGCTCGTCTTCCCCCTCTCCCATTAAAGAGGCTCATCTTTCCGCTCTCCCCATGAAAGAAGACTCGTCTTTCCCCCTCCCGCCCGTGGAAGAGGATTCGTCTTTCCCCCTCTCCCCATAGAAGAGAACTCGTCTTTCCGCCGCTTCCCGTGGAAGGGGGCTCGTTTTTCTCCCTCGACCTGTGGGAGAGGGTCGGGGTGAGGGTATCAGGCCGCAGAGGGCTTCACAGCCCCCGTGTCACCAGCGCCTGATCCAGCTCCCGATACGCCTCTACCAGCTTATCCAGCGTCGCCCTGTTCAGCCCGCTCGGATTAGGCAGCACCCATACCTGCGTTACGCCGATGGTGATCTTCTGCTTTCCCCACTGCACCCCACGCTGGCTGAATGCCTGCTCGTAGGCCTGCTTGCCCAGAATCGCCAGCGCCGCAGGCTGGTAGTCCTCAATCTTCTTAATCAACTCGCGCCCGCCGCTGCGCAGCTCATGCAGATTCACCTCGCTCGCCTGCACCGTGGGCCGTTCCACCAGCATGGTGATGCCGCAGCGCGTATCCAGCAGCTGTTGCTCCTCTTCCGGCTTCAGCAGCTTGTCGGTAAACCCCGCCTGATAGATCACCTTCCAGAAGCGATTTCCCGGATGGGCAAAGTGAAAACCGGTGTGGGCGGAGGACTTACCCGGGTTGATACCGCAGAACACCACTCGCAGTCCTGGTGCCAGTATGTCGTTGATCATGATTACTCCTGCTTAGTAGTTCATGCTCTAAGTATAAAAGATTGAAAATACATTGTTTATAAAAACAGCAGGCAGGTGGGTATGGCTGGATTGCAGCGAGGAGTTACTTTATAATCCTCCGCCACGGCCCCTTAGCTCAGTGGTTAGAGCAGGCGACTCATAATCGCTTGGTCGCTGGTTCAAGTCCAGCAGGGGCCACCAAATTTCAAGGGCTTAGACAGGTAACTGGCTAAGCCCTTTTCGTTTGAGTTGATGTGTGAACATGCCCGTTCTATCCCCTCATCAGCAAACCAAAACAAAAACATTCTTTTTCTCTCGCCGACTCACCACTGTTACTGGCTTTTTAAACGCTTATCGCCTCTTTAAGACATTATAAATACATATAAAAATCAAATTACCTGGCTGTAATTATTATAGAAATCTATCAAGGTAACTGCTGAGATAAAAAAATTACATTCCGTAAAAATATATCATCGTATTGCCTGGTTAACTCCCTGATTAAATAGAAGCCAAAGCACCGAGAATGTGCATAGGAATGGCACGCCCTACTGCTTATTTCTGGTTTGATAATAAAGCCAGAAATAGTGGTCCGTGAGATTACAAACACAAAAACCAGAGCCCAAAAATGGATAAAGCAAGGTATTGATTATGCGATACAGCACGGTTATTAAAACCCTACACCGTACTCTGACTCTTGTTCTGCTTCTGCTGGTGGTATGTTTCGCCATCTACCAGTATATGCTCGGCAAGCCTTACGACGATCGCTTGTACGCATCAAAACAACTGAATGAAAACACCTGGCTTTATGTCACGCAATATCAGGGAGGAAACGCGACCGTATCTGATGTCTTTCGTTATTACTTATCGGGAGAGCTTTCAGGCGATCCCCTTAAAGCCGTGGGTGAAATGAAACCCTTTTTAATGGCAGAGACAGGTACAGCCGTCGTAACAAAAATTGGGCGGCTGGTTACGGTTCACGTGAAAGGTAAGATCTACAACTTTACTAACTCAGTAATGTATACATCAAAGGATACAGCTGTATTTCCGGTCATAGAACTGTATGCCAGCGGGGAGTGGCAGCGCTGACAGGGTCAGGAACCGGAACTCAACGGCAATCGGCCAGCCTTTCGGCTGCTCCGCCAGCGCCACCATAATCTTATCGGGGCGCTGGCAGGACACCAGAAAGTGAATCTGGGTCACCTTGTACTGGATCGGGTTCCTATGCCCGGCTGCAGTTTCTCCTGCAACGCGCTGACTCTACGCCTGCTCTCCCCCCACAGAAAGCAAAAAGCGCCACCGCAATTCAGTCTTGCGAGGCGCTTTCCAGAATCCCGACAACGGCAGGATAAAAACTACTTCGCCAGCGACACCAGCATCTTCAGACTCGCAGAATAGTAATCCTCCTGCGCCGTAATCTGCGGCTCGCCTGCCGGAAGTTGCCCCATCCGCCAAATCACGCACCGCCAGCAGGCCGCCTTCCATCATATAAGGCGCCGGATCGTTGGTGGTGATGTTCACCCACGCAGGTGTCTGGTTACGGGCAAAACGTCCCCAGTAGGCGGTATAAGGCGCCATTAACGGGCTGGTTGGCTGATACCACTTCACATACAGCGGCACGCGGATCGCATCGTAGCTGAAGCGTGCAGGCCACTCTTTCGCCGGGGTCACGTGCCCGTCGGCATACAAAGAAAACCCAGTCCGCCGGCAGTTGGGTATTGCCAAAGCGCATTTTCACCAGCAGCTTCTGCCCGTCATTAATCAGGTCACGCCACACCGTCAGATGACTGCGCTTCGCGAAAATCTTCCCATGCCGGAAAGATAAAATAGGACGGGTTAAGGTTCACGTAGCTGTTGAGGTTAAAGCCTTTTCGCCCCGGCAGCATCACGCGGTAACCGGCAAAGCTGATGACGTTGCGGGCCAGCAGCGATTTGGTGATCGCGTCCGAGGCGTTCAGATAATTGTTGTCATTCCACTGAGTACCCGCCTTTAACAGCGCCCAGGCGATAAAGGTATCGCCGTCGGTGGCATTGTTTTTATCCATAATCGGATCGGCGGCCACCGGGTTGAAGCGCCAGTAAAAACAGCCCCGTCTGTGGGTTTTGCAGGTTCTTTTTTCGTCCAGTTCCAGATTTTTTCAAAACCGGCGCGATCGTTATTGCGCACCGCCATCATCATGGCGAAGCCCTGCCCCTCAGTGTGGCTCACACTGTTGTTTGCCGGTATCAATGATGCGACCATCCGCCATCAAAAATCGCGCTTTGTAGCTGTCCCAGGCGCTGCCTGCCAGAGCCTGATAACTCATCAACAGCCCCAGCACCAGAATCAGGGTTTTACTTCGCTGCCACATGGCCGATCCTTATTGATTATTTTGATATCTGAAATGGATAACCGTAGCCGAGGGGGATGCCTCCCGCCACAGTGATACGTGTGATTTTCCGCCCTGTTCGCGCAGCCAGCGGGCGTACAGCCCCTCCAGCACCGCACTGAAAGCGTGGTTCCACGCCATCTGCTTTGACTCTTCTGGCGGAATCGGTAACGCGGTATGCGCGATGCGGATCGCTGTCTCGCTGGCATCAATATCAATATAGCCCCAGTTAAAGGCTGCGAGCCGGGCATTGATCTGCGCTTCAAGCTCCCCCACCGTGTGGGCCAGCGCCAGCGGGAAACGCTCGCCCAGCGAGTCGCCCATCTGCACGAGGAACGAGCGGCTCTGCGCTTCGCCGACGTTCGCTACCATACTCTCAATCATCACGTGGATCAGCGAAAACCAACCGGACTGCGTCTGTTGATGCTGGTAATACTGCAAAAGCTGTTGGTCATTCATCACTTATTCCCCAGAAGATAACGGAAGTAGAGGCTCGCGGTACTTTCGTTGTAATCACCAAAGGTGTCATACCCCACCTGCCCGCCGATGGTCATGTCTTTATTCAGTTTGTAATCCGTTGACGCGCGCAGGGTATATCCCAGGCCGTTCTCGCTGCTGCCTTTGTAATGGTCCTCTTTGGCGAACCCACGGGCCACGTAATCTTCCAGCTGGTTCTGCATGGCCTTATCCGTCGGGAAGTACGGGCTCTCATCCTGCGAATAGGACTGATACCCCACCGACGCCCCTAAGCCCAGCTTCCAGTTGTCGAACTTCTGGGTGTAATCCACCGGGAAGGAGACGCTGATATAGTCCTGCGGACTGAAATAGCCCCCCTGACCGTAGCTGAAGTAGCTCAGGTTTTTGTCGAAGTTCATGTAGTTCATGTTGATGCCGGCTTTTAACTCGCGATCGGCAGCATAGAACGGACGGAAATAGACCCCCGCCGAGCCGTTGACGCTGGTGTTGCTCGGCACGTTTTCCCCGATGTAGTCATACACGCCAAATCCGGCGTAGAAGCCTGCATCGGTATTGTCGTAGCTCAGCTGGGCGCTACCGCCGTTTTTGGTGACCTGGCCCCACTTCTTGCCGCTGTATTTGTCTTCCACCCCGACATACGACAGCAGGCTGTCCACCACCGCGCGACGCTCGCCGGTTAGTATCAGCTTGAGGTAATCCGTCAGCTGCGGCGACCACTGTACGCCGCCCACCAGGGTGTTCAGATCCTGGCCCAGCGGCGTGGAGCCGACATCAATTTTGTACTGCTCGCCAGTGAGCGCCATCGCCACTTCAACGCCCTGCGCACTTTGCGAGCCTTGTGACGGCACCTTGATTTTGTCGATGTTCGGCAGCTCAGGCGGCGTGGTGGTGGAGGCGTTATACAGCTCTTCGGCCACGACGCCCTGAATCAGCGCCCCGGTACCAAACCGACGGCTGGATTCATCGGACGAGGTTCCTGCATCGAGGCTGATCGGCGTCACGTTAACATCCAGACGCGAATCGCCAAACGGCACGGTTGGACCACTGCAGCGGCGCCTTGATCTCGGTGAGCTTGCTCAGCCCCTCTTCGCCGTCACGCGCGCGAAGGGAGGTGGATCCCCGCGCCCCAGGTGGCGGTTTTATCGACCAGCATCTCCATCATGTTATCCACCTGACGCAGCGTGCCCGCCTGAGCGGTTTCTACCGGCAGATCGGTACGCATAGTGGCCCGGTGGGGCGGTCTCTGGATTACGCGCCAGCTGCGCCACCCTGCCACGGCATGGCCTGGCCGTAGAGCGACGGCGATGCCTCGCCCGTACTGGAGGTGCCGACAAACGGGTTGTCGGCCAGGGCCAGACCACCCAGCATCGGTGCCGTTTCGCCGTTGTTGTTTTGCAGGCCAAGCAGCTTGCCGCGCGCGGTGCGCAGATAGCTCATCGCCTGCTGGTGGTTGCCTTCGGCCTCGGAGACACGGGCCAGCAGCAGCAACCGTTCCGGGGTGCTGTCGTTGGTCAGCCCGGCGGTCAGCTGCTTCGCTTTATCCACGTTGTTGCTGGCCAGCGCCACATCGATTGCCCCGGCGCGCGCATCCTGCTGCGGCGTGTCGCGGGTCATCAGGTAGTCATAGACCACCCCGGCCTCTTTGTTCATCTTGCCGGACTGATACACGCGGGCCATGGCAAACATCAGATCGGTATTCTGCGGATCGTTTTGCATGGCGCGAATCAGCTTGTCATAGGCCGCCGCGTAGTTGCCCTGCACGCGCAGACGGTCGGCTTCGTTGATCACGTAACCGTTGCGAATGCTCGCCAGTTGGGTCGGGGTGCTGCGCGACTGCAGTTCCGGGCTGGGCAAGCCAGGCCTGGGCTTCGCTGCCCAGTCCGGCCTGGTTCAGGACCGCAACCTGATCGGCATAATCCCCGGCGTTACCCTGCACGCCGCGGCGCATGTTGTCGTGCACCACGCTCACCGCGGTGGTGACATCGCCGCTCTGGGCCAACATTCGCGCCAGCTTACCGGCATCCGCCGGGCTTTGTGGAGGACGCGCCGCCAGGGCTTTCAGGGTGTTAGCCGCCGCGGTCCGGTCGCCCTGTGCCAGATAGCGCTCCGCAACGTCCATCTGCAGGTTGTAATTCACCCGCTGCGACAGCTCACGCATATCGCCGTTCTGGCTGGAGGCCGGAATGCGCGACAGCAGCGTTTGCGACTGCTGCCAGGCGTTGTTTTCGCTGGCGAACAGAGCAGCAGCGTAGAGTTCACTGTTGCTGGCGTTCGGGCGGAACGCTGGCATCATCACGTTGGCCGCCTCTGCGCTGCGCCCCTGCTTCTGCAGCAGACGGGCTAAATCCAGGCGCAGCCAGGGATCGGACGGATAGCGGGCCGTACCCTGCTGTAACAGGGCGATGGCACGCTGCGGATCGCCGTTGGCCGCCGCCTGCTGCGCCTGACGACGCAGCGGATCGGTCGGGTTACCGCCAGAGACACGCGGCTGCAGCCTCGCCTGCAGGCTGGCGGGCAGGGTCTGCAACATCGCCTGGGCTTCGGCGGTTTTGTTCTGCTCACGCAGGACGTAATAGAGGTTTTCCCGCGCCGAGCCGTTATTCGGTTGCTCGTTCAGCAGGCCGCGCAGCGTCTGTTCTGCCGCGGTGTAGTCTTTGTTATGTCGCTGGACGTCGGCCCGGAACAACTTCGCCGCTGCCCCTTGCTCGCCGCTGCGCTGGGTCAGGGGTGCGCTCAGAGCCAACGCCTGGCTGACGTTGCCTTGCTTGTAGGCCGCCTGCGCCTGCGCCAGCTGGCCGTAGAATTCGGCGTCCTGCGCCTGCTGCTTGCGCTCCTCAGAGGCCGTTCCTCCCAGGCTGGCCGCGCGGTTCAGGTACTGTGCGCCCGCGGCGTAGTCGCCCTTGCGCAAGGCACATAACCCATCCCGGCCAGGGCATCGGCATCTTCCGGGTTAGCCTTCAGCACCTGCTCAAACTGGCTGCGGGCGGTATCGGTATTGCCGCTGTTCAGCGCCACATAGCCTTCACCTTTAGCCGCGCCGCCGATGCTCTTGCGGTAGTAATCCTGCACCGCGGTATCGTTCGGATGGCGCTGGAGGTAGGTCTGGTAATAGGCTTCGTCGCCCGCCTGCGGCCCCAGCCACAGCAGGGCCTGACGCAGGGATTTATCCGCGTCCTGACTGCCGCTCGCCAGATCCTGCAGGATGTTCATCCCCTCGCGACGGGTGCTTTCCTGATAGGTCAGCACTTTGCCCAGCGCGATTTTGACGTTGTTATCCTGCGGATACTGAACGCGCAGCTGGCGCAGCTCGCTCACCGCCTGCGGATAGAGGGACTTATCCCCCGCCATGGTGAGATAGTATTCCGGGGCCAGGCTCGGTGGCGGTTGGTTGCCGGTAAACAGGCTCTGCCAGGTGGCCAGCGCGGCGGGAACATTGCCGCTGCGCGCCTGCTGACGGGCCAGCTCCAGCTGACCGCGCGGCACCTGCTGCATCTGTTTGGCGTTATCCAGCGCCTGTAAATTCGCATCCTGCGGCGAGACCGCCGTTAAGCGCTCGCGCCACTGGGCCGCCCCTTTGATGTCGCCAGCCTGCTGCGACCAGAGCGCCATCAGGTACAACGCCTGGGTGTTGTTGGCATCCACCATCAGCACTTTTTTCAGCGATTCCATCGCCAGATTGTCGTGAGACTTTTCGTGCCAGTAGTTGGCCTGATCAAATAACGCTTTCAGCGCCGGGTTATTGGCCGACTGCGCGGCATCCGCCGCCTGGGCACCCTGGATGCCCCCGATCGCCAGCCCGCTGAACAGGCAAATTACAGGCAGATGTCCGGCGGTTTTGTTTTTATTTTGCATAGTGTTACCACCCTTACTCACGATCTGAATCCTGTGGGTTAAGACGTTTGTACGCGCGTTTTTTCAGTAACGAGTAGAGGCTCAGGCCAATAATCGTCGCGAACAGCAGTCCAAAAATCGCCAGCATGGCGGAGTGCTGCGTGGCATACCACACCACCATCATGTACCAGGGCATCTGGCCGCTCGGGAACTGCGGGCCGACGCGGAAGCTGCGCACGCCGTTCTCATCGGTGATGATCGCGGTATCGCCGCGGATCCCGGCGTTGATGCGGGCGGAGTTAAGATCGGTATGCAGACGCGCAAGCTGGGCGTCGTCGCTGCCAATCGCCATCACCACCAGGCGTTCCGGGTTCCACTGGGAGCGGAAGCTGACAAAACCGCGCCAGGATTCGTTCGACGAGAAGTAGCGGTCGGCATCGACGCCTGACGCATTCCAGTCGCCCTCCAGCAGACGCTGCGCTTTTTCCCACAGTTTGGGTTCGCGCACGCCAAAAGTGTGCTCGTTGCTGACGAACGGCGACTGGGCCAGCAGGGCGCGGTTAAAGGCGGTTTGATCCAGCGAGGAGACCGCCAGCACGTCGCTTTGGCTCAGGCGCAGCAGGTTCGCCCCCACCGGACGGCAGGCCAAACATCACGCGGTTGTTGTTCAGCGCGGTGCCGGTGGCGTTCCCGGAACGGGCAGAGAGATCCAGCAGCGTGCTGATCTCGCTTTCGCTCGGGTTCTCCGGCAGCAGCAGCACCGTCTGCGAGAAGTCTGCCAGACGGGTGAACGGGAACGAGGCGCCGACGAAATAAGAGAGATTCGGCAGCAGCGTAAAGTGGCGCGTTTTGCTCAGGTCGATGCTTGAGTCTTCGTCGATACGGCTCTTGATGTTGTTATTGAGCAGCACGCTGCACGGCGCGGCCTCTTTGGTCTGGATGTTGAAATAGAGCTGCAGCTGGTTGTCGCCGTAAATCAGGTACGGCTCCAGCGGCACCTCGACATTCTCCTGACGCGCATCACCACCGAGCTTATGCCACAGGGATTCGAGCAGCCCCTGTTTGTTAACCGGCAGGTTGCGCAGGAACGCGCCGTTGAAGGTCATCGACAGGTATGAACGCTGCTCGTCAATCCAGCTTTCAGTCGGGAAGCGATAGCCCACTTTCAGCGGAATGGTGTCGCCATCCCACATAAACAGATCGGGCGCAGCGCGGAATGCCAGGGTCAGCGGTTCGTGCCAGATGCCGGTTACCGTCAGGCTTTGATCCTTACGCATCAGCTCGCTCAGCAGCACCGGGCGATCGGTCGAGATCCAGCGCGGGGCATCATAAGGTTTGCTGACCGGGATGTTCTGCGCTTCAACCGGCACGTTGGTGGTCTGGGCGGTGAACTGCCCGCGGGTCAGACGCCACGCGGCGCTTTTCAGTTGCTGTTCGTTATTGCCCACCACCAGCAGCAGCTTGTAGATCGGGTTGGCCGGGTTATCGACGACCTGCAGCGTAGCCCGTTCGAGGCTGGCAGGGTTAACCCGCCGATGGACTCGCCCGGTTTACCAAACAGGATGCCGTTTTTCTCGGGAAGCTGGTCATGTAACGCATCGAAGGCGATGCCGCGATAATCCGCTTCGATACCCAGCCAGGAGGCGATCAGCGCCGCGGCGCCAACCTGCTCCGGCAGAGTTTTGGCCGGGAACGCGAAGGTCAGCGTGGTCGGCGTCATCTGCATTTCATCAAGGAACGGGCGCGGGAAATGGCTCAGATCCGCAGCAATGTTCAACTGCTGCGCCTCCAGATCCAGCCGCGTGTTCGGCATGATGGTGACCTGATAGCTGTCGGACAGATCGCGCTGGCACAGCAGCGCATCGCCGTCGTTGATTTTAAAGCTGATGTTGTTGCGTGATACCACCATCGCCGCCGGAACATCCAGCTGATAGCTTGAGACATTGCTGTCGGCGGAGCCGAGCGGCACCGTCCCCAGCGGCTGGCCGTTGAGCATCAGCTGCAGGGTGGTGTTGCGGGCCGCCATCGCCGGGGAGACCTTCAGGTTCAGCTCCAGCTGCGCGTTTGGTGATCACCTGGTCTGCCGAGAGGGTAAAATCGATCCCGCCCTGCAACTGGCCGCCGCTCAACACCACGCCGTTCGGCTGCCCCATCTGGGCAACGGTGATGCTGCTGGTGGTGCCGGGGGTGATACCCGTCGGGGCCGCTGGCGCGGCCTCGGGTACTGGCGTGGCCTCGGGTGCTGGCGTCGTTTCCGCGACCGGCGGAGTCTGGAACGCGGGCAGCGTGTCGGGAGCCGGCAACGTGGCCGGGGCCGTGTCGGCCGCAGCGGGCGCTGCATCAGCAGCGGGTACCGCATCCGCAGCGGGCTGCGATGCGTCCGTCACCGGCGGCGGGAGATCCACCGGCAGCAACGATTCCACGGTGGTCTGTTCTTCCGCCGTCACTGGCTGCACCAGCACGCCAAACATCAGCAGCATCTGCAGTGCTTTACGGGTCATCCCTTTCATACAGCAGTATCCTCGTTGGCTTTATTCGCGCGGCGTGCGTTCTCATGGCGATGACGACGCTTTTCACGACGGTCTTTCCAGGTCAGCCAGAACAGATCGAATACGCTGCGAACAATGATAAACAACGAGCGGAACGGGTTGTCCTGCGGTTTTGGCGGGTTGATCCACGCATCGGCGCGGGCCAGTACCACGCGCACCAGTTCGCGACGGCGGTCCAGCGGGATTTCGTCAAACATCAGGCGAATGTACTGCTCATCGTACGCAATCACGCTCACCGGAATACTGATGGCCCCGGACTGCAGCTGCAGCTCAATCTCTTCGATTTCATCGGTCTTGTGACGCTCGTCCACCACCGCAATACGGCTGCCGCCCATGGATAAATCCAGGGTATGGCTGCGCGAGGAGATCCCGCTGGCGTAGTGGATCACCACCGGCACGTTGGCATCAATACGGATGGTTTTACGCGTCTGGCGCGTCTCCCGCGCCACGGCAATGGCGGCCAGCAGGAAGATCAGGCTGTAGACACCCCAGCCGACGTTAAGGGCGATAACCATCGGGTCCACCCCGAAGTAGTCATGGCCTACGGCACGCACAATACCGGCGACCACGCCTGCCGCCAGCAACACGGCAATGATCAGGTGCGGGCGAACGATACTGAAATCGAAATAGCCCACGTCCAGCAGCGCGCCTTTATCGGTTACGTTGAACTTGCCGCGTTTCGGGAAGATCAAGGTAATTACCGTCGGCAACACCAGGTGGAAGGCCAGCACCAGGTCGTAGATTTCTCCCCAGAAGCTGTAGCGGAAACGCCCGTTGACCCGCGAGTTCACATAAATACAGAGGAACAGGTGCGGCAACATATAGGCGAAAATCAGGCTCGCCGAGGAGTGAATAATGTTCAGGTTGAACAGCAGATAAGCCAGCGGCGCAGTCAGGAACGCCACGCGCGGCAGCGCAAACTGGAACGAGAGCATGGCGTTCAGATAGCAAAGACGCTGCTGCCACTTCAGGCCACGGCCAAACAGAGGGTTATCGACACGCAAAATCTGCGTCATGCCGCGCGCCCAGCGGGTACGCTGAATGACGTGTACCACCAGACGCTCGGTGGCCAGCCCTGCCGCCAGCGGGATATTGAGATAGGCCGACTTCCAACCCAGACGCTGCATCTTCAGCGCGGTGTGGGCATCTTCGGTTACGGTTTCTACCGCAAAGCCGCCAATCTCTTCTAACGCGCTGCGACGGATTACCGCACAAGAGCCGCAGAAGAAGGTGGCATTCCAGTTATCATTTCCGCGCTGGATCTGCCCGTAGAACAGCTGGCCTTCGTTAGGAATATCGCGGCCCGCAGAGAGGTTACGTTCGAACGGATCGGGCGAGTAGAAGTAGTGCGGGGTCTGCATCAGCGCCAGTTTCGGATCTTGCAGGAAGGCCCCCACCGTCGCCTGCAGGAAGATACGTGTCGCCACGTGGTCGCAGTCAAAGACGCAGATCAGCTCGCCTTTGGTAAGCTTCATGGCGTGGTTGAGGTTACCCGCTTTGGCGTGGGAGTTGTCGTTACGCGTGATGTACCCTACCCGACGTTGGCAGCAAACACCGCGAACTCGTTGCGCTTACCGTCATCGAGCAGGTAAATCTTGAGCTTGTCTGCCGGGTAGTCCAGGCACTGCGCGGCCAGCACGGTATCGCGCACCACGTCCAGACTTTCGTTGTAGGACGGGATATAGATATCCACCGTCGGCCACAGCGACATATCCTCGGGCAGCGGCACAATCTTGCGCTCAAGAGGAAACAGGTTTTGCAGATAACTCAGAATAATGACTATCCAGATGTAGAGTTCGGCAAGAAATAACCCGATCCCTAGTATGGCCTCTATTTCGGAATTAAAGTGCAGCGTCTGCGTGGCACGGAACCAGATATATCGGGTGGACATTAATACCGCCACCACCATCATTATTACTGATACCCGATGATGTTTGCTAAAGCTCAAAAGCAGCAGCGCCCCAATGCTGATTAAGCCGAAGATATACTGCTTCTGGCTATCCATTGGGGTGATAATAATTAATACGGCGATGGGTGCTAAGACCAATAGCAGTAGATAAAACAGCGCCTTTTTCATAGGACGTCCTGAAATTGTCGTCAGAAACCGGAGGTTCTCAGATTGGCGTGCACGGCACCGTCCCCTACCTGGATACCCAAAATACCTGCGATACGCTTACTCACCAGCTCGATATCAAACGCCGCCGCTGAGGTGGCACTGAAATCCAGTATCGATTGCTGTGAGGCATTGGCCTCAGGCACGCTTTCATCCCGGTTGATCACACCAAGCAGGCGGTCACCGAGGCGTTGCTGTAAGAAGGCAGTGACGTCACGGCTGATATGCCGCCGGTTGTCACTCTGGTTCACCAGGAAATAGTATCCGGCCTTGTTATTTGGCGGTTCGCCGCCGGTCAGCCGGTGGTTTTCAATGTGGGGCAGCAGGGACAGTGAAGCCGTGTCGGCAAGCAGGGTCACCAGATGCATATCGGCCAGCGGGGAGATCGCCTTCAGCGCCGGGTTCGGCCCTGGAGGGAAATCGGCCAGGATGATAAGCCCCGGATAGTTCAGCAGGGAGCTTAAGCCTCGCGCCAGGAAATTGCTGTCACTGGTGAGGTTATGCTCAAAGATCAGGCGCTGCTCTTCCGTCACTTCGCCATAGGGCAGGACGAACATATTGCTGCCCGCCGTCAACACCGACTGGCTCCAGTCTGCCGACTCATTGGCACGCGCAACGTAGCCGCGCCCGTCAGACAATGGCACGCCAAAATGCAGACGCAGTGCGTTCTGCACATCGAAGTCAATGGCCAGCACTTTATTGCCGGAACGTGCCAGAGCATAAGCGAGGTTGGCCGTGACCGTGGTTTTCCCTACTCCGCCTTTTGGCGAGCAAATACACACTAACGGCATGAAGCGATTTTCTCCAGGAGCGGTTGTAACGGAAGATCTTTCACCGGATGGCTGGCGCGCCCGGATGTTTTGGTCGCGAACAGCTGATCAAAGCGCACCGGCTCCGCCGGTTTCGGCGGGATCACTGCTTCAGCAGGCGCTTGCGCTGGTGCTGACGCATGCAGCGGGGCCACTGCTTGAGCAGGTGCTGGTGCTGACGCATGCAGCGGGGCCACTGCTTGAGCAGGTGCTGGTGCTGGCGCGAGCGCAGGTGCGGGATGGAATGCGGAAGGTGCCGCCGCAACAGGCGTCTCTTTCACGCTCGCGTGGGGCGTCGCCTCCGGGTGCAGCTGTTCAAACAGAGAAGGGGCCGCCGGATGACGCTGCGTCTGCGCCGCGTTCTCTGCCTTGTCATGACTCAGGCTCTGCAGGATAGACGGGGCTGAACCGACAGGCTCTGCCGCAGGCGTCTTCGTCAGGCTGGCAAAAGCAGCATCCAGTTCGCCGGGTTTCACAGCCTGCGGCACGGCACCGCAACGCTGCCAGCCTTAGCCAGCGCCGCATCACTGTCCACACCTGCGAGCTGGTTGATAATCGCCCAGCCGCTGTTCGACGCCTGTTTGTTTTGCGCCGACAGGTCCTTGAAGTTAATGTCACCCGTGCGCGTTTTATCCTTAAAACGCTGCAAATCATCATAATTTTTCATGGTATTACTTGTGATTCACAAGTCAGTATTTTTGTTTCCTGCATGACTTTGCCAGGGACAACAGTGTTGTGGGAGTAGGAACACGCAAAAGGAGTGAGTGGTTACTAACCATCATCCCCCTTTCCCCCTCTCGCCTTAGCTGACGCTAATATTTGTTTACTGAATATTCTAATGCATATTACGTAGAGCTAATACTATCTACAAGCTTATCGACAGATAACGCAATTTCTCCACTTTTCGCCATTAGCCACCTACAACTTAGACATAAAATTTCATTTTATGTTACTTAAGCGAAATATTTGACCACAAAAGATAATTCAGAATCGTTAAAATACCGTTGAGTAACTATAAGCAGGGTTTATGAAAAACTGCGAAAAGTAGTAGTTCAGGGGGGCGGAGGCGTGACGCTACTGTAACAGGTTCAGAAGCGTTTTCGTCAGATGAGCAGCATCGTGTTTATAGTCGGAGTCCCACTGCGCTTTCCAGTTAACAGGGCACCCGTCCTCTTCCCACTGGGATAAAGCCAGAGCATTAAGGATTTCCAGCTCGAACCAGACCTGCTGATATTCTGCTTTGTGGTTATCACCTTCAAATAACGTGTCTGACTGAGTAAGAACTTCCGCATAACTCACGAACCGGGCAAAGGCCGTTATGTTTTCCAGGGCATGAGCGGCGTATTCACGAACAGTTGTTGTTTTAGATGAGATCATATTTAACTCTTCGGGGACGTTATTAAGCTCCGCCGGACCCGACGCCCGAGACGCGGTTGCTCCCCAGTTTCCATTTTCTCCAGAGTGGTTATTCAAATATATGAGGTCATCGCCTCCTCAGATACATAATTAACGCATTCCCCCGTCGCGCCATTCATCAGACATGTGTATTATTCCCTGTTGTTTTCCTGACAACTATCCTTAACTCAAATACTTAAGCGCAAAAGCGAAAAGCATCATGAGCACACCGATCAAACGGCTGGAAATCATTAAAAATGCCATTGAACTGGAAGATGACGACATCATCGAGAGTCAGCTGGCACGGTTAAAAAGCGAAGCCTTTGACGATGAGCTGCTGGCGATCGTCGTGGCGCTTGAGCAAAAAAACTACACCCGGGCGATGGCGGCCATTACTGCATGGCTGCAAAGCCAGCGTGCCGTCACCCCCTGGCGCGATCCACAGCTGGCCGCCAGCAAGCTGGAGCTGAAAGCGCTGGAAGAGCGCCTGCGCGATCTCATCGATCGCCGTAACGCCCGCGTTCAGCAGCTGGATGAATTCAACGACCTTTATCTCACCCGTCTTGGCCCGCTGATGAGCCACATCCTCGCCCTGCGCAAAACCCTGGCGGAGCTGAATCTGCGCCGCCAGCAGGCAGAGGCGCGCCGTCGGGAAGCGGACTATCGCCGCTGTCAGCAGTATGTCGCCCAGGCGGTGGAGGTGCTGACCACCCTGACCCGACACTGGCGCGATCTGCCCGCCGACTCGGTGCAGGCCGCCACGGCGCGCAAGCACCTGCAGCAGCAAAGCAACCTGATTGCCAACCTGCTGGCCGAAGCCCAGGAGCTGGAAACGGGCCTGACCCGCGAAGAGGAGCCTGCCCGCCAGGCGCGGGACGAGGCCAACGACGAGTACGAAAAATACCGCGAGCAGCAGCATGAAGCAGAGATCCGCCTGCGCAAGGGCAAAGACCTCTCCGAAGAAGATCAGAACGAGTTAAAACGGCTCTGGCGCCAGGCGAGCAAGCTCTGTCACCCGGATCTGGTGGCTGACGATCTGAAGGAAGAGGCGAACGCCATGATGGTGCAGTTGAACCAGGCGAAGCAGCGTGGCGACGTGAAAGCGATTCGCTCGCTGGTGGCCCGTCTGCATCAGGGGCTGGAGCCGATGATGGCCAGCGACAGGCTAAACGATCTGACGCGAATTCGCAAAAAGATGGCCCAGGTTCGGGAACAGATCGACACCCTGGTGAGCGAGCTGGCGGAGCTGGAAAAAGAGGAGTCCTGGCTGCTGGTCTCCTCGCTGAGCAATATGGAAGCCTACTTTGCCCAGCAGGAGAAGGCCCTGCACGAGGTGCGCGCCTCGCTCGAACATCAGGTCAGCGAAGCGCAGCTCGACGACGTGGCCTGATTATTTGGCGTGCCAGTAAGCGCTGGCACGCACCAGCTTCTGATCGATGGCGTCGGTTTCAAACAGGCGACTCAGGTTTTTCACCGCCTTCCCTTCCCCGGTCAGCCAGATGAAGTAATCCTCCGCCGGCACGCTGAGCGTTGCCAGATGATCTGCCACCGCCTGCTCGTTATGTCCCACCACCCAGGTGATGTTGAACTCGCTTAAATGCGCCAGGTAGTCCTGACAGGCGGCATCGCCCACGGTGACCACGGCATGCACCTCCGGGCGCACCGGCAGCGCGCGCAGGGCCTCCAGACGGCGGCGCAGCGCGGGCATACCCGACTCATCGCAGACGTACAGCTGCCAGGCGTAATCTTCCGGCACCACCAGCGAACCGCGCGGGCCGCCGATGGAGAGCGTATCGCCCGGCTTTGCGTCCACAGCCCAGTTGCTGGCTACCCCACCGTCGTGAATAAAGAAATCGAGTACCAGCTCATGGCGGGCCGCGTCATACAGCGGGGTGTAATCCCGCGCCTGCGGACGCACGCCGTCACCCCAGTCCACGCCCTCATCCGTGACCACCGGTGGAACAAAGGTTGATCCCTTTTCCGGGAAAAAGACTTTGGTATGGTCGTCGAAGCCGCGGAGCTGAAGCCCTCCAGCGCCTCGCCGCCTAACACGATACGCTGAAAACCGGCACTCACGCGCTCAACGCGAAGCACGTTTAGCTCGCGAAAGCGCAGGTCGTTACGGACACGTTGGGGGTAGCGGGGAGTTGTCATAATTTGCCTTCGTGAAAGTGAAAACGATATATCTAAAATGAAAGTCAAATGATAATGATTGCTATTAAACCGGATTGCAAGAATTTTTTTGATATAGTCTGCGATTGCGCACTCCGGGGATAAAAACAAAATTTAAAGCGTTAAATATCAATAAATTAAATAAATAACCCCTGTCAGCATTGCTACTTAACGAATTTTAGATATAAATTAGATATATCAAAATTACGGAGAAAGACGATGCGACACTCTCATGGCAGCGACAACCACCCTCACGCGCACCGCGGACGGGGCGGCGAACACCATCACGGCGGCGGACGCCGTCAGCGGTTCTTTGGTCACGGCGAATTACGGCTGGTGATCCTCGATATCCTGACCGCAACGCCAGCCACGGTTATGAGCTGATAAAGGCGATTGAGACCCTGACTCAGGGCAACTACACCCCCAGTCCGGGCGTGATCTATCCGACGCTCGATTTTTTGCAGGATCAGCAATTCATCACCCTCACGGAAGAGGAGAACGGGCGTAAAAAGATTGAGATAACCCTTGCCGGGCAGCAGTGGCTGGATGAAAACCTTGAGCATCTGGAGCACATTCAGGAGCGCGTTAAAGCGCGCTGCGTGGGGTTCCAGCTGCGTAAAAACCCGCAGATGAAGCGGGCGCTGGATAACTTCAAGGCCGTGCTGGATTTGAAGGTGAATCAGGAAGAGACCAGCGACGCGCAGATCAAACAGATTATCGGCGTGATCGACCGCGCGGCGCTGGAAATATCCCAGATGGATTAAGCGGTGGCTTCTGCGCGAACGCGGAACACTTTCACCAGATCTTTCAGGTTCAGCGCCTGTTCATTCAGGGATGAGGCCGCCGCAACAGACTCTTCCACCAGGGCGGAGTTCTGTTGGGTGGTGGCGTCAATCAGGCCAATCGCACTGTTGATCTGCGAGATGCCTTCCGTCTGTTCATGGCTTGCCTGGCGGATCTCGCGCAGGATGACATCCATCTCCTCAACGTTACCCACCATGCCATTAATCAGCCCGCTGGCTTTTTCCACCAGCGCCATCCCGTCCTGGGTCTGGCTGGTGGAGCTTTCAATCAGCTGACGGATTTCACTGGCAGAGGTGGCGCTCTTCTGGGCCAGTTGGCGAACTTCACCGGCTACGACCGCAAAACCACGACCATGTTCACCCGCGCGTGCCGCCTCTACCGCCGCATTCAGCGCCAGAATATTGGTCTGGAAGGCAATGGAGTCGATCAGGTTGATGATGTCGGACATCCGGTTGGAGGTTTCGTTAATCAGGCGCATTTTGCTGGTCACCTGCTTCATCATCTCGCCGTTATTTTTAACCACTTTGGCCGCATCCGCAGAGAGGCTGGTGGCTTCACCGGTGTGCGAGGCGGTGTTTTTCACCGTCGCGGTGATCTGCTCCATCGACGCTGCCGTTTGTTCCACGGAGCTGGCCTGCTCTTCCGTTCGTGCAGCCAAATCCTGGTTACCCGCTACAATCTGCGCCGCCGCGGTTGAGATATTTTCTGAGCCGAACTGCACCTGCTGCACAATCTCCAGCAGACGGTTTTTCATCTCCATCAGCGCAGTGAGCAGCTGACCGGTTTCGTCTTTACCGTGTGACGCGATGCTGCCGGTGAGATCGCCATCAGCAATGGACTGGGCAATATTGACCGCCTGGCCCAGCGGACGGGTAATCGAGCGCACGATAAACCACCCCATCAGGCTGCCTACCGCCACGCTGAACAGGGTGATCAGGATCAGCAGCAGGCGGTTGCTTCTGAAATCGCCGTTCACCTCCACGCCTGCGCGCTGCATCTCTTTGTCCTGAATGGCAATCAGCTCCTGCACTTTTGCCTTGTAGCCTGCTGCAGGCTGAGGGTGTTGGTCATCATCTCCTGAATCGCCCCCGCCCGATCGTTGTTCTGCACCGCCTGCAGGATGCGATAGCGGGAATCGAGATATTGCTGGCGTACCCCGCTGATATCGGACAATACCTGCTGGGACGCTTTATCCTGCAAGGCCTTGTTTAGATCGCCGAGGATCAGGGTGATACGCTCGCTGATCGTCTTCAGCTTCTGCTCTGACTGCTCCCGATACTTGCCCTGGTCATCCAGCAACATGAGCTGTTGGGTGCCAATAAATTCCTGGAAGTTTTCGATTAACTGGTTCGCTTTTACCGTTGTCGGATAATCGCTGGTGATAATGGATTGCATCCCGTTATTCGCCCGGTTAAGGCTCAACAGAGATAAACTCGCGCTTATCCCCATCAGGACAATAAAGAACCCAAACGCCAGAAATAATTTCGTGCCGATCTTTACGTCATGTAAGAACATATTTACTCCATCGATGTGATTATTTCTCAGACGATCAGCGTTATCGGTAACTTTAGGGCTAACTTTATGAGTTTGATCGCTTTTTTCTTTCGTGAAAGAAACTATGGATAGGCGCAGACTATTAATTTCTGCTCATCGATCGTTACGTAACCATCAGAGGCACTATTTTTGACGGTGCATTGGGGAAGGCTGAAGCAGGCAGAAAAAATTCACTGCGCTGTTTTTTTAATTATTTAATATTAAATTAACATTGACCCATATAAATAATTACAACTTAAAAAATAAAAAGCCGCTCACTCCGGCAGGAGCAAACGGCTTTTCTGGAACGTTACTGACTCAATGCAACACGGTCACGGCATCTTCCAGACGTTTCGCCCGGTGCTTCACCATCGCAGAGACCTGGGCGCTCGTTTCAACCAGCGCTGCGTTTTTCTGGGTAATAGAGTCCAGCTCGGCCACGGCGCGGGTCAGCTCCGACAGCCCGGAGGCCTGCTCCGACGTCGAGTGGCTGATCTCGGCGATCAGCCGGGTGACGTTCTGTACCTTCTCCACGATATCGTCCATCGTGCGTCCGGCGGCATGTACTTGCTCGGAACCCGACATCACTTTGCTGGCGCTGGCGTCGATGAGCTTGCGGATATCGTTGGCGGCACTGGCGCTGCGGCTGGCCAGATGGCGCACTTCCCCGGCGACCACGGCAAAGCCTTTCCCCTGCTCGCCCGCTCTGGCCGCTTCCACGGCCGCATTCAGCGCCAGGATGTTGGTCTGGAAAGCGATGTCGTTAATCAGCTTGGTGATAGAGCCGATACGCTGGGTGCTGTCGGCAATTTCGTCCATGGTGTTCACCACGGTTTGCATCGCGTGCCCGCCCTGGGTGGCCGCATCGCTAGCGGCAATGGAGAGCTTATCGGCATCGACGGCGGTACGGGTGTTGTTCTGCACCGTCATTGCCAGCTGATTCATCGTCTCTACGGTCTGCTTCACGTTCGATACCGTCTGGTGGGTACGATCGTTAAGGTCATCGTTCCCCTTCGCCAGCTGGTCGCTGCCGTCACGCACATTAATGACCTGGCTGGAGACATCATTGATCAGCCAGCGGCACATCAGCCCGAGTTGCCCGACGGCGCGCAGGGTCAGCCCCAGCTCGTCGCTGCGGTTAAGATGTTCAACGCTATTACGCTCGCCGGTCGCCACCTTCAGCGCCTGACGGGCGACGTTTTCGACCGGACGCACAATCTGTTGCTCAAACAGCAGGGTTCCCAGCAGCATGACTAACGCGCTGACGCCCAGCGCCGCCCAGCTCGCGCCGGTGGCGAACAGCGCGCCTGCCAGCACCAGGAAGAGCGCGGCCATCACGCTACGTACCCGCCAGCGCAGCGGCATCGCGGGCAGCTTGCCGGTCCAGCCTTTCGCCACTACCAGCCCTTTATGCACCCGTTTTTTGCTGCGCCCTTCGTTGAGTGCCTTATAAAGAGGTTCGGCTGCGGCAATCTCGTCCGGGGTGGCTTTCACGCGGATGGACATATAGCCGGTGGTCTGGCCGTTGCGTACCATCGGCACCGCGTTCGCGCGCACCCAGTAGTGGTCGCCATTTTTCCGCAGGTTTTTCACGATCCCGCTCCAGGGTTCGCCCTGTTGCAGGGTGTACCACATGTCGGCGAAGGCGGCTTTTGGCATGTCAGGGTGGCGAACGAGCTTATGCGGCTGGCCCACCAGTTCATCCAGGGAGTAACCACTTACCTGGACAAAGGTGTCATTGGCCTGGGTAATGTAGCTGTGCAGATCGGTGGTGGACATGAGTGTGGTGTCATCTTTCAGTGGGTACTCACACTGTGTGACAAATTGGTTGAGGCGACATAGGCATCCCTTGCAGGTTACTTGAATGTTATTTTTTTGACTTAACGTTTTTTCGGCGTTAATGGTTTTATCTTTAGTTGTTAAACATGCCTCAGATCGCAAAACGCAACTAAACCGCATTTTTTGTGTGTTTTCCTAATGTATTGATATTAAATGGTTTCGCTGTGAAACTACTCCCAAAGGAGGATCGCCCGCTCCGCCTGTTTAACGCCCTTTCGCACTAAAACAGGGCGAATGCACTGCAAAAGCGCATTCTGATATGGCAAAACTCCGTCGCGTTGTCGCTGAAACCCCGTTTCGCATGATTAAATATTGTGTAACATTATTTTAACCTGGCGTTTATCCCGATTTTTGCCCCCCTCACCGGATGTGGCGCAAAGCCTGCAATACTTAATCCAGTATCATGTGATACGCCATTCCCGGGAGCACATCTTGAACAGGTTACCCTCCAGCGCATCGGCTCTTGCCTGTACCGCGCACGCACTGAATCTCATTGAGAAGCGAACGCTTGATCATGAGGAGATGAAACAACTTAACCGCGAGGTGATTGATTACTTCAAAGAACATGTGAATCCCGGGTTTTTGGAATACAGAAAATCTGTAACAGCAGGCGGGGATTACGGAGCCGTAGAGTGGCAGGCGGGAAGTCTTAATACGCTTGTCGACACTCAGGGACAAGAGTTTGTAGATTGCCTGGGTGGATTTGGTATTTTCAACGTGGGGCACCGTAATCCAGTAGTGGTTTCCGCCGTACAAAATCAGCTTGCAAAACAACCCCTTCATAGCCAGGAACTGCTGGATCCCCTGCGGGCGATGCTGGCAAAAACGCTGGCGGCACTGACGCCGGGTAAACTCAAATACAGTTTCTTCTGTAACAGCGGCACGGAATCGGTAGAAGCGGCGATCAAACTCGCCAAAGCCTACCAGTCGCCGCGCGGGAAATTCACGTTTATTGCCACCAGCGGCGCCTTCCACGGCAAGTCGTTAGGTGCGCTCTCTGCAACGGCAAAATCTGCCTTCCGTAAACCCTTTATGCCGCTGCTGCCGGGCTTCCGTCACGTGCCGTTCGGCGACATCAACGCCATGCGCTCCGCGCTTTCTGAATGCCGTAAAACCGGCGACGACGTGGCGGCGGTGATCCTCGAGCCTATCCAGGGCGAAGGGGGGGTGATCCTGCCGCCAGCGGGCTACCTGCCCGCGGTGCGTCAGCTGTGCGATGAGTTTGGCGCGCTGCTGATTCTGGATGAAGTGCAGACCGGCATGGGGCGTACCGGCAAGATGTTTGCCTGCGAGCACGAGAACGTGCAACCGGACATCCTCTGTCTGGCCAAAGCGCTGGGTGGCGGCGTGATGCCAATCGGCGCCACGGTCGCCACCGAAGAGGTGTTCTCGGTGCTGTTCGACAATCCTTTCCTGCACACCACCACCTTTGGCGGCAACCCGCTGGCCTGCGCCGCGGCGCTGGCGACCATTAACGTGCTGCTGGAGGAGAACCTGCCCGCCCAGGCGGAGCAGAAAGGCGACATGCTGTTGGATGGCTTCCGCCAGCTGGGACGTGAATACCCGGACCTGGTGCAGGACGCGCGCGGCAAAGGGATGCTGATGGCGATTGAGTTTGTCGATAACGAAACCGGCTACAGCTTCGCGAGTGAGATGTTCCGCCAGCGGGTCCTGGTGGCAGGCACGCTCAACAACTCGAAGACCATTCGCATTGAACCGCCGCTGACGCTGACCATTGAGCAGTGTGAGCTGGTGCTGAAAGCGGCCCGTCAGGCGCTGGCCGCCTTGCGGGTGAGTGTGGCAGAAGCATAAGAGACGCCGGGCGGCGCTGCGCTTGCCCGGCCTTCTGTTCCCAATGCGACTGTCGGCCCGGTAAGCGAAGCGCTACCGGGCATTTTTTTACCGGTGAAACTCCGCCACGGTCATGGTGAATCGCACCACGCTTTCCCCCCTGGTTTGCATAGCTGTGCGCCGCGTCAGTTTTTGCCACTGCCGACGCCCCTGCAACCACCTGGGTTACGCTTTCCTCTATCTTCAGCGTTAATACCCCTGCTTCCACATGGAGCAGCTCAAAGGTGCCTGCGGGATGGCCGGGCGAGCTGAAGCTTTCGCCCGGCTGCATCTCCCAGCGCCAGAGTTCGATCATATCCGGGCCAGCCGTACCCGCCAGTAGCCGGGCGCTGCCGCCCTTCTCACCCTGCCAGAGCACCGGGATCGCTGCTTCCTCGATAATATGTACCTGCGGCTCGCTGGCGACATTGACGATATCGGCCACCGACACGCCGAGCGCCGCCGCCAGCTTGCAGAGGATCGCAATGCTGGGGTTGGCGGCCCCTTTTTCGATCTCTACCAGCATCCCTTGCTGACGCTGGCCCGGCGCGACAGCTCATCCAGCGACAGCTTTTTCTCTTTCCGCCAGTTGCGGATACGGTTCGCCACCGCCAGGCTTACCCGGGCGACGTCTGCGCCCTGTTCGGTCATTATATTGACTTTATCGGTCACTGGTCATTACCATGGTATAAAACAGTCGATACAGGATTATTTATGTCCCTCCTCACGCCGTCAATAGATCCCCGTCTGGCCGGGATCGCGCCGGGGTTCCGCGCGCTGAGCATCGTGGTCGAAGCCGCGCCCGTTACCGCACCCGATGTGGCCTCTGCCGCGTTAGCCCAGGCCTGCCAGCAGATGTTGAACGATGATTTCCCTGGGCGGAGGCCCATCTCGCTGCCTGGGATGCGGCATTCAAAGCCTTTGGTGCGAAACCGAAACGCACTCCCTGCTCCGCCAGCGCCCTGCGCAAGCGGGTCCTGAAAGAGGGCACGCTGCCTTCACTCGATCCGGTGGTGGATATCTACAATGCAGTCAGCATCCGCTACGCCATTCCGGTGGGCGGAGAGAATCTTGCCGCCTACACCGGCGCACCGCGCCTGACGCTGGCCGACGGTAGCGAGCCTTTTGACACCGTCAAAGAGGGGCAGCCGGACGTGGAGTATCCCGATGCGGGTGAGGTTATCTGGCGCGATGACGTGGGGGTGACCTGCCGACGCTGGAACTGGCGACAGGGGTACGCACCCGGCTGGACAGCCAGGCGCAGACCATGTGGTTTATTCTTGAAAGCCTGCCCGCAATGCCGTTAGCGGCGCTGGAAGCGGCCGGGGATGAGCTGGTCAGTCATCTGCAGCGCCTGATGCCGGGGGCAACAGCGCGGGTTCAGCTGCTGGAACTGGCCTGAAAAATGCCGGGCGGCGCAGCGCTTGCCCGGCCTGGGTGATTTGCAGGGGTCTGTAGGCCCGGTAAGCATAGCGCCACCGGGCACCAGGCCGCACAATCCCTACTCTGGCATCAACCCGACAAAACAGCGTTTTTTACGCGGCTCAGACATCAGATCTTCAAGCTTCTCCACGCACGCCTTGTAATGCGGGGTCTGCTTATGCGCCAGCACCGCCTCTTCATCTTTGTAAGCTTCGTAGATAAAGAACCGGGTTTTTACCCGCGGATCCTGAAGCACGTCGAAACGCAGGTTGCCCGGCTCCCGGATCGCCCCTTCATGGTTGGCACGAAACACCTCCAGAAACTCGTCCACCCGATCCGGTTTAATGTTGATCTCCACTAACGTCACGTTCATTGTGTTTCTCCCTGTTTTTCCTCCTGCCAGAACTGATACGCCTCGCGGGCGCTCATCTTCTCGTGTACCACCTTCTTCACCGCCTTAAGCATCGCCAGCGGGGCACTGGACTGGAAGATATTGCGCCCCATGTCCACGCCTGAGGCCCCCTGGTCGATGGCGCGGAAACACATCTCCAGCGCCTCGTGTTCCGGCAGTTTTTTGCCCCCGGCGATAACAATCGGCACCGGACAGCTGGCAGTCACTTTTTCGAAGCCCTCTTCCACAAAATAGGTTTTGACGAACTGCGCCCCCATTTCGGCGGCGATGCGGCTGGCAAGCGAAAAGTAGCGCGCATCCCGGGCCATCTCTTTACCGACCCCGGTCACCGCAAGGGTTGGGATGCCGTAGCGGTTGCCCGCATCCACCAGCTTGATGATATTGTTGATCGACTGGTGCTCATATTCGCTGCCGATATAGACCTGCGCCGCCACTGCGCACACATTCAGGCGCAGGGCATCCTCCATCGCCACCGCCACGCACTCGTTGGAAAGCTCCCCGAGCATCGAGTTGCCACCCGAAGCGCGCAGCACCACCGGCTTGTTGGTCGCGGGCGGCACGGTGCTACGCAGAATGCCACGGGTACACATCAGCACGTCGGTTTCGCAAACAGCGGCGCAATGGAGAGATCGATACGTTCCAGCCCGGTGGTCGGCCCCTGAAAGTAGCCATGATCGAAAGCCAGCATGACCGTGCGATTGCTGGCGGGGTTAAAGATGCGCGCCAGCCGCGACTGCATCCCCCAGTCCAGCGCCCCGCAGCCCTTCAGCGTAAAGGGCACATTCTGCTGCGGTCGGTCGAGGCCAAAGTTCTTACCCTCTTTGATGTCGTCTAAATCAGCCATGTTCCCCCCCCCGTCAGAAATCGTAGTTATTGATGTTCTCTTTGGTGAACACCACCCGCTCCGGCAGCAGCACAATGCCATTGCCTTTCGCTTCATACTGATAGCCCTGCACGCTGTTTGGCTCGACCTTCAGGGTACCGATATCTTTGACCTCCACGCTGTCACCCACGTTAAGATCGCCTTTTTTCAGCAAACGATCGGCGACATTGACCGCAATTTTGCCCCTGTTGCACCACGTCCCACAGGCCGAAGGCTTTCACCGTGCCGCGCTCTACGTACGGGCGCATCACGTTAGGCGTACTGAAACCAACAATCGCCACCCCTTCGCGCTTCAGGTTCTCGGCGGCCTGGGCTGCCGCTGGCAGGGCGTTGGCGTCCGGGGCGATGATCGCATCCAGATCCGGGTAGGCTTTTAAGATCCCTTCTGCAGTCTGCAAGGATTTGGTGGCATCGTTATAGCCAAACTGGGTGGTAACGATCTGCCACTGGGGATGATCTTTGGCGATTTTGGCTTTCGCCTCTTTCACCCACTGGTTCTGGTCGGTCACGGTCGGGCTGGAGTAGAAGAACGCCACTTTGGCGGCCGGTTTGGTCACCTGCTTCGAGGCCATATCCACCAGCAGGCCGCCAAGCTGTTCCGGGGTGCCCTGGTTGATGTAGATGCTGCGGCACTCTGGTTTGGTGTCGGAGTCCCAGGTCAGCACTTTGACCCCGCGCTGCATGGCGCGTTTCAGGGCCGGACAGAGGCCGTCGGGGGAGACCGCCGAAACAATAATGGCGTTATAGCCCTGGTTGACGAAGTTATTGATCAGTTGCACCTGCCCGGAGACGCTCGGCTCGGTCGGGCCATCGTAGGTGACGTCGGTTCCCAGCTCTTTACCCGCCTCTTTCGCGCCGTTACCGCCGCTGGTAAAGAAGCCGACCCCCACCAGTTTCGGGATAAACGCGATGCGATCCGCCGCCTGCGCCGTCGCCACGCTTAACGCCACGGCCAGCACTATCAGTTTTATTTTCATCTTACGCTCCGGGTATTTTTTGTGAGAAGAGAACGCACCCATTCACGGTGCAAACTCAGCGAACGCCCCATGACCACCACAACCAGCAGCGCCCCTGACAGCGCGCTCGACACCTGGTTGGGAATGCCGACCATCTGTAACCCCTGCTGTAAGTACCCCACCAGCAACGCCGCCGGTGCCGTACCCACAACCGAACCTGAACCGCCATAGATATTCGCCCCGCCGAGCACCGCGGCGGTAAGCGCGGGGCATCAGCAGGTCGCGCCCTAAATCAGAACGCGCCGAGCCGAAATAGGAGACCATCACCAGGGCGGCGATGGCCGAGGCCACGCCCACCAGGCCATACAGCGCATAGGGCATGCCGTTGACCGATAACGCGGCATAGCGCGCCGCGCGCGGGTTTTGTCCAATCAGAAACAGGTGGCGGCCAAAGCGCCCGCGGTGGACGATCAGCCAGAAGAAGAAGGTGATCACCGCGAACAGCACCAGGGGGATCGGCAGCCCCAGCAGCGTCAGATTGGCAAAGGCGGTGAAGCTCTCCGGGAAGCCGCCAATCCCTTCGTAGCCGGTTGCTCCCGCCATTCCCGAGAGCAGCAGCGCCCCGCCGCCGTACAGGTACAGCGTGCCGAGGGTGATCACCAGCGGGCTAATGCCGGTGTAGTGGATCAGCGCCGCATTGAACAGGCCGCACAGCAGCCCAAGCAGCAATGTGAGCGGGATCGCCGCCGCCATCGGCACGCCGGACTGCATCATCACCCCCAGCGCGATGGCGCACAGGCCGATGGTGGAGCCGAGCGAGATATCAATCCCGCCGCTGATGATCACCAGCGTCAGCGGCAGCGCCACAATGCCGATGCAGATAAAATCGCTGGTGCTGAACAGCAGCATATTGATGTCGAGCATCCGCGGATTGAGGGTGCCAAACAGCAGGATCTCCAGCACCAGTAACAGCAGCAACGCCCACTCCCAGTTAAGCTTCATCTACGCCACCTCTTTGTTGCGTTTGCGAAACGGGGTGACGTGCTTTCCCCCTTTGTTGCCCGGCTGGAAGCGGCTGTACTTCAGCGCACGCTGATGTCGCGCCAGCGCCTGGCGCAACCGTCCGTCGAACACCAGCACCCCCAGCAGCACTAATCCGGCGATAAAGTCGTTCCACCAGGCCGGGAGGCGGAACAGCACCAGCACGGTGTCGATTTGGGTCAGGAAGAAAGCGCCCAGCAGCGCGCCGATTAACGTGCCCGTACCGCCGAGCAGGGAGATGCCCCCGAGCACGCAGGCGGCGATGGCCTTCATCTCCAGCCCGCTGCCGGTCTGGTTGGGTACAAAGCCAATCTGCGCGGCAAACACAATCCCGGCGCAGGCCGCCAGCACGCCGTTGAGGGTAAAGGCCGCCATTCGGGTACGGTTGACCGCCACGCCTAACTGGCGGGCCGCTGCGAGGTTATCCCCGACGGCGTAAAAATCGCGGCCAAAGGCGGTGCGCGACAGAGTCCACGCGCCGAGAGCGGCAATGACCAGTACCACGATGCCGAGCGGCGATATACCAAGAGCGACCGGCTCCGACAGGGATTTCAGGCTCGACGGCAACCCTTCTATCCACTTCCCGCCCGTCCACAACAGCATCGCCCCACGCCATAGCCCCAGCGTGCCGAGGGTGGCGACAATCGCCGGAATGCGCAGCCCCACCACCAGCAGGCCGTTGAAGGCACCCGCCACCGCCCCGATGGCCAGCGCAAACAAAATGGCCACCGGCAGGCCGTAGCCGTTATTTAGCGCCACACCAACGGCTATGGCGCACAGCCCAACGATGGAGCCGACCGACACGTCGATGTTACGGGTCAGCATCACCAGCCCGGCCCCGAGCGCCAGCAGGATCAGGATTTGCGCACTGGCAAAGATCATCCCCAGCGTCTGCAAACTGAGATAGGCCGGGTTAAGGGCCACCAGCACCACAAACAGGGCCAGGATCGCCAGCAATGCACTCAGTTCGCGATTTTTGAGCAGTGTTTTCATGCCTGTCCCTCCGAAGGCCAGGGCCATCATCCTGTCAAGAGTGACGGCGTGGCGCGGCAGTTCTCCGCTGAGCACCCCCTGATGCATGACCAGCACCCGATCCGCCAGACCCGGGAACTTCATCCATGTCGCTGGAGATCATCAGCACCGCCACGTTTTGCGCCGCCACGCTTTTGATGAGCTGGTAGATATCCGCCCGGGCCGAGACATCCACCCCGCGGGTCGGTTCATCGACGATCAGCAGCAGCGGGTTGGCCTCCAGACAGCGCGCCAGCAGCACCTTCTGCTGATTGCCGCCCGACAAGGTGCGCACCGTCTGATCCGGGCCGTTGAGTTTGATCCCCAGTGCGCGGTGATAACGCTCCACGACTGCGGCCTCGCGTTTACGCTGCTGCCAGAGCGAGGGTTCGTTCAGCGCCACCGTGTTCCAGCGTACCGGCGCATCAAGGAACAGGCCGGATACCTGCCTGTCCTCCGGCAGATAGACCAGCCCTTTCTCCAGCCGGGTGCCTGACCGGATCGTTGTCGATCTGCTGGTTTTCGAGCCAGATCTTCCCTCCGCGCGTCGGGCGCAGGCCGTACAGCGTTTCGGCAAACTCGGTGCGCCCGGATCCCACCAGCCCCGGCCAGGCCGACGATTTCCCCGGCGTAGATTCTTCAAGAACTGAGAATCGATAAACCCTTCTCCGGTGAGGCTCTCCACCCGCAGCACCGGGAAATCCTGGGCCTGAGTGCGGCGATTGCCCGGCAGCGCCAGCCACAATTTTGCGTATCGCTCAGGCCCCTGAATCGCGGCTGACCGGAGTCAATCGCGGCGAATCAGCGCGTTGTTCATCAAACTGCGCGGTTTCGCCACTCAGCACGATGGCCCCGTCGCGCATCACCGAGACGTGGCTGGCGAGCTGGCGGATTTCTGGCAGTTTTGTGGGAGATAAAGACGATGCCAACCCCCGTGGCCTGTAAGGCGCGGATCTGGCGAAACAGGCGCTCCGTTTCACCCGGAGTCAGCGAGGCGGTCGGTTCATCGAGGATCAGGATTTTCGCCTCGCGCATCAGCCCGCGCAGGATCTCCACCATCTGCTGATCCGCCACCTCCAGCGTGCTGGCGGCGGCTTCTAAATTGAGCTGGCACTGGAGCTGTTCCAGCTTATCGGCAAGGCGCTGGCCGGTGGCCTGCCCGCGTGGTAAACGGAAGAGAATGTTTTCCCGCACGCTGAGATTCGGAAACAGCATCGGCTCCTGCGGCACCAGATAGATGCCCAGCTGGGTGCGGCCTGCCCCCGGCTTGAGGCGAGTAAACGGCTGCCCGGCGATAGCAAGGTTCACCGCGGTCGGGGGTTTCGACGCCGGCGACAATCTTCATCAGGGTCGATTTCCCCGCGCCGTTGCCACCCATCAGGGCGTGCACCTGTCTGCAAGCAGAGTGAAATCAATGTTTTTTCAATACAGGAAACGCCGGAAAACTGTTTCTGGAATCCCGCGCGCCTCGATAAGTGCTGTCATTATCGCTCCGCTATTGAACAAATGATTTTTGAAATTAATAATGTTCAAAAGCGTAGACGGTGAACTATATTTACAACCGTGCAGGGATCACAGTTTTACGGATGGGATCCCGATAATGCTGAAACATTCCTGAATATCCGTTTTGGCCGCGTGGCTCACAGATTCAATCTGCGGCGAGGCGAACATATGATCTAAATTTTGATAAGAGTTCAAATATGGGCGAGAAACGCGTTGCCGAAGAGGGGACGATTTGCCGGACTGGCACTGACGGAAGAGGAATTGGTCGCGCGCGTGGCGTGGTGCTACTACCACGACGGCCTGACGCAGAACGATATCGGCGAACGGCTGGGATTACCGCGGCTCAAGATTTCGCGGCTGCTGGAAAAGGGCCGACAGTCCGGGGTGATCCGCGTGCAGATCAACTCCCGCTACGAAGGCTGTCTGGCGCTGGAGACCGAGCTTCAGCAGCGCTTCGGCCTGCGGCTTGCCCGCGTGCTGCCAGCCCTGAACACCCCGCCGATGAGTGTACGCTTAGGCATTGGCGCCGCGCAGTCGTTAATGGGCGTACTGGAACCCGGTCAGTTGCTGGCGGTGGGATTTGGTGAAACCACCATGAGCTGCATTCAGCACTTAAGCGGTTTTATCAGCTCTCAGCAGGTGCGGCTGGTAACGCTTTCCGGCGGCGTCGGGCCTTACATGACCGGTATTGGCCAGCTGGATGCCGCCTGCAGTATCAGCATGATCCCCGCCCCGCTGCGGGTGTCATCCCCGGAAGTGGCTGGCATTTTAAAGCGGGAAACCAGCGTGCGGGATGTGATCCTCGCCGCCACCGCCGCCGACGTGGCCGTGGTCGGGATTGGCGCGGTGAACCAGCGCCGGGACGCCACCATACTGCGATCCGGCTATATCAGCGAAGGGGAACAGCTGATGTTTGCGCGTAAAGGGGCGGTGGGCGACATCCTGGGTTATTTCCTCAATGCCGACGGCGAGCGGATTGATGAGCTGGAGATCCACCGGGAATTACTGGGCGTCACCCTCGATGAACTGGCACAACTGCCCGTCATTGTCGGCGTCGCCGGAGGAGAAGAGAAAGCCGATGCGATTTATGCCGCACTGAACGGTCGCCGTATCAATGGCCTGGTGACGGAAGAGACGACAGCCCGCGCGGTGCTGGCTCTGGCGAAATAAGAGCCGCCCTGCGCCTGACACGAGGCAAGCTCATGAGTTACCTTTTAGCGTTAGATGCAGGGACAGGCAGCGTTCGCGCCGTGATTTTCGACTTATCCGGCAACCAGATTGCCGTTGGCCAGGCGGAGTGGAAACACCTGAGCGTGGAGAACGTCCCCGGCTCGATGGAGTTTGACCTCGACACCAACTGGCGGCTGGCCTGCCAGTGCATTCACCAGGCGCTCGATCGGGCGCAGCTGAGCGCGGCGGATATCCAGTCTGTCGCCTGCTGCTCAATGCGCGAAGGCATCGTCCTGTATGACCGCAACGGCGAGGCGATCTGGGCCTGCGCCAACGTTGATGCCCGCGCCAGCCGTGAAGTGGCCGAGCTGAAAGAGATCCACGACTTCCGTTTTGAGTCCGAAGTGTATGACGTGTCCGGCCAGACCCTGGCCCTGAGCGCCATGCCGCGCCTGCTGTGGCTGGCGCACCATCGCCCGGATATCTACCGCAAAGCGGCAACCATCACCATGATCAGCGACTGGCTGGCGGCGAAACTGTCGGGCGAGCTGGCCGTCGATCCTTCTAATGCTGGCACCACCGGCATGTTAGATCTGTTTTCCCGCGACTGGCGTCCGGCGCTGCTGGATATGGCCGGGTTGCGGGCTGACATCCTTTCCCCTGTTAAAGAGACCGGTACTGTGCTGGGGGCCATCACCAAAGCGGCCGCCCAGCAGAGCGGCCTGCGCGAAGGCACGCCCGTCGTGATGGGTGGCGGCGATGTGCAACTCGGTTGCCTCGGACTGGGGGTGGTCCGCGCCGGACAAACCGCGGTGCTGGGCGGGACCTTCTGGCAGCAGGTCGTCAACCTGCCGCGGGTGCGTACCGATCCGCAGATGAACATCCGCGTGAACCCGCACGTTATCCCTGGCATGGCTCAGGCGGAGTCGATCAGCTTCTTCACGGGATTAACGATGCGCTGGTTCCGCGACGCCTTTTGCGCCGAAGAGAAACTGATCGCCGAGCGGATGGGGATGGACACTTATGCGCTGATGGAAGAGATGGCCAGCCGCGTTCCGGCAGGCTCCCACGGCGTTATGCCGATCTTCTCTGACGCGATGCACTTTAAGCAGTGGTATCACGCCGCGCCGTCGTTTATTAACCTCTCCATCGACCCGGAAAAGTGCAATAAAGCCACCCTGTTCCGCGCCCTGGAAGAGAATGCGGCCATCGTCTCGGCGTGCAATCTGGCGCAGATCTCGCAGTTTTCCGGCGTCAATTTTGACAGCCTGGTGTTTGCTGGCGGCGGCGCGAAAGGGGCGCTGTGGAGCCAGATTTTAAGCGACGTCACCGGCCTGCCGGTGCGGGTGCCGGAGGTGAAAGAAGCCACCGCGCTGGGATGCGCCATTGCCGCCGGAACCGGTGCCGGGCTGTATGCCGACATGGCCGCGACGGGCGAGAAGCTGGTGAAGTGGAGCCGGGAGTTCACCCCGAATCCGGCGCACCGGGAGCTGTACGACGGCATGATGCAGAAATGGCAGGCGGTGTATGCCGACCAGCTCGGGCTGGTGGACAGCGGGCTGACGACATCGATGTGGCAGGCACCGGGGCTGGTGCGGGCATCCCCCTCACCCTAACCCTCTCCCCATAGGGGAGAGGGAACTGTCCCCTGCGGTTTTTCCCACTCGCCTCATTAGGGAGAGGGAGCTGCCTGGGGCGGTCTTTCCCCTCACCCTAACCCTCTCCCCATAGGGGAGAGGGAACTGTCCCCTGCGGTCTTTTCCTCCTCGCCTCTTTAGGGAGAGGGAACTGCTCGGTGCGGTCTTTCCCCCCTCACCCTAACCCTCTCCCCATAGGGGAGAGGGAACTGTCCCCTGCGGCCTTTTCCTCCTCGCCTCTTTAGGGAGAGGGAGCTGCTCGGTGCGGTCTTTCCCTCCTCGCCCATACGGGAGAGCGAACTGCTCGGTGCGGTCTTTTCCCCCTCGCCCCTTTGGGGAGAGGGCCGGGGTGAGGGGCAAAGTTCTTTGAGATCTATCACAATCATTCGATCCCGCTTTTACCTTTCTGCTGCTGCTGGCTAAATTAGTAACTCATCCGACCACATAACAATAAATTAACACTGGAAGAGACTATGAGCCGCTACCCGTCGCTATTCGCCCCCCTCGATCTGGGGTTTACCACGCTCAAAAATCGCGTGCTGATGGGCTCGATGCATACCGGGCTGGAGGAGCGCCCGGACGGCCCTGAGCGCCTGGCAGCGTTTTATGCCGAACGCGCGCGCCACGGCGTAGCGCTGATCGTCACTGGCGGCGTCGCGCCTGCCTCCTCCGGCGTGACGATGGAGGGCGGCGCGATGCTGAACGATGTGGCACAGCTGCCGCACCACCGGATCGTGACTGACGCGGTACACAACGAGGGCGGCAAAATCGCCTGCAAATTCTGCATACCGGGCGCTACAGCTATCAGCCAAACCTGGTGGCGCCGTCGGCGATCCAGGCCCCGATCAACCGCTTTACGCCCCCACGCCCTCACCCATGATGAAATCCTCGCCCTGATTGATGACTTTGCCCGCTGCGCTGCGCTGGCGCGTGAAGCCGGTTACGACGGCGTGGAGGTGATGGGTTCCGAAGGCTATCTGATTAACGAATTTCTCGCCGCGCGCACTAACCAGCGCGAGGACGAATGGGGCGGCGACTATGCCCGCGGATGCGCTTTGCGGTAGAAGTGGTGCGCGCGGTGCGTGAACGCGTCGGCAGCGATTTTATTATTGTCTATCGTCTGTCGATGCTCGACCTGGTGGAAGGCGGCGGCACCTTTGAGGAGACCGTCCAGCTGGCGCAGGCCATTGAAGCCGCAGGCGCAACCATTATTAATACCGGGATCGGCTGGCACGAGGCGCGGATCCCGACTATCGCCACGCCGGTGCCACGGGCAGCATTCAGCTGGGTGACGCGCAGGCTGAAAGGCAAGGTGTCGATCCGCTGGTGACCACCAACCGCATTAACGATCCGCAGGTGGCAGACGATCTGCTGGCGAAGGGCGATGCCGATATGGTGTCGATGGCGCGGCCATTCCTCGCCGATGCGGAGATCCTCTCCAAAGCGCAAAGCGGTCGCGCGGATGAGATCAACACCTGTATAGGCTGCAACCAGGCCTGTCTGGATCAGATCTTCGTGGGCAAAGTCACCTCTTGTCTCGTCAACCCGCGCGCCTGCCATGAAACCAAAATGCCCGTCACGCCTGCCGTCACCCAAAAACGGCTCGCCGTGGTGGGCGCTGGCCCGCCGGGCTGGCGTTTGCGGTGAATGCCGCCACCCGCGGGCACAGCGTGACGCTCTTTGATGCCCTGGCTGAGATCGGTGGGCAATTTAATATCGCCAAACAGATCCCCGGCAAAGAGGAGTTCTACGAAACCCTGCGCTACTACCGCCGGATGATCGACCTGACGGGCGTGGATCTGCGGCTGAACCATTTTGTGAATGCGTCGGATCTGATGGAGTTCGATGAGGTGATCCTCGCCTCCGGGATCGCCCGCGTACCCCGGCGATCGACGGCATCGATCATCCTAAGGTACTGAGCTATCTCGACGTGCTGCGCGATAAAACGCCGGTGGGTGATAAGGTGGCGATTATCGGCTGTGGCGGCATTGGGTTTGATACCGCCATGTATCTGAGCCAGTCGGGCGAGCCAACCAGCCAGAACATTGCGGAATTCTGCGAGGAGTGGGGTATCGACACCAGCCTGAATCAGGTGGGCGGTTTACGGCCAGAAGGGCCGCAACTGCCGAAAAGCCCGCGCCAGATAGTGATGTTGCAGCGCAAAGCCAGCAAACCGGGCGAAGGGCTGGGGAAAACCACCGGCTGGATCCATCGCGCCACCCTGCTCGCGCGCGGCGTGAAGATGATCCCGGGCGTGAGTTATCAGAAGATCGACGACGAGGGGCTGCATGTGCTGATCGGCGGTGAACCGCAGCTGCTGGCGGTGGATCATGTGATTCTGTGTGCCGGGCAGGAGCCGAAGCGGGATCTGGCTGAGCCGCTGCGCGAGGCGGGCAAGGCGGTGCATCTGATTGGCGGGTGTGATGTGGCGATGGAGCTGGATGCAAGGCGGGCGATTGCCCAGGGGACGACGCTGGCTCTTGAAATTTGATTTTGCCCCTCACCCCTCACCCTAACCCTCTCCCCAGAGGGGAGAGGGAACTGTTCGGTGCGGCCTGTTTCCTCGGAAGAGGATACTGTTCGATGCAGCCTTTTTCCTGGGAGAGAAAACTGTTCGGTGCAGCCTTTTTCCTGGGGAGAGATAACGGCTCAGGGCGGTCTTTTCCCCCTCGCCCCTTTGGGGAGAGGGCCGGGGTGAGGGGTAAAGGGTGAAGGGTAAAAACAATCTTACCGACGACGCCCCAGCTTCACCGCTTTCAGCACCACGAACTTACTGTTCGTCGCCACGGTGGTGCAGTTGCCGAAAATCTTCTTCAGCTTGTGGAAATAGTCCAGGTGGCGGTTGGCCACAATGTACAGCTCGCCGTTGATCTTCAGGCAGCGGCGTGCGTGGTGGAACATCTCCCAGGCAACGTTATCCGTCAGGGCGTGCTTCTGGTGGAACGGCGGGTTACAGAACACGGCGTTGAAGCGGAATGGCTCCACGCCGGAGAGCGCGTTGTTGATCATAAACTCGCAGCGATCCAGCGCCTCTGGCATGTTCGTTTCCACGTTCAGGCGGCTGGACGCCACCGCCATCGGCGATTCATCGCTAAAGACCACGCTGGCCTCCGGGTTCTTCGCCAGCAACGTCAGACCGATCACCCCGTTACCGCAGCCGAGATCGACGATCTCCCCTTCCAGGTTTTCCGGCAGATGTTCAATGAAGAAACGCGCTCCGGATGTCCAGCCCGGTGCGAGAGAAGACGTTCGCGTGGTTGTGGATAGTCCAGTCGGTGCCTTCCAGCTTCCAGCTAAGGGTTTCCGGCGCGTCAGCCAGCTGTGGAGAACTAAACGTACAGTTGATCAGGCGCGCTTTTTTCCACGCCAGGGTAGTGGTGGTTGGCCCCAGCACTTTCTCGAACAGCGCAATCGTCGAGGTGTGGATATCGCGCGCTTTGGCACCGGCAATAATGCGCGTCTCTGGCGTCACCACCTTACGCAGCGCACGCAGTTGCTGCTCCAGCAGCGCCATAGTTTTTGGGATCTTAATCAGCACGACGCCCGGCGCCTGCGGGTATTCCGCGGTGCTGTCGAGGAACTTAACGCTGGATTCAGCGATCTCGTTGTGACGTAAATTCTCGCGCGTTGCCAGCTCGCTCAAATAGGAGTCACCGATGCTGTAGGGCGTATGTTCGGCCAGCGCACAACCCAATGCGCCAAAAGCATCATTCAGTATCAGAACCGGGCCGCTGATTTCAGTGTCATCCAACTGTTGCAGCAGATATTCATCCGCCGCTTCCCACGCCTGAAGCGGGTTAACGTCGTCCGTTTCCGGGAAACGTTTTAAGTCGAGTGAACGGAAACCGTTGTCTAAGTGGCTCATCGGCCCTCCTGAATGGTAAAATTTCGGCGTTATCCCTGAAAAGGGGTGCGAGAGTATATACCCAAAATCATTCACGTTGCATTAAAGCAGCAAGTCTGAGGATCCCCGGGCGCTGACACAAGTCAGTGAAACGAGTGAGCAGACGCAGCCAACACAGAGGCAATGTGAAGGATGACGGGTATACCTGTTTTCACATTATTTTGGGGCTTTAATGAACCAGCTGACTTATCTCCAGGGCTACCCGGAGCATCTGCTTTCCCAGGTCCGCACGTTGATTGCCGAGCAAAAACTGGGGGGCGGTGCTGGAAAAACGCTATCCGGGGACCCACGATTTCGCGACCGATAAAGCCCTCTGGCAGTATACGCAGGATCTGAAAAACCGATATCTGAAGAGCGCGCCCCCGATCAACAAGGTGATGTACGACAACAAAATCCACGTGCTGAAAAACGCGCTGGGTCTGCATACCGCCATCTCCCGCGTGCAGGGCGGCAAGCTAAAAGCCAAAGCCGAGATCCGCGTGGCGACCGTGTTCCGCAACGCGCCGGAAGCCTTTTTGCGTATGATTGTGGTTCACGAGCTGGCGCACCTGAAAGAGAAAGAACACGACAAGGCGTTCTACTCCCTGTGCTGTCATATGGAGCCGCAATACCACCAGCTGGAGTTTGATACTCGCCTGTGGCTGACGCATTTATCGCTATAGCGCACAAGTTTTGTCATTATCACGTGCTACAGTGGCAACAGGTTCCCAGCAACGGAGTTCGTGAACGTTTATGATACGTTTCGCAGTCATTGGGACGAACTGGATCACGCGTCAGTTCGTCGATGCCGCCCATGAGACCGGCAAATATAAACTTACCGCAGTCTATTCCCGCAGCCTTGAACAGGCGCAGGCCTTTGCTAACGACTATCTCGTCGAGCATCTGTTTACCTCTCTGGAGGCGATGGCGCAAAGCGATGCCATCGACGCGGTCTATATTGCCAGCCCAAATTCACTGCATTTCCCGCAGACGACGCTGTTCCTCAGCCACAAAAAACATGTGATTTGCGAGAAACCGCTGGCCTCGAATATCGATGAGGTGGAAGCCGCCATTCAGCTGGCGCGGGAAAACCAGGTGGTGCTGTTCGAAGCTTTCAAAACCGCCAGCCTGCCCAATTTCCTGCTGCTGCAACAGTCGCTGCCCAAACTGGGCCGCATGCGCAAAGCCTTTATTAACTACTGCCAGTATTCGTCACGCTATCAGCGTTATCTCGACGGCGAGAATCCGAACACCTTTAATCCGGCCTTCTCTAATGGCTCGATTATGGACATCGGCTTCTACTGCCTGGCCTCGGCGGTCGCGCTGTGGGGCGAGCCGCACGGGGTTCAGGCTACTGCCAGCCTGCTGGAGAGCGGCGTGGATGCCCACGGTCTGGTGGTGCTGGACTACGGGGATTTCAGCGTCACGCTGCAGCACTCCAAGGTGAGCGATTCGGTGCTGCCGAGTGAAATCCAGGGAGAGAACGGCTCGCTGGTGATCGAGAAAATCTCCGAGTGCCAGAAGCTGAGCTACGTGCCGCGCGGCGGTAAAGCCCAGGAGCTGACGCAGCCTCAACATATCAACACTATGCTGTATGAGGCAGAGGTGTTCGCGCGTCTGGTTGAAACCCAGGAAGTGAACCATCCAGGCCTTGCGGTGAGCCGTACCACGGCGAAGCTGCAGACCGAGATCCGTCGTCAGACGGGGGTGGTATTCCCGGCGGATGGCCTGAACGCAGAAGTTACCGCGTAAAGCTGTGTAATGAATCCGTGCAGGCCATTGACGAAATCAATGGCCTGACATATTTTGTTACTTGCAAAGGGGAGTAACTTCCTTGCGGTGGATCGTCATTACGATGCGTTTAATACCGCATCCGGTCGCCGGGCAACGAAAAAGGAATGCGATTAACGTATTCCTTTCTTGTTGTAAGTGAGACCTTGCCGGAAGGCGAGGTCTATGCATAAAAAACGCAACGGCTATCGTCTTCTGACCCTAGCCGTTTTTGTTTTTTACGCGTAAGGAAAATTGTATGAATACTGTCGGTACTCCGCTGATGTGGGGCGGATTCGCAGTCGTGGTCGTGATCATGCTGGCGATCGATCTCTTTTTACAGGGGCGTCGTGGCGCACATGGCATGACCATGAAACAGGCGGCCGCCTGGTCGCTGGTGTGGGTCTCCCTCTCCTTGCTTTTCTGTGCTGCCTTCTGGTGGTATCTCTCTGTGACTCAGGGTCGCGCGGTGGCCGATCCGCAGGCGCTGGCCTTCCTCACGGGCTATCTGATTGAAAAAGCCCTCGCGGTGGATAACGTCTTCGTCTGGCTGATGCTGTTTAGCTACTTTGCCGTACCGGCTGCCTTGCAGCGTCGGGTGCTGGTGTATGGCGTGTTGGGCGCGATCGTGCTGCGTACCATCATGATCTTCGCCGGTAGCTGGCTGATTTCGCAGTTCGAATGGCTGCTCTATATCTTCGGCGCCTTCCTTCTGTTTACCGGTGTGAAGATGGCGCTGGCGAAGGAAGACGAAACCGGTATTGGCGAGAAGCCGCTGGTGCGCTGGATCCGCAGTCATCTGCGCATGACCGACACCATCGAGAGCGAGCACTTCTTTGTGCGTAAGAACGGGCTGCTGTTCGCAACGCCGCTGCTGCTGGTGCTGATCATGGTTGAGCTGAGCGACGTGATTTTCGCGGTCGATAGCATCCCGGCGATCTTTGCGGTGACCACTGACCCGTTCATCGTGCTGACGTCGAACCTGTTTGCCATCCTCGGCCTGCGTGCCATGTACTTCCTGCTGGCGGGTGTAGCGGAGCGCTTCACCATGCTGAAGTACGGCCTGTCGGTGATCCTGGTGTTTATCGGTATCAAGATGATGATTGTCGATTTCTACCATATCCCGATCGCCATCTCGCTGGGCGTGGTGTTTGGCATCCTGGTCCTGACCCTGATTATCAACGCTTGGGTTAACCACCGGAACGATAAGAAGCAGCAGATGCAGTAAAGGGGGTTGGTGCGGTCTGATGCCGTCACCCCGGCCCTCTCCCACAGGGAGAGGGCGAACACACTTTTGTAACGCAGTAGTTAAAAAATATGATGTGACACGTAAAATCCAGCATTTTACTCTTCCGCCTTGCGCTGCTTTCCCTGATACTCAACCAGGCAAACAAATACTTACATCCGGACATAAATGTGACTAAGAGCACATCCAGGATGGAACGCAATTTCACTCAGGAATAACGTATGAGCACACAATCAAGCGGTCTGTTCGCGCGCCTGGCGCAGGGCAGCCTCGTTAAACAAATTCTGGTCGGGTTGGTACTGGGTATTCTGCTGGCTATGGTGTCAAAACCTGCTGCTGAAGCCACGGGGCTGCTCGGCACCCTGTTCGTTGGCGCACTGAAAGCCGTCGCGCCGGTACTGGTGCTGATGTTGGTGATGGCGTCGATTGCCAACCACCAACACGGACAAAAAACTAACATTCGCCCTATTCTCTTCCTGTATCTTCTGGGCACCTTCTCTGCCGCGCTGACGGCGGTGGTATTCAGCTTCCTGTTCCCATCCACGCTGCATCTGACCAGCGCGGCCGGTGATATCACACCACCGTCCGGCATTGTGGAAGTGCTGCGCGGCCTGTTGATGAGCATGGTATCCAACCCCATCACGGCGCTGATGAATGCCAACTACATCGGCATCCTGGTCTGGGCGATTGGTCTGGGCTTCGCGCTTCGCCACGGTAACGAGACCACCAAAAACCTGGTGAACGATATGTCCAACGCGGTGACCTTTATGGTGAAACTGGTGATCCGCTTTGCGCCCATCGGGATCTTCGGCCTGGTCTCCTCCACCCTGGCGGACGACCGGTTTTGACGCGCTGTGGGGCTACGCGCAGCTGCTGGTTGTGCTTGTCGGCCTGGTATGCTGCTGGTGGCGCTGGTGATCAACCCGCTGCTGGTGTTCTGGCAGATCCGCCGCAACCCGTATCCGCTGGTGCTGACCTGCCTGCGTGAGAGCGGCGTGTACGCCTTCTTCACCCGTTAGCTCTGCGGCAAACATTCCGGTGAACATGGCGCTGGGCCGAGAAGCTGAACCTGGATCGTGATACTTACTCCGTCTCCATTCCGCTGGGTGCGACCGTCAATATGGCAGGTGCGGCGATCACCATCACCGTGCTGACCTTAGCGGCGGTGCATACCCTGGGTATCCCTGTGGATCTGCTTACTGCGCTGCTGTTGAGCGTCGTGGCATCGCTGTGCGCCTGTGGCGCATCGGGTGTGGCAGGCGGTTCGCTGCTGCTGATCCCGCTGGCCTGTAATATGTTCGGTATCCCGAATGAGGTGGCCATGCAGGTGGTGGCAGTGGGCTTTATCATTGGCGTGCTGCAGGACTCCTGCGAAACGGCGCTGAACTCCTCAACTGACGTGCTGTTTACCGCCGCGGCTTGTCAGGCTGAAGACGCGCGTCTGGCGAAAAACGCGCTGCGCAGCTAATAAAAAAGGCCCGGTCAGTGACCGGGCCTTTTACTATCGTAAGCCAGGCTAACACGCTTACAGCGTTACACCACTCTTAAAGATCGCCAGCTCGCGGAAGTCGTTTTTCTCGTTGCAGGTCTGTTTGCCGTTGGCGATATCAACAATCACATCCACAAACTCCGTTAACAGCTGCGGGCATGGCTTTGCATGGATCAGCTGACCCGCATCAAAATCGATCCAGTGCTTTTTCTTCGCCAGCCAGCTCGCTGTTGGTGGCGATTTTCACCGTTGGCACAAAGCCGCCGTACGGTGTGCCGCGACCGGTGCTGAATAGCACCAATATGACAGCCCGCACCCGCCAGGGCGCTGGTGGCGACAGCATCGTTGCCCGGGGCGCTTAACAGGTTCAGACCGTGGGTTTGCAGCCGCTCGCGCGTAACGCAGCACGTCCACCACCTGGCTGGCCGCCCGCTTTCTGGGTGCAGCCGAGAGATTTCTCTTCGAGGGTGGTGATTCCGCCCGCTTTGTTACCCGGCGATGGGTTTTCGTAAATCGGCTGGTTGTGCGCGATAAAGTACTGTTTGAAGTCGTTCACCATGGTGACGGTCTTTTCAAATGTCGCTTCGTCGCGGCAGTGGCTCATCAGGATGCGCTCTGCGCCAAACATCTCCGGCACTTCGGTCAGCACGGTAGTGCCGCCGTTGCTGATGACGTAATCGGAGAACTGACCCAGCATCGGGTTAGCCGTAATGCCGGACAGCCCATCCGAGCCGCCGCACTCCAGACCAAACTTCAACTCGCTCAGCTTGCCTGCTTCGCGCTGGTCGTGGCGCATCACCTCGTACAGCTGGTGCAGATGCTCCAGGCCCGCTTCCACTTCGTCGTCCCTGATGCTGACACACCATGAAGTGCACACGTGCCGGATCGAAGTCCCCCAGCGTTTCGCGGAAGCATCGACCTGGTTGTTCTCACAGCCCAGGCCGATCACCAGCACCGCCCCGGCGTTCGAGTGACGCACCATGTTTTGCAGGCATGGTGCGGGTGTTGATGTGATCATCCCCCAGCTGAGAGCAGCCATAGGTATGACTGAACAGGTGGACGCCGTCCGTGCCCTCTGCCTGATTGGTCTCTTTCAGGAACCGGCTCTGGATCTGACGGGCAATGCCGTTGACGCAGCCGACGGTCGGCAGGATCCACAGTTCATTGCGGATCCCCACCTCGCCGCTGGCACGGCGGTAGATCTGGACATCACGATCTGCCGCCTGGCTGCCTTCAGCCTGCAACTCAGGTTGATAGCTGTACTCATCCAGATCGCTCAGATTGGTGCGCGTATTGTGAGAATGAATAAACTCACCCGCCGCGATATCCGCCAGCGCATGGCCGATAGGCAGACCGTATTTGACGACGTTCTCCCCTTTGGCAATGGGTTGCAGAGCGAACTTGTGCCCGCGCGCAACGTCCTGGCGCAGCGTGACGGTCTGGTTGTCAAACGTCACTTCCAGCCCTTCGCTCAGGTCGGCCAGCGCGACCGCTACGTTATCCAGAGAATGGATCTTGATGTATTGCATATCAACCCTCAGAAGGCCTTAGTTCAGTTCAATAGCGAAGTAGTCGCGTGCGTTGTTAAAGCAGATGTTTCTCACCATTTCGCCCAGCAGCTGGATGTCGGCCGGGCTTCGCCCGCGGTGACCCAGCGGCCAATCATCTGGCACAAAATGCGGCGGAAAATATTCATGGCGAGTGTAAGACAGGAAGCTACGGCTGTCGGTCAGCATCCCCACAAAGCGGCTCAGCAGACCGAGCTGCGCCAGCTGCGTCATCTGACGCTCCATGCCATCTTTCTGGTCGTTGAACCACCAGCCGGAACCAAACTGCATCTTGCCTGGCATCCCTTCGCCCTGGAAGTTGCCGATCATGGTGCCCAGCACTTCGTTATCGCGTGGGTTCAGGCAGTAGAGGATGGTTTTTGGCAGCAGGTTCTCTTCGTTCTGTTTGCTCAGCAGTTTTGACAGCTCTTCCGCCAGCGGGCGGTCGTTGATGGAGTCGAAACCAACATCAGCACCCAGCAGTTTGAACTGGCGCAGGTTGTTATTGCGCAGCGCGCCGATGTGGTACTGCTGCACCCAGCCGCGACGGGCATATTCTGCCGCCAGCCAGACCAGTACCGCAGTTTTGAACTGCGCCACTTCGTGTTCGTTCAGGCTTTCACCCGCCAGACGACGCGCCAGAATGCTGTCCAGTTCGGCTTCGTTCGCTTCCGCAAACAGCACCACGTCCAGGGCATGGTCAGAGACTTTACAGCCGTGCGCCGCAAAGTGGTCCAGACGCTTCGTCAGCGCGGTTTGCAGATCGTTGAAACGGCGGATCTCGGTATCGGAGACTTCACTCAGCTTCGCCATGTAGTCGGCAAAGGTCGCCAGCTCAATGTTGAACGCTTTATCCGGGCGCCAGCTTGGCAGCACTTTGACGTCAAAAGAGCTGTCCTGGGCGACAACGGCGTGATGCTCCAGAGAGTCAACAGGATCGTCGGTGGTGCCGACCATCTTGACGTTCATCTGCTTCATGATGCCGCGGGCAGAGAATTTGTCCTGCGCCAGCAGTTCATTGCATTCGTTCCAGATCTCATCCGCCGTTGCCGGAGAGAGCAGCTTGCCGGTGATGCCAAACGGACGGCGCAGCTCCAGATGGGTCCAGTGGTACAGCGGGTTACCGATGGTATGCGGGACGGTGGCGGCCCAGGCGTCGAATTTTTCGCGATCGGAGGCATCGCCAGTACAGAGGCGTTCCGCCACGCCGTTCGTGCGCATGGCGCGCCACTTGTAGTGGTCACCTTTCAGCCAGATGTCATACAGGTTTTTGAAGCGGTAATTTTCGGCAACCTGCTGCGGCGGAAGATGGCAGTGGTAGTCGAAAATCGGCTGGTCTTTTGCGTAATCGTGGTACAGGCGGCGGCAAATTCGGTATCTAACAGGAAATCTTCAGTCATAAACGGGGTCATTATCGTCTTCCTCTTACGAGCTTACGAGTGCGTCAGAAAAGTGATGTTCAGATGCTGCAAAGTTATCACACCAATTTCCAGAGGCCGATAATTTTTTCGTGAGTTAGATCAATAAACGTCGACAAATAATATACGTCCAAAGTGGTAAATGTCGCTCAACACCGCGCCAGCTCTGGCCTGGCAGAGCGGAAACATTGACCTTACAAATATTGACACTTTTGTGATGTCACTCACCTTTTAAAGCTGTATGACAAGTTATCGTTTCGCCGTCGCAAATTATAAGCCGACGGATTGCGTTACCGGTGCCAAGGCATCGGACTCAGCGGTAAGGATACCGACTTATGCACGTTTACTTATGGCAAGGTTCGGGCCGTTCCGGGAGTAATCCCGGTAACGCCCTCCCCGTTGATAAACATCTCACGCCTGCCGTAGAGATGCCCGTACTCCGGTGCGGCAATAACATAACGATGAGGTTTACATGCGTAAAATTAAAGGGTTACGTTGGTACATGATCGCACTGGTGACGCTTGGCACCGTGCTGGGCTACCTGACGCGTAACACCATAGCGGCGGCTGCGCCGACGCTGATGGAAGAGCTACATATCTCCACGCAACAATACTCCTACATTATCGCGGCTTACTCTGCGGCTTATACCATCATGCAGCCGGTAGCGGGCTACGTGCTGGATATTCTGGGGACGAAAGTTGGCTACGCGGTCTTCGCCGTCACATGGGCTATCTTCTGCGGCGCAACCGCACTGGCAGGTAGCTGGGGCGGCCTGGCGCTGGCCCGTGGCGCAGTCGGTGCGGCAGAAGCTGCGATGATCCCTGCGGGTCTGAAAGCGGCGTCCGAGTGGTTCCCGGCGAAAGAGCGTTCTATCGCAGTGGGCTACTTCAACGTGGGTTCTTCTATTGGTGCGATGATTGCTCCGCCGCTGGTGGTATGGGCTATCGTGATGCACAGCTGGCAGCTGGCGTTTATCCTCTCCGGCGTGCTGAGCTTCGCCTGGGCTATGGCCTGGCTGATCTTCTACAAGCATCCACGCGATCAGAAGAAACTCTCTAATGAAGAACGTGACTACATCATTGGCGGCCAGGAGTCTCAACACCAGACCAACAACGGCAAGAAGATGTCTGTCCTGCAGATCCTGGGTACCCGTCAGTTCTGGGGTATCGCCCTGCCACGTTTCCTGGCAGAACCAGCATGGGGGTACTTTCAACGCCTGGATCCCACTGTTCATGTTTAAAGTCTACGGCTTTAACCTGAAAGAGATCGCCATGTTCGCCTGGATGCCAATGCTGTTTGCTGACCTGGGTTGTATCGTGGGCGGCTACCTGCCACCGCTGTTCCAGCGCTGGTTTGGCGTGAACCTGATCGTCTCCCGTAAAATGGTGGTGACCATGGGTGCCGTGCTGATGATTGGCCCAGGGATGATCGGCCTGTTCACCAGCCCATACGTGGCTATCGGTCTGCTGTGTATCGGTGGTTTTGCTCACCAGTCGCTGTCCGGTGCGCTGATTACCCTCTCTTCAGACGTCTTCGGCCGTAATGAAGTGGCGACCGCTAACGGCCTGACCGGGATGGCTGCCTGGACCGCCAGTACCCTCTTTGCTCTGGTGGTAGGTGCGCTGGCTGACACCATCGGCTTCAGCCCGCTCTTCGCAGTACTGGCTGTCTTCGACCTGATGGGTGCAGTGCTTATCTGGACGGTGCTGAAAAACAAATCTGCGGATGAGTTGCTGCAAGAGTCGGTTGGAAGGCCGGTCACACAGAGTTAGTCTGTAGTCTTTGCCCGGCGAGGCTGACGCTGACACGGGTAGATAAAACAGACAGACCGGGTCCGCCCGGCAATGAAAAGGCCGCCTCCGGGCGGCTTTTTGCGGGTCAAATCTGGAGAGAAACAGCTAAAAGTGGTATAACAAATCATTAGCCATACCCTGCCTGGAGCGCATATGGAAATCAACGAACCCCGTCGCCTTTATCAGCAAGCTGGCTGCTGAGCTGAAAGCTCGCATCGAGCAAGGCGTTTATCTGGTGGGGGACAAATTACCTGCCGAGCGTTTTATCGCGGATGAAAAGAGCGTAAGCCGCACCGTGGTTCGTGAAGCCATCATCATGCTGGAAGTCGAAGGCTATGTTGAAGTGCGTAAAGGATCGGGTATTCATGTCATCTCCAGCCAGGCAAAACACTCCCCCGGTGCCGGACGAGAATCTGGAATTTGCCAACTATGGTCCCTTTGAGTTGCTCCAGGCCCGTCAGCTTATCGAAAGCAATATCGCAGAGTTCGCAGCTACCCCAGGTGACCAAACAGGACATCATGAAGCTGATGGAGATCCAGGATAACGCGCGTAAAGAAAAATGTTTCCGCGACTCCGAGTGGGATTTACAGTTTCATGTCCAGGTGGCCCTTGCCACCCAAAAATAGCGCCCTGGCCGCAATCGTCGAAAAAATGTGGACTCAGCGCGTTCACAACCCGTACTGGAAAAAACTGCACGATCATATCGATTCCCGTACCGTGGATAACTGGTGTGACGATCACGACCAGATCCTCAAAGCATTGATCCGTAAAGACCCGCATGCGGCAAAAGTGGCGATGTGGCAGCACCTCGAGAACACCAAGCAGATGCTGTTCAATGAAACCAGTGATGACTTCGAATTTAACGCCGACCGCTATCTTTTTGCCGAAAATCCGGTGGTTCATCTCGATACCGCGGTCAGTCAGGCAAAATAGTTTTCTTTTCCACGAGCAGGCGCTTCGCTGCGCCTTCCCGCTGAGGTGGGTAAGTAAACCTTTAGAGTGTCAGCGTTTGTAAAAGACCTCGCGTCCCCTCCCTGGGTTAAGCCAAAATCAATTCTGGAATAATGCAAATACTGTGACGGATCCCTTCTGGCTTTGTTACAATTAGATGCATTTAGCCGTTTAGTTTGTTAGTTAGTGCTTGCTTACTTTGCCACTTAACAGGGAACAGTTCTGGCCACGTACTCGTGTCCGCGAGCGACCATAATGAAATTATAAAAAATGTCGCCGTGCTGTTTGACCCGGTTGACAGGCGTGCCGTTAACCGATTTTCAGGAATACTGAATGGAACTTTTGACCCAACTACTGAATGCCTTATGGGCTCAGGATTTCGAAACGCTGGCCAATCCTTCCATGATTGGCATGCTCTATTTTGTCCTGTTTATGATTCTGTTTCTTGAAAACGGTCTGCTGCCTGCCGCTTTCCTGCCTGGCGATAGCCTGCTGGTACTGGTGGGCGTGCTCTGTGCAAAAGGGGCAATGCAATTCCCGCAAACCGTTCTGCTGCTGACCATTGCTGCCAGCCTCGGCTGCTGGCTGAGCTATATCCAGGGGCGATGGCTTGGCAATACGCACATCGTGCAAAACTGGCTTTCCCATCTCCCGGCACACTATCACCAGCGAGCGCATCATCTGTTCCACAAGCACGGGCTTTCTGCGCTGCTGGTCGGCCGCTTTATCGCTTTTGTGCGTACCCTGCTGCCAACCATTGCCGGGCTTTCCGGTCTCAGCAGCACGCGTTTTCAGTTCTTCAACTGGATGAGTGGCCTACTGTGGGTGCTGATCCTGACGACTCTTGGTTATCTGCTCGGCAAAACGCCGGTCTTCCTGAAGTACGAAGACCAGCTGATGTCCTGCCTGATGTTGCTGCCTGTGGTGCTACTGGTGTTCGGCCTGATTGGCTCGCTGGTGGTGTTGTGGAAGAAAAAACACGGAAGTCAGGGTTAAGGTGATGAACAATTCAACCCCGTCACTGCGCCGTCTCTCTTACGCCATCGTTGCGCTGATGATGTTCAGCGCCTTGTTGCTGGCCTGGGCGGCGCTGCAAAAGCAGGAATCGACGTTAGCTATCCGGTCCGTTAATCAGGGCACCACCATGCCCGATGGCTTCTCTATCTGGCATCATCTGGATGCAAACGGCATTCAGTTTAAGAGTATTACCCCGCAGAACGACGTGCTGCTGATCACCTTCGACTCCAGCGTGCAGAGCGCCGCAGCGAAGAAGGTACTCGACCGCAGCCTGCATGGTTATATCATTGCTCAACAGGATGACAATAATCAGGCAGTCCTCTGGCTCACGCGTCTGCGTGATACCTCGCGTCTGTTAGGCTAAATTTCCACTATTCTGAATCTTTTCACTCACTTTGGTGATATCACCCGTTTACTTACTATGCTTAAGTACGCGGAGCACCTCCCACTCGTACTCCGCACGATTCTGGAAACCGACATTCCCGCTGGTTATGTCGAAAAACAATGGAAGGTTTTCATAATGAATTACCGCATCGCCCTGGGCCTCGCCCTTTTTTCTTTGAGTGCAGCATCGTTCGCGTCTTCTCTCTGTCTGGAGAAGGAAAAGGATATTCAACGCGAGATCAGCTACGCTGAAAAGCATAACAATCAGAATCGAATCAATGGGCTGAAGAAGGCTCTTAGCGAAGTTCAAGCTAACTGTTCAGACAGCAAGCTGCGTGCCGATCATCAGCGCAAGATTGCCGATCAGAAAGAGGAGATTGCTGAGCGCCGCCGCGATCTGGCGGAGGCAAAAGAGAAAGGCGATGCAGATAAGATTACTAAACGTGAGAATAAATTGCAGGAAGCCGAGAACGAGCTGAAAGCGCTGGAGTCTCGCGATTACTGATTTAACGACATCTTAACAGGAGAGAATCATGTCAAAAGATACTACGTCAGACCATTTACGCGCTGAACTAAAGTCCCTGGCGGATACCCTGGAAGAGGTGCTGAGCTCCTCGAGCAGTAAGTCGAAAGAAGAGCTGAGTAAACTGCGCAATAAAGCGGAGCAGGCCCTGCATGAGAGCCGCTACCGTCTGGGCGAAACCAGCGATGTGCTGGCGAAACAGACCCGTGAAGCCGCTGCGCGCGCCGATGAGTACGTCCGTGAAAATCCGTGGGCCGGGGTAGGTATCGGTGCTGCGGTGGGCGTCGTCATCGGCATGCTCCTGACGCGACGTTAATTATGGAAGATTCACGTCAACCACAAGGGCCCGCAAAAAACGTCCTCGGTATCGGACAGCGGATTTTAACCACTCTCGTCGGCATCGCGGAGACGCGTATTCGCCTGGCAGTGGTTGAACTGGAAGAAGAGAAAGCAAACCTCTTCCAGCTGCTACTGATGTTGGGGTTGACCATGCTCTTCGCCGCTTTTGGCCTGATGAGCCTTATGGTATTGATTATCTGGGCAGTCGATCCGCAGTACCGCCTGAATGTGATGATTGGCACAACCGTGGTACTGCTGCTTGCCGCCCTGATAGGTGGCATCTGGACGATGCGCAAAGTGCGCCACTCCACCCTGCTCCATCATACCCGTAAGGAACTGGCCAACGATCGGTCATTGCTGGAGGATGAGAAAAAGTGAGCAGAAGCAGATCAGAACGTCAGCGAGAGAAGGCATTTTTGCTGAGCAAAATCCAGCAACAACGGATTGATCTGTCAGCGAGTAGCCGTGACTGGCTGGCGGTGACCCACGCTTACGATCGTGGCTGGAATACGTTCCTGAGCCTCCGTGCCTGGGCACTGGTAGGGAGCAGCATTCTGGCGGTGCGGGCAGTCCGACATCCGAACAGGCTGATCCGCTGGGCGCGCCGTGGCTTTGGTATCTGGAGTGCCTGGAAGCTGGTTAAGTCGACCATCAGTCAGCAGCAGTTACGCAAATCCGACGCGCACTGACGTTACTCTCTGCCTCACCCGGTAAAGCGCCTTCTGGCGCTTTACTTTTTTGTGCCGCCCCTTCTTGCTCAATATCTTTGATAAAGATTGACAGTTTTCCTTGCTAACAATCGCCCTTCGCCCCGTTTATGATTCTCTCCATCGACAGCGAGACCGCGGCATACGCCCGATTTTGCACATAAAAGAGTATTTACAGCCCAAGTGGTTCCCTGGAGAGTAAGATGAAAAAATTAGAAGATGTTGGTGTATTGGTTGCGCGTATCCTGATGCCAATCCTGTTTATTACTGCAGGCTGGGGCAAAATCGGTGGTTATGCCGGGACGCAACAATATATGGAAGCGATGGGCGTTCCGGGGTTCCTGCTGCCGCTGACCATTCTGCTTGAGCTTGGCGGTGGTCTGGCGATTCTGTTCGGTTTCCTGACCCGCACCACGGCGCTGTTTACCGCAGGCTTCACCCTGCTGACCGCGTTCCTGTTCCACAGCAACTTTGCGGAAGGCGTGAACTCTCTGATGTTCATGAAAAACCTGACCATCGCAGGCGGTTACCTGCTGCTGGCCATCACCGGGCCGGGTGCATACAGCATCGACCGCGTTCTGAATAAGAAGTGGTAAGCACGCTATACTGAATCAAAAAGCGAGGAGATATCTCCTCGCTTTTGCTATCTAAGGAGGAAAAGATGGGACAACTCGTAGACGGCGTCTGGCAGGATACCTGGTATGACACCAAATCCACCGGGGGACGCTTTAAGCGCTCCGTTTCGGCCTTCCGTAACTGGCTTACCGCCGACGGCGCGCCTGGCCCGAGCGGCGAAGGTGGCTTTGCAGCAGAGAAGGATCGTTACCATCTCTATGTTTCGCTTGCCTGCCCATGGGCGCACCGTACGCTGATCGTTCGCGCCCTGAAGGGACTGGAATCACTGATCCCCGTGTCAGTCGTGCATCCGTTGATGCTGGAAAACGGCTGGACCTTCGGCAACGATTTCCCGGCAGCCACCGGCGATTCGCTCTATCACCATGATTTTCTTTATCAGCTCTATCTGCGCGCCGATCCTCACTACACTGGCCGGGTCACCGTTCCGGTACTGTGGGACAAAAAAAATCAGACCATTGTCAGCAATGAATCGGCAGAGATCATCCGCATGTTCAACACCGCGTTTGATGCTCACGGCGCCCGGGCCGGCGATTATTATCCGCCAGCGCTGCGCGAAAAAATTGATGACCTCAACAGCTGGATCTACGACAACGTTAACAATGGTGTCTACAAGGCCGGATTTGCCACCAGCCAGGAAGCTTACGACGAAGCCGTGAACAACGTCTTTGCATCGCTGGAGCGCCTGGAGCAGATCCTCGGTCAACACCGCTATCTGACCGGCGACCAGCTGACCGAAGCCGATATTCGTTTGTGGACCACCCTGGTGCGTTTTGACCCGGTTTACGTGACCCACTTCAAATGCGACAAACACCGGATCAGCGATTACCTCAACCTGTACGGTTTCCTGCGTGACATCTATCAGATGCCGGGGATTGCGGAGACGGTCGATTTTGACCACATTCGTAACCACTATTACCGCAGCCACAAAACCATCAACCCGACGGGCATCATCTCCATTGGCCCGTGGCAGGATCTGACTGAACCACACGGTCGCGACGCGCGTTTCGGCTAAACCCCCAGGGGCGCTTCTCAGGCGCCCTTTACCCCTCTTTTATTCCCGTCTATGCTTTATTTGATCCCTTAGAAAACAAGTGATTAATTGCTGCTGAGGCCTTGTAAAATGGACTGGTATCTCAAAGTACTGCGAAATTATGTTGGGTTTAAAGGTCGCGCCCGCCGTAAAGAGTTCTGGATGTTTACGCTGGTGAACTTCATTCTGATTTGCGTGCTGGGACTGATCGACAAAATGCTGGGCTGGGAGCGGGCTGGCGGCGAAGGCATTCTCACCACGGTGTATGGCCTGCTGGTGCTGATCCCGGGGTGGGCGGTGCTGTTTCGCCGGTTACATGATACCGACAGGTCGGCGTGGTGGCTGTTGTTGGTGCTGATCCCGGTGCTCGGCTGGCTGGTTATCCTGATCTTCAACTGCCAGCGCGGAACCCCCGGTGAAAACCGTTTCGGGCCGGATCCGCTGCGAAACGAGTGAGAAATTGCCCGGCGGCGCTGCGCTTGCCGGGCGTAAAGATTACTTCTGAACGAACAGTTTCTGGATCTCACGCAGACACCAGGATTTGGCTTCACCCATGCTGTCACGACGCCACGCCATAATAATATCCACTTCACTGGTGTACTCCGGGCTAACCACCCGCAGCCGCCCTTCGGCAATATCTTTTTCCACAAAAGGATACGGCATGGTGGCCACGCCCAGCCCTGCCAGCAACGCCTGACGCTTGTCTTCCAGGGTACTGACGGTAAGACGCGGCTGCTTGTCCAGCAGCTGAACGGTTAACACCGGACGTTCGCGGGCGGTATCTGCCACCGCCACGCCACGATATTTTACGCGGGTCACTTCCGACAGGGGTTCTGGCTCCTGATGGATCGGATGATCCGGGGCCGCCACGTACACATTCAGCACTTTATAGAGCTTGCGGGAGTTGATCTCAGATGAGGAGCGGAAGTGCATATCCGGCGCGATAACGATATCGGCCCGGCCCTGCTCCAGACGTTCCCACGCCCCGGCGAGTACCTCGGTGATGATCGACAGCTGAGTGTTGGCTTTCTCTGCCAGGCGATCCACCAGCGGATAGAGCGCAGTGGTGGGCACCAGCGCCTCGGTGACCAGCGTCAGGTGCGTTTCCCAGCCGCGGGCCAGCGCTTCGGCGTCGGTGGTCAGCTTATCTGCCGCTTCCAGCAGCACGCGGCCGCGCTCCAGCAGCATTCGCCCTACGTTAGTGAATTTTGTTCGATGACCGGAGCGGTCAAACAGCACCACATCCAGCTCTTCTTCCAGCTTCTGCATGGTGTAGCTCAGGGCAGATGGCACGCGCCCAAGTTCGTCTGCTGCTGCAGCGAAGCTACCGCGTCGATCGATTGCGTCCATCACCCGCAGTGCTTCAAGGGTCAATGCTCTCTCTTTAGCCATGGCGTTCTCATTCAGGAAATTTGAACATACCGGGCAGAATATCTGGCTAACAATGCAGCGTCCATACCTTTACCATTGTTTTAGTGTAAAGAGAGGTCAAGTTTATGATTACGACAAGAACAGCCAAACAGTGCGGAAAAGCCGATTTCGGTTGGCTGCAGGCCCGCTACACCTTTTCCTTTGGACACTACTTTGACCCGAAACTGCTGGGCTATGCCTCTTTGCGCGTACTGAATCAGGAGGTACTCGCACCCGGGGCCTCGTTCCAGCCGCGTACCTATCCGAAAGTGGATATCCTGAACCTGATTCTTGAAGGCGAAGCAGAGTATCGCGACAGCGAGGGCAACCATGTCCAGGCGAAAGCCGGTGAAGCATTGCTGATAGCCACCCAGCCAGGCATTAGTTATAGCGAGCACAATCTCAGCAAAGATAAGACGCTGACGCGGATCCAGCTGTGGCTGGATGCCTGCCCGGAGCGTGAAAATCCACCGCTGCAGAAGATCGACCTGCAGGATGGTAAGCAGCAACTGCTGGCCTCCCCCGACGGCACTGCAGGGAGTTTGCAGTTACGCCAGCAGATTTGGCTGCATCATATCGCGCTGGATAAAGGGGAACGTCTGAGTTTTCAGCTGCATGGCCCACGCGCCTATCTGCAGTCCATTCATGGTACGGTGCATGCGTTGACGCCAGCCGAAGAGCGGGAAGCCTTGACCTGCGGCGATGGGGCATTTATCCGTGACGAGGCGAATGTCACGCTGGTCGCCGATACGCCTTTGCGCGCATTGCTGATAGATTTGCCGGTGTAAAACGTCTCCTCTCTCTGTCAGGAGAGAGGAGCGTCATATCAGGATGCCTTCTGCGCCATGATTTCGATAATCTGCCGGTCGGTCCGCCTGCATCGAACGGCACGCCAGTGAGCAAAGATTGGCAATGGACTGTTCAACATCCCTGCGCCACAATCCCTTCGTTGCCGGTGACAGCTGAGTCATCGAGCGCCATCAACACTGCCTTCCAGGCGCTGCCCACGCTGGTTGATACCTTCATGGCACAGCTGTTAGACGCCCCGTCACAGATCATCCCGCTGACATCACCAATCATACTGCTTATCGCCATCGCGATAGCCTTATAAACGGCCATCCAGTAGCCATGCCATGCCTGCTGCCGCGCCCATGGCGGCAGTGGTGGCCGCACACAGCGCCGACAAACGAGGAAGCTGGTAGTGGATGTAAATCGCCGACAGGTGCGAAAGCATCAGCGCCCGCGCCAGTTTTTCGTCATCAGCCTGAACATGCTCAGCCACCACCAGCACGGGCATGGTGGCCGTGATCCCCTGATTACCCGACCCGGAATTGCTCATGGCGGGCAGCGTCGCTCCGCCCATGCGGGCATCCGACGCGGCGCTGGTGCGGATCACAATCGCCGATCCTAACCCCTGAGCGACAAAGCCACGTGCCTGCTGTTTCTGCAAGGTCGCGCCGATATGTAATCCCCAGTTGCCGGTTAATCCCTCCCCGGGACAGCGTATCGTTCAGGCGTGCCGCCTCCAGAATAAAACGGATCGCCGGGAACGGAACCTGCTCAACAAACTCCAGGATCTGCGACAGCGTGGTGCGCGACAGCACCGTCAGCGGATCGTCTGTGCGACATTCCGGTTGCTCATCGAGCCTGAAACGGGTTTCACCCTGGCAGTCGATCTGCACCACCCGGGTATGGCCTCCCGCAATGATGACGCTTGCCGATCTCTCCCCGGCATAAACACGGGCGCGGGAATAGAGGATCTCGTCGCAGGGTTCCTGCAATTTCACCTGCACCTTTCCGGCCGCGAGTAACGCTTTCGCCCGGGCGATGGCCGCGCCAGAGGCGTCTTTTAATACCTCCAGTCCGCCCCGGGCATTGCCACCGATTGCACCCAGCGCGGCAGCAATCGGCAACCCCACCATTCCGGTGCCAGGCACCGTCACACCCAGTCCATTTTTCATTAAATTGGGTGAAACCCACGCCTCGATATGCGTAACCTTACCGCTCAACTGTTCAGCCGCGATGGCGCAGGCCAGCGCCAGCGAGACAGGTTCTGTGCATCCTAATGCAGGTTTAACCTCTTCCTGCACCGCGTGAATTAACAGGTTCCATAAAGGATTCATTTGCTCAGACATCGTTACGACCTTCGTTGCGCCTCAGGAAAAAGCGAGGAAAGGAGAAACACAAAGCAGCAGTCCGGTGATGATGATAATCGCCAGCGAGACGCCTTTATATTTGTGCAGCGCAGGGACTTTGTAGACCAGCCACGCCGGAATTAAGCAGCCCACCATGCCAAAAATAGGGCTACAAATAGAGGTGAAGCTCAGCACCGGCGCGTTTAATACGATGGCGCTCCAGGCCAGCAGAATGGCGAAGACCATAATGCCGCGCTGTACGGTACGTTCATTGATTTTTTCGGCTGGCATTTTGCGACGCAGGATATTCATGACGATCCCCTGGGTGGCCTCACGAAAGCCGAGATAGACGCCAAAGAAGGCGGTCATCACCGCAAAAATATTCAGCACCACGCTGACGATTTTGACCCAGCCCGCGCCATCACCGCTGATAAACTGCGCGGCGATCGCCAGGGCAGAGATATTTTGCTCATAGGCTTTGACTGCTTCGTCATGCCCCATCGCCAGTGTGAACGAAACCGCATAGAAAAAAGACGGTCACAAACAGAATGCCAAACGCGATATTCATCGCCCGCAGGGCTTTATACCGCGCCACTTCGATCGACTTCGAGCGTGAGCGGTAGGAGATCACCATCGGACTGAGGGTCTGGATAAACAGAATGGAGGTTAAGGTAAAGGGCAGCGTAATAATGGCGTTTTTGATCAGCAGCCCCATCGGCGGCAAGGTGCCTGTATTATAGAGATGCCACATGCCGATCATCGACAATCCTAACGCCGCCACCACCAGCAGTTTGGTGAGCACCATCAGGCTGGACACTTTGAACAGCATTTTTTCCCCGCGCGACGAGATCGCCACCAGGATACAGATCAGGAATAAGCCATAGAAGGGGTTCTCTGACAGCAGGCCGTCCGTGATGCCGAAGGTCTGTAGATAGGATGCGCTGTCGTTGGTGATGGCAGTGGAGTAGACGAACATCCAGATAACCAGCATCACAAAATAGAGCGCCCCTAATAGGATGCCCCAGTTTTTGCCTAAATAGCCGCTAATCACGCTGGGGTAATCTTTGCACTCCGGTGATTCCGCCAGCGTGTTAATAAACAACCGCTGGAACAGATACATGGCAGGGTAGCCGATAACAGATGAGAGAAGAAAAACCCATAGCCCCATCAGGCCAACCTGCACCGGAAGAAAAACAATGCCCGCGCCAATGGCCATCCCAATACTCATGATGACCCAACCGGTGTCATTACTGTCGAATTTAATGGCCTCCTGCCATTCACGCTCACTCATTCCTGCCCGTCTTGCCGCCGGGGAGTCGTTCACAATCACGCTGCTGTTTGTCGCCGTATCCATTAGGCTCTCGCTTATTTTGTAGGGTAGACAGTTGTTTTTATGGGTATCCGCTCATCAGCGATAATGAGTCAGAGAGGTGCAGGCGCGTGTTATTGGAATGGAAAGATCATAGCGAGAGAGGCGGAGAAAAAAGTCACAACATTAATCAGGTTTTTCTGAGACGGAAGAAAAAATTACTCTTTATTAGAGGGAAATAATGGCCTTTTTTCTCATTGTGACGCACTTCAAGAAAATAAAAAACCCGCGACATGCGCGGGAAGAATTTTGGCCTTAACCCTAAATACCCCATTGCCTTGACGATTTGCGCCCGGCCCCCGGCATGCTGTTCCGGGGGCCGGGACTGGCTCACATCGTGTGGGTGAAGGTACGGGAGATCACATCCTGCTGTTGCTCGCGCGTCAGGGCGTTAAACCGCACTGCATAGCCCGAGACGCGGATCGTCAGGTTCGGGTAGTTCTCAGGATGTGCAATCGCATCCATCAGCATCTCCCGGTTCATGACATTGACGTTCAGATGCTGCCCTCCTTCGACAGACGCTTCATGATGGAAGTAACCGTCCAGCAAGCCCACCAGGTTGGTTTTGCGCACCCCTTCGTCTTTGCCCAGCGCCTGCGGCACAATGGAGAAAGGTATACGAGATACCGTCTTTGGCGTAGGTGAACGGCAGCTTCGCCACGGAGGTCAGTGAGGCCACAGCGCCCTTGCGGTCGCGCCCGTGCATCGGGTTGGCCCCTGGCGCAAACGGCGTGCCGCCACGACGACCATCCGGCGTGTTCCCGGTCTTTTGACCGTACACCACGTTGGAGGTAATGGTCAGGATCGACTGCGTCGGCACCGCATTGCGGTACGTCGGCAGGGCCTGGATCTTCTTCATAAAACGCTCAACCAGGTCGCAGGCAATACTGTCCACGCGGTCATCGTTGTTGCCGTACTGGGGGTACTCGCCTTCGATGACGAAATCGACCGCCAGCCCCGTGTGGTCGCGCACCGGTTTGACGGTCGCGTATTTGATAGCGGACAGGGAATCCGCGGCCACGGAAAGGCCAGCCATGCCGCACGCCATGGTGCGATGCCACATCGCGGTCGTGCAGCGCCATCAATGAGGCTTCGTAACTGTATTTGTCGTGCATATAGTGGATCAGGTTCAGGGCACTGACGTACTGCACTGCCAGCCAGTCCATAAAGTGATCCAGACTCGCCATGACGGTGTCGTAGTCCAGCACGTCGTCCAGCAGCGGCGCGGTTTTCGGGCCGACCTGGATTTTCAGCTTCTCATCTACCCCGCCGTTAATGGCGTACAGCAGCGTTTTTGGCCAGGTTTGCGCGTGCGCCAAAGAACTGCATCTGCTTGCCGATCACCATCGGGCTGACGCAGCAGGCGATGGCGTAATCATCGCTGTCAAAATCCACCCGCATGAGATCGTCGTTTTCGTACTGCAATGACGACGTGGCGATCGACATCCCGGAGGCGTATTTCTTAAAGGCGATCGGCAGCCGTTCGGACCACAGGATGGTCAGGTTCGGCTCAGGTGCAGGCCCCATAGTGTGGAGCGTGTGCAGGTAGCGGAACGACGTTTTTGCTGACCAGCGTGCGGCCATCCAGCCCCATCCCGCCGATCACCTCCGTCGCCCAGATCGGATCCCCCGAGAACAGCGTGTCGAACTCCGGGGTGCGCAGGAAGCGCACCATGCGGATCTTCATGATGAAGTGGTCGATCAGCTCCTGGGCCTGGATCTCATTCAGCCGCCCTGCCTGCATGTCGCGTTCAATATAGATATCGAGGAAGGTGGCCGTGCGGCCCAGCGACATCGCCCCACCGTTCTGCGATTTCACCGCCGCGAGGTAGGCGAAGTAGAGCCACTGCACCGCCTCCTGCGCGTTCATGGCCGGACGGGAGATGTCGTATCCGTAGCTTGCCGCCATCTGCTGGATTTGGATCAGGGCACGTTTATGCTCGGCTAACTCCTCCCGCAGGCGGATCGTCGCCTCCAGATCTTCCCCGCGCTCCAGGCGGGGCTGAAGATCGGCAAATTGCAGTTCACGTTCGCGCACCAGATAACTGATGCCGTACAGCGCCACCCGGCGATAGTCGCCAATGATACGCCCGCGACCGTAGCCATCCGGCAGGCCGGTGAGGACACCCGATTTGCGACCAGCGCATCATCTCTGGCGAATAGACGTCAAAAACGCCCTGATTGTGGGTTTTACGCAGATGGGTGAACAGGTATTCGAACTGCGGATCCATTTCACGGCCATAGGCTTCAAACCGAGCTGCGGATCATATTGATCCCGCCGTAAGGATGCAGCGCCCGCTTGAGCGGCTTATCCGTTTGCAGACCGACCACTTTTTCGCGTTCTTTATCGATATAGCCCGGCCCGTGCGCGGTGATGGTGGTTGCCACGTTGAGGTCAAAGTCCACTGGCGCATGGGTGGCATTTTCCTGACGGATGCCTTCCATGACCTTCTGCCACAGCGCCGTAGTGGCAGGCGTCGCCGGGGCCAGGAAGGCTTCGTCGCCTTCATAAGGGGTATAGTTATGCTGAATGAAATCGCGCACGTTAATGCTGTTTTGCCAGTCGTTACCGCAAAAGCCGGCCCACGCGTCGCTGTAGGGGGGCGACACGGGTATCAATCGTTACCCTTCATAATGTTCTCTCTGTATCAGGCGTACGCCGCAGCCAGACCAACCTCTCCCAGACGGAGGGCATCCAGCGCGATCATTTTTCTTCGTTAGTGGGGATCACTGCGCAAACCACCCGGGAGGCCGCGGCGGTGATCACCCGCTCGCCTTCGCTGTTTGGCTGGGCATTTCGGTTGCGATCCAGTTCGATCCCGAACACGTGCAGATGGTCTGTGAGCAGCTGGCGGATGAGCACCGAGTTTTCACCAATTCCGCCGGTAAAGATGATGCCGTCCAGCCGGTGCAGGGAGGCGGCATGCCCGGCGATGTGGCGCGCGATACGGTGGACAAAGACCTCAATCGCCAGCCGGGCGCGTGCGTGCCCGTCGTGCCAGGCTTTTTCCAGCGTTCGCAGGTCAGAGGAGAGGCCGGAAATCCCGAGCAAAACCAGACTCTTTATTAACGACGCGCCCGAGATCCTCCAGCGACTGCCCGGTTTGTTGGGCAATCCACGTTATCGCGCCGAAATCGACATCGCCGCTGCGCGTGCCCATCATCAGCCCTTCCAGCGGGGTCATGCCCATTGAGGTATCGACGCTCTGCCCGTTACGCACGGCACAGACAGAGGCCCCGTTGCCAAGATGGGCGATGACCAGGCCACTGTCTTCCGCCGGGAGATCCAGTAACTCCTGCGCCTGCCGGGCAACATAGCGGTGCGACGTGCCGTGGAAACCATACCGGCGCACGCCCAGTTCCTCGAAATAGCGGTACGGCAGCCCATACAGATAGGCCTGAGGCGGCAGCGTCTGATGAAAACTGGTGTCAAACACCGCCACCTGCTGTACGCCCGGAAATAAGTGCTGTGCTGCTTCTACGCCGCTGAGGTTGGCATAGTTGTGCAGCGGAGCCAGGGGGGAAACCCGCCGGATCTGTTCAATAACCGTTTCGGTGATGAGGGTGGACTCGCTAAAGAGGCTGCCGCCGTGGGCGATGCGGTGGCCAATTAAGGCCACGCTGCTCATCAGATCGCGCTTTTCCAGCTCAAGGGCGATGGCTGCCAGCGCCCCTTCGTAGTCCTTGCGAGCCAGATTCACTGGCTCGCCCCCATTCACGGAAATAAAGGCGTTCTCTGTGTTCACGCCGTCCGCCAGCCCCGTCACCAGCGCATCGCAGCTTGCCGCATCCAGCACCGAGAACTTCACCGAAGACGATCCACAGTTAATTACCAATACCACCGGAAATTCAATCATGTCATTACTCCGCTCTTCCTGAGCCTTAAATCAGAACAGTTTGTAGACGATATTCAGGATGGTCAGCAGCCCCACCAGGGTGACGAAAATGTTCTCGGTTCTGCCTTTGTACTTCGCCAGCGCAGGCGTTTTGCGGATGGCATACATCGGCAGCAGGCACAGCAGAGAGGCGATAATCGGCGCGCCCATGGCTTCGATCAGGTCGAGAATGTTCGGGTTGGCGTAAGCCACAATCCAGGTGGACCCCATGATGAAAATCATGCTGATGGTGTTCAGTTTGCCGACGGAGACTTTTTTCTTGTCGCCCTTGTAGCCAAACTTCAGTACCAGGCCGTTCAGCCCTTCCAGCGTGCCCAGGTAGTGGCCGAAGAAGGATTTAAAGATGGCCACCAGCGCGATGATCGATGCGCCGTATTCCAGCACGGTGGCGAAGGTTGATTTGGTGCCGGACAGCGAGGCAAAGTGGTTTGCCAGATAGGAGAGCACCGGAATGTTCTGTGCTTTGGCTTCCGCCATGTTCTGCGGAGAGAGGGTAAACAGGCAGCTAAAGGCGAAGAACATTACCACCGCCACCATCAGCATGCTGGCGCGGCCGATAATTTTGGAACATTTCTGCTCGGTAAAGTCTTTGCCGAACTCCCCTTCGTACTCTTCACGCTTCGAGACCACAAACGAGGAGACGATAGGTGAGAAGTTAAAGGAGAAGACCATGATGGAGATCCCCAGCCAGACGGTGACCAGGATGCCATCGTGGCCGGTAAAGGAGATGTCGCTCAGGTTCACCTGATCGATGACCGCAGAGTTCCAGTAGGGGATCAGCGACAGCGAAATCAGCACCAGGCTGGCAATGAACGGGAACACCAGCCAGCTCATCACTTTCACCATCAGGTCTTTACCAAACCAGATAACAAACGCCATCAGCAGCAGCAGGAACAGGGCGACAAAGCCACGGTTCAACGCAGGCATCTGGAGTTGGTTTTCCCAGAAGGTCATAAAAGTGTTGGTAATAGTGACGCCGTAGATCCACAGCAGTGGGCAAATGGCAAAGAAGTAGAGGAAGGTGATCACCACCCCGCCGGTTTTACCGAAGTGCTCTTCCACCGTCTCGGTGATATTCCCGGACGGATTGCTGCCGGACAGGCACAAACGCGCCAGCGCCCGGTGGCAGTAAAAGGCGATAGGATAGGCCAGCACCAGCATCAGTAAAATGGGGATCAGGCCGCCAAAACCCGGCGCGGATAGGGAAGAACAGCACCCCTGCGCCAATGGCCGTACCGAACAGCCCGAGGGTCCAGGTGGTATCGGATTTCCGCCAGGAGGAAGGTTTTTGTCTGCCCAATGATAATGCTTTCAGTATTGCTCATAGGAGGTCCTTTCAGGCATCAACTAAGCCAGTGATGTGTGAAACGCGGGAGAGATCGATATTGCCGCCGGAAATAATGCTCACGGTTTTGCGGCCCTGAATGTAGTGATCCAGCTTGCCGCTCAATAGCGCAGCGGTAGCCAGGGCACCTGCACCTTCCGGTGACCACTTTGTTTACGCTGGATGAGGGGCGATCATGCTGTTGCGAATATCGTCTTCGCTCACCAGCACAATGTCGTCCACTAATTCCTGCACAATTTCGAACGTTAATTTGCCCGGGCGGGAAACATCGCAGCCGTCGGCTAATGTTCCGGCCGGTGCGGTGGTTCATGATTTCACCGGCAGAATAAGAAGAGGCCATACCGTGAACATTTTCAGCCTGCACGCCGATAATATTGATGGTTGGATTAATGGATTTAATAGCGGTGGCAATCCCGGCAATTAACCCGCCGCCGCCGATGGGCACAATGACGTTATCCACGTCGTACAGATCTTCCAGAATTTCCAGACCAATAGTGCCCTGCCCGGCAATGACCAGCGCATCATCGTAAGGGAGGAATGAAAATACGCCCTTCCATCTCGACAATTTCACTCACTTTGGCAATGGTGTCGTTGAAGTTGTCACCATGGAGCACCACTTCCGCCGAATAATCGCGGGTGGCCGCGACTTTGGATTTTGGGGCACCCTTCGGCATCACCACTTTTCCGTCGATACCCAACATGGCGCAGGAGAGCGAAACGCCCTGTGCGTGGTTCCCAGCGGAACAGGCCACTACCCCTTTGCGTCTTTCGGCCTCGGTCAGCGAACTTAATTTATTAAACGCGCCGCGGATCTTAAAGGAGCCGGTACGCTGCATATTTTCAAACTTCAGGTATATTTCGCCCTTACAACGTTCGCTTAAATAATTTGAGCGCGGCATACCGGTTTTATAAATTCGTCCTGCAAGGCGTTTACGTGCAGTTTGTATATCTTCAAGCGTTACCGGGAGTTGATAAGTAATGTGCATAAAACCCTCTTAATAAGCGTTAATATTTTTAAGCAACGTTCAGCCGTGGACGAATGCGTTAACATTCGCCAGATGCGTAACAGTTAAATTGTTCGGTTAATTATTCAGCCATGATCGGCTGCTTTCGTCGTTCACTATTTTGTGCGGAATATTGCTTCGCTAATTCCACTAAGACCGACGCTGATTTTTTAATACGGTAATTTTTCGACCACACCGCCGCATAGCGTGCAATGGGTAATTCCTCTTCAACAGGCAGCACCACAAACTGATCCGAACCGAAGGGGGCAATCATGTCACGCGGGATCACCGTGAGGTAATCAGCATTCAGCACCAGGTTATAGATAGTGACCACGAATCGGTCTGGACAATGTTTTCAATGCTGATGTGGTTGTTCTGGAGGGTCGTTAAGAGTTCTTTGTAGTAGCCCATGTCGGTTTGCGGCATCACCCACTGTTCGTGCGTGAGTGGATGCCAGGGTTGTCGGGCCGGTGCATGTTCGTGTTTTACTGGCCACCAGCACGAACTCGGATTCAAACAGCGGCTCCACGTGCAGATCCTGTAACAGCATCTCATCGCTCAACGTACCGATGGCGAAATCCAGCCGTCCGTCACGGATAGCGGGCAGGAAGGAGGAGAGCTGCGCTTCAAACATCGAGACACGGGCTTTGGGGAACACTTCCTTGAACTTTTTGATCATGCTGGGAGAGGAACGTAAAGCCAATCAGCGACGGGTAACCGAAGGAGACGTCGATAACGGTGCTGAAGCTCAGGGTGTTCATTTCGCTGACCATATTCTTCATTTCGCGGGTAATGGATTCGGAGTAAGCGAGTAGGGTCTGCCCGGCGCTGGTTAAGGTCACACCCGTGTTCTTCCGCACAATCAGCTCAACGCCAAAGTAAGATTCGATATCGTTGATGATTTTGCTGACGGCGGGCTGCGTCAGGCCCAGTTGCCTCGCCGCAGATCCGATGGAGCCACTTTTAATGACTTCCTGAAATACGACGAGGTGCTGTGTCTTCGGTAGAATAATAGTGTTCATTATATTCTGCGCTTATTTCCTTATCCCGATGAAGAATTCTACCCATTATTGATAACGGGGGGTATGTGCTGTTACTCCACAAATTAATTTTCCACGTCCATTACATCTTTAAATAAATCACACAAACCATTTATAAAACATATAGTTAACTATAATTAAATCACGATATTGCCTGATATCGATCAACAAAAACCGACAAGATAACTTTATTTTATGGCGATAACTGAAGGTGCTTAAATGCAATTTTAAATCATAATAAAGGCGAAGTTTCAGGCAATAAAAGCGTAATTATTCGCCATTTTCTTAATTAAAAAACGATGCAATTTTTAAAATAAAACAATAATCGAAGGAATATTGAGGGATAAAGGGTGCCGCGCATCACATTATTCATCTCGTGAATGCATTCAATATGAATATACGGTTAATGAATATTAAAAGAAGACACAAGCAGGCAACAAATATCTAACACTGCAAAACGTCTGCTTCATAGTGATTAATGTCACCTGTCAGGCATCTATTTTTAAGTGTGTAGTGGCATTTGGACAAAAAGCAGTGAAATGTGCTTATCGTCGCAAATTTAATAATTCGTTCTGCTTGCAGGGTTGCCTCAGAAAGCAAAAACCCCGCCGAAGCGGGGTTTGGTTGAAGAAGTTGAAGCTGACCGATAAGCCGGGTTCGTTCAAGCATACGTCAGGCATCTGCGGCGCTGGGATTGTCTTGTGCCACAGACTGTATCTCTCACTTTATGTAACAGATAAAACAGGTTAACAAGCAAAAGGAAGGGCGGAATTAAGCCCAGCCATTCGCTCACGGATAAGATCCATCAAAGCAGAGCTAACATACCTTTCAGCCTTGCCGGAATGCTCGCGCGCTTCGTTTAAACTCAAAACATTAGCCCCGCCTTTGTAGTCAGGTTCTTCAGCCTGAACAGGATCATCTTCCCAATTGAAAACCGGGCGAATCTCATAACTCTCCTTTCCGGGGAATTCATACTGACAGCAGCAAGGGCACGAGTGTTTATGAGCCATCAATTTTAAATTTCTCCACCTGAAATCTGAAAATCCAGATCTTCCTGATAGAATTTTTTACTTAAAATACCTTCAATAGCTCTAACCTTTTGGTCAGTAAGGTTCCAGCCTCCAAGCCCAGCCACAAAATCGTTATAGTCTTCTTCGGTCCACCCCATGACTTTACTAATCTCGGGAAGTTTTTCTTTAGGCACTTCAACCTCAAAAACAAGTAGTTCATCTACACGATCAAATGCATCAACAGTATAAATAATTGTCATTTCTCAACCCTTCTTGTTGGATCTGCCGGTTTGGTCTGCTCTCCTGATACAGGATCAAATTCCCCGAGATGATTTCTACCTGAACGATCATACATTTTCAACTGTACCGTGCTGGGAATCCCACTCAAAAATGCGTCCTTTAGAATCCTTCCATCTTGAACGTAAAGTTCCCCCTCCTTTTACTGGTGTTCTTTCTTAGCCGTTTTTGCATCTGGAAAAGCGGGTAATGGCGGAGTTACCTCGTGGCGCTACATGGTATTTGTGATCCGCATTTAGATAGATATAAATCGGCGGGATGTCTGACACTGCAGGATCAGAATGTAATCCGCGAAGCTCTTCTCATCCGGGGCCGGAGTGGTCGTTGTTGCGATGCGGCTATCATCCGGTAGCGGGTCAACAGGTATTGCCCCCGATAGCCTTGGCGGTGTCTGGTTGCCTGTGTTTGACGGCGTGTTGACGTCAGAATGATCTGGAGTCCAGATGATGGTTACCGACTTTTCTTCCTCAGTGGCAAAGGTGTACGCCTCATAGCGGCGGTCCCATTCCATCTTGCGGACACGCACCATATCCTTACCCGGTGGCGTGTGGTATCCATGCGGAACGGGATGTCCGTTGCTGCTATCCTCCCATGTAAAGCGGACACGCGAGGGAGCTTCACGCATCTGTGCAAGGCGCATACGGTCAATGAAGTCCTGTTCTCCTTCATTGAGTTTGCCGGGCATCATGCCTACCAGGAATCCGGCAACGGAGGCTCCAACGCCACCAGCGGCAATTTCCGTACCTTGTACCGCCCACGTCCCATAAGTAGCAAAACGTCCGGCAACCTGTTCAAGAACGCCAGCGCCTGCGGTGGCTGTCTGTGCTCTGCTCGCACTGGCAGCAGCTGCAACAGCGGCCTGATATTGTATCTCTTCATGATTGCCGTTTAACCACTTATACAGGGCGCTGCGCTTCTTCGGTTTTGAGATATCTTCGGGCGCTGGCGGCTTTTTCTTCGCCGTCTGTGCATGTTGTGGTGCATCAAAATCTATTGCGGCATCAGCAGCAGGTGCTGCCCGGAAAAGCCCCATTTCCGCAAAATTGGTGTGCGGCTCCTGCTGCTTTCCTGCATCAGTATTCCCTGTGCCGCGCTCGCGGGATTTAGCAAAGACAGGAACAGGTAATAGTGCAGCCCGGCTGACTACTGGCGACAAATGTGAGGAAACGACTGTCGATGGTGTCGTTGCTACCACCGGTGAAAACATTCTGGATTCGCTGAGCGAGTCATAGGCTTGTACGGTTATCTGCGGGATTATTTTTGCATTGCACGGGCAACTACTGAAACTGTGCAGACTGCCTGCAACAAGGCGACCATCCGTTTTAATCCATCCAATGCCACCGACTATGCGGTATATATTGCCATCTTTACCACACGATACCCGGTCACCCATCCGCGCAATAGAAGTGCCATTGGTTCGCCGGTTAGGTGCTCCGTCCAATATGCGTCCCCCACACGTGGTAGGATCGTACATATGGAGGATGTATCCCTTTGCCATAACTCCCTCTACTTAAAATGTATTAACGCTAATGTACTATTCATTGTATGAACAATAACCTTTCACAAAAATTGGCTTTTTCAGAAAATGAAACTTTATTTCAAATAATCTTTCTGTGAATGTTTTAGCGCAATTCATTCAGCTCGAAAAATATTAGGTTGTAGTCAAGAGCAGTTGGTGAGACGAAACCATGTTAAACAAACATGCTAACAGCAGAATGAAGTGGTACGCCGCTTCAGGATATGCACACGGCTACGCCTTTCCTGCCAAGTCTGAGGAGTGATAAGTGATATGTGTGGATGGAGACGAGAAATAATAAATCAACCGCGACGTGAACTATCCGTTCATAAAAGAGCAGCGGAAAATCTGGCGATCGGACAAACGAAAGTAGACATAATAAATGTCGTTACGGCGGAGTGTAGGGGGATGTTGCAACCGTTGGTGTATCCCATTAAGTATCCCAATTCTGCTTCTGAGCACCAGGGACACACCAACGTATTGTTTTAGAAGAAGTTGAAGCTGACCGATAAGCCGGGTTCTGTCGTTGAACAGTCATTCATCTAGGCCAGCAATCGCTCACTGGCTCAAGCAGCCTACCCGGGTTCAGTACGGGCCGTACCATGTGAACCCCTATTTGGCCTTGCTCCGGGTGGAGTTTACCGTGCCACGGACTGTTACCAGCCGCGCGGTGCGCTCTTACCGCACCCTTTCACCCTTACCTGATCCCACTTGCGTGGGCCATCGGCGGTTTGCTCTCTGTTGCACTGGTCGTGGGTTTCCCCCCCAGGCGTTACCTGGCACCCTGCCCTATGGAGCCCGGACTTTCCTCCCCTCCGCCCGTCTCCCCCGAAAGGGACGACGACGAAGCGGCGACTGTCTGGTCAGCTTCGGCGCGCAGTATAGAGGGTTTGTGCCCCGCTGTCACCCTTCGGTGAGCATCCCGACCTGCAGAGTGGCGGCGATATTGCGCGAGGCGCGGTAAATATTGTCAAACGCGCCGCGGAACGCCTCTTCCAGAGTGCTGATGCTGGTCAGAACGCTGAACACCGCGTCGATGCCGTACTGGTGCACAATACCGACATCGCTGGTCAGGCTGCCGGCAATGCCGATCACCGGTTTATGGTATTTGCTGGCGACGCGCGCCACGCCTACCGGCACTTTGCCGTGAATACTTTGACTGTCCAGACGCCCTTCACCTGTCACCACCCAGGTGCAGTCATGAATATGCTCTTCGAGATTCAGCGCCTGGGTAACAATTTCTATGCCGCTCTTTAGCTCCGCGCCGAGGAACGCCATCAGCGCAGCGCCCATCCCTCCAGCCGCACCTGCGCCAGGCACATTTTTGACATCAATACGCAGCGCGGTATTAATCACATCAGCGTAGTGGGAAAGATTCTTGTCCAGCTCCTGAATGGTGGCTTCTGTGGCCCCTTTCTGTGGGCCGAAGATATGGGATGCGCCCTGCTCGCCGATCAGCGGATTGCTCACATCACAAGCCACCCGGATCGCGCAGGTTTTAAGGCGCGGATCGAGGGCCGAAATATCGATATTGTTCAGCGCCATCAGACTGCCGCCGCCGTGGCCGATATCAGTCCCGTTGGCATCGGTCAGTTTTGCGCCCAGCGCCTGTACCATCCCGGCGCCGCCGTCGTTAGTGGCGCTGCCGCCAATACCGATAATGATATTGCGCGCGCCTTTATCCAGTGCAGCGAGGATCAGCTCGCCCGTGCCGCGGGAGGTGGTAACCAATGGGTTACGCTGGGCTGGCGGAACCAGAGCCAGGCCGCTTGCCGCTGCCATCTCAATAAACGCCGTTACGCCATCGCCGGAGATCCCCCAGCAGCGTTAACGCTTTCGCCCAGTGGTCCCGTCACTACCGCGTGCTGCATCGTGCCGTTGGTGGCGGCAATCATCGCTTCAACCGTTCCTTCCCCGCCATCCGCCACGGGAACCGAAACATACTCTGCATCGGGAAAGATCTCCCGAAAGCCTTTTTCTATCGCCCGCGCTACCTCGGTGGCAGACAGGCTTTCTTTGTAAGAGTCAGGGGCGATTACGATTTTCATAGTTATAGCCTGTTACCGCTTAAGGCAAAAATAGCGGGCGCGTTCCCGCGCCCGTCTTTGTTAGCGAGAGACTTCGACTTTCGCCAGTTTTTCGTAATAGCAGGCAATGGCGCTGTGGTCGGCCGTGCCCAGTCCGTCGGCACGCAGGGCCTGCATCATCTCCATCACCGCCGCAGTGAGCGGTAGTTGCGCGCCTACGCCGTGGGAGGTGTCCAGCGCGTTAGCCAGATCTTTAATGTGCAGATCGATACGGAAGCCGGGGCTTGAAGTTACGATCCATCCACCATCGGCGCTTTGGCATCCAGCACGGTGCTGCCTGCCAGGCCGCCACGGATCGCCTGATACACCAGATCCGGGTTAACACCCGCTTTGGTCGCCAGGGTCAGGGCTTCGGACATGGCTGCGATGTTCAGGGCCACAATCACCTGGTTTGCCAGCTTGGTGACGTTACCTGCGCCAATTTCCACCGGTATGTACCACAGAGCCAGCCATCGCTTTCAGCAGATCGTAATATTTGTCGAAAATGGCCTTGTCGCCGCCCACCATCACAGAAAGGGTGCCGTCGATGGCTTTCGGCTCGCCGCCGCTCACAGGCGCATCCAGCATGTCGATGCCTTTTGCTTTCAGCGCTTCGCTGATTTCACGACTGGGCCAGCGGTGCGATGGAACTCATGTCGATCAGCACGGTGCCGGGTTTAGCGCCTTCAATGATGCCGCCTTCGCCCAGCGCCACTTCTTGTACGTGCGGGGAGTTTGGCAGCATGGTGATGATCACATCGCACTGCTCGGCAATCGCCTTTGCCGTGGCCGCCGTTTCTGCGCCAGCGGCAATCACTTCGGCAATGGCTTCCGGGTTACGGTCTGCAACCACCAGTGAGTAACCTGCTTTGATGAGGTTTTTTACTCATTGGTTTACCCATGATACCCAGGCCAATAAAACCAACTTTCAGTGTCATAACGTCTCTCTCTTTCTGTGGTGGTTATTTCTTAAAGGAATCAGCTAATTTCTGCGTTGCAGAGCGGAACACGCCGAGGTCGCTGCCGACGGCAACAAAGGTCGCACCCCATTCCAGATAGCGGCGGGCATCCGCTTCAACCGGTGCCAGAATGCCAGCCGGCTTACCGTGTGCTTTGGCGCGGGCAAAGATGTGCTGAATGGCGCGTTGCACTTCCGGGTGGTTGGCATTGCCGAGATGACCGAATGCCGCAGCCAGGTCGCTTGGGCCGACAAAGATGCCGTCCACGCCGTCAGTGGCGGCGATAGCATCGACGTTGTCCACGCCCTGCTGGCTCTCGATCTGTACCAGGATGGTGATGTTCTTATTTGACTGGGCCAGGTAATCCGGCACGGTGCCAAACATGTTGGCGCGATGGGAGACCGACACGCCGCGAATACCTTCTGGCGGATAGCGGGTGGAAGCCACCGCCTGCACCGCCTCTTCCTCGTTTTCCACAAACGGAATCAGGAAGTTGTAGAAGCCGATATCCAGCAGGCGCTTAATGATCACCGGCTCATTGGTCGGGACACGCACTACCGGCGCGCTGTGGCTGCCTTTCAGCGCCATCAGCTGCGGGATAAACGTAGTGATGTCGTTCGGCGCATGTTCACCGTCCAGGACCAGCCAGTCAAAACCTGGCCAGCCCCAGCACTTCGGTGCTGATAGGACTTGCCAGCGCGGACCAGCAACCGATCTGAATCTGATGCGCCGCGAGGGCCGCTTTAAATTTGTTCGGGAAAATATCGTTACTCATCGCTTATACCTTTGCTTATTTCTGCAATTCCATACGTTTGATGTCACCCACTACGAACAGGTAGCAGAACATCGCCATCAGCGCGGAACAGCCTACAAATACCAGTGCCGCGTTGAACGAATGCAGCTCACTGACCAGATAGCCAATCACCAGCGGAGTGACGATTGACGCTACGTTGCCAAAGACGTTAAACACACCGCCACACAGCCCAACAATCTCTTTTGGTGCGGTATCGGAAATCACCGGCCAGCCCAGGGCACCAAACCCTTTGCCGAAGAAAGCCAGCGCCATCAGGGCCACCACCAGCGCGGTGTTATTGGTGTAGTTGCACAGAATGATTGAGGAGGCCAGCAGCATACCCAGCACAATCGGCAGCTTACGCGCCAGGGTAATCGACTTTCCCTTTCTTAATCAGGTGATCCGAGAACACGCCGCCCAGTACGCCACCGGCAAACCCGCACAGTGCCGGAATCGACGCCACCAGACCCACCTTCAGGATCGACATCCCCCTTCTCCTGCACCAGATAAATCGGGAACCAGGTGAGGAAGAACCAGGTGATGGTATTGATAAAGTATTGTCCGAAAAATACGCCCAGCATCATGCGGTTGGACAATAACTGTTTGATGTAATGCAGCTTCGGACCGTTGGCCGCTTTATCGCCCGGCTTTTTATGGTCCATATCCACTACCGCGCCGCCGTCCTTAATAAAACTTCAGCTCTTCGGCAGTCATACGTGGATGGTCGGTTGGATTATGAATCAGCTTCACCCACAGGCCGGTCAGCACAAAGCCAATCACGCCCATCACAGTAAAGACATGCTCCCAGCCCCAGGCGAAGGTCAGCCAGCCGAGCAACGGAGAAAACAGCGCCAGCGAGAAATATTGGGCGGAGTTAAAAATGGCCGATGCCGTACCGCGCTCTTTGGTCGGGAAACCAGGCCGCCACAATACGGGCGTTGGCCGGGAAAGACGGTGCTTCGGAGAAGCCGAGCATAAAGCGCATAAAGAACATCGACACGCCAGCCCACGCCAGCGGGAAGAGGTCAACAAAGCCCTGCAGGAAGGTAAACAGTGACCAGAAGAACAGGCTGTACGTATAAACTTTTTTCGAACCGAACTTGTCCAGCAGCCAGCCGCCGGGGATTTGCATCAGCAGGTAGGCCCAGCCGAAAGCGGAGAAGATGTAGCCCATCGACACGGCGCTTAACTGAAGTTCTTTGGCAACTTCCGTTCCGGCAATAGAGAGCGTGGCGCGGTCGGCGTAATTGACTGCGGTAACAATAAAGATAATAAGCAGTATTAAATAGCGGGTCGGAGCCACCTTTTTTGTTTCAACAGTAGTATCCAGCAACATTTGTATTTCCTCTGGTACATCAGCGAATTATTTTTATTATTTTAAGAAAGAGGTATTCCTGATTATTTCAGCAGTAGCAGGCAAACCCGGTTAATAAACCCGGAGCCACGGAAATCGTTAATGAGTATATCAACCGCCCCCCTGCCCCGCATTGTTGCATCGCTCAATTATGCAGTCTTAAATGAATATAATATTGAGCATATGCACAACACCCTGGGCGCTGATGCACAGATTTCGCCATTGCCCCCCTTACGCCTGGGCGCATGTCAAAAATGAGTGATCGACATCACATTTTTAATTACCGCGCCTGACATTCTTTATTCCACTGAGCAGAGTCTTTATTTCCGATAACAAGAAAATACACGTACTCTTTGACAAATTAATTATCCCCACTCGCTGGAGAATACTGGACAATGGCCGACATCGAAATTCGACAAACGTCACCGGGCGCGTTTTTATATTAAGGTGCACGACACCGACAACGTGGCGATTATTGTTAACGATCAGGGGTTAAAAGCCGGAACGCGTTTCCCGGACGGGCTTGAACTGATCGAGCATATTCCGCAGGGCCATAAAGTGGCGCTGGTCGATATCCCGGCGCAGGGCGAAATTGTGCGTTACGGCGAAGTCATTGGCTATGCCGTACGGGCGATCCCGCAGGGCAGCTGGATTGACGAATCCCTGGTTGCGCTCCCTGAAGCGCCGCCGCTTGAACACCCTGCCGCTGGCGACCCGCGTGCCGGAGCCAATGCCAGCCTTGGAAGGCTATACCTTTGAAGGCTTCCGCAATCCAGACGGCAGCGTCGGCACCAAAAACCTGCTCGGTATCAGCACCAGCGTGCACTGCGTGGCCGGCGTGGGTCGATTTCGTGGTGAAGATTATTGAGCGTGACCTGCTGCCAAAATACCCGAACGTTGACGGCGTGGTGGGGTCTGAACCATCTGTACGGCTGCGGCGTGGCGATCAACGCCCCGGCGGCGATTGTGCCGATCCGTACCATTCACAATATCGCGCTAAAACCCGAACTTTGGCGGCGAAGTGATGGTTGTGGGCCTCGGTTGCGAAAAACTGGTCCCGGAAAAACTGTTACAGGGCACGGAAGATACGCAGGCCATTCCTGTCGATAGCGCCAGCATTGTGCGTTTGCAGGATGAGCAGCACGTCGGTTTCCGTTCCATGGTCGACGACATTTTGCAGGTAGCTGAGCGCCATCTGGCGAAGCTGAACCAGCGTAAGCGTGAAACCTGCCCGGCCTCTGAGCTGGTAGTAGGCATGCAGTGCGGCGGCAGCGATGCCTTCTCCGGCGTGACCGCTAACCCGGCTGTGGGTTATGCCTCGGACCTGCTGGTGCCGTTGCGGCGCCACGGTAATGTTTTCGGAAGTGACCGAAGTGCGGGATGCCATTCACCTGCTCACGCCGCGCGCCATCAACGAAGAGGTGGGCAAACGCCTGCTGGAAGAGATGGCCTGGTACGATAACTATCTCGATATGGGGCAAAACCGACCGCAGCGCCAACCCCTCGCCGGGCAACAAGAAAGGCGGCCTGGCGAACGTGGTGGAAAAAGCCCTCGGCTCTATCGCCAAATCGGGCCAGAGCGCCATTGTTGAGGTGCTCTCGCCGGGTCAGCGTCCGACCAAACGCGGCCTGATCTATGCCGCCACGCCAGCCAGCGATTTCGTTTGTGGCACCCAACAGGTGGCCTCCGGGATCACCGTGCAGGTGTTCACCACCGGGCGCGGTACGCCGTACGGCCTGATGGCCGTCCCCGTCATTAAAATGGCGACCCGCACCGAGCTGGCTAACCGTTGGTTTGACCTGATGGATATCAACGCGGGCACCATCGCCACGGGCGAAGAGACGATTGAGGATGTGGGCTGGAAGCTGTTCCACTTTATTCTCGACGTGGCCAGCGGTCGCAAGAAAAACCTTCTCGGATCAGTGGGGATTACATAATCAGCTGGCGGTATTTAACCCGGCTCCTGTGACCTGATAGTGCAGTAAACCTCTTTAGCATGGCTCCGGCCATGCTTTTTTTTTGCCTTTCGTTCTTTCGCAAACTTCCTTTCTCTTTCGCTTCTTTCGTTTTTACGATACCAATCACAAAAAAGCATTCCGAAACACTATATCTTCTTTCGAAGAAAACAAACGAAAGGTTTCGGAGGAAGAATGCACATCATTTCGACCAAAGCGATGCTCACGAAGGCTCAGCGAGAAGGTTACGCGGTTCCAGCTTTCAATATTCATAATCTCGAAACGCTGCAGGTTGTTGTCGAGACTTCCGCCGAGCTGCGCTCGCCGCTGATCGTTGCCGGAACACCTGGCACCTTCAGCTATGCCGGATCGGCAATATCGTGGCTATCGCGGGCGATCTGGCAAAAACGCATAACCAGCCGCTGGCGATCCATCTCGATCATCACGAAACGTTCGACGACATCGCCCAAAAAGTGCAGGCAGGCGTGCGCTCGGCAATGATCGACGGATCGCATCTGCCGTTTGCCGATAACGTGGCGCTGGTAAAACGGGTCACCGACTACTGCCATCGCTATGACGTCAGCGTGGAGGCGGAGCTGGGGCGACTTGGCGGTCAGGAAGATGACCTGGTGGTGGATAGCAAAGATACCCTTTACACCCATCCGCAGCAGGCCCGCGAGTTCGTGGCACTGACCGGCATCGACTCCCTTGCCGTCGCCATTGGCACCGCCCACGGCCTCTATACAGCCACGCCAAAACTCGATTTTGAACGTCTGGAAGAGATTCGGCAGCCATGTGGACGTTCCGCTGGTGCTGCACGGCGCCTCGGGACTTTCTACCGCCGATATCCGCCGGGCTATTGGTCTTGGTATCTGCAAAGTGAACGTCGCCACCGAGCTGAAAATCGCCTTTTCCGACGCGCTGAAAAGTTATCTTGCGGAGCATCCTGAAGCCAGCGATCCCCGTCACTACATGATCCCCGCCAAAACCGCCATGAAACAGGTGGTCCGCAAAGTCATTCATGACTGCGGCTGCGAAGGCAAACTCTGACCCCCACAACCCGGAGAAAACGGTGAAAAATATTATTGCCCGCCATAAAGCGGGAGAACATCTCGGTATCTGTTCCGTCTGTTCAGCGCACCCGCTGGTGATCGAAGCCGCCCTGCGCTTTGATCTGGCAAGCGGTAACAGTGTCCTCATTGAAGCCACGTCCAACCAGGTAAATCAGTATGGTGGCTATACCGGCATGAAGCCGGCCGACTTCCGCGATTTTGTTCTGAACATCGCCGAAAAGGTGGGCTTCCCGCAACAAAGGCTAATCCTCGGTGGAGATCATCTTGGGCCGAACTGCTGGCAGAATGAACCCGCAGAGACGGCGGATGGAGAAAGCCGTCGAGCTGATTAAGGCTTATGTGGCTGCGGGCTTCAGCAAGATCCATCTTGATGCATCGATGTCATGCGCCGACGATCCCATTCCCCTGGATCCCGTGATAGTAGCCCAGCGTGCGGCGCGGCTGTGCCAGGCAGCGGAAGAGACCGCCAGCAACGCGCAGAAAATGGCGCTGACCTATTGTCATTGGCACCGAAGTGCCGGTACCGGGCGGCGAGGCCAGCAGTATTGACACTGTACATGTCACCCGCGTGGAGGATGCCCGCGCGCACCCTCGAAACACATCAGGCCGCATTCCAGGCTCTGGGTCTGGATGAAGCAATGACCCCGGGTCATTGCTATCGTAGTGCAGCCCGGCGTTTTGAGTTCGACCATACCCAAATCATCCACTATCAGTCGCAGGCCGCTGAAGCGTTGTCGGGCTGGATCCGGCCAGACGGCCGATGGTTTATGAAGCGCACTCTACAGATTACCAGTCCAGACAGGCGTACCGGGCACTGGTGAAGGATCATTTTGCGATCCTGAAGGTCGGCCCAGCCCTCACCTTCGCCCTGCGCGAGGCCATTTTTGCCCTGGCGCAGATGGAGACGGCACTGATCGCCCCGGAAGATCGCAGCCGCGTGCTGGAGGTGATCGACGAGGTGATGCTGAACGAGCCGGATTACTGGAAAAAATACTATCGCCCAACCTGGAGCCAGGCGATGGTGGACATTCACTTTAGCCTGTCAGACCGCATTCGCTACTACTGGCCGCACCCACGGATCCGTCAGAGCGTGGACAAGCTGCTCGCTAACCTGGACAGTCTGACCCTGCCGCTGGGGTTGATCAGCCAGTACATGCCGGTGCAGTTTTGAACGCGTCACCGCACAAACCCTTGCCCCAACGCCTCAGGCGCTGGTCATCGACAGAATACAGGACGTTTTACGTGCGTACCGCTACGGCTGCGCGCCTGACGCTACTTAAGACTGGAGGATTCATGAGCAAACTGTTTGTCCGTACCGGCATTTGATTTTTGCCACTTGCCAGCAGGCGCTGGCTCATATCGGCGAGGAGATGCTGGCGAAGGGGGTCGTCCATCCTACTTATCCTGCCGCACTACTGGAGAGGGAAGCGGTGTTCCCCACCGGTATCGCCCTGGAAAAACATGCCGTGGCGATCCCGCACTGCGAGGCGATTCATGCCAGAGAACCGGCACTTTACCTGATCCGTCCTGACAATCCGGTTCATTTTCATCAGGGCTGATGACGATACGGAGATCGCCGTGTCGCTGATTATCGCCCTGATAGTGGAAAACCCTTCAGCGCAACTTACCCTGCTGCGCCGGCTATTTAGTGAGCTGCAAAAACCAACCCTGATGGAGGCGTTGCTTACCGCACCGGGCCACCAGCTGGAGGCCCTGTTTGCGGAGGCCATCCTGATGACCGAACCCTGTAAGCAAGCCTCGTAACATACTGATAATAAGAAGGAGTACCCTATGAAACGTAAAGTTATCGTGGCCTGTGGAGGTGCCGTTGCCACCTCCACCATGGCTGCCGAAGAGATCAAAGAGCTGTGTGATGCCCACAACATCACCCTGGATCTGGTGCAGTGCCGGGTGACCGAAAATTGAAACCTATATGGACGGCGCAGACCTGATCTGCACCACCGCAAAAGTCGACCGTACCTTTGGTGACATTCCGGTGGTCCACGGTATGCCGTTTGTATCGGGCGTCGGCATTGAAGCCCTACAGCAAAAAATCCTGACCATCCTCGAGGGGTAAGATCATGTTTACCGAAATCATGCGGTATATCCTCGATCTGGGGCCGACGGTCATGCTGCCCATCGTCATCATTATTTTCTCGAAGCTGCTGGGGATGAAGTTGGGCGACTGCTTTAAATCCGGTCTGCATATCGGGATTGGCTTTGTCGGGATCGGGCTGGTTATTGGCCTGATGCTTGACTCCATCGGTCCGGCGGCCAAAGCGATGGCGGAGCAGTTCCAGATTAACTTGCACGTGGTGGACGTGGGCTGGCCAGGTTCATCACCTATGACCTGGGCTTCGCAGATTGCGCTGGTGGCGATCCCAGTGGCGATTGGTGTCAACGTGCTCATGCTGGTCACCCGTATGACCCGCGTGGTGAACGTCGATATCTGGAACATCTGGCATATGACCTTTACCGGGGCGATGCTGCATCTGGCTACCGGCTCTTACTGGCTCGGGATCCTCGGCGTGGTGGTCCACGCGGCCTTTGTCTACAAGCTGGGAGATTGGTTTGCCAAAGACACACGCGACTTCTTCGGCCTGGAAGGGATTGCCATCCCGCATGGCTCCTCCGCTTACCTTGGCCCGATTGCGGTGCTGGTCGATACACTCATTGAGAAGACCCCCGGGCTGAAGCGCATCCACTTCAGCGCCGACGATGTGCAGAAACGCTTTGGCCCGTTTGGCGAGCCGGTCACTGTCGGTTTTGTGATGGGGCTGGTTATCGGTTTGCTGGCTGGTTACGACACCAAAGGCGTATTACAACTGGCGGTAAAAACCGCTGCGGTGATGCTCCTGATGCCGCGCGTCATCAAGCCGATCATGGACGGCCTTACGCCGATTGCTAAACATGCGCGTAAGCGTCTGCAGGCGAAATTTGGCGGGCAGGAGTTCTTAATCGGCCTCGACCCGGCGCTGCTGCTGGGCCATACCTCGGTAGTTTCTGCCAGCCTGATCTTTATCCCGCTGACCATCCTGATTGCGGTACTGGTGCCGGGCAACCAGGTCCTGCCGTTTGGCGACCTGGCCACGATCGGCTTCTTCGTGGCGATGGCTGTGGCGGTGCATCAGGGCAACCTGTTCCGCACCCTCATCTCCGGCGTCATCATCATGAGCATCACCCTGTGGATCGCTACCCAGACCATCGGCCTGCATACAAAGCTTGCTGAGAATGCCGGGCGCTGAAAGCAGGTGGGATGGTGGCCTCTCTGGACCAGGGCGGCTCGCCCATCACCTGGCTGCTGATCCAACTCTTTACCTGGCAAAACGTGGTGGGTTTCCTGGTGATTGGTGTTTTCTACACTATCGGCGTGCTGCTCACCTGGCGCCGCGCCCGCGCCTGTAGCGCAGCAGAAAAACGCGCTGAGGCCCCACAGAGCCAGACGGCTTCTTAATATCCGGGGAGCGCTGCTCCCCTCTTTTTCTGGAGTGAATCATGAAATCAGTGGTAATTCATGCTGAGGGGCAGGTGCGCGTGGAAGAGCGCCCTGTCCCGGACATTCAGGCTGCAGATGACGTGCGCGTGCGCGTGGTCTGCTCGGGATTATGCGGTTCGGATATCCCGCGTATTTTTGCCAAAGCGGCTCACTATTACCCTATCACCCTGGGCCATGAATTCAGCGGCTACGTTGACGTCTGTGGCTCAGGCATCGACGATCTGGAGGCTGGCGATGCAGTCGCGTGCGTTCCGCTACTGCCCTGCTTCTCCTGCCCGGAGTGTAAAAAAGGCTACTTCTCGTTGTGTAAGCAATACCAGTTCGTCGGCTCCCGCAGCGAAGGCGGGAACGCCGAGTACATTGTGGTGAAGCGCGCTAATCTGTTCCGTCTGCCTGCGGAGATGGCCATTGAAGACGGCGCCTTTATCGAGCCTATCACCGTCGGGTTGCATGCATTCCACCTTGCCCAGGGCTGTGAGGGCAAAAATGTGATTATCGTGGGGGCGGGCACTATCGGCCTGCTGGCCATGCAATGCGCGTTGGCGTTGGGTGCGGCAAGCGTGACTGCCATTGATATCAATGATGATAAGCTGGCGCTGGCGACCTCGCTGGGGGCAAACCGGGTATTCAACAGTAAAGCCCTGAGTGCAGATGAGATGCTGGCGGCCCTTCACGAGACGCGTTTCGATCAGCTGGTGCTGGAGACGGCTGGCACACCGCAAACCGTCGCCCTTGCTATCGATATCGCCGGGCCACGCGCCCAGGTGGTGCTGGTAGGAACCCTGCACCATGACCTGAATTTATCTGCCGCGACCTTTGGCAAGATCCTGCGCAAAGAGCTGACCCTGCAAGGCAGCTGGATGAACTACTCTGCGCCATGGCCAGGTGTTGAGTGGGAGACCGCTGCCCGGTTGCTTTGCGAGAAAAAATTGCGACTGGAGCCACTGATCGCCTTGACCGGCGACAGCGAAAATTTTGCCCATGCCATTCAGGCACTAAATGGATCACCAATGCAGGGTAAAATCCTGCTGCGCCTGGAATAAACTCATGAGCCAGCAACCGGAGCTGGCTCACATTTACTTTCGAACGCTAGCGTTCACCTTTCGCATCCCTTCGATTAAACTGGAGTAAGTTAATTATCAGGCAAAACAAAATGAACTCATTTGAGCGAAGGAACAAAATCGTTGATCTGGTGAATGCTAACGGCAGCGTGTTAGTACTCGACCTTTCGAATTCTTTTGGCATCTCCGAGGTCACTATCCGCGCCGATCTGCGTTTGCTGGAAGAGAAAGGGCTAGTGACGCGTTTTCACGGTGGGGCGGCAAAGCCGGGCAGTAATTTGGGTGAAAATGAAAACCAGGAAGTACTGCTGGAAGATCGCTACAGTCTCGCCAGTGACCCCAAAAAACGTATCGCCCTGGCAGCAGTAACGATGATCGAAGAGGGGATGACGGTAATTTTAGACAGCGGCAGCACCACCATGCTTATCGCTGAAGCGCTGGCAAAGAAGGCTAATATCACGGTGATCACCAACAGCTTACCCGCTGCTTTCGCCTTATCGGACAACAAAGACATCACCCTGGTAGTGTGCGGAGGTACCGTACGCCATAAGACCCACTCCATGCATGGCACCATCGCTGAACGCTCGCTGGCGGGCATTAGCGCCGATCTGATGTTTGTCGGAGCTGACGGGATCGACACTACCAACGGCATCACCACCTTCAACGAAGGGTACTCGATCAGCAGCGTGATGGCGGCGGCTGCGCATAAGGTGATTGCTGTACTGGACGCGAGCAAGTTCAACCGTCGCGGGTTTAACCAGGTGCTGCCGATGGCGGAGATTGACTGTGTGATTACCGACGAAGGGATCGGTGAGAAAGAGCTGAAGAGCCTGAAACAAACGTCAGTTGAGCTCATTGTGGTTTAAATGTGCCCGATGGCGATTCGCTTATCGGGCCTACGTGACGAGTTGTAGGCTGGGTAAGCGAAGCGCCACCCAGCAAAAGGCTTACTCCCCTTGCTGCTCCAGAGCATACTTATACAGCGCATTCTTTTTCACGCCGTGGATCTCTGCCGCCAGCGCAGCCGCTTTCTTTAAGGGCAGTTCGGCCTGCAGCAGCGCCAGGGTACGTAGCGCATCGGCAGGCAGGGCGTCCTCTTCAGCTTTATGCCCTTCGACAATCAGCACCATCTCGCCTTTACGGCGGTTTTCGTCCTCTTTCACCCATGCCAGCAGCTCGCCCACCGGCAGACCGTGGATGGTCTCCCAGGTTTTTGGTCAGCTCGCGCGCCAGCACCACGTAACGCGCCTCACCCCAGACGGCGACCATGTCCTCCAGACTCTCCAGCAGGCGATGGGTAGATTCGTAGAAAATCAGGGTACGCGGTTCGGCTTCCAGCGCCTTCAGCACGTCGCGACGGCCTTTGGATTTGGCAGGCAGAAAGCCCTCATAGCAGAAACGATCCGACGGCAGGCCCGCCGCGCTCAGTGCGGCAATGGCGGCACACGGCCCCGGCAGCGGCACAACGCGAATGCCCGCTTCGCGGCAGGTGCGCACCAGGTGATAGCCTGGGTCGTTGATCAGTGGCGTACCGGCATCGGACACCAGGGCGATGTTCTGTCCCTCTTTCAGTTTGGCCACCAGCATGGCGGCTTTTTGCTGCTCGTTATGATCGTGCAGGGCAAACAGGCGGGCATTAATCGCAAAATGTTGCAGGAGCAGGCCGGTATGGCGGGTATCTTCAGCCGCAATAAGATCAACGCTTTGCAACACGGTGAGCGCACGCTGGGTAATATCAGATAAATTCCCGATAGGAGTAGGTACAATATAAAGCTGACCCTGAGAATTATCTGCCGTTTCGTGTTGTTTCATTGTTTCATCCGTATTGCCGATTTAATATTGAGCATTGCGTAAAAAATATCACTGGATACAGTATGGTACCCTTAACGTTTCTTCATAATAAAGTCACGCGCAGCCTTCCGCTGGTGCTGGCAGCCCTGATCTTTGCAGGCTGTGGTACGCAGGCGCCCGATCAAAGTGCTGCCCATATGGAGGGTACAGCGCAGGCTGACTCCGGTTTTTATCTGCACCAGATGGAGCAAAGCTCAGATGATACCCGGATCAACTGGCAATTACTCGCCATTCGTGCACTGCTGAAAGAAGGTAAAACCCAGCACGCCGCCGATCTGTTTAACCAGTTGCCGCAGGATCTGAGCGAGACGCAGCGCCGCGAGCAGACACTGCTGGCCGCTGAACTGAAAATTGCGCAGAACGATGTGGCCGGGGCGAAAAAGATCCTCGGAAATATCGACATCAGTACGCTGGATAAAAACCAGCAGGCGCGTTTCTGGCAGGCCGGCATTGCCGCGGAACAGGGACGCCCTTCCCTGACGCTGCTACGGGCGCTGATTGCCCAAGAGCCGCTGCTCGCTGGCGCTGAAAAACAGAAAAATATCGATGCCACCTGGCAGACGCTCTCCGCTATGAATCCCGATCAGGCCAATGCCCTCGTGATCAATGCCGACGAAAATGTCCTGCCAGGGCTGGCTGGATCTGCAGCGCGTCTGGTTCGATAACCGCAACGATCCGACTATGCTGAAAGCCGGCATCAAAGACTGGCAGACCCGCTACCCGAATAACCCGGGTGCGACCCTGCTGCCTACTCAGCTGGTCAATGTGCAGAACTTTAAGCCCGCCTCCACCAGCAAAATTGCCCTACTGCTGCCGCTGGGTGGCCAGGCCGCCGTCTTTGGCCGCACTATCCAGCAGGGTTTTGACGCGGCGAGAAATGGCACCGCTGCCGTCACGGGTAATGCCGTTCCCGCTCAGGTCGCCCAGGCGGCCAACGCCGGTGATGTGGTAAGCCCGTCCAGTGCCGAAACCAACGACCTGACCACGGCTCAACCCGTTGCCGTGCAGGAAGGTACGATGCAGAATCCGGTCCAGGCCCTCAGACCCGAGAACCTGTCGCCGCACCGAATAACACCGTGCAGGATCCGGCCCCGGCCCCTGAAGACCACGGAACCTGTCGCCGCACCGAATGACTCCGTACAGGCTCCGATGCAGGCACCTGTTACTGAGCAAGCGCCTCAGACCACGGCCATCGCCAACCCGGCCGCCGAGGTGAAGGTGTATGACACCAGCACCCAGCCGCTCGACCAGGTGCTGAATCAGGTGCAGCAGGATGGGGCCAGCATCGTCGTAGGTCCGCTGCTGAAAAACAACGTCGAAGAGCTGATGAAGAGCAGAACCCCGCTGAACGTGCTGGCCCTCAACCAGCCGGAGCAGGTGCAGAACCTCCCGAACGTCTGCTACTTCGCCTGTCGCCAGAAGACGAAGCCCGCGATGCCGCGCGCCATATCCATGAGCAAGGGAAGCAGGCGCCTCTGCTGCTGATCCCACGTAGCCAGCTGGGCGATCGTGTCGCTACCGCCTTTGCCGAGGAATGGCAACAGTTGGGCGGCGGCATTGTTCTGCAGCAAAAATTTGGCTCCAGCGCTGAACTGCGCGCGGGCGTTAACGGCGGAGCGGGTATTGCGCTGACCGGTAGCCCTGTCACGTCCAGCCTGCCGCAGCAGCAGGGCGTGACGATTGGCGGCCTGACTATCCCGGCACCGCCTACGGACGCGCAGATCAGCGGCGGCGGCAACGTCGATGCGGCTTACATCATCGCCACCCCGAAGAGATCGGTTTTATCAAACCGATGATCGCTATGCGTAACGGCAGTCAGGCTGGCGTGTCGCTGTATGCCAGCTCGCGCAGCGCGCAGGGCACCGCTGGCCCGGACTTCCGTCTCGAGATGGAAGGCCTGCAGTACAGCCGAAATTCCGATGCTGGCAGGCGCTAACCCGGCGCTGATGCAGCAGGCGTTGAGCAGCGTACGTAACGACTACTCGCTGGCGCGGTCTGTACGCGATGGGCGTGGATGCCTGGGCGCTGGCGAACCACTTCACCCAGATGCGCCAGGTGCCAGGCTTTGAACTTAACGGCAACACCGGCGATCTCACCGCCACTCAGGACTGCGTGATTAACAGGAAGTTATCATGGCTCAAATACCAGCAAGGACAGATCGTTCCGGCAGCTAAACCCGTAAACAGACCGGCGACGCGCGCGAGTCAGAGGCGCGTCGCTGGCTTGAGCGCAAAGGACTGCGCTTTATTGCCGCGAACGTTCGCGCGCGCGGCGGGGAAATTGACCTTATTATGCAGGACGGCCCGACCATCGTGTTCATCGAGGTGCGCTACCGCCAGTCTTCTCATTATGGTGGGGCCGCTGCCAGCGTGACCCGGGCCAAGCAGCAAAAATTATTACTCACCGCCCCAGTTGTGGCTTGCCGGCATAATGGCAGCTTTGATACTGTGGATTGCCGGTTCGATGTGGTAGCCTTCACCGGAAACGCCATCGAATGGTTCAAAAACGCCTTCGGCGCAGACGCGTAAATCAGATCGTTAAGGGATACCGTGCTCGAAAGAATTAAGGTTTGCTTCACCGAAAGCATTCAGACTCAGATCGCAGCGGCAGAAGCGCTGCCGGACGCCATCTCCCGTGCGGCGATGACGCTGGTCCAGTCCCTGCTTAACGGCAACAAAATCCTCTGTTGTGGCAACGGCACCTCAGCCGCCAACGCACAGCATTTTGCTGCCAGTATGATTAATCGTTTTGAGACAGAGCGTCCCAGCTTACCTGCCATTGCACTTAATACCGATAACGTGGTCTTAACAGCGATTGCTAACGATCGTCTCCATGATGAGATCTATGCCAAACAGGTGCGTGCGTTAGGACACGCCGGTGATGTGCTGCTGGCTATCTCTACGCGCGGCAACAGCCGCGACATCGTCAAAGCCGTTGAAGCCGCCGTCACGCGCGACATGACCATCGTCGCACTGACGGTTACGATGGCGGCGAGCTGGCGGGGCTGTTAGGTCCTCATGATGTTGAGATCCGTATTCCTTCTCACCGCAGCGCCCGCATCCAGGAGATGCACATGCTGACGGTGAACTGTTTATGCGATCTGATCGATAACACGCTTTTCCCTCACCAGGATGATTAAGGAGTATACATGAAGGCACTTTCGCCCCTCGCAGTCCTTATTTCTGCGCTGCTGCTTCAGGGATGTGTGGCTGCAGCGGTAGTGGGTACCGCTGCAGTGGGCACCAAAGCCGCGACTGACCCGCGTTCCGTGGGCACACAGGTAGATGACGGCACCCTGGAACTGCGCGTGAACAGCGCACTGTCCAAAGACCAACAAATTAAGAAAGAAGCGCGCATCAACGTTACGGCTTACCAGGGCAAAGTCTTGCTGGCAGGCCAGGCGCCAAATACCGAACTTGCCGCCCGTGCGAAGCAGATCGCGATGGGTGTAGAGGGCGCCACTGAGGTGTTTAATGAAGTGCGCCAGGGTCAGCCGATTGGCCTGGGTGAGGCCTCAAACGATACCTGGATCACCACGAAAGTGCGCTCCCAGCTGTTGGGTAGCGATCAGGTAAAATCCTCTAACGTGAAGGTGACCACCGAGAACGGCGAAGTGTTCCTGCTCGGCCTGGTGACTGACCGCGAAGGCAAAGCGGCGGCAGATATCGCCAGCCGGGTGAGCGGCGTGAAACACGTCACCACCGCGTTTACCTATCTGAAGTAGTTATCCCCTGCCCTCTGCTGCCATCAGCAGAGGGCCATTAGCCTTGCCCCTGCGCCATCTCCCTGATCTTCGCTGACGTAATAATATTGACGCCACCCGGCGACGCACCCAGCGCCTCCTGCAACATCACCTGCGCCACATCCCGCGCCTCGACTGACTTCCAGTTGCCGGGCAACAGGCTAAACAGCGGCGCAAACAGTGACTCACTAAAACGATGCTTCTCTCGCTCACCCAGCAACATTGAGGGCCGCACGAGGGTCAGTCGCTCCCACTTCTGGGCGATCAGGGCCTCTTCCATTTTGCCTTTTACTTTGTTGTAGAAGAACGGCGAGTGCGCGTTGGCTCCCATCGCACTGACCACCAGCAGATGTTTCGCCCCGAGCCGTTTGCCGGTCAGGGCCGTATCCACCACCAGGGTATAGTCGGCATGGATAAAGGCCTCTTTGCTGCCTGCTTCACGCCGCGTGGTACCCAGACAGCAAAAAACGGTATCCACCGGATCCTGCACCTGAGCCAGGGCATCGGTTAGCTGCGGATCGTGTGGATTGAACACACCTTCGATATCCCCCAGCGTGCGACGTGTCGGAGCGGCGATATAGTTAACTCTCCGATCCTGAATCAGCATACGCAGCAGGTGCCCACCCACAAGACCAGTCGCGCCGGTAATTAAAACCTGACTCATTATTCCTCCTTTGCAGATTAGTCCGTATGCGATTTCATGCTCTTCAACCACACTTAGTAGTCTCATTGCAAAGTATTTACCACAAGCGAAGAAAAAGCTGTCTGAGCCAAAACAACGGAGGAAGCATGAGCAAGAAAATTGCAGTCTTGATCACCGACGAGTTTGAAGATTCAGAATTCACCTCGCCTGCCGAGGCGTTCCGCAAAGCGGGACATGAGGTGATCACAATCGAAAAACAGGCGGGAAAAACGGTGAAAGGCCATAAAGGCGAAGCCAGCGTTTCCATTGATAAAGCTATCGACGAAGTGCAGCCCGCAGAGTTTGACGCCCTGCTGCTACCCGGCGGCCACTCCCCGGATTCACTGCGCAGCGACTCGCGTTTCGTGACCTTTACCCGTGATTTTGTCGATTCTGGCAAACCGGTGTTCGCCATTTGCCATGGCCCGCAAGCTGCTGATCAGCGCCGAAGTGGTGCGCGGCCGCAAATTAACGGGCGTGAAATCGATCGCCATTGATCTGAAAAACGCCGGGGCGGATTTCCACGATCAGGAGGTGGTGGTTGATAAAGATCAGCTTGTCACCAGCCGTACGCCGGAAGATCTGATCGCGTTTAACCGCGAGGCGCTGCGCTTACTCGGCGCGTAGCCAGTGATGCTTTTTACCAAAGCCTAACGTGTTGTCAGTGAACTTAAGTTCATCCAGACGGATTTCCCATACGGGAGCTGGCATTGCGGCGGCTACCGGAAAGCGACGAAGGTAGTGCTTACGCATGGCGTCGCTTTCCTCCCCTTCCAGACGACGGATCTCCCCTTTAAATTGCACCCCGCGGATCAAGGCCACATTCTTTGGCTGTCCGTTGACGGTGCCCGCGACCCTGGCCTGCCTGCCGCTCATCTGGGCATGACGGGTTTTATCCTCGCTTAAGACATAGAACGCCACCCGCTGTGGATCGTAGTAGTAAAAGGCATTGGCGCCACCACAGCTCATCGTCATGATGCACACACCAGGTGACCACATGCTGCTTCGCCAGCCAGCGGTTGATAGCGGCCAGAGTTTCCATTTTGCTTCTCTCTCGTGCTAAGGTGCGTTCACCTTAACATAATGAATCTTTCGCCGTGTGCTGGTTTCTCTATCTGGTTCGAACTGCTGATAATGCGCTCTATACGGGGATCACTACCGATGTCCCGCGCCGCTTCCTGCAACATCAGACAGGAAAAGGGGCGAAGGCGTTACGCGGCAAAGGAGAACTGACGCTGGCGTTTTCCGCCGTCGTGGGGGATCGGTCGCTGGCGCTACGGCTGGAGTACCGGATCAAACAGCTGACGAAGCGCCAGAAAGAGTGCCTCGTCAGTGGGGATGGAACCTTTGAGGCGCTACGGGAGAGCCTGCAAACGCCGCTGATTAAAAGCGGTTGAAGTGGTCGTGGTATTCGACCAGGCCGCTGACGCCGTTAAGCGCATCGTCTGCCAGACCGTGCAGCTGGAAAGCCGACTCGGTGCCTGGCCAGCGGCAGCGCAGATCGTAATGCGCTGCTTTCTCGAAGCCTAAACGGCTGTAGAACGCCGGATCGCCCAGCGTGACCACCGCGGCATAGCCAAAACTCGTTGAGTGAATCCAGCCCTTCGTAGACCAGCTGACGCGCCAGGCCCTGGCCACGGTAGTTTTCATCCACCGCCAGCGGTGCCATGCCGACCCACTGCAACTCTTCGCCCTGCACGGTGACCGGGCTAAAGGCGACGTAGCCTACAACCTGCCCCTCATCGTCCGTAGCCACCAGGCCCAGGGTAATCAGGCCATCTTCACGAAGGTCCTGAACCAGTTGCGCTTCACCGTCTCCGTCGAAAGCCCGGCGTAATAAGGCATCAATACCCGGCGCATCGATCCCAATCTCTACTCGAATCAACATGGCTCACCTACAGAAGTGTGTTTACTATCCGGCGGCGTTTTCAGGCCCGCCTCGACAAAATCGGCCAGTTGCAGCAGCGCCACGCGCAGCGGCTTCGGCATCTGCTCCAGTTCAATGGCATCCATCAGGTTTTTAACATACAGGCCTAACTCGGTATCGCCCTCAATCACCAGACGGCGCTGGAAAAAGAGCGTGTCAGGATCCTGTTTACGCGCCGCGATCATCAGCAGATCGCTGGCGTCAGCGCTGAAGCTGACATCCGCCTCAGCAGATTCACGTACCACCAGCTGTTCATTTTCAATGGAAGTGTACCAGCGCAGGCCGATGTCCCGCACCTCGATACTTAACCAGCGTCCTTCCAGAAATTCCAGCTCACCCTCCGCCAGCGCCTGGCGAAACTGCCAGCTTAGTACCTGCTCCAGCACCTGGCGCTTCAGCGCAAAGGGCACCAGCTTCACCGGCACGCTCAGCAGCGATGGGCCAAATTGTACGAGACGTGAACGCAGTTTATCCAGCACGAGCAATACTCCCTGATATCTATAGTCCTGATATTTTGCCATATCCAGTCGTTGGTATAGCGGCGTAAATCAACAAACTGGCGTCCGGCATAATCCATTATTGGTGCCATCAATACGCCATTAGCTGCCTTAAATCAAAAATTGTCGCCGGATGGTTAACTAAAATCGCTGCTCGATAACAATTTTGCATCCCTCTGGGGCTGCGAACGTCAGGATAAATTATGGAGCTGCTCTGCCCTGCTGGAAATCTACCGGCGCTTAAGGCGGCCATCGAAAACGGCGCCGATGCGGTTTATATCGGGCTGAAGGACGATACCAATGCCCGTCACTTCGCTGGTCTCAATTTTACTGAGAAAAAGCTACAGGAAGCGGTGAGTTTCGTGCACCAGCACCGCCGCAAGCTGCACATCGCCATTAATACCTTTGCCCACCCCGACGGCTATCAACGCTGGCAGCGTGCGGTGGATATGGCGGCACAGCTGGGCGCCGATGCGCTGATCCTTGCCGACCTCGCCATGCTGGAGTATGCCGCCGAACGCTATCCCCCATATTGAGCGCCATGTCTCGGTTCAGGCATCGGCCACCAATGAAGAAGCCATTCGCTTCTATCATCGTCACTTCGATGTCGCGCGCGTGGTGCTGCCACGTGTGCTTTCTATTCATCAGGTTAAGCAACTGGCGCGCGTCACGCCAGTTCCGCTGGAAGTTTTTGCCTTTGGCAGCCTGTGCATTATGGCCGAAGGTCGCTGCTACCTCTCCTCTTACTTAACCGGCGAATCCCCTAATACCGTGGGTGCCTGGCTCGCCGGCCCGCTTCGTGCGCTGGCAACAAACTCCCCAGGGGCTGGAGTCGCGTCTGAACGAGGTGTTGATTGACCGTTATCAGGACGGCGAAAACGCGGGTTATCCGACGCTGTGCAAAGGCCGCTATCTGGTGGATGGCGAGCGCTATCATGCGCTGGAAGAGCCTACCAGCCTCAATACCCTGGCGCTTTTGCCGGAACTGCTGGCCGCCAATATTGCCTCGGTCAAAATCGAAGGCCGCCAGCGCAGCCCGGCTTACGTCAGCCAGGTGGCAAAAGTGTGGCGCCAGGCAATCGATCGCTGCATGGCGGATCCAAAGCAATATGCCCCGCAGCCCGCATGGATGGAGACCCTGGGCGCAATGTCCGAAGGCACTCAGACCACGCTGGGCGCGTATCACCGTAAATGGCAGTGAGATAACGCATGAAATATTCATTAGGACCGGTGCTCTATTACTGGTCAAAAGAGACGCTGGAAGATTTTTACCAGCAGGCCGCAACCAGCCAGGCCGATGTGATTTATCTCGGTGAGGCGGTATGCAGTAAGCGCCGGGCCACTAAAGTGGGTGACTGGCTGGATATGGCAAAAAGCCTGGCGGGCAGCGGCAAACAGGTGGTGCTCTCCACCCTGGCGCTGGTGCAGGCCTCGTCTGAACTGAACGAGCTGAAACGCTACGTGGATAACGGCGAGTTTCTGCTGGAAGCCAGCGACCTCGGCGTGGTGAACCTCTGCGCCGAGCGCAATCTGCCGTTTGTTGCCGGGCATGCGCTGAACTGCTACAACGCCGTAACCCTGCGTCTACTGCTTAAACAGGGCATGACCCGCTGGTGTATGCCGGGTGGAGCTTTCCCGTGACTGGCTGGTCAACATACTGGCGCAATGCGATGAGCTGGGGATCCGCAATCAGTTTGAAGTAGAAGTGCTCAGCTATGGCCATCTGCCGCTGGCATACTCCGCTCGCTGCTTTACCGCGCGCTCAGAGAACCTGCCGAAGGATGAGTGCGAAACCTGCTGCATCAAATACCCGAACGGGCGCAGCATGCTGTCGCAGGAGAATCAGCAGGTGTTTGTCCTGAACGGAATTCAGACCATGAGCGGGTACGTTTATAACCTCGGTAACGAACTGGCGTCGATGCAAGGGCTGGTGGATATGGTGCGTCTGTCGCCGCTGGGCACGGAAACCTTCGCCATGATTGACGCCTTCCGCGCCAACGAGCAGGGCGCTGCCCCGCTGCCGCTGACGGCAAACAGTGAGTGCAACGGCTACTGGCGACGGCTGGCCGGACTGGAGCTGCAGGCGTAAAGATGAAATGTAAAAGCTCACTTTGTTAACAACGGTTATTAAATTTTGATGCAGTATTAAAGATTCACCGTCGACAAAGTGAGCTGTTATGACTGATAAATCCATTCCGTTTTCGGTGCTGGACCTGGCGCCGATACCTGAAGGCTCCTCGGCCCGGGAAGCGTTTACCCACTCTCTGGATCTCGCTCGCCTGGCTGAAACAGCGCGGCTATCATCGCTACTGGCTGGCGGAGCACCACAACATGGTTGGGATCGCCAGTGCGGCCACCTCGGTGCTGCTCGGCTATCTGGCAGCCAATACCACTACCCTCCATTTAGGCTCGGGCGGCGTGATGCTGCCGAACCATTCTCCGCTGGTGATTGCCGAACAGTTTGGCACCCTGAATACCCTCTACCCTGGCCGAATCGATCTGGGGCTGGGGCGTGCACCGGGCAGCGATCAGCCCACCATGCGCGCGTTGCGCCGTCATATGGGTGGCGATATCGACAACTTCCCGCGCGATGTGGCCGGAACTGGTGGCCTGGGTTCGACGCGCATGACCCGAACCCACAGGTACGCCCGGTGCCGGGTTACGGGGAGCAGATCCCGGTCTGGCTGTTGGGTTCCAGCCTGTACAGCGCCCAACTGGCCGCGCAACTGGGGCTGCCGTTTGCCTTCGCCTCACACTTTGCGCCGGATATGCTGCACCAGGCGCTGCATCTTTATCGCACCAACTTCAAACCCTCATCACGGCTGGAAAAACCGTACGCGATGGTGTGTATCAATATCATTGCCGCTGACAGCAACCGCGATGCGGAGTTCCTGTTTACCTCCATGCAGCAGGCGTTTATGAAGCTACGCCGCGGCGAAACAGGGCAACTGCCACCGCCGGTGGAGAATATGCATCAGCTGTGGTCCGCTTCAGAGCAGTATGGCGTCCAGCAGGCGCTGAGCATGTCGCTGGTGGGTGATAAAGCGAAAGTCCGCCATGGACTGGAAGCAGTGCTGCGTGAAACCCAGGCCGACGAGATCATGGTGAATGGCCAGATTTTCGATCACCAGGCGCGATTGCATTCGTTCGATCTGGCGATGCAGGTGAAAGAGGAACTCGTGGGGTAATTTTTGCCGGGCGGCGCTGCGCCTGTCCGGCCTACGATCATCTTCCTCTCCCGTTGGGAGAGGAGTGAGGAGCGTTACTGGTAAACAGGCAACAGGTTAAAGCTCGACAGTACGTGTACCAGGGCGTTCCCCATCCCGAATACCAGAATCAAAGCAATCATCGGTTTGCCGCCCCAGACGCGGAATTTTGGGCTACCGAAGCGTTTACGTGATTTACGTGCCAGCAGCGCGGGCACAATCGCCGCCCAGATGGGTTGCCGCCAGCCCTGCATAGCCAATGGCATACAGGAAACCGTTCGGCCACAGCAGGCCACCAATGACCGGTGGCAGGAAGGTCAGCAGCGCGGTTTTCAGACGGCCCGGTGCGGAATCATCAAAGCCACAAAGATCGGCCAAATAATCAAACAGACCCAGCGTCACGCCGAGGAAAGAGCTGGCCACAGCAAAGTTAGAGAAAATCACCAGCAGCAGATCCAGACTGCGACTGTTCAGCACCCCGCTCAGAGCCTGCACCAGCACATCGATGTTACCACCCTTCTGCGCAATGCCGATAAATTCCGGGCGAGGGATGTTGCCCATGGTTCCCAGCAGCCAGATCACATACAGCCCCAGCGCCAGCAGTGTGCCATAGACCAGGCAGCGGGTAATGGTGCGCGGATCTTTGCCGTAGTACTTCATCAGGCTCGGCACGTTGCCGTGATAGCCAAACGACGCCAGGCAGAACGGCAGTGTCATCAGCAGATAGGGAGAGTACGAGGTATTGCTCTCCGCCACATTAAACAGCGTCGCAGGCGTAACGTGCCCCAGCAGGCTGCCGAAGGTCAGGAAAAAAGTAATGACCTTCGCGCCCAGTACAATGGCCGTCATGCGGCTTACCGCTTTGGTGCTCATCCAGACGATAAACGCCACGCCCAGCGCGAAGCACAGCCCCGCCAGTCGCGCAGGCACGTCCAGAGACATCTCCGAGAAGGTGTGGGTGCAGAATCGAACCGCTTGCCGAGATATAGGCGTAGGTCAGAATGTAGAGCACAAAGGCAATCGAGATGCCGTTGACGATGTTCCAGCGGCTTGCCGAGCAAGTCGCGGGTAATAGTGTCAAAGCTCGAACCCAATGCGGTAGTTCAGGTTAGCTTCGGAGGATCATCAGGCCAGAGTGCAGCATACAGAACCAGGTGAAGCTCAGCGCCGCCAGCGACCAGAAGAACCACGCCCGGACATCACCACTGGCAGAGAGAACATCCCTGCGCCGATAATGGTACCGCCGATGATCACCACACCGCCAAGCAGTGAGGGGTGACGTTTGGGTGGTGGTTAGTGTCGCCATACAGCCTTTTCTCCAGTCAATTAATTTGGGACCTGCATTTTAATGTGCTGCACTGTACCAGTACAGTAGTACAAAGGGAATAAAAAAGCCCCGATAACAATATCGGGGCTGTATATTTTACTTTACGACTGAAGCGTAAGGCTTACGCGTCACGGCGACGGGCAGGAGCACTGCCATCTTCGCGACGTGGGCCACGGCTTTCACGGCGCTCACCGCTGAAACGACCTGCACCTGGCGCAGCGCCTTCACGACGAGGACCACGACCGCCTTCACGACGTTCGCCGCCACCGAAACCACGGCCAGCAGGACGATCGCCATCACGACGTGGACCACGGTCCGGGCGTGGCTGAGCATCACCCAGCAGCTGCATGTTCATCGGCTTGTTCAGGATGCGGGTGCGAGTAAAGTGCTGCAGTACTTCGCCCGCATGCCTTTTGGCCAGCTCAATGGGTAGAGTGGGAACCAAACAGTTTGATGTTACCAATGTAACGGCTGCTGATGTCGCCTTCGTTAGCGATAGCACCAACGATGTGACGAACTTCAACGCCATCATCACGGCCCACTTCAATGCGGTACAGTTCCATTTCGCCTGCGTCACGACGTTCGCGACGTGGACGGTCTTCACCACCACGCTCTGGACGGTCGCCACGTGGGCCACGATCGTTGCGGTCACCACGACGTTCGAAACGATCGTCACGGTCACGGAATTCACGCTTAGGACGCATTGGCGCATCAGGTGGCACGATCAGGCTACGTTCGCCCTGAGCCATCTTCAGCAGAGCGGCAGCCAGCGTTTCCATATCCAGCTCTTCGCCTTCAGCGGTTGGCTGGATCTGCGCCAGCAGCGCACGGTACTGATCCAGGTCGCTGCTTTCCAGCTGCTGCTGTACTTTCGCGGCGAATTTTTCCAGACGGCGTTTGCCCAGCAGATCTGCGTTAGGCAGGTCGGCTTCTGGAATGGTCAGCTTCATGGTGCGTTCGATGTTACGCAGCAGACGACGCTCGCGGTTCTCAACGAACAGCAGCGCACGACCCGCACGACCTGCACGACCGGTACGGCCGATACGGTGAACGTAAGACTCAGAGTCCATCGGGATGTCGTAGTTAACAACCAGGCTGATACGCTCAACGTCCAGACCACGTGCTGCCACGTCGGTTGCAATCAGGATATCCAGACGACCGTCTTTCAGACGCTCCAGAGTCTGCTCACGCAGGGCCTGGTTCATGTCGCCGTTCAGCGCGGCGCTGTTGTAGCCGCTACGTTCCAGGGCTTCAGCCACTTCCAGGGTCGCATTTTTGGTACGAACGAAGATGATCGCCGCATCAAAATCTTCTGCTTCCAGGAAACGCACCAGCGCTTCGTTTTTACGCATACCGTATACAGACCAGTAGCTCTGGCTGATGTCCGGGCGCGTGGTTACGCTGGACTGGATACGCACTTCCTGCGGATCCTTCATGAAGCGACGGGTAATACGACGGATCGCTTCTGGCATGGTTGCAGAGAACAGAGCGGTCTGATGACCTTCCGGGATCTGCGCCATGATGGTTTCTACGTCTTCGATGAAGCCCATGCGGAGCATTTCGTCAGCTTCATCCAGTACCAGACCGCTCAGTTTAGAGAGATCCAGCGTACCGCGTTTCAGGTGATCCAGCAGACGACCCGGCGTACCGACGACAATCTGTGGGCCTTGACGCAGGGCGCGTAACTGCACGTCATAACGCTGGCCGCCGTACAGGGCAACCACGTTTACGCCGCGCATATGTTTAGAGAATTCAGTCATCGCTTCCGCAACCTGAACAGCCAGTTCACGGGTCGGAGCGAGTACGAGGATCTGCGGCGCGCGCAGGTCAGGATCAATGTTGTTCAGCAGCGGCAGCGAGAACGCTGCAGTTTTACCGCTACCAGTCTGGGCCATGCCCAGCACGTCACGACCAGAGAGCAGATGTGGGATACACTCTGCCTGGATCGGAGATGGTTTTTCGTAACCCAGATCGTTAAGGGATTCAAGGATAGGAGCCTTCAGGCCCAGATCTGCAAAAGTGGTTTCGAATTCAGCCATGTAGTACAAGTGCCTCGATATTAATGGCGGCCAGTCTACATAACTCATCGTGAAAATTTTCGGTAATTTTCATTGAAAGTGTGAACCGGCTCAAAGTAGGTGTATTGACGAACAACAACGCCCTCACCGGTTAAGATGATGGCAATCAAAAGATTACGGGCTGATGTTTATGTCGTCAGCTATTGCTGGTCCGATTCTGCCAGGTCGTCGTGCTCCTGGCCCAAGAGCGATAATTCCAACAATGCATAACGGTGCTCAACATAGTTGTGTACGTTGTTAGCAACCGCTAATTTGAACAGTGCCGTAGCGCTGTCCATATCCCCCAGACTTAGGTAGTACTTACCTAAATAGAAGTTGGTTTCACTGAGATGCTCAGCGAGCGAGGTGTTATCCGTTGCGTCTGCCTTGAGCCTTTCCATCAGCGTTGCTTCGCTGATGTTGCCCAGGTAGAACTCGACAATATTCCATCCCCACTGTTCCTTGTCCGATTTTTCGAAGCGTTGGTTTAACGCGTCTTTGGCCTGCTTTGCATCGAGCTTCTGCTCAACAATGTAAAGCCACAGGCTACGGAAAGGATCGTTAGGATCGTCTTGATAAAACGCCAGCAGATCATCTTGCGCTAACTTGTCACGACCGCCGTAATACAGGGCGATCCCGCGATTCAAGTGCGCGTAGTTGTAAGTTGGATCAAGCTCAAGTACAGAATCAAACGCTTCATAGGCAGCATCAAAATTGCCTGCCTGCGTTAAATAAATACCTAAGTAATTGAATACTTCAGGCATATCTGGTCGGATCGCCAACGCTTGTGAAAAATCGTTTCGCGCTAGTGCCCTCAGACCGAGACTATCATACAACACTCCGCGCTCATATAAAAGCTGTGCGCGTTCGTCATCGGTTAAAGCCCGACTGGCAAGAATTTGTTCCATGCGTGCCAGAATCACTTCCTGCTGCAAAGTCGGTTGCAGTGGCACTGCGAGGACTTCACTTTTACGCCAGGCAGAGTTGCTGCATCCTGCCAGCGTCAAAGCTGTCGCAACGAAACACCAGCGCAGAAAAGGCTTCATTTCCCACTCCCGAAGACAACTATTGGATGAACGTCCTGTCCCCCGGCGGCTCAACAAGGCGTCCTGCCTGATAACAAGCCCCCCGCTTACGCGGAGGGCAAACGGCAACCTTACTCGCCCTGTTCTGCTGCCGGAGCTTCCGGTGCAGCGGCAGATGACTGCTCGGTCGCTTCTTTAATGCTCAGACGGATACGGCCCTGGCGGTCAACTTCCAGAACTTTAACCGGAACTTCCTGACCCATCTGCAGGTAATCGGTCACTTTCTCAACGCGCTTGTCAGCGATCTGAGAGATGTGTACCAGACCTTCTTTACCGCCACCGATGGCAACGAATGCGCCAAAGTCAACGATACGGGTCACTTTACCGCTATAGATACGGCCCACTTCGATCTCTGCGGTGATCTCTTCGATACGACGGATAGCGAATTTCGCTTTCTCACCGTCGGTCGCTGCGATCTTCACAGTACCGTCATCTTCGATTTCGATGGTGGTGCCGGTCTCTTCGGTCAGAGCACGGATAACAGAACCGCCTTTACCGATAACGTCTTTGATCTTGTCCGGGCTGATCTTGATGGTGTGGATACGTGGTGCGAACTGAGAAATGTCGCCACGTGGCGCGTTAATCGCCTGTTCCATCACGCTCAGGATGTGCAGACGTGCACCTTTCGCCTGGTTCAGCGCAGCGTGCATGATCTCTTTGGTGATGCCTTCAATTTTGATATCCATCTGCAGGGCAGAGATACCTTCGCGGGAACCCGCAACTTTGAAGTCCATATCACCCAGGTGATCTTCGTCGCCCAGGATGTCAGACAGAACAACGTAGTTGTCGCCTTCTTTCACCAGACCCATCGCGATACCCGCAACAGCTGCTTTCACAGGAACACCCGCGTCCATCAGTGCCAGAGAAGCACCACACACGGAAGCCATAGAAGAGGAGCCGTTAGATTCGGTGATTTCAGAAACCACGCGAACGGTGTACGGGAATTTATCAGCATCTGGCATAACAGCCAGAACGCCGCGCTTCGCCAGACGACCGTGACCAATTTCACGACGCTTCGGCGAGCCAACCATACCGGTCTCACCCACGGAGTACGGAGGGAAGTTGTAGTGGAACAGGAAGCTGTCTGTGCGCTCGCCCATCAGTTCGTCGATGTTCTGTGCGTCACGGGCAGTACCCAGGGTCGCAGTTACCAGCGCCTGAGTTTCACCACGGGTGAACAGTGCGGAACCGTGAGTACGTGGCAGCACGCCAGTACGCACATCCAGACCACGGATCATGTCTTTTTCACGGCCATCGATACGTGGCTCGCCTGCCAGAACGCGGCTACGAACAACGTTTTTCTCGATCGCGTGCAGAATTTCGCTCAGTTCGTTAGCGTCCAGGGCGTCATCTTCTGCCACCAGCGTAGCGATGGTTTCAGATTTGATGACGTCAACCTGAGCATAACGCTCCTGCTTGTCGGTGATGCGGTAAGCATCGCTCAGACGAGATTCAGCCAGCGCAGCAACGCGCGCGTTCAGCGCTTCGTTAACCGCTTCTGGCTGCCAGTCCCAACGTGGTTTACCGGCTTCTTTCACCAGGTCGTTGATGTTCTGGATAACGATCTGCTGCTGCTCGTGGCCAAACACCACCGCGCCCAGCATCTGGTCTTCGCTCAGCAGTTCTGCTTCGGATTCAACCATCAGTACCGCAGCTTCGGTACCGGCAACAACCAGGTCCAGCTTGCTCTCTTTCAGCTCGTCCTGAGTTGGGTTCAGAACGTACTGGTCATTGATGTAACCCACGCGAGCAGAACCGATTGGACCGTTGAATGGAATACCAGACAGAGACAGGGCTGCAGATGCGCCGATCATCGCAACGATGTCCGGGTTAACCTGTGGGTTAACGGAAACAACGGTGGCGATAACCTGAACTTCGTTAACGAAGCCTTCCGGGAACAGCGGGCGAACCGGGCGGTCAATCAGACGCGCAATCAGGGTTTCGCCTTCGCTTGGACGGCCTTCACGACGGAAGAAACCACCCGGGATTTTACCGGCAGCGTAGGTACGCTCCTGGTAGTTAACGGTCAGTGGGAAGAAGTCCTGACCTGGTTTTGCTTTTTTCTGGCCAACCACGGTTACGAATACCGCGGTGTCATCCATGCTTACCATAACAGCAGCAGTGGCCTGACGCGCCATCATGCCGGTTTCCAGCGTGACGGTATGCTGACCGTACTGGAATTTACGAACGATCGGATTCAGCAAGATTCTGTCCTTTCTTAAATGAATGACAGCACACCAGAGGCGTGCTGACGTTTAACCGGACCTTCTTCGCATCCTCGCGACTAATGACAACCGACACCCCCATGGGTGAAGCCTCTCATTAGCCGCGCGAACCTCTGCAATGAAGATCATTTATAGCAACAATACATTAGTTTCCAGTGAATTGCTGCGGTCTGGTTGAAAAAAGGGGCCATAAGGCCCCCTTTTCTGAAACTCGCAAGACTTAGCGACGCAGACCCAGACGCTCGATCAGCGCGGTGTAGCGTGCAACATCTTTACGCTTCAGGTAGTCGAGCAGTTTACGACGCTGAGAAACCATGCGCAGCAGACCACGACGGCTGTGGTGATCTTTTTTGTGCTCTGCAAAGTGACCCTGCAGGTGGTTAATCTGTGCAGTCAGCAGTGCAACCTGAACTTCGGTAGAACCGCTGTCGTTAGCATCACGACCAAACTCAGAAACGATTTTAGCTTTAGCTTCAACGCTTAGAGACATTTTAAAACTCCAAAGTATAAAGAATGAAAGGATGCCGATCTCTAATTCAGCTATCCCATGTATAACGCTTGCCAATTGTTAAACAATTTACCAGACGTTAAGCGGCAATATTCTACCCGCCTCCCCTGCTTATCGCAAGGTGAGGCGTCAGTTATGCCGGATATTCGACCACCAGACGGCGTGGTGCAACACGACCTTCGTCGTCAATTTCGCCCATGCCGATAAAGGTATTGTCATCGCCTTCCGTCACGCGCACTAACCCCTGGTGAGGAACGCCAGTGGTGCGCACCGGGTTGCCGTTTTTAAAGTAAACGGACGGAGGTCAGCGGCAGATTGACCACCGGATAGTCCGAAGCTGGACTGTCCATAGGCATCAGCAGCGATCCAGCAAATCGGCAGCATCAATACCTTGCTCCTGGGCCTGCTCAACCAGCGCCTGGAGCTGCTCCAGCGTCACCATCCGTTCTGCCGGGTATTTACTCACCGCCAGACGGCGCAGATAAATCACGTGCGCGCCACAACCCAGTTTTTCACCCAGGTCGTCAATGATGGTACGGATGTAAGTGCCTTTTGAGCAGTGAACTTCCAGCTCCAGCTCATCCCCTTCGTGGCGAATGAACAGCAGTTCATACACCGTAATCGGGCGGGCTTCGCGTGGCACCTCAATACCCTGGCGCGCGTACTCGTAGAGTTTTTTGCCCTGGTATTTCAGTGCTGAATACATCGACGGCACCTGCTGGGGTGTCGCCGCGGAAACTCTCCAGCGCAGCCGCAAGCTGTTCAGCGCTGAACGCCACCGGACGTTCTTCGACCACCTGGCCATCCGCATCGGAGGTGTCCGTGCGCTGGCCCAGCCTGGCAATCACGCGGTAGCGTTTGTCGGAATCCAGCAGATACTGGGAAAACTTCGTCGCTTCACCCAGGCAAACCGGCAACATCCCGGTCGCCAGCGGATCAAGCGCACCGGTATGTCCGGCACGGTTCGCGTTATAAATACGCTTAACCTTTTGCAGCACGTCGTTGCTGGAAGCACCCTGGTGCTTATCCAGTAGCAGCACGCCGTGTACGTCGCGACCGCGACGACGAGGACGACTCATTAGTCCTCCTTGTTATCGTCCGGGTTCACACGACGCTCATCATCCTGCTTCACCACGCTGGTGACCAGGTTGGACATGCGCATCCCTTCAACCAGTGAGTTGTCGTAGAAGAAGGTCAGTTCCGGCACGATACGCAGGCGCATAGCTTTGCCCAGCAGAGAGCGGATAAAACCAGAGGCATCCTGCAGGGCTTTGATGCCCAGCTTAACTGCCGCTTCGTCATGGTCATTCAGGAAGGTCACAAACACCTTGGCATAGGCCAGATCGCGGGACACTTCTACACCAGATACCGTCGTCATCATGCCCAGGCGTGGATCTTTAATTTCGCGCTGCAGGATGATTGCGATCTCTTTTTGCATCTCCTGAGCTACGCGCTGCGGGCGACCAAATTCTTTCGCCATAATAAATTCTCCAGACAAAAAAGGGGCTTTTAGCCCCTTTTGATAATTCTTGCCGGGTGGCGCGAGGCGATCCCGGCTTACATGTGGACTGATCCGCAGGGGATTAGTCGATGCTGCGTTGGATCTCGATGATCTCGAACACTTCGATCATATCGCCTACGCGAACGTCGTTGTAGTTCTTCACGCCGATACCACATTCCATGCCGTTACGGACTTCGTTAACGTCATCTTTGAAGCGGCGCAGGGATTCCAGCTCGCCTTCATAGATAACCACGTTGTCACGCAAGAACGCGGATTGGGTTGTGACGCTTAATGTTGCCTTCGGTAACCATACAGCCCGCGATCGCACCGAATTTCGGTGATTTGAACACGTCACGTACTTCAGCCAGACCGATGATCTGCTGTTTCAGCTCTGGAGACAGCATACCGCTCATTGCCGCTTTCACTTCGTCGATCAGGTGATAGATGACGGAGTAGTAGCGGAGATCCAGGCTTTCTGATTCGATCACGCGACGCGCAGAAGCATCGGCACGGACGTTGAAGCCAACCAGAATCGCGTTGGATGCTGCAGCCAGGGTTGCGTCGGTTTCGGTGATACCACCTACGCCAGAACCGATGATCTTCACTTTCACTTCGTCGGTAGACAGTTTCAGTAAAGAGTCGGAGATCGCTTCCACAGAACCCTGCACGTCTGCCTTCAGAACGACGTTCACTTCGTGAACTTCGCCTTCGGTCATGTTGGCAAACATGTTCTCGAGTTTAGATTTCTGCTGACGAGCCAGTTTAACTTCACGGAATTTGCCCTGACGGTACAGTGCAACTTCACGCGCTTTCTTCTCGTCACGAACAACGGTTACTTCATCACCGGCAGCCGGAACACCGGACAGACCGAGGATTTCCACAGGAATGGACGGACCTGCTTCCAGTACTTCGCGACCCAGTTCGTCACGCATTGCACGAACACGGCCATATTCGAAGCCACACAGCACGATGTCGCCTTTGTTCAGGGTACCTTCACGTACCAGAACAGTCGCAACCGGGCCACGACCTTTATCCAGGAAGGATTCGATCACCGCACCGCTCGCCATACCATTGCGAACCGCTTTCAGCTCCAGAACTTCAGCCTGCAGCAGGATAGCGTTCAGCAGGTCATCAATACCGGTACCCACTTTTGCAGAAACCGGGATGAACTGAGACTCGCCGCCCCACTCTTCTGGCATAACACCGTACTGGGACAGTTCGTTTTTAACGCGATCCATATCCGCTTCTGGCTTATCGATTTTGTTCACTGCAACGACCAGAGGCACCTGCGCCGCTTTCGCGTGCTGGATAGCTTCGATAGTCTGCGGCATCACGCCATCGTCTGCTGCAACCACCAGAACAACGATATCCGTCGCCTGCGCACCACGAGCACGCATAGAGGTAAACGCGGCGTGGCCCGGGGTATCCAGGAAGGTGATCATCCCATTGTCGGTTTCTACGTGGTAGGCACCGATGTGCTGGGTAATGCCGCCTGCTTCGCCGGAGGCCACTTTCGTGGAACGAATGTAGTCCAGCAGAGAAGTTTTACCGTGGTCAACGTGACCCATGATGGTCACAACCGGTGCGCGCGGCTCAGCGGCTGCGCCCGTGTCACGGTCGCTCATTACCGCTTCTTCCAGCTCGTTTTCACGACGCAGGATAACTTTGTGGCCCATCTCTTCGGCAACCAGCTGTGCGGTTTCCTGGTCGATAACCTGGTTGATGGTCGCCATCGCGCCCAGCTTCATCATCGCTTTGATGACCTGAGAACCTTTAACGGCCATCTTGTTCGCCAGTTCGCCAACAGTGATGGTTTCACCGATGATAACGTCACGGTTAACGGCCTGAGCTGGCTTCTGGAAGCCTTGCTGCAGAGCGGAACCTTTACGCTTGCCACCTTTACCACCGCGACCCGCGGCACGCGCTTCTTCGCGATCGGCTTTAGATTCGGCGTGTTTGTTACCCTTCTTCTGAGGGCGGGCAGCTTTTGATGCAGTGCGGGTACGGCCACGACCACCTTCAACCTCACGGTCGTTTTCGTCTTCGGCCTGGCGCGCATGCTGAGAAGTGGTGACGTGATAATCGCTCTTATCCTCATCACCTTTCGCTTTCTCTTGCTCAGCCCAAACACCTGCGTTTTCTTCTGCCATACGACGTGCTTCTTCAGCAACACGACGTGCGTCTTCTTCCAGCTTGCGACGAGCTTCTTCTTCGGCTTTACGCTTCAGCTCGGCAGCTTCATTTTCACGACGGGCTTTTTCCGTCTGGGCAGTTTTGGTCATTTCGTCAGTCTGTTGATTGCTCACTTTGTCTTTTTCCGCAGCGTCACGCTTCGCTTTTTCACTGGCATCGCGCTTCGCTTTTTCTGCGGCCTCACGTTCAGCTTTTAATTCTGCCTCACGTTTGGCGGTTGCTTCCGCCTCACGCTGAGCTTGTTCTTCCGCTTCACGCTGCGCCTGCTCTTCCGCGGCAAGGCGTTCAGCTCTTGCGGATCACGTTTTACAAAGGTGCGTGTCTTGCGGACTTCGATTTGTACCGATTTGCTTTTTCCACCGGTACCAGGAACATTTAACGTACTGCGCGTTTTACGCTGTAACGTCAGTTTATCAGGCGCCGAGCCGTGTTCACGGTTCAGGTGCGATAATAAAGTTTGTTTCTCTTGCGCGGTCACTGAGTCATCAGCAGACTTCGGGATCCCTGCATCAGCAAATTGCTGTACCAGGCGGTCCACGGAAGTCTGAATTTCAGCAGCCAGCGTTTTTACAGTTACATCAGTCATGCTGTTCCTTCCTGCTACAGTTTATTACGCTTCGTCGCCGAACCAGCAAATATTACGTGCGGCCATGATGAGCTCGCCGGCTTTCTCGTCGGTTAAACCTTCGATATCAGCCAGGTCATCAACGCCTTGTTCAGCGAGATCTTCCAGCGTACAAACACCACGGGCAGCCAGCTTGAACGCAATCGCACGATCAAGACCTTCCAGATTCAGCAGGTCATCAGCCGGCTTGTTATCACCAAGGCTTTCTTCCTGAGCCAGTGCCAGGGTGGTCAGTGCGTTTTTAGCGCGGTCACGCAGGGCTTCAACGGTGGCTTCATCCAGGCCGTCGATTTCCAGCAGTTCTTTCATTGGCACATAGGCCAGTTCTTCCAGCGTTGAGAAACCTTCTTCAACCAGAACGGTGGCGAAATCTTCGTCAATGTCCAGATGCTTAGTGAAGGTATCAATGGCCGCATGGGCTTCAGCCTGATGCTTAGCCTGCAGGTCATCAACGGTCATTACGTTGAGTTCCCAGCCGCTCAGCTGTGAAGCCAGGCGGACGTTCTGACCGTTACGGCCGATAGCCTGCGCCAGATTGCCTGCTTCCACGGCGATATCCATGGTGTGCTTGTCTTCGTCTACCACGATAGACGCAACATCAGCCGGTGCCATCGCGTTGATCACGAACTGCGCCGGGTTGTCGTCCCACAGAACGATATCAATACGCTCGCCGCCCAGTTCAGTCGAAACTGCCTGAACACGCGCGCCACGCATACCGACGCAAGCACCAACAGGGTCGATACGCTTGTCGTTGGTTTTCACCGCGATTTTCGCACGGGAACCCGGATCGCGGGCAGCGGCTTTAATCTCGATCACTTCTTCGCCAATTTCTGGCACTTCAATGCGGAACAGTTCGATCAGCATTTCAGGTTTAGAACGGGTCACGAACAGCTGAGCGCCACGCGCTTCTGGACGCACGGAATAGAGTACGCCGCGAATACGGTCACCCGGACGGAAGTTCTCACGTGGCAGCATATCTTCACGCAGAATCACTGCTTCAGCGTTGTTACCCAGATCCAGGGAGATGTTGTCGCGGTTAACTTTTTTCACCACGCCCGTGATGATCTCACCTTCATGCTCGCGGAACTGGTCAACGACCATAGCGCGCTCAGCTTCACGAACTTTCTGTACGATAACCTGTTTAGCAGTCTGGGTGGTGATACGGTCGAAGGTGACAGATTCGATCTGATCTTCAACGTAATCGTCGATGTTCAGGCTCTCATCTTCGTAACGTGCCGCTTCGAGAGTGATCTCTTTCGTTGGCTGGGTCACTTCTTCCACGATAACCCAACGACGGAAAGTATCGAAGTCGCCGCTCTTGCGATCGATTTCTACACGAACATCGATCTCTTGCTCGTATTTTTTCTTGGTTGCCGTAGCCAGTGCACTTTCCAGCGCTTCGAAAATCTTTTCACGCGGCAGTGATTTTTCGTTGGAGACGGCTTCAACAACAGCCAAAATTTCTTTGTTCATCGCGGGCTTTTCACCTCATCCAGACTGTTAAAAGTGGGAACCAGGTTCGCCTTCTGGATATTACTCAGCGCGAACACTTCATCTTTGCCTTCGACTGTTACTGTGATCATCTCACCGTCAACGGCCTTAATAACGCCCTGCCATTTACGGCGGTTTTGTACAGCCATACGCAGGACGATAGCCGCTTCTTCACCAATGTAGTGGGTGTAGTGTTCAGCAGTAAACAGCGGGCGATGCAGACCAGGCGAGGAAACTTCCAGGTTATAGGCGACGGTAATAGGATCTTCAACATCAAGAACCGCACTCACCTGGTGGCTAACATCAGCACAATCATCAACATTGATGCCATCTTCACTATCAATATAGATGCGCAGCGTGGATGTACGGCTGCGAATGAATTCGATGCCGACCAGTTCGTAGCCCAGTGCTTCGACTGGTGCTTTAATCATCTCTGTTAATTTTTGGTCTAATGTGGACAAGCCCACCCCCCAAGACGTAAAAAAAGGGCATAAAGCCCAGTTATTCTGTAGTCAGATAACAAAAAACCCCGATAAATCGGGGCTTTAGATAACTGAACCCTATAGCCACAACAGTGGCCTGGAGCACTTTCAAAAAGAATTTTTTCAAATCCAGCTACGAAGGCGCTAAGTCTTCACAGTATATTTGAAAAAGGACTTTATAGGAAAGTGGTTGCGGGGGCCGGATTTGAACCGACGACCTTCGGGTTATGAGCCCGACGAGCTACCAGGCTGCTCCACCCCGCGCCTGAAACGTGGCAAATTCTACTCTCTGTGGGTAAAAAATGCAAATAATGCTGGGATTTGGTACCGAGGACGGGACGTAAAATCGGCGTTTAGTATATTGATAGCGCGCCCCCTCTGTCAACCCTGCTAACCGCAGCGATTAAGGCGGGAAATTTTTACAAAAAATACACGAATCTCTTTCGGTACTTGCCAAAAGATGATTAAATGAAAACTCACTTATTCTGCATAAAAATGCATTTAGGGTGAAAGCGATCACTCATCAGTCAATCAAGCAGGGTTTTATTTTATGACGACGATTCTCAAGCATCTTCCGCAAGGACAACGTATTGGCATCGCTTTTTCAGGCGGCCTGGATACCAGCGCTGCACTGCTGTGGATGCGCCAGAAGGGAGCGGTTCCTTATGCATATACTGCGAACCTGGGTCAGCCAGATGAGGACGATTATGAAGCGATCCCTCGTCGTGCCATGGAGTACGGTGCAGAGAACGCACGCCTGATTGACTGCCGTAAGCAGCTGGTTGCCGAAGGTATTGCTGCCATTCAGTGTGGCGCTTTCCATAATACCACCGGCGGCCTGACCTATTTCAACACTACCCCGCTGGGCCGTGCGGTTACCGGCACTATGCTGGTTGCCGCCATGAAAGACGACGGCGTCAACATTTGGGGTGATGGTAGCACCTATAAAGGCAACGACATCGAACGTTTTTACCGTTATGGCCTGCTGACCAATGCCGAACTGCAGATCTACAAGCCGTGGCTGGACACTGACTTTATCGACGAACTGGGCGGCCGTCACGAAATGTCCGAATTTATGATCGCCTGCGGCTTTGACTACAAAATGTCAGTCGAGAAAGCCTACTCTACCGACTCCAACATGCTGGGTGCGACACACGAAGCAAAAGACCTGGAGTTCCTGAACTCCAGCGTGAAGATCGTTAACCCAATCATGGGCGTGAAGTTCTGGGACGAAAACGTCAAAATCCAGGCGGAAGAAGTGACCGTGCGTTTTGAACGCGGCCACCCGGTTGCCCTGAATGGCCAGACCTTCTCTGACGATGTGGAACTGATGCTGGAAGCCAACCGCATCGGCGGGCGTCACGGTCTGGGGATGAGCGATCAGATTGAAAACCGTATCATCGAAGCCAAGAGCCGTGGCATCTATGAAGCCCCGGGGATGGCGTTACTGCACATCGCTTACGAGCGTCTGCTGACCGGTATTCATAACGAAGACACCATCGAGCAGTATCACTCCCATGGCCGTCAGTTGGGCAAACTGCTGTATCAGGGCCGCTGGTTCGATCCGCAGGCACTGATGCTGCGTGATGCCCTGCAGCGTTGGGTAGCAAGCGCCATTACAGGTGAAGTGACCCTGGAGCTGCGTCGTGGCAATGACTACTCCATTCTGAACACCGTGTCTGACAACCTGACCTACCAGCCAGAGCGTCTGACCATGGAGAAAGGCGATTCCGTCTTCTCGCCTGACGATCGTATCGGCCAGCTGACCATGCGTAACCTGGATATCACCGATACCCGTGCCAAGCTGTTCACCTATACCGAGAATGGCCTGCTCTCTGTCTCAACAGGTAATGGTCTGCCGCAGGTTGAGAATCTGGAAAACAGCGATAAGCAGTAATCGCTGTACCGAAATGCAAAAGGCGCCTGAGGGCGCCTTTTTTGTTTCTGAGGTTTCGTAGTTCCGGCAAGCATCACGCTGGCGGGCAAAACAGTGGTTGGCGCTGCGCTTACCCGCCCTACACCCTTACAAACCACGGACATAAACGACATACGAAAAAAAAGACGTCTTGCGACGTCTTTTCTTCGGAATATTGGTACTGAGGATGGGACTCGAACCCACAAGCCCGTTAGGGCACTACCACCTCAAGGTAGCGTGTCTACCAATTCCACCACCTCAGCACTGATACTACTATTACTGCGGGATATCGCTGGTCGGCTTAGCCGGTGCAGCTGGCTGAGTCTGCTCGGATTTCGCCGGTGCGCTCAGATTTTCCCACTCGCTTCCTTTACTGGTCTTGTTGCTGTTGATATTGCCAAGCGCCAGACTGATGATGAAAAACAGCGTTGCCAGAATCGCCGTTGCGCGGGTCATGAAGTTACCAGAACCACTTGAACCGAACAGCGTACCAGAAGCGCCTGCTCCAAAAGAGGCCCCATATCAGCGCCTTTACCTTGCTGCAGCATGATCAACGCTACCAGAGCGATGGCTACAATAAGGAAAACTACTAAAAGAGCTTCGTACATAATCAACCTGTTCCTTGCGGAGTTGCCGCATACCAATGCTTCGACCAATAAGCAGGAGTTTTGCTTTCCCACTGAAGCGGGTGTGAATACTAACCAAAGCGAATGACCTTCGCAAGGGCAATTTCAGCTCATTGTATCAAGTGCGGAAAAAAACAGCAAAACCGCCACTAATGAACAAAACAAAGGCGGCAAGCGCCGCCTTTTTAAGCACTTAACGGCGTTACGCCGCTTTTACGGCATCAGCGATGCGATGGGCAAACTCAGTTACCTGCGCTTCGTCTTCACCTTCCACCATCACGCGGATCAGTGGCTCGGTACCTGATTTACGCAGCAGACGCGGCCACGCGAACCCAGCGCCGCTTCGACTTCAGCCATCACTGCTTTCACGTTGTCGTTTTCCAGCGGATCGCCTTTACCGGCTGTGAAGCGAACGTTAACCAGGATCTGCGGGAACATTTTCATCCCGCTACACAGATCGTGCAGGGACATATGGTTACGCACCATTGCCGCGACCACCTGCAGGCTTGCCACAATGCCGTCACCGGTGGTGGTTTTGTCCAGCAGGATCACGTGGCCGGAGTTTTCCGCACCAATGCGCCAGCCTTTCTCCTGCAGTTTTTCCAGTACGTAGCGATCGCCCACTTTCGCGCGCGCAAACGGAATACCCAGCTGTTTAAGTGCCAGCTCCAGACCCATGTTGCTCATCAGCGTACCGACGGCACCGCCGCGCAACTGCCCTTGACGCAGACCTTCACGAGCAATGATATAGAGGATCTGATCCCCGTCGACCTTGTTACCTTCATGGTCAACCATGATCACGCGGTCGCCGTCGCCGTCATAGGCGATGCCGAGATCGGCCTTCTCTGCCAGCACGCGCGCCTGCAGAGCGCGAACATCCGTTGCGCCCACTTCGGCGTTGATGTTCAGCCCGTTCGGTTCACAGCCAATGGCCACAACCTGCGCACCCAGTTCGCGGAAAACGTTCGGAGCAATGTGGTAGGTGGCACCATTCGCACAGTCGACCACGATTTTAAGATGACTCAGGCTCAGCTCGTTCGGGAAAGTACCTTTACAGAATTCGATGTAGCGACCTGCCGCATCGACGATACGGCTGGCTTTACCCAGCTCAGCGGAGTCAACGCAGGTCAGCTCTTTTTCCATTTCCGCTTCGATGGCTTCTTCAACATCATCCGGCAGTTTGGTGCCATCGATTGAGAAGAATTTGATGCCATTATCGTAGAAGGGGTTATGCGAGGCAGAGATTACAATCCCTGCTTCTGCACGGAACGCACGGGTGAGATAAGCAACGGCTGGCGTCGGCATTGGTCCCGTAAAGGAGGCAGAAAGCCCCGCGGCAGAAAGACCGGCTTCCAGCGCCGATTCAAGCATATAGCCAGAGATGCGTGTATCTTTGCCAATGATGATTTTGCGTGAGCCGTGGCTGGCCAGTACCTTCCCTGCTGCCCAGCCTAACTTCAGCACAAACTCAGGTGTAATTGGCGCATCGCCCACGCGTCCACGAATGCCATCAGTGCCAAAATATTTACGATTACTCATAGTGGTTATTTCCCTTAGCTGCCAGTGTGGCTTCCACCACTCGCATGGCTTCTGTTGTCTCTTTTACGTCATGGACGCGAATAATATGCGCTCCCTGCATCGCTGCAATGACCGCGCAGGCCAGACTCCCGCTCAGGCGGTCGGATGGCCCAACGTTAAGCAACTGACCTATCATTGATTTTCGTGACATCCCGACCAGCAGCGGCAGGCCAAAATGGTGAAACTCAGATAAGCGCGCAAGAAGCTCGTAGTTATGAGAGAGATTTTTACCGAAACCGAATCCCGGGTCGAGCAGCAATTTCTCTTTTGCGATACCGGCACGTTCACAACGCGCGATATGCTCAACAAAGTAGCGATTCACATCAGCAAACACGTCATTGTACTTTGGCGCATCCTGCATGGTTTTCGGCTGGCCTTGCATATGCATCAGACAGACCGGCAACCCGGTCTCCGCCGCAGCCTCCAGCGCGCCTGGCTCGGTAAGGGAGCGAATGTCATTAATAATGTGAGCGCCTACTCTTGCTGATTCGCGAATCACCTCGGGTTTAGAGGTATCCACCGAAATCCAGAACCTCGAAACGCTGCGCAAGGGCTTCGACCACCGGAATAACCCGGGACAACTCTTCATCAACGCTGACATCCGCTGCGCCGGTCGCGTTGACTCCCCACCCACGTCGATGATGGTCGCCCCGGCGTTGATCATCAGATTCGCATGTTTAACCGCATCAATCAGCGTGTTATGCGTACCGCCATCGGAGAAGGAGTCTGGCGTGACGTTCAGGATCCCCATCACATGGGGATGAGTCAGATCGAGATAAGAATCCTGGGCGAAGAGTTTCATGGCAAGTCCCTGATTTTTTTTTGGTTAAGCAGACAAGAAAAACCCCGGGGCAAGCCCCAGGGTTTCAGGTAAAGAGAACATCATCTACAGCGGTGACTTATTTGTCGCCCAACTGTTCTGACATGGTGTTGCCCGGGTTTGGCGTACGCGGTTCATCGACCGGACGCGGCGCACGTGGCGTGCCATTGTTGTCAGAGTTGTTGGAGGTACCTGGATCTTCCCAACCCGCTGGCGGACGTACATCACGGCGTGCCATCAAGGTCGTCGATCTGCGGCGCATCGATGGTTTCATATTTCATGAGCGCATCTTTCATTGCGTGCAGGATATCCATGTTCTCGTTCAGGATCTGACGCGCGCGACCGTAGTTACGTTCAACGAGCGATTTCACTTCCTGGTCGATGATACGTGCGGTTTCGTCGGACATATGCTTCGCTTTCGCGACGCTGCGGCCGAGGAACACTTCACCCTCTTCTTCTGCATACAGCAGCGGACCGAGTTTTGTCGGAGAAGCCCCACTGGGTCACCATGTTACGTGCCAGGTTTGTCGCGACTTTAATGTCGTTGGACGCACCGGTCGAAACATGTTCCACACCGTAGATAATCTCTTCCGCCAGACGACCGCCGTACAGGGTCGAAATCTGGCTTTCCAGTTTCTGTCGGCTGGCGCTGATCGCATCGCCTTCCGGCAGGAAGAAGGTTACGCCCAGCGCACGACCACGCGGAATAATCGTCACTTTATGCACCGGATCGTGTTCCGGTACCAGGCGACCGATAATCGCATGGCCTGCTTCGTGGTAAGCCGTGGAACTCTTTCTGCGCTTCTGTCATCACCATGGAGCGGCGTTCCGCACCCATCATGATTTTGTCTTTCGCTTTCTCGAACTCCACCATCGAAACCACACGCTTGTTGCCGCGAGCAGCAAACAGGGCAGCTTCGTTCACCAGGTTAGCCAGATCCGCACCGGAGAAGCCCGGCGTACCACGTGCAATAATTGCCGCATCGATGTCCGGGGACAGCGGTACGCGACGCATGTGCACTTTCAGGATCTGTTCACGACCACGAACGTCTGGCAGACCAACTACAACCTGACGGTCGAAACGACCTGGACGCAGCAGCGCAGGGTCAAGAACGTCCGGGCGGTTAGTTGCCGCGATAACGATAATACCTTCGTTACCTTCGAAGCCGTCCATCTCAACCAGCATCTGGTTCAGCGTCTGCTCACGTTCATCGTGACCGCCACCCAGGCCTGCGCCACGCTGGCGGCCTACGGCGTCGATTTCATCGATGAAGATGATGCACGGTGCGGCTTTCTTGGCCTGTTCGAACATGTCACGCACACGGGATGCACCGACACCAACGAACATTTCCACGAAGTCAGAACCGGAAATGGTAAAGAACGGAACCTTCGCTTCACCGGCGATGGCTTTCGCCAGCAGGGTTTTACCGGTACCCGGAGGGCCGACCATCAGGACGCCTTTCGGGATCTTACCGCCCAGTTTTCTGGAAGCGGCTCGGTTCACGCAGGTATTCAACCAGCTCACCCACCTCTTCTTTTGCTTCGTCGCAACCAGCCACGTCAGCAAAAGTGGTTTTGATCTGGTCTTCCGTCAACATACGCGCCTTACTCTTGCCGAACGACATGGCACCTTTGCCACCGCCGCCCTGCATTTGACGCATAAAGAAGATCCAGACGCCGATCAGCAGCAGCATCGGGAACCAGGAAATGAAGATAGAAGCCAGCAGGCTTGGCTCTTCCGGCGGCTCACCTACCACCTTGACGTTTTTAGTCAGAAGGTTATCAAGCAGCTTAGGATCGTTCACCGGAATGTAAGTCGTGTAACGGTTACTATCTTTCTTGGTAACGTTGATCTCCACGTCCGTTGATACGCGCTTCGCGAACCTGATCCTGGTTGACCTCTTGCAGGAAGGTAGAGTAGTCCACCTTACGGCCATTAGACTCGCTGGGCCCAAAGCTCTGGAATACTGACATCAGCACAACGGCAATGACCAGCCAGAGTATTAGGTTTTTCGCCATGTCACTCAAGGGATTAACCTCTTATTACAACTGTGTTAAAAACAGCGTCAGGATACTCAGTATCCGATTCATTTCAAACTTTCGTCTGGAATTCACCGGCTATCATTTTCGCCCGGTCGCTACAATATACACTTCACGTGAACGAGCACGCGAAGAGTCCGGCTTACGAACTTTGACCTTCGTAAACAGGGAGCGAATTTCCTTCAGATACTCCTCGAAACCTTCGCCCTGGAACACCTTCACTAAAAAAACTACCACCCGGCGCTAATACATCACGGGACATTTCTAACGCCAGTTCTACCAGATACATGGAGCGAGGGATATCCACCGCCGGTGTTCCGCACATATTTGGCGCCATATCGGACATGACAACCTGAACTTTACTGTCACCTACACGTTCAAGTAACGCTTTCAGTACTAATTCATCACGAAAATCGCCCTGAAGGAAGTCCACACCAACGATGGGATCCATAGGTAAAAGATCGCAGGCGATGATTCGGCCGGTTCCGCCGATTTGTGTCACCGCATATTGCGACCATCCTCCGGGCGCTGCACCGAGGTCGACTACTGTCATCCCCGGCTTAAAGAGTTTGTCACTTTGCTGTATTTCATCAAGTTTAAACCAGGCACGGGAACGTAACCCCTTTTTCTGTGCCTGTAGAACATATTTATCGCTAAAGTGTTCCTGGAGCCAGCGGCTCGAGCTTGCAGAACGCTTTTTACCTGTCATTTAACTTTCCGTCCTGGTTCATCGTAGCCAGCGGTGTAAATTTCCACATAGCAATTTGGCGATATTAGGGAGATGGCGGTAGAATGAACCGTTTTCAATCCCAACGTAAGCAAAAATATACGATGAATCTGAGTACTAAACAAAAACAGCACCTTAAAGGTCTGGCACATCCGCTCAAGCCTGTAGTTATGCTTGGCAACAATGGTTTGACCGAAGGGGTACTGGCCGAGATTGAACAAGCGCTGGAGCACCACGAATTAATCAAAGTGAAAATCGCCTCTGAAGACAGAGACACTAAGACTTTGATCGTGGAAGCAATCGTGCGCGAAACCGGCGCCTGTAACGTACAGGTCATCGGTAAAACGCTGGTGCTCTACCGTCCATCTAAAGAGCGTAAAATCTCGCTGCCACGCTAAGATTATCCTGAATTGAACACATTTTCTGTGTAAAACGAGGGGTTTTTCATTAGCAGGTGAGCAAAATGCCATGCTCCTTGAGTTGATAAAAGGCCGCTATGCGGCCTTTTTCCTATCTTTACAATGTATCAACATCTGGCGGGAGAAGCGAATTACAGGTAATCAACCTTGATAATTTCGAACTCCACTTCCCCACCCGGGGTGCGGATGGTGACCACATCGTCCTGCTCTTTGCCAATCAGACCGCGGGCAATCGGCGAGTTTACTGAGATCAGATTCTGCTTAAAATCTGCCTCATCATCACCCACGATGCGGTAAGAAACTTCTTCATCGTTATCCAGATTGATCACGGTAACGGTGGAACCAAAAATGACACGCCCGTTGTTTGGCATTTTGGTGATATCAATCACCTGCGCATTCGACAGCTTGGCTTCGATATCTTTGATACGCCCTTCGCAGAAACCCTGCTGCTCACGCGCTGCGTGATACTCGGCATTCTCTTTCAAATCGCCATGCTCACGCGCATCCGCAATGGCCGCAATGATTTCAGGGCGGCGAACAGATTTCAGAAAATCCAGCTCTTCACGCAGTTTTTTCAGCTCCACGTAAGGTCATCGGAATAGCTTGCATTTGTTATACCTCTTTGACATTCCTGTTGGGTACGGGGAACCGACCCGACGACTGGCCCCGCAGGCATCACAGCCTGACACAGGTCAGAAGCAAAAGAAAACTGACCCGGAAGCAAAGTTCCAGGTCAGCAGCAATTTTTCAATTTGATACGTATTTTAAACGCGAAGTTCAGTATGGGTCATCGTTTACTTTACAGGGCGTTGGGTCGTAGTATGGCGGTTTGTTTCCGGGTTGTTAGCGCGAGATTATGCGATTTTCCAGATTTATCATCGGATTGACCACCACTATTGCGTTCACTGTCCAGGCAGCGAACGTTGACGAGTATATCAATCAGCTGCCCGATGGCGCCAATCTCGCCCTGATGGTGCAGAAGGTCGGTGCCCAGGCCCCTGAGATTGATTACCACAGCCAGCAGATGGCCCTGCCCGCCAGTACGCAAAAAGTGATTACGGGGCTGGCTGCCCTGCTGCAGTTGGGGCCTGACTTTCGCTTTACCACCACGCTTGAGAGCAAAGGCAACGTCGAAGATGGCGTGTTGAAAGGCGATCTTATCGCCCGTTTTGGCGGGGATCCCACGTTTAAGCGTCAGGATATTCGCAACATGGTCGCCGTGCTGAAGAAGTCTGGCGTACAGCGCATTGAAGGGAATGTGCTTATCGATACGTCCATCTTTGCCAGCCATGATAAAGCCCCCGGCTGGCCGTGGAACGACATGACCCAATGCTTTAGCGCGCCGCCTGCAGCCGCGATTGTTGATCGCAATTGCTTTCTCCGTCTCGTTGTACAGCGCGCCAAAAAGCCAATGATTTTAGCCTTTATCCGGGTGGCGTCCCTACTATCCGGTTAATATGTTCAGCCAGGTACGTACCCTGGCGAAAGGGTCGCCGGAAGCGCAGTACTGCGAACTGGATGTGGTTCCAGGCGATCTCAACCGCTATACGCTGACCGGTTGCCTGACGCAACGCGCCGATCCGCTGCCGCTGGCCTTCGCTATCCAGGATGGCGCTGGTTATGCCGGGGCGATCCTGAAGGACGAACTGAAGCAGGCCAAAATCACCTACAGCGGCACGCTGTTACGCCAGACACAAAGCAACGAGCCGGGTACCGTGATTGCCAGTAAGCAATCGGCACCACTGCACGATCTGCTGAAGATCATGCTGAAAAAATCCGACAACATGATCGCTGACACCGTGTTTCGCATGATTGGCCATGCCCGCTTCGGCGTACCAGGCACCTGGCGTGCCGGTTTCTGATGCGGTCAGGCAGATCCTCCGTCAGCAGGCCGGTATTGATCTGGGGAATACCATCGCGGTCGATGGCTCCGGTCTTTCGCGGCATAACCTTATCTCCCCTGCTACTATGATGCAGGTCCTTCAGTACATTGCTCAGCATGACACTGAACTCAACTTTATCTCGATGTTGCCGGCTCGCCGGTTATGACGGTTCCCTGCAATACCGGGCCGGTCTGCCACGCCGCGGGTGTCGATGGCAAAGTCTCCGCGAAGACTGGCTCGCTACAGGGGGTTTATAACCTTGCCGGGTTTATTACCACGGCCAGCGGGCAGCGGATGGCATTTGTACAGTATTCTTTCAGGCTACGCGGTTGAACCTGCAGACCAACGCAATCGCCGTATTCCGCTGGTGCGCTTTGAGAGCCGGCTTTACAAGGATATTTACCAGAATAACTAGCGATGAAATTACTCATTGTCGAAGACGATCTGTTGCTGCAGGAAGGGCTGGCTATGGCGCTTACTGCCGAGGGCTATACGCTCGATTGCGCGGGTACTGCCGCCGAGGCTGATGGCCTTATCCAGAGCGGCGAGTACAGCCTGGTGATCCTCGATCTTGGCCTGCCGGATAAAGATGGAGCTACCCTGCTCAGCCAGTGGCGTCGTCGCGGGGTGAACAATCCGGTGCTGATCCTGACGGCGCGCGATGCGCTGGTAGACAGGATCAACGGCCTGGACTCCGGCGCCGACGACTATCTGGTAAAACCCTTTTGCCCTGGGGGAACTGCAGGCTCGGGCCAGAGCTTTGATCCGGCGTTATCAGGGACACAGTGATAACCTGCTCAGTGACGGCGATCTGACATTAAATTTGCAGACTCAGCAGGTGTTACAGCAGTCCCGGCCGGTTGAAGTGACGCCGAAAGAGTTCGCCCTGCTGACACGCCTGATCATGCGTACCGGCCAGACGGTTCACCGTGAAACCCTTCAGCAGGATATCTACTCCTGGCAGGACGATCCGGGCTCAAACACGCTGGAGGTCCATATCCATAACCTGCGCCGTAAGCTGGGTAGAGACCGAATCAAAACCGTGCGCGGCGTGGGCTATCGTCTTGAGAGCCAAAAATGAACAGCATGCGCCGTCGTCTGATGGTGCTGTTGGCTGTTATTCTGCTGTTCTGTCAGCTGGTCAGCGTCATCTGGCTCTGGCATGAAAGCCGGGAGCAAATCAGCTTCCTGGTCAGCGAGACGCTTTCTGCCAAAGCGCGCAACCAGCATGTAGAGAAAGAGATCCGCGAGGCGATCGCCTCGTTGCTGGTGCCTTCGCTGGTAATGGTCGGTTTTACGCTGCTGTTCTCCTTCTGGGCCGTCACCTGGATCACCCGTCCCCTCAATCAGCTCCGCGCCAGCCTGGCAAACCGCTCTGCCGACAATCTCACCCCCCTGCCGATGTATTCTGACATGGAGGAGATTGGCGCCGTCACGACCTCTCTGAACCAGCTTCTTGCCCGGCTGGATCAAACCATTAAACAGGAGCGCCTGTTCACCGCTGATGCCGCACACGAGCTGCGTACGCCTCTGGCAGGCATACGCCTTCACCTTGAGCTGATGGCGCAGTCAGGCTCGTCTCAGGCGACGACGCTGATTGCCCGTATCGACCAACTGATGCATACCGTTGAGCAACTTCTGATGCTGGCCCGCGCGAGCCAGGCTCTGGCCAGCGGGCATTACGACACGGTGAACTGGCGGGATAACATCTTTGCACCGCTGGCGCTGGAGAATGAAACCAAAGATCACACCCTGATCTGGCCGCAGACGGGCTCCCTGAGCGTCCAGGGCGATGCGACATTATTACGGCTGATGCTGCGCAATTTGCTGGAAAACGCGGTGCGTTACAGCCCGGCGGGGACAACCATTGAAGTCAGAATGCAGGAAGTGGATGATGGCACGCTGGTGAGCGTTTGCGATTCAGGGCCCTGGCATTGATGAGGCCCATCGCCAGTCCATTACCGAACCGTTTCGCCGTATCGATCAACGCTACGGTGGCAGTGGGCTGGGGTTAAGCATCGTGCAACGTATCGTGCAGCTCCACCGCGGCAAACTGACGCTGGAAAACCGTCCCGAAGGTGGGCTGACGGTCGGCTGCTGGATACCGGACAAAATTGAACTAAAAAAAAGCCCCCTTCATAAGGGGGCCATTGACGGTCTTAACGCTTGTAGATGAATTCGACGCCTTCTTCGTCGTCTTCGTCCCAGTCGTCATCCCAGTCTTCATCGTCTTCTTCAACCACCTGCTCTTCAAGCTGCTGACGGTGGTAGTCATCCCACATGAATTCGACTTTTTCAGGCTGCTTCGCTTCTTCTGCCTGAGTCACCGGGTTTCTCGATGATAAAGGTCATCACGTCCCAGCACAGATCTTTCACGCCCATCTGGCTTGCAGCGGAGATGAGATAGTATTTATCTTCCCATCCCATCGCTTCGGCGATAGCTTTCGCTTTGGCTTCGGCTTCTGCTTTGTCCATCAGGTCGATCTTGTTGAAGACCAGCCAGCGTGGCTTCTCAGCCAGCTTCTCGCTGTATTTTTTCCAGCTCGCCAACAATGATGCGGGCGTTTTCCACCGGATCGGAACCGTCGATTGGATCGATATCGATGAGGTGCAGCAGAACGCGACAGCGCTCAAGGTGTTTCAGGAAGCGAATCCCCAAACCAGCCCCTTCTGCAGCGCCTTCGATCAGGCCCGGGATATCCGCAACAACGAAGCTCTTCTCGGTATCCATACGCCACCACGCCCAGGCTTGGTACCAGGGTGGTAAACGGATAGTCAGCCACTTTCGGCTTGGCCGCAGAGACCGCACGGATGAAGGTGGATTTACCGGCATTTGGCATCCCCAGCATCCCGACGTCTGCCAGCAGCATCAGCTCAAGCTGCAGATCGCGCTTGTCGCCCGGTGTACCCATCGTTTTTTGACGCGGGGAACGGTTGACGGAGGATTTGAAGCGGGTGTTGCCCAGACCGTGCCAGCCGCCTTTTGCCACCATCAGGCGCTGACCGTGTTTGGTCATATCACCCATGGTTTCACCCCGTACCCTGGTCGATAACGCGCGTCCGACCGGCACTTTCACGCTGACATCTTTGCCGCGCTTACCGGGTACAGTCACGGCTCTGGCCGTTCTGGCCACGCTCTGCGCGGAAAGCTTTTTCGAAACGGTAGTCGATCAGGGTGTTAAGGTTTTCGTCGGCTTCAAGCCATACGTCACCGCCGTCACCGCCGTCGCCGCCATCAGGGCCGCCCACGCGGAATGTATTTTTCACGGCGGAAGCTTACGCAACCATTACCGCCATCCACCTGCCACGACCAGTGATCGTTGCTTCATCCAACAAACTTCATTTTACTCTCCGTAAATCATTCGCCTGAGCGGGGGACAACTACAACCGCTTCACTTTTGCGCCAACGTCCCCAAAGACGATGACCAATGGCGGAATACATCGCGCCCGCAACCACGACAAACGCACCGAGATAAGCCAACAGGTTTAACATCGGTTTTGACGAAGAAAATCGGGCCAGGCCATTGATAATAAATCTGAAAATAACAGCGTAAACAGCGGGGGTAAGCGTAATCAGTGCGCTCACCCTGTGCTGCCTGCCAGCGCGCCATCCGCTTCTGCCAGCGCGCCATAACCTACTAACGTGTTCAGACCACAAAAGATCAGACACGCCAACTGCCAGTCGCTTAACTGGGTAATAACTCCCGGCTTCGCCAGCGGCAGCAGTGCAATAGTACACAAAGTGTACAGCAAAAACAGGATCTGCTGTGACGCCAGACGGCGGTAATAACACCTTTTGCGCGACGCCGTAACTCACCCACACCGCCGCGGCACCCCACGCCGAAAATCACACCCCCAGGTGTAATCCGTCAGCCGGGTAAAGATCTCTATCAGGCTGTATTGAAGAACAACACCAGACCGCAGAGCAGCATTATTGCCCCAATCACCTGCGTGCCGCGCATTTTCTCTTTGAGAATAACGACACTGGCGATCATCATGCCAACCGGTGACAGCTGGCCAATAACTTGCGAGGCGGTAGGGCTAAGATACTGCAGGGAAGAGCTGAACAAGAATGAAGTTACCGAACAGACCGCCTGTCGCAATCGCCAGCACAATAAGCCAGCGCGGCTTGCGGAAGATGCGCATCGGCGGCAGCTTACCCTTGATTGCCAGGATAGCCCCCAGACCAATACCGGCCATCAGAAAGCGGTAGAACACCACCGTGGGTGGCTCCATCACTTCCAGCACCTGCTTCATTGCAATGGGCAATGCTCCCCAGCACATCGCTGTGATAAGTGCCAGGAGAATACCAATGCCGGCCTGCTGCTTCATGCCCGTTTTCCCTACAGAAAAAATTACCGGGTTTCCAATGTAAAAAGCCCCGCAACACGTTGCGGGGCTTTAATCCGTTACGGACCGAGAAAACCTTACTCAGCAACAATGCTGATGTATTTACGGTTGTTCGGGCCTTTAACTTCAAATTTCACTTTACCGTCTGCTTTAGCAAACAGAGTGTGGTCACGACCGCAACCTACGTTGTTACCAGCGTGGAATTTGGTGCCACGCTGACGAACGATGATGCTACCCGCCAGAACAGTTTCGCCACCGAAACGCTTAACGCCAAGGCGTTTAGCTTCTGAATCGCGACCGTTACGTGTGGAGCCGCCAGCCTTTTTATGTGCCATTTAAATCTCTCCTCAGGTCTTAGGCGCTGATGCCAGTAATTTTCACATCAGTGAACCACTGACGGTGGCCCTGCTGCTTACGGTAGTGTTTACGACGACGAAACTTAACGATTTTAACTTTCTCGCCACGACCATGAGCAACAACTTCAGCTTTGATAACGCCGCCATCAACGAAAGGAACGCCGATTTTGACTTCTTCACCGTTTGCGATCATCAGAACTTCAGCGAACTCAACAGCTTCGCCAGTTGCGATGTCCAGCTTTTCCAGGCGAACGGTCTGACCTTCGCTTACTCGGTGTTGTTTACCACCACTTTGGAAAACCGCCGTACATATAAACTCCCGCTTCCGCGCACATCCTCGTGTGATTCAGAGTGCGCTATAAATATTTCACAATAGGGCGCGAATATTACGCAAAACGCGAGCCTTTGACAAGTGCTACCGTCAATACATGAAGAAAAAAAACACAACACGTACGGTAACGTTTATCTGGGGGCGTTTTTTTCAGTACAATCAGCGCTACTATTGATAAACCGAACCCTACGTTAACCCATTTGAAATGTGGAAAACAGGACTATAAGCCCGGCTTTTGCGATGAATTTAGAAAAAATCAATGAGTTAACCGCGCCAAGATATGGCGGGTGTGAATGCAGCGATCCTGGAACAGCTCGACTCTGACGTTTCCCTAATCAATCAGTTGGGTTACTACATCGTCAGCGGTGGGGGCAAACGCATCCGTCCGATGATCGCAGTACTGGCCGCTCGCGCGGTAGGTTATGAGGATAATGCGCACGTCACGATCGCGGCGCTGATCGAATTTATCCATACCGCCACGTTGCTGCATGATGACGTTGTGGATGAGTCTGATATGCGTCGTGGTAAAGCCACCGCCAACGCGGCCGTTTGGCAATGCCGCCAGCGTGTTGGTAGGTGATTTTATCTATACACGCCGCCTTCCAGATGATGACCAGCTTGGGCTCGCTGAAGGTACTCGAAGTGATGTCCAAGGCGGTGAACGTGATCGCGGAAGGCGAAGTTCTGCAGCTGATGAACGTCAACGACCCGGACATCACCGAAGAGAACTACATGCGGGTGATCTTACAGCAAAACGGCGCGTCTGTTTGAGGCGGCGGCCCAATGCTCTGGCATTCTTGCTGGCTGCAGTGAGGAACAGGAACGTGGCCTGCAGGATTACGGGCGCTATCTCGGCACCGCCTTCCAGCTGATCGACGACCTGCTCGATTACAGCGCCGATGGCGAAACGCTGGGCAAAAATGTCGGTGACGATCTCAATGAGGGCAAACCGACGCTCCCGCTGCTGCATGCCATGCGTAACGGCACTCCTGAACAGGCGAGCCTCATCCGTGAAGCCATCGAGCAAGGAAACGGCCGACATCTTCTGGAACCTGTACTGGAAAGCAATGGCGAACTGTGGATCCCTGGAATGGACGCGTCAGCGTGCCGAGGAAGAAGCCGATAAAGCCATAGCCGCACTTCAGGTCATCCCTGACAGCCCATGGCGAGATGCCCTGATTGGTCTCGCGCACATTGCTGTTCAGCGCGATCGATAACGGCCAGGGGAACTCTCTTTTTTCTGACAAGAGAGTTCCTGTAAGCTCCAAATATTATCCATAACATTGCTAAAGAATCCGCTTACAGGCCGCATGATTAAAGCCCTGGCAAAATCTGAATGTTGCTTCCAGTAACGCGAACTTTTTAGAACCGCTGTTCGAAGAAGGTATAGTAACTACGTCATTTAATGGAAATGACGGGAATGTACCAGAACAGAGGGATCGCTGAATGGATAAGAAGTTTATCGACTGGCACTCGGCCGATATCATTGCCGCGCTGCGTAAAAAGGGAACATCACTGGCGGCGGAATCCCGTCGTAATGGTCTGAGTTCATCCACCCTGGCAAACGCGCTGACGCGCCCCTGGCCGAAGGGAGAACTGATCATTGCCACGGCATTAGGTACCGATCCCTGGGTCATTTGGCCATCACGCTATCATGACCCGATAACCCATGAGTTTGTCGACAGAACGCGCATGATGCGCCAGAGAAGACAACAAAAAGAGCGCCAATAATGACGCTCCTTTAAACGGGATAGCAACCCCCCAGTCGATATGGCAGGGGGCTGCCTTAACGATTACTCGCCTTTCACACGCTCAATATTAGCACCCAGCGCGCGCAGTTTATCTTCGATGCGTTCATAGCCGCGATCGATGTGATAAATACGGTCTACCTGCGTTGTACCTTCCGCAATACAGGCCCGCCAGCACCAGGCTCGCAGACGCACGCAGATCCGTTGCCATTACCTGCGCACCGGACAGTTTTTTCTACGCCATGGCAGATCACTGTGTTGCTTTCGATCTCCGCATGCCCACCCATACGGATCAGTTCCGGTACGTGCATAAAACGGTTTTCGAAGATGGTTTCGGTAATGAAGCCCGTCCCTTCTGCCACCCAGGTTCAGCAGGGTGAACTGCGCCTGCATATCGGTCGGGAATGCCGGGTGCGGAGCGGTACGTACGTTCACGGCCTTAGGACGCTTACCGTGCATATCGAGGCTGATCCAGTCTTCTCCGGTTTCGATATCTGCACCAGCATCACGCAGTTTAGCCAGGACCGCATCCAGCGTATCGGGCTGTGCGTTACGGCAGACGATTTTACCGCCGGAAATAGCCGCGGCCACCAGGAAGGTCCCAGTTTCGATACGGTCGGGCAGAACGCGATACACACCGCCACCCAGGCGTTCAACGCCTTCGATGGTGATACGGTCGGTACCCTGGCCGGTGATCTTCGCCCCCAGCGTATTCAGGAAGTTCGCCGTGTCCACGATCTCCGGCTCGCGCGCGGCGTTCTCGATGATGGTGGTGCCTTCTGCCAGCGTTGCCGCAGACATGATGGTGACAGTGGCGCCAACGCTCACCTTATCCATCACGATATGCGCGCCCTGCAGGCGACCATTAACGGAGGCTTTGACGTAGCCCTCTTCCAGTTTGATTTCAGCGCCCAGCTTCTCGAGGCCAAAGATATGCAGATCGACCGGACGCGCACCAATGGCGCAGCCGCCCGGCAGTGAAACCTGACCCTGACCAAAACGGGCCACCAGCGGACCCAGCGCCCAAATAGAGGCACGCATGGTTTTCACCAGGTCATACGGCGCGGAGAAGTTGTTCACGTTGCTGGCGTCGATCCACACGGATCCGTTACGCTCAACCTTGGTACCCAACTGGCCGAGCAGCTTCATGGTGGTATCAATGTCTTTCAGTTTCGGGACGTTCTGGATCTCTACCGGCTCTTCCGCAAGCAGTGCGGCGAAGAGGATCGGCAGCGCGGCGTTTTTGGCGCCGGAAATTGTGACTTCGCCCTGGAGACGCGTAGGCCCCTGAACACGAAATTTGTCCATGATTTACTCTCTGTATGAATTCAACCGTGCTGCGGGCAAATCACCCTCAGCTCAAAAACCGTTTAGTTTGCGATCGCGTGCCCACTCAGTTGGGGTGAACGCCTTGATCGACAGGGCATGGATGCGATTATCCGCGATATATTCCATCAGCGGCGCATAGACAGCCTGCTGTTTTTTCACGCGGCTCATGCCGTCAAAGATTTCTCCCACAGCAATAACCTGAAAGTGGCTGCCGTCGCCGGAGACGTGGGCTTCCTGGAGGGCAAGTGCGTTCATCAGCACGGTCTGGATTTCATGATTTTCCATGGGATCTATATCATCTGGTAGTGAAAACAAGCCCAACATCTTAGAGCAAAGTGGCGCGGTCTTAAACAAGCAAAAAGCCCCGACGATGAAACAGTCGGGGCTTTTGATAGTAACGTACTGAAAAAATTAACGCGGCAATACGTCTTCCGGCAAATTATAGAGCTGGGCCAGGGTGATAACGTTATCGCTAACGCCCGAGAGCCTCACCTGCTTGCCCTGCCCTTTGCCTGTTGCCACCAGATGAACCAGCAGCGCGACGCCAGCCGTATCCACGCGGGAAATGCCGCCGAGGTCGATACAGGAAACGCCCTGCATGGCTTCATGACGTGCATCCCACAGAGAATTCAGATAATCCTGATCCAGCTCGCCAGTGAGTAATAACGTCTCACCCTCACGGGACCAGCTGAGCTGCGACATCATTTTTTGCTCTCATCCAGGGTAATTTTCTGGCGTGAGATGCTGTTCAGCTGTGCAGTCAGGCCATCAATGCCCTTGGTACGCAGCAGGTCGCTCCACTCGTTCTGCTTGGTGGTAATCATGCTTACGCCTTCAGCAATCATGTCGTACGCCTGCCAGTTACCGCTCTGGCTGTTTTTACGCCACTGGAAATCCAGACGCACTGGCGGACGACCATTCGGATCGACGATGGTCACGCGAATAGGCAGGATGGTGGCAGAGCCAAGCGGCTGTTCCGGCGCAATCTGGTAGGTCTGACCGTGGTACATCGCCAGCGCCTGACCGTAGGCCTGCTTCAGATACTCACGGAACGCAGCAAAGTAGGCTTCACGCTGCGCGGGTGATGCGTCTTTATAGTAACGTCCCAGCACCAGTGCCCCGGCATATTTTACCTGAACATAGGGCAGCAGCTCCTGATCAACGATATCGCGCAGGTAGTCGGGATTGGAACGAATTTTCGGCTGCTCGTTTTTAAGGCGATCGAAGGTTTTCTTAGCCGCCTCATTCATCTGTTGATAGGGATTGCTCTGATCGGCTGCGTTAGCGGCAGTCAAAGGGGCAATCATCAGCATGGCAACCATTAACAGTCGTTTAATCATGAATTACTTCTCCTGAGATGAATTCGTCGTGCCAACAGGCGGCGTAATGTCACTCTGCGCAGGTGTCTGAGCAGCTTGATTCTCGTCACCCCCTTTACTGTTGTAAAGGAACTGACCAATCATGTCTTCCAGCACCATGGCTGACTTCGTATCCTGAATCACGCCACCGTCTTTAAGGATAGTCGTTCCCAGTTCCGGGTCTTCAAAACCGACGTTCAGCGCCAGGTATTGTTCCCCTAACAGGCCAGAAGTGCGGATAGACAACGAGCTGGTATCCGGGATGTGGTTGTAGCGCTCTTCAATATCCAGCGCAACGCGCGGCAGATAGGTTTTCTCGTCGAGGGTGATATCGGCAACACGCCCTACCACTACCCCGCCAATACGCACCGGAGAACGGCTTTTCAGGCCGCCAATATTATCGAAGGTGGCATAAATACGGTATGTCGGCTCGGTGCGGATTGTGGTGACATCCGCCACTTTGAAGCTCAAAAACAGTGCGGCCAGCAGCGCCAGCAAAACAAATATACCTACCCAAATTTCTACTTTTTTCGTTTGCATGAACTCATTTCCCAAACATCAGTGCGGTGAGCACAAAATCCAGAGCCAGTATGGCCAGCGACGAATGAACAACAGTGCGGGTGGTGGCCCGGCTGATACCGGCAGACGTCGGGATGGCATCGTAGCCATTGAACAGCGCTATCCAGGTGATCGTCACGGCAAATACCGCGCTTTTTATCAGGCAGTTAACCAGGTCCAGACGCCAGTCAACCGCACTTTGCATCGCTGACCAGAAGAAACCGGCATCGATCCCTTTCCATTGCACACCAACCATCGAACCGCCCCAGATCCCGACGGCAACAAAGAGGATAGTCAGCAATGGCAGAGAGATCATGCCCGCCCAGAAACGCGGCGAGATCACCCGACGCAGCGGATCCACGGCCATCATCTCCATACTGGAGAGCTGCTCGGTGGCGCGCATCAGGCCGATTTCCGCCGTCAGCGCCGAACCGGCACGCCCTGCGAACAGCAGCGCAGCAACCACCGGCCCCAGCTCACGCAGCAGGGAGAGCGCCACCAGCATACCGAGGCTGGTCTCCGCGCTATAGGTGGTGAGGACAAGATACCCTTGCAGCCCCAGCACCATCCCGATGAAGACGCCGGAAACGATGATAATGAGCATCGACAGCACGCCGACATTATATAGCTGGCGAACCAGCAGAGGGGCATGTTTGCGGAATTCCGGTTTCCCGACCAGCGCATTGAATAACATCAACCCGGCACGCCCGAACGTCCTGATGGTTTTTATGCCACGGTGTCCGAGAGCGGCCAACGCATTTAACAGCATGAGTGGCTTAACTCCCTATTCCCAATAAATCTTTATGATAATCGCCGGCCGGATAACGGAACGGCACGGGGCCATCGGCAATGCCGTCGAGGAACTGACGGACACGCGCATCGCTGTTGCTCTGCAAGGATTGTGCGCTACCGTGCGCCACAATTTTTTTATCCGCCACGATATAGGCGTAATCGGCAATGCTCAGCACTTCGGGTACGTCGTGAGTCACCACGATACAGGTCACACCCAGCGCGCTGTTCAATTCAGAGATCAGTTTGACCAGCACACCCATAGTGATGGGATCCTGACCGACGAACGGCTCATCGAACATGATCAGATCCGGTTCCAGCGCGATCGCACGCGCCAGCGCCGCACGGCGGGCCATACCGCCAGAGAGTTCGGAAGGCATCAGTTTGGCTGCGCCACGCAGGCCGACGGCTTCGAGCTTCATCATGACCGTGCTTTTCAACAGTTCTGGCGGCAGATGAGTATGCTCGCGCAGCGGATAAGCGACATTATCAAAGACGTTCATGTCAGTAAAAAGTGCCCCGGACTGAAAAAGCATGCTCATGCGTTTACGTACGGTATAGAGGCGCGAGCGGGACATCGCCGGGATATTTTCGCCGTCAAAGAGGATCTCGCCCTGGCTCGGCGGGATCTGCCCACCAATCAGACGCAGTAACGTCGTTTTACCAATGCCGGAAGGCCCCATGATGGCGGTAATTTTACCGCGAGGCACGGTGAGAGAGATGTTGTCAAAAATGACCCGGCTACTGCGCGTGAAGCTGACGCCGCGGACATCGACTATATTCGCCCCATTCAGGCTCATGTACATTTCCTTTCTGTTGCCGGTTCAGGATCGGCTTGATGCCTGATTTTGGCGCAAAACCAACATTTTTACAGAATATTATCTCTGCGACTAAGCGAAAGCTGGCATTTGTTTTACTTTTACAACGCATAAAGTCAAAATTAGGAACACGTTACGTCTACAGACAGTATGCAGCGGCAGAGATTTTTTCTCGGTGGACCGGCGAGTATACCTGAAGAAAGGACTTTTGATGCTTCTTGCAACGGCACTGTTAATAATTGGTTTACTTTTGGTGGTCTACAGTGCCGACCGTCTGGTGTTTTCCGCATCAATTCTGTGTCGTTTATTTGGCGTTCCCCCCCTGATTATTGGGATGACGGTGGTCAGCGTTGGCACCTCTCTGCCAGAGATCATCGTCTCTGTCGCCGCCTCGATGCACGATCAGGTCGATCTCGCCGTGGGCACGGCCATTGGCTCCAACATCGTTAATATCCTGCTCATCCTGGGGCTTGCCGCGCTGCTGCATCCATTTCGCGTGCATTCTGATGTTCTGCGGCGCGAATTGCCGCTAATGTTAATTGTCAGTTTGCTGGCCGGTTATGTGTTATATGACGGGCAGTTAACCCTCAGCGATGGCATTTTCTTACTGGCGCTGGCGGTCATCTGGTTGTTTTACATTGTTAAGCTGGCCCGGGCGGCAGAAAAGCAGGGCAATGACTCCCTGACCCGCGAGCAGGTAGCAGAGCTGCCGCGTGAGGGGAACTTACCCGTTGCGCTGCTCTGGCTGGGTGTGGCGCTTATCATCATGCCAATGGCGACGCAGATGATCGTGGATAACGCCACGGTGCTGGCCAATTACTTCGCCATGAGCGAGCTCACCATTGGCCTGACGGTGATTGCCATTGGCACCAGTCTGCCTGAGCTGGCCACGGCGATTGCCGGTGCGCGTAAAGGCGAAGATGACATGGCGATTGGCAATATTATCGGTTCCAATATTTTCAATATTGCTATCGTGCTGGGCCTGCCGGCCCTGATCGCCCCTGGCGCGTTTAATCCGCTCGCGTTCAGCCGCGATTATGGCGTGATGGTGTTAGTCAGCGCCATCTTCGCCCTGCTCTGCTGGCGGCGTAAAAGGCAGATTGGTCAGGGCGTTGGTGCGCTGCTGACGGTGGGATTTGTCGTATGGATGGCGATGCTGTACTGGCTCTCGCCGCTTCTCTCTGGGTAAACGGAAACGCATTATGTCGCAAATAGAATTGCAGCCGGGTTTTGACTTTCAGAAAGCAGGAAAACAAGTTCTGGAGATAGAACGTGAAGGTCTGGCGCAGTTAGATCAATACATTAATCAGGATTTTAGCCTCGCGTGTGAGAAAATTTTCCACTGTTCCGGCAAAGTCGTGGTGATGGGAATGGGCAAATCCGGCCACATTGGCCGTAAAATGGCGGCCACCTTCGCCAGTACCGGCACCACGGCCTTTTTCGTTCATCCCGGAGAAGCGGCGCACGGTGACCTGGGAATGGTGTCGGCACAGGATATCGTCATCGCCTTATCGAACTCTGGCGAATCGAATGAAATCCTGGCGCTGATCCCGGTATTGAAGCGGCTCCACGTTCCCCTCATCTGTATTACCAGCCGCCCTGAGAGTAGCATGGCGCGCGCCGCGGATATCCATCTGTGCGTCAAAGTGCCAAAAGAGGCGTGCCCGTTGGGTTTGGCCCCGACCTCCAGTACCACCGCTGCGCTGGTAATGGGTGATGCGCTGGCTGTCGCCCTGCTCGAAGCCCGCGGTTTTACCGCCGAAGACTTCGCCCTTTCCCATCCGGGCGGTGCGCTGGGACGTAAATTGCTGCTGCGGGCGAATGACATCATGCACACCGGGGATGAAATTCCGCATGTCAGCAAAGACGCCTCTTTGCGCGATGCGCTGCTGGAGATTACCCGTAAAAATCTCGGCATGACTGTCATCTGTAACGACCAGATGACGATCGAAGGAATCTTTACCGACGGCGACCTACGCCGCGTCTTTGACATGGGAGTCGATGTCCGTAAGTTGGGTATCGCCGATGTGATGACGGCCGGGGGGATCCGGGTGCGTCCCGGTACGCTGGCTGTCGAAGTGTTAAACCTGATGCAGTCCCGCCATATCACCTCCGTTATGGTTGCCGATGGCGACCAGTTGCTGGGTGTGATACATATGCATGATCTGCTGCGCGCAGGCGTAGTGTAATGAAGGATAAGACAATGAGTAATACGGGTGCATCCCTTGCAACCTGTTATGGCCCGGTCAGTGCGCAGATGATGTCGCAGGCCGAAAACATTCGCCTGCTGATCCTGGATGTGGATGGCGTGCTCTCTGATGGCCTGATTTATATGGGCAACAATGGTGAAGAGCTGAAGGCCTTTAACGTCCGTGATGGCTATGGCATTCGCTGTGCGCTCACTTCTGGCATAGAAGTTGCCATTATCACCGGGCGTAAGGCTAAACTAGTAGAAGATCGCTGCGAAACGCTGGGCATCACCCATCTCTATCAGGGACAATCCGATAAGATGGTCGCTTTCAGGGACTTACTTGGTAAACTTGCCATCGCCCCGGAAAATGTCGCCTATGTCGGAGACGATCTCATTGACTGGCCAGTGATGGCGGAAGTGGGCCTGAGCGTCGCCGTGGCTGATGCCCATCCACTTTTGATCCCGCGCGCTGACTACGTCACCCGTATCAACGGTGGCCGCGGCGCAGTGAGAGAAGTCTGCGACCTGCTGCTGCTGGCGCAAGGTAAGCTTGATGAGGCCAAAGGGCAATCGATATGAGTAAAACCAGACGTTGGGTTATTATTCTGCTTTCGCTGGTAGCACTGGTACTGATTGGCGTGAATCTCGCTGACAAGGACGACGAACAAGCGCCGACGGTCAATACTAACGATCCAACATACAAAAGCGATCACAGCGATACCGTGGTGTACAGCCCGGAAGGGGCGCTGAATTACCGCCTTATCGCTCAACATGTTGAGTATTTTTCCGAACAGGGCGTCTCATGGTTTACCCAACCGGTGATGACCACGTTTGATACCAATAAAGTTCCAACATGGTCGATTAAATCAGACCGGGCAAAACTGACGAATGACCGTATGCTTTATCTGTATGGTCATGTTGAGGTGAATGCGCTGACCGCAGACGCACAGCTGCGCAAAATCACAACCGATAACGCACAGATTAACCTTGTGACTCAGGATGTAACGTCGCAGGATCTGGTTACGTTATACGGCACCACATTTAATTCCAGCGGTCTGAGAATGCGCGGGAACTTACGCAGCAAGAACGCAGAGCTGATTGAAAAGGTTAGAACCTCCTATGAAATTCCAAGCAAACAAACTCAGCCTTAATGTTGTTATTGCCAGCGCGCTGCTGGCCGTCAGCGTGCCTGCGCTTGCTGTGACGGGTGATACCGAGCAGCCGATTCATATCGAATCCGATACGCAGTCGCTCGATATGCAGGGCAATGTAGTGACCTTTACCGGCAATGTTGTCGTGACTCAGGGCACCATCAAAATCAACGCCGATAAGGTGGTGGTAACGCGTCCTGGCGGGGAAGACGGTAAAGAGATTATCGATGGCTACGGCAACCCAGCCACCTTCTACCAGATGCAGGACAACGGCAAGCCGGTAAAAGGCCATGCTTCCCAGATGCACTACGAGCTGGCGAAAGACTTTGTGGTGCTGACCGGGAATGCGTACCTGGAGCAGCTCGACAGCAACATCAAGGGCGACAAGATCACCTATCTGGTAAAAGAACAAAAAATGCAGGCCTTCAGTGAAAAAGGCAAACGCGTGACGACCGTCCTGGTCCCATCGCAGCTGCAGGACAAAAACAGCACTCAGGCTCCGGCACAGAACCCTCAGGCCCCGGCACAGAAAAAGAGTAACTAATTCGTTATGGCAACATTAACTGCAAAGAATCTCGCCAAAGCCTACAAGGGCCGTCGCGTAGTGGAAGATGTCAGTTTGACCGTCAACTCCGGCGAAATTGTCGGCCTGTTGGGTCCTAACGGTGCAGGTAAAACCACCACCTTTTATATGGTGGTAGGGATTGTGCCGCGCGATGCGGGTAACATCATTATTGATGACGAAGACATCAGCCTGCTGCCCCTCCACGCGCGTGCGCGTCGCGGTATCGGCTACCTGCCGCAGGAAGCCTCAATCTTCCGTCGTCTGAGCGTCTTCGACAACCTGATGGCGGTACTGCAGATTCGTGACGATTTGACCTCTGAGCAGCGTCAGGATCGCGCCAACGAGCTGATGGAAGAGTTCCATATCGAACATCTGCGCGACAGCATGGGCCAGGCGCTCTCCGGTGGTGAACGCCGCCGTGTGGAAATTGCCCGCGCGCTGGCCGCTAACCCAAAATTCATTCTGCTCGATGAGCCTTTTGCGGGCGTTGACCCGATTTCGGTTATCGACATTAAACGGATTATTGAGCATCTGCGCGACAGTGGTCTGGGCGTACTGATCACCGACCACAACGTTCGTGAGACGCTGGCAGTCTGTGAACGTGCTTACATCGTCAGCCAGGGCCATCTTATCGCCCACGGTACACCGCAGCAGATCCTCGAAGACGATCATGTTAAGCGCGTGTATCTTGGGGAAGACTTCAGACTCTGATAGGGTAGAAGTTCAGTCTCGCCTAAACGGAGAAAAATGCTCTGAACATGAAGCAAGGTTTGCAATTAAGGCTCAGCCAACAGCTGGCAATGACGCCGCAGTTACAACAGGCCATTCGTCTGTTGCAGCTGTCGACGCTAGAACTTCAGCAGGAGCTTCAGCAAGCGCTGGACAGTAATCCCCTGCTTGAGCAAACCGATCTTCACGACGAGGTAGAAACCCAGCAAACGCAGGATAACGAAACGCTCGACAGCGTCGACGCGCTGGAGCAAAAAGAGATGCCTGACGAGCTTCCTCTTGATGCCAGCTGGGATGAGATCTACACCGCCGGCACGCCATCCGGTACGCGCGCTGATTACCAGGATGATGAGTTGCCGGTGTATCAGGGCGAAACCACCCAGTCCCTCCAGGATTACCTGATGTGGCAGGTGGAGCTAACACCGTTTTCCGATACCGATCGCGCCATTGCCACCTCCATTGTCGATGCCGTCGATGAGACCGGCTATTTAACCGTGCCGCTGGACGACATTCTGGAAAGCATCGGTGATGATGAGATCGATCTTGAAGAGGTCGAAGCGGTCCTGAAGCGCGTGCAGCGTTTTGATCCGATTGGCGTTGCGGCACGTGATTTACGTGACTGCCTGCTGATTCAGCTTTCGCAGTTCGTCAAAGAGACGCCGTGGCTGGAAGAGGCTCGTCTGATCGTCAGCGAGCATCTGGATCTGCTGGCCAACCACGACTTCCGCTCGTTGATGCGGGTGACGCGATTGAAAGAAGAGATCCTGAAAGAGGCGGTCAATCTTATTCAGTCGTTGGATCCGCGTCCGGGGCAATCCATCCAGACCAGCGAGCCTGAGTACGTTATTCCCGATGTACTGGTACGCAAGCATAACGGCCTGTGGACCGTGGAGCTGAATTCCGACAGCATCCCGCGCCTGCAAATTAATCAGCAATACGCCTCGATGTGCACCAGTTCGCGCAACGACTCGGATAACCAGTTTATCCGTAGCAACCTGCAGGAGGCGCGCTGGCTGATCAAAAGCCTCGAGAGCCGCAATGATACGTTGCTGCGCGTCAGCCGCTGCATCGTGGAGCAGCAGCAGGCCTTCTTTGAACAAGGTGAAGAATTTATGAAACCGATGGTGCTGGCGGATATCGCCCAGGCCGTCGAGATGCATGAATCAACGATTTCCCGCGTGACGACGCAGAAGTATCTGCACAGCCCGCGCGGTATTTTTGAGCTTAAGTATTTTTTCTCCAGCCATGTCAATACCGAAGGCGGTGGCGAAGCTTCGTCTACGGCCATCCGGGCGCTGGTGAAAAAATTGATCGCCGCGGAAAACCCCGCGAAACCACTGAGCGACAGTAAGTTAACCACCATGCTGTCCGATCAAGGTATCATGGTGGCACGCCGTACTGTTGCGAAGTATCGAGAGTCTTTATCCATTCCGCCGTCCAACCAGCGTAAACAACTGGTCTGACACAACCGATAAGGAAGACACTATGCAGCTCAACATCACTGGACACAACGTCGAAATTACTGAGGCCCTGCGCGATTTTGTGAACACTAAGTTCGCCAAGCTTGAGCAGTATTTCGAGAGGATCAACCAGGTCTACATTGTGTTAAAAGTGGAGAAAGTGACGCATATCTCGGATGCGACCTTGCACGTTAACGGAGGCGAAATTCATGCCAGTGCGGAAGGACAAGACATGTACGCGGCTATCGACGGCTTGATTGACAAGCTGGCACGACAGCTAAACAAACATAAAGACAAACTGAAACAACACTAATTGTCCGGGCAGTTAACGGGTGCAGGTTGGCCTGTTGTGAAACACAACGGGCCCTTTGTACAGTTAGCGCTTAGGTGAAATTATGATGAATAACGATTCAACTCTACAACTGAGCAGTGTCCTTAATCAGGAATGTACCCGCAGTGCCGTCCACTGCCAGAGCAAAAAACGTGCGCTGGAGATCATCAGTGAACTGGCTGCAAAACAGCTGAGCCTGCCGCCGCAAGTGGTGTTTGAAGCGATCCTGACCCGTGAAAAAATGGGCAGTACCGGCATCGGCAACGGCATCGCCATTCCCCATGGCAAACTTGAAGAGGATACGCTGCGCGCTGTAGGCGTGTTTGTTCAGCTGGAAACACCTATCGCCTTTGATGCCATTGATAACCAGCCTGTCGATTTGCTGTTTGCCCTGCTGGTGCCAGCCGATCAGACCAAAACACATTTGCACACCCTCTCGCTGGTGGCCAAACGTCTGGCGGATAAAACCATCTGTCGTCGTTTGCGCGCGGCACAGAGCGATGAGGAGCTTTATCAAATCATTACGGAAACGGAAGGCAGTCAGGATGATGCGTAATCGGGTGATGGCTTTGACATCTGTAGTCCTGAGGAGAAACGGTACATGGTGCTGATGATCGTCAGCGGTCGTTCGGGATCCGGCAAGTCGGTTGCCCTGCGTGCGCTGGAAGATATGGGCTTTTACTGCGTGGATAACCTGCCGGTGGTGCTGCTGCCTGAGCTGGCGAGATCGCTGGCCGATCGACAGATCTCCGCCGCGGTCAGCATCGACGTGCGTAACATGCCTGAATCGCCGGAGATCTTTGAGCAGGCGATGAGCAATTTGCCAGAGGCGTTTTCACCTCAGTTACTGTTCCTTGATGCCGATCGCAATACGCTGATCCGTCGCTATAGTGATACCCGCCGTCTGCATCCGCTCTCCAGCAAAAATCTGTCGCTGGAAAGTGCCATCGACCAGGAAAGCGATCTGCTGGAGCCACTGCGCTCCCGTGCCGATCTGATCGTTGATACCTCTGAAATGTCCGTGCATGAGCTGGCGGAGATGCTGCGTACCCGCCTGTTGGGTAAACGCGAGCGTGAGCTGACGATGGTGTTTGAATCCTTCGGCTTTAAGCATGGTATTCCTATCGATGCAGACTATGTGTTTGACGTGCGTTTCCTGCCGAACCCGCACTGGGATCCGAAGCTGCGTCCAATGACCGGCCTCGATAAACCTGTTGCCGCGTTCCTTGACAGGCATACGGAAGTCCACAACTTTATCTATCAGACGCGCAGCTACCTTGAACTCTGGTTGCCGATGCTGGAAACAAACAATCGCAGCTATTTGACGGTGGCGATTGGCTGTACCGGGGGCAAACACCGTTCGGTCTATATTGCTGAGCAACTGGCTGACTATTTCCGCTCGCGCGGCAAAAATGTGCAGTCCCGTCATCGTACGCTGGAAAAACGTAAAACATGACCGTAAAGCAGACCGTTGAGATCACCAATAAGCTGGGCATGCATGCACGCCCGGCGATGAAGTTATTTGAACTGATGCAGGGGTTTGACGCGGAAGTTCTGCTGCGTAATGACGAAGGCACTGAAGCCGAAGCCAATAGCGTGATTGCGCTGCTGATGCTGGACTCCGCCAAGGGCCGACAGATCGAAATCGAAGCGACCGGCCCGCAGGAAGTCGAGGCGCTGGCGGCGGTGATTGCATTGTTCAACGCCGGGTTTGATGAAGATTAATGCAGCTTATGGGCCTGCATAAACCCTTCCCCGCCCAGTTGACGCATCTGGCGCAGGATCCACGCCTGACGGCTGCGAACATAGCCTGAAGGCGCACTGGCCTTAAAGCGAATGGGGTTCGGTAACACGGCGGCCAGCAGCGCGGCCTCTGATGCTGACAGTCGGCTCGCAGGTTTATGGAAATAGCGCTGGGCAGCGGCTTCAACACCAAATACCCCTTCGCCAAACTCTGCGATATTCAGGTACACCGTCAGGATGCGTTTTTTACTCCACACCGTTTCGATCCCCAGCGTCAGCCCGGCTTCAAACCCTTTTCTCATCCAGCTACGTCCGTCCCACAAAAACAGGTTTTTCGCCGTCTGCTGAGAAAGCGTCGATGCGCCGCGAATACGGCTCTCATTGCGCTCGTTATGCGCTAACGCTTTCTCTATCGCCCCAACGTCGAATCCCCAGTGGTCCGGGAATTTCTGATCTTCAGCGGCAATAACGGCCAGTCCCATCCACGGCGAGATCTCATCCATGCTCACCCAGTCAGAATGGGCAACGTAGCTGAAATCCCCTCGCAGCCAGCTCCCCAGCTGACGTTCAATCATCACTGCGGAAAACGGCACCGGCACGAAGCTGAACAGGGCGATACCGCCACCCCAGAAGACCGCCAGCACCAGCAGAACGCGGATGACGATCCGCCTTACCCAGCCAGATCGGGGACGCTTCAATCTCATTCAGCCAGCACCAGCACACGGGTAACAAGCTTCTCGATACCGGTCGCGGCTTCCGCAATGTTCTGCGCCAGCATGTACGCAGGGGTAGTCACGATCCTGTTATCTTCGTCGACCACGATGTCGTCCACCGGGCAAGGGATGTGCTCGCCGCCCATATCCTCAATGGCCTCGGCAGTATCAATGTCAGTGCCGATGGTCAGACGCAGCGGGATATCGAAGATGGCGGGCAGCATAGCCGGAGCGATACAGATAAAGCCCAAGGGTTTACCGGCCTCATGCATCTGCAGCGCCAGGGTTTTTAAATCGCTCTCTACCTGGCAGGCGCTGCCTTCATGGGCAAAATTGCTCAGGTTTTTTGCGGCACCAAAACCGCCCGGTACAATCAGCGCATCCAGTTCGGCGGCACGCGCTTCACTGAGTGGGCGGATCTGGCCGCGTGCAATTCGCGCCGCCTCAATCAGGACATTTCGGCTTTCCGCCAGCGGCTCACCGGTAAGGTGATTAATGACATCAGACTGGGCTTTGTCCGGGGCGAAACAGACCGCTTCTGCGCCGTTGCGCGCCAGCGCCAGCAGCGTCAGAACCGCTTCATGAATTTCAGAACCATCGTAAACCCCGCAACCGCTCAGTACCACGCCAACCTTTTTCATCCTGCGATCCCTCTCGAAAAATGTTACATGCACATTAAAAATTCTGATTAAAATGGTGTGCTTCACACATTTAACTGATTCATGTAACAAAGTATTTAAGTTTTGCTATCTTAACTGCGTGCGGCCTAAATTTTCCGGCTACGCCATTAACTTAAAAAAACATCTTCAGGCGCAGCCACGATTTCCCTGGTGTTGGCGCAGTATTCGCGCACCCCGGTTTAGCCGGGGTCATTTTTTTCTGCTTTCCACCCAGGCTTTCAGAACGGCCACATCGTTTTGCCACTCCTGCTTCATCTCTTCAACCCATTCACCCACGTTATCTTCCCACGCCGGTAAATCCGGGGACTGGATCTGCTGACCAAGCTGCTGCAGATGACGCAAACCGACCGAGCCGGCCGCACCTTTGATCTTATGGCCCTCTTCTACGATACCTTTCCGATCCCGCGCCGTCAGGTTGGACTCCAGCACGTTCAGATAACCCGGCATCATCTTTTCGAAAATGGCCAGGCCGTCGGTAATCAACTTCGGACCCACCAGATCGATGTACTGCTCAAGCATGTCGATATCCAGCAAAGACTGCGCTTTTTCCGTATCTACCGTCGTCATGGTGCTCTCCTCTTCGTCACAGGTGTCCCAAAACTTCTTAATCATGGCGGTTAAGGCTGGCACCGCCAGCGGTTTGCTCAGTACATCGTCCATACCGGCATCCAGATACTCTTTTTTGTCTTTCAGCACGTTGGCGGTGAGTGCCACCAGCGGCGGCAGTTCATCGCTGGCGTAACGGCTGGTGAGTTCACGCGAGATGTCCAGGCCGGTCATGTCCGGGAGCTGGATATCCAGCAGCACCAGGTCGTACTCTCCTGGGGTGAACATCTCCAGTGCAGCCTTGCCAGTCATGGCGACATCCACGCTGCTGCCGAGTTTCTCCAGCACCGAGCGCGCCACAATCACGTTCAGCTCAATATCTTCCACCAGCAGCACATGCAGGGCAGGCAGCGGCATCGCGTCGTGGTCAAAGGTGTCTTCGACCTCCTCCGCCACCGCCGGGGCACGAACGCTCAGTTTAAAGACGGAGCCGTGACCTGGGTTGCTGCTCACCGTGATGTCGCCCCCCATGCTCTTCGCCAGGCGGCGCGATACCGCCAGGCCAATACCGGTTCCGGTGGCGGGCTTGCCGCCGTGGCTATCTTTAACCTGATAATACATGGCGAAGATTTTGTCCTGCTCCTCCTGCGGGATACCGATACCGGAATCCTCTACCTCGAAGTGCAGCATCTCGCCCTCGCCGTAACGCACGCGAACCGCAACCTGGCCGCTCTGGGTGAACTTGACCGCGTTGCTGATCAAGTTCCACAGGATCTGACGCAGGCGTGTGCCGTCAGTCACCACCTTATGCGGCAGTGGCAGCGTTGGCTGCATCACAAAGCGTAGCCCTTTCTGCTGGGCCTGCAGGCCGGAGAGGTTCTCCAGATCGGCAAGGAAACCGGTGAAGTCCACCGGCTGGTTATCCAGCTGAACCTTACGTCGTTCCATCTTATCCATATCAATAATATCGTTGAAGATATTGCCGAGCGTGACCGCTGAAACATGGATCGTTTTCAGATATTTCTCCTGCTCGGTCGTGAGTTCGGTATCGAGCAGAATACGGCTTAGCCCCACGATGCCGTTGAGCGGGGTACGCAGCTCATGGCTGATGGTAGAGATAAAGGTGGTTTTATCGCGGCTGGCGCGTTCCAGGGCATCCTGATAGCGCTTACGCTCGGTAATGTCACGCCCGAAGCCCATCAGCCCGTGGCGTTTACCGACGCGATCGTAGTAAGGCACTTTGCGGATTTCGAAGCAGGCTTTGCGCCCGTCCGGGTAGTCGAGCCACTGTTCATAGGTCAGTGAGACGTTATGCCGGAAGACCTTCTCGTCGGTTTCGATAACTTTGGCAGCCGCCTCGGGTGAATAGACATCCTGCGGGCGCAGGCTAACGAGCTGCTTTTCGCTCTTGCCGGTCAGTAGTTCCATCGCCCGGTTACAGCCGGAGAACTCTTTGTCTTCATTGCGGTAGAAGACCAGATCCGGGGAGGCATCGAGGAAAGAGCGCAGGAACGACGATTGCTGCTCGAGCTGAATTTGCGTCTGCTCGCGCTCTTTCATTTCGATTTTCAGCTGTTCCAGCGTGGTCTGGCGCTCGGCCTCGGCTTTTTCACGATCTGAAATCACCTGGTTCAGCTGAGCAATGTTGTCTTTTAACTGCACGTTGAGCTTCAGGTCGCGCTCGCGCATCTCTTCCAGCTTTTCCACCAGCCGGGTCAGCCGCTGGCGCGACTCTTCCAGCTGTTCAACCACGACCGAGAGGAAATAGACCGCCCAGGGGGTAATCAACAGGCCAAAGAAAATCGACCGAATAAGGTCAATGCTCTCAACCTGACCGTGCAGCACCATGGTAATAGCCATCTGCACCACAATCGCCAGAACCACCAGCGCCAACGCCAGCAACAGGGAGAAGCGTACCAGGCCGAGCTTCATCATCAGATCGACATAATATTGCGCCAGTAACCGAATTTGCTTCATAGGGGATCTCTTCACGACGTCATCGCACAATAATACTCAAATTTCAGGCAAGACGTTGAAGGTTGTGCAAAAAAGTGAGGGGTAAAACAGAGGATACACCTCACCTCCCAAAGAGGGAGATGAGGTGTCAGGGGTCAGGAGCGCTTCAGGAGCATCCAGAGGCTGATCAGGAAGAAGGAGGCGCTCGGCAGCAACGCACCAATAACTGGCGGGATACCGTAAACCAGAGTCAGCGGACCGAAGATCTGATCGAGAACGTAGAAGACAAAGCCGAAGCTGATACCGGTTACGACACGTACCCCCATGGGAACGCTACGCAGTGGGCCGAAGATAAATGACAGCGCCATCAGCATCATGACCGCCACGGAGAGCGGCTGGAAGATCTTGCTCCACATATTGAGCTGGTAACGTCCGGCATCCTGGCCGCTCGACTTCAGGTACTTCACGTAGTTGTGCAGGCCGCTGATGGAGAGCGCATCAGGATCCAGCGCCACCACACCGAGCTTATCGGGGTCAGGTTGGTTTTCCAGGTGCCAGTGACCGTCTGCGAACCGGTGATCTGTTTCGGATCCTGCAGGTTGGACTCATCCACCTGAGACAGACGCCAGACTTTTTTCTCGGTATCGAAGGTGGCCGACGTGGCATAACGTACCGCCTGCAGACGACGCTGATCGTTAAAGCTGTAGATACTCACGCCACCGAGCGTGTTATCGCCCGTCACACGTTCGATATAGACAAAGTTAGTGCCATCTTTCGCCCACAGTCCCTGCTGGGTCGAGAGCAACGAGCCGCCATACATCATCTGTGCGCGGTAGTTACGCGCCATCTGCTCGCCCTGCGGCGCAATCCACTCGCCCATTGCCATGGTCAGAAATACCAGCGGGATCGCCGTTTTCATCACCGACAGGGCAACCTGCATACGGGTAAAGCCCGACGCCTGCATCACCACCAGCTCACTGCGCTGCGCCAGCATCCCCAGCCCCAGCAGCGCGCCTAACAGCGCCGCCATCGGGAAGAAGATTTGCACATCTTTTGGAATACTGAGCAGGGTATACATGCCCGCGCCCATTGCATCATAGCTCCCCTGCCCGGCCTTTTTCAGCTGGTCGACAAACTTGATGATGCCGGAGAGCGACACCAGCATGAATAACGTCATCATGATGGTGGTAAAAATAGTTTTACCGATATAGCGGTCAAGAACGCAAACGCCTGCATTACACCGCTCCTTTACGCGTAAACCTGGCTCGTACACGGCGCATCGGCACGGTATCCCACAGGTTGAGGATGACGGCCAACAGCAGGTAGAGTCCGTTAATCACCCAGGTCCAGATAACCGGGTCGATTTTTCCTTTACCGCCATTCGATTTGATCGAGGTCTGCAGCAGGAAGAACACCAGATAAAGCAGCATCGCGGGCAGCATAGAGAGCACCCGGCCCTGACGTGGGTTTACCACGCTGAGCGGCACGACCATCAACGCCATCATAAATACGGTGAATACCAGCGTGATTCGCCAGTGCAGCTCCGCACGGGCGCGATTGGTATCGGTATTAAGCAGCGTACGCATGCTCATCTGCTCAGTATCGGTAGGATCCAGTGCCACCGTTTGATGACCAATAATCGCCTGATAGTTCTGGAAGTCGGTAATGCGGAAATCACGCAGCAGCGCTGTGCCTTCGAAGCGGGTGCCTTTGTTCAGGGTCACGATCTGCGAACCGTCTTTACCCTGAGTGAGCTGACCAGAATCGGCCACGACCACGGATGGGCGGGCATTACCTTTGGGGCGGAGTTGCGCGAGGAAGACGTCGTTAAAGCGGCTGCCATCCACGCTTTCAATAAACAGCACGGAGTTACCGTCGGTCGCCTGCTGGAACTGCCCCTGCGCCAGTGCGGCCATGCCGGGGTTCGCTTTCGCTTCAGCCAGCACCTCATCCTGATGACGCGAGGAGACAGGCCCGGCCCACATCACGTTCACCGCGGCCACGATGCCGGTAAACAGCGCCAGAACCATGGCGGCTTTAATCAGTACCGCTTTGCTCAGACCGCATGCATGCATGACGGTGATTTCACTTTCGGTATAAAGCTTACCGAGCGTCATCAGCAGTCCGAGGAAAAGGCTTAATGGCAGGATAAGCTGCGCCATTTCAGGCACGCCTAACCCGAGCAGAGAAAGCACCAGATTTGTGGGAATTTCGCCGTCGACAGCCGCGCCGAGGATCCTCACCAGTTTCTGACAGAAAAAGATCAGAAGCAGGATGAAGAGTATCGCCAACTGGCTTTTTAGCGTCTCCCGCACCAGATATCTTATGATTATCACATTAAATACGCCCGTAAAAACCCGTCTCTTTGCAGGAAAATCGCTTGTTTCATGGCTTAAACGTCATTTATTCTCTTGAGTCGTCGAAATCATCGCTAAGATTACAACACCCGGCGGATTCGCGCTTCAGCAGTTGTTATGACGTGTCGAAACCGTAATAACGTAAGATTAACACGAAGTCACCGCAACAGCGGGCATGAGTTACGAAAGGTTTCAATTCTATCCGTAGCTGCCGCTGTTGTCTTTAAGATTCAGGAGCGTAGTTCATGGAGTTCAGTGTAAAAAGCGGTAGCCCGGAAAAACAGCGGAGTGCCTGCATCGTCGTCGGCGTGTTTGAACCCCGCAGACTCTCTCCGATCGCAGAACAACTCGATAAAATCAGCGATGGCTACATCAGCGCCCTGCTGCGCCGTGGCGAGCTGGAGGGCAAACCAGGACAGACGCTGTTGCTGCATCATGTGCCGAACGTATTGTCCGAGCGCATCCTGCTGATTGGCTGTGGCAAAGAGCGCGAGCTGGATGAGCGCCAGTACAAACAGGTTATTCAGAAAACGATTAATACGCTGAATGATACTGGCTCAATGGAGGCCGTGTGCTTCCTGACCGAACTGCACGTCAAAGGCCGCAACACCTACTGGAAAGTGCGTCAGGCCGTTGAAACAGCGAAAGAGACGCTGTACAGCTTCGATCAGCTAAAAACCACCAAAAGCGAACCTCGCCGTCCGCTGCGTAAAATGGTCTTTAACGTTCCAACCCGCCGTGAACTGACCAGCGGCGAGCGCGCCATTCAGCATGGTCTGGCGATCGCTGCCGGTATCAAAGCCGCGAAAGACCTCGGCAACATGCCGCCAAACATCTGTAATGCCGGTTATCTCGCCTCCCAGGCGCGCCAGCTGGCGGACTCCTACAGCCAAAACGTCGTCACCCGCGTGATTGGCGAGCAGCAGATGAAAGAGCTGGGTATGCACTCCTATCTGGCGGTCGGCAACGGTTCACAAAACGAATCCCTGATGTCAGTCATTGAGTACAAGGGCAACCCGTCTGAAGACGTGCGTCCAATTGTGCTGGTCGGTAAAGGCCTGACTTTCGACTCCGGCGGTATCTCCATCAAACCGGCCGAAGGCATGGATGAGATGAAGTACGACATGTGCGGTGCAGCGGCGGTCTACGGCGTGATGCGCATGGTCGCGGAACTCCAGTTGCCTATCAACGTAATCGGCGTACTGGCAGGCTGTGAAAACATGCCGGGCGGCCGTGCTTATCGCCCTGGCGACGTGCTGACCACCATGTCCGGGCAGACTGTTGAAGTGCTGAACACCGATGCTGAAGGCCGTCTGGTGCTGTGTGACGTGCTGACCTACGTGGAACGCTTCGAGCCAGAAGCGGTTATCGACGTGGCCACCCTGACTGGTGCCTGCGTGATTGCGCTGGGCCACCACATCACCGGCCTGATGTCGAACCACAACCCGTTGGCACATGAGCTGATCGGCGCCTCTGAACAGGCGGGCGACCGTGCCTGGCGTCTGCCAATGGCCGATGAGTACCAGGAGCAGCTGGAGTCAACTTTGCGGATATGGCTAACATCGGTGGGCGTCCTGGCGGTGCAATTACTGCAGCCTGCTTCCTGGCGCGCTTTACCCGCAAATACAACTGGGCGCACCTGGATATCGCCGGTACGGCATGGCGTTCCGGTAAAGCCAAAGGCGCCACTGGCCGCCCTGTGGCCCTGCTCTCGCAGTTCCTGCTCAATCGTGCCGGGTTTAACGGCGAAGAGTAATGTAAAACGCCGGGGGGCGGCTTCGCCTTACCCGGCCTGCAAACGGCATTTAACCGTAGGCCGGGTACGCGCAGCGCCACCCGGCTTTGCATTTAAATCCACCACAAGAAGCCCCATATATGAAAAACGCAACGTTCTATCTTCTGGACAATGACACCCAACAGGATGGCTTAAGCGCCGTTGAACAGCTGGTGTGTGAGATTGCCGCAGAACGTTGGCGCGCAGGTCTTCGCGTGCTGATTGCCTGCGAAGATGAGCAGCAGGCCATCCGTCTGGATGAAGCCCTGTGGGCACGACCGCCTGAAAGCTTTGTTCCGCATAATCTTGCGGGAGAAGGGCCGCGCGGTGGCGCGCCGGTGGAGATCGCCTGGCCGCAAAAACGCAACAGCAGCCCGCGGGATATTTTAATCAGCCTGCGCATCGGCTTTGCAGATTTTGCCACCGCTTTCACAGAAGTGGTAGACTTTGTCCCTCACGAAGATTCTTTGAAACAACTGGCGCGCGAACGCTATAAAGCGTACCGCCTGGCTGGTTTTAACCTGAATACGGCAACCTGGAAATAATGGAAAAGACATATAACCCACGCGATATCGAACAGCCGCTTTACGAGCACTGGGAACAGCAGGGCTATTTCAAGCCTAACGGCGATGAAAGCAAAGAGTCCTTCTGCATCATGATCCCGCCGCCGAACGTCACCGGCAGTTTGCATATGGGTCATGCCTTCCAGCAGACCATCATGGATACCATGATCCGTTACCAGCGCATGCAGGGTAAAAACACCCTCTGGCAAGCGGGGACGGACCACGCGGGTATTGCGACCCAAATGGTGGTTGAGCGTAAAATTGCCGCTGAAGAAGGTAAAACCCGCCACGACTACGGTCGCGAAGCCTTTATCGACAAAATCTGGCAGTGGAAAGCAGAATCCGGCGGCACCATTACCCGTCAGATGCGCCGTCTCGGCAACTCCGTGGACTGGGAGCGCGAGCGCTTCACCATGGACGAAGGCCTTTCCAACGCCGTTAAAGAAGTATTTGTCCGTCTGTATAAAGAAGACCTGATTTACCGTGGCAAACGCCTGGTAAACTGGGATCCGAAACTGCGCACCGCCATCTCAGACCTGGAAGTGGAAAACCGCGAGTCTAAAGGCTCCATGTGGCATATCCGCTATCCGCTGGCCGACGGCGCGAAAACCGCAGACGGTAAAGATTACCTGGTCGTCGCTACCACGCGTCCAGAAACTCTGCTGGGCGATACCGGCGTGGCCGTGAACCCGGAAGATCCGCGTTATAAAGATCTGATTGGTAAATTCGTGGTGCTGCCGCTGGTTAACCGCCGCATTCCGATTGTGGGCGATGAACACGCCGACATGGAAAAAGGCACCGGCTGCGTGAAGATCACACCTGCGCACGACTTTAACGACTATGAAGTTGGCCGTCGTCACGCCCTGCCGATGATCAACATCCTGACCTTTGATGGTGACATCCGTGAAAGCGCGGAAGTGTACGACACCAAAGGCGAAGAGTCCGACGTTTACTCAAGCGATATCCCGGCTGAGTTCCAGAAGCTGGAACGTTTTGCCGCGCGTAAAGCAGTGGTTGCCGCTGTTGATGCCCTGGGCCTGCTGGAAGAGATCAAACCTCACGTTCTGACCGTTCCTTACGGCGACCGTGGCGGCGTGGTGATCGAGCCGATGCTGACCGACCAGTGGTACGTCCGTGCTGACGTGCTGGCGAAACCGGCTGTAGAAGCGGTTGAGAACGGTAGCATTCAGTTCGTGCCAAAGCAGTACGAAAACATGTACTTCTCCTGGATGCGCGATATTCAGGACTGGTGTATCTCCCGTCAGCTGTGGTGGGGTCACCGCATCCCGGCGTGGTACGACAACGAAGGCAACGTCTACGTTGGCCGTACTGAAGACGAAGTGCGTCAGGAAAACAACCTGAGCGCTGACGTGGCGCTGCGTCAGGACGAAGACGTGCTGGATACCTGGTTCTCCTCCGCGCTGTGGACTTTCTCCACCCTCGGCTGGCCAGAAAACACCGACGCGCTGCGTCAGTTCCACCCAACCAGCGTAATGGTGTCCGGCTTCGACATTATTTTCTTCTGGATCGCCCGCATGATCATGATGACCATGCACTTCATCAAAGATGAAGATGGCAAGCCGCAGGTTCCGTTCCATAACCGTCTACATGACCGGTCTGATCCGCGACGACGAAGGCCAGAAGATGTCCAAGTCCAAGGGCAACGTTATCGACCCGCTGGACATGGTGGACGGTATCTCCCTGGAAGATCTGCTGGAGAAACGTACCGGCAACATGATGCAGCCGCAGCTGGCTGAGAAGATCCGCAAGCGCACCGAGAAGCAGTTCCCGGACGGTATCGAGCCACACGGCACCGACGCACTGCGTTTCACCCTGGCAGCGCTGGCCTCAACCGGCCGCGACATTAACTGGGACATGAAACGTCTGGAAGGTTATCGCAACTTCTGTAACAAGCTGTGGAACGCCAGCCGCTTTGTGCTGATGAACACCGAAGATCAGGATTGCGGCTTTAACGGTGGCGAAATGACCCTGTCGCTGGCAGACCGCTGGATCCTGGCTGAATTCAACCAGACCACCAAAGCGTTCCGCGAGGCCCTGGATAGCTATCGCTTCGATATCGCGGCAGGCATCCTGTACGAGTTCACCTGGAACCAGTTCTGTGACTGGTACCTGGAGCTGACCAAACCGGTAATGAATGGCGGATCTGAAGCGGAACTGCGCGGCACGCGCAACACCCTGATCACCGTTCTGGAAGGTCTGTTGCGCCTGGCGCACCCGATCATCCCGTTCATCACCGAAACCATCTGGCAGCGCGTGAAGGTGATTGCTGGCATTAATGCCGATACCATCATGCTGCAGCCGTTCCCGGCCTTCGATGCCGCGCAGGTTGATGAAGCCGCGGCTGCCGATACCGAGTGGCTGAAGCAGGCGATCGTTGCCGTGCGTAACATCCGTGCCGAGATGAACATCTCCCCGGGTAAACCACTGGCACTGCTGCTGCGCGGTTGCAGTGAAGCTGCGGTGCGTCGCGTGACCGAGAACAACACCTTCCTGCAGACTATGGCCCGTCTGGAGAGCATCACCGTGCTGCCTGCGGATGATAAAGGTCCGGTCTCCGTGACCAAAATCATCGACGGCGCCGAGCTGCTGATCCCGATGGCTGGCCTGGTTGATAAAGATGCTGAGCTGGCGCGTCTGGCAAAAGAAGTGGCCAAAGTCGAAGTCGAAATCGGTAAGATCGAAAGTAAACTGTCTAACGAAGGCTTTGTTGCCCGCGCACCCGGAAGCGGTCATCGCCAAAGAGCGTGAACGTCTGGTTGGTTTCGCGGATGCTAAAGCGAAGCTGATTGAGCAGCAGGCGGTTATCGCCGCGCTGTAAAGCGTTACCCCCTTACGCTTCAGGGCGTAAGGGGGATTCTTCCTGAAAACTCCCTCGCTTGCACTCCCCTTTCTGCGATGCTATTAACAGCAGATGTGTGTCAATTTTTGTCATGAGTAATGCTATGAGCGTGATTACCCCCGCTGCGACCGCCATGCGTCGTATCTCTCAACAAGACAACAGTGCGATTGCGACCGTTATCCGCACAGTGTCTGCCGAATATGGTCTGACCGCCGACAAGGGCTACACGGTTGCCGACCCAAACCTGGACGAGCTGTTTCAGGTTTACAGCCAACCGGGCCACGCCTACTGGATCATCGAACAAAACGGCAGCGTTGTCGGCGGCGGCGGTGTTGCCCCCCTGAGCTGCAGCGAGCCGGATATTTGCGAACTGCAAAAGATGTATTTCCTGCCCTCCGCCCGCGGAAAAGGCCTGGCGAAAAAGCTGGCGCTGGTTGCTCTGGACCACGCGCGCGCCGAAGGCTTTAAACGCTGCTACCTCGAAACCACTGCCTTCCTCAAAGAAGCTATTGCCCTGTATGAGCACCTTGGCTTTGAACACATTGACCACTTCCCTGGGCTGCACCGGGCACGTGGATTGCGAAGTGCGGATGTTGAAAACATTGTAATTCCTTTCCTGCCCCCTTCTGTTAAGCGGTTGTAAACTGAATGCTCTACACTCTCAGTTCCACACCATCAGGGGGTAAATATCATGTCAAAGATAAAAAGCTACGCCGCACCGCAGGCGGGTGCAGAACTTGAGCTGTACGAATACGATGCGGGCGAGCTGAAAGCAGAAGACGTTGAAGTCCAGGTCGATTACTGCGGGATCTGCCATTCCGATCTGTCGATGATCGATAACGAATGGGGCTTTTCGCAATACCCACTGATTGCCGGACACGAAGTGATTGGCCGCGTGGTTGCTCTGGGCAGTGCTGCCCAGGATAAAGGGCTGAAGGTTGGTCAGCGCGTGGGCATCGGCTGGACTGCACGGAGCTGTGGGCACTGCGATGCCTGTATCAGCGGCAACCAGATTAACTGCCTTGAAGGGGCTACCCCAACCATTCTGAACAACGGCGGTTTCGCTGACAAACTGCGCGCCGACTGGCAGTGGGTCATTCCTCTCCCTGAACAGATGGATATCGAATCTGCCGGTCCGCTGCTGTGGCGGCGGGATCACAGTCTTCAAACCGCTGCTGATGCACCATATCACCGCCACCAGCCGCGTGGGGGTAATCGGTATTGGCGGTCTGGGCCATATCGCCATCAAGCTTCTGCATGCGATGGGCTGCGAAGTGACGGCGTTCAGCTCCAACCCGGCGAAAGAGCAAGAAGTGCTGGCGATGGGAGCCGACAAGGTAGTGAACAGCCGGGATCCTGAGCTGTTGAAAGCGCTGGCCGGTCAGTTTGATCTGATCATCAATACCGTTAACGTCGATCTCGACTGGCAGCCGTACTTTGAAGCGCTGGCCTACGGCGGTAATTTCCATACCGTGGGTGCCGTCCTGAAGCCCCTGCCGGTTCCAGCCTTCACGCTGATCGGCGGCGATCGCAGCGTGTCAGGTTCTGCGACGGGCACACCGTATGAGCTGCGCAAGCTGATGAAATTTGCCGGCCGCACCAAAGTCGCCCCGACCATCGAGACGTATCCGATGTCGAAAATCAACGAAGCCATCCAGCACGTTCGTGACGGCAAAGCCCGTTACCGCGTGGTGTTAAAAGCAGATTTCTAAGCCGCTAAAGCCCGATGGCGCTGCGCCTGTAACATTCAAAACGGTAACGGTTGTTACCGTTTTGCTTTTACCCCGCCGCCACCCGGCGTTTTCACCTACCGCATAAATGCAGCAAACACCTCGGCCACCGCTACTGCGCCAGGATCGGTCACCCCGTGCAGATTCTCTTTGTTGACATAGGATGAGCGTCCGGCCCCGGCCTTGCCCATGCTGCCGTGGCATCCGCCCCCTGTTGCGCTGCGCTGGCGGCAGCCTGAAGATCCCCTGTCTGCAACGCTTCCAGCGCGGGCTGGAGCGCATCGATCAAGGTACGATCGCCGCGATCTGCCCCGCCATAATGTTTCATTTGCGCAAGCCCGGTCAGTAAGGCATCGGGTAAGGATTTACCGCTACGCAGCGCCTGTCCAGCGGCAGTAAAGAAGATCGACATCAACACGCCGCTCGATCCCCCCATTACCGTCGCCAGCCGTTCACCCACCACCAGCAACAGCTGAGGCAGATCGTCCAGCGGCAACCGATCCTCCTCCAGCCATTGCGCAATGTCCCGCGCACCTTGCGCAAAGGTCGATCCTGTATCGCCATCCCCCACTTTCGCATCCAGTGCGTTAAGGCGATTTTCCAGGGCGATTAAGCAGCCCGTTGCCGCGGCGAGATACCGGGCGACGTTTGCATTCGCTGACGGGGTAAATTCCACGCTGTCGTGCAGTGGGGTATGCGCCAGCGTGCGCAGCGGGGTAAAGGCCACGGGCTTTTGCCAGCCCAGCGTCTCTACCGGCGCGTTGAGCGCCTGTTCAAAAGCCGTATTCAGCTTCAGCAGGGATAAGGAAAAGCCCTTCATGTCCAGCGAACTCACCAGCGGTGCCGGGCCAATAAAATACGCGATCTGATTTTCAGGGCCGAATGCGCCAGCTCTTTGGTCAGCAGCGCCATCTCCAGCGCCGAGACGCCGCCGAGGTTATTGATGAGGCACGGCCAGCCGTCCTTCACCGGCCTGCGCCTGCAAGGGCTTCACCAGCGTCTCGATAATCGCCCTGCTGTTTTGCGTATCGACCACCGAAGCCCCTGGCTCGCCGTGGATCCCCAGTCCCAGCTCAACATGGCCTTTCCTGATACGCCCCTCTTCATCGTCGCTGCCCGGCAGATTGCAGGTCTGCATCGCAACCCCCAGACTCCAGAGGTTGTCGCAGGCCTGAAGGGCCATGTCCCGCACATCGCTGAGCGATTTCCCCTGTTCGGCGGCATGCCCGGCAATTTTATGCACCAGCGCAGTTCCGGCAATGCCGCGCGGCTGCTTGTTATCCGGCAGAGCGATATCATCGGCCACAATCACCATCTCCACTTTGAGTCCGAAGCGCTTGGCTTTTTCCGCCGCGAGGCCAAAGTTGAGACGATCCCCGGTATAGTTTTTGACGATCAGCAGGCAGCCACGATCCCCTGTCACCGCCACGATAGCGTTCAGCACCGCCTCTACGCTTGGTGAAGCAAACAGATCGCCACAGACGGCAGCGGTAAGCATTCCTTTACCTACAAAGCCTGCATGCGCCGGTTCATGACCGGATCCGCCGCCAGAAATTACCGCCACGCGGCTTTTATCCCAGTCGGCACGCACCACTACACGGATAGCCGGATCGCTATCCAGTTTGACGAGATTGCCGTGCGGGGCAGAGATGAGCATACCTTCAATAGCATCATTAACCAGCTGTTTGCGGTCATTAAAGAAGAATCTGGACATAGCTTTCCAATATGTTGTTAACCCTATGCAAAAGCATAGTCCGTGCTGGATAACGCGCCGCAAAGTCGGAAACTGACACATCCACTTTACCGTCAGGTTGCCTATACTCCACGCAGGAATGAACGAGGAAGCCGATCATGAGTACACCCCTGCTGATTGCCCGGACGCTGGATAATGAATTGTCTCTCCTGCCCGCCATGGCTAACCGACATGGCCTGATAACCGGTGCCACCGGCACGGGTAAAACGGTGACGCTGCAAAAGCTGGCTGAGTCATTTTCGCGTATCGGCGTGCCGGTATTTATGGCCGACGTTAAAGGCGATCTCAGCGGCATTGCCCGGGAGGGCATCGGCTCGGAGAAGCTTCTTGAACGGTTGAAAAATATTGGCGTTACCGACTGGCAACCCGAAAGTAATCCGGTGGTGGTCTGGGATATTTTCGGTGAGAGAGGTCACCCGGTGCGCGCCACGGTTTCCGATCTCGGCCCGCTGCTGCTGGCGCGTCTGCTCGACCTCAACGAGGTACAAACCGGCGTACTGAACATTATCTTCCGCATTGCCGACGATCAGGGATTGCTGCTGCTCGACTTCAAGGATCTGCGGGCCATTACCCAGTACATCGGAGATAACGCCAAATCTTTCCAGAATCAGTATGGCAACATCAGTAGCGCCTCCGTGGGGGCTATCCAGCGCGGATTGTTGACGCTGGAACAACAAGGCGCCGGGCACTTCTTTGGCGAACCCATGCTGGATATCAAAGACTGGATGCGTACCGACAGCAACGGCAAAGGCATTATCAACATCCTGAGTGCAGAAAAGCTCTACCAGATGCCGAAGCTCTACGCGGCCACCCTGCTGTGGATGCTCTCCGAACTCTTTGAGCAACTGCCTGAAGCAGGCGATCTGGAAAAACCGAAGCTGGTTTTCTTCTTTGACGAAGCCCATCTGCTGTTCAGTGATGCGCCCCAGGTTCTACTGGATAAGATCGAACAGGTGATCCGCCTGATCCGCTCCAAAGGCGTGGGCGTGTACTTTGTTTCGCAGAACCCGGCCGATATTCCCGACAACGTACTGGGCCAACTGGGCAATCGTGTCCAGCATGCTTTGCGCGCCTTTACGCCAAAGGATCAGAAAGCCGTGAAAGCCGCAGCGCAGACCATGCGCACCAACCCGGCTTTTGATACCGAAGCAGCCATCCAGGCGCTGGGTACCGGCGAGGCGCTGATCTCGTTTCTCGATGCCAAAGGCAGCCCGTCAATGGTGGAGCGCGCGATGGTCATCGCCCCTAACTCACGGATGGGGCCAATCAGCGACGATGAGCGTAACGGACTGATTAACCACTCGCCGGTCTACGGTAAATACGAAGATCAGGTGGACAGAGAATCTGCATTTGAGATGCTGCAAAAAGCGGTGCAAACCCGTACGGCTCAACAGGAGGCCCCCGCCGCGAAAGACCCGCCCGTGGCGGTCGATGACGGGATACTGGGCGGATTGAAAGACATCCTGTTTGGCAGCACTGGTCCGCGCGGCGGTAAACGCGACGGTGTCGTACAAACCATGGCGAAAAGCGCGGCGCGTCAGGTGACAAATCAGATTGTACGTGGAGTGCTGGGCAGCTTATTAGGCAGACGCCGGAAGTAAATCTTTTCTCTCAACCCTCAGCAAAGAGGGCTGGGGGTGAGCGGATCAGGCATTATCCATGCCCGTCCCAGCGCCGAACCCTGCCCTCCCTGCTCATTCAGGTAGCGGTCCAGCTCCACCATCCCCGTCCAGCGGTTCTCACACCATAGCGGTGCCAGCAGCGTTGGACGGCGGGCGCTGGCGGAGATACGGTGATACACCACCTCCGGCGGTGTGTGACGGATCATCTCTCCGGCTGTCAGCACATACTCGTCCAGCTCGATGCCGTTGAGTCGCCCGGCTTCCCAGGCTTTGGCCATAATACTGCCCGTAACGATATGCAGCGGGTGCAGCTTGATGCCGTCAACGCCGGTCTCCACCACCTTATGCAGAGTTTCCAGTGCGTGGGCTTGCCCTTCTCCCGGCAGACCGACAATCAGATGAGTACAGACCTTAAGTCCGCGTTCGCGTGCCAGTCGGGTGGTGCGTTGATAGCAGGCGAAATCATGGCCGCGGTTGATGCGATGCAGGGTTTTATCGTGCGCGGTCTGTAATCCCAGCTCCAGCCAGATTTCATACCCCTGCTCTTTGTATTCGCTGAGCAGATCGAGCACCGCCTCGGGCACGCAGTCAGGCCGTGTGCCGACGCAAAGCCCGACGATGTTGGCCTGACTCACCGCCTGCTGATACATCGAGCGCAGCACCTGCACTTCCGCCCAGGTACTGGTATAGGCCTGAAAATAGGCCAGATACTGTTTCGCCCGGTTAACTAACGTCGACTGGTGAGCAAGCTGTGCGGCGATAGACTGATGCTGCTGTGATTCGTCAGCAAAGGAGGCCACATTACAGAAGGTACAGCCGCCGCGCCCGATGGTGCCATCGCGATTGGGGCAGCTAAAGCCGCCGTGCAGCGACAGTTTATGGACCTTTTGCCCGTACCGGCGTGAAAGATCCCCACCAAACATATTGACTAATTTCTGTAACTGCATAATCTGATAGACCGCCCCGTAGAAAGGGGACAAGCCTGCCATTTTTAACCTCCGACGGCGATGACCTGGATCAATCGTCCCGGCGAGCTTTTATCCTTTGCATAATTAACCAGGATAATTGCAATTTCATTCATCGCCTTTCTAATTACTTTTCCTTATGTCCTGCCAGATTTTTTCATTTATATCGTCTGTGCTGAAAAACAGTGACATCATGCGGGCTTTATCGCCGTGACGGCATTAAATCCTGCTTAAATCGCACTATTCAGCATGCTACAGCGATAATACCGCTTTCATATAGTGAGTCAGATCACACATCCCTAAAGCCCACAGCAAGGTTACAGGGATGTGAAACTGACTAAATAACTAATTAAATCAGACAAATAACCTTCCTTTAGCACATTTTTGTATAAATAAGATTGCCATTTGACCTGTGTACGGATTCCCGATAAGTTGGAAATCCGCTGGAAGCTTTCTGGATGAGCAGCCTGCTCATCATATTTATGCAGTAGTTGAGATTCCCTCTGAAGCAAGTCCTCAAACTTGTTTGACCTGTGTGAAAAGGATATTAAGAGGGCGAATGCGAGGTACGCGTATGAAACGCAAACCCCGTCGCCGCGCTCTTGCTGTGCCTGTGCGCCACGGTCCAGAGAGAAGTCCCGAAGAGCCTGGGGAGGTTCACTGATATGTTGTACGATAAATCCCTTGAGAAGGATAACTGTGGTTTCGGCCTGATCGCCCACATAGAAGGCGAACCTAGCCACAAGGTAGTGCGTACCGCTATACACGCACTGGCCCGTATGCAGCACCGTGGCGCTATCCTTGCGGATGGTAAAACCGGCGACGGTTGCGGTCTGCTGCTGCAAAAACCGGATCGTTTCTTTCGCATCGTGGCGGAAGAGCGCGGCTGGCGTTTAGCCAAAAACTACGCTGTCGGCATGCTGTTCCTGAATCAGGACGCGGAAAAAGCAGCCGTCTCGCGCCGCATCGTCGAAGAAGAACTTCAACGCGAAACCCTGTCTATCGTTGGCTGGCGCGACGTGCCCACTAACGAAGGGGTACTCGGTGAAATCGCCCTCTCCTCGCTGCCTCGTATCGAGCAAATCTTTGTCAACGCGCCTGCGGGCTGGCGTCCACGTGATATGGAACGCCGTCTGTTTATCGCCCGTCGCCGCATTGAAAAACGCCTTCAGGACGATAAAGAGTTCTACGTTTGTAGCCTCTCGAACCTGGTGAACATCTATAAAGGTCTGTGTATGCCGGCTGACCTGCCGCGCTTCTACCTGGACCTGGCGGACCTGCGTCTGGAATCGGCCATTTGCCTGTTCCACCAGCGCTTCTCCACCAACACCGTACCACGCTGGCCGCTGGCTCAGCCGTTCCGCTATCTGGCGCACAACGGCGAAATCAACACCATCACCGGTAACCGCCAGTGGGCTCGCGCACGTACCTATAAATTCCAGACCCCGCTGATCCCGGATCTGCACGACGCTGCGCCGTTCGTCAACGAAACCGGCTCTGACTCCAGCTCGATGGATAACATGCTGGAACTGCTGCTGGCAGGCGGGATGGATATCGTACGCGCCATGCGCCTGCTGGTTCCGCCAGCCTGGCAGAACAACCCGGATATGGATCCTGAGCTGCGGTCCTTCTTCGACTTTAACTCCATGCACATGGAGCCGTGGGATGGTCCGGCAGGTATCGTGATGTCCGATGGTCGCTTTGCGGCCTGTAACCTTGACCGTAATGGTCTGCGCCCGGCGCGCTACGTCATTACTAAAGACAAGCTGATCACCTGCGCCTCTGAAGTGGGGATCTGGGACTACCAGCCTGACGAAGTGGTCGAAAAAAGGCCGTGTAGGGCCGGGCGAGCTGATGGTGATCGACACCCGCGGCGGTCGCATCCTGCACTCCGCGGAAACCGATAACGATCTGAAAAGCCGTCATCCGTACAAAGAGTGGATGGAGAAAAACGTTCGCCGTCTGGTGCCGTTTGAAGATCTGCCGGATCAGGACGTGGGCAGCCGCGAACTGGATGACGATACCCTCGCCAGCTACCAGAAACAGTTTAACTACAGCGCGGAAGAGCTGGACTCCGTTATCCGCGTGTTGGGTGAAAACGGCCAGGAAGCGGTCGGCTCCATGGGTGATGATACCCCGTTTGCCGTGCTCTCCAGTCAGCCGCGAATCATTTACGACTACTTCCGTCAGCAGTTCGCGCAGGTGACCAACCCGCCAATCGATCCGCTGCGTGAAGCGCACGTGATGTCGCTGGCCACCAGCATCGGTCGTGAGATGAACGTCTTCTGTGAAGCCGAAGGCCAGGCCCACCGCCTGACCTTTAAGTCACCGATCCTGCTGTACTCCGATTTCAAACAGCTCACCACCATGCAAGAGGAGCACTACCGCGCTGACACGCTCGACATCACTTTCGACGTGACCGAAACCACCCTCGAAGAGACGGTGAATGCGCTGTGTGACAAAGCGGAACAGATGGTACGTAACGGTACCGTGCTGCTGGTGCTGTCCGACCGCAATATCGCGAAAAACCGTCTGCCGGTTCCGGCGCCTATGGCCGTCGGGGCTATCCAGACGCGTCTGGTCGATAAGAGCCTGCGCTGCGATGCCAACATCATTGTGGAAACCGCCAGTGCGCGCGATCCGCACCACTTCGCAGTGCTGCTGGGCTTTGGTGCAACGGCGATTTACCCGTACCTCGCCTACGAAACCCTGGCAAAACTGGTCGACAGTCAGGCCATCGAGAAAGATTACCGTACCGTGATGCTGAACTACCGTAACGGCATCAATAAAGGTCTGTATAAGATTATGTCCAAGATGGGCATCTCGACCATCGCCTCTTACCGCTGCTCGAAGCTGTTCGAAGCCGTCGGTCTGCATGACGATGTTGCCGACCTCTGCTTCCAGGGCGTAATCAGCCGTATCGGCGGCGCGGACTTTAGCGACTTCCAGCAGGATCTGCTGAACCTCTCCAAACGCGCCTGGCTGGCACGTAAGCCGCTGGATCAGGGTGGACAGCTGAAGTATGTGCACGGTGGCGAATACCATGCCTATAACCCGGACGTGGTGCGCACCCTGCAACAGGCCGTTCAGAGCGGTGAGTACAGCGATTATCAGCAATATGCTGAGCTGGTGAACAACCGTCCGGCAGCCACGCTGCGCGATCTGCTGGCGCTGAACCCGGGCGATACCGCGGTCAGCATCAATGAGGTTGAACCGGCATCTGAACTGTTCAAACGTTTTGATACCGCCGCGATGTCTATCGGCGCACTCAGCCCGGAAGCCCACGAGGCGCTGGCAGAAGCGATGAACAGCATCGGCGGGAACTCCAACTCCGGTGAAGGCGGTGAAGATCCGGCGCGCTATGGCACGAACAAAGTGTCGCGCATCAAAGCAGGTTGCTTCCGGTCGCTTCGGTGTGACCCGGCGTACCTGGTCAATGCTGACGTAATTCAGATTAAAGTCGCTCAGGGTGCAAAACCGGGCGAAGGCGGTCAGTTACCGGGTGACAAAGTGACCCCGTACATCGCCAAACTGCGCTACTCGGTACCGGGCGTGACGCTGATCTCCCCGCCACCGCACCATGATATTTACTCTATCGAGGATCTGGCGCAGCTGATTTTCGACCTGAAACAGGTCAACCCGAAAGCGATGATCTCCGTGAAGCTGGTTTCCGAGCCGGGCGTGGGCACTATCGCCACCGGTGTGGCAAAAGCCTACGCGGACCTGATCACTATCGCCGGTTACGACGGCGGCACCGGGGCCAGCCCGCTCTCCTCAGTGAAATACGCGGGTTGTCCATGGGAGCTTGGCCTGGTGGAAACCCAGCAGGCACTGGTGGCTAACGGTCTGCGTCACAAGATCCGTCTGCAGGTAGATGGCGGCCTGAAAACCGGCCTCGATATCATCAAAGCGGCGATTCTGGGTGCAGAAAGCTTCGGCTTCGGTACTGGCCCGATGGTGGCGCTGGGCTGTAAATACCTGCGTATTTGTCACCTGAACAACTGCGCAACCGGCGTTGCAACTCAGGACGAAAAACTGCGTAAGAACCACTACCACGGCCTGCCGTTCAAAGTGACCAACTACTTTGACTTCATCGCCCGCGAAACGCGCGAGCTGATGGCGCAGCTGGGCGTGACGCGTCTGGTGGATCTGATTGGCCGTACCGACCTGCTGACAGAGCTGGAAGGGTTCACGGCTAAGCAGCAGAACCTGAAGCTGTCCCGCCTGCTGGAAACGGCTGAACCACACCCGGGCAAAGCGGTGTACTGCACCGAGAATAACCCGCCGTTCGACAATGGCGTGCTGAACGCTCAGCTGTTGCAACAGGCGAAGCCATTTGTGGATGACAAGCAGAGCAAAACCTTCTGGTTTGATATTCGCAACACCGACCGTTCAGTCGGCGCAACGCTCTCGGGTTACATTGCACAGACGCACGGCGACCAGGGTCTGGCTGCCGATCCGATTACCGCTCACTTCAGCGGTACCGCAGGTCAGAGCTTCGGCGTGTGGAATGCCGGTGGCGTTGAGCTGTACCTGACTGGCGATGCCAACGACTACGTCGGTAAAGGCATGGCGGGCGGTCTGCTTGCGGTGCGTCCTCCGGTCGGCTCTGCCTTCCGCAGCTGTGATGCCAGCATCATTGGCAACACCTGTCTGTACGGTGCTACCGGTGGTCGTCTGTTTGCCGCAGGTCGTGCAGGTGAGCGTTTTGCGGTGCGTAACTCCGGTGCCATCACCGTGGTGGAAGGTATCGGCGATAACGGCTGTGAATACATGACCGGCGGTATTGTCTGCGTGCTGGGCAAAACCGGCGTTAACTTCGGGGCAGGTATGACCGGTGGTTTCGCCTATGTCCTGGACGAAAGCGGCGATTTCCGCAAACGCGTGAACCCGGAGCTGGTGGAAGTGCTGGATGTTGAAACCCTGGCGATCCATGAAGAGCACCTGCGCGGTTTGATCACCGAGCACGTGCATCATACCGGTTCCGTGCGCGGCGAAGAGATTCTGGCGAACTGGCCAGCATTCTCTGCGAAATTCGCGCTGGTTAAACCGAAGTCCAGCGATGTTAAAGCCCTGTTGGGTCACCGTAGTCGTAGCGCAGCAGAGCTGCGTGTGCAGGCGCAGTAAATCTGGATTTAGCGGGCGTCATTGTCGCAGTGAGTCTGGACACGGACAGCGCGCAAGACCCGCAGCGTACACGTAGTACGCGAGGAGTCTGAGCACTGCCCAGGTCCAGAATCACAAGAAAAATAGCCCGATGAATCAGATTTGAGGAATTTAGATGAGCCAGAATGTATACCAGTTTATCGACCTGCAGCGTGTGGATCCGCCGAAGAAGCCGCTGAAGATCCGTAAAATTGAATTTGTTGAAATCTACGAGCCGTTTTCCGAAGGTCAGGCTAAAGCACAGGCAGACCGCTGCCTGTCCTGCGGCAACCCGTACTGCGAGTGGAAGTGTCCGGTGCATAACTACATCCCGAACTGGCTGAAGCTGGCCAACGAAGGGCGTATTTTTGAAGCCGCCGAGTTGTCTCACCAGACCAACACCTTGCCGGAAGTGTGCGGCCGCGTGTGTCCTCAGGATCGTCTGTGTGAAGGCTCCTGTACTCTGAACGACGAGTTCGGTGCGGTAACCATCGGCAACATCGAACGCTACATCAACGATAAAGCGTTTGAGATGGGCTGGCGCCCGGACATGACGGGTGTGCGTCAGACCGACAAACGCGTAGCGATCATCGGTGCCGGTCCGGCAGGCCTGGCCTGCGCTGACGTGCTGACCCGCAACGGGGTGAAAGCAGTGGTGTTCGACCGCCACCCGGAAATCGGCGGTCTGCTGACCTTCGGCATCCCGGCATTCAAGCTGGAAAAAGAGGTCATGACCCGTCGCCGTGAAATCTTCACCGGTATGGGCATTGAGTTCAAACTGAATGTGGAAGTGGGCCGTGACGTGCAGCTCGACGATCTGCTGAAAGATTACGACGCTGTGTTCCTGGGCGTTGGCACCTATCAGTCGATGCGTGGCGGACTGGAAAACGAAGATGCCAACGGCGTATTCGATGCCCTGCCGTTCCTGATTGCCAATACCAAACAGATGATGGGTTACGGCGAAACTGCCGCTGAGCCATACGTCAGCATGGAAGGCAAACGCGTTGTCGTACTTGGCGGCGGTGATACCGCTATGGACTGCGTGCGTACCTCCATTCGTCAGAATGCCGCACACGTTATCTGTGCCTATCGTCGTGACGAAGAGAACATGCCTGGCTCTAAACGTGAAGTGAAAAACGCGCGTGAAGAGGGTGTGGAGTTCCAGTTCAACATCCAGCCACTGGGTATTGAAGTGAACGCCAACGGCAAAGTCAGCGGCGTGAAGATGGCGCGCACTGAGATGGGTGCGCCGGATGCGAAAGGCCGTCGTCGCGCAGAAATCGTTGCCGGTTCCGAGCATGTGATCCCGGCAGATGCCGTAGTGATGGCGTTTGGTTTCCGCCCTCACAGCATGGAGTGGCTGGCGAAGCACAGCGTCGAGCTGGATTCACAGGGCCGTATCATCGCCCCGGAAGGCAGCGATAATGCGTTCCAGACCAGCAACCCGAAAATCTTTGCCGGTGGTGATATCGTTCGCGGTTCCGACCTGGTGGTAACGGCGATTGCCGAAGGCCGTAAAGCGGCTGACGGGATTATGAATTACCTGGAAGTGTAATGAATATGGCCCGGCAAATGCCGGGCCATTTTTTTGCTTACTTCGAGAGGATTCGCCAGGTCAAATCGCTTTCCAGCGTGGTTTGATCCGAGATTCGTTTAAACGCGTTATCATTCAGCACCGGGAATAGCGTGACGGTAAAATTCATTTGCTGACCGCTGGGCACCTGGCCGTTTTCGACTGCAATTATCGCCTCGTTATTGCGGATAGAGAGCGATGGCGTGTCGTCTTTATCCGGGTGAAATTTACCTGATCGGTTGTTTTACCCACGCTGTAGCTTTTACCGTCGAGCGTCAGGTTGCTCACTTTGATGGCCACGCCACCATTCTGCCCAAACAGGAAACGCCCTTTCTCACCTGCAGTCCCTTGCAGCAAGATTGCCATCTGCTTTTTATCCGGGCAAAAGACGCTGACACTGATATCTTTCTCCGGCATTTTATTCCAGCTTTGCTGGGTCAGGACGATGTTGTCACGGCGTATCTGGTGATAATCCACCACCTGCTGGGAGAGCGTTATCTGGCAATCATCAGCATAAGAAAGACACGGTAAAGCAAGCAGTAATAACGCTGCCAGACGTTGAACGTTCATCGACATACTCCGTTAACTTCCTCATAAAACGTGTCTTCGTCATGCTTCTCAGGAAGCGTAAAATTCAACTTACACAGACGATTGTTATTATCGTCCATGGCATAAAGCGCGGTAATTTGATCGGCATCGTTCAGGAACACATGCCCATCATCAACAACCGTGACGATATAGTTATTTTTACCATCCACCACGGATAAGCCTTTTTTAAGCGGCTTACCATCGGCCTGCTTAATACGTAACATCACGCGACGGCTGTTCAATACTTTGAAGCTCACTTCGCTGACAGAAGCATGTGCGGCAGCAATGTATTTCGTGCCGTTTGCCAGCGTCATACTCTGCGGCAATTTGTTCGCATCAACTTCAATACGGGAGTTACGCCACTCTATTAACCCTGGCACCACAGCCTGGCCCCAGTGATCGGTCCAGACGGTGCCCTGAGGTGTAGAGATTTCCACGCCCGCTTTCGGTTCGCTGAGTTTGGCAATCGCAAAGGTTTCCCTGATGGAATATGGCGAGAAGGTGACACCATCTTTATGCATGGCAATGCCGCCCGACAGCGTCGCATTATAGTTACGCTGATTATCACCACTGGTACCGCCACCTACGCTCAACTGGGTGTAGTGCAGATTGGTGTTGATGTTGCCGTTAAAGCTGTTTTCGTTTGAATCGTTATCCCGGTCTGCTGAGATATAGTAATTGGTGTTTTCGCCCAGCGAACCGCTGTTTGCCAGACCATAGCTGGTACTGTCACCCTGCTTGCGCATGTAAGAACTGAGGCTCTGAGTGCCCCCCAGCGGAATGCTCAGGTTTACATATAAGAGGTCTTCGTTCTGGTCATCATCGGTATCCCCTATTGCGCTTTGCCAGTTAACGTTAACCGAAGCGTATTTAAATGTTTTACCCCATGAGAGGAGTAAATAACGGGAATCCTGCCCATCGCCTGTCGCCTGGTTATAGTTAAAGCCCGCGCTAAATGTGCCTGCCAAAGATGTAGACCAGTTGAGGTTGGCAGCATAGCTGTTGTCATACCCGACATAATCATCATCCATCGCATCAGTCAGCTCGCGGTAATTACCGCTATAGTGGGCAACGCTCGCCGACAATCCCATATTTTCTGTTAGCGCGTAATCACTTTGCAGCTCGTTTTTAACGCCGTTATCGCTATCACCAAACTTGGCTTTACTGGCAGCCATACTGGTGGAGACGCCCCACCCTTCAGTGACCATAAATTCCGTTCGCGCACCTGCGGCCTGGTATTTCTCCGCTACGACACCGGATGCAAGGAGGTTCATCCAGGGCAGGATCCGCCAGCCATTGGAAACGTTGAAGACCATGGGATCGCTGTAGTCGCTCTCAATACTGCGCACCTGCCCTGCCGAGATCGTCAGGCCATTCGGGCGCGACAGGCGCTGCGATCTAACAGATGCGGCAGGTACGATGAAATGACTCGTTGACCCGTCTGTTTCAACGACCGTCACGTCAAGATCGACGTTATTGCGCACAATCGGTACATCATCAAGCGTGAAGGGGCCAGCTGGCACCAGGGTGTTAAAAATAAGGCGATTATTTTGCCGGATTTCAACACGCGCCTGTGGCGTACGCGCAATGCCGGACACGCTTACACCGGTGTAATCATGCTGTAAGCCATTGGTTGGCATCAGCTGCACACCCATGATAGGCACGCCGCTCAACACGTCTGACACGGCGTTGATTTCCCCCACCTGCATCGTCAAACGTTGAGGGACAAAGACATGCTCCGCGTAGGTATAAATGCTCTCCGCGTTTCGATCACCATCATTATCTGTCAGGATATAACGGCTGCGCAGCGACCAGTCCATCGCATTAAAACCTGCTTCAAGACTTGCCTGAGAATACCTGCTACTGTCGCTATCGCTTCCTGTGTACTCACTTTTGGTGCTGAATAATGAGTAATTCAGCATGCCGGCTACACCACCATGCTGAAAGTTTTTGATGTCTGATGTCAGGCTATTAATCGCTTCCGGCGGCAGATATAACTCAACTGCTTCCTGATTGGGTAGCGCATTTATTACCGCCTGGGCGTAATCGCTGCGAATATCATGACAGGCTTCACCCGACTTGATGGAAACAGGCATGATTCCGGCAAACTCAAGAAAGTCGTTATCAACACACATAACGCCATCTTCGTTAAAACGAACCGCAGCCGTTCCACGCTCTTTGCCGTTCACTTTTACAGAAACAGAATGCGTCCCGGGTAAAAAACGGGGCGCTTCGGCAAAGTAGCGGTTAAGATCCGCACCCAGGCCACGCGATTTTAATATTCCCGTGTCAAAGGTAACTTCCCTCGCCTGTAACAAAGGTGAGTCGAGAAGTATCAGAGGTAATGCGCCGTAAATAACTGCGCGCACAAAAATTGCGAGGTGGCTTTTTTTACGCACCGCCATATTCCTTTATTTTTTATTTAGTTCCGATATGAAGCTAGGCACTTCTACGCCATAACGGCTGGCGGGGAAAAACTTGACTTGAGTGTTACCACTGACCGATTTACCCACCGATGTAGTCATGCTTTCACCAGGCAAAATGTAGGTTTTTGGCAGCGTGCCAGAGATACCCGATGGCTGCAGAAGAACATTCGTAGCAAGGCGCACGACATATTTGCTCGGGTTTTTAACCGTAACGGATGAACCGGCTGTAGACCATTCAAGATCCTTCCAGGCATCGGTCACGACAGGGAGTTTTGCCGGTCGAATAAGTACTGGGAGATCCTGACGAATATTAATGCCAATTTTGATTTTTTTATCGTCACTCTTCGGTGGGATACCTTCGAACGTGACACGTTTATAATGCTCAACCTCTAACGGTTTGCTCGTTTGCAGTAAAAAACGCAGCCTGTTGAGTCTGCCCAGGTTCAAGGCGCACCACCGGCTGGGTAACAACCAGTTTTAAACCAATATCATCGGGAAGATCCACAACATTGGTATATAACAGGGAAGGATGACTATCCGTATTTTTTACGTTGATAGTACCGCTATGGGTCGCTTCATCAATGACCAGCAAACTGGTTTCAGGAACCATTCCTGCGGCATAGAGAGGAAACTGCGCAGAAAACAATGATAAAGCCAGTAAGGTTTTTATTGCCGGTTTATTAAAGCATAACATAGTAAAAATTCCTTAATAGCAAAAACATAACTGTCCGTGTTTTAACGTGCTATTAAAAAAGAGTCGATAAAGGATAAGAACTCTTTTATTCAGAGCAAGCTCAATAAAAGAGAGTAATTACGGATAACACAGCTGAATATCAGTTGAATCACGCCGGTGATTATCAGCGGTGATCGCCTGACCGGTGGTATTATGAATAACCAAAGAGGCCGCTGCCGGGAATACTGCACGACTAAAAGGGTGCGGCTCAGGGCTAACTGCCGTTGCAACCGTAAAATCAACGCATGTTGTATACCTGAGCAGAACCTTTTTCATTTGTTAATCCTTAACGTATGAATAAGTTAGATGCAAATATAAAAACGATATATCCACTACTGCTGTAACAAGATGCTGGATAGCATGTGACTATAATATCCGCTGAATATATAGATTCAACTTAGCAATATTAACTGCCCGTTTTAGATTAACTCAAATGATAGTCAGCAATAATATTTTTAGAGATAATAAGGGATAAGAGCAAAATATATATTCATTTCACAATTATTTATTAGGTCAATTTTCGCAAATTTTTGAGTTGAATAACGCTAATACATTCATATTGCTGATTAAAAAAATATCTTCCCAGTATACTATGCAAAAAAAATACCCAGCCGATTGATATCAGGCTGGGTATTTATCTCTTTAACTGCAGACTATTTTACGACCCGGAGTGCCGGTCGGCCACCACGCGGCGGTGGTTCATCATCAGGATCGTCATTATGATCGGGTTTATCGCCATCAATGACCGACATGACGGTTTCGCTTTCGCTCTCCGTTGCGCCGTTTTCATCATTCAGGCTGGTAACCTCTTCATCGTAAGCTGCTTCCCGGCTCAAACATAGTGCCAGCACCGTTTTCACGGGCATAGATGGCCAGTACGGCAGCCAACGGCACGGACACCTGGCGCGGCACGCCGCCAAAACGGGCATTAAAGCGAACTTCATCGTTCGCCAGCTCCAGGCCACCGACTGCGCGCGGTGCAATGTTCAGTACGATTTGCCCGTCACGTGCATATTCCATAGGAACCTGCACGCCCGGTAACGTCACATCCACAACCAGGTGCGGCGTGAGCTGGTTATCCAGCAACCATTCATAGAAGGCACGCAGCAGATACGGACGGCGCGGAGAAAGCTGTGACATTTCCACAATCATTAACCCCGGCCGAGACGCATTTCACGTTCAGCTTCAGTCAGAGAAGCAAGGAAAGAGTCGCGTTCGAAGACACGCGTCATGTAGCCTTTAAGCTCTTTTGCTCCCGGGCCGCTAAACTCCACGCCCAGAATCGGCAGACGCCACAGCAGCGGAGCCAGGTAGCAATCGACCAGGCTGAACTCGTCGCTCAGGAAGAACGGACGTTGACCGAATACTGGCGCAATCGCCAGCAGCTCTTCGCGCAGCTGTTTACGCGCAGTATCGGCTTCGGATGAAGAACCGTTCACGATGACGTTCATCCAGCGTATACCAGTCTTTCTCAATACGCTGCATGTACAGGCGGCTTTCACCACGCGCAACCGGGTAAACCGGCATCAGCGGCGGATGAGGGAAACGCTCATCCAGATATTCCATAATGATACGGGATTCCCACAGGGTCAGCTCACGATCCACCAGCGTTGGTACGCTCTGGCTTGGATTGAGATCGATCAGATCCTGAGGCGGGTTATCCTTTTCCACATGCTCGATCTCAAAACTGACACCCTTCTCGGCAGCACGATACGAACTGATGGCTATAAATGTCAGTAGGACCAGAAAACAGCGTCATTACCGAACGTTTGTTGGCAGCGACAGCCATGAAAACCTCCAGGTATATTCAGAATTTTTACTGCTACCAGCCATACAGGCTAGCCAGATGTTTTGTTGTCCATCCCTGAGAACGTCTCCTCTTGTTCAAAAAGAGAACAAAAATCGAGCATTCACCGTTATTTGGACAGAAAAGTGGATGATAGTTTACCAGATTTTGCGGCCTTTGTGGTGAGGGGATTCTGGAAATGCGGAAAAAGAGCGCAAGAAAGGGGGGCGCCGTGTGGATAACCTATGCGGTAGCCATAAAAAAACCCGCCGAAGCGGGTTTTTCCGCCAATTGTTGTCTGCCGAAGCAGAAACCAATTAACGCTTGGAGAACTGTGGACGACGACGTGCTTTACGCAGACCGACTTTCTTACGTTCAACCTGACGAGCATCACGAGTAACGAAGCCAGCTTTACGCAGTTCGCCACGCAGGGACTCATCGTACTCCATCAGAGCGCGGGTGATACCGTGACGGATCGCACCAGCCTGACCAGAGATACCACCACCTTTAACGGTGATGTACAGATCCAGTTTCTCAACCATGTCGACCAGTTCCAGCGGCTGACGAACTACCATGCGGGCAGTTTCACGACCGAAGTACTGTTCCAGAGAACGTTGGTTGATAACGATTTTACCACTGCCCGGTTTGATGAACACGCGAGCGGCGGAGCTTTTGCGGCGACCAGTGCCGTAGTATTGATTTTCAGCCATTGCCTATAATCCCGATTAGATGTCAAGAACTTGCGGTTGCTGTGCCGCGTGGTTGTGCTCGTTACCTGCGTAAACTTTCAGTTTACGGTACATAGCACGACCCAGCGGGCCTTTTGGCAGCATGCCTTTAACCGCGATTTCAATCACACGCTCAGGACGGCGGGCAATCATCTCTTCAAAGGTCGCTTGTTTGATACCGCCGATGTGGCCGGTGTGGTGATAGTACACTTTGTCAGTACGCTTGTTGCCGGTTACAGCAACTTTGTCAGCGTTCAGAACGATGATGTAATCACCGGTATCTACGTGCGGAGTGTATTCCGCTTTATGCTTACCGCGCAGGCGACGAGCCAGTTCGGTAGCCAGACGGCCCAGAGTTTTACCGGTCGCGTCAACAACATACCAGTCGCGTTTTACGGTTTCTGGTTTAGCTGTAAAAGTTTTCATTAAAAGCTTACCCAAATAAATAAGTTACACGTTGGTGAACACCCAAACGTTTAGTAGTTGAGGTTCACACGACATTGTCCAGCAAACCTACCCCTTCGAATAGCCTATGCCGGCGCAGAGAAAGTTTTGGGAAAAAAACCTTCTTGTAACGTGGGGTCGCAAGATTATAGAGAAGTCAGGGGTAAAGATCGACCCCTAATTGTGATTTGACGCGGGTTTTTCCGGGGGTAGGGAAAGTCCGGGCTGTCGCCCTCACCCCGGCCCTCTTCCACGAGGAGAGGACCGCAGACTTAAGGCATATGCTCGCGCTTCAGGTACTCTTCGCTTTGCATTTCCTGCAGGCGTGACAGGCAGCGCTGGAACTCAAACTTCAGCCGCTCCCCCTGATAGATCTCATATAAAGGAACAGCGGCGCTCACCACCAGCTTGACGTGGCGTTCGTAAAACTCATCAACCAGTGCGATAAAACGCCGGGCTTCGCTCTCCATCAGCCTGGTCATCACCGGAACATCGAAAAGCATCACCGTATGGAAAAGGCGCGAGAGCGCAATATAGTCGTGCTGACTGCGGGCATCGACACACAGGGTCGCAAACGATACGGCGAGGGTCTGATTGACGACACCCAGCGTTTGCAGCGGGCGATGGTTCACTTCCAGCACGGGAGCGTTACCCCGCTCGGCGCCTGCCAGCATCAGCCACAGCTTGTCCATCTGCTGCTGCGTGCCGTCGTTTAACGGTGAAATCCACAGATGGGCCTGGGTCAGGGTACGCAGGCGATAATCGACGCCAGCATCAACATTCATAATGTCGCAATGCTCTTTAATTGCATCGATGGCGGGCAGGAAACGGGCGCGTTGCAGGCCGTTACGGTACAACTCATCCGGTGGAATGTTGGAGGTCGCCACCAGCGTAATGCCGCGGGCAAATAGCGCTTTCATCAGCCCGCCCCAACAGCATGGCGTCAGTAATATCCGAAACAAAAAACTCATCAAAGCACAGCACGTCGGTTTCGGCTTTGAAGCGCTCGGCAACGATATCCAGCGGATCGCTCTGCCCCTGCAGGGCCGTCAGCTCTTCATGTACCCGCAGCATAAAGCGGTGAAAATGCAGGCGCTGCTTACGTGTTCCCGGCAGGCTTTGGTAAAAAAGATCCATCAGCCAGGTTTTGCCGCGGCCAACGCCTCCCCACATATATAAGCCGCGTACCGGCGTGACGCTTTGCGGCGCTTTCTTTCCCAGCAGCCGTCCAAACGCGGCTTTCAGTCCTCCCGCAGGCGCAGCCTCGGTCGGCTGGGTGGTCAGCGCCTGCCAGATGCTATCCAGACGCCTTACGGCTTCACGCTGTACATCATCTGGCTGGTGAGAACCTTCATTCAGGGCCTGTTGGTAACGCGATGTTGGGGAAAGGCTTTGCATAATCTTATTGTTATTCCTTCAATTAATACCCGCCAGCCTGTTGAGTTGGCGAAAAAAAGGCCGTTCTACAGTACGCGATGATGCGGTGGGATTCCACTTCTAAGGAAATAGCGGTTATAGTGGCATAATCAGGCGCAGGCATGAAGCCGAGCCAACACCCTACGGAACCACAAGACAACGGGAGAAGTTCATGACCTGGGAATATGCGCTAATTGGTTTAGTCGTCGGCATCGCTATCGGTGCCGTGGCCATGCGTTTTGGAAATCGCAAATTGCGCCAGCAACAGGCTTTGCAGTACGAACTGGAAAAGAACAAAGCTGAACTGGAAGAGTATCGCGAAGAGCTGGTGAGTCACTTCGCCCAGAGCGCCGAGCTGCTGGACAACATGGCCCATGATTATCGCAAGCTTTATCAGCATATGGCGAAAAGCTCCAGCAACCTGCTGCCGGAAATGAGCGCGGAAAACAATCCGTTCCGCAACCGCCTGGCAGAGTCCGAAGCGGGTAACGATCAGGCGCCCGTACAGATGCCACGTGATTACTCCGAAGGCGCATCCGGCCTGCTGCGTGGTGGCGCAAAGCGCGATTAATCGCACTTCATAAATAAATTTTACGGGCGCAGCCCTTGCGCCCGTCCTTTCTTCCCGTCCCCAGCTATTATTTAGTCAAACACCTCATTGTTCAGCGTTTTAAAATTCAATAACATCAGACTGTTTCAGGATTGTTATTCCTCCATTCCAGGTTGCGAGAGCCAGCATAAATGAACAAAAAAAATCAGCTGTTGAGCGCGTTAGCATTGAGTATCGGATTATCGCTGTCGGCATCGTATCCGGCGGCGGCAGCAATCCCTTCGCAGGTTCCGGGCCAGGCTGCGCTCCCGAGCCTTGCCCCGATGCTGGAAAAAGTCCTGCCCGCGGTGGTTAGCGTGCAGGTGGAAGGCACCGCCGTGCAAAGCCAGCGCATCCCGGAAGAGCTGAAAAAGTATTTCGGCGATGATGCCCCTGATCAAGCACAGCCTTTTGAAGGACTGGGCTCCGGGGTCGTGATCGACGCTGCGAAAGGCTATGTCCTGACCAATAACCATGTCATCAGCCATGCGGATAAAATCAGTGTCCAGATGAATGATGGTCGTGAGTTCGATGCCAAGCTGATTGGCGGGGACGATCAGAGCGATATCGCCCTGCTGCAGTTGCAGAACCCCACCGGCCTGACGCAGATCGCCATCGCGGATTCCGACAAACTGCGCGTCGGGGACTTCGCCGTCGCGGTAGGTAACCCCTTCGGTCTGGGCCAGACGGCCACTTCTGGCATCGTCTCCGCGCTGGGTCGCAGTGGTCTGAACCTCGAAGGGCTGGAAAACTTTATCCAGACCGACGCCTCCATTAACCGCGGTAACTCCGGCGGCGCGCTGTTGAACCTGAATGGGGAGCTGATCGGTATTAACACCGCCATTCTGGCTCCCGGCGGCGGCAGCGTGGGAATTGGTTTCGCCATCCCCAGCAATATGGCCCGTACGCTGGCACAGCAGCTGATTGATTTTGGCGAAGTGAAACGCGGCTTGCTGGGCATCAAAGGCCACGGAAATGAGCGCGGATATCGCCAAAGCGTTCAACCTGAACGTGCCGCGCGGCGCCTTCGTCAGTGAAGTGTTACCTAATTCCGGCTCGGCAAAAGCGGGCGTCAAATCCGGGGACGTGATCGTCAGCCTGAATGATAAACCGTTAAGCAGCTTTGCCGAACTGCGCTCGCGCATCGCCACCACGGAACCTGGCGCCACCGGTTAAGCTCGGCATTTTACGTGACGGTAAACCGCTGGACCTGCAGGTCACGCTGGACAAAAGCACCTCTTCATCCGCCAGCGCAGAGATGATTGCCCCGGCGCTGCAAGGAGCGACCTTAAGCGACGGGCAGCTGAAAGACGGCACGAAAGGCATCACCCTCGACAGCGTCGAGAAGAGCAGCCCTGCCGCGCAGGCCGGTCTGCATGAGAATGATGTCATCATCGGGGTGAACCGCGTTCGCGTGCAGTCCATTGCCGAAATGCGCAAAGTGCTGGCAGGCAAACCTTCCGTTATTGCCCTGCAGATCGTGCGCGGTAACGACACGCTTTATATTCTGCTGCGTTAAGCCTGTACGCATCCGGACATCACCCCGTGTGATGTCCGGATAAGTCATGCTATGCTGCTTGCGATCTTCCCTTAACGACGCCCGTATCATGGTTTTAAAGCTCATTCGTTCGGTCGCCATCGGCCTGGTTGTAGGTGGCCTGTTACTGGTCGCGATGCCCTCTTTACGTCAGTTCAATCAGCTGGCTGCGCCGCAATTCGATAGCGCAGATGAAACGCCTGCCAGTTACAACCAGGCAGTGCGCCGTGCCGCCCCTGCGGTGGTTAACGTCTATAACCGTGGACTTAACAGCACCAGCCATAATCAACTGGAGATCCGCACGCTGGGGTCCGGGGTGATCATGGATGAACGCGGCTACATCATTACCAACAAACATGTGATCAATGATGCCGACCAGATTATCGTTGCCCTCCAGGATGGCCGCGTCTTTGAGGCGCTGCTGGTGGGGGTCGGACAGTTTAACCGACCTGGCAGTACTCAAAATTAACGCCACGGGCGGCCTGCCGGTGATCCCCATTAATCGTAAGCGCATTCCGCACATCGGTGACGTGGTGCTGGCTATCGGTAACCCTTATAACCTCGGACAGACCATTACTCAGGGGATCATTAGTGCTACCGGGCGTATTGGCCTGAACCCTTCCGGGCGACAGAATTTCCTGCAAACGGACGCTTCCATTAACCACGGTAACTCCGGCGGTGCGCTGGTGAACTCCAGTGGGTGAGCTGATGGGTATCAATACGCTCTCCTTTGATAAAAGCAACGACGGAGAAACGCCTGAAGGCATCGGCTTTGCCATTCCGTTCCAGCTGGCCAACAAGATTATGGATAAGCTCATTCGCGACGGACGCGTGATCCGTGGCTACATTGGTATTGGCGGGCGTGAGATTGCTCCACTGCATACCCAGGGTGGCGGCATCGATCAGATTCAGGGCATTGTGGTGAACGAAGTCACCTCCGGTGGCCCGGCGGCAGAAGCAGGCATTAAGGTCAATGATGTGATTGTCTCGGTGAACGGTAAACCGGCGTTGTCGGCTCTGGAGACCATGGATCAAGTGGCTGAAATCAGGCCTGGCTCCATCATTCCGGTAGAAGTGATGCGGGATGATAAGAAACTGACGCTACAGGTGACCATTCAGGAATACCCCGCCACCAACTGAGTGTGCAGACATAAAAAAACCGGAGCCATTGCTCCGGTTTTTTATTGCCCTGACGGGAAGTGAGCCGCTTACTTGTTAACGAACTCTTCGCCCAGGACGATATCGTTCTTCAGCGTGTCCAGCATACCGGCCATCGCCTGCTGCTCAAACGCGCTCAGGGTGCCGATAGATTTACGCTCTTCGATACCGTTTTTACCCAGCAGCAGCGGCTGAGAGAAGAAGCGTGCATGCTCGCCGTCGCCTTCAACGTACGCACATTCCACCACGCCCTGCTCGCCCTGCAGGGCGCGCACCAGAGACAGACCGAAACGTGCTGCGGCCTGGCCCATAGAGAGGGTTGCAGAGCCGCCACCCGCCTTCGCTTCCACCACTTCGGTGCCCGCGTTTTGAATGCGCTTGGTCAGGTCAGCCACTTCCTGCTCAGTGAAGCTCACGCCTGGGATCTGGGACAGCAGTGGCAGAATGGTCACGCCAGAGTGGCCGCCGATAACCGGAACTTCAAGCTCGGTTGGCTGTTTGCCTTTCAGTTCCGCTACAAAGGTGTTGGAGCGGATGATGTCCAGCGTAGTTACGCCAAACAGTTTGTTCTTGTCATACACGCCCGCTTTTTTCAGCACTTCCGCTGCGATAGCAACGGTGGTGTTAACCGGGTTAGTGATGATCCCGATGCAGGCTTTCGGGCAGGTGGTCGCCACTTGCTGGATCAGGTTTTTAACGATACCGGCATTCACGTTGAACAGGTCGGAACGATCCATACCTGGTTTACGTGCTACGCCTGCGGAGATCAGCACAACGTCTGCGCCTTCGAGCGCAGGGCGGGCATCTTCACCGGAGAAGCCTTTGATTTTGACAGCCGTCGGGATGTGGCTCAGGTCAACCGCCACACCAGGGGTTACCGGGGCAATATCGTACAGAGAGAGTTCTGAGCCTGCAGGCAGCTGAGTTTTCAGTAGTAGGGCAAGCGCCTGGCCGATACCGCCAGCAGCGCCGAGGACTGCGACTTTCATCCTAAACTCCTTATTATGGTGAGCTAACTTTCTGTTACTCCGTCGCGGCGACCTTAATTCAGCAGATCAACAATTACAATCTTCACAGTGTGAGAATTAGCGGTCACGCACTTTTCGCATCTGCCGGAAGGCTATCAGGCGTTATGCGGTAACTAAGCAACGAATCAAGAGGGGGTTACAATACACCCACGCCAGCCACCAAAACAACATCAATTTGATAACATTTAATTTACTTTTAAGGTTATTTGCGAGGCGTGACGCAGGCATGTTCCTCGATAACGAATTTTGATAAAATCACTCCCTTTCATAACATTATTTCAGCCTAAGATTGGGCAGATAGTTTGCATAAAAATTCATCCATGTGCATAATAATGTTGTTTCTACCGCTATATTTCGGGTGATTTATGCGAATCTCTTCTAAACAAGAAGAATTGGTTAAAGCGTTTAAAGCGCTGCTTAAAGAAGAAAAGTTTAGTTCTCAGGGTGAGATCGTCCAGGCCTTACAGGAAGAAGGCTTCGAAAATATCAACCAGTCGAAAGTCTCCCGCATGTTAACCAAGTTTGGCGCGGTGCGTACCCGCAACGCCAAAATGGAGATGGTCTACTGTCTGCCTGCTGAACTGGGTGTACCAACAACCTCCAGCCCACTGAAAAATCTGGTGCTGGATATCGACTATAACGATGCCGTGGTGGTGATCCACACCAGCCCGGGTGCAGCCCAGTTGATTGCGCGTCTGCTCGACTCGCTCGGTAAAGCAGAAGGCATTCTTGGCACCATCGCCGGTGACGATACCATCTTCACGACCCCAGCCAATGGTTTCTCGGTAAAAGACCTCTACGAAGCTATTCTGGTCCTGTTCGAACAGGAACTCTGATCCTCTTCCCTGCTGCACATCGCAGCGGGGAATCTTCGGCGCCCGCCTCATTTTGCCTTACAATCTGTTATCCACGCTTTAACAAATAGTGCGTTTTTCCACATCAATTCATTCATGCAGTGGATGATTCGCCCTGCGATCGCACGAATAATCAAATTGTACTATCTTTATGATTTTCCTGAATATTAAGCGCTTTAACACGCTTCATACCTGCTTTTTTATTCCCTTCAGTTATAAAAACCCCGATGCTTAATACGTGATTTCATAGGAAACAATTAGCATGGTATTAATTTTTGCCGTTATTAGTGTATACTTGATTTTGTGATGAGGGTCACGAAACGAAGACCCCAGTAAAGAATATGACGAGGAAGATAATCATGAAAATCAAAACTACCGTAGCCACACTAAGCATTCTGTCTGTTCTGTCTTTCGGTGGCTTTTGCCGCCGATTCAATTAACGCCGATCAGGCCCAGACCCGTGAATCTATCGGTACTGTCTCTGTCGGTGCAATCGGTACTTCTCCGATGGACATGAATCAGATGCTGAACAAAAAAGCGCAGGAACAGGGTGCCTCCTCCCTATCGCGTTATCGAAGCGCGTTCTGGTGACCACTGGCATGCTACTGCTGAGCTGTACAAATAAGTCGTACCGAGCATTAACCGTAATACCCGTTATCTCTGTTCAACGACACCAGGCATAAAAATAGCAGCATAACCCTTCTCGCCGTTGAACGTGCCCTGTAAGGAGTAAAGACTATGAACACGAAATTAATCATCGCCACCCTTGGTTTAGCTTCCGTTCTCTCATTTGGTGCCAGCGCAGCTGTGCATCAGGTCACCGCGGAGCAAGCGCAAGGTCTGCAATCACTGGGTAGCGTAGGCGTTACCGAAGTTGCCGGTTCGCCAATGGATGTCCGTCAGGCTCTGGCAGCAAAAGCAGAAAAAGCAGGCGCCAGCAGCTATCGCATCACCGAACTGAATACAGGTGACCACTGGCATGCCACGGCCGAGCTGTACAAATAAACCCTCGTCGTATTGACCTACGACTTGCCCCTGCCTCGCAGGGGCTTTTTTTTTTGCCTTTTACGGGCGAACGTTAAAGCGAATCTGACCTTCCAGCTCTTCTTCTGCTTCATCAAACAGCAGGATCAGCGCCCCCAAAGCGCCTGCGCAGCTTCTCCGGTAAATGGGTAAACTCGATTTCAAGCGGCAGCGGCAGTTGATTACCGGTGACGATCTCCCAGAGAGAATCCAGGTCCGTCACACTCTCTCGCGCGATGCCAAAGGTACGTGAAAACTCACGGTAAAAGTCTTCCTGACTGTCGATTTCATCAAAATCAAACGTATAAATATTCATTTCCCGCCACCCCGTCCAGGCGGGCGGCTGATGCCGCCCTGTCGATTATAATCCCCCGATATGCAGGGTTTTCACTTCCAGGAACTCCTCCAGTCCCAGCACAGACCCTTCACGACCCAGCCCCGACTCTTTCACTCCGCCAAATGGACCCAGTTCAGTGGAGACCGCGCATTCGTTAATTCCGATCATTCCGCTCTCAATAGCCTGCGAGACGCGGAACACCCGCTGCAGATTCTGGGTGTAGAAATAGGCGGCCAGACCGAACGGCGTATTGTTGGCGCGCTGAATCACCTCCTCTTCTGAGGTAAAACGAAAGCAGGCCGCAACAGGTCCAAAGGTCTCTTCGCTGGCCAGCGCCATCCCTTCATGGCAATCGCCCAGCACTGTCGGCTGCCAGAAGTTGCCCCCCAGATCGTGCGCTTTTGCCGCCTGCCAGAATTGTTGCCCCTTTGGCGACGGCGTCCTCGACATGCTCGCGCACTTTTTTCACTGCGGCAGGCTCAATCAGCGGCCCGACAACGGTGCCCTCCTCCAGACCGTTACCCACTTTTAAGTCGTTCACGGCAGCGGCGAGCTGGCTGACAAAGGCGTCATACACCGACTCCTGAATATAGAAGCGGTTAACGCTGACGCAGACCTGGCCGGCGTTGCGGAATTTATTGGCGATGGCCCCTTTCACCGCGGCATCAATATCGGCATCCTCAAAGACGATATAAGGCGCATTACCGCCCAGCTCCATCGAGACTTTTTTCATGGTCTCGGCGGCATTGCGTACCAGCGTTTTTCCTACCGCCGTCGAGCCGGTAAAGGAGATTTTTCGCACCTCATGGCTGGCCATGATCGCATCGCTTATCTGAGAGGTATTGCCTGCGACCGCGTTGAGTACGCCGTCCGGGACGCCCGCCTTTTTGGCGAGGGTAAGTAATGCAAAGGCGCTGAGCGGCGTGTTGTTGGCCGGTTTGATCACCCCGGTACAGCCTGCGGCCAGCGCCGGGCCGAGCTTGCGGGTCAGCATCGCCATCGGGAAATTCCACGGTGTGATTGCCGCCACCACGCCAACCGGTTCGCGGGTGGCCAGAATGCGGGAGCCAGGTTTAACCGGAGGAATGATTTCACCGTTAGCGCGTTTGGCCTGCTCGGCGAACCACTGTATAAAGCTGGCCGCGTACTCCACCTCGCCTTCCGCCTCTTTCAGCGGCTTGCCCTGCTCGGTGGTCATCAGTTGTCCAAGCCACTGCTTGTTCTCAATGATTAATTCATACCAGCGATAGAGGATGGCCGAGCGCTCTTTGGCGGTTTTCGCACGCCACGCCGGGAAAGCACGGCTGGCGGCGGCGATAGCCTCTTCGGTCTCTTTGGTGCCGGCTTTTGCTACTTTGGCGATCACCTCGCCGGTGGCCGGATTTACGACATCAAATGTGGTATCGAGCGTTTTCCATACACCATCGACCAAATATCCTGTCTGAAATAGCGCACTGTCCTGAAGAGCCTGGGTCGTCATGTATCCTCCCGTCCGGGTTTAAGTACTTGCCAGGATAAGTATAGTCACAAAAAAACCGACGCTTACGGCGTCGGTTTTCAGGAGGATCAGCTGTCGGTGAGCGCATTCTGGTAGCGATGCAGCATTCCCACCAGCCGCTGCACCGGTTCGGTCACCTGTCGCGGTGCCTCCCAGATGCGCAGTTTTTCCTGGTAGATGTCCAGCTCTGCCAGCAGCTGGGTAAAGTAACGTCGCCGCTTATCATCGCTGGAGGCCGAAATGACATGATCGGCGGTGCGTCGCAGCTGGCGGTGGAATGCAGAGAGATCGTCATTGACCGGCACCGGTGCATTGCGCAGGCGCTGATGGGCGATGATCAGGGTCAGCGCCAGCCGGAACTTCGCAATATCGCCCGGGAATTTGTTCAGCAGTAAAAACAGCTGCTGGTAGAGCGCGGGCAGATGATTCTCTTTACGCCGGGCGGTGTTGGTGGTCATCGCTGAAACAGCCGCGGAAACAAACTGGTTCAGCAGCACGCGTCCGGTGCGGGCCTGAGAGTTATCGCGCACCAGCAGAATGACCATCATCGCGAGGAAACAGCCAACAATCTGCCCCAGCGCGCTGTCGAGAAACTGGCTGAAGTGAAACGTCATCGGGTTATCCAGCACAAGAATATTGATGGTGCTGGCCAGCGCCCCAAGCGAACCCAGACGTCGCTTCTGCACCTCTATACCAATAAAGAAGGCCATCACGGCAAGACTGATACAGAGCAACAGCATGCTTTGCTGGGTCGAGGGCAGAACCACCAGGAAATAGAAGGCGCCAAGCGGCAGTGCCGCCAGGGTTCCGTACAGAAAATCGAGCGCCACCATCCGCGGGTTAGGCAGACGCATGGCCAGCGAGGTGACCACAGCAATCATCACCATGGCACCGCTGCCGGAAGTCCAGCCGGTCCACAGCCAGAACAGCGTCCCCAGCATACAGGCGAGCGTGGGTGCGCCAGAAGTTGACCATCGCATGGTGACGTTCTGCCGATTCGGCTTTGACCACCACCTCGCCCTGCAGCACCTCCTCTTCGGTGGGCGCTGATTTTGGTATTGCCGATCACACCACGTTTGAGCAGCAGATAACGCGTCGCCGCGCCAACCCAGGTATAGATCGTCACCGGAGTGTCGCGTTCACCGGTCCAGGCGATGACACGCCGCATACGTTTGAGCTGTTTATGCACATCCTGAACGGTGGCGACGGGGGTAGCAAACTGTTTCCCGGAAAGTCTCCGTGATCGCCTCGGGACGCGTGTTCTGGATAAGATAAGTTTCGCAGGCCTGGGTGATCAGGGTTAAGGAGACGGTATTGATCGCCTTCAGACGGCGATTCGCCCGCGACCAGCGCGACGACTCCATATTGAGGTTGCTGCGCATCCCTTCCAGCGCGGTGGTACGACGCACCAGCGCGCTCCAGGCGTTATCAACCTCTTCACTGTCGCCATGCTTAATGCACAGTTGCATCAGCTGATACTGGGCGACGATCAGCGCGTCCAGCTCGCGATCCACCTCCTGCTTAATGGAGCGTGGGGAGAAGAGCAGATCCGCCACGATCGCACAGACGATCCCCATGACAATCTCACTGCAGCGCTCCACGGCAAACTGTGGCGTCAGCAGCGGGTTGGCCTCGATGGTGATAATAATGATCAGCGCCGTATAGCCAGAAAGCCCCCAGGCATAGGAGTTTTCCACCCGCACCAGGGAGGAGATCCAGGTGCAGAAACCGGCCCAGATACAACATACCATCAGCATCAGCAGCGGGGTACGGATCATCAGAATAACGATGGTCAGCGCGGCGATACAGCCGATAAAGGTGCCGACGATACGTAGCATCCCGCGATAGCGAATGGCACCTGAGTAAGGTTCACCCCCTGCTGCAAATGCCGGGCCTGCGGCGACAATCGCCGCGGTCAGCACCGCCCAGCGGGGTGTTTCCAGTTGAAAGTGAAAGCCGACAAACAGCGCCAGCACGATGGCGAAGGCCAGCTTAATCGCAAAGCGCAGGTGCTGGTTGGCGATGGAGAAGATGCCCATGGCGATTAACCAAACTCACGCAGGCGGTGGGCGATTTTGCGGAACAGCGAGTCATGGCTGGCATCCCGATCTTTCTCACCGGTGATCACCACGGTGGCGGTGGTCCCCGCAGGCCACAGGTTGCCCTGCTGATCGTCAAGACGAATACGTACCGGCACGCGCTGCGCCAGACGCACCCACTCCAGATTGGAATCGACGGTGGCCATCCCTTTGCTGTCACGGGTGGCGCTGGAGTTGGTCACCCCTGCTGCCACGCTATCAACCGTCCCTTTCAGTACACGGTTACTGCCAAGCGGGGTGATCTCTACCCGATAGCCAGGACGGACGTTCTCCAGCTTAGTCTCTTCCATATAGGCGAGGACATAAAAAGAGTGCTGTTTGACCAGAGCCACGGCGGTGGAACCGCGAGTAATAAATTCGCCGGTGTAGACGTTGAGGTTGGTCACCCAGCCGTCAGACGGGGCGCGGATCACGGTACGCTCAAGATCGAGCTTCGCCAGATCGCGTGTGGCTTCGGCCTTCGCCATCTGATGCAGGACCGTTTGCAGCACGTTATTGGACTGGTCGATCTCCTCGCGGGACATCGCCTGAATCCCCAGCTTATTACGGCGCCCTGCCTCACGGCGTTTTTCCGCGGCCAGTGCCTGGTAGTAGGAGACATCCGCTTCCGCTTCTTCCAGCGCTTTCTGGTAGCGGGGCTGGTCAATGGTGAAGAGCACCTGATCCTTCTTCACCAACTGGTTATCATGCACATTGACGGCAGTGATCAGTCCCGCCACATCCGGGGCGATCGCGACGATGTCGGCACTAAAGCGTGCGTCACGCGTCCATGGCGACTCAGTGTAGTAAACCCACGCGCGAAAAATAGCGATGAACGCGAGGATGACCAGCGCCACAGTAATGGCGGTACGGGAGATTTTTCTTGTTAGCGTTTTCACATCAACCTCAAACAAACAAGCGCGATACCAGATAGAACAGGCAGCAATACAGCGCAGAATTGAACAATGCAGGGTGCCAGACGAAATCATAGATCCCGGTCGGAGCCAGCACCTTTCGCACCAGCCAAAAAATCGCCAGTGATAAAAGAAGTTCGAAGAATATCGGTGGGAACGACAATCCGAACACCACGATAACGGGAAACAGACTCATGTTGACCTTGATTAGTGCGAGCAGGCGAAAGAATTATTCAGCATACGGCACCGCAGAAGGGGCAAGAGAAGCCGGGCGGCGTGGCGTAGCTATAATGTATAAATAATATATTAGCGTAACTGTTATGCTGTTATCTATCATATGTGATCTAAATCACTTTTAAGCCAGAGTGAACAATGGAACGTCTAAAACGAATGTCAGTTTTTGCCAAAGTCGTTGAGCTGGGTTCTTTTACCGCCGCGGCAAGGCAACTGCAGATGAGCGTCTCGTCAATCAGTCAGACCGTCGCCAAACTGGAAGATGACCTCCAGGTAAAGCTCCTCAACCGCAGCACCCGCAGCCTCGGCCTGACCGAAGCAGGCAAAATTTATTATCAGGGCTGTCGGCGAATGCTGTATGAGGCCCCAGGCGGTGCATGAGCAACTCTACGCCTTTAATAACACCCCCATCGGCACCCTGCGTATCGGCTGCTCTTCAACTATGGCACAAAATGTCCTGGCCGAAATGACCGCCGAGATGTTGCAGGAGTAATCCGGGTCCTGACGGTTAATCTGGTCACCGGCATTCCGCCCCGGATCTGATTGCCCGATGGCTGGATGTGGTGATCCGCGTCGGGGCGTTGCAGGACTCCAGCCTCTTCTCTCCGCCGTCTGGGCAGTATGCCGATGGTGGTATGCGCGGCGAAAAAGTATCTCGCCCAGAGCGGGGATCCGGAGAAACCGGCGATCTCAGCAATCACGCCTGGCTGGAGTACAGCGTGCCGCCCGGATAATGAATTTGAACTGGTCGCGCCGGAAGGGTTATCCACCAAACTGCTGCCGCAGGGGCGTTTTGTCACCAACGATCCGATGACCATCTCCCGCTGGCTGGTGGCCGGGGCCGGGATCGCCCTACGTTCCGCTGATGTGGGTGATCAATGAGATCAACAGCGTGAGCTGGAGATCCTCTTCCCACGCTATCAATCGGATCCACGTCCGGTGTATGCGGTCTATACCGAAAAGGACAAGCTGCCCGCTGAAGGTGCAGGTGTGCATTAACTATCTGACCGATTATTTCGTGCAGGTGGCGGCGCTGTTTCAGGAGATGCGGGCAAGGAAGGAGTAGTCTGTTGCCCTCTCCCACAGGGAGAGGGCATGTCGAAAGGAGAAATTACGCGGTACCGCCAACGGTCAGGTTATCTACCTTCAGGGTCGGCTGACCCACGCCCACTGGCAGGCTCTGGCCTTCTTTACCGCAGACACCCACGCCGTTATCCAGCTTCAGATCGTTACCGACCATGGAGATCTGCTGCATCGCTTCGATGCCGGAACCGATTAAGGTCGCGCCTTTCACCGCTTTGGTTACTTTGCCCTTCTCAATCAGATAGGCTTCTGAGGTGGAGAAGACAAATTTGCCCGAGGTGATATCCACCTGGCCGCCGCCGAAGTTCGGGCGTAGATACCATACTCCACCGACTCGATGATCTCCTGCGGCGTGGATTTACCCGCCAGCATATAGGTGTTGGTCATACGCGGCATCGGCAGGTGCGCGTAGGATTCGCGACGGCCGTTACCGGTTGGGGCCACACCCATCAGGCGCGCATTCAGTTTGTCCTGCATATAGCCTTTCAGGATACCGTTCTCGATCAGCACGTTGTACTGACCCGGCGTTCCTTCATCGTCGATAGAAATGGAGCCACGACGATCGGTCATGGTGCCATCATCCACCACGGTGCAGAGTTCAGAGGCGACCAGCTCACCCATGTGACCGCTGAATACGGAGGTGCCGCGACGGTTGAAGTCGCCTTCCAGACCGTGACCTACCGCTTCGTGCAGCAGTACGCCAGGCCAGCCGCGCCCAGTACCACTGGCAGGGTGCCCGCAGGTGCCGCTACGGCAGAGAGGGTTAACCAGCGCCATCCGCACGGCCTCTTTTGCCATGCGTCGGCGCGCACTTCACCTTCGACCGGGTTTAAGGAACCATTCATAACCAAAACGACCGCCGCCGCCGCTGGAGCCGCGCTCGCGTTTGCCATCCTCTTCCACCAGCACGCTGACGGACAGACGCACCAGTGGACGTACATCGGCGGCCAGCGTGCCGTCCGTCGCCGCTACCAGAATCAGCTCATATACGCCGCTCAGGCTGGCGGAGACTTCCTGGACGCGCTTATCTTCCGCGCGGGCGACTTTATCCACCCGACGCAGGATATCCAGCTTCTCTTCACGGCTCATGCTTTGCAGCGGATCGACGCTGGTGTAGAGCGCAGTGTGCTGTACTTCACCCAGGGTTTTCACCCGGCCGTCACCGCTGTCGCGCACGATGGTCCGTGCCGCCTGCGCGCTCTGCTCAAGCGCGGCCAGGCTAATCTGATCTGCATAGGCAAAACCGGTTTTTTCACCGCTGATGGCACGAACACCGACGCCCTGATCGATGTTGTAAGAGCCATCTTTAATAATGCTGTCTTCTAAAACCCAGGATTCGTGATAGCTCGACTGAAAGTAGAGATCGCCGTAGTCGAGACGGCGTTCGGTCAGTTGACCAAGAATGGAGAACAGGTCCTGATGGCTCAGGCCGTTCGCTGCCAGCAAATGTTCACTTACCAGGTTCAGACTCATCGTTTTGCTACTCGTTCGTTGCCGTCCACAGGACGTATCTAAGATCTTATCTATTGAGAGTGAGGCAATTAATTGCCTGCGTCAAATCATTGCTGTGCATCTTTACGCGGCTGGCGCAGCACTTCATTAATCTGCGGCTTATCGACCGGGCCAGTGATGTGGTAGCGCAGAATGGAGACTTTACTCCACAGCGGCCCCAGCACTTTACTGGCGGCAAACCACCGCCGCGCCGACGATCGGATTAACGGCAAAGGCCGCTGCCACGCCGACGGTGGCGGAAATTTCCGGTGCCACTACCGCTTCCATATCCAGCTCGCGGCGCACCAGATTGACGGAGCCTTTCATGGCGATATCCGCTTCCAGTCCGTCCACCAGAGTATCATCAGTGTGCAACACCCCATCTTTGATCCACGCGGTACTGCGAATCGAGTCGAAGTAGAACCCTTCGCTGAAGGTATCGTTGAAGTCGAAGCGCAGCTTACGCAGCAGGGCGTCGAAGCTGAGCAGACGCAGCAGTTGGCCCGCATGGCCGGTGCTCAGATCGGCTATTTCACCTTTGCCCAGCCGGGTCTTAAGGATGCCGTTCAGCGAGGCTTCGTCAGGCTTCCACGGCTGGTCGCGCCAGTGCAGATCGTAGTCGAGATCAAACGACGACCCGCGAATCGGAGTAGTGATACCGAAATAGTTCGATGCCGCATCCAGCTTGTTGCCTTTGAGTTGCCCTTTCAGTGAGGTGCGCTGCTCCCCGGCACCGTTCACCCACTCGCCGTTGGCGGTCAGGCGGCCGAAGCCGGTATCAATCAGCCCGCCCGCCAGAGTCAGGGTGTTGCCCTTGATGGTGAAAATCACCATCGATACGGCCATATTTCTGTCCCCATAACCAGCACTCGGCACAGCGCAGCTGTAAATCAGGCCAGCCGCTGAAATTGACCTGTGTGGTGCTGGCTAATGGCGAAACCGTGTTGCCTTTCCCGGTGGTGGCGGTGCCCGGGTTGTAATAGAGATAGCGGATCGCCGCCTGCCATGGCGCAGTGTCGCGCATCAGCAGGGTGGCGTTGATTTCCCGTCCCTGCGCCTCAACGCTTGAGCCGTTCAGGGTAGGCTGCGTGACAATGCTCAGGTTATTCCACTGCTGCCCACCCAGCGTCAGCGCGGGAGTGCGCACCGTGATGTGCTGCGGGAACTGCACTGAGTCATCTACATTTTCCCCAACGCCACGCTGGAACAGTGCTAACCACTCGGCACCGTCCATTGGCGGCAGGTTGAGTTCAACACCTGCCTGTTCCGGCAGTGGCGGCAGCGTGCGACTGTCGGAGGTCCAGATGGCGCGATCGAGCGTCAGCCTGCGGTTCAGCAGCCAGCGGCTGTTAAAGTGGTTTTTGCCGCCCGCATTGCCCGTCAGGGTAAAGCTGTTGAGATCCCCGTCGACGTTCACTTTTACTGGCAGCAGTTCGCCCGCCGGTTTGTCCAGCGGAGATGGCAGATCGCTGCTGACGTTCTTCAGATCGCCGCTGAGATCAACCTTGTAATGGGCATCACCCCGATAAGGCAGCTCAATGGCGACCTTACCGTTCCACGGCAAGCGGCCACCCAGAGACTGACTGAGCGTTTTTGGCAGCACGTCCAACCGAGACGGCTGCCAACTGGCATCCAGATTGATCCCCACCTGATAGGCCTTCTCGCCTTCTGTGGTGGAGAAGTCGATATTCAGCGGCTGATTGAACCAGCTTGCCGTCAGCGGCCCGCTTTTCAGATCGCCATTCACGAAGCTGAACTGGCCGCTCAGATTGTTAATGCTGCTGTTCAGCGGCTTAATGAATAAGCTGTTATTTTTCAGCCTGACGTCGCCTTCGGCGGTGGTCATGGTACCGTCCAGCGGGATATCCAGATGTAAGCGAGCATTCACATCACCATCCAACTGGAGCTGCTTAAGGGTGGCACCCAGTGAATCATCCAGCGGCGTCTCGTCAAAGTACGGCCCAACGGCTTTTCCTGGCCCGTTGATATCGGCGTCGATCAGCAGTTTTTCTTTCGAATAGTCCGGGATCACCGCGGTCAGGTTACTGGCCTTCACCCCGCCCAGCGCGACGCCGTCGGTCTTCATCCATAACCCGTCATTGATAAAGTTAAGTTCAATATCGAGGTTTTTTCAGGGCTGGCCAGTCAGGCTGGAAGGCATAGGTGGCGTTGCGTAACGGCACCAGAACCTGGAACTGACCTTCGTTGTGCTTGTAGGGGAAGAGGTGTGGGTTGCCACCATAGGCCAGGGTGGCGTTATCCGCCTGTCCGCCCTGAATAGCACCGCTCAGGTAATCCACCAGCGCTTTGCCCATCAGGTTTTCAGGAAAATAGCGCCAGGCCTGCGACCCGTCGTCGGTGCTTATGCCCGCCAGGATCCCCAGCCAGGGTTCATCACCCGCCGGTTGCAGATAGCGGAAACCACCCCGGGCATGCACCGCTTTGGCTTTGACGTCGATATTGCGTCCGTCGAGCTGGAATCCTTTCTCGTTTTTCAACCAATGAAGGGTTGCCGTGCCTTTCTCTACCTCCAGCGGAGCGCGGAAGACGGTTTCGTAAGGCATTTTTCGCATCATGGATGTGGGCCACCAGACGGCCATCTTCCCACGCTGCCTTCCAGAGTGCCGCTAAAATGCTCGGCACCCGGCAGCAGTTCCCACTGCTTCCAGGCGAGATCGGTCCATGCGATGTTAAAGCGGGTTTTTTCCGTCGCCTGCAGTGGAATATCGAGGGCCAGGGCGTTAATCGCCCCAACCGGTTGGGTGGCCTGCCACACTTCGCCCAGCGAGGGGGGAGAGCTTCGCCGCGATAGTTCGCAGCCCTTCAAGGCCCGACAGTTCCAGATTGCTGGCACGAATACGTAGCTCGTCGCTGCGTTTGTTGTTGGCACCGCCAACGTCCTGCGCCGGGATCCAGGCCAGCGACAACGCGCCGCGCGGCCACGCCTTATCGTCCATCGTAATACGGGTATCCGGGATGGCGAACTGCCAGCCCTCTTTCTCGCGGGTAACGTGCGCAGTCAGGTTATCAACCGAAAGCTGATGCTGACGCGCCTTACCCGGCCAGCTGGCGCCCCCCTGCTTCAGCCAGATATCGCCGCTGGCGAACTCGCCGTTGGAGAGGGTCATCCACCCTTCAATACTGAAACGCGCGGTTTCCAGCTGCATATTCTGCTGTAGCCACTCACCCAGCCAGGGTTTGACGTCTACGTCATCGGCCTGCATCCACACTTTGCCGTTATTCAGCAGGCCATTGTCGTCACGCAGATCCATCCGCACCTGCATCACGCCATGCTGCCCGTTCAGGCTCGATAGGCTGACCTGGCCTTCCGCCCGATGCCGATCTTTGCCGTTAAGCCAGGTAAGCTGAGGGATTGCCAGTTCGGCGCGCTGCCCGGAAAGCGTGATAAAGCTGATTTCGCTGTCGCGCAGATCGAAGTGATCGAACTGGCGCAGGAACAGATCGCTGATGCGGTTGGCCTCGAAGCCTTCACCCTGGTCGTCGCTGCGTAGCGGAGTGTTGGTCAGAAACTGCAGTTGATAGAAGGTCAGATCGCGAAACTGCCAGCGCAGGTGCAGCAGGCTTTGCCATACGTCCAGCGCAAGGGTGACGCGCTTGATGTTAAGGTGGCCGCCGTCCTTCAGCTGCGCCTTGATGTCGCGCACTTCCAGCGTCGGGCCGAAGTTCTGCCAGCTCGCGTTGAGCTGGCTGGCCGCGACGGGCACACCGGTCGCGGATTCGATTTTCGCCAGCAGCTCAGGGCGCCAGCTGTCCAGATGCGGCAATATGAGACGCAGCCCGCTTACGAGCAGCGCGACAATCACGATCAGCGTTGCCCCTGTAAGCAATAAAATCCCCGGCAATCGCCTCACGCGTCTCTCCTTGTCAGCCGTTCTTGTCTCGCAGCACCCTGCGGATTACATCATTACTACGTCAAACTGCTCCGGGTTATAGAGCGGCTCTATCTGCACTTTTACCTGTTTGCCGACAAAGATTTCCACTTCTGCCAGCGCGTGGGACTCTTCGCCTTTAAGGGCTTCCGCCACTGAAGGAGAAGCATAGACCAGGAAGCGGTCGGAGTCGTAGGCGTGATGGACGCGAACGATCTCACGCATGATCTCGTAACAGACCGTTTCTACCGTCTTTACCGTGCCGCGGCCATGACAGGTCGGGCACTCGCTGCACAGCACATGCTCCACGCTTTCGCGGGTGCGCTTGCGGGTCATCTCAACCAGGCCCAGTTGGGAGAAGCCATTGATGCTGGTTTTGACGCGATCTTTACTCAGCGCCTGCTCCAGGGAATGCAGTACGCGGCGGCGGTGGTCTTCGTTACTCATATCGATAAAGTCGATAATGATAATGCCACCCAGATTGCGTAGACGAAGCTGACGCGTAATGGCCTGTGTCGCTTCGATATTGGTATTGAAAATGGTGTCGTCCAGATTGCGATGGCCGACAAAGGCCCCGGTGTTGATATCCACGGTGGTCATCGCTTCGGTCTGATCGATAATCAGATAGCCGCCGGACTTAAGTTCGACCTTGCGCTCCAGCGCGCGCTGGATCTCGTTCTCGACGTCATAGAGATCAAAAATCGGCTGGCGCCCGGTGTAGTGCTCCAGCAGACCCGGCATTTCCGGGATGTATTCGGCGGTAAATTCGAGCAGCGCATCGTAAGTCAGACGGGAGTCGACGCGAATACGGTCAAGCTGGGCATCGGCGAAGTCGCGCAGGACGCGCTGGGCAAGCGCCAGCTCACCGTATAGCTGATAGCGGGTCTGGTTGCGTTTTTTACGCTCCATCACTTTTGTCCAGACACGTTTCAGGTAGGCGGCATCCGAGGCCAGATCGTCTTCGCTTATCCCCTCTGCGGCGGTGCGAATAATGAACCCGCCCTGCTCATCGCAGTACGCGCTCACGACTTTTTTCAGGCGTTCACGCTCGCTTTCGCTCTCGATACGCTGGGAGACGCCAACGTGCGATGCACCCGGCATAAAGACCAGATAACGGGAAGGTAAGGTAATGTCGGTCGTCAGGCGCGCACCTTTAGTGCCTAAGGGATCTTTCACCACCTGCACCATCAGATCCTGACCCTGACGGACCAGCTCGGAGATATCACGAACGGTGAACTGTTTCTGCTCTTCACCCGCCACGCATTCGGTATGCGGCATGATATCTGAAGCATGTAAGAAGGCCGCTTTATCGAGGCCAATATCTACAAATGCCGCCTGCATACCCGGTAGTACACGACTGACACGACCTTTGTAGATATTGCCTACTATTCCGCGCCGCGCTTCACGCTCGATATGAATTTCCTGAAGAATTCCACCGTCGATATACGCCACACGGGTTTCCGAGGGCGTTACGTTTACCAACAATTCAGCCGTCATAATTATCCCTTCCTCACGCAGTGAGTTAAAATTGCTCAGCAACTCATACGTTTCCACCAGCGGTAAGCCGACTACGGCGTGATAGCTGCCATTGATCTTCCTGACAAAGCAGCCACCCAACCCTTGAATACCGTATGCACCTGCTTTATCCATTGGTTCACCGCTGGCGATATAACCGGCGATATCCTCTTCGGTGAGTACTCTGAACGTCACATCGGTCACCACCAGGCAATCGAGCACCTGCTGGCGGTCTGCCAGCGCGACGGCGGTCATGACCTGATGCGTTTGGCCGGACAATTTGCTCAGCATCTTAAACGCTTGCTCATCGTCGTGCGGTTTCTCGAGGACTTCACCATTCAGGATCACGATGGTATCTGCCCCCAGCACCGGTAAATCACGCGGCACCTGCGCCACGCCAGCCAGCGCTTTCTCCCGTGCCAGACGGGAAACATACTGTTGTGCGCTTTCGCCCTCAGCACGTTTTTCTTCGATACCAGTCACGATACGTTCGAAGGCGACACCCAATTGGGTGAGCAGCTCCTGGCGACGGGGTGAACCGGAGGCAAGATATAGAGACGTCATAGAAACCTTTTATTGCACGGCAAATTGCTGGCGAACCTTACGCATCAGCAGGAACAACCACGGCCAGAGCACACCGTTTACTACACTACTCCAGAACACTTCCGGACGGAAAGAGACGTTGATCACTAAAAACTCTGCCCAGAAAACAATGATATCCGCGGCCATGGATAACAACATCACCACCAGCGCCTGTTGCCAGAGCGCCAGATTACGAAAGAGCTGGAATTTTAGAGCGACCAGGTATGCGATGATGCTCATGGACAGGGCGCGTACGCCAAGCGTTGAACCGCTAATCAGATCCAGTATGGCACCCATCACAAAACCTGTGCCCACATTTACGCGGTGCGGCAGAGCGAGGATCCAGTAGAGCAGAATAAGCAGCACCCAGTTTGGCCGGAAAACGAGAATGTCGTCCGGCCAGGGCATCACTTGCAGCAACAGCGCGATCAAAAACGAGAGCCAGATAACCCAGCGTCCCTGGCTACGATAGCTTGCCACTATTGCCCTCCCGGGGAGAGTTGCGGTGGCGGTGGCGCATCAGGCAGCGGCTGGGTCAGCCCGGTTGCCGGCGCAGGTACTGGCGCAGGCGGCCCCATTGAGTTTGGCGCAGGCAGAACCTGCGGCATCATCTGCATCAGACGTTCATTCGCAACGCGATGTACATCTTCCGGGGTCATCGGGTTGGTCCCGTTACGATCGGCACCCCACAACAGCAACAGATAGCGCAGACGCTGCAGACCTGCCGTTGGGCGTGCCTGAATCACGGTATAGGCGCGCTGAGTATCCAGCTTCACGGAGGAGACCACCCCAACCGGATAACCTTCCGGGAAGCGTCCGCCCAGACCCGACGTCACCAGCACATCGCCCACGCGAATATCGGTATTCGCAGGCAGATGTTCGAGCTGCAGATCGTCAGTACAGCCGTTACCGGCCGCAATCACGCGGATATCGTTACGCAGTACCTGGATCGGCAGCGCATGGGTGGCATCGCAAATCAGCAGCACACGGCTGGTGAGCTTGGCGACGGCGACCACCTGGCCGACAACGCCTTTATCGCTGATCACCGGCTGGCCTTCGTATACGCCATTGACGCTGCCCTTGTCGATCACCACCTGATCGCTGTACGGATCGTTAACGGTGGAGATCACCTGGGTTACCATTTTCTGCTCATCCTGACGCAGCGGGGAACCCAGCAGTTCACGCAGTCTGGCATTCTCCTGCTTGTACTGGCCCAGCATCAGTAGTTCGCTGTTTTTCAGCAGCAGTTCCTGGCGTAACGCGCGGTTTTCAAGTTCGAGTTGATCGCGTGAGGACAGGGTTTGCGAGACGCTGTCGAGTAGTTCACGGGGACCATTTGATACAAAGTAGAAAGGACTGACGGCGGTATCCATGTACGTTCGGATCTGGCTGAACGTACCGAGGCGGCTATCGGCAATAATGACACCAAGCGCTACTAACACCCCAAGGATCAGGCGAAACTGTAGCGACGGGCCACGGCTAAAAATTGGCTTCATAGGCTATGCGTACTCTCGCGTCAGAGAGAAAGGGTAGCCATCCGCTACCCTTTCACACCTGACTACTCTTCGCTGAACAAGTCGCCGCCGTGCATGTCGATCATCTCCAGCGCCTTGCCGCCGCCACGGGCTACGCAAGTCAGTGGATCTTCAGCAACTACGACAGGAATACCTGTCTCTTCCATCAACAGGCGGTCGAGGTTACGCAGCAGCGCACCACCACCGGTCAGAACCATACCGCGCTCGGAGATATCGGAAGCCAGTTCCGGCGGGCACTGCTCGAGGGCAACCATGACGGCGCTAACAATGCCGGTCAACGGCTCTTGCAGCGCTTCGAGGATTTCGTTGGAGTTCAGGGTAAAGCCACGTGGAACGCCTTCTGCCAGGTTACGGCCGCGCACTTCGATCTCGCGCACTTCGTCACCCGGGTAAGCAGAACCGATTTCGTGCTTAATACGCTCTGCGGTGGCTTCACCGATCAGAGAGCCGTAGTTACGGCGAACGTAATTGATGATGGCTTCGTCGAAGCGGTCACCACCGATACGTACGGAAGAGGAGTAAACCACACCGTTCAGAGAGATAACGGCCACTTCAGTGGTACCGCCACCGATATCCACCACCATGGAGCCGGTCGCTTCGGAAACCGGCAGGCCGGCACAATAGCTGCAGCCATCGGCTCTTCAATCAGGAAGACTTCACGCGCACCAGCGCCCTGAGCGGATTCACGAATAGCACGACGCTCTACCTGTGTAGCGCCAACCGGCACACACACCAGAACACGTGGGCTTGGACGCATAAAGCTGTTGCTGTGCACCTGTTTGATAAAGTGCTGAAGCATTTTCTCGGTCACGAAGAAGTCAGCGATAACGCCGTCTTTCATCGGTCGAATGGCAGCGATATTACCCGGCGTACGACCAAGCATCTGCTTAGCGTCATGGCCGACGGCCGCTACGCTTTTCGGTGAACCAGCACGATCCTGACGAATGGCCACAACTGAAGGCTCATTCAGTACGATGCCTTGTCCTTTTACATAAATGAGGGTATTCGCAGTACCCAGGTCAATGGACAGGTCATTGGAAAACATGCCACGAAATTTTTTCAACATACTAAGGGATAATCCTGAAAGCTGGGGCGGAAAACAAAATCCGCTTACTTTACCAACCACACGCAGCAGCGACAAGGCGCAAAAATCGCCTGCTACGGTGAAAATTTGTGCAGCACGTTTCCTTTGTTACAAATCGTCGCCTGACTCCCTCAGGTCAGAGAAAAAACAGCGTTCCTCACGTTCATTTGTAACCCGTTTAAGGTCGCTCACTGTCATTTTGCTCGTCATACATCACGCTACAGGCGCGATATTCTACGTGAAAACTCACCAAACGGCAGGTTAAACAGAGTATCTTTGCGAATATTTTTTCACATTGCTGTCAAGAGGCTGAGAGGCAGCAAAAAAATCGCCCTGACCCCCTGTAACTCCGCGCTCTGTCAACGTCCGCCATTCGGTTCGAGACCTCACACCTGTGGCAAAAACATGGGTTTGCGTTCCCTTGCAGGCTTCAACCAGACTCTGTACCAGCAGTTGGTTTTCCGTACGTTTTTCAATGTTCCTTACCAGCCCCGGATGCAGCTTCAACAGCTCTACCTCCAGCGCCTTGATCCAGCTGGTGCTGACCAGCGTCAAGCCCGCCTGCGTTACCGCCACACGCGCACCCAGCGCATTGATCAGCCGTACCACCGGCTGTAACCGACTGATGTGTTGACAAACATCCGCCTCTGCAAGTTCAAAAATAATCCGTTTACGCTGCGATTTTTCACATTGCATCAACACATCGCGCAGCCAGCGCTGGAAACGTGGGCGGATTAAAGACTCCACCGTCACCTGCAGCGCCAGATGTTCTTCGGGCCAGAAGGATAAGAATGGCATCAATCGCGAAATTTGCTGACGGTCGTACTCCTCCGACAGACCAAACTGCAGCACCATCGGCAGATATTCCGCTGACACTACCTCTTCGTTGCCGTCAAAGATGCGGCAGAGCAACTCCCGGTGATGGACCTGGCCATTTGCCAGTACCGCCGGTTTTTGATAAATCCGCGGTCCGCCGCGGGTAAGCATCTGTTCGATCAGGGTACGCCAGCGCACATTGCCCCGCCCTTTCTCTGGCAGGGAGTCATCATAAACCGCCCAGCTGTTAGCGCCCTGTAACACAGCATTGCGGGTGGCGGCTTCGGCGTGCTCCATCACCTGTTCGGTGGTCTGGCCGCCGCGCCAGGCGCAAATGCCAATATGCACCATGTCATCACGATCGAGCATTTTGCTGGGAGGCAGCGTATCCACCGACTTCAACAGCAGGCTGGCAATGCTCTCTGACTCTTTCAGGGTACGATGCGGCAGCAGCACGGCGTAATCACTGCGGTGATAGCGCGCCAGCAGTGCGCCGGGATAGCGCATCATAAAGGTGGAGAGCATATTGATGAGCATAAACAGATGCTCCTCCGCCACTGCCCGTCCCCAGTTGTCTTTCAGCAGATCGAAGTCCGGCAGGCGAACAATCATCACCACCCCGTGCGACCCAACCTTTTCAGGATCTTCTAACAGGGTAGCCAGCTGATTATCAAAGAAAAGACGGTTATTAAGGCCCGTTTTGTTGTCCTGGGCGGCATAGGAGCGAATCAGCGTGTCCATCCGGCTGCGCTGGTCGCTGGCAAACTGAATTTCGGACAGCAGAACGTCCAGCGCACTGCTGGTGCGTGATGGCCATTCATAGACGGACCCGCGCACAGGGGCGCCACGTTCACCGTTAAGGATGCGCACCGAACGCGCCTCCAGTAACTCCTGCCCGGAGAGCTGGCGACGCAGCCAGCGCACTGCCAGAAAGATCAGCACGACCACGAAGATCACCGCTACCGTCAGCGGTGCGGGTGGTCACCAACGAACGAAAATAACTGTTCATCGGATCCAGATAGGCCAGACTTATGGTCATACCGGGGTTTTTAAGAGAAGGAACGGTCAGTTCGAGATTCTGGAGTGGCGCGCCGGCCGGTCGATAGCCTTTTAACCCGTTGTGGCTGAAAATGGTTTTCCCGCCCTGCTTAATCTCAACACGCGTGATTTCCACCGGTGCCATCAGCTCGTCCAGCTGATGGGAAAGTTCAGGAAAAGGTGTGCTGACAAGACGCGAATCAATGACCGACGCAACGGAGTGTACGCGGTTCGCCAGCTTCCCTTGGATCGCATTATAAAAACTGAGCGAGCAGCCGATCAGGGTGACAAAGATGGTCAAGCCAGTCAGCAAGGAGATGAAAGCGGAGAACTTCGTCGATAATCGCATCCTTGAGATTACTCCGTGAGTTGATGAGAATAGCAAGTGAGCGCTAACTTGCACTACGGCATCGGCATACTACCAAATCCGGTGTATCTGGCAATTTATTGCGTTAAATCGGCATTGCATATCAATGAGCGAGTATAGTCTTCAAAAAATTTTTTCCAATCATCATGCTGAGTAAGGAATTCGTATGCAGGCTTTGATCTTAGAACAGCAGGAAGGCAAAACACTTGCATCAGTGCAATCTATTGAGGAGAGGCCGCCTGCCTGAGGGGGCCGTGACCGTTGATATCGACTGGTCCAGTCTGAATTATAAAGACGCGCTCGCCATTACGGGCACTGGCAAAATCATTCGCAATTTTCCAATGGTTCCAGGTATCGACTTTGCGGGCCGCGTACACGCCAGCGAAGATCCGCGTTTCCATGCTGGCCAGCAGGTACTGTTGACCGGCTGGGGCGTGGGCGAAAACCACTGGGGCGGCCTGGCCGCGCAGGCACGTGTTAACGGCGACTGGCTGGTGCCTATGCCGAACGGACTCGATGGCCGTAAAGCAATGATCATCGGCACCGCCGGTTTTACCGCCATGCTGTGCGTAATGGCGCTGGAAGAGGCCGGTGTAACACCGCAATCCGGTGAGGTGGTGGTAACGGGTGCCAGCGGCGGCGTCGGCAGTACCGCTGTCGCTCTGCTGCACAAGCTGGGTTATCAGGTGGCAGCAGTCTCCGGGCGTGAAAGTACCCATGACTACCTGCGTAGCCTCGGTGCCAGCCGCATTCTGGGCCGCGATGAGTTCGCAGAGACCCGCCCGCTGGAGAAACAGATCTGGGCCGGTGCCGTCGATACCGTCGGGGATAAAGTGCTGGCGAAAGTGCTGGCGCAGATGAACTACGGCGGTTGCGTGGCGGCGTGTGGCCTGGCGGGCGGTTTTGCCCTCCCGACCACGGTGATGCCGTTTATTCTGCGCAATGTCCGTCTGCAGGGTGTGGATTCCGTGATGACCCCGCCAGCGCGCCGCGCCCAGGCCTGGGAACGACTGGTTCGCGATCTGCCCGCCTCCTTCTACACCCAAAGCGCCACCCAGATTAGCCTTGAGCAGGCACCGGAATACGCCGCGAAGATCATCAATAACCAGATCCAGGGCCGTACGCTGGTGAAGCTGGCGTAATCTTCAAATTTTCGTGACATATTCGCTTTAACCCGGCTCCTCCGTCATGCTTAAAAAAACGCATGACGGAGGAAGCCATGAAAGTGAAACCCCTGACGGAAGCCGATATCACCGCGGAATCCGTTTTTATGCTTAAGCGACGCCAGATCCTGAAAATGCTGGGGATCGGTGCCGGTGCGCTGACGCTCTCCCCCCTCGCCCAGGCCGACCTGCTGGACTGGTTTAAGGGCAACGATCGCCCAAAAGCACCGTCCGGGAAACCGCTTAACTTTACCCAACCCGCCCAGTGGCAGAGCACGCTTGCCAAAACCCCCGAAGAGAAAGTGACAGGCTATAACAACTTCTACGAGTTCGGCCTGGATAAAGCCGATCCTGCGGCCAACGCGGGCAGCCTGAAGACCGATCCCTGGACGCTGAAAATCGACGGCGAAGTGGCGAAACCTCTGACTCTCGATTACAACGATTTGACCACCCGCTTCCCGCTGGAGGAACGAATCTACCGCATGCGCTGCGTTGAGGCCTGGTCGATGGTGGTGCCGTGGATTGGTTTTCCGTTGCATAAGCTGCTGGCGATGGTGGAACCCACCAGCAACGCGAAGTATGTCGCCTTCCAGACCCTTTACGCCCCGGAGATCATGCCCGGCCAGAAAGACCGGTTTATTGGCGGTGGCCTGGATTACCCGTACGTAGAAGGATTGCGTATTGATGAAGCCATGCACCCGCTGACGCTGATGACCGTTGGTGTTTACGGCAAAGCCCTGCCGCCGCAAAACGGCGCGCCTATCCGCCTCACCGTGCCGTGGAAATATGGCTTTAAGGGCATTAAATCGATCGTCAGCATCAAGCTGACCCGTGAACGCCCGCCCACTACCTGGAACCTTGCGGCCCCGGATGAGTACGGTTTTTACGCCAACGTGAACCCGCACGTCGATCATCCCCGCTGGTCGCAGGCGAGCGAGCGGTTTATTGGCTCGGGCGGCGCACTGGACGTCAAACGCCAGCCTACGCTGCTATTTAACGGCTATGCTGACCAGGTCGCATCACTCTATCGCGGCCTCGACTTACGGGAGTTTTTCTAAGTGCGTCTGACGGCAAAACAGATTACCTGGCTGAAAGTCGCCCTGCATCTTGCGGGGCTGCTTCCATTTATATGGCTGTTCTGGGCCATCAACCACGGCGGCCTGAGTGCCGATCCGGCAAAAGATATTCAGCACTTCACCGGGCGCACCGCGCTGAAATTTTTACTGGCGACGCTGCTGGTTTCGCCGCTGGCGCGCTACGCAAAACAGCCTTTATTGATCCGTACCCGCCGCCTGCTTGGGCTATGGTGTTTTGCCTGGGCGACGCTGCATCTCACCAGCTATGCGTTCCTGGAGCTGGGCATTAACAATCTGGCCCTGCTGGGGAGCGAACTGATTACCCGGCCTTACTTAACCCTGGGGATTATCAGTTGGGTGATTTTACTGGCGTTGACCCTCACCTCCACCCAATACGCCCAGCGAAAACTGGGAAGGCGCTGGCAACTTCTGCATAATTTTGTCTATCTGGTCGCGATCCTCGCCCCCATCCACTACCTTTGGTCAGTGAAAATTCTCTCGCCGCAGCCGATCATCTATGCTGTGCTGGCCATAGTGCTTCTGGCATGGCGTTATAAGAAGTTTCGCCAGTGGTGGCGATAACGGACGAAAGTGGGCGAATCTCCACAGATCGCTCACCCTTCCTGAATATTTATCCGAATGCTGTTGATAATCTTCCCTGATAAGACCAGTATTTAGCTGCCAAATGCTACGAAATCGTTATAATGTGCGACTTCGGTTTCCCCGACGGGTTTTTCAGAGCCGGAAAGGGTGACAATCGCGCATCGAAGGTATATTTTGTTTTTTACCGGAGAATCGCAGGAGATAGCGGCACAATGGCTGACAAGTTTCACATCTTAGTTTTGAACGGACCGAACCTGAATATGCTCGGCACCCGTGAACCAGAGAAGTACGGCACGCTGACGTTGACCGATATTGTTAACCAATTGGGTAACGAAGCGGCGGCACTTAATGTGGAACTTGACCATTTTCAGTCAAACGCGGAGTACGCACTCATCGACCGCATTCATCAGGCTAAAGACACAACAGACTATATCCTGATTAATCCGGCCGCGTTTACGCACACCAGTGTTGCTATTCGCGACGCGCTGCTGGCCGTGAGTATCCCGTTTATCGAGATCCACCTCAGCAACGTGCATGCGCGGGAACCGTTCCGCCACCACTCCTACCTGTCGGATATCGCCACTGGCGTCATCTGTGGACTGGGGGCTGACGGTTATTCATTCGCTTTACAGACAGCGGTAAAACGCCTGTCACAATCACACTAAACAAAGAGTACGGAACCCACTCATGGATATTCGTAAGATTAAAAAACTGATCGAGCTGGTTGAAGAATCAGGCATCTCCGAACTGGAAATTTCTGAAGGCGAAGAGTCTGTACGCATCAGCCGTGCCGCGCCAAACGCAGGCTTCCCGGTTATGCAACAAGCTTATGCTGCACCAATGATGCAGCAGCCAGCTCTGTCTAACGCTGTCGCTCCGGCGGCTGCTCCAGCAATGGAAGCGCCAGCAGCAGCGGAAATCAGTGGTCACATCGTACGTTCCCCAATGGTTGGTACTTTCTACCGCACCCCGAGCCCGGACGCTAAAGCGTTCATCGAAGTGGGCCAGAAAGTTAACGCGGGCGATACCCTGTGCATCGTTGAAGCCATGAAAATGATGAACCAGATCGAAGCTGACAAGTCAGGTACTGTGAAAGCGATTCTGGTCGAAAGTGGTCAGCCGGTTGAATTTGACGAGCCGCTGGTCGTCATCGAGTAACGAGGCGAACATGCTGGATAAAATTGTTATCGCCAACCGCGGCGAGATCGCACTGCGTATTCTTCGTGCCTGTAAAGAGCTGGGCATCAAGACTGTCGCTGTGCACTCAAGCGCGGACCGCGATCTGAAACACGTATTACTGGCGGATGAGACGGTCTGTATCGGCCCGGCTCCGTCCGTAAAAAGCTATCTGAATATCCCGGCTATCATCAGCGCCGCTGAGATCACTGGCGCGGTGGCCATTCACCCGGGTTATGGCTTCCTCTCTGAGAACGCCAACTTTGCTGAACAGGTAGAACGTTCTGGCTTTATCTTCATCGGCCCGAAAGCTGACACTATCCGCCTGATGGGCGACAAAGTGTCTGCAATCACCGCAATGAAGAAAGCCGGTGTTCCAACCGTTCCTGGCTCCGACGGCCCTCTGACCGACGACATGGATGCTAACCGTGCTCATGCGAAACGCATCGGCTACCCGGTTATCATCAAAGCGTCCGGCGGCGGCGGCGGTCGCGGTATGCGCGTTGTGCGCAGCGACACTGAACTGGCTCAATCCATCTCCATGACCAAAGCTGAAGCGAAAGCCGCTTTCAGCAACGACATGGTGTACATGGAAAAATACCTGGAAAACCCACGCCACATCGAAATTCAGGTGCTGGCTGACGGTCAGGGTAACGCTATCTATCTGGCAGAACGTGACTGCTCCATGCAGCGTCGTCACCAGAAAGTGGTCGAAGAAGCACCAGCACCGGGTATCACCCCGGAACTGCGTCGCTACATCGGCGAGCGTTGCGCGAAAGCCTGTGTCGATATCGGCTATCGCGGGGCGGGTACTTTTGAGTTCCTGTTCGAAAACGGCGAGTTCTACTTCATTGAAATGAACACCCGTATTCAGGTTGAACACCCGGTGACCGAGATGATTACCGGTGTTGACCTGATCAAAGAGCAGCTGCGCATCGCAGCGGGTCAACCGCTGTCCATCAAGCAGGATGAAGTTGTGGTTAAAGGCCATGCGGTGGAATGCCGTATCAACGCCGAAGACCCGAACACCTTCCTGCCAAGCCCGGGTAAAATCACGCGTTTCCACGCGCCGGGTGGCTTTGGTGTGCGCTGGGAGTCCCATATCTACGCCGGTTACACCGTACCGCCGTACTATGACTCCATGATCGGCAAGCTGATCTGCTACGGCGAATCCCGTGACGTGGCGATTGCCCGCATGAAGAACGCCCTGCAGGAGCTGATCATCGACGGCATCAAAACCAACGTTGATCTGCAGATGCGTATTATGAGCGACGAGAACTTCCAGCATGGTGGCACCAACATCCACTATCTGGAGAAGAAACTCGGTCTTCATGAAAAATAAGCATTTATAAGCAGCAAAAGGCCGGTTAATCCGGCCTTTATTATTTCTGGGGATTGCGAAGCCCCATAAGGTACAATCCCCGCTTTCTTTTTCCACAAGGGACAAAAAATGGACAAACGTTTTGTTCAGGCCCACAAAGAAGCGCGCTGGGCGCTGTGGTTAACCCTTATCTATCTCGCCGCATGGTTAGTAACTGCTTACATACCTGATTCTGCCATTGGCATTACCGGTCTGCCGCACTGGTTTGAGATGGCCTGCCTGCTGCTCCCGCTGGTGTTTATTCTGCTCTGTTGGGCGATGGTGAAATTTATCTATCGCGATATTCCGCTGGAGGATGACGATAATGCAGCTTGAAGTGATCCTGCCGCTCGTCGCGTATCTGTTTGTTGTTTTTTGGCCTGTCCGTTTATGCCATGCGCAAAAGGACAACGGGGCACTTTTCTGAATGAGTATTTCCTCGGCAGCCGCTCGATGGGCGGTATTGTGCTGGCGATGACCCTGACCGCCACCTATATCAGCGGCCAGCTCCTTTATTGGCGGCCCGGGTGCGGCCTATAAATACGGACTGGGCTGGGTGCTGCTGGCGATGATCCAGCTTCCTGCCATCTGGCTCTCGCTGGGTATTCTGGGGGAAAAAATTTGCGATTCTCGCGCGCCGCTACAACGCCGTAACGCTTAACGACATGCTGTTTGCCCGCTATCAGAGCCGCCTGCTGGTCTGGCTGGCCAGCCTGAGCCTGCTGGTGGCCTTTATCGGCGCCATGACCGTGCAGTTTATTGGTGGCGCGCGCCTGCTTGAAACCGCCGCCGGGATCCCTTACGAAACCGGGTTGCTGATTTTTGGTATCAGTATTGCGCTCTACACCGCGTTTGGGGGATTCCGCGCCAGCGTGCTCAACGATACCATGCAGGGCATGGTGATGCTGATTGGCACCATTGTGCTGCTGGTGGGCGTGGTACACGCAGCGGGGGGACTAACCCATGCAGTGGAAACGCTGCAGACCATCGATCCGAAGCTGGTTTCGCCGCAGGGCGCGGAGAACATCCTCTCCCCCACCTTTATGACCTCCTTCTGGGTGCTGGTCTGCTTCGGGGTGATTGGCCTGCCGCATACGGCCGTGCGCTGCATCTCCTATAAGGACAGCAAGGCGGTGCACCGAGGGATTATCATCGGCACCATCGTCGTGGCAATCCTGATGCTCGGCATGCACCTTGCCGGGGCGCTGGGCCGGGCGGTGATCCCGGACTTAACCGTGCCGGACCTGGTGATCCCCACCCTGATGGTAAAAGTTCTGCCGCCGTTTGCTGCCGGGATCTTCCTTGCCGCGCCAATGGCTGCGATCATGTCGACAATTAACGCCCAACTGCTGCAAAGTTCCGCTACCATCATTAAAGATCTCTATCTCAATATGCGTCCTGAGCAGATGAACAATGAGCGACTGCTGAAACGGATGTCGGCAGTCATTACTCTGCTGTTAGGTGTATTGCTGCTGCTAGCTGCGTGGAAGCCACCTGAGATGATCATCTGGCTGAACCTGCTGGCCTTTGGCGGTCTGGAAGCGGTGTTCCTCTGGCCACTGGTGCTGGGCCTGTACTGGGAGCGCGCAAATGCGGCGGGCGCCCTGAGCGCGATGATCGTCGGAGGCGTGCTGTATGCCGTTCTCGCCACGTTTAAAATTCAGTATCTGGGCTTCCATCCGATTGTGCCTTCGTTACTGCTAAGTTTACTGGCGTTTGTCGTGGGAAACCGTTTCGGTCAATCCGCCCCGCAACCTGCCGTCATTTCTACTGATAAATAAAGAGTTTTGCCATGCCGTGGATCCAATTAAAACTGAACACAACCGGCGCGAATGCCGAAGAGATGAGTGATGCGTTGATGGAGGCCGGTGCGGTCTCTATCACCTTCCAGGACACGCATGACACCCCGGTGTTTGAACCGCTGCCGGGTGAAACCCGCCTGTGGGGGCGACACCGACGTCATCGGCCTGTTTGATGCCGAAACTGATATGGCCGAAGTGGTCGCGATTCTGGAAAATCATCCGCTGCTGGGCGCCGGTTTTGCGCACAAAATCGAACAGCTGGAAGACAAAGACTGGGAACGCGAGTGGATGGACAACTTCCATCCGATGCAGTTTGGCAAGCGTCTGTGGATCTGCCCAAGCTGGCGCGACGTGCCGGATGAAAATGCTGTTAACGTGATGCTCGATCCGGGCCTGGCATTCGGAACAGGCACCCACCCGACGACTTCTCTGTGCCTGCAGTGGCTGGATGGTCTGGATCTGGATGGCAAAACGGTGATCGACTTTGGCTGCGGATCCGGGATCCTCGCCATCGCTGCCCTAAAGTTGGGCGCAGCAAAAGCGATCGGGATCGACATCGATCCGCAGGCGATTCAGGCCAGCCGTGACAACGCCGAGCGCAATGGCGTTTCCGATCGTCTTGAACTCTATTTGCCGGATGCCCAGCCAGCGGCCATGAAAGCCGATGTGGTCGTCGCGAATATCCTGGCTGGCCCGTTACGCGAGCTGGCGCCATTAATCAGCGTACTACCGGTTGAGGGTGGCCTGCTGGGCCTTTCCGGTATCCTTGCCAGCCAGGCAGACAGCGTCTGCGAAGCCTATGCCGATCTCTTTGCCCTCGACCCGGTTGTCGAGAAAGAAGAGTGGTGCCGCATCACTGGCCGTAAAAAATAAGCCTTTGGCGTGGTCCTCTGACCACGCCTTTCCTCGTCTGAATTTTCTCCCTTCCCTCTTATTTGTCCGTTAAAATAACCACACAAATCATAATGTTAATTAATGATTTGAATATAAAAATCTATCGGATAAATATCATGAAAAACATTTCAGGCAAGGCAGCGCTGTTGGCGCTGGGTATGATCTCGACTTCGGCTTTTGCATCACACTGGAGTTATCAGGCGGAAGGCGCACCGGAACATTGGGGCGAGCTGGACGAGGCCTACAAGATATGCAAAAGCGGCATGAATCAGTCCCCTGTCAACATCGATACCACCGTTAAGGCCCACCTCTCTCCGCTGGAAACACACTATATCGACGGCCCGGTCACCCTGACGAACAACGGCCACACTATCCAGGCAAGTGAAAAGGCGGATACACGCGACAGCATCACGCTTGATAACCAGAACTGGACGTTACAGCAGTTCCATTTCCATGCACCAAGCGAAAACACGGTGCACGGTAAAAAATACGCAATGGAAATGCATCTGGTCCACAAAAATGCCGACGGCGAACTGACGGTTGTTGCTGTTATGTTTGATCAGGGTGCCGCAAACCCTGAGCTGGATAAACTTTGGGGCGTAATGCCGGATCGGGTTGATCAAAACGTCACGATTACGCCAAACCTCGATATGAACAAATTGCTTCCTACGGATAAACCTACTGGCGCTTTAGCGGCTCTCTGACCACGCCACCTTGCTCAGAAGGGGTAACGTGGGGTAGTGCTCAAGCATCCTCTGACCGTCTCTGCCGCACAGCTGGAAAAATTCACCCACACCATGCATCACGATAACAGCCGCCCGGTACAATCCCTTCATGGCCGTCTGGTTGTTGAATAAGCCCATTTTTTGCTCTGATATCCTGTGCTGAAATGTGACGCAGATTGCAAAGATGCACCATAATCTGCTGCTTATAGCAGCAGATTATCCCGGAGAATTGATTCATTTATCCAGAAATGATGAGAAGTTACGGGAAATTGTAAGCGCCCACAAAATATCCATTCAACACTAACCCAATGATTTAAATAGTGAATAATCCGCACTAAAAAGTCAGAGTTGCGATTCCTTGATCTACAACAGAGGATTGTTCAAAGTTTGGCCTTTCATCTCGGTGCAAAAAATGCGTAAGATACGCCGCCTTGCAGTCACAGTATGGTCATTTCTTAACTCATGCGCATCGGAAACCACCAGCTCAGAAATCGCCTGATCGCAGCACCTATGGCAGGTATTACCGACCGGCCCTTCAGGACGCTGTGCTATGAGATGGGAGCAGGTTTAACCGTTTCCGAGATGATGTCGTCTAACCCGCAGGTTTGGGAAAGCGATAAATCCCGTCTTCGGATGGTGCACGTTGATGAACCGGGTATCCGCACCGTGCAAATTGCCGGTAGCGTACCTGAAGAGATGGCAGACGCCGCGCGTATTAACGTGGAAAGTGGTGCCCAGATTATTGATATCAATATGGGGGTGCCCGGCCAAAAAAGTGAATCGCAAGCTTGCAGGTTCAGCCCTTCTGCAATTACCCCGACCAGGTGAAGTCAATCCTGACGGCGGTTGTCAGCGCAGTGGACGTTCCTGTTACGTTGAAGATTCGCACGGGTTGGTCGCCGGATCACCGTAACTGCGTAGAGATTGCCCAACTGGCCGAAGACTGTGGCATTCAGGCCCTGACCATACATGGACGCACTCGCGCCTGTTTGTTCAACGGCGAAGCTGAATACGACAGCATTCGGGCAGTTAAGCAGAAAGTTTCCATTCCGGTTATCGCGAATGGCGACATTACTGACCCGCTTAAAGCCAGAGCTGTGCTCGACTATACGGGAGCTGATGCTCTGATGATAGGACGTGCGGCTCAGGGGAAGACCCTGGATCTTTCGGGAAATCCAGCATTATCTGGACACTGGGGGAGCTGCTTGCCCCGCTGCCACTGGCAGAGGTCAAGCGCTTGCTTTGTTCGCACGTTCGGGAATTGCATGACCACTACGGCCAGGCAAAAGGGTACCGAATTGCGCGTAAACACGTATCCTGGTATCTCCAGGAACACGCTCCAAATGACCAGTTTCGGCGCACATTCAACGCCATAGAGGATGCCAGCGTACAGCTGGAGGCGTTGGAGGCATACTTCGAAAATCTTGCGTAATGAAATAAAGAGCTGACAGAACTATGTTCGAACAACGCGTAAATTCTGACGTACTGACCGTTTCCACCGTTAACTCTCAGGATCAAGTAACTCAAAAGCCCCTGCGTGACTCGGTTAAACAGGCACTGAAGAACTATTTTGCTCAACTGAATGGTCAGGATGTTAACGACCTGTATGAGCTGGTACTGGCTGAAGTTGAACAGCCCCTGTTGGACATGGTGATGCAATACACCCGTGGTAACCAGACCCGTGCTGCCCTGATGATGGGTATCAACCGTGGTACGCTGCGTAAGAAATTGGAAAAAAGTACGGCATGAACTAATTTCGATTAGCTAAATGCTTGTATAAAAAGGCGCAAACCGGCATGGGGACGCGCCTTTTTTATGCCCTCTTTTCCCCCGTTTTGCTCCCCTCATCACGCGGCTAACAACCGAAACGTAAACATCGGTCTGCCCACTTCTCAGCCGCTATTTTTCGTGTATATTTCCTGCACTCTTTCCTTTGTACCCGGAAACTCCGAATGATCCGTAAGTATGGGTGGTTAGTCGTCTTCGCGATTAGCGTTTTCATTTTTGATGCACTGTTAATGCAGTGGATTGAGCTGATGTCTACGGAAACGGACAAATGCCGTAATATGGACTCCGTAAATCCACTTAAGCTAATTAACTGCGCCGATCTGGATTAAGCCCCTTACTTTCCCTCGAAAAATGTGCGGACTTAAAAGCCTTTGAGGCATCTCCGTTGGATGATAATGTCTCAGCCCGTCTCACCCGGTATCACGTAATACCTCCCTGCGTTTGAGTTGATGAGATCATGCTGGTTAGCCAATACGACCAACTTCTTGTGGTTATCTCTTTTGTTGTCGCCATTCTTGCATCCTACACCGCCCTGAATATGGCAGGCCGGGTAGTGGGAAGTACGGGCATCGCGGCACGTGTCTGGCTGACGGGTGGCGGTTATCGCCATGGGCATCGGCATCTGGTCTATGCATTTTATCGGCATGCTGGCGATGGATGTCACCCTGCGGCTGAACTACAGCCTGCTGCCAACGGCACTCTCAATGCTTATTGCCATCGGCGCCTCGCTGTTCGCCATTTGGCTGGTGAGCCGGGATCATTTTCGCAGGCGTCGCCTGTTCACCGGTGCCGTGATTCTGGGTACCGGTATTGTCGCGATGCACTACACCGGGATGGCTGCATTGCAGGTGGAGCCGGCTATCGTATGGGATATGCGCTGGGTTGCGCTGTCGGTAGTGATCGCCCTGCTCGCCTCGCTGGCCGCCCTGTGGCTCACGTTTCGTCTACGCCGCGACGCGGCCCAGGTTGCGCTGATGCGTGCAGGCGCCGCCGTCCTGATGGGCGTTGCCATTGCTGGCATGCACTACACGGGGATGATGGCCGCGCAGTTCCCGGTTCAGGCCCATATGCACCACCAGGGCGTAAACGGCAGCTGGCTGGCGGTGCTGGTGAGCGTCGTTGCGCTCTCCATTCTGGGTATTACGCTGCTGGTCTCGATGTTTGACGCCAGGCTACAGGCTCGCACCGCCCTTCTGGCCTCGTCGCTCGCGGAAGCGAACCGTGAACTGGCGCAGCTGGCGCTGCACGACACGCTGACACGCTTGCCAAACCGTGTGCTGCTGGAGGACCGTCTCGATCAGGCGATCAACAAAGCCGATCGCGAAGGAAAGTTATTCGCGCTGCTGTTTATGGATCTGGACGGCTTCAAAGCCGTTAACGATGCCTACGGGCATGACGCCGGTGACAAGCTGCTGATTGCCGTCACAGAACGCCTTGAGCAGCCGTTGAAAGGTCAATACACCCTCCGCCCGTATTGGCGGTGACGAGTTTGTTCTGCTGGCCGAGATCGATACCCCGAACGATGCCGCGTCGCTGGCCAGCGCGCTGGTGCATGTAATCGATCAGCCCTTCAGCTTTGAACTCTACGACCTGGTGGTTACCCTCAGCGTCGGGATTGCTATCTATCCGCACGATGGCAAAAACCAGCGGGAGCTGATGTTTAACGCCGATGCGGCGATGTATCACACCAAGCATATGGGGCGTAACGGCTACCACTTCTTCCAGCCTTCAATGAATACGCTGGCGCAGAAACAGCTCCAGCTGATGAACGATCTGTGGCTGGCGCAGGATCGCCACGAGCTGCATCTGGTTTATCAGCCGAAGTTTCAGGCCCCGGCTGGCCCTATCGTCGGCTTTGAAGCCTTGCTGCGCTGGCAGCACCCTACCCAGGGGCTGTTATCCCCTGACCAGTTCCTGCCGCTGGCGGAAAAAGAGCCGGGCTAATTATTCCTATTGGCAACTGGGTGATCGATGAGGCCTGCCGCCAGCTCGTGTATGGCATCTCGAAGGGCATACCGAGTGGTCGATAGCAGTGAACCTCTCCCACGCTGCAGTTTGAACAACCCCAGCTGGTTGATACGGTGATGGGTAGCCTGGCACGACATGGCATTCCGCCCCATACGCTGATCCTGGAAGTGACTGAAACGACGGCCATGAATAACCCGGATGAGAGCGTGCGGGTGCTTACCGAACTGACGCAGGCGGGGGTAAAGGCCTCCATCGACGATTTTGGTACCGGCTATTCCAGCCTGCTGTACCTGAAAAAGCTTCCAGCGTGTGAACTGAAAATCGATCGGGCGTTTGTTAAAGATCTCAACGGCGCGGGTGAAGACGCCACTATCGTTGCAGCCATTATTGCGCTGGCGAAGACCTTAACCTGAAAGTGGTGGCCGAAGGCGTTGAAACCCAGGAGCAGCAGACGTTTTTTGACCGAACTCGGATGCACGACGTTACAAGGTTTTCTGCTGGGTAAACCCGTTTCGGCGCAGACTATCAACGCCATGAGCCGGGATCCGCAGGCCTTGCTGACGCAGCAAATCTGACCGGACTGATGCCGTTATGAGGCGGCGTCGTAGAACCGGCCCGGCACCGGGGCAGCCAGTAAGGTCGAGAGAATGTTATCCACCAGCGCGGGGCCTGTTGATACAGGTCCAGCCTTTCCGGTTTCATTTAACCAGTTTTTTAATCAGCCCGCAAAAAAAGCCATGAAAAACAATTAACGTCGTGTCGATATTGATCTGCGCGGAAATACTGCCTGCCGCAATGCAATTTTGCAGAATCTGACGCACGTTTTCATCGTTGAAGCCGATCCTCTTGCGAATTTCATATTCTGAAACCATGCCCTGTTTCAAATTCGCATTTGTGATAAAGGATCTGTAATAGTGCGCGCTGGCGGTGGTCCCTGGCAATATATTGTAAAGCGGTAACAAACTGCTCACGTAAATTAAATAATGGATCACGTTCTGTCACTTTGGATAACTGAATCGTTAATGATTTCACGGAGTGGGCATTGCTCCTGCCAGATGGCGTTAAAAATTTCCGCTTTACTGCTGAAGTGCCAGTAAATCGCTCCCCGGGTCAGGTTGGCGGCATCAGCAATATCCGTAAGCGTGGTATAAGCCACCCCCCGGGCAGCAAACTGCTCTATCGCCGCCTCAATCAACAACTGGCGTGTCTTCTGCGCCTCGGCCTTCGTTTTGCGTGCCATTGGGAGCCACTCTTTTAACGGATTAATTACATTTATCAAACAATGGGGATAATGATTAGGCCGGTATTATCCATTACTGCAAAAAATAATTTTGAACAAAAAACGTCAATACGCTTAATTTATAAATTTCAATGATATTTGAGCATCATTTTATTCACTAAATACATGTACACACATAAACCTTATTGCGCAGGAATGCATGGCCAGAAATGCTATTCCGTTGTTTAATCATGTTCAGCGCTAATTTTCTCTCATCCATTCTTTCTCCGCACTTATAAATCAAAAAATCACCCACCCATTCTTTATTATGGCGCCGCCGTTTTCTCTTTACCTCTCCTTAACGCTTAACCGCTGTCGGTTAATGCGGATTGATGATTTGAAGGAATAGCCATGACGCCTCATTTCAGGTTTTTTACCCTTATCCGGTTTTATCATCGGTGCCGCATTACTCGTGGGTTGTGATGATCACAGCGAGCAAGCCCAGCAGCCACCTTCACCACAGGTTGTGGTTCATGTCGTGAAAAGCGCGCCGCTGGTTGTCACCACCGAACTGCCGGGCCGCACCGATGCGGTATCGTGTTGCAGAGGTTCGCCCTCAGGTGAGTGGCATCGTTCTGAAGCGCAACTTTACCGAGGGCAGCGATGTAAAAGCGGGGGAATCGCTGTATCAGATCGATCCGGCCGCGTATCAGGCCGCGTTTGACAGCGCTTCGGGCGAGCTGGCCAAAGCTCAGGCTGCGGCTAACATTGCCCACCTGACCGTGAAACGCTATTTACCGTTGATGGGCACCCATTACGTCAGCAAGCAGGAGTACGATCAGGCGGTTGCCACCGCTCGTCAGGCTGATGCTTCGGTGATTGCGGCCCGGGCAGCCGTCGAGACCGCGCGCATTAATCTCGCTTATACCAAAGTGACGTCACCTATCAGCGGGCGCATCGGCAAATCCAGCGTCACCGAGGGGGCGCTGGTATCAAATGGCCAGGCCTCGGCGCTGGCTACGGTACAGCAACTCGATCCGATTTATGTCGATGTGACGCAATCCAGCAACGATTTTATGCGGCTTAAGCAATCCCGTCTGCAAACGGGCGAGAACGCCAGCAGCGTACAGTTGCTGATGGAGAATGGTCAGCCCTATCCCCTGAAAGGTTCGTTGCAATTCTCTGATGTCACCGTAGACGAAAGCACCGGCTCCATTACCCTGCGGGCGATCTTCCCTAACCCGCAACATATTCTGCTACCCGGCATGTTTGTTCGGGCGCGCATTGATGAGGGAACTCAGCCTCAGGCCATCCTGGTGCCGCAGCAAGGGGTCACTCGTACCCCGCGCGGAGAGGCCAGCGTGATGGTGGTGAATGCGAAGAATCAGGCCGAAGCGCGAAACGTCGTCGCGCCCCAGGCGATTGGCGATCAATGGCTGATCACCCAGGGCCTGCAGGAAGGCGATCGGGTGATTGTCAGCGGGCTGCAAAAAGTGCGCCCTGGCGTCGCGGTTGTCGCTACGCCAGATACCACTGCGCAAAAAGCGGGGTAAGGAACAGAGCATGGCTAACTTCTTTATTCAGCGCCCGGTTTTTGCGTGGGTACTCGCTATTATTTTGATGATTGCGGGCGGGCTGGCGATCCTGAAATTGCCTATCGCCCAGTATCCCACCATTGCCCCTCCTGCCGTGGCGATTTCGGCGACCTACCCCGGTGCCGATGCCCAGACGGTACAGGATACGGTGACTCAGGTTATCGAACAGAACATGAACGGCATCGATAACCTGATGTATATGTCCTCCACCAGCGATTCGTCGGGCAGCGTGACCATCACCCTGACCTTCCAGTCAGGCACCGACCCGGATATTGCGCAGGTGCAGGTGCAGAACAAATTACAGCTGGCGATGCCGCTGCTGCCGCAGGAAGTGCAGCAGCAGGGAATCGGCGTGGAGAAGTCGAGCAGTAGCTTCCTGCTGGTGGCTGGCTTTGTCTCAGACAATAAAAACCTTAGCCAGGACGATATCTCTGACTATGTTGCCTCTAACGTCAAGGATGCCATTAGCCGCACCTCCGGGGTGGGTGATGTACAACTCTTTGGTGCCCAGTATGCGATGCGTATCTGGCTGGACCGCGAATAAGCTGAATGCCTATCAGCTGACGGCCGCTTGACGTCATCAATCAACTCAAAACCCAGAATAACCAGATTGCCGCAGGTTCAGTTGGGCGGCACACCGTCGGTGCCGGGCCAGCAGCTCAATGCCTCGATCATCGCCCAGACGCGCCTGAAAACCGTCGAAGAGTTTGGCAACATTACCCTGAAGGTCAATCAGGACGGATCAATGGTCCATCTGAAAGATGTCGCCCGCATTGCGCCTGGCGGTGAAAACTACAACATGGTGACCAAAATCAACGGCCAGGCGGCGACCGGGCTGGGGATCAAACTTGCCACCGGTGCCAACGCGCTGGATACTGCCGCAGCGATTAAAAGCAAACTGCGCAGCTGCAAACCTTCTTCCCGCAGGGCCTGAAGGTGGTCTATCCCTACGACACCACGCCGTTTGTGAAGATCTCCATCCATGAAGTGGTGAAGACGCTGTTTGAAGCCATCATCCTCGTCTTCCTCGTGATGTATCTGTTCCTGCAAAACCTGCGCGCCACGCTGATCCCGACCATTGCCGTGCCGGTGGTGTTGCTGGGTACTTTTGCGGTTCTGGCGGCGTTTGGCTTCTCCATCAATACCCTGACCATGTTTGGTATGGTGCTGGCGATAGGCTTACTGGTGGATGACGCCATCGTGGTGGTAGAGAACGTCGAGCGCGTGATGGTAGAGGAAAAGCTACCGCCAAAAGAGGCAACACAAAAATCGATGTCGCAGATCCAGGGGGCGCTGGTCGGCATTGCCATGGTGCTGTCGGCAGTATTTATCCGATGGCCTTTTTCGGCGGTTCCACCGGGGCGATTTATCGCCAGTTCTCCCTGACGATTGTCTCAGCTATGGCGCTTTCCGTACTGGTGGCGCTGATCCTGACTCCTGCGCTGTGCGCCACTCTGCTCAAATCACCCGGCGAGCATCATGAGCCTAAAGGCGGATTCTTCGGCTGGTTCAATGCGCTGTTCGACAGGAGCGTGGCGCACTACAGCAATAGCGTCAGCCATATTCTGCGCAAGACCGGCCGCTATCTGGTGGTCTATGTCCTTATTGTCGGCGGTTATGGCGGTGCTGTTCCTGCGCCTGCCGACCTCGTTCCTGCCGGAAGAAGACCAGGGTGTTTTCATGACCATGGTGCAGCTCCCGGCGGGCGCTACACAAACCCGTACCCAGCAGGTGCTGGATCAGGTTGAGCATTATTACCCTCACCAAAGAAAAAGCTAACGTGGAGTCGGTGTTTACCGTTAACGGCTTCAGCTTCAGCGGTCAGGGGCAAAATGCCGGGGTGGCATTTATCAGCCTTAAGCCCTGGGAGGAACGCCCTGGCGCCGCCAACGGCGGTCGCGGCTATCGTCAGCCGGGCAAGCCGGGCCTTCAGCCAGATTAAAGATGGGCTGGTGTTTCCGTTCAACCTGCCTGCCATTATTGAGCTGGGCACCGCTACCGGGTTCGATTTTGAGCTTATCGACCAGGCCAACCTGGGGCCATAACCAGCTTACGCAGGCCCGAAACCAGCTGTTGGGCATGATCAAAGCTCATCCCGATCTTCTGGTTCGCGTGCGGCCTAATGGTCTGGAAGATACCCCGCAGTTCAAGCTGGATATCGATCAGGAGAAAGCGCAGGCGCTGGGCGTTAGCGTGTCGGACATCAACCAGACCATCTCCACCGCCCTGGGGGGCACCTACGTCAATGACTACATAGACCGTGGTCGGGTGAAGAAGGTCTATGTCCAGGCAGACGCGCCTTTCAGGATGCTGCCGGCGGATATCAATCGCCTTTATGTGCGCAGCGCTAACGGTGAAATGGTGCCGCTTTCGGCGTTCAGCGAGTCACACTGGATCTACGGGTCACCGCGTCTCGAACGCTATAACGGCACTCCTTCAATGGAGATCCTCGGGGAGGCCGCGCCAGGCAAAAGTACCGGTGAAGCAATGGCCTTAATGGAGCAACTGGCGGCGAAACTGCCGACGGGTATTGGTTTTGACTGGGACCGGCATGTCCTACCAGGAACGGCTGTCAGGCAACCAGGCACCTGCCCTGTTACGCCATCTCGCTGGTGGTGGTGTTCCTCTGTCTGGCAGCGCTGTATGAAAGCTGGTCGATTCCGTTTTCAGTGATGCTGGTGGTGCCGTTGGGGGTAGTCGGTGCCTTGTTGGCCGCCTCCCTGCGCGGGGCTGAACAATGATGTCTATTTCCAGGTGGGGGCTACTTACCACGATCGGCCTGTCGGCCAAAGAACGCGATTCTTATTGTCGAATTTGCTAAGGGATCTGATGGAGAAAGGAGGGGAAAGGCATTGTTGAAGCCACGCTGGAGGCGTCCCGTATGCGCCTGCGTCCGATCCTGATGACCTCCCTGGCGTTTATCCTCGGCGTGATGCCGCTGGTCATCAGCCACGGCGCTGGCAGTGGCGCGCAAAACGCCGTGGGTACCGGGGTAATGGGCGGCATGCTTTCGGCAACCTTGCTGGCCATCTTTTTTTGTGCCGGTCTTCTTTGTCGTGGTACGCAGACGCTTTTACGCGTCATCAAGAACAGTAATAGATAAAGGCGCTTCGGCGCCTTTATTGATGATAATAAACAGAAAATTAGTCTTATCCATTTATTTATCTTATTAATTAGCACCCCAATGAATTGTTTGCTTGCGATTTTTAGCTTTGCGTACTTAATCAATGCTTCTCCCTAATTCCTCCATTATTTGGCTCGCAGTAAGAAGGATTTCTCCATCTTTTTTACAATCCAAATAATTTGAGATTATTCACCCTTTATGGCGATTTTTAAGCGGTGGTAATATAAGCATCAGCTTTGCGGAACACACGACTGACTATATCGCAAAGTTAGATTTCATTTTGAGGTAACACCATGAAAAGACTCATTTCGGTTGCACTCCTTACCGCGCTGCTTGCAGGTTGCGCGCATGACTCTCCGTGCGTACCGGTATACGACGATCAGGGCCGACTGGTTCATACTAATACCTGTATGAAGGGTACCACGCAGGATAACTGGGAAACTGCAGGGGCGATAGCAGGTGGCGCAGCAGCCGTTGCAGGCCTGACGCTGGGCATCATTGCCGTGTCTAAGTAATCCATAAAGCGCGAATTCGTTCGCGCTTTTGCTTTCCCCGATTTAGGTTCATAAATAATCCTGCCGCTGCTCACATCTTTTTGCCGTTTTATTTTTATTTCAGTTTGCCGACGTGATGTTATTCACATCCTGTTGGCCTCCAATATTCACGCCATAATTTATCCTTTTACTCCTGCGTTTCTGAATCAACTTTTGCTCTGATTTGTGGCGCAGGTTGTAATTTCGCACCATTTCAGGGCGCTCGATTTAATTATCTCTGTCTACACTCTGCTTTACGCGTTGCGTAATCGTTTATTACGTCAATTGCAAAAACTGGCATCGCGTTTGCTTTATTAACGTCGGCCACAGCCACAGACAGGTTTAAGCGTTTATAAACGCTTCACTATAACGATAATTTTCGACACACAGGATGCATTATGAAAAAGATGATGATGGCCAGCCTCGCCGCTGCAGGTGTGCTTTTTGCGATCTCCGGCCAGGCCCAGGCGGGTGCTACGCTGGATGCCGTTAAGCAGAAAGGATTCGTGCAATGTGGGATCAGCGACGGTTTGCCGGGGTTCTCCTATGCAGATGCCAATGGTAAATTCTCCGGTATTGATGTCGATGTGTGCCGTGGCGTTGCTGCCGCTGTATTCGGCGACGACACTAAAGTTAAATATACCCCGCTGACGGCGAAAGAGCGTTTTTACCGCCCTGCAATCTGGTGAAGTGGATATGCTGTCACGCAATACCACCTGGACCTCCTCACGTGATACCGGTATGGGCATGTCCTTTACCGGCGTGACCTATTACGACGGCATTGGTTTCCTGACGCACAATAAAGCAGGCCTGAAGAGCGCTAAAGAGCTTAATGGTGCCACAGTCTGTATTCAGGCGGGTACTGATACTGAACTGAACGTCGCGGATTATTTTAAAGCCAATAACATGAAATATACGCCAGTGACTTTCGACCGCTCTGACGAATCTGCCAAAGCGCTGGAATCGGGACGCTGCGACACCCTGGCATCCGACCAGTCCCAACTTTACGCGCTGCGGATCAAGCTGAGCAACCCGGCGGAATGGATCGTCCTGCCGGAAGTGATCTCTAAAGAGCCGCTTGGCCCGGTCGTGCGTCGTGGCGATGATGAATGGAACTCTGTTGTTCGCTGGACGCTGTTCGCCATGCTTAATGCAGAAGAGATGGGCGTCAACTCGAAGAACGTCGATGAGAAAGCCGCTAATCCAACCACACCGGATATGGCCCACCTGCTGGGTAAAGAGGGCGATTACGGCAAGGATCTGAAACTGGATAACAAATGGGCATACAAACATCATTAAAAAGGTGGGTAACTACGCTGAAATTTTCGAGCGTAACGTTGGCTCTGAAAGCGCGCTGAAGATCAGCCGTGGGCAGAATAATCTCTGGAACAATGGCGGCATCCAGTACGCGCCGCCAGTACGCTAAGCAGCATGCTGTAACGGGCACTGCCGTTGCGGTGCCCAGTCCAGAGTCATGGTTACCCGAGGTTTTTTATGTCCCATCGCCGCTTAGCCCTGAAAGGAGCCTTCTCCTTTTCCAATCCTGCGGTTCGCGCCTGGCTTTTCCAGATACTCGCTGTTCTCGCTGTCCTGGCCGTCGCGATCTACTTGTTCCATAACACCGTTACCAACCTGAGTACACGCGGCATTACTTCGGGCTTTGCCTTCCTTGACCGTAGTGCGGGATTTGGCATCGTTCAGCACTTAATAGATTACACCGAAGGAGATACCTACGGTCGCGTATTCCTGGTCGGCCTGATGAATACCCTGCTGGTCTCCGGGTTATGCATTGTTTTTGCTTCTCTGCTGGGCTTTTTCCTGGGCCTTGCACGTCTGTCTGATAACTGGCTGCTGCGTAAGCTTTCCACGTTTTTATATTGAGACGTTCCGTAATATCCCGCCGCTGCTCCAGATCTTCTTCTGGTATTTCGCCGTTTTGCGTAACCTGCCCGGACCTCGCCAGGCGGTGGATGCCTTCGATCTGGCCTTTTTAAGCAATCGCGGGTTGTATATCCCGTCTCCGCAGATTGCCGAAGGAATGCTGGCGCTGCTGGCGGCTCTGGCGTGCGTGGTGATCGTCTCCGTCGCGCTGTTCCGCTACAACCGAATGCATCAGATCAAAACCGGACAGTTACGGCGCACCTGGCCGGTAACGCTGATCTTGCTGGTGATCCTGTCGGGTCTGGCGCACGTCATTTTTGGTCCGGCGATGCACTGGGATGTGCCGCAGTTGCGGGGGTTTAATTTCCGCGGCGGTATGGTATTAATTCCTGAGCTGGCTGCTCTGACGCTGGCACTTTCGATCTATACCTCAGCCTTTATCGCAGAAATTATTCGTGCCGGCATTCAGGCCGTTCCTCACGGCCAGCATGAAGCCGCTCGCTCGCTTGGCCTGCCAAACCCGGTCACGCTACGTCAGGTCATCATTCCCCAGGCCATGCGGGTTATCATCCCACCGCTGACCAGCCAGTATCTGAACATTGTGAAAAACTCGTCCCTTGCGGCCGCGATTGGCTATCCCGATATGGTTTCTCTGTTTGCCGGCACCGTTCTTAACCAGACGGGCCAGGCTATCGAAACGATCGCCATCACGATGTCGGTTTACCTGATTATCAGCCTGACCATTTCCCTGTTAATGAATATCTATAACCGTCGCATCGCGCTGGTTGAACGCTAAGGAATCATGATGACAAAAGCCGTCTTGTCTCACCCTGTGCGTCCGGCCACGACCGGCAATGGACGCATTATTATCTGGGTACGTAAAAACCTGTTCTCCAGCTGGAGTAATAGCTTACTCACCCTGCTCTGTTTCTGGCTGATGTGGGAGCTGATCCCGCCCCTGCTCAATTGGGCGTTTTTGCAGGCTAACTGGGTCGGCACCACGCGCGCCGATTGTACGAAAGAGGGTGCCTGCTGGGTCTTCATTCATCAGCGCTTCGGCCAGTTCATGTATGGGCTTTACCCGCACGACCAGCGCTGGCGCATCAATCTTGCCCTGCTAGTGGGGCTGCTTTCTATCTTGCCCATGTTCTGGAAAGGATTACCGCAGCGGGGACGGTACATCGCCTGTTGGGCTGTGATCTATCCCCTCATCGTCTGGTTGTTACTCTATGGCGGTGTGCTGGGGCTGGAGCGCGTCGAAACCCGCCAGTGGGGTGGCCTGACGCTGACGCTGATTATCGCCTCGGTGGGGATAGCTGGCGCATTACCATTAGGTATTTTGCTGGCGCTGGGACGCCGTTCAACCATGCCGGTCGTGCGCATCCTGTCGGTGATTTTCATTGAGTTCTGGCGTGGAGTACCGCTGATCACCGTGCTGTTTATGTCGTCGGTAATGCTGCCGCTATTTATGGCAGAGGGCACCACCATCGACAAACTGATCCGCGCCCTGGTTGGCGTCATTTTGTTTCAGTCTGCCTATGTAGCTGAGGTCGTGCGCGGCGGGTTACAGGCACTGCCAAAGGGCCAGTACGAAGCCGCCGAATCGCTGGCGCTGGGATACTGGAAAACGCAGGGATTAGTGATCCTGCCGCAGGCGCTGAAACTGGTGATACCGGGTCTGGTGAACACCATTATTGCGCTGTTCAAAGATACCAGTCTGGTGATCATCATTGGTTTATTCGATCTCTTCAGTAGCGTGCAGCAGGCCACTGTCGACCCGGCGTGGCTGGGCATGTCGACAGAAGGCTATGTTTTTGCTGCGCTTATCTACTGGATTTTCTGTTTTAGCATGTCGCGCTACAGCCAGCATCTGGAAAAGCGCTTTAACACCGGGCGTACACCGCACTGAGGAACCTATGAGCCAGATAACTATGACCCCCGCTGACGCGATGATTACGCTGGATAATGTGAATAAGTGGTACGGGCAATTTCACGTTCTGAAAGACATTAACCTGAAGGTAAAACAAGGGGAACGTATTGTCCTTTGCGGCCCTTCAGGCTCGGGTAAATCAACTACCATCCGCTGCATTAACCATCTGGAAGAGCATCAGCAGGGACGGATTGTTGTTGATGGTATTGAGCTGAACGACGACATCCGTAATGTGGAGCGTGTTCGCCAGGAAGTGGGTATGGTATTCCAGCATTTTAATCTGTTCCCCCACCTGACCGTTCTGCAAAATTGCACCCTGGCCCCCATCTGGGTACGCAAAATGCCAAAAAAGGAAGCGGAGGCGCTGGCCATGCACTATCTGGAACGCGTGCGCATCGCAGAACACGCACATAAATTTCCAGGGCAGATCTCGGGAGGACAGCAGCAGCGCGTGGCCATCGCCCGCTCTCTGTGTATGAAACCGAAAATTATGCTGTTCGATGAACCTACCTCAGCTCTGGATCCTGAGATGGTGAAAGAAGTGCTGGATACCATGATAGGGCTGGCTGAATCAGGAATGACGATGCTGTGCGTGACGCATGAAATGGGTTTTGCCAGAACCGTAGCAGATCGGGTCATCTTTATGGATCGCGGGGAGATCGTCGAGCAAGCGCCACCGGAAGAATTCTTCTCTCACCCTAAATCGGAACGTACACGCGCGTTCTTGTCACAGGTTATTCACTGATCGTTTGCACTGCCCGGTGGCGCTACGCTTACCGGGCTTACGGTATGCGCGCTTTCCACGCGTTTTACGGAACGCATAACGCAAAAAGGCCATCCTTACGGATGGCCTTTTCACTTATTTGATGTCTGGCAGTTCCCTACTCTCGCATGGGGAGACCCCACACTACCATCGGCGCTACGGCGTTTCACTTCTGAGTTCGGCATGGGGTCAGGTGGGACCACCGCGCTACAGCCGCCAGACAAATTCTTTTCTACGCGCCGAACTTTAACCTAAAAACTGGTGCTGATACCCAGAGTCGAACTGGGGACCTCACCCTTACCAAGGGTGCGCTCTACCAACTGAGCCATATCAGCACACTTAATTTGATGCCTGGCAGTTCCCTACTCTCGCATGGGGAGACCCCACACTACCATCGGCGCTACGGCGTTTCACTTCTGAGTTCGGCATGGGGTCAGGTGGGACCACCGCGCTACAGCCGCCAGGCAAATTCTGTTTTCCGGGCCGCCGCACGGGCCACCCGGTTAATCTGTATCAGCTGAAAATTGTCTCAGTCGCCGAAACAGCTTCGGCGTTGTAAGGTTAAGCCTCACGGTTCATTAGTATCGGTTAGCTCAACGCATCGCTGCGCTTACACACCCGACCTATCAACGTCGTCGTCTTCAACGTTCCTTCAGGAGCCTTAAAGGCTCAGGGAGAACTCATCTCGGGGCAAGTTTCGTGCTTAGATGCTTTCAGCACTTATCTTTTCCGCATTTAGCTACCGGGCAGTGCCATTGGCATGACAACCCGAACACCAGTGATGCGTCCACTCCGGTCCTCTCGTACTAGGAGCAGCCCCCCTCAATTCTCCAGCGCCCACGGCAGATAGGGACCGAACTGTCTCACGACGTTCTAAACCCAGCTCGCGTACCACTTTAAACGGCGAACAGCCGTACCCTTGGGACCTACTTCAGCCCCAGGATGTGATGAGCCGACATCGAGGTGCCAAACACCGCCGTCGATATGAACTCTTGGGCGGTATCAGCCTGTTATCCCCGGAGTACCTTTTATCCGTTGAGCGATGGCCCTTCCATACAGAACCACCGGATCACTATGACCTGCTTTCGCACCTGCTCGAGCCGTCACTCTCGCAGTCAAGCTAGCTTATGCCATTGCACTAACCTCCTGATGTCCGACCAGGATTAGCTAACCTTCGTGCTCCTCCGTTACTCTTTAGGAGGAGACCGCCCCCAGTCAAACTACCCACCAGACACTGTCCGCAACCCGGATTACGGGCCCACGTTAGAACACCAGCCATTAAAGGGTGGTATTTCAAGGATGGCTCCACGCAGACTGGCGTCCACGCTTCAAAGCCTCCCACCTATCCTACACATCAAGGACCAGTGTTCAGTGTCAAGCTATAGTAAAGGTTCACGGGGTCTTTCCGTCTTGCCGCGGGTACACTGCATCTTCACAGCGATTTCAATTTCACTGAGTCTCGGGTGGAGACAGCCTGGCCATCATTACGCCATTCGTGCAGGTCGGAACTTACCCGACAAGGAATTTCGCTACCTTAGGACCGTTATAGTTACGGCCGCCGTTTACCGGGGCTTCGATCAAGAGCTTCGCGTTACCGCTAACCCCATCAATTAACCTTCCGGCACCGGGCAGGCGTCACACCGTATACGTCCACTTTCGTGTTTGCACAGTGCTGTGTTTTTAATAAACAGTTGCAGCCAGCTGGTATCTTCGACTGATTTCAGCTCCACCCGCAGGGGCTTCACCTACATATCAGCGTGCCTTCTCCCGAAGTTACGGCACCATTTTGCCTAGTTCCTTCACCCGAGTTCTCTCAAGCGCCTTGGTATTCTCTACCTGACCACCTGTGTCGGTTTGGGGTACGATTTGATGTTACCTGATGCTTAGAGGCTTTTCCTGGAAGCAGGGCATTTGTTGCTTCAGCACCGTAGTGCCTCGTCATCACACCTCAGCGTTAATAAGGTACCGGATTTACCTGGAACCTCCGCCTACATGCTTAAACCGGGACAACCGTCGCCCGGCCAACATAGCCTTCTCCGTCCCCCCTTCGCAGTAACACCGAGTACAGGAATATTAACCTGTTTCCCATCGACTACGCCTTTCGGCCTCGCCTTAGGGGTCGACTCACCCTGCCCCGATTAACGTTGGACAGGAACCCTTGGTCTTCCGGCGAGCGGGCTTTTCACCCGCTTTATCGTTACTTATGTCAGCATTCGCACTTCTGATACCTCCAGCAACCCTCACAGGTCACCTTCGACGGCTTACAGAACGCTCCCCTACCCAACAACACCTAAGTGTCGCTGCCGCAGCTTCGGTGCATGGTTTAGCCCCGTTACATCTTCCGCGCAGGCCGACTCGACCAGTGAGCTATTACGCTTTCTTTAAATGATGGCTGCTTCTAAGCCAACATCCTGGCTGTCTGTGCCTTCCCACATCGTTTCCCACTTAACCATGACTTTGGGACCTTAGCTGGCGGTCTGGGTTGTTTCCCTCTTCACGACGGACGTTAGCACCCGCCGTGTGTCTCCCGTGATAACATTCTCCGGTATTCGCAGTTTGCATCGGGTTGGTAAGCCGGGATGGCCCCCTAGCCGAAACAGTGCTCTACCCCCGGAGATGAGTTCACGAGGCGCTACCTAAATAGCTTTCGGGGAGAACCAGCTATCTCCCGGTTTGATTGGCCTTTCACCCCCAGCCACAGGTCATCCGCTAATTTTTCAACATTAGTCGGTTCGGTCCTCCAGTTAGTGTTACCCAACCTTCAACCTGCCCATGGCTAGATCACCGGGTTTCGGGTCTATACCCTGCAACTTAACGCCCAGTTAAGACTCGGTTTCCCTTCGGCTCCCCTATACGGTTAACCTTGCTACAGAATATAAGTCGCTGACCCATTATACAAAAGGTACGCAGTCACACCACAAGGGTGCTCCCACTGCTTGTACGTACACGGTTTCAGGTTCTATTTCACTCCCCTCGCCGGGGTTCTTTTCGCCTTTCCCTCACGGTACTGGTTCACTATCGGTCAGTCAGGAGTATTTAGCCTTGGAGGATGGTCCCCCCATATTCAGACAGGATACCACGTGTCCCGCCCTACTCTTCGAGTTCACAGCAAGTGTATCTTCGTGTACGGGAGTATCACCCTGTACCCTGCGACTTTCCAGACGCTTCCACTGACACACATGCTGATTCAGACTCTGGGCTGCTCCCCGTTCGCTCGCCGCTACTGGGGGAATCTCGGTTGATTTCTTTTCCTCAGGGTACTTAGATGTTTCAGTTCCCCTGGTTCGCTTCGTTAAGCTATGTATTCACTTAACGATAGTGTGACGAATCACACTGGGTTTCCCCATTCGGAAATCGCCGGTTATAACGGTTCATATCACCTTACCGGCGCTTATCGCAGATTAGCACGTCCTTCATCGCCTCTGACTGCCTAGGCATCCACCGTGTACGCTTGGTCGCTTAACCTCACAACCCGAAGCTGTTTCACTTCTGATTGCGAAATCTGAGACCCGACCACACCTTCATCTGCTCTTATTACGGAGAACAGACACGGTGCGTCGTTTCAATTTTCAGCTTGATCCAGATTTTTAAAGAGCAAATATCTCAAACATGACTCTGAAGTCAGTTTTGAGATATGGGGGTCGGCGACTTTCACTCACAAACCAGCAAGTGGCGTCCCCTAGGGGATTCGAACCCCTGTTACCGCCGTGAAAGGGCGGTGTCCTGGGCCTCTAGACGAAGGGGACGTATAGTCTGCTTCGGCAAGACGCCTTGCTTTTTACTTTTCATCAGACAATCTGTGTGGACACTACAAAGGCAGGTTCTTTAAGGTAAGGAGGTGATCCAACCGCAGGTTCCCCTACGGTTACCTTGTTACGACTTCACCCCAGTCATGAATCACAAAGTGGTAAGCGCCCTCCCGAAGGTTAAGCTACCTACTTCTTTTGCAACCCACTCCCATGGTGTGACGGGCGGTGTGTACAAGGCCCGGGAACGTATTCACCGTAGCATTCTGATCTACGATTACTAGCGATTCCGGCTTCATGGAGTCGAGTTGCAGACTCCAATCCGGACTACGACGCACTTTATGAGGTCCGCTTGCTCTCGCGAGGTCGCTTCTCTTTGTATGCGCCATTGTAGCACGTGTGTAGCCCTACTCGTAAGGGCCATGATGACTTGACGTCATCCCCACCTTCCTCCAGTTTATCACTGGCAGTCTCCTTTGAGTTCCCGGCCTAACCGCTGGCAACAAAGGATAAGGGTTGCGCTCGTTGCGGGACTTAACCCAACATTTCACAACACGAGCTGACGACAGCCATGCAGCACCTGTCTCAGAGTTCCCGAAGGCACCAATCCATCTCTGGAAAGTTCTCTGGATGTCAAGAGTAGGTAAGGTTCTTCGCGTTGCATCGAATTAAACCACATGCTCCACCGCTTGTGCGGGCCCCGTCAATTCATTTGAGTTTTAACCTTGCGGCCGTACTCCCCAGGCGGTCGACTTAACGCGTTAGCTCCGGAAGCCACTCCTCAAGGGAACAACCTCCAAGTCGACATCGTTTACGGCGTGGACTACCAGGGTATCTAATCCTGTTTGCTCCCCACGCTTTCGCACCTGAGCGTCAGTCTTTGTCCAGGGGGCCGCCTTCGCCACCGGTATTCCTCCAGATCTCTACGCATTTCACCGCTACACCTGGAATTCTACCCCCCTCTACAAGACTCTAGCCTGCCAGTTTCGAATGCAGTTCCCAGGTTGAGCCCGGGGATTTCACATCCGACTTGACAGACCGCCTGCGTGCGCTTTACGCCCAGTAATTCCGATTAACGCTTGCACCCTCCGTATTACCGCGGCTGCTGGCACGGAGTTAGCCGGTGCTTCTTCTGCGGGTAACGTCAATTGCTGTGGTTATTAACCACAACACCTTCCTCCCCGCTGAAAGTACTTTACAACCCGAAGGCCTTCTTCATACACGCGGCATGGCTGCATCAGGCTTGCGCCCATTGTGCAATATTCCCCACTGCTGCCTCCCGTAGGAGTCTGGACCGTGTCTCAGTTCCAGTGTGGCTGGTCATCCTCTCAGACCAGCTAGGGATCGTCGCCTAGGTGAGCCGTTACCCCACCTACTAGCTAATCCCATCTGGGCACATCTGATGGCAAGAGGCCCGAAGGTCCCCCTCTTTGGTCTTGCGACGTTATGCGGTATTAGCTACCGTTTCCAGTAGTTATCCCCCTCCATCAGGCAGTTTCCCAGACATTACTCACCCGTCCGCCACTCGTCACCCGAGAGCAAGCTCTCTGTGCTACCGTTCGACTTGCATGTGTTAGGCCTGCCGCCAGCGTTCAATCTGAGCCATGATCAAACTCTTCAATTTAAGTTTGATGCTCGTGAATTAAACTTCGTAATGAATTACGTATGTTCACTCAGAGACTTGGTATTCATTTATTGTCTTTCGACATTAAGAATCCATGTCACTTTGAGTGCCCACACAGATTGTCTGATAAATTGTTAAAGAGCAGTGCAACGCGGCTTTCGCTCACCGTTGCGAGGTGGCGTATATTACGCTTTCCTCTTTCAGAGTCAAGCGATTATTTTCGCTTTTCTCTTCAACCGGCCCGGCTGTTTGTGTGAAGTGATTCACATCCGCCGTGTCGATGGAGGCGCATTATAGGGATCCCAGTTTTTAGCACAAGCATTTTTTTCGATCTTTTCTACTGACTGTTCTTTTTTCGTTCTTTTCGCCGAAGTCCCACGCGATCCGCTCAAATAATGACGCAATTCCTCCTTGATCAAGCAGAATAATAGGATCAAAGTTTCTATAAAAAGCACATCAGTCGAGGTTGATATGTCTGTAGCACTCCGTCCCTATAAAGATCTTTTCCCCAAAAAAGGCGATCGCGTCTTGATCGACAGCAGCAGTGTGGTCATTGGTGATGTCCGTATGGGCGACGACGTCAGTATCTGGCCCCTGGTTGCCATCCGTGGAGATGTTAACTATGTCTCCATCGGCGCACGCACCAATATTCAGGATGGCAGCGTGCTGCACGTTACCCATAAATCCTCTTATAACCCTGAAGGCAACCCGCTAATCATTGGTGAAGAAGTTACTGTCGGTCATAAGGTGATGCTGCACGGTTGCACCATCGGCAATCGTGTTCTGGTGGGTATGGGATCTATTTTATTGGATGGTGTGGTAGTAGAAGATGATGTGATGATTGGTGCCGGGAGTCTGGTTCCGCAAAATAAGCGGTTAGAAAGCGGCTTTCTTTATTTAGGTAGCCCGGTGAAACAGATCCGCCCCCTGACAGAAGCGGAGAAGGAAGGCCTGAAGTACTCAGCCAATAACTATGTTAAGTGGAAGAATGACTATCTGGATCAAGAGAGCCAGAACCAGCCCTGATCATCTTCTTCGCCTGCACGGATCGCATCGCTGGCTTCTTCTTCCAGATCCCAGCGATGTTCACGAAAAAGAGTGAGTGGCAGGCCTTCGCCAAAACGACGAACCAGTGTTGCCCCTTCAATCGCACACATCGCTTGCATGCCGTTCACCAGAGCGGGAAAACAGACGGCCCGCTTTTCGTCGTCCCACGTTTCCCGGTCCGAAAACTGGATCGCCTGGTTCATGCCGACAGCTCCTGTTTGAGCTTTTCAATCACGGGTTCGACTGCTGGCAATACACCGTGCCACAACAGTACGGCGTGTGCGGCCTGCCCCACCAGCATTCCCAGCCCATCAGCAAGATGTTTTGCACCGTGTTGTTCACACCAGCTCAGAAAAGACGTTTTGCCTTTTTGGTAGAACATGTCGTAGCAATGAACATGCGCGTTAACTAATGAAGAAGGAATGGCGGGAACCTCGCCAGCAATACCGCTCGAGGTCGCATTAATGATCAGATCAAATTCATGACCGCTTAACGCATCCATGTCCACCGCATGAATGCTCCCGGTATGGGCAAACAAGGTGGCCAGCTCTACGGCACGGGAATAAGTACGATTCGTTATGGTCACAGCGCAATCCAGAGAGAGCAGCGGTAAAATAACCCCACGCGAAGCCCCACCCGCACCTATCAACAGGACGCGCGCGCCTGGTTTGATAAATGATAGCCGCTCCAGATCGCTCAGCAAGCCGATACCGTCCGTGTTATCCCCCAGAATCCGGCCATCTTCAAGCCGTTTAAGGGTATTCACCGCTCCCGCGAGAGACGCACGTTCCGTTAATTCATCGGCACGCTCGAATGCCTCTTCCTTAAAAGGCACGGTGACATTTGCCCCTTTTCCGCCACCAGCAAAAAAGTTATTCAACGTCATGACAAAGTCATCGACAGGCGCAAGTACACGACCATAAGGATGATCAATGTGCAGCTGCTGCGCAAACTGCTGATGAATAAACGGTGACTTGCTGTGAGCGATTGGATTACCAAAAAACGGCGTACGCTTCCATCTCATTACCCCTGGCGAAAACGTTCGCCGGTCAAAGCATCACGAATTTCTGACGGATTCAGGCGACCACCGGTTTCACCGATAACCACAGGAAAATCGTTACCAAACTGCGCTAACACCTCTTCTGCGGTGCGGCATGGAGGCAACCCCCGTCAGATTGGCGCTGGTAGATACCAGCGGTTTACCAAAACGATGGCAGAGTTTCGATAACCAAGGGATGGTCTGTTACGCGAACGGCGAGTGAATCAAACCGTCCCGTCAGCCACCGCGGTGTCGTCGGCAGCGCAGGGAATACAAAGGTCACGGGACCCGGCCAGGCCGCAAAAATAGTTTCACGTTGCGCAGACGTCAACATGGAATCATCAATATAAGGTTTAAGCTGGTCGAAACTGGCAGCAATGAGAATCAGCCCTTTTTCAACCGGCCTTTGTTTGAGTGTTAACAGGCGCGATACGGCTAATTCGCTGTCGGGATCGCATCCCACCCCAAAAACAGCTTCTGTTGGATAAGCGATGACATCTTCTTTATTCAGTACGTCCACTGCATGCGCAATGGAGTCTGATTGCAGGTTATTATTCACTTTTTTGATCCGCCGAAACCGGCTTTCCACATTGTTTACTGGCGCAAAAACGCTTCATGCCTTGCGCCGTTTTCTTCTCGATAAGTAGCGGGTAGTGGCACTCAGGACAACTTCCCGCCACCGGTTTGAAATTAGTCACGAATTGACATTCAGGATAACGATCGCAGGAATGGAATGTCTTACCATAACGTGAACGCCGTTGAACAAGGTGGCCGCTGTCACATTGTGGACAGGCCAGGGCTGTCTCATCGGGTTTATCAATCTGTTCAGTATGTTCACATTCAGGATAGCGACTACACCCGATAAACATGCCATAGCGACCCTGACGCAGCGCCAGATCGCTGCCACATTGCGGGCATGCCTGTCCCTCCAGAACTTTAACAATATGCCCGTCCGCCTGACTTTTCAGGGGACGGACATAATCACAGTCTGGATAGTGTGAACAACCGAGAAACGGCCCGTGTTTACCGGACCGGATTACAAGCTCTGCCCCGCACTGCGGGCATGGCTCATTTTTGTGCACCGTAAATAGTGGCTGATTTGGCCATAACAACTCTTGGGTGCTGCATGATGAATTTAATGCAGCATACCTTCATTCACTTCAAAGAGTAATTCTTCCATTTGTTGATAGGCATTTTCACAGCCTGGAATGTTGAACAGAACCATCAGGATGACCCATTTCAGATCTTCCAGCTCAAATTCTGCCGTATCCAGCGCCATGACGCGCTCTATCACCATTTCTCGCGTTTCGAGGTTCAGCACCTGAATCTGCTCAAGGAATAAAACAAATCCCCGGCAACTGGCATCCAGCCTTTCACACTCTTCAGCCGTATAAATGCGTACAGACAGTGGATCGGAAGCCAACTGCATCGGTTCGGCGAGGCCTTCCTGATAATCAGCCAGTTTTTCGAGCCATATTAACGCGTTGTAAATATCTTCCCGTTCGAAACCTGCATCGGTAAGATCGCGTGTAAGTTTGTCCTGATCCACGCGTGCTTCAGCTTCGTTATGGATGTAAGTCTCAAACAAATACATGAGTACGTCGAACATGGCTTGCCCTCCTTAATCGGACATAGCCGCCGGGTACAGCTGCGATCCATCCTGCTAACTCCAGTTCGAGTAGCTGTGCTACCGTTACTGGCACAGGTTGGCCGGCACGTTCAGCGACAACGTCAACAGGTGTTACCTCATCTCCTACGTTAGCCAGGAGCTCAGGAAATGGCAATGCTACCTGGTCCTGATCTGATGAATAAAGCCAATTTTCGTGATCCTCAGGCAGCCAGTTAAGGCCATATTGCAAACTTTCCAGAATATCTTCGACCGCCGTTACTGCCGTGGCTCCCTGCTTAATTAACCAGTGCGGCCCCTCACATCCTGGATTTCCAATCGCCCCTGGCAGCGCAAAGACTTCACGCCCCTGTTCGAGTGCACATTTCGCCGTAACGAGTGAACCACTCTTTAATAGGGCTTCGATAACGAACACCCCCTGGCTGAGGCCACTAATGATACGGTTACGCCGGGGAAAATTACCGGGCCATGGCGGCGTAGCGAGAGGAAACTCCGAAACCACAGCGCCACCACTCTCAACAAGCTGCATGGCCAGCGAGTGATGGCCGGCGGGGATAGATCCCAGATAGGCCATTGCCTAAAACCGCCACGCTTTTCCCTTTAACATTAAGCGCGGCACGATGTGCAACCCCATCAATCCCACAGGCGAGACCGCTGGTAATTGTCAGGCCCGCCTGGGCTAACTGTTCACACAGGATCTTGCCCCATCGCTCTCCGTACCAGGAATGGGAACGGCTACCCACGACGGCTAGCTGCAGGCTCGACAGCACCCGCACATCCCCCATGACGAACAGGGCGCCAGGGTAATCCGAAATTGCGCGCAGCTGGACGGGGTACAAGGCATTGTCAGCACATAACAGGTGATGGCCTGGCTCTGCAAGCCATTGCATGCTGCGTTCCAGCTCATCCGCGGAAAATGAAAAGAAGCGCGCCTTTTGCTTTTGGGTCAGCCCCACGCCTGTCAGCGCAGTGTTATCAATGTGGGGTTCACGCTGCAACTGCTGCGCTATCGCCACCATCTTATCGCCGTATAATTCTCCAATGCTTATCAGGCGTAACCATATCTCTGTGGATGTCATCCTTTCCCCTGCCACAAGCCGCTCTGGCAATCTTTGCGATTGGTCACTGATGCTGTCAATCAGAGGGGGTTTTGTCTAGAATAGAGGTTATATTCTTATCAACTCCTGAATACGACTCTGGAAAAATATGGCAGTTTTGCAAGTGTTACATATCCCGGACGAGCGCCTTCGCAAAGTCGCCGAACCGGTTAAAGAAGTGAATGCAGAAACGCAACGTATCATTGATGATATGTTCGACACGATGTACGCCGAAGAAGGTATCGGTCTCGCAGCTACGCAGGTAGATATTCATCAGCGCATTATCGTGATTGATGTTTCCGAAAACCGTGAAGAACGCCTGGTATTAATTAACCCGGAGTTACTGGAAAAAAGCGGTGAAACCGGAATCGAAGAAGGCTGTCTCTCCATTCCTGAGCAGCGTGCGCTGGTTCCTCGCGCAGAGAAAGTTAAAATACGTGCGCTTGATCGCGACGGTAAGCCATTCGAACTGGAAGCGGACGATCTCCTGGCAATCTGCATTCAGCATGAAATGGATCATCTGGTCGGTAAGCTGTTTATCGATTACCTCTCTCCATTGAAACAGCAGCGTATTCGTCAGAAAGTAGAGAAACTGGACCGCATGCGCGCTCGCGCATAACGTGACCCCGGATACAAGGATTAACGTGTCTACATCACTACGTATCATCTTCGCAGGAACACCTGACTTCGCAGCGCGTCATCTGGACGCGCTGTTGTCGTCTGGCCATCAGGTTGTTGGCGTTTTTACTCAGCCCGACCGCCCGGCAGGCCGCGGTAAAAAATTGATGCCGAGCCCGGTTAAAGTGCTGGCAGAAGAACACGGCTTACCGGTTTTCCAGCCTGCTTCGTTGCGGCCGCAGGAAAACCAGCAGCTGGTCGCAGATTTAAATGCGGATGTCATGGTGGTTGTGGCATATGGCCTCATTCTGCCAAAAGCGGTACTGGATATGCCGCGCCTGGGTTGCATTAATGTCCACGGTTCACTGCTTCCGCGTTGGCGCGGCGCAGCACCGATTCAACGTTCGTTGTGGGCCGGAGATGCCGACACTGGCGTGACGATTATGCAGATGGACGTGGGTCTGGATACCGGCGACATGCTTTATAAGCTTTCTTGCCCTATTACAGACGAAGACACCAGCGCCACGCTGTATGACAAACTGGCGGAGCTTGGGCCAAAAGGTCTTATTGATACGCTGCAGCAGCTGGCGGATAACCGTGTTCAACCGGAAGTCCAGGACGAAGCCCTGGTGACCTATGCTGAGAAGCTCACTAAAGAAGAGGCCCGCCTCGACTGGTCACTTCCTGCAGCCCAGCTTGAACGGTGCATTCGGGCATTTAATCCCTGGCCAATGAGCTGGCTGGAAATAGACGGGCAGCCGGTGAAAGTCTGGCAGGCCTCCGTCATTGCCGGACCAGTCAATGCCGCACCCGGAACAATTATTGAAGCGAATAAGCAGGGTATTCAGGTCGCAACTGTTGAAGGGATCCTGAATCTGGAATCCTTACAACCAGCCGGTAAAAAAGCCATGAGCGCGCAGGATCTTCTGAACTCACGCCGTGAATGGTTTACGCCTGGCAATAGTCTCGCCTGAGATCATCTCCATTTAAGGCCCGGTGTTTCCGGGCATTTTTATTTTTGCGGTTATGAAAAAACAAAATTTACGCAGCCTGGCAGCGCAGGCAATTGAACAAGTGGTCGAACAGGGCCAATCATTGAGCAATGTCCTGCCACCATTACAGCAAAAAGTTTCCGATAAAGATAAGGCGCTTCTTCAGGAGTTGTGCTTTGGCGTTCTGCGCACCTTACCGCAGCTGGAGTGGCTGATCGGAAAACTAATGGCGCGCCCGATGGCAGGCAAACAGCGCGTACTTCATTATCTGATCATGGTCGGCTTCTATCAGTTACTGCATACCCGTATTCCGCCTCATGCCGCACTGGCCGAGACGGTAGAAGGTGCAGTTGCGGTAAAACGTCCGCAGCTTAAAGGGCTGGTTAATGGCGTTTTACGCCAGTTCCAGCGTCAGCAGGATGAATTGCTGACTGAATTTGCCCGCTCGGAAAAACGTTTCCTGCATCCCGACTGGTTATTAAAACGTCTGCAAAAAGCCTATCCTCAGCAGTGGGAAACGCTGGTTGAGGCTAATAACCAGCGACCGCCTATGTGGTTACGCGTCAACCGCAACCACCACTCCCGCGATGCGTGGCTGGCACTACTGGAAGAAGCCGGGATGAGTGGATTCCCGCATCCGAATTATAGTGATGCGGTTCGTCTGGCCGCGCCAGCGCCGGTGCATACTCTTCCAGGGTTTGAACAGGGCTGGGTTACCGTTCAGGATGCCTCTGCCCAGGGTTGCATGACCTGGCTTGAACCGCAAAATGGCGAACGTATCCTTGATCTGTGCGCCGCGCCTGGCGGTAAGACAACGCATATTCTGGAAGTCGCACCGCAGGCAAGCGTAATGGCGGTCGATGTTGACGAACAGCGTCTTTCACGTGTTTACGATAACCTTAAACGGCTTGGCATGAAGGCCGAGGTCAAACAGGGCGACGGACGTACACCAGCTCAGTGGTGCGGAGATGAGCAGTTCGACCGTATTTTACTGGATGCCCCTTGTTCCGCTACCGGGGTGATCCGCCGCCATCCTGATATTAAATGGTTACGCCGCGATCGGGATATTAAAGAGCTGGCACAGCTGCAGTCTGAGATTCTGGATGCCATCTGGCCACATCTGAAAAGCGGCGGGACGCTGGTGTATGCCACCTGTTCCGTATTGCCAGAAGAGAACAGTCAGCAGATCGCGGCCTTCCTGAAGCGTACGCCCAATGCCCGTCTGCATCTGACCGGTACACCAGAGCAGCCCGGCAAACAAAACCTGCCAGGGGCAGAAGAAGGCGACGGCTTCTTTTACGCTAAGCTAATCAAAGAGTGATGTTGAAAACGGGTCACAAGATATGAAGATAATCATTCTGGGCGCGGGACAGGTGGGCGGTACGCTGGCAGAAAACCTGGTCGGTGAGAATAACGACATCACAATCGTTGATACCAATGGCGATCGTCTGCGCAGCCTGCAGGATAAATTTGATCTGCGTGTGGTTCAGGGGCATGGTTCTCATCCACGGGTGTTACGTGAAGCCGGTGCTGATGATGCCGATATGCTGGTTGCGGTTACCAGTTCCGATGAGACTAATATGGTTGCCTGTCAGGTCGCCTATTCACTCTTCAACACCCCAAACCGCATTGCACGTATCCGCTCCCCGGATTATGTCCGCGATGCCGATAAGCTGTTTCATTCCGATGCGGTTCCTATCGACCATTTGATTGCGCCAGAACAGCTGGTTATCGACAGCATCTACCGACTGATTGAATACCCGGGCGCACTGCAGGTGGTGAATTTCGCGGAAGGTAAAGTCAGTCTTGCAGTGGTCAAAGCCTATTATGGTGGCCCACTGATTGGCAACGCGCTTTCCACCATGCGCGAACATATGCCGCATATTGATACCCGTGTCGCCGCGATCTTCCGTCATGATCGCCCTATCCGACCGCAAGGCTCTACCATTGTCGAAGCCGGAGATGAAGTCTTCTTTATTGCTGCATCGCAGCACATTCGTGCAGTAATGAGTGAACTTCAGCGACTGGAAAAACCCTATAAACGCATCATGCTGGTTGGGGGCGGTAATATCGGTGCCGGTCTGGCTCGCCAGTTGGAAAAAGATTACAGCGTTAAACTGATCGAACGCGATCAACAGCGAGCTTCTGAGCTGGCAGAAAAACTGCAAAATACGATCGTTTTTTATGGCGATGCGTCGGATCAAGAGTTGCTCGCCGAAGAACATATCGATCAAGTTGATCTTTTCATTGCGGTAACCAATGACGATGAAGCCAACATCATGTCAGCGATGCTGGCAAAACGGATGGGCGCGAAGAAAGTCATGGTGCTTATTCAGCGTCGGGCGTATGTCGATTTGGTACAAGGCAGCGTCATTGATATCGCAATTTCACCGCAACAGGCCACTATTTCTGCCCTGCTGAGCCATGTGCGTAAAGCGGACATCGTGGGTGTGTCTTCTCTACGTCGCGGAGTGGCAGAAGCTATCGAAGCCGTGGCGCACGGAGATGAAAGTACTTCCCGTGTGGTAGGGCGTACTATCGACGAAATTAAGCTCCCGCCGGGGACCATCATTGGTGCGGTAGTGCGCGGTAATGATGTGATGATCGCCAATGATAACTTGCGCATTGAGCAAGGCGATCATGTAATCATGTTCCTGACAGATAAAAAGTTTATTACCGACGTCGAACGTCTGTTCCAGCCAAGTCCTTTCTTCCTGTAATGCCTGAAGGGTGCTGTTATCAGCACCTTTTTTTATAACCCAATAATATGTAAGGGTTATATTTCTGTGACGCATGTCTCTCTTCAATGGCAATCCGCTAATGATTTGTTAAACTTGTATTTGTCAGCTGGCACAAGGAGAACAAAATGAGTTTTATTAAAGAATTTCGCGAATTTGCGATGCGCGGGAATGTAGTGGATTTGGCTGTAGGTGTAATTATTGGTGCAGCGTTTGGTAAGATCGTTTCATCACTGGTTGCCGATATTATCATGCCCCCGCTGGGATTATTGATTGGCGGGATCGATTTCAAACAGTTCGCTATAACACTGCGTGAAGCACAAGGTGATATTCCTGCAGTGGTAATGCATTACGGCGTGTTTATTCAAAACGTATTTGATTTTGTGATTGTTGCTTTTGCCATCTTTATGGCTATCAAGCTGATCAATAGATTGAATCGTAAGAAAAAAGAAGAACCGGCTGCGCCGGCAGCACCCTCGAAAGAAGAAGTATTGCTGACAGAAATTCGTGACTTACTGAAAGCGCAAAACAACCGTACTTTGTAAGGCTCTGAAAGCAAGAAGGCCAGTGGTAAGAAAGCGATTTGCTTGCTTGCCACTGGCCTCCCAGTTACCCCGTTTCGCATGTTTATTTTTACGTAGATAACTTCCTTTCCCTTTCTTATTCTTCTCAATTCGCTGCCTGAATAAAGGATCATGTAATAATGCTTCAATAGCGTTATCGTTGATTTGCCCTTTCTTATGCTGATAATGGCTCATGATTTCTCCGGTATAGACAATATCCACGCGAGTGGAAAAGCTGAGATAAATAAAATCAACAGCCGCGCGTTTCTCCGTTTGCCCCCTGCTCGAGTGTTTCGAGGATAGAGCAGTAGACGCTACTATGAGCAGTGCCACAACAAGCATCGTTCAGCCGCTGTAGAGACAGGCGCATCGTTTGTAACTCTTCGATACGCGCTTCGACTTCACTCAGTCTCGCCTGCACAATGCTTTTTGATTCCTGGCAGGTGTGGTGTTCAGGATCGATGCGGATCGACAGCAGTTCACGGATCGATTCCAGCGTAAAACCCAGCTGTCGGGCGTGACGAATGAACTTCAACCGCTGAAGATCCTTATCGGTATACAACCGAAAGCCACCTTCAGTGCGAATTTCATGCTCCATCATCTGCTGTTTTTCGTAATAACGAATGGTGTCAGGCGTGACATCAGCCAGCTTCGCAATCTCACCAATACGATACATCGCTAATCCTCATTCATTTTTTTCACTAGCCGGTCAGCGTAGTCGCCGTGCAGGAAATTTGTGCTTACACCCGCCTGTCGAAGCTTAAGCTCAAGAAGTGCGAGTCGCTGGCTGTAATCCGTATGCTCGGGAGATCCTTGTCTGACTGTACTGAGTAAGTGAGCAAGCTCAACTGCCTCTTTACGCTGCTCAAGTTCTGGCGGCAGGCAACCAGCATTTTTCAACATTCGATAACCTGCTCTCAGTTCAGCAGGAACATGTGAATCATCATCCAGTATTAATGGGCATCCACTACCAGGCAGGTTATCAAATTCACCCTGGCGTTGAGCATCAAGAATGTGTCGTTCTGCCCACTGGTCAAGTAACCACATAGCAAAACTCCGCAGAGAATGAAAAGAATACGACTATTGTAGGAAAGTGGGGATACAGCAGATATAAAAAAACCCACCGAAGCGGGTTTTTTTACGTTACTGCAGATTACTCTGCAGCAGCTTCTGCTTTCTCTGAACGATCAACCAGCTCGATGTAAGCCATCGGCGCGTTGTCGCCTGCACGGAAGCCACACTTCAGAATACGAGTGTAACCACCGGCACGGCTCGCGAAACGCGGGCCCAGTTCGTTAAACAGTTTTGCCACGATCTCGTTATCACGAGTACGGGCGAATGCCAGACGACGATTAGCAACGCTGTCAGTCTTGGCAAGAGTAATCAGCGGCTCAACTACGCGACGCAGCTCTTTCGCTTTAGGCAGGGTCGTCTTGATGATCTCATGACGAACCAGTGAACCTGCCATGTTGCGGAACATAGCCTGGCGATGGCTGCTGTTGCGGTTCAGTTGACGACCACTCTTACGATGGCGCATGACCTTATCCTTCTCAGTAAAACCTTAACCTGTGATCCGGTTACTCGTCAGCAATGCTTGCCGGTGGCCAGTTTTCCAGGCGCATGCCCAGAGACAGACCACGTGAAGCCAGCACGTCTTTAATCTCAGTAAGAGATTTTTTACCCAGGTTCGGCGTTTTCAGCAACTCAACCTCGGTACGCTGTACCAGATCACCGATATAGTGGATAGCTTCTGCCTTAAGGCAGTTAGCAGAGCGGACAGTCAATTCCAGATCGTCAACAGGGCGCAGCAGGATCGGATCGAATTCTGGTTTCTCTTCTTTCACTTCCGGCTGACGTACATCACGTAAGTCAACGAAAGCTTCCAGTTGTTCTGCCAGGATGGTTGCCGCACGACGAATCGCCTCTTCAGGATCGATTGTGCCGTTGGTTTCCATTTCGATGACCAGCTTGTCCAGGTCGGTACGCTGTTCTACACGCGCTGCTTCAACATTGTAGGCAATACGCTCTACAGGGCTGTAGCATGCGTCGACCAGCAGACGGCCGATTGGGCGCTCATCTTCTTCCGAATGAATTCGGGCAGAAGCCGGCACATAACCACGACCGCGCTGAACTTTGATACGCATGCTAATAGCTGCGTTCTCATCGGTCAGGTGGCAGATCACGTGCTGCGGCTTGACGATTTCGACATCACCGTCGTGGGTGATATCGGCTGCAGTCACAGGGCCAATGCCAGATTTATTCAGAGTAAGAATAACTTCATCTTTACCCTGAACTCTCACCGCCAGCCCTTTCAGGTTGAGCAGGATTTCAAGGATATCTTCCTGAACGCCTTCTTTGGTGCTGTACTCATGAAGTACACCATCAATCTCAACCTCGGTCACCGCGCAACCCGGCATCGATGAGAGCAGAATACGGCGCAGTGCGTTACCCAGAGTATGGCCAAAGCCACGCTCTAAAGGCTCAAGGGTCACCTTGGCGTGCGTCGAACTCACTTGCTCGATATCTACCAGGCGCGGTTTTAGAAACTCTGTCACAGAACCCTGCATTGTGTCCTCTCTTTGGTACTAAGCTTTACTTGGAGTAAAGCTCGACGATCAGGTGTTCGTTAATGTCCGCAGACAGATCAGAACGTTCCGGCTGACGCTTGAACGTGCCTTCCATCTTGCCAGCATCAACTTCCAGCCAGGTTGGCTTTTCACGCTGCTCAGCCAGCTCCAGAGCGGCTTTCACGCGAGATTGCTTTTTCGCTTTCTCACGAATGCTAACAACGTCATTCGCTTTAACCTGATAAGAAGCGATGTTAACAACACGACCGTTTACCATGATTGCTTTATGGCTAACCATCTGACGTGCTTCAGCACGAGTGGCACCAAAGCCCATACGGTATACTACGTTGTCCAGACGGCCTTCCAGCAGAGCCAACAGGTTTTCACCGGTGTTGCCTTTCAGACGTGCTGCTTCTTTATAGTAGTTACGGAACTGACGCTCCAGCACACCGTACATACGGCGAACTTTCTGCTTTTCACGCAACTGCACACCATAGTCAGACAGACGCGGTTTACGCGCACCGTGCTGGCCAGGAGCTTGTTCAATTTTACACTTGGTATCGATCGCGCGAACGCCAGACTTAAGGAATAAGTCGGTGCCCTCACGACGGCTCAGCTTGAGCTTAGGACCCAAATATCTTGCCATTTTCTATCTCCAACAATCCTAGAAAACGAACGCGTTATACGCGACGTTTTTTCGGCGGACGACAACCGTTATGAGGGATCGGAGTCACATCAGTAATATTCGTGATGCGGAAACCAGCGGCGTTCAGAGCACGAACAGTAGATTCGCGACCTGGACCCGGACCTTTTACCATAACTTCCAGATTCTTGATGCCGTATTCTTTTACGGCTTCAGCGCAACGCTCTGCTGCAACCTGAGCTGCGAACGGAGTGGATTTGCGTGAACCACGGAAACCGGAACCACCGGCTGTTGCCCAACCCAGTGCGTTACCCTGACGATCAGTAATAGTAACGATGGTGTTGTTGAAAGAAGCATGGATATGAGCCACGCCGTCAGAGACTTGTTTTCTTACACGCTTACGTGCACGAACTGGTGCCTTTGCCATTATTCAATCACCCCGATTATTTCTTGATCGGTTTGCGCGGACCCTTACGGGTACGTGCGTTGGTCTTGGTACGCTGGCCGCGAACCGGGAGACCACGACGATGACGCAAACCGCGATAGCAACCAAGATCCATAAGGCGCTTGATGCTCATGCTAACTTCACGGCGCAGATCACCTTCAACGACAAATTTGGCAACTTCGTCACGCAGCGTGTCGATTTGTTCTTCAGACAGCTCACTGATCTTAACATCTTCAGCGATACCCGCTGCAGCCAGAATGGCTTTGGAACGGGTCTTGCCGACGCCGTAGATCGAAGTTAATGCGATCACAGCATGTTTCTGATCAGGAATGTTAATGCCTGCTATACGGGCCACTATGCACTCCTACTATTTAATATGTACGCACCATGCTGAAAAGCCCGTTTTCAGGATACTCAAATGGAAACGTACAGACATACAAAAGATTGGCTGGCTAATCTAGCCAGCTCAACCCAACTTTGCAAGAAAAATATGCGAAATAATCAGCCTTGGCGCTGTTTATGCTTCGGCTCGGCACTGCAAATCACACGGATGACACCATCACGCTTAACGATTTTGCAGTTACGGCATAATTTCTTGACGGAAGCACGAACTTTCATTTTTACTCTCCGTAACTTCTCGAGCGACCTATTGTCGGCCGTAGCCTTTAAGGTTCGCCTTCTTCAATGCAGACTCGTACTGACTTGACATCATCAGAGTTTGCACTTGAGCCATAAAGTCCATAATCACGACAACAACGATAAGCAGTGAGGTTCCACCGAAGTAGAACGGTACTTTCATTGCATCACGCATGAACTCCGGGATCAGGCAAATAAAAGTAATATAAAGCGCACCAACCAAAGTCAGGCGAGTCATTACTTTATCGATATACTTCGCCGTTTGCTCTCCCGGACGAATTCCTGGTACAAATGCACCGGACTTCTTCAGGTTATCTGCTGTTTCACGCGGGTTGAAGACCAACGCCGTGTAGAAGAAACAGAAGAAGATGATCGCAGACGCATAGAGTAACACATAAAGTGGTTGCCCAGGCTGCAAATACAGCGAAATTGTTGTCAGCCAGTTCCAACCAGTCCCGCCCCCGAACCATGACGCGATGGTCGCCGGGAACAGAATAATACTGGAAGCGAAGATTGCCGGGATTACCCCTGCCATATTCACTTTCAGCGGTAAATGTGTGCTCTGTGCAGCATAGACACGACGACCTTGCTGACGTTTCGCGTAGTTTACCACAATGCGGCGTTGACCACGTTCAACGAAGATAACAAAGAACGTCACTGCAAATACTAATACTGCAACCAACAGCAACAGGAGGAAGTGCAGGTCGCCTTGACGCGCTTGCTCGATAGTATGGGCGATGGCTGGCGGGAGACCCGCAACAATACCAGCGAAGATAATGATCGAAATACCGTTGCCGATACCTCGTTCAGTAATTTGTTCGCCGAGCCACATCAGGAACATCGTTCCTGAAACCAGACTTACAACAGCGGTGAAATAGAATGCAAAGCCTGGGTTAATAACCAGGCCCTGCATACCAGGCATATTCGGTAGACCGGTAGCAATACCGATCGACTGGAATATCGCCAGCACCAGAGTGCCGTAACGGGTGTACTGGCTGATCTTACGACGACCAGACTCCCCTTCTTTCTTCAGCTCTGCCAAGGTCGGATGAACGACCGTCAGCAGCTGGATAATGATCGATGCCGAAATATACGGCATGATACCCAAAGCAAAGATTGAAGCACGGCTGAGAGCACCACCAGAGAACATGTTAAACATTTCAATGATGGTGCCACGCTGTTGCTCAAGCAGTTTGGCAAGTACAGCGGCATCAATACCAGGGATCGGAATAAAAGAGCCAATACGGAACACAATAAGCGCACCGATTACAAACAACAGTCTGCGTTTCAGCTCGCCTAAGCCACCTTTGGCACTTTGAAAATCTAATCCCGGTTGTTTAGCCATCTGCTACTTATTCCTCGATTTTACCGCCAGCAGCTTCGATAGCAGCACGAGCACCTTTAGTAACACGCAGGCCACGAACAGTTACCGGAGTAGAAACTTCACCAGCCAGGATCACTTTCGCGAACTCGATCTGGATACCGATAATGTTTGCTGCTTTCAGCGTGTTCAGGTCTACAACGCCGCCTTCAACTTTCGCCAGGTCAGACAGACGAACTTCGGCTGTGATCGCTGATTTGCGAGAGGTGAAGCCGAACTTCGGCAGACGACGGTACAGTGGCATCTGGCCACCCTCGAAACCGCGACGTACGCCACCGCCAGAACGAGAGTTCTGACCTTTGTGACCACGACCACCGGTTTTGCCGAGGCCAGAACCGATACCACGACCCAGGCGTTTACCCGCCTTTTTAGAGCCTTCGGCCGGAGACAGAGTATTTAAACGCATCTCTTACTCCTCAACTTTAACCATGAAGTAAACCGCGTTGACCATACCACGAACAGCAGGAGTATCCTCGCGCTCAACGGTATGACCAATACGACGCAGACCCAGGCCAAGCAGAGTTGCCTTGTGTTTCGGCAGACGTCCGATTGCACTGCGGGTTTTGTGTAATTTTAATAGTCTTTGCCATGGTCAATTACCCCAGAATTTCTTCAACGGATTTACCACGCTTGGCAGCGACCATTTCTGGAGATTTCATATTTTCCAGGCCATCAATAGTTGCACGAACCACGTTGATCGGGTTGGTGGAACCATATGCTTTAGCCAGAACGTTATGAACTCCAGCAACTTCCAGAACGGCGCGCATTGCACCACCGGCGATGATACCGGTACCTTCGGAAGCTGGCTGCATGAAGACACGAGAACCCGTGTGAGTACCCTTAACTGGGTGCTGCAGGGTGCCGTGGTTCAGCGCGACGTTAATCATATTGCGACGGGCTTTTTCCATCGCTTTCTGGATCGCTGCTGGAACTTCACGCGCTTTACCGTAACCAAAACCTACGCGGCCATTACCATCACCAACAACAGTCAGAGCTGTGAAGGAGAAAATACGACCACCTTTAACGGTTTTAGATACGCGGTTAACCGCGATCAGCTTTTCCTGCAGTTCGCCAGCCTGTTTTTCGATGTGAGCCATCTTACACCTCTACCTTAGAACTGAAGGCCAGCTTCACGGGCAGCATCTGCCAGTGCCTGGACGCGACCATGATATTGGAACCCGGAACGGTCAAAGGACACAACTGTGATGCCTTTTTCCAGAGCGCGTTCAGCAACAGCTTTACCTACAGCTGCAGCAGCGTCTTTGTTACCGGTGTACTTCAATTGTTCAGTAATAGCTTTTTCTACAGTAGAAGCAGCTACCAGAACTTCAGAACCGTTTGGTGCAATGACCTGTGCGTAAATATGACGCGGGGTACGATGTACCACCAGGCGAGTTGCACCCAGCTCTTTGAGCTTGCGGCGTGCGCGGGTCGCACGACGGATACGAGCAGATTTCTTATCCATAGTGTTACCTTACTTCTTCTTAGCCTCTTTGGTACGCACGACTTCGTCGGCGTAACGAACACCCTTGCCTTTGTAAGGCTCAGGACGACGGTAGGCGCGCAGATCTGCTGCAACCTGACCGATCAGCTGTTTATCAGCGCCTTTCAGCACGATTTCAGTCTGAGTCGGGCATTCTGCAGTGATACCGGCCGGCAGCGGATGCTCAACAGGGTGTGAGAAGCCCAGAGACAGGCCTACTGCATTCCCTTTGATCGCTGCACGATAACCTACACCAACCAGCTGAAGCTTTTTAGTGAAGCCTTCGGTAACACCAACAACCATTGAGTTCAGCAGGGCACGCGCGGTACCAGCCTGAGCCCAGCCATCAACGTAACCAGTACGTGGGCCGAAAGTCAGAGCGTTGTCTACATGATTAACTTCAACAGCATTGTTGAGGGTACGAGTCAGCTCGCCATTTTTACCTTTGATCGTAATAACCTGACCGTCGATTTTTACATCAACGCCGGCAGGAATAACGACCGGTGCTTTAGCAACACGAGACATTCTTTCCTCCGATTAGGCTACGTAGCAGATAATTTCGCCACCAAGACCAGCTTGGCGCGCTGCACGATCAGTCATAACACCTTTAGAGGTAGAAACAACTGCGATACCCATGCCGGCCATAACTTTTGGCAGCTCATCTTTTTTCTTATAGATGCGCAGGCCTGGGCGGCTGACACGCTGAATGCTTTCTACAACAGCTTTACCCTGGAAATACTTAAGAGTAAGTTCCAGTTCCGGCTTGGTGTCGCCTTCAACTTTAAAATCTTCGATAAAACCTTCTTCCTTCAGCACGTTGGCAATTGCCACTTTCAGCTTGGCGGAAGGCATGGTGACCGCAACTTTGTTCGCGGCCTGACCGTTACGGATACGGGTCAGCATATCCGCGATCGGATCTTGCATGCTCATCTGTCTTTACTCCCGTGATTCAATTGGTAATTACCAGCTAGCCTTTTTCAAGCCTGGTACTTCACCGCGCATGGCGGCTTCACGCAGTTTGATACGGCTCAACCCGAACTTGCCCACGAAACCATGTGGACGACCTGTTTGACGACAGCGGTTACGCTGACGAGACGGGCTGGAATCACGCGGCAGAGACTGCAGCTTGAGAACAGCATTCCAACGATCTTCGTCGGAAGCGTTCACATCAGAAATGATCGCTTTCAGTTCAGCGCGTTTAGCGAAGAATTTATCAGCTAAAGCTACGCGCTTTACTTCGCGTGCTTTCATTGATTGCTTAGCCATTCAGTAACCCTACCTTACTTGCGGAACGGGAAGTCAAACGCAGCCAGCAGAGCGCGGCCTTCTTCGTCAGAGTTCGCAGTAGTGGTAATGGTAATATCCAAACCACGCACGCGGTCGACTTTATCGTAGTCGATCTCTGGGAAGATGATCTGCTCACGGACACCCATGCTGTAGTTGCCACGACCGTCGAAAGACTTAGCGGACAAGCCACGGAAGTCACGGATACGTGGAACAGCAATAGAGATCAGGCGCTCAAGGAACTCCCACATGCGTTCGCCACGCAGAGTTACTTTACAGCCGATCGGATAGCCCTGACGGATTTTGAAGCCTGCAACAGATTTGCGTGCTTTGGTGATCAGCGGTTTTTGACCGGAGATTGCTGTCAGATCAGCTGCTGCGTTATCCAGCAGTTTCTTGTCAGCGATCGCTTCACCAACACCCATGTTCAGGGTGATCTTCTCGACCCGAGGGACTTGCATGACAGAATTGTAGTTAAACTCAGTCATGAGTTTGTTAACTACTTCGTCTTTGTAGTAATCATGCAGTTTCGCCATCGTACTACTCCAAATTACTTGATAGTTTCGCTGTTAGACTTGAAGAAACGGACTTTTTTGCCGTCTTCGAATCTAAAGCCTACACGGTCAGCCTTACCGGTTGCCGCATTGAAGATTGCAACGTTAGAAACCTGAATTGCAGCTTCTTTTTCAACGATGCCACCTGGCTGGTTCAGGGCCGGAACCGGCTTCTGATGTTTCTTAACCAGGTTGATACCTTCAACGACGAGTTTGCCGGAAGACAGAACATTTTTTACTTTACCGCGTTTACCTTTATCTTTACCGGTTAACACGATAACTTCGTCATCACGACGGATTTTCGCTGCCATGATTCGCTCCTTAGAGTACTTCTGGTGCCAGAGAGATAATTTTCATGAACTTTTCAGTACGAAGTTCACGAGTTACCGGCCCAAAGATACGCGTGCCGATAGGCTGCTCGCTGTTATTGTTTAAAATAACGCATGCATTACCATCGAAGCGAATGACAGAACCGTCAGGGCGACGAACACCCTTCCTGGTGCGCACCACTACCGCTTTCAGCACATCACCTTTCTTGACCTTACCACGTGGAATTGCTTCCTTGATGGTGATCTTGATGATGTCGCCTACGCCTGCGTAGCGACGGTGCGAGCCACCCAGAACCTTGATACACATTACGCGACGTGCACCGGAGTTGTCGGCGACGTTCAGCATAGTCTGTTCTTGGATCATTTCAGTGCTCCGCTAATGTCAACTACTACCTGAGACTCTAAAATCAGAGCCGTTAAAAAGCCCCATATCGAGGGCGCGGCATTATAACACCGCTTCTGCAATATGGGTAGAAAAAATAAACGGCCCATTGCTGAGCCGTTTATTCGTATCGAGAAGGCTACTCTATTACAGAACCGCTTTCTCTACAACGCGAACCAGCGTCCAGGACTTAGTCTTGGACAGTGGACGGCATTCACGGATTTCAACCTTGTCGCCGATACCACATTCGTTGTTCTCGTCATGTACGTGCAGTTTGGTCGTACGCTTGATGAATTTACCGTAGATCGGGTGTTTCACAATACGTTCGATAGCTACAACGATGGATTTCTCCATTTTGTCGCTAACAACACGACCTTGCAGAGTACGGATTTTATCGGTCATTACGCACCCGCCTTCTGAGTCAGTAAAGTCTTAACGCGTGCAACATCACGACGTACCTGCTTCAGCAGGTGAGTCTGTTGCAGCTGGCCACTTGCAGCCTGCATACGCAGGTTGAACTGCTCACGCAGCAGGTTCAGCAGCTCAGCGTTCAGCTCTTCTACGCTTTTTTCACGCAGCTCATTTGCTTTCATTACATCACCGTCTTAGTTACAAAGGTGGTTTTGATAGGCAGTTTCGCTGCTGCCAGGCCGAAGGCTTCACGGGCCAGCTCTTCCGGAACACCGTCCATTTCATAAAGGACTTTGCCCGGTTGGATCAAGGCAACCCAGTACTCCACGTTACCTTTACCTTTACCCATACGAACTTCCAGCGGCTTCTCGGTAATTGGTTTGTCCGGGAATACACGGATCCAAATTTTACCTTGACGCTTAACTGCACGGGTCATAGCACGACGTGCTGCTTCGATCTGACGTGCAGTCAGACGACCACGGCCAACAGCTTTCAGACCGAAAGTGCCGAAGCTAACATCCGTACCCTGCGCCAGACCACGGTTGCGGCCTTTGTGCACTTTACGGAATTTTGTACGCTTTGGTTGTAACATCAGCGACGCTCCTTATTTACGGCCTTTACGCTGCTGCTTTTTAGGTTGCGCAGCCGGTTTTTCCGGTTGTTCAACAGCAGCCATACCACCCCAGGATCTCACCTTTGAAGATCCATACCTTAACGCCGATTACACCGTAAGTGGTGTGCGCTTCAGAGGTGTTGTAGTCGATGTCAGCACGCAGAGTGTGCAGCGGTACGCGACCTTCGCGGTACCATTCGGTACGTGCGATTTCCGCGCCGCCCAGACGGCCGCTAACTTCAACTTTGATACCTTTAGCGCCCAGACGCATTGCGTTCTGTACAGCACGCTTCATAGCACGACGGAACATAACGCGACGTTCCAGCTGTGAAGTGATGCTATCAGCAACCAATTTAGCGTCCAGTTCAGGCTTACGAACTTCAGCGATATTGATCTGTGCAGGAACGCCAGCGATATCCGCTACGACCTTGCGCAGTTTTTCTACGTCTTCGCCTTTCTTACCGATTACGATGCCAGGACGAGCGGTGTGAATAGTCACACGGATGCTCTTAGCTGGACGCTCGATAACGATACGAGATACAGACGCTTTAGCCAGTTCCTTAGTCAGGTACTGACGTACTTTAAAATCGCTGTCCAGGTTGTCAGCGAATTCTTTGGTGTTCGCAAACCAGGTTGAGTTCCATGGTTTTACAATACCCAGGCGAATACCATTAGGATGTACTTTCTGACCCATTGCTAGTCTCCAGAGTCTCAGCGATCGGACACAACCACAGTAATGTGGCTGGTGCGCTTCAGGATGCGATCTGCACGACCTTTCGCACGCGGCATAATGCGCTTCATGCTTGGGCCTTCGTCTACGAAGATTTTCGCGACTTTCAGATCGTCAATGTCAGCGCCATCGTTGTGTTCAGCGTTAGCAATGGCAGATTCCAGTACCTTCTTAACCAATACCGCAGCTTTCTTGTTGGTATAGGTCAGGATGTCCAGGGCCTGCGACACTTTCTTACCGCGAATCAGGTCAGCAACAAGGCGAACCTTCTGAGCAGAAGAACGAGCATGGCGATGTTGAGCTAAAGTTTCCATCTCTTCCTCCTACCTTATTTCTTCTTCGCTTTTTTATCAGCAGCATGGCCGCGATAAGTACGAGTCGGTGCGAATTCACCCAGTTTGTGACCGACCATTTCATCGGAAACAAAGACTGGAACGTGCTGACGACCATTATGGACAGCGATGGTCAAACCGATCATGTTAGGAAAGATCGTTGAACGACGGGACCAAGTGCGCAGGGGCTTCTTGTCTCCGCTTTCCACCGCTTTCTCTACCTTCTTCAGCAAGTGCAGGTCAATAAAAGGACCTTTCTTGAGAGAACGTGGCATGGCTTATCCTCTAATATTATTTGCTACGGCGACGTACGATAAATTTATCAGTACGCTTGTTGCTGCGGGTCTTCTTACCTTTGGTCTGAACGCCCCACGGAGTTACCGGGTGCTTACCAAAGTTACGACCTTCACCACCACCATGTGGGTGGTCGACTGGGTTCATCGCAGTACCGCGAACGGTAGGACGAACACCACGCCAGCGTGCAGCACCTGCTTTACCCAGAACGCGCAGCATATGCTCAGCATTGCCAACTTCGCCCAGAGTTGCGCGGCAGTCTGCTTCGACTTTACGCATTTCACCAGAACGCAGACGCAGGGTGACATAAGCACCATCGCGCGCAACGATCTGAACGTAAGTACCAGCGGAACGTGCCAGCTGACCGCCTTTACCTGGTTTCATTTCTACGTTATGAACGGTAGAACCAACCGGGATATTGCGCATCGGCAGGGTGTTACCTGCTTTGATTGCAGCATCAACGCCAGACTGAATCTGGTCGCCAGCTTTCAGGCCTTTAGGGGCCAGAATGTAACGGCGCTCGCCATCTTTGTACAGAACCAGCGCGATGTTCGCGGAACGGTTCGGATCGTACTCAAGACGCTCAACAACAGCTGGGATACCGTCTTTGTTGCGTTTGAAGTCAACAATACGGTAAGCCTGCTTGTGACCACCACCGATGTGACGAGTGGTGATACGGCCATTGTTGTTACGACCACCGGATTTGCTGTTTTTTTCAACCAGCGGAGCAAAAGGTTTGCCCTTGTGCAGCTCTGGGTTGACCACTTTAACGACGTGGCGACGACCCGGAGATGTCGGTTTACATTTAACAACTGCCATTGTATTACTCCTCCGACTTACTCAGCGCCGCCAACGAAGTCCAGGTTCTGGCCTTCTTTCAGGGTGACGTAAGCTTTTTTCCAGTCGCTACGACGACCGATACGCTGTCCGTGACGTTTAACTTTCCCTTTAACTACCAGGGTGTTAACGACTTCGACTTCGACTTCAAACAGTTTTCTGCACAGCAGCTTTGATTTCTGCTTTGGTCGCGTCTTTAGCAACTTTGAGAACGATGGTATTTGTTTTTTCCATCGCAGCAGACGCTTTTTCAGAAACGTGCGGTGCACGAAGCACCTTCAGCAGACGTTCTTCACGAATCATGCCAGCATCTCCTCAACTTGCTTAACAGCATCAGCAGTCATTACGACTTTGTCGAAGGCGATCAGGCTAACCGGGTCGATACCAGTCGCATCGCGTACGTCAACCTTGTGCAGGTTACGTGCGGCCAGGAACAGGTTCTCGTCCAGCTCACCGGTGATGATCAGCACATCTTCCAGAGCCATGTCTTTCAGTTTCTGTGCCAGCAGCTTAGTTTTAGGCGCTTCTACAGAGAAAGATTCGACAACGATCAGACGATCCTGACGTACCAGCTCGGACAGGATGCTTTTCAGCGCGCCGCGGTACATCTTTTTGTTAACTTTTTGACTGTGGTCCTGCGGGCGAGCAGCGAAGGTCACGCCACCGGAACGCCAGATCGGGCTCTTGATAGAACCTGAACGCGCACGGCCGGTACCTTTCTGGCGCCACGGCTTTTTTGCCGGAACCAGTTACTTCAGCACGAGTCTTCTGAGCACGAGTACCCTGACGAGCACCAGCTGCATAAGCAACAACAACCTGGTGAACCAGCGCTTCGTTGAAATCACGACCGAAGGTAGTTTCGGAAACAGTCAGCGCGCTCTGCGCGTCTTTCAATACTAATTCCATTGCTATCCCCTTACGCCTTCACAGCTGGTTTAACGATCAGGTCGCTACCGGTTGCACCCGGAACTGCACCTTTAACCAGCAGCAGGTTGCGCTCAGCGTCAACACGTACTACGTCCAGGCTCTGAACAGTCACACGTTCGTTACCCAGCTGACCTGCCATTTTCTTGCCTTTGAACACTTTGCCCGGAGTCTGGTTCTGACCGATAGAACCCGGAACGCGGTGGGACAAGGAGTTACCGTGCGTGGCATCCTGAGTACGGAAGTTCCAGCGCTTAACGGTACCAGCAAAACCTTTACCTTTAGAGGTACCGGTTACGTCAACTTTTTTAACTTCTGCAAACAGCTCAACGCTAATGTCCTGACCTACGGTGAACTCTTCGCCTTCAGCAAGACGGAATTCCCACAGACCACGGCCAGCTTCAACGCCAGCTTTAGCGAAGTGACCCGCTTCCGGTTTGGTTACACGGTTAGCTTTTTTTAGCACCAGTGGTAACCTGAACGGCACGGTAGCCATCGTTAGCCAGGTCTTTAACCTGAGTAACGCGGTTTTGCTTCAACTTCGATTACGGTTACTGGGATAGATACGCCATCTTCAGTGAAGATGCGGGTCATGCCCACTTTTTTACCGACTAAACCAATCATTGTATCAACCTCTCAATCGCTCGATGACCTGATTAACCCAGGCTGATCTGCACGTCTACACCGGCAGCCAGATCCAGACGCATCAGAGCATCAACGGTTTTCTCGGTTGGCTCAACGATGTCAACCAGACGCTTGTGAGTGCGGATTTCGTACTGATCACGCGCGTCTTTGTTAACGTGCGGGGAGATCAGAACGGTAAAGCGCTCTTTGCGGGTCGGCAGCGGGATCGGACCACGGACTTGCGCACCAGTGCGCTTAGCAGTCTCGACGATTTCCGCGGTTGATTGATCGATCAGACGATGATCAAACGCTTTAAGACGGATACGGATTCTTTGGTTCTGCATGAGACCAGAGCTCCAATTATTTTATAAACGAAAATGATTACTACTCAAACCCATTACGATTGATGGGAGAGTGTAACCGTTCTTACGTAGCCCCCCAATTGGGAGCATTGTTAGGCAACGAAAAACAGTGTTGCCTGGGTTCAGATTGAACCAGCTGTCAATTACGACAAGCCCGCGCATTATACGTAAATCTGGGCGGGACGCAAGCCCCGTTTAGGAAATAGACGACACCGGTGAGTTTTGGCGTTGCGACTCGTAAATTTTCTGTAATGTAACGGCGACCTGCAAATACTCAGGAAGGCTTTACGCAGGGTTTCGTTTTGCAGTTTGTTTAACCACAGCAAGTACGCGGAATATGGCCTCACACATTTCATTGAGGTGCCAAACGATGCTTACTACCCTCCCCTTCCTGTTCGTCTACCTGGGTTTAACCTTTTTATTAGTCCGGGAAGATATCCGTTCGCATCTGCTTTTGGACAAATACCTCTGTCCATTGCTCTGGACGGGTCTGCTCTATCACCTCTGTCTTCATCCCGATTTTCTGGCAAGCGCGGTTCTGGGTGCGATCGCGGGATACACCGGTTTCGCGATGATTTATTGGACTTACAAACTGATACGTAAACGCGAAGGATTGGGATACGGAGACGTGAAATATCTGGGGGCACTGGGCGCATGGCATGGCTGGTGCGTGCTTCCTACTCTGGCCTTATCGGCAGCCCTGCTGGCGACGCTCTATCTTTTGATAAAATCTTTGTTTAAACCGGGAGAACAGATATTAAAAAACCCGCTGCCCTTTGGACCTTTTATGGCGGCAGCAGGTTTAATGATTGGCGGGCAAAGCCTGATCAGCTTTCCACTTTGATCTGTGACTGGAGATAATTCTGCAGACCGATTTTACCGATAAGATCCAGCTCAGTCTCCAGCCAGTCGATGTGCCCTTCTTCATCGGCCAGGATCTGGATCATCATATCGCGGCTGACATAATCGTGAACACTGTCGGCGTAAGCGATAGCTTCACGAAGATCTTTTTGCACCCTCGAGTTCCAGTGCCAGATCGGAGCGCAGCATCTCTTCAACGTCTTCACCGATACCCAGCTTGCCGAGATCCTGCAGGTTGGGGATCCCCTCAAGGAACAAAATACGCTCGATATACTTATCGGCATGTTTCATTTCATCAATGGATTCATGGTATTCAACGTCGTTGAGGCGAGTCAGACCCCAGTTCTTGAACATTCTCGCATGGAGAAAGTATTGATTGATTGCGACAAGCTCATTTCCCAATAATTTATTGAGATAACTTATGATTTTAATATCACCTTTCATTATAGTCCCTCCGCTTCCACTTATTGAAGCGTAGATGGGGGCTACAGGGATGTCAAAAAAAAGAATGAGCCTCAGGCAATCTCTTTGTATTCCGGGATCTGCATCAATTCGTCTTGCATGATCTCACGGGCAGCGCGAACGCACTTACCGCATTGATTTCCCACTGGAACAAACTTACGCAGCTGCTGAAAAGATTGTGGTTGAAACTGGCGAACGGCCTGACGGATTTTTTTATCACTTACACCATTACATAAACAAACGTACATAACCACTCCCGTTCAAAATATGCGCAAAGTGTAAGTGAGAATAATTATGATTACAATAGCACAAGCATCGAGATACGGGACGGGCGCCAGCAAAAAATGCGAAAATTTGTGACAGGGACAAACGCAAGGCAACAAAAAAGGACGCCGAAGCGTCCTTTTTAATTCAGGGATAATTAATTAACCCAGAACTTTAGCAACAACACCCGCGCCAACGGTACGGCCGCCTTCACGGATTGCGAAGCGCAGACCATCGTCCATTGCGATTGGGTGGATCAGGGTAACAACCATCTTGATGTTGTCGCCTGGCATTACCATCTCAACGCCTTCTGGCAGCTCGATGGTACCGGTCACGTCAGTCGTACGGAAGTAGAACTGTGGACGGTAGCCTTTGAAGAACGGAGTATGACGGCCGCCTTCGTCTTTGGACAGGATGTACACTTCAGATTCGAACTTGGTGTGCGGCTTGATAGAGCCTGGCTTAGCCAGAACCTGACCACGTTCGATTTCTTCACGTTTGATACCACGCAGCAGAACACCAACGTTCTCACCGGCACGGCCTTCGTCCAGCAGTTTGCGGAACATTTCAACGCCGGTACAGGTAGACTTAGCAGTGTCCTTGATACCAACGATTTCAACTTCTTCGCCAACTTTGATGATACCGCGCTCTACACGACCGGTAACAACGGTACCACGACCGGAGATGGAGAATACGTCTTCGATAGGCAGCAGGAACGGCTTGTCAATCGCACGCTCTGGCTCTGGGATGTAGGAATCCAGGTAGCCAGCCAGTTCGATGATTTTCTCTTCCCACTCTGCTTCGCCTTCCAGCGCTTTCAGCGCAGAACCACGAACGATTGGGGTGTCGTCGCCCGGGAAGTCGTACTGGGACAGAAGTTCACGAACTTCCATCTCAACCAGTTCCAGCAGCTCTTCGTCATCAACCATGTCGCATTTGTTCAGGAACACGATGATGAAAGGAACGCCTACCTGACGACCCAGCAGGATGTGCTCACGGGTCTGAGGCATTGGGCCGTCAGTCGCAGCAACAACCAGGATCGCGCCGTCCATCTGCGCAGCACCAGTGATCATGTTTTTAACATAGTCGGCGTGGCCCGGGCAGTCTACGTGTGCGTAGTGGCGAGTCGGGGTGTCATATTCAACGTGAGAAGTGTTGATGGTGATACCACGAGCTTTTTCTTCTGGTGCGTTATCGATCTGGTCGAATGCACGAGCAGAACCACCGTAGGTTTTTGCCAGAACGGTAGTGATTGCAGCGGTCAGAGTAGTTTTACCGTGGTCAACGTGGCCGATAGTACCAACGTTGACGTGCGGTTTTGTACGTTCAAATTTTTCTTTAGACACGGCTATATTCCTTACTATAGTGCTCTCCCCTTTGGAGAGAGCACGGGACTTAGGTTTTAATCCTGTGGATTATTTACCACGGGCTTCAATTACGGCCTGAGCAACGTTGTTCGGCGCATCATCATACTTCAGGAATTCCATGGTGTATGATGCACGACCTTTGGTCAGAGAACGCAGCTGAGTTGCATATCCGAACATTTCAGACAGCGGAACTTCAGCGTGGATCTTAACGCCAGTTACTTCAGATTCCTGACCACGCAGCATACCGCGACGACGGCTCAAGTCACCGATAACGTCACCGGTGTTCTCTTCAGGAGTTTCTACTTCAACCTTCATGATCGGCTCAAGCAGAACTGGTTTCGCTTTCTTAAAGCCTTCTTTAAAGGCGATAGAAGCAGCCAGTTTAAACGCCAGTTCAGAGGAGTCAACGTCATGGTAAGAACCGAAGTGCAGACGAACACCCATGTCTACTACCGGGTAACCAGCCAGTGGACCAGACTTCAGCTGCTCCTGGATGCCTTTATCAACGGCAGGGATGTATTCACCAGGAATCACACCACCTTTAATGTCGTTGATGAACTCGTAACCTTTCGGGTTAGAGCCTGGCTCCAGTGGGTACATGTCGATCACAACGTGACCATACTGACCACGACCACCGGACTGCTTAGCGTGTTTACCTTCAACATCGGAAACTTTCTGACGAATCGCTTCACGGTAAGCAACCTGAGGTTTACCTACGTTAGCTTCAACGTTGAATTCACGACGCATACGGTCAACGATGATGTCCAGGTGCAGTTCACCCATACCAGCGATGATGGTCTGGTTAGATTCTTCATCAGTCCATACGCGGAATGATGGGTCTTCTTTAGCCAGACGGCCCAGAGCCAGACCCATTTTTTCCTGGTCAGCTTTGGTTTTCGGCTCAACGGCGATAGAGATTACCGGCTCTGGGAACTCCATACGCTCCAGAATGATTGGGTGATCTGGGTTACACAGGGTGTCACCAGTAGTCACGTCTTTCAGACCGATAGCAGCAGCGATGTCGCCCGCACGAACTTCTTTGATCTCTTCACGTTTGTTCGCGTGCATCTGTACGATACGACCGAAACGCTCACGTGCAGCTTTCACGGAGTTCAGGATGGTGTCACCGGAGTTAACCACACCAGAGTACACACGGAAGAACGTCAGGTTACCTACGAACGGGTCGGTAGCGATTTTGAACGCCAGAGCAGCAAACGGCTCTTCATCACTTGCGTGACGCTCAGCCGGCGTGTCTTTACCGTCGTCCAGGATACCGTTGATCGCAGGAACGTCTACCGGGGATGGCAGGTAGTCAACTACCGCATCCAGCATCGCCTGAACACCTTTGTTCTTGAACGCAGAACCACAGGTTACCAGGATGATTTCGTTGTTCAGAACACGCTGACGCAGAGCTTTTTTGATCTCTTCTTCAGTCAGTTCTTCACCACCCAGGTATTTTTCCATCAGCTCTTCAGAAGCTTCCGCTGCGGACTCGATCAGGTTCTGGTGCCATTCGTCAGCCAGGTCCTGCATGTCTGCTGGGATATCTTCGTAGGTGAAGGTTACGCCTGCATCTTCTTCGTTCCAGTTGATGGCTTTCATTTTCACCAGGTCGATTACGCCGGTGAAACCTTCTTCAGCACCAATTGCCAACTGCAGCGGAACAGGGTTCGCGCCCAGACGGGATTTGATCTGACCAACAACTTTCAGGAAGTTAGCACCCATACGGTCCATTTTGTTAACGAACGCGATGCGTGGAACTTTGTATTTGTTTGCCTGACGCCATACGGTTTCAGACTGTGGCTGAACACCACCAACTGCGCAGTAAACCATTACCGCACCATCCAGAACACGCATGGAACGTTCTACTTCGATGGTGAAGTCAACGTGCCCCGGGGTGTCGATGATGTTTACGCGATGCGGTTCATACTGCTTAGCCATACCAGACCAGAATGCAGTAGTCGCTGCGGAGGTAATGGTAATACCACGCTCCTGCTCCTGCTCCATCCAGTCCATGGTAGCGGCGCCGTCGTGAACTTCACCGATTTTATGGTTTACACCGGTGTAGAACAGAATACGTTCGGTAGTAGTGGTTTTACCGGCGTCGATGTGCGCACTGATACCAATGTTACGGTAGCGTGCGATGGGTGTTGTACGAGCCATTTGATTCCTCGTTTATCTTTTTAGGCGTTCAGTTAAGTAACCCAAAGCGGGCTGCTTCGCTGAAGCGCCCGCCTGGTGACTAATACTCCGAAGGGATTACCAACGGTAGTGTGCGAACGCCTTGTTGGCTTCTGCCATACGGTGAACGTCTTCACGTTTCTTAACTGCAGTACCTTTGTTGTCTGCAGCATCAGAAAGTTCGTTCGCCAGACGCAGAGCCATGGATTTATCACCGCGTTTACGAGCAGCTTCAACGATCCAACGCATTGCCAGAGCATTACGACGAACCGGACGAACTTCAACTGGAACCTGATAAGTAGAACCACCAACGCGGCGGGACTTAACTTCTACAGTCGGGCGAACGTTGTCGAGAGCGACTTCGAAAGCTTCCAGTTCATTTTTACCAGAACGCTGAGCCAGGGTCTCAAGCGCGCTGTATACGATTGCTTCTGCAGTAGATTTTTTACCATCTACCATCAGGATATTTACAAATTTTGCCAGCAGTTCTGATCCGAATTTCGGATCTGGAAGAATTTTACGCTGACCAATGACGCGACGACGTGGCATGGGAATACTCCGTTGTTAATTCAGGATTGTCCAAAACTCTAAGAGTTTAGTGTGACATTAAGATAAATCAGTTTGGCCTTACTTAACGGAGAACCATTAAGCCTTAGGACGTTTCACGCCGTACTTAGAGCGAGATTGCTTACGGTCTTTAACGCCGGAGCAGTCAAGCGCACCACGAACGGTGTGGTAACGAACACCCGGAAGGTCTTTTACACGACCGCCACGGATCAGGATCACGGAGTGTTCCTGCAGGTTGTGACCTTCACCACCGATGTAGGAAGTCACTTCAAAACCGTTAGTCAAACGCACACGGCAGACTTTACGCAGTGCGGAGTTTGGTTTTTTTAGGAGTGGTGGTATACACACGAGTACATACACCACGTTTCTGCGGGCAGGCTTCCAGCGCAGGCACGTTGCTTTTTGCAACTTTGCGAGCGCGTGGTTTGCGTACCAGCTGGTTAACTGTTGCCATTAAATAGCTCCTGGTTTTAGCTTTTGCTTCGTAAACACGTAATAAAACGACCTCATACAATATGAGGACGCGAAATTTTAGGGCTACGTCGAAAAGGTGTCAAGAAATATACAGCGATCTCACATCACCAGTTCATTTGGCCAGCGTGCTGGACAACCAGATTAACGAAATCAGTATAGCTAACCACGTCAATACTGGCTGAAATTTGACCAGTCAGGCCGCGAGCCTCGATGTCATCTTTAAGCGCAGAGACAGAGATGGGGGCATTATTGAGAAGATCAACAAAGCGGCTGCCCTCCACCGCCGCCAGAACGCCATCCTGGATAAGCAGCAGGGCGTCGCCTTCACGCACCATTCTTAACAGACTTTCGATGTCGCAGTGCCAGGGGAGTGGCTCAGAGTATGGAGCATGACGGCCTCAGAATGTCAGGATAGTGTCGAACCGGGAGAGATGTTCACGCAGTACCTCTGGCTCCACCACCGTGGCGTCGAGAACAAAGGGGCGTGTTTTCATTCAGACCGCGCGCCTGCAGGGAGGCGGCACAAACGTAAAACGTCTCTATGTCATACAGCGGCAGAACTTTAAAGGTCGCGATGTAGTCGCGCGCCAGCACGACTTGCGGCTGCTGGCCGGCAAGCAGCTGAAACACGCCGTCGCCGATAAAGAATACCCCGATCTCTTCCGTCAGTGCAGAAGTCGCCAGTAACGCATCCAGCCCTTCCCTTCCGGCGGCACTGCCATGCGGAGCAGAGGAAAAAACAAAAGCCACGCGGTTCATCAGAATTGCACCATTCGGTCGCAGGTTAATGCGGCTTGGGCCAGCGCCCCGAGGCCACTCAGTGAAAAGCCGTCATTAAGGTTGGCAGCTGGCAGGCCCAGGCGCTGTGCTTCGTTCGCATCGCTTACGCCACGACGGAGCGCCGCCGCCACACAGATGTGCAGAGCAACCCCGTGCTGCTGGTTTAGCGATTGCCATGCACGCACCAGATCAAACTCATCAGAGGCAGGAGACGTCAGTTGGTTGGCGTTATAGACACCTTCCCGATAAAAAAAGACGCTGACCAGCTCGTGCCCGGCGGCAAGCAGCGCGCGCGCAAATTGCAACGCACTGCTGGCCTGCTGCGTACCGTAAGCCGGTCCTGTCACCATTAACGCGAAACGCATTACTTCTCGTGCCCCAGGAAATCGCCGCTTTTAAACTGACGGATATAGAGATACACCGTGTGTTTAGAGATATTGAGACGATCCGCTACCTGGTTAATCGCATCTTTGATATCAAAAATGCCTTTCTCGTAGAGGTTAAGCACGATCTGGCGATTCTTGGCATTGTTGGACACATTGCGATCGGCATTGACTTCTTCGATGGTGAATTCCAGCGTCTGGGTGACGAGGTCTTCAACCGAGGAGGCAAAGTTAACAGAGGATCCAACATCCGGTGTTTCTGGCGGAATGAAGGTGTTCATGATCTGGGAGAACGGCACATCGAGATTCATATTGATGCACAGCAAAGCCAATCACCCGATGATCGCGGTTGCGGATGGCAATCGTCACGGACTTCATCAGGACACCGCTCTTCGCGCGGGTGAAATAACATTTTGAGACGCTGCTGTCCGCACCGGTCATGTCGTGCAGCATACGCAGTGCAAGGTCGGTGATTGGCGAGCCAATTTTACGGCCAGTATGCTCACCATTGGCAATGCGGATGGCAGAACATTTCAGATCTTGCAGGGAGTGCAATACGATTTCGCAGTGGGACCCAATGAGCATCGCTAACCCGTCCACTACCGCTTCGTAGGATTTCAGAATATCGAAATCGGTCTGATCGAAAGGACGCTGATCCAGCAAATCAAGTTCGCTGGTTTCGTTGGTTAAAAGCGACCTGGTCATGAAAAAAACACTCCTTTTCAGGAGCCTGTCGGTAAGTTTTCAGGGCAGGCTCATTATTTACACGGGCAACTAAATTAATACAGCGTAGTTAGCGCTTCCAGTGTTAATTATATCTGCACCATAATAAAAAACCGCCGCTTCAGGGGCGGCGGTTGTTACCGATTTACTTCTTGGTGGCTTCAGCTGACGCTTCTGGCTTCGCGTCCGGCTTAGCATCCGCTTTCGGCGCTGGCTTAATGTCCAGCAGCTCTACATCGAATACCAGCGTGGAGTTAGCCGGGATACCCGGGACGCCAGTTTTGCCGTAGGCCAGATCCGGTGGGATGACCAGCTTGATTTTACCGCCTTTCTTGATGTTCTTCAGGCCTTCAGTCCAGCCCGGGATAACACCATCCAGACGGAAGGAGAGCGGCTCACCACGGGTGTAAGAGTTATCGAACTCTTTACCGTCAGTCAGGGTACCTTTGTAGTTCACAACTACGGTATCGCTGTCTTTCGGTGCGTCGCCGGTACCTTCTTTCTCTACTTTGTAGACCAGGCCAGTAGCAGAGGTTTTCGCGCCTTTCTCTTTAGCGAAAGCGTCACGGTAAGCTTTACCCTTCGTTTCGTTCTCGGTCGCGTCTTTCTCCATTTTCTCCTGCGCTGCGCCTTTCACGCGCGCTTCGAAAGCCTGCAGAGTTTGCTCGATTTCCTGGTCTGACAGTTTGCTCTTATCAGCAAAGGCATCCTGAACACCGGCGATCAGTTGCGCCTGATCCAGTTTGATGCCCAGTTTTTCTTGCTCTTTCAGAGAGTTTTCCATGTAACGGCCCAGAGATGCGCCCAGTGCGTAGGCTGATTTCTGGTCGTCATTTTTGAACGCCGCATTGCTGTTAGCAGTCGCAGCAGGCTTTGCTGCAGTATCGGCAGCGAAAGTCAGCGGCGCATGCAGAGCGACGGCCATCGTGGTCGCCAGCAGCGTTACTTTAAACAGTGATTTCATCCATTTCTCCAGGGCCGGGGACTCTCACCCCGTATTAAGCGTAAATGAGAAGCGTACTATAAAACGTTGAGGAACAAATCTACAGGTAGACGCCTCTGATTAGCACCACATTTCAGACTATTTTTGTTTAAATTAGTTTCTTAGCGCAGGGATGTTTACTGCGCGCGAGGATAATCTCGGGTAAAATCCGCCGCCGCAAGCCCCGGACGGGCTAAACAAGACCAACGAGGTGAATCATGCAGGATAACGATATGGAAGCACGACTGGCTGAACTTGAAAGCCGACTGGCTTTTCAGGAGATCACCATCGATGAGCTGAATCAGACCGTAACGGCCCACGAGCTGGAAATGGCCAAACTGCGGGATCTGCTGCGTCTGTTAACCGAAAAAGTGAAAGCGTCGCAGTCATCGCATATTGCGTCACAGTCGGAAGAGACGCCGCCGCCTCACTATTGAGACGTAAAAAAAGCGGGATTAATCCCGCTTTTTTGTGCCTGAAGCCGTGAAGCTTAGTGGCAACCGCAACCGCCATTACCGCAACCACCTTTACCGTGGTCGTGACCATGGTCGTGATCGTGGCCGTGACCGCCGCAGCAACCATCGTGACCGTGATCGTGGTCATGGGCCGTGCGCACCGTGAACATGGCCGTGAGCCAGCTCTTCTTCGGTGGCTTCGCGGATTGCAACCACTTCAACGTTGAACTTGAGGTTCTGGCCAGCCAGCATGTGGTTGCCATCAACCACAACGTGGTCATCTTCAACTTCAGTGATTTCTACTGGAACCGGACCCTGGTCAGTTTCAGCCAGGAAACGCATGCCAACCTGCAGTTCGTCAACGCCCATGAACACGTCTTTAGGAACGCGCTGCACCAGGTTGTCATCGTACTGACCGTAAGCGTCGTTTGCGCCTACAGCAACGTCAAATTTGTCGCCAACTTCGTGACCGTCCAGCGCGTTTTCCAGACCGGAAATCAGGGGAACCGTGACCGTGCAGGTAGTCCAGCGGCGCACTCACCGGAGACTCATCAACCAACACACCGTCTTCTGTACGTACCTGATAGGCCAGGCTGACCACCAGGTCTTTTGCTACTTTCATGATATCTCCTGAGCGTGGGAAAATTGCTGGCGCAGATTGTAACGGAAATCTGCACCCGTGTACCCTTTAGCTTAAAAAAACTCAGGGCATATCGCTAGTCGGGATGAAAAATCCCTATCACTTGCTCTTCTTTGCGAACATGCTCGCGAACCTCTTTATCCGCTTCACGCATCTGGTGTCCGCACTTAACACACTCAACAATATCGATATTATTCTCTCGCCACATGGCCAGAGTATCCTGAGCCTGACAGGCCGGGCATTTCGCACCGGCGATAAAGCGTTTACGTACCGCCATTCTCTACCTCGTTATTCAAATTCATCCCAGCCGTCCAGCTGCCGACGCTCCTGCTGCATCTCACGCTGGAAGATCTCTTCCAGCTCGCGGCGCGCTTCCCGCACCCGGGAAATTTGCACCGTGTCGGTATGCACCGGCATCAACTCGCGCAGCATCATCATATCCAGACGGCGAAAATGTAGCTGCGCGCGCTGGGCCTGATGCGGATGCATACCCAGCGTCACTAACGTTTTGCGCCCAGCTCCAGCGCACTGGAGAAGGTCTCACGGGTAAATTGCGTTACCCCGGCCTGGAGCAGTTCATGTGCCTCTACACGCCCGCGCGCTCGCGCCAGGATATGCAGATGCGGAAAATGCTGCTGGCAGATCTGCACCAGCTTCATGGTGTCTTCCGGCTCATTACAGGTGATAACAATCGACTCCGCTGCTTCTGCCCCGGCCGACCGCAGGAGTTCCACCTGAGTGGCATCACCGTAATAGACCTTGTAACCGTACTTGCGCATCAGGTTAACCGCGCTGATATCACGCTCCAGCACCGTCACGCGCATTTTATTCGCCATCAGCAGGCGGCCAATCACCTGCCCAAAGCGCCCGAAGCCCACCACAATGACCTGCGGTTTATCATCATCCACCCAGGGCGCTTCATGTTCATCTTCCGGTGCATTCAGGCGTCGGGAAAGCCGCTTATCGATCAGCTTCATTAACAACGGTGTGGTCATCATCGACAGCGTGACGGTCACCAACAGCAGCGCCATCTGGTCATGCTGAAACAATCTCTGGGACGATGCTGTGGAGAAGAGCACAAAAGCGAACTCTCCCCCCTGGCTCAGCACCCCGGCAAGCTGCGCACGCTCCGGGTGACGCAGACCGTATACCCGCGCCAGCACGTACAGCACCAGCATTTTGACGGCGATCAGCACCGCAACGCCCAGCAATACGGCCAGGATATGGGTGTAAAGCACGCCAAGATTCAAGGCCATGCCAACCGAGATGAAGAACAGCCCTAACAGCAACCCCTTAAACGGGTCGATGGCAATTTCCAGCTCGTGCCGGTACTCACTTTCCGCCAGCAGTACGCCGGCAATAAAGGTTCCCAGCGCCATCGACAGCCCCAGCGCATCCATAAACAGCGCCGAACCCAGCACCAGCAGCAGCGTGGCGGCGGTAAACACTTCCCTCACCCCGGACGCCGCAATAAAGCGGAACACCGGACGCAGCAGATAACGTCCGCCCACCAGCATGCCGCCAAAGGCCAGCACCTTCATGCCGATTTTCATCCAGTCGAAATGCTCGTCGCCCGATCCCGCCAACAGCGGAACCAGGGCCAGCGCCGGGATCACCGCCAGATCCTGAAACAGCAGCACGGAGAAACCCAGCTGCCCCGTTTCGTTGCGGTTCATGCCTTTGTCGCGCATCAGCTGTAACGCCATGGCGGTTGAGGACATCGCCAACCCAATCCCGCCAACCACCGCCGCCTGCCAGGAGAACTGAGCCAGCATCAGCAGGCCGCCGAGGATCACCGCACTACCGATAACCTGGGCAGCACCCACGCCGAAGATGGAACGCCGTAGCTGCCAGAGTTTTGCCGGGTTCAGCTCCAGGCCGATAATAAACATCAGAAAGACGACACCCAGCTCCGAGAAGTGCAGGATTTCGTCCACATCACTGATAAACCCCAGCCCCCCAGGGGCCAATGGCGATACCCGCCAGCAGATAAGCCGAGCACCGCGCCAATACCCAGTCGCGAAGCCAGCGGCACCGCCACCACGGCGGCGAGCAGAAACAGCACCCCCGCCAGCAACAGATCGGAACCCTCCATCAGTGGCCTCCCGTCAGGTTGGGTGCAGCCAGCCAGTCACCGTAGGCTTTGGCATGGCTGGCCAGCTCATCCTGATGCTGCCGACGCGCCCAGTAGATAATGATCGGACTCAGCCAGTGCATGTGGCACATGGCCGCCGTCAGCTCGAAAGGGCGCAGGATATCGTTCATCGAATAGCGGTTAAGCCCATCGTGACGATACGCACTCTCCGGCTCGCCGGTTAGTAATAACGTTCCGCCAGTACTTTCCCGCCAGCTGGTTTCCTCCCCACCCCACTGGCAAAGCCCCGGCTCAGCACGCGGTCCAGCCACTCTTTCAGCAGCGCCGGGCAGCTGTAGGTATAAAGCGGATGCTGGAACACAATGACGTCGTGCTCGCGCAGCAACGCCTGCTCATAAGGGATGTCGATAAAAAAATCGGGGTAGTGCGCGTAGAGATCGTGCACCGTTACATTACTGAGCCGTAATGCCGGCTGGAGCAAAACCCGGTTAGCGACCGAGTCCTGAGACTCTGGATGGGCATACAGCAGCAGCACTTTTGCTGTCTGGGACATCATTCCTCTCCCGGGTCGTCATCACTGTTATTTTGGGCTACCATGGCACACCCACGCGGCGCGTGGCGGCACATTTAACCTGATTATAATGACAACTTAACATAGTCGGAACATACGGCGCTCTATGATTGTTTTCTCCTCATTACAAATTCGTCGCGGCGTACGCGTCCTGCTGGACAACGCTACAGCCACCATTAACCCGGGCCAGAAAGTAGGCCTGGTGGGCAAAAAACGGCTGCGGTAAATCCACGTTACTGTCATTGCTGAAAAAACGAGATCAGTGCCGACGGCGGTAACTTTACCTACCCTGGCAACTGGCAGTTGGCCTGGGTGAACCAGGAGACGCCCGCGCTGAGCGTACCGGCAATGGACTATGTTATTGACGGCGACCGGGAGTACCGCAAACTGGGAAGCTGAACTTAATGCCGCCAACGAACGCAACGATGGCCACGCGATTGCCACCGTCCACGGCAAACTCGACGCCATCGACGCCTGGACTATCCGCTCCCGCGCCTCCACGCTTCTGCACGGTCTGGGTTTCAGCAATGAACAGCTGGAACGTCCGGTCAGCGACTTCTCCGGTGGCTGGCGCATGCGTCTTAACCTGGCCCAGGCGCTGATCTGCCGCTCCGATCTGCTGCTGCTCGATGAACCGACTAACCACCTCGATCTGGATGCCGTCATCTGGCTGGAGAAGTGGCTGAAGAGCTATCAGGGCACGCTGATCCTGATCTCTCACGGACCGTGATTTCCTCGACCCGGTGGTAGACAAAATTATTCATATCGAACAGGAGTCGATGTTCGAATACACCGGCAACTACAGCTCGTTTGAGCGCCAGCGCGCGGTGCGACTCTCCCAGCAGCAGGCGATGTACGAAAGCCAGCAGCAGCGGGTGGCGCATCTGCAAAGCTTTGTCGATCGCTTTAAGGCCAAAGCCTCCAAAGCCAAACAGGCCCAGAGCCGTATCAAGATGCTGGAACGTATGGAGATGATTGCCCCGGCACACGTCGACAACCCGTTCCACTTTAGCTTCCGCGCGCCGGAAAGCCTGCCTAACCCTCTGCTGAAGATGGAAAAGGTCAGCGCCGGTTATGGTGACCGCATCATTCTTGATTCCATTAAGCTCAACCTGGTTCCGGGTTCCCGTATTGGTCTGCTCGGGCGCAACGGTGCCGGTAAATCCACCCTCATTAAGCTACTGGCGGGTGAACTGGCCCCGGTCCGCGGCGATATTGGTCTGGCGAAGGGCATTAAGCTGGGCTATTTCGCCCAGCATCAGCTGGAATATTTACGCGCGGATGAATCGCCGCTGCAGCACCTGGCGCGTCTGGCACCACAGGAGATGGAGCAGAAGCTGCGCGACTACCTGGGTGGCTTCGGCTTCCAGGGCGATAAAGTGACCGAGAATACCGGGCGCTTCTCCGGCGGCGAAAAAGCGCGTCTGGTGCTGGCCCTCATCGTCTGGCAGCGTCCGAACCTGCTGCTGCTCGATGAACCAACTAACCACCTGGATCTGGACATGCGCCAGGCCCTGACCGAAGCCTTAATCGAATTCGAAGGCGCGCTGGTGGTGGTCTCGCACGACCGGCACCTGCTGCGTTCCACCACCGACGATCTCTATCTGGTGCACGACAGCAAAGTGGAGCCTTTCGACGGCGATCTGGAAGATTACCAGCAGTGGCTGAGCGACGTGCAGAAGCAGGAAAGCCAGCCTGCGGAAGGGGCCAAAGATAACGCCAACAGCGCCCAGGCGCGTAAAGACCAGAAGCGACGCGACGCGGAGCTGCGCACGCAAACCCAGCCGCTGCGTAAAGAGATCACCCGTCTGGAAAAAGAGATGGAAAAGCTCAACGCCACGCTTGAGGCCGTAGAAGAGAAGCTGGGCGACAGCGGTCTGTATGACCAGTCGCGCAAAGCCGAGCTAACCGAGTGCCTGCAGGTACAGGCCAAAACCAAATCCAGCCTTGAAGAGTGTGAAATGGCCTGGCTGGACGCGCAGGAACAGCTCGAAGGGATGCTTCAGAGCGACTGACCCGGTGGAGGGGCGATGATACCTGACCTGACCAGCGAAATTACATTTCGCAAACTTAGCATCTTCATGACATTTATGGAGACGGGCAATATTGCCCGTGCTGCTGAGGTGCTGAACCTCAGTGGGGTCAGCGTCCATCGCGCCTTGCATACCCTGGAAGAGAACGTTCGCTGCCCGCTGTTCACGCACAAAGGCCGTAATCTGATTGCCCTGCCCGCCGCCTGGACGCTGCTTGAGTACTGCCAGGAGGTGATGCAGGTCATGGAGCGCGGGCTGGAAGAGGCGCGCAAAACGGCCGGCGTTGGTCAGGGCCGTCTGCGGGTTGGGACGCTCTACTCCCTGACGCTCGAGACGGTTCCGCAGTTAATTATGGGCATGAAGCTGCGCCGCCCGGATCTGGAGATGGATCTCACCATGGGATCCAACGAGACCCTGTTGCATATGCTGGATGAAGGCTCGCTGGATGCCATTCTCATCTCCCTCTCTGAAAGCGAAATTGACCGCAATCACCTCGAAGTGCTGCCCTTGTTCCACGATGATATCTTTCTTGCCGCTCCCGCCTCGGCGCAGCTGAATACCGAAGCGCTGGCGGATTTACGCGACTATAAAAATCAGAAATTCGTGGCTCTCGCCGAGGGCTTTGCCACCTACGCCGGGTTTCAGGAGGCGTTTCATATCGCCGGATTCGAGCCGGAGATCGTCACCCGGGGTGAATGATATTTTCTCGATGCTGAGCCTGGTGCAGGCGGGTGTCGGCTTTACGCTGATGCCGGGCAGGATGAAGAAAGTGTATGAAAACTCGGTGCAGCTGTTGAAGCTGGCGCAGCCGTATCAGATGCAGCAGCTGATCGCCATCGTCTTTGCCCGCAACCGCGAGCAGGATCCAGGCCTGCGGGCGCTGGCGGCGGAAGGCCGCATGTACGCCCGCCGCCTTGAGCAGAACGCTAATCCTTAAGACGCCGCGCCAAATGCACCGCGACATCAATCCCGCTTCGTTCCAGAGAGACTGACTCCCCTTCCCAGGCCGCCTGACGCGTTAAGCAGGTCAATATGCCGCCGGGCGGCATCTCAATAGCCAGCCGCGCTTCACGCTCGTTAGCAGCAATCACCGCCTCCTGCCAGCGTACGGTGCGGGCCATATTCATCGCCAGATCGTCGGCGATCTTCTCCGGCTGCCACAGCACGCGGCCGGTGCTGCCGCTCAGGTATGCGCAGCGGGGACGAGAGAGCGTGACCCGGCTGAACGCCTCGACAAGTTTTTGCGCCGGTTCCGCCAGCAGCGCGCAGTGCGACGGCACGCTGACCGTCAGTCGTTTGGCTTTGTTCGCCCCTTTCGCCAGCGCACGTTCGGCTACCTGTGCCATGCCGTCATCGGCACCGGCGATCACAATCTGCGTTTCGGCGTTCAGGTTGGCGATATAGGTGCCGGTACCGTCGATAAGCTGTTCCACCTGCGGCAGGGTCAAGCCCATAATCGCCGTCAGGCCATAGCCGTGCGGATAGGCCTGCTCCATCAGGTCGCCACGCAGCGCGACCAGCCTAAGCGCGTCGGTGAAGTCCAGCGCGCCCGCAATAACCGCCGCCGGGTATGCGCCAATGGACAGCCCGCTGACGATATCCGGCGTTACGCCGCGTCGCTCAAGCTCGCGCGCCCAGGCGACACCGGCTATCAGTAGCGAAAGCTGCACCGCGCGGGTATGGGATAACGAAGCTGCGCTATCCAGCGTATCAACCTCCGTTCCCAACACCTCGCGCGCCTGCGCCAGTTCAGTGCCCGGCAGGTTTTGCAGCATGCCTTCATGCTGTGTGCCCTGCCCGGAAAAGTAAACAGTATTTTCATCACGCCTCCCTGTGCCACGGGTCCGTCACCAGACGTGGCCCGCGGCGGGTTTTCAGCAGTGTTTTGCCGTCGCGCAGCCATTCCGCCAGCGCAAAGCCGCCCTCGGGCGTATCCACCTGCGTGTCTGCCCGGCACAGCGCGCGGCTAAGCTGGGCTTGCCAGGCGGCAAACGCGTCAGGGGACACTGGCTGCGGAGCGCGGATCAGCAGGTCGAGATCGCTGTCGGCATGGATAACCGGAATGCCGGTCGCCAGCGCGTAGCCGGTGCTGCCGGTAATGCCCCACGCCCACGGCCACGGCTGCTGAGAAAGTTGCAGCGCCACCTGAACGGGTGGCTGCGTCACAAAGGGTGAGCGTAGCAGCTCGGCCGTTACGCTCAGCGATTCGGGCGAAACCACGCGCGTTACGCGTTCTGGCTTCACCCATCCGGCCGCCCGCTGGTCGCGGCGCAATCCGCGCACGCCAACGGGAATACGGCCTTCGCTATCAACATCACGCCGCACCACCACCGGCAATCCGGTGTGCCAGGCCGCATCCACCCAGGATTCGGTGATGCCTTCCAGCGCGTCACGCGCGGTGAGCCAGATTAAGTCGTGCGGGGCGTAATGTTGTGGTCATGATTACATTCCTGAAGTCAGCGAGATAAACAGCGGCAGCGACCAGGATACACAGGACGGAGCTTAACAGCAGCACGGCTTCTGCATCCGGGGACTGTACGCCAAAGCGGTTACCAAACACGACGCCAAAGAAACCGGCAGGACAGGGCAATCATCAGGATCGCGGGTGATGGCCACCGAACCGTGCAGACCGAAGATTAAAACGATACCCCAGGCAATCGCAGGCTGGATCAGCAGCTTGGCAATGGTAGAGGTGATCACCATGGTGTTGATCTGCAGCTTACGTGCCGACAGAATCACCCCGGTCAGGAACAGCGCCGCCGCAGTGGCGGACAGCCCCAGCGGTTTGATCGCCGCGAGAACCAGATCCGGCATTTTGATGCCAATCGCTGACAAAATCACACCCAGCAGCGGGCCCATCACGATAGGTTTTTTAATCGAGCGCCACATCAGCACCGGCAGCATAGAGAGCGTTGAGCCGGAGTTATTCCCTTCGGCGCGCGCTTTTTCACGCTCCAGAATCAGCAGACAGAACGGCGTCATCAGTACGGAACCACAGGCAATGGAGACCGCCACCGGAGAGCGAGGTCGCCGGGCTTTCGCCCAACACGCTGCCCAGAATCGGCAGGCCCAGCGCGGCATAGTTTTGGCAGCGCCACGGTCAGGGTCAGCACGGCGGCGTCCTGTGGGGATTTTTTAAAGACTTTGGTGGCAAGGAAGTAGATTGCCGCGTAGGTGATCCACATCGCCAGAGTCAGGACCAGGATCAGCGGCGACTGGGCAATGATACCTGTCCAGGGCGTTTGCACCGTGGCGCTGAACAGCGCGGCGGGCAGCGCAAAATCCATCACAAAGATATTAAGCAGAGACACATTTTTGTTATCCACCATTTTCGCTTTACCGGGCCCAGAAGCCGAGCAGCATGATGACAAAAATGGGGGCAAGGGCATGAACAATCACATAAGTCATAAATCACCTGTAAAAAAGAAGTTTAAGCACTGACGCGATGGTTATTATTTTCAGGATGCAGGTTCCCGCGTGGGCGCAACGGGTGCGCCCACGCGGGAACCTGCATCTGGGCAGGTCTTTTATTTTTTCGGTATTACCAGCTGGCGCGCCATACGTTCGCGTACCAGAGCAGAGCTATGACGGTTGTCGGCACCCAGACGGCTTTTCAGCGTCGGATCCCGGCGAGCGTCATCAATGGCCTGTTGCAGGGTGGTTTTCACCAGCGCCAGATCGAGGGATGAAGGGGCGTCCGGGTTGCTGATATCCAGCAGGTTTTCCAGCAGTCCCAGTGTCGCGTAGTTACTGATGTCATACGCCATGGGCGGGATCGTTGCCGCCAGCTTTTTCCAGCGCATCGACAGTACGAAGCGTGATGCGCGCGGCAGACTCTTTCCCCATCGCGTGGATTAATACGCCCTGGTCGTTAAAGGCGATCAGCCGGTTGGCCTGATAACCGTGGGGCCAGAAACGCCCCCGGACATCGCTTTACCGACGATAAGGCCAATCACCGGATGGCCTGCCAGACGCGCGTTAGCATAGGCTGCAGCGGCACCGGCCAGCGCCTGGTGAATACCAAACCCCTCTTCACGACGGCCATAAGCCTGACTCGGCACGTCGATCACCGCCACAATCGGGCGTTTAACCGGTTTGTCAGCATCGGCCGCGACGGTTTCACTCACCACTTTGGCCAGCGTCCAGCCTTCCAGCAGACCGACTTCCCCTCGCGCCGCACGCGGATAGTGGTTGTTCGCATCAGGTACTACGGCGGACAAAGCGCACCGCTTCGCCATTCAGCTCGCCGTCCGCCGCCTGAACCGACGGGCAAAGCCTTCCAGACGGCTGGCATTCGGGGCAAGGGTTTCCAGCCACAGCGCACCACGGCTAATTGAAGTACTCATCATTTCACCTCCCGGGCAAAGAGCGCGTGAATCTGTTCGGTATCCGCCTGTTTGCGGGTGTCGAAGTGGGTCAGGCCGTTCGAGATACCAGTCGTAATTATCGGTGCGGTGTTTTGCCGGCACGCCTTTCGCAATCGCGTCCGTTCATCGCCGTTTTTACCGCGTTCACACCGTCGCCCACCAGCGCATCCACCAGTCCGCTTTCATAGCGGATTTCGCCCCCGGTCATGCTCCAGATAAAACGGACGGTCGCGGGAGTCGTACTCTTCAATGCCCGCCTCCTGCTCGATAACCTGCGGGCCGTTCAGCCCCAGACGCGCTTCACGGGTGACGATAAGATAGCTGCACAGCGCTGCCGCAATGGACATCCCGCCGAAGCAGCCGACGGTACCGGCGACAATGCCGATGACCGGGGTATAACGGCGCAGATCGACAATCGCGGCGTGAATATCGGCAATCGCCGCCAGGCCGAGGTTCGCCTCCTGCAAACGAACGCCGCCGGTCTCCAGGCTCAATACCGCCTGGGTTGGAATGCCGTTGCGGTTATCTTCCGCCGCCAGCTCCAGCGCCGCCGCCATTTTGGCACCTGAAACTTCGCCCATGCTGCCGCCCTGGAACGCACCTTCGATGGCGACCACGACCGCGGGTTTGCCGTTGATGGTGCCTTTTGCCACCACCATGCCGTCATCGGCCTGCGGCACAATTCCCTGTGGTCCCAGCCACGGAGACATAATCCCTTCAAAAGGATCCAGCAGTTCGCGATAGCTGCCCTCGTCAAGCAGGGCCTGCGCACGCTGGCGAGCTTTTTAATTCGATAAAGCTGCTGTCATCACGCATGGCTCACCCCCTCAAAGACTTGTTCGATACGAATGCGTGCTACGGCCCGGCGTTGCGCCGAAGTCGTGGATGGTCAGTTTGCCCGCCGGCAGGCTGCTGACGGTCTGCAATCGGGTAAACAGCGCATCCCAACGGCTACGGCTGTTATCGACGGAGGTGGTGATGTCAATCGCCAGCGTCTGGCCCTGGTCGGCGGTGAATAACACCTCCATATCCCCGGAGCCAACAACGCCTGCCAGCGCTTTGCCGCTAAGGGTACGGCTGGCAGGCAGAGTTAATGTAATTTTTTCCATAACATCCTCTTAATTCGCTAAATAAGGCGTCTCAATGCGGTCAAGGAACAGCGTGGCGGCCAGCAGGTCGGCCGCGCCGCCCGGTGAGGCATTGAGCAAGAGCATTTGTTTGTCTAATACGGCTAAGATGCGTTGCCCTTCAGGGTGAGCGGTGCCGCCAGCGGCTAAAACCGCGCGGGCGCCGCTCTGCATGGCGTCCAGCCCCGCCATACCGGCGCGGGAGAGCACGCAGGTATCGGTGAGTGAGGTCATGATCGCCATTAATGCATCGAGCCGGGCATGGGCTTCTGTACCGCCATTGAGTCGGCTCAGGCGAAGCTGTGGCAGTGCCCGCTGCATAATGTGCGGAAACGCCTGCCTGCGCCTCTTCGCGCGCGCCTGGCACCCGATAACGGTGCGTGGCGCGCAGCCCTTTGCTGAACACTTTCGGGGCGGCATCATCCGGCAGTTTCGCCAGCTGCGCGGCGGTATCGGCTACCGCCCGGGCTTTCCCATTGCCGCCGAGCATCGCCACGGCGCTGACTAATAATCCCAGCGCCCAGATAGCGCCACGGTGGGGTATTCACCCCCGCCGGTAGCGGCCATCATCTGCTGCTCACCTTCGCGCCCCCAGCCGACCCCACGGTCTGCCGTAGCGCGATATCGGGCCGGACGCTGCCAGCTTTGGCAGCGCCAGCGCCTGAAACGTGGGGGTCAGGCTGTGCGCCGAACGCTCCATCAGAGCGAGGGATAAATCGTGATGCGCGCCGTTCCCCCCGGCTGTCCACCAGACCGGGTTTCGGGCTTAGTCGCGCTTCGTCAATCAGACACTGCGTGGCGGTTCGCGCCAGCCATTCGGCACCGCCTTCAACCTGGATTCCGGGGGAGAAGTTTCATTACCAGCTCCTGAATTTCGCAGGTGGGTTGTACAGACCGCCCGACCATTCCACCAGGTCGGACACGCTGCCCGCCGCCAGCAGAGAGCGAGTGGCGTCAGTGCGGCGGATCCCCATATCTTCCGGGTAAACCACTTTGCCGCTCTGGCGCAGCTCCGCGACACGTTTAGCGTCCACACCCAGACCGATATCAGTAATACCCGCGACGGCCGCGACCATGGCACGACGCTCCTCAAGATCTTTTGCGCGGTAGAGGTAAGCAATCCCCTCTTCTGTCAGCACGTGGGTAACGTCATCGCCATAGATCATCACGGGTGCCAGCGGCATGCCGGAGGCTTTTGCCACGTCAACGGCGTCGAGTTTTTCCACAAAGGTCGGTTTCACACCTGCCTGGAAGGTTTCGACCATCTGCACCACCAGCTTTTTACCGCGCTGCATAGGATCGGGTTCAGTGATCATGTTCAGCCAGGCCGGGGTGGCATGGCGACGACCATGCGGGTCATGCCCCATGTTTGGCGCGCCGCCGAAGCCAGAAAGACGACCGCGGGTGACGGTTGAGGAATTGGCATAGCCATCAACCTGGAGCGTTGAACCAATGAACATATCCACCGCGTACTGGCCTGCCAGCTGGCAGAAGGCGCGGTTAGAGCGCATGGAGCCGTCGGCACCGGTAAAGAAGATGTCAGGGCGGGCTCGAATGTACTCTTCCATACCCAGCTCACCGCCGAAGCAGTGCACGCTCTCCACCCAACCGCTTTCGATAGCCGGGATCAGCGTTGGATGCGGGTTCAGGGTCCAGTGTTTACAGATTTTGCCTTTCAGGCCGAGCTGTTCACCGTAGGTAGGCAGCAGGAGTTCAATGGCGGCGGTGTTGAAGCCGATACCGTGGTTCAGCGACTGGACCTGGTGTTCTGCATAGATGCCTTTGATGGCCATCATCGCCATCAGGATATGTTCCTGCTTAATCAGACGCGGGTCACGGGTAAACAGCGGTTCGATAAAGAACGGCTTGTCAGCCACTACCACGAAATCAATCCAGGAGCCGGGGATATCCACGCGCGGCAGATCGCACTCGTCGTCCACCAGTTCGTTCACCTGCGCGATGACGATGCCGTCGTGGAAGGCGGCGGCTTCGACCAGCGCCGGGGTGTCCTCGGTACTGGCACCGGTATAGAGGTTCCCTTTACGGTCCGCTTTAAAACCGGCAATCAGCGCCACGTTTGGCGACAGATCAACATACAGGCGGGAGTACAGCTCGATGTAGGTGTGGATGGCACCAATCTCCAGCTGCCCGTCCTCCAGCAGCTGCGAAATACGCAGGCTTTGAGTACCGGAGAAAGAGAAGTCGAGTTTGCGGGCAATGCCCTTCTCAAAAATATCCAGATGCTCGCTACGACCGACGCTCGGCATAATCATATGCAGGTCGTGAACGATTTGCGGGTTCACTTCGGCTAGCATTCGTGAAAGAAAATCTGCCTGTTTTTGGTTATTCCCTTCCAGCACCACTTTGTCGCCTGGGGCGATCAGTTTTTCCAGCATGGCGACAAGGTCGCCTGTTGGCAGTACCTTGCCCTGCACCGGGACGGAAGCCAGGCGGCGCGCTTTTTCAGTGCGACGCGTATTCCAGCTCCGGGCTGGCGTTTGCCCTGATAACATTGTTAACCTCCTGATTCAGCACATCTTTAGATTTGCTTAACGCTGAGTTAAGTGTGCTCTCTGGTGATAAAGCCATCAATTAAGCCTGGAACAGAATCGTTAGCCTGAGAGTAATAATGAAGGTGACGAAACGTGATCAGGATCATTACCTGCAGTTAAACAACAGACTATGGGCAGGAAAAAGGTGCGCTGCGAGGGGGATGAAATCTCAGGCCCGCGTCTCTTTTTATAAACAGGAGCCGATTCGGAAGGTATAGTGAACAATTGAGAAGAGTTAACATCACATCGTTATGACGCAGACAATTCCATCCGAATTTAACTTTACGCCCGACGAGAGCACGACTTTTGTCCCCATGCGGGGCGTGTCGAATCGACACCTGCAGACCATGCTGCCGCGCCTGATCCGCCGTAAAGTGCTTTTTACCCCCGTCTGGCAGCGCCTTGACCTGCCGGATGATGATTTTATTGATTTAGCCTGGAGTGAAGACCCGCTGCAGGCACAGCACAAACCCCGGCTGGTGGTCTTTCATGGTCTGGAGGGCAGTCTGCACAGCCCCTACGCTCACGGCCTGATTCAGGCGGCGAAAGCGCGTGGCTGGCTGGGCGTAGTGATGCACTTCAGAGGATGCAGCGGTGAACCCAATCGCCAGAAACGCATCTACCACTCCGGCGAAACGGAAGATGGTACCTGGTTCCTGCGCTGGCTGGCAGAGACCTACGGCCCGGCCCCGACGGCGGCAGTGGGCTATTCGCTGGGAGGAAACATGCTCGCCTGCCTGCTGGCAAAAGAGGGTGACACGGTTCCACTGGATGCCGCCGCCATTGTCTCCGCCCCCTTTATGCTGGAGCACTGCAGCTATCATATGGATAAGGGCTTTTCGCGCGTTTATCAGCGCTATCTGCTGAACTTGCTCAAAGCCAATGCCGCACGCAAACTAAAAGCTTACCCGGATACGCTGCCGGTCAGTCTGCGACAGCTGAAGAAAGTGCGTCGCCTGCGCGAGTTTGACGATCTGATCACCGCCAAAATTCACGGTTTTGCCGATGCTATTGACTACTATCGTCAGTGCAGCGCCATGCCGTTGCTGAGTAAGATCACCAAACCGGTGCTGATTATTCATGCTAAAGACGATCCTTTTATGGATCATCACTCGATACCCGCGCAGGAGTTTTTGCCCGCGAACGTGCAGTATCAGTTGACCGAACATGGCGGGCACGTGGGCTTTGTCGGCGGCACGCTACGTCGTCCGAAGATGTGGCTTGAAACGCGTATCCCGGACTGGCTGACCACATACCTGGAACCGATAAGATGATTATTCCCTGGCAAGATCTGGCTCCCGAAACGCTGGATAATCTGATTGAAAGCTTTGTGTTACGCGAAGGCACCGATTATGGTGAACAGGAACGCTCGCTTGAGCAGAAGGTGGCCGATATCAGGCGCCAGCTGCAAAGCGGCGAGGTGCTGGTGGTATGGTCAGAGCTGCACGAAACCGTCAACATCATGCCTCGCAATCAATTTCGCGGTTAACCGCGACCTCTTTCCATTCAGGGAGTTGCTATGTCTGCCAGACATCCGGTTATTGCCGTTACAGGGTCGAGTGGTGCGGGTACCACCACCACCAGCCTCGCCTTTCGTAAGATCTTCTCCCAGCTGCATCTGCGTGCCGCAGAAGTGGAAGGCGACAGCTTTCACCGCTTCACCCGTCCTGAGATGGACATGGCCATCCGCAAGGCGCGCGATCTCGGCAAACACATCAGCTACTTTGGCCCTGAAGCGAACGACTTTGGCCTGCTGGAACAAACCTTCGCCGAATACGGGCGAAGCGGCACCGGCCAGTCGCGCAAATACCTGCACACCTATGACGAAGCGGTGCCCTGGAACCAGGTGCCAGGCACCTTTACCCCCTGGCAGCCGCTGCCGGAACCGACCGACGTCCTCTTTTACGAAGGCCTGCATGGCGGGGTAGTCACGCCGGATCACGACGTGGCGCGCCATGTTGATCTGCTGGTGGGGGTCGTGCCTATTGTCAACCTGGAGTGGATCCAGAAGCTGACGCGGGATACCAGCGAACGCGGTCATTCCCGCGAGGCGGTGATGGACTCCGTGGTGCGCTCCATGGAGGATTACATTAACTTCCTGACGCCACAGTTTTCCCGCACCCATATTAACTTCCAGCGCGTCCCGACCGTGGACACTTCGAATCCCTTTGCCGCTAAAGGCATCCCTTCGCTGGACGAGAGCTTCGTGGTGATCCATTTCCGCAATCTGGACAATATCGATTACCCCTGGCTACTGGCGATGCTACAGGGCTCGTTTATCTCACACATCAATACGCTGGTGGTCCCGGGCGGGAAGATGGGGCTGGCGATGGAGCTAATCATGATGCCGCTGGTGCAGCGGTTGATGGAAGGGAAGAAGATCGACTGAGGCTTTGTCGCCCGGTGGCGCTACGCTAACGGGCCTACAGAAACCTACTGGCCGGGCAAACGACGTGCCGCCCGGCGTTTTATCCGGGGCTTACGCCTCGATCACTTCATACGAGTGGGTAATGTTGACCGCTTTCTCCAGCATCAGCGCCACGGAACAGTACTTCTCCGCAGAGAGATCCACCGCGCGGGATACCGCAGCGTCTTTCAGTTGTTTGCCGGTGACCACGAAATGAAGATTGATATGGGTGAACAGGCGCGGCGCCTCTTCACGACGCTCTGAGGTCAGCTTAACTTCACAGTCGGTCACATCGTGACGTCCTTTTTGCAGGATCGACACCACGTCAATCGCACTGCATCCGCCTGCCGCCATCAGGACAACTTCCATCGGGCTTGGCGCTTTGTCGCCGGAGTTGCCATCCATTAAAATCTGGTGCCCGGAAGCCGACTCACCAAGGAACGTTAACCCTTCGACCCATTTCACACGTGCTTGCATTTTAATTAACTCCAGGATTGCATTTTTCCTGACAGATTACGCGTCAGTAACAATTCTGACAACGGAAGTCGACCTGCATCAAGCTGAAGCGAGACACCAGGAGACAGGCGGCGAAAGCTATGCTAAAACAGTCGAGATGCTACAGTAATACATTGACGTTGCACATGTATGCAGAGGACATCACACATTACAGGCTGCTAATTATTGTGCAGGCCAGACCCCAGGCAAGGGGAAGAATTCGATTGCAACCCCAGAGTACAGGTACATAGCCAGACTCTGGAGCCAGCTTATAACAGAGGATAACAGCGCATGGTGCTTGGCAAACCGCAAACAGACCCGACTCTCGAATGGTTCTTGTCTCATTGCCATATTCATAAGTACCCATCGAAGAGCACGCTGATTCACCAGGGTGAAAAAGCGGAAACGTTGTATTACATCGTCAAAGGCTCGGTGGCAGTGCTGATCAAAGATGAAGAAGGCAAAGAGATGATCCTCTCTTACCTGAATCAGGGAGATTTCATCGGCGAACTGGGCCTGTTTGAAGAAGGACAGGAGCGTAGCGCCTGGGTCCGTGCAAAAACCGCGTGTGAAGTGGCTGAGATCTCCTATAAAAAGTTCCGCCAGCTCATTCAGGTTAACCCGGATATCCTGATGCGCCTCTCTTCGCAGATGGCTCGCCGTCTGCAGGTCACGTCCGAGAAAGTGGGTAACCTCGCCTTCCTCGACGTAACAGGCCGCATTGCTCAGACCCTGCTGAACCTGGCGAAACAGCCAGACGCCATGACCCACCCGGACGGTATGCAAATTAAAATTACCCGTCAGGAGATTGGTCAGATCGTCGGATGTTCTCGTGAGACAGTAGGCCGTATTCTGAAAATGCTGGAAGATCAAAACCTGATTTCTGCCCACGGTAAAACCATCGTGGTTTACGGAACACGTTAATTCCGCTAAAACGGCGTGACATCGCATGATGACACGCCGTTTTTGTCTCTATCACCCATGTGGCGCAGGCTCATTTATCACCCGGAAGTTAACTACGCACTGCGGCAAACGCTGGTGTTGTGTCTTCCTGTGGCTGTAGGTTTGATCCTCGGCGATCTGCAACTCGGCCTGCTCTTCTCCCTCGTTCCTGCCTGCTGCAACATTGCTGGCCTGGACACACCGCATAAACGCTTTTTTAAACGCCTGACTATTGGCGGCTGCCTGTTTGCCGGCTGTAGCCTGGCTGTACAGCTGTTGCTGGCGCGCGATATTCCGCTGCCCCTCATTCTGACCGTGCTGGCGATGACGTTAGGGGTCACGGCAGAGATCAGTGCCCTGCATGCCCGACTGCTGCCCGCCTCGCTGATTGCGGCCATCTTTACCCTGAGCCTGGCGGGGAACATGCCGGTCTGGGAGCCGCTACTGCTCTATACGCTGGGCACCCTCTGGTACGGGCTGTTTAACTGGTTCTGGTTCTGGATGTGGCGCGAACAACCGCTGCGTGAATCCTTGAGCGTCCTCTATCAGCAGCTGGCCGATTATTGCGAAGCAAAATACACCCTGCTGACGCAGCATACCGACCCTGAAAAATCGTTGCCGCCGCTGCTGGCCCGCCAGCAGAAGGTGGTCGATCTGATCAGCCTCTGTTACCAGCAGCTGCATATGCTGGCGGCCAACAGAAACCACGAATACAAACGCCTGCTGCGCACCTTCCAGGTGGGGCTGGATCTGCAGGAGCATATCTCGGTCAGCCTGCATCACCCGAAGGAGGTGCAGAAGCTGGTGGAGCGCAGCCACGCCGAAGCGGTGATCCGCTGGAACGCGCAGACCGTTGCGGCACGCCTGCGGGTGCTGGCTGACGATATTCTTTATCATCGTTATCCCACCCGGTTCACCATGGACAAGCAGCTTGGCGCGCTGGAGAAAATCGCCCGTCAGCACCCGGATAACCCGGTGGGCCAGTTCTGCGCCTGGCACTTCAGCCGTATTGCCCGCGTGCTGCGCACGCAACGCCCGCTCTATCCGCGCGATCTGATGGCCGACAAGCAGAAACGCCTGCCGTTGTTCCCCGCCCTCAAAAGCTATCTGTCGCTGAAGTCTGCCGCCCTGCGTAATGCGGCGCGCATCAGCGTGATGCTGAGTATCGCCAGCCTGATGGGCATGGCGCTGCACCTGCCGAAACCTTACTGGATCCTAATGACCGTGCTGCTGGTGACGCAAAACGGCTACAGCGCGACGCGGGTACGTATTCTTCACCGGGCGGCCGGTACCATGGTGGGGCTGATCATCGCGGGCGTGACCCTGCACTTACACGTCCCGGAAGGTTATACCCTTGCCGGAATGCTGATAGTGACTCTGGTGAGCTACCTGATCATTCGCAAGAGCTACGGCTGGGCGACGGTGGGCTTTACGGTCACAGCGGTATATACCCTGCAACTGCTGACTCTGAACGGCGAGCAATTTATTATCGCCCGGCTGGCCGATACCCTGATTGGCTGCCTGATTGCTTTCGGTGGAATGGTCTGGCTGTGGCCACAGTGGCAGAGCGGGCTGCTGCGCCAGAATGCCCACGATGCACTGGAGGCCGATCAGGAAGCCATCCGCCTGATCCTCAGCGACGATCCGCAGCCGACGCCGCTGGCCTGGCAGCGCATGAAGGTCAACCAGGCGCACAACGCGCTGTTCAACTCCCTCAACCAGGCGATGCAGGAGCCGGGCTTCAACTCGGCATATCTGGCGGATATGAAGCTGTGGGTGACCCACAGTCAGTTCATCGTCGAGCATATCAACGCGATGACGACCCTGGCACGGGAGCATACGATGCTGACGCCGGACCTGGCGCAGCGTTATCTGCAATCGTGTGAAATTGCCCTTCAACGCTGCCAGCAGCGTCTGGAGTATGATTCACCGGGCGAAAGCGGCGATGAGAATATCCTGGAAGCCCCCGAAACCATGACCTACGGTCCTATGAGCACGCTGGAACAACATCTGCAGCGCACCCTCGGGCATCTGAACACCATGCACACCATTTCGTCGGTGGCATGGCGTCAGCGCCCGCATCATGGGATTTGGTTGATCCGGCGGTTGAAACGAACACCGCATTAAACGCAAAACGGTAACCCCCAGGTTACCGTTTTTTATATATGCGCCCTCTCCGTGCGGGAGAGGATAAGGATAAACGCAGCGCCCTTACGGCTGCACCACGCGCTTCACCGCCTGTGCAAAGCGGGTCATCCCTTCATCGATATCCTGACTTTCCACCAGCAGCGACGGCGCAAAGCGCATTACGTCCGGCCCGGCGTTGAGCACCATCGCCCCTTCACTGGCGGCGGCGTAGAGGAAATCGCGCGCCCGGCCTTTGTATTGCGGCTTCAGCTCGGCGCCAATCAACAGCCCCATGCCGCGAATATCGCTGAACACATCGTACCGGGCATCGATCTGCTGGAGGTGTTTCACAAACTGCTCGCGCTTCGTCATCACACCGCTCAACACTTCCGGCGTATTAATGATATCGAACGCCGCCCCTGCCACCGCACACGCCAGCGGGTTGCCGCCGTAGGTGGAGCCGTGAGAGCCGACGTGGAACGCCGAGGCAATATCCTGGGTGGTGAGCACCGCGCTGACCGGGAAACCACCGCCGAGCGCTTTGGCGCTGGTCAGGATGTCTGGCGTCACGCCGTAGTGCATGTAGGCAAACAGATCCCCGGTACGGCCCATGCCGCTCTGCACCTCATCAAACACCAGCAGCGCCTGGTGCTGGTCGCACAACTCGCGCAGCCCCTGCAGGAACTCCGGGGTAGCCGCCATCACGCCGCCTTCACCCTGAATCGGCTCGACCACCACGGCACAGGTGTGATCGTCCATCACCGCTTTCACCGCATGCAGATCGTTAAAACGGCACGTGAATGATGTCGGCTGGTTTCGGGCCAAAGCCGTCGGAATATTTAGGCTGGCCGCCCACGGTCACCGTAAAGAGCGACCGGCCATGGAAAGCGTTATGGAAGGCGATGATTTTGGTTTTAAACGGGCTATGGCGGGTGGAGGCGTAGTAGCGCGCCAGCTTAAAGGCCGTTTCGTTGGCTTCGGTGCCGGAGTTCATAAACAGCACGCGCTCGGCAAAGGTGGCGCCGATAATTTTACGCCCCAGACGCAGCGCCGGTTCGTTGGTAAAGACGTTGCTGGTGTGCCACAGGGTTTCACCCTGAGTTTTGAGCGCCTCGACCAGCGCCGGGTGACAGTGGCCTAACGCTGTCACCGCAATTCCGCCCGCAAAATCAATGTACTCTTTACCCTGCTGATCCCAGACGCGGCTGCCTTTCCCCTTCACCGGGATAAACTCAGCCGGTGCATAAATTGGCAGGATAACTTCATCGAATGTTGCGCGCGTAATTGCAGATTGTTCAGTTGCCATGTAACCCCACCCTTTTTTAAGCAAGAAGCAGAAGTGAAAATATAATCACGAAATATGCTTAAAAAATCACTTTATGGCAACTAAAAATCAACGATGGAGGAAATTAGCCAGCAGTTGATGGCCCTGTTCGCTCAGAATGCTTTCCGGGTGGAACTGCACCCCTTCCAGATCCCATTCGCGATGGCGGATACCCATGATCTCCCGGGTCTCGCTCCAGGCGGTGACCTCAAAGCAGTCGGGCAAGGTTGGCGGGTCGATAACCAGCGAGTGATAGCGGGTCACGGTCAGAGGATTATTCAGGCCAGAGAACACCCCCGTGCCGTTGTGGGTCACCGGGGCGGTTTTGCCGTGCATCACTTTCGCGGCACGGACAATGGTTGCGCCCATAACCTGGGCGATGGCCTGATGCCCGAGGCAGACGCCGAGGATCGGTACTTTCCCGGCATAGTGCTTAATCACCGCCAGCGAGATCCCGGACTCATCCGGCGTGCAGGGCCCCGGAGAGATAACGATCTTTTGTGGGTTCAGCGCCGCGACATCTTCCAGAGAAAGTACGTCGTTGCGCCGGACCACCACTTCCGCCCCCAGCTCGCAAAAATACTGGTACAGGTTCCAGGTGAAAGAATCGTAGTTATCTATCAGCAGAATCATGGCGGCTCCCGAAAAAATGGCCGCCCTATTCTACTCAGTTTCCCGGGCTTCGCTTACCACTTTGCTGAAGATTGTGTTCAGCGCGCTCAAATCCCCCATCGCACCGCTCTGGTTGGCCTGCGCCCACGCTTCCGGGTCGATGCCGCGCCAGTCGAGTTGATAGCCCGCGTGGATCGCCAGCTGCTCAAAGAAGATGCGCTGAACAATACCATTGCCGATGCGGAACGGGTGCAGGACGTTGATCTCGCAGTAGTAGTGGCTGAGGCGGTTAATAAAATCTGCTTTCTCCAGCCCGACGAGATACCCCTCCTCCTCCAGATCCTGCATCAGGGCATTGCCCTCTTTTTCGATATAGGCGAAGTGGCAGAATCGGGTATCACCCTGATAAATATCCATTTCGCGGATATCGCCCGCCCAGTGAAAAATATCCTGGTAGAGATGCTGGTGAATGGCGCACAGGTGCGGCAGCCCACGTAACAGCGGCCCCAGGCTCAGGGTCGCGGCGCGCAGTGCGGTAAATTCATATGCCGCCTGGGCGAGCCGCTCGGCCTGACGAATGCCCAGCCGGTTACGCATCACATTCAGTTCAGGGTAGAGATAAGGATCGCGATCGTTACCGTATTTATCGCTCATGCTGCCCCCTTAACTCCTCAAGACGGCGTTGCGCCTCATCTGCGCTGAGGGTGACCAACGGACTATCGACCCCTTCAAGGCGGCGACTGGCCTGGAAATTGATATTTCGCTGTTGTTCCCAGAGACGGGATTTTTGTTTGTCAGTGAGCTTTTTCACCTGTTACCTCCCTGATTGCGCTCGTGTGCCACAAGTATAAGCAGCAAACTACGGTTTCGCAGGAAGGTAAAGGCAACGCGGGCATTGCTTGCCCGCGTCATCAGGGATTACGGCAGGACTTTCGCAGAGAGGATAACTACCGGTTTTGTCGGCACATTCTGGTAAGGACCCACATCGTGAGTCTGCACCTGAGAAATTTTATCGGCCACATCCATGCCTTTCACAACTTTACCAAATACCGCATAGCCAAAATCACGCTGGCCGTGGTCGAGGAAGGCGTTATCGGCCACGTTGAGGAAGAACTGGCTGGTCGCGCTGTCTTTATCGGCGGTACGCGCCATTGAGATGGTACCGCGGCTGTTGCGCAGGCCGTTATCCGCTTCGTTCTTGATAGGCGGGTTCGGCTGTTTCTGCTGCATCTGCTCATTGAAGCCACCGCCCTGCAGCATAAAGCCCGGGATCACACGGTGGAAAGTGGTGCCGTTATAAAAACCGCTGTTCACATAATCGAGGAAGTTTTTCACAGAAACAGGGGCTTTCTGACTGTTCAGTTCCAGCTCAATGTTACCGGCAGAGGTGGTCAACAGAACGTGCGGGTCTCCTTTGGCTGCCAGCGCAGCAGGAGAGAGGGCTGAAAGGGCGAGTACAGCCGCGACAGCCGCCAGGGTTGATTTGAGCATGAGAATTCCTTAACAAAGCGCAGTAAAGAAAGCGAATGGCTTGATTCTAAAGAGCAGTATGAATACAGGCCAGCCTTTTACCTAATTTTACGAATTTGAAACAGATGTAACCGATAAGAAACCACTGACGCAGGTATTAAAGTGATACAAATCACACTAAAAAACTGCAATTTTTGTTTTAATTGCTCATAAAAGATTTAATTAGATCACATTCGCGCTTAAAATCTGGCCGCTCGCAGCGCCTTTCGGGCGCTTTACATTTCTATTCACAGGCCAGTCATGACTAACAGCAATCGTATCAAGCTCACATGGATCAGCTTCTTCTCCTACGCCCTTACCGGTGCGTTGGTTATCGTCACCGGGATGGTGATGGGAAATATCGCAGAGTATTTCAACCTGCCCGTTTCCAGCATGAGTAACACCTTCACCTTTCTTAACGCCGGGATCCTCATCTCCATCTTCCTGAACGCCTGGCTGATGGAAATCGTCCCCCTGAAAACGCAGCTGCGTTTCGGCTTTGTACTGATGTTGGGTGCCGTTGCAGGTCTGATGCTCAGCCACAGCATCGCCCTGTTCTCTGCCGCCATGTTTGTGCTTGGGCTGGTCAGCGGGATCACCATGTCCATCGGGACGTTTCTCATTACCCACATGTATGAAGGCCGCCAGCGCGGCGCGCGTCTGCTGTTTACCGACTCCTTCTTCAGCATGGCAGGGATGATCTTCCCGATGGTGGCCGCCGTTCTGCTGGCGCGCAGCATTGAGTGGTACTGGGTTTACGCCTGCATCGGCCTGGTCTACGTGGCGATTTTTGTCCTGACCTTCGGCTGCGATTTCCCGGTTCTCGGCAAGAAAGCGCAGACCACCAGCGAGCCGGTGGTAAAAGAGAAGTGGGGTATCGGCGTACTGTTCCTTTCCATTGCCGCTCTGTGCTACATCCTCGGCCAGCTGGGCTTTATCTCCTGGGTGCCAGAGTATGCCAAAGGCCTGGGAATGAGCCTGAACGATGCCGGTCAGCTGGTGAGTGACTTCTGGATGTCCTACATGTTCGGTATGTGGGCCTTCAGCTTTATTCTGCGCTTCTTCGACCTGCAGCGGATCCTCACCGTGCTGGCCGGTGCCGCCACCGTGCTGATGTACCTGTTCATCAACGGTTCGCCGGAACAGATGCCGTGGTTTATCCTGACGCTCGGCTTCTTCTCCAGCGCCATCTACACCTCGATCATTACTCTGGGTTCACTGCAAACCAAAGTCGCCTCGCCGAAACTGGTTAACTTCGTGCTTACCTGCGGCACCATCGGGACCATGCTGACCTTCGTCGTTACCGGCCCGATTGTGGCACACAGCGGCCCACTGGCGGCGTTACACACCGCTAACGGCCTCTACGCTGTGGTGTTCGTGATGTGTCTGGTGCTGGGCTTCGTGACCCGCCACCGCCAGCACAATACTGCGGCAGCGTCTCACTGATGCCTCATGCCCCTCTGCTGCCTGCAGAGGGGCTGTTTTGGGTAAAGCACACCTCTTCTCCCCCGCGATCTGTCTGTATCCACGTCTGTGCCAGCTGCGTGGTGGCAATCACCCTTCCCTGACGAATCGACCAGCGTACCGGCACCTGACACCGCACCGCATCAAAACCCGTCTCCGCAGGCAGGATCACCAGGTTAGCCGGGTTGCCCGGTTCAATGCCGTAATCGGCCAGACCAAAAGTACGCGCGCTGTTGTGGGTGATCAGATTAAGTCCGCTGTCGATTTGCGGATAACCCATCATCTGACAGACATGCAGCCCCATATGCAGAACCTGCAACATATTGCCGGTGCCCAGCGGATACCAGGGATCAAACACATCGTCATGACCGAAGCAGACGTTAATTCCCGCCTCCAGCAACTCCTTCACCCGGGTAATGCCGCGCCGCTTCGGATAGTCGTCAAAACGGCCCTGCAAATGAATATTCACCAGCGGATTGGCGACAAAGTTAATCCCGGAGAGCTTCAACAGACGAAACAGCCGTGACGTGTAAGCCCCGTTATAAGAGTGCATCGCGGTGGTGTGGCTGGCGGTGACACGCGGGCCGATCCCGGCTTCATACGCCAGCGTCGCCACCGTTTCGACAAACCGTGACTGCTCGTCGTCAATCTCGTCGCAGTGAATATCCAGCGGCCGGTCGTACTTCTTCGCCAGTTCAAACGCAATATGCAGCGACTGCACGCCATACTCGCGGGTGAACTCAAAGTGCGGGATGGCCCCCACCACGTCGGCCCCCAACTGCAACGCCTCTTCCAGCAGGGCGGCACCGTTGGGGTAAGAGAGGATCCCCTCCTGCGGGAAGGCGACGATTTGCAGCTCAACCCAGGGGGCTACCTCCTGCTTCACCTCCAGCATCGCCTTCAGGGCGGTAAGGGTCGGGTCAGAGACATCCACATGCGTACGAACAAACTGGATACCATTGGCGATCTGCCACTTAAGGGTCTTCCACGCCCGGGCTTTGACATCTTCATGGCTGAGCAGCGCCTTGCGCTCCGCCCAGCGTTCGATGCCCTCAAACAGCGTGCCGGACTGGTTCCAGTTCGGTTCACCCGCAGTCTGGGTGGTATCAAGATGAATATGCGGCTCGATAAAAGGCGGAAGAGCCAGACCACCCCGCGCGTTTAACACTTCATAGCTCTCGCTTTGCCCCTCGCCCGTTGGGGTGATTTCGCCAAAACGACCGTTCTCAATAGCCAGTTGCCATAATCCGTCCCGACCCGGTAACCGGACGTTCTGGATCAGCCAAAGCGGTGCTGTAGACATCGTATTCTCCCGAAAAAGGGGGCTGAAATTTAGGAGTAGCGGATTAATAAGATTAGCCCCCTAATTTGTACACAAAATCGGCTAAGACGAAAAGCCTGCGATTTCCGTTACTTAGAAAAATCCTGACAAATCAGTCATCTACCCACTAAGGAGTAGTTTAAGGCGTATTTGATTTGCATCAATAAGTGGCTTTGCTGAATCGTTAAGGTAGGCAGTAATAGAAAAGAAATCGAGGCAAAAATGAGCAAAGTCAGACTCGCGATTATCGGTAACGGCATGGTCGGTCACCGCTTTATTGAGGATCTTCTTGATAAAGCCGATGCTGACCGGTTCGATATTACCGTGTTCTGTGAAGAACCCCGTAAGGCGTACGACCGCGTGCACCTCTCCTCCTATTTCTCTCACCACACCGCTGAAGAGCTTTCTCTGGTGCGTGAAGGTTTTTACGAGAAACATGGCGTGAAGGTGCTGGTGGGCGAACGCGCTATTACCATCAACCGTCAGGAAAAAGTGATTCATTCCAGTGCGGGACGCACGGTTTTTTACGACAAACTGATCATGGCGACAGGCTCTTACCCGTGGATCCCACCGATCAAAGGGTCAGAAACTCAGGATTGCTTCGTCTATCGTACCATTGAAGATCTCAATGCCATTGAATCCTGCGCCCGTCGCAGCAAACGCGGCGCGGTGGTCGGCGGCGGTCTGCTCGGCCTCGAGGCCGCGGGCGCGCTTAAAAACTTAGGCGTTGAAACCCACGTCATCGAATTTGCCCCGATGCTGATGGCTGAGCAGCTTGACCACATGGGTGGCGAGCAGCTCAAACGCAAAATTGAGAGCATGGGTGTGAAAGTTCACACCAGCAAAAATACCAAAGAGATCGTCCAGGAAGGCACCGAAGCGCGTAAAACCATGCGCTTTGCCGACGGCAGCGACCTGGAAGTCGACTTCATCGTCTTCTCTACCGGTATCCGCCCGCGCGACAAACTGGCTACCCAGTGTGGCCTGGCCGTTGCCCAGCGCGGCGGCATCATGATCAACTCCACCTGCCAGACCTCCGATCCCGATATCTATGCCATCGGGGAGTGCGCCAGCTGGGAAAATCACGTTTACGGTCTGGTTGCCCCTGGCTACAAAATGGCGCAGGTCACTGCCGACCATATCCTCGGTAATGAAAACGCCTTCACCGGCGCAGACATGAGCGCCAAGCTGAAACTGCTGGGCGTTGACGTGGGCGGCATTGGTGATGCACACGGTCGCACGCCAAACTCACGCAGCTACGTTTACCTCGACGAAAGCAAAGAAGTTTATAAGCGCCTTATCGTAAGCCCGGACAACAAGACCCTGCTCGGTGCGGTGCTGGTGGGTGATACCAGCGACTTCGGTAATCTGCTTCAACTGGTACTGAACGCCATCGAACTGCCGGAGAACCCGGACGCCCTGATTCTGCCAGCCCACGCGGCCAGCGGTAAGCCTTCGATTGGTGTCGATAAACTGCCAGACAGCGCGCAGATTTGCTCCTGCTTCGATGTCACCAAAGGCATGCTGATTTCTGCCATTAACAAGGGTTGCCACACCGTGGCGGCGCTGAAGGCCGAAACCAAAGCAGGTACCGGCTGCGGCGGTTGTATCCCACTGGTTACTCAGGTGCTCAACGCCGAGCTGGCGAAACAGGGCATTGAAGTGAACAACAACCTGTGCGAGCACTTCGCTTACTCTCGCCAGGAGCTGTATCACCTGATCCGCGTGGAAGGCATCAAATCCTTCGACGAGCTGCTGCAGAAACACGGCCAGGGTTACGGCTGTGAAGTGTGTAAACCGACCGTCGGTTCTCTGCTGGCCTCCTGCTGGAATGAGTACGTGCTCAAGCCGCAACACACTCCGCTGCAGGACACCAACGATAACTTCCTGGCCAACATCCAGAAAGACGGTACTTACTCGGTGATCCCACGTTCTGCCGGCGGGGAAATCACCCCGGAAGGCCTGGTGGCAGTGGGCCGTATCGCCCGCGAATTTAACCTGTACACCAAAATCACCGGTTCCCAGCGTATCGGTCTGTTCGGTGCGCAGAAAGACGACCTGCCGGAAATCTGGCGTCAGCTGATTGAAGCAGGCTTCGAAACCGGTCATGCCTATGCCAAAGCGCTGCGTATGGCGAAAACCTGCGTCGGCAGCACCTGGTGCCGCTACGGTGTGGGCGACAGCGTCGGCTTCGGCGTTGAGCTGGAAAACCGCTACAAAGGCATTCGCACCCCGCACAAAATGAAGTTCGGCGTCTCTGGCTGTACCCGTGAATGTGCCGAAGCGCAGGGTAAAGATGTGGGTATCATCGCCACTGAGAAGGGCTGGAATCTGTACGTCTGCGGTAACGGCGGGATGAAACCGCGTCATGCGGATCTGCTGGCGGCGGATATCGACCGTGAAACGCTGATCAAGTACCTCGATCGCTTCATGATGTTCTACATCCGTACCGCAGACAAACTGACCCGTACCGCACCGTGGCTGGATAACCTGGAAGGCGGCATCGACTACCTGAAGTCAGTGATCATCGACGACAAACTCGGCCTGAACGCGACGCTGGAAGAAGAGATGGCACGCCTGCGTGACGCCGTGATTTGCGAATGGACTGAAACCGTCAACACCCCGGCGGCGCAGGTTCGCTTCAAACACTTTATCAACAGCACCCAGCGCGACCCAGGCGTGCAGGTGGTGCCAGAGCGCGAGCAGCATCGCCCGGCAACACCTTATGAACGCATTCCGGTCATGCTGGTGGAGGAAAACGTATGAGCCAGTGGGTAAACATCTGCAAAATTGACGAGATCCTGCCTGCCACCGGCGTGTGCGCGCTGTTAGGTCATGAGCAGGTTGCTATTTTCCGTCCGCGCCACGACGAACAGGTCTTTGCCATCAGCAATATCGACCCTTTCTTTGAGGCCAGCGTGCTGTCCCGTGGAATTATCGCTGAGCATCAGGGCGAGCTATGGGTTGCCAGCCCGCTGAAAAAGCAGCGTTTCCGTCTGAGCGACGGACACTGTATGGAAGATGAAAGCCGCTCCGTGAAGCACTATGACGTTCGTGTCAAAGACGGCAAAGTGCAGCTTCGAGGCTGATTAACACGGGGGCGCAATGCCCCCGCTTTTGTAATGTTCTCCCGTTCGGGATTTTTTCAACTTTTTACACGAAATCATGTGCGCTGCATCGCGGCGGCAACTGAACGAATCCCCGGGCGCATAGTTCACTGTGTGACTGGGATGAAGTGAAGGCAGCCAACAAAGAGGCAGCGTAGAGGATGAAGTGTACAGGATAATCAAATGTTTACAGACACTATCAATAAGTGTGCGGCTAATGCTGCGCGTATTGCACGCCTCAGTAAAAACAGTCCCCTCGGATTCTGGATCAGCTCCGCCATGGCGGGGGCCTATGTCGGGTTGGGGATCATTTTAATTTTCACCCTCGGCAATCTGCTCGATCCCTCTGTTCGTCCGCTGGTGATGGGCGCCACCTTTGGTATCGCCCTGACCCTGGTCATCATCGCTGGCTCTGAACTGTTCACCGGCCCACACCATGTTCCTGACGCTGGGCGTGAAAGCGGGCACCATCACTCAGGGCCAGATGTGGGCGATCCTGCCACAAACCTGGCTCGGCAACCTGGTCGGCTCCGTGTTTGTCGCCCTGCTCTACAGCTGGGGCGGTGGTAGCCTGCTGCCGGTTGATACCAGCCTCGTTCACACCGTCGCGCTGGCAAAAACCTCCGCACCGGCGATGGTGCTGTTCTTCAAGGGCGCGCTCTGCAACTGGCTGGTGTGTCTTGCTATCTGGATGGCAATCCGCACTGAAGGCGCCGCGAAATTTATCGCTATCTGGTGGTGTCTGCTGGCCTTTATCGCTTCCGGCTACGAGCACTCCGTAGCCAACATGACGCTGTTTGCCCTCTCCTGGTTCGGTCACCACAGCGAAGCGTATACGCTGTCAGGTATCGGCCATAACCTGTTGTGGGTAACCCTTGGCAATACTCTTTCTGGGGTTGTATTTATGGGTTGGGGTTACTGGTATGCTACCCTAAAGCGGAGCGTCCGACTCCGGCTACCATCGCAACCGTTCAGGCGAAAGCCAACCCGTAAGAAGAGGTAATGTCGTGGATCACCTGCCAATATTCTGTCAATTACGCCATCGCGACTGCCTGCTTGTAGGTGGTGGCGATGTGGCCTGAACGTAAAGCCCGCTTGCTGTTAGAGGCCGGTGCCCGACTCACCGTCAATGCCCTCGCCTTCGCCCCGCAATTCACCGTGTGGGCGCAGGAAGGGATGCTCACCCTCGTCGAAGGGGAGTTTCGGGAATCGCTGCTCGATACCTGCTGGCTGACCATTGCCGCCACTGACGACGATGCGGTTAACCAGCGCGTCAGTGACGCCTGTGAAGCGCGGCGAATCTTCTGCAACGTGGTGGATGCGCCGAAAGAGGCGAGCTTTATCATGCCGTCAATTATCGATCGCTCCGCCGCTGATGGTCGCCGTCTCCTCCGGTGGGACTTCACCAGTGCTGGCGCGCCTGCTACGCGAAAAGCTGGAAGCGATCCTGCCGCAGCATCTGGGTCAGGTGGCTCATTACGCAGGGAAACTGCGCGCCCGGGTGAAAAAGCAGTTCGCCACCGTCGGCGAGCGCCGCCGCTTCTGGGAGAAATTCTTTGTGAACGATCGCCTGGCGCAGTCGCTGGCGAATCAGGATCAGAAAGCCGTGGATGAGACGACCGAGCAGATCATCAATGCGCCGCTCGATCACCGTGGCGAAGTGGTGCTGGTGGGGGCGGGTCCGGGCGATGCGGGCCTGTTAACCCTGAAAGGGCTGCAGCAGATCCAGCAGGCGGATATCGTGGTCTATGACCGCCTGGTCTCCGACGACCATCAATGAACCTGGTGCGCCGGGATGCGGATCGGGTGTTTGTTGGCAAACGTGCCGGGTATCACTGCGTACCGCAGGAAGAGATTAACCAGATCCTGCTGCGTGAAGCGCAAAAAGGGTAAACGCGTGGTGCGCCTGAAAGGCGGCGATCCGTTTATCTTCGGGCGCGGCGGCGAGGAGCTGGAAACCCTGTGCGAGGCAGGCATTCCGTTCTCGGTGGTGCCGGGCATTACCGCTGCCTCTGGCTGTTCTGCCTATTCAGGCATCCCGCTGACCCCACCGTGACTACGCCCAGAGCGTGCGCCTGGTCACCGGCCATCTGAAAACCGGCAGCGAACTGGACTGGTATAACCTGGCGGCAGAGAAACAGACCCTGGTGTTCTATATGGGATTGAACCAGGCAGCGACCATTCAGGCTAAGCTGCTCGAACACGGCATGGAGGCGACAATGCCGGTTGCGCTGGTGGAAAACGGCACGTCGATCAAAACAGCGTGTGGTGAGTGGCGTGTTAACCGAGCTGGGCGAGCTGGCGCAGCAGGTTGAAAGCCCGGCGCTGATCGTGGTGGGCCGCGTGGTGGCGCTGCGTGACAAGCTCAACTGGTTCTCAAATCATTAAGTCAGACTGAACATAATCTCCACAAAATGAGTAGTCCTGTTATGGACTACTCCTCTCTTACTGCTGTCGATAACATGCTCTCCGAGAAAAGCCTATTTCTCTCTATTCCCTCATGTTATTGACAAGGAAGCGTTATGTTCAAACTGGCAAAAGATTGCCCTGGTTGCAGGCATCTTAACTACCCTGACGGCGTGCACTGGCCACGTGCAAAACACCAAAAATAACTGCAGCTACGACTACCTGCTGCACCCGGCGATCTCTATCTCCCAAGATCATCGGCGGCTGCGGCCCGGCAGCAAATCAGTAAGCTTTTTTCAGGCATAAAAAAACCGGGAATGTCCCGGTTTTTTTATTGGTAGAGCAGTGCGGGCCTGATGCCTTCGTCCTGCTCCTCTCTTAAGAGAGAGTACAAAGCCTGGAAACGGTAACAGGGTTACCGTTTTGCTTTTACTTATGGCTTCGCCACAAACCCAATCGCTTCATACACCGCTTTCAGCGTTTCGGAGGCGCGCGCGCTGGCTTTCTCGGCCCCTTCTTTCATCACTTTCTGCAGGAAGGCTTCGTCATTGCGGAACTGGTGATAACGCGCCTGCAGCTCGGTCAACATGCCGGAGACCGCGTCCGCCACTTCGCCTTTCAGATGGCCGTACATTTTGCCTTCGAAGTGCTGCTCCAGCTCGGGAATGCTCTGGCCAGTGACGGCAGAGAGGATATCCAGCAGGTTAGAGACGCCCGCTTTATTCTGCACGTCGTAACGCACCACAGGTGGCTCGTCAGAGTCAGTAACCGCACGCTTAAGCTTCTTCACCACCGCTTTCGGATCTTCCAGCAGGCCGATAACGTTGTTGCGGTTATCATCCGACTTGGACATCTTTTTGGTCGGCTCCAGCAGGGACATCACGCGGGCACCGGATTTCGGAATGAACGGCTCTGGCACCTTGAAGATATCGCCGTAAATCGCGTTGAAGCGCTGGGCCACGTCGCGGCTCAGTTCCAGATGCTGCTTCTGGTCTTCACCCACCGGCACCTGGTTGGTCTGATACAGCAGAATGTCAGCCGCCATCAGGACCGGATAGTCAAACAGACCGGCGTTGATGTTTTCAGCGTAACGGGAAGACTTATCCTTGAACTGGGTCATACGGCTCAGTTCGCCGAAATAGGTATAGCAGTTCAGCGCCCAGCCCAGCTGCGCGTGTTCCGGGACGTGAGACTGAACGAAGATGGTGGCTTTTCTCCAGGATCGATACCGCAGGCCAGATACAGCGCAAGGGTGTCGAGCGTCGCTTTACGCAACTGCTGCGGATCCTGGCGCACGGTAATGGCGTGCTGGTCAACGATGCAGTAGATACAGTGATAGTCATCCTGCATGTTCACCCACTGACGCAGCGCACCCATATAGTTGCCAATGGTCAGTTCACCTGAGGGCTGTGCGCCACTAAATACGATGGGCTTAGTCATTTTTCAATTCCTGATTTTCACTGTGCGAAAGCCCGAGAACGGGCAGTAAATCTTTGAAGTGGTCGAAGACGAAATCCGGCTCACTCAGCGTAATGGATTCACCGTAGTTGTAGCCATAGGTCAGGCCCACGGACGGGCAACCTGCAGCCCTGGCCGCCAGAATATCATTGCGCGAATCCCCTACAAAGAGCAGCGCATCCGGCGTTAAGGATAATTTTCCTGCCACCAGCAACAGCGGCTCGGGATGCGGCTTTTTATTCTGCACGTCATCGCCACCGACAACCACCGAGAAGTAGTCGGCGATACCCAGCGCTTCCAGCAAAGGCGCGACAAAGGCCGTCGGTTTGTTGGTGACCAGCGCCAGCGGCATACCTTCAGCATGCAGCGCGCTCAGGGTGCCCGCCACATCCGGGAACAGGAAGCTGCCCTCTTCTACCGTCTCTTCATAAAAACGGTTGAACAGCTTACGCAGGAGGCGAATTTGCTCTTCCTGCGGGATATCCGCGTGATCGACGCCAGGTTTGCCCTGCGCCGCACGCTGAATGGCACGCTCCTGACGCGCCCAGGTCAGCGCGCGCTCCATCAGCACGTCTGCCCCGTTACCAATCCACGTTATCACGCGGTTCTTCACCCGCCATCGGCAGTTCCAGCGCATACAGCGCCTGGTCAACCGCCGCGGTTAAGCCCGGCGCGCTGTCCACCAGCGTGCCGTCGAGGTCAAATGCAACGCCCCGAATTGCCTGCAACTTATTCATGACTTACCTTCGCCAGTTCACTGCGCATTTCATCGATGACTTTCTTGTAGTCCGGCTGGTCGAAAATCGCCGAGCCGGCCACGAACATATCTGCGCCCGCCGCGGCGATGTCGCCGATATTGCTTACCTTCACGCCGCCATCCACTTCAAGACGGATATCAAAGCCTGATTCGTCGATGCGGCGACGCACTTCACGCAGCTTATCCAGGGTTTGTGGAATGAAGGATTGACCACCAAAGCCCGGGTTGACGGACATCAGCAGGATCACGTCCAGCTTATCCATCACGTAATCAAGGTAGCTCAGCGGCGTGGCTGGGTTAAACACCAGGCCCCGCCTTACAGCCGTGCTCTTTAATCAGCTGCAGGGTGCGGTCAACGTGTTCAGAGGCTTCAGGGTGGAAAGTGATGATGCTGGCACCCGCGGCGGCAAAATCCGGCACGATGCGGTCGACCGGCTTCACCATCAGATGCACGTCAATGGGGGCGGTCACGCCGTAGTTGCGCAGTGCCTTCAGTACCATCGGGCCGATGGTCAGGTTAGGCACGTAGTGGTTATCCATAACGTCGAAATGAACGACATCCGCACCGGCAGCCAGGGCTTTCGCGGTATCTTCGCCCAGCCGGGCAAAATCAGCCGAAAGAATTGAGGGTGCAATCAAATACTGTTTCATCCGCATCTCCTTGAACTTTGTTTAACGGCGGGCGAAACGGCTCAGGGTAGATAGAGAGCCAGCAGTTCGTCCACCTTTTTACGTGTACCGCCGTTGCTGCTGATGCTGCGCCGGACTTTGACCTGAAAATGCTCTGCGGTTTTGTACCATTCGCGCGTATCAGGCGTGTCGTGATTCGAAATTAACACCGGAATTCTTTTGCTGACCAGCTTTTCCGCCATTTCTGCCAGACGCGCTTGCTCGGCAGGGCTGAAGCTGTTGGTGTGATAAGCGGTAAAGTTCGCGGTGGCAGACAGCGGGGCATACGGGGATCACAGTAAAACCACCGAGTTAACGTCAGCACGGGTCCATACACTCTTCATAGGAGAGGCAATGGAACTCCGCATTCTGCGCTTTTCAGCAAAGTGATACAACTCGGCCTCAGGGAAATAAGGGCGCTTGTAGCGACCAAAAGGCACGTTGAATTGACCACGCAGATTATACCGGCACAGGCCGTTGTAGCCATGGCGGTTGAGGTAGAGGAACAGCACTGCACGACGGAACTTATCCTGGCACTGATTAAATTCAGTGCGAAACAGATAGTAAACGTCCGGGTTGTTGTTCTCTGGGGTAAACAGCTTACGCGCCTCAGCAACGTACTCGTCGGTACGCAGCTTTACGATGTTATAGAGGTCGATAAGATCGCTGTTGATATCCGCAAGGATATAACGGGAGTAGTCGGTATTGAGAAATACCGAGCCAGCGCCCACAAAGGGTTCGACAAGACACTCACCCGCAGGCAGGCGTTGTTTAATATCATCGAGCAGGGGGTATTTCCCCCCTGCCCATTTCAGAAAAGCGCGATTTTTTTTCATGCTGACTAACTGATTACACCTTCTCCGGCTGTGGAGAAAGCTCCGACAGCATCCTGCGCTTCACAGATTACTTCAAATCGGACTGAACCTGACGGATCGGCTTCGCCCATGGGTTTTTCGCCTGAACATCGGCTGGCAGTGTAGCGACCGCGCGTTTTGCTTCATCTTTCGAAGCATACACGCCGCTCACCAGCACATACCACGGCTGACCGTTACGGGTAGTCTCATAGACGACAAAGTTTTTCAGGTTCGACTTTTTCGCCCAGCTGTTCAGGTTGTCATAGTTGGAAGAACTGCTCAACTGCAGCGTGTAATTGCTGGAGGAGGCAGACTTCAGTGAACTCACATTTCCTGACGTTTTACCGGTGCTGGCCGTGGCCGCAGGGGCTGCTGCCGCTGGCGTCGAAGCTGTCGCCGTCGGCGCTGGCGTTGCGGTCGCCTTCGGTGCCGCCGCTGTCGCAGCAGGCGCTTTCGCCGGTGCGCTGGTCGTGGTTTCGTTACGCTTAGGCTGAGCGGTCGCTTTCGGCTCTTCCGCTTTCGCCACTGGCTGCGGCTTCACGTCACGCTTCGGCTCAATCACCGTTTGTTTACGTTCCTGATGCTGAGCAGGCTTCGTCTGACGTGGCGCAGATTCTGTCGCCGCCGTCTGATGCTGCCCGGTCGCACCGCGGATTGGTGCCACGGTCGCAGGCTCGGTCGGCAGCGTGGAGTTGACCACCACATTGTTAACCTGCTGCTGGTTCTGCGGCTGCGTCAGCGCATTGTTCAGATCGCCCTGCACTTCAACACGCTGCTGGCCTTCCGGAGTTGCCGGTGCCTGACCCTGGGTTGGTGTGGACGCGACTGGCGGCAGAGAGATATCCTGCTGGGTGTTCCCGGCAGTCTGCTCAGCGGAAGTGGTACCCGGCGCAGGCTGGGTGCCATTGGCCTGATCGGCAGCATTGCCGGACAGATCAACACTCTTCTCAGTAGAGGCGCTCTGATCCGCTGGATTGCTTGACGGGGCTTTAAGTGCCGAGCCGACGCCGATAATCAGCAGCAGCAGGACCAGCACACCCAGACCCATCATAATGTACTGGCGGGAAGCGGGCTTCGCCGGAGCAGCTTTGCGCTTACGCGGACGGCGCTCAACGGGCGCTTCGTCCACTGAATCATCATCAGACTCATACTCTTCTTCACGCTCGTCGCGGGCAGCACGGCCACGCGAAGGACGAGGATCATCGTTATCGAGATCGACCTCATCAAAGTTGATTTGCGGCTCGTTATCACGTTCTGAAGATTGGCGAGTACGACCAGTACGACGATCGCTGGGATCGGGTTTCAGCTCGTCTTCTGGTTTGAATTCATCCATTTAACACCCCACTAAAAGGCTTATGCCTACGACTTTGCACATCACCTGAAGCAAAATGGCTACGTTTTACCGCAGCCGGACCTTTCTAATAGTTACGCCTACTGACAATCAGCAATAGCGCCAAGAACCACATCGTGCGGCACACCGCCACGCACTTCACTCTTACCTATCGCAAGCGGGAGCACCAGACGCATCTCGCCTGCTAATACTTTTTTATCGCGCATCATATGCGGCAGGTAGGCCTGCGCCGACATTTCACGCGGCCCGGTCACCGGTAACCCGGCACGCTCCAGCAGCGTGATAATGCGTTGTGTATCGGCCTTGCTGAACTGACCCAGACGCTCCGAGGTGCGAGCGGCCATCACCATCCCCGCCGCAACGGCCTCGCCATGCAGCCAGTTACCGTAGCCCATTTCGGCTTCGATAGCATGACCGTAGGTGTGCCCCAGATTCAGTAAAGCACGTAAGCCTGTTTCGCGCTCGTCTGCAGCCACGACTTCTGCTTTCAGCTCACAGCAGCGGCGAATACAGTACGCCATCGCCTGACCATCCAGACGCAGTAAGGCATCCATGTTCTCTTCCAGCCAGCTAAAGAACGCACCGTCCAGAATAATGCCGTACTTGATCACTTCCGCCAGGCCCGACGCCAGTTCACGCTGAGGCAAGGTTTGCAGACAGTCGAGATCCACCACCACCGAAGCGGGCTGGTAGAACGCGCCAATCATGTTTTTGCCAAGCGGATGGTTAACGGCCGTTTTGCCGCCAACAGAAGAGTCGACCTGCGACAACAGCGTGGTAGGTATTTGAATAAAACGGACGCCGCGCTGATAGCTTGCCGCAGCAAATCCCGTAAGATCGCCCACAACACCGCCGCCTAACGCCAGCAGTGTAGTATCGCGACCATGCGGTTTTTGCAGTAATGCGGTAAAGACGGTATCCAGTACCGTCAGGCTTTTATACTGCTCGCCATCAGGCAGAATCACACTGTCGACCTTCACGCCAGCCTGTTCAAGGCGCTGACGTACGTTGTCGAGATAAAGCGGAGCCAGCGTCTCATTGGTGACCAGCATTGCCTGATCACCCGCTTTCAGTGGTAAGAAGGAAGCTGGGTCGTTAAACAAACCAGCCGCGATAGTGATAGGGTAACTCCGTTCACCGAGAGTGACTGTAATCCTCTCCATAACGCGACATCCACCTTAAATGCTTTTACCCGCAGGCGAGTGTATATAAAGCCAGAATCAGTTGCTTTCCAGCATATGAATAATCTGGTTTGCGACCACTTTAGCGCTCTGGTCGTCGGTGCGAATGGTGACGTCAGCAATCTCTTCGTACAGCGGATTGCGTTCACCAGCCAGGGCTTCCAGAACTTCGCGTGGAGGCGTCTCAACCTGCAGCAACGGGCGTTTTTTATCACGCTGCGTACGCGCCAGTTGTTTTTCGATGGTCGTTTCAAGATAGACCACGACACCGCGGGCGGAGAGACGGTTGCGAGTTTCGCGAGATTTTACAGAGCCGCCGCCAGTAGCCAGCACAATGCCCTGTTTTTCCGTAAGTTCATTAATGACTTTTTCTTCACGGTCACGGAAACCCTCTTCGCCTTCTACATCGAAGACCCAGCCCACATCAGCTCCGGTTCGTTTCTCAATCTCTTGATCAGAATCGTAAAATTCCATATTGAGTTGTTGAGCTAACTGGCGCCCAATAGTGCTTTTGCCGGCACCCATAGGCCCAACCAGAAAGATATTGCGTTTCTCTGCCATTTTTTCGGTACTACTAAGACTATTCGTTAATGGTAAACCCGCTTCACCGGTATCTGGCGTAGCAGGACATGAACTGAAACCTCATATGCGATAGAGCGAGAGTCAGACTAAAAATTATCTCAATACTCCTGCTTGTTTGGCAACAGATTAAATCACCCTGCCGCCGCTTAAGTTATTAAGGAGTGAGATTGTGTATGCTGATTCTCAAATCGGTACTCCTTGTATGCTAATTCATGCCCCACGTCAAACATCTGCAACAAACTGAATGCAAAATCACGCGGGGCATCCCGGGACATTATGGCACCGCAACCAGACGAGGCGTGATAAAAACCACTAACTCCCGGCGTTCGTTGTCTTTTCCCTGATGGCTGAACAGCTGCCCCAGGAAAGGAATACGGCTCAAGCCTGGCACAGATTCGCTGCCGGTTTTATGCCTCTGAGAAAAAATCCCGCCCAAAGCCAGTGTTTCACCGCTATTTACCTCGACCTGGGTTTCGATCTCCTGCTTATCTATCGCCAGCGTTTCGCCATCGGCCTGCTGCAAAACCTGGCCCGGGGTGTTTTCGCTGATGCGCAGCTTCAGGCGAACCCGTCCGTTGGCCAACACCACTGGCGTCACCTCCATGCCCAGCACCGCCTCTTTAAACTCAACTGATGTTGCGCCGCTCTCGCCGCTGGAGACCTGATAGGGGATTTCGCTGCCCTGCTTAATGCTGGCGGGCTGCATGTGTGATGCCAGCAGGCGCGGGCTGGCGATAATATCGACCTGCTGCTTTTGCTCCAGCGCAGAGAGTTCGAGATCCAGCAGTTGGCCATTGATCCGCCCGATAATAAACCCCACCTGGGTGGTGGCGCTGTTGACGGCCAGATCGCTGCTGAGCATCGTCAGCTGTCCTGGCTTACCAGACTGCGCCCCCTGGGACAGATTCCACTTCACTCCCAGCTCTCGCAGGCTTTTTTCACTCATGCTGACGATATGCGCGGCCAGCTCCACCTGCGCCACGGGGAGATCTATCTGCGCAACCCAGTGCTGTAAGCGTCTCCAGCGCGGCCCGGTTATCGCGCACCAGCAGGCGGTTGGTGCGTTTGTCTACTGCCAGGCTGCCTTTCGGGCTAAGGAGTTTTTCGGCAGCCTGCTGGATATCTCCCGCATCGGCGTAAGAGAGAGGCAGACTGCGCGACTCCAGCGGCGCACTGAGCTGTTGTTTTGTTCGCTCGGCCTCCTTTTTGGCCTGCTGTTTCTGCTGCCAGTCGACGGTGTGGATATAAAAAATGCCCGCCTGCTGGCGCATTACCAGCCCGGCACTGGTGACCACCGTCTGGATCGCCTGCAGCCAGGGAACCTCCTGCAGGCGCAGTGAGACCTTCCCGCTGACGTCCGGGGAGATAATCATGTTGCGGTTCTCCTGCTCCGCCAGCGCCTGCAAAAGCTGGGCAACCGGTACCTCATCCACCACCAGGCTCACCGGTGCTGGCTTCGCGGCCAGCGCCTGGCTGACCATCAGCAGTAATCCCACGATCCCTGTTTTCATCCTGTTTCGTTCCTTGTCGTTGCCATCGCCACTGCGGCAGTTCACATGCCCCGGGCATATTGATGACCAGTTCCTTTTCATTCAATGCCGCCACCCGACTGCCCTGCGCCAGCGTGTCGCCGCGACGAAGGCGCAGCCACCGCGACGTTTCATCCCGGACGATCGCCACTGGCACCGCGCCAAGCACCACCCCGACATAGCGCCATTGATGCAACGTTGCATCCGGGCAGCGTGATTCCGGGGGCTGAAAGGGATCGCGCAGGCCGAGCAGGAGCGGCAGTAATAACAGCACGCCACACTTAACCCGCATCCTGGTGCTCCAGCTGCATGACGACCTGTAACTTGTTGTGCTCAGGCTGAATGCTAAAACGCGCTACCGCAACGTCGCGCCGGGCAAGAGTGGCAAACAGCGAGGGGATCTGCGCCCACGTCGCTTCAATCACCAGTTCACCTCCTGTGCCCACCGGCTGCCAGCGAACCATCCGCAGCTCATCGGTATCAAACGCCAGCGGCGAAAACGGTTGTGCTGCCACGGGAGCGTGTGTGTCGTCAGGGGGTGAGAGCTTGCGCACAGCGACCCACAACCGGGCATGAGCCTCTGCGTGCCGCACCTGCCCGGCCTGCTGCGTTGCTCTCTGCCGATCCTGCATTCGTCCCTGCAAACCGGTCACGCAGAGCAGCAGCAACGCTGAGCTGACTCCCCAGCACAGGCAGCGCCCGCGCGGTGTCATGGCATACCAGCTGTCAGGATGGATCCGCATCAGCACTCTCCTTACGGTTCAGCGTCCAGCTAAACAGCCAGCGGCCCTGGGCATCCTGACGCATCTCCCCTGGCGCACCGGGGGTAAACCCAGGCATCTGGCGTAGCGCCGGATCCAGCGCCGCCAGGGCAGGCAGCGTGGCGGCGTAGCCGGTCAGGGAGAGGGTCGACTGCTGAAAGCGCAACTGCGCCAGCCATGCCTGCTCTGGCAGAAGGTGGGATAAGGCGATCAATGCCGGTTGCCAGGCTTCCGTCCTGGCTTTGTCGCGCATCCACCGCTGCTGTTGCTGGTGTTTGGCCTGTAACGCCGTCCACTGCTTTTGCCGCTGCTCCAGTCCCTGACGCAGTGCCACATCGCTGGCGTGCCGCAGCACGCTGGCGCGTGTCACAAGCGCATCGCTGACCCGACTGGTGGCGCAGAGCATTTAGCGCCACCAGCAGCGAGCCGGTAAACATCCCTGCCCAGAAGCGCAGGCAGCGGACGCTGTTGCCGTTGGCGCCACGGCAGAAGATTGGCCGTCCTCATCATGCGTTGCTCTCCGGTCGCCAGCGCCAGCGCGACGCTGAAATCGGCCCCATTTTCAGGCAGTGGCGGCTGGCGTCGGGATAACACGCACCAGGGGTCAAAATTGCCTGCCCCACAGCAGGCGATCTCGTCCACCCCCGAGTGCCAGCAGGGCGGCGAGCCTTTCGACGTCCGGGGCCTCTGCCAGCCCGCGCCTGCCCCACTGGTGGCGCATTGCCCATAGCCACTGGTCCCGATCGCGCCAGGCGACGCACTGGGCCGGGGCTTGCACAAAGGGCAGCAGGTGCGCCAGCGCGCCCGCATCGGGCGTGATGGTGGCCAGCCGCAAACGCAGTTCCCGGGCCAGTTCCAGTAGCGTCGCCACCTCCTTATTCTGTGCCGCCGTGACGTGATAAGCGTTACTGAAGGTATCTTCCGCATAGTCAAAACGCAGGGCATCGGGGGGCCATCTCCAGTTCACGGCTCATCGCCGCGGCGATCCAGGCGGTCTGTTCGCTGTCGCGCAGGGTCATGGAAGGGCGTGGAAGCGTGCGCTGTAAGGTGCGGGCGGCCGGGAAGGCGGAGAAAAATTTGATGTTGATGAGGCAGCAACTGGCGCCACTCGCGCAGTGCCGCAGCCAGCTGTTCAGGCTGAAGAATTTGCCCGTCGCGGATAATGCCTGCCGCCAGAGGGAGCTGCCACCAGCGGCGCAACCCCCACCCTGACTTTTCGCGTACCAGCGCGACCGCCAGAACCTTATCCTGTTGAATATGAACGCCTGTATGCCATGTTTTAAATGCCATGTTTCACGATCTCCTTATCGTTCCGGGGGATAACGGCTATATCAATGCTACAGGCTTGCCTTTATACTACCGCGCGATTGTTTAGAAACTGCCCAGTTCAAACTAAATGGGAAATCTCCAGTGAAGTTCGTAAAGTATTTATTGATCCTTGCAGTCTGTTGCATTCTGCTTGGAGCAGGCTCGATTTTTGGTTTGTACAAATATATTGAGCCGCAACTGCCTGATGTCGCTACGCTTCGTGATGTCCGGCTCCAGATCCCAATGCAGGTCTACAGCACGGATGGCGAACTTATCGCCCAGTACGGTGAGAAGCGCCGTATCCCGCTGACCCTGAATCAGATCCCCCCCGTCATGGTGAAAGCCTTTATTGCCACCGAGGACAGCCGCTTTTATGAGCACCATGGTGTCGATCCGGTGGGGATTTTCCGTGCCGCAAGCGTGGCGTTGTTCTCCGGCCATGCCTCTCAGGGTGCGAGTACTATCACCCAGCAGCTGGCACGTAACTTCTTCCTTAGCCCTGAAAAAACGCTGATACGTAAGGTCAAGGAAGTGTTCCTGGCGATCCGTATTGAGCAGATGCTGAATAAAGATGAGATCCTTGAGCTTTATCTCAACAAGATCTATCTCGGCTACCGTGCCTACGGCGTGGGCGCGGCGGCGCAGGTCTATTTTGGCAAATCCATTGAGCAATTAACCCTGAGTGAAATGGCAACCATCGCCGGTTTGCCGAAGGCGCCTTCAACCTTCAACCCGCTCTACTCACTCAATCGCGCTACCGCCCGCCGCAACGTGGTGTTATCGCGCATGCTGAGCGAAGGCTATATCAGCCAGACCCAGTACGATCAGGCGCGCAACGAGGTGATTGACGCCAACTACCATGCGCCGGAAATTGCTTTCTCCGCGCCTTATCTCAGCGAAATGGTGCGCCAGGAGATGGTCTCCCGCTACGGCGAGCAGGCTTATGAAGATGGCTACCGCGTCTACACCACCATCAGCCGCAACGTCCAGCAGGGCGCGCAGCAGGCGGTGCGTAATAACGTGATTGATTACGACATGCGCCACGGCTACCGCGGCCCGTCAAACGTGCTGTGGAAAGTGGGCGAGTCAGCCTGGGACAGCAAAAAAATCACCGATACCCTGAAACCGCTGCCAGGCTACGGGCCATTTGTCGCGGCCAGTAGTGACCCAGGCCACTCCGCAGGAAGCCACCGCGATGCTCGCTGACGGCACCTCCGTATCGCTGCGCATGGATGGCATTCGCTGGGCTCGTCCGTATCGGTCAGATACGCAACAGGGTTCGACCCCGCGTAAAGTGACCGATGCAGTACAGGTAGGTCAGCAGATCTGGGTCCGTAAGGTTAACGACGCCTGGTGGCTGGGGCAGATCCCGGACGTTAACTCTGCGCTGGTCTCCATCGATCCACATAACGGCGCGGTGCTGGCGCTGGTTGGCGGCTTCGATTTCAACCAGAGCAAATTTAACCGTGCCACCATGGCGCTGCGCCAGGTCGGGTCCAATATCAAGCCGTTCCTCTACACCGCGGCAATGGACAAAGGTTTGACCCTCGCCAGCATCCTTAATGACGTGCCGATCTCCCGCTGGGATGCCGGTGCAGGTTCTGACTGGCGACCTAAGAACTCACCGGCAGAATACGCCGGGCCGATTCGTCTGCGTCAGGGGCTGGGTCAGTCGAAGAACGTGGTGATGGTTCGCGCCATGCGCGCCATGGGCGTCGATTATGCGGCAGAGTATCTGCAACGCTTCGGCTTCCCGGCACAGAATATCGTGCATACCGAGTCGCTGGCGCTGGGTTCTGCCTCCTTTACCCCGATGCAGGTGGCGCGCGGTTATGCGGTGATGGCGAACGGTGGCTTCCTGGTCGATCCGTTCTTCATCAGCAAAATCGAGAACGATCAGGGCGGTGTACTGTTCGAAGCAAAACCGAAAATCGCCTGCGCAGAGTGTGATATTCCGGTGATTTATGGCGATACGCCAAAATCAGACGCCCTGAACAATCAGGACATGGAAGATGTCGCCATTTCTCAGGCGCAGCAAAATGCGGTGGTACCAAAGCCACAGCTCGAGCAGGCTAATCAGGCGCTGGTTGCGCAGACCGGTGCTCAGGAGTATGCCCCGCATGTGATTAACACGCCGCTGGCCTTCCTGATCAAAAGCGCGTTGAACAGCAACATCTTTGGTGAGCCGGGGTGGCAGGGGACGGGCTGGCGTGCTGGTCGCGATCTGCAGCGCAAGGATATCGGCGGTAAGACCGGGACGACCAACAGCTCGAAAGATGCGTGGTTCTCGGGGTATGGCCCGGGTGCGGTGACCTCGGTGTGGATCGGCTTTGACGATCACCGCCGTGATTTAGGCCGTACTACGGCGTCCGGGGCGATCAAAGATCAGATTTCCGGTTACGAAGGTGGGGCCAAAAGCGCTCAGCCGGCCTGGGATGCCTTTATGAAGATGCTGCTGGACGGCGTACCGGAGCAGCCATTAACCCCACCACCAGGCATAGTGACGGTCAATATCGATCGCAGCAGCGGTCAGTTGGCGAATGGCGGTAACAGTCGGGAGGAGTACTTCATCGAAGGCACACAGCCAACGCATCAGGTGGTGCATGAGGTGGGTACAACGTTAATTGATAACGGCGAGACACACGAGCTGTTCTAACTGTCTGCCCCCTTTCCCGCCGGGAGAGGGGGATCCTTCCTCTACAACCTGCCCTGCCCTTTCAGCCATTCCCGCACCAGGAACAGCGCGCTCACGTTCCGGGCTTCGTTGAAATCTGGCTCTTCCAGCAGATCCATCAGATGCGCCAGCGGCCAGCGCACCTGCGGCAGCGGCTCGGGTTCATCCCCTTCCAGCCATTCAGGATAGAGATCTTCCGCCAGCACGATATTCATTTTGCTGGAAAAATAGGAGGGAGCCATGCTGAGCTTCTTCAGGAAAGTTAACTCCTTCGCACCAAACCCAACCTCTTCTTTCAGCTCACGGTTCGCGGCTTCATAGACCGATTCACCGGGATCAATCAGCCCTTTAGAGAAGCCAAGCTCGTAAGACTCCGTCCCCACCGCGTATTCGCGGATCAGGATCAGATGGTCATCAACAATGGGCACAATCATGACGGCTTCGCGCGTGGAGGGACGCATACGCTCGTAGACGCGGCGCACGCCGTTACTGAACTCCAGGTCCACACTTTCAACATTAAACAGACGCGATTTGGCGACGGTTTCAACATTCAGGGATGGTGGGCTTTTGTAAGGGTTTGCTCATTTTGACGGGTCTTTGCTGAGTGAACTGGCGTCATTGTGCGATACGCCGCACGGTTTGGGCAATGTCAATCGCGCTTTATTTACATTTATGTAACCTGTGCAGATTCATTCCTCATTTCGCTTAAAAAGTCAAGAGGTTGAAATTATTCCAGGAATTTGCTGATATCCCGTCAGGTTTAGCTTTGCTATCATCAGCGATCACTGGGATGCGCTTCAATTTGCTCAAGTTCAACGCCTTACATGCCGATAGCCAATCACAGACACGCATTCACTGTTAAAAAGGTGCTACAGACTACACCTGTAAGTAAAAGTAAGATGGGGAAAGCATGAGCACCATTTTGATTGTCATCGCTGCTATGCTGGCCTGCGCATTCATTGCAGGGTGGTTGTACAGACGTCGGGCGCAGCGTCGATATCGCCTGCCTTATCACAATGCCTTTGCCGGGGCGAATACCCGCAAACTCACCGCTGAAGAACGCAGCGCGATTGAGCAATATCTTGAGTCGTTTAACCGCATCCAGCAGACGCCGGCAACAGGCGCCAGCGCCGCACCCGTGTCGTTAAGCCTCAATGCCCAGAGCAGCACCGTGCTCTGCGTAACGCGCTCCATTACCCGCTACGGTATCACCACTGACGATCCCAATAAATGGCGTTACTACCTCGACTCGGTTGAGGTGCATCTGCCACCGTTCTGGGAACAGTACATCAACGATGAAAACAGCGTTGAGCTGATCCACACCGATTCAATCCCGCTGGTAATCGTCCTGAATGGGCACTCCATTGCGGAGTATGTTCAGGAAGCGCCCCACTTTGCGCTGGAACATGTCAGTTCAACCCAGGCTTCGATTCGTGGCGAAGAGACAGAGCAGATTGAGCTACTGAATATTCGTCAGGAGACGCACGAAGAGTACGCCCTGAGCCGCCCGGACGGCATTCGCGAAGCGCTGCTGATTGTTGCCGCTTTCCTGCTCTTTTTCTTCTGCCTGGTCAGCCCGGATGTTTTTGCTCCCTGGCTTGCTGGCGGTGGTGTGCTGCTGCTGGCGGCGGGACTCTGGGGATTATTCGCCCCGCCTGCCAAAAATTCGCTGCGTGAGATCCACTGTCTGCGCGGCACGCCAAAACGCTGGGGACTGTTTGGCGAAAACGATCAGGATCACGTTAACAATATCTCGCTTGGCATCATCGACCTGATCTATCCGCGTCACTGGCAGCCCTGGCTGGCGCAGGATTTAGGGCAAAAAACCGATATTGATATCTACCTGGACAGGCACGTTGTGCGCCAGGGACGCTATTTATCTCTGCATGACGAGGTCAAAAACTTCCCGCTGCAGCACTGGCTGCGCAGCACGGTGATTGCCGCTGGTGCCGGGATCATACTGGCGATGCTGGTTCTCCTCGTCCCGCTGGATATGCCGATCAAATTTACCCTGTCGTGGATTAAGGGCGCCCAGACCATTGAGGCCACCAGCGTCGAGCAGCTCGAAAACGCAGGCGTGCGCATTGGCGATACGCTGCGTCTGAAGGGCACCGGAATGTGTAATATCCATGCCCCTGGCACCTGGAACGCCCGGCAAAGCTCTCCCTTCACGCCCTTTGATTGCTCGCAGGTGATCTGGAATGACGCCACGCCCCTGCCGCTGCCGGAATCCGACATCGTTAACAAAGCCACGGCCCTGACCCAGGCGCTGTCGAACCAACTGCATCCCAAACCGGAAAATAATTCACGCGTCAGCCCGGCATTACGCTCTGCCATCCAGAAATCGGGCATGATCCTGCTGGATGACTTTGGCGATATCGTGCTGAAAACCCAGGACCTCTGTGCCGAACAGGATGAGTGCATCAGGCTGAAAAATGCGCTGGTTAACCTCGGTAACAGCAAAGACTGGGAGTCCCTGGTCAAACGTGCCGATGGCGGTCGTCTTGATGGCGTTAACGTGCTGTTACGCCCGGTCAGCGCGGAGTCGCTGGAAAATCTGGTCGCCACCTCCACTGCCCCCTTCGTCACCCGTGAAACCTCACGTGCCGCCCAGGCGCTTAATAGCCCGGCTCCCGGTGGTTTTGTGATCGTCAGCGACGAAGGCAGCGAGCTGGTCGATCAGCCTTATCCGTCCGTGGCGCTCTATGACTACCCGGCCCAGGAGCAGTGGGACGAGTTTCAGCGCCTGGCGCAGATGCTGATGCGCACGCCGTTCAGTGCCGAAGGGATTGTGACGGGCCTCTTCACCGATGCCAATGGCACCCGTCATGTCGAGCTGCACAGCATGCCTGACAGCGCCGGGTTATGGCGCTACATCGCCACCTCACTGCTGATGCTGACGCTGGTGGTGTGCATGCTCTGGAACGCCTTTATGGCGCTGCGTCGCTACCAGCGCTCGCGTACGCGTCTGGCCGATATTCAGCAATACTACGATAATTGCCTCAACCCAAAGCTTATCCCCACGCCTGAGAGCCTGATCGGATAACGCTCCCACGCGACAGGATATGCTACCCTGTCGCGCACGTTTCTTCTGGCTGGAGTTTTCCCCCATGCATTTTGATATCGACTGGCAGGAGGTCGATACCGTCCTGCTGGATATGGACGGTACGCTGCTTGATCTCGCGTTTGATAATCACTTCTGGCAAAAACTGGTGCCGGAGACCTACGGCGAGCAGCAGGGGATCTCCCCGGCAGAAGCACAGGAATTCATACGCCAGCAATATACCGCCGTACAACATACGCTAAACTGGTACTGCCTGGACTACTGGAGCGAACGCCTCGGTCTGGACATTTGCGCGATGACTACCGCTCAGGGTCCGCACGCCGTATTACGTGAAGATACCGTTCCCTTTCTCGATGCCCTGAAAGCGAGCGGCAAACGGCGCATACTGCTGACCAACGCGCATCCACATAATCTGGCGGTGAAGCTGGAACATACCGGACTGGCCTCACACCTTGATTTATTACTTTCCACCCACACATTTGGTTATCCGAAAGAGGATCAGCGATTGTGGCAGGCGGTGGCAGAAGAGACCGGCCTGCAGCCAGAAAGAACGGTGTTCATTGATGACAGCGAACCGATTCTGGATGCGGCGGCAACCTTTGGCATTCGTTATTGCCTTGGCGTAACGAATCCTGATTCTGGCCTGGCTGAAAAGAGCTATCTGCGGCATCCGGGGCTGAACGACTATCGCCGGATGATCCCCTCACTCACCGTGAAGGAGAAGCCATGAAAGAAAAACCCTCCGAAGGGGTAAGACTGGACAAATGGCTGTGGGCTGCCCGCTTTTACAAAACGCGCGCCCTCGCCCGGGAAATGATTGAAGGCGGCAAAGTGCATTACAACGGGCAGCGCAGCAAACCGAGCAAGCTCGTGGAGCTGAACGCCACCCTGACCCTGCGTCAGGGCAACGACGAACGAACGGTGATTGTGAAAAACATCACCGAACAGCGTCGCCCGGCAACGGAAGCCAGCACCCTGTATGAAGAGACGGCCGAAAGCGTTGAAAAACGCGAGAAAATGGCGCAGGCGCGCAAGCTGAATGCCTGACCATGCCGCACCCCGACAGGCGACCGGACAAGAAAGAACGACGCGATCTGATTAAATTTAAAAATGGCGAGAATGAGTGATTCTTGCTGAACGAGAGATGACTATGGCCCAACACGACCAATTACACCCGCTATCTGTTTGAACAATTTGCCGTTCGCGGCGAGCTGGTGACGGTATCCGAAACCTGGAAACAGATTCCTGGAAAACCATAACTACCCGCAACCGGTGAAAGCCGTGCTGGGCGAGCTGCTGGTTGCCACCAGCCTGCTGACCGCCACCCTGAAATTTGCCGGTGACATCACCGTGCAACTCCAGGGCGATGGCCCGATGAGCCTGGCAGTGATCAACGGCAACAACCAGCAGCAGATGCGCGGCGTGGCGCGCGTACAGGGCGAGATCCCGGAAGACGCAGATCTGAAAACGCTGGTCGGCAACGGCTACCTGGTGATCACCATCTCTCCTGAAGAGGGTGAACGCTATCAGGGCGTGGTCGGTCTGGAAGGCGACACCCTGGCGGCCTGCCTGGAAGATTACTTCATGCGTTCTGAACAGCTGCCGACACGTCTGTTTATCCGCACCGGCGAAGTCGACGGCCAGCCGGCCGCAGGCGGCATGCTGCTGCAGGTGCTGCCAGCCCAGAATGCGCAGAGCGACGATTTCGACCATCTGGCGACGCTGACCGAAACCATCAAAGCTGAAGAGCTGTTCACCCCTGCCGGCGAACGAAGTGCTGTGGCGTCTGTACCATGAAGAAGAGGTCACGCTGTACGATCCGCAGGACGTAGAGTTCAAATGCACCTGTTCCCGTGAACGCTGCGCGGGTGCGCTGAAAACCCTGCCGGATGAAGAGATCGACAGCATCCTGGCGGAAGATGGCGAAATCGACATGCACTGCGACTACTGCGGTTCGCATTACGTCTTTAACGCGATGGATATTGCCGAGATCCGTAACAACGCCTCTCCGGCCGATCCTCAGCTGCACTAAGTCTCCCCTGAACTGCCCTCTTCCGAGGGCAGTTGTTTTTCCCCTTCGCCCGGCTACCCTTTCTTTTTGTTCACTATTCTTTCCGCCCCGGCTGAATCGTTATCAGTGATGTAAGGCTTACGTAATTTTCTTTCATGTATGCGCTTACACTCACATTATCGTAGTTAAATTTACCACCAATTAACCTTTTCAGAACATTTTCGCCAACCAAAAAGTGATTCCTGCCATAATCTGCTCCGCGAAGTGACAGGAGTCACAGCGTTTTCCGTCATAAAGGGTTTTTGTCCAGATACGCAAATCTATGAGCCCGGTCGCGGTTAACATTCGAGGAAAAACCCTACAATTTCGAGCAGTATATATTGGCTAAGGAGCAGTGATATGCGTGTTAATGGTTTAACCCCGCAGGATCTCAAGGCTTATGGTATCAACGACGCTCACGATATCGTCTACAACCCCGATTACGATACGCTGTATCAGGAAGAGCTGAACCCAGCGCTGGAAGGATACGAACGCGGTATATTGACGACCACCGGTGCTATCGCTGTCGATACCGGTATCTTTACCGGCCGCTCGCCGAAAGATAAGTACATTGTCCGTGACGACACCACCCGCGACACCCTGTGGTGGTCCGATAATGGCAAAGGGAAGAACGACAACAAAGCGATCTCCCCGGAAACCTGGCAGCAGCTGAAAACCCTCGTCACCCAACAACTTTCCGGCAAGCGTCTGTTCATTATTGATGCTTACTGCGGCGCTAACGCTGATACCCGTCTTTCCGTCCGCTTTATCACCGAAGTCGCCTGGCAGGCGCATTTCGTGAAGAACATGTTCATTCGCCCCACCGAGGAAGAGCTGCAAAGCTTCAAACCTGACTTTGTGGTGATGAACGGTGCGAAGTGCACTAACCCGAACTGGAAAGCCCAGGGGCTGAACTCGGAAAACTTTGTCGCCTTTAACCTGACGGAACGTATCCAGCTGATCGGCGGCACATGGTACGGCGGCGAAATGAAGAAAGGGATGTTCTCGGTAATGAACTACCTGCTGCCATTACAGGGCATTGCGTCGATGCACTGCTCGGCGAACGTCGGTGAGAAAGGCGACGTGGCTGTGTTCTTCGGCCTGTCCGGCACCGGTAAAACCACTCTCTCCACCGACCCGAAACGCCGCCTGATTGGCGACGACGAGCATGGCTGGGATGATGACGGCGTGTTCAACTTCGAAGGCGGCTGTTACGCCAAGACCATTCGTCTGTCGCCAGAAGCGGAGCCGGATATCTATCAAGCTATTCGCCGCGATGCGCTGCTGGAGAACGTCACGGTACGTGCCGACGGTACGGTCGATTTTGACGATGCGTCAAAAACCGAGAACACCCGCGTCAGCTATCCGATCTACCACATCGACAACATCGTTAAGCCGGTGTCGAAAGCAGGCCACGCAACCAAGGTGATCTTCCTCACCGCTGATGCGTTCGGCGTGCTGCCGCCGGTTTCACGCCTGACCGCGAGCCAGACCCAGTATCACTTCCTCTCCGGTTTTACCGCCAAGCTGGCCGGGACCGAGCGCGGTGTGACTGAGCCAACGCCAACCTTCTCTGCCTGCTTCGGCGCAGCTTTCCTGTCGTTGCACCCGACGCAGTACGCCGAAGTGCTGGTGAAACGCATGCAGGCCGCGGGTGCCCAGGCGTATCTGGTGAACACCGGCTGGAACGGCACCGGCAAACGTATCTCAATCAAAGATACCCGCGCCATTATCGACGCCATTCTTAACGGTTCGCTGGATGATGCGGAAACCTTTACCCTGCCGATGTTCGATCTGGCGATCCCGACCGAACTGCCGGGCGTGGACAGCCATATCCTCGATCCGCGCAACACCTACGCCTCCCCGGAGCAGTGGCAGGAAAAAGCCTCTCAGCTCGCGAAGCTGTTCGTGGAAAACTTTGAGAAGTACACCGATACGCCAGCAGGTGCGGCACTGGTAAGTGCAGGGCCAAGATAAACGCAAAACGGCAACCGAGGTTGCCGTTTTTCATGTTTGTGCCCACTGGGTGAGGATCGGGGTGAGGCCATCAGGCCGCACCCCGTTTTTTTTTAACTCTCTTTCACCTGACCACGCGAAAACGGAACCGGCAGCCATGCACGGATACTTAACCCGCCTCGCTCGCTGGTACCAATCTCCAGCAGACCGTTATGGTTATCCACAATACGCTGAACAATCGCCAGGCCTAACCCGGTGCCGCTGGTGCTGCGCGCGCTGTCGCCACGGACAAACGGCTGGAAGAGATGTTTGCGCTGCTCCGGTTTAATGCCGGGGCCATCGTCTTCCACCTGGAACCAGGCGCGGCTCAGCTCAGAGCCGCTGCTGACCTTGATCCAGCCATTGCCGTAGCGGGCGGCGTTAACCACCATATTCGCCACTGCACGCTTGATGGAAAGAGGATGCATGCGCACGGTGATATCACCCGGCTGCAGGTCGGTTTCGATCTCACGCTCGTAACCGCTCTCTGCCGCCACCACTTCGCCCAGTACCGCGTTAAGATCCGCGACCTCCATCGGCATCTCCTGCCCGGTGCGCAGGTAGTCGATGAACTGCTCGATAATGGCGTTGCACTCTTCGATGTCCTTGTTGATGGACTCCGCCAGATAGCCGTCTTCTTCGCCCATCATCTCGGTCGCCAGGCGAATACGCGTCAGCGGAGTACGCAGGTCATGGCTGACCCCGGCCATCAACAGGGTACGGTCATCCGCCAACTGCTTAACGCCTGCCGCCATATGGTTGAAGGCGCGTGTTACCGAGCGCACTTCCGACGCACCGTATTCGCGCAGCGGAGGCGGGATAATGCCTTTACCGACCTGGAGCGCCGCATGCTCCAGGTCGACCAGCGGTCGGTTCTGGATACGGATAAACAGCCAGGCGCCGCCTATCGCCAGCAGCATAATCGCCAGGGTGTAACGGAACAGCGGCGAGAAGTCGCCCTGATGAATTTCGGTCAGCGGTACACGCACCCAGATGTTGGGTGAGAGCCAGGTTTTCAGCCAGACAACCGGCGAGCTTTTGTTGACCTCAACGCGCACTTCCGTCGGGCCGCCCAGCTGCTGCGCCATCTGCTGGCTAAGAAATTCGTAATGCTGTGCCCAGCGCAGGCCTGCGTCTTCCGCCGCTTCGTTGGAATAGAGCGATATCCCCAGCTCACGGTAGATTTCACGGCGAAACGCCGGTGGCACCACCAGCTGCGTGCCATCTTCCAGCTGCAGTTTATCGGTCATCAGCATACGTACTTCGTAGGCCAGGACCTTATTAAACTGCTGCAGGCTCGGCAGGATCGCAAAGTTCAGCACAACCAGGTAGGTCGTCACCAGGCTGACAAACAGCAGGGTGACGATCAGTAACAGGGTGCGGGCAAACGAGCTACGCGGCGAGGAAAACGCATTCGCCTCATGCTTTAGAGCCGTCCGGGACAAACACGTAGCCCAGACCCCAGACGGTCTGGATATAGCGCGGATGCGCCGGATCCTCTTCCACCATGCGACGCAGGCGGGAGATCTGTACGTCAATGGAACGCTCCATCGCGGAATATTCGCGGCCACGCGCCAGGTTCATCAGCTTATCGCGGGAGAGCGGCTCACGCGGGTGGCTGACTAAGGCTTTCAGCACCGCGAACTCACCGCTGGTCAGCGGCATCGGCTCATCTTCACGGAACATCTCGCGGGTGCCGAGGTTCAGCTTAAACTTACCAAAAGGCGATCACCGCCTCTTCCTGGGACGGCGCGCCTGGCAGTTCATTCGCCTGGCGACGCAGTACGGCGCGGATACGCGCCAGCAGCTCACGCGGGTTAAACGGTTTTGGAATGTAGTCGTCGGCACCAATTTCCAGGCCGACGATACGGTCAACTTCTTCCCCTTTCGCCGTTACCATAATGATCGGCATCGGGTTGCTTTGGCTACGCAGACGGCGGCAGATGGAGAGCCCATCTTCGCCCGGCAGCATCAGATCCAGCACCATCAGGTGGAAGGATTCACGGGTTAACAGGCGATCCATCTGTTCGGCGTTGGCAACGCTACGAACCTGGAAGCCCTGCTCGGTCAGATAACGCTCAAGCAGCGCACGCAGGCGCATGTCGTCATCCACCACCAGAATCTTATAATTCTCTTGCATCGTCAGTACTCCCAAAGGTTCGGATAATCTTGAACAGCGTATTCTAAAAAAGTGCGCGTCCACGACCAGCTAATTCTGGTATAAATTCTAGTCGAAATTGTTACAAAGCATATTTTACAGCAGCTTATCTGCACAATCCGTCACAGAACGCATTATTAATCTTGTCTGATAAGCTAAGTGATACGTAATGTGCGCAAGGTATGCAACCTAAGTCGTAAGGCCAGAGTATGAAAACGCCCCTGATCACCCGCGAAGGGTACGAAAATCTGAAGAAAGAGATGGACACCGCTGTGGCGGGAAGAGCGCCCGGAGGTGACGAAAAAAGTGACCTGGGCTGCGAGCCTGGGTGACCGTAGTGAAAACGCCGACTACCAGTACAACAAAAAACGGCTACGCGAAATCGACCGCCGGGTGCGGTATCTGACCAAATGCCTTGAGAACCTGAAAATCGTCGATTACTCCCCGCAGCAGGAGGGCAAAGTCTTCTTCGGCGCGTGGGTGGAGATCGAAAACGACGATGGCGATCTCAAACGCTTTCGTATCGTCGGCTACGATGAAATTTTTGGTCGTAAGGATTACATCTCCATCGACTCGCCAATGGCGCGGGCGCTGCTGAAAAAAGAGGTCGGCGATCTGGCCATCGTGCATACCCCAGCCGGGGAAGCGACCTGGTATGTGAATGCCATCGACTATGTGAAATAACCCGCAAGAACAATCCGAGAGCCTGGCGCGGCGGCTGGCATTTTGCCGCCTCAATCCGTATAACTATCCCCTGATTTTTCGACCCACAAGATGAAATAGCCATGATGAAAGATTCGCTCTGCCGCATTATTGCGGGTGAACTTCAGGCAAGGGCTGAACAGGTAGAAGCTGCCCGTTCGCCTGCTTGATGAAGGGAACACCGTGCCGTTTATCGCACGTTATCGTAAGGAAGTGACTGGCGGTCTGGATGATACGCAGCTGCGTAACCTGGAAACCCGCCTTGGCTATCTGCGTGAACTGGAAGACAGGCGTCAGGCGATCCTGAAATCCATCAGTGAACAGGGGAAGCTGACCGACGATCTGGCAAAAGCCATCAACGGCACCCTGAATAAAACCGAGCTCGAAGACCTCTACCTGCCGTACAAACAAAAACGCCGCACCCGCGGACAGATCGCCATTGAAGCTGGCCTGGCGCCGCTGGCGGATCTGCTGTGGACGACGCCGTCCCACGACCCGGAAACCGAAGCCGCGAAATTTATCGATGCCGATAAAGGCGTGGCCGACACGAAAGCCGCCCTCGATGGCGCACGCTACATTCTGATGGAGCGCTTTGCCGAAGACGCCGCGCTGCTGGCAAAAGTCCGTGATTATCTGTGGAAGAACGCCCATATCGTCTCCACTGTGGTGGCGGGTAAAGAGGAAGAAGGGGCCCGAAATTCCGCGATTACTTCGATCATCATGAGCCGATCTCAACCACCCCTTCTCACCGCGCACTGGCAATGTTCCGTGGCCGCAATGAAGGCGTGTTGCAGCTTTCCCTGAATGCCGACCCGCAGTTCGACGAGCCGCCGAAAGAGAGCCACGGCGAGCAGATCATTATCGATCATCTCGGCCTGCGCCTGAACAATGCCCCGGCAGACAGCTGGCGCAAAGGGGTCGTGAGCTGGACGTGGCGTATCAAGGTGCTGATGCATCTTGAAACCGAACTGATGGGCACCGTGCGCGAGCGGCGCCGAAGATGAAGCGATCAACGTCTTTGCCCGTAACCTGCACGATCTGCTGATGGCCGCTCCGGCGGGCCTGCGCGCCACAATGGGTCTCGATCCGGGCCTGCGTACCGGCGTGAAAGTGCCGTGGTGGATGGCACCGGCAAGCTGGTTGCGACCGACACCATTTATCCGCATACCGGTCAGGCGGCAAAAAGCCGCGGTGGCGGTGGCGGCACTCTGCGAGAAGCACAACGTCGAGCTGGTGGCGATCGGCAACGGCACCGCTTCACGTGAAACCGAGCGTTTCTTCCTCGATCTGCAAAAGCAGTTCCCGAAAGTGACGGCGCAAAAAGTGATTGTCAGCGAAGCGGGCGCGTCGGTGTACTCGGCGTCCGAGCTGGCCGCGCAGGAGTTCCCGGATCTGGACGTTTCCCTGCGCGGGGCGGTCTCTATCGCCCGCCGTCTGCAGGATCCGCTGGCCGAGCTGGTGAAGATCGATCCGAAAATCCATTGGCGTGGGCCAGTACCAGCATGACGTCAGCCAGACACAGCTGGCGCGCAAGCTGGATGCGGTGGTGGAAGACTGCGTAAACGCCGTCGGCGTTGACCTGAACACCGCTTCCGTCGCCCTGCTGACTCGCGTGGCGGGCTTAACCCGAATGATGGCGCAGAATATCGTCGCCTGGCGCGATGAGAACGGCCAGTTCCAGAATCGCCAGCAGCTGCTGAAGGTGAGCCGTCTCGGGCCGAAAGCGTTCGAACAGTGCGCAGGCTTCCTGCGTATCAACCACGGCGACAACCCCGCTGGATGCCTTCCACCGTTCACCCGGAGGCCTATCCGGTTGTCGAGCGTATTCTGGCTGCGACTCAGCAGGCATTGAAAACGCTGATGGGCAACAGCAGCGAACTGCGTAACCTGAAAGCGGTTGATTTCACCGACGAACAGTTTGGTGTGCCCACTGTATCTGACATCATCAAAGAGCTGGAGAAACCAGGCCGCGACCCGCGTCCAGAGTTTAAAACCGCGACCTTTGCCGATGGCGTTGAAACCATGAACGACCTGCTGCCGGGCATGGTGCTGGAAGGCGCAGTCACCAACGTCACTAACTTTGGTGCCTTTGTCGATATCGGGCGTGCATCAGGATGGTCTGGTCCATATCTCCTCTTTGGCCGACAAGTTCGTGGAAGACCCACATACCGTGGTGAAAGCCGGTGATATCGTGAAGGTGAAAGTGCTGGAAGTGGATCTGCAGCGCAAGCGTATCGCCCTGACCATGCGTCTGGACGAGCAGCCTGGCGAGACCAACGCCCGTCGTGGCGGCGGTAACAGCGATGCGCGTCAGCAGCAGCGTCCTGCGGCAAAACCACGCGGGCGTGAAGCACAGCCATCCGGTAACAGCGCGATGATGGATGCGCTGGCGGCAGCGATGGGTAAAAAACGCTAAATACCCTTTCCCTCACCCTGACCCTCTCCTTTTGAAAGAGGGCTGGGGTGAGGGGAAATTCCTCTCGATCGTTAATAACTACTATTAGCAGCAAATATAAAACCATTCATCATCAGTTTATTAACAAATACCCGTTTCACTTCCCCCCTAAATATTGAGCAAGGTCAATCAGCCCGCAAATTAATAGCCCTGGCTACATTCCGTCACATATTTCATATTGAAGACAGAAACCATTCTCATTACCATTGTGCCTGTTGATTATTTAACCGTTCGTTAAGCAGGCACTATGCAATTCACTCCAGCCAGCGCGTGGAAAATTACCGGCTTCACCCGCGAAATAAGCCCGGCCTATCGGCAAAAACTGCTCTCTTTAGGGATGCTCCCCGGCTCCTCTTTCCAGGTGGTGCGCGTTGCGCCTCTGGGCGATCCGGTGCATATCGAAACCCGACGTGTGAATCTGGTTCTGCGTAAGAAAGATCTCGCCTTAATAGAAATAGAAGCCCTGTCTCAATAACACGCCAGCTCCCGCAGCGAGTCGAATAGAATGAAAAAATTAACCATTGGCTTAATTGGTAATCCGAATTCCGGCAAGACCACGTTATTTAATCAGCTTACCGGCGCGCGTCAGCGAGTGGGTAACTGGGCGGGTGTCACGGTCGAACGTAAAGAAGGCCAGTTTGCGACAACTGATAATCAGGTCACCCTCGTCGATCTGCCCGGCACCTACTCATTAACCACCATTTCCTCTCAGACTTCGCTGGATGAGCAGATCGCCTGCCACTACATTCTGAGCGGTGACGCCGACCTGCTGATCAACGTAGTGGATGCCTCCAACCTTGAGCGAAACCTCTATCTGACGTTACAGCTGCTGGAGCTGGGTATCCCCTGCGTGGTGGCGCTGAACATGCTCGATATTGCGGAAAAGCAACAGATCCGTATCGACATTGATGCCCTCTCCGCCCGCCTGGGCTGCCCGGTGGTGCCGCTGGTCTCCACCCGCGCGCGCGGCATTGATGCTCTCAAGCTGGCGATAGACCGCCACAGCCGCAATACCGACGTGGAGCTGGTGCACTACGCCCAGCCGCTGTTACGGGAAGCCGGGATCCTTGCTCAGGAGATGGCGCACAGCATGCCGTTCAAACAGCGTCACTGGCTCGGCCTGCAGATGCTGGAAGGCGATATCTACAGCCGCGCCTATGCCGGTAATGCCGCGCAGTATCTGGATGCCTCCCTTGCGCGGTTGAACGATGAACTCGACGACCCGGCCCTGCACATTGCCGATGCCCGCTATCAGAGCATCGCCGCCATTTGCGACGTAGCCAGCAACGCCCTCACCGCCGAGCCAAGCCGCTTTACCCGGGCGATGGACTCCGTGATCCTCAACCGTTTTCTCGGCCTGCCGGTGTTCCTGCTGGTGATGTACGTGATGTTCCTGCTTGCCATCAACATCGGCGGTGCACTGCAGCCGCTGTTTGATGTCGGATCCGTGGCAATCTTTATTCACGGCATTCAGTGGCTGGGCTACACCCTGCACCTGCCGGATTGGTTGACCATTTTCCTGGCCCAGGGGCTGGGCGGCGGGATCAACACCGTGCTGCCGCTGGTGCCACAAATCGGCATGATGTACCTGTTCCTCTCGTTCCTTGAGGACTCCGGCTACATGGCCCGCGCGGCTTTCGTCATGGATCGTCTGATGCAGGCCCTCGGTCTGCCGGGTAAATCGTTCGTGCCGCTGATTGTCGGCTTCGGCTGCAACGTGCCGTCAGTCATGGGTGCCCGCACCCTTGATGCGCCACGCGAACGTCTGATGACCATCATGATGGCGCCGTTTATGTCCTGCGGCGCCCGGCTGGCGATCTTCGCAGTGTTTGCCGCGGCCTTCTTCGGCCAGGAGGGGGCGCTGGCGGTCTTCTCGCTGTATGTGCTGGGCATCGTGATGGCGATCCTCACCGGCCTGATGCTCAAACACACCATCATGCGCGGTGAAGCCACGCCGTTCGTCATGGAGCTGCCGGTCTACCACGTTCCACACCTGAAGAGCCTGCTGATCCAGACCTGGCAGCGGCTGAAAGGCTTTGTCCTGCGGGCAGGTAAAGTGATTGTGGTGGTCAGTATCTTCCTCAGCGCGCTGAACAGCTTTACGCTCAGCGGCCAGGCGGCGGATAACATTAATGACTCAGCGCTGGCCTCCGTCAGCCGGGTGATCACGCCGCTGTTCAAGCCGATTGGCGTCCATGAAGACAACTGGCAGGCCACCGTCGGGCTGTTTACCGGCGCGATGGCGAAGGAGGTGGTGGGTCGGCACGCTGAACACCCTCTACACCGCAGAAAATATTCAGGAAGAGGAGTTTAACCCGGCAGATTTCCACCTCGGGGACGAACTGTTCAGCGCAGTGGATGACACCTGGCAGAGCCTGAAAGACACGTTCAGCCTGAGCGTCCTGGCGAACCCGATTGAAGCCAGCAAAGGCGACGGGGAGATGGGGACCGGTGCCATGGGCGTGATGAGCGAGAAGTTTGGCAGCGCCTCGGCGGCCTACAGCTACCTGATCTTCGTCCTGCTCTACATTCCGTGCATCTCGGTGATGGGGGGCCATTGCCCGCGAGTCGAGCCGCGGCTGGATGGGATTCTCGGTTCTGTGGGGGCTGAATATCGCTTACTCGCTGGCAACGGTGTACTACCAGACGGTCAATTTTAGCCAGCATCCGCACTACAGCCTGATCTGTATCCTGGCGGTGGTCCTGTTTAACGTAATGGTGATGGGCCTGTTGCGCCGGGCGCGCAGCCGCGTGGACGTCAACCTGCTGGCGAAAGGCAGAACCGCAGCGGCCTGCTGCGACAGCCCGGCCCGCGACTGTCATTAGGAGGCGGCATGGCATCGTTAATTGAAGTCCGTGATTTACTGGCGTTGCAGGGAAGAATGGACGCTACCCAGCTCAGCCAAATACTGCGCACGCCGCAGGCAATGATCGAGGCCATGCTTGAACGTCTGGAAGCGATGGGGAAAGCAAAGCGTATCCGGGAGGATGCCGACGGCTGCTTATCCGGCAGCTGTAAAAGCTGCCCCGAAGGAAAAGCCTGCCTCAGGGAGTGGTGGGCGCTGCGTTAATCGTCAGTAAAGCCGGGCAACTCTGCCCGGCTTTATCTCATTATTTGAAGACTTCTGCGGTCGCGCGGATATCTTTCTGATCTTTGTTGGCGCTGGTGACGACATAATACTTACCGCCCATCTCATCTGCTTTCTTGGAAAGCTCTTTTCTCGCATCCATCGGCGCGGTGGTATCAGAGGTAGAGATATCGCCAAACTTTCGTCAAATTCATCTCTTTCACTTTATCTTTCTGGATTTCTTCTGCCGCCATCACGCCAAAAAGAGAGTGATCCAATAACCAGAGAAGCAACAATACCTGTAACAAGTTTCATAGTCATGACTCCCAAAGAGGATTGTAGTTTTGATTATCGAAGGCGGGATAACCGCAACGATAAATTAAGTATTGTTGCGGTATGTCACTTTTTCCAGCGGGAATAAAAATAATCAGACTAAACGCTGACTTAAGGTCGTTATCGCTGCGCAAAACTCATTAGGGTGAGAGATAAAGGGCGCATGGGCTGCTTTGGCAACGATCAAGGCTTCGCTCTGCGGCCATTGCTCATCCAGCAACGGCACGATCTTGCGCGGTACCAGCCCGTCGAGATAACCATAGATACGCAGATGCGGCAGCGTCAGGGACGCCAGCGGCTCCCGCAGATCGGCCGTTTTGAGGATCTCCAGCCCGCCATTCAGCACCTCAACCTCCGGCATCGGTAATGACAGCACCGTGGTCTTCAGCGTCCGGGCGTCCTGGCGTGCGGTTTCCGTTCCCATGGTCTGCAGGGCGAGGAAACGCTCCACCGTGCGCTGGAAATCGTTGCTTAACTGCTGCTGGAAAACCGGCCAGCACCTCGGATTTGATCCCCGGCCACTCCGCCTGGGCGCTGAAACAGGGGGAGGACGCAACGGTGACCAGCGCCTGCACGCGCTCAGGGTGCGTCAGGGCGATCTGGCTTGCCACCAGCCCGCCCAGGCTCCAGCCCAGCCAGATCGCCTTATCAGGTGCCTGAGCCAGCACCTGCTCCGCCATATCGGCCAGCGGCATCGCGCCAAAATCACGGCTGCGGCCAAAGCCCGGCAGATCTACCAGGTGCAACGTAAATTGCGAGGCCAGTTCCTCGCTGATGCAACGCCATACTTCCGCGTTCAGCCCCCATCCGTGCAGCAGCACAAGATGGCAATTTCCTGTCCCAACGGTCTGCCACCAAAGGTTATTCATCGATTACTGTTCTCTTTTTTCACAAGGAGGTTATCTATGCTAACAGTGCCCGGCTTGTGCTGGCTATGCCGGATGCCGCTTGCGCTCAGCCACTGGGGGATCTGTTCCGTATGCGAAAAGGGGATTGCGCGGCGTGCAATAGATTGCCCACAGTGTGGCTTACCGGCCATCCACCCTCACCTGCCCTGCGGGCGCTGCCTGCGTAAACCACCGCCCTGGCAGGCGCTGGTGGCGGTGTGCGGCTATACGCCGCCCGTGAGTCAGCTGGTACATCAACTCAAGTTTTCGGGTCGCAGCCAGCTGGCAAAACCGCTGGCGAGGCTGCTACTGCTGGCGCTGCTGCATGCCCGGCGCAGCCGTGAGTTACCGGCCGTGGATATGCTGGTCTGCGTGCCGCTGTGGTCCCGGCGGCAATGGCGGCGCGGGTTTAACCAGAGCGATCTGCTCTGTCGCCCCCTGGGCCCACTGGCTGAACTGCCGCTATGCGCCCGAGGCCCTTCGCCGGATCCGCGCCACCCCGGCGCAGCATCAGCTCAGCGCCAGAATGCGTAAACGTAACCTGGACCACGCTTTTGCGCTTGAATTACCGGTCACAGGACGCCATATCGCTGGTGGTGGGATGATGTCGTGACAACAGGCGATACCGTCGCAGAACTCTCCCGCCTGCTTTTGCGAAGCGGCGCGGCGTCGGTTCAGGTATGGTGTCTGTGTCGAACCTTGTAGCGCCCTCAGGTTGGGCGTATTATAACCAGGTATTTTAGTCAACTATTAGGCCAATGCTATGATCCGTATTTCCGATGCTGCACAAGCGCACTTTGCCAAACTGCTGGCAAATCAGGAAGAAGGGACCCAGATCCGTGTATTCGTGATCAACCCGGGCACCCCGAATGCAGAATGCGGCGTCTCTTATTGCCCACCGGATGCTGTGGAAGCAACTGACACCGCCCTGAAATTTTGAGCAACTCACCGCCTATGTCGATGAGCTGAGCGCCCCGTATCTGGAAGATGCGGAAATTGATTTTGTTACCGACCAGCTGGGTTCACAGTTAACCCTGAAAGCGCCAAACGCCAAAATGCGCAAAGTCACCGACGATGCCCCGCTGATGGAGCGCGTTGAGTACCTGCTGCAGTCCCAGATCAACCGCAGCTGCGGGCCACGGTGGTCGCGTCTCCCTGATGGAGATCACCGAAGACGGTCTGGCTATTCTGCAGTTCGGCGGCGGCTGTAACGGCTGTTCCATGGTAGACGTTACCCTGAAAGAAGGGATCGAGAAGCAGCTGCTGAACGAGTTCCCGGAGCTGAAAGGCGTACGCGATCTCAACCGAACACCAGCCGCGGCGAACACTCTTACTACTGATTGCCCGTCTGTTTGCCCGGTGGCGCTCCGCTTACCGGGGCCTCTCCCCCCGCTTTCCCCTCTCATAACATGACCTGCGTCTCATAATTCACATTTTGACCGCTGGGGTGATTCTCAACCCGCACATGTTACCCGTATCATTCCCGTGGGCACTTAAGCACCTTTACGTCGACCGACTACGCTTAATGATTTAGAAGGCGGCCTGTCTTAGTGCCATCAGTACGCTGTTCCCAGTTGGGGCAACATGAATATGTCGTTGAAACAATGGACGTTACCCATAACAATTTTAAAGGCCAGAAAATCATGCCATTAGTCATCGTCGCTATCGGTGTCGTTCTGTTACTCCTCCTGATGATCCGTTTCAAAATGAACGGTTTTATCGCCCTTGTGCTGGTGGCCCTTGCCGTCGGCCTGATGCAAGGTATGCCGCTGGTGAAAGTAATCAGCTCCATTAAAGCGGGTGTGGGCGGTACGCTCGGTAGCCTCGCGCTGATCATGGGCTTCGGGCCATGCTGGGCAAAATGCTGGCCGACTGCGGTGGCGCACAGCGCATCGCAACCACGCTGATTGCCAAATTTGGTAAGCAGCACATCCAGTGGGCGGTCGTTTTAACCGGCTTTACCGTAGGTTTTTGCGCTGTTCTACGAAGTGGGCTTTGTGCTGATGCTGCCGCTGGTCTTCACCATCGCTGCCTCTGCCAGCATCCCCTGCTGTATGTGGGCGTGCCAATGGCCGCTGCGCTGTCCGTGACGCACGGCTTCCTGCCGCCGCACCCTGGCCCGACCGCTATCGCCACCATCTTCCATGCTGATATGGGTAAAACCCTGCTGTTTGGTACTATCCTGGCGATCCCAACCGTTATTCTGGCCGGTCCGGTCTTTGCACGTTGCCTGGAAAGGTATCGACAAGCCAATCCCGGAAGGTCTGTACAGCGCAAAAACCTTCACCGAAGCAGAAATGCCAAGCTTTGCCGTCAGCGTCTGGACCTCTCTGGTGCCGGTGGTGCTGATGGCTCTGCGTGCCGTCTGTGAAATGGTTCTGCCGAAAGGTCATCCGGTGCTCGGCGTAGCTGAGTTCCTCGGCGATCCGGTCATGGCGACCCTGATTGCGGTCCTGATTGCGCTGTTCACCTTCGGTCTGAACCGTGGCCGTTCCATGGATCAGATTAACGATACCCTGACCTCCTCGATCAAAATCATTGCCATGATGCTGCTGATCATCGGTGGTGGCGGTGCGTTCAAACAGGTTCTGGTTGATAGCGGCGTGGACAAGTACATCGCCTCCATGATGCATGACACCAACATCTCCCCAATCCTGATGGCGTGGTCTATCGCGGCGGGTGCTGCGTATCGCCCTGGGTTCCGCGACCGTTGCGGCTATCACCGCAGGCGGCATCGTTGCTCCACTGATTGCCACCACAGGCGTCAGCCCTGAACTGATGGTTATTGCAGTGGGTTCCGGTAGTGTGATCTTCTCTCACGTAAACGACCCGGGCTTCTGGCTGTTCAAGGAGTACTTCAACCTGACCATCGGTGAGACCATCAAATCCTGGTCGATGCTGGAAACCATCATCTCCGTCTGCGGGCTGATTGGGTGTCTGCTGTTGGGTATGGTTGTTTGATATAGCAATTACCGGGTGGCAGCTACGCTTACCCGGCAATAAAAAAACCCGCCATCCGGCGGGTTTTTTTATTACTTCCTGGCTGCCGCTTTTCGCCGCTTATCCAGGTCTTTAATCAGCTTATTCACCTCGTCATCGGCAAACATCGCCTCCAGGGAGGTAGACAGCTTGCGACGCCAGTTCTTGTACTGATAGCTGGTGCCAGGGATGTTAACCGGCTCCGGCATATCCAGCCAGTCTTCCGGCTGCAACCCCAACAGCGCGCTGTTGCTGTCGGCAATGTAACGCTGCAGACCGCGGTTCAGCGTTGGGGTCATCGACATCAACGACGCCTTGTGCCCGGTGCGTTTCGGCAGGCAACCGTGCTCGTGCAACGCATCCAGCAGCCCCTGCTTCGACAGCTCACCGATCCTGATACAGCCCGCGCAGCATGTACCTCGTCAGGGTATAGCCCCAGCGTCTTGCCAAGGGGTAAGGTCCCCGCTGTCCCACCAGCCACGAAGCGTAGGAAGGTCATGCGTCGTCGCGACTGCCATTGATTGTTCTGGATACGCCTCCGGCGCGCGGAAGTTCTTCTCAAGGTCGTTTTCAAAATAGAGCACTTTGTAGGAGTAAACGCCGCTGTCACGCAGCTTGCTGACGATTTCAACCGGAACGGTGCCGAGATCTTCCCCGATCACCATGCAGTTATGACGCTTACTTTCCAGCGCAAGGATTAGAGAGTAAATCGTCTACCGGATAATGGACGTAGGCCCGTGGTCGGCGGTCTCACCGTAGGGGATCCACCACAGGCGCAGGACCGACATCACGTGGTCGATACGCAGCGCGCCGCAGTTCTGCATGTTGGCGCGCAGCAGCTCGATAAACGGCTCATAGGCGCGGGCAGCGATCACGTGCGGGGTCCATCGGCGGCAGACCCCAGTTCTGACCCAGCGGGCCAAGAATATCCGGTGGCGCGCCGACGGAGGCTTTCAGGCAGTAAAGCTCGCGATCGCACCAGGTCTCTGCCCCGCCCTCGGCGACACCCACCGCCAGGTCACGGTACAGGCCAATCGGCATGTCGTAGCCCTGACTCTCCTGCCAGCAGGCGGCAAACTGACTGTAGGCCAGCCACTGCAGCCAGAGGTAGAAATCGACCTCGTCGGTGTGCTCTTCGCAAAACGCTTTTACCGCCGGGGAATCAACGGACTGGTACTGCTCGGGCCATACCGGCCAGCCCCAGCGCATTTCGTCCTCTTTCACCTGATATGCGTGCAGCGCATCAAAGGCCGCCTGCCAGTAAAGGCTCTCCCCCTTCCCGGGCAACAAACTCCCGGAAGGCCGCCATCTGTTCGTCGTCACGCTTTGCAAAATCTTTCCACGCCATGCGCAGCGCAGCCATTTTCAGCGCGGTGACGGAAGCATAATCGACCCACTCGGCATCCCGGGCGCGTTGCAGCGTCTGCCGGGTAGTGTCCATCTTCCACCAGGCTTGCGCCTCGGCGCTGTTACGGAAATCCTCAACGGCGTTTACGTCGATATAAATCACGTTCAGCCAGCGACGGGATGACGGGCTGTACGGGCTGGCGCTCTCCGGGTTCGCCGGATAGAGGGCATGGATCGGGTTGAGGCCGATAAAGGCCCCGCCGCGCTTGCCGACGTCGGTGAGCATCTTCTTCAGATCGCCAAAGTCGCCAATGCCCCAGTTCGCCTCAGAGCGCAGCGTATAGAGCTGCACGCAGGCACCCCACAGTTTCTTGCCCTCTTTCAGCGCCTGCGGCTCGTAGCAGCGTTTTGGCGCCACAATCACCCGGCAGTGCCAGCGGTGATCGTCCTGTGTCAGCGTCAGGGTGTGATAACCCTCCGGCAGTTTTGCCGGCAGGTTGAGATTTTTGCCGCCCGTCGCGTGGCCTTTATGCTGATGCCCCTCTTCGGTCGTCAGCAGCCAGCTAAAGTCGCCACTGCCTTCAATCATCAGCGGCATTTTTTTGCCCGCGGTATAGACCATCACGTTCGGGACGGCGGTAACCGCCGCTTTCGCGACGGGTTTGGCTTTATGCATAGCATCCAGCAAACGCCTCTTGGTCTCAGCACCAATAGACTGCGGTTTACCATGAGCATTGATATAGCTGGGGCTGATCCCCGCCGCCAGGGCGGCATTATCGAGACGTTTACTTTCCATCGCGCTTCCTTAGCGTTTTGCCTGCCAGATACGGGCCTGGTAGTCGCGGATTGAACGGTCAGAGCTGAACATGCCGCAGCGCGCGGTGTTCAGAATGCACGCCCGGGTCCAGGCTTCCTGATCGCGATACAGCACATCGACCTGTTTCTGCGCTTCGACGTAGCCCGCAAAGTCGGCCATCAGCAGGTACGGATCGCCGCCCTGTTTGCCGATGCTGTGCAGCATCTGGTCGAACGCGTGCTTGTCCCCGTCGCTGTATTTGCCGCTCTCCAGCTCCTTCAGCACCGCATCCAGCAGCTTGTCTTTTTTACGCCATTTCACCGGGTCGTAACCTTTGGCTTTGATGGCTTTAACTTCTTCCACAGTATGGCCGAAGATAAAGATGTTCTCGTCGCCCACCTGCTCGGCAATCTCTACGTTGGCACCGTCCAGCGTCCCTACGGTCAGTGCACCGTTCAGGGCCAGCTTCATGTTGCCGGTACCGGATGCCTCTTTGCCCGCGGTAGAAATCTGCTCGGAAACATCCGCCGCCGGGATCATCAGCTCCGCCGCAGAGACGCAGTAATCCGGCAGGAAGACCACTTTCAGCTTGTCGCCCACTTTCGGATCGTTATTCACCGCGTCGGCCACTTTATTGATAGCGAAGATAATGTTTTTTGCCAGGTAATAACCCGGTGCAGCTTTGGCACCGAACAGGAACACGCGCGGCACACGGTCGGCCTGCGGGTTCTCGCGGATCTCTTTGTACAGCGCCAGAATATGCAGCAGGTTCAGGTGCTGACGTTTGTACTCGTGCAGGCGTTTAATCTGGATATCAAAAATCGCGTTCGGGTTGATCTCAATCCCGGTACGGGTTTTAACGAAGGCCGCCAGGCGCACTTTGTTGTCCTGCTTGATGGTGCGGTACGTCTCGCGGAAGGCCGCATCGTCAGCCTGTTTTTCCAGGTTGATTAGCTGGTCGAGGTCGTTCGCCCACTCTTTATCCAGCGTCTTATCCAGCAGCTCAGCAAGCTGAGGGTTGCACTGTTTGATCCAGCGACGCGGCGTAATGCCGTTGGTGACGTTGTGGAACTTGTTCGGCCACAGCTGGTGATATTCCGGGAACAGATCTTTCACGACCAGGTCGGAGTGCAGCGCGGCCACGCCGTTCACCGCAAAACCGCTGACCACGCACAGGTTAGCCATGCGAACCTGCTTGTCGAACACCACAGCCAGTTTCGCCCACACCGCTTTATCGCCCGGCCAGGTTTTATCCACCAGCTTTTTGAAGCGGTTGTTGATCTCGTTGATCAGCTGCATATGGCGCGGCAGCAGGGTTTTAATCAGCTTCTCATCCCAGCACTCCAGCGCCTCTGGCATCAGGGTGTGGTTAGTGTAAGCGAAGGTCTTGCTGGTGATGGCCCAGGCGTCGTCCCAGCTCAGCTGATGCTCGTCGATCAGCACGCGCAGCAGTTCAGGGATGGCGATGGTCGGGTGGGTGTCATTCAGCTGGATCACTTCATAATCTGGCAGCTCCGCCAGTTTGCGGCCCGCCAGGTGGTGGCGACGCAGGATGTCGGCTACGGAACAGGCGCACTGGAAATACTGCTGCATCAGGCGCAGCTTTTTGCCCGCCAGATGGTTGTCGTTCGGGTAAAGCACTTTGGTCAGCTTGTCGGCGTCGATGCCCTGCTGCTCAGCGCGCAGGAAATCGCCGTCGTTGAATTTGGTCAGGTTAAACGGGTGAGCGTGCGTCGCCTGCCACAGGCGCAGCGGCTGCGCGACGCCGTTACGGTAGCCCAGCACCGGCAGATCCCAGGCCTGGCCGGTAATGGTAAAGCCCGGCTCCCACTGGCCCGCTTTCGTCACTTTACCGCCAATGCCAACCTGCACGTCCAGCGCTTCGTTGTGGCGGAACCACGGGTAGCTGCCGCGATGCCAGTCGTCCGGGGCTTCCATCTGCTGGCCGCCTGCGAAGGACTGGCGGAACAGGCCGTACTGATAGTTCAGGCCATAGCCGGTGGCCGACTGCCCCACCGTCGCCATTGAGTCGAGGAAACAGGCCGCCAGACGACCCAGACCGCCGTTGCCCAGCGCCGGATCGATCTCCTCTTCCAGCAGGTCGGTCAGGTTGATGTTGTGCGTGTTCAGCACATCGCTGACCTCCTGATACCAGCCGAGGTTCAGCAGGTTGTTGCCGGTCAGACGGCCAATCAGGAACTCCATGGAGATATAGTTAACGTGGCGCTGGCCTGCCACGGGTTTTACCGCGGGTTGGGCGCTCAGCAGCTCTGCGAGCGCTCCACTGACGGCCTGCCACCACTGGCGGGAGGTCATGTCTTCGGCGGCGTGTAAACCAAAACGCTGCCACTGACGCGTCAGGGCAGCCTGGAATTGAGCTTTGTTGAAAGTCGGCTGTGACATAGAGAATCTGCATCCTGTAGAGAGAAAATAAGGCGTTGGTGCTAGTGTGCCTGGCTCCTTACACCACTTCCTCCTCCTGCCGGGGATTAGACAGGGAGGAGTAGCAGGGATGAGCGGGAAAGTGTGATCGCCGCCACTTTATGCCGCGGGAGTGAGGGTATTAAGGGTGAGCTTTTCGGTGAGGGAGTCAAAAAAATGAAATGCGGTTTCGCCTGAAATATAGGCACCGGGCAATAATTACTTACCTGAAGTAATAACGTTCAGAATTTACTGCACGCCAGCGCGTTATTTTACGCAAGTTACTCTTTCGGGACTTTATTAACTTTTCACGCCATTTACGATTCTATATTCCTTTTTATGCTTAACCGTCTGAAACACGCCACCCCAGTATCCATGCGCTTTTGAGGCCATCGGAAAAGTTCCTTCCTCCCTGCATATATTTTTTGTGACACAGTGCAAATTAAGGGACACAAAACCCGGACATAACTTGCAATAAAAAGGTTTCTGACCGAACTTATAAGGATTAATTACGAAGCGCAAAAAAAAAATAAAAATCTCGATTTCCACACAGTGAAGTGAAACCTATGTTGATTCCGTCCAAATTAAGTCGCCCGGTTCGTCTTGACCATACTGTGGTCCGCGAACGCTTGCTGGCGAAACTTTCCGGCGCGAACAATTTTCGACTGGCGCTGGTAACGAGTCCTGCAGGCTACGGCAAAACCACGCTCATTTCGCAATGGGCTTCCGGCAAGACCGATCTCGGCTGGTACTCCCTCGATGAGGGCGACAACCAGCAGGAGCGTTTTGCCAGTTATTTGATCGCCGCTATTCAGCAGGCGACCAACGGCCACTGTGTCACCAGCGAAGTGATGGTGCAAAAGCGCCAGTACGCCAGCCTCTCTTCCCTTTTTTCGCAACTGTTTATCGAGCTGGCCGAATGGCATCGTCCGCTCTACCTGGTCATTGATGACTACCATCTGATCACCAATCCGGTTATCCATGAGTCGATGCGCTTTTTCCTGCGCCACCAGCCGGAAAACCTGACCCTGGTGATCCTGTCGCGCAACCTGCCGCAGCTGGGCATTGCCAACCTGCGCGTGCGCGATCAGCTGCTGGAAGTGGGCAGCCAACAACTCTCCTTTACTCATCAGGAAGCGAAGCAGTTCTTTGACTGCCGCCTGAAATCCCCTATCGAGGTGGCTGAGAGCAGCCGCCTGTGCGACGACGTGGCAGGCTGGGCGACCGCCCTGCAACTGATTGCCCTGTCGGCGCGGCATAACAACAGCTCGACGCAGCAATCCGCCCGTCGTCTGTCGGGGATTAATGCCAGCCATCTTTCCGATTATCTGGTGGATGAGGTACTCGACAGCGTAGACCAGTCCACCCGTCAGTTCCTGCTGAAAAGCTCCCTGCTGCGCTCGATGAACGATGCGCTGATCGTGCGCGTCACTGGCGAAGACAACGGCCAGATGCGCCTGGAAGAGATCGAACGCCAGGGGTTGTTCCTGCAACGCATGGACGACTCCGGGGAGTGGTTCAGCTACCACCCGCTGTTTGGCAGCTTCCTGCGCCAGCGCTGTCAGTGGGAGCTGGCAACCGAATTACCGGACATCCACCGCGCCGCCGCCGAGAGCTGGATGGCGCAGGGCTTCCCGAGCGAGGCCATCCACCACGCGCTGGCGGCGGGCGATGCCCATATGCTGCGCGATATTCTGCTCAATCACGCCTGGAGCCTGTTTAACCACAGCGAGCTGGCCCTGCTGGAGGAGTCGCTGCGCGCCCTGCCGTGGGATAGCCTGCTGGAAAACCCGCGTCTGGTGCTGCTGCAGGCCTGGCTGATGCAGAGCCAGCATCGCTACAGCGAAGTGAACACCCTGCTGGCCCGCGCCGAGCAAGAGATGAAAGGCGAGATGGACGCCGCCCTGCACGGCGAATTCAACGCCCTGCGCGCGCAGGTGGCCATTAACGACGGCAACCCGGAAGAGGCCCAGCGCCTGGCCCTGGGCGCGCTGGAAGAGCTGCCGCTGGCGAACTTCTACAGCCGCATCGTCGCCACGTCGGTGCATGGCGAAGTCCTGCACTGTAAGGGCGACCTGACCCGCTCGCTGTCGCTGATGCAGCAGACCGAGCAGATGGCGCGCCGCCATGACGTCTGGCACTACGCCCTGTGGAGCCTGATCCAGCAGAGCGAAATTTTGTTTGCCCAGGGCTTCCTGCAGGCCGCCTGGGAGACCCAGGAGAAAGCCTTCACCCTGATCCGCGATCAGCACCTGGAACAGCTGCCGATGCACGAGTTCCTGCCTGCGCATCCGCGCCCAGCTACTGTGGGCATGGGCACGTCTGGACGAAGCCGAAACCACCGCCCGCCATGGTGTCGATGTGCTCTCTGCCTATCAGACCGCAGCAGCAGTTGCAGTGTCTGGGCCTGCTGGTGCAGTGCTCGCTGGCCCGCGGCGATCTGGATAACGCCCGCAACCACCTCAACCGTCTGGAGAACCTGCTCGGCAACGGCCAGTATCACAGCGACTGGGTATCCAACGCCGATAAAGTGCGGGTGATTTACTGGCAGATGACGGGCGACAAGAAATCGGCGGCCAACTGGCTGCGCCAGACGCCGAAGCCAGAGTTTGCTAATAACCACTTCCTGCAGAGCCAGTGGCGTAACATTGCCCGCGCGCAGATCCTGCTGGGCGAGTTCGAACCGGCCGAGATGGTGCTGGAAGAGTTGAATGAAAATGCCCGCAGCCTGCGTCTGATGAGCGATCTGAACCGCAACCTGCTGCTGCAAAACCAGCTTTACTGGCAGTCTGGCCGCAAAAATGACGCCCAGCGCGTACTGCTGGAAGCGCTGCAACTGGCGAACCGCACCGGGTTTATCAGCCACTTTGTGATTGAAGGCGAGACCATGGCGCAGCAGTTGCGCCAGTTGATTCAGCTCAATACCCTGCCGGAGCTGGATCAGCATCGCGCCCAGCGCATCCTGCGTGAGATTAACCAGCATCATCGCCACAAGTTTGCCCATTTCGATGAGACCTTTGTGGAGCGTCTGCTGACCCACCCGGAAGTGCCGGAACTGATCCGTACCAGCCCGCTCACCCAGCGTGAGTGGCAGGTGCTGGGGCTGATCTACTCAGGCTACAGCAACGAGCAGATTGCCGGTGAGCTGGCCGTGGCGGCCACCACCATCAAAACGCATATCCGAAATCTGTATCAGAAGCTGGGCGTCGCCCACCGCCAGGATGCGGTGCTGCATGCGCAGCAGCTGTTGAAGATGATGGGGTATGGGGTTTAAGGCTTTGTGCGGGTGATGCCCTAGCCCTGTCTTACAGAGCACGCGCAAACACAAAAAACGGCAACCCGGGTTGTAATGTCAGTCAGTTAAGCAACTCAGTACTTCTGAATGACTTAAGTGGAAGGGTTCCGTTCACTACAGCACCTCTGCTTTATGCCCCCTCCGCTGCGGTGAACGTGCCAGGGGGGCTCGCCGCCTCCCCCCTGGCTACCCCGGCTCCCGGCCAGGAAAATCGCCGCTTCGCGATGCACTCAGCTTATTCCTTCAGGCTTTCGGGTCGGGCACCAGCCTGCATCCCTGCAGGCTATGCCCTCTCGGCGCGTCCCTGCGCCTCGCCCCGGCCTTACGGAAACGCTTCGTCGATTTTCAGCCGGATTCACGCTCCCTCACGCTTCTCAGTCGTCTGAATGTGGCACGGGTGTTGAGTCCCCGCTGAAACCGGCGAACCGGAGACCGGATGACAAGGGCTGGACGCCAGGGATGGCGGCCAGAGGCGAATCGAGACAGGATGTCGAGTTGAGCCGACCGCAGGCAGGCGGTCGGGAGGTGAGCGCAGTGCGAAGCACCGGTTTCATTGCGGGGCCGCGGGGATTGACAAGGGGGGCCCGGCGGCCCCCCCTTGTCACGTTCACGGGTTGTGTAATGCCATGTTCTGCTGAACATGAGGTGAACGGAACAATCCACCAGGCTTAACAGGCTGGCATTACAACCCTGGTTGCCGCTCTGCTTTTACCGCGCCATAAGGCAATGCCATCAGCACAGCTCTAACTGCAACTTATGATCACGAATCACCTTTAACACCCCTTCAGGCGGCATTACGTCGGTATAGATGGCATTCACCATGCTGATGCTACCCATATTCACCATCGCATTACGCCCAAACTTGGAGTGATCCACCACCAGCATGACGTGGCGCGAGTTCTCGATAATCGCCCGCTTGGTACGGACTTCGTGATAATCAAACTCCAGCAGTGAGCCGTCGGTATCAATGCCGCTGATGCCGAGGATGCCGAAGTCGAGGCGGAACTGGGAGATAAAGTCGAGCGTCGCTTCGCCAATAATACCGCCGTCGCGGCTGCGCAGCTCGCCGCCTGCCAGGATAATGCGGAAATCCTCTTTCTGCATCAGGGTGGTGGCAACGTTCAGGTTGTTGGTGACGACGCGCAGGTTCTCATGGTTCAGCAGGGCATGGGCTACCGCTTCCGGCGTGGTGCCAATGTCGATAAACAGCGTCGCGCCGTTAGGGATCTGGCTCGCCACCTTGCGGGCGATACGCTCTTTCTCAGAGGTCTGCGTCGCCTTACGGTCATGCCAGGGCGTATTCACCGAGCTGGACGGCAGCGCCGCGCCGCCGTGGTGGCGCAGAATGCGGTTCTGATCGGCCAGATCGTTGAGGTCACGACGGATGGTCTGTGGGCTGACGGCAAACTGCTCCACCAGCTCTTCGGTACTGACGTATCCCTGCTTTTTCACCAGATCAATAATGGCGTCATGGCGTTGTGTTTGTTTCATCAGTGTTCCCTGCCAGAATTATGTTCGTTTTCGCGCATTTAGCGTATCGGCAAACGCCATCGCCAGCCCGACCGCCAGCCCGGCCACGTGTGCGCCGTTGGCAATCGCCATGCCAAACAGATCAAACCATCCGGCGATAATCCAGATTAATGCAAAGGTCATTAAACCGCGTTGCAGGTAGATGCCGCTCTGCGGATCGCGCTCGCCGCGCAGCCAGACATAGCCCATCAGCGCGTAGACCACGCCGGAGAGGCCACCAAACCACGGGCCGCCAAATTTATGCTGGATAAAGCCGCTGAGCAGCGCGCTGATCAGGGTGAGCACGATGAGCTTGCCGCTGCCAAGCCGCTTCTCCACCGCCCCGCCGAGATACCACCACCACAGCAGGTTAAAGAGGATATGCAGGAACGAGAAGTGCATCAGCGCGTGGGTGAAGTAGCGCCAGAACTCGAACTCAACGAAGGCGTCATACGGCCAGGCCAGCAGCAGCATGATCTGCTGATCGCCCACCACACTCATCAGAATGAAGACCAGAATGCAGGCCGCCATGAGTCCCAGGGTAAACGGCCCGGCGCGTTCTCGCACGGTCGCCAGAAAAGGAAAGCGCTGGTAGCGCAGCCCGCTGCCGGTATGGCCCGCCTGCCAGCTCGCCGCCAGATAGCGCGCATCACCGGGGTTTTCCAGAAAACGCGCCAGCTCGGCGTTGACCCGAGAAGCCTGGCTCTCATCGGCCAGCCAGACGTCGGTCTGGGTATGTTGTTGAATGGTGAGGATAACACCCTGCGTCGCCATGTAGTCGACGAACGCCTGGGCGACGCGCGGGTTGGTAAAAGAGGTAATCATCAGCATCGGCGGCAGTCGCTTATTCCACACAAAAGGGGACAGTATATACCCTAAATGCCCGCGTGCTCGACTTCTGCCGGGAAATGGCGGTGCCAGGCATCGAATCCACCGTCCACGCTGTAGACCGCTTCAAAGCCCTGTTGCAGCAGGTATTGCGCTGCGCCTTTGCTGCTATTGCCGTGATAGCACATCACCATCACCGGGGTCTCGAAATCATTATCACGCATAAACTCACTCAGGGAAGCGTTGGTCAGGTGAAACGCGCCCGGCGTATGGCCCATCGCGAAGCTTTGCGGATCGCGAATATCCACCAGCACCGCCAGCCCCTGGTGCATCTTCTGGTGGGCTTCTTCTACGTTAATGCATTCAAATTGTTCCATGGTGATCTCTGTTGTTTGTTCAGGTGCAGTGCAGCCTGTGCCCCTCGCCCCGTGGGCGAGGATTGGTAAGGCATCAGACCACACTATTTTACTGGGTAGTGTACGTCCTGGCGGCGGGTAAACGCCATTATGTTAGCTGTATCACTCAAAATTGTTTTTTTGATGTTACTAAAATCCATTTCCTTTGCTAATATGAGCGATATCGAACATTTTTGAGCTTTAACGAAAGTGCGTGAGGATACAATGGAAACCAAAGATCTGATTGTCATCGGTGGCGGAATCAACGGGGCGGGCATTACGGCGGACGCTGCCGGCCGCGGATTATCTGTCCTGATGCTGGAAGCGCAGGATCTCGCCTGTGCCACCTCCTCCGCCAGCTCTAAGCTGATCCACGGTGGCCTGCGTTATCTGGAACACTACGAGTTCCGCCTGGTCAGTGAGGCGCTGGCCGAGCGTGAAGTGCTGTTGAAAATGGCCCCCCATATCGCTACGCCAATGCGTTTTCGTCTGCCACACCGCCCGCATCTGCGTCCGGCGTGGATGATCCGCATTGGTCTGTTTATGTACGATCACCTGGGTAAACGCACCAGTCTGCCTGCTTCTGCGGGTGTGCGTTTTGGCGCAGACTCGGTGCTTAAGCCTGAAATCGTGCGCGGATTCGAATATTCCGACTGCTGGGTAGACGATGCCCGTCTGGTGCTCGCTAACGCGCAAATGGTTGAACGTAAAGGCGGCGAGGTGAAAACCCGCACCCGCGCGATCTCCGCTCGCCGGAAAAACGGACTGTGGATCGTTGAGGCAGAAGATATCGATACCGGCGAACGTTTCAGCTGGCAGGCTCGCGGTCTGGTGAACGCTACTGGCCCATGGGTGAAGCAGTTCTTCGACCAGGGCATGCAATTGCCATCGCCTTATGGCATTCGCCTGATTAAAGGCAGCCATATCGTGGTGCCGCGGGTACATACCCAGAAGCAGGCCTATATCCTGCAAAACGAAGACAAGCGCATCGTGTTTGTGATCCCGTGGATGGATGAGTTCTCCATCATTGGCACCACGGACGTGGAATACAAAGGCGATCCGAAAAACGTCGAGATCGACGAGAGCGAAATCAGCTATCTGCTGAATGTGTATAACGCGCACTTCAAAAAGTCGCTGGTGCGTGACGATGTGGTCTGGAGCTACTCCGGGGTGCGTCCACTGTGTGATGACGAGTCTGATTCACCGCAGGCCATTACCCGTGATTACACCCTCGATATTCACGATGACCATGGCAAAGCGCCGCTGCTGTCGGTGTTTGGCGGCAAGCTCACCACCTATCGCAAGCTGGCGGAGCATGCGATGGAAAAAACTGGCGCCGTACTATAAAGGTATTGGCCCGGCGTGGACCAAAGGCGCGGTGCTGCCTGGCGGTGATATCGACGGTAACCGCGATGACTACGCGGCCAAACTGCGCCGTCGCTATCCGTTTATCAGCGAATCAATGGCCCGTCATTTTGCCCGTACCTACGGCAGCAACAGTGAGGTGATCCTGCGTGACGCGAAAGATCTTACCGATCTGGGCGAGCATTTTGGTCACGAGTTTTACGAGGCGGAGTTACGTTATTTAGCCGACCACGAATGGGTTCGCCGCGCCGACGATGCGCTGTGGCGTCGCACCAAAGAGGGGATGTGGCTGAATGCGGAGCAAGTGTCCCGCGTGGCGCAGTGGCTGGCCCAGCATACGGGAAAGCGGGAGCTGTCGCTGGCGTCGTGAATCATGTTAACGAGCAGGCGTAATGCCCTCCCCGTGTGAGAGAGAGCAAATACAAAAACGGCGACCCTGAGATCGCCGTTTTGCTTTTACAGTTTCACCGGATCGATATGCCAGATGGTATCGGCATACTCTTTGATGGTGCGGTCGGATGAGAAATAGCCCATGTTGGCGATGTTGTGCATCGCTTTAGTGGTCCACTCTTCCGGCTTGCGGTACAGCTCATCGACCCTATCCTGACAATCCACATAGCTGCGGTAGTCTGCCAGCACCTGGTAATGGTCGCCGAAGTTAATCAGCGAGTCCACCAGGTCGCGGTAGCGGCCAGGCTCATCCGGGTTGAAGACCCCGGTGGCGATCTGCGTCAGCACCTGGCGCAACTCTTCATCCTGCTCGTAATAGTCACGCGGCGAGTAGCCTTTGGCGCGCAGCGCCTCGACCTCTTCCGTGGTGTTACCAAAGATGAAGATATTCTCTTCGCCCACGTGCTCCAGCATCTCGACATTTGCGCCATCCAGCGTGCCGATGGTCAGCGCGCCGTTCAGGGCAAACTTCATGTTACTGGTGCCGGACGCTTCGGTGCCCGCGGTGGAGATCTGCTCGGAGAGATCGGCCGCCGGAATGATCAGCTGGGCCAGACTCACGCTGTAGTTCGGGATAAAGACGACCTTCAGCTTGTCACCAATCTGCGGATCGTTGTTGATCACCTTCGCCACGTCGTTGATCAGGTGAATGATGTGCTTCGCCATGTAGTAGGCCGAGGCGGCCTTACCGGCAAAGATGTTCACTCGCGGTACCCAGTCGGCATCAGGTTCGGCCTTAATGCGGTTGTAGCGGGTGATCACGTGCAGCACGTTCATCAGCTGACGCTTGTACTCATGGATACGTTTGATCTGCACATCGAACAGCGCTTTCGGGTTGGCGACCACGTTCAGGTGCAGCGCCATCCACACCGCCAGCCTCTTTTTGTTCAGCAGCTTGGCATCACGCACCGCTTTGTTCACCGTCGGGAAATCGGCGTGCTGTTCAAGCTCGCTCAGCTGGCTTAAATCGGTACGCCAGTTGCGGCCAATGTTCTCGTCGAGTACGTCGGAGAGCGGCTGGTTTGCCAGCGCCAGCCAGCGGCGCGGCGTGACCCCGTTGGTCACGTTGCAGAAACGCATCGGGAAGATCTTCGCAAAGTCGGCGAACAGCGACTGCACCATCAGGTTGGAGTGCAGCTCTGACACGCCATTGACCTTGTGGCTGATCACGACCGCCAGCCACGCCATGCGCACCCGGCGGCCATTGGATTCATCAATGATCGAGGTACGGCTTAGCAAGCCGGTGTCGTGCGGGTACTGCTCCTGCACGGTTTTCAGGAAGTAGTCGTTGATCTCAAAAATGATCTGCAGGTGGCGCGGCAGGATTTTGCCGAGCATGTCCACTGGCCAGGTTTCCAGCGCTTCGCTCATCAACGTGTGGTTGGTGTAAGAGAAGACCTGGCAGGTTACCTCAAACGCCTCGTCCCAGCTGAACTTATGTTCGTCGATCAGCAGGCGCATCAGCTCCGGGATCGACAGCACCGGGTGGGTGTCGTTTGAAGGTGGATGGCGGTTTTTGCCGCCAGGTTAGCGTAGGTTTTATGCAGCTGGTAATGGCGGTTCAGGATATCCTGGATAGTCGCGGAGACCAGGAAGTACTCCTGACGCAGACGCAGCTCGCGCCCGGAATAGGTGGAGTCATCCGGGTACAACACACGGGAGACGTTCTCGGAGTGGTTTTTGTCTTCCACCGCCGCGAAGTAGTCGCCCTGATTGAATTTACCGAGGTTAATTTTCGCTACTGGCCTGGGCATTCCACAGGCGCAGCGTGTTTGGTCGCGTCGGTGTCGTAGCCCGGGATGATCTGGTCATAAGCCACGGCCAGAATCTCTTCGGTTTCGACCCAGCGGCTCTTTTTGCCTTCCTGCTGAATACGGCCGCCAAAGCGGACTTTATAGCGGGTGTTGTGGCGCTTGAACTCCCACGGGTTGCCGTACTCCAGCCAGTAGTCCGGGGACTCTTTCTGCCGTCCATCGACGATGTTCTGTTTAAACATGCCGTAATCGTAGCGAATACCGTAGCCACGTCCCGGCAGGGCGAGCGTTGCCAGCGAATCGAGGAAGCAGGCCGCCAGGCGGCCAAGACCGCCGTTACCTAAGCCGGGGTCGTTCTCTTCGTCAATCAGCTCTTCTAAATCCAGCCCCATCTCTTCCAGTGCGGTTTTTACGTCGTCCATAGATACCCAGCGACAACAGCGCATTGGGAGAGGGTGCGGCCAATCAAAAACCTCCATCGACAGATAGTAAACCTGACGGGTCTCCTGTGAGAGCTGGGCGCGGTTAGAGCGCAGCCAGCGTTCCACCAGCCGATCGCGCACGGCAAACAGTGTGGCGTTGAGCCATTCATGTTTGTTGGCAATCACCGGATCTTTGCCGATGGTGAACATCAGCTTGTAAGCGATGGAGTGCTTTAACGCCTCAATGCTTACCGTGGGAGACGCATAGGAAAAAGGTGCATTCATATCTCTGATTCCAGGATTGTTACATCAAGCGTTGATAAAGATCGCGGTAGGACTGCGCCGCAACTTGCCAGCTAAAATCCATGGCCATTGCCTGGCGCTGAACAAAACGCCACAACGATGGACGAGACCACAACACGAAGGCACGACGAATCGCACGCAATAACGACCAGGCATTACTGTCTTCAAAGACAAAACCGCTGGCGATGCCGTCTGCCAGATTCTCCAGCGAGGTGTCAGATACCGTATCCGCCAACCCACCGGTACGACGCACCAGAGGCAACGTGCCGTACTTCAGGCCATACAGTTGGGTTAAACCGCATGGCTCAAAAACGGCTTTGGCACCAGGATAACGTCGGCACCCGCCATGATGCGGTGCGAAAACGCTTCGTGATAGCCAATCTGTACCCCAACCTGACCCGGATGTTCGGCGGCGGCGGCGAGGAAGCCCTCCTGCAATACCGGATCGCCTGCACCCAGCAGCGCCAGCTGTCCACCCTGCTCCAGCAGGCCGGCAGCGCTTCAAGCACCAAATCCAGCCCTTTCTGGCTGGTCAACCGGCTCACCACGGCGAACAGCGGCACCTTTTCGTTGACCTTCAGCCCCATGGCGATTTGCAGCTGACGTTTGTTCTCAGCCTTATCTTCCACGGAATCACGGTTGTAGCGCGCGGTCAGCAGCAGATCCGACTCCGGGCTCCAGATTTTTTCATCCACGCCGTTGAGAATGCCCGACAGTCGCCCTTCGCGCTGGCGTTGTGCGAGCAGCCCTTCCATGCCGTAGCCAAACTGCGGCTCGGTGATCTCCCGCGCGTAGGTCGGGCTGACGGCGGTGATGTGATCGGCGTAGTACAGCCCGGCCTTCAGGAACGAAATCTGCCCGTTAAACTCCAGCCCATGGATATTAAAGAACGACCATGGCAGTTCGATTTCATCCATGTGTTTGGCTAAATACAGCCCCTGATACGCCAGGTTGTGTACGGTAAAGACCGACTTCGCCGGATGGCCACGCGCTGCCAGATACGCCGGTGCCAGCCCGGCGTGCCAGTCGTGGGCATGCACCACGTCCGGGCGCCAGAACGGATCCAGGCCGGAGGCCATCTCCGCCCGACCCAGCCGAGTAGCGCGAAACGCAGCACGTTATCGGTATAGGCAAACAGGTTAGTGTCGTGGTAAGGACTCCCTGGGCGGTCATACAGATGTGGGGCATCGATAAGATAGATGCCCACGCCGTTGTAATGACCAAAGAGTAATGTGATGCGCCCGGCAAAGGTTTCGCGGCGGCTGACGATCTGGGCGTCAGGGATGCCGCGACGAATATCGGGAAAAGCGGGTAACAGCACGCGAGTATCGACGCCACCGGCAATTTGCGCCGCCGGTAGCGCCCCCAATCACATCCGCCAACCCGCCGGTTTTTCAGCAGCGGGAACATCTCAGAACAAACGTGTAAAACCTGCATCATCGCTCCTGTTTGATCTGCAGTTTACGCAGCATTTCACGCGTAACCAGCACGATGCCTTCTTCTGAGCGGTAGAAACGGCGCGCGTCCTCTTCCCGCGTTTTCTCCAATTACCATGCCTTCCGGGATGACGCAGGCACGGTCGATAACGCAACGACGCAGGCGGCACGAGCGGCCAACCCAGACGTCGGGTAACAATACTGACGAATCAATGTTTGCAGAAGGAGTTCACCCGCACGCGCGGGAACAGCACCGACTGCACCACCACCGAGCCAGAGATGATGCACCCGCCAGAAACCAGCGAGTTCAGCGTCATGCCGTGGCTGCCGGAGCGGTCCTGGACAAATTTCGCTGGCGGCAGCGATTCCATATGAGTACGGATCGGCCAGTTGTGGTCGTACATGTCCAGTTCGGGCGTCACTGATGCCAGATCGAGGTTCGCCTTCCAGTATGCCTCCAGGGTGCCGACATCGCGCCAGTAGGGTTCTGAATTAGGATCGGACTGCACGCAGGACAGTGGGAACGGATGTGCATAGGCCATGCCAGATTTGGTGATTTTCGGGATGATATCTTTGCCGAAGTCGTGGCTGGATTGCTCATCCTTGTCGTCTTCTTCCAGCAGCTGGTAAAGGTAATCTGCATCAAAGACATAGATCCCCATACTGGCCAGCGCTTTTGGTGTCATCCCCCCGGCATTGAAGGCGGGTTCGCCGGTTTTTCAACGAAATCGATCACTTTGTCGTTTTCATCTACCGCCATCACGCCAAAGGCCGTCGCCTCAGCAACGGGCACAGGCATACAGGCCACGGTGCAGCGCGCCCCTTTTTCGACGTGGTCGATGAGCCATGCGCGAGTAGTCCTGCTTGTAGATGTGGTCCCCGGCGAGGATCACCACGTACTCGGCGTCGTAACGACGAATAATATCCAGGTTTTGTGTTACCGCATCGGCAGTCCGCGATACCAGTTTTCGCCGTGCACGCGCTGTTGTGGCAGGCAACAGGTCGACGAATTCGTTCATTTCCTCACTGAAGAACGACCAGCCGCGCTGGATATGCTGCACCAGCGTGTGGGACTGGTACTGAGTGATCACGCCAATACGGCGAATGCCTGAATTCAGGCAGTTTGACAGGGCAAAATCGATAATACGGAATTTCCCACCGAAGTGGACGGCGGGCTTGGCGCGCTTAATCGTTAAATCTTTTAATCGGGTACCGCGGCCACCAGCAAGAATCAGGGCAACAGACTTCAATGGCAGCTGACGCGCCAACATTAGAGGGTCGTTCTTATCTAACCTAACCATGATCAACTCCTTTTATTATCATCTCTGGAATACACATACACCGTGCGCAGGCCCATGCCAGGCAGTCATAACGACCGGATTATCCTCTCCGGCAAATGGGGGGATAGCCGCCACTCCCCTTGGGGTAACGTAATTTCAACAACCTCATCTGTGGCGTTAAGCGTGATAAGCCAGCGATCCGATAGCAGGATTTGCAGGCACGGCACGCCGCTTTGCCACTCACGCGCTTCCAACGGTTGCGCCCTTTTATTCAGCCAGCAAACATTGCCGTCGCCCTCTTCCCACCATTCATTGAGGGTGAGGGCCGGGATCTGCTGACGCAGATGGATTAGCGCAGCGGTAAAGTCCACTAATCCACTGTTTGCCTGTTGCCAGTCCAGCCAGGTTAACGGGTTGTCCTGGCAATAGGCATTGTTTTGTTGCCGTGCTGGCTGTGGCCATGTTCATCGCCTGCCAGCAACATCGGCGTTCCTTGCGACAAAAGCAGCGTGGTGAGCAGTGCGTGCACGCTGGCGCGGCGCCGCTCAATCACATCCAGATTGCCACTTAATCCTTCTACACCATGGTTAAAGCTATGGTTATTGAAGGTACCGTCACGATTTTCTTCGCCATTGGCTTCATTGTGTTTCTGATTGAAACAAACGCAGTCACGCAGGGTAAAACCGTCGTGCGCCGTGACCAGGTTGATCGACGCAGAGGGCAGACGCCCCGTTGCGCTTGAACAGATCGCTGGAAAGCGGCAAAGCGCCCGGCAAACTGGCCGAGTGACATATCGCGGGCCAGCCAGAAGCGACGCGCGGTATCACGATAGTGGTCGTTCCACTCGGCAAACGGCGGCGGGAAATTTCCCACCTGATAGCCGCCAGGGCGATGTCCCATGGCTCCGCGATCAGCTTCACCCCTGAGAGCAGCGGGCAGTTTTTAATGGCCTCAAACAGCGGTGCCTGCTGGCTGTATTCCGGCGTGCGTCCCAATCACGGAACGCCAGGTCAAAACGAAAGCGTCTATGTGGAACGTTTTCCACCCAATATTTCAGGCATTCATACGCGTACTGCACCACCGCCGGGTGGCTGAGATTGAGGGTGTTACCACAGCCAGTCCAGTTGTGGTAATCGCCATCTTCCCTTAACCAATAATAGCTAGGGTTATCAATTCCGCGCAGGGAGAACGTTGGGCCTTCCAGATCCAGTTCAGCGCTGTGGTTAAGCACGATATCCAGAATGACCTCAATGCCCGCTTCGTGCAGCGCCTTCACCGCATCACGAAACTCATCCCGCGCCCGCTCAGGATCCGAGGCATAGCGCGGATCGAGGGCAAACATCGCCATCGGGTTGTAGCCCCAGTAGTTGCTGAGACCGAGGCGCTGCAGACGTGGCTCGGAGGCAAAATGCGCCACCGGTAATAACTCCAGCGCGGTGATACCGAGGTGCTTAAAGTAAGCAATCATCACCGGGTGTCCGAGCGCCCTGTAGGTGCCGCGGATCGCCTCGGGTATGCCAGGGTGCAGCCAGGTCAGCCCTTTAACGTGGGCTTCATAGATAACGGTTTTGCCCCAGGGGGTAGCAGGGGCCGCGTCCTCTTCCCAGTCGTAGCGATCGTCGCTGACCACCACGCTTCTGGGTGCCACGGCCGCACTGTCGCGGTGATCGGGCGTGGCTTTGCCGGCATGCAGCAGCACATCATCGCTCAGCGTGCCCTCAACCTGATGCGCACAGGGGTCGAGCAGCAGCTTAGCCGGATTAAAGAACAGCCCTTTTGCCGGATCCCACGCACCATGCACGCGAAAGCCATAGTGTGTGCCGGGCCGGGCCGTGCTCGAGGTAGCCATGCCAGATATCGCCAGTACGGGCCACCAGATCGTAGCGGTGTTCAATGCCTTTACCGTCAAACACGCAGAGTTCAACCCGATCCGCATTCGCCGAAAAGAGGGTGAAGTTCACCCCTTTACCGTCGTAGCTTGCGCCGAGCGGTGCCGGGTTACCTGCAGCGAGTTGCGTCATTCCCCTCCCGAACCAGCCAGATCGTAGAGAGCGGCGGCAGAGTGAGGCTCAGGGAGTTAGGTCGGCCATGGCTTTCGTGTTCATCGCTCTGTACCAGCCCGCCATTGCCCGCATTGCTGCCGTGGTAATGCATGGAGTCGGTATTGAGCACCTCGCGCCATTTGCCCGGCTGATTGATGCCGAAACGGTAGTGATGGCGAGTCACCGGGGTGAAGTTGCTGGCGACCAATGATTTCGTTGCCCCACCTTGTCACGACGGACAAAGATCAGCACCGAGCGTTCGTGGTCATCCACCACCAGCCACTCAAAGCCGTAATCATCAAAGTCCAGCTCGTGCAGGGCCTTGTGGTGACGATAGGTATGATTAAGGTCGCGCACGAGGCGCTGAACGCCGTGGTGCCAGTTGTCGCCCCCTTCCAGCAGGTTCCAGTCGAGGCTCGAATCGTGGTTCCACTCGCGGCCCCTGGGCGAACTCGTTGCCCCATGAACAGCAGTTTTTTGCCCGGGAAGGCGAACATCCAGCCGTAGTAGGCGCGCAGGTTGGCAAACTTCTGCCATGCGTCGCCCGGCATGCGGTCGAGAATCGATTTTTTGCCGTGAACCACTTCGTCATGGGAGAGCGGCAGGACAAAGTTTTCGGTGCCGTTGTAGAGCATACCGAAAGTCAGTTTGTTGTGGTGATACTGGCGATGCACCGGATCCAGCTTCATGTAATCCAGGGTGTCGTGCATCCAGCCGAGGTTCCACTTGTACCAGAAGCCGAGGCCGCCCATCGACGGTGGGCGAGAGACGCCCGGGAAGTCCGTGGACTCTTCCGCCATTGTCACCGCGCCGGAGTCTGTTCCCCGAGAATGCGGTTGGTGTTGCGCAGGAACTCGATCGCTTCCAGGTTTTCCCGGCCACCGAATTCGTTAGGGATCCACTCCCCTCTTTGCGGCTGTAGTCGCGGTAGATCATCGAGGCGACGGCATCCACGCGCAGGGCATCAATACCGAAACGCTCGATCCAGTAGAGCGCGTTGCCCACCAGATAGTTGGTCACTTCCCGGCGGCCATAGTTGTAGATCAGGGTATTCCAGTCCTGATGGTAGCCTTCGCGCGGATCGCTGTGCTCATACAGGTTGGTGCCGTCAAACTCGGCCAGGCTAAAATCATCGGACGGGAAGTGGCCTGGCACCCAGTCGAGGATCACGTTCAGCCCGGCGGCGTGTGCGGCATTGATAAAGTAGCGGAAGTCATCGCGGGTGCCGAAGCGGCGGGTCGGGGCATACATGCCGGTCGGCTGATAGCCCCAGCTGCCGTCAAACGGGTGTTCGTTAATCGGCAGCAGCTCCAGATGGGTAAAGCCATCCATTTCACATACGGGATTAGCTGGTCGGCCAGCTCCCGGTAGCTGAGCCAGAAGTTGTTCTCGCTATGACGACGCCAGGAGCCAAGATGGACTTCATAAATGGAGATCGGCATATCGAACTCGTTGGCCCGGATACGCTCTTCGCTCTGGCGACTTTCTCCGGCAGGCCGCAAATCAATGACGCGGTTTCCGGGCGCATTTGCGCTTCGAAAGCATACGGGTCGGCTTTGATACGCAGCTTGCCATGGGCATCAATCAGCTCGTATTTGTAGAGCTGGCCGTTGTGCGCGCCGGGGATAAACAGCTCCCAGATGCCGGTCTCACGACGCAGGCGCATCGGGTGGCGTCGGCCATCCCAGTAGTTGAACTGCCCCCACCACTGACACACGACGGGCATTCGGCGCCCAGACGGTAAAGCGGGTGCCGGTAACGCCATCCATGGTGTCGGCATGGGCGCCGGAGCGTTTCATAAGGACGCAGGTGCGTACCTTCGGACAGCAGCCAGGCATCCATCTCCTGCAGCAGCGGACCAAAGCGATAGGGATCGTCGATCAGGTTCTGCTGACCATGCCAGATAACGGCGAGCTGATAACGGAAGACATTTTGCGGCGGGCCATCACGCCAGCGAAGAAGCCGCGTGAATCAATACATTCGAGTTTACCGACCTTGCGCCCGGTTTTGGGTTTCGATTACCCACACTTCAGTCGCGTCAGGTAGCAATGCACGGACTTCCAGTCCGGCTTCAGTGCGGTGCATGCCAAGTACAGAAAATGGATCCGCAAAGTGACCCGCAATAAGCGCATTAATCACGTCTCTATCAATACGAACGGACATGGTATTCATCCTGTTTTTCTAGTTGCCGCCCCTGTCGCGCAGCGGGTACGACCTTAATGTGACCTGAACGGAACAGCACCTTGTGCATCCTCTCTGTTCCATCCAACCTCCAGGCGGAATATGTGACATCCCGCATAAAGCATAGCCAACGCTTTATATGACTCCCGAAAAATAATGAATCATTTGCGTTTTCGTCCTTTAGTACGCAAAAAAAGGGGTGATAAATCACCCCTTAGTCTTAAGTATTTATTACGCCAGTTGACGTAGCATTCTGCGCAGCGGCTCAGCGGCGCCCCACAGAAGCTGGTCCCCGACGGTAAAGGCGGAAAGGTATTCCGGCCCCATATTTAGTTTACGCAGGCGTCCAACAGGGGTAGATAATGTGCCGGTGACCGCAGCCGGGGTCAGCTCGCGCATGGTGATGTCGCGATCGTTTGGCACCACTTTCGCCCACGGGTTGTGAGACGCAAGCAGCTCTTCCACTGTCGGAATAGACACATCTTTTTTCAGTTTAATGGTAAATGCCTGGCTGTGGCAGCGCAGTGCGCCGATGCGCACGCACAGGCCGTCAACCGGGATCACGGAAGAGGTACGCAGGATTTTGTTGGTCTCAGCCTGGCCTTTCCACTCTTCGCGGGTCTGGCCGTTATCCAGCTGTTTATCGATCCACGGGATCAGGCCACCGGCCAGCGGTACGCCGAAGTTGTCCACTGGCAGCTCGCCGCTGCGGGTCAGCTGAGTGACTTTACGCTCGATATCGAGAATCGCGGATGCCGGGTTCGCCAGCTCATCGGCAACGCTGTGATGCAACTGGCCCATCTGGGTCAGCAACTCGCGCATATGGCGCGCGCCGCCACCGGGATGCCGCCTGATAGGTCGCAACAGATACCCACTCCACCAGATCCTGGGCAAACAGGCCGCCCAGCGACATCAGCATCAGGCTGACTGTACAGTTACCGCCAACGAAGGTTTTTACGCCGTTGTTCAGGCCGTCGGTGATGACGTCCTGGTTTAACCGGGTCAAGAATAATGATCGCGTCGTCTTTCATGCGCAGCGAAGAGGCCGCGTCAATCCCAGTAGCCCTGCCAGCCGCTTTCACGAAGCTTTGGATAAATTTCGTTGGTATAATCGCCGCCCTGGCAGGTGACAATAATGTCCAGTGCCTTCAACGCTTCCAGATCAAACGCATCCTGCAACGTGCCTGTGGTACCCCCAAAGGACGGTGCAGCCTGGCCGAGCTGGGAAGTGGAGAAGAAGACCGGGCGGATAGCGTCGAAATCGCGCTCTTCAACCATGCGTTGCATGAGTACAGAGCCGACCATACCGCGCCAACCGATAAAACCAACGTTTTTCATAGCTTTTTTTTCCTGCAGAGGGTGTGTGCTGTTTATGCAAGCCAGTATTGAACTGGGATATGCTTCACATTACAAAATGCAGCCAAAGTCGCAAGCGAAATTAATCGATGATTGCCCGGCTATCAGAAAAAGCGCTAATCATCGAAGCAACCACACAAGTATCAGGGATAATTTACAATGAGTGAAATCATTTCCGCAGCGGTTTTATTGATCCTAATTATGGATCCACTCGGAAACCTGCCTATTTTTATGTCGGTGCTGAAGCACACCGAGCCGAAGCGCCGTCGGGCAATCATGATCCGCGAGCTGCTTATCGCCCTGCTGGTGATGTTTATCTTTCTATTCGCTGGCGAGAAAATCCTCGCCTTCCTGAACTTGCGTGCTGAAACGGTCTCTATTTCCGGCGGGATTATTTTGTTCCTGATTGCCATCAAAATGATTTTCCCGAGCAGCGAAGGCAGCAGCAGCGGCCTGCCTGCGGGTGAAGAACCTTTTATTGTGCCGCTGGCTATTCCTCTGGTCGCCGGGCCGACGATCCTGGCGACGCTGATGTTGCTGTCGCATCAGTACCCGAATCAGATGAGCCATCTGGTGATCGCGCTGCTGATTGCCTGGGGCGGGACTTTTATTATCCTGCTGCAGTCGTCGCTGTTTTTACGCCTGCTGGGCGAGAAAGGGGTTAATGCCCTGGAGCGGCTGATGGGATTGATTCTGGTGATGATGGCGACCCAGATGTTCCTGGATGGGATTAGGGCGTGGATGAAGGGCTAGGTAAAAGCAAAAAGGCAACGTAAGTTGCCTTTTTAAGTTTTGTCGGTCAGGTAAGGCGAAGCCACCGCACGACAAACATACACACTCTGCGGCCTGATACCCTCTCTCACAGGGAGAGGGAGAAAAGAGCATCAGCTCAGCAGCGAAAACGCAATCATCCCAACAATCGCCCCGGTGGTGCCGAGGATGGTTTCCATCATCGTCCAGGTCTTCAGGGTTTGCGCTTCCGTCGCCCCGGTAAATTTCCCGAACAGCCAGAAGCCCGCATCGTTAACGTGTGACACCACAATCGAACCGCCTGCAATACAGATAGACAATGCAGCCATCTGCGCGCCGGAGTAATTCAGCTGCTCAATCACCGGCATCACCAGCCCCACGGCGGTTAAACAGGCCACGGTCGCAGAACCTTGAATGATACGCACCGCCGCCGCCAGCACAAAACAGGTGACGGCAATTGGCAAGCCCATCCCGGTCAGGGCACTGCCCAGAGCCGGGCCGACACCGGAATCTACCAGTACCTGCTTGAATACCCCGCCTGCACCGATCACCAGCAGAATAATGCCTGCCGGTTGCAGCGCGTGACCGCAGATCTCCATCACCCGGTCTTTCGCCATGCCCTGGCGCATCGCCAGGCCGTAAATGGCCACCAGGCACGCTACCAGGATCGCCGTGAACGGGTGGCCGATAAATTCAAACCATTCGTACGCCGTGGAGCCTTCAGGCACAAAGCGCGCGGCAATGGTTTTCAGCCCCCACCAGCACCAGCGGCAGCAGGATCAGCGCGAGGCTGAAGCCGAACGACGGCATTTTGCTCTCGCCCAGATGCGGCTCGGTGATGTCGTCAGGAATATGAAGCTCAACGTAACGGCTGATGAAATTGCCCCATAGCGGACCGGCAATCAGCATTCCCGGTATCGCGGCGCACAGACCGATCAGGATCATCCAGCCGAAGTCAGCGTGCATCTGCGAGGCCAGCAGCATTGGCGCAGGCCCCGGCAGCAGGAACGCGGCAGCGGCTGCTACACCAGCAAAGAGCGGAATAACCAGCTTCACGAGATTGGTGCCGGTATGGCGGGCCATGGAGAAGGCCACGCTAATCAGCAAGACGACCGCCACCTCAAAGAACAGCGGCAACGCACAGATCAGACCGGCCAGACCAATCGCATAGTGCGCCCGGCTGTGGCCGAAGGATTTCAACATTTTGACGGCGATCTGATCGACCGCGCCGGTTTCATGCAGGATCTTGCCAAACATCGCGCCCAGTGCGACGACAATCGCCAGGAAGCCCAGCGTGCCTCCCATCCCCTTTTCCATGGTCGCGGCGATTTTGTCGAGCGGCATTCCAGAAAAGAGACCTGCACCAATAGAAACCACCATCAAGGCAACGAAGGCGTGCATGCGGGCCTTCATTACCAAAAACAGCAGCAACAGCACGGAGCCGACTGCTGTTAAAACAAGCGTTAACGTACTCAAAACTTACTGCCTTTTGTTAATGACCTCAATGGTGCTTGCAACAACACCGTCCAGTGGCTGATCGATATCGACCACCAGCACATCACTTTCATCCGCACCCGGTTCCTGCAAAGTTTCGAACTGCGTAACCAGCATCTGGGTTTTGAAGAAATGCCCTTTACGCGCTTTCAGACGGGTTTCGATCACGTCGAAATCGCCCTTCAGGTAGATGAAGGAGAGATTAGCGTTACCTTCACGCAGCTGGTCGCGGTAGGTCTTTTTCAACGCGGAGCAGACGATCAGGGATACTTTGTTGGTGCGCTGCATGGCAAACGCGGCATCATTCAGCGCCTGTAACCACGGCTTACGATCGTCGTCGTTCAGCGGCTCACCAGAAGCCATCTTATTGATATTGCTGCGCGGATGGAGAAAGTCGCCATCAAGAAACGCGGCATGGATTTGATGCGCCACTTCGCTGGCAACGGCAGATTTACCGCTACCGGAAACGCCCATCAGGACATAAACGTGGTGATCTGGATTAGTGGTGCTCAAGGTATGTCCCTCAGTGAATTGTTACGGGTAACAGTTATCGGTAACATTGTCCTGCCGGGGCTGACGAGAAGCAACATCCAAACGTGTGAGAAATGAATAAGTGTGAGCTAGTTCAAACTTGTCAGATTAAATCGATCCACCCGGTGACAATGTGAAACCTAAATCTAACATCTTAGGGGTCACCGTCTCACCACGAATGCGCGCCAGCAGGCGTTCTGCACCGATACGGCCCATGCGCTCACGCGGGGTGAGAACGCTCGCCAGACGCGGTTCCATGACCTGACCAATGTCGTGTCCGTGGAAACCGGCAATCGCCATATCACCTGGGATAGCAAGCCCCAGACGCTGGCATTCAAAGGCGGCGCCGACCGCGAGGTCATCGTTGGTACAGAAAATGCCATCAAGCTGCGGGTACTCGCGACGGGCCTGACGCATCAGCTCAATACCGGAGGTGTAGGAAGAGGACTGCTCGACCATCACACTGTAGGGCGTTAAGTTAGCGTCGAGCATCGCCTGCTCGTATCCCTTCTGTTTGATGATAGTACGTTCATCCAGACGTGCGCCAAGATAGGCAATATGACGATGACCGCGGGCGATGATGGCCGCCGTCATCTGCCTTGCGGCTTCAAAGTTATCGAACCCGACGGCGATATCGAGACAGGGAGACTGGCTGTCCATCAGCTCCACCACCGGAATACCCGCCACCTCGATCATCTTCAGCGTGCGCGCGGTATGGGTGCGTTCAGTCAGGATCAGGCCGTCAATGTTCCAGGAAAGCATGGACTCCAGACGTTCTTCTTCCAGTTCCGGTTTGTACCGTAGTGCGCAAGCATGGTCTGATAGCCGAAGGCGTCGGTGACGCTTTCGATGCCGCGGAGCACTTCCGCGAAGACCTGGTTGGTTAAGGAGGGAAGCAGGACACCTACCGCACGGCTGGTCGCATTGGAGAGAATATCGGGTGCGCGGTTAGGGATATAACCCAGTTCATCGAGAGCAGCGGCAATCTTGCCACGTAAGGCCACGGAAACCTGTTCCGGGTTACGTAAAAAAACGGCTGACCGTCATTTTAGTCACACCGACGCGATCGGCTACATCCTGAAGTACGGGTCTTTTCTTTTTCATCGTCCCTGGAGAGAAACCGGTAGTGATAGATTCCCTCAGTTTATCACGGACAAAGACCAACCTTCCCCTGTCATAAGGGAAGGCTGGACATTAATTTAAGATTTAGACCGGCGGCAGGTCGAACAGCAGAATTTCAGCGGCGCTGTCGGCATGCACAGAGATAGCCTGCTCATCCCAGATTGCCAGACCATCGCTGGTGGTCGCTTTGGTGCCGTTAATGGTCACGTCGCCTTTTACCACCTGAATCCACACTTTGCGGTTAGCGGCGATCTGATGCACAGACTGCTCGTCTTTCGCCAGCGCCCAGCGGTAAAGCTCCATGTCCTGATGCACTTTCAGCGAGCCGTCACGGGCATCCGGTGACAGTACCAGCTGTTTACCCTGCTCGGCGTCAAAACGACGTTGCTCGTAGCGCGGGGTGATGCCTTTTTCTTCTGGAATGATCCAGATCTGGTACAGACGCAGACGGTCGGTTTTGCTTGGGTTGTATTCGGAGTGACGCACCCCGGTACCCGCCGTCATAATCTGGAACTCACCCGCCGGAACCTGCTCTTTGTTACCCATGCTGTCCTGGTGCTCAACGGCGCCTTCCAGCACATAGGTCAGGATTTCCATGTCTTTATGCGGGTGGGTACCAAAACCCTGGCCTGCATCAATCACGTCATCGTTAATCACGCGCCAGTGCCGAGAAACCCATAAAGTTCGGGTCATAATAATCGGCAAACGAGAAGCTATGCCATGAGTCCAGCCAACCATGATTTGCGTGACCGCGGTCGTTTGCTTTGCGTAAGAAGATCATTGTTTTTACCCTCAGTTCGTTTTCGATGGAGTAAGTGTGGACGCAATCGACCTGGGATCATAGAGGGTGAAAATTGACTCCTCTGTTCAAAATATCTGAACAAGAACAAAGGGAGTCTTTCAGGCTTATCTGGCAAGGGTTACTGTGGCAGGTGAGGCCTGTTCAAAGCCCCGTTCAAGGATTTCCAGGTTGGTCATCACTTCAATTTCCTTGACGTAATTAGGGGTACCTTTTGTCAGGGTCTCAAACAGCGCATCGTAGACGCGGCCGTAGTCGCCGACCTCCGGTTTGATCTCCTCTTTTACCGTTACGCCCGCGTCGTTAACGTACTCCAGCACGCCCACGGAATCATCCGCCGCAAACCCTGGCTCGCCCGGCATGATGTTGGCCTTCAGGCTGGTCTCCTGCTGATCGATGCCGTACTTGATGAACGAGCCTTTGGTGCCATGAACAATGAATTTTGGGTAGTCGGTTTTCACCAGATGGCTGGTTTTGACGATGGCTTTCAGGTCACCGTAGAACAGCTGAGCTTCGAAGGTATCGTCCGGGTTGGCTTTATTGCGCAGGGCTGCGGATGTCGTAGGCCACGTGATCCGGGCGGCCAAACAGGGAGATGATCTGATCCATGGTGTGGACACCCAGGCCATAGAACGAGCCATCCTGCGGCAGGCCGGGTTTGGTCTCTGCCACCGGGCGGTAGTAATCGAAGTGGCTTTCGATCTCGACGATCTCGCCCAGCTTGCCGCTCTCAATGGCCTGTTTCGCGGTCAGGAAGCAGGTATCAAAGCGACGGTTCTGATACGGACTGACGGTCAGCCCTTTACTGCGTGCCAGTTCGAACAGCGTTTTCGCTTCGGCCATCGTCGGGGTGAAGGGTTTTTCCACCAGCACGTTTTTCCCGGCTTCCAGGGCGCGTTTCGCGTACTCAAAATGGCTGTCGGCGTGGGTGCAGACGATCACCAGCTTGACCTCGGGGTCGTTCAGCACCTCGTCGAGATCGCTGGTGAAATGGATATGGGAGTACTGCGGGGCCTGCTCTTCCGGTTTCGGGTGGCGACGGAAGATGTGCGCGACATGCCAGCTGGCTTTACGGGTGAGAACGTACGGAAGGTGATAGCGGGTCGTGCTCTTGCCAAATCCAATAAATGCGCAGTGTAGTGTCATGGCTCAGTCCTTTTGGAAGGTAATTGCGTCTTACCATAGCGCAATACCTCTGCCCGCGCATCGGCCGTCGGCGTCGCTCACGGCAGCACGCAGCAACCGGAGCGTACTTAGCGGGCGTGAGGATGGCGAGTACATCCGGGGGCAAAAGGGCAAGTAAGCCAGGGCTGAAACAACACTCAAAAAAAAAGCAGCAATCGCTGGCTAAAATAATACTGGAAGCAATGGTGAGCAATGTCGTGCTTTCAGGTCCCCGTGTCGGTTCTCCCGAAGGCAGAGCAATAATAATCATTCTCATTCGCACTTGTCCACTCATTTTTTGCAAAAAATGCTTGTTGACTCACATTTCAAACTGACGGATGTTGGAAAGGAACCTAACTAACTGAGGATAAAGGAATGAGTGAGATAGTGATACGCCATATCGAAGCCAGCGATGCAGAAGCGTTACGTGACATCATGTCGCATCCTGGGGTTTATCACGACACGCTACAAATTCCTCATCCCTCTATGGCCATGTGGCATGAACGCGTCGCGGTAAAACCGGGAAGACGGCATCTGGTGGCGTGCCTGGACGGGCGCGTCGTTGGACATATGGCGCTGGACATCATGGAAAACCCGCGCCGGAGCCACGTAAGCTACCTTTGGCATCGGCGTGGCGGCAGATATGCAAGGGCGCGGCGTCGGAAGCAGGCTGATGACCGAGATGATCAACCTGTGCGACAACTGGCTGCGCGTTGAACGCATCGAGCTCACGGTTTTTGCGGATAACGGCGGCCGCTGTCGCGCTGTATCAGCGTTTCGGGTTTGAAATTGAAGGAACCGGCAGGAAGTTTGCCCTGCGCAACGGCGAGTATGTGGATGCGTATTATATGGCGCGGATGAAAGTAGTTAACCTTCCTCTCACCCTAACCCTCTCCCCATAGGGGGAGAGGGACTGTAATGTGCAGTCTTTTGCCCCTCTCCCTATTGGGAGAGCAGATTGCACGGTGCGGTCTTTTGCCCCTCGCCCGATGGAGAGAAGGCATTGTACGGTGCGGTCTTTTGCCCTCGCCACTAAGGGAGAGAAGGCATTTCACGGTGCGGTCTTTTCCCCTCGCCATAGGGAGAGAGCGGTTTGCACGGTGCGGTCTTTTCCCCTCGCCCTATGGGGAGAGCGGATTGCACGGTGCGGTCTTTTCCCCTCGCCACTAAGGAGAGAAGGCATTTCACGGTGCGGTCTTTTCTCCCTCTCCCCTATGGGGAGAGGGCCGGGGTGAGGGGAAACCGTCAGTACCCCGCCGTTAAGTCATCCACCGAACGCGGATCCGATGCACCATACAGCGCACCGTCCGGCCCGACCATAATGCTCTGGGTGCTGCCCATCGCCTCTTTCACCACCACTTTTTGCCCGCGCTGTTCCAGCAGCTTCAGCGTGTCCGGGCTAAAGCCCTTCTCCACGCGCAGCTCATCCGGCAGCCACTGGTGATGGAAGCGCGGCGCATTGGTCGCTTCTGCCACGTTCATCCCGTAATCGATGCTGTTGACGACCATCTGCAACACGGTGGTGATAATGCGGCTGCCGCCAGGGCTGCCAGTCACCAGCCAGGTTTTGCCGTCTTTCACCACAATCGTCGGTGACATCGACGACAGCGGGCGCTTCTTCGGCCCGACGGCGTTGGCATCCCCGCCCACCAGCCGTAGACGTTCGGCACGCCCGGCTTGGCAGAGAAGTCATCCATCTCGTTGTTGAGCAGAATGCCGCTGTTACCCGCCACAATCCCGGTGCCAAACGTGGTGTTGAGCGTGTAGGTTACCGCCACCGCGTTGCCGTCTTTATCCACCACCGAGAAGTGGGTGGTCTGGTTGCTTTCATAGGGTGCCAGTTTGCCCGGACGGATCTCGCTCGAAGGTTTGGCTTTGTTGATATCAATCTGATCGGCCAGGTTTTGGCATAGGCTTTATTGGTCAGCGCCTGCCACGGCACCTTCACGAAATCCGGGTCGCCCAGATACTCTGAACGGTCGGCGTAGGCATATTTTTCCGCCTCGGCCATGACCTGCATCGTATCGGCACTGCCGAAACCAAATTTATGCATATCGAAGTTTTCGAGGATGTTGAGGATCTGCACGATGTGGATCCCCCCGGAAGAAGGTGGCGGCATGGAGAAGACCTGATACCCGCGGTAGTCCCCGCTAATGGGCGTGCGCTCCACAGCTTTGTATTCTGCGAGATCGGCTTTGGTAATCAACCCGCCGTTCTTACTCATCTCTTCCACAATCTGGTCAGCAATCACCCCTTTATAGAAGGCATCCGGGCCATTTTCGGCAATCATCTCCAGGCTTTTGGCGAGGTTCGCCTGCACCAGCTTGTCGCCCTTCTTCAGCGGCTCGCCCTCCTTCCAGAAAATGGCTTTGCTGTTCTCATGGTTGGGGAGCACTTCGCTGCCGTAGGTTTTCAGATCGTCGGCCAGCGCGTCGTTGACCTCAAATCCGTCGCGCGCCAGCTTGATGGCGGGCTGCACCACTTTGTTCAGCGGCAGGGTGCCGTACTTATCCAGCGCCAGCGAGAAGCCCGCGACGGTACCGGGTGTGCCGGTCGCCAGATGGGAGGTGAGGGATTTTTTGCTGTCGGCGTTGCCCTGATCGTCGAGGAACATATCGCGTGTGGCCTGGGACGGTGCCATTTCGCGGAAATCGATCGCGGTCGTCACGCCATCTTTGGTGCGCAGCATCATAAAACCGCCGCCGCCGAGGTTACCCGCCTGCGGGTGCGTTACCGCCAGCGCATAGCCGACGGCCACCGCCGCATCCACCGCGTTACCGCCCTGCTTGAGGATATCCACCCCGACCTGCGTGGCGAGGGCATCCACCGAAGAGACCATCCCCTTCTGCGCCCGCACGGGATGGAACACATCCTCTTCCACGCCGTAAGAGACCGGAGGGGCAGCAGGCGGATTCGCTGCCACGCAAAACGTACCGCCTGCCGTCAGGGCAGCAATCGCTACCCAGCGTAAAAACGTTGGTTTCATCATTGTTTTTCTCCAGGTACAGGGACTCATGCTCCCGCTTAAGCCTGGTTCATAACTCTTAAAAAAATCATCGTAATGCGGGAGGCGAGGTAAACTTAAAGGAGGCCTCAGAAGGAGGGAGTATCAATGAAACGACTCATTCTTGTTGCGGCGTTACTGCCGTTTGCCGTGCTTGCGCAGCCCATCAACACCCTGAACAACCCTAACCAGCCGGGGTATCAAAACCCCAGCCAGCAGCGGATGCAAAATCAGATGATGATCCAGCAGCAGCAACAGACAGGGATGCTTAACCAGCAGCTGCAGACCCAGACACGCGTTCAGCAGCAGCATCTGCAAACGCAGATGAATAACGATACCCTGCGGGTTCAGCAGAGCCAGCCGGGGGGGCAAGTCCTGCCTAACACCAATGGCGGTATGTTGAGCGGCGTTGATTCGTCGGGCGGCGTGCAGCAGCAACATATGCTGCCGCAGCGACAGAACGGCGATTTGCTTAATAACCCTTAGGGCTGAAAGTCTGGGCCTATCAGGGCAATCGCATCGGTACAGATGCAATCCACGCCCCAGCGCAGCAGCTCTGCTGCCCGCTGGGGCTGGTTAACGGTATAGACCAGGATATGCAGACCGGCGGCCTTAATCAGGTTTACTCGCGCCTCATCCAGCAGGCGGTGATTGAGGTGAATCGACACGCAGCCCAGTCGGGTGGTCAGCTCACGCCAGTCTTCACGCCACTCGTCCAGCAGTAAACCGCGCGGCAGCTCGGGGGCCGCAGCCTGCGCTGCCTCCAGCGCGTCGATCTCAAACGACGACAGCAGCGGTGCCGTCATCCCTTCCCATAATTCACGTGCGGCCAGCGCAATCACCTTGCCGGTCAGCGGCCCCGTACCGGTGGTCGGTTTGATCTCAATATTGGCCATCATCCCATGCTGACGGCAGCGGTCTGCCACCTCGGCCAGCAGCGGCAGCGGCTCGCCTTTAAAGTCTTTGCCGAACCAGCTTCCGGCGTCCACCTTCAGCAGATCGCGCCACGGCAACTGCCCCGCCACACCCCAGCCGTTGCTGGTGCGCTCGAGGTTGTCATCGTGTAGCAGGAAGATCTCTCCGTCCTGCGACAATTTGGCGTCAAACTCGATCATCGTGTGACCGTAGCGCGCACCAACGTCTATCGCCGCCAGGGTGTTTTCCGGTGCCAGTTTCCCGCCGCCACGGTGGGCGACGATGTGGGGATAAGGCCAGTTACTCATACACGTTGTCCTGTTTCACCATCGAATAGATGCAGATGATTTTCCGGCAGATGCAGCCACAACGTGCTGCCCGCTTGCGGGCGCTCCTGATGCGACATACGCACCACCAGCTTCTGCTCGCCCCAGCGTCCGTGCGCCAGATTGTCGGCGCCCAGCATCTCGAGGGTGTCCATTACCAGCGGCACCCCGCCTTCCGACTGCGAGCTTAACGCAATATGTTCCGGGCGGATACCCAGCGTCATTTTGCGTCCGGCGTAACCGCGATAGAACCAGTTGATGGGCAGCGCCATACCGCTCTCCAGTTCAAAATGGGTGCCCGCCGTGCTGATGCGCCCTTCCAGCAGATTCATGGCCGGGCTGCCGATAAAGCTCGCCACAAAGCGGCTGGCCGGCTTTTCGTACACTTCCACCGGGGTGCCAATCTGCTCGGCGACGCCTTTGTTCATCACCATCACCCGCTGGGCGAGGGTCATGGCTTCCACCTGATCGTGAGTGACGTACAGCGACGTGGTTTTCAGGCGACGGTGGAGGTGCTGCAACTCAAGACGCATCTGCACGCGCAGTTTTGCATCGAGGTTAGAGAGCGGCTCATCGAACAGGAACACCGCCGGGTCACGCACGATAGCGCGGCCCATCGCCACACGCTGACGCTGGCCGCCTGAGAGTTCGCGCGGACGGCGTTTCAGCAGGCCGTCCAGCTCCAGAATTCGGGCCGCCTCTTTCACCCGCTCTTCGATGTGGCCTTTGCCCATGCCGCGGATTTTCAGCCCCCAGGCCATGTTCTCTTCCACGCTCATGTGCGGATAAAGCGCGTAGTTCTGGAACACCATCGCGATGCCGCGATCTTTTGGCTCCATCTCGGTGACGCGCTGGCGGTCGATCCAGATATCCCCGGACGTCACACGCTCCAACCCGGCGACCATCCGCAGCAGGGTCGATTTGCCGCAGCCCGACGGGCCGACCATCACGATAAATTCGCCGTCCGCCACGTCGAGGGTCAGCGGCTGAATCACCTGGGTTTTGCCATCCCAGCTTTTGGTTACTGCCTGAAGTTTTAAACCTGCCATCTTATTTCTCGCTATCGACCAGGCCGCGGACAAACGCGCGCTGCATGGCTAAAACAATGACTACGGGTGGGATAAGGGTGAGCAGCATCGCCGCCATCACCTGGTTCCAGAGGGTGGTGCCTTCGCCAGTGGCGATCATGCCTTTGATGCCCGCCACGGCGGTGCCGAGGTTGACGTCCTGGATAATCAGCAGCGGCCACAGGTACTGGTTCCAGCCGTAGATAAAGGTGATGACAAACAGCGCCGCCAGGTTGGTTTTCGACAGCGGCAGCACGATGTCACGGAAGAAGCGCATCGGCGAGGCACCGTCGATACGCGCTGCCTCAATCAGCTCGTCCGGCAGGGTCATAAAGAACTGACGGAACAGGAAGGTGGCGGTAGCCGAGGCTATCAGCGGCAGGGTTAAGCCCGCATAGCTGTCGAGCATGCCGAGGTTGGCGATCACCTCCACCGTCGGGAAGATACGCACCTCCACCGGTAGCATCAGGGTAATAAAGATCATCCAGAAAAAACAGGTTACGCAGCGGAAAGCGGAACCAGACGATGGCGAAGGCTGAAAGCATCGACACCGTGATTTTGCCCACCGTAATGCCGAACGCCATGATGAAGCTGTTGAGCATCATCAGCCAGAACGGGGCGCTGTTCGCCCCCACGCCCTGGGTCCAGATGGTCGCCATGTTCTCGAACAGATGGCCGCCCGGGATCAGCGTCATCGGGGTTTCAAATATGGCGTTGCGATCCAGCGTGGCGGCGACAAAGGCCACATACAGCGGGAACAGGATGACGACGATCCCCAGGATCAGCATGGTGTGGCTGAAAATCGTCAGCCCGCGACGGTTCTCAATCATTGGTAGCGCACCTTACTTTCGACATAGCGGAACTGCACCACCGTGAGGATGATGACGAGGAACATCAGCACCACCGACTGGGCGGCAGAGGCCGAGAGATCCAGACCGGCGAAACCTTCGCGGTAGATCTTATAGATAAGCGTTGTGGTGGCCTGCACCGGGCCGCCTGCGGTGGCCGCGTCGATCACCGGGAAGGTGTCGAAGAAGGCGTACACCAGGTTGACCACTAACAGGAAGAAACTCACCGGCGCGATCAGCGGCAGCGCCAGCTTAAAGAAGCGGCGAACCGGGCCCGCGCCGTCAATCGCGGCGGCTTCTACCAGCGAGCGCGGGATGGATTGCAGGGCGGCGAAGAAGAACAAGAAGTTGTAGCTGATCTGCTTCCATACCGACGCGAACACCACCAGGAACATCGCCTGGCCGCTGTGCTGGGCGTGGTTCCAGTCATAGCCGAACTCACCAAGGAAATGGGTGATCAACCCGCGGCCAGGGTTAAAGAGGAAGATCCACAGTACGGCAGCCACCGCGGGGGCCACGGCGTAGGGCAGTAACATCAGGGTCTGGTACAGACGGCTGCCGCGCACCACGTAATCCACCAGCGCGGCGAAGAACAGCGAAGCGAGAAGGCCGCTGACGGTGACCAGGGTGCTGAATTTGATCGTCGTCCAGAAGGCGTCGATGTAATAGCTGTCGTGCCACAGGGCAGCGAAGTTATCCAGGCCGACAAACTGGCTGGATAGCCCGAACGGATCAACGCTTTGTACCGAATACCACAGCGCTTCGCCCGCAGGCCAGATAAAGAAGATTACGGTGATCACCAGTTGCGGCGCGACCAGCAAATAGGGCAGCCAGCGGGAGCGGAACACCGGACGGGATGAGGACATTGATATTCGATTCCTGAACAATGCCGGGTGGCGGCTACGCCTTACCCGGCCTACAAAACATACCCCTCACCCCGGCCCTCTCCCCAAAGGGGCGAGGGAGAAAAGACGGCGCCGTGCACTCTCCTCTCCCCAAAGGGGCGAGGGAGAAAAGACGGCTCCGTGCAGTCACCTCGCCCCAAAGTGGCCAGAGAGAAAAAGACGGCTCCGTACCGTCCCCTCTCCCCTGTGGGGAGAGGGTTAGGGTGAGGGGTAAGGTTTTAATTAAGACTTCGTCGACTGCTCAAAGCGGCGCAGCAGCTGGTTACCACGCTCTACTGCGGCATCCAGCGCCTGTTGTGGCGATTTTTTACCGGTCCACACGCTCTCCAGCTCTTCGTCCACAATGGTACGGATCTGCGGCATGTTGCCCAGGCGCAGGCCTTTGGTGTACGGCAATGGTGGCTTGTTCAGCATCTGACGCGTGGCGATATCCGCACCCGGGTTCTTGTCATAGAAGCCCTGCTCGCGGGTCAGGTCATACGCGGCTTTGGTGATCGGCAGGTAGCCGGTCTTCTGGTGCCATTCGGCTGCGTTTTCTGGCTTCGCCAGGAAGTCGAGGAACTCTGCCACGCCTTTATAGGTCGTGTTATCTTTGCCCTGCATCACCCACAGGCTCGCTCCGCCGATGATGGCGTTCTGCGGCGCGCCTTTCGAGTCGGCGTCGTACGGCATCATGCCCACGCCGTAGTTGAATTTGGCGTAGTGACGGATGTCCGCCAGCGAGCCGGAAGAGGCGGTAGTAATCGCGCAATCGCCGTTGTAGAACTTCTCGGTGGATTCGTCTTTACGCCCGAAGTAGCTGAAATCGCCCTTCTTGTTCAACTCTTGCAGCAGAGCAATATGTTTCACCTGCTCTGGCTTGTTGAACTCCAGTACCGCGTTGGTGCCGTTGAAACCGTTATTTTCGGTGGCGACCGGCTGGCCGTGCCAGGCGCTGAAGTTCTCGATCTGGATCCAACCCTGCCAGCCGCTGGCGTAGCCACACTTCATGCCTGCGGCTTTCAGTTTGGCCGTGTACTCCGCCAGATCCTGCCAGGTTTTCGGCGGCTGCTCCGGGTCTAAACCGGCTTTCTTGAAGGCGTCTTTGTTGTAGTACAGCACCGGGGTGGAGCTGTTAAACGGCTGAGAAAGCAGATGACCGGATTTGGAGTCGGTGTAGTAGCCGGAGACCGTTGGCACGAACTGGGATTCGTCGAAGTTAATGCCCGCGTCTTTAAACACTTCGTACACCGGCTTAATGGCTTTGGAGGCCATCATGGTGGCGGTACCCACTTCGTAAACCTGTAACAGCGCCGGGGCGTTGCCGGTACGGAACGCGGCGATACCGGCGCTCAGGCTCTGCTCGTAGTTACCTTTGTACACCGGCACAATTTTGTAATCCGGGTGGGTGTCGTTGAAACGTTGCGCCAGGGAGTCAACTTCTTTACCCAACTCCCCTTCCATGGAATGCCAGAACGGAATAGTGGTGACGGCCATTGCGTTAGTCGCAAAAGCCAGACCCATTGCCAGACCCAAAGCTGTGTGTCGTAACGATGTCATTGTCATCTCTCTTATTGTGCCGGATGCGCGATATCACGCGTTTTGTGCTCGCGAGGTAACATGACATGCTCGAATTACAGAAAAATAACCGTTTGTTTACAGTGATATGACAACAAGGCGTCAGGGGGATGATGGTTGTGTGAAGGGGTTGGGTGCGGCCCGTTGCCCTCACCCCGACCCTCTCCCACAGGGAGAGAGAGAAAACACTAAAAAGGCAACGTGCGTTGCCTTTTGCTTGTACCTTGTGCGGCCCGTTGCCCTCACCCCGGCCCCCTCCCACAGGGAGAGGGAGAAAACACTAAAAAGGCAACGTGCGTTGCCTTTTGCTTCTACCTTGTGCGGCCTGTTGCCCTCTCCCACAGGGAGAGGGAGCAAACATTAAAAAAGGCAACTTACGTTGCCTTTTTGCTTTTACTATCCGCCGAGGTAAGCGCTTCTGACGGCTTCGTTCGCCAGCAGCGCGTCGCCGGTATCTTCCAGCACCACCCGACCATTCTCCAGCACGTAGCCGCGATCCGCGAGCTTCAGCGCCTGGTTGGCGTTTTGCTCCACGAGGAAGATGGTCATCCCTTCGCTACGCAACTGCTCGATGGTGTCGAAGATCTGCTGAATGATAATGGGTGCCAGCCCGAGCGAAGGTTCGTCGAGCAGCAGCAGACGCGGCTGGCTCATCAGCGCGCGGCCGATCGCCAGCATCTGCTGTTCCCCGCCGGACATGGTGCCCGCCCGCTGAATACGACGCTCAAACAGGCGTGGGAACAGGTCATACACCCGTTTAATACGGGTCTGGAACTGTTCGCGCTCGGCAAAGAAGCCGCCCATCGCCAGGTTCTCTTCCACCGTCATACGTGAAAAGACGCGACGCCCTTCCGGGACAATCGCCACGGCTTCACGCATGATTTTGGCGGTCTGCCAGTCGGTAATGTCTTTCCCATCAAAAACGATACGCCCGCTGGTGGCGCGCGGGTCGCCACATAGGGTGCCCAGCAACGTGGTTTTGCCCGCGCCGTTGGCACCAATCAGGGTCACAATCTCTCCCTGGTTGATGTGCAGGCTGACGTCGTGCAGGGCCTGGATCTTGCCGTAGTGGGCATTAACCTTGTCAAAAGATAACATCACTTTATCCATCTTATGCCTCACCCAGGTATGCGCGGATCACGTCCGGGTTGTTGCGAATCTCTTCCGGCGTACCGTTCGCCAGCGGCGTGCCCTGGTTCACCACGTAAATGCGGTCCGAAATGCCCATCACCAGCTTCATATCATGCTCAATCAGCAGGATAGTGGTGTCGTGATGGTTACGCAGCTCGACAATCAGCTCGTCCAGCTCTTTGGTCTCTTTCGGGTTGAGGCCCGCCGCCGGTTCGTCGAGCATCAGGATCTGCGGCTGCGTCACCATGCAGCGGATAATCTCCAGACGACGCTGGTCGCCGTAGGCCAGATTGCTGGCCTGACGGTTAGCGTGTTGCAGCAGGCCGATGCGGTCGAGCCAGGTGGCGGCGCGATCCAGCGCTTCATCCTGCGCCCGGCGGAAGGCCGGGGTTTTCAGCAGGCCGGAAAACAGCCCGGTTTTGAGCTGCTGATGCTGTGCCACCAGCAGGTTCTCAATCACCGTCATCTCACGGAACAGACGCACGTGCTGGAAGGTACGCACCACGCCCATGCGGGCAATCTGCTGGCCCGGCAGCCCTTCCAGATGTTTGTCACCCAGCATAATGGTGCCACCCGTCGGCTTATAGAAGCCGGTCAGGCAGTTGAACACCGTGGTTTTACCCGCGCCGTTCGGGCCAATCAGGGAAACGATCTCTTTTTGATGCAGATCCAGCGACACGTTGTTGACCGCCAGCAGGCCGCCAAAACGCATCATCAGGCCGTTAACGGATAATAATGGCTGACTCATGCCTGCTCTCCTTTCGCTTGCCCGTTTTTCAGTTTCAGCTGTGGACGGGTCATCGGCAGCAAGCCCTGCGGACGCCAGATCATCATCAGTACCATCAAACCACCCAGCATCAGCATGCTGTACTCGTTAAAGTCACGCATCAGCTCGCGGGAGACCACCAGCAGGATAGCCGCGAGGATCACCGCGAACTGCGACCCCATCCCACCCAGAACCACAATCGCCAGCACGAAAGCGGATTCGGCGAAGGTGAAGGATTCCGGGCTGACGAAGCCCTGACGCGCGGCGAACAGCGTGCCAGCGAAACCGGCAAACGCGGCGCTGATGGTAAAGGCGGTCAGCTTGATGCGGGTCGGGTTCAGGCCCAGGGAGCGACAGGCGATCTCATCTTCACGCAGCGCTTCCCACGCACGGCCCAGCGGCATACGCAGCAGACGGTTAATCACGAACAGGGTGATGACCACCAGCAGCAGCGCCACCAGGTAGAGCCAAATCACGCGGTCGGACGGGTCGTACTTAATGCCAAAGAAGTTGCTGAAGGTATCCCAGCCGCCTTCACGTGCAGAACGGCTGAACTCCAGGCCGAAGAAGGTCGGTTTCGGGATCTGGCTGATACCGTTCGGGCCACCGGTCACTTCGGTATTGTTAAGCAGCAGGATACGGACGATTTCGCCGAAGCCTAAGGTCACAATCGCCAGATAGTCGCCACGCAGGCGCAGCACCGGGAAGCCGAGCAGGAAGCCCGCTGCGGCAGAGACCAGCCCCGCCAGCGGCAGACAGGTCCAGAAGCCGAGACCGTAATAGTGGTTCAGCAGGGCAAAGGTGTAAGCGCCAATGGCATAGAAACCGCCATAGCCCAGCACCAACAGTCCAGACAGACCCACCACCACGTTCAGACCAAGACCGAGGATCACGTAAATCATGGTCAGGGTGGCGATATCCACCGTGCCGCGTGACACCATGAATGGCCATGCTACAGCAGCCACCAGCAGCGCCACGAGGAACAGCTTCTGTTTAACGGTGGAACCGTCAATCGCAGGCAATACAAACTTCGGCCCGGAGACGCTTTTCAGTGTCTTCTGGAAAACCGGACGCAGCACCTGGAAGAAAAAGACCACTGCAGTGCCCACAAAGACCCACTGCCAGCGGATATCCGCCGCGGAATCCACGACCAGCTTAGTGCCGCTCAGCTCCAGCTGAACGCCCATGAAGACGCTCGCCAGCACGAAGAACATCGCTGCCGAGAGCAGCGCCATTGCAAAATGCATCGGTTTCATACTTTCTCTACCTCCGGACGACCCAGAATACCGGTAGGCATGACCAGCAGGACCAGAATCAGCAGGGCGAAGGAGACCACATCTTTATATTCGGTACTCAGGTAGGCAGAGGAGAGCGCTTCGGCCACGCCCAGGATCAGGCCGCCGATCATTGCCCCCGGAATACTGCCGATACCGCCCAGAACGGCTGCGGTAAAGGCTTTCATCCCGGCCATAAAGCCGATGTACGGGTTAATTACGCCGTAGAACTGACCGAGCAATACCCCTGCTACCGCCGCCATCGCCGCCCCAATCACGAAGGTCAGAGCGATCACGCGGTCGGTATTAATGCCGAGCAGGCTCGCCATTTTCAGGTCTTCCGCGCAGGCGCGGCAGGCGCGGCCCATACGGGAGTAACGGATGAAAAGGGTCAGCGCCAGCATGGCGACAAAGGTGACAATCCAGATCACCAGCTGCATGGTGGTAATCGACGCTGAGAAGTTCTCGCTCGCGCCAACAATCCACTGGCCGTTGAACAGGCTTGGCAGCGCCACGTCGCGCGACCCTTCGGTCAGGCTGACGTAGTTTTGCAGGAAAATGGACATACCGATTGCGGAGATCAGCGCGATCAGGCGCTTGGAGCTACGCACCGGGCGATAGGCCACCCGTTCGATACTCCAGCCATAGGCGCTGGCAATGATAATCGCCCCGACAAACCCGGCGGCCACCAGCAGCCAGCTGCTGTCGATCCCCATCATCATCAGCGCGGCGATAATCATAAAGGAGACATAACTGCCGATCATGTACACCTCGCCATGGGCGAAGTTGATCATGCCGATAATGCCATACACCATCGTGTAGCCGATGGCGATCAGTGCGTAGGTGCTTCCCAGCGTGACGCCGTTAAACATCTGCTGCAAAAAATAGAGAAACTGCTCGGACATAAGATAACCTTTCTAGTCCCGCCCGGTCATGCCGGGCGGTGGGATAATGATTATTTGGCGACCGAGGATGAACCGTCGGCGTGCCACTTAAAGACACCAAACTCAAATCCCTTCAGATCGCCTTTCTCGTCCCAGTTCAGCGGCCCAATCACGGTGTTTGCCCCGTGTGCTTTTAAATCTTTAATCAGATCCTGCGGTGCTTTGCTGCCGGTACGATCCATGGCAGTCGCCAGAGACTGTACGGCGGCATAGGTGATCCAGACGTACGGACCACTCGCGTCTTTCTTCTGCGCTTTCAGGGCGTCGACGATAGCAGCGTTAGCCGGATCCTGGTCATAGCGTTTTGGCATCGTCACCAGCATGCCCTCACCCGCGTCGCCGGCAATGTTCGACAGCGAGGCGTTACCTACCCCTTCCGGCCCCATAAACTGGGTTTTCAGACCGACAGCGCGTGCCTGACGCAGCATCTGGCCCATTTCCGGGTAGTAGCCACCGTAGTAAACGAAGTCGATGTTCTCTTTTTGCAGACGCGCCAGCAGCGCCGAGAAATCTTTCTCGCCCGCAGTGATGCCGTCAAAGAAGACCACGTTCGCGCCGCCTTTTTTCAGGCCATCCTGCACCGAACGGGCCAGCCCTTCGCCGTACTGCTGCTTATCGTGAATGATGGCGATACGCTGCGGCTTGACGCTGTCGATGATGTACTTCGCCGCCGTCGGTCCCTGAGAGGAGTCCAGACCGGCGGTACGCATGATGTACTGATAGCCGCGCTGGGTCAGCTCAGGGTTAGTGGCGCCTGGCGTAATCATCAGGATGCCTTCGTCTTCATAGATATCGGACGCAGGCTGTGTGGAGGAGGAGCAGAGATGGCCAATCACATACTGAATACCATCGTTAACAATTTTGTTGGCGACGGCGACGGCTTGTTTCGGGTCGCAGGCATCGTCATATTCCACGCCGACCAGTTTGTCGCCTTTAATACCGCCTTTGGCGTTGATGTCTTTAATGGCCTGGCGCGCGCCGTTGAACTCCATATCGCCCCACTGGGCAACAGGGCCGGACAGCGCACCAACAATGGCAACTTTAATATCGTCCGCCGCAGCGGTATGTGAGATCGCCAGTGCAACCATCCCCGCGACTAATGTTTTCGCGTTCATTCTCATCCAGGAATCCCCATTCGTGACGTGATGTATATATTTTGTTTTATTATGGTTAAAAAGCATTCTGTACTTTTATTAAACAACGCAACTTTTGCTATTGCCTTTAATGGTTTAGCGCAGTTTTTTACTAAAAACCAGACTAAAATCTCTATATTTCAGGCGATTAAGCAAAGATAATATTCTGAAAACAGACAGAGATAAACAAATAAAAGCGCGATTTGCAGCATAAAATAACGGTACAAAGCGCCGAATAAAACGCTACCTTTTAGGTTAAAATTCTGGTTATTTTTCGATCCCTGCGTTTTAAGACTACGCAACGTAACGCTAAAAAAGTAATCAGCTAGAGAATGGGTTTAAAAAGTGGAAGCGTCTGACAGAATAAATTGAGTACACTGCCCGCACTCTTTTTGATTTGGACAAGCAGCTAATGAAACTGACCATCCACCGTCTGGAGAACTTTAGCGACCAGGATCACATCGACCTCAACAAGATCTGGCCGGAATATTCCCCTCCTCACTTACCGTTGATGAAACACACCGTATTTATGCTGCGCGTTTTAATGAGCGGCTATTAGGCGCAGTGCGGGTGACGCTGAGCGGTACGCAAGGCGCGCTGGACTCCCTACGCGTGCGTGAAGTCACCCGCCGTCGCGGCGTGGGGCAGTATTTGATTGAAGAAGTGATACGCGATAACCCGAGCGTAACCTCGTGGTGGATGGCGGATGTCGGCGTGGAAGACCGGGGCGTGATGGCGGCCTTTATGCAGGCGCTGGGGTTTACGGCGCAGGAAAATGGCTGGGTAAAACAGTAATGCGCTAGCCCCCTGAGTTTACGCTACTCATAGCGTGAAGTATGATGCAGGAGTCTCTACAGGATCATGATGATCAGGAATTCAGCATATGGAAATGTATATAGCACTGGCGGCCATTGCCGCCATTCTCATCTGGGCGGTAATCACCTACAACCGCTTTATCTCCCTGCGTCGCTTTAAAGACGAAGCCTGGAGCGGCATTGCCGTTCAGCTCAAGCGCCGTCACGATCTGGCGCCCAACCTGTTAAGCCTGGCGAAACGCTACGCCCTGCACGAAAAATCGTTGCTGGAAGAGATAGCACGTCAGCGTAGCGATCTGACGGGCAATCCCCGTGAGATCGCCGATCGCGAGCGGCACTACGCTGGTATGCTGGGGCGGTTCTTCGCCGTGGCGGAAGCCTGGCCGGAACTGAAAGCCAGCGAAAATTTTATCGCCTTACAACAATCCGTTAGCGAAATAGAAGAGTCGCTCCAGCTGGCCCGCCGCTATTTCAACGGCACGGTGCGTGATTTTAATATCCTGGTGGAATCCTTTCCCAGCCTGCTACTGGCCCGTCTGTTTAATTTCAAAGCGCAAGAGTTCTTCGAACTTGATAATCCGGCAGAAGCCAAAGCGCCACAGATGGAGTGATATTATGTCCGTTCTGCCAGGGTGGAAGGTGCTGATTTCTGGATTGCTGCTGTTTTTTATTGCCGCTCTTGCACCTGATGGGATCGTCAGCGCCTCTCCTGCCGTCCCTCACAACCAGTCCCGTTTAGCGCCAGCTTATGAACATATTCTCTCTTTCCACGCCCGGGCGCGTTTTAACGCGGACGGCAGCATGGAGGTGCAGGAAAATATTGAGGTGCTGGCTCAGGGAAATGAGATCCGTCGCGGGATATTCCGCACGCTGCCGCTTTCCTGGAACCGACAGGACGGCAAAATTTTTCGCGTTGACTACAGGGTTAAATCGGTTTTACGCGATGGTATCAATGAACCCTACAGCATCGATGATGCAGAAAAATCAGTAACCATCCGTATTGGCAGCGGCGAACGGCTCCTGAAACCGGGTATCTATAACTATGAGATCCGCTATCAGGTCAGCAACCATTTCAGCCGCTTCCCGGAATGGGATGAACTGTACTGGAACGTGACGGGCAATGACTGGGCCTGGCCTGTTGACAAGGCCAGCTTTCACCTGGAGTTGCCGGACGGCAGTCATCTGAACGGGGACGGCAGGGACGCCAGGCTACGCTCCATTGACGTCTATACGGGTGTGGCAGGGGCAAAAGAACAGCACGCAGAGATACTGGCTAATGGCGATGTGCAGACCACACGTCCTCTCAGCCGTGGAGAGGGGCTGACCGTCGTCTATACGTGGCCCCGCGATATTCTGGCCAGCGCCCCTAAACCAGAAGCCTCCTTGCCACTGGTACATCTATTATTACCCACGCAGCAAACCAGCCTAATCTGGCTCCCGTTGCTGCTGATCGGTTATTACCTGTTGTGGTGGCGTAAGAACGTGACCGCCGCAGGGCTGACAATGCCACCGGTCGTGCCGCTCTATTCGCTGCCTGCTACCCTGTCGCCGGGCTATCTGCGCTTTATTACCCGGCGTCAATATGATGATGTCGCATTCAGCAGCGATATTCTTCAACTGGTAGCCAGACGGGGCGCAACCCTCACCAGCAGTCAGAACAAACCCGCCGACCCGTGGCATGCAGATAACGGGGCTGAGCAGTGGTTATCCCGATCGTTTGTTGAAGGAAACCCCCGGCTGGATGCCAACGATAAACAGCTACTGAGCATACTGTTTAGCGGTAAACGCAAGACTATTAATCTCAGCCAGGCCCATCAAAAGCTAATGCAAAACGCACTTAAGGAGTTAGAAAAACGGTGTGAGGCGCAGCGACCAGCACTATTTCGAAAATGGTGTAAACCCCTGTGTCATTGCATCGCTATCGCGATGCTGGTGCCGGTGGTATGTGGCGTCTGGTTTGATCCCGAAATAGCGCTGTACACCATTCCATCTCTGTTATTTTTGGCTGTGGGCCTTTCGCTGCTGACGTTTTTGCTGAAATGTTTGCTTAACCCGCTGAAGACCGGCCGCGACTGGTGGCCTAATACAGTGATTTTTGCTCTCTTAGGCTGTCCCGCCAACCTTATAGGAAGTTGGCTTTTTCTGTTCGGTGTCGAACCGGCCATCCGCCATCCTGCCGGCTACTCCGGCGCATTACTGACCGCGATCGTGCTCTGTCTATTCGTTGGCTGGAAAACACCCCGTTATACCCAACGCGGGCTAACGGATTTAGCTGTCGCCAAAGGGCTAAAACGCTATCTGAAAACAGCTGAAAAGCACCGCTTCGAGGTGCTTTATCCCCCTGAGCAGATGATCGCCCATTATGAAAATCTGCTGCCTGCTGCCCTGGCGCTCGACGTAGGTAAAACCTGGGCTAACACCTTTTCCACGTATCTGAGCAAGACCGGGGCCGCGTCAGAGGCCTTTTCCAGCGTCAGTTGGGGGGAGCATTCATCATTTCAGCAAGGCATGTTATTCCAGCTCGGCAAATCCTCCCGTTCGCATCTCATTATCCGGTTCTAGCGGTTCTGGCTCTTCTGGTGGAGGATCGTCCGGTGGCGGTTCCGGAGGAGGCGGCGGCGGCGGATGGTAAAACGAAAATGCCCGGCGGTTCGCCGGGCATAATGCGTTATTTAGCGTCGGTCGCCGTGCCGTTAGCATGCCAGTCGAATACGCCGAACTCGAAGCCTTTCAGGTCACCCTTCTCATCCCATGACAGCGGCCCCATCACGGTCTCGACAGAGTTCGCTTTCAGCCAGGTGGCAATTTCAGCCGGTTCAGCTGACTGATTCAGGCCTGCTTGCAGGGTTTGCAGCGCGGCGTAGGTGGTCCACACGAATGCGCCGCTTGGATCTTGTTTCTTGGCTTTGATCGCATCCACGATCGGTTTGTTCGCAGGAACCTGATCGTAGTTCTTCGGTTTGGTCACCAGCAGGCCTTCCGCTGATTCACCGGCAATGTTAGACAGTGACACGTTTGCCACCCCTTCCGGCCCCATGAACTGGGTTTTCAGACCGGCTGCACGCGCCTGACGCAGGAGCTGACCCATCTCCGGGTGGTAGCCGCCGTAGTAGACGAAATCGATATTCTCTTTCTTCAGACGTGCCACCATGGTAGAGAAATCTTTCTCACCGGCAGTGATACCGTCGAAGAACACCACGTTAGCATTGGATTTTTTCAGGTTGTCCTGCACAGAACGCGCCAGACCTTCGCCGTACTGCTGCTTGTCATGAACAATGGCAAATACGCTTTGGCTTCACTTTATCAACGATATATTTCGCTGCCGTTGGTCCCTGGTCAGAGTCCAGGCCGGTGGTACGCAAACACCATTTTATAACCACGGGCGGTCAGTTCCGGCGCGGTGGCGGCAGGGGTGATCATCAGAATACCTTCGTCTTCGTAGATGTCAGACGCAGGCTGTGTGGAAGAGGAGCACAGGTGGCCGATAACGTATTTGATGCCGTCATTCACGACTTTGTTCGCTACCGCAACCGCTTGTTTCGGGTCGCAGGCATCATCATATTTTACGATTTGCAGCTTTTCGCCTTTGATGCCGCCTTTGGCATTAATATCGGCAACAGCTTGTTCTGCGCCAGTAAACTCCTGGTCGCCGTATTGCGCTACCGGACCGGACATTGCGCCAACCACGGCCACTTTGATGTCAGCCTGAGCCATGGTGCTGAACGCCAACGCGATACATCCTGCCAGTAAGGCTTTGCCCTTCATATTCATCCTGAGAATCCCCATTGTGATGGTTATTGTGTTTGTTGTGATGTTGTTTTATGGCGCTTTATTTCGATTATGCGTCTGCCGTGCGCGCCTTTTCAGCATACTCTGCTAAAACATACCCCATTTTTTATCTATTTGGAATAGCTATTTTGAAATGTATATAAGGTATAGGAGGCTTTAACGAGTCAGCGCACAACACAATGGTAAGGGTTTGCCAGGAGGAGGGAATTCGCCATAAAGGGCGCTAAAAAAACAAAACCCCCGGATTCTCATCCAGGGGTTATCGGGTCACTTCGCGAGAATTACGCTTCGATAGCGGCGCGAAGTTTTTTCATGGCGTTTTTCTCAAGCTGACGCACACGTTCAGCGGAGACGCCATAGCGGTCGGCCAGCTCCTGCAGGGTGGACTTGTTGTCTTCGTCCAGCCAGCGGGCACGGATAATATCCTGGCTACGCTCGTCAAGGCCTTCCATCGCGTAAGTCAGCTTGTTCGCAGCCTGCTCTTCCCAGTTGTCGTCTTCGATGCCATCGGCAAAGTTGGACGACTTATCCTGGAGATACAGGACCGGAGCCATCGGCTGGCTGTCTGACGCATCGTCGTCAGAGGACATATCAAAGGTCATGTCCTGCGCGGCCATTCGGGATTCCATCTCGCGCACGTCTTTGCTGGAAACACCCAGTTCGCGGGCAACCATTTCCACTTCGTCCTGGTTAAACCAGCCCAGACGCTGCTTGGTTTTACGCAGGTTAAAGAACAGTTTGCGCTGTGCTTTAGTGGTTGCGACCTTCACGATACGCCAGTTACGCAGCACGTATTCGTGGATTTCCGCTTTGATCCAGTGCACGGCGAAGGAGACCAGACGCACACCCACTTCCGGGTTGAAGCGACGCACCGCCTTCATCAGGCCGATGTTGCCTTCCTGAATCAGGTCAGCCTGCGGCAGGCCGTAGCCCGCATAGTTTCGAGCAACGTGAACAACAAAGCGCAGGTGAGACAGGATCAGCGTCTTAGCTGCTTCCAGATCGCCCTGGTAATGCAGCTTCTCAGCAAGCTCCTTTTCTTCCTCAGCCGTCAACATCGGCCAGGTGTTAGCGGCCCGGATGTAAGATTCCAGGTTACCAACAGGGGCTAAAGCTAAAGTTTGCATTTCTTTGGTCATTCATTCCTCTCAATCGATTCTTTCTGGCGGCGGTTTGTCCCCATCAGGCAACAAACATGCCAGAATTAATGAGCAACGAGAATATCATTCACTCTTTTATCAGACAGTGATTTTATCCACAAGTTCCGAGTGAAACTGTGAATAAATTACGCACAAAATGTGACACGGGGATGATTATGCGGGGTAAGAGTCAACAGGGGACTCTTTCCCTGCATAGCGATTCTCAATGCAGGGAAAGATTATACCAGAGATTTTTTAGTCAGGGGTAAAGTGACGTAAATGTTGCACGGTTGCTAACCATGCTGCGATCCAGCCAATCATGGAGCATACCAGTAGCAATAACAGGCACTCATCAAAGGCTAACCCACTGATATTAAACTTAGTTCCAAAAACCTGCGCCACATCGGTGACCGCGGCAGAAAGACGCATCACCAAAATTTCTGACAATATCAGTGAAAGAAATGCGCCGGAAAAACCGAGCAGTGCGCCGCCATAAAGGAACGGACGCAGGATAAAACCGTCGGTTGCGCCGATCAGCTTCTGCACGTTAATGGTGTCGCGACGGGCAAAGATGCTCAACCGCACGCTGTTGCCGATAACGAGGAACACCGGCCGCGACCATCAGCACGCCAATCATCGCCGCCACGCGCCCGACCAGGCCGGTAAGCGCCGTCAGACGGGCAAACCAGCTATCGTCCATCCGCACCTCATCGATCCCGTTGATACGGGAGACGCGATCGCGCAGGGTGTTCAGCGATTCGGTGCCCTGGAAATCCAGTTTCGGGATCACCACCGCCACCGCAGGCAGGGGGTTCTCCCTCCAGCATATCCAGCGCGCCGCCAAACCCGGACCAGTTACGGAATTCGCCTAACGCCTCATCCCGCGACAGGTAATTGACCTTCTCAACGCCCTGCTCGGCCTGTAGCTGCCCCACCACCTGCGCCGCCGCGTTATCGTCGAGCGCTTTGTCGAGATAGACGGTGATCTGCGGGGATGGGTAGTACTGGGACGCCGCCTGGTTAACGTTTTTGTAGACCATGTAGCAGACGCTGGGCAGGGTCAGGGAGATGGCAATCACCATCACCGTCAGGAAAGTGGCAAGCGGTTTGCTTTTCAGATCCTGCAGCGCACCCTGGAAGGCGTACCGCACCTGCTCGTTAAACACATTGGTTTTGCGCGAGTTGGCTTTTGGCGCGGATTTGCTGCGCTTCGGCGCATTGCGGTTGCCGTCACCCGGGGCCGCCCGCCGATTTACGAAAACGGTCGAGCTTGCTGCCAACTGCCGCCATCTGGTTTATTGCATCACGCTTATTCACCGAAGCCTCCGTGCAAATGACCGTCGCTCAACGTCAGCATGCGGTACGAACGACGGGAGATAAGCCCCATGTCGTGCGTCGCCATCAGTACCGTCACCCCCAACGCGGTTAAACTCCTCAAACAGACGCAGGATCCCTTCGGAAAGGGGCGTCGTCCAGGTTACCGGTTAGGTTCATCCGCCAGCAGCACCGCTGGCTTGTTTACCACCGCGCGGGCAATGCCTACGCGCTGCTGTTCACCGCCGGAGAGCTGGATAGGAAAGTTCTTCGCTTTGTCCAGCAGCCCGACCTTATCCAGCGCCGCCGACACGCGACGACGAATATCATCCCCGCTGGCGCCCGCAATAATCAGCGGGATCGCCACGTTGTCGAATACCGTGCGGTCCATCAGCAGATGGTGATCCTGGAAAATCATGCCGATCTGCCGACGCAGAAACGGCACTTCACGGTTTTTCAGACGGCTGATGTCGTGGCCGCTGAACCAGATTTTCCCGGCGCTGGGCCGTTCGATCCCACAGATAAGCTTGAGCAGGGTACTTTTCCCCGCGCCGGAGTGGCCGGTCAGGAATGCCATCTCGCCCGGCTGCAGATGGAAGTTAATCCCCTGCAGCGCTTGTCTCCCACCCGAGATAGGCCTTGCTGACGTGTTCAAAGCGAATCATTGTTAATCCTCTCGGGCAAAAAGTGCCTCAATAAAGTCGCCCGATTTAAACGGACGTAAATCCTCGATACGTTCGCCAACACCGATGTAACGAATAGGGATCCCGAACTGATCCGCTACCGAGAAGATTACCCCGCCTTTCGCGGTGCCATCCAGCTTGGTCAGCGTAATGCCGGTCAGCCCTACCGCTTCATGGAACAGCTTCGCCTGACTGATGGCGTTCTGCCCGGTGCTGGCATCAATAGTCAGCATAATTTCATGCGGTGCATCTTCGTCCAGCTTTTTCATCACCCGCACGATCTTCTTCAGCTCTTCCATCAGGTGCGATTTATTCTGCAAACGCCCTGCGGTATCAGCAATCAGCACATCAACGTTACGCGCTTTGGCCGCCTGAATGGCGTCAAAGATCACAGAGGCAGAATCGGCCCCGGTATGCTGAGCAATCACCGGAATATTGTTCCGCTGGCCCCACACCTGCAACTGCTCTACGGCGGCGGCACGGAAGGTATCACCCGCGGCCAGCATCACCGATTTGCCCTGCTGTTCAAACTGGACGCGCCAGCTTACCGATGGTGGTGGTTTTACCCACGCCGTTAACGCCAACCATCAGAATAACAAATGGCATTTTGCCTTCAATATTAAGTGGTTCGTCAACTTTTGCGAGAATTTCACCCATCTCTTCTTTCAGCAAACCATACAGCGCCTCGGCGTCGCGCAGCTGTTTACGGCTGGCGCTCTCCGTCAGGTTGGTGATGATTTTGCGGGTGGTTTCCACGCCAACGTCGGCAATCAGCAGCTGTTCTTCCAGCTCTTCAAAGAGATCATCGTCGATTTTCTTTCCGCGGAACAGACTGATAAATCCTGAACCGAGGTTCTCTTTGGTTTTGATCAGGCTGCGTTTCAGGCGCGCGAAGAAACCTTCTTTGGTCGGTTTTTCCTGCTCCTGGACAATCTCTTCGACCGGTTCGTCCTCTTCGGCTACCGGGACGACGACGACCGCCTCTTCTGCCGCCGCGGCCGCCAGCGCCTGAGCTTCAAGCTCTTCATCGCTGATGGGTTCTTCAACTTCGGTCTCTGGCAGGTACTCTTCCGGGATCGCTTCCTCAATCTCGTTGAGGATCTCTTCCGGCAGCGGTAACTCTTCGTGCTCAACCGCCTGCGGTGGTTCCACCTCGGCGACCGGCTCAACACTCTCTTCCACTACCGCGGCGACCGGTTCTGGCTCTGGCTCTGCGACCACAGGCTCCGGCTCTACGGCCACAAGCTCTGGCTCCACGGCCACAGGCTCCGGCTCCACCAGCTGCGGTTTTTCGCTTTCCTGGACCTGCTCAGTAACCTCAACCACCTCTTCAGCGAAGGCGTCAGTCTCTTCTTTGCTGTGGGCAGGCGTTTCTGCTTCTACATCAGCGACGGTCTCAACAGGGGTTTCTGGCTGCGGCTGTTCAACAACCGCGGGCTGCTGTTCGGCGATCTGTTGTTCTTCGTTTTGCTGCTCAGTTTCCTGCTCTTTTTGACCAAAGCCCAGCCAGGAAAAGAAGCCACGTTTTTTCTCTTTTGCCATCTGCGACTACACCCCTCGCGGTTAATTACTGGCGCTATATACATGGAAGCTAAAAAAATGATGAAATAGTTTATCACTTAACTTAACGCACATCACCGCCTGCAAACGCAGGCCGTTGGTGTACCCGAGCAAAGATATGAAGAAACCCAAACCGTGCCGCAGCGGGCCAGATACGCATTATTGGCGGCCAGTGGCGAGGCCGTAAACTGCCGGTACCGGATAGCCCCGGCCTGCGCCCCACCACCGACCGCGTTCGCGAAACGCTGTTTAACTGGCTGGCACCTTCAATGGTAGATGCCCGTTGCCTGGACTGCTTCGCTGGAAGTGGCGCGCTTGGGCTTGAAGCCCTGTCGCGCTACGCCGCCAGCGCCACGCTGCTGGAGATGGATCGCAGCGTTTCCCAACAGCTTCAGCAAAACCTGGCCTCGCTGAAAGCGACAAATGCCAAAGTGGTCAATACTAATGCCCTCGCCTTCCTTGCGCAGGCAGGCACGCCGCACGATGTGGTGTTTGTCGATCCGCCGTTCCGTAAAGGGCTGCTTGAAGAGACGCTGACGCTGCTGGAAAACAACGGCTGGCTGGCAGAAGATGCGCTAATCTACGTCGAGAGTGAGGTAGAGAACGGTTTACCGCCGGTGCCCGCCCACTGGGATCTGCACCGGGAAAAAGTGGCCGGACAGGTCGCCTATCGTCTTTATCACCGTCAATCACAAGGAGAGACTGATGCCGGTACTGATTAATCTGGGCCGTTTGCTGATGATCGGGGTCTGGGCATTTTTGCTGCTCAACCTCGTTCACCCCTTCCCGCGGCCGATGAATATCTTCGTCAACGTGGCGCTGATTTTTACCTCGTTTATGCATGCCCTGCAGATGGTGATGCTGAAAAACGGTATGCCGAAAGACGGCCCGAAGATGACCGGCTGGCAGCAGCTGCGGGTATTCATTTTTGGCGTGTTTGAACTGCTGGTGTGGATGAATAAGTTTAAGGCGCAGGCGAAGAAATAAGCCCTCACCCTAACCCTCTCCCATAGGGAGAGGGAACCGATCGAGCTTCTTCTCCAGGAGAAAATCACGGCGCGATCTTAAATGCCTCGAACTGCGATCCCTTGTAGCTCAACGTTCCTTTATCCCCCACCGTCAACTGATGGTACTGCTTCTCGTCGAGGCGAAAGGTCATCTCCAGACCGCCGCTTTCCGGCTTAAAGCTCGCTTCATAGCGCATGGTGGTGCCCGCTGGCGTCACCTGCTGCTGTCGTGAACGACGATCGTTGAGCACTTTTTCCCGTTTATTGCTCACCACCACGCGCTTTTGCAGCAGCGGAGCGGCGTCGTTATCTGCCTTTTCCGGCGCTGTTGCACAAAGCGGAACGAGGCGGCAATCACGATGATTGCCAGCACGATAATAAAAAAAAGCGGCATCTTGCTCATTGAACCATCCTATAAGACCAGGCTGAAATCAGAATAGCGTGCCGCGCTGTGCATTGCTATTGGCCGTCTGCACCACTACACTGAAGTGAAACTGTTTATTCAACAATAACAGATACAGGGACTTAATATGCTTTGGTCATTTATCGCTGTCTGTTTCTCCGCATGGCTGTATGTCGATGCGTCCTACCGTGGTCCAGCCTGGCAGCGCTGGGTGTTTAAACCCGTCACCTTGTTACTGCTCCTGCTGCTGGCCTGGCAGGCGCCAATGTTTAATGCTATCAGCTACCTGGTGCTCGCCGGGCTTTGCGCGTCACTGGCCGGTGATGCCCTGACCCTGCTGCCGCGTCAGCGTCTGCTGTATGCCGTAGGGGCATTTTTCTTATCGCACCTGCTCTATACCATCTACTTTGCCAGCCAGATGACGCTTTCGTTCTTCTGGCCGCTGCCACTGGCGCTGCTGGTGATTGGTGCGCTGTTGATTGCGGTGATCTGGTCGCGTCTGGAGGAGCTGCGCTGGGCGGTGTGTACCTTTATCGCCATGACGCTGGTGATGGTCTGGCTGGCGGGCGAACTGTGGTTCTTCCGTCCGACGGCACCGGCTCTGTCGGCCTTCATCGGTGCCACGCTGTTGCTGCTGGGCAATATTGTCTGGCTGGGTAGCCACTATCGCCGCCGCTTCCGCGCCGATAACGCCATTGCCGCCGCGTGCTACTTCGCCGGGCACTTCCTGATTGTGCGTTCGCTGTATATTTAAATAGCACTTGACTCTGGAGTCGACTCCAGAGTGTATGCTTCGGTTAATGAGAAAGTTATCATTACCGGAGAGTGCCATGTCGACTCCAGAAATGCCCAAAAAAGTGCCGCAGTTTTCGGCGCTTAAGCTCGCCCCCCCTTCCCGCTAAAGAGCCCTGCTGCGCCGGCGGATTGCAGCTCTGTACAGGCCGAAACCGTACAGCCCGTCGAGGGCCACCGCTACAGCTGGGTGGTCAACGGCATGGACTGTGCGGCCTGCGCCCGCAAAGTCGAGACTGCCGTCAGGCAGGTGGCGGGCGTTCATCACGTTCAGGTTCTGTTTGCCACCGAAAAAACTGCTGGTGAATGCGGACAGCAACGTCAGCGCCCAGGTCGAAGCGGCAGTCGTCAAGGCGGGCTATACGCTGCGCAATGAACATGCTCCGGTCGAAAAAACCTCACTCCTGCGCGACAACCTGGCGCTCATCACCCTTGTTCTGTTGATGGGCATAAGCTGGATCCTGACGCAGTTCAACCCTCCGCTCGGCAACCTTGCCTTTATCGCCACCACCCTGGTGGGGCTATGGCCAGTGGCCCGTCAGGCGCTGCGCCTGATGAAAAGCGGCAGCTGGTTCGCCATTGAAACGCTGATGAGCGTGGCCGCCATCGGGGCGCTGTTTATCGGTGCCACGGCAGAAGCGGCGATGGTTCTGCTGCTGTTTTTAATTGGCGAACAGCTCGAGGGCTGGGCGGCAAGCCGGGCGCGTAAAGGCGTCAGCGCGCTGATGGCGCTAAAGCCCGAAACCGCCATTCAGGTGATACAGGGCGAGCGCAAAACCGTCCCCATCGCCGCGCTGCGCCCGGGGGATGTGATTGAGGTTGCCGCCGGGGGACGCCTGCCCGCCGACGGGACGCTGCTCACTGCCACCGCCAGCTTTGATGAAAGCGCCCTGACCGGGGAATCTATCCCGGTCGATCGCGCGGCAGGTGAAAAAGTCCCTGCCGGGGCCACCAGCGTGGATCGTCTGGTGCAGCTCACTGTGCTGTCGGAACCGGGCGACAGCGCCATCGACCGGATCCTGAAGCTGATTGAAGAGGCAGAAGAGCGCCGCGCCCCGGTGGAGCGCTTTATCGACCGCTTCAGCCGCATCTATACCCCGGCAATTATGCTGGTTGCGCTGCTGGTGGCCGTGGTGCCGCCGCTGCTGTTCAGCGCGCCGTGGTCGGGCTGGATCTACAAAGGGCTGACCCTGCTGCTGATTGGTTGTCCGTGCGCACTGGTGATCTCCACCCCGGCGGCCATTACCTCCGGGCTGGCGGCGGCAGCCCGGCGGGGTGCGCTGATCAAAGGCGGTGCGGCGCTGGAGCAACTGGCGCAGGTGCAGCAGGTGGCGTTCGACAAAACCGGCACCCTGACGGTCGGCAAGCCGCAGGTAACGGGTATTTTTCCATACCAGATCCACGAGCAGGACCTGCTGGCGCTGGCCGCCGCGGTTGAACAAGGCTCCACTCACCCGCTGGCACAGGCGATTGTGCGTGAAGCGCAGTCCCGTGGGCTGACGGTTCCGGCGGCTACCGCACAGCGGGCGCTGATGGGGTCGGGGATTGAAGCCGAGGTTGCAGGCAGCAAAGTGCTCATTTGCGCCGCGGATAAATTCCCTGCCCGCATTTTGCGGCGCAACTCGCTTCCCTTGAACAGGCCGGGCAGACGGTGGTGATGGTCGTTCAGGATGGCGAGGCAAAAGGCCTGGTTGCGCTGCGTGATACCCTGCGGGACGACGCGAAAGAGGCTGTGCAGGCTCTGCATCAGCTCGGGGTCAAGGGGGTGATCCTGACCGGCGATAACCCGCGCGCGGCCGCCGCCATTGCCGATGAGCTGGCGATGGATTTCCGGGCGGGGCTGCTGCCTGCCGATAAAGTGCAGGCGGTGTCAGCATTAAATGCGGAAACGCCGCTGGCGATGGTGGGAGACGGGATTAACGACGCCCCGGCGATGAAAGCGGCCACGATCGGTATCGCGATGGGCAGCGGCACCGACGTGGCACTCGAAACCGCTGATGCCGCCCTTACCCACAACCGTCTGACCGGGCTGGCGCAGATGATAAGCCTCGCCCGCGCCGCCCGGGCCAATATCCGGCAGAACATCGCCATTGCGCTGGGGTTGAAGGGGATTTTCCTGGTGACTACCCTGCTGGGGATGACGGGATTATGGCTGGCGGTGCTGGCGGATACCGGTGCGACGGTATTAGTGACGGCGAACGCGCTCAGGTTGTTACGTCGAAAATAAAAGCAAAACGGCAACCTGGTTGCCGTTTTTAGTGTTTGCACCCTCTCCCTGTGGGAGAGGGACGGGGTGAGGGCATCAGGCCGCACACATCACTGCATCCCTAACATTCGCGGCAACCATAGCGATATCGCCGGAATATACGTCACCATCCCTAACACCACCAGCAGCATGCCGTAGAACGGCAGCATCTCCCGCACCACTGCCTCAATCTTCTGCTTGCTCACCGCACTGGCAACAAACAGCACCGATCCTACCGGCGGGGTAATCAGCCCGATCCCGAGGTTCACCATCATGATCATCCCGAAATGCACCGGATCGATACCCAGCGAATTGGTCACCGGCAGCAGCACCGGCGTCAGGATCAGGATGATCGGCGCCATGTCCATCAGGGTGCCAATCAGCAGCAGCATGATGTTGAGGTACATCAGAATGACGTACTTGTTGTCCGACAGCGAAGTGAAGAACTCAGTGATACGCATCGGCAGCTGCATATAGGTCATCACCGCGCCAAACGCCGCTGCGAAGCCGATCAGAATCATCACGATGGTCACCGTCTTCACCGTGCGACACATCAGCTTCGGCAGTTCATTCCACTTGTAGTCGCGGTAGATAAACATGGTGACAAAGAACGCCCACAGGCAGGCGACCGCGGCGGATTCCGTTGCGGTAAAGATCCCCGACAAAATGCCGCCAAGAATGATCACCACCGTCATCAGCCCCCACAGGGCATCGAAGAAGATCTTCAGCGCCTGTTTAAAAGGCACTCTTTCACCTTTTGGATACCCCCGCTTGCGCGCAAAGCCCAGGCACAGCACCATCAGGCTTAACCCAAGGATCAATCCCGGCAGCACACCCGCGATAAACAGCGTGGCAATCGACACCGTACCGCCTGCCGCCAGGGAGTAGATCACCGAGTTATGGCTGGGCGGGATCAGAATCGCCTGCACCGAGCCGCTGGCGGTCACTGCCGCCGCGTATTCGCGCGGATAGCCCTTCTTCTCCATCTCCGGGATCATTACGGTCCCGATGGAAGCAGTATCCGCCACCGACGAGCCAGAAATGGCACCGAAAAAGGTCGAGGCGACGATATTCACCAGCGACAGTCCGCCGCGAATAAAGCCGACAAAGATATAGGCGAAGTTCACCAGCCGACGGGCAATCCCCCCCTCTGCCATGATCGCCCCTGCCAGGATAAAGAACGGGATCGCCAGCAGGGTAAATTTATTCACCCCGCTGGTGATTTGGATCATCAGCGCCTCCAGCGGCAGGTCAATCCATAGCGCACCGGCCACCGCACTTAACCCGACGGCAAAGGCCACCGGCATCCCCAGCGCCAGTAGAATGGCGAGGGTGAATAACAAAACAAATGCATCCATTGTTCACCCCTTAACTGTGGTTGCCGATCAGCACGACCGGGCGATGTTCCTGAGAGCCAAACATCAGACGCTCAAGCACAAACAGGATTAACACCGCCGATCCGATCGGCAGCGGCAGATAACTTTCGCCGGAGGTCAGGATCGGGAACTCCGCTACCGGCTGCTCCCAGAGCTCAATGCACAGCAGGTAGCTGTACCAGAACATGATGCCCGAGATCGCCAGCATGAGCAGATCAACCATGCGCGCGCAGAACGTTTTCAGTGAGGCCGGCAATCTGTCAGTGAGCATATTCACCGCAATATGCGAGCCGGCGCGGTAGCTCACCGCCGCGCCGATAAAGGTAAAAGTCACCATGCAGATAATGGCAATCGGCTCCGGCCACGACTCACCGCGGTTAAGTACGTAGCGCGAAAAGATGCCAATCGGGATCAACAATGGTCATCACCAGCAGCGACAGCCCGGCAACGGCCATCGCCAGCAGGTAGAGACGGTCCATCCACTTTAGATAAAGTTCGGACATAGAAACTCCGGGTTAACTTAACGTCAGCGATGGCTTTCATCAGATCCTGATGCTTGTCGCCATACTGGGCACGCACCGGCTCTGTTGCTTTGATAAAGACTGCCTTGTCGATGTCGTGGAACTGCACGCCGCCGGCCCTTCATTTTTTCCAGCGCCTGACTGTTATATTCCTGCCACAGTTTGCGCTGCTCCATCTGTGCTTCACGGGCCAGGGTCTTAATCTTTTCCTGCTCGTCGGCGCTCAGCTTGTCCCATTTCACTTTGGAGTAGAGCAGCATTTCCGGGGTGATAAAGTGGCCGCTCAGGGTGTAGTTTTTGGCGACCGGCATGTAGTTATGCGCGATGAAGGTCGGCGGGTTGTTCTCGGCTCCGTCGATAACGCCGGTCTGCATGCCGCTGTAAACTTCACTCACTCCCATTGCCACCGAGTTGGCTCCCATATCTTTCAGCGTGGCCAGCGCCACCGGGCTACCCTGGACGCGGATCTTCATCCCTTTCAAATCTTCCCGGTTTTACTACGGGGTTTTTGGTGATCAGATTACGGGTGCCGGAGTCCATCCAGCCGAGGAACACCAGCCGTGATTTCGGGTTGGCGGTGAGCTTCTCACCGATGGATTTTACCGATATCGCCGTCGATCACTTTGTGCATGTGGTCTTCATCGCGGAAGACGTAGGGCAGCGTAAAGACTTCGATATCCGGCAGGATCGCCGCTACCGGGGCCATGGAGACGCGAATCATGTCGATGGCGCCCATCTGCGCCTGCTCAATCATCTGCTTTTCATCACCCAGCACGCCGCCGGGGAAGACTTTGATCTCCAGCTTGCCGTCGGTTTGTTGTTTGAGTTTTTCACCCCATATGCTGCACCGCCACCACGTTCGGGTAGCCTTCAGGATGGACATCGGCGGCTTTAATGGTTTGCGCCGACACAGAGGCAGCAAAAGCAGACAGGCACAGAGCGGCCAGCAACGGCTTGAGGGTCGTTTTCATCGAGTCAACTCCAGGGTAGTGAGGTAAGTATCGGAACGTTGTTTTATTTTTGAACGTCTAAAAACTAGCCTATGGCCTGGAAAGCGAGGGTGAAGCGCCTCACAAAAAGCGCTAAATATTGAAATGCGGTTCAAATTGGTGATGAAGGTCAAACGAAATGGCAAACCCCAGGCTCGCGCAAGCATCAACATGCCGGGTGGCAGCTTCGCCAGGGTCAATGCAAAACGGCAACCTCAGGTTGCCGTTTCAGGATTTGCGCCCTCTCCCTGAAGGAGAGCGTTGGGATGAGGGCATCAGGCCGCACACAGCCCGGCAGGTTTAGCCCTTGCGTAACAGGTAACGGTACGGCAGCGCCCCGGTATCCTGCGCCAGCAGTTCATGTTCCATGAAGGTACAAAAACCGGGGATATCGCGGGTGGTCGCCGGATCGTCAGCAATGATCAGCAGGGTTTCGCCGGATTGCATATTGCGCACGGTTTTGCGCACCATCATGACGGGTTCCGGGCAGCGCAAACCCTGAGCATCAAGGGTGTGGTCCGGGTGGGTAAACAGATCGGTCATCGTGGTCCTCGTCCAGATAAAAACGGCAGTAGTTTACGCCGCGTACAGAGCAAAGCAAACCAGGTTAACGATTGCGTGAAAATTAGCCATTGCAAAGCGGAGTGAAAGCAGTATCATGCGGCGGTTTTCCGACCCAGGCCCATCAACCGCTATTGTTGAAAGCCAGTCAGGAGACGGACAGCGCACAGAAACCGAAGCGTACAGAGAGTACGTAAGGATTTACTCGCTTCGCTCGCCCTTTGGTCCGCTACAAGCGACGTTCCAAAACGCCAATGCGTTTTGATGAGCACTGCCCCGGATTCAGAATGGTGAATAAAATAGCCTGATAAGCCAGGTTCATATTGGGTTCCCTCACCCCAACGTTAAAAAAGGTCACAATATGACGCAGTTCTCTCAATCGCAGCGCGTAAAAGCGTTGTTCTGGCTTTCCCTTTTTCATCTACTGGTGATTACCTCCAGTAACTATCTGGTGCAGCTGCCGATCTCCATTTTTGGTTTTCATACCACCTGGGGCGCGTTCAGTTTCCCGTTTATCTTCCTTGCGACCGATCTCACCGTACGTATCTTTGGCGCCCCCGCTGGCCCGGACGCATTATTTTGGCCGTCATGCTCCCCGGCGCTGTTTATTTCGTACGTGATCTCCTCCCTGTTCTATATGGGCAGCTGGCAGGGCTTTGAGGCGCTGACGCACTTCAACCTGTTCGTCGCGCGTATCGCTGCCGCCAGCTTTATGGCCTATGCGCTGGGGCAGATCCTCGATGTGCATGTGTTTAACCGTCTGCGGCAGAACCATCGCTGGTGGATGGCACCGACCGCCTCCACGCTGTTTGGCAACGTCAGCGATACCCTGGCCTTTTTCTTTATCGCTTTCTGGCGCAGCCCGGATGCCTTTATGGCGCAACACTGGATGGAAATCGCGCTCGTGGATTATGCCTTTAAGGTGCTTATCAGCCTGGTCTTCTTCCTGCCGATGTACGGCGTACTGCTGAATATGTTGCTGAAAAGATTCGCGGATAAATCTGAAATCTCAGCATTACAGGCTGGTTAAAGGTTCCCTTTAACAGTTGTGATAAGATGGATTGATGCGCCGTTATGGCCGTTTATCGAAAGGAAGAATTCAATGCGCAATCTGGTTAAATATGTCGGGATTGGCCTGCTGGTGATGGGGCTGGCAGCCTGTGATAACAGCGACACTAAAACGCCTGCTCAGGCTGCGTCTGCTGAAAGCAACGCGACGGGTCAACCGGTCAGCCTGATGGATGGCAAACTCAGCTTCTCTCTGCCAGCGGACATGACCGATCAGAGCGGCAAGCTGGGCACCCAGGCGAACAACATGCACGTCTATTCCGATGCCACCGGACAGAAAGCGGTGATTGTGATTGTCGGTGACGACACCAATGAAGACCTGGGCGTGCTGGCGAAACGTCTGGAAGATCAGCAGCGCAGCCGCGACCCGCAGTTGCAGGTAGTGACCAACAAAGCCATCGAGCTGAAAGACCACAAACTGCAGCAGCTAGACAGCATTATCTCTGCCAAAGGCCAGGACCGCTTACTCTTCCGTCGTACTGGGCAAAGTGGACAACAAGCTGCTGACCCTGCAGATCACGCTGCCTGCTGACGATCAGCAGAAAGCGCAAACTGCCGCAGAGAACATCATTAACACGCTCGTGATTCAGTAATCTGTCACGATGAAATGGCCTCCTCTGGAGTAATGCCAGTCAGTTAAACCCGGCGGATTGTTCCGTTCACCTCATGTTCAGCAGAAGATGGCATTACACAACCCGTGAACGTGACAAGGGGGGCCGCCGGGCCCCCCTTGTCAATCCCCGCGGCCCCGCAATGAAACCGGTGCTTCGCACTGCGCTCACCTCCCGACCGGCTGCCTGCGGTCGGCTCAACTCGACATCCTGTCTCGATTCGCCTCTGGCCGCCATCCCTGGCGTCCAGCCCTTGTCATCCGGTCTCCGGTTCGCCGGTTTCAGCGGGGACTCAACACCGGTGCCCCTTTCAGGCGACTAAGAAGCGTGAGGGAGCGTGAATCCGGCTGAAAATCGACGAAGCGTTTCCGGAAGGCCGGGGCGAGGCGCAGGGACGCGCCGAGAGGGCATAGCCTGCAGGGATGCAGGCTGGTGCCCGACCCGAAAGCCTGAAGGAATAAGCTGAGTGCACCGCGAAGCGGCGATTTTCCTGGCCGGGAGCCGGGGTAGCCAGGGGGGAGGCGGCGAGCCCCCCTGGCACGTTCACCGCAGCGGAGGGGGCATAAAGCAGAGGTGCTTTAGTGAACGGAACTCTTCCACTTCAGTCATTTAGAAATACTGAATGGCTTAACTGACTGGCATTACCTCCTCTGGAGGCCTTTTTTTTAGCCGCCACGTCAGCAGTAATGCCACCGCCACCAGCCCCGCAGCCGCCAGATAGATAACTGGCACCCCGGCCCACGCCATCACCAGCCCGGCCAGCGGCCCGGTGATCCCCAGTGACATATCCATAAATACCGTATAGGTCGCCAGCGCTGCACCCTGATTCTGCTGCGGCACCGCTTTCACCGCCACGACGCCCAGCGCCGGGAAGACCAGCGAGAAACCAGCCCCCGCGAGGAAGACCCCAATCCGCGCTACCCAGGGCGCATCGGCGATGCCGGTCAGCAGCAGGCCGATAATCTCCACACCAAAGCAGATCATGGCCACGTTCAGTCCGCCCAACCGGTTAATGCCGTTCGGGAACAGCAGTCGCGTTCCGACGAAGGCGCAGCTGAACAGGGTCAACGCGAAGGCCGCGCCGTCCCAGCCCTTATCGGCATAAAACAACGTAATGAAGGTGGCGATCACCCCAAAGCCCGCCGAGCCGAGGGCCAGCGCCATGCCGTAAGGCCAGACGCGCCCCAGCACCGCACGAAACGGCATCGGTTTGCCTTTGCTGGCTTTAACTTTCGGTCGCGGCAGAGCAAATAAAATCGCCAGCAGCGCCACCGCCATAATGGTCAGCGCCAGCCCGCTCAGGCCGGTGTAGCGGTAGCAGAGCACGCCAAGGGGAGCGCCCATCGCCATCGCGCCGTAGGTGACAATGCCGTTCCAGGAGATCACCCGCCCGATATGCGACGCCCCCACGACCCCCACGCCCCACAGCGTGGAACCTGTTCCGGCGAGGCTTTGCCCGACGCCGAGAATCACCCGCCCAAAACAGAGCAGCGCCAGGCTCACTATCGGCCAGGCGCTGGTTAACCCGGCCAGGAAATAGCTCACTCCGCTCAGGAAGCAGCCGCACAGCCCCAGCACCACAATGCTTTTCGGGCCAAACAGGTCGGCGTAGCGCCCGGCATAGGGGCGGCTTAACAGCGTGGCGAAGTATTGCAGGCTGATCACCAGACCCGCCCAGAAGGCGCTAAATCCCATGACGTCATGGACATAGCCGGGCAGCACGGCCAGCGGCAGGCCGATGGTCAGGTAGCTGGCAAAGTTGAAAATAACGACGGAAACAATACGCAGGTTGAGGCGTAATCCACTCAGTGCCGGTTCGGCGGCAGGTTCGGGCATCAGGTTCACCAGAATTTTTACAACAGTGTTTCACTATTACCATGACAAGGGGTGAATTGCAGCAGCGACTTTAAGATTAAAGGCCTCAGCCGAAGCGCGATGCGCGCCACTACACTTATGAGCATCTCATAAGAGGAAATATTATGTTAATCACGCCACCGATAAAACGGGTCTTACGCAACCTGATAAAGCAGGCCTCCATATTTTGCTTAAAATGGCCTGTCTGGTGGTGATCCTTGCCGGTATCCACGCCGCCGCGGATATTCTCGTGCAGCTGCTGCTGGCACTCTTTTTCGCTATCGTCCTTAACCCCCTCGTCACCTGGTTTTTTGCGCCGAGGGGTGAGTCGTCCCCTGGCCATCACCATTGTGGTGGTCGTGATGCTGATAGGCATGACGGCGCTGTTCGGGGTGCTGGCGGCCTCGCTCAATGAATTTGCCGCCACGCTGCCGAAATACAATAAAGAGCTGACGCGCAAACTTATCGATCTGCAGGAGATGTTCCCGTTCCTCAACCTGCACATCTCCCCGGAGCGAATGCTAAGACGGATGGACTCGGAAAAGGTAATGACCTTTGCCACCGCGCTAATGACCCAGCTTTCCGGGGCGATGGCCAGCGTCCTGCTGCTGGTGATGACGGTGGTCTTCATGCTGTTTGAAGTGCGCCACGTGCCCTACAAAATGCGTTTTGCCCTGAATAATCCGCAGATCCACATCGCCGGTCTGCACCGGGCGCTGAAGGGCGTCTCCCATTATCTGGCGCTGAAAACATTGTTAAGCCTGTGGACAGGTGCCATCGTCTGGCTGGGGCTGGCGCTGCTGGGCGTGCAGTTCGCCCTGATGTGGGGCGTGCTGGCCTTCCTGCTGAACTATGTGCCCAATATCGGCGCGGTGATCTCCGCCGTACCGCCGATGATCCAGGCGTTTCTGTTTAATGGCTTCTATGAGTGTGCCATGGTGGGGCGTTGTTCCTGATCGTGCATATGGTGCTGGGCAATATCGTGGAACCACGGATGATGGGCCACCGGCTGGGAATGTCCACCCTGGTGGTGTTCCTGTCGTTGCTGGTCTGGGGCTGGTTACTTGGCCCGGTCGGGATGTTATTGTCTGTTCCGCTTACCAGCGTGTGTAAGATCTGGATGGAAACCACCAAGGGAGGCAGCAAGCTGGCGATCCTGCTCGGGCCGGGCCGACCCAAAAGCCGCCTGCCGGGATAACGGTATCACCCCGCCACCCCATTCAGCGAGCGCTGCGCGGTAAATTTTATACTCGTCGGGTCAGCCTGGCCCGACGCTCTCTGTTTCAACCGGCGAAAGGTTACGCATTTCATGTACGAAAAGGACACGCTCAGCGCGCTTGAGGCCATCACCGAAGCGCAACGTATCGCTTTTGCCCCGATGCTTTTCAAACCGCCCTCTGTCTGCGTAACACTGGCGTGGCTCGCCTGGCTGGATAAGCAGGGAGCGCATGGCGCTACTGTGGATGAGATCGTGGCAAACAGCACGCTCAGTGAATATGGCGCTGGGGTATTGCTGGATATGGGATTAAGCGGGCGCATAGTGACGCACCGGGAGGGGCGATACTATCTGGCCAAAATTGGGCATTATTTACTGCATGACAGCATGACCCGCATCAACATGGATTTCACCCAGGATGTTTGCTATCAGGGTCTGTTTCACCTTGCCGAGTCACTGAGCACGGCGAAACCGGCTGGCCTATCTGTCTTTGGCGAATGGCCAACCATTTATCCGGCACTGTCTGCGTTGCCTGAACAGGCGCAGCGAAGCTGGTTTGCTTTCGATCATTTCTATTCCGATGGCGCATTCGACGCCGCATTACCCCTTATATTCGCAAGCTCGCCGACAAAATTGTACGATGTCGGCGGCAATACGGGTAAATGGGCGCTACGCTGCTGCAGATACGATGAAAAATATCACCGTGACGCTGCTCGATCTGCCGCAGCAAATTGCACTGGCCCGGGGAAAATATTGCAAATGCAGGATTATCTCATCGTATTGCGTTCCATCCTGTCGATATGCTTAGCGACGCTGTTCTGCCGGGTGACGCTGATATCTGGTGGATGAGCCAGTTCCTGGACTGCTTCTCTCCCGATCAGATTGTTACCCTGCTGGGCAACGTGGCGAAGGTGATGAAGCCAGGCGCGCGCTTATGCATTCTGGAACCCTTCTGGGATGCGCAAAAATTCGAAGCGGCCTCCTTCAGCCTGAACGCAACCTCGCTCTATTTCACCTGTATGGCGAACGGCAACAGCCGTTTTTATAGCGTAGAGAAATTTTACCACTATCTGGAGAGAGCAGGATTCCGGGGTAGAACAACGGCATGACAATCTCGGGGTGGGCCACACCTTATTGATTTGTCAGAAAAATGAATAATAACGCGGCCTGATTTTTGCTGCGTTATTGAAAGACGGATTGATCGCGGACGCGCGCAGATGAAATTTGCATTTAACATTCTCGACTGGCATGCCAGAGCGCCAGGGCTTAGCGATGCCGATCAGTGGCAGGCATGGTCGCAGGGTTTGCACGCCATCGATCCTGCTGCGCCGCAGGCCAAACTGACCGATCTGCCGATGATGACCGCCCGCCGCCTCAGTTCAGGCAGTAAGCTGGCGGTCGATTGCGGCCTGGCGATGGTGCGAAAACATGCCATTGATGCCGTGGTCTATACCAGCCGTCATGGCGAGCTGGAGCGTAACTATCGCCTCCTGCACGCGCTGGCGACCGGGCAGGATGTTTCCCCGACCGACTTTGCCATGTCGGTCCACAACTCTGCGGTGGGCAATCTGACTATCGCGGCGCGTCAGCCGATTGTTTCGTCATCACTTTCCGCCGGAATGGATACTTTTCAGCAGGGTCTTTGCGAGGTGCTGAGCCTGCTGCATGCCGGATATACGCGGGTGTTACTGGTCGATTTTGATGGCACCCTGCCCGATTTTTACCGCTCCGCACTGCCGGCTCAGATGCCGACCTGGCCCTATGCCATGGCGCTGGTCATCGAGGCCGGTGACGCCCTGCGCTGCGAAACGGAATCGGTCCGGTGCCCCGACGAGCCATCGCTGCCGCAGAGCCTGCAGTTCCTGCGCCACTTCCTGCGTCACGATGAGCAATTTGCGGTGCCCGGCGAGCGCCTGCTGTGGCGGTGGACGCGTGCATGACAAGTCTCATGGCGACCCTCAACCGCGGCTGGCGAATGCTGATGACCGGCGCATGCTTCGTGCTGTTTGGCGTAGGCGGGCTGATGCTGTCACTGGTGTGGTTCAACCTGTTGAACCTGTTCCAGCGCGACCGGGCGCGTCGCCGCCGTCTCGCCCGGCGCAGTATTGCTGCCAGCTTTCGTGCTTTTTTAACCGTCGCCCGCGCCCTGGGCGTGCTGGATTACCGCTTCGATAATCCCGACGTGCTGCGCCATGAGCGCGGCTGTCTGGTAGTGGCGAACCACCCGACACTTATCGACTACGTGCTGATTGCGTCGGTGATGCCAGAAACCGACTGTCTGGTTAAAAGCGCCCTGCTGCGTAACCCCTTTGTCAGCGGGGCGATCCGCGCGGCGGATTACCTGATCAACAGCGAAGCTGACACCCTGCTAAGCGCCTGTCAGCAGCGGCTGGCGCAGGGTGATACGCTACTGATTTTCCCGGAAGGCACGCGCACGCAGGTGGGAAAAGCCATCAAGCTACAACGCGGCGCGGCCAATATTGCCGTGCGCTGCAACAGCGATCTGCGGGTGGTTATCATCCACTGCAGCGAGCATCTGCTCGATAAACAGAGCCGTTGGTATAACATACCGCCGAAAAAACCGTTCTTCACGGTCGATGTCCGTGAGCGAATAGGTATTGACGATTTTTACGATGCAGCAGTCCAGGAACCGGCTCTGGCAGCAAGAGAACTTAACCGACACCTGCAGCATCGCTTAACATCCGGTCTTCAATCTTTGTCAGGAATTAATGATGCAAGCGCTCTACCTTGAAATTAAAAATCTTATAATTACTACCCTGAATCTGGACGAATTGACCGCAGAGGATATCGATACGGATGCCGCGCTGTTTGGCGATGGGTTGGGCCTTGACTCGATCGATGCCCTTGAACTGGGCCTGGCGGTAAAAAAACCAGTACGGCGTGGTGTTATCTGCCGAAAGCGAAGAGATGCGTCAGCATTTCTACTCCGTTGCCACTCTGGCCTCTTTTATCACAGCCCATCGCGCCTGAGACCGAATTTATCATGACTACAGAACACAAATCCGTTTATCAGGAAGTGACCACGCTCCTGATCACTCTGTTTGAGATTGACCCGGAAGCCATCACCCCAGAGGCACGCCTGTATGAAGATCTGGAGCTGGACAGCATCGATGCCGTCGATATGGTTGTTCATCTGCAGAAGAAAACGGGTGCCCGGATCAAACCGGAAACCTTCAAGTCTGTACGTACCGTTCAGGACGTAGTGGATGCGGTAGAAAAACTCCTGCGCGAAGCGTAAGACACCATGGCGTGGCGGACGGTCATTTCCGGCGATCCCCCTGTTGACGGGGTTGATGCTGGTCGCATGGCCCTTTCTGATTGGCTTCGGGCTGATGCATAACAGCCTGCACTGGCTGCTGCCGCTACTGGCGGTCCTGCTGCTGTTGCGCTTTCGTCAGGCGCGGCATAACGCCGGGCCAATGCGCTATGCCGTGCAAACCGTTGCGCTGGCGGGTATCGCCCTGTGTACCGCAAGTTACCTGCTGAAAGCGCATCAGTGGCTGCTGTTCTATCCGGTGGTGGTGAATCTGGTGATGCTGGCCGTCTTTGGCGGATCGCTGTGGACGACAATGCCCATCGTTGAACGGCTGGCCCGGCTGCGCGAACCGAACTTACCCCCTTCAGGGGTGCGCTATACCCGCGTGGTCACCCGGGTATGGTGCGGCTTTTTCATTTTGAACGGCGGTATTGCGCTGTTCACCGCGCTACGGGGCGATATGCGGCTCTGGACGCTGTGGAACGGCATGATCGCCTATATCCTGATGGGCGCGTTGATGGCGACCGAATGGGCTGGTGCGCCAGCGACGGATAAAAAAAGAGCAGCATGATGCGTAACCCTCTTCCTTTGAGCCAGTGGCTGAATGCTCCCCGCCCGGACGACACGCCCGTCGCCTGGTCAGGCGATCGCTGCTGGACGCTGGGGCAGTTACGCGACGACGTTAGCGGGCTGATGGCCATTTTACAGCAGCAGGAAGGCGATCGCTGGGCGCTCTGTTTTGAGAGCAGTTATCTGTTTATCGTCGCCCTGCTGGCAACGCTGCATGCGGGCAAAATCCCGGTGCTGCCGGGCCACAGCCGCGAATCGCTGCTGGAAGAGCAGCAGAAGCTGTTCAACGGTGTGCTGAGCGACAGGACGCTGAACGTCCGGGGCCGCCTGATCATCGTCAGCTCGGCCCGTCGTAGCGCCACCCCGTTCACGCCGCTGCCGGCCATTGATGACTCCCGCATTATCGAGCTGTTTACCTCCGGTTCCACCGGCAAGCCTGAACGTATTATCAAGCACATCGCCCAGCTCGATCGGGAGGCCAGGCTGCTGGCTGAACGGTTTGGCGAGCGCCTCCCCGGTTGCTGCGTGGTGGCCTCTGTGGTGCCACAGCACCTGTACGGCCTGACGTTTCGTATCCTGCTACCCTTGTCTTTGGGGCTGCCGCTGCATGCGGAGATGCTGACCTATGCCGAGCAACTGGCGGCGCTGGATCACACTAAGCGTTATCTGTTTATCAGCAGCCCGGCGTTCCTGAAGCGGCTTGATACCCGGCTCGCCCCACCCCCCCGTCGCCATACTGATCTCCGCCGGTGGCGTGCTGGCATGGGAGTCAGCTTGCGCGACCCATCGCTGGCTGGGGCTGTGGCCGGATGAAATTTATGGCAGCAGCGAAACCGGCGTTCTCGCCTGGCGTCATCGTCAGGCGGACGCGCGCCTCTGGCAGCCCTTCCCGGGCGTGAAAATTAGCCGCGTTGATGACGCCTTTCACGTCACCTCCCCCCTGATCCGCGCGCCTGAAGGTCTGCTGCTCGACGATATCCTGCACATTGAGGATAACGGTCAGTTCAGTATCGTCGGTCGCCGGGGCCGGGTGGTGAAAATCGAAGGACAAACGCATCTCACTGACTGAAATCGAACAGCGGCTACTGGCGCTGGAGGGCATTTGCGAAGCGGCGGCATTGCCGGTCACGCGGGACGGACGCCAGACGATTGGCGTGCTGCTGGTGCTGAGTGACGCCGGGCGTCAGCAGCTCTGCCAGCGCGGGCGTAAAGCGCAGGTTCTGGCCTGGGCGACGCGCCCTGCAACCGTGGCTAGAACCCGTCGCCATTCCCCGTCACTGGCGCATTGTTGATGAAATGCCGGTGAACAGTATGAACAAGCGTGTCTATGCGCAGTTACAGGAATTATTTCATGAAAATCCATGAAATCGAGCGCCATCAGGCACAACCGCAGCAGCTGGAGATTGTCCTGCACCTGGATCCGGCCCTGTTCTGGTTCCAGGGCCATTTTGCCGTCCAGCCCCTGCTGCCCGGCGTCACCCAGCTCGACTGGGTGATGCACTACGCCACCACGCTGCTGGTGCCAGACTATCGCTTTCACAGTATTCAGAACGTGAAATTCCAGGCACCGCTGCTCCCTGATGCCACGGTGACCCTCACTCTTGACTGGGACGCCGGGCGCGAGATGCTCACTTTTCGCTATCAGCGTCACGACGGCGAACAACGCCACACCGCCAGCAGCGGGAAGATTCGTCTATGTCGCTAAGCCTCCGTCCCTGCATCCTGATCCCCTGCTACAACCACGGGCAATGATGGCGAACGTGCTGACGCGCCTGGGCGCCGTTTCAGCTGCCGATTATTGTGGTCGACGATGGCAGCGACGCCAGTACCCGGCAGACGCTGGACCAGTTGGCTACTGACAATGCCCATGTCACCCTGGTGCGGCTGATGCACAACGCCGGTAAAGGCGCGGCGGTGATCCGCGGGCTGAAAGTGTGCGCCGGGGCGGGGTATACCCATGCGGTGCAGGTGGATGCCGACGGGCAGCATGCGATTGAGGATATACCGCAGCTGCTGGCGCTGGCAGAACGCCACCCACAGGCATTGATCTCCGGTCAGCCGATATACGACGACTCCATCCCCCGCTCGCGCCGGTATGGCCGCTGGGTCACCCATGTCTGGGTGTGGATAGAAACCCTGTCGTTGCAGCTTAAAGACAGCATGTGCGGCTTTCGCGTCTACCCGGTCGCGCCCACGCTGCAACTGGTAAACCGCGTGTCGCTCGGCAAGCGGATGGATTTTGATACGGAAGTGATGGTGCGCCTCTACTGGCAGGGCCACACCAGCTATTTTCTGCCCACCCGGGTGACCTATCCGCAGGATGGCATTTCCCATTTCGATGCCCTGAAAGACAACCTGCTGATCTCCTGGATGCACACCCGGCTGTTTTTCGGCATGTTACCGCGCATCCCCTCGCTGCTGTTTCGCCGCCGCAGCCAGCACTGGGCGCAGCAGCAGGAAGTGAAAGGTCTCCTCGGTATGCGCCTGATGCTGCGGGTCTGGCAGCTGCTCGGACGCAGAGCCTTTACCGTTCTGGCTGTGGCCGGTGGTTGCCGTGTACTGGCTTACGGCACGTCCGGCGCGGCAGGCATCGCAGCAGTGGATCGCCCGCGTCAGTGAGGTGCTGGCGCAGCGCCAGCAGCCAAAACCTGCGCGACTGAACAGCTTTTTCCACTTCCTGCGTTTTGGCAATGCGATGCTGGATAAAGTCGCCAGCTGGCGCGGCGAGCTCCGGCTGGATCGGGACGTGATCTTCGCTCCCGGCGCGCGGGGAAAAACTGGATCTTACCGTGCCGCAGGGCAAGCTGCTGCTGGCCTCCCATCTGGGTGATGTGGAGGCGTGTCGCGCCATGGCGCAACAGAAAGGCGGTAAAAACCATTAATGCGCTGGTGTTCACCGATAACGCCCAGCGGTTTAAACAGATTATGGAGGAGATGGCGCCGCAGGCCGGTCTGAACCTGATCCCGGTCACAAGCATCGGCCCTGACACCGCTATCCTTCTGAAAGAGAAGATAGATCGCGGGGAGTGGGTGGCGATCGTCGGGGATCGGATCGCCGTCGATCCGCAGCGCGGCGGCAGCTGGCGCGTGGTATGGAGCGACTTTATGGGTCAGCCTGCGCCTTTCCCCCAGGGGCCATTTATTCTCGCCTCGCTGATGCGCTGCCCGGTGATGCTGATCTTCGCCCTGCGCCAGCAGGAGAAGTTGCATATCCACTGCGAAGAGTTTGCCGATCCGCTGCTGTTACCCCGCGGCGAGCGCCAGCAGGCGTTACAACAGACCGTCGATCGCTACGCGCAGCGGCTGGAACATTACGCGCTACAAGCGCCGCTCGACTGGTTCAATTTTTTCGATTTCTGGCGTCTGCCGGATACTAAAGAGAAGGAGTAAAGGGTGCTGACCGATCCCCGCTTTACGACCGAAGTAGAGCTGACTGTGCCGTTTCACGACGTCGATATGATGGGCGTGGTCTGGCACGGCAACTACTTCCGCTATTTTGAGATTGCCCGCGAGGCCCTGCTCAACCAGTTTGATTATGGCTATCGCCAGATGAAGGCATCCGGCTATCTCTGGCCGGTGGTGGATACCCGGGTGAAATACCGCGATGTCCTGACCTTTGAGCAACGGATCCGCGTCCAGGCCCATATCGAAGAGTTTGAGAACCGCCTGCGTATCGCCTATCAGATTTTTGACGCCACCAGCGGCAAACGTACCACCACCGGCTACACCATTCAGGGTGGCCGTGGAAGAGAAGAGCCGCGAGTTGTGTTTTGTCAGCCCGGCGATCCTGTTTGAGCGCATGGGAGTGACGCCATGAAGTGGTTACCGCTGTTTGCCCTGCTGATCGGTCCGTGGGCCAACGCCGTCACGCTGGACGCATTACAGCAGCGCTTTACCGAACAGCCAGTGGTGCGCGCCCACTTTGAGCAGACCCGCACCATTAAGGATCTGCCCCAGCCGCTGCGATCCAACGGCGAGATGCTGATCGCGCGCGACAACGGCCTGTTGTGGGACCAAAAAGCACCCTTCCCGATGACGCTGCTGCTGGATGACAAACGGATGGTGCAAATCATCAATGGCCAGCCGCCGCAGATCATCACCGCCGATAATAATCCGCAGATGTTCCAGTTCAACCACCTGCTGCGCGCCCTGTTCCAGGCCGATCGCAAGGTGCTGGAGGAGAATTTCCGCATCGACTTTAAAGACCTCGGCAACGATCGTTGGTCGCTGGTGCTGACGCCCACCACCACGCCGCTGGATAAGATTTTCGCCTCGCTGGAGTTGGGTGGCGCGACCTTTCTTGAATCTATTGTGCTGAACGACAAACAGGGCGACCGGACGGTTATCGCCCTCTCCCGCCACCAACTGACCCCCGCCAGCCTGACCGATGCCGAACGCCAACGCTTTGCCGCACCGTAACACCCGCCGTCCGGCGCTGGTGTGGGCGGTGGTATGCCTGGCGCTGCTGGGCATGTTGCTGGCGCTGTTGCCCGGGGCGCGGCTGAACAGCAGCGTACTGGCGATGTTGCCCAAACAGAGCCTCGGGGCTATCCCCCGGCGCTGAATGACGGCTTTATCGAACGGCTTGACCGCCAGCTGGTGTGGCTGGTCAGCCCAGGAAAACACCCCGATCCGCAGGTGGCGCAGCAGTGGCTGAGCCTGCTGCAAGCCTCAGGCTCCCTGCACGAGGTAAAAGGGCCGATGGATGCCGCCGGGCAGAAGGCCTGGGGAGAATTTTTCTGGCAGCACCGCAACGGCCTGATTGACCCTGCCACCCGCGCGCGCCTGCAAAGCGGTGGCGAGGCGCAGGCCCAGTGGATCCTGTCCCAGCTTTACTCCGCCTTTTCTGGCGTCAGCGGCAAAGAGCTGCAAAACGATCCGCTGATGCTGATGCGCGGCTCGCAGCTGGCGCTGGCGCAAAACAGCCAGAAGCTGCGGCTGATGGACGGCTGGCTGGTGACCAAAGACGATGCCGGCAATTACTGGTATCTGCTGCACGGCGAACTGGCCGGTTCGTCGTTTGATATGCAGCAAACCCACCAGCTGGTGACCCGGCTCCATGACCTGGAAAATCAGCTCAAAACAGGTTATCCCCATGCGCAGCTGCTGTCGCGCGGCACCGTGTTTTACAGCGACTACGCCAGCCAGCAGGCGAAACGGGATATTTCGACCCTCGGCGTCGCCACCATTCTGGGGGTGATCCTGCTGATTGTGGCGGTGTTCCGCTCCCTGTGTCCGCTGCTGCTGTGCCTCGTCTCCATCGCCATGGGCGCGCTGGCGGGCACCGTCGCCACCCTGTTGCTGTTTGGCGAGCTGCATCTGATGACGCTGGTGATGAGCATGAGCATTATCGGCATTTCAGCGGATTACACGCTTTACTACCTGACCGAGCGGATGGTTCACGGCGCGCAGGACTCCCCCTGGCAGAGCCTGGCGAAAGTGCGTAACGCACTGCTGCTGGCGCTGCTTACCACGGTGGTGGCGTATCTCATCATGATGCTGGCCCCGTTTCCGGGCATTCGCCAGATGGCGGTGTTTGCCGCCGCAGGATTAAGCGCCGCCTGCCTGACGGTGATCTTCTGGCACCCATGGCTGTGCCGCGGCTTACCGGTGCGCCCGGTTCCGGCCAGTGTGCCGATGCTGCGCTGGCTGGCGGCCTGGCGCACTGACAGACGTGTGTCGGTGGGCCTGCCGGTGGTGCTGGCCCTGACGGCCCTGGCTGGCCTCACCACGCTGCGGGTGGATGACGATATCGCCCAGTTGCAGGCCCTGCCGCAGGATATTCTGGCCCAGGAAAAAACCATCACCGCCCTGACCGGCCAGGGTGTCGATCAGAAATGGTTTGTGGTGCATGGCGCGTCGGCCCAGCAGACGCTGGAGCGGCTGGAGGCCTTCACTCCAGCGCTGGCCCAGGCGCAGCAGGCGGGTGACCTGAAATCCTGGCGCACCCTGCCGCTGAACTCGCTGGCGCGGCAGGAAAGCGACCTGAATTTGCTGAAAAAGGCGGCCCCGGCAGTGACGAAGGTTCTGCAAAACGCCGGGCTGACCACGGTGTCGCCGGATCTGAATGCCATGCCGGTGGAGGTGGAAGCCTGGCTTGCCAGCCCCGCCAGTGAAGGCTGGCGCCTGCTGTGGCTGACGTTGCCCGACGGCGAAAGCGGCGTGCTGGTGCCGGTGGATGGTGTGAAAAACAGCCCGGCCCTGCGCATACTGGCGGATAAACATCCGGGCGTAGTCTGGGTGGATCGCAAGGCGAGTTTCGACAGCCTGTTTGCCCTCTACCGCACCGTGCTTACCGTTCTGCTGGCTGTCGCCCTGGCCGTGATCGCCTGTGGCGCGATGCTGCGCCTCGGCTGGCGTAAGGGGCTGATTACCCTGGTGCCCTCGCTGCTGTCGCTGGGCTGTGGCCTGGCAGCCCTGTCGGCCCACGGGCCATCCGGTTAACCTGTTCTCGCTGCTGGCGCTGGTACTGGTGCTCGGCATTGGTATCAACTACACGCTATTCTTCAACAACCCGCGTGGTACGCCGTTGACCTCCATGCTGGCCATCACCCTGGCGATGATGACCACCCTGTTGACCCTCGGTATGCTGGTGTTCAGCGCCACGCAGGCGATCAGCAGTTTCGGGATTGTGCTGGTCAGCGGTATTTTCACCGCCTTCCTGCTGGCACCGCTGGCGATGCCGGCTAAAAAAGAGAGAAAACGATGATCACCCCTTTTACCGCGCCGCCGCCCTGATCGGCGCGCTGCTGCTGGCTGGCTGTAGCCACACCACGCAAAACAGTGACGCGACGCGCCCGCAGGCCTGGTTACAGCCGGGCACCCGGGTGACGCTGCCGCCCGCCGGGCATCACTCCGGCGCTGTCGTCGCAGCAGTTGCTGACCGGCCGCTTTTAACGGCACAACCCAGTCGCTGCTGGTGATGCTGAATGCCGATGCGCAGAAGGTGACGCTCGCCGGGCTGTCATCGGTCGGCATTCGACTGTTCCTCGCCACCTACGATGCCACGGGCATCCATACTGAACAGTCTATTGTCGTCCCGCAGCTGCCCCCAGCCAGCCAGGTGCTGGCGGATGTGATGCTCAGCCACTGGCCGATCGACGCCTGGCTGCCGCAGTTGCCGAAGGGCTGGACGCTGCGGGATCGCGGCGACCGACGCGAGCTGCGCAATGCTGACGGCGCGCTGGTGACGGAGATCGTCTACCTGCAACGCAAGGGCAAACGCCAGCCAATCAGCATCGAACAACAGGCGTTCCACTACCACATCACCATTCAATATCTGGATGACTGAGATGATTTATATTTCTGCCGTTGGCCTGATCAATGCCCTGGGCAACGCGCCCAATGAGATAGCCGCTAACCTGACGCGCGGCGTGGCCCCGGGTATGCGCCTGCGCAGCGGCTGGCTGCAGGGCCAGGATGCGGTGCTGGGCGGCGTCGATGGCGAGCTGCCTGCCATCCCGGATAGCGCGGCCCTGCATCGCTCGCGGAATAATCAGCTTCTGCTGGCGGCGCTGGCGCAGATCCAGCCTGTGGTCGATGAAGCCATTGCCCGTTATGGCCGCGACCGGGTGGCGGTGGTCATGGGCACCAGCACCTCGGGCCTGGACGAGGGCGACGAGCATGTGCGCCTGTCGATGAACGGCGAAACCAGCGTTAACTGGCGGTACGCGCAGCAGGAGCTGGGCGATCCGTCGCGCTTTCTGGCCAACTGGCTGAATCTGGATGGCCCGGCCTATACCCTCTCTACCGCCTGCTCCTCCAGCGCGCGGGCGATTATCAGCGGGCGTCGGCTGATTGAGGCCGGGGCTGGTGGATATCGCCCTGGTCGGCGGCGCAGATACGCTGAGCCGAATGCCGGTGAATGGCTTTAGCAGCCTCGAATCGCTCTCCACCACGCTGTGCGAGCCGTTTGCCGTGACCGCCGGGGGATCACTATTGGCGAAGCGGCGGCACTGATGGTGCTGACCCGCGAGCCGCAGCCGGTAGCGCTGCTGGGAACTGGTGAGTCGAGCGATGCGTACCATATTTCTGCCCCACACCCTCAGGGCGAAGGTGCCATCAACGCCATTAATCAGGCGCTGAACGCCGCAGGATTGAAACCGGACGATGTGGGTTACATCAACCTGCACGGTACGGCGACGCCGCTCAATGACCAGATTGAGTCGCAGGTGGTACATGACCTGTTTGGCGAGGCCGTGCCCTGCAGCTCAACCAAACACCTGACCGGCCACACGCTGGGTGCCGCAGGGATCACCGAAGCCGCACTAAGCTGGCTGATCCTGACCCACGATCTGCCGCTGCCCGCTCAGGATTTCAGCCGCTATGCGCCCGATCCTACCCTCGGCCGCCTGCGGTGTGCTGCATAAGCCCACCGCGCTGAAAAAAAGCGGTGATCCTGTCCAATTCCTTCGCCTTTGGCGGCAATAACGCCAGCATCCTGCTGGGGAGAGTGTCATGAGTTATTTATCCCCCACCGACTACCTGCCTCACGATGCGCCTATGCTGCTGCTGGCGTCAGTAGAGAGTGTGACCGACGAGTCTGCCGTCTGCCGCGTCACGGTCAATTCACAGGGCGTGCTGGCGCCGTTCCTGAACGCCGCGGGCGATCTGCCGGGATGGTATGCCCTTGAACTGATGGCCCAGACGGTTGGCGTCTGGTCAGGCTGGCATCGCCAGCAGCAGGGGCAGGAAAACCTGTCGCTCGGCATGGTACTCGGGGCGCGGGAGTTGGTGTGTGCGGCAGGGATCTTCCCGGCCAACAGCGACTTAACGGTCACCGTCACCCTGCTGATGCAGGATGAACGCTTTAGCAGCTTCGAGTGTGCGATCACTGCCGATAACGCCACGCTGGCAACCGGGCGGGTGAATACCTTCCAGCCCGGCAAAGAGGAATTGGCATCACTTTTAAGCAGGGGGTAAGTCAATGAGTCGTTCCGTTCTGGTCACCGGCGCCAGCAAAGGCATTGGCCGGGCCATCGCCCTTAAACTGGCCGCTGACGGATTTACGCTCGGGGTGCACTACCACCGCGACGCCGCAGGAGCACAGGACACCCTGAACGCCATCCAACAGGCGGGCGGCAACGGGCGTTTGCTCTCGTTTGACGTGGGTAACCGCGCCCAGTGCCGCGAGGTGCTGGAGCAGGATATGGAGGTAAACGGCCCCTGGTATGGCGTGGTCAGTAACGCCGGGATCGCACGGGATGGTGCCTTTCCGGCGCTCAGTGAAGAGGACTGGGACAGCGTGATCCACACCAACCTCGACAGCTTTTACAACGTTATTCACCCCTGCATCATGCCGATGATTGGCACCCGCAAGGGCGGCCGCATTATCACCCTGTCATCCGTTTCCGGGGTGATGGGCAACCGGGGCCAGGTGAACTATAGCGCGGCCAAGGCAGGCATTATCGGTGCCACCAAAGCGCTGGCGATTGAGCTGGCAAAGCGCAACATCACCGTCAACTGCATTGCGCCTGGGCTGATTGATACCGGCATGATCGAGATGGAAGAGGCCGCGCTGAAAGAGGCCATGGCCATCATCCCCATGAAAAGGATGGGTCAGGCAGACGAGGTGGCCGGACTGGCCAGCTACCTGATGTCGGATATTGCGGGGTACGTGACACGTCAGGTCATTTCCATTAATGGAGGAATGCTATGACGCGCCGCGTGGTGATTACCGGTATGGGCGGCGTCACCGCCTTCGGTGAAGACTGGCAGTCGGTTTCTGCCCGCTTACTGCAGTATAAAAACGCGGTACGTAAGATGCCGGAGTGGACGGTCTATGAAGGGCTACACACCCTGCTGGGCGCGCCGATCGACGATTTTACTCTGCCGGATCACTATACCCGCAAGCGTATCCGCGCCATGGGCCGCGTGTCGTTGTTGTCGACTCGCGCCACCGAACTGGCATTGACGCAGGCGGGGCTGATTGACGATCCGGTTCTGACCCAGGGCGAAACCGGCATTGCCTATGGCTCGTCCACTGGCAGCACCGGGCCGGTCAGCGAGTTTGCCACCATGCTCACCGAGAAACACACCAACAACATCACTGGCACGACTTATGTGCAGATGATGCCGCACACCACGGCAGTAAATACCGGTCTGTTCTTCGGGCTGCGTGGCCGGGTGATCCCGACGTCCAGCGCCTGCACGTCCGGCAGCCAGGCGATTGGCTATGCGTGGGAAGCGATTCGCCACGGCTATCAGACAGTGATGGTGGCGGGCGGCGCAGAGGAGCTGTGTCCGTCAGAAGCAGCGGTATTCGATACCCTGTTCGCCACCAGCCAGCGTAACGACGCCCCGGAGGCCACGCCGTCACCCTTCGATATCCAGCGCGACGGGCTGGTAATCGGCGAAGGGGCCGGGACGTTGATCCTGGAGGAGCTGGAACATGCGAAGGCGCGCGGGGCGACGATTTACGGGGAAATTGTCGCTTCGCCACCAACTGCGACGCAGCGCATATCACCCAGCCGCAGCGGGGAGACGATGCAGATCTGTATGGAGAAGTCGCTGAAAATAGCCGGGCTAAAACCGCAGGACATAGGCTACATTTCGGGCGCACGGCACCGCCACCGACCGGGGTGATATTGCCGAAAGCCAGGCCACCGCCGCGGTGTTTGGCGAAAGCGTACCCATCTCATCACTGAAGAGCTATTTCGGCCATACGCTGGGTGCCTGCGGTGCGCTGGAGGCATGGATGAGCCTGGAGATGATGCGCGAGGGGTGGTTCGTGCCGACCATCAATTTAAGACAACCGGATGAGCAATGCGGCGCATTAGATTATATTATGGGAAAAGTCCGTCATATTGACTGCGAATATCTACAAAGCAACAACTTCGCGTTCGGCGGCATTAATACTTCTCTTATCATTAAACGCTGGGCGTGACTATGTACCAGTTCCTGCTGGGAAAAATTTCTACCCTCAGCGCTGACCCTCTGGCGTCAGCGCTGGCCGAACAGGCGCCCCAGGGCGCGCGCCGCCTCCCCTGGCTGGCCGGGCGAACCCTGCTCGCCCGGGCGTTATCGCCCGCCCCGGTGCCGGAAATCATCTTCGGAGAGCAGGGAAAACCGGCCTTCGTCGATGGGTATCCGTACTGGTTTAACCTGAGCCACAGCGGAGATGATATTGCCCTGCTGTTAAGCGATGAGGGCGAAGTGGGCTGCGACATCGAAGTGATCCGCCCCCGGGATAACTGGCAAGCGCTGGCCAATGCCGTCTTTAGCCTCGCAGAGCATGCGGAGCTGGAACGGGAGGAGCCAGAGGCCAAACTGGCAGCCTTCTGGCGCATCTGGACACGCAAGGAAGCGATTGTTAAACAGCGCGGCGGCAGCGCCTGGCAGATTGTCAGCGTCGACAGCACTTTTACTTCTGCACTGAGCGTCAGCCACGTCCAGCACGGCTCGCTGAGCCTTGCAGTCTGTACCCCCACCCCCTTCACCCTGCGCCACGACGCGCTTCAGGTGCTGTAACGCATAACTGCTACGCTTAATGGTCTGACTTTGCTAACAACATGGAGCAGACCATGAAAATCGATCTTACCGGGAAAGTGGCGTTAGTGACCGCCTCAACGGGCGGTATTGGCTTCGCCATCGCCAGAGGACTGGCGGAAAGCGGCGCTGAAGTGATTGTTAACGGACGCAGCATCGACTCGGTCAACCGGGGAATTCAAAAGCTTCAGCAGGTGATACCCGGCGTGAAGGTGCGGGCGGCGATTGCCGATCTCAGCACCGCTGATGGCGTGGATGCCCTGCTGAAGGTCGCCTCTGGCGTCGATATCCTCGTGAATAACGCCGGGATTTACGGACCAAAGGATTTTTACGCTACCGATGACGAGACCTGGAATAACTACTGGCAAACCAACGTGATGTCCGGGGTGCGGCTATCGCGCGCCCTGCTGCCTGGCATGGTGCAAAAAGGCTGGGGCCGGGTGGTGTTTATCTCCTCGGAGTCGGCCTGCAATATTCCGGCAGACATGATCCACTATGGGGTAACCAAAACAGCCCAACTGTCGCTGGCGCGCGGGCTGGCAAAATTTGCCGCGGGTAGCGGCGTCACCGTAAACAGCGTTTTGCCCAGGCCCGACAATGTCGGACGGCTTTGCAGAGATGATGAAAGACGAGCAGGAGAAAACCGGCAAATCGCTGGGAGTCGCTGGCGAAAGAGTTCGTTATGGGCTAACCGCCCAAGTTCGGTCATTCAGCGGGCCGCCACGGTGGAAGAGGTGGCGAATATGGTGGTCTATGTCTGTTCGCAGCAGGCGTCTGCTACCTCCGGCGCGGCGCTGCGCGTCGATGGCGGCGTGGTGGACGATATTATCTAGCCATGCCGATGACCGCCCGCCTGCAGGCGGGTGGCATCTGACGCTAAAGCAGGTAAACTGATGGACAGAATATGTATTTAAGCTAAGACCCGGTTATGACCAATATGATTGCCGATGAGGCAGTAGCAAAATCCAGCGTCCTTTCGGTGTTCGACTTCGACGGCACGCTGACGCATCACGACAGCTTTATCCCTTTCTTACGCTTTGCGTTCGGTAAACGCTACTTTGCCGGACGCCTGGTACGGATGGCCTTGCCCACCCTGCACTGCGTGCGCCGTAAGCTGACCCGTGATGAGCTGAAAGAGGTGCTGATCAGAACCTTCCTGACCGGCGTGGATGAGCACTGGCTGCGTCAGCAGGCAGAGCTGTTCTGCGAGAAATACTGGGACAAACTGATGCGTCCGCAGGGCGTGTTGGCGGTGGCTGCGGAAGTGAACTCCGGTGCAGAGGTGACGATCTGTTCGGCATCGCCGGCGCTGGTATTGCAGCCTTGGGCCGACAAGCTCGGCATTAAGCTTATCGGCACCCAGTTGGAAGTGAAAAACGGCAAACTGACCGGGCGGATCACCGGCCATAACTGTCGCTGTGCGCAGAAAGTGGCCCGCCTGGAGCACGTGTACGGCAGCCTGACCAACTACCATGTGCGCGCCTGGGGTGATACCCGCGGCGATCACGAGCTGCTGGCTGCCGCGCAGGATCCGCACTGGCGGCATTTCCACCCGCCTCGCGCGCGCCGCAATTCGCCCCTCAAGCCGTAAAATAAACCGGGTGGCGACTTCGCCTTACCCGGTTTATGAAGAGTGCAGGCCCGGCCAGCGCAGCGCCGCCGGGCAATACGCCTCAGGCTTCCCGTTTCCCTGGGAACAGCAGGCTCGCCACAATCCCCGCCGCCAGCACGCCCAGCACCACTAACAGACTCGCGGTGGCACCAATGCCATAGCCGTGATGCCAGAAGTGATCGGTAGCGTTCAGACCGAGCTTGAAGGCCACAAAGAACAACAGCGCGATCACCGCTTTCTCCAGATGCACCAGATACTGCTTCAGCGCCTCCAGCACGAAATAGAGAGTACGCAGGCCGAGGATCGCGAACATCATGGCGCTGTAGATAATCAGCGGCTCGCGGCTGACGGCGATGATCGCCGGCACCGAGTCAAAGGCGAACATCACGTCTGACAGTTCCACCACCGCCACGCAGAGCAGTAGCGGTGTGGCATAGCGCTTCGCCTTCTTCACCCGCCCCACCATCACATCCTGGTTCTCCGGTTTGGCAAGCTCGGCATCGACCTCTTTCTGGCTCAGCAGGAAGGCATTGCCGGTGATTTTCGGCCAGATGGGATAGAAGCGTTTAACCGCGCGATAGGCCAGATGCTGGGAGTAATCCTCGATCTCGTCCTGCTCTTCGCCGCGCTTAAGCATCATCACCGCCGTCCAGGCCACAATCAGGGCAAAGACCACCTCGACGTACGGCCCGAGGCTCAGCAGGCTGGTACCGATGGCAACGAAGATCCCACGGAAGACGATAGCGCCAATCACCCCCCAGTAGAGCACCCGGTGACGATACTGATCCGGCACGCCGAACCAGGCGAAGATCGCCATCATCACGAACAGGTTATCGACGGAGAGCACCTCTTCCAGCGCGTAACCGGTGAGGAACAGGCTCGCCACTTCGGCACCGTGATGAACGTACAGGAACCCGGCGAACGCCATCGCCATCATCACCCAGAAGATTGACCAGAGCGAGGCGCTTTTCAGTGAAATGGGTTTGTCATGCCGATGCATAAAGAGGTCGATAAACATCGCCCCCACCGCCATGACCACGAATACAACAACGGTTTCCGTCGGAAAACCGAGATGAGCAGATGACATACACAACCCTTTTTGAAGACAAAATACAAACCATGCAGACTGGCAGAGCCAGTAAAGAAAAAGGGGGGACCGTTAACAGCCTTCTCCCCTTAAGAAGTAAACCGGCGCAGGATCTCCCTGCGCCGGATGGACTATTTTAACGCACATTTACGCGGTTCAGCATGCCCGGTCAGTTTTTATTCTTTGGCCGCCAGCGCCTCTGCGCAGGCCCATGCGCTGGCCCACGCCCACTGGAAATTGTAGCCGCCCAGCCAGCCGGTCACGTCTACCACCTCACCGATAAAATAGAGCCCCGGCACGTGGCGGGCCTCCATGGTGCGCGAGGAGAGTTCGTTGGTGTCGACGCCGCCAAGGGTCACTTCCGCGGTGCGATACCCTTCGGTGCCGTTCGGCTGCACGCGCCAGGCGGTTAAGGTCTCAACCAGCGCCTGCTGGTCCCGGCTGTTGAGCTGCTTCAGCGACACATCGGGAATTTGTCCCAGCAGTTGCAGGCACTCCACCAGCCGCTTCGGCAGCTGCATGGCTAAGGTGTTTTTCAGGCTCTGGTTAGGGTGTGCCGCGCGCTGTTCATCAAGGAAGCTCGCCAGATCGCAGTCCGGTACTAAATTGATGGTGACGAACTCCCCCGGCTGCCAGTAGCTGGAAATTTTGCAGCACTGCCGGGCCGGAAAGACCACGGTGGGTGAAGAGCAGGTTCTCACGGAATACGGTGCCGTCTTCAGCAGTGATGACCGAAGGCACCGAGACGCCGGAGAGGGTTTGCAGTTGCTCCAGCAAAGGCTTGTGCAGGGTGAAGGGCACCAGACCGGCACGGGTCGGGAGGACCTTCAGGCCAAACTGTTCGGCAATTTTATAGCCAAACGGCGACGCGCCCAGCCCTGGCATTGAAAGCCCGCCGCTGGCGATCACCAGCTTTTCCGCACTTACCGTTTCGCCATTCAGCTGCAGGGTGTAGCCCGCGTCATCGCGTGCCACTTCCAGGACTTCGCTGCGCAGACGCAAGGTAACCTGACCTTTTTCGCACTCTGCCACCAGCATATCGACGATCTGTTGCGCCGAATCGTCGCAAAACAGCTGGCCCAGGGTTTTCTCATGCCAGGCGATACCGTGCTTACCGACCAGGTCAATAAAGTCCCACTGGGTGTAGCGGGCAAGAGCAGATTTGCAAAAATGACGGTTCTGGCTCAAATAGGCCGCGGGTTCGATATAAAGATTAGTAAAATTGCAGCGACCCCCGCCAGACATCAGGATCTTACGCCCAGGTTTTTTTCCGTTATCGAGAAGCAGAACCCGGCGTCCTGCCTGTCCAGCCATCGCCGCACAGAATAAACCCGCCGCACCTGCGCCGATAATGATGGCATCATACTTTTCCACGTCTCGATCCTCCTGGTTTTGAGGGCGCGAATTGTAAAGTTTCCTCAAGAAGCGTGCCAGAGCAAATATGCGCGATCTCGTTCATTTAATTGAAATTTAAAAAATAATTCTTTTGTTGCTACGCTTATGTCAGTAGGCAAATCAAAAAAGTCTATATTTCACTTTGCCCGTTGCGCATTTGTCCTGGATAATGCGCCGCGTTCATGTCCTCAAGATGGCGTAACGTCCTATGCTACATTTGTTTGCCGGCCTGGATTTCCATACCGGGCTTTTACTCTTGCTTGCTCTGGCCTTTGTATTGTTCTACGAAGCGATTAACGGCTTCCATGACACTGCGAACGCAGTCGCAACCGTTATCTACACTCGTGCTTTACGATCGCAAGTTGCGGTTGTGATGGCCGCGGTGTTTAACTTCTTTGGTGTTCTTCTGGGAGGTCTGAGCGTAGCCTACGCCATTGTGCATATGCTGCCAACGGATCTGCTACTCAATGTCAGTTCCGGCCATGGCCTCGCCATGGTGTTCTCGTTGCTGTTTGCTGCAATTATCTGGAACCTCGGTACCTGGTATTTCGGCCTGCCAGCATCCAGTTCTCACACGCTGATCGGCGCCATCATCGGTATTGGTTTAACCAATGCGCTGATGACCGGTACGTCTGTGGTGGACGCGCTGAATATTCCTAAAGTTCTGGGGATCTTCGGTTCACTGATTATTTCTCCGATTGTCGGTCTGGTTGTAGCAGGGGGTTTGATTTTCCTGCTGCGTCGTTACTGGAGCGGCACCAAAAAACGTGCCCGTATCCACCTGACGCCAGCCGAGCGTGAAAAGAAAGACGGTAAGAAAAAGCCGCCATTCTGGACGCGTATTGCCCTGATCATCTCTGCTATCGGCGTGGCCTTCTCTCATGGCGCGAACGACGGCCAGAAAGGGATTGGTCTGGTCATGCTGGTTCTGATCGGCGTGGCACCTGCGGGCTTCGTGGTGAATATGAATGCTACCGGTTACGAAATTACCCGTACCCGCGATGCAATCAACAACGTCGAAACCTATTTCCAGCAGCGTCCTGATCTGCTGAAAAAAGCCACCGGCGTTGATCAGCTGATCCCTTCTCCTGAAGCAGGCGCGACTGAACCGGCGCAGTTCCACTGCCATCCGGCCAATGCGATCAACGCACTGGAGCGGGCGAAAGGCATGCTGACCGATGTCGAAAGCTACGAAAAGCTCACACCTGAGCAGCGTGGCCAGATGCGTCGCATCATGCTGTGCATCTCTGACGTGACCGAGAAAGTATCCAAACTGCCTGAAGTTTCTGCTGACGACCAACGTCTGCTGAAGAAACTGAAAGTCGATATGCTGAATACCATCGAGTACGCACCGATCTGGATCATCATGGCGGTCGCACTGGCGCTGGGTCTGGGTACGATGATTGGCTGGCGTCGTGTGGCAACCACCATCGGCGAGAAGATCGGTAAGAAAGGCATGACCTATGCTCAGGGGATGTCTGCTCAGATGACGGCAGCCGTCTCTATCGGTCTGGCCAGCTACACCGGTATGCCGGTATCCACTACCCACGTTCTCTCCTCCTCCGTGGCGGGTACCATGCTGGTTGATGGCGGTGGTCTGCAACGCAAAACCGTCACCAGCATTCTGATGGCCTGGGTGTTTACCCTGCCAGCCTCCATTCTGCTGTCTGGCGGTCTTTACTGGATCTCCCTGCAATTCCTGTAATCGCAGGCAGATAACGCGAAAAGCGGGTCAGGTCACTGGCCCGCTTTTTTTTGCCTGCAATTTGAGCCGATGCCATTGTAAGCATCAGGAAAGTCTGAACATTTTTTGTTCATCGCGTTTATAGGGGAATTAGTACCATATCGGGTGCGATTAATTATCATGCAAAGGAGAATGTATGGCTTCTGTACCTACCCCTGGCCCTGGCTCAATCATCATCGCTAACAATATGCGCGAAGCGCGTCGACACGGAATGTCGCGCAATATGGCGACGGCTTCGACCTATTACTGGTTTTATCAAAAAGTCAGAAATGGTGGACCATGGGATTACAAAAAATTCGATCCTTACTATGCAGCATTTGGCAATTTCAATTTCGGTGCCGCCGGTACAGCTGCAGGTATCCCTGCAAACATCCTGCTAATGGGTGCAGGCTGGGCTCAGGGCCGTGCGGGTACATCGAAACCTGGATGGGGGAAATGGTATGAAAAACCCCCTTACGGTGATGATCCTACAGACCAGCGCAATATCAAGGAAGGAATAGAATATGCCATTCAGAACGGCTATTAAATGGCTCCACCGGGCCGCCACGCTGGCGCTATTTATTGTGGTTATCGGTTTTGTATGGCTGGACTCCGCGCCAGATCCGCGAAAGGATGACGAGCTACAGCGGAGTTACAAATTATCTGACAGCCTTTGGCTCTATATGACCGTTAACGATAAAGGGGGCGCAACGGTACCTGTGCTCTACCGTTACTATCTCTCCAGGGAGATACCCGGGCAAAGCAGGGACATCATACGGGAACTCGCGACACGGACGCCTGTTCTGGAAGGAACAGGTACTATCACAGATGCCAGGATAGGCAGTAACGGCGAGGTCAGCATCTCCTACAGCGGGAAGGTATTTTCCGTGCAGAAAGATATCTCTAACCTTCGGTTTACGGTTTCACCCTGATGGGTGGCAAAAGGAAGGCGAGCTATACCCGCCTTCCTTTGCGCTCAATCGCGCTCAATGCCAGATGAGGAGAGCAATCATACTCACCACCACCAGGCCGCACAGCGCGCTGGTCAGAATGAACTGACGGCGCAGGCGTTCACAGCGGCGGATAAACTCATCGTCATGATGATCGCGATAGCGCTGGGCGTAGATATACCACACCAGGCGCATCTGTTTGCTGGGCTGCCCATGCGAGGTGAAGAAGCCTCCACCGTCGACATATTGATAAAGCAACGGATCGCAGCCACGAAGTACCACTAATAGCGCGCGTAAGGACGAGAAATAACGCGCCATATTCACGATGCAAACCACACATAACGCCCAAAAATAATGCGACGGTGCTAATCATACTTCCTCCCCGGCGTCCGCCCACGAAGCAATGCTTCGGGACTACCGCACCCATGCCCTGACAGACGGTTCAGTGAAAGAGAGACTAAAAGCCGATCGGCTTCACATTTTAATATCCGAACGGCTTATTCAATAGTGTAGGAGATCCCCTAATTTTTTTGCCACAAGGTTAATCGTTATCAACACCAATGCTTGAAAATTTTGCTCAACTGGGCCGTAATGAAGGCAGGTAGACGACTGCTACACGCATTGGTCATCGATAACTTATGGAAGGAGTAACACTATGGCTTATAAACATATTCTTATCGCGGTTGACCTCTCCCCGGAGAGCAAGGTGCTGGTTGATAAAGCGGTATCCATGGCACGTCCTTACAATGCGAAAGTTTCATTAATTCACGTGGACGTTAATTACTCCGATCTCTATACCGGCCTGATTGACGTGAATCTGGGCGATATGCAGAAGCGTATCTCCGAAGAGACTCACCAGGCGCTGACCGAACTCTCCACCAACGCGGGCTATCCAATCACCGAAACCCTGAGCGGCAGCGGCGATCTGGGCCAGGTGCTGGTCGATGCGATTAAGAAATACGATATGGATCTGGTGGTGTGCGGTCATCATCAGGACTTCTGGAGCAAGCTGATGTCATCCGCGCGTCAGCTGATTAATACTGTGCATGTGGATATGTTGATTGTGCCGCTGCGCGACGAAGACGACGAGTAATGCAGAAGTGCCGGACGGCGCTACGCTTGCCCGGCCTGAGGTTTGTGCCCTCTCCTTATGGGAGAGGGTCCGGTTGAGGCATCAGACCGCCTCTTCCTCCGGCGTGCCGGAATAGATATCGAAACGGTGCCCTTTGGTCACCACCGCATTGGTCGTCGCGACTTCTGCCAGCGGCGGCGCATAATCAGGACGTTTCACCACTACCCGCTTCGTTGCCAGCCGTCGGGCAGGCTCCAGAAGACCATCTGCGTCCAAATCCGGCCCCACCAGCGACTGAAACACGCGCATCTCTTTCTTCACCAGGGCGCTTTTCTGCTTATGCGGGAACATCGGGTCGAGATAGACCACCTGTGGACGCGGCGTGATATCCGTCAGTGCCGTCAGGCTCGACGCGTGGATTAGCTGTAACCGCTCCTGCAACCAGCCGCCGATTTCCGGGTCGGCATAGCCGCGGGCCAGACCATCATCCAGCAGGGCGGCAACCACCGGATTGCGCTCCAGCATTCGTACCCGGCAGCCCACCGACGCCAGCACAAAGGCATCGCGTCCTAGCCCGGCGGTGGCATCCACCACGTCCGGCAGATAGCTGCCTTTGATGCCGACCGCTTTAGCGACCGCTTCACCGCGCCCGCCGCCGAACTTACGCCGGTGCGCCATCGCCCCGCCGACAAAATCGACAAAAATGCCGCCGAGTTTAGGTTCGTCGCACTTGCGCAGCTCCAGATGGTCCGGGGTCATCACCAGCGCCATCAGGTTATCCGCATCGTGCTCCAGTCCCCAGCGGGCGGCAAGAACAGATAAGGCGCCGTCTCCGGCGCCTGTTTTCATCTACTAAGCGAATCTTCACGAATCCACTAACCCTTGATCCCGTAATGCTCCAGCATCGCGTCCAGCTGCGGCTCGCGACCACGGAAGCGTTTGAACAGCTCCATTGGCTCTTCGGAGCCGCCGCGGGTCAGGATGTTATCGAGGAAAGACTGGCCGGTTTCGCGATTGAAAATGCCCTCTTCTTCGAAACGGGAGTACGCGTCTGCCGCCAGCACATCGGCCCACAGGTAGCTGTAGTAAACCCGCCGCATAACCGCCGGCAAAGATATGGCTGAACGCGTGCGGGAAGCGACCCCAGGCCGGGCCTGGAATAAGGGCAACCTGCTTTTTGATCTCCGCCAGGGTTTCGAGGACCTTCGCCCCCTGCTCCGGGCTGAACTCGGCATGCAGACGGAAATCGAACAGGCCGAACTCCAGCTGGCGCAGGATAAACATCGCCGCCTGGTAGTTTTTCGCTTCCAGCATCTTATCCAGCAGCGCTTTTGGCAGCGGCTCGCCGGTCTCGTAGTGGCCGGAGATAAACGCCAGCGCGTCCGGCTCCCAGCACCAGTTTTCCATAAACTGGCTCGGCAGTTCGACCGCATCCCACGGCACGCCGCTGATACCCGCCACGCCCGCCGCTTCGATACGGGTCAGCATATGGTGCAGACCGTGACCGAACTCGTGGAACAGGGTGATCACTTCGTCATGGGTAAAGAGCGCAGGTTTGCCGTTTACCGGACGGTTAAAGTTACAGGTCAGGTATGCCACCGGCTTTTGCAGCGAGCCGTCGGCTTTACGCATCTGGCCTACACAGTCGTCCATCCATGCCCCACCGCGTTTGTTTTCACGGGCATAGAGATCCAGATAGAAGCTGCCGCGCAGCTCATTTTGGTCGTCGTACAGCTCGAAGAAACGCACGTCGTCGTGCCACACTTCCACGTCGTGGCGCTCTTTGGCAGTGATGCCATAGATGCGTTTCACCACTTCGAACAGGCCGTTAACGGCTTTGTTTTCCGGGAAGTACGGGCGCAGCTGCTCATCGCTGATGCTGTAAAGATGCTGCTTCTGTTTCTCGCTGTAGTACGCGATATCCCATGGCTGCAGCTCATCAACGCCGAACTCTGCTTTTGCAAAGGCGCGCAGTTGGGCCAGCTCTTTCTCACCCTGAGGACGGGCGCGTTTGGCCAGATCGGTTAAGAAATCCAGCACCTGCTGTGGATTTTCGGCCATTTTGGTGGCGAGGGATTTATCCGCATAGCTGTCAAAGCCCAGCAACTGTGCCAGCTCGTGACGCAGGGCGAGGATTTCGGCCATCACCGGGGTGTTGTCCCATTTACCGGCATTCGGACCTTGATCGGAGGCGCGGGTGCTGTAGGCGCGATACATCTCTTCGCGCAGGGCCTGGTTGTCGCAGTAGGTCATCACCGGCAGATAGCTCGGGATATCCAGGGTCAGCAGGTAGCCTTCCTGCTCTTTCGCCTCGGCCTGAGCTTTGGCTGCCGCCAGAGCACTCTCCGGCATACCTGCCAGATCCGCTTCGTCGGTAATCAGCTTCGTCCAGCCCATGGTGGCATCCAGCACGTTGTTGCTGTACTGATTCCCCAGCTCGGACAGGCGCGTCGCGATTTCGCCGTAGCGCTGCTGTTTGTCTTTCGCAAGGCCAATGCCCGACAGTTCAAAATCACGCAGGGCGTTATCGACAGCCTTTTTCTGCGCGATGTCCAGCGTCGCATAGTTATCGCCATCACGCAGGTCGCGGTACGCTTTGTACAGCCCCTCGTGCTGCCCAACCCAGGTACTGTATTCCGACAGCAGCGGCAGGGTTTGTTCGTAGGCTTCACGCAGTTCCGGGCTGTTTTTCACTGAGTTCAGGTGGCTGACCGGGGAGAAGATGCGGCCAAGCACATCATCCACTTCCGCCAGCGGCTGACACAGGTTTTCCCAGGTATAAGGGGCACCCTGCGCAACCACGCTCTCGACGGCGGTACGGCAATCGTCCAGTGCTTTGGTGACAGCGGGGACAACATGTTCAGGCAGAATAGAGGAAAACGGTGGCAACGAAAAAGGCGTCAGTAATGGGTTGGTCATAAGCACTGTCCTGTTAAATGAGTGAATGAAGCGCGCATCCTGCGCGAGCATATTGTTTCCAGGATGGGGTTAAGTGTAGTGAATTTCAATGGCTGAGGTGACAGAAAAACGCCCGGTGGCGCTGCGCTTTCCGGGCCTGCGGGTAATCTGTGCCTTTCTGCTGTAAACTGTGGCCAATCGCCATTATCGGAACACATTTACCCATGCTCAGTTATCGCCACAGCTTTCACGCGGGCAACCACGCCGACGTTCTTAAACATACCGTTCAGAGCCTGATTATCGAGGCGCTCAAAGAGAAAGATAAGCCGTTTCTCTACCTGGACACCCATGCTGGCGCGGGCCGCTATCAGCTGAGCGGTGCACACGCCGAGCGCACCGGGGAATACCTCGAGGGCATCGCCCGTGTCTGGCAGCAGGACGACCTGCCAGCCGAGCTTGAACCCTACATCAGCGTGATTAACCACTTCAACCGTGGCGGCCAGCTACGTTACTACCCTGGTTCTCCACTGATTGCCCGTCAGCTGCTGCGCGAGCAGGACAGCATTCAGCTGACCGAACTGCACCCGAGCGACTACCCGCTGCTGCGTTCTGAATTCCAGAAAGACAGCCGCGCACGCGTGGAAAAATCGGACGGCTACCAGCAGCTTAAAGCGAAGCTCCCGCCGGTATCCCGTCGCGGCCTGGTACTGATCGACCCGCCGTATGAGATCAAAAGCGACTATCAGGCGGTTGTCGCGGGCATTCACGAAGGGTACAAACGCTTTGCCACGGGTACCTATGCTCTGTGGTATCCGGTGGTGCTGCGTTCGCAAATCAAACGCATGATCAAAGATCTGGAAGCAACCGGCATCCGTAAGATCCTGCAAATTGAACTGGCCGTACGCCCGGACAGCGACCAGCGCGGCATGACCGCCTCCGGCATGATTGTGATTAACCCACCGTGGAAGCTGGAAGCGCAGATGAACAACGTTCTGCCGTGGCTGCATAAAACGCTGGTGCCAGCCGGTACTGGCCACGCCACCGTCAGTTGGATCGTGCCTGAGTAATCGCAGTCATCGATGGAAACTATTGATTTCAGGTATACAATCGCGGCAATTAACGATTAAGGATAAGACCATGACTAAGCATTATGATTACATCGCGATCGGCGGCGGCAGCGGCGGCATCGCCTCGATTAACCGTGCGGCCATGTATGGCCAGAAGTGCGCACTGATTGAAGCAAAAAGACCTCGGCGGCACCTGCGTCAACGTCGGTTGTGTACCGAAAAAGTGATGTGGCATGCAGCGCAGATCCGTGAGGCCATCCATCTCTATGGCCCGGATTATGGTTTTGACACCACCATCAATAACTTCGACTGGGATCGCCTGATCGCCAGCCGCACTGCGTATATTGACCGAATCCACACCTCCTACGACAACGTGCTGGGTAAGAACAACGTCGATGTGATCCGTGGCTTCGCCCGTTTTGTTGATGCGAAAACCATTGAAGTGAATGGCGAGACGATCACTGCGGATCATATCCTGATCGCGACCGGCGGTCGTCCGAGCCATCCGGCGATCCCGGGTGCGGAATACGGTATCGACTCCGACGGTTTCTTTGAGCTGCCTGCCCTGCCGAAACGCGTTGCCGTTGTGGGCGCGGGTTATATCGCTGTTGAACTGGCTGGCGTGATTAACGGCCTGGGCGCGGAAGCGCATCTGTTTGTGCGTAAACACGCCCCGCTGCGCAGCTTCGACCCGCTGATCGTCGATACGCTGGTCGAAGTGATGAACGCTGAAGGTCCACATCTGCATACGGAAGCTATTCCGAAAGCGGTTGTAAAAAACGCCGACGGCAGCCTGACCCTGGAGCTGGAAGATGGTCGCAGCCAGACCGTGGATTGCCTGATCTGGGCCCATTGGTCGTGAACCCCGCAAACGACAACTTCAACCTGTCCGTTACTGGCGTCGAAACCAATGAGAAGGGCTATATCGTTGTCGATAAGTTCCAGAACACCAGCGTGCCGGGCATTTATGCCGTGGGCGATAACACCGGTGCCGTTGAGCTGACCCCCAGTGGCGGTGGCCGCAGGTCGTCGTCTCTCCGAACGTCTGTTTAACAACAAGCCGGACGAGCATCTGGACTACAGCAATATCCCGACCGTGGTCTTCAGCCACCCGCCAATCGGCACCGTCCGGTTTAACCGAACCGCAGGCGCGCGAGCAGTATGGCGACGATCAGGTGAAGGTATATAAATCTGCCTTCACCGCCATGTATACCGCCGTCCACCGCTCACCGTCAGCCGTGCCGCATGAAGTTAGTCTGCGTCGGCCCGGAAGAGAAGATCGTCGGCATTCACGGTATTGGCTTCGGTATGGATGAGATCCTGCAGGGCTTCGCCGTGGCGCTGAAAATGGGTGCCACCAAGAAAGACTTTGATAACACCGTGGCGATCCACCCAACCGCGGCAGAAGAGTTTGTGACCATGCGTTAATACGCCTTGCCACTCGCGATTTTGCGCTTATAAAGACCGGTCCTCAGTGGCCGGTTTTTTTATGTTTCATTGCCATAAATCTCACGGCTGTTGGCCACGCTGTACAAACGGTAACAAAATTCCCCAGAAACGACGGCAGACCTGGCTAATCTTAATAAGTGTTAAGCGCTTACCTGGATCGATTAATTAAGATTAGAGAATAGACAATGCAAGTGAAGATCAACGCAAAAAGCCTGGCGAAATTCCATCTCATACTTGCCCTTGTCTGGGCGATGTTAACCATACCTACGCTCCTGTGGTGGAAAAACAGTATCCTCTGGGTCTCGCTGATGAGTATTTATGCCATCGTGGTTTCGCACCTGGCGGCCTATAGCGCGGCCCATGCGGAAAAAGCGGCCAACAATGCCCTGAATCAAAGCGAAGAGACCAAGCAAAAAACCGAGAAAATAGCTGCCGATCCACACCAGGCGCACTAATGGTGCCCGGCCGGTGTCAGGCAAACACAATCTGCCCGACGCCGGTACACGCTTCAAAAATAAACATTCTGCGCGGCATATCTAACAGCCGCATTCCCGCCACCTGACAACGCCGTAAGCGGATCGGCTGCGTAACCACGCTATTCGAGAAAAAGACATTCCGCATATCGCAATTGTCGAAAACAAGCCCATCGATATAACAACGGTTAATCAATAAACTGCTGAACTGAATATTACGGAATACACTTAGCTTCAGATTACAGCGGAATATAATGGCTTTGTTCTCTCCTTCACAAATATCCAGCCGCGTAAAATGGCGGCTTTCCAGCAGCCCCTGCAGTTCTGTTATAGTGGATTTATCGTCAGCTGGCTTTGCAAAAGAAAAAGGCGTAACGCCCTGACGCTTCGCGTTAAGGTTCATAAGGATTCCTGTTTGAGGTTGTCATCGGAAGCGATGACGACGGCGTGGAATGCCTTAATGACTTATTTGCGCGTAGCGAAACAATATCGATTTTGGACACTTATTTGCAGAGTTGGCCGACGAAATAAAAGTTCGAAGACACAGCGTTATTAATCAAAAATATAATTAATTTCACTTAGGCGATATTTATGTCAAAAAGCAATAACAAGAACGCTATACTGGTTCTGGAATCCCCGTGGAAACTAGACGATCATGATGCTCACCGCTCGTCGGTATTGCCGTTTGTGCAGGGGATCGCAAAGATGCATGGTAATACCGAGGTTTACTGCCTGAACTTCTACAATAAAAGCAGCTTTGATTTAGCGCTGGAGTGCCTGTGTCGGCAGAAGTTTGACAACACTATCGTTTATGTTGCGGCGCATGGCAGCAAAACCCATATTGGGGATGTTTCTCTGAAGCATATTCTCAACAGAATTAATGAAAATTCCCGCAAATTTAACATCAAGGGATTGATGCTGGGTTCCTGCTTTGCAGGAAGCAAAACTCATCTGCTGGAGGCCCTCACCGAGGACAGCAAGCTGACGTGGTGCGCGGCATACTCTTCATCCTGCTACTGGCTGCCGGGGACAATGCTTGACTGCGCGCTTATTCATAGCGCCCTCAACATTCAGGACGCCGCGTATAAAACGCATGAAGAGATGCAGGAGGCCTTTGCTGAAGCCGTTGCGCCTTTCGCCCCAAATGGCATCATCGGTACTGACAGTGAAGATCAATCCGTGGCGCTGTCCGACTCATTGCAAATCGTGATTCAGCCAGAAGGGAGAGGTTTCCGCGCCCGTCTCTCATCTGAAGACATTTTTGAACGTGCTGAAGGTCATCGCTATAGTGAAGAAGGCGCCTTCTGATTCATACTCTGTTGCAAAGCGAATGATCCGAATTTTAGATCGCCGACAAACTGCTGGATTGGCTGTTTATTGCCAGTAATAACAGCAACATGCCACCAGCAGTGGCCGTTTTTCGCTGGCGGAAAAGTGTGATCTACCGCACATATACCTCTTCACAGACCGAAGCGAATGTCTAAGCTTAGTAGGTAACCGGATAAAAACAGACCCGAGACAACGCTAACTGGAGGTCCTGACCACCATGTTCAACCAGACATTACGCACTGTAGAGACCGTAGAGTTCGATATAGAACAAGAACTTCTCTACGAAATCGATCCCTGCGAGTTAAAACTGGATGAAATGCTCGAGGCGGAGCCGGAACCTGAAATGATTGAAGGGCTGCCCGCATCTGATGCGCTCACCCCTGCCGATCGCTATCTTGAACTCTTTGAGCACGTGCAGTCGACACGACTGTTTGCTGACAGCAAAACCTTCCCTGACTGCGCACCAAAGATGGATCCGCTGGATATTCTCATCCGCTACCGTAAGGTGAGACGTCACCGGGACTTCGACCTGCGCGAGTTTGTCGAAAGACACTTCTGGCTGCCGGAAGTCCTGTCGAGCGAGTATGTGTCCGATCCTTCCCTCTCGCTGAAGGAACATATCGACAACCTGTGGCCGGTGCTGACCCGCGAGCCGCAGGATCACATCCCCTGGTCATCGCTGCTGGCGCTGCCGCAGGCCTATATTGTGCCCGGCGGGCGATTTAGCGAAACCTACTACTGGGACTCCTATTTCACCATGCTGGGGCTGGCCGAAAGCGGACGCCACGACATGCTCAAATGCATGGCGGATAACTTTGCGTGGATGATCGAACGCTATGGCCATATTCCTAACGGCAACCGTACCTACTATCTGAGCCGCTCCCAGCCGCCTGTGTTTGCCCTGATGGTTGAGCTGTTTGAAGAGGATGGTGTGCGCGGGGCCAAGCGCTATCTGGATCACCTGAAAATGGAGTATGCCTTCTGGATGGACGGCGCCGAGTCGCTGCTGCTCAACCAGGCTTATCGCAGCGCGGTGCGCATGCCGGACGGCTCTCTGCTCAACCGCTACTGGGATGACCGCGATACCCCGCGGGACGAATCCTGGATAGAGGACGTCGAGACTGCGCGTCACTCTGGTCGTCCACCCAACGAGGTTTATCGTGATCTGCGCGCCGGGGCCGCCTCAGGCTGGGACTACTCCTCGCGCTGGCTGCGGGATCCGAGCCGGCTGGCGAGTATTCGCACCACCCAGTTTATCCCTATCGATCTTAACGCCTTCCTGTTTAAGCTGGAGAGCGCCATCGCCAATATCTCGGCCTCGAAGGGGATAAAGAGACGGCAGAGATCTTCCGTCAGAAGGCAAGCGATCGCCGCGCGGCGGTCAACCGCTATCTGTGGGATGACGAAAACGGCTGTTATCGCGATTACGACTGGCGTCGGGAGGAGCTGGCGCTCTTCTCTGCCGCCAGCATCGTGCCGCTCTACGTCGGTATGGCTACCCATGAGCAGGCGGAACGCCTGTCGGATGCGGTAAAAGCTCGCCTGCTGACGCCGGGTGGTATTCTGGCTACCGAATACGAAACCGGCGAGCAGTGGGATAGACCCAATGGCTGGGCGCCCTTGCAGTGGATGGCGATCCAGGGCTTCAAGCAATACGGAAATGACTCCCTGGGGGATGAAATCGCCTGGAGCTGGTTGCAGACGGTTAACCATTTCTACAAGACGCACTACAAGCTGATTGAGAAGTACCACATCGCCAGCAGCCAGCCTCGTGAAGGGGGCGGGGGTGAGTATCCCCTGCAGGATGGTTTTGGCTGGACAAACGGCGTGGTACGCCGCCTGATCGGCCTGTACGGGGAGCCGTAGCTCCCCGTTCTGTCAGCGGATCACGTCATAAATCGCTGTCTGGATCGCCTGCCATTTTTTGGTGCTCTCGTTCGGCTGCGCCTCTGCCCGCCGCGTCGCCTGCTCCATCTCGCGCCGCTGGCGTTCCACCACCGCCGGTACGGAACAAAATGCCTGGAGATAGTCTTTACGCAGGCTCGTCAGCGTTTCGCCTGTTGCCATCACATGGCCGAGGTTGGTAATAAACCGCCGACAGGGCTTCTCCTGGGTCATTTGCAGGCGATAGCGCATCAGCACATCCAGCACCTCGCGATGGTTGGCGGAGAGCGCATGCTCCGTCCAGGAGAGTTTCCAGTCCATCCCCGCTTTCAGGAACAGTAACGCCACCCGGGTGTCGTTGCGGTCTATCGCCGAACGGAAGTTACTCTCATCCCAGGTCACTCCCATCCGCGTCAGCGTTTCACGTGAGGAAGGAGTCTCGCGCATCTCTTCCGCCACCGCCGTCTTCACCGGGCGGCGGTGTGTTGGCCGCCTGCGTCGGGGCGCTGCTCTCAATAAGAAGCCAGGCACCCATCATCATAATCCCCATCACCATGACCCCCACCGCGCCCCACAGTACGACCGAGATTAAGTAATCGCGCTGCTCCGGCGTGCGCGCAGGGCGACGGTTCGGTTTATCGATGGTGTCACGCACCTCAAAAATGTCGTCGCCCGTGGCGTTGTTTTTTATCCGTGCGTTCTCCCAGAAGCTTTCCAGCTCATTAACGCTTTCGGCCATCAGTCCCGCCGGGTTCACGGCGGTGCGGCCCTCATTAAATGCGCGCTGAACAGGGGTGGCGATCTGGGTGTAGTAATTATCCAGGAGCAGGATTTGTGTGGAGGTGAGCGGCTGTTGGGCAATAATTTTATTGCGGATCAGCCGGATATCATCGAGAAAGGTCTGTAGCGTTTACGCGGCTCCACCATCAGCGTCAGCAGAGACGGATCGCTGAACAACGACGAGTAGGAGCGGGAGTACTCTTTTTTTATCCACCAGCATCAGAGCCAGCTCGCTGAACATCATGCCGCCGAGGGCGTCGTTACGTTCACCCTGCTGCATCCAGTTGCGCACCCGATCGGCGTTGAACAGCGTTTTCAGGTGGTTATTCAGCCGTGTCGGATCCGGCCACGCCTGCATAATCAGCCCTTTAATCATTAGCTCCAGCGTGCGCACCTGCATCTGCGCGTGCTGCTGGCGGGACTCATCGCTGGGGCCCATGTCCGTGCTGTAGGTCAGCAGCGGCTGCTGCAGACGTAGATGCTCAAGCGCCGTCACAAAGCGCGTCGCGGCGATAAGCTGATTGTCGCTCACATCCTGCCCGCTCTCATACTGCGGCACCCGCTGCTGTAACAGCCGCAGTTGCAGGGTGAACTGCGACAGCTCCGCATCATTCAGGTTAAGCTGCTTAGCCACCCTCGCCCAGCCCCCCAGCGCCAGCCTGGCGGAGTCGAGCTGCTCAAGGAACCAACGGGGATCTTTGCCTTCGGCAACGCGCACCTTTAACAGGAGCAGGATCTCCACCGAGGCCTGACGAATAATTCCCAGACAGCGTTCAAACTGCTCGCGGATCACATGCGATTTACTGAGGGTCATCATATTCCTTTATAGGCTGCGCACCCAGGCAGAGGCAGCTGTCGGAGAGTGGTTGTTATTTCAAGTGGTTATACCAGATTAAACATACCCGATAATGGGTACTATTTCAGTGATAATGTTAAAATCATTTACAAAAGCTCGTGGAGATCTGGTATGCCCGTATTACATACCCCGCGTTTGACCTGCTCCCCTGTGCAGGAAGAAGACTGGCCCTTTTTTCTCTCGCTTCAACAGCACCCCGATGTGATGCGCTTCGTGGCCGAAGCCCGCCCGGAGGAGGCCATTCGCGAAGCCTTTACCGCGCGTCTGCCCGCCTGGACGCCGGGCAGCGACCACTGGCTGTGCCTGGTGGTACGCGATAACCTCAGCCAGATGCCGCTCGGGGTTACCGGGTATATTCATCATGATGATGATTGCGCCGAAGTGGGCTTCTTATTTGCCCCCCAGGCCCAGGGAAAAGGCTACGGCTTTGAGTCCTTGCAGGCAGTATGCGATTACGCCTTCGGCCAGGGAGGCATACGCCGCTTAACCGCCACGGTGACGGCGGGCAACGTGGCCTCGAAACGCCTGCTGGAAAAAGTGGGGTTTGTGCTGGAAGGGGGAACTGCGCGAAAGCTACTGGCTGGCAGGCCAATGGCACAATGACTGGCTGTTTGGGCTGTTAAAGCACGAGTACCGCTAAGCGTGCCGCGGGGATCCCTCCCCGGCGACGTTTTACAGGAACATGCCCCCGGAAACTTCAATCCGCTGCGCGTTCATCCAACCCAGCTCATCGCTGAGCAGGGCCGCAATCGCATCGCCGATGTCGTCCGGCAATCCGACGCGCCCCCAGCGCCGTCTGCGAGGCAATCTGCTGGTTAATCTCCTTGTTATCGCGCACGTGCCCGCCGCCGAAGTCGGTTTCAATGGCACCCGGGGCAATAATATTGGCGGTGATCCCGCGCGCGCCCAGCTCTTTCGCCTGGTAGCGGGTAAGCACCTCCATCGCCCCTTTCATCGCCGCGTAGGTGCTGGAGCCAGGCAGGGCAAACCGCGCCCAGGCCGGAGGAGACATTCAGGATCCGCCCGCCGTTATTCATCAGCGGTAACAGGCGCTGGGTCAGGAAGAAGGGGCCTTTGAAATGGATGTTCATGACCTCATCAAATTGCGCTTCGGTGGTCTCAACATAGGGGGGCATATAAACCGACGCCTGCGTTGTTCAACAAATAATCGAAGCTGCTGCGTTGCCATACTTCATGCAGCTTTTCTTCCACTTGTCTGGCAAAAGCATCGAAATGGGTAACATCCCCGACGTTCAGCTGTAATGCCGCCGCTTTCATCCCTTTTTGCTCAATTTCGCGTACAACATCGAGCGCTTCCTGCTGGCTGCTGTTCCAGGTCAGAAGGATCCCGACACCTTTGTCTGCCAGCTTCAGCGCCGCGTTTTTACCTAGCCCGCGGCTACCGCCAGTCACTAATGCAATACGTTCAGTCATAAGAAACCTCATTTCGGCTGTGGTGGTGATTGAGAAAGAGCTTATTAGGTGATAGAAAATCAATAAAGGTAGCTAACAACGCTTCACTGTTTCACTGCTAACAACAATGAGCGCTTCCTATGGATAAAATTCAGGCAATGCAGTTGTTCATTCGCGTCGCTGAACTGGAGAGTTTTTCCCGCGCAGCAGACTCTATGGGCCTTCCTAAAGGTAGTGTATCCCGTCAGATCCAGGCCCTGGAGAACGGGCTGGGCACCCCAGCTATTGCACCGCACCACAAGGCGCGTCAGCCTCACACAGGATGGGATGGTCTATTACGAGCGAGCCAAAGATCTGCTGGCTAAACATGGATGAACTGGATGGTCTTTTTTTGCACGACCCTGCCAGCGTCAGCGGAAGGATCCGGGTGGATATGCCTACGGGCGTTGCGCGAAATTTAGTCATCCCCCGCCTGCCGCTATTTTTACAACAGTATCCCGGCATTGAACTGGAACTGAGCAGCAGCGATCGGCTGGTGGATGTGGTTCGGGAAGGGTTTGACTGCGTGGTGCGCGTCGGCACTCTGAAAGATTCCGGCTTAATTGTCCGCCCGCTCGGCAGGTTGTCGGTCGTCAACTGCGCCAGCCCGGATTATCTGTCGCGTTTTGGCTACCCCGACGGGCTGGATGATTTAGCCTCACATGCCGTGGTGCACTATGCGACGCATCTCGGCACCCGGCCCCAGGGGTTCGAATATTACGACGGCGAATCGACCCACTGGGTCAAGACCGGTGGCGTGCTGACGGTCAACAGCACCGAGACCTACCACGCCTCTGCCATCGCCGGGCTGGGGATTATTCAGGTTCCGCGGGTGGGCGTGCGTGACGCGCTGCGCGCTAAAAAGCTGCTGGAGATCCTGGCCGCAGTACCGCGCCAGACCGATGCCGGTGTCGCTTATCTATCCCCACCGCCGTAACCTCTCCCGCCGGGTACATCTGTTTATGGCCTGGCTCACGGACATCATGAAAGCCTACGTTGACTGAGCGCAGGCTATAATTTTAAGGACCTCCCGCTAATCAATAAGGAAAGTGCGCGTGACGCCGGAAAATAGTGAGCAACGCCCCACCCATGATCTGGACTTCGAGCCGATTAAAAAACTGGAAACCAGTCCGCCCCAAGCCGCCGGCTGAACCTAAAATCACCTCCATACGTAAAACGGGGAGCCTGCTGGACAAGGCGAAGGACGCCTTCCAGCTGATTCAGCAGCAGCCGATGATTGCCCACCTGCTGCGTGCCACCGAGCGGTTCAACGACCGGCTCGGCAATCAGTTTGGCGCGGCGATCACCTACTTCTCATTTTTATCGATGATCCCGATCCTGATGCTCTCCTTTGCGCAGCGGGCTTCTTTCTGGTCTCCAACCCGACGCTGCTGCAGGATATCTTCAATAAAATTTTGCAGAACGTCAGCGATCCGACGCTGGCCACCACCCTGAAAAGCACTATCCGCACCGCCGTCGAGCAGCGTACCACCGTGGGGATTGTCGGGCTTTTCGTGGCGCTTTACTCCGGCATTAACTGGATGGGCAACCTGCGTGAAGCAATCCGCGCCCAGTCGCGCGACGTCTGGGAGCGCAAGCCGCAGGATGAGGAGAAATTCTGGATTAAATATTTGCGCGACTTCGTTTCGCTGATTGGTCTGCTGGTGGCGCTGGTTATCACCCTCTCTATCACATCTGCGGCAGGCTCGGCGCAGCAGATGATTATCTCCGCGCTCTATCTCGACACCATCGAGTGGCTGAAACCCGTCTGGCATCTGGTAGGGTTAGGTATTTCGATGCTGGCTAACTATCTGCTTTTCTTCTGGATTTTCTGGCGACTGCCGCGCCACAGGCCACGCCGCAAGGCGCTGATCCGCGGCACCTTTATTGCCGCTATCGGTTTTGAGGTGATTAAAATCGTGATGACCTACACGCTGCCGTCCCTCGTCTCCTCGCCGTCTGGCGCGGCATTCGGCTCTGTGCTGGGGCTGATGGCTTTCTTCTACTTCTTTGCCAGACTGACGCTGTTCTGTGCGGCGTGGATCGCCACCGCCGAGTACCCGGATGACCGGAGAATGCCCGGTAAAACACACCGTTAAGCACCCTATCGGGCTGGATAAGAATGCAATATTTCAGCCCGATTCATCATTTCAGCATATAAATCCAGCCTGTAACTTTTATTTAACCAAAAAACCAGTTTTATCCTCTAAGTATTAATTTCTGTGAAGCATTTCATAGATGTGATTTTCCTGGTCTGAAAATTATTCGCTTTTTGCTTCTTTTTTCGCCTGTGGCTGGCGTTTGTTACAGATTGAAATGTCGCTTTTGCTGTGCGTAATATGGCCTTTCGTTCGCCAAAAATAAGAAAAGATTATGCAAGCCACAGCCACAACACTCAATTCAGAGCAGGAAAACGCCCCGGTTAACTCGCGCAATAAAGTCGTCGTCGCATCGCTGATTGGCACCGCCATCGAATTCTTCGACTTCTATATTTACGCTACCGCTGCGGTCATCGTCTTCCCGCATATTTTCTTCCCGCAGGGCGACCCGACGGCCGCCACGCTGCAATCGCTGGCAACCTTTGCTATCGCCTTTATCGCACGCCCTATTGGTTCGGCACTGTTCGGCCACTTCGGGGATCGCGTCGGGCGCAAGGTGACGCTGGTCGCCTCGCTCCTGACCATGGGCATCTCCACCGTCGCCATCGGCCTGCTGCCGACCTATGAGACCATCGGTATTCTGGCTCCGCTGCTGCTGGCGCTGGCCCGTTTTGGTCAGGGTCTGGGCCTGGGCGGTGAATGGGGCGGCGCGGCATTGCTGGCGACCGAGAATGCTCCCCCGCGCAAGCGCGCGCTGTATGGCTCCTTCCCACAGCTGGGTGCGCCAATTGGCTTCTTCTTTGCCAACGGCACCTTCCTGCTGCTCTCCCTGGCTGCTGACCGACGAGCAGTTCATGACCTGGGGCTGGCGTATTCCGTTTATCTTCTCGGCTGTGCTGGTGCTGATCGGCCTGTATGTGCGTGTCTCCCTGCATGAGACCCCGGTGTTCGCCAAAGTGGCCGCCGCGAAGAAACAGGTAAAAATCCCGCTTGGCACCCTGCTGACCAAACACGTTCGCGTGACGGTGCTGGGCACCTTCATCATGCTGGCGACCTATACGCTGTTCTACATCATGACCGTCTACTCCATGACCTTCAGCACCACGCCAGCGCCGGTGGGCCCTGGGTCTGCCGCGTAACGAAGTGCTGTGGATGCTGATGATGGCGGTGATCGGCTTTGGCGTGATGGTGCCGATTGCCGGGCTGCTGGCTGACCGCTTTGGTCGCCGCCCGAGCATGATCGTCATCCACCTCACTGATTATTCTTTTTGCGCTGTTCGTCTTCCCGCCGCTGCTCGGTTCCGGTAATCCGGCACTGGTGATGGCGTATCTGCTGATTGGTCTGAGCCTGATGGGGCTGACGTTCGGCCCAATGGGCGCGCTGCTGCCAGAGCTGTTCCCGACGGAAGTGCGTTATACCGGAGCGTCATTCTCCTATAACGTCTCCCTCGATTCTGGGTGCCTCTGTGGCACCGTATATTGCCACCTGGCTGCAGGCGAATTACGGTCTGGCTTATGTTGGATTCTATCTCGCGGCAATGGCGGCACTGACGCTGATTGCCCTGCTGCTGACCCACGAAACCCGCCATCAGTCCCTTTAATGTGAAAATGCCGGGCGGCGGTTACGCCTTACCCGGCATTGATTCACTCCCAGGCCCGGCAAGCATCGCGCCGCCGGGTTCTATCCCGCACTATTTCTTCATCTGCGACAGGATGACCTGACACTGATTGGCCTGCCCTTCGGACGGGGAGATAAGCGCCAACAGGGCCGCCGCTGGCGTCACCAGTGTTGCCAGCGCCGCCGCCACCGCACCGCGTGCAATCAACGGCCCCGGTTTCACCCCCAGCCTGCGGATCCTTGAATGGACCACGCACATACAGCGGTGAACGCAGGGTAACAATGCGAATCCCTTTACTTTCTGGGTTGATGGTCAGATCCAACTGCTCCGAAGCCATGGCTGGCCGTGCCGGTAACGTTGATAACGGCATTTTCAGTATCAAAGGCAAAGATCCGCGGACGGGCGACGCCATTTACCAGCTCGATATTGGCCGCCGCACAGTTGACCCGCACCTCATCGTCACCAAAAATCTGCCCAACCAGGAAGTTGCCCGACGTTAAGCCCCAGAATCTCCATCAGGTTGCGGCTGACCAGTCCATCGTTCATCAGCAGCTTCAGGTTACCGTTACCGTTGCCAGCAGGGCCGCGACCGAGTTACCCACGCCGCGGATGGTGGCATCACCGTTCATCTCCCCGAGGGTTTTCTGCATCAGCTCCACATCGGGCATCAGCTCTTTAAGCTTCAGCCGCCGGGCCTGGATCTCCGCCTGGCCGTGCATCGGCTTCTTATCCCCTTCCAGCCTGATGTTGGACGAGATCGTCCCGCCCGCCATGCCAAATTTCAGCGGCTTCAGCTGCAGGTCGGCTTTTTTGAGAATGATATGGGTCGAGAGATCGCTTAACGGCAGGCTGCTGCCATGGCTCGATTCGGCGTCCCTTGAAGCGGACATCCGCATCCATCACATCCCATTTGTCCGTTTCAAAGCGGTCGTTAGGCAGCACTTTCCCTGACGGCGGCGCCTCTTTTCTGACTTTCTGCGCCTTAGTGCCTTTACCGGAGTCTACGCCAATCAGCGGCCCCCAGATCGGCCCAGACGGAGCTGACGTGACTCCAGGTCGCCTTCCAGCTTCGGCCGTGGTTTGCCGGTGCTGTAGGTCAGCGAGCCATGAATATCGCTGTCACCGATCCGGCCCTTGAAGTCACGGTAATCATAGACGGACGATTTTTCAGGATCGATTTTCGCCACCAGATGACCATCGGTTTCAAACGGTGGTGTATCCGGGAGCAGTACCCCGGTCAGTTCGTACAGCTCGCCCAGCGAATCCCCGGAGAACTTGAGGCGCAGATCGACCCCACCCATTTTCATGGGATCGCTCACCGTGCCGACAAAGGCCACCCGGGTGTTGCCGGAGCGGAAATCTGCCTGTACCGGGAACGGTGTGCCGTCGCCACGTAGCGCCAGCATGCCGCCAATTTTTCCGCTCCCCGTCAAGGGCTGTTCGTTGTAGCGCCCCTCGGCTTTCAGTCCAAAGACGTAATCGCCTGGCTTGCCCTTCTCATCTTTGCCTTTCTCGCCAGTGACTTCGCTGAAAGGCCAGCGCTTTACCCAGCGGATCAACGAAGATCTCGAGATCGGCTTTGCTCACCGCATCGTCAATGGCGATACGCCCGCGATCGAAAATAATGTTGTCGAGGCGGAACGACCAGGATGAGGGTTGCGCGGCGGTCTCTTTGTCTTCGCTTTTGGCTAAATCAAAGGTCCAGTTGTTGGTTTTTTCCGACAGGGCGAATGAGCCGGGCATCGGGTTTCTGGAGTTTGATCCATGGCAGATAGACGGTTTTTGTGAGCAGTGCCAGCGGGGCCAGGGTGGCTTCGACGCGCGGCAGATGTACCATCGTCACGGCAGGGATATCGGGCGGATTGCCGAGAATCACGTCGTCGGCATGAACATGCGGCCAGGGTATCCAGCTACGCCAGCCCGTTTCGTCTTTCTGACGTTCCCATACCACACCCAGATCGCCGCGAATGGCAAATGGGCGGTTGAGTTCAGTCGAGACTTTCTGGTTGATGGTCGGTTTGAGGCGGTTCCAGTCAAATGTCGCGATCACGACAATGAGCACCACAATCAGCAACAAGAAGACCCCCCCGGACCAGGTGATAATCTTCGCTGTTTTTGTCATCCCATAATTCCTTTTTTACCTTGCCAGTCATGAATATAGTTTAGACGAGGAAAAAAGGAGCGGCAGCGTCCGGTAATAACGCGTTAACCACGCGCTATTATGGGAAGCAGCCGGGGTTACAGGGTGATGATAACGTTGTCGAGCGTCTCCATTGGCACCGGGCGGGAGAGGAAATAGCCCTGCGCGGCGGCGGCAGGTGAGTTTTGCACATCGCGCCACTCTTCCAGCGTCTCAACGCCTTCGACGATCACGCCCTGACAGTAGCGGTTCATCAGCTGCAGCAGCAGGGTAAACAGGTTGCGACCTTCCGGGGTCTGACGCAGCATAATGAACAGATCCCGCGCCACTTTAATGTAGTCGTAACGCACTTCGCTCAGGGCAGAGAAGTTCGCCATGCCGGTGCCAAAATCGTCCAGCCACAGAGGACCAAATTCGCACATGCTGGCAAACGAAGAGTCCTGCGGCAGACGTACATGCTCCACCAGCTCAAAGCGCAGCCACGGCAGATTCTGGATCAGCTTCTGCAGGCTCTCGTCCTGACGCAACGCCAGCAGGGTTGGGCCATCAACGTTGACCGAGGCCAGAATGCTGTTCTCGTCAAAGAAGTCCTGTTTTGCCGCCAGCATGCTGAGCTGCTCTTCGAGGATATCCAGACGGTGGCGCACGGGCAGTTGCGCAAAATAGCGATCCGGGGCGATCCGCTGTGTCGGGTTTGACGGATGGGTCACGACGGTCAGGATCTCGATCGCCATCAGTTTACCGTCGGTGCGGTAAATGGGCTGAAAAGTATAAGCACGCTCGCATTGCAGCCAGTAGCGATGCTCCTGTAAGTTCTCAATACTTGCCTCAGGGATGCTCAGCAGCTGGATGTCCTGCCTTAACTTCATTTCAGATATCCTGTTGAATGGGGGAGAGCCTGTCGGGACTGGTCAAAGGATTATCGGCCCCGGATAAGAGAACTTTATGTTCGGTTGTGGACGAAAATGAAAATCTGAGATCTGAAACTCACCCAAAACTTGTCCGGGTTCAAAAAAATAATGGAACGTCGTTTTAATACAGTTGACCACTCCCGACTGCCAGCGCAAACTAACGCCAATTTCACTATTTGGGTTCATGACTATGTCCAGGAAAATTGCCGTGATCGGCGAATGTATGATCGAACTGTCCCAGAAAGGCGCGGAAGTGAACCGTGGCTTTGGTGGCGATACGTTAAACACCTCGGTGTATATTGCCCGTCAGGTTGATGCTGACGCGCTGGCAGTTAACTACGTGACTGCCCTGGGCACAGACAATTTCAGCCAGCAGATGCTGGACGCCTGGCAGAGTGAAAACGTGGATATCTCCCTGACTCAGCGGATGGAAAACCGCCTGCCGGGTCTCTATTACATTGAGACCGACAGCACCGGCGAGCGCACCTTCTACTACTGGCGTAACGAGGCGGCCGCTAAATTCTGGCTGGAGAGCGACAGCGCTGCCCATATCTGCGAAACGCTGGCCCACTTTGACTATCTCTATCTGAGCGGCATTAGCCTGGCGATCCTCAGCCCTGAAAGCCGTGAAAAACTCTTCTCCCTGCTGCGCGAATGCCGCGCTAACGGCGGGAAAGTGATTTTCGATAACAACTACCGTCCACGCCTGTGGGCCAGCCGCGAAGAGACGCAGCAGGTCTATACCCGGATGCTGGAATGCACCGATATCGCCTTCCTGACTCTCGACGACGAAGATGCCCTGTGGGGCGAAAAGCCGGTTGATGAGGTGATTGCCCGTACTCAGGCGGCGGGTGTATCTGAAGTGGTCATTAAGCGCGGGGCAGACTCTTGCCTGGTGGCCGTTGCCGGTGAAGCGACTGTTGAGGTGCCTGCAGTGAAGCTGGCAAAAGAGAAAGTAATTGATACTACCGCGGCGGGTGATTCCTTCAGCGCCGGGTATCTGGCGGTTCGTCTGACGGGTGGTACGCCGGAAGCGGCAGCGCAACGCGGCCATCTGACCGCCAGCACGGTGATTCAGTATCGCGGCGCGATCATCCCGCGGGAAGCGATGCCACAATAACTGCGGTCTAGTGCCCTCTCACACAGGGAGAGGGAGCATAAAAAAAGGCAACTTACGTTGCCTTTTTGCTTTTATTGCGCTGGCGCCATAATCCCATTCCAGGTCGCCTGCAGATCCTTCATATCGTATTCCGGCTCGCCTTTTGGCTGCATCAGAATCAGCGACATATCCTGAGAAAGCTGCTGACGCAGATCCTGGCTCAGCATCTCCGCAGTCAGGCTGTTAAGGAAGTCCTGACGTAGCTTCTGATACTGCTCCGGTGCGATATCCACCACCTGGTTTTGCAGGGAGCGAATACGCTGGCTGATCAGAATATCGGTGTCAGTACGGGCATAAGTGGCGAACAGTTTTTGCAGCTCAAGGTTTTTCTGCGCCACCAGCGCGTTGAACTCTTCTTCGCTCAGGCCGTTATCGCGTACCTTCGCCAGCTCTTTAGCGACCAACGCCATATTGGCGTTCAGCTTGTCGCCCGGCGACTCTACGTTAATGGCGCACTGGGCGCGCTGGAACAGCACCCGGCAATCAAAGCCGAGACCGATGTCCTTGACGTTGCTCTTACTCAGGCTTTGTTGAACATGCCAGAACAGCGCTTCACGGGCTAAATCGGCACGCCAGTAGCGCAGCAGCGCAGCAGATTCACGAATCGGCTGCCACGGACTGTCCCACATAATAGAGAGTCGGTCCTGGCGCACGGCATCGGTCATGATGCTGACCGGCTCTGCGCGCAGCGGCGACAGGGTGGGGACTGGCGCAGGGGTGCTGCGTTTGCCCTTTAGCTCGCCAAAGGTTTTGCTAATCTGTTCAATCACCGCGCGGCTATCAACGTTGCCGACCACAATCAGGGTCATGGCGTCCGGGGTGTACCAGTTCTGGTAGAACGATTTCACCTGCTCAATATCAACCGGTTGTTTCAGCGGCTCCGCCGGATCGTGGCCCAGCAGCGCAGAGCCTTTCAGTCGATAGCGCCACCAGCCCTCTTTGGTATCTGCCGGCCATGTCGCCACCATATCGCTGTTGCTCAGGGCGTAATTCACCGTTTCAGGCGTAATCGAAACCTTACCGGCCGTATCAGACAGCCAGGTTAATGCCTCTTTGAGCAGATCGTTACGGTTGTTTGGCAGGCTGAGGTTAAACATGGTGTAGTCATAGGAGACGACGGCTGGCGGCAAAGGACGCTTAGGATCGATACCCTGTTGCCACAATGAACGGACCTGTACGGCCTGCAGGCTTCCGCTTTGGGTCAGCGCCAGACGGGGAAGAAAATGGCTGAAACCGCTCTGTTGCGTACTTTCGGTCAGGGAGCCGGTATTGACGGAAAGGCGGATTTCAATGCGGTCGCTGGGGCGTTGGGGGGTGGCTAAAACCTGCCACTGAAAACCGTTCGCCAGCGTACCCTGTTGCCAGGCCGGGTCAGGCTGGAGCGCGTCAGCCTGCACATAACTGGCTGCTGCCATCATGAGCAAACCGCCGGTTAAGAGTCGAATTTTTGTGCCCTGCATGTGAACCCCTGATCAACATTCCTGGTTACAAAGAGTGCCACACGCCCTGTCGCACTCTAAAGATAATGTTCAAAACACTCCGATTAGACCGCGCGTGAAGCGAAACGTCACGGCAAGAAGTGAAATATACCCGAAATAAATCTTATCCAATTATGACAAGTATTCAGGGCCATTATGCGCAGGAGCCCGCACCCCGACAAGGGAATGCGGGCCTGAGGGAAGATTTTAGGAGGACAAACCCTGTGTTTTGCCGTCTGGCGCACGATTATTCAGCGTATCGTCAAGTTTTTTATGGTCCAGCTCTTTCACCCACTTCGCCACCACGATTGTCGCCACGCCGTTACCCACCAGGTTAGTCAGGGCGCGCGCTTCGGACATAAAGCGGTCAATACCGAGGATCAGTGCCAGTCCGGCTACCGGCAGGTGCCCTACCGCAGAGATTGTTGCCGCCAGCACGATAAAGCCACTGCCCGTCACCCCTGCCGCCCCTTTCGAGGAGAGCAGTAACACCACCAGCAGCGTGATCTGATGGAAGATATCCATATGGCTGTTCGTGGCCTGCGCGATAAAGACCGCCGCCATGGTCAGATAGATCGAGGTGCCATCAAGGTTAAAGGAGTAGCCGGTGGGGATAACCAGCCCCACAACCGATTTACGGCAGCCCAGCTTTTCCATCTTGTCGAGCATGCGTGGCAGCGCCGATTCGGACGAGGAGGTCCCCAGCACGATCAGCAGCTCTTCGCGGATATAGCGGATGAACTTAAAGATGCTGAAGCCCGTCGCGCGGGCAATGCTGCCCAGCACTACCACCACAAACAGGATACAGGTGATATAGAAACAGATAATCAGCTGACCGAGCTGCACCAGGGTACCGACGCCATATTTGCCAATGGTAAAGGCCATCGCGCCGAAGGCCCCGATCGGTGCCAGGCGCATAATCATATTGATAATGCCGAAGATGACCTGGGAGAAGCTTTCAATCACGTTGAAAATCAGCTGACCTTTGCTGCCGAGACGATGCAGGGCAAAGCCAAACATCACGGCGAACAGCAGCACTTGCAGAATGTTACCGCTGGCGAAGGCGCCAATTACGCTGCCGGGGATCACATCCAGCAGGAAGGCGACCACGCCCTGGTCCTTCGCCTGATCGGCGTAGACCGCTACCGCTTTTGCATCCAGCGTGGAAGGATCAACGTTCATACCTGCGCCCGGCTGCACCACGTTCACAATCACCAGGCCAATGATCAGCGCGAGGGTGCTGACCACTTCAAAATAGAGAAGCGCCACCGCACCTGTGCGGCCTACGGCTTTCATGCTTTCCATGCCTGCAATACCGGTCACGACGGTACAGAAAATAACCGGAGCGATGACCATCTTAATCAGCTTAACGAAGGCATCGCCAAGCGGTTTCATTTGGGCGCCTAATTCAGGGTAGTAATGGCCAAGCAGAATGCCGATGGCGATAGCAGTTAAGACCTGAAAATAAAGACTTCTGAAGAGAGAGGTTTTCATAAGATGTCCTTGGGAAGAAAAACCGCAGGCAGTGTAGGGTTACTGCTCACCTGCGGCCTTAAAATAGCACCCAATAATCAGGACAAATAGAAGCTCATACTGAATTTGAAACACAAATGTTAAGAAATTTGAGCTAGCTCGCACAAACCAGCAACAATTCAGTCATCAGTGTGATGGTCATTCTGGCGAAGATAACGGCTTTCAAAAATATCGTGCGGTACGGCTTTTGCAAAAAGATACCCTTGTCCGCACTCAACCCCGGCATTTGCCAGCCAGCTCCGCTGGGCTTCGGTTTCAATACCCTCAGCGATGATTTCCAGCTTCAGGCTGTGCGCCATCTGGATAATCGCCTCAACCATGCTGCTGTCGTCAGGCAGGCCGTCGACGAAGGCCTTGTCGATTTTCAGCACATCTACCGGCAGGGCCTTCATGTGCTGCAGTTGACGCAGCCCGGCATACCCCATGCCGAAATCATCCAGCGCAATGCGCACCCCGGCATTACGCAACGGGCGGAGTATCGCCACGGCTTCGTTAGGATCGTCGATCCGGCGGCTTTCGGTGACTTCCAGAATCAGCGTATCAGGCTGGATACGGTAGCGCTTGATAAGCTCCAGCAGCTCCGGGACCATGTTCGGGTGCATCAACTGCAGCGCCGACAGGTTAACCGACAGCGGCATCATCACACCGCGCGACTGCCAGGCAGACAGCACGCGGCAGGACTCTTCCAGTACCCATTGACCTACCGTCACCATCAGGCCGCAGTTCTCAATCCGGTCGATCAGCCCTTCCGGCAACTCCCAGCTACCATCCGGCTGACGCATCCGCAGTAGCGCCTCGGCACTCTTCACCTTCCCTGTATGCAGCTCGACCTGCGGCTGCAGCCAGATAGCAAAATGGTTGTGGTCCAGCGCGGTCAGGATATCGTTCTCTTCTGACAGTCGCTGCTGCGCCTTTTCCATCTGCTCGGGTTCGAAGAACTGGATCTGATTCTTACCTTTCTGCCGGGCAGTGAACGCGGCGGAGAAGGCCCGGCGGAAGAGCTGTTCGGCGGTCAGGTTGCCATTAAACATGGCGATGCCAATGCTGGCGCTCGGGCGCAGCTGGATCCCCTGGACCGGCAACCGTTCATTCATAACAGTGAGCACTTGCTGACCCAACGTAATGGCGTGCCACGGCTCTTTGACGCCATTGGCGATAATGACAAAGTCATAGGCGCTTACCTGAGTCAGCACCATCCGCGGCGAAAGCACGGATTTGAGCTTTTCGACCAGCGTCAGCAGTACCATTTCCCGCTGGCTCTCTTTTAGCACCCCTGCGGTGTCCTGTAAGGTCTCGCAGGCCACCACCATCAGCGCGAAGGTCTGCTGGCGTTTCACCGCCTGCTCCAGCAGCGCCATCAGAAACGCCTTGTTGGGCAGATCTGAAACCGCGAAGCGGGTGGCGTTGTGGTTAAGTTCTTCGTGCTGGCGCATCATGCGCTGCTGGTTCAGGTTATAGCTGCGTATCAGCATGCCGATTTCGTCGTCATGGTGCAGACGCGGGACAGGTAACTGATGCCCCACCTGTTGCTGCGGCGAGAGGGTATCCAGCTCACGGGCAATCTTGCGCAGCGGATGGACGATCAACCTGTTGATGCACCAGGTCAGCGCCACGGTCAGCATCAGCGTCAACAATAAGTAAGTGGTTACCAACGTTGAGACCCAACTGATCACGAATTTGTACATTCGCCAGGAGTCAGATTGCAGTACCAAATAAGCCAGCGGCTGTGGGTTCGCCGGACGTTGCAGGGAATAGACCGGCAGGGAGATTTGTACCGGCATCTCAAACAGACGCTTGACCATCACCGGCACCGGACGCTCCGGGATGAAGTTCATGCGCAGCGCCTGGAACTGATTGGGCAGCACGACATCCGCCTGGCTGACAACGCCTGCCGGCTTGATGCTCTTAATGATGGATTCTGCCTGGGGAATGTCGCCCTTCAGAATGGCGGCAGAAAGTGGCTCCCGGATAGAGCGAGCAATGCTTTCGAGCTGCGTAGCCGTGTTATAGCGATTCTGCTGAATGGCATGAAACAGCAGAATGACGCAAAAGACGAAAACAAACACCATGGTGACGGCTGTTACCATCGCCATTTGTTTGATAGTTAAAGAGCGGCTGACACGCAAAATGAATCTCCAGAAACGCGAAACGCAGGTTAATCAACTGTTACCCCGCTGCTTTCAGAGTATACCTTATCGTGATGTGTTTAAGAGAGTGTAACCAACCGTTTAGGGATTATTCTGGTTCCCGCTCCGTATAGAGTATGGAGCGGTTGCTCAGGGTGGTTACAGCCCCGAATGACAAGGGCTGTGGCCTGACACCTTATTCGGCGCTGCGCAGTGATATTTCGCCGCCAACCCAGGGTTTGATGATTCCCTCTTGCTCCAGCAAGAGTGCGCCTTGCTCGTTAATACCGCGCGAGATGCCGTAGATCTCTTTATCACCAATGATTAACTTTACCGGACGATGTACAAAATTATCCAGCTTCTCCCAGCGAGGCAGGAAGGGTGCGAGTCCCTCCTGTTCGAAGGTTTTCAGCGAGTGACGCAGTTCGTTAATAACCTGCACCGCCAGGACGTTACGATCAATGGCGATCCCCGCTTGTTGCAGATTGATCCAGCCCTGGTTGATGTCCTCCGCCTGCACGTTACGCATCATCAGGTTGATCCCGGCACCCAACACGATTTGCGCCGCATCGCCGGTTTTACCTGTCAGTTCAACCAGAATACCAGCAAGTTTGCGATCCTTTAGATAGAGATCGTTTGGCCATTTTACTCGTACGTCATCGGCACCAAGGGATTGCAGCACCTCGGCCAGTACAATTCCAATCACCAGGCTAAGACCGATGGCAGCAGCCGGACCTTGTTCCAGACGCCAGTACATGGACAGGTAAAGGTTAGCGCCAAAAGGCGAAAACCATTTCCGTCCCCGGCGTCCACGTCCGGCATGCTGGTACTCAGCCACGCAGCTATCGCCAGACTTCAGTTCGGGAAGCCTGTCGAGCAGATACTGGTTGGTAGAGTCAATCACCGGCAGCACGGCAACGCTGTTATCGGCGATCTGGCCGTGGATAAAGGTTTCGTCCAGCAGTTGAACCGGCTCTGGCAGACTGTAGCCTTTACCCGGTACGGTAAAGACATCCACGCCCCAGTCACGCAGGGTCTGAATGTGTTTGTTAATGGCGGCGCGGCTCATTCCCAGCCGTTCACCAAGCTGTTCACCGGAATGAAAATCGCCGTCAGCCAGAATGGCGATCAGCTTCAGGGGGACGGTATGATCTTTCATGTAATGGTCTCTACTGCGTTCACTTCGCCATGATGCCCGATAAAGCGCACTTCCGGCTCCAGCCAGACGTCAAACTTCTCGCCCACACGTTGACGCACCTGATGAGCCAGCTGCACGACATCATCGCTGGTCGCATTGTTTTCGTTAATGAGTACCAGCGCCTGTTGGCGATGCACGGCCGCGCCGCCACAGATGGTGCCCTTAAGCTGACACTGATCGATCAACCAACCAGCAGCCAGCTTGACGCTGCCATCCGCCTGTGGATAGTGGGGGGCATTTGGCCACTGAGCCAGCAAAGTTTGCGCTTTTTCGGCGCTAATCACCGGGTTTTTAAAGAAGCTTCCGGCATTACCGTTCACTTTTGGATCGGGCAGTTTGCTCATTCGCATCTGGCAAACTGCCGCAAAAATCTCTTTTGCAGTCACGGTAGCGGGATCCAGACGGGTTAAATCACCGTAGGAGAGGACCGGCTGCCAGTCTTTTGTCAGGCGCAGACCGACCGCGACGATGACATATTTATCCTGATATTCATGTTTGAAAATACTGTCGCGGTAGCCGAAACGGCACTCATCAGCTTGTAAACGACGCGTTTCACCGGTCGCCAGCTCGATGCAATCCACATATTCACAGACATTTTTGAGTTCGATGCCATAGGCACCGATATTCTGAATAGGGGATGAACCGGCGCAGCCAGGGATCAGGGCAAGGTTTTCCAGCCCCGGCATGTTGTGTTCGAGGGTAAATTGCACCAGATCGTGCCAGTTTTCTCCGGCACCCACGTGCAGTCGCCAGCATTCCTGCGTCTCTTCAACCGCAATACCGCGGATACGGTTAACGATCACCGTGCCGGAATAGTCTTCCAGAAAGAGAACGTTACTGCCCTCGCCCAGAATAAGAACAGGTTGGTGGTGTTGCGTTGCATGATTCCATGCGGCCAGCAGCTGCTGCGCATTGTCGGCTCGCACGATCTGTCGGGCATTTCGGTCGATACCGAAGGTATTCCAGGGCTTAAGGGAGTGATTCATAGACGCTATCCAGATGCAAAAACCGGGATAGTTTACCCCATTGGGTGATCTTTGTCGGCTGGAATTGCCGGGCGGCACAGCGGGATCCGCAGGCCGGGGAAGGCGGAGCCGCCACCGACCGGTTTCAGTATTTCAGGGTTTTATGGCCTGAGGGTTTCGTACAGACGACAAAAAACCCCGTACCTTGCGGTATGGGGTTTCCGATTTGATGCCTGGCAGTTCCCTACTCTCGCATGGGGAGACCCCACACTACCATCGGCGCTACGGCGTTTCACTTCTGAGTTCGGCATGGGGTCAGGTGGGACCACCGCGCTACAGCCGCCAGGCAAATTCTGTTTCCGGGCCGCCTCACGGGCCACCCGGTTAATCTGGTTCAGCTGAAAATTGTCTCAGTCACCGAAAACAGCTTCGGCGTTGTAAGGTTAAGCCTCACGGTTCATTAGTATCGGTTAGCTCAACGCATCGCTGCGCTTACACACCCGACCTATCAACGTCGTCGTCTTCAACGTTCCTTCAGGAGCCTTAAAGGCTCAGGGAGAACTCATCTCGGGGCAAGTTTCGTGCTTAGATGCTTTCAGCACTTATCTTTTCCGCATTTAGCTACCGGGCAGTGCCATTGGCATGACAACCCGAACACCAGTGATGCGTCCACTCCGGTCCTCTCGTACTAGGAGCAGCCCCCCTCAATTCTCCAGCGCCCACGCAGATAGGGACCGAACTGTCTCACGACGTTCTAAACCAGCTCGCGTACCACTTTAAACGGCGAACAGCCGTACCCTTGGGACCTACTTCAGCCCCAGGATGTGATGAGCCGACATCGAGGTGCCAAACACCGCCGTCGATATGAACTCTTGGGCGGTATCAGCCTGTTATCCCCGGAGTACCTTTTATCCGTTGAGCGATGGCCCTTCCATACAGAACCACCGGATCACTATGACCTGCTTTCGCACCTGCTCGAGCCGTCACTCTCGCAGTCAAGCTAGCTTATGCCATTGCACTAACCTCCTGATGTCCGACCAGGATTAGCTAACCTTCGTGCTCCTCCGTTACTCTTTAGGAGGAGACCGCCCCAGTCAAACTACCCACCAGACACTGTCCGCAACCCGGATTACGGGCCCACGTTAGAACACCAGCCATTAAAGGGTGGTATTTCAAGGATGGCTCCACGCAGACTGGCGTCCACGCTTCAAAGCCTCCCACCTATCCTACACATCAAGGACCAGTGTTCAGTGTCAAGCTATAGTAAAGGTTCACGGGGTCTTTCCGTCTTGCCGCGGGGTACACTGCATCTTCACAGCGATTTCAATTTCACTGAGTCTCGGGTGGAGACAGCCTGGCCATCATTACGCCATTCGTGCAGGTCGGAACTTACCCGACAAGGAATTTCGCTACCTTAGGACCGTTATAGTTACGGCCGCCGTTTACCGGGGCTTCGATCAAGAGCTTCGCGTTGCCGCTAACCCCATCAATTAACCTTCCGGCACCGGGCAGGCGTCACACCGTATACGTCCACTTTCGTGTTTGCACAGTGCTGTGTTTTTAATAAACAGTTGCAGCCAGCTGGTATCTTCGACTGATTTCAGCTCCACCCGCAGGGGCTTCACCTACATATCAGCGTGCCTTCTCCCGAAGTTACGGCACCATTTTGCCTAGTTCCTTCACCCGAGTTCTCTCAAGCGCCTTGGTATTCTCTACCTGACCACCTGTGTCGGTTTGGGGTACGATTTGATGTTACCTGATGCTTAGAGGCTTTTCCTGGAAGCAGGGCATTTGTTGCTTCAGCACCGTAGTGCCTCGTCATCACACCTCAGCGTTAATAAGGTACCGGATTTACCTGGAACCTCCGCCTACATGCTTAAACCGGGACAACCGTCGCCCGGCCAACATAGCCTTCTCCGTCCCCCTTCGCAGTAACACCGAGTACAGGAATATTAACCTGTTTCCCATCGACTACGCCTTTCGGCCTCGCCTTAGGGGTCGACTCACCCTGCCCCGATTAACGTTGGACAGGAACCCTTGGTCTTCCGGCGAGCGGGCTTTTCACCCGCTTTATCGTTACTTATGTCAGCATTCGCACTTCTGATACCTCCAGCAACCCTCACAGGTCACCTTCGACGGCTTACAGAACGCTCCCCTACCCAACAACACCTAAGTGTCGCTGCCGCAGCTTCGGTGCATGGTTTAGCCCGTTACATCTTCCGCGCAGGCCGACTCGACCAGTGAGCTATTACGCTTTCTTTAAATGATGGCTGCTTCTAAGCCAACATCCTGGCTGTCTGTGGCCTTCCCACATCGTTCCCACTTAACCATGACTTTGGGACCTTAGCTGGCGGTCTGGGTTGTTTCCCTCTTCACGACGGACGTTAGCACCCGCCGTGTGTCTCCCGTGATAACATTCTCCGGTATTCGCAGTTTGCATCGGGTTGGTAAGCCGGGATGGCCCCCTAGCCGAAACAGTGCTCTACCCCCGGAGATGAGTTCACGAGGCGCTACCTAAATAGCTTTCGGGGAGAACCAGCTATCTCCCGGTTTGATTGGCCTTTCACCCCAGCCACAGGTCATCCGCTAATTTTTCAACATTAGTCGGTTCGGTCCTCCAGTTAGTGTTACCCAACCTTCAACCTGCCATGGCTAGATCACCGGGTTTCGGGTCTATACCCTGCAACTTAACGCCCAGTTAAGACTCGGTTTCCCTTCGGCTCCCCTATACGGTTAACCTTGCTACAGAATATAAGTCGCTGACCCATTATACAAAAGGTACGCAGTCACACCACAAGGGTGCTCCCACTGCTTGTACGTACACGGTTTCAGGTTCTATTTCACTCCCCTCGCCGGGGTTCTTTTCGCCTTTCCTCACGGTACTGGTTCACTATCGGTCAGTCAGGAGTATTTAGCCTTGGGAGGATGGTCCCCCCATATTCAGACAGGATACCACGTGTCCCGCCCTACTCTTCGAGTTCACAGCAAGTGTATCTTCGTGTACGGGAGTATCACCCTGTACCTGCGACTTTCCAGACGCTTCCACTGACACACATGCTGATTCAGACTCTGGGCTGCTCCCGTTCGCTCGCCGCTACTGGGGGAATCTCGGTTGATTTCTTTTCCTCAGGGTACTTAGATGTTTCAGTTCCCCTGGTTCGCTTCGTTAAGCTATGTATTCACTTAACGATAGTGTGACGAGTCACACTGGGTTTCCCCCATTCGGAAATCGCCGGTTTATAACGGTTCATATCACCTTACCGGCGCTTATCGCAGATTAGCACGTCCTTCATCGCCTCTGACTGCCTAGGCATCCACCGTGTACGCTTGGTCGCTTAACCTCACAACCCGAAGCTGTTTCACTTCTGATTGCGAAATCTGAGACCCGACCACACCTTCATCTGTTCTTATTACGGAGAACAGACACAGTGCGTCGTTTCAATTTTCAGCTTGATCCAGATTTTTAAAGAGCAAATATCTCAAACATGACTCACTATTTTCATAGTTAATCAGCTTTGAGATACTGATTGGTTGTGCCTTTCACTCACACCCAGCAAGTGGCGTCCCCTAGGGGATTCGAACCCCTGTTGCCGCCGTGAAAGGGCGGAGTCCTAACCGCTAGACGAAGGGGACACGATGTGTCACGACTTCGCAGCCGTCTTGCTCGTTACTTTTCATCAGACAATCTGTGTGGACACTACAAAGGCAGGTTCTTTAAGGTAAGGAGGTGATCCAACCGCAGGTTCCCCTACGGTTACCTTGTTACGACTTCACCCCAGTCATGAATCACAAAGTGGTAAGCGCCCTCCCGAAGGTTAAGCTACCTACTTCTTTTGCAACCCACTCCCATGGTGTGACGGGCGGTGTGTACAAGGCCCGGGAACGTATTCACCGTAGCATTCTGATCTACGATTACTAGCGATTCCGACTTCATGGAGTCGAGTTGCAGACTCCAATCCGGACTACGACGCACTTTATGAGGTCCGCTTGCTCTCGCGAGGTCGCTTCTCTTTGTATGCGCCATTGTAGCACGTGTGTAGCCCTACTCGTAAGGGCCATGATGACTTGACGTCATCCCCACCTTCCTCCAGTTTATCACTGGCAGTCTCCTTTGAGTTCCCGGCCTAACCGCTGGCAACAAAGGATAAGGGTTGCGCTCGTTGCGGGACTTAACCCAACATTTCACAACACGAGCTGACGACAGCCATGCAGCACCTGTCTCAGAGTTCCCGAAGGCACCAAAGCATCTCTGCTAAGTTCTCTGGATGTCAAGAGTAGGTAAGGTTCTTCGCGTTGCATCGAATTAAACCACATGCTCCACCGCTTGTGCGGGCCCCCGTCAATTCATTTGAGTTTTAACCTTGCGGCCGTACTCCCCCAGGCGGTCGACTTAACGCGTTAGCTCCGGAAGCCACTCCTCAAGGGAACAACCCTCCAAGTCGACATCGTTTACGGCGTGGACTACCAGGGTATCTAATCCTGTTTGCTCCCCACGCTTTCGCACCTGAGCGTCAGTCTTTGTCCAGGGGGCCGCCTTCGCCACCGGTATTCCTCCAGATCTCTACGCATTTCACCGCTACACCTGGAATTCTACCCCCCTCTACAAGACTCTAGCCTGCCAGTTTCGAATGCAGTTCCCAGGTTGAGCCCGGGGATTTCACATCCGACTTGACAGACCGCCTGCGTGCGCTTTACGCCCAGTAATTCCGATTAACGCTTGCACCCTCCGTATTACCGCGGCTGCTGGCACGGAGTTAGCCGGTGCTTCTTCTGCGGGTAACGTCAATTGCTGCGGTTATTAACCACAACACCTTCCTCCCCGCTGAAAGTACTTTACAACCCGAAGGCCTTCTTCATACACGCGGCATGGCTGCATCAGGCTTGCGCCCATTGTGCAATATTCCCCACTGCTGCCTCCCGTAGGAGTCTGGACCGTGTCTCAGTTCCAGTGTGGCTGGTCATCCTCTCAGACCAGCTAGGGATCGTCGCCTAGGTGAGCCATTACCCCACCTACTAGCTAATCCCATCTGGGCACATCTGATGGCAAGAGGCCGAAGGTCCCCCTCTTTGGTCTTGCGACGTTATGCGGTATTAGCTACCGTTTCCAGTAGTTATCCCCCTCCATCAGGGCAGTTTCCCAGACATTACTCACCCGTCCGCCACTCGTCACCCGAGAGCAAGCTCTCTGTGCTACCGTTCGACTTGCATGTGTTAGGCCTGCCGCCAGCGTTCAATCTGAGCCATGATCAAACTCTTCAATTTAAGTTTGATGCTCGTGAATTAAACTTCGTAATGAATTACGTATGTTCACTCAGAGACTTGGTATTCATTTATTGTCTTTCGACATTAAGAATCCATGTCACTTTGAGTGCCCACACAGATTGTCTGATAAATTGTTAAAGAGCAGTGCAACGCGGCTTTCGCTCACCGTTGCGAGGTGGCGTATATTACGCTTTCCTCTTTCAGAGTCAAGCGATTATTTCACGCTTTTCTCTGCTGACCCGGCGGCTTGGTTTGCCGTTGTTCCGTGTCAGTGGAGGCGCATTATAGGCAGTTCTTCGGCGGTGACAAGCATAAATCTCAAAAAGTTTTCCGTTCGCTCACTTTTCGCGCTTTACGTTTATTAAAGCCGCGAATTGCGGGTTAATTGCGCAATTTCCCGGGCGAAACTGGCGACCTGTGACCAGTCGGTATAGACCACTTCTTTGCGCGTATCGGTTTCGCCGCCGGTCATCTTCATAATAAGACGGATCATAAAGCGGTCGTACCAGCGATAATGTGGGGTAACGCAGCGCACCGGCAAAGACGGCACAGGCCGCTGGCTTCCAGGGCGAGTTCAGCAAAAACTTACGGGTGTAGCTGTTGGTCTGCGGTGTGCGCTTTTCTGCTTTACGTGCCACCAGGTTTACAGAGTAGAACGCCCCCGGCAGGCTGTTCAGCGTAGCCACATGCTTTTTCACAAAGCGATCCACCGCCGGATGGAAATGACCGTAGCGAATCGAGGCCCCGATGACCACGCGGTCATACTCCTGCCACGCAATCTCATCGGTACGGTTCAGGTTGATGACATCGGAATAGATGCCCTGCTCTTTTAACTCAGAAGCCAGAAAAGCGGCAATCTCGCGCGTTTGTCCGTCACGCGTTGAAAATAGAATTAATGTTTTCATAAATGGCTCCCTTTATTCGCGCCAGAAAGTTGGCGTAAAGAGGACCAACAGCGTAAAGACCTCAAGACGCCCGAACAGCATGTTGGCAATCAGGATCCACTTCGCGGTCGGATTCATGCTGGCAAAGTTATCTGCGACTACGCCGAGGCCCGGTCCCAGGTTATTCAGTGTGGCCACAACGGAAGCGAACGCCGAGAAGTCATCCACACCCGTTGCGATAATCGCCAGCATGCTGACGATAAAGACCAGCGCGTAAGCGGAGAAGAAGCCCCACACCGCTTCAAGAATACGTTCCGGCAGTGCGCGGTTGCCCAGCTTGATGCTATAGACCGCATTGGGGTGCACCAGACGTTTAAGTCGCGGTTGCCCTGCTTAAACAGCAGCAGGATGCGGATCACTTTTAGCCCGCCCCCCGTCGAGCCGGCACAGCCGCCGATAAACGCTGAACAGAGTAGCAGGACCGGCAGGAAAAGCGGCCAGCGCGCAATGCTGTCGGTGGTGAAGCCTGCCGTCGTCGCCATCGACACCACCTGGAAGAAGGCCTGGTTCACCGTAGTGACCGCCGAGGCATAGACATCGTGCAGCCAAAGCACCAGGGTACAAATCACCACCAGCGTCAGCTGTACGCCGATAAACATGCGGAATTCGGGATCGCGCCAGTAGACCTTCAGGTTACGACCGCTAAGTAAAGAGAAGTGCAGACCATAGTTACAGCCGGAGATCAGCAGGAAGACCGCAATGATGGTGTTGATCGTTGGGCTGTCAAAATAGCCGATACTGGCATCATGGGTGGAGAAGCCACCAATCGCGATGGTGGCAAAGCTATGGCCGATAGCATCAAAGGCCGGCATTCCGGCGAACCACAGCGCCAGCGCACAGGCAACGGTCAGCAGCACATAGATGAGCCATAAGGTTTTGGCCGTCTCGGCGATACGCGGGCGCATCTTATTATCTTTCAGCGGCCCCGGCATCTCTGCCCGGTACAGCTGCATCCCCCCGACGCCCAGAATTGGCAGGATCGCCACGGCTAATACGATGATCCCCATCCCGCCGAACCATTGCAGCATCTGGCGATAAAAGAGGATGGCGTGGGGGAGCGAATCCAGCCCCACCAGCGTGGTAGCACCGGTGGTGGTCAACCCGGAGAAGGATTCAAAGAACGCATCGGTGATGGTCAGGTTGGGCTGTTCAGAAAAGATAAAGGGCAATGCCCCCACGCTGCCCAGCACGGTCCAGAACAGCACCACGATCAGGAAGCCTTCGCGGGATTTCAGCTCCCCTTTCTCACGACGGTTCGGCCACCATAATAAGGAGCCAATCATCAGCGCGGACGAAAAAGGTCTGTGTAAAGGCCCGGCCCGCACCATCCCGATAAATAAGCGCCACCAGTCCGGGAAGGATCATCGTCCCGGAAAAAAGTATGACCAGCAATCCAACGATTCGGGTTATGGCACGAAAATGCATCTCTGCCGCTTCCTTTGGTATTCAAAAAGTAAGGTGGGGATTATTCTTCAATCGGCCGTAATTGCAACGAACCACGACTAAAATCAGCCAGTTTTGCTGAGAATGCCGGAAGCGACGCCTGAGGTAGCGCCACACGCAATTGCACCGTCGCCTGGTAATCACTGTGCACAATCAGACCCTGATACAGCTTCAGCAACGACTCGATGCCGGATAACTGGGCGTAATCGCACAATAAAGTATATTCGGTAAGTGGCGTTTTGCGGATCGTTGTCAGGTGATTAAGCGCCTGCTGAACACCGCCGCCATAGGCCTTAACCAGCCCGCCCGTTCCCAATAATACGCCGCCGTAGTAACGCACCACGACGGCGGTGATTTCACCCACGCCACTGCCCATTAACTGGGGAGAGCATCGGTTTACCCGCCGTGCCCGCCGGTTCACCATCATCCGAGAACCCCAGCTTCTGCGAATCATCAGGCGGCCCGGCGACCCACGCCACGCAGTGGTGGCGTGCGTCAGGGTGCTCTGCCCGTACTGACTCAACAAAGGCTTTTGCCGCTTCCACGCCGTCGGTATGTGCCAACAGCGTGATGAAACGGCTTTTTTTGATCTCTTCCGCAAAGGTGACCGGCGCTGCCGGTATGAGCCAGCTGTCCATTACGCCAGCTTCAGGTCTCGCGTCATGTTTTCAGTACCGTTTTCGTGGATCACCACGTTATCTTCGATACGGATGCCGCCAAACGGCTTCAGCGCCTCAATCTTCTGCCAGTTGAAGTGCTTGCTGAACTGCCCTTCGCGCCACGGCGCCAGCAGAGACTCAATGAAGTAAATACCCGGCTCGATGGTCAGCACCATACGCGGTTGCAGGATACGGGTGCAGCGGCAGGTAAGGATATTTGGACGGCGCGGCCAGATGCGTACCGGTGTCATCCTGCATAAAGCCCGCAGTATCGTGAACCTGCAGACCCAGAGGATGGCCAATACCGTGCGGCATAAACGGCCCGGTCAGGTCGTTTTCCACCATTGCCTCTTCGCTCATATCGCTGACGATCTGATGCTTACGCAGCAGCTTCGCGATGCGCTGATGGAACTGGATGTGGTAATCCACGTAGCTCACACCGGCCTTCATGGTGGCGATCAGGGCCAGTTGCTCTTCATTCACATCTTTGATCAACTGGGCGAACTCGGTATCGCTGTTCGCGGCCCAGGTGCGGGTCAGGTCGGCGGCGTAGCCGTTGTACTCCGCGCCAGCATCCAGCAGGAAACTGCGCATTTCGGACGGCGCCCGGTGATCGAGTTTGGTGTAGTGCAACACCGCCGCGTGCTCATTCAGCGCCACAATGTTGCTGTACGGCACGTCGGTATCACGATGGCCGGTGGCCGTCAGATAGGCCAGGTTAATGTCGAACTCGCTCATCCCGGACAGGAAAGCTTCGTGCGCCGCACGATGACCATTGACCGCGGTTTTTTGCGCTTCGCGCATACACGCCAGCTCATAATCGGTCTTATAGGAGCGGTAGTAGTGCAGATAGTCGATAACGCCTTTCGGGTTAATGTTATCCGCTGTGATATCCAGACCGCGCGCACGCTCCGGCACCGGGCCAATATAGGCGATGTTGCCGCGGGCAGCAGGTAACTGGCTACCAATGCCGTCTGCTTTCGGCAGGGCAATCACCTCAACCTCTTCGGTCCAGAAAGAGGTCGGCAACGGTTCCACGTTGTGCCAGTAATCCACCGGCAGGTAAAACCACAGTTTTGGCTTGTTCACGCCATCCACCAGCAACCAGCAATTGGGAACCTGGGTTACCGGCACCCAGGCTTTAAATTGCGGGTTCACCTTGAAGGGATAAGCGTGATCGTCGAGAAAGACATTAAACAGCTCGCCGGAGTGGATGAGTAAGGCATCCAGCTTAAAGCGAGCCAGTACGTCGCGGGTACGTTCCTGTAACGTAACAATGTGATTTTTATACAGCGCGGCCAGTGAGTCCATCGTTCTTCCTTTTGTTTTGACCTCAAGTATCCGCATCTTAGCACACCTCAGAAAGGCTGCGTGATCTCCGCCGAGCGTGATCAGACCTACAATTATTTAATGAGTAATTTGCATTTCATTAACACAAAACCCACACTCCGATTCATCTGGTATGACCAGATCCAATTGCTGGATTCAGGAGACCGACATGCTCTACAAAGGCGACACCCTGTACGTAGACTGGCTGGAAGGTGGCATTGCCGAACTGGTGTTCGACGCCCCCGGCTCAGTGAATAAACTGGACACCGCAACCGTGGCCAGTCTTGGCCATGCGCTGGACGTTTCTGGAAAAAGAGGCCGACTTAAAAGGTCTGTTGCTGCGTTCTGAGAAAGCGGCATTTATCGTCGGCGCAGACATCACCGAATTCCTCTCGCTGTTCCTGGTGCCCCAAGAGCAGCTGAGCCAGTGGCTGCATTTTGCCAACAGCGTCTTTAACCGCCTGGAAGATCTTCCGGTCCCGACGATCTCTGCGGTCAAAGGCTATGCACTCGGCGGCGGCTGCGAATGCGTGCTGGCGACCGATTACCGTCTGGCCACCCCGGACCTGCGCATCGGTCTGCCAGAAACCAAACTGGGCATTATGCCGGGCTTTGGCGGCTCGGTCCGTCTGCCGCGCCTGCTGGGTGCCGACAGCGCCCTGGAGATTATTGCTGCCGGTAAAGATGTCGGTGCCGATCAGGCGTTAAAACTCGGTCTGGTAGATGGCGTCGTTAAGCCTGAAAAAACTGCATGAAGGTGCGCTCGCCATTCTGCGCCAGGCGATCAATGGCGACCTAGACTGGAAAGCAAAACGCCAGCCGAAACTGGAGCCGCTGCACTTAAGTAAAATTGAAGCCACCATGAGTTTCACGATTGCCAAAGGCATGGTGATGCAAACCGCGGGTAAACACTACCCTGCGCCGATCACCGCAGTGAAAAACCATCGAATCTGCGGCACGCCTGGGCCGTGACGACGCACTGAAATTAGAAAACCAAAGTTTCGTCCCCCTGGCGCATACCAACGAAGCCCGCGCGCTGGTCGGTATTTTCCTCAACGATCAGTTCGTTAAGGGCAAAGCGAAGCAGCTCACCAAAAATGTCGAGACGCCAAAACAGGCGGCGGTACTGGGCGCAGGCATTATGGGCGGCGGCATCGCTTACCAGTCGGCCTGGAAAGGCGTGCCGGTGGTCATGAAAGATATCAACGAGAAGTCGCTGACCCTGGGCATGACCGAAGCGGCCAAGCTGCTGAACAAACAGCTCGAACGCGGCAAGATCGACGGCCTGAAGCTCTCCGGGGTGATCTCCACTATCCACCCGACGCTGGAATACAGCGGTTTCGATCGTGTGGATGTGGTGGTCGAAGCGGTAGTCGAAAACCCGAAGGTGAAAAAAGCCGTACTGGCAGAGACAGAAGACAAGGTGCGCCCGGATACCGTGCTGGCGTCCAACACTTCCACCATTCCAATCAGCGAACTGGCCAGTGTCCTGAAGCGCCCGGAAAACTTCTGCGGAATGCACTTCTTTAACCGGTGCATCGCATGCCATTGGTTGAAGTCATTCGCGGCGAGAAAACGTCTGACGAAACCCTCGCCAAAGTGGTGGCCTGGGCCAGCAAGATGGGCAAAAACCCCGATTGTGGTGAACGACTGCCCGGGCTTCTTTGTCAACCGCGTGCTGTTCCCGTACTTTGCCGGGTTTAGCCAGCTGCTGCGCGACGGGGCTGATTTCCGCAAGATCGACAAAGTGATGGAAAAACAGTTTGGCTGGCCAATGGGTCCGGCCTATCTGCTGGACGTGGTCGGTATTGATACTGCGCATCACGCGCAGGCGGTGATGGCGGCCGGCTTCCCGGAGCGGATGCAGAAAGATTACCGCGATGCGATCGACGCGCTGTTCGAATCGAACCGCTACGGTCAGAAAAACGGCCTCGGCTTCTGGCGTTATAAAGAAGACAGCAAAGGCAAACCGAAGAAAGAAGAAGACGCAGCAGTGGACAGCCTGCTGGCTGAAGTCAGCCAGGCGAAGCGCGATTTCAGCGACGAAGAGATTATCGCCCGCATGATGATCCCAATGGTCAACGAAGTGGTGCTCTGTCTCGAAGAGGGCATTATCGCCAGCCCTGCGGAAGCCGATATGGCGCTGGTGTACGGCCTGGGCTTCCCTCCGTTCCACGGCGGCGCGTTCCGCTGGCTGGATACGTTGGGCAGCGCCCGCTATCTGGATATGACGCAGCAGTATGAACATCTCGGCGCGCTGTATCACGCCCCGGAAGGTCTGCGTACCAAAGCGCGTCATAACGAAGCGTACTATCCCCCGGTGGAGCCTGCCCGTCCGGTTGGCGCACTGAAAACGGCTTAAGGAGTCACAATGGAACAGGTTGTCATTGTCGATGCAATTCGCACCCCGATGGGCCGTTCGAAGGGCGGCGCATTTCGTAACGTGCGCGCGGAAGATCTCTCCGCACATTTAATGCGTAGCCTGCTGGCGCGCAACCCGGCGCTGGAAGCTACCGCTCTGGACGACATCTACTGGGGCTGCGTTCAGCAGACCCTGGAGCAGGGTTTTAACATTGCCCGTAACGCGGCGCTGCTGGCGGAAATCCCCCATTCCGTACCGGCAGTCACCGTTAACCGCCTGTGCGGTTCATCGATGCAGGCTTTGCATGACGCAGCACGCATGATCATGACCGGCGATGCCCAGGTCTGCATGATTGGCGGTGTGGAGCACATGGGCCACGTGCCGATGAGCCACGGCGTCGATTTCCACCCCCGGCATGAGCCGCACCGTGGCGAAAGCCGCGGGCATGATGGGGCTAACGGCAGAGATGCTTTCCCGCCTGCACGGCATCAGCCGCGAAATGCAGGACAGCTTTGCCGCCCGCTCACACGCCCGCGCCTGGGCTGCAACGCAGTCCGGTGCCTTCAAAAATGAAATTCTGCCGACCGGCGGTCACGACGCCGACGGTGTACTGAAGCAGTTCTACTTCGACGAAGTGATCCGCCCGGAGACGACAGTTGAAGCCCTTTCGACGCTGAGACCGGCCTTTGATCCGGTGACCGGCACCGTGACGGCGGGTAGCTCTTCCGCCCTGTCCGATGGTGCTGCGGCGATGCTGGTGATGAGCGAAAGCCGTGCCCGCGAGCTGGGGCCTGACGCCGCGCGCGCGCATCCGCTCAATGGCGGTGGTGGGTTGCGATCCGTCAATCATGGGTTACGGCCCGGTGCCCGCCTCAAAGCTGGCGCTGAAAAAAGCCGGGCTGTCCACCAGCGATATCGACGTCTTCGAGATGAACGAAGCCTTTGCCGCGCAGATCCTGCCGTGCATTAAGGATCTGGGGCTGATGGATCAGATCGACGAGAAGATTAACCTCAACGGCGGCGCCATTGCGCTGGGCCACCCGCTGGGCTGTTCCGGGGCGCGAATCAGCACCACGCTGATTAACCTGATGGAACGTAAAGACGCTCAGTTTGGTCTGGCGACCATGTGTATCGGCCTGGGTCAGGGGATCGCGACGGTATTTGAGAGGGTGTAATCAAAAGATAGTTCCCCTACATTATTCGCGCTGCATCGCGGCAGTAACTGAGCGAATCCCCGGGAGCATAGTAAACTATGTGACCGGGGGGGAGCGAAGGCAGCCAACAAAGAGGCAGCGTGAATGATGACGGGGAAAAGTTTAGTTGCCGTTTTCCCGCCTGTCAGGGGCGGGCTTTTTCTTTTCAGATAAACGCAAACGCGTCGCCAAACAGACGATCTTCACGCGCCCCACGTTCATTGCAGAACAGGTCCCGGGCAATTTTTGCCATTTCGAAACGACCGGCAATATAGATGTCATGATTCACCAGCGTACCGTGATCCTGCAGTACCGCCGTTAACACAGTGCCGCTGCGACCACGCCAGCCCTCTTCCGGCTGCTCAACCACCGGCTCAACACGAAGGTTCGGATGAGTAACGCTCAGCGCTTCCAGCTCAGAGAGATCGTAAAGGTGCTTCGCCTCACGGCCACCCCAGTAAATGGTGATGTCCCGGTCCGGGTTACGCGCCAGCGCCGTCAGCAGAATGGAACGCACGTAGGAAAAAACCGGTGCCGCCAGCAATCAGGATTAACGGACGATCTTCGTCATCGCGTAGCCAGGCTTCGCCATGAGGAATATCAATCTCAATCACGTTCTCTTTCAGAATGCGATCCATTACCGCCATCGCATACAGATTCAGCTCTGACGCCCCAATGTGCAGCTCGATAAACTCTTGCTCGTCCGGCGTTGAGGCCATTGAGAAAGGACGCTTATCCCGCTCATCCATCACCACCATTAAATACTGGCCAGCGCGGAAGGAGAACGCCGATTCAGGTACTAAACGGACGCGATATACGGTGTCGGTGATAGCGTCTACCGAAGTCACTTTACAGCTTAAGGTTGTCATTCGCTCTCTCTGTCGGCAAGTCTATAGGGCATAACGGCGCCGTCAGGCGTCTTTACCGTTATTCATTATGGCCAGTTCATCCCAGATCGCGTCAACTCTCGCAGTCACCTCAGGATCCTTTTTGATCGGACGACCCCATTCACGTTGGGTTTCGCCGGGCCATTTATTGGTGGCATCCAGTCCCATTTTTGAGCCAAGACCGGAAACCGGCGAGGCAAAATCCAGATAATCAATGGGCGTGTTTTCAACTAACACGGTATCGCGTGCCGGATCCATACGGGTGGTAATGGCCCAGATCACGTCATTCCAGTCGCGGGCGTTAACGTCATCATCGCAAACGATCACAAACTTGGTATACATAAACTGACGCAAGAAAGACCATACGCCCATCATCACCCGTTTAGCGTGACCGGCATACTGCTTCTTAATGGTTACCACCGCCAGGCGATAGGAGCACCCTTCCGGCGGCAGATAGAAATCAACAATTTCCGGGAACTGCTTTTGCAGGATCGGCACAAAAACTTCGTTCAGCGCCACGCCCAGTACCGCGGGTTCATCCGGTGGGACGCCCCGTATAGGTGGAGTGGTAAATGGCATCTCTTCACGCTGGGTAATGTGCGTCACGGTAAACACCGGGAAGCTGTCAATTTCGTTGTAATAACCGGTGTGGTCGCCATACGGCCCTTCCGGCGCCATTTCACCCGCCTCGATGTAAGCCTTCGAGCACGATTTCCGCACTGGCGGGCACTTCCAGATCGTTAGATACGCACTTCACCACTTCGGTTTTGGTGCCGCGTAGCAGCCCGGCAAAGGCGTATTCCGACAGGGTGTCTGGCACCGGCGTAACAGCACCGAGAATGGTAGCCGGGTCGGCGCCCAGCGCCACGGCGACCGGGAAGCGTTCGCCCGGATGGGCCGCGCACCACTCCTGGAAATCAAGCGCGCCGCCGCGATGCGACAGCCAGCGCATAATCAATTTATTCTTACCAATCAACTGCTGACGGTAGATGCCGAGGTTCTGCCGCTCTTTATGCGGACCGCGCGTCACGGTCAGGCCCCAGGTAAATGAGCGGGGCGGCATCTTCGGGCCAGCACTGCATGATTGGGATACGCGTCAGATCGACCGCATCGCCTTCCACAATCTTCTGCTGGCAGGGCGCGCCGCGCAGGCGTTTGGTCGGCATGTTCAGGACTTGCTTAAACTGCGGCAGCTTATCAAAGAGATCGCGAAATCCTTTTGGCGGCTCAGGCTCTTTTAAAAAGGCCAGCAGCTTGCCCACTTCACGCAACGCGCTGACATCCTCCTGCCCCATCCCCATCGCCACACGTTTTGGTGTGCCAAACAGGTTGCAGAGCACCGGCATGGTATAGCCTTTCGGGTTTTCAAACAGAAGCGCTGGCCCACCCGCGCGGAGCGTGCGGTCGGCAATTTCTGTCATTTCCAGGTAAGGATCGACAGGAAGGGTGATGCGTTTCAGTTCGCCCTGCTTTTCCAGCAGTTCCAGGAAGTCGCGTAGATCGTTGTATTTCATGCAGTTAGTCAAGCTCTCTCTGTAAGCATTTTATTATACGGCGTAAGACTGCCTGATGCTGTAGTTTTGTTAAATAAGCGTGAAGATTCAAGGCTTCTTCTGCGTACGGCCATTATAATCACCTTAGCGATCCCGCCAGGGTTTTGATATGCTTGCCGGTATAGCAAGTGGAAAAAGAGTCATTATGCAGGCCTGGTATTTACTGTATTGCAAGCGTGGGCAACTTCAGCGTGCTCAGGAACATCTGGAACGCCAGGCAGTGAACTGTCTGACGCCTGTGATCACGCTGGAAAAAATTGTCCGTGGTAAACGCACCACCGTCAGTGAAACCGCTGTTCCCGAACTACCTGTTTGTTGAATTCGACCCCGAAGTGATCCACACCACCCACCATCAGTGCGACGCGCGGTGTCAGCCACTTTGTGCGCTTTGGCGCGCACCCGGCGACGGTGCCCGCCTCGGTGATACACCAGCTCTCGGTCTACAAACAACCTGAAGACATTACCGATCCCGATACTCCTTTCTCCGGCGATGATGTGGTGATCACCGAAGGGGCGTTTGAAGGGCTGGTAGCGATTTTCGCTGAGCCGGACGGTGAAGCCCGCTCCATGCTGCTGCTAAACTTACTGAATAAAGAAGTGAAGCAGAGCATCAAAAATACCAGCTTCCGCAAAGTTTAAAATTCGATGCCAAACAGACGACGAACGTTGTCATCCGTCTGCGCAGCCAGCCACTGTGCCTCTTCGCCGCGCCAGTGGGCGACCCGTTTCAATGATATGTCCCAGATAAGCCGGTTCATTGCGTCGCGAGGCCGGTTTTGGACGGAGATCGCGTGGCAGCAGGTACGGCGCGTCGGTCTCCACTAACAGGCGATCGGCAGGTATCACCGGCAGTAACTCGCGCAGTTCCAGTCCCCGTCGTTCATCGCACACCCAGCCAGTGATCCCCAGATACAAAACCGCGATCCAGACAGGCTACCGCCTCCTCCCCGCGTGCCGGTAAAACAGTGCAGCACCGCCCCAGGCAGTTTATCCAGCCAGGGTTCCAGCAGCGCCAGAAAACGTTCATGGGCATCACGGCAGTGCATAAACACCGGCATGTTCAGCTCCGCGGCTAACGCCAGCTGGGCGCTAAAAGGCATGTTCCTGCTCGGCAGGCGTAGAGAAGTTGCGGTTAAAGTCGAGGCCACACTCCCCGATAGCCACCACCTCAGGAAATGCGGCTAAGGCCCGGAGTGCGTCGGCACTTTCCGCCGTCCACTGGCTGCTGTCGTGCGGATGGACGCCCGCCGTTGACCAGCAGTGGTCGTAGCGCTGCGCCAGCTGCTGCGCCTGCTCGCTTTCGTGCAGGTTGGTACCCGTCAGCAGCAATCCGTTTACCCCGGCGGCGACAGCCCTGGCCACCATCTCGTCCACGATCCTGGGCAAACTGCGGGCTGGTCAGGTTCAGACCGATATCAAACATACAGGCTCCCATATGACAACCGCCCTGGCGGGCGGTTGATGTTACTCTTTTGTCTCTTCGGACTCTTCGTCGTGATCTTCACGTCGCTTGCCGGTATAGAAGCGCGAGAAGAAGATTGCCAACTTCAAACAGGCAATACATCGGGATCGCCAGCAGAGTTTGCGAGAAGACATCCGGCGGTGTTAACAGCATGCCACGACAAACGCGCCCACCAGAATATAGGGCCGTTTTTTCCGTAACTCGTCCGGGGTAGTGATCCCCATCCAGCAGAGCAACACAATGGCGACCGGCACCTCAAAGGCCACGCCGAAGGCCATAAACAGCGCCATCACGAAGCTCAGATAACTGGCAATATCAGTCGAGACCTGGACTCCTACCGGCGCGGTATTTGCCAGGAAGCCAAACGCCAGCGGAAAGACCACGAAATAGGCAAAGGCCATGCCGATATAAAACAGCAGCGAACTGGAGACCAGCAGCGGGATCACCAGACGGCGTTCATGCTTATACAGCGCGGGGGCAATAAAGGCCCAGACCTGGTAGAGGATCACTGGCGCAGAGGCAATCAGCGATACCCAGAAAGTCAGCTTGATCGGCGTGAAGAAAGGCGATGCCACGTCGGTGGCGATCATGGTTGCCCCGAGCGGCATCTGCTTAATCAGGGGTGCAGAGACCACCTGATAGATGTCGTTGGCAAAATAGACCAGGCATAAAAAAATGAGGCAAACCGCAATAATGCAGTTCAGCAGGCGTTTACGCAGCTCGATCAGGTGCGTAATCAGCGGTTGAGTTTCATCTACTGCCATGTTTACGATTTATCACTCGACGAGGGGGACGCGTCAGCAACGGGTGCAGGCTTTTTCTCTGCGGGCGCTGGCGTCGTTTCTTGTTTGGGGATCACCGGCTCGGCTGGCGACTGTTCGGGCGCAGCAGCCTGGTGCTCAGCAGTGGCAGGCGTCACGCCTTCATGTTGCGCTTCGTTATCTTTGACCAGCGGGTTGCGAATGGTATTGGCTTCGTCGCTCGCTTTTTCCGGATCGTTGACACTGTAGGAGCGCTTCATGGATTCCGCCGCTTCACGCAGCTCGTCCATCGAGGCTTTCAGTTCCGGCGACAGGTTATCCATGCTCGCCTTTTCAACTTTTTTTCAGGCTGTCCTGAAACTCCTGCAGCTTAAGCTCCTGGGCCAGCTCATTTTGCACCGTTGTCGCCAACGATCGTAGCGCACGTACCCAGCCTGCAACCGTTTTTACTGCCACAGGCAGACGTTGTGGCCCCAGAACAATGAGGCCAATCACGAAGACCAGCAGCAGTTCACTAAAACCTATATCGAACACGAATTACACCTGCTCGTTATCGTGGCGTTTAGCATTTTCCTTTTTAGCATCGTCTTGTTTATCAGCGATAGATTTAGCAGTGAAATCCGCATCCTGGCTGGATTTATCCTGCTTCTCGTCATCATCTTTGATCGCTTTCTTGAAGCCTTTGATGGATGCACCGAGATCGGAACCGATAGAACCAAGTTTTTTGGTACCGAACAGCAGCACGACGATGACGGCAATGATCAACAATTGCCAAATACTGATACCACCCATACATCTTCCCCAGTTATAGACGATTAATTAATCAGGCCGCATTATACGTTATGCGGCCCTGCTATAGCGACGCAATTCAGCGCGTTTTACGCCATCCGGCTAACCAGACAACCACGCCACCCGCCATCAACCAGGCGGGCATAAGTTCCCACTCAGGACGATTGATCAGCAGCAGCGTGCCGCTTAACAACAGTGTCGCCCCAATGCCAAACAGATACCGGGACTGCCCCTGACGCACATGGTTGGTTTGCAACTCGCGGGCAATTTTATCCACGCTGTGCTGCAAGTTTTTGCTCTGACGCAAACTGTCATACACCAGTTCAGGAATTTCGGGCATTTTTTCAATCCAGAAGGGTGCTTTCTCTTTCAGGGAGCGCACCAGCGCGGGAAGACCAACCTGATCTTTGATCCACGACTCCAGGAAAGGTTTTGCCGTTTTCCATAAGTCTAACTGAGGATAGAGCTGCCGCCCCACCCCTTCAACGTAAAGTAATGTTTTCTGGAGTAAAACTAACTGCGGTTGCACTTCCATATTGAAGCGGCGGGCGGTATTGAACAGGTTCAACAGCACATGACCGAACGAGATCTCTGCCAGCGGCTTCTCAAAGATGGGTTCACAGACCGTACGAATGGCGAACTCAAACTCTTCAACATTGGTATCCAGCGGAACCCAGCCGGAATCAACGTGCAGCTCGGCGACTTTGCGATAGTCCCGGTTAAAGAAGGCGATAAAGTTCTCGGCCAGATAGCGTTTATCTTCTTTATTCAGCGAGCCGACAATACCGCAGTCGATGCCGATGTACTGCGGATCTTCGGGGTGCTCGTAGCTGACGAAGATATTGCCCGGGTGCATGTCAGCGTGAAAGAAGCTGTCGCGGAACACCTGGGTAAAGAAGACCTGCACGCCACGTTCGGCCAGCAGCTTCATGTTGGTGCCCTGCTTTTCCAGGGTCGCAACGTCCGAGACCGGGATCCCGTAGATGCGCTCCATCACCATCATGTCCTGGCTGCAATAGTCGGAATAGACTTCCGGCACATACAGCATCGGGCTGTTTTCAAAGTTGCGGCGCAGCTGAATGGCGTTCGCCGATTCACGCAGCAGGTTCAGCTCATCAATCAGCGTTTTTTCATATTCGCGTACCACTTCCAGCGGGCGCAGACGGCGGCCGTCAGGCAGCAGACGCGGCACCCAGCGGGCCAGGCGATAGATGAGTTTCATGTCGGCTTTGATGATTGGCAGAATATCCGGGCGGATCACCTTAATGACCACCTCTTTGCCATTCTCTTTCAGCCGTGCGGTATGAACCTGAGCAATAGAGGCCGAAGCCAGCGGCTTGATGTCAAAATCATCAAACCAGGTCTCAACCGGGAGATCGCCCATCGCCTTTTCAATCTGCTGTTTTGCCAGCTTGCCTTCGAACGGGGCGACTTTATCCTGCAGCAGCGCCAGCTGATCGGCAATCATTGGCGGGAACAGGTCACGGCGGGTGGAGAGCATCTGGCCGAACTTGATCCAGACCGGTCCCAGCTCCTGAAGAGCCAACCGCAGTCTTTCACCAAGCAGTTTGTCCTGATGGCGATTAGGCATCCAGAATAGCGTTCGTCGCCAGATACGCAGCGGCATTGTGATACGCATTCTGGGGATAAGTTCGTCCCAGACCGTAGCTCAAAAAGGTGCGGATGATAAAGTAGAGGCGCCGAATTTCACCAGGCGTCATTTGCCCTCCAGTTTTTCAAGCCGTTTTGTCAGTGCATCGACCGTACGCTCAACGGCTGCGGTCTCTTCTGCGAACCATGCTGCTTCCAGCGGGCCTGGCGCCATGCGCCACTCCTCGGTAAGCACTTCTCCGGCGTAGCGCTGCTGGCGCTGAAAACCCTTTTTCAGCAACGAGGCACCGCCGCGCAGTACTTTACTGATCCCTTCAGCGGCAATATCGCCTGTCCAGGGAGCCAGCAATTCTGCCGGGTCAAAACTCGGCCAGGTCAGCCAGGGAGACAAAGTTTTGCACCACCTGGAGATCGCCCTGAACCTCCAGCTCGCCGCTACGGATCAGGGCGGTAAGCTGCTGGCGATCGCGCAGTTTGGGTAACGTGCTCATGTGGGTAATGACGGAGCAATCGGCCTCGCCTTCCCACTCGCCGAGCACGTCGAGCTGACGCTCGCTGAATACCAGCACCAGCGGGTCGAAAACTCTTTTAATACCACCCGCAGCACTTTGCCGTTCAGACGCTGACGCGCCGTTTTCAGCGCAGGAGACCGATAAAGAAACGTATTCAGTACGTTTTCCACACCGGCTGTGATCAAGGGTTTAAACGGCATTCGCCACCTCCACTCAGAACTTATAACCGCGATGTAGCGCGACAACGCCTGCCGTCATGTTGAAGTAGTCAACATTGTCAAAGCCTGCATCCTGCATCATGGCTTTTAAGGTGTCCTGATTTGGGTGCATACGGATGGATTCAGCCAGGTAACGATAGCTGTCTGCATCGTTGGCCACCATTTCGCCAATACGTGGCAGGATGTGGAACGAATAGGCGTCGTACGCTTTGCTCAGCGGCTCAATAATCGGTTTTGAGAACTCCAGCACCAGCAGGCGTCCACCCGGTTTCAGCACGCGGTACATGGAACGCAGCGCCTTCTCTTTATCGGTGACGTTACGCAGACCGAAAGAGATAGTGATGCAGTCAAAGGTGTTATCCGGGAAAGGCAGCGCTTCAGCGTTCGCCTGGACATATTCAACGTTGCCGACCACGCCAATATTGCGCAGTTTCTCACGACCCATTTTCAACATGGAGTCGTTGATATCAGCCAGCACAACACGGCCCGTTTCGCCCACCAGACGCGAGAATTTCGCTGTCAGGTCGCCGGTGCCGCCAGCCAGATCCAGCACGGTTTGCCCACGACGCACGCCGCTACAATCAATAGTGAAGCGCTTCCACAAGCGATGAATGCCGAATGACATCAGGTCATTCATTACATCGTACTTCGCCGCCACGGAATGGAAAACGTGGGCCACCATGTCAGCTTTCTGCGCTTTAGCGACAGTCTGAAAGCCAAAGTGCGTTGTGTCTTGTGAATCTTCAACCATCTTAGAGCCTGCTTATCAGTCAAATGTTTGAGAAGTGTAACAGATTGGGCGCATTTGCCCTACGTTTCAACCACCCCAGGAATAACGTTCCAGGGGGCTGCCGACGCCTGTTTGCCTGCTAAGGTATTGTTTATATTTTAAACGGGACTATCACTGCGCAGCCGGTACTCTTCATCCTGAGACGTGGCCTGTTCGACCATTTCAGGATTAATCTCGCGTTTTACCTCCACGCCAAGACTGCGGAACGATTCGGCCTGGGCCAGCAGGTTTCCGCGCCCGGAGGCCAGTTTTTTCATCGCCTGGCGATAGTTATCCTGAGCGCGATCCAGGCTCTGCCCGACCGATGACATATCATCGACGAACAGGCGCATTTTGTCATACAGACGGCTGGCGCGATCGGCAATCTGTTGGGCATTGCGGCTCTGGTGCTCATAGCGCCAGAGGTTAGCAATGGTGCGCAGCGCCACCAGCAGCGTGGTAGGGCTGACCAGCATGATGTTATTTTTCAGCGCTTCAGAGATCAGCTCCGGCTGGCGGTCCAGCGCCACTAAGAAGGCCGGTTCAACCGGGATAAACATCAGCACGTAGTCAAGCGAACGCAGGCCAGGCAGTTGCTGATAATCTTTGCGCCCCAGCAGACGAATGTGGTTACGCACCGAGGCGATATGTTCCTGCAACGCCGACTCGCGGGTGTAGTCATCTTCGGCGTTGAAGTACCGCTCATAGGCTACCAGGGTCATTTTGGCATCGATGACCACGTCCTTCTCTTGCGGCAGACGGACAATGACGTCGGGCTGCATTCGCGCACGGGTCTCGGTTTCAATGCTGACCTGAGTTTGATATTCATGGCCCTCGCGCAGACCAGAGGCTTCCAGCACGCGGGTCAGAACCACTTCACCCCAGTTGCCCTGGGTTTTATTGTCGCCTTTCAGCGCCCGGGTGAGGTTGATCGCCTCCTGCGCCATCTGGGCATTCAGCTGCTGGAGATTACGGATTTCATGAGCCAGCGTGTGGCGCTCCCGCGCCTCCTGACCAAAGCTGTCCTGGACCTGGCGACGAAAGCCGTCCAGCTGTTCGCGCAGGGGCGTTAGCAGGCCGTTCAGGCTCTGACGATTTTGTTCATCGACGCGGCGGTTACTCTGCTCAAAGATACGGTTGGCGAGATTTTCGAACTGCTCACTCAGGCGCTGCTCGCTGTTGATCATCTGGCGGATTTTGTCTTCCGCATGCAGCTGGGTGGACTCCAGACGGGTGGTGACTTCGCGCAGGTCGGCTTCCAGCGAGGTATTGATATCCCGCAAATTACGCAGTTCGTTATTGAGTAACTCGCACTCATCGCGCCAGTGCCCGCTCTGCGCCGTTTGTTGTTTTAGCGCGCTTAAGTCGGCCACCATCTCCTCGCGTTCGGCAAGCTGCTCGGCTTTTTGCTGCGCATGCTGGTAGCTGGCGAGCAACCAGCCTACGCCGACGCTGACCAGCGCAATAACGGCATAAAAAAGGACAGAAATATCCACGACGCCCCCTGCATCAAGGTATGACCCGCACAAAATAGAATTGTGCTGTATAAACGTCCAGTTTGAAAAGGGTTTTCTGCGAGGCGCTACGCAAAGAAAAAGGCCGAACAGGTCGGCCTTTGGCAGAGAAAAGGGGAAATTACAGCAGGCGGCGAGCCGCTTCTACTACGATTTTCACCGCGTGGCTTTCGGTCTGCTTCATGGTCTCGGCGTTCGGGATCTCTTGCTGGGTACGGTTAACGATCACACCCGCAACCATACCAGCACGCAGGCCCTGGCTTGCACACATGGTCAGCAGCGTGGCTGATTCCATTTCGTAGTTCATGACGCCCATAGACTGCCACTCTTCCATCGAACCTTTGAAGCGGTTAACGACGCGACCGGAGAAGGTGTCGTAGCGCTCCTGGCCCGGATAGAAGGTATCAGAGGAGGCGGTGACACCAATGTGAGTCGTCGCGCCAACGGATTTTGCGGCTTCCACCAGCGCGGTGGTGCACTCGAAATCGGCCACAGCCGGGAATTCCATTGGAGCAAAGTGCAGGCTCGCGCCGTCCAGACGAACGGACGCCGTGGTCACCAGGACATCGCCGACGTTGATATGCGGCTGGATCGCACCGGTCGTGCCGATACGCAGGAAAGTACGAATACCCAGCTGTGCCAGCTCTTCAACAGCAATAGAGGTAGACGGGCCACCGATACCGGTAGAGCACACGATCACCGCTTTGCCGTCCAGCTCTGCCCGCCAGGTTGTAAATTCGCGATGGGCTGCCAGCTTAACCGGCTTATCCATCAGCGCGGCGATCTTTTCCACACGCTCAGGATCGCCAGGGACGATAGCGAGCGTAGCCCCTTGTAAATCGTTTTTAGTGAGGCCGAGATGAAAAACATCAGACTTAGACATAGAAAACTCCTCTGGGGGTCAGTTTGTCAGCAGAAGCAAAACGGTACTTTACCGAAGGATCCGGCTCAGTTTCGTGACACACATCACCATGAATAAAATTGATTGCAGTTAATTACCATGAAATAGTGATTAACATCACATTAACGACTTATATCGTTATCTGTTGCACAAAAGATAGCCTGTTTCGGGCACTGTGGATTGTTAACCTGCGGACTATATTTACTTTTGCGCTAATTGGTACGGAGAATGCCATGACTGGAAAATCTGGATTTGCCCCTGCTGCAGACCTGCAAGCCTCAACCGTTGTCACTACGCCCGACGAAGCCATTACCGCCGGGGAGACCTCCATTCCGACCCAGGGCGATAATATGCCCGCTTATCATGCCCGGCCTAAAAATGCGCAAGGGGCATTGCCGATCGTCATTGTGGTTCAGGAAATTTTCGGCGTGCATGAGCACATTCGCGATATCTGCCGTCGCCTGGCGCTGGAAGGCTATCTGGCCATCGCGCCTGAACTCTATTTCCGTCAGGGTGACCCGAACGATTACAGCGACATTCCACCCCTGTACAGCAATCTGGTCACTAAAGTACCGGATGCACAGGTGCTGGCGGATCTTGACCACGTTGCCAACTGGGCGGCGCGTAATGGTGGCGATGCCCACCGTCTGCTGGCGACCGGCTTCTGCTGGGGCGGACGTATCAGCTGGCTATATGCCGCGCACAACCCCCAGCTAAAAGCTGCCGTGGCCTGGTATGGCAAGCTGGTGGGCGAGAAGACGTTGAATTCACCGAAGCATCCGGTCGATATCGCCACCGATTTGAACGCACCGGTGCTTGGACTCTATGGGGCAGAAGATACCGGTATCCCGCTTGATACCGTGGAGACCATGCGCCAAGCTCTGCGCGCGGCAAACGCCACGGCGGAGATTGTGGTCTACCCGGAAGCCGGGCATGCGTTTAATGCTGACTATCGTCCGAGTTATCACGCTGAATCAGCCAAAGATGGCTGGGCGCGGATGCTGGCGTGGTTTGCGCAGTATGGCAATAAGAAGTAACCACAGGACCGATAAAGCCAGTCCATTGCCGGGTAGCATCTTGCTTTACCCGGCCCTACAGCTGAACAGCTCTGTGGTTTTGTAGGCCCGGTAAGCGTAGCGCCGCCGGGCAAACTGCCGATGTTATGACGCCTGACGCAAATTCTGCGCAGCTTTCACCATATTTGCCAGCGCGGCCCGGGTTTCCGGCCAGCCGCGGGTTTTCAGGCCGCAATCCGGGTTAACCCACAGGCGCTCTGCCGGAATACGCTGCGCCGCTTTCTGCAACAGGGCTTCAATCCACTCCACGCTCGGGACGTTCGGGGAGTGAATGTCGTATACCCCCGGCCCGATTTCGTTCGGGTAGTCGAACTCTTCAAATGACTCCAGTAACTCCATGTCGGAACGCGAGGTCTCAATGGTAATCACGTCGGCATCCAGTGCAGCGATGGCGTCCATGATGTCGTTAAACTCGCAGTAACACATGTGAGTGTGGATCTGGGTGTCATCTTTCGCTACCGCGGCGTTGATGCGGAAAGCTTCCACACCCCACTGAAGGTAGGCATCCCAGTCACTGCGGCGCAGCGGCAGACCTTCGCGTAGCGCCGGTTCGTCGATCTGGATGATGCCGATCCCTGCGGCTTCCAGATCGGCTACTTCGTCACGCAGCGCCAGGGCAATCTGTTTGGCGATGGTTTCACGGGTGACATCTTCACGCGGGAAGGACCAGCACAAAATCGTCACCGGACCGGTCAGCATACCTTTGACTGGCTTGTCGGTCAGGGATTGGGCGTATTTTGCCCATTCCACGGTGATCGCCTCTGGACGGCTGACATCGCCGATCACCACAGGCGGTTTCACGCAGCGGGAGCCGTAGCTCTGCACCCAGCCATTTTGCGTAAAGACGAACCCGTCGAGGTATTCACCGAAATACTCCACCATGTCATTACGCTCGGCTTCACCATGGACCAGCACGTCCAGCCCCAGGCGCTCCTGCTCCACAATCGCCTGCTTAATGTGTTCGGCGATACCTGTGCGGTAGTTGCCCGCATCAAGGTTGCCCTTTTTGAAGTCCAGACGCAGGCCGCGGATTTCGGTAGTCTGCGGGAAGGAGCCGATGGTTGTGGTCGGCCAGGCTGGCAGATTGAAGCGCGCGCGCTGGGCTTCGGCACGAACCTCATACGGACTCTGGCGTTGGCTGTCCTGGGCCGTGATGGCCGCCAGACGTTTTTCCACGGCGGCATTGTGCACGCGCGTCGAGTGGCGACGGGCCTGAATCGGGGCGCTCCATTTGGTGATCGCCGCCGTGTCGCCCGTATTCAATGCATCGCGCAGCAGGGCCAGCTCTTCACATTTTTGCAGAGCGAAGGCAAACCAGCTTTTCACTTCTGCATCCAGCCGTGTTTCAACGCTCAGGTCGATTGGGCTGTGTAACAATGAACACGAGGAAGCTACCCACAGATCACGTTTACCGACAATGCCTTTAATCTGCGCATATTTTTCTGTCAGATCGGCGCGCCAGACGTTACGACCGTTCACCAGTCCTGCCGAGAGCAGCCAGTCGGACGGCAGACGATGGTGCAGTTCAGCCACCTCATCTTTACCATGAACCAGATCCACATGCAGCCCCTGCACCGGCAGCGCGGTGATAGTGTCGAGGTTTGGCGTGACACCCTCGAAATAGGTGGTCAACAGCAGCTTAACCTGGCCCGCAAGCGCATCGTACGCCGGTTTGAAGGCCTCCAGCCACGCCTGCGGCAGCTCCAGTACCAGTGCAGGTTCATCAATCTGCACCCACTCAATACCGCGTTTCGCCAATTCAGCCAGGACCTGCTGATACACCGGCAGGATGTCGTTCAGCAGGCTCAGGCGGTCAAACTGCTCGCCCTTCACTTTGCCCAGCCACAGATACGTTACCGGCCCCAGCAGCACGGGTTTGATCTTGTGGCCCAGCGCCAGGGCTTCGTCCACTTCGTCCAGCAACTGGGTCCAGGCCAGTTTGAACTGCTGGCCTTTGACGAACTCTGGCACCATGTAGTGGTAGTTCGTGTTAAACCATTTGGTCATTTCCGCCGCTGCCGCTGGCTTACCCGTCGGGGCGCGGCCACGGCCAATACGGAACAGGGTGTCGATATCTACCGATCCATCGTTGTTCTGATGACGAGCCGGCACGTTGCCAAGCAGCAGGCTGGTGGTCAGAACATGGTCGTACCAGGCGAAATCGCCCACCGGCAGCAGGTCGATACCGGCCTGCTTCTGCTGGTTCCAGTGACGGGCACGCAGCTCGCGGCCTACCGCCAGCAGTTCTTCACGGGTGGTGTTACCTGCCCAGTAACTTTCTTGTGCTTTTTTCAGTTCGCGACGAAGGCCGACGCGCGGGAAACCGAGAGTATGGTTAATGATTGTCATGTTTTCTTCCTCTAATTAATTGTAAATCCTTTGGATTTTCAATTCAGGGAAGGCGGTAAGTTTGCTCATCCCCCGGCGCTGACATAAGTCAGTGACCGGAGTGAGGAAACGCAGCCAACGCACCATAAATTTAAAAGACGAAGGATTTTAGCCGTCCAGATGTTTACACATCCATAATTGGCGGTTACTGTATATTCCTCAAGCGCAAATTGTTCATGGCGAAGTGAAGGACTTTCATGATCGAGATAAAACACCTGAAAACGCTACAAGCGTTGCGGAACTGGCGGGTCCCTCGCGGCGGCGGCGGCCACGCTGCACCAGACACAATCCGCTCTTTCTCACCAGTTCAGCGATCTGGAACAACGCCTTGGCTTCCGTCTGTTTGTGCGCAAGAGTCAGCCGCTACGCTTCACCCCCCAGGGTGAGATCCTGCTGCAGCTGGCTAATCAGGTGTTACCGCAAATCGCCAGCGCGCTACAGGCTTGCCATGAGCCGCAACAGACTAAACTGCGCATTGCCATTGAGTGTCACAGCTGTATTCAGTGGCTGACCCCCGCGCTTGAGAACTTCCGCCAGAAAGTGGCCGCAGGTGGAAATGGACTTTAAATCCGGCGTGACCTTTGACCCGCAGCCGTCCCTTGTTCAGGGCGAGCTGGATCTGGTGATGACCTCGGACATTCTGCCGCGCAGCGGCCTGCACTATTCGCCAATGTTTGATTTTGAAGTGCGTCTGGTTTTGGCCCCGGATCATCCGCTGGCCCGCGAAAACACGCATTACGCCGGAAGATCTGACCACGGAAACGCTGCTGATCTACCCGGTGCAGCGCAGTCGTCTGGATATCTGGCGTCACTTCCTGCAGCCCGCAGGCATTAGCCCGCAGCTGAAAAGCGTGGATAACACCCTGCTGGCTGGATTCAGATGGTGGCGGCCAGAATGGGTATCGCGGCGCTGCCGCACTGGGGTAGTGGAGAGTTTTGAACGCCAGGGTCTGGTGGTGACCAAAACCCTGGGCGAGGGATTGTGGAGCCGGTTGTACTCCGCGGTACGCGATGGCGAGCAGCGTTCAACCGGTTACCGAGGCCTTTATTCGCTCAGCGCGGAATCACGCCTGCGATCATCTGCCGTTTGTGCGGAGCGCGGAGCGACCCAACGGCGATGCACCCACAGTGAAGCCAGGATCACCGTTCCCCCAATAATGAAGCTTGGCCAGTGCGGTTGTTCCTGCCAGATGGCGAGGTTCACCAGCAGGCCTGCCGGGACATGCACGTTGTTCATGATCCCCAGCGTCCCGGCGTCCACCTGCGTGGCGCCGTAGTTCCACATAAAGTAACCCAGCCCGGATGCCACCACCCCCAGCCAGATCAGCACGCTCCACTGCAGCGTGGTCGTCGGCAACTTCTGCGGATTCCCCAGCATGAACCATGCCGCAACCGCCACGATAGCCGCCCCCATGTAGAACCAGGCAAAGGCGTTATGCTGCGGCATCGGCCGGGTTTCCATCAGGCGTTTATAGCCCACCATGCCAATCGCGAAGCTGATGTTGGCGAGCTGGACGAACATCAGCCCGGTCCAGAAGTGATCGCTCACTTTGTCGTAGCGAATAATCGCGGCCCCACCACCGCCAGTGCCGCGCTCAGCAGGTAGGCCCCAGCGCAAACGGCGCTTGCTCAGCAGATCGTAAATCAGGGTGATATAGAGCGGTGTCAGCACGGTAAACAGCAGGAATTCCGATACCGACAGGTAGACGTACGCCCGAAAGCTGAACAGGTACATAATGCCAAGCTGCATCGCGCCTACCAGCATATACAGCAGAATGGTTTTCAGCGTTTGCCCACGTGTACGCAGGAACGGCAGGAACACCAGCGCCGCCAGCCCGACGCGCATCAGCACCGAGAAGTAGCTATCGACGTGTCCGGCAAGGTATTCGCCGATCAGGCTAAAGGAGAAGGCCCACAGGATAGTGGTGATGATGAGTAGCGCCACAATGCTTGTCTCTTTAAAAGATGGACAGGCATTGTAGCGAACTCTTTGGTTGACAACTGAACGCTAAACAACCAAATGAAGATTATTCAAGGAACAGCTTACGCAGGTATTTTGGCACTGCGTTGTCGCCGTTGGTACCGATCACTTCCAGCTCCGGGTGCAGGTCTTTCAGACGCTGATGGGCATTTTCCATGATGCAGCCTTTACCCGCCATGGAGAGCATTTCGGCGTCGTTCATACCGTCGCCAAAGGCGATGCAATCCTGCAGGTTAAAGCCCAGACGTTTAGCTACCGCTTCCAGAGCGTGCCCTTTGGAGACGCCACCCGCCATCACTTCCAGACAGGTAAGCGTGGAGAAGCTGACGTTAACCCGATCGCCCCAGCGGGCATTGATCGCCTGCTCCAGCGGCAACAGCGCTTCGTGGGTTTCGGTGGTGAAGAACACTTTGCTGATGCCTTCTGGCTCCAGCAGGCCGGGTTCGTACAGCGAGTAGTTGAAGACCGCCTCTTTGAAGAACCGCATCTCGTCCGGACGGTGACGGTTCATAAACCATTCATCGTCGCGATAGACGTTGGTGATGATATCGGGGTTGTTATGCATGATACCGAACAGATCGGTGGCGATATCGCGATCGAGGTTATGGGTAAAGATCAGATTCCCGTCCAGATCGTGCACGCGGGCACCGTTGGAGGTGATCATATAGGATTTGATCTCCAGATTATCGCGGATCTGCCCCACATCAACGTGGTGGCGACCGGTGGCGAAGACAAAGTTCACGCCACGGGCAGTCAGGAGTTTTAAGGTCTCTTTCGCGTAAGGCGATAAGGTGTGGTCGGGAGAGAGCAGCGTGCCATCTAAATCAGACGCGACAACCTGGTACATAGGAAAATTTAACCTCTGGTGAATATCAGTTATGCCTGCCGAAAAAGTCGACGATGGCGTGGAGTGCGACTGAGCGCATGGCGTCCTTTTCAAAAAGGATCTCATGGTACGCGCCGTTTATGACCAGCGGTTTATCCCCTTCGCAAGGGTGACCGGCTGCGGCTCGCAGTTCACAAAAGCGGTCGTGCATGCGGTTATCCACTACCGCTCCTCTTCTGCCTGAAGGATAAGCGTGGGCGTGTTGTCCTGACTGGCATTCGCCAGTACCTCTTCCCCTGCCAGAATCCCTTCGCGAACCCAGTGGTAAGTTGGCCCGCCGACGCGTAAACGCGGTTCATCGGCATAAAAAGCGCAGGTTGCGGCGATAACGCTGCCGACTGTGAGTTAACACGTTAATGGCAAACGGCAGTGCGCGCCAGCGCCCGGTGCCGATGGCATAGCCCTCCCGAATGCGCTGATGGCCCTCAGCCCCAGTCGAGAATATGGCGTACCATCCAGTCCGGGAAGCGCATGACAATGCCAAACATCGGGGCGCTCAGGGCAATGGCATTACACTGGTGCTGCGGGTGGCGCTGTAAAAACAGCGTGGCGATTGCGCCCCCCATCGAGTGCGCCAGGATAAACCGTTTTCGCCACGGACCGGGCTGCACTTCCTGTTGCCAGAAGGCGGCAAAAATCATCGACGTAATCACTGAACTGACTCACATGACCGCGGTGCGTGTCGGACAACATTCGCCGGAGCGCCCTGACCGCGATGATCGATAATCAGCACGTCATAACCCAGCCGGAAGAGATCGTAGGCCAGCTCGGCATACTTGACGTAACTTTCGATCCGCCCGGGGCAGATGATTATCACCGAATCATGGGCTTCGGCCTGAAAACGAACAAAGCGCACAGGAACATCATCGACGCCTGCGAAACCGCCTTCCTCGCGCTGGCGCCAGAAATCGGTCAACGGCCCCATGGAGAAAGCAGCGAAAGCCTTTTCTCGCGTTTCCCAGTCCTTATTCTGCTGAAACATCGGGTTTACACCCCTGTAAGCCAAGGAATATCGTTTTTTCGTGACAGGTCGTAAAATGTCGCAACATTAGCGTATTGTGGCATAAAAATAGACGATTCGGGAGCTTCAAATGACCTTCGAGTGGTGGTTCGCCTACCTGCTGACATCCATTCATCCTCAGCCTTTCCCCGGGTTCCGGGGCCATTAACACCATGACCACCGCCATGAACCACGGCTATCGCGGCGCCGCCGCGTCTATTGCCGGATTGCAGACCGGGCTGGCCATTCATATCGTGCTGGTCCGGCATAGGACTCGGAACGCTCTTCTCCCCGTTCGGTCTTGGCTTTCGAAGTGCTGAAATGGGCCGGTGCGGCCTATCTTATCTGGCTGGGGATCCAGCAGTGGCGCGCCGCAGGTGCATTGGATCTGAATACGCTTGCTCAGACCCAGAGCCGGGGCCGCCTGTTTAAGCGTGCGGTATTTGTAAACCTGACCAACCCGAAAAGCATCGTCTTCCTGGCCGCCCTGTTTCCGCAATTTATCGTGCCGCATCAGCCGCAGATCATGCAGTACGTGGTGCTCGGTGTAACCACCATTGTGGTCGATATTATTGTGATGATTGGCTATGCGACGCTGGCAACCCGGATTGCAACATGGATTAAAGGGCCTCGTCAGATGAAGGCCCTGAATAAAGTGTTCGGTTCGCTGTTTATGCTGGTAGGTGCGCTGCTGGCGTCAGCGAGGCATGCTTAATCACATTGCCGGATGGCGCTGATCCGGTCTGTGATTAATGTTACCGTCCTTATCGGGACAGGATCAGGTGAATACCGAAGCCGGCGAATAACGCGCCGGCAACGCCATCAATCCACTTCGCCAGACGTTGATAACCGCGACGCATCGACGGAAGCGCAAACAGGCTCGCCACGACCGTAAACCAGGCGAAGGTTTCCCAGCACGATCAACAGGAAAATGCCCCAGCGCGCACCAGCCCCGACGTCTTCACCCACAAACAGTGAAAATACTGAACCGAAATAGATAATCGCTTTGGGATTCGCGAGATTAGTCAGCAACCCTTTCACAAAGCTACGCCCACTGGCGGCCAGCTCCATTTTTGGCTCAGGTGCCTCGCTACCCTCTTTCTTAAATGCCCCACGCAGCATCTGGTAGCCCATCCAGCACAGATACAGACCGCCGCCCACCATAATGATGTTATGCAGCCAGGCCATTTTATCGAGGATCAGGTTCAGGCCCAGCAGCGCCAGCGCTGCCCAGACCATTACGCAAGGGTAATGCCCAGCACGCCCATCATCGCCTCTTTACGGGAGCGGCTTACCGCCGTTTGTGAGACGAAGAAAAAGTCAGGGCCAGGGCTCATCAGCGCCACGATGTGCACCAGCGCCACGGTCAGAAACAGGGTTAACATAATTAACTCGCGGGGAAATAGTTCAGGGAGTCATCATCCTGGCACTTTTTTGCCGGACTGACTACTCCTCATCATCGCCATCCGTATGGGAACGAATCAGCGCCATGAATTCTTTCCCAAAACGCTCCAGTTTACGTGTACCAACGCCGTTGACGCTGAGCATTTCGCTGGCGCTGAGCGGCATCTGCTCGGCCATCTCAATCAGCGTCGCATCGTTAAACACCACATACGGCGGGATATTCTCTTCATCCGCGATGGCCTTGCGCAGCTTACGCAGTTTGGCAAACAGCTTGCGATCGTAGTTGCCGCCGTAGGATTTCTGCATCACCCGCGGTTTTAGCGCCACCACGCGCGGCACCGCCAGTTGCAACTCCACGACGCCACGCAGCACCGGGCGGGCCAGCTTCGGTGAGTTGCAGCGCGGAGTGCTGGGCAATGTTCTGGGTCGCAAACCCCAGGTGGATCAGCTGACGGATGACGCTGACCCAGTGCTCATGGCTATGATCGCGTCCAATGCCGTACACCGGCAGCTTGTCGTGGCCCATCTCGCGGATGCGCTGATTGTTGGCGCCGCGCAGCACTTCCACCACGTAGCCCATGCCAAAGCGTTGGTTGACGCGGCCAATGGTGGAGAGCGCCTTACGCGCGTCCATTAGCCCGTCATACTGCTTCGGCGGATCGAGACAGATATCGCAGTTACCGCACGACTCCTGCCGACCTTCGCCAAAATAGTTCAGCAGTACCAGACGGCGGCAGGTTTGCGCTTCAGCAAACGCGCCCATCGCGTTGAGCTTGTGGCGCTCGATATCCTGCAGCGCCCCGGCAGGTTTCTCTTCGAGGCAGCGACGCAGCCAGGCCATGTCAGCCGGATCGTAGAACAGCATCGCCTCTGCAGGCAGGCCATCACGCCCGGCGCGGCCCGTCTCCTGATAGTAGGATTCAATATTGCGCGGAATGTCGAAATGCACCACAAAGCGCACGTTCGGCTTGTTGATACCCATCCCAAAAGGCGACGGTCGCCACCACGATTTGCAGATCGTCGCGCTGGAACTTCTCCTGCACTTCGGCGCGAACGTGGTTTTCCAGCCCCGGCATGATAGGCCGCGGCGCTGAAGCCCCGGCTCTGCAGCCGCGCAGCGGTGTCTTCCACCTTCGCCCGGCTGTTGCAATAGATGATGCCCGACTTGCCGCGCTGCTCCTGGACATAGCGCAACAGCTGATCCAGCGGCTTGAACTTTTCCATCAGCATGTAGCGGATGTTTGGACGGTCGAAGCTGCTGACCTGGATCAGCGGATCGTTAAGGCCCAGCAGCCGCACAATATCGTGCCGGGTGGTATCGTCGGCGGTGGCGGTAAGCGCCATAAACGGCAGTTCAGGGAAGCGCTGGCGTAGCTGGCCGAGCGCGGCATATTCCGGGCGGAAATCATGGCCCCACTGGGAAATACAGTGCGCTTCATCCACTGCCAGCAGCACCGGATTCCAGTGCGCCAGATGCTCAAGGAAGTTATCCAGCATCAGGCGTTCCGGGGCGATATACAGCAGACGCACCTGCCCGGTACGGCACCCGGCCATCACTTCCTGCTGTTGCTCGCGGGTTTGGGTGGAGTTGAGACAGGCCGCCGCCACGCCATTCGCCAGCAGTTGGTCAACCTGATCTTTCATCAGCGAGATCAGCGGTGACACCACCACCGTCAGGCCGTTCAGTACCAGCGCGGGAACCTGATAGCACAACGATTTCCCGCCGCCGGTCGGCATTACCACCAGACAGTCAAGGCCCGCGAGGGCGGTGTTAATGATGGTTTCCTGGCCCGGGCGGAACTGCTGGTAGCCAAAGGTTTCATGCAAAACCTGTTTAGCCAGCAACTCCTGATTTACGACTTCCGCCTGCACCACATCAACCCCATTTGCCTGAAATAAAAACAGGCGCTATTTTCAGCGCCTGCGAGAGAAACTTCAACGTTTAAGACAAAAACATTCGAGAGGGCTAGAAAAGATCGTTCAGCATCACGCCCACGCCGACGCGGGTCTGGTTGAAGTTGTAGTCGATGAGCGATTCGCCGTAGCCGCTGTAGATCTGGGTGTAGAAACGAACATGCTTAGTCAGCGGATAGCTGACGCCCATCTCCGCGCCGCCGTAGCCGGTATTCCAGTTGTACTGACCCTTCACGCTAAGCACCGCTTCGCCCAGCTGATAGCCCACTCGCAGCTGGTAGTAAGCCCATGTATTTGGTGATATCCGGGTTATCGTCGGTATTGCCACCACATACCAGGGTTTGACCTCCACCAGCCAGTTACCGTTCTGCGCCATCAGGCGGGTATAGAGACGGTTCCAGCTGCGCGACGTTGGGTCGGAGCGGCCGTTAGACATGTGATTGTAGCCAAACTCCACGTCCCGCAGCGTCCAGCCCGCCAGCGAGTAATCGGTGGCGAAGCCGAGGAACAGCTGTGGCTCATAGTTGGTCTCACGAAACGGCGAAGATTCATCGCTGTTCGACAGCTGCCACCAGGATTTTTGCGTGTAGGAGCCACCCAGAATCGAGTTCGGCCCCAGAATGCCGCGCCATAGCGGGAAGGCAAGGCTCAGCTGAAACTTCACTTCATCTTTTTGCGAATCGTCAGCCCAGTCATAGGTGCGGATCGCCTCTTTATTGAGGTCGCTGGTGGCGGTGTAAATTAAATAGTTGCTGTCATAGGGGTAGAGCGTAAAAGGATTATCGTGCTCTTCCAATAAGTTAGCGATGATGCTGCCGCGCACGGCAGGCGCTTCCTGAGTTACCGCTTCCTGGGCGAATGCCATAGAGGGCAGCGTAACCGCCGCCAGGAACCCGGCCTGATATATCCGCATCGGTGATGCTCTCCTGCGAAATTGTTTTAATGAAGAATTATTTTGTTCCCTTTTTAACATATTTAATTAATAGCCGCCTCACCTGCACTCTGAATCTGGAAATTCACATTGATGAGGCATAAAATCAACATCCTTTTAACAATAAGGATGTGACGTGCTATGTCTGCCACGCTAACTGCTGACCAGGCCCTGAAGCTGGTCGGTGAGATCTTCGTCTACCATATGCCGTTCAACCGTGCGCTGGGGCTAGAGCTGGAGCGCTACGAGAAAGATTTTGCCCAATTGAGCTTTAGTAACCAGCCGATGATGGTGGGTAACTGGGCGCAAAGCATTCTCCATGGCGGGGTGATCGCCTCGGCCCTCGACGTTGCCGCCGGGCTGGTTTGCGTCGGCAGTACCCTGACCCGCCACGACACCATTAATGAAGACGAGCTGCGCCAGCGCCTGTCGCGGATGGGCACCATCGATCTGCGCGTCGATTATCTGCGTCCCGGCCGTGGGAATCGCTTTACCGCCAGCAGCAGCCTGCTGCGTGCGGGCAATAAAGTTGCGGTCGCGCGCGTGGAGCTGCACAACGAAGAGCAGGTTTATATCGCCAGCGCAACCGCCACTTATATGGTGGGTTGAGAAGGTAAAATCGGGTAAAATTGCGTTACTTTTTTGTAACGGATTTTCCTGATGGATGCTAAACAGACGCGGCAGGGTGTTCTACTCGCTCTTGCCGCCTATTTTATTTGGGGTATTGCGCCTGCCTACTTCAAGCTGATTCACTACGTTCCCGCTGACGAAATTCTTACCCACCGTGTGATCTGGTCGTTTTTCTTTATGGTGGCGCTGATGAGCGTAAGCCGTCAGTGGTCAGGGGTGAAAACGCTCCTGCAAACGCCGAAGAAAATTTTCCTGCTGGCGCTTTCTGCCGTGTTGATTGGCGGCAACTGGCTGCTGTTTATCTGGTCGGTCAACAACCATCACATGCTGGAAGCGAGTCTCGGCTACTTCATTAACCCGCTGGTAAATATCGTGCTGGGGATGCTGTTCCTCGGGGAGCGCTTCCGTCGGATGCAGTGGCTGGCGGTGATCCTCGCCCTCTGCGGCGTTCTGGTTCAGCTGTGGACCTTTGGCTCGCTGCCGATCATTGCGCTGGGGCTGGCGTTTAGCTTCGCCTTCTATGGCCTGGTACGCAAGAAAATCGCCGTGGAAGCTCAAACCGGGATGCTGTTTGAAACCCTGTGGCTGCTGCCAGTGGCTGCGATTTACCTGTTCGGCATTGCCGACAGCAGCACCAGCCATATGGGCAGTAATCCGTGGACGCTGAACGTGATGCTGATGGCGGCCGGTGTCGTTACCACCATCCCGCTGCTGTGCTTTACCGGAGCGGCAACACGTCTGCGCCTGTCGACGCTGGGTTTCTTCCAGTACATCGGTCCGACGCTGATGTTCCTGCTGGCGGTGCTGTTCTACGGCGAAGTGCCGGGTGCGGATAAGATGGTGACGTTTGGGTTTATCTGGGTGGCACTGGCGATTTTCGTCGCGGATGCGATTTATACCCAGCGCCGAAAAACACGTCTGTAATCCTCTCGGGCCGTGTCAGAGAATGGACAGGAAATAGCCGGGCAAGGCGTCATCGCCACCCGGCATAACACTTAAAGCCAGTTACGGCGCTTGAAGTAGAGATAAGGCGCCAGCCCGGCGAGTACCATAAAGACAATCGCGCCTGGGTAACCAAAGCTCCATTTCAGCTCCGGCATAAATTCAAAGTTCATCCCGTAGCTGGAGGCCACCAGCGTAGGCGGCAGGAATACGACCGAGACCACCGAGAAGATCTTGATGATGCGGTTCTGCTCGATGTTGATAAAGCCCATCGCCGCCTGCATCAGGAAGTTAACTTTCTGGAACAGGGATTCGTTGTGCGGCAGCAGGGATTCGATATCGCGCAGGATCTCACGCGCCCTGCTCCAGCTGACCGCCCGGCAAACGCGCCTTACGCACCAGGAAGTTCAGCGCACGCTGGGTATCCATCAGACACAGACGCACCTTCCAGCCAATATCTTCCAGCTCTGCCAGGGTCGAAAGCGCTTCGTCGTACTCATCGCCCTGATGGCCTTCCATGATCACCCGGCTCAGCTCTTCCAGATCGCTGTAGATGTTCTCAATCTCATCTGCCAGCTGTTCGATTTTGGTTTCAAACAGGTCAAGCAGCAGCTCATAGGCATTGCCGTCCACCCATCGCCTGGCTACGGGCGCGCATGCGGTAGAGACGAAACGCGGGCAGTTCACGCTCACGCAGGGTAAACAGGCGGCCATCGCGAATGGTAAATGCGACGGTGGAGTTACCGGCGTGATCTTCCGCATCTTCGAAGAAGAAAAAGGAGTGGATGTGCAGACCGTCTTCGTCTTCGAAGAAACGGGCCGACGCCTCGATGTCTTCCAGTTCCGGGCGGGTGGCCAGGCTTTGTCCTAGCTCAGATTGTACGCGCAGGCGTTCGTCGTCGTCCGGCTCGACCAGATCCACCCAAACGGCATCAATGAGGGGTTGTGACTCTTCAGCTTCAAGCCGAATCAGTCGGTTCTTTTCCAGTTGAAATGCGCTCAGCATGACCGGGACTCCCAATGCAATAAATATCGGACAGTTCGGTGGGCACACAGAAACAAATTGGGTTTCAGACCATTAAACAGCCTGACTCAGCGCGACGGGAATAACTGTCGCTGACAACCACTAAGGGCATCAGCGTGAGGAGATAGCCTTAGGAGTTGTTCCTGGATGACAGGGAATTGAGCCAGTATCTACTGGGTGTGTCCAAGGCGAATGTCCTCTTAGCGTAATCGTGCGCGCATGTTACGCCAGCAGTCACAGCGGCGTCAACACGCAACGGAACGCTGAAGAAACTTAAAATGCCCTTCAACGTTTAAGCCTGGCAGCTTATTAAAAAATGGTGATATTTTTCGGAAAGTTACACTGCTTCCAGCCGGGCGTAAGCGGCCACCAGCCATTTGATCCCCTGCCCCTGGAACGCCACCTGCAGACGGCTGTGTTCCCCGCTGCCTTCCAGATTCACAATCGTGCCCTCACCAAATTTGGCGTGGCGCACACGCTGGCCGAGCTTGAATCCGCTGTCGTTTTCAGCAATCGGCGCACCCAGGCGCTGATGGCTAACCGGACGGCTGATGCTGGCCCGCAGACGGACCTCTTCCACGCACTCTTCCGGCAGTTCACCGACAAAACGCGACGGCCGATGGTAAACCTCTTTGCCGTACAGACGACGGGTTTCCGCATAGGTCAGGGTCAGCTTTTGCATTGCGCGGGTCACGCCCCACATAGGCCAGGCGGCGCTCCTCTTCGAGACGCCCGCCCTCATCCAGCGACATCTGGCTCGGGAACATCCCCTCCTTCCATGCCGACGATAAACACCTGCGGGAACTCCAGCCCTTTGGCCGAGTGCAGGGTCATCAGCTGAACCGCGTCCTGCCAGGTGTCAGCCTGCCCTTCGCCTGCTTCCAGCGCGGCATGGGACAGGAATGCCTGCAGCGGCATCAGATCTTCGTCTTCTTCGTTGTAACTGAACTGGCGCGTGGCTGTCACCAGTTCCTCTAAGTTCTCGATACGGGTCTGGCCCTTCTCGCCCTTCTCCTGCTCGTACATCATGCGCAGGCCGGAGTCTTTGATCACCCGGTCGGTCTGAACGTGCAGCGGCATATCGGCGGTTTCATGTGCCAGGGCTTCGATCAGCTCCAGGAAGCGTTGTAGTGCGCTGGCCGCACGTCCGGCAAGAGCCTTCTCCTGCAGCAGCTCGCGACACGCCTGCCACAGGGTCAGCTGGCGATCGCGGGAGGTCTGACGCACCACGTCCAGAGTACGATCGCCAATGCCGCGCGTCGGAGTGTTAACCACGCGCTCAAAGGCCGCGTCATCGTTACGGTTGGCAATCAGGCGCAGATAAGAGAGCGCGTCTTTAATTTCCTGGCGTTCAAAGAAGCGCATCCCGCCATAGATGCGGTACGGCATGCTGGCCTGCAGCAGCGCCTCTTCCAGCACACGTGACTGGGCGTTGCTGCGATAGAGAATGGCGCACTTCTCCAGCGCGCCGCCGTTGTCCTGCCAGGTTTTGATCCGGTTAACCACGAAGCGGGCTTCGTCCAGCTCGTTAAACGCGCAGTAAAGCGAGATCGGCTCGCCGTCGATGCCTCCGGTCCAGAGCTTTTTACCCAGTCGCCCGTTGTTATTTTCAATCAGGGCGTTGGCCGCGCTCAGAATGTTGTTGGTAGAGCGGTAGTTCTGCTCGAGGCGAATGGTCTCTGCGCCAGGGAAGTCCTTAAGGAAAACGCTGGATGTTCTCCACCTGCGCGCCGCGCCAGCCGTAGATCGACTGATCATCGTCCCCGACGATCATCACCTTGCTGGAGTCGCCCGCCAGCAGGCGGATCCACGCGTACTGAATGTTGTTAGTATCCTGGAATTCGTCCACCAGGATGTTGGTGAAGCGTTCGCGATAGTGCTGCAGGATGTGCGGCTTGTTGAGCCACAGCTCGTGGGCGCGCAGCAGCAGCTCGGCGAAATCCACCAGCCCGGCGCGATCGCAGGCTTCCTGATAGGCCTGATAAACCTTCTGCCAGGTCTGTTCAATGGGGTTACCGAAACTCTGGATATGATGTGGACGCAGCCCTTCGTCTTTTTGGCTGTTGATGTACCACATGGCCTGACGCGGCGGCCACTGTTTCTCATCGAGATTCATGGCCTTGATCAGGCGCTTGAGCAGGCGCAGCTGATCTTCGCTGTCGAGGATCTGAAAGTCCTGAGGCAGATTGGCGTCCAGATGGTGCGCACGCAGCAGACGGTGTGCCAGCCCGTGGAAGGTGCCGACCCACATGCCGCCCTGGCTGGTGCCCATCAGCTGGGCGATACGGTGGCGCATCTCTGCCGCCGCTTTGTTGGTGAAGGTCACCGCCATAATGGAGTACGGCGAGCAGTTCTCCACGCTTTGCAGCCAGGCGATACGGTGTACCAGCACACGTGTCTTACCACTGCCCGCCCCTGCCAGCACCAGCATATTGGTGCGCGTCGCGGCAACCGCGTCACGCTGTTTGTCATTAAGGCTGTCGAGCAGGTAAGAAACGTCCATTGGCACCGTCACGTAGTAATCAGGAACACTGCAAAGCGCCCGGTGGCGCTTTGCTTACCGGGCCTACGACTGCAAAACCCTGGTAATTTATACAATATTACTGGTGATTATATCAGCGTGGTGAGGGATGCCAACCGTGAAATTTCGATGTGGGGCAGCAGGCGGCTGTCAGAAGTCTGCATCAGATCGGCATTTTCCGGCTTGATCCAGCAGGCCTGCATCCCGCAGCGGATCGCGCCTGCGACGTCGGTGGTCAGGTCATCGCCCACGTGCAGGATCTCTCCCAGCGGCAGACCGAGCTTCTCCGCCGCCAGATGATACATATCGTTGAACGGCTTGGAGCGTCCGTGTGGGCCTGCGCGCAGCACAAACTCGAAATAGTCACCCAGGCCGAACAGCTCCGGCTGGGCGTTGCCGTTGGTGATGGCCACCAGTGGCCACTTCTCTGCCAGTTTCGTCAGCGTGTCATGGGTCTCCTGGGGCACGTCGATGCGGCTGCGCCATTGGGCAAAGTGGGCCATTGACGCTTCGGCGCCAAGCGCGGCTTCTGCGGCGGTCAGGCCGGCATTCAGCATCGCCTGCTCCACAGCACGACGACGCCACTCAGTTACGTCGTGATAGATTTCCGGCTCGGTTTGTCGTAACGCCTGGCGTAAACGGTGGAACTCTTTGTTTTCCAGCGTTTTTAACGCCGGATGGTAGTTTTGCACAAACGCCAGCGCTTCCTGCTCGGTACGCAGGATCACCTCGCGGTTGTCGTAAAGGGTGTCATCAAGGTCGAACGTCAGTGCTGAGATGTGGCCTAATGGACGATAAAAACGCATTATTTCCCCCGTTTGGCGCGTGGATGCGCCGCGTCGTACACCGAGGCAAGGTGTTGAAAATCAAGATGGGTATAGATTTGGGTGGTGGACAAATTGGCGTGGCCCAGCAACTCCTGCACCCCACGCAGATCGCCGCTGGATTCCAGCATATGGGTAGCGAATGAGTGGCGAAGTTTGTGCGGATGGACATGGCTGTTCAGCCCCTGCTTGATCCCCCACTCGGCAAAGCGTTTTTGCACGTTTCGCGCCGAGATTCGCTTCCCAAGCTTCGAGAGGAACAGGGCATCATCTTCGGTGCCAAACAGGCCGCGCAGATCGAGCCAGTGTTCTATCCACGCCACGGCGTTACGGCCAACAGGCAGGCGGCGCTCTTTGCTGCCTTTGCCCATCACCCAGACTTCGCCGGTATCCAGATCGAGATGTTTGATATCGAGGTTCACCAGCTCGGAAAGACGTAATCCCGCGCCGTACATCACCTCCAGCATCGCCCGATCGCGTACCGCCAGCGGATCGTTCAGATCAATATCCAGCAGGCGGTTAACGTCATCGACATCGATATTTTTTGGCAGGTGGCGCGGCGCTTTTGGCGCGGCGATGCCTTTAGCCGGGTTGGCATTCAGCTCACCCTGGCTCACCATCCAGTCGAAGAAGCTGCGCAGGGCAGACAGACGCAGCGCAAGGCTGGCAGGGCCAAGCCCTTTACGGCGACTGCGCACGGCAAAGGCACGCACCGAGGCGGCATCACACTGCTGCCAGCTGGTCAGGCCCATCTCGTCAGCCAGCTGCATGATGGCATCAAGCTGGCGCTGATAGTTGAGCAAGGTGATCGGGCTGAGCTGACGCTCAACGCCCAGATAGCGCAGAAAACGCGTTACAGCAGGGGCCAGCAGCGCATCGGTCATACGCGTTCAATCCAGCGTTCCAGCAGCTCGGGCAGCATCTGCGCGATCTCCTGTATTAGCTGCGTCCCTTGTCCCTGCTGATAGTGCTGCGGATCGCGGCTGGTAAACAAGATCACTCCGAGATCGCCATCGCGTCCCATCAGCGACATTGCCACCGAACCAATCGCTTTGGCTTCCGGCAGGACAACCAGCAGTTCCGGGCCATTCAGCGGCCCAAGATAATGGTTCTCACACCCCATGCGCTGAATGCGCACCGGCTCAAAGGCCTGGCGGTTCAACGCCAGATGGGTAAAGCCAGAGGGCGCGCCAATGCGCCAGCGATCCGGGAACAGGCGCAGGGTTGCCCGGCCAGACCCCAGCTCGCGTGCCCAGCGATGCAAACGGAGCAGAAATTCGTCCAGGCTGCTGGCGGAGGCCAGTCGCGATTGCAGGTGCAACAGGCGGTAGAACAGGCCTTCCATTACTGGTGGCCTGCTCCATCAGCAGCGAAATGTTCTCTTCAAGGTGGTTGATATGATTGCGCGCGCGGGCCATATGCCATTCGACCAGCGAAACCGTTCCGCGCACGGGATGCGGTACGCGCATCTCTTCAACCACACGGGCATTGCGAATGAAAAACTCAGGATGGCGCAGCAGATAATCAAACAACCGCCCGGTCGTCCATCTCCCGTCAGCGTTTCCTGCAGTTCTTCTCCTGGTTGTTTCATAGATGGATAAACCCGTCGTAAACTTGTGTCGCCGGGCCAGTCATATAGAGCGGCTGACCCGGGCCTTTCCAGGCGATATCAAGACGGCCGCCTGGTAAATCCACGCGAACCTCTTCCGCCAGTAATCCCTGCGCAATTCCCACCGCGACGGCCGCACAGGCACCCGCTGCCGCACGCCTGTGTTTCGCCCCGCGCCGCGTTCAAAGACGCGCAGACGGATGTGATCGCGCGTGATGACCTGCATAAATCCAATATTGGCGCGCTCAGGAAAGCGTTCATGGCTTTCCAGCACCGGACCGAGCGTTTCAACGGGCGCGGTCGCGACATCATCAACCTGAATCACGCAGTGCGGGTTCCCCCATCGAGACCACGCCGCACAAGACTGTCTGTTCTGCGACGCGCATGATATAGGTCTTTTCCGCTTTGTTGGCGCGGAACGGCACCTGCGACGGCTCGAAGTTCGGCTCGCCCATGTTGACCCGCACCAGTTCGTCGTCCGGTGACGCTTCAGCACCATCCGCCCATTGGCGGTGCTGACGCGAATATCGCGCTTGTTGGTCAGCCCCTTTCAGCCGGACAAAGCGGGCAAAACAGCGCGCGCCCGTTGCCACACTGGGAGACTTCACTGCCGTCAGCATTAAAAATGCGATAGTGAAAATCGAGATCGGGATCGTAAGGCGGTTCAACCACCAGCAGCTGATCAAAGCCTACGCCAAGGTGCCGATCGGCCAGACGGCGGATCAGCTCTGGCGAAAAGAAGACATTCTGCGTTACCGCGTCGACGACCATAAAATCATTGCCAAGGCCATGCATTTTAGAGAACTGCATCATTTACTCCATTGCGCGGTTCGCAACGCGCGTCAGTAGTTAACCTGGCTTGGGCCGCCATTGCCGCCGCGATCGTTACGATCTGGCATGGTGGTTTGCACAGGGCTATCCACCTTTTTTGGTCCGGTGGCGGCGCGGTTTTATATCTGCTGGTGGGAAATAGAGCGGCCCTTTCAGACCACAGCCACTCAGGCTAAACAGTGCGAGGAGAACGGCAAGCGTTCCAAAAACCGTTTTTCATTATCAGGTTGCCTGTAAGTTCATGCTTTCTGTTTCTATCATCGCAGGAGAAGGCGCAAAAGCAAGAGTTTGCCGCTAACCTGCAACCGGAATTATTTAGCGTTATACTGCCGCCATCACGAAAAACAGGAACAGAACCATGAATGACAGTGAATTCCATCGCCTTGCCGATAACCTGTGGCAAACCATCGAAGAACGTATTGACGACTGGGATGGCGACAGCGACATCGATTGTGAAATCAACGGCGGCGTGCTGACCTTAAGCTTCGAAAACGGCAGTAAAATTATTATTAACCGTCAGGAACCGCTGCACCAGGTGTGGCTGGCCACCAAACAGGGCGGCTACCATTTTGATCTGAAAGGCGACGAGTGGATTTGCGACCGCAGCGGCGAAGCATTCTGGGATCTGCTGGAGCAGGCAGCGACCGCACAGTCGGGCGAAGAGGTTAGCTTCCGCGGCTAATAACAAAAAGCGTCTCTTCAGGAGACGCTTTTTGGGGTTTGCCTCTTCTCCCTGTGCGAGAAGGTTGAGGCGAGGCCATCAGGCCGCCCCCAGGCCGGATAAGTTAAGCGCACTCGGCTTCTTAGCGGCTCAGGAGAAATACTGCTGCAACAGCGGGGCGTTCGCATCCTGATTGGCCGGTGCGGCTGCAATCACCTGCGTGCGGAACGGGATCACCTGCGCACGGCCATCGACCTTCACAATCTGGTAGAACTGCGGCAGGTTGAAGTTGATAAAACTTGAGCCGTAGGTGAAGCGGTCGTGTGAGGACGAGTAGAAGCGGCTGACGTCGCGCACCAGCTCCTCTTTGCTGCCTTCACAGTGGTGATACACTTCGGCGCGGTTGGTTTCATCAAGGATATAGATATTGAAACCGGCATCGTCGCCCGACTCTTCAAAGAAGAACTGAATAATCCCTTCGCTGGCAAAACCATCCACCACCTGCGGCAGTTTGACGTGGTTAGTCTCAACCTGGACCGACAGGCCGTGCAGTTTGTTGTGCGAAATGGCACCGTAGAATTCGATAGCGTTTTCCAGCTTCTGCACCGAAACGTTCAGACGTTCAAAGAACAGACCCCAGGTTTGCCCGGAGACGCGCAGCGCTTTAAAGCGACCGGTTTCCTGACGGGTACTGGAGAGACGCAGGTCGATACACTCGGAGACCAGCTGCTGCACACGGGTACGGATCAGGCCGCGCAGATGCTGGCTGTAGCAGAACACCTCGACGCTGTCCGGTGGCGCCGCATCCTGGTGCATCTTGCCGAGAATCGTTTTCAGCGCTTCGATCATCGCCTGCTCGCCGTTGAAGTGCAGGGTACGCACCTCATTCCACGAGTTGCGGTACAGCAGATCAACGCTGCCCACCAGGCAGTTTTGCTGCTCGCCAAAGCTGAACACGTCCAGCTTACGGAAATCAAAATGCACCACCTGATTGCGGAATGCCGCCGTCGGGTCGTATTCCAGGTTAACGATAATCGCCAGATGGCGAATTTCGCACGGACTGTAGAGCGCTTTTGGCGTCGGCGCAGGCAGACGCAGCGGGAAGTGGTGCGACACATCGGCCACCATTTCCTGCAGTTTAGCGAGATCGACAATCTCGTTGCCTTTAATAAACAGGCGGGTACGTGATGTCAGCAGGCCGTTAAACCAGGCCCAGGCCACCAGCTTGTTCAGGTAGCGGTTATATTCCAGCGGCTGATGGCTGATGATCGAGTCCATGCTTGGCGCACGGTTATACAGATACCACCCGGTACGGTTCGCACGTCCCGGCGGCACATAGATAAAGGTCAGGTTCGGTTCAGACAGGTCTGGCGAAATCTGCGGGTTCACCAACGTCACTTTACCCGGCAGCGCTTCAAATGCAGCATACAGCTTACGGGTCAGAACACCGATATCCTGCGGGCTGGCAGAAACGCTGAGGTTATTACGACGAGCAAAGCGGATCAGATTACGGTAGCTCTGCATCATGGCATCGAGCAGCTCATTGTGTGCTTCACGCACCTGATCGATCTTCCAGTTGGCGCGGTTATCAAGCATCGACAGACGCTCTTCGTCCCATCCCCACTCTTTAACTAACTGGCTAACCACTTCACGACGCCAGCCGACGCAGGCCCGTTCGCGGCTGAGCTTCTCACAGACTTTAAGATAGAAACATCGACGAACCAGATCCAGACGGGTCGGATCGTCAATGGCTTTCAGATATTCGGTAACGCGCTCAAGCATCATGCAGTAGGCATCAAGACCGAAAGAGACGATCTCGCCATCATGCAGACGCTGTTTAATGTCTTTCGCCAGCAGACGCGGCGTCGGGTATTCCCACGAATAGGCTTCAAGCAGCAGGGTTTTCAGCACTGCTTTGTACGGGGAATCGATACTTTTATACAGCTGCCACAGGCTCGCGCCGAAATACTCTTCAGCAGACAGCGAGCTTAAGCCGCCCAGATCCAGCCACTCGTTTGGCGTCAGGACGCCCTGGGCGTAGAGCTTCATGACGTAATCGTCGTAATGCTCTTCTTCGTCGCACGGCACCATACTCCAGAGAATACGTTTCCCGGCCAGGCGCACGGCGGTACGGTAGAACTCATCCAGCAATAAGATGTGTTGTGTCGAGCCGCAGTCTTCACCACCCAGACTGCCGCTTTCGTTATGGCGGAAACGGTTTTCATCAATCAGGAAGAAGCTCACTTCCACACCGAGCGATGCTGCCCAGCTCTCCAACAGGCTGCATTTACGCTGCAACAGTTGCCGCTCGTCATTATCGAGCCAGGATTGATGGCAGACCCAAATATCCAGGTCCGAAGAACAGCTTTGTCCTACTGAAGAGGTGCTGCCCATGGTGTAGACGCCGGTGATAGGCAGTTCCCCTTTTGGGGACTCCTGCGGCGGCATGCCACGGTAGAGTTCCAGCTCTTTAAGGTAGTGTTCTTGGGTTTCATCAGGCGTGAAAAGGCAGATGCCCTTGGGAACGTTACCGTCGAGGTAACCCGGCATCAGTGGGTGGTGATAGTGCAACAATGTCGGCAGAAGACTGTAAACCTGCTGGAAAGCAGGACCCATCGCAGCAAGCGCGCGATCGACACGCAGTTGGTTGATGGCATCCAGTCTCTGTTTCAGAGTCTCAATATAGAGGTACAAGACGTATCGCCTGATGTTCCGAAAGCGCTAATCTTCAATAAGACCGAGGATTACGCGTTCACAGTATTTCGAAAGTAACCGTCGCCCTTTTTCGCCCTTATCTTTATGGTCTCGGAGACGAAAAAATGGTCTAAAACGTGATCAATTTAACACCTTGCCGTTTGACCGTAAAGAAAGATGCGCTACATACAAGTGTAGCACCCTTCTGTACGTGTAAATTCCTGAATACGGCAGAAGGCAACGTCTATGGCTGCCCTGTCCTGAACCCCTCAGCGTCCGTAAACCTGACAGTCCCAAGACAACAATGTTAGGATGGTCAGTAGATGATTAAGACGGTAACAAGCATGTTAGACAATGTTTTAAGAATTGCCACACGCCAAAGCCCCCTTGCGCTATGGCAGGCACATTATGTTAAGCAGCGCCTCGAAGCCTGCCATGCTGACCTGCGTGTTGAGCTGGTGCCAATGGTCACGCGCGGCGATGTCATTCTTGATACACCGCTGGCGAAAGTGGGCGGTAAAGGCCTGTTCGTGAAAGAGCTGGAGCTGGCACTGCTTGAGGGGCGCGCCGATATCGCGGTTCACTCCATGAAAGACGTCCCGGTCGATTTCCCGCAAGGATTGGGCCTGGTGACCATTTGCGAGCGCGAAGATCCGCGTGACGCCTTTGTTTCAAACCGCTATGACTCACTGGATGACCTACCACAGGGCAGCATTGTTGGCACGTCAAGTTTACGCCGCCAGTGCCAGCTGGCCGAGTCCCGCCCGGATCTGGTTATCCGCTCGCTGCGCGGTAACGTCGGCACCCGTCTCGGCAAGCTGGATAACGGTGAGTACGACGCCATCATTCTGGCGGTTGCCGGCCTGAAACGCCTGGATTTGGAATCGCGTATTAAGGTGGCCTTATCCCCGGAGCAGTCTCTCCCGGCCGTTGGCCAGGGCGCGGTGGGCATCGAGTGCCGACTCGACGATCAGCGCACCCATGCGCTGCTGGCGCCGCTCAATCATGATGAGACCGCGACTCGCGTCAAGGCGGAGCGCGCCATGAATACCCGCCTGGAAGGGGGATGTCAGGTGCCGATTGGCAGCTATGCTGAATTAAAAGATGGCGAACTGTGGTTGCGTGCCCTCGTTGGCGCGCCGGACGGTTCGCAAATGGTGCGCGGCGAACGCCGTGGTAGCCCTCAGGATGCAGAACAGCTGGGTATTTCGCTGGCAGAAGAGCTGCTGAATAACGGCGCCCGTGAAATTCTCGCGGACGTCTATAATGGAGAACCCCCGGCATGAGTATTCTCGTCACCCGCCCTTCTCCCGCAGGAGATCAGTTAGTGAGCCGTCTGCGCACACTGGGGCAGGTGGCGTGGAGCTTTCCGCTGATTGAGTTTTCCCCGGGGCGGGAACTTCCCCTGCTCACCAGCCATCTTGCCGCACTGCAGGCCGGTGACATGCTGTTTGCCCTGTCGCAGCATGCGGTGGAGTTTGCCCACGCCCGGCTGCAACAGGAAGGCCAGCGCTGGCCGGATGCGCCAGGCTATTTTGCCATCGGCAGAACCACCGCTTTAGCGCTGCATACTGAAAGTGGTAAAGACATTCGCTATCCGCTGGATCGGGAAATCAGCGAAGTGTTGCTACAATTACCTGAATTACAAAACGTTGTGGGGAAGCGCGCCCTGATTTTGCGCGGCAACGGTGGACGAGAACTGCTGGGCGACACGCTGCGTGAACGCGGAGCAGAAGTGACATTTTGTGAATGTTATCAACGTTGTAATAAACACTATGACGGTGCGGAAGAGGCGATGCGCTGGCAGTCTCGCGGCGTCACCACCCTGGTGGTGACCAGCGGCGAAATGCTGCAACACCTCTGGTCGCTGATCCCACAATGGTATCGTGAAAACTGGTTACTCCGCTGTCGGCTTCTGGTCGTCAGTGAGCGTCTGGCGAACCTCGCCCGGGAACTGGGCTGGCAAGATATTCGGATCGCTGATAACGCCGACAACGATGCGCTGCTGCGCGCATTACAATAACTCTCATAATGGGAAGCCATAATGACGGAACACGAAAAATCCTCCGCCGTGGTTGAAGAGACCAACGAGACTGTGGACACCACGCCACAGCCAGAAACGACAGAGAAAAAACATGGCAGCAATAAAACCAGTCTGGCGTTAAGCGCGATTGCTATCGCCATTGCGTTGGCCGCAGGCATCGGCCTGTACGGTCTGGTGAAAAAACAAGCCACTAACCAGACCGCCACCAGCGATGCGCTGGTTACTCAGGTTACCGCTCTGCAGCAGGCACAGCAGACGCAGAAAGCCGAGCTGGATGCGGTGATCAAACAGCAGGCAGCCCAACTGGCCGACGCGAACCGTCAGCAGGCTGAACTGACGAAGCAACTGGATGAGATGCAGCAAAAAAGTGGCGACCATCTCCGGCACCGATGCCAAAACCTGGCTGCTGGCGCAGGCTGATTTCCTGGTCAAACTGGCCGGACGTAAGCTGTGGAGCGATCAGGACGTCACCACCGCCGCCGCGCTGCTGAAAAGCGCCGACGCCAGCCTGGGCGACATGAACGACCCGAGCCTGATCACTGCCCGTCGCGCCCTTACCGAAGATATCGCCAGCCTGGCGACCGTCTCGCAGGTGGATTACGACGGCATCATTCTGAAAGTGAACCAGCTGTCGAACCAGATCGACAACCTGCGTCTGGCAGACAATAACGACGACGACTCCCCGATGGATTCCGACAGCGGCGAACTCTCCAGCTCGCTGAGCGAATGGCGCATCAACCTGCAAAAAAGCTGGCAGAACTTTATGGACAGCTTTATCACCGTCCGCCGCCGCGACGAGACCGCCGTGCCGCTGTTAGCCCCGAATCAGGACGTCTATCTGCGTGAAAACCTGCGTTCACGTCTGCTGGTGGCCGCCCAGGCGGTTCCTCGCCATCAGGAAGAGACCTATAAGCAGGCGCTGGATAATGTCTCAACCTGGGTGCGCGCGTACTATGATACCGACGATGCCACCACTACGGCCTTCCTCGAAGATGTGGACAAGCTGAGCCAACAGAACATCACCATGAACGTCCCGGATAAGCTGGCGAGCCAGCCGATTCTGGAGAAGCTGATGCAGACGCGCGTGCGCAACCTGCTGGCACAGCCTGGCGTGGCCGCAGAGCAAGAAGCCCCCGCTTCCGCTCCGGCTCCTGACAGCGCGCCGCAAGGAGAGTAATTATGTTAAAAGTCTTATTACTCTTCGCACTGTTGATCGCCGGGATCGTGCTCGGTCCTATGCTGGCTGGTCATTCAGGGTTACGTGCTGATCCAGGACCGATAACTACAATATCGAAACCAGCCGTTACCGGGCTGGTGATCATTCTGATCCTGGCGATGGTGGCGTTTCTGGCGATCGAATGGATCCTGCGCCGCATCTTCCGTACCGGAGCGCATACCCGTAGCTGGTTCGTTGGCCGTAAGCGCCGCCGCGCCCGCAAGCAGACCGAACAGGCGCTGCTCAAACTGGCCGAAGGCGACTATCAGCAGGTTGAGAAGCTGATGTCGAAGAACGCCGATTCACGCGGAACAGCCTGTGGTCAACTACCTGCTGGCTGCCGAAGCCGCCCAGCAGCGCGGCGACGAAGTGCGGGCCAATTCAGCATCTGGAGCGCGCCTCCGAACTGGCCGAAAACGACCCGATCCCGGTGGAGATTCACCCGGGTGCGCCTGCAGCTGGCGCGTAACGAAAATCATGCCGCCCGACACGGCGTCGATCGTCTGCTGGAGATCGCCCCCGCGTTCATCCAGAGGTACTGCGTCTGGCAGAGCAGGCTTATATCCGCACCGGCGCCTGGGGTTCGCTGCTGGACATCATCCCGTCGATGGCAAAAGCCGACGTGGGTGACGATGAACAGCGCGACAACCTGCAACGTCAGGCCTGGATCGGTCTTATGGACCAGGCGCGTGCCGATCAGGGCAGCGATGGCCTGAAGACCTGGTGGAAAAATCAGAGCCGCAAAACGCGCCAGCAGGTGCCGTTGCAGGTGGCAATGGCGGAGCACCTCATTGAGTGTGACGATCACGATACGGCGCAGAGCATTATCGTTGATGGCCTGAAGCGTCAGTATGACGATCGGCTGGTGATGGTGATCCCGCGTCTGAAAACCAATAACCCGGAGCAGATCGAGAAAATGCTTCGCCAGCAGATCAAAACCGTGGGCGATCGACCGTTGCTGTGGAGCACCCTCGGTCAGTCGCTGGCAAAACATGGCGAATGGAAAGAGGCCAGCCTCGCCTTCCGCGCGGCGTTAAAACAGCGCCCTGATGCCTTCGACTACGCCTGGCTGGCGGATACGCTGGACAAGCTGCATTTGCCAGAGGAAGCCGCCGCGATGCGTCGCGATGGCCTACTGCTGACGTTGCAGAACAATCCCCCGCAGCAATAATTTTTACAGGAGGCCTGACGGCCTCCTTTTTTATTTGCTACATTCTTTGCATCATCTTCATGAGACCGCCTTCACCAATGTAACGACCTCCTTTCATTAAACATTTTTCCTGCACACGCCTTTGCGGCGTGGACTCAACTGTTTTTGAAAGGATCGTTTCATGAACACGCTTTTATCTGCGCTTTTTCGCGCGCTCCGCAGCCATCGCTGGCTGCGTCTGCTGGCTTGCGCTTTTCTGTTTACCTCTGTGGGGAATGGCTTAACCCAGGTGATGGTCTTTGGCCTGCTGCTGGACTGGCATGCCCCTGCCTCGTTACTGACTCTGGCATACCTGTTTGCCACGCTACCCGGATTTCTGGGCAGCCTCGTCGGGGAGAAGCTCTGTATGCGCTTTTCGCCCATCCGCCTGCTGATCCTGACCGAGTGGCTGGGTCTGCTCGCCCTGCTGTTTCCTCTGCTTGGCATTCAGTTTCACAGCATGGTGGCGCTGCTGGCGGTTCAGTCCACCGAGGCCTTCCTGGCTGGCATGAGCTGGCCCGCGTTGGCTCTGCTATTCCGGCAAGGATTGTCGGAAGCCGAGCTGCCTGCGGCAACATGCCTGGAGACGGTGATTTTTGCTTCGCAGGTGCTGCTGGGGACCGGGCTGGGTATGGTGCTGTTCCATCATCTGCCTGCCCTGGCACTGTTGGGGATTGATGCGCTCACGTTTATTGGCTCTCTGATGATGCTAATCCTCGCTGGCAACGCCTTGCCCTCCCTGGCGCCAGAGCAGGCAGCGGAAATCGAAAGACCAATGGCGGTGCGCTGGCAGGCGCTGGCCCCGCGGCAAAAACGCAGCCTGTTACTGCTCCCCGTACTGGCGGCCGTCGGTTCGCCCGCTATGGCGCTGCTGCCAGCCCTGGCGCAGCACATCGAACCGGATGATGCCGCCGGGCTGGCCCTGCCGCTGCTCTTTGCCCGCAGCATGGGACAACTGTGCGGCCCGCTGCTGCTGAATAGAGAGAGTTTGTCCCACTACGCCGGACAAAATCGCCTACTGCTGACCTGCCTTGGCCTCTTTCTCCTCGCCTACGGAACAATCCCGCTGTTATCGGTGACGCTGGCGCTGGCGCTGGTGTTCATCGCCCATCTGGCCTCGAACATCGTTTTTGCGGCAGGCACATTTAGCTTGCTGAGCAGCTTTCAGGCCAGCCAGGGTCTCCTCTGCCAGCGGCAAAGCATGGCGATGGCAAACCGCCAGCGCATCACTTTTTACCTGTATCACGGCGCTGGTCGCTGACGTGCTGGGGCCGCTACAGGCCACTATATGGCGTCTCGGGCTGTGCACTGCTGATGGTGGCAGGGATCCTGACGCGCTACTGCAAATAAGGCATAAAAAAAACGCTGCTAAAAAAGCAGGCGTTAAACAGGTCTGTTCGACAACTTGTGGTGCTTCACTCAACGTTGTGCCCATGGTGTTTGATGAGGCCGAAGCGACATCTGTCAGTGGACGATAAGCACCGTAAATGGCTCTGCATCATTCCGGGGTTTATGAGGCCCTAAAGCGAACATAAGAGATGGAATGAGCATCTACACGTATATTATTGCATGCAACATGCCAAAGTTGCACAGGGAAGTTGTCCGATCTCCAACTTTTTAAGATAAAAGGAAATTATGGCATTCGGGCAGGCATTGGGCGGCAAAATGCCTCAGGATGGGGGGCAAAGGTGTCTCCTGAGAACGACATCGCGGCACTTAAAGAGATATATCTTTATTTTTCAGTTGGTTAAGTGTCACTTATTCGCGACAGGCTGGAGTGTGTCTGTCGGCAATAAGCAACAGCAACAGCAACAGCAACAAGGACAGTAGCAGGTACAGAAACAAGGCCAGAAGCAGAAGCAGAAGCAGAAGCAGAAGCAGAAGCAGAAGCAGAAATAGGAGCAGAATCAGGAATAGCAGAAAACAAAAAACCCCGCCGAAGCGGGGTTCAAAATTGGTCGGCGAGAGAGGATTCGAACCTCCGACCCACTGGTCCCAAACCAGTTGCGCTACCAAGCTGCGCTACTCGCCGTTGTACTGCTTTTTGAATTTTTAGTTTCAATTCATTAAAAGTCGTGGTGCGAGGGGGGGGGACTCGAACCCCCACATCCTAAGGACACTAACACCTGAAGCTAGCGCGTCTACCAATTCCGCCACCTTCGCAATTCACAACTCTTTAAATAATGGGGTGGCTAATGGGATTCGAACCCACGACAACTGGAATCACAATCCAGGGCTCTACCAACTGAGCTATAGCCACCACGACTTAATTCTTTACTTCCACGCGGTTCTGCCTACTTAACAGACCACCGCAGCTCCAGCACCGGGTAAATGGTGCGCCCGACAGGATTCGAACCTGAGACCTCTGCCTCCGGAGGGCAGCGCTCTATCCAGCTGAGCTACGGGCGCTTAGCGCCGTTGCGGGGCTGGATATTACGGAGGTCTCGCTCTGCTGTCTAGTGCTTTTTTAAAATAAATGCGCGTTTGATTACAGTTTGCGCATTTTGCCGCATATTACTGCGTTTTTGTCCTTTCGACGTGCCGACCCAGGCCAAAAAGCTTATATCCCAGGCTCACGGCAGCGATAAATATCATCCCGACATACAGTGACATGCGGGTATCTTCGTTGAAGTACATGCCGACCAGGACGCAGATCAGGAATGCCATCGTCAGATAGTTCGTCCACGGGAACAGAATGGAGCGGAACGGATGGCTGGCGATCGCTTTTTTATGTGCCTGACGGAAACGCAGCTGGCTAATCAGGATCACAAACCATGGCACCATACCTGGCAGAACGCTGGCGCTGTACACATAGACAAAGACACGCTGCGGGTTCGGAATGATGTAGTTCAGGCAGGACCCCACCAGCAGAATGGCAATCGAGATAGCCACACCCGCCACTGGCACGCCGGCGCGGGAGACTTTCCCCACCACTGCAGGAAGCTGACGGTTCTTCGCCAGGGCATAAAGCATACGCCCGCAGCTGTACATGCCGCTGTTACAGCCGGACAGCGCCGCCGTCAGTACCACAAAGTTGATGATGCCTGCCGCCGCGGTAATACCGATTTTGGCAAAGGTCAGCACAAACGGACTGCCGGTGGTGCCAATCTCATTCCACGGGAAGATGGTGACAATGACAAAAATCGCGCCCACGTAGAAAATCAGAATACGCCACAGCACTTTGCCAACCGCGCTACGCAGGGTCACCTGCGGGTTTTTGGCTTCGCCTGCGGTGATACCGATAAGCTCCACACCCTGATAGGACGCTACCACGATACACAGCGCCGTAAGGAAGCCCTTCCAGCCGCCAGCAAAGAACCCGCCGTGCTCGGTCAGGTTACTAAAGCCAATCGCCTGTCCACCGTTGCCCAGGCCAAAGAAGATGACCCCTACCCCGATAACGATCATCACGATGATGGTGGTGACTTTAATCATCGCGAACCAGAATTCGATCTCGCCGTACAGACGCACAGCCGCGAGGTTAGCCAGCGCCACCAGCCCCACGGCGATCAGGGCGGGTATCCATTGCGCCATCTCCGGGAACCAGAACTGCACGTAGACCCCGATAGCGGTAATCTCCGATATCCCTACCGCCATCCACATAAACCAGTACGACCAGGCCGTGAGATAGCCAAAGAATGGACTCATATAGCGGTGCGCGTAGACGGCGAATGAACCGGCAACCGGTTCAAGGAACAGCATCTCGCCCATTGAGCGCATGATAAAGAAGACGAACAGTCCGGCGACAATATACGCCAGCAGGACCGACGGCCCTGCCCATTTCAGGGTACTGGCAGACCCCATAAACAGGCCCACGCCAATCGTCCCGCCCAGGGCGATAAGTTCTATATGACGAGCTTCCAGCCCACGCTGAAGCTCCGGTTTTTTCTCTGCCATAAATCCTCGGTTGTGCTTGCGACTCTCCCGGCCTGAGCCGGTTATTGTTATAGGTACAGATGTGCTATCACGGGCTGTGCGTTATGGACCGTTTATGTTAACGGTTGATGCAAAAACAGCCTGGTACGGTAATGAGGGGAGGAATGGTTTCTTAAATTTTGTGAAATGGCAAACGATGCGTTAAAAAAATGAATGTATTGCACAGAAAAGCAGCAGGTTTGCTGGCAGGTTGCAGCGCGAACAACAGATCGCGCTGCAAATAAGCTCTTAAAGCCGACCGGAATGGTGCCAGGCGAGATAACGCAGCAGACGCAACTGGCGGCGGATGCGGCTGGGCTGTGATAACAAGCGGTACAGCCACTCCAGGCCGAGGTTCTGCCAGGCCTTTGGCGCCCGCTTCACATGGCCGGTAAAGACGTCATAGGTGCCGCCAACGCCCATATAGAGCGCGTCCGGGTATACCTGACGGCAGTCGCGCATCAGGATCTCCTGGCGCGGGGAACCCATCGCCACAGTGACAATCTTCGCCCCGCTGTCACGAATGCGGGCAAACAGCGCCTGCTGCTCATCTGCGCTGAAATAACCGTTCTGGCTACCGACGATATTCACCTGCCATTGGGCACGTAACTTCTGTTCGGTTTGCGCCAGAATCTCCGGTTTGCCGCCGATAAGGAAGACCGGCGTACCGTCTGCCCCCGCCCGCGCCATCAGCGCTTCCCAGAGGTCGGCTCCTGCCACACGGGAGACGTTCGCATCCGGGTATTTCTTGCGTACCGAACGCACCACGCTGATCCCGTCAGCATATTTAAATTCTGCCGCCTCAATCAGTTCCCGGACCTGAGCGTTATCCTCAATGGTAAGCATTTTTTCTGCATTGATGGCCACCAGCGTGCCGGTTCTTATCTCATTTCCCGCGCAGAGATAGTCCAGGGCATGTTGCATATCACGCCAGCCGATCAGCTTCAGGCCCCGCAGGTCATACTGCGGCGCAGAGATATTGTCAGTCATTATTATCCTTACTCAGACTCGCGAAAGCGTCCTGCCGCTTGCCGGTTCACGCTTGCGCACTAACCCGGCGGTGTCGAACAACCAGTACAACAGCTTCGCCATCAGCAGACAGGCGCCAAAAACCATCATGAAAAAGACCACGCGCGAGACGAATGAATCCAGCCCCTCTCGCGCCAGCACGATCATATTGAAAATGGCACCGAAACAGAAACTATGCAAAATCGCTGCCTTATAGCGATTGGTCTCCTGATTGCCCAGCGTATAGAGCCAGTCGAACCATTTGATAATCAGCCCAACGGCGATCGCCCCCGGCAGGATGAACCAGCCGCCGCCCATCACCACCAGCGAGCCGATCAGCGTCGGTGAAATTGCCAGCCCGGAGTGGTTGTTCAGCACCTCCCAGGTAAAGTAGTTGGCGGTGTTCAGGACCACGCCCGGCCTGTCCGGCCATAGCCAGGTGGGGATAAAGACATAAAAATCGCGCACGATGGCGCCAGCCCCTGGAAGTCGATTTTGTCGTAGTTTTGCAGCAGCAGAGCGAGGTTTTCCCACGGCGAGAAAGTGTCGCGGGTAAGGTACAGGAAGGTGTAAAACGCCTCATCGCCGCTGACGTCCATGCCATAGCGCTTCAGCGCCAGCCAGAACATACCCACAATCCCCATCACGCCCGCAGCAGCCAGCATCCATAATGAGATCCAGCCGCGAATGATGCCGATAAACAGGAAGATGGCGAAGGCAATGATGATGTTCGCGCGTGTGCCGCCGACAATCATGTAGGTCAGCAGGCCAAAGGCCACGGTACTGACGAGGAAAAACAGCCACGCCCGGGCGTCCTGGCGCAGGAAATAGATGACCAGCATCGCCGGAATGAAGAAGTAGAAGAAACGCTTGAGCGCCACCCCGGAGACTTCACTGGAGAAGATCTGGCTGTAGGAGTGCAGCTTAAACAGCAAAAAGCCGTTATGCATGAAGAAGATACCGACGGTGACAAGCGCAATCCCCATCAACATCACCCAGGTCAGGTGGGTCTCAACCCGGTTCATGGTAAACAGCGGCCGTCGCTCAACGTCAGGGCGGGCGGGCCTTAGCCGCGTCTTATAGGCGACGTAGTACACCCCATAGAAGCAGGTGGCCGACAGCAGCGCCTGCATCAGGATCTCCGGCGGCACAACGGCCACATCGAAGCGGAACACCAGCATGCTGGTGAGCGGGAAGCCAAAGTAAAAGGTAAGCAGAAACAGCAGCGAGAAGAAGACGTTGAAGTTAAAGCGCACCCGCCGGAACTCGAACCAGGTCAGGGTGGCGATAAACAGCGCGCTCAGAAGCCAGATGACCAACAGTCCGGTAAATTGCAACTGGCTCATGCTTTCTCCCCTGAGGCGATCCGCAGCGCCTGGTGCCACGGCGTGAGGTAGTTCGGGCTGAAGAAGTCGATGGCGTTTTTGTCCACCTGCGTCAGCTGTCGCTGTGCTTCACGCACGACCTCTTCATTAAGATCATCAGTGGTGAACAGCACCGGAATGTGCTGCTCCGCCATATCCTGCCAGAACGGGTTGTCGCGATTGAGCACGCAGGGCACGCCCGCCTGGATCAGCAGACACAGCGTACCAATCCCCTGCTGGCGCGCGAAGATGAAGTAGCCCAGATCGCACTGGCGCAGCAAAGCGAGATAGTCGTCAAAGGCCAGCTTATCGCTGAGGATCTGCAGGTTAGCCGGGCTGAACAGCGCCAGCCCGCTCTGACGGACTTCATCAATATACGCCGCGTTATTAGCAGGATAGCCCATGGGCACAATCACGTTAACCGTATCGCCAAATTGCTGATGCACCGCCTTCAGGGCCGCAATATGCTCATTACTGCGATCCCCGGAGTTACCCACCAGAATCGTCAGCTTACCCTCGCGTTTCACGTCCCTGGCTAAACCGTTCAGCGCGGGGTCCATGCGGGTAGGAAAATAGAGCAACTCCCCGCGAACATTCGGATGACGTTGGGCGAAATAGTTCAGATCGCCGCGAGTGGCAAAAATACACCCTACGCGCCCCTGAGCCATGCGGCGCAGCGGGTAGAACAGACGGAACTTCCAGCCCTGGGACACTTCATACAGGTCGGCGCCCCAGATATGCCAGTTGAACTGCGCAGGCTTGATGCCCCCGCTCAGCAGCGCCAGCCACAGGCCGGTATTGAACTGCCCGTGGAAAAAGAAACGCTGCTGGCGGTTCGCTTTTGCTCTGGCGATCACCGCTTTGGCAAGCGAAGCTTTGTCTGGCCAGAAGGTGAGGTTCAGTGCCGGGCAGGCGGCGCTCAGACCGGTATCGTTACCCACCACCATAAATTCGCGCGCCAGGGCGCTGCCGGGTGCCAGCTCATCATTAAAGAACCGCAGTACGGTCTGGTTATGGTGTGGGATATCCGATCCCAGGACGTGAATCAGTGCAGTCATGCGCGTTTATGCCAAAGTAAAAAGACGCCGCAACAGGCAGCAAAATAGACAATGTAGGTAGCCATATAGGCCTGGGCCGCCCCCAATGCGCCGTGCGTCGGGATAAGCCAATGCGAGAACGCCGTCAGCAACGTGAACTGGCTGATTTCCGCGAGAATATAGAGCCGCAGCGACGCTTTGGCGATCACCAGATAACCAAAGACGTAAGCGCCTACTTTCAGTACATCCCCCACCAGCTGCCAGGCGAACAGATCGCGCATCGCGGTAAATTTGTCCGAGAACAGAAGCCAGATGGCGACATCACGCAGCAGCCAGACGGTAAAGCTGGCCGCCGCCACTGCCGGTAAAACGAAGCGCAGGGAACGGAGGATTTCGCGGGTGATCTCCTGTCGGGCGGTGAGCCTTGAGAGCGTTGGCAACAGGTAGACGCTAAAGGAGGCGGTAATAAACTGCAGGTAGGCGTCCGAGATGCTGCTGACCCCTTGCCAGATCCCCACCTCATCCCAGCTGTAGTGTGCTGCCAGCAGGTTTCGCATCATCACATAAGCCACCGGCAGGGTGACGGAGGTGATCAGCGCCATCAGGGTGAATTTGCCCAGTTGTCCCGCGAGGAGCGTGTCCCATTTCGGCTTGAGGTAGTGCAGCGGAATCGTGCCTCTGCGCATCAGCATTCCCGCCGCCGGGATCACCACCAGCGCAGGCACCAGCGCCAGCCCCAGCAGTGCGCCTTCATAGCCGCCGAGACGGTAGCAGGCGTAATAGGCAATCACCCCAATCACGCTGCCGACGATCAGCGCCAGCGCATTGCCAGCGGCATCGCGAAAGCCCTTCATCAGCGCCAGCAGCAGGTTTGCCCAGGCGATACCCATCTGCACCAATGCGACCAGCCGCACCAGGCCCTGATAGCCGGTGTGACCAAACAGCCCCTGACTGATGGGGGCGGCGGCCAGTAAAAAGATAATCGCCAGCAGGGTGGAAAAGCCCAGCACCATCGCGGATGAGGTTCCGACCACCGTGCGTAATTGCGCTTTATCATCATGATATTGCGCGACATATTTGGTGACGCCGTTGAAGATGCCCGCCCCGGCCAGCACGCCCAGCACGGTGACGAGCTGACGGAAGTTACCCGCCTGCCCGACGCCCGCCGGACCAAATGAGACGGCCAGCAGTTTGACGACCAGCAGTCCCGCGCCGATCTTGACGAGTGTGGACGCGGCGGTCCACACCGATGCTTTCGCCAGAGACATATCAGCCGAAATAACTCAGAAGGGTATTAATGACCGTGCGCTGGTTGACCGCAGCGAGGTTGTAGAACAGCGGTAAGCGGAGTAACCGCTCACTTTCTTTAGTGGTGAAACGGTCTTCGCCAACGAACTGGCCAAAGGCTTCCCCTGCCGGGCTGGAGTGCAGCGGAATGTAGTGGAACACCGCCAGGATCTCAGCCTCTTTCAGGTACGCGATAAGCTCGCCGCGATCGTCGTTATCCCGCAGCTTGATGTAGAACATATGCGCGTTATGCACGCACTCTGCCGGGATGGTCGGCAGCTCGATACGACCTTTGCGCGCCAACGGGCCAACGCATCGTAATAGGTCTGCCACAGGGCCAGACGCTGCTGGTTAATGCGATCTGCCGCTTCCAGTTGCGCCCACAGGTACGCCGCCTGTAGATCCGCCATCAGGTAGCTGGAGCCGATATCACGCCAGGTGTATTTATCCACCTGCCCGCGGAAGAACTGGCTACGGTTGGTGCCTTTCTCGCGGATGATCTCCGCGCGCTCCACCAGGGCGCGATCGTTAATCAGGGTCGCGCCGCCTTCACCGCCTGCGGTGTAGTTTTTGGTTTCGTGGAAGCTAAAGCAGCCAATATGACCAATAGTGCCCAGGGCGCGGCCTTTATAGGTAGACATCACCCCCTGCGCGGCATCTTCCACCACATACAGGTTGTGTTTTTTGGCGATCGCCATGATGGTGTCCATCTCGCACGCTACACCGGCATAGTGTACCGGCACAATGGCGCGAGTTTTATCGGTGATCGCCGCTTCAATCAGCGTCTCGTCGATGTTCATGGTATCCGGGCGGATATCCACAAAGACGATTTTCGCCCCGCGCAGCACGAAAGCGTTAGCGGTCGAGACGAAGGTGTAGCTTGGCATAATCACTTCATCGCCAGGACCGATATCCAGCAGCAGGGCTGCCATCTCCAGTGAGGCGGTGCAGGACGGCGTCAGCAGGACCTTCGCGCTTTGAAAACGCTGCTCCATCCACTGCTGGCAGCGGCGCGTATAGCCGCCATCGCCACAGAGTTTGCCGCTGCCCATCGCAGACTGCATGTAATCGAGTTCGGTGCCCACCACAGGAGGCGCATTAAATGGGATCATCTTGTCACCTGTATAGCCAGTAAGCGGTCGTTTCGATGTTGCCGCCGCTTGCGATATAACGTTTAAGCGCGGCGGTGTTGCCCATCTGGGTCGCCACCCGCAAAGTAGAAAGCTGCTGTTGTTGGACCAGCACAGCGCCGCCTGCATTAGCTGTTCGCCCATGCCGCGCCCGGCCAGCAGGCCGATACGCGCGTCGGTGTCATTCAGTTTACGCAGGGAGACAAATCCCTTGATGGTGTTATCCGGCGCACGAAACACCAGGCAGAGATGGTCGAAGCTGCCTTTGACCGCATTTTCGATCCACTGGGCATAGAAGCGGCCGCTGTCGTCCGGGGCGTACCAGGGCGCGCGGAACCGGCTCTGCGCAAAAGCCTGCGCGGCCAGCTGGCGCAGCGCCGGAATATCCTGCTCTGTCGCGATTTCCGCTCCTGGGCAGGCGTGCTGCGTCACGTTGATCGCGAGATCGACTTCACCCTCGACCAGCCTGAAACCCTGCTGCTGAAGCGCATCCAGCCAGTCGGCGCGGGTGGCCGGAATTTTGGCCTGCAGACGTTGCCAGGCGGCTAAATCATCGGCCGCCAGTAACGGGGCGTCTTCAGACAGGCGCACAATGGCCGTGGGCAGGGCAAAGAACTGACTTTCCCAGTCCAGCGGTTGTAACGCACCACGCAGCTGACTCAACGCCAGACGCCTTTGGTATCAACGATAAACTCCTGACGAACGGCATCGCCCGGAATCGCTTTAAACGCATTGTGATCCACCAGCAGTACCAGCACGTCGGCGGTAGCCAGGGCATCCTCTACAGATGTCAGAGTGCAATGACCGGCCAGCTTTTTCGGCAGCTCATGAATATTGGGTTCAACTACCTGCGTTTCGCCGCTGTGCCAGTCGGCAATCATCTCAGCAATTTCCATCGCCGGGCTTTCGCGCAGATCGTCAATGTTCGGCTTAAAGGCAAGACCAAAACAGGCGATAGTCACTTCGTTTGCCCGCTTGCCGCTCTGCGTCAGGTAATCAGCCACCGTGGCTTTCACCTGGTTCAGTACCCAGTGTGGTTTGCTGTCGTTCACTTCACGAGCCGTACGGATCAGACGCGCCTGCTGTGGGTTCTGCGCCACGATAAACCACGGGTCAACCGCGATGCAGTGGCCGCCTACACCCGGGCCAGGTTGCAGGATATTGACGCGCGGATGGCGGTTCGCCAGGCGGATCAATTCCCAGACGTTAATCCCCTGATCGGCACAAATGAGCGACAGTTCGTTAGCAAACGCGATGTTGACGTCACGGAAGCTGTTTTCCGTCAGCTTGCACATCTCGGCGGTACGGGAGTTAGTCACGACGCACTCGCCTTCCAGGAAGATGTTATACAGCTCACTGGCACGGGCAGAACAGACAGGCGTCATGCCACCAATCACACGGTCGTTTTTAATCAGCTCGACCATCACCTGTCCTGGCAGCACACGCTCCGGGCAGTAGGCGACGTTAATATCAGCCTGCTCGCCCGCCTGCTGCGGAAAGGTGAGATCCGGGCGCGCTTCGGCCAGCCACTGTGCCATCTGCTCGGTGGCACCCACCGGAGAGGTTGACTCCAGGATCACCAGCGCGCCTTTTTTCAGCACCGGGCAATGGATTTTGCAGCCGCTTCGACATACACCATATCCGGCTCATGCTCGCCTTTGAACGGCGTAGGCACGGCAATCAGATAGGCATCGGCGGGCACCGGTGTGGTGCTCGCTTTCAGGTATCCTCCCTCAACGGCGGTTTTTACCACCTTGTCGAGATCCGGCTCCACAATGTGGATTTCACCCTTGTTGATGGTGGCAACCGCATGCTGGTTGATATCCACACCCACTACCTGTTTTTGACGGGAGGCGAATGCCGCCGCCGTTGGCAGCCCAATGTAGCCAAGCCCAATGACAGAAATGGTCGTAAAACTCATAGCGATACCCGATTGTGTTTGAGTGCGTACAAAATACGGTCACAGGCCTGGCCATCACCATACGGATTATGGGCGCGGCTCATGGCCTGATACTCTTTATCGTCGTGCAGCAGGCGCGTCACCTCTTCCACGATGGCGCGCGAATCGGTGCCCACCAGCCGCACCGTTCCGGCTTTAACCGCTTCCGGGCGTTCGGTGGTTTCACGCATCACCAGCACCGGTTTGCCCAGGGAAGGCGCCTCTTCCTGAATGCCGCCAGAGTCCGTCAGGATCAGCCAGGCGTGATTCATCAGCCAGACGAAAGGCAGATAGTCCTGCGGCTCAATCAGGATGACGTTTTCGACATGGCCCAGGATGCGGTTGACCGGCTCACTGACGTTCGGGTTCAGGTGTACCGGATAGACAATCTGCACATCTTCATTCAGGGCGGCGATTTCTGCCAGCGCGTGGCAGATTTGCTCGAAGCCCTGACCAAAACTTTCCCGACGGTGGCCGGTGACCAGAATCATCTTTTTGCCATTGGCCAGGAAGGGATACCGCTCGGCCAGTTCCCCACGCAGGGTATCGCTGGTCAGGACCCGATCGCGCACCCAGATAAGGGCGTCGATCACCGTGTTGCCGGTGACAAAGATATGCTGGTCATTAACGTTCTCGCGCAGCAGGTTCTGACGGGAGTTCTCCGTCGGCGCGAAGTGATACATCGCCAGATGCCCGGTCAGGGTACGGTTTGCCTCTTCAGGCCACGGGGAAGAGAGATCGCCGGTACGCAATCGGCTTCGACATGCCCCACCGGAATACGCTGATAAAACGCCGCCAGACTGGTGGCGATGGTGGGGTGGTGGTATCGCCGTGTACCAGTACGACATCAGGCATGAACGACTCCAGAATAGGTTTTAACCCTTCCAGAATACGACAGGTAATTTCAGTTAATCCTTGCCCCGGCTTCATAATATTGAGGTCGTAATCGGGAACAATAGAAAAGAGGTTAAGGACCTGATCCAACATCTCCCGATGCTGGGCGGTAACGCAAACTTTCGCCTCGAAATAAGGGTCGTTTTGCCAGCGCGTGTACCAGAGGCGCCATCTTGATGGCTTCCGGCCTCGTACCAAAGACGGTTAGTACTTTCACATCGATTCTCTTCGATTAGGCAATGAAGGCCACAGGCCTTCATCGTAGATGGCGTTCTTAATTTTTTGCGACGACGGGTTAATGCCACGCCAGCGCCAATCAAAGCACCCACAATCCCCCACATAATCATCAGGAATGCGCGACGTGGACTATCGGCGTTTTACAGGTTCTTCAGGAGTTCGCAAATAACGATAGGTCTGAAAACGTGGATCCAGTGTCGGACCGACGTTGAGGGTTGTTAGCATGGCGCGGTTTTGGTCGTAGTCGAGGTCTACATCTGGCCCCACGGCTTGCAGGTTTTCCAGACGTGCCTGCAGCATCGGGCGACCCAGCAGGAACATTTCAGAGTCCGGCAGTTCGTCTGCGGTACGTCAGTTTCGCTGCGGGAGATGTTGCTCTTCTCCGCAATCTTCAGCGCCTGTTCAATATTATGAACCCGGCGGTTGAAGATCGCTTTCGCGACCTCTTCCTGACGTTTGACCTGCGCTTTCATCTGTACGGTACGCGCCGCCCAGGCCCCTTTCAGCTCATCATTCAGATGACTTGCCGCACGCTGGCTGGCGAAAGCAACGTACTGGCGCAGCAGGTTATTGGCATCCGGCGCGGTTTCCGCGATCAGTTTGACGCTGTCGTTGATGTTGCGCAGCGGATCGCCCGCCATAAACTGGATATTGTTGATCAGCTCATCCAGCAGGGCGGCATCCGCCTTGCTGTTACCCACCATACGCTGTTTGAAATAGTCGGTCTGGTTCCAGAAATCACGACGTGTATCCCAAGAAGCCAGCTGCATGATGAACTCTTTGTACGATTCGTCCATCACTGACGGCCTGGTCGGCGGAGGCGGGATTCGCTTTCACATCCAGGTTACGCAAAAACTGTTGCTGGGAGTAGAACCCTCCCAGCATGTTCACCGTCGGACGGTCAGTAATCGCCGTCGCGCTCCACTCTTGTCTGGCGAAAAAAGTATAAGCCAGGGCGATAAGTGCAAAGCCCAGCGCAATTCCTGCAATCCAAAACTTGCCCGCCCATAACACGCGGAACAAGCCACGAACATCCAGCTCATTCTCAGTTACCACTGATTTTGCTCCCGCCAACGGTTGAGTCATTACAGTCCCGATTTACTTGGTTAAAGTTGGGTTATTGCCATTATTTCGACGCATACGGCGTTTCACGCGTTTAATAAATCGCGCCACTTTCCATGCGCGCTTAATACAATAGCCGTACAGGAAAAATGCTAGCAAGAATAATACCAACATTACCCATTCAGGAATGAAATGAGCATACTCTGCGGCGACACCAATACCTGCCAGCAGCGCAGCGGCCAGCGTAATTAAGACAAAGGCCTGACGTGAGGTGAAGCCGGCACGCATAATGAGATGGTGAATATGTTGGCGGTCTGGCGAGAACGGACTCATCCCTTTACGCAGGCGACGGTACATAATCGCCACCATATCCATCAGCGGGATGGCAATAATCCACAGCGCCGTCACCGGGCTGATCGGGTGGGTATTCCCCTGGGTAGTTTCCAGCAGGATCCAGATGACGGTAAAACCAATCAGCGTACTCCCGGCATCGCCCATAAAGACTTTATAGCGACGCCCCAGCACGCCCAGGTTCAGGCAGATATAAGGCAGAATGGCGGCAATCATCGCAAAGCACCACATCGACAGGCTGTATTGTCCGTCGAACCACAGGATGATGCCGATCGCGGCAAACGACACGCTGGAGAGACCACCCAACAGACCGTCAATGCCATCCACCATGTTAAAGGCGTTAATCGCCGCCCACACCGCAAACAGCGTCAGGAAGTAGCCGAACGGCCCTAACACCATCTCCCAGGTCCCGAAGATGTAGCCGAGGCTGCTGAGATAGAGTTTGCCGACAACCATCATGATAACGCCGATAGCCGCCTGAACCGCAGCGCGGAATTTCACGCTGATATCAAACCTGTCGTCCAGCGCCCCCACCAGTACCAGCACACCGGCACACGACAAATAGAGCGCCGCATGCGGGATATAGTAATCCGCAATACTGAAGGTGAAGCAGATGCCCGCATAAACAGAGATTCCGCCAACCAGCGGAATCAAGCCTTGATGGCGTTTACGATAATTGGGCTTATCCACCAAACCGACTCTTTTTGCCGCCTTACGGGCGAGAAATAAAAAGCAGGTGGTGAAAAGAAAAATACTGATTAGCTCAGTCACCGCGGTGAGTAGATTCACTATGGATACTCTCAACAAATGTTAATCCCGGAAGTATAACCTTGAAGGCTCGGCTTCAGAAGGAAAAAGCAGGCCTCGCCCAAGTCCCTTTGTTTATTTTTCAAACAATTAATTTTCTGCTTTGACGAACATTCCGATTTTCGTCTCTCGCAGAATAATTCTACAGCGCACTGTAACAGCGTATAAGTCAGAAAAGAAAAACGCCACGTAAAAACGTGGCGTTTCGGCGGTTTATTTACTTTACGAGCGCTTCATCATATCGAAGAAATCGTCGTTAGTTTTGGTCATCGCCAGTTTGTTAATGAGGAATTCCATTGCGTCGATTTCACCCATTGGATGGATAATTTGCGCAGGATCCACATTTTCTGCAGCTCTTCCTGAGTGGTGAGCAGCTCTTCTTTACGGGTACCGGAACGGTTGTAGTCGATCGCCGGAAGACACGTTTTTCTGCAATCTTACGAGACAGGTGCAGTTCCATGTTGCCTGTACCTTTAAACTCTTCGTAGATAACTTCATCCATCTTCGAGCCGGTATCGATCAGCGCCGTTGCGATGATGGTCAGGCTACCGCCCTCTTCCACGTTACGCGCAGCACCGAAGAAGCGCTTCGGACGGTGCAGGGCGTTGGCATCCACACCACCGGTCAGCACTTTACCAGAAGCCGGAACCACGGTGTTGTAAGCACGCGCCAGACGGGTGATGGAGTCGAGCAGATGATAACGTCTTTTTTATGCTCAACCAGACGCTTCGCCTTCTCGATAACCATTTCCGCAACCTGAACGTGGCGGGATGCTGGTTCGTCGAAGGTAGAAGCCACAACTTCACCTTTCACCAGACGCTGCATCTCGGTTACTTCTTCTGGACGTTCGTCAATCAGCAGCACCATCAGCACACAGTCTGGGTGGTTTGTAAGCGATGCTCTGCGCGATATTCTGCAGCAGCATGGTTTTACCCGCTTTTGGCGGTGCCACAATCAGACCACGCTGGCCACGACCAATCGGAGACGCCAGATCCAGAACGCGAGCGGTTAAGTCTTCGGTAGAACCGTTACCACGCTCCATGCGCAGACGCGAGTTCGCGTGCAGCGGCGTTAAGTTTTCAAACAGATCTTATTGCGCGAGTTTTCTGGTTTGTCGTAGTTAACTTCGTTAACTTTCAACAGCGCAAAGTAGCGTTCACCCCTCTTTAGGAGGACGAATCTTACCTGAAATGGTGTCACCAGTGCGGAGGTTGAAACGGCGGATTTGGCTGGGGGAAACGTAGATATCATCAGGACCGGCGAGGTAGGAGCTGTCTGCAGAGCGGAGGAAACCAAATCCATCCTGCAATATCTCCAGCACACCGTCGCCAAAGATATCTTCGCCACTCTTTGCGTGCTGCTCAGGATGGCAAAAATGATGTCCTGCTTGCGCATACGAGCCTGGTTTTCCAGTCCCATATTTTCGCCGAGAGTGATCAGCTCAGAAACCGGCGTATTCTTTAATTCGGTAAGATTCATAATGGTGTGGGTTCTTAAACTCGGGGTGATACTCGAACTTAATTTGTGAATGGTATGGCAGGGTCATCCATGCCTGTTAGCGGCCATCGACTCATGTCTGTTCGCTGTCTGGTCACAGGAAAGCACAGAACTGAAACGACAAGACGGATTGAGTGACAAGCCCGGAATCTATCCACTTCACGCACTGTTTAAAGGAAACAACGGGAAGTATCGGGTAAAACAAGATTCAAACAACAAGGTATGTTTAAAACGAAGTCATAGGTAACTTAGCATGACTCAAGCCGGGCGTCCAGAGATCCAAACAATTTAGAAACTCTGGACGCTCAGACGAGAACCTTACGCCAGGTTGGCGTCCAGGAACTCTTTCAGCTGACCTTTGGACAGTGCGCCCACTTTGGTCGCCGCAACTTCACCGTTTTTTGAACAGCAGCAGAGTTGGGATACCGCGAATGCCATACTTAGGCGCGGTGCCCGGGTTCTGGTCGATGTTCAGTTTAGCAACGGTCAGTTTGCCCTGATATTCGTCAGCGATCTCATCCAGAATCGGGGCGATCATTTTGCAAGGACCGCACCATTCAGCCCAGAAATCGACGAGGATCAGCCCGTCAGCTTTTAGTACGTCCGTGTCAAAACTGTCGTCAGTCAGGTGAATAATTTTATCGCTCATATATAACTCCACAGGAATAAGCCTGGCGCGTTGATCTCGCTTCCATCAACGACCTGTTGATGTAGCATTAACCAACTAAAGGTTGACTTTATTTCACCGGATACGCTTTCGTAAAGCAATAGTAAGCTGATATTCTACCACACTATGAGCAAAACACATTTAACAGAACAGAAGTTTTCCGACTTCGCCCTGCACCCCAAAAGTCATCGAAGCCCTTGAAAATAAAGGGTTTCATAACTGCACGCCTATTCAGGCTCTCGCCCTCCCGCTAACGCTGGCAGGTCGCGATGTTGCAGGGCAGGCGCAAACCGGTACTGGCAAAACGATGGCGTTTTTAACGTCAACGTTTCATTATTTACTTTCTCACCCGGCAATTGCTGACCGCAAAGTTAACCAGCCGCGCGCGCTGATTATGGCCCCGACGCGAGAACTGGCGGTACAGATCCACGCTGACGCAGAGCCACTGGCACAGTCCACCGGCCTGAAACTCGGCCTGGCCTACGGCGGTGACGGTTATGACAAACAGCTGAAAGTGCTGGAAAGCGGCGTCGATATTCTGATCGGCACCACCGGCCGTCTGATCGATTACGCTAAACAGAACCACATCAACCTCAGCGCTATCCAGGTTGTGGTGCTGGATGAAGCCGATCGCATGTACGATCTCGGCTTTATTAAAGATATCCGCTGGCTGTTCCGTCGCATGCCTGCCGCTAACCAGCGTCTGAACATGCTGTTCTCGGCAACGCTGTCGTATCGCGTCCGTGAGCTGGCGTTCGAACAGATGAACAACGCCGAATACGTCGAAGTGGAACCGGAACAGAAAACCGGCCACCGTATTAAAGAAGAACTCTTCTATCCGTCGAACGAAGAAAAGATGCGTTTACTGCAAACGTTGATCGAAGAAGAGTGGCCAGATCGCGCTATCGTGTTCGCCAACACCAAACACCGCTGTGAAGATATCTGGGGCCACCTGGCTGCGGATGGACATCGTGTAGGTCTGTTGACCGGCGACGTCGCGCAGAAAAAACGCCTGCGCATCCTTGAAGAATTTACCCGTGGCGACCTGGATATTCTGGTGGCGACGGACGTGGCGGCACGCGCCTGCACATCCCGGCAGTGACCCATGTCTTTAACTACGACCTGCCGGATGATTGCGAAGATTACGTTCACCGTATCGGTCGTACCGGTCGTGCGGGCGCCAGCGGTCACTCTATCAGCCTCGCCTGTGAAGAGTACGCTCTGAACCTGCCAGCGATTGAGACCTATATCGGTCACTCGATTCCGCAGAGTAAATACAACCCGGAAGCGCTATTAAGCGAACTGCCGCCAGCGAAGCGCCTGACGCGCGCCCGTTCCGGCAATGGCCCGCGCCGTAACAGCGCACCGCGTAACCGTCGTCGTTCAGGCTAAAAACTATGCTCCGGTCCACCTCGCTCTATGCAGCTATTGATTTAGGTTCGAATAGTTTTCATATGCTGGTTGTACGCGAGGTGGCGGGAAGTATACAGACGCTAACGCGTATTAAGCGCAAGGTCCGTCTCGCGGCGGGCCTGAGTGCGGATAATCATCTCTCTCCTGAAGCCATGGAGCGCGGCTGGCAATGCCTGCGTCTCTTTGCCGAACGTCTGCAGGACATTCCTCCTCAGCAAATCCGTGTCGTTGCTACCGCAACCCTGCGTCTGGCAGTGAATGCCGGTGAGTTTATTGCCACCGCGCAGGCGATCCTCGGCTGCCCGGTGCAGGTGATCAGCGGCGAAGAAGAAGCTCGCCTGATTTATCAGGGCGTGGCGCACACCACAGGCGGGGACGAACGTCGTCTGGTGGTGGATATCGGCGGCGCAAGCACCGAACTGGTCACGGGTATCGGTGCCCAGGCTACCTCCCTGAACAGCTTATCAATGGGCTGTGTCACCTGGCTTGAGCGCTACTTTAGCGATCGCAACCTGGCGCAAGAGAACTTCGATGAGGCAGAAAAAGCTGCCCGCGAGGTGCTGCGTCCGGTGGCGGATGAGCTGCGTTATCACGGCTGGAAGGTCTGCGTTGGCGCGTCCGGTACCGTCCAGGCGCTACAGGAAATCATGATGGCGCAGGGGATGGATGAACGCATCACGCTGGCGAAACTGCAGCAGTTAAAGCAGCGCGCAATCCACTGTGGCCGTCTTGAAGAGCTGGAAATTGAAGGGCTAACTCTTGAGCGCGCCCTGGTTTTCCCCAGCGGGCTGGCGATCCTGATTGCCATCTTTACCGAACTGAATATTCAATGCATGACCCTTGCGGGCGGTGCGTTACGGGAAGGGCTGGTCTACGGCATGCTGCATTTGGCCGTCGATCAGGATATTCGTAACCATACGCTGCGCAATATTCAGCGCCGGTTTATGGTGGATATCGAACAGGCGCATCGGGTTGCGAACCTGGCGGTCAGTTTCCTCGATCAGGTCGATAACGAGTGGCATCTGGAGCCGGTCAGCCGCGAACTGCTTGTTAGCGCATGCCAGTTGCACGAGATCGGCCTGAGCGTCGATTTCAAACAGGCGCCGCTGCACGCCGCCTACTTGGTACGCAATCTCGATCTGCCCGGCTATACTCCGGCGCAGAAAAAACTGTTAGCCACGCTGCTGTTGAACCAGACCAATCCCGTCGATCTCTCTTCGCTCCACCAGCAAAATGCGGTACCACCGCGTGTCGCGGAACATCTCTGCCGCCTGCTGCGTCTGGCGATCCTCTTTGCCAGCCGTCGGCGTGACGACTTGCTGCCCGCCATCACCCTGACGGCGGAAGGCGAAAAGCTGACGTTGAACCTGCCGGAAAAGTGGCTGGATAATCATCCGCTGGGGGCAGAAATGCTGGTGCAGGAGTGCCAGTGGCAAAGCTATGTGCACTGGATACTTGACGCGCAATAACCCTGATGACATGCCCGGCAGCGCTACGCTTACCGGGCCTGTTAACTAACGATTTTTTGCTTTCTCCATCATCGCGCGAATATTGGCGATACTGGCCTGGCCTTTATGCATCCGCTCTTCAGCGGTAATCACTTTGCGTTCTTGCTCCCAAAGCACATCATCCTGAGGTAATTCCAGCAGGAAGCGGCTCGGCTCCGGGCGCACCAGTTCCCCGTACTGACGGCGCTCTTTACACAGCGTAAAGGTCAGCTCTTTTTGCGCTCGCGTAATGCCCACATACGCCAGACGGCGCTCTTCGTCGACGTTATCTTCATCGATACTGCTCTGATGCGGCAGAATGCCCTCTTCCATGCCCACCAGATAGACATAGGGGAACTCCAGCCCTTTCGAGGCATGCAGGGTCATCAGCTGCACCTGATCCGCTTCTTCTTCGCTTTCGCCGCGCTCCATCATGTCACGCAGGGTAAAACGGGTGACGACCTGGGTCAGGGTCATTGGCTCGTCGATGTCGGACCCTTCCAGCATCTCGGTCATCCAGCTAAAAAGCTGGTTGACGTTCTTCATCCGCATCTCTGCCGCTTTCGGGCTGGCGGAGGTTTCATACAGCCAGGATTCATAGTCGATGCCGCGGATCAGATCGCGCACCGCTGCGATCGGCTCCCGCTCGCTCAACTGCTGGATCTCGCGCAGCCAATGGGTAAAGCGGGTCAGTGATTCATAGCCACGCCCGGTTAAGGTATGGCTCAGGCCCATATCGAAGCTGGCAGTCAGCAGGCTCTTATTGCGGGTCATCGCCCACTCGCCCAGTTTTTGCAGCGTTGCCGGGCCAATCTCCCGCTTCGGCGTATTCACGATCCGCAGAAACGCGCTGTCGTCATCCGGGTTAGTCAGCACGCGGAGGTAGGCGAGCAGATCTTTGATCTCCGGGCGCGAGAAGAACGAGGTGCCGCCGGAGATTTTGTACGGAATGCGGTTTTGCATCAGCATCTTTTCAAAGACGCGCGACTGGTGATTCCCGCGATAAAGAATGGCGTAATCTTTATAGTTGGTCTTATTCACAAAGTGATGAGCAATCAGCTCCCCCGCCACGCGTTCAGCTTCGTGATCTTCGTTATTGGCGCTCAGCACTTTAAGTTCAGTGCCATAACCCAACTCAGAAAAGAGGCGTTTTTCAAAGACGTGCGGGTTGTTGGCGATCAGAATGTTTGCCGCCTTCAGAATACGGCCGGATGAGCGGTAGTTCTGCTCAAGCTTGATCACCTGTAGTGCCGGGAAATCTTTGCTCAGCAGGACCAGGTTTTGCGGACGGGCACCGCGCCAGGAGTAGATCGACTGATCGTCATCGCCTACCACGGTAACCGCGCGCGCTGCCCGACCAGCAACTTCACCAGCTCGTACTGGCTGGTGTTGGTGTCCTGATACTCATCCACCAGCAGATAGCGGATCTTGTTCTGCCAGCGTTCGCGCACCTCTTCATTGCGCTGCAGCAGCAGCGTAGGCAGCAGGATCAGATCGTCGAAATCGAGCACGTTACAGGCTTTCAGATGATCGTTATACAGGCCATAGCAATGGGCGAAGATCCGATCCCGCTCGCCTTTGGCACTTGCCGCGGCCTGTTCGGGGTTCATCAGATCGTTTTTCCAGTTGGAGATCGTAGAGATCAACTGCTGCAGCACCGTTTTGTCGTCTTCGATTAGCCCTTCGGTAAGCTCTTTCAGCAACGCCACCTGGTCGGTATCGTCGAACAGGGAGAAGTTCGACTTCATGCCCAACGCCGCATATTCGCGCTTAATGATATCCAGCCCCAGGGTATGGAAGGTGGAGATCATCAGGCCGCGCGCCTCTTTACGCCCCAACGTCTGCCCGACACGCTCTTTCATCTCGCGCGCCGCTTTGTTGGTAAAGGTCACCGCCGCGATATGGCGTGCCTGATAGCCGCAGCCGCGGATCAGGTGGGCGATCTTGTTCGTGATGACGCGGGTTTTACCGGAACCCGCCCCTGCCAGCACCAGGCATGGTCCAGTAACGAATTCGACCGCTTGTTGTTGTCCAGGGTTTAAACGCATGGGAATATTGCTCAATCTTCGAACGGGGTGGGGATTGTAGCAGAAAGCCGGGCGCAGATTTACCGGCTAATGATAAAGTGAAGAAAACGCGATCAACCCCGAGAGCAGAACCATGAAAAAGAGCGCAGCGGCCCTGCACATTCTGGTAAAAGAAGAGAAGCTGGCGCAGGAGATCCTCGCCAAACTGGCGCGCGGCATCAGCTTTGATCACCTGGCAAAACGCTATTCAAAATGTCCCTCCGGGCGTAACGGCGGCGATTTAGGTGAGTTTAAGCAGGGTGCGATGGTCGGCCCCTTCGATCAGGCGGTCTTCAGTTGCCCGCTACTCAAGCCTTACGGCCCGGTGAAAACCAAATTTGGCTACCATATCATTAAGGTGCTGTACCGCAGCTAACGCGTGGTATATTGCGCCCCGATTTAACTCAACCCTTCAAGGCACGATCATGGCTAAAACAGCGGCAGCAATGCACATCCTGGTAAAAGAAGAGAAACTGGCTCTGGAGCTTCTGGAGCAGATCAAGAACGGCGGCGACTTCGAGAAGCTGGCGAAAAAGCACTCCACCTGCCCATCAGGTAAAAAAGGCGGCCACTTAGGTGAATTCCGTCAGGGCCAGATGGTTCCGGCGTTCGATAAAGTGGTGTTCTCTTGCCCGGTGCTGGAGCCAACCGGCCCGCTGCACACCCAGTTCGGTTACCACATCATCAAGGTGCTGTACCGTAACTAATAAAAAGCCCGGAGTTTGAACTCCGGGCTTTTTTTCGGGTGGCAGCTACGCCTTACCCGGACTGTGACTTTTTTGCAGGCCGGGTAAGCAAAATGCCACCCGACATGCGCTTTTAGCCCGCTACCGCGATGCGTTTCATGTCGGTCATGTAGCCACGCAGCTTCTGGCCCACTTTCTCGATTTCGTGGCTGCGAATCGCTTCGTTTACGTCACGCAGCTGGGCGTTATCTACCGCGCTTCAGTAAATCGCTTTGCCCAGGTCGCCGGTCTGCAGCGTGGTCATGAACTCTTTCAGCAGCGGTACGCATGCGTAAGAGAACAGGTAGTTACCGTACTCCGCGGTATCCGAAATCACCACGTTCATTTCGTACAGACGCTTACGGGCGATGGTGTTCGCGATCAGCGGCAGCTCGTGCAGTGATTCGTAGTAAGCAGATTCTTCGATGATGCCGGAATCAACCATGGTTTCGAAGGCCAGCTCAACGCCTGCTTTCACCATCGCAATCATCAGAACGCCTTTATCGAAGTACTCCTGCTCGCTGATTTTGCCGTCGAACTGCGCAGCGGTTTCGAACGCGGTTTTGCCGGTCTCTTCACGCCAGGTCAGCAGGTTTTTGTCGTCGTTCGCCCAGTCAGCCATCATGCCGGAAGAGAACTCACCGGAGATGATGTCGTCCATGTGTTTCTGGAACAGCGGTGCCATGATGGTTTTCAGCTGCTCAGACAGCGCGAATGCACGCAGTTTTGCCGGGTTAGAGAGGCGATCCATCATCAGGGTAAATACCGCCCTGCTTCAGCGCTTCGGTGATGGTTTCCCAGCCGAACTGAATCAGTTTCTCAGCGTATGCCGGGTCGGTGCCTTCTTCCACCAGCTTGTCAAAGCACAGCAGAGAACCAGCCTGCAGCATACCGCACAGAATGGTTTGCTCGCCCATCAGGTCAGATTTTACTTCCGCAACGAAAGAAGATTCCAGAACGCCCGCACGGTGGCCACCGGTAGCCGCTGCCCATGCTTTGGCAATCGCCATGCCTTCGCCTTTCGGATCGTTTTCCGGGTGACCGCGATCAGCGTTGGTACACCGAAACCACGTTTGTACTCTTCACGCACTTCAGTGCCTGGACACTTAGGCGCTACCATCACCACGGTGATGTCTTTACGGATCTGCTCGCCCACTTCAACGATGTTGAAGCCGTGGGAGTAGCCCAGCGCTGCGCCGTCTTTCATCAGCGGCTGTACGGAACGTACAACGTCAGAGTGCTGTTTGTCTGGCGTCAGGTTAACCACCAGATCCGCCTGCGGGATCAGCTCTTCGTAGGTGCCTACTTTGAAGCCGTTTTCGGTAGCTTTACGCCATGAAGCGCGCTTCTCAGCAATGGCTTCTTTACGCAGGGCGTAGGAGATATCCAGACCGGAGTCACGCATGTTCAGGCCCTGGTTCAGACCCTGTGCGCCACAGCGACGATGACCACTTTTTTACCCTGAAGGTAGCTCGCGCCATCAGCAAATTCATCGCGCGCCATGAAGCGGCATTTGCCCAACTGCGCCAACTGCTGGCGCAAGTTCAGTGTATTAAAGTAGTTAGCCATGGGTGATACCTCGTGATGTTTGTGTGTCTTATTGTTCGGTTCGCTTTTCAGCGAGAATGTACCCACATTACAACAGGAAATTTATTGCGGAAATTGATATATTCACAACGTCATGTTGCAATTTCTGCAATGTAAAAACGGGGAGTGGAATCGGTGGATTTACGCGATCTGAAATTGTTCCTGCATCTGGCGGAAAGCCGTCACTTTGGCCGCAGCGCACGCGCCATGCACGTCAGCCCCTCCACGCTTTCCCGCCAGATCCAGCGCCTGGAAGAGGATCTTGGCCAGCCGCTGTTTGTGCGCGACAACCGCACGGTGACGCTTACCGAAGCCGGAGAAGAGCTGCGCACGTTCGCCCAGCAAACCTTGTTGCAGTATCAGCAGTTGCGCCACACCATCGACCAGCAAGGGCCATCGCTTTCCGGTGAACTTCATATTTTTTGTTCCGTTACCGCCGCCTACAGCCACCTGCCGCCTATTCTCGATCGCTTCCGCGCCGAACATCCGTCGGTAGAGATCAAACTCACCACCGGTTGATGCCGCCGACGCGATGGAAAAAGTGGTCACAGGCGAAGCGGATTTGGCCATTGCCGGGGAAACCGGAAACCCTGCCGGGCGCAGTGGCGTTTTCGATGCTGGAAAATCTGGCGGTGGTGCTTATTGCCCCGGCGCTACCTTGTCCGGTGCGCAATCAGGTCTCGGTGGAAAAACCAGACTGGTCAACGGTGCCCTTTATTATGGCCGACCAGGGGACCGGTACGCCGCCGCATCGAGCTGTGGTTTCGTCGGCAGAAAATCAGTAATCCCTCGATTTACGCGACGGTGGGCGGGCATGAGGCGATGGTCTCGATGGTGGCGCTCGGCTGCGGCGTGGCGCTGCTGCCGGAAGTGGTGCTGGAGAACAGCCCGGAACCGGTGCGCAATCCGCGTGATGATTTTAGAGCGCAGCGATGAGAAAACGCCGTTCGAGCTTGGCGTGTGCGCACAAAAAAAGCGGCTGCATGAGCCGCTTATTGATGCGTTTCTGGAACATTCTACCCAACCACTAGCCGGAGCCTTATCCGGCTACGAGCCGTTTACCCTGCCAGGAAGAACCTGAACGCCGGGTTATGGGTCTCGTCATGGCAGTCGTAACCCAGTTCGTTGAGGCGCGTTTCGAAATCCGGTTCATGCTCACCCAGTTCGAACGCCGCCAGCACGCGGCCATTAATCGGTGCCGTGGCTGCGGTAATGGAACAGGGAGATGTTCCAGTGCGTGCCCAGCGTATGCAAAAACTTCAGCAATGCACCCGGTGATTCCGGGAACTCGAAGCTGAACAAACGCTCCTGTAACGGTTTCGACGGACGCCCGCCTACCATGTAGCGAACGTGCAGCTTCGCCATCTCGTCATCAGAGAGATCTACTACGCTGTAACCGCCTTCATGCAGCAAGGAGAGGATCTCCTTTCGCTCGTCCAGACCGCGGCTTAAGCGCACCCCGACAAAAATGCAGGCGTCTTTGGCATCGGCAAAGCGGTAGTTGAACTCCGTCACCGAACGACACCCAACAGCTGGCAGAACTTCAGGAAGCTGCCCTTCTCTTCCGGGATGGTCACCGCCAGCAACGCTTCACGCTGCTCCCCCAGCTCGCAACGCTCGGAAACGTAGCGCAGACCGTGGAAATTAACGTTCGCGCCAGAGAGCACGTGGGCCAGACGCTCGCCGCGAATGTTGTGCTGCGCGATGTATTTCTTCATCCCCGCCAGCGCCAGCGCACCGGATGGCTCTGCCACCGCGCGCACATCCTCGAAGAGGTCCTTCATCGCCGCGCAGATAGCGTCGCTATCAACGGTGATGATGTCGTCGAGATATTCCTGGCAGACGCGGAAGGTTTCATCCCCGATGCGTTTCACCGCACGCCTTCGGCAAACAGCCCGACGCGCGGGAGATCCACCGGATGACCGGCATCCAGCGCCGCCTTCAGGCAGGCAGAGTCTTCCGCTTCCACGGCAATGACTTTGATCTGCGGCATCAGCTGTTTGATCAGCACCGCGACCCCTGCCGCCAGCCCGCCCCCACCGACCGGAACAAACACCCGATCGAGATGGGCATCCTGCTGCAGCAGCTCCAGCGCCAGCGTGCCCTGGCCAGCAATCACCATCGGATGATCAAAGGGCGGCACCCAGGTAAAGCCCTGCTGCTGCGCCAGATCGATGGCTTTGGCTTTCGCTTCGTCAAAATTGGCCCCGTGGAGCAGCACTTCGCCGCCAAATCCGCGCACCGCATCGACTTTAATATCTGCCGTTGCCACTGGCATGACGATCAGGGCTTTCAGCCCCAGTCGCGCAGCAGAGAACGCCACGCCCTGGGCATGGTTGCCCGCGGATGCCGTGATCACACCCCGCGCTTTTTGCTCGTCGGTCAACCCGGCCATCATCGCGTAGGCACCGCGCAGTTTGAAGCTGTGTACCGGTTGACGGTCTTCACGCTTCACCAGAATGACGTTATCCAGCCGTGAAGAGAGCTTGTCCATTTTTTGCAGCGGGGTAACCTGCACCGCTTCATAGACCGGCGCACGCAGCACCGCCCGGAGATATTCTGCCCCCTCAGGGGCAGACGATAAAGGTTGGGATTCGGCCATCATTAGCCCCGAGTTTGGATTTATCGCGCACCGCGCCTTTATCCGCACTGGTGGCAAGTGTAGCGTAAGCACGCAGGGCGAAAGAGACTTCGCGCTGACGATCTTTCGGCGTCCAGGCTTTGTCCCCACGCGCGTCCTGTGCTTCACGGCGGGCAGCAATTTCCTGAGGGCTCAGTTTCAGCTGAATACCACGATTCGGAATGTCGATTTCGATCAGATCGCCATCTTCGATGATCGCGATGTTACCGCCGCTGGCCGCTTCCGGCGAAACGTGACCGATTGAGAGACCGGATGTCCCCCCTGAGAAACGACCGTCGGTGATCAGCGCACAGGCTTTACCGAGACCCATAGATTTAAGGAAGGTCGTTGGGTAGAGCATCTCCTGCATCCCCGGCCCGCCTTTCGGTCCTTCGTAGCGGATCACCACGACATCGCCAGCCACAACTTTGCCGCCGAGGATCGCTTCCACCGCATCATCCTGACTTTCGTAGACTTTTGCCGGACCGGTGAATTTCAGGATGCTGTCGTCTACGCCAGCCGTTTTAACGATACAGCCGTTTTCCGCGAAATTACCGTAAAGCACCGCCAGGCCGCCATCTTTGCTGTAGGCATTTTCCAGCGAGCGAATGCAGCCTTTCCGCGCGATCGTCATCCAGGGTGTCCCAGCGACAGTCCTGGGAGAACGCCTGCGTGGTACGGATACCTGCCGGGCCGGCGCGGAACATTTTTTTGACGGACTCGTCTTTGGTCAGCATCACGTCGTACTGATCCAGCGTTTGCGGTAGCGTCAGACCGAGCACGTTTTTCACGTCACGGTTCATCAGCCCTGCGCGATCTAACTCCCCGAGGATCCCCAGTACGCCACCCGCACGGTGAACATCTTCCATGTGGTATTTCTGCGTGCTCGGCGCAACTTTACACAGCTGCGGCACTTTGCGGGACAGCTGGTCGATATCGGTCATGGTGAAATCAATTTCTGCTTCCTGGGCCGCGGCCAGCAGGTGCAGAACGGTGTTGGTGGAACCGCCCATGGCGATATCCAGAGTCATGGCATTTTCAAACGCCGCTTTGCTGGCGATATTGCGCGGCAGCGCGCTGGCATCGTCCTGCTCGTAGTAGCGTTTTGGTCAGCTCAACAATGCGTTTACCGGCGTTAAGGAACAGCTCTTTGCGATCGGCGTGGGTCGCCAGCAGCGAGCCGTTACCCGGCTGAGACAGACCCAGCGCTTCGGTCAGACAGTTCATCGAGTTCGCAGTGAACATACCGGAACAGGAGCCGCAGGTCGGACACGCCGAACGCTCAACTTGCTCGCTCTGCTCGTCGGAGACTTTCGGGTCAGCACCCTGAATCATCGCGTCAACCAGGTCGAGCTTGATGATCTTGTCGGACAGTTTGGTTTTACCCGCTTCCATCGGACCGCCGGAAACGAAGATCACCGGGATGTTCAGGCGCAGGGAGGCCATCAACATCCCCGGGGTGATTTTGTCGCAGTTGGAGATGCAGACCATCGCATCGGCACAGTGGGCGTTAACCATGTACTCCACCGAGTCGGCAATCAGCTCGCGCGACGGCAGTGAATAAAGCATGCCCCCGTGCCCCATTGCGATCCCGTCATCCACGGCGATGGTATTGAACTCTTTCGCCACGCCGCCAGAGGCTTCAATCTGCTCGGCAACCAGCTTCCCGAGATCGCGCAGGTGCACGTGACCCGGTACAAATTGGGTGAAAGAGTTGACCACGGCGATAATCGGTTTGCCGAAATCGGCGTCGGTCATTCCGGTGGCGCGCCACAGCGCGCGGGCGCCCGCCATATTGCGGCCGTGAGTGGTAGTGGCGGAACGGTACTTAGGCATGCGTTATTTACTCCCGTCTATCTGGTAAATGGGACGGTGCGTGCCGTCCCATATTTATGCTTATTGATTAACCTGATCCAACCAACCCCATTTATCTTCGGTTTCACCGGTAAAGAGGCCAAAGAATGCTTCCTGGATACGTTTGGTCACCGGACCACGGCGGCCTTCGCCCACCTGGATGCCGTCAACGCTGCGCACTGGCGTAATCTCTGCCGCGGTACCGGACATAAAGATTTCATCGGCCAGGTACAGCGATTCACGGGACAGAACCTGCTCGCGCACTTCGATGCCCAGATCCTGCGCCAGCTTGATGATGGCGTCACGGGTGATGCCCGGCAGGGCTGAGGAGGTAAACGGCGGCGTGAACAGAATGCCATCTTTCACTTCGAACAGGTTCTCACCTGCACCTTCAGAGATATAGCCGTTCACATCCAGGGCAATACCTTCCTGATAGCCGTGGCGACGGGCTTCGCTGCCAACCAGCAGGGAAGAGAGGTAGTTACCGCCCGCTTTTGCTGCGGTCGGGATGGTATTTGGTGCCACACGGTTCCAGGAGGAAACCATCGCGTCGATCCCCTGCTCCAGCGCTTCTGCGCCGAGGTAGGCTCCCCACGGGAACGCGGCGATGATCACATCAGTGGTGTAACCGGCTGGCGGGTTGACGCCCATACCCACATCGCCCACAAATACCAGAGGACGAATATAGGCGCTGGTCAGGTTGTTTTTGCGCAGGACGGCGCGGCAAGCTTCCATCAGCTCATCCACGCTCTGGGAAACCGGGAAACGATAAATTTTGGCTGAATCACGCAGACGCTGCATGTGTTCGCGATGACGGAACACAACCGGACCTTTGTGTGAGTCGTAGCAACGGATGCCTTCAAAAACAGACGTACCGTAGTGAAGCGCGTGGGACATCACGTGGACTTTAGCGTCCTCCCAGCGAATCATCTCACCATTGGACCAAATGAAATCAGCTTTTTTTCGTCGTCATTTTTCTTCCTTTGCGCTCAGGCGCGAATTTGTTGTGTTTTGTGATGTAGCGGCACGCTGCTGGATATCGACCCGGGCGACGTCGACCAGTTTGCTCAACTGGCTAAACAGTAATTCGACGGGGCGCTGGCTGGCAACGGTCAATTCGATATTTATGTTTTGCGCGTCGGTGGCGGTTTCCATGTTCATCGAACATATCTGGAAACCCACGATGGCGCACCACGCGCAATACACGTTCTAACGTTTCCGGGTTGAAGCGAGCCTGCACGGCGACCTGATGTTGCATCATGATAATTTCTCCAGCATTTGTGAGTTACTGGCGCCGGGCGGCACCAACGGCCAGACATTCTCAAGTTCGTCGATTGAGACATGAAGCAGGTAAGGCCCCTTGCTTGACAGCATTTCATCAAGTGCCGCTTCAACCTGGTCTTTACGGGTGATGTGCTGGCCAGGAATGCCGAAGGCGCTGGCCAGAACGAGGAAATCGGGGTTATCGGTCAGGGTGGTTTCGCTGTAACGCTCCTGGGAAAAAGAGCTGCTGCCACTGGCGCACCATGCCTAAACGTTGGTTATCCAGCAGTACGATCTTCACCGGCAGTTGCTTGCGCTTGATGGTGCCCAACTCCTGCACGTTCATCATGAAGGAGCCATCACCAGAGACACAGATCACCGTATCGTCCGGGCGCGCCACCTGGGCACCTACCGCGGCTGGTAAACCGAAGCCCATCGTGCCTAAGCCGCTTGAAGTGATGAAGTTTTCCGGGCGCGTGTAAAGTCATGTGCTGCGCTGACCACATCTGATGCTGACCCACGTCGGTGGTCACGACACTATTGGCCGGTTTGCGATCCGACAGCTGCTTGAGCAGCAACGGCGCGAAGATCGCGTCGCCAGGATGGTCGTAGCGCCAGGCGTGTTCGCGGCGCATTTCTGCCGCATGCTGCCGCCACGCATCGATCGCTAAAGTCTGCTGTAACGCAGGTAACAGCGCGTTGAGATCGCCCTGCAAGGCCACGTGTGCCTGGCGGAGCTTATTCATCTCTGCCGGGTCGATATCCATATGAATGACTTTGGCATTCGGTGCGAAGGTATTCAGCTTGCCGGTTACGCGATCATCAAAACCGCGCACCCACGGCGATCAGCAGGTTCACACTCCTGCACGGCGAGGTTGGCGGCTTTCGTGCCGTGCATCCCCAGCATGCCAAGGTAGTACGGGTAATCGGCATCCACCGCGCCCAGCCCTTTTAACGTGCAGGGCAGCGGGCATCCGGGTAGTGGCAATAAATTCGCGCAGGGCCGGAACCGCTTGCGCCATCCCTACTCCGCCGCCTACATAGAGGATCGGCTTTTGCGCATGGGCCAGCATCTGGCTGGCCTCGCTGACTTCTGCAAATGGAAACGCATCATCATTCTCAACGGTGGAGAAGTGCGGCTCCAGATCCCCTAACGCAACCTGGATATCTTTCGGGATATCAACCAGCACCGGGCCTGGACGGCCTGAGTTTGCCACCTCAAAGGCTTCCGCCATGACGCGCGGCAGCCTCTTCCAGGGGATTGCACGAGGAAGCTGTGTTTTGTGCAAGCCAGTGACAAACCGAGAACGTCCACTTCCTGGAAAGCATCGGTGCCGATGAAAGGGGAAGCGACCTGGCCGGTGATGGCCACCACGGGAACAGAATCAAGCAGTGCATCAGCCAGACCGGTGATCAGGTTGGTTGCGCCCGGGCCGGAGGTCGCCATGCAGACGCCGGTTTTCCCGGTTGCACGCGCATAGCCAATGGCCGCCATCGCTGCACCCTGCTCGTGTCGGCACAACAGATGTTCCACGCCGCCGTCATACAAAGCATCGTAAATCGGCATAATTGCGCCGCCCGGGTAACCGAAGATGGTATCGACTCCCTGCGCTCGCAACGCATGTACTACCCACTGTGCGCCATTCATAGTTACTTCCCCGTCGTAAATCGAGAGAAAACAGAATTTTATGCTACTACTCATGTTCTGCTCCTCGCTTATGTTTTAAGGTCATAAAAAAACCCCCGGACCTTTCGGTGCGGGGGTCTTAGTTCGTTAAGGCTTGATTATTAAGCCTTTCCTCGTCCAAGTGCAGCCCCGCACGGTGGGATAATAATCACCACCACGCTAATCACGACCAGGCTAATCACTAGTAGAAGGGCTGTCATTTTCTGTTCTTTTTGCATCTTGTTCGAAGGAATACCTAAAGAGTTATCACAGATATCGAACCGAACACAACATTTTTTTATAATCCACTTTCTTATTTCGCTAATAATTTAGATAAATATCATTGTTTTTTATGACAAAAATAGAAAATGAATTAATTTCACTTTTTTGTGCGCAGGAGAGGCGAGAAGAAATGCTTATTACAATCTGCGAGCAGGCTTCCATGACGATGAAAAGATTACAATTTCGTAAAAATATTCAGGAACAGGCCGTGTAAAAACGCCCTTTGCCGGTAAAAATCATCCCGTCACCGTGACATAGTGGCGCTTCAAGGAGGGTCTTTATGTCACTGTCGGTTGTTTATACCCGCGCTGCGTTAGGCGTCAAAGCGCCGCTGATTTCCGTTGAGGTTCACCTCAGTAATGGCCTGCCGGGCTTAACCCTGGTCGGCCTGCCAGAAACCACCGTCAAGGAAGCCAGAGACCGGGTACGCAGCGCAATCATCAATAGCGGTTATACCTTTCCGGCCAAAAAGATCACCATCAACCTGGCGCCTGCCGATTTACCCAAGGAAGGCGGGCGATATGATTTACCTATCGCCATTGCGCTTCTCGCTGCCTCTGAGCAGCTCTCCTGTTCCAGACTGAGCACATACGAGTTCGTGGGTGAGCTGGCGCTTACAGGCGCATTAAGAGGGGTTCCCGGCGCAATATCGGGTGCCCTGGCGGCCATTCAGGCTGGCAGAGAGATTATTGTCGCCAATGATAATGCTGCCGAAGTTAGCCTTATTGAACAAAAAGGCTGTCTGGTGGCCGGGCATTTGCAGGAGGTATGCGCCTTTCTTGAAGGCCGACACGAGCTGGCTGCGCCCGTTCAGGAGCCATTCGCGATAGAAAAGAGTGACCGGGACATCAGAGATATCATCGGTCAGGAACAAGGTAAACGGGCGCTGGAGATCACTGCTGCTGGCGCGCACAATCTGCTGCTGATTGGTCCCCCAGGCACCGGTAAAACCATGCTCGCGAGCCGACTCGATGGCCTGCTCCCGCCACTCAGCAACCATGAAGCGCTGGAGAGTGCGGCAATCCTGAGTCTGGTTAACGCCTCATCGATGTATAAGCAGTGGCGTCAGCGCCCTTTTCGCGCACCGCACCACAGCGCCTCGCTCGTGGCCATGGTGGGCGGGGGCGCGATTCCCGTGCCGGGGTGAGATCTCGCTGGCGCATAACGGCATTCTCTTTCTGGACGAGTTACCTGAGTTTGAAAGACGTGTACTGGATGCCTTACGCGAGCCTATCGAATCCGGGCAGATAAATATCTCCCGCACCCGCGCAAAGATCAGTTATCCCGCTCGCTTTCAGCTTATCGCCGCCATGAATCCCAGCCCAACGGGGCACTATCAAGGCAACCATAATCGCTGTTCGCCAGAGCAGACGCTTCGCTATCTGGGACGCTTATCGGGGCCATTTCTGGATCGCTTCGATTTATCGCTTGAGATCCCGCTACCGCCGCCAGGGTTATTAAGCCAGACGCATACCAGAGGAGAATCCAGCATCACCGTGCGAAACAGAGTAATTGCTGCGCAGGAGCGACAGCGGGTACGACAACATAAACTCAATGCTCACCTGGATAATGCGGGGATACGCAGGTATTGCTCACTTGCGGCAGAAGATGCCCAGTGGCTGGAAGAGACCCTTACTCGGTTTGGCCTGTCGGTGCGTGCCTGGCAGCGGCTGTTGAAGGTGGCACGTACAATTGCCGATCTGGAAGAGAGTGAACAGATTGAACGCAGGCACCTGCAGGAAGCCCTGAGCTATCGCGCTATCGATCGCTTGCTGCTGCACCTGCAAAAGATGCTGAGATGAAAAAAGGGGCCGTAGCCCCTTTTTCTTAATCGTCTGACTCGGTGTAGTCTTCTGCACCTTCCATCTGTGGTTTACCACCAGACAGAGTATGGAACCGTTTTGGACGCTTGATACGGCCCATATACTTGATCCATACGCGCTCCGCTTCCGTTACCGGCTCACGCTCGCCACGGCAGACGGCTACAAACGATTTTTCGTCTTCAGTGGTGGGTTCACGTTTTCCCAAATCCAGTTCATTGAAGGCATAACCGTGGCGCTCAAGCAGTTGTGCTTCTTTGATGGTGAAATCACCATGGCGAGAAAATCCGCGTGGATAATTTTTATTGTCGAAAAAACGATTAGTCGTCGTAAAGCTTTCCGCCATCCTACACGCTCCTATATCTTTGGCCGAGCTATTTATGGCGCGGAGTATTAGTTACGCTTGACAGAGCGTCCAACAAAACATTTAAATCATAACGACAAATTATTTTGCGGAGAAAACCGTGGATACGGAATTGCTAAAAACTTTCCTCGAAGTGAGCAGAACTCGCCACTTTGGGCGCGCCGCAGAAGCGCTTTATCTGACTCAGTCGGCGGTGAGCTTTCGTATTCGTCAGCTTGAAAATCAGCTAGGGGTGAACCTTTTCACTCGTCATCGCAACAACATTCGCTTAACGCCCGCAGGTGAAAAACTTCTGCCCTATGCAGAGACTCTGATGAACACCTGGCAGGCCGCGCGTAAAGAAGTAGCTCATACCTCAAAGCATAATGAGTTTTCTATTGGTGCCAGCGCCTCTTTGTGGGAATGCATGCTAAGCCCCTGGCTTAGCCGTTTGTATCGCTCTTATGGGCAGCTACAATTCGAGGCGCGCATTGCGCAGCGGCAGTCGCTGGTAAAGCAGTTACATGAACGACAACTGGATCTGCTGATCACCACCGAAGCACCGAAAATGGATGAATTTAGCAGCCAGATCCTCGGGCAATTTACCCTGGGGCTTTATGCGGCTGAACCTTCAGCCATGAAGAGCGACCTGAATTATCTGCGACTCGAGTGGGGACCTGATTTCCAGCCGCATGAGGCGGGTTTGATTGCCATTGATGATGTGCCGGTCCTGACCACCAGTTCCGCTGAGATAGCCTGCCAGCAACTGGCATCGCTAAAAGGCTGCACCTGGTTACCACAGCGCTGGGCGAGTCAGAAATCCGGCCTGTATACGGTGACGGATTCAGTCCTGCTCCAGAGGCCGCTGTATGCCATCTGGCTACAGAACAGTGACAAGCAAGGGCAAATTAAAGATCTGCTTAAAATCAATGTGATGGATTAAGAGAAATGTTGCAGGGACGCAACGCAAAGAGGTTAAAAAAGGGAAGTTTGGGCTTTCTTAGACGCAAAAAAAAATCCTTTGCCGAAGCAAAGGATCCTTTATATGGCAGGGGCGGAGAGACTCGAACTCGCGACACCCGGTTTTGGAGACCGGTGCTCTACCAACTGAGCTACGCCCCTAAATTTCTTACCACTAAGCCTGCTAATAAAGCAGGCTTAGTTTAAATAGGTGGCGGAACGGACGGGACTCGAACCCGCGACCCCCTGCGTGACAGGCAGGTATTCTAACCGACTGAACTACCGCTCCACCGAATACTTCTGTAACCACCGGGTTACTGCCCCGGTTCACTACGTAATTTGATGCCTGGCAGTTCCCTACTCTCGCATGGGGAGACCCCACACTACCATCGGCGCTACGGCGTTTCACTTCTGAGTTCGGCATGGGGTCAGGTGGGACCACCGCGCTACAGCCGCCAGGCAAATTCTGTTTCCGGGCCGCCACGCGGGCCACCCGGTTAATCTGGTTCAGCTGAAAATTGTCTCAGTCACCGAAAACAGCTTCGGCGTTGTAAGGTTAAGCCTCACGGTTCATTAGTATCGGTTAGCTCAACGCATCGCTGCGCTTACACACCCGACCTATCAACGTCGTCGTCTTCAACGTTCCTTCAGGAGCCTTAAAGGCTCAGGGAGAACTCATCTCGGGGCAAGTTTCGTGCTTAGATGCTTTCAGCACTTATCTTTTCCGCATTTAGCTACCGGGCAGTGCCATTGGCATGACAACCCGAACACCAGTGATGCGTCCACTCCGGTCCTCTCGTACTAGGAGCAGCCCCCCTCAATTCTCCAGCGCCCCACGGCAGATAGGGACCGAACTGTCTCACGACGTTCTAAACCCAGCTCGCGTACCACTTTAAACGGCGAACAGCCGTACCCTTGGGACCTACTTCAGCCCCAGGATGTGATGAGCCGACATCGAGGTGCCAAACACCGCCGTCGATATGAACTCTTGGGCGGTATCAGCCTGTTATCCCCGGAGTACCTTTTATCCGTTGAGCGATGGCCCTTCCATACAGAACCACCGGATCACTATGACCTGCTTTCGCACCTGCTCGAGCCGTCACTCTCGCAGTCAAGCTAGCTTATGCCATTGCACTAACCTCCTGATGTCCGACCAGGATTAGCTAACCTTCGTGCTCCTCCGTTACTCTTTAGGAGGAGACCGCCCCAGTCAAACTACCCACCAGACACTGTCCGCAACCCGGATTACGGGCCCACGTTAGAACACCAGCCATTAAAGGGTGGTATTTCAAGGATGGCTCCACGCAGACTGGCGTCCACGCTTCAAAGCCTCCCACCTATCCTACACATCAAGGACCAGTGTTCAGTGTCAAGCTATAGTAAAGGTTCACGGGGTCTTTCCGTCTTGCCGCGGGTACACTGCATCTTCACAGCGATTTCAATTTCACTGAGTCTCGGGTGGAGACAGCCTGGCCATCATTACGCCATTCGTGCAGGTCGGAACTTACCCGACAAGGAATTTCGCTACCTTAGGACCGTTATAGTTACGGCCGCCGTTTACCGGGGCTTCGATCAAGAGCTTCGCGTTGCCGCTAACCCCATCAATTAACCTTCCGGCACCGGGCAGGCGTCACACCGTATACGTCCACTTTCGTGTTTGCACAGTGCTGTGTTTTTAATAAACAGTTGCAGCCAGCTGGTATCTTCGACTGATTTCAGCTCCACCCGCAGGGGCTTCACCTACATATCAGCGTGCCTTCTCCCGAAGTTACGGCACCATTTTGCCTAGTTCCTTCACCCGAGTTCTCTCAAGCGCCTTGGTATTCTCTACCTGACCACCTGTGTCGGTTTGGGGTACGATTTGATGTTACCTGATGCTTAGAGGCTTTTCCTGGAAGCAGGGCATTTGTTACTTCAGCACCGTAGTGCCTCGTCATCACACCTCAGCGTTAATAAGGTACCGGATTTACCTGGAACCTCCGCCTACATGCTTAAACCGGGACAACCGTCGCCCGGCCAACATAGCCTTCTCCGTCCCCCCTTCGCAGTAACACCGAGTACAGGAATATTAACCTGTTTCCCATCGACTACGCCTTTCGGCCTCGCCTTAGGGGTCGACTCACCCTGCCCCGATTAACGTTGGACAGGAACCCTTGGTCTTCCGGCGAGCGGGCTTTTCACCCGCTTTATCGTTACTTATGTCAGCATTCGCACTTCTGATACCTCCAGCAACCCTCACAGGTCACCTTCGACGGCTTACAGAACGCTCCCCTACCCAACAACACATAGTGTCGCTGCCGCAGCTTCGGTGCATGGTTTAGCCCCGTTACATCTTCCGCGCAGGCCGACTCGACCAGTGAGCTATTACGCTTTCTTTAAATGATGGCTGCTTCTAAGCCAACATCCTGGCTGTCTGTGCCTTCCCACATCGTTTCCCACTTAACCATGACTTTGGGACCTTAGCTGGCGGTCTGGGTTGTTTCCCTCTTCACGACGGACGTTAGCACCCGCCGTGTGTCTCCCGTGATAACATTCTCCGGTATTCGCAGTTTGCATCGGGTTGGTAAGCCGGGATGGCCCCCTAGCCGAAACAGTGCTCTACCCCCGGAGATGAATTCACGAGGCGCTACCTAAATAGCTTTCGGGGAGAACCAGCTATCTCCCGGTTTGATTGGCCTTTCACCCCCAGCCACAGGTCATCCGCTAATTTTTCAACATTAGTCGGTTCGGTCCTCCAGTTAGTGTTACCCAACCTTCAACCTGCCCATGGCTAGATCACCGGGTTTCGGGTCTATACCCTGCAACTTAACGCCCAGTTAAGACTCGGTTTCCCTTCGGCTCCCCTATACGGTTAACCTTGCTACAGAATATAAGTCGCTGACCCATTATACAAAAGGTACGCAGTCACACCACAAGGGTGCTCCCACTGCTTGTACGTACACGGTTTCAGGTTCTATTTCACTCCCCTCGCCGGGGTTCTTTTCGCCTTTCCCTCACGGTACTGGTTCACTATCGGTCAGTCAGGAGTATTTAGCCTTGGAGGATGGTCCCCCCCATATTCAGACAGGATACCACGTGTCCCGCCCTACTCTTCGAGTTCACAGCAAGTGTATCTTCGTGTACGGGAGTATCACCCTGTACCCTGCGGACTTTCCAGACGCTTCCACTGACACACATGCTGATTCAGACTCTGGGCTGCTCCCCGTTCGCTCGCCGCTACTGGGGGAATCTCGGTTGATTTCTTTTCCTCAGGGTACTTAGATGTTTCAGTTCCCCTGGTTCGCTTCGTTAAGCTATGTATTCACTTAACGATAGTGTGACGAATCACACTGGGTTTCCCCCATTCGGAAATCGCCGGTTATAACGGTTCATATCACCTTACCGGCGCTTATCGCAGATTAGCACGTCCTTCATCGCCTCTGACTGCCTAGGCATCCACCGTGTACGCTTGGTCGCTTAACCTCACAACCCGAAGCTGTTTCACTTCTGATTGCGAAATCTGAGACCCGACCACACCTTCATCTGCTCTTATTACGGAGAACAGACACAGTGCGTCGTTTCAATTTTCAGCTTGATCCAGATTTTTAAAGAGCAAAACTTCGCAGCGCACCTTTTCAGGTACACTCTGAAGTTTTCTTGTGGTCGCAGTAAAAGGATGGTGGAGCTATGCGGGATCGAACCGCAGACCTCCTGCGTGCAAGGCAGGGCGCTCTCCCAGCTGAGCTATAGGCCCCATCGTAGTTAAATCTCTTCAAATTTGCGTTTGCAAATTTGGTAGGCCTGAGTGGACTTGAACCACCGACCTCACCCTTATCAGGGGTGCGCTCTAACCACCTGAGCTACAAGCCTGCAGAGATTTTTTACTGCTTCTTTTTCATCAGACAATCTGTGTGGACACTACAAAGGCAGGTTCTTTAAGGTAAGGAGGTGATCCAACCGCAGGTTCCCCTACGGTTACCTTGTTACGACTTCACCCCAGTCATGAATCACAAAGTGGTAAGCGCCCTCCCGAAGGTTAAGCTACCTACTTCTTTTGCAACCCACTCCCATGGTGTGACGGGCGGTGTGTACAAGGCCCGGGAACGTATTCACCGTAGCATTCTGATCTACGATTACTAGCGATTCCGACTTCATGGAGTCGAGTTGCAGACTCCAATCCGGACTACGACGCACTTTATGAGGTCCGCTTGCTCTCGCGAGGTCGCTTCTCTTTGTATGCGCCATTGTAGCACGTGTGTAGCCCTACTCGTAAGGGCCATGATGACTTGACGTCATCCCCACCTTCCTCCAGTTTATCACTGGCAGTCTCCTTTGAGTTCCCGGCCTAACCGCTGGCAACAAAGGATAAGGGTTGCGCTCGTTGCGGGACTTAACCCAACATTTCACAACACGAGCTGACGACAGCCATGCAGCACCTGTCTCAGAGTTCCCGAAGGCACCAAAGCATCTCTGCTAAGTTCTCTGGATGTCAAGAGTAGGTAAGGTTCTTCGCGTTGCATCGAATTAAACCACATGCTCCACCGCTTGTGCGGGCCCCCGTCAATTCATTTGAGTTTTAACCTTGCGGCCGTACTCCCCAGGCGGTCGACTTAACGCGTTAGCTCCGGAAGCCACTCCTCAAGGGAACAACCTCCAAGTCGACATCGTTTACGGCGTGGACTACCAGGGTATCTAATCCTGTTTGCTCCCCACGCTTTCGCACCTGAGCGTCAGTCTTTGTCCAGGGGGCCGCCTTCGCCACCGGTATTCCTCCAGATCTCTACGCATTTCACCGCTACACCTGGAATTCTACCCCCCTCTACAAGACTCTAGCCTGCCAGTTTTCGAATGCAGTTCCCAGGTTGAGCCCGGGGATTTCACATCCGACTTGACAGACCGCCTGCGTGCGCTTTACGCCCAGTAATTCCGATTAACGCTTGCACCCTCCGTATTACCGCGGCTGCTGGCACGGAGTTAGCCGGTGCTTCTTCTGCGGGTAACGTCAATTGCTGCGGTTATTAACCACAACACCTTCCTCCCCGCTGAAAGTACTTTACAACCCGAAGGCCTTCTTCATACACGCGGCATGGCTGCATCAGGCTTGCGCCCATTGTGCAATATTCCCCACTGCTGCCTCCCGTAGGAGTCTGGACCGTGTCTCAGTTCCAGTGTGGCTGGTCATCCTCTCAGACCAGCTAGGGATCGTCGCCTAGGTGAGCCATTACCCCACCTACTAGCTAATCCCATCTGGGCACATCTGATGGCAAGAGGCCCGAAGGTCCCCCTCTTTGGTCTTGCGACGTTATGCGGTATTAGCTACCGTTTCCAGTAGTTATCCCCCTCCATCAGGCAGTTTCCCAGACATTACTCACCCGTCCGCCACTCGTCACCCGAGAGCAAGCTCTCTGTGCTACCGTTCGACTTGCATGTGTTAGGCCTGCCGCCAGCGTTCAATCTGAGCCATGATCAAACTCTTCAATTTAAGTTTGATGCTCGTGAATTAAACTTCGTAATGAATTACGTATGTTCACGTCAGAGACTTGGTATTCATTTATTGTCCGAAGACATTAAGAATCCGTGTCACTTTGAGTGCCCACACAGATTGTCTGATAAATTGTTAAAGAGCAGTGCAACGCGGCTTTCGCTCACCGTTGCGAGGTCCCGTATATTACGTTTTCCTCATTCAGAGTCAAGCGATTATTTTTGCTTTTCTCTGCCGGCGTTCATCTCTGAAGCCTGCTGTCACGGCGGTTTGGTAATCCGTTGTTCCGTGTCAGTGGAGGCGCATTATAGGGAGTTCTTCGGCAGTGACAAGAGCTAATTTAAAAAAATCTTTCAACCGTCTTTTTTTTGCTCAAAAACGTGCTACAGCGCTAGTTTTTCGAGCGTTTCGAAGCCGTAACGATGTAAAACGGGTAAAAGTTGCTCAGTCTCAGCGGTCAATGCCATGCAATAAGCAATATTTGCGTCGGTAGATTTCGCATCTGGCGCTTCATGTTCAAGCAGCCATGCGGTGCGACGGGCAATAGCTGCCCCTGAGTCTACCAGTCGGGTACCTTCCGGCAGTACGGCAAGCAGCTCGTCCTGCAAATAAAGGAAATGCGTGCAGCCGAGTACAACCGTATCTGGCGGCTCCTTCATACGCAGCCACGGACGCAGAACGCGGCGCAACTCTTCCAGTGATACCGGTTGGCCGTGCAGTTTTGCTTCGGCCATCTCCACCAGCTCGGCTGAACCTAGCATCGCGATCTGACATTCATTGGCAAAGCGTTCGATCAGCTCGCGGGTATAAGGACGCTTAACCGTCCCGCGCGTTGCCAGCAGTCCCACCACGCCATTCGCTGTCAGGCGTGCCGCAGGTTTAATCGCCGGCACCACGCCGACAACCGGGAACGGGAATTTTTCGCGTAAGGCTGGAAGGGAAACCGTACTCGCCGTATTACAGGCAATCACCGCCAGAGCGAGAGGGTAATGCTGTTGTACAGCAGTCACGATCTCAATGACGCGCTCGACAATAAAGTCTTCGCTCTTTTCCCCATACGGAAAAGCCACGTTATCGAATGCATAGATGTAATGAAGATCCGGCAGTAAATGCCGAATCTCATCATAGACTGAAAGCCCACCGACACCGGAGTCAAACACCAGTACGGTGGGACGTGGGTCAGAAGGTGTAGCTGCCAGACAAGGTGTATTCCCGTCCTGCAGTTTCGTAGCCATAAACTGTCTCGTAGTCTTTATCGAACAGGTTGGCGATTTTACCACGAACTGTAAGGTGAGAGGTGACAGGATATGAAACTGCGAGATCCCACAAACTGACCCCACCCATTTTCACGCGCTCTGAGGTGAACGTATCAGGATTGTACGCCACGTCATAACGGGTGCCCAGGTAACGGTAGGCCAGATTCCAGTCGAGATCCCACACCTGGGTATCCAACTGGTACTTCACCTGCTGCTTAGAACGGCGGGCCAGCACCTCGTTGGTTTTTGGCATTGCGCGGGTCAACATAGTCATAAGAGATCTGATGTCCCACCGGGCCGGTATCAAACTGCGCCGTAGCTTCGATACCTTTAATGCGCGCTTTATCGACGTTGTAGTAGCGGAACGTACGCGGGTCGCTGCTAATCAGGTTGTCGATATCGTTACGATAACCTGATACGCGCCAGGTGACCGGGCCGGTCAGCCCCTCGAAACCACCTTCCCACTGCTTGCTCTCTTCCGGCTTCAGGTCCGGGTTGCCATAGCTCGCACTGTGGATCTGGCTCATGGTCGGCGCTTTATAGGCCGTACCGTAGGAACCGATGATCCGGTAACCGTCGATAAACTCCCATCCGGCGCTGGTCTGCCAGGTGCTATGGTTACCAAAGTTAGAGTTATCATCATTACGCGCCGCGGCTTCCAGGGTGACGCTATCAAACTGCTGCATGGCAGACAGGAATACCCCGGTGTTGCGCTGCGTGTAGCCTTGATCCAGATAACCTGTTCCCGCCTCGGTTTTTTGTTTCTGCCAGTCCAGACCCGCGCCGATATTGCCGTGGCCAACCGTCACGGTGTTCAGCCATTGAGCGGTGTACTGCTTAACGTCATCCGTAGTGGCAGAAGAAGCATAACGGCCTTTGCTCGGATCATAGTTCTGGTCTTTACTGCGACCATACCCGCCCACCAGTTGGGTCTGGTAGATCCCCTGGTTATAGCGCAAACCGGTATCCCAGTTCTGGCTATACAGCTGGCGCGTGTCCGGCAGGCCATCGACCATAAAGTTAGCGTCATAGTGCTCATAGCCGTCATACGCCGTGCGGTTGTCATAACCCAGTCCCCGCACGAAACCGCTCAGGTTATCGGTGATCTGCTGCTCAACCGAGCCAAACAGCGACTTACTCATAAAGCCGTCACGATCGGGCTGGCGTGGCGCATCCGCCGCATCGATATCAAAGCCGCGGGTGTATGTGTAGTTGCCGCCGAGGGTGATTTTGGTTTTATCCAGCACCTGCTGGAAGGAGCCATCGTAAGATTGATACCCTTTCGAGCCGACGCCGGCAGTAATTTCAGCGCCAGGCTTGTCCCGGCCGGTGATGATGTTAATCACACCGCCAATAGCATCCGAACCATACAGGGCGGAACGCGGGCCGCGAATGTATTCGACACGTTGAATGAGCGAAACGGGGATTTTGGCTGAGATCCGGTGAGTTACTGATGCCGGCGTTATTCAGTGGAATGCCGTCGATCAATATCAGCACATGACGGGATTCCGTTCCGCGAATAAAGGTAGAAGAGTTGGCACCCATGCCGCCGCTTTGGGCGATATCCACACCCGGTAAGCGTGACATGATTTCAACGACGCTTTTTGCCTGCCAGCGTTCAATATCTTCCCGGGTCACAACGGAGCTAGGGGCCAGAACGGTGTTAGCAGGTTGAGCAACACGGTTAGCCGTTACGACCAGCGCGTCTGCGCCAGATTGCGCCCAGCCCGAAAATGCCGTGACGGAAAGCGCCGTCAACAGCGATACTTTTTTTATCATTGTAAAAGCATCCACAATATAAGAAGGATGCCGCAGGCCTCACCCATAGCACGCGATGATGAAACCAAATGCGACGTAATTCCGGCAGGTCTTCGGGCTAGGTGGCTTTATAAGGATGAAGACTTCCCATTTTCACAGTGTCTACAGCTCTCCATCCCGCCAGTCTTTACCGCTGCGCGTCAGCTCCAGATTTGCACTGGATTCCCTTTTCACTCTCAAGAGACCGGAAACATAATGCTACATTTAGACACGTATAGATGTCCAGACTGCTGTTAACCATTAAGGCTGGACATCCCCTGTACAATCCCTACAATCCCCGCGTAATTCATCATCAATCAGGAAGCATCATGACCCCCGAACACCTCCCGACAGAACAGTACGACGCGCAACTGGCAGAGAAAGTCGTCCGTCTGCAAAGTATGATGACGCCTTTTGCTGCGCCTGCGCCTGAGGTGTTCCGCTCCCCGGTCAGTCACTACCGTATGCGTGCCGAATTCCGCATCTGGCATGACGGCGACGACCTTTATCACATCATCTTCGATCAGCAGACCAAAAGCCGTATCCGCGTGGACAGTTTCCCGGCGGCCAGCGAGCTGATTAACCAGCTGATGACCCTGATGATGGATGGCGTGCGTAATAATCCGCTGCTGCGCCATAAGCTGTTCCAGATTGACTACCTCACCACCCAAAGCAATCAGGCCATCGTCTCGCTGCTGTACCATAAAGCGCTGAATGACGAATGGCGCCAGGCCGCAGAAGCCCTGCGTGATGCACTGCGTGCGCAGAACATCAACGTGCATCTGATTGGCCGTGCGACAAAAACCAAAATCATGCTGGATCAGGATTTCATCGATGAGCGTCTACCGGTGGCGGGCAAAGAGATGATTTATCGCCAGGGTGGAGAACAGCTTTACTCAGCCGAACGCGGCGATGAACGTGCAGATGCTGGAGTGGGCCCTGCATGCCACTGAAGGTTCAACCGGCGATCTGCTGGAGCTGTACTGCGGTAACGGTAACTTCTCGCTGGCGCTGGCGCGTAACTTCAATCGCGTTCTGGCTACCGAAATTGCCAAACCGTCGGTCGCTTCCGCCCAGTACAACATCGCGGCTAACCACATTGATAATGTGCAGATCATTCGGATGTCGGCGGAAGAATTTACTCAGGCGATGAACGGCGTGCGGGAGTTTAACCGTCTGCAGGGGATTGATCTGAAGAGCTACCAGTGTGAGACGATTTTCGTCGATCCACCGCGCAGTGGGCCTGGACAGCGAAACCGAGAAGATGGTGCAGGCGTACCCGCGTATTCTGTATATCTCCTGTAACCCGGAAACCTTATGCAAGAACCTGGAAACATTAAGCCAGACGCACAAGGTTGAACGTCTGGCATTGTTCGATCAGTTCCCGTATACGCACCATATGGAGTGCGGTGTGTTACTGACTGCCCGGTAAATCGTAATGCCGGGTGGCGCAGAGCTTACCCGGCCTACAAACACATCTTACTCTGGCAGCTGCTGTTTACGATTGCGCATTTTAAAGCCGATCCAGAACACCAGCGCTACCGACAGCACCGCAGGCAGGAAGTTAGAGCCAATGTCCGGGTACTCTGCACGCACCACGGTGCTATACAGCAGGACGCCCAGCACAAAGAACGCCGCCGACAATGCCGGTAACCCCACCGGCATGGTGCGATTCTGATAACGCTGATGCAGACAGTACACCGTCAGCACCAGAGAGATCATCGGGAAAACCGAAAACGGCACAATAGAGCTAAAAATCGCTGCAAACGTACCGTTAATGGATAAGCCAGCGATCAATGCCAGCAACAATGTTCCTTTATCCTGTCCTGTCTGTTTCATTACTCACCTTTCACTCATCGGATTGATGCGCCAGTTTTTCTTGTTCACGGCGATACCAGTAATAAGCCCCTTTAGAGATCATCCGCAGTTGCAATACCAGTCGCTCTTCGAGTTGTTTGCGTTGTTCAACGCTCACATCCAGTGCTTCGGCGCCCGCACTGAAGACTATTGTCACCATCGCCTCGGCCTGCGCTTCAGTGAAGGCGCGCGGCATATGGTTTTCGAGTTCAAGATAGTCGGCAAGTTCCGCAATAAAATGCTGAATCTCACGCGCCACGGCGGCACGAAACGCGGCCGACGTACCAGAGCGTTCCCGCAACAGTAAACGAAACGCGTTGGGATTGTTGCCGATAAACTCCATAAAGGTGGAAACGGAGGTGCGGATCACGCTGCCCCCCTTAGCAATACGCTGACGCGCCTGGCGCATCAGCTGGCGGAGCATCAGCCCGCTTTCATCCACCATGGTCAGACCCAGTTCATCTACGTCACGGAAATGACGATAGAAAGAGGTAGGCGCAATCCCGGCTTCGCGTGCGACTTCGCGCAGGCTCAGACTGGCAAAACTTCGCTCGGCACTCAGTTGACTGAATGCCGCTTCTACCAGCGAACGCCGGGTTTTCTCTTTTTGTTGTGCTCTTACGCCCATCACGATAGTTGAATCCTTCCAAAGGCCCGCTGGCACTATACCAGAGAATAAAATTAATCGGTTTACCTGGCTTACAGAATGACGCTTTCCATGTTGTTTGTGCTCCATCACGCGAAAAGAGCACAACGATAATTGGGTTATCACGCCAATGATGTTACTATTCTGTTGCTTTTATGTATAAGAACAGGTAAGCCTTACCATGTCACATTCCTACGATTACGACGCAATAGTTATTGGTTCCGGCCCTGGCGGCGAAGGCGCTGCTATGGGACTGGTTAAGCAAGGAGCCAGAGTCGCGGTTATTGAGCGCTACCATAATGTTGGCGGCGGTTGCACCCACTGGGGCACCATCCCTTCTAAAGCCCTCCGCCACGCTGTCAGCCGCATTATTGAATTCAACCAGAACCCTCTTTACAGCGATCACTCCCGTCTTCTCCGTTCATCATTTGCCGATATCCTGAACCACGCTGATACCGTTATTAATCAGCAGACCCGTATGCGTCAGGGCTTTTATGAACGTAATCACTGCGAAATTTTGCAGGGTAACGCCCATTTCGTGGATGAACATACGCTGGCGCTGGAGTGTCATGACGGTTCCGTTGAGACCATCACCGCCGAGAAGTTTGTGATCGCCTGCGCTCACGCCCGTACCGTCCGGCAGATGTCGATTTCTCCCATCCGCGCGTCTACGACAGCGACTCCATTCTGAGCCTGCACCATGAGCCGCGCCACGTACTGATTTACGGTGCCGGGGTGATCGGCTGTGAATATGCTTCCATCTTCCGCGGCATGAATGTCAAAGTTGACCTGATAAACACCCGCGACCGCCTGCTGGCGTTCCTCGATCAGGAGATGTCCGACTCGCTCTCGTACCACTTCTGGAACAGCGGCGTGGTGATTCGTCATAACGAAGAGTATGAGAAGATCGAAGGCTGCGATGATGGCGTGATTATGCACCTGAAGTCCGGCAAAAAGCTGAAAGCCGACTGCCTGCTCTACGCTAACGGTCGTACCGGTAATACCGATTCGCTGGCGCTGGAAAACATCGGCCTGACCACTGACAGCCGCGGGCTGCTCAAGGTCAACAGCATGTACCAGACCGCCCTGCCGCATATCTATGCTGTAGGTGACGTCATTGGTTATCCAAGCCTGGCGTCGGCCGCTTATGACCAGGGGCGCATTGCCGCTCAGGCGCTGGTGAAAGGTGAAGCGACGGCGCATCTGATTGAAGATATCCCGACCGGCATTTACACCATTCCTGAGATCAGCTCAGTCGGGAAAACCGAACAGCAGCTGACGGCCATGAAGGTGCCTTACGAGGTGGGTCGCGCCCAGTTTAAACATCTGGCGCGGGCGCAAATCGTCGGGATGAGTGTGGGTACGCTGAAGATCCTGTTCCATCGCGAGACGAAAGAGATCCTCGGCATTCACTGCTTCGGTGAACGTGCGGCGGAAATCATTCACATCGGCCAGGCGATCATGGAGCAAAAAGGTGGCGGTAACACCATCGAGTATTTTGTTAACACCACCTTTAACTACCCGACCATGGCAGAAGCCTATCGGGTAGCGGCGCTGAACGGCTTAAACCGCCTGTTTTAACGCACTGTCGAAACGGCCATCCATCGAACTGCGGATGGCCTCTGCCAGCTGCTCATAGCGGCTGCGCAGCGGCGACCCTGGACGATAGACCAGGCCAATAGTACGACGCGGCTCCGGCTTGATGCACGGCAGATAAACCACCCCGTCACGGCGACGCTCTGGCGGAACGGACAGCGCTGGCAGCAGCGTAATACCACTCCCCGCCGCCACCATGTTACGCAGCGTTTCCAGACTGGTTGCGCGGAAGTGGGTATCTTCATCGGCACCCGCTTCAAAACAGAAGCCCATCGCCTGATCGCGCAGACAGTGACCATCTTCCAGCATCAGCAGCTTTTCACCGGCCAGATCGGCCATCGGTACGCGATCGCGGTTCGCCCACGGGTGATCCTCATAGATCGCCAGCATCATCGGTTCATCAAACAGCGGGACTTCGATAAAGGATTCCACTCTCTTTGACCAGCGCGAGGATCGCGCAGTCGAGTTTGCCACTATCTAATTGCGCCAGCAGCTGATGCGTTTGCGCTTCATGCAGGTACATTTCGAGTTTTGGGAAGGTCTGATGCAGCATCGGAATAATTTGCGGCAGCAGGTATGGGCCAACGGTAGGGATCAGGCCAATATGCAGCGGGCCGGACATCGTCTCCCCCTGCTGGCTTGCCATTTCCTTGAGCACTTTGACCTCGCGCAGCACGGTGCGCGCCTGATCCACCAGCAGAAGACCTGCCTGGGTGAACAGAACCTTACGACTGGTGCGCTCCAGCAGCATCACACCAAGTTCGTCTTCCAGCTTACGGATCTGACCGCTAAGCGTAGGCTGACTGACGTGGCAGGAATCTGCCGCGCGGCGAAAATGGCGGTGTTCAGCTAATGCAACCAGGTATTCAAGATCACGAATATTCATTATTCATCCTCCGTCGCCACGATAGTTCATGGCGATAGATAGCATAGCAATGAACGATTATCCCTATCAAGCGTTCTGTTGAATAATGCATCACAGAGACGAAGCGGCACTGATTACCCTTGAAGTCCTGCCCGTCTAACGAGTTTTTCTCAAAGCTCGAACAACTAAAGCCAACGTGAACTTTTGCGGACCCCGTGGTCCGCTTTTTTTTGCGTTAAAAAACGGGATAAAAGCAAAATGGCAACCGAAGTTGCCATTTTTAGGGTGTGCTCTATCAAACTAAAGGAAAGAGCCGGGGTGGGGCACCAGCCCGCACGCATTAAAGCAGACGGGTTTTTGCATCTGCAATGGCCTGCGCCACCTGCTGCGGCGACACGCCGCCTTTTGCCGCACGCTTATCCAGGCACGACTGCAGCGCCAGGATGGGGTAAACATCATCGCCAATCACGTTGCTGAATTTCTGCAGGTCAGCCAGAGATAAATCTTCCAGCGGTTTACCCTGACGAATGGCTTCCACCACCGCTTCGCCCACAATATGGTGCGCTTCACGGAACGGCACGCCTTTGGCGACCAAGGTAATCCGCCAGCTCGGTGGAGTTGGCATAGCCCTGCTGAGCCGCTTCCTGGCAACGCGGACGCTTCACCTGAATGCCGTCCAGCACCAGCGCCGCCATATGCAGACAGTCCAGCCAGGGTGTCGAGCGCGTCGAACAGCCCTTCTTTGTCTTCCTGCATATCTTTGTTGTACGCCAGCGGCAGCCCTTTCAGGGTCATCATCATGCCGGTCAGTGCACCCTGCACGCGGCCACACTTGCCGCGGATCAGCTCCAGCGCATCCGGGTTTTTCTTCTGCGGCATCAGGGAAGAGCCGGAGGTCACACGATCGGACAGCTCCACAAAACCGGCTTCGCCAGAGTTGAAGAAGATCAGGTCTTCGGCGAAGCGCGACAGATGCACCATACCGATTGACGCATTTGAGAGCAGCTCCAGCACATGGTCACGGTCGGAGACGCTGTCCAGGCTGTTGCGGGTGGCAGAAGCAAAGCCCAGCCAGCCGGGCCAGCTGCTCACGGTCGATTTCATACGCCGTACCGGCCAATGCGCCGCTGCCCAGCGGGCTAACGTCCAGACGCTTTAAGGCATCCTGCAGACGACTCTCATCACGCGCCAGCATCTCAACGTAGGCCAGCGACCAGTGAGCAAAGGTGACAGGCTGCGCACGCTGCAGGTGGGTATACCCTGGCATCACCGCGTCCTGGTTGTTTTGCGCGGTTTCCACCAGCGCGCTCTGCAGTTGACGGTTCGCCGCCAGCAGTTCTACCACGGTATCTTTACACCACAGCTTCAGGTCGGTCGCCACCTGGTCGTTACGGCTCCGGCCAGTGTGCAGCTTTTTTACCTAACTGGCCGACTTTGTCGATCAGTTTTACCCTTCCACCCCAACTGTGAATATCTTCGGCATCGCTCTCGAGGATTTGCTGCGGGTTCAGACGTACCTCTTCCAGCAGGTTGTTCAGCGCCTCTTCCAGCTGCAGCTGTTCGTCTGCGGTCAGCACGCCAACGGTGACCAGCGCTTTGGACCAGGCCACCAGAGCCGACAATATCCTGCTCGGCCAGGCGGTAGTCGAAGCGCAAAGAGTCGTTGAACTGTTTGAACCGTTGATCCGCTGCCTGTGTAAAACGCCCACCCCAAAGTGCCATAACATGCTTCCTTTATTCGTTAGTTCTGCCGGGTGGCGCTACGCTTACCCGACCTACGGTCTTGTCGGCCCGGCAAGCAGAGTGCCGCCGGGCATTAAATATTAAGCCAGAATACGGGTACCAATCGGCGTGCCGTTGAACAGGGCTGGCAGTTGCTCGGCGTGACGCCAGGAGGCGATATCCACCGGGCGGCCAAGCGTGCGCGCGGCATCCAGCGCCGCATTCACTTTCACAATCATGCCGTCGGTAATAATGCCCTGGGCGATCAGCTGCTCAGCCTTCGCCGCAGTCATTTCCGCAATGCGCTGGCCTTTGCCGTCCAGAATACCGCTCACGTCAGAGAGGAGAATCAGGTCTGCGCCCAGCGTCGCCGCCAGAGCGGTAGCCGCCTGGTCTGCGTTGACGTTCATCAGCTCGCCCTCTTCGGTCACACCGATAGAGCTGACCACTGGCAGGAATCCCCCTTCCAGCAGGGTGTTAATCAGCTTAGGTGAACCCCGGCTGCGCCAGGCCTACATGCCCCCAGCTCTTCGTCAAGCTGGGTCACTTTTACGCTGTCGCCATCGCCGAGATAAAGGCCCACGGAGGCGATATGGTGTTTCTTCGCCCAAGCCAGCAGCGTTTTGTTGGCAGTGCCCGCCAGCGCGCCGGTAATGATGTCGATCTGGTCGGCAGGCGTGACACGCAGGCCATTCTTCTTTTTCACCGGCAGGTTAAGGCCTTTCATTAACTCATCAACCACACAGCCGCCGCCGTGGACAATCACCAGCGGGCGTTGATGGGATTCGCGATAGTTAACCAGCGCGGTAAACAGACGCTCCAGCGCCTCTTCGCTGTCCAGCAGCACACCACCAAGCTTGATAATTAATGGATTCATCATCACACCTTAAATAAGAGACTGCGTTTCAGCATAGCCAAAACGAATATTTGCGCACTGAACAGCCTGGGCGGCTGCGCCTTTCAGTAAGTTATCTTCTGCGGCCACCACAATCAGGTGTTCACCCTGCACGGCAAAACCGATATCGCAGAACGGCAGGCCGACCACATTTTTCAGCGCCGGCACGCCTTTGTCATACAGACGTACCAGCGGTTTATTCGCATACGCCTGCGCGAAAGCTTTGCCTACCTGCTCTTTTGGTCACGCCCGGTTTCAGGCGGCAGGTGATGGTTTCGAGGATCCCGCGCGGGAAGTTGCCCAGGTGCGGAGTGAAGATGACTTCCGCCCCCAGATGGGTGGTGATTTCCGGGTGATGACGATGATTAAACACGCCATACGGCTGCAGGCTCACTTCACAGAAGCTGTTGGAGATAGCCGCTTTGCGCCCTGCTCCGCTCACGCCGCTGGTGGCGTTGATCACTGGCCACTGGTTGAGATCCAGCAGGTCTGCATCGATCAACGGCTTCAGGGAGAGTTGCGCCGCCGTCGGGTAGCAACCCGGCACGGCAATCAGGTTCGCTTCTTTCAGCGCATCTGCGTTCCACTCCGCCAGACCATATACTGCTTGTTCAAGCAGATCCGGGTGCTGATGGGTGAAACCATAGTATTTTTCATAGAACGCGGTGTCGTTCACACGGAACGCACCGGAGAGATCGAATACCACGCAGCCGGCCGCCAGAAACTGTGGCGCCAGGTCGTGGCTAACTTCGTGGGCGGTGGCTAAAAACACCACGTCCACGCCGTCGGTAAACGCGCTGATATCCGACATTGGCTGCAACGGCAGATCAACAATCCCTTTAAGTTGCGGATGTAAATCGGAAATTAACTTTCCTGCATCATTGCTTTGCGCTGAGACAGTCAAAGCGGTTATGGTCATATGAGGATGGCGATTCACGTAGCTTACAAGCTCTGCGCCCGCATAACCGCTAGCGCCTACAATCAGCGTATTCAACATCGGGTTCCTTTATGCTCAACGTTAATGTATTTTTATTCACATTTATTGCATGAATATTGATACTATCACGACCTAAGGTGTGTCAACAATGAAAATGAATTTACCGCCATTTATCGAGATCTACCGCGCCCTGATTGCCACGCCGTCCATCAGCGCAACGGAAGAAGCGCTGGATCAGAGTAATGAGACTTTAATCATCTGCTGGCGGGGTGGTTCAGCGATCTCGGGTTTAAAGTGGAAGTTCAGCCCGTCCCGGGAACCCGTAATAAATTTAACCTGCTCGCGAGCACCGGGCAGGGTGCGGGCGGCCTGCTGCTGGCGGGACATACCGATACCGTACCGTTTGACGATGGCCGCTGGACGCGCGATCCCTTCACCCTGACCGAGCACGACAACAAGCTCTACGGGCTGGGCACCGCGGACATGAAAGGCTTCTTCGCCTTTATCCTCGACGCGCTGCGTGACGTGGACGTGAAAACGCTGAAAAAGCCGCTCTATATTCTGGCGACTGCCGATGAAGAGACCAGCATGGCAGGCGCGCGCTACTTCTCTGAAAACACCGCAATTCGCCCGGATTGCGCCATTATCGGCGAGCCAACCTCCCTGCAACCTATCCGCGCGCATAAAGGCCATATCTCCACGGCGGTGCGCGTGCTGGGCCAGTCCGGCCACTCCAGCGATCCGGCGCGCGGCGTTAATGCCATCGAACTGATGCACGACGCCATTGGCCGCATCATGACCCTGCGCGACGATCTGAAAGAGCGTTATCACTACGATGCGTTCACCGTGCCGTATCCGACCCTCAACCTCGGCAGCCTGCACGGCGGCGATGCGTCCAACCGCATCTGCGCCTGCTGCGAACTGCATATGGATATCCGCCCGCTGCCGGGCATGACCTTAAGCGATCTTGACGGCTTGCTGAATGAAGCGCTGGCCCCGGTGAGCGAGCGCTGGCCGGGCCGCCTGACGGTTTCTGAACTGCATCCGCCGATCCCGGGCTATGAGTGCCCACCGGACCATCAGTTGGTGGAGGTGGTGGAAAAACTGCTCGGCGAAAAAACCGACGTGGTGAACTACTGCACCGAAGCGCCGTTTATTCAGACTCTCTGTCCGACGCTGGTCCTCGGTCCGGGTTCCATCAACCAGGCCCACCAGCCGGATGAGTATCTGGAAACGCGCTTTATCAAACCGACCCGTGAACTGATCACCCAGGTTGTGCATCACTTCTGCTGGCATTAATGACTGTCCCCCTCTCTCACGAGAGGGGAAAAATCTCATGATCTTCGTCACACTCCTATAAGCATCTCTTATCTGACGCAAAGCGAATTAAATTTCGTAAATTGCCCGCATTTATTCGTTTGCTGAACCGTTTTCGCAGCAATTGACGACGGGGGTTTTACGTGGCTTTATAAAGGGAGATGACAAAATAATGTCCGTTGGATGTCTGGCCGGGCATAAACAAAAATGATGGGGTGACTGGGTTTTTATGAACGAACAATATTCCGCGTTGCGTAGTAATGTCAGTATGCTCGGCAAGGTGCTGGGAGATACCATCAAGGATGCGTTGGGCGAGAACATTCTCGATCGCGTTGAAACAATCCGTAAGCTGTCTAAATCTTCCCGTGCCGGTAACGAAGCCAACCGTCAGGAGCTGCTCACCACGTTGCAGAACCTCTCTAACGACGAGCTGCTGCCCGTTGCCCGTGCCTTCAGCCAGTTTCTTAACCTGGCGAATACCGCCGAACAGTACCATAGCATTTCGCCGAATGGCGAAGGGGCCAGCAACCCGGAAGTGATTGCCCGCACGCTCAGAAAACTCAAGGACCAACCCGATCTCAACGAAGCGACCATCAAAAAGGCCGTTGAGTCTCTGTCACTGGAGCTGGTGCTGACCGCCCACCCAACTGAGATTACCCGCCGCACCCTGATCCATAAAATGGGTGAAGTGAACAACTGCCTGAAGCAACTGGATAATAAAGAGATTGCTGACTACGAACGTAACCAGCTGATGCGCCGTCTGCGCCAGCTGATTGCTCAGTCCTGGCATACCGATGAAATCCGTAAGCACCGCCCAAGCCCGGTTGACGAAGCCAAATGGGGCTTTGCGGTGGTGGAAAACAGCCTGTGGGAAGGGGTGCCTAACTACCTGCGCGAGCTGAATGAACAGCTGGAAGAGAACCTCGGCTATCGCCTGCCGGTGGATTTTGTTCCGGTGCGCTTCACCTCCTGGATGGGCGGCGACCGCGACGGCAACCCGAACGTTACCGCCGAGATCACTCGCCACGTCCTGCTGCTCAGCCGCTGGAAAGCCACCGATCTGTTCCTGAAAGACATTCAGATTTTGATTTCAGAGCTGTCGATGGTCGAAGCCACGCCAGAACTGCTTGAGCTGGTAGGTGAAGCCGGTGCAACCGAACCTTACCGCTTCCTGCTCAAAAACCTGCGCAGCCAGCTGCTGGCCACTCAGGCCTGGCTGGAAGCGCGCCTTAAAGGCCAGCGTCTGCCGAAACCCGCCGGTCTGCTCAGCCAGAACGAGCAGCTGTGGGAGCCGCTATACGCCTGTTATCAGTCACTGCAAGCCTGCGGGATGGGCATCATCGCGAACGGCGAGCTGCTCGATACCCTGCGCCGCGTGAAATGTTTCGGCGTGCCGCTGGTGCGTATCGACGTGCGTCAGGAAAGCACCCGTCACACCGAGGCGCTGGGCGAGCTGACCCGCTATCTCGGCATTGGCGACTACGAAAGCTGGTCAGAAGCCGACAAACAGGCCTTCCTGATCCGCGAACTGAATTCCAAACGTCCTCTGCTGCCGCGGAGCTGGGCACCAAGTGAAGAGACCCGTGAAGTGCTCGACACCTGCAAAGCGATCGTCGATGCGCCGAAAGGATCGGTGGCGGCCTATGTGATCTCCATGGCGAAAACCCCGTCCGACGTGCTGGCGGTTCACCTGCTGCTGAAAGAAGCGGGTATTACCTTTGCTCTACCGGTCGCGCCGCTGTTTGAAACGCTCGATGACCTGAATAACGCCAACGACGTGATGACCCAGCTGCTGAACATCGACTGGTATCGCGGCTTTATCCAGGGCAAGCAGATGGTCATGATCGGCTATTCCGACTCCGCAAAAGATGCGGGCGTGATGGCCGCCTCCTGGGCGCAGTATCAGGCACAAGATGCGCTGATCAAAACCTGCGAAAAAGCCGGGATTGAACTGACCCTGTTCCACGGTCGCGGCGGCTCGATTGGCCGTGGCGGTGCCCCTGCTCATGCGGCCCTGCTCTCTCAACCGCCGGGCAGCCTGAAAGGCGGCCTGCGTGTGACCGAACAAGGCGAAATGATCCGCTTCAAGTACGGTCTGCCGGAAGTTACCATCAGCAGCCTGTCGCTCTACACCAGTGCGATCCTCGAAGCGAACCTGCTGCCGCCGCCGGAGCCGAAAGATGCCTGGCGTCATATCATGGACGAACTGTCCGATATCTCGTGCGATATGTACCGCGGCTATGTGCGCGAAAACAAAGACTTCGTGCCTTACTTCCGCTCGGCAACGCCGGAGCAGGAGCTGGGCAAACTGCCGCTGGGTTCACGTCCGGCAAAACGTCGCCCGACCGGCGGGGTTGAGTCCCTGCGTGCTATCCCGTGGATCTTCGCCTGGACGCAGAACCGACTGATGCTCCCGGCCTGGCTGGGTGCCGGTGCCGCTCTGCAAAAAGTGGTGGAAGACGGGAAGCAGAACGAACTGGAATCCATGTGCCGCGACTGGCCATTCTTCTCCACGCGCCTCGGCATGCTGGAGATGGTGTTCTCGAAAGCCGACCTGTGGCTGGCGGAATACTACGATCAGCGTCTGGTGAAACCGGAGCTGTGGGCGCTGGGCAGCGAGCTGCGCGAGCTGCTGCAAGACGACATCAAAGTGGTGCTGGATATCGCCAACGACTCCCATCTGATGGCCGATCTGCCATGGATTGCCGAGTCCATCCAGCTGCGTAACATCTACACCGACCCGCTGAACGTGCTGCAGGCAGAGCTGCTGTACCGTTCGCGTAAAGCGGAAGAAGAAGGTCTGGAGCCGGATCCACGTGTGGAACAAGCGCTGATGGTCACCATCGCAGGTGTTGCGGCGGGCATGCGTAACACGGGTTAATTAACCGCGACGGACATCATCACGGCAAAGGCCATCCAATTAGGATGGCCTTTTTCAATTATCAACGTTAATGTTGCCCTGTCTGCATCCGGCAAGGGAAAAACATGTATCACGACGTCAACCACCTTCTCTCCCGCCTTATCAGTGGCGCTACGCCATTGCGGCATATTTATTTTGCCAGCACCAGCGGCCCGGTGCCGGAACTGGCCTATAAGGTGGATTTCCCGCGCCTGGAGATCGTGCTGGAGGGTGAACTCATTGACGCAGGTCTTACGCAAACCCTTATCCCCTGCGATGTCCTCTATGTTCCGGCGGGTGGCTGGAACTTTCCGCAGATAAATAGCCCGGTGACGACCTTCAGCATTCTGTTTGGTAAACAGCAGCTCGGCTTTAGCGTGGTACAGTGGGATGGCAAACACTACCACAATCTGACGAAGCAGCACGTTGCACGCCGGGGGCCGCGAATTGGTTCTTTCCTGTTACAGACCCTCAATGAAATGCAGATGCAGCCGCAGGAGCAACACACCGCCAGACTCATCGTCACCAGCCTGCTCAGCCACTGTCGCGATCTGCTCGGCAGCCAGATCCAGACCGCATCGCGAAGCCAGGCGCTGTTCGAAGCCATTCGTAATTATATTGATGAGCACTACGCCATGGCGTTAACCCGGGAGTCGGTGGCGCAGGCGTTTTATATCTCACCCAATTACCTCTCCCATCTGTTTCAAAAAACGGGGGGGATGGGCTTTAATGAGTACCTGAACCATACGCGGCTGGAGCACGCCCGGATGTTGCTGAAAGGGTACGATCTGAAGGTCAAAGAGGTGGCCCACGCCTGTGGATTTGTCGATAGTAACTACTTTTGCCGCCTGTTCCGTAAAAACACCGAGCGCTCCCCCTCGGAATATCGCCGGCAGTATCACAGCCAGCTCACGGAAAAATAGTTATTCCACAATAAAGTGGGTTTGCTGCGGAGCGGAAAGCAGCCTACGCACGGCGCTCATCACGCGCTGCGGTTCCCGCAGAAAGGCGCTGATACCCGATTGTACGTAACGGCTGGAGGCAAACCGCTCCGCCCCTGCAAGCTCAATATCCGTAATCAGCAGCACCGCATCCGCCCGGCGGATATCCTCTTCCGCTAAGGGGTTTTCTATTCCCAGCGCCCCCTGGGTTTCAATCTTGATGTGCCATTTTTCTTGCTGACAAATCTTCTCGAGGCGCTCGGCAGCCATGTAAGTGTGCGCAACGCCGCTAACGCAGGCGGTTACGGCAACCAGATATCGTCCAGATGGCACTGTCATATTAACCTCCTACGGTGACCTCAAATCCGGCACTTTCCGCCCACTGACGGTAAGCTGCCACTTCTTGCGCCGACGGAGCGGACACCTCTCTCATCGACCACTGTTGCCCAAGCAGACGATACTTTGGCTCACCGTATTGATGAAACGGTAACAGATGCAGGTGCCTGATACCCAGAGACGTCAACAACGTAAGCGCCTGCTGCATATTCTCTTTGCTGAGCGTGTAGCCAGGGATCAGCGGCAGCCTTGGCGTGACCGCAATCCCTTCCTGCACCAGCAACCGCAGGTTTTCCACTACCCGCGGCTGATTCATGCTGACGACCTCGCGGGCCTGCCGCGCGTCCATAATTTTAAGGTCAAACAGCACCTCATCACAGCAACGCGCCAGGGGTAGCAAGCGGCTGGCGGGCGCATCTCCGGCGGTTTCAATGGCGCAGGGCACGCCCCAGCTACGCAAACGTTGCAAAAACCGCGTCGCAAAGGGGGCCTGCATCAACACCTCGCCGCCCGATAAGGTCACGCCGCCCCCTGAAGCGCGAAAAAAGACTTCATCTTTCATCACTTCGCGGGCCAGTTCATCCAGGGTGACGTCACGCCCTACGGCCTCAAAAGCCCCGGAAGGGCATTCATCGGCATCCCGCTGGCAGGGCGAGCAGTGCAGGCATTTACTCTTACGCCGTACGGCTTCGATCTTCGGGGAGATCGATTCCGGGTTGGCGCACCACGGGCAGGTATGCGGGCAGCCCTTGAAGAAGACCACCGTGCGGATACCTTGCCCGTCGTTCAGGGAATAGCGCTGAATATTGAAGATGCGCGCGACCTCATCGCCGCGCGGATCAATCACCTCACAGCTGATGCGCGGTGCGGCGGATGATGTCATCCTGGATCTCCTTCGACAACTCAACAAAGAAGGCGCTATAGCCCGCAACGCGTACCACCAGACCGGCAAAATCCTGTGGCCGACGCTGTGCATCGCGCAGCGTATCGGCATTCACCACGTTAAACTGCACGTGCTGTAATTTCAGCTGCGTGAAAGCACGCAGGAAATCCGCCAGCTTATGCAGCCCCGCGTCCCCTTCCAGGGTGGCAGGTGTGAATTTAACGTTCAGCAGCGTACCATTAGATAACAACATGTTATCCAGCTTGCTTACCGATTTCAGCACCGCGGTCGGCCCCTGCATATCCTGACCCAGCATTGGCGACAAGCCGCCGTCAGCTAACTGTTCTCCGGCATAGCGCCCATCCGGCGTGGCCCCGACGACCGAGCCCAGCGGCACATGTGCCGAGACGGTATAAGAGCCGGGAGTAAAGTAGCCACCGCGCGGGTTAGCGTATTTTTCAACTTCTTTGCAGTAATGGCGAAGCAATTCGGCGCTAATATTATCCACGTCATCAATATCGTTACCGTATTTTTCGAAGCGGTTAATCAGCCTGGCGCGTACTTTTTCCCCTTCCGGGGTGGCAAAATTCCCCTTCAGCACTGCCAGCAGTTCATCGAAACTTAAGCGTTGCTGTTCAAAGACCAGCCCCTTCAGCGCATGCAGCGAGTCGCTGAGGTTAGCGATACCAATCCCCTGCACGCCAGAGAAGTTATACCGCGCACCACCATCGGTAATATCGCGGCCCTTATCCAGACAGTCACTGATAAACGATGAAAGCAGCGGCACCGGCGCCCAGTCGCGGTGGCCGATATCGCAGATATTGCTGCCCTCGACCATCAGTTGGATGTAATGGCTGATTTTGGCGCGGATTTGCGTCAGTAACCCCTCATAGCTCAGCGCATTATTGCCTTCGTTTTCATGCAGGCAAATTTCCATTACCTTCAGCAGGTTAAACATGGCGATATCATGCAGACCGTAAGTTCTGCCGGGAATCGACAGTTCCACGCAGCCCACCACCGCGTAGTCGCGGGCATCTTCCAGCGACACGCCGCGGTTCAGGAACGCAGGCACGACCACTTCGTCATTAAAGATCTGCGGAATACCCGTGCCGAGACGAATGGTCTCAGCGGTTTTTAGCAGGAATGGCGTGTCGATCAGCGCATTGGTGCGCACACCAAGGTTAGGCTGCGGCAACTGGACGTTCTGATAAGCATCGAGGCAGAGGAAGGAGAGCACGTTGACTGCGCTACGCCCACTTTCGGTCAGCCCGCCGAGCAGGGCGGTGTAGCCGGTCGGGAACCCGGCAAAGTAGCGCGCACTGCTGGTAGAGCGTAACAGCACGATGTCATTGCATTTCACCCACAATGACTCCAGCAATTCCTTCAGGAAAGCGGGATCTTCACCCTGCGTGAGCGAAGCCTGATAAAACGGCAGCATATACTGGTCAAAACGCCCCCAGCGACAGGGAACTGGCGTTGGACTCGTATTGCAAAATAATGTTCATGTACCAGAACAGCTGACACGCCTGCCAGAAGGTTTGCGGCTTGTGCTGGGCGTTATGGCGAGAGTTGGCAGCAATGGCCAGCAATTCCTGACGACGCTGCGCGTCAGGGCAGTTCTCGGCCATGTTTTCAGCCAACAGCGCATAACGCAAGATATGGCTTTGCGAGGCCTCAAGCAGCAGCAGTGCCGCCTGGTAGAACGGGTTATCCGGCTGCTGTTGGCAGTGCTGGCGCATCTGCGCTACCAGCTCGCCCAGGCCGTTATTCAGCAGATGCGGATAGTCGATAATGATGTGCCCCTGCCCTTTTGTCCGTCTGGTTGACGCTAAAAATCTGCGTGCTGACGGCCGCCTTCACCTCGTCAGTCATCTGGCCGTTGATAAAATCTTTCATCGAGCGCTTTTCCCAGTAAGGGAAGAGCTCGTCACGATAGATGCGTTTGTCCTCTTCGCTGATCGCAAAACGGTCCTGCGGCCGCGTCGGAAACTGTTCCAGCTCTTTCAACAGCCAGTAGGGGTCCATCTCTGGCGACATAATCCCTGCGCGCGGCTTCACGGTACGGTTACCAGCGATTAATTCCTCATCACGAATCGAAATCTCAACATGCTCAAGGATATACGCCGTGGCTTTGGCGCGACGCAGAATAACCGGCTCGCCCTCGGTCTGACGATGGCTGGCGGTATAGAGCAAAGCGCGTTCGAGCGAAATTTCTCGGTTATGTGCAAAAAGCGCAGCTTTCAGGCGCTGGGTACGATTCGTCATGAGGAACTCCTGTAAAAATACAAACCCGCCCGAATGGGCGGGAAAGGATTAAGCGGTTTGCGCCAGATGGGCGTCGATTTTGTTCATGATGGCGTCGGCACGTTTGACGGCATCGCTGATGTTGACGCGTACAATGGTTTTCCCGGCAAAACGTTCTTCAAATTTGATGCCGATATCTTTGGTCAAAATGACCATATCGGCCTCAGCCACATCGGCGGCGGTCAGTTCGTTCTCCAGGCCGATCGACCCCTGCGTCTCCACTTTGACTTCCCAGCCCTTCGCTTTTGCGGCACTTTCCAGCGCTTCGGCAGCCATGTATGTGTGGGCAACGCCAGAAGGACATGCGGTTACAGCAATAATTTTGGTCATGGTTTATTCCTCACTTAATTCATTTCGAAATCTAAATCCAGGTCGTCTTCTTTCTCACTGACCGGGTCAACATTCTTGCGAGCCAAACTTTTCAATACGTTAACGCAGACTGCCGTCACCAGCGGCCCCAACGGCAATGGCGGCGAGGTAGCCGAGTTTTGCCCTCAACAACGGGCAGCACGATCACGCCGCCCCATCCTGCATAACACTGGGCACCCAGCAGCGCGGCGGTTACCGTACCGCAGGCAGAGCCCACCATGATGGAAGGGATCACGCGCAATGGATCAGCCGCCGCAAAGGGGATTGCCCCTTCAGTGACGCCAACACAGCCCATTACCAGCGCCGCTTTGCCGGCTTCGCGTTCTTCACCGGAGAAGTTTTTACGGCCCAACAGCGTCGCCAGACCCAACCCCAACGGCGGCACGCAGATGCCCACGGCGGCAATGGCAACCACGGTGTAGACTCCCTGCGACACGCAAATAAGCATGAAGGCATAGGCCACCTTGTTCACCGGGCCGCCCATGTCGAAGGCCAGCATCAGGCCCATGATCACCGCCAGCAACACGATGCTGCCCTGCTGCATACCTTGTAACCACTGGGTCAGGCTGGTGGTCAGCGCGCCGACAGGTTCGCCCAGGCCCCACATCATCACGCCCGCGGTAATAAAGGTGCCGATAATAGGAATGACGAAGATAGGCATCACCGAGCGCAGGACCTTATGCACCGGGATTTTTTTCAGGTAATAGACCACGATGCCACCGATGATCCCGGCAATCAGCGCCCCGAAGAACCCGGCGCCGAAGCTGTTGCCGACCCAGGCGCCAATCGCACAAGGTGCCAGCGCGGCGCGCTCGGCGATGGAGTAACCAATATAGGCCGCCAGGAAAGGCACCATCAGGGTCAACCCCGCCACGCCGATATCAAACAGCTTTTTGAGGTTTGGATCGGTCGCCGCATCCGGCACGGCGCCTTTGCCGTACAACATGACGGAAACCGCCAGCAGGATCCCACCCGCTACCACAAAGGGGATCATGTGAGACACGCCGGTCATCAAATGTTGACGGGTGTTTTTCAGGATCTGCACCAACTCTTTCATAAGTCGCTCCCGGGCCAGTGTGTGCCCATATCCATAAAGATGTTGTGGCAACAATAGGCAATCAGGCGGGAGGCAGACAGTGGATAAAAAGGCCATTTACTGGATTTTTGTAATGTCAGTACAAAAATGAGATCAGCCTCATAAGTTAAGCAGCCCACCAATTCTTACAGTAAGTGCTAACTTGTGAAACGACTCTCACTTTGGAACAGACATTACATTTGTCCAGCTTTTGGCATTTTTGTCACATGGTATCGGGCGACGTCGTACTTTTATTCTGTAAGGAGAAAACCATTATGGGAGAGAGGCGATGGCCCTGATTGTGGAATTTACCTGTGAGCTACCCAATGGCGTCCATGCGCGCCCGGCAAGCCACGTTGAGACACTGTGCAACACCTTCAATGCCGATATCGAGTGGCATAACCTGCGTACCGATCGTAAAGGCAACGCCAAGAGCGCCCTGGCATTGATCGGCACCGATACCCTGGCGGGCGATAGCTGCCGGTTAATCATTTCTGGAACGGACGAACAGGCGGCACATCAACAGCTGAGCAAGTGGTTGCGTGAAGAATTCCCCCACTGCGACGCGCCGCTGGCGGTGGCCGAAAACAGCGAGCTGGAGCCGCTTCCGGCTTCGCTCACTAACCTGAACCCGCGCCTTTTCCGCGCCCGCAGCGTATGTGCAGGTAGCGCGGGCGGCACACTGATGCGCCTCTCTTCGCTGGATCTGAATGCCCTGGGTGCGCTTCCTGCTGCACAAGATGCAGAGAGTGAACAGTCCGCGCTGGATAAAGGCTTAACGTTACTGATAAAGAACATTGAGTTTCGCCTGCTCGACAGCGACGGTGCTACCCGCGCCATTCTGGAAGCACACCGTTCGCTGGCGGGTGATACCTCGCTGCGTCAACACCTGCTCGATGGCGTCTTGCGGGGATTAAGCTGCGCTCAGGCGATCGTCGACAGCGCCAGCCATTTCTGCGAAGAGTTTGGCCGCTCCAGCAGCAGCTACTTACAGGAACGCGCGCTGGATGTACGCGACGTCTGTTTCCAGCTACTGCAGCACATCTATGGCGAGCAGCGCTTCCCGGTCCCGGGCAAGCTCACTCAGCCCACGGTGTGCATGGCCGACGAACTCACGCCAAGCCAGTTCCTTGAACTGGATAAAACCCTGCTGAAAGGCCTGCTGTTGAAAAGCGGCGGCACCACGTCGCATACGGTGATCCTTGCCCGCTCGTTTAATATCCCGACGCTGATTGGCGTGGAGATCGAAGCGCTGAATCCCTGGCTCAAGCAGACTGTCTTTATCGACGGCAACGCGGGCGCTGTTGTTGTCAGCCCGGACGAGGCGGTGGCGCGCTACTACCAACAGGAAGCCCGGGTGCATGACGCCCTGCGCGAGCAGCAGCGCATCTGGTTGACGCAGGAAGCGCGCACCGCCGATGGCATCCGTATGGAGGTCGCCGCCAATATTGCTCACTCCGTAGAAGCACAGGCTGCATTTGGTAACGGTGCCGAGGCCGTTGGACTGTTCCGTACCGAAATGCTCTATATGGACCGCACCAGCGCCCCATGTGAAAACGAGTTGTACAACATCTTTTGTCAGGCGCTGGAGTCCGCGCAGGGGCGCAGCATTATTGTACGTACCATGGATATCGGTGGCGATAAGCCCGTGGATTACCTCAAGATCCCCGCCGAAGCCAACCCGTTCCTGGGTTATCGCGCGGTGCGTATCTATGAGGAGTACGCCGCGCTGTTCACCACGCAACTGCGGGCAATTTTGCGCGCGTCGGCGCACGGTCATCTCAAGATTATGATTCCGATGATCTCCTCCATGGAGGAGATCTTATGGGTGAAAGAGAAACTTGCGGAAGCAAAACAGCAGCTGCGCAGCGAGCAGATCCCCTTCGACGAGAAGATCCCTCTTGGCATCATGCTGGAGGTGCCATCGGTGATGTTCATCATCGATCAGTGTTGTGAAGAGATTGATTTCTTTAGTATTGGGAGTAATGACCTGACGCAGTACCTGCTGGCGGTCGACCGGGATAACGCCAAAGTTACCCGCCATTACAACAGCCTCAATCCGGCATTTCTCCGCGCACTGGATTACGCGGTACAGGCGGTGCATCGTCAGGGTAAATGGATTGGCCTGTGTGGCGAGCTGGGGGCGAAAGGTTCTGTACTGCCGCTGTTGGTGGGGCTGGGACTGGATGAGATCAGCATGAGCGCGCCGTCGATACCGGCCGCCAAGGCCCGGATGGCGCAGCTCGACAGCCGCGCCTGTCGCCAGCTCCTCAACCAGGCGATGGCCTGCCGCACCTCGCTGGAAGTCGAGCACCTGCTGGCGCAGTTCCGCATGACCCAGCAGGACGCACCACTCATCACCACGCAGTGCATCACCCCTGGACAGCGACTGGCGCAGCAAAGAAGAGGTGCTCAAAGGGATGACTGACAACCTGTTGCTGGCAAGCCGTTGTCGCTATCCACGTAAACTGGAGGCCGATCTCTGGGCGCGTGAAGCAGTTTTCTCGACGGGACTGGGCTTTAGTTTCGCCATTCCGCACAGCAAATCAGAGCATATTGAGCAGTCCACCATCAGCGTGGCGCGCCTGAAGACGCCGGTACGCTGGGGCGATGAGGATGCGCAGTTCATCATCATGCTCACCCTGAACAAACACGCCGCAGGCGACCAGCATATGCGCATCTTCTCGCGCCTGGCGCGCCGCATTATGCACGAAGCCTTCCGCAACGCGCTGGTCAATGCCGCATCCGCGGACGCTATCGCCAGCCTGCTGCAACACGAGCTTGAACTTTAAGAGGACGCAAAATGGAACTGTATCTGGATACCGCCAACGTGGCGGAAGTCGAACGCCTGGCCCGCATCTTCCCTATCGCCGGCGTTACCACCAACCCGAGCATTGTGGCGGCCAGCAAAGAATCCATCTGGGATGTGCTGCCTCGCCTGCAGAAAGCCATTGGTGAAGAGGGCATTTTGTTTGCCCCAAACCATGAGCCGCGATGCTGAAGGTATGGTGGCTGAAGCAAAACGCCTGAGCAACGCCCTGCCGGGGATCGTGGTAAAGATCCCGGTGACGGCTGAAGGTCTGGTGGCAATCAAGCAATTGAAAAAAGAGAAAATCACCACTCTTGGCACCGCCGTTTACAGCGCCTCACAGGGTTTGCTGGCGGCGCTGGCAGGGGCGAAGTATATCGCGCCATACGTCAATCGCGTCGATGCTCAGGGCGGTGATGGCATTCGCACGGTGCAGGAGCTGCAATCCCTGCTGGAACTCCACGCTCCGGACAGCATGGTGCTGGCCGCCAGCTTTAAAACGCCGCGTCAGGCGCTTGATTGTCTGCTGGCTGGATGTGAAGCGATCACACTTCCTTTAGATGTAGCGCAACAAATGCTCGGCACCCCGGCAGTAGAGTCAGCTATAGAGAAGTTCGAGCAGGACTGGAAAAACGCGTTTGGTAACCTCAACCTCTAAGGGAGACATGTTATGGACCGTATTATTCAATCACCCGGCAAGTACATTCAGGGGGCCGATGTGCTCACCCGCCTCGGTGATTATCTCAAGCCGTTGGCGGCACGCTGGCTGGTGGTAGGCGATAAATTTGTGCTGGGCTTTGCCGAAGAGACGCTGCGCCAGAGTTTTGAACAGGCAGAGTTGTACGTCGAAATTGTACCGTTTGGCGGCGAATGTTCGCAGAACGAGATTGACCGACTGCGTCAGCTGGCGAAAGAAGCCAACTGCCAGGCCGTGCTGGGCATCGGTGGCGGTAAAACGCTGGATACTGCAAAAGCGCTGGCGCATTTTATGGATGTCCCGGTCGCCATCGCCCCTACCATTGCCTCTACCGATGCGCCCTGCAGCGCGCTGTCCGTCATCTACACCGACAGCGGCGAGTTTGATCGCTATCTGATGCTGCCGCACAATCCGAATATCGTGATTGTGGATACCAAAGTGGTAGCGGGTGCGCCCGCACGCCTGCTGGCCGCCGGGATTGGCGATGCGCTGGCAACCTGGTTTGAAGCCCGTGCCTGCTCGCGCAGCGGCGCCACGACGATGGCGGGGGGCAAATGCACCCAGGCCGCTCTGGCGTTGGCCGAGTTGTGCTACAACACCCTGGTTGAAGAGGGTGAAAAAGCGATGCTGGCGGCAGAACAACATGTGGTAACGCCCGCGCTTGAGCGAGTCATTGAAGCCAACACCTATCTGAGCGGCGTCGGTTTTGAAAGCGGCGGCCTGGCGGCGGCGCATGCTATTCACAACGGTTTAACTGCCATCCCGGACGCCCATCATTACTATCACGGCGAGAAAGTAGCCTTTGGCACATTAACCCAGCTGGTGCTGGAGAACGCCCCGGTGGAAGAGATCGAAACCGTGGCGGCGTTATGTCACAGCGTAGGGCTACCTATCACCCTGGCGCAGCTGGATATCAAAGTGGATATTCCGGCCAAAATGCGTTTAGTGGCCGAGGCGTCATGTGCAGAAGGGGAAACTATCCATAACATGCCGGGTGGTGCAACGCCGGACCAGGTGTATGCGGCGTTGTTGGTTGCCGACCAGTACGGTCAGCGCTTCCTGCAGGAGTGGGAATAACCTTCCTGCCCGGCGGCGCTTGTACGGGCCTACACTCCGTAGGCCGGATAAGCCGAAGCCGTTAACCGATAAAAAAATCCCCGCCGGAGCGGGGATTTTTCTGTTTACAGCAGATCAAACCGGTCGAGGTTCATCACTTTTACCCATGCCGCGACGAAATCCTTCACGAACTTCTCGTGGGCATCGCTGCTGGCATAAACCTCAGCCAGCGCGCGCAGCACGGAGTTAGAACCAAACACCAGGTCTGCACGGCTCGCCAGATATTTCACTTCCCCGCTCACGCGGTCGCGGCCTTCAAACAGCTCGCTGGATTCGTCAGTGGCTTTCCACTGCGTGCCCATATCCAGCAGATTGACGAAGAAGTCCGTGCTGAGTACGCCCACGCGATCGGTAAAGACGCCGCTCTTACCGCCATCAAAGTTAGCCCCCAACACGCGCAGCCCGCCCAGCAGCACCGTCATCTCTGGCGCGGTCAGCGTTAGTTGCTGTGCTTTATCAATCAGCAGCGACTCTGTGGTCGAAACGTCAATCGCCGCCCGGTAGTTACGGAAACCATCGGCAACCGGCTGCAGCAGGGTAAACATGCCGATATCGGTCTGATCCTGGCGCGCGTCAACACGACCCGGCGTAAAGGGTACGGTGATATTCACGCCAGCGGCTTTAGCCGCCTGCTCAACGCCCACGACACCGGCCAGCACGATGATGTCTGCCAGTGACGCTTTATGCGCCGATTTATAGATGCCTTCCAGCACCGGCAGAACACGCGCGGCCACGGCGTTAACATCCCAGCTGCGCTGCGGTGCCAGCGCCAGACGTGCGCCGTTGGCGCCGCCACGCTTATCGCCACCGCGGAAGGTGGACGCCGAAGCCCATGCCACCGACACCAGCTCGCTCACCGATAACCCAGAGTTGGCAATAGCCTCTTTCAGGCTCTGAATATCCTCCGCGGTCGGGTGGAAGAATGGCTGCGGCAGTGGGTCCTGCCAAATCAGCTCTTCTTTAGGCACTTCCGGGCCGATATAACGTGAAATTGGCCCCATATCACGGTGGGTCAGCTTGAACCACGCGCGGGCAAAAGCTTCGTTAAAGGCCTGCGGATCGTTGAGGAAACGACGGGAAATCTTGTCGAACTCAGGATCGAAACGCAGCGTCAGGTCAGTAACCAGCATGGTCGGTTTACGTTTTTTCGACGGGTCGAAGGGATCGGGCATGATCTCCGGCGCATTCGACGCTTCGAACTGGATCGCCCCTGCCGGACTGCGGGTTTGTACCCAGTCGTATTTGTACAGGTTCTCAAAGAAGTAGTTGCTCCACTGGGTCGGCGTCTGGGACCAGATCACTTCCAGACCGGAGGTAATGGCGTCAGCACCAAAACCGCTGCCGTGCGTGCTGGCCCAGCCCAGGCCCTGCGCTTCAAGCAGGCCACCTTCTGGATCAACCCCCACATGGGTCGTTTCCCCTGCCCCATGGGTTTTCCCCAGCGTATGCCCCCCGGCGATCAGCGCGACGGTCTCTTCATCGTTCATCCCCATGTTGCCGAAGGTGGCACGGATCGCCGCCGCCGCAGACAGTGGTTCACCGCTGGCGTTTGGCCCTTCCGGGTTCACGTAGATCAGCCCCATCTCGGTGGCGCCAACGGCACTTTTCGCCAGGCTTTCTGGATGGCGATGCTCAAGCCAGGCTTTTTCATCACCCCAGTTAACGTCCAGATCCGGTTCCCACACGTCTTCACGTCCGGCACCAAAGCCAAAGGTTCTGAAGCCGGAATTTTCCAGCGCGACGTTACCGGCAAGAATAAACAGGTCGGCCCAGGAGATTTTCTGCCCATATTTTTGCTTGATGGGCCACAGCAGACGACGCGCCTTATCGAGGCTGACGTTATCCGGCCAGGAGTTGAGCGGAGAGAAACGCTGTTGACCACGACCCGCACCGCCACGCCCGTCTACGGAGCGATAGGTACCGGCACCGTGCCACGCCATACGGATGAACAGACCAGCGTAGCTGCCCCAGTCTGCAGGCCACCACGGCTGGGAGTCCGTCAGCAGGGCTTTCAGATCGCCTTTCAGAGCAGAGTAATCAAGTTTGCTGAATTCTTTGCGGTAGTTGAAGTCTTTGCCTAGCGGGTTGGAACGTTCGGAGTGTTGATTGAGAAGATCGACACGAAGCTGTTTAGGCCACCAGTCGCGGCTGTTGGTACCGGCACCTGCGCTCTTGTCATAACCGCCCTGATGGAAAGGACACTTGCCTGAATTCTGGTTATCGTCGGACGTACTCATCGCTCTGCTCCCTCTATGGTTTTACCGTTAGGATATACACCACTGGCAACAAGAGATAATTGAAACCATCCACAGATTTGATAGTTAATACCGTGAATATCAGCCCGAAATAAAAATCCCCCACAACCGTGAGGGACTTGCCTTTACAGACCCGGACGAACCCCCAGGGTATGGCAGATCGCGTAACTCATTTCGGCGCGGTTGAGGGTATAAAAATGGAAATCTTTCACCCCTTCGCGGCTTAAAATCTTCACCATGTCCATGGCGATACTGGCACCCACCAGCTTGCGGGTTTCAGCGTCATCGTCCAGGCCTTCATACATTTTCGCCATCCAGTGCGGGATGCGAACGTTGGTCATGTCGGCAAATTTCTTGGCCTGTTTGAAGTTCGAAACCGGCAGGATCCCGGAATAATTTCGACGTCGATACCGGCGGAGACGCAGCGGTCACGGAAGCGCAGATAGCTTTCCACGTCAAAGAAAAACTGGGTGATAGCGCGGTTGGCCCCGGCATCCACCTTGCGTTTCAGGTTGAGCAGATCCGCCTGAGCACTTTTTGCTTCCGGGTGGACTTCCGGGTACGCCGCCACGGAGATGTCGAAATCGCCCACCTCTTTCAGCAGCGCCACCAGATCGGTCGCGTACATATCCGGCTTACCGCTGCCCGGCGGCAGTCTCCACGCAGAGCCACGATGTGGCGGATACCGTTATTCCAGTAATCCTGGGCGATGGTACGCAGTTCGTCGCGGGTGGCATCGATACAGGTCAGATGCGGCGCGGCTTCCAGACCGGTACGATCCTTAATGCCTTTAATAATGCTATGCGTACGGTCGCGCTCGCCAGAGTTGGCGCCGTAGGTCACCGAGACAAATTTCGGCTTCAGACTGCTCAGGCGATCGATAGAGGCCCACAGGGTCTGCTCCATTTCACTGGTGCGCGGCGGGAAAAATTCAAATGAGACGTTAATCTGGCCGTTTACTTCAGCCAGGCTCTGATTCAGGGCTTCCCGCTGGTTGGCGTGAAAAAAGCTCATACCTTACCTCATCAATCGCGTGTCGTTGTTTGTTGTGTTCGAACTTCTATACGTTTAGACGTCCAGATGTAAAAATGACGGAAAAGCCGACTGCCGTCAACAGAAATAATCAACAATAACGGTGAGGAATGCTCAGGGGAGTTGAGGGGAGTTCATGATGGGGTGAGAAGTCCCCTCACCCCGGCCCTCTCCCCAAAGGGGCGAGGGAGAAAAACAGCACCGCGCCGTCTTCTCTCTTCAGAGGAGCGAGGGAAGAAAAACAATACCGGGCCGTACCCTCTTCCCAGAGGAGCGAGGAAGGAAAACAGCGCCGGGCCGTACCCTCTTCCCAGAGGAGCGAGGAAGGAAAACAGCGCCGGGCCGTAACCTCTGCCAGGAAAGGCGAGGCAGGAAAAACAGCACCGGACCATCCCCTCTCCCCAGAGGAGCGAGGAAGAAAAAACAGCGCCGGACTGTCCCCTCTCCCCTGTGGGGAGAGGGTTAGGGTGAGGGGTAATCTTTGAAACTACAGCAGCTGCGCCAGACGGTTAATATCCGACTGGATCGCACCGGCGGTCACGTCGCGGCCTGCACCCGGCCCACGGATCACCAGCGGGTTATCGCGATACCAGCGGCTTTCAATGGCGAAGACGTTATCGCACGGCAACAGCGCCGCCAGCGGATGTTCCGGGCGAACGGCTTCCACGCCAACGCGTGCTTTGCCATTGGCATCAAAACGCGCCACGTAGCGCAGGACCAGACCCATTTCGCGGGCCGCCTCCAGGCGCTGTAACATTTGCTCGTTCAGCGCATCGCCATTCTCGAAGAAGTGATCGACAGAACCCTCTTCACAGTCTGCCGGCACCAGCGACTCCACGCGGACCTGACCCGGCTCAATGTCGTAACCCGCTTCACGGGCCACGATCACCAGCTTACGCATCACGTCTTTACCGGAGAGGTCCACACGCGGATCGGGCTCGGTCAGCCCTGCTGCCACGCCTGATCCACCAGGTCGGTGAAAGGCACGGTGCCATCAAACTGCAGGAACAGCCACGACAGGGTACCGGAGAAGATACCGCTGATCGCCAGAATGCTGTCGCCGCTTTCGATCAGATCGCGCACGGTATGGTTCACCGGCAGACCCGCCCCGACGGTGGCGTTATACAGCCAGTGACGACCTGTTTTTTCAAAGGCATCGTGGATCTGGCGATAGTTGCGGGTGTTGCTGGCTCCCGCCAGTTTGTTGGCGCTGATGACGTGGAAACCGTGGCTGGCGAAATCAAGATACTGATCGGCCAGTTGCTCGCTGGCGGTCACATCCAGCACCACCAGGTCGTCGTACGGGTGGGCGCGCATCCAAAGGAACAGTGACTCTTCATCCTGCTCGATGGCTTCGTCGTTAAAGAAGGCCAGCGCGCGACTCGCATCCAGCCCTTCATAGTTGAGCAGGCTGCGGCGGCTATCCACCACGCCCGCCAGCACAAATTCGAATCCGGTACGCGCCGAAAGTGTGGTCTGTTCGCGGGCGAACAGCTCCAGCCAGCGGGAACCAATGTTGCCTTTCCCAAACAGCATCAGGCCGATACGTTTTTCCGCACGAAACAGTGACTGATGCAGCCCCTGGATCAGGCTTTCGGTTGGCCCGGTACGCATGACCGCCACCAGGCTGATCCCCTCTTCCGACTGCCAGGTAAACTCTACCGGCTGGCCCTTCAACTGCTGCCAGAAGCGGTGGCAGTGCAGCGGGTTACGGGTGACGCCCGCCCCTACCATCGCAATCAGCGCCAGACCCTGACGCAGACGAAGCTCGCCCGGCAGGCCCGCTTCATCAAGAATTTTCAGTGCGCTGTCTGCCACTTCTGCGGTATAGCAGAACTGCAGCAGGTGCCGGTCAGTGTGCACACCCACGGCGAGCGGGCGTACCTGGGCGCGCTTCAGGATCAGGTCGATCTCTTTATGCGTCTGTTTGAAATCATGTCCGGCAGGAACGAGGAATTCGATCAGGCAGATGTCGTCATGGCTGGTAACGATACGCGCCCCTGTGCCGGAGGCCAGGACGCGCTCGATACGGGTCGAGCCTTGATCCGGCGTATAGCTGCAGCGCAGTTGCAGGTCGATATCGCTGCCAGACACCGGCTGCAGGGTACGGGCGTGCAGTACCGGGGCCGCCAGACGGGCCAGCTCGCTGGCTTCGTCGAGACGCAGCAGCGGCAGCAGGCACGCATCTTTAACCTTACGCGGGGTCAGCGCTGTAAACACCGGCTACGTCGCTCCAGATGGTGACGCGAGACACCCCCGCCAGGGCACCGATCTGTGTTGCGGAGTAGTCAGAGCCGTTACGTCCCAGCAGCACGGTTTCACCCGCGTTGCTGCGGCTGATAAAGCCGGTCACAACAATACGTTTGTTCGGATGCTGCACCAGCAGCTGCTGGAGCAGAGGATAAGAGAGGCCTTCATCAACCTGAGGCTGAGCGCCACGCTCGGCACGCAGGAAATCACGCGCGTCCAGCCATGCCGCTTCCAGACCTTGCTGTTGCAGGACGGCCGCCATCAGGCGGGCAGACCAGACTTCGCCGTGGCCTACAACTTCAGCATAAACGGCGTCAGTAACGCCGCTATCGAGTAAACCGGCCAGTCGCTCCAGATCCTGAATAAAGGTGCTAATCAGGCCATCTGCCACGTCGGCTGGCAATAAACCGGCGATCAGCTCACTCTGGTAACGGCGTAACGCTTGTTGAACCTGATGCGCAGAGAGACGATCGGTCTGGCTTAACTTCAGCCAGCTAATCAACTGGTTGGTGGTGCTGCCCGCCGCGGAGACAACCATCATGTCCCCCGGCATCGAATACTCTGCCATGATCCCCGCGACCCGCAGGTAACATTTCACATCAGCAAGACTACTACCACCAAACTTGTGCAGCTGGCGACCCTTCGCCCCTGCCTGCGCTATCACACTCATGATTACCCCTTGGCTGCGACCCGGAAGCCATTTTCCAGATCGGCAATTAAATCTTCACAATCTTCAATACCGGTTGAGATTCGCAGTAGCGTCTCAGAAATTCCGGCGGCGGCACGCGCTTCTGGCGCCATGCCTGCGTGCGTCATTGTTGCGGCGTGGGAGATTAAGCTTTCGACTCCCCCTAAAGATTCCGCCAGCGTAAACAGTGACAACCCGCTCAGGAAGCGACGCAGCGTCTGCTCATCGCCATCCAGTTCAAAACTTTAACATCGCGCCAAACCCTTTTTGTTGACGCGCCGCAATCTCGTGTCCCTGGTTCTCCGGCAGCGACGGGTGATAAAGCTTTTTCACCAGCGGCTGGGTCTTCAGGAAATCGACAATCGCCTGGGCATTACGCTGCGCCACGTCCATACGCGGCGACAGGGTACGTAGCCCACGCAGCAACAGGTAGCTGTCAAACGCACTGCCGGTAACGCCGATGTTATTCGCCCACCATGCCAGTTCGGTGACAGCTCTGGATCTTTGGCAATAACGACCCCGGCGACAACATCGGAGTGGCCGTTCAGGTATTTGGTGCATGAATGCAATACCAGATCCGCTCCCAGTGCCAGCGGGTTCTGCAAGGCCGGACTGAGGAACGTATTATCCACTACACTTATCGCTCCCGCATCCCTTGAAAGCTGACAAATTTTTGCAATGTCCACGACGCGCAGCAGTGGGTTGCTTGGACTTTCGACTAAAACCAGCTTCGGCTTTTCTGCCAGCGCCTGTTTCAGCGCCTGCTCATCACCCTGATCGACAAACAGTACGCGATAGCAACCGCGCTTCGCCAGGCTGTCGAACAGTCGGTAGCTGCCGCCATAACAGTCGTGCGGAGCCACCAGCAGATCGCCAGGTTTCAGGAACACGGTGGTCACCAGGTGGATAGCCGACATGCCGGTATTGGTCATCACCGCGCCTGCGCCACCTTCCAGTTCCGCCAGCGCACGCTGGGTCACATCACGCGTCGGGTTACCACGGCGCGAGTAGTCATGGGCGCGTGGTTCATTAAATCCGGTGAAGTTATAGGTACTGGAGAGATGAATCGGCGGGACAACGCAGCCGTACTGTTCGTCATCATTCAATCCGCTACGCACTGCGATGGTGGCCTGTTTACGCGTCATGGTGAAGGCTTCCTGGCTTAATGGATGAAAAGTCAGGCACCAGAGTAAACATTGATTATATGGACGTCAATACATCTGGACATCTAAACTTCTTTGCGTATAGATTGAGCAATACGCAAATAGCCGTTAAAATTACATGCTTTAGCGCATAACGCAGAGGCAATATCCGTGTCACGGTGGCGTCTCTACGGTAAACTACGCAAGATTATGGCGCGAAACCCTGCGAACCGCTGCGGTGTCGGCCTCATATTAATGACAAAGAGGATTAAAGGTATCTCATGGCTGAATGGAGCGGCGAATATATCAGCCCATACGCTGAGCACGGTAAGAAGAGTGAACAAGTAAAAAAAATTACGGTTTCCATTCCTCTGAAGGTGTTGAAGATCCTCACCGATGAACGTACGCGTCGTCAGGTGAACAACCTGCGTCACGCAACTAACAGCGAACTGCTTTGCGAGGCGTTCCTGCATGCGTTTACCGGCCAACCGTTACCGAACGATGACGATCTGCGCAAAGAGCGCAGTGACGAAATCCCGGAAGAGGCGAAGGTGATCATGCGTGAACTGGGTATCGACCGGAAACGTGGGAATACTAACGCTGCGGTGTGATCCCGCTGAGGTGCTCAGCGGGATGGTTTCTCAGAAGTTGTAGCCTAAGCCTACGCGAAGACGCGTCTGGCGGTCGTCGCTGGTGGCAGTGTTATAGCCGGAAGAGACGTTTACCCACTTCCACAAACGGCACCCATGAATCAATCTTATACGCCACGCGGAAGTTATATTCGTAATCTTCTTTTTTGTTATTATACAATCTTCGTTGTCGGCGAATTTATAAATGCCGTTCAGTTCAAACATCCAGTTATCGATATTATATCCCAGCCACATTTCCGGCGGTATACCATACGATCATCTTTACCGTCTGCATTACGCCGGGTATATTCGGTACGATAACGGAACGCCGCCCACCAGTTATCATTAATATTATACTGCACGCGTAAATAGGGTTTATAAATGGACATATTGTCGCCCATTTCAACGGCAATACCCGGCTGCCAGACAAACCCCTGCCAGGTGAACTGGTAGCTGGCAGTATATTCGCTGCTGTTGCTCTCCATATTATTGAGTGCATCGTTAGACTGCTTTTCATCAGAGCGCGAGACGGCCTCAACGGCTACGCCAAAGCCTGTCCCAAAGCGGTGCGACATGTACACGCGGTCATAGTTACGCCATCGTCGTAATACTCGTGTCGATAATCAACGTATCCTGCCTGCGCTGCACACGATATTAACGGAAGCGCGAATAAGAGTTGCGTCAGTTTCATCCTTTTTCCCTCAACGTAAATCTACCCTGAAAGCCATCGTGACTAAAATGGCAAATAAAATTTATGTCGAGCGCAGTGTAATTTTACAACCAGGGATAAACCTTTTATTTATTGCCATGCCTGATAGCCAAATGGCAAAGATATCAAGAAGGCAAAGATGAAGCTCACTATCCGTATAAATAGGATGATATGACGTGGCGGGAATTATTTTCAGGAAACTTGAAATATATATTTAAAAGAAGAATATAAATATAAAATTTATTCAGGAGCTATATTGCAGGCAAAAAAAAACCGCCCTGAGGCGGTTTCTTCTGGATGCTTATTTTGCGCCCGGGATGTTGAAACGCTTGTTGAAGCGGTCAACACGGCCACCGGTTGCAACATCACGCTGCTTACCAGTGTAGAACGGGTGGCATTTGCCGCACACGTCCAGGTTCAGATCGTGGCCCACGGTAGAGCGGATCTGGATAGAGTTACCGCAAGAGCAGTTTGCAGTAATCATTTCGTTATTTAGGATGGATATCTTTTTTCATGGGGAGAACCTCAGTTAAGGCCGCGTCGCTCTTCCAGCCCTAACGCCAGACACACGCGATGTTGAATGTAAGTTCTTTGATGCAAAGTGCACCAAAGGCGGCGAATCATACAGAATTTAACCAGGGTATGCAAACTGATCCGCACGCCGCCTTTCACTAATGTGTATACTAACGCGCCACTTTTCAAGTCAGGAAGATTCGATGCCCGTAGCTCACGTTGCCCTGCCCCGTTCCGCTTCCCCGTACCTTTGATTACCTGCTGCCAGACAGTATGCAGGCCAAAGCGGGCTGTCGCGTGACGGTGCCGTTTGGCAAACAACAGCGGGTAGGCATTGTGGTCTCCGTGAGCCAGCAAAGCGAGCTGCCCCTCAGTGAACTGAAAAGCGTGGTTGAGGTGCTGGACGATGAGCCCGTCTTCTCTACCAGCGTCTGGCGACTGCTGTTATGGGCCGCCGACTATTATCACCATCCCATTGGCGACGTGCTGTTTCACGCCTTGCCCATTCTGCTGCGTCAGGGGAAAAGCGCCAGCCACGCGCCGATGTGGTACTGGTTTGCCACCGAGCAGGGGCACGCGGTGGATATTAATAGCCTGAAACGCTCCCCGAAACAGCAGCAGGCGCTGGCGGCGTTACGCCAGGGTCGGATCTGGCGTCATCAGGTCGAGAGTCTGGACTTTAACGATGCGGCGCTGCAGAGCTTACGCAAAAAAGGGCTGAGCGAGCTGGCCTGCGAAGCGCCCGCGCTGATCGACTGGCGCGATGGTTTTAGCGTGCCGGGCGACCGTCTGCGTCTGAATACCGAACAGGCCACCGCCGTCGGGCCAATCCACAGTGCCGCCGATCGCTTCTCGGCCTGGCTGCTGGCGGGCGTGACCGGCTCGGGTAAGACCGAAGTCTATCTGAGCGTGCTGGAAAACGTGCTGGCGCAGGGAAAACAGGCGCTGGTGATGGTGCCGGAATCGGCCTGACGCCGCAGACCATCGCCCGTTTTCGCGAACGCTTTAACGCCCCGGTCGAGGTGCTGCATTCAGGATTAAACGACAGCGAACGCCTCAGCGCCTGGCTGAAAGCCCGAAATGGTGAAGCGGCGATCGTGATCGGCACCCGTTCATCGCTGTTTACGCCGTTTAAAAATCTGGGCGTCATCGTGATCGACGAAGAGCACGACAGCTCTTATAAACAGCAGGAGGGCTGGCGCTATCACGCCCGCGATCTGGCGGTGTACCGCGCGCATAGCGAGCAGATCCCGATTATTCTCGGCTCGGCCACGCCTGCGCTGGAGACGCTGCACAACGTGCGCCAGCGCAAATATCACATGCTGCGCCTGACGCGCCGGGCGGGAAATGCCCGTCCTGCCGTGCAGCATGTTCTCGATCTGAAAGGCCAGCAGGTGCAGGCGGGATTAGCCCCGGCGTTAATCACCCGCATGCGTCAGCATTTACAAGCTAACAACCAGGTGATCCTGTTTCTCAACCGTCGCGGCTTCGCCCGGCGCTGCTGTGCCACGACTGCGGCTGGATAGCCGAATGCCCGCGCTGCGATCATTATTACACCCTTCATCAGGCCCAGCACCATTTACGCTGCCACCACTGCGACAGCCAACGTCCGATCCCGCGTCAGTGTCCATCCTGCGGCTCGACGCACATGGTGCCGGTCGGGCTGGGCACCGAGCAGCTGGAACAGGCCCTGACCCCTTTCTTCCCGGGCGTGGCGATCTCGCGCATCGATCGCGACACCACCAGCCGCAAGGGCGCACTTGAGCAGCAGCTGGCGGAGGTGCATCGCGGCGGAGCGCGGATTCTGATTGGCACCCAGATGCTGGCAAAAGGGCACCACTTCCCGGATGTCACCCTGGTGGCGCTGCTGGACGTTGACGGCGCGCTGTTCTCGGCAGATTTCCGTTCCGCAGAGCGCTTTGCCCAGCTCTATACCCAGGTGGCTGGTCGCGCCGGGCGTGCCGGCAAGCAGGGCGAAGTGGTGTTGCAAACGCACCATCCTGAGCACCCGCTGCTGCAAACCCTGCTGCATAAAGGCTATGACGCCTTTGCGGAGCAGGCGCTGGCCGAGCGCCAGACCCTGCAGTTACCCCCGTGGACCAGCCATGTGATTATCCGTGCCGAGGATCACAACAACCAGCAGGCACCGCTGTTCCTGCAGCAACTGCGCAATCTCCTGCAAGCCAGCCCGCTGGTGGACAATCAGCTGTGGATTTTAGGCCCGGTTCCGGCGCTGGCCCCGAAACGCGGCGGGCGATATCGCTGGCAAATCCTGCTCCAGCACCCTTCCAGGATCCGCCTGCAACATATCGTCAGCGGAACCTTAGCGTTAATTAATACCCTGCCGGAAGCGCGCAAAGTGAAGTGGGTGCTGGACGTTGATCCATCGAAAGCTAAAAAATGGTGGGAGGCAGATCGAAAAATTTAACTCGCCTCACACTTTTTATGAAAATTCTGTAACCGCTTCCATTCGCAATCTGGATAAAACTGACGCAGTCAGAAGAGCGGTGATACGCCTGCGAGGAGAAGAGGTTGAAGTCCAGGAAAGAGGTTGCCTCGGCGACCATGAAAGATGTTGCCCTGAAAGCAAAAGTCTCAACGGCAACGGTATCCCGAGCCTTAATGAATCCCGATAAAGTCTCTCAGAGCACGCGCAATCGTGTTGAGCAGGCTGCGCTGGAGGTGGGTTATCTGCCTCATGCGATGGGCCGTAACGTTAAACGTAACGAATCCCGCCACCATCCTGGTCATTGTGCCCGACATCTGCGATCCCTTTTTCAGCGAAATTATCCGCGGCATTGAAGTGGACCGCCGCGGCTCAGGGCTACCTGGTACTGATTGGTGACTGCGCGCACCAGAACCAGCAGGAAAAAACCTTTATCGACCTGATTATTACCAAGCAGATCGACGGCATGCTGCTGCTCGGCTCCCGTCTGCCCTTCGATGCCAGCATTGAAGAGCAACGCAACCTGCCGCCGATGGTCATGGCCAACGAGTTTGCCCTGAGCTGGAACTGCCTACCGTTCACATTGATAACCTCACCGCAGCCTTCAACGCCGTGAACTATCTACAGGAACTGGGCCATAAACGTATCGGCTGTATCGCCGGGCCGGAAGAGATGCGCTGTGCCATTATCGCCTTCAGGGTTACGTGCAGGCGCTGCGCCGCACCGGGGCGACGGTGGATCCGCACTATATTGCCCGGGGCGATTTTACCTACGCCGCAGGCGGCTGGCGCTGGAACAACTGCTGTCGCTGCCCCAGCCGCCGACCGCGGTGTTCTGCCACAGCGACGTGATGGCGCTGGGCGCGTTATCGTATGCCAAGCGTCGCGGCCTGAATGTGCCGAAAGATCTCTCTATTATTGGCTTCGATAACATTTCATTGTCTGAGTTTTGCGATCCGCCGCTCACGACCGTGGCGCAGCCCCGCTATGATATTGGCCGGGAAGCGATGCTGTTATTACTGGATCAACTGAACGGCCAAACGGTCAGCAGTGGCTCCCGTTTACTTGACTGTGAATTGATTGTTCGCGGTTCAACCCAGGCGCTAACGTAAAGCCGCCGCCTTTCAGACTTCCTCATCTGGTCAAAGGCCCGTCGCTTAAGTAACATGACGGGCTGACAAACGATAAAATACAGCGAAACGATAGTGGCACAACGAGATTATGTACGTCGCGGCCAGCCGGCACCTTCGCGACGCAAAAAGAGTAGCTCACGGAAACCGCAACGCAGCATGCCTGCGGTCTCGCCTGCCATGGTCGCGATTGCGGCGGCGGTACTGGTAGCATTCATCGGCGGCCTCTGGTTCATTACGCACCATAAAAAAGAAGAAGCAGAAGCGCTGCAGGGCAATAAAGTTGTCGGCAATGGCTTACCCCCGAAACCGGAAGAGCGCTGGCGCTATATTAAAGAGCTGGAGAGTCGCCAGCCGGGCGTCCGTGCGCCGACAGAACCTTCTGCCGGTGGCGAGGGTGGTGGATCCCACTCAGTTAACAACGAACAGCGTCAGCTACTGGCACAGATGCAGGCCGATATGCGCCAGCAGCCCACCCAGCTTAACGAAGTGCCGTGGAATGAACAGACGCCGGCACAGCGCCAGCAAACGCTGCAGCGTCAGCGTCAGGCACAGCAGCAAACTCAGCAGCAGCAACAGTGGGCGCAGAGCCAGCCGGTACAGCAGCCTAAAGCGCAGCCGCGCGTAACGGAGCAGCCGTATCAGCAGCCGCGTACCGCGCAGACTCAGCCGGTTCAGCAGCCTAAAGCACAGCCGTCGAAACAAAATCAGCCGTATCAGGATCTGTTGCAGACCCCGGCGCATACCACCGCCCAGGCACCGAAAACGCAGCAGGCCGCGCCAATCACCAAAGAGACCGAGGCGCCAAAGCAGACGGCTGAGAAGAAAGACGATCGCCGCTGGATGGTACAGTGCGGCTCCTTTAAAGGGGCAGAGCAGGCAGAAACCGTACGGGCGCAGCTGGCCTTTTGAAGGGTTTGACTCGCGCATCACCACCAATAACGGCTGGAACCGCGTGGTGATTGGGCCGGTCAAAGGCAAAGACAATGCCGATGGCACCATCTCCCGTCTGAAGATGGCAGGTCACACAAACTGCATTCGACTCGCTTCCGGGGGTTGAAACCCCCAAAATCCCCCCATCTATACTCCTATTCAGCCTGAGCACTGCCTCGGGGCTTCTATTCCGAATTTGTAACCAGGGGGGTCTGCTCGTGACAACAATAGTAAGTGTACGCCGTAACGGGCCCAGGTGGTAATTGCCGGTGATGGCCAGGCCACACTGGGTTAATACCGTCATGAAAGGCAACGTGAAAAAAGTGCGTCGTCTGTATAACGACAAAGTGATCGGCCGGTTTTGCAGGCGGTACCGCTGACGCCTTCACGCTGTTTGAACTGTTTGAACGTAAACTGGAAATGCATCAGGGCCATCTGGGTGAAAGGCCGCCGTTGAGCTGGCGAAAGACTGGCGTACCGATTCGCATGCTGCGCAAGCTTGAAGCGCTGCTGGCGGTCGCTGATGAAAAATGCGTCACTGATCATCACCGGTAACGGTGACGTGGTACAGCCAGAAAACGACCTGATTGCTATCGGTTCCGGCGGCCCGTACGCCCAGGCTGCCGCCCGCGCGCTGTTGGAGAACTCCGACCTTGGGCGCGCGCGATATCGCTGTGAAAGCGTTGGATATTGCAGGTGATATCTGCATCTACACCAACCACTTCCACACCATCGAAGAATTGCCATCTAAGGCGTAAGGATTTCTCATGTCTGAAATGACCCCACGCGAAATTGTCAGCGAACTGAACAAACACATTATCGGCCAGGATAACGCCAAGCGTTCCGTGGCGATTGCCCTGCGTAACCGCTGGCGTCGTATGCAGCTGGATGAAATGCTGCGCCATGAAGTGACGCCGAAAAACATTTTGATGATCGGCCCGACCGGGGTCGGTAAAACCGAGATCGCACGTCGTCTGGCGAAACTGGCTAACGCGCCGTTCATCAAAGTTGAAGCGACCAAGTTCACCGAAGTGGGCTATGTCGGGAAAGAAGTGGATTCTATCATCCGCGATCTGACCGATTCCGCTATTAAAATGGTGCGCGTCCAGTCCATCGAGAAAAACCGCTATCGCGCCGAAGAAATGGCGGAAGAGCGCGTGCTGGATGTGCTGATCCCACCGGCGAAAAACAACTGGGGCCCAGGCAGAACAGCCTGCTGAGCCGTCAGCTGCACGCCAGGCGTTCCGCAAAAAAACTGCGCGAAGGCCAGCTGGATGACAAAGAGATTGAGATCGATCTCGCCGCCGCACCAATGGGTGTGGAGATCATGTCACCTCCAGGCATGGAAGAGATGACCAGCCAACTGCAATCCATGTTCCAGAACCTGGGCGGGCAGAAGCAGAAGCCGCGTAAATTGAAAATCAAAGACGCGATGAAGCTGCTGATTGAAGAAGAAGCGGCCAAACTGGGTGAACCCGGAAGAGCTGAAGCAGGACGCCATCGACGCCGTTGAACAGCACGGCATCGTGTTTATCGATGAGATCGATAAAATCTGTAAGCGCGGCGAGTCCTCCGGCCCGGATGTCTCCCGTGAAGGCGTACAGCGCGACCTGCTGCCGCTGGTTGAAGGCTGCACAGTCTCCACCAAGCACGGCATGGTAAAAACCGACCACATTCTGTTTATCGCTTCTGGTGCATTCCAGGTGGCGAAGCCGTCTGACCTGATCCCGGAACTGCAGGGCCGTCTGCCGATCCGCGTTGAGCTGCAGGCCGCTGACCACTGAAGACTTCGAGCGTATCCTGACTGAACCAAACGCCTCTGTGACCGTACAGTACAAAGCGCTGATGGCGACCGAAGGCGTGAACATTGAGTTCACCGAAGACGGTATTAAGCGAATTGCTCAGGCAGCCTGGCAGGTTAACGAAAACCACTGAAAACATCGGTGCGCGTCGTCTGCACACCGTGCTGGAACGCCTGATGGAAGACATCTCTTATGATGCGAGCGACCTGAACGGTCAAAGCATTACCATCGATGCCGACTATGTGGAGTAAGCATCTTGATGCTTTAGTAGCAGATGAAGATCTGAGCCGTTTTATCTTATAATCGCGGTCATTGCATTTTCATCACTGATGATGGGGCTGAAAAGCCCCATTTTTATTGGCTAAAAATCTTATGACTGAAATCAGCCGTACACGTGCCTGGCTGGAAAGCCTGCGTCCTAAAACCCTTCCTCTCGCCTTCGCCGCCATTATTGTCGGCACGGCCCTTGCGTGGTGGCAGGGCTATTTCGATCCGCTGGTCGCTGCGCTGGCGCTGATCACCGCCGGACTACTGCAAATCCTCTCGAATCTCGCTAACGACTATGGCGATGCCGTCAAGGGCAGCGATAAGCCCGATCGTATCGGGCCTTTGCGTGGGATGCAGAAAGGGGTGATCACCCAAGAGCAGATGAAGCGGGCGCTGATTATCACCGTCGTGTTGATTTGTCTCTCCGGGATTGCCCTGGTGCTGGTGGCCTGTAAAACCCCGGCAGATGCCGTTGGCTTCCTCGTACTCGGCTTACTGGCGATTGTCGCGGCGATCACCTATACCGTCGGCACCCGTCCTTACGGATACATCGGACTGGGTGACATATCGGTGCTGGTGTTTTTCGGCTGGCTGAGCGTGATGGGTAGCTGGTATCTACAGGCGCATACCCTGATTCCGGCGCTGTTCCTGCCAGCCACCGCCTGCGGCATGCTGGCGACAGCGGTGCTCAATATTAACAACCTGCGGGATATCGACAGCGATCGCCTGAACGGTAAGAACACGCTGGCGGTCCGGCTGGGTCCGGTCAATGCACGCCGCTACCATGCCTGCCTGCTGATGGGTGCCCTGCTTTGTCTGGCCCTGTTCAACCTGCTGTCGCTGCACAGCCTGTGGGGCTGGTTGTTTGTACTCGCCACGCCGCTGCTGGTCAAACAGGCACGTTATGTGATGCGCGAGCAGAGCGCCTCGGCCATGCCGCCAATGCTGGAACGCACGGTAAAAGGGGCATTGCTGACTAACCTGTTGTTCGTAGTCGGGATTGTCCTTAGCCAGACGCTAAGTTAGCTGACAAATATCAATTAACAATTGGATGATTTTGCCAACAATGCATTTCGCGCGATATACTGAAATCACTCGCAGCAACTGAACTTAAGCCTATGAAATACGATACCTCCGAGCTTTGTGACATCTACCAGGAAGATGTTAACGTCGGTAGAACCGCTGTTTTCCAACTTTGGAGGACGGTCTTCGTTTGGCGGACAAATCATTACGGTGAAATGTTTTGAGGATAACGGGTTGCTGTACGATCTGCTCGAACAGAACGGCCGTGGTCGCATTCTGTTGATTGACGGCGGCGGCTCCGTGCGCCGGGCCTTGATCGATGCAGAACTTGCCCGTCTCGCCACGCAAAACGAGTGGGAAGGCATTGTGGTGTATGGCGCGGTGCGTCAGGTCGATGACCTCGAAGAACTGGATATTGGCATTCAGGCGATTGCTGCTATTCCGGTAGGTGCCGCAGGCGAAGGCATTGGCGAAAGCGACATACGCGTCAATTTCGGGCGGCGTGACGTTCTTCTCCGGCGACCATCTGTATGCCGACAACACTGGCATTATCCTGTCTGAAGATCCGCTGGATATTGGAGTAGTGAATGAAGGTCATCTGGTATATAGATGGCCTTCTTTATTTATTTCTATCCCTCTCATAATGGATTACTCGTATCTCTGGCAGTCCATTTGATTCATCTGCCGAAACACTCATTGTCTCGCGACGTTGTGGATAATCATTTATCCAGGTATCAAGTTGCTCCACAAGTGTACCAACCTCATTTTTATTGATGTTGGTAAAAACGATCTCATTCCATTTCAACCCACTTCCCTCATCTGTTTGACCAACAAAATACCAGTGGCTTGATATCCTTGGGGTCCATTTAAGCGCTTCTGGAGTTACCATGTGGTAGAGAAAAAAAGTCGTCTTGTGTGTAACATACTGGCACAAAAACTCTTGCCGCCAAGGATATGTACCCAACCCCCATGGCAACAATAAAAATAGTAAAAATTATCAACTTAGAGTTTTTCATATTCTAAGCTCACGAACATATTCTGGGTTTGCCACAGGCGTAATTGTGCTCATGAAAATGGGTAATCTTCCCAAGTGCGGTTCAAGTTTGCATGTTTTTTCAAGCGGATCAGGAAAGAGTAGAGGTAACACGCTTTTATTTTTATGTTCACCAACAGGGCCATAATAATCCCAGATGCGGTATGCTTTTTCCTTAGCGCATATATGCAGAAAAGAAGTGTAGTCTGCATAGTTAACTGCCTGACAAAATCCAAATAGATTTGAAACAAGATCTTCAGCGCTATACCCACTATCAGTTAAAACCACATAAGGCCAAAAGTCCTGCAGCGATTCGAACTGGTGAGAGGTGCCTATAAATATAGATAGAGCCACCCCCTGTAAAACGCGATCGCTAAGACCCCGACGCACTAAAAACCTTCTGTATATACCGGTAGTAATACCTATTCCAAAAACATTCGTCGACATACTCTGGTCATAATTAACGTCGAACCAGGTATCATCTCCACCACGAGGCATGACCATTTGCTGCCATAACCTTTCGGCACCAGTTGGATTGGCATGTCCAAGGTCGATCCATCCCAGATTTTCTGTATAAATAAGGCCTGTGGGGGTATTACGGGTAATATATCGGTCAGAATTATCGATAATATCACTTTCGTTTAGTCATCTCGCATTCCCTGTGAGTAACGTAATGAGCGATCGTATTCTCTCCAAATAAAAAAGGCATCCATTACAGATGCCTTTTTCAAAAATTCGGAATTAAACCTCTTCCATACGTCCCAGCAGAGCATGCAGACGATCCTGCCAGCCGTTCTGCTGTTCGCGCAGATGGTTGGTTTTCACGCTCCAGCTCTTCGCGACCGTGCTGAGCAGTCTGAATTTCCTGCGACAGTGCGTTGTTTTTTTCTTTCAGCTCTTCGATTTCCATCTGCAGGCAGGGTGATGGTATCAATCGCCTGCTGTACTTTGGATTCCAGTTTCTCAAACACTTCTAAAGACATAATCCTACCTCTCCTGAATTTGCAAGGCGACGCTTGACGTAAACGCGCACAACACCTGGTGTCGATTGTATGGAGCGCCGCCCTCCCTGTCCAGCGGCAGACCGCGCAGATTGCGGTTTGCAACACTTTTCAGTCTCCTCCTGGTGCGTTCGCATCATATACCCCTAAATTGTTAACACTTCCGTTAATAGAATGCTTATGCCCGCCCTGGCGTATAAAACGCTAATGCACACTTCATGGCGCGATATCGCTCATTTTCTTGACGCGGCACACACATTTTAATTTCGATATTTCTCGTTTTTGCTCGTTAACGATAAATTAACACTGGTGTCTACAGGACATCGTGGCGATGGTGACGTTCGGCGCGATAACAATAACCATTATTTTTCTTCAGGATCCGATTATGAGTGAAACATCAACCTTAAAAGGCCAGTGCATCGCAGAGTTCCTGGGTACTGGGTTGTTGATTTTCTTTGGCGTAGTTGTGTGGCGGCGCTGAAAGTGGCGGGCGCCAGCTTCGGTCAGTGGGAAATCAGCGTGATCTGGGGTCTGGCGTGGCGATGGCCATCTACCTGACGGCGGGGGGTTTCAGGTGCCCATTCTTAACCCTGCGGTGACCATCGCGTTGTGGGCTGTTTGCCTGCTTTGACAAACGCAAGGTTGTTCCTTTTATCGTGGCGCAGTTTGCCGGTGCCTTTTGTGCAGCGGCGTTAGTTTACGGGCTTTATTACAACCTGTTTATCGACTTCGAACAGACGCACCATATGGTGCGTGGCAGCACCGAAAGCCTCGAGCTGGCGGGTATCTTCTCCACCTATCCGAATCCGCACATTAATTTTGTGCAGGCCTTCGCAGTAGAGATGGTGATTACCGCTATCCTGATGGGCGTTATTATGGCGCTGGGTGATGACGGTAACGGCATTCCGCGCGGCCCGCTGGCACCGCTGCTGATTGGTTTACTGATTGCGGTGATCGGTGCATCTATGGGACCGCTGACGGGCTTCGCCATGAACCCGGCGCGCGATTTGGGACCCAAGACTTTTGCCTTCTTTGCGGGCTGGGGCGAGGTAGCCTTTACCGGTGCGAAAGATATTCCTTACTTCCTGGTGCCGCTGTTCGGGCCTATCGTTGGGGCATCACTTGGCGCATTTGGTTATCGTAAGTTAATTGGCCGCCATCTGCCGTGCGACACCTGTGTGGTTGAGGGAGAAGAAAAGCCTCTCCACAACTGAATCAAAAGCTTCGCTGTAATCTGACTACGGGACACATAATATGACCGACAAAAAATATATCGTTGCGCTCGACCAGGGCACGACCAGCTCCCGCGCTGTCGTTATGGATCATGACGCGAACATCGTCAGCGTGTCACAGCGCGAATTCGAGCAAATCTATCCTCGTCCAGGCTGGGGTAGAACACGATCCAATGGAAATCTGGGCATCGCAAAGCTCGACGCTGGTTGAAGTGCTGGCGAAAGCCGATATCAGCTCCGATGAGATTGCGGCCATCGGCATTACCAACCAGCGTGAAACGGCCATTGTCTGGGAACGCGAAACCGGTAAGCCTATTTACAACGCCATCGTCTGGCAGTGCCGTCGCACTGCGGATATCTGCGAAAAGCTCAAGCGCGACGGTATGGAAGAGTACGTGCGCAGCGCCACAGGCCTGGTGGTGGACCCGTACTTCTCCGGCACGAAAGTGAAATGGATCCTCGACCACGTTGAAGGCTCCCGCGAGCGTGCCAAACGCGGCGAACTGCTGTTCGGCACCGTCGATACCTGGCTTATCTGGAAGATGACCCAGGGACGCGTACACGTGACCGATTACACCAACGCCTCGCGCACCATGCTGTTCAACATCCACGAGCTGGACTGGGATGAAAAAATGCTGGACGCGCTGGACATCCCGCGCGCCATGCTGCCGCAGGTACGTAAGTCGTCTGAAGTGTACGGCCAGACCAATATCGGCGGTAAAGGCGGCACCCGTATTCCGATTGCCGGGATCGCTGGCGACCAGCAGGCGGCGCTGTTTGGCCAGCTGTGCGTAAAAGAAGGGATGGCAAAAAATACCTACGGCACCGGCTGCTTTATGCTGATGAATACCGGCGAGAAGGCGGTGAAATCAGAGCATGGCCTGCTGACCACCATCGCTTGCGGCCCGCGCGGCGAAGTAAATTACGCCCTGGAAGGCGCGGTGTTTATGGCCGGGGCCTCCATTCAGTGGCTGCGCGACGAGATGAAGCTTATCAGCGACGCCTTCGACTCGGAGTATTTCGCCACCAAGGTGAAAGATACCAACGGGGTGTATGTGGTTCCGGCCTTTACCGGGCTGGGCGCGCCGTACTGGGACCCGTATGCACGCGGGGCGATTTTCGGCCTGACGCGTGGGGTGAACTCCAACCATATTATTCGCGCTACGCTTGAGTCGATTGCCTATCAGACCCGTGATGTGCTGGAAGCGATGCAGGCCGACTCCGGTATTCGTCTGCATGCCCTGCGCGTGGACGGCGGCGCGGTGGCTAACAACTTCCTGATGCAGTTCCAGTCCGATATTCTGGGCACCCGTGTGGAGCGCCCGGAAGTGCGTGAAGTGACGGCGCTGGGGGCGGCTTATCTTGCTGGCCTGGCGGTCGGCTTCTGGCAGAACCTGGACGAGTTGCAGGAGAAAGCGGTCATCGAGCGTGAATTCCGCCCGGGCATCGAAACCACCGAGCGCAACTACCGCTACAGTGGCTGGAAGAAAGCGGTGAAACGCGCCCTGGCGTGGGAAGAGCACGACGAGTAAGACAAACTCACCCCTCACCCTCTCCCCAAAGAGGCGAGGGGACTTAAAATACCCTCTCCCCTTTGGGGAGAGGGCCGGGGTGAGGGGTTCAGACCGCACCACCCTCCCCCTTCCCCACTCTGTGATAAACTTCGTGCAATTCCTTTTGACCGCACGAGTATCCAATGAAACGTGAACTTGCTATCGAATTTTCCCGCGTGACCGAAGCTGCCGCTCTGGCAGGCTATAAATGGCTTGGCCGTGGCGATAAAAATACCGCCGACGGCGCAGCCGTCCATGCCATGCGCATTATGCTTAACCAGGTCAACATCGACGGCACTATCGTGATTGGCGAAGGCGAAATCGACGAAGCGCCGATGCTGTTTATCGGTGAAAAAGTGGGAACCGGCAATGGCGATGCGGTGGATATCGCCGTGGATCCGATCGAAGGCACCCGCATGACCGCTATGGGTCAGGCTAATGCGCTGGCCGTGCTGGCCGTAGGCGATAAAGGCACCTTCCTCAACGCGCCTGATATGTATATGGAGAAGTTGATTGTCGGGCCTGGCGCAAAAGGGATTATCGATCTTAATCTGCCGCTGGCAGATAACCTGCGTAACATTGCTGCCGCGCTCGGGAAACCGCTGAGCGAACTGACGGTCACCATCCTGGCAAAACCGCGTCATGATGCAGTCATCGCCCATATGCAGCAGCTGGGTGTGCGCGTCTTTGCGATCCCTGATGGCGACGTGGCGGCCTCTATCCTTACCTGTATGCCGGATAGCGAAGTCGACGTGCTTTACGGCATCGGTGGCGCACCGGAAGGGGTGGTATCCGCTGCGGTGATCCGCGCCCTCGACGGTGATATGCAGGGCCGTCTGCTGGCCCGTCACGAGGTGAAAGGCGACAGCGAAGAAAACCGCCGTATCGGTGAGCAAGAGCTGGCCCGCTGTGCCGCTATGGGTATTAAGGCCAATACCGTGCTGCGTCTGGATGATATGGCGCGCAGCGACAACGTTATCTTCTCTGCTACCGGCATCACCAAAGGCGATCTGCTGGACGGCATCAGCCGCAAAGGCAATATGGCCACCACCGAAACGCTGCTGATCCGCGGTAAATCCCGCACCATTCGCCGCATCCAGTCGATTCACTATCTCGACCGCAAAGATCCCGACGTTCAGACCCACATTCTGTAAAACCGTTTGATCAATTGAGCTTTCCGGCCCCCGCGGGCTGGAAATCTCCCTCTCAGGTAAGGAAGATATAACCCGAGATCAGCACAGGGAGAACATCATGGCAGACTGGGTAACAGGTAAAGTCAAAAAGGTAGAGTTCTGGACCGATGCGCTATTTAGTCTGACCGTCCATGCGCCCATCCAGCCTTTTACGGCCGGGCAATTCGCCAAGCTGGGACTGGAAATCGACGGCGAACGCGTGCAGCGCGGCCTACTCCTATGTCAACGCGCCGGATAACCCGGATCTCGAGTTCTATCTTGTCACCGTTCCCGATGGCAAACTCAGCCCGCGGCTGGCGGCACTCAAACCCGACGATGAGATCCAGATAGTCAGCGAAGCGGCAGGCTTCTTCGTGCTTGAGGAAGTACCGGACTGCGACACCCTGTGGATGCTGGCGACCGGGACTGCCATCGGCCCGTACCTTTCTATCCTGCAATACGGGAAAGACCTGGAGCGTTTTAAAAATATCGTCCTGGTGCATGCCGCGCGCTACGCTGCTGACCTGAGCTACCTGCCGCAGATGCTGGAGCTACAGAAACGCTATGAAGGGAAAGTGAAAGTTCAGACGGTGGTGAGTCGCGAGACGGTAGCGGGTTCGCTGACCGGACGTGTACCGGCGCTGATTGAAAGCGGAGAACTGGAAGCTGCCGTTGGCCTGCCGATGACCGCCGAGACCAGTCATGTCATGTTGTGCGGCAACCCGCAGATGGTACGTGACACCAACAACTGCTGAAAGAGACCCGGCAGATGACCAAGCATTTACGCCGTCGGCCGGGCCATATGACTGCAGAGCACTACTGGTAATTAACGGTACTTTACCTCGATCGTATCTTTGCCGTATTTATTCTCGCCCTGGGTGCCCACGAAAGCGCCCAGGTCGACAATAAGCATCACAAAAATAACGGTGGGGATCAGCCTGCCAACCACCCATGGCAGCATGGAAGGCAACATCGACCAGTTACCTGCCAGCAGCATCCACGCCAGCACCACCAGCAGCGCCCAAAGCCCCGAACGACCCCGATCGTGCAGACGTTTCACTAATACCGCCGCCGTTGGCCACAACAGCGAAACCAGCCGCGAAAGCCGCCGTCTGGGTGTTCAGCCACGCATTGTTGGCAGAAATAAACAGACCCAGCATGGCGATAATCCATACGCCAATCCAGATCCAGAAATCACGGCGCCCAATACGCCCTCTGAATGAAAACAACCACTGCTGTATGGTCATGCCAGGTTCCTTATTATCATCGCGGAGCGTAGTTTACCCTGGAGTCGCATCCTTTTGACAAGCCAGCCGGATATGGTTTTAATCGTGGGCAGTAACAGTGAGAGACTTTATTGATGAAGATGCGGTTTTCCCTTATTTGGCTGGGTTTAATGCTGTCCTGTGCGAGCATTTCTCTGCGTGCTGCCGAGACATCCGCACCTGCCGACTGCGCCCTACGTGATGCCTGGCGCACCGTCATTTGATCAATCCATTAGTCTGTTCCGCGAAAGCTTTAACAGTGCTAACCCCACCCTGCCACTCAATGAATTTCGCGCCATAGAAGGTGCCCGGGATACCCCCACCCTGACCCGCGCCGCCAGCAAAATTAATGAGAACTTATACGCCTCAACGGCGCTGGAACGCGGAACGCTCAAAATCAAGAGCATGCAGATCACCTGGCTGCCGATCCAGGGGCCGGAGCAAAAAGCCGCTAAAGCCAAAGCGCTGGAGTACATGAGCGCCATTTTACGGGCGTTTACGCCGGCGTTGACCCAAATCGCAAAGCCAGCAAAAGCTGCAAAAGCTGCTGACTGCCGGTAAAAACAAACGCTATTACGCCGAAACGGAAGGTGCGGTTCGTTATGTAGTGGCAGATAACGGCGAAAAGGGGCTGACCTTCGCTGTTGAACCGATTAAGCTGGCGTTATCTGAGACCCTCGGCGGGGCGAATTAATGACAAAAAGCAAAGCCTTTCGAGGGAAAATCTCTATACTGATTCACAGACCATGCTGCCCAGCCGGGTGGCCATATTCCTTAATTCGCTCTTGAGCGTGGAGAATTGAAATGCGACATCCTTTAGTGATGGGTAACTGGAAACTGAACGGCAGCCGCCACATGGTAAACGAGCTGGTAGCTAACCTGCGTAAAGAGCTGGCTGGTGTGACTGGCTGTGCTGTTGCGATCGCTCCGCCGGACATGTACCTGGATATGGCTAAACACGCCGCTGACGGCAGCCACATCGTTCTGGGTGCACAGAACGTTGACGTTAACCTGTCTGGCGCGTTCACCGGTGAAACCTCCGCTGAAATGCTGAAAGATATTGGCGCGAAATACATCATCATTGGCCACTCTGAGCGTCGTACCTACCACAAAGAGTCCGACGAGTTCATCGCTAAGAAATTCGCTGTGCTGAAAGAGCAGGGTCTGATCCCAGTGCTGTGCATCGGTGAAACCGAAGCCGAAAACGAAGCGGGCAAAACGGAAGAAGTGTGCGCACGTCAGATCGACGCCGTGCTGACCACTCAGGGCGCAGCAGCGTTCGAAGGCGCGGTAATTGCTTACGAGCCAGTATGGGCGATCGGTACCGGCAAATCTGCAACCCCAGCGCAGGCTCAGGCGGTTCACAAATTCATTCGTGACCACATTGCGAAAGCAGACGCGAAAGTGGCTGAGCAAGTGATCATCCAGTACGGCGGTTCCGTAAACGCAGCGAACGCAGCTGAGCTGTTCACCCAGCCGGACATCGATGGCGCGCTGGTTGGCGGCGCATCCCTGAAAGCAGACGCTTTCGCGGTGATCGTTAAAGCAGCAGAAGCAGCTAAACAGGCGTAAAACCCTTCTCCCCTCTCCCCCCGGGGAGAGGGAAATTATAATTTCCCCAGCACGCTAAACCACAGATAATCCAGCGGCAGCAGCACCAGATACGTTGCCACCGCCAGCGCCAGACAGAGCAACATTCCCGCCCGCGCAGGCACTTTCCCCAGCCCCATCGCCACCACAATTGGCGACGCCTGATACGGCAGTAGCGGCGTGGAGTATCCCAGCACCTGAATCATAATCACCGACAACAGCGGAAAGCCGGTGGCGTCCGAGAAGCTTTGTGCCAGGGTGGTGTACAGCGCTGGAACGCCGTTAGCAGTCATGATGAAATTCAGCGCGGTAGTGATACCGGTCAGCGCCAGGAAACTGGTGAACGGCGCATCTGCATCCAGCGGCATCACCTGCATCAGCGCCTCACCCATCGCATTCCCGATCCCGGTCTGGGTCACGGTGATCGCCAGCCCAAGAATGCCTGCCACGTAAATACAGGTGCGCATGTTCACCCCGGCCGAGAACTCATCGCCGGTGATAAAACCGATCCGCGGCAGCATCACCACAATTGACGCCGCAAGCCCGGTCCACGCAGGACCAATGCCATGCCAGCTCTCCGTCACCCACATCACCAGTACGACCGCCAGCAGCCAGGCGAGGCGCTTTTCGTCGCGGTCCATCGGTTCCGGTGGCGCAAGATCGCGGGGCGGTTTTGGCGCTCCGGGGAACAGCCAGCAGATCAGGCCGATCAGAACCAACCCCTTGAGAATGCCCAGTACCGGCGTATGGAGCAGCAGGTAAGGGACATAGTTAAGATGAATACCGTACGAGCCTTCCGCCCGCCCCGCTCATCACCAGATTAGGCACGTTAGCCGGGAGGATAGTGGCGGAGAGCTGAAATGTGCCAAACCCCACCGCCAGCGCCAGTCCAAACCATGCCCGGGAGCCGTCGGCGATGCCGGCCCGCTTCGCCATCGCCGCCAACAATCGGCATCAATAGCGCGATGCGCCCCATGTTAGAAGGCATCACAAACGCCAGCGCATAGGTAAGCAGCACCACGCTGGCCACCATCAGCGGCCAGGAGTCGGTCAGCCTTGAGGACAGCGCTCTTGCGGCCCTGTCTGCCAGACCGGTTTTGCGGATCGCCACGCCCAGCACAAACCCGCTGAACACCAGCCAGAAGGCCGAGGAGGCAAAACCGCCGAAAATGACCTCCGGCGGCGCAATTTTGGCGATCATCGCGGCGGTAAAAAACAGCAGCGCGGTCAGGAACTCCGGCAGCAGCGAGGTCGCCCACAGGATGATGGTGACGACGATAATCAGCGAGGGCAGAAACAGTGGGTGAGTGAACCAGATCGACATGCCTGTCTCCTGTAGAATTTTTCAGCAAGTCTAAGGCGGCAGGCAGCGCGAGTAAACGCTATTTATGGTAGGGATCATGCAGGATATCGCATTGATGATCCTGCAATTCCTCAGCGGACGCGAGGTTAAGCGCCAAAAAGATTGCGCTCGGTCGCCAGCAGGACAAACGAGCCGTCTGACTGCTGGGCCATCGCCATACCGTAGCGTCCCATATGCTTGCGCGCATCGGGAACCTCTTCAGCCAGCATCATGAACGGGCTGCGCTTCACCAGCTCCGCTTCCGTCACCCGACGCGCCAGATACTCATGCCCTTCCAGCCCCGCCCGGAAACGGTCGCCATTGGGTGCCCACCTGGGCCTGGTGCGCATTCAGTTTTTCGCGTACGTCCGGGCGCAGGCAGGAGATATGGATATGCAGATGATTTTGCGTGCGTCCGAGCCGCGAATTAATGGTCAGCGACACCGCGCTATTAGGGATTTCCGCGCCGTGCTTCATGCGCATAAACCCGCGCGCCTGCCATGCCAGCCAGAAGAAGTTGGGGGTATGCGCCTTTGTCAGTAACGGACTTTCGGTTCCGTTAATACGGTACGTCGGCATCAGCAAATATTGCAGCGGGCCGTTGCGATCCTTGAAGACCACGTAGCCTGCATCGGGCTTCACCTGGACACAGGGAGCGGGATTGCGGTGTTGCAGCTGTCCGGGCAGACACTGGTCGAGAACAATATGGCGTAACGCATCAGGATGACCGACGGACTTTAGCCAGACAACGACGATGACCATCGTCACCACCACCAGCGCCAGGAGGAGTAAAGCCGCTTTTTTCATGATGCGTTCCCTGTATTCGATTCAATCAGAAGCGTAACGCACTTTGATGACAAACAAAAAAGCCCGACAGTATGATGCTGTCGGGCTTGCAAACACTATGGCTAATTAACGCTTGCTGATCTGATCGAAAGTTCCGCCATTAGCGAAGTGATCTTTTTGCGCTTTGGTCCAGCCGCCGAATACTTCATCGATGGTGAACAGCTTCAGTTTCGGGAACTCCTTCTCATATTTCTTCGCCACCGCTTCATCACGTGGACGGTAGAAATTCTTCGCGGCAATCTCCTGGCCTTCCGGGGTGTAAAGGTACTTCAGGTAGGCTTCCGCCACGGCCTGGGTGCCTTTCTTATTCGTCACTTTATCGACTACAGAGACGGTTGGCTCAGCCAGAATCGATTCGCTTGGGGTGACGATTTCAAACTTGTCTTTACCCAGCTCGTTAGTTGCCAGCAGCGCTTCGTTTTCCCACGCAATCAGCACATCGCCAATGCCACGTTCAACGAAAGTATTGGTTGAACCGCGCGCGCCGGAGTCCAGCACTTCAACGTTTTTAAACAGCGACTTCACGAAATCCTGGGCTTTAGCCTGGTCGCCATTATTGTGGTGCAGGGCGTAGCCCCAGGCTGCCAGATAGTTCCAGCGAGCGCCGCCAGAACTTTTCGGGTTCGGGGTGATCACCGACACGCCCGGCTTAACCAGGTCGTTCCAGTCGTGGATCTGTTTCGGGTTGCCCTTACGTACGAGGAAAACGATGGTGGAGGTGTATGGCGCAGAGTTGTCCGGCAGACGTTTGATCCAGTTTTTATCGATACGACCGCGTTCCGCGATAGCGTCCACGTCATAGGCCAGGGCCAGCGTCACCACATCGGCTTCGATACCGTTAATGACCGAGGTCGCCTGCTTACCGGAGCCGCCGTGCGACTGACGGATCACCACGTTGTCGCCGGTTTCCTGCTTCCAGTGTGCGGCAAACGCTTTGTTGTACTGCTCGTACAGTTCACGCGTCGGATCGTAAGACACGTTCAGCAGCTGGATATCCTTTGCCAGAACGCTGGTCGAAGCCAGCAATAAAGTTAACCCCACGCCCCATTTGTTCATTGTCCCACTCTCTTGAAGTTGTGTTTAATGGTTGCAGCGTGCCAGAAAGCTGACCAATGATTAAAGAATAAAAAAAGATTGGCTATAACGTAGAGGAATAAAAATCAGGCAATAGACGTTAAAAAGCCGGGTGGTGGCTAAACCTAACCCGGCCTGGAGTCACGGTGTGGGCTGATGTCCTCAACCCCGGCAACGATCGGCTGATTAATACAGCTTTTTTCGCGCAATCCATCCAGTCACCTTTAAACGGACGCTTCATGTTTTCGATAGCGTCAATGATGTCGTGGTGAACCAGTTTTTTCGTTCTGAATGCCGACGCAACGGCCCGCCAAAGCCCTGCTGCAGCAGTTCAATCGCGTACGCACCCATACGGGAGGCCAGAATACGGTCGTAAGGACCCGGGGAGCCGCCGCGCTGGATGTGGCCGAGAACGGTCGCGCGGGTTTCGCGTTTGGTCTCGGTTTCGATGTATTTCGCCAGCTCGTCAACGTCACAGATGTGCTCGGTGATTGCCACGATGGCGTGTTTCTTACCTTTCGCGATACCGGCTTTGATTTCGTTAACCAAATCTTCACGGCTGAATTCCACTTCTGGAACCACCACGAACTCACAGCCGCCCGCAATCGCCGCCGCCAGAGTCAGGTCGCCACAGTAGCGGCCCATCACTTCAACGATGGAAATACGCTGGTGAGAAGAAGAGGTGTCGCGCAGGCGGTCAATGGCTTCAACCACGGTGCCCAGAGCAGTGAAGTAACCGATGGTGTAGTCAGTACCTTTGATGTCGTTGTCGATGGTGCCTGGCAGGCCAATGCACGGGAAGCCCATTTCGGTCAGGCGTTTTGCACCCATATAGGAACCGTCACCACCGATAACCACCAGCGCGTCGAGGCCGCGTTTTTTCATGTTCTCGATAGCCACTTCACGGATGCGTTCGTCACGGAATTCCGGGAAACGTGCGGAACCCAGGAAGGTACCGCCGCGGTTAATCATGTCGGAAACACTGTAGCGATCGAGCTGCACCATGCGATCTTCATACAGGCCCAGATAACCGTCATAGATACCAAAAACTTCCAGACCTTCCGTCAACGCAGCACGAACTACACCGCGAATTGCTGCGTTCATGCCGGGCGCATCACCGCCGCTTGTCAACACACCGATTTTCTTAATCATGACTACCTCTGAACTTAGGAATGCAAAAATGAAATCTGTTGCCGGAAGACTTCTGACGACCAACGAATACTGCAAATAGTATATCAATCACTTCCAGCTGAATTGATTCAGGTCAGGCCATATGGCGGTTATTTTTCCACAAAATGCTAGCCTGGTTCACTTTTTTACAACGAATTACGAAAGCTCAAATGTCCATTGCCTGGCTTAGGTACGACTGAGCAGGGATCCTGGTGAATAATGACATCTGACCCCGGGAAACGCTGCAAAATCGCCTGCTCAACCTGCTCAGCCACCAGATGTGCCTGAACCAGCGGCAGGTTATCTTCCATTTCTAAATGAATCTGAATAAAGCGGGTCGGCCCTGACTGCCGCGTGCGAAGATCGTGAGCGCCACTGACGCCTGGCCAGGAGGTCACAATTTCGAAGATTTCATGCCGTTCTGCGTCTGGCAATGCGCGATCGAGCAGTGATTGCACCGCATCGTACCCCATGCGCAACGCACTGTATAAAATATAAAAGCCAATCCCTAACGCAAATAGCGCATCGGCCCGGTGCCAGCCATACCAGGCCAGACCGAGCGCGATCAGGATCGCGCCGTTCATCATAACATCAGACTGATAATGAAGCATATCGGCCCGTATCGCCTGACTTTGCGTTTTACGCACAACCCAGCGCTGGAACGTTACAAGAACCAATGTGCTTATAAGCGCTATTACCGTCACCACCACGCCCACGCCGGGATCTTTCATTGGCGTCGGGGTAAACAGGTGCTGAATGCCGGTCAAAAAGAGAAACAGCGCCGAACCGGAAATAAACATGCTTTGCGCCAGCGCCGCCAGCGACTCCGCTTTGCCGTGGCCAAAGGTATGCTCTTCATCCGCTGGCTGCAGCGAGTAACGCACGACCAAACAGGTTAGTGAGCGAGGCGGCAATATCGACCAGCGAATCGACTAGCGCTGCCAGAATACTGACGGAACCGGTGTACCACCACGCGAAAATTTTAATGATTAACAGGCACGACGCCATGATCGTCGCAGCAAGTGCGGCCCGGCTTACCAGCCGTCCATAGGATTGATTCATAAACACTCCTGTCACGCTATGCCGTTAGTATAACGGATGCAGGGGCGTCAATAAGATGAATAAACGGTTAACGAAATTTAATGACGGGCAAAAAAAACCCCCACATCATGTGGGGGGAAGACAGGGATGGTGTCTATGGCAAGGAAAAACAGGGTTACTGGTTACTACGGGTATTGCTACTAAAAAGCGTCGATTCAGCGTTCTTCTGCATCCGTGCAACCTCGCGCAACTGATCCATACGTTGCTGGTGTTTCTGGTTCAAAACCGCTTGCTGCTCGGGCGTTAACAGGTGAAACATCTGGTTGCGGACCTTAGCCATTTCGACCTGTCGGGCAACCTGTTCCTGCGCCATTTTGTTTGCCTGAGCGCGCACAGCGTTTTCATCAAAATTTTCTGCGGTGACAAGGCGATGCATTGTCTCCATTTCGCTAACATTAACAGGGGGCTGATCATGACGAGCCCGCTGCATGAGATCTCGCATCTGCTGACGCTGATGTTCGGTTAAACTTATGCCGTCGAACATATGGCCCTGGGCACTCTGCTGCGCGATGCCCTCCACTGAGAGACGGTTATCGCCGGTGATGACTCCAGCAGCCTGGCTAAATGCACTAAACGCCAGCGTTGAGGCCATGACAGCAGCGGTAACTTTGCGCATCACTTACTCCCAAAATCTTTCGTGTCGCGATTCAACGAGAGACAGTCTACGATTCAGGCTGCAAACATGCGTCAGGGGGTGTAAAACAACGTAAAGTCATGGATTAGATAGCCTTGATGACGTAATTTCTGCCTCGGAGGTATTTAAACAATGAATAAAATCCTGTTAGTTGATGATGACCGAGAGCTGACATCCCTTTTAAAGGAGTTGCTCGACATGGAAGGCTTTGACGTGTCGGTAGCCCACGACGGGGAGCAGGCGCTGAGTCAACTCGACGATAGCATCGACTTGCTTTTGCTCGACGTCATGATGCCGAAGAAGAACGGTATCGACACCCTTAAAGAGCTGCGCCAGACGCACCAGACCCCAGTAATTATGCTGACCGCGCGCGGTAGCGAACTCGATCGTGTACTTGGCCTTGAGCTGGGTGCCGATGACTATCTGCCTAAACCGTTTAACGACCGTGAGCTGGTGGCACGTATTCGGGCGATCCTGCGCCGTTCCCACTGGAGCGAGCAGCAGCAAAACACCGACAGCGGTTCGCCAACCCTTGAAGTCGACTCCCTGAGCCTGAATCCAGGCCGCCAGGAAGCCAGCTTCGACGGCCAGGCGCTGGAACTCACCGGCACCGAATTCACACTGGCTTTATCTGCTGGCGCAGCATCTGGGCCAGGTGGTATCGCGTGAGCATCTGAGCCAGGAAGTGCTGGGTAAACGCCTGACGCCGTTCGACCGGGCAATTGATATGCACATCTCTAACCTGCGCCGCAAATTACCGGAGCGCAAGGATGGTCATCCGTGGTTTAAAACCCTGCGTGGACGCGGCTATCTGATGGTGTCCGCTTCATGATAGGCAGCTTAACCGCCCGCATCTTCGCCATCTTCTGGCTGACGCTGGCACTGGTTTTAATGCTGGTTTTGATGTTACCCAAACTCGACTCACGCCAGATGACGGAGCTTCTCGACAGCGAGCAACGTCAGGGTGTGATGATCGAGCAGCACGTAGAAGCAGAGCTGGCCATCGATCCGCCCAATGATTTGATGTGGTGGCGCAGGCTGTTTCGCGCTATCGAAAAATGGGCGCCGCCGGGACAACGCCTGCTGCTGGTGACCAGCGAAGGCCGCGTGATCGGGGCAGACCGCAATGAAATGCAGATTATCCGCAACTTCATTGGCCAGGCGGATAACGCCGATCATCCGCAAAAGAAAAAATATGGTCGGGTAGAGATGGTGGGGCCATTCTCCGTCAATGACGGGGAGGATAACTACCAGCTCTACCTGATTCGCCCGGCAAGCAACTCCCAGTCCGATTTTATCAACCTGCTATTTGACCGCCCGCTGCTGCTGCTGATTGTTACCATGCTGGTGAGTTCACCGCTGTTGCTGTGGCTGGCGTGGAGCCTGGCGAAACCCGCACGTAAATTAAAAAACGCCGCGGATGAAGTGGCGCAGGGCAACCTGCGACAGCACCCGGAGCTGGAAGCCGGGCCACAGGAGTTCCTGGCGGCAGGGGCCAGCTTCAACCAGATGGTGGCGGCGCTTGAGCGGATGATGACCACCCAGCAGCGTCTGCTCTCTGATATTTCTCATGAGCTGCGCACCCCGCTGACGCGTCTGCAACTGGGCACCGCCCTGCTGCGCCGCCGTAGCGGAGAGAGCAAAGAGCTGGAGCGTATCGAAACCGAAGCGCATCGTCTGGACAGCATGATCAATGACCTGTTGGTCATGTCCCGCAATCAGCAGAAAAACGCGCTGGTCAGCGAGACGGTGAAAGCCAACCACCTGTGGCACGAGGTGCTGGATAACGCGGCATTCGAAGCGGAGCAGATGGGGAAATCCTTCACCGTCAACTTCCCGCCAGGCCCATGGCCGCTGTACGGTAACCCCAACACGCTGGAAAGCGCGCTGGAGAATATCGTACGTAACGCCCTGCGCTATTCGCATACCAAAATCGAGGTGGCGTTCTCGGTGGACAAAGACGGCATCACCATCAACGTTGATGACGATGGCCCTGGCGTCAGCCCGGAAGATCGCGAGCAGATTTTCCGTCCGTTCTACCGTACCGACGAGGCGCGTGACCGTGAGTCCGGCGGCACCGGGCTGGGTCTGGCGATTGTCGAAACCGCGATGCAGCAGCACCGTGGCTGGGTGAAAGCCGATGACAGTCCGCTGGGCGGCTTGCGGTTAACGCTCTGGCTACCGTTGCACAAGCGTTCGTAATTATTGTGCCGGGTGGCGGCTTCGCCTTACCCGGCATTGCATTCTAGCAAGGAGAATCGATGTACTCTATCTCCTATATCTGCCTTTAGATTAACAACCTATATATTACTTCTAGGAAATATTTTTTTTACGGAGTTCTTCTCTAATCATGCTTAGAAATTTATTCTCAATATATAATTGTGAGTTAGTCTCGGTTTCAAATGCGTTACAGAAATCAGTAAACCCGCCCTGAATTAGGTCTACCCTATTTGCATTTGAATTAAATATTTCTGGTACCATTGTCAAAAATGGATCATATACAACCACCTTTCTATTATTGTTTTTTTCGAACCAGTTCTTCAAAATTTCATTGATATGCTTGTCACCAAAACTGTAGCCAATCACACTCAAACAATCGATCTTATCAATTCGCTTTTCAAATAAATTCATAAATGAGACAGGGACGATTTGTTGAAATCTCTTCTGAAATTTATGTTTCCCAGATAGTAAAGATCTTCTGAGAAACTGAAGTTCACCATCATTATCGAAAGTAAGAACTTCATTCGCTGTCCGAAGACCATCTCGTTTACATATTGATATATTTAGATTTTCAACCTTCCTTATTTCATTAAAAATTCCATCTATACATTGTGTATCGCCATATACTTTTAAAAAAGCAGTTTATCCTCTACTGCAAACATATCAATAGATCCATGCAATTTTATTAAATTAAAACCAGAATCACAATCTTTGAAAAAATCGAATGAATCATCATCTATTTGTTTAGCGGTTAAACATTTAAAATTAGCGATGTTACTATAGTTTGTATTTTGATGATAAAAACCATCTTTAAACCTGATATTATGATGATTACAGATGCTTTCAAAAACAACATCATGGTTTAAAGAGAATACATATGTACACTCTTTTTTTTCAAGAATTTTTCTTAATCCAACATAATGATTAACTTTAGCTTTGAATAGTAAATTGATATTACCTTGAATTTCCAACAGTAAGAGCTGAATGCATTCTATAAATTGAAGGATTATGTGGTGGGTAACCTCGCGATTCAGTTCGTTATCAAGATACTTTTCTTCTAACAAACCAACCATATCTTCATAATGAAGAGTCTTATCTTCAATTAATCCTTTAAAAAAGTCTTTTGCTTTTTCATCTCCATGGAAATTAAACAGTTTGGTATGAAGTCTTTTTAAAATATTTTTCCTTATAACGTCAGTAAATTCCCATACTAAAGGCATACCCACTTCATAAGAAGCCCCAGCACCTAAAAAAATCCCATCCATCTTGACCTCGAAACTATTAATTCAAAGAAAACTCAAAACATATTACTTCCCCCACAATCTCCGTGAATTATCTTCGATCTTGTTGCTAAGTCGCCGCTTCTGCATGGTTCTGGTCCAGCTGATGGATAGCCCCGCCGCCGACAGCAGACGGTGATATTGCTCATCATCAAACGGCATATGCCAGGCGATAGCACAGGCGTCATACACCGACACATCGCTCAGGCGAGAGACCAGCGTCAGCGGCGCATCCGTTTCGACCTTCCCTGCTAAAATCACCCGATACAGCCAGCCGGTTTTCCCGGCATTTTGCATCTGCGTAGCGATATCGCTGATACCGAAGTGGAAGTTGAGCTTGAAGCAGGGAGACCGCGGCTGAGTGACCTGGATCAGGGCCTCGCCCCAGCGAAAGATATCCCCGATAAATACGTTCTTCTCGGTCAGCCCTTCGGTTGACAGGTTTTCGCCAAAAGCCGGGGCGACGAAAAGCCCGGCCTGGTCAGGGTATTCGCTGGCCCAGAATGCATAATGCTCGCGCGGATAGTGGCACAGCGCCCGATCCGGCCCGCCGTGGATTTTCTTCTCCGCCTGCTCATCGCCCACCAGCCCTTTTTCGGTGAGGGAGAGCTCGCCGTCAACCTGCAGTTTGGCAATCGCGCTCGGGCGGCTGCCTTCGTAATCCTTTATTTTTCCGATAAATACGTTAACGGGATGATTCATCGCGCCTCCTTACGCAGATTGTGGGTATAAAAAAAGCGAGTCATCAGACTCGCTTCTCACAGACGGCTTTGCAACCTTATTTTTTAGCGGCGAAACGTGCTGCTGCTTCGTCCCAGTTCACCACGTCCCAGAAGGCTTTGATGTAGTCCGGGCGACGGTTCTGGAATTTCAGGTAGTAAGCGTGTTCCCACACGTCCAGACCCACGATTGGGAAACCGGATGCGCCAGAGATAGCTTCACCCATCAGCGGGGAGTCCTGGTTAGCAGTGGAAACCACAGCCAGTTTGTCGCCTTTCAGTACCAGCCACGCCCAGCCAGAGCCGAAACGGGTAGCAGCGGCTTTTTCAAACTCAGCTTTGAAGTTATCAACGGAGCCGAAGTCGCGCTCGATAGCGGCTTTCAGGTCGCCCTGCAGGGTGGTGCCGGTTTTCAGGCCTTTCCAGAAGAAGCTGTGGTTAGCGTGGCCGCCAGCGTTGTTACGCAGAACGGTTTTCTTGTCAGCTGGCAGTTGATCCAGTTTGGTGATCAGCTCTTCAGCAGGCAGGCTAGCGAATTCTGGCAGGCTTTCCAGCGCCGCGTTGGCGTTGTTAACGTAAGTCTGGTGGTGTTTGGTGTGATGGATCTCCATCGTCTGCTTGTCGAAATGCGGCTCAAGGGCGTCGTAAGCGTACGGCAGGGATGGCAGGGTATAGCTCATAATCATCTCCATTATTGTCGGGCGGCAAACGTGTTAATGCCGCGTAAGCAGTTGGTTCATTATAGTTAATTAAATGATATTGAAAATGTTTATCAATGCCGTAGTTTTAATAAGGTTATAACTTTTCGTTATGTGACTGATCTGGCGGGGCGTGCGGTGATGCGCAGGGGGGAGCAAACAATCTATTACGCGGCGTTATGGCTGCGGTGTCGCCACTGAACCGGGGTCATCCCCACTTCACGGTTAAACACCACCGAAAAGTAGTTACTGTCCTCAAAGCCGCACTGCATGGCGACTTCGCTGACCAGCAACTCGGTATGTTGCAGCAGATACTGCGCATGGCAGATCCGCAGTTGGCGCAGGTAGTGGTTTACCGTCATGCCGGTCTGGGTGCGGAACTGCTGGCGCAGGGCGCGCTCGCTGCACTGCTCCTGCTCGCAAAACTTTTCCAGCACAAAGCTGCGGTTCAGGCTGCCCGCCAGGGCGGTGATCAGCTTATCCAGCAGTGCTTCCGGCTCGCTGGCGGCCGGGTTATCCGGGGCGTAACGGTAGCGTTTGAGCATGATCGTCAGCTGAGCAAACAGCAGCTCGGCCATATCGAATGCGTGGGGATCGGTCTTCAGGCTCTCCTGCTCCAGTTGCGTAATCACCGGGCGCACCTGCGTCATGCCGTTGCTGCCCAGCCGCCAGTGCGGAGTGTTGCCCGCTTTGAGAAAACCGGGGGATGTTCGCCGCCCAGTCGACGTTGAGCTTCAGGCGGTCGGGGCAGTAGATGATGTTCTGAAGTACCAGATCGTTGACCGAGGCGTAGGAGTGTTTATCTTCCGCACGGATATTAAAACAGGTCGCCACGGGTAATGCGGTAAGGGCGATCGTTGAGGACATGCAGGCCATTACCGCGCCACACCAGCACCAGTTCGCCAAAATCGTGAGTATGTTCGGCAAAGACATTTTGCGGATAGCGGTCCGCCACCGCGACGGCCTGCGCGGTGGAGGCAAAAAAATCAGCTCTGCGAAGAATCAACTGTCCGGCCACATCACAACCTCAACGGTGAATAACCTGACATTATTACCCGCTTTGCGGCAGTAAAACGGTGATTTTCCTCGCGTTACTGAAGCATCGCATCCCGGCCCTGGCGAATGTCGCGCGGGGACCAGTCAAATTCCCGGCGAAACAGGGTCGAAAAGTGGTTACTGTCGCCAAAACCGCAGCGATAGGCGATATCGGTAACGCTCTCGTCGGTATGGCGCAGCAGATGGCGCGCTTTGATTAAGCGCAGCCGGTTGAGATAGCGCTGGGGCGTTAGCCCGGTATGCTGCTTCAGCTGGCGATGCAGCGTGCGCAGCGACAGGGAAAAGTTATCTGCCAGCGTCTCCCAGCAGACATCTTCGGCGAAGTGATCTTCCAGCCACGCCATCAACTGGTTGAGCCGCGCGTCGTTATCCGCCGCCCCGTCCACCAGACTGCCACGACGCAGCAACACCAACAGCTGCATAAACAGGATCTCGCGGCTGGCGAGGGCGTGGGTAGTCTGCCCCTCTTCGGACTGCTCCATCTGGCTGACCAGCTGGCGCACCTGCTGTAGCGTGGCCTGGTTTACCCGCCAGTGCGACGGATAGTGACCGTCCTGCTCCTGAGGCAACAGCTGGTTCAGCCCTGACAGAAACTGGAACGCTTCCGGGGAGCGATACAGTACGTTGGTCAGGCACAGGTTATCGGTATGTTCATACATGTGCCGGTCATGGTCGCGCACAAAACACACCGTGCCGCCGCTAATGGTGTAAGGCTGCCCGTTAAAAACATGGATACCCGTACCGTGCTCCACAATCACAATCTCATGAAAATCATGATGATGCTCTGGAAACGCAGCCTGGGGCAGCCGCGGCTCAATCGCCACAGGCGAGTGGCCTGAAGGGAAAAAATCCACGCTGTGCAGTACGGTCATAACGGGTCACCAGATGATAAAAGTTCTCAAAATAGTAATTTAGGGTTTCCCGGCTGACCTTAAATTTTCGACAGCAAATGGCGCAAAGCCTGTCGCTTTTTCAAGAAAAGGCGGGAAAGATCTGGAAATGCGCCCACCGTCACATCCCTTGAGAGCCGCGCTATTAGCGGAAAATGTGAACTTCCTCACGTTCATCTTTGCTTTCTTGCCAGCGCCTGAAATGCGCTGTCAGTAGTAAGAAGGTCGCCGACGCTTCCCTTTTTTACACTGTCCGGTAATGACTAAAGGAAGGACCGGACCATGACTTTTCGCCATTGTGTGGCTGTCGATCTAGGCGCATCCAGCGGCCGCGTAATGCTGGCGAGCTACCATCGCGAGCAGCGCACCCTTCAGCTGCGCGAAATCCACCGTTTCGTGAACTGCCTGCAAAAACAGGACGGTTTTGACTGCTGGGATATCGACACTCTGGAAGCGGAGATCCGTACCGGGCTAAATAAGGTATGTGAAGAAGGCATTCACATCGACAGCATCGGGATCGACACCTGGGGCGTGGATTACGTCCTGCTGGACGGCAACGGTAACCGCGTCGGCCTGCCGGTCTCGTATCGTGATAGCCGCACCGATGGGGTGATGGCGCATGCGCTGGCGCAGCTCGGGAAAGCCGAAATCTATGGCCGCAGCGGCATTCAGTTTCTGCCGTTTAATACCTTGTATCAGCTGCGCGCCCTGGTGGAACAGCAGCCGGAGCTGGTGGCGAACGTCGCCCATGCCCTGCTGATCCCCGACTACTTCAGCTACCGTCTCACCGGCCAGATGAACTGGGAATATACCAACGCCACCACCACCCAGCTGGTAAACATCAATTCCGATTCCTGGGACGAGAACCTGCTCAACTGGACGGGTGCGTCGCGCGACTGGTTTGGCACCCCGACCCATCCGGGCAACGTGATCGGTCACTGGACATGCCCGCAGGAGAACGCTATCCCGGTGGTGGCCGTCGCCAGCCACGACACCGCCAGCGCGGTTATCGCCGCCCCGCTGGCCTCTCAGGATGCGGCCTATCTCTCCTCCGGCACCTGGTCGCTGATGGGCTTTGAAAGCAAAACGCCCTACACCAGCGATACCGCGCTGGCAGCGAATATTACCAACGAAGGCGGCGCCGAAGGCCGCTACCGGGTGCTGAAAAACATAATGGGCTTATGGCTGCTGCAGCGGGTGCTGAAAGAGCAACGCATCAGCGACCTGACCGCCCTGATCGGTGAGGCGGAAACCCTTCCGGCGTGCCGTTTCCTGATCAACCCCAATGACGAGCGCTTTATCAACCCGGCCAATATGAGCGCCGAGATCCAGGCCGCCTGCCGCGAGACCGCCCAGCCCGTACCGGAGAGCGCCGCCGACCTGGCGCGCTGCATCTTCGACAGCCTCGCCCTGCTGTATGCCGAGGTGCTGCACGAGCTGGCGACCCTGCGCGGCAAGCCGTTCAGCCAGTTGCACATTGTTGGCGGCGGTTGCCAGAACCATCTGCTCAACCAGCTGTGCGCCAACGCCTGCGGCATCACGGTGTTAGCCGGGCCGGTTGAGGCCTCCACTCTCGGCAATATTGGCATCCAGCTGGTGACCCTCGACGAGCTGGCCGACGTGGACCAGTTCCGTCAGGTGGTGACCGGCAATTACGGCCTGACCACTTTTACCCCTCATCCCGATCATGAGATTGCCCGCTACCGCACGCAGTTTCAGCAACAACGACCGACTAAGGAGCTTTGCGCATGACCACTCAACTTGAACAAGCCTGGGAACTGGCTAAACAGCGTTTCGCCGCCGTGGGCGTGGATGTCGAGGAGGCTCTGCGTCAGCTCGACCGTCTGCCCGTCTCTATGCACTGCTGGCAGGGCGATGATGTCGCCGGGTTTGAGAACCCAGGCGGTGCGCTGACCGGCGGCATCCAGGCCACAGGTAACTATCCGGGCAAGGCACGTAACGCCGCCGAGCTGCGGGCCGATCTGGAGCTGGCCCTGAGCCTGATCCCGGGGCCAAAACGCCTTAACCTGCACGCTATCTATCTGGAGTCCGACACGCCGGTCGATCGCAACGCCATCAAGCCGGAACACTTTAAGAACTGGGTCGAGTGGGCGAAAACCAACAAGCTGGGGCTGGATTTTAACCCCTCCTGCTTCTCGCATCCGTTGAGCGCCGACGGCTTTACCCTCGCCCACGCCGATGACGAAATTCGTCAGTTCTGGATCGACCACGTGAAGGCCAGCCGCCGCGTGTCGGCGTACTTTGGCGAGCAGCTGGGCACGCCATCGGTGATGAACATCTGGATCCCGGACGGGATGAAAGACATCACCGTGGACCGCCTCGCCCCGCGTCAGCGTCTGCTGGCGGCGCTGGATGAAGTGATTAGCGAAAAGCTGAACCCGGCGCACCACATCGACGCCGTGGAGAGCAAGCTGTTCGGCATTGGTGCCGAGAGCTACACCGTCGGCTCCAACGAGTTCTACATGGGTTACGCCACCAGCCGTCAGACCGCGCTGTGCCTGGACGCCGGCCACTTCCATCCGACAGAAGTGATCTCCGACAAAATTTCAGCCGCCATGCTCTATGTGCCGCACCTGCTGCTGCACGTCAGCCGTCCGGTACGCTGGGACAGCGACCACGTGGTGCTGCTGGATGACGAAACCCAGGCCATCGCCAGCGAGATTATTCGCCATGACCTGTTCGACCGGGTGCACATCGGCCTCGACTTCTTTGATGCCTCCATCAACCGCATCGCGGCCTGGGTTATCGGCACCCGCAACATGAAGAAAGCCCTGCTGCGCGCCCTGCTGGAGCCAACCGCCGAACTGCGTGCGCTGGAAGCCGCGGGCGATTACACCGCGCGTCTGGCGCTGCTGGAGGAGCAAAAATCACTGCCATGGCAGGCGGTATGGGAGATGTACTGCCAGCGCAACGACGCCCCGGCGGGCAGCCAGTGGCTGGATAACGTCCGGGCGTATGAGAAAGAGATTTTGAGCCAACGCGGGTAAGACAACCCTCGTCCTTGCCCTCTCCCTGACGGAGAGGCATCACACCATTCCCTCGCCCCTTTGGGGGGAGGGTCAGGGTGAGGGGAAACCCCGCCCCGATTTAACAGGAAATGAAAGACTATGCAGACCATTATCGACGCCTGGTTCGTCCAGGGCATGATTAAAGCCACCTCCGACGCCTGGCTGAAAGGCTGGGACGAGCGCAACGGCGGCAACCTGACGCTGCGCCTGGACGAAGCGGATATCGCCCCGTATGAAGCCGACTTCCACGCCAAACCGTGCTATATCGCCCTGAGCCAGCCGATGCCGCTGCTCGCCAATACGCCGTTTATCGTTACCGGTTCCGGCAAGTTCTTCCGCAACGTCCAGCTTGATCCCACCGCGAATTTAGGGGTGGTAAAAGTGGACAGCGACGGCGCGGGCTACCACATTCTTTGGGGGCTGACTGACGAAGCGGTGCCAACCTCTGAGTTGCCGTCCCACTTCCTCTCCCACTGTGAGCGTATCAAAGTCACCGGCGGGAAAGATCGCGTGATTATGCACTGCCACGCCACCAACCTGATTGCCCTGACCTTCGTGCTGGAGAACAACACCGACGTTATCACCCGTCAGTTGTGGGAAGGCAGCACCGAGTGTCTGGTGGTGTTCCCGGATGGCGTGGGCATTCTGCCGTGGATGGTACCCGGTACGGATGAGATCGGCGAAGCCACGGCGATTCAGATGCAAAAACACTCGCTGGTGCTGTGGCCGTTCCACGGCGTGTTCGGCAGCGGCCCGACGCTCGATGAAACCTTTGGTCTGATCGACACCGCCGAGAAGTCTGCCGAAGTGCTGGTAAAAGTCTATTCGATGGGTGGCATGAAGCAGACCATCACCCGGGAAGAACTGATTGCGCTGGGCAAACGCTTTGGCGTCAACCCGATGCAGTCCGCGTTAGATCTGTACAAATAAGAACATCGCGCCCCGCTCATTGAGACGGGGCGAAGCTACACCTGCAATCCCTACACAAATCACCTTATTAAGTGGAGTAAAAGCAATGAAAATAAAGACAAGCTTGATCCTCACCGTTGCCGCCCTGGCGTTGTCCGGTTCTGCTTTAGCTGAAGTTAAAATCGCCCTGGTGGCGAAATCGTTAGGTAATGGCTTCTTCGAAGCGGCAAACGTGGGTGCCCAGGAGGCAGCCAAAGAGTTAGGTGATGTTAAAGTGATCTATACCGGCCCAACCACCACCACCGCCGAAGCCCAGATCGAAGTGCTGAACGGGTTGATCGCGCAGGGGGTGGATGCGATCGCCATCTCCGCCAACGATCCTGATGCCGTGGTGCCGGTGCTGAAAAAAGCGATGCAGCGCGGGATCAAAGTGGTGTCGTGGGACTCCGGCGTGGCGAAAGCCGGGCGCCAGATCCACCTTAACCCTTCCAATAACGCGCTGATTGGCGAGACTAACGTCAAGCTGGCGGCCGAAGCGCTGAAAGCGCTGAACGTGGAAAAAGGCGATGTGGCGGTATTGAGTGCCACGCCGACCTCCACCAACCAGAACACCTGGATTGCCGAGATGAAAAAGGTGCTGCCACAGTACCCGTCCGTCAATCTGGTGACCGTGGCCTATGGCGACGATCTGTCGGATAAGAGCTACCGCGAAGCGGTCGGCCTGCTGAAAACCTACCCGGATCTGAAAGTGATCGTCTCTCCGTCGTCGGTCGGCATCGTGGCGGCAGCGCAGGCGGTGAAAGATCAGGGCAAGATCGGCAAAGTGTACGTGACCGGCCTCGGCCTGCCATCTGAAATGGCGGGCGCGGTGAAATCCGGTGCCAGCAAGAGCTTCGCCATCTGGAACCCGATTGACCTCGGTTATGCCGCGACTTACTTAGCGGATGATCTGGTGAAAGGCACGGCGACCAAAGAAGAAGCCAGCATGGGCAAACTGGGCAAAGTGAAGCTGGATGCCGACGGCAGCGGCGCAATGGCTGAGCCGTTTGTTTACGATGCCAGCAACATTGATAAGTTCTCAAAAATCTTCTGATTCCTTTTCCCTCTCCCTGTGGGAGAGGGATACAAGTGGAGAACTATCATGACCCCATTACTGGCGCTCAATGGCATCACCAAAGTTTTCCCTGGTGTACGCGCGCTTGAGAACGTGCAGCTTGAACTCTGGCCCGGCAAAGTCACCGCTCTGATCGGTGAAAACGGCGCGGGCAAATCGACGCTGGTCAAAGTGATGACCGGCATCTACCAGCCCGACGAGGGCGAGATCCTCTACAAAGCCATTCCTATACAGCTGCCGACCCCCGACTCGGCGCATAAGGTGGGCATCACCGCGATTCACCAGGAGACCGTCCTGTTCGATGAGCTGTCGGTCACCGAAAACATTTTTGTCGGTCAGTATCTGTATAAAGGCATTTTCAAAAAGCTCGACTGGCCGGAAATGCACCGACGGGCGCAGGCGATCCTCACCCGTCTGGAGGTGCAGATTGACCCCCGCGCGATGCTGAAAACCCTGAGCATCGCCCAGCGCCATATGGTCGCAATTGCCCGGGCGCTGTCGTTTGACGCGCAGGTCGTTATTCTCGACGAACCAACGGCGGCCCTGTCCCAGCACGAAATCCTTGAGTTCTATCAGATCGTGGAACGTTTAAAGCAGGAAGGGAAAGCGATCCTGTTTATCTCGCATAAATTCGACGAGATTTTTGAACTGGCCGATCACTACACCATTCTGCGCGACGGCGTGTTTGTCGGCGCGGGGGCCATCAATGACATCACCGAAGAGCGGATGGTGGCGATGATGGTGGGCCGCGCCATTACCCAGACCTTCCCGAAGGTGGAATGCGAAAAAGGCGATATCGTGCTGGAGGTGCAGGATCTCTGCCACCCGACCGAGTTCGCGAACATCACCTTTACCCTGCGCAAAGGTGAGATCCTCGGCTTCTACGGGCTGGTGGGCGCCGGGCGTACCGAGCTGATGCAGGCGCTCTCCGGCGTCTCGCGCCCTTCTTCCGGCAGCATTGTGCTGAACGGTAAAGAACAGCATTTCCGCCAGCCAGCGGATGCCATCAAAGCCGGGATCGTCTGCGTGCCTGAAGAGCGCCAGAAGCAGGGGGCGATTATCGAACTGTCGATTGCGCAGAACATCAGCCTGCCACAGCTCAACAAACTCAACGCCAACGGCGTGCTGAATGACGATCGCGAGTGGCAACTGGCAGACGAATATGCGAAGCGGCTGCAAGTAAAAGCCTTTAGCTGGAAACAGGCGGTCGAAACTCTCTCTGGCGGCAACCAGCAGAAAGTGGTGATCGGCAAGTGGCTGGCAACCCACCCGGACGTAATCATCCTCGATGAACCGACCAAAGGGATCGATATCGGCTCCAAAGCGGCGGTGCATCAGTTTATGTCCGAGCTGGTCGGCCAGGGGCTGGCGGTGATCATGGTCTCCTCCGAACTGCCGGAAGTGATGGGCATGGCTGACAGGATCATCGTTATGCATGAAGGGTTAATGGTGGCGGAATATCAGGCGGGGGGCGCGACGGCTGAAACCATCGTCAGCGCCGCCAGCGGTGCCAGACAGGAGGCCGCATAATGGTGCAACAGCTGCTTAAACACCGCGAGGCATTACTGGCGGCGGTGATTGTGCTGATGGTTATCGCCATCGGCGCGCGTGCCCCGTCGTTTATCGCGCCGGGCAACCTGGTGGAGATATTTAACGACACCTCCATTCTGATCATTCTCGCCCTCGGGCAGATGATGGTGCTGCTCACCAAAGGCATTGACCTGTCGATGGCGGCAAACCTGGCACTGACCGGGATGATTGTCGCCCTGATTAACTTCCATTACCCCGATGTGCCGGTCTGGGCGCTGCTGATCCTGGCGACCGCGCTGGGCCTGCTGATGGGTATCATCAACGGCCTGCTGGTATGGAAAATGGGCATTCCGGCGATTGTGGTGACACTGGGCACCATGAGCATCTACCGCGGGATTATCTTTCTGCTCTCCGGCGGCGGCTGGGTGAACTCCAACCAGATGGGTGCTGATTTCCTCGGCCTGCCGCGGGCATCGGTGCTGGGCTTGCCGGTGCTGAGCTGGTGCGCCATTGCCGCGTTGCTGCTGGTGGGCTATTTCCTGCGCTACAGCCGTACCGGGCGCGCACTGTACACCGCAGGCGGTAACGCCACGGCGGCTTATTACACCGGGATCAACGCCGGAAAAATGCAGTTCGTCAGCTTCTGCCTCTCCGGGGCCCTGGCCGGGTTCTGCGGCTATCTGTGGATCTCGCGCTTTGCGGTGGCCTATGTCGATGTGGCAAACGGCTTTGAGCTGCAGGTGGTAGCGGCCTGCGTCATCGGCGGCATCAGCACCATGGGCGGTACGGGCCGGGTGTTGGGTTGCCTGTGCGGGGCACTGTTCCTCGGGGTGATCAACAACGCCCTGCCGGTGATTGGCGTGTCGCCGTTCTGGCAGATGGCCATCTCCGGGACGGTGATCGTGATTGCGGTGCTGCTCAATGAACGTGGCAACAAACGCAAAGGACGGCTGATCCTGCGCGATGCGGCGCTGGCTCGTCAGAAACAGGCGGTGAGATGATGAGTAAAATAATGACGTCTGAAGAGATTAAACATGCCCCCGCCCCGGCGGGCATCTTCCAGCGCCTGCTGTGCTGGGAAGGTTTTTCTGCTGGCGGTAACGCTGGCCGTATTCGTCGGCAACGCCCTCGCCTCCCCTTACTTCCTCGATATCTGGAACCTGTCGGATGCGACGTTCAACTTTACCGAAAAAGCGATCATCGTGTTGCCGATGGCAATGCTGATTATCGCCCGGGAAATTGATCTGTCGGTGGCCTCCACTATCGCCCTCAGTTCCACGGTGATGGGCTTTTGCGCGGCGGCCGGGCTGGATACGCCGCTGCTGGTCTGCGTGGGCTTAGGCGTTGGGCTGCTGTGCGGGGCTGTTCAACGGCCTGCTGGTGACCCGCTTTAACTTGTCCTCGATTGTGATCACCATCGGCACCATGAGCCTCTATCGCGGCATCACCTACATTCTGCTGGGCGACCAGGCGCTGAACACCTGGCCGGAGAGCTTCGCCTGGTTTGGTCAGGGGTATGTCTGGGGCGCGCTGTCGTTTGAGTTCGCGCTCTTTATCGTGCTGGCCATCCTGTTTGCCTTCGTGCTGCACAAGACCAACTTCGGGCGTCGCACCTACGCCATCGGCAACAACCCGACCGGGGCCTGGTATTCCGGCATCAACGTGAAGCGTCACAACCTGATCCTCTTTGCCCTGGTGGGGCTGATGGCCGGGCTGGCCTCGGTGCTGCTTACCTCGCGTCTGGGCAGTACCCGCCCGACCATTGCGATGGGCTGGGAGCTGGCGGTGGTGACCATGGCGGTGCTGGGCGGCGTCAATATTCTCGGCGGTTCCGGCAGCATGGTGGGCGTGATTATCGCCGCCTTCCTGATGGGATTGGTCACCTTTGGCCTGAGCCTGCTCAACGTGCCGGGCATTGTGATGTCGGTGATCATCGGCGCCATGCTGATTGTGGTGATCTCCCTGCCGATCATCACCCGCCGGATTATGCAGCGAAGACGGATGTAATCCCCTCACCCCTGCCCTCTCCCCAAAGGGGAGAGGGAGAAAAGCCGCACGGTGCAGCGCCCTCGCCCCTTTGGGCAGAGAGAGAAAGGCCGCACGGTGCAGTGCACTCGCCACTTCGGGCAGAGAGAGAAAGGCCGCACGGTGCAGCGCCCTCGCCCCTTTGGGCAGAGAGAGAAAGGCCGCACGGTGCAGCGCCCCCGCCCCTTTGGGCTGAGGGAGAAAGGCCGCACGGTGCAGTGCCTTCGCCCCTTTAGGCTGAGGGAGAAAGGCCGCACGGTGCAGTGCCTTCGCCCCTTTAGGCAGAGGGAGAAAGGCTGCACGGTGCAGCGCCCTCGCCCCCTTTGGGCAGAGGGAGAAAGGCCGCACGGTGCAGTGCCCCGCCCTTTTGGGCAGAGAGAGAAAGGCCGCACGGTGCAGCGCCCTCGCCCCTTCGGGCAGAGAGAGAAAGGCCGCACGGTGCAGTGCCCCGCCCTTTTGGGCAGAGAGAGAAAGGCCGCACGGTGCAGCGCCCTCGCCCCTTTGGGCAGAGAGAGAAAGGCCGCACGGTGCAGTGCCCCCGCCCCTTTGGGCAGAGGGAGAAAGGCCGCACGGAACAGTCCCCTCGCCCCTTTGGGGAGAGGGTTAGGGTGAGGGGCCCAGATTTGCAAAATCACCATTAAGGAGAATTATCATGAGCTTTATGTTGGCGCTGCCAAAAATCAGCCTGCACGGCGCAGGCGCAATCGGCGATATGGTTAAGCTGGTGGCAAACAAACAGTGGGGCACGGCGTTGATTGTCACCGACGGTCAGCTGGTAAAAATGGGCCTGCTCGACAGCCTGTTTACCGCCCTCGACGCGCAGCAGATGTCGTATCACCTGTTCGACGCAGTTTTCCCTAACCCGACCGAAGCACTGGTGCAGCAGGGTTATGCCGCGTATCAGGATGCGCAGTGTGATTACATTATTGCCTTCGGCGGCGGCAGCCCGATCGATACCGCCAAAGCGATTAAAATTCTCACCGCCAACCCTGGCCCCTCTACCGCTTACTCCGGCGTCGGCAAAGTGATCAACGCGGGCGTGCCGCTGGTGGCGATCAACACCACCGCAGGCACGGCGGCAGAGATGACCAGCAACGCAGTCATTATCGACGCCGAACGGCAGGTCAAAGAGGTGATCATCGACCCGAACATCATCCCGGATATCGCCGTGGATGACGCCAGCGTGATGCTCGATATTCCGGCTGCCGTGACGGCTGCCACCGGGATGGACGCCCTGACCCACGCCATCGAAGCCTATGTCTCCGTTGGTGCGCACCCGCTGACTGACGCCAACGCCCTGGAGTCCATTCGCCTGATCGCCCACTGGCTGCCGGAAGCGGTAGACAACGGGCATAACCTGGAGGCGCGCGAGCAGATGGCCTTCGGCCAGTATCTGGCGGGTATGGCCTTTAACAGCGCCGGGCTTGGACTGGTGCACGCCCTCGCCCACCAGCCGGGGGCAACGCACAACCTGCCGCACGGCGTGTGCAATGCCATCCTGCTGCCGATTATCGAAAACTTTAACCGTCCGAACGCCGTGGCGCGGTTTGCCCGCGTGGCGCAGGCGATGGGCGTCGATACCCGCGGCATGAGTGATGAAGCCGCAAGCATGTCGGCCATTCAGGCGATTCGTGACCTGAGCGCCCGCGTCGGTATTCCCTCTGGTTTCAGCAAGCTTGGCGTCACCAAAGCCGACATCGAAGGCTGGCTCGACAAAGCCCTCGCCGACCCGTGCGCCCCCTGCAACCCGCGCAGCGCCAGCCGTGACGAGGTGCGCGAACTCTATCTGGAGGCATTATGATCCGCAAAGCCTTTGTGATGCAGGTAAACCCTGACGCACACGAGGAGTATGAACGTCGCCACAACCCGATCTGGCCCGAGCTGGAAGCGGTGCTGAAAGACCACGGCGCGCACAACTACGCCATTTATCTGGATAAATCCCGCAACCTGCTGTTCGCCACGGTGGAGATCGAATCGGAAGAGCGCTGGAACGCGGTAGCGAATACCGACGTTTGCCAGCGCTGGTGGAAATATATGGGGGAGGTGATGCCGTCTAACCCGGACAACAGCCCGGTGAGTACCGGGCTGCAAGAGGTGTTTTACCTGGCCTGATGTGTTAACGCTGCCGCGCTCGCGGCAGCGATATCCCGCTTATTGCTCAACGTAAAGGCTGACAATACCGTCACCGCCAGTACAAAACAGCCCAGCATCAGATAGGTATCCTGGAAGCCGATCCGGTCATACATATTCCCGGCAAACGCGGAGAGGAAAATCGCCGCCAGCTGTTTGGCAAAGTTGAAGCCAATCAGGTAGATGGTCGCAGACAGGCGAGTATCGAACACGCCAGTAATGTATTTGAACGCCCCCACCAGCAGGAACGGCACTTCCAGCGCGTGCAGCATCTTCAGGGCCACCACTTCGACGGCAGTGGTCGCAAATGACGAACCAATGATGCGCGTCGCCATGATCACCCCGGCAATCAGCAACGTATTTTTTGCGCCAATGCGGTTAATGATCCACGGCGAACAGAACATGATGATGGCGTTGCAGATCTCCCCGGCGGTGGTCGCAAAGCCGAATGCCCGCGTGCCTTCCTCCGGCGTGGCGAAGAAGGTTTTAAAGAACGTGGCGAACTGCTGATCGAAGACGTCGTACACGCAGGCCACGCCAATCACGTACAAAATGAACATCCACATTTTGCGCTGGCGGAACAGGTTAAACACGGTTCTGGCGGTGATCTGCGGCTGGTTTGCACCGAGGGCGTTCATCACCTGGGCGGTCTGGTTAGGCTTCGGTTTTGCCACCACCAACAGCACCATCAACACCAGTGCCGCCGCGGAACCCATCCAGAACACATAGGAGGGATCAATCCCGAACAGGATGCCGCCCGTTGAGGCGCACAGCCCCCAGCCGAGACAGCCAAACATTCGCGCCTTGCCATATTCAAAGAAGCTGTTGCGGCTCACGCGCTCAATGTAGGCCTCAATCGCGCCCGACCCTGCCGAGAAGACGAAGCCGATATAGATCCCACCGCTCAGCGCCCCGAGCCAGATATTGGTCTTCAGCAGCGGAGCAAAGACATAGAGGAAGAACGGCGCGAACAGAAACAGCAGTACCGCGATGATCCACAGCAGGTGTTTTTTCAGCCCCAGCTTGTCCGACACCACACCCAGCACCGGCTGGAACGAGATGGCAAACAGCGAGATGCAGGAGAAGACGATCCCGGTATGGGTTTTATTCAGGCCGATGATGTCCGACAGCCAGATCGGCAGGAACGGAAAGCAGGTGGCCATGATGAAGAAGTAGAGAAAGAAGAACGATCCGAAGATCCAGAAGTTCGGGTTGTCTTTGTGGGTACAGGTGGTCGTATTCATTATTTTTTATCCTCAACACAGGGCCGGTTGCCCGGCCCATTACCCTTATACGCGTTCAACGCCAATCAGGATGGCAGTTTCCGGGTCCAGAACCGGCAGGGCAAGCCCCGCCTGCATCAGCCATTCGCCGCTCACCGTCTGCGGGGATTCCATCCACGCCGGCAGCTTGCGCATGGTGTGTCCCCCCTCACCGGTCAGGCGAATATTGGGGTGATCGAGCAGCGTGATGCGGTACTGCGCGCTGGCCGTCAGCCCCGGCATACGCAGCGGCATCATCAGAGTGTAATCAGGCATTGCCAACTGGCTGACAATGAACAGCCCCTGACGCTGGTCCTGACTCACTATCCCCTGCGCCAGCGTGGTGCTGTCGGGCATATCCACCCGCCACTGGGTGCCGTGGTGGATCACCTCGCGCCACTGCTTATGCAGGGCCGCATAGTGCCGGTAGCCTTCGCGCTCCTGCTCATCCACGGCGAGAGGGTCCAGCTCCAGCCCCATATGGCCAAACAGCGCCGTCAGGCCACGGAAGGCGATACTGTGCTGACGGAAGGTGGCATGGCATTTATGATGACCGATATGCGCGCCCATCACCTCTGGCGGGAAGAAGTAGCTCATGCCACGCTGGATAGTGTTGCGTTCCAGCGCGTCATTGTTATCCGATGCCCAGAAGCGATGGCAGCGGGTCAGGACTTCATAATCGATACGCCCGCCGCCGGAAGAGCAGGATTCAAATTCCACATGGGGGAAGCGTTCGCCAAGGGTATCCAGCAGGCGGTAGAACTGTCGGGTCTGGGCATCGGCAGCGGCTTTGCCGTTATGGCCCGGCTGCACCAGCTCACGATTCATGTCCCACTTCACATAGTCCACCGCGTGCTCACCCAGCAGCCAGCTCATGCGCTCCAGCAGATAATTGAAGGCAGCAGGAATGTTGAGGTTCAGCACCCACTGGTGGCGGCCAGTGGGCCTGCTCATAACCCGGTAAGGCCAGCACCCAGTCCGGGTGAGCGCGGTACAGATCGGAGTTGGGATTAATCATCTCCGGCTCGACCCAGATGCCAAACTCCATACCGAGGCTTTTGACGTGATTAATCACCGGCGTTAAGCCGTTGGGGTATTTCTGCTCGTCGAGATACCAGTCGCCCAGCGCCGCATGGTCGTCATTGCGCCCTTTAAACCAGCCATCATCGATGATAAAGCGCTCCACGCCCAGCGAGGGCCGCTTCGTCTGCCATCCGCATGATGTACTCAGGATCGTGGTTAAAGTAGATCCCCTCCCAGGTATTGAGGTGTACCGGGCGCGGTTTGTTCTCCGGGAAGCGAATGATGTTGTCACGCAGATAGCGGTGGAACTGCTGGCTCATGCCGTTCAGCCCCTGGGGCGGAGTAGCTGGCGTAAAGGCGTGGCGGTCCACAGCGTTTCGCCCTCCTCCACCGCCATTTCACCCGGCAGATAGAGCGCTTCGGCCTGCAAATAACGGCGGCCATCGGTTTTGGCCTCCGCACGCAGACGATGGTTGCCGCTCCAGCCCAGATGAACGCCCCAGACGTCACCGTGCATTTCGCTAAAGCCCGGCGTGCCGCTGATCAGCGCCGGGAAATGCTCATGGGAGCTGCGGCGCGCGGCGGTTTTCAATCACAAAGCTATCGTGCTCCAGCAGCAGGCGATGCGGCTGGAATTCGCGGATCCAGCGGCCATGAAACGCCATGACTTCGCGGGCACGTTCCGCCAGCGGCAGGGTGACGGCCAGGCGGTCAACCTGCACGGCTGGCTTTTGAGATTGGTCAGGCCGTGGCGAATCGCCAGTACGCCGCTGTCATCGAGGGCGATCTCACTGGTCAGACGCAGGCCAGCCTGGTCATCTTCGGCAGTGAGGGGTCAGGGTTTGTCCCTGCTGCGATACCGCGACGGTACGGAACTGCGGCGAGCCATCCCGCCCCTGGCGGTGGCCTTCAATGCCCGGCGCGCCGAACAGACCGTGACTGAGTTCAGCCATAAGCGTGACCGGCGAATCAACATCCAGTCTGCCGTTGGCAATCGGGCGGGAAAGCGTTTCCGCATCCTGCGGCGAAAAGTGGCGAAGGGTGCGGCCCCCAGTAAAGAATTTCGGCGAACGGGTGGGTTTTGATCACCACATCAACCGTTTCGCTCGCGAGTCGTAATACTGCCTCTTGCATCGGACATCTCCTGTCATCGGGATATCCTGAGTGTTGATCCGAAACGTTTCGGATACAAACCAAAACGTTTCGGATTTGTGATCGGGTTTTAGATATTGGGGAAATTTATGCCGTCTGGCCAGGCGAGAATTCTGGCTGCCACAGCACCTGAAGCTGGCTGATTTCTTCACCGTTAATCAGTTGAAGGACCATATCGGCGATCTGCTTGCCCACTCCCTGGCGGGTAGATTGGGATCACCGCCGCCACGTCGATATCGACAATGCTGTCCTGCGGCAGGCCATCGTAAACTACCAGCGCAACGGCATCCTCGGCCGGTTAAGCGGCCCCATCTGCGCCAGCGCCATTGCGGCGCCGTCGCCATGGGTGTTGCAATCGGTGACGATCGCCGTGGGGGGCGACATCCAGCGCCAGCAGTTCCTGCGTGGTGGTGTAACCCGCCCGGCGTGGAAGGAGGCATGGTGCGCAGCCATTCGCTGGAAAGGCCCGCTTCTTTCAGGGCATCAAGGTAGCCCTGCCGACGCTGGGTAATAAACGCCTGATTGTTGCTCTCACCCAGCAGCGCGATGCGCTGATGCCCGCCCTCAATTAAGCGCCGGGTTTGCGTTGAAGGTGCCCGCATAGTTGTCGAAATCGAACCAGGCGTAGGGTTTTGGCAGATGGCTGCGGCCCAGTGCCAGGAACGGGAATCCGCGGCCTGCAGTTGCTCGAGGCGCGTGATCGTTATCCAGGGTATGGGCCACAATCAGCGCATCCACACGGCGGCTTTGCACCATGCGCATGTAGCTGTGTTTGTCGGCCAGATCGTCATCGGCAATCAACAGCAGATCGATCTCATGTTTGCGCCAGTTCGTGGCTAATTTCGCCAACCATGTCCATAAAGACGCTGTTATTGAGCGGAACGGGATGCACCGGAAAGACCAGCCCCACGGGCGTCGATTTTGGCCCATCTTCAAACGGCGGGCAAAGGTGTTCGGGCGATAGCCGCGGCGCTGCGCTTCGGCTTCCACGCGGGCGCGCGTCTCGCTGGAAACGTCAAAATAGCCGTTGAGGGCGCGGCTCACCGTCGTTACCGACAGTCCCAGTTCTTTAGCAATGGCTTTAAGCGACATGATTATCCGTGTCTTCGTGTGTCAGTTTTGTTCCGCCACCATAAGCGCCAGGGTATCTGGCTCAAGCGCTTTGAAGAGATGCGGCTGGTCGGCAGGATAGCAAATATAGTCTCCAATCCCGAGCGCTTCCGGTGCGTCGGTGAGACCAACCAGTGCCTTTCCCTTCATGATGACAATATGCTCAACCGAACCCGGCGGGTGAGGATGGGAAATACGGTCAGCCCCGGGCTGCGCCATCAGGATATAGATATCGCGTCGCGCACCCGGCGGACAGGCCGCCAGGTAAAATGGCCTCATAGTTGGCCTGTTCAGCAATGACTTTCGTCCCTTCGCCAAGGCGGATCACCTGGGTAGTGGGCTGTTGCGGTTTCGAGCAGACGGGCAAAAGGGATATCCAGCGCCACGCACAGCGACCATAAGGTTTCGAGGCTAGGATTACCATTCCCGGACTCCAGCTGGGAAAGGGGTGGATTTGGCGATCCCGGCACGGCGAGCGATTTCCGCCAGTGAAAGCCCGGTCCGCATGCGCTCCCGCACCAGACTTTTAGCGATTACGCTGATTGGCTGCGTCATAATGGGTCTCGTGTTCTATAAAACGAACGAATCGTTCATCTTGATAAACGAATATGATGCGTTCATTATAATGGATACTCGTTCGATATGGCTAAATATGTATGAAACAGACTTTCTCTTGTCTTAACGGCGATACCATCAAGGCGATTATTCTCGTGTGGTCTGGCGGTGGGTGTTGTGGGGATGTCCTACGGCTCGCTGGCGATGGGCGTATGGCTTCCCGCTGTGGGTGCCCTTTGTGCTCTCCATTTCGGTGCTGGCAGGTGCATCGGAATTTATGTTTATCGGCATTGTCGCCAGCGGGGGCAATCCCCTTGCCGCAGCGGCGGCCGGGCTGCTGGTTAACGCCCGCCATGTGCCGTTTGGCGTAACGGTGCGCGATTCTGGTGGGTAAACGCGGCGCCAGCTTGCTGGGCTGCCACATCATGAATGACGAAAGCGTGGTGTTTGGCCTGTCGCAAAAAACGCCGGAACAGCGTAAAGCAGCCTACTGGCTCTGTGGTCTGGGAGTCGCCATCATCTGGCCGCTGGGCACGCTGCTGGGGGGCGATGGTCGGCAAACTGCTGCCGGAGCCGGAAACCATCGGGCTGGATGCGGTATTCCCGGCTATTTTACTGGCCTTAGTCGTCCCCGCCTTTAAGAACCGCACAACGCTTATCCGCGCCTGTAGCGGTGCTGCGTTGTCGCTGGCCGCCGTGCCCTTTGCGCCGGTGGGGCTGCCGGTGCTGCTCTCTCTGCTTGGCCTCGCGGCGAGGAAAAAATAATGCAAAACATGACCGTTTTTATTCTCGGCATCGCCCTGCTGTCGGCGGGCACCTACCTGATGCGTCTCGGTTGGAGCCAAACTGGGCAGCCGGTTAGCGTTGTCTGAACGCGCCCAGGCCCTGCTGTCGGATGCAGCAACGGTGCTGCTGTTTTCAGTGGCGCTGGCGACCACCTTCTATGAAGGGGAACATTTTGCCGGGATGGCGCGGGTGCTGGGTGTGGCCTTTGCGGTGTTTCTGGCCTGGCGCAAGGTGCCGTTGATTGGGGTGATCGTCGCGGCAGCCGTGGTGACGGCCTTGCTGCGTCTGACAGGTATAAATTAAAAAAAGCGCCCCGGGGGCGCTCTTTCGACAAAAAACGTTGCTTTTATTTGTTCAGTTCAGCGGTCATGTGTACACGGTTACCGGCGAAAGCCTGAGTAATAGTGTAAGAAGACGCGCCTGCCTGTTCAGCCTGAGCGGCGATTTTGGCTTCTGCGCCATCAATGGTGCTGGCGGATGCGGTAACAGACTGCGCTGCGAAAGAACCGAAAGGACGTTGCCAGAGCGATTACTGCTACAAAAGTTTTGATGCTTTTCATGATAGGAGACCCTTGCGATTAGTTGTTGGTGTAAAGGCACCGTGCCTTGATGTGATAAATAATAGGCCTCATCACCGACAACTGAAAGCGGAAGGATTTGCTAAAAGAATTCAAATTTACTGAACAACATTCAACCGCTGTGGGTGGGTATAGATCGTGGCTTTTCCCGGCTTGCAGAATCCCACCAGCGTCAGGTTGCAACGCTCGGCCACTTCCACTGCCAGCGTGGTGGCGGCAGATACCGCAAACAGGATCTCGACCCCGCACATGGCCGCCTTTTGCACCATCTCGTAGCTGGCCCGGCTGGAGACCAGCGCAGCCCCCTGCTGCCAGACGGCGCTCTCTCCCGCGCGGCGGCCCAGCAGTTTATCCAGCGCCACATGGCGTCCGACATCTTCATGCCCGCCTGCGATCTCGCCCGACGGTAATACCCAGGCGGCGGCATGGGTGCAGCCGCTCAGATTGCCGACCGGCTGTACACGTGAAGGTTGTTCAGCGCCATATCCAGGTTTGCCAGGCTGAAGGTCTGGCTAAAAGGCAACGGGGTGATGGGTTTGCCGATGTCGTTCAACTGCTCCACACCGCACACACCGCAGCCGGTGCGTCCGGCCAGCGCGCGGCGGCGCTCTTTAAGGGCCATAAAGCGACGGCTGGAGAGTTCAATTTGTACCTCCATGCCGTTGCAGACCTGCACCACATCCATCCCGTAAATCTCTTGAGGGTGGTCGATAATGCCCTCAGAGAGCGAAAAACCGATGGCAAAGAGCGTCAGATCTTTTGGCGACGCCATCATTACGACGTGCGAGATACCGTTGTAGACCAGCGCCACGGGCACCTCTTGCGCAATCCAGTCCGGGATGGGTTGGTTGAGTTGAGGGGGTCTGCGTACCTCGCACGCCACGACGCCGACGGGCTGGGAGGAGGTATCTCGGATTTGTTTTGGCACGACTTCGTTCCTGGGCAACTTCGCAATTTAAGGGGGGCTATTGCAGCATAAATAGCAGCGGTTCGCCCCAGAGATGGATCAATTTTTTCGTCCGGGCGTCCGTAGACCGGTTTTACCTCCTGGGGAGGAGGAGATCGAATGAGTTGATACAGTCTTGTAACACACAAAATCAATAACGTGATTTAGTTCACATTTCTAAATTAGCAAGCTTAGAATTCGTTCACTTTGTTTTAACTACATTCAAACAAGCCTACCGACAATGTGGTATTCTGCGCCCTATCCCTCAAGGAATTGTGGGAATACAAAATTCCAACCCTTTGCGGTTATTTTGTAACCGTAAAGTAAAACTCTAAATACCCAAATAACACGTGTTGCAGGCAAGCAGCAAAACGCGCCTGCGGCTCGCCTTATTAAGGTAGCAATGTCGAAACAAGGAGTGACCATGCAGGTCAGCAGAAGGCAGTTCTTTAAGATCTGCGCTGGCGGTATGGCAGGCACCACGGCGGCGGCACTGGGCTTTGCGCCCGGCGTAGCGCTGGCGGAAACTCGGCAGTACAAACTGCTGCGCACCCGCGAAACCCGTAACACCTGTACGTACTGCTCTGTCGGCTGTGGGCTGTTGATGTATAGCCTCGGCGACGGTGCAAAAAACGCCAAAGCATCTATTTTTCCATATCGAAGGTGACCCGGATCATCCGGTTAACCGCGGGCGCTTTGTCCGAAAGGGGCAGGTCTGGTGGACCTTCATTCACTCGGAAAGCCGCCTGAAATTCCCGGAATATCGCGCGCCAGGCTCTGACAAATGGCAACAAATCAGTTGGGAAGAGGCGTTCGATCGCATCGCTAAACTGATGAAAGAAGACCGCGATGCCAACTTTATGGCGCAGAATGCCGAAGGCACCACCGTTTAACCGCTGGCTCTCCACCGGTATGCTGTGTGCCTCTGCTTCCAGTAACGAAACCGGCTATTGTAACCCAGAAGTTTTACGCGCGCACTCGGTATGCTCGCGGTCGACAACCAGGCGCGTGTCTGACACGGACCAACGGTAGCAAGTCTTGCTCCAACATTTGGTCGCGGTGCGATGACCAACCACTGGGTCGACATCAAAAACGCCAACCTCATTGTGGTGATGGGCGGTAACGCCGCTGAAGCGCACCCTGTCGGGTTCCGCTGGGCGATGGAAGCCAAAATCCACAACGGTGCAAAACTGATTGTGATCGATCCCCGCTTTACGCGTACTGCGGTCAGTGGCGGATTTCTACACCCCTATTCGTTCAGGTACTGACATCACTTTCCTGTCAGGCGTACTGCTGTACCTGATGACCAACGAAAAATACAACCGCGAATACACCGAAGCCTATACCAACGCCAGCCTGATCGTGCGTGAGGATTACCACTTCGAAGATGGCCTGTTCAGCGGTTACGACGCCGAAAAACGCAAGTACGACAAAACCAGCTGGAACTACGAGCTGGATGAGAAAGGCTTTGCGAAACGCGACACCACCCTGCAACACCCGCGCTGCGTGTGGAACCTGCTGAAAGAGCACGTTTCCCGCTATACGCCGGAGGTGGTGGAAAACATCTGTGGGACGCCGAAAGCCGACTTCCTGAAGGTGTGCGAGATGATCGCTGAAACCAGCGTTCACGATAAAACCGCGTCGTTCCTGTATGCCCTCGGCTGGACGCAGCACTCTATCGGCGCGCAGAACATCCGTACCATGGCGATGGTTCAGCTGTTGCTCGGCAACATGGGGATGGCGGGCGGCGGCGTGAACGCCCTGCGCGGTCACTCCAACATCCAGGGTCTGACCGATCTCGGCCTGCTGTCGCAGAGCCTGACCGGTTATATGAACCTGCCAAGCGAAAAACAGACCGACCTGCAAACCTACCTGACGGCCAGCACGCCAAAACCGCTGCTCGAAGGCCAGGTGAACTACTGGGGCAACTATCCGAAGTTCTTCGTCTCAATGATGAAGGCCTTCTTCGGTGACAAAGCGACGGCGGAAAACAGCTGGGGCTTTGACTGGCTGCCGAAGTGGGACAAGGGCTACGACGTTCTGCAGTATTTCGAGATGATGCACCAGGGCCAGGTTAACGGCTATATCTGCCAGGGCTTTAACCCGGTGGCGTCATTCCCGAACAAGAACAAGGTTGTCGCCTCTCTGTCGAAACTGAAGTTCCTGGTCACCATTGACCCGCTCAATACCGAGACCTCGACCTTCTGGCAGAACCACGGTGAGTCGAACGACGTCGATCCGTCGAAGATTCAGACCGAAGTGTTCCGTCTGCCGTCCACCTGCTTCGCGGAAGAAAACGGCTCTATCGTCAACTCTGGCCGCTGGCTGCAGTGGCACTGGAAGGGTGCGGACGCCCCGGGCATCGCCATGAACGACGGCGAGATCCTGGGCCGGTATCTTCTTACGCTTGCGTAAGATGTACGGCCTCTCAAGGCGGCGCGAACCCGGAACCGGTGCTGAACATGACCTGGAACTACTCGACGGCCGGAGAACCCATCCCCCGGAAGAAGTGGCGGATGGAGAGCAACGGTAAGGCGCTGGCGGATGTTATCGGACCCGGCTACCGGTGTTGTTCTGGCGAAGAAAGGCGATCAGCTCAGCACCTTCGCGCACCTGCGTGATGACGGCACCACCCTCTAGTGGGCTGCTGGATCTTTGCCGGAAGCTGGACGCCGAAAGGCAACCAGATGGCCAACCGCGATAATGCCGACCCGTCAGGGCTGGGGCAATACGCTGGGCTGGGCATGGTCCTGGCCGCTGAACCGCCGCATTCTTTATAACCGTGCGTCTGCTGACCCCGCAGGGCAACCCGTGGGATCCGAAGCGGTCAGCTGCTGAAGTGGGACGGCGCGAAATGGGGGTGGCGTGGATATTCCTGACTACAGCACCGCGCCTCCGGGCAGCAATGTCGGGCCCGTTTATCATGCAGCCTGAAGGGATGGGACGTCTGTTTGCTATCGACAAGATGGCGGAAGGGCCGTTCCCGGAACACTACGAGCCGTTTGAAAACGCCGCTGGGCACCAACCCGCTGCACCCGAACGTGGGTCTCTAACCCGGCTGCCCGTATCTTTAAAGGCGACTTTGAAGCGCTGGGTAAAAAGGACAAGTTCCCGTATGTCGGCCACCACCTACCGTCTGACCGAGCACTTCCACTACTGGACCAAGCCACGCCGCTGCTTAACGCCATCGCGCAGCCCGGAACAGTTCGTGGAGATCGGCGAGAAGCTGGGCGAACAAGCTCGGCATTGCCCCATGGCGATACCGTGAAGGTCTCTTCCAACCGCGGCTACATCAAAGCCAAGGCGGTAGTGACCAAGCGTATTCGCACGCTGAACGTAAACGGTCAGCAGGTAGATACCATCGGCCATCCCGATTCACTGGGGTTACGAGGGCGTGGCGAAGAAAGGGTTCATTGCGAACCACCCTGACGCCCATTCGTTGGTGGATGCGAACACGCAGACGCCGGAGTTTAAGGCCCTTCCCTCGTGAACGTGGAAAAGGTGTAACGGGAGACGACTTATGGGCTTATCAATCGCCAAGACATTATTTCGTCGTTCCGCGGACTAACAGTTTTCACCCCCGCCCGCCTCAGGCGCGGGACCACCAGCAGGAAGTGGCGAAGCTTAATCGGACGTGACCACCTGTATCGGCTGTAAAGCCTGTCAGGTGGCCTGTTCGGAGTGGAACGACATCCGTGACGAAGTGGGTCACAACGTCGGGGTGTACGATAACCCTGCCCGATCTGACCGGCTAAGTCCTGGACGGTGATGCCGCTTCTCGGAAGTGGAACAGAACGACAAGCTGGAGTGGCTGATCCCGCAAAGATGGGCTGTATGCACTGCGCGGATCCGGGCTGCCTGAAGGCCTGCCCATCCGAAGGGGCAATCATTCAGTACGCCAACGGCATTGTCGACTTCCAGTCTGAGCAGTGCATCGGCTGCGGCTACTGCATTGCGGGCCTGTCCATTCGACGTGCCGCGCCTGAACCCGGAAGACAACCGCGTCTACAAATGTACGCTGTGCGTCGACCGTGTGAATGTCGGCCAGGAGCCAGCCTGCGTGAAGACCTGTCCAACCGGCGCCATTCATTTTGGCTCCAAAGAGGACATGAAAACGCTGGCGGGCGAACGCGTCGCTGAGCTGAAAACCCGCGGTTACGACAACGCTGGCCTGTACGATCCGTCCGGGGTTGGCGGTACGCACGTGATGTACGTGCTGCACCACGCCGACAAGCCGAATCTGTATCATGGCCTGCCGGAGAACCCGGAAATCAGCGCCACGGTTAAGTTCTGGAAAGGCATCTGGAAGCCGCTGGCCGCCGTCGGTTTTGCCGCGACGTTCGCTGCAAGTATCTTCCACTACGTCGGCGTTGGTCCAAACCGCGCGGAAGAGGAAGACGACAACCTGCATGAAGAGAAAGACGAGGTGCGCAAATGAAAAGACGTGACACCATCGTGCGCTACACGGCGCCGGAACGTATCAACCACTGGGTCACCGCCTTCTGCTTCATGCTGGCGCGATAAGCGGGCTGGGGTTCTTCTTCCCCTCCTTCAACTGGCTGATGCAGATCCTCGGTACGCCGCAGCTGGCGCGCATCCTCCACCCGTTCGTTGGGGGTGGTGATGTTCGCCTCGTTCATCATCATGTTTTTCCGTTACTGGCACCACAACCTAATCAATCGGGATGATATCTTTTGGGCGAAGAATATTCGTAAGATCGTCGTCAACGAGGAAGTAGGTGATACCGGACGTTATAACTTCGGCCAGAAATGCGTATTCTGGGCGGCGATTATCTTCCTGGTGCTATTGCTGGTCAGTGGTGTGATCATCTGGCGTCCGTACTTTGCGCCTGCTTTCTCAATCCCGGTGATCCGATTTGCGTTAATGCTGCATTCATTTGCCGCAGTGGCGTTAATTGTGGTTATCATGGTGCATATTTACGCCGCCCTCTGGGTGAAAGGCACCATTACCGCGATGGTGGAAGGCTGGGTTACTAAGACGTGGGCGAAGAAACATCACCCGCGCTGGTACCGTGAAGTCCGCCAGAAACAGGAAAAGTCATCTGAATGAGTATTCGCATAATCCCGCAAGATGAGCTGGGTTCGAGCGAGAAACGCACGGCGGAAGTGATTCCGCCGCTACTGTTCCCCAGACTGAAAAACCTCTACAACCGCCGCGCTGAACGCCTGCGCGAGCTGGCAGAGAACAACCCGCTTGGCGATTATCTGCGCCTTTGCCGGGCTGATCGCCCATGCCCAGGAAGTGGTGCTGTACGACCATCCGTTGCAGATGGACCTGACCGCGCGCATCAAAGAGGCGAACGCTCAGGGCAAACCACCGCTGGATATTCACGTCCTGCCGCGCGATAAGCCACTGGCACAAGCTGCTGAATTCGCTGATTGCCGAGCTGAAGCCCGAGATGAGCGGCCCTGCCCTGGCGGTGATCGAGAACCTCGAGAAAGCCTCTGAGCAGGAGCTGGAGCAGATGGCGAGCGCGCTCCTTTGCGTCCGATTTTGCGTCAGTCAGCAGCGATAAAGCGCCCTTTATCTGGGCCGCCCTGTCGCTCCACTGGGCGCAAATGGCCAGCCTGATCCCAGGCAAAGCCCGCGCAGAATACGGCGAAGCACGCCAGTTCTGCCCGGTGTGCGGTTCGATGCCGGTCTCCAGCATGGTGCAAATCGGGACGACCCAGGGGCTGCGCTATCTGCACTGCAACCTGTGCGAAACCGAGTGGCACGTGGTGGCGCATCAAATGCAGCAACTGCGAGCAGACCCGCGATCTGCACTACTGGTCGCTGGAGAACGAGCAGTCTGCGGTGAAAGCCGAAAGCTGCGGCGACTGCGGCACCTACCTGAAGATCCTGTACCAGGAAAAAGACCCGAAAGTGGAGGCCGTCGCTGACGATCTCGCTACCCTGATTCTGGACGCAAAAATGGAGCAGGAGGGCTTTGCCCGCAGCTCTATTAACCCGTTCCTGTTCCCGGGTGAAGGGGAGTAATTCCCTGTGATAGTGCCGGGCGGCGTGAGCTTGCCCGGCTTGTCAATCTCAAACCCCCTCCGTTTCTGGACATCACAACCGCTTGACATAGCGCTATTTTTTTCAGAATTCATTTAGCCGCTAAAACGTAGAAAACCCTCTTTTAGTACGTCACTATCCCTGCAACAAAACATTACATTATGTAAGGGAAAGTGTTGGAAATGGAATTCCGGCTATTACGATTACGGATTAAGAGAACCGTCTTTTTCATCTGCGCGCTTCTCAGTCTTTCATCAACGGCTGTCGCGGCACCGGCCGATGCGCAATTTATCCTTCAGCAGCAACGCCAGCAGGCGCTGGAAGCCCAGCTAACGCCTCAAACGCCCGACGTTCGTCTGCCCTCTCCCGCGAATAGTGAAGATAGCGGTGAATTCGCAGCCGAAACGCCCTGCTTCACGATTCATGACGTCACGCTGTCTGGACAGGATGCGTTCCCCCACTGGGTGCCGCTGCAGCGCATGGCGAATCAGGTTGTGGGTAAATGCCTGGGTGCTAAAGGCATCAACCGCGTCATGAGCCTGCTGCAAAACCGCCTTATCTCCCACGGCTGGACGACGGCACGCGTGCTGGCTCCTGCGCAGGATTTAAAAAAGCGGGCATTTAGCGCTGGCGGTTATTCCGGGGAAGATCCGCCAGGTCTCGTTAACCGACGACAGTAGCCGCTGGCTATGGCTGTACAGCGCCTTCCCGGCGCACGACGGCAACCTGCTGGACCTGCGGGACATCGAGCAGGGTCTGGAGAACCTTCAGCGCCTGCCTACCGCTCAGGTCAAGATGGACATCATTCCGGCCGAACAGCCGGGCGAAAGCGATATCGTGATTACTCGCCAGCAGAGCAAGTTCTGGCGGCTTGGCCTGTCGCTTGATGATTCAGGCACCTCATCCACGGGCCGCTATCAGGGCGGGATGACGCTTTCGCTGGATAACCCCCTGGCGCTGAGCGATCTCTTCTGGTTCTCCATTAACCACGACCTCCAGACCGGGCCGGAAAAAGGCAATCAGAACCTCAGCGCCCACTGGTCCGTTCCTGTGGGCTGGTGGGCATTTTCCGTCACCGGCAGCGACTATCACTATCACCAGTCCGTCGCCGGGCTAAACGGCGACATTCGCTACAGCGGGAAAAGCCAGAGCCTGGTGGCGCAGGCCAGCCGGGTGCTGCACCGCAGCAGCGCGCAGAAAACCACGTTCACCTGGGACGTCGAAAGCCGGACAACGAAAAACTACATCAACGACACCGAAGTGGAGGTGCAGCGCCGCCACGTCTCCTCCTGGAAAGCCGGGCTTCAGCATCGCCACTATATCGGCCCCGCCACGCTCGATGCGGGCATCAGCTATCAGCGCGGCACGCGTTGGTTTGGCGCGCAGCCTGCTCCTGAAGAGACGTTCGATGAAGCCACCGCGTTAGGCCGCATTCTTCGCACCCATGCACGCCTGAGCCTGCCGTTTGAACTGGGCACGCAGCGCTTCCGCTACGACGTGGCCTGGCAACGTCAGACCAGCAACACGCCGCTCACCTCGCAGGATCAGTTTTCCATCGGCGGGCGCTGGACGGTACGCGGCTTTGACGGCGAACGTACGCTTAGCGCCGATCGCGGCTGGCTGGTGCGCAACGATCTCTCCTGGCAGACCCCACTTGCCGGCACCGAGTTCTATCTGGCCGCCGACTACGGCGAGGTTGCCGGCAAGGGGACGGAATACCTGACGGGCAACCATTTGGCCGGTGGTGCCGCGGGCCTGCGCGGCGCCCTCTGGAAAGTGGGATACGACGCCTTCGCGGGCGTGCCCTTCTCCCGCCCCGGCGGCTTCAAAACCAGCCCGGCGACCTTCGGCTTCAACCTGAATATGGATTTCTGAGTATGCGTTATGGCGAATTGACGGTTCATTGTCCGCTCCTCCACACCGTCACGCTGAATGAAGCCGAAGTGCTTGGTGCGTCGGTGTGGCTCTGGATGCATTCACTCAATCACCGTGACGCGCCGCTGCACGCCCTCCCAGTGGTGTTACTGCCCATCATTAAACGCCAGCAGTACGTGCTGGTAGAGGAGAAAGGACGCCCGATCGTTTTCCTGAGCTGGGCATGGATGAGCGAAGAAGCCGAACGCCGCTACCTCACCGAAGCAACGGTTGTCCTCCCGGAGGAAGACTGGTGTAGCGGCGACCGCTTGTGGTTTCGCGACTTTATCGCGCCATTTGGCCACGCGGAAACCCTGTTCCGCCTTCTGCGCAAGGAGATTTTCCCGCACCACATTGCGCGCTCGCTCTGGCATCGCGGCAATGAGAAAGGCCGTCGCATCAGCACATTTTATGGCAAGCAGGTCACGCGCGATGCGCTGCTGAGCTGGAAGAAAAAGCACCCGCTGCACCGGATAAAAATAAAAGGATTTCACCATGAATAAACGCCTGTATCGCATCGTCTTTAATAAAGCCCGCGGCATGCTGATGGTCGTCTCCGAGCTTGCCCGCGGTTGCGCGGGCACCTCGCCATCTCCCGGGATCGGACGCAGCCTTCAGCGCCTTGTCTGCCGCGTCGGGGCGCTCAGCTTTGCCCTGTGGCTGGCCTCCGGTGCGGTAACGATACAGGCCGCGGGCATCGTGGCGGACGCCTCAGCGCCTGGCAAGCAGCAGCCCACCGTCATCAGCACCGCCAACGGTACGACGCAGGTGAATATCCAGACCCCATCGGCAGGCGGCGTGTCCCGCAACACCTACAGTCAGTTCGACGTTGGCCGGGACGGGGTCATCCTGAATAACTCCCATAAAAATACCTCAACCCAGATTGGCGGGATGGTAACCGCCAACCCGTGGCTGGCAAAGGGCGAGGCGAAGGTCATCCTCAACGAGGTGAACCGCGCGCCAACCCCAAGCCAGCTCAACGGTTACATCGAGGTGGCCGGACAAAAAGCCGACGTAGTCATCGCCAGCCGTCCGGCATCACCTGCGACGGCTGCGGCTTTTATTAACGCCCGGGCGCGCCACCGCTGACGACCGGCACCGCCCAGATGCAGGATGGCCGGATAACCGGATACCAGGTGGAGCGCGGTGACATTACCGTGAACGGCAGCGGGCTGGACTCTACCCGGCAGGAGCACACCGACATCATCGCCCGGGCGGTTCAGGTGAACGCCGCCATTCACGCGCAGGATTTACGCGTCACCACCGGGCCGCAACGCGGTGGATGCGGGCTCATGAAAAGGTTTCCGCCCTTGCGGATAAGGGTGCGGCAAAACCCGCGCTGGCGCTGGATGTCGCGCAGGTCGGCGGCATGTACGCCGGTAAAATCCGCCTGCTCGGAACGGAAAAAGGCGTCGGGGTGCGCAACGCGGGGCCAATATCGGCGCGGAAGCCGGGACGGTCACCCTCTCTGCCGACGGACGCATTGAGAACAGCGGCGCCCTCTGGTCTTCCAGCGGACGCGACCCTCTCCAGCACGGCCTCCGTGCAAAACAGCGGTTCGATTGCCGCTGAGCATAACGTCAACCTGACCGGCACGGAGATCGCCAGCACCGGCACGCTGGCTGCTGGCGTGCTGTCCGATGGCAGCATCGGCAATGATGGCAATCTCACGCTGAACGCCAGTGGCACGCTCAATATGCACGGTCTGAATGCGGCAGGCAGAAACATCAAAGCCGTGGGTCAGGGGCTGGATGCCTCAGGCAGCGTGACGCAGGGTAACGCCATTACGCTTGACGCCGGACAAGGCAGTCTCAGCACTGAAAACGCGCAGATCGTTGCCCGGGACACGCTTAGCGCGGCCACCTCAGGCACACTCGACAATAACGGTGGCCTGCTCGCCGCCGACCAGCTCACGCTCTCGGCAAAACGCCTGCAAAACCAGAAAGGTCAGATAAGCCAGAGCGGTACACGGGCGCTGACGCTGAACCATCAGGACGGCATTGATAATCGCGAGGGCGTGATTGCCGCCAACGCCACGGTCAACGTTAACGCCGCGTCGCTGGATAACCGCAAGGGCCAGGTTGTCGCCGCCGATACCGGCACACTGACCATAAAAACGACTGACCTGATGGACAACCGAGAGGGCGAAATGGCGGCGGCAGACAGCCTCAGCGTGACCGCCGACAGGCTGGACAACAGTGGAGGCTTTATCGGCGCTGAACAAGGCCGTGTCGGGCTGACCAGCAGCAAAGCGCTGATGAATGCCGGCGGGACGATTGCCGCCCGCGATACCCTGACGCTCGACAGCGCCGGGTTGAATAACGATGAAGGTTTGATTCAGTCTGGTGCGGACACGATCGTCGATACCCACGGCAACAGCATTTCAAACAGAGATAACCAGACGACGGGCGGCATCGTCAGCTTTGGCAAACTGCACGTGAACGCTAGCAGTATTAACAACCAGCACGGCATGCTTGCCGGGGTGAAAGAGACTGAAGTTTGGGCCAAAAACGTAGATAACCGCGACGGCACGCTGGCCTCTGATTCAACCCTGCAACTGAATGCGCATGCCGTTGACAACCAGCGCGGTACGCTCAGCACGGGGAACGACCTGTCGCTGGCGCTGGCTGATAACCTGGACAACCGCAACGGCACCCTCAGCGCGGCTGGCTCGCTGAGTATTCATGCCGGGGCGCTGGATAATACGCAAGGTACGCTGGTATCCGGTAAGGATGCGCGAATAGACACGTCCCGGATAACTAACCAGAGAGGGATGATTGCCGCCCAGAGCGATCTTGCAATCACCGGGCAACGTCTGAACAACGACAGCAGCGGGCTGGTACAGAGCGGGAGCGATCTCACCCTGGCCGTTGAACATATCGACAACCGCAACAGTGGCGATATGGGCGGCATCGTGAGCCAGGGCAACCTGTCGATCAAAACGACCGATCTGCAAAATGATGCGGGCGTCATCCTCACCGAAAAACAGGCCACGCTGGACGCCACACGCTTTAGCAATATTGCCGGAACGCTGTTTGCCCTGGATACGCTGACGCTGGCCACACACAGTGATAGCGACAACCGTCAGGGGATCATTCAGGGAAGCGGGATCGTTCTTGATACCCACGGCTATCAGCTGGATAACCGCGAGGGGACGCTCTACAGCCTGGCGGCCATGCAACTTGCTACCGCCGGGCTGAACAACCAGAACGGTACCCTGGGCGCAAAGGGTGATTTTTCACTGCTGGCAACCTCGCTGGATAACCGTTCCGGCGGGCGTCTGGTTAGCGAGCAGGGAATGGCCCTCACCCTCGACCGTCTTGATAACCAGGACGGGCAGATCCAGTCTCTGGGTAAGCTGGTGGTGAACGCCGTATCAGGTGCAATCGACAACACGCGGGGCCTGATCCGCAGTGGCGCAACGGTGACGCTCAACGCAGCCTCACTGCTCAACCGCAATACTCAGGCCGAAGAAAAGGGCATTGAAGGGCTGGATGTGACAATCCACAGCCAGCAGCTCGATAATGCCCAGGGAACGATGCTGGCAGGCAAGACGTTATCCATCACCAATGCCGGAACCCTTGATAACATGCAGGGTGAGCTGTCTGCCACTGGCACGCTGTCGCTAAGTGGAGCAGCCATGCGGCTCCTCAACACCGATGGTGTGGTCATCGGTGGCGAGCGCGTGAACATTGACGCGAGCGATGTCACGGGTGATGGTCAGTTGCTGTCGCTGGGCGACATGGCGCTTCGCACACGCCAGGCCTTTAACAACACGGGTGATATTATCGCCAACGGCAGCGTCACGTTTACCACGCCAGGCCGCGTGACCAACGCCGGTAATCTGCTGGCCGGTACAACGCTTGACCTCACTGCCACCAGCCTCTTCAACGCAGCTTCCGGTGAAATAGCCGCGGGTGCAACCTGGCTATCAGTTGCCGGTTCGCTCGACAACTATGGCCTTATTGATGGTAGCCAGACGTGGCTGCGTGCCGGGACCTTAACGAACGCGGGCACCGGCCGTATCTATGGCGACCATCTCTCGCTGCAGGCTACCACGCTGAATAACCTGGCTCAGGGCGGAAAAGCGGCGACCCTCGCCGGGCGTCAGCGTGTGGATATTGGCGCAGACACCATAAACAACCGCGATCATGCGCTGATCTACAGCGACGGTGCGCTGGCTATCGGCGGACAGATCGATGCCCGTGGTTTTGCCACCGGTCAGGCGAAGACGCTGAACAACCATAGCGCAACGATTGAATCTGCGGGTGATATGGCGCTGTCCATCAGCCAGATTAATAACGTCAACGATCGTTTCAGCACCGAGGTGGCGCTGATCTCCACGGAGGAGATGCACGAGTATCAGCACAGGGGATCGCCTGACCGCTGGGACGCGAATACCGCAGGGGTTTTTGTCGACCATAACTCTGCCGACCGCTTGCTGAATCTCAACACCCCGGACGATACCGGGGCCAATAATGACAACTTTTACGAATACAGCTATACCCGCACCATCGAAGAAGAGGTAATCACCGAGAGTGACCCGGGAAAAATCCTCTCCGGTGGAAATATGCTGATCGCTGCACACCAGGTGTTGAACGATAAAAGCCAGATTGTGGCAGGAGGAACGCTCGGCATCTTCGCCGATTCAGTAGACAACGTGATGCCAGAAGGCAGCCGCTGGATCACCGATGCAGGCTCGGTGACGCACTACAGCCGTAAATCCAAAAAAGGCGGTGACTCTCAGGGTAAGAGCACCTCAGACTACACGCCGCCAGTGGTGATCCAGTCCATCACCCTCAACCCCGGACGCATGGAGGGCAACAGCCAGGCTGAAGGCAGCGACATTTCCCTCTCCCCTGCCACCGCGCACGGAACGGACGCCACGCTCCAGGAAGTGGGCAGCCTGACGGTTGGCGTTGAAACCACCGTACCCGGGCAGGGGGCGTTGTCCCCTGAACTGCCTGCCGGAAATACCCCAGCGAAATGGATCGAAATGCCTGCCAGCGATGCGCAGGGCGTGGTGATCCGTGCGGCAGGGCCAGACACCCGACTGCCAGACAGCAGCCTGTTTAATAACCTACCCGATCCGTCGGCGGCGTATCTGGTTGAAACCGATCCACGCTTTACCAACAACAAAACGTGGCTCGGCAGCGACTACATGCAGAATGCGTTCGCGACAGATCCAAACAACGTGCATAAGCGACTTGGTGACGGCTATTACGAGCAGCGACTAGTGCGCGAGCAGATCATCGCCCTCACCGGCGGGCGCTATCTGGGCGACTACCGCGATGACGAAACCCAGTTCAAAGCACTTATGGATACGGGGATTGCTTTCGGACAAGAGCATCAGCTTATCCCTGGCGTGGCGCTCACCGCCGAACAGATGAGCCCTGCTGACGGAGGACATGGTCTGGCTGGTGAATACACGGGTGCAGCTTGCAGACGGCAGTTGGCAAACGGTGACGGCGCGCAGGTGTATGTTCGCGTACAGCCTGGCGACATTGACGGTTCCGGCGCGCTGATGGGGGGCCAGAACGTCGTGATGAACCTGAACCGTGACCTGGTCAACAGCGGCACAATTCATGGCCGTGAAGTGGTCCAGCTTAGCGGCCGACAACATCACTAACAGGGCGGGGACGATTCAGGGGCAGACGTCAGCCTGCTCGCCCGTACGGACATCAATAACATCGGCGGCACAATTTCCGGCACCATTCCGTACTGGCCTCTGCCGGACGGGACATTAACATCACTACCACGACCCGCAGCGCACAGAGCACCGCCGGGAAAACAGCTTTGAACGCACCGCCATTGAACGTGTGGCAGGGATCTACGTCCAGGGCGATGACGGTAAGCTGGTGCTAAACGCCGGGCGCGATCTCAGCCTGACCGGGGCGCAGGTGGTGAACAGCGGCAGCGACAGCCAGACGGTGCTTAACGCCGGGCGGGATCTGAACTGTCGACCGTTACCACCTCGACCAGCGATAACCTGACGTGGGATAAAGACAACTGGCTGAAGCAGTCCGTCACGCAGCAGGTAGGAAGCCAAATCTCCGGCGCTGGCGACGTTACGATGATAGCCGGACGCGACGTGAATGCCCAGGCGGCCTACGTCGAGGCGGGTGACCAACTCGGCGTGGGTGCAGGACCGTGATATTTCCATCACGGCGCCACTGAACGCAGCGAATTTGAGTCGCACCATAAATCTACTGGCAGCAGCGGCGCGCTGTCGAAAAAGACCGTGACCACCCACGATGTGGTCAACCGTGAGACCGCACAGGGGGCCCTGTTCAGCGGCGACACCGTGATACTGCAGGCAGACAATAATCTGCTTGTTCAGGGCAGTAATATCGTTGGCGATAACGATGTCCACCCTGGCGGCAGGCAACAACCTGACCCTGACCACGGCGGAAGAGCACAACCAGGAGAGCCATCCAGCGACAGGAGAAAAAATCGGGCTTCTCCGGCACGGGCGGCATTGGTTTCAGCTACGGCAAGCAGAGCCTGAAGGTCACTGACACTGCGCAGGACACCACGCATCGCGGCAGCACCATCGGCTCCATTAACGGCAACGTCACCCTGAGCGCGGGCAGCGACCTGAACGTCCACGGCTCGGAGCTGATTGCCGGGCAAGACATGACGCTGGTCGGGAAAAACGTCAGCCTCACCGCCGCCACCGACAGCGCACCCAGACCACACCGTTGAGCAGAAAACCTCCGGCCTGACCTCGCGCTCTCCGGCGCCGGCGGGTGGTGCCCTCGACAGCAGCGTCCGCACCCTGAAGCAGGCCGGTGAGACCGACAACGACCGCCTCGCCGCCTTGCAGGCGGTGAAAGGCGCCCTGACCCTCGGACAGGGTGCACAGGCCGTCGTGCTCGACCAGGCCACCGGCGACCAGAAGGGCAATGACAACACCATCGGCGTCAGCCTCTCTTACGGCAGCCAGTCGTCAAAATCCACCAGACCAGCACGCAGACTACCGCAAAAGGCAGCAGCCTCACCGCCGGGAATAACCTCACCGTGGTGGCAACGGACGGCGACCTGCTGGTTCACGGCAGCCAGCTTGATGCCAGCAATGACCTGTGGTTACAGGCGAGCCAGGACGTGAACCTGATATCTGCCCTGAACACCTCCACGCTCAACGGTAAAAACGAAAGCCACGGCAGCAGCGCGGGCGTGGGTATCGGCTATGGCTCCGGCGGCCTGGGCATCAACGTCTCCGCCAATGTCAACGGCGGCAAGGGGAAAGAGCACGGCAACGGCACCACCCACACCGAGACCACGGTGAACGCCGGAGAGACGCTCAGCATCGTCAGCGGCCGCGACGCCACCCTCGCCGGGGCGCAGGCCAGCGGTAAAACCGTCGTGGCGGATATCGGGCGTAACCTGACCCTCGTCAGCGAACAGGACACCGACAGCTACGACAGCAAACAGCAGAACGCCAGCGCGGGCGGCAGCTTCACCTTCGGCTCGATGAGCGGCTCCGCCAGCGTTAACTACAGCCGCGATAAAATGACCAGCGACTATGCCTCCGTGAAGGAGCAGACCGGCATCTTTGCAGGCTCCGGCGGGTTCGACATCACCGTGGGCGACCACACGCAGCTCGACGGCGCGGTTATCGCCTCCACCGCCGAGGCGGACAGGAACCGTCTCGACACCGGCACGCTCGGCTGGCGCGATATTCACAACACCGCTGAATACGAGGTAGAGCATCAGAGCGTGGGCATCAGCACCGGCGGCAGCATCGCCGGGCAGTTCGCCGGGAACATGGCGAGTAACCTGCTGGCCGGGGCGGACAGCAGCGGCAGTGCGGAGGGGACGACGCACGCGGCTGTCGGGGAAGGAACCATTACCGTTCATGATGGCGCAAACCAGACGCAGGATATCACCACCCTCTCCCGCGACACGGAAAATGCCAACGGCAACATCGACGCCATCTTCAATAAGGAGAAAGAGATGCGCCGGATGGAGGAGGCGCAGCTTATCGCGGAAATCGGCATGCAGGTGGCGGATATCGCCCGTACCCAGGGTGAAATCGCGAAGCAGGAGGCCATGAAGGACCCGGAAGCCCTCAGCGCCGCAGAGGAGAAGCTGAGGGCCGAGGGCAAGAGCAACCCAACCCCGCAGGAGATAGCCGACCAGGCCGGGCGCACGGCGATGGAGCAGTACGGCACGGGCAGCGACATGCAGCGCGCCATCCAGGCGGCCACCGCAGCCGTTCAGGGGCTGACTGGCGGCGACATGACCGCCGCGCTGGCCGGAGCCGCCGCTCCGTACGTGGCAGAGGTTATCGGGCACCGGATGGGACTGGACGACACGATGGAAAAAGCCGCCGTCCACGCAGTGGCGAATGCCGTGCTGGCCGCAATGCAGGGCAAGGACGCGCTCGCGGGTGCCGCGGGTGCGCTGGCCGGGGAGCTGGCAGGGACGATTGCGCTGGAGATGTACGGGAAGGATGTTGCTGCGCTGAGTGAAAGTGAAAAGCAGACCATCAGCGCCCTGGCAACGCTTGCCGCAGGGATAGCGGGCAGCGTTGCGGGAGACGGCACGGCCAGTGCCATTGCGGGGGCCGAGGCCGGGAAGACGGTGGTTGAGAATAACTACCTCAACCCAAGTAGTTTCGGACAGGGTATGATGGGTTACGGTCTTGCCGCCCAGTCCTGGAACAAGTTTGCAGAAGAAAACGGATTATCTATTGAGGAAAAAATGGCCGGAATGGATAAACTGGTAAACGGTGAAAAACCGTCTTGGGGGGCTGAATACAAAGTTAAACCATATGTAAAAGGTGAGGTAGCTGGAGGAGCAGGTGCAGGTTATTACTTTGATGCGAGCATTGATCCAAACCAAATTTCAGCTAATCGCGGAGAAACATTAGCTGTGGGTGGCCGCATCTCCGGGCAGATGGGTATTCAGTTTGGGCCATACTTGCCAGGGATAATTACTTCTGAAAGAAATAATTCCATAGGGTTAGGGTTTGGACTCATTTCTGGTGGAATATTATATGGAAAAGATGGCGTTGGGTTTAGTATTGGAGTAGGTCCAGCATGGGGTTGGAGTGGTATCTCAACTAATATTGCCAATGAAAAGATAGATATAAATGGTTCCTCTGGAACTGAATTCTATAACTACAACTTCGGCAGGAAAAAACAAAGTGAACCCTGACACTATCACAATAATTTTATCAATGGCAATTTTCTTTATTTCTTTTTATAACTATATAAAAAGTATCGATATGCCTATTAGCTCGCCAAAAACCATGAATGAATATTTCAGCGGTATGTTTTTCCTTAGAGAATGCTCAATCCATTTGTTTTTCGGTCGAACTGCAGTACTTATTGGATTTCCTCTCTCGTATTTCCTGAAATATATCGAGAATGGTGAGGGAGTGGTTTACTTCCCGTTAATTATAACAACATGGCTTATAGCATTATACTTCTATAAATATGCTAACCGATTAAATGAAGTGCCAAGGAGAGCAGGTGGATTTTTCAGTATACTCCTCAAAGGAAAAACATATGGGCCAGCTAGCTTTTTATTATGGCTTCTCCGTATTTCATATATCGCATCAATAATATACGTAATATTAGTCAGATAAAATCATTATTAATATTATGAATAAATGACTTGCTCGAATGCTTACGCTATAAGAGGATTTAATCATACAAATCAAGGCATAAATTTCGAACATCACCTGCACAGCGCTGGCCAGAGTCGCGGCACCGTATGTGGCGGAGATTATCGGGCACCGTTCCGGGCTGGACGACACGATGGAAAAAGCCGCGCCACGCAGTGGCGAACGCCGTACTGGCCGCGATGCAGGGAGAAGACGCGCTCGCGGGTGCCGCGGGTGCGCTGGCCGGGGAGCTGGCGGGCAGTATTGCTCTGCAGCTGTATGACAAGGATTTGGACAAGCTGGATGAGACGGAGAAGCAGACCATCAGCGCCCTGGCGACACTTGCAGCAGGGATAGCGGGCGGCGTTGCGGGAGACGGCACGGCCAGTGCCATTGCCGGAGCGCAGGCCGGGAAGACGGTGGTTGAGAATAATTACCTTAGTGCAGACCAGTCGCTGACTTTTGACACCGAGCTATCGGAATGCCGGAAATCCGGGGGAGACTGTCAGAATATTATTGATAAATGGAAGAAGTCAGTGATGAACAGAGCGGAAAACTTGATGAGATACTAAAGGATAACCCACTAGAAGCTCAGGTGATCGAAAAAGAAATAGCTGACGGTGGTTATAGCATGAGCGAACGTCCTAACTGGTTGAGTAATCTTGGCGCGGATGTAATGACCAGTGATGAAGCGAAAGCTTATATCCAGCAGTGGAATAATCAAGATCTGCAAAAATATTGATGTGAACAGTCCAGAATGGACTAAATTCGCAGCGTTTGCATCAGACCCGAAAATCAGATGGCAGTGGCTTCGCTTGGGATGTTGGGTAAAGATCTTGTATATCTTGCGAAGACGACCATATCGAATCTTGTTCAGGGGGGCGCATCTACAGGTATAAAAGTATGCAAGTAGGACTGAGAAACCCTCAACAAGTAGATCAAATAAAAAATGATATGATTTCGGGTAGTTACAGATTTACTGCACCAGAAGGTCGTATAGCTGGTTATATAGATAGCAAAGGTAATTACTATATTTCTGAAGGAAACCATCGTATGGTGGCCGCTCAAGAAATATACAAAAAAACAGGCGATAATTCTTATGTAGAAAAACTTCTGCAAAATGGCTCCTGGACTCAAACAAAGAATGCTCCTGCTGGGGCAAAACCAATGCCGATAAGAAAATGAGTGTTTTATGATTGAAGTTATCTCTATGAAAAAAAATGAAATATACATAAGAATGTTGTCTCTTACTTTACCCTACATTCGAAATATCCAAATGATGGATCCGAAGGAAAAGGGTCGAGATGTATCATGCTATTTTGAGGCGGAACTAGTTCATAATCTTACTCATACTTTGCTTACACCTGAGTTTTCAGAACATGATCTATGGTTTTTAAATAACCAAGCGAGAGACTATTTCGAAAACTGTAGTGATGATATATCACCGAACTATATTCAACATATTGAATATATTAAGGAATTATTCAAAATAGTTCCTGAAAATCTAAGACCTAAATTAGTATGGAGAGGTCCATGATTAAGTAAATCCTTGCCCAAAATGCCCGTTCCCGCGCCTGTACACCGGCAGATCGCCGGTGTCGTTCAGTACTCCCGGAAGCACTCATAGCCACAGCGCTATCTTCATGACCGCCGCGCTGGCCGGGGCTGCCGCTCCGTACGTGGCGGAGGTTATCGGGCACCGTTCCGGGCTGGACGACACGATGGAAAAAGCTGCCGCCCACGCAGTGGCGAATGCCGTGCTGGCTGCAATGCAGGGGAAAGACGCGCTCGCGGGTGCCGCGGGAGCCCTGGCCGGTGAGCTGGCAGGGACGATTGCGCTGGAGATGTACGGGAAGGATGTTGCCGCGCTGAGTGAAAGTGAAAAGCAGACCATCAGCGCGCTGGCAACTCTTGCCGCAGGGATAGCGGGCGGCGTAGCGGGAGACGGTGCGGCCAGTGCCATTGCGGGGGCCCAGGCCGGGAAGGCAGTGGTTGAGAATAATGCGCTGAGTATACCGTCGGGTATGATGAATTACGGACAGGCCGCTGCTTCATGGAACCAGTACGCAGTAGATAACAATCTGACGCCAGAACAAAACGCAGGCAGGGCTGAATAAGCTGGCAAAAGGTGATTTACCGGAAGGTGCTAATATCAGCAAAGCCATTGTTGAAGGTTATCAGGACGGTGTATTTATCGGCCGATGCATTCTATCTTGCGCCTCAAATAGCGATAGCCAAAGGTATTATCGGAGCGGTAATTGGAGGTGGGGCAAAACTCGGGCTTTCCAGTATATGAATATGGCACCTGACGGTGAGTTTAGTTATTATAGCGCAAACTGTTGCAGCAGGGGCAGGTTATCTGGCTCCGGATATAATAATTGGCGGGAACACTCTGATTAATATGGGCGGAGCCTTTATGACTGATGGACCGAGCTTGTCTGGTCAGGGAGGCGCTATTGCAGGTTCACTGGCTGGGGGAACTTTCGGAAAATATGCGCCGGACTTAACTTGCGCCATATGCTGGTAGCGCTTTCTGGTGTTTTAAGGTGATATAGGCGCGGCACTGATATTCGAGTCGATAAAATGAACAGAACGAAAAATATTGTCAATGAGAAAGAGAAAAAACAATGAAAAGAAAAATGACTTTGAGAATATCTATCTTCTTATTTTTTTATCTTTTTACTGCATTTTTTCTGTTAGGTATTGCAGCAAGAATTGTAACTGGGTTTTATTGCTTCCGGTGAGATATATCTACTTCAGGAAGAATTAGTTAAATCGGCAAAATGAGTTTTGTAGCAGGGGCTTTAGGAACATTGGTTTCCTTCATCTTCTACAAAATAGACGAGTAACAATGCTCGTAAAAAAGCCGGCCACAGGCCCTGACAAGTGATCCAGGCGAACTAAAACCCCCGCCTTCCAAAGCGGGAATTTTTGCTTTTTATTCGTCTTCACAGCGTATCAAGGCAGTCATCATTAGGAGCCAAAACACAACAAACAACGAAAGCAATTAATTCATTCGATGAATATGAAGGATAATGTCACTCTTAGCGCAAAAGCTCGTGAATCTTCTAATTTCAACCAGTTCAGTAAAGCTGAGGGGGGCCATTCAGGAGTCACTGGGTATTTGGGCCCCCTAACTGCGGTGCTTATGGCCCTGTAAATAAAAGTCACGCTACCGACGGGTGCAACTATTGATCGATATGGATACCCAGGCGGCAGTTTTATGTCACCTGTTGGTGTACCCTTTTGAAAATCGAGAATTACCTTAATCTTATGAAAACGACGAAACCGTACTTTCAGTACGAAAAGTAATTATGTTAATACCAGATATCCCAAAATAACAGAAGCTTGCATGGTTCGGACAAAAGTACTGGTACTTCAATATTGAACTACTTCAATCAATTGAATATTTTTTTGGATACGATTAAATGAAGTGAGTGAATAAATGAAGGTTCACGAACTTATAGATCAGGATTATGGCCTTTCAAAGAAAAATGAAAACCAGCAATATTCTTTGTGATTTCGGTGACATTAAGAGCTCTTTCCCCTCTGAATATGGCGGAAAAAAAATTGACCAGTTATTAAGGATTCGCTGAAATGAAATACATCAATGAAAAAGCATTAAAATCTTTCTGATGTTATTTATCGTATGTGTAAATGGGAATTACAATTACAATTCTTATGTATAGCACTGTTCGGTGGACATTTTAGTTTGGATACTGACTGGCTCTTTTTGATTTAACAAAAATAGAGATATTAAAAAAATCATTAAAATTGGCTGTGCTAATTGGCTCTTTTACTGGCGCGATTTTTGTTATTGCTAATCTATTAAAATTAAGGGGGTTTTAAGGGAGGAAAGCCGCCGCCCACGCAGTGGCGAACGCCGTGCTGGCCGCGATGCAGGGGGAAGACGCGCTCGCGGGTGCCGCGGGTGCGCTGGCCGGAGAGCTGGCAGGGGCAATTGCGCTGGAGATGTACGGGAAGGATTTCAACAAGCTGGATGAGACGGAAAAGCAGACCATCAGCGCCCTGGCAACCCTTGCCGCAGGGATAGCGGGCGGCGTTGCGGGAGACGGCACGGCCAGCGCCATTGCGGGGGGCCCAGGCCGGGAAGACGGTGGTTGAGAATAACCTGATGGCAGGGAGTGAGGATGTACAGGTTGCGTGGTTACAACAGCACAGAACTGATATGGCGAGGCTGCGCAGATGAACCATCTTCAGCAAGCTGCCAGAAAGGCAATGAATGAACGGGATGCCGTCGGACTGGCACTGGCAAGCGGTGGCGTGGCGTTGTTACCCGGTGGTGCTCAGGTGATGTGGGGGGCTTGGTGCTGGCCGCTAATGCCGGGGTCAATTTACTGGGCAGATGACGCCATTGACCCGGCGAATGCCGCTATCGCTGGTTGGGGTAAACGTATTCAGTATGGGGGAACGGAATTGTAGGTACTGTTGGCTGGAATGCGGCAGGGGGTGCGTTTGGTAAACTGGATTGATAACAAAGACCCGCTGTCGGGTGCTCTTATCACTGGTGCCGGTTCGGGTATTGGTTATGGCATTGGTAAAGGACTTTCATGGGGGGTCAATACCGGGGCAAACTGGTGGAAGGGCGGCTGGGATCCAAAGTTTAATGCTGATCTGAGACGGTTTACTGAAGTGAAGGGAGAACTTGGGCTTTCAAAAGAAATGACACCTAGTTATTTTCCAGGCATGTTTGGCGATATTGGCGGTAGCTTGGGCTCTGAGCTCAGCGGGAAGTATATAGATCAGAAAACCTCTCATAAGGATCGTAAAAAATGAGAAAGCAAAATACGTTTCTACACTTGGCCCTTTTTATCACATTAAGTGTTGTATCTATTTTTTTGACATCAATGACTTTATATGCAGGAGGGGAGGTGTTGTTTTTATTTTTTAAAGGTATACCAATAAATTTTACTATGGGAAATATATTCCTGCTCTGCAAGATTAGTCTCAGTGTGGGAAGCTTTGTCGGGAGTGTAATGTGGATAGCCCGGTCATTAAAAATAAAGGGATTCTAAGTCGTTGTTGAAAATAATGTGCTGGCGGTGTTGCGGGGGCGCAGTGGAGGAAAAGACGGTGGTTGAGAATAACTCGCTGGCCCATGTACTGGCAGCAGCAGAAGCGAACAAACCGGGGACAGCAGAGAAATGGCAGGAAGAACAACAGGCGGCGATTAAGGAGGCCTGTAGTGGTGAAACACCGATATCGTGTGAAACAGCGATAAGCCGCGATGGGAAGTGCTATGGCATGGCCGCTGTTGCCGGGTGCAGCAGCAACGACCAGTTTGATAGGTGCTGGGGCAAATGCAGGCGTTGGATTACTGATTAACCATGAAATAAATCCAAATGATGTCATTCTGGGTTACTGGACTGGGGCACTAACGGCAGGGACCGGATTGTGGGGTACGATGGTCGTAAATGCTGGTAGTGGAGCAACATCAAATTATCTTAAAGGTGATGATCCTCTGAAAGGTGGAGCGATCAGCGGAATTGCTTCTGGTCTGGGTTATAATGCTGGAAAATTGATTGAGATGCCGCTTGATAAAGCCTTTAACCCAATGAAACCATAGAAAGACTGGATCTGGACTGATATTGGAAAAGGGATATCCAAACCGCTATCTATCAATCAAACGCCGGGTATTGCTGGCAACATAACAGGTACAGTAACAACAGAATATGCGAATGACGAGCAGGAAAAGCTACGGAGGGTAACAAATGAAAAATTGTGTATCAAAATTGCTTTTAGTCTTACTCTACTTACTCATTTCTTTGCCTTTTGGAATATTTGTTGCTGCTGTGGCTATGCAAGTTTTAATAAAGCTATTTTATTTATTCACTAGCGGGTTAAATTTCGATTTAGGATCAATTGATTTTGCGAAAATTTTCAAAGGGAGTGTTGCGGGAGGGGTTATTGGTGCCATAGGTTGCTGGTATATCTACTATCAGCAAAGTAGGAAATAACAGAATTCCGATATCAGAATGAGTTATGGTGAAGAATCACCTATTTGTCGAGGCGGACAACTGAAGGCACCACGCACGCGGCCATTGAAAACGGCACGGTGGTGGTTCTTGACACCGCAAACCAGACGCAGGATATCGCCACCCTCTCCCCGCGACACGGAAAATGCCAACGGCAGCATCGACGCCATCTTCGATAAGGAGAAAGAGATGCGCCGGATGGAGGAGGCGCAGCTTATCGCGGAAATCGGTCGAAAGATTGGGAACTTATGACAGCAATCTGAATAGGATTAAGGACTAATATGTTTGGAATTTTCCCAGAGGATAAACCAGTGGATGTTGAGGGTGAGCTTGTCTTACCTGCATCAATAGTTATTGATGATTTTTCAGAAATAATCAATATCCCTTTATCTTACTGGAATATAAAATGACTATAAAAAATCATGGTTAAGCTCACTTGAAAGTGGTTTGGCAAGTAAGAAGCATGCTACTTTAGTTGTCTCAATGTATGAACCTGACCACACGAATTTTATATTCACTTGGGTTTTATATTTCCATGGAAATAGAGTTTTCGTGCAAAACGAAATATTATTCCTCGATGAACATCCTGATTTTACAGTGGATAAAATCAATGATTTTATGGAACCACGCGTTACTCATAATGAAGATGGTATGAAAATATCTGAATGGTGTACCGATCTAAAAAGTGTTTTGGATTTTATCAATAGTCTTAACGATTAAAAATCATCTGGCCGCCTCGCCGGGATTCGCCTTGAATCACTACTTCCGGCACATTTTCACCGGTTAATCTCCCGCGTCACACACCGCCCCAGGAACTTCCCCAACCCCTTATGCACTTCCAATTTATTTATACAGGTGATACTTAGACTTTCCAGACCATTTCACAGCCAATAAATATTCACCGCCCCCTCTCCATACTCAGCAAATAAAAAAATACATTCATAACGAAGCTATAAATATCTTCCTAAAAATAGATCGTCAGGGCTGAACCCTCTATTTTTACTTCTGCTATCCCTTTAAAATCCCCTCGTCCAAAAACACAAAGGGAATATATAAATGAATAAGATATCTTTGGCGATCCTGCTGGCATTCACCATGACAAGTGGGGCAACCTTCGCTAACGAACAAACGTTATCTCTTGGCTATGCCCACGCCGATGTGCAAAACTTTAACAGTCTGAGCGGCGTTAACCTGCAATATCGCTACGAATTGAACTCACCGTTAAGCATCATTGGCTCTTTCACCTACATGCAGGGCGATGGATCCGCTCAATATTATGTGGCTAATGACTTCGTAAAAAACGATGTTGATGTGAAATATTATTCCGTACTGGCTGGTCCGTCATACCGTATTAACGATTATATTTCCCTGTATGCCCTGGGCGGTATCGCTTATGTCAAAGCAACGGGAACGACAAAGTGGATTAACGCTACGCTGGACTATACCGGTCATGACAGTCTTTCTGAAAAATCGACCTCTTTTGCCTATGGCGCAGGTCTGATGATTAATCCAGTCGAAAATGTCTCGATGACGCTCGGCTATGAAGGAACAGAAGCCGACCTGAATGGTAATTACGCCATCAATGGGTTTGTTTTGGGTATTGGCTACCGCTTCTGATATAACGTGAGAGTTATCTCCTGAAAAGATAACTCTCTTTGAATATCACTACTCCTCTTCATTCCCCCCCTTCCTCATACGCGCCATAGGGTTTCGCAGGCAGAACAATATAGGTGCCTTCAAAGACCGCGCCCGGCGTTTCATCGCCGAACAGTTCAACCTGCATTTGTACGCGCGCCTTGCGGCCACGTGCCAGACGGTCGAGATCGCCGCCCAGTGCGCCGAGGTCAGCTACCGCGCTTGGCTTACCGCTGATCGGGGCGCTGTAACGAATATGGGCATCGGCAAGAATAATCGTGCCGCCAAGATGGCGCTCGCGCAGCATCAGCCAGATAAGCCCCCAGCCGGTGAGCGTGGCCAGAGAAAACAGGCTGCCGGCAAACAGCGTATGGTGCGGGTTCTGATTGCCGATCTCCGGCATGGTGGTGATAAATTTTTGCCCGGTGTACTGCTGAATGCGCACCCCCATCTTTTCGCTCAGCGGGATGTGCTGATACCAGGCCTGCTGCAGCTGACCGCACCAGTCGGCACGATGCAAAATATCATCCAGCGAAGCGATGGGTTTTGATCATCAAAAAGTGGCGAATCGGGGTGGTTTGCGGCGTGGTGATTTCGCCCTGGTTTATAAAACCCAGCTTGGCAAAGAACTCGACCGCATCTTCACGCGCGCTACAGGTGACGCGCTTCACGCCCTCCTGACGGGCAACAGACTCCAGCGTCATCGCCATCAGCGTACCGAGACCTTTATCCTGTACGCTGGGGTGCACCGCCATAAAGCGAATGGAGGCTTCATTATCAGCATTGATATACAGCCGCCCGACGGCGACAAGGTTGCCCTCTTCATCCATGACCATCTGGTGATGCGCCATGGCATCCCAGGCGTCGCGCTCCGACCCTTTCGGCTGATGCAATGGCTTACGCAGCATCTCCCAGCGGAACTGATAATAAAGCGCCAACTCTTCTTCCGTTTGCGGTACTCGAAGGTGATACATAGCTGTAGTCTCTCTTGTTACCCGCGGCCATGCCGTCAGCTCACTCATACCTGGAGCCAGAACGTGACGGGGCCATCATTTACCAGCGAGACCTGCATATCTGCAGCGAAACGTCCGGTCTGTGTATGCATCTCTTGCTGACGGCAACGGTCAACAAAGTATTCATATAACGCTTCTGCCCGATCCGGCGCCGCCCCTTTAGAGAAGCCCGGGCGCATGCCGCGCTCGGTATCGGCTGCCAGCGTAAACTGCGATACGACCAGCACGCTGCCACCCGCCTGCTGAACGTTGAGGTTCATTTTGCCTTCTGCATCGCTGAAGATGCGATAACCCAACACGCGCTCGCATAAGCGGTTGGCTTTCTGCTCGTCGTCATCCCTTTCGACACCTAACAAGACTAAAAGTCCCGGGCCAATTTCACCCGTCACCTCTCCCTCCACGGTGACGCTGGCACGGGTTACGCGCTGGATTAATGCAATCATGGTTGGTCTGCTTCTCGTCGTTTTTCGGCTTCGGCCGCTTTTTTTAGCTCGCGATATACCCCGAGAGTGACAGTAATTTCAGCGCCAAGCAAGACGATGCACCACGTCCAGTAAACCCAGAGGAACAAAATGGGGATCACCGCCAGTACGCCATAAATCAGCTGATAGGAGGGGAACATGGTGATGTAGAGCGCAAAGCCTTTCTTGCCCAGCTCGAAAAGCAGAGCGGCCACCAGCGCGCCCAGCATCGCATCGCGGTTAGGCACCCGCATGGTAGGCACAATGCTGTAGAGCAACCAGAAAGCGAGCCAGGACAAGAGCAACGGGAAGATGCGCAGCACGTCGTCAATCACGCTGTCGAGTTCGCTGGCCCAGCGTAACGAGAGCAGATATGAGCTGATCGCCAGACTGGCACCGGCCAGCAACGGCCCCAGCGTCAGGATCATCCAGTAGACTGCAAACGAGTAAACCTTAGGACGCGCCCGGGTGCTGCGCCAGATGGTATTGAGCGCGCTATCGATGGCATACATCAGCAGCAGCGCGGTGACAATAAGTCCGCACGCCCCTACCGCCGTCATCTTGCTGGAGTTCGCGACAAACTGCTCAATGTAATTCTGAATGACATCCCCGGTGGCAGGCATGAAGTTCGCAAAAACAAAATGGCGGAGCTGCAGGCTGACATCCGAAAACATCGGAAAAGCGGCAAAAAGGGCAAAAATAACGGCCACCAGCGGCACCAGAGACAACAACGACACGTAGGCAAGGTTGCCTGCCAGCGTGGTCATGTTGTCCTCATCGATGCGATGCCAGAGGAGTTTTAGCCACGCACGAAACGGTCGGGTGTGGTGGCTGGCTTTTTGATGAACGATTTTTAGCATAACTGCTTCGCAAAATAGTCAGGTATTGTCTGTTTTCCGGTCACCAGAATTGACGTGATACCCAACTGGTTAGCTCCCTCTATATTATCGACGTTATCGTCAAAAAAGATGGCGTCGGCGGCAGAGAATCCTTCGGCCTGCAAAACGGCCTGGTAGATCCGCGCTTCCGGTTTGCGCATCCCCATCTCCTGGGACAGATAGATTTTGTCTGCCGCCGCTTTCACTTCGGGATATTCATCCGGCCAGAAAGTGGTATGCAGACGGTTGGTATTGGACAGCACCACTACCCGATGCCCTTGCTCACGCAGCTTGTGCATGATGGCAATCACCTCGGGACGAATACCGACAAAGATCGCCTGCCAGCCGTGGGAAAACTGTTCGTAACTGAGGGCAAGTTCCATCTCCTGGCAGAGCTTTTCGGCAAATTCTTCATCCGAAATCTCACCGCGCTCATGCTGATGGAAGGTATCGCCCATCGTAAAACTCTGCTTAAGCGTTGCCAGCGGAACGCGGCTGAAATCACTCCATGACCCCAGCACACGATTAAAGTCGATATCGACGATTACGTTTCCTAAATCAAAGATATAGAGCATCTGCTTCTCCTTTTCGCCGTGAAAATTAACTTTAGCGGGAAAGAAGATGTTTGGCTATGCGCCAGCGCCAGCTTACAGAAAGGAAGGAACGGCCCGCAGGGTACCTGCCAGGCCGTGAGAGCAAAAAACCGCGAAGCGGTCTGTTATTCGTCGCCCGGATTGACTTCAACCACCTCAACCTTGCCGGATTTCAGATGGCCTTGCAGGGCAGAGCCGGGGAGTTTATCGGTGAAGAGCGCCGTAGCCTGCGCCACGTTACCGACTTCGATCGCGGCGGAAGCGTGGTATTTCGTATGATCGGCCGCCAGTAAAATGTGCCGGGAGTGCGCCATCATGGTCTTCGCCACGCTGGCTTCGTTAACATCAAATTCCATCAGCGCACCGTCGGATTCAATCGCCCCGACGCTGGTCACCAGGTAATCAGCACGGAAACCCGACACAAACGCCGTGGCCGCCGGCCCGATGATGCCGCCGTTGTGCGGACGCAGCGTACCGCCGGGGACCATCACCTCAAAGCGCGGGTTTTTGTAGAGAATATGCGCCACCCGCAGGCTGTTGGTGATAATACGCAGATGATTATGGTTAAGCAGGGCACGGGCCACATGCTCCACGGTCGTACCAATGGTGATAAACAGGGTTGAGCCATCGGGAATATAGTCCGCAATGGCCTCGGCTATCGCTCGCTTCTCTTCGGTCAGAGAGACTTCGCGCTGCTCAAAAGCCGTGTTGACCACGCTGGATGCCCTACCCGCACCACCATGATGACGTGTTATCAGCCCCTGGTCGCTCAGTTTGCGGATATCCCGGCGCACCGTTTGCGTGGAGACATCCAGCAGGTTCGCCAGTTCATCAATGTTCATATAACCACGATCGGCAATTAGTGTTAGCAGCTGATCGTGGCGCGGGTTGCCGGTCTGTTCGGTAAGGCTCATGGGCTGTCCTCTGAAAACCATCACGCCCCGCATTTTATACAAAAAGTGACAAAAAAGAGCGGGTTTGATCACAGTCAGGTATACCTGCGCGCCCACCCGGTTTGGTGCATTTCAATGCCGCGACGGCACTGGCAAAACGAACTGCCTCTGATGACGGCATCTGTTGCGCCAGACTGAGCGCCAGCGCGCCATGAAAAACATCCCCCGCACCTGTCGTATCAACCACTTCAACGGCATACCCCGGCTGATGGCAAAGTTCGCCCTTCTCCAGCCAGTAACACCCCTCACAGCCCTGCGTGACATACACGTGTCCATTTGTGAGCGTTTGTGCTTTTTTTAAGGCATCGAGTGGATTATCTATGCGCGTTAAACGTTTCAGACCCGGCGCGGAAAAGGCCGCATGGTCGCTCAGCGCAACGAGTTCAGCGATATCCTGCGGAGTGACATCCGCATCAAGCACCGTAGGCACGCCCTGCTGACGGGCAAGGGTAAAGGCTTGCTTTGCGCCCTCATGCCAGCGTACATCGGCCAAGACACTGTCCCACTGCGAAAAATCGATCTCCTTTAGCCAGTCTGCTGTCATGGGAAGATCGGCGCTGGGATAGTTAGCAATAACACGCTCACCGCTCGCATCCACCAGCACGGCCGACTGTGACGAGCGGGCACCTTTAACAACGCGGGTGTACCGCGTATTTACCCCCAGGGACTCCAGCTCCGCGAGCAATCTTCTGCCGGTGTCGTCATCCCCCACCCGGCCAATAAAATCCACTTCTGCCCCCAGTTTTGCCGCCGCCACCGCCGCAGTTGCCGCCGGGCCACCACCCACTTCCGTATAGTCTTTTGCGACATATTTCCCACCTTCTTTCGGTAAATCATCGAGATACCAGATGCGATCCAGCACGGTAATGCCAACACAAACAATGCGAGTCATGGTGATTCCTTCTGCGTTTCTGATGCTCTCATTTTAATTTCACAAAATGTTTAAAAAGTGACCCGTGTCAATTTTTGACTATAAATTACAAATACGATCAAAAAACAGACAACATAAACGCTCAATAATTGACACGATGTGACAGGAGAGAAGCATGTCAGCCAATTGCCTTTATCGGTTTAGGACAGATGGGCGCGCCCATGGCGAAGAATCTTTTACAGCAGGGCCACCAGCTTCGCGTCTTTGATGTAAACCCCCAGGCGATTCAGGCTCTGGTAGAGAGCGGCGCACAAGCAGCGGCAACCCCTGCACAGGCGGCAACCGATGCCGAGTTTGTCATCACCATGCTGCCAAACGGCGACCTGGTGCGCACAGTTTTGTTTGGTGAGCACGGCGTTTGCGACGGGCTGTCCCGCGACGCGCTGGTGATTGATATGTCCACCATTCATCCGCTGCAGACCGACGCGCTGATTCGCGACATGGCTAAACAGGGTTTCAGCCTGATGGATGTGCCTGTCGGGCGCACGTCGGATCATGCTATCGCCGGAACGTTGCTCCTGCTGGCGGGCGGCACGGCCGAACAGGTTGAACGCGCCACGCCGGTGTTGATGGCGATGGGCAATGAACTGATTAACGCAGGCGGGCCTGGGATGGGCATCCGCGTGAAGCTTATCAATAACTACATGAGCATCGCCCTGAACGCGCTTTCCGCTGAGGCGGCGGTGCTGTGCGAAGCGCTCGGCCTCTCCTTTGATGTGGCCCTGAAAGTCATGAGCGGCACCCCTGCGGGTAAAGGGCACTTCACCACCTCCTGGCCAAACAAGGTGCTGAAAGGGGATCTTTCACCCGCCTTTATGATCGACCTTGCACATAAAGATCTGGGGATCGCCCTGGACGTAGCCAACCAACTGCACGTCCCGATGCCGCTGGGCGCCGCCTCCCGCGAAGTCTACAACCAGGCACGCGCCGCCGGACGCGGACGTGAAGACTGGACGGCCATTCTTGAACAGGTTCGCGCATCCGCCGGACTGAATAATCACACTGATAAGTAAGGACTGAGGAATGACGATGTACACCCTGAAAGATATCACCCGACCTTCCGGCGGTTTTGCCATGCTGGCCGTGGATCAGCGCGAAGCGATGCGCCTGATGTTTGCCGCAGCGGGTGCACCTGTGCCGGTCACCGATCAGCATCTGACTGACTTTAAGGTCAATGCGGCGAAAATTCTGTCGCCGTACGCCTCCGCTATTCTTGTCGACCAGCAGTTCTGCTATCGCCAGATCGTGGAACAACAGGCGGTTGCCAACAGCTGCGCGATGATAGTGGCGGCTGACGAGTTTATTCCGGGGAATGGCATTCCGGTCGACAGCGTGGTGATTGATAAAAATATTGATGCGCAGGCGGTCAGGCGCGATGGCGGCAAGGCGCTGAAACTGCTGGTGCTGTGGCGTAGCGACGAAGATCCGCAGCAACGTCTGGAGATGGTGTCGGCGTTTAATAAGCTGTGCCATGACAACGGGCTACTTAGCATTATTGAGCCGGTGGTTCGTCCGCCGCGTCGCAGCGCTGTGTTTAACCGCGAACAGGCCATTATCGATGCGGCAAAAGAGCTGGGCGACAGCGGCGCCGATCTCTACAAAGTCGAGATGCCGTTATTCGGTAAAGGCACGCAGCAGGAACTGTTGGCCGCCTCGCAGAAACTGAATGAACAGATCAACATGCCGTGGGTGATCCTCTCTTCCGGCGTGGACGACAAGCTCTTCCCCCGCGCGGTGCAGGTTGCCATGCAGGCGGGGGCATCAGGCTTTTTAGCCGGTCGCGCCGTGTGGTCGTCCGTGGTGGGGCTGCCGGATACTGAAATGATGCTGCGTGACGTCTCTGTACCGAAACTGCAGCGTCTGGGCGAAATCGTCGACGAAATGATGGCTCGCCGTTAAGAAAGGATACGAACATGAAATGGTTTAACACCCTGAGCCATAACCGCTGGCTCGAACAAGAGACCGACCGCATTCTCGATTTCGGCAAAAACGCCGCCGTACCCACTGGCTTTGGCTGGCTGGGCAATAACGGCCAGATCCGCAGCGACATGGGCACCCATCTGTGGATCACCGCCCGTATGCTGCACGTTTACGCGGTGGCCGCGAACATGGGACGTCCCGGTGCTTACACCCTGGTTGAGCATGGCATTAACGCCCTCAACGGCCCGCTGCGCGACAAACAGCACGGCGGCTGGTACGCCTGCGTCAACGACGAGGGCGTGATCGACGCCTCCAAGCAGGGCTATCAGCATTTCTTCGTGCTGCTGGGCGCGGCGAGCGCCGTCACCACGGGTCATCCACAGGCGCGCAAGCTGCTGGACGAGGCGATTGAGGTGATCGAGCGCTATTTCTGGAGCGAGGACGAACAAATGTGCCTCGAATCCTGGGACGAGGCATTCAGCAAAACCGAAGATTACCGCGGCGGCAATGCCAACATGCACGCCGTAGAAGCCTTCCTGATTGTGTATGACGTCACCCACGACCGTAAATGGCTTGACCGCGCCCTGCGCATCGCCTCGGTGATTATTCACGACGTGGCGCGCAAAGGGGAGTATCGCGTTAACGAGCACTTCGACACGAACTGGAATCCAATCCGCGATTACAACATCGACAACCCAGCCCACCGTTTCCGCGCCTATGGCGGCACGCCGGGGCACTGGATCGAGTGGGGACGCCTGATGTTACACCTGCGCGCCGCCCTGGAAGCCCGCTTTGAAACGCCGCCAGAGTGGCTGCTGGAAGATGCGAAAGGGCTGTTCCACGCCACTATACGCGACGCCTGGGCACCCGACGGGGCGGATGGCTTTGTCTATTCAGTGGGCTGGGATGGCAAACCTATCGTGCGCGAACGCGTACGTTGGCCAATCGTCGAAGCGATGGGAACAGCCTATGCGCTCTATACCGTCACCGGCGAGGCGCAGTACGAAGCCTGGTATCAGACGTGGTGGGAATACTGCATTAAGTACCTGATGGATTACGAGAACGGCTCCTGGTGGCAGGAGCTGGATACCAATAACGAAGTGACCACCAAAGTCTGGGATGGAAAACAGGATATTTACCATCTGCTGCACTGCCTGGTGATCCCACGCTTGCCGCTGGCACCAGGATTAGCCCCTGCGGTCGCCGCCGGATTACTGGATAGCCAGGCCAAATAATAAAGACGGAGTTTTTATGCGTACCCTACACAATATTGAACTGAAAAATAACGAAAGTGGTTTTACCCTGCACTGGGAAAACCGACTGATTTTGTCCCACACCGCGGATGCCCCCTGCCTGTGGATCGGTGCTGGCGTTGCCGATATCGACATGTTTCGTGGCAATTTCAGTATCAAGGACAAGCTTAACGAAAAGATTGCCCTGACGGACGCGACCGTCACACAGCAAAACGCGGGCTGGGCCATTCGCTTTACCCGTGGCGACGCGGTAAGCGCGACGCTGCTGGTGGGCGTCGATGAAACAGGCCGTCTGGCGCTGAAGCTCAAAAACGATGCCCCCCACCATAACCGTATCTGGTTGCGCCTGGCAGCTCAGCCCGACGATCACATTTACGGCTGCGGAGAGCAGTTCTCGTACTTCGACCTGCGCGGCAAGCCGTTCCCGCTATGGACCAGTGAACAGGGCGTTGGGCGTAACAAACAAACCTACGTGACCTGGCAGGCCGACTGCAAAGAGAATGCAGGCGGCGATTACTACTGGACCTTCTTCCCGCAGCCCACCTTCGTGAGCACCCAGAAGTATTTCTGCCACGTGGATAACAGCTGCTATATGAACTTCGATTTCAGCGCGCCGGACTTCCACGAGCTGGCCTTCTGGGAAGATAACGCCACGCTGCGCTTCGACTGTGCCGAAACGTATGTCGATCTGCTGGAAAAACTGACCGGCCTGCTGGGTCGTCAGCCTGAGCTGCCAGACTGGGTTTACGATGGCGTGACGCTGGGTATTCAGGGCGGCACCGAGGTGTGTCAGCAGAAGCTGGATACCCTGCGCAAAGGCGGCGTGAAGGTCAACGGCATCTGGGCGCAGGACTGGTCCGGCATTCGCATGACCTCCTTCGGCAAGCGCGTGATGTGGAACTGGAAGTGGAACAGCGAGCTGTATCCGCAGCTTGATGAGCGTATTCAGCAGTGGAAGCAGGAAGGCGTGCAGTTCCTCTCCTACATCAACCCGTACGTGGCCAGCGATAAAGACCTGTGCGAAGAGGCGGCGAAGCGCGGCTATCTGACCAAAGATGCCGACGGCAAGGACTACCACGTCGAGTTTGGCGAGTTCTACGCAGGCGTTATCGACCTGACTAATCCTGAGGCCTACGACTGGTACAAAGAGGTCATTAAAAAGAACCTGATTGAACTGGGTTGCAGCGGCTGGATGGCCGATTTCGGTGAATATCTGCCGACCGATACTTTCCTGCATAACGGCGTCACTGCGGAGATTATGCATAACGCCTGGCCTGCGCTGTGGGCGAAATGTAACTACGAAGCGCTGGAAGAGACGGGCAAGCTCGGCGAGATCCTGTTCTTCATGCGTGCGGGGTTACACCGGTAGCCAGAAGCACTCGGTGATGATGTGGGCGGGAGATCAGAACGTCGACTGGGAGCCTCGACGACGGTCTGGCGTCAGTGGTGCCGGCAGCGCTCTCTCTGGCGATGACCGGGCATGGCCTGCACCACAGCGATATCGGCGGGTATACCACCCTGTTCGAGATGAAGCGCAGCAAAGAGCTGCTGCTGCGCTGGTGCGATTTCAGTGCTTTTACGCCGATGATGCGTACCCACGAAGGGAACCGTCCTGGCGATAACTGGCAGTTTGATGGTGATGCCGAAACCATTGCGCACTTTGCGCGCATGACCACCGTCTTTACCACTCTGAAACCCTATATCAAAGATGCCGTGGCGCAGAATGCGAAAAGCGGCCTGCCGGTAATGCGGCCGTTATTCCTGCACTACGAGGATGACGCGCACGTCTACACGCTGAAATACCAGTATCTGTTTGGCCGCGATCTGCTGGTGGCCCCTGTGCATGAAGAGGGGCGTCATGACTGGTCGCCTCTATTTACCAGAAGACAACTGGGTAAATGCGTGGACGGGGGAAGTTTGCCATGGCGGTGATGTCACCGTTGATGCTCCGCTCGGCAAGCCACCGGTCTTCTATCGCCAGCAAAGCGAATGGGCAGATCTGTTTAGCACTCTGCGTCATATCTGATAAGGCTCGCCCGCAGGGAAACCTGCGGGCAGACGGAGAACAATAATGAGTCAACATACTTCTGATCCGGCAACCCTGGCGCCTGCCGTTTAAAGAAAAACTCGCCTACGGGATGGGCGATCTCGGCTCTAACATCCTGTTGGACATCGGCACGCTGTATCTGCTGAAGTTTTACACCGACGTGCTGGGGCCTGCCGGGTACCTACGGCGGGATCATCTTCCTGATTGCCAAATTCTTTACTGCCTTCACCGATATGGGCACCGGGATCATGCTCGACTCCCGGCGCAAGATCGGCCCAAAAGGGAAATTCCGCCGTTCGTGCTCTACGCGGCGTTCCCGGTGACCCTGCTGGCCATTGCCAACTTCGTCGGCACGCCGTTTGAGGTGACCGGCAAAACGGTGATGGCAACGGTGCTGTTTATGCTCTACGGCCTGTTCTTCAGCATGATGAACTGCTCTTACGGCGCAATGGTACCTGCCATTACTAAAAACCCGGACGAGCGCGCCTCACTGGCCGCCTGGCGTCAGGGCGGCGCCACGCTGGGTCTGCTGCTGTGTACCGTCGGTTTTGTACCGGTGATGAACCTGATTGAGGGCAATGACCAGCTTGGCTACATCTTTGCCGCGACCCTTTTCTCGCTGTTCGGGCTGTTCTTTATGTGGTGGTGCTACAAAGGCGTGACCGAGCGTTACGTTGAGATGCAGCCCGCCAGTGCGACACATAAACCCGGGCTGCTGCAGTCGTTTCGCGCCATTGCCGGTAACCGCCCGCTGTTTATTCTCTGCATCGCCAACCTGTGTACGCTGGGTGCCTTTAACGTCAAACTCGCCATTCAGGTTTACTACACGCAGTACGTGCTGAACGACCCTATTCTGCTGTCGTATATGGGCTTCTTTAGCATGGGCTGTATTTTTATCGGCGTGTTTATGATGCCCGGTGCAGTGCGGCGGTTTGGTAAGAAAAAGGTCTATATCAGCGGGCTGATGATTTGGGTGGCAGGCGACCTGCTCAACTACTTCTTCGGCGGCGGGTCGGTGAGCTTTGTGGCGTTCTCCTGCCTGGCGTTCTTTGGTTCCGCCTTTGTAAATAGCCTGAACTGGGCGCTGGTGTCCGACACCGTGGAATATGGCGAGTGGCGCACCGGGGTGCGATCCGAAGGAACGGTCTATACCGGATTTACCTTCTTCCGCAAGGTGTCGCAGGCGCTGGCGGGCTTCTTCCCGGGGATCATGCTCACGCAAATCGGCTACGTACCCAACGTGGTGCAATCCAGTAGCACGGTTGAGGGACTGCGGCAGTTGATCTTTATCTACCCAAGCCTGCTGGCGGTCATCACCATCGTGGCGATGGGCTGCTTCTACAACCTCAACGAGAAAATGTATGTGCGCATTGTAGAAGAGATTGAACTGCGCAAACGTACCGCATGAATGACCTGATCGAGCGCCCTGCGGGGCGCTATGAGGATCGACCATGACACACAATATTGATCCCTTAACGCTGAAGTTGAGCCTGCGCGAGAAGTGCGCCTATGGGATGGGCGATTTTGGCTCTAATTTGATGCTCTGTATCGGCACGCTGTATCTGCTGAAGTTTTTACACTGACGAGCTGGGCATGCCCGCGTTCTATGGCGGCATTATCTTCCTGGTAGCGAAGTTCTTCACCGCCTTTACCGACATGCTCACCGGCGTGCTGCTGGACTCCCGGCGTAACATCGGTGCCAGAGGGAAATTCAGGCCATTTATTCTCTATGCTTCCGTTCCGGTGGCGCTGGTCGCCACGGCCCAGTTTATGGCGAATGATTTTAGCCTGACGGTGAAGACAGCCATCGCCACGGTGCTGTTTATGATGTTCGGCCTGTGCTATAGCCTGATGAACTGCTCTTACGGCGCGATGGTGCCAGCGATCACCAAAAAACCCGAATGAGCGCGCGCAGCTTGCGGCCTGGCGTCAGGGCGGCGCAACGGTGGGTCTGTTGCTCTGCACTGTCGGCTTTATGCCCATTCAGGCGCTGTTCGTTAGCCAGCCGTCACTCGGCTATCTGGTTGCCGCGCTGGTGTTTGTCACCGGGGGGCTGGTCTGTATGTGGTGGTGCTACAGCGGGGTGAAAGAGCGCTACGTGGAGATCACGCCCGATCATCATAAGCCTGGCATCCTGAAATCCTTCTGCGCCATCTTCCGCAATCCACCGCTGCTGGTGTTGTGCATCGCCAACCTCTGTACCCTCGCGGCGTTTAACATCAAGCTGGCCATTCAGGTTTACTACACCCAGTACGTGCTGAACGATCTCCATCTGCTGTCGTGGATGGGCTTTTTCAGTATGGGCTGCATTCTGGTGGGCGTGTTTCTGGTACCGGGCGCGGTTAAGCGTTTCGGCAAGAAGCCGGTCTATCTGGGCGGGCTGGCGCTGTGGGCGGTGGGCGACGTGCTGAACTTCTTCTGGGGACCAGCTCCCTGCTGTTCGTGCTGTTTTCCTGCATGGCCTTTTTTGGTACCGCATTTGTGAATAGCCTCAACTGGGCGCTGGTGCCGGATACCGTCGATTATGGCGAGTGGAAAACCGGCATCCGCGCCGAGGGGTCGGTTTATACCGGTTACACCTTCTCACGCAAAATCTCCGCGGCCCTCGCCGGATTCCTGCCGGGTATTATGTTGACCCAGATTGGTTATATTCCGCATGCCGTGCAAAGCGCGGGCACCCTGCTGGGGCTGCGTCAGCTTATTTTTCTCTGGCCGAGTGGGCTGGCGATTATCGCCGCCATCACTATGGGACTGTTTTATAAACTCAACGAAGCGCGCTTCGCTTTTATTATCGAGGAGATAGGGAAACGGAAAAAAGAATTAGCGGATACGCCTGAGATAATCGCCAACAATAAAGCGTCAGCAGTCACTTTATAACAATAAATCCGGCCATTTTTTCCTTCCTGTTAATCAGGAGGGAGGCCCTTCTGTACCTGATACATGGACAAATTATGAAAAGAATCATCACTGTACTGATCGTGTCGTCTGTGTCCTGCCCGGTATTTGCCGGTGCCTACGTCGAAACCCGCGAAGCCTACAATACGGCCTCGGAGATGCACGAGGTGATCCTGCGTGCGGGCTATAACTTCGATATGGGCGCGGGATTGATGTTCACCAATGCTTATAACCTGGGAAAATGGGATGAGCTGAAGCACAGCTATAACGAAATAGAAGGATGGTATCCACTCTTTAAACCCACCGACAAACTCACTTTCCAACCCGGCGGATTGATTAACGACAGCAGCGCGGGTTCGGGCGGTGCCGTCTATCTGGACACCAACTATAAATTCGTTGACTGGTTCAACCTGACGTTCCGCTATCGCTACAACCACAACAATTACGATACGCCGGACTATAACGGGCTGATGGATAAGAACGATACGCACGAGCTGGCGAATTACTGGAATTTCAAAGTGACGGATGCGTTTTTCTATACCTTTGAGCCGCCACTTTTTTCAGCGGGTGAATGATTACCGCAGCAAAAATGGCAAAGATCACCACTGGGAAATTACCAATAAATTCAGCTATAAGATCGACAAAAACTGGCTGCCGTACCTTGAACTGCAGTGGCTGGACAGATGGAATGATTACAACCGCGAGCAGTACCGGGTTCGGTTAGGATTGCGCTATTCGTTCTAATAAAAAAGCCGCTGAGGAATCAGCGGCTTTTTAGTTACCGGGCGGCCGCTCGCGCTTGCCCGGCCTACGGTATCACCGAATTAGTCTTCTTTCGGGCCGCGCATTGCGCGTTTACGATCGTTCTCAGTCAGGTGACGTTTACGGATACGGATAGAAGTTGGGGTTACTTCTACCAGTTCGTCGTCCATCGATGAATTCCAGAGCCTGCTCCAGAGTCATCTTAACCGGTGGAACCAGAACCGTTGCTTCGTCAGTACCGGACGCACGCATGTTGGTCAGTTTCTTACCGGTCAGGCAGTTTACAGTCAGGTCGTTAGACACGGCTGTGAATACCGATGATCTGGCCTTCGTAAAACTTCTGCACCGTGACCCAGGAACAGCTTACCGCGGTCCTGCAGGCTGAACAGGGCGAACGCAACTGCTTTACCCCTGGACCGTTGGAGATCAGAACGCCGTTGTTACGCTGACCAACATCGCCTGGACGCACGTCGTCGTAGTGGCTGAAGGTGGAGTACAGCAGACCCGTACCGGAAGTCATGGTCATGAATTCTGAACGGAAGCCGATCAGACCACGGCTTGGGATCACGTAGTCGAGACGTACGCGGCCTTTGCCATCTGGATTCATGTTTTTCAGGTCGCCTTTACGCTCACCCAGTGCCTGCATCACAGAACCCTGGTGCTGCTCTTCGACGTCCAGCGTTACGTTTTCGAATGGCTCTTGTTTACGGCCATCGATTTCGCGGAAGATAACTTTCGGACGGGAAACCGCCATCTCGAAACCTTCACGACGCATGTTTTCGATCAGAACTGACAGGTGCAGCTCACCACGACCGGAAACACGGAATGCATCAGCGTCTGGCGTTTCTTCAACACGCAGCGCAACGTTGTGCACCAGCTCTTTGTTCAGGCGGTCAAGGATCTGACGAGAGGTAACGAACTTACCTTCTTTACCACAGAACGGAGAGGTGTTGACGTTGAAGAACATAGATACAGTTGGTTCATCAACAGACAGGGCTGGCAGCGCTTCTACCGCTTGCGTGTCGCAAATGGTGTCAGAGATGTTCAGCTCGCCCAGACCGGTGATCGCGATGATGTCGCCAGCTTCAGCGATGTCGCTCTCGATACGCTCCAGACCCAGGTGAGTCAGTACTTTACCAACTTTACCGTTACGGGTTTTGCCTTCGCTATCGATGATAGTAACTTGCTGGTTAGGCTTAACTTTACCGCGCTTGATACGACCAATGCCGATTACACCAACGTAGTTGTTGTAGTCGAGCTGAGAGATCTGCATCTGCAGGGTGCCGTCAATATCAACGTTTGGCGCAGGAACACGGTCAACAATCGCCTGGTACAGCGGGGTCATGTCTTCAGCCATGTCTTCGTGGTCCAGACCTGCGATACCGTTCAGCGCAGACGCGTAAACGATAGGGAAGTCCAGCTGCTCGTCAGTGGCGTCGAGGTTTACGAAACAGGTCGAAGACCTGATCCACAACCCAGTCAGGACGCGCGCCAGGGCGGTCAACTTTGTTGATAACCACGATTGGCTTCAGACCATGGGCAAATGCCTTCTTGGTTACGAAGCGCGTCTGCGGCATTGGGCCATCCATTGCGTCAACGACCAGCAGCACGGAATCGACCATGGACATTACACGTTCAACTTCACCACCGAAGTCGGCGTGCCCCGGGGTATCAACGATGTTGATACGGTAGTCATTCCATTTGATAGCGGTGTTTTTAGCGAGGATGGTAATCCCACGCTCTTTCTCCAAATCGTTGGAGTCCATCAACGCGTTCTTGAGTTTCGGCACGAGAGTCGAACGTACCAGATTGCTGTAGCAGCTTATCAACCAGGGTAGTTTTACCATGGTCAACGTGCGCGATGATGGCGATATTACGCAGATTTCGATCACAACTTTGCCTCAGGCATTTAGAAATAGCGCGTTATTGTACACGGATTAATCGCACTACAAAACAGGATCACAAACATCCCCCGCAAACAAGTATCGCAGAGATGCTTTGTGATCGCTTTCACGGAGCGGTAAAAGGGCACTTTAACGTAAATTGCACCAATATAGTGCTCAATGTTCACATTGAAGCACTATACTGGTGCAACAAAACCATCATGGTGCAGCCCTTTTGCACTATGGTGCGCATGATAACGCCTTTTTGGGGTGTTTTAAAAGTTGGCACAGATTTCGCTTTATAAAAAATACGGCAACCCGAGGCAACATTGCCTGCCTTATACAGAATTTGAAGACCTCGTTACCACGACGACAATGACCAATCTGGAGAGTTAAGTATGTCCGCTGAACACGTTTTGACGATGCTGAACGAACATGAAGTAAAGTTTGTTGATCTGCGCTTCACCGATACTAAAGGCAAAGAACAGCACGTCACTATTCCTGCTCATCAGGTGAATGCCGAATTCTTTGAAGAAGGCAAAATGTTTGACGGCTCCTCGATTGGTGGCTGGAAAGGTATTAACGAATCTGACATGGTTCTGATGCCTGACGCATCGACTGCGCTCATTGACCCGTTCTTCGAAGAATCTACCCTGATCATCCGTTGCGATATCCTCGAGCCAGGCACCCCTGCAGGGCTACGACCGCGACCCACGCTCTATCGCTAAACGCGCTGAAGAGTACCTGCGCTCCACCGGCATCGCAGACACCGTTCTGTTCGGGCCAGAGCCAGAGTTCTTCCTGTTCGACGACATCCGTTTTGGTGCGACCACTTCCGGTTCTCACGTTGCTATCGATGATATCGAAGGCGCATGGAACTCCTCCACCAAATACGAAGGCGGCAACAAAGGTCACCGTCCTGCTGTTAAAGGCGGTTACTTCCCGGTTCCTCCGGTCGATTCTTCACAGGACATCCGTTCTACCATGTGTCTGATCATGGAAGAGATGGGCCTGGTTGTTGAAGCACACCACCATGAAGTTGCAACTGCTGGCCAGAACGAAATCGCCACCCGTTTCAACACCATGACCAAAAAAGCGGACGAAATTCAGATCTACAAATACGTTGTTCACAACGTTGCACACCGTTTCGGTAAAACCGCGACCTTCATGCCAAAACCAATGTTTGGTGACAACGGTTCCGGTATGCACTGCCACATGTCCCTGTCCAAGAACGGTACTAACCTGTTCTCTGGCGACAAATATGCCGGTCTGTCCGAGCAGGCACTGCACTACATCGGTGGCGTCATCAAACACGCTAAAGCGATCAACGCCCTGGCGAACCCAACCACCAACTCCTACAAGCGTCTGGTCCCAGGCTACGAAGCTCCGGTCATGCTGGCTTACTCTGCCCGTAACCGTTCTGCTTCTATCCGTATTCCGGTTGTTGCTTCTCCGAAAGCACGTCGTATTGAAGTGCGCTTCCCGGACCCAGCGGCTAACCCATACCTGTGCTTCGCAGCACTGCTGATGGCGGGTCTTGACGGTATTAAGAACAAGATCCACCCGGGCGAAGCCATGGACAAAAACCTGTACGACCTGCCGCCAGAAGAAGCGAAAGAGATCCCACAGGTTGCCGGTTCTCTGGAAGAAGCACTGAACGCGCTGGATGCAGACCGTGAGTTCCTGACGGCTGGCGGCGTGTTCACTGACGAAGCGATCGATGCTTACATCGCGCTGCGTATGGAAGAGAACGACCGTGTTCGCATGACGCCACACCCGGTTGAGTTCGAACTGTACTACAGCGTTTAATCTTCAATCCCTGTCGCGCGGATTTTTCCGCGCGAGATTGATAGTCGTTTTTTTTGTTGCCGTGGAAACTTTTCAGCCCATCTTCGGATGGGCTTTTTTCTCCACCAACAAGCTGATCTTACGCGCTTTTTACCGCAAAAACGCTATACTGCACTAAAATGGTGCAACCAACTCCAGGAGAACTGCTGAATGGCAACTGGCCACGCTGCCCGATGCTGGGCAGATCCTCAATTCTCTTATCAACAGCATTTTACTGGTCGACGACGATCTGGCGGTGCATTACGCCAATCCTGCGGCCAGCAGTTGCTTGCCCAAAGTTCACGCAAACTGTTTGGTGCGCCGCTACCCGAGCTGTTGAGTTATTTTTCCCCTGAACATCGGCCTGATGCAGGAGAGCCTGCAGGCGGACAAGGCTTTACCGATAACGAAGTCACACTGGTGATCGACGGGCGCTCGCATATTCTGTCCCTGACCGCGCAACGGCTGCCGGAAGGCCTGATCCTGCTGGAGATGGCGCCGATGGATAATCAGCGTCGCCTGAGCCAGGAGCAGCTGCAACATGCCCAGCAGATTGCGGCCCGGGACCTGGTGCGCGGCTCGCCCATGAAATTAAAAATCCGCTCGGTGGCCTGCGCCGGCGCGGCCGCAACTCTTAACCAAAGCCCCTGCCCGATCCGGCGCTGGCGGAATACACCCAAACGTCATTATTGAAACAGGCCGATCGCCTGCGTAATCTGGTGGATCGCCTGTTAGGCCGCAGCAACCCGGGATGCACGTCACCGAAAGCATTCACAAAGTGGCCGAGCGCGTCGGTCAAACTGGTGTCGATGGAGTTGCCGGATAACGTCAGGCTGATTCGGGATTACGATCCCAGCCTGCCGGAACTCCCGCACGACCCCGACCAGATTGAACAGGTCTTGCTGAACATCGTGCGTAATGCTCTGCAGGCCTTAGGCCCGGAAGGCGGCCAGATTGTGCTGCGTACCCGTACGGCATTCCAGCTCACCCTGCCATGGCACGCGCTACCGTCTGGCGGCCCGCATCGACGTGGAAGATAACGGCCCGGGCATTCCCTCCCATTTACAGGACACGCTGTTTTACCCGATGGTCAGCGGCCGTGAAGGCGGGACCGGGCTTGGCTTATCGATTGCCCGTAATTTGATAGATCAGCACTCCGGCAAATTGAATTTACCAGTTGGCCGGGTCCATACCGAGTTTTCGGTTTACCTGCCAATCAGGAAATAGAGGGTTAGGTTAATGCAACGAGGGATAGTCTGGGTAGTTGATGACGATAGCTCCATCCGCGGTGCTTGAACGGGCGCTTTACCGGAGCAGGATTAAGCTGCACCGCTTTTGAAAGTGGCGCCGATGTGCTTGATGCACTCACCACCAAAACCCCGGACGTGCTGCTGTCCGATATCCGTATGCCGGGGATGGACGGGCTGGCGCTGTTAAAACAGATCAAGCAGCGGCACCGATGCTGCCGGTCATCATAATGACCGCGCGCACTCCGAATCTGGATGCGGCGTCAGCGCCTACCAGCAGGGTGCGTTCGATTACCTGCCAAAACCGTTCGATATTGATGAGGCGGTGGCGCTGGTTGAACGTGCCATCAGCCACTATCAGGAGCAGCAGCAGCCGCGTAATGCCCGGTATTTGGCCCGACAACCGATATCATTGGCGAAGCACCTGCGATGCAGGATGTGTTTCGCATTATTGGCCGCCTGTCACGCTCTTCCATCAGCGGTGCTGATTAACGGCGAGTCAGGCAACCGGAAGAACTGGTCGCGCATGCCCTGCATCGCCACAGCCCGCGGGCCAAAAGCGCCGTTTATCGCCCTGAATATGGCCGCGATCCCCAAGGATTTGATTGAGTCCGAGCTGTTTGGTCACGAAAAAGGCGCCTTTTACCGGCGCCAACACCATTCGTCAGGGCCGCTTTGAACAGGCCGACGGCGGGACGCTGTTTCTGGATGAGATCGGGGATATGCGCTCGACGTCCAGCGACCGACTGCTGCGCGTACTGGCGGACGGTCAGTTTTACCGCGTGGCGGCTATGCGCCGGTTAAGGTCGATGTACTATCATTGCCGCCACCCCACCAGAACCTTGAGCTGCGCGTCCAGGAGGGGAAATTCCGTGAAGACTTATTCCACCGCCTGAACGTTATTCGCGTCCACTTACCGCCGCTGCGCGAGCGTCGGGAGGATATCCCGCGTCTGGCACGTCATTTCCTGCAGGATGCCGCCCGTGAGCTGGGGGTAGAAGCCTAAACTGCTGCACCCGGAAACCGAAGCCGCGTTAACGCGTCTGGCCTGGCCGGGCAACGTGCGTCAGCTGGAAAATACCTGCCGCTGGTTAACGGTGATGGCCGCAGGCCAGGAGGTGTTGATCCAGGATCTGCCGCCTGAGCTTTTCGAAACCCACGTGCCGGAAAGCAGCACAGGTCAGAGCCTGCCCGACAGCTGGGCCACACTGCTGGCGCAATGGGCCGATCGCGCCCTGCGTTCCGGTCATCAAAATTTGCTCTCTGAGGCGCAACCCGAGATGGAACGCACGCTGCTTACCACCGCGCTGCGCCATACCCAGGGCCATAAGCAGGAGGCCGGCACGCCTGCTTGGCTGGGGTCGCAATACCCTGACGCGGAAGTTAAAAGAGCTGGGAATGGAGTGATTTTTACCCGCTGTGTAAAGTGCATTAATTAAGCGCAAATTGCCGCTATTTTGCGCTTTACTGTTCCGATGAGTTAAGTATGATCTTGCCGGGAAAATGGGGGGAGCATCATGCTGGAATCAATCGTGACGGTATTTGTCTGGCGGCGTCGAAGCCAGCGCAGCAGTGGGGCATACGCCACAAGCGGCCATTGCGGCAGTGCCTGTGCGCGGCGCTGGTTGGGCTGTTTAGCTAGAAAAGTCGGGTGGCGCGAACGCTTAACCGGCCTACGTTTCGATTCTGTAGGCCCGGTAGGCGTTAGCGCCACCGGGCAATACCGTTAAATGACGCGCGAGAACTGCTGTAAGCGCGCTTTCTGACCAGATAGGCGTCAAAGCACATACAGAATATTACGAATCAACAGACGCCCTTTCGGCGTGACCTCAATCGCACTCTCCGTGACATCCACCAGCCCGTCTTTCGCCAACGGCGCCAGCAATTTCAGGTCTTCAGCGAAGTAATCATTAAATTGCAGAATCCACCTGCGCTTCCGACATCACTGAAGTCGAGGCGGAAATTACAGATCAGCGCTTTAATCACGTCCCGGCGAATACAGTCGTCGCGGGTTAAGGCGATGCCGCGCCACAGGGCGTTTCCGGTTGCATCCACCTGTTTGATAATAGTGCTTCAGCTCTTTCTGGTTCTGCGCGTAGCAGTCCGCCAATCATGCTGATGGCCGAAACGCCCATGCCCAGCAGATCCGTATCGCCCTGGGTGGTGTAACCCTGGAAATTACGATGCAGCACACCTTCGCGCTGGCAATTGCCAGCTCATCATCCGGGCGGGCAAAGTGATCCATTGCCGATAAACTGGTAAGCCGGTCTCGGTCAGAGAGGTGATGGTTTCCTGCAGGATATCCAGCTTTTGCTGGGCAGAAGGCAGATCCGCATCTTGATTTTGCGTTGCGCGGCAAACAGCGTCGGCAGATGCGCATAGTTAAAGACGCTCAGGCGATCCGGGTTAAGCTCAGCCACGCGCTTCAGCGTGTAGGCAAAGCTTTCTGGTGTCTGTTTTGGCAGACCATAAATCAGGTCGATATTGGTGGACGTAAAGCCAATCTCCCGCGCGTGATTTAACAGCGCGAAGATGAACGCTTCATCCTGCTCGCGGTTGACCAGGCGCTGAACCTCTTTGTTGAAGTCCTGCACGCCCATACTCAGGCGGTTAAAGCCTTCGCTACGCAGGTGATCGAGCACATCCAGCTCGATTTCGCGCGGATCCACTTCGATGGAGATTTCCGCATCGGCATCGAAACGGAAGTTATTCCGCAGCAAATTCATCAGGCGGCTGATTTGCGCTTTATTCAGGTAGGTCGGCGTACCGCCACCCCAGTGGAGCTGGCTGACATGGCGTCCGGCAAACTGCGGCGCGCGATGGAGGATCTCCTGCTCAAGCGCGTCCAGATACTGATCTGCTTTGTGCTGCTGGCGGGTAACAATTTTATTGCAGCCGCAGAAATAGCAGAGCTTGTGGCAGAACGGGATATGAACATACAGAGAAAGCGGGCGATCGGGGTAACGCGCAACCGCCTGCTGAAAATGGCTATCACCGAAGGCGTCGGAAAATTCCAGCGCGGTTGGATACGAGGTATAACGCGGCCCGGAATAGTTATATTTTTGGATCAGGGCCAGATCCCAGTCGATGGTTGGTACAGACATGTTCACTCCTTCCGATGGTGCCGCGTTCGTTTACGGCGGCCCGTTCTGGCCCCTGTGCGGGCCATGAATCGGGTGCGCAGCCACTTTTGTCGCCGCGACAACCGCCGTAGTTTAACGAATAACCACACCAGATAACATATAACCGGAAGGGTTAATAAGCAGGACGATAAAGCCTGCCGGGTGCAAATGTTAGTTTCCACCTTTCAGCAGGCGCATCATGTCTTCCTGCTTCTCTTCTTCTTCCTCTTCCTCTTCGTCGTCGTAAGAGAGACCAAGCTTCTGCATCAGTTCATCGATGCGATCCAGTTTGGCATCAACCCAGGATTGCTCTTCAGCATTCAGGGTTTCACCCTCTTCAAGACGTTCCAGCAGCGCATCCAGGCGCTCATCATTCTCCAGCAAATCCAGCTCAGCCTGCGGTGAAAGCATAGGTTTCTCGCTCTTGGGTTTGTGCTGCCTGGTGACCGGGGCATTGGTCACGCCTAATGGAACAGGTGTTTTACTGCCGATACGCGGGTCTTTCTGCTGCTTACTTTTCGCAGACGCGCCCGATTCACCGCTGCCGCTTGTGCGACTGCCCGCAGCATGGCCACGATGCTTTTTATCGCGTTTGCGATCGCGCGCTTCCTGATTCAGTTCTTCGCGCGTTTTACGGCGTGCTTTTGCTGGACGTTTAGCGCCTGCAGCGGAGGTCGGTTTTTTTCATGTTGTTTTGTCTTTACGTCGTTTTATTCAGTATAGAATTGCGGCGAAATCTAGCAGAAAGCAAGCAAAGAAAAAAGGCGACAGAGCAATCTGTCGCCTTTTTTCCTGACTCATAACGCGTTATGGGTCTGACAATCCCTGTTTGCTGACAACTCACCCTGTTTTTCCGTGAGCAGCTACCGTCCGTGACAGGTCCTTTTCCTTTTTCAAACGCCTCCAGGCGTACGTCTTCCTGACTGTCCTTTGTCTTCGCCTCCTGGCGCTCCTGACCCTCATCCTTAAGTCCGCTTCCTGTTGGCATCCTCGCCGTTGAGCGCTACTTTACGCGGTCCGGTTAAACCTACAACCCACAAAGGCGATTTACGCGCGCTTTTCAGATTAGGACTAAGCGTTAATAGTTTGATTTTAATGATTATGATTTTTAAAGGCTCTGCGATTTTTCTTAAAATCTCCCATAATTTAAAGGGCAGATCTCTTACAAAGTTCATGGTTTTTACTTACAGCCAGACTGCCGATGGGAAAAGCCTTTTCTCTCTGTTCAGGTATAATCCCCCCAACGTTACGAATTTCTGGAGACAACCACGTGACCAACCTGAATTATCACCAGACGCATTTTGTTCTTAGTGCGCCTGATATTCGCCATTTACCCGCCGATGCGGGTCTTGAAGTGGCATTTGCTGGCCGGTCCAACGCGGGGAAATCCAGCGCTCTGAATACCCTGACCAATCAGAAAAGCCTCGCCCGTATCTCTAAAACGCCTGGCCGTACCCAGCTGATTAACCTGTTTGAAGTTGCGCCGGGCAAACGCCTGGTCGACTTACCGGGCTATGGCTACGCCGAAGTCCCGGAAGAGATGAAAATCAAATGGCAGCGCGCCCTGGGTGAATACCTGGAAAAACGCCTGTGCCTGAAAAGGTCTGGTCGTGCTGATGGATATTCGTCATCCGCTCAAAGATCTTGATCAGCAGATGATCCACTGGGCCGTCGAAAGCGGGATCGAGGTGCTGGTGCTGTTGACCAAAGCCGACAAGCTGGCAAGTGGCGCGCGTAAAGCGCAGGTGAATATGGTGCGTGAAGCGGTTCTGGCGTTTAACGGCGACATCCCAGGTTGAGGCTTTTTCTTCACTGAAGAAACTCGGCGTGGATAAACTGCGTGAAAAACTGGATCGCTGGTACAGTGAGCTGGAACCCGCGACCAGAAGCGGAAGAGTGATAATAAGCGCGGCGATGTCCGCGCTTTTTTTTGCGCTGAAACTTTTCTTTGCCGCAATAAAAAACGCCCCCAGTCATTACTGACTGGGGCGGCTAAAATATTCAGCCAAATCCGATTACGTGAAGTAAAAGGTCTGAAAGATAGAACATCTTACCTCTGTACCCTACGCGAATAACTCTACCCTTTTTTAGACTATAGACAAAGCACTTTTTGTAGTTTTTTTTTCATTCTTTACATAGGTAATTCTAATGATCATCACAAAACGTTCATGGATATGTTGCTTACTTACAAAAAGTGTTCATATTCCAGAAAGAGTTAGTGAGCCTGATCCCAGTTTTCTCCGCTACCCACTTCCCACCAGCAACGGCACATCCAGTTTCACGCTGTTTTCCATCAGTTCATGGATCTTTTTCGAGACGGACTCCAGATCGTCTTTGTGCACTTCGAACACCAGTTCATCGTGTACCTGCATGATCATACGAACCCGCGGCTGGTCTTTCTCCAGCCAGGCATCAACGGCGATCATCGCACGTTTAATGATATCTGCTGCCGTTCCTTGCATCGGGGCATTGATCGCGGCACGCTCGGCTCCGGCACGGCGCGCTGCATTGCTTGAGTTGATATCCGGCAGATAGAGACGACGTCCGTCCAGCGTTTCGACATAGCCTTTTTCTTTCGCCTTGGCACGGGTGCTCTCCATATATTGCAGCACGCCCGGATAGCGCTCGAAATAGAGATCCATGTACTTCTGCGACTCTTTACGTGGAATATTGAGCTGACGGGAGAGGCCAAATGCGCTCATACCGTAGATCAGACCAAAGTTGATCGCTTTTGCGCTGCGGCGCTGTTCCCCGGTTACACTCTCCAGTGACATCCCAAAGACTTCGGCCGCCGTCGCCCGGTGGATATCCTGCCCTTCAGCAAAGGCGGTCAACAGACCTTTATCCGGGACAGGTGCGCCATAATACGCAGCTCAATCTGCGAATAGTCAGCGGAGACAATCACGTAGTCCTGCGGCGCAATAAACGCCTGACGGATACGACGCCCCTCTTCATTACGCACCGGAATGTTTTTGCAGGTTCGGATCGGTCGAGGACAGACGCCCGGTGGCTGCCACCGCCTGATGATAAGACGTATGCACGCGACCCGTTTTCGGGTTGATCATCAACGGCAGCTTATCGGTATAGGTCGATTTCAGCTTTGCCAGCCCACGGTATTGTAGGATCACTTTCGGCAGCGGATAGTCCAGCGCCAGCTCTTCCAGCACCTCTTCAGAGGTTGACGGTGCACCACCCGGTGTTTTCTTCAGCGGCTTAATGCCCTGCTTTTCAAACAGGATGGTCTGCAGCTGTTTGGTGGACGAGAGGTTAAACGGCTCGCCGGCGATCTCATGCGCTTTTTGCTCAAGCTCGTTCAGGCGCAAGGTGATCTCTTCTGAGTGCTTATGCAGTACTGCCGGATCGATCTTAACGCCGTTGCGCTCAATGCGGGACAGAACCGGCACCAGCGGCATCTCGATATTCTTGAACACGTTCAGCGGCCCGGCGTGTTTTTGCAGCTTTGGCCACATCTTTAAATGCAGTTGCAGCGTGACGTCAGCATCTTCTGCCGCATAGTGTCCCGCCTCTTCCAGGGCAATCTGGTTAAACGTAAGCTGATTTTTGCCCTTGCCCGCGATCTCTTCGAAGGTGACGGTTTTGTGCTTCAGCCAGCGATCGGAGAGTGAATCCATATCGTGACGACCGGCAACGCTGTCGAGGATATAGGATTCCAGCATGGTATCGAACGCGATACCCCGCAGTTCAATGCCGTAGTTTTGCAGGATGCCGCGGTCAAACTTCAGGTTTTGCCCCACCTTGAGTGCTTTTTCGTCTTCAAGGATCGGCTTGAGCAGTTCGAGCACCCGCTCACGGCTGATCTGTTCAGGCGCATCCAGGTAGTCGTGGGCGACCGGCACATAGGCGGCAACGCCAGGCTCAGTGGCAAAGGAGAGGCCGACCATATTGGCGGAGACATTATCGAGGCTGTCGGTTTCGGTATCAAAAGCGAACACCGGCGCCTGCTTTAATTTTTCAATCCAGACCTGCAGCTGGGCTTCATCAAGAATAGTTTCGTAATGTTCAGAAGATAGGACCGTGGCTTCTTCTTCCGGCTCTACTTCCGCATCAATCACCAGCGTCTGTTTTGGCTTAGCCGCCGGTTTTGCCCCTTTCGCCTGCAGCCATTTTCCTGCGTCGAGATCGGTTATCCAGCGTTTGAATTCATACTGTTTAAACAGGCTCAACAGCTCCTCTACGGCAGGTTGCTGCACTTCCAGTTGTTCGCAGGTCAGATCCAGTTCAACGTCGGTTTTAATGGTCGCCAGCTGATAGGAGAGGTACGCGACCTCTTTGTTTTGCTCAAGCTTAGCGGCCATGGTTTTGGCGCCGCGGAAGGTTAACCCGGCAATTTTATCCTGCTCGCTGTACAGCGTATCCAGCCCACCCAGACCTTGCAGCAGCGCCTGGGCCGTCTTCTCGCCCACACCCGGCACGCCCGGAATGTTATCGGAGGAGTCGCCCATCAGCGCGAGGAAGTCGATGATCAGCTCCGGCGGCACGCCATATTTGGTCACCACCTCTTCAGGGCCAAGGATGGTATTGGTCATGGTGTTAATCAGGGTGATCCCTGGCGTGACCAGCTGCGCCATGTCTTTATCGCCGGTACTGATCAATACCGGGCGGCCCATTTTCTCGGCTTCTCGTGCCAGCGTACCGATTACATCGTCTGCTTCCACGCCAGAGACGGCCATTAAAGGCAGACCCATCGCTTTTACCATCTTATGCAGAGGCTCAATCTGCGCGCGCAGATCGTCCGGCATTGGCGGGCGATGGGATTTATAGTGTTCAAACAGCTCATCCCGGAAAGTTTTGCCTTTCGCATCGAATACGACGGCGGCATGGCTCGGCTGATACTGCAAAATCAAACTACGCAGCATGTTCAGCACGCCATACATTGCGCCAGTAGGCTCTCCGGCGCTGTTAGTCAGCGGAGGAAACGCATGATACGCCCGATAAAGATAAGACGAACCGTCGACGAGAATAAGCGGATTTTCGGGGATCTGAACCATAATGTCCGTGCCTTTAAGTAATTTATGGTTAAAGGATGCCACAGAAGGATGAAAACATCAGTTTTTCGCGGTCAATACAGCCAAAGATTTTGCGATCCTGAGGATCGGTCGCAAATTAAATCTGTGGATAAGTTTGTGAATAGTTTCTGCGACCTGGACTAAATGTGCTATCTGTTGATCGCTATGCTAATAATTATTCTTAATAATCAATATATTATTGTTTGATCGCGATCTCATATCTCTGATTGATGACAATTTACTCCCATGTGGATATAAGCCACGCCGGATCTGCGCCATAGAATTTTTCTCCGCTGACAGGTAAAACGCTGTTCATACCAGGTTAAAGCCCCATCCTTTTAGCGTTTTCTGGTAAAATCAGCGCCCGGTGTCTGTTTATCAGGCGCATATTATATCTAACCACCTGAAAACACTCATCATGTCTAGACTGCTGGCTGCGATTACGCTTCTGATAAGTATCGCATTAACTATTCTGGTCACCATCGCCTGTTCTGTGGCCGATTATCATCGCCGGAATAATTAAACTGCTACTACCGATCCCCGTCGTCTGGCGTGCCGTATCAGTTTTTTGTAATTTCATGATGTACTGCTGGTGTGAAGGCCTGGCAGTACTTTTGCGTCTTAATCCGCATCTGAAATGGGATGTTCAGGGTCTGGAAGGGCTTAACAAGAAAAACTGGTATTTGCTCATCTGTAACCACCATAGCTGGGCCGATATAGTGGTGCTATGCGTGCTGTTCCGCAAACATATCCCCATGAACAAATACTTTCTTAAGCAGCAGCTCGCCTGGGTGCCTTTTATTGGCCTGGCCTGCTGGGCGCTGGATATGCCCTTTATGAAACGCTATTCGCGTAGCTATCTGATTCGTCATCCTGAGCGCCGCGGAAAAGATGTTGAAACCACTCGCCGATCCTGTGAGAAGTTTCGCTCACACCCCACCACAATCGTTAATTTCGTCGAAGGCTCTCGCTTTACCGAAGAGAAGCAGCAGCAAACGCGCTCGCCGTATGCCAACCTGCTGCCACCAAAAGCGGCCGGGATCGCCATGGCGCTTAACGTGCTAGGCAAACAGTTCGACAAATTACTGAACGTCACGCTCTGTTATCCAGAAAACGATAAGACGCCATTTCAGGATATGCTCAGCGGCAAGTTAACCCGGATCGTGGTGCGTATTAATCTGGTGCCTGTGGCGGAGGAATTACACGGGGACTACGTCAGCGATAAGAACTTTAAGCGACGTTTTCAGCTCTGGCTGAATACGTTGTGGAGTGAGAAAGACGCGCTCATAAACACAATTAAAGCGGAATACAAAAACGCCGGTCATTGACCGGCGTTTTCTTTATTACTTCTTCTCAACCAGATACTTCACGGTATCAGCATATTGCTGGACGAAGATGTCCATGCTGCTGGTATCCATACCCTGCATATTCAGCTGATATTTGCCGTTAACATACATGGCTGGCACGCCGCGCAGCTGCAGGTCAGCAGCAGCTTTTTCCTGCTGAGCTACCAGAGATTTCACAACGAAGCTATTCCAGGCTGCATCGTATTCTTCTCCTTTAATACCGGCATCAACAAAGACTTTGCGGATATCAGCTGTGGTTTGTACGGCCTGTGTTTTCTGAACTGCTTCAAACATTGGCGCAGTAATTTTGTCTTCCACACCCAGTGCCATCGCAACGGCCCATGCCTGAGTCAGGTCTTTGCCCAACGGGCCAAGAAACTCAACATGATACTTGGTCATTTTGGTGCCTTCTGGCAGCTTCTTCTTCACGTTATCGGAAACGTGCAGAACCTGCTCGAACTCATAGCAGTGCGGGCAGTAGAATGAGAAGAACTCAAGGACCTGAGGCTCTCCGGCAACCGGTTTGTCGAGGGTAATATACTGCTTGCCATCGCTGAACTGTGCAGCCGATGCGCTAAAAGCCAGAATCATACCTGCCAGCGCCAGCCATATTTTTTTCATGATCAAATTTCTCCTGGGTGTGTTCGATTAATACATTGGCGTTAATTGCAAAGGGGGTTCCTGCAGAACCTTTACCTGTTCAGTAAATGTCGATATCTGGTTACGCCAGTAATCTTCCCCGGTAAGCCACGGGAAGTTTCTGGGGAAAGCGGGGTCATCCCAACGCCTGATTAACCAGGAAAGATAATAGACAAAACGCATGGCACGTAAAGGTTCAATTAATGCAATTTCGTCTGAATCAAAGGACGAGAACTCTTCATAGGCTTCAATAATCGTCTCAAGCTGCATTCGCTGCTCGGCTTTATCGCCATTCAGTAGCATCCAGAGATCCTGAATAGCAGGTCCCATTCGCGCATCATCAAGATCGACAAATAACGGCCCATCACGCCAGAGGATATTTCCGGCATGGCAATCGCCGTGCAGACGCAGCGTGGTGACGTTGTTATCCCAGCGCGAAATGACGGCGTTAATTAAGCCATCCGTTGCGGCAAGGAATTGCGCTTTCAGCCCTGAAGGAATGAGCGTGGATGTTTCAAATACCTGACGCGGTTCAAGCAAGTATTCCTGAATGCCGATGGTCGGGCGCGCGGTAAACACGCTTTTCTGTCCTGTCTGATGAATGCGCCCTAAATAACGGGCAACCCACTCCATCTGATCAATGTTGTCGGCTTCAAATTGCCTGCCACCAAGACTTGGAAACACAGCAAAATAAAAGCCCTGGTGCGACAGCAGCGTCTGATTATTGAATTTAAGGGGGGCGGCGACAGGAACATCATCGGCCACCAGGTCGAGTGCAAACTGATGCTCTTCCTGAATTTGTTCAGCTGACCAGCGCTGCGGGCGATAAAATTTCACCACAAAGCGCTGGCGATCCTCATCCTGAAACTGGTAGACGCGGTTCTCATAGCTGTTTAAGGGTGTCAGGCCTGAGTCTACCCCGGATGCCCTGTTCAAACAGCGCATCCATAATGGTATCCGGGTGTAAGGTCTGGAAAGTAAAAGCCTGGTCGTTCATCCGATCATCCGGAAATTATACGAATGATTGAGGATATCATTTAACAGCGTTTACGGTGGCGCCTCTTACAAGCTTTTACTCTTTAATTACGCCACGTGCGCGCCAGCAAGGCGGTTTTAAAATCTTCTTCATAATCTTTCTGGATGCCCGGAATCACCGCATCTTTGCCGGAATCACGCATTTTCAGGTGATAGATCAGGATGTCATCAGAAAGGTCGGCCAGCTCACCGTCATAACCTGACTCCTGCGCCAGTTTCTGTAAGAATTGCATCAGGTTAAGTTCTGGCTCTTTCTGCCAGGCTGGCTGGAGGAGTTCGATAACTTCGTTCAGACGTTTACATTTCATGGGAATACTCCTTTCATTAAGAGAGACACGTTAGGCAGGGTCAATCCCACAATAAAAGAGGCGATATTAGTGAATCAGTGCCGGGAGATTATTGGGGTTGTTCTGGCGGGTGGCAGAGCGACGCGTATGGGTGGCAAAGATAAGGGGCTTCAACAACTGAACAATAGACCCCTATGGCGTCATGTCGCTGACAGGCTTGCCGGCCAGGTATCAGCACTCGCCATCCAGCGCGAATCGTCATATCGATATTTATCAGCAAAGCCGATATCCCGTTTATCAGGATAGCCTTGCTGATTATCCTGGCCCGTTGGCCGGTATGCTCTCCGTGATGCAGCAATCCCCGGCAGAGTGGTTTCTCTTTTGTTCGTGCGATACACCTTTTATCCCCTCTTGCCTGGTTGAACGTTTGGTGCAGCAGCGCGGTGATGCCCCTGTAATCTGGGCGCATGACGGCGAGCGCGATCACCCTACTATCGCGTTAATTAACCGATCGTTAGTACCTGATTTACAGGACTACCTGGCCGCAGGAGAGCGGCGAGTAATGTTGTTTATGCGCCAGTCTGGCGGTCATCCGGTTGATTTTAGCGATCTGAAATCTTCTTTCGTGAACGTGAATACCACTGAAGATTTGCAGACCATGCAGGAGAAGAGATGATACCCGTTTTAGCGATTTCCGCCTGGAGCGGTACCGGGAAGACCACTCTGCTGAAGAGACTGATACCTGCGCTTTGCGCCAAAGGTATTCGTCCCGGATTGATTAAGCACACTCATCATAATATGGATGTCGATAAGCCGGGCAAAGACAGTTATGAGCTGCGTAAAGCGGGTGCGGCACAAACGATGGTGGCGAGCAATCAGCGTTGGGCGCTGATGACCGAAACCCCGGATGAAGCGCCATTGGATCTTGCTTATCTGGTCAGTCGAATGGATCACTCAACGCTGGACCTGGTACTGGTTGAGGGGTTTAAGCATGAGGCTGTTGCAAAGATCCTGCTGTTTCGAAGCGATGCAGGACATGATGTTTGCGAGTTAACGCTGGATGAGCATGTGATTGCGGTAGCCAGTGATGTTGCATTGCCGCTGCAGGTACCAGTGCTGGATTTGAATGATGTGGATGGGATTTCGGAGTTTATTATGAGGTGGAGCACGGCCTGATCTATTGGGATTTCGGCTTCGCCTTACCCGGCTTTAAGGTTTTACAGGCGGGGCAGACGCGGTGGCGTCCGGCTGTCCGGCGCCGCAACGCAAAAAGCCCATCCGTGAGGATGGGCTTTTTACCTGATTTGATGCCTGGCAGTTCCCTACTCTCGCATGGGGAGACCCACACTACCATCGGCGCTACGGCGTTTCACTTCTGAGTTCGGCATGGGGTCAGGTGGGACCACCGCGCTAACAGCCGCCAGGCAAATTCTGTTTCCGGGCCGCCTCACGGGCCACCCGGTTAATCTGGTTCAGCTGAAATTGTCTCAGTCACCGAAAACAGCTTCGGCGTTGTAAGGTTAAGCCTCACGGTTCATTAGTATCGGTTAGCTCAACGCATCGCTGCGCTTACACACCCGACCTATCAACGTCGTCGTCTTCACGTTCCTTCAGGAGCCTTAAAGGCTCAGGGAGAACTCATCTCGGGGCAAGTTTCGTGCTTAGATGCTTTCAGCACTTATCTTTTCCGCATTTAGCTACCGGGCAGTGCCATTGGCATGACAACCCGAACACCAGTGAATGCGTCCACTCCGGTCCTCTCGTACTAGGAGCAGCCCCCCTCAATTCTCCAGCGCCCACGGCAGATAGGGACCGAACTGTCTCACGACGTTCTAAACCCAGCCTCGCGTACCACTTTAAACGGCGAACAGCCGTACCCTTGGGACCTACTTCAGCCCCAGGATGTGATGAGCCGACATCGAGGTGCCAAACACCGCCGTCGATATGAACTCTTGGGCGGTATCAGCCTGTTATCCCCGGAGTACCTTTTATCCGTTGAGCGATGGCCCTTCCATACAGAACCACCGGATCACTATGACCTGCTTTCGCACCTGCTCGAGCCGTCACTCTCGCAGTCAAGCTAGCTTATGCCATTGCACTAACCTCCTGATGTCCGACCAGGATTAGCTAACCTTCGTGCTCCTCCGTTACTCTTTAGGAGGAGACCGCCCCCAGTCAAACTACCCACCAGACACTGTCCGCAACCCGGATTACGGGCCCACGTTAGAACACCAGCCATTAAAGGGTGGTATTTCAAGGATGGCTCCACGCAGACTGGCGTCCACGCTTCAAAGCCTCCCACCTATCCTACACATCAAGGACCAGTGTTCAGTGTCAAGCTATAGTAAAGGTTCACGGGGTCTTTCCGTCTTGCCGCGGGTACACTGCATCTTCACAGCGATTTCAATTTCACTGAGTCTCGGGTGGAGACAGCCTGGCCATCATTACGCCATTCGTGCAGGTCGGAACTTACCCGACAAGGAATTTCGCTACCTTAGGACCGTTATAGTTACGGCCGCCGTTTACCGGGGCTTCGATCAAGAGCTTCGCGTTGCCGCTAACCCCATCAATTAACCTTCCGGCACCGGGGCAGGCGTCACACCGTATACGTCCACTTTCGTGTTTGCACAGTGCTGTGTTTTTAATAAACAGTTGCAGCCAGCTGGTATCTTCGACTGATTTCAGCTCCACCCGCAGGGGCTTCACCTACATATCAGCGTGCCTTCTCCCGAAGTTACGGCACCATTTTGCCTAGTTCCTTCACCCGAGTTCTCTCAAGCGCCTTGGTATTCTCTACCTGACCACCTGCTGTCGGTTTGGGGTACGATTTGATGTTACCTGATGCTTAGAGGCTTTTCCTGGAAGCAGGGCATTTGTTACTTCAGCACCGTAGTGCCTCGTCATCACACCTCAGCGTTAATAAGGTACCGGATTTACCTGGAACCTCCGCCTACATGCTTAAAACCGGGACAACCGTCGCCCGGCCAACATAGCCTTCTCCGTCCCCCCTTCGCAGTAACACCGAGTACAGGAATATTAACCTGTTTCCCATCGACTACGCCTTTCGGCCTCGCCTTAGGGGTCGACTCACCCTGCCCCGATTAACGTTGGACAGGAACCCTTGGTCTTCCGGCGAGCGGGCTTTTCACCCGCTTTATCGTTACTTATGTCAGCATTCGCACTTCTGATACCTCCAGCAACCCTCACAGGTCACCTTCGACGGCTTACAGAACGCTCCCCTACCCAACAACACCTAAGTGTCGCTGCCGCAGCTTCGGTGCATGGTTTAGCCCCGTTACATCTTCCGCGCAGGCCGACTCGACCAGTGAGCTATTACGCTTTCTTTAAATGATGGCTGGCTTCTAAGCCAACATCCTGGCTGTCTGTGCCTTCCCACATCGTTTCCCACTTAACCATGACTTTGGGACCTTAGCTGGCGGTCTGGGTTGTTTCCCTCTTCACGACGGACGTTAGCACCCGCCGTGTGTCTCCCGTGATAACATTCTCCGGTATTCGCAGTTTGCATCGGGTTGGTAAGCCGGGATGGCCCCCTAGCCGAAACAGTGCTCTACCCCCGGAGATGAATTCACGAGGCGCTACCTAAATAGCTTTCGGGGAGAACCAGCTATCTCCCGGTTTGATTGGCCTTTCACCCCCAGCCACAGGTCATCCGCTAATTTTTCAACATTAGTCGGTTCGGTCCTCCAGTTAGTGTTACCCAACCTTCAACCTGCCCATGGCTAGATCACCGGGTTTCGGGTCTATACCCTGCAACTTAACGCCCCAGTTAAGACTCGGTTTCCCTTCGGCTCCCCTATACGGTTAACCTTGCTACAGAATATAAGTCGCTGACCCATTATACAAAAGGTACGCAGTCACACCACAAGGGTGCTCCCACTGCTTGTACGTACACGGTTTCAGGTTCTATTTCACTCCCCTCGCCGGGGTTCTTTTCGCCTTTTCCCTCACGGTACTGGTTCACTATCGGTCAGTCAGGAGTATTTAGCCTTGGAGGATGGTCCCCCCATATTCAGACAGGATACCACGTGTCCCGCCCTACTCTTCGAGTTCACAGCAAGTGTATCTTCGTGTACGGGAGTATCACCCTGTACCCTGCGACTTTCCAGACGCTTCCACTGACACACATGCTGATTCAGACTCTGGGCTGCTCCCCGTTCGCTCGCCGCTACTGGGGGAATCTCGGTTGATTTCTTTTCCTCAGGGTACTTAGATGTTTCAGTTCCCCTGGTTCGCTTCGTTAAGCTATGTATTCACTTAACGATAGGTGTGACGAGTCACACTGGGTTTCCCCATTCGGAAATCGCCGGTTATAACGGTTCATATCACCTTACCGGCGCTTATCGCAGATTAGCACGTCCTTCATCGCCTCTGACTGCCTAGGCATCCACCGTGTACGCTTGGTCGCTTAACCTCACAACCCGAAGCTGTTTCACTTCATGATTGCGAAATCTGAGACCCGACCACACCTTCATCTGCTCTTATTACGGAGAACAGACACGGTGCGTCGTTTCAATTTTCAGCTTGATCCAGATTTTTAAAGAGCAAATATCTCAAACATGACTCACTATTTTCATAGTTAATCAGCTTTGAGATACTGATTGGTTGTGCCTTTCACTCACACCCAGCAAGTGGCGTCCCCTAGGGGATTCGAACCCCTGTTGCCGCCGTGAAAGGGCGGAGTCCTAACCGCTAGACGAAGGGGACACGATGTGTCACGACTTCGCAGCCGTCTTGCTCGTTACTTTTCATCAGACAATCTGTGTGAGCACTACAAAGGCAGGTTCTTTAAGGTAAGGAGGTGATCCAACCGCAGGTTCCCCTACGGTTACCTTGTTACGACTTCACCCCAGTCATGAAATCACAAAGTGGTAAGCGCCCTCCCGAAGGTTAAGCTACCTACTTCTTTTGCAACCCACTCCCATGGTGTGACGGGCGGTGTGTACAAGGCCCGGGAACGTATTCACCGTAGCATTCTGATCTACGATTACTAGCGATTCCGACTTCATGGAGTCGAGTTGCAGACTCCAATCCGGACTACGACGCACTTTATTGAGGTCCGCTTGCTCTCGCGGAGGTCGCTTCTCTTTGTATGCGCCATTGTAGCACGTGTGTAGCCCTACTCGTAAGGGCCATGATGACTTGACGTCATCCCCACCTTCCTCCAGTTTATCACTGGCAGTCTCCTTTGAGTTCCCGGCCTAACCGCTGGCAACAAAGGATAAGGGTTGCGCTCGTTGCGGGACTTAACCCAACATTTCACAACACGAGCTGACGACAGCCATGCAGCACCTGTCTCAGAGTTCCCGAAGGCACCAAAAGCATCTCTGGAAAGTTCTCTGGATGTCAAGAGTAGGTAAGGTTCTTCGCGTTGCATCGAATTAAACCACATGCTCCACCGCTTGTGCGGGCCCCCGTCAATTCATTTGAGTTTTAACCTTGCGGCCGTACTCCCCAGGCGGTCGACTTAACGCGTTAGCTCCGGAAGCCACTCCTCAAGGGAACAACCTCCAAGTCGACATCGTTTACGGCGTGGACTACCAGGGTATCTAATCCTGTTTGCTCCCCACGCTTTCGCACCTGAGCGTCAGTCTTTGTCCAGGGGGCCGCCTTCGCCACCGGTATTCCCTCCAGATCTCTACGCATTTCACCGCTACACCTGGAATTCTACCCCCCCTCTACAAGACTCTAGCCTGCCAGTTTCGAATGCAGTTCCCAGGTTGAGCCCGGGGATTTCACATCCGACTTGACAGACCGCCTGCGTGCGCTTTACGCCCAGTAATTCCGATTAACGCTTGCACCCTCCGTATTACCGCGGCTGCTGGCACGGGAGTTAGCCGGTGCTTCTTCTGCGGGTAACGTCAATTGCTGCGGTTATTAACCACAACACCTTCCTCCCCGCTGAAAGTACTTTACAACCCGAAGGCCTTCTTCATACACGCGGCATGGCTGCATCAGGCTTGCGCCCATTGTGCAATATTCCCCACTGCTGCCTCCCGTAGGAGTCTGGACCGTGTCTCAGTTCCAGTGTGGCTGGTCATCCTCTCAGACCAGCTAGGGATCGTCGCCTAGGTGAGCCATTACCCACCTACTAGCTAATCCCATCTGGGCACATCTGATGGCAAGAGCCCGAAGGTCCCCCTCTTTGGTCTTGCGACGTTATGCGGTATTAGCTACCGTTTCCAGTAGTTATCCCCCTCCATCAGCGCAGTTTCCCAGACATTACTCACCCGTCCGCCACTCGTCACCCGAGAGCAAGCTCTCTGTGCTACCGTTCGACTTGCATGTGTTAGGCTGCCGCCAGCGTTCAATCTGAGCCATGATCAAACTCTTCAATTTAAGTTTGATGCTCGTGAATTAAACTTCGTAATGAATTACGTATGTTCACTCAGAGACTTGGTATTCATTTTTCGTCCGAGGACGTTAAGAATCCATGTCACTTTGAGTGCCCACACAGATTGTCTGATAAATTGTTAAAGAGCAGTGCAACGCGGCTTTCGCTCACCGTTGCGAGGTCCCGTATATTACGTTTTCCTCATTCAGAGTCAAGCGATTTATTTTTGCTTTTCTCTGTCGGCGTTCATCTCTGAAGCCTGCTGTCACGGCGGTTTGTAATCCGTTGTTCCGTGTCAGTGGAGGCGCATTATAGGGAGTTCTTCGGCAGTGACAAGAGTAAATTTAAAAAAAATAACCAACCGTGCTTTTTTTCACCAAAACACCCGTCTTTAAGCCAAAAATTGCGCTAATTGTCGTTTTACCAACCACAACCATCCTGCAGATGGCATACTTACTAGCATTAAGAATCAAGGAATATGCGTTATGCCTTTGAGCGCGCAACAGCTGGCGGCACAAAAGAACCTTTCATATGTGCTGGCAGAAAAACTGGCACAGCGGATCCTGGCTGGTGAATACATGCCAGGTAGCATCCTGCCGGGCGAACTGGAACTCGGTGAGCAGTTTGGCGTGAGCCGAACCGCTGTGCGTGAGGCCGTGAAAACCTTAACTGCGAAAGGGATGGTGCTTCCTCGTCCGCGTATCGGTACACGCGTGATGCCCCAGAGCAACTGGAACTTCCTCGATCAAGAGTTGCTCTCCTGGTGGATGACGGAAGATAACTTCCATCAGGTTATCGAGCATTTCCTGGTCATGCGCAGCAGCCTGGAGCCTCAGGCCTGCCTGCTGGCCGCCACGCTCGGAACGGCAGAGCAAAAAGCGCGGTTAAATACTTTAATGGATGAGATGGTGCATCTGAAAAAGCACTTTAACCGGGAGCGCTGGATAGAAGTGGATATGGCCTGGCACGAGCATATCTATGAGATGAGCGGTAATCCGTTCCTGACCTCTTTCGCCTCGCTCCTTTCATTCTGTCTACCACACTTACTTTACGTCTATAACGCAGGACGAGGTGGTGAAGCTGGATTTACACCAGGCTATTGTTGATGCCATTCAGGACAGCGATGGGCTGCGCGCTATGGCGGCCAGCCAGACACTGCTTGCCACACCGGCACGATAGCAATAAACAACAGGAATTCGAATGACAGTAAAAAAAGCACGCAGCATGGCGGGTTTGCCATGGATTGCGGCGATGGCTTTCTTTATGCAGGCGCTGGACGCCACCATCCTAAACACCGCCCTTCCGGCGATTGCCGAAAGCCTTAACCGTTCTCCGCTGGCCATGCAGTCAGCCATCATTAGTTATACCCTGACCGTTGCGATGCTGATCCCGGTGAGCGGCTGGCTGGCCGATCGCTTCGGCACACGGCGTGTCTTTATGCTGGCGGTAACGTTATTTACGCTGGGGTCGCTGGCCTGCGCCCTCTCCAGTTCGCTGGGTGAGCTGGTTATCTTCCGGGTGATTCAGGGCGTAGGTGGTGCAATGATGATGCCGGTCGCGCGCCTGGCACTGCTAAGGGCCTATCCGCGCAGCGAACTGTTGCCGGTGCTTAACTTCGTCACTATGCCGGGCCTGGTCGGGCCGATCCTCGGGCCGGTACTGGGGGGCGTTCTGGTTACCTGGGCCAGCTGGCACTGGATATTCCTCATTAATATTCCCATTGGGATCGCCGGTCTTTTCTATGCCCGCAAGTTTATGCCGAACTTCACGACTCCGCGGCGCAAATTCGATATGGGTGGATTCTTCCTGTTTGGCCTGAGCCTGGTGCTGTTTTCCAGCGGTATGGAGCTGTTCGGTGAGAAAGTGGTGGCAACCTGGCTGGCCATCTCCATCATCTTCAGCGGCATTCTTCTTTTTCTTCTTTATATACGTCATGCGCGTCGTCACCCTACGCCGCTGATTTCGCTCTCGCTGTTTAACACACGTACTTTTTCGGTAGGCATTGCCGGAAACATCGCTTCGCGGCTGGGGACAGGCTGTGTTCCCTTCCTTATGCCGCTGATGCTGCAGGTCGGGTTCGGTTATCCGGCGTTGATAGCAGGCTGCATGATGGCGCCTACGGCGGTGGGTTCGATTCTGGCTAAATCCGGGGTGACCCAATTGTTACGACGGCTGGGATACCGCAGAACCCTGGTCGGTGTGACGGTATTTATCGGCGTGATGATTGCGCAATTCTCACTGCAGTCGGCAGCGCTGCCGGTGTGGATGCTGATCCTGCCGCTGTTTGTGCTGGGGATGGCAATGTCCATCCAGTTCACCTCAATGAACACCATTACCCTTGCCGATCTCAGCGATGAGAATGCCAGCGGCGGTAACAGCATGCTGGCAGTCACGCAGCAGCTTTCAATCAGTCTGGGGGTTGCGGTCAGTGCGGCGGTATTGCGCTTTTACGAAGGGTTCGACAGCAACAACACTGTCGAACAATTTCACTCAACCTTTATCACTATGGGGTGTGCTGACGGTTGTCTCTGCACTGGTCTTTATGCTGTTAAAACCGAAAGACGGTCAGAACCTCATAAAAGAACGGCACAAACCTAAACCGAGCCCCGTTCCATCAGAACAGGAGTAAGCTGCAGCCGCTGCTGTTGCAGTGCGGGCTGGGCGATACGATGGATCAAATACATCAATCGCCAGCTCGCCCAGTTCATCCTTGGGCTGATGAATGGTAGTGAGCGGCGGCGTCATATACTTCGCCAGTTCGATATCGTCATATCCCACCACGGCGATATCGTCCCGGGATACGAAGTCCCGCCTGATAAAGCGCCTGATAAGCCCCCACCGCCATTGCATCATTACCGATAAAGACTGCCTGCGGACGCCTCTTTTCTGCGCCAGTAAAGACTGCATCGCCTCGAAACCAACCGCTAAATTTCAAAGTCACCGGTAATTTGATATCCGTCCGGGACAGGTAAACCGGCGCGCGCCATGGCCACCAGAAAACCTTCCAGACGCAGACGGGCCGGAGTTTTATCCAGCGGCCGGTAATGCAGGCGATACGGGTATGGCCTTTATCAATCAGATTGTTGCGTCGCCATGTCCCCGCCCAGCAGCGAGTTATCCTGAATCAGGTCGCTGGTACCGTCGAACGGTGCCCAGTCCATCATCACCGTAGGAACGGAGGGGTAGCGCTGCATAATCTCGGGTGAGGGTTGATGCGTTTCGGTACACAGCAGTAATAACCCGTCGACACGCTTTTGCATCAGCGTCTCCAGGTTGCGGTTCATGCGCTGTTCGTCGCCTTCGGTATTACAGAGCACCAGGCTGTAGCCGCGCTCAAAGCAGCTGCGCTCTAACGCCGCGCACCAGCTCAGAGTAAAAGGGGTTGGTACTGGCGGTAATGAGCATGCCGATGGTGCGGGTCTGGTTAAGTTTCAGACTGCGCGCCAGGGCGGAAGGCGCATAATTGAGGGATTTCACTGCGGCTTCGACCTTCTCCCGGATCGCCTCGCTGACGAAGCGATCCTTATTAATGACATGGGAGACCGTCGAAGTAGAGACGCCCGCCACGCGAGCGACATCTTTCATTGTGGCCAAACGCTACCTCTGCTGACTTAAAAATTCATCGATCTCATTGCGCCATGGAACAGAAGGCTGCGCCCCTGGACGTGTCACGGCAATGGCTGCCGCCGCATGGGCAAAACGAATCGCGTTATCCAGCGGCTCACCTTCCAGCAGCGCCGTAACCAGCGCACCATTAAAGGTATCGCCCGCGGCGATGGTATCGACTGCTTTCACCTTAAAGCCAGGAACGCGACGACCTTCTCCCTCGACGCTGGCCCATACGCCACGGCTGCCAAGGGTAATGATGACCTTACTGATGCCTTTCTGGTGCAAGGCTTTCGCCGCGCGCGCCGCATCGTCATCGTTTTCAACGCGAATACCCGTCAGCTTTTCGGCTTCGGTTTCGTTAGGGGTAATGATATCCACCAGCGCCAGCAGCTCGTCTGATAATACACGGGCAGGGGCGGGATTAAGTACGACAGTGGTGTGATTTTTATGAGCAATTTGCGCAGCCGCCAGCACGCTTTCTACCGGCGTCTCCAGTTGCATCAGCAGGGCGTCGGCCTGTGCAATACTCTCCTGCTGCGCCACCACGCTTTCAGAGGTCAGCGCCGCATTCGCACCCGCGTGAATACCGATGACATTCTCACCTTCCGCGTTGACGAAAATCAGCGCCACGCCGGTTGATTCGCCTTCTACCACGCTGACCGGCGCAATATCGATGTTGTCGCTTACCAGCTGTTTGCGCACGCGCTCACCGGTATCATCATCGCCGGTACAGGCGATAAAGGCGATGTTGGCACCGCTGCGTCCGGCGGCAACCGCCTGGTTTGCGCCCTTGCCGCCAAAGGCGACCTGATAGCGGTTACCCGTTACGGTCTCGCCCGGTGTCGGGAAAGCGTCAAGGTTAAGAATGTGATCGGCATTAATACTGCCAAGGACGACGAGCTTACCTGCGGTTTTCATCATTGAAGTGTCCATCAGAGAGTGCCACCGGGATAACCCGGTGGCGTATGCCACTCTTTTCTTTATATGTTGCCCTTCAGGCAACCGTCGGCTGCCTGAATCGCATATTACTGCTTGATGACCAGTTTCAGGTCAACAGGGTATTTAGCCTGAACTTTCTCGCCCTTCAGCACTTTGTCAGCAGTCTGCACGCCAGTCGCGCCAATCTGCTCCGGCAGCTGAGCAATGGTCGCAGCCAGTTTGCCATCGTTTACCGCTTTTTCACCATCCGGCGTACCGTCAAATCCAACCACCATCACATCAGATTTACCTGCGGTCTGCAGTGCACGCAGCGCGCCCAGCGCCATTTCATCGTTCTGTGCGAATACCGCTTTAACGTCCGGGTGAGCAGTCAGCAGGTTCTGCATAACGTTCAGACCCTTAGTGCGGTCAAAGTCTGCTGGCTGGCTGGCCAGCACGTTGAATTTGTGGGCAGCCACAGCCTGCTGGAAGCCTTCGCCACGCTCACGCGCTGCGGAAGTTCCGGCGATGCCCTGCAGTTCGATAACTTTGGCGCCTTCGCCTGCTTTCTTGGCGATGTAGTCACCGGCGATTTTGCCGCCCAGCACGTTATCAGAGGCAATGTGGCTAACCACTTCGCCTTTAGAGGCCTGACGGTCAAGGGTGATCACCGGAATGTTAGCCTGGTTTGCCATCTTCACGGCGTTACCTACCGCGTCGGAATCGGTTGGGTTGATCAGCAGAATTTTGGTGCCGCGAACGGTTAAGTCCTGCACGTTAGCCAGCTCTTTTGCCGGGTTGTTCTGGGAATCCAGGATCACCAGGTTGTAGCCCAGTTTGTCGGCTTCTTTCTGCGCACCATCCTTCAGGGAGACGAAGAACGGGTTGTTGAGGGTAGAAACCACCAGCGCGATGGTATCTTTCGCCATGGCGTTTGCACTCACAGTTGCGCTCAGCGCGACAGCAGAAACCAGGGTAGCCAGTTTTTTCATGTTCATATCAAAGATGTCCTGTAGTGTCGTCAGTTACTGTTTTTTGTTGTCTACCAGTACCGCCAGCAAAATCACTACCGCTTTGACGATCATCTGGTAATAGGAAGAAACACCTAACAAATTCAAACCATTGTTCAGGAAGCCGAGGATCAGCGCACCGATCAGCGTCCCCACGATACGACCTTTACCGCCTGCCAGGCTGGTGCCGCCCAGTACGACCGCAGCGATGGCATCCAGCTCATAACCCGTACCCGCCGTTGGCTGAGCAGAGGAGAGACGTGCCACCTCGATAATGCCCGCCAGCGAAGCCAGCAGGCCGCACAGGGAGTAGACGATAACTTTGACTTTATTGACGCTGATGCCGGACAGACGCGTTGCCGCTTCGTTACCGCCCAGAGCATAGATATAACGACCCAGGCGGGTGTGATGCAACATGTACCATGCCGCAAGGAACACCAGACCCATGATCCAGACCGGCGTCGGAATACCCAGCGGGCGGCCGATACCGAACCAGCCAAACAGATCGGCGTTGTCGGTAAAGCCAGTGTTCACCGGACTACCGTTGGTGTAGACCATGGTCACACCGCGCAGCAGTAACATCATTACCAGGGTGGCGATAAAGGCCTGCACGCGGCCTTTCGCCACGATCATTCCGGTGACGGCCCCCAATTGCGGCTCCCAGCGCCAGCGCCGCTGCTACGGCCACCAGCGCGTTGACTTCAATCCCTACAATTGAAGCAGCAACCGCGCCGGTGAGCGCCAGCAGGGAACCGACGGACAGGTCGATACCCGACGTCAAAATCACCAGCGTCATCCCCACCGCCATAATGGCGTTTACGGACGTTTGCTGAAGAATGTTGAACAGGTTATTAACGGTAAAAAAGTTCGGACTCATGGTGGAGACAATCGCGATCAGCACCAGCAGGGCAATCAGCGATTTTTGTTCCAACAGCCATGCCTTAGTGAAATAACGGCGTCCAGAAACAGCCTGGGTAGTCATCTTCTTACTCCTGATCCACGCGATTAAGCTTGCCCACAGCGGCAGCCATCAGAATTTCCTGGGTGGCCTGCTCGCGACTGAATTCACCGCCGAGATGCCCTTCATGCATGACGATAATGCGATCGCTCATGCCTAATACCTCTGGCATCTCGGAAGAGACCAGAATGATGCTCAGCCCGTCAGCCTTAAACTGGTTGATGAGCTGATAAATTTCTTTCTTCGCCCCGACATCCACGCCACGGGTTGGCTCATCGAGGATCAGCACTTTCGGACGGGTCATCAGACCGCGGGCAATCGCCACTTTCTGCTGGTTGCCGCCGGACAGCAGACCGATAGCCTGTTCCATCGACGGCGTTTTGACGTTAAAGAGGCGGATAAAATCGCTAACGGCCTGCTGCTCGTCTTTATGTTTCAGGCCCCCGCCGCTGCGGCTGAAGTAGCGCAGCGCGGTCAAGGACATGTTCTCTTTCACCGACATGCCCAGTACCAGGCCATCGCGCTTACGGTCTTCGGAGATGTAGACGATACCGTTCGCCAGGCCATCCTGCGGCGTACGGGTAACAACCTCATGGCCATCAAGCGTAACGTATCCGCTGGTGCGAGGGCTGGCACCATACAGCACCTTCATCAGCTCGGTACGCCCGGCGCCCATCAGCCCGGCCACGCCGAGGATTTCGCCCTGGCGCAGCGTAAAGGAGACATTATTTACGCCCGGGCCGCACAGGTTATCGACCTTGAGACGAATATCACCCGGCTGCTTATCAATGCGTGGGTACTGATCTTCCAGCTTACGTCCCACCATCATCTCGATCAGCGAGTCTTCGGTCAGCGTCACCACTTCACGCTCGGCAATAAACTGCCCGTCGCGGAATACCGTCACGTCGTCGCAGATCTCGAAGATCTCTTTCATACGGTGGGAGATATAGACAATACCGCGCCCCTGGGCTTTCAGCTCGCGGATCACGCGGAACAGGGAGTCGGTTTCGGTATCAGTGAGGGCGTCAGTCGGCTCATCCATCACGATAACCCGGGATTCGAAGCTCAGGACTTTCGCGATCTCCACCATCTGCTGATCGCCAATGGAAAGTTCGCCCACCAGCCGATCGCTTTTGAAGCGCAGGTTCAGCTTCGCCAGCAGTTTGTCGGCTTCGGCATACATCTGTTTCCAGTCGATTTTGCCAAAGCGGTTGACGAACTCACGGCCAAGGAAGATGTTCTCCGCAATGGAGAGCTGCGGGATCAGGTTTAACTCCTGGTGGATGATGCCGATCCCGGCTTCCTGAGAGGATTTCGGGCCGTTGAAGGTGGTCTCTTTCCCCAGCCATAACAGCGAACCGGCGTCGCGTTGATAGATGCCGGTCAGCACTTTCATCATCGTGGATTTGCCTGCGCCGTTTTCACCGACCAGCGCCATCACGCGGCCAGCATAAACGTTGAGTGCGGCACCGGAGAGGGCTTTGACGCCCGGGAACGATTTATCGATCCCTTTCAGTTGCAGTAGTGCGTCCATGGTGGCCTCAGAAAGTGACGCCAGCACAGAGAATGATATTCGCATACGGGGAACACTCCCCGCTGCGGATAACCGCCTGGCTTTCAGCGGTATTTTTCTTGAACTGTTCGTGCGTTATATAACTAATTTTTATGGTGTTTCCCTGGTGTTGTTGCAGTTGCTTGATATGGCCAAGCAACGTTTCGTGGAGCTGCGGATTATGTTGTTTGATTTCCGTTGCGAGAATGGCTTCCTCAACCTGCATCTCGGTTGTCACCACATCCAGCACCTGCATAAACGAGGGCACGCCCTGCGTTAAAGCCAGATCAATACGCGTTGTGCTATGAGGGATGGGTAAACCTGCATCACACACGACCAGCGTATCGGTATGCCCGAGACGGGAGATAACCGATGAGACTTCAGAGTTGAGTACCGTGCCTTTCTTCATATTCTTGCTCCACTAGCGAAACGTTTCGCTGAAGCCAGTTTAATCTTACCGATGCGCAGAAAACCATCATGGCGTTGCAGATTTGTGATCGCCGTCGAAACGTTTCGCTAAGTGAAATGCGGGGGAGTTAAATGCAAAACGGTAACCCTCTGGTTACCGTTTTTTATGTTTGCCCCCACACTCTGTTTTAGAGGGTTAAAGTGAGGGCATCAGGCCGTACCAGGACTTAAATCTCGACCTGGGTGCCTAACTCAATCACCCGGTTAGGCGGGATCTCGAACTGGTCGGGCGCACGCAGGGCATTACGCTGGAGGATAAGGTAGAGTTTGCCGCGCAGACGCAGATACCACGGACGTTTGCCAATGATCAGCGACTCGTGCGACATAAAGAACGAGGTCTCCATCATTCGGCAGCTTAAGCCTTCCAGGCCGCAGCGGTGGAACACTTCTTCCACGTTCGGCGTTTCACGCCAGCCATAGCTTGCCACCACCCGCCAGAAGGTGGGCGACAGTTGCTCTATCTGCACGCGGCGGACGTTGTGCACATAAGGTGCATCTTCGGTACGCAGCGTCAGCAGGATCACCCGCTCATGCAGCACTTTGTTGTGCTTGAGGTTGTGCATCAGGGCAAACGGAATGACGTTCAGCGCACGCGACATATACACGGCGGTGCCCGGTACGCGAACCGGCGGAGATTTCTCCAGCGAGACGATCATCGCATCCAGAGAATTACCGTGTTCGTGCATCCGGCGCAGCAGGCGGAAACGCTCGCTCTTCCAGGTCGTCATGATAATGAACATGACTAAGCCGAGCGTCAGCGGTAGCCAGCCGCCGGAGATAATCTTGTCGAGGTTAGCCGAGAACAGAGGAATATCGATACACAGGAAGCCCACCAGAATCATCGCCACCAGGAATTTATTCCAGTGCCAGTTCCGGTACGCCACCGTGGTGGAGAGGATTGAGGTCAGCACCATCGTCCCCGTAACGGCAATACCGTAGGCTGCCGCCAGGTTGCTGGAGTGCTCGAAGCTGACGATAACAATCACCACCGCGAAATAGAGCAGCCAGTTAATGAACGGGATGTAGATCTGGCCGGACTCCATCTCTGAGGTATGAATGATGCGCATCGGCGACAGATAGCCAAGACGCACTGCCTGGCGCGTCAGGGAGAAGACGCCAGAAATCACCGCCTGAGAAGCAATCACGGTTGCCAGCGTCGCGAGGATCAGCATCGGCACCAGCGCCCAGTCCGGCGCCAGCAGGAAGAACGGGTTTTTTATCGCTTCCGGGTGTTTGAGCAGCAGCGCCCCCTGGCCGAAGTAGTTCAGCACCAGCGACGGCAGCACCACAATAAACCATGCCACACGAATAGGCAGTTTACCGAAGTGCCCCATATCGGCATACAGCGCCTCCACCCCGGTGATAGACAGCACCACAGCACCCAGCGCGATAAACGACACGGTTTTGTATTCGAGGAAGAAGTGTACCGCCCACATCGGGTTTAGGGCATGCAGCACGTCCGGGTTAGCAATAATGCTGCGTAATCCCAGTACCGCCAGGATCAGGAACCAGGCCAGCATAATCGGCGCGAAGAGTTTCCCCACCAGCCCGGTACCGTGTTTCTGGATCACAAACAGCAAGGTCAGCACAATTATGGCCAGCGGAACGACCCACTCTTCAAGCTGCGGCGCAACAATCTCCAGCCCTTCGATTGCCGATAGCACCGAGATAGCCGGCGTGATAACCACTTCGCCATAGAAGAAGCTGCCCCCAATCAGGCCGATAATCACCAGGAAGGAGGTCATTTTGGGCGAGGTGTTGCGCCCGGCCAACGACATTAAGGTCAGGATCCCACCTTCACCGGCGTTATCTGCGCGCATAACGAAGGAGAGATATTTAACGGAGACAACTAAGATCAGGAGCCAAAAGATGAGAGACAAAAAACCAAACACAGCGTCGCGTTCGACGCCAAAACCAAACTGACCGGACAAACATTCACGAAGCGTATAAAGCGGGCTGGTGCCGATATCACCGTAGACAACCCCAATCGCCGCGAGTGTGATTGCGGGTAATGATTGCTTATTATCAGTGCTCATAGACTAGTCTTTTCGTTTATATAACAAATGTGTGCTTAGTCCCTTGGCCCACAAAAAGCGCACAGTATGCACGATTAATCGTAGAATCGTACCCCTAAATGTACCCGCATTAACATAGCGCAAAGAAAATAGCACCGTAGTTCAGGCTATTACCAGCCCAGAACGAAACGTCTATACTCGCTTCAATTAGCCGGGTTTACGGCGAAGGATGCAAAACAATTATGGCTCACACTCATTTATTAGCAGAAAGAATTTCCCGTCTCAGCGGCGCGCTGGAAAAAGGGCTATTTGAACGTAGCCATGCCATCCGCCTTTGTTTACTGGCAGCACTGAGCGGCGAAAGTGTCTTTCTGCTGGGGCCGCCCGGTATAGCAAAAAGCCTGATTGCCCGCAGGCTGAAATTCGCGTTTCAGCATGCCAGAGCTTTTGAGTATCTGATGACCCGCTTTTCCACCCCGGAAGAGGTGTTCGGTCCGCTCTCTATCCAGGCCTTAAAAGATGAAGGACGGTATGAGCGTTTGACGGCAGGTTATCTGCCGGAAGCGGAGATCGTTTTTCTCGATGAAATCTGGAAAGCCGGCCGGCGATCCTGAACACCCTGCTCACAGCCATCAACGAACGCCGGTTCCGCAACGGCGCGTTTGAGGAGAAAATCCCGATGCGCCTGCTGGTGGCGGCCTCCAACGAACTGCCGGAAGCCGACAGCAGTCTCGAAGCCTTATATGACCGCATGCTGATCCGCCTGTGGCTCGACAAAGTGCAGGACAAAGCGAACTTCCGCTCGCTGCTGATTAGCCAGCAGGATGAAAACGATAACCCGGTGCCCGCCACACTGCAGGTGACGGACGAGGAGTACCAGCAGTGGCAGCAGGACATCGGCAAAATCAAACTGCCAGATGCGGTATTTGACCTTGTCTATATGCTGCGCCAACAGCTTGATGCCCTGCCGGGCGCACCTTACGTCTCCGATCGTCGCTGGAAGAAAGCCATTCGCCTGCTGCAGGCCAGCGCCCTGTTTAGCGGTCGCGATGCGGTTGCGCCTATTGATTTGATCCTGCTGAAGGATTGCCTGTGGCATGACGCCAACGGTATGCATCTGATGCAGCAGCAGCTGGAAATATTGATGACCGGGCACGCCTGGGGACAGCAGGAGATGCTGAACCAGCTCGGGGCCATCACCCAGCGCCGCCTTCAGCTTCAGCAGCAGCAAAGCGATAAAACTGCCCTGCGCGTTAATCGTCAGAGCGGTATGTTCGCCCGTCGCCCGCATTACGAATTACCGGCCGAACTGAGCGATACCACGCTGACGCTGCTCCTCCAGCAGCCCCTCAAGCTCCATGATATGCAAGTCATTCACATCACGGTTGAGCGTGAAGCCCTGTCGCTGTGGTTGAGTAAAGGTGGCGAGATCCGCGGCAAACTCAACGGTATTGGCTTTGCCCAGCAGCTCAATATGGAAGTGGACGGCAGTCTGCATCTGGTGATCCGCGACATCAGCCTGCAGGGATCGCGCCTTGCGCTGCCCGGCACCGCCTCTGATAGCGTCCCGGAAGAGATCAAACAGCAGCTGGAAGCGCTGGATAATCAGTGGCACCTTCAGCACACCCGCTTTAGCGAGCAGCAAAAATGCCTGTTTATCCACAGCGACTGGCTGGGGCGAATTGAGTCCAGCCTGCAGGACGTAAGCGCGCAGATCAAACAGGCGCGTCAATGCTGACGCTGGACACACTCAACGTTATGCTTGCCGTCGGTGAGGAGGGCATGATCGAAGAGATCATCCTTACCCTGCTGGCTTCGCCGCAACTGGCGATCTTTTTTGAAAAGTTCCCGCGGCTTAAAACCGCCATTACAGACGATCTCCCGCGCTGGCGGGACAATTTACGCAAAAGACTGAAAGAGACCCGCGTACCGCCAGAACTCACCGAAGAGGTGATGTGTTATCAGCAGAGCCAGCTGCTCTCCACGCCTCAGTTGATCGTCCAGCTCCCGCAGATTTTAACCCTGCTGGACAGGCTTCACTCCCCCTACGCCAGCCAGGCGCGACAACTGGTCGTGGATAACGCCACCTTTACGCCCGCCCTGCATACCTTGTTTTTACAGCGCTGGCGGTTGAGCCTGGTGGTGCAGGCCACCTCCCTCAATCAGCAGTTGATGGAAGAAGAGCGCGAACAGCTGCTCAGCGAAGTGCAGGAGCGCATGACCTTAGCCGGTGCGCTGGAGCCCGTGCTGGTGGAGAATGAAAACGCGGCCGGACGGCTGTGGGATATGAGCGCCGGTCAGTTAAAGCGTGGCGATTATCAGTTAATTGTCCGCTATGGCGACTTCCTCGCCCAGCAGCCGGAGCTGATGCAACTGGCGGAACAGCTGGGACGTTCGCGGGAGGCAAAGTCAGTGCCAAAAAAGGATGCCCCGCTGGAAACCTTCCGCACTCTGGTGCGCGAACCGGCGACAGTGCCGGAGCAAGTGGACGGACTGCAGCAGAGCGACGATATTCTGCGCCTGCTGCCACCCGAACTGGCCACCCTGGGCATTACGGAACTGGAATATGAATTTTACCGTCGGCTGGTGGAGAAGCAGCTCCTGACCTACCGGCTGCATGGCGATGCCTGGCGGGAGAAGGTCAGCCAACGCCCGGCCGTACATCAGGATTTCGACGAACAGCCGCGTGGGCCGTTTATTGTCTGCGTGGATACCTCCGGTTCGATGGGCGGTTTTAATGAACAGTGCGCCAAAGCCTTTTGCCTGGCACTGATGCGGGTGGCGCTGGCTGACAGACGGCGCTGTTTCATTATGCTGTTTTCCAGCGAGGTGGTGGGCTACGAGCTGTCGGGCCAGCACGGCCTCGAACAGGCGATCCGCTTCTTAAGCCAGCGCTTTCGCGGCGGGACCGATCTCGCCAGCTGTTTTCGTGCCATCATCGAGCGGATGCAGGGCGGAGAGTGGTATGACGCCGATGCGGTAGTGATCTCGGATTTTATTGCCCAGCGGCTGCCGGATGAGGTGGTGAGTCAAGTGAAGGTGTTGCAGCGGGAACATCAACATCGTTTCCATGCGGTGGCAATGTCCGCACATGGAAAACCCGGCATCATGCGCATCTTCGATCATATCTGGCGCTTTGATACCGGGTTGCGTAGCCGCCTGTTGCGGCGCTGGAAACGTTAATTACAGCAGCGCATCCACGCTGTCACGTACCTGCTGCGGCCATACGCCACACTGGACCTGTCCGATATGGGACAGCTGCAGCAGTAACATGGTCAGGCGAGACTGGCCGATGCCGCCGCCGATAGTCTGCGGCATCTCGCCACGCAGCAGCGCCTGGTGCCACTCCAGCTTCAGACGATCTTCATCACCGGTGATAGCCAGCTGACGCTGCAGCGCTTCGGCGTCGACGCGGATCCCCATGGAAGACAGCTCGAACGCATCTTCCAGCACCGGGTTCCACACCAGAATATCCCCGTTCAGACCCGCCAGGCCGCTTTCGCCTTCGCTGCTCCAGTCATCATAATCCGGCGCACGGACGTCATGGCGCTGACCATGAGACAGCTTGCCGCCGATGCCAATCAGGAATACGGCGCCCAGCTCTTTAGCGATCGCACGCTCACGGCCTTTGGCATCCAGATCCGGGAAACGGGTCAGGAGATCCTGGCTATGAACAAACTGGATCGTCTCTGGCAGGAACGGCGTCAGACCAAACTCTTTGCTGACTGCCGCTTCGGTTTCTTTAATCCCGGCATAAATTGCTTCTACCGTTGCTTTCAGCGTACGGGTATGGCGCTCGCCATCACCCATTACGCGTTCCCAGTCCCACTGGTCAACGTAAACAGAGTGAATAGCAGTAAGACGGTCTTCATCGGGGCGAAGAGCTTTCATGTGCGTGTAAAGCCCTTCGCCCGCGCTGAAGTCGTGTTGTCCCAGGGTTTGACGCTTCCACTTCGCGAGGGAATGAACCACTTCGAACTGGGCATCTGGCAGTGTTTTCACTTTCACCTGTACCGCTTTTTCGCAACCAGACAGGTTGTCCTGCGTCCCGTCGCCCACGCGGCTTAAGATCGGAGCCTGGACTTCAATAAGACCAAGCTTCTCTTCCAGCTGGCGGGAAAAATGGGATTTAACGAAACTGATCTGGCGTTGTTGTGCGATGTAAGCGGTTTTCATTATTTATACTCCTGCGTCCTGTTGGTATTGATTAAGCAACAAAAAAGAACCGCTTTCAATAATCCAACAATAAAACTCTAACTTCACTTTTGATTCGCTAAAATTACCCGCTAAAATAGAGTGATTCATTAATCTTCATAAGAAAAAGCTATGGAAAATTATCAGATCGACAATCTGGACCGCGGCATCCTTGAGGCCCTGATGGCTAATGCCCGTACTGCCTATGCCGAACTGGCCAAACAGTTTGGCGTCAGCCCGGGCACTATTCATGTGCGCGTAGAGAAGATGAAGCAGGCGGGGATCATCACCGGGGCACATATCGACGTCAGCCCGAAACAGCTGGGTTACGACGTCTGCTGCTTTATCGGCATCATTCTGAAGAGCGCCAAAGACTATCCCTCGGCGCTGGCAAAACTGAATGCGCTGGATGAGGTGACCGAGGCCTACTACACCACCGGCCACTACAGCATCTTTATTAAGGTGATGTGCCGATCCATCGACGCCCTGCAGCAGGTACTTATCAACAAGATCCAAACAATTGATGAAATTCAGTCCACCGAGACGCTGATCTCCCTGCAGAACCCGATCATGCGTACCATCCGCCCCTGATCGGGCAAATTCATTCCCACATTTTCCACAGGTAGATCCCAGCTCGCTCACAGCGTACAATGATCCCTCTTTATATGAGCGAGCGATCTATGGCAGATATTACTCTTATCAGTGGCAGCACCCTTGGCGGGGCTGAATATGTAGCGGAACACTTGGCTGAAAAGCTAGAAGACGCGGGTTTTTCCACTGAAACGCTGCACGGGCCGTTATTAGAAGATCTGCCGATCGACGGGATCTGGCTGTTGATCACCTCCACCCACGGTGCGGGCGATCTCCCCGGACAACCTTCTTCCTTTATATGAAGAGCTAAAAGAACAGCAGCCCAACCTGGCGAACGTCCGGTTTGGGGCGATTGGCATCGGCAGTCGGGAATATGACACCTTTTGCGGTGCCGTAGAGAAAGTCGAGACCGAACTGAAGTCCTGTGGGGCACAACAGATCGGCGAAACGCTGAAGATCAACATCCTTGATCACGATATTCCGGAAGATCCAGCGGAGCTTTGGCTGGCTGAATGGAAAAATTTACTCAAAAACGATTAAAGATCGTGCGATCAGATGTGGATAACTCTGGTTAAAAGCTTGGATCAACCGGTAGTTATCCAAAGAATAACCTTTGATGACTTTTTGTGCTGTGTATAACATCGCGATCTGATCCCAGCTTATACGTCACAGGATCACCGATCATTCACAGCAAACGATCCTTTCTAAACGCATGATCTTCTTCGGGAGATCCGGCTTATCCACAGAAACCCGCGATCCTAATAAGAGATCACAATAGAACAGATCTCTAAATAAAAAGATCTTCTTTTTAATAGCCAGGATCCCAGTGCTTTCTCGAACGACTAAAGTTGAGTAGAATCCACGGCCCGGGCTTCAATCCATTTTCTTACCGCTTTACGCGAGGCAGACCACCATGTTTTATCAGGATCCTTTTGACGTCATCATCATTGGCGGGGGTCATGCAGGCACCGAGGCCGCAATGGCCGCGGCGCGAATGGGTCAACAGACCCTGCTTTTGACACACAATATCGACACGCTAGGACAGATGTCCTGTAATCCGGCGATTGGCGGCATTGGGAAAGGACACCTGGTAAAAGAAGTGGATGCGCTTGGCGGCCTGATGGCAACCGCGATCGATCATGCCGGCATCCAGTTTAGGATACTAAACGCGAGCAAAGGCCCTGCCGTTCGTGCCACCCGTGCACAGGCAGACCGTGTGCTCTACCGTCAGGCGGTGCGTACTGCCCTGGAGAATCAGCCGAACCTGATGATCTTCCAGCAGGCGGTTGAGGATCTGATCGTCGAGAACGATCGTGTCGTTGGGGCTGTGACCCAGATGGGTCTGAAGTTCCGCGCTAAAGCCGTCGTGCTGACCGTCGGGACCTTCCTCGATGGCAAAATTCATATCGGACTGGATAACTACAGCGGTGGCCGTGCTGGCGATCCGCCGTCCATTCCGCTGTCGCGCCGTCTGCGCGAGCTGCCGCTGCGCGTCAGCCGCCTGAAAACCGGCACGCCACCACGTATCGACGCCCGCACCATTGATTTCAGCGTGCTGGCACAACAGCATGGCGACAACCCGATGCCGGTCTTCTCGTTCATGGGCAACGTGGCTCAACATCCGCGTCAGGTGCCGTGCTATGTCACGCACACCAACGAGAAAACCCATGATGTGATCCGCAGTAACCTTGATCGCAGCCCGATGTATGCCGGGGTGATCGAAGGGATCGGCCCACGCTATTGCCCGTCGATCGAAGACAAGGTGATGCGCTTTGCCGATCGTAACCAGCACCAGATCTTCCTCGAGCCGGAAGGGCTGACCTCCAACGAGATCTACCCGAACGGTATTTCCACCAGCCTGCCTTTCGACGTACAGATGCAGATTGTCCGTTCGATGCAGGGGATGGAAAATGCGAAGATCGTCCGTCCTGGCTATGCCATTGAGTACGACTTCTTCGATCCGCGTGACCTGAAGCCGACCCTGGAAAGCAAATTTATCCACGGGCTGTTCTTCGCAGGCCAGATCAACGGCACCACCGTTACGAAGAAGCTGCTGCGCAAGGACTGCTGGCCGGTCTTAACGCTGCCCGCTTCTCTGCCGAGAAAGAGGGCTGGGCGCCGGGTCGTTCTCAGGCTTACCTTGGCGTGCTGGTGGACGACCTCTGCACCCTGGGCACCAAAGAGCCGTACCGTATGTTTACCTCTCGTGCGGAATATCGTCTGATGCTGCGTGAAGACAACGCCGATCTGCGCCTGACCGAAATCGGTCGTGAGCTGGGGCTGGTGGATGATGCGCGCTGGGCGCGTTTCAACGAGAAGCTGGAAAACATCGAGCGCGAACGTCAGCGCCTGAAGTCCACCTGGGGTTAACCCAAACCACCGAATCTGTAGACGAAGTGAATGCTCACCTGTCTGCACCGCTGTCACGTGAAGCCAGCGGCGAAGATCTGCTCCGTCGCCCGGAGATGACCTACGACCAGCTGATCCAGATGACACCGTTCGCGCCGGGTCTGGACGACGTACAGGCTGCCGAGCAGGTCGAAATCCAGGTGAAATACGAAGGCTATATCGCCCGTCAGCAGGATGAGATCGAGAAACAGCAGCGCAACGAAAATACGCTGCTGCCGGAAATGCTGGACTATCGTCAGGTGTCGGGTCTTTCCAACGAAGTGATCGCGAAGCTGAACGATCACAAACCTGTGTCGATCGGCCAGGCTTCACGTATTTCTGGCGTCACGCCTGCGGCCATCTCCATTCTGCTGGTCTGGCTGAAAAAACAGGGTATGTTGCGCCGCAGTGCGTAATCCCCGCCAAACATTTCGTCGGCCCGGTAAGCGGTAGCGCTACCGGGCAATTCTTTTTAAACAGGTATTCACCGTGCTCAACAAACTCACTCGTCTGCTGGATCAAGCCGGTATTTCGCTCACCGATCACCAGAAAAATCAGCTGGTGGGGTATGTCGATATGCTGCACAAATGGAACAAGGCCTATAACCTCACCTCGGTTCGCGACCCGAATGAGATGCTGGTGCGTCATATTCTCGACAGCATCGTGGTAGCTCCTCACCTCCAGGGTGAGCGGTTTATCGATGTCGGCACCGGCCCTGGCCTGCCAGGTATCCCGCTCTCAATCGTGCGTCCTGAGTGCCAGTTCACGCTGTTGGACAGCCTGGGTAAGCGCGTGCGCTTCCTGCGCCAGGTTCAGCATGAACTGAAGCTGGAAAATATCCATCCGGTGCAGAGTAGGGTAGAGGAGTTTCCTGCCGAGCCGCCTTTCGACGGCGTGATCAGCCGGGCGTTTGCTTCACTCAATGACATGATCAGCTGGTGCAAGCATCTGCCTGCGCAGAACGGACGATTCTATGCCCTGAAAGGGATACTGCCGGAAGACGAAATCGCGCAATTGCCGGAAGGGTTCACCGTGGAGTCTGCCATCAAATTGCGTGTTCCACAGCTGGAGGGTGAGCGCCACCTGGTGATCGTTAAGCCAAACAATTTTTAAAATAATAATAAAAAATGTGGAATTTGTGCTGTTCATAGTATGTTAAAAAGCGGGCGGTCGATTAAGAAATAGACAGTCTTAATTTAACCGCTTTTTTACTATGGATTTTCTTTGGGTTAACGTGAGGGTGTAGTTAACCCACAATATAATAAACTTTGAAAATATCAGCTTGCTAAAAGTAGGATCGGGTAACCAGATTGCAATGTTAAATATTTATTATAAATGTCAATAAAAGGTTTCCGATGTATACAGGGCTGTTTTGAAAATAGTTACCGAAATTACTCTGTAATATCAAAAAGATGAAATATAACGATTTACTGAATTAATTTATTCAACCTTATCGTAAATGTGTATTTTGTGATCTCGTGCACGCTTTATCGCCAACGTTTCCGCGTGGTTTGCAGTTTTGACGAGTCATTCACAGTTTGACGAAAAGTTAAGAAATAGCGCTGGGGGAAAAATATTTAAACATTTATTCACCTTTTCGCTACTTATTGTTTGAAATCACGAGGCCGCACCGTATAATTTGACCGCTTTTTGCTGCTTGACTCTGAGCCTTAAAGGAAGTTTTATACGACACGCGACATACCTCGAAGTGAGCAGGAGTAAAAACGTGATGTCTGTGTCGCTCTTGAGTCGAAACGTTGCTCGTAAGCTTCTGTTCATTCAGTTTCTGGCGGTGATAGCAAGCGGATTGCTGTTCTGCCTCAAAGACTCCTTCTGGGGCATCTCTGCGGTAAGCGGAGGTTTGGCAGTCGTTGTGCCGAATATGTTGTTTATGATTTTTGCCTGGCGTCATCAGGCGCATACACCTGCCAAAGGCCGCATGGCCTGGTCCTTCGCTCTGGGCGAAGTGTGTAAGGTGTTGCTGACCTTTGTCCTTCTGGTGATGGCGCTGGCTGTTTTTAAAGTGGTATTTCTGCCGCTGATAGTGACGTGGGTTTTGGTGCTGGTGGTACAAGTTCTGGCGCCAGCTGTAATCAATAACAAAGGGTAAAAGGCATCATGGCTTCAGAAAATATGACGCCGCAGGATTACATAGGTCACCATCTGAACAACCTTCAGTTGGACCTGCGTACATTCTCGCTGGTGGATCCGCATAACCCCCCAGCCACCTTCTGGACGATCAATATCGACTCCATGTTCTTCTCGGTGGCACTGGGTCTGTTGTTCCTGGCCATTTTCCGCGGCGTTGCCAAACGTGCAACCAGCGGCGTTCCAGGAAAATTCCAGACCTTCATCGAAATGATCATTGGCTTCGTCCATGGCAGCGTCAAAGACATGTACCACGGCAAGAGCAAGGTGATTGCACCGCTGGCGCTGACCGTCTTTGTATGGGTCTTCCTGATGAACCTGATGGACCTGCTGCCGATCGACCTGCTGCCGTTTATCGGCGAGCATATCTTCGGTCTGCCTGCCCTGCGTGTGGTGCCGTCTGCTGACGTGAACATCACCCTGTCTATGGCACTGGGCGTATTCATCCTGATTCTTTTCTACAGCATCAAAATGAAAGGGTGTAGGCGGCTTCGTGAAAGAGCTTACCTTGCAGCCGTTCAACCACTGGGCGTTTATTCCGATCAACCTGATCCTGGAAGGCGTTAGCCTGCTGTCCAAACCGATTTCTCTCGGTCTGCGACTGTTCGGCAACATGTATGCGGGTGAGCTGATTTTCATTCTGATCGCGGGTCTTCTGCCGTGGTGGTCACAGTGGGTTCTGAATGTGCCATGGGCCATTTTCCACATCCTGATCATTACGCTGCAAGCCTTTATCTTCATGGTTCTGACGATTGTCTATCTGTCGATGGCGTCTGAAGAGCACTGATTCTTTACCAACACTACTACGTTTTAACTGAAACAAACTGGAGACTGTCATGGAAAACCTGAATATGGATCTGCTGTACATGGCTGCCGCTGTGATGATGGGTCTGGCGGCGATCGGTGCTGCGATCGGTATCGGCATCCTCGGGGGCAAATTCCTGGAAGGCGCAGCGCGTCAACCGGATCTGATTCCTCTGCTGCGTACTCAGTTCTTTATCGTTATGGGTCTGGTGGATGCTATCCCGATGATCGCTGTAGGTCTGGGTCTGTACGTGATGTTTGCTGTCGCGTAGTAAGTAGATTTAAACCCTAAGCCACAGTTGTAAATTTAAAGAGGTATTGTGCTGTGAACATGAACGCAACAATCCTCGGCCAGGCCATCGCGTTTGTTATCTTTGTCTGGTTCTGCATGAAGTACGTATGGCCGCCTTTAATGGCAGCCATCGAAAAACGTCAGAAAGAAATTTCTGACGGACTGGCTTCTGCAGAACGCGCTAAGAAAGATTTGGACCTTGCACAGGCCAACGCGACCGACCAGCTGAAAAAAGCGAAAGCGGAAGCTCAGGTAATCATCGAACAGGCGAACAAACGTCGTTCTCAGATCCTGGACGAAGCGAAAGCTGAAGCAGAACAGGAACGTACTAAAATCGTGACGCAAGCGCAGGCAGAAATTGATGCCGAGCGTAAACGTGCTCGCGAAGAGCTGCGTAAGCAGGTCGCGATTCTGGCTGTTGCTGGCGCCGAGAAGATCATCGAACGTTCCGTGGATGAAGCTGCTAACAGCGACATCGTGGACAAACTTGTCGCTGAACTGTAAGGAGGGAGGGGCTGATGTCTGAATTTGTTACGGTAGCTCGCCCCTACGCCAAAGCAGCTTTTGACTTTGCTATCGAACACCAAAATGTCGATCGCTGGCAGAACATGCTGGCGTTTGCCGCTGAGGTAACGAAAAACGAACATATGGCTGAGATGCTTTCGGGTGCACTGGCACCGGAAACCCTCGCCAGTTCGTTCATCGCCATTTGCGGTGAGCAGCTGGACACCAACGGTCAGAACCTGATTCGGGTTATGGCAGAAAATGGTCGTCTGAAAGCGCTCCCGGATGTTCTTGAGCAGTTCGAGCACTTGCGTGCCCTCAGTGAAGCCACCGTTGAAGTTCACGTAACTTCTGCGACTGAGCTGAGTAACGAACAGCTTGCGAAAATCACCGCCGCGATGGAAAAACGTCTGTCACGCAAAGTGAAGCTGAATTGCAATATCGATAAGTCTGTAATGGCGGGCGTAATCATCCGTGCGGGTGATATGGTCATTGATGGCAGCGTACGCGGCCGTCTTGAGCGCCTTGCAGACGTCTTGCAGTCTTAAGGGGACTGGAGCATGCAACTGAATTCCACCGAAATCAGCGAACTGATCAAGCAGCGCATTGCTCAGTTCAGTGTTGTGAGTGAAGCTCACAACGAAGGTACTATTGTTTCTGTAAGCGACGGTGTTATCCGCATCCACGGCCTGGCCGATTGTATGCAGGGTGAAATGATCTCCCTGCCGGGTAACCGTTACGCTATCGCACTGAACCTGGAGCGCGACTCCGTAGGTGCAGTTGTGATGGGTCCTTACGCTGACCTCGCCGAAGGCATGAAGGTTAAGTGTACTGGCCGTATTCTTGAAGTTCCAGTTGGCCGCGGCCTGCTGGGTCGCGTGGTGAACACCCTGGGTGCGCCAATCGACGGTAAAGGTCCGGTTGATAACGATGGCTTCTCGCCAATCGAAGTTATCGCACCGGGCGTAATCGACCGTCAGTCAGTCGACCAGCCTGTGCAGACCGGTTATAAATCCGTTGATGCCATGATCCCAATCGGCCGTGGCCAGCGTGAGCTGATCATCGGTGACCGTCAGACCGGTAAAACCGCGATGGCAATCGATGCGATCATCAACCAGCGTGATTCCGGCATCAAATGTGTGTACGTGGCTATCGGCCAGAAAGCGTCCACCATTTCTAACGTGGTTCGTAAACTGGAAGAGCACGGCGCGCTGGCTAACACCATCGTTGTTGTGGCAACCGCTTCTGAATCTGCTGCACTGCAATACCTGGCACCGTATGCCGGTTGCGCAATGGGCGAATACTTCCGTGACCGCGGTGAAGATGCACTGATCGTTTATGATGACCTGTCTAAACAGGCCGTTGCATACCGTCAGGTTTCCCTGCTGCTCCGTCGTCCACCAGGACGTGAAGCATTCCCGGGCGACGTATTCTATCTGCACTCCCGTCTGCTGGAGCGTGCATCCCGCGTTAACGCGGAATACGTTGAGAACTTCACTAAAGGTGAAGTGAAAGGCCAGACCGGTTCTCTGACCGCACTGCCAATCATCGAAACCCAGGCGGGTGACGTTTCTGCGTTCGTTCCGACCAACGTAATCTCCATTACCGATGGTCAGATCTTCCTGGAAACCAACCTGTTTAACTCCGGTATTCGTCCGGCAGTTAACCCGGGTATCTCTGTATCCCGTGTTGGTGGCGCAGCGCAGACCAAGATCATCAAGAAACTGTCCGGTGGTATCCGTACCGCGCTGGCACAGTATCGTGAACTGGCAGCGTTCTCCCAGTTTGCATCCGACCTTGACGATGCAACCCGTAAACAGCTGGACCACGGTCAGAAAGTGACTGAACTGCTGAAACAGAAACAGTATGCCCCTATGTCAGTAGCACAGCAGGGTCTGGTACTGTTCGCAGCAGAACGTGGTTATCTGGGAGATGTAGAACTGGCGAAAATCGGTAGCTTCGAAGCCGCTCTGCTGGCTTACGCTGACCGTGACCACGCTCCGTTAATGCAAGAGATCAACCAGTCCGGTGGCTATAACGATGAAATCGAAGGCAAGCTGAAGAGCCTGCTCGATTCCTTCAAAGCAACCCAGTCCTGGTAACGTCTGGCGGTCTGTCTTAGGGCAGACCGCAAGGCATTGAGGAGAAGCTCATGGCCGGCGCAAAAGAGATACGTAGTAAGATCGCAAGCGTCCAGAACACGCAAAAGATCACTAAAGCGATGGAGATGGTCGCCGCTTCCAAAATGCGTAAATCGCAGGAGCGTATGGCGGCCAGCCGTCCTTATGCAGATACCATGCGCAAAGTGATTGGTCACCTTGCGAGCGGTAATCTGGAATATAAGCACCCTTACCTGGAAGAACGCGACGTTAAACGCGTGGGCTACCTGGTGGTGTCTACCGACCGTGGTTTGTGCGGTGGCTTGAACATTAACCTGTTCAAAAAGCTGCTGGCGGATATGAAAGCATGGTCCGATAAAGGCGTTCAGAGCGATATCGCGATGATCGGCTCTAAGGGCGTCTCTTTCTTCAATTCCGTAGGTGGCAATATTGTTGCCCAGGTGACCGGTATGGGTGATAACCCGTCCCTGTCCGAGCTTATCGGCCCGGTAAAAGTGATGTTGCAGGCCTATGATGAAGGCCGTCTGGACAGGCTGTACGTTGTCAGCAACAAATTTATTAACACCATGTCTCAGGCTCCAACCATCACTCAGCTGCTGCCATTACCGGCATCAGACGAGCCAGAGTTGAAGCATAAAGCCTGGGATTACCTGTATGAACCGGATCCAAAACCGCTGCTGGATACCCTGCTGCGTCGTTATGTTGAATCCCAGGTTTATCAGGGCGTGGTAGAAAACCTGGCCAGCGAGCAGGCCGCACGTATGGTGGCGATGAAAGCCGCGACCGACAATGGCGGCAGCCTGATTAAAGAGCTGCAGTTGGTATACAACAAAGCTCGTCAGGCCAGCATTACTCAGGAACTCACCGAGATCGTCGGTGGTGCATCCGCGGTATAACCAGGTTAATTCGTAGAGGATTCAAGATGGCTACTGGAAAAATTGTCCAGGTAATCGGCGCCGTGGTTGACGTCGAATTCCCTCAGGATGCCGTACCGCGCGTGTACGATGCTCTTGAGGTTCAGAATGGTAATGAGAGCCTGGTGCTGGAAGTTCAGCAGCAGCTCGGCGGCGGTATTGTGCGTACCATCGCCATGGGTTCTTCCGACGGTCTGCGTCGTGGTCTGGAAGTTAAAGACCTCGAGCACCCAATCGAAGTACCAGTAGGTAAAGCAACCCTGGGCCGTATCATGAACGTCCTGGGTCAGCCGATCGACATGAAAGGCGACATCGGCGAAGAAGAGCGTTGGGCTATCCACCGTTCAGCACCTTCCTATGAAGAGCTGTCCAGCTCTCAGGAACTGCTGGAAACCGGCATCAAAGTTATCGACCTGATGTGTCCGTTCGCGAAGGGCGGTAAAGTTGGTCTGTTCGGCGGTGCGGGTGTAGGTAAAACCGTAAACATGATGGAGCTGATCCGTAACATCGCGATCGAGCACTCCGGTTACTCCGTGTTTGCAGGCGTGGGTGAGCGTACTCGTGAGGGTAACGACTTCTACCACGAAATGACCGACTCCAACGTTCTGGACCAAAGTATCCCTGGTTTACGGCCAGATGAACGAGCCACCAGGAAACCGTCTGCGCGTTGCGCTGACCGGCCTGACCATGGCTGAGAAGTTCCGTGACGAAGGTCGTGACGTACTGCTGTTCGTTGACAACATCTACCGTTACACCCTGGCCGGTACGGAAGTATCCGCACTGCTGGGTCGTATGCCATCAGCAGTAGGCTACCAGCCGACCCTGGCGGAAGAGATGGGTGTTCTGCAGGAACGTATCACCTCTACCAAAACCGGTTCTATCACCTCCGTTCAGGCGGTATACGTACCTGCGGATGACTTGACTGACCCATCACCAGCCACCACCTTTGCTCACTTAGATGCAACCGTGGTACTGAGCCGTCAGATCGCGTCTCTGGGTATCTACCCGGCCGTTGACCCGCTGGACTCCACCAGCCGTCAGCTGGATCCACTGGTAGTAGGTCAGGAACACTACGACACCGCGCGTGGCGTACAGTCCCTGCTGCAGCGTTATCAGGAACTGAAAGACATCATCGCCATCCTGGGTATGGATGAACTGTCTGAAGAAGACAAACTGGTGGTAGCACGCGCACGTAAGATCCAGCGCTTCCTGTCCCAGCCATTCTTCGTAGCAGAAGTATTTACCGGTTCCCCGGGCAAATACGTTGCGCTAAAAGACACCATCCGTGGCTTTAAAGGCATCATGGAAGGCGAATACGATCACCTGCCGGAGCAGGCGTTCTATATGGTGGGTTCCATCGACGAAGCCGTGGAAAAAGCCAAAAAACTTTAACGCCTTAATCGGAGGGTGATATGGCAATGACTTACCACCTGGACGTCGTCAGCGCAGAGCAACAAATGTTCTCTGGTCTGGTCGAGAAAATCCAGGTAACGGGTAGCGAAGGTGAACTGGGTATTTTCCCGGGACACGCCCCGCTGCTCACCGCCATTAAGCCTGGTATGATCCGCATCGTTAAACAGTTCGGTCATGAAGAGTTTATCTATCTGTCTGGTGGCATCATTGAAGTGCAACCTGGCAGCGTGACCGTACTGGCTGATACCGCAATTCGTGGCCAGGATCTCGACGAAGCGCGAGCTCTGGAAGCGAAGCGTAAAGCAGAAGAGCACATTAAGAGCTCTCATGGCGACGTGGATTACGCTCAGGCGTCTGCAGAGCTGGCCAAAGCGATCGCGAAACTGCGCGTTATCGAGTTGACCAAAAAAGCGATGTAACACCGGCTTGAAAGTACGAAGCCAGTCTGGATCCCAGGCTGGCTTTTTTTATGGCTCTGTTTCACTAAAAATGAAACTAAAACGATGTTTTATTATTTTGTGATTTAGCTCACAAAAAGATTGATCGGCAAAATGTTGAGGAGTAGACTCGTTTTTGTGATGAATGTCACATAACTGAACTCCAAAAACATCAGGATGCCATCATGAAAACCATCAACAAAATCATCGCCCTCTTCAGCAACATGAACGTCTCTTTCGGCACGTTCAATCTGTAATTGCTGACCTGCCGGGTGGCGCCACGCTTACTGTAGTGCGATAAGCGAAGCGCCGCTCAGGTTACAGGGCCTTAACCTGGGTCTTGTCTAACACCTTCCCGTCTGTATTCACGCTTTCACCCTTCACGATAAAGTAATTCGTGTTATCAATGTTTCCCACGACCGCATCATCATACTCACCTGGCTGATTACGGATCGACAGGTTGCCGGTAAACGTCCCCTGTGTTGTTACGTCTCCGTAAGGACTCGGGCGGAAGATATAGTTGAAGCGCTGGTTATCCACCGCAAGGTTGTTCTCCACCACCAGCTTGCCCGGGTTAAAGTTATCGGTGAAGCCGTCCAGATGATTGCCCGTCGCTTTGCTGTTGCGGATCTGGTGCGCCACTGGCTGCCCTTCCCCGCCAAGCTTGAAGCCGTTACTGGTATTGTTGCTGGCGACCGAGTTCTCAATCACCACCACGCCGTTTGCCCCATCTTCAATCTTATTAAACAGATCAAAACCGTCGTCGACGTTGTTGTGGGCATAGCAATTCTCCAGCCGGTTACCTTCCCCCACCCGCATCTTCACCGCAAAGCCATCGGCGTTAATCTTGCCGGGATCTTCATTGGCATATGATTCAGAATCCACCACCCGGTTATAGCTTGCCCACAACGGGCGACCGATCTTCTCAGGGGATGATATCTGGATGCCTGTGTCGCCATTGCGATACGCCGTGACGCGCGCGATCAGGTTATGGCTGCCCTGGACCCGCATGCTTTTGTCCGTGACATCGATTCCCTCGATGTGCCAGTAACTGGCGTCGAGCAGCAGACCATGGATCACCACTTTACCCTCAGCCTGCAGCGTTTTGATCTTATCGCGGCTGCCGCTGGCAGAGAGTGGGATCTCGCTGCGAGGGTAATCGCCGCTTTTCAGCACCAGCTTACCGCCAGGGGCCAGCAGCGCGATGGCAGTGGCGAGATCCAGCGGCGCATCGGGTGTGCCTTTCGCATCTGCTTTGCCGTCTGGTGCGGCATAGAGAAGCGCCGTATTCCTGTCCGCGACGCGTTCCACGGTAAGCTGCTGAGTTACCGGCGTGCCCTGAGAGGGGGTAAAGGCCACCGTAAAGGTGCTGGTCTGCTCAAGACGGGCGGGCAGGGTGTACATCTCTCCCGCTTTTACCGCTTTCTCATTACCGATCACCACTTCGTTTTGCCTGACGCTGAATACCCCGTCTTCATTGGCGCGCGCCTGCAACAGGTAATCCCCGGAAGCGCTGACGTTACCGGAAGCCAGCTGCACCAGGAGCGGCAGCGGCTCTGCCTGCCACGGCGTTGAAGGCACGGTATGGGCAGGGGTTGTCGTCAGCGAGGCCTGGGTGACCGTGATTTTGGCATTACGTGATGCGAAGAAGCCAACATAATAGTGCTCCTGGTTTTGCACCGAAATCAGATCGGCGCGTGGCACGCTCTTGCTCACCCAATTGTCGCTGCCCAGCGGTGCCCACGCGGTAATAAACCCGTCGTCCGTTCGCTGGAGTTTGAGGCGAAACTCGGGGGTCTGGCTCAGATCCACCTCTTCTTTATAACTCTGTTTTTTAATCGCAGCCCCGGCATCGCCCCACGGATGGCGAATCCCCTCGCGGGTGATGGCCTGCATTTTCACTCGCTGATGATCTTTTTTATCCTGGGTCATGATAGCGTTCATCACCAGGTTCGACGCCGCCGGGAACTCTTCATAACCGGTTTTCAGCGGCTGTTGACGCGGGTTGCCGAGAACATCGCGCACCAGCAGCCCGGCGCCTTCCTGTGCAGCAGGTTTTGCACCATTCTCAGGTCCAAACTGATCGACCCGGATGTTGGCCTGTAAAACGAAATTCTCGTCTGTCGGTAGCTCGGTATAGAAAAAGGTTAATCCGTCGTGGGAGTTAGCTATTTTTCCGCCACGACTCTCCAGCGTAATCGCTTTTGCCAGATCGGCACTCTCCTGCGGCAGAAGTTTTTTGCCGTCGATAGTGACATCATTGACGCCAATTTTTTCGGGCAGCACGTTGGAAGAAAAATTCACATCGGTTGATTGCCCAAATGTAATGGCTTTCCAGATATGAGGCTGGTCGTTAGCCGTTGCGGAAAAGGCGCTACACATCATCAGGGCCAGAGGTATTTTAGACTTCATCTTATTCTCCTGAGTAATAATTGAGCGCTATTATCATCAGAATAAAACGGTGTTTCTTTTTTACATGTCACATATTTCAATAATTAAAACAGCGTTTTGATTAGGAAGGGCTTTATTCATGACGCGAAAGAATAGCTAACATGCTGTGTGGGCTGGAGACTTCTCTAAAGGACGCTATATTCCATAGGCAAAGTCCTTTACTCTGCTGTAAAAAGAACCGTTAAACTGCCCGCAACCGGTGAGGTTGCCTGTTTTACCGCCTCTCCATTTTATGGCGCAAAAATATGTAGAATTTTCAACGCCAAAGGGTTTTACTTTTCACTCAAATTACAGTCAGGACGTGTATGTTGAACAATGCAATGAGCGTGGTCATTCTTGCCGCAGGCAAAGGCACCCGCATGTATTCCGATCTTCCAAAAAGTGCTGCACACCCTGGCAGGGAAAGCGATGGTGGCAGCATGTTATTGATGCAGCTAATGAAATGGGTGCCAGCCAGGTCCACCTGGTCTACGGCCACGGTGGCGATCTGCTGAAGCAAACGCTGCGTGACGACAATCTTAACTGGGTGCTACAGGCAGAACAGCTGGGTACCGGTCACGCTATGCAGCAGGCGGCCCCGTTCTTCTCCGACGATGAAGATATCCTGATGCTTTACGGCGATGTGCCATTGATCTCCGTCGAGACGCTGGCCCGTCTGCGTGCTGCGAAGCCGCAGGGCGGTATTGGTCTGCTGACCGTTAAGCTGGACGATCCTTCCGGTTATGGCCGTATCACCCGTGAAAACGGCAAAGTGACGGGCATCGTTGAGCATAAAGATGCGACCGACGCACAGCGTGAAATCCAGGAAATTAATACCGGTATTCTGATCGCCAATGGCGCAGACATGAAACGCTGGCTGTCGCAGTTGAACAACAACAATGCGCAGGGCGAATACTACATCACCGACATCATCGCGATGGCGTATCAGGAAGGACGTGAGATTGCTGCCGTTCATCCGGCGCGTATCAGCGAAACGGATGGCGTGAATAACCGTCTGCAGCTGTCCCGCCTGGAGCGTATTTATCAGGCCGAGCAGGCAGAAAAATTACTGCTGGCGGGCGTGATGCTGCGCGATCCGGCGCGTTTCGATCTGCGTGGGGTGCTCAATCATGGGCGCGACGTCCGAGATTCGATACTAACGTTATTCTGGAAGGCAACGTCACGCTGGGTAACCGCGTCAAAATTGGCACCCGTTGCGTGATCAAAAACAGCGTGATTGGCGACGATTGTGAAATCAGCCCTTACAGCGTGGTAGAAGATGCCCACCTTGAAGCCGCCTGCACGATCGGGCCATTCGCCCGTTTGCGCCCAGGGGCAGAGTTGCTGGAAGGCGCACACGTCGGCAACTTCGTCGAAATGAAAAAAGCGCGTCTGGGCAAAGGCTCTAAAGCCGGGCATCTGACCTATCTGGGCGATGCAGAGATTGGCGACAACGTAAATATCGGTGCCGGTACGATCACCTGCAACTACGATGGCGCGAACAAGTTTAAAACCATTATTGGTGACGACGTGTTTGTGGGATCTGATTCGCAGCTGGTGGCGCCGGTGACTATCGGCAACGGTGTAACCATTGCCGCAGGCACTACCGTTACGCGCGATGTCGCGGAAAACGAACTGGTCATAAGCCGTGTGCCGCAGGTTCATAAGCAAGGCTGGAAACGCCCTGTGAAGAAGAAGTAAGAGATTTACCCCTCACCTTAACTCGCTCCCCAAAGTGGAGGGGGGATCGTGCGGTGTTTGGGGCGAGGGGATAACATAATCCCCCGCCCAAAGGCAGTATCTAATAAATATAACCCCACTCTCTACAAGGCTCGGGCGCCCAAAAAGGGCACATACAGGTCAGCGACAACGCAGGCGAAAGCCTCTATTCGGAATCTAAAACTATGTGTGGAATTGTTGGCGCAGTCGCGCAGCGTGATATTGCTGAAATCCTTCTCGAAGGGTTACGTCGTCTGGAATACCGTGGTTATGACTCTGCCGGTCTGGCAGTGGTCGATGCAGAAGGGCACATGACCCGTCTGCGTCGCCTCGGTAAAGTAAACATGCTGGCACAAGCCGCGGAAGAAACCCCGCTGCACGGCGGCACAGCATTGCCCATACCCGTTGGGCGACCCACGGTGAACCTTCGGAAGGCAACGCGCACCCGCATGTCTCTGAACACATTGTGGTGGTGCATAACGGCATCATCGAAAACCACGAGCCGCTGCGCGAAGAACTCACTGCACGCGGGTACACCTTCGTTTCTGAAACTGACACCGAAGTGATTGCCCACCTGGTTCACTGGGAACTGGCGCAGGGCGGTACGCTGCGTGAAGCCGTACTGCGTGCTATCCCTCAGCTGCGCGGCGCCTACGGCACCGTGATCATGGACAGCCGCGACCCGTCCACCCTGCTGGCGCCCGCTCGGGCAGCCCGATGGTTATCGGTCTGGGAATGGGCGAGAACTTTATCGCCTCCGATCAGCTGGCGCTGCTGGCCGGTGACCCGTCGCTTTATCTTCATGGAAGAGGGCGACATTGCCGAAGTGACCCGCCGCGACGTGACGATCTTTGATAAAGCAGGCGAGCCGGTGAAGCGTCAGGACATCGAATCCAGCCTGCAGTACGACGCGGGTGACAAAGGTGCTTACCGTCACTACATGCAGAAAGAGATCTACGAACAGCCGAACGCCATCAAAAACACCCTGACCGGGCGCATCAGCCATGGTGAGGTGGATCTGAGCGAGCTGGGGGCAAACGCCAACGAGATGCTGGCTAACGTCGAGCATATTCAGATCGTGGCCTGCGGCACCTCTTACAACTCCGGTATGGTTTCTCGCTACTGGTTTGAAGCCCTGGCTGGCGTGCCGTGCGACGTGGAAATCGCCTCTGAATTCCGCTATCGCAAATCAGCTGTGCGCCGTAACAGCCTGATGATCACCCTGTCCCAGTCCGGCGAAACCGCTGACACCCTGGCGGCACTGCGTCTGTCCAAAGAGCTGGGTTACCTCGGTTCGCTGGCGATCTGTAACGTACCGGGTTCCTCACTGGTGCGTGAATCCGATCTGGCGCTGATGACCAAAGCGGGCACCGAAATCGGTGTGGCCTCAACTAAAGCGTTCACCACCCAACTGACGGTTCTGCTGATGCTGGTGGCGAAACTGGCTCGTCTGAAAGGCCAGGATGCGGCGATTGAGCACGACATCGTTCACGGTCTGCAGGCACTGCCGAGCCGTATTGAGCAGATGCTCTCTCAGGACAAACGCATTGAAGCGCTGGCGGAAGATTTCTCCGACAAGCATCACGCCCTGTTCCTCGGTCGTGGCGATCAGTACCCAATCGCACTGGAAGGCGCGCTGAAGCTCAAAGAGATCTCTTACATTCACGCGGAAGCCTACGCCGCAGGCGAGCTGAAACACGGCCCGCTGGCGCTGATCGACGCGGATATGCCGGTTATCGTGGTGGCACCTAACAACGAACTGCTGGAAAAACTGAAATCCAACATCGAAGAGGTGCGCGCCCGTGGCGGTGTGCTGTATGTCTTCGCCGATCGGGATGCCGGCTTTACCAGCAGCGACAACATGCACATCATCGAGATGCCGCATGTAGAAGAGGTGATTGCGCCAATCTTCTATACCGTACCGCTGCAACTGCTGGCGTATCACGTGGCGCTGATTAAAGGCACCGACGTTGACCAGCCGCGTAACCTGGCGAAGTCCGTTACCGTAGAGTAATCCCCTCAGGCTCCACCTTCGGGTGGAGCTTTTTTAACCTGCCCCGCTCGCTTTTTCATCCGTTTTTTCCCGCTTCCGTATATGACAATCCGTCATCTTCAGCTACTTTTTGCTTTGTCACAGAAAGAAAATTTTTCTGAAAAAAATCTGTCATGTTGTTATCTAACTTTCTGATATTAAATCCTTATTTTGCTAAATTCCTGGTGCAATTTTCACTGTCATAAAACTGTCATATTTCGTACATTTGTCTGTCACCTGTTTGTCCTATTTTGCTCATCGTAGCCACTAAACAATGATTTACGAAAATCTTGCAGGAGACATTATGAAAGTTATGCGTACCACTGTCGCAACTGTTGTCGCCGCGACCTTATCGATGAGCGCGTTCTCTGTGTTTGCAGAGGCAAGCCTGACTGGTGCTGGTGCAACCTTCCCTGCGCCGGTGTATGCAAATGGGCTGATACCTACCAGAAAGAGACTGGTAACAAGGTGAACTACCAGGGTATCGGCTCCTCCGGTGGCGTTAAACAAATTACCGCAAATACCGTTGATTTCGGTGCATCTGACGCTCCGCTGTCTGATGAAAAACTGACGCAGGAAGGCCTGTTCCAGTTCCCGACCGTTATCGGTGGTGTTGTGCTGGCCGTAAATATCCCTGGCCTGAAGTCCGGCGAGCTGGTGCTGGATGGCAAAACTCTGGGTGATATCTACCTCGGAAAAATCAAGAAATGGGATGACGAAGCCATCACTAAACTGAACCCGGGCGTGAAACTGCCTTCGCAGAACATCGCTGTGGTTCGTCGTGCTGACGGTTCCGGTACCTCCCTTCGTCTTCACCAGCTACCTGGCGAAAGTGAACGAAGAGTGGAAATCCAAAGTCGGTTCCGGCTCTACCGTTAACTGGCCAACCGGTCTGGGCGGTAAAGGTAACGACGGTATCGCCGCCTTCGTACAGCGTCTGCCTGGCTCAATCGGCTACGTAGAATACGCTTACGCTAAGCAGAACAACCTGGCGTACACCAAGCTGGTCTCTGCTGATGGCAAACCGGTAAGCCCGACGGAAGAGAACTTTGCCAACGCCGCTAAAGGCGCTGACTGGAGCAAATCTTTCGCTCAGGACCTGACGAACCAGAAAGGTGACGACGCGTGGCCAATCACCTCCACCACCTTCATCCTGGTTCATAAAGATCAGAAGAAACCAGAGCAGGGCACTGAAGTGCTGAAGTTCTTCGACTGGGCATACAAAAATGGCGGCAAACAGGCTAACGACCTGGATTACGCCAGCCTGCCGGACAGCGTGGTTGAGCAGATTCGTGCTGCATGGAAAACCAACGTGAAAGACAGCAGCGGTAAAGCGCTGTACTAACAGGATATTTTTGACGAAGATGGCGGGTGGCGCTGGCGCTAACCCGCCCTACGGCTCCACCTGTAGGCCCGGTAAGCGTTAGCGCCACCGGGCATATTCGTAAGACGTCTCAAACAGAAGAGTAATTTATGGCTGCAACCAAGCCTGCATTTAACCCTCCGGGTAAAAAAGGTGACATGATTTTCAGCGCGCTGGTAAAACTGGCTGCGCTGATTGTGCTATTGCTGCTGGGCGGCATTATCGTGTCTCTGATTTTCTCCTCCTGGCCAAGCATCCAGAAATTCGGTTTCTCCTTCCTGTGGACCAAAGAGTGGGATGCGCCGAACGATATCTACGGTGCACTGGTGCCGATCTACGGCACGCTGGTGACCTCATTTATCGCCCTGCTGATTGCCGTACCGGTGAGCTTTGGTATCGCCCTGTTCCTGACTGAACTGGCACCAAACTGGCTGAAACGTCCGCTGGGTATCGCCATCGAGCTGCTGGCTGCGATCCCGAGTATCGTTTACGGCATGTGGGGCCTGTTTATCTTTGCGCCGCTGTTCGCGACTTACTTCCAGGAGCCGGTAGGCAACGTCCTTTCCGCCATCCCGTTTGTGGGCGCCCTCTTCTCCGGTCCGGCATTCGGTATCGGGATTCTGGCCGCAGGCGTGATCCTCGCCATCATGATTATTCCGTACATCGCGGCGGTAATGCGCGATGTCTTCGAACAAACCCCGGTGATGATGAAAGAGTCGGCCTACGGCATCGGCTGCACCACCTGGGAAGTTATCTGGCGCATCGTTCTGCCGTTCACCAAAAATGGGGTGATTGGCGGCATTATGCTGGGCCTGGGTCGTGCGCTGGGTGAAACCATGGCCGTGACCTTTATCATCGGTAACACCTACCAGCTCGACAGCGCCTCGCTCTACATGCCGGGTAACAGCATTACCTCGGCGCTGGCTAACGAATTCGCTGAAGCGGAATCGGGCCTGCACGTTGCCGCGCTGATGGAACTGGGCTTAATTCTGTTTGTTATCACCTTCATCGTGCTGGCGATCTCCAAAGTGATGATCATGCGCCTCGCGAAAAATGAGGGGGCACGCTAATGGCAACGCTTGAATGCAAAACACCGTGGAGCTGGCAGAATCTCGTCGCAAAATGCAGGCCAGACGGCGCATGAAAAACCGCATCGCCCTGACGCTGTCGATGGCAACCATGGCATTTGGTCTGTTCTGGCTGATCTGGATCCTGTTCTCCACCGTGACGCGCGGTATCGACGGCATGTCGCTGGCGCTGTTCACGGAGATGACCCACCACCGAACACGGCGGGCGGCGGTCTGGCAAACGCCCTGGCGGGCAGCGGCCTGCTGATCCTGTGGGCGACCGTTTTCGGTACGCCGCTGGGCATCATGGCGGGGATCTATCTGGCGGAGTACGGCCGTAAGTCCTGGATTGCAGAAGTGATCCGCTTCATTAACGACATTCTGCTCTCTGCCCCCTCGATTGTGGTCGGTCTGTTCGTTTACACCATCGTGGTGGCGCAGATGGAACACTTCTCCGGCTGGGCTGGGGTGATTGCGCTGGCGCTGCTGCAGGTGCCTATCGTCATCCGTACTACCGAGAACATGCTGAAACTGGTGCCGGACAGCCTGCGTGAAGCGGCCTACGCATTGGGTACGCCAAAGTGGAAGATGATTTCTGCCATCACCCTGAAAGCGTCCGTTTCCGGGATCCTGACCGGCGTACTGCTGGCCGTGGCCCGTATTGCCGGTGAAACCGCACCGCTGCTCTTTACCGCGCTCTCTAATCAGTTCTGGAGCACGGACATGATGCAGCCGATCGCCAACCTGCCGGTGACGATCTTTAAATTTGCGATGAGCCCGTTTGCCGAATGGCAGTCACTGGCCTGGGCCGGGGTACTGATTATTACCCTGTGCGTACTGTTACTGAACATTCTGGCGCGCGTTATTTTCGCGAAGAAGAAACACGGTTAATTATTGACGGCGTGGCACTCAGCGGCGCCGGATGAGGAAATGAGTCAATGAGTATGGTCGATACTGCCCCAGGTATTCTTTCGGTTCGTGATCTGAACTTCTACTACGGCAAGTTCCATGCCCTGAAAAACATCAACCTGGATATCGCCAGGAACCAGGTCACGGCATTCATCGGTCCGTCGGGCTGCGGGAAATCCACGCTGCTGCGTACCTTTAACAAGATGTATTCGCTCTATCCAGAGCAGCGCGCCGAAGGCGAAATCCTGCTCGATGGCGACAACATTCTGACTAATACCCAGGATATCGCCCTGCTGCGGGCGAAAGTGGGTATGGTGTTCCAGAAACCGACACCGTTCCCGATGTCCATCTATGACAACATCGCCTTTGGCGTGCGCCTGTTTGAAAAGCTCTCCCGTGCCGACATGGACGAGCGTGTACAGTGGGCTTTGACCAAGGCCGCATTATGGAACGAAACCAAAGATAAACTTCACCAGAGCGGATACTCTCTCTCCGGTGGTCAGCAGCAGCGTCTGTGCATTGCGCGTGGTATCGCCATTCGCCCGGAAGTGTTATTGCTGGATGAGCCGTGCTCAGCGCTGGATCCGATCTCTACCGGTCGTATCGAAGAGCTGATCACCGAGTTAAAACAGGATTACACCGTGGTGATCGTTACCCACAACATGCAGCAGGCTGCACGTTGTTCAGACCATACGGCGTTTATGTACCTGGGCGAGTTGATTGAGTTCAGTAACACGGACGATCTGTTCACCAAGCCCGCGAAGAAACAAACAGAAGACTACATCACCGGACGCTACGGCTGATTCAGGAGTGCGCAATGGATAATCTCAATCTTAATAAACACATTTCCGGCCAGTTCAACGCAGAGCTGGAAAGTATCCGCACCCAGGTGATGACCATGGGCGGAATGGTAGAGCAGCAGCTTTCTGATGCCATCACCGCGATGCACAACCAGGACAGCGAGCTGGCGAAGCGTGTGGTGGAAGGCGACAAACACGTCAACATGATGGAAGTGGCGATTGACGAAGCCTGCGTGCGCATCATCGCCAAGCGTCAGCCGACGGCGAGCGACCTGCGTCTGGTCATGGCGATCATCAAGACCATCGCCGAGCTGGAACGTATTGGCGACGTGGCGGACAAAATCTGCCGCACCGCGCTGGAGAAGTTCTCCCAGCAGCACCAGCCGCTGCTGGTGAGTCTGGAGTCGCTGGGCCGTCACACCGTGCAGATGCTGCACGACGTGCTGGATGCCTTTGCGCGTATGGATCTGGATGAAGCCATACGTATCTACCGTGAAGACAAGAAGGTCGATCAGGAGTACGAAGGCATTGTGCGTCAGCTGATGACCTACATGATGGAAGACACGCGCACCATCCCAAGCGTCCTGACTGCTCTGTTCTGCGCCCGCTCTATCGAGCGTATCGGTGACCGTTGCCAGAACATTTGCGAATACATCTTCTACTTCGTGAAGGGCCAGGATTTCCGTCACGTTGGCGGGGATGAACTGGACAAAATGCTCGCCGGAAAAGATCCGAAAGAGTAATGCCTCCCGTAACGCCAGCTAAGCTGGCGTTATATTTAAATATCTAAATATTTCCCCTGCGAATAACTCTTTTCTCTCTCGTGCAATAATATTGCCGACAGTCACATTTCAATATTTTTCCGGTTGTTTTCTTTTCTCTTCTCCCTTAAAACATTCCGACGTTAACGCAAGCCCCAGAAATACGTTAATGCGCTAATTACGTTATTAAGCAAAACTGGATTGTTACCGCTATTAAGCGGGCAAAACCTGAAAGTGATTATCTCCATGCAGAGGTAAATCGCTTTCAGGTTTTTTTATTTTTAAAATAAATAAACAGGAACGCGTATTATGTTCAGGAGAACCCTTATTACCTCGGCCATTTTAATGATGACCCCTCTCGCTCAGGCAGGCGCGGCGTCGTTAACGGTGGAGCAGCGCCTTGAATTGCTGGAAAAGGCGTTAAAAGAGACCCAGGCAGAGCTTCAGCTATATAAGGATAAGGAGATCGTCAAAACACAGGCCACCAGCCCGGCGAAAAAGCCCGATGCCGTACTGGTTAAAACGGAGGACACCCATACCGGGGATAGTTTATTCCTCTGTCACCCTGAAAGACTTCAGTAAATTCGTGAAGGATGAAATTGGCTTCAGCTATAACGGCTACTTCCGCTCCGGCTGGGGCACCGCATCCCATGGCGCCCCAAAATCCTGGGCTATTGGCTCGCTGGGGCGATTGGGCAACGAATATTCCGGCTGGTTCGACTTACAGCTTAAGCAGCGGGTCTATCACGAAGGCAATAAACGCGTCGATGCTATTGTGATGCTGGATGGCAACGTGAGTCAGCAGTACTCCACCGGCTGGTTTGGCGATAACGCGGGCGGAGAGAACTATTTGCAGTTCTCCGATATGTACGTCACCACCCAGGGCTTCCTGCCGTTTGCCCCGGAGGCGGATTTCTGGGTCGGGAAGCATGGCGCGCCGAAGATCGAAATCCAGATGCTGGACTGGAAAACCCAACGAACGGATGCCGCTGCGGGCGTCGGGCTGGAAAACTGGAAAGTGGGTCCAGGCAAGGTGGATATTGCGCTGGTGCGTGAAGACGTGGATGACTATGACCGCCAGCTTTAAAAACAAGCAGCAGCTGAATACGAATACCATCGACCTGCGTTATAAGGAGCTGCCGCTGTGGGACAAAGCCTCGCTGATGGTTAGCGGGCGCTACGTCGCGGCCAATCAAAGCTCCAGTGAGAAGTATAATCAGGACAATAACGGCTATTATCCGTGGAAAGACACCTGGATGGTTGGCACCACCTTAACGCAAAAACTGGATACGGGCGGTTTCAACGAGTTTTCCGTCCTGCTGGCGAATAACTCCATTGCCAGCAGCTTCTCGCGTTATGCCGGTTCCAGCCCCTTTACCACTTTCAACGGCAGATATTACGGCGATCATACCAACGGGACGGCGGTACGGGTAGCCTCGCAGGGGGAGATGTATCTGCGGGATGACATCATCATGGCCAATGCGCTGGTCTACTCCTTCGGCAATGACATTTACAGCTATGAAACCGGAGCCCATTCCGATTTCGAGTCCATTCGCGCCGTTGTTCGCCCGGCCTATATCTGGGATCAATATAATCAAACCGGCGTTGAGCTGGGTTATTTCAGACAGCAAAATACCGATCTGACCGGCAATAAATATTATGAGTCAGGCTATAAAGCCACGCTGTTCCATACCTTCAAAGTAAATACCAGTATGTTGACCTCCCGCCCGGAACTGCGTTTTTATGGAACGTATATTAAAGCGGACGAGACGGATTTAGATAATTTCACCTTTGAAGACCAAAAAAAGGATCAGTTTGCCATTGGCGCGCAGGCTGAAATCTGGTGGTAACCGGATCGCATTAAGGAATTTATTAATGAAACGCATGAAAACAGCTTTATCCGTTATTACGCTCTGTTTATCTCTTGGGCCATCGGCGTTTGCGGCAGATCTCCCCGCCGCCCCGGATCCTGCTCATCCACTGAGCCAGTATGTCACTCAGGTTAATGCCGACAATACGGTGACGTTTCGCTACTTCGCTCCGATGGCAAAAAGCGTATCGGTGGTGGTGGGTGTTCCGACCCCGGAAAATATCCATCCGATGACCAAAGACGCCTCGGGGCTCTGGAGCTGGCAAGGACCGGTAATGCAGCCCAATCTGTATGAATACTTCTTCAACGTCGACGGCGTGCGCAGCATTGATACCGGCACGGCGATGACCAAGCCGCAGCGCCAGGTGAACACCAGCATGGTGCTGGTACCGGGCGGTATTCTGGATGTTAACCCGGTGCCGCATGGCGATCTGATTACCCTGACCTATCATTCGTCGGCGCTCAAGTCGGAGCGTCAGCTGTTCGTCTGGACGCCGCCGGGCTACAGCGGAAAAGAAAAGCCGCTGCCGGTGCTCTACTTCTATCATGGCTTCGGTGATACGGGACGTTCGGCTATCGATCAAGGTCGTATCGCGCAGATCATGGATAACCTGCTCGCGGCCGGAAAGATTAAACCAATGCTGGTGGTGGTACCGGACACGGAAACCGATGCTGAAGGGATTGTTCCTGAAACCTTCGTACCGAATGAGCGTCGAAAAGCGTTCTACCCGCTAAATGCTCAGGCTGCCGATCGGGAGCTAATGAACGACATCATTCCGCTGATAAGCCAGCGGTTTAACGTGCGCGATGATGCCGAAGGGCGCGCGCTGGCAGGACTGTCGCAGGGTGGCTATCAGGCGCTGGTTTCCGGGATGAATCATCTTGAACACTTTGGCTGGCTGGCCACGTTTAGCGGCGTGACCACCACTACGGTGCCGGATGCGGGGGTCAGCGCACGACTTAACGATCCTCAGGCCATCAATAAGCAGCTACGCAATTTCACCGTCGTGGTGGGCGAGAAAGATGTGGTGACGGGTAAGGATATCGCCGGGCTGAAGCAGGAGCTGGAGAAACGCCAGATTGCATTCGATTATCACGAGTATCCAGGTCTGAACCATGAGATGGATGTCTGGCGACCTGCCTACGCGGAATTCGTCCAGAAGCTGTTTAAATAGCAAAAAGCCGTAAAGCGACTCGCTTTACGGCTTATTCGTTTTAGCGGGTAAGGTGCCAGCCGCGTGCTTTCCACAGTTCTGGCAACTGGGCCAGATCGGTAAAGGTGGTCACTTTCGGATGGTCGAGCGGCGGGTTGTGCGGATCGGCGCAGAAGTAAAACACCTCCATGCCCGCCGCGATCCCCGCCTGCGCGCCTGCGCTGGAGTCATCCACCAGGATGCAATTCTCCACGTTGACGTTCATGGCTTTCGCCGCGTGGAACATCATGGCCGGATCGGGTTTCCAGCGCTGGATATCGTAGCCGCTGAACAGTTTTTCCGGAAGTGGTGCAGCATTTGTAACTTGCCAAGGGAGTGCTGCATTTTGCTCACCGGGCCGTTAGAGACCACGCACATCGGCACAGCCATAGCATCCAGTAAGGCGCTGGCCCCGGCGATTGCTTCCAGTTCTGAGTCGAAGAGGCGTGCGACCTCGGCGCGGTAAACAGGCTCCAGATCCGCTTTCGCGAGGCTGACGCCGTGTTCGGCGTTAATAATGTCGATGATTTCGTAGAGCTTCACGCCTTTAAAACGTTTGAACGTCTCTTCGAGATCGAGCGTGATACCAAATTCCTGGAACATGGTGACATACGCCCGGGAACAGATGACCTCACTGTCGACCAACGTACCGTCGCAGTCGAAAAATACCGCATCAATCTGAGACATGCATTTCCCTTTCTTAACAAGTTTAACGTTTACGTACCGCATTACGTTGAGACGCAATCGTTGCCGTATAAGCAAATTCAATGAAAAAAAGTGCTTCTCAACCACCCCTATTGTCGCATTTTGGTATAGGATAGCGACGGATTTTCCCTCCTTGTTCGGAAATAGATAATGAGTCAACAACACACTACCCAGTCTTCTGGCGCGGGTTTGCTTGAGCGCGTGTTTAAACTGCGCGAACACGGCACAACGGCACGCACCGAAGTGATCGCGGGTTTCACTACCTTCCTGACGATGGTCTATATCGTTTTCGTGAACCCACAAATTCTGGGCGTTGCTGGCATGGATACCAGCGCCGTCTTCGTGACTACCTGTCTGATCGCCGCCTTCGGCAGCATCCTGATGGGGCTGTTCGCTAACCTGCCGGTTGCTCTGGCACCTGCGATGGGTCTGAATGCTTTCTTCGCCTTCGTGGTGGTCCAGGCTATGGGCCTGCCGTGGCAGGTGGGTATGGGCGCGATCTTCTGGGGCGCGGTTGGCCTGCTGATCCTGACCATTTTCCGCGTGCGTTACTGGATGATTGCCAATATCCCGGTTAGCCTGCGTGTGGGCATCACCAGCGGTATCGGTCTTTTCATTGGCATGATGGGGCTGAAAAATGCCGGTGTGATCGTGGCAAACCCGGAAACGCTGGTCAGCATCGGTAAACTGACCTCTCACAGCGTACTGCTGGGCGTGCTGGGCTTCTTTATTATTGCGATTCTGGCCTCACGCAATATCCATGCGGCGGTTTTAGTCTCCATTATCGTTACCACCCTTCTGGGCTGGATGCTGGGCGATGTGCACTACAACGGCATTGTCTCTGCGCCGCCGAGCGTGACCACCGTGATTGGCCATGTCGATCTGGCAGGTTCGCTGAACCTGGGTCTGGCCGGGGTGATCTTCTCCTTCATGCTGGTAAACCTGTTTGACTCCTCCGGGACGCTGATTGGCGTGACCGACAAAGCCGGTCTGGCGGATGAGAAGGGCAAATTCCCGCGCATGAAGCAGGCGCTGTTCGTGGACAGTATCTCTTCCGTAACCGGCTCCTTTATCGGCACCTCGTCCGTGACCGCTTATATCGAGTCCTCTTCCGGGGTTTCCGTTGGTGGCCGTACCGGTCTGACCGCGGTGGTCGTGGGTCTGTTGTTCCTGCTGGTGATCTTCCTTTCACCGCTGGCGGGCATGGTGCCGCCGTATGCGGCCGCTGGTGCGCTGATCTACGTGGGCGTGCTGATGACCTCCAGTCTGTCGCGCGTGAAGTGGGACGACCTGACCGAAGCGGTTCCGGCATTTATTACCGCCGTGATGATGCCGTTTAGCTTCTCCATCACCGAAGGGATTGCGCTGGGCTTTATCTCTTACTGCGTGATGAAGGCGGGCACCGGACGCTGGCGTGAAATCAGCCCGTGCGTGATGGTTGTTGCGCTGCTGTTCGTGCTGAAAATTGCGTTTATTGATGCATAATAAAAAATAAAAACAGCAACTTAGGTTGCTGTTTTTAGTGTTTGCATCCTCTCCCTATGGGAGAGGACCGGGGTGAGGGCGTCAGCCGCACTCACCCTGAACTCTTCCCCTACGCTTTAACCCGCTGGATATACTTCCCAAACGCGCTCAGCTGACCGGTCAGATGGTCCAGGGTGCTCTGATCGATCACTTCACCCGTCTGTGGGTCCACCTTGTTCTGAATCACGCCGCCCATAAATTCCGGCTTGTTCATCACCATCGCATCCAGGAACACCAGGATCTGGCGCAGATGATACTGACAACGCGCGCCACCAATCGCCCCCATTGAGCTGGTCTGGATCAGCACCGGTTTACCGGCCAGCGGCTGCTCTGGCAGGCGAGAAAGCCAGTCAATGGCGTTCTTCAGGCCACCCGGCACCGAGTAGTTATATTCCGGGGTGACAATCACCACGCCGTCCGCTTCGCGGATCTGCGCTGCCAGCGCTTCTACGGCAGCCGGGAAACCCTCTTCCTGCTGCACATCCGCGTCATACAGCGGAATATCGCCAATCGACGGCAGGGGGGTAACTTCCATGCCCTCAGGCGCCAGTTTCGGCAGCGTGCGGGCAACCATCCCGTTAAATGAACCCTTGCGCAGGCTTCCCAGTAACGTAACAACCTTCAACGTTTCAGACATCACGACTCCTTTATGAAAGGTCAGGTGAGAATAATGGCTTTTTCTGCCGGAAGACTGGTCAGACGCATCAGGCGTGCGGCCGGTTCGTTCGCCCGGGCGGGAACGTCCGGCAGACTGTGCCATCCGAGGCGGCTGTCAAACTCCCAAATTTTTAACCGTTCAATGCCCGGAGTAACGGCGATAGACCAGATCAGGAAGTCTTCGGCGTCGCTTAAAGCTTCTACCTGTCCGGCTCTGGAGGCCCGCAGACGGCCGGAGCCAGGTAACAGTTGCAGCAGGCTGGCGCAATCACTGGCCTCGCCTGAAAGCTTAAGTATGCTCTGACGCAGGGTGATCAGCTGCGCTCTGGCTTCGTAGGGATCGTTCTGGTTACGCACCCATAAGTTCTCGTTGCTGGAGAGCGGGTAGACGTCATGGGCATGGGATCCATCCGGGGCGCGAAACGCGCGTTGTAGTTCCATATCCAGACCACAATCGCCCTCTGTCGTCAGCGCCAGGCCCACGATATTGCCGGCATAGGCAATGGAAAAACGGGGAAGCTCGGGATCGGCAAAAACAGGGCGACCCTCGGGTTCGGTTATCACCTTCGGCAGCTCGCTGGTGCCATAAAGCATAAACAAGAGTTCAGCGAGCAGCGCCCGGGAAGCCAAAAATCGTGTTCGGCGATGTTCAGGAAGCTTCCGCGCTTCGTTATGACAGGATGAAGAGAGTCTGGATGAAATCTGCAGCCCCTCGGTCAGTGTCCCTCGTGCAAAATGCGTAGCCATTTTTCGCTCCATGATAATGGTCAGTAGTTAGGTTAAACGGTTACATCATTATCGCTTAACTCACTTATTGTTTTAATGGCTAAATGGAAGTAAGGAAAGTTTTGCGGCGGAACTTTACATTTTCTCACGCGAAAACAGGTGCCTGGCGTAGCGGCGGGCTATACAGCGTCTTGATCGTCTCTCTCAGCCAGAGCGTTTTCGGGTTATGGCTATTCCGCTTATGCCAGATCAGCGTAAAAGGCACGGTAAGTTTCTGGGCCTGCGCTTCATCAATGGGGATCGGCAGGGTGACCAGCTTTCGCTGGTGGAGCTGATTGTAGTGATGGCAGTAGTGCGGGGCAGTGGCAATGTAGTTATGACCCGGCTGCGCCGCCATAAACATGGACTGCTCGAATCCGGGCAGGCTCATGGCGATATTACGGGTTCGCCCCATCTCTCTTAGCACTTCATCCAGCGCCCAGGTGTCGCTGCGCTCCCAGAAGATGCTGATATGCGGGTAACGCAGAAAAGTTTCGAGGTTCCACTCCTCCTGAAGCGCGGGATGGTCTTCACGCAGATAGACGCAGGGGCGGTCGCTGAACAGAATTTCGTAGTCGATAAACCATGGGCATGAGCTTTAACAGCTCCCGGGAGCGGGGTGCGTTTCGCGCCCTGTAAAACCGAGATCGACTTCTCCGCGAGTGATGGCGTCCAGCGAATCGTAATCCCAGTGGCGCATCTTTACCGTGGCCTGCGGGATAACGCTGGTTCACCTGCGCCAGCAGGGCATTAAAACGGATCAGCATTAACGGCGTTTCTGCCGCCAGCTCAAAGGTGAGGCCGCCGGGAGAGTCATGGTGGAATTTATCGAGGATCTGGTTGCCAATCTGCATCCAGTCGGCCAGGTCCTGCTCCAGGCTTACCGTCAGCGGTGTTGGCAGCAGCCCCAGCGGGGTCTTCACAAACAGCGGATCGTCAAACCAGTCGCGCAGCTTCGCCAGCGATTTACTCACCGCGGACGGGGTGACGTTCATCCGTTTCGCGGCTTTCGTTACGCTGCGTTCCTGCAGCAACAGCTGCAGGCATAATAGGAGATTAAGATCGAGACTGCTGAGGGGCTTCTTCATGATGCGCTGCCGGTCGGATAAGCAAAAGGAGGAGAATGCAGAGCATGCTACAACCAATCAGCACCCCGATCAGCATATTCAGCGCATTGAGCCCCATTATGGCCGCCAGCCAAATCCACAGCGAAGAGCCGCAGACCTGGGCGATACCCAACACCGAGCTTGCCACCCCGGCGCGCAGGGCGAACGGGCCAAGCGCCTGGCTCATCGCCACACCAAAGCCTACCGAGAACCCGGCGCAGATGAGCGTAATACCCGCCAGCATCAGGGCGTGGGTACTGGCCGTCGCCAGAATCACTCCGGCCACCAGGAACAGCACCTGTGAAGTGAGCATCAACGTACGCTGTTTAAAGAGATTCAGCGCAAAGGGGGTCGAGAACGACACGGCCATACTGACCAGCGCGGTTAAGGCCATCACCATGGAATACTCGCCGCGATCGAAGCCCATGGTCTCCATCAGCAACACCGGGGAAACGTTTACATAGGTGAGGATCACCGCCACGCTCAGGGTGGTGATTAACAACCGGCTGATAAAGAAGCGGTTGAGCAGCTTTTCGTCCGGGGAATCGACGCGGTATGACCCCTGTTTTGTGCCCCGGGATGGGTTTCTCTCAGTACCGTGATCGACAGGATAAAGACCAGCATTCCCATCGCCGCCATCGTCCAGAAGAGGCTCTGCCACGGGAATTTCAGCATAATCAGGTAGCCCACCACTGGCGCCAGAACCGGGATAATACAGGTGATGCCATTCATCATGGAGAGCACTTTGGCGCGGCGCTGGGCACTTAAGGTATCGCGCAGGATCGCAAAGGCCACCACGTAGCACCCGCCCGCGCCGACACCCTGGATAAAGCGCCCGGTGAGGAACAGCGAACTCTCTTCTGCCAGCGAGCACAGCACGGAGGAGAGCGCAAAAATCACTGCCCCGGTAATGGCGACCGGCTGCCGCCCGGCTTTGTCAGCAACCTTCCCGGCAAACACCATCGACGACGCCATCCCCCGCGAGGTAGGCCGAAAACGCGATATGCAGCTGCGCCTCGCTGGCGCCCAGATCGCGGGCGATGTGCGGCAATCCCACCAGATACATATCAATGCCTGATGGATAAAGCAGCACCAGCGCAAAACTACAAAACAGAAAACGAGCCATAACACCCCCATAAAGACAGGCATGAAGCATAGGGGGAGAAAGGAAATGTGGCGAGTTGCCATTTGGACAAAGGTGATTTCCTTACAGGAAATCACCTCAGAATAGACCGCGTGTAAACGTCAGGCTGGCTCAACCAAAGCGCGGCAGGAAATTAAAGATATTCCCGAACCAGCAAATAATGACCGCGACACCAAACAGGATCACCAGTGAAGGGATCATCATACCGCCCCAGACGGTAAACATCTGATTCGGGAATTTCTTCCGCGCTTTCAACGCCAGAACCGCAGGAATAATCACCGCCCAGATGGTCGCACACAGCCCTGCACCGCCAATGCCGTAGATAAACCCGTTCGGGAAGATCAGATAGAGGATCGTGGGGGGCAGGAAGGTCAGCATGATCGTTTTCAAACGACCGGACGGTGAATTGTCGAGCTTAAAGAGGTCGGCAAGATAGTCGAACAACCCCAGTGTGACGCCAAAGAAAGAGCTGGCCACGGCTAGATTAGAGAAAACCAGTAAGCAAAATTCGATAACGCCGTGCTGCCGGGTGCCGAGGAAGGATTTTACCAGTGAATCGACGTTCCCCCCTGACGAGATGATCTCGTTGAAGCTGTCGCGGGTAATGTTCCCCATTGTGCAATACAGCCAGAACAGATAGATAAACAGCGCCAGCAGGGAGCCAAACACCAGGCTTTTAATCAGCTTATCTTTCCGCTTCCCATAGCAGATGATGAGGCTGGGAATGTTGCCGTGAAAACCAAACGATGCCAGGCAGACGGGCAAGGCCATGAAGATATAGGGGAAGTAGGTGGTATGGCTGGCTGATGTGACGTTGATATCTCTTAATATGCCGTAATCAACCTGAAAGAAGAATGATCCAAATACAACGATAAAGGCGATGATCTTAATGCCTAAAAACAGCGAGGTAATTCTGCTGGCGGCTAATGAGCTAAACCACAATACGGCCGCGACAAACAGCGCCGTACTTACACCCACGATGCGGGGATTGACGTGCGCCCCCTGATTCATGGCGATAGTTTCACTTATTATTGCGCCGTTGGCGGAGATATAGGCATACGTCAGGATATAAAGAACGAATGCAACTGTCAGACCGCTTACGATATTCCATCTGTTACCAATCAGATCTTTTGTAACCGTATTAAAACTGGAACCGACAGGATAGTTTAAATTAGCCTCCAGTAATAACAGCCCGGAGTGAAGCATCGAAAACCAGGCAATAATTAAAATAAACGCACCCCAAAAAAACCATGCCCCTGCCAAATCTACGGGTAAAGCAAACATCCCCCCGCCAATAACTGTACCTGCTATAACCATGACACCCCATACCGAGGAGTGTTTAGTTTCTAACTCTAAACTTTGTTCCATGGTGCCCCCATCAATGTGGCAAGCTTGATGTTGTTGATATAGTTTTTTTTCGGGTGGCTAAAATTATTTAGCCACCCAGGGAGTGAAGTTAAACTTCTTTGAGTTTGGCAGTGAAGTGGCGTAATACTTTCGGTTCGTAGGTAAAGGTTAATCCTTTAATATTCATAGCATTTTCTTTGACGTGCTTAAAGGCTTCGACGATGAAATCCATATGGGATTGCGTATAGGTTGCACGTGGAATGGTTAAACGCAGTAATTCTGCGGGGCAAGGTAACTGCTTGCCCGTTTTCGGATCGCGGCCTAACAGGAATGAACCAATTTCCACTGCGCGAATGCCTGCGACTTTATAAAGCTCACAGGCCAGCGCCTGCGCCGGGAACTGCTCCGCTGGAATATGCGGTAAAAGCTTGCCCGCATCCACAAAGGCAGCATGGCCGCCCGCCTGCTGGCAAACTACGCCGATTGCTTCCAGGCCATCGACCAGGTATTGCACCTGATTAATCCGGTATGCCAGCCAGTCCTGGCCCATGCCGTCATGCAGGCCGACAGCCAGGCGTTCCATGGCACCCCCTTCCAGGCCGCCGTAAGTCGGGAAGCCTTCCTGGACGACGCACAAGGTTCTGCACTCGGTATAAACATCGAAATAATCGTCATTCTTGATGCACAGCAGCCCACCCATCGGCACCATGGCATCCTTTTTCGCCGACATGGCCAGCATATCCGCGTACTTGTAGGTCTCGCGGGTGATTTCTGCAATGCTCCAGTCTTTATATTCCGCCTCACGTTTTTGAATAAAGTAGGCGTTCTCTGCAAAGCGCGCGGAATCCATGACGACCGGGATATCGTATTTTCTGGCAATCGCATACATCGCCTTCAGGTTCGCCAGTGACACCGGCTGCCCACCGGCAGAGTTGCTGGTGATGGTCGCGACAATATAAGGCACATTGCTCGCACCCACTTCCTCGATGCCGTTTTCCAGTCCCTGCAGGTCAAAATTGCCTTTAAAATCGTAACGGACGCCGGTATCAAACGCTTCCTTAATATAGACGTTGCGCACGGTGCAGCCATTTATCTGGCTATGACCCTGGGTGGTATCAAAGAAGTAGTTTGAGAAGGCGACCATTTTCGTGCGATCTAAGCCTTTTTCTTGTTCGCGTTTTTTGATTAAGACAGGAATATAGATCTGCTCAGCGCCGCGTCCCTGGTGTGTTGGGATGGTATATTGATAGCCGAAAATCTCCTTCACGGCGTTGGACAGTGCATAGTAGCTACGGCTTCCACTGTAGGCTTCGTCACCGCGCAGCATAGCGGCCTGCATATTTTGAGTGACTGCGCCGGTGCCGCTGTCGGTCAGTAAATCAATAAACACGTCCTCGCTATCCAGCAGGAAGGGGTTCATGCCTGATTGAATAATCGCGTTTTCGCGATGCTCCCTTGTAGTGCGCTTAACCGGCTCAATAACTCTGATGCGAAAGGGTTCTGGTAAATGTTTGAAGTTTTCCATTATATAATTCCTGTTTTTATCGCAGCGGTGCTGGTGGTTATTTTTAATAACCATAAAAAGCGGCAAACCTGAGCCATTTATAACGCCACGCAGTCGCGAGATTAATTCTCAACAATACAGGCGTGCAGAGGCACTATTGCGGTTTTATAAGCGCAATGATTTCAGGCATACCGGATAAACAGACTATGAGTCTGTTCAGGTTGCATAGAGAAAAAGAGGCGAAGGGAGATTACGGATGGTGATTGACAATTTTATTGTCAATATTGAACCACTTAGACGTGATGTATGTATTTAAGATAATCATCATTGATTTATCCTCATTAGACACGTTACTACACTATTCTAATGAGAATATTTGTCTATGTGCAGAGATATTAATTGTGATTGTAATCACAGAGAATATAACCGATATATTTACTATTTATTCAGAGAATATAAAAAAAGAAAAAGCCACAATAACAGGAGTGTTATGCGGCTTTTTAACAGCTGGCGGAAACGGACTTATTTCCCGATACAGAAGCTCGAGAAAATGCGGCCCAGCAGATCATCCGAAGTGAACTCCCCGGTGATCTCGCTTAACGCCTGCTGCGCCAGACGCAGCTCTTCCGCCAGCAGTTCTCCGGCCCAGGCACCAAGCAACTGTGCTTTGCCCTGATCCAGATGTTGTGCCGCCTCTTCCAGCGCCTGAAGATGGCGACGACGGGCAAGGAAACCGCCCTCCATGCTGGTATCAAAGCCCATGCTCTGCTTCAGGTGGTCGCGCAGCTCATCTACGCCCTCGCCGGTACGCGCCGACAGGCGAATAAGTGAGTGACCATTCACATCGCTGAGGCCCAGCGTTTCACCCGTGACGTCGGCTTTGTTACGTACCACGGTGATCGGCAGATTGGCTGGCAGACGGGCAATAAAGTCCGGCCAGATCGCCGCCGGGTCGACCGCCGCCGTAGTGGTGCCATCTACCATAAACAGCACGCGGTCAGCCTGCTCGATCTCCTGCCAGGCGCGCTCGATACCGATGCGCTCCACTTCGTCGCTGGCATCGCGTAAGCCCGCGGTGTCGATGATATGCAGCGGCATACCGTCGATATGAATATGTTCCCGCAGTACATCGCGAGTGGTGCCGGCAATGTCGGTCACAATTGCGGCTTCGCGACCCGCCAGAGCATTCAGCAGGCTCGATTTCCCGGCATTTGGACGCCCGGCAATGACCACTTTCATCCCTTCGCGCAGCAGGCTGCCTTGACGCGCTTCGGCGCGTACCGCGTCGAGATCGCTCATCACGGCGTTAAGCTGGGCTTCGATTTTGCCATCGGAGAGGAAGTCGATCTCCTCATCCGGGAAATCAATCGCCGCTTCTACGTAGATGCGCAGGTGAGTAAGTGCTTCCACAAGATGATTCACGCGGGCAGAAAAAGCACCCTGTAGTGAGTTCAGGGCGGAGCGTGCGGCCTGCTCGGAGCTGGCGTCGATCAGGTCGGCAATCGCCTCGGCTTGCGCCAGGTCGAGCTTATCGTTCAGGAAGGCGCGCTCGGAGAACTCGCCCGGCCTGGCAATACGCAGTCCTGGCAAAGTCAGAATGCGTTTCAGCAGCAGGTCGAGGATCACCGGCCCGCCGTGGCCCTGCAATTCGAGCACGTCTTCGCCGGTGAAGGAGTTCGGGCCGGGGAACCACAGCGCGATGCCCTGATCCAGCGCAGTTCCGTCAGTATCTTTAAACGGCAGATAGTCGGCGTAGCGCGGCTTTGGCAATTTACCCAGCACCGCTTCTGCCACCTCGCGCGCCTTCTGGCCGGAGATACGCAGAATGCCCACACCACCGCGTCCCGGTGGGGTTGCCTGGGCGACGATAGTGTCGTTATGGCTCATGGTTTATCTCTTCTTAATGCAATAAAAAAGGCGGTCAATAGACCGCCCTGTCATCACTGCTCTTTTTGCCGGGTGGCGCTTCGCTTACCCGGCCTACTCAGAATCAGGAGCTTTTCTTTTCGCGGCTATGCAGACCACGTTTTTCCAGACCACGGTAGATCAGCTGCTGCTGAAGGATGGTGACCAGGTTGCTGACGATATAGTACAGCACCAGACCTGACGGGAACCACAGGAAGAACACGGTGAAGATGACCGGCATAAAGGTCATGATCTTCTGCTGCATCGGGTCGGTCACGGTGGTTGGTGACATCTTCTGGATGAAGAACATCGTCACGCCCATCAGGATCGGCAGGATGTAGTACGGGTCCTGTGCAGACAGGTCATGGATCCACAGGGCGAACGGCGCATGGCGCAGCTCAACGGAACCCATCAGCATGTAGTACAGCGCAAGGAAGATTGGCATCTGGATCAGCAGCGGGAAGCAGCCACCCAGTGGATTCACTTTCTCGGCTTTATACAGGGCCATCATCTCCTGGCTCTGACGCTGTTTGTCATCGCCCAGACGCTCACGCATAGCCTGAATCTTCGGCTGCAGCATACGCATCTTCGCCATGGAGGTGTACTGCGCTTTGGTCAGCGGGTACATGATGCCACGAACGATAAAGGTGATAACAATGATGGAGAAGCCCCAGTTACCCAGGAAGCTGTGGATCCACTTCAGCAGCTTAAACAGCGGCTGGGAGATGAACCACAACCAACCGTAATCTACGGTCAGATCCAGGTGCGGTGCTACAGCGGCCATCTTGTCCTGAATTTCCGGGCCGACCCACAGGGTGCTGCCCAGCGTACCGGTTTGACCCGGCTGAACCAGAACCGGCTCAGACTTATAGCCGATAGCGGCAACGCCGTTCAGGTTTGCGGTATAGAAGTTGTTGGAACCGGCGTTATTTGGCACCCATGCAGTCGCGAAATACTGTTGCAGCATTGCCACCCAACCGCCTTTTGAGCTGACGTTCAGGTTTTCGTTATCGGCAATGGTGTCGAATTTGTATTTCTCGTACTTAGTATCTGGCGTGGAGTACGCTGCGCCACGGAAGGTATGCAACGCGAAGTTGTTGCTTCCGGTGTCACGGTGCGACGGCAGATCGATGGTTTGCTTAAGCTGGCCAAAGGTGGAGATTTCCAGCGGTTTCGCGCTGGCGTTCTGCACGTTATAGCCCACGTTCACCGCATACTCACCGCGTTTCAGGGTGAAGGTTTTGGTGAAGGTGTTGCCCGCAGCATCGGTGTAAGTCATCGGGATCGCGAGTTCGTTCTGGCCATCAGCCAGCACAAACGCATCTTTATCGACGTTATACAGCGGACGTGCGCCGTTAGCCGGGTTATCCGGGCCATCACGACCGGTCAGGCCGCTCTGTGCCTGGTAGATAAACTGCGGCGTGGTTTCCAGTAACTGGAACGGCTCGTTAGAACCGAGCTCTTTCGGGTAAGTTACCAGTTGTGCCTGCTCAACATCACCACCACGGGTGTTGATAGTCAGCTCAAGCACATCGGTCTTAACCGTAATCAGTTTACCCTGGCCACTGGCCGGTACGCCCTGGTCGGCGGCGCTACCCGCTGCGGTGGTCGTTGTCTGCGTGACCTGCTGCTGAGGTTGAGGATTTTTATCCTGCTCCCAAGCCTGGAAGATCATGAAAGACACGAACAACAAAGCGATGATAAGAAGATTGCGTTGCGAATCCATCGTTAGTGTTCTCTGGTATCAAAAGGTCCTGGAGGGACGGGATCGTCTCCACCTGGGTGTAAAGGGTGGCATTTTAATACGCGTTTCACCGTCAACCAACTGCCTTTTATCACTCCAAACCTGCGCAATGCCTCAATTCCGTAGCTTGAGCATGTTGGCGTGAAACGGCAGTGTGGCCCGAGTAGCGGACTAATCAGGCGTTGATAGACCCGGATAAGGCCGATCAGGACCCGTGAGCCAGGCGACAGTGGCGGCGCCATAATTTTTTCCAACGCTTCCGAGAGAGCACGGTTATCGGAGGTCGGCAACCCCTTTTTTTGCCACCACCACGAAATCCATTGAAGGCAGTTCATGTTGACGTAAACGGAAGCTTTCACGCGTCAGACGTTTAATCCGATTGCGTTCATGCGCACGCTTAACATTTTTTTTGGCGACAGTGAGACCGATACGGGGGATGCCCCAGCGAATTTTGGCGGCCGAGGATGGTGATTTGCGGCGTGCCAGCCCGTTGTGGCTGCTGGAAGACGAAAGTGAAATGAGTGGGAGTTAACAAACCGTAACTCCCTGGGAAATGCTAGCTTAACCACGCAGGGGTTAGCTTAATTACTTGGAAACGGTCAGACGTGAACGGCCTTTAGCACGACGACGTGCCAGAACCTGACGACCATTTTTAGTAGCCATACGAGCACGGAAGCCGTGAGAACGGTTGCGCTTCAGTACAGACGGTTGAAAAGTGCGTTTCATGGCGATTTCTAACCTAAACTTGAATAAATTCAATGACTTTTTGTGGAGTCCGAACGAATAACGAACAATGGACGCCGAAGCCATGGGTGATTAAAGAGGCCGGATTGTAATAATTGTACACTCCAGAGTCAATTCTCTTTCCTTATTTCCCGCGTCTTTCCGCACGTTTTTAGCGTGCAAATTGAACAGCGTCAGACGCAGGTCTTAGAGTCCCACGCGCCGGGTGGGGAATTATACGGCCTCCAGGGCAAATCGCAAGGATCGTCCAGGATCTTCGTTAGATCATTTCAGCAAAAAATCGTCTTTACTCATTAATTTTTCCAATATGCGGCCTAAATCGTGGGGGCGTATCCTCCAGGATCGTTTACACTTACCCCGTTTCGATCCTCCTGTGGATAAATCGGGAAGAAACTGTGAGAAACAGAAGATCTCTGGCTCAGTTTAAGCTATGATCCGCGGTCCTGGATCGGATCCCAGGATCCTGGTCGGGCAAAAACCGCAAATAGCGGTTCGCACGTCCCCCTTAACGCCGGGTCTTTTCGACGTGTGTCTACAATCATGACTATTCAATAGCTTTTCTTTTTATGTTCGAGTGGAGTCCGCCGTGTCACTTTCGCTTTGGCAGCAGTGTCTTGCCCGATTGCAGGATGAGTTACCAGCCACAGAATTCAGT